>CAVXNZ010000001.1:0-1360000 GCA_963763185.1 uncultured Chloroflexia bacterium
TGGTGATTCGTCAGCGCTTGGGCCTCGCCGAGCGGCATGGCAAAACCGCCATCGCCAGCAACGTCGGTCATGCCCGTCATGATCGAATCGGCGGAGACCGCGGCGACGGTCAGCTGTTTGGGCTGATTCTGGATGTAAACCGTCAGCTTGTCGCCGGGCTTGGCGTTCAGCTTGTCGGCCGCGGTCTTGCCCATCACGACGCTGTTCGCCGGAAGATTGGCGAAATCGATCGACTTGCCGTTGGCGTCGGTCATGCCGCCAAAGGCGGCCAGGTCGGTCGGGTCGACGCCGGTAAGCGTCAAGGCCGGCTCATGCAGCTGATTACTCGCGTTGATCGTCGGCACCTGATCGTAGAGCATCGGCATCATGCCGTCGATTGGCGCGTTCTTATCGATCTTGCTGCGAAGCTGCGTCGCCACATCCTGCGGGAAGAAGTTGGCGCCAACCTGCCGGTTGTTGTTGCTATTGTTCGCCGAGAGCACGACCAGTTCGTCGGTGTGACCCATCAGGTCGTACACCGCGCCGGTGATCGTATTGTCGAGGGTGTCGCCGGTCGTCAGCGCGGCCGACATAATCAGGGTACTGAGCATCAGTCCAATGATGATCAGCGTCGTCTGAGCGGGCCGCCGCGGAACGTTCCGCATACCCATCTTGAAGATGACCCGATGGCGCAAGAAGACCCACAGTCCAGCGCTCAAACAGAGCGCGAAGATGATGAGTAGCGCCACCATGATCGAGTTCATCGGAATTCCGAACATCTCGTTCACGTTGACTGGTCCCTTTCCTGGGAATTGCTGGGGTTCAGGATGCCGTGATCCCGTCGTCGATAATGCGGCCGTCCTGCATGCGGATGATCCGGTCGCACATTGCGCCAATCCGCGGATCGTGCGTCACCACCACGAAGCTCTGACTGTTCGTCTTGTTGAGCTCGCGCATCAAGCGCATGACGTCGTCCGCAGTCTCACTGTCGAGGTCGCCGGTTGGCTCGTCTGCCCAGACGATCGAAGGATCGTTGACCAGGGCGCGAGCAATCGTGACACGCTGGCGCTGTCCACCGGAGAGTTCGGCTGGCTTGTGGCTGGCCCAACTCTCGAGACCGACCTGCGCGAGCGCCTTGATCGCCAGGTCGCGAGCCTGCTTCGGTTTGACACCACTTACCAGTAGCGGCAGTTCAACGTTCTCAGCCGCGCTCAGGACCGGGAGCAGGTTGTAGAACTGGAAGACGAATCCCATCTCCTTGGCGCGGAACGTCGTCCGAGCGTTGTCCGACATCTTTGAGAGATCGGTTCCCGCGATCAGGATCCGCCCTTCATTGACGGTGTCGAGACCGGAGAGGCAGTTGAGGAGGGTCGTCTTGCCACAGCCCGACGGTCCCATAATCGCCACCATCTCGCCGCGATTGACGGTGAAATCAACGCCGCGAAGCGCCGGAACTTCCATCTTGCCGGTGTGGTAGGTCTTCTTGACGGCAATTGCTTCGATGATGGCCGTCGACTCGGCCGGGTTCGCGGCTTCGACGGGCTGAGTTCGTTTACGGCCAAGTGTTGAAATCATGTCACGTCCCTCGTAGATCCAGCCTCACAAAACGCACCGAGAGATGCCACCGATTGCCGGTCCGAACCGTGGAATGTGGTAGCACGATCCTAATCCTAGATGTCGACCCAGTGGCGATCATCGGGCATCGGTGCAAAGGGAGAGTGTAACACTGGCCAGTAGCTCCCTGTCCAAATGGACAGGCACAATTTCTGGTCTGCCCCGGATTCTTGGCATGGAGTCTCGCAGCACGTGCGTGTCCATCGACCGCAGGCGCAGACCCCTCGATTGCCGATTACCAGCACCGGACCTCGCTGTCTGGCTTGTTTGCGCGGACAGTCCGGGCAGGATCTGCGCGGGCTATTTTCGCGCCGGAATAGGCTTTTCCGTCCCTGGAGTGTTCTCCCTGGCCGCAAATTCGGTGGATACCTGATTGCGTTGTCATGTAGTGAGCCGGACGGTCGTAGAGGCTGTTTGGCGACGAGCGTCAAACGAGGGCGGGGTGCTGGCATCCCCTTATTTCGACGTTCGTTAACGAGCATCAGAAGCCAGCGCACTCCAGTCTCGTCGATCCAAAGACTTGCTGATCTTTGCGGCACCAGGATGGGAGACACTTTTGGGAATAATGGGTGGTGTTTCGCATTGAACTATCCAGTATGAAATACAGTGGGGAATCACCATCCGGCCGGTTCATAATGTAGCAGACACGGAGTTTATTGGAAGCAATGCAGAACAGCCGAGACTACTCGACCAGCATACAGCTGCAGCGACGAGCGTCCACCGAGCCGTGGGACCCATTCGCGGTCAACCCGGTTCGCCGATCGCTGGCCGCGTTCATCCTGTGCACGGCGGCGTTCGTCGTGCCAATGGCCCTCTTCCCATCGAACCTGGAAGCGCTTTCGATGGTTCTGTTCGGTTGGCTCGCGGCCATCGGCATGGTGATGAGTTTTCCGATCTTTCTCATCAGCCTGATCGAACTGGGCTGGAACAGCGTCTCACAACGCGTACACCCGTCTATCGACGTGCTCGATCTCACCCCGCGCGTGCGCAACCTGTTGCGGCGCTACGGGTACCATACGATCGAGAGCGTTGACCGCACTCACGACGACGTCTTCCTGTTGTTATCGAACTTCGATCCGAAGGCATTGCACGAAGTGCGGCGAGCGATCAGCGTCTGGAAGTACCTTCGCTGGCAAGAGGCGGGTTTTCCGGCCGACTGGGTCTAGCGCCCGGTTGGGAGCGGATACGCGAGCAGACACCCCGGTGAGAACCGAGGGTGTTTTTCTGTGCGCCGAAATCGCACGACGCCGGCGTTCGCGGGTCTGATCAGCGGTTATCATGGAGAACAGATGACGAGCGAGACCGTCGCCGAAAGGAGCCTACGATGCGGACAATTGGCTTTGCGACCATCGCGGAGGCGCCGCGTGATGACGTGGTGCCAGCCATCCAGTCCATGCTGCCGAGCGATGTCGGTGTGGTTGAGCGGGGCAATCTAAACGGATTGACGTCCGACGAGATCGCGGCACTTGCACCCGGACCGGGCGAAGTCGGCATCGTGGCCCGGCTGAAGTCCGGAGGCGAGACCCTCCTGTCCCATCAGAAGATCATGCCTCGCATGCAGCGGCTGGTTGATGAACTGGTGCAGGACGAAGGCGCTGACCTGATTGTCATTCTCTGTGGCGCCGACTGGAGTGCGATTGAGGCACCCGTGCTGGTCGTCAATCCGGGCAGAGTATTCCCCGGCGTGGTATCCGCGCTTGCGTACGGGCGACACCTCGGCATCATCAAGCCGTCGGCGGGCCAGGTCGAGCAGGAGCGTGCCCGCTACGTGCGGCTCGGCATCGACGCCACCGTCACCAGCGCGTCACCGTACCAAGCGTCACTCCGATTGGATGCGGTACAGCGTGCCGCGGAAACACTGCGGGACGCCCGCTGTGACCTGATCTGGATGACCTGCATCGGCATGGACGAGCCCATGCGCGATATCGTCACCTCAGTAACGGGTAAACCGGTCATCCTGGCGCGGTCGGTCCTCGGACGAATCATTGGAGAATTGGTCGTCAGTCCTCGACCGGCACTGGTCTGAGGCAATTGGGAGGGAATGACGCATGAGCACGACATTGGAGAACCTGGAGAGCCGTGCGCGCGAGGCGGTCTCCGCCGATCACCTGCAGCAGCATCTGAATCGCTTCAGCACGCTCTTTCGCGATACGGGCAGCGAGGACGAGCGGGAGGCCGCCAAGTACATCGTTAATACGCTCCGTGACTATGGCGTCGATGCTGAGATCCTGGAATTCGACTCGCTCATCTCCTGGCCGCTCGAAGGTAAACTGGCCACCCTCGATTCGAATGGCAATGAGATCGAGACGTACGAGGTTCGGACCCGCGCGTTCGGGGCGCAGACGCCAGCCGGCGATAGTAGTGGCGAACTCGTCTTCGTGCCGTTTGCCCAGCCCAAACAGGGCGAGATGATCTTCTCACACCGGGCCGTCTCGGGTGATTACACGGGCCTCGACGTGCGGGGCAAGATCGTGCTGACCCAGGACGGCGGTCCGGACGGTGTGCTGCGGGCCCAGGAGCGTGGCGCGATTGGGCATATCCACATCTGGCCCTCGGACGAGCCGGTGACCCACGAGATGATCTCGACCAGCATCTGGGGTACGCCGACCCCCGAGTCGGCCGACCGCATGCCGAAGATTCCGTCGATGGGAGTCAAGAATGCCGTTGGTACCCAGATTCTGGACCTGCTGAAACAAGGGACCGTCACCGTTCGGGTGGAGTCCAACGTCAGAACGCAGTGGTACCGCGTGCCGCTGGCGACGGGCTTCATCCCGGGCAATGGAACGGACGACTACCTGCTGGTCGGGGCGCATATCGATTCCTGGTATGAGGGGGTCACCGACAACGCCACCGGCGATGCCGCGCTGATCGAGATGGCTCGGGTTATCAACGGTATGCGCGATCAGCTGCGCTGCGGCGTGCGGTTCTGCTGGTGGCCGGGGCATTCGACCGGGCGCTACTCCGGCAGCACCTGGTTTGCCGACAACTACTTCGAGGAATTGCGCTCGCACGCGCTGGGCTATCTCAACATCGACTCGCCCGGAGTACGCGACACCGAGATCTGGGACTGCCGTTACAACATGGGCGAGATCGAGCACCTGACGTCGGCCGTTGTGCGAGAACTCTCGGGTCAGGAACCGAACATCCGGCGTCCCCTGCGGGCCGGGGATCAGTCCTTCCTTGGGGTGGGCCTGCCGTCGCTTGGCGCGTTTCGGATGCTGCCGGTCGACCATCCAGATCGTAAGGCCGTGGGTGGCTCGGGCGGCGCCTGGTGGTGGCATTCGCCGGAGGATACGCTCGACAAGGCGGATGCGGGTATCCTGGCGAAAGACGTCGAGGTCTACGTGACGATGACGCTGCGCATGTGCCAGCCAGAGATCATCCCCTACGATTTCACTGCCAGCGCGCAAGACTTCATCGACCAACTGACGACCTATCAGGAGGGGGCCGGCCGGCACCTCGACCTGAGCGGGACGCTCGAGGCGGCGAAGACCTTCAAGAATGCGGCCGAGCGATTGACGTCATCACCGGTCGCGGATCCGGCGAAGTTGAACGAGGGGCTCAAACAGCTCACGCGCATCGTCAATCCGGTGCTGTTTACCGTCAACGGGCCGTATGAGATGGACCCGGCGCTTCAGATGGGGGTACTGCCCGGACTGGCACCGGTTCAGCAGTTGGTCGCGCTCGATCCGGAATCCAATGACTACCGCTTCCTTCGGACGAAACTGGTGCGGCAGCGGAACCGGGTGCAGGACGCGCTGCGGCAGGCGACGGAGCTGGCCCGGTCGTTGACCGTCTGATCGTCAGTTCTTGAAACCGAACGGGCGGCGTCGCGTCTTCCGACCGGCGCCGTTTTCATGATTGTTTTCGTAAATGGACTGGAGAGATACGTGAGTGAAGAGTCGTTTCGGTCGATTGGTCAGCGGGTACGGCGACCCGACGCTCGTCCGCGCCTGACCGGCCACGAATGCTACGCCGGAGATCTGTCGCTGCCCGGCATGCTGCACGCCCATCTGGTGCTGAGCCCGTATGCGCATGCGCACATCCGGCAGATCCACCAGGATGCGGCTTTGGTGATGCCGGGTGTGGTCGCGGTGGTGACATCCGACGATCTGCCAGAGTTCGCGCGTGACGAGGAGCCAGCCGACCGGAGCCGCTTCTTCCTAGCGCACCGGAGCGTCAATTATGTCGGTCAGCCAGTCGCCGTCGTGCTGGCCGAGAGTGCGGAGGCAGCCGAGACGGCGGCCAGCCTGGTGCAAGTCGAGTACGAGCCACTGCCGACCGTGGCCAATCTTGCCTCCAGCCGTCAGCCGGATGCCGAATTGGTTCGACATCACGGCAAGACGGTCTCCGAGGAGGCGGCCGCGCATGGAGCGGCGCCGGTCAGCGAATCGGGCGGGACTGCCGGGCACAATGTCAATGGTTCGGTCCATTACCGGCGCGGCGACGTCGATCGCGCCTTCCGAGAGGCCGCGAAGACGGTGGAGCAGACGTTCCACTCGCGGGCGGTCTATCAGGGCTACCTTGAGCCGCGTACCGCACTCGCGGCCGCCGAGCCGAACGGTCGGATCACGATCTATACGCCAACGCAGGGACAGTTCATGGTCCGCTCTGCCCTGGCCCGAGCGCTGAATCGGCCCGAGACGGACATTCGAGTCGAGCCGATTACGGTCGGCGGCGGGTTTGGTGCCAAGATGGTCCTGCTCGAGCCACTGGTGGCGCTGCTGGCGCTCCAGTTTGGGCGCCCCGTACGACTGACTCTGGAACGCGGGCAGGACTTCATCTCGACGACTCCCGCGCCGGAATCGGAATTGACCATCGCGCTCGCTGCAGACGACGAGGGTCGCTTGACCGGCCTGCGCGCCGACCTCTGGTTCGATACCGGATTCTTCTCCAACTCACCCTACCAGCTGGTCGCGCAGATGGTCGGCTCTTATTACCAATTCCCGAACCTTGATATCCGCTCGTCCGAGGTGCTGACGAACCGGACCGGGACTGGCGCCTACCGTGCGCCGGGCCTAACGCCGATGATGTTCGCGCTCGAATCGCTCATCGACCGCTTGGCGTTGGAGTTCGGTCTGTCGCCGATTGAGTTTCGGCTCATGAACGTAGCTTCGACCGGGGATTTGATGGCAGATGGCAGCCATTGGCCGCCCTTTGACCTGGCCAATCTGCTGTGTATGGCAGGCGATTCTTCCATCTGGACCACGCCGAAGGGCGATGGGGAGGGTGTTGGTCTGGCGATTGGCGGCTTGCGGGGTGGTGCGGAGTCCGCTTCGGCCAGCGTGCGGCTCAACAGCGACGGCACCGTGAACGTGATGGTCGGGTCAGTCGACCTAACCGGCACCACGACCGGTCTGACGCAGATTGCCGCCGAGACTCTGAGCATCTCGGCCGACCGGGTAAAGGTCAAGACTGCTTCAAGTGACAGCGCGCCGCAATTCGGACTTACGGGCGGAAGCAAAGTTCTCTACAGCGTCGGCAATGCTGTGCTGGCCGCGGCCCAGGACGCGCGCGACCAGATGCTGGCGATTGCCGCCGACCGGCTCGAGGCGCCGGTTGAGGATCTTGAACTGCGTGACGATCGCGTGCTCGTCAAGGGTGCACCGGACCGGTATCTGACGCTCGGACAGATTCACTCGTCGACGACCGAGGCGGGCAGCCAGTTCGCGCCGGTCTTTGGTCGGGGCAACGTGGCGAATCCAGAGAAGTCGCCGGCGATGGCCGTCCACATCGCACGGGTGAAGGTTGACCGCGAGACGGGTGACGTGCGCCTGACACGGTACCAGGCGATTCACGACATCGGCCGGGCGATCAATCCGGCTGAGGTGGAGGCCCAGATTCATGGTGGGGTCGCGCAGGGAGTCGGCTGGGGCATCCGCGAAGCCCTCATCTACGACGAGCATGGACAGCCGCTGACCGGAAGTTTTCTCGATTACGCCATCCCCAAGGCGGTCGATATTCCGGATATCGAGAGCGTTCTGGTCGAGAATCCGTCGCCGTTCGGTCCATTTGGTGCCAAGGGAATTGGTGAGGCTCCGGTCGTCGCGCCGGCCGCGGCGATCGCAAATGCCATTGCCGACGCGGTCGGTATCCGGGTTACCGAGATCCCGATCCGTTCCGAGCAGGTTTGGCGCGCGCTGAACTCGTCGACTCAGTGAGCCGCGACCGCCGCGGGAGCCCGCTCCGGCAACCCGATCGTCTGGTAGTCGTGCACGCAGGGCGTGCCAACGGCCACATGCATCTCACGTCGCCCCAGGTCAATGACGATCGAGGCAATGCTCATTGACTGGCGCGACTCGGGCAGTTCCGGGTCCGGATGTCGGCAGACCGATTGGGGATAGCCAACGTGGTCGGACAGCGCGGACTTGACGTCGTCGATCTGGATCTGGCCGATCTTCGGCTCAAGGAGATCACGCACGCGGTGCATGCGGTACAGGGTGTCTGGGGAGGTGAGCACGCCGATTCCCTGAACCTCAGCGGCGACTGCCGTGAAGTGGTTCGAATGCGTCAGCAGCCCCTGCACTGGGTAGACCGGGTACACCTGCGCCGGTGACGCCTCGAAATTGACGATCGTGCCCGAATCGTGCGCCACGATGTAGTTCGTCGACGCTGCGCGTTCCGCATTCAGAATTTCGCCCATGGCGTGATCGAGCCGGGAGCTGTTGAGCACGCGTCGTCGGATGAACGGAACCGGAACGCCCGGCCGGCTGCCGTCGAGTGTCGAACGGAGCAGGTTGCCGCAGACAGCGACTCCGGCCGCGTTGAAACCGTCGCGACCGACCATTCCGGCTTCGACCAGCATCACCAGATCTGGCGCCTCGTCCTGGCGCGCTTGCAGCAGGATGACCGAGTCGCGACAGGGCGCGCGCCAGTCCCAGTTTTTGGCGAGGATCGTCGTTCCGGTAGCACTGGCGCGAGGAGCGACCGCGATCGTCGTGCATTCCGGCTCAGGAACTGGTGCCCGCGCGGCGCCACGATTGCCAAATAGGATCTCGGTACGGCAATTGATCGCCACGATCTCCTCGATCTTGAATCCCGCACCGTCGGCTATGCCCGACATCTCGGCCAGAATGTTCGTGTCGAACGTCTCGATCTGTTGCGCGAAGCCGGTTGCTTTGCGTTTCACCGATTCCCAGTCGAGGCCAGCGCTCTCAGCGAAGGCGTCCCGGTAGATGGCGACAGTACGCGCTACGCGCTCCTGTGCCAGGCGTCCGTGCTCTTGGCCACGTTCATACGGACCACCACTGACCTGAACCACAGGAAATCGATCGCTCATCCGACGCCCCTCTCTGCTCGTGGCGACTCGATCAGGTAAGCGGATTAGTTGGAGATCCGGCGCGCGACCTCCTGATTTGGCTTTTCATTGGGGATTTTGCCCGGATGTCGTCGTGGCAAGCGTACAGCGCGCCCGTGGCGGCGCGTGTGCTGTGGAATTTCGTCGACGGATTCTTCCACCTCTTCAGTATCAGACGCCTGAACGCGGAGCGGACCGACCAAGAGGTATGGATACCGGGCGATGAGCACCAGTAGCCCGAGGAACGTGCGGAAAATCAGTCCAACAGTGCGATAGGCGAGCGCGATGAAGGCTGCGCGTGCCAGACCGATACCGATGAAGTTCAGTACTCCGGCCAGGCTTGCGTCGCTGATGCCAAGTCCACCCGGTACCGGAATGATCTGTCGCGCCACCATGCTGAAGGTGTGAGCGTAGACGCCGTCCCCATAGCTGATATTTCGTTCGATCATGGCGTTGGCGATGAGCCACAGGATGCTGGCTGAGAGCATCGTCGATATGACGCTGTAGCCGACCGCATTGACTATGACCTTGCGGTGCATCAGCAGCGAAGCGCGATCCCAAAAATCCGCTTCCTGCGGAACATATCGTCGCGTTAGTCGCCAGCGCATCAAGAACTTCGTGACCCAACCGGCGAGGCGAGCGCTGCGGAAGAGTGCGATGCCGGTCAGTCCCATCATGATCGTCACGACTGGCATCACGATCTGAACCGGTCGTTGGCCAGTCAGGATGATGGCTGACATCGCGATGCCAGCGGGAGCGAAAAAGTCCGAGACGCCGAGCGCCACAAAACTCGAAAACGTCTGGTGCATTCGTATCTTGCCGTGCTCTTCGGCCAGTCGCGCGCTCAGCATCGATCCGCCCGGCAGGGCGCTCGCGGACATGGATGCAAGATACGTAGTAACGCCGTCGATGTGCCGGATCGGTAGTTTGCTTGCGCGAAGCAGGTAGGCCCATCGAGAGCCTTTGACGACCTCATTCAGTAGCAGCAGACCGATCAGGAGCAGGAGCGACGTGGCGGGCATTGAGAAGATGGCGGTGCTCAGGGATTCGAGGTTGGCAAAGTAGACGAACGCGACCGCCGAGGCAATGGTGAGGAGAACAATGACAACACGCTTCATAGGATCTGGACCAAGCTGGACTGAGGGGGCGAGCCGCCCGTGACACACACATCAATACCGCGCGCTTGCGGTCGTTCGCCCAATTCCAGAATTGAGAGTACCGCGCCAGTGCTGGCGTTGGTTCCCACAATGAACTCCGGCACACGGCGAATCAGTATGCGCGCGTCTCTGCGAACAATAGCGGTGTCGGCCGCCGGATCTTCAAACATGTCCAGTCCGGGCCCCGGTTGAGTCTCTAAGGTTGAACCTGCAATGATGTCCGTGAACTACCCCGAAGCCACGAACTCATCCGTGTATCAAGCGCTCGCGCCCTTCGCGCGGATCACCCGACTAGCGCTTTGTCAGTGCCATAACTTTACCGTCAATTAGCTCTGGCTGCCACAGCATGTGCCGCGTGCCCACGCGCCAAACGTGACTTTCGGGACTCTCAGTTCACGTAATTGCACTGTCTATGCCTCCAGTTTGTAACGGTTTCGTTGTCGCTCGCGACGATCTTCCTCGCTAGACTGACCTTGGGGCATCGCAGCCCCAAACAACTCGACACTCAGACCGCGATGGAGGCGATATGCCCGCGCCATTGATGCTCGATCGACTGACCTATTCGTACGGGAAACAACGTGGTGTCGTGGACTTGACCCTGACCATTAACGAGGGGGAGATCTTCGGGTTTCTCGGGCCCAATGGGGCAGGAAAGACGACGACCATTCGCGTGCTGATGGGGCTGATGCGGCCGTCATCCGGGTTCGCGCGTATCTTCGGTCATGATTGTTGGAAAGAGTCCACCGCGGCCAAACGACTGGTCGGGTTTCTCCCCGGCGACATCCGTCTCTACGAGCACATGACGTGCAACGAGTTTCTCGAGTTCTTCGCTTCGTTTCGGGACAGGGACGACCGGTCCCGCGGGATGGAGCTTGCCGAGCGGCTCGATGTCGACCTCGGCCAGCAGATCAAGCACCTGTCCAAAGGCAACCGGCAAAAGTTGGCCGTGGTACAGGCACTGATGCACGACGCGCCGCTCCTCATCCTGGACGAGCCGAGCAGTGGTCTCGATCCGCTCAACCAGAACCTACTGCTCGATTTCTTTGTCGAAGAGCGAGCGCGGGGTAAGACGATCTTCCTGTCGTCTCACGTTCTGCCGGAGGTCGAACGTGTTGCCGACCGCGTTGGGATTATCCGGGATGGGAAGCTCATCGCCGTAGAGGAGGTAGCTCACCTGCGCGCGACTCGCGAGCGGACAATGGAGCTTACTTTCGGGTTACCGGTTGCGAATGAACTCTTCGATTCGCTGCCAACCGCGCGCGTGATTGCGATCTCGGCAGATGCCCGTCGGATCACGCTCGGGGTGTATGGTGACCTGCGACCGTTGTTGGCCCGGCTCGCAACACTGCCCATCGAGGACATGGTCTTCGGTCCGCCTGACCTCGAGAGCGTCTTCCTGCGATATTACGAGACGGCCAACGAGCCGAACCTGGCGGAGGTGGATCCATGAGTGTGATCATGCTGCGACGTGCGCTAAAAGATCTGCGTTGGACCGCCCTCTGGTACGTCGTGGGCGTGGCGCTCTATGGCGTCCTCATCATGCTTGTCTACCCGACCATGCGCCGCAACGCGACGTCGTTCGAGGACATCATCAAGACCTACCCTGACGCGTTTCTCAAAGCGTTCGGGGTCACGACGAACATGTTCGAGATGCCGGCCTTCGTCAGTGCCGAATTCTTGAACGTGATCTGGCCGTTGATCGTCGCGATCTTCGTGATTATGGCGGGAACGGCGACGGTGGCGCAGGAGATCGAGCGCGGCACGATCGAACTCTGGCTCTCGGTGCCGGAAAGCCGCGCGCGCCTGCTTATCGCGAAGATCGTCTCACTGGTCATCGGCGTCGTCATCGTGTCGGGCGCGACGGTTGTCGCGATCGAGATCGGTGCGCTCCTGGTTGGCGAAAGCTTTGGATTGTCACATCTGATCGCGCTTTTCCCATGCTTGCTGGCATTTCCGCTCGCGGTCGCCGGTTACTCCGTTCTGTTCTCGTCCTTTTCCCGAGAGCGGAGCAAAGCGGCGGCGCTGGCCGCGTTCGCGACGCTCGGCTTCTACCTCATGTGGGTCTTCGCTGCCCTGGTCGACCGGCTCAGCTGGATGCGCTATCTATCCATCTTCACCGCCTTCAAGCCCCAGCGCGCGCTGGAGACCGGCACGTTTTTCTGGCAGCAGTTCTTGATCTTGATGGGGGTGGGCGTCGTGTGCTCGGCGGTCGCGGTACTCGTCTTCGAGCGGCGCGACGCCAATCCATAGTGCCGCCTTATTGACGTTGAAGAACTCCGCCGGTGTTGGATCATCGGAGATGCAACGTTGGGGGATTGTCCGTACCTGGCTACCCGAATCTGCACCAAGAATCAGGATCGACGCGCGCACCGACCTGAATGCATCGAGGGAACCGCCGGCTCCCTCGAATTCGCTCGTGTCAGTTTGGATTGCGTGCTAGCGCCAGCCCTCACGCTGGAGCATCTCGTTCACCAGCAACCCCTGTGTGATGTCGCCAGGTTGACCGGCTTTGTCGGGCCACCATTCAAAACGGGCGCGTTCAAATATTTGCGCGACGTACTTACGACCGTCCGGCGTTGTCCCTGAATACTCCTGGGTGATCGGGTAGCCGAACGCGGTGAGCCCTCCGTATTCCTTCCAATAGGCCAGGAAGCCGTTCGCCAGCGAGTGCTGCGTCTCGGGGAAGTAGACCGACGTCTCGCTATTGTCGAATGCTGGAACCGGTGCGCGAGCCGCGTCTGGCGCCGAAGCGGTGTAGCCGATCAGCCCTGACGTAACGAGCGGAGTAGTGCCGTCGTTCGGCAGATTGAGCTCGAGCACCTGGCGCTCGAAGTACTGCACAATCTTTGGCACCCCATCGTACGAGACCTCTCGGAAGACCTCGCTGATCGGCAGGCCAATATTGCGCCAGCTCCCGTGGGCGTTCCAGTAGTCCATAAGCGGCTGCGGCACGTTGTGCTGTGTCTGCGGGAAATAGGTGTAGAGCCCCGGATCCTTGGCGATCACACCATCGAGTGGCGGTCGATCCCCGTAATAGACGGTCTGGATATCCGTGTACCCGGCTGGCAGTGCTCCCAACTGTGCCAATGACGGACGCGCGGGCTTCATCCAGAGGAATGTGACCGTTACCCAACCCGAATCGGTCATGCCAAGATCGGCAAAGGTTCCATCACCAATATCGATTCCGGCCGGGATCTGAACCTTGCGGCCACGACCGTCCAGGCCGCCATTGTAATTGTCATAATACGCAGCCGTTGCCTCTGGCTGTCCCTGCGGCAGGTTGGGGTATTTCCGCTTAGCGGGCGGATCCCAGTAGTTGTCATCGATGTTCCACGGGCCAACGTCCCAAACGGGTGCGGTAACCGATTTGTCCTGGTACTGGATCCGCACCTGAAACTCGTTGCCGCCCTTGCTCGACAGGGCGCAGACGCACGGCAGTGCCACGAAGTGATCCTGCGGTTGGATGACGTGGCCGTTGCTGGTCGTGCCACCGACGAGGCCTTCGCGCGTCGCATAGATGCGGAAGGTGACGCCGGTTGTGCCGGATGTTGGAGTATCGTTTGCCGCGCTTGCGAGTGGTGGAATGGCGAGTGAAGCGATGGTACTGAGTGTGAGAGCGCAAGCCAGGAAGAATCGAGTGGGGACCCCGTGTCCCTGCCTCATGCGTGCCTCCTCGGGGTGCTGTCGTCGGTGAGATCTTATCCCATGAGCCCGCCGGGGATCACAATTGGCGGTAGCTCACACCTCTGTTCACCTAACGGGCTGAATCAGTTACGGTTCCGCACTTGCGACACAGGCGCAGGACGTGGATGATCAGAGTGCGATACGTCGTGCGCCGGTGATTCAAGGAGTGTATCGCCGGGGCAGCGGAAATGCGACGAGATTCGCGTATCGCATCTCAACCACACAGGAGGATGCCAAGCATGGGAGATCAACAATCCACCAACCGGAACGCGACGCGGCAGTTCGACGTCGATCGTCTGACCGATCTCGCGCGGACACTGCGCCGCGAGGTGCTCGAAATGACGACCGAAGCGGGCTCGGGACATCCGAGCAGTTCCTTTTCTGCCGTCGAAATCCTCTCGGTTCTCTATTTCGGTGGAATTCTTCAATACGATCCAAAGAACCCGCACTGGCCGGATCGCGATCGCTTCATTCTATCGAAGGGTCATGCCGCGCCGATTCTCTACGCCGTGCTGGCTGAGGCGGGCTACTTCCCGAAATCGGAACTGGACACGCTCAGGAAGCTCGGGAGCCCGCTCGAAGGGCATCCGAACATGCGGCGTCTCGCCGGGGTCGAAGCCTCGACCGGCAGTCTGGGTCAAGGGCTCTCGATCGGGCTCGGTCACGCGCTGGCGGCGCGCTCGGCGTCGCGAATGTTCAATGTCTACGTGATGCTCGGTGATGGCGAGATCGAGGAGGGGCAGGTCTGGGAAGCGGCGATGGCCGCCGCGAACCTCGAGACCGGTAATCTAATCGCGATCGTCGACAACAACGGTTATCAGCAGACGACCGCGGTGTCGAATCTCACCGACCCATCCAAGTATCCGGATCGCTGGCGATCCTTCGGATGGAAAACGGTCGAGATCAACGGACACGACTTGAATGAGGTTCACCAGGCGCTCGAAGAGGCGACCAACTACAGTGACGGCCCCTTCGCGATCGTGGCGCACACGGTGAAGGGTAAAGGTCTCCACTTCATGGAAACCGACTTCACCTGGCACGGACGCGCCGTGCCGCGGAAGCAGCTGGAAGAGGCATTGGAGGAGATCGGATGAACCTCGGAACGATAGTCGGTCTGAAAATGGGCAAGGCGACCCGTGATGCGTTCGGCGAAGCCCTACGCGACCTAGCATCCGACCGCCCCGATCTCTTCGTGGTCGATGGCGACGTCAATAACTCGACGCGCACGGAGTGGTTCGCCAAGGATCACCCGGATCGGTTCTTCAACGTCGGTATCGCCGAATCGAACCTGGTGAGCGTGGCGTCCGGGCTGGCGGCCAGCGGGAAGACCGTCGTCGCGGCCAGCTTCGCCGCGTTCCTCCTCTGTAATGCCTACGATCAGATCCGGATGAGCGTCGCCTTTCCGCACCTCAACGTCAAACTCGTCGGCAGTCACGCCGGAATCAGCATCGGCGAGGACGGTCCTTCGCAGATGGGCGTTGAGGACGTTGCGCTGGCCTGTGCGTTGCCTGGCATGGTCGTGGTGGTTCCGTCCGACGAGTTCCAGACCCGGGCCGCGGTCCGTGTCCTGCTCGACTATGACGGCCCCGCATACCTGCGCGTTGGCCGGCCAGCCGTGCCGCAGGTCTATGACGAGAACGTCCAGTTCGAGATCGGCAAGGCGGTCCAGGTACGTGATGGCTCGGACGTGACCATA
Organism: uncultured Chloroflexia bacterium; assembly: GCA_963763185.1. Lineage (GTDB taxonomy): Bacteria > Chloroflexota > Chloroflexia > Thermomicrobiales > Thermomicrobiaceae > CALAGB01. Next base: position 15,428 of record CAVXNZ010000001.1, read on the forward strand.
ATCGCCAATGGCATCATGGTCGCGGCGGCGCTTGACGCGGCCGAGCAACTTTCAGAACAGGGCACCAGCGCTAGGGTGATCGATATGCCCACCGTCAAACCGATCGACGAAGAGGCGATCGTCAAGGCCGCCAGCGAAACCAAGGGGATCGTCGTGGCGGAGGAACACCTCCATCACGGAGGGCTCGGTAGCGTGGTTTCAATGGTGCTGGCGCATCGACATCCGAGCCCAGTTCGCTTCGTCGATCTCGATGACACGTTTGGGACGTCGGGTGACGCTGATGCGCTCCTCGAGCATTTTGGGTTGACCGGGAAGAATGTTGCTGAGGCGGCCCGTGAGCTCATCGGACGCTAACCGGCAGATCAGGTCGATCAAGCGCCAGGTTACCTCGTCACACGACCTCGAGCAGGCCAGTTCGACGGGACGGGCTGCCGAGATCGACCGGCAGAAACGGGCGGCAGCGGAAGCTGCCGTCCGGCTGATCGAAGACGGCATGATCGTCGGGCTGGGTACCGGCTCGACGGCTGAGCACGCAATTCGATTGATGGGAGAGCGTTGCAAGGACGGCCTCGACATCGTCGGCGTCCCGACATCGCGCTGGTCCGAATCGCTGGCCCGGACCTGTGGCATTCCGGTAACCGACCTCCAGGCGTCCGAGCGCGTCGACATAACCATCGACGGCGCCGACGAGGTGGAACGCGATTCACTCTGGGTGCTGAAAGGACGTGGTGGTGCGCTGGTGCGAGAGAAGCTCGTCGCACTGGCGTCGGAGCGAGTCGTCATTATCGCGGACTCGACCAAACTGGTCGACCGGCTCGGGTTCTCCCATGCGGTACCGGTGGAGGTGCTCCCGTTCGGCTGGCGCGTTCCGGCCTCGGAGTTGGTCCGACTTGGTGGACAGGTGCGCATCCGGACCATCGATCCGGGAACAGCCCCCTTTACCTCTGACAACGGAAACCTGATTCTCGACGTCGCGTTTGGCCCACTCGACGACCCCAAAGAGCTTGCACGGTCGATCAAATCCCTCTCCGGCGTGGTCGACCACGGGCTCTTTATCGACATCGTTGATCACGTTTTTATCGGGAACCTCGACAGCGTCGACTCGCTTCCGCCGGAACGATAGCCTCCTCCCGTCCTTGTCTATCAGTCAATGAGATGCTAGACTCAATGTACGTACAGCGTGTACGTGCAAACCAACTGGGAAGACGAGACGGGAGGTCGCCATGTCAGGTGAATACGGACGCGACGAAAACGGGCTCGTTGGTCTCTATGCGGCGCGTCTCCAATATCGACGCCAGCTTCAGCCGGCGAGCCCGTCGGCTTCGCCGCGATCGAGAGGCCTGCTGCAGTTTGGGCGACGCTCCTCATCTCGATTCAGATTGCCCGGAAGACGTGGCGCCGCGGTCTCCGCGATGATCGCCAGTGCCCTCATGGTCGGCACCCAGGCGGCCTCGGCGGCCACGGTGCACCAGGTCAAACCTGGAGAAACACTCAGCCAGATCGCGGATCAGTACAACGTGTCGGTCGACTCATTGATCTCGCTGAATCAGCTCTCGAATCCGAATCTGATCGTCACGGGCACGAGCCTCACGGTCTCAAACGACTCTCCATCGAGTGGGCTAACCTCCGACGTGCGCCAGCACGTCGTGCAGTCAGGCGAGACCCTCTTCGAAATCGCCCAGCAATACGGCATGACCGTTGACGCGTTGGCGCAGGTGAACAATCTCGCCAATCCGAACGTGATCGTCGTTGGGACGTCGTTGAAGATTCCGGCCGTTTCTTCATCGGCCACCCGTGCGGCAACGATTCCATCCAACTCGCAGGACGTCACACTGCACCTGGTTGCGCCCGGCGAGACGCTCGGTGGGATTGCCAAACAGTACAACGTGAGCCTGTCGGCGCTTTCAAACGCCAACAGCATCGCCAATCCAAACGTGATCGAAGTGGGTGACCTACTGCGCATCCCCGGCGGAGCACCCGCCGTCCAGGATGGGTCGACCTCGCTCCGGGCGATGCCAATCATGCAGCAATCTCTCCCCCTGAGCTGTGAGGCGGCCGCCGTGAGTATGGCCACCGCCTACTGGGGCAATCAGGTGTCGGAGTGGGTGTTTATCGAGAACATTCCGCAGAACCCGAATCCGCACTTTGGCTTCCGGGGCAGTATCACCGGCGCGTTCGGCGGCACTGACGACTACGGAGTCTACGCCGAGCCGTTCCAGCCGGTCCTGAGTAACTATGGATTTGCCAGCGACGTCTTCTACGCCAACGGCAACGCCGACTTGCTCACCGCCCAGATCGATCAGGGGCGACCGGTCGTCGTCTGGATGACGAATCTCGCATCGGCCCAGCCTCGGTCTTACGAGACAGCGAATGGGCAGCGATTCGCGCTGGTGCCGCAGGAGCACGCGGTCGTTGTCTACGGCTACGACGACAGCGGGGTGTCGATCGCCGATCCGGGAGATGGCAGCTATCGACACATCACCTGGAGCGACTTCATGCGTTCGTGGGGCTATTTCGACGGAATGTCGCTCGTTGTGTATCCGCAGTCGTAATCTGGATCGGTCCAACTAACTTCTTCACGTGCAAGCGCTCGAGCCCGCCTCCCGCGGGCTTTGCCGTTTTCTGGAGTGATCATGTCTGGCGACCATCTGCACCAGCACGACTGACCGCTCTCCGTCTTAGCTCAGCGTGGCGCAGCTGTCGTGGCTGCGGTACGGTGCCATCATCATTGTTTGACACCTTCGCTGTGGCTCGGATATCGCCCGGATTTGGCTTTTTCACGCCAGGATTGAAGGGAATCGATGCCGTTCCGATTTCGCCGCCGCGTTCGTATTACCAAGGGCCTCTACGTCAACCTGGGCAAGCGCGGAATCACATCCGTCAGTGTCGGCCGCCGTGGGGCCACCATGAACGTGAATCGCAAAGGGTCCCGCGAGACGTATAGTGTGCCGGGTACTGGAATGAGCTACCAGACCAAGCGCCGGACCGGGTGCTTCGGGTGCGGCTCCGCGTTGGCTATTCTGGCAATCGTGAGCGGCGTCGTGGTAAAGGCAGGGAAACGCGGTTGAGCTGTACGCTTGAGGTGTTCCCCCGCTCACCAGTGCTGATCAGCATGATGCCCGTCCCGATCTCTCGACTTGTCCCCCTCCCAATCCAAGCACGCACATCACACGTAGTCTCAGCGGGGTAAGCTCGCATGCTACGGCATGCCGGGACGTCGGGGTTTTGCATCGTGGATCATGCTTCGAGCACAACAGATTCAAACAGGTTCGGGCGTTGCGCTACCGTTCGCCCGCTGCTGGCGGGCGCGTCGCTCGGTGCCCTCGACCTTGACGAGTGGAGCGAGGTCGATCGTCACCTGATGACCTGCGCGGCCTGTCGTCGAGAATACGACCAATTTGCTGGCGTGGTCGATGACCTCGGATTTGCCGCGCCGGACGTCGCACCCCCCAATTCCTTGCGCGACGCGGTTCTTGGCAGCCTGACACCCCAGCCGATAGTGCTTCGTATGCCGGATTGGCGTTGGGTCTCCGCCGCCGCGGCCGTCATCGTCATTCTGCTCGCTGGAAACGTAGCGCTGCTACTGCGTGACCGGACCAGCGCCGTCACTCAACCGACCACCATTTCCCAGTCCGTCGCGGCGGCATCCGCGCCGCAGTTCGTCTGGTTCGATCTCACGGCAAACAGCCAACCCAGTAACCCGGCGTACGGTATCCTCTGCGCGCAGAAGCAAGGATCTGTTGCCTGGTTGATGGTCCAGGATCTTCCCATGCTCCCAAACGGGAAGATCTACCAGGCCTGGTTGGCGTTCGGCGACCAGCGGGTGAACGCTGGAACGTTTGTGGTTGACGAACGCGGGCGTGGTTTCCTGACAATACACCTGGCCCACCCCATCGCGAGCTACACATCGCTTGGGATCACCCAGGAGCCGTCGGGCGGTAGCCCGGTTCCGACAGGCACCCGGCTTCTGAGCGCCTCACTCTGACTATTCACTGCCAGCCATGTCTCATGGCCGAGACCGGGGATGATAGGATTCATGCGACACCCCAGGTTTGCCGGCCTCGGGCCGTCCGAATAGCCGTTTGATGCTAGCAAAGGTCTATGGACGTCGCTCTAAAGCTCGTTGCCGTCCTCGCGCTCGTCATCATCAATGGATTCTTTGTCGCGACCGAGTTCGCCCTCGTCTCAGTTCGACGCAGCCGTATTGAGTCGCTGGTCGCCGAGGGAAATCATCGCGCACGTAACGTCCTGAGCGCGCTTCAGGATTTGGACGGCTTCATTGCCGCCACCCAGCTCGGAATCACGATTGCCAGTATTGGACTTGGTTGGGTTGGCGAGCCGGCAATGGCACAACTGCTCGACCCGCTCTTCGAGGCGATCTTTCCGAGTAGCGTCGCGACGGCTACCTCCCACACGATCGCGTTCATCTTCGCCTTCTCGATCATTACCTTCCTGCACGTCGTCTTTGGCGAACTGGCGCCCAAATCACTCGCCCTTCAACATGCCGAGTCGACGGCTTTCGTCGTCGCCTCGCCCGTCCGTCTCTTCCTGAACCTGTTCCGTCCCGTGATCTTCACTATGAACTGGGTCGGTCAGGCATTCCTCAGTCTGGTCGGGGTCGAGCCCGCGGTTGGGCACAACCTGATCTACAGCGAGGAAGAGCTGCGGGTCATCGTCGCGGCCAGCAAGGAGAGCGGCGAGCTTTACGAGACGGAGGAGGAGATCATTCGCCGCGCCTTCGTCTTTCATGACTACACAGCGGACGACATCATGGTGCCGCGAACCGAGCTTGTCGCGCTCGCGGGGGACGCCTCGCTCGAGACGATCGCGTTCGTCATTCGCGAGCACAAGTTTGCGCGCTACCCGGTCTACGGGCGCGATTTGGACGACATCCTTGGGCTGCTCTATGTGAAGGACCTGATCGACCTGATGGTCAATGTGCCAGACGGGAAGGCGGATTTCGACATTCAGCAGCTTCTCCGGCCCGTCAGCACGGTTCCCGCGTCGATCCCGATCGACTCGTTGCTCGATCTGATGAAGTCCAATCGCACCCACGTCGTCATTGCGATCGACGAGTATGGCGGCACGGCGGGAATGGTGACGCTGGATGACATCGTCGAGCGTGTGGTCGGGGATGTGCCGGATGAATTCGAGCGGACCAGCGACGAGGTCCACCTCGATACGGACGGAAGTTGGCGGGTGGACGGGCTGACGCACCTTTCGGACATTCGTGACCTGATTGGACTCGACCTGGAAGCCGAAGACAGCAGCACGATCGGTGGCTTCGTTTTCTCAGCGCTGGGCCACCGGCCGGAGGTCGGCGACCGGGTAGAAGTCGGCCCGTACGTGCTCGAGGTCAGCGATCTTGACGGTTTGCGAATCTCGGAGGTCCGCATTATCGTCAACACCGAGGTCGAGGGGGCCCCGACGAATTAAGACGCCGCGCCGCTACGGTACGGCGAAACTGATCGAGACAACCCGGAAATCCATCTGAGCTGGATCCTGCCGCACGACCACCCTTCGCTGCTCATGCGCTCCTCCGGCCAGAAAGTCGATCTGAATCTCAGATTGATCTGCCTGGTTCCCCGTGCCGAGAGAGACAAGGATTCGCACATTCGTCGCAGTCTGCTCACCCCGGTTGGTAATGACCACTGGGATTGAGTACGAGTCGTTCTCCTTTCTCACCTGTCCGCGCTGGAAATCGACGATGATCTCTGGCGGTTGATTGCTTCGGCCAACGTATTCGTAGACGATCAAGCCAACCAGCGAAAGTACAATCACTGTGCTGATCGTCAACGTGATCCACTCGGCGATCGAGCGTCCCTGGTCCTGCTCCTTTTTCGTCTCCCGTCCACTCATACGACCAGCCTGCCTGCCGCGCCGCCGACGGCCGTGGGTAGACCGAGAACAACCGTCTGAATTACCACCCATTGAAGTGAGGTGTCCTGATGGATCTGATCGAACAAGAGGAGGGAGAAGTAGGCAACGACGAGGGCGACGACGTAGGCCATCGCCGTCTCGCTGACAGGGTTCTGGAAGAGGCCCGCATTACTCTTATGCGTTCGTTGCGGACTGAAACCGCTTGCAAAGACGATCGCGTAGGTGATCAGCAGGGTAAGTGCAACCAATGCCAGGATTGACCATCCATGGAGTCCGGCCCCTAAGGTGGGAACTTCCTGAGTCGGAGCAATGCTTGAGCTAATGAAGACGCCACCGATGACGGTCGCCCCAAGATCATTCAGAGTGGCGCGCCAGCCAGAGGGTTTGCCTTGGTTACCGTTATCGTCGCCCTGCCGGCTCGCTCCCTTTGGGCTGATCAGTGTGTTTGCGACTGCCGCGCCGATGCTGAGCGGAAGCGCTTCGACCGTGACTCGGGCGAGAATGGTATCCAACGGGTCGTGTATACCAATCCGTTCCAGCACGATGAGTACGATGGCCGACGCGACGATGCCAACCGCGACTGAGTCGACTGTCTGGTCGATGGTGGACGCAAACGTCGATTGTTGCTTGAATCCTGCGATGTAGGTCAATCCGAAGTTAACCACGAGTGCCAGCCCCAGGAAGATCGCCAACCGCTCCAGGTGAACTGTGGCCCCAAATGACCACATCTCCATGGTGTAGATTAGCGGAATGCCGAAGAGCAGAGCTCCGCTGAAGGCGCGCGTAAAGGAGTCGAATTCTTGCTGCCAGGGACCCGGATGCGACTTCTCGTTCGTCACAGTGTCTTGATCCTCGTCGCTGCGTGATCTTTTGCGCCAGGCCGATCGTTGGCCTTATTGAGGCTTTACGCAAAATTGACACCGTGCGGATTTGAGTCGGACGCTAGGCTACCAGCGACGCGGCCAGCAGAACGACGACCAGGTTCAGCAGCAGGTTCACCCCTGAGATGACGCCAGACGCGATTTGCAGGCGTCGCCGTTCCGCGGCGATCTGCGGATCGTCTCCGCCAAGTGCCTTGGTTCGCTCGGCAATGTTGGTGATACGTTGTCCGAAGTACAGCGCATGCACCAGCGTGATCACGATCACGACGGCAACGATGATCAGCTTGGCCAACAGGATCTGCCCATAGGTGCTGTTGGGCAGGCGCGACCAGTCGATACCTCGGCGTTGTCCGTTGAAAAACCCTGTGACGACGAGGAGCGTCAGGGCGATCCAGGAGACGACGGCGTAGCGACGGCCGACCTGGGCGAACAAGAGCGTCCGCTCATTTCGTGGTAGCGCGGTGCGCATAATCGGCAACAGGATCACCAGGATGAACAGTTGACCGCCGATCCAGGTGATCGCCGAAACGAGATGAATCCAGCGGATCCACGACCAGATCGAGAAGACTTGCTGCACGCACTATCCCATTCTCTTCGCAACGTCCACACGCGGATCTCGGACCGAACGAGGAGTGCAAGCGGGTGTCGTTCTCGCGTGAATCGAAGGAGATCCTACGTTGTCGCTCGCCCAAGTCGACGCATCACGCCGCGTTGAATCGCGTGAATCTCGTCCACTCCGAGCAGACGTAACCCTACCAGGTAGATCGCTGCGCCGACCGCGACGGGAATCGCGACTGCCACCGTTTCCTGCGGCAGATTCGCCAGGCTAGCCGCGCCATGTGCCCCGCCAAACGTGGTCATCTGCAACCCGCGCGATACGGCATAGACGGTCGCTCCCATCACGCTGCCCGCGAGAAGCGAGCGCCAGAGCGTTCTCTTGACAGTCGCATCGCCGACCTGGCCGAGCGAGCGGTGGAGCAGGAACCACATCGCCAGGGCATGGAAGGTGAACTGCGCCGAGTTAGCGAGAACCAGCCCAGTCATCCCCAGCGGACCAATCAAGCTCAACGCGAAGATGAAGTAGACCCCGACTGCCAGCACGCCGACGATCACCGGTGTGCGCGTATTCTGTCGTGAGTAGTAGGTGAAGATGAGAACCTGATCGAAGGCCGCGAAGAACGTTCCCGGCAGGTAAGCAAGCAGGGCGATGAAGATGGCGTGTGCTCCGTCGAAATTGGTGGCGCCGTGATAGAAGAGAAGCCGCACGGTGGGCCAGGCGATCGCCGCGAGCCCGAGCGTGGCGGGCACGACCATGATGGTGACCATCTTGATGCCGTTCGAGAGCGTCCGCTGAAAGGCCCGCGCGTCGCCCGACGTGAAGTGGCGCGACAGAGTTGGCAAGGCGGCGATTGACGTGGCTGTTGCCACCAGTCCCAAAATCATCTGATTCAGCGTCGTCGCGTAGCGCATCGCGCCCAGCGCGTTCTCGCTCACTCCCCAGGCGAGGTTGCGATCGATTACGAGCGCGACCGTGTTGCTCAGGAGGCCGATCGAGATTGGGATATAGAGGGCCACGATGCGCCGAATGGCTGGGTGGTTGAAGTTGAAATTCGGAATCGGGAACACGTCACGGAGGCCGGGCGCCTGAATCAGGACCAGGAAGAAGGCGCCGACCAAAATCCCGACCGGTAGGCTGCGGATGTCGAACGCCGTCCTTCCAAGGGTAAGCGCCACCGCGACGACCGCGGCGTTTCTGGCCGCCAGCGAGATCGCCGGGCGCGTGAACCGGTTCAGCGCGTAGAGGGTCGACATCAGGATGGTCGACAGCGCCAACAGCAAGACCGCGGGCAGGATGATCCTGACCATCTCCTGTGCCAGGTCAACTGTGGTGAGCCCGCGCGCGGAGGCGCCCCCGCCGAACGTGGTCATGACTTTCACCACGGACGGCGTGAAGATCTCCATGATCACGACTGCCCCACCGACGAGAATCAACGCGAGCACCAGCAGTGCCCCGGTGATCCGTCGCAGTTCATCACGGAATTCCAGGCCGCTATAGGCGCTCAGAACTGGCACCAGTGCGGCTTCCATCATCCCGCTGATCACGAGATTGAAGAGCATCGTGTGGATGTTATCGGCGATGGTGAAGGCGGCGACCTTATCGCCCGTGCCGAACAGATACGAGGTGACCTGCTCGCGCCCGAGCCCGAGAATCCGGCTCGCGAGGGTGCCGACCATGATAATCGCGGCGGCCTGGGCGATCTGCGCGCGGTCGGAAGATGAGGTGCCCTCGGTAGGGGTAGCCTCGGTGCTGGTGGCGTCCATCAATTCCTCGCCGAGCAGATGCGGTCGATGATGCGTTGCTCGATGCCGGTGGTCGACCGGCCTTCAATGAGCGGCACCGTCTTGACCTGACCTCCGTAGCCATGTACGACCTCAGCCTCGGGCAAGGGCAGTTTCCCGGCGTCGATCTCGGCCTGACTGGTGGCGTAGTCGCCACCCTTGACATAGACGTCCGGTCTGAGCTTTCGCACGACCTCCGCGGCGGTCTCCTCAGGAAAGACGACGACGTAGTCGACGCACGCCAATCCGGCGAGGAGTTCGGCTCGCTCCGCCTCCGGCACGATCGGCCTTCCTGGACCCTTGCGCTTCGTCGTCACGGCGTCGTCATTTACTCCGACGACGAGGCAATCCCCAAAATCCCGCGACCGCTGCAGGTATCGCAAGTGCCCAACGTGGAGCAGGTCGAAGTGACCGTTGGTAAAGACAATTCGCCGGTTCATCGCACGCAGGCGATCGCCGAGTTGCGCGAGTTCGTCGTAAGCGATGCGTTGCCCCATGTTCCCTCTTCAGCAATCGGTCGACCGACTCTGTACGTGCCGCGAATCCTAGCATGTAGGGCACGGCGGGACCGCCTCGTAACGTGATGTAGGGTCGTGTCCTGATGTGGTCAGTTGATATCGCAAGATGGGGCGACTTGCCCGGGTTTGAGGACGCGCCGTGGTTGGTTCGACTGCGATCGAAGACGCATGGGTTGGTCAAACGACCGACCAAAGTCGTTGAGATCGTCAACCGTGTCGACGTCGAACGCCATACCGGCCGAGCGGACGATTTCGACCTGCAGTCCGAGGTGCTGGGCTTCGGCCATATGCTTGTGAAAGCTGCCGACCCCGAAGGCCGGTTCGATGGCGTTGGGCGGCCGGAGGGCTAGCACGTTCGTGCCATGGCCGTGCCGGTCGGGCGCCATCGTGACCGTGGCGCTGTCGGCGATCGCCAATAGGTCGTCGATCTCACCCGCTGAGAGCCGTGGTAAATCGGCCAGGACGACGAGGAGTGTACTTGCTCCTTGCTCGACGGCCCGGTCGCGTCCGAGACGGATGGCGTCGTTCAGGCCTCGGCCCGGCTGTTGGACCGGATGCACGCCGGGTCGGCTCACCCGCTGGAGCACGTCCGGATCCGGGCTCACGACGATGATCTGGTCGACCCGCGACGCAGTGCTCAGCGCGCTGAGCACGGTTTCGAGAAGGTTCGTCACCAGGTGTCTTCGTTGATCCGGAGAAAGAATTCCCGACAGGCGGCTCTTGGCCGTTTCGAGTCGTTGCACCGGGACCACCGCGAAGACCGGCATCAGGCTAATCGCTCCGCGAACGCGAGGGTCTCCTCGGCCAGTCGCCGCCGGTCGGCCTCATTCCGCATGATCGTCCCGGTTACGTGGACGGCGACATCGAGTGCCTCGATGCGCCCGACCAGGTTCCGGTCCTGCTCGTCGATTACGATCCCCGCGAGGAAGTCGCGGTAGATCTCGGCTACGCCGACTGACGAAACCTCGTGCCCCAGTGTCTGGAGCATGCGGTCGGCTGGTCCCTTCAACGCCTGTCCGCCAATGATCGGGCTGACCGCCACAACTGGAGCATCCGAAGATCTGAGCCGGTCGCGAAACCCTGGAACGGAGAGGATCGGCCCGATACTGACGATCGGATTGGACGGGCACAGCACGATTGCGGATGCCGCCTGCAGCGCCTGTTGCACGCGCCCGGTCATCCTGGCCGCGTAGATACCGTCGAACTCCACTGCCTCGACCTCGTCCTCATGGTGACGCCGAACGAAGTAATCCTGAAAGTCGAGCCGTCCCTCTGCGGTAACGACGATCGTCGCAACTGGTTCGTCACACATCGGGAGGATCGAGGACCGGATACCAAGAGCCCCTGCCAGGTCGGCCGTCACCTGGCTGATCGTTTGACCGCTGGCTAATCGCTCCGTCCGCAGAATGTGCGTAGCGATGTCCTGGTCGCCGAGCCAGAACCAATCTGGACCGCCGTAGCGCTTGATTGCCTCCAGCGTGTTAAATGTGTCCCCAGCAATGCCCCAGCCCGTCTCTGGATTGGCGATTCCGGCCAGGGTGTACATGACCGTGTCAAGATCGGGCGAAATATGAAGCCCCATCAATTCGAAGTCGTCCGCGGTGTTCACGACGACGCTGAGGCTATCCTCCAGTCCGGTGAGGGCGAGTCCGTGAGCCAGTTTCGCGCCGCCGACTCCGCCAGCTAGCGCCAGGATTTGTCCATCATTCGAGATCATGTTGAACTTTCTCTGATCGATGCCGTGATCTCGTCGTACGACGCCTGAGCATTGCCCCATTTGCCGATGACGATACCTGCCGCGACCTGCGAGAGTTGCAGCGCCCGCAGCGCATCTGCCCCAACCGCGAGCGCCCCGGTCATCACCGCGATGACGGTGTCTCCAGCGCCGGTGACGTCGAACACCTGACGCCGCACCATCGAGGGCACCTCGTCATACTCCCCGTCGATTGCCAGCGCCGCGCCGTCTGGCCCGAGCGTAACGACCAACCGGTTGCAAGCGAGCTGGTGTCGCAGTCCGGTCAGCGCTTCTCGTCGCTCGTCCTCGGTCGAGAGCGTATGGCCGAGATAGCTCTCGGCTTCGGCCTGGTTGCACTTGACAAGCGAGAGCCCATTGAAGCTGGCCAGTGCGCCTTGCGAATCGACCGTCGAGAGGAATGTCGACGAGCGCGCTGCCTCGATCACAGCCGGCGCCATTACTCCACTGCGGTAGTCAGACAACAGAATAGCATCCACGGTCGGACCGACGTCACGAATGAACGAGGCAAGTCGCGCCGCCATGTCGGGATCGATCATTCGCCTCTCCTGGCGATCACTGCGGGCGACCTGTTGGGGGAAGACGTTGTAGGGACCTTCCGCCACCAGACGTGTCTTTGTGGTGGTTGGCCGTCCTGTATCGACGAAGACCCCGCTCGTGTCGATCTCGTGCAGACGCAGCAGTTCGGCCAGTTTGCGTCCGTCGTCGTCGTCGCCGACCACACCCGCCTGCCAGACCGTCGCGCCGAGTTCGCGCAGCGCGAGCGCCGGGGCTGTCCCACCACCGGGCCGTTCCTCTCGGCGCGTCTCCTCGAGCACCATGATTGGCGCTTCACGCGATACTCGAGCCGGTCGGCCGAAGATGTATGCGTCAAGATAGAGATCGCCGACGACCAGCACACGGCGGTCGCGAATCCGGTCCAGGATTGGTATTAGGTCGAGCAGTTCGTCCACGTGCCTACCTGAAGCGGATGAACGGAATAGCCACGGCGATCGCCGCGAAGAGGATATCGGGGATCAGCCGGAGCTGGAAGTAGGCCGAAACCGCTGGATTGGTCGTGTTGTTGAGCAAGTCACTCAACGTAAAGAATGAGCTGTGTTCGGCGATCACTACTCTGGATATAGCCAATCCAACAATGACCAGGACGATGGCGGCAACCTGCAAATCGGAGCCGCGCTTGTAGTTTGCGCCCCAGGCCATCCCCTCAGCCACGCCGAACCCGAGAACCAGCGCCAGGTAGAACTCCCATTCCGGGAAGAATCCCCAGAGGATGCCCACTGCCACGGAAACGACGAATCCAATAGCAATGCTCTTGATCAAAGCGGATCCGCTCGTCTGATAGGTCGGCAGGCCGCGCACCGCGGCACAATCTGGACACCGGAAGCCAACCGGGGTCTCGACCGCGCACCGCGGGCAAATAGGAGTACCGCATTTGCTGCACCGCAGCCGTGTCAGCACGTTCGGATGGTAGGTACAACGTTTCTCTTCGATGTCGGATATCACCATGAATGTTCCATCGTGTCCAGTTGCAGGAGTCCCAGCCGCTGTCGAATGACGAGTAGACCAAACAACGGCAGCGCGAGCTGCCGCCGCCATCGCCACGGCTGTCGAATCAGGCGGTAGAGCCACTCTAACCCGAGTTGCCTCACCCATTCGGGTGCACGAGGTATAGCCCCCGCCAGGTAGTCGAGTGTGCCGCCGATTCCGATCGCTACCACTATGCCACACTCGGCAAGCTGCGTCCGGTGGCGATCGATCCAGATATCCTGCTTCGGCGCGCCAAATGCGACCAGCAGGACGTTTGCCTCAGCCTGTCGCAGTCTACCCAGAATCGTGTCCAGGTCCTCGAAACGCGGCGAACCTTCCCAGACCCCAGCGATGACAGTTCCTGGATAGTGCTGTGAGAGTCTCGCGGCCGCACGGGCAGCGATGCCGGGGCCAGCGCCGAGTAGGAAGAGTCGCAGCCGCGGATCCTGACGTGCGGCCAGGCCTTCGACCAGGTCGACTCCCGTGACGCGATGCCTGATTGGGTTACCGAGGATGCGGGAGGCGATCAGGATGCCGATGCCGTCGGGCGTCGTCAGGTCGGTCGACCGCAGAATTGCGCGGAATTGGGGGTCCCGCCGCGCGGCGACCAGGAATTCGGGATTCGCCGTCGCGACCTGGTGCAGGCGTTCGGGGTCCGACGTGATCCAGCTGGCAATCCGGTCAATCGCTTCACTGGCCGCGACATCGTCGAAGTTGACACCGAGAACGGGCGCGCTTCGCGACGTGGTCGCTCGATGCTCAGATTCGTTGGTTGTCATCAGAGTTGACCGGGCTGGAGCATGATGACGTGGTTCCTCGTCCGACTGCACAATCCTGACGATGCACCATACGCCAGGTTGATGTGTCGCGGCAAATGCTATTGAAGCCGCAGAAAGGAGGCGGTGCGCGTCACGCGCACCACCTCTCTGGTCGCTGAGCTTCCGAGGGTTACGAGCCGGTGACCCAAGTCATCAATCCGAGATAGAGGGCGTCGGCGATCTGCTGTTCACGGCTACCGTCCTCGAGACCTGGCCACTCATTCGGATTCGAGAGGAAGACCGTCTCGACCAGAGACGCGGGCGCGTTCGATTTCAGAAGGACGCCTGACGCAAACTGGCCTACCGGGTTGTTTGTCAGTTGGCCCGATCCGTCGACCGCTGGGATAGCATAGTTGCTGGTGATCGTCTGTGCGAAGCCCAGGTCTTTGTTTTTCTTGCCCCAGAACGCCTGGAAATAGTCGACGTTCGAGTCAGTCGACGCGTTCAGGTGGATTGCAAGCACCGCGTTGGCGTTTCCGCTGTTGCAGATATTCGCGCGATCGGTGTTTGAGAGAGATTCCGTTGGCCCCAGGTCATTATTTGGGTCACGCGTCATCACAACGGCGTAGCTGTTGGCCAGCAATTCGTCGCGGAGTTTCACTGCGATTTCAAGCGTGAGGTCGGCCTCTCGCATCCCGCCGTACACCGCACCAGGATCGCTGCCGCCGTGTCCAGCATCGAGGCAGATCGTAGGCTGACCCGAGCCTGGCGTCGGCGTTGGCGTGCTGCCTCCTCCATGTCCACCGCCTGGATGGCCGTTTGACGTTGGCTTCGCGGCCAGCGCGGCTGTGCCGGTTAGTAGCAGCACAAGGAGCACGGAGGCGGTGAGCACCAGTTGCCGCGGCAATGAGTGTCCTGATTTCATTGGTCCCCCAACCAGATAGATACCTGAGGTGTTCTCCCGAGCCCAGCCATGCGCCCAGAATACACCACAAGCCGGCTCGCAGTTACTTAACGGCAACCGCCCGGCTCCAGTCTCGGAGCCGGGCGGTTGCCGTATATGTTCTAGCTTGCCGTTACCGTGCTCGTCACGGGGGCGATGTTCGCCTCGCGCAGACGGTTATTGAACCGGGCCAGGTCTCCCGACTCGATTTCGTGCAGGTTGTCGATCTGCGTCTCGATCTGCTCGTTGAGGAAGTCGTACGCCTCAGCGGTCTGCTTCGTCGGCGCGAAGTCGGCGTTGTCGACGAAGGCCGACAAGGTCGCCATCTTCGAGTTGAGTTTAATCGGCTTCTGCAGGGAGCTCTCGGCATCCACCTGGATCAGTTCGTTCTCGACGTTCGTGAGACTCTCGTTCAGCTTCTTGGCTGAATCGAGCAGTTCACTGGCATTCGCGACCGAAGCCTTCGACGCCTCGATGCGCTTCTCCCAGGCCGTTAGCTGCTCACGCAGGTCACGGATCTTCAGAACCGCTCGATGCGTGTCAGAGACACTGTTTTGGATCTTGACCAGCAAATCGAACTGCGCTTGCAGATCTTCCTGCGAGGCCGAGATGCGCGGGTCTCGCAGGATACTGAACGACTGCGTCTGCTCGTTCCCACCGACCGTCAGCTTGACCTGGTAGTCGCCGGGCGGCACCACCGGGCCATGGAGGTAGCCTTCCGCACTCTTGTCGTTCGGGATGCGGACGGCGTCTGGCAGCCGCATGTTCCAGACGAACCGGTTCAACCCGGCTGACTTGGTCAGACGTGGCTCGGTCGGGTCGTCCTGGCCCTCAAGCTTCTCTGGTTCGGCACTGGAGAAGGAGCGGATCTCTTTTCCGTCTTTGTCGAGGATCGCGAGGACGACCTCGTCGTTCGGCTCGTTCTTGAGCTGATAATTGATGACCACGCCTTCGGGCGGGTTCTGCCCAGCGTCCAGGAACTTCTTGCCCATGAGCCCGTTCGGCAGCTTCACCTTGCGATAGGCAACGGTCAGCGGTCCGGCGTTGATGTAGCAGGTGCCGTTGTCCATGTCGGAGCCGTAGCCCTCGTAGACCTTGATGCGCGTTTTGTCGCCCGGCTTGAAGAGGTGGGCGTCCTGGCTCCGAACCTCGTCGGTCAACTGATGCAGCGGGGTCAGGTCGTCCAGGATCCAGAAGGATCTCCCATGCGTCGCCGCGATCAGGTCGGTCCCCTTGATCATGAGGTCGTAGAGCGGGGTGACCGGCAGGTTCAGCTGGAAGCGCTCCCAGTTGGCCCCATCGTCAAAGGAGATGTACAAGCCCGTCTCGGTGCCTGCATAGAGCAAGCCCTTCCGATTGGGATCCTCCCGGATGACCCGGGTGAAGGCGTTCTCCGGGATGCCATTGACGATCGTGGTCCAGGTCTGGCCAAAGTCGGTGGTCGTATAGAGATAGGGTTTGAAGTCGTCCGACTTGTAGCAGGTGGCGGCGAGATAGGCCGTCCCGGCGTCAAAGGGCGAGGCCTCGATCATCGAGATCATGGCGTGCTTGGGCAGGTCCGTCGGCGTGATCTCCTGCCAGGACTGGCCGTTGTCCTTCGAGATATGGACCCGGCCGTCATCGGAGCCAGCCCAGAAGAGCCCTTGCTGGTGGGGAGACTCCGACGAAGGCGAAGATGGTGGCGTAGACCTCGGCCCCGGTATTGTCCTTGGTGATCGGACCGCCCGAGGCGTCCAGGGTGGCTGGATCGTTGCGGGTCAGGTCGGGCGAGATGACTTCCCAGGACATGCCCTCGTCGGTGGAGCGATGCACGACGTTGGAGGTGACGTAGAGCGTGTCGGGATCATGGGGCGAGTACTGGATCGGGAAGGTCCACTGGAACCGGTAGCGCATCTCGTTGGCGCCCGAACCCATGCCCGTCTCGACCGGCCAGACAGTAATGTTCTGATGCTGACCGGTACGGTGATCGTAGCGAATCAGCCGCCCGTCACCCTCACCGCTGCCAATGCCGCCACCGACCACGATATTGGGATCGGTCGGCTTGACGGCGATATAGCCGCTTTCGCCACCACCTGGCTCCATCCATTCGGTCATATTGATGGCGCCGGTGACTGACATACTTGGAACGGAGATGGCCGAGTTGTCCTGCTGCGAGCCGTAGAGCCGGTATGGCACCTGGTTATCCGTCGTGATGTGGTAGAGCTGTGCCGTTGGTTGGTTCAGCACCGATGACCAGGACTTGCCACCGTTGTAGCTGATGATCGCGCCGCCGTCGTCGCCCTCGATCATGCGGTCGCTGTTGTGCGGGTCGATCCAGAGATCGTGGTTGTCGCCATGGGGAACCGCGATCTTGAAGAATGATTTTCCGCCGTCGATCGACTTCCAGCAGTCGCCGTTTAGCACCCAGACGGTGTCTGGATCTTTTGGATCCGCGAAGATGTGGGAGTAGTACCACGCTCTCCAGCGGAGCCCAGGCTGCTCGGAGAGGCGCTGCCAGGTGCGACCACCGTCATCGGAGCGGAACAGGGCACCATCCTCGGCCTCGACGATGGCATAGACCCGATCGGTCTGGGCCGGGGAGACACTGATGCCGATCTTGCCCAATACCCCGGTCGGCAGTCCCTCGTTGCGGGTGAGCTCGGTCCAGCGGTCCCCGCCGTCGGTCGACTTGAAGATGCCGCTGCCTGGTCCTCCACTCGATGAGCTGGTAGGGGGAGCGCTGCGCTTCCCAGGTCGTGGCGTACAGGATCCGGGGATTGGTCGGGTCCATCGAGAGGTCGATCGCGCCGGCCTTGCTCGGAGCGGAACAGGATCTGCTCCCAGGTCTTCCCGCCGTCCGTGGAGCGATAGACGCCCCGATTCTTATTGGGACCCCAGACATGTCCGAAGGCGGCCACATAGACCAGGTCGGGGTTCTGGGGATGGATGCGCACCTTGGCGATACTGTGGGTATCCTCCAGACCACAATGCGTCCAGGTCTGCCCCCCGTCGGTCGACTTGTAGACCCCGTCGCCATGCGAGACGTTGCCCCGGATGGCGGTCTCGCCCATGCCGACGTAGAGGACGTTGGGATCGGACGAGGAGACGGCGATGGCGCCGACGGCCGAGGTGGTGAGAAAGCCGTCGGAGATATTCTCCCAATACGTCCCGCCATCGGTGGTCTTCCAGACCCCACCGGCGCAGGCCCCAAAGTAGAAGGTCGCGTTCTCGGTCGGATGTCCCGCCACCGCCACCACGCGACCACCCCGGTGTGGCCCCACTAACCGCCATTCCAGGCCGCTGTCTGGTGCGTTTGTTTCTGCCATGTTTTCCCTCCCGATGATCGAACAACTCACTCCGCACGATTGCGCCGTGCCGTCGTCGTTGCCGCGACACACTTTCCCACGTTCGAGTCCGGCTGTAAACCGGGGCGGGTCTGGTCGACCGGATTGGCTCATGCGGATGAGTACGGTTGACTTGAATCCTGTAGTAGAGCACAGAAAGTGCTCCACTAGAGCACCTTGCGGAATGATTGACGCGGTCGTGACTCCTGTAGGGGAGCAGCTTGTCTGCTCCCGGAGTGATGCGCCACCTGACGTCGCGGGAGCAGACAAGCTGCTCCCCTACAGTCCATTGGTACGGTGGTCAACCATTCTGCAGTTCGCTCTAGTGCCATATGTTGATAGGGCCAGGAGCACAACCCCAGGGGGTACCCGGCTCCCTTACGAACGATTGGCTCGGTATTCGGCGGAAGGAAGCTCTAGCTGGCGTCGCTCGAGGACGAGAGAGGAAGCTGGACAATGAAGGTTGTCCCTTGACCCGGGTCGCTCTTTACGTAGATCTCGCCACGGTGGTTGTGGACGATTCGCTGCGTGATGTAAAGACCAAGTCCCGTCCCGGCGATGTTCTGCTTTGCGTTCCGGCCGCGTGAGAATGGCTGAAAGACGCGCGCCCGCTCGTCTGATCCAATGCCAATCCCGTTATCCCGCACAGTTATCTGCGCCATGTCGGTCGTTTGTTTGACGCGGACGAGTACTTGTCCGCCGTCTGGCGAGTACTTCAGCGCGTTCGAGACCAGGTTCGTCAAAACCTGATCGAGACGGCCGCGATCCCAGGTTCCGGGAACCGGACCGGACGTCGAGAGCGTTAGTTCGTGAGAGGGCAGGCGCTCGGACGCATGCTCGAAGCGGGCCAGAACCTCCGACGCAAGCTCCGCCAGGTCGAACTCCTCGACGCGTAGTTCGAGCCGTCCCTGCTGAATGCGGGAGACATCGAGCAGGTCGCTTACCAGTTCTTCCAGACGTTGAACCTGCGTGTCCAGTTCCTTGGTGAAGCGGACAAGCCGGGCCGGGCTATGATCCTCACGATGAAGCTGCCGGTTGATGAGCTGCAGGTATCCCTTGACAGTGGTGAGCGGCGTCTTCAGTTCGTGGGAGGCGGTCGAGATGAACTCCTCCTGCTGCTGAAGCACACGCTGTGCATTCTGATAGAGTTGCGAGTTCTCGAGCGACAGCGCGACGCGGTAGCCGAGATCGATCGCCATCGGAAGGTCTTCGTCGTCGAATTCCGCCGCGCCGTCGCAGCGTGCCAGGGTCATCACCCCGAGAGCGCGTTGGCGCACGAAGAGGGGAACGATAATCAGCGCGCAGGTCTCCAGCCGGTCGAGCAAGAGAAGATGCTGCGGACTCGACGCGCTGTCGAACCAGAAGTCGTCGGGGAGTTCGTTCATGACCGCTGCTTTGCGATAGCGCAGCACGTGACGAGGCGGCAGTTCCGGAATCGTCACCGGTATGTATTCTTCGCGGATCTGCTGGAGCACGGCATCTCCGTCCGGATCCCGGTGTGCCGCAGCGACCAGCGATGAGAGTCCGCTGGAATCGAACAGCTCGATCGTCATCCAATCGGCGACCCGATCGACGACAAGCCGTGCCAGGTTCTCGAGTGTCGCGTTCGAATCGAGCGACGCCGACAGGACGCTGCTTGCCTCCGACAAGAAGGCCTCGCGGCGCTGAGCCGCTTCGGCGCGTGCTCGAGCAATTCGTTCGAGTTGCAGCGTTTCCTCGCGAAATTGCAGTGCTTCCTCGCGCTCGCGCAGGGCCTGCTGAACATCGGTGAATAGGCGCGCGTTCTCGACCGCGAGCGCAGCCCGGTGCGCCAGGTCTTCCAGGAAGTCGACATCCTCGACTGAATAGCGACGATCATCGAGAAACGCGAGCGACAGGGCGCCGATCGTCGCGCCGCGACCGTGGAGTGGGACGATCACCATGGATCGCATGCCGATCGCTCGCAGAAGCTCGGCATGTTCGGCGTTCGTCGCTGTCTCAACGTAGTACTCGTCGGGAATGTGCTCGTGAAATTGTGTCTTTCCGGAGTCGAGCACCTGTCGAACAGCGCTGTGTGCACCAGGAAGGAGTGAATAGCGTGACTGGAGCTCGCTGATCTGGCGCGTGACTTCAGGGCTGATCGCGTCAACCGTTACCTGGTTGACCGTGTCGTCTGGGTCAAGCAGCACCACCGCACAGACATCGGCGAGCCGCGGCACAAGCATGCCGGTAATCTGGCTCAACGTCGTCGCATAGTCGAGTGACGACGAGAGCAGCCCACTGGCAATCGCCAGAAACGTCAGCCGCTCGCGCGTGGTGGTGCTGAACTGCCGAGCCGAAGTCTCTGCCCGTCGCAACTCCGCCCGGTCGACGGCCAGCGCCATCGTGTGCTCGGCCAATTTGAGCATCGACGAATCGATGCGCGACGGGGACGCTCCCGCTTTCTGACCCAGATGCAAGATGCCGCGAAGCTTTCCATCGAGCGCCAGCGGGACGACGGTAATCGCTCCGACGCCAGGAATCTCGCAAAGCGGGCTGATTGGTCGCGCGTTCGACGCATCTTCGATGACGATCGGCGAGAGATCGGAGCGGAGATGCTGGAGTACGTCGTCCTTCATCTTCAGGCAGAAACGCCGCGCCAGGTCAAAATCGAAGCCCACTGATGAGACTGCCGCGAGTTCCTGCCCATCCGCGGAAGGAATGAGCAGGGTCAGGAAATCGACGTTCAGCAATTCTTGAAGTCGGGAGAGCGTATGCTCGATGTCGGCGTAGATAGACGAGTCAACCGACGATGTCCAGGCATCCGGCGTGGGCGACCCGAACGGGTCGTGGTGTGACGTAGAGATAATTTCACTCATGGATTACTCCGCGCGCCGTCGGATGACAACGTAGGCCAATCCGAATTCGAATCGGTGCGCTGACGGTCGAGAAGGATGATGCGGCGTCTGAAAACGTACGTGGCAGAATCGGCTCGCAGAATGAGAAATCCCTCGTATTGTGGCATGACACGTAGCAGTGATTCGACGCAGCGGTGCCAGGCCGATACCGACATTGACCTGAGTTTCGATGATAGCACCTACGTCAACTAGTGGCGAACGGCCTTCCAGCCGGTCTTGGCGGTCGATCATGGTGCTCGACCGGCTTCGTGAAGGCTGGGCGCTCGGTCATGCGGACCAGCGCCAGGACAATGGCGGGGAGCGACGTCTCGGAACCATAGATGAGGTACCGCGGCTCCCAGTCCGGCATGAATTTGGCTTTGTAACTATGCAATCCCTTATATGAGAACATCCGGCCAACGTCCTCGTACAGGAGCCGGATCGCCTTCTCGATGACCGGCGAACCAGGCGTGTCACCGACGTTGACGAAGGGAGCCATGCCGAGCGAATAGCGCTGGTAGCCGGCGTCGCGGAAATGCTCGATCAGGCGCACCTGAAGTAAGTCCATAACCCCATTGGCAAGATCCTGACGCCGGCGCATCAAATCAATTGTCGCCTCGCCTTTGACGCCATCAGGGATGATGTTGGCAAAGGCGAGAAGATTTCCCTCGGCGTCCTCGATCGCCATCACCGGGCACTCCCGCAGATAGTCCTCGGTGAACTGGCCCAGCGTGAAGCCGCGTTCGCGCCGCCCCGAGATGTCGAGCCACTCATCCGAGACCTCGCGCAAGCGAGCCAGCGTTTCCGTTGAAAGTGGTGGCGTCAGCAGGACTGATCGATAGCCCTCGCGCTCCAGGCGATTGATACTCGATCGTAGCGCCTTCATTGCTCGACCTTGCAGTGTGAACGACATCACGTTGACGATCGCCTCTTCGCCGATCTTGATCGCGGTGAGACCAGCCTCGGCGTACTCCGGTAGGTGTGTAGCCGGAGTCTGGTGGAACGCCACGCCCCAGTCGTTCGCGTCGCAGAAGTCGAGAAACTCCGTCAGGACCTGCCGGAATTCCTCCGGACTTGCCGCCACGGGATCGCCAAGTGCTACGGCTGACGACATGGTCTGTCCGAAGGAGACCACGCCCTGCCGGGTGGACGAGAAGAAGAAGACTTTGTCGTCCCAACTCTTGAAGTAGTCGAGTGCCGAATCTCCCCAGCGTTCGATCATGGCGGCGGCCGCCCGCCGGTCGCTCGGCAGCGTTCTTCGTCGCCAGACGACTGGCCGAACCAGCGAGAAGGTCGCATAGGCGACCGAGACGATCCCGACCAGAGTCAGGGAATCCTCGAACCAGCTGCCGAATCGCGTATGTGGCGTGAGACCGCTGAGGCCGAGACTAAAGAAGAGCCGGAGCGTCGCGCCAATCGCCTGGGTCAGGCCGAAGTCGATCCCGAAGGCTCGCTCGTCGATCAGGAAGAATCCTGCGGTGCCGTAGACCAGTGCAAAGAGAATGCTCATCCCAAAGCGGATGATGCCCTGGCGCATCGTCGGGATATCGCTGCGTACCCGGAAATGCTTGCGATGCAGGATCAACAGTAGGACGTTGATCGCCGACAACACGAACAGGACGTGGTCGTGACCCTTGATAAAGGGGCCAATCGAACTGACGACCAGAATTACCAGGGCCGCCACCCACGCTACGCGCTTGCGACGCCAGAGGCTCCAGGACAGGAAGATCAGGAAAAAACCGGCGAGGACCGCGAAGGTGCGCGAGAACTCGTGAGGGCCGATCATCGAATACTGCTGGAGGCGATCGAACCGTCGCGGAAACGGATGACTGATGGTGGCCAGGATCGTCAGGAGTCCGGTCAGCCCGGTCACCATCGCGGGAATGTGTGCCGACGCGCGCCGGACCTGCCGGACGTCGGACGCCTGTACTGACAGCCCAGCTACCAGCGGCATCCAGACCTCGGCCACTCGGTAGAGCAGGACCGCCGCGAGCGCCGCTCCGCTCGGAATGCCAAACCCCCGCAGAACCACGGTCATCGAAAGCTCAACGGCCCCCAGCCCCTGAAAAAATGGAGCAACCAGCAAGAAGAGCGTGCCAACGGCATACCCTGCAAGCACGGTCTGCAGTGATGGCTCCTGGTGCACCGCTTCCAGGCTGGCGTAGAGCATGACCACGCCAAGGAGATCGATCGCGAGGTGAATCAGGAGCGGCGATAGCAAGTCACCAAACCCGATCTCATGCGCGCGAGCACCTTCGAGAAAGCTCGTAACCCGGCGAGGGAGCCGGCGCTCAATGACGCCGATGCCGGCCGATCCCTGGTGCGTCAGGATCAGCGCAACAACCATGATGGTCACGAACAGGAGGAGTGCGACTGCCGAGTAGATCACGAGTGCCGAGGCGCCACCGCCCGAGATCAGATAGAGCAGTACCGGGATGGAGAAGATCACGAAGGAGAGGTAGCCGAGCACGCCATTCAGGACCGATGCGTAGATCGTGTCATCGGTCGAGACGCCCTGCTGGCTCAACCCGCGGACGAGAGCAAAGGTTGAGGCGGGACCTCCGAGCGGGATGATGGTCGAGATGACGTGTCGCTGAAGCTGCACTCGGACCAGGACGACATGCGACACGACCTTGCCCAGGCGCCGTAAGATGGGCTCGAGGGCGATGCCCATCAGCGCCTGAATCACCAGTCCTATGGCGAGCGCACTGGTGAGCCAGAGCGGGTTGGCGTTGCGCAAGACGTGGAAGATACGGTGAACCTCTTGACGCTCCCGAAATACGAAGATCGTAAAGAGGATGGCGAGGAGTACTCCCCAGAAGAGACCAGTCCTGCGCTTGAAGAACTGGAACGCTCGCTGGGGTCGGGAAGCTACCGGTGATGTTCGGGCCACGAAGACGCATCCATACTACGGGACGACACAGTCCAGAACAGAGCATATCCCCCGGTAGGATCCAAAGTCCAGGCGATTTCGGACATGTTGCTCGAAACGATCCGGCCACACGCCTTGTATCTGTCGCGAAGCTGATTCCCTGGTCAATTGGCTCGGTCGCGGTCATCCTGATCGTGGCGTTCGCGGCAGGGTCGCTGGAGCATTTCCCGACGGACTCGGCGATCAATCGGTGGGGCGTCGGCGTCCAGGCATTGATCGACGGCAAACTGTGGACGATCGTGACCTCGAACTTCTTGATCGACCATCCGGTCGCGATCATCTCGACGGTGGTACTGGCAATCGTGGCGACCGGGGTCTGTGAGTTGCTCTACGGCTCCTGGCGGGCTGCAATCGCCTGGTTCATGGGCACCTGGGCCCCACTCGTGTTGGCGATTGTGCTGCTGGTTCCGACCCACCTGCTCCATGCTCAGGGCGCGACCGACCGGTTGATGATCTCCGAGGTCGGTTCTTCGACGGCCACCTGGTGCTGTGCGGGAGCGATCGTCGGGTTTCCATGGTTGGTGCGAGGCTGGCGGAGACTGGTCGGGTTCGCCGCGATCGCCCTCCTGATCGCGATCCTCGCTGTCCGTCCGGACTTCACCAGCGTCGAGCATTTCACCGCGATCTTCACCGGCATGGCTCTGCAGCGGGCCTGGCGATCAAGACCGTCGCGCTTGGGCCTGGTGACACGCGACACCGCGGCACGCCTGATGGCGATTATCTGCGGAGTGGTTTTCTTGATCGAGGTGGTGCTGACCGGGGTGACGCCGAGCTCGGTCGCGCTTCTGCCACTGGGGGTGGCGCTGATGGTCGTGTCATTTCTCGTCGGCCGCTACGTCGACCCGATGCTCGCGATTCTGGTGGGGGTTGGGGGCGTGCTCGCCAACGTGCTGGAGCCAAACGCCGCGACCATCCTTGCGGTTGGCGCGGCGCTCTGGCTGTTACTTTATCGTGGTCGCTGGACCCTCCCCGAGATTCCCGGATGTGGCTTCCCAAATGACCCTGGCGAGCCCGTCAGTCGTCAGCCGTGACGGCGAGCGATTCCTGCTCTTCAAGCGCTGATACCGCGGTCACCGGACGAACCTCGACGAGGTTGCTGTGAAATGTGCTCTGCCCGGCAAGATCGGCGGTCGCGTCGGACGTCGTCCAGTTGACGTTGCGCCCGTCCGGCGAATTCTGCGCCCATTGTCCCTTGGGGGCCACGGCAACACCACGTGGCACGTCGTCCGTGACGATCGCCCGCAGGCGGCACCAGCCGCGCGCGTTCGAGACGATCACGTCGTCGCCGTGGGAGATATCGCGGTCTTGGGCGTCGTCCGGGTTGATCTCGATCGAGGGGCTGCCCTCTTTGCCCATGAGCGTTGGCACATTGGCCAGGCTGCTCGAGACGAAGTGGTGCGCCGCTCCGGAGATCAGCACGAGCCGTGCGTCGTCGTCCGGCTCGTACCCGTCGAACTCAGCTGGCGCGATGTAGTTGGGCAGCGGATCGAGACCCAGGCTCGCCATGCCCGCGCATTTGAGCTCTAGTTTGCCGGAGGGTGTCGGGAAGAAACCGTCGGCGAACGGGACCTCGCCATGCGACTCAAAGTTCAGCGGCACCGCCCCCCCGGTCTTGAGTTGTTCGAGCGTGATGCCCGCAATGAATGGGTTGCTGGCCCGCGACCCCTCGAGCAGTTCTTCAATCACCTCGTCAGCGCTCTGATGCAGCCAGGGCTCATCGAAGTCCATCGCTGTAGCCAACAACTGCATCACGTCCCAATTGCTCTTGCTCTCACCGAGCGGGGCGATGGCCTGGTCGTTGTACTGCAGCCAGCGATGGCCGTAGCCACGGTTGAGATCGACCTGCTCGAGCTGAGACGTGGCCGGAAGAACGATGTCGGCGTAGAGTGCCGTGTCGGTCATGAACAGGTCGTGAACGACGGTGAAGAGGTCGTCACGCAGCAGGCCCTTGATCGTCAGCGGCGCGTTCGGCGTCGACGTAACCGGGTTGGCATTGAAGACGTAGAGCGACATCACCGGCGGGTCGACGGCTTCGCCAGTAAGCGCCTTGCCAAGACGGTTCATGTTGATGATGCGTGGCACCGGCGGGCACCCGGAAGCGTGTCCAACGGTCTCGCTGTCCCAGGCCGTATAGCCGCTGGTGCTGTAGACCAGCCCGCCACCCAGTTTGCCGACATGTCCGGCAACGGCCGGGATTGCGGCGATGGCGCGCACCGTCTGACCGCCATTGCCATGTCGTTGAATGCCATCAGCAAATTTGATGATCGCGGGAGACGTCGTGGCGAAGCGCCGTGCGAGCGACGCGATAACCTCGGCGTCGAGTCCAGTGATGGCGGAGACGCGTTCGAGCGGGAACTCGGCGGCGCGTTCGCGAAGTTCGCGCCAGCCAAGCGTGTTCTGCTCGAGCCAGGCCTCGTCGTGCAGGCCCTCGCTGAAGATGACATTGATCATCCCGAGGGCCAGTGCGCCGTCAGTCGCCGGACGCGGCCGGATGTGCTCGTCGGCCGAGCGCGCGGTGGTGGTGCGTCGCGGATCGATTACCACCACGTGCGTACCGCTCTTCTGCGCCTTGCGCAGGAACGGGACGAAGTGGGGCGCGGTACTGGCTGGATTGTGTCCCCAGATGATGACGAACTTGCTGTGAACGACGTCGCGTGGATCGGGCGCCCAGCGTGATCCGTAAGTCATCGTGACGGCCGTTTCGGCGGCCGCACCGCAGATCGACCGCTCCAATCCACTGGCGCCAAGCCGGTTCCAGAAGCGAGAGGCCGCGACGGTGTTCTGAACCTGTCCGAGCGTGCCACTGAATGAATAGGGGAGGATCGAGGCCGCGCCGTGCTCGGCAATCAGCGCCTTCCAGCGGGTCGCGATCTCGTCGATCGCCTCGCCCCAGCTGATCTGCTCCCATTGATCGCTTCCCTTGGGTCCGATGCGTCGCAGCGGGTGCGTGAGCCGGTCCGGATGGTAGACGCGGTCGAGATAGGGACGAACCTTGGCGCAGAGCCAACCTTGCGTGTACGGGTGGTCCTTGTCGGCGTAGAAGGCGACAGCCTTGCCATTCTGGACTTCCGTGATCGTGCCACAGGTGTCCGGGCAGTCGTGCGGGCAGGCCCCACGCACGAGCTTGAGTTCATGGTTTGCAGTCATGGTCGCTCCCGCCTGACGTCGATCTCGCTTCGCACGTGTCCGCATTCTCAGGAGTCTACACCGGATGACGAACGAGCGGAAGTTGAAGTGCGTGACGAATCTGAACGACAAAAGTGGCGCGGACTGTTCCGCGCCACGCAGTAAGGATTTGCGGTTGTCTACGCCTGTTGGCTAGATCGTGCCGTTCGATTCGAACTCTCGCAAGTACCCCTCGAACAGGCGACGGTGCCCCTGCTCGTCGTGCAGGACGTCGATGACCATGTCCTGAGTCACCAGGTCTACGCCATCGGTCTCCCGCAGGATATTTGTGTAGTGTTCGATCGCGCCTGTCTCGGCCTGGATTACGCCCTTGATCACATGCACGACGTCGGTCTGCTTATCCGGCGGCTGCAAGAAGGTCTGGTCCGCCTTGAACTCCATCGAACCGGGGACGACCCCGTAGAGTTCCTTGATTCGCTCGGCGAACATCTGTGCGTGTCCAAGTTCTTCCTGGACATCTTCCTGGAGTGACTCGGCGATTTCTCTCGCGCGCACTCCATCAAGGTTGACGGATGAGGAAACGTAGCTCATGACGGTTTCCATCTCCATCCAGTAAGCCTTCTGCAGCATCTCGGTGATGCGTTGACGTGCTTGTTGCTGATCAGGCGCGAAGATGTCCTGGGCGGTCTTAGTGTGTTGCATATGTGCCCCTTCCGGCTTCATCGCGGCGGTCAGTATATTAATAGAATGCAAGCCGCATTCCAGCAGACAGGCCGCTCCATCCCACTTCATTGGGGGCAAGAAGTGTGCCGAATTCAATTCGACCTCGCGCGATGTACGTGTCTGCATTCAGGTGTTTTCAGGTGATTCGGCGGGACAGACCGGAACCGCGGGAATTTGGTATCGTCAATCGGGCCCATTCACTTGGGACTTAGCCGGGCTCTCGATACATCTTCAGGAGCAATAGCTTTGGACTCTGCTTCATCTCGTTCGTCAGCCCTTCGGTCACGATCCATCGCGTCGGGTCTTGTCCTTCTGCTGGTAACGCTCCTGCTCACCGCATCGTGCGGCCTGAAATCTGACACGGCGACGAAGGCCCCTGACTTTCAATTCGTGACCTATACCGCTGGTGGGATCTTGCCTGATGGACAGGGTTCCTTTTCTTCCGTGCTCAATCAGAACAAGCCGGTCGTGTTGAACTTTTGGGGTGGCGACTGCCCGCCTTGCCGGGCGGAGATGCCAGATTTTCAGGCAGTTGCGAACCAGTATCAAGGACAGGTGATCTTCCTGGGGATCGACGTTGGACCGTTTACTCAGCTTGGTAGCCACGATTCTGCGCGCCAGCTCCTGAAAGACCTGAACATCACCTACCCAACCGCCTACGCCGTCGATGATGCTCCCGTGCGTGACTACAACCTCGGAGGGGTGCCGACCACCGTGTTGATCACGAAGGGTCACACGATAGAGAAGACCAACACCGGGATCATGTCCCGGTCGGACCTGGAATCCGCGGTCAAGTCGCTTATTTCGAATTAACGATGGGGAACGACGTGGCAACCGGACCGCGACCAATCGCGTCGCTCGACGCGCCTCCCGATTACCGGCGCCGCAAGATTCTCGGCGTCGGCTCGGTCGTCGTTGTGCTGGGGCTCTCGCTCATCGCCGCGCTGGTAACTGGAGGTGGCCTCAGTCCTGTTACCGGCAGCGTCGAACACGCCTCCTCCACCGGAAGCTCATTTCTGCGAGACCTGTCAGTGGGCCTGCCCATGGGTTACGCCTTCGGTGCCGGAATGGTGGCGGCCGTTAATCCCTGCGGCTTTGCGCTCCTACCGGCTTATCTCGGGCTTTATCTGGGTGATCGGAGCGCGGGTGAGACGCGCGGTCGGGTGCCGCGGCTCGGCCAGGCTCTCCTGGTCAGCGCCTCGGTAACCGCTGGATTCGTCTTACTCTTCGGCGCAACCGGCCTCGTTCTGGGCAGCGTCACTGTTTCGCTGACGCGCATTTTCCCGTGGCTCGGCCTGATCGTTGGCGTCGCGCTGGTTATCGCGGCTGGTCGCATGTTGACGTCGGGCGGTCTCTACACGGGGCTGGGCGAGCAACTTTCGGCACGGGTCACCGGGGTGGCTCGTCATGGCAACGTGACCGGCTATTTTGCCTACGGTATCGGCTACGGCCTGGCCTCGCTCAGTTGCACCTTGCCGATCTTCCTGGCACTGGCCGGCGGTGCGCTGACAACGCAACGCCTCGCATCTTCGTTCGCCGAATACGTCCTCTATGGCCTTGGGATGGGGTTCGTTATCACCGTGCTGACGCTGATCGTCGCGCTGTTCAAGATTGCCGCGATCCAGCGCGTGCGCCAGCTTGGGCGCTTTGTCCAGCCGGTTAGTTCAGTGCTACTGCTGCTGGCTGGTGGCTACATCGTCTATTACTGGCTCACGATTGGCGGGTTGCTGGCGAGCGTGCGCTAGGTCAGCCGCGGACGGTCCCGTTTGCGCCCCGCCGCCACGGAATACTTGGACGTATTGGACAATTGGCGCGTGTTTGGCGCGCCCGTTACTCTCGGCCCCGCAGCTTATTCAATTGCCCCAGGTGCTCGCCGCGTGACCAGCGGAGCTTGGCGTCACGGAACTCCTTTACCGCGCGTGGGCCATTGAACGCGAGCCCGTCAGAAAAACCTTTGAGGTTCTCCCAACGAAATCCGCGCAATTCGGCATAGAACGGCTCGATGGCCGTTCCTTCGGATTTGCGAGCGTCGACCGAGAGAAGGTACTCGAGGGCGAAGCGCACGGTGTACGCGTCGGTCCAGTCCGCCCGGAACAGAACACGATGTTCTTTGCCGAGGATGTACGTCATGTTCGGCAGTCGTCCAAACCCTTCATGGGCCGTTCCCTCGAGGTCGTCGACGAGGATCGGACGACGGCAGCTCCATCGTTGTTTGAAGACCAGCGCCTGCTCGATCTTCTGGTCGAAGCTGCTGTGATGTGGGTAATTCTCACCCGGATGCGCCTCGCGCACGTAGAGAAAGACCGACTTCACCCCGCGGTCGGCATACGCATGAGCGATCTCGTCCATGGATGGACACGCCATCCCACAGTATGGTCAGGTCAGCGAGCCGAACTCGATGACCGTCAACCCCTGCTCCGTGAGCGCGCTGAGACGCATGCGTTCGCCGGACTCGAGGTCGGTCAGTTCAGGGTCAGGCGCCTTCTGCCCAACCTTCAGGTATTCCATGAATCGGCCGAATGCCTCGACGTCATCATCCGGTGGGAAGACCGCATAGTTATAGTCGGCTGAATCCATCTCCCCCTCTTCCTCGTCTCTCGTCAGTCGCGTGGCGCCGCGCTGTCATCAATGATCTCGCCGTCCTGTAGCTCGATGACCCGGTCAGCCAGGTCGATCAGTTGCGGATCGTGCGTCGCGACGATCGCGGTGACACCTTCACTCTTCACCAGCGCCCGGATCAGCGTCATGATGGTGCGTCCGGTGCCGGAGTCGAGCTGGCCCGTCGGCTCGTCTGCGATAAGTAGTCGGGGACTGTTCGCGAGCGCACGCGCGATGGCCACGCGCTGCTGCTCTCCACCGGAGAGTTCATGTGGACGGTGTTTTCCGCGCTCTCCGAGGCCGACCAGTTCGAGCAGGACCCGTACGCGCTCTTCCCGCTCGGCGACGTCAACGTTGGCCAGACGCAGCGGCACCTCGACGTTTTCGCTCGCGCTCAGGATCGGGATGAGCCCGAACGTCTGGAAGATGAAGCCGATCCGGTGGCGTCGTAGCCCGACGAGTTCAGATTCTGGCAGCGTGGTTACTTCGACGCCGTCTATCCAGACGCGCCCACCGGATGGCCGGTCTAGTCCACCGATGAGGTTCAGCATGGTCGTCTTGCCGGAGCCGGAACGTCCGTGCACGGCGACCAGCTGTCCGCGGCCAACCTGAAGGTTCGACGGCTTCAGCGCGTGCACGATGGTTTCGCCTACCGGGTAGTCGCGCGAGAGTCCCTCGATCGCGACAATCGGGTCGAGCACCGGCATTGCCTGACGGGTACGGTCGACCCACACCGGAGCCGGTTCCCGCGAACCAGCACCGACGGTCAGCGCGGATTCGGGCCGTCGTTCGGGCGCTGGCGGCCGCCAGCGTTCCGGCTCGTCCGGTTCTGAAGGCCTCGAGACAACCGGGCGTTCCGGTTGGGGCTGTACGCGTTTCTGTGGCGGTCGCCAGTGAGACGCCTCTGGCTCTTCCTCGGCAGTATCGGGTTCGGTTGATTGCGGCGCTGGGCTCGGCCTTGCCTCGCGCCTGGGCGGACGCCAGCGCGCGTCCTCGTCACTGGCTGGTTTGAGTTCCGGTGTGAATGGGTCGTCGTCCGGCTGGCTACGCTGTTCCGGCGCACGCCAGCGCTGGTCGTCGTCACTCATGCGTCATCCCTCCCGGAACCATTCTCTTGTTTGGCGCGATCGGGCCAGACGCCGATATGGTCCGGCTCCAGTTCGAGCCGCACCCGGCGCTCGAGTTGCAGGGTGTCGACGTAGTTGACTGGCAGCTGCAGCCGTCCGGCGCGATCGAGCACGGCGAACTCCTCCGCGATAATCTGGTGCTCGCCTTCCTCGCCCATCTCGGTGCGACGCAGCGTCTCGGTGCTGGTCCGGCCATCGCGAATCGCAATAGTCCGGTTGGCCTGGTCCGAAACAAGTGGGTCGTGTGTCACGACCACGACGGTAACGTCGAGATCGGTGCTGATCGACCTGAGTAGCGAGAAGATCTCGTGTGAGGTATTGGTGTCGAGTTCGCCTGTCGGCTCGTCAGCCAGGAGGACCCCCGGCTGATTCGCCAGCGCGACGGCGATTGCGACACGCTGCTGCTCTCCGCCGGAGAGGCGATCGGGGCGATGCGCCGCGCGGTCGGCCAGTCCGACCACATCGAGCAATTCCATCGACCGCTGACGCCGCATCGATCGAGGGGCGCCGTCGAGAATCATC
Source organism: uncultured Chloroflexia bacterium (assembly GCA_963763185.1). Lineage (GTDB taxonomy): Bacteria > Chloroflexota > Chloroflexia > Thermomicrobiales > Thermomicrobiaceae > CALAGB01. The sequence continues at coordinate 47,234 of CAVXNZ010000001.1, forward strand.
GGCATCTCGACGTTCTCGAGTGCCGACAGGTACGGCAAGAGGTTGCGCGCCGTCTGCTGCCAGATGAAGCCGACCACCTCGCGGCGGTACTGGACGCGGTCCTTGGCCGTCATGTTGAGCAGGTCGTACCCAGCGACAACTGCCTTGCCAGCCGACGGAACGTCGAGTCCGCCGAGGATATTGAGCAACGTCGACTTGCCGCTGCCGGATGCCCCGATGATGGCGATCAGTTCGCCCAGGTTGACGATCAGGTCGAGACCTTGCAAGGCCACGACCTCCAGGTCGGCAACCTTGTAGATCTTGACCAGGTTGTCGCAGATGATCTGAGACCCGGCGCCGAACTGCACGCGTTCCGCACTCGCGGCCCGCTCCCGCAGCGTTTTGAAATCAACTGTGTCTGTCATTCATCTCCCATCCTCAATACCCCGCTGACGTTCGCTCGCTGCACCGACGTGCTGACGATGGCGATGGCGATGGCCACGGAGAGGACGATGCCTCCAATCAGCAGAATGATCGCGAACCAGTCAGTGACGAGGGCGACAGGCACGTCCGGCCCGGTGAAGGCGGTCAGGTCAAGACCGGGCTTGACCAGCCGGGTAACGCCGATCCCGAGCGCCGTGCCGATAACCAGGGCGAGCACGACTGGCGGCGCCTGTTCGGTGATCGTCAAGAGAAGCACCTGCCGCCTCGAGAGGCCGAGTGTTCGTAGGTAGGTCAGGTCGCGAATTCGGGTACGACTGGTCAGGGCCAGCGCGATGATTACGGCGAGCGCCGAATATGCCGCCGAGAGGATGATGCCAATCTCGAAGCCTCGCGCCGCGCCAGAGATGAGGGGTGAGTCGTGCACCGCGGCGTAGGTATCGGCACGCGACTTCAGTGTGACCGGCGCATATTGGTCGTCGATCGCTTTGTTGATGGCTTGCTTCGCGCTCGCCGGGGCCTTGACGTACATCGTGGTCGGTTCGGAGTTACGCCCGCCCACGGCAGCCTGCAAGCTGGCCAGCGGAATGACGGCGAACGGCTGGCCCGACGGTAGTCCAGCGAAGCGATCCAATGTTCCCCGCACCACAAACGAGACCGGTTGATGGCTGAACATGATCGAGAAGACCTGGCCGGTCTTCGGTACGTCACGCGAGACCCAATTGCTTGAGACGATCGTCGGAATCGGCGCCTTCGCGGTTCCCGTCTCAATGGTTGCGGGTTGGGCCAGCATGTCGCGATTGAAATTCGGATCGGTCGGCGCTCCAGCAATGACCTTCTCGTAGGCGGCTGTGTCAATCGCGAGGAGATTGACGGTGCCGAACATTGGCTGATCGGATGACAGCAGCAGGCTCGGTTGGAATGCCGCACTGGCGGTTGCCTGGACCGACGAAACGCCGTCGAGCGTGAAATCGGTCGGGAGCGGCCCAACCGCGACCGAATCGATCCGGTAGTCCGCCCCGACCGTCTGCCAGGCGGTCCTTACCTGACCGACATCGATGCTGTGCATCAGCACCGAGGAGAAGACGCTGATCGCAATCGAGAGCAATATGACGAGCAGTGGCACGGTTGCGGCAGCCGACTGTCGCGCGACTCGGCGGAAGCCGAGAAACGGGATCAGGTCCGAACGGTAGGACGCGTTCCAGGCCAACAGCCGGATCGGGAGCGTGTAGAGGCGTAGAACGATAAGACCGGTGGCGAGCCCAAGCAGGAGCGGGACGGCTGCCAGGTAGGGATCGAAGCCACCCGTCGTCGCCGTCGCGCTGTCACCTGCGAGGCCACGTCGCCGCAGCAAGTAGATCCCGAGAACGGCGATTACGATCACGAAGACTTCAAGTGCCACGCGCCGTACGGAGATGCTTCGCATCGGTACGTCGGGTCGCTCGAACGTACCGAGATTTCGGCGCGCCAATGGCCAGAGGCCAATGATGAGCAACAGGATCGTCACTACCACGATGCCAATCGTCGCGTAGAGCGAGTAGATGTTGGTGCGGGAGCGGACCAGGAACGCCGCGAGCGCCAACCCGATGATCGCGACGGGCAGGCCGAGCAACAGTCCCTCGATGGCCTGCGTGCCCAGGATCTGCCACGAGGATGCGCCTCGTCCGCGCATGAGGAGGATCGATTCACGCCGGTGCTCGGCGATGAAAGCCGCGACCAGTCCGATCGTCGCCAGGGCGATGGCCAGCAGGCCGATGACGCCCAGCGAGAGGATCGAGATCATCAGGCGCTGTTGCCGCAAGAATTGGTTCAGGATCTTCGAAAGTTGGGATGAGACCGAGGTTGCCGTCGGCGGACCGGAGAAGAGTGAACCGTATTGCGAATCGAGGCGGCGCATGTCGGGCGCGAGTGAGTCGACTTTGCCCGCGTCGAATAGGTTCGGATTGACGTAATAGCGGAAGCTATAGCTCACGAGACCGGGAGCGGTGTCCTTCAAGATGTCGGCGTAGGCATCAGGCGCGAAGATGCCGGTCGCGAAGACTTTGGTCGAGTTGCCGTCGTCCTGAATTGACGGCTGGTCGATCGCCGGAACGCCGTACCAGTAGTCGTCGTTCGTGTCCGGAACCGTGAGGATACCGACGATGCGCAGCGCGACGTCTTGCGGGAACTCGCCGCTCCGCTGCCGCGCCAGCCGGTCGGTCGAATCCGCTTGCAGCGGAACCGTGTCCCCGAGCTTGACTTTGAGGGCGTCGACCGCTGGTTGTGAGAGTGCGATCTCGATTACCGGCAGGGTTTCGGGGTTATTCCCAGTCGTGGTGAACGTGTCGGCGGTGTGGGCGGGCATCCGGCCCTGCTCCAGTGAGATGTGTGCGTCGATCTGGCTTTGATAGCGCACCGTCACGTAGCGCAGGAAGGGCGTCGTGGCTCCGTTGATAAACTGGTAGCGGGTCGCGTCGACCACGTAGGTGTGATGGTCGATGACTGACTGAATGGACGGCGCAAGACTCTGTTGGAATTGCACCGCGGCCGCCTCGACCGGTGCGAAGACGTCGTTCGCCGGGCCAGGATTGATGCGATCCCCGCGCGTCATCACCAGGTTGCGCTCGTATACGGCTCCCTGGGTCACGGCATAGCGAATACCCCGGTCCGACACCTGATTGAACAGTCGCGGAACCGAAGCAAAAATGATGGTCGTCACGAGGACCATCGCCATCAGTGCTCCCGCTTGCGGCCGTTCGACACGCAGTCGTCGCAGCACCGCAGTGACGAGCTGCGGGGACGTCCGCACGCGCTGTCCTTGAGGCTTGGCCGCCACTCGTGCCATTGTTATTCCTCGCCCAATCTGAGTGACGATCCGAGCCCGACGCGCCGGAGCATCGACGCGAGCACCAGCACCACTACCGCGAGCGCTACGATGCTCGTACCTTCCAGGATAACGATCGATCGCCACGGCACGACCACGATGATCCCCGGCACTGTCTGCACGGCTGCCTGCGTGAGAGAGACAAGCGGCAGGATAAAGTAGGCGAGCAGTAACCCGAGGAGCGTCCCACTGAGCATGCTGAAGAAGACGAGTAGTCCGTTCTCAAGGGTGAGCCAGCTCGAAAGCTGACGCGTCGAAAGCCCAAGTGCTCGGAGCAGCGCAAACTCGGTCAGGCGCTCGCGTGCCGAGACAGCGGAGCTGACCGCGAACCCGATCGCCGCGAAGAGTGCTGCCGCGACGAATCCGAGTGAGAGGGCGCCAATGATGCCGAGCGCGACTGGGTCGGTTCGCAGTGTCAGGGTCCGGTCGGAGCGCGTGCTGATCTTCGGACTCGAATAGGGAGGCAGTTTGAGCGTCGACGCGATCGCATCGCCCCGTCCGCTCGCCGTCGCAAGCCACCACTCATCCGGTTCGAGCAGTCGTTGATTTTGTTCGTACTGCTGAATCACGAGCGTCGGGAAGTCGACCACGATTGACGGGCGGTCCGGCTCGAGGGTTGGGAACGTCTTAACACGACCGGTGATCTTGACCTGTCGCCGCACTCCCGCGATATCGAGCGACAACGTGTCGCCAACGGTCGCCTCAGTCTGTTTCAAGAACGTGTCGTTGGCAATCGCAACCATGTTCTGAGACGGCCGGTCGCCCGCCGGCCGCAGGCTGAACGTGATCGGGTAGATGCCGTTGCCGCGCGCTGCCCCGGCGTTGAACTTGACCGAGAATCCGCCAGGGTTCGACGCGCCGTTTGATTCGATCGAGGGCGCCACGAGCAGACCGCTGGTGTTGCTGCTCCAGCCGAATTTCGACCAGTCGATCGTCATCGGAGTCCAGTTATCTCCGTCGAGTTGATCGTTCGCTTCGACGCCTTGCAGCGTGAAGGTTCCGGTGCGGGCAATCCGCTGCAGTGGGATCACGCCGAATTCGAACGAGATGAGCTTCAATGGATAGACCGGCTCGGCGATCTTTCCGTTGTTCATGCGATACGCGAGGGGAATGACGACGCGCTGGGTTTGACCACTGGCATCGATTCGTCCGCCGGTGAGGCGGTAGATCATTCCCTGGGAGTCCTGGACGACCAGGTCGATGCCTGGAGCGATGTCCTCTCCGCGCCGCCCGGTCGGCGCACCGCCCGACAGCGGATCGAGCGTGATTGCCACGTCGAACGCAAGCTGCTGTGGCGAGCCTGGAATGTCGACCGAGGGCTGCTGCGGCCGCTGGTCGCTCAGTCCCTTCATCAATGAATTGAGGCTTTGATCTGACAGATCGGATCGGAACGACACGATAGACGGCGCCTGTGCCGCGTCGATTGCCAGAATCGACCCGTTTCCAGCGGAACGCGAGACGTCAAAGGTATCCCGATTGGTCGCCATGGTCGCCTGGACCCCGTCGACCTGCTGTTGTGCCTGAGCCAGGTCGAACTGGGGGATGGCCGAGCCGATGCGAATATCGGGACTAAGCCGGACGTCGGCACCGATCTGATAATTCGCCTGATCCCGCTGCGAGAGTTCCCAGGTCGAGCCGTACGAGAGCGCGAACAATCCGATAGCCATGGCGATCATCAGCAGTAGGGCAGAGCGGGCGTAGCGCAGCGGACGACGCGACACCTGCCAGGCGCCGAGCGACGCGACGAGTCCGCGCTGTTTCGCGGCCGCTCGATCGACGATCCGCGCGAGCAGCGGCACGATGCGAAGCGCGACGATCGCTCCGGCGACGAGGCCAATGGCGGGGGCCGCGACCAGGAACGGGTCGATGCCGAGTTTCCCCTGAACGGTCTGTGTAATCGGGCCGCGATAGCGACTCAGTTGCCAGTAGGCGAGCACCGCGACCGCGAGGAGCAAGAGGTCGATGCCAGCCTGTTGGGCCAGCCCGTGTGAGGCCTGGCGCCCACGGGCGGCGCGCGCCTGTACGAAGGTGCGGGCCGATTGCAGCATAGGGAGGCCGAGCGCCAGAACACAGCCGAGTGCCGAGACGATCGCAAGCGCATAGGCGTCTCGGGTAACTTCAGGATTCACGGGCAGCGCGATCGACGCCAGCGGGCCGATATGGTTGAAGATGCGCAACGAGAGGGCGGCGAGCCACGGCCCCGCCAGCGCGGCGGGCAGTGCAAGGATGAGCGCTTCCATAACTGCCATGGTGGCGATCTGCGACGTACTCGCGCCACGGGAGTGGAGCAGTCCGGTCTCCACCCTGCGCTGGTCGACCAGCAGATTCGAGGTCAGGAGAAGTGCATATCCTGCCAGAATGGCCAACTGCACGGTCACGATCAGGACACCGGAGCGCGTCACCAGCAGCGATTTCTGAGCGGTGCGCAGGATCTTGTTCAACGAGGTCGAGACCTGAAACTGGTCGTTGGCATCGCGCCGGAAATTGAGGCGACCCTGTAGGCTCTCGACGCCGCCGATCAGACTGGAAACCTCCGACACGGTTAAATTGTCGAAGACCGGATAGATGCGCCAGAAGACCTGAGTGGCCAGCCCTCCCTGGTGCGCGAAGAAGCTGTCAGCCGTCGTCACGAACGGCCCATAGGTAACAAACGATGCCCCGTTTTCGATGCCGTGGGTATCGAGCGTGTCGTTCCACCAGAATGGGTCGGTCGCGTCATTGAGCCGGTAGACTCCCACCACGTTCACGCCCACCGTGAACGTTTCGAGACGACGACTCTGCAGCGTGAATGAACTGCCCGGATGCAGGTTGAGCAGGTTCGCCGTCTGTTCCGGGATGGCGACCTCAACCGGCGCGTTTGCGTCCGTCGTTGACGGCCAGCTGCCGTCGACGAGCGACGCATGCTGCTCGATGTTCTGGAAGAAGGCGAAGACCGTCAGGTTCTTGACTCCTTCGGGCGGCTGATCCGGTAGTGCGAAGGACTCCGAGCGTCCCGTGCGAACGATCGAACCACCAGTGGTGGCGAACGCACCTGGGATGGTGTCGCTGACGATCTTGTTGACTGATGGGTATTCGCCGTTGGCGGAGAAAATCGATATCTGGACGTTGGCGTCGGTCGTCGGCGCGTCGTGGAGGGTGCGGCGGAGCCCACTGAGCGTGACGGCTCCGGCGTAGATCGGCCCGGCTGACAGCAGAGTAGTCGCGAGCAAAATGGTGAGCATCGCGGCGCCGAGAATCGGCCAGTTTGCCTGAGCGCGTCTGAGTATGACTCGCCAGGCCGCGGCAACCATTGCCGTCATTCGGCTTCTCCATCAACCGGTGTGTGGGGAGGATAATCCGGCCCCGCCGGTACGTTGTACGCTATCCTATTTCCTCTTGATGTCGAGATCACGCACGCGCAGATGGTACCAGATGCGGATATAACTGGGGACATGGTGGGGCATTTCGGCCGGGCTCGGGACCTGTGTCGTCACTGACGACTGATGCCTGGGACATCACCCTTGTTTGACGTTGACGAAAAAGGTCGCGGTGCGCACCACGTCACCGTTATGCACTTCGACGGCAACCTGCCACTGCCCGGCGGAGTCGAAATTGACCTGTCCGGTGAACGAATCGGTTGGCCCCGATCCATCTGATTTGGTTAGCGGCAGCATTCTTGGCGGCGCGCCATTCGGCGCGGTCAGGTGTAGCACGATGCTGTCGAGCGGCGTCGCCGTGCCAATGGTGCTCGTAACCTGCGCGGTGAGGGTGCTGGATCCGGTCTTGGCTGGGTGCGGGTCGAGCCAGACGTTCACGAGGAACTGACCCGTTCCCGCCATATCCGGCATTGTAATCTGCTCCTGGAATTGCGGTTTATTCGATGCCGCGAGACCCCACCAGACAACGCCGACCACAAAGATCAGCACGATTCCGAGAACGATTCCAGTGCCCCAAACGCGGCGACTCAAACGGCGGCTCACTCGATCCCCTTTGCAGCTCTGTCGAAACCGTGGCTCCCGGAACGCCTGATCCGGACGGCCGTGCGTCAAATAGGCTACTCCTCGAAAGCGGTTTCACCAAGTGGACGGGCGGCCACATTGATTCCTGGTGGCCTGACACCTGATACTGACGTTGAGCGAGGTAGTGCTGGATCGGGAGCAATGAAGGGAGTCGGCATGACAACGGTGCGAGCCGCGGTCGTCCAAGCAGCGCCAGTTGCGTTCAATGTTGACGCGACACTCGATAAAGCGGAGCGGCTGGTCGTCGGTGCGTCAGCCTCGGGGGCGCAGTTAGTCGTCTTTCCGGAGGCGTTCGTTAGTTGCTATCCACGTGGCCTGACGTTTGGTTCGGCGGTCGGATCTCGCTCGCCTGAGGGCCGTGACGATTTCCTGCGCTACTATGACTCGGCCATCGATGTGCCGGGTCCGGCCGTCGACCGTCTCTCGTCCATCGCCCGGAGCAACGGTGTTTACCTCGTGATCGGCGTCATCGAGCGAGACCACGGCACGCTCTATTGCACGGTCCTCTTCTTTGGCGATGATGGTCACTACCTTGGTAAGCACCGCAAGCTGATGCCGACCGCGGCCGAACGCCTGATCTGGGGATATGGAGACGGGTCGACGCTACCCGTCTTCGACACGGCCATTGGCAAGCTCGGCGCGGTGATCTGCTGGGAGAACTACATGCCGCTGCTACGTATGACGATGTATGCCAAGGGCATTCAGATCTACTGCGCTCCGACCGCGGACGGCCGCGATAGCTGGACGTCCAGTATGCGTCACATCGCGACCGAGGGACGCTGCTTCGTGCTCGGCTGCAATCAGTTCACCCGGCGACGCGATTACCCGGACGACTACGACTCGGTTCTGGGAAATGATCCGGATCAAGTGCTATCGCGCGGTGGATCGATCATCGTCTCGCCCCTTGGCGACGTGCTCGCCGGGCCAAACTTCGAAGAGGAGACGATCCTGACCGCGGATCTCGATCTGGACGAGATCGCGCGCGGTAAATTCGACCTCGACGTGGTCGGTCACTACGCGCGCCCAGACGTCTTCCAGCTGCATGTCAACGAGAATCCGACTCCGCCCGTCGTCCAATCGGACGGCTCGACGCCAACAGCGACCGAGGTGAAGCAACAGCAGGGAGTGACCCTTGACATCTAACGAGCGCGGTAAGAAACGAGTTCTGGTTACCGGCGCGGCGGGTACGATCGGGTCGGCAGTGCGGAAGCACCTGAGCGACGTCTACGATCTGCACTACCTGACGCATCACCCGGCCGATTTCCCCAGCACGGTCGCTGATATCACCGATCTGGCAGCGATTCAGCCCGCCTTTGAAGGCATGGACGCGGTGGTCCACCTGGCTGCCTCGGCGGCGGTCGAGACGCCCTGGGAGGACATCCTGCCGAACAACCTGATCGGCACCTACAACGTTTATGAGGCGGCGCACCGGTCGGGTGTCGAACGGGTGGTCTTCGCTTCGTCGAATCACACCATCGGCATGTACGAGTACGCTAACCAGCCAGACCTCTATACGCTCGACGATTCACGGGCCTGGGATCACACGGTCGAGGTGCGTCCTGATTCACTCTACGGCGTTTCAAAAGTCTATGGCGAGGCCCTCGGCCGCTACTACGTCGATCGCTTTGGTCTCAAGGTCTTCTGCCTGCGTATTGGCACCGTCACGAACGATGACGACCCCCGCGCTGAATCGGTAACGGCGAAATCGCCAGCATTGCTGAATCTGCCTGTCGAGGAACGACTGAAACGCATGCGCGCGACATGGCTGAGCCAGCGAGATTGCGCCCAGTTGACCCAGCGTTGCCTTGATGCTCAAGACGTGAACTGGGCGGTCGTCTACGGAATTTCGAACAACCCACGGCAGTTCTGGGATCTGAAACACGCGCGAGACCTGCTCGGCTACGAGCCACAGGACAGCGCTCCGGTCGTTGAGGACTGACTCGGCGCACTACCCGGATTCGGGATCATAAAGGGGGATTCCGTGTCGAAGATTCGTGTCGTCCAGGATGGACTGGTGAATGCACCGCCGGTCGACGTCTACCGGTTCATCGCTGACTACAAGCATCATCATGCGAACTTTCTTCCCCCGGCGTTCAGCGAGTTCAAGGTCGAGCGCGGGGGAATCGGATCGGGGACCGAAGTGAGCGTCCATCTGACTCTCGGCGGTCGGCCGCGTACCATGCGGGTACGCGTCGACGAGCCTGATCCGGGTCGCGTGCTGGCCGAGAGGGACCTTGATGCCGATTCCGTCACGACTTTCACCGTCGAACCGACCGGAAACGCTAGCCGTGTCACCATCGAGACGATCCGGACTGCCAACGGTATCCGCGGGATGATCGAGCGAGCGCTGGTCCCGCGCATGCTGCGACAGCTGTATGCCGATGAATTGGCGCGCCTCGACCAGTACGCACGTGAGCAGTTGGCAATTGCCTGATTCGCCGGTAGTGCCGTGGAAACAACGAGACCCGCCGGAATTTCGGCGGGTCTCGTTGCATCAGCTGACTATGGACTACTCCAAAGCCGTGACGGTGATCTCGACCCGCGCGCCAGCCGGGAGCGAGGTGACGCCGACGGTGGTGCGGCCCGGAGGCGTGACGGTGAAGTACTCGGCGTAGACCTTGTTCATCTCGGCGAAGTCGTTGATGTTCGTCAAGTAGACCGTCGTTGCGACGGACTTTGACATCGACGATCCGGCCGACTCGAGAATGTTCTTAACGTTCTCGAGCGTCTGTCGCGTCTCGGCCGCGATGCCGCCCTCAACGATCTTGTTCGTCTTGGGGTCGATCCCTTTCTCGCCGGCGACGAAAATGAAGCCGTTGGCACGAATCGCTTGTGAGTACGGCCCAATCGGCGCGGCGGCCTTGTCGGTCTGAATCACCTCGACCTGATTTTGCGTAGAAGCCATGGGTTTCCCTCTCCGAATCCGTTTCGCTGACTCGCTGTCAGTCGTCTACCTCAACGCATCATAGCAGGCGTAGTTCAGCCTGCCGCCTACATGCGGACCATAATCTGGTCGAGCGGCTTTTTCTCGAGCGCGTGTGCCGGAATCGTGGCGTCGCCGGCCGGGTAGCCGAGCGGGATCACGACGAAGGGGCGTTCATTACGTGGACGCCTCAACACGGTGCGCAGGAAGTTCATCGGACTCGGCGTATGTGTCAGTGCGCAGAGTCCGGCTTCGGTGATGCTGGCGAGGAAGAGTCCGACCGCGATGCCGACCGATTCCTGGGCGTAGTAATGCTTGATGCGTTGCTCTTTCCCGTCAGCATCTTTCTCGAGGCCAAACGGCTGCTCGAAGACCACCACGACATAGGGCGCGTCGGTCAGGTGCGTCTTGACTTCGTCGGTCCCGAGCGGGACCAGTGCCGCCCGCCATTCGTCCGAGATGCGATGCTCGTAGAAGGCGCGTTCTTCAGCCTCGGCCGCGTCGCGTATCTGGCGCTTAAGGTCGGGATCACTGACGACAACAAAGGTCCATGGCTGCTGGTTGGCGCCGGAGGGAGCCGTACCTGCCGTGGCGATGGCGTTCTCGATCAGTTCGAATGGCACCGGCTCGGACGAAAAGAAGCGAATGCTGTGCCGCTTGCGCATCGCCGCCAGGAATTCGGCAGAGCGCTTCAAGCTCTCCTCGACGGGTAGCCGCTCAAACTCGAGCGGAACAGGCTCGTAGGGCTTGACGCCGTTCTCGGGCGATGCTGGGTCCTTGAACGCCTTGCCGGTCTCGGCCATCGTGACTCCTTACAACTGCGTGACGGCTTCTCCGATTCAGCGACTTCGAACGAAGGTTGAACGAGCCGGAAGCGAAGCGGGGTTGCGTCGGGAAAATCAGAATTTGCCGATTCTACCCCAACTCCTTCAATGCCTCACTCACCACCTCGTTGGCGCGGTCGAGTGCGTCGGTGACTCGATTGCGAGCCCGGATCATGGCTACCCACCAGGTCTGGAACTCCTCGGAGTTCCGGTCATAGCTCGCCAGCTTCGGATAGGGCACCAGCGACGGGATCATCTGCGTCTGCCAGGCATGGCCATAGCGATCCTGGCCGTAGGGCCCGACGTTGGTTGACGCGATCGGCACCAGCGTGCGCGACAGCTCGATCTTGGCTTGGTTGAGCACGTCGGCGGCGCGGTCGCCATCGGCCGGGTTCCCGGCTAGCCGCTGGCGCCAGGCGTCTGACTGCTCGTCGAGTCCCTCCGCCAGACGCTGGAACTCGCGGGCGCGCTCGACGGCCGCTTGCATGTCGATGCCCGGCACATCGTACACAGCAAACTCACTCAGGCGGTCGACGAAGCGGTTGGCGAGCGGTACGTATTCGTTTGGCAGGATCGGCGAGGTCAGCAGTCCCCACATCCAATTGGCATAGACGCGCAGGTGGAGCGCGAGCTTGTCCTTGTCGAGTTTGTCAATGGTGTTTTCAATCGAGTGATGCCACCAACCGAGCGTGGCCAACGCCGTTCGCTGAATCTCCTCATCGGTGTACGACATCTCCCCGGCCAGACAGGCAAGCCCGACGCCGAAGAACGACGAGTCGCCGTTCTTCTGCTGTCGATGCCAGCGAATTGGCATGTCGCCCAGCATCTCACGGGCCGTGCGGGTGGCGTATGACTGAATGTCGTCGGTCGAGTGAAGGTTCCAGACTGACGAACCGATGATCGCGGGTTGGTCGATTTGGAGGTAGGCGACGCAGGACTGGCGCAGGCGATCCCAGTTGACGTCCGCGAAGCGGGAGGAAGAGATCATGGTGCCGGTCTCATGCCCCATCCAGAGTCCGGCGACCACGCCACGGCGCAGTTCGTCGTCATGCTGCCGGAAGATTCGGGCCAGCTCCATGATGCAGGCGTCCCCCGCCGCGTTGTCCGTCGCCTGCGGCCCGAACCAGGAGTCCATGTGGCCGCCGATGAGCATGAACTGCCGCTCACGCTGAGCACTGAATTCGGCAGTCGTCATGGTTAGTGGCTTCCAACCGTTGTCCGCCTTTGCATTGAGCCAGACGCGAACCTTGCCCTGCTGGCAGAGTTCCTTGAGTCGCAAACCTTCGGTCCGGGCGATCCCGACGCATGGGATGTCCGGCATCTCTTGTTCGAGCGTCTCCGGGGTCGGATTGCCCCAGGCTGACTTCATCGAGCCAAACGGCACCGCCTCATTGGTCTCGTCACCCCAGTTCATCATGATCTGCGCGATCGATCCCCGCTTCCAGGCGATGTAGGCCTTCTCGTGACGCGCCGGGGAATAGGAGAGTTCTGAGAGAGTGATCTTGCCGCGAACGTCCTTGCCCTCGTAGTCCGATTCAGCGCCAGAGCCGACGTAGACCAGTTCGGCTTCGACGCCGTTCGTCGAGGCCGAGTGGCCAAGCGTGTTGGCCGTGATCTCGTACCGATTTGGCGTGAATACACGGACAGTTGCTGGCTCCGGGATCGAGACGAGTCCCTGAAACTCGTGCATTTGACTCGTCAGGCCGGCCTGTCCGAAGGTCTGGTGGGCATACTCGGCCATGCGTCGTGAGTTCTCGGATCCCGCCAGTCGCGACGGAATCTGCTCGGTGATGTGACGGATGTGTTCCCAGGCATTATCGACCGAGACCTCACGCAAGATGTCATCGAGTGGCATGGATTGCTCCTTTCGTCGCGAGTCAGAGGGCGCGATTACTCGCCGAAGACTGGCAGGGTCATCCCGTGATTTCCGCCGTAATTGGCGGGATCGGGTGACCGCCATCCTTCGAGGAGAGCATTGTCTGGCTGGTAGACCTCGACTCCCAGCGGCTTACAGGTCGGCAGTGGATCTCCGGCGTCCGGTCCCCAGAGAGGCACTGACAGGTCGCCGCCCGGACAGGTCGAGATGGCGCACAGCAGGTCAATCTCGGCAAAGAATTCAAAGAAATCACCCTGCTTTGCCGGACTCGGTTTCATGAAATAGTGACCATCCTGATCAAGTCCGGTCACCTGGAAGATGTTGAGCACATCGTGAACGTCGTGCTCGGTCAGGCGGTAGGGGAGGATGGCACGGGTCAAGTTCGAGTGACAGTGGAAGTCGAACTCCTCGCTGGTCAGGATCTTATTGACATATGGATCACAGCGTGAGCCAAGCAAGTCGTGGCAGCGCGCACCATCTTCGTCGACACCGTAGCTAATCGTGTCATTGGTGATCGTCAGCATTGGCCGTAGATACGGAAGGGTCGACCAGAGACGGTCGTAAGTGGTGACATGGGCGGACTGAAGCTGGCGCGTGCGCGCTGCCCAGAACCGTTCGCGCGGATTGTGCAGGTTCCAGGCGTTGAAGTCGGCGACCTGCGGACCTTCAATGGCGATGATGCGACAGACTTGCCCCGCGAGCACCGGCCAGGCCTTGCCGGAGCGCATTGGGACGGTGAAGGAGTCGACGACTGTGCGTCGACGCGTGTCGCTGGCCAGTTGGCCGTAAAAAGCGCGATCAACGTCGAGCGAGACCCCTTCAGACGGTAAATAAGTCCATTTCGAATCCGGCATGTTTAGCCCTCGCGTTCGGCCAGGTGTTCATACGCCTGACATTCGTGGATCGTAGCCCAGCTGTTCTTTGAACGATTCCCGCAGTCGTTCCCGGACCTCGGGCCGAAGCATCACGTCGACGCCCGTCCAGGCCAGGAGCGTGGCGCCGGTCGCGGTCAGTTCATCGGCTCGTTCGCTGGCGGCCGCCTCGGCGAACTCGGGCGTATGCCCACCAACTCCCGGTTCGCAAATCTGCAAGTAGGGGTGAATCGTCGGGACGAGGCGGCTGACGTTTCCGATATCGCTCGATCCGACACCACCCTCGGCGGGCGGCGTATCTGCCGTGATACCCAGCGCCGCCAGGTTCTCACCAAACGCTTCGACCAGCGAGTCGTTGCAGACGCGTGCCTGGTAGCTCAAACCTTCATGGATCTCGGTGCGGCAGCCGGTCGCCAGTGCGGCAGCGTTGACGAAGTCGCGGAACTTCTGGCGGAGTTGCTCCAGATGTTCCTGCTCCTTGGCACGCACCAGAAAACGAGCGGCAGTGTAGTCGGGGATCACGTTCGGCGCATCGCCGCCATGCGTGATGACGCCGTGAATGCGGCTGTTCGGCGGCATCTGCTGTCGAAACGCGTTGATGCTGAAAAAGACCTGCAGCATGGCGTCGAGCGCGTTGATCCCGTTCTCTGGCGCCGACGAAGCGTGAGCGGACCTGCCGAAAAATTCGATATTGAAGACGGTGCGAGCCAGCGAGCCACGGTTAAGGTAGGTGCGGTCGCGCGGGTGCATCATGATGGCGGCGTCGAGCCCGTCAAAGACGTTGGCGTTGGCCAGGATGACCTTGCCGCCGCCACCTTCCTCTCCCGGGCAGCCAATCACCTTGATTGTCCCCTGAATGTCCGGCATCGCCCGACGGAGCGCGATGGCCGCGCCAGTGCTCCAGGTCGCGATCAGGTTATGGCCGCAGGCGTGGCCGATCTTTGGCAGCGCATCATACTCGGCCAGGAACCCGATAACCGGCTTGCCGCTGCCGTAGGTGGCGACAAAGGCCGTGTCGAGCCCGGCGACGCCACGCTCGATGCTAAATCCCTGTTCATCCAGCTCACTCGTCAAGAGTTGCGCCGCACGGTGCTCCTCGAACAGGATCTCCGGATGTTCGTGAAGCTCGTGCGAGATCGATTGCAGTCGCGAATGTAGCCGATTCACTTCTTCCGCGACTCGCTGTTTGACGAGATCGACTGATTCACGGTCCATACCGGTCATCCTCTCAATTTTCGGCTGCGTGGGATCTGGCTTTCATGTCGCGAACATCGCAGATGGCGGCGGAGAGCGCAAGTCGATCTACTCTCCGCGCAGGTACGAATTGCCCGGTTATTCGGCCGATTAGGACCCGATGTTGGGGTCGATGGTATGACCGCAACGAGACCTATTGGTGATGCGCGCGAACGTGTCTTTCTTCCTATACTGAGTCTAAGGAAGCGTATCTCGCCGCCGTCCAGCAAAGGCTGATGCGGTGTCGATCTTAAGATTGTCGAAGGTGACAATTTGAACGGTGTCTCGCAAATGAGACTAGCGCGTTTCATGCTCCAACCCGTGTGGGCGGCTGCTGATTTTCTGGACGTTCGTTGATGAGCACTCAGGAACTCACGACCGCGCGGCTCTCTCAGGAGCAAATCGTGGCCATGAATGGTCACGAGCACTATGCCGTGCCGTCAACCGAGCAGCTTCTCCTCTATCATGGCCCCGATCTCTTCACGAGCGTGGTCACGTTTTCCCCTGTGGCGCACCTGGTGGTGGGAACCGACGGGCGCATTTTGCGTGTCAACGATGTCTTTCGCCAGATCGTGGGAATGGGCGATGAGACCGTTGCGGGGTTCGCCTTCGCTTCGCTCATTGCATCCTCGAGCCGCAGCTTGACCGAAGAGATGTTGGATCGGCTCAGGTCGAAGCGCGAAACAACTGTCGAGTGGACAGCTTCCTTTCTCCACACTCGGGGCGACTCAGTGCCGATGTCCTTGAACGGCGTTGCCGTCTCGGTTAGGGGAACACCGCGTTACATCACGATACTGGCGCGAGGCCTGCCCCAAGCCGTTGAAACACCGAAACCGATACCGGTCGAGCAGGACACCTTTCAGACCATTGTCGAACAAATTCCAGCTGTCACGTATATTGCCGAAGCCGGAAATCAGGCCGGATTCGTCTATGTCAGTCCGCAAGTGACGGGTATTCTGGGCTACAGCCAGTCGGAGTGCCTCGCCAGCAAGCGTATCTGGTACGAACTCTTGCACCCGGACGACCGAGAGGTCGTACTGACGGAGATCGAGCGCGGTCGCGATGAATTTGGTGGGTTCAACCTCGAACATCGCATGATTACACGGGATGGTCGCTCACTTTGGGTTCGCAATGAGGCAGCGCTGGTACCACGTGAGGCTGGAGCGCGACCTTGCTGGCATGGAGTGATCACCGATATCTCGAGGTCCAAGGCCCTTGAGGAATTAATAAGGGAGAACGAGGAACGATTTCGCTCGCTCGTTCAGAATTCGGCTGGTGCCGTGCTCGTCGTGGAACGGACCGGGCGGATTCTGTACTCCAGTCCGTCGCTGGCGTCGTGGGTTGGCGAGAAACCGGAGCAGACTGAGGCCGGCGAAGATTTCCTCGCGCTTATTCACCCTGAAGACGGCGTGCGGTTTCGCCAGTTTCTGGCCGAGACCGCCAGCGTCACCGGAATCGCGCCAGAAGTCGACGTCAGGCTGCGCTCGGTTGGCGGTTGGCGCCATATTGCTCTTGTGGCGACCAATCTGCTGGACGATCTCGCTGTTCAGGGAATCCTGCTGAACGCACGCGACGTGACCGAGCAGAAGGACCTCGAGAATATTCTGTCTCACCAGGCTTTTCATGATCCTCTTACCGATCTTGCCAATCGTGCCCTCTTTATCGACCGTCTCGGCCATGCCCTCGACCGCGCCGCAAGGCAAGGCCAAATGGTCGGCGTGCTCTACGTCGACATCGATAATTTCAAGGTCGTCAATGACAACCAGGGGCACGAAAAAGGGGACATGCTGCTGGTCGAGATCGCGGCTCGTCTGCTGGACGCTGTTCGCTCGGTCGACACGGTCGCTCGGCTCGGCGGGGACGAGTTCACGGTCCTCATCGAAGACCTGACCGACCTTGGCGCGGCCATTCAGTGCGCCGACCGGATTGCCAAGTCCCTGGCGATGCCGTTCAACCTGCCTGATGGGGAGGTGGAAGTCAGTGCCAGCATCGGGATTGCCCATAGTGGGTCGAAGCGGATCGGACCGGAGGACCTGCTTCGGGCGGCCGACATCGCGCTCTATCGAGCCAAGAACCTCGGCAAGTCACGCTACGCGGTCTTCGAGCGCGGGATGACTGCTCCGATTCACGAGCGATTGGCTCTCGAACAGGATCTGCGACTGGCCGTCGAACGTAATGAACTGGAGATCCACTTTCAGCCGATCGTCGACCTGACGAATGGGTTCGTGCACGGCGTCGAGGCGCTGGTCCGCTGGAACCATCCAGAGCGCGGTCTGCTGATGCCTGAAGACTTTGTCGGAATCTCTGAGTCGAGTGGGATGATCGTGGATCTCGGCCAGCAGATATTGTCTCTGAGTTGCCGCCAGGTACGCGAATGGCAGGAGCAGGATCACGTCATCCCACCGCTTTCGCTGAGCGTGAACCTCTCGACGTACCAATTCCGGCACCCGACCATTGTTCAGGACATCACACGAGTGCTGGACGAATCGGGACTGGCGCCGGAGCATCTTATCCTCGAGATTACCGAGTCGCTGATCATGGGCAATTCGGGGCAGATTGTCGATGTGCTCAACGATCTCAAGCAACTTGGGGTACGGATCTTCATCGACGATTTCGGTACTGGCTATTCATCCCTCTCCTTCCTGAAGCGCTTTCCGTTTGATGGTTTGAAGATCGATTGCTCGTTCGTCGCTGGCCTCGAACGGGACGTTCAGAATCAGCGGCTGGTAGCGGCCATCATCGCGGCCGGTCAGGCACTCGACCTTGACGTGGTGGCAGAAGGTATCGAGTCGATTGGTCAGCTCTCGGAACTCCGGAATCTGGCCTGCACCGACGGGCAGGGACATCTCTTTGCCAGTCCGGCCCCGGCCAGCGACATTTTTTCGCTGGTCAGGTCCCGTGTTCTGTTGCCACAAGTGCGTGTCCTCCGCGAACAACCCCGACGTCAGAGCAGCCGCCTCGAGTAGTTCCGTCTCTTCCGCTTCGATGTTGCTAACTTGTGCAGACACCGGTCACTCTCGCATGAGTGGACGATTGATGCTGCCTGCGGGAAGATAACGCTGGAATGGCCGGTCTGAACGGAGCACTCGACCGGGTTGATAGGGAGGAAGCCATGCTGCCATCCGAAGCGGACGTCGTCGTCATTGGTGCTGGAATCGTCGGGACGTCGATTGCCTGGGAGATCGCCAAGCGGCACGGGAACGTGGTTTTAGTCGACAAGGGGCAGATCGGTTGGGAGCAATCGAGCCGCGCCTGGGGGTTCGTGCGTCAACAGGGACGCGATCCATCTGAGGTGCCGCTGATGATGGCGGGCAACAAGATCTGGCAGGAACTCGAAGCGGAGCTTGGCGAGGATATCGAGTGGGTTCAGGCTGGCAACCTGAAGATTGCCTACGACGAGGAACGCCTCGAAGAGCTGCGGAGCTGGTTGCCGGTCGCGCGGGAGTTTCACCTCGACACGAGCGTTCTTACAGCGCAACAGATTCGTGATCTGATCCCGGGTATTCACGGCCCGATCGCAGGTGGCATGTTCACGCCCAGCGACGGGCATGCTGAGCCGACTAAGGTCGCCCCGGCTATCGGACGCGCCGCAGAGCGAGAGGGTGCGACAGTCGTGACTTACTGCGCGGCGGAGCGCATCGAGATAAGCGGCGGGCACGTCAGCGGCGTGGTCACCGAACAGGGGACGATCCGAACCCCGATCGTCGTCTGTGCCGCCGGAGGATGGTCGAAAAAGCTGGCGCGAACAGCGGGGCTCTCGCTGCCGCAGATTCAGGTGCGGAACACCGTGGCCGAAACGACGTTCGGACCGCCGATAACGGACGTCGGTGTCTGGGCGCCGGATGTCGCGTTCCGCCAGCGTCCCGGAGGCAGTTTCGTCATCGCACGGGGCGGACGCTCCGACTACGACATCACAACCGAGAGTTTCCGCAACACCCGGATGTTCGCGGCGAACTACTTCAAGAATCGCGGCATGTTCAACCTGCGAGTCGGGCGAGAGTTGGTCGACGACGTGCTCCGTAACCTGCCGGGTGGATCAGGTCGAGAGCATCCGTTCGCGCATACGGTGGACGCCGAGCCGGAACCGAACCTGGAGACGGCATGGAAGAGTCTGGAGGGCTTGCGGGCGATGTTTCCATCTCTGGAAGACATCGGGCTCAAGCGCGTCTTTGCTGGACTGATCGATTCGACGCCGGACGCCGTCCCAGTGGTCGGAGAGGTTGACGAGCCCCGGGGCTTTTTCTTCGCGACTGGATTTAGCGGGCACGGGTTCGCGCTCGGGCCGATCGTCGGTAAGGTTGTCGCCGACCTCATTCTCGATGGATCGACTCCGTTTGACCTCCACGCGATGCGCTTCAGCCGGTTCAAGGAAGGCGATCTGGCCGATTCCAAGAAGATGGTGTAAGACTTACCGGTTCCCGAGCCGGTGGAGGCAGGATTGGACGTTTGCATTGATTGTGCGACCGTGATGTGACTTCGTGGCGAAGTCAGAGCTAGGAACATGTAGGAGGTCGTCTCGCCAGTCTTTAGCCAACTCAGCCGAACCATTCGCCGGCCGTTTTATGGCTGGACGATCATTGCCGTCGGAGTTCTGATCACCTTCAGTTCCGGTCCCGGCCAGTCCTACGTCTTCTCAGTCTTTCTCGACTCGATCATTCAGGATACAGGACTTTCACGAACGACCGTCTCGGCGCTGTATGCCGTCGGGACCGGTGTGAGCGCCGCGCTCGTCCTACTCGTGAGCCGGTTGGCGGATCGCTACGGTCCACGTCTGACGGTCGCGTCGGTAGCGCTCGCGCTCGGCGCGGCCTGCTTTGGTATGTCGTTCGCCACTGGGTTCGTCGCCTTCTTCATGGCCTTTGCCGCGCTACGCGCCCTGGGTCAGGGGTCGCTGCCAATTAACGCCACATTGCTGACGGCGAATTGGTTTGTCCGGCGGCGTGGCCGGGCGATGGCGGTCGTCGGTCTCGGTTTCGCACTGTCGAACGCAATTCTTCCGGGCGCCGCACGCTTCCTGATCGAACAGACGAGCTGGCGTCACGCCTACATGTTTCTTGGTGTGATGGTTTGGATCCTGGTGATTCCGGGCGCGCTGTTGCTGGTGCGGGACGAGCCAGAACAGATGGGTCTCTTCCCCGATGGCGCTGACGCTCCGCCAGAGAACGAGCCGCGTGTCACGGCGAACGGCGTGGACGTCGAACGTCGCCCGGTTTTCACGTCGCCCCTCTTCTGGCTGCTGGCGATTCCGCTTTCGACGCCGTCATTTGTGTCGACTGCCCTGGTCTTTCATCAGGCGTCGATCTTCTCGGAGCGAGGGTTGGACGCGAACGTCGCCGCCGCGGTTTTTGTGCCGTATGCCGTAGCCTCGGCGAGTTTCTCAGCACTGGCCGGGTTCGCGATTGACCGCTTCGGTCCGAAACGGCTCTTCACGGTGAACATGCTCTTCTTGCTCGGCGGGGTCATCATGGCCGGGTTCATCGGATCCGCTCTCGCGGCGGTGCTGTACGCCGTGGTACTGGGCTCGTCGGGCGGGATCCAACGCATCATTTCGGGTGTCACCTGGGCACACATCTATGGTCGTCGTGGGCTTGGACGGGTACAAGGGTCGGCGATGATGGTCTCGATCACCGCCGCGGCGATCGGACCACTACCGCTCGCCTATCTGCATGGTCTAACCGGATCGTACTCACTCGGTCTAGCGGCGATGGCCGTGCTGCCGGTTCTGGCCGTGATCATGATCCTGTTCGCTCACCCTGAACGATCAGGAACCGGAGTTCCGTCGGGACAGCCGGTTCCGCAGACGGACTGACACGGCAAGGCCGCGAACGATCGTTCGCGGCCCTGACTCCCCTCACGGCGCCCAACGTCGACGAGTCAGAAACGAGAGCCTGTCTCCGCCTAACGCGCTGGATGGCGTTTCCCGTGCCCTGTCGGGATCTCGTGACGCGGCGTGATCTTGAACAGCCTGAAATGACGGACGACCGGCGCGGCTTTTGGCTCATGACCCTTGGCGAGCGCCGCATTCAGCGATTTCACGAAGTAGTAGATCGCGAACGCCAGTACAACGACCCAGAGGACGACGAATATCTCGAATATCATGACAGGCTCCCTTCGATGTGACCCGCCACGTCGGGTATGTCCGCGAATTGGACCGGGGTGCCCTATTCAATCCCCGGGCCGATTCAGATACGTCCATCCTAGGCCGGTCGGCGTCAAGAATTCGTGAAAACTGCGCTTGGCCCCATTCCAGATCCGTGACAGTTGCGATCCTGGGAACGGGACTGGCACGGCTGAGTGTGAGGACGTATCTTGAACATGTCAGAAGGCGCGAATAGGCGCGCTGATCATGGATTGATTGGATACTCAAGGCAACAGCGATCGAGGAGCCAGTGATGACAGGGACGAGCAGCGAGCAGAAATTCCGGACCGAACGAGACAGCATGGGCGAAATGCAGGTGCCTGCCGATGCCCTCTACGGTGCTTCGACGGCACGCGCGGTCGAGAACTTCCCGATCAGTTCACTGCGCCTGCCGCGCTCGTTCATTCGCGCCCTCGGGTTGATCAAGTATGCAGCCGCACGGGTCAACCAGGATCTGGGCCTCCTGAGTGCCGAGAAGTCGGACCTGATTCAACGGGCCGCGCAGGAGGTGATCGACGGGAAGTGGGACCACGATTTCCCGATCGATGTCTTCCAGACCGGCTCCGGTACGTCGACCAATATGAACGCGAATGAGGTCATCGCCAGCCGCGCGGCGCAGATAGCCGGCAGCGGACGGCCGGTACATCCCAACGACGACGTCAACATGTGCCAGAGCAGCAACGATGTTATCCCGTCGACTATCCACATCGCTGCCTACCTGGAGATAGCCGAGCAACTTCTCCCGGCGCTGGATACCCTGCAGACAGCGTTTGAGAAGAAAGCGGGCGAGACCGACGATGTGGTCAAGATGGGTCGCACGCACTTGATGGACGCTATGCCGGTGCGTGTGAGTCAGGAGATCGGCGGCTGGGCGGCTCAGGTGAAACTGGCGCGCGACCGGATCCGGTCATCTCTGCCGCGCCTGGCACAGCTGGCTACCGGCGGCACGGCGGTCGGGACCGGGATCAACGCGCATCCGGAGTTCGGCAAACGGATGGCGGCTGAGCTCTCCAGGTTGACTGGCCAGCCCTTTGTCGAGACGGAAGACCACTTCGCGGCGCAGGCGGCTCAGGATACGGCGGTCGAAGTCAGCGGTCAGCTCAAGGCATATGCTGCCGGGCTGATGAAGATTTCGAACGATCTCAGGTGGATGAACAGCGGGCCGCAGGGTGGTCTCGGCGAGATCGTTCTGCCCGCGCTGCAGCCTGGATCATCGATCATGCCGGGCAAGATCAATCCGGTCATCGCCGAGGCGACCATGATGGTCTGCGCGCAGGTCACCGGCAACGACATGGCGATCACGATCAGCGCCCAAATGGGCAACTTTGAGCTGAACGTGATGCTGCCGATCATCGCCTACAACCTGCTGGAGTCAATCGACCTGCTGGCGAGCACGTCGACCGTGCTGGCGGAGAAGGCGGTTGCCGGGATCACGGTCAACAGCGGAGCGATGGCCGACGTGGTGGAGCGCAACCCGATCATGGTGACGGCGCTGAACCCGATCATCGGCTACGACGCGGCGGCGAAGATCGCCAAGCGGGCCTATGCCGAGAACCGGCGCGTCAAGGAGATCGCGGCCGAGATGACCGACCTCTCGTCGGAAGAGCTCGACCGGTTGCTCGACGCCGACGACCTGACCCGTGGAGGGATCAAGGAGTAACGACGAGGCGCCATTGGTTTACAGCGCCTGACCGACAGAGTCGTGCCGGCGAGCATGATTGTTGATTCACGCGGGAGCACCGTGTGTGCTCTCGCGGTTCACAGATCTGTGCCGCCATCGACGGCTGTACTGATCTCTTTCCAGTCTAATCGACCCGGCGTCCATGGAACCGGACCTCTCCGTCGGACGGGCGGACCTCGTCGTCGTTCACGCCCATTGAGACGATGTAGGTCGGCGTGATCCGGATGATCGGCGAGGGGAAATTCGGGCTGATCGACTGGCCACCCTCCGGCAATGCCTCAACAGTGCCGCGAACCTCGATCATACGTGGCTGGCCCGCGCCGGCGGAATCGTCGACGACAATGGCCACCTGGCCGTGCCGGAGCGCATCGCGGTACTTCTTGCTCTGCGTGAATCCGTGACCGCCGATGTCGATCGTGTCCTGCTCCGGGTTGTAGTGATACGCCGTTGGAACCACGTGGAGCTCGCCGCTGCTATTGACCGTCGCCACTCTGCCGAGCCGATGATCCTGTAGATAGCCAATCTCTTCCCTGGTGAATCTGCTCATCTCGCTCCCATTCTCGCGTTCTTGGCAAACAAGCCACTAACCGACTGGTTGTCCGCCGGTTCTGCCCGATTCGAGTTGCGCCAATCCCGCTTCGACTTCGGCCCGCGGCAGGTTACCATGAACCAGATCGAAATCGGTTTGGTCGAGCAGCCGGTGATAGAAAGCGATGCCGCGATCGACGACGTCAGCTGGCGCGCTGTCATCCTCGATCACCTCGTACATCCAATCCTCGGCGCGCGCGAAGTCGCCCATCTGCTCGAAGTGCCGCCAGAGGAGCAGTTTCGTGCGCACGGTGAGTTCATACTCTTCAAGATGCGTCAGCAGCGTTCGTACGGCGTCGGCGGCACGACTGGAATTCTGGTCCTCGGTGGTCAGGATCGCGAGCTGGATATCGAGCGCCTTGAGGCGGCGTAGTGCGCTGTCGTTCGGCTTGTTGAGTCCCTGATAGATATCCCCCTCCGCCTGAAGCAGATTGGCCAGTACGGTGAGCCGCTCGGCCACAGCCTGGGCGCCCTGGTAGCCCGCGCCGGAATTGCGAATGAGTGTCAGGAGCGCGTCGGACGGAAGGTTAGCGACCGTCGCGGCGTCGAGTCCGAGCAATTGCTGATAGGTGCTATCGATTACGCGGAGTGCTTCAAGGTAGTCACCGCCACGCTCGAGTTTGAAGACGATAGCCAGCGCTTCGGTCATCTGCTTGATTAGCCGGAGAATATAGTCGCGTTCAACCACGAGGGTGTGTGCCCTTTCAAGAGAAACAGTTCAATCGGTATCAGTTGTTGAGTGAAGTGTAGCGTGTTTACGGCCCTCACCCCCGGCCCCTCCCCCGAGATCAGGAGAGGGGAGACGAAGTACTATCTGGCGAGCCGTTCCCCTTCTCCTGTTTGGCGGGAGAAGGGGTTAGGGGATGAGGGCTGCACTCTTCACCGTTTCAACCAGGCGATGGCTCCGATGATGGCGCGTTCGCCGCCGAACCCACCTGCTTTGGTGACGACGGGTGTGCCGTCCAGTTCCCCGTTGCGGAGCCTACCGAAGGGGATTCCTGGTTGAACCTCTCCGAGCAGGTCGATTGCCTTGGCGTTCATTACGCGACAGACGGCTGACGCGACATCGCCGCCGGTCAGGATCAGTCCGCCAGGTTTTTCCCGCTCCAGAATCCGCTTGGTAACGGTGGCAAGTCTCGTGGCGACCTCCGCGTCACCCGATACGCCCGATCCGACTCGGTGCGAGGCAATAATGACGTCGTGCTTCTGCTGGATGTGATCGACCGCCTGCTGTACCACCGCCTCGATCGAGGCGTCGTCAAGGCTATCCGGCTCGATCATTGGTATCTCGGTTTCGCGCACCGCATCGAGCTGGGCGATGGTTGCGGCATGCAGGCTGCCGGCGATGACCAGAATCGGGCCGTCGGATCGTTTCCGGGCAGCGGGCTGTTGAGTTCGCTCGCGAGCATCGAGCCGCGCCAGCGCGTGACAAAGTCCGGCCGAGCCGCAGATAAGGCGAAGGTCACTCTCTATGGCCGCCTCGGCAATCGCGGTCAGGTCGTCGTCGGTCTCAGCGTCGGCGATGAGCAGGCCCGCGTGATACTCGCCGATGATCTGGGTCAGGTGATCCAGGCCGAGCCGGACGTCGGTCAATGAGACGAGGCGGACCGGCCGGGTGCCGCGGGCGCGGACGAAGATCTCGCGCAGGCTGGAGGTGGCGACCTGTCCGGCGAAGTCGGTCTCTTCGAGCGATCTGCCGCCGATCATCTGGCGACCGTCGATCGTGACACGCCCTTGTGCCGGGAAGGCCGGCGCAACCAGCGCTTTGTGATCGCCAGTCGCGTCCATCAAGGCCAGGACTTCGTGCGCGACGTTGCCGCGCAAGGTCGAGTCGATCTTTTTGTAGATCAGAGGGCTGCCGCTCAAGAAGCGTGCGAAGTGCTGGACTCGTTCGGCCGCCTGAGCAGGCGGCAGGTGGCGGCTCTCTGTGGTAACGGCGACGACATCGACCTCGGCATTAAATCCTGGATCGAGCAGGACGCGCGCCGAATACCCGGCCATGGCGAACGCGACCGCGGCGTCGGCGGCTCCAGTCAGATCGTCGGCGATGATCGCAAGCTGTGCCATGGTCGTCAGCTCTGCAGGATCGGGAGCATTTCGGGCGCGTGCGTCATGACCGTCACGGTCGCATCAGCTCCGTGCCGCTTGAAGGCCGATGCCAGCGCGTCCTCAATGCTGCTCCACTTGTGGAACCCGAGCGCCCGACTCTCCGGCACTGAGATACCGCCACTGACCAGGTTGATCTCGGCGCGCTCGCGCATCTTGGCCCAAGCCAGTGCCAGACCACCTGACACGACATCCTCCAATTCCCCGCGATCGATCATTGCCTCAATGTGCTCCGAGTCGAGCGACGTGATGCCCAGCATGTCCTGATGGGTGACCGCGACTCCTTCGGGGCAGGGCGTCACCACGATGATGGTGCCGCCGTCTTTTACCGCGATGTCAGCTGGGTAGAGGGACTTATGCGCCTGCCAGAACTCGATATCGCAGGGGTGCGATCCGGCGATGACAATGTCTGCCTGTGCGGGCAACGGCGCGCCATAGACCTCGCGAGCCAGCTTCGCGCCCATTCGGAATGCGGTTCGCGAATCGCCAAAGAAGGCACGTACCAGACGCCCCTCGGTATCGAGCACCGTGTTCAGGATCGTCTTGAGACCGACCAGGTCGCCGATGTGCTCGATCTCCTCCCGGAGCGGATTTTCGAGGAGTCCAAGGTACGAGCGGCGGGTTCGCGTCGAGAGGAAATGGGTGTGCCCGGTCGTCTCGGGACCGGAAATGCCTGGTTGAACGATCTTCGAGCCGCCAGAATAGCCCGGAATGTGGTGTGGCACGATGCTGCCAACGCCGATCACGAAATCGGCCTCGTATGCCTCGCGGTTGAGCCAGATTGGCGTGCCATTCGGAGTCGGCCCAAGGTTGATCAACTGCGAACGGTCCTGCCAGGGATTGTTGATGACGCGAACACGAGTGGTGACCTCCAGGCCAAAACGAGCTTCGATCTCGGGCTGAGTCATCGGCCGGTGCGTGCCGAGCGCGATGATGACGGTCACCTGATCGTCGCTGATCCCTGCGCCATGGAGTTCGTTCAGGAGCAATGGAATGATCAAATGGACCGGGGTTTGGCGCGTCAGGTCATCGGCGATGATGACGACGCTGGAGGCTCCGCGGGCGGCTTCCGATAGCCGTGCCATGCCAATGGGCCGGTTGAGCGCGCGACGGATCTCCGCTTCGGGGTCGGCGCTCGGTTCGACCGGGTTTGGCTCCAGCAGCGCGAGCAGGTTGCGTTCGGGGACACGCAGGGGAAGATGGCTGTCGCCGTACGGCAGATCGATCTGCACCGTCTCTCCGGTGAGCGCCATCGGGCCGTTTTCGTTTTGCCGTCCACGGCGTCCCACTTCGCGTCTCACGCTCGTGCCCCCACCATCTGAATCGCGACGTCGATCGCCGCCAGTAGACTCTCTTCGCGTGCCTTGCCAGTCCCAGCGATGTCGAAGGCCGTGCCATGATCGACCGAGGTACGAATGATTGGCAGGCCAATGCTGACGTTCACACCGCTGTCGAAGGCCAGCAACTTCATCGGGATGTGCCCCTGGTCGTGATACATTGCCACGACCACATCATATGCGCCATTGACGGCACGCAGGAAGACGGTGTCGGGTGGTTGCGGATCAGAGACGTCAAGACCGCGCGCCCGGGCGACCTCGATGGCCGGAACGATCTGACGCTCCTCTTCATCGCCAAAGAGTCCACCCTCTCCAGCGTGCGGATTGAGCCCGGCCACTGCGATGCGCGGATGAGGAATGCCGAGGGAGCGGCATGATTCATCGGCTAGGTCGATGGCCTCGGTCACCCGCTCTTTGGTGACACGTCGGATCGCCTCTTGCAGCGAGACATGCGTGCTGACGTGGATGACGCGCAATTTTGGCCCGACCAGCAGCATCTTAACATTGGGCGTGTTTGTTCGCTCGGCAAGCAACTCCGTATGCCCCGCGTAACCGAATCCAGCCCGGTTCATGGCCGCCTTGTTCAACGGAGCGGTCACCATGGCGTCGACCTCACCAGCCAGCGCCAGGTCGCAGGCGCGGAAGACGTATTCGACGGCAGCGTGACCCGCGACCGCGCTGATTTCTCCCGGCACGCATTGGTCCGGCGGCGCGTTATGTACGTCGAACAACGCGATCGTTCCGGGCTTGAAATGTCCCTGGGTTGGCTGATCAACCGTATCGATCGCCACTTCAGCCTGCCCGGTCCAGGGAGCGGCGCGCTCGAGAATACGCCGGTCGCCGATGACCAGCGGACGGCACCGATCGTAGACGTCATCGTGCGACAACGCCTTGAGCACGATCTCGGGCCCGATTCCAGCCGGATCGCCCATCGTAATGGCGAGGAGTGGGAGTGTGTGTTCAGCAACCATTGCAGAGTGTGCCTTTTCGTCGACCGGCGTCGATGCCGGTCGAGCCGTTGAGTCTACTTTGTAGGGGAGCCGGGTACCCACGGAGTGGGTGTTGTGCTCCCGCCTTGCGCAACGCGGCACGGCCGAGTATCAGAACCCGACGTGCGAAGACGTGCTACGCGTCCAGTGTACCGCAGGATCGATCTTGCCCGACAATCTTGTGCGTAGGGACTTGGTCACGATCAGACGGGTCGTACCTGTTCGCGCTGCCGTTCTTCGGTGATTTGAGGTCGGCGTAGACACAAATTCGTCCGGGGCACAGCACCCACTTCGCGGGTTCCCGGCTCCCCGACAATAATCCTCGCCGCGTTTGAACGCTTCCAATCGCCTACTTCGGCGGGAAGCGACCGGCCTGCTCCTGACGCTCGAGAATCCCCGCGTCCGAAAGTTGCTGGCGCACTTCATCGACGTTGCGCTTGCGGCCGGGGAACTCGTCGTCCTGCGCCATGCGGGCCGCCAGTCGGGCGACCAGAATGGCCGACATCTGCAGGCCGCGCAGCGAGATCTTGTCGAGCGTGTCTGCCTCGGTGTGGCCCCATCCGCGTCCGACCATACCGGCCGTCGAGTCCTTCGCGTTGAGCGTTCCATTCGGGATGCCGCGAATCGCGAACGGGAAGTGATCAGAATGGGAGTTCAGTTCGTCCTTGACGTCGAAGTTGTAGGCCAGGTTGCCGTTCAAGTTGCGGAAGTAGTCGGCCATCTCCGGCAGCGACGAAACCGTCACCTGTTCCTGGCCGCCGGAGCCGCGTCCAGCACCGTCGAGATTCATGACGAAGCGGAATTTTACGTCCTTGTGTCGGTTCGCATGGTGCCAGGCGCCGAGCAGGCCGACCTCTTCCGAACCGAAACAGATGACGCGCACGGTGCGCTTCAGTGTCCCTTTGAGCCCGGCCAGCGCTCGACCGGCTTCCAGCCCGGTAATCGTTCCCGCGCCGTCGTCACCAGCACCCTGGGCGATGTCGTGCCCGTCGTAGTGCCCGCCAAGCAGGATGATCTCATCTGGGTGTTCGGTCCCGACGATCTCACCGACCACGTTGAAGGATTTGGAGTCGAACGTCTCGTTCTTGGTCGAGATCTTCATCTTGAGCGGACCGCGTGATGCGAGACGACGAATCGTCATGCCGCCCTCGTAGCTGATGCCGATACCGGGGATCGCGGCCTCGCGCTCCTGCGCCGATGAGCCGCCCGGAACGCGGCCGGTGATGCTGCCGGTAATGTGCAGCATGCCGGGGTTCTGGTTGATGTAGACGCAAGCAGCGGCTCCCCGCTCGATGGCCCAGGCAAATTTGTCGTTACGGTGGCTCTTGCGCTGGCCGGGACTGTTCGTCTCGGCGTCGGTCAGGACGATCTTGCCCTTGATCTTGTCGGCCAGGCGCTCGAAGTCGGGGAGTTCGCCCTCGCCGACGTCGATCACGTCCGCTTCGATATCGGCGGTCGGGCAGTAGGGCATGGCGATGGCCGAAAACTCTCGCTCCAGCGGCGAGGTCAGCTTGAGTGAGCACGCTCCTCGGT
The DNA here is from genome assembly GCA_963763185.1 of uncultured Chloroflexia bacterium. Lineage (GTDB taxonomy): Bacteria > Chloroflexota > Chloroflexia > Thermomicrobiales > Thermomicrobiaceae > CALAGB01. The sequence goes on from CAVXNZ010000001.1 coordinate 76,616, forward strand.
GCCAGCTCGCCATCGAGAACTCCTCGGTGGTTACGTTCTCGAACCCGTATTCCTTCATCTTTTGCTCGAGATACTCGCCCGCCTTGTGCTCGCGGTCCGTTCCAGCGAAGCGGTGGCCCAGATCGTCGCAGAGGTAGGTCAAGTTCTTCATCGCCTCGTCGGAGGTCCAGATCGTCCCCAGAATATGCTGGTCGATCTGCTTCATCTGATTGTCAGGCATCGTCTCTCCCTCTACCTGTCATTTCGAACCGTCTCTCGCGGCATCATAGCACCGGTTTGGCTCATGTAGACCGTCCGCGGACACAGCAGACGGGGAGCATCCGCTCCCCGTCTGGGCCATTCTTGCCTTGTACCATTCGCGGTTAGGCAGTCTTTTGGTGAATCGCTTCCCAGACTTTCTCCGGCCGGAACGGCATATCCATATGCTCGACACCGAATGCCTTCAGCGCGTCATTGACCGCGTTGGCAATGGCAGGGGTCGCGCCGATCGTTGCCGCCTCACCGATACCCTTGGCGCCGAGCGGATTGATCGGCGTCTGTGTCTCGGTGTGGTCGGTCTGGAACATCGGGAACCGGTCGGCCTTCGGAATCGCATAGTCCATGAGGGTGCCGGTCAGCACCTGGCCGTTGTCGTCGTAGCGCACCTCTTCGAGCAGCGCCTGGGCGATGCCCTGCGCCAGCCCGCCATGGACCTGGCCCTCGACGAGCATCGGGCTGACGATGTAGCCGCAGTCATCGACCGAGAAGTACTTGAGGAGCTTGACCTCGCCGGTATCCGGCATGACCTCCACCACGGCGACGTGGGTGCCGAACGGGAACGTCTCGTCCTCGGGCCGGAAGAAATCGGTCGTCTCAAGGCCCGGTTCCATGTCGGCCGGAATCTTGGACATGTCGTTGTAGGCGACGTCGGCGATCTCGGCCAGGGTCATCGCCCGGTCAGGCGAGCCCTTGACGCCGAACTTGCCGTCGGTGAACTCGATGTCGTCGGGCGAGACCTCGAAGACGTTGGCCGCAATGCGACGCGCCTTCTCCTGAATCTTGTCGACCGAGAGCATCACGGCGCCGCCACCGACCGCCAGGCCACGACTCCCCATCGTGCCGTTGCCCTGCGGCGTGTTCGAGGTGTCGCCGAAGTGGACAGTGATCTGATCGAATGGCACGCCGAGCCGGTCCGCGACGATCTGGGCGAAGGTCGTCTCCTGTCCTTGGCCCTGCGGCATGATGCCGCTGAAGACGGAGGCGGCGCCACTAGGCTCGACCCGAATAGTCGAACTCTCCCATGGACCGAAGCCACAGATCTCGACGTAGGACGCGAGCCCGATGCCGAGATAGCGCTCCTGCTTGCGGGCCTCTTCCTGCTCCTTGCGCAGGTCCGTGTAGCCGGAGATTTCCAGCGCCTTGTTGAGCGCTTTCTCGTAGTCGCCAGTATCGTAGCGCTCACCGGTAGCCGTGGTGTACGGGAACTTGTCGGGCGACGTGAAGTTCTTGCGTCGCACCTCAACGGGGTCGAGACCGGCGGCGTTGGCGACAAGGTCGACGGTGCGCTCGATGTAGAAGGCGGCTTCCGGTCGGCCCGCCCCACGATAGGCCCCGATGTCCATCGTGTTGGTCAGGACACCGACGGCATGCAGGTCGACTGCCGGGATGTCGTAGCAGCCGACCGCCATGGTGACGGTTAGCGCCGAGAGGGAGGTGTCTTTCGGGTAGGATCCCTGATCCTGAATCACGCGGAAGCGGTATGCCGTGATCTTGCCGCTCTTATCAGCACCGACCTCAATATCGGCGACCTGGGCGCGACCCTGGTGCGTCGCGACGAAGTTCTCGCTGCGGGTCTCGATCCACTTCACTGGACGTCCGAGTTTGTGGGCCACGGCGGAGAGGATGAAATCCTCTGGGTAAGAGCCGATCTTGACCCCGAATCCACCACCGACCTGTGGCGCGATGGTGTGTACCTGCGACTGCGAGAAACCCATCGACTTGGCGATGTCGTTCCGGTTCCAGTGAGGCGCCTGGGTTGACGTCCAGAAGCGGAGTCCGTTGATCATCGGTTCCGGCGTGGCGACCACTCCACGTGGCTCCATCGGCACGCCGGCCACGCGATGGTTTACCAGTCGCTTCTTGACGACCACATCAGCTTTTTTCAGCGCCGCGTCGACATCGCCCTGGGAGTGGTCGAAGGTGAAGCAGATGTTGTTCTTGTACTGGTCGTAGAGCTGTGGCGCGCCGTCCTCCATGGCCTTGTCCATGTCGACGATCGCAGGAAGCGAATCGTAAGTCACCACAACCGCGTCTGCTCCGTCCCGGGCGGCGTAGTCGGTCTCGGCGACCACGGCCACGATGGCCTCACCGACGTGTCGCACGCGGTCAGTCGCCATCGGGAATCGCTCGGGAACGCCGTCGTCGGAATCACGATCCGGCACTTCTCCCTCACCGCCCGCGGCGTCGGTGGCGCCGAGCACATTCTTGAGGTCGTCGGCGGTGTAGACGGCGACCACGCCGGGAATCTTCTTCGCCTCTGACGTGTCGACGCCCGTGATGTTGGCATGCGGGTGCTGGCCGCGAACAAAGGCGATGTGCAGCATGCCAGGGAGGTGCACGTCGTCGACATAGGTGGCCGTTCCTGTAATCAGACGAGGATCTTCCTTACGACGGACACGCGCGCCCATCATCCTACTCAGAACCATGCCCACTCCCTTCAGTCTGTCCGGCGGAACACATTCCTGCCGTGCGTCATGGTTGTTTCACGAATGGTCATTACCCATTCTAGGCCGGTCGCTGAATTTCGTCGACGGCCCGAGATCGGGTTATCGGGCATCGGAGCAAATTCTGGCGACTCACTGAATTGTCTCGCGGATATCCTGGATCGAACTACCGACTTCTCTTGCTGCACCAGTCGTGCCATGGCTCGGCCGCCAGAGACCGAGCGTCGCCATCCGGCCTGCACTTGAGTCGATCGCGGACGGTTATTGTCCGCTAGACATGGCGCGCGCTGGGCGGTACTGTGACCATATTGATCGGACTGGGATGTCAAACGTGTCGTCATTGTCAGGCTAATCTGAGGAGACTTTTCATGGCACTGCTTCCACTCAACCCCGACGAGTTGTTGTCGACGACGAGGTCGGTTCGTAAACGACTCGATCTCGATCGGCCGGTCGAGCGGGACGTGATCGAGGAGTGCCTACGAATCGCGCAGCAGGCGCCGACCGCTTCGAATACCCAGACATGGCACTTCGTGATCGTGACTGATCCCGAGAAGCGGCAGGCGCTGGCCGACCTTTATCGCAAGGGCTGGAACGCGTACCGGTCGAGCCCGGGGTATGCCGGTCGGGTCCAGGCGCAGGATCCCGAGCGTGCCAAAGTGCAGCAGCGCGTCGGCAGTTCCTCCGAGTACCTGGCCGAACACATGCAGGACGTGCCGGTGCACGTGATTCCCTGCATCAGAGGCCGAACCGATGGATTGCGGGGAAATCAGCAGGCGTCACACTGGGGATCGATCATTCAGGCCGCCTGGAGTTTCATGCTGGCGGCGCGGGCGCGAGGGCTCGGAACCGTCTGGACGACGTTGCACCTTCCTTACGAGCGAGAGGCGGCCGAGGTTCTCGGGATTCCGTATGACGACGTGATGCAGACCGCACTTATCCCGCTGGCCTACACCAAGGGGACCGATTTCAAGCCCGCCCCGCGCGCGCCACTTGACTCGATCGTGCATTGGAACGACTGGTAGACGGACCGGACAGGCCGGACGCAGTTCAACCGGGTGTGTCGTCGGACGGTTTCGAGGATCGTTCGGCGGCCACCGATTCGCTCAAGCCCGCGAACGACCCGATCAGCATGCCGATCACGCTTCCAGCGATCGCACTGAAGACGGCAACGAGCCATCGGTCGTAACTCAATGACACGAGGTATGTTCCCGCCAGCCCGATCACACCACCGAGAACGAATCCGGGAAGGATTCCCGTCGCCATCATGCGCTCGGCCTTCACGACAAGGTCGACGTCCTCTGCGTCCTCTGGTTCGCCAGTCATTCGGACCAGTTGCTCCCCGGCAAAGACCGCTCCGAGCGTAGCCCCGTAGAGCAAGTGGGCTAGCAGATTGCCGATCACCGGGAGTGGGCCAGCGTGCAACGAAATCCCCAGAAATCCACCGTCAACAAGCGGCAGGAAGACGATCAGGGAGAGGACCCACGGGACCAGGGAAAACATGACTCCGCGACGCCATGCTGGTCCCGCAAGTCTCGGTTCGATCCAGCCAGCGTAGATTATCGCCCAGCCGATCCCGGCGGCGAAGTTCAGCAAGAGCGCCACCGGTAGATTGAGCTGTGCCGAGGAAGTGACTGGATTGTGCGTGAGGGACCAGAACCAACGCTCGAGGGTTGAGGCGCCGGTAGCCTGAGACGCGACCAACAGGGCGATCTCGTAGGCGATCAACAACCCGATGCTGAGGATGACCGTCGCGACAAATCCAGACACGACCCCGTGCAATAACCAGCTATGCAGTCGGCCGGTTTCGTCGCGCTGGATCCCATTCGTGACCGGTGCGTTGACGTCGCTTGTCGTAGTGTCCGAGTGTAGACGTCCGGGCCAGCGCGGTCCGATTGAGTCGCCATGGCGCACGCTATAGTACGCGACGCCGAGACCTGCCCCAAGGAAGAGAAGCGTCAGCACGACCAAACTGTAACGGCCCGCGCTGAGGTTATCGATAATCAGCGGGATAGCCGCGAGCAGCACCAGTACAAAGACGATGTCCCAAAGTCGGAGACGGCGGATAGACATGGATGCACCTCCCGGAGGAGTATTGATAGATTGATCGGGTTCCCCTCAATTTTAGACCCTGAGTGCAAGTCGGCGAACAAATCACCAATATTAACACAAGTTGGACGCGACTCTATTGCTCATGCGATCGAGTTGTGAAGCAGTGATTTGGGTAGCCGATGCGTCGATCTGTCTCTTCGGACGGCCTACCGTTGCGCCCCTTTTGAGCGTGCCTTCAGCGCTTCAACGTTTGGACTGGTGCCCGTTCTCTGTTCTGACTACGAAGCAGGATAGGAGTTTGGATTGAGGATTCACGGATGAGAACTTCAACATGATCCAAGCGAGAACGACCCGGCACGTCGATGTTGGCAACTCCAGTGTTGGAAGACGTAGCGCCGCACCTTCGACGCGCGGTACGTGGATCAGCATTGCCGGAGTTGGCGGGCTGTCTCGGGCCGTGTGTGCGAGCCGTCTCGGCTATTTCGTCACGGGCTTTTGCGGACGGACAGCCGCCGAGCGTCATCGCCTATGTGGTGCTCCGATCCATCTGCGTTGCCACGGTTTGTCGATGTGAGCGCCGATGATTTCTTCGCCAGTTGAGCATGACGCGCGATTGTACTGATCGCGCGCAGGCTGTAACGATTTCGTCGCTTGCGAATCGGTACATTCGAACTGGAAGCGGCACGACATCCATCAGACGCCGGTCCGCTCCCCGAGCGAACGACCTCGTTCTCTCGCCCGTAGTCCCGGATTCGAGACCAGAGGTGCGCGATGCACGCCCACAAACCGCGTTTTGGTATTGAACTTCCTCCGTTCTTCCGAGCGATGGACCGGCCGATCACGTCGGCGATCAGCGTGAAGCGATTCTTCGTCCTGGCGTTCGCCATTGGCTGGGGCCTCGCGATTCTCATGCTGATCTTCCTGGACCAGATTGAGGCGGTCTTCGGTGAGATGAGCGGCACCAACCCGGTCTTCGTGCTGGTCGTCTATTCGCCGGCGTTCGCGGCCATCTACCTCATCTGGCGGCGCTATGGGTTCCACAGCCTGAAGAGCTACTTCCAGCGTCTCACGCTGTGGCGACTACCCGGACGATGGTGGCTCTTCCTGCTGATCGGTATTCCTGCCGCTAAGTACCTCGGCGCGGCCTTCAACGGGAAAGCGACCGAGTTTCCGTTCTCGCCCTGGTATGACGTCCTCCCAGCGTTTGCTGCGGCGGTCATCATCGGGCCGATCGAGGAGTTCGGCTGGCGAGGTCTTGCGCTCCCGCTGCTGCAGCGTCGGTACGTGCCGCTGACCGCCAGTCTTATTCTGGGCGCATTCTGGGGACTCTGGCACGCGCCCGCGTTCCTGTTGAGCGATACGCCGCAGAGTTCGTGGTCGTTTGCTCCATACGTCATTGGGGTGATCTCGCTGGCGGTGATCCTGACGCCGATCTTCAACGCGGCGCGCGGCAGCATTCTGATCGCAATGATCTATCACCTGCAGATGAACGGTCCGGCCTGGCCTGACGCGCAGCCGTGGGAGAACTTCATCTTTGCCGCGATTGCGATCGTCATTGTGGTGTTCAAGTGGCGTGAGATGACCACACCGGTTGAGGCGGCGACCGATATCTTCATGGATGAGCGCGTAGAGCGGGAAGCGATTCCGCCTCGAGCGGCACGAGTTCTTGACCCAACCGCCAGTCGCATGGACTGAATGAGGTCACGCGCAGTTGACGTACAACGACGACGTGACGGTCAATCGGCCGTCGCGTCATCTTCTTACCGTCCTGTGACGCGAGATGCGCATCTCGTAACGACATTGACACGTCGGAGCCAGTAAAGGTGGGGTGAACGTGGGAGGGCTTCACTATGGCAACCGCAACTGGCGCTATCTCAACAATCATTCGTCGTCCGGTCCGGCCGGTTCTAGCCGCCCTCAAAGCGACGGTCTTCTTCCTCAAAGTGCTCCCGATGCTGCCATCAAAGCCGCTCGACCGGGTCACTCCGGCGCCGGTCATCGAACGCTTGCGCTACCCCACGGCGCGAGGTGAGGCCGAAGGAGACCTCTACCGGCCATCAATCGGCGGCTCGCACCCCGGCGTCGTCGTCTGTCTCGGCGTCGTGCCGTTCGAGGTCGATCACCCGCAGGTTCCACGATTGGGCGAGGCATTGGCGCGCGCTGGATTTGCCGCCCTCCTCTACTGGTCTCCCGCGATGCGCGATTTCTGGCTCGATCCGGAGGACGGCGAGAACATCGCCCTGGCCTACGACACGTTGGTCGCGCGGCCGGACGTAGACGAGACACGCAGTGGCTTCATCGGAACCTGCGTAGGCGGGTCATTCGCGCTCCTGGCGGCCGCCCAGCCGCTCATTCGCGACCGGGTGGGTTTTGTCGCGGCCTTCGCCCCGTTCGCGTCGATGTGGACGCTGGCCGAAGACATCGCAACCGGAACGCGCATGGACGGCACAGAGCGTGTTCCATGGCAGGTTGACCAGTTGACGCGTCACGTGTACTGGTGCTCGTTCACCAGCATGCTCGACATGGATGAGGCAGTGTTACTGGAGAATGTCTATAGCGATCCATTGATCAAGTGTGATCCATCAAGACTCTCCGACGATGGACGAGCCGTCTACCGGCTCTTCGCTGCTGAGAATTTCGATGAGGCGCGGCAAGCATTGGACGACCTCCCAGCCCAGATGCGGCAGCGTCTCAACGCGATGTCGCCCGACCGCCTTTTGAGCGATATCCACGCGCGCCATATCGTGGTTGGGCACGACCGGGACGACGCCGTGATTCCGGTTGGCGAATCGCGTCGACTGAGCCAGGCGCTCTCCGGACGTGACGGGTTTGCCTATACCGAATTCGGCATGTTCCAGCACGCGGACCCAACACAACGGAAACTCAACCCGCTACGGTATCTCATTGAGCTGAGCAAGTTCTATCGCTACGTCTACCCCGTCTTTCGCTGTGCCGCCTGAGGAGGTCCTCATGACCACAACGTTGCAACCTCGCCAAGTCGAATCTGATCAGCCGACTGCAGATGAATCAGGGAAGACCGCAGTAACCCAATCCGGCGCGCGGATTACGTCCGCCGACGTTTGGCGAGCGCTGGACCACGCCTCGTTTGCTGTCGTCAGCTACGTCACTCCCCGAGGCGAGCCCCGTTCGAGCGGCATCGTCTACACGACGATTGGGCACCGGCTCTACCTGGCCGTCGCGCCTGACAGCTGGAAAGCGCGTCACATCGCGCTGAACCCGCAGGTTTCGGTGACCGTTCCGGTGCGGCGTGGTGGTCTGTTGACGCTGATGATGCCGATCCCACCCGCGACGATCAGCTTCCGTGCTGACACGATCGTCCACCCGCCCGGGTCGTTGGCGGGAAGTGAGATCGAGCGTGGGCTTTCCTCCCTATTGCCGCCCGAACGCCGCAACGAAGCATGCGTTATCGAGATCATTCCCGAAGGCGAGTTCGTCACGTACGGCCTGGGCGTCTCGCTGATGCAGATGCGATCGCCATCGCTGGCTCGTGGCCGCGTGGCGGTGGGATGAGACGACGACTGGTCCGAGTCGTAGCAGTATGGAAGTGCCCACTTGCGGGACGATCAGCCAATTCGCTCCACTCGAACGCATCGGTCAGCACTCTTGCGTCTAATGCAGCAGACGGTTGCGCATGCTCGCGGAGCATCTTATAGTGTGAAGACTTGCAGCTAGGACAAACAGGTGGGAACTTTGTCGTTCGCGTTGGGAGGAGCCGACGATGGCCGACCGTCCGCCACACACCGTGGCCGTGGTGCAGTATTCATCGGTCTGGTTGGATCGTGCCGCCACACTTGAGCGCGCTCGCGATCTGGTTCGTGAGGCCTCCGCCAGTGGCGCGACGCTCGTGACGTTTCCCGAGGCGTTCGTGCCGGGGTTTCCGGCGTGGGTCTGGCGCACGCCGCCCAATCGCTACGATGTCGCCGAGGCACTCTACGGTCGGCTCCTGGCCGAGTCAATTGACCTCACGTCCAACGATCTCCGTCCACTGCAAGACGCCGCGCGGACCCACAATGTCACAATTGTCTGTGGTGTTAACGAGCGGAGCGGTGGCTTCAGTGGTACGACACTGTATAACACCGTGGTTCTGATCGGACCCGATGGCCGCTTGATGAACCGGCATCGCAAGCTGGTGCCGACCAATGCCGAACGTCTGGTCTGGGGAATGGGCGACGCTGCTGGCCTTCGCGTCGTTAACACACCGGCAGGGAGGATCGGCGCACTGATCTGCTGGGAAAACTACATGCCGCTGGCGCGTTTTACACTCTACTCAGAGGGCGTCGAGATCTACGTTGCGCCGACCTGGGCGAAGTCTGACCGATGGATTGCAAGCATGCGCCACATCGCGTTTGAGGGCCGCTGCTGGGTGCTCGGAAACGGCAATATTCTCGGGGCGGACGACATTCCAGTAGATATACCGGGCCGGGAATTCATCGCCGGCGGCGTCGAACGATGGATCAACGATGGTTATTCTGTTATCGTCAACCCGGAAGGGGATACCGTCGCCGGTCCACTGGTGGGTGAAGAAGGAATCCTCTATGCGGACTGCGATCCCGCGGTTGTCGCGCGCAAGCGCTACCGGTTGGATGTAGCCGGTCATTACGGACGACCTGACGTGTTCCAATTGAAGGTTCGTCGTGAGATTGGCCAGCCGCTCGAAGTCGTGGCCGATTGCGAGCCGGATCTGAATGGTGGACATCTGACGAGCGGTGACGAGGTCCAGTTGTCCGACACAATGCTGACAGTGAGGCCGGATCAGTAGTCGTCGGCTGTGCGTATTTGGGCGAACCAACGGCACGCCCACAAGACAACCTGTAAGCGAACCGAACACCGGGCGGGAACATTCCCGCCCGGTGTTCGCATTGTCTCTGCGTGATTGCGAGAACGCTAACTCGCGCTCTGGATCGCGTTCCAGACCTTCTGCGACGTCATCGGCACGTCGAGGTGCGTCACTCCGAACGGCTCGAGCGCGTCGATCACCGCGTTGGCAACCGACGGGGTTGAGCCGATCGTCGCCGCCTCGCCGATGCCCTTGGCACCGAGTGGGTTCAGCGGCGTCCGCGTCTCGGTGTGATCGGTCTCGAACATCACGAAGCGATCCGCCTTTGGGATCGAGTAATCCATCAGCGTACCGGTCAGGATCTGCCCGTTCTCGTCGTAGTGGATCTCTTCGAGCAGCGCCTGGGCGATGCCCTGCGCCAGACCGCCGTGAACCTGGCCCTCGACCAGCATCGGGCTGACGATGAAGCCGCAGTCGTCGATCGAGACGTAGCGGAGCAGCTTGACCTCGCCGGTGTCCGGAACGACTTCGACCATGGCGATGTGGGTGCCGAAGGGGAAGGTCTCGTCGGCCGGGCGGAAGAAGTCAGTGGTCTCCAGTCCGGGTTCGAGATCCTCCGGCACACGTCCGCTGTAGGCATTGGCCGCGATCTGGTCCATGGTAACGGACTGGTCCGGCGTTCCCTTGACCTGATACTTGCCATTCATCAGCTCGATGTCGTCGACATTCGCTTCGAGCAGACTGGCGGCGATGCGCCGTGCCTTCTCTCGCAGCTTGTCGACCGACATCACTAGCGCGCTTCCGCCGATTGCCAGGCCACGGCTACCCATGGTACCGCGACCTTGCGGCGTGTTGTTGGTGTCGCCGTGGTAGACGACCACGCGGTCGAAGTCGACGCCGAGCCGGTCTGACACGATCTGGGCGAAGGAGGTCTCCTGTCCCTGACCGTGTGGCGAGATGCCGGTGAAGACCGAGACGTCGCCGCTCGGCTCGACACGCACGGTGGAACTTTCCCAGGGGCCGAAGCCGCAGATTTCGACGTACGAGGCCATGCCGATGCCGATGTAGCGGCCCTGTTTCCGCTGCTCTTCCTGATACTTGCGCATCTCCTGGTACTTGGCGATGTCAAGTGCCTTGGTCAGCGCCTTGGCGTATTCACCGGTGTCGTAGCGCTCGCCGGTCGCGGTGTCGTATGGGAACTTACCCGGATCGATGAAGTTGATCCGGCGAATTTCGGCCGGGTCCATGCCGAGTTTATGGGCCAGCAGGTCCATACCGCGCTCAATGTAGTAGGCGGCCTCCGGACGACCCGCGCCGCGGTAGGCCCCGACGGCCATGGTGTTGGTATAGACGCCGGAGGTATGCAGTTCGACGGCCGGGATGTCGTAGCACCCGACGGCCATACTGCCGGTCGTGGCCGGAAGGAAGGTTCCCTTGGGGAAGCCACCCAGATCCTGGACCACGGTCAGGCGATAGGCGAGGATCTTGCCGTTCTTGTCCGCGGCCAACTCGATATCGGCGATCTGAGCGCGACCGTGGTTCGTCGCCTGGAAGTTCTCGCTGCGGGTCTCGATCCACTTGACCGGGCGGTGCATCTTGAGCGCCATGGCCGAGACGACGTAGTCTTCCTGGTAGGCGCCGATCTTGACGCCGAACGCGCCGCCGACTTCAGGCGCAATCGCACGCACCTGGGACTCGTTCAGGCCAAGCTTCTTGGCGATCGCAGAGCGATTGCTGTGGGCGGCCTGGGTCGATGTCCAGACGGTTAGTCCACGGGTCATCGGATCGGGCGCCGCGAGAACCGCGCGTCCCTCCATGGGAACTCCGGCCAGCTTCTGGCTCTTGATTCGTTCCTTGACGACCGCGGCGGCATTCTTGAACGCGGTCTCAACATCGCCGCTGGTGTGGTCCCAACGGGATCCGACGTTGCCCTCGGCCCCCGTCCAGATCAGCGGCGCGCCATCCTTGACGGCATCCTCGACAGTCGTCACGGTCGGAATCGACTCGTAGTTGACGACCACCGCGTCGGCAGCGTCGCGTGCCTGATACTGCGTCTCGGCGATGACGGCCACAATTGGTTGTCCCAGGAACCGGACTTTGTCGGTCGCCAGGACTTCTGCTCGCGGTGTTCCCGGATCCGGCGCCGGAGCACCGGTCAGGCTTTCGATATAGTCGTCGAGCTCTTTGCCGTCAATGATCGCCACGACACCGGGCATCGAACGAGCCTCGGAAATGTCGATACCGTTGATCTTCGCATGTGCATAGATGCTGCGGACAAACACTAGATTGAGCGTACCCGGAAGACGCACGTCGTCGACGTAGGTGGACGATCCGGTAATCAGACGTGGATCTTCCTTGCGCCGGATTCGGGATCCGACCAATTCGCTTGGGACCACTGCCGCCATGGATGCTCCTCTCTCCGTATCCGTCTGTGAGTTATTGTTCCCGGCTTCCACCAAATTTCTGGAGCCCCCGGGCCGTAGGCGATTGTATCCGGGCTGCCCCAGAACGTCGACACCCGGACATCCGGATTGCGCGTTTTGAGCGGCCCCGACGTTGCTGAACCTCTGCGCTGGCTCGCCGTACGGACGGAAGCCGCGCAAGTCCCAGAAATCCTCATACTCTTTTGAACTATGCGCGGTATGGTTAGGCGTGGGGAATCGCCAGGAACCCGGAGTTCGCTCGCGAGGGGAGCGCGACCATTCAGCAGTTGATCGTTCATTACGGGATTATCATCGTCGCGCTCATGGTTTTCGTTGGCGAACTAGGCGTTCCGACCGGCATTCCGGTCGAGGTCGCGCTCATGCTCGGCGGCGCCTTCGCGATTCACTCCTACCCGATGCTCGGCGTCGGACTTATCACCGTCATGCTGGCCGATATCGCCGGAACGACGACCCTGCACCTCGTCGCCCGGACAGGCGGGATTCGGCTCCTCGGAAAAGTCTTGCGCAATCATGAAGAGCGCAGCCGTGAGTACCTCGAAAAGTGGCGTGACAAGTTTGGCGGGCATGACGTCGGTATCGTGTTCGTGGGACGGCTCCTGCCAATCGCACGGATGTATGTCGCGATCGGTACCGGGCTAATACGGATTCCCTTCCGCGATTACCTTATTGGCGCCTCGCCCGCGGCGTTGATCTGGGCCGGCTTGCCACTCACGATTGGTTTCTTCCTGCGAGATCGGGTGGACCGGTTTGCGGCGCAGTACACGCATATCGAGCATGTGGCGATGATCGTCTTGCCGGCTCTGGTCGTTATCGGCGCGGTGGCCTGGTGGGTGCATCGCGGTGGAACGCTCCGCGGTCGTGTTCTCCGTGTGCGTTCCGCTGTTGCGCTCATCGTGGTGGTTGGGATCTTCGCCTACATGGTCCAGTCGGCGTTCACCAATGACGAATCGCTCGACCACGGGCTCGGAGGTCTTCCTCCCGCGCTTCTCTGGACCTGGCTTGGGATCCTCGGTGCGATTGCCGTGGGGTTACTGCTCGTCGCGATCAGCGACTTTCGCCTGGCGCGGCGGGTGTTTAAGCAGCGCCATCTCCCGCTGCCGCAGCTTATCCGTACTGAGCTGACAACCACGATCGTCTGGTTGGCGCTGATCGTGACCGCTGGAGCGGTGATGCTCACGATCGAGATGCGCTATCCGGTTCTCTGATCGCCGCTCGCCTCTCCCAACACGGGTGCCTGATCCGTTGGTAGCGACACCGATTTTGGCGCGCGCCGTCGTACTTTCGACGACAACATTGCCTTCTTGCGTGCTGCCATCAGAATTCGCTCGCGCGTTCGAGCTACCCACGGGATCGACTTGAACGGGAGCATCCAACTGTAGATTGACTGCATGGCGTAGACCGAGAGCGGCACATGTGCCTCGACCGGACGGACCACTCCCTGAGTTGTTCGCTCCTCAATGGCATGAACAAGATCCTCGACCGTGTGTCCTTCAAAGAGCGTCACGTGCTTGCCGAGCTGATCGGGGATCAAATGAGCGTCGGTACCACCGAGCATCGCGAGGTTGTACTTCTTGGCTGCTGCTTCGATCGCCGCAGTTCGCCAGAACGCGAGCGGGAAGCTCGTCTCGATCGCATCCGGCAGCAATCCTGCGCGCTCCATACGCCAGAGCTGAATTCTCCAGAGCAGTGGCAGTGGGTGAACCAGAACGACGATGCTGCCCGGAATCGACCGCGCCCAGCGCAGAACGTCGAAGAGGGGCGTCCCTGGTTTTGGGAGTGACGACGGAACCTCGTCGGGGAAGAGGATGCCAATGTGCACGATACGTCCGCGAGCGGTGATCTCAACGCCTGGCAGCACGTTGTTGGAACCGTCCTGGTGTGTCAGATGCCAGCGTCGAACGGTCGTAATGTGATCGTGGTCGGTCACCGCGATCATCGCCAGTGAGGCCTCGCTTGCCTGCTTCGACCAGTCGTCAACAACGAGGAGGCCATCGCTGCCAATAGTGTGAACGTGAAGATCGGCATAACTCTGGTCGCTCGGCGGCGGCCCGGCGATCGTCTCAGCCCAAACCGGCGTGAGCATGCTCCACTGGTCGAGGTTCTCGCCAATGAGCTGCTCGAGCGAGCGTCCGACGTTCATCAACGTCGTTTCGATCTTCGCCTCGGGCTCGATCGGTTCGGCAATGCGCAACGTCACGTCGCTCCCGCGTCCAAACGTAGCGATGCTCGGAATGATGACGCTGCCGGTCGCCTTCGCAAGGCGCACCGGTCCGGCAGGCAGGCGAATCGCAGAATCGAAGAACGGGATGAGCATCGAGAGGGTCGGCGTCGGTTCGTCGACGAAGAGAACGACGATACCCTTTTTGCTCAGTACCGAGCGAAGCTGTCGTCCAAGCTGACGTGGTGGTGCGTCCGCTTCGATCACGGTCACGCCTGCGTCGACAAAGCAGCGAGAAAACCAACGCATCAGCGCTTCGGAGCGGAGCGGCTTGAATAGTCGCACCACCACGGCGAATTCACCCGTGAAGGATTGTCCACGAATCCAGTGGGCGGCCATAAGCCCGAGTGACGGATACGGCCCGGCGTGTGGCGCGACGATGATGATGCCGCGTTGGCCGAGATGCGGCGCGAGATGCTCCAAGCCCTCGACGCGAAGTTCAGTCGCGTCGCCGAAGTCGCGCCTACTCGCCTGCAGAATACTGACAACCGTCTTGGCGTGGCTGGCGATCTGCTGCATGCCGGTATACCAGGCTACGACCGGGTTGGGAGGGTCGCTCGAACGGACGTGCCGGACATTGGCCAATACGGTCTTGCGCCAGCCGAAGAGCATCGCGATGAAGCCGACGGTCGACGCAAAGAGGTGCCAGACCGGCCAGGGAACCCATGTGGCGACGCGCGACGTGATCGCCAGGACCCAGGTGATAAAGATGTCGATGAACGCCTGTCCCCGGAAAGCCGGGTGGTGGGAAACGACGGTGTCCGGTTTTTCGCCGGGGGTCGTCGCGTGGGTAGCGGACTGTTGATGAAGATCCAAAACAACTCCCCAGGTGACAGTTGGCGGCGAGTCGAACGGTCTTTCGTCCTGGCCGCATCTGTCTATTTGCCAGTATGGCTATCTTGTCCCAGCCCGGTGCTGGAAATCGGAGGGAATCGTTAACATCGCGATGTAGCCGCTCAATATCGCGGAACGCTTGCCTCGTGAGTTACGATACGACCCCGAGTTCAAAGCCGGATTAGAGATGCTCCCAGGTGTCGAGCCAGCGCAGCAGGTCGTCGCGCTTGATGCTGACGATATGGTGCTCGACGATATTTGCGTTGAGGGCACCGTCCCAGCAGGCGCGCCGGATCACGTACGTGCTGATGTCGAGTAGGTCAGAGGCCTCTTCAGGGGTGTAGTACTCCTTGACGAGAAGCTCCGCCACGGATTCACGTGGGTGTGGCATCTTCGGCTCCTTTCAGGCCACGAGAGGTGAACCTGCAACTTAGCGACCAGCGCGATCGGCACCGGATTTTGCGGCATTCAGGTCATCGTTGAGCTCGTTGTCGTGGCAGCGTCGACGGCTGTCCATGAAGACGGAGAGGGGAAGTGTGATCTGATGCCAGCCAGGCGTTCGTTTCGGTCCCATGCAATTACCAGAATTGTCGTCGCAATCCTCCACCGGCCTGGCCCGACAGGCACGTTGATCGCGATGTACATACCGTCATCTTACCATTCTCGTGACCGTTCCGGCGGCTGGCTGCCCCGGCCTGGCAGCCTGGCCAGCGGCTCACCGCGACGCGATTGCTGACGGTTCGCGGACCGCTGCAACGAGCGTCCGCGATGAAGTTCGGCCTCATGAAGAATGCCGGTTATGGTGAATCCCAGCGATTCACTGTCTAATAGGCGCATCAGTTTGGACTGTCGTCGTGCCACGCCGAGTGACTGATCGCAAACGGATACTAAATTGCTGCCGCCGTACAATAGGGAGCGGCAGATGAGCCCGTCCACTGGACTACCGGGACACACAACACGCAATGTCGCATTCGCGCCAATTTGACACCGACATCAACTATTACGAAGTCCTCGACGTTCCGTATACCGCGACGCGGAGCGAGATTACCCGCTCATATCGGCAACTCATGCGCCTGGCTCATCCGGATCGATTCAGTGACGAGTCCGCCCGCAAGAAGGGTGAAGAGCGCGCCAAACTCCTCAACGAAGCCTACTCAGTGCTGAGCAAGCCGGAGATCCGGCGTGAGTACGACGGGGTCATGCGCTCTCACCTGATCAATGATGCGCTGTTTCAGCGTTACACCGGGAATTCTCCTGGGCAGCAAGCCGCGCGAGCGCCGCAGCAGCGTCCGCTGAGCCCAGAGATGATGCGCGCTCAGCGCCGGGCACAGCGTTCGGCCCTGACGTACTTTCTCCTCTTCATCGTCTTCTTTGTCGTCCTGCTGGTGGTGGTCCTGGTCTTCGCCAGCGTGGTCGCCGAGGTATTTCGGGTTCTTACCGGGGTCGGATAGGGACTGGTCGCGGGATCCAGTACCTGTTGCTATGATGAGCCATCGGTGACGTGGCGGTATTCTCGCTTCGATCATGACATGCCCACGATCTCACCTGAATTGTCGCGTCTAGCCTGTTCACGAGCACGCCGTCGCGCGCTCTATCAGGTCGGACGATCTACCTGGACAAAGGAGTTGCTGTGGCGGAAGAGCAGCGTTCGGTCCCGCAAGAGGCAGAAGTGGTCGTGATTGGCGCCGGCCTGGTGGGGTGCTCTATTGCCTATCAGCTGGCGAAGCGGGGCAAGCGCGTGGTCGTTGTCGAGAAGCGTGGTATCTGCTCTGGCGCATCTGGGCGAAACGGTGGCATGACGGGCGCCGGTTCGGCCATGCACACGGAGACCGGACGCGCCGTTTACGCGCTGACCTCAGAGAACCTGCGCATGATTCGCGAAGAGCTTCCACGTGAGTTGGAGGACGATTTCTCGCTGCGGCTTCCCGGGACGATAGATATCGCCACCAACGAAGAGCAGATTGAGCACCTGCGGATGAGCACACGTGCCCAGCAGGAGCTCGGCTCCGAAGTCGAGATGCTCGATCTGCCTGCTCTCAAGTCGATGGTGCCGGTCATTTCCGACAAAATACTTGGAGCGAAATTCGCCCGGAGCAGCGGTCACCTCTGGCCGTTCCAACTGGTGCATGCCCTCGCCAACGGAGCTCGAACCTTTGGGGCCGAGTTCTATCCCTGGACACCCGCGACCGGAATCGTCAGGACCGGCGGATCCGTTCAAGGCGTCGAGACGGTGGCGGGCACGATCGCGACCGATACGGTCGTGGTGGCGGCCAACGCCTGGACGCCAACCTTGCTGGATGATCTTCCCCAGGGTGCGCTGATTCCAGCTCGTGGACAGATCCTGGTTACCGAGGCCGTCGGGGAAGTTGTGCGCCACCCGTTTGGCACCAACTTCGACAAGGAGTACGGGCGCCAGACCGCGACTGGCCAGATCCTCTGTGGAGGATTTCGCAGGCTCGATATCAACGAAGGTCTCGGGTCATATGAGGAGCGGGTCACGCCGCCGGTACTCAAAGGAATTGGATCGTGTATCGCGACGCTCTTCCCGCCGCTGCGATCGCTGAAAGTCGTGCGCAACTGGGCTGGGATCATGGGATTTACGGCTGACGGTCTTCCGATGATCGGCTCATACGGAGGCGTGACTGGGCTCTACGTCGCGGCCGGGTTCAACGGGGGCGGCTTCTCCTGGGGAGCAGCGACGGGCAAGGCGCTGGCGCAGCTGATCCTCCACGGCCGCGCGGCGTTCGATCTCGATCCGTTTGACCCCAACCGGTTCGCTCAGGGAGGCGTGAGTTGGGACAACCCGTTTACCGCAGGGGAGAAGAACAACCCGCGTAAGCACCACGTCGAAAGCTGAGCGCGGAATAGGCCGCGCTCGAAGCACTCTTCGCCCATGAGGGCTATCATGGACGCATCGCCGAGTAGCACGAGGCCCGTGATTTTGCGACGCGTGTCTCACCGCCAGTTCAGGAAACTCACCGATGGGAGGTTCCAGCATGAGGACGCTCTTTGCCGCGACCGGAAACGACGTCGTACGGATTTCATCCGATTCGAGCGGGACATGGTCGCCCAAGTCAGTGCTCACGGGCAAGGGCGTGCAATGCCTAGCGATGGATCCAAACGATCATCATCTCATGTATGCTGGGACGTTCGACAACGGCCTGTTTCGCAGTGACGATGGCGGGCTCCACTGGCGCGCCGCAGGTGATGGGATTCCGCATGAGCGCATACTCTCGGTTGCGGTCAGCCCTTCCGATCGCTCGAATGGCATGGGAGCGGTCTACGCCGGTACCGAGCCGAGCTCGCTCTATCGTAGCCGGGATGGCGGCCAGACGTGGCAGGATCTGCCAACACTGCGCGACATTCCCAGTTCACCAACCTGGTCATTCCCACCTCGGCCCTGGACGTCGCACGTCCGCTGGATCGCTCCGCACTGGCAGGATCCAGCGATTCTCTTCGCTGGGATAGAACTGGGCGGCGTGATGCGCAGCACTGACGGCGGCGAGACGTGGGAGGATCGTAAGCCAGGCTCTCAGCACGATTCCCACGCTATTGTGTCGCACCCCAAGGCGACCAATCGTGTCTACGAAGCTGCTGGGGGTGGAGTGGCCGCCAGCGACGACACCGGCGAGACGTGGCATCCGGTGGACGATGGCATGGACCGGCATTACGTCTGGGGGCTGGCGGTCGATCCGTCCGATCCGGATCTCTGGTACGTCTCGGCGACCCACAGTGCTCGCTTCGCCCATGGCGACCGCGAGAGCGCGGACGCCATCCTCTACCGGCGCCGAGGCACTGAATCCTGGCAGGCGCTGGACGGTGACTTCCCCTCGCCAGCGTCCGACATGCCCTATGCCCTGCTCGCCCCGCTTGACCGGCCCGGTGAGCTGTACGTGGGCATGCGGACCGGCGATATCTGGCACTCAACCGACCGCGGTGACTCCTGGACGAAGCTCGATGTCCGGCTCCCTGGAATCCTCGCACTGGTCGCTCGTCCGGGCTGATATGCCCGTATCTGATTCGCCCGGGAGTCACGGTACGATCGTCTGATTTCCGCGTTGTCATCGCGGTTCTCTATCAGGACCAATAACTCAGGAAGAGACTCAGGGCGGTCGGCTATCCTCTATTTCGGAGGTGCTGCTTCTCGGTGCGTACGGTCCGTTCCGACACGAGCGGGGACCGGAGGAGCACTCACCAGCAGCATCACGACTTCGTGAGCGAGGTAGCCGGAATGGTATCGGCGTCCCAGGAGAACAGCTCGATCGTCCAGATTGCGGGAGACATCCAGCAACATGTGGATGTCGTGTGTCTGGGCGCCATGGAAATGCAGCGAGAATCTCCCGATCGGGACACGGTTGAGTCGATCCTCAACACGCTCAAGAAGGTCCGTGATATTGCCGTCAACGCGGACGCTCATGCCGTGGTCGAAGCCGCAGCGCTCGTCGAAGAGGCGGTTGCCGTGGCACTGACCGAGACCTCGGCCCCGGCGCCTTACCTGGGTCACTTCGTCACCTCGGCCGCGGCAGACCTCTCGCGCGTGGTCCACGCGCTGGCGACGGGCGAGGATCCGGCGCCGATTCTGATCCATGCCAAGAACACGTTGACATCGATGCCGCGGCGCGGCACGGACTACCTCGTCCAGATCGACCTGAACAATCCGGATGAGGTCGCCCGCATCTTCGAAGCGATGGGCGATTCCGATCTCTTTGACCTTCCCGTCAATCAGTCATCGACCAGTCTCCCGGGGGCCGCGCCCGCGACCGGGACGCTTCAGCTCAACCGGATGCGGGAGATGCGTCACCTGCTTGCCTCCTACGTAGCACAGACTGAGACGCTTCGAGTTGATCCCAAGCGGACAGAGACGATTAGCGATCTACTGGTCGGCGCCAAGGCATTGCGTGCTTCAGCGGCGGTCGCCGGGATCCGTCCAGTCGAGCGTCTGGCAGCCCGGCTCTCGTTTCTTTTCCAGTCGCTTCACGCATCGAATTCCCTTGCGGATGATGACGTCGTCGATTTTTGCGTCAGGTGTGGACGGGCGATCGCTCAGGTGTTCGATGGCGGCGATCCGACGCCGGTGGCGTTGAACGCCCTGGAGAAGCTCATCGAAGAGTCGAGCCGAACGCTCAACCGCTTCAACCTACAGACCTCGACCTTGCAGACCGGGGCATTGACGCCCGAACACCTGGGCCTGCGCGCCCCAAACGGCCGAACGGTCTCCAATGGCACGGGTTCGCACAACGGCAAGGCTCACCACGACGATCACCAGCTGACGCGGCCTCCAACGATTTACGAGGCATTGCAGGCGCTTGAGCGACAGCACGGTGGAACAGATACAAACGCCCGTCCCGGTCCGGGCCGGAGCCGGGGGGATCCGGATCGGTTTCTGTCGGACATCGTGGACGTCTCGCGACGCCTGCCTGGGATCATCCAGACACTCGAACGAGACCGGTCATCGGTCAGCTCGCGTGCGGCGCTCTGGGATATTTTGCTCAAGCTCAAGGAGACGTCGGCGCTGGCCGGCGCCTCGGTGATCCTCGAAGAATGCTGGCGGGTTGAATCGACATTGACCGGGCTCGGGGGTGAGGCCCTGACCGACGACGTGCTGGCCTCGCTGCGCGGCCTAGACGCGGATCTCCACTGGCTGATCTTGCAAGTGCAGCCGCAACCACCCGTTGTCGAGCGTCCGGTGGAGATGACCGACAAGCTGGTCATCGAATCGGAAGCGTTCGACCGGCTCTACCAGAACGTCAATGAATTGATCGTCCGCTCCGGCGGCCAGCAGCATCGCTCCAAACGGATGAGTCAGGCAGTGCAGGACGTCAACGCGGCGGGTGATCGCCTGACCGCTCTCTCCCGGCGATTGAAGGAGAGCGACGCGTTGAATCCGTTCCTCAGCGAGCTGTCGGAGATCATCTCGGACCTGTCGATCTCGACCGCCGATCTGGATCATCTCCGCATTGAAACCGACGCTGCCAGCGCTCGTGTCGGTCAGGTGGCTGGCACGTTGGCCGAGAGTGCGCGAAACCTGCAGTTGACGCCGATCGCAGCACTCGGGCCGAATCTCGAACGCGCGGTGCGGGGCTTGACCCACCGGCTCGGCAAGGAAGCGGTCTTCAATCTTGAAGGCGGCGGAATGATGGTCAAGAGCGCGGTTCACGAGCGTCTCAACACCGTGCTGCTGCATCTCATCCGCAACGCGGTCGATCACGGAATCGAGGCGCCTTCCGCACGGCGTGCGGTCGGCAAACCGGCCCAGGGTACGGTTCGTCTGCTAGCGCGGCGCGACGGGACCCAGGTCGTCATCGAGGTGTCGGACGACGGCAATGGAATTGACGATCGCCTGGTCCTCCGGCGCGCGTCCGAGAGCGGCTATCCGGTTCCGGCGAACGGGATGACTCGTGAGCGGGCGCTGCAACTCATCTTCTTGCCCGGCGTGACGACGCGATCGGCACGAGACGGGAAGATTGCAAAAGGGCATGGGCTGGACGTCGTCAGCCAGCTCGTGGCCGAGATGAAAGGAACCGTCTCGATCGACTCCGAGCTACGACGCGGAACGACCGTGACGATTCGGCTGCCGCTGGCGATGGCGACGTTGAGCGCCGTGGTGGTGACGGTCGCCGGAGAGCGCTTCGTGTTGCCATTCGTGAAGACCCAGGTCGTGCCGAGCACGGCGGTCAAGTCGATCGACCAGGAAGGCACGACGTTCCTCGCGGACCTGGGCGCCGTGCGCGTGCCGATCGTCGATCTTGGCGCGATCATGGGATTAAGAGCCGGTCACCATGTGCGAGATGCCGGGGGAGTCGTGCTGCGCGTCGAGCAGCTTGGCAGCCACTGGCTAATCAAAGTGGATGACGTCGCTGGCGTCCAGGAAGTCGAACTCCAACCAGCAATTCAACCGACATCCCAGCTTCCGGGCGTGGTTGGCGGCGGGACGCTCATCTCGGGCGAACCGGCATCCGTCATTGACCTCGATCAGCTGCTCGACGCTCGCCGCGCGGCACGACGTCGAAAGGTGCGCAGCACGGCGACCCTATCGCGTGTCCCGTTCGCGCTGGTCGCTGACATGTCAGTCACGGTGCGTCGCGGCTTGTCGCAGGTACTCGAACAAGCAGGCTGGAGAGTAGTCGAGGCGCGCGACGGTCTCGAGGCCTGGGAATTACTCGAGTCCGTCTCACCAGAGTTGCTGGTGATCGATCTCGATCTGCCGCTGCTTGACCCGTTTCAGGTCATCAGCGCAGCCAAGGCGCGGGGCGAGATCCCGGTCGTCGCGATTGCCAGCGGGAGCGATCCGAAGCTCCAGTCCATGACGATGGCCGCTGGCGTGAACGCGCTGCTGTCGAAGCCGGTCAAACCGGAGGACCTTCTGGCGAGCCTGCAGGCCCTCAACGGCAGATACGACGACCGGGATTGAGGTTCGCTTACAGCGTCCAGTAGTCGCGCAGCTCGGCAATGGTTCGCTGGATCGCCTGCTCCTGATCTCCTGATACACTCTGCGATGCGGGCCAGGCGTCGACCCGCTCCTCGACCGTCGGCTCTTCTATTCCCGTCAGATGTCCGGTCAATTCCTCGAAAATCGCCAGGGTGCAATACGGCGCGTAAATTTCCGAATACCCGCCTTCTTGAGCAACGACGAGGCGTCCATGTGCTGTGCGCTCGGCGATACCCTGCATGATGCCGGTCAGAGTGCGGTAGTGCTCGCAAGCGAGCATCATGCGTCCGAGCGGATCACTGGCACTGGCATCTTGGCCCGCTGAGACGAAGACCAGTTCTGGTTTGAACTGCTCGGCCAGCGGCTCGATGATCCGGTGGAACGCCGAGATGTAGGCCGCGCCGCCTGAACCAGCCGGCAGAGCGATGTTGACGTTGTAGCCGGCGCCGTCACCGGTTCCGATCTCGTCCGGGAATCCCGAGTCGATCGGGAAGAGCCGGTCCTGCTGCAGCGAGACGAAAAGGACGCTTGGGTCGTCGTAGAACGCCGCCTGGGTGCCGTTTCCGTGGTGCACGTCCCAATCGACGATCATGACCCGCTCGATGCCGTGCTTGCGCTGAGCGTGGCGCGCTGCCACCGCGACGTTGCCGAAGATACAGAAGCCGCGGCCCTTGCTCGGCTCGGCATGATGTCCAGGTGGCCGCACCAGCGCGTAGGCCTGGGACACGTCGCCCTGCATGACGGCGTCGACCGCGGCCATCACCCCGCCGGCGGCGAGCAGCGCGATCTCGTACGAATCGGCACCGATCGGCGCGCCCTGACCCGCGTCGCCGCCGCCCGACTCGCTTATCTGATTGATGCGCTCGACATACTCGATTGGATGAAACGTCGTCAGGTCCTCCGGCCTCGCGTAGTAGGGCTCGACGCGCGTGAGTTCCTTCGACAGGCCGGTGTAGTCGAGTAGCTTCTTGGTCCGCTCGACCAGGCGTGGATTCGACGGGTGATCGACCGCCTCGACGAACGGCAGCGTCTTGCCCGAGACGAGCCGGTACGGATTCGTGTTGTGCTGGAGGTACCGGTCGCTGTAGACCAGTCCGGTCGACTTCTCCGATGCCATCGCCTCACTCCTGTCCATGTGATCAGTTTCCCGTTCCGGTGTTGCTCAATCTCGCTCGCGCACCAGTGGCAGCGTCGAGCAGTGAATGCCGCCACCGTTCTTGTGGATCTCGTCGTAGGGAATCTCGACCGTCTCGACGCCCGCCTGGTTGAGTCGCTCGACCGTCCGAGGGCAGCCCTCTGCGATAATCACCTTGCCCGGCCGCACCGCGAGGCAGTTGACCGCCTTCTCTTCCGTCGGCCAAACGTAGATCGGCTGGATGTCGATCTCCTTGAGCGTGTCGAGGAACCAGTAGGGAAGCTTCGGCACGTTCACGATGGCCTTGTCGTGATCGACCATGACGATACATCCGTCAATATGCAGTGAATGTCCCGTCAATGGTACGCGAATCAGCCGGGCTCCCTGCTCGGCGAGCACCTGCTCCATCTGCCTGGCGCCCGCTTCGTTCTGTCGGAAGGACATGCCGATGGCCGCGGTCGTCTCATTCAGAAAGAGGAATGAGCCGCCTTCGAGGAGCCCGGTTCCGTGAATGGTGTGGATGATCGGCATGCCGAGGTTGGCGATCGTGCACGTGACAAAGGCTTCCTCGCCGCGACGCCCGTAGCCGTGTTCTCGGCCGACAGGGCCCATGCGACAGACGACCGCGCCCCCCTTGACCGAGATAGCCTGGTCGCGTGTGAAGACCGCCTTGACGTCGCCAGGTGAGCCGTCGACCCAGACGATCTGGATTCCCTCGTCTTCCAGCGCCGTCACCAGCCCATCGTGCTGCGCCTGCATCTTGTCGAGGTCGGGTCCGGCCTTATCGCGCCAGTACCACTGCTCGTCGTCATCGATCAGCGCCGCGATCGACGGATCGTACTTGGCCGGATCCATGATCTTGATCTCGTCGCCCGGGCGGTGCAGCGCGCAGAGTTTCAACGTGCCGACGTCGTTAGGCACGCCCCACTCGCGCCCCCAAACGCGCCGCTGCATGTCCGCGTCTTCGAAGGGTGGTTCGGCTCGGGGCGGGATGCGCTCGAGCACCACGTGGTAATAGGCCGCGCTATTCCGCAGTTCATCGTCCGGCGTCGTCGCCATGCACCCCTCCATTTCCTTTCGGTCCTCGGCCCCGATTGTCGCATGAGGCGGAGTGGGTGTCAGGGGAGCGCACGTGGACTGCTGGCTGTTGAGATGGTGTGGGATAGTCAATTTGCTGCCGACCAGGTAATCGCTGAGGAAGTCATACTGCGGCGGCGAGCCGGAAACCTACGTCGCCGAAGCCGAATTGCGTACAAATGCACCAGTAAGCAACGTTTGACGGATCACCTTGCCGAGGGTAAGGTGCGCGCATCGACATGATTTGCACTGTGGTACCGCGGGCCCGCGACGGCGAAAAAGCGCATTGTCCAGTTGTGCGATACCGAACCCTTGCTGCCGACTGATCTGATTACGGCGGGCAAATCCACCGCCTGTTCCCAGACGCACTCCTGGATGAGACGACAGCATTGACCGAGGAGTATACGAATATGGACTTCATCAATATCACCGCCGACGCCGTGGTCACGACTGAGTGGCTCTCGACCGTAGGAACGACTCTGGTCGTTCCCGTGTACCAACGAAACTACCGCTGGGAGATCGATGGATGTGAACGGCTACTGCGAGATCTTCGTTCAGTCGCGAGGGCAGATGCCGGGCAGACCCACTTTCTCGGATCGATTCTCTACACGAACACGACGAGCGGCGAGGACACCGAACGGCTGCTAGTCGACGGTCAGCAGAGGATCACCACGCTCATGCTTCTCCTGGCCGCCATCCGCGACACGCTTGCCGGTACGGACGACGCGATCTCTGGAGTGCTGGACCGAATGTTATGGCATCCGACTCGTGGGGAACATACGCGGCTACGGCTCCGCGGTGAGAGTCAGAGCCAGTGGGCTGACATTGTCTTGGGCGGCCCGGCGGAGGAGGTGGATGGAGCAGTCTCCCGCCTGCAGGGCAACTACGGCTTTTTTCGCCAAGAGATCCGCGACGACGCCCTTGAAGTCTGGAGCGGCTTGCAAAGGTTGGTACACGTGGCCATCACGCTCCAGGAGCATGCCAACCCTCAGCAGGTCTTCGAGAGCCTCAACTCCACCGCCACGCCGCTGCAGAACCACGAACTGATCCATAACTACGTGCTGATGAGCCTGACGGAGCCGCAGCAGACCAAAATCGAGGACTCGTATTGGATTCCCATTCAGGAGAACACCGGCGACGCCATCGAAAGCTTCCTATGTGACTACCTGATCCTCAAGACTGGACGGGATAGCGATTTCGTTGGCGATCACGGCGAGTATGAGGTCTTCAAGAAAGAATTCCCGGCACCGCAGTACCTGACGCTGACTAAGCAGGCTAAGGAGTGGAAGGCGTATTCCGAGATATACCGGGTTCTGCTCGATCCCTCACGGTGTGCTGATGGGGATGTCGCCCGACAGATCAAGCGCTGCAATACGTTCGGAACGACGATGTACCCGCTCCTGCTCGGGGTTTACCGCGACTACCAACGCAACGTGATCCACAGGGAGGCCCTGCTTGAGATTCTGGAGCAGCTTCAGTCGCTGTACCTGCGCAAGATGGTGGTCGGCGCGAGTCGGGACCACCTCGCCGCGCAGTTGTGCCGGAAGCTGCGGCAGTACGGCTATCCGATCCGCGAGATCGCTCGACGGATGCCCACGGATGAACGCATCCGCGAGGCACTGAAGCACAATCCGCTTCCGCACGTGGGATACGTACTGCGCCGGATTGAGGAGCCACACGACCTGGACCAACTGGGCGTCATGCAGATCGAGCACATTTTCCCGCAGTTTGCGAGCGATACCTGGAGCGGCGACGGCGTACGGGAATGGGGAGCCTTTACCGAACTGGAGCGCGCCTCGTATCGGGAAGCACTGCCGACCATCGGCAATCTTGCGCTCCTAGAGCCAGCGTTGAACGCAGCGGCCAGCAACAAGCCGTTCCTGGAAAAGACTACGTATTACCAGTGTAGCAACGTTCCATCAACAAAGCAGCTGGCAGGCATGCCCGCCTGGAATCTGGAGAGGATCGCGGATCGGACCCAAGCACTGACCGAGCGGTTCCTCGAAATCTGGCACCGTCCGAGCGTCGCCGGAACGGATGACCCCGACTACCTCGTGCCGATCCTCGACGTCCAGCGGAAGCCTGGGTACTACAAGGGATGGGCGACCGAGTTCGAGTATGTCGTGTTCCATGGCGAAATCTGGGAAGTCCGAAACGTGAAGGACCTGTTTCAGCGGACCTTCGAGCGCCTATGGGAGACCAAGAAGCCTCAGGTTCTCGACTACAGCGCCTCACACGGATATCCGGTCTTCAAGACACAAGAGTGGACCGGCCGTTGGGCCAAACTGGGAGATCACTATCTGTTCATGGGTCTGTTCCCACAGTACATGCTGGCAGAGGTGCAGGGCGCCCTGGACGATCTCGATATGGCCGATGACGTGTTCGTGAAGTACTCCACGATCGACGACTAGTCCTCAGCCACAGTATCTCGATCTTGAGCGCCATCTAGAGGCGCTCGCTGCCGTCGAGGTGGTGGCGTGGGAATGGATCGAAACTGCCAGGGAACTGGGCCGTGACATGGCTGAGCCCAAGGGACGTCTTCTCTACGCGTGAATATGAACATTGACGAATGATACAGTCAGCTTGCTATGTCCTTGGGTTGAAACCCAAGGCTACTATCACGAAACCCGTTGAAACGGGTTGGGATTCAACTTCCGATTCGGCAGCAAGTGGAGCCTTCCTCAGCAACAATCACAAAGACCCAGTCTGCTTCAGCAGACTTCGTTATGTGGAGCGCGGCGGCTTGAGCCCCACGTCAGGGCCGTGTCGTTACCGCGTCAATAATTAATCTAAACAGGCGTTCGCCTTCTCAGCCGGGCACCTGCTCGCGGGCGTTTTTCAATCTTGGGTGCCCGCGGCCACATATCCGGACCATTTCGGCAATCTCCATGATGAGACGGGACCTACGATGAGACTCCATTTCGATCCAGAATCCGACGCGCTCTACTTCCGGCTCAGCGATCGGAAGATTGTGGAGTCAGAAGAGGTTCAGCCGGGTATCGTGCTGGACTTCGATGAGCACAACCAAGTCATTGCGATCGAAATCTTGAATGTCAAGGAACGCGTGCCCGATCTCGACGTCCGTGACTTCAAAGTCGACGTGTCCTAGTTTCCCTCGCTGGTCCCTCCCGCATTCCCCATATGCGATACTCGAACTGAGGAGCCGTCCGCTCTGAACGCGACGGATGATGCATCATGGGCGGCTCGCATGATTTGAAGGAGGGACGGATGCGCGAGATTCAGATTGTCGGCATCGCCGAGACAAAGTTCGGCAAGGCCGAGGCGAGCTATCGCGAACTGGCGGTGCAAGCTGCTCAGGCCGCGCTGGAGGATGCCGGGGCCAAACCGGAACAGGTTGAAGCGCTCTTCCTGGGCACGTTCTCGCCCGGCACATTTATTCATCAGGAGCACGTAGCACCGCTAATTGCCTCGGAGCTTGGCCTGGACAACGTGCCGAGCACCCGGCTGGAGAACGCCTGCGCCTCGGGCTCGACGGCCTTTGCCGCTGGGCTGATGGGCATTGCGGCCGGTGTCTACGACGTGGTCCTGATCGTCGGTGCGGAGAAGATGACGTCGACCCCGACCGGTGAGGCGACCTCGATCCTGGCAGAGGCGGCCGACTGGGAGAACGAAAGCAAACAGGGGCTGACGTTTCCCGGCGCCTATGCGCTGATGGCGCGCGCCTACATGGACAAGTACGGCAAAGATCGCGAGATTCTGGATGCAGTGGCGATCAAGAACCACCACAACGCCATGGGTAACCCGTACGCTCAGTTCCATCGGGAGATCACCCGGGAGGACATCGCCAAATCGGTCATGATCGCCGATCCGCTGACCCTGTACGACTGCTCGCCGATCAGCGATGGTGCAGCCGCGGTCGTGCTGGTGGCGAAGGATGTCGCTGACAAGTTTGCTAAGCCAGGTATTCGCGTGATGGGCTTTGGCCAGGCGTCCGATTCGCTGGCCCTCTACAAGCGTGACGACCTCACCACGCTGCCAGCCGCCAAACGAGCCGCCGAACGCGCCTACAAGATGGCCGGCGTTGGCGTCGACGACATCAGCTTCGCTGAAGTCCATGACTGCTTCACCATCGCGGAGATCATCGCGACCGAGGACCTGGGCTTCTTCGGCGCGGGTGAGGGGGGCGACGCGGTCGTCTCCGGGGCGACCGGACGTGACGGCAAGATTCCGGTCAATCCGAGCGGTGGCTTGAAAGCCAAGGGACATCCGGTGGGTGCGACCGGCGTGAGCCAGATCGTCGAGTCGTCGTTCCAGCTTCGAGGCGAGGCGGGCGAGCGACAGCTTGAGGGCGCGGACGTGGCCCTGACGCATAACGTCGGTGGCTCGGGCGCGACCTGCGTGGTCACGATTCTTGGGAAGGCGGAGTGATGGCCGAGGCACAGACCTTCGCCGACACGGTCGGCACGATCGTTAGCTACACGATCATCAACGTCCCGACGCCGGAATTCGCCGGTGAGTCGCCCTACGGTCTGGCCGTCATTCAGACAAGCGACGGCGAACGCTTGCTGGCCCGTCTGCCGGCCGAGGACAATGACAGGCTGTCGGTCGGTGGCAACGTCGTTTACGATCACACCGACCAGCACGGACCGGTTTTCCGCGTGCGGTAGCGGAGGCCCTCATCCCCTAGCCCCTTGTCTCCCTCACTGACTCTCCCTCGACTCGAGGGAGAGGACCATCCCGCCAAGCAGGAGAAGGGGAACTACTTGAGGCGTCCCGTGCTTTTGAACTTCGTCTCCCTTCTCCCGTTCGAACGGGAGAAGGGGTGGGGATGAGGGCAACAACTCTATCTCTTCTGGTCCCTTGAAATCTTCTTGCCTGGTTTGATGTGAAGTGTGAGGTCGACGTCGGCGGGATCGGCGTAGCGCCGACCGTTCTTGTAGTCGTGCCGCATGAATGTCGGCGGGTCGACATGCACGTGAACCCGGTAATCGCCCTCGCCCGGCACCTTCCAATCGCGTCCGTAGTGATAGAGCATCGGATGCCACAGGAACGGCAGCTGTTCGGTGCCTACTTCGTCGCCATCCGGACTGTAGAGCGTCGCGGTGACGGTCAGCCCCGGAACGAAGCGGCCGTCCGCGGCGTCGCGCACGACGATTTCCACGTGGGCGTTCATATCCTTTGGCGGCCTCCAATTGAGGTTGCCGTTTTCCAGATGGTAAAGTCCTTCGGCGTCCTCGACCGTCGCGCCGATCACGTAGTCGCCAACGTGCTGCGTCGCCAGTTGGCCGGTCTCATGCTTCATGTTCATCAGTGCTTTGTTGAAGACGTCGCCCTGCTCGCGTGCGATTTGAAGCTGCTCTTTGGTTGCTTCCTTGCTCGGCTTCATCGGCGGCATATCTGAATTGTGCGCCTGCTGTTCACTGGACATCGTTTCCTCCTTTGAGTTGGACACATGAAGAATGTGTCGCGGATCTGGCTGATCCGCCGCTTCCTAACGCGCAATCGGGGTTCCAGAACCAATCCACGTCACGCCGGCCGGGTCTGCTGTCCGTCTCTCCCTTCGGGGCTTGAAGCTTGCGGAATCCGGATCCAATGTCGACCGGAGCAGTAGCTCCCCATCGTCTTGGAGGGTCCAATGGAGCTCAAACGAGCCGCGAATGTCATTCAGAGCGAAGACGTTGTCAATCAGGCCACGCAGGTCGTCAAGGACCTGGCCATGAAGGTCTACGGCGGCGGTGGCAAGACGAAGCGGTCGATTCGCAACGCGTTGTTCGGGACCTGGCTCGGTCACCCGTTACACCCGCTGATCGTGGTCGTCCCCGCCGGAGCCTGGGCGATGACCGAAGTGCTCGACGTGCTCGAAGCGGTGACCGGCGACAAGGGTTATGGTCGCGCGGCAGACGTCACCGTCGTGACTGGTATGGCGGGAGCGCTGCTTGCTGTCACCAGTGGTCTTAATGACTGGCGCTTTACTTCGGGAAAGACGAGCCGTCTCGGCCTGGTGCACGGTGCGTCGAACCTAGCCGGTGTGGCGGCGATGGGACTCTCGATGGCGATGCGCATGACGGGCTCGCGCGGCGCGGCACGCGTGCTCTCCACCCTCGGTCTCGGCGTCACGGCCGTGGCAGCCTACATCGGTGGCGAACTGGTCTACGCCGAACATGTTGGTGTAAGTCACGTCCGGTCCGAGGGATTGCCACACGAGTTCGAGTCGGTCATGTCGGAATCGGAGCTGCCGGAAGGCGAACTGCACGGTACATCGGTCAAAGGGAAGCCAATCGTGCTGCTGCGCCGCGGCGATCGTATCTTCGCGCTGGCGGACATGTGCTCGCACATGGGAGGGCCATTGCACAAAGGTTCGCTCGACGGCGACTGCGTCATCTGCCCCTGGCATGCCTCAACCTTCTCGATGGCGAATGGACGAGTTGTTGACGGTCCGGCGACCTTCCCCCAACCGGTATTTGATGTCAGAATTCGAGATCATCAGATCGAGGTGCGTCTCGCGCCGGATTCCGAGTAGGCTGGCGGGGCAAACGCGTCACGGCGCTGGTTTGAATCGGCTGGTGAATCGAGGGTGATTCACCGCTTTGCCCTTGATCCCGGAACCAACCTAATTTATAGTAGGTTCATTAGTCGGTCGTCAGTTCGACTCTGTACCGCGACGGGAGAAGGCTCCAGATGCCACGTGGACCAATCGCGCTCTTTGGCTCGGGGGAGACCTCGCGTCGTGGCCGGCAAGTACACAGCGAACTGCTGCGCCGTTTACCGGTGCCGGTGAAGATCGCCGTACTCGAGACCCCGGCTGGCTTCCAGCCCAACGTGTCCGTAGTTTCCGGCAAGCTGCGCGAGTTTTTCGATCGCAGCTTGCAGAACTTCCAGCCCATTGTGACCACGATCCCGGCTCGACAACGAGGCGGCGTCTACGATCCCGATTCGGTCGAGATCGCCGCGCCGCTCGCTGATGCCGACTACATCTTCGCAGGCCCCGGTAGCCCCACCTACACGGTACGGCAGCTCAAAGGAACCCGCACCATGGAGGCGATCTGCCGTCGCAATGCCGAAGGGGCGACCCTCTCCTTTGCCAGCGCCGCGGCCATCTCGGTCGGCCGTTTCGCCCTGCCGGTCTATGAGATCTACAAGGTGGGCGACGACCTCCACTGGCAGCCGGGTCTCGATGTCTTCCAGGCGATTGGGCTCGATCTGACGGTCCTGCCGCACTGGAACAACAACGAAGGCGGCACCGAACTCGATACGAGCCACTGTTTCATGGGAGCCCAACGATTTCGCTTCTTGAGGCGGATGCTCCCGGCTGGCAATGTGATCCTGGCGATCGACGAACACACGGCCTGCATCCTCGAGCCCGAGGCCGATGCTGGGCTCGTGATGGGTGCCGGCAACGTCCGTATCATCAAGGGCGATTGCGAAGAGGTGATGGAGGATGGCCAGCGCTTCTCGATGGATCTGCTGCGGGCGTAGGGTCATTTCCGGCGTCGTATTTGGACCGGGGAGATGGCGAGACGCTATCTCGTAGTGCCGGCACTCCGCCTCATTGCGGCTGCTGAGCTTATCTTATGAGGCCGTTCACCGCTGGATGCCGAGGACAGTGACTCGCGTCAGTCCGCGGCCGCGTCCTTGGCAGCCGCGACGTGGCTCGACACACGGTGCGATTCGGGCGCCAACAGGGCGAACCCGACACCGATGACCAGGAGCATGACGGCCGTCACGAGGAGCGAGGAGCCAGTACCGGCCAGGCTCGCGATTGCGCCGAGCAGGAACGGCCCGAAGAAGTAGCCGGAATCCGATAGCGTTCTGAAGATCCCCATCGCCGCGGCGTTCATGCCCGGTGGCGCGACATCGGCCGCATAGGCGGTCGGTGCGGCTCCCGAAAGTCCGACCGAGACGCCCCAGACGACACAGCTCAGCACAAACCAGATGAAACTGCTCGAGACCGCGAAGAAGATCATCGCCGCGCCGCCGGAGAGGACCGCCGGAACGATCACCGCCTTGCGACCAAATCGATCCATCACGACGCCAGACGGATACGCGACGGCCAGACTGATGATGCTGATCGCCGAGAGCCCCAGCCCGATCTGGCTAGTCGAGAGTCCCATCGTGGTGTCGGCACGTTGCGGCACGATGGTGAAGACGCCACCCGTGCGGGCGAAGAAGGTCGCGAAAGAGGCGATGCTTACCAGCAGGAATGCCGGTTGGCGTAGCAGTGTCAAGACCTGACCGCCGAATTTCGGCTGCACGCTGGTCGATGTGCGGCTATCGATGTCGCCAGCGATGCGCGTCTCGGGAACGCGGAACAGTGCCAGCAGTGTGACCCCCAACCCGAGCGCGGCGTAGACGAAGAACGGCACCTCAAGCCCGAATTTGTCGGCCAGGAACCCGCCGTAGAGTGGCGAAATCCCGACCGCGAACATGAAGACCGTCATGTAGAGGGCGATGATCCGCCCGCGGTTCTCCTGCGTCGAGATGTCCGTGAGGATGATCTGGGTACCGGTCAGGACCATGGCGGCGCCAAGCCCGCCGATGAAGCGGCCAGCCAGGAAGATGCTATAGGTGCCAGCCATGCCACACAGAGCGTTGCCGAGGGCGGTGACGATGCCGCCAATGGCGATGGCCCAACCTCGACCGAGCAGATCGGCGATACGGCCCGCTGGCATGTTCGCCACGAAGCGCGCCAGGCCGTATACCGCGACGGTCAATCCGACCAAAAACTCCGAGACGCCGAATGATTTGGCATAGAGAGGCACGACCGGTACGATGTTGCCGAACCCGAGCTGATTGACGGCAATCAGGATGCAGACCCAGGCCAGAACGCGGTTGTTGCGGTACCAGCTGGGCAGCGCTGCCAGTCGTTGCACAGAATCCTCCAGGCCAACAGTCGTCGACGAACCTTACGGCGACTGGCGCGCGCTGTCTACATTACGTTTCCACCATTGGGGCCGAGCATCTGACCGGTCAAGTAGCTCGCTGCATCGGAGGCGAGGAACAGGGCGCACTCGCCGACGTCGCGCGGTGATCCGAGTCGCCGCAGCGGCAGTTCCTGCGCGCGGCGTTCGGCCGCCTCGGGCGAGGCATAGATGCCGCGGTTCATGTCGGTCACGATCGAGCCAGGTCCGATGGCGTTGACGTTGATGTTGTACTGGCCGACTTCCCGGGCTAGCGACTTGGTCCAGGTCAGGATGAAGCCCTTGCTCCCCGCGTAGACCGCGGCGCGCTCCCAACCGATCAGGGCGAGCTGTGACGAGAGATTGATGATCTTGCCGTAGCGCTGCTCGATCATGTGGGGAAGCACGGCGCGCGTGACCCGCAGCGGCCCGAAGACGTTGACGTCGAGTTCCGCGCGCCAGGAATCCTCGCTTGTCTCCGCGAACGGCTGCACGTGCATGATGCCCGCGTTGTTCACCAGAATGTCGATGTGGCCCATTTCCTGAATTA
The DNA here is from genome assembly GCA_963763185.1 of uncultured Chloroflexia bacterium. Lineage (GTDB taxonomy): Bacteria > Chloroflexota > Chloroflexia > Thermomicrobiales > Thermomicrobiaceae > CALAGB01. The sequence continues at coordinate 110,710 of CAVXNZ010000001.1, forward strand.
CCGCGTTGACCATGTGGTCAACGGCGGCGCCGTCCGTCACGTCCGCCTGGACCAAAGTCGATCGTTGACCTGCTGACTTCACCCGCTTCGCGACCTCGTCACAGCCCTCGCGGCTCGTGCGGTAGTTGAGCGCGACGTCAGCGCCCGACTCGGCGAAGATCTCGGCGATGGCGCGACCGAAGCCGCGCCCCGCGCCGGTGATCAAGGCAACTTTGCCGCTGAGCGTCCCCATGCGTCGTTAGCCCTCCTTCGTCGTCGTCTCAGCCTCGTGGATCACGTTCCAAAGGCGTTGCGACGTCATCGGCATGTCAACATGCGTCACGCCGAGCGGCGCCAGCGCGTCGAGCACGGCGTTGACCAGAGCCGGAGGCGCGCCAGTCGTACCCGCCTCGCCAACTCCCTTGACTCCCAAGGGATTTACCGGACTCGGCGTCACGGTATGCGCGGTCTCGAAATTGGGCAGGAAATCGGCTTTCGGTACCGCATAGTCCATCAGCGAGCCGGTGAGTAATTGGCCGTTCTCGTCGTAGACGATGGCTTCTTCGAGCGCCTGTCCGAACCCCTGCGCCAGTCCACCGATGACCTGCCCTTCGACCAGTTGCGGGTTGATTAACGGGCCGCAGTCGTCGACCGCGAGATAGCGCAGCACCTTCAGAGCCCCGCTCTCCCGATCGATCTCGACGAGCGCGATGTGCGCGCCGAATGGGATGGTTCTCCCCGTGGGCGAGAAGTAGCTTGTCGCGTGCAGGCCGTGATCGAGACCTCCTGGGACGGCTCCCATGCTGTAGGCCGCACGCGCGACGTCCTTGAAGGTGATGGCGCGGTCTGGTGTGCCGCGGACATGGAGTTTGCCATCTTCGAAGACGATGTCCTCCTCGCTCACTTCGAGGCGTGCTGCCGCGATTTTGGCTGCCTTCTCCTTGACCTCGCGCACGGCGAGCAGGACAGCCGAGCCGCCGATCGACGTGCCGCGGCTGCCGAAGGTGCCGATGCCCTGCGGCGTGATAGCGGTATCGCTGGCCTTGAGAACCACGTCCTCCATCGGGATGCCCAGCTCATCGGCGACGATCTGGGCGAAAGTCGTCTCCTCCCCCTGACCATGCGGCGAGATGCCGGTCGTGACCGTGACCGTGCCGGATGGCTGCACCAGCGCCGAGCCGCTGTCCCAGCCCGGTCCGGCCAGCTCGGAGTAGACCGCGACACCGAGCCCGACCAGTCGGCCTTCGGCTCGCGCTTTCTTCTGTTGATCGCGCACGGCGTCGTAGTCGATCCGTTTCAGTGCCTCGGACAGCGCCAAGTCGTAGTTGCCGCTGTCGTATTCAAGCCCGGTCGCCGACATGTAGGGGAAGGCGTCGGGTGGAATGAAATTGCGTCGGCGCACCTCGATCGGGTCCAGGTTCAACTGGCGCGCGATGGCGTCTATCATCCGTTCGGTCATGTAGGCAGCTTCCGGGCGCCCCGCGCCGCGATAGGCGCCGGTTGGGGTTGTGTTGGTCATGACGCCCAGCACGGTCGTGCGCAGGTTCTCGATACGATAGGCACCGGATGACATCACCCCCGTGCGTGTCGCGACCGTTGCCGCGCCATAGGCGCCGACGTTGGAGATCAGTTCGACCTTTAGCCCGAGGATCTTGCCCGAGTCGTCGACCGCCGCTGTCAGTTTCTGCACCTGATCGCGCCCGTGGTTCGTGCCAACGAACGTCTCGCGCCGGGTCTCGGTCCATTTGACGGGCCGTTGGTGCCGGTAGGCGAGTGCGGCCGCGACCAGGTATTCCGGATAGACCGGCCCCTTGGCACCGAACGCACCACCGACATCGGGCGCGATGACGCGAACACTGTGCTCCGGGATCCCGAGCGTCTCGGCGATCGCGCCGCGCAGACGGTGTGGCGTCTGGGTCGTGGCCCAGACCATCATCTCTTCGGTGTTCGGGTCGTAATTGACCATGATCGAGCGCGGCTCGATGAAGGTCGCGTGAACGCGTTGGTTGCGCAGGCGAATCGAGACGGTGTGGCTGGCCTGGTCGAAGGCCTTGTCGACGTCGCCACCCTCGACTTGCCAGCGGAAGGCGACGTTGTCGCCCCAGTCCGGGTAGAGGAGCGGGGCATTCTCTTCCATCGCCGCTTCGGCATCGACGACCGGGTCGAGCGGTTCATACTGGACGTTGACCAGTTCCATCGCATCGGTCGCGCTGTAGAAGTCCTCGCCAAGGACCACCGCGACGGCGTCGCCGACGTACATGGCGGTGCCAATGGCGAGCGGAAACCGCTCAAGCTTGCGGTCGGGCGCTTGCTCGGGTGACCCCTGCGGCTGGGTGAACCTGGCGATATCCTCGCCGGTCAGAACGTCGACCACGCCCGGCGCCACGAGTGCCGCCGAGGTGTCGATGCTCGTGATTCGGGCATGGGCGTAGGGACTCCGCACCATCACAGCGTCGAGTGTTCCTGGTACGTGAACATCGTCGACAAATCGGCCGTGACCGGTGACGAGTCTGCGATCGCCTACGCGCTTCACCGACTGTCCGACGTACTTTTTCTTCTGCTGCGCGGTATCGGTCATTCCGCTTCCTCACTCCGTCAGTACTGATCATTGCCTGTGTCGAAATTGGAGACGCGCCGGATCAACGGCAAACACCTTGATCTTCGCGTGTTGCGTGGGAGACGGCAAGTCGATCGCCTCACGGCGACCGGAGTTCGCCGGACCTGTTTCTGGAGTTATCTCGTGGGCAGAAGACGCTCGCCCGCTTGAAGAATGGTCTGGATCTCGTGCTGGCTCAGGCCTGACTGCTCGACAAACCCGACTGGATCGGTCTCGCCCATGTCGAACGGGAAATCGGTGCCCGGCACGATCCGCGCGATCCCGACGTGGTCGACAAGATGCCGCAGGATGAGTGGATCGAAGACCACCGTGTCGAAGTAGAGCGAGGTGAGACTCCCGATTGGATCCTCCGCGCGTTCCCGGCACTCGGGACGAACCTCGTACCCGTGGCGCAGGCGGCCGATGAGATGAGGTAGCGCACCCCCACCGTGCGAGAGGATCAGCTTCAGAGTCGGGTAGCGTTCCAACACGCCGGCGAAGAGGATTCGGGCGCCAGCCTGGGAGGTCTCGGTCGGGTTGCCGATCAGATTGCGCAGGTAGAAGGCGCCCATGCGGTCGCCACCCGCGACGTTGTGCGGGTGAATTAGCACCGGCAGGTCGAGCGACTGTGCGGCGGCCCAGAATGGCTCGAGCGACGGATCGTCGAGCCCAGTGCCAGTCACGTTGGTCAGGATCTCAACCCCCTGGAGATTCAGGTCGCCAGTGGCCCGGTGAAGCTCCTCGGCCGCGGCAGCTGGGTCCTGCAGGGGCACCGTGGCGAAGCCGATGAAGGTGTCAGGGTCGGTCCGTGCTGCTGCCGCAATACCGTCGTTGAGCAGGCGCGCCCACCGAATTCCGGCATCACCCTCGATTTCGTAGAGGACCGTGTACGGAGGCGGGATCAGCGTGCGACGGTCGAGTCGCTGACGTTGAAGCGCCGCGCGTTGCAGGTCGAGGTCGCATAGCTCGCGCGAGATCTCCAACCGGTGACTGCCGACCCGTACCGCGAACTCGCCGTCTGGCTGTTCGGCCACGGCAACGTCGAGATCGCTGGCTCGCACCGCGTCCAGCGGGAAGAAGTGGCTGTGCAGGTCGACGATCATCTGTTCTCCTGGGTTACGCTTCGACCGGATTGAACTTCTGGTGGCTCGGCAAGAACGGGATGAACGGCAGCGCCAACAGCGAGACAGCCGCGACGATCCAGAAGGCGTTGATGAGACCAATGGAGTCCCCGAGCGCCCCGAATGCTGGAGCCGTGATGCTCTGGGCGATGAAGCCAATTGCCAGCATCAGACCTGCCGTCGCCCCACGGGCTTCGGGCATCAGATCCTGCGCGACTGCCAGCACGACCGGGCGAATGCCGATTGCGACGAATCCCGCGGCCATCAGTACTGCCAGGACGGCCCACGAGCCGTTCTCCAGCCATAGGTAGAGATAAAAGAGCGGGGCGGCGGCGATCGACGACACGGCCAGAACTACCTTGCGGCCAACGTTATCGGAAAGGTTACCGGCGAGCAGTCCGCCAGCAATCCCCGCGGCCGAGATCAGGGAGAGCGCGACTCCAGCGTAGCCGTGGCTGCGCCCGATCGACTCCAGGTACTTCACAAGAAAGTACTGGAATGGAGAGGTGGCGAGCCCATTGATGACCGACACGGCCAGCAACGCGCCGAGCGGCTTGCGGCGTGCCCGGAGGAGCGGGCGGAATTCGATCTTCTTCGCTGTCTTGCGCTGAGCGTCGCTTTCGCGTGTGTCGAGCGTGATGAAGAGGATCACCGACGCCGCCATACCAAAGACCATGACCACCGCGGATCCCTCGAGCGTGAAGAGTGAGATCGCCGCGGTAAGCAGGAGCGGTCCGATCGTTCGAGCCGATTCGCCAAAGGCCATGAAGATCGACATGGCCCTGCCGGATTTCTTGCCGCCAAGCTCGCCGACCAGCGCTACGGCCGGAGCGTGGAAGCAGGCAGATGAAAGCCCGGAAGCCATCAGTAACAGGAGCACGATGGCGATGTTCGGCGCAAGGGCGATGCTCGACAGCGTGATCGCGGTGACGCTCGGCGCCAGGACCACAAACCACTTGCGGGTGGTCCGGTCGGCGACATAACCGACAAACGGCTGGGCGATGCCCGGGACCTGCGACGCCGGGATCATCAGGCTGACCATCGGCCAGCGAGAGTCCCGAGCTTGTTCTGAACGGCGGGAATCAAAATTCCGAGAAAGCTTGAATAGAGATCGTGGGCGAGGTGTCCACCCGCGACCGTGAACGTGCGACGTGCGTCGAACGGCTGGTCCTCTATGGTTCCGTCGTTGATGCCGGTTTGCGGCTGAACAGCGGCGGCGCTCTGTGCCAATGATTACCCCTTTACCCATCCACATCAGGTTGCTATGACCGCATGACATTTAACGAGCCTACAGAATACACCGGAGACTGACTTCGCGCACCCACTATAACGTGGCCCGCGGCTGGACTGTTCCCCAATAAAACGGCGCTAATGCTCATGTCGTTGTGACGTCATGCGGTTTGCCCTGAGCTCACGCGCCGAGACGACCGTACCCGGTGCGGGCTGCTCGACTGACACGCGACGACGTGAGCGCAGGATCCATCCGAGCGAGGCGAGGTTCAGCAGCAACGTGAGCGCCAGCGCGGCGTAGATCCAGGGATAGATCCAGGACATGATCGTGCGCCTGGAGACGACGAACTCGCTCACTCCGACCGCACCGTTCCCGGTCGCCGCCAGGACAGCCTGATGTGATTCGTCCGAAAGGCGGCTGGCGACGACGAAGCGCGTGCCGTCCGGTGTCGTTCCCGCCGTCTTGAGCGATATTGCGTGGCCATCGACCGTCATGTTCAGGCTTCGCGCGTCGCCTTCGCTGAGGATGAGGTCCAGTCGGGTCCCTGAGAAGTCGATCCGCGCGGTGGCTCCCTGCTGATCCGTCGAGAGAATCGCGCCGCTCGCTGAATTGCCGAGTGACCACTCGCCATCGTGCTGTAGCCCGCTGCTATCCGGCCGATATGCCCCGGTGAATGCCCGTCTGAGGCGAGCGCTCATCTGCTTCAAGCGCGTATAGGCGGGCGTGGGGCTGAAATCGTGGTTCACGATCGAAAAGCCTCGCGTTGGATTGCCGGCCTGGCCAGGGGCATCGGCTGGGAGCGGCTGGCGGAAGTTCCAGACGCACATCACGCCCATCCAGGGCCATTCCTGCTGCGCCCGCAAATAGCCCTGGTAAAGGTAGGTCGCCTGTGTCTCCTGGCTGACTGGCTTGCCCCAGGGGGAGGGATCGCCGGTCCAATTTGACGGCAAGGACACCCAACCGTACTCGGCTGCCCAGATGGCTTTGTCGGCGTCGCCGTTCTTCACCATGATCTCGTGTGTCTGAATCGGACGCGAAAAGTTGTTGCGCGCGAACTCAACCCGCCGGTCGTACGGGCTGTAGCCGTAGCCGTAGACCATCACCGTGGCGATGTCGAAGTAGTCCCTGGCCCCGGCGTCGTACATTCCCTGGAGAAAGAGGAGGTCGCTCAGGTTGGTCGGTCCGGTCTGATCAGTTGGCGCCAGGCCCGGCATGAGTACGGTGATCGACGGGTCCGCCGACTTGGCGGCCGTGTAGGCGGCTTTGAGCAGGTCGGTAAATTTGGCCGGGTCGATCGGCTGGCCGCCCCATTCACCCTGCAGATTCGGCTCGTTCCAGATCTGGATGTAGTGGATCTTGCCGCGATAGCGCGTTACGAAGGCCGAGACGAAGTTGGCGTAGTCGGCGTTGTTGTCGGGCGGACCGTCCGGAAACTGTGCGAGATTAGGGGCGTTGGCGCGTGCCCAGCGGGGCGGCTTATCGAGCCGGGCGATAATCTGGATGTCGAGCGCATTCGCCTCATTGACGATCCGGTCGTATTTGGCCCAACTGCTGACGTCGTTCTTGGCGTCCCAGAACGACCCCGGTTCCGGCTCGATATCGTACCAGGGGAACATCTGGCGAATGTAGCCGAACCCGCCGTCCTTGATCATCTGAAGTTCGCGGCTCACCTTGGCCGGGTCGGCTTCCTGATCGAGAAAGGTGTTTACGCCCATCGGATTGACATCGGTGTGCGGGATGGGTTGGAGATTCGTGCTGGCGACGACTCCACGATTGAAGTACCCGTTGGCGACTGTCGCGACAACGAGCCCGCCGATCAGTCCGAGAATGATCAGGATGTGGATCCCAAGTTGGAACCAGCGCCGCGTCGTGAGCCTGAGCAGGCGAGTCATTCCGGCCAATCCGAGGTCGATGCCGCCGGGATGCGGCGGTCCGTGCGAGCGCGAAGACGCGATGCGTACTCGAGCCTGAGTATATGAGTATAGATGAGCGCTTGACGCGGGGCCGGGGATGACGCGAAACTGTCTGTCGGCGCGGGTATCAGGATATTCCCGGCAGTCTTCACGGAATCAATCGGTTACAATGCGCGAGACCGGTACACTCGGGCGTGGTTGGTGATCGCCCGGATGAGAGGAGAGAGGATCACGGTGCAAAAAGCCCAGCCACGATCGGGATTGATGATTTATGCGGAAGGGCTGAACGTTGCCCTTGGGATCTGGCTGATCGCGTCGCCCTACATTCTTTCCTACACAGCATGGACCGGGGCACGCCTGACCGCCGAATTCTTTGGCGCAATTATTCTGGGTATGGCAATCACGCGTATGGCGATGCCTCAGCCGCGCTACTGGTGGCTGTCGTTCGGCGACATCATCTTCGGCATCTGGGTCGCCGTTTCGCCCTTTGTGCTTGCCTACCACTACGACGCGACCCCGACCATCAACGCCATCTTCGTCGGCGTGCTGGTCGCCCTGATTGCCGCGACGGGCTTCCTCCGCCCGCGCGCCTAACGCGAATCACTCTTTTGCAGCGAAACAACACCGGCCCAGATTTTGGGCCGGTGTTGTTGTTTTCTAGTTCGCTGTCGCCGAACAGGCGAGATCTGAGCCTAGTCCTCGTCGATGCTGCCAGGCGGGAGCTGCCCGGAGACCGAGTAGCTTCCTCCGCTACTGATAAACAGCGAGAAGAGGTCATAGTCCGCGCCCCCGGGGCGGGCCTGTCCGGCTCCCTGGAAGCAGACATAACCACTGACCGATCCGAACGCCAAGCCGCACCCTTCGAAGCGATAGCCGTCCACAATGCCGGTCAGTGCGGTAACGGAACCGAGGAGCACGACGTTCCTGGCAAAGTCGTACAGGAAGATCTTGCCCTCCGCGCCGTCTGTGACTTGCACTGCCTTGAAATTCAAGACAAGTAGCCGCGGCTTGGTCGACGGCGACTCAACGACAGAGAATGACTTGATCGTCATCTCACCGATGGCCGAAGTCGTCGCCGCTGACGCGGCCATCGTCCCCATGGTGCCCAGCATGACGACCGCCGCCAGGACGGCGCTGGCTACGATGCGGGCGACGGGTCGCTTCATGTGTCGCAACTGGTTCCCCCCTTCCCGATAAACCATGTTTTCAGCGCGGTGTAGTCAGTTCGATCTATCCGTTGGCCTGCACGCTGCCGAGCGGGAGGTTGCCGGAAATCGAATAGGATCCACCACTTGTCAGCGTGAACGTGAGGTGATCGTATTGGCTGCCATTCGGCAGTTCCTGCACCGTTCCGGCGAAACAGACCGAGCCGCTTACGTCGCCGGACGCCCAACCACACCCTGAGAAGGAATAGCCGTCGGCGATGGCGGCCATCGTGTTGATATATCCGGTTAGACGGACATTCGCGCCGCGATCGTTGAGCGACACGAATCCGAGTGTGAAGCCCGTGACCTGTGCTGCCACGAGGTTTATGGACAGCGGTTGCCACGTCGCCGCGGGCGGGACGTTGATTGTGCTCGAATGGGCCGTCACCCATGTCAGGCTGACGGGCTGCGGCGATGATGCCGCCGCCGGTGCCGCCGCGGCGAGCGCGATGAGTGCCGAGAGGACAATCGCGGAAAGAACTCTCGGGATGCGAAGACGCTGCATGATCCATCCCTCCTTGCTGCAAACTATCCGATCGCGAACCGTTCAGGAGTGCCGCTTATCGCGTGCGCCTTCCGTTTTCGTGCGAGACTCAGTCGAGTTGCACGCTTCCCGCGGGGACGTCCCCGGAAATCCCGTAGCTTCCTCCCTGGGTGACGATGATCGAGAACGCGTCGTAGCGGTTGCTGTTTGGCTGCACCTGTCCGGCACCGCTGTAGCAGACCTTGCCACTCACCGATCCGTACGCCTGTCCGCATCCGGCGAATTGGTACCCGTTGACGATTTCGACCAGGCTGTTGATTGAACCGTGTATCCAGACGTTTCGAGTCGGGTCGGCTAGATCGAGTGACCCGAATGTCCAGCGAGAAAACTGGAACACATTCACCTTGACGCGAAACGCAACCCATCCGTCTGGCGGTGGGGCGTCGATCTTGGTCGTCTGAACCTTGAACCGTGTGACGGTCGCGCGCTGTTGCGCGGTCGCTGTGGCAGTCGCAAACACACTTGAGATCAGTATTGCCAGCAGGCTCGCAATGAGCAGCGATCGCCCTGGTCGTCGAATGGCTCTTCTCAAGGCACCCCCTTCCCCGGTATTGCCGGACGAGGCCGTCCGGTAATAATCCGATCGGCATCGTTCAATCACGTTTTTCGCGCGGCGACACACTCGCATCTTACACAGGTACAAACCGCATGAGAAGACGCTCGGCGTTGCGAAGCTTGTTGAATCAACCTTTTCCACTCAACGGACCGGGTAGTGACAACTCAATGGGCCCGAAATTGCCGCAGTTAGTTCTGCTCGACTGGGGCAACGTGTTGCCCGAGAAGTAGGAATGGGGTGCATGATCAACGCCTTGCGCTCGTGTGCGACATTTTCCCAATATGACGATCCCTACATGCAACCGAGTTTGATCTAGCCCGTTTAAAGGGTCGGATGGCGGTCACGCTCTCGCCAGCTGGGGTTGCGCGAACCCTGGCAAAGGGGGGTCAGACGTGGCTTTGGTTTACGTAACGCGTAATTCTCTTGTGAATTCGGGTCCGTTGTCATGAAGTTGAATCATTGTGACGCGCGACCGGCGGCAGTTTCATGCGTTTGTACAATAGAGAAGGTGGTTACGCACCTGGAAGTTCAAGGGTCCGGCAGCCACCGCGATGTCGAGATTGGGCGAAGTGGGCTTGATCGCGACCTCGGGGTGTCTGCAGGGGCACGAGCCGTTGACCGGAGTATAGGCGAGGGTCTATACTGCGCGGCGGTCCAAAAAGTGAGTACGTACGAAGGGGAAGTGGAAAGGAGGGCGTTGGGGGACCCACCTCTGAGAGTCAAGAAACAGGAAACCGCATCGTGTGGAATTCGACGTTTCGTGAGCGCGCTCGAGAAGAGGCGGCCGCGAAAGGAGTCAATGAGTTGAGAAAAATTCTCAATCTCTCGTTCGCTCTGGCGCTGGTGGCAGGATTGTTTGCCGGCAGCCTGGCGAGTGTAGGGGCGACCAGTTCGCCACTCTCGCCGACGTATGGACCAGAGCAACCAGGGAGTCCAATTATCTTTTTCCCATTCGTGCATAACGGCACGAGATGTGAGTGGGATGACGTTCACCGGATCGGTGACGATCCAGAACCTCGAAGTCTTCCCGGTCAACGTCGAACCGTTAAGGCGTATGGAGGCAACACGGTCAACGCGTTGCTGAACCCGCGTGCCAGCAAGACGTTCTCGGCGAACGACGACTGGGGGTTCCAGGCGAGGGGGCGGCGTGGTCGCCCAGGCAGCTTGGACATCGGACGCAATCGATCAGATGACCGCCCTGAACATGTGTCCGTTGGTGACACAGACGACGTCCGTTGATCTGACCCGGGGCACTGGCGCGACCGACTCGTTCAGCGCCAGTGGTTCGAACGTCACCGTTACCAAGATCAAGCAGGGTAACAACACGGTCACCGCGGGGACGGATTACAGCGTGTCAGTCAGTGGCAGCACGGTTACGATCACCTGGATTCAGGGCGGATCTGCCCCGAACGCCCAGGACACGTATACCGTGACCTACACGTCTGACGCTCCGGACTGCGGTGTGCCGAGCATCGGGGGCGTGGAGAAGCACGAGGCGCCGACCGGCGGCTCAGTGGTGACCAACGCCAACCAGACGACGGTTGACGGGTCGAGCTCGGTGCCGTTCTGCGATCTGGCGGTTGCGTCGGATCAGGCGGTCACGGGCTGCTACTTCGGCCAGGGCGATTCGACGCCTGAGCTGGACATGAACAACCAGTTCCGCTGGATTCTGCCGATCGTGCAGACGAACACGGGCTGGAACAGCGTGATCCACGTGACCAACGTATCGGCGAGTTCCAACGCGGCCGTGAACGTGTACTGGTACGCGTCCAACGGGCAAGGCGTGAGCGGCCCGAGCGCGCAGCTGTTCAGTGTGAATCTGGGCAGTGGTGCGACCAAGTCGTTCGACCTGATGGCGGACGGCGGGATTCCGGCCGGGACCGTCGGTTCCGTCTGGATCGATGCGGACGCCGCAGTGGTGGCGAGCGTCGACCGGGTGAAGCCGGCGACGAACATGGCGTTGACGAACGTGGCGCAGCCGCGGACGGACAACACCTTCAACTACTTCAAGATCTTCGGGCTCAACCCGACGACGAAGTACGCGCCGCTGGTGTTCCGGGACTACAACAACTGGAACACGGGCATCAACATCGCGAACCTGTCGAGCAGCACGAACCAGGTAACGATTAGTTATCACAACTACTCGGACAACTCGGTGAGTGTGGAGTCGATCAGCATTCCGCCGCGGGCGATGGAATACGTCTATCGACCAGGCGCAGGCAGCGACTCCGGCTTGATGGTCGGAAACATCAGCGCCGCGGTGATCAGTGGCTCGGAGCCGATCGCGGTCGCGGTGGACGAAGTGAAGTACCTGGGAACGACGGCGGATGCTGGGCATGCGATGTCGTACCCGGCGCAGGACGGGGTCTACGCGGGCTTCGCGTATGACACGGGGCAGTTCCCAGCCCTGACCGACCTGCTGGGCGGCCTAGGCCGCGTGGTCTACAACAGCGATCTGTCGCTGCCGCTGGTGCAAAAGGGCAACATGAGCACCGGCATGGGCGACTTCTCGGGCATCAACCTGTTCAATGGTGATGCGAGCAACGGCGTGGTTGCGTGGGTCCAGTTCCTGGATTCCTCGGGCCTGCCGGTGGCGCCGACGACGGGGGCGAACGAGCGCGAGCTGCCGTTCAAACTGACGATGCCGGCGCTGGGATCCGCGATCGTCTACACGGGGAGCTACAGCGAGATGCCAGAGCCCTTCGTGGGGTCGGCCGTGGTTGGCGCGGTCTATCCGACGGTCCAGTCGTCGCTGGGTAACGGCGCGGTTGGTCCGCTGGTGGCTGTGTCGAACAACGTGAACTATGCGGTCAACGGAGACGGGTCGTCGGTGTTCAACCTGCACCCGTACTACCACAACCTGCCGGGAGCGGCGCCAGGCTGCTACTATCCGGGCTTCAGTGGGTCCACCAATGCGGCCCTCTGCATCCCGTCGGCTGACTTTTAGACGATATGCGCGCCGACAAGAGTCGTCAACTTGACGACGTAAACGAACGCGAACGCACACACGAGGAGGACGCCTCTCACCTTTGGGTGAGGGGCGTTCTCTTTAACTACCAATGCGCAATGAACTCCGGTAGTCGCGAAAGATCGGCCGGGAGAAATGGTGGTTGAGGAGGTGGTTGGGGAGATCTGGTCGTGCCTGCCGCGAATCTATTCGCCAACCATCGTTAGCCCCACTCGACCGTGGGTCCCGGCGATCGCGAAACATGACAACGCTCGGACTCCCAGTGCATTGAGCTTGGGAGATGTGGGGTCGCCGCTGAGGACTTCGGAGAGAACGGGCCGTGATCGAACCTGAATCTGACGTCTTCGGAGGTGCGTCCGAATGGAATCTCGTTCGTTATATGCTCAGATGGAGTGGTGTACGTGCGGTTGTCGTCGGCGCGGTTCGACCAGGTCACGTAACCCGCGACGCAGGAGCCGCGGCATCGAACCGGCTGACGCCGTGGATGTCGCAGCAGGACGCGAGAACGACCGGGACAACGCGCGTATGATCCGGTACTGCCTCGCTTCTGGAGACGTTGTTCCAATCCGGGAACCCGGCTCTGATGTTTGCGGTCCAATGGTCGAACCGACCACAGCGGACGCAGGTCCGAAAGCCAGACTCCATCACGGAGTTTCATGAGTTTTTCAACTTCGTTATCGTGGTCCCTGGACGCCAGAGTGCTGCAGGGGCACGAGCCGTTGACCGGAGTATAGGCGAGGGTCTATACTGCGCGGCGGTCCAAAAAGTGAGTACGTACGAAGGGGAAGTGGAAAGGAGGGCGTTGGGGGACCCACCTCTGAGAGTCAAGAAACAGGAAACCGCATCGTGTGGAATTCGACGTTTCGTGAGCGCGCTCGAGAAGAGGCGGCCGCGAAAGGAGTCAATGAGTTGAGAAAAATTCTCAATCTCTCGTTCGCTCTGGCGCTGGTGGCAGGATTGTTTGCCGGCAGCCTGGCGAGTGTAGGGGCGACCAGTTCGCCACTCTCGCCGACGTATGGACCAGAGCAACCAGGGAGTCCATTTATCTTTTTCCCATTCGTGCATAACGGCACGAGATGTTAGTGGGATGACGTTCACCGGATCGGTGACGATCCAGAACCTCGAAGTCTTCCCGGTCAACGTCGCTGTTAAGGCGTATGGAGGCAACACGGTCAACGCGTTGTTGAACCCGCGTGCCAGCAAGACGTTCTCGGCGAACGCGCTGGGGGTTCCAGGCGATGGGGGCGGCGTGGTCGCCCAGGCAGCATGGACATCGGACGCAATCGATCAGATGACCGCCCTGAACATGTGTCCGTTGGTGACACAGACGACGTCCGTTGATCTGACCCGGGGCACTGGCGCGACCGACTCGTTCAGCGCCAGTGGTTCGAACGTCACCGTTACCAAGATCAAGCAGGGTAACAACACGTTCACCGCGGGGACGGATTACAGCGTGTCAGTCAGTGGCAGCACGGTTACGATCACCTGGATTCAGGGCGGATCTGCCCCGAACGCCCAGGACACGTATACCGTGACCTACACGTCTGACGTTCCGGACTGCGGTGATGCCGAGCATCGGGGGCGTGGAGAAGCACGAGGCGCCGACCGGCGGCTCAGTGGTGACCAACGCCAACCAGACGACGGTTGACGGGTCGAGCTCGGTGCCGTTCTGCGATCTGGCGGTTGCGTCGGATCAGGCGGTCACGGGCTGCTACTTCGGCCAGGGCGATTCGACGCCTGAGCTGGACATGAACAACCAGTTCCGCTGGATTCTGCCGATCGTGCAGACGAACACGGGCTGGGACAGCGTGATCCACGTGACCAACGTATCGGGGAGCTCGAACGTCGGCGTGAACGTGTACTGGTACGCGGCGAACGGGCAAGGCGTGAGCGGCCCGAGCGCGCAGCTGTTCAGTGTGAATCTGGGCAGTGGTACGACCAAGTCGTTCGACCTGATGGCGGACGGTGGGATTCCGGCCGGGACCGTCGGTTCCGTCTGGATCGATGCGGACGCCGCAGTGGTGGCGAGCGTCGACCGGGTGAAGCCGGCGACCGAACATGGCGTTGACGAACGTGGCGCAGCCGCGGACGGACAACACCTTCAACTACTTCAAGATCTTCGGGATCAACCCGACGACGAAGTACGCGCCGCTGGTGTTCCGGGACTACAACAACTGGAACACGGGCATCAACATCGCGAACCTGTCGAGCAGCACGAACCAGGTGACGATTAGTTATCACAACTACTCGGACAACTCGGTGAGTGTGGAGTCGATCAGCATTCCGCCGCGGGCGATGGAGTACGTCTATCGACCGGGCGCGGGGAGCGACTCCGGCCTGATGGTCGGGAACATCAGCGCCGCGGTGATCAGTGGCTCGGAGCCGATCGCGGTTGCGGTCGACGAAGTGAAGTACACGGGGACGACGAAGGATGTCGGACAGGCGATGTCGTACCCGGCGCAGGACGGGGTCTACGCGGGCTTCGCGTATGACACGGGGCAGTTCCCGGCGCTGACCGACCTGCTGGGCGGCCTAGGCCGCGTGGTCTACAACAGCGATCTGTCGCTGCCGCTGGTGCAGAAGGGGAACATGAGCACCGGCATGGGCGACTTCTCGGGCATCAACCTGTTCAATGGTGATGCGAACAACGGTGTGGTTGCGTGGGTCCAGTTCCTGGATTCCTCGGGCCTGCCGGTAGCGCCGACGACCGGGGCGAACGAGCGCGAGCTGCCGTTCAAACTGACGATGCCGGCGCTGGGATCCGCGATCGTCTACACGGGGAGCTACAGCGAGATGCCAGAGCCCTTCGTGGGGTCGGCCGTGGTTGGCGCGGTCTATCCGACGGTCCAGTCGTCGCTGGGTAACGGCGCGGTTGGTCCGCTGGTGGCTGTGTCGAACAACGTGAACTACGCGGTCAACGGAGACGGGTCGTCGGTGTTCAACCTGCACCCGTACTACCACAACCTGCCGAGTGCGGCGCCAGGCTGCTACTATCCGGGCTTCAGTGGGTCCACCAATGCGGCCCTCTGCGTCCCGATCCCGCTGAGCGTCATCCCGACGCCAGTGCGCGGGTGGACAGTAGTCGTCAACTTGACGGCGTAGCACACAGGGAACGCGAACGCACACACGAGGAGGACGCCTCTCACCTTCGGGTGAGGGGCGTCCTCTTTTCTCACTTCACAAATTGGCCCGGTGATTCCGGTCGCTTGAAGGCCAGCAACAGTCGCCTCAGTCTCGTCAGTTGACTCACAGGCATATCACGGTACACTCGGTACGGACACAGTGGCTTCAGGTCGGCGCGTCCACCAGGGGCGTTATTCGTTCAACTAGTAAGAGCTCGAACAGGTGGAAGGGAGAACGGGATCATGCGATATGGGGGATGGGCCGTCCGCATGCCAGGCGCGGGAGGCATCTTCCGGGTACTGGCCGGTTTTGCGATGCTCCTGGGATTACTCCTGCCAGCGGCTGGAGCAGGCGCATCAGTAACGAATCTCGACGGTTGGCAGTTCCAGCTTGGTGATTGTGGGCCAGGCTCGGCGCTCGCACAGGGTTCTTTTGACGGTGGTCCTGGCGTTCCCCCAATGGGGAGCGGCTCGTTCCAGATGTCGATTATCTCCAGTGGCATCGGTTATCCACAGCTTCGCAACTCAAGTTTCGATGGCACGGCCCTCTCGGATCTCACGGGGCTCAGCTATTCGACGTTTGTGCACGGCTTCGGCCCGCAGGCCGAGGCGCCGTATCTGCTCCTTGAGATCGATCAGAATGGTGATGGTGCCATCGACGACCAGTTGGTTTTTCAGCCGGCCGCTCACAACACGATTCAGGGGAACTACTGGCAAACGTGGGACGCCCTCTCGGGTAGTTGGTGGTCTCTGAATGGCCTGGCCGGAATGGGAACCAACACTGGTGGCAAGCCGCTCTCGGCGTACATCGCGGCCTATCCAGGCTCGCGCATCGTCAATGACGGCCAGCAGGGCGGGCTTCGCATCGCGGCCGGGTGTGTTGGTACTGGCTGGGAAGCCTTCTACGGCGCCGTCGACGCGGTCGTGGTGGGCGTGAATTCCGCGAACTACATCTACGATTTCGAGAACGATGGCGTGCACGTGACCTCGCCCTCGACTGGTGACAACCAACCGGAACTTCCGGTCTTCAGCAACCTGACGCCCGCGCCGTTCAGCACCGTGGCGCCGGGCTCGATCACCATCTCCGCCGAGATCACGGGAAGTAGCAATATCAAGCAGGTGACAATGCAGGTCGACGGCAACCAGGTCACTCCTTCGACCTCAGGCATCATCGCGACGGACATCACGGCTTCCACGACGCAGAGTCTGACCGCGGGATCCCATACCATCACGATGACGGCGACCGATGTTGACGGCCACACGTTCAAGACACAGTGGGACGTCATCGTTTCGTCGAACCTGGGCGACAACGAGTGGTTCAACGCTGATGGATCGCCGAAAGCGGCCCAGATCAATGCCACGATGATGTCGCTGGTGCAGGCGTTCCGCTACCACCTTTACGGCCAGTCGTGGGACGGAAGCTCGCATCCCGAGATGCCGACGCACGCGAATTCGATCACTCAGGCTGCGCCGTTGTCGGACTGGGTCACTGGAAGCACGTTCGACGAGGCGTCGACCAACGCCACGTTGAAGAGCTTGGTGGAGGCATTCCGCTGGCACTTCTGGGGCATCAGCTGGGATGGCAAGGACCACCCCGATGTGCCGACACATGCGAACGTCGTTCTGCCGCCGCAGAGCATTTCGTCCTGGTTCACGGCAGATGGTAAACCGATTCCGCAGAATATCAGCGCGACGCTCCAGAGCCTGGTGCAAGCGTTCCGCTGGCACTTCTGGGGTTACTCATGGGATGGTCAGCACCACTTCACCGATATGCCGACGCACGCCTACTAGGCGAGCGCCGGAAATCGCGGGAGCGTGTGCAGCAGAGACCTGTCTTGTGGTAGAGATACGCAACGGAGGAGGCTGGAAGGCCTCCTCCAACTATGAACCGGCCACACGTGCGGGCGGATGAGACCTCTGAAGGCACGCTCACGTGTTCGATGTTCGAAAGGGATTTCGTTGTCGTTGTCCAAATTTCGTTTCTTCGCGCTGATTGCCCTCGGCCTCATTGCGCTGGCCGCCTGCTCGATTGGGGGATCGTCGACAAATACGCCGTCGTCTTCCGCGACCGGAAGCAGCGTGATCATCAAAACACCGAATGCCACCTCTCCCGCCGGGACTTCACAGGCCTCGAGTTCCGCCACCCCCGATGGTATCTCGCTCGACCCGCCGCTGCTGGTCGCTCACGCGAAGTCGGGGACACAACCGGCTAACTTCGGCACCTTCTACTGGATGATCTCCAACGGACTCGCCGCGAAGGTGAACGCGGTCGGCATCCAGATTCAGGACAAAGCGCTGCATGTCTCCAAGGGGGAGACGGTTCAGTTCACCTGGGAGAATCAGAATAGCCAGAGCGATTCGACGCTTCAGAGTCTCCAGATCGCGATCTTTCCAGAGAAGGCGAGTATCGTGACCCAGGTAGGCGGCGGTGGAACCATGCAGGGATTCGCGGCATCTGACCATCCGATAACGAGCGATAAACTCTCCATGACCGATCCTTCGTGGAAGGTTGGTGTGGATTCCGGGAGCTACTTCGTGCAGGTGAAGGCCGAATGGTCGAATCCGATCGTCAAGGACGGCCAGACGCGCCACTGCGAATACGGTTTCTACATCACCGTCGGCTGAGTACCCGCCTACAATTGACCGAACGAGACGCGAGCGCGGAGCAATCCGCGCTCCCTTGTTTGTTCCTCCGGTCAGAATCTGCGTACGAACGTCCTTTGCACCGCTGTCCACGACGTGTGACAATGGACCAGTACGCGCACGCACGACCGTTGCAAGACATGTCAAGACGCTCTTAGCAGGCTGGCCACGTATGGTACAGGCGGTAGAACGTCGGGCCGGGGAATCTCCTGGACGATGAAGGGAAGGCGCGACATGGCTCGTCGAATGACTGCGACGCTGGTGGCTTTGACGCTGGTGATCGCGGCAAGCGTGGGATTCGCGGGAGCGGCGGGGGCTTCGGCCAATGGCAGCAGCACGGCATGTCCCGCGTTCGGGTCGTATCTCCAGGGATCATCGGTGATCGGCGTTCCAGCGCTCCGGTCGATTCAGCAGGATTGCGCCTCGGGAACGAGTAGCTTTCCGCATCAGGGTCTCGGTGCTTGTACCGTGCCAAGCGTCGACTACCCGACCATCGCTTCCGCCTTTGGCGATTCCAATTGCACTGAGGTGGAGTTGACCAGCAAGAGCTACAGCCCTAACGCCATCGACGTGACTCACGACGTGACGCTCTTCGGCAACGGTGCGCGGATCAGTCGTTCCAGCGCGGGCGCCGACTTCTTCGTTGAGCCGGGAGTCACCTTCCAGGTGCAGGATGTTATCTTCAAAGATGCCTGGAATGGCTCACACGCGATCACCAGCTATGGCACGCTCAATGTGACGCGGTCCCTCTTTATTGGCTCCGGTATTCGTAACCCATCGGCGCCAGCGCCAGACGGTGGGGCGATCATGGATCTGGGCGATAGCGCGACGATCACCTTGAGCATCTTCGCGAACGAGTTGGGTTCGCTCGGTGGCGCCATCTCACACAATAGCCCAGGCACGCTGACCATTCAGACCAGTGCCTTCATCGGTAATGGTCAGGGTATCAGTATCGCCGGGGCAGTGTATTCGATCGGCGGCACGACCGATATCCAGCAAAGCCTGTTCGCCTTCAACGACACCATCTTTGGGGATTCCGCCGTCGTGGTCAACGTGGGTGTCTACACGCACTCAGGAAATATCTTCTGGCACAACACGTAACGACGGAGTCACGTCGCGCGGCCGACGACGAAGCCGGACGAGATTTCTCCCGTCCGGCTTCTCGCTTGCGTGGTTTGCGCTCTGATACCGTCGTTCGGACATGGACCGGTCGCGACCGAGCGTTCGACCGGTCAGTCGTTCCGGCGCATGATCCGCCCGCCGAAGCGGAGCCACACGATCTTGCCGTTCTTATCACGCAAGAATTCGCCCTGCCCGCCCTTGAACGGAGGATCGAGAGCGACGACCTGATCGTGCTCTCGCAGCGAAAGGCGAGTCGGCGGCGGAGTCGGCCCGGGCTTGGATTCGGCTTTCGGGAAGCCGCCCTTCGGTGTCACCTGCGCCACGAGATTTCCGTCTTGACGCGAGATATCGACATCGGTCAGCGCGGTGCTGTAGCGACCAACGACCTCATTGATCTGTTCCTCAGTACGTGTCACCTCGGCAGGTTCTGGCTCGACGAGATCCAGGTAGTGGTCCAGCGCCCAATCGACGGAGTTTCCGTGCAATTCGGTTCCCCGCTGCGCGTTGGTCAGGACCGTGATCGCGAACTCTTTTGACGGGACCATCAGGAAGGCCGACATCTGACCGTTGGTCGACCCGCCATGCCGCACCGTCCGCACTCCGTCGATGTCTTTCACCATCCAGGTGACACCGAACGCACCGAAGCTACCACCAGCAGGAGTGGTGGGCGACTGCATCTCGTCCATCGTCGAGCGCTTCAGCAATCGTTCGCCTCCGGGCGTCGTGCCGTCTCCCATCTGGAAACGCGCATAGGCAAGCTGATCACGTGCCGACGAGGCGATGGCGCCAGCCGGATAGGTCGCACGCGTCAGTCCCCACGGTGCCGCTACCTGCGGTTTGTCTTCGATCACGTTGTGTCCGACGGCGAAGCGGTGGACCATGACGTCTTCTGGGAAAAAGAAAGAGTGGTCCATTCCGAGCGGCTCGAAGACGATTTCGTGGATAGCTTGCTCGTATGTCTGACCGGTGACGATCTCGATCACGCGACCGGCAATGTAGTAACCGGAGTTGTTGTACGACACCACCTCGCCGAGTGGAGTGAGTTGAGGCAGACTCGCCATCCGCTCCACGATCAAGGCGCGGGCGTCGTCGCCGGGGCCCGTATCGTCGAAATAGTCGCCGATCCAGCCCCCGGTGTGATTGAAGAGATGGCGCAGGGTTACGCGCGCTGCCGCGTCATCGGATGTGAGGCGCAAGGTCGGAATGTAGGTGCGTATCGGTTCGTCGAGATCGAGCTTGCCCTGCTCGGCCAGACGCATCGCGGCAGTGCCGGTAAACGTCTTGGTCGTCGATCCGATCTGGAAGATCGTATCCTCGTCGACCGGAAGGGGATTCGTGACGCTGGTGACGCCGAATCCGGCGACGTACTCGTTGCCCTGGAACTGCACCCCAACCGCGACGCCGGGCACGTGAAGCCGTTCCATTTCGGACTGAACAAATTCTCCAAGTTGTTGGAAGATCTGTTCAGGAGTTGCTTCGCTCAATGGTGACGCCTCTCTGATGTAGTCGAACCAGTTATTCGCTCCCGCGAATGCACGGCACGGGAGCGATGCGCCCAGTCTCGCATCAGTCACTATGAACGTCTATGGTGGAACTGACGTGTCAACGCGCTGGCTTGAAGGCGCCAAAGATCGCGTGGCCGTACCAGAACCAGAAGCAGTCGGCGCCGGTCAGTCCGGCCTCCTCGAACCAGCGAAGCTGTTCGGCCAGCCCCGAGGGCATGTCGAAGCCGACGTCCGGCGTGACGAAGTGATTCCAGCCGTCGTCAACGAACTCCTCATAGACGGCGAGTGAGCCAGTCATGCGCACCGAGGCTTCCTTGACATAGGCGTCCCACATGCGGGCGTCCAGTTCCCAGGTGGCGCGGGTGGTCGGCTCGATCAGATCCTGAATCAACAGCGCCCCGCCTGGCTCGAGTCGCCCAGCCAGATTGCGGTAAAGCTGCTGCTTTTGCTCGCCATTGAGGTGATGGATCGCCAGCGATGAAACAAAACAGCGCACGCGACTTGGAAGGGCATCGAGCCAATCATCGCGAAAGAGGTCGAACGGACGTGCCTCGAAGCGGTCCCCGAAGTTCGCGAGTGACGCCGTGGCACGTTCGAGCATCGTCGGCGAGCCATCCAGCCCGATCACCCGGCTGCGCGAGAAGCGCTGTAAGATCGCGCGACTCAGTGGTCCATCGCCACAGCCCAGGTCGACGACGACGAATTCCTCATCGGATTGTGCCGTGATAACAGAGGTGAGGATCGCGTTCTGTTCGGTTCGGTGGGGAAAGACGATGTCGGAGAACTGGACGAATTGTTCCGACTCCTCCTCGCTCCATCGGTTCTCGAGACCGTCCTGGACCATATTCTCGCCCTCCTTCCAGATCGCCCGATTGGTAATGAGTCATCATAGCCAGCCGAGTTGGAGTTGTCGCGCACTGGTCCGACCGATCTAGACATTCTCATTCGTGAGATTATAATCACTCTCAATAGTGATATTGGTGAGGAGGGACCGGTGTGGACCTAACAAAAGCCTACGCGATCCTGCATCCGGTTCGAATGCGCATTATTCAGCGGCTCGCCGCCGGGATGGCTGGACGACAGATGACGGCGCAGGAGATCGGAAACGAGCTGCCGGATGTGTCGCACGCATCGCTTTACCGGCACCTGGCCCGGCTTGTGGAAGCGGGCGTCGTCGAAGTCGTGGACGAGCATCCTGTGCGCGGCACCGTAGAGCGCGTCTACGCGCTGGGTCAGACGAGTGCGCGCCTCGGTCCGGAAGATATCGCCAGCCTCACGCCCGAGGAGCACATGCGGTACTTCGCCACATTCGTGGCAGGGCTATTGGGTGATTATGCGCGCTATCTCGAGCGTTCTAAGATCAACATGGCGACAGACGGCGTTGGATACCAGCAACTTCCGTTCTACCTGACGGATGAAGAGTTGGCATCTCTGAGCCGGGATATCAACGCGGCGATTCTGCCGTACGTGCAAAATGAGCCAGCTCCGGGGCGCAAGCTTCGTGTGCTGACCACTATCATGATTCCGGCTGACGACCAGGCGGAATCGAACGCGACTTCAGGAAAGGACTGATCCCATGATGGTCGTGACGTCAGAGCGCATTACCGGGTTTGAAATCGTCGAGGTCAAGGGGCCTGTTTTCGGCGTGGTCGTGCGTAGTCGTGGGCTGGGCGGAAACATCATGGCCGGGCTGCGCTCGATCGCGGGTGGCGAAATCGTCGAGTACACCGAGATGCTGGAAGAGGCCCGCTTGCATGCCCTCGACCGCATGGTGAGCAACGCTCAGAAGATGGGCGCCAACGCGATCAACATGATGCGCTTCGACTCGTCGGAGATAGGCACAACGATGAGTGAGATCGTCGCCTATGGGACGGCGATCGTCGTCCGTCCGGAGCGATAGTCCGGTGTTGCGAGGCTGTCTCGTTGCCGTCTCGCTGTTTGCGGCGATCGTTGGCGCTCTGCTTGTTAGCGCCGGGCAAGCGATTCCGGCGGCCATTGAGATACTGATATCCGGCGTGGTCGTCGCGCTGGCGCTGGTGTTTGAGCGTCGCGGCTATCGGCCGCAGGTCAACCGTTCGGACGGTCACTGGGAAGAGACGAGTGAACGCTTTGTCGACCCCGCGTCCGGCCATCTGATCGAGGTCCTGTACAACCCAGAAACTGGCGAGCGAGACTATGTGGACAAAGGTGACGCGGGCTAGGGGCTCGTGGATGTCGTCGGATGTTATTAGCGCAATGGAAAGCGTCGAAAGAAGAACATGTCAAACGGAACACTGATCTTTCTTCTTGCGCCGATCGTGGCGATTGAGCTGGTACTGACGATCGTCGCGCTCTATGACCTGACGCGACCGGAACGCAAAGTTCGGGGCGACAGCAAGATCGTGTGGGCGCTCGTCATCTTGTTGCTCAATCTGATCGGCCCGCTGCTCTACCTGTTCGTTGGCCGAGAGGACGCCTCGTGAACAACGCGATCACCTGTGACGGGCTGGTGAAGCGTTATGGCGATGTCACCGCGCTCGATGGGTTGAGCCTGGCGGTGCCGAGCGGGTCGATCTTCGGGTTTCTTGGTCCCAACGGCGCCGGGAAGACGACGGCGATCCGTCTGCTGACTGGCCTCGCACGGCCAACGGCGGGATCAGCGTCGGTCGCCGGGTATGACGTTGCCAGCGATAACAGCGCGATGCGCCAGCGCATCAGCTACCTCGATCAGCAGCCGCATTTCTACGACTGGATGCGCGGTCGTGAGTTGCTGGAGTTCGTCGGCGAACTCTTTGGCCTGACCGGTACTGACCTCCGTGCGCGCGTTGACGGCGTTTTGCGAGTGACCGGCCTGACCGACGCTGCCAAACGCAAGGTTGGCGGCTATTCCGGCGGCATGCGACAGCGGCTTGGTCTTGCCCAGGCGCTGATCAACCAGCCAGACGTCCTCTTTCTGGACGAGCCGGTGAGCGCGCTCGATCCTGCCGGTCGTCATGACCTGCTGCAGATCATCGACGGTCTTCGTGGGCAGGCGACGGTCTTCATGTCGTCGCACATTCTGGCCGATATCGAGCGTGTCTGCGATCGGGTGGCGATCATCAATCGTGGCCGGCTCGTCGTCGAGGCGTCCGTCTCCGAGCTTCAGGGACAGTACGCACTACCGATTTTTGTGCTGGAGTTTGACGACGGCGATGATCCACGAATCGCGACGCTCGTCGAACGGATTCAGAATCGAACCTGGTCGACGAACATCGCCCGCGATCGCGACGTGCTGCGCATCTCAACCAGCGATCCGGCCGCGTCCGGACCCGACCTGCTGCGCATCGTCGCCGAGAGCGGGCTCTCGCTTGCACGCTTCGAACGTGGCCGCCCGAGCCTGGAAGATATCTTCTTGCGCCTGGTAGGAGATGGCACCGAACAGACGAGCGAGGCGGCGAGATGAGCCGATTCCTGGTGTTGTTCAAGAAGGACGTGCGGGAGCAGTGGCGTACGTTGCGCCTGCCCGTGATCGCGTTGATCTTCTTCGCGGTCGGCCTTGCGTCGCCGGTGCTCGCCAAGTACACACCCGAGCTTCTGCAGCGGTTCGGCGGCGATATTCAGGTCACGGTTCCAACGCCAACAACCGCGGACTCGGTCGGCCAGTTCATCAAGAATCTTGGACAGACTGGTCCATTCGCGGCGATCCTGCTGGCAATGGGCGCCGTCGCACGCGAACGAGAGTGCGGCACCGCGGCGCTGGTGTTGACCAAGCCGGTGACGAGACCAGCGTTTCTTGCCGCCAAGTTCCTGGCACTCTTCGTGACGCTGGTCGTGAGCGTATTGGCTGGCGGCCTGGCAGCGTACGCCTACACGGCGGCGCTCTTCAGCACCATGCCGGTCGGCGGGTTCGCCGCGTGTTGCGCGCTGCTGCTGCTTTCCATCGTGGATTTCGCGGCGGTCACGTTTCTCGCGAGCACGGCCATCGGGTCGACGCTCCCGGCAGCAGGGGTTGGTCTCGGAGTTTTCATCCTCATGGCGATCGTCAGTATCATTCCAGGTGTGAATCAGGTAACGCCGCTCGGTTTGGCCGATCCAGCTCGCGCGCTCGCGATCGGAGAGACAGCGCCGCATCTCTGGGTCTCGCTCGGGTGCAATCTCTTCTGGGTGGCGGCTTTTCTGGGAGGGGCCTGGCTCTCATTCCAGCGGCAAGAGCTGGGCTCTTGAAGCGTCTTTTGACTCACGTTCGAGACATCTGATTAGATTAAGTGCTCGGCATGGTGCGTCACGGTGACGTAGCGTGAGAGTGATTCCGGCAGTTCGTCCGGACGAACTGGCGCACGAAGTTGCCAGGGCTGGAGCCGGGGCGTGGCCGCGCCCGAACAGGTCAAGTCCCTGAGTGTGAGATAGTTCTCCAACAGGTGGTAGTGCGCGCGCATGGCATCGACCCAAAGCTGGGCCAGCAGACGTCGGCGCTGCAGCGGTGAGAGCCGCGTATCTGTCCTGATCTCGGCCGCGCGCTGCTGGAATGTCTGGCGATTGATCTCCATCGATTGTTGGATCTGTGCGATCGACATGGTTGGAGTGACTCCCGTATGAAGCCAGATTGCGGTTGATTCGACGATTCGATTGTGACGAATCAAGGTTCCCTGAAGGTTGCCAGGTGACGATTCCAACTCACATCCAACCAGAACAACGCCATATCCGAGGGCGGCACGGAGCGGTCGCGCATCATCGTCGCCTTGTCTGGTGGCGTGGATAGCGCGGTCGCCGCGCTCACGCTGCGGGCGGCTGGCTGGGATCCCGTGGGCGTGCATCTGCGGCTGTTCGATTCCGACGATTCGCTGGAAGAAGGTGTCTGCTGTGGAGACCAGGCGGCCTCTGATGCCCGCATGGTCGCATCCGCCATCGGAATTCCCTTCTATATCCGTGATCTACGGGATCTTTTTAGCCGTGAGGTCGCCAGTACGACCGTCGAGGCGTACGCGGCCGCCGAGACGCCCAATCCCTGCCTGGCGTGCAATCACGTGGTCCGAATTCCCTCGCTGCTGCGCTTGGCGCAAAGTCTGGGCATCCCGGCCGTGGCGACCGGTCACTACGTCCGCAAGATCAGCGTTGACGATCGCTGGTACTTGGCTGAGGGCGATGACCCCCGCCGTGATCAGTCGTACGCGCTCTATCGCCTGACGCACGAACAGCTCGAGCGACTCGAGTTTCCAGTGGGTGAGATGGACAAACAGGCGGTGCGCAGCCTGGCGCGAGACGCGGGAATCCCGGTGGCTGACAAGGCGTCTTCGGTCGATCTCTGTTTCGCCAAGACCGCGGGCGGGGTCGGAAATCTGGTCGCGTCCGCCCGTCCGGAAACCGGTCTTCCAGGCCCGCTGGTGGACGAGCGTGGTCAGATCGTTGGATCTCATCGCGGAATCGCCTATCTCACGGTTGGACAGCGGAGCGGGCTCGACTGGGCCAAGACCACACCGGAACGCCGCTTCGTCTCAGCGATCGATCCGGCAACCCGAACCGTCACGGTCGCGACCCGCGACCGGATCGCGACGAGAAGTGTCCGGCTTCGGGATGTGGTCTGGCATGGGGCGACGCCGGCGGCGTGCGAAGCGCGCATTCGATATCAGGGACCACGATTCCCGGTGGAGTGCGATGGTGACGTCGTGCGTTTTCTCGAGCCGGGACCACCATTGGCGGTCGGTCAGGCGGTCGTGCTCTACGATGGACCGAAGGTGCTTGGCGGAGGCATCGCTGCAAGCGTCGCGCGTGGTTGACGCGGGGATCTGCGGATCGTTCCGGGTAAAACAAACCGACCCCGGCAGCATCAAGCTTCGGGGTCGGTATCAGTAGAGGGCGCATCAAGCGGCGCCTCTCTCTTTTGCTAGCGTTGCGTTACTCGTTCATGGCCTTGTGCGCGGCATCCTTAGCCTTGCCGGCGGCTTTGTGCGTCATCTCGTCGACCTTCTGGTTAAGGGTATCGCTTTCGGCCGCCTTGTCGATCGCCTGATCCGCCATCGACTCGGCGCGTTCCATGGCCATGGCGTGTGCTTCGCCGAGAAGCTGGTCTTCCTTGTTCGTTTCTGGCACAGCGAACCCGACGGCAAAGCCGACGCCAAGGGCGATCGCGGCCGCGGCCAGAGGGTTGTTGTGAATGAAGCCGTTGATCGTACCCTGGGCCTGATGAGCCATCTGCTGGGCCTGCCCGGAATACTGCTCCATCTGCTGCTGCGCCTGGCCCATCATCTGATTGGCCTGCTGCTGCGCCTGGTCTGTCATCTGCCCAGCTCGCTGCTGTGCTTGATCGGCCATATGCTGAGCCTTTCCTTGCATCTGGGATGTGGTGCTCGACGACGAACCCGAATCAGATGGGTAGTAGGTCGCCTCGGTGTCCGTCGACGGATAGTACCGCATGGTTGACGTTCGAGATCTCGAGTGATCGTGATTTGATCCCTGATCCCGCATCGACATGATGAGCCAGCCGACTCCGACTCCCACAAGCGCGGCCGGGACAGGATTGCTCTTCAGCGTGTCGACAAACGAGTTGCCAACCTCTTTAGTTCGCTGTTCGGCAACGTTCATCATATCCTCAGCTCGTCCGACGGTCGCCTCACGCGCGGCCTGCTTGGCCTCATACTTGAGCCGGTTTGGATCGAGCCGGTACTGAAGTTCGTCGATCGTATTGCTCATCTCGGCTCGAGTCTCTTCGATGTTTTCGCGAATCTCACCAGGGCTTTGCTCATCTAACGGCTTGCCCCATTCGTTATCGGCGTCGTAGTATCTATCACTCATCGGGCCTGTTCCTTCATCCATTCCTTATCCTCCTTGATCGATTCGACGGTCTGTCTTGGTGTTGGATTGATGCTTGTCATCTTGCTCCAGTAGTACCAGGCCATCGCTCCACCCACGGCAACGGTGACCACGCCAACAATGAGTGCGGCCAGCCACCACGCGAGCACATAGGCAAGAGCGATCACGGCTGTTGCCAGGAGGACCAGGAATCCACCATAGACAATCGTTCCAGCGACGGCGATTCCGGCTAGATCGATGCCGGCTTTTGTGACCTTCTGCGTCGTCTCCTTTTTGGCGAGCGTAAATTCCTCACGGAACAGACGGCTCATTTCCCGAGAAAGCTCGGAAAATAACTCGCCAAGGGATCGTTCTTCTCTATCTCGTTGCATCGCTGTCCCCCTTTGGTTCGTCAGCACCCGCCGGCGTTCCAGTTCTCACGTCGTCGACGCCATAAGGAGATGCGTCATACGGTCGATTGGGATCCGTCGGGGTATCGACCGAGCCACCGGTCCCTGTGCCGACTCCATATCCGCGTCCAGTTGCGGAAACGGTGTCAGAACCATACCCTGTTCGGGTTCTGGATCCAGTTCCATAGGTCGAGGAAGTCGACCCACCGTACGACGTGTCCGACATCCGGTCACGATTGGAACGGTTGTACTGGGAATTCTGAGAACTCTGCTGCGGGCGCGAGGCCTTCAGGAATCGAGCGCCGAACATCCCGAGGGCGAATGCGCCGCCTAGGAGAAGCATTGGCTGCTCTCGTCCGAAATCCTCCACCTTGTCGATGATGTCGTTAATGTTCTGATTCTGAATGTAGCTGGCGAGGTTGTCGATCTGGCTCGCGGCCTGGTCGGCGTACCCAGCGTACATGCCCTGATTCTGGTTGCGGAGCTGGTCGCCCGTCTCCCGCAGTGCATCCGCCATGCTCGACATCGCGCCGGCCGCCTGGTTCTTTCGCTGGCTTGCCTCGTCCTTGGCCGTCTGCTCGGCCTTGTTCATATACGGCTCAGCCATGCTCTGTGCCTTGTCGGCCGCCTGGCTGGTCTTGTCTTTGGCGTGCTGGGCAGTCTGCCTCGCCTGGTCGGTCGTGCTGCCGGAACTTGAATGGTCAGACATAATGTCATCGTCCTTTCGTTTCCCGTTGAACGGGGCGTTGTGAATTTCCAGGAATCATCCTGACTATGTTGTGGTGAAGTTGTCGGCAGCCTGGTGAGGCCGCTCCCCGGTTAAATATATGCACTGTTCGTGCCATCCATAAGCTGCAGGGAAACTGTTACTCTATGCCCAATAATTGTGTGAATTTCAGTCACAGTGATACGCTCGACGTAGTGGACGTTTTCACGAAATTGACCGTCGATCAGGCCGCTAGCAGCAGGATTCCGTAGGCGGCCGCGCCGAGCGCAAAGGCCCAAAAGCGGCTCTCGCGTTCGGCTGGAAGCTCCTCCTTGAGGATGTTGAGGATGACTCCGCCAGCCAGGAACGCGACCAGAATCGCGAGCGCGACATCGCCAATCTCGGTCAGGACACCTATGAGCCAACCGATGAGAATGGCAACACTCAAGATCCAGCGGCCGAGATGGGTGTACGGCTGCTTATGCTGTTCGCGCAGACCGTAGTCGGTGACCAGGAAGTGAAATCCCATCGCCACTGCGAAGACAATCAGACTGACGATGCCCGTCTGCTCGCGATGAATCAGGAGATAGCCGATCAGGATGTTGTAGACCGAAAACGAGGTCATGTGCAGCCAGAAGACGCCAGCCGATGTCTGGTCCTTTCCTTCTTGGGCGCGCCGCTGCTCGCGTGAGTCTTCCGCTGCCCGCTGAAGGCCGTAGAACGTCGCCAGACCGACCAGGGCCACCAGATAGACATGTTGCTCGAGGAACGAGATTTCGAACGCCCCTGCGAGCGTTTCCTGTCCCTTGCTCAATTCCGGGAGAAGGTGCAGGAAGACATAGGCGACCGATGCGCCTCCAGCAATTGAGAGCCAGCGACTGCGCGGTACGCCTTCGAGAAAGCGGAGCTTCCCAGAGAAGAGATGGATGATGACCAGCACGAACGCGGCGGCCAGTGCGACGGCGTCGATCTGCGTCTGATCCATCAGCGCCGGTGTCTCGTATCGATCGTCGAGTGGTCGTGAATGGTGTTGGACGCCGCACTGCGCGTTATTCGCTTGCGAAGTATTTCTCTCGGGACATTCTTGGAGGACACGTCATTCTTCCCGGTTAGCTCCGTATAGTCGTCAACTACTCAGAAGCAACCGGCATACCAGACGAGAGTGATGGGTGCGGCAGATGCGGCAATACGGCGGTCTCCGTGGACCGGTTCGCGGACCTGCCACCGTCACTCGCTCGTGTTCTCTCGCGTCCAGTGGCCGCTGCGTCCGCCCAGTTTCTCTTCCAGGCGGATCTCGCCGATGCTCATGCCACGGTCGACGGCTTTGACCATGTCGTAGATCGTCAATGCCGCGGCGCTGATGGCCATCAGGGCTTCCATCTCGACCCCGGTCTTGCCGCGCGTCTCGACGCGGGCTTCGATCCGCACCAGGTTCCGCGACTCGTCAGGCTCGAAATCGACCTCGATCGACGTCAGCATCAACGGATGACAAAGTGGAATGATCTCGTACGTCTTCTTGGCGGCCATGATGCCAGCGATCCGGGCGACACCCAGAACGTCGCCCTTCTTGGCACGCCCCTCGATGATGATCTTCAGCGTTTCGGGCTGCATCCGGATCTCACCGCGGGCGATCGCCACGCGATGGGTCTCGTCCTTGCTGCCGACGTCGACCATGCGCGCGTTACCGCGGTCGTCGAAATGGGTCAATTTGCTCATGGGTCTCTCCTTACTTGCCAACTGGGTCTGAGAACGCGACCGGGCGCCCGTCGGCCTCGGGCGGCAACGGGTATTCCGTCGTGTGCATTCGCTGTTCGGTGCTGTCGACCGTGCCGCGACGCCCTCGATTGGTCAGGATGACGCCCGCCAGAATGGTCAACCCTCCGACGAGCAGAAAGATCGTGATGCGCTCGCCGAGCAGGAGCCACGAGCCGAACACCCCAAAGACCGGCACCATGTAGATGTAAATCGCCACCTGCGTTGGTTGGAGCACGCGCAATCCGCGATACCAGAGTGTGTATGCGAGGACCAGCGCGAGCCCGGTAGTGACGAGCGTGGCGAGCCACTGCGACGGTCCGAAGCGGGTCACGTCGCCGAAGATCTTGTGATCATAAAGCAGCAGCGGCATGGCCGGGAGCGCGCCGATGATCGTGACGATGCCCGCGAATTGAGTGGGCGGGCATCGCTTCAGGTAGGGCTTGCTCAGGATGGTGTAGAGCGCCCAGGCGCTTGGCCCAAAGAGCGTGATGAGCACGCCGAGCATGTTGTGCAGGTCGAATGTAGCGTCGGGTCCGCCCCAGAAGAGAACGATCAGAAATCCGGCAAACGCGACTAGAATTCCGAATATCTTCTGCCGGGTCAGGGGTTCGGCGAGGACGAGTCGCGACAGCAGTGCGGTGAAGACCGGATTGGACGTGACGATCAGACTAGCCACCCCAGCCGGGATCATCCGAGTGCCGAAGGCGACCGCCGAAATGTTGATCGAGATTCCGAGCGTGCCGATGAGTAGGAGCTGCGCCCATTCGCCACGTGTGAAGCGGGGCAACGTACGCGAGGAAGCGAGCAGCACCGCGCCAAAGATCATGCTGCCGAGCATCAATCGTAGCAGCAGGAGTTCGACCGGATCGATCGACCGCAACAGGTACTTCATCGAGATGAAATTGGATCCCCACATCGCTGCCACGAGCAGCAGCGAGGCGTGGATCAGCAGTGTCGATCGGTCGCGAATGGTCGTCCCCCAAAATTATCGGGCGAGCACAAACGGGGTCAATTCTACCGGAGTCCAGCAGTCTGATTTCCAGACAACGCGAAGGGCGACCGGAAAGGTCGCCCTCGTCGTACTTTTCCTAATTGGATTCGCGTTAGCCGAGTACCTCTTCGAGGGAATCGACGAGCGCCGTGATCACCTCGTCGGCCTGCTCCTTGGTCAGGATCAGTGGCGGCGAGACAGCCACGCCGTCGTTGCTGGCGCGTACCATGATGCCGCGCTTGCGGGTCGCGGCCTGGACACGGCCACCAACGTTCAGTTTCGCGTCGAACTTCGCCTTGGTCCCCTTGTCCGCCACGTACTCGACAATCATCATCATCCCCTTGCCGCGTACGTTGCCGACGTAGGGGCGTTCGAGAAGCTTGCTCAACTCGCTGATCATGTATTCGCCGACTTCACCCGCGTTTTTCTCCAGATGCTCGTCTTCGATGATCTGGATATTCCGCAGCGCCACCGCGCAGGCCGCCGGATGGCCCGAATAGGTGAAACCGTGCATGAAGACCTGGTCTGGCTCGGTCATGGTGTCGAAGATTTCGTCGCTCACGGCCACGCCACCCAGCGGGATGTAGCCGGAGGTAATGCCCTTGGCGAACGAGGCGATGTCGGGAGTGACACCATACTGCTGCATGCCGAACATCGTGCCGGTACGTCCGAAGCCCGTGATGACCTCGTCATGGATCAAGAGGATGTCGTTCTCCTTGAGAACCTTGGAGATCTCTTTCCAGTAGTTCTGCGGCGGCGGGACGACGCCCCCCGCGCCCTGAACCGGCTCGCCGATGAAGGCCGCAATCGTGTCGGCCCCCTCGCGGGCGATAGTCTCCTTGAGCTCGTCTACCAGTTTCTGGACGAACTGGTCCTCATCGAGGCCCTCGCCGTTGCGGTAGTGGTAGGGCGCCATCAGGTGAACGAAGCCTTCCGGCCGCGGGCCAAACCCGGCCCAGTAGGCCGGGATGCCGGTCGCCGAGAGGGACCCCATGGCGATGCCGTGGTACGCCATCATGCGGGACACAATCTTGACCTTCTGCGGCTTGCCTCGCAGGTGCCAGTAGTAGCGCGCGATCTTAATCGCCGACTCGTTCGATTCCGCGCCGCCCGATGTGAAGTTAAAGTGGTTCAGCGGATCGGGGAACATGCTGGCCAGCTTAGCCGAGAGCTCAATCACCGGAGGAGTGGCCAGGCCGAAGAAGGTCGGCGAATAGGCCAGTTCCTCCATCTGTGCCCGGGCGGCCTCGGCGAGCTCTTTGCGACCGTGTCCCACGTTGACGTTCCAGAGGCCGGCAAACGAATCGATGTACTTCTTTCCCTCGGAATCCCACAGGTAGACGCCTTCACCGTGGGTGAAGATCAGCGGCCCAGTCTCCTGAAGCTGCCGGATGTTGGAGACCGGATGCAGCATGTATTTCTTATCTTTGTCGACCAGATCGGACGTGTTCCAGGTTTTGGTCATGGCCATAAATGTCGTCCCTTCGACTCGAAACCCTGTCTGACTGATGCCATTGTCCGATAGTTTCCTCACTTCGTCTACCAGCCGACGCTATTGCGGATTCCTAAGTTGCCGGAGGGTCGTGACTGCCGTAGTCTCTGACGTGGGCACGCAGAACAAACAGGAGGAGGCTGCCGTGGTGGAACATGGTGCGAACGGCGATGAGTATTTCGTCGACAATGAGGAGATTCGAGGGTTCATCGCGGCGGTCAAGCGGGTGACCGCGAGTGACCGGCCGGCGAACCAGGTGGTCGAGGAACTGAAGCCTGCCTTCAGCACCCTGCTGACCGAGCGTGGTTGGCTACCGGAAGAATTCTCGGTCTCCTACGAGCAGAGCGGCATGGGCGGCGGGATTGGCCAGTACCTGCTGTATCGGTCGGGTGATAAGTCGATCACCCTCTTCTCGCTCGTGGTACCGCCGGGATCCTCGACGCCGGTTCACGACCACCTGGCGTGGGGGCTCGTCGGTCTCTATCAAGGTGAACAACACGAGGAAGTCTATGCGGTCGAGAGCGGCAATCCAGATAATGGAGACGCGAAGTTGCGGCTCACGACCGAGCAGGATCTCCGGACCGGGGAGTTCTACGCGCTGCTGCCACCCGACGGCGACATTCATCGCGTGACGACCACGTCGGCCGACGCGTCGATTTCGATTCATTTGTTGGGGAACGACGCGGGATGCGTCGTGCGGCACAGCTATCAGCCCGAGGCAGGTAAATCTGCGTCATTCCGTTCCGGCTACAGCAATGTGGATTGCGAGCAGGGGGAGTAGTGAGGCGGGTAGGGTCCCTCACCTCCGGCCCCTCTCCCGAGATCGGGAGAGGGGAGACGAAAGCCGAGCGCTGACGTAACTTGTCCCCTTCTCCTAGTATTGGGAGATGGTTCTCGCCCTCCGGTGGAGGGAGAGTTAGTGAGGGAGAAGGGCTGGGGATGAGGGCCGTTTTCGCCGCTTAAAAGAGACGAGGGGCGTACTTTCCGTTAGGAGAGCACACCCCTCATCGCCAGTTAGGTCAACCGTCAATAGAGGTTGGTCTGGCTCGGACCTGGCCGAACGGGCAGAGCCTCTTGAGGGTTTCCGTGGAAACGATCACCTGATGTGACCGTTCTACTGAGGAATAAAGGGGGTTGTGTAGAGCCTGGCACGCCCGCAAAGGCAGCCCAGCAACTCTACAACCGGCCATGACGCGGTTGACCCTCAGATCGCACGTCCGAAAACGTGCAGCGAAGTTGTTTTGTTAATGTCGACCGGGCAGTCGAAACAACCCGATCACTGACCGATCCGCTCAAGTTCCTCGGCAAGCTGCCGGAGACGGCGAGCATTGATCGCATAGTATTTCATGCCGTTGGACGGTCTCACGCTGACAATGTCAGCGGCCTCGAGCATCGCGAGGTGGCGCGAAACGGCGGATTGACTGATGCCGAGACGTCCAACGATCTCTTGCGCGTACAGTTCTGTGCCGCGCAGCATCTCGATGATGCGCAGCCGGGTTCCGTCCGCCAGCGCCCGAACTCCGGGCAACAGGTCGACCGATGTGGTCGAGTCCTGCTCAGGCTGGGTGACGGCACTGGCACGTTGGCAGTTGAAGTAGAGAATCAACTCGGGCGGGTAAAGAATGAACTGGACGAAGTTCCCGAGGTGATAAGAGGGGCAGAACGTCACGCGCTCCACGTGCGGAAGCGTGAGTTGGACCTCCTCCGGCAAGCGATGACCGCTCAGCTCCGAGAAGGCGACCCCGATCCCCGGATAGGTGGTGGATCGCGCCTGTCGCAACGCCCGCCGCATCTCGGGCAGAGCCCGTTCGAACTCGGTGGCGTAGCACTCCTGCCAGAATCGTCGTACCAGATTGACGGTACGCGCTTTCAGTTGTTCAGGTGCAAGAACCAGGCTAACCACTTCGTCGAGATCGGCTCGTGTAATGCCTGGTTCGAGAAACGCTCGCCACTCTTCCGGATTATCGTCCGCTGGCGGCGTCTCAGTTACTCCACGATCTCGGTACACGCGAAGCACGGATTGTGCCACCATGCTCCGATACGCCCACGGCGAGAGATTCTCCAGATGAGCGAGATACTCATCGAACCCCGCGCTCAGCCGATCCGGCTGAAATGGGTCATACGACGTCAGCAGCTCTTCGATGAAGTAGAGCAGGCGACCGGAGAAGCCAAGCATTGTATCGAGGTCATGCTGGACTTCAGGATCTAGTGACTGGCGCGCGTCGACGAGCCAGCTATCAAAGCGCCGTGGATCCGTGGCCCGGTACACAAGTGAGATCGCTGACGTCAAGTCCAATACAACTGACACCGCGAACTCGAGCTTGAGCGCCGGCCGGCCCACAATGAGCTCACCCATAAGCCGGTTCGGCCTGCCTTCTCGCTCCGTGTTCGGAGCCGCCTCTATCGTGTTATGAGCATATCATTGTGCCTGTGAGGGTGTCAACACATTAACGTTATGCTTACTACGCCCCCAACACAAGCGTACGTATACGGTACTTCAGTCGGTTTCCGCCGCCTCTTTTGCCATTCGCGCATAGTCCTCACGCGGCGGACTAAAGATGTCGAGAACGAGGCAGCCATCCTCAGCAGTTCTTGCGTGATGCGGAACATCACCTGGAATCGTGTAAGCATCTCCAGGTGCCAGCATGCGCGTTTCGTCGCCGATGGTCAGTTCCAGGTGCCCTTCGAGCATTACGCCGAGCTGTTCCTGTGGGTGCTGGTGGGCTGGCATCACCTTGTTCGGCTCGATGCGAACCCAGTTCGCCATCATGTCGCCACCGGTAATCGACTGCATCGCGAATCCTTCCAGGGGAAAGAAGGGTTTCACGTCGTCGAGCTTGTAGAAGCGTGGCTCGAACGTTGGTTGTTTGCCGCTCATTGTTCTCCCTTTCGCTCCGGGGCAGTATAGCCCAACATCGCTCATCGTAGGTGTGGCCCGTTGCATCGGATGCGCAATGGTAGAATCGGTGGTTGTGCCGAATGGATCAACCATCGGCCAGCCGCCTAAGTAGGGAGTGAACAACGTGGCCCATCCCGCTTCACGCTTCCTCGATGCCTGCCGCGGAGAGCCGGTCGACCGCACCCCAGTCTGGTTCATGCGCCAGGCCGGACGCTATATGGCAGAGTATCGCGCGATCCGCAAGGACCACACGCTCCTCGACATCATCCGCCAGCCGGAACTTGCCGCCGAGGTCACGCTTCAGCCGATGAAACAGCTCGATGTCGACGCTGCCATCATCTTTGCCGATCTGCTACCTCCGCTGATACCGATGGGGATTGATCTTGAGTACGCGGCAGGCGAAGGTCCGGTCATTCACAATCCAGTCCGCACCGCAGCGGATATCGAGCGCTTACGCCCATACGATCCACACGAGCATCTTGGAGCAACGTTCGACGCCATCCGCCTCGTGCGACGTCAACTGCCTGGCTCAAAATCGTTGATCGGCTTTGCCGGCGCACCATTTACGCTTGCCAGCTATCTGATCGAGGGCGGCAGTTCGCGCAACTACATTCGTACCAAAAAGCTGATGTATGGCGCACATGACCTGTGGGACGAATTGATGCACAAGTTGGTGGACATGAGCGTGGGTTATCTGCAGGGCCAGATACAGGCCGGAGCCGACGCGGTGCAGATCTTCGACAGCTGGGTCGGCGCATTGAGTCCGAGTGACTACCACCGCTTCGTCTTCCCGTATGTGCGCGAACTCGTCTCACGACTCCAGCCACTTGGGGTGCCTGTGATCGTCTTTGGCACGGGAACGTCGGGACTGCTCGATCAGCTGGCCGCCACGGGTGCCAACGTCGTTGGTCTGGACTGGCGTGTCAATCTGGATACCGGCTGGGAGCGCGTCGGGTTCCAACGAGCGATTCAAGGAAATCTGGATCCGGTCCTCCTCTTCGCGCCGCAGGACGAGATCGAGCGTCAGGTGCGCGCCATTCTCCAGCAGGCCGCGGGACGGCCGGGTCATATCTTCAACCTTGGTCACGGCATCTTGCCGGAGACTCCGGTCGAGAACGTTCAATTCGTGGCCGACCTGGTTCATCGCGTTACCGAGCGGGGTTAACCCGCGAGCAGGAAGAGAAAGTCGTGCAAGAGCGTCAGATCACCCATAAGACAGAAGAGGTCAAGACGGTTGGCGTGCTGCTGATGGCCTATGGCGGGCCGACATCACTCGATCAGGTTCCAGCCTATCTGGCCGATGTGCGCGAGGGTCGAGCCCCGTCGGACGAGTTGACCGCCGAGATGACCCACCGCTACGAGGAAATCGGCGGCCGGTCGCCGATTCTGGAGCTCACTCGAGCCCAGGCGCGTGGCATCGAAGCGCAGCTCAACGACGATCGGGCGAAAGCAGCGGGTGTCACCTACCGCGCCTACGTCGGAATGCGGCACTGGACCCCCTACATTCGCGAGGTGATGCCAGGCATCGTGGCTGACGACGTCGACCTGATCGTTGCGGTGGTGATGGCGCCCCACTATTCCCGGATGAGCGTTGGACGCTACATGCAGCGAGTCGAGGAGGCTCAAAAGGAGTCGGGTGTCTCGATTCCAGTGATTCAGGTCGAGAGCTGGAAAGACGAGCCTGCGTTCATCGATGGCGTCGCCGAGCGAATCGGACAGGCGTTAGAGAAGTTTCCGGAGACGGAGCGGGAGGATGTCTTCGTTCTTTTCACCGCTCACAGCCTGCCGGAACGCATTCTGAAGTGGAACGATCCCTATCCTGACGAGTTGAAGGTCTCGGTTGATAAAGTGGTCGAAAAAATTCATCCCAAGCGCTGGACCTTCGCTTTTCAGAGCCAGGGCGCCACTGCCGATCCGTGGCTTGGCCCGTCGGTTGAGGAGACGCTCGAGCGTCTGGCGGACGAAGGTGTCAAAAACGTCCTGCTGGTCCCGATCGGATTCGTGTGCGATCACGTCGAGGTCCTCTATGACGTCGACATTGAGCACCGGGGTCAGGCGGAGTCGCTTGGCATCCGTCTGGAGCGGACCGAGATGCTGAACGACGATCCTCATCTCTGCCAGGCAGTCGCCGACGCGGTGCGACGTACGCTGGAGCACGGCTCGATTCTGATAGCCGGGAGTTGATGTGACCAGCCGGGACGTGGAGAAGCAGTCCCAGCACGTCGTCATCGCGGGTGGGGGCATCAGCGGGCTATCAGCGGCGTATCACCTGTATCAGGCGGCACGTGAGCGGCAGGTTCCACTCCGAATCACGTTGGTCGAGGCTGATTCCCGCCTGGGCGGCAAGATACAGACTGACCGGCATGACGCGCTGGTGATCGAAGAAGGGCCGGATTCCTTTCTCTCGTCCAAACCGGCCGCGCTCAAGCTGTGCCAGGAGCTGGGTCTCGAAGAGGATCTCGTTGGCACAAGTGAATCGGGCGGTGGCACCTACATTCTTCACTCTGGGCGACTCGAACCACTGCCCGAGGGAATCACCATGCTGGTACCGACCAAGCTAAGGCCGCTTCTCGTCAGCAGACTTCTTTCTCCCTGGGGCAAGCTGCGCATGGGGCTCGACTTCTTCATCCCGCCCCGCCGCGATGAGGCGGACGAATCGGTTGGACATTTCGTACGGCGTCGTCTGGGGAGCGAGGCCTTCGAGCACATGGCCCAACCGCTCCTCTCTGGCATTTACGCCGGTGATGCGGACCGTCTTAGCCTGCTGGCCACGTTCCCGCGACTCCGCGAGACCGAGTTGAAGCACGGCAGCTTGACCCGGGGCATGTTAGCCCAGCGACGCCAGGCACGAACGAACCGACCTGCCGGGCCACGACGCTCGGCGTTTCTCTCGCTTCGAGGCGGTTTGAGCACCCTGATCGAGGCGCTGAGTGCGGCACTCGGGGGCGTCGAAGTCCGCACTGGAACGAGCGTCACGACGGTCGAAAGGATCGGGCGACGGTTATGCCATGTCGCTGTCGGATGGCGATCGGCTCGACGCTGACGCGCTGATCCTGGCAATCCCGGCCTACGGGGTGAGCGACCTGCTCGGTGATTTTGACGCCGAATTAGCGCGGCTGCTGAACGATATCCCGTACGTCTCGACCGCGACGACGACCCTTGCGTATCGCAAGGCGGACCTGCCCGCGTCCGGGGCAGGCAGGGGGTTTGTCATCCCGCGTGTCGAGAACAGGGAATTGACCGCGGTCACGTGGGTGACGAACAAGTTCCCCGGTCGTGCGCCGGACGATATCGCGTTGGTGCGCGGCTTCGTCGGCCGGGCCGGACGTGAACAGGCTGTCGATCTGTCCGACGAAGAGATCGTCGATCTGGTCCGGCGCGAACTGCGTGAGATCCTCAACGTCTCTGCCGAACCGGTCGACGTTCGGGTCTATCGGTGGCGTCGCGCGTTGCCCCAGTATGAGTTAGGGCATACCGCTCTGGTGGACCGGATCGAGGAGCGCGTGGCAAACCTGCCTGGCGTTATCCTGGCGGGCTCCGCCTATCGCGGCGTCGGGATTCCAGACTGCATTGATAGTGGGCGACGGGCAGCGGATCGCGTTCTGGCGCATTTGGGAATTGAGTCATCCACACTCTGACAACTAGTGACCGCGGAATGGGCCGGGAAATATGTGTCGATCCTGACTGACCGATCAAGCCCCTGTGATACAATCGCGGTGCCGGTGCTCCGGTAGTTGGGCGGGTGAGCA
Organism: uncultured Chloroflexia bacterium; assembly: GCA_963763185.1. Taxonomy (GTDB): domain Bacteria; phylum Chloroflexota; class Chloroflexia; order Thermomicrobiales; family Thermomicrobiaceae; genus CALAGB01. Next base: position 149,961 of record CAVXNZ010000001.1, read on the forward strand.
CCGGTTTTGTATGTTCAGCGTCCACCCCACGGAGCGCGCACTATTGGCAAGACAGTTGGGAATCGACCTCGGTACTGCTAACGTACTCGTCTACGTGCGTGGCCGCGGTATCGTGATCAACGAGCCCTCGGTGGTGGCGATCTCGGCTCGCGACGGCAAAGTCCGCGCGGTCGGTATTGAAGCGCGCAACATGCTGGGCCGCGAACCGCGCGAGACGATCGAAGTCGTACGCCCGATGCGCGATGGCGTCATCGCCGACTACGTCGTGACCCAGGAGATGCTCAAGTACTTCATCAATAAGGCCGCCGGGCGCTTCTCGCTGGTTCGACCCGAGGTGATGATCTGCGTTCCCGCCGGGGTCACTGGGGTCGAGCGGCGCGCCGTTCGTGACGCCGCGCTCAATGCCGGGGCCCGACGAGCCTATCTCATTAGTGAACCTCTGGCAGCCGCGATAGGCGCCAAGGTGCCCGTGGCCGATCCGAGCGGCAACATGATCATCGACATCGGAGGCGGGACCACCGAAGTGGCTGTCATCTCCCTCAATGGTATCGTCGTGGCGAAATCGATTCGTGTTGGTGGCAATCGCTTCGACGACTCCATCTCCAACTACATCAAGCGCAAGTACAACCTGCGCATTGGCGAACGAACCGCCGAAGAGGTCAAGATCGCGATCGGCTCTGCTATGCCGCTCGACGAGGACATCACGATGGAAGTCCGCGGGCGCGATGAGGTCGCCGGACTGCCCCGAACGATCCAGATTCACGCCAATGAGATCGTCGAGGCGATGACCGAACCGCTGGAAGCGATCATCGGCGCGGTCCGTGCCGTCCTGGAAGAGACGCCGCCCGAACTCTCGTCCGACATCATCGACAAGGGAATGGTCCTCAGTGGTGGGGGAGCGCTGTTGCGTAATCTCGACCACCTCCTGACCGAGGTCACCGGCGTTCCCTGCTTCGTCGCCGACGATCCACTCAGCTGCGTCGCCATTGGTACAGGGCTCGCGTTGGAGTATTTCGACATCATCCGCGATAGCCTCGAAGAACTTTAACCGTCTGTCTCACTTCACAATGAATCATGAACAGCAAGCGTCGCGAGTGACCGCCCGTCGCGGTATGCCGTTCGCGGCATGGGAAACCGCGCCGACCTATAATTGGCGCGAACGTAATCGCTGAGAAGGAACCTCGTATGAACGACACCGGAGCTACTCCCGAAGAACTCGTCGAAAACCTCGGCGTCACGCGAACCGAAAAACCGGAAGCGGCCGCCAAACCGAGTCGCCGGGAGCTCCCCATCACGGTTGACGACCTGGCACGCGATCCTGAGGTGAGCGCCTATATCGACGCCGCAAACGCCAATCTGGGCGTCCTTGGCTTTACTGAGCATGGCGTTCGACACGCGAATCTGGTGGCGCGCATCGCCCATAACGTCTTGCGTCGTCTTGACTACGATAAGCACCAGCAGGAACTGGCGGCCATCGCGGGCTACCTGCACGACATCGGAAATGTCGTCAGCCGTTACGACCACGGAACGACTGGAGCGTTACTCTCTCGGGAGATCATGATTCGCCATAAGGTTGCGCCGGAAGACATCGCACTGATCATGGGCGCGATCGGCAGCCATGGCGACGACTCCCAGCGGCTTGGTGAGGCAGTCCATCCGGTTTCGGCAGCTCTGATTCTGGCTGACAAGTCAGACGTCCACCGTAGCCGTGTGCGCAATAGAGAGATCGCGACATTCGACCAGCACGACCGCGTCAACTACGCCTCGGAATCGTCCTTCCTGCGCGTTGACGCCGATAAGCGACGAATCACGCTGGAGCTAACCATCGATACCAACATCTCCCAGGTCATGAACTACTTCGAGATCTTCCTGCCCAGAATGCTGATGTGCCGTCGCGCAGCCGAATTCCTCGAATGTGCGTTCCATATCAACATCAACGGTGTGGAGCTTCTCTAAGCATGGGTACCCTGATCACCAATCTTGGCATCGGCCGTCGCTCGGTCACCGAAGGCGCGATCGACGTCTACATGATCAGTACCACGCTGGTGCTGATCGCGTTTGGACTGGTCGCGATCTGGAGCGCCGACGGCGGAGGAGCGATCACGCCGAGCAGCCTGGTCGTGCGCCAGCTTGTCTTCGTCATCATCGGCCTGCCGATCATCCTGCTGATGACGGCGGTCGACTATCGCTACATGAAGAGCCTGGCGTGGATCATCTACGTCATCACGATCGGGTTACTCGCCGCGGTTATGGTTCTGGGTCAAGCGATTGGTGGTTCGACTCGTTGGATCGTGATTGGTCCGATCCTGATTCAACCGTCCGAGATCGCCAAACTTGGCGTCATCATCTCACTCGCCGCCTTCATCTCAAATCGTGGTGATGAGATGAAGAGCCTGGTCAATTTCATTCTCTCCGGCATCCTCGTGCTCTTGCCGATGCTGCTGGTCTATCAGCAGCCGGACCTCGGCACAGCCGGCGTCTTCGCCTTTATCTGGCTCTCGATGATCCTGATGAGCCGCACCCGCCTGATCTATATCGCGGGAGCGCTGTTCTCCCTGCCTGTGATCGGCTATCTGGGCTGGCGCTTTTTCATGCATGACTACATGCGCGAGCGCCTCTTAATCTCGTTCGAGCCACAGCGTGATTATCTTGGGGCGGGCTATAACATCATTCAGGCACGCGCGACCATCGGATCGAGCGGTGTGTTGGGGCACGGGCTATCGGGGAGTCTTCAGAGTCAGCTGGACCTGCTTCGCGTGCGCACGACCGACTTCATTTTCGCCCACGCCATGGGCATGTTCGGCTTCGTCGGGGCGATCGCCCTGTTCCTGACCTTCGGCATCCTGCTCTGGAGGATCCTGCACGTGGCCACGGCGACGCACGATAATTTCGGCCAGATGGTTGCCATTGGCGTGGCCGCGATGGTCTTTTTCCAGACCTTCGTCAACGCAGGCATGAACGTCGGGATCATGCCGGTCACCGGGATTCCGCTCCCGTTTATTAGCATGGGCGGGAGTTCGCTCTGGACGCTCCTGGCCGCGCTTGGCATTCTCCAGAGCATCTTGATCCACCACCAGCGGCTTGGCTTCCAGCCACGAGCCTGAGGCGCACACGGGTTCGTGCTACAGCATGCCGCTCAATTCCACGACGGCCAGCACCAGCGTCAATACGAGAAGTGAGAGCAGGGCTCCACTGATCCAGAGATTGCGTTGCTCGATCATGGGTGACGCTCCAACCGGGCTCGCTACCCAGTTCAGAATTCACCGCCCAGCGATTCCGAGAGCGGCAACGTCAATGACGGATGCCGTGCAACGCGGTCGTCTTATCGGGCTCGAGCGAGTTCGGTCGGAAGTGTCTCGCCACTCTGACGTAGAAACGAGATCAATTCCTCGGGAGCAACATGCCAGTCGTTGCCGTTGTCGTCCCGGGTGCCGCTGATCTCTCCCGTACGCAACCAGTAGGTGACTGTGTCTGGATGGAACTGGAGAATCCGCGCGACCTCACGGCTCGAATAAGTCCGACTCCCACGTGACACCAGCATTCGATCACTCCTCCGCAACCTCAGAACGTACCGTACGTACGAGTGTAACAGAGGGAATCGCGTTTTGACAAAGGGTCACTAGCCGAACTGTACGTTCAATCTGCTGCGACCACTTCATCGTGTCCAAAAGGCAATAGCAGAAATCGTGCCCACGGGCCGCAGTCGTCTGTCCTCGGACCCGCCTGCTTTCCCTGACCCGTGCTCTCGTTGTTCGCAAATGGAAAAGCGAAACCCTCTCCCAAGCTGGGTGAGGGCCGCACCCGCGAGCCACTCGTTCACATTCACGCCGCGTCGGTCTGACGTTCGTCACCGCGTGCATGATGGCTCGCTAACTGGGCAAACCAGGCGTGTAACCGGTCGTCCGCCGTCAGTTCGGGATGAAACGACGTTGCGATCAGGTTTCCCTGGCGCGCCGCCACGACCTGGCCATTCGGCAGTTTCGAGAGGACCTCGACCGCCGGACCCGTGCCCGAGATGACCGGCGCCCGGATGAAGACCGCGTGGACCGGTTCAGTGCCGACGACGGGGATGTCGAGATCGGTCTCGAAGCTGTCGAGTTGGCTGCCGAAGGCGTTGCGGCGCACCGACAGATCCATCAGTCCGAGCAGCGGTTGGGAACGCGCCCGGGTATCGGCATCGACCTGCCGCGCCAGCAGGATCATCCCGGCACAGGTGCCCCACAGCGGACGTCCGGACGCCGCCAGATCGCAGATCGGCTCCCGCAGTTCGAACCGATCGATTAGCTTGCCGATCGTCGTGCTCTCGCCGCCGGGAATGATCAGGCCGTCCAGGTCGTCGATCTGCGCGGGGAGGCGCACCTCGCGCGCGTCGACGCCGAGTCGTCTGAGCTTTTGCACGTGTTCGATGAACGCGCCCTGGAGCGCCAGAACTCCGATGACTGGCATAGATTCGTTACTCCCTCACGTCGTAGTGCCCGTGTGGCGTCTGGAGACGCATACGTGTCGTGCGGGCTACGCATGCGTCTCCCTCCGAAGACGTTCACATTTCACACGGGCGGACGAGATCTTGGGCGAAGATCAGATTCGCCCCTGCAGACGGAACGACGATAGACTTTCAGACCGCCTGTGCTACCAGCCGCGAGCAGCCAGGAGCTGCTCCTGTGGGATCTGCGACAATTCCAGCCCACGCATCGGCTCGCCAAGACCCTTACTTACCTCGGCCAGAATCTTGGCATCCTGGAAGTGCGTCGTCGCCTCGACGATCGCCTTGCCCCGTTCCAGCGGGTTCTCCGACTTAAAGATGCCCGAGCCGACGAAGTTGCCCTCGGCGCCGAGCTGCATCACCAGTGCCGCGTCCGCTGGAGTGGCGATTCCGCCCGCGCAGAAGAGGACCACCGGCAGCTTGCCGGTCTCGGCGACCTGCAGGACCAGGTCGTACGGCGCTCCGAGGTCTCTGGCTTCGCTCATCAGCTCTTCGCGCGGCAGGCCCTGAAGCCGCCGGATACCGTCATTGATCTCCCGCAGGTGGCGCACGGCCTCGACGATATTGCCGGTGCCTGCCTCGCCCTTGCTCCGGATCATCGCCGCTCCCTCGCCGATGCGGCGCAGGGCCTCACCAAGATTCCGCGCGCCGCAAACGAACGGTACGTTGAACTGGTGCTTCTCGATGTGGAAGCGATCGTCGGCGGGGGTAAGGACCTCGCTCTCATCGATGTAATCGACGCCGATGGCTTCGAGAATCTGTGCCTCGACGAAGTGGCCAATACGCGCCTTGGCCATCACCGGAATGGTGACGGCCTCTTTGATCCCAACGATCAACTCGGGGTTACTCATGCGGGCGACTCCGCCGTCGCGTCGAATGTCAGACGGCACGCGCTCGAGCGCCATCACGGCGCAGGCGCCCGCTTCTTCAGCAATCCGCGCTTGCTCAGGGGTTACGACGTCCATAATGACGCCTCCCTTGAGCATCTGTGCCAGTCCCGCCTTTGTCGTCCAGGTCGACTTTTCCACGGTTCGTTTTCCTCTCGCGTCGCGGTGTGCGACAGATCAAACAATCGGCGTTACGGACGATTTCGTCCGGTCGACAGGGCCGCCGTGAGCCGAGCGCAGCATGTCTATTGCTCGCGACAGGCGCACGACGCCCTCGTCGATCTCATCATCGGTTGGCAAGGTGAAATTCAGCCTGAGTGTCGTTTCCCCCTCTCCGTCGGGATAGAAGGACTCGCCGGGCGCGATGGCAACACCTTCACGGGCTGCCTCGGCGAGCAGGTCACGCGATCGCAGTCCGTCATGCAACCGGCACCAGAGGTAGAAGCCGCCGGCCGGACGACTCCACTCCATAGCCTGGGCTGCATGCCGCTCCAGCGCCGCGATCATCCGGTCGCGCCGCACCGGATAGGTCTTAATCAAGCGTTCGAGATGTGGACCAATCAGGTCGCGTTCGAAGAAGGCCCAGACCGCCCATTGGGCGAGCGGATTGGTATCCAGGTCGACGATCTGCTTCATGAGCGCCAGTCGATCGATTACCGGTCGTGGCGCCGCGATCCAGCCGATTCGGAATCCTGGGAAGAGCATCTTTGAGACAGTGCTGAGGTAGATCACCGCGCCATTGCGGTCCAGCGAAAAGAGAGATGGTATGGCCCGGCCTTCGTAGCGCAGAGCACCGTATGGATCGTCTTCGATGATCGGGACCTGGTAGCGTGCGGCAAGCGACAACAAGCGCTTTCGCCGGTCGTAGCTCATCGTCGAGCCGGTCGGGTTCTGGAACGTCGGCAAGGTGTAGATAAGCTTGGGTCGACGGCGGCTGATCAGATCCTCCAGCAATTCGACGCGCATGCCGTCCTGATCGACCGGAATCGACAGAAGGCGCGCCCCAGCGGCTCGAAAGACCTGCAGTGCTCCAAGATAGGACGGTGATTCGATCGCGACCAGGTCACCGGGCTCGATCATCGTGCTCGCAAGGAGGTAGAGCCCCTGCTGGGAACCGGCCGCGACCAGGATCTCGGACGCATCGATCGTTCGTTCCGTCCCGCCGGTCCACGACGCGAGCGTCTCGCGTAACGGTTGGTAACCCTCGATTGGACAGTACTGGAGGAGCGATTGGCCCTCGTCGTTGAGCGCGCTGTTGAGCAGGCCACGGATCGTGTCGATCGGGTAGAGTTCCGGCGCCGGAATGCCGGTCGCGAAAGAGATCACGTCGCTGCGCGCGGAGACAATACGTGTGTCCCGCAGCAACGGGGTGTTCATGACCTCGGTAGTGGAGGTAAAGAGCTGCTCCCACGGCATATCGACGCTGACAGGTTGCGAAAAGGACCGGTCGGCGCCATTGCCGACGACGATCGTTCCGCGCCCGACGTGACCGGCCACCAACCCGTCCGCGGCCAATTCGCGATAGGCGTTGACGATGGTGGTCCGATTGACACCGAGCATAGCCGCGAGACGACGCTCCGGCGGCAGGCGTACTCCGGCTGCAAGCTCCCCGCTCCGGATCTGCTCCCGAAGCTGCTGGCTAATCTGCAGATAGAGCGGCGTTGACGCCGCGCGATCAAGCTCGATGACCATCCAGTCCTCCGATTGGTTCCATCCAATAACGCTAACACGTCAAGATCTTACGCAATAGCGCCAATTCGAGACGATTTAGGACATCCAATTGCATCGCTTGGCCTATACCGAGACCAACTGGCCCTTCGTTTCCGCCAAACCGGGACTATACTTAGCTGATTTCATCGCGAGTTCGGTTCGTGGAAAGGTGCGCGTCCGTTCGATGCCGGAGATCATGTTGCGCGACCTCTGCCGCTGGGACCGGCGCCTGTCGATCATCCCGCCCGTTGGGATGTCGCTCGACGCCGCACTAGACCGGGGTGTCTCCTGGGCAGTCTCCGTCCGCGCGGCTCCGCCCCTCTTACCACCGCTACGAGGCGAAGAACTCGTTGTCCTGCCACTGCGGGTCTTGGATCAGATCGAGCTCGGCGAGACCGTCTCGCGTGATCGACTGCTGTCGACTCTGGCGCAACAAAAGATCGCGGCAATTCTGACCGAACCGGGCTTTACCGAGGACGCGATCGAGCATGTGCCGGTGATGACCCTTCCAACGCCGTTCCCACACGACGCCGAAGGCACGCTCAACCGGATGATTACCGAGCGGCGCGCCGAGCTTTACCGGCTCGGCGCCGATTTGACACGGCGCCTGTCGCAGGCCGCGGTCGATCCACGTGGTATTTCGGCGATCCTGCGCATTGCCGCTGAGGTCTCAGCGCGTGACGTCGTGCTCGAGGACGATGACGGCAACGTCGTCGCGAGCAGTAACGAGTCGGTGCAGCCGGGAGCGCAGCGTCTGGCGGGCCAAGCCCGCAGTATCGAGGGACCTCTGCTGAGCATCGAGGAGAACGGAACCGAATACCTGATCGTTGCGCTCGCTTCGTCCGGGCGATCGGGTTACCTGTCGATGCGGGGCGATGCTGGCACACTCACCGAAATCGACCGGTTGATTCTGATTCAGACAGCGAGCATGTGCGCCGCGCTACTCGGGCAACAACCTCGCGTCACTAGCCCAGATTACGGCGCTCGAGAGCGGCAGGTGGCCGACCTTCTTTGCGGGCGCCTCGCTACGACCGCGGCCGCGATTGCCCGGGGACACGCACTGGGCGTCAACGCGAACGATCCGGTGGTGATAGGGCTGATCGATATCGGCGCCGGTGTCGCCAGTGTGCCGCAGGCACGAGATCTGGTCGCGCGCACGCTCTGGCCGTCCGCGGCTGAGAATGTCGCGTCGATCGACGGCGTGGTGGGTGTGCTGATCGGGGGCCGCGTGCCGGAGTCGGCCGGACGAGCACTTCTGGAGCAGATCGAACGCAGCAGCTCACCAGAAGTCACCGTGGCTTTCAGCCAGCCATTGGCAAGCGTTGTCGACGCGCCTGCTGGGGTGCGCCAGGCACGGTTCGCGCTTGACCTGCGACGTCGTGGCGCGATTCAACAGAGGGTTATCAACTGCTCCAATATCGACGACCTCGGCGTCTATGCGCTCCTCTACCCGCTGCGCGACGATCCGGCCCTGGACGCCTTCAAGACATCCCTTCTCGGCGAACTGGAAGAATACGACCGGCGACGCAACAGCGAGCTCATACCGACGCTAGAAGCCTATCTGCGGGCAGGCGGTGCGCTCTCCGGAGCAGCGGATCACCTCGGTATTCACCGCAATACCCTCTCGTACCGGCTCCAGCGTATCTCCGAACTGACCGGTCGCGATCTGAGCGACCCGGAAGAGCGCTTGCTGCTCCACATCGCGGTCCTGGCGCTGCATATGCCACCGGGCCGCGAATAGGGCTGATCTGTGACGCTTTGCGTCAACGCGATAGGTCATAAAGCGGGCTGGCGGAACGCCGATTGCATCAGGTGGACCGTACGGAAGACGCCGTCCGCTAAGGCGCGCCGCGTGCTACATTTCGTCCAAAGAGAGAACTGAAAGTCGACTAATATCTGCCAGCCGAAATGAGGTGGCCATGTCCGTAGTGCGCTCGATCAACGCGATCGTGGGCGATATCACGCAGGTTGCATCCGAAGCGATTGTCAACGCCGCGAACAACGAGCTCTGGATGGGAAGCGGGGTGGCCGGAGCAATCAAGCGCGCGGGCGGTGAGGAGATCGAACAGGAGGCGATCGCCAAGGGACCGATTCTGGTTGGCGAGTCCGTTGCTACCGGAGCCGGTCGCCTGTCGAATCGCGCGGTAATTCATGCCGCGGCCATGGGATTCGAGGAGGGCGAGATGGTCCCGGCCAGTACCGAGACTGTTCGCGCGGCAACGCGGGCCGCACTCGAACTCTGCAATCAGCTCGGATTGACCTCGATCGCGTTTCCCGCCCTGGGGGCCGGTGTCGGTGGTCTCGATCTCTCCAAGTGCGCCGAGGTTATGGTCGAGACGGCCAGCTCCTACCTCTCACACCCAAATAACCACCTGAGACAGGTTACGTTTGTCCTGCGCAACGAGAACGCACGCCAGACGTTCGACGAAGCGATCCGCCAGGGTGGCTTCGTGCCGTAGGCGGCACCGGGATTGGCGCACCTGGATGGCGATGAGGCATTGTCCGGTCGCGCCAGAGCTCCTGAGTCCGTGCGAAGGGAATTCCTGAGGACATGATCGTTGGTGGCGCAGGCGGGCGGGCAAATTCGGCCACTGATCGAGTAAATTGTCACTTATTAGGATGATCGGATCGGTCCGCATCACCGGTTGCGGGTCGTCCAAGGCGATCTGGCGACCTCACCCGCGTCGCCGTGCTCGACCCCTACTTCTACCAGTAGGCCCGTCCACAGGTTGAACCAACGCCTGATCCGGTCTGGGGCGCTCGCCGCTCCATTCTGGGTCAGGCGTCTCCCGACGAAACAGCCGCGTTGCTCTCCGCTCGGATCAGGTCGATGGTTTCGACGGCGTGGCGAAGGTGGGGGATGACAATGCTGCCGCCCACCACCAGCGCCACGTTGAGCGCGTCGAAGAGTTCCTCATCGGTCCAACCGGCCTCGACACACTGGTCCAGGTGATAATCGATGCAGTCGTTGCAGCGCAGGACCGTCGACGCGACGAGTCCGAGCAGTTCCTTGGTCTTGCCGTCGAGCGCCTGGTCCCGATAGGCCGCCGAGTCGAGGCTAAAGAAGCGTTTGATGCCGCGATGATCGATCTCGCCGATGCGCTCGTTCATCCGACCGCGATAGGCACGAAACTCGTCGAGGCGAGTCATGGGATTCTCCTTTGATCCAGGTTAGAGTGCGCCCGCCTCGTCCAGGCGACGATCGATCTCGGCCATGTCGTCCTCGCTGAGCGCCCACTCGGCCGCTGCCGCGTTCGATTCGACCTGCTCTGGCTTGGTGACCCCGGCGATGACCGAGCAGACGACCTTATGTCCGAGCAGCCAGGCGATGGCCAGGTCACTCACCGAACGATCGTGCTCGGCCGCAAACTTCTCCGCGACTTCGAGGATCGTGAAGTTCTTGTCGGTCAGACGTCGCTCTTGCCAGGACTGGTTGCCATGCCCGCGAACGCCCTCCGGCACCGCCTCGCCCCGCCGATATTTGCCGGTCAGGAAGCCGCTGGCCAGTGGTGAATAGGGAACGATGCTCAGGCCGTAATGCTCACACGCTGGGATCAATTCCGGCTCGATGCCGCGTTCAATCAGGTTGTAGAGATCCTGGTTGACGACTGGTGCCTGATACCCGCGCCGTTCGCTGACACCCATGGCCTCAGCGGTCTGCCATCCGGCGAAGTTCGAGAACCCGGCATAGCGAATCTTGCCCGACGTCATCAGGTCGTCGAGTGCGCGCAACGTCTCGTCGATCGAAGTTTGCGAGTCGGGAGCGTGCATGTAATAAAGGTCGATGTAGTCGGTGTTCAGTCGCTTGAGGCTTTCCTCGACGCTATGCATAATGCGACGGCGAGAAAGCCCGGTGTTCTCCGGCCCCTCGCCCAGGCGCATACCGGTCTTAGTGGCCAGCACGACCTGGTCGCGCTTTCCGGCGAGCGCCTTGCCGAGAAATTGCTCGGACATCGTTCCGGTATACATGTCGGCCGTGTCGATGAAGTTGATGCCGCGATCAATAGCGCGATGAATGACGTCAGCCGTCCCTTTTTCGTCGACGGCACGACCGAACTGATTACCGCCGATACCGATGACTGAGACCGGAACTCCGCTTCGCCCGAGTTGGCGATACTCCACGTTTGCCCTCCCTGGTGGTTGTCGTTTTCGTACGGCGACGCGGATTGCGCCGTCGTGCTGCCTCGGTTCAATGTATCGGATCGAACGGGCAAACTCAAGCGAGGCAAACTGCCGAACCGGCCGGTAGGCGCCGCCGTAGGCTATAGTGATGGTCACGAAACCCAGTGTCTATTTGCGGAGGTTCCTTTGCGCTTTGGCCTATTCGACATCATGCAGGTTCTGGAGGAGACAACCTCCCAGCGCGCCTACGCCGAGCATCTGAATGATGCGGTGCTAGCGGATGAGAGCGGACTCGATTACTACTTCGTCGCCGAGCGGCATTTCATGCCGGTCTACCGCACTCCGTCGCCGAGCGTCTGGCTGGGTGCAGCGGCCGCGCGAACCAAGCGCATTCGGATCGGAGCGATGGCCTACACGTTGCCGATGCACAATCCGGTTCGATTGGCGGAAGAAGTCTCGATGCTCGATCACCTGAGCGGCGGTCGAATGGAAGTCGGTGTCGGGCTCGGGCACCGTCCAGAGGAATTGGCCGCAATTGGGGTCGATCCGGCGTTTCGGCAACCACTCCTGCTCGAGGGTGTCGTGGTGCTCCAGCGATCCTGGCGTGGACAAGTCTTCGACCATCTTGGGCAGGTCTACAAGTACCAGAATCTCTACGTCGAGGCGCCAGTGCAGAAGCCGTTTCCGCCACTCTGGTTCGCAGGGAATGATCCTGAGGCCATCGGTTGGGCGGCGCGCAACGGTCTCTCGGCCGCGATCGGTTTCCAGCCAAACGAGCGCCTGGCAGTTCCGGCGAACGCGTTCCGGACGGCCGGCCTGAACGAGGGAGCCCAGGTCCCCGCGGTCGGCCAGCACCTGGCCCTGATGCGGCACCTGTATGTCGCCGAGTCGGACGAGCGCGCAATGGACGAGATGACCAAGGACATCATGGAAATCGGCGAACGTTTTGCGACGAGCCCGCGCGGCATCGCAGGTACTCCGCCAAAGAAGATGTCACGGGACGAAGCGCGTACCTCAGTGGAGCAGATGATCGAGACCGACGTGATTATCGGCGGCGGTCCCGAGACTTGCGCCCAGGCAATCGTCCGCGCCGCGAGGCAGCTTGAATTCGACGTTTTTCTGGCGAATCCGTATCCAACGGGGGTCGAAACGAAGCGGGTGCGACGGACGATTCGACTTTACGCGGGTGAGGTGCGTCGTCGAGTGGAGGAATTGCTGGCCACACCGACGCATGACAAGACATAATCGAACAAGTCAGCGCGGTAGTATTGAGCGAGACGGTCTTCGTTATCGACAGGTGGAGGAAGCAGATGTCTTCTGAGCAGAACACCAACGGTGGAGAGCCGCAGCCGGAGCCACTCTCTGAGTCCTGGCGAGAGGTTGGGGGGCAGCTTCAAGGGCTGGTCACTCGTATTGCCGGCGTCTTTCGTCAGGCTTGGAGCGAGGAGCGACAGTTTGACGACATCGTTCGTTCCGAGCGGGCTGAGGATGAGTTGCGTCTCTCGGCCGACCGGATGGACCGGGTCTTCCGACGTGTCGCGGCAGCGACCGAAGCCGACCGGGCCGCGACGATGGAGACGACACGACAGGCCAGCGAGCGAACGCTTGGCGAGATCAAGATCGTGGCGGCGAAGGGACTTCGCGCGCTGAACGAGCAATTGGACGATCTTGCCCGATCTCTCGAGCAAGATCGCGCGCGCCAGCGAGAGAGCGAGCAGGCGGAGCATACGCCTGATGGCGATACGGGCAAGAACGGCACGTCGGGGGGCGAGTAGGAGCACGGGTTGGCCCACGGTTGACCCTACAGGATCTCCGGCATCAACCGGCCGCAAGATTGAGAAAGACGGGCCGGCTGGCCCGTCTTTCCTTCCCTCCCCGCGTGCAGGACGTGGTGGTAATCGATCAGGCTTCTTTCACGGCCGACGTCAGCTTCGCCAGTGAATCTTTGGCGTCGCCGAAGAGCATCACGGTGTTCGGCTCGTGGAAGAGTTCATTCTCGATGCCGGCAAAGCCCGGACGCATGCTGCGTTTCAGCACGATGACCGTGTGCGCCTTGTCGACATTGAGGATTGGCATGCCGTAGATCGGGCTTCCCGGGTCGCTGCGCGCGGCCGGGTTCACGACGTCGTTGGCGCCGACGACCAGCGCCACGTCGGCCTGCTGAAACTCGTCGTTGATCTGCTCCATCTCGAAAAGTTCGTCATACGGGACGTTCGCTTCGGCCAGGAGCACGTTCATGTGGCCCGGCATACGCCCCGCCACCGGGTGGATCGCGTACTTGACCCGTACCCCCCGCTCTTCGAGCTCTTCAGCCAGTTCGCGGATCTGGTGCTGTGCCTGAGCGACCGCCAGTCCGTAGCCTGGCACCATGATCACCTCGTTGGCGTAGGCCATCGCGACCGCTGCATCGTCGGCGGTCGTCTCGCGAATCGGCTTGGTTTCGCCGGAATCAGCTCCAGCAGTCGAGGCCGTGACCGACCCGAAACCACTGAACATGACGTTCGCGAGCGAGCGATTCATCGCGCGGCTCATCATCACCGTCAGCAGCGCTCCGGATGCACCGACCAACGCTCCAGCGACAACCAGGATTTCGTTGTGAACCACGAAACCGGTAAGGGCTGCGGCCAGGCCGGTGAAGGAGTTCAAGACGGCGATGATCACCGGCATGTCGGCGCCGCCAATCGGCAACACCAGCGTGACGCCAAGGACCAATGAAACGCCAAACAAAGCCCAGGGCCAGATGGCCGACTGATCAAATCCCGACACGATAATGACGAGCGCGATCACCGCGAGAAAGAGGATCGCGTTGACGACCGACTGGCCTGGATAGCGGATTGGTCGACCCGACAACAGTTCCTGGAGTTTGCCGAAGGCGATCATGCTCCCAGCAAACGAGATGGATCCGATGAAGATGCCGAGCGTCGTCGCGAACGCCACGCCATGGGTGAGGTCCAGCCCGGCGGAATGTAGTTCGCTGAAGTGTGCAATCTCAACCACGGCCGCGGTCCCACCGCCCATGCCGTTGAACAGCGCCACCATTTGCGGCATCGCGGTCATCTGAACCGTACGGGCGAAGTAGACGCCGACGACGGCTCCGAGTAGCGAGCCGAGGATCAGGATCGTGATGTTGATCGGATGCCAGCGGAACGAATTGTTGAAGAGGGTCGCGATGAGCGCAAGGGCCATCGCGACCGCGGCGACCTGGTTACCGGATCGTGCGGTCGAGGGCGAACTCAGCCGCTTGAGGCCGAAGATAAACAGAATCGCGGAAATGAGATAACAGATATCGATTGCTGCGGTTCGATAATCATTGATCACCGTTTCGCCACCGGCTTCTTCTTGAACATCTCGAGCATGCGATCTGTCACCACGAAACCGCCGAAGACGTTTCCGGCTCCGAAGAAGAGCGCGACAAAGGCCAGCACGTAGAGTAGCGGGCTATCGGCGGTGCCAGCGATCAACAGGCCGCCGAGAAAGACGATCCCGTGGATCGCGTTGGTGCCTGACATCAACGGCGTATGCAACGTTGAGGGAACCCGCCCAATTACCTCGAGACCCAACAGGATCGCGAGGATGAAGACATAGGCTCCGAGTAGAGTCTCTTGGTTCACGCCACCCCCTCTTTCATCCAGGCCAGAGTCGGCCCGTGGAGTACCTCGCCACCGCTCGTGACGACGACGCCGCGCGTAATCGCATCTTCCATATCGACCGTCAACTGACCCTTCGGGGCAAGATGCTCGAGCAGCGTCGAGATGTTCTTGGCGTACATCTGACTGGCGTGCGTGGCCATCGTGCTCGGCAAATTGAGAAGGCCCATGATGGTCACGTCGTGGCGAACAACGACTTCACCAGTTACCGTCAGTTCGCAGTTGCCGCCCATCTCCGCCGCCAGGTCGACGATGACTGATCCCGGTTGCATCCCCTTGACTGTGTCTTCCGGCAGGAGGACCGGCGCCGGACGACCCGGGATGAGCGCCGTCGTAATCACCACATCTGATTTCGCGGCGTGTTCCTTGATCAGTTCGATCTCTCGGCGGATATGCTCCTCGGCCAGTTCCTTGGCGTAGCCTCCAGCGTCCTGAGCTTCCTCGTGACCGACATCCAACTCGACGAACGAGGCCCCGAGACTCATGACCTGCTCTTTCACCACCGGTCGGGTGTCGAAGGCTTCGACCACGGCGCCGAGACGTCGCGCGGTCGCGATAGCCTGGAGACCGGCAACGCCTGCCCCGAGGATGAGAACCTTGGCTGGCCGGATTGTGCCGGCCGCGGTCATCAAGAGCGGGAAGAACTTCTGAAGCTGATTCGCCGCCAGCAGCACGGCCTTGTAGCCCGCGATGGTGCTCATTGACGAGAGCGCGTCCATCGGCTGTGCCCGCGTGATGCGCGGAATGGCATCCATGCTCATGGCGATGACGCGCTGCTTGGAAAGCTCAACCACCAGTTCTGGCGAGACGAGCGGGGCCAGGAAGGTGATCAGGACCGTGTCCGGCCTGAGCATCGCGATCTCCTGGTCGCTCGGCTTGGCCACCTTGAGGATGACCTTGGCGGTGTCGTAAATCGTCTTCACGTCCGGCACGATTTCGGCGCCCGCCTCCTCGTACGACGAATCGAGGAAGCTGGAGTCGAAACCGGCACCACGCTCGACCAAGATGCGAAAACCGGAGCGAGCCAGCTTACGGACCACATCCGGAGTCAGGGCGACGCGACGCTCACCAGGCATAGTCTCTTTGGGCACGCCTACAGTAAGACTTGGGGCATTTTGAGACTCAGGCTGCAAAACGCAGGCTCCTTAATTGGGCTCCGGGGACAAAAGATCCCCGTCAATCGAACGGGAAATGAATTGTGACTGCATTAGCTGCCCGCACAGCCGAGCATTAGGTTAATCTTGGAGACTGGACACGTCAACCATTTTCGGGTTCTGACACGCTTTTGTGAGGTTTTGGCTACGCCACCACGGATTCGACGGCGTGATCCAAAAAACGCGTAATCTGAGCCAGCAGGCAGGACAGATCGAATAGGAGCAGTTGATGACGCAACGCGTTATTCAGGTCGACGCTTTCACTGGCGAGGCGTACCGGGGCAATCCCGCGGCCGTCTGTGTGATGGATGGTCCCGGCGATGCGGGCTGGATGCAGTCGGTCGCTGGTGAGATGAACCTCTCCGAGACGGCGTTTCTCTACCGGCGAGGCGACGGCTTTCACCTGCGCTGGTTCACTCCAGCGACCGAAGTCGATCTCTGTGGCCACGCCACGCTCGCCAGCGCCCACGTCCTCTGGAGCGAGGGTCATCTGAAGCCGGACGAGCAGGCGAACTTCGAGACGTTGAGTGGCACACTCACCGCCCGCAAAGACGGCGACTGGATTGAGCTGGACTTTCCGGCCGAACCGGAGCGCGAGGAGCCCGCGCCAGACCAACTCGTCCGCGCGCTGGGCTTCGAGCCGGTCTATGTTGGCCGTAACCGGATGGACTACCTGGTGGAAGTCGACGATGAGGAGACGGTTCGCTCGCTCACTCCGGATATGGCGCTGCTCAACCAGATCGAAACGCGCGGTGTGATCGTCACCAGCCGCTCGAACGAGCCCGGCATCGATTTCGTCTCCCGTTTCTTCTGCCCCGCGGTCGGCATCGACGAGGATCCGGTGACTGGCTCGGCCCACTGCTGCCTCGCGCCCTACTGGGCGACGAAGCTGGACAAGCAGCAGATGACCGGATACCAGGCGTCCAAGCGAGGCGGTACGGTCCGTGTTCGCTTGGCCGGAGATCGCGTCAAGATCTCAGGACAGGCCGTGACCGTCATGCGGGGCGAGTTGGTCTGAAAGGCCTTCTCCGTCGTCTCGTAAGGGCGGGCACCTTTGCCCGCCCCGATTTCTTCCGCGAACGCACAACTCTGCTCGGACCAAGCTCAGAGGTTTCGGCAATCCGATGCCGGCTTACCCATGATCACGAAGGCGGGCAGAGGCGCCCGCCGCTACGGCACTGACATTCGCTTTGTCAGGTCGTATACCGTCGAGCCTCCCACGGTTTGAGACGAGAAGTTCTGCTCGACCCAGCTCGTGATCTGGCTGGAGGTACCGCGGTCACCGCCGGGCCTTCCGCGGCCGCCGAATCCACCCCCCGAGGCGATGAAGTAGTGGATCTTGCCTTCCTGGACGTACTGCTGGAACTGCGCCAGGGTCGGGGTCGGGTCGGTGCCGTTGAAGCCGCCGATAGCCATCACTGGTTCCCCAGTTGCCAGTTGGACGCCCGCCGAGTTGTTTGCTCCGACGATGGCCGCGACCCAGGTGTACTTGTCGGAATTCTGCTCCAGCGTCCAGACGAGCGCGGGATCCGGTTCGCGAGCATCGAGCAGCCCACCGAGACTGCCGCCACCGAAGTTCCGAGCGCCGTTTGCGCCATTCGGTATCGCCGGAGTCGTCCCGTTTGATCCGTTACCGGGTAGGCCCCGTGAGAAGTTGCCGTTCGGGAAACCGCCGTTCGACCGGGTACGCGAGCCTCCAAATGGGCTAAAGCCACCAGGTGGGTTGCCGCCGAACGCCGCGCCGTTCGGCACACCTCTGGGGCGACGTCCGCCGGGACCACTATTCGCGACGGCCGGACCAGCGGTCGGCAGCGCTCCGCTATGTGCTGTCGCGGCCGTCTGCGCGGCGTAGGCGCTGGGTCCGGCCAGGATCGCGATCAGCGCGACCGCGACGATGACCAGCGAAGCCTGACGGGGGAGGCGATTCACGAGAAGCAGCAGCGCAGTGGCGGCAACACCAGCCACAATGACAACGATACGCAGCTGCGGGTACCAGTTTGGCGAGCGATCGAGCAGCGTGACGGCCCAGAATGCTGATATGGCTACGCCCACGGCGAGGAGCAATCGTGCGTCGATTCGGTTGCGATGCTGCCAGAGTTGGGTGGCGCCGATGCCGACGAGCGCGCCGATTGCAGGCGCCAGTGCCACGGTGTAGTAGGGATGGATGATGCCCTGAGCGAGGCTGAAGACCACGTCCGTGATAATCAACCAGCCGCCCCACATGATGGCTGCCGCGCGTACGTGGTCGGTGCGCGGTGTGCGCCAGGTGAACCAGAGGAGCGCCACGAACGCGATGAGTGCCGCCGGCAGCAGCCACGAGATCTGGCTCGCCATGTCGGTTTCGAACATACGCAGTAGCCCGGTTGGCCCCCAGCGACCGCCGCCGGTTCTCTGAGGTCCTCCGACGACGCTCCCAGCTTCGTTGCCTGTGATCCGCCCAAAGCCGTTGTATCCGAAGATGAGGTTGAGGATGCTGTTGTCTTGCGACCCGCCAACGTAGGGTCGCGCGTTTGCCGGAATCAGGACCATGGCGGCGACCCACCATCCGGCTGAGATCAGGATGGAGATGCCGTACGCGACGAGTTGGACCAGGCGACGGCGTAGGGAGACGGGCGCGGCGATCAGGTAGACCAGAGCGAACGGCGGGACGATGATGAACGCTTGGAGCATCTTGGCGAGAAAGCCGAAACCGAGCAACACGCCGCCAAAGAGCAGCCAGCGAGTGCTGCCATTCTCGAGGGACCGGGTGAGGGCATAGGCACTTGCAACCATCAGTAGTACCAACAATGCGTCCGGGTTGTTGAAGCGGAACATCAGGGCCGCGACGGGGGTCAGCGCCAGAACCGCTCCGGCGAGAAGAGCAGCGACCGGGGAGAACCAACGACGGACAGTCGCGTAGAGCAGTCCGACGGCGGCCACTCCTTCGAGTGCCTGAGGAACGAGAATGCTCCACGCGTTCACACCAAACATCCGCGACGAGAGATCCATGATCCAGAGCGCGGCCGGAGGCTTGTCGACCGTAATGAAGTTGGATGAATCGAACGATCCGAAGAAGAAAGCACTCCAACTCTTGCTACCTGCTTCGACGGCGGCCGAATAGAATGCGTTCGCCCAGCCGGACGCCCCAAGGTTCCAGAGATAGAGCAGTGCGGTGGCGCTCAATAGCGTGATGACGGATGCCAGTTCCCAGCGAGCCAGTCCCGCTCGTTCGACTTCGGCCTCGCCCCATCCCGCGGTGCGTGCCGCCTGTTCGAATCCTGATTCGGCGGACATTTCCGGTGCGGATGCAGTCATGAATCGAAACTCCTCGATAACGTGCTCACGCGACGGAGGGCCATCAATGGCTCGAGCAAGCCCTCCAGTGACGAAAACGAGCATAGCGGCCGAGGATGTGAATTCGATAAGAATGGAGCACGAGGTCGGGATGGGTCAAAGAAGTGTCATGACGCTGACGAGGGAGTGTGAGACCGGTATTAGGTCACCGAGTTACTGAGGTACTTCGGGTACGGAGCGAGAGATCCTTCGCGCTGCGCTGAGGATGACACGGGTAGGTGGATTCCGCGATCGCTTCCAATTTCGTTCTAGATCCCGATGATCCCATTTCCTGCGCGGCGGATATCGGTCGCTCCGCTGTACATGCCGGTGTCCGGGTTTCTGGCGATCAGTTGCACGCCGCCGCCAAGGGCCCACGGACCAGCCTCTTCGACCTGGTGCCCGAGATCGCCAAGACGGTTCAGCACGTCCGGACCGACGCGCGATTCGACGCGCACGGTCGGGTTCCCAACCTCGAGTTGCTCGCCGATTAAGAATCGCGGCGCTTCGGACGCGCGTGCGGGGTCCATGCCGTAGTCGAGCGAGTTGCACAGGATCTGGACATTGGTTTGCACCTGCCAGTGCGCGCCCGGCGTACCGCCGACCAGAACCGGCTGGCCGTCCTTCTGGACGATGTAGTTGTTGAGCGTGTGGATCGGCCGCTTGCCAGGAGCCAGGCAGTTGGGATGGCCCTCGTCGAGGTTGAAGCCGAGCATGCGACTGTTCATCAGTGCGCCAGTCTCGCCCATGACGACCCCACACCCGGAGAAGAGGCTGTGGATGTAGGAGACCACATTGCCTTCACCGTCGACCACGCACATGTAGGTTGTGTCGGGCTGCACGTTGCCCGGCCAGGCGAACGGCTTGGCCTGAGCGCGGTCAATCCGGCTCGCCTGTTCTCGTGCGTGCTCATCCGACAGGAGCCGGCCGAGTGGTAGGTCGTTGGTTCGTGGATCGCCTAAGAAACGCATGCGGTCTTCGAAGGCGAGTTTCATCGCTTCGATCTGCAGGTGAATCAGTTCGGCGGAGCCAGGCTCCAACGAAGTCAGATCGAACTGCTTCAGAATGTTGAGCGTCAGTAGCACAATGATCCCTTGCGAGACCGGAGGCTGTTCGAAGACCGTGAATCTGCGATAGTCGGTCGAGAGAGGGGAAGCGGCGTCGGTCTGATGGCTCGCAAGATCTTCGGCCGAAAAGAGACCGTCATGCGATTGCGAATATGCAACGAGTGCGTCTGCTAGCTCACCTTCGTAGAAATCGCGCCAGCCCGCCGAAGAGATGCGCTCCAGGGAGCTGGCAAGTGCTGGCTGACGGAAGACGTCGCCAACCTTTGGCACGTCGCCGTTCGGTAGGAAGACACGTGCGCTGTCGGGGAACTGGCGGTAGGTCTCGGCGTCGTTGGAGAGCATGCGATGGAGTCGCTGCGAAACGGGCACGCCGTCACGAGCATAGGAGATGGCTGTCACGAGAAGATCAGAAAGGGGCATACTGCCATAGCGCTTGAGCGCATCGCCCCAGGCGGCTACCGTCCCCGGTACCGAGGCAGCCCAGAGCCCCTTCTCGAGGATGCCGCCCCGCTCACGATAGCGTCCGAGCGTGGCCGCCGCAGGAGCCGCGCCGCTACCGTTCAGCGCCACGACCGTATTACTTCCCGCGAGATTGATCAGGAAGAACGTATCACCGCCGAGATGGCCGTTGCGTGGCTCGACCGTCATCAGAACCCCAGCAGCCGCCACGGCCGCGTCGATCGCGTTTCCGCCACGCCGCAGGACGTCAATCGCTGCCTGGCTGGCGAACGGGTGAGCCGAGGCTGCCATTCCGCCCCGCGCCATCATTACGTCGCTTGGCGGTCGCTCCGCCTTAACGGTTGTCGCGGACTGTCGTTCCACGGCCATCAATTCACCCCATCACGTCATCGATCGAACACCTGGTCCCGCGCGTTTCAATTCCTTTTCGACATTTTGATTGAAACCGTCACCGTGCGCTACTACACGGGACGAAGGTGCAGCAGATTCGTGTGTCCTGGTTCGTTGAACGCAGTCAGGCTGCCGACGAACAGGATGTTGTGGCCCGGCTTGGCGTATCCCACGTCGATCAGGCGCTCAGTCATCTCTTCGATCATCCGCTCGGTGTTGCTGGCGAAGGGGGCGACAATGGTGGTGACGCCCCAGACGAGGGCGAGTTGCCTGGCAACGAAGTCGTTGTTGGTCAGCGCCACAACGGGAACTCCCGGGCGCTCGCGTGCAACCTCACGAGCCGAGAAGCCACTGCGGGTAAAGACCGCGATGAGATTGACGAGCGGACTTCGGCGCGCGATATCGTCGGCGGCACGCGCGATCAGCGACGCGGTGGTGATCGGGCCATCCGAGCCCTCAGTCCGAGTTGGCGGGTACTGCCGCTCCACCGCCGTGACGATCCGGTCCATCATCTGCACCGCCTCGAGCGGAAACTCGCCGGTGGCCGTCTCGGCGCTCAGCATGACCGCGTCGGTCCCATCGAGCACGGCGTTGGCAACATCGCTCGTTTCGGCACGTGTGGGGATCGGCTGGTTGATCATCGATTCGAGCATCTGAGTGGCCGTGATGACGGGCTTGCCGTGTCGGCGGGCGATTGCAATGATCTGCTTCTGGGCGATCGGGACCTGCTCCGGTGGAAGCTGCACGCCGAGATCGCCGCGCGCGACCATGATCGCGTCGGAGTTGTGGGCGATCTCGTGCAACGTCGCAAGCGCCTCTTGCCGCTCGATCTTGGCGACGATGCCACAGTTGCCACTGTTTCGCTTCAGCTCCTCGCGCACCATGTCGATGTCTCTCGAAGAGGTCACGAAGCTGACTCCGAGAAATTCGAGGTTGGTCTCCGCGGCGAAGGCGATGTCGTCGGTCTCTTGCTGAGAAAGTCTGCGTGGCGGCGTCGCCGCGCCGGGCACGGTGACTCCTTGCCGTCCGCGCAGTCTTCCGCCACGCACGACCCGAGTCTGCACCTTGCCGTTTTCATGTGACGTGACGAAGAGTTCGATAAGGCCGTCCATGATGAGGACGCGCTGGCCAGCCTTCATCTGCTCGACCAGATCCGCATCGTCGACGGAGATGCGTTGCGGTTCTAAACGGTCGTTCCCGGCGACAATCTCGATCGACTGATCGTGTCGCAGCGAGATCGTCTCGCCATCTGGCAGCGGCCCAGTACGAGGCTTTGGCCCCGATAGATCCTGCAGAATCGCGACCGAGCGTCCGGTCTCACTGGCTGCCTCGCGTATCTTCGTCACGATGCCACGTCGAATATCGACGGTGTTATGCGCGGCGTTAATGCGGATGACGTTGACTCCTGCTTCGAGCAATGACCCGAGTCGTTCTGGATCCCAGGAAGCTGGGCCGATCGTCGCGACGATTTTGGCTCTCCGATTGGCGGTGTGATGAATCAAGGGTTGTCCGCCTCCTCATGCATGATGCAATGAAATGTTTTCAAGTCGATCCACAATACCATAGCGTCTGTCACGCCAGGTTAATTCGCGCATCCATTACGCCATCACCCGGCGTCGTCCCCCGCCGGTAACATGCTCAGCAACATTTGCGGCGGATCGATGTACATAACTGCAATTCGCGGAACCGGTTCTGCAAGCATCTCGGGCAACGGACGCCACGCACTTGAGCGTCTTGATGTGCCGGTCTACCATACCGGCGGGAGTGCCGTTGTTGCGCAACGGTACGGGAATAGTCAGCGAGCGGACCGCGATCATAAACACGGGCGAGCGAGGAGCGGATCATGCCGATCGAGTTGACCAGTCACAAGATCGAAAAGCCAGACGATCTCAACCTGATATTTGGCCAGTCGCATTTCATAAAGTCGGTCGAGGATCTATTCGAGGCGCTGGCTGGGTCCGTTCCCGGACTCAAATTCGGTCTGGCATTCAGTGAGGCATCGGGCGATCGCCTGGTCCGGACAGCCGGAACCGATGACGAACTGGTCGATCTGGCGGCTCGTAACGTTATGGGCATCTCGGCCGGTCACTGCTTTCTGATCTTTTTGCGCGACGCGTTTCCGATCAACGTCCTGCCCGCGGTCAAGTCCGTCCAGGAGGTCTGCACGATCTTCTGCGCGACCGCGAACCCGGTCGAGGTCATCCTGGCGGATACTGGGGAAGGTCGTGCGGTGCTCGGGGTGGTGGACGGGCAAAAGCCACTCGGGGTCGAATCCGCCGATGACGTGCGTGCGCGCCAGGGATTGTTACGACGATTTGGATACAAGCTCGGTCCATCGTGAGGGGGTAATCTGTCCGCCGGGCACCATTGATTCACGTCGGCAGGCCCATTTGATCACGAAATTGTGACTTTGAGTAGTGGAACAGGTGCACTGGCTTGGGTACAATGCCAGACTGGGGTGCGTGTGACCACCTGGCCGGATATCTTGTAGGCTAGGTAGATTTCACGCTGCGAGATTCGTGAGAGTAAATAGAACGGTGACGATGTCTTGCGCGGCCGACCACGAGGAACCTGCCAAGCGCTGCACCTACGCCGTTCCAATTGCTGCAGGTACGACGGTTTGTTGAGTCTGGAGGCGTAGTGTATGACAAGCTCTCGTCGGAGTAAAACGAAGGAGCTTGCGCTGGGGAAGGACGAACTGCTCAACCTCTACCGCAAGATGGTACAGATCCGCGTTTTTGAAGAGAACGCGGCAGAGCAGTACGCGCGCGGCCGCATCGCCGGTTTCCTTCATCTGTACATCGGCGAAGAAGCGACCGGTGTTGGCGCGATCTCGGCAATGGAAGATCGCGACCACTTGATTACCCACTATCGCGACCACGGTTACGCGCTGGCTCGTGGTATCACGCCCAACGAGGCCATGGCCGAGCTCTTCGGTAAGGAGACCGGCGTGACGCATGGCCGCGGTGGTTCGATGCACTTTAGCGATGTCACTAAGAACTTCTGGGGTGGCTACGCAATCGTGGCTGGCCATATTCCGATCGCGACCGGCCTCGCGCTGGCAAGCCAGTATGAGGACAAGGGCTACGTCGTTGTCTGTATCTTTGGCGATGGTGCCACGAACGCCGGGGCGTTCCACGAGGCGGCGAACCTGGCCTCGGTCTGGAAGCTGCCGATCGTTTTCCTGGTTGAGAATAACCTCTACGGCATGGGTACGGCGGTCGAGTACGTCTCGGCGGTCAAGGACATGTCGCGCAAGGCGATGGCGTACGACATCACGGCCTCTCGTGTCGATGGCCAGGACATCCTGGCAGTGCGCGATGCGATGACCACGGCCCTCGATCATTGCCGTTCGGGGAATGGACCGTATCTGCTCGAATCGGTAACCTACCGATTCCGTGGGCACTCGATGGCGGACCCCGAAACCTACCGGCCGAAGGAAGAGGTCGAACGATTCCGCGAGAGCGATCCGATCGTCCTCTTCAAGCAGAAGCTGCTCGACGAAGGCGTCGCCAAAGAAAACGAGTTCGACGAGATCGACGCTGCAGTGAACAAGGAGATCGAGGAAGCGGTGCAATTCGCTGAGGAGAGCCCTGCCCCCGATCCGTCGACCCTCGAGCAGTTCATTTACGCCGATTCGAGTGCTTCAAGCTGAAGTAGAGGACGGTCAGGAGTCAAGATCGATGGCACGTGAGATTACGTATCGTGACGCGCTCCGCGAGGCGTTGCACGAGGAGATGAACCGGGACGAGCGCGTCTTCCTGATGGGTGAGGACATCGGGGCCTATGGCGGGTCCTATGTCGTCACGCGCGGTATGCTCGAGGAGTATGGCCGCAAGCGCGTACGCGACACTCCGATCGCGGAGCTTGGAATCGTGGGCGCCGCAGTCGGCGCCGCGATGGGCGGGCTCAAGCCGATCGTCGAGCTGATGACGATCAACTTCAGCCTGCTGGCGATCGACCAGATCGTCAATCATGCCGCCAAGCTGCACTACATGTTCGGCGGCAGCTTCACCGCGCCGGTCGTCGTTCGCACCGCATCGGGCTGGGGTCAGCTCGGCGCTACCCACTCGCAGACGTTCGAGGGCTGGTACGCGCACGTTCCCGGATTGCGGGTTGTGATGCCAGCCACGCCGCGTGATGCCAAGGGTTTCCTGAAGAGCGCCATTCGTGGCAATGACCCGGTCATGTTCATCGAGCATTCGCTGATCTACCGCAATCGTGGTGAAGTAGAAGAGGGTGAACTGCTCCTGCCGCTCGAAGGCGCCGAAGTTCGACGTGAGGGAGCCGACGTGACAATCGTCTCCTGGTCGCGTGGATACTACCTGGCCATGGGCGCCGCCGAGGAGCTGGCCAAACAGGGAATTAACGCCGAAGTGATCGATATGCGCGTGATGCGCCCGCTCGACATCGACACGGTGGTGGAGTCGGTGAAAAAGACCAACCACCTGGTGACGGTCGAGGAGAGCTGGCGAACGCTCGGCGTTGGCGCCGAGATCGCGGCGGCGGTGCAGGAGAAAGCGTTCGACTACCTGGACGCGCCGATCGCGCGTGTCGGTAGCCTCGAAGTTCCGGTTCCGTACGCGAAGAACCTCGAGCGGCTCGTCTTCCCGGACAAGGAACATGTCGTCCAGGCGGTCAAAGGCGTCCTCGCGCGAGATATCGCACCGGTCGGCTAGCGTCCGGTGTCCGGGCCCGGCGTGCAAGCGCGCCGGGCAGCATGACTAAAACGACGAAGGCGGAGGAGCGACGGATGGCCAAGACCCTGGTTATGCCTCAGATGGGCTATGACATGGACGCGGGGACCTTGCTTCGCTGGCTCAAGCAGGAGGGCGAAGAGGTCGAGCGTGGTGAGCCCATTGCTGAGATCGAAACAGATAAAGTCAATCTCGAAATCGAATCGTTCGATAGCGGTGTGGTGCGTAAGCACCTGGTCACCGAGGGCCAGACGGTCCCGGTTGGCGAGGCGATCGCGATAATCGGCGACCCGAACGAGCCGCTTGATCTACCCGAACTGAACGGTAAACAGGCGGAAGCGACGCCCGGGACGGCCGAGGCGGCTCCTCAGGCGCAGCCGGTGCAGAGCGCCGCGAGCCAGTCGAACGCGCCCGCGCCAGATGTGAGCGCGACGCAGACTTCGAACAATGCAGTGTCCGATCAGGTTGTCGAGCGAGCTCCCGGAGAGCGCATCCGGGCCTCTCCACTGGTACGGCGGCTCGCTGCCGAGCATGACATCGACCTGACTCGCGTAAACGGCACTGGCCCGGGCGGGAGAATCATCAAGGTCGACGTGATGCCGCTCATCGGACGTCCGCAAGCGGATCCGAGTGCGCCGGCGCAGGCCCCATCGCCAACCCAGGCTCCGGCGGCGCCAGAGGCACAGCAGCCGATGCCGGCGGCTCAGCCGGTTCCGGCGGGCGCTCCCGAATACGAGATGCGCGATCTCTCGCGGATCCGTAAGACGATCGCGCGCCGTATGAGCGAGAGCTTCCAGCAGGCCCCACACATCTACATCTCGATGTCGATCGAGATGACAAAGGCGCTGCAACTGCGCGAGCAGATCAACGCCGAAGTCGATCAGCCGCAGCAGGTCTCGATCAACGACCTGATCATCAAGGCGACGGCGCTGGCGCTGCGCAAGTTCCCGATGCTCAACGCGGCCTACGCCGGGGAGCAGGTGCGAATCTACAAGCGCATCGACATCAACAACGCCATTGCCACCGAGACCGGACTGATCAGTCCCTTCGTGCCGGATGCCGATAACAAGTCTTTGGGCCAAATCGCGTCCCTGATGAAGGATCTGGCGAAGCGTGCGCGTGAGGGCGGCCTGACTCCGGAGGAGTACCAGGGCGGCACCTTCACCATCAGCAACCTCGGTATGTTCGGTGTCGAGAACTTCCAGGCGGTGATCAATCCGCCGCAGGCCGCGATCCTGGCGATCGGTACGGTCAAGAAGGAGCCGGTCTTCCAGGATGGGCAGTTCAAGCCGGTCGATACGATGCTGGTGACGGCCGCGGCTGACCACCGCGTCACCGACGGCGCGGAAGTCTCGCGGTTCCTGCAAGAGATCAAGCGTCTGCTCGAGACGCCAATGCTGTTGCTGGTGAGCTAGCAAGGCCAACGCGGGAGGACAAAAGGTCCTCCTCTGCGAAAAATCTCAAAATCTTGTACGGGAGCACACCAGGTGCTCCCGTTTCGTTGTCACGCACGAGTCGAACACGAAAGCCGTAACGGTTGACGTTGCCGGTCCACTCCGACCTCGTATTTCCCCCGTGTAACGTCTGCATCGCGCCGCGGCGAGAATTGGCATGGAATTGCCATGATCCAACCAGTTCATCACTCCCAATTGCTCATACAATAAGGGTGTTGATGTTGCCGCTGTATCGTGGGCGCTCCTGTCTGCATACGAAGGGGGCGTCGCGGATGTCTCGTCACCAGCGCGAAAGCTCAACCCGGCTCCGGATGAACCAACTGATTCGAAACGATGGTTTCGGCGCGTCCTGGTGTCAGTGTCTTCGACAGCATCACGTCAGTGATGTTCCCACGTGTCCGATCGGAGACGGAGATGGATGGCAATGGACGGTTCGATGATGACATTGGTGCACGGCTTGACCAGCTTGAACGTCATGTTGCTGAGTTCGATGAGCGAATCGCCAGGATTGAGTGGCGTGTCGGGCTCGCTCGAAGCACGGAAACGCCGCCGCTAAGGACACACGCGGAGACGCCCTCACCTGGGCCTTCAAGGCCCGTCCGTCCACAGCCGGGACCAGAACGACCTCCCGAGCCTGGAGCGCTCTGGACTCCTCGTCACCCAGGCGCTCGCCCTCATCTTCCAGAGATGCCGCAGGTGGTCATGCCGTCCTCCTTCAGTGACCTGGAGGAGCGATTGACTGGCCGCCTTCTTGCCTGGGTCGGTGGGCTGGCCCTCATTATTGGAGCGGTCTTCTTCATGAGTCTGGCCTTCAGCCGTGGCTGGATTGGTCCGACCGCCCGGGTTGTGATTGGTCTTGTCGCCGGTACGCTGCTCGTTGGAGCCGGGGGATGGTTCTTCGAGCGCAAAGACCGGCTCTTTGGGCACGTGTTGACGCCCGTCGGCCTCGCTGTCCTATCCCTCTCATTCTTCGCAGGCGCCCAGCTCTACGAGCTCTTCCCGGTTGAAGTCGGTCTGGCCGGGGCGTTGGCGAGCGCCGTCGCGGCGGCTGTGATCGCGATCCGCGCCAACTCGCAGTTGATTGCGGGCTACGGCCTAGTTACCGCATTGAGCGCGCCGATCGTGCTGGAAGCTTCGCCGTCTCTGTCGACGATCGCGTTTGTCTCGGTGGCGCTTGTTGGAACGACAACCGTGGCGTTGTACCGTAACTGGCGCTGGCTCCCGGCGGTTGCTTTTCTACTTGCGGCTCCTCAGCTGATCGACTATGTCACGGGTGACGCGACGATCCTGGCGGCCTTGAGCGCTCTGACCGCGTTTTGGCTACTCAACGCGGTCGCTGCAGGCGGCGAGGAATTCCGCATTCCGCGAAATCGGCTCGGAGTTACCTCGACAACCTTGCTGGTGGCCAATGCGGTCTTCCTGGTCGGCTGGGGATTCGATGTCCTACGGGATAGTGCCGAATGGGGACGCGGTCCCTTCTTGGTTGGGGTGGCTGTCGCGCATCTCGCGCTTGGTGGCTGGTTCCTGCTGCGACGTGGCGATCATCATCCGTTCGGCATGCTCGCGTTTGGTACCGGCATCGCGGCCGCGAGCATGGCGTTGCCGGTTCAGCTCGGGGGTCCGCCAGTTCCAATCGGGTGGGCGGCTGAAGCCGCGGCGTTGGCCTGGCTCTACGCCGCGCGAAAGCACGGCTACGGCGGACTGATGTCTCTTGCGCTCGGTACTCTGGCGATCGGACACGTGATCATCTTTGAATACCCGATCGATCAGATCAACCTCGCTTCGTCGAACACCTGGCCGTTCGTGAACGCGAACGGCGGCACGCTCGCCTTCGTGCTCGCCGCCCTGGCCGTTTCGGTGCTCTTCGTCCGTCGCTGGATTTTGGCGATTCCTGCAATGGCAGTCGGCGGATTGCTTGTCGTCTACGCGCTGCCGTTCGAGACGTCGGGCATTCTCCTGGTTGGCCTGTGGTCGCTCTTGTTCGTGGCTGGAGTCGCGGTCGACCAGCGACTGCTGAAGCCTCGACTTGAGCCAGGTGTGGCAAGTGATCAGATGATCCGGTTTGCCGCGTTCAACTCGCTCATGTTGGCAGGGCTTATCTCCGGACTCGCGGGGGTACTGCATCTTCTGGCATTCGAGTTCCCGATGTCCGAGGCCGGCGTGCGCGCGATCCCATCGCTCCCGTTTTGGAATCGCGAGTCCGCGACGGCGGCGATCCTGATCGCGGCATCGCTTGCGGCGGGCTGGGTTGCTGGTCGACCGCGAACTCGTCGAGGAGGGATCGCGATCGGTATCGGCATTGCCGCCTACATCTTGCCGTTCGAACTGCACCCAGCCGCGACTGTCGTCGGACTCTCCACGCTGGCCGCGTTGTCACTCGGCATCGGTTGGCTCGATCGCGCGGCTATGAACCTGTTCGGCGTGATCGCGGCCGTTCTGATCGCGATCGGCACGATCGAAACGCTCGGCGAGGTCGTACAACCCAATCGGCTGGCGGTCAGCGGAGCCCGGGTTGTCGATCATCCGCTCTTTTGGAGCGGCGCGACGGCCGCGCTTGGCTCGATCGTTCTGGTGCTGATTCTCGGTGCGCTCGTTTACCGGTCACGCGGATCGGTGATCGCAATCTGGTTGCTGGCCGCGGTCGGCTTCGTCTACTTGATCTCGGTTGGTGTGGTTGACGACTTCCAGCGACAGGTTGGCGGCGGGACCGCGCTTGAGGAGTTGCAGAAACAGGCGCAGGTCGCGCTGTCGATCCTCTGGGCTGTGCTTGGCGGAACGGCGGTGGTCGCTGGGCTGTGGAGAGACGCGATCGCGCTCCGAGGCGCAGGGTTGGCTTTGCTCGGGATCGTGACCGTCAAGGTCTTCCTGTACGATCTGTCGTCGCTCGACGCAGCGTACCGAGTGCTGTCTTTCATCGGACTCGGAGCGCTGCTGCTGATCAGCGCCTACCTATACCAGCACATCGGGCCACGCGGGCGTCGGCCCTCGGCCGCCTGAAATTGGTGCCGGTTGTTACTCGACTTCAACGCCTTTGGTGCGCAGCTCCTGGATGTCGCTGTCGACGTCCTGGAGCTGCCGCCGGAAGACCGGCAAACGTTCCCGCGCGAGTTCCATGTCGGAGAAGGCGTCGTTCCGCTCGTCGATCAAGCGAGCGGTCGCCGACGCGATTTCGTTCCGCTGCCAGTCCAGCTCCGCGCAGGCCGGACAGCGACCGAGCGGGTCAAGCCATCCGCCGCATTCCTCGCACGGACGGGTCAAGTCCTCCAGTGTGAAGTCGCCCGGCGACTCGTCGTTGACGGCGTTCTTCAATGCCGTGTTGGCGATGACCGAGAAGCTGTTTGTCAGGTGTGATGTCAGGAAGTCGCGGGCGTTGCCATCGAGGTTGGCCGGAATGAGGTGATCGACGCTGCCCTCCACCTGCTGCAGCTTCGGCAGCGCCACCTGGTGCCCGCGCTCCGACCAGTCGAGTTCCTCCCGAAAGAGGAACCCGTGGTCCCCGGCACGAAGCTCGATCTCAGCTGGCACGTCGACCGATCGCATGTCGATCTCGATCGGGGTGGCTGGCAGACGGACGTCCGGGGTGGTCCCGGGCCGCGGCCTCAGACGTTCGAGATCCTCGTTTGCCTGCTCGATAGCGTCATCAAGTTGCTCGATTCGCTCGGTCCACCGGTTGCTCGGCATGAAGGCCGTCTCGGCCTGAGCGATGTCATATTCGATGCTCGACTTGCGTACCAGCAGGCGCTGGAGCCTCCGGCGTTCGGCGTCACGAATCGGAACCGTTGGTGACGGCGCGGAGGTGCCGCTACCGGTCGCGGCTTGGCGATCCTGTTCGGTCTCCGGGCGACGCCAGAAGTTCATGCGCGGCATACCGTCATCCTTCCGCATTGATACCTGCTCTCGTATTACGGGTGCTGAAGCGACCGCTCGACGGAGCTCATATCCCATGAATCGACGATGTCGAGCGCCTGCTTCAGGGCCGGGGTCACTTTATCCGGCGCGGGGATCCCCTGAATCATCGAGATTGGCTGCTGTAAGACCTGGCCATCGGGCTCGAGATGCCGGATGGCGCCATGGATTTCGATATGGCGAGGTCCTCTGGTGACTGCATATGCCGCGACTACGCGACCGTACCCGTTGCTGACCCAGTGGAGTGATACCGTGGCCGCGTCGTTTCCCTGCGTATCAGTGACGACCCGGAGTGGGTGTTTCCAGCTCGAAGCGAGCGTCTCGCCGGCCGTCAGCAACTCCTCCGAAGCCTGCTTCGTCGAGATACGTCGGACGGCATCGGGCGCCAAGCCGGTTCGAGTCGCATAGATCCGACGGCCCCAGTCGCTACGCCACAGGAGGAATCCCGCGATTAGAATGCCAGCGTGAACGACGCCCGTCGCCCGGCTTAGCGTCGGCGTCGCTCCGCTGTAGATCTGTGACCAGTCGCCCCCGGCGCCCGCGACCAGATCGACAAACGGATAGAAGATCAGCGAATTTGCGATACTGATCGCGCCAAAGATGAACAACGTGTAGTTGATGGGCGGCCGCCTCGGCCACAGGACCGGAATCGCGATGGCGATCAGCCCGAGCACGACGCTGACGAAGTTCCCAGCAAGAGCGATCCAGAAGACCTGAGCAAACGTCAGGAACCCGGTGTATTCGACGAACCCATAGAAGAAATACCAGCCGTACCCGGTGATCGTCGCTCCGAAGTGCAAGACCGTAACGGCATGGCCGAGTTCGTGGAAGACAACGCTGAGCGGCAGCAGGACAAAGAAGGCGACCTCACTGAGCCGCTGCCGGTCGCTTGGAGTAAAGTCACTATCGAACGTCTGGTGCCAATTTCGGATCAGATTGACCAGCGTGCGAATCGAGACCAAGCCCAGCAGAATGCCGGTGACGATCATGAAGCTGGGGGTAAACACGTGAGCGACTCCTCAATTCGTTCGAATACGAATTGTAGCACTGGGTCGTTGACGGCACGGCGAAGGTTGGGGCGTGGCTGACGAATGTTCAGATAAGTTGATCGACATCGAACGGGTGGGCAACTCCGTCTGGTTTGCCGACAATCTCGACGTCCTGGCGCGCATCCCGGACGATTCGATCTCCCTGATCTACGTCGATCCACCGTTCAACACCGGCCGGTCACAGTCCCGCACGCGCCTGCGCACCGTTCACGATCCCAACGGAGACCGCACTGGCTTTCAGGGCAAACCGTACCGCACCACGAAGCTCGGCACGCGATCGTATGGCGATTCGTTCGAGGACTACCTGGCCTTTCTCGATCCTCGCCTGAGAGAAGCGCAGCGAGTTCTGGCCCCGACAGGCACGATTTACATTCATCTCGATTACCGGGAAGTTCACTACGTCAAAGTCGCGCTGGACAGCATCTTCGGCCGCGACTGTTTCCTCAACGAGGTGATCTGGGCCTACGATTTTGGTGGTCGTTCCAAGCGTCGCTGGCCGGCCAAACATGACAATATCCTCGTCTATGTCAAGAATCCGGGTGAATACGTCTTCAACGCCGCCGAGGTCGATCGCGTGCCATATCTCGCTCCGGGCCTGGTTGGCCCCGAGAAGGCGGCTCGCGGAAAACTGCCCACTGATACCTGGTGGCACACCATCGTTTCAACCAACGGCAAAGAGCGGACCGGCTATCCGACTCAGAAGCCTCTTGCGATCCTGCGGCGGATCATTCAGGCGTCGTCGAATCCGGACGATCTCGTTCTCGATTTCTTCGCTGGAAGCGGGACAACGGGAGAAGCAGCGCAGTTGCTGGGACGCCGGTTCTTGCTGGTCGACGACAATCCGGATGCGATCGAGGTGATGCAGCGCCGGTTTGCCGGTTTCGAGGATGTGCGGATTGTGGGTTATGATGCCGGGGCGCCGAAGGGCGACCAGGACAGCCATGAGCAGGGAAAGCGGGGCAAGAGCCAGTGACAGAGGTGATCGATCTACGAGGAGATTGGGCCGCACCGCCGACCGCGGCGATGCGTGCGGCGATGGCCGACGCGGATGTCGGGGACGACAACTCACATGAAGATCCGACCGTCATCCATTTGGAAGAGATGTCGGCCGAACTGCTCGGCAAGGAGGCGGCCATATTCGTACCGAGCGGCACGATGGGCAACCTCGTCTCGGTTATGAGCCTGACCGAACACGGAACCGAGGTCATCGCGGGCGAACGTGCGCATACCGTCGTCTACGAGCGGGGCGGCATCGCGTCGGTCGGCGGCCATCCGATTCGCACCGTTCCCAACGGCCGTTTCGGCATGCTCGATCCGCTCCTGGTCGAGGCGGCAATTCGGCCGGAGAACATCCATTTTCCGATGACCGGGCTGCTGCTCCTTGAGAACACTCACAACCTCTGTGGGGGCACTGTGCTGCTCCCTGAGCAGACGCGTGAACTTGCTGGCATTGCCCACGACAACGGTTTCCCGGTTCATCTCGATGGCTCGCGTGTCTTCAACGCCGCCGCCGCGCTCGGCGTGCCGGTCTCGGACATGGTCGCGGACGTCGACACGGTCACGTTCTGCCTATCGAAAGGGCTCGCGGCGCCAGTCGGATCGATGATCGGTGGTACACGCGAGACGATCGCGCGGGCCAGGCAGGTTCGAAAGCTGCTTGGCGGCGGGATGCGCCAGGCAGGCGTGATCGCCGCCGCGGGCGTGGTCGCGCTCGAGCAGATGGTCGACCGGTTGCCGGAAGACCACGCTCGTGCCAGGCGACTGGCCGAGGGTCTGGCTGAGCTGCCGTACATTTCGATCGATCTCGAAACGGTTCAGACAAATATCGTCTTCTTCGACGTCACCGAACCGCACACCGGTGCGCAAGTCGCGACCCGGCTGCAAGAGTCCGGTGTGCGTTTGACAGCGTTTGGTGGACCCACCCTGCGTTTCGTCACTCACTATGCGATCAGCGATGAAGATGTCGAGCGAGTTCTGCTCGTGATGCGTGACCTGGAGACGTAGGCGACAAATTAGACCGATTCGTGGGTTGTAGTGCTGGAAACAC
This sequence comes from uncultured Chloroflexia bacterium, assembly GCA_963763185.1. Lineage (GTDB taxonomy): Bacteria > Chloroflexota > Chloroflexia > Thermomicrobiales > Thermomicrobiaceae > CALAGB01. Next base: position 184,345 of record CAVXNZ010000001.1, read on the forward strand.
ATCGTCCATATGGGCGATCGGTGTTGGACGAGGGGGAATGAGCCAGATCATGGATGACCTGGAGAAGAAGGCCTGGAAGCTTGTCGCCTTGCCCGCATATGCGCAAGATGCAGGATGCGCTGATGCTCGTCCAGGGTTACACCGTCGAGGATTTCACCGGGAGCGGCGCATCTGGCTCGACTGATATGGCCAACGTGCAGCAGGAGCTGGGTTGGGACGACATTCCGTTCTGCGGTCCGGGCCGGATCGACAGCAACACACATGGCGCCGACGAGTTCGTTCGTCTCGACGACGTTAAGGCGCACATCAAGGAACTGATTCATTACCTGGCGTTCTAGACGGCGCGGGCGTGAGCATCGGTCTGCTCTGACGCCACACGACAATCGACCTCACGTAATTGGAGGCGCAATGCAGGTTGTTTACTTGACGGGCGAGCGCATCTATCTCCGCGCTCCGGTTGAAGAGGACGCCGACCATGCGGTTGCCTGGTTTGATAGCCCTTTCCCGATCAATGGCAGCCGGGCCAAGACCTTTTTCGACGACCATCCGACGTACTGGTGGGATGCGGACTCATTTGCGCTGGTGATCGCGCGAACGGACGACAACCAGCTGGTGGGTGGGATGTCCCTCTCGTCGTCAGATTGGCGGGTCGCCGGCATCCGCTTTCACATAGCGCCAACCTTGGAAGACGCCGACGCGTTGCAGTCAGAGGCGCTGAAGCTGGTTATCCCCTGGCTCCGCGATGAGCACGAATTCATGGTCGTTCGTGTCCAACTGGCGGCAGACCAGCCCGCAACGATCGCCGCCGCGGAAGAACTCGGCATGCAACCGAGTGTGCGCTTACGTGAGTGGTTTGCTCGCGGAGGGGAACGTGTCGACGCGATTGTGTACGAGGCGCTGAATCCACGCTGGGAGGTGCGAGATGCGTAATCCGATTCTGGTCGGTGAGCGGGTCTATATCCGTGCGCTCGAGGAGAGCGATGCGCCGCTCCTGGCGCGGATCTACGCCGCCGAGACCGAAACCTTCATGCAGCGTGGGAGAATGCCCGTTGGTCCGGTCGCCTGGAAGAAGTGGATCGTCAACTTGCATAAGACACAGCCGCCGAAGGATATCGACTTCGCGGTTTGCCTCAAGGAGAACGATCAGCTTATCGGTTTCAACGGCGTCGTTGATATCGACTGGATCAACCGAACAGGGGAGACTGAGAGCGATTTCGGTCCACCCGAGATTCGCAGCCAGGGCTACGGCACCGACGCGAAGCACCTGTTGCTCGAATACTGTTTTGACGTGATCCACCTACATGTGCTGCAGTCGATCGTGTTCGAGACGAATACGCGCAGTGCAGCGGCGGTGCAGAAGCAGGGCTACCGGTTAGCAGGTCGCTTGAAGTATGACGATCTCAAGAATGGCGCCTTCCGCGACGCGGTCGTTTTTGACCTGAAGCGCGAGGACTGGATCCAGGCGCGCGACGAATGGCGCGAGCGAATCAAATCGCGGGGGTAGGTCATTCCAACGATCAGACGCGCCCTCGTCGTCCGTTGCCGAATTCACCACGCCCGTAATTTGCAGCAACGCGTCGTCGTGCAACTGCCGTGGGGAGCACCTCGTGCACTCCCGTCGTGATGAGAAGTACGACATGGCGGCAGCGCAGTACTCAGACGGTACGCGGCGCCCGGACGCGGTTTTCCAGCTCATGCGAGTAATGTGAGACGGCCGTATTCATCGTCGATTTCCAGGGCGACGTGTGGTTCGCGCGTCCGGACGACGCGTGAACTGGGAAATCTCACGCCACCCAGAACCAGGTACTGAACTGGATTAACAGCCCCATCAGCTGAATCACGAACAAGAACATGAGCGCGCCGAAGACCAACCGTCGTCGCGCCAGCATTGCCATGGCGATGAAGAAGGGGAAGAGCACGATCACGAACCGCGGCATCGACATCAACGGGTGAACGTGCGACGGCGTGAAGAGGGGCAACGCGAAGACCACCAGCGCGTAGAGACTGTAGGCGGGCCGGACGCGCCAGAGCGTGTAGACGAGCAACGGGACGAAGACCAGGAAGATGAACAAGTCGTACGCTTGGCTTTCGGCGAACGCGAAGCGAATATTTGGATTGGACAGTGTCGACCAGTTCGGCGAGTGAATCAGCGTGTTGAGCCAGGTCAGGTTCAATTTGTCCCACTCGACCTGCAGCGTCGTCCAGGGCATGGCCTTGTAGCGAGCCCATCCCTTTTGGGCCGAAAGCATTAAGAGCGGGTCGCCCCAAATATCGTCGAGCTTGAACATGAAGAGCAAGGGCGAGAGCGCGGCGATGCCAAGTTTGTAGCCAGGCTTCCACCACTCCGTCAGATTCCACCGGTGTTTGCGGAAGAGAAAGACGGCCAGCGGTATCAGGATCAAGATGCCGGTGTTCCGAGTCAGCGCCGCCAGGGCTACGGCCACGGCCGCCCGCCCCCAGCGATCGGTTCGCCCGTAGTAGACCGCGGCGACTGTCGCCAGCAAGAAGAGCGACTCCGTGTACATCGCCGAAAAGTAGAACGCGGTCGGGAAAAAGGCCGTCAACCAGATGGCCCGCCGGGCGACTGGCTCCGGATAGTCGATCTGGATCAACCGGTAGAGCAAGATGAGCGCGAACATGAACGAGATGTTCGAAATGAGGATGCCGGTGACGGCGGTATCCCAACCGGTCAGATTGGACGAAAACCAGATCAGGAATGGGTAAAGCGGCCAGAAGGCGGCACTCGCCTGGTAGATGCCATACCCGTAATTCGCCAGAAGTGAGTACCAGTAGCCATCCCAGTTTCGCAGCGGCTGAATCAGGTAGTGGGCGATGCCGTTCATGTCGCCGAGGCGGTACTGAATGGCCGGAACCTCCCGGAGTGTGTAGAAGTGCTGAACCGCTACCGCTCCGACGACGAAGACCAGCAGCACATGCGTCGCAAAGACTACGAGCGGCACGCGGTTCGCTTGTACGGCCGCGGAGACAATATTGAGTGGACTGGCGAGCTTTGACCGGCCGGTTGCGAGGACGCTCGTTCTGGACGATTGAATTAATCCCATGGTCTCAAAGAGGCCTTTTCTAACGTCGATGTGTCTCGGCCCGGAGATTGGCCGAGAACGATGGCAGCGGGAATCATGCCACGGACGAATCGCACACGCTTGAGCCTACGTGCCGGATGTGTCCGAATGCCGCGTGTATAATTGGCAGAAATGGGCGCTGAGGTGAAGTTTCCGATGTGCTCATCTCGAACGAGCAGGCAACCGGCGTGGAGGGCGTCTCCATACCGGTGCGAAAGCGTAAACGGCAAGCAGAAAGTGACGTGTGCCATGGTCCGAGTGCGGGAAGACGCTTCCCAATCGCAGACGGCGCCGTCTACGTCAGATGTTGAAGAGCTCCACCTTGGATGTTCGATGTTACGCCGCACTCATCTCGTTCTCAAAGGGAAAGGCCATCCTGTGATGCGCTGTTCGCTTGGATACTCGGTTCGCACCGAGGAAGATGCCCAGCGATGTATGGCGACTCCGGGTGCCCACGAATGCTGGCGCCTGTTTCCACAACGGAACGAGCAATCGTAGACATCGAATGACCGGGCGAGACTGATTCGATCCTATCGTAGGCAGCCCGGCTGAACGACTTTCGTTTAGCATCAACGTGCGGAGGGGCGGTGAAAGCCGCCCCTCATTCGTTTCTTCGCCAGGCTACCTGTCCAATGTAACCGCAATGTTTCAGGCGACCGGGCTCTCGACGTCGGCTGAGAAGGTCGCATTCGTGTAGACCTCCTGAATGTCGTCGAGGTCGTCGAGCGCCTCGAGTAATTTCACCGCGGTCTGCGCCTGAGTTCCGTCCAATTCGATCGTCGCCTGCGGTAAGCGTGTGATTTCGGCCTGCTGCACATCGATGCCGATCTCTTTGAGCGATTCCGACACCTTCGAAAGGTCAGTCGCTTCGGTGGTAACGACGATCTCGTTCTCATCCGTCTCGACATCCTTCGCTCCGGCGTCGATGGCAGACAGTGCCACCTCGTCGGCGTCGGTCGCCTCGACGGGCACCACAATCTGACCGACCGTGTCGAACTGCCAGGCGACGCACCCGGTCTCGCCGAGGGTCCCGCCATGGCGGGTGAAGGCAAAGCGTACTTCGGATGCTGTCCGGTTCCGGTTGTCGGTCAAGCCGATCGCCAGGACGGCGATTCCGCCGGGACCATATCCTTCGTAAACGATGGTCTCCCAGTTCTCGGCATCGGCGCCAACGCCGCTGGCCTTGGCAAGCGCGCGATCGATGGTGTCGTTTGGCATACCCTCGCGCTTGGCGCGCTCAATCGCCATGCGGAGTCGCAAGTTCGCGTCCGGGTTCGGGCCGCCTTCGCGGACAGCCACGTGAATTTCGCGGGCGAGCTTGCTGAAGGTCGCGCCCTTCTTGAAATCAGCTGATGCTTTCTGGCGCTTGATCTGAGCCCATTTTGAGTGGCCTGCCATGCTGTCCTCTCCTTCGTGGTCATCGCGGTTCCGGGACGTTAGGCTGCGTCTACGTTGCAGCTGGCTGGCCGTACCGCTCGCGGGCAAGTCTCTGGAGTTATCGGAACAGCCCCAAATGGACCGCTATCCGATCAACCCTAAATGTTGACACACTAATGGTACTTTTTCCAGACAGGTTTAAGGTTCCCCTCATCATCCGATGGTAGGCTTCCTGCGTATAAGAGATGTAACGCAACGCCGGGTTGCGTTGAGACTCTGAAACGAGAAAGTACCATGAAACAACCTCGCAAACATTCTGAAGCACCTCGATTTGTGAGCAAGGAGCCTGCCTCAGTTCGATTCGCCGTCGGGTTCAGTTCGGCAGTTGAGTCAATCGCTGGCATGTTCGTTCGCGGTCTTTCCAATCTCCTCGGTCGCGACGAACGACCGGCTCCGCAGCCGGTTCCGGTCCGGGTTCGCCGGACTGATCCGCGTTACCCTCGCGGGTAAGCACAGTCGAGACATCGTCAGGAACGAAGTTCCTGACAGCATCACCAAGAACGAAAGGTCCGGGAACTGTGGGGCGTCCCACGATCTCCGGACCTTTGCTGTACCACGACTCGAGCGGGCGGAAACTTGGGGCACGAAAATTGCCCCTATTGCGGCCGGGTCACTCGTCCGGACAGGATGACGAACGGTCGCTGCCGGACGCTTTTCAGGTACGCACGTACGCGGTATTCTGACCGTGAGCAGATAACGCGAAGAGACCGTAGATGAACGAAATAGCCGTTGGAATCGTTTTCGAACGGTCCGGATTCATCGTCAATAGAGACGGATTGAGTTCGACTCAATGAGCGTTGCACAGTTCATCCAGTACGCCACCGACGGCCTCTTCGGCCTGATCTTTCTGGTGGTTCTCACTGGCACGATTCGGAAACCTCGCGGGGTCCAGATTCAAGCATCGCTTTTCTTTGGCGCGGCCGCCTTTATCCTCACTGAGTCACTCATTTTCAATCATTTCGAACGCAACCCTCCCAAAGTACTCGCGACCTTGGACCAGATCGCGCTCATTTCGATGTCGTACTTGCTGCTGCGTCTTGTTGCGAGTTTGTCGGACGTGCCGACGGTGGTCTTCCGGGTTGGCGAAATCGGACTGGTGCTTCTTGGCATTCAAACGCTGGTCGGGTTGGGCGATCAGCGGTTTTCGTTTGTCCTTCCAGCAGTTCTCTATTTTCTCGGCTTCACAGTCTATGCGACCATCATCGCGGTCAATGGATCGCGTCGCGTTCAGGGCGTTACAAAGTATCGTCTGAGTGCGGTCGCCATTGGTTCCGCGTTTCTCGGCTCGATCATCCTGGTAGCGGGGATTGCCGCGTTTGTCCCTGGGATGGTTGGGAGCGCCACGCACATCCTCAACGAGTCGCTTGCGCTGATGTGTGGGTTTAGCTACTTCATTGCGTTCGCCACGCCGGTCGTTCTGCGCCGGGCCTGGCGCGAGCCGGTTTTGCGAGATTACTTTGGCAAGGCGGTCGCTTTGTCTCAATTGAGCGACCGGCAGGAGATGCTTCAGCGACTTGAAGAGAGCGCACGCCATTCGCTCGGCGGTATTGCCGCGTCTGTCGCGCTATGGAACGAGCTCGACGGTGATTTATTCTTTCCAACGAACAGTATCGGAATCGAGAGCGCGAATCTGTCCGATTCGGTCGAGGGTGCCGCGTTCCGCTCGCAGACGGCCACGTTCACCTCAGATTTCTTGCGGGAATATCCTGGAGCGGCCGGGGTCTACCTGAGTCTGAACGCACGGTCGGTCATCAGCGCCCCGGTGAACTCTCGTGGACATCAGTATGGGGTCCTGACGGTCTATTTCACCGGAGAGCCGTTCTTCGTCGAGGAGGACATGACGCTGCTGCAACTGATGGCCGATCAGGCTGGAGTCGTGATCGAGAGCCGTGCCCTGGTCGAGGAGGAGACTCGGCTGCGTGCCCGCGAGCAGGCGCTGGAACTGCGCAACGATTTCCTAGCGTCCGTTGCCCACGATCTGAAGACTCCGCTGACCGCTCTTGTCATGCAGACGCAATTGCTCGAACGGCGTGCGCGCCGGTCTCCCGATGCTCCAGCCGACGCCGACGGTCTGCACCAGATCATCGTGCAAACGCACCGGCTCCGGTCGTTCATTGAGGATCTTCTCGACGTTCAGCGATCCGAGGACGAGGGGCTTTCGCTCAACTACGAGTCGTGCGATGTGGCCGCGCTCGCCAGCGAGATCGGTGATCGTGTCTGTGTCGAGCCGCACCAGTTCGTGCTTGAATCTGAATCAGGTGTGCGTATCAATGGTGATCGCGCACGGCTCACCCAGGTCTTCGACAACCTCATTGGAAACGCCGTCAAGTACAGCCCCGACGGCGGCGAAATTCGCGTTCGAATCCGGCAAGATCGCGACGAAGTTCAGGTGTCGGTCAGCGATCAAGGTATCGGCATTCCCCCGCACGACCTGCCATACATCTTCGAGCGTCACCATCGAGGTGACAACGCCAAGACCAAAGGCGTACACGGCATCGGTCTAGGGTTATTCATCTGCCGTGCGATCGTCCAGGCGCATGGTGGCACCTTGCGCGTCGAGAGTCAGCCTGGGCACGGCAGCACCTTCCACCTGGTCCTCCCGCGCGATTCGGCCGTGCAGCGTGAGCCAACGATGGGGCCGTGGCTCGTGCCGAATGGAACGGAATCGCAGATCAACGGTGACGTTGCACTGCAGAATCGCATGGTGCTCGGCGGTGGTTGTGCCGACTAGCCGGGCGCGGGCTACCGATTCGAGCATGCTTCCCGGGCATTAATCTCGCTTCTGTTGAGATTGGACCCTTCAGCCACTATACTCCAGACAATCAAAACATAAGTCGGGTTGATGTGATCCGTCGCGCTTCAGTGGTGCCGGTACAGCCCGATGACACATGACGTGCACGTGGGTGCGAACGTCGAGCGATCCAGGGATCCGTGACGTCAGTCGTCGTCTGGTTCCGCGGGCTCTCGTTATCTTCGCGATTGCCGGTGGACCGGGTTCTCCAGGCGAAGGCTGTCGTTGACTTACCCCGAACTGACTGGGTTGCTGGTCGTATTTGCCGTCGCCGGCGTGCAGGCCTACCACCTGGGGGACACTCAATGGCCGTCGAAACAGTCGTTCGAACGGCTACCACCGCGCTCTTCGCTCTGTTGTTCGCGGTCACCATCGTTCGTGCCGTTCGTCAACCCATACGCATCTGGATCGAGACTGCCCTCTTCTTTGGGTGTGCAACGCTGCTCGTGAGCGATTCGACGATTGTGCGTGGCTTCGCGTTGCATTATCAACGCGGGCTCCACGCGACCAACGTATCGATCTTGCTGGCGATGGCGCTCTTACTGATGCAGTTGATCGATAATATGTCGGTCATCCCGCGTCCAATCGAACACGTCGCGACGGCGTCGTTCGCGATCCTTGTCGTACTTACGTGGGCGGCTGGAGATGCGAACTCAGCGCATGTGCTGGTGCCTGCAGTTGCCTATTTCGGCGTCGTAGCGGTTTTCTCGTCGATCGTCATGATGTCCACGGGAATTCGTTCCAGCGGCGTCGCGCGCCGCCGGACACTGGCAGTAGCCATCGGCTCGCTGCTTCTCTGCTGTGCGGCGGTCCTCTCCGGCCTACAAGCCGCGTTTCCCGACGTGGCCGGGATTTCTCACTCGTTGATTGATGGCCCACTGGCGCTGGCGGCTGGTCTGGCCTATTACATCGGGTTCGCAACGCCCAATTTCCTGCGTGAGGCATGGCAAGATCGTGGGCTTCGCGAGTTCTTTGCGCGCACGATGAAGCTGGCGCGGGTGTCCGACGTAACCGAGATCGTGTTCGGTTTGGAGACGGCCGCACGGCGCTCGCTCGGCGGCTTACCGGTCTGCGTGGCGTTGTGGGACGCGCGAGCTCAGGTTCTCACATCGGTAACAGATTCCGAGGCGGTTCGGATCTTCCATTCCGGTGAACTCATTGAGGGGAAGGTATTCGCGCGCCAGCGGCCGATCGTGTCGACGAACTTGCAGCGAGATGAACCATCCAACGCGGCGCGATACCGCCAGCTCGACGCGAATGCCCTCATCTGCGTGCCGGTTTCCTCGGGAGACCGGCGCTTCGGTGTCCTGGCGGTGTATGGCCGTAAGCCGCCGGTCTTCGTCGAAGACGATCTCATGATGATAAGTATGATGGCGGACCAAGCGGCGATCATTCTCGAGACGCACGCGCTTCTCGAACAGACGACGCGACTTCGAGCGCGCGAGGAAGCCACTCGTCTGAAGGACGACTTCCTGGCGGCAGCGGCGCATGACCTGACCAATCCATTGACGGCCGTAGTGATGCAGGCACAAATGATCGGCCGGCAGACGACCAGGTATCCCGATTCACCGGTTGATCAGTCTTCGATCCAGAATCTGATCGAGCAAGCCAACCGGCTTCAGTCCTTCGTCTCCGACTTGCTGGATGTGCAGCGACTTGACAGCCAGGGACTGTCGCTGTCTCCCACTGAGACTGACCTGTCGGAGATCGCGGCTCAGGCCGCTCGCCGGGTTCCCCCCGCACGGCACCTTGTTCGTCTCGAGATTCAGCGGCCCGTGCAGCTCGAAGCGGACAGCGCGCGAGTTACCCGCCTGATCGACAATCTGTTGAACAACGCGGTGAAGTACAGCCCCGAAGGTGGTGAAATCATCTTGAGGGCCTGGAGCGACGGCAACAACGCGCACGTGACCGTTCGCGATCGCGGGATCGGAATTCCGACGGATGACCTGCCGCACGTGTTCGATCGATTCCAGCGGGCACGGAACGTCACCGAAGCGAACCTCCGAGGAGTTGGTCTTGGTCTTTTTATCTGCCGCGCGATTGTTGAGGCACACGGCGGAACGATCACAGTGACCAGTGAGGTTGGACGGGGTAGCGAGTTTCACGTCGTGCTACCGGTGAAGAGCGACCTGGGATTCGAACTGGACGACGCGTGTGACGACACATCCGAGACGCTGTCACTTGAGAATCCATCAAGATCTGACCAGCGCGTCTGGTAGCCGACCGCGACCGCCGGTTTGGCCGGCACCGCGTCGGCCTCTTGAACTCGTCTCGCAGGCTGCCCCTGGAATCTGGCACGAACATCAAAGAGCCGCCAACTTGAAGTCGCGCCGTCGCTGTTCTAGCTGTCGCGACCCTCTCGCTCTTTCGGGATCTCGACGCGCACTGGCTTGCCCCGCATGCGCGCACGATCGAGCGCCCGGGTCACTCGTTCGGTAAATTGGGTGGGGACGTCGACGAGCGTGTATCGATCGGCGATCTCGATTTGACCAATGCTCTTGCCAGGGATGCGCGCCTCGTTGGCGATGGCGCCGACGACGTCCATGGGCCGGATGCCGTCCTGTCTCCCGAGGTCGAGATACAGCCGGGTCATGCCTGGCTCGGTGGCGGAGGCAACAGCCGCGATCTCCTCCTCGTGGTCGGATCCGTGCTCGCGCATCAGGAGCCGGACCGCGGCGGCCGCGATCTCCGAGGGATCGAAGTAGGCCGCGAGTTCGTCGACGATCATCATTGGCGTTTCCAGGTCATCCTGCTCGATGATCTCGGCGAGCGATTCGCCGAGCATCTGGCGTTCGCGTTCCTCGATCTGCTCAAGTGTCGGCACGCCGCGGCGCTCCATTCGCTGCCCGGTGGCCCGTTCGATCGAGCGCAACTGTCTTCGCTCGCGGGGAGTGGTCAGTGTGATCGCCATGCCGGTACGACCCGCGCGTCCAGTCCGCCCAATTCGGTGAACATAACTTTCGGGGTCATTGGGGATGTCGTAATTGATGACGTGACTGACGTTCTCGACATCGAGGCCGCGCGACGCGACGTCGGTCGCGACCAAGATCTCATCCTGCCCGGCGCGGAAGCGGGCCATAACCCGGTCGCGCTGAGTCTGGTTCAGGTCTCCATGCAACGCTTCGGCCGGGTAGCCGCGTGCCTGGAGTTGTTCGGTCAGGCTGTCGACTTCGCGTTTGGTGCGGCAGAAGATAATTGCCGAGTTCGGCGTTTCGAGGTCGAGCACGCGCGTCAGCGCTTCGAGCTTTGCGCGGGGCAGCACTTCGTAGTAGGTCTGTTCGGTCTGTGGCACGGTAACGTGCTCGGGCTCGATGACGACGCGCGCCGGATTTCGCAGGTACTTGCGTGCGAGTTGTGCCACTCGTTCCGGAATGGTCGCAGAGAAGAGGGCAATCTGGCGATTTTCTGGTATGCGTTCGAGAATCCATTCGATGTCCTCGACAAACCCCATGTCGAGCATCTCGTCCGCTTCGTCCAGCACAACCGTCGAAATGCTCGAGAGACGAAGGGTCTCACGACGCATATGGTCCATCACGCGGCCGGGTGTTCCGACAATCACGTCGACCGGGTGGCGGAGCGCCCGAAGCTGGCGATCGATTGGCTGGCCGCCATAGACGGCGAGAACCTTGGCGCCGCGTGGCCTGCCAAACTGGTGAAACGTCTCGGCAACCTGAATCGCCAGTTCACGCGTCGGCGCCAGGACGAGCGCATGCGGATCGCGCGATTCGCCAGCCAGTCCCTGTATGACCGGCAGCGCGAAGGCGGCCGTCTTGCCCGTTCCTGTCTGAGCCTGAGCGATCAGATCGCGACCTTCGAGCAAGAGCGGGATGGCTTCGCGCTGGACAGGTGTCGGCTCTTCGAATCCGGCATCATCAATCGCCTTGACCAAATCTCTGGAAAGCCCCAGATTGCTGAAATCCTCAAGTGTCATTGTGCGCTCTCCTGATCTGGTCGTTAACGATTGCTGCCCGGCGTCACGTTCCTACGACGACACCGCGCATTCAGTTTGCCACGCACAACGCGGAAATGTTCGAATGCTGGTCTCAATTCGCTGGGGCATGGGGATTGTGGTTGACCATGTTTCTCCTTCCGGTCAACAATGGACTGGGGATGGACTGAACGAAGAACCGTGAGCGAGCGGAGAGGTCGATGGAACGAGCGACTGAAAGCGGCGGCGAGATGAACCAGATTGTATGGCGGCCAACCGAAGAGCACCTGCGTCGGAGCCGCCTGATGCGCTTCATTCGCGAGCATGAGATCGACGATTACGATGCCCTTCTCGCTAGGTCCGTGGAGGATCCGAACTGGTACTGGGATGCGGTCGTCAAGCATCTCGGCCTGGAGTGGTTCCAGCCATATGACTCCGTCCTCGACCTCTCTGGCGGCCTTCCCTGGCCAAAGTGGTTTACCGGCGGTTCCTACAACTACGTTCACGACGCCGTCGATAAGCGGGTGTTGGGGCCGGACCGGGATCGTACTGCTATCGTCTGGGAAGGGGACGGTGGTGAGGTACGCCGTTTGACGTACGGTGATCTCGCGGCCGAGACAAATCGGCTGGCGAGCGCTCTCGTCGGTTTCGGCGTCCAGAAGGGGGATCGCGTCGGGATATTCATGCCGATGTTGCCCGAGACGGCCATCGCGACCCTGGCCGTTTCCAAGATCGGTGCGATCTTCATTCCGATCTTCTCGGGCTATGGTGGTGACGCAGCGGCCACCCGCCTGCGCGATTGCGACGCCAAGGTTCTGATCACCGCCGACGGGTTCTATCGACGTGGGCGAGTTATCCCGATGAAGGAGACCGCCGACGAAGCGGTGGCTTCAGCTTCAATGGTCGAGCGAGTGGTGGTCTTTCGGCACGCGGGACGTGAGATTCCGTGGACGGACGGGCGTGATGTCTGGTGGCACGACGCGGTCTCGGATCAGCCCGACACGTTCGAAACGGTCAAGACCGACGCCAGCGATCCGTACATGATTATCTACACGTCGGGCACGACCGGTCGACCGAAGGGCGCGGTCCACACGCACGCGGGATTCCCGATCAAGGCTGCACACGATCTCGCCTTCTGCTTCGACCTGCAGACGGACGACGTCCTCTTCTGGATCACTGATCTCGGCTGGATGATGGGTCCGTGGGCAATCGAGGGCGGTTTGATGCTCGGCGCCACCCTGATGCTCTACGAAGGGACTCCGGACTATCCACAACCCGATCGCCTCTGGTCGCTGGTCGAGCGACACGGAGCCTCGGTTCTCGGCGTTTCGCCCACCGCAATACGTGCATTGATGGGCAAAGGGGACGAGTGGGTAACGAAGCACGACCTATCCAGCTTGCGCGTCTTCGGCTCGACCGGCGAGCCCTGGAATCCAGGTCCATGGAACTGGCTCTTCTCAGTGCCCGGCGGACGTCGCTGCCCGATCATCAACTATTCGGGCGGAACGGAGATCGGAGGCGGCATCGTGGGATGCGTGACGATCAAGCCGCAGAAACCCTGTGCCTTTACGGGTGCGGTGCCAGGCATGGCCGTGGACGTAGTCGATGCCGAATGCCGACCGGTGCGGGGCGAGGTGGGCGAACTGATTATCCGCCTGCCGTGGGTCGGCATGACCAACGGATTCTGGCGTGATCCAGAGCGGTACGTCGATACCTACTGGTCACGCTGGGACAATGTCTGGGTGCATGGCGACTGGTCGGAGATCGACGAGGACGGCTTCTGGTACATCCTGGGCCGTTCGGACGACACCATCAACACCGGAGGCAAGCGGGTCGGGCCGGCCGAAGTTGAATCGGCGGCGGTAGCGCACCCGGCGGTGCGCGAGGCGGCCGCGATCGGCGTGCCCGACGAGGTGAAGGGCGAAAAGGTCGTCGTCTTCGCCATCCTGCGCGAGGGCTATTCGCCGGACGACGCTCTACGCCAGGAGATCCTCGACACGATCACCCGCAGGCTGGGACGGCCGCTACGGCCAGATGGGGTTCATTTCGTCACCGATCTGCCGCGAACGCGAAACGCGAAGATCATGCGACGGGTGATCAAGGCGAAGTTCCTTGGGGCGGAGGATCTTGGCGATCTCTCGGCGCTGGAGAACCCGGCGGCAGTTGACGAGGTCGGGAATCCGCGGTAGACGTCAGTCGACTCATCTCGACGCGTGGCTGCTGAACTCCGCCAGGATCGCATCCGGATCATCGACACTCAGATAGAGGTCAGTCACGGTCAGTGGGATGCCAAGGAGGCTGCTGCGGTAGGGCCGGTGGTGTATCCGTATCACCGGCGAATACGCGCCGATCAGTCCGATCGAATGGCGCAGATCGGATCGCCAGCCGATGCCACCCCAGAATGGCCAGTTCGCGCGTTCAGCGAACTCGACATCGGCTACTGGGAAATTCGATGCGTTTGAAACCGAATTGCGCAACGATCCGTTCAGGCCCGATATCGAGATAGGCATTGCGCTCGGTCGCGCCAAGCATGACCAGCAGCGGCTTCCAGTATTTTGATCGTTTGATGCGATGTCGACTCATCGACGGCCCTCTGTCGCGCGAGATTCCACCATGATCGCCGGAATGAGGGACCAGTCGAACTCGGTGACTCGCTCGGGGCCCAGTTCCCGCAGCCGAGCAAGACACTCCCGAGCCTCGCGATTCAGCGAGTCTGTGTCGACGCCCAAACAGCGTGGGGTGAAACGCGCGACCTTCTCCGTGCCACCGTCGAGCAGTTTCACAGCGCCGCGCCAATTCTCGCGGTGAAGGTGATAGAAGGCGACGCCGATCTGGAGAATGCCCTGGTAGAGCGCCCGCACGGGGTCCGGTTCGGCCCGCCAGATTTCCTCGAGAACCTCGTGGCATTCGAAGTACTCGCCCCGATTGAAGAGCGTGATCCCTTCGCGGAGTCCCTCTGGTGCTCGATCGGAACAGCGGCAGGTTGCCATCGCCCCTCATCTCGACTCGGTTCACGACACTGAATACCGGCGACAGAACGCCGAAGACGGGGCACGAAGAGTGCCCCGTCTCCAGACCATACCCGAATTCGTGTCAGTCCGCTCGTCTTATGCGGGCTTCCAGTCCTTCAGATCGTAGGTCGTGTAACACCACTGGCTCGGATTTCGTCCAACGACCTTGTTGCTCATGGCGTAGACGCCCTGGCGGGCAATCTGGCCAAGCTCGAAGACGTTATCCCAGACCATCTGCATGATCTGTTTGAAGATCTCAGTGGACTTCTTCGGATCCATCTCCTGAGCGACCTGCGCATAGAGCTTGTCGAACTCCGGATAGTTGAGCCGGGCGTAGTTGTCCTGCGACCAGCTGTTCTCCTTCTGAGCAATGTGGTCCGACAAATAGCGCTGGAACCAGAGGATCGGGAACGGGCTCGACGGCGAGTTGGTGTACATCTCGAGGTCGGCATAGAAGTGGTTGGTCGTCTGCTCGTTGCCCGGATCACCCGAGAAGTAGACCGAGGCATCGATCGACTTGATCTCGATCTCGACGCCGATCTTACCCAGGGCCTGCTTGACGATCTCCTGGTGCTTCTGACGGACCGAGTTGACCGACGTCTGATACGTCCAGTGCAACGGACGACCGTTCATCTCGCGCACGTTGCCGTTCATCTTGGCCCCGGCGTCATCCAGCAGTTGGGCCGCTTTGTCGAGGTCGAACTCGTAGTTGATGCCGTCGGGGAAGATCGTCGTCACCATGTTCTGGACAAACGGAGTGGCCTTGCCACCACGGCCGTAGAGCTGAGTCGCGACCGCGTCGCGGTCGACCGACAGGTTCAGCGCCTGGCGAACCTTGAGGTCCTGGAAGTGCGGATGCGGAACGTCCTTGTTGGACTTCTGTCCGTCCTTCTCGGTGTTCGGGTCGGAGCGGTTGATCAGCAGCTTCTCGGTGCCGCCGCCGGGAGACGTATTGAACTTGCCATTCTGCCCAGCGCCCTCGATCTGCTTCATGACGGCCTCTTCGACCTGGATGTTCCAGGCGTAGTCGACCTCACCGGACTGGATGACCGCACGGGCGGCACTGGTGGCGTCTCCACCACCCTTCATGCTGACCTTGTCGAAGGCCGGCTTGCCGGGATCCCAGTAGTCCATGTTGATGGAGTACTGGACGTTGTCACCAGGCGTAAAACTCTCGACTTTGAAGGGACCGGTGCCGATGGGCTTGAGGTTGAAGGGGGCCGTACGAGCCTTCTCCCCCATGTAATCCGACATGATGTGTTTGGGGATGATGACGCCCTCACCCGAGCGGAACGGCGTGAACCAGTCCGGATTGGGATCCTTGAAGCTGATTTTGACGGTTTGCGGATCGACCGCCTCCACGTTGCTGACCTGCAGGTAATTGCCCGAGGTGGTCGCGGCGACTTTCTCGTCGGTGACCCACTGCCAGGTGAAGACGACGTCGTCGGCGGTGAAGTCTTCACCGTCATGCCACTTGACGCCCTCGCGCAGCTTGTAGGTGACGCTGGTGCCGTCCTCGGCGACGCCCTTCCCCAATGAAGGAACTTCCGCCGCCAGGACCGGGATCATCGAACCATCAGCAAGGACTTCGATGAGCGGCTCAAGGGCGACCCGCGTCGCGTCGAAGTCCTTGGTGCCAGACGAGAGGTGGCAATTGAGAATAGTTGGCGCCTGCCACCACAGGAGCTTGAGTTCACCACCACCGCCGCGCTCGCCCGCTGGCGCGCTGGTTGCACTCGCGGCAGTCGTCGCGGAAGGCGTCGAAGCCGAAGTCGCCGTCGCGACGCTGGTCGCGGTCGATCCGCCGCCACCTGAAGTGGTTGGAGCAGTTGTGGCCGCCGGTGTGTTGCTTGAGCTCGAGCCACCGCAGGCCGCCAGCAATGCGGCGATCGCCGGGGCACTCAAGCCGAGGACCACGGCTCGTTTCAATACCGCGCGACGACTCATCGCGCCCGAGGTAGCCGAGCGCATCAATTCGATGAAGTCCCGGTTCTGATCCATTGATTTCTCCTCCTGTGTCCCTTTTCGGGGGCATCCGTTCCGGGCCTCATCCTGCCCGGCGCTGGAATTGGTCCTGTCGCACTCATGATCCGCTCGATCACGCCTGTGGCGGTGTCGACGCGGCCAGACAGGTGGGGTGCTGGGGGAGTTGTCTCCTTTCTCCTACCTCCGAGCCGAAATCAGACAACGATCGAGACGTAACCCATAGCGCCCGGGATCGTATTCCGCGGGAGTGGTTCTGCCTGAGGCTGCCTGTAGCAACAGAAGATACCCGATGGACAGGTTTTGCGCAAGGAGGTCTCATATTGATTGTCAATACAGTTTGGAGGTGATAATCGAACGGTGATTTGCGCGTTTCGTCATATCACCATTTGGATGGATCGGTCGTGGAGAGATGGATCCTTGTCGGCGGGCACGAAAGAGCGGGGTGGGAATCCCCACCCCGCTCTTGACTCAGTTCTGAATCGCGTCGAATGGTTACTTCGACATCGTCCAGTCCTTGAGGTCGTAGGTGCCGTAGGTCCACTGGCTCGGCTGCTGGCCCTGCAGCTTATTGCTGCGCGCGGCGACGTTCTGTCGCGCAACCTGGCCAAGCTCGAAGACGTTATCCCAGGTCATCTGCATCATCTGCTTGAAGATGGCAGTCGACTTCTGTGGATCCATCTCCTGTTGGACCTGATCGTAGAGCTTGTCGAAATCCGGATTGCTGAGCCGGGCGTAGTTGTCCTGCGACCAGCTATTCGACTTCTGCGCGATGTGACTCGTCAGGTAGCGCTGGAACCAGAGGATCGGGAACGGGCTCGACGGCGAGTTGGTGTACATCTCGAGGTCGGCGTAGAAGTGGTTGGTCGTCTGCTCGTTGCCCGGGTCACCGGAGAAGTAGACCGACGCATCGATCGACTTGATCTCAATCTCGACCCCGATCTTGCCCAGCGACTGCTTGACGATCTCCTGGTGCTTCTGGCGAATCGAGTTGACCGAGGTCTGGTAGGTCCAGTGCAGCGGACGACCGTTCATCTCACGCACGTTGCCGTTCATCTTGGCGCCGGCATCGTCCAGCAGCTGCGCGGCCTTGTCGAGATCGTACTCGTACTTGATGCCCTCCGGCAGAATGTTGGGGGCGATGTTCTGGACATACGGGGTCGCCTTGCCACCACGGCCGTAGAGCTGGGTTGCGACCGAGTCGCGATCGACCGACAGGTTCAGCGCCTGGCGAACCTTGAGGTCCTGGAAGTGCGGGTGTGGAACGTCCTTGTTGGACTTCTCGCCATCCTTCTCGGTGTTCGGGTCCGAGCGGTTGATCAAGAGCTTCTCGGTGCCGCCACCGTCCCAGGTGATGAACTTGCCCAGCTCGCCAGCGCCCTCGATCTGCTTCATGACCGCTTCTTCGGTCTGGATGTTCCAGGCGTAATCGACCTCGCCCGACTGGATGACCGCACGGGATGCGGAGGTCGAGTCGCCGCCACCCTTCATGCTGACCTTGTCGAAGAACGGCTTGCCGGGATCCCAGTAGTCCATGTTGATGGAGTACTGGACGTTGTCACCGGCCGAGAAGCTATCGACCTTGAAGGGGCCGGTGCCGATGGGCTTGAGGTTGAAGGGCGCCGTGCGAGCCTTCTCCCCCATGTAATCCGACATGATGTGCTTCGGCAGAATCACGCCTTCACCCGAGCGGAACGGCGTGAACCAGTCCGGGTTTGGATCCTTGAAGGTGATCTTGACTGTTTGCGGATCGACGGCTTCAACCGTGTCGATCGATTCGTAGTTACCCGAGGTGGTCGCGGCGACTTTCTCGTCGGTGAGCCACTGCCAGGTGAAGACAACGTCGTCGGCGGTGAAGTCCTCGCCGTCATGCCACTTGACGCCCTCGCGCAGCTTGTAGGTGACGCTGGTGCCGTCCTCGGCGACGCCCTTCCCCAGTGAGGGAACCTCGGCCGCCAGGACCGGGATCAGCGAGCCGTCGGGCATCGCCTCGATCAGCGGCTCGAGACAGACGCGGGCCGCATCGAAGTCCTTGGTGCCGGACGAGAGGTGGCAGTTCAGAATCGTCGGGGCTTGCCACCAGAGCAGGCGCAACTCACCGCCGCCGCCTCGATTGCCGGTTGGCGCGCTGGTCGAGGTCGAGCTGGAGCCGCTGCTGGTCGGGGTGGCCGCGCCACCCGTGGAACTGGTTGCAGTGGAACCGGTACCGCCACTTGAGGTGGTCGGCGCAGCAGTCGTGGCTGCGGGCGTGTTGCTCGAGCTCGAGCCACCACAGGCCGCCAGCAAGGCGGCAATCGCCGGAGCACTCAGACCGAGCGCGACGCTCTTCTTCAATACGCTGCGGCGGCTCATCTTGCCGCTCCTGGCAGCGTTCATCAATTCTTCGAACTTAGGGTTCGAACTCACGGTCTCTCCTCCTACCAAAATGTCGAGACTGACGAGTGTTTGCCAGTTGATGCTGCGGAACCGTTCCCCGAACTCGCGTCGGTCATCACCGTCCACCAGCGGGCCGACCAATGAACCATTCAAGAGTCGCGACGACAAAGCGAGTTCTGCAGACCTCCTCTCCTAGCGGCATCTCTGACATCGTGCGTCAATCAGGTGCAGATCAACGCGTCCGATACTGCGGCGATGAGTGTAGTCCTGCAGCATAAAGCATCTGGCAATCAGCCACCTTGGACGATACCGGATTTGCCGGTCAAGTTCAAGTTCAGAGTGGTCATAATCAATATTTACCGGAATGACGCCAATACCCGTGATGCGTTCGTTCTTTTTCGTCCACAAACGTATTGCAGGCCGACCGTTGTTGATATCGTTGATGAAATGGAGGCTCATTGCAGCACGCGGCAAATCGATGTCAGCTTGCCTGCGCCTTTCGCGGCCAGACGTCTGTGCTGATTGTCCCATTTCCTCACATCCCGGACAGCATATAATCGAGTTCGCAAACGCAGTGCCGCTGTGCTTGGTGGTAAACCGAGTTCCGCTGGCGGTCTGATGCGCAATTCTTTCTCGAAGAGATGACCCGGAGATCACGCGCTGGC
The DNA here is from genome assembly GCA_963763185.1 of uncultured Chloroflexia bacterium. Lineage (GTDB taxonomy): Bacteria > Chloroflexota > Chloroflexia > Thermomicrobiales > Thermomicrobiaceae > CALAGB01. The sequence goes on from CAVXNZ010000001.1 coordinate 203,616, forward strand.
AGTTCATGACGAGAGCTGATGGAATTTGGACTACTTCGGACGGTCACGAACGCCTTCATCCTGGATTCAGCATAGATTCAGCGCTGGCTCAGGCCGTATGACGATACTCACCGGTGATTGACTTGGGTCGAAGTTCCGCACGTACACACGTACAAAGGGATGTTCCGTGAGACGACAGATTCGGCTGACATCGGCGATAGGACTCTTGATCCTCGCCCTGATCATGGGGATGAGCGGGGGCCTCGTCATGGGCGGCGTCTTCGGCTACTGGTATGGCCACCAGAGCGGGAGCAACACGTCTGCGTCCGCGATTCACGCGTCGAGCGCACTGAATCCGTCCACGTCTCAGCAGTCGGACGTCCCGGCACAGACCAAAGACGCGATTGTCGAAAAGGTGAATCCAGCGGTCGTGACGATCGAAAATCGGCAGCCTGGCCCGGAAAGCGCCGAACAGACGGTCTCAATGGGAAGCGGCTTCATTATTGACGCCCAGGGGCACATCGTGACCAACAACCACGTCGTCGACGGAGCCGATGCCCTGGTCGTCGTGTTGCTCGACGGAACGAAGCTCGACGCCACCCTTGTCGGAACTGATGCCTTTCAAGACGTGGCCGTGGTGAAGGTGAACGGTACGATTCCGGCCACCGTCAACTTTGGGGATTCGGGCGCGGTCCGGTCGGGCCAGACGGTCATTGCCATTGGCAGCGCGCTGGGTGAGTTTCGCAACACCGTGACCGATGGGATCATCGGCGGCGTGAGCCGCAGCCTCGATACGGGAGACGGCTATCTTCTTGGCAATCTGATCCAGCATGACGCTCCAATCAACCCCGGCAATTCCGGCGGCCCGCTGCTTAATCTCAACGGAGACGTGATTGGAATGAACACCGCGGTCGTGCGTGGCGGATTCGGCCAGCCCGGCGCCGAGGGACTCGGTTTCGCGATCGCCAGCAACACCGTCAAGGAATACGCCGACGAGTTGATTGCCAAAGGTAAAGTCGACCATCCCTACCTCGGCGTGAGTTTCCGTCCGGTCAACTCTGCCCTTGGTGGAGCGGCGCCAACCGATGCGCAGCCGGTCATCATCGTCAACGTCGAGCCCAACGGTCCCGCCGACCGGGCGGGCGTTACGACTGGCGACCGGGTCGTCGCGGTGGATGGCGTGACATTGGATGGCGAGCACGGATTCCTGAACGAGGTGTACAAGCACCAACCGGGTGAAGAGGTAACGCTCACTGTCCAGCATCAAGACGGGAGCCAGGATGCCGTCAAAGTGACGCTCGGCTCTCGCCCAGACACGACGACATAGCGATCGTCGTTCCGCTTCCCCCAGAGGCGCGGCAAATCTGGCCCATTCGGCGGTACCGCGCGTCTCGATTGAGAACTGCTTGTCACAAAGCTCCGGCCCGCGGTGTTTAGTTAGTTGAGTGCGATCGACGCCACAAGGCGTTTACGGGTGGAGATTCACCCAATGGTCGGACCCAAGCCGGTCTCCGCTGTTGGTCGTATCCAAGTTGGGGATACGGAAGCCACGGCGGAAAGCATTGAATTCAATGAAGCGTTCCGTCGCCACTACGCGACGGTCGTTGGGGTGCTTTACAGCATCACTGGCTCGCGCGAAGAGGCGGAAGACCTGGCACAGGAGGTGTTCCTCCGCCTGCACGAGCGACGCGGCGATCTCGGTGCGAATCCCAATGTGGGTGGCTGGCTGTACCGCGTGGCGACCAACGCGGGGTTCAACGCGGTTCGTTCTCGACAGCGGCTTCACCATCGCCTCCTACGCTGGGCGCGATTGGAGCGCTCGCTCCCTGGCATTTCTCTGGGGGTCGACGCGGAAGTTGAATCGCGTCAGGATGCCGAACTGGTGCACCGCGCGCTGGAGGGACTTCGCGAGCGAGATCGGAACGTGCTCTTCCTGCGCTACTCCGGCGTCAGCTATGCCGAAATCGCGGCGGCCGTCGGGGTCAAACCGGGGTCAGTCGGCACGATTCTGGTTCGGGCCGAACGGGCACTGCGCGAACGCTACGAGCAGCTAAACCCTGCAAGGTGACGAGGAGGCGAGAGATGGAAACCCAGCCCGGATGCCTCTCAGACGGTGACCTGCGCGCGCTCGTTGATGATGCCGTGCCGGGTTCAGTGCGATCCGAGTGGACGCGTCATGTTGACCTGTGTGCGGAATGTCAACAGCGCATGGCGATTATCGCGGAAGATGCTGGTGCGGTCGCTGCGTACCTCCATAGTATCCGCTTACCAATGGACACGATTGATGAAAACGAGGCACTCAAACGGGTTCACTCGCGCCGAGTTGCACGAGAGCCCGCCAGCGCTCTCCTGAAGGGAGACAGTTTGATGAATCGACTCAGCGGAGTCGGACGGCGTGGCGCCATCGCGGGCGTTGCCGTCGTCGCATTGATGGTCGCGATCATCGCGGCCGTTCCATTCAGTTCGCTTGCAGAGGACATGCTCACCCGATTCCGTGTGCAGCAGTTCTCCGCCATTACGATTCCGATGGATCTTTTCCAGCATGATGCCCAGGCGTCTGGCTCGTCCGATGGCACGATGAACGCGTTTGTCGCGGCCCAGTTGTCGGAGCTTGGCAAGCTCAATACGACGCTGAATCGGAACAGCCTGAACAAGGCGGCATCGATGACCGAAGCCCAGGCGCACCTCGACAACTCGTTGCAGGTTCCGGCGAATCTGGCGAGCTTCGATGGCGTGCAGCCGACCGTCTACCTGACTGACGCGGGCACGGTCACCTACGACTTGAATGTCCAGAAAGCCCGCGACCTGTTCCAGCTCGGAGGCATTGACACGGCGCCGCTTCCCGATCCTGCAACGATGCCGACGGCGAAGATCTCGCTCGACGTTCCGGCTGGCGCGGCGCTCGACTACGTGTCGAACGGCAAGCATCTTGTCGTGGCACAGATGGAGAGCCCGACCTTGTCAATTCCGTCATCGATCGACATGTCGATGGTGCGCGATGAGCTTCTGGCTCTCGGCGTGCTCCCGCCGGACACTGTTACTCAGCTTCGGGCGATCAATGACTGGGAACATACCCTGATCATCCCAGTTCCGTCCGGCGCGACCTCCAGCAACGTGACGGTTCAGGGCAGTCCGGGGCTGCTGATCACCAGCGATCAAGGTTCGGCCGTGCTCTGGCAGAAGAACGGCGTGCTCCACGCGGTTGGGAGCGACAGTAACGTTGATGTGATGTCGATCGCATCATCGCTACATTGACAATGTTCGCGGTCACGCGGGTCAAATGATCGAACTCGACTCACCCCGGGCCTGATGGCCTGGGGTGACCTGTATTGGGGCATACTGGGTTCATGGTGCAGACAATTAGCCGGGCCACTGGCGACGAACTCACCGGGGGTGCACCGGAGTTCGCCATCGAGACAGACGCGTTGCGGAAGGTCTACAGCGGACGCTCCGTCGTCGATGACCTGACGCTGAGCGTTCAATATGGCGAGGTGTTCGGCTTTCTTGGCCCGAACGGCGCGGGCAAGACGACCTCGATCAAAATGCTAATGGGGTTGGTCTACCCGACATCGGGCAGCGCCCGGCTGCTCGGTCGCAAACTGGGTGACCGGCATGCCCGGAAGCAGATTGGGTTTCTGCCGGAACTGTTCCGTTTTCATGACTGGCTGACAGGCGAAGAATTTCTCAACCTCCACGGCCAGCTTTACGGGATGACTCGTGAGGCCCGAGCCAAACGGATTCCCGAAGTCCTCGAGATGGTTGGCCTGGCGGATGTTCGCCACAAGAAGATTCGCGCATATTCCAAGGGAATGCAGCAACGCATCGGACTGGGTCAGGCACTACTGAATAACCCACGACTCGTCTTTCTCGATGAGCCGACCTCGGCGCTCGATCCACTGGGGCGCCGGGACGTGCGCAGCATCCTGGCACGGTTGCGCTCCGAGGGCGTCACGGTGTTCCTCAACTCGCACCTCCTCAGCGAAGTCGAGATGAGCTCCGACCGCGTCGCAATCATCGATCATGGCCGGGTTGCCGCCATCGGACGCGTCGAGGACCTGCTTCATAAGGATCTCACGGTTGAATTTCGTCTTGGGCCGGTTGACAAGGATGCGCTGGACGAACTCAAGTTAGTGGTTCATCTCGATCACATTTCAGCCGGTCCTAGAACGTCAATCGTGGCACGCGCTTCGGGCGATGAGGAGATCGCGCGTGCGGTCGACCTGCTCGCCCGGCGTGGCGTGGCGGTCTACAGTGTCACACCGGAGCGGCGCACGCTGGAGGACGTCTTTGTCGATGTCGTCTCAGGCGAGCAGGAGCCAGTCCGTTGAACGTGGCCGTTATCGCGCGTCTCACCTTTCGCGAGGCGTTCCGGCGCAAGGTTATCCTCGGCGTCGCAGTGCTGAGCATCGCGTTCGTGGTGCTCTACGCGATCGGGTTTCATCTCTTCCGGCAGCAGTTTCTCGAGATCGAGGCGCGCAGGGCTACTCGTCCAGGTGCGGGTCCAGCGCCGACGTACGACGTTTCGGCAAGCGCAATGGTGCTGCTTGGCCTGTACACCGTGAATTTCCTGACCGGCATCATGACGATCTTCGCGGCGGTTGGAACGGTGGCTGGAGAGATCGAGGCTGGGACATTGCATGCGGTCGTGCCCAAGCCGATCGGACGCTGGCAGATCATCCTCGGCAAGTATCTCGGGTTCGCCGTCATGCTGGTGATCTATATCGCGCTCATGGTCGCGGGCGTGGTGATCACGGCGAACACGATCGGCCATTACTCACCACCCAACGTCGTCCACGGCACACTGCTGGTGATGCTGGTCTCGATGATCCTGCTCAGCCTGACCATGCTCGGTTCGACGATCTTCTCGACCATGACCAACGGTGTGGTGGTTTTCATGCTCTACGGGATGGCGGTGACCGGCGGACTGGTCGAGCAGATCGGGACGGCCCTGAACAACAACACGCTGGTTCACATCGGCGTCGGCACGAGTATCCTGGTGCCGAGCGACAGTATGTGGCGGCTGGCGAGCTACGTGGTGCAACCGCGACTGGCGATCAGCTTCATCGGGCCGAATCCGCTTGGCACCACGGTGCCGCCGAGTAACCTGGCGGTCCATTACTCAATGGTCTACTGTGTGCTTCTATTGATCGGCGCGGTGGTGGTCTTTCAGCGCCGCGATCTGTAGTGTGCGCCCGGTCGTCGCGTTCAAGGCATGAAGCGGCGGCCGCGTAAGTTGGGGGTTATGCGTGAAGATTCAGACGTTTACGAGCGGGCCAATCGCAACGAACGCTTTTCTCGTCACCGATGAGGCGACCGGGGAAGCGTTGCTGATCGACGCCCCGCCCGGCGTGACCCCCGCCGTCGCCGCAGCCGTTGAACAGGACGGCGTCCAACTGGGCCTGCTGGTCATTACCCATAGCCACTGGGATCACATCGGCGCCGCGCGTGACCTGGTCGACTCGTTGGGATTGGAGGTCGCGGCTCATCCGCTCTCGGTCGCTCACCTAAAGGATCCGCGTGGCGGTCCAGATCCGATCTCGCCGGTCGAGGTCGACCGCCTGCTCAACGACGGCGACGAGTTGACGGTCGGCGGGATGTCCTTCGCCATCTTCCACACTCCCGGCCATGCCAAGGGGCAGATCTCTCTGTATTCGGCGGTCGGGCACGTCATGTTCGGCGGGGATACGCTCTTCCCGAATGGCTACGGCCGTACTGACATTCCTGGCGCCAGCGACGAAGAGACGGCACAGACACTCGTGCGCCTGCTCGACCTGCCCGACGACGTCACGGTTTATCCCGGCCACGGACAATCCACTACGATCGGTCAGGAACGCCCGTGGATGGAGCGGCTCACGCGGAGTGCGAGGTAGGCGGGAACTTGCCATGTTGCGCCGGGTGGCCTGGTGGCCGACGGATGCTAAGGAGACGCTGCCGACGGGTCGACTCTCGATGTTGCTGTCTTGGAGAGGTCGGCCGGCAACCTGTTTGCTGGAAGCGCGGGACATAGCGTCGGGCACATGTCCTTGGTTGAGGACGGATCGCGTCAGTACCGATAGACGATTTCTTTCGTCGTCGGTCTGCAACGTTATCCCCAGGCGTACCGAGGACGTTGTCTACCAGTGATACCCACATGCTCAACAGTCAAAAACCGACCAACAGATGTCATTTCTCAATCGTTGGTCGTCGAGGACGAGTTCGCGAATTGCCTCCGGGAGTTGATCGCGCTGCCAACGGCACTCGCGTCGCCCGGCGCGGTCGCCCTCTCCTTCTGGCGCGGCAGCACGCACGGCCTTGATCGCATAGGCGGCCGCACCCAGCTCGTGCGCGGCGACGTGCGCGACAGCCGCCGCCTGTCCGGCCGCGTACGCGGCATGACGCGCTGCACCATGCAGATCTCTGGCCGCTGCCATCGCATGGCCGCCCGCCGTGCGAGCCTGTGTCATCGTGGTCTCGCCGCGTGCCCAGGCGCGGATCTGCTCGATTGCCTGACGTGGTCGCGGGTCATCAGTCCGATCCGACTCGAAGAGGTCAAGGACGTGCTCGGCGCAGCACGCCGCCCACAGCGCGAGAAGTCGATGGTCCACATCGGTCAAGGTCCCACCGCGGCGGATCGTCACGAACCGGGGGTCGCGGACTTTCGGGAGGATCACAGGGTTCATCCTTCGGTTTTGGCTGACCGGTCGGGCGCGGACCCACACTATACATCGATCTTCGTCGTCCACGCCGATGGCACCGGCGGCGCGTGAACCCGGCGCCCTTGTCGGCGATCGAACGTCCTTGACTCCTGCGGATAGCGCCACGAGAATGGGCTGCGCTTGAATGACTTGAACAGAGTCAAGAGTGGGAGAAGGGAACCGGTATGTCGGTAAAAAAGGCTACGCGGATCACCCAATATTGGCACGCCATCGCGTCGTCCGAAGAAGTCACCGAGCAACCGCAGCGCTTCACGCTGCTCGGGCGCCATCTCGCGGTCTTTCGTGACGAGCAGGGCGTGATCGCGTTGAATGACGTCTGCATCCACCGTGGCGCTGCCCTCTCCAAAGGCTGGACGGAGGACGGCCGCCTCACCTGCCCCTTCCATGGCTGGCAGTACGACCGCGAGGGGATCTGCAAACGCATCCCGGCGCTGTCGCGCGATGCGCCAATTCCACGCGCCGCACGTGTGCCCTCGTTTCACACTGCCGAGCGATACGGGTTGGTCTTCGTGGCCCTGGAGGATCCGGTCGCGCCGATTCCGTCCTACCCGTGCGGCGAGGATGCGAACCCGGACTTCCAACGATTCTTCGTCGCCAAGCTCATTTGGAACACATCCGCCGGGCGGGCAGTTGAGAACTCGGTCGACGTGTCGCATTTCCCCTACGTCCACGCGCATATCCTCGGCGATCCGGAGCACCCGGAGGTGCCGCATTTCGACGTGCATGACTATCCCGAGGGGGTTTGGTATCGCACGCCTCGCGAGGGATACGTGCCGGAGGGCCAGCAGCGTCCTGACGGCTTCACTGAGTACCGTCACGCGTTTCCGTTCACCATGTTTCTGACCAACGCGGAGGACGATGGCCGCGTCTCGTGCCTGGGTGTCTTCTACTCACCGACCGGACCGAAGGTCACGACGGCGTTCCGCGTCGTTTACCGCAACTACCAGCCGGCCCTCGATCGCGAGGATGAGATCGACCGGATCATGCAGGTTCTGGATCAAGATCGCGAGGTACTGGAATCGGTGCGTCCGGAGGAGATCCCGGTCTCGCTGCGTGAAGAGCTGCACATCAAGGCGCCTGACGCCGCGTCAATCGCGTTTCGACGGTGGATCGAAGATGTCGACATGCTCGATCTCGCTCCGGTCTGATGGATCTATCCGCGCCTTAGACAGTGACGCTCGGCCAACGTAGCCGAGCGCCGTTAGGCAATTCCAGGCTCGTTCTACGTCCCAGGATCGCTCGGCGCGTCGTCGCCGAGGATGACCACGACATCCTGGCCGTTGGCGTTGGCTGGGTCTCCTGATTGAACCGACGAAGCGGGTAAGCCGAGCGTCTCGGCGATGAGTTTGGCCGTTTCCAAATTCCCACTGTAGTCGATGACCTGCGATGTCGGGTAATTCCCGGCGTCTGATGCCTGGGCGATCGTGACGTTGAGGAACCCGTTGTCATTCAGCAACGTCGCGGTGCGGGATGCGAGCTTGTTGACGAACGTGCCGTTCTCGACCAGCACCTGTGCGCGAAGATCGGCCTGGTCGGAGGCCGTTCCAGCGGCTGCCGCGTTCGACTGCTTCGCCGACTGGGGCATCATCTGGTCCAGAATCGCGTGAACCTTGGTCCAATCGGGAATCAGATAGTAGGGCTCGCCCGGATTCCACTGCGACGTCGTCGCGTCGAGCAGGTTGTAACTCGTGATGTCCGTGGACTTGATCTGAGTCCCGAGCTTGGCCAGTTTTAGCACGTCGGACGCTGGCAAATCCGTGCGGACGGTGTCGCCAAGCTGAGAGATGAGGTCCGGGGCTTTGGCGATCAGCCCGAGCGAGAGGCTCTGCTGTCGCAGCGCCATCAAGAGTTGCTGCTGCCGGTTGCCGCGTGCGAAATCGTTGTCGTCGTGACGTGTGCGAACGTAACGGAGCGCCTGGACGCCGTTCATGTGCTGCAGGCCGGACTGGAAGGCAACGCGTGTGTAGTTGAATTTTTCACCGGGGTAGGCATCGTCCTTGATCGGCGTCGGCACGTCGAGCGTGACTCCACCCAACGTGTCGACGATCTTCTGGAAGCCCGCGAAATCGACGACCGCGTAATAGTCAATCTTGATTCCGAAGTTGTATTCGATCGTCGCCCGAACCAAACCGGGGCCTCCGATGTCGCTCACCGATCCGTTGGAGTAGGCGGCGTTGATCTTCGCTTTGCCGACACCGGGTATGTCGACCAGCAGGTCGCGCGGAATCGACAGCAGCCCGACCTTGTTTGTGGCCGGATCGATCGTCGCGATGATGATCGTGTCGGAGAGCGGTACCTCGCCCTGGTCGGCCCGGGCGGCGTTCGTGTCGGCGCCGAGCAGGAGGATGTTGACCCGCTCCTTCTTACCCCAGTCGGGCAGCGAGACTTGTTGTGTCGCGTCCGGGACGATCACCGCCGTTCCCTCAGCATTCACAGTCACGACCGGACGCGGCGCCGATGGCACGAAAATCTTCTGGTAGGCCGTACGCGCCTTGAGCAGCGTTGGGCCAGCCGTCGCCGCAGCCAGCAACAGAAGCACGACCGGCGTCAGTATGAGCAGGAGCTTGCGGCGTGAGCGACGCCGACGCGGTGGTTCCGGCGGCTCCGGTTGATACCGAGAGTTGGGCGGTTGGGGCGGCTGCGGCGGTTGTCCTCCTCCCTGCTGCCGGGTGCGACGGATCTGGTCTGCTGTCAGCCGTGAGCTACTGGGAGTTCGTTGATGCCTTCGCCCAAACGAGGTTTCAGAACTACCCCTGCGCGAAACATTTCGTCCATCTTGCCTGCGGCGTCCGGACGGATCTCCGTCGTTGGGACGTCGATTCATTCACTGACCTTCTCGTTGGCTTCTGATCGACTCTTCCGAGGTGGTTGTGATTCTGGGTCGCGGGCCTGAAGCCACAACCCCCACGTCGTGGATTAACGAGGCTACGACCCGAATGATGCGACCGGCAAATTAACACAGGCTGAACCCGCAGTGCGGTTACCGCTTGTCGCGTGTCTTGTCGTCGCGGCAAACAAATCTGATCGGCCACTGGGAATTCCCGCTGGAACAAGTTCTGCAATCCTCGAAACTGGGTGATACATCCGCGTCGCGTCGCGCATTCTGGCGGATTCGCTTTTCGCCGACGCACGCGCGTTCACTGAGATTGTCTCGCGACGGCGTATCGCGACGCGGGACCTTGAGGATCAAAACACGAGGTGCAGTCTATGACAACATCAATCGGGCGAACGCGCTGGGCGATCGCCGAAGGATACATTCCGACCTGGAGCAACGGCCCCGAACCAGAGATGCTGAGCCACGAAACGGCCTGCATCCTCAACGCCGGTGACCGAGACGCGCACGTCGAAATCACCATCTTCTACTCGGATCGTGATCCGGGTGGCCCATATCGCGTCACGGTTCCGGCGCGCCGGACCATGCATCTCAGATTCAACAATCTCGATGATCCAGAGCCCATCCCGCGCGGTACAAACTACGCGTCCGTTATCGACTCAGATGTTCCGATCGTGGTGCAGCATACCCGGCTCGACTCTCGACAGGCCGAAAACGCACTGCTTACCACCATGGCGTTTGCCGGAGATGTGTAGCCGCGACGGCGCGCATTTCAGGAACACCAGGCGGGATCTACGATCATGATACAGAAGACACCAGGGACTGGACCGGCGATCGACAGGATTGACGTGTCGGCCTACACAATTCCAACCGACGCGCCGGAGTCTGATGGCACCTTCACCTGGGATAAGACCACCGTCGTCATCGTCGAAGCGAGGGCCGGAGATACCACGGGAATTGGCCTCACCTATGCCGACACGTCCACCGCACAACTGATACGCGACAAGCTGGCTTCCGTGGTTTGTGGTTTCGACGCCACCTCGGTAACCGCGGCCTGGCAGGCGATGGTCGGATCGATTCGCAATTTGGGCCGGCCCGGCATCGCGTCCATGGCGATCGCTGCGGTCGACCTCGCGCTGTGGGATCTCAAAGCACGGCTGCTCGAACTACCGCTGGCATCACTGTTGGGGATGGTCCGGCCCGCCGTGCCGCTCTACGGCAGCGGGGGATTCACCTCGTATTCGGAGCAACAGCTGACCGCGCAGCTTGGTGGTTGGGCTGAACAGGGCTTCCGGATGGTGAAAATGAAGGTTGGCCGCGAGCCGGAGCGGGATCCGGAACGTGTGCGTCAAGCGCGCGAGGCGATCGGCCCGGCCGTCGAACTCTTCGTCGACGCAAATGGCGCCTACTCACGCAAGCAGGCGCTGGCGCTCTCTGAGACATTCGCTGAATACGGTGTACGGTGGTTCGAGGAGCCAGTGAGCTCCGATGACCTGAACGGACTTCACCTGCTTCGCGACCGGATGCCGCCCGCCATGGACGTCGCGGCTGGAGAATACGGATACGACGCCGTCTACTTCCGGCGCATGCTCGATGCGGAGGCGGTTGACGTCCTGCAGGCCGACGCGACGCGCTGTGCCGGAGTGACTGGCTTCATGCGTGCTGACGCCGTCTGTGCGGCGCATTCGATGCCTCTTTCGGCGCACTGCGGCCCAGCCATTCACTTGCATCTCTGCTGTGCCGCCACCCGCCTGCGACACCTCGAGTATTTCCACGATCATGCACGTATTGATCACATGATCTTCGACGGTGTCTCTGAACCGCGCGATGGTTGCCTTGCCCCGGATCTCTCGCGTCCCGGGAATGGGCTGTCGCTCAAGCGTGCGGACGCAGAGAAGTGGCGCGTCCCGATCTGACGTCCGCGACCTCCAACCAGGAATCCGCGTTCCCTCGCAACCACCGGTCGCGGGCCCCAGGCCCGTACAGACGCGAACTTCACGCATCGTCCCCAGGAAGGGCAGGTACTCATGACAGGAACCAAGGAAGAGAAAGTCACTCCCAGTACGTGGGCACGGCATCAGACCGGACAATTCGATCATCCGCAGGTCGACGTCGAACGCCTGGAGGCTGATCTGTCCCGCTGGATACGTGGCGAGGTCCGGTTTGAGAATGGCGATCGCGCCCTCTATTCGACCGACGGGTCGAACTACCGGCAGGTTCCGATCGGGGTTGTCCTGCCGCGTGACGACCATGACGTGATCGAGACGGTTCGTATCTGTCGCCAGTACGGCGTGCCGATTACGTCACGCGGCGGCGGAACGGCGCTCGCCGGGCAGACGACGAACGCGACCGTGATCATCGACTTCTCGAAGTACATGAACGAAGTCGTTGAGATCGATGCCGAACACAAGCGGGCGCGCGTGCAGCCGGGGACGATCCTCGACACACTGCGAGACGCTGCTGAGGAATACGAGCTGACCTTCGGGCCGGATCCGGCCACGCACACCCACAACACCCTCGGTGGAATGATCGGCAACAACTCGTGTGGGATTCACTCGGTGATGGCCGGCAAGACGGTCGACAACATCGAGGAGTTAGAGATTCTCACGTACGACGGTCTGCGCATGCGCGTTGGCCCGACCAACGAGGAGGAGCTGGAGCAGATCATCAAGGAGGGCGGGCGTCGCGGCGAAATCTACGCCAGGATGAAAGACTTGCGGGATCGTTACGCGGATGAGATTCGGAAGCAATATCCAGATATTCCGCGCAGAGTCTCGGGCTACAACCTCGATCAACTCCTGCCGGAGAATGGCTTCAACGTTGCGCGCGCGCTCGTCGGCAGTGAGGGGACGCTCGTCACTGTGCTCGAGGCTACGACGACGCTTGTCGATAGTCCCCAGTACCGCACGTTGCTGATCCTCGGCTATCCCGATGCCTACCATGCCGGCGATCACGTTCCTGAAGTGATGAAGTACGGTCCGATCGGTCTGGAAGGGATCGACCACCGGCTGATCGACTACATGAAGAAGAAGGGGATGAACTCGGCGGATGTCGCCATGCTGCCAGAAGGTGGTGGCTGGCTGCTGGTCGAGTTCGGCGCCGACAGTAAAGAGGAAGCTGACAACAAAGCCAAACGGCTGATGGAGGACCTCAAGGGCAAAGACAACGCGCCGACGATGTCGCTCCTGAAACACGAGGACCAGGAAAAGAAGATCTGGGAGCTTCGTGAGTCAGGACTGGGCGCGACTGCCCATGTTCCCGGCATGCCGTCAACCTGGCCCGGCTGGGAGGATTCGGCGGTTGCGCCGGAGCACGTCGGTGACTATCTCCGCGAACTGCGCGATCTGATGAATGACTATGACTACGAGGGCGCCTTCTACGGGCACTTCGGTCAGGGCTGCCTCCACATGCGGATCGACTTCGACCTGATGACCCACGACGGAATCGAGAAATACCGTCGCTTCGTCGGTGATGCGGCCGATCTTGTGATCAAGTACGGCGGATCCCTCTCTGGCGAGCATGGTGACGGACAGGCGCGCGCCGAGCTGCTGCCGAAGATGTTCGGGAGCGAGATCGTCCACGCGTTCCAGGAGTTCAAGGCGATCTGGGACCCAAACAATAAGATGAATCCGGGCAAGATCGTCAATCCCAACCCGATCACCAGTAACCTGCGCCTGGGTACCGACTACCGGCCGATGGAGCCGAAGACGCACTTCAACTTCCCGGACGACGCTGGGAGTTTCTCCCGCGCGACGCTCCGCTGTGTTGGGGTTGGCAAATGTCGTCGTCTCGATGGAGACGGAGTCATGTGTCCCAGCTTCATGGTGACTCGCGAAGAAAAAGACAGCACGCGTGGTCGTGCGCGGCTCTTATTCGAGATGCTCCAGGGAGAAGAGCTCGACAACGGCTGGCGCGACGAATCGGTACGTGAGGCACTCGACCTCTGTCTGGCCTGCAAGGGCTGCAAGGGCGACTGCCCGGTCAACGTCGACATGGCCACCTACAAGGCCGAGTTCCTCTCCCACTACTACAGCGGGCGCCTGCGCCCGATTACGGCCTATTCGATGGGGCTGATCATGTACTGGGCGCGGGTAGCGTCGAAGATGCCGGGTCTCGTCAATTTCATGTCGCAGACGCCGGGTCTGAGCCGGCTGGTGAAGTTTGCGGGTGGCATCGCGCCACAGCGACGGGTGCCGGGTTTCGCTCCCTACACCTTCACCGAGTGGTTCCGTAATCGGACACCACAGAACGTTGGCAACGAGCAGGTGATGATCTGGCCCGATACCTTCAACGACCACTTCCATCCCAAGACCGCGCAAGCGGCCGTGGAGGTGCTTGAATCGGCCGGGTATCACGTCATCATCCCGAACCAGTGGCTCTGCTGCGGGCGCCCGTTCTACGACTTCGGCATGCTCGACCTGGCCGAGAAGCACCTGCGTGACATCATGGTTGCGCTACGACCGCAGATCGAGAATGGCACGCCAATTGTCGTGCTCGAACCAAGCTGCGCGTCGGTCTTCCGCGACGACATGCGCAACCTGCTATCGAAGGAGCCGGATGCCCGTCGCCTCTATCACCAGGTCTACCTGCTGAGTGAGTTTCTCGAGAACAACTCGCAGAAGTTCGACTTGCCGAAGCTCAATCGTAAGGCACTCATTCAGGGCCATTGTCACCACAAGTCAGTGCTGAAGATGGACGCGGAGCTGTCGGTTCTCGGCAAGCTGGGGATCGACTATGACCTGCTCAACTCCGGCTGCTGCGGTATGGCGGGAGCGTTCGGTTTTGAGAAGGGCGACCACTACGACGTCTCGATCAAAGCCGGTGAGCGTGTCCTGCTTCCGGCCGTGCGAGACGCCGACGACGAAACTTTGATCATTGCCGACGGCTTCAGCTGTCGCGAACAGATTGCCCAGGACACCGATCGCCGAGCCCTGCACATGGCCGAAGTCATCAAGATGGCGATGGATCAGGGACCGGATGGCCCGAAGGGCGGCAAGCCGGAAGATGGGCACGCCGAGGAATACGGCGCAACCGAACATGGCGTTCTGGCGCTGGCCGGTGCGACCGGAATGGCGCTGGCGGCTGGGGCGATTGGATGGACAATCAAGAATAGGAGAAATGCATGAAAAGCAAGATGCTGAGCCGGTCCGAAGACAACACCGTGTATGCAGTGATCTTCGACACGGGCGACGAGTTTGTCAAAGGCCTGACGGAGTTCGCCAAGGAGCGCCGACTCGACGCCAGCCATTTCACGGCGGTTGGTGGATTCAGCAGCGCGACTCTCGGCTACTTCGATATCAACTCAAAGGAATACAAGAAGATCCCGGTCGAGGAGCAGGTCGAGGTCCTGACCCTGGCGGGCGACATCGCCATGGACAAAGAGAAGGGCGAACCGAAGGTGCATGCCCACGTTGTGCTCGGCAAATCCGACGGCTCGACCATCGGGGGGCACGTCATGATGGCGAAGGTCCGTCCGACGCTCGAAATCGTGCTGGAAGAGTCACCGTCGCACCTGCGACGGGTGCACGACCCAGAGACCGGTCTCGCACTTATCGAGGCCTAATCCAGGAAACGACCGGCGCGCTCCATCACGTGATGGAGCGCGCCATTTTTCGTCCCTGATTCGAGGATCAAATGCTGGGTTGAGTGGTACGCGCGCTCGGAACCCAGTCAGAGTCGCCGTCCGCGTTGTGTTGACCCAAGAACAGGTGCAACTGGGAGGCGTGCTCCTGTGCGTGTCGCATGCTGTAGAGCTGAAGTTCGAAATAGCTGATTGGAGTGTCGCTAATCCACGGTATCGGACACGGACGGAGTACCTCCTGGTCGGTCATACTGGTGAGAATCGTCTGACACCTCTGACGTACCTTTGCCAGGTAGTTTCGGATCATCTCCCGTGGGTACGGCTCCACGCGAACGGCGGCGTCCATCTCAAAGTCGATCGGCGTGAACTCGGCGGGCGGGGCGAAACCCTCCTCGGATCCGATCAAATACACGTCGACCCAACGGACTGCGTGATAGCCCAGGTACCAGAAGGAGGCGAAGTCCGGCGGGAATTCCGAGTCAGGCGGCGTGGCCCAGAGACGCTCGGTCCAGAGCGTATCCGGGCAGACTCGCAGAGCGTCGTCGAGCATGTCGAGTGTCGCTCCGAATTGGCGCCACACGGCGTTGTAACACTCCGTCATTGAGTCTCATCCTCTCCGGGCAACGGCGTTGCCCTTGACCGGTCCGTTTCTGGATCCTCGGATTCTACCCGGCGAAGATGGTGAATACAGTCGGCGGTTGGATATTGGCGGACACAGACCAGGGCGGAGATTCTCCGCCCTGGATGACTGCGTAGTACGATCGCGAACCGTGCGACTATTCTTCGTCGCCGCGAACCCAATCGCGTACCCGATCCTTGACCGCCCCGACAGCCCCATTGTCGTTGACCGACACGGTAAAGTCGTTGATTTTGTCGCGGAAGATCGTCTCAGCGATCTTGACCCGGTTCGGCTCGCCGCGCATGAGCGCTTCAGCCGTGTGAATCGCTTGATCGGGCTTGATCTTGGCGGGCATCGGTGGCTCGAAGGGATCGACTACGGCCTCGACAACCACCGGCCCCGGCGTATTGAGGGCGATGTCGAGAACACTGCCGACCTGTTCCGGATCCTCGACGTGGAGTCCGGTCCCACCGCAGGCCTCAGCGAACTTGGCGAAGTCGATCGGCTCCAGCTTCACTCCGTACTCTGGATTACCGAGGAAGACCATCTGCTCCCACTTGATCTGTCCAAGGGTGTTGTTCTTGAAGATAATCACCTTGATTGGCAGATTGTTGTGCACCGCGGTCGAGAACTCGGCCATCAGCATGGCGAAGCCACCGTCGCCGACCAGTGCGACGACCTGCCGGTCAGGATAGGCTGTCTGCGCACCGACCGCATACGGAAGACCACTTGCCATAGTGGCGAGGTTGCCGGATCCCGAAACCATCTGGTCGCCGCGAATTTTGATGTAGCGTGCAAGCCAGGTGGTGTTCGTGCCACTGTCTCCGCAGATGATCGCGTCGGGCGCGAGCCGCTTGCTCAGCTCGGCGGCAACGCGTTGCGGTTTCATCGGCGTATCCATGCGAGACGCGCGTTCGTCCATCATCGCCCACCATTCCTTCATACCCTGCTGGGCGTTTTCAAGGAATGAGCGGTCTTTCTTGGTTTCGAGCAGCGGCAGGAGAAGGTCCAGCGTTTCCCGGGCATCGCCAACGAGTCCGACGTCCACTGGATAACGCAGGCCAATGCGCACCGGGTCGACATCAATCTGAACAGCCTTGGCTGACCCGTGCTTCGGCATGAAGGACATGTAAGGGAACGAGGAGCCGACAATGAAGAAGGTGTCGCATTCTTCGAGGGCGGTCTGCGACGGGGCCGTCCCGAGGAGGCCGATTCCTCCGGTTGTGTACGGAGAGTCGTCCGTCACCGCACCTTTCCCGAGATAGGCTTTGATGATCGGCGCTCCCAGTTTTTCGGCTGCCTGTTCAAGTTGGTCACGCGAATGGAGCGCGCCACGGCCCGCGAGAATAGCGACTTTGTTGCCGTGATTAAGAATTTCGGCGGCCTGGTGCAGCGACGCCGGAGGCGGAACAACTGCCGGTAGATCGAGTGTCGCCGAGGTATGGCCCGGTACATCCTCCTTGGAGAACATCGCATCGTCGAACGGCTCATGCTGCAAATCTGTCGGGAAGGTGATGTGCGCTACCGACCGGTGAGTGATGGCATTGCGGCATGCCAGGTTTGTCACCGAGCGGACGTGCGCCGGACCCATGACGCGTTCGTTGTAGACGGCCACGTCCATGAAGAGTTTATCGAGATCGACGTCTTGTTGATAGTAGGTGCCGATCAGGTCGTGGTAGGTGTGGCCGGTGATCGCCAGGACGGGTTGGCCGTCCAGTTTTGCGTCGTAGAGACCGTTCAGCAAGTGAATTCCGCCTGGCCCCGACGTCGCCAAGCAGACGCCAAGCTTGTCCGTGAATTTCGCGTAGGCGCAGGCCGCGAAGGCGGCGCCCTCCTCGTGGCGCACTTGAACGAAGCGGATCTTGTCCTGTGCCTCGCGTAGCGCCTCCATGATGCCGTTGATTCCGTCGCCAGGGAGTCCGAATATCGTGTCGACTCCCCAATCGACGAGCGTGTCTACCATGACGTTGGCAGCAGTCTTACCCATAGAGTCCTCCAATGCGTTGAGCGTTCGTCGGAATCGGAACAATCCAGGTTGGCCGTGTGAAGAGTCGCGCACAGTTGCAGACCAACGGATTCCTTGTCATGCAAGGCCGCCCGTGGTCGGCGTGTCTCGTGAATCTGGTCATAGTGCCTGGAAATCCGATCGAGGGTCTGAATCCTCATGCGTGGCGAATTCGCCCGTGGGTTCCCGCTCCGTTATGGTTACGGAGAAAGTGGGACACCAATACCTATCTCACGATTCAGAATGTGCAGAATTTGTTCCACAGAGTCGCCAGATCGGCATGCCTCGTGCTACAAGCAACCGGGGGAAGACTCCTTCCAATCGACATGTGTCTCCAGCGGAGGCATCGGAAGAACAGGTGAAGGCAGCGCATGGCTGAAGCAACGAGTACCAGGCAGCGTCCCGATTTCCAATTTGATAGACCGGGGATTCCGCCCGGCTGGACGTCGAACCCATCGCAAATGTGGCGCCGGATGATCCTGGCGGCGCTCGCGTTCATGGGCTTCTGTACCGCTGTCTACCTAACCCTGTACGAGGTTGACTTGATCTCCAGCGTCTGGGAGCCGTTCTTTGGCAACGGCAGCCACGTTATTCTCAACTCAGCCGTGTCTGAACCGTTCGGAATTCCGGACGCCTCGATTGGGGCAGCGCTCTATTTTCTGGACTTCTGGCTTGCCTTTGCCGGTGGACGTGAGCGATGGAGAACGCATCCGTGGTTCGTCCTGATGAATGGCGCGACGGCGGCGTCCCTGGCGTCGGCCGCCGTTGTCCTGATGATTATTCAGCCGGTCGTGTACAGCCACTACTGCACGCTCTGCCTGTTTTCCGCCCTTATCTCCATCACGATCGCCGGTCCGACGATGGACGAAACACTGGCGGCGCTGCAGCAGCTGGCGCGTCAATACACCAAGCCAACTGAACGGCAACTCGAGGAGCACGCTCCGCCGAGTCACACACGGGCGCTCTCAGAATGGGACGCACAGGGCATTCGCCTGCGCCATCTGATTGGCGCGGCAATCGGCCTCTATCTGATGGCTTCTCCCGCCGTACTTGGACTTGATGACTTTGCGTCGACCGACGTTCGCGTCGTCGGCCCGATCGTCTTTCTACTGAGTATGCTGGCTATCTGGCCCGCGACGCGCTGGTTTGGACGGTTGAACGTCTTTGCCGGCATGTGGCTGATCTTCGGACCGATCTTGCTGCTGGCCCCGACACACGCGATTCTGAGCGAGATCGCGATTGGCGGCATTCTCATCGCGCTGTCCTACTTCGCGGGTGACACCGCGTCGCTGATCGGCGGAGGGTGGGTTGGCATACTCGGACCGGACTCAGAACTCTACGAGAAACCTGCGTCGAAGGCCGAGATCAGCCAACCCCATGAGGCTTAGTTGTCGCTGCTGATGCGGTTGATTAGTGCGGCCCCCGCGCTGGCGACGGCAGCAGCGCCGATGCCCGCGGCGATTTTCCCGCGGTGCAGCGTGGCCCAGAGTTGCCAGCTGGACTGTGACGCTTTGTCGTCGAAGCGACCGCGCGCCTCATAATCGCCGGGTACGGGATCGAACAGATTGTCGGGCCGATTCGGGTCGTCTGGCTCGTCTGTGATCTGTGACGAATAGCCGTTATTTGCCAGGTAGTGATCCAACAGTCGCGGCATTACCCGGTTGCCCCAGATCGCTTTTTCGGTCGGCATGGCGACATAGATTTCGGGCCGGTCATGATGCGCTGCCCAGAAGATGGCCTCAGCGGCGACCTCTGGCTGGAAGATCGGCGGAACTGGCTGCGGCTTGTGATCCAGATGATTCCGGGTCCAGGAGAACTGTGGGGTATTGAGCGCGGGCATCTGCACCATCGTGATCGACACGTTGCTATTGTCGTGATAGAGCTCGGACCGAAGCGATTCGGTGAAACCCTGAATCGCGTGCTTCGCGCCACAATAAGCAGACTGGAGCGGGATGCCGCGGTAGGCGAGCGCTGAGCCGACCTGGACGATCTTGCCGTGATCACGTGGGATCATGCGATGCAGTGCTGCCAGCGTTCCATAGACGAACCCGAGATAGGTTACCTCGGTTACGCGCTTATATTCTGCCGCGGTCATCTGCTTCACTGGGGAGAAGACGGTGACCATAGCGTTATTGACCCAGACGTCGATTGGCCCGAATTCTCGCTCCACTTGAGCTGCGGCGTCGTCGACCTTCTGCGCATCGGCGACATCCAGCGACAGAACTAATGCTTGCCCGCCGAGTTGTTCGACTTCTTCCTTGGTCCGCTCCAGACGTCCGCGATCGCGCCCGATCAGACCAATTCGAGCGCCGTGACGCGCGAATTCTCTGGTCGCCGCGCGTCCTACGCCCGCACCGGCTCCGGTGATGACGACAACCTCATTCTGATTCTCGTTCAATGCAGTATCCTCCCTGCCCTGTCAGGAACGCTGCCAGGATGATGACTCTGTCATGCTCGCGTGTGCGAGTAAGCCAGAATGCTTACTCGCAGAGTCAATGCCAGACGATTTGTTGATTGCGTGAATGCGAAGTCTTGAGTTCGGATCAGTTCTTCAGACGTTCGATCCGGGTCGGCACTCGCAATACGTAGTGAACCCGGATATGGTCGTTCACGTGAGGATGGGGATAGATCCCGTTGCGAGGGAGTCGCGCCTCGAGGATTGTGTCGGGATCAGAGTCGTGCGCAAAGTAGATCGTGAAATACGGTTCGTCGTTGACCTCGAACGGGACGACTCCTCGAATGGTGGCGGTAGTATCCATGTCGTCGCTGCCTCTACGTCCTTCTCGATCGAGCGAAACGGCAGATACCCTACATACTACGAAAAAGCCGGGCGAGCGAGAAATGTTGATCTCTGTTTGAATACAGTGCGCGATCGTAGCGTGGGGCCGAAACGAAGAGGAGAACAGAGGTGTTTGGAGTTTCTCGGATCGTCGAACTGGCGCTCGAGGAAGATGCGGCTTTCGGCGACGTGACGAGCGATCTGACCGTGCCGCCCGATCGCCAGTGTTCTGGGCAGTTTCTCGCCAAGGCGGATGGGGTGGTCTCCGGCCTCGACGTGGTTCGAGAAGTCTTTCGTCAGGTCGACCCGGGTGTCGTGTTCGAAGCGCAGGTGGCGGACGGAGATCATGTCCGCGCGGGACAAATCCTGGGGCGAATTCGTGGCCGGGCGCGGAGCGTTCTACTTGGGGAGCGTGTCGCGCTCAACTTCCTGCAGCGGCTATCCGGCGTCGCAACGGCGACCGCACGCTATGTTGCCGCGGTTCAGGGGACTCGGGCTCGCGTCATCGATACCCGCAAGACCACGCCTGGAATGCGTCAATTTGAGAAATCAGCCGTGCGCCACGGTGGAGGTCACAACCACCGGATTGGACTCGCCGACGGCATTCTGATCAAGGACAATCACCTGGCAGCGATTGGCGGGCCGGACCGGATCACCAAAGCGGTCGCGGGCGCGCGGGCCGAAGCGCCGCACCCGCTGCGTGTTGAGGTTGAGGTGACGAATCTTGATGAATTGCGCGAGGCACTGAACGCGGGGGCCGATGCGGTGCTGCTCGACAACATGACGGTAGATGAGATGGCTGAGGCCGCACGCATCACAGCCGGTCGCGCGGTGCTCGAGGCTTCGGGAGGGATTACGCTGGATACCATTCGCGCTGTTGCCGAGACGGGCGTCGACCTGATCTCCGCCGGGGCATTGACCCATTCCTCGCCGGCACTTGATATCAGCCTCGAGATCGACATGACGGGCGAGGTGAATGCGTGACCGTGCCAGCGTCGAAGAACGTGACGAGTGTCGGTGGACTCGTGGTACGCGATAACGCGGTGCTACTGGTGCGAATGACCTACGGGCCCTCACGCGGCCGGTTCATGTTGCCTGGTGGTGTGATGGACCCCGGTGAGACGCTGGATAGGGCCATCGCTCGCGAGGTGCTGGAAGAGACCGGCGTGATCGCTGATCCTGTTGGAATCATCGGAATGCGAAGCTACCATGACGATCGTCGCACCGATACCTACGTCCTCTGGCTGCTGGAGCATCGCGACGGAGAACCGCGTCCGGACGGACGCGAGAATGACGAAGTCGGGTATTTCACCCTCGACGACCTGTCTGGCCGTGACGACGTTACCTATCTGGCGCAGTACATGGCCGAGCGCGTGCTGAATAGACGCCTACCACCGATGCGACAGGTGACGGATTACGAGTACCGGTTCCCTGGCTCGACGCCCGATTCCTGGAAGCTATTCTTGACGGAGTGACCAATTCTCAAGGCGATCACGCCGCAACGGGTGAATTGTGGCGTAGGGGAGACGGCTCCCCTACGGACAACTTCGACGCGATCAGTCCAGCCGGAAATACTTGTACGCCTCGGCGAGTTGCATCTGGCCAGCGCCAGGGTAGCGGCGATAGCGCGCTTCGGCGGCCGTATCCTGTGCCCAGCGGCGGAGCATCGGCTCGAATTCCCAATCGCCCATCTGGCTCTTGTGCTCACCGAGGGCCCGCAGCTTCGTATCGAATGAATTGGTGACGTCAATCCACACGTCCGGGTCACGGGCTCCGGCGACGTAGACCTGGGCGACTTTGTGCGGCTCGAGTCCTTCCTGCAAGAGTTGGGGAAACGTGAGTCGATCGCGCGCTGAGGGGAAGACCGCCGCGAGGGTCGCTTCGCCCATGGCGATGTGGTCCGGGTGCTGGATGTATTCCTGCCCCTCCCAGCGATTTGTCGGGTCCTGGCAAATGACCGCATCCGGCTTGTGCTTGCGGATGATTCGGGTGATCGCGAGCCGCAGACCGAGATCCGGAACCAATTCGGCATCGCGGAAGCGCAGGAACTCGACGGTATCCGCGCCGAGCACACTGGCGGCGGCCCGTTGCTCTCGCTCCCGGGTCTCGACGAGCATTTCAGAGGTCATCTCGGGATCGTCGCTTCCCTTGTCACCGCTGGTGCCGAGCACGAAGATGGCGTCGCTTCCCTCGGATGTCCACTTTGCGACCGTTCCGGCACAGCTGAATTCCGCGTCGTCCGGATGTGCCATGATGATCATGACCCGTTTGGGCGTAGCGCCCGGAACCAGTTCATCGCTCATTGCTGCTCCCTGCATCGTCACGCCGCCCGTGTTGCCACCAGCAGTCGCCAATAGCGCCGCTGATCACACGACGGACGTATCGTCTCATCCCACGCCGACCTTGTTGCCGGCGCGGGTCTCTCAATGTAACCGAATCGAATGGGTTATTTCATCCATTTCCGCGGTCGTGAAGCTGAGACGCGGCTGCCGCGTCCAGCATCCAGATGACCGTGCCGGATGCATCGCGCAGGAATTGGGAGGGAGTCTCGTCCGGGTTCCAGTCTCCTTCGATGGCGAGATGAACGGCGGGCGCCTTGTCCTCACCCGCGACGAGGAAGAGGACGTTACGGGCGGCCAATAGAACTGGGACGGATAGCGTGAGCCGGGTCGTCTGCTGCTGCGGAACTGGATTGGCAACCACGAGCCGGTCGCGCACCCACAGCGCGCTGGTGCCGGGAAAGCACGACGCCGTGTGACCGTCGGTGCCGATGCCGAGCAAGATCAGGTCGAACTGAGGTGGCCCTTCGGGATTGACGTCGCCGAATACCTGAGTCAGCTCGAGTTCGTAGTCACTCGCCGCGGCATCCGGTTCGAGCTCGCAACGGATGCGATGAACGTGCTCGTCAGGAATCGGAACCTTGCTCAGGAGCGTCTCCCGCGCCATGCGGTAGTTCGAGTCTTTGTCGTCCGGAGGGACGGTCCGCTCGTCGCCCCAGAAGATGTCAATCTGGCCCCAGTCGATTTCTGAACGGAAGCGGTCGCTTGCCAACAGGTTGAAGAGCGCCCGAGGTGTCGATCCACCTGAGAGGGCCACACGCACCGTGCCTGCTGCCGACTGGCGTTCCTTGACGATGTCGACGAATCGCTCTGCCGCGGCCTCGGCGAGTTCCGTGGGATTTTCCGAAACGACGATCTGAAGATCACTCACGCGCTTCTCCGCAACTTCACCGCCGACACATAGCGGGCGGCCTCAGACAGGGCGTCTTCGAAATACTTGTCGTGCATCGTGCTCTCGAGCTCTCGGAGGAGAAGCTGTGGAAGGTTTGAGAGGGCAGAGCGCATGGCGTGCTCTGCGACCACCTGACCGTCGACGGTCGCCGTCATCCTCAGGGTCGAGCGATCGGAGCCGACGCGTTCGACATCGAACTGGCCGTGCTTTCCGCCATCGTCCGACGTGAGCGACACACCGAGCAGGTAGCCGTTGTAGTCCGCCGGGACGGGGTGCGTCTGCATCTCGATCTCGATGCGACTGCTCATCATATCGCGTGCGAAGCAGACACCGGAACGGTCGACTGGCACGGTATTTTGAGTCAGGCTCCAGCCTAAACGACTTGAGAGCCAGCCCGCGATGAGCATGGCCTGCGCGGCGTTGAGCTTGCCGCCCGAGTGATGGCCAAAAACGAGCTTGACTTTCGAGATGTGGTCCAGCGCCCAGCGACAATCCGGAATGTCGAAGAACTGGGATACCATCGAACGCCACGGAGTGAGGCGTGCCCAATTCAGGTCGGTGAGCGCGCAATCCTCACCGATAGCCCGGCAAAGATCGGCGAGACGAACCAGGTTGACGCCGCAACGCTGGAAGTCGAGCGAGTCGACGATAATCCGGTTGGTGGCAAGTGCGACCCGCACGAAGCGCTTGTCGGCCAGCGGCGGCTGACCCGGCCACCAGACGAAGGTTGGCAGGTCGGGCAGCGCCAGCGCGACGACAAGGCTTGGTAACTGGTCGAGCGAATCGGGCGGCGTCTTGATCTCGATCTTCTCGAAGCAGGAGGCGAATCGCTCACCGGACGACGTGTAGCAGTGCGTGCTGACGTGTGCGTCGATATCGTCCTCGAAGGCGCGCGGATCAGATGTGACGGTGAACGTGATCACCCGAGACGGGTGGTTGGTCGCCAGTTCATTGATGATCTTACTGGTCCACATCTCCATGGACAGATCTGAGCAGTGGACGACGAGATTGAGCACGCTGGTGCGCGTCGGCACGACATCCGTTTCGCGGAGTCCAACAACCGTCGGCATGCGCCAGAGTTGCGCGAGTTCACGCTCGATCGACCCAACGTCGACCGCCGGTCCCTTGATCCCGTGGACATCGACGCTGACATCAATCCCGGTCATGTGTACTACCTCCGCGAAAAGGCTTTACGGTTGTCGCCAGGCACGTCCGTCGCGCGCCATGAACGCGTCAGACGCTGCTGGACCCCAGGTTCCGCTCTCGTAGTTCGGGAAGCGAGGCGGCGGAATCTCCCCCCACTCTTGCAGAATTTCGGTGATCGGTTTCCAGGCTGCCTCGGTTTCGTCACGCCGGGTGAAGAGCGTCGAATCTCCGAACATACAGTCGAGCAGCAGTCGCTCGTAGGCATCCGGCGACTCGACGAAGAAGGAGGTGCCGTAGAGAAAGCCCATGTTGACCGAGCGCAATCGAATATGTGGGCCGGGGACTTTCGCGGCGATCTTGAGCGAGATTCCTTCATCCGGCTGAATCCGCAGCGCCAGGACGTTTGGCTCCAGCGGCGCTCCCTCCGTCTCTTTGAAGAGTGGGTGCGGCACGCTCTTGAACTGTATCGCGATTTCAGTCACGCGGCGCGGCATGCGCTTGCCGGTCCGGAGGTAGAACGGAACGCCTGCCCAACGCCAATTGTCGATCAGGAGTTTGGCCGCGACAAAGGTCTCGGTCATCGAATCCGGGTTGACTTTCGATTCTTGGCGGTAGCCGGGGACGGCCTCTCCGGCCACCCAGCCCGGGCCATATTGCCCGCGAACCGTGTATTTCTCGACCTCGTCCGGCTTGATCGAACGGATCGCCCGTAGCGCTTTGACTTTCTCGTCTCGAACGGCGTCGGCGTCGAAGTTGATCGGCGGCTCCATGGCGATGACGCTCAAGAGTTGAAGCATGTGATTCTGGACCATGTCACGCATGGCCCCGGCCTGGTCGTAATACCCGCCGCGGTCCTCGACGCCAATGGTCTCGGCCACGGTCATCTGAATATGGTCGATGTAGTTTCGAGACCAGATCGGCTCGAAGATGCCGTTGGCGAAGCGGAACGCCATGATGTTCTGCACCGTCTCTTTGCCGAGGTAGTGATCGATGCGGAAGATCTGGTTCTCCTGGAAGACGGTGTGGAGATGGTCGTTCAGTTCGATCGCGCTCTGCAGGTCGCGGCCGAACGGCTTCTCGACGACGAGCCGTGTCCAGCTTCCGTCATCTTGCTCGCCGACCAGCCCGGCAGCCCCGAGATTGTCGACGATGGTGCGATACATACGGGGCGGAGCTGCAAGGTAGAAGATGCGGTTGCCACCCGTGCCGCGCTCGCGGTCAAGGCGCTTGAGTTCGTCACCGAGCGCCCGATAGTCTTTGGGGTCCTCGAAATTTCCATCGACGTAGGAGATGCCCTGCTCGAAGGTCTCCCAGACGTTGGGATCGACTGGCCGCCTGCGAGAATGACGGTCCACGCCGTCCCGCATTTGCGCGCGAAACATATCGGTCGTCAGGTCGCGACGCGCGTATCCGACGACGCTAAATCCCGACGGGATAAGGCCCTCGATGGCCAGGTTGTAGAGTGCGGGCATCAACTTGCGGCGAGTCAGATCTCCTGAGGCGCCGAAGATGACCATGGCGCAGGGAGCCGGAACGCGTTCGAGCCGCAGCCCCTCGCGTAGCGGATTCTCGACCATGGCGGTTTGCATGGAATCCTCCAACCCATTATGAAGCGTTCGCGTTTGATTCCTGCTTCACCGCTGGCAATAGCCATTTCGACCGTGGAGCATTGGGGCTTCCGCTCGATTCCCGGGGAAGCCCGCGCCGCGAGGCGAGCCGTGCGTGAAACGGACTGTATTCGGTCGCAAACGTCGATCGATCCTGTTTGCTAGTCAGTCGTAGGCGGTCGTCATCACGGTGACGATCCGCCGGCGGAGTCTGTGCCAACCAAGTCGTAGCAATCGATGGGCCAGCCGGAGCGATATCCGGCTGGCTCGGTCTCTAGCGCAGAGCGGATGCAACCAGCGACTGCAAGACTCGATCGAGACCCATCACTGGATCTCCCGTGATCTTGAGTCGCAGTAGCGGCCGGTGTCTTTGCCCCAGCGCCTCGTAATCTCCAAGCGACTGCGCGGCGAACAGCGTCGCGAATGAGTAGCTCTCATCCGGAATGTCCAGGTCATTTCCTGGTTCGATCACGATCTGAAGGAAAGTGCCCGATCGCGGACCACCCTTGTAGAGCTGGCCGATCGAGTGCAGGAATCGAGGGCCATAACCGAGTGTCGTCGCGACTTTCAGCCGCTCGCGCAGTAGTCGCCGGATCTCGGTCAACCGAATCTCGACTTCAGGTGTGCGATCGCAGAACGCCATGATGGCCAGATAGTTTCCGACTCCGACCTCGTCGAGGAACTGTTCGGCCGCTTCTCTCACGGTCGGCGAGTCGTAGCCAAAGGCCGCCAACATCTGATCGGTGGCCGACGCCTCCTGTTCCGGCAGCCGGTGATCTTTCTTGAATTCACCGAGCAGCCGGTTCGTGTTGTCCTTGCTCTCCTGGACGTTTGGCTCGTCAAACGGATTGATCCCGAGTTCGGCCCCCGCCAGCGCCGTGGCGACTTCCCAACGAAAGAACTCCGCCGCGATGTCCCATTCGTCCCGCAGGCGAATGCGAATGACTGGCTGTCCGGCCTCTTCCAGGCCCGCGAGCATCGCGTCTGTTTCAGCGTGCGGTTGTGGCGCGAGGTCGAACCCCGCGAAGAGCCGATCGGCCCCATATGATCCAGGCGCGCCGAGTGGCTCATTGGCGATCGGAACGATGCCAGTTCCTTCTTTGCCCGTACTCTCCGCGATCAACTGCTCAAGCCAGTCAGCCAGCGATCGTAGCGCGGGATCGGCGATAAAAGTCAGCTTGTCGCGTCCGAGTTCGGCCAACAGGCCGAGCGCGCCGCCGAGCCAAAGTCCGGGATTTTCCAGACTGTCCTTGCGGGTTTTCTTGGCCATTTCGCCCGCGCGTTCGAGGAGCAACCCAACGTCGAGGCCGATGACCGCGGCTGGAACCATGCCGAAGAAGGAGAGTGCCGAATAGCGGCCGCCGATGTCCGCGGCATTGACGAAGACGTGGCGGAACTTCTGGTCTTTGCCGAGTTGTTCCAGCGGCGTTCCTGGGTCAGTGATCGCGATGAAGTGTTGGCCGGGCTCTCCCGATACGTTGCGCGACACCTGTTTGAAGAAGTAACGATAGAGAGTCGACGTCTCGACCGTGGTCCCCGACTTGGAACTTACGATGAAGATTGTGTGTTCGTAATCAAGCGATTTCGCCAGCCGCCCAATCGCATCCGGGTTGGTGCTGTCGAGCACGGTCAGTTCCGGGAAGCCTTCCTGATTGCCAAATGTACGCTGTAAGACTTCCGGTGCCAGGCTGCTGCCGCCCATGCCGAGCAGCACGGCGCGCTGGAACCCGGCGCGCTTCACGTCGTTCGAGAGATCGCGCAGTCGCCCGATCTCTTTCTTCATGATCTCGGGGCTGTCGAGCCAGCCGAGCCGGTTGGCGATCTTTTTCTGGACGGCTTCGTCGCGGCTCCAGAGCGTCGTATCGCGCTGCCAGAGTCGCGCCGCATAGTGATTGTTCGCCAGGCGAGCGGCGGTCTGTCGTACCTCACTGCTGTAGGTGCCGACCGCGCCGGAAGAAGCTTCGGCGCCCGCTCCGAACTGTCTTCGCTTGTCCTCGATACCGGCCAGGAGGTTGTCGAATGATTTGGCAAACGAATCGACGCCCTGTTTCTGGAGAAGGTCAGTGACATCGTCGTAGCTGATGCCGACCTCGCCCATCTCATCGATGATACGGTGTGCTTCATCGATCCCCTCGTCGACGGTGCGCTTCACTGTGCCGTGGTCGCGGAAGGCGTCGACCGATACCGGCGCCATGGTTTCGACGGTATCGGGACCAATCAGTGCCTCGATGTAGAGGACGTCGCTGTACTCCGGGTTCTTCGTGCTGGTGCTGGCCCAGAGGGGCCGCTGCAGTCGCGCGCCGCGCTGCTTCAACTCAATGAACCGCGGCGAATTGAACAGTTGCTTGAAGTTCTCGTAGACGATCTTTGCGTTCGCGATGGCCGTCTTCCCCTTGAGGCTCTTGAGGCGCTCTTTCTGCTCGTCGGGGAGCGACTGCTCGAGCATCTTGTCGATGCGCTTGTCGACCTCTGTGTCGACTCGGCTGACGAAGAAGCTGGCGACCGATGCGATCGAATTGATCGGCAGCCCTTCCTCGACTCGTCGCTCGAGCCCGCGCATGTAGGCCTCGACGACTCGCAGGTAGTCGTTCAGGGCGAAAAGGAGCGTGATGTTGACGTTGACGCCCGCGTAGATGAGCTCCTCAACGGCCGGAATACCTTCAAGTGTTCCAGGAACCTTGATCATGACGTTCTGACGGCCGATCGACGCGAAGATGCGCTTGGCCTCGGTGATCGACTGCGCGGTTTCGTTCGCCAGGTATGGCGGAAGTTCGATCGAGACGTAGCCGTCTTCACCGCTCGTGGCCTTGTAAACCGGTCGGAGCAGGTCCGCGGCACGCCGGATATCGTGGAAGGCCAGGTCCTCGAAGATCTCTTCTTTGTTGGCGCCAGCCTCGGTCAGGCGGCGGATCTGGGCGTCATAGGCATCGCCGGCCGAGAGCGCCTTCTCGAAGATGGATGGGTTGGAGGTCATGCCGCGGAGTCCATCGTCGCGGATGAGCCGCTCGAGCTCGCCGCTCGAAATCAGCGTGCGACTCAGATTGTCGAGCCAGAAGCTCTGTCCGACCGATGCGAGTTGTTGCAGCGGGTTGGCCATAGTCGAATCCTTTCGGCGTGCGGCGGTATCGAGATCATTCACAGTCAATGTCGTCGATGTCATGCGTTGGAGCGTGCACGTAACCGGTCAGCGATTGGTTGATGTGCCAGCGTTCCTGAAGCGTCAGCGGATGCGCGTGGGTATCGCAAACATCAATTCAAGTATGCACCCATATCTGGAATGCGTCTCTATCTCTCCAAAATCCTTAACGCGAGCGGTCGCCCGTATCATCCCCCTGGGCTGCCTATATCAGCATGAACTGATTGCAGGATATGCGCCCGGAATGGACGACAGATTCGGCAATAGTGGCGGCGAGAAGGGACCGCTCCGACTCAATTGATCAATTTTGAACGAGGGTCTTGACAGATCGGCCTGTGTACGTACAATAGAGATCAGTCAAGTGTACGTACAATGAGTTGGGAGGCCGGATGATCGAGTCGAAGCGGCCTCGAAGCCGTAGGCACCCGATCCGCGACAATCGTTGCCAGCGGCTATGGGCTAAGGCGCACCGGCCGGATATGGCACTTACGATGACGTTCGCATTCGAATACGACGAGTTCGGGCCGCACAGAACCGATTTTGCGATACCGTCCCGCGAGAGTTGTCTCTGGCTCGTCGAGCGAAGTAGGCGATTGGAACCACTCGGCCAGCAGCGCTGGCGCAGCTAAATCTGAACCATCTCTTCCCTCCCTCCCTGTCTGCGGGGCCGCCCACAACGGCCCCGCCTTTTATTGCCCTGATAAGGAAAACGCGGACCATTTGCTCATTGTCACGTCGATCCGACGGCGGTTTGATGTGAGCATGGAGGGTCTGGCATGCATTCCTCCCGGCAGCGGCACGGAGGTTTCCGCAGTCGCTACGAGTACCCTTGTCAGAGTTCGATGCAAAGCTGCGTGATCGGATGAGTAGATCGGTGACACATACGACCGAGCAGATCTCCAACTGGTTCCTCGATCAGGGCTTCCATCTGACATATCGTTCCACCGCGATCCGGCTCCTGGCGCATCCGGACCTTCCCGGCGTCGAGGCGCGGATCGGAACTGGCTACGTGGTCGTCGATCGTGACGGACAGGAAATCTTCCGTGAGCTGATCCGGGAATTCGAATCCGATGACTTGATCGCTCGCGTCTTCCCCATGACTTCGTAATACTTTTGTTATCCCAGTAAGCCGGCGTTCATCCAGTTCCCGCTTTCTCAACGTAGAATGATTGAAAGCGAGCGATATGCTCGCCCAAACTTTTCCGTTGGATGAACAGAGGATCCGCCATGCGTCGAACCACATTCTCCCGGACCGGATACGTTCCCGGCGCGGTATCCGCGTTATTGGCCTCGGTCGTCATGTTGCTCCTGGGCAAGATCTGGGAGGCGCCGGTCCCGACCCAACTGCTGTCTGACCGCATAACCACGCTGGTTCCGGTCGACGTCTTTGGCGCGATACTCGGCCAATTCGAATCACAGGCCAAACCGCTCACATTCGTGCTGCTGCTTGCCGGGCAAGTCGTCATCGGGGCCCTTGTTGGAGCGCTCCTCGCGAGCTTGCTCCAGCGTGGGAGCTCGCCGCTGACACTGCTCAGTGTTACCGCGGGTATCACCTTCCTGGTGCTCGGACTCGTCTTCGCACCGCTGGGTGATGCCGGCATCTTCGGAAGCCGGTCGACCGCTGGTACAGTCACAACGGTTCTCAGTTTCGCGGCCATCGCTCTCGTCTTTGCCGGGGTTCTCATCTCATGGCTGGCGACGCTTACCGGTGACGTGACGGAAGTCGACGAGTCTCGGCGACGCGTGGTCAGCTACATCGCGGTTGGCGTTCCGGCGCTCGTGGCCGTTGCCTATCTTGGCAAGTTCTTCGTCGCTCTTTCAAACAAGAGTAAGGTGCCGGAAACGCCGAATACCGCCGACGGGATTTCCCCGGCGCTGACACCCGTCAACGATTTCTACGTCGTCTCGAAGAACTTCATTGATCCGACCGTGTCGGGGTCTGATTGGAAGCTGAGCGTTGAGGGACTGGTCAATCACCCGCAGAGCTACACTTACGATCAGATTCGTTCGCGTCCCTCGACCAACCATATCGCGACGCTCGAGTGCATCAGCAACGAGGTGGGCGGCGCCTATATCAGCAATGGAGAGTGGACCGGCTTCCCACTGAAGGACCTGCTCGACGAGGCGGGGGTGAAAGACGGCGTGAAAGATGTGGTTTTCTACGCCGACGACGGTTACTCCGATTCGATCCCGCTGTCGGTCGCGCTCGATCCGAACACATTCCTTGTGCATGAGCTTGGTGGCGCCCCGCTAACCAAGGATCATGGCTATCCCGTCCGGATGCTCGTGCCGAACATCTATGGGATGAAAAACGTCAAATGGCTCACGAAAATCGCGCTTGTCGACAATGACTTCAAGGGATTCTGGCAGCATCGGGGCTGGAGTGATGTCGCCATTGAGAAGACGATGTCGCGTATCGATTTTCCGAGAGCGCTCGACAGTCTGACGTCCGGTGCGCCGGTCAAGGTCGGCGGCGTCGCCTTCGCGGGCAGCCGTGGCGTCAACAAAGTGGAGATTTCGACCGACGGCGGTAAGACCTGGAACAGCGCCAGTTTGCAGAAGCCGCTGTCGTCATTGAGCTGGGTAATCTGGACCTACGACTGGACCCCGCAAGAGACAGGCAAGACGTCTTTGGTCGTGCGCGCGACCGACGGCACTGGCCAGACCCAGACGAAGGAAGAGAACCCGCCGCTGCCCGATGGATCGACGGGCTATCATTCAATACAGGTGAAGGTGAACGCCGCGGGCGCCTAACCGCGTTTCCTGCCTTCGCTGGTACCGGTAGCTTCCAAGAAGGCGGGTGAGAACGTGGAAGACCTCGATCTTGTGCAGATCGGCGTTGTGCATTCAGATGTCAGCGACCGGCGGCTTATGCCACCCGAGGGCGTGCTCGCCCAAATAGAGATCTTCCCCGAGTTCGAAGACGGGCTCCTCTTGATTGAGGAGAACTCGCACATCTGGGTGGTCGTCTGGCTCGAAGACGCCGACCGTGATCGCCTGCAAATTATTCGGCCGACCTACGAACCGTCACGACGGCGACGCGGCGTCTTCGGTCTCCGCTCGACCACGCGGCCGAATTCGCTCGCAATCAGCCCGGCTAGGTTGATGGAGGTGCGGGATCGGATACTGTTCGTCGAGGCCCTCGACTTCATCGATGGAACGCCGGTGGTGGACGTGAAACGCTATTCGCCGAGCTACGACATGATCTTCTCGGCGCGTAGCTCGCGAGACCGTTACCTCCTTGAGTTGGCCGATCCCTCTCGTATTCGAGAACTCGAGGTCGCGGCCGCTCATTTCCATGGTGAGCTGAATGCCACAATGGTGGCGGGTGCCCGGCTGGTGCAATATGTGTCGCTGAACTGGAATGCCATGCCGAAAGACCCGAACATCAAGGTGACGATCGGGTCGGCGCCGGAGCTCGCGGTTCTGGCCGACGCGATTCAGGGGTTGACTGCCGTCACGCTCGGTACCGGTCGGCTCATCGTGGTCGACGGCGACCGCATTCGCTTCGATCTGGGCGAACGCCGGTTCGTAGTTCGCCGGAGGGCCTGGACGGAGGACGACCTTGCTGCGCTCCGAACGCGCCCGTTCGAAGAGATGTTTGCGATCGTCGTGGACGAATAGAGGTGATCGTGCCTGCTGAACGAACTCGTCAATCAGCACAAAAAATCAGACTGACGACCCGCAAGCGGGTGGTGCATTTCCGGCCCGATTTCAGTCGTTGGAATAGCTTCTCGCTACTCCCACTTGAAGGTGCGGCTCGCGATGGCGAGTGTTCCAATCCCCCAGGCGGCCAGGATCACCAGATTCCAAATTGGGAAGCTCGTGTGCGTGCCGAGCGACGCTCGAAGGGCATCGGCGAATGCGGCCGACGGGAAGATGTGCGCCGGGATCGACAGGAACTCGGGAAGTTTGTCGAGCGGCCAGGCCACACCACCAAGCAGCAGAAAGAGAAAGAAGAGCGTGTTGGCAGTCGCCAGCGTCGTCTCGGCGCGGAACGAACCGGCCAGCATCAGCCCAAAGCTGGAAAAGGTCGCGATGCCGAGCAGCAGTGCGAAGATCGCCAACGGTAGTGCTCCGGTCGGGTGCCAGTCGAACATGAAGTAGGCAATAGCGATCAAGATCACGATGTCGATCAGGTCGACCGCGATGACCGAAACGATCTTGGCAATCAGCAGCTCACCGCGCGTCAGAGGCGTGCTGCCCAGCCTCTTCAATACCCCATAGCTTCGCTCGTAGCCGGTGCGAATGCTGAGTCCGACCAGTCCAGTGGACATAACGGCGAGTGCGAGCATGCCCGGCAACAAGAAGTCGATCGGGCGATCAGCGCTTGACGGTTTGACGCCGATACCAGCAAAAAAGATGAGCAGCGCGGGTGGAAAGACGACCGTGATGAGCATCCCTTCAAACTGACGGAAGGTCAGCAGAAGCTCCATCTTGGACTGGGCAATCAGCGCTTTCATTGGGCGGCGTCTCGCATCAACGTCATTCGCGTAGCTCGTTTCCGGTCAATCGGAGGAAAACTTCTTCGAGCGACTCATGGCCGACTCGCAGGTCGTTCAACAGGATGCCTCGGTCGCGGCCCCAGGCTGTAATTTCAGCCAGCAGGTCAATTGGTCGTGCCGTGTGCAGGACGTAGAAACCTGGTCGCTCTTCCCGGATGCCGCGGGCGGACGGAAGGCGAGAAATATCGCCGGTATCCATTCCGGGAGGTCCGGTGAACTGCACCTCTTCCGCGCTGGTCGCGGTCAGCACGCGCGGCTCTTCGAGCGCGAGCAATCGCCCGTGGTCGATGATCGCCACGCGGTCGGCCAGACGCTCTGCCTCTTCCATGAAGTGTGTCGTTAGCAGGATCGTTAGCCCCTTGTCGCGCAGGCTCTGGAGAATGTCCCAGGTCATGTGGCGCGCCTGGGGATCCATCGCGGTTGTCGGCTCATCCAGGAAAAGGAGCTCGGGCTTGCCGATCAGTGCGGCTGCCAGCGCGAGGCGCCGTTGCTGTCCACCGGAGAGTTGGCGGTAGCGCGTGTTGGCTGCCTCTTCGAGCCCAACGAGCTTGATCATCGCATCGGTCTCTTCTGCGTCGTCGTAGAACTCGCGGAGCAGATTGAGAATTTCGATAGGAGTAACGGTCGGATAGATGCCCGCATTCTGGAGCATCACGCCGATGCGCTGCTTCAGCGAGTGACCGTCGCGGATTGGATCGAGACCGAGAACGCGGACTTCGCCGCCTTCGGCATTGCGATAGCCTTCGAGGATCTCGACGGTCGTCGTTTTCCCGGCCCCGTTGGGGCCAAGGAGGGCGAAGATTTCACCGCGCCAAACGCTGAAGCTCAAGCCGTCGACGGCCCGCTTCGACCCGTAACTCTTTTCGAGTCCTCGCACGGTGATGGCGTCCGGCATGTGATTCGACGCCTCACCGGTCGGAACTCGCGATTCAACCAAACCCACGCGAACGACCCTTCAACTCCTGCGTGGCGGGCTCTGCACTCAAGCGCTCGTGAAGCTGATTTGATACAGCATCATATAGATGATCCAACCAGTAAACGCCACATAAAGCCACATCGGTAGCGTTTTTCGTGCCAGATGCTTGTGCCGCACGAACTGCTTTGTGAGCGCCCGGTAGAGAACGATCAGCACGAACGGGATGATAATTGTGGCGAGTATTGTGTGCGAGATCAGAATCGCCAGATAGAAGACGCGAATCGCACCGCTGCCCGCGAAGATCTTGGTCGGCGTTGTCAGATATCTGATGACGTAGGTGACGAGGAAGAACGCCGCAAACGTCGTCGCGGTCAACATCGCCCACTTGTGACGCTGGTACTCCTTGCGTCTGATGAAGTAGTAGCCGAAGAGGAGTGAGACTCCACTGAGTACGATGAAACTGGTGTCGAGCAATGGGAGCCAGTCTGCCATCTAGATGTATTGCCTTTTCACGCGAACCAGGCGCTCATTCGACCATTCTACGCTCGTGCGTAACCTCGCTAGGGTCAGGAAAATCCCGCGACGTGTGAGATGTGACAATGAGACTGTCAAACCTGTCATCGCCCACGACGGCGACTGAACGGCACGCCGGCCTCGACGAGCAACGGCTGGAGGACGCCGATCATCTTCGCCAGGATGATCGTGATCTCGCGCGTCAGATCGTCGGTGAGTGGCTGGTACGGGAGGAGCTGAAACAGGTGTCCCCAGGAGTTCGTCCAACGTTCGAGTTCGAAGCCCGGACCAAGCTCGTGCTTGATCTCGACGATATGCTCGTCGAAGAAGCGCAGCAAGCGCTCGGTTGATTCCGGACCGTCCTCGAAGTGCAGGCCGATCTCGATGTGGCGATCACGAGCGTTTGCCCAAACTTCATAGTGGATGCGAGCGTGCCCGTAGCTCACCTTGATCAGGTTACGGGTCGTCATGACCTGGAATCCCTGAAGCGGCTCGGGCAGCACCTGATTGAGCAATTCGGCGACGTCGTGAAAGAAGTCTCGCCGGGTCAGCTGCGTGGTCGTCGATGCGTTCACGATGGTAATGGGTTCCCGCGAGCTACGGTCCGATGATGATAGGCCTTCGACGGCCGAGCATGATTCGCGTCCCGGCGTCCGACTGAAGGATACGTCGTTCGGGCGGCGTAGCCGAGGCGGCCAGCAGGTCGATCGTCGCGCGGTTGGCAATCAGGTGCGCCTTCGCAGTGAGACGCAGATGCTCACCATGTGCGGTCTCGTCCGGCACTTCTGTCACCCACGATGCCACAGTGACGTGCGGGAACCGCGCGGCTGGGCTTCGCCGGGTGCGGTTGGCATCGGGTTGGACGCCGCCGAAATAGAAGATCATCTCCCGGTGCGTGGTGGCTGGGAATCGATCCGGCACCCAGCGATTGCCCCAGGTGATATAGCGCTCACGGTAGCGCCGGTTCCATTGCAGCATTTCGGCATCACTGGCGACTGCCCGTGCCACTGAATCGCGCAGCGCATAGGCAGCAAGCCGATGCTCTGGGAAATCGTCGCTCTCCAGGTGGTACAGGATGCCGTAGATCATCGCCTGCACCTGCCAGTAGCTCACGTGGAAGCGTGGGGGAGATCCGAACCCGGCGAAGGTCTGCGCCCACTCGTGTGACGGCACGCCGTGATTGTCGACGATGATGTCTGGTAGCCAGGTGCGCCAGAGCCGCTGCCGCACACGTGACTCGCCAAATCGCGTATCCGGGTTGAAATGGTCCTCGCCGAATTCATATCCGACCGCGTTGTAGCGGGCCGGGTGATGCTTCCAGGTTGGGTGCTCGCGCTGAAGTCGGTCGTGCAGCGCCGCGCCGTCCGGATTTTCGAACGGCAGAATCGCCAGATTGACCCGGCTGAGAAGCCGGTGCCACTCGGTATCCGTCACCAGCAATTCGACGAGCTGAATCGCGGCCGTAGTGCTGGCCACCTCGTTGGCGTGGTGGCGGGCGACGATCTGGAAGGTTGGCTTGAAGATTGAGAGCTTGCGCTTCGACCAGACGCGTGCGCTCATCGGTGCTACGACCTCGATGGCCGGAATTGGTCGTCCCTGGTAAGAGAAATCGAGCGCCTGGTTGACGTGGACTTCGGGATAGCCAGCCAGGCGCTCAATCTGCTCGGCAAGCGACGTCCCGTTCAGGAACTGGCGTGACGAAACACGTCCGCTCGCCGCTGATACAGCTGGGACGGATGGCTTGGGCGGCCACCCCATCGCGACCTGGAAGCCGTCGTCCGACGTGATGATCAGTGCCGGAAAGTGTGGTTCGCCAGGGATGAGTTCGCTCAGCGCCTTGAGCCGCGCCCGCATATCTGAACTGAGTGATGGCCAGCGCAACTGAAGCTGAGCCTGGTCGCGCAGGATCGCGACGCTCGTGACGATTGGTGCCGCGGGCGGAACGGACCGGATGCCACCAATCGGGGTGACGCGATCACCCGTCTCGATGCGTGCAATCGACCGTGCACGGCGCCGTAGCTGCACCCGTGCGTGCGGCGACATCCCGGGACGCACATGGACGATCGGCACCACCCCGCCTGGGGCGGAGAGACGCTCTCCAGTCGTACTCGTTCCGAGCGTCTCGACGAAATCGAGAATGTTGAAGTAGATGTCCTCGTGCAGCGCCTCCGCGGCCGAGCACATCTCCTCTCTAACCCGGAATGGCTCATTGGTCTCACTCATGGTCAGCTCGATGAGCAACTCGTCGAAAAACGGCTGGTCCTGGGCTTTCGGCGCGCCGTCGGTGGCCTCCATGATTGCTTGCTGAACTCGAGGCAGCACCTCTTCCTGTAAGTAATCCCAGAAGCGCTCCGCGTCGGTCGGCACCCGCTCGGTGAGGGTCGTCCCAGACTGGGTCGCCTGGATTCCGCCGGTTACCAAATGGACCGACCCGGCATCGGGAAAGGGGTCGAGGTACGGGCGCCGAGTCCAAAGGGGAGTGAAATCGCGCCGCATCAGGAGATTGCCCTGCTCGTCAAAGGCTTCCGCTGTGTAGTGGGGCGGGCCAGGTTGTTCGGTCAGTTCGATCCGCTCCAGCGGAAGTTCGAGTTCCCGGGCGATGATCTCGTCGATGGGGAAGAGTTCCTGCAACCAGCGGATGCGCATGTCGAGGCAGTTATCGCTCGCGGCGATCTCCAGTGGTCGAAAACCGAGCGAAATGCGATAGATCCCCGGCGCCTGTTTCCACTCTGGCAGGACGATCTCGTTCAGCCAGCAGAGCCCCGCTTTGAACGCATCCAGCACACGGACGTCGACGTTGGTGAGATTGAACCCGGAATCAGACAGCTCGCGCTCGATCCGCTCTTTGAGTCGCTGACGAACGGCGAACGGTTCCGAGACGGTGACGGTGAGCGAGAGTGGCGCCTTGCGGTCGAGGCGCGGTAGCACGTCTTCCCGTAGGACGTCCATGGTCCGGTCGACCTCCCAGCGTGCCGACCATTCCTGCATGAAGGCATAGCGAGCCGGGCCCGGACCGACGATCGAGGTGCTCTGTCCAACGAGGTCCCGTACGGCACGAGCTTGCGCTGTCTGCTCGGCGTCGTTCGCGGAGAGCAGGCGTATGGTCGCGTCTTCGCTTTCGGTCTCGCGACCGGCTAATCCAGCGACGAGGGCCGCGACCCGTCCTTCCGGCGTCCAGCCTGCCAGGCTGTGCCGCAGCCATTGGAGCATGTCCTCGACGGACTGGCTCGCGGCATCCGTGGGCGGCACGGGCCATTGTACGGTCAAGCGTTCGAGCAGATTTGCGACGTCGAATTGATCGCCAAACAGTTCGAGGGCGGGTTCATTTGGGTCGTCAACGCTCGAAAGTCGTGCGAGATACCCGTCCTGCACGTTCAAGCGGAGCGGAATAGCGTCGTTGCGTTGGACCGCTTGTGTCGTCGCGATCGGCAGGTCGATCCCCGAGCTTTCGAGCGCCAGTCGCGTAATGAAATGAAACAGGCCCACGCCGACGGCACGCGGCAGTTCATCGGGTACTATGACGCAGAGGCGTGTGCCGTCGGGAATCTCGTCGCCATTGGAATCGGAAAGCAGTCCGGTCGCATCGAAGATGTGTGCGAGATCAATCGGCTCGGGTTCCGGATCGACCGGTTCGCCCCGATTCCAGACCGCCTGACCGCGCAGTGCCAGGTCCCGAATCGCGTCGGCCCCTTCGAGAACGATGGCGGGTCGTCCTCGCCAGCCGTTCGATTCGAAATGGGGACGAATGCTCCGGCCGTGACGTACGACAATTGGGAACTGGTCCGGCAGCGGGTCATCGACGATAAGCGGAGGGGTGAACCCAGACGTCTCCAGCCCAAACCGGGCGGCAAGATCGAAGAGGGCACTCCATATTTCGGCGTCTGGCTCGTCTTCGAGAATGATGCGTGCGCGGATATCATCGGCAAGAGAGTCGGCGTTCGCATCTATCAAGAAATTGCCAGGGGAGAAAAGATGATCAGTATCCGGTGCGGGGCGCTGCTCCAGCACGATGCCTCCTTCTGGCCATCTGACAGTGCTTGGCGCCCGCATTGTACCGGAGGATCGAGCATGTTGCCGGTGCGCTGAACACAAGTTAATTCGATTCAACGATATTCTCGGAAGGAGAGCGGGCGGTGTCAATGACGAATGGTGCCCATCTGCTGACCCGATCGCTGCGGGAGGCCGGGGCGACGCGGATCTTCAGCCTATCAGGAAACCAGATTCTCCCGATCTACGATGCCTGCATCGATGACGATCTCGCCGTGACGGACACGCGCCACGAATCGGCGGCGGCGCACATGGCGGATGCGTGGGCGAAGGTACGCGATCAACCCGGAATATGCCTGGTCACCGCCGGACCGGGACATACCAATACCGTGACCGGAATCGCCAACGCCATGGCCTCCGAAACGCCGGTACTGTGGTTGAGCGGAGCGAGCGAGATCGAGACCGCCGGAATGGGGAGCTTTCAGGAACTCGACCAGACAGGTATCGCGCGTGCCGTCTGCAAAGCGGCCTGGACGGTCGAGCGGGCCGAGGACATTCCGGCGTTTGTGGCCAGGGCATGGCGGACGATGATTGAGGGGCGTCCGGGTCCGGTCTATCTGGGGTTGCCTTCTGATGTGCTGAGCACTCAGGTGCCTGCCCGGGTCGCGCCGATGCATCCGTGGACCTTTCGTCCGCCACTTCGATTTGCTGATCTCTCGCTGATTCATGCGGCGTTGTCGATCCTTTCGTCAGCAAGGCGGCCACTGATTCTTGTCAGCCCATCGGTTGCCCGGGGCCAGACCGGGTCGCGCCTGCGGGACTTCGCGTCGCGGACAGCGATTCCCTGGATGGCGCTTGAGAGCTCGCGTGGGATTGGCGATCCCGCCCTGAATGGGGCAGGCGCGGCCATCTCGCGAGCTGACGCGGTGCTGCTGATCGCGCCACAGGATTTCATCGTCAAGTTCGGCCGCGCCGGGACGTTCGCGGACGGTGCCCGGATCATTCATGTCGTGCCGGACCCCAACGAGGTCGGACGTAACGCACCGGTGACGCTCGGGATCGCTGGGGACGCTGGCGCGGTGCTGTCGCAGATGATTGCCGAAGCGGGCACGTCCAAATGGAGTCACTCAGACTGGGCAGATGAGGTGCGGCTCTTACGCGAGAAGGGGCGAGCGTCGCTCGCGCACTTCGGGCGGTCGGAGGAGTGCCCGATTCACCCGCTGCGGCTGGCGGAGGAACTACGCGCGGTGCTGCCGCCCGGTGCGCTGATCGCACAGGATGGCGGCGAGTTCTCCCAGTGGATGCGCTGGGGACTCTCTGGGGCCGACTTCACGCCGCTGCTCCACGGCAAGTTCGGCTCGATCGGCTCGGCTATCCCGCTGGCGATCGGTGGAGCGCTGGCTCAACCCGGGACTCCGGCGTTTGCGATTCTCGGTGACGGTACGTTTGGCTTTCATGGCATGGAGTTCGACACGGCCGTGCGCCACGAGGTGCCGATCATTGCCATCGTCGGCAACGACGCGGCCTGGGCCGCCGAGCGTCACCGTCAGGCGCGGATCTACGGCGAGGACCGGATCGTAGCCAGCGATCTGCTGCCGACCCGCTACGACGAAGTCGTGCGCGCGCTCGGTGGGCACGGCGAGTATGTGGACCGGCCAGAGCAGATTCGCCCGGCGATCGAACGCGCCATCACGAGCGGGAGACCTGCCTGCGTCAATGTCATGATCCAGAGTATTCCGAGCCCTGCGGCACTACCCTAAATAGTCCCAGGGATGAAGCAACGACGCAGGGCCGGTGGGCCGGTTGGTGAGGAAGTGGAGACGATATCATCGTGGAACTGGTAGCTGGCGGCATCGTGATCGCCATGGCGGCGTTTCTGGGCGGTGCGGCTGGCTTCGGTTCCGCGCTGATCAGCACCCCAATTCTGCTTCTGCTCGGGTTTCCGCTGCCGTTCGTCATCACGCTGAATCTGGCCATGAACATGGTTACTCGCGCGTCGGTGATTTACCGGCTTCGTAAATACGTTACCGGTCGCTCCTGGATGTTGGTGCTGGGTAGCTTCCCCGGACTCGTGCTGGGCGTGATCGCATTAACCCGTGTCTCGGCGCACGACATCAAATTCGGAACTGGTGTCGTGATCGTTGTCTTGACGGTCCTTCTGGCCCGGGCGATCAACTCACCGCCACCGCGACCGATTCGCGGAGCACCTCTGGTTGCAGGCTTTGCGGGCGGGGTTCTTGGATCGACAACATCGGTCAACGGATTGCCTCCAGTGCTGCTTCTTGCGCGCGACAAGGTGAAGCCAGTGAGTTTTCTGGCTGACCTGTCGGTCTACTTCGTTCTTTCCAACGCGATCGGATTGGCTGTCCTGTGGGTGGGCAACGAACTGAGTGCCCGAGCGTTGTTCCCGGCGCTCTTCCTCTGGCTTCCAGGTTCACTCGTCACCAATCAACTTGGGATCAGCGTCGCGACTCGGCTGCCCGAGCGGATCTTTCGCTGGATAACCATTGCCATCGCGATTACCGCTGGAGTGGTCA
Organism: uncultured Chloroflexia bacterium; assembly: GCA_963763185.1. GTDB lineage: Bacteria > Chloroflexota > Chloroflexia > Thermomicrobiales > Thermomicrobiaceae > CALAGB01. The sequence goes on from CAVXNZ010000001.1 coordinate 245,685, forward strand.
CCGTGATGACCGCGTAGCTGGACGGACCCGCAAATGAGTAGCGAGACAGCGGTTCGACGCGTCCTCGAGATTGCGGCATCGAATGTCGTCGTGCGTGACGTAGTCCTCTTCGGGGAGGGATGGGACAACCGGCTCTATCTCGTGAACGAGGACCTGATCGTTCGCGTGGCCAAGCGGGAGCAGGACCAGACTCGCCTGCTCACCGAGGCACGACTGCTCGAAGCCATCGGGCCGCGACTGCCAATACAGGTTCCTATACCCGAGTTTGTGCACGAGCCGGACCCTGAGTGTCCCATCGCCGCGTTTGGCTACCGGATGATCCGGGGAGAGCGGCTGTCGCAGATGTTGGAGGGCGAACACATCGCCATGCTGGCGGGTGGGCTTTGCACATTCCTGAACCGGCTGCATGGCACGCCGGAGGCGATCTACGGTCCGCTCGAACTTCCCCATTTCAGCCCGGGAGCGTGGCTTGGGCGGCAGAGCGATCTGGTGGACGCAACGGACCCAGCCCTGCGCGCGGATCTTGATCCCGCGACGTATCGTCGATTCCGGGCGTGGTGGGACGATTACCGGTTGGATGAGGCGGCTGTTGACTTCGATCCCTGTTTGATCCACGGCGACCTGGCGGCTGAGCATGTTCTGGTGACGAAAGTCCTCTGGCGCGTCGCCGGTGTTATCGACTTCGGCGACGCGATGATCGCCGACCCGGCACTCGACCTGGCGGGACTGCCGGACCGGCTCGCGTACGAGATCGTGCAGAGTCTGGACGCGATCGGCGACCCGAAGGCGGCCTGGAGGCGGCGTGATAGTTACCGGCGCATCGTGCCGCTGCACGCGTTTTGGGCCGGTCTTCAGCGGGACGATTCGCGGCTGCTGGACGAGGGTATTCGAGGGATCGAAGCGCGGTTCAATTCATGAAAAATGAGGTCGTTCCGACTACACGGATTCAACGCTCGCGTGTCATATCGAGGTAAGCGGCAGTGGCGACAGGAAGGGACGTGCCGTGGCCGAAATCCCGTTGTTTGAAGACCTCGTCGAGCGTCACCAGGGAGAGATATTCGGATATCTTCTTCGCATGGTGCGACACGATGGGGAAGCTCAGGATCTCTGCCAGGAGACGTTTCTCCGGGCCTACCGGGCGTTTGACCGGCTCGAAGGAGACCCGAACTATCGAGCCTGGCTGTACAAGATCGCGACGAACGCCGCCCTCAATCACATTCGCCAGCGACGTAACGGAGACCGGACCACGGCCGTGCTGGCGAACCTCACTCCAACCGTGCACCACGACGACCATGTGGAACGGTTGGGGAACAATCAGCTATTGACCCAAGTGCAGTGCGCGATTCAGGAGCTCCCTCCGAAACAGCGTGCTGCTTTCACACAACGGAAGTTCCTGGGTCTTTCGTATGGAGAGATCGCAACGGGGCTCGACTGCACTGAGGAGACGGCGCGCGCGCACGTCTACCAGGCGGCCCAGAAGCTCCGCAAGCGATTCTCGACGGAGCTCCGGGAGGTGGGGATATGAGACAACTGAGCTGCGACGAAGTAGAAGAACAGCTCCCGCTACTGGCGATTGGCGATCTCACCGCTGACGAGGAGAACGATCTCGACGTGCACGCGCTCGATTGTGATTTCTGTGCGAATGAGATCTCCTTGACCCGTCGCCTGGCTGGAATTCTCGACGTGCTACCTGAGATGGAAGACGTGAGCGCGCGCGTCGCAACGGCGCTTCCGCTGCTGCGCGAGCGAATTGACGAGGCGTTGCCGCGACGCGCGGGCTACGATCGGGTCGATTCGCCGCTCGGGCCACTCTTTCTGGTTGTCTCGTCGGACGGACTGTGTGCCGTTCGGTTTCACGACACGGAAGAGAACGTCGTGGATTGGGCCCGGTCGAGCGATCTGCGCCCGTCACCCGATCCGGCCGTGGTGCGGCCCTTCGCTCGCGAGCTCCATGAGTACTTTGAACATCAGCGGACCAGCTTCGATCTCCCGCTCGATCTTTCGACCGCGTCGCCGTTCGTTCAGCGCGTGCTTCGCGCGACGGCGACCATTCCGTTCGGGCAACTCGCAAGCTACAAGACGATCGCGCGCGAGATTGGCGAGCCGGGGGCGACCCGGGCTGTCGGAAATGCGCTGGGCCATAACCCGGTGCCGATTGTGGTTCCGTGTCACCGGGTGATCCGGTCCGACGGCTCGCTTGGGGGTTATACGGGTGGAACCTCGATCAAGCGCCACCTTCTGACGCTCGAGGGCGCGATGCTGATGAACTGAACTGAGCGGCGCCGACGATGAATCGGGTGCGGCGGTTACGCGACTGCTGCGCCTCACGTCTGGCGTTTGTCGCCAATTCCAGGTTACTGCTCCACCAAACCGTCGACGCCGTTTCCGAACTCGCGAGAATTGAGACTCCGGCGTCAACTGTGTGCAAATCCCAATATCCGCAGAGGCATTGTCTTGCGCACAGGTGTCGTTATGCGCAATCGAGTGGAACGGTCAGCGGTAGACGTCGTCATGACTCCCGATGTCGAGCAAGGTAATTTCCTGCTCGGTGAGCTCGAGTGTGAGCACCACCCGGTAGGAATAGGTGATCCAAACTGCCCAACACCCGGTCAATTGACCGCCCAACGGATGCAGGTGCAACTGAGGGTCGAACGGATCGGTTTCGAGTCGACTCAATACCTCATGAACGTCGTCGACGAGATCACGATGCTGCTTGAGAAACTTCCGGAGTCGACGCCGGAACGCGTCCGGCGCGATCAGCGTATAACTCACTCTTCTTCCAGCGCTTCACCCATGAGTTCCTGTGCGCTCATACGCTTGAAGCGACCAGCCTCGACGTCCGCTCGAGCAGCCTGAATCCGGAGCAGCATCGCCTCTTCTCGCTCGGCCTGAAGCTCACGATACTGTTCCATCGACAGCACCACATAACGCGGTTCGTCGTGTTGAATGACCTGCACTGGACCCTGCTTGAGCTCATCGTCAACGGCGCTAATCCCACGTCGCTTGATCTCCCGAGCCGGAATCGTCGTCATTATCAGTACTCCTTTCAGTACTCTAATCCGTATTCTATCGAGTACCCAGTGAATCGTCTACTCCCAAAGACGAACGGGTCAACGGGACGACCACCACCTACACCTGGGATCCGACCGGGCTCCAGGGCTTCGGGACGGTGATCGCCGATGGGACGGTCGAGAACGTCTTTGGCCCGGTCGGGCTGGCCGAGCAGGTCACCGACAGCAGCCAGACGTCGCAATTCGCCGGCGCCGACGCCCTGGGCACCATCCGCCTGATCACCGACGACTCGGGCACCGTGGTCGGCATGGGCAACTACAGTCCGTGGGGGGTGCCGGACAGTGTCACTTTATGGCTGATACTGCACCACCAGTTGACGGCGAAGGTGCACCAGCCGTTTTCGCCTAAGATGCACCAGAGATTTACGGGCAAGGTGCACCACGCGAACGCACGAGGCTCCTGAGGAAGGGCGTACCCTCCGAGTGGAAGGAGGGGCGTCGATGGCCTCCAGGAGGATTGCCGTTATGGACCTTCGCGAACTCATTCGACTGTTGCGGGCCGGGGAGAGCGATCGACAGATTGCTGAGCTCCTCGGCCATAATCGCCGCACCATCATGCGCTACCGACAGTGGGCGACCGAGCAGAAATTGCTGACGGGGGAATTGCCCACACCGGCAACCCTGCAGCGGCTCCTGCAGGAGACGTTGCCACCAGCGCTCCCACCCCAGCAGACCTCGTCCGTTGCCCGCTATGCGGAGGAGATCAGGACCATGCGGGAGCGCGGCATGGAAGTGGCCGCGATTCGGGGACGTCTCGAGGAACGTCACGGGCACCCCATCAGCTACAGTGCCGTCTGGCGCTTCGTGCGTCGCATTGAGCCCAAGACCCCGGATCCCGTGGTGCGGATCGAAGTGGCGCCGGGGAGCGAGGCCCAGGTGGACTTCGGCTATGCCGGACGACACCTTGACCCAGCCACCGGCCAGCTCCGCAAGAGCTGGGTCTTCGTGATGGTGCTCTCGTGGAGCCGACACAGCTACGCCGAAGTCGTCTTCGACCAGCGGGTCGAGACCTGGTTGCTGTGCCACGCCCACGCCTTCACGTTCTTCGGCGGGGTGCCGGAGCGCCTGGTGCCTGACAACCTCAAAGCGGCGGTGGTCCGGGCCAGTTTCGGTGGCGATCCCGTCATTCAGCGCGCGTACCGGGAGTGTGCCGAGCACTATGGTTTCCGCATCGATCCCAATCCGCCTCGTTCGCCCCACCTGAAAGGCAAGGTCGAGCAGGGCGGCGTCCACTACGTCAAACGGAACTTCCTGGCCGGTCGGGAGCCGACGCGCAGCGACGAACTCAACGCGGCGCTCCGTCGCTGGTGTCGCGAGATCGCCGGACAACGGGTTCATGGCACGACCAAGCAACGGCCGCTGGCGCGCTTCGAGCAGGTCGAGCAGGCCACGCTCCTCCCCTTGCCTCGCACTCCGTACGACCCGGCCAGCTGGAAGCAGGTCACCGTCTATCGCGACTGCTACGTCACCGTCGACGGGGCCTACTACTCGGTCCCTTTCCGCCTGGTCGGGCAGCCGGTCTGGGTCCGGGTCGGCGCGCGCACCGTCGAGATTTACACGCAGGACCACGAGCTCGCAGCCACGCATGACCGCGCGTCGGCGCCAGGTGTGCGGCAAACCCAGTTGGATCATCTGCCGTCGGGCAAAGTTGCGGGCATCACCCTCTCGCGGGATGGATGTCGCCAGCAGGCGACCGCCATTGGCCCGGCCACGACCGCGCTGGTGGAGCAGTTGCTGGCACATCGTCCCGAAGATCGTCTGCGCAGCGCCGGTCGGATCCTGCGCCTGGCGGCCATCTACAGCCCGGGCCGCCTGGAACAGGCCTGCGCCCGAGCCCAGCACTTCGGCGAGGCCGACTACCCCACCGTCAAACGCATCCTGGCCGCGGGGCTCGAGACGGCACCGATTCCCACCACCGAGATGCCGCTGGAGTTGCCCCGCTACACCTTCGTGCGGCAGGCCAGTGAGTTCGTGACGAGTCTGTTGGGTGGTGTCCGATGAGTGCCATCAGCCTCGCACCCCACCTCAAACGGCTGCGGCTCTCCGGCATCCTCGACACGTTGGCCGTGCGTACTGAGCAGGCCATTCGTGAGCAGTGGACCTATGAGGAGTTTCTGGTTCGGCTCATCCAGGATGAAGTGGAACGTCGTAGTCACAAACAGCTTGAACTCCGTATCCGCCGCAGCGGCATCAACACCACCAAGACCCTGGAGTCCTTCGACTTCGGCTTCAACCCGAGTATCAACCGCCAGCAGATCTTCAATCTGGCGACCTGCCAGTTTGTGCGCCAGCACCGCAACGTCCTGCTCTGTGGGCAGACCGGAGTCGGCAAGAGTCATCTGGCCCAGGCGCTGGCCCATGAAGCCGCCCGGCAAGGGTTCGACATCCTGCTGACCAGCGCGCACCAGATGCTGACCCACATCCATGCGGGACGGGCGGATGGCAGTGAGGGACGGCGGCTGGCCAGCTACCTCAAGCCCCAGTTGCTGGTTATCGACGACTTTGGGCTGAAACCGTTGCCGCCCATGGGTGCCGCGGATCTCTACGACGTCATCGCCGGACGCTACGAACGGAGCAGCATCATCCTCACCAGCAACCGCGCCCCGTCCGAGTGGCCGGAACTCTTCGGGGATCCGTTGCTGGCCAGCGCCGGGCTGGACCGGCTGGCGGATCGGGCCAGTGTCGTGACCATTACGGGAGCAAGTTACCGTTTGAGTCGAAAGGAGGAGATCCCGACCGTTACCGCGTAGTCGACGATGGGGGCCTCACGCACCGAACCGTGGTGGTGCAGCTTCGCCGTAAAACCCTGGTGCACCTTGGGTGAAAACCACTGGTGCACTTACGGCCGTAAATTGACAGACAGCGGCTCGGTGACCTTGAACGGCTTCGGGTTTGCCGGGGAGCAGGTCGACCCCGAAACGGGCTTCGTCTACCTGCGGAATCGCTCCTACGACCCGACCACCAGCCGCTTCCTGACGCCCGATCCCTTGGGCTATGCCGGGAGTGGCGTCAACCTCTACGCCTATGTGGGCAACAACCCAGCCACGCTGACCGACCCGTCCGGGCTCGCCTGTCCGGAATGCCCCGGTAGTGGCGGTGTTGGCGGCGGCGGAGGTGGTCTGAGCAGTTCCGGAGGCGGTGGGGGGTTCGAACCACCGGTCGTGCCACCGGCTCCAGAGGGTGGCTATCCTGAAGACTTCATTGGACCAGTCTTGCCGGCGGAACCACCAGTCGGAGCAGGAGCGTTTGGGCCCGCAGGCGAAGGAGGCACGTTCTGCCCGGAGACGGAAGGGGCCGGAAACGGTAGTGGGCGGGAGGGCAACGGCGGCGCCGGTGAGGCGTCGCAGTTGCCGGCTGGCTTTACCTCGCATGGTTGGGATCAAGCGTTGAATCGTGACGGTGTGGGCGTCAGTGATGCTGCGATGCAGGAAGCACTCACTCACCAAGGGATCCCTAATCCTCAAAGGGGGAGCATTGTTTATACTGGTGAGCATGCAGCAGTTATTCTGAATGAGGACGGGGACATTATTACAACTTGGGCCACGGACCGAGAAGGATGGCGTCATCCTCCAACGGGGTCGTCTCCCGCAAACTAACTTGGGTTAGACAGCGGAAGCGTCTGGTCGAGCGGTTCAATGCCGGGGAGCGCAGCGATGAATTTGGATCTTCTACGCGAAGCAGTCGGTTTCCAGCGCCCTGACCTGCTGCCATTAGTGGATGAGGTTGTTCAAGGAAGGCTCAAAGCAAAAGAGAAGAACGAGCTTCGCTTAGCGGTCGGGCTTGAATTGGCGCAAAGCGGATTCGGAGAGAACTACGAGCCAAATGAGCGAGGTCGGCAGCTTGAACTCCTAGTTGACGAGTTAGCTCCGTGGCACACGCCCGAGGCCGTCGAGTAGGCTAGCAGCTTTCAATCCGTACAGTCGAAAACCTCTTCCTGATCAGTCATCGCGGTAGACCATCGCGAAGCAAGAGGCGTCCTCGCCGCGCCAGGGATTGTCTGTCGCCTTGTACTGCTCACGAGAAACGAGAGGACCAGGTCACCGACAGCAGTCAGACCGCCAAGTTCGCCAGTGCTGATGCGCTGGGGAGCATCCGCCTGATCACGGATAGCTCAGGCAAAGTGGTCGGCAACGGGAGCTACAGCGCCTGGGGGACGCCGGACAGGGGCTCGGTGACGCTGAACGGCTTCGGCTTCACCGGAGAGCAGGTTGATCCCGAGTCGGGCTTGGTCTATCTCCGTAACCGCTATCTCGATCCGGCAATCAGTCGCTTCCTGACTCCCGATCCGCTCGGTGCCCTGGGCAGCGGCGTGAATCTGTATGCCTATGTCGGCAATAATCCGGCGACGTTCACTGATCCGAGTGGACTCGACGGCTGCTTTGACCCGGTCGCCGCCAACGGTGGCGGATGTGTCGGAGGCGGCGATAGCCTCAGCGGTTCCGCGGGTGGCGAGGGTGTCGGCGGAGGTGAGGGCGAAGGCGGCGCCAGAAGTGAGCCTGCTGCCAGTGAACCAGAATCATCCCAGGAAACTAACGTTGGGACTGAAGCGAATTGTCCGTATGTAGCAGACCAGGGTCGGGGACCAGGTGGAGCTCAAGGATCCCAGGGTAATACCGCCAAACTCGGTGATCTCAAACTCATTCATTCGGACGACACGCTTGGGCCACGTTCGGATCTGTCAAATCTGTCTGACGAGGAGCTTTTGGACTCGGTGACCAATCCATCAAACAACGACCCAGTTACGGTTGATCCGGAAACCGGAAGGGTCTTCGACGGGAACGGGCGAGTGCGGGAGCTTCAACAACGGGTGGGCGACCCAGACAGTTCGATCAACTGGGACACACCAATTCCCTATGAACCATACCGGCCAGGCAAGCCGTATTAGCCTAGTAGTTGATTCCTAAACCGATCGAATTGGCCAACGGTTAGATTGGAGGTGAACATGACGTCCTCACAGAGAGATATCTACAGGCTCCTTGCGAAGGCTCTTTCTGATCTGGGGTCGATGAATTGGGAAGAGCAGCAATCTGGAGTGATGGAGTTTACCGGGACAATGAGTCGCCTGGCTGAGCAGCTTGAACAGGCTACCCACGGAGGCCCCTCGTACGAGCAAATCCTCGAGGGCACCATGAGGACAGCTACCGACGAGAAAATGTCCGCTTGGCTCGCGAATTCGGTCAAGGATCTGCGGACGCGATATCAACAGAATGACGCAGCAGTCCTCCACGGAATTCTCACCAACGCGCTGCTTCAGCTCCGAATGACTGCATATGAGATGAAGAATGAGAATGCGTATCGTATCGCAGACATCGTGCATAACGCACCACAGCAGTTGATCGCTGTCTTGAAAGGCCAAGGTAGCTACCAGGATGTGCTTGTGAATCTGCGTCAGCGCGCTGCACGAGTTCACATGGACGAATGGATTGATAATTCGCTGAGGCAGTGATGAAGCTATCAGATTGTTCAACTTCCGGACGGCTAGTCAGGTCAAGACGCCAAGCTGTCGTGCGCCGTGGCTAGCCTGTCCCAAGCTCCTGGCACGTCAGCATGAAAGTCTCAAATACCTCCCTGGTGAGACACGTGGGAAACCACGCCGCATTATTCCCTGCTTTCCGCATGAATCGCGTGTCAGAATCTCGTCTCGAAATCTCTGCCTCAATGTACGCTTTGGACATTGACTTTTGAGACGACTCCAATGACTTTGCGATTGCAGCGGATTGCGAAGAGGTTGGTCCGGTTGGGCTCGGACGGAGGACGGCAAACATCGCCACACCCGACGGGAACTGCACCGGCAGGTACCCGCTGCCCCTCAACGCCCAGCGTGTCGTTACCGCAACTTGCCCTATCGATATGAGCGGCCGCGGCGCGGTTATAATCGGGCTGCCGACAATGGCCACGACCGACGGAGCCCGAATGCGCAACTTGCTGGGTCGCCTGCACGATCGCTCGCCACACGATCTCGAATTGATTGCGCGCTGGTGGGAAGTCGAACCGGGACGCCGCGATCGCTACGCGGTGGCTGGCTTGCTCTACCGTACGATGACCGACCCCTGGGCATACGCCCTGGCCTGGGAGCAGCTCTCTCCGTTCGAGCAGGCACTCATCGAATTACTGACCTCCGATGGTAGCTCTCGGACTGTGACTCAGTTGTCCGAGCGGATGCGGGCCAGCGACGAGACGGTTCGAAACCTCGTGACCCGCCTCTTCCGTATCGGTTTCCTCTATGTCGATCAGGACGACGACGACGGGTCCGCGTTGCCCGACGTGCAGGATCCAAAGTATTTCTTGCCGCGTGAATTGGCGCACCTGACCGGACGCCTCCGTGAGGAGCGCGATCTTGGCATTCCGGCTGATCTCGACGTTGATGCGTTGCTCGATCGGTTGAACGACGGGGCGTTGGCTGACATCGCCGAGCATATGGGGCGGCAGATCATTCCAGCCGTCGCCATGCGTCGTGAACTGATCGCGCAAATTAGTCCCAGGCTGGCCGATCCCGAACACCTTCGCGATACGGTGCGTTCCTTCAATCCGACCGTCTCGCGCGTCTGGCGGTGGTTGTTTGAGCGAACGAGTCCGGGAGCGCCATTGGAACTTCGCGACGCGCTGGGCCTGAGCAACGCAGAACTCCGACTGGCGGTACAGACGCTGGCCCGGCGAGGGCTGATCTGGCGCGGATATGAGGAGGACGGAACCCTGCGACTGGTGATTCCCGAGGTGTTGCGTCACCCGCGCAAAGCGCCGGAACCGTCGTCCCCGGCGCTGGTCAGAGTGCCTGAAGGTGCGGTTGAGGCGGTCGATTGGATCTTCCCGTACGCGGCGCCGTGGGACCTCCTGACGGTCGTCCGGGCGCTGTCGTCGGGTCTCCTGGTTCGGCGACGAGAAGGGATCGACGGCCGTCCGGGTGCGCTGCGACGGCTGTCGCAGGTCCTCTGGCGACGAAATGGCGACGTGCCGCCGACGGGCTATGTCCAATTTCTCGACTTCCTCACACGGGGGCTGGGGTTGCTCGAATCCGATGGACGCGGCGTGGCAACGGCCCGCATGAATGCGTGGTCGCGGCAGGGATTTCCGCGCCTCAATCGTGAGCTGCTCGACATCTGGATGCGGTCGACATCGTGGCCCGAAGTCACGCAGCGCGACCTGCTGCAGATTTGGGGCGGCGACTGGCCGAACTTTCGCACGCGTCTCCTGGGGCGCCTGCGCGAGGTGCCACAGGGAACCTGGGTGACCCTCGAGTCATTCGCGGTCAGATTTGCCATGGAGAATCCAGCGGCCCTTGGCGCGCACTTCACGGCGGCGATGAGCCACGAGGCCATGCCCGATGCCTCCGATGATCGCAGGCGGGCGGTGCTGCAGGCCGCGGTCGAGGCGACGGTGACTCTGGCCTGTGAATGGCTTGGACTGGTGCAGATCTCGTCGTCGGAACGACGGACCGTCTTTTGCCTGACCGAGCTCGGAGCCTGGCTCTGCGGCCAAGCGCCCGATCCACCACATGAGCCAGAACTCGGGTCACATCCGTTGACGGTGCAGGCCAATTTCGAAATCCTGCTGCTCCGGCCGAGCCCTCGTCGCGTCTGGGCGCTCTCGGCCTTCACTGAGACGATCCGACTTGACCACGTCTCGACCTACCAGGTGACGCGTGCCAGCGTCGAACGCGGTATGAGTGCTGGCCTGTCGAGCGCGCAGATCTGCGGCTTTCTTGAGCAGCAGGGGGAAGAGCCGCTGCCACAAAACGTGACCTACGAGATCGAGAACTGGGCGCGCGGATTCCGCCGGGTGGTTATCCGGCAGGGTGTGATGCTGGACGCCGATGACAGCGACGACTGTACCCGCATCGCCGAGGCACTCGACGCCGCCGGGTTCAAGGCAGAGCGTTTGCCGGGCGACCGGTTGCTCGTGCTGAATCATGGCGAACTGAGCGACGGTGAATTGGCCGACGCACTCGAAGAGAAGCTGCGCGATCTCGGGCACACGCCCCTAAGGGCGAAGGGGTGAGCAGAAGTTAGAAGGATTGTTCAGGGCATGGCACATACACGAGTGGAGCTGCCCTCATCCCCAGCCCTTCTCCCGCAAGCAGGAGAAGGGAGACGAAAACGGAAGTGGAGTTCACTCCAAACCCTCTCCTGCTCCGCGGGAGAAGGGTGGCGCCGCAGCGCCGGGTGAGGGCTGCTAGCCGGATCTCAATCCTCTCCGTCGCCGTCGCTGTCGCCCGCGGGAGCCGGTGCCGCGGGCTCAGTGACTTCTTGCGGTATCTTGCCGAGTTTGCCAGCCACGACCATTGTTCCGAGCACCTCCATGACGGCCCGCACGCCGAGCAGCGCGGTGATGTCGGCCACGTCGTAGGGCGGTGAGACCTCGACCACCTCCATGCCCGCCAGACCTTCGCGGGCGACGATCCGCAGCATTCTCAGCAATTCACGCGGCAGGAAACCGCCCGGTTCGGGGGTGCCGGTACCGGGCGCAAACGCCGGATCGACCGAGTCGATGTCGAAACTCAGGAAGACCGCTTTGGCGTTGTGCCAGGCGATCTCGAGGGCGTATTCGGCGACCTTGTCGATGCCGTAGCGATCGACGTCTTCGAGGGTGACGACGGTGGCCTGGCGCTCACGGGCGACCCGAAGTCCCTCACGTGAACCAGTCCAACCGCCGATGCCAACCTGAACCAGGTTCGTGGCTGGAGCGTTCTCGATATTCGTCGCGTGGAAGAACGGCGAGCCGTGCATGCGCTCGTCCCAGGTGAATTCGCTCAGGTCGCTGTGACGGTCGAAGTGGATAATGCCGACGTTGCCATCGATGTAGGGGGCGATGCCGCGAATATCGGGATAGCCGATCGAGTGGTCGCCGCCGAGGACGACCGGGAAGACGGCGCGCTCGTGGAGGTAGCCGATCGCCAGCGCGATCTGATCGAAGCTCTTCTCGATGTTGGCGGGAATGACCGAAACGTCTCCAACGTCGCACATGTCAAGCGACTCGAACAGATCCACACCCATCGAGACGTTATAGGTACTGCCGAGCGACGAGATGCGGCGCATCGCCTCTGGGCCAAAGCGTGTCCCGGCGCGAAACGTCGTGCCCGTATCGAGCGGGACGCCCATGAAAGCGACGTCCTGACCGCCGAGTTCGCGCATGTCCTGCAAGAATGGCACTCCTAGGAAACGCGAAAAATTGCCATAGCCACGGCGACCGCGGTTGAAGAGTGGGATCTTGCGATCGCGGATCGAGCCAGCCGACTCGAGCCCGTATTCAAGGGCCTGGCGACCAGACTCTTCGCTCTTGGTGGAAGGCCAGCGCTCCTCCTGCTCGATTGCCCAGGTGCCGTTCAGGTCTTCACGCCTCATGGGACCCCCTCTGCCGGTCGCCCGGCGCTGGTTACTTACGACTCGGAACGGTTCGGAGTGGGATTCAAAGAAATGACGCCTGACGTAAGCTCATTCGCGCGACGTTCGGTGGTAACAAAGAGGAGCGCGCGCATGCATGCTTCCGGCGCGTTTTGGGAGACGACGTTGGCGAGGGAACGATTGTACTCGTCAAACGCCGTCAGACCATAATCGCCAATCTGCGTATCGAGCACGACGACCGGGGCCTCCTCTTGAAGGAGCTTGAGGATGCGATCCAGATCGGGCACGACGACCTCATCGTCGTCCTTCGGCTGACTTGGGTCGGCATAGAGCCTCAGTCCGTTCGGTCCGACCAGGAAATCACCAATGCGCGCTTCGAGCCGCGACGTGATCGACTTCCCTTGTTTTTGACAGAGACGAAGATAGGACTCGTGAAAACGATCCGCGTGCTCATTTGTGGTCTGATTCATCGTTCTTCAATCCTCATCTGGCGAGTTGTTCGGAGCTTCGCATATTCCGCACGTAAAGCCTACCCGCCGCGCCATCATCAAGGCCAGCGCTGACATTTCGGATGTGGTGGACCGTTCCGCCACGACCCTGATGCGGACGAGCTACGTGGGGAAAATCCCCGCACGGACGGGGTTGTGCGTCGGGTGACATCCTCTTGACACATTAGAAGCGCGGGATCATGCTACCAGAGGGTTGTGAAAGTGGTCACAGCAGAGCACGAATACGCGACTTGACAACCACTGATGCAGCGTGGAACCTGTCGGGGGTCTGCGGCGGATGCTTGCGCACATGTCGCATCAGTCAATCCACGCGCGACCGACGGTACTACCGAAACTCAGGCGACATACGACCTCGACCATAGTCGTAGTGTCGCATTCTGTATGTGGAGGACCAGATGATCTTGTTGGACATCACGTCGTCCAGGATAACCACTGGACAGTGGAGCGACCTGACGACGACTCTGGTGTACCTGTGGACGTTCGTCGGCGCGGTCGTGATGTTCGCGGGTTCACTCTTGATCGGGTATGGAATCATCCCGTCACTGACGTCGACGCGCGATCTTCCCGCGAATTTCCTGAATTTCCGACCCGTGATTCTCGTCGTCTCAGCCTTCTTCTTGCTCGTTTCGATCTTTTGCTTTGTCAATTTCGTCGAACATATGACGGTGGTCTACGACATCTTCAATCGAGTTTGGATCTAGAGAACCGAGCACCGGCCGCGTTTGAGCGGCCGGTTGTGATGATGCGCTCGATTTAGAAACGGAGTGGAGCGGGAGGTATGGGTCGATTTATCAAGCCAGGGATCTTCGGGGTGATCGTACTGCTTGTGCTAGCCATCCCGGCGCTGGCGATCGTCGCGCGGAGCTACATCCTGGCACCGCCAGTACAGCCCGCGAAGGCGCAGCCGATCGCGTTTCCTCATAGCATTCACGTCAACACCGTTGGGCTTGACTGCACGTTCTGCCACCGTGGCGCGACCACGACGGCGGATTCGACGGTGCCGGCTCTTGAACTCTGTATGGGATGCCACTCGGTGATCCCGACGGCGAGCAAGCCGGAGCTGCAGAAGCTGGTGAATGCCTTCAATGAAGGGACGCCGATCAACTGGACTCGTGTCCATCAACTTCCTGACCACGTCCACTTCGTCCACGCAATGCATATCAATGCCGGATTTAGCTGTTCGACCTGTCATGGAGACGTCGCGTCTATGGCTCCGGGTGCGGTTACGCAGGTGCGCGACCTGCGAATGGGTGACTGCATCACCTGCCATCGCGCAAATAATGCCAAGACCGACTGCTCAACGTGCCATTACTGATGCGGAAGGGTGCGATGCAACGGCGTGATTTTCTCAAGCTGGTTGCGGCTTCGGGAGCGGGGGCGGTCGTCTTCATCGGTTGCGATCCGAGTACGATCGGCAACGGCTCGAACAAAGACGAGTTCCTGATCCAGAGCCCAATCAAGAATCCCGAGGATTTCGCTTTCGGGCGAGATTCCTGGTACGCGACGGCGTTCCCTGGAGTAACTGGTGGTTCCGGGCTCATCGTCCGCGTCTATGAAGGGCGGGCCAAGAAGGTCGACGGAAACCCGGACTATCCTCTGAACATGGGGCGGTCGACCGCGCTCGAGCAGGCTCTGGTGCAAGAGCTTTACCATCCTGATCGAATTGGTGGGCCGCTGGCATTGAATGGCAATCGCGGCTCGGGGAAATACAAGGCCCAGTCGTGGGACGACGCCATGAACCAGTTCAACTCGATGATCAACGACGCCAAGGGGAACGTGCTTTTGATCACGTCCTCGGTGTCTGGCTCGACGGCCAACGTCATTAGCCAGGCGATGAAGGCAATCGGCGGTGATCACGTCACCTTTGAGCAGGACGAGCGCGTCGTACTTCGCGAGGCGGTGAAACGGGTTTTCGGTTCCGATCGGCTCCCGACATTCGACCTGGCAAACGCCAAATTCCTGCTGAATTTTGGCGCCGAGTTCCTGACTGACTGGATCTCTCCAGTTCAATTCAATGTCGGCTACGGCGAGTTCCGCCAAGGACGTTCCGACGTTCGTGGTCGCTACTGGCACGTCGGCCCCCAGCTGTCGGCGACGGCAGCCAGCTCCGATAAGTGGATTCCGATCAAGCCGGGCACCGAGGGAATCGTCGCGCTTTCGATGGCGCAGGTAATGACCTCGAAGGGTATGGTCGATCAGGGAGCCGCAGGTTCCATCTATAACGGCATCAACCTGAACGACTATTCGCCCGACAACGTGGCCCCGAAGGCGGGCATTACCGCCGATCAGATCATCGAGATGGCAACGATGTTCGCGCAGCAAACGCCGAGCATCGCCCTCGCGGGAACCACGGCGGCGGCGCACACCAATGGTCTGTTCAACCTCACGGCGGTCTATTCGCTGAATTATCTGGTTGGTTCGGTTGGCGCCAAGGGCGGCGTCACGATGAATGCCAATTCGCCAATGGCGGACGTGCTGCCCGACGCAACCTCTGGCGCATCGTTGAGCGACTGGCAAACGCTGGCTCAGAAGATCCAGAGTGGCGGCTACAAGCTGGTGCTGGTCCACAATGCCAATCCGGTCTACGGCCTGCCGGCCTCCGTCAAATTGCGTGAGGCACTCGGCGCGGGCACCAAAGTCGTCAGCTTCTCGAACTTCCTCGACGAGACGACTGCGCAAGCCGACCTGGTTTTGCCGACTCATTCGACGCTGGAGGACTGGGGGCTTCACATCCCGGATCCAGGGCCGGGATATCCGGTCGTGGCATTGCAACAGCCGGTGGTCAAGCCGTTCGTCGATTCCCGGCCGTTTGTCGACCTGCTCATCAGCGCGGCCGCGACTGCGGGCGGCAACCTGCCCTGGCAAAACAGCGAGGCAGCGGTGCGCGACATGGTGCAGTCGCTGCAGAAGGCAGGCGGCGGGAACGTCAACGCGACCGATCCTAACGAGTACTTTGCCGCTGTACAGGGCCAGGGTGGCTGGTGGGATCCATCGAAGACGTCGGGGAACGCTCCGACGGCGCCGAAAACAGTGACCAAGCCGGCGGATCCGAACTTCGCGGGCGATACGGGAGCAGATACGTTCTATCTCCTGCCGTATCCGAGTAATTCGCTGGGGCATGGGTCGTATTCGAACCTGCCCTGGCTACAGGCTCTGCCGGAGCCGATCTCGACTGGAGTCTGGTCAACCTGGGTTGAGCTGAATCCGTCGACGGCCGATGACATGGGCGTGACTACCGGTGACGTCGTCAAGCTGACGAGCCCTGCGGGCAATATGGAGCTTCCGGTCTATGTCAATCCCGCGGCCGCGCCGGACGTGGCGCTTGTTCCCATGGGCCAGGGCCACGAGATGTTCTCGCGCTATGCCGAGAACCGGGGCAAGAACATAATGACCCTGGTCGCGCCGCAGACCGAATCCGAGACGGGCGCGCTCGCGACGTCCGGGACGCGCGTAAAGATCGAAAATGCCCACAAGAAGGTTCGCTTGGCCAGATTCGAGGGCTCGGTTCCGGCCTACCAGCTGGAGGAGTTCCCGATCATCGAAGTCGTGACACAGGAATAGCACGCGGGCGCAACTCGAGGGGCGAGAGGAGCGAGGATGGCAAGTCGTTGGGGAATGGTGATCGATCTGGACCGGTGTACGGGCTGTCAGGCCTGTGTTGTGTCGTGCCAGGCCGAGAACAATATCCCGATTAATACTGAAGAGAATTTTCACCAGCGGCGCGCGATCGAGTGGATTCGTGTCGAGCGTTACTGGGAAGGCGAATATCCAAACGTCAAGGCGCGCTTCATTCCCGTGCCCTGCATGCAGTGTGAGAACGCGCCGTGTGAGCCGGTTTGTCCGGTTTACGCGACGTATCACTCCGATCAGGGCCTCAACATGCAGATTTACAATCGCTGCATTGGCACGCGCTATTGCTCGGTCAACTGCCACTGGCACGTCCGTTTCTTCAACTTCTGGGAAGCGAAGTGGCCGGAGAGCCTGAAAAACCAGCTGAATCCGCTGGTGACGGTTCGTAGCCGCGGCGTTATGGAGAAGTGCTCATTCTGCGTTCAGCGAATCAACCACGCGGAGCAGGCGGCAACACTGCAGGGTCGCGCGGTCGCAGACGGTGAGTTCACGACCGCCTGCGCGCAAGCATGTCCGACCCGCGCCATCGTCTTCGGTGATCTGAACGACGACAAGAGCGAAGTCGCGACGATGATCGCGAACACCAACCGGGGTTACCGGTTGCTCGAAGACCTCGGGACCAATCCCGCCGTGGTCTACCTCAAGAAGGTAGATGCCGATCCGCTGCCGGAAGGAACGAAGCACAAGTATTTCGATTCATCGCAGGTTCGCAGCGCGCGAGACACGGTGGCGGTCGGTTGAGCGGGATGATCATGAGCCACCATCACGAGTGGCATGGGCCCCGTGCTGGAGATGCTCGAAATCGAGTCGCGAGAACTGACAGAAGGAGAGGCGGGAGCGGTCCGCTATGGCAACGATAACAGAAGGACATCACGTTCCTGAGCCATCGCCGATGACCAAGGCGTGGGAGCTCACTCCGCAGGACGTCGTCCGCGACGGTATGGGGCGGCTGAGATCCACGGGTCAGGTCTACCGCTTGAGCCTGATTATCCTGGGGGTACTGGCGGCGGTCGGGGTTGTGGCGTTGGTCATCCATTCGATCGCGAACGGCTGGGGAGATCGAACGCCCTGGACCTATGTCGCGGTGGCGTTTGGGTTTCTGATGTCGACGGTAGCGTCGGCTCCGGCCGTATCGGCTGGCACGCGTCTGGTGCGCGGGCACTGGAGACGGCCGATCAACCGAATTGCCGAGATCTGGGCGGCGGGGATGATTGTTCCGGCGATCCTGTTCCTGCTGCTGATGTTTACGGTTCCCGGCACTGAGGGACGGCCGACCGTCTGGTTCGGCTGGTGGGGTTCGCCCTGGCTGTGGGACGCCCTGCTTGTCCTGGGCTTGACCTTCGCGGGCTACGCGTTCCTCTATGTCAGCTCTATTCCGGACCTGGCTATCGCACGGCATCAATTGAACGGGACTCGTGGAAACTGGCTGCTCAAGCTGGCGGGCGATTTCTATGGGACTGAGAATCAGTGGCGTGTCATTGACCGCGCGCAGAGCTATCTCGGAGCGCTCTACGTCGTGATGTACGTCGGCACGATGACGATAATCACCGCTGATTTCATTATGAGTCTGATCCCTGGCTATAAGAGCGCTATCTTCCCGGCCTACATGGTCGTCAGCGGCTTCGGTGGGGGCATCGCGACCGTGATGGTCACGGCGACAGTGCTCCGGCTCTGGGGTGGTGCTGACGACTACCTTGGGCGCGAGCAGTTCTTCGCGCTCGGCAAGTTGCAGCTCGCCTTTGGACTGCTCTGGTTCTACTTCATGTGGACCGACTTCGTGATTCCGTGGTACGGCCGTATGCCGTGGGAGATTTTGGAACTGAAGCTGCTCTACTTCCAGTCCTATGTGTGGTTCTTCGTGACCGCCTTTGCGCTCTGCTTTGTCGGTCCGCTCTTCTTCCTCATGTGGACGAAAGTGCGACGAAGTCGCGTAGGACCGGCGATCGTATCGACCGGCTATTTGCTCGGCTTGCTGGCAGACCGCATCCGGCTCTTCTCGGCGGCCTACTCGCCGAAGGACATCACCGAGGACCGGCTGCATGCCGTTCCACCGGTCTTCCATCCTGGCATCTGGGACGCGCTCATCTTGCTCGGTGCCATCGCGGCTGCGGTGGCGGTGGTCATGATCGCATTCCGCATGATTCCGGTTCCGTCAATCTGGGAAGTCACCGCGGGCATGCGGCTCCGCGTCAAGAAGTTGTTCCATAACGTTGAAGTAATGGTGATTGGGAAGCCGGACTTCTAGGTCGGGTCCGTAGAGAGCGCGTGGAGGAACGGTATGCAAGAACGGCAGCAGTTGCCCCAGATGGGAGTGATCGAAGAACTCCTTCTGCCGGTGACTCGGACCACGATGTGGATGTGGATCGGGTTCATCGTCCTGGGCACGATCCTGGCCGCGTGGGCTATCGCGGTCGGCTGGATGTTCTACTGGGGCCTCGGTGTAACAGGCCTCAATCGCCCCGGCATGTGGGGCTTCATGATCGTGAACTTCGTCTTCTGGATCGGTATTAGTCACGCAGGCGTGATGATCTCGGCCATTCTGCGCCTTACTCAGGCAGAATGGCGTCGTCCGGTGACACGTGCCGCCGAGGTCATGACGATGTTCAGTCTTATGACGGCCATGACGTTCCCCTTCATTCACACTGGCCGCCCATGGCGCACGATGTACTGGGTGTTCCCGTATGACTTCTGGCGTGGCATCTTCCCGGATGTTCGCTCGGCCCTCGTGATGGACCCGAGCGCCGTCTTTACCTACCTGACCGGCACGATTCTCTTCATCTATATCACCACGGTGCCGGACATCGCGCTTCTGCGCGACCGTTCGACGGGATGGCGCAAGAGTCTCTACAAGGTCATGGCACTCGGATGGCAGAACGGCGAACGCCAGTGGATGATTCAAACCGCGACCGGCTTCTTGCTGGCAGCGTTGATGCTCTCGATCTTCGTGTCGGTGCATAGCATCGTTTCGTGGGACTTTTCGTTCTCTCTCGATCCGGTCTGGCACACGAGCGTTTGGGCGCCATACTTCGTTATCGGAGCCGTTCACTCCGGTGTGTCGGCCGTGGTCACGCTCATGGCGCTCATGAGATGGATGTTCGGTTTCGACAAGTACATACGTGAGGAACACTTCGACGCGATTGGCCGCCTGCTGGTGGTGGTCGCGACGGGCTGGATCTTCTTCTTCATGCTGGATGTCTTCTTCGCGCTGTTCAATCAGGACCCGCGCGAGGTCGCGATCATGCACATGCGGTTCCTGGAGTGGCCATATACGCTCTTGTTGGCGTTGATCTTCATCTTTGGCTACTTCATTCCGGTGCCGATCTGGATGTTCCGCAAGTTCCGACGCAACATCAAGCTGATGTTCTGGACGTCGATCATGGTCAACATCGGAATGTGGTCCGAGCGGTACTGGCTAGTCGTCCCGGGTCTCGAGCGCAAATACGAGTGGACGTTCGACTGGAACTTCTACCGCCCGAGTATTCTGGAAATTACGTTTGTCTTAGGCTCATTCGCGCTGGTGCCGTTCCTGTTCATGGTCTTCTCCAAGCTGTTCCCTCCGGTTTCAGTTTGGGAAGAGAAAGAGGGCCAGTACTTTGCCGATGAGATCCAGGTTGGTAAGGCAAGAATCCCAGCGATCATTCGCGAGTTCTAGAGGGGAAGAGTGTCAATGGCAACACACGATGTTCTAGGACTTTACAGCGATCTGGACGCGGCGATCGCTGGAGTCGACAAGCTGGCTGATGCTGGCTTGCACCGAGAGGACTTTGAAGTCCTGACCAACGCGCCATATCCCGAAGGTGCGTTCGGGCATGACCACAGCACGAGCCGATTGGGTCTTTGGCCGGTGGTCGGCGCCTGCTGCGGTTTCGCGGTCGGTCTGCTCGTGACCGGCGGTACGCAGGTGGTCTATCCGATGGTGACGGACGGCAAGCCGCTCTTCTCCATCCCGCCCATGGTAATCATCATGTACGAAGGTACAATGCTGGCCGCCGTGATTTTCACCGTGCTGGGGGCGATCTTCGAGTCCCGCCTGCCGCGGTTCGTCCGCGAGGTCTACGACACCCGCATTACGGATGGCTACATCGGTATCCTGGTCCATTCTCCGGAAGACCGGGTCAAGAGCGCGGTTGAAGCGCTCCGATTGACGGGTGCTGAAGATGTTAAGATGGCCGCTGCCCCCGCTCCGGCGCCGGCAGTGACACGAGGACCACGAGGGAAGGGAGCCCGCGCATGATTCGCGCTGTCGGGAGTCTCGCACAAGCGAAGACTCGGCTCGCGCGAGTTCGGCCACAGTTGTGGGCGTTCGCGGCGGCGTCGATGCTCCTGCTGGTTGCGGCGGGATGCGATTCGACGAACACCTATCCGATCGACTTCTATAGTGGCATGCACTACTCGCCAGCATGGCACGCACAGGAGCCGCCTCGGGTCGATTCGCCAAACGGAGCGATCCAAGTCAATCAGAAGACGATAGCCACGTTGGCCTACGGCCCATTCGTCAACACCGGCGGAGCCGCGCCGACGAACTACACCCTTGATGAGGCCAAGGGGATTAAGAACCCGCTCGACGCGAATGATGCAAATCTGAAAGCGGGCTCCGACCTCTTCGCCTTTAATTGCGTGCAGTGTCACGGTCAGAAGGGCCTGGGCCTGGATACGCCGAATCCGTCCGCGGGTGACGCGTTCATGGTGATCTACTTCAAGGCGGCGAACCAGGGTCTCCCGCAGGACCAGCAGATCATCCTGCCGAGGAATCTGACGACCGACCCGGTCGCGAGCCTGTCGGACGGTGAGATCTACTACTACATCACGAACGGAATCAACCACATGCCCGCGTTCGGCAACCTACTGACTCCCGAGCAGCGGTGGCAGCTCGTGCTGCACATCCGGCAGCTCGAAGGTAAGTAGTCCGAACAGCGCCCGTCTGGTTGACGGATAACACGCGTATGAAAACAGGGATCCGGAGCTCCGGATCCCTGTCTCTCATGTCTGGGCTATCACCAGTTACGCGTGCTACATCGATGCGACTTTGGGCAGGACCGACTTGCCAAAGAGTTCGAGCGCCGACATGTCCTCCTGATCATGCGTCTGGAGCATAATGCGCGAGACTCCAAGTTTGGCGCGCTCCCGAATATCGTCGACGATCTCGGCGGGCGTGCCGACCAGCCAACCCCGCTCACGCATGGTCGAAATCACGTCTTCGACTGGCATGTTCTGCGTTGACGGGATGATCTGCTGAATGCGTGAAGCGCGCTCCTTCAGTTCGGCCTCGTCGGACCCGATAATGTGCCCAACCATCATCGAGCGCGCGATCTGAGAGCCGTCGCGTCCGACGTCGTAACAGTGCTGCTCGAGCACCTCTACCTTGTGCCGGTAGACATCGAGGCTCGAAGCCGTGGTATTCCACTCATTCGCAAACCGCGCCACCATCCGCAGAGTGCGCTTCTCGCCCGACCCGCCGATCATCAGCGGAACACCACTGCTTCGGGTGGGAACCGGGCGCATCTGTGCTTCATCGAGCCGGAATTGCTCGCCGCTGTAGGTGACTGGCTTCCCCGTCCAGAGAAGTTTGATGACCTCGATCGACTCTTCGAGCCGGTCCATGCGCTCTTTGAGCGGCGGAAGTGGGAAACCGAAGGCGCGGTGCTCGCGCTCGTTCCAACCCGCACCGACACCCAGCCAGAAACGCCCGTTCGACAGGATGTCGAGCGCGGTGGCGTCCTTCGCCAGCATCACGGGATGCCGGAAGGTCGTCGGGGAGACGAGCGCCCCGAATTCGAGCTTGGAATCACGCGCTGCGACGACCGTCATGGATGGCCAGAGTGAGAGTTGATCGCGGTCGCTGATTCCCATGACCGAAAAGAGATGATCCGACCGCCAGAGCGAGTCGAAATTGTTCTGCTCCGTCGTGTCGATAATGCGGTTCCAACGATCCCAGGTCAGGCCCTCCTGGGCCTCGATCATTACACCAAGTCGTACCATCAGACCTCCGTCTTGTTATCGTCGCCGTCGCGATTGACCGCGGTTCGTTCGGTATGAGAAGGTGATTGTCGCCTGAATCGCGGCTCACTGTCCAGCGCGCTTCAGCGAGGGAGCGGTATCTTCAGCACGCAACACGACGCAACGAATGGAGCAAATGCACGTGCAAGATTCGGATCGACTGAAGCTGGGAATTATCTTGCCAGTGGCGGAATTCTTCATGAACGGCAAGACACCGCGCTGGGATGACGTGCTCGCGATGTCGCGTGCGGCGGAGATTGTCGGATTTGATTCGGTCTGGGTTGTCGATCACCTGCTCGTCGCGGCGGAAGGGCGAGAGACGATCGGCGTCTGGGAATGCTGGTCACTCCTGTCGGCCCTGGCGGCGGCGACAAAGTCGATTGAGCTGGGAACGCTGGTCACGTGTTCCAGTTTTCGAAATCCGGCGTTGCTGGCGAAGATGTCGGAAACGGTTGACGAGATCAGTGGCGGCCGCCTGATTCTCGGCCTGGGAGCCGGGAACCACGAACCAGAGTATCGTGCATTTGGGTTCCCGTGGGATCACCGTGCCAGCCGGTTTGAAGAAGCAATCCAGATCATTCATGGGCTGCTCCGTACCGGGCGTGCCGACTTCCGTGGACGGTACTACCATGTGGAGGACAGCGTGCTGCGGCCCCGTGGCCCACGTCCGCAAGGACCACCAATCATGATTGGAACGACTGGCGACCGTATGCTGCGGCTTACCGCGCGCTACGCCGATTCCTGGAACGTCTACTACTCCCCAGTTCGCAACAGGGCCCATTGCATTCCGCCGCTGCGCGAGAAGGTGGATGAAGCCTGTCGCGACGAGGGCCGAGATCCGATCACATTGCAGCGTACGGCGTCCGTGCTGATTGCCGGAATCGGACTCGATCCCCGGACCAAGCACCCCGATTGGATTCTTTCGGGCACGGCCGAGCAGATCGCGGAGGAACTTCGAGCGTATCAGCGTGAGGGGATCAGCCAGCTACAGGTGCGCGTGGAGCCGAATACGATTGAGGGGATCGAGTCGCTCGGAGCGGTGTTGCGGCAGCTTGCATGATGAAGAACTCAACCAAAAACAAACCCGGCGGAGATAAGCTCCGCCGGGACGGCTCGCATCTTCGTGTCAAACCATGCGGGGCTACATCAGCCCGGGGATGTTGATTCCGCCGGTAATCGCGCCCATCTTCTGAGACGCCAGATCTTCAGCGGACTTCATGGCCTCCTGGATCGCCGCCAGCACCATGTCCTCCAGCAATTCGATGTCTCCAGGGTCGACCGCATCGGGATCGATCTTGACCGCTTTGACGGTACGCAGGCCGTTGACGGTAACCCGCACGGCACCGCCGCCCGCAGTTCCCTCAACGTCAGTCTCTTCCAGTTCCTGCTGCATTTTTTGAATGCGATTCTGCATCTGCTGGAGCATCTTCATATTGGGCTGCATGCGGTCCTCCTGGTCGAAATTGGACGTGAAACGACAGACTCGTATTCATCTCGCGAGTATACCATCGGGTCTTTTGCGCTCAGGCGACCCTTGCGGCGCTGGAGCGCGT
Source organism: uncultured Chloroflexia bacterium (assembly GCA_963763185.1). Classification (GTDB taxonomy): domain Bacteria; phylum Chloroflexota; class Chloroflexia; order Thermomicrobiales; family Thermomicrobiaceae; genus CALAGB01. Next base: position 269,783 of record CAVXNZ010000001.1, read on the forward strand.
TCGTTTCCACTGCTCGATCCGGTCGAGCATGGCGCGCGCGTTCTGGCGCGATTCCGCAGTCGGGGGATGCCCGTCGAGCATGGCGGCGAGCTCGTCGAGGCGGTCGGTCACGTCGAGGCGATCGACGCGTGTCTCAGTTCGGCCTTGCTGTTCAAGCTTGGTGATCTTGAAATGCGACTCGGCGAAGGCGGCTACCTGGGGCAGGTGACTGATGACGAGCACTTGATGTCGACCGCCGAGCCGCCAGAGCTTTTCGCCGACCGGCTGGGCGCTCCGTCCGCCAACGCCGACGTCGACCTCGTCGAACACCAGGGTGGGCGTTTCGTCTTCGGAGGAGAGGATCGATTTCAGCGCCAGCATCAGGCGTGCCATTTCGCCGCCTGATGCGATGCGTCCGAGCGGTTTCGGCGTCTCTCCGGCATTGGGTGCGATCAGGAACTCGACGCGGTCGACGCCTGTCACGTCAAAGGGCTCTTCACGCTCAACGCCGTCCAGGCTGACGGGAATCGTGGCCGAACCGCCAATACGACCAAAGTCGACTTCGAACTCGGAGCGACCCATGTTGAGTTCCACCATGGCGCGCTCGACCTGCAGCTTCAGATCAGGAGCCGCAGCCCGACGTTCGAGTGACAGTTTGGTGGCGACCTGTCCGAGTTCTCGCCGGATCTGGTCCAGTTCCTGACGCAGACCTTCGACGCGCTGTTCGCTATGTTCCAGTTCGTCAAGCTCGTTCCCGGCGCGTTCCCAATAGGCCAGCACTTCGTCAATGGTCGCGCCGTACTTTCGCTTGAGTTGCTTTAGCAGGGCCAGCCGATCCTCGATCGCTTCGAGACGTGCTGGGTCGGCCTCAACTCGGTCAGCGTAGGAACGGATCGATAGTGCACACTCCTCCAGCAGGAACTGGGCTTCGCGAAGCTGACTGGCCAGGCCCTCGTTCTCCCGGTCGATTCGCGCTAACTCCTCGATACGTTCCACGGCCACGCGCAGGTTGTCGAGCGCGGCCGAAACCGGTTCGGCACTGGTCTCATCTCCGCCTTCGAGCAGTTGATGCGCTTCGGCGGCAAGCAACGCCAGCCGCTCGGCATTCGCCAGGACCGTGCGTTCTTGATCCAACTCTTCCTCTTCGCCAGACCGCAGTCCTGCTTCTTCGATCTCTTCGACCTGAAAGCGCAGCATGTCGAGTTGTCGCTCGCGCTCGCGCTCGTTCGACTGAATCTCGGCGATGCGCTTGGCGACTTCTTCGTAGCGGTGCGACAGCGCCGCGAACTGTAGGCGCAGGTCTGAGGTTCCCGCAAAGTGATCGAGCAGATCAAGGTGAATCGCGGGCTTCAATAGTGAGAGGTGCTCGCTCTGACCGTGAATGTCGACCAGGAACGCGCCAATCGAGGCCAACGTGCTGGCCGTAACGGTGCGCCCGTTGATTCGGGCGACGCTCCGGCCGTTTGCGTTGATGTCACGAGTCAGGATCAAGCATCCGTCTTCCAGCGCGAGCCCGTTTTCGATCAGGATCTGCTGAAATCCGGCGCGTGACTCCAGTGTCTGCGCATCAAAGAGCGCCTCGACCCACGCGCCGGACGCGCCGGTTCGTACCAGATCGGACGACACGCGCGCGCCGAGCACCGCACCCAGGGCATCGATGATGATCGATTTTCCCGCGCCGGTTTCTCCCGTCAGCGCGTTGAACCCCGGCGCGAATGGAATGCGCAATTCGCGAATGATGGCGAAGTCTCGAATAGCCAACTCAAGCAGCATGGTTGTGTGGTTGTTCCTCCGACGCGATGCAAGCGGTGGTCAAACCGTGAGAAGCGGACATCGTAATTATACTGTTGGGAGCGGATTCGATCGGCGATTGCGGTGACACTATCGCTCGCGAAAGTGGCACAATTGTCTTCTACATCGATCTTGGAGGAGATTCAGCGTGTTCCACTTCACAATTGGTATGGACCCGAACCTGATCACGATCGGGCCGGTCGTTATTGCCTGGCATGCCGTCGCGATTCTGATCGCCATCGTTATGGCGGTTGTCCTCACGCGTCTCGAGTTCATTCGCAAGAAGATCAGCATGGCTCACTGGGACAACATGGTCTACTGGACCGTTGCCGGTGGAATCATCGGGGCGCGGCTCTTCTACGTGTTGGATCATCCCACGTATCACTTTCACCATCCGCTGCAGATCTTCGCGCTTCAGAACGGTGGGCTGGCGGTCTACGGGGCCGTATTTGGCGGGTTTTTCACGGTTTTAGCGCTCTGCCGTTACTACAAACTGCCGACGCTTCAGGTCATCGACGCGATCGCGCCCGGCCTCATCCTGGCGCAGGCGTTCGGCCGCATCGGGTGTCTGATCAACGGAGATGCCTGGGGAGGCCCGACCTCCTCCTTCTTCTCGGTCACCTACACCAACGCCAAAGACCTGCTGCCAGCCAACTTGCTCGGCGTTCCGACCTATCCCTATCCGGTCTATGACGCGCTCATCAACATGGCGATTCTGGGGATCGTCTGGCAATTGCGGAAACGGGACATCCCGAACGGAGTGATCTTCGCACTCTTCGGCGCGATGTACGCCTCGTCTCGCTTCCTGATTAGCTACATGCGGCAGGAGCGCGTCTGGTTCTGGGGTCTACAGGAGGCCCAGGTCGTCGCGATCGCCGCGCTGGTCGCATCGCTCATCGCGCTCGTCGTTCTGATGCGGCGTGGTGAGCGGACCGTGACGGTTGCGCCCGCCTCGTGAACGGGCGTCGCTGACCGGCACACATACGTGACCAATGAAGGACCACCGCGGAGATCCTTTGCGCTTCGCTCAGGATGACAGGGACGGGAACGCGTTACATTTGTCATCCTGAACCACAGTGAAGGATCTCTCTTCTGGTGAACAACGCCCCTCGCTATTGTATCCGGCATTCAATCCAATCGCACCACTCCGCGCCGCGATTTAGGCCCAGTTCGTCTTGTCCGGAAAGCGATGCCGGTCATGTGACACCGTCCAGTCGATGGCCGGGCCTTTGGGCACGATGCGCGTTGGGTTGAGCTGCGGATGCGTGCCGTAGTAGTGCCGCTTGATGTGATCGAAGTTGACCGTCTCTCCGAAACCCGGCCGCTGGAAAAGATCGAGCGTGTAGTTCCAGAGGTTCGGATAGTCGACCAGCCGCCGTAGATTGCACTTGAAGTGGCTGTAATAGACGGAATCAAAGCGCACCAGCGTTGGGAAGAGGCGAATGTCTGCCTCGGTGATCTGATTGCCAACGAGGAAGCGCTGCTGCGAGAGCCGATCTTCGAGCCAGTCGAAGCGCGCGAAGAGCTTGTCGAACGCCGCTTCGTAGGATTCCTGGGTGGTGGCAAAGCCCGCCTGGTAGACGCCATTGTTTACCTCGTGGTAGGTGACTTCGTTGACGGCGTCGATCTCGACGCGCAGTTTTTCCGGATAGAGATCGATTCCCGGCCGCACATACTCCGTGAATTGCGTCTCGAAATCGATGGTAATGTCGGGGAAGTTGTTCGTGACCAGTCGATTGGTCTTGCGGTCCCAGACGCACGGAACGGTGTAACGCCCGGTGTAGTCGGGGTCGGTGACGAGATAGGCCTCTGACAAGTAGGAGAATCCATTCACCGGGTCGGGCGTGTGCCCGGGGCCTTCCGTGAAGCGCCACCCCTTCTCGTCTCGAATTGGGTCGACGACCGACAGTGAGACCACCGGCTCGAGCCCAAGGATCTTGCGAGCGATGATCGAGCGATGTGCCCAGGGGCAGGCGAGCGAGACGTAGAGGTGATATCGTCCCGATTCAGCCTTGAAGCCGGAGCTGCCGTCCGCTGTGATGCGATCGCGGATACTGTATTCCTGGCGGACGAATGAACCGTCCTTGCTAATCTCGTCCTTGAGTTGCGGATCGGGTGTCTTGTAGCTTGCGCTCATCCTGGCTCATGTCCTCTCGATAGAGATTGACGGTTCGGTTCAGTTGGTCGATCGTCGCTTGGTGCAAGTGTTACATCGGTGTCGACCACTGGACTATTCCCCAGCAAACGAGTCGCACGAACATGCACGTCAAGTTCCGGGTCAGGCGCTACCGTCATCCAGTCCCGCCAGCGCACGGAGTTCGTCGATTTTCAGAAGGACGATTCCGTCCTTCGTCCGCCTGAGAATCCCGCGTCGCTCATAGTACCCGAGCCATTTATTAATGCTCTCGCGTGTTGCACCAACATGCGCCGCCAAAGTTGCCTGAGTGACGTCCACGAGGCAAGTCTCTTGCTCGTTCCGGCCGCCCGTCCAGCCCCAGCCCTCACTTTCGGCGAGGACCATGAGTGAACGTACCAGGCGGGTTGGAACGTCCAGAAAAGCGAGATCCCGCGCAAAGGCAGTGTTGTGACGTAGGCGCCGGCAGACGATGACTAGGAGACGTCGGCTGACATTCGGATAGGTGTCGAGCATCTCGAGAAATTTCTGCTTGGCGAGCAACAGCAAGTGACAATCGTCGACCGCCTCCGCGTCGCCGTACCACGGCTCGTTGTCCAGCAGCGAGATCTCTCCGAAGAAATCACCAGGCAAGAGCAAGCGCAGCATCAACATATTCCCATTTGGTGACGGGACCTGGATCGAAACTCTACCGGACTCGATGATATAGAGATCGGCACCCATGGCGCCGGAAGCATGGATAAGGCTTCCCCGCGCGTATCGCCGCCGTCGCATGCACGCTCGCACGTCCGCTAGTTCAGCGCTGGAGAGATCTGCAAATAACGGCAGTCTCGCGAAGATAGACTGAGCCACTTTGAACGCTCCTGGATGTGAACTAGTTCACACGGTTCGCGTGAAAGCCTTTATAGATCAGTAATGAGAATGAGTCTAGAGTGATCACATGCAGAAAGGAGACAGGCGATGTCGGTTGAGCAGTTACTCCTGGCGCCTGGTGAGGGCGAGACCGTGTCGGCGCGAGGTACAGAGGTCGTGTTCAAAGTCGCCGGAGAGGCGGCCTTGCACGGCCCCACGGTTATCGAGTTCATCGCAGCACCGGGTTTCAACACTGGTGATCACGTCCACAGCGCCATCGAAGAGATCTTCTACGTACTGGATGGCGAGTTCTTGTTTCGGGCAGGCGATTGGGCCGGCCGTTGCGGGACAGGAACCTGCGTTCGAGTTCCGGTCGGCACGGCGCACGGCTTCGGCAATCCGGGTGATGCACCTGCGACCATGCTCCTGATCCTGTCGCCCGGTAACGTCCACGAGGACTACTTCCGCGAATTGTTTGCGATCATCTCGAAGCCAGGGAAGCCTGATTCAGCAGCTATCGCCGCGCTGCGAGATCGCTATGACACCAAGCAAGTATCTCCATTGAGCGTGCAATAACACGACCTATCCTACCTTGCTCGATTTCCCATCGTCGGGCCGTCTCACACGGCCTGGCAAACCTGAGTCGCCCTCCTCGTAGGTTCAGACGTGAACTGTGCTGCTTGGAGGGCGGCGTCTCTCCCGATCGGAACCTCCTACCAACGTGGGTGACGCGTGATGTTCAATCTCAGGATCACCGACGTCACGGCGGCTTGGAGGGACATATGGACTTCGCCCTGACCCATACTCAGCAGACGGTTGTGCGAGAGGCGCAGAATATCGCGTCTCGGTTCGCTCTCGACTACTGGCGCGAAAAGGACCAGGCGGATGCATACCCGGCGGAATTCGTGGACGCGTTCGCGAGCGCTGGGTGGTTCGGCACGATTATTCCCGAGGAATACGGAGGACGTGGACTCGGTATGACGGAAGCGGCACTGCTGCTTCATGCCATCTGCGCCAGCGGCGCTGGGACGAGCGGTGCCTCACCGGTGCACCTGGCGATCTTCCCGCCTTTCCCGATCATCAAGCATGGTTCCGAGTCGATGAAGCGTCGCTATCTAGCCAGGCTTGCGACCGGTGAACTTCGCATGTCGTTCGGCGTTACCGAAGCGAATGCCGGGCTGGATACGTCGCGCATCGAGACACATGCCGAACGGCAGGGCGACCACTGGGTGCTTAACGGTGCGAAGGCCTGGCTCTCGAACGCACAGCACGCGCAGAAGGCGCTCATCCTGGCGCGAACCTCTCCGCGGGACTCCGCCAGGCCGTTACTCGGACTGACCCTGTTCTTCATCGATCTCGCACCCGACCATTGCAGCTTGACCGTGATCGACAAACTCGGCCGCAACACGGTCGATTCGAACGAGTTGGTGGTGACCGATCTCGTCGTGCCGGATGAGGACGTCGTCGGAGAGGTGGGGCGTGGTTTTTACCATCTGATCGACGGTCTAAATGCCGAGCGAATCGTCATCGCGATGGAGTCCGTCGGCATAGGCCGGGCAGCGCTCGACCTCGCGGTAGACTACGCGAGCAAGCGGTCGGTCTTTGATCGTCCGATCGGTCAGAATCAGGCGATCGCTCATCCCCTGGCGCGGGCCTGGGCTGACCTCGGAGCGGCCGAGTTGCTGGCACTAAAGGCCGCCTGGCTCTTCGATCACGGGCAGCCGTGCGGAGCCGAGGCGAATGCCGCCAAACTGCTTGCAGCCGATGCGGGGTTTGCTGCCTGTGATGCCGCTTTGCAGACGTTTGGTGGCCGCGGATACCGGCGCGACTTCCACGTCGAGCGTCTCTGGCGCGAGGTCCGGCTCTATAAGATCGCGCCGATAACTCAGGAACTGGTCCTCAACTATCTTTCGGAGCACGTGCTGGGTCTGCCGAAGTCGTACTAGTCCTGCTCCTCCGGCGGCATATAGGTGCGATAGCTACACACTGGCACAAAGCCCATCTTTGCGTAGACCGGGTAGCCCATCTCTGTAGCGGTCAGCATGATCGCCGTGCAGCCGCGCTCCATTCCTGCCGAGACGGCGGCCCAGGTCATCTCGGTTCCGAAGCCACGACGCCGGAACGCTGGGTCGGTCACCACGCCATTGATCTCTCCCAGGTCTTCGAGGTAGTTGATGCGCGCCGTAGCGACGGGCGCTCCATCGAGATATCCGACGAGCAGGCAGACGTTTGGGTCGGTGGCAGCCGCGAGCGACGGAATCCAGCGGCGGCCAGTCTCGGAGATGTTCAGAAAATCGTCGAGCTGCTGCTGCGTCGTCACTGGTTCAATTTGCAGGGGGCTGGATCGTTCCGGAACAGGCGGAATCGGCCGGAGCAGCATAGCTGGCTCATCCTCATCGATCACCCACCCTGTCGACTCGAGACATTCGACCAACGCTGGGTTCGTCTCCGATTCGATCACGATCGAGTAGGCGCGGGCGCCGAATATCTCGTCGGCATCGTGAAGCACAGTCTCGGGACGTATGTCTGAGACGATTAGCACCACCCGCTCGTCGGGGCTGTCGCCGCCGGACGCGATGAAGGTGATGTCGTCCCTTCGCTCGATATGGAACGGAAGTGACATGTACCGCTGCAATGGTGAGGGCTGGAACATCGGCCGGCGAACAAGTTCCCGGGCGTCTGCCTGTTGAGTCAAGGGCTCTCCTCAGATGGGCGTGTCATCACGAATCGACGGGGTACGCGAAAGACACTTAGTTCAGCTTTCGCTCTTCGGTTGTAGAGCCGTCGAGCATCTTGTCCTCCCACACATTTGCGGGCCGCAAGATTGCGTTTTCGGCCGCACGAGATTTTCGCATAGCCCGGGAAGATGTACGCAACCATGAGCTTCATTCGAAATGTTGGTGCTGGTGCCGCCGGAGTGTTGGCTGGAGGATTGGCAATGCTGGCCGTCCGTACCGTAGGTATCGAAGCGTATGTCATCCAGAAGATGCTCCCCGACAAGTACGAGCAGGGTATCGAGCAGATGATGGGGTTTGCCGGGTCGACGGACCAAGAGGAAGAGAAACAACTGGCAGTGGCTGAACACCTCCTTCTCAGCGCCGGGCTGGGAGCGGAATACGGAGCGCTGTGGGATCTATCACAATCCAATTCGTTCTTCGTTGGCCTGGCGTTCGCCGCTGCGGTCTACTTTGGCATGGTTGGCGTGATTGGCCCGCTCGTCGGGATCACGCGCGCTCCGTGGTCGAAGCCTGGGAACGCGGTGCTGGGCGAAGCGCTCAACCACGTCCTCTTCGGCAGCGTTACCGCGCTGGTTTCGAGTCGCCTACGGGATTGACCGGGCCCTGCTCGAACCGGGATTCTTCACGCGGACCCAGCACCGGGTCAGACGCTAGTCGTACGACTGGTGTGCTTGACATGGCGCGGAACGCCGGAATGGCAAATAGGCTCGCGACGTGGGCGGCGCTGGCGACCGAGATTATGACCAGCGTCGGCATCAGGCCAGGTCCGCCGAGCAAAAAGCCGCCAATCATGATGCCGATCGGCAGCGTGCCGATGCCGATAGCGCTGAAGGCGCCAAAGACGCGGCCACGTAGCCCGGCCGGAGTTCGCTCCTGCAAGATCGACGTAACCAGAGGATTGACTGGTTCGAGGCAGAGCGCGTTGATCGCGATCGATGCGAGCAAGATCGTGATCGATGGACGCGCCACCATGACCCAAAAACTGATCGCGCGGACGGCGAAACCTCCGATCAGAACGAAGCGCCGTGGGAGTCGAGATCCGAAGGCACCGTAGAGCACCAGTCCCGTGAGTGATCCCACAGCCAGAGCGGAATACATGACACCGAGTACGACGGCGCTGCCGTAGATTTCGCGGGCATAGACTGGGTAGACGATCGTGTAGATCGGTTCCGATATCAGGCTGCCAGCCGATTCGGCGATAACGATCCAGAGCAGCAAGCGATCGCGACGGATATGCTTGAGTCCGGCGAACGTCTCCGAGAGGATCGACTGTCGGACGATTTCGTGCTTGACGACCGGGATAGTGACGCCGGCGACAACCAGTAGCGCCGACACGAAAAACGTTCCAGCGTCGACCCACAGCACGTTGCTCGCGCCCATGAGCGCGACCAGCAGCCCCGAGATCGGCGGGCCGAGCAGCAGAGCGAGCCGCGGCACTCCCTGATCCAGACTGTTGACGCGTGCCAGTGACATTCCCGCGAGGTGGGCCAGATCGGGGATCAGGCTGGAGCGAGCCGTGCGTCCAGGGACATTTACCAGCGCGCCGAGAAAGACAAGAGCCAGCAACTGCCAGAACTGAAGTCCAACCATCATATAGAGGAGCGGGATCGCGGCCACCATCACGGCGCTCACCAGGTCGGCGAGGACGCTGCTGAGTTTGTAGCCGATCCGGTCGACCAGTGCTCCACCGAACAAGCCAGCGACGAAGATCGGCACGCTGTCGACTGCCAGCGTGATGCCAGCTTTGGACGGGCTTCCGGTGGTCTGCAAGACGAACCACGGGAGCGCGACGACTGTGAGCATCGATCCGAACTGTGACACCGCATTGGCGCTCAACAGTGCGATCAGCGGGGCGCGATGCTGTCTCAGCCGTTTCACGAAAGACTCTCCCTCTCGTCTATCCGCCGTAGCGATGGAACAAACGGCACCACGAACGCGGCGAGCTGCATCACGATGGCGAGCGCAATGATCGTCGGCCGAAAGCCGAGCCCGGCGATCGCGAAGCCGCCCACGACGATCCCGAGTGGCGTCACCAGTTGACTGATTGCCGAGAACGTCGCGAACACCCGTCCGCGCATCCCCGCCGGGATATGTTCGTGGCGGATTGTCACCATCAACGGGTTGAGCGGAGCGGTGACAAATCCCATGATCGCAAGGGCGACCAGGAGTTCCGGCAGGGTGGGGTTTACGACCAGAATCCAGTACATGATCGGCATGAGCAGGTAGCCGAGGTTCCAGGTGAAACGTCGCGGAAGTCGGTGTCCGACCGCGCCATAGATCGACACACCTGTGAGGGCGCCCACCGCAAAACCAGTCACCATGAGACCAAGCGCCGTGGCGCTGCCGTATTCCCGCTTGGCAAGCACTGGTAACGCGACGGCGAGCAGCGGCGCGCCGAGGCCGTTGAAGATCGAGACGACAATGGCCATGTCGCGCAGCAGCGAGTCGCGCGCCAGGAAACGAAGTCCCTCGCGAAGCTGATCCCGATAGCGCGGCCGTGACGCACGTTGCGACTCGGACTCAACGATAAGGACCGGCACTAACAAACCGACTACCAGAGCCGAGAACAAAAAGGACGCCGCATCCACCCACAGGGCGGTCGTCGCGCCCTTCCAGGCGATGAGGAGGCCGGCTGCCGGTGGTCCAAGGAGCAGCCCAAGATGCTGGATTGATTCGAAGGCGGCATTGACTCGCTCGAGACGTGTTCCAGCCAGTTGTGCCAGTTCCGGCAGCATCGACCGGCGTGCCGTGGTGCCCGGAATGGCGAGCATCGATCCGACGAAGACCAGCGCCATCATGGCCACAAACGGAAGTCCGACCGTGAAATACAGCGTGGGGACCAGCCCGATCCCAATGGCACTCACGACATCAGCAACCACACTGGAACGGCGATAGCCGAGCCGGTCGACCAGCGTTCCACCGAAAATGCCGACCAGAAATCCCGGCACCGCTACCGAGAAGCCGGTCAGCCCGGTGCGCGCCGCACTGCCGGTTGTCTGGAGCACGAACCAGGGAAGCGCGATCAGCGTCAGCGTGCTCCCGATCTCCGACACCGTGTTGGCACACAGGAGCACCAGCAGCGGTGTGAACTGTCGAGTGGTTGATTGAACCTGGCCCCGCTCCATTGAGCCGTTTCCTCTCAGCAATTCGCAGGGACAAAACGATCCCTGCTGGCGATCCGTCGACATCTCTTGCCGGGTCGTCAGTTGGTGTATCGACTGGTTGTCGGGCGGGTCTGAGCTACGCGGTATCCAGCATCAATAGAGTTCCAGCTCGCCCTGACGTCGGGCTGAGCGCTCGAGCAGACGGAAGGCGATCGCACCGGCAATCGGAAGCAGCAGTGCAAACCCCAGCAGCGGCACCAGCGAACCCGAGACGTCGACGATGGACGCGTGGTGTAGCGCCGCGTCGGAAAGCGCCTGGAAGCCGTAGCCCAGCGGAAGGGCTCGGGCCAGGTCATTGAGCGGCCACGGAAGTTGGCTGACCGGATAGTAGACGCCGCCCAGCAGCGTCAGCACGGGAAAGACGAGGTTCGACAACGCGTTGGCGTGTTTGGTAATGAGCCCAAGTCCACTCATGATCAGTCCGATGCCAAACAGAGACGCGATGAAGAGAATCAGCGTCACTACCAGGGTCGGGTAGTTCGGGTCGAAACGCACTCCGAAGAGGAGTATCCCTCCCACGCTGATGGCAAATGCTCCCGCCGCGGTCTCGACAATTCCCGATCCGGCGTAGCCGATAAGCCAGCTCAGGCGCGAGCACGGTGCCAGGAAGAGGCACAGCAGCGTGCCACGCATTCGCTCCCGGTCCAGAATCTCGCCGACCCAGAAGATCGTGTTCCAGACCAGCGTGTTGGCGGTCATGGCTACCACGATGTAGGGAATGAGATCGCGGCGCCCGCCAGCATAGATCAGGGCAGCGATCGAGAGATCGAAGAGTGGGCGGATCGCCCAGATTGCCAGTCGCCCCTGCCGGACGACGTCATCGATGTGTTCCTTGGACATCGCGATCCAGGCCGCATATGCGGCATGCATCTCAGTCAAAATCGAGTTCCGCCCCACGTTTTGCGACATGTTCGACCCTCCGAAGCATGAACAGACCAAAGGAGAAGAGCACAGCTGACAGGAAGAGCAATCGAGCCAGGTCACCACTCACGTCGACGATTCCCGCGCCGCCGAGCAGGCTCTGACGTAATGCGTCCATTCCGGCACTCAGTGGAAAGACCGCTGCCATCCAGCGCATCGCCGGCGGCAGTGACGCGACTGGGACCAGCATCCCACTCAGCAGATAGATCGGACTCTGAAGGAAGTTCGCGAGCAGGTTGGCGCGACGCGACAGGACGAAGATCCCAGCGACCGCGAATCCCAGGGCGAAGGTGGCAATGATGAGGCAGAGCAGTGACAGACCGACTGCGAGCGGATCGGTGACCTCGATGTGGGCATGGAGAGCGATCGCGATACCGCCGAGAATGACCGTGTTGGGAAGGATCCAGACCGACAAAGAGCCGAGCGCATAGCCAAGGACGACCGCGGCGCGGCTGGCTGGCGTGAGAAAGAGGGCATTGATCGTCCCTTCATGCCGTTCGGCTTCAATGGCGTAGCCACCGGCCCAGAGATTCGACTGCCAGAGGATGACGCCAATCGTCCCAACCAGCAGGTATCCTCGTGCGTCGAATCCTCCGACCGTCGTCCGTCCGGCGATGTGGTAGGCCAGCACCAGCGTCAGGAAGTAGAAAGTCGGATAGAGCGGCCAGCGAATGACGTCGACGATGTAGGACAGGTGTCGCACGACGTACGAGCGCGCGGTCGAGCGGCAGACGCCGAGTGCGTCCCTGGCTTCGGCCAAGCGCGACTGTCGTTCGAGATCTCCGAGTCGAAGCCCGAGTGCGTTCTGGGTGCTTGAACTTGACTGGCCGGCGGTCATGACAGCGCTCCCTCAGTGAGCGAGAGGAACGCGTCTTCGAGAGTCGGTTCAAGCGACTGAATTGACTCGATCTGGATGCCGTGCCCCTGAAGCACCCGCAGCGCGCTGTCGAGCACGCTCTGGTCGCCGGAGCGGATGGTGAACTCGGTGAAGCCATCGAGTGACGGGGCGGATTCGACCGTCTCGACCGACGGTAAATCACGCAGCGACGAGAGGGTTGTCCCGTTTGGATGGCCGTGGACCTTCAGTTGGTAACGACGGCCGGAGCCAACGCGCCGTTTGATCATCTCCGGCGTGTCTTCCAACAGGATCGTGCCGTGGTCGATGATCGCGATGCGGTCGCAAAGCTCGTCCGCCTCCTGCAGGTAATGTGTGGTGAGCAGGACGGTGTGATCGGGCATGAGCGACTTGACGATCTGCCGCAGCTTCACGGCGGAGGCTGGGTCAAGTCCGATGGTCGGCTCGTCCAGGAAGATGACGGGTGGGTTGTGGAGCAGCGCGCGAGCCAGGTGCAGGCGCTGCTTCATGCCACGGGAGAAGCCCTCGACCCGGTCTCCGGCGCGGTCTGCCAGTCCGACGAGTTCCAGCATCTCAAGCACACGGTGGTCGAGCCGGTCGTGGCGCATCCCATAGAGATGGCCGAAATAGATCAGGTTGTCGCGGGCCGACAGTTTTCCATAGAGCCCGCGATCGCCGCCGAGTACGACCCCCAGTCGCCGCCGAACCTCCCGCTCTTCCCGCACCACGTCGAATCCGGCTACCCGTGCCGTGCCCGAACTGGGGATGAGCAGGGTTGAGAGCATTTTGATCGTGGTGGTCTTGCCGGCGCCGTTTGGTCCGAGCAGTCCGTAGATCGATTCCCGGCTTGACGGCCAAGCTGACTCCAGCCACGGCTACGAACTCGCTCGAGCGGCCGAACAGTCGTTTCGAGCGACGAAAGGTACGTCCCAGGTCGACGGCTTCAATGGCGTGCATGGTTAGGCTCCGTTCTGACCGGACGGGGCACGGTCAAGCGCGTCCAGGAGCATGCTGGCCTCTTCAGTCGAAATTGATCCATCGGCCAGTGCGGAGAGGATCGCCCGCTTGCGGTCGTCAGGCGGTAGCACGTCGGCGGTCGAGTTCTGAATCGTGATCGTATCTGGCTGCGGTTTGTCGGTAATATCCTCAGGTTCACTGGCTGCCGCGGATTCATCGTCGGAGTTCCAACTCAGCTGGATGTCCCGGTTCGGGTCGCGAACTGAGATCCCTTTCGTCGAAAGCTCGACACTGCGATCAGACTTGCGAATGGCGATCCCGGAGGGTGTCACTTCCAGGCCGAAGCCTGGCTGACGTTCGCGGCTTCGATGCACATTCGACGTGCTAGCGGCGCTCCAGTGGACACTGACGTCGCCGCTTGAGGTACGGAGCGTGATATCGGCCCGATCGGCGGTTTCGCCGGTGCTTCCGACGAGGCGTTTGCCGCGCGGATTGCGTGGGCCTCGCTGGGCGATCGCGACTAGCGGCAGATCGGTTGAGATGCTGCCCCGCGTGGTGGCGGCATCGACCCGAACCGGGAGGTCACGTGGCACCGCCAGCGAGATATCGCCGGAAGAGGCCGTGATTTCGTAGTTAGCGATCGTCAACGCGGATTGGCAGTGGATGTCGCCTGACGCTGAACTGATCGATGTTCGCCCGAGACTCCCGCCCGCGACGGTGATGTCACCGCTTGCGCCAGCGAGGGTCAGTTCCTGGCAGTGCCGGTCGTTGATGTGAATATCGCCCGACGCACTGGCAATGGTAGTTCGCCCGTCACCGCCGGCCAGATGGGCGTCGCCCTTGCCGGAGCGAAGCGTGACGTCACCGGCGATTCCGCGCAACGAAGTGTCACCCGAACCGCTGTTCACTATGACTTCGCCGTTGAATTCGTCGACTTTGACGTCGCCGCGCCCGAGCGCAATCTGGATCAACCCGGATCCTCGATTGACTTTGACGTCGCCACTGTTCGACTCGACCTGGACCCGGTCCTGAGCGTTCGTCAGCTGAATGTCTCCGCGCTCCACTTTGATCGCGCATTGCAGCGGACGTGCCGGAAGCTCGACTTCGACCATGCCACTCTCGTGGCGTCGACCGGATTCAGATGTGATGTACAGCTCGTCGGCCTGAACCAGCGCGTCGATTGCATCGCCTCGGACGATAATCTCGCTGGTGTCAGACCAGGACGCGCGCAAATTGCGAGTGTCCAATTCGATATTGACGCGAACGAGGTCTTCCGCGGTGAAGCGTTGCTCTTCTGTCATCGGTTTCCTTCCTCCCGGGCGCTCAGTTGCTGCAGACGGGACAGCCCTTCGTTGACGCCCAGTCGACCACTGGCAATCTGACGCAGCACCTCGTCGCGGGTCGTCGGCGAAGGCGCCTCCTCGACCGGGGCATCTTCGAGGAGCGCGATGACTTCCTCGAGCTTGGCGCGAATTGTCGGGTAGGAGACGCCGAGCGTACGCTCGACTTCGCTCAAGTTGCCGCGGCTCCGGACGAAGATGCGCAGAAAGTTCTGTTGATCATCGGTCAACCGGCCGAATACGTTCGACTCCCACTGACCGCGCACAGTCGTGTCGCACTCAGGGCAGTGAAGCTCGCGCACGTCCAGATGATGACCACAGGTGGGACAGTTTGATGGCGATAAATACACGTGACCGCCTCCTAACGGTTCAGATACTAACGGGATAACGTGCCATTGTCAATAGAAAACTCAAAAATGGTAATCATTTCGTTTGAATTGGTCCAGAGCTATGCCGAATTGATTCGGAAGTTGTCTTGTGCTGATTAATTCTTTGGATCAGTCGAGGTTTGACCATCGTGAGAAGCCTGGCGTCGATCATGCGAATAACGTGGACAAGTTAACGGCACGAGCGGCAAAGCGGATTGATGTCTGTCGCGTCCGGCGCGACGGCAGTTTGGAGGGGTGTCGACGATGAATCGCCACTCGGTTCAGCGCCAGCGAATCGGACCCGCGGTAAGGCGGATGCGTCGGTCGCGAGGTCTGACGTTGGATGAGCTTGCCGACGAAGCCGAGGTCTCGCCGTCGCACCTCAGCCGTCTAGAGCGAAGTCAGACCTTGCCGAGTTTTCCAGTTCTGGCGAAGATCGCCGACGCGCTCGGGGTCGATGTCAACGAGTTCGTGCGCCTCGAGCAAGACGTCGCCGAGTTGGACGCGAAACTCTCTGTCTACGCCGGGCTTTTGGCGCTGGATGATGAGGCGCGCCACGGGTTGCTTGACCTGTCCATCGAAGCGCGACGCGACCTCGTGGAACGTATCGATCAGCTTTCGACGCTGTCACTGACTCCGGTAGACGTGCAGGATCGCGCGGTGAGCGCCCTCGATGCGGGGGCAGATGAGCACCCGCTGTCGGCGGTGGGCAACGTGATTGAGCAGGCGGGCCTGGACGCAATCGCACTGGCCCGTATGCTCCTGTTTCTCGAATTGATGGATGGTCCTCGCCGGGCCCTGATTTCCGGGCCGAGTCTTCTGCCGATTGCGCCCGGCCAGGATTTGGTTGGATCCTATCGCTGGGCCTTTTCGCGGTATCCGATCGATCCGCCAATCGCGGATTGGTGGTCCAGGCCGCACGACGGTGCCGCGAGCGGAGGATTCTCCGGTAGGCAGCTTCGCGCGATCGTCACGACGAGTGCTCTTGATTCTCCTCTGGGACCCGTCATCGCTCGATCGCTCCTCGCCACGTCTGAGGCATTCGGTTCGGCCGAGATCGCCGTGACGGAGCGATCGATTTCTGACGTGAATCTGCTTTCAGTCGGAAGCAATCATGCGATTCTGGAGCGGATCACCGACCGTCGTGGTACGCGATCGCCAGACCATGTTGCGATTTGGCTATGCGGTAACGAGCGGGTTGGCCCGTGCGACGATGTGGTCGACCGGCTCTGGAGCACGCTGAACGACGAAGAGCGAAGCCGCGAGGCTGCGCGGACCCGGCTTCAGGCTGCGATCGCCTAATCCTGACTTCGCAATGGCGTATCAACAGACACAGTCTGATGTGCCAGGTCGTTCAGGTTCGAGAGCTGCTCTTCGCGCCCGACGACGATGAGCACGTCACCCGGAAGGAGCGTATAGTCGCGGCTGGGACTGGGCAGAAGTCCATCGGTGTTGATGACCGCGAGAATCGTCATCCCGGTGCCGATCTCCTGGCCAATCTCCTGAACCGTGCGACCGGCCAATTCCGAATCAGGCTGGATGGCAAGTTCCTCTAGATTGAATTCGACATTGCCACGATGGAACGTTGTGTCGAGGAAATCGACTACGGCCGGGCGGGTGAAGAGCGCGGCCATTCGCTGTCCGCTCATCGCGTAGGGCGAGACGACCCGGTGCGCCCCCGCCTGTATCAGTTTGCTTTCCGACTCTCTCCGTCCCGAACGGGAGACAATAACTACGTCGGGATTCAGCGATCGACTGGAAAGGGCAATAAACACGTTCTTGGCGTCATCGTCGAGCGCGATGGCGATGCCCCTCGCTCGCTCAACCCCGGCTTCGATGAGGGTTGAGTCCTGCGTTGCGTCCCCGTTCACCACGAGATGTCCATCTCCCACGCACTGCTCGTAGCGTTGCGGATTCGCCTCGATGATGACCAATGGGATCTGATCGTGGACCAGTTCGCTGGTGATTGTCTGGCCGACTCTGCCATAGCCGCAGACGATGACATGGTTCTGTAGCACTTTGATGCGGTTACGAATCTGCTGTTGTGAACGGTTTCCGGTCAATTGATTCTCAACAATCCACGCCCAAAGATTGGTCAATGTGAAGTACAGCACGCCGACGCCGACCAGGATCAAGACCGACGTTAACGCTCGCCCGGCCCCGTCGAGTTCGTGCACCTCCCGGTATCCGACGGTCGACATCGTGATGATCGTCATGTAGAAGGAGTCGCCGACCGACCATCCCTCTACCACCATATAGAGAATGGTGCCGATCGCAATTAGGAGCATCATGACCGCCAGCGGCAAGAGCACCTGCCGGAACTGCCGGTCGCGCATCAGCAGTCGAAGCCGAACGAGCATGTCGTCCCTTCGAGCGAGTATAAGGTGAGCATCTGACGGACAGCACAACGGCCTCGACCTGCGTGATTCGCGCGACGTTCCGACATTCCGGCCGCGTTGACCGTCTAACCGCTGGATGGTAGCATAACAGCCGTTTTCCTAAACGAGAAACCGCACCTCGTCCTTGCGCTGACACGCTGCTGAATCCGAGACGCGATTTCAAGCGCGAAACGCCTCGACGGAGGCGCCGGGGCCGCTGGTGCGCGCACCTTCTCACCAGTGCATGGGCGATGAATGATGAAGCATGATGATATTCCTGATGTGGTGATTCGACGTCTGCCTGTCTACGTGCGAACGTTGCGTCAGATGATCGACGAGCGGATCGAGAGTGTTTCGTCCGAAGAGCTCGGCGACCGTATCGGCGTTTCAGCCGCTCAGATTCGTCGCGATCTGTCGTATTTCGGACGGTTTGGCAAGCAGGGGAAAGGGTATGACGTCACCCTGCTCGAGGCCGCCATTACCAGCATCCTGCACCTGGATCGCCGCTGGAATGCCGCACTCGTCGGTTTCGGTCATCTCGGCCAGGCCATCGCCCATTATCATGGTTTTGAAGAGAATTCGTTTCACATTGCCGCGATCTTCGCGCGCAATCCAGACCATGTCGGGCAACAGGTGAACGGGGTCGTCGTGCTCGACCAGTCGGAGATCCGACGGGTCGTGTGTGACATGGGGATTCGCATTGGGATCATCGCCGTGCCCGCGCTGGCGGCACAGAAAGTGGCCGATGAACTGATTGCGGCGGGTGTCCGCGCCATTCTGAACTATGCCCCGGTGGTTCTGCGGGTCCCATCCAACGTCTGGACGCGAGAGATCGACCCCACCAGCGCGCTTCAGAGCCTGACATATTACCTCGCCGAATCTGCCGGGACCGAGCCGTACAGTCCGGTCGCGGAAGTGTCGTAGTGCTCAGAGGTTCTACGGCAAGAATGAGTGAAGATTGTGGGGAAAGATCTGTATCAGGGCGATCAAGAGAAGCATGTCGCCAACGATCAGGACCACCACAAGCGATAGTGGCGCGACTACCCCACTCCGCTCGAGGAATTCCCCAATTCCAGCCAGATCGATTGTCGTGGCGAGAAAAAGCAACCAGCCGACAATGATGAAGATCGTGCCGAGCAACAACGTGTTGTCGTAGGGCAAATCCTGCCAGACGAGCACGGCGAGGTTTAGGATCGTCAATACGAGGCCCGGCAGAACGAGCATTGCCACCGTGATCCAGAGCGTTCGCGCACTTCCGAGCACGTCGAAATAGCCGGATGAGCGGCGCATCTGCGGCCAGGCGCCATCCGTGAAATCTTCGATGGCCTCGATCGTAAAGAGCATGGCGACGCTGAGGCCAATGAGCAACCAGAGCCGTCCGTCGATGAGCACCGGGTGGATCCTCCCACCCTCAGCGATGTACTGAGGACGCATTCCGCATGGTTACCGAGAGCGTAACAGAGCACGGAAATCCTGACAACAACGGGGATATTTTCGCGTCTTGCGTGCCATCAACGGTCGCCGTGACGTCCAGGCCTTTAGGCACGACGATCAGGGGCACAGTCGTTTAGACCGGACGCTTTTGACCAGTTGCCGGCGTCACAACTAGAATGACCGGGATCTCACGCTCGCGTTCGATAACTAGATTGATCTTGTGAGGATGCAAATGTCACCGAACGATCGATCTCTGAGGGAAAGGGAAGAGGCCGGATGAGTCAGACGACGCCGAAAGTACTTCCATCGTTCGACGACCTCCCTGTGACGAGTGGTCTTCCCGAGCATTCGGGATGGGGGCTCTGGGGTGACGATGACGAGGTTGGCACGATCAACCTGCTGACTGAAGAACGCGTGCTCGCCGCGGCGCGGCTCGTCCAAAGCGGCAAGACATTCCCACTCAACTGGAACCTGGAATTGCCGGATCCGCCCCTCTTCCGTCGTGAACGTCTCGCACACACCATCAAGAACAAGCGTCCATTCGTCAACGACGACGTCTACAACGACTTCAACACCCAGTCCTCGACACACTGGGACGGGCTGACGCACATGGGGAGCGCTCAGTGTCAGTGCTTCTATGGTCAGGCCGTGCAAGATCAGATCACTGGTAAGCCAGGCACCCGCAACGGGATCCAGGCATGGGCTCGGAGAGGCATTGCTGGACGCGCCGTTCTGCTCGATCACCAGCGCTGGGCGGCCACGCGAGACATCAACCACGTGGCCGGTGAGCGTATCGAGATCAGCGCCGAGGAACTTCAGCAGGTGGCCGACGCCCAGGGGACCCGGTTCGAAGCTGGTGACATCCTACTGGTTCGGACTGGCTGGACCGCGTGGTACAACGGACTGAACGAGCAAGCGCGGGCCGAGATCGCCGATGGGCCGCACACGTTCATCGGTGTGGCCCAGGGCAAGGAGACCTTCCGTTTCCTCTGGGACAATCACTTCGCGGCGGTCGCCGGGGACGCGCCGAGCTTCGAGGCCTGGCCACCCGCGTCGATGGAGGTGTCGCTTCACCAGACGCTCCTTCCGCTCTGGGGCATGCCGATCGGGGAGATGTTCTACCTGGAGGATCTGGCAGCCGATTGCGCCGAAGATGGCGTCTACGAATTCATGCTGACGTCGGCCCCACTCAACAAGCTCGGCGGCGTGGCGTCGCCAGCGAATGCGTTGGCGATCAAGTAACGGCCGTCTGATTAGGTTCTGAAACGCTACTCGCTGAGTGGCAGTCCGGTCGCGATAAGCGTCCACTTTCCGGACCAGATGCCGGGGTCGGTTGTGCTGTCCCTCGTGAAGCGCGTCGAGAAGGTAACCCAGTCCCAGCGCGTGCCCTGGCCCATCGCCGGGTAGCCGCCGCGATCGCTGCTGTAGTCCCACGGGTCATACACAGTGACATATTTCGGCGGCGCGTCGACACCACCGGGGCCGAGCATGACCCCCGTAACCAGCACGTAGTGGGTTCCGTCGTCGACCAGCGCGATCACTGGCTGGTGGTCACCGGCAACCGCGTGTGAAATTGCCACGCCAGCGAGCTGAATATCGTCGAAGGCTGCGTCACCGACTGGGAGCGGCGCGCCGAAGGCGTTGAGCGCTGAAGCGACCGCATACGGCGAGGCATGCCACTGCTCCAGGCTAAATCCGTCGTTGTGGGCGACCTCATAGTTCCAGATCGCGCTCTGGATGGACGCGTTCGAGCTGCCCGAAAAATCAACTCCGTCCGCCTCCAGCCACATCTGAATATCAGCGGGATCGCACCAGTCCGGGTTCTGCTGCGCATGAAAGTTGACCGGGACGTTGAACTCGAGCGAACCGGCGTTGAAAACCTCCGGTGCGTAACTTGGAACGCCTGGCGCGGGCGTCAGCGGGGCCTGATCGACGCCGTCCTGGTTCGCCGCGTCACGGCCGAGCAGACCGAGCAAGACGACGTACGGCGTGCCCCGGTTCTCAGGATGCCACTCAAAACGGGCACGTTCGAAGTACTGGATCGTGTAGCCCCCTTCCGTAAACGGCTCGCTGAGCGGGTAGCCGAACATCGGCAGCGCCCCGTTCGACTCCCAGTAATTCCGAAACTGCCCACATATCTGGTGTCCGGTTTCCGGAGAGAACAGACAGGCCGGGTCATGGCTGCTGATCGAAAGGAAGGCGGGATCGGGCTCATGCGCTGCGATGAGGTCCGCTCCGAGCAGACGCAGCTCGACCTGCCAGCCGGGTGAGTTGTCGGGGTGATACTCGAGAACGGCGCGCTCGAAGTACTGGGTCGTCAGCCCGGTTGCGGTATCGCGGAATTCTTCGGTGATCGGGTAACCGAAGAGGGTGACATCACCGTGATGGCGCCAGTAGTCGAGAAAGCCGTAGCTGAGGTAGTGGCCAGTCTGCGGGAAGTAGACACGGTCAGGCGGCGACTCGGCAGCGGCGACCCCACGAGTGAGAGGCGTGGTAATCGTGGCGAGGAGAAGGCCGATTGTCAGAAAGGTCAGAAGCCGGGCTACACGGCATATCGCGAGGGCGATGACGCGGTGCATTCCCGGTTCCTGCCGATCACGCACGAGCCCAACCGTCGGGTGAACGCGTCATCCGCGTCATTCGACGAAGGAGGTGGCAACGTCTTCGACGGCCGCGTCAACGTCGTTCTCGTCTGTCGCGGTGATGACCTCACCCAGAATGAGCGCTTCTATCTCTTCAAGGTGCTGGAGCATAGCCCGCCGGGCAGCTGCCGGATCGTGTTGTCGCACTGCTTCGAGAATCTCCTGGTGTGAAGCGAGCGCTCGCGTTCTGCGCTGTTCTGAAGTGATGAAGTGGCGGCGTCCTTCAAGGAGCAACTCGTTGATAAGCGCCAGCACTCGCACCGCGACCTGGTTTCCAGAGGCGGCCGCCAGCGCGTTGTGAAAGTCTCGATCGATCTGGACAACCGTTTCGTCGTCTTCGCCGCCCTCGACTGATTCCGACAGACGCTGGACCAGAGTCTCGATCCGCGCGACCGACTCAGGTGTGGCCCTGGCCGCGGCTCGTGCGGCAATCGCGGGTTCAAAGATGATGCGCATCTCCCACAGTTCGCCGACCGTGTCGCCGGTGGCTTCCAGCAGCAGCGAAAGGGGCGAGATAATGGCACCGGGGAACATGTCGAGCACGAACGTGCCGCCACCGTGTCGCGATTCGACGATGCCGGTCATCTCCAGCACTCGGAGCGCCTCGCGAAGCGACGGACGGCTTACCTGGAGATGCTCGGCAAGTTCTCGTTCAGGCGGAAGCTGATCTCCAGCCTGGTAGACACCCTGCCGGATCAGCCCGCAGATCTCGACGACAACCTGCTGAGATACTCGTGAGCGACGTACTGGTTCTGTTGCCATCGGCCTCTCGCAGCGCCCGGCGCGTGCCAATCAGTGCCCACCGACCGGCAACGCCATATACGGCAGTGTACAGTCAGTGTCAAATCGTGACACGAACCAGTTGTTCCTGATCGATTGATCAGGATCGATGCTTCTGCATCAGAATTCCGTGCCGGTTACGACCGTAATAGTTGCGCAAATCGCTTACCGGCAGGTAGCCGTGGAGGCGATAGAGCGCCTGAGCTCCGAGGTTCTTGTCCTCGACCATTAGCGTTACATGCGTGGCACTGAAATAGTTCTCGATCATGTTGAGGAGGGTGGAGGCGATCCCGCGGCGGCGAAACTCTGGATCGACGCAGATATTCAGGACGCGCGTCTGCTCGCCATCGGTGTCGCCAACAACACAGCCGACGATGTGTTCTCCCGCACAGGCGACGAGAATCCGTGCGCGGGGCCAGACCTTCAGGAAGAGCAGCGTTGCCAGCCCGTAAGCCTGGCTGCCGGAGAAGCAGCGTCGCTGCAATCCGTAGAGGAGCACCATGTCTTTGATCGTGACGGCTCGGAACTGTATGGCGGCGTCGCTGTCTTCAGCCGTTGTGGTGATGTCAATGACTCTGCCAGCCACCGTTGACCCCTTCGGAATCCCGGACATGAAGCGCTCGTGTGAGTGTAACCCGACAGCTCGGCAGGCGGGTCCGCGAATCCGAACCTGAGGAGGCCCGCAACTCGAGGTATCGACAATCCTAGCACTCGATGACGGCGCTGACCGCATGTATCGTTGCCCCCTCTATGCCCACCACCACGCTACACCTCCACCAGCGTGAGCTCGACTTCACTCGATGCAATCGCGATGTCCGAAGGCTTCACGATCACTTCGCGAATCCCCGCGATTCGCACGTTGTACGTGGTCGTCGTCTGGTCGTAGTCCACATCCTTGAACGTCACCACCGACCCATCGTCCCACGTATCCCACAGCCCAATCGCCAGGTCGCGCGCCGCCAGTCGTGTCGACCGAGCCGTCACGTTCGATCACCTGATCCGCGCACAGCACGCTAAACCGCCAGCGCCTCCGCCTGGTCGGCAGGTCCATCGTCTCGTGTTCCGCCCACAGACCCACGATCACCGGACACCACGCCGACACCGAGCTCACCGCCACCTTCAATTGCAGGAACCGCGACGTCGGCCGAGCCGTGATCGAGCCGCCGATCGACACCAAGCGCGAGTCGGTGTTGTCCAGCGTGTCGGTCGCGACATCCGTCCAGGTGGATCCACCGTCGACGGAATACGAGAGCGTTACCGTCACGGTGTCGGCCGTCGCCCGGTCGTCCGGTGTCGCGAGCTCAACGCCCGCACGCCGCCAGACCTTATCCAGATCCCGTTCGCCGGCATCCATCAACGCCGTGATCAGGGTGAAACTGTCGCGCATCCCGACGTTCGTCGAATTGGGAAAGAACTGCCAGGTCGTTGCGTCCTGGTTCGTCGTGCCACGTCCCGCGAACAGGTCGGCATCGTCCGCGAAGCCCATGATCGATACGGGCCAGTAGTAGTCGTCGACCGAGCCGTCCTCGAGCAACCACCAGCCGCGGCCGTCGTAGGCCCACATCTCGCGATCGCCGGCAATCACGTTGTCCAGCACCACGATCAGATAGCTACCGACCGTGCAGGCTCCATAGGTCGTGTCGGCCGCGAAGACCGGTTCCCTTGAAGGTGTCGTCCGTGGTGTCGTAGTAGACGACTTCCTTGCCGATCCAGGTAAAGAGCCGCCCGTAGTGCGTGACCGCCCAGTAGCAGTCGTCCTGCGAACCCAGCCGCGGCATGGTGGCTTCCGTCGTCCACGTCCGAGCCGGTCCACCGAAAAATCGACCCATCAGTCAGGACCCACAGATAGCCGTCGACCGTCACCAGGCGCCTGATATAGGCGTCAGCCAGCAGACTTGCCACAGCGGCACCGTTGAACAGCGTGAAGGCATCGCTACTGGCCTTTACGTAAAACGGACTCTGGCCAAGCGAGCCGATCAGCCGCGCCTGAAACGACGCCCCGGTCCCAAGCGTGTTCGCCGTGTACGTCGAGCTCGAGAGGTCGTACTTCCCGATCGCGGCCGACGACCCGTAGGCAAAGTAGAGCGTGCTGCCGACCATCGTGCAGTCGACCACCGTGGCAGCTAGCAGGTGTTCGAGCGTCAAGTCACTGAACGCGCCAGCCAAGAGCGTCACCTGATACAGGTGGCTGCCGTTCACGATGTACGGAACGTCCGTCGTAGACGAAGCTCCAGGTCCGGTCGCTCGGAGAGAACGTGTACGCCGGTGTCAGCGTCTGGTCGATCGACTTCGGACCCGCGATCACGCCCTGACTGTCGATCGTCGGCCAGGCTCCCACGCCGCCGAGGAACCGATCGCGCTCCAGCTGGGCCGTTCGGTTCGCCCCACCGTAGAAGTCGAACAGCCGAACGCGGCCGACGCGCCCTTCGCTCTGTCCGTCCTGATACCGCTGGTAGCCTCCCGGCTTCACCATGTAGCCCGTGCCGGCGATCGTCACGTCATAGGTTTCGGTCAATACGGCCTCCCGCCCTTCTCCCAGGTCCCATCAGACTGGTAGCAGTCCCACCAGATCAGCACCCGCACGCACCGACAGTGATCGTGCAGCGGAGGCTCCGGTCCCTTGCCTTGCTCGAACCACTGACCATCCAGCGGCCCGCACTCAGGACAGACCCGCTCATCCTCCATCGTGCGCCATTCGTCGTAGTAGATCGTGTACGCGCACGGTCGACTCTCGCCGCCAGCTTCGGCACCGTCGAACGGATTGTCCGAGCCTGGGCTATCGGTTCCGCCAGGACCGGAGCCAGTACCGTCGACGCCGCCCGAGGATCCACCACCACCACCAGCGCCAGGATCGAGAGAATTGAACGGTCGAGCCGCGGCATAGTTCGCCCTGGTCGACGCCGATCGACCGCTCGAGCTCGAGCTAGACCCGGTCGCCGCGTTGCGCGTCGACATCCGCCCGGAGTTATCCGATATCGTCATAAGTCTCCCACCGCGCTCGATCCTTCGCCCTCTGCCACAGCACCAAACGCCGCTGATACGACTCGCTCGCGCGCAACATCCAGAACCACCACCACGACGCCACCAAACGCCACATCCACGGCCTCATCGCCCTCTCGCCTCTCTTGGTCGCCAGTCCTGCTCGTCGAGCACCGCGGCCAACGCGGCCGACAGCAACAGATCGTCGTGCGTCTTCGGATCCGGCACCGACCACGACATCAGCCGGTTCGGCCCAGGTCGCACCTCGTACGTGCATTCGCTCACCTGCCGCCAAAAGATGCGCGCCAGTTCCGCCGCTTCGCTCTCTTCACTACTCCCGTGATCCTTGAACCGTCCGGAGTCGACCACACCGAGAAAATTCCAGCCCAACTCACTCTTCGAGCTCAAGGAGAACGTGAACGGCAGCACCACCCGTTCGCCCAACGCCGCCCGGAGGAAGGACGCGAGCCCAGCACCGACGCCAGTGGAGTCGACAACAACATACCGGGCTTGCCATACGTCCTTTGCGAGGTCGAGCAGCTGGTGATAGAGGCTCGTGTGTTTTACCCCGGTCCAGAGGTAGCGTCGGACCACCTCGTAGCGCGGCCGGGATTCGCCGGTCAGCACATCGACGTTTCTGACCACCCGTACCACCGTCAGCGCCGTCGAGTCGCGCCGGCTGGTAGGGTCGTACTGAATCACGCCTTCAAGCTGATCTTCCTCTTCGCCCGCCACATCGAGCAGCAGCGCGTACGTCTCGCCTGGTCGACGCCGGGCCAGCGGCTCGTGATCGCCTTGCATGTGTCCCTGGCGCGACGGAGGGAACAGACCACCGTCCGCACCGATCTCGATGAGCTCGTATTCGGTCTTGAAGAACGGATGATCGCCGCCCAGGAGGTCACGCTGGCCTTCAACGTACCGTCCATAGGTCGGAAGCTCTTCCGAAACACGCCGCCAGGGCACCAAAAATAAGCGCTGAGAGCCCTTCGAGGCTTCAAACGACCGGAGATACCGCATCTGCCGGGAAAGCAGCGTGGTGGCCGTCCAGACCGTCCCCATGAAGAGCGTAGTAGCACCTTCCGCCGCCGCCATCGGAGCAAAGACCGAATCCCAGCGGTCAGGATCGATGTCCTGGGCCTCGTTCGCCACCAGCAGCAGGCTTGCCGTGTGACCGCGTGGGTTCGCCTGCGGTCCCGCCGAGACGAAATGCACCTCGGCGTTACCCAGCTGCACGATCGAGCCATCTCGTACCCGGGCGCGGCCGGCAATCGCCCGGTAGCGTGGATTCCGCACCCGTTGTGCGAGCCGATCGCGTGCAATGTTCCCTTGTGGGTTCATCGTCGGCAGTGCCACCACCACCTGACCGCCAACCCGCGAGTAGAGCAGCAGCAGGTAAGAGCACAGCTGGGCCAACACTTCGTCTTTGCCAGCCTGGCGCGAGAAGACAGCGCCGAACACGTCGCCAGCGTCGGACCTTCCAGCCTTGCGTTCGAGCACAGCACGCGCGATCGCCCGGGCAGGCTCGACCTGATACCGTCGCAGCGCTCGCCCGGGCATGAAGACGCGGCTGAACTCCCCGACGTCGGCCAGCGCCAGCCGCACCGCGTCAGCCGTCACGACAGCAGCCCGACAAACGCGAGCGACAGCAACGCCGACCACAGAATCATCGCGAGACCGGCACCACGCCGACGATCCTCACTCATTGGCAGCACACCGAGCAGCAGCAACCACGGACCACAGAGCAGCACCATAAGCACGAAGAACCGAATCGTGGTCATCAATTCGTACTCCCAAGCGTCCGCGTCCGGATCTTCCGGCGACGGTGAGCCCATTCCCGGTTGTACGCTGATCGAGCCTCCATCAGCGCCGTCGAGTACCGCGCCGGCAGCGGTCCACGCTTGTGCTCCTGAACCAACCGCACTTCCATCGCGTACACCACGCCACCCGCCAGCAGCAGCGATATATCCGAGTCCGGCACGTCGAACGTCGCCGCATCGTTCGCCGGGAAGGTCCGCGCCGTCTCGTACCAGACGGTGTAGTCACCCGCGATGAGCTCACGCGTGAAGCGGAAGGTGCCAGCGAAGACCGACCAGCTGAGCTCAACATCACCCACGTAGCGCATCGAGTCACCATGCTGTTCCGGAATCACCCAGTTGTTCGGATCGATCACCCGCACCACACGCAGCGCACCAGTCGGCACCGCGGCCGTCAGGTCGCCGGCAGTGGCGGTGAAGGTCGACGACGCCTCAGCTGGCGACCACTGCGAGTAGTCATCCAGTGCCGTCCTCAGGCCCTCGTCGAGGGTTCCGTCCGCCCACAAAGGCGAGCCGGAAGAGTCCTCCAGCGTTGTCCGCAATCGGCTCCGAGCGCTCGCCAACGTCGTCGTCATCGTCCTGCCCTTCGATCTCGCGATCGCCACCGCACAGCCGGCAGATCACGTACTGCTCATCCCAGTTGACCGGCCCGATCGACGTGCCCCGATAGACCTTCGAGGCCCGCACCGGTGCCAGCACCCACACCCGGCCCTCGCCTTTACACTGCGGACACCTACGCATGGCGGCCGCGGCGAGCTATGGACATGTGGAAACCGGGACCCCAGAGCGCCCCGTTCCCACATGCCCACAGACAACTACGTGCGGTCTTCATTCGGATCACGCGCCAGACGCGACGCGCGCCGCCAGGCCCGCCGACGTCGACTGGTCGGCCTGCGCCGCTTGCTGGTTCTGCGCCTGCGCCCCGAGGCCCAACGCCTGTTCCGCCTGGATCAGCTGAAGCTCCCGCTCCTGGTCCACGTCGCCCAGCACGTTCATCGCCGTCTGCCGGCTATGAATCTGACTCGCCACCAGCTGCACTTCGTCCAGCACCAACGCCTGGCGATCGTTCGGCAGCACCGAGCCCCACACCGCCGACGTCCGCCGCACGCCGCCGATCGGCTCGTTGCCGAAGCGTTCGAGCAGATCGAGCAGCATCGCGTTTCGCTGCCGATAGACCGCGTCCCACACCCGACGCCGCCGCTGCACCTTCTGCACAAGCGGCTGAATCTCCACTTCGAGCGCGGCACCCGAGACGTTGCGGCCACTGTCACCGAATGCGGTCCTCGGTGTCTCGGCCAGGTCGTAGAGCGCGCGATACAGCTGGTCGAGATAGTCGATGTGCAGGCGCACGCCGCCACCTTGCAGCATGTCGAGCAGGTACGCGCGTGAGCCTTCCGGCAGTTCCCACACCGCGCCCTCATCGGCCCGGATGCCGTTCGATCCGGTGACGTTCTCGAGTACCGCGATCGGGTTACCCGAGACTTGCAGGATGCGGCTGATCACCGTCAGACGCCGATTCAGCTCGCGGCACACGTCGATCAGGTCCGTCAGGTCGCTATCGCCCCAGAGCTCGTGCGGCCGGCTCTGGTTCGGGAAGATCACGTAGGGAATCCAGCCGTACGGATTCGGCTCATCGCGCGTCACCTGACCGCCGACCTCGATCACCATGCGCGCGTCGGTCCAGTCTTCGACCACCGGCACCGACTCCGGCCCCGGTGATCGTGCCAACGCCGAAGAGCTCGAACGCCTCCGGAGCGGTCAGGTAGTAGCGCTGCACGACCCTGGTGACCTTGCGTACGTTGTCTGGCCGCGTCCAGGCCCACAGGCCCGCAGGATCGACACTGGTGACCATCGGCGAAGCGTCGTCGACGGACCACGTGACCTTGAACGCACCGTCACCCACCACGCCAGCGTCCACCATCGTGTTGAAGTCGAGCGAGTGAAGATCCTGCTCGGTGTAGAGCTCGTTGAGCCGCGTTTCCACGGTGTTCGCCAGCTGCTCACCAACGCCGTCTTTCTCGCTCGGAGCGATCGAGAAGGTGACCGGCTCGCTGAACACATAGCTCACGGTCTTCCTGACGAGCGCCCGGGCGTAGTTCATCGTCAACCGCGTCTCGCCTGGTCGCCGCCGTCGATCCCACTGCGAGCCCTGGTAGAAGTCCAGCATCTCGCGGTAGCGGTTCATCCGGTCGACATCTTGACCGTTCAGCCAGTCGGCCAGGATGTCGGGAATGAAGCCGCCGACTGAAGGAATC
The DNA here is from genome assembly GCA_963763185.1 of uncultured Chloroflexia bacterium. GTDB lineage: Bacteria > Chloroflexota > Chloroflexia > Thermomicrobiales > Thermomicrobiaceae > CALAGB01. Next base: position 299,165 of record CAVXNZ010000001.1, read on the forward strand.
AACGCCATCGAAACGCCACCCTATCCCGAGTCCAGGCCCACCGATGAAGCCAACCCGCCGACCGCCACCACCACCGCCCACGCCTACCAGGACCGCGCATCAGCGGCTCACCAGGTCGTAGCCGAGCAGCTTCAATCCGGCCCGCACGTCAGCCCCATCGATCTGGTCAGCCGTCACGCCAGTCGGTAGGTTCTCGCGGATCGCCACCGCCAGCTCATGCACGCTGATGTACTCCTGATCGGACGGCAACGCCTCGATAATCGACTTCGCCAGGTTCTTGAGCGCCGTCTTCTGCGCGGCCGTCAGCTTCGCGGGCGCGGTCGTCGCGTACTTCGGGTTCTTGATGTAGTCCATCGTCTGCTCCAATCACCGTGATACTGAGACCACGTCTCACTCGTGAGCGAGCGCAATACGCACCGTCAGCGTGCCCGCGTTGGCACCGTCACTGTTGGTGATCTGGCAACCGACCGAGGCCAGGTGCCGGCAGGGAAACTTGAGCGAGTACGGTGCGGCCGCCGAGACCGCGCGACTCGCGAGCACTCCGCCTTCGCCCACCTGGAAGTAATAGCTCGACGACCCATAGCCCGAATTGCCGACGCCGTAGATCGTGATGGCCGTCGAGCAATTCACCTCGATGTAGCACCAATCGAAGCCCTCGCACGGAACCAGGTACGTCTCGCCGCCAGATGCCGCCAGCGTCACCGCGTCCGCCACCAGCCACACCGGGCGGCTCGGGCTGCTGTTCTCCAACGTGTTCGCCATTCAGTCCTCCTAAGAAAATTGGCCAGCCGGGGGAAGTAGTCCGGCCGGCCAATCTCGTGTGAAGCTCGAGTCGTCCCTGCCACGGTGCCGACCCGAAAGGATTGGGATTGGGGTAGGGATTAGCTCGCGTTGAGGCCCTTCAAGCGGGCCAGTCCGTAATCCGAGAAGACCGCCAAGCCCGTGTACCACTTGATCCGGTGGCGCGTGGCGTCCTTCGTCTCCAGCTCACCGACGAGCTCCACTTGAATGCCGCCGTTCTCCAGGCCCATGACACCATCGGCCCCGAACTTCACGGCGTAGATCGAGCTCGCGGCCGACTCGGTGCCCTGCGTCTCGTCGACCGGGATCCAGTCGTCGGTGAGCACCGGGATACCGTCGTACATGACCACGTGCTGACCGAACTGATTGACCGTCGTTTCGAGGATGTTGCCGCTCGCTCGCCTGAGCGAGCTCAGCTTGCGGCGAGTCCGCTTCGCCATGAGCAGCGCGTCCGGTCGGCCCGGCTTCACCGTGTCGATCAGCTCGTCCATCATGTCGAGCGTCAGAGCAGCGCCGTTCGCACCCGCCGTGATCTCTGGCCGGCAATCACCTGATTCACCAGACCGTCGAACTGGTTCGCGTCCGACTGCCAGTGTCACCGTTGTAGAAGACATCACTGAACTCGTGGGCGACCGACTTGGCCCGGCTCTCGATGACCACCGCTTCCAGATCGTTCGGATCGGCGTACGTCTGCTGCAGGAAGTTGTCCACGTCCGCATCGCCGCCAACAATCTTGAGGCTCGCGGTTTTCTGCGTGAACGTCGCGACGGCCTCAGTCCACGTGTCACCAGGCGCGTACCACGCCGACGCTGGCATGGTGTTCTCACGGTTGTACGTGAGCGCCGTCCCGGTCACTTCCATGAACGGCAGCATCATCAGAACCGGAGATTCCTTGATGATCGTCTCGATCACACCGCGAAGGAACATATCGTTGGTAAGCTTCGCGGCCTCGGTCTTCGTAAGTGCCAATGGTCAGATCCCTTCGTCATCACTCGGCGATCGCCCGACGCGAATGCCGCGTTAGCCCGGGTCGAGCCTTAGCTCTTGGCCCGACGCTGGCGTAGGCCCTCGGCGATCTTGGCCGACGGCGAGAGCTCTTCGATGTTCACCACGAACTGACGTTCGCACCGCCACCAGCGGGTACACGAGGCGCGGTCTGCTGCTGACTACCGACGGATTCGACGATGCGCTGATAGGCAGCCTTGGCCGGATCCACCGACGCCATGAGCGACTCGAACGAATCACCGGCGATCATCTCCGGAATCACGTCCGGGTTCGCCTTCAGCACCAGGTCTCGCAGCTGGGCGATATCCACCGGCTTCGATGCGGCCTCCGACGAGCTCGAGCCAGTCGCCACGGATGCAGCGTCACCCTTCGCGGCCGGCGTGGCATCGGCGCTCGCGTGGCTCGCGCCCGCGTCACCGTCGCCAGATGCGGCAGCACCGCCACCACCAGCGCCATCGTCAGCAGCAAGCAGCAGAGAACGAAAGAGAAACCAATCACGTCTACGCACCCGAACCTCCAGACGCACGCTTGATCCCGGCATCCACACCGACAGCACCAAGCCCGCTCGATAGACCAACCACCGCATACGTCAGCAGACCGCCAACCGTCGTGTCCCCGGCGACGACCGCAGCCACCAGACCCGAGAATGAGCCCGGCGACGAGAGCGGCAACCGGGGCATCGCGACTGGGAAGCCCGACTGTCTCGATTCCTTCCACCAGCGTTCGAACCAGCACGGACACCGCGATGCCACCGACCGCAATCACCACGACTCACCTCCATCCCGCGAGCCGAAGCAGCAGATCGAGCACGATCGCGCCGACAACCACCGAAAAGAGGCTGTCGATCCGGGCTCGAAGTGCCTTCAACTCGCCATGTACGTCGACGACCATCTGTCGTGTCACGGCTTCGAACGTGGTCGGCAGCGCTTGATCGGGCGCAGGACGCGATTCCCGCTTCTGGCTGACGATCTGCCGCAACGCGGTGCCGTTGCGCAGTGCGTCTCGGTTGTCGAAACGTTGGGTCATGGGTCACCTCCGAGTCCGAGGTCGATGAGGACCTGCGTGACGGCCGAGGTCAGGCTCTCGGCTGTCTCGCCGCTGATGGCACGCTGCGCCCGGACAGCCCGAACGACCGCGTCGACCACGCGGGGAATCGAGGTGGCGAGCCTCGTCGCATCCTCTTCTTCGGCAAGTAGGCGAGCAAGTACCAGCCGCAGTGCGCCGATCTCATCGGCGAGCGACGCCCGCTCCAGGCCCGCTTCGCTGGCGACCCGCGCCACCACGTCGTCGACTCGTCGCTCCAGGACCGACCGTTCACGGATCGGCGGTTTGGCGTCGACCAAGTCGACCTGATTGCGAGGGAGATGAGCCCGGCACAGGCGCTCGCTTCTCATGGCCCAGGCGCGGCAGCCTGGATGTTCACAGCGACGTCCTCGGTTCACATAATCACCTCCAACACGGGATGGAGCACGCTCAGTACGTACTATGAGAACAAATGTTCTGTTTTCTAATGATGCGAACGCCCCGGAGGGATGGAAACGTGACAGGGTGGAGGGGGGAAACGGGGAACAAGTGGTTCAGCTCGGACGAAAGTTGCTGGTCGAATGCGACGTACGTCCCATCGTGTGACGGTTTGGTGGCTGACATGATGAAACGAATCATGTCTTCGTCACGTGTCGCGATAGTCGTACGTCAGCGTGAGATGTCCGGAGTCCGGCATCATCACGAGAGAATTGATGGCAGTGGTTATCCCGACGGTCTCAAGGGGGACAAGATCTCGCTTGGCGCCCGGATCATCGCGGTCGCAGACGTGTTCGATGCGCTGATGTCCACCCGTCCATATCGAGCGGCCTGGAGTATCGAGCGAGCCCTGACGATCATCGATCAGGAGTCGGGAAGCAAGCTGGATCCCGCGTGCGCTGCGTCGCTTCATCGCGTCATCCCGATCTGGCTCGGGCACCAGGGCAGCTTGTCCTTCGAGTGGCGAGCTCCGTCCAATCGCGCTGACGTCACCGAGCATCGCAAGACGCCAACCCCGTCTTCATGCGCGAACCGTCATAATCCTGTCTGTCCGAGATAGCTCCGGTGCCCGGCGATTGCCGTGTACGGATGCAGGCGACCGCCGTGGCCTCGTACATGCTTATGTCATGCTAGTGCAGTCACGTGTATTGGCTGACCATGACAAGACAGAAATCAGGAGAGCTGTGAACGAACGAGATCTTGCCGGCATCCGCGATACCGCGGAGCACTTCAGGCAGATGATTGAGGAGCAGACCGGATCGAGACTGGACTACGATGTTCCGTCACTGGCGTTCTTCGATACCTTCCTGTCGGAGTGGCTCGACCTGGCGTCAGTCTACGGCGATCAGGATCCGCGGATGCTGGAACTGCTCGTCGTTCCAATTGCGAGCTACGTTGGAGAAGTCCTCGTGCGAACTCTCGGTGCAGAATGGGACGGGACCGTCCCCTCCCACGCGCAAATTCCGATTCTTCGCTTGCCGACTGCACAGCTCATCGATCTCGAGGAATCGGTGTCGGGCATCGTGCATGGTCGGGCCCGTCCAGCCTTTCATCAGCTCGCGCTGGTGCTATCTCAGTCATCAGCCGGAGATTCTGATAAACCGTAGTCATTGTGACCCCAATAATGACGAAAACGAGGGACGCAAATTCGTTCGACGACGTAAAGAGACGTCAGCGGCTACTCGAACGCTACCATCGTCAGGTCGCAGGTTGTCGGCTGTGTGTTGACGCCGGGCACCTGGAGAAGGCCCTTCCAATTTTTCACGGGACGGCCTCGACACGAGTGATGGTGGTGGGGCAGGCACCAGCGGCGCCGAATATCGAACTGGAACTTCCCTTTAGCGGGGCAACGGGCCAAACGCTGCAAGTCTGGCTCGGGCGCGCTGGGTTCAAACCCGAGGCGCTCCATGGGAGTTTCTACCTGACGTCGCTAACAAAGTGTTTTCCGGGTTCGCATCCGACTGGCAAGGGAGATCGCCCGCCATCCAGGTCGGAGATCTCCCTCTGCACCTCGCATCTCGAACGTGAGCTTGAACTGGTGCGGCCCGAACTGATTCTTCCGCTGGGCCGATTGTCCATCTCGTTCTTTGTCGGCACGGCACCACTAACGGAACTCGTGGGTAAAGTGCACCGGCGCGAAGACGCCTACGTCGTTCCCTTGCCACACCCATCCGGCGTGAGCCGCTGGCTCAACGATCCGGAACACCAGGCGCTGCTCGACGTCGCGCTCTCGAAGCTGAGCGACGTGCGAGAAGAACTCCATCTCGACCAGTCGTGACCGCGGTGTGTCAGTGCTTGATCGAGTTTCGGTAGTCCTCGCGTGCCTTCTCGATCACCTTCCAGGCGTCTTCGGTCGAATGCCAGCCAAGAACCTCAGTGCGCTTGTCTTCCAACAGTTTGTAGGTCGCGAAGAAGGTCTCGATCTCGCGCAGCCAGTGTTGTTCGAGATCGACGAGATCGGAGATCGTCTCAAAGCGCGGATCGCCGGTCGGAACCGCCAGGACCTTGAAATCACTTCCGGCCTCATCCACCATGTCGAGCCCACCGATCGGCTGTGCCTCAACCCGGCAGCCGGGGAACGTCGGCTCGTGTGTGATGACCAGGATGTCGAGGTGGTCACCGTCCGGCGCGAGTGTATCCGGAATGAAGCCGTAATCGGTCGGATAATGGACCGACGAGTACAGCACGCGATCGAGGCGAATGTGGCCGGTCGCCTCGTCATATTCGTACTTGTTGCGGCTCCCGCTCGGAATCTCGATCAGCGCTTCGACGGTTCGAATCTCCTTCGGCATTGTTTCTCCCATCAATCACGATTCATTCAGACGTTCGGGTTGCCTGCCAGAAGAGGCAGGCAACACTTCAGTATTGCGCTCGCGCCGCCTGGATGCGAGCGGAGATGAACGAATCGTATGACCGACCGGTCAGTCGCGATCGCGAATCAGCGGCAACGTGGAGCAGTGAATGCCTCCGCCGTTTTTCAGGATCTCGTCGTAGGGAATCTCGACCGTCTCGACCCCCGCCTGATTCAGTCGCTCGACCGTCCGTGGACAGCCAGTTGGCATGATGACACGACCGGGACGGACGGTGAGGCAGTTGATCGCCTTGCGGTCGGTCGGCCAGATGTGGATCGGCTGGATCTCGAGTTCTTTGAGCGTGTCGAGGAACCAGTAGGGAAGCTGCGGCACGTTCACGAGTGCCGTGTTGTGATCGACCATCATGAATGCGCCGTCGAGGTGCATCGCGAACCCGGTTAGCGGGACCCGGATCAGCCGGACGCCCTGCTCGTTCAGCACGTGCTCGAGCTGTCGAACGCCTGATTCGTTCTGGCGCGGCGCCATGCCGACCGCTGCCGTCGTCTCGTTCAGGAACGCAAAGGACCCGCCCTCCAGCAGCCCGGTGCCCTGAATCGTCAAGAGAATCGGCATCCCCAACTGGGCCAGCATACGGGTGGCAAAGGCTTCCTCGCCACGACGACCGTAGTCGGCACTCTTGCTGACCAGGCCCATGCGGGTAATCACCGCGCCGCCTTTGATGGCAATGCCGGTGTCTCGCTGGAAGACCGCGTGAGAATCGTGAGCTGGACAATCGTTGTAGACGACCTCGACACCTTCGTTGCGCAGCGTCTGCACCATCCGGTCGTGCTCTTCCTGCATCAGTGGTAGGTTGGGAGCCTGGCTATCGCGCCAGTACCATTGTTCTTCGTCGTCGATGAAGGCGCCGATTTCCGCATCGTAACGCGTGAGGTCGATCACCTTGACCTCGTCTCCCGGACGATGGACGACGCAGAGACGCAGTGTGCCGACGTCGTTGTGGACGCCCCATTCGCGGCCCCAAATGCGTCGTTGCATCTCCGGCGCGTCAAACGCGGGCTCAGCACGAGGGGGGACTCGCTCCAGGATCAAATGGTAATAGGCTTCGGTGTTTCGGAATTGATCGGGGCCCGAACTCATGGGGACGCTCCTCCTGCTCACAGTTGGTCGAAATGCCGCAGGATGTTCGCATGATCCTCGTAGGTGAGGCAAGGTCCGAGGGTATCGGGGCAAGGTTCGGAAGAGTAGGTCAGGGGCTATCGGCGTAGAGCTGTTCGCGAATTGCGAGGATCTCGTTGCGAAGCTGGGAGTCGTTCTCGACCTGGCGTTCCATCTTTTCGATACCGTGCATCACAGTGCTGTGATCGCGTCCGCCCAGAAGCTGGCCGATCTGCACCAGTGATGAGTCGGTCTCTTCACGTAGCAGCAGCATGGCGACCTGCCGTGGAACGACGATGGAACGCCGTCGCCCGGGTCCAATCATGTCGATGTGAGCTACCTGGTAGTAATCCGACACGGCGTCGACTACGCGGTCGGGCGTGATCTGGCGGCGACGCTCCTCGAGCTGAGAATCGGTCAGTGCCTGAATGGCGAGTTCGAGCGAGAGTTGCCGTCCGTAAAGTTGCGCAAGGGCGATGATCTTGTTCAGAGCGCCCTCGAGTTCGCGAATGTTGCTCTGAACCCGGCGCGCCACGTATTCCAGAACGTCCGTCGGGACGGCAATGTTGAGCTCGCGGCCCTTCTCGGCCAGGATCGCCTCGCGTGTCTCCAGATCCGGCGGCTGGATATCGGCCAGCAGACCTCCCTCGAAGCGAGAGCGCAGGCGGTCGGTCATGGTCGGGATGGCCTTTGGCGGGCGGTCACTGCTTATGATGATCTGCTTACCGGCCTGATACAGGGCGTTGAAGGTGTGGAAGAATTCCTCCTGGGTCCCCTCTTTCCCGGCAATGAACTGGATGTCGTCGATCATGAGAATGTCGATGGTCCGGTAGCGACTGCGGAACTCTTCGTTCCGGTTCTGCCGGATAGCGTTGACCATGTCATTGGTGAATGTCTCCGAAGAGACATAACGAACACGGAGCCGCGGGTTGCGGGAGATGGCCCGGTGTCCAACGGCATGGAGCAGGTGTGTCTTGCCGAGTCCGACCCCCCCGTAAATGAAGAGCGGGTTGAAGGTCGCTGCGGGTTTGTCGGCCACCGCCAGGCCGGCGGCGTGTGCAAGGCGGTTGTTGGCGCCGACGACGAATTTCTCGAATACGTAGCGCGGATTGAGCCCGTTCTCTGGTGAGGCATGCAGTTCGAGCTGCTGTGGCTCGATTGAGGTTGCCGGTTCGGCCGGTTCCGCCAGCGCGGACGCGGCCGCCCTCGCTCGTGGAGCGCGTGCTCGCGATGGGGTGCGCCCCGGTCGTTCCCCGGTGAGCAAGGCAAACTGAACGGCGACTGGTTTGCCAGTTATAACCGACAACGCCTGCTGAATCTGCACCGCGAACTTGTTGCGCAGTTGCTCGACCGCGAAGCTGTTCGGCGCGCCGACGGTTGCGGTTTCGCCGTCCCAATCAGTGATTTGGGTGTTGCGAAGCCAGGTCTCGAAATTGGCACGCGAAAGCTGGGTTTGCAACTCTCCCAATGCGGCCTGCCAGATCTGATTGGGTTGCATCGCACGAATCCCCCGGTGCCCCTGTTGTCCGCCGGCACACACTGTACGTACGCCAGGTAGGACCATCTTAACAAGGCATGCTGATCTCGGCAAGTATGCCGCGTGGAGAACCGTGCTGCAAAAAAACGTAGATCGGGCCGATTGGCCCGATCTACGCCGGGAAGGGAAGGGCGGAGCGATTACGCTCCAAATCTCGGGTGCAGAGAAGCAGTTTCGGGGACGGCTTCTCTACTTATCTATACGCAAGGGTTGAGGAATTGGATCTGTTAGATCGTCGCATTTTCGAAATACGTTTGCTGGTTGGTCGAAGTCGTCTAATACCTTGACGTCGTCAAACTATTGCCGTATCATCCAACGATGTTTGAGAGGACGTGCTTCGGATGACGGATTCAAGGTCCAGACAGATTACAACGGTCATGGAGGCGTACGAACAGGTCTCGCACGCGCTTCGTGGCCAGACCGTGAGCGATTGGGTCGAGCTCGAGCTGACGATGGCGCAGCTCAAGACCCTCTTTACGTTGGAGTATCGCGGACCTGCCACGATCGGCCAGACCGCCGCGCGGTTGGGGATCTCATTGCCGACTGCCAGCCACCTTGTCGACAAGCTTGTTCAGGGTGGCTTCGTCGAGCGAACCGAAGATCCGGCCGATCGTCGGCGCACGCTCGCGGCCGTTACCGACAAGGGTTCGATGCTGACGCGACGGTTGCGCCAGGGCGGGCGGAATTCGCTTCACGACTGGCTGTTACAGCTCGATGACGACTCGCTGTGTGGTCTCGCGCACGGTATCGGACAACTCGCGGCCGTTGCGATTGCCAAGGTGGAGCAAGCCGAAGGGGCCGCCGAACCGGCAGGCCAGTCCCGCTAACGAGACGCGAAGGGATACACAAGGGGAATATGGCGGAATCGAAGGTCTCGCCCGTCGCGGGCGAGCAGATTGAAGAATTCAATATCCGGCTGGTCATCCCGATTATCGCGAGCGTCATGCTCGGCATCTTGCTGGCTGCGCTGGACCAGACCATCGTCGGTACGGCGATGCCACGTATCGTGGCCGATCTGGGTGGGCTTAGCCACTACGCATGGGTCTTCACTGCTTACATGCTGGCCTCGACGGTGACCGTGCCGATCTACGGAAAGCTGTCCGACATCTATGGACGCCGCTGGTTCTTCATCGGCGGCATGGTGCTCTTCCTTGCCGGGTCGGCGCTCTCTGGCATGTCGCAGACAATGACGCAACTGATTCTGTTCCGCGCGCTGCAGGGCTTCGGCGCGGGAGCGATGATGCCGATCGCGTTTGCCATCATCGGCGACGTGTTCCCGCCGTCTGAACGCGGGAAGTGGCAGGGGCTGACCTCTGGCATGTTCGGTATTGCCTCGATCATCGGTCCAACGCTTGGCGGCTGGCTGACGGACAATCTTGGCTGGCGCTGGGTCTTCTACGTCAACATGCCAGTTGGCGCGATCGCGATCGCGACGGCGTTCTTTGGACTGCCGAAGATTCGTTCAAATCGCAAGCACACCATCGACTATTACGGTGCGGCGGCATTGGTGGCCGGTGCGGTGCCGATGCTCCTCGCCTTCTCCTGGGCCGGCGACAAATATGCCTGGGTTTCGACACAGATCATCGGGATGCTCGTCTTCTCGGCGGTCATGATAGCGCTCTTCATATTCATCGAGTCGCGCGCGGAAGAACCGATCCTCAGTCCGAACTTGTTCCGGAACCGCATCTTCACCGTATCGAACTTGGCGTCGTTCCTGATCGCTGGCGGCATGTTTGGCGCGATCATGTACCTACCCCTCTTTGTCCAGGGAGTGATGGGTGATAGTGCGACCGACTCCGGTGCGGTGCTGACCCCGATGATGCTCGGCTTCGTCGTCAGCAGTATCGTCGGCGGTCAGGTCATGTCCCGCACCGGCCGCTACAAGAAGCTGGCACTGGCGAGTCTGGTATTGGCCGTGGTCGGCATGTTCCTCTTCTCGCGCATGTCCGTGGACGCGACCAAAGGCGAGTTGGTCCGGAACATGATCCTGACCGGTCTCGGCATCGGTACAACGATGAGCCTGTTTACCATCGTGGTTCAGAACGCCTTCCCGCTCAAGCGGATGGGTGAGGTCACCGCGAGCTTGCAGTTCTTCCGTAATATCGGTGGGACGCTCGGCGTCGCGATCCTGGGCTCACTGATGAACAGCCGGTTCCACACGCTTTACTACGCAAAGCTGCCGGCTGATGTGGTCTCGGCCGTGCCGAAGGAGCAGTTGGCCCAGCTTGACAACCCGCAGTTGGTGTTGTCGCCGGATGCGGTGGCGCAAATCAAGCAGGGATTCTCGGCGTTCGGCGCGCAAGGTGATCAGCTCTTCAATCAGGTGTTCTTGGCGATCCGCGAAGCCTTAGCGGGCGCGATTACCGACCTGTTCATTATCGGCATGGTCTTCATGCTGCTCTCGCTGGCCGTCACCTTCCTGCTGACGGAAGTGCCGCTGCGCCGGTCGCTGACAGAAGCGGCCGGAGCCGGACTTGCCGAAGGCGGTCACGTCGACGTCGAAGAGGGAGCCATCGAAGAGCCAAGTCGCGTTCCCGGCGTCGGCGAGCCAGTCGCGGATTAGCCGGGTAGGAACGGTCCTCATCCCCCAGCCCTTCTATCCGAGTACCCTTTGGGTGCACTCCAGGGGAGATGGAAACCCTCTCCTGATCGTCGGGATGGTCCTCTCCCTCGAGTCGAGGGAGAGTCAGTGAGGGAGACAGGGTGGCGAGCTTGCGAGCCGGGTGAGGGCCTTACCCCGCCTTCGGCAGCGCGAACGAGAACCGCGCGCCGTTCAACCCACTGCCTGCCCAGATTCGTCCGCCGTGTGCCTCGACAATACCACGTGCAATGGCCAGTCCAAGTCCAGCCCCGCCGTGATCGTGACGGGACCGGTCCGCACGATAGAAGCGCTCGAAAACGTGCGGCAAATCTGCCTCATCGATCCCCGGACCAGTGTCCTCGATACTGAACACGACCTCGTTCTCGGATTCCACGGCGTCGAGCGTGACGCTTCCGCCCACGGGCGTGTAGCGCAGCGCATTCTCGACCAGATTGAACAAGACGCGCTGGATCTGGGATGTATCGGCGAGAACCTGAACGGCTTTGCAACCGGTGGCCGGTTCGAGCCGGATGTCGAGCTTGCTGGCCTTGGGCTGCATCGTGTCGACGGCGTCGCGGATCAACAGAGACGCCGGGCTCGCTTCGACCTGCAGGCGCAGTGCGCCCGCGTCAATTCGGGATAGTTCGAACAGGTCGTTGATCAGCGCCGTCAGGTCCCGAGCTTCATCCAGGATCTGTGACAGGTAGAACTGCTCCGTCTCACCGTCCACCACGTCGTCCTGGATAGCCTCCACCATCGCCTGAATCGACGATAGGGGTGTCCGGAGGTCGTGTGAGATCGCGGCGATCATCTGGCGGCGGGCGTTCTCCGCTTCCACCTGCAGGCGGTTGGCCTCCTCAAGGCGAGCTGCCATTGTGTTGAAGGAAACTGCAAGACGGTCGATCTCATCGTTTCCTTCCACGCGTACGCGCGTGTCCAGATGCCCATCCGCCATCGAACCGGCCGCCTGGCTGAAGACCGCGACCCGGTCGGCCAGCAAGCGCGACGCGAACATGGCGAAGGGGGCAGATACGCCGATGGCGAAGAGAAGCAGCAGGATAAGCAGCGTCAGGTCGTGCGATGAGATAAACATGAGCTGGGCCGTGATGACGATGCTCGCGAGCGCCGTCAAGACGCCGATCAGTGCTGGAATGAAGACCTTTGTCCAGAGATTTCCCCAGCGAATCACGCGCAGCAGGGCAAAGCTGGCCCAGCCGAACACCCACGCGACCGCTCCTGATGCACCCATCGTCAGGGCCAGGGTCCGAAGGTCAGGGCCGCCCGCGTTAAGGTACCGGTGCGCCAGCACCAGGATGACGGCCAGGGTCACCACAGGTGGCAACAGCAACGTTGCGATAGTCCTGAGCATGACCAGCGCGAGCGGTTGCCGTGTCGCGAGACTAGCCTTCGAGTTTGTAACCAACGCCCCACACCGTTTTCAAGAACTGCGGACGGACCGGATCCGGTTCGATCTTCGAACGCAACCGGTGAATGTGGACCGTCACCGTGCTCTCGTCGCCGAAATACTCGTAATCCCAGACCTGGTCGAGCAGCTGAGTGCGCGTAAAAACCTGGCCCGCGTTTCGGGCGAGAAACCAGAGAAGGTCAAACTCCTTGGCGGTAAGCTCAACCGGCTCGTTGCGGATCGTGGCCTGACGTCCGGCCGGATCGACGCCAATTGGACCAACGCGCACCGTCCCGTCGGAGATGGGAGCTGGCGCCTGTCGCGTCCGGCGCAGAACCGCGCGTACGCGTGCCACCAATTCGCGCGGGCTAAACGGCTTCGACACGTAGTCGTCGGCACCCAGTTCTAGCCCGACAATGCGGTCCGGCTCATCTCCCTTGGCGGTGACAACGATGATCGGAACGTTCGACTCTGCGCGCAGTCGGCGGCAGACTTCCAGCCCGTCGATCTTCGGAAGCATGAGATCCAGCAGCACGAGGTCGGGCGTCCATGCACGCGCCAAATCGAGCGCGGCCTCGCCGTCGCTGGCCGTTTCCACCGCGAAGCCGTCGCGTTTGAGATAGCGACTGACCACGTCGGCGACCATCGCCTCATCCTCGACGATCAGAATTTTGGGTGATTCGTGCTGCATGTCGTTCCTCTTTGAGGCCACGGTTCGCGTTCTGACGCCTGCGTGTTCGACCGATTGCGTACTTGCTCGCCGTCCACAGCCTTAATCCTACGCGATTGTGATTGCGAGATCCTTAAGTTTCTTACCATCCTCGGCGATGCTGAATGCTCGGCGATCCGCCTGCTGCTCGCCGTGGTGTCGATGGGGGCTAGCTCGGACAGCTCCCTCTCCATTCGGGTCAATGTTCACCCTGACCCTAAAGACAGGTGGTATCGGAACCAAGGGACGTATGGTCAATTCCAGTGCGTCGTCATACTAGCAATGGTGGCCGCCGGTACATTGGGTTCCGGCTCATGAAACGGCCATCTACGATCCGGCTGTTGTCTTTCGGATGGATATCGAACGGAATCGGTTACTGGGTATTCGGGAGGGGCGCTTCATGACATCGTGGTTCTCGACAGAACGACTCGCGCGCGCCAGTGCTCGCCATCCATGGCGGACGATTGGCGTCTGGCTCGTAATTATCGTACTGGGTGTTGTCGCTGCTTCGGGACTTGGGAATGCCCTCACCACTGACGCAAACTTCACCAACAAACCAGAGTCGGTGAAAGGGTCCGATCTGATCGACGCCCGCTTTAAGACTTCTTCACCGATCACCGAGACGGTCATCATTCGCTCGAACGCCACGACGGTTGACGACCCGGCTTTTCAGCAGGTCGTGCAGCAAGACGCCGCCAAGATCGCGACCCTGAAGGACGCCGTGACCTCGGTCTCCACCTACTACGATGCCAAGGCGGCCGGTGCTCCGCAGGCAGAGCAGATGGTCTCGCCAGACCGTCACACAACCATCGTCCAGGTTTCACTTGGAACCGACTTCGAAACTGCCTCTGACCACACGGACGAATATGTGAACACTATCGAGGGCCTCAATTCGGGCGACTTCGAGGTGCTGACGGTCGGCACCATCAGTGCCAACCACGAGTTCAACAACATCTCGACGACCGATCTCGCCAAGGCCGAGAAGTTCGCGTTGCCGATCACGATTGTGATCTTGCTCGTCGTCTTCGGCGCGCTGGTGGCAGCGGCCGTGCCGATGATCCTGTCGATTGTCGCGATCATCGTCGCCCTGGGTCTGACCGCCCTCGTCGGTAACCTGATGGATCTCTCCTTCTACGTCGAAAACATGATCTTCATGATCGGGTTCGCCGTCGGGATCGACTACGCGCTGTTCATCATCTCGCGCTACCGCGAAGAGCGAAGCCATGGTGTTCAGAAGCTCGAGGCGATTGCGGCGACCGGTCGCACGGCGAGCAAGGCGGTTCTCTTCTCGGGAATCACCGTCGTTGTTGCTCTCTCCGGTATGTTGCTGATGCCGTCGACGATCTTCCGCAGCCTCGGCACTGGCGCGGTGCTGGTGGTCGTGGTTGCCGTCATCGCGATGCTGACGCTGATCCCAGCGGTCCTGAGCCTGCTCGGTGACCGGATTGACTGGCCGCGCCGCCGCAAGTACAGCGACGTTCCGGTCGCGTCCACGGCGCGTTGGGACGATGACACGGTTCACAAAGGATTCTGGGGCCGCTTGACGCGCGTTGTAATGCGTCACCCAGCGATGGCGGCGATCCTGGCGATCGTACTCCTTGGGGCCGCCGCGATTCCCTTCTTCCAGCTCGAGCGCGGTACTGCTGGCGTCGAGACGCTGCCAGAGAGCAACGTCAAGAGCGCTTACCTGATTCTGAACAACGAGTTCTCGGCCGGTGTCCTGGCTCCATACGAGATTGTCGTCGACGGCAAGCAGGGACCCGAGGTACAGGCCGGCATCGACCGCCTCGTCAACCAAATTAACCAGAATTCCTCGTTCGTGCCTGCCACGGAAGTGACGTGGAATGAGACCGGTGACCTGGCGCTGATCAAAGCGACGCTGAAGGCGGATTCGAACTCGCCGCTGGCGTACGACACGCTGAAGGACCTGCGCTCGAATCTGGTGCCAACGGCCTTTGCCGGGACGGGTGCTCACGTCTACGTGACTGGCTCGACCGCGTTCAATGCAGACTTCTTCCACGTGATCGATCGGTACACGCCGGTGATCTTCGTCTGGGTGCTGGGCCTGAGCTTCCTGCTCTTGCTGCTTGCCTTCCGCTCGATCATCGTGCCACTCAAGGCGATCTTGCTGAACCTCCTCTCTGTCGGAGCGACCTATGGCCTGATGGTCATGGTCTTCGAGAAGGGCTACCTGCACAAGCTGTTCGGCTTCCAGACGTCACCGACGATCGAAGCCTGGGTGCCGATCTTCCTCTTCTGCGTCTTGTTCGGCCTGAGCATGGATTACCACGTCTTCCTGCTCAGCCGGATCCGCGAGCACTTCGATCAGACGCACAAGAACCGGGAGTCAGTGGCGGTGGGCCTGCAGTCGACTGCCCGGCTGATCACCGGAGCGGCGCTGATCATGGTGGTGGTTTTCAGCGGGTTCGCCGCCGGACAGCTGATCGCCTTCCAGCAGATGGGCTTTGGCCTGGCGGTGGCGGTGCTCCTCGACGCGACAGTGGTTCGCTCCGTACTGGTCCCCTCAATGATGGCCTTGCTGGGGAACGTCAACTGGTACCTGCCATCCTGGCTGAACTGGCTGCCTGATTTGCGCATCGAGGGCCAGACCGCCCTCCCGCCGCAGGAGGCGACCGTCCCCGACCTCGCGTTGCACACCGCTGACTAGCTGCGCCAACAAATTGACTCGTAACACGAAACGAGGGCTGACAACCGTCAGCCCTCGTTTCGTTGAGTATTTCGCGCGATTTGATTCTGGCTAGATCGTCGCGCGTTCTGAGACAAGCGCGCTCCATGCGCCAAGCAGGAAGACGACGGCGCCAGAGATTACACAGTCCCACAGGATCGCGGCGACGTTCGAGTCACCGAAGACCCAGGGAGAGATGAAGATCCAGACGCCAATCGCGGCGTTGATCCAGCTCAGCGAACTGAGCGAGCCTGAACCCCAAAGTCGAATGCCCGAGAAGACCAGGACAACCGCGCCACTAATGACGAGATTCCAGGTCATTGCGGTGTAATTATTGAAACCTAAAACCCAAGGCGAGATGATAACCCAGATGGCCATCGCGAAGTTGAGGCCACTCGGTACTGCTGCAGGCGTTGTACGCCATGTATTCATTCAGCGTCTCCTTCACTGCTGTCTGTCCGTCATCGGTTGCTTCGTTCCGGCGGATCCGGTTGCCCACAGTGCTAAGGCAATATATTGGCGAAGCATTGACGGCCATTCGCGTACGGTCTCGTACATAGGCACCGTTACGTATTGAAGTTGACCGCTAATGGTGAACCCAACGCTCACCACATTGTATATATTGTCAAGTCGCGTGCCAGCGTTGGGAAAGTTCCATTCGAAATGGACTCATCTCGAATGTGAGACTCATGATGGTTCGGCCCTGCGACCGAAAGCCGACAGACGCGTAGACCGGTCCCGTCGACGCACGAAACGGGGTGTTATGCGAGGATGCTTGCACTGCGCGGACCGGTATCTCGTGCTCCGTGATCATCATTCGGACGCGGGCCGATGTGTGCGGTAATTCAGACGAGTGAAATCACGAGAGTGCGTGGAACCGTATGTAAACCGAAGGGCTGGTCGTGACCGGCCCGGGAGGCGACGGACGAGCTGCCTGCGAGGTTACCGTGACTCGCGCTCGCTCTCTCGCTGGGAAGACCGGCTCGCGCCGCGTCCGTACGGGTGAATCTCCTTTAGGGAGCCTTTGACATACATGTAGCCGACTGCGGCCCAGGCGCTGAGTACCAGGAAGACGGCGCCGGAAACCACGTCATTCCAGATGATCGGCTTCGAACCCGAATCACCAAAGACCCAGGGCGAGATGATGATCCACACCGCGACCGCTACATTGATCCAACTCAGGAAGCTCCACTTGTCTGAATGCCAGATGCGAATGCCGGAGAGGATGACGATGAGCCAGCCGCAGGCGAAGAGATTCCAGACCTTTGGCCAATACGCCTGATTGGTCTGTCCCGGTCCGTTACCGGCTCCATTGGCTAGGCCGAAAAACCAGGGAGACAGGAGAACTCAGATGCCGCACGTAAACGTCATCGCGCTCGGCAACGACGCTGGTGTTGCGCGGAATTCTTCAGTTATGGACATATCAACGTCTCCTTGCCGTCCATTCGTCACGTGATCGTATCCCGGTGCATGTCGTACGAACCCTCGTGGTTAGGCGGCTCTGTTGTCCGCCACCGCGTTGGGATCTGGTTCGATCGCAGTGAAAACGTGCGAATCGACGTGCCACCGACCGGAACTCCAGCTTCACCGATTACGGAATCGGCCGGTCGCTCAATGGAGGTTTTGTAACCCATGACCGAAATCCAGTTTCCGAGCGGAGTGATCGTTCGCGCTTCGTGCCTGGCCGACCGTGATGTCAACGCGGAATGGCGCACCTTCGGCCTCTATCTCGACCCACGCTGGCGTCCTGGGTGGCCCGCTGACGTGGTGAATTGGCCCGACTTCGGTGTGCCTGACCAACCAACACTGGTGGCAGACTCGATCACGCGAGCCTATCGCGCGGCTGAATCTGGCGAACGGATTGAGGTCGGTTGCCTGGGCGGTCTCGGCCGCACGGGGACGGTACTGGCCTGCATGGCAATCCTGGCGGGGATTCCCGCCGAGCGCGCGGTCGCGTGGGTACGTGAAAACTACGATGCCCGGGCGGTCGAGACGGCCGAACAGGAAGAGTGGGTCGCCTGGTTCGCGGTCTATGCCGAGCGGTATGAGATCTCGAATCGCCAGGAGACATGACACTCGAATCCAAATTCGTTGGTTGCACTTTCCAGATGCGAACTCAGGTGGTAGTATGTGCAGGCCGACTTCCGAGACGGCGGATAGGATGATGACGGTGTTCATGCGGACTCGACAACTCATGACAGCGGAGGCAGTGAATCGCGCAGCGATTCTCTCGCTTGCTGCGCTGGTGACGGCCGAGCCGACGTGGAAACCCGCACCTAGGTACGGGGTTACTCCCGTTTGTCTCGGATTCCAAGGAGGGTGTCTCCTCTAGCGGCACCAAGTCTTGAGAAGCCCGAGCGGCGGTGAGTGGCAGATGCTCACCGCCGCTTTTTTGTTGTCTGGCCGGTTTACCGGAAGAAAGGGAGAACTGTCGACCATGGGAACCTGTCCTGAGTGTGGAGGGGATCTGGGTCTCGATTCCGTTGAGGCGGGCGAGATCGTCCAGTGCCCGGACTGCGGTGTCGAACTCGAAGTTATCGAGACCGACCCTCTTACCCTCGACTTGGCTCCGGCCGAAGAGGAAGACTGGGGCGAGTAGGTTAGCCAATGCGGATTGCCTTAATTGCCGAACGTTTGCGGGTCGAAGAGCGGCTGCTGATCGACGCGTTCAGCCAGCGCGGTCACGATGCGCAACTGGTCGCCCCGTCGACGCTTCATGCCGCCTTTGGTGATGTGGGTGACGTTGTCATCGAGCAGGCGAACAATGGACGCGGTTCGTTCGAGTTTGACGTGGCGCTCGACCGCGGCGCTGCCACGACCGAGCATGCCGCGCTGGGAGCACTGATCGCCAATTGTGGCTTGGCGGTCGTCAATCGACCGGCGACGTCTCGACTTCTGGCCGATCGACTCGCGGTCGTACGTCACCTGACCTTTGCCAACATCCCGCTGGCGAGCACGGTCGTCAGCTTTGGCGAGGCGGCGACCTTCTCAGCCATCGAGTCGCTCGGCTATCCGGTCCTGCTCAAATCGATCGTGACCGATCACGGTTATCCGACAGCTATCGTTGAGGACCGGGACGCGGCCGAGGCCATCATCGAACACCGGGTTACGCTCGGGGACGAGCGTGGTGTTCTGGTACAGCGACTGATTAACGGATCGGGTCACTCGGTCCGTCTCATTGTCGTGGGAGACGATGTTTTCGCAGTCGAGCGGCGCGAACTTCGTGGTTGGCGTCCCGGCCCGGATGCGGAATTTGAGCCCTTTGTGGGGGACGCCAGCCCACTCCAGTCGCTTGGTCGACGTGTGATCGAGCGCCTTGGCAGCGGCACGTACAGCATCGAGGCGGTCGAATCGGCAGATGGGCCGGTCGTCGTCGGGCTGGAGAATCTTGTCGACTTCCGCACCGTGGCAGGTCGCGACTGCGACATCGCTGGAGCCATCGCCGAATTCGCGCTGGCGCAGGTCGGGGCGATGACGGGAGGCGAGCGGGTTGGCTAGGGACACGGCCGGAACGGCGGTTGGGACGATCGACCTGCTCGAAGGACTGGTCTCGATTCCGAGCCGTTCACGTGAGGAAGCACGAGCGGTCGACTGGCTGTGCCAACGGATGACCGATCTCGGCTTCGCGGCCGGGCCGGATGGGGCGGGCAACGCGGTCGGTACGATCGGCGGCGGGCCCCTCGAGATAATGCTGCTTGGGCACATTGACACCGTGCCCGGTGAGATCCCGGTCGAAATCCGCGACGATGCTCTCTACGGCCGGGGGGCGGTCGACGCCAAGGGACCGCTGGCGACCTTCGTGGCCGCCGCGGCTCGGGCGAAACTGACCGAGGGCACGCGCGTTACTGTTGTTGGCGCAGTCGAAGAAGAAGTCATGAGTTCGCGAGGAGCGCGCTGGCTGATCGACAGCCTGTCGTTGCCTCCGGCCGCCGTGATCATCGGCGAGCCGAGCGGCTGGGACAGCGTGGTCATCGGTTACAAAGGCTCGATCGCCGTCCGTTATACGGTCAGTTGTCCGATTTCGCATTCAGCCGGACCGGAGTCAACCGCGGGCGAGCTTGCGGTCGCCTTTTGGAACAGGCTGGCGGCGTGGTGTTCCGGACAGAATGACGGGGCCGAGACGGGGTTCAACACGATCGACCCGACCTTGAACGCGATCAACACGGCGACGGACGGGATCACGGGAACGGCTGAGCTTCAGGTTGGCCTACGCCTACCGCCGTCGACCGGGCCGGATGACGTGATCCCGCTATTGAAGTCGATGGCCGAAGGAGGCGTCGTCGAGGTCAGTGTCAACGCCGCCGCGTTCCGGTCGGACAAACGATCGCCCCTGGTGAGCGCCTTCCTGGCCGGAATTCGCTCGCAGGATGGAACGCCACGGATCAAGGTCAAGACCGGCACGTCGGATATGAACCTGGTCGGTCCGGCCTGGGGATGTCCAATCGTTGCGTACGGGCCGGGCGATTCACGGCTCGACCATCAACCGGACGAGCACGTGATGCTCGAAGACGTAGAACGGGCGACCGGTGTCTTGACGTCGGTCATCGAACGCATATCGGCGCGGCTCGCGTCAGGTCGCTGGGGAGGCGAAGTGTGAACGAGGTTCGAGTCGGCGTGCTCATGTCGCACGTCCGAGCAGAAGAGAAGCAGCTTCTGGCGGCGATGGTCAGACGCGGAGTTGAGCCGGTGCGCTTGCTCGATCGCACGCTGGCCTTCGACATCACCGACCTCTCCAGCCCTCAGCCTGCCCAGCTTGATCTCGTGCTCGATCGCTGCATGGCACACGGCCGGGCCGCGGTTGCGCTTCAGGTCTTCGACGCATTCGGTGTGCGGTGTGTGAACACCTCGCATGCGTCGGGAATCGCCGACGACAAGGTGGCGACGACGTTGGCGCTGGCGGTGAGCGGGGTTCCGACGATTCGGACCGCCGCCGCATTCGACATCGAATCGGCTCTGCGCGTGCTCGACGAGAAGATTGGCTATCCGGCGGTTATCAAACCCGTGACTGGCTCCTGGGGTCGGCTGCTGGCGAAGGTGAATACTCCGGAGGCCGCGCGAAACTTGCTCGAACACAAGAAAGCGCTCGGCTCCTATCATCACGGCGTCTTCTATGTTCAGGAGTTTATCGAGAAGCCTGGGCGCGACCTGCGCATCTTCGTGGTGGGTGACGAGGTTATAGCCGCGTCCTATCGCACGAACGAGCACTGGATCACGAACGTCGCGCGTGGAGCGGTCTCGAAGTCGTGTCCGGTGACGCCAGAGATCGCCGATATCTCGCTGAGGGCTGCTCGCGCGGTCGGGCTCGAACTTGCCGGAATCGATCTGGTCGAGACTCAGGACGGCTACATGGTGATCGAGGTCAACACCGGGGCCGAGTTCAAAGGACTGATCCAGACCACGGATGTCGACATCCCGGGCGTGATCATTGACTACGTCGTCAAGGCCGCGGTCCACGAGCATGACCTTCGACACGCCCACGCGCTGCTGAATGGGGTGTAGCGGCAATTCGCCAGCGGCTGGGTGTACCGTGGTTTTCAACCCAGGCTGAGGACCCGAAGCCCATGATCGTGGTGCAGCCCTTAATCCGGTAATGCGTCCACGATCACCTGGGTTGAAAACCCAGGCTGACAAGGCGAAATCCGACCCGCAAGCGGGTGCCCCGGGATTGGGCTTGACGTGCCGGATCAGTCAGCAGGAGGACAAAGAGTGACGGATCAAGTAGGTCAAGTCCAGCCCCTTTAGTGGGCTTCGCTTTTGTAGCCCCGGAATTTATTCCCGGGGCGAACGCGGCCGGTTACCGGATTTAGAACTGCACCGCGATAATGGGCTGAGATTAGTTGCCGATCACGCGCGTCGGTTGGCCTTCAATACGTTACTGAGAGCAATACCGCCCACACTACGGAACGGTGTCGGGGCTGCGGCACTGTAACGAAATGCAATACAAGGGAGAGATATAGCATCCAATGACACTCAACGCTGCAATTCTTGGCGGATCAGGTTACGCAGGCGGAGAACTGCTCCGGCTGCTGCTGGCTCACCCGGAAGTCAACGTCACACAGGTTACGTCGCGCGGCCGCGCCGGAAAATTCGTGCACACGGTTCACCCGAACCTGCGTAAGCGGACTCAGCTGAAGTTCGTCAGCCCCGACCAGCTCGAGCGCGTTGACGTTCTGTTTGCCAGCATGCCGCACGGCGCGACGGCACCGCAGGTCGAACACTTGATGGAGCTCGGTTCGATCGTCATCGACTTGGGCGCCGATTTCCGCCTGCGTAATCCGGCTGACTACGAGACCTGGTACAGCTGGTCGCATCCGCATCCGGACATGATTCCGAACACAGTCTATGGTATGCCGGAGCTTCACCGGGACGAGATTCGCGATGCGCGATACATCGCCAGCCCCGGATGCACCGCGACCGCCTCGATCCTTGGCCTGGCACCGCTCTTCCGCGCCGGTGTGGTCGACGCGCATTTGCCGGTCGTCATCGACGCCAAGACCGGATCGTCTGGTGCCGGTGCCGATACCAGTCTCTCGGGGCATCATCCCGAGAGGAGTGGCGTCATTCGACCCTTCAAGCCAACCGGACACCGGCACAGCGCCGAGATCATTCAGGAGTTGACCGTCGACGGCTGCCAGCCCGACATCGCCTTCGGCGTGACGAGTGTCGAGGCCGTCCGTGGGATCTTGGCGACGTCACATGTGATGTTGAAGGAGCCGCTGGCCGATAAGGATCTCTGGAAGATCTACCGCGCCGCGTATGGCCAGGAGCCGTTCATCCGTTTGGTCAAGGAGGCGGGTGGTGTGCACCGCTTTCCGGAGCCCAAGATCCTCTCTGGCACGAACTACTGTGATGTCGGCTGGGATCTCGACAAGAGCGGCAAACGCGTCGTCGTGCTGGCGGCCATCGACAACCTGATGAAGGGAGCGGCTGGCCAGGCGGTACAGTCGATGAACATTCGCTGCGGCTTCGATGAGACGTTGGGTCTCGACTTCGCCGGTCTGCATCCGATTTAGCTGTATGCACGCGGCGTGAAGGGACAGGAGTTCGATGAGACGACTGCTAGTGGCATGCTCCGCGATTCTTGGCGTCGTCGTTGCCATCAGCGTGATCTGGCGCAAAGCGTCTGACCGCTGGACCCTGCCATGCCCATCGCTCTTTGGCGACCTGTTTGAGTACGACATCAAGATCGGTCCGCAAGTCTTCACCAGCGCGCACGTCATCGATCACGCCGGGATTCAGCCAGGGATGCGCGTGCTGGACGTCGGCCCCGGGCCCGGGCGGAATAGCGTACCGATTGGCAAGCTTGTGGGTCCCGCAGGGGAAGTCGTCGCGTTCGATATTCAACCTGCCATGCTGAGACGGCTCGAGGACCACGCTCGCAAGGAAGGTGTAACGAATGTCCGCACGATCAACGGAGACATTGGCGAACGAGGCCCCGAAGCCGGACAGTTTGACCGCGCGATCATGGTGACCGTGATCGGCGAGGTGCCCGACCGTGTCGCGGCCATGCAGAATATCTTTGATGCGCTCAAACCTGGTGGGGTGTTTTCGCTCACAGAGGCGCTGCCTGATCCGCACTTTCAGACACGGAAAAAGATGGAGCAGGCCGGGCGCGCGGTCGGCTTCGAGGTTGGCCCACACTGGGGACGTTGGTACGCCTACACCCTAAATCTCGAGAAGCCATCCGTTCTCTCTTCGTGATCGAAGGAACCACGATCTCCAGGTGACGAACGCGCGACAAGCGCGGAGTGAGTGACTGGAGAGTGCGACAACTTGCGACAACTCATGGAAAGGAATGCCGTTCCAATGCTCGTCGTCAAACTCGGCGGGAGCGCCGGAATCGATCCGGCGGCCACGCTCGACGACCTGGCCCAGCTTGTCAAGACCGAGCGGGTCGTCTTCATTCATGGCGCCAACGCCCGCATGGACGAGTTCGAGCGCAAACTCGGACGCGAACCGCGGCAGGTCCAGTCGGCCAGCGGTCAGGTAAGTCGCTTCACCGATGCCGAGACGATGGACACAATGCTGGCGGTTTACGCGGGCATGGTCAACAAACGGCTGGTCGAGGCGCTCCAGGCGCGCGGTGTGAACGCGGTGGGAATCAGCGCGCTGGACGGCCGGATCGCGCGAGGCCGCCGTAAGGACACGCTGCGCGCGATCGAGAACGGCAAGCCGAAGATTCTGCGCGGCGACTACGCCGGAAGCATCGAGGAAATCGATACGCGGCTACTCGATCTTCTGCTCGATAACGGTTATGTACCGGTCCTGACTCCGCCCGCGCTCAGCGATAAGGGCGAGGCCATCAACGTCGACGGCGACAAACTCTCACTTCAGGTCGCCATTGCCCTCAAGGCCGACGCGCTGGTGATCCTCTCCAATACCGCCGGACTCCTGGGCGACGTCAACGACCCTGATTCGCTGGTTCGTGAGATCGACGTCAGCAGCGACGAGCGCGTGGAGGCCGCCATGACCGCGGCGGGCGGGCGCATGAAAAAGAAAGTCCAGGCCGGTTGTGATGCTGTTCAAGCGGGGATTGGTAAGGTCGTTTTTGCCGACGCGCGGGTAGAGCAGCCGATTCGACGGGCTCTTTCTGGCGAAGGAACGGTGCTGCGGGCCGGTGCCGCGATTGGAGTGACTGAATGAGCCAGTTGGCAACCAGCGAGATCGTCCAGCGCGATCGTGAGCTGCAGCCTCCGCTTTACGCCAAGCGCGACATCGCGCTCGTTCGCGGCGACGGCGCGTACCTGTGGGACAGCGACGGCAAGCAGTACCTGGACCTGATGAGCAACTACGGCGTCAACATTCTTGGCCACAACCACCCGCGCGTGACTGAGGCGATTACACGCCAGGCCTCGACGCTGGTCAGTTGCCACCAGTCGTTCGCCAACGACGTACGTGTCGAATTGCTCGAGACGCTGGCGGAGGTCGCGCCGCCCGGGCTGAACCACGTCTTCCTCTCTAACTCCGGCACCGAGGCAATCGAAGCGGCGCTCAAGTTCGCCTGGATCTCGAGTGGGAAGACCAAAATCGTCGCGGCCAAGCGTGGCTATCACGGACGAACGATGGGCTCGCTCGCGGCGACCGCGGAGAAGAAATACCGCGAGCCGTTCGAGGCGGAACTGGCCGAGGCGACGCACGTGTCCTATGGCAATGTCGACGAGTTGGCCGAAGCGGTCGACGACCAGACCGCGGCCGTAATTCTCGAGCCGATCCAAGGTGAGGGTGGCGTCTACGTCCCGTCGGACGACTACCTTCAGGAAGTGCGCGAGATCGTCACGGCCAAAGGGGCGATGTTGATTCTGGACGAGGTGCAAACCGGCTTTCGGACCGGGGCGTACTTCGCCTGCCAGCATGTCGGCGTGGTGCCGGATCTCCTGGTCACGTCCAAAGGGCTCGGCAACGGAGTGCCGGTCGGCGCGACCTTCATGTCGGCGCACATCGCTGACGCGCTTGGCGGAGGTGTCCACGGTACGACCTTCGGAGGCAACCCGCTTGCCTGTGCCGCCGCGCTCGCGACGCTCCAGGCGCTCGACGAGGACAAGATCATCGACCATAGCGCCGAAATCGGTGCTTACCTGGTCGAACGGATTCGCGGTCTCGAACATCCGAAGATCCGCGACGTGCGGGGCAAAGGGATGATGATCGGCGTCGAGTTGAAGATGCGTGCAACTCCGGTGCTGCGCGGTCTGCAGGAAAATGGCGTGCTCGCTCTGATGGCTGGCAGCCTGGTGATTCGCCTGCTGCCACCGCTCATCCTCACGCGCGAACAAGCCGACGTTGCCGTCGACACCCTGGCGACCGTGCTGGGGTAGCGAGACAGGTATGGTGACGGCGACAGCTTCAATGTCGTGTCTGAGGGAGCATCTCGTGTGCTCCCGTCGTATTTGAATGACGGACGAACCCGATCCAGGTACGGCGTAATTCGTGGATCGCCGCTTGTCCTACAACGTTTCTGGGACGCGCAACGCAGGAGCACACAAGGTGCTCCCCTACAAAGTTCCTATCGAAGACCCGTTTTTCTACCCACCACTCCGGTAGCGGATGGCGTCGAACTCTGGCAAAAGGTCGTTGCGGATATAGACCCGGAAATTCGTGGAATGCACCTGAGCGGGCAGGTCGCGATAGGCCACCAACCGGAAAATCTTGCCCTGCTCCTGCGGATGACGCATCGACGCCAGCGTGCGCCAGACGCTTCCGGCGACATCCAGCACGCTATATGGACCTGGCCGACTATCCACCTCATTCTGTCGCGCCACCTGTTTGATGTCTGGTGCGTATGCGAAATGCCGGTAGGTCTCGTCTTCTGGGAACCACCAGCGCATCGGATATTCGCGCATCGTGTAGTTGCTCTTCAGCGCCGCCGTGTTGGCGGCATTGACGTTGTCCGATCCAATCAGCACAACTGGCGCGCTGACATCGGCTGGCAGGCTATTGCCGTAGTATCGCTTGCCGGTGAAGTCGCGCAGGTACCACTGAAATGGCCAGGATGTTATGTCGTCGTACCAGATGTCGAGAGACATGTCGCCATTCTGCGTGATCGAGAGTTGGCGCAGGTCGCCGGTTAGATCGGGCACGTATGGGCTCGTCTGGACGTAGATCAGCATGTCCTTGGGCACGTCACCTTCGCGGTAAGCCAGCCGCCACTCGGCATGCACCTGAAGCACGAGCAACCCTAGCGTGAGGGTCAGCAGCAGTCCCGTCATCGCGGTACGTGGTCCCAATCGCACAACGCCGAGAGCGACGATGGCCAAAAGCGCGAGGACGGGCAGGCTCAGCAGGAGCCACCAGTGATCGGCCGCGAAGGGACGGATCTGGTGCACCATGGTTCGACCGGATCCGGTGATCGGCCCGTTCGACATCCAGGTGATCAGCGCGAAGCCGAGTACGCCCGCCGTCAACAAAGACGTGCCGAACAGTAGCACGGATCGTCTATTGGCACGTGCGGAGGCGTGCCAATTTCGCTCGAACCATCTGAGCGCGTCCCCGGTCAGCATGGCGCTCAGCACGATCAGCGGCAGCGCGATGTGAACCGTCAGCCAGGGCATCTTCTCGCCCGCCCATGAGAGGACGGCGAACATCATCCCGGCCCAGACGACCAGGAAGACGCGTAGCCACCAGCGATGGTCGAACGGGATGCGGCGTCGCAAGCCAACGAGCGTGTCCTTCGCGAGCAGGACAACCGCGACGGGGAAGAGGATCACGCCGACGAACTCGTACTGCGGTACCAGTAGCAGGTAGTAGAACCAGGGCTCCTGTCCGCGCTGAACGCCTTGCTGTCCGAGCCAGTAGCCGAGCGCGCCGAAGCTGCCGCTCGCCAGGCCAATCGGATTGGTGAAGAGGCTGGTATACAGAACCGCGTAGATCGAGACGCCCACGATGATCGCAATAATGAGCGTTCGCCGGTCCGAGAGCATCGCTCCGATCGCGGCCGCAGTCGATTCCGGGGGCGCGTCGCCGGTGAACGTGTCGGTCCAGCCTCGTTCGGGATCTACTCTCCGGTTCAGCACCCAGAACGCCACGACCAGCGCCATCAGTCCCACCCCGCCGGCGGAGATGATCAGCGGGTGCGTCAGCAGATCGAACGCGAAGGTTCGGAGCTGTGCGCCGGTCGGGTTTTCCCACGGAATGCTCGGAAGTGCTGGTGCGCCGAGGAATGACAGTGCTTTGGCAATCACCAGGAACGCCGCTCCGGCGCCGGCGCCGATGGCCAGCAGGATCGGGGCGATGCGCCAGGCGGCCGAGACGAGCAGGAACAGCCCGAAGATGAAGAAGACGATAAAGCAGACTTCTTTGGTGGTCGTCAGGAACCCAATGGCCGCCGCGCCAAGGATGAGCCACCTGGGAGCCGGCGCTTCCACGTAGCGCGCGATGGCGATGAAGAGCAGGAAGGTGCCGACGAGCGTGTAGACGTCGTGGCGGATGAAACGGCTGTAGTACAGGATCGACGGGGAGAGGAGCAAAAAGACGCTGGCGGTCAACGCTCCCCAGCGACCAAGCAGGTTGGGTCCGCGCAGCAGCCAGGGCAGCATCACGATCACGACGCCGGTGGCGGCCGGCATGAAGCGTGACGATGCGTCCGTGCTCCCGAAGAGCAATGTGATCAGGGCATTGGCATGGAACAGAAACGGACCGTGGAGGAGCGGCTCGTGGATGTAGCCGCCGCCCTGAGCGTAGAGCCAGGAGTAGTAGGCGTGCTCCGACTCGTCGTGGTGCAGCGCCCGCGAGCCGAGGTCCCAGAAACGGGTCAGGGCCGCCAACCCGAAGATGACCAAATAGGCCAGTCTCTCCAGGGTAAGCTGCGCCGCCACTGTGTTCGCGTGCGACAGTACGGCTGGCGCGATGACGTCGTGTTGCGCCGTTGCTGGCGAGGTTGTTGATGCTTCGGAGAACGATTCCAACCGGAGCCCAATCGAATGGTCGATCGATTACATCCTCGGTACGGCAGCGCGGGTCATCCTTGTTGTCCGCGAACGGTGTGAGCGAGCGGGATCGCGAATGATCGTCGAAACATGACGCTCTGAATCAGGCCGCCGTGGCCACGAATGATAGCATCGGCGGGTTGCTGAAGTTGGGGCGTGACGACGATACTCACTGCGGGCCGAGCCAGAGAAACGACGTAGATGGAGTTCGATTAGGGTGAGCCGGGCATGATAGCGTCACGAACGACCCTGCGATCCTCCGTGAGATTAGTTCTCTTGGCGGTAGTCCTGGCAGGACAGTCGGCGGCGATCTACCTTGTCAGGGGCCACGACGCGTTCTGGCCAGTCGCCATCCCCTGGTTGGCCAGCGTCGTCGCCACGCTTGCCCTGTGCGCTGAATCCTTTGCTACCGAATACTGGACGCACGTGCGGCGGTTCAAGCTCCCGCGGTATCGTCTCGAGCTTGCGCTCGTCGTGGGCCTGGTGGTGCTTGCGGCAGCGCTTCGTATCCCGTTCCTGGAGAGCCTGCCGAGCGGCATACATGGAGACGAAGGTGAGTTCGGCACGATCGCCGCGGCCGTCGCGCAGCATCGTGGACCGGCGCCATTTGGCGTAGCCTTCCTGGGCGATCCTGCCTTGTACACGTATGTGCTGGCACCATTCATCACCCTGTTGGGATCGACAATGGAGGCCATTCGCCTTCCGTCGGCACTATTCGGCGTCGCGACGATCCCCGTCCTCTATCTACAGGTGCGCGATCTGTTCGGTCGACGTTCGGCGGCTCTCGCGTCGCTGCTGCTGACTATCTCGACGGTGCATATTCATTTCAGCCGCGTGGCCATCAACGTCATCGAGGTGCCGTTCTTCGCGTCGCTTAGTCTCTGGCTGCTGGCGCGGGGGATCTGTCGACGGGATGATCGCTGGTACCTGCTGGCAGGGATGGCGGGTGGCTTTGGGCTGTACTTTCATTTTGGCGCACGGGTGTTGCCGCCAATTCTGCTGTTCGTGCTGCTGGGACAAGTCGCGTTCGAACCGTCTCAATGGCGTACGTGGCTCCGTGGTACGGCGTTGACCGCGATCGGTGGATTGCTCTCCCTGTCGCCACTCATCACGCACGTGATCGGCAATCCCGAAGAGTTTTTCGGTCATATGGGGGACCGTGCCGTCTGGAACCACTGGAAAGATCTCGCGACGCTGTTTCACACCGTGCCGTCGAACAAGATCGGGATCCTGTGGGGCCAGACGCAACGTACCTTCGAGGCCTTCTACTCTCGCCCGGATCCGCCGTATGGCGCATACTTCTACTGGTTTATACATGCGCCACTACTCGGTGCCATCCTGTCGATCTGCGCGCTGGCCGGTCTCGTCAGCTTGGTATTCGGTCCGCGAGACATGCGGGCCAGACTGATCCTGATCTGGTTCACCTTGCCGGTCGTCTTCGCCAGCATCTTGACCGATACGGCTGGCCAGGCGCATCGTCTGATTCACCCGCTGGTCCCCGCGATCATCGCGGCAGCCGTCGCGATTGATCGGGTGAGCCAGTACGTCTGGCACCGGGTTCCACGCAAATACGCGACGGCGTTTGCGCTACCAATACTGTTGGTTCCGATCGCCTCTGGACTGCCGACGACAATCCATTATTTCGATTCGAGCGTGACGCAAGGACTCAATCCACAACACACCGCGCAAGCCAGGTGCATGGAAGGGCTGCCCGCCGGGACGATCGGGCTGGTCGTGGGGAAGCCATACATCTATTCGAGCTTCGGTTCTAGCCGCTATCTCGCCCCCCACGTCGACCGGCGCGATCTGCGAGAACCGCAGACCGAACTTCCGGTCCATGCGGATGGTCATGGCCTTGTCATCATGGTTCACGAGTGGGATCTTGACCTGCTGCCGGTGATCCGAACCTACTATCCCGACGCTCCCTTGATCGAGATCGACCGGCCGCCCGGCCAGCGCGTCCTGACTGTGCTGGTGATCCCCGCTCCGGGCCACAGCGCACAGGCGTTACTCGACGATTGTCTGAAGAACGAGTCAAAGTAGGGGGTGGTTGGTGTGCGGAGGTGCGGATCTCCTGGGTTGAAAACCCAGGCTGAGGAGCCGAAGTCCCTGAACGGACTGACATTGAACTGATGAATGCTTGCCGTTTCCCAGGCAACTCAATGTTGGATTCATGGGACGGAATGTAGAGGCCGGACCTGTGCTGGCCTGAGCCTGTAGGCCGTCAGCATCGTTGCCAATCGGATAGACGATTCTCGTGACTATGTTCGGCGTAGTTGCTTCATCAGTGAAACAATGCGTGCAAGACTATTAGCGACCGTGTTGCCTGATTTCTGCTATAACAAGTGGCGCGATCGTACCAACATTCTCAACCAACATCAACGAGCCTATTTTCAGACGACGAGGTGATGTCAGAATGCCGATCCCAGGCTTCAAACACGTGATGCTACCGCTGCTTCAACTGGCATCAGATGGGCAAGAGCACACAGTCGCGGAGGCGATCGATCGGTTGGCTGACTACTTCGATCTAAGCGACGAAGACCGTTCTGAGATGCTGCCAAGCGGTAACCAGCGGCGATTTGATAATCGAGTTGCGTGGTCACGCACATACCTCAAGCAGGCCGGACTGTTTTGTTATCCGTCGCGTGGACGATTCAAACTCACGGAACGTGGACGACAAGTTCTTGATGGGCAGCCGGAACATATTGACGTGCCGTTTCTGATGCAGTTTCCGGAGTTCGTCGCAACCAGATCGACCCCTCATTTGAACTCAAAGTCGGCTGTTCAACCGGATGAGGGGGACAGAGCGAGTGAGGAAACACCTGAAGAGTTACTCGATACCGCCTATCAACAATTGAAGCGGGATCTGGCGCAGGAGATCGTCGATCGAATCAAACAGGCGCCGCCGAGTTTTTTCGAGCAGACTGTGGTCGATCTGCTTGTTGCGATGGGCTACGGAGGTTCGCGCCGTGACGCCGGCCAGGCAGTTGGCCGGACCGGCGATGGCGGAATCGACGGGATCATCAAGGAGGACAGGCTCGGGCTCGATACCGTCTTGCTGCAGGCTAAGCGCTGGGACAGTGTGGTCGGACGACCGGTCGTCCAGGGATTTGCCGGGAGTCTCGCCGGCTTCCACGCAAACAAAGGCATCTTCATCACGACCTCACGGTTCAGTGACGATGCACGCAGCTACGTGCAGAACCTCGGCATGAAGATCGTGTTGATCGACGGTGAGCAGCTTGCCGACCTGATGATCGAATATGGCGTCGGTGTGACCGAAGTGAACCGTTACTCGGTAAGGCGGATCGATCTCGACTACTTTGACGCTGAATAGCCCCATTGGTGCCATCAAGTGTCCGGTTACCCGGTGCTGTCAACGCGCCAGGACATCGCCGGGCCGCTAGGCGTACCGGAGAAGTCAACGGTGAAATTGGACTCGTCGACGTCACTGATCCACCAGCGCATGTCGCTTCCCAGGTCGCCCCGGGGCGTCAGGGTCACGTCGTGCGGCTCCGGCGTGACGTTCAGACCGTGCGTGACGCGGTAGCGCGCGTCCCCGGTTGTCGTGAACGTTCCAGCGTTCCGGGTGCGGATGCCGTTACAGTTAGCGATCATGATGCGCGAGTGCGTTGATCCGAGCCGCAACCGGCTCCCACGCCATTTCGTTCCGGCGATGTTGCAGCCGCTGATGATGACGAAGACGTCGGCGTCGATGTCGATGGCGTGCTGGGCGGTGTCGTTGCCGTCGGCGTGGTCCTCGAAACGACAGCCAGTCACCGTCACCCCGTACGCCCGTTTGTCGATCTTGACCAGGCTCGCGCCGGGTCCGTCCGGCGGGTTCTGCTGTCCGGCCTTGAAGCCGCAGTTCGATACCAATGTGCCGCCGCCAGTGACGAAGAGCCCGGCGACGGCGTTGTGCTCGAGCTTGCCGTTGACGATTTTGTCGTTGGTTCCGGAGACGTGGATGCCATAGGTGGCATTCGAGTAGACGTGAAGGCCGGAAATCTGATGGCTGGCTCCGCCGCAGTGGAATCCGACCTCGTTGTGATGCGCGATCAGGTGACTGAAGTGTGAATCGGCGCTGAATTCAACGCATTTGAAGCCCGCGCCGCCACAGAAACTCGCCTGGCACATCGCCGCGCGGCAGTCGTAGGTCTGCCAGCCCTTGAAGCCCTGCCAGACGATGCCGTCCCCGCTCATCCCGATCGCCCAGATGTTCTCTATCAGTCCCTGGTGGCCGCGAAAGTGGATGCCGCCGATACGCTCTCCTTTGCCATGGCCGTGCAGGGTTAAGTCGCGCAGCAGGACTCGCGCTCGTGGCACGTGCGGCTGGTCGCTGAAGTCGTCGACGGTCAGCAGGTAATTGCCGTGGAGCGCGTCGTAGCTGGCGAGATTCTGGTCGAGTTGGATGAGCGTGCCGCCCCCGGAATCGCTGTTCTCCGGCGACTGTCCGGTTCCCTGCCCGGCGAGCCGCTGACCGTGATGCGCAATCCGGATGCTGCCGCCAATGGTAAACGTGCCTTCGGAGAGGGTGACGCTGCGTGCGGACTGAAGCGCGGCGTTGATCTCGGCTTCATCGGCCTCACCGTCGCAGCGGAAGTCGGCGCGTTCGCGGATTGGAGGCGGAGCGTCGGCCGCGGCGACCAGCAGTGCGGCGGACCCAGAGTCGTTCGGCGAAGGGCGGCTGTTCGATGCAGTCACGGGGATGCCTGTCCGTTGAGGAGTGGCGGGACGATGAGCGTGGCGGCTCAACGGAGGGCACGTCGCAGATTCCGGTCCGCACCGGGGTTAGTCGGTCGGCGCGGACCGGAGTTAGGGGTCGAGTTGTTCGCTACTCCGCGTTGCTGGTGGGGTCCTCGACGTGGCGGAGGTAGCGCTCGGCTGATTGCTTCACCTTCTCTTTCGCGTTGCCGGTGATGTTGCGGCCGAACGCGCCGTAGACGTGCTCGTAGTCGAACGGTTCCAGCACGTCGATGATGTGCCGCACCGAGCCGGGATCGAGCGGAATCGAATTCGGGTAGCTGTACATAAAGGTGGCCCAGTCACGGTGGGCGACGACCTGAATCGTGTCGCCGGTAAAGAGGACGCCCTTGCCATCGGCGCCATCGGCCCAGTGAAGCACGGCCGCGCCGGGGAAATGGCCGCCACAGCGGATGACGGTCAGCCCGGGCAGGAGTTCGAGCGTGTCCCCCTGCCAGAATTTCACGTTTGGTCCGACGCGCATGACGTAGCGTTTGTCGGCTTCGGGTAGCTGGACTGGTACGTCGCCGAGTGCGTGGCTCCACTCGTTGATGGTCGAATAGTAGTGCGGATGGGAGAGGGAGATGGTCTGGATGCCGCCGCGTCGCTCGATCTCGGCGACGGTCGTCTCGTCGAGGTAGGTGAGCGCTTCCCAGAGGATGTTACCGTTGCTGGTCTCGATCAGGAACGCGCGCTGGCCGATGGCGAAGCTCGGCTCGGTGATGATGCCGGTGACGCCCGGCTCGACCGGGTAGAAGTTGTTGTGGTAATGGCCGCGCATCTGCGCCAGGGTGGTCCACTGCTGACCGTTGGGGCCCACGTACTGGCGGTCGTCCTCGCAGATCGGGCAGTGCTCTGGCGGCTCGGCGCTCGGCGGAAACTGTGTGCCGCAGGTGACGCAGATGTATGCGGCGTTGCCCGATTCGGGCCCGGCGAGCGCGGTATCAGATAGCGGCATGATCTTTCCCTCCCGTGGTGTATTCGAATGGGTCGCTCGTTTCAGCATACCCGACGCCGGATCTGCTGGAGGCAATCAGCGTAGCCCAGTTCATGGTGGTCGACATCGGCAGAATGTCGCAATTCGGCGCCTGACCGGCGGAACAATTCCCGCGTTTGTGTCGTCCAGTAGGCAGTGCACAATGAGGTGCGTCGTGAGATGGATGGAAAAGACGGGGTGTCCGTTCGGATTCGTCTGATTGAGATCGTCG
Organism: uncultured Chloroflexia bacterium; assembly: GCA_963763185.1. GTDB lineage: Bacteria > Chloroflexota > Chloroflexia > Thermomicrobiales > Thermomicrobiaceae > CALAGB01. The sequence goes on from CAVXNZ010000001.1 coordinate 333,244, forward strand.
GGATTCTGCTGCTGCTGGTGGTTCTGCTGGTGGTCGGTAGCCGGGTGTCGGCGGGAAGCGCGTTCCCGACTGATCCTATGCCGACGCAAACGCCGGTTGAATTGCCGATGTCACACTCTCGAAAAGAACAGGTGTTCGTATTGATAGAGCGGGGTGTGCGTCTGTTCGCGGGGATTGGGAATAGGGGGAAGGCCAGCCGTTCCCGGTTTATACGCCTTCGAGATGGAAGCAGAGCGCTGTTCGGTCCACGGAAAGCCAATGTAGGGGCGGCGGGTACCCTCTGGGTGCTGCCCGCCTTCGGCCGAAGGCCGCCAATTCCGTCCCCTGATAATGAGCGCTCTCGTTCGATCAGCGAATGTTGGTTTCCATCATGAGGCGATCCTCGAAGGCCTGTTATCCGCCCTGTACCCTGGGACTGCGTCCCAGAGGGCAAGCACGGGGGCTTGCCCCTACGAAACCAATGGGAGAGCGTCCCTCATTCCTTACACCTCGTCGAACGCGGGCGAGAAGGCCATGGTGCCGCGAACGCCCTCCAGCGCGTTGGGCGTCAGCTCCAGCACCATAAAGACCTCTTCGCGAATCGGTGTCGGGTAGGCGATCCCCAGCGGGATGGCCGGCTTGAAGCCGAAACGCGGGTAGTACCAGGGATGTCCGACCAGAACGACGATCTGTTCACCCATCTCCCGCGCGCGCTCGAGCCCTGCCTCGATCAGTCGTGAGCCGATTCCCCGGTTCTGCCAATCCGGCAGGATCGCGATCGGCGCCAGCACCAGCACCGGGATCTCTCCAGCTTCGGTGCGAATCGCGGCACGGCTGAAGAGGACGTGGCCGATGATCCGGCCGGCCTGCTCGGCGACGAGCGAGAGGCCGGGGATGAACCCAGCGGAGGCGCGAATGGCGTCGACGAGCTTCGACTCGGCGTCTCCCACGAATGCCTGACGATTGACCTCGTAGATCGCCGCCTCGTCGCCGGAACGCTCCGGTCGAAGCGACACGTCGACGTTCATCAGTATCCCTAACGACTCAGCACCAAACTTTTCGGATTCATGCGGGCAGTGGCAGGCTGCGCCTATTCAGTCTGCCATGACCGCGCGACACATGGATATGCCTATGGCCAGCTACGTGGAGCTTCATCTCCACACCGCCTTCTCCTTTCTCGATGGCGCGTCGCTGCCGGAGGAAATCGTTGCCAGGGCTGCCGATCTCGGCTACACCGCCCTGGCCTGCACCGACCACGATGGTCTCTACGGCGCGATGGAGTTTGCCCGGGCCGCACGCGCGGCCAATATCCAGCCGATCACCGGTGCTGAGCTCACTCTTGACAATGAGTCACATTTGACTCTGCTCGCCGAAACCCCCACCGGCTACGGAAACCTCTCCCGCCTCATCACCGCCGCGCACCACAGCGGCGAGCGCCACGGGCGCATCCTCCCCCCACCGCGACTCGATCCCACACTTCTCCCACAACACAGCGAAGGGCTGATCCTGCTGACCGGCTGCCGCCAGAGTGATCTGGCGCGCCTGGTTGATGCTGGGCAGTTGCGCGACGCTGAGGATCTGCTGCGCCGCTATATCGATTGGTTCGGCGCCGAGAATGTGGTCGTCGAACTGCAGCAGAACCTGGTCTTTGGCGATACCCGGCGTATCGACCTGCTGGTGCGGCTGGCCGAGCGGCTTGGCCTGCGCTATGCCGCCACCGGGAACGTCCACTATCACGATCGCGCACGCCATCGCTTGCAGGACGTGGTGGTGTCGATCCGCAGTCACACCACGTTGGATGGCTCGCACCGTGAGCGGCGGGCCAACTCCGAGTTCTACCTGCATTCGCCGGAGGAGATGGCCACACTCTTTAGCCGCTATCCGGCCGCGCTCAGCACCACCGTCGAGATCGCCGAGCGCTGCCAATCGTTCGACCTGACGCGCGATCTTGCCTATCGCTTCCCCGATTACCCGACCGAGCGTGACGAGACGCCGGACGACGTGCTGGCGCGGGTCTGTCGCGAGGCACTGCGAGAGCGCTATAGCGATAACCGGGCAGAAGCCGAGACACGACTGAATCAAGAATTGGCGTTGATCGCCCAGCACAAGCTGGCAGGTTTCTTTCTCCTCTATCGCGATCTGTTGCTGCTGGCCCGTGAAGTGGCTGATGAGGTCCGTGGGGTCGGCACGGTACGCGCGGCGGGCAATCTACCGCCGGGACGAGGGCGGGGCTCGTCGGTCAGCTCGATCGTCTGCTACTTGATCGGCCTGTCGCACGTCGATCCGCTGGCACACGGGCTCTTCCTGGGTCGCTTCCTGAACGACGAGATGACCTCGGTGCCCGATATTGACCTCGACTTCCCGCGCGATATTCGCGAGCACCTGATCGAGCGGGTCTATCAGGTCTATGGAGCCGAGCGGGCGGCACTGGTCTGCGCCTTCTCGACCTACAAGCTGCGTAGCGCGGTGCGCGACGTCGGCAAGACGCTCGGCGTCCCACTAACCGACCTGGATCAGATCGCCAAGCTGTGCGGCTCCCGCTCGGCGCGCGATCTCTACGAGGAGCTGGGTCGCATCCCGTCCTACGTCGCCCGTCGTGATTCGCCCCCCTGGACGCATCTGGTCGAGCTCTCGGCGCAGTTGGCCCGCTTCCCTCGGCACGTCACCCAGCACGTCGGCGGGATGATCGTCTCATCCGAGCCGCTGGTCGAACTGGTGCCGGTGCAGCCCGCCGCCATGGAGGGACGCTTCATCTGCCACTGGGACAAGGATTCGTGCGACGACGCCCGCTTCATCAAGATCGACTTCCTGGCGCTCGGCATGCTCTCGCTGGTTGAGGAATGCCTGGAGCTGATCGTTACCTCGGGCAAGGGCCAGGTCGACCTGAGCCGCATCGACTTCGCTGATCCGGCGGTCTACGACATGATCTGTAAAGGGGACACCATCGGCGTCTTCCAGATCGAGAGCCGGGCACAGATCCAGATGCTGCCGCGCACGTTGCCGCGCAACCTGGAGGACCTGGTAATCCAGGTGGCGATCATCCGCCCTGGCCCGATCGTCGGCGGCGCGGTCACCAGCTACGTCCAGAGCCGGGCCAAGGCGCTGCGCTACAAGAACTTCCGCCCGCGCTTCGATCACCCCATCCTCGAGCCGATCCTGGAGGAGACGCTCGGCGTGATCCTGTATCAGGAGCAGGTGCTGGAGGTGTCCATGGCGCTGGCGGGCTTCTCGGCTGGCCAGGCGGAGGGACTGCGTCGCGCCATGAGTCGCAAGCGCTCGCACGAGGCGATGGCCTTTTTCTGGAGCCGCTTCCGGGATGGCGCGCGGGAGCGAGGTGTCTCGCTGGAGACGGCGAAAGAAGTCTTCCGCAAGCTGCTCGGCTTCGCTGAATATGGCTTCCCCAAGAGCCACTCGGCCGCCTTTGCCGTGCTGGCTTATCAGTCGGCCTGGCTCAAGCAGTATCACCCGGCCGAATTCGCCTGCGCTCTCTTCAATAACCAGCCGATGGGCTTCTATCCGCCGCACGTCCTGACCAACGACGCCAAGCGCCATGGTGTGCGCGTGTTGCCACCTGACATCAACCGCAGCAACGCACGCTGCACGGTTGAGGGGAACGCCGTACGCATCGGCCTGGCCTTCGTCGACTCGGTTGGCGAGGATGTCGCCCTGGCAATCCAGCGGGAGCGAGAGATGCATGGCGACTTCCGCTCCCTGTCCGATTTCGTCCGGCGCCTCACTATTCGTCGAGAATCGGCCGAGAGTCTCTGCATCGTCGGCGCCTTCGACTGCTTCGGCCTGGCCCGGCGTGAGGCGCTCTGGCAGCTAGGGCTCTTCATCCCGTCCCGGCGGCACGGCAAGACGGAGGAGCGGGCCAGCCAGCTCTCACTGGCGCTGCCGGTCGAGAAGGACATGGTCAACCTGCCGCCGATGAGTCCCTGGGAGCAGATGGCAGCCGACTATCATACGCTCAAGCTCTCGCCCCACTATCACCCGCTCGGCCTGCTCCGCTCGCACCTGCCGGACGACATCGTCACGACTGAAGACCTGGCGACGATGCGGGACGGCAGCGAAATCCGCATCGCCGGGCTGGTCGTCTGTCGCCAGCGGCCGGGCACGGCCAAGGGAATCACCTTCCTGTTGCTGGAGGACGAGCGCGGGTTGGTCAACGTCATTGTCTTCCCGGACCTCTACGAGGAGCAGCGACTGCTGGTGCGGGGTGAGCCCTTCCTGGTGGTCGAGGGGAAGCTACAGGCGCGGCACGGGACGATCAACGTCATCGCCAGCCGATTGCATACGCTCGAGATGGCGCGTCAGGCCTTCATCAACGCGCCCACACGCGATTTCATCATCGGTAGTCGTCCGCTGCATCCACCGGCCAAGATCGACGAGCGCAAGTCGCTGCGCGAGATCGCGCCCACGTCGCACGATTTTCGCTGAGCGAGGCGGCAACGACGCGATCAGCCTGCGCTGGCGTGTTTGCGCCCGAATCTTCGGCTGAGCAGATAGACCAGCGCTCCCGCCAGTAATGGTACCCAGAGATCCCAGAGGCGGTAGACGAGCGTGGCGGCTGCCGCGGTGGCGACATTCACCCCGAGCTCATGCAGCGCGACCGCGATCGACAGATCGGCGATGCCAATTCCCTGGAAGAGAGGCGTAATGACGTTGAAGAGCATCTCGACCTGATAGGCCGCGAACGCTGCCAGCACTTCCGTTCCCTGGCCGACCGACAGAAGCGCGGTGTAGAGCATGATCCCGCCGCAGAAGTCCACGCCGAGCGAATAAAGAAACGGCCGGCGTAAATCGCGCACGTGAATGTGGTGATCGTGCGCCTCCACAAGAAAGCGGACAGCCCAACCCGGCAAGTAGCGCGTGACCCAGCCCGGGATCCTCTTCCAGCGCAACGGAATCACGACTGCTCCAGCCGCGAGTAAAAAAACGATCGCGAGCACCGCAGTGGAGCCAACGACAATCGCCGGGAGTTCGCCAGCCAGGAAGAGGCTGAAGATCACCACCACCAACACGACCAGGAACGACGCGAACCCCGAGAGGCTCGCAAGCGTCGAGGCGAAGACGGCGTCGTTGGCTGGAACACCGCTCTGGGTCAGCGACCGGATGAACACGATCATCGCGGCGGGACCCCCAAAGGGGACGACTGTGCCGACCGCAAGCCCTTTGAGGTAGGACGTCGTGATCGAGTGGAGTGGCACCTTCTGGCCAAGCGTCGCGAGGATGACCTGATATGTCCTGGTCATCAAGAAGAGAATCACGAGTTCGACGACGCCCGCGGCAATGATCCAACGACGATCGGCGGAGCCGAGAATGTATCCGATATCACCCAATTCGTGACGCTTGCTGACAACGAAGAAGCCGATCAACCCGACGACGAACAGAAACCAGAGGAGGCTGAGAAAGCGGCGCCAGGAGTGTCGAGGAGCCGCTTCATCTAAATAGGTCTCTCCGGGGAAAACGTCCACAACACCCTCTTAGATGAAACAAAGTCATAACCCGCAGGGCTGTTCTTCCACCCGATGCCGTGTCGCGCGAACCACACGCGGCCTCAATTGGACTGTCGCGAGATTCGTTCGTGCAGGTCGTTCAGCGTCTCACAAATCGTCGACCACTGGTAACGTCTCTGGACTAGACGCAACGCGTTGCCAGCCAGCCGCGCCCGCAGTTCCGGGTCGTTTATCAAGCGTAGAACGCTCTGGACAAACGACTCATCGTCGTCGGCCAGCAAGAGCTCGTGTTCATGCGCGGCATCGATCCCGGCCGCTCCGATCGTCGTTGATACGACCGGTCTGCCACTCGCAAACGCCTCCAGAATCTTAAGTCTTGTACCACCCCCCTGACGAAGCGGGACAACAACGACCTCGGCACGTGCGAGCCACGGGCGTACGTCTGGCACCGTTCCCGTCACGATCACCCCGTTTATCTGACCGAGGGCCATAACGTCGCACGGTGGGTCGGCACCGACAATCGCGAACCGGACGTGAGGGGCCTCACGTCGCACCAGGGGAAGAATCTGGTCGGCGAAATACTTCACCGCCTCTGCGTTGGGACGATAGCGCATCGCGCCAGCAAAAGCGATCAGACCGGACTCGATTTCGAGCTCATCCGCGTGCCTGAAGAACTCGAGATCGACTCCATTGGGGATGACCGGTGCCGGCTTCCCTGTCGCCCGCTCAACGACCCTGGCATCGGCATCGGACGTCACGATGCAGCAGGTCGCGCGCTTCCAGGCCGCAATCTCCTCGCTCCTGAATTTTCGCAATTCGATGACGTTGAAGAGGCGGCGAGAGATCGAACCGTCGTCCGCCATCTGCTTGAGGAGGTGATGCTCGATGTTGTGCACGTCGAGCACCGTCGGTGAGCCTGGCGCCGTTCGGTAGGAGCCCATCTGGGAGAACTCGAACTGCACCAGGTCTGTTTCACGAGCGAGGTCGTCAAGCGCCTGCTGAAATCGCTGATCGACGTAGAGACGGTGCTGCGCCGATTGGGCAGAGGCCAGCGACCTGATCTGCAACAGTCGCCGCTGTCGGGTCGTTGCATCGCGCGCGGTGAACGGCACACGAACGGCCGAAATCGGACCGACGGCCCTCTCGGCAGACGCCATATCTCCCTCTGGACCGGTCAGGCTGACCGTCCGAACCTCGTGGATCCCCCGGGCTCCGCGAATCAGTTCGTAGATCCTGCGGGCGCCGCCGAAGTCGGGCGGCACCGGCAGGTAGGGTGTGGCGAAAAGGATCTTCACGTTTCTAGGTGGGATTCCGTTACACAACCCTGTTCGCTCGGCCCCAGTGGTGCTCGATGAATCGCTCCTGTTTGCTCTCCTTGAGCCGCCGCTCGACCTCGGCCTCGTCAAATCGCTCGAACGGCAGATCCGAGTCGTTGGCTACTGCGGCTGCGACTGTCGCCACCACCATCGACGCCGACTGAAGCCCGCGCAAATTGACCTTGTCGACCGTGTCCGCCTCCGTGTGCCCGTAGCCGCGGCCGATCATGCCGGCGGTCGCGTCGCGGCTGCTGAGTCCGACCGAGGGGAACCCGGCCATGAAATACGGGAAGTGATCGGAGTGAACCGAGAGCGACGAACGGGTGTCGAGTTTAACGTTGTGCTCGTCCACAAGACGGTCGAAGTAGCTCGCGAGCGCGCTATCTGCTGTCGCGGTGAGAATCTCCTGGCCTCCCTGACCGCGTCCTGCTCCATCAAGGTTGACCATCAGCCGCAGCGTTTTGCCATTCTTACCGTCAGCGTAGCTGCCCGCGTTGTGCCAGGACCCAAGCAGGCCAATCTCCTCGCAACCGAAGCAGGCAATCCGCACGGTTCGTTTCAGCTGACCAGCGAACGGTGCAAGCAGCCGCCCGACCTCCATTGCCACGACGGCCCCGGCCGCGTTGTCGCTCGCGCCCTGCGAGATGTCGTGCCCGTCGTAGTGGCCACCGAGAAGGATCACCTCGTCGGCGAGTTCTCCGCCGGGGATTTCCCCGACAACGTTTGCCGAATGGGAGATGAAGGTGGAGTTCTCGACGCGAATTCGGACCCGCGGTGTACCGCGCTGCGCCAATCGCCGGATCGCCGAGCCAGCCTCGTATGAGATGCCGATTCCGGGAATGGCCGCCTCGTGGTCGACAACGCTTTCGCCGCCGGGATGACGCGCGTAGAGCGCGCCACTGATGTGAAGCATGCCTGGATTCTGGTTCAAGAAGATGCAGGCGATCGCCCCTGCCTCGACAGCTCGCTGGTATTTGTCGGTTCGGTGACTCTTGGATTCACCGGGCCGGTTGGTTTCCGCATCGGTGAGCACGATCTTGCCCTTGACCCGGTCTCCTAGTCGAGCAAAGTCGTCCGCTTCGCCTTCGCCAACGTCGACGACGTCCCCCTCAAAATTGCCGCTGTTCGTGTAGGGCATTGAGATGGCGGAGAAGCTCCGCTCAATCGGGGCGGTCATCGCCAGCAGGCAGGTGCCACGAGTCCAGCTGTACATCGGGAAGCGATGCTGCTCGACATTCTGCAGCCCGTAGTCCTTCATTCGATCTTCGATATAAACGGCCGCCCGGTGCTCACTGTCGCTGCCGCCGAACCGGTGACCGAAGTCGTCGCAGAGCCTGAGCAGGTTCTGATAGGTCCGGTCGGACGTCCATGCCTCACCGGCAATCTGCCGGTCGATCTCGTTGGTGCTTGCCATTGACTCACCCTTCCCGCGTGCGGTTCGCCTGTTCGGGTTCGCTGGTCGCAACAGGAGCACGCGTCGTGAAGTGCCACGAAAATTGCTGCTGTTGGCCAGCACCCTATTGTGGGTCAGTCTGGGCGATTTCTCAACTGGTGAATCCGTAGCGGCGATTTCGGAACCATGCAAAAGAGCGTGTCCTCGTGACACGCTCCCGACACACTTCTGAGTTTGACGACGGATTAGGCCGCGGGTTCGCTGGTGTTCTCAACGACATCGTTGACCGTCTCAACGTCGACTGATTCGACGATCTCTGACGGTGCTGGAGGCGGCGGGTTGACTGGGACGGCTTCAACCGTCCCGAAATCCGCCAGTGGATCCGATTTGGTCGGCCTGGAACTTACAGTAACATTCGCCGACCGGACGAAGGCCGGAGTGGGCGCGGAATCCGCAATCGAGCGCGGCATCGCCGTGCGAGGATCGACATCATTCAGCAGCGAACGGGTGCTGTCGTGGATTTCGTCGCCGACCTGACGGATCTCTCCGCCGACTTGCTGGATCTCGTTGAAGGCCTCCTGGAACTCTCCGGTGAGACCTCCAGACATCGCGCGAAATTCTCGCACGAACTTCCCGACCGATCCTGCCAGTTCGGTGAACTTCTCTGGCCCAAAGATGATGAACCCAATCACCGCGATGACGAGGAACTCAGTCGGCCCCATGCCAAAAAAACTCATGGTGCCTCTCCGTACTCAGTGACGTTACGCTGCTTGCTTCGCCCCACAGCTGGGACAGAACTTGGCCTCCGGGGAGAGCGTCGCTCCGCAGGCGCCGCAGGTATTCGCCGACGCCTGAATTGGCTTGGCTGGCGCCGGGACGCTCGGAATCGGCGTGCCAGTCTCGTCGACGGTTGCTTCTCGCACGCCTCTGCGAAATTCGGTAATACTGCGGCCGAGGCCGCCCCCAACTTCCGGCAGTTTGCCAGCGCCAAAGACGATCAAGATAATGACCAGAATGATCAACAGGTGGGTCGGCTGCAATAGACCTTCGAACATCTCTTTCTCCCGCTCACACGACGAAGGGCTCGTCTCTTTTCCACCCAAAAGATTAGCCCAAAGATTACGCCCAAACTATACGCCAAAGAGTGTACGTTTTCACGCATGGACATAACATGTTCTCCAGCCGGTGACGGCATGATCGTTGCCGGTTATATCCTTAGACGAGAGCGCCAGATCGACGAATTGGAGCCAGTACGGCGACGTTTTCCACACCGCGACTGGCGCACGTACGAAACGGAATATGCTATGACCGAATCGCTCGAACATGTTGTCCGCACGGCCATTGTCCGCTCCTTTCCGGATGCGGATGGAGTCTCGATTCTCGAGGCGCACGATCATTCCGCTCGCGACTCCACCGCTGATTGGACCGTTCGCGTTCGGTTCACGACGTCCGGGCTCACGCGGATCGAGAACCTCATTGTCATGTCGATTCCAGCGGATGCGGGCGCGCGCGACGAGCAGCTCAGCCAGTCGCTTCGTACACAGGAACTTCCGGTGCCGCGGGTGCTCTTGTCGCAGCCCGACGAGATTCAGAGCTATCTGGTTCGGGAATTCGTTCCGGGCACGTCGCTGGCCCAGTTGCTCACTGACTCGTCGATGCGTTGGGAGATCTCGGCGCACGGATTCACCTTCGCGCGCATGCTGGCTCGAATTCACAATATCGACTGGCGCGCCCTCCTACCCTGGCTAGGGGATGCCGAGGCGCTCCCAGAGGACCTCGTCACCGATCAGCTCAATTCGTGGTTCGAGGAGTGGCAGGGCTGGGTGACCGAGAGCCCGGAGCAGTATCAGGGCATTGTGCAGGACGCACTAACCTGGATCGACGAGAATCGGCCGTATGACGCGTCGGTCTGCCTCTGTCATGGTGACTTCCGACCGTCGAACATCATCATCGATGGTGATGAGATATCGGCCGTTGTCGGCTGGGAACACGCTCTGATTACTGATGCGTCATTCGATCTCTGCCTGCTCCCATTCGAGGTTCGTCAGCTTGGGCTACCTGAAGACGACGCCGATCTGCTGGCACAGGCCATCTTTGGGGCCTATTTGCAGAGTTCGTCCCGCTCGCTCGGGAACATGCAGTTCTACGCCGTGGTGCGGCTGCTCGATGCCGCAATCATGTCCCTCGACCCTGAACTCCGTTCGCTCAACAAGATCGCCGCCTTTAGCACCGATGCCGAAATCCTCTTCGAAGCGCTCCAGCAGGCGATGTCGACCGGCAAGAAGGGGCTCTGGAAGCTGTAGTCGCGCATGATGAGATCGCCTGGGTTCCGTAACGGAGAGGCTGGTCTTCACCTGCGCTGATGAGCTCCGGGTTGGAATTGGACCGGGAAGATCTCCGCGATGAGCCCCAGCGTGGACCTTGCCGTTGGCGGCCAGTGTCGCCGTCCGATCCGGACGTTCTCAATGTCAAATAAAAAAAGAGCGCCGGAACGGCAGAAGACGTTCCGGCGCTGTCTGGTGAGGAGGAGAGACACCAGACGTGTTGGTATCAGGCGCTGAGCGCAGTGACCGGCGAGAGGAGCGAGGCGATCGCGGACGCTCGTGACGAGATTTCGGCCAGGACGTCGGCGGTGATCGATTGCGGTCCATCGCAGAGCGCCGTGGCCGGGTCATCGTGGACTTCCAGAATGAGACCGTGCGCTCCAGCGGCGATCGCCGCCAGCGACATCGGGGCGACCAGTTCGCGACGGCCGGTACCATGGCTCGGGTCGACGATGATCGGAAGGTGTGTGAGTTCCTGGAGGAGCGGCACCACGTTCAGATCGAGCGCGAAGCGCGTTGCCATATCGAAGCTGCGGATGCCGCGCTCGCACAGGACGACCCGATCGTTCCCTTCGGCGAGGATGTACTCGGCAGACAGGAGCCATTCCTCGACGGTGGAGGCGAAGCCACGCTTCAGCAGAATGGGTTTTCCGGTGTGCGCAGCACGACGCAGCAGCGGCACATTCATCATGTTGCGGCTGCCGATCTGCAGCATATCGGCATATTCGGCAACGAGATCCGCCTGTTCGGGTTCGAGCACCTCGGTCACAACAGGGAGTCCGGTCATCTCGCGCGCCTCGGCCAAAATCTTGAGACCGTCTTCGCCGAGTCCCTGGAAACTGTAGGGAGAGGATCGCGGCTTGAACGCGCCACCGCGGAGCATGACACCACCCGCCGCACGCACCATCTCAGCAGTTCGCAGAGTCTGGTCGCGAGATTCGACCGCGCAGGGTCCCGCGATGATCGCCGGCAATCCAGTTCCGAACTCGACATCGCCGACGCACACCACTGTGCCAGCAGGACGAACCGCCCGGGCAGCAAGCTTGTAGGCTTTCTGTCCGAGATGAACCTGCGCCACGCCAGGCATTTCGCACAAGGCTCCCGGTAGGTCAGCGCCGACGGGTCGGCCGTTGATGCCGATAGCCACCGGCCCGGCTCCGCGGATCAGGTGAAGCTCGTAGCCATCACCGCGTAACCGGGCAATGACGTCATCGGCTTCTTCTTCGCTCGCGTCCGGCCTCATACTCACGATCATCTCAATTCGCCCTTCCATGTGTCTGCCTGACAACCAATCCATTCCGTTCCGTTTTCGAGGAAACAAAAAAGCAGAGGTTGTTGCCTCTGCTTCCTCCGACGTTGCTGGTTGACTAGGTGGCTACCGGATCAACACCGATCGCCCCACCAGCGACGCCGGAGGGGTAAAATAATAGTAATACCAGTCTTGGTGTTGAAGGTGGCCAGTCATCACTCTCATAGTGGGCGCATCGTAACGGATTCGCCGCCCAATGTCAATGCGTTCACAAAATCACAACAGGCCGCGAGCACGTTGCTTCGCGGCCTGTTGCTGTATCTGCTGGACGGGCGATCAGGCGTCAATTTCCGTTCCGAGCGTGTCAGGCCCATCGTCGCTAATTGAAATCGCGCCACCTTCGATCTCGGTGTAGCAATCATCACACACGCGCAGCACTCGCTCCGCCATCGCGGGAGAGGTGCCGCGTCCCCTGGTGATGACGTGGGTGCCGCTGACTGGCTTGCCACAGACGTCGCAGAATCGCACCGGAGTTCCCGTCAGTTCCGTGAGCTGTGCCAGACTCTCTTCTTCAAACATTGATCGCCCCTCTCCGTGGATGTTCAAAGGATAGGCCGCCCAACGTCAGCATCCCTCCGACCCCATCTCAGCATCGTGACAGAGATACGAATTCTCTCACGAGAACGTGTCAATCGAGGTATCGAAGAATGACGCTGGTTAGCGCGGACCGCAGTGTGACGTTCTTATCGCACGGTTCGCGCCAAGGGTCTGACCAATTCTAGTAGCGCAATTCGTAGACTTGACGACCGAGCAATCCTCCAAGCACCCGCCAGTCGGGCGAATTAGTCGGATGGTATTCGAGTCGTTGTCGCTCGAAGTATTGGACGGTAAAGCCGCCCTCCGTGAACTCTTCACTGATCGGATAGCCGAAGATGGCCAGTCCGCCATGGCTGTTCCAGTAGTCCCGGAAGCCGAAGCAGAGCCGGTGACCGGTCTGTGGATAGAAGGTGCAGTTCGCGTCACTGCCGGACTGAAATGGGCGGAATGGTAACTCTGTCATGCGAGTGGCCGTCAGTTCTGATCCGAGTCGGCCAAGCAGGATATCGAAGTGTGACGGCCACGCCCCAGGTTGCCACTCGAACCGAGCGCGTTCGAAGTACTGGACGACGTGACCGTCCTCAACGAATTCTTCAGTGATCGGATAACCGAAGATCGGCAGCCCACCGAAAGTCTGCCAGTAGCGCAGCATCCCGTGAGACAGGTAGTGACCGGTCTGCGGGAAGTAGATCTGGTCCGGCTGCGACGGGGTGGTGAGAAAATCGCGTACTGTACCGAATTGGTAGCCCAGCGCCCGCAGGTCGTCGATCATGCCTTGCAACGCCGCGTAGTCTTGAGAAGCCGCTCCGACGTGCATCAGCACGATTTCGCCCGGCGCTGCCGCATCGATCGTCCGCTGGCGGATCTCGCTAACGGTCGCTCCCTTCCAACCCAGCGTGTCGACGGTCCACATGATGCTGTAGCGATAGCCACTGGCCGCAACAGTGTCGAGGACTGTTTGATTGTATGCTCCGTATGGTGGCCGGAAATACGGAATCGTTGATGTACCCGTCAGCGATTTGACAAGATTCTCGGTTCGCTGCAACTGACTGCTGATCTCCGCCGCGCTGACGGTGGTGAAGTCTGGATGGTCCCAGGAGTGATTCATCAGCACGTGTCCTTCGGAGACCATTCGCTTAACCAGGTCGGAATTCTGTTGCGCCCAGGTTCCGGCCATGCCAAACGACGCGTAAATGCCGTCGTCTTTGAGCGTGTCGAGGATCTGGGCCGCATACCCGCGGTCTGAACCGGCGTCGAAGGTGAGGGCGATCATGCGAGTCGAGGTGTTGAACTTCGAGATGACCTGGATATCCGCGGCAGCCGCCGGTTTTCCAGGTACGAACATCGTCGCGAAGAGTGCGACGACAAGAAGCGTTGACAGCACGGTGCGCCGCAGGCGGCCCGCGGGTTCCATCCCCATCTCCTCTCGAGCGTCGGCGTCCCAATTGTCGATTAATTAGTCTGTCACAAGTGTGTAGGAATTACCTGATAGCATGTTGAAAACGTACCAATCCGAGAACCACCGGGAGGCTCGTGTTGGGGGCGCGGATCGTTGCGTGGCTTGCGAGACGCGTTGTACAGTCTATGGCTGTTATCCCAGAGTTCGATCGTCGAAGGGTGGCTAATGTCCGACGACAGGATTCGTTTTCCTCGATTCCCAAACCGAGGCCGCACGTAGGACCACGATGGCCATCGTCAATATGAAGAAGTGGAAAGAACGTACATGCAGCGCGAACGCATTCCGATCACCGAAGAAGGTTTGAAGAAGCTCCAGGAGGAGTATGACGACCTGGTCAACCGGCGGCGTCCCGAGGTTGTCCGGGCGATTGCCCAGGCGCGCGAAGAGGGCGACCTCCGCGAGAACGCAGGGTACGATGCCGCCAAGCACGACCAGGGGTTCATCGAGGCGCGGATACGCGAAATCGAACAACTGATGCGCCAGGTCGAGATCATCGATGCCGATCAGGTGTCGAGTGGAGACGGCGCGGTGGTGCGCTTGGGCTCGACGGTCACGGTCGAGATCGATGGCGTCGAGGAGACGTATACCATCGTTGGGAAGGTCGAAGCCAAGCCACTCGAAGGAAAGATCTCGAACGAGTCGCCGGTCGGGCGCGCGTTGCTGGGTCACCGCATCGGGCAGACGATCAGCATCCAGACCCCCGGTGCGACCATGTCGGCCCGCATCGTCTCAGTCGAGGCGTGATGAACGTCGACTGCGGTCATGTTTCGTCGGCGCCAGACAGTGCGCCGGACAATGACCCTGGAGAGCGCTTGAGATCTTTTCTCGAGCGCTCGGGCTCTGATGCCCAAATAATTCAGCCTCCCGCCGATGCGGCGACCGTGAACGCAGCTGCGGATGCGCTCGGTGTTCACCCATCCCAAATCGTGAAATCGCTTCTCTTTCAGACACGGCGGGGCGATCTCGTGCTCGTAGTCGCTGCCGGTGGTTCCCGCGTCAATCGCCAGCGACTCGCGGAAGTCGCGGGTCTCAGCCACCTCAAACTGGCAAGTCCCGAGACGGTTCTGTCGGCGACTGGCTTTGCGGTCGGCGGCATGCCCCCCGTTGGCCATGCTCGGCCGCTGAATGTGATGGTAGATCAGGCGGTGCTCATGGAGCCGGTCGTGTTCGGCGGCGGCGGGCGTAGCGATCTGCTGCTGCGTATCCGGCCGGAAGAGATCATCCGCTTGACCAGCGCGACAGTCGCGGACCTCGCCGACGCCGAAACCTGAGATTTTCGACGCTCTCGACCTGAACATCATCACGTTCGTCACGTGATTGCGTTGCCGATGCCGGAGCCGGAGTCGTCATGCGGTCACTGATCTGGCGGCGATCCTTCTGATAGGCGGCGGCTGCTGGAATAGCGTGCTATTGCCGGTGTTCAGCCATGTATGAGGACGGAAATCGTGCCCGTTGCCGCACATCAGAGATTGATTCTGTGTACACCGGGTGGCTGCGGGGCCCTGTGCTGGGCACGATCGTCGAAGCCATGGTGCAACGCTGACCGGCTTCGGCGGATGCGCGCCAGCCTTCTCGAAGCGCACCGGCGGGGCGCACGTGTCGACTGAGCGGCAGCGGACCCCCTACGAGTCATCCGGCACCGAGCCGCCAGGCATTACCCCCGGACGCCACAAATGGTTTGTCCTCTCCGCCGTTTCGATTGGCACTTTCATGGCGACGCTCGATGGCAGCATCGTTAACATCTCTCTGCCGAAGATCCAGCAAGCTTTCTCGGTGAACCTCTCGGCGGTCGAGTGGGTCGTGGTGGCCTACTTGCTCGTGGTTGGCGCGCTGCTGCTCCCGTTCGGGCGGGTCGGAGACATTATCGGCTACAAATGGGTCTACCTGACCGGGTTTTCGGTCTTCGCTAGCGCCAGCGCGCTGTGTGGACTGTCACAGAGCGTCTGGATGCTGGTCGGGTTTCGTGCGCTTCAGGGAATCGGTGCGTCCATGCTGCAGGCGATGGGCCCGGCAATCGTGACGCGCACGTTCGGCGCGAGAGAGCGTGGTAAGGCGCTGGGACTCAATTCGGTCAGCGTTTCGATCGGGCTGTCGGTCGGCCCGACGCTGGGAGGGATTCTCACTGAATACGGGTCGTGGCGCTGGATCTTCTTCGTCAACGTTCCGGTTGGGCTCATTGCTATTCTCTGGGGCTGGCGCGTACTGACCAATGAGCGCCGCGACATCGATCAGCAATTCGACCCGCTGGGCGCGATTCTGGCGTCGAGCGGCCTGTTCGCGCTGCTGCTGGGACTAATTGAAGGCGAGAGTTGGGGATGGTCGAGTCCGGTGATCATCGGCCTCTTCGTCACCAGCGTCGTGCTCATGAGCGGATTTGTCTGGACCGAGCTTCACTCGGCACACCCGATGCTGGATCTGCACCTGTTCAAGATTCGCCCATTCTCGGCCGGAAACGTCAGCCTTCTCATCGCCTTTGCCGGGCTCTTCGTCGCGACGTTTCTGCTGCCGTTCTTTCTTGAGCAGGGGCAGGGCTTCACTCCGCTCAGGGCGGGCCTGTTACTGACGCCCGTGCCCCTCACGACCATGCTTTTTGCCCCATTTTCGGGCATCGTGTCCGACCGCATCGGTCCGCGCTTGCCCGCGACGTTAGGCATCGGCATTATGGCGATTGGCCTGTGGACGCTCACGCAGCTGCACCAGGGGTCGAGCGACTTCGCGCTGATCTGGCGACTGGTGATCATCGGTGTCGGGCAGGGACTGTTCAACAGCCCGAACAGCAGTGCCATCCTCGGCTCCGTGCCACGATTACGTCTTGGCATTGCCTCCGGCACGCTGGCCCAGATGCGCATCAACGGTCAGGTGCTCGGCATTGCCGTGGGTGGAGCGATCATCGCGGCCCGCACTGCGGCGTACTCCGCTCAGCTCAGCGGCAGCGTGCCGGCGCAGGCGCTCGCCACCGAAGCCTTCGTCCTGGCGCTGCATGACGCCTTTTACGTTTCGGCGGCCGTGGTTGGTCTTGGCGTGATCACAAGCCTGGTGCGCGGCAAACGAGAATAGCGGTTGCGCTATTTGCCGATGCAGAACTTGCTGAAGATCTCGTCGAGTACCCGCTCGCTGACCTGTTCGCCGGTAATCTCACCGATCCGGAGAAGTGCGTCGCGCACGTCGACCGCGATCAGATCAAGCGGCGTCTGGCTGTCGAGTGCCGTACGGGCCGACTTGACGCTGTCGAGCGCCGAGCGAACCGCGTCTCTTTGGCGCAGGGTGACCGTTGCCGGGACGCGGGCATCTCCAGCCAGTGCCGAGGCACGTTCAAAAAGCGTCCGTTCCAGGACCTCGATCCCCTGACCCGAAACGGTCGAGATTTCGACAGTGGGGACGCCGGACAGAGCGGACGTCACGGCACGATTCTCTAAAGCGCGCGGGAGATCCATCTTGTTGACGGCCACGACCACGCGCCCCGAGCCGTCCCGGTCAAGCCGCCGGGCGAGATCTCTGGCAATCATCTCGTCGTCTGATGTGGCCGGCTGGCTTCCGTCGACTACAAAAAGCGCAAGCGCGGCCGACTCCAGCGCCTTACGCGAGCGGTCGATGCCCATCTGTTCGATGATGTCCTGCGTCTCGGCAATACCCGCTGTATCGAGCAGGGTCGCTGGGATCCCGTGAAGGTTGATCGTTTCGGTAATGACGTCCCTGGTCGTGCCAGCAATCGGGGTTACGATGGCGCGTTCGGCCCGGAGCAAGCGGTTCATCAGGCTTGACTTGCCGACGTTCGGGCGACCAACGATGGCGATCTGAATCCCCTCGTGGTAGAGGAGTCCAAGGTTGGCCGAGCTCATCACGTCCGCCAGTTTCGCCTCGGCGTCATCGAGTGCGCTGTGCAGATCAACCGGAGGTACCTCGTCCTCTGGAAAGTCGGCCGATGCGTCGAGATAGGCGAGCGTCTCGATGAGACGGTCTCGGGCGGGTGAGAGCCGGTTCGTCAGACCGCCACGAAGTTCCTCGACCGCCAGTTCGAGTGACTCGGACGTCCGTGCCGACACGACCGCCATGACGGCCTCGGCTCGAGAGAGGTCGACTCGACCGTTCAGAAAGGCTCGCAACGTGAACTCCCCTGGCTCGGCGACACGCGCCCCGCTGGCGACCGAAAGTTCCAGGATGCGCCTCACCGGTATTGGCCCACCGTGGCAATGAATCTCGACGACGTCTTCGCGGGTGTAGGTTCGTGGCGCGACCATGCGCACCAGCATCACTTCGTCGACGTCACGATCGCACGCGGGGTCGACAATGTGTCCATAGTAGAGATGGTGAGATTGGAGACGCTCAACGTTCACGGGATGATTCCGCTGACCGCGCCGGAAGATGCGCGACGCAATCCGCGTCGAGTCGGGCCCGCTCAACCGGATAATGCCGATGCCGCCGTCTCCCGGGGGAGTCGCGATCGCCGCGATGGTGTCGTCATACATGATGCTGGGACCGCTGCTTTCCTACGACATTGGACACACGGACTTGCGGATTAGAAGGAGCGAACGCCGCGACCCCGCCGGGGCGGGTTTCGCTCGAGGAACTCTTCGACGGCCTCGCGCGTCGGGACGCCTTCCGGTCCTTGCTGCCGGATGCGCATTCCAGCGGCCGCGGACGCCATGCGGCCCGCCACACTGGTTGCTTCGTGCTGCGCCCGCATGATGAACATTGTGGTCGCGAAGACGTCACCTGCTCCGGCGTCATCAATCATGCGCGACGGGAAGGACTGGATCTCGGTGAACCGACCACGATCGAGGATCTGCGCGGTCAGCGGTCCGCGGGTGATCGCCACAAGCCCCCGCGTCGCGACCGCGTCGATCTGGTCGCGAGCAAGTGGCTGTTCTTCGGCATTGACGACCATCGCATCGATTCGGCTCACAACCTCGGTCGGAAGCCGTAGCGGCCCAAGTGTCACCACGCCTTGGTGGGATGCTGGCCAATGGCGCATCCATCCTTGCGGTGTTACACCGAGAAACGCTGGTGACAGCCTGCCAGATTGGCGCGGGTCAATCTCCTGCGCCACCGGGCCAAGATGGATGATTTCGGCGGAACGCCAGTGGGGTGGGATTCCAGAAAGATCAATGCGCCCCGCCCAGGAATGGATTGTCTGAATGCGTCGACCCGCGGCGGCGGTGTTGGTAAAAACAGTCGGCTGTTCGGAGCTCTGCAGGATGATCTCAATCTCTTCAGCATAGAGATTGAGCGACCGGGTAATCTCCTCGCCGTGCTTGGTGAAGTTACCGCGAGTAATGACGGCCGTGCGCAGGCCAAAACGCGCGGCGGTTAACGCCGAATAGAGGGCGGTTCCGCCGAGCACTGGAGTACCGTCGGCCAGCAGATCGACCGTAATGTGTCCGACAACAAGGTAGTCGGGTGCTTGGTGAGCAGTCATGTTCTCCAACCGGGATCAGTCAGCAGATAGCAATGGAAATCGACTCATCTCAGTCTGATCGCACACACCGCTCCAACCGCGGGCGGCCCGGCAGCCACGTCACGCTCCGCTCGGCGTCACATGTCGCCGGTGTGTGAAGCTCGAATACGAGTCTAGCTCTGTTTCGGGAAGATCGTGACGCGCCGTAGCGCAGCTTCACCCGCGCTCTGTGTGGTCACGTTTGGGTCTTCCCTCAGCGCGACATGAACGACGCGCCGTTCGTTCGGCGGCATCGGTTCTAGCGAGATTGGCCGCCGGTTGCGTGCCACCTGACGTGCCACGCGGTGGGCCAACCCGATCAGCGACTCCTCGCGTCGCGACCGGTACCCTTCCACGTCTATGATGACGCGTGTCCAGTTGTCGAAGTGCTTGTTCGCAAGGACGTTGACCATGTACTGGAGCTGAGCCAGGTGTTCGCCTCGGCGACCGATGAGCATCCCGAGATCTTGCCCGTTGATGTCGATGAAGATCGTCGGCGGTTCTTCGCTACCAATTTCGATCGAGGACGGGTTGTCGACCGCCATGACGCTGCAATCGAAGCCCATCTTCGTCAGAAGCTCGGACACAATTTGCTTGGCAAGCTGTTCCGACTCTTCCGATGCCCGCTTCATCGGTGTGGCGCTCTTGATCGGTGAGTCGGCCGTGACTGGTGCTTTCGTTGGTGCCTTGGTCGCGCCACCCTTGGCCGTGACTCGTACCAGTGCCTCACCGTCTTCGAGATCACTGGTGTCCATCAGCACCTCGATGCTGACCTCGTCACGGGTCCGACCCAGCTGCTCGAGGGCTAGCCGTACGGCTTCTTCGACCGATCGCGCCTGAATCTCAACCGCGTTCATTGGAGTCATGGTCAACTCGTTTGCCTTTCTCCGCCCGCCCTGACTAGCTGCGTGGTCACGACCGCGAGTCTGGCGTGCCGGTTGAGGTCCATCCTGGTTGCGCCGACCTCGATCTCCGACGCGCCAATTTCACGATGCCCGAACGATCTCAGTGATTCCAGTCGATTGTGCTCCTTGGCTCGCTTTCTTCACATCGGTTCCAAGAGAAGCAGAGAACACAACTGCGCACCTTGCCCAGCAATCATTGCGCCGAGCGGCTCCGCGGCGGGTAAAACTCCACGCCGTGATTAGAACTCCCACAGAAGTGAACAATGCATGAATCAACGGCGTGGCGAGTTTGAATAATTCAGTATAACATCGGCCCTGGTAGAGAGCCCCGCACACGCCTGGGCAACCGTACGCGGTATTTGCCTGTCATGTCCAGAGCGCGGTCGTGATCTCGCGGGTTACCTCGTCATGATTGGCGCGGACCGCACCCTTTCGACAACAAACAAAGCCCGGTGTCATTCCACCGGGTCGTAGCCTCCAGGTGAGAATGGGTTGCAACGCAGCACGCGCCACACCGCTTTCCCGCCACCCTTGATAATACCGTATTTTTCAATGGCCTGATAGCCATACTCCGAGCAGGTCGGCTGGAACCGGCACGCGGGTGGTAGACCTGGCGAGATGAAGCGCTGGTAGAAGCGGATAAGCCAGAGTAGAAGGAATTTCATGCCGAACGACTCCCTGAGGAAGCTGGGGGGATCTGTTGGCTCTGATTGCTCTCGTCCAGCAGTCCGGCCTTGCGACTGAGGGTGCGCGTCGCTTCCCGCACCTGCTCGAAGTTTACACCCTGGGCAGTCACCGCCCCACGCGCGATGAAGACCAGGTCGTTCCCTTGACGCAGGTGGGGATGAAGGTCACGTACGGATTCGCGCATCCAACGTTTGACCCGGTTCCGACTCGCCGCACCGCCGACTCGGCGACCCACGGCGAAGCCATATCGATTGTGTTCGAGCTCATTGGGAAGAACTGCGAGAACGAGCAGAGGAGTCGTCCACGACCGGCCGCGCTTGCGCACGCGTTCGAACTCGAACGGGCGACGCAAGCGAAGCAGGCGAGCGATCATGACGGAGGCTTATCGCTGCGTTGGCTTTTTCTCGTCCGAAACAGTCATCTTCCAGCGACCACGACGCCGCCGCGCGGCGAGCACCGCACGTCCACCTCGCGTGTGCATCCGCTTGCGAAATCCGTGCTCGCGCTTGCGCGGGATGCGCTTTGGCTGATACGTCCTCTTCACGATCGACCACCTTCCAAGTCTCAAAAAGAAAGCCCTGCGGAGCGCACAGGCGCACGCGGCCGCAACGGCTTCGCCGATTATACGTTCTAGTTCCGGAGGGTGTCAAACCTCGCCACGGCTCATCATCCTCCGGATCACTGGTGGGAGTGGATAGGGAGATTTGGGGTTGGGCCAGCGGTGTCAGCAAATCGTGCCAAAATCCGTGGTCACGTGAGTGCGCAACTGATCCGGCGCGGCGCGCTCCTATTCGTGCTGCTGCTGTTGCTATCGCTGGTGGCTGGTCCGGTCGCGGCACAGGGACCAATATCGTCATCCGCCGCGGCGACGTCAGCCATCCTGGTGCGCTTCAAAACCGCGTCCTCAACCGAACGGATTCCGACGAGCTCTCAACAAGACGCACTTCGCGCAGCCGGAGCGAACGGCTCTGCCGAGTGGTTGGGTGAGTCAGGGCTGTATCGCGTTTGGCTCGGGGGTGACGCTGATCCCGCGGCGGTAGCGGCCGAGCTCACGCTGAATGCCGACGTTCAGTATGCCGAGCCCGACGGACGAATCGCGCTCACGGACCCTGAAGCCCGCTTCCAGGCCGCCTCTGATTCCTCGGGCAGTGCTCCGCAAACCTGGGCGCTTGATGCGATCGACGCGCCGAAGGCGCGCGGATTGGGTACCGGCCAGGGCGTTGTCGTCGCGGTGCTCGACACCGGAGTGAGCGTCTCACATCCGGACTTGTCTGGCCGGCTCCTTTCCGGTTGGAATTTCGTTCAGAACAACGGTGATACCTCGGACGACGCAGGCCACGGCACCTTTGTCGCCGGGTTGATTGCCGGAGCGTCGGGCACGGATCATGAAGGCGTGGCGCCGGGAGCTTCAATTCTTCCCGTCAAGATCCTTGATCGGAACGGAGTGGGTTCCACTGCGAGTTTCGTGGCTGGAATCAACTATGCGGTCGAGTCTGGCGCCAGGATAATCAATATTAGCGCCAGCGGTGCCAGCGACTCTGCAGCGCTAAACGACGCGCTGGCGAACGCTGAAGCGCATGGTGTGTTGGTCGTGGCATCGGCCGGCAACGAAGCGCGGGAAGAGGTCGTCTATCCGGCCGCGATCCCGAGCGTGCTGGCCGTCACCGCGACTGATCAGAACAACGCGCTGGCCTCCTTCGCAAGCTTTGGTTCCTATATTGATGTTGCCGCGCCGGGTGTCGATGTCTGGAGCAGTTGGTGGAGCGTGTCGAGCGGTGACACGCACACCACAGCGAGCGGTTCCTCTGCCTCGGCTCCGCTCGTTTCGGGCGTCGCGGCCATCATTGCCGGTTTACGTCCCGATGTCAGTCCGGCCGTCATTCGGGAGATCATCACCGGGTCCGCGGTCGACGTAGGCGTACCCGGAGTTGACGCCCAGACTGGATTCGGCGTGATCGACGCCTACACCGCATCGCTCATCGCCAGCCCACACACGAACGCATCGACTGAGGCCGGCATTTCAACCGCCCAGGCGCAGGACGGGATGCACCTGCACTTCACATCCAGTGGATTCAGTTCGGGCGAATCACTTACCGTCTGGACAAGCTCGTCCGCTGGGTACGTCGTGCATCCCTCCGTGCGGACCGATCAGACGGGCAAGGTCGACGTCGATCTCGGCCCAGCCTGGCGGTTCTCCGAAGGAGTTCTGTCCTCCTATGTGGTTGGTCGAGACTCAGCACGCGTCGCCACCGCGCGATTCGACGTTGGCGTTCAACCCGCCGCCGCTCCCTTTCTACCGGTTGCGCCCGTCGATACGACTACTGACCGCACCTATTTCGACGCCACTGGACATACCCTGTCGTATGGCTTCAAGCAGTTTTGGGAATCACACGGCGGTCTGGCTGTCTTTGGTTATCCCATCAGTGAAGAGTTCTCCGAGAAGAACCCTGACACCGGAGTCACCTACACGGTCCAGTACTTCGAACGCTATCGATTCGAATATCATCCGGAGTTCGCGGGTACGCCTGCTGAGGTTTCCCTGGGACGTCTTGGCGTCCAGGCCGCGACGCAGACCTACCCAACTGCGACGCGGGCGCCGGGTTCAAGTGCCCTCTACTTCTCGTCCACGCAGCACACCCTCAGTGGTTCGTTTCGTTCCTATTGGGAGTCGCATGGTGGCCTGGCGATCTTTGGCTACCCAACCAGCGAGCCGTTCGAGCAGGGGGGTGTGCTCGTCCAGTATTTTGAACGCGCGCGCTTCGAACTACACCCTGAGCTACCGGTTGAGAGTCAGGTTCTGCTCTCGCGACTGGGTACCGATCTCGCCCGTTCAGCCGGCTATCTCGGTTCGTGACCCTGTTATCAACTGTCGGGGCACTGTAGAATCTCGACAGAGGGAAAAACGTACTTGGATTCGAACGACTGATGTTTCCAATTGGAGTACACAGGACCCTGTATTGCGTTCGAATCAGAGTGCTAGCCTGAAAGTACTCGTTGACATTCAGGGCTGAATTTCTCGTGCCAACGTCGGCAACGTACCCTGAAAGTGCACCGTTGCACCGCACGTGTTCGATGATCGAGGGTAACCGTGGAGCGTCGCCTGAAGGCGTTTGAACCGCTTAGAGGCAACCGGAACTTTACGGCGGTCTGGCTGTCGCAGTTGATCTCCACGCTCGGGGATCGCGTACATCACGTGGCCCTGGCGGCACTCGTTTACCAACTCACTGGTTCCCTGACGAAGACTGGACTGGCACTGGTCGCCACGTCCCTCCCCGATCTGTTGCTAGGCCTCTTTGCGGGTGTCATCGTCGACCGGCTTGATAGGCGCGTCGTGATGTTCACAACCGACTTCCTGCGGGTCCCGCTGGTCCTCCTCGTACCCGCCATCGCTTACTTTTCCCTGCCACTTGCCTTTCTCGACCTCTTCATCGTCAACACGCTCTCGATCATCAATCGTCCGGCCGGGACGGCGATGATCCCGTCCATCGTTCCGGCAAAGCAGCTAACCGCCGCGAACTCGCTGCAGTCCGTCGGCCAGAACACGAGTGACATCCTCGGCTATCCGCTGGCGGGCGTGCTCATCGGCGTCTTCGCGAGTTTGCTTGGTACGCGTGACGGTCTGCAAGCGGCTTTCGCGTTCGACGCTTTCACCTTTTTGGTCTCAGGAATCCTGGTCTTGATGCTCAAGACCCGGCCAATCGAGCGTATCCAATCGGGGATGGCGTCAATTCGCGCCGAGATGATCGAGGGAATTCAGTTCGTTCGCTCATCGCAGGTGCTGCGCGCCAATACGCTGGTAATGCTGATGGGTCCGCTGACGCTCGGCGCGACCACACCCCTCTTTGTCGGTTATGCCTGGAACATCCTCGGCGGGGGGCAATGGGAATACGCGATGCTCGGCACCGGCATCTCGGTGGGGAGCATCATCGGCGGGATTTGGCTCGGAGGCGAAACGCGGATTCCGACTGGGGCACTGGTGGTTACGGGCCTGGCGGTGATGGGTGTCGGTATTATGGCGACTTCGCTCGTGAGCTACCTCTGGCTCGCGGTTCCCCTGATCGCGATCGCGGGACTCGGGAGCATGATGGTGTTGATCCCGAGTGTGACGCTCGTGCAGCTTCATACGCCGGAGCACCTGCTCGGGCGCGTCTTCGCGGTCCGCTCAACCTTGATTTTCGCGGCGATAATCATCTCGAACGCAGTTGGTGGTTGGGCTGGGCAACAATTCGGTGTGCGCATCTCCTTCTTCGGCTGTGGCGCGCTCTTGTTTGCCGGCACGATTGCCGCTGCGATGTTTCCGTCGGTCCGAAGCGTCGGCGCTGAGCCGGTCTCCGCTCCCCAGCCGGGCCTGACCGATTGACCGATTTCTCGAACCTGAATGCACAGGCCGTCGTCACGGCATCACCTAGCACATTGCTCTTCAGGACGCCGAACTGGTTCGGTCGGCTATACTTTTGATTGTCCCACGGTGTCTGGGAGTTGTAGTGACGCGTGAGGTCGTGCGACGTGGCCGCGCAGAGGCTTGAAGAAACGCTGTTCGAGATTCTTCGCCGAGAAGCACTGTCGATTGCGACGGCAGAGTCTTGCACTGGTGGTTTGGTTTCACATCGCATCACGAGCGTTGCCGGAAGTTCAGCCTATTTCCTGGGCGGCGTCGTTGCCTATAGCAACGCGGTCAAGATGTCGGTCCTTGACGTTCCCGAGGATGTCTTGCGTCGTGTCGGTGCGGTGAGTTCCGACTGCGCACTGGCAATGGCTCGCGGCGTCCGAGAGCGCATCGGGGCGGACATCGGAGTCTCCACGACTGGCATCGCTGGTCCGGGCGGGGCGACAGCGGGAAAGCCGGTTGGCCTGGTGTTCATCGGATGTTCCTCACCCTGGGGTGATGTCTTCGAAGAGCATCACTTCAGCGGCGATCGATCCACCGTTATTCGCACCTCCGCGGACTCTGCTCTCAGACTTGTATTGGATCAGCTCGCGAAACGGGAGACGGGTGATCAGGGATGAGTAGTCCACTCCGAGCCCGACCGCCGTTCGCGATGCACACGTGCTGAAAAGAGCGATTCTTGTACGAGAAGTCGGTACTGTCGAACGGAGTTCGTGTCGTCACGAGCCGCATGGATCACGTCAAGTCCGCGAGCCTTATCGTCTACGTGGGAGCCGGATCCCGGCACGAAACGGATCAGCAGGCCGGCATTTCGCACTTCCTGGAGCACATGGTCTTCAAAGGGACGTCCCGCCGGCCGGATCCGGTCGAGATAACCCAGGAGGTCGAGGGCGTTGGTGGGATGCTCAATGCTGCCACCAGCCGCGAGAACACCAACTACTGGGTGAAGGTGCCAAGCGCACACCTCGAGCGGGCGTTCGACGTCATCGGTGACATGCTGCGCAATTCGGTCTTCGATTCGGCCGAGATCGAAAAGGAACGTGGCGTCATCGTCGAAGAGATCCGCGGAATCGATGACACGCCCGATGATCTCATTCATGATGTGATTGACGAGCTTGTCTGGGACGGACAGAGTGTCGGCCGTTCCGTCATTGGGTCCGAGGCGACCGTTCGTTCGGTTACCCGGTCCGAGCTGATCGACTATTTGCGCGCTCAGTACCGGCCAGACCGGATCGTGATTTCGGCGGCCGGCGACATCGATCACGAGAGCGTCAGGGGACTGACCGAGCGCTTTTTTGGTGATCTTCCGGTCAGCGACGTCAACACATTCGTCGCGGCTCAGACGGTTCAGACGGAGCCACGTGTGCGGGTGCTCCAGCGGCCGACCAACGAAGCGCATGTCTGCATCGGCCTCCCGGCGCTGCCGTACACCGATGATCGGCGATACACGCAGGACATGATTGATGCAATCCTGAGTTCGGGCATGAGCTCTCGACTTTTTCGAGAGATACGCGAGCGTCTCGGGCTCGCCTACGAGGTCTACTCCTATTTTCGCGAGTATGCCGATGTGGGGCAGGGTGTCGTCTACGCCGGGATTGATCCGCAGCGTACCGCCGAGACGATACGGGCGGTGATGCGCGAGTTCGACAAACTGCGGCAGCAAGAAGTTCCGGCAGAGGAACTCCAACGGACCAAGGAACTCCGCAAGGGACGCATTGAGATGGGCCTGGAGGACAGCCGGTCGGTCGCGGGCTGGATCGGCAGCCAGGAACTGATCTTCGGCGATATTCTTACGCCGGAGCAGGTCATCGAGCGGATTGAGTCCGTTACAAGCGCCGATATTCTGGATTTGTCGCAGCAATTGTTCGTGCCGGAGCGATTGAATCTGGCGATCGTCGGTCCGATCGCGGCCGAGTCCGATTTGCGCTCGCTGCTGGAATCGTAAAGGTAACGTTTGGCGATGTCGGGAAACAGTCACATTCTGGTCGTCGAGGATGAACGCGCGATCGCGTCGTTCTTGCGGCGTGGCCTGAGCTATGAGGGCTACCGGGTGACGGTCGCGGATTCGGGGCGCCAGGCGCTGGAGGTGGCTCGTGACGATTCGCCCAACCTCGTGATTCTGGACGTGATGCTGCCGGACGGACTCGACGGTATCGAGGTCTGTCGCCGTCTGCGCGCCGCGGGTGACGAGTTCCCGATCCTGATGCTCACCGCTCGTGACGAGGTGGCAGACCGAGTCGCCGGGCTCGATGCGGGGGCCGACGATTACCTGGTCAAGCCCTTTGCATTTGAAGAATTGCTGGCTCGAGTGCGTGCGCTGTTGCGACGACAGGAGCGCCATGAAGAGTCGTTTGAAGAGACCGTCTATCAGTTCGCCGACCTGACGCTCGACACCGCCTCGCGGTTTGCCTATCGCGGCGAGCGACGCATCGACCTGACCACACGCGAGTACGAATTGCTGCTTCTCTTCATTCGTCATCCGAACCAGGTTCTGACGCGCGATCTGATCATGGAGCGCATTTGGGGCTACGACTTCCCGGGAGAATCCAACGTTCTCGAGGTCTACATCAGTAATCTGCGACGTCAACTCGAGGCTGAGAATGAGCCTCGCCTGCTGCAGACCGTCCGCGGCGCTGGCTATGCGCTGAGACTGCCCTCCGACTGATCGAGGAGATCAATGTCCATCCGTGCCCGCATCGCCATCCTCTCCGCCCTTCTGACGGCATTCATCCTGGCCGGAATCGCCCTCGGTGTGTATTTCGAGCTCAAACGATCGATGAACCAGGAGATCGACAGTCGCTTGAGCGGTATCGTGGTCAGTGTCGCCAACCAGGCGACGCTCGAACGATCGCTTGCTGGTGGATTGGGAACGGTTGTTATTCCCCCGCTGGATCCCTTTGCCTCGCCCGGCCTCTACATCCAGGTGACCGACGAAAATGGCGTCGGGAAAAACCGTGCCCCAGAGCTTAGTGGCAACTACATGCCAATCTCCGAGAATGTCCTGCAACAGAATCTTCACGGCAATGTGCAGTTCTATACCACCACGTTCCGTGATGTTCCGGTCCGCGTGTTGAGTGCGCCGCTGATCGTCTCTCAAACGGGCCAGGTCGTTGGCACCATCCAGGCAGTTCAACCTCTTACTGCGACACTGAAGACGATGCGCACGCTACGACTCCTGTTCCTTGCGGGGCTGGGTTTCGGCCTGCTCGTGGCCGCCGTGGGTGCCTACATCCTTTCTGGACGGTCGCTGCGCCCGCTCTCGCGTATCACGAACACGGCGCGGGGGATCGGCCGGTCCCGCGACCTGAGTGAGCGCATTGATCTGCCGCGAACAGGGGACGAAGTTCAAGACCTGGCTGAGACCTTCAACGCCATGCTCGACCGGCTGGACGACGCGTTCACCGCCGAGCGGCGGTTCGTCTCAGACGCCTCGCACGAACTGCGGACTCCGCTGACTGCCTTGCGCGGCAACGCCGAGATTCTCTTGCGGCAAGTCGAGAGTGGTGCCGTCGAGAAAGAGGATGCGATCGAGATTCTCACCGATATCCGGGATGAATCGGAGCGCATGGGGCGTCTCGTGCAGAATCTTTTGACACTGGCGAGGGCCGATGTCGGCTGGCGTCCTGAGCTTGGACTCGTGCCGCTCGATCAGGTGGCTTCTGACGCCGCCCGGATTGCGGTTCGCATCGCGGGTAAGCACCGCTTCGACGTCGATATCGACGAGGAAGTCGACGTCATCGGCAATTCAGATCAACTCAAACAGCTGGTGCTGATCCTGCTCGACAACGCGTTCACGTACACGCCGGAAGAAAGCAGTGTCTCGCTATCGGTGGCCGGGCACGATCAGGACGCTCAGATCACTGTGACCGATTCTGGCCCTGGCATTCCTCCGGAACAGCTCGACCGTATATTTGACCGCTTCTTCCGTGGAGAGGCCGCGCGAGACAAGCGCGCCGCTGGCGCTGGTCTCGGCCTTCCGATCGCGCGCTGGATCGTGGATTGTCATAACGGATCGATTGACGCGACGAGCGGAATCGGGAAGGGGACATCCATCACCGTGACGTTGCCGCGCGCGACTCAGACGCCGAAGCCCGATTCCCGTGAGCCGGTCGAGGCTACACCGCGTCCCGCGCCAGTCGCGACGGGATCGTAGTCGGGCGGGTCTCAATCCGGCGCGAAGCGTTTGCCGATCTGGTCGATCTCCGGCAATCCAATGAGATTCAAGAACTCAGGGAATGGTGTCATCCGGTCCATCGCGTTGACGGGAGTGCCGTCTCGCTGAACGACGTCGAGCACCTTCCGCACCGCCGCGGATGCCGCCAGTAACGCCCCGACCGGGAAGATTACCAGCCGGAAGTCGAGTTTCCTGAGCATGCTCAAAGGGACCGGTGGCGTCTTGCCGCCTTCTGCCCAGTTGAACAGGAGCGGTATGCCGCTGAGCGTGCGCGAGGCCACCTCGATCTCCTCCTCAGTCTGGGGCGCTTCGACGAACAGCATGTCGGCTCCGGCCTCGTGGTAGGCCCACGCCCGCTCCAGGGCGGAGTCCAGTCCTTCGACGGCTCGTGCGTCGGTTCGCGCGATGATCACGAAGTCGGGCGAACGCCGGGCCGCGACAGCCGCCTGGATTTTCCCCACCATCTCGCCGGTCGGGATCAGGTGCTTGCCTTCCATGTGGCCGCAGCGCTTGGGTGAGACTTGATCCTCCAGTTGGATGGCCGCGACTCCGGCTGCCTCGTATTCGCGGACGGTCCGCACCGCGTTAAGGGCGTTTCCGTAGCCGTTATCCGCGTCCGCGATGACCGGCACGGTCACCGCCTGGACGATGCGGCGCGCGCTGTCGAGCATCTCATTCATGGTGGTGAGGCCGACGTCGGGGCGACCGAGCATCGACGCCGCGACACCAAAACCTGTCATGTACACCGCCGGAAATCCGGCGGCCTCGATCAGGCGGGCGGAGAGTGCGTCGTAGGCACCCGGCGCGAGGATCGTGTGCCGCTCTGCCATCAGTTCGCGCAGTCGTGACGGGCCGCCGTTATGTTCGTCGAGAAACGCTCCCAATGCCGGGTCCTTTCCGTACTGTTCGACCGTGCCGCGGGATATTTGCATCTGTACGGAATCATAATGGCACCTGATCCGTTGGGAACCACGAGGGAGGTGTCATGGTAGGACCGACACATGGAAAGAATCCGCCAGCAAACGAACTGAATTTTGGATTGGTGACCGGACAGCATTGGCGGAGCTGGGACGAACTGCAGGAGCAGTGGCGCTGGGCCGACGAGACCGGGTGGGACTCAGCCTGGACGTTCGACCACTTCTTCTCGCTCTATGATGGGGATGCGGGACCCTGCTTCGAGGGGTGGACCCTTCTGGCCGGGCTGGCAGTAATGACGTCGCGTCTGCAGCTCGGGTTGATGGTTACGAGCATCACGCATCGTGAGCCATCGGTGCTGGCGAAGGAAGCCGTGACGGTAGACCATCTATCGGGTGGACGGGTAATTCTCGGCGTCGGCGCGGGTTGGCAGGAGCGGGAGCACAAAGCCTACGGCATCCCATTTCCGCCTCCGGGAGAACGAGTCGACCGTTTTGGAGAGGCGATGGAGGTCTATCGTCGTCTCGAGACGCAGGATCGAACGTCGTTCGACGGCAGTACTACACGCTGCAGGATGCCCCGTTCGAGCCCAAGCCGGTCAACGGGCACATTCCGATTCTGATTGGCTCGACGGGACGGCGGATGATGCGACACGTAGCGCGCTATGCCGATCAGTGGGACGGCGGCGGATCCCCGGCGGAATACATGGAACGCGGGAGACGGCTGGACGAGCTCTGTCGAGAGATTGGCCGTGATCCGAATGAGATTCGCTGGGTGCTCTCGACTGGCGGTGATCCGCTCGAGTCGGAGGATGCGTTTCGCTCCTTCGTGCGCCCCTATGCCGAGATCGGCGTCCGCTCCTTCTTCTTCGACTTTCCCCGAGGCAGCGCCACGCCGGCAATGCAGGCAATTGCCGAGCGAGTTATTCCCGAGCTGAAGCAGGAGTTCAATCGACCGCGTTAGCGTCTGGTGCCTACAGGCAGTCACGCAGACAAAAGAACGGGCACGTTACCCGGCGGATCGGCCGCCGTAGGAAACGTGCCCGCTTGGATATCACGTGACAGCGATGAGGGCTACGACCCTCCCGAAAATCCCTGGCTCTCCAAGAAGTTCAACAGCGCTTTGCGAGCTTCGATGCTCAGTCCGAAAATCTCCGGCCAGACAGCACCTGGGATCGTGGTGCGACCGAGCGACTGTTCGAGTGTCTCGTCAACCGACTGCGCTTCGCGCTCGGTCTCGACAAAGAAGCCGATGTCGACACCGAGTTCCTGGCCGAGCCGGGAGAGAAGCGTGAACGACGGAACGCTCCGCCCCTTCTCTAACCGAGACAAATACGAAACAGATATATCTGTTCGTTGCGCCAAGTCAGAGAGCGAGAGTCCTTGCTGCTGTCGGAGGCGACGGATTGCCGGGCCAATTCGCTGCCGCACCTCGGTCGCGGACACCCGTCGTTCCTGCTGCGCGTTTTCCATTTGAGTTCCTTGTTCCTTTCGGCCGCATCCTATCCTGCCCATCAGTTGCGGCGTGCTACACCGACCGCCCTGAGCGATCAGCGTCTAGTCTTTGCATGGTTCGTTAGGTAGTTCAATGCGACGACGCTGTCGCGATCTCCCGCCGTCGGGATCTCGACTTTTCGTGCACGTTTGCTATATGACCACTGTCTTGAGGGATACCGGATCGAGACACGTTACACGAAAGGGGCGTCACATGTTCATCCGCAATCGACTGAACTCGATACGTCGAACGTTGCCGGTCGCGCTGCTTGCCAGCCAGCATCGATTCGCTTGGAAATCTACGGGCAGGAGCTTCGTTGTTCGTCAAAGCTTGTATCGATGCCGTGGGTCTAACCTAAGCTTCTCTCTCCAATCGCTTACCGTGTCACACTGAAGATCGAATCCGTCCGGTCAGGTTTCTTCAGCCATTCAACTGTCCCCGCAGTTATTCTGCTCAGTCTGAACGGCTGTTCCCCGCAACCCTTCCATGTTCCACTTCGTCACCTTGCAGTGATCGCGTAGTGACGGAAATCAGCGCCTCAGCGTGATGTCTACGGTGTCTACCACCCTCCAGTCCGGGTCCGAAAGAATCGCCCAGACCTGCTACGACATTAGCGTATAACTGCCGATTTGTAAACATGTTGACGTGAGAAAACTGAAGCGATTCGTAGGAACAAATTCATTCCCACCTTTTGCGAAACCAACTGTCATGTCCGCAACTGTATCTTTATGCCGATTTGGCAACGCTATCGGAATCATTCACCGAACGAAACGTCGCGTGATTCCTGAGCACAAACCGAACGAATTGTACTCCTTGCTCCGGGACAAGAGCACAGCCAGCGACAAATTGACGGTTTGCATCAGCTACCTGAAAACCGTCCGATTGCCAGTCTGGTCCAATCGACTGGAGAGCACGTCCATCTCTCGACGCGAGTTCCTGGTGATGTCAGGTATCTGTGCGTGGCAAACATATGAGTTCGCTATGTACCGCGCGACGCGCCGCTCCCTACCCAACGGGGTAGGGTATGTTGTTTTTTCCCGCCCGTTGAGGCCGCGATTACACTCTCCCCCCGCTGGAGAAAGACTACCCCGATTCATGATTCGCGCCGTCGTGCTGAGTTCTAGCATTGAATCAACAGCACTCGGTTGCACGTGATAAGGGAACAACATGAAGCTCTCAGAAATGATGTCTCGACCCACTAGTCGTCGCTCGCTCCTCGCTCGTGCCTCGGTCGCCGGTCTGGCCATCCCAGCTGCCGGATCGATACTCGGGGCATGCAATAGCTACTCTTCGCAAACGCCAGTTCCCAATGTGGCGAAAGCCGCTGCGGCGACCACGGCAACGACGCCGCAGCCGACGGTCGAGGCGCCGCCGTTCAAGCTGTACGATCCTGCATTGCCTCCGGTTGGATCCGAGACGACCAAACAGATCAAAATGGTGACCAAGGACGTGACCATCTCAATCGCTGACGGTGTGGCGATGCAGGCCTGGACCTTCGACGGAACCGTTCCGGGTCCTACGCCGAGGGTTCGTGTGGGCGATACGGTCGAATTCACGTTGACAAACGAGGGCACGACGGAGCACTCGATCGACTTCCACGCTGCTCAGATCGACTGGAAGACAGCCTACAAATCGATCGCCCCGGGCGAGTCAATCTCGTTCACGTTCACTCCCAAATACGCGGGTGCGTTCATGTACCACTGTGGAACACCGCCGATCCTGCACCACATCGGCAGCGGGATGTTCGGCGCAATCATTGTGGATCCAAAGGAACCGCTCCCGCCAGCAAAGGAATTCGTGCTGGTCGAGAACGAGTACTACGTCACTGATGGCAAGCCAGATATGAAGAAGATGCTTGCCGTGACACCCGACTATGTCACCTTCAACGGGTTCGCCAACCAGTACAAGGCAAATCCGATCACGGTGAAGGTTGGCGATCTGGTCCGCTTCTACGTCGTGAATGTCGGCCCGACGCTCACGTGTGCGTTCCACGTCGTTGGCGAGCAGTTTGACACCGTCTACCTCGGCGCACCGCCTGAAAACGCCATTCGCGGCGTCCAGACGTTCAACGTCGCTCCAGGTGGAGGCATGATCTTCGAGATCGAAGCAGACGTGGCCGGCTCGTTCCCGATCGTGACGCACGCGTTCGGGTATACGGAAAAGGGAGCGGTCGGAATCCTTCAGGTCGAGGAGTAGGCGTTCGACACAGACAACACCAGTTGTTCCCGAACGACGGGGCGATCATGATCGCCCCGTCGTTTTGTTGCTGACGAAAGACGGTGAACGGTGCGCTACGATCCGGTCGGTGGTTCCACTAACCCATGGCGCACCGCATAGGCAATCACCTCGGCGCGATTCTGCACGTGCAGTTTGTCGAGAATGTTGCGCAAGTGATACTTCACCGTGTTCTCGCTCACCACCAGCCGCTCGGCAAGTTCCCGATTCGTCGTCGTTCCCTGGACCAGAAGTTCCAGAACCTCTCGCTCCCGGTCGGTGAGCGCGTCTGGATCACGTTCCCGTCGTCCAGTGGACGGGTGCGCGAATTCGTGCAGGAGCTTTCTGGCCAATCCGGGTGTCAGAGCGGGCTCGCCGCGAGTGACGCCGACGAGATGGTCAAATAACTGTTCGGCCTCGAGATCCTTGGGCAGGAACCCCTGTGCACCGGACTTGATGGCCTCAAAGAGATCTGCGTCATCCTCGGAAGCGGTAAGCACGACCACTTTGACCGTCGGTTGTTCGGCGCAGATAGCCCGAGTCGCGGTAAGTCCGTCCATTTCCGGCATGGTGAGGTCCATCAAAACGACATCTGGCTTGAGCTTTCTGGTCAATTCCACGGCTTCGCGACCGTTGGCGGCCTCTCCGGCAACTTCGATCTGCCGAGCCTCGAGCAGGCTTCGCAATCCATCTCGAAATAGCGCGTGGTCGTCAGCGATGAGTACGCGCATCATGCTCCTCATTTGCCGAAATGATCGTCCGCTTCACCGGAATCATTACCGTGACGGTCGAACCCTTGGGGCCCGACTTGATGCGGAGGCTCCCGCCGACCGATTCGGCTCGCTCTCGCATCGTCGACAGTCCGAATCGGGGAAGGACCGAGTGCTTCAGTGCGTCCGGGTTGAATCCGGTTCCATTGTCCGCGATCTGAGCCTCGATGCCATCCGTGATCTGGTCAATTGACACCTGGGCTTCAGTCGCTTCGGAGTGTTTGCGGACGTTTGAAAGTGCTTCCTGAATGATCCGGAGTAACTGTAACTCGGCGAGCGGCGACAGTTCGCGTGCCATCTCAAGTTCACGGTTAACGTTCAGTCGCGCGGCGATTCCACTCTGATCCTGCCAGGAATCCAGGTAGCTGGATAGCGTCTGCGTGAACGAGGTCGAAGCATCGTGCGCTGCTCGCAACCCAAGGATGTTCTCTCTCACGTCGGCATAGGCGTCACGTGCGGCCCGGGTCAGCTGCGTGATCTGCTCTTCGGCCCGGTCTGATCGGCCAGACTGCAAGAATTGCTGCGCGGCCTGACCCTTGGTGTTCACGTAACCAAGTACCTGGGCGATGCTGTCGTGCATCTCACGCGCGATCCGGTCCCGCTCCTCGGTGATGGCAATCGCGCGCATCTGCTGGTGTAGCCGGGCGTTCTCGATCGCCAGAGCGGATTGGGTCGCGAATCGCTCCAGTCGTTCTTGATCAGACTCGTCGAATTCCGGTTGATCTTGTCGCTCTGTCAGGTACAGACTACCAAGCACTTCACCTCGCGAGAGGATTGGCACAGCCAGCAGCGAGTGCATTGCGGGATGATGCGGAGGGAAGCCAACAGAACGTGGATCTTTCGTGAGATCTGGAAGTCGTAGGGGCTTCGGATCGGTCAGAACCGCGCCGAGCAGGCCGTGTCCCTCGGGTATCGGTCCGAGCTTGGCCCGGAGTTCGTCGCTGATACCCGACGTCAAGAACGCCTGCATCTGTCCCATTTCATCCAGCAGCGCCAGGGCGCCATAGCGTGCCGCGCCCAACTCACGCGCCTCGTCGACGACGTTTTGTAGGACCAGCTGCAGATCGAGCGCGGCCGTTACCGCGAGCCCCGCTTCGTGCAACGCGAGGAGTTCTTGGTTCTGCTGCGTGAGGCGTTTCTGCATGGCTGACACGTGCCCGAAGATCGAGGCGGAAAAGAGCGTGGTTGCGACAAGAATGATCGCTGCAACCAGGACGTATCCCGCCAGGCTATGAAAGAACGTCGGAAAGAAGATTGATCGCATGATCTCCACGGCGGCGAGGAACACGAGTGGCGCGAGGATCGTTACCTTTCGGAGCAGCGGCAAATCAAGGATCGTCGTTGATCCCCGGTGTTGGCGGAATGTCGTCCGAACCATAGCTGTGCTCCAGTGCTCCACCAGCGGAAACAGGCCACCGTCAGCATACTTTCGACGCAAACAGTGTGCAATTTTCGGTACAGCCGGATCGCGCGGCGTATCAGGGATTCTTCGCTACCGGGTTGTCGCCAACGCTGC
This sequence comes from uncultured Chloroflexia bacterium, assembly GCA_963763185.1. GTDB lineage: Bacteria > Chloroflexota > Chloroflexia > Thermomicrobiales > Thermomicrobiaceae > CALAGB01. The sequence continues at coordinate 369,513 of CAVXNZ010000001.1, forward strand.
CGCGTGATTCACTACGCTCTCGTGTCGACGATAACGAATGAACCACGAAAATACCGGTCCAGGCGAACGCTTGAGGCTGCCATTGAGCGGTTGTCGCGCGAGCGATTGCTGATCAACATCTCGATCTTCCTGATCTTCTGCCTCTGGTCGGTCATTATGACCTGGCCGCTGGCAACCGATCTCTCCCATCAATTCGCGAGCTGGGGTGACCCGGTGTTTCAAGCCTGGACGCTGGCCTGGGACATTCACTCCTGGCGGACTCATCCGCTCAACATCTTCGACGCGAACGTCTTCTATCCCTATCGCAACACCCTTGCGTATTCCGACTATCTCTTCGGGCAGGCCGCGCTCATCGCGCCAGTCCTGCTCAAGACCGGCAACGCAATTCTGGCTGATAATCTGTCGCTGCTGCTGTCGTACGCACTCAGTGGATTCGCGATGTACCTGCTGGTGCTTGACCTGACAGGTAGTCGCCTGGCTGGCATCGTAGCCGGTTTCGCGTATGCCTTTGCTCCAGCCCGGATGGCCCAGTTCGAACACCTGCACCTGACGTCCGCCGAGTGGCTGCCCCTGGCCGTGCTGGCGGCGCGTCGCGCGTTGATTGGACGATCACTGCGCTGGTCCATTGTGCTCGGGGTGATCGTCGTGCTGCAGGGTCTGTTCGGAGTCTATTACTTCTATTTTCTGGCGATCCTGCTGGGAATTGTTTTTGGGGCGTACCTGATCGCCCGGCGTGACCGCGACGCGGTGATCGGTATAGCACAGGCCGGAGTCGCCTGCGTCGTCGGCGCGGCGTTGCTCATTCCGATCTTGCTCCCGTATCAGACCGTGCACACTGACCTTGGCATCGAGCGAACCGTGTCGGAGATGATGAAGTGGCGCGCCGTCCCTTACGACTATCTGGCCATCTCGCCACACAGCCGCTACTGGGGATCCTCGCTCGGCGCGAATTACTCGCGTGATCTGGAACGCGATCTCTTTCCGGGCGCGATTCTGATCGTGCTGGCAGTTGTTGGACTGTTTCAGCGGCGACTTGGCTGGGAACGCTGGATGCTCTTCGGCATCGCGATCGGTTCAATCATCTTGAGTTTTGGCCTCACCGGTCACATCGGGAATCACAGTTTTCCACTCCCGTACCGGCTCTTCTATGACTTCATGCCCGGATTCAAAGCGATTCGAGTTCCGGCCAGGCTCGGTCTGCTTGCACTTGTGGGACTCGCCGGTCTGGCGGGTCTTGGGGTCGACCTGCTGCTTCGCCGCCTATCACGGTTGCCAGTCGAAGCACTCGCTCGCCTGGCGATCGGCGTCAGCCTCTCGCTGCTGCTCGTCTTCGGTATATCGGTGGAGGACACGACGCGGATCCCCTTGCCGGGAGCCCTCCCCGCAACGCTTGCCGAAGCGAACCGGCCGGACTACGCCTGGCTGGCGGAGCACCCGGCGCCGACGATCGAGTTCCCAATGGGAGATGGCATCATCGCGTCGGCCTGGCCCAACTTCTGGTCGTCGATGCACTGGAATCAGGTCGTCAACGGCTACAGTGGCATTGCCCCGCCCGTCTACTACATTTTCCGGGATGAAATGAAGGCCTTCCCATCTGAGCGCACAGTCCGTCTGCTACAAGGTATCGGCGTGCGGAACGTGGTCTACCACGCCGACCCGCAGGTAGAACCCGCAAAGGACCCGTTCCTGACGGCAGCGAAGTCCATCCCCGAATTGACGCAGGTCGTCGGCGGGCCGGACTATGTATTCCGGTTGTCACCCGATCCCTGGATCTGGACACTCGTTTCGGAGGTCGAAGGTGACGCGCCAGTGACGCTGCCCCGAGCGGACTCGGACAAAGCGACGTTTGGCATGCTCGCCGCCATCCTGCAACGACAGGATCACACCGTCTATGGTCTGGGATCGATCGACTACTGGACCCTTCCGACCGCGCCAATCTCCGTCTGTTACGCCGTCCTTCCGAATGGCACGGAGCCATCCGGACAATTCGCCCCGGCCGATCTGGTCGATTCTCAGGGTTGGCTGTCGCTCTTCCGGCGTCAATCCTGTAACACGTGACTGTGCGGTTCGTCGAGTGCTTCGACGTCGAGCCAGCAACTGGACGAACCGTCCAAATTGGTACTTTGATCATCCGTTTTATGAGACGAGCATGCGGTTTCGGTGATGGTGATGGCTCGATCCAGAACGATATACTCACCTCGCTGTGCCTGAGCCATGCGTCATGATTTTCGATCATCTCAATCGATGTTGACAGCAACCGTGATTGGTGAGGCGTGTACGTGAAGAGACTCCGGGTCTGGATCGGTCTTGCGGGGAGCCTGCTTTTTCTCTACCTCGCGTTTCGAGGGCAGGATCTTGGAGCGATCTGGACTTCGCTCAAACAGGCAAATTACTGGTACGTCATTCCGGCGATCGCGATCTATTTTACCGGAGTCTGGGTGCGCTCACTTCGTTGGGCGTTCCTGCTCCGTCCGGTGGAGCGGTTCCGCGGTCGGGACCTCTTCCGGGTCGTCGTCATTGGTTTCACCGCCAACAACGTTCTCCCGCTGCGTACTGGCGAACTAGTTCGCTCGTATGTCCTTTCGACTCGCTCACGAGTGAAGAACGCCTCCGCGCTGGCGACGATTGCGGTCGAACGCATCTTCGACGGTCTGACGATGTTGAGCTTCGTGCTGATCGCATCGCTTTCGATCGGGCTTACGTCGCAGGTTCGCAACGTAACGGTGGTCGGCGGAATCCTCTTCGGCACTGTCCTGATCGGGCTGGTGGTAGCCAGCGCCGGACGTCTGCGCACATGGTTGATTGACGTAGCGATGCTCCGCCTGCCGGAACGGTTCGGCAGCCCGCTGCGCCGCGCCGCGCACGCCTTCTTTGACGGTCTCGGCATCCTGAGAAGCCGCGAGGACCTCGTTCTGGTGGTACTGACCTCAATTGCCGCCTGGGTACTCGAAGCCTCGGTCTACGCGCTCATCAGCGTCGGATTTGGGCTCGGCCTTAGTCCGGCCGCGATCCTGCTCGTTACAGCCGTCGCCAATCTGGCGACGCTGGTTCCGTCCTCGCCTGGCTACGTCGGGGCGTTTGAGGCGGGCGTCGTGCTGGCCCTGGCAGGCGCTATTGGCATCCAGCATGACCTGGCACTCTCGTACGCGATCGTGGTGCACGCCGCGCTCTACTTTCCGATCACGCTCATCGGACTTTACTTCTGGGGACGCGAGAGCCTTTCCTGGAGCGATATGCGCAAGCAGCTGGCTCCTGAAGAGGCGGGAGACTGAGTGTCGGTCTGGCATGCGATCGTTCTCGGCATCGTTCAGGGACTGACGGAATTTCTTCCGATCAGTAGCTCCGCGCACTTGATTCTGGTGCCGTGGCTCGCCGGTTGGCCCGAGCCTGGCCTCGAGTTCGACGTTGCGCTGCACCTTGGCACGCTGACAGCGGTGCTCATCTACTTCTGGCGCGATCTGATTCTCCTGACGGTCTCTTTCTTCAAGGGAATCGCCTCGCGCAAGCCATTCGACGACGATTACTCGCGTATCTCCTGGATCATCATCGTGGGCTCGATACCTGCTGCTATTGTGGGTTACACGCTTAACGACACCATCGACAACTACTTCCACCAGGGGACTGGAGGCGGAACTGCGATTGCGTTGATCGCATTCCTGTTGATTGCGTTGGGCGCGGTACTCTTCCTCGCGGAGCGGCTGGCCCGCCACATCCGTCCGATGGAGAGTTTGGGATGGAGAGATGGCCTGATCATCGGGTGTGCCCAGGCGCTCGCGTTGCTTCCGGGTGTGTCACGCTCTGGCAGCACTATCACCGCTGGCCTCATGACCGGGCTAAAGCGCGACTCGGCGGCGCGTTTTTCGTTTCTCCTGGGCATACCGGCGATCGTTGGGGCGGGCGTCCTCGAGACGAAGGACATGGTCGATACCGGACTGAGCTCCGATCAGGTGGTCACGTTCGTCACCGGCGGTGTCACCGCCGCGATTATTGGGTACCTGGCCATCGCCTTCCTGCTCACCTTCTTGCGTACCAATTCGACCCTGGTCTTTGTCACCTACCGGTTCGCGATCGGCCTCACGGTGATCGGCCTGCTCATTTCCGGGATTCGCTGATTTCGCCGCCATGAGTTTCAGGTGATCGGACTGCCTAGTTCCGACTCCGTGTCTGGTTGCAGCAAGATGATGCGTCCGTCCGACTGCGTCGCGCCGAGCACCAGCACCTCCGATGGGAATCCAGCCACTCGTCGCGCTGGGAAATTCACCACGCAGATCACTTGACGTCCGATCAATTCGTCTGTTGAGTAGAAGTCCTTCAACCCCGCGGAAGACTGCCTCGTGCCGAACTCGCCAAAGTCGATGACCAGTTTCAGCGATGGCTTGCGCGCCTCGGGGAAATGCTGAGCGTCGATGATCCGCCCCACCCGCATGTCAACTTTCTGGAAGTCGTCGATCGTGATCGTCATGTCCGTCTCTCCGTCTCCTGGCATGCATTTCTTGCCTTTGCCGGTCATTCGTAGTGATTCATACCACGACGCGTGCCGTCTGACGTGAAGTCAGCGCTGGAGTGAAATCATTCCGCGTTGGCGGTCAAGTGGTGTGCTACGATGCCGAATGACTCACCGTCGCAGTCGTCAAACTCATCGGCAACCGGATCGTGGAGAGGATCGGGAAGATGTCCCTAACGAATGAGGACCTGAAGCGAGCACTGCCGGACGTCACGAGCACCCTGCAGTTCGAGGGTTTGCATGAACGCGTCGACGTCTACCGTGATCCCCAGGGGATTCCCCACATTCGTGCGGGGAACGCGCATGACGCCTTCTTCGCTCAGGGATTCGTCCACGCTCAAGATCGTCTCTGGCAGATGGATTTCGATCGCCGCCGTGCCTACGGTCGCTGGGCGGAGTATGCCGGCCCGGTCGGCGTTGAGCAGGACATCCTGATGCGGCGGCTTGGCCTGGGCGCGTCGGCCATGAGCGATTACGACGCCTTCGACGACGAAACCCGCGCCATGCTGGATGCTTACACCGCCGGGATCAATGCATTCATCTCAACCACCAAGTCACTCCCCGCCGAATACGACCTCGTCAGTGGCAAGCCGGAGCCATGGCAGCCGTGGGATCCATGCGCGTCATTCAAGGTTCGCCACGTTCTGATGGGGGTCTTCCATCGCAAGCTCTGGCGTGTCCGCCAGCTCAAGACGGTTGGTGAGGAACTGCTGGTGAAGCTGCGGGCAGGATCATCCGCGCCCGATCCGCTGATCGTCCCACCCGGCGTCAACTATCGGGAGATGCCAGACGGCGTCAGTGATTCACAGCTTCACGCTGAGGCGGTCGCGGGCGTCCGCGAGTGGCTCGACGGCAGCAACAACTGGGCGATCCACGGCAGTCGCACGGCATCGGGCAAGCCACTTGTGGCCGGAGATCCGCACCGGGCGATCGACGTGCCGAACGTCTATTACCAAAACCACCTGGCATGTCCGGAGTTCGACGTGATTGGTATGTCCTTCTGCGGCATTCCAGGATTCCCGCACTTCGGCCACAATCAGTGGGTCGCGTGGTGCATCACGCATGCGGGTGCCGACTACCAGGATCTCTTCATCGAGAAGTTCGATCCGGACAATCCGACGCGCTATGAGTTCAAGGGAACGTGGCTGACGGCCGACGTGCGACACGAGCGGATCGAGGTCCGAGGGGCTGACCCGGTCGAAATCGATGTCACCGTCACCCAGCACGGACCGGTGTTGATCGGAGATCCGGCCAGCGGATACGCGCTGGCTTCCCGCTATTCGGCGACGGTCGGCCCGAATACCGGGTTCCGTTCGCTGTTGCCGATGATGAAGGCTCGCTCGGTCGCCGAACTGGACGAGGCGATGCGGAACTGGGTTGACCCCTGCAACAACCTGGTCATGGCGGACGTTGACGGAACCATCGGCTATTTGATGCGCGGCAAGGTGCCGGTCCGGACGCGCGTCAACGGTTGGCTCCCCGTTCCTGGATGGACCGGCGAGCACGAATGGCAGGGTTATATCCCCTTCGAGGAACAGCCTCGCTCACGCAACCCCAACACCGGGTTCGTCATTACCGCGAATAATCGGATCGTCGGCGACGAATACCCGTATTACATCGCGACCGACTGGGCGCCAGGGAACCGTGCCGAGCGCATCCACGAGCGGCTCAAGGATATTCGGGAGGCGACGGTCGAAGACATGGCGTCGGTTCACGCTGACCGCATCTCGATCCCGAGCCGGGCCTTCGTGTCGATGCTCGACCAGATCAGCGGTCTCGATGGCCGTCTGGCACTGGCCGCGGAACGATTGAAGGGCTGGGACGGCTCGATGGACCCGGATAGCGTGGCGGCGAGCATCTACTCGGTTTGGCGCGAACAGACGCTGCGGCGAGTTCTGGCGAACGGCCCGCTCAACGCTCTGGTAACTGATGACAATGGGAATTGGGCGCCGCAGCCGATGAACGTCCTCTCCCTCTCATCGCGGCTGCGTCACCCGTTGACGGCCCTGATGGAGGCTGGTGACACCTCGGTCCTCGCCGAGGGAGAGACCTGGACCTCGGTCCTGAAGGCGGCACTGGCCGATGCGCTCGATTGGCTCAGCGACACGCTTGGCGACGACATGAGTGAGTGGCAGTGGCAGCGACTTCACCGGACGGGCCCGAAACATTCGCTCACACCCAGCTTCCCGGAGCTCGCGTCGTTGCTCGATCCGCCGACCTTCGGTGTCGGCGGAGACGGAGACACACCACAGGCAGGCGGGTTCTCTGGACTCGGTTCCGGTGATTTCCGCCTATCGAGCTCGTCCGTTTCTCGCTATGTTTTCGATCTGTCCGATTGGGAACGGAGCGGCTGGGTCGTGCCCCTCGGATCCTCGGGACATCCAGGAAGTGAGCATTTCGCCGACCAGGGTGAAGCCTGGAGTCAGCAACAGCTCTTTCCGATGCGCTACGACTGGTCCGGCGTCGAAGCCTCGGCCGAGACGCACCAGACGTTGGAGCCAGTGGGGTAGCGGGGCCGTCGCATAAGTTGTTGAGCCACCCTCATCCCCAGCCTTTCTCCCCGGGTACCCTTTGGGTGCGGGAGAAGGGAGACGAAAACCCTCACCCGGCGCCGCGTGAGGGTCATTCTTGAGGGCTGGCTTACCCCGCGAGTTTGGCGCTCGCGGTGATGTCGACGTTCCCTTTGAGCGCCGTGCCAACTGGGCAACCGGTCTTGGCCTCTTGTACCGCGTTGTTGAAGTCCTCGGCGGAGATACCCGGCACTTTGCCCTCGACGTCGAGGTGAATCGTGCTGATCTTTACGCCGCCGCTGCCGACTTCGAACGTCGCCGTGGCTGTGGTGCGCAGTTCCTCCGGCGCGTGGCCGTTCTGCGAGAGCCCGTTCGATAGCCCCATCTCGAAGCATGCCGCCAGGGCTCCGGCGATCATCTCTTCCGGACTTGTCTTGCCCGCGTTACTGCCGTCGCGCTGCGTTCGCGAGGACCAACTGACCGCCTGATCCTTCATCGCGCCACTCTCAAGACTGACCTGGCCACTTCCGCTGCCCAAATCTCCATGCCAGATCGCGGTAGCCTTACTCTGAGCCGTTGGCATTGCATTCCCTCTCTTGCCGCACACCAGATCTGGTGTGCCCGTCTATGATCTCTTGTTGAATAGTACGGGCATAATCGCGACCAGCGCAAACCAACAGGTTCAGAAAGCCTGGTGGTTTATGGGGTCGGGTACTGTTCCGGCGATTGAAGTGTCCGGTGTCTCACTGGCTAGGAAGTGCGGTAAGCGATGTCTCGCTTCATGCTGATCTCACGACCACGAGGGCTGGAACTCGTGCTGTCCGTGATCCTGATTCTGCTGCCGTCGCGCCTTCACTGGAGTCGCGATAGCCGCGGCGTGCTTGCCGCGGCCGGCCTGGCGCTCGTTGGCGCGGGGCTCGCGCCGGATGCGTCGATGCGTGACGTGAATCCGATTCTGGCTGGCCTATCGCGCAACCGTGAGCTCGTCGTGGGAGCGACGCTTCTTGGTGTGCAGTATCTCTTGACGGAAGAGGATAGCATGGTGCGTGGATCGATCGCTGGATTGGGTGGTGGGCTGATGGGAATCGGGTTCCTGGCGCAATGGTGTCGGGCCCCGTTGGGACGGGGCCGCTGATGATCGAACGACGAAGGATCACCGATCCAGCGGACGAACTTTTCGACGTTCTTGATGAGAACGGTGGTCTAACCGGTCAAGTGAAGCGCCGCGCCGACGTTCACCGTGACGGCGACTGGCACCGGGCGTTTCACCTCTGGCTATTTGCGCGTGATCTCTCGGGCGAGGACATCGTCCTGTTTCAGCGTCGATCAGACGGGAAAGATACCTGGCCCAACCGGCTGGACGTCGCGGTTGGTGGTCACTTTCGAGCGGGCGAGACACTGGAGGACGTTGTCCGTGAAGTGAATGAGGAGATCGGAATTCAGCCGGAGTTCGGCGATCTGACCTACGTCGGGCGTCGACGCGCCCTCAATGACGGTCCGGATTGGCATGATCGCGAACTGCAGGACATCTACGCACTGGCATTTCCAGCGGGATTCCCGGAATTTTTTCCAAATGCCACCGAACTGGCAGGACTCGTGAGTCTGCGCATCGATGACCTCTTTCGTCTCTTCGATGATCACTCGAGCGCTGTTCCAGCCAACATCGCGTCGCTTGACGCCGATGACAAGCTTGGCCCGTGGCGGAGAGGCGAGGTCCAGTTTTCCGATTTCGTGCCAGTGCGCGACCGCTACTGGATTCGCGGCGTCCGGGCGGGCCAGGCGTTGCTCGCAGGCGAAGAAGTCATCTCGCTCGACTGATTGCCGCATTCGATTCGTTTTACGGCTGGTGCTGAATGTCCACTCCGCCGAACACCGCGATTCCCCGAACGATCAGCACCGGCGCTCCATCTGGCACGTCGTCATCACGAGTTTTGTTGTCGAAGCCGCCAAAGATTGGCGTCGCGCTTGTCTCGACCGCCCAGCCCGCCGGCACGATGATCTTCGCCCCGCCAAAGATTGCGGTCACGTCGACAGCGCCCCCCTCCGGAGCAAGCTTCGCTCTGCGCAAGTCGAGCGTTGCACCGCCAAAGATCGCGGTCACGTCGGCGCCCCTCATGTGATCAGCGTGGCTGACGATGTCGGCACCGTTGAAGATCGAGACCGAGTGGATCCAATCCCGCGTGTCAATCCGCGCCATCATGCGATCTCTCTCGTGCCGTCCTGATAGGATCGACACGCCGATGAGCACGAGCACCAACGGCCAGATGAGGTCCCAGACGTTGACCGTATAGAGGTCGAGCGTCGATCCCAGGAATAGGAATCCCGCCACGACGATGATCGTGGGGCCGAGGTACGCGCGTGGATTCACCATCAGTTGCACCAGACCAACGGCGATGATGACAATCGGCCACCAGCCCGACAGGATTGACCCCGCGTCAAGCGTTCCTGCCTGGTCGAGCAAGAAGAGCGCGCCGACGGCAATCAGAGCCAATCCGGCTATGAGTCTCCCTGTGTTGACGGTCGTGTTGGACATTGACTCGCTCCTTCCGGATCGCCGCGCCGCAGCTGTGCATGCAGGTCATGCATCGTGGCGGGCATCACTGTCCCTAACACATTGTCCGCTCACCGCGTTAGTATGATGTGGACAAAGTGATACGCAGCGTCACAATTTCGCAACTGAGGGGCGCAACACAGGAGTTTCCCGCATGGACGATCGGCAAGATGACGTGCTGAGGGACCGTTACCGGGGCTGTTTGCTGGGACTGGCGGTAGGCGATGCGCTTGGAGCGCCGCTGGAGTTCCTGAGCCGGACCGACATCGCACAGCGGCACGGCGAGGTTCGGGAGATGCTTGGAGGAGGTTGGCTACAGACCGAACCCGGGGAATACACCGACGACACCCAGATGGCGTTGGCCATCGCGCGAAGCGCCGTCGAGCACGGTGAGATCGATCCTGCCGATATCGCGCTCCGGTTCCTCGAGTGGTATCACTCTTTGCCCAAAGATATCGGAAACACCACGGTCATGTCGCTGCAGCATCTCGCCTCCGGAATTCCCTGGCACGAGGCAGGGGAGAAGACCTTGAGGCTGAAAGGGGACAGAGCGGCCGCGAACGGTTCTCTCATGCGCGCGGCACCAATCGCTCTGGCCAGCCGTAACGACCGGGATGCGTTGATTCGCAACAGCATCGATATCTCGCGGATCACCCATGCCGACCCTCGTGCATGCTGGTCTTGTGTTGCCTTGAATCAGGCCATCGCGGCCTTGCTCACGGGTGACGGTGATGCAATTCAGGAGGCAGCCATCGTCAATCACGCGGAGGTTGCGCGGGTGGTCATTCAGCAGAGTACCGCGACCCGGGAAGAGGTTCGCGCTGGCGGCTACGTGCTCGAGACGCTCGGCGCGGCTTTCTGGGCGTTCCGGAATCATGACGGATTCGAGGACGTGGTCGTCGCGGCGGTCAACCTGGGCGACGATGCCGACACAGCGGGGGCCGTTGCGGGTGCGCTCGCTGGTGCGAGGTACGGAGCGTCGGCCATTCCGGGGCGTTGGCTCGATGTGCTCCAGGGGCGTGATGAGTTGATCACGCTGGCCGACGGCCTGCTTGAATTGTCATGACGACTGGGTCTATTCGTCGAACAACGAGCTTTGCGTCACCTCGGGGTCGCTTGGGAGTGGCGGGTGGGGCATGTCGAACATATCCATCAGCCGGTAGGCGTTGCGTGGTCCCTGGTCGGCATAGTTGGTGTTGAAGAAGATGTGAACCGACTCGGCTGACTCCATGGCCGAATTGATCTTCTCGGTCCACTCCTGGAGTTCCTCAGTCTCGTACTCCCAGTTGAATCGGTCGCGGCTGGACCCGGTGAATTTGTACCAGGTCTGGTAGTTTCGCCCATGGAAGCGGATGATTGCCAGCCGTGGATTGGTGACCGCATAAATGGGCGGTACGCTCCCCGAGCCCATCTGCGGCTCGTCCGCCATCGTGTAGCTGAGACCGCTCTCCTCCAAGAGTTGGATCGTCTCATCGGCGTGCTCTTCGTCCAGCCAATCGCGTCGGCGGAACTCGACCGAGAGGAGCAGATCGGGCATCAATTCCGGCAGAAGACGAAGGTACTCGCGATGCTCCTCGGTATTGCGATAGGAAGGCGGAAACTGGAACGTTACCGCGCCAAGTTTGCCCGCTTCCGCCAGGGGCGCGATCGCGTCGGCAAACGCGCTGGCGACGTCCGCATCCGGCACTGGCGCCTCGCCATGAGGCGCCTCCGGCGTGCTGGTTAATTCCCGTGGCGGCTTCACATCAAAGATGAATCCGTCAGGTGTCCGGCTGACCCAATTCTCGACCATCTTGCGGTTTGGAACGCGGTAGTAGGTCGTGTTCACCTCGACGATCGGAAAGTGCTTGGCGTAAAAGGGAAGTTGCTCGGCCGACTTCAGCCCCTGAGGATAGAACGGGTCGTGGTCGCTCCAGGCTGACGTTCCGATCAGCAGTTTCGACACGCTTGGCCACCTTTCGCGCGAGGTGCGGTCACTACAGCATGAATTATCGCATTGCGTCCGACTCAGAGGTCGCCAGAGAGGTTTCCGGGAGCTAGATGGACAGAATGGATGTCATATTGCTCGGGCGTCGGGCGCGCGTGAAGCGACTCGAACATTTTCTGTGCCGTCTGGTCTATTGAATCAGCAGCGGCCTCGTTTCCGTACAGGATGACCAGGAGGTCGTCGCTCTCACGGCGGACCAGAAGTGCCACCGCGTGTTCATGCGACCCGTCCATCTGCGTCACATCATAGTGAGCTTGGCGCGCGTTATACGAGCCGATTTTCTCGGAATCCACCGTGCCCATCGAGGTCACCGTATCGCCGCTTGAGTGCTCGACGACGCGGATGACCCGCTCGAAGTACGCGTCGCTGACCGCGGGCTGATCGTTGCCGAACTTCGATGCCGCGATCAGCAATTGAAGGTTGAACGTCCCGGGATCCTGATACCACCAATTGCCGCCGTTAGTATCAACGGTCGACGACGTTAGATTTGTTCCGGCTGGAAGAGACATCTCGATCGCCGGGCCCGGCATGACGACGGGAGCGCGAACGACGATACTGGCTGCTTTCTGGTGCGGTTGACTGCGGTGAGCGTGGTGAAACGCAACGACCAGTCCGCCTGCGACGATTACGCTGCCCATCATGCCGGCCACAAGCAGAACCGCGACCGAGAAATAGGCCCAGCCACTCATGCGAAGTCTGTCTCGTGGTTGCTCCTGCTGGTCGTCGCTATTCATCACAAGATTGTACTCACGCAGTCGCCGGACCATAACATGCGCGACATGTTGGGAAAGAAAACCGGCGATCGGTTTGTTGCGTGCTTGTAACGACCGGATGCTTCTGGCTACTGTCGCCAGCTTGCGTTCTCTGCTAGGGTCATGTAGACGGCCGATACCCGAGACGCGTGGGGTCGGATTCGCAGGAAAGGACCGTGCCTGATGCCAATCATTCCAGAGGAAGATCAGGAATACATACGAAACCTCTTTGGGGAGAAGTTCGAGAACGACGTCACGCTACGCTTCTACACGCAGCGGGAAACGAGTCTCTCCGTTCCCGGCCAGGAGTGCCAGACGTGCAAGGACACGCGTCAGCTACTCGAAGAACTGGTCGCCCTGTCGGACAAGCTGACGCTCGACGTGCACGATTTCTACACTGAGCGGGAACAGGCCGCTGCTGAAGGGATAACCGAGATTCCCGCCATCGTGCTTGAAGGCGGGAACAAGGGGAAGGTCCGCTTCATCGGCGTGCCAGCGGGCTACGAGTTCGCAACCTTGATCGAGGATCTGATCGACGTATCCCGTGGCACGACGGCACTCGAACTCCACAGTCGCGAGACGCTCGGCGCGCTCACGGAGCCGGTTCACATCAAGGTTTTCGTTACCCCTACCTGACCACACTGCCCCGGTGCCGCCAGGATGGCGCACATGATGGCAGTCGAGAGCGAATTCGTGACCGCCGACGTGGTCGAGGTGGGCGAGTATCCGCACATCGCCCAGAAATATCAGGTCTATGCCGTGCCGAAAGTCGTCTTCAACGAGTCAGTGTCGTTTGAAGGAAACCGGCCCGAAGCCGCATTCGTCGGCGCGATTGAGGCCGTGACACAGAAGTCGGATGAGAGCTAGACGTCGTCTCGTGTCTTCAGGAACAAAATGAAGAAATGGGTCCGGCCGGGGCGATTCGCCCCGGCCGGTTCATAGTGGGAGGGATGGTACGAATTAGTCGGCCGCGAGCGCAATCTCGTCGTCGACGGTAATTTCGGTTGTGGGCGTCGCTTTGGGTTGCATCGTTCCCGCCGCTAGTTTGTCGGACATCATGAATGCGGCGCCGATCGCGAGTGCCGTCATGATCGAGGCCGCCACGAACGCGTCGTGGAAGGCGATGATTGCTCCGTCACGTGTGCCCGGATCGCCCATGATCGCGCCATGTGCGGCCAGCCGCGCCGTCAGGACGGTCGCGATCAACGCGACGCCGAAGCTGGATGCCACCTGTCGAATCACGCTGAACGCCGCGCTCGCATGGCCAGTTTCTTTGCTCGAAACCTCGGCGAACGTTGCCGCTTGCATCGGAACCAGCGCCAGTCCAAATGCTCCGCCGCGCACCAGCATCATCGCCCGGATGGCCCAGTCACTCGTGTTTGCATCGACCATGATGAAGGTCAGCGTCGCGATAGTCGAGAGCGTCATCCCGGCCACCATCAGACGTCGCGGACCGACCGTGTTGTAGAGCCGCCCGGACAGTGTCGCCGTCAGCACCACGCCGAGCGCCTGTGGAAAGGTAGTCAGACCTGACTGGAGTGGCGAGAGACCACGCTCCGCTTGCAACAGCAGCGGCAAAAGGAACATGAAGCCGCCGAAGGCCGCGCTGCTGAAGAAGAGAACGCCGTTCCCAGCCGTGAAGAGCCGGTAGCGGAACAGCCGGATGTCGATCATTGGCTGCTCGGAGCGCAGCTCGGTGACGATGAATGCACCGAGGAGTGCCAGGCCCAACCCGCCGAAGCCGCTCACCATCGGATCGCCGAACCCGCGTGATCCAGCTTCGGAAAGCGCGTAGACCACCATCGCCAGACCGGCTGATCCGAAGACGAAGCCTGGAATGTCCAGCCGTCCAGCCGATGGCTCTCGATGCTCCTTGAGAAACAGACCCGAGACCACCAGCGCCAGGAGTCCGACCGGAATGTTGATCCAGAAGATCGACTGCCAGCTGTGATACTCGACCAGATAGCCACCGATGATCGGTCCGCTGGCAGGAGCGACAATGGCCGGGATGGTGATCAGGGCCGAGACTCGCGCCCGCTCGCTCTGCGGGAAGGCACGAAACATCATCGCCGTGCCGACCGGCGTCAGCATCCCACCACCGATTCCCTGCAGTACCCGGAACGCGACCAGGCTATCGATGCTCCAGGCGAACGAGCACAGAAGCGATGCGGACGTGAATGTGACCAGTGCAAAGATAAACGTGCGCTTGGTGCCGAACCGGTCGCCTGCCCAGCCGCTCAGTGGAATAAAGACCGCCAGGCTCAGGAGGTATCCCGTGATGATCCATTCTATGCCGGTCGTGCTCGCGTGAAACGTCGTCGCGAGCACCGGCAGCGCGACGTTCGTAATCGTCATATCGAGCATCTCCATGAAGAGCCCGAAGACGAACACGATCGCCACAATCCATTTGTATTCCAGTCGCGCCATAATACCCGCTCCCCTCACTCGGGAAATCGAACCCTTGTTCACACATTTTGCGGGCGCGACGGAGAAGAGATAACTGTTCGATGAGGCAGCAAGGACAGGTCAAGCGATCAGGTTTAATCCTGGTCACCCTGACCTTCCGGTCAGGGCTAACCTTCGAGTTGTCGCGAGAGACCGTGCGGAAACGTGTCGGGCCAGTCGTGAAACAACGACTGGCCCGTGTCAAAGCCCGGTAGATCTAATCGCTCGGGTCCCCAACCTTTCGAAAAGAACGGATTGATTCCAGAGTCGTAGCCGGAATTGAGCTGCAGGCGGACCGACTTGCCGCTATCGGTCAGGCAAAAACTGACCGGGGTGCAATCGGCCTGGTCATCCGTCGGAGAGGGTGGCTGTGCGATTGACCGTAGTCGCCAAAGTCTAACCGTTCCCTGGGCAAAGAACGTGGGCCGCCGGTATGAGTAGGGTACCGGCGACCCAGGAGTACCACAGTCGATTATCGACTGTGCATGTACGTCGCGCCGGAGACGATCGCGGCGTGGACGATGAGACCGGTGTCCCGCGTGACCATGCATCCGCTTCCCAGCATCGAGTCGAGCTGGCTCAATGTGGTGACTTCGGTATCCCAGGGCGCTGCACCGACTGTGGGAACGCATCCGTCTTTTGTTGTGAACAAGGCGAAGTAGACGTGATAGGTCCTGTGCATCTTGCCGGTATCGTCGACTCCAAGCAAATGATCGTGACCGGCGACTACGCCAACTGTGCCGCCGCTTGTGGTCACTGTGTCATACGGTGTCCCATCGGCAACCGAGGAAAGAACCGTGCCCGGGATTGCCTGGGCGTGATCGCAGTTGTCCGGCGTGCAGTCGAGCATCGAAATAGATGTGCTGGTCGGGTACATCACCAGATAGAGCGGTGACCAGGCATTCGCCTCCTGCGAATGCGCATCGTTCGGCAGCAGGATGAAGACTTCCTGGCCGGTGCGGCCGTCATAGGCCGGTTCTACACTAACGTTGCCGAATCCATGTGCCCCGCTGTAACTCGATGCGAACGCCGCCATGGGTGCCATTGCGAGTGCGACCAACAGAATCATCAGCGTCGTGACGATTGTTCGTTTCAGCATCGGTCTCCCTCTCTGACGTATTAATTCCATTCGGATTGACTACTTGTAGAAGTACGGGTCGAGGACCGAGATTTCGGTGATGTGGTCGACCGGCAGGCCATTCCGCTCGGCCGCGCGGCGGATTGCGTCGGGATCGGGCCCATCGTAGATGCAGTAGGTTTTGGTCTTATCGTCGCTGACATACGAGTGGACCCAGGTCACACCGAGATCGGCGTTGTTGTTGACCACGGTCGCAACGGTGGACTTTCCCTGGTCGTTGATCGGAATCTCGAGACCATCCACAAACGTACGTTCCACCATGAATCGGGGCATATCGAGGTTCTCCTTTGGCTTAGGTCGGCCCCGTGGAACCATGCCCGCCACGGGCGCCCTTCAACGTTTCCTCTGTGCTTCACCGGTGAAGTCCGCGCCTTTAGTTTGATCCCATTTCGGGGCTGAGGCCATGCACAACCGGCACAACGACCCACACGAATACCAGTGCAAATTCCTCTTGATGCCATCAAATTGCGGGCGTATGCTGGTATAAGCCTCGTGCTAACTCGGAGGAAAGGCGATGCAGGGGACTCCGTCCACCGATCGCATCAGCGACTCAACATCTGATTCGTCCACGTTTGCGGAAGTGCTCCGCACGTTTCGCACTGGGACAGGGCTCACGCAACAGGAACTCGCAGAGCGCTCGGGAGTCAGCGTTCGGGCGATTTCTGATCTTGAACGTGGCGTCAAGACACGTCCTCAACGCGCGACCGTCGACCTCCTGGCAACCGGATTGAAGCTGACTACAGCGCAGCGTGCGGAGTTTGCCGCTGCCGTGCCAAGCCGTATCCGTTGGTCGAACCAGGTCATCCACACGCTCGACCTTCCGGTTGGCGGGTTTCTGGGATCGGTTCCGGAGCGGCCGCTGGTCGCACGAACGTCCGAAATCGAGCGGATTCGCGAACTCGTTGAATCAGTGCGAACGGGTGCCGGACGTCTGATATTCCTCGCTGGAGAGCCGGGTGTTGGGAAGACTCGGCTTGCTCAGGAGATTACGCTGATCTGCCGGGCCAGTGGGATGTACCTGGCGACTGCGCAGTGCTACGAGGCGCAACAGTCGGTCGCGTACTATCCGCTTCAGTCAATTTTGACCCGCTTTGTGACGGTGGGGTGTTCCAGGCTGGGCATCGACCCACTACAACGTTGGCCGCAGCTTCGCCCGTTGCTTCCAGTTTTTCCGCCTCTATCCGAGGTCGGACAGACGGCGTCACTCGCTGATAGTGATCAGCAACGTCTGTTCTGGGCAGTGGCCGGGGTTCTCGAAGCAATGGCACGCTCAATGCCGGTCGTCGTCGCGATTGACGACCTGCACTGGGCCGATCAGTCCAGTCTGGATTTGCTGCACCACCTGGCGCATCAGCTTCGGAGCGTGCCGGTTCTGTTTCTCGGGACCTACCGCGACGACGAGGTTGGGCAGCGACACCCATTGCGCCGAGTCATTCGAGATCTCCGCCGCGAGCATTTGCTTGATGAAATCACCGTTGGAAGACTCGATCTGTGTGAAACCGCCGCGTTCATGTCCAGCATGTTGGACCAACAACAGGTGGCGCCCGAATTCGTCGATCTTGTCCATCGCCACACGAATGGCAACGCCTTCTTCGTTCAGGAAATCGTGCGTGCGCTGGTGGAGCGCGGCGACGCCGTCAAGGCCGGTGGAGTGTGGACCTGTCGCACCAGCGGAGAACTCGCAATACCCACCAACGTCCATGACGCTATCAGTGAACGTCTCTCTCGCCTGTCTCACACTACGCAGGAAGTTCTGAGCGAGGCCAGTGTACTTGGCGACGCATTCGAGTTCGATGACCTTCAGGCAATTGGCGATCGGTCAGAAGTCGACGTTGAGGACGCGTTGGATGAAGCAGCGCGAGCCAACGTGGTTCGGTTCGGCGAGCATGAAACCTATGCATTTTACCACGCACTCACTCAGCGAGTCCTCTACCGGGACCTCTCGCCACGACAACGACGACGACTGCACCTGGCGGCGGGGAACGCAATCGAACAGCAGCCAGAGTCGATTCGCATTCAACGAGCGGCCGAATTGGCCTGGCACTTTCAGCGAGGAGGCGACCAGGCGAAGACGATGCAATTCGCGCTCATCGCCGGCGATCAAGCTGAGGAGCGCTTTGCCCACCGTGAGGCTGAACGTCACTATCGCGCGGCCGTCGATGTGGCGCGGAGCCTCCAGGATATCGCGCATGAGGCGTTGATCCTGGAACGGCTCGGACGTGTCCTGACGAACTATGGACGCTATGAGGATGCACGCGACGTCCTCCATCGAGCGGTGCCACTCTACCGTGAGACTGACGATCAGGTGGGCGAGGTCCGTACAGTTGTCCAGCTCGGTTCGGTCTACCGTGCGCTGGGTTCTTCGGAGACGGCCATTCCGCTCGTTCATGAGTTGCTCGAGCGCATACAACCTTCTGGACGCCCGCAGGATCTGGCGGAGCTCAACATTGTGCTCGAAACGCTCTGCTACGCGACCGGCCGCTATCAGGAAGGGCTCGAAGCGAGTGAGCGGGCGGCAGAACTTGCTCGAGCCACGGGTGACATGGCGTCGCTCGTTCGAGCTGAGACTGGGCGAGGCACGGAGTTGATCGTCCTTGGTCATCTCCTGCTCGGTGTCGAGGCGATGGAAGGCGCAATTGCGATCCCCGCTGCGGAAATCGATCCATATAATCTCACCCGACTACTGGAAAACGCGGCTGAAGGACATCGGATGCTGGGTAATCTGGAGCGCAGCCGCGAGCTGGTCGAGCGGTCGTTACGAGTGACAGAACGCATTCAGAGCCCGTGGGACACGGCGATCGCGTTGAGTTCGGTGGGCGCGACCTATCGCCTTCTCGGCGATTGGGCCGAGGCGAGAATGCGTCTCGAGGCGAGTGAACGGCTTGGGCGCTCGATGGCGCCTGCGTGGTGGGCAACCTACGGTATTCTCGAGCTCGCCGCGCTCTGTCTTGACGAGGGTGATTGGGACAGCGCAGCGATGCTGGCGTCCCAAGGAGCTGACATCGCCCGAACGAGCGGACACCTTGAAGGGATGCGAGGCGCTGAGCGTCTTCTGGCCGAGTTGGATATTGCTCAGGGTCGACCCGAGGAAGCGATAAGACGACTTGAGCCGCTGCTCGATCGCCCCGGACTCGCCGAGGCGCAGGTTACCGAATTCTTGCCGACGCTGGCCAGCGCCTTTGAAGCATTGGGCGACTACGAGCGAGCGGAAACGACGATCGAGGAGGCAGCGAGCCGGGCGATCGCTGTCGAAGCGTGGCTCCTGCTTGCTGAGGCATTGATCGTCCGGGGACAGATCCGCGTATCGGAGTGCCGCTGGGATGACGCCGAGCGCGACTTCGACGAAGTGGTTCGGCTATGCCGGGTCATGCCGTACCCACATCTTGAAGGCCGAGCGCTGTATGAGACTGGCCTCATGCTGATCCTCCGGGGAGACGCCCCGAACGCCCACCAGTGCCTGACGGACGCACGGACGATCTTCGAGCGGCTGGGAGCGAAGCCGTACATCGAGCGGACGAAGCAGGCGCTCGACGCGCTCGGGACGTGCTGATTCAGGCTCTGAAGATTGCCTACAGCCAGCCCTTTTGCTCGGCAATGCGCAGCGCTTCGACACGATTTTGCGCGCCGAGCTTCTGGATCGCGGACGAGAGGTAGTTGCGGACTGTCCCCTCGGACAGAAAGAGTTGGTTGGCGATTTCGGCGATGGTCGACGCGTGACGCGCGACCGCCAGAACCTCGTGTTCGCGCTCCGTCAGTGGGCTCGGCCCCTCACTGAGCGCGGCCGCCGCCAGTCCCGGATCGACGACGCGCTCGCCATTCATCGCCCGGTGAATTGCCACGGCAAGCTCACGCGACGGCGCGTCCTTGAGCAAGAATCCGGATGCGCCGTTCTCCATCGCGCGCCGCAGATAGCCGGGGCGGCCAAAGGTCGTGAGCATCAGCACACGAATTTCCGGAAGCTCGCTCCGGAGCGCTCCAAGCACAGTCAGCCCATCCTGGCCCGGCATCTCGATGTCGAGTAGCACGACATCCGGCTTCATTCGTTGCGCGACGGAGATGACCTCGTCACCACGAGCGACGTCGGCCACCACCTCGATATCGCCGTCGAGCGTGAGCAGCGCCGCCAGTGCTCCGCGAACCATGGCTTGATCTTCGGCAAGCAAGACCCGGATCATGCGTATGCGTCCTGTGCCAGGCGACGACGGGTCGTTTCACTCGCGTCGTGGCCGGCTGGAGCCGCGGTCCGACGAGCAGGAACGACGGCGGTTAGTCGGACCCCAACGTCTGTTGAAGACTCGGTCAAGAGCTCGCCGCTTTCGGCGGCCAATCGCTCGCGCAGTCCAGCGAGTCCCGAGCCGGAGCGGTCACGCGAGCCGTGCGGGGAGATCGAGACGCCGTGCCCGTCGTCGCTGATGACCAACCTGACATTTTCGCCCTCGCGCGTCACCTGAATATTGCATGTCCTGGCGCCACTATGGCGGACCACGTTGGTGACGCCCTCGCGCACCACCCAACCGAGCGTCGCCTCGATCTCCGGATCGAACTCTCCGCCTCGATTGACGATGTCACACTCGACTCCCGCCGCGTCGAGCGCCGCGCGTGCACCTGCCAGTTCCGCATCCAGCGTCGGCCTCCGGTAGCCACTCACGGCATCGCGCACCTCTCGAAGCGCCTCGCGTGTAACCTGTTCGATCTCGCGCACTTCAACCACGGCGCGAGAAGGGTCGTTCTCGATCAATCGTCCAGCCAGTTCGCTTTTGAGGGCGATCATCGAGAGGCTGTGACCAAGAAGGTCATGGAGATCTCGCGCGAAGCGAAGCCGCTCCTCCGCGACCGCCAGCCGCGCGATCTCTTCACGCGCGCTGCGCAGTTCCGAGTTCGTGCGGATCAGCCTGCGCAAGAAGATCAAGGCGATGCCAATGAGAATCAGCTGAAAGAGGAGCGACGCGATATCGGAATTCGACGCTCCGGTCAGTGCGGCGACTATCCCGGAAAGTAGCGAGATCCCGACCAGAGCGCACGCGGCAAGCGCCTCTGGCAGCGAGCACGATGACGCGGTCACAACGAAGATCATGGTGATGAGCTGGGTCGAGCCGAGTGCCAGCGACATTCCACTGGCGAGCGCGGCGAGCAGAACGACAACGGCCCAGCTTTTCCAGGTGACGGTGGGCTGGAAGAAGGTGCGGAAGAACCCGTAGATGTAGACCGCCACGAACGCAAGCAGCGTGGACGCGCCCAGAATGACGTAGCTCTGACTATGATCCCCCTGGAACAGGTCAAACAGACGGGAGACGAGAATGACGAGCCAGAGGAGTCCGGTGATGCGACCGGCCCTCACCTGGCGACGATGTGCTTCAGTCGACGTATCGATGCGATTCATGTCGAAGTTGATGGCCGGAATCCACCGGCGAGTGGTGCCCAAACGTTCGAGCGGCGCGCGTTCGCTCTGCATGGTGTCCGCGATCCTTCTCTGGCTCACTCGATCTGTCGTCTGGCTCGATATCCGTGACTCGAATGACGTGATTATGCACCCTGCCAGGATCGGTCATCGCGATACTTCCAGACCGTGAGAGCCCAGAAGAGTGCAGCGTAGGCGAATACCACCGCGAAGTCGACGACGCGTACTCCGCGCCCGTTGACGATGGTCCAACCGATATTGGCGAAATGATACGACGGAAGCACCCTGGCCAGATCCTGCATGACATTCGGCATCGACTGGAACGGCCACCACAGCCCGCCGAGCATGGCCAGCGCGAAATAGGCGATCATCGTGCCCGGCTGGGCGGAGTCGACGTTGAAGATGTAGCCGAGCAGCACGCCCAGAGCCGCAAACGGCAAAGTGCTGATCCAGATGAGGCTTACCAGTTCCGCCCATTGCGTCGCTGACAGTGATACGCGGTTCACGACCGCGCCCGCCAGTGCGACGAATCCGATCGCCGGCAGCGCCAGGCACAGTGCCGCGCCGATCTTCGCGACCAGGTAGCCGCTCGGAGGCAGCGGAGTGACCCGAAGCTGGCGAACCCAGCCAACTGATCGTTCGGTGGCGATGCGTGTTCCTCCTGCCTGAAGCGACGCACCGATCGCGCCGAACGTGGCCATCGACACCATGTAGAACGTCGCGAACGACATGTTGTCGATGGTCGCCGTGGTCTGGATCACTTTCGTGTACATCAGGTAGAAGCCAAGTGGGAATCCGATTGAGAGCATGAGGTAGCGACGGTCCCGCACTATTCGCCGAATCTCGAGCTTCATGTATTCGAACATCGTATCCTCAACTTATCGTTACGCTAGCGGCAAAAAGCCCGCGCGACTAGGACCCGCGGGTAAGATTTAGGAATGCTTCTTCGATCCCCGCGCCAAACACCTCGATGTCGCTCCATGCGAGACCCGATGCAACGAGCGCGCGGAGGGTCCCGTCGGCGTTGTCAGTCTGGATCTCGACGCGTTCACCGTGAATGTCGAACTCGGTGATGCCGGACAGCGATGCCAATGCCATCTTGGTCGCGCCCTGAAGAGTGAAGCGGATCGTGCGAGTGCGGACCGTCGACTTGATCTGGGCGGCCGAACCATTGGCGACAACGTTTCCACGACTCAGTACGATGATACGGTCCGCCGCGGCGTCGGCTTCTTCCAGGTAGTGGGTCGCGAAGAGCACAGTACGACCGCTGGTTGCGAAGTCGTGCATCGTGCGCCAGAACGCGTGACGTGAGTCGACGTCCATGGCCACAGTCGGCTCATCCAGGAAGATCAGATCGGGATTACCGGCGATGGCGACGGCAAAACGGACCCGTTGAGCCTCGCCACCGGACAGCGTCTGGACGAATCGTCGTGACAACGAGGCGAGATCGGCGCGCTGGAACAGCTCATCCTCAGGCATTGGACGCGGATAGAGCTTGCGCACAAAGCCGATCAACTCCCGGACGGTCACGCCATGCAGGAGCCCACCGGACTGGAGCATCGCGCCGATCTGACCAGATGCAACGGCTTCCTGCGGGACTTGTCCGAGCACCTCGGCCACTCCCGCGCTTGGTAGATGCAATCCGAGCATGATTGCGATCGCAGTTGACTTTCCCGCCCCATTCGGGCCCAGCAGCGCCACGGTCTCTCCTACCTGAATCTTCAGCGAGACACCGGAGAGCGCTTCGACGTCGCCGAATGACTTGCTGACGCCGCTGAACCGGACGGCGACGCGGTTGTGCGGCGCCGTCTGGGATAATGACGCGGTATCCGTGTTCACATTGAGCCGCGTCTCCATGGTCATGTTGCCTCCCGAACGATTGATCCCGATGACGTTCATCCGACCGTCATCAACAGCGTATGCCGGGACCAGATCGTCAGGTAGTGAAGGCTGTGTGCGATTGGAGATGACATTTGTCACGAGATGGCCCGACGGCGGTCAATAGTAGGGAGTGTTGCCTATTGCTAGCGAGTTCCGATGCGCCAGAAGCGCTCGGCAGTTTGGCCATCGCCGACGGTGCGGGCGTAGCGCTCGATAGCGGCGCCGGGATCACCCTGGTGGCGGAAGATGATCTCGATCTGTGAGGCATAGCAGAGGACGGCGTCAATGCGACGCTGGAGCTGTGATTCACTGAGTTGTCGTAGCTGTGGTTCACCTGTGGTGACTTCCTCGGCTCGGTGCTGAATGGAATCGCGCCATTCAGGATCGCCCGCGTAGGGGAAGTCTTCATAGCCCCAGACCTCGTGGCCAAGTGCCGCGAGTCGCTTTCCGGCTCTGAGCACGTGCTGGTGATCGACGTGGTTGCCGATCGCCAGTGGCACATAGAAGACGTCGGCAGTGCCAACAGTGAGGCCGAGGCGGCCGGTCAATTCAGCCACGATTTCTGCGTCCAACCCAGCTTCGTCCGGATGGACCTGGCCGAAGATGTCCGGATCTGAGTTGTAACGTGCCTCGCGGTAGATGGCGTCGAGGAAATCGAGCCAGAGGGCGTGCGCTCCGAGTGCCTTGGCCGCGCACGTCTCCTCGCGACGACGCATCGCTACCGCGTCTCCTGGTCCGACGCCCCAGCGCTTGTGCATGTCGCTGGCAAACGTCGTCAGGGAACCAGTTGGCGTGCCACCAAAGATCGTGACGACCAGCGGTGCATAGCCGGACTCCGTCAACGAAGCAACTGTTCCGCCGCAGGAGAGGGCTACATCATCGTAGTGCGGTGCCAGGAAGATGTGGCGCGCCGAACTAGCCACCGGCGTATTTCACCCGCTCGTCACCGACGCGCCGCGTGACGCGCTTGTCGTCCAGATACTCGAGCACGGCCTGAGCGTACTTGCGACTGCTGCCGAAGTGATCGCGGAACTGCGACAGGGTGATGCTTCCCTGTTGGTCGATCATCGCGAGCACCTGCCGCTGAATATCGTCGAATGTCTCGCGAGCAAAAACGACGTTCTCGTCGACGCGCACCACCTCGCCGGTCTCGGCCAGGGCGATGGCTACGTCGGGTCCAATGTCGAAGTCGGATGGTGACGGTGGGGTGTGCGGGTTCTCCCGCAGGGCGTCCAAGTAGCGGCCAATGCGTCCGCGTTGCTCCGCCGTAAAGGTGATCTCGTGCGAAGGTAGCTTTAGCAGGTCACCCTCGACCGCCAACGCCCCACGGCCCGCGGCAAGCGCCAGAATCTCTTCGAAGGCTCTCGCCGGGATGCCAACCCGGCTGCGTACTTCCTCCTTGGCCATGCCGCGTCGCAGCGGATTGCGCTGGTGAAAGTTCGCGAGCATAGGCGTCAGCGTGTCGACGGTCACGTCGAATGCGTCGGCTCGGATCAGATACGTACTGGGTGTCAGCGGCACCTCGCCTTGCGATTGCTTCAGCACCAGTACCGACTCTTCGGCGATCAGTTCGTCGAGCGCTCCGCGAAATTCGGGCTCCGAAAGCGCGACCACATGAGCCAGTCCGCGGAACTCGACTGGCGCGTTCTCCATGGCCTGGAAGACGATCTCGGCCGGGGTCCCCTCTGCCAGCACTTCGAGCGACTCGATCACTTCAGAGCGGAAGCGGCGGTGTCGTCTCGGATGTGGATCGATGATGACGCCCCCGCCGATCGTAATGCTCGGCGACGGCTGGCGGATGATGAAGCGGTCTCCCTTAGCGACCGCGACCGGTTCGTGAAAGCGAAACTGCACCCAGGTCTCACCGCCGGGCTCGATGCGCTCGTCGTTGAGCAGCGTGACGCGCGCCAGGGACTCTGACGAACCGACGAAGAATCCGACCTCGTCGTTTTGCTCCAGGGTTATCGGCGACGACGCGATCAGGCGCAATTGGGCGTCAAGCAGGCGAGTCGGTGACAGCCATCCGGGTGTCGTCAGCACCTGGCCCCGACTTAGATCCTCAACCGCCAGTCCAGTGAGGTTGACTGCCGTGCGTGAACCTGGGCTAGCCCGCTCGACCTTGGAGCGGTGGCTCTGTAATCCACGAATCCGGCTCTTCATCGCGCCCGGCTGAATCTCAACCTCCTGGCCAACGTCGAGCGAGCCGTCGACAAGCGTGCCGGTCACGACTGTGCCAAATCCCGAGATAGTGAAGACACGGTCGATCGGCAGGCGCGGCCGGCCGTGCTCGGTATGCGGCGGGGCGTCGTTGAGCATCTGGTCGATTGCGGTCCGGAGCGTCTCCAGGCCGTCCCCAGTTATCGCCGAGACCGGTATGACCGGGGCATCGGCGAGAACGGAACGGCCAAGCGCCTCGCGAATCTCCTCGGTGACCAGTTCGCGCCACTCCTCATCGACCATGTCGATCTTGGTCAGGACGACGAGCCCGCGTTCGATCTTGAGCAGGTCGAGAATGGCGAGGTGCTCGTTCGTCTGTGGCATCGGCCCCTCGTCGGCCGCGATGATCAGGAGCGCGGCGTCGATCCCGCCGACGCCCGCGAGCATGTTCTTGATGAAGCGCTCATGCCCCGGCACGTCGACCACGCTGACCTGCCGTCCGCTTGGCAGGCTCAGCCAGGCGAAGCCGAGGTCGATTGTCATCTCGCGCTCTTTTTCCTCGCGGAGACGATCCGGATCAATGCCGGTCAGGGCTTTCACGAGCGTCGATTTGCCGTGATCGACGTGTCCCGCGGTGCCGATTACAAAAGTCTGCGGTCGTTCTTGCATATTGATTCACTTCGTTGACTGAATTTGCTACGAACCTGATAGCGATTATACCGGTGAGCAGGTGGGCCGTACCTGCTGCTCGCTTTCTCTGATTGCGAGCGGCCAACGATACGCATACCGAAACCTTGTGTATGCGCGAGCGTTCATGAGGCGTGCAACAGGCCTGTGAATTGGCTGATCGTGAGATGAATGCCTTGACCGTGTTGGGGGTGAGATGATTCCGAGATTTGAGCCTGCGGAACAGCACTATCACGTGCCTGGTAATCGGCGCGTCGAGTGTGGGTACCTGATCGTGCCGGAAGCGCGTAGCGACGCGTCCGGCTGGCGTGGTGCCGACCGCAGCATCCGGCTGTTTGTCACCATCGTCCGATCCGATAACCCGCACCCTAAACCGGATCCCGTCATACTCCTCAGCGGAGGTCCGGGTGTCTCGTCACAAAGCATGCTTGAGAGCGAGGAACGGGCCCAGCTTCGTGACGTGATTTTGACCGAACGGGACCTGATTACCTTCGACCAGCGCGGCACCGGCCTGTCTGAACCTGCGCTCACCTGCCCCGACATCGATCGCACGACCATTGAATCGTTGCTCGCGAATGACGACTCGACGACTCGGCGCCAGCGTTTTGTCGCCGCC
This sequence comes from uncultured Chloroflexia bacterium, assembly GCA_963763185.1. Lineage (GTDB taxonomy): Bacteria > Chloroflexota > Chloroflexia > Thermomicrobiales > Thermomicrobiaceae > CALAGB01. Next base: position 396,139 of record CAVXNZ010000001.1, read on the forward strand.
GCGCTCGACTACCGTGACGAGTTGGTGCGGTCTGGTGTCAATCTCAAGGCGTTCAACACGATCGAGAGTGCGGCCGACATCGATGACCTGCGCCGCGCCCTCGGCTACCAGCAGGTCAACCTGTACGGCATCTCATACGGCACTCGGCTCGCACTTGTGGCGATGCGCGATGTGTCACACGGCCTCCGCAGCGTCGTGCTGGACTCGGTGGTTCCGGTACAGGTGAGCCAGTACGCCGACGGCATTGACAACACGGCTCGCGGATTCGAATTCCTCTTCGAACGCGTCGAGGCCGATCCGAAATCCGCCGCCACGTTTCCCCACTTGCGTGAGGTATTCGCCCGTACCGTCGAGCGGCTCAACGAAGAGCCCGCCTGGGTGACGTTTCCTCATCCGATCAACGGTGACGATGTTCGATTGCCGGTAACCGGGAGCGTGTTCGCTGGCGCGCTCTGCGACCTGCTTTACTCGACTGCCGCGATCCCAACGCTGCCTGCCGTGATCTGGGATGCTCAGCACGGAGTCTTTGACTCGGTCATCGAGATCGTTGCTGAGCGACTGGCCGGTCGTGGCCTTCGCTCGAGCCGTGGCATGTATTTCTGCGTCAATTGCTGCGATGACAAGGTAAGCGAAGACCTTGCCGATCCGATTGCGCAACAAGCGGCGATGCATCCACACATGAACGCCCTGCCCCTGATGGAATTCCACCTGGGTGAATTCATCATCCCATTGTGCGCGGCATGGGGAGCGCGTGAGGCTGGACCGGCGGAGCGCGAGCCTGTCCGCAGCGACGTTCCGACGCTCATTCTGGCTGGAGAGTACGACCAGAATACACCGTCGGACTGGGGACGCTTGGCCGGCGAGACGTTGACGTGCAGCTACTTCGTCGAATTCCCGGCAACTGGACACGGCGTGGTTGCTCGGGGAGGCTGTGCGGCATCGATGATTGGTGCTTTCTTCCAAGACCCAAGTCAACGCCCGGATACCGCCTGCGTCGACGCGATTCCGGCTCCGGACTTTGCATCCCACGCGATAGAGACTCCCTGATGCCCGGGAGTTATGGCGATTGACCATGCGGACCGTCTGGTGGGGCTACGTGAGCGTTTAGACTGTCCGCATGGACGTGGGAGACTGTTTACGTTAGGCGGTTGCTCCGACGAGCTCGTCCCAGCTGGCGTGCTCTTGCTTGGCCTGGTTCAGCAGATCCGGGTCGGTCATCAGGTCGAACGCCGTCAGCGCCATGGCTTTCGAGACCTTGATCAGTTGGTCGTAGCCGAACTCTGAGCCCGAGGCGTCGACCACCTGCTGCGAGTGGCCCGGAATCGGCTCGTGACTGATGGCGAAGCTGCCGGTCACCGAGGGGAGCTTGTAGGAGATGTTTCCGAAATCAGTCGAGTGCATCCCGCGCCCGCTCCGAGGCTTGATCTCCATCCCCATCTCTCGCATGTTCTCGGTGTAGCGATTGCCCATCACGTAGCTTGGTCGCATGTCGTAGCAGGTGTTGTCCTCGGTGATCTTGTAGTCGCAGCCGGTCATCAGGGCAGCGCCCTCGGCGATCTTGCGGACCTTCTCCATCACCTCTTCGAGGTACTCGCGCGAGGCGGCGCGGACGTAGAAGCGAGCTTTGGTGTACTTGGGTACGACGTTGGGCTGCTCGCCGCCATCCGTGATGATCCCGTGCAGGCGCGTCTCCATGTGGACGTGCTGGCGCAGGGCGTCGACGCCAGTGAAGAATTTGATAACGGCATTCAGCGCGTTGATGCCATTGTACGGATCGCCGCCGGAGTGCGCCGGACGGCCGAAATACTCCAGGTCGAAGTGGGAGACGGCGAGACAGGTGCCGTCGGGCCAATCGGTTGCCGCGCCGGTGGAATCTCCGGCATGGTGAATCATCAGCGCGGCGTCGACATCGTCAAAGACGCCCGCCTGCTCGAGCTTGATCTTGCCGCCGCCACCTTCTTCGGCCGGGGTGCCGATCACCTCGAAGATGCCATTGATCTCCGGCATAACTGCGTTCATGCCGATCGCGGCCGCCAGTCCCGATGCGCCGATCAGGTTGTGGCCGCAGCCGTGGCCGATCCCCTTCAGCGCGTCGTATTCGGCCAGCACCGCGACGATTGGACCCTCGGCGCGGCCGTGCATCGAGGCCCGGAAGGCGGTTTCGAGGCCACCCGCCGGTTTCTCGACCTCGTAGCCCCACTGTCGAATATTGGTTGCTAGGAGTTCAGACGCCATGAACTCCTGGTAGCCCAGTTCCGGGTTCTGTCGGATTGTCTCGGCGACCTCGATGATCTTGTCGCGGTTCTGCTCGATCGCGTCGACGATGCGCTGCCGCAGTTCATCCCTGTTTGCCATCTTGCCGCGTCTCCCTTTCTGTGTCACTCGTTCCCAACGCTGACAGTAGCATCATCCTTCCGTGCCCGCCACGCTGTGGGGATGTTCCGGCGAACTGATAGCCAGTTACATCCGATGCGCAGCGCTGGCAATGGTCTCCGCCAGAATCTTGGTGCCGAGTTCAACTTGTTCGAGGGACAGTCCACCGTACCCGAGTAGCAATCCCGAGCGAGTCACGACCGACGCGAAATGGGAATCGATGAGTTCGGCGGCAACTCCGCGCTCCAGCGCGAGGCGACGGACTGTGCTTGAGTCGATGCGTTCATCTATTTCGAGAAAAACGTGCAGCCCGGCGTCCAGCCCGCGTAGCCTCGCAACGTCTTGCATTGACTGGAACGCGTCGGTGACGACACGGCGCTTCTCGGCGTAATGTCGACGGGCGCGGCGGATGTGCCGCTCCAGATCGCCCGATTTCATGAAGCTCGCCAGCGCCCGCTGCACCGGCCACGGCGTATGGTAATCGCTCAGCCGCTTCAGCCGCACGATCCGCTCGCGCAGACGCGGCGGAGCGACGACGTAGCCGACACGCAAGGCTGGCGACAACACCTTGGAGAAGGTTCCGACGTAGACGACGCGTCCGGTTTGGTCGAGTCCTGCTAGCGAGGGAAGTGGCGGAGCGTCGAAGCGGAACTCGCTGTCGTAATCGTCCTCGACGATCAGCCCATCGCAGCGTTCGGCCCAATCGAGCAGGGCAAGGCGTCGCGCAATCGAGAGCCGTTCGCCGAGCGGATACTGGTGTGATGGGGTGGTGTAGACGAGAATCGGCGCCATGGGACCGTCCGGAATTGCGTCGACCACCAGCCCGTCGACGTCCACGTCGACCGGCGCGATTCTGGCACCGCGCTCTGCCAGTACGCGCCGCGCCGAGGGATAGCCAGGCTCCTCGAAGGCGACCGCGTCTCCGGGTTGCAGCGTGGCACGCGCAATGAGGTCGATGGCCTGCAATGCTCCTGAAGTGACGACGATGTCGTCGGGACCGCAGGCGACGCCGCGCGATCGCCCGAGATAGGCGGCAATCTGCTCGCGTAGTCCACTATCACCGGCAGGTTGCTCGTACCAGGCGGGTGGAAGCATGCTGGCGACCTCTGCCCAGGCGCGGCGCCAGGCATCGTGCGAGATCAGCACGGTCGCTGGCCGTCCAATCCGGAATTCGATCAGTCCCGAGAAGTCAGGCTCATCTGGCTCTGTTTCCACGTGGTCCGCCCTGAGCCAGCGAGGTGAGACGGGCGGATCTGGTCGCGTGCGCTTGGGTAGGCTGGGGAGGTCGAGCGTGACATACGTGCCGGACCCGTGCTTCCCCTCGACATAACCCTCGGCATAGAGTTCGTCGTAGGCCGCGACGGCGACATTGCGTGATACGCCAGCCGATGCCGAGAGCGCTCGCGTCGAGGAGAGCCGGGTACCCGATGAAAGGCGGCCGTCGAGTATTGCCGCTCGAAGTTGATCGGTTAGTTGTCGCTGCAGCGAGACGCTCGACGTCCGGTCAAGCGAGATCGGGAGATCCATCAGTCCTCCGAAAGTGGACCTGTTGAGTAAAACTCGCCAGGCATGGACGCTCGAACCACTTTCGGGGAATTATAGCCCCGAATCGCGCGAAACTTCTGTTTGGGCTGCCTGGAACCGCGCTACGATGTCGCTTCGAGCCCCAGCTGGCGTGCCAGTTCGTCCGGTGCTGTCACCGGGAGTTGGCAGACGTAGTTCTGGCAGACGTAGGCTGCCGGGTGGCCACTGACCGTCGTGCGATCGGCCAGGAGCGGCATGATCTCCGCGTCGTCATCGCCCGGTCTCGCCAATGCCGTGACCTTCCAGGGAAGGTAGTTATGCTGCACCACGTTGAGCAGGGCCCGCGTCTCGACGCTTTCGGGATCCCCAACGACGGCGATCTCGCGCACGTCGCCAATGGCGAAGTCGTAGGCGCAGAGCATCCGACCGAATCCGTTTGGCCGTTCGGTCGAGACCGCGCCGTATTGTTCCAGGACGTCGGATGCGCGACGCCCGAATTCCGTCTCGCCCGCCAGCAGGGCCAGCCGTAGCAGTGCATCCGCCGCGACCGAGTTGCCGCTCGGCGTGGCGTTGTCGAAGACATCCTTCGGTCGCGCGATGAGTGTCTCGCCGGATGCAGCCGTGTCGAAGAAAGCCCCTCGCTCGTCGTCCCAGAATTCGGCGATCATGCGCTCGGCCAATTCCTTGGCCCAGGCGATCCAGCCCGCATCGAAGGTCGCCTCGTAGAGTGAGATGAGCCCATCGATCAGATTGGCGTAGTCTTCCAGATAGCCGTCGAGTCTTGCCTGTCCGTCCTTATAAGATCGAAGAAGGCGGCCATCGTCGTAGAGGTTGTTGCGGAGGAATTCGGCATTGGTCGCGGCCATCCGAACTAGATCGGGTCGCTCGAGGATAATCCCACCCTCGGCCAGCGACCGCATCATGAGCGCGTTCCAGGCGGTCAGGATCTTCTCGTCACGACCGGGCCACACTCGCTCGCCACGAGCCTGGTAGAGCCTGGTACGGCTCGCCGCGATGCGTTCCTCGAGTTCCGCTAGGCTAATGCCGAATTCGGCCGCAATCTGCGCTGGATCTCGCGGTACGCTGAGGATGTTTGCCCCCTCGAAGTTGCCTTTCGGCGTGACACTGTAGTAGCGCTGGATCAGCTTGCTTTCGGGTTCGTCGAGCACTTCGTCGATCTGTTCGGGCGTCCAGACGTAGAACTTGCCCTCTTCACCCTCGCTGTCGGCATCCTGAGATGAGTAGAAACCGCCCTCCGGTGAGGTCATCTCGCGGCGAATGTAGTCGTAGGTCTCGCTGGCCGTGCGATGGTAGAGGCCGTTGCCGGTGACCTGCCAGGCGAGCGCGTAGTCGCGTGACAGGAGTGCGTTGTCGTAGAGCATTTTCTCGAAGTGAGGCACGAGCCAGATCGCGTCCACCGTGTAGCGGTGGAATCCGCCACCAACTTGATCGAAGATGCCGCCCCGTGCCATTCGGTCGAGCGTGGTCGTCAGCATCTCGCTGGCACGCCACGAGCCGGAGCGATGTATGCGCCGCATAAGAAATTCGAGCACCATACTCGGCGGGAACTTCGGAGCGTCGCCAAATCCGCCGTTCGCGCTATCGAACTGCTGGTGAAGTGTCTGCTCCGCCTGGCTCAGTCCTGACAGGTTCAATTCGGTTGGTCGCATCGCGGTGTGAAAGTGCTGGTCGATGTGTTCTCGGATCTCGTTTGCCGAGCCCTCGACCTCATCCCTCCGGTTCTGGTAGGCGTCGGCGACGGCGTGAATGACGCGTGGAAACCCGGGCATCATCTGACTGGGACCGACCTGGCGATCCTCAGGCGGGAAGTAGGTGCCGCCATAGAACGGTTTTCCATCCGGCGTCAAGAACATTGTCATTGGCCAGCCACCTTGACCGGTGAGCATCTGCACCGCGAGCATATAGATGCTGTCGATATCTGGCCGCTCCTCGCGGTCGACCTTGATGTTGATGAAGTGCTCGTTCATCAGTCGAGCGATCTCGGGGTTTTCGAACGACTCGTGCGCCATGACGTGGCACCAGTGGCAGGCGGCGTAGCCGATGCTCAGGAGAATCGGCTTGTCCTGCTCGCGAGCGGCGCTCAGCGCCTCATCGCTCCATGGATACCAGTCGACCGGGTTTTCGGCGTGCTGGCGCAGATACGGGCTGGTCTGGTTGGCGAGTCGGTTTGTCATTGGCCTCTCCAGGAGTGATTGGGGGCAGGGACGTTTGTACGAGCAGATCGATGGCAGTCCGCGAGTTCAGGTCTTCGCGGCCTATGATACGAGGATAGCAAACTAACGTCCGGCGACCAGGGACGATCGGGTTAGGGAGGTGGAACGGCTATCGTCGATTGGGCACACCGGTGGTGACGGAGCGCACCGGGGGTAGTCCGTCAGCGAGAATGGACCACGTATCGCCCGTGTCGCGGCTGGCCCAGATCGCACCGTCGCTCGTTCCAAAGTAGACACCCGCCGGATCGTGGTGATCGGCCGTCATCGCTTCACGATAGAGCGTCAGTCGTTCTACGACGGGTAGACCATTCGTCAGCGCATCCCAGCTTGCACCGCCGTCTCGCGTTCGATAGACGGTGAACTGTCCACTCATGCGGATGTTGTCCGCGTCCTGAGGAACGACGAAGACCGCGGGCGGATGTTGGTGGGTGATGGCGATGACAAACCCGAAATTACTCGGTAGTCCCGCCGTGATCTCCGTCCAGCTGTCGCCGCCGTCGCCGCTGCGATAGACCCCGACGTGATTCTGCTGGTAGATCACGCGGCCATCGTACGGATCGAGGACGGCTGAGTGGATGCACCGGTGCACGTCGCCGTGCCGGATGTCATCGCCCCACTCCGAGAAGCGGAAGACGCCCTCGTTCTTGGGTGACCAGGTCTCTCCGCCGTCGTCGCTGCGAAATAGACCGGCGACCGAGATTCCCGCGTAAATGCGCTCTGGACGTCTCGGATCGACCAATATGCGATGGACGTTGATTCCGCCCGAGCCGCCTTCCCACCATTCTTCACGCGATGCGTGCTGGCTCAGGCCGGTGAGCGGTCGCCAGGAATCGCCGTCGTCGTCGCTGGCGAAGAGGGCCCCTGGCATGGCCCCGGCGTAGACCCGACCGTGCTGCAGCGGGTGCCCCGGTTCCACATGCCAGACTTGATCGACCTCGAACGGAGAGCCCGCCATGTCCCAACTCTCACCAAGATCGCGGCTGCGATAGACTGCCGTGATGCCATTGCCCGTCGCGGCCGCGAAGATCGTGCGTCCGTTACGCGGATCGAGCTGCGCGTGGCTCACGTCAAGGCCGGCCAAATGGGGTCCCGTTCGGGTCCAGACTGAGGTCGGATCGCGCTGCTCAAAGATATAGAGCCCGTCGCGCGTTCCGCCCAGGAGTAGGAGGCGTTCGGTTGAGTTGCCGGATGCAGTCATGCGCTCCCCTTCGCCACGTTGTTGTGTACGTACACACATTACATCAGAGGGCGGACCTCTTGGCAAGATGTGTTCGTGGGATAATGCAGCGGCCCATCGGTTGGCAACGGGGTCGACGAGCAACACAGGGGAGGCAACAGGGTGAAGGCTCTACAGTTCACGGACAGCATTCCGCGGTATGCGCTGACAAAGGCGCTCGGAATCGGTCTCGACCGGGCCTTTTGGAGTGACCTCGCGTGCCTCCAGTTCAACGACGTCTCCGAGCCGGTGTTGCCAACTCAGGAGTGGGTGCGGGTCAAGACCCGTTTCGGCGGGATTTGCGGCTCGGACATCGGCCTCATCACCCTGCACAGCAGCACGTCAACGTCTGCATTCACGTCCTTCCCCTTCACCGTCGGGCACGAGAATGTCGGCCGTGTCTCGGAGGTTGGATCAGCCGTTGAAGGCTTCTCGGTCGGCCAGCGCGTCGTGGTCGATCCCTTGCTCCCGTGTATTGCGCGTGGATTTTCTGATCTGTGCCCGATGTGCGCCCGGGGCGACTACAACCTGTGCCAGCGATTTCGCGACGGGACGATTTCGGCTGGAATGTTGACCGGATTTTGCCGGGCGACCGGCGGCAGTTGGTCGCCGTCGTTCGTGGCGCATACATCACAGCTTGTTTCGATTCCGGACAACGTGTCGGACGAAAACGCGGTGTTGGCCGAGCCGTTCGCCGTCGCGCTCCATGCAGTGCTTCGCAATCGACCGGCTGACGATCAGACTGTCCTGATCATCGGTGCTGGGGTGATTGGCCTGTGCACGTTGGCCGCGATCCGAGCCATCGGATCTCGGGCCCGGGTGATCATCACGGCACGTCACCCATTCCAGGTGCAAATGGCCGAGCGGCTGAAGGCCGACGTCGTGATCAAGCCCAAACGTGGCAGCGCCTTCTACCGTCAAGTAGCCGATGCCACCGGTGCATCGATCTACAAACCGGTGATCGGCAAGGATGTCGTGAGTGGCGGAGCTGAGGTCGTCTACGAATGCGTTGGGTCGAGCAGCACGGTCGATGATGCACTACGTTTGACTGCGTCGAGTGGGCGGATGGTGTTGGTGGGACTGGCCGGGATCCCCAAGGGAATTGACTGGAGCCCGATCTGGCTCTCAGAAGTCAACCTCATCGGCAGTTTCTGCTACGCAATGGAGAACTTCAACGGCGAACGAATCTCGACGATGCAACTCGCCGTGCGGCTGTTGGCGGAGGGGAAGGTAGACCTGTCGCCCCTTCTGACGCACCGGTTCGAATTGTCCAACTACCGCGAAGCCCTCGAAACCGTTACCAGTAAAGGTAAATCCGGCGTCATCAAGGCGGTCTTTGCGTTCGAGGACTGATCGCCATGGTCGCCGGCCGTCACCCACCCGCCCCTGTCACGTGCTTGAAGATCGTTGCGTCGTCGTTCTGGAAGACGAGCGAATAGCTCGGATCGTGCTCGAGCGAATCGATCAGTCCACTGCAACAGGGGGCGTGGTAGTCGACCAAGGACTGCTGCGCTTCTCGCTTTGCCAGGTAGAGGTAGTCAAAGCTCTCGGCAGCCGCGTTGCTCCAGTTGTTGACGCAGCTCGCCGTCTCGGTCGAGCACTTCTGTAAGTTCTCATAAATCGCCATCTGCTGATTGAACCCGTTATCCGGTGCCCATTCGTAGCCCTGAACGGTTGCTACGCTCACGCGTCCTGCCATGACCGGGAACCACTCGCTCGAGCGATCGCGGGCCCAGCTGTCCCCCGTCACGATCGCGAAGCGGGCGTCGGATCGGGTCGACGATCGCACCCAGCTCATCGCGTCCTGTTCTGCCGATGACAGGGACGTGTACGACCCGGTGACCGCGGCAATCGACGACATCCAGCCGTAGCCAAGCATCAATGCAACGACCGCCGGTGACAGCCAGGTCAGAATTCGTTTGGAGACTGCATGTGATGCGCCCGATTCGGTCCTCCAGGTAACCCAGCCGTTTCCTGCGTCAGTTATCAGCGGGACCAGGAACTGGACAATCGCGCCGCCGACCAGTAGCGAGAGCGGGATCATCGCGTCGGTCTGAAACTTTCGCGTGTCGAGTACCAGTGTCACCAGTACCCAGAACGGCAGGAAGGTCTGCCCGCGTCGTAAGCTGAGGATTAGTCCGAGTGCCGCCAGCGCCCCAAAGAGGGGGAACCACGGTTCGTCTCCCCAGTTGAAGATCACGCTCAGACCGATGATGTTCATCAGTGCGTCAGCGCCCGAATGCCCGGCGTTCAGAAACGGTGCCAGTCCATCGCGCGATACGACCACGAGCCACCAGGGACTCGTGAGCACGAGCACGCCGAGTGAGAGGAACACCGAGTCCAGCACGCCGCGACGGGATCGTCCGAAAACGAGAAAAAAGAGCGCGGAACTGAAGACGAGAAACCAGGCCATCTCGATATGACTCAGGCAGGTCAGCGCCCCAAACAGGCTGGCAAGCACGAGGCTCGGCCGTGACCGGCTCGTGAAAAGGCGGTACGTCTGCCAGAGGGCGAGAGTGGCGAATAGGAACCCGAGCCCCCGCGTGAGCCCTCCACCCATGATCTCCCAGTTGTGACTGCGTGGAACGAGTGCGAACGCTAAGGACGCCACGATGACCGTCGGCCGGTCCGCTTCGAAGGCGCTCGCGAAGAGCATGAAAGCCACGATAGTCCCGACACTGAAGAGGAAGGGCAGAATTCGCAAGAGCTGGATGACGCTGGCTCCAGTGGCGGACGAGATGAATGCCGCGAGATAGAACCCGAGGGGCGGATAGGCGAACGGGATGCTCAAACCATTGTAGTGCAGCTCGGCGGGCAGATGAAAATGGACATCCTTAATCTGCACGATCGCCTGATAGAACATGCCGCCGTCGTTGACCGGGAAGTTCCCGTGCGAGATCCCGAAGAGCCGCACGGAGATGCCGATGACGAGTACCGCGGCCAGCGAGGCAATGTGGATGGACCGATCACCGAGCGCAGTTCTACTTGCGATCTTACCGGGGACCTCGGCCGCGATACCGATTTCCGCATGACCAATTGCCGGTGAGTCTGGCTGCCGCAATGCCCACTCCTCGATAGAGTCCAAACTCGTCTACAACAGCAACAACTGTAGAGATTCCGAGGTCGACGGTCGTGAACCGAAAGTCCCAATTGACTCGCTGTCTGAAGAGACGGGCAAGAAGAATGGCGAGTCGACTCGACTCGCCACCGATCGTACGTGTTTGGATTGACGGTCAGGACATCGGCACCTGTGGAATGATCTTCCCGTCGATGCGCTCGAAGATCTCATCCATGCTCGTGCCAGTGATCGTTACACCATGATTCTTGAGTCCGATGATGGCGCGGTGTGGCTGCGGATGCTCACGAACAAGATCCGCCACGGCGCGCGCGAGTTGAATCGTGCCGCACGGGTAGTTGATCTCAGTGGAGGTGATCCCGTCCATCCAGGCGTGGACGTGAACGATGGCTCCAACCGTTGGATGCTCGTGATAGATCATCCAGTGCTCGATCGCATCGACCGAGACGCGCCGTGGTTCTACAGTCTCTGGCACGCTGAGGTGGATGGCGGGCTCAACTGGATCAAAACCAGACACCATCAGAATGTCCTGGCCGATGAGATCGAGCTTGCCCTTGTTGACGCCACTCGCGCTCATCCAGAAGCGCTGCGCGTCCTTGCGCGCGCTCAGGTTGCCGTAGCTCAGGCCGCCGATGCCATACAGTCGCTTGACGTGCCGGAGCTCGCGTGGCGCCAGGATCTCATGAATTGGGAACGGCGCGGGGAGCAAGTTCATAGCGTCGAGCTTCTGGCCGGCCCGCTTGATCTGACCGGTGATCTCGTCGCCGCTCCAGAGCTCTTGCTCGAGATCCGTGTTGTAGACGTTATTGATGACGAGTTGCGACGTTGCCAGCGGTTCGATGCGACCGTAGATCTGGGCAAAGAAGTCATCGTCCTCGCCATCACGGTAGTACACGACATAATGGCCCTGTTCGAGGGTCATGAAGTGGGCTTCGATCCCATTCTTTCCATGCACAAGCAGGACGACGAGATTCGCCAAGGCTCGCACGAGGTACGGATAACCGATGCGTAGGTAGTTCTCCGGCTCGTCGTCCAGCTCGACGATAGCTGTAGCGAAGGTCGCCTGTGCTTTGCGCCGGTAGGCCTGCGGATTGTCGCGGTCGACAAAGTTCAGAACCAGGTGAATATCCGGCTCCGGTTGCTCACGGAAAACGTGGCCAGTCGTAATGAGTTGTCGCTTGAGCCCAGCGACGAACCACTGTAACGTCGGCGTGCGCGTCTCGCCGACCATAGTAAATGTCTCGGATTCGGACGGACCGGTATCCAAGACGACGGATTCAGACTGCTGACCCGGCTGAACGTTCATGCCGCTGACCCCTGACTTCCTTACGTGTCGAGCCGTTTGACCGCGCCCCATGCCTGGAGAATGTGCTCCGGCGCCGCACCTCGAAAGCAACGAGTTCGGCGTATGTACATGTGCATTCTTATCAGACTGTTAAGCGCTGGTCAAATCTTGGCTTCTCCATTGCTTCCGCCGAAAGTGGCGCTCGAACTTTGAGTGATCCACGCCGTACCCAGGCCTGGATATTCGTCGAACCGGGCTGCTCACCGTCTACTTCAAAGGGAAGCTGCTCATTCGAAAAGATCTCCACATTTGCGCCCTGATAATGATGAACTGACGGATGTCCAACGTGCTTTCCGCGATAGACTCGAGGAAGCAGCGAAAGGAGCAGCGTCCGCTTCGGCACGTCGTCGAGAACGAAGATGTCGAACTTCCCATCACATAGTGATGCAGTTGGCGCAATCAACATACCCCCGGCGAAATACTTTCCATTCGCCAGCACGACCATTCCGACTGGCCCATCATGTACCACATCGTCGTCAATGGTGACGCGGGCGGGCCGTCCCGCGAAGACGATGATCGTGCGCGTCGCGGCGACCAGGTAGCCGAGAAATCCCCCGAGCCGCTTCGATGACCGGTTCATCCAGGCGGCCGTCTCGGCGCCGAGGCCGACGTCAGCGACATTCACGAAGTACCGCCGAGTGGCCTCTCCTGCACGGGAATACGTTATCGACCCAACGTCGACGGTCTTCACCATGCCACTGGAGATAATCTCAACGGCGTGCTCTGGTCCTCGGATACCCAACGAGCGGGCAAAATCGCGTCCGGTTCCGCACGGTATGAGCGAGAGCACGACGTCGGCGGTTGATACGTCATCATCAGCGAGGATGCCGTTGACGACCTCGTTGAGCGTCCCGTCGCCTCCGACGACCACGATGTCGCGCACACCTTCGCTGACAATTCGGCGGGCGATCTCCGTTGCATCGCCGACACCGCACGTCTCATGTTGATGGAGACGGATACCGTTTGCGCGCATTCGTTCCGCGATCTCGGGCCACACTTTGCGCGTGCGGCCTCCACCGGAAACGGGATTGACGATCGCGTGGAGCTCCTGTTCCATCCGGCCCCCACCTAAACGCCGCGCCGACGACCAGGCCGTGGCGACCCTCTCGCAGGCACAATTGGCATCCCTCTGCGCGATCCCCGCAGGCTGATCCGCCCAATCGCGGATCACCGATCAGTACGGACGCGGGATTCTGTCGATCGCGGATGCGCCAGTATAGCGTATGAGGCGAGCCAAATGAAAGATCGGGTCGGGTTTGGGCGTGGATGCGTGTGGGTCGTCTGACAGGATGCGCGGACGTGCATGGTATAATCCCACGACTTCAACGTCCGGAGTGACAGTCCGCATTGCGAACTGGGGGATACTGTGGACGTGTGCATCGCGACTGCATCTTCAAGGGTTGGGAGCTGATTCCGGCATGATCAGACCGCTGAGCGCGTTGTTCGGGCTCTTTAGCCGCGATCTGGGCATTGACCTTGGAACGGCCAACACGCTTGTCTACGTTCGTGGCAAGGGAATCGTCATCTCCGAGCCGTCAGTCGTGGCGGTCGACCAGAAGTCGCGTCGTGCCCTGGCGGTCGGCGTCGAGGCGAAGGCCATGGTCGGCAAGACGCCGGAGACTATCGTCGCCGTACGGCCGCTCAAAGACGGGGTTATCGCCGACTTCGACACCGTCGAGATGATGCTCCACTACTTCATTCGTAAAGTGCATGTTCAGCGCTTCATGGCGCCGCATCCGCGCGTCGTCATCGGCATTCCCAGCGGGGTGACCGAAGTCGAGAAGCGCGCGGCCAAGGATGCCGCGCTCAGCGCCGGTGCGCGCGAGGCGTACACCGTCGAGGAGCCGATGGCCGCGGCGATCGGTGCCGGCCTGCCAATTAATGAGGCGGTCGGGAGCATGATCGTTGACATTGGCGGCGGCACGACGGAAGTCGCGGTGATCTCGCTCGGCGGCATCGTGGTGAACCATTCGATTCGTGTTGCCGGAGACGAGATTGACGACGCCATCATTCAATATGCGCGCCGCGATCACAACCTCGTTATCGGAGAGCGATCGGCTGAGAACGCCAAGATCGCGGCCGGTTCGGCATACCCGCTCGAAGAGGAGCGGACGGTGGTCTTGCGTGGGCGGGACCTGTTGACTGGCTTGCCAAAGTTCGTCGAAGTCAGCAGTGTCGAGTTACGCGACGCCGTCTCGGGTCCGGTTAACACGATCGTCGACCTGGTGAAGACCTGCGTCGAGGAGACCCCGCCGGAATTGGTCGCCGACATCATGGAGCGCGGCATCACGCTCGCGGGTGGTGGCGCCCTACTGCTCGGCCTTGACAAGCGCCTGCAGTCGGAGTTGCGCATGCCGGTCTACCGGGCAGACGACCCCTTGACATGCGTGGCACGAGGAACCGGCCGGGTAGCCGAAGCGCTCCATCTCTACCAGCGTGCGCTCGCAGGAGGCCAGGAGCTTCGTCGTCCGGCGAAGTAGCCGTCCGTTATGGCCCGCTCGCGGCCCCAACCTGGAAACATTGTGATCTCCCTGTCAACACGACAAACCATCGCCCTGATCGCCGTCTTCCTGGTCACGTCGATCACGTTGATCGCCCTGGATCAGAGCCATCAGCTGGATGCCGCCAAGACGCCCGCCGAAACGCTGATCCATCCCTTCGAGGCGGCGCTGACGCGCGCTGGAGACTCGATTCATTCGTTGGGACATGGCTCGTCGTCGGCCACCGAGCAGCAGCTGCAACAGGTAACAGCCGAACGAGATCGACTCCTGGCCGAGAATGCCCGGCTGAAGGACCTGCAAGGACAAGTCAACGAACTGCAGAAGCAGCTCGATTTCAAGCAGTCTCAACCTAATCTGACCGTCGTGACGGCCAGTATCATCGGCCAGGACCCGAACGGCACCAAGCGCATCCTGGTCATCAATCGCGGATCCAATGACGGGATACAGACCGGTATGGCCGTCATCAGTCCCGACTTTTTCATCGGCCAGGTGACGGACGTGAGTCCCGAGCAGTCGCGGGTCACGCTCGACATCGACGTCGCGTCGCATGTCGGAGCGATGCTCCAATCGAACGGCGCGAACGGCGTCCTCTTCGGACAGTGGCAAGCGGGCGGCAGAATGCAGCTCAAGTACCTGGATCCGTCGGTGCAGGTGAACGTCGGTGACGTAGTGGTGACCAACGGACGAACACTTCACGTGCCGAAAAGCCTGGTCGTTGGCAAGGTCAGCGCCATTCACCGGAATGTGCAGTCGGACGAACTCAACGTCGATGTCGCGCCCTTGATCGATTTCAACTCGCTCCAATCGGTGATGGTTATTACCGCCGATGGGACGCAACCGTGACCACGACCAAGCGATTCGACACACGGCTGGCGTTCGGTGTCGCGGCCGGCAAGCTGAGCGCCGGAGCGATCCGGCGGCTTGGCCGGGGCGGTGGAACGGCCGCGCCCGGGCTGGTCGCCAATACGATCGATCCGGACATCCTCGACAAATTGGCGCGTCGTGTCCGCAATGGCTGTATCGTGGTGGCGGGAACCAACGGCAAGACGACCACCTCGCGCATGCTTGCCGATATCCTCGAAGCCGCCGGGATGCACGTGATTCACAACCGGACCGGATCGAACCTGGTGCGGGGGATTAGCGCAGCGTTCGCTGAACAAAGTAATTGGGTTGGAAAGCCGCGTGGCGACGTTGCGGTGATCGAGGCGGACGAGGCGGCGTTCCCCGAGGTCGTGCGACGATCGAATCCGCGGCTCGTCCTGCTCCTCAACCTGTTTCGTGATCAGCTCGATCGTTACGGTGAGCTGGATACCATCGCGCGACACTGGCACGAGACGTTTCAACACATGCGAAGGGATCAGACGCTGCTATTAAACGGCGATGATCCGGCTCTCGCTGCCATCACCGAAAACGTGCCGGCACGGCGCCGCGCCTTCGGCTTGCAGGAATCGCGCTATACGCTGGATGAGCTGCCACACGCAGCCGATTCGGCCGTCTGTCGTCGCTGTGGTGCGTCGCTCCGCTACGATCAGTTGTACCTCTCGCACCTCGGTCATTACCGGTGCGACAATTGCGGTTTCGCACGCCCGGATATTGACTACGGCGCGACATCGGTTGAGTTGAACGCACTCAACTCTATCTCGTTCGACCTCGAATCTGACGGGAAACTCGAACACCTGAATGTTCCGATTCCGGGTCTCTACAATGCGTACAACGCACTGGCAGCTGCGAGCACGGCGCTTGAATTCGGCGTGTCACTTGAATCCGTCGCGAACACACTGGCCGATTTTCGCTCGGCATTTGGGCGGATCGAACGGCTGACCTATCGTGACCGGGAGATCGTCATCGTCCTGGTCAAGAACCCGGTCGGGTTCGACGAAGTGCTGCGTATGTTGGCCTCGGGTGGGACGGACGAGCCGACTTTGATCGTCATCAATGATCTCGACGCTGACGGCCGGGATGTCTCCTGGCTGTGGGACGTTAATGTCGAACAACTCGCGGGGGGCAGCGCTCCACTCTATACGAGTGGCATCCGCGGTGCCGATATGGCCAACCGGCTGAAGTACGCGGGTGTTTCGACAGAGCGCATTCATCCACTCGACGCGCTGCGAACCGCGTTCGACGAGTTCGTCGACCAGATCCCGGTTGGTCAGACCGGCTATGTCCTGCCGACCTACACGGCCATGCTCGAATTGCGTGAACTTCTGGCCGATCACGGCGCAGTCACCGCGTTCTGGCGGCAGTAGGCGGCGCCAATCATTCGCGAGAGGATCACCCCGTGAAGCTCACCATTTGCTGGCTCTACGGTGCCTCGATGAACATCTACGGCGACCGCGGCAACGTCCTGGCGTTGGCCCAACGCTGTCACTGGCGCGGCGTCGAGGCCGAGATTGTCTACTCGGGGATCGGCGACGAGATTCGATCTGGTCAATACGACATTTACTTCTGGGGCGGCGGTCAGGACCGGGAACAGATCGGTGTTTCCGCCGACATCCAGGGGCCCAAGGGTGAGTTGCTGAAGGCCGAGATCGAAGACGGGGCTCCACTCCTGTCAGTTTGTGGCGGCTACCAGCTTTTGGGCAAGTATTACCGGCCGCACGACGGTGACGATTTACCGGGCATCTCGGTCTTCGATGCCTGGACAGTGGCTGGACGCGAGCGGTTCATCGGCAACATCGTTGTCGAGTCAGATGAATTTGGGGATTTGGTCGGGTTCGAGAACCACAGCGGGTTGACCTACCTCGGTCCGGGTTCGTCGCCATTGGGGCGGGTGCGGGTCGGTCGAGGCAACAACGGCCAGGATGGCTACGAGGGATGCCGCTACAAGAACGCGATTGGTTGCTACATGCACGGCGCGCTGCTGCCGAAGAACCCGGTGCTCACTGACTTCCTGATAGGCGCGGCGCTCCAGCGCCGCTACGGTGTCGATCGGCTCGACAGTCTTGACGACGGGATCGAGCGAAAAGCCCATGCGTCGGCCGTCGCACGTTCGCTCGCGAGACGCTGATGCCCACAGTCTGACCAATTCGAGGAAGGGAACAGGGAATGCGCATCGCCATGATCTCAGACGTCCACGGAAACCTCTACGCATTCGACGCGGTGCTGTCCGATGTCGACGCGACCGGCCCATACGACGAAGTCGTCTACGGCGGCGATCTCGTCTTCAATGGAGCCTTCCCGTCTGAATGCGTTGACCGGTTGCGTGAGCGCGGCTACCGCGCAGTTCGCGGCAACACCGACGAGTTCATCGTCGAGCTGGCGAAGAATGGCAACTATCAGACGTCGATTACAACGGCTGCACAGCGACATTCCCCACAGTTGCAGCAGCTCGATCGATGGGCCATCGAGCGCTTGTCGCCCACGCAAATCGACTTCCTCGCGACCTGGCCGGTGCGGATTGACATTGACGGACCAGATGGTCAAACGCTGACCATCTGTCACGCGACCCCATGGAGCGCGCACCCGGTCGTGGGGCCCGACGCGAGCGACGAGACCGCGAGCGAGATGCTCGACAAGTTCGACTCTTCGGCCGTTGCCTACGGCCATATCCATGTCCAGTACGAGCGGGAGGTAGACGGCAAATTGCTCTGCTCGGTCGGTAGCATCGGCGCGCCGTTCGACGGCGATCCGCGGGCGGCCTACGCGGTGCTCACGAACGACGGGGATGGCTGGTCGGTGGCGTTTCGGCGGGTTGCCTACGACGTCGATGCGGCCGTGGACGCATTGCTCACCTCGACGCTTCCGAACAAGGAGACCACGGCCGAGGTCACACGAACTGGCCGCAGGGCCGGTTAGGGTCGTGCAGGCGTTTACGTTGAACATAATCTCTGCTGTGTTACGATTCTGCGCGGGGAAGTGGTCGAATCTGACGGGGACGACTCAATACCAGTGACACGCGTCATCTTCGCGCTGGCGATTGCCTTCGTGGCGATTGCACAGGCAGCATTCATTCCAGCCATCAACGTGCTGAGCATCAGCCCGAACATCGTGCTCGTGCTCATCCTCGTCTGGAGCGCCGATCGTGGCATCGCCGAGGGCGTGATCTGGACGCTCCCCGTTGGCATCCTGCTCGATCTGCTGGCGCTCGATCCGATTGGATCGAACACGCTCGCACTGCTTCCGGTCGCCATTATCGGTGGCCTGGCTCGTCGTCGTCTCTTTCATAGCGGCGTGATCATCCCGATGGTTCTCGTGGTCGCGGCGACCATCGTTCACCAGCTCATTGGAGCGATCGTCTCATCGGCCACCGGGCTGAGCTACTCCCTGGGTGTCACGGTGCGTCTCTCCGTACTCACTGCTCTGCTGAATGTTGCGATGGTGCCGCTGATCTACCTGATCGTCGCCATTCTGGATCGTCTGGGGGTTGTCCGTGCGTCGCGCGCGTAAACGAATGGAACTGGTACGACCGGCTGACCGAAAGGGCCGGCGCGTTGACGAGCGAGCCGACGACGAGATCTTCATCTCCCGGCGCATGCTCCTCTTTAAGGGCATGTTCATCGCCGGATTCGGCGGACTCGCGGCCAAGCTGGCCAAGATGCAGATGGTCGACGCGCGCCAATACGACAATCAGGTGAAGGGCAACGCCGAGCGCCTCGAGATCCTCAACGCTCCGCGTGGTTTGATCGTCGATCGCAAGAACAACGTGCTCGCGGAGAATCGCATCAGCTGGACGGTTTCGATCTTGCCGCCAGACGTACCAGATGATCCGAACACGGTGGCGTATATCCGCGAGCAGCTGACGTCAGCGCTCGATCTGAAGCCGAAGTTGGTTGTTCGCAAGAGTGGCTTACCACTCGGTTCAGAAGAGTACGTCGTTCGCTCACTGGCCAGCACGATTGGCGTCGATCCGGACAAGCTGGTGAAGCAGGTGCTGCGCGATTCGCCCGACAATCTCGTTCCGGTCAAAGAAGATCTGACTCAAGCACAGGTTGAGCAATTCACGCCACTTGAAAAGCAGCTTCCTGGCGTGCACGTCATGACTTACCTGGATTTCCTGCTGGAGCTCAATGCTGCGAGTGTTCTTCCCGTAACCGTAAAGGAGGACGTGCCGAAAGACACGGCTCTCGCCCTTCAATCCAACTCGGTCTATCTTCCTGGCGTCGACATCAGTGACCAGAAGTTGGTGCGACGCTACCTGGCTGGACAGGAGTTTTCGCATCTGATCGGTTACGTGGGGCCGATTACTGAGGAAGAGTACAACCAGTACAAGGACCAGCCGAATAATCCATACATCGCGACCGACTATGTCGGGCGAGGCGGCCTGGAAGAGGCGCTCGAGCCATACCTGCGTGGCGATCATGGCCTGCGGATGGTGCAGACCGACGCGCGCGGTGTCGCGCTCGGCGAAATCGCATCGATGCGTCACGAGCCGGTGCCTGGATTCACATCCGTGCTGACTGTCGATCGTGACTTTCAGAAGGCAGTCGCCGTGGCACTGCAAGACGGCATCAACAAGGCGAATGAAGGCGCGCAGAAGGACGGTCTATCATCGGTCGGGTCTGGTGTGGCCGTCGCGATCAACCCGCAGAACGGCGAACTGCTGGCGATGGTCTCGCTGCCGTCGTACGACAATCAGCTCTTTGTCGACGGCATCTCGGAGAAGCAGTATCAGGACTACCTAAACGACCCATTCAAGCCGCTCACGGACAATGCGATCAGCGGCGTGTTTCCGCCCGGATCAACGATTAAGCCGCTGGAGGCCTGCGCGGCGCTGCAGGAAGGGACGATCGACCTGCAGACGGAATATTTCTGTGCCGGTTCGATTCGGGTGCCGACGGTGACCGATGAATTGGGCGGCAATACGTACGTCTGCTGGCTGGCATCGGGACATCATGCGATCTCGGTGGAGGACGCCATCGCTCAGTCCTGCGACGTCTTCTTCTACAATGTCGGCGCTCCGGGACAGATCCCGGAAGGATCGACCCAACCACTGCATTACTACATCCCGGGAGACTCGCATGCGCACAACTTCGAGGGACTTGGAATCGACTTGATCGACAAGTACCTGCGCTCATCGTTCGGATTCGGTGGACCAACCGGAGTGGAGCTTGCCGGGGAGGCGTCCGGAGTCGTTCCCGATGCGAAGTGGCTCTTCCAATCCCCTTTGCACGAATACTGGTCTGTCGGCGATACTATCAACGTCTCGATCGGACAGGGACACTTGGCATGCACGCCGCTCCAGCTTGCGTGTGCCCAGGCGGCGATCGCCAACGGGGGAACCTACTACCGGCCGCGCCTCGTCAAAGAGTTACGCGACGCGAATGGCAACGTCTACCGGAACTTTCAACCTGAAGCACGCTGGTCGCTTGCCGTCGATCCTCAGCACATCGAGGCGGTGCGGACTGGAATGCGAAAAACAGTTACAGACGGGACCGCGAAGGGAAAGTTCGTTCTCACCGGGAACGATTTCCCGATCGCCGGGAAGACCGGAACGGCCGAATTCGGCGAGATGATCGACGGCAAGTACCGTCGCTCTCACGCGTGGTTCACGGCCTGGGCGCCGTTCGACAAGCCGGAGATCTGCGTCATCGTTCTGATCGAAAAGGGTGGAGAGGGCGCCACCTACGCGGTTCCAGTCGCCGATGCGATCCTGGCGGCTCACTTTGGAAAGGGTCCATCGCAGACTTAGACTAATGCATCGAAACGGCGGAGGGCATAGAAGCCGGTTCTTACGAGGGGGTTTGTCGTTGCGCGGGGACGTGCGGTTGGGGAAGGAGCGCGGGGCTCATGGCTGAGCGGCATCATGAAAAGTATGAGCAAGTTCGCGTTCGCGGCACTCGTGACGGTCTGATTCTCCAACTACCGCTGGAAGCACCGCTTCCGGTGTTACTTGGGCTGGTTCGTGGCTGCATCGATGGCGGTGGAGAGTTCTTCCAGCAATCCGAACTGGTCATTGACTACGGGGCGCGCGTGCCGAACGTCGAGGAGATCGTAGCCCTGAGAGCGCTCCTCACCGAACGCGGCGTGAGGTTGCGCACGGTCATCTCCGGCAATCCGACGTATAACGAACTCCTGCGGTCCTGGGGCTATCATCCGCTTCGCGTCGTGTCTCAGGGCGCTATTGACGAATCTCAGGAAGCGGGAACGCACACGAACGCCGACGGCGAACGGACCGCGCTGTATGTGCGGCGAACGCTTCGCTCCGGTTCGTCGATTCAATCAGACGGCGACGTGGTCGTGGTTGGAGACGTCAACGCGGGTGCCGAGGTGATGGCGGCTGGGGACGTTTTGGTCTGGGGCTCGATTCGCGGGACGGTTCACGCCGGTATGGGCGGCGATTTCAACTCAATCATTTGCGCACTGCGTCTTATTCCGACGCAGCTCCGTATCGCCAGCATCTTTGCGCGGCCGCCGGACCAGCGTGAGGTCTCTCCGGATGGGCCGATGATGGCACGCGTGCACAACGGTGAGATCATTGTCGAACCCTGGAGGACCGACCGTCGCTCGGCGCGTTAACGAGTACGTAGAGAAATCGATTGTCGATCCGACGCGCTGCGGCGCGATCAGGCATTGAGGTAGGGATATGGGAGAAGATCGACAGCAAGGAACGCTGGGGCGGATTGTCACGATTACGTCCGGCAAAGGGGGCGTCGGCAAGACGACCACGACCGCGAATATCGGGGCCGCGCTCGCATCCCT
This sequence comes from uncultured Chloroflexia bacterium, assembly GCA_963763185.1. Classification (GTDB taxonomy): domain Bacteria; phylum Chloroflexota; class Chloroflexia; order Thermomicrobiales; family Thermomicrobiaceae; genus CALAGB01. The sequence continues at coordinate 418,046 of CAVXNZ010000001.1, forward strand.
CGGACGCTCGGTCGTCTTGATCGACGCCGACATCGGACTGCGCAACCTCGACATCGTGCTCGGCCTGGAAAATCGGATCGTCTACGATCTGGTCGACGTGGTCGAGGGGACATGTCGCTTGCGACAGGCAATGATTCGCGACAAGCGCTTGAATACGCTCTATTTGATTCCGGCCGCACAGACGCGTGAGAAAGAGGCGGTCTCGCCGCAGCAGATGCGGACATTATGCGAAGAGCTCAGACGCCAGTTTGATTTCACTTTGATCGATTCTCCAGCCGGTATTGAACAGGGATTTCGAAATTCGATCGCTGGTGCCGACGACGTCATCGTCGTGACCAATCCCGAGGTGTCGTCGGTGCGCGACGCTGATCGCATCGTCGGATTGGTTGAGGCGTCGGAACTTGCCACGCCGCGCCTGATCGTGAACCGCATTGATCCAGCGCTTGTACGTCGTGGCGACATGATGAGCGTCGACGACGTGACCGAGATCCTGTCGATCCCGCTGCTTGGCGTGGTGCCGAGTGATGAAACGATTGTGACATCGACGAACCGGGGCGAGCCGGCGGCGCTCGATCCGGAGTCGCGGGCCGGTCGCGCGTTCCGCAACATCGCATCGCGCATGAATGGCGCCGAGGTGCCGTTCATGCCACTTGAGGAATCGGACGGTGCTTGGCACCGGTTCCTGCGGACGATCGGGCTGCGAAGTGGTCGAGGAGAGCCGGTGCGTGGGGGAGGGGCGAGCTAAATGGGGATTTTTGACACGCTACTAGGTCGCGCTTCGTCACGGCGGTCAGCTACGAGCGCCAATGTCGCGAAGCAGCGTCTCGTCGAAGTTCTGGTGCAGGATCACGTCAAGATCACACCCGAGGTCATGGAGGCGATTCGCGCCGACATTCTCGTGATTCTCTCGCGTCACCTCGACGTTGACGCCGACAAGCTTCAGATTAACCTGACTCGGACGGACCGGGGCGACAACCTGGTCGCAAACGTTCCTGTCCGCCGCGGCGCGGGATCGCGGCATTGATCGCGTGATTGAAACACTCGCGCTCGGCAGGCTCGAGCTTCACCACATTGGAATTGTCGTCCGGGATCTCAATCAAGCCGTCGCCCACTACCGGATGCTCGGCTTCGCTGAGCCGGTCGAACAGGACTTGCCCGACCAGGGTGTCCGTGTCGCCACGTTCTCCGCTGGCCCCGATAGCTATGTTGAACTTGTCGCGCCCACCGTTGATGATACGGGAGTGGCGCGCTACCTCGAAAAGCGAGGCGAAGGCATCCACCACGTGGCGCTGAAAGTGCGCGATCTCGAGCAAGAGTTGCGCCGCATCGAGGCGGAAGGTCTGGAGCTCATCGACCTTCATCCTCGGGTAGGGGCACACGGCTGGCTCGTCGCGTTCATTCATCCTCGTTCGTGTGGCGGCGTCTTGACGGAGCTCGTTCAGGTGTGAGGGCCGCCTAGAAGGGTTCCAACGTGTCCAAATCAAAGATCGATGAGATAACCACGACCTCCGGTATTGAAATCAAGCCGGTCTATCACGAAACCGAGCGACCGCCGGAACCGGACCCCGGTCAGTACCCCTTTACCCGTGGCGTCTATCCCACCATGTATCGAGGTCGACGATGGACGATGCGGCAGTACGCCGGATTCTCCTCAGCCGAAGAGAGTAACCGCCGCTATCGGCTGCTGCTCGAACGCGGCCAAACCGGCCTGAGCGTGGCCTTCGATTTGCCGACCCAACTCGGGTACGACTCAGACGACCCGATCGCCCGTGCCGAGGTAGGCCGGGTCGGCGTCGCGATCAGTACGGTCGATGACATGCGTCGCCTGCTCGATCAGATCGATCTCTCCAAGGTCACCACGTCGATGACGATCAACGCTCCGGCCGCCTTGCTGCTACTGATGTACCAGATTGTAGCGGAGGAGCAGGGCGTCGATTCGAGCAAGCTCGGCGGCACGATTCAGAACGACATCCTGAAGGAATATGCAGCGCGCGGCACCTACATCTTCCCGCCGCGTCCGTCGATGCGCCTGGTAACCGATACGTTCGCCTACTGCCGCGACAACATGCCACACTGGAACGTCATCAGTATCAGCGGTTATCACATCCGCGAGGCTGGATCGACGGCGGTGCAGGAGATCGCCTTTACGCTTTCCAATGCCATCGCCTACGTCAACGCGGCGGTTGACGCTGGGCTCGAAGTCGATGAATTCGCGCCGAGGTTGAGCTTTTTCTTCAACGCGCACAGCAACTTCTTCGAGGAGGTGGCCAAGTTCCGCGCGGCTCGACGCATGTGGGCCAAGATCATGAAGGAGCGCTTCGGGGCGAAGGATCCCAAGTCGTTGACGCTTCGCTTCCACACGCAAACGGCGGGTTCGTCGTTGACAGCCCAGCAGCCGCTGAACAACGTCGTGCGGGTCGCGTTCCAGGCGCTAAGCGCGGTTCTCGGAGGCACTCAGAGCCTGCATACCAATGGATTCGACGAGGCTCTCGGACTCCCGACCGAGGACGCCGCGACACTGGCGCTTCGCACACAGCAGATCATCAGCGACGAAACTGGAGCGGCCGACACGGCCGATCCTCTGGGTGGCTCCTGGTTCGTTGAGTCGCTGACCGACGACCTCGAGAAGCGAGCCTGGGATCTGATCGACGAGGTCGAAGAGCGTGGAGGCGCGGTGGCGGCCATCGAGTCCGGCTTCATCCAGGAGTCGATAGCCGACAGTGCCTATAGCTGGGAACTGGCAGTGCTGAACGGTGATCATCGCATCGTTGGCGTCAACGAATACCAAGCTGAGGCTGAGGTTGGCGTGCCAGTCTCGCGCATCGACGATGAGGCCGTGCGGCGACAGATCGAACGCGTCACTGCCTATCGGGCCAAACAGGACCGCACCAAGGTCGAGCAATCGCTCAAAGTGGTCGAAGACGCGGCGCGGGGCAGTGATAATCTGTTGGTCGTGATGAAACACGCTCTTCGCAGTGGAGCGACGTTAGGTGAGATCTGCGGCCGTTTGCGCTCCGTCTGGGGCGAATACCGTCCGACGACGTAGCGGCTCATCCTCAGCCCTTCTCTCGCCGAGCAGGAGAAGGGAGACGAAGCTCAGATTACTGTAAACCCTCTCCTGCTCGGCGGGAGAGGGTGGCGCCGCAGCGCCGGGTGAGGGCGGATGACACCTACCTCGGCAACCCGATCCCCGCGTGTTTGGTTGCCAGAGCCATGGTCGGAAAGACGTGGCGGTAGAGGTGGTAGTTGATGTAGAAGTCACGTGGGAACCCGGTGCCGGTGAACTCCGGCTCGTCCCAGGTCCCATTCGTCTGATGCTCCCGTAGGTAGTTCAGTCCGCGTACGCAGGCCGGGTGCTCGCCTAGTCCAGCGTACTGAAGCGACATCACCGCCCAGGCGGTCTGTGAGGCTGTGGTGGCGCCGACTCCGGCAAACGAATCATCGACGTACGAATGGCATGTCTCGCCCCATCCTCCGTCTCGATTCTGTTTTTCGAGCAGCCATTGGACCGCGCGATGCGCTCGCGCGGGCAAGGCATCGCCGGTTCCGTACAGTGCCGCCATAGCCGAAATGACACACCACGTGCCGTATATGTGGTTGACACCCCAACGTCCGAACCATGAGCCGTCTCGCCGCTGTGTTTTGCGCAGGTAGGCCAACCCTTCGGCCACAATCGTGTCGTGCGGTCGGTAACCGACCCGAGCGAGCATCTCGAGCACGTGAGCGGTGACGTCTTCCGACGGTGGGTCGATCAACGCGCCGAAATCGGCGAAAGGGATACGGTAGACGAGTTCGAACGTGTTGTCTTTGTCGAACGCCGCCCAGCCCTTGTTGCTCGATCGCATCGCGATCACCCACTTCACCGCGCGATCGACCGCGGGCTGAACGGTGTGCTGTTCAGCGGAATCGAGCAGCGAGACGACAACGACCGCTGTGTCGTCGATGTCAGGGTAGACGTCGTTGGCGAACTCAAAGGCCCAGCCACCGCATTCGACGTCCGGCACGCGAATCTGCCAGTCGCCGCCTCCGCTGATTTGCTCGTCAAGGACCCACGCTACCGCCTGCCTTAGCACCGGATGATTCTTGCCCAGTCCGGCACGGCTCAGCGCCTGCATCGCCCAGACGGTGTCCCAGACCGGCGACATGCACGCCTGCAGCCGCCAGCCGTCTTCTTCTTCGACCGCGAACCCGTCGAGCCCCTGCAGACCTTTGCGCATGACCGGGTGATCGATATCCATACCTTGCAGGTTCAGGGCTATGAGAGAGTAAACCCAGGGAGGCTGAACACCACCCCAGCTACCGTCCGCCTCCTGGCGCTCGACAATCCAGTCGGCAATCCGGTCATATGCCCGCGCTCGACGAGGATGGACCGGAAACCGGTCGTAGAGTTTGAGCAGTTTGTCGGTCCACCAGAAGAGTCCTGAGCCGGGAACGCGCGTCATCTCCGCCTCGGTGCCCGGCACCACCAATTCCTTGAGTTCGCAGCCAAGCGGGCGAACTGGGCGATCGGTCAGGACGATGAGCAACGGCGCGATCGTTCCTCTCGCCCAGCAGGCGAAGTCGTAGAGATTGAACGGCACCGACGCCGGGAGATAGATCAGTTCCGGGGGCATGCTCGGCACACCCTCCCACGGATAGGCGCCGAAGAGCGCCAGCCACATCTTGGTGAAGACGCGCGCTTTGGCCAGTCCACCGAGACGATGAATGACTGTGAGTGCGCGGACCATCGGGTCGCTGCCTGGGTCGACGCCGAGAACCTTCAGCGCGACATAGGCCTCGATGGTCGTGCTCAGGTCGGCGGGAGCGCCGTAATAGTTCCCCCAGGAACCGTCGTCACGCTGGTTGCGAAGGATGTGGACCATGGCGCCGTCGCGAATGTTGTCGACGGGCACGCCAAGGAAGCGCAGCAGCAGAACGTGCTCGGCCGTCATCGTCACGTTTGTTTCGAGTTCGCCGCACCACCAGCCAGCCGGATCCTGGTTGTCGATCAGCCAATCGACCGCCTTTTTCAATGAGCTATCCAACGCCGACCGCATCCTTTCCGATTGAGGCAAGGTTCGCGGTGAGCAACCTGGCGGCTTCACGACCACTGCGAACGGCAGATTCCATCGTGGCCGGCCAGCCGGTGTCGGTCCAGGCGCCCGCGATGACGACTTCGGGCACCGTCGTCGCCGCGCCGGGACGCCTTAGACCCGGCGACGGAACGAAGGTCGCCTCGCGGTCTCGTGTGGCAGCCCCGTTCAGGAGCTTTGCGTCTCTCAGTTCGGGCAGGACGGCGCGGAGTTCGGCGGCACACATTTCGACGAGTTCATTGCTCGGCCGGTGAACGTGCGCGTTCGCTGCGCTCAGACTGCAGCAGAGATAGCCTGGGGACTTCTGGAAGACCCACTGCACGGGCGAGTCAAGCAGCGCGGCGAAGCCGAAATCGAGCACCGGTACGTCGAACCAGAGATGCACGTCGACAATCGGCGCGGTCTGGAACTGGTCGAGCCCGGACAGCCCATACTGCTCCGGCTCACCTAGAATCCTCGCCAGATTTGCGGGTGGCACCGCCAGCACGACTCCGTCGAAGGGCATTCGCGTGTCGTCACTCAGCACGATTCCGCGAAAAGCCGGGTGATCGCGTTCTTCGTCGTCGATTTCCAGAGTCGAAACCGACGTTCGCAGGTGCACCTCGTCGAGCATGCCGGCGGCCATCTGCGCGAGCCGTGCAAGCGGGACTTTGGCGAATCCGATACGCGCGCCGCCGGGGTCGGCCAGAAACGCGGTCGTGATGACGTGCAGCCCGGACTCGGCCGAGACCTCGTCGAGTGGGGCGTTGAGTGACGGGACCAGGAACGGATCCCAGAAGGCCGCCCTGGCTCGTTGCGTCTGGTGGTGGCGACTGAGCCATTCCGCCATCGTCTCGTCCGGGCGGCAGCCTCTTCGTGCGGCGAGCGTTGCCGTCCCGACCTTGATCCGTTCGATCAGTGAGAGGTGGCGGTAGCGCAGCAGCGAGGGGCCGAGATGCAGCGGGCTTGGCAAGCCGGACGCGCGCAACATTGAGGGCGGCGACCCACGCATCACCAGGAGCGCCTCAAACCGATCCTGAAGGAACAGCAGGTCCTCTCGTCGCTGTCCCGATGCAGTAGCAATCTGATCGATAAAGTCGATGAACTCGGTGCAGCAAGCCAGGTAGACGTGCTGACCATTGTCGACTTCGAGACCGTCGACGTCGAACGACGTTACCTTCCCGCCGAGCAGTCGCGTGCGCTCGAAAAGTTCGACGGTGAATCCTCGCTGCTTGAGGTCGACGGCCGCGCTGAGTCCGGCAAGCCCGGCCCCGACGACGGCTATATGGCTCTGGCCCATGACTTTGCCATCACTGCAAGCTTTGCGCGGTTCTCTAACGAGACGCGCTCCTGAAGCGGAACTGATGGAGTTGCCTCGATTCGATCGAGAATCGCGAGGTAGATACCAGCCATCGTGAGCACGCACGCGGATGCTCGTCGTGGAATGAACTCGGTGACACGCAAACCTTCGACAAAGCACTTCCGGGCACGGGCGATCTCAAACCGAACCAATTGCTCCCATCCCGGACCTGCTATTCCGGTTGCCAGGGTCTCCTCGCCGACCTGAAACCGCTCAAGATCCTCGTATGGCAGATAGATCCGGTCGCGGCCGTAGTCTTCTCGGACGTCTCGTAACATGTTCGCCAACTGCATGGCGACACCGAGCTCGTCGGCGAATTTCAGCGAGATCGGGTTGGAGTAGCCGAAGACACGGACGCACATCCGTCCGACAGCTGATGCCACCAGCTTCGAGTAGCCACGGAAGTCCTCCCATGTTTGGTAGCGCGTGACTGAGACGTCCATCTTTACACCGTCGACCAGCGCTTCCAACTCTTCCTGCGGTATGCGATATTGGTTGATTGCCTGGTATAGGACGTGGGTGATCGGATCGCCGAAGTCTCCGGCGTAGCAGCGATTGAGGCGCTCACGATGTAACTCGAGCATCTCGAGACGAGAGTCTGACAGGGGATCGTTGTCCGATTCCAGATCATCGGCCAAGTCGACCGCGTCGTCGACCTCCCGCGCGAAGCTGTAGAGGGCATAGATTGCCGTACGCTGGTCTTTTGGCAGTGCGATGAACCCCCAGTAGAAGTTCTTGGCCTCCCGCCTCGTCAGTGCCTGGCAGTATCTTGAGCTGGCTTCGAAGTCGAGACTTGGCGCGTCCGATCTAAACGTGGTTGCCGGAGACAGGGGTCGTGGAATCACCTGATCGTTGAGTCGACGCGTGGTCAGACTCCGGAGTGCATCGCGCCCAAGCATGATTCGCCTTCCCTCCACGTCGAAGCAGCGCCGCGGCGAGGATTCTCACCTTATCCTTATTCGACACCACCGGTCGTTCCTGATCGGTGCCATAGCCGGTTCGTCTCACGGCTGAGACGATGGCCTCCCCCCCCATCCGATACAGGGAAAGTTGTATCCCCAGGCGTCGCGGGACCATTCTTTCGAGTTCTCGTCCGGAACCGAGCAGCGCGTCCGCGCGGTCACAGTGCTCGCGAATGGCCCCGGCGATTCCACGAGTTCGAATATCCTCTTGCACCAGGTATGTCCGGCCAATCTCGCCATCCCGTTTGACGTCCTGCGCGAAGTTCGCAATCTGCAGACCGATACAGACATCGTCCGACAACTGAGTCGCTCTCACGTCATCGACACCAAAGGCCGCCAGGACCATTCTTCCGACTGGTGCGGCCGAGAGTTGACAGTAGGCCAACAGGTCGTCCCAGGTCTCATAGTGGTTGATGGTTTGATCTTGAACGTTCGCAGCGATCAGGTCAAGAAACGGCTGCTCATTCATTTGCAGAGCCGTCACCGACGAGCGGAGCGCCAGCAGCACCGGGTGAACCGGCGCGACCGGCGAGTGGAACATCCGCACCACCTGCGCACGCCATTCAGCCAGTCGGATTCCACCGTCACCGCGACTCTCGTCGCCAAGATCGTCGGTTGTCCGGCAAAAAGCGTAGATGCGAGCCAGGTGAATACGATAGCAAGCCGGAACGATCATCGATGCGACTGTGAAATTTTCGTAATGCTGGTTCGCCAGCATGTGGCAATACGCGTCGGCCGCTGCCTCGGGCGTGAGGCCGGTCAATCTCCTACCACCTCGACCGTAATCTGCCGCTGGCGCGGAGAATCGAGTTCGACGAGGAAGATTCGTTGCCACCGTCCCAGACTCAGACCACCGTCGATGATCGGAACGCTCTCACTCGACGAGAGCAGCAGGTGCTGGCAGTGAGCATGTCCATTGCGCGGCTCGTCTGGCCCGATACCAACGCGCCGTTCAAGCTGATCGTGATCGTATTCACCGTTACAGGGGGAGATGCGATCGAGCAAGCGCTTGAAATCCGCCATGAGTAGCGGCTCGTTCTCATTGATCCTGATAGCGGCAGTGGTATGACGCGAGTAGATCTGAACGAAGCCGTTTCTGATGCCCGATGTCTGTACGACACGCGTAACATCGTCGGTAATGTCGATGAAGTCAGACGTGATGGTGTTGTAGTGAAGTTGGCTGATCGAGATCTCGACGCCGGATGGGCCAACAGGCGCCAGCCGCGGATATTGACGAAACGCGTCGACCGATTCTGCTCCGACCAGGAACATCGTCGTGCGCAAGACTTCGATGAATTCCTCAGCGAGCTGGTGGCTTACCGTCCCACCCTGGGCCGCGGCTCGGAGAAACGGTCCGGCTGAGCCGACCATGTTGGCCCCGAGGGCGAGTGCTTTGGCGACGTCCATGCCCGAGCGTATACCGCCGCTGGCAAAGATAATCGCCTCCGGTGCGGCACGACGTGCCAGCCGAACGGCGTCCGCTGTGGGCAAGCCCCAGTCCGCGAACGCCGCGGCGGTCTTGCCCCGTATGTCGCCGTTGAGACGGTATCGCTCGACCTCGCTCCACGAGGTGCCGCCCGCTCCGGCTACGTCGACGGCCGCGACTCCAGCGTTCACCAGCGCGCGAACTTCGTCGGGGGCGATGCCCCAACCGACCTCTTTGGTGATTATCGGCACTTCGATGTCATGACACAGTTGCTCGATCTTCTGCAGCAGGCCGCCGAATTCGGTGTCGCCGTCGGTCTGCAAAGCTTCCTGCAGGGCGTTTAGGTGCAGCACCAGCGCATCTGCCTGTAGTAAGTCGACGAGGTAGCGGCACTGATCGATGGTTACACCTTTGTTAAGTTGAATAGCACCGAGGTTGGCGAAGATGACGCAGTCGGGCGCATAGGGTCGAATATCGAACGTCGGGAGAACTTCGGGGCGTTCGAGCAGCACGCGCCCGGAGCCGAGCCCAATCGCAAGCCCGTACTGCTGCGCGGTTTCCGCGAGTTGAACGTTGATTGCCTGCGCTTCGGTGACGCCGCCAGTCATGCAGGAAATAAAGATGGGCGCGCCGAGTTTGCGCCCGAACAGGGCTGTTTCGGTGGAGACGGCGTCAAGATTGACTTCTGGAAGGGCGCGCGGCATGAACCGGTAGTCTTCCAAGCCCGTGGAAACGCCTTTTGCCTGCACATTCTCCTCGAGGTTAATGCGCAAGTGCTCGGCTTTGCGTCTAGGCGTCCCAGTCTGTTCAGTCCCTGGAATCTCGGTCCCAGTCACGAGGCGCTCCCTCCGATGCTCTGGCCGTAAAAACCGATTTCCCTGCCGGCCAATTTCCTCGTCTCGACTTGTCTCCAGACGATCTTTGGAATCGAGTCCCGATCGCGCAATCCCTCTGCCAACGCGCGTTGATTCCACTTCGGCATAGCTTCTGCTGTTCTCAAGAAACTGGCAGCGAACGAATGAGTATTCGGACTGTTCAATCGGTTTGATGGCGGATCGCTCGGTTTCGTCAATATACGATAGCATCGACAGAGCGGATTCTTGTTTGCCGTGTCGCCAATTTGTGAAGATATGTGAGCGCTGTTACCGAGTGATTCACTGAATCCAGGTCGCACAGGATTTGTTTCGGATTGACAGCGCCGTCATAATGAGTTCGTTCAGCTGATCTGACCCGAAGAAATCTCGAGCCATGGTCGCGCAATAGTTGGCCGTTGGAAGTTGCGGTCCATCTCAGGGAGGGCGTATGCCAATCACGATGCGGCAGAACATGCGAATCTTAAGTTACGTCATGGAGCAACGCCTGCGTAAACGCGAGAAGTTTCCGCTCGTCCTGCAATTGGAGCCGCTCTACCAGTGTAACCTAGCCTGCAACGGTTGTGGCAAGATCCAACACCCGAAAGATGTCCTTCAGCGCCGCATGACAGTTCAGCAAGCTGTGGACGCGGTGGAAGAGTGCGGGGCGCCGGTTGTGTCGATCGCAGGCGGCGAACCGCTGGTTCATATGGATATTGATAAGATCGTCAAGGCGCTCGTTGAGCGTAAGCGCTTCGTCTATCTCTGCACCAACGCGCTCTTGATGTCCAAGAAGTTGGATCAGTTCGAGCCCTCCACCTACTTCTCGTGGTCGGTTCACATTGACGGTCTGCGCGAACGTCATGACGAGTCGGTCTCGCGCGACGGTGTCTTCGACCGGGCGGTCGATGCCATCCGCGAGGCGAAGCGTCGCGGCTTCCGGGTAACAACCAACACCACGTTCTTCTCTCAAGACAACGCCCGCAGCGTTCGCAATGTGCTCGACTTTCTAAATGACGATCTTGAAGTCGACGCGATGCAGATTTCGCCCGGCTACGCGTACGAAAAGGCGCCTGATCAGGAGCACTGGTTGCAGGTCGAGAACACGCGTGCCATGTTCCGTGACGCTTTCGCTGACGGGCGTCGAAAAAAGTGGAGACTCAACCACACGCCGCTTTTCCTCGATTTCCTCGAAGGAGAGGTCGACTTCCAGTGCACCGCCTGGGGAATCCCTTGCTACTCGGTCTTCGGATGGCAGCGACCCTGTTACCTTATGGCCGACGGCTACGTCTCTACCTATAAAGAACTGGTCGAGACAACCGACTGGGATTCATATGGCCGCGGTCGCAATGAGAAGTGTGCAAACTGTATGGCGCATTGTGGTTACGAGCCGACCGCGGTGATGGCGACAATGAAGTCTCCGCGTGAATCGCTGCGGGCAACCGCCGACGTGATGCGCGCGGCCATCCCACTTAGCGCAATTCGGAACAAGATTGCCGAGAGCCGATCATCTGCGGGCGCCTGAAGGAATGAGCGCTTCGAGTGGCGACCTCGTCTTTCTCACTGGAGCGACGGGGTTCATCGGTGGTCATGTTGCGCGTGAACTTCTCAATGAGGGGTTTTCCGTGCGAGCGCTGGTGCGTGATCGGCACGGACCGCTCGATTTCCTGGCGGGCTGCGAGCTGGTTCGCGGTGACCTGCTCCGGCCCGCCGATCTGCTTGGAGCGCTTGATGGCTGCCGCTATCTGATGCATTCCGCGGCGCTATACACCTTCGCTCCGTCGCGACGCCGAGATGTGTGGCGGACGAACGTCGATGGAACGGCCAGCCTGCTCGAGGCGGCTCGCCTGGTTGGAGTCGAGAGGGCAGTCGTCACCTCCAGTTCGGCGGTCGTCGGTCCCGCGCGAGGGGATCGGCTCGCGACCGAAGCAGATTCGGCTGATTCCCACGACGGCATCTCCGCCTATCATCACTCGAAGGTCCAGCAGGAAACGGTCGTGCTCAGAGCACAGGTGCCGGCAGTTCTGGTGCTGCCAACGACTCCGGTTGGCCCGGCCGATCGAAAACCGACCCCAACTGGCAAGATGATCGTCGATTACATGCGTGGCAGGATCTTCGCGTCGCTTCCGGGCGGCATGAACACCGTCGCTGTCGAAGACGTGGCGAAGGCGCACGTTGCCGCGCTCCGGCACGGCCAACTGGGGGAACGCTACCTGGTTGGCGGCGAAAACCTGAGTTTGGCCGAGCTCTGGACCAGGCTGGCCAGCGTCTGTGATCTGCCCGCGCCGACGCGGCAGATTCCGTATATCGTCGCGTCGGCCTTCGGTTGGGCCGACGAGATTCGCTGCCGCATCTTCCCGGACCAGCAACCCCTGGCTCCCCTCGAAGGTGTCCGCATGGCTCGGCACAACATGTTCGTCGATGCTTCGCGAGCCCGTCGCGAGCTTGGTGTCGAACCGACTCCGGTTGACGAGGCGCTCGAACGGGCGGTCCGCTGGTTCCGCGACAACGGTTATGACCGCTGACAACATTGGCGCTCGATCCAATCCGGCGTCGACTGCTCCGGCCAATACCTTGCCCTCGACCGAACTCCTCGCTCCGACTCTTCTGGAGTACGCCACAACGCGCTTGCTGAGGCCGAACTACGCGCTGCGGCGCGGTGGATTACGTCTGAGCAGGTGGGCCGCAACGGATGGAGTCGACGCGGTAATTGTCTGCGGTGTGGCTGGCTCGCTGGTCGACAGTTTGAAACCGGGCGACGTGGTGGTTCCCGATTCTGTAGCGCTGGTCAACGGCTCCGAGCGGGTCTGTGATCCTGAACTTGTCCAGCGGCTCAGAGAGAGCGCCCGTATCCACGGTTTCAGAGCGTGTGGAGGACGTCTGCTCACGGCGCCGGAGATCGTGACGGGGCGCGATCGCGAGCATTGGTCTTCATTCGGCTTCGTTGCCGCGGATATGGAACTCGGCCTCGTGCCGGCCCACCTCCGCATTGCCACGGTGCGCGTTATTCTCGATGCGCCGGGCAGGTCAATCTCATCATCCTGGGACCATCCCGCAAGGGCGTTGTTGAGCGTTGATGCCTGGGTCGAGCTGGCCTGGCTGGCAAGGACAGCGCCGCGCTATGCCTTGCGCGCCGCGAGGATCGCCGACGCCGTGCTCCGTAGTTCGTGAACCGTCGACCGGCAACGTTCGCGAAGCGGAACAAAATCCGCGTACAATGGGATGCTGGCTGGCAGGAAACCGGTTTGGTTGTTTCCCCAGCCGGTCCAACGCTGAGAAACACAGATGTCTTGAGGATCGGAAGGCAGCATGACAGTTCAACAAGCGGCTGAGGGCTCTCGTCTGGAACAGACACGCGATGAGATCGCGGAGCAAGAGTCGACGGCTCAGCAGAAGCAGCACGCGAGAGGTAAGCTGTCGGCCCGCGAGCGCGTCAACCTGCTCCTCGACGAGGGGAGCTTCGTCGAGCTCGATCCTTTCGTCCGGCATCGCTCGAACTACTTCGGTATGGAGCGGAACCGGCCATTCGGCGACGGAGTGGTGACCGGATACGGTACGGTCGACGGTCGCACGGTGGCGGTCTTTTCTCATGACTTCACGGTCTTTGGTGGGAGTCTCGGTGAGGCGTTCGCCGAAAAGATGGTCAAGGTTATGGACTTCGCCACTAAAGTCGGCTGCCCGGTGATTGGCATCAACGACTCCGCTGGAGCCCGCATCCAGGAAGGGGTCGAGGGCCTGGCCGGGTACGGCGACGTCTTCTATCGCAACGTCCAGGCATCTGGCGTCGTGCCACAAATCTCGGTCATTGCCGGACCGTGCGCCGGAGGCGCGGTCTATTCTCCGGCCATGACCGACTTCGTCTTCATGGTCGACGGCGTCAGTCAAATGTTCATCACCGGACCAGACGTCATTCGCACCGTGACCGGTGAAGAGGTGACGCACGAGGAACTCGGCGGCGCCGAGACGCACATGACCAAGAGTGGCGTGGCGCATTTCGTCGCTGAGGACGAAGAGGATTTGTTCGAGCAGGTGAGGGCGCTCGTCAGTTTCATTCCGTCGAACAACCTGGAGGATCCGCCTGCCTTCGATGCCGGCGACGACCCGGACCGGGCCGACCCCGAGCTCGATACGCTCGTTCCCCCGGTCAGCACCAAACCGTATGACATGCACGACGTCATCCGGCGTGTCGTTGATCTGGGTGAGTTCATGGAAGTTCAGCCGGATTGGGCGCGCAACATCGTGATCGGCTTTGCCCGGCTCGACGGGCGCACGATCGGGGTGGTGGCCAATCAGCCCCAGGTATTGGCGGGAACCCTCGACATCGATGCCTCCAGTAAGGCAGCACGGTTCGTTCGGTTCTGCGATGCGTTCAACATCCCACTCGTCACCTTCGTCGACGTGCCCGGGTTCTTGCCGGGCACGCACCAGGAATATGGCGGAATCATCCGGCACGGCTCGAAGCTGCTCTACGCCTATTGTGAGGCGACGGTGCCCAAGCTGACGGTCATCACGCGCAAGGCGTACGGCGGCGCATATGTGGTCATGTGCTCGAAAGCACTGCGAGCCGATTTCAGCGTGGCCTGGCCGACTGCCGAGGTCGCGGTGATGGGCCCGGTCGCGGCCGTGAATCTGATCTCGCGCCGTGAGATTGCCGAAGCGGAGGATCCGGAAGCGCGGCGGCAAGAACTGGTTGCCAACTATGAGCGCGAGTTCGCCAACCCGTTCCAGGTCGCCTCGCGGGGCTATGTCGATGACGTCATCATGCCGAGTCAGACTCGTGGGTGGCTGATCAAAGCGCTCAATGCGTCGCGGTCCAAGCGCGAGAGCGCACCGAAGCGCAAACATGGAAACATCCCGCTATGAGTAGACGTCAAGTCGCCAAGAACACATTCCGCCCCGATGTGCATGTCCAGCCTGCCCCGACTTTGGACGAAGCGGCGGCGATCGTGGCCGCGTTGAGGATGCTGCACCGCGAGCGCCGGGCGAATACGGCGACCAGTGAGACGGTGTCGCCCTGGAGGGTCGCGGCGCGAAACGAAGGGCTGCGCTCCGATCTGTCGCACGGTCGGGACGGCTGGCGGCTGAACGCACGACTCGAACAGTAACGAATTCTGGAGGGGATCATTGACCGGAGATGCGAGACCATTCACGAAGGTGCTGGTCGCCAATCGAGGTGAGATCGCACTGCGCATCATGCGCGCTTGTCACGATCTGGGCGTCTCGACCGTCGCCGTGTACGGCGAGGGCGAACTGAACGCCCCGCACGTCGAATATGCCGACGAGGCCTTTCGAATTCCCTCCGAGCGGCCACTCCCGTACCTCGATATCCCGGCACTGATCCAGGTTGCTCGCGAGTCGGGAGCCGAGGCAATTCATCCGGGGTACGGCTTCCTGGCCGAGAACCCGAAGTTTGCCGAGGCGACTCAGGAGGCGGGGCTCGTCTTCATTGGTCCGTCGCCGAGTTCGATCTCCGCCATGGGTGACAAGGTCGCGGCACGGCGCATCGCGCTGGCGGCGGGGGCGCCGCTGGTTCCGGGCAGCCCGGAGCCGGTCGACGAGGTCGAGGCAAAGGCCTTCGGCGAGCAGCACGGTTATCCGATCGCCGTTAAGGCTGCCGCAGGCGGCGGCGGACGCGGATTCCGTGTCGCGTGGAGTGCAGACCAGGTCGACGACGCCTATCGTGGAGCCGCCGGCGAGGCCGAACGCTATTTCTCCGACGACCGGGTCTACGTCGAGCGCTATCTCGATCATCCACGTCATATCGAGATCCAGGTCTTCGCTGATGGACACGGGAACTGCGTCGCTATCGGGGAACGCGATTGCTCGATCCAACGACGGCACCAGAAGCTGATCGAGGAGAGTCCATCACCAGCAATCGACCAGCCGACGCGTGAAAAGATGGAGGAGACAGCGGTCCGCCTGGCGCGGGAGGTCGACTATCTTGGAGCCGGTACGGTCGAATTCCTCTATCAGGATGGTGAATTCTTCTTCCTCGAAATGAATACTCGTATTCAGGTTGAGCACCCGGTGACCGAGCTGATTTCAGGGCTCGACCTCGTCGCGGAGCAGATTCGGGTCGCCGCCGGACAGCCCCTCTCGTTCGGCGAGCAGATCGATTTCCGCGGACACGCCATTGAATGCCGCATCAACGCCGAAGATCCAGCACGCGGTTTCGCTCCGGCGCCAGGCACCGTGATTGACTATCGTCCGCCGACCGGATTTGGCATCCGGGTCGACAGCGCCGCCGAGCCGGGCTATACGATCTTGCCGCGCTACGACTCGCTTATTGCGAAGCTGATCGTCTGGGGCCGCGATCGTGACGAGGCCCTGGGGCGCTTGCGGCGCGCGCTGCACGACTTCGACGTCAGTGGCGTTCCGACTACCGTCCCCTTTCACCTTGGGGTCATCACTAGCCCGGAATTCGAAGCCGGTGACTACGATACGCGCTTTCTGGAGAAGCACCCTGACCTGTTGAAGGTCCCGGCCGACAAGGTTGGGACACAGGTCGCCAGTGCCGGAGTGGATGGCTTGTCCAAGGAGCAGTTCGTGGTTGAGGTCTCGGGCAAGCGCTTCGAGGTCGTCGTACATGGAGCGGGTGTATCGTCGGCACCGGCAGGCAAGCTGAAGGCGCCGCGTCTCTCGGGCAACCGTCGCAGTGGTCCGAGCAGCAACGGTCGCGGCAGTATCATCAGCCCGATTCAGGGGACAGTCCTGCGTGTGGCGGCGAAGAGCGGCGATCGTGTCCAGTCTGGAGATCTCATCTGCGTCGTTGAGGCGATGAAGATGGAGAACGAGATCACCGCCCCACACGATGGTGTCGTCAGCCAGATCAATGTGTCCGAGGGTGAGACCGTGCAGACCGGTGCGGTGCTCGCGGTGGTAGACCCGGCGGAAGAGTGAGTCGATCTGAGTGGTTAGACTCTCCTGAGTATCGTAGTGGTTCGGGATCTTCTACAGCCGTCTTTGAGGATCGGCAGGGCAATCGAACACACTGACCTGGCTTTGGTTGGGCTCGACGAAACAGACCCGTGTTTGGTTCACCTGAATTCACCGTAGTGGCGGGCGCCTCTGCCCGCCTTCGTCAACTGTTCGCTCGCTTCTCGATCAGCACCGATCGTCAGCGGTAACCCGATCCGTTTCCGGTAATCGATGATTGGTTCCTGGCGGGCAGAGGCGCCCGCCACTACGGGACGACTTCGGTTTCGCTCCCACCTCGTCCTCGCCTCCCCACTTCACCCCACCGTCCCATCTCCTCCCCTACGTTCTTTTCATGTGTTAAGGCGCTCTCCTGTTTCGTTGTCCACGTCGCGAAAACCGGGATTGGCACCGTCCCGAGACTGCGAACGAACGCGGTAATCAGGAACATAACGTCATTGCCTTGGGGGTGTACGTATGTATAATGTGGATAACGGTGGGGTTGAGTGGGGATAAGTGGGGCGGATTGTGGACAACAGGGTGCGATAGACCCGGATCGTGGGGAATCATTGGTTTCCGGGTTCGTCCTGAACGGTCAACATCGCGCCGCAGCCCAGCCGACGGTTTCAGGGTCGCGCACGTAGCGGGCATGAACTGAAGAGAGCGAAGCGTTGTTTCTCGGACGATACAGCCACAGTCTTGATGACAAGGGCAGAGTTGCTGTACCGGCGCGCTTTCGCGATCTTTTTGGTTCTGAGGGCGTCATCACACGTGGCATTGACCGCTGTCTCTCGCTCTATCCTATGGATGCCTGGGCTCCGCTCGCTGAGAAGGTTTCGAGTCTCTCGATCAGCGATCCCGATGCGCGCGCCTTCCGGCGCATGGTCTTCGCCGAGGCGGCCAACGTTGAGTTCGACCGGCAGGGACGTATACGCATCCCTCCGGATCTTCGCCAGTATGCAGGCCTCGATGCCGAAGTCCTCGTAGTCGGGATGCATACCTACGTGGAACTGTGGAGCCCGGCGGCCTGGGCTGCCCAGTCCGAGATGATGGACCAGGAAGGCTCCAGCATCGCACAACGCCTGGCGTCATTGATCTAGCAGACAGTAAGGACTCCACGTGGCGGTCGACCCGAGGGACGAATTTTCTCACTCAAATGGTGACTTTCAGTCACGCGAGGGGCACGTGCCGGTCTTGTTGGCGGAAGTGCTCGAGTATTTACGACCACACTCTGGCGGGCGGTATATCGACGCGACGTTCGGCGGTGGCGGGCATAGCCGGGTTCTGCTCGAGCGGTCGGCTCCCGACGGTCGGCTCCTCGCGATCGACGCCGATCCCGAGGCCCTCGTGCGCGCACGCCTATTGACGGAAGAATTCTCGGGCAGATTTCAGATCACAGCCGGGAACTTCCGTGACCTCGCATCGATCGCGGACACCAACGAATTTACCGCTGTGGACGGCATCTTGATGGACCTCGGGCTTTCATCGTTTCAGCTCGATCAAGCAGTGCGGGGTTTTTCCTTCCAGCATCCGGGGCCACTTGATATGCGCTTCGATCCGCATCGTGGACCCAGCGCGGAGGAGATCGTTAACGAATGGCCCGAAGAGGATCTCGCCCGAATCGTCTATGAATATGGCGAAGAGCAGCGTTCCCGAGCCATTGCCCGAGCCATTGTCAGAGAGCGTGGCGATGAGCGCATCAGAACCACTGACCGGCTTGCGACGATTGTCGAGCGGGCAGTGGGAGGTCGACGCGGACGTGCCATTCACCCCGCGACGAAGACCTTTCAGGCACTTCGTATTGCTGTCAATGACGAACTCGAATCGCTGCGCCGAGGACTGGACGGAGCGCTCGACCTCCTGGCCGAGGGCGGCCGACTGGCCGTGATTTCATTTCATTCCCTGGAGGATCGCATCGTGAAGACCTTCATGCGGCAGGAGTCGACCGACTGTATCTGCCCTCCCGAGACACCGGTCTGTGTTTGCGGCCACAGGGCGAGACTTCGCATCATTACGCGCAAAGTCGTTCAAGCATCCGAGCAGGAACAACGAATGAACCCGCGGAGCCGGAGTGCGAAGTTGCGCGTGGCGGAGCGATTGCCATGACCACCTCGACCAAGCCACGCCGTCCAGTTGTCGTCTCCGCCGAGGTCGCTCCCGACCGGCCATCGGCGACGGTCCACCGTCGTCGTCAAGAAGGTCAGTACATCGAGTTGAACGGCGTCGCGATGGTCATCATCGCGGCCGTGGCACTGGCGATCATCTGCATGCTCTATCTGATGCAGACGGCGAAAGTAGCTGGACTCGGCTATCAGTTCAGCCACTTGCAGAATGACTACTACTCGCTCTCGCTCGAGAATTCAAAGCTTGGTTATCAGGTGGCACGTGACCAGTCACTCGATCAGGTCGAGAGGATCGCAACCCAACAGCTCGGCATGACGCCGCTCAAGAATTTTCAGTTCCTTCAAGTGGAGCGGCCGTCGAGCGACAATCTGCCACCGATCCCGGCCGACATCCAGCCTAGCCATTCGTTGTGGGATCGGATCAAAGCCGCGGTAATCGGTGAGCGCAGCGTGACGCCGGTCGAGCATGCGATACCAGTTGCATCGCCGGACGCGACGGCCACGCCAGACGGCAGCGCTACGGCGACTTCGCAGAATAGTGGCGCGGCAACGCCGCAGAGTACGGCGGGATCGGCCCCGTGATGATGGATCACCAGATTCCGAGACGACGTATTTTGTCCCTCTTTGCCGGCTTCCTGATGTTCTGCGTGGCCATCGGCTACCGCGTCTTCTCCTTTCAGGTCGTCAAGAGCGAGACGCTGAGTGAGCAGGCGGTCGCTTACCGGTTCCGCGAAAACAACGTACTGGCGCAGCGCGGCAACATCTTCGACGAGCGCGGTATCGAGCTCGCGACCAACGTGCCTGCCGACACCGTTTCGGCGATTGTGAACCAGCTCGACGATCCCCGGAAGACGGCCCAACTTCTGGCGCCGTTAATCGGACGTACGTCGGACGACATCTACGCCGCGTTGAGCCAGCCCGGTATCGAGTGGGTCGTGCTCAAGCGCCGCCTGAGCGACGACAACGCTCAGAAGATAACGGATCTCAATCTGACCGGGATCATTCTGCAGCCTGAGCCGCGACGCATCTACCCGATGGGCGACTTTGCCTCTCAAGTGCTCGGATTCGTCAACTACGACTACGAAGGATCGTATGGCGTCGAAGGCGAGTACAACGGGGTCGTCGGCGGCACTCCCGGTAAGCTGATCGGTGAGCGGGACGGACAGGGGAACGTCATCGCGCTTGCCAAGAGCGCCTGGGACCCGCCAATCGACGGCTCCAACTTGAGGCTGACCATCGACGCGTCGGTTCAGTACATCATCGAGCGGGCCCTCGATCAGACTATTGCCGTCCAGCAGGCCGCCGGTGGCACAATCCTGGTTCAGAATCCAAAGACCGGCGAGATCCTCGGCATGGCGAGCCGCCCATCGTTCAATCCCAATAACTTCGACACCGTGACTGACAGCAGTCTGTTCGAGAATCCCGCGATAAGCAGGGCCTACGAACCAGGCTCAACGTTCAAGTCGCTGGTCATGTCCCTCGGGCTCGAGACCGGTGTCGTTACACCTGGAACGGTACACAACGGCGGGCCGTACCGGATCATCCCCGGTGGCGCGGTCGTGCACAACGCGCTCGACGTCGACTTCGGTCCAGAGACAATGACTGAAGTGCTGCAACACTCGAGCAACCTCGGCGCGATGTGGGTCGGTCAACTGGTCGGCGAAGACCGCTTCTACCGAGGCCTCGTGTCGATGGGACTCGGACAGCCGACGGGGATTGATCTTCAGGGCGAATCAGCCGGCATTCTTCCGCTTCCGGGACAGTCCAACTGGTCGGAAGCCAATTTCTACACCAACGCATTCGGTCAGGGACTCGCCGTGACCCCTCTACAACTCGTCAACGCGGTGTCGATATTGGCGAATGGTGGGCTCTCGATGAAGCCTCATGTCGTAAAGGCGATATCAGACAAGACTGGCACCAAGACGATCGATCCCACTGAGGTGCGCCGGGTCATTTCCGAGCAGACATCCCGCACTATCACCCAGATGCTGACCACGGTGATGAACACGACGTACGGCAAATACTCGGTTTCCGGCTACGACGTCGCCGCCAAGTCGGGTACCGCCCAGATTCCCTCGCCCAATGGTGGCTACGAGGAGAACGCGACGATCGGTTCGCTGCTCGGCTACGGTCCGTCGGCGGATCCGCAATTCGCCGTTCTCGTCAAGATCGATCGCCCGCAGAAATCACCCTGGGGCGAAAGCGCGGCAGGTCCGGCGTTTCAGCAGGTCTTTCAACAGCTCTTCCTGCTGTACGGTATCCCGCCGACAAAACCGCTCGATTCGAATGCTTCGTCCCAGCCATAGCGGGGAAGCCAGAGACGTGCCTCGCTGGCACCACGTGGGGGCTGAGATCGTTACAATTCAGGTTCGGCGCCGGTTCAGGAGCGGGATCGATTCGAGGGGAAGGATCATCCAGCTTGGACACGAAGTCTCGTCGCTGTCGACGACACGGACACGTCCACGCCCGAGAGGGAATGTTGGGCATGT
The DNA here is from genome assembly GCA_963763185.1 of uncultured Chloroflexia bacterium. Classification (GTDB taxonomy): domain Bacteria; phylum Chloroflexota; class Chloroflexia; order Thermomicrobiales; family Thermomicrobiaceae; genus CALAGB01. The sequence goes on from CAVXNZ010000001.1 coordinate 439,223, forward strand.
AACAGGGCAGATGCTGTGACCAGTTCCTCGGCCCATGTTTGTGGGGTGAACGCTGGTGGTAGCACTCCCCTGTCAAGGGATTCTGAAAGGTTCGTCGTTGAGCGCAACGAGTGACGCGTGCGTCGTTGTCCGTATTCGGGCAGCTCGCCAATGAACGGTCTGGGCGACTTCTTGGTTCATCTCGGCCATTTCATGCGAGATCACAGTCTATTAACTCGAGACCCGCTACATAACCTGGCGCTCTCGCTGGCGATCTCGACCATCGCTTTCGTGTTGACCGTGGCAATCGGACGACCGTATATCAAGTTCTTGAAGAACCACAACATCGGTAAGAAGATCCGCATGGAAGGTCCCGAAGGCCATATGTTCAAGGAGGGGACGCCGACGATGGGCGGCATCATGTTCACCTCCGCCGCCCTCTTCTTGACACTTGTCTTCAACCTCGCCGGGCGCCTTTCGATGCTCCTGCCGATCTCGGTCCTGATCGGAACCAGCGTGCTCGGCGCGGTTGACGATCGACTCAACCTCGTCGGAGGTGAGCGCGAGGGACTGACAGCACGGTTCAAGATGCTCTGGCTTCTCCTGTTCGCAGCGGCAGCGGCGCTTGTTCTCTACTTTCCGCTCCATCTACGCAGTATCTACATTCCGGGTGCTGGCAAGTATGACATTGGATTGATCTACATCCCGATCGCGGTGCTGGTGATCGCTGGCTCGGCGAACGCGGTCAACCTGACCGATGGGCTTGACTCGCTGGCGGGCGGTACGGCAGCCGTGGCGTTCGTCGCCTACGGCATCATCGCCTTCCTGCAGGGGCAGATTCAGGTCGTCACCTTCTGCTTCACGATGGCCGGAGCGCTTCTCGGTTTCCTCTGGTATAACGCGCACCCGGCGCAGGTCTTTATGGGGGATACCGGATCGCTAGCGATCGGGGCGGCACTGGCGACCGCCGCGTTCATGACCGGCCAGTGGTTGCTTCTGCCGGTGGTAGGGCTGGTCTTCATGGCCGAGACGATCTCGGTCATGGTGCAAGTCGCGTATTTCAAGCTGACGCACGGCAAACGCTTTTTTCTGATGTCGCCGCTGCACAACCATTTTGTGCTGAAGGGCTGGTCGGAGACGCAGATCATGCTGCGCTTCTGGCTCTTCGGCATGATGGCCGGCCTGCTCGGGGTCGCGCTTGCCCTAATTTGAGGGGATTGGGATTGTCCGCATCGAATCGGGCTGAGAACTGGCTCAAAGGGAAGCGCATCCTGGTGATGGGAATCGGTACCCGCCAGGGCGGTCTCGGCGTGACCCGCTTTCTGGTCAGCGCGGGAGCCGACGTGACCGTGACCGACCTGCGCGGGCCAGACGAACTGGAGTCGACCCTGCGCGAGATGCGAGATCTACCGATCACGTATCGTCTCGGAGAGCATCGTGAGGAAGATTTCGTCAGCGCCGAAATCGTGGTGCGGAACCCCGGCGTGCCCGCCGAATCCCCGTGGTTGGCGCTCGCTCGACAGCACGCCGCGGCGATCGAGATGGAGATGTCACTCTTCTTGCGTTCCTGTCGGGCGCCAGTAATTGGCATTACTGGGACCAAGGGCAAGACCACCACATCGACCCTTTGTGCCGCGATCCTGTCACAGTGGCGGCAGGATACGGTGCTGGCTGGGAACATGGGTCGCTCGGCGCTGGCCGAACTCGACCGGATCGAGCCGGATACGCCCGTCGTCCTGGAACTCTCAAGCTTTCAGCTCGAGAGCCTCGGTGAGCATCGAATCAGCCCGCACATCGCGGTCTTCACCAACTTCAGCGCTGATCATCTCAATCGCTACCCGTCGATGGACGCCTATCTCGACGCCAAGCTGAACATTGCCCGTTTCCAGAAGTCCGGTGACTGGTTCGTGCTGAACCAGGACGACGCCGTGTGGCACTACCGGGGAATTAGTGATGGAACGACCATCGCATTCTCGCTCTCGGATGACGGCAGCGACGGCGCGCACCTGCGCGACGACCACTTGATCTGGCGTCTGGACGGGACCGAGACTGAGCTGCTCCATCGCGACGAACTTGCACTGCGGGGTGAGCACAACCTCGCCAACGCGCTCGCGGCTTCGGCCGCGGCCCTGCTTTCGGGGGCGTCACCGGCGCACGTGCGCCAGGCGCTCCGCATCGACTGGATCGGTTCCGGACCGGCAGGAGTTCGTCGCGGAAATCGACGGCGTGCGCTACGTCAACGACACCACGGCCACGACACCGGCCGCCGTCTATGCGGCCCTCGAGCGCTTCAGTGATTCGCCGATTGTCGTCATTGCGGGCGGGTCGGCTAAGAACGTCGACCTGCGAGAACTTGCCGGGAGATTGGCGCACGCCAGTGACGCGATCGTGCTGCTGAATGGTGCGGCGACACCGGAACTCCGGCGGCTGCTCGACGTAGAAGGTGCTGAGAACGTCCACGGGCCGTTCGACTCGATTGACGCGGCGATAGAGGAGGCACGACGGCTCGCCATACCCGGCTCAGTCGTTCTCCTCTCGCCTGGCTGCGCCAGCTTCGGCATGTTCCGCGACGAATTCCACCGCGGCCAGGCGTTTCGAGACGCGGTCGCGCGTATCAAACAAGAGACGCACAGGGGGGCCAAAGCATGATCGCCACCGCACGTGGTTTCGGCCAGAACGTCTTCAGCGCTATGACCGGCGGGCGCTCTCGCACGCGTTCCCTTACACATGAACCTGACTACTGGCTGATCGCGATCATCCTGACGCTGGTGATGTTCGGATTGGTGATGGTCTTCAGCGCGAGCATGGCGATTGGCTTGGAACAGGGTGGCAGCAGCTATTCCTACCTGATGCGCCAGTCGATCTGGGCTCTCATCGGGTTCGCCGGCATGGCGGTCACCACCTTCATCGACTACCGGTTCTGGCGCAAGCTCTCGGTTCCAATGATGCTCGGCATCCTGATCCTGCTGGCGGCACTCGTTTTCGTTCCAGGTCTTGGGGCTGGAGGCGAAGAGTGGGGCGCCAAGCGCTGGATTTCCGTCGGACCGCTCCCATTCCAGCCGAGTGAAGTCGCCAAGATTGTGATGATCATCTACCTGGCCGACTGGCTCGGACAGAAGGGGAACAAGATACGGAACTTCAGCTACGGGCTGATTCCGTTCGCGCTCTTCCTGGGAACGCTGATCGGTCTGATCATGCTCGAGCCCGACCTGGGAACCTCAACGTTGATGGCAGCGATTGGTATCAGCATGTTCCTGGTCGCAGGAGCCGATCTGTTTCAGCTTGGGTTGCTCATGGCGGTCGGCTCCGTCTCCTTCCTCTGGCTGGCACTGGGCGCGTCGTATCGCCGTTCGCGCATCTTGATCTTTCTGAATCCCGACTCCGATCCGCTGAAGACCGGGTACCAATTGGTGCAGGCTCGACTTGCGTTTGGCACAGGCGGGCTGTTTGGCCTTGGGCTTGGCGCGAGCCGTGAGAAATTCACCTGGCTACCGGCCGCGCAAAACGACGCCATCTTTGCCGTGATCGGCGAAGAGCTTGGCTTGATTGGCTGCGCCTTTGTACTGCTCTTGTTCGTGCTTCTTGCGTGGCGTGGATATCGCATCGCCATGAAAGCTCCGGATTCCTTTGGTGCGCTCGTCGCGGTCGGCATCGTCACGTGGATCATCTTCCAGGCCGCGATCAACATTGGCGGTATCACGCTGACGATTCCGTTTACCGGTATTCCACTGCCATTTATCAGCTATGGTGGTACCGCGCTCGCAGTCTCACTGGGTTCGATGGGAATCTTGCTCAATATATCAAGGCAAACGATCGAACGGCGGTTGGTTCCCGCCTCGGACAGTGGGGCGCATCGCCGGCCCCTGCGACGGACGCGCGGAGAGCGATCCATTAACCAGAAGCGCTCCTCGGCGGCTGAGCGTGCGTCAAGCCGCCGGACTTCAACTCACGAGAGGCGCGAAGCGCACCAATCATCCACGCCGGTTCAGAGTGACCAGGTTGCGTCCAGAGCCCGATCTGGCTCCTTTGGGCGTGCTCGGCGACGGCCCAACGCGAGGGACAGGTAGCGATGCGAGAAAGCCACTCCTTTGACGCGCAGCGATTGCCAGCCGCTCCCGCGACCCTTCACTTTGTTGGTGTTGGCGGTGTCGGTATGAGCGGGTTAGCGCGCATGCTGCTGCGCCGGGGGTATCACGTCACGGGATCCGACATGAGCGACTCGCCGATTGTCGCGCAACTTGTGGCGGAGGGCATTCCGGTCCACATCGGACATGCGGCTGAGAATGTGGGGCCGGCTGATCTGGTCATCAAGACCGCGGCAGCGCCGGACTCGAACCCAGAACTCGTCTGGGCACGCGATCAGGGGATTCCGGTGGTCAAGCGCGCGGCCGTGCTCGGCCTGCTCTGCGAGTCGCGCGTCTGCATTGCGGTCGCCGGAACGCACGGCAAGTCGACCACGAGCGGCATGCTGGCTTTCGCGCTTGACCGGGCTGGTCTGGCGCCATCCTTCGCCGTCGGGGCCGATCTCTCGCAGTTGCACACAAACGCTCGCTCCGGTGACGGTCCCTATTTCGTGGCTGAGGCCGACGAATACGACTACAGTTTTCTCTGGCTCGAGCCCGATGTCGCCATCGTGACGAACATCGAACACGATCATCCGGATCTCTTCGCGACACTGGAGGACGTGGAAGCAGCCTTCGACCGGTTTATCGACCGCGTTAAACCAGGTGGAACGCTGGTCGTCTCCTCCGACGACCCCGGCTGCCGCATCTTGCTCGAACGCCACGAGAAGCTCCCGGAGAAGGTCGTCACCTTCGGTTTTTCCGAGCGGGCCGATTGGAATATCGAGCGTGTGGCCGGACGAGACCATTTTCACCAGCCGGACGGCGGAACACTGCGCACGAAGCTTCGGATCCCTGGTCAGCACAACCGGTTGAACGCGGCAGCCTGCCTGGCTGCCGCGGCCGCGATCGGGATCGACCCGTCACTGCTGCTACCTGGCCTCGAGGAATTCGAGGGCGTCGGTCGTCGCTTCGAAATCAAGGGCGAGATCGACTCGGTCACGGTCGTTGAAGACTACGCGCATCACCCAACTGAAATCCGGGCGACGATCACGGCGACTCGGGAGCGCTTTCCAGCGGCGCGAATCATTGCGGTCTTCCAGCCTCACACCTTCAGCCGCACCCGTGCACTCGTAAACGAATTCGCTCAGGCGCTCTCGCTGGCCGATCGAGTCGTGCTGGCGCCGATCTACGCGGCCCGTGAGACGGATAGTCTTGACGTGAGTTCGGATGACATTGCCAGCCGCATTGCGGGCAAACCAGCGTCGACTGTTGGTACGCTGGAGAGTGCCGCCGCCGAGGCCGTGCAAGCTGCACGTCGGGGTGACGTCATCCTGGTCATCGGCGCTGGCGATGTTTGGAAAGTGAGTCCGGCGGCGATCGCGCTGCTCGAACAACGAACGGCTGAGAGATGACCGAAACGACTTTGATCAAAATGGAGAACGGCGAGTTGACGATCCGGCGAGATCGGGCACTCTCACTTCATACGACCTTCCGTATTGGCGGACCGGCTGACTACCTGGTGCGTGTCTCAAACGCAGTGGAGGTCGCTGCGGCGGTCGACTGGGCAAAAGGCAATGGATTGCCGGTCACGGTTATCGGCGGCGGCAGTAATCTGCTCGTGGGCGACGGTGGCATTCGTGGACTCGTGATTCTTGTCCGCGCACCTGGCAAACAGGTCGAAGAGAACTATGTCGTCGAAGATCTCGACAACGCCGTGCGACTGACGGTTCCAGCCCAGGCACCGATCTCCTGGTTAGGGCACCTCACGGCGGAGCACGGCTGGGAAGGCATGGAGTGGGCGGCGGGTCTGCCGGGCGTTGTCGGCGGCGCGGTGGTCAACAACGCTGGGGCGCACGGTACCGAGACCAAAGATCATCTCGAGTCGATCGAAGTCTACGACCTCGAGGGTGGCGTCGAGGTATGGTCGCGAGAGCGCCTGGAACCGTCCTACCGGCATACCGTGCTCAAGGTCGCGCCGCGTCCACGACGCTGGGTTGTGTTGCGCGCTACCTTTGTGCTGCCGAAGGGAGATCGTGACGAGCTGACCGCGCGAGCGGACGAATACGCGCGCTGGCGACGCCAATCACAGCCAACCGGAGCCTGCGCGGGATCGGTCTTCACCAACCCGGAGGGCACCTACGCCGGGTACCTGATTGAGCAGGCCGGTCTCAAAGGACGTTCCGTTGGCGGAGTCCAGATCTCGGAGCTCCACGGGAACTTCCTGGTGAACACAGGCAGCGCCACGGCGGCTGACGTCCGCGAGATGATCGCGATGATTCAAGCGGAAGTCCTGAGACAATTCGCGATCGAGCTGCATCCCGAGATCGAGCAGATTGGAGAGCCGTAGCATGCCACGACGAGTCCGTATTGGCGTTATCTTCGGTGGCCGCTCCGGCGAGCACGACGTGTCGCTGCGCTCGGCCGAGGCGATCATGAACGCCGTTGACCCGGATCGCTTTGAGGTCCTCCCGATCGGTATCGCGCGAGACGGTCGCTGGATCACGGGCGGCGATCCGCTGCGCCAGTTGGCCGATTACTCCAGTCTTCCACTCGCGGGTCCGCGAACCGAATCTGAACCTGGGGCCGCTCTGGTGCCAAAGCGCGAGGAGGGCGTCTCGCTTGACGTCCGTTCCTCCGAGTGGGCACGTGACGTCGATGTGCTCTTTCCGGTTCTTCACGGACCCTGGGGTGAGGACGGCACGGTGCAGGGAATGCTCGAACTGGCTAACGTGCCCTATGTTGGAGCCGGAGTGCTGGCCTCGGCTGTTGGCATGGACAAGATCACGTCAAAGCAGCTCTTCGAGCGTGCTGGACTTCCGGTCGCGCCCTGGACCTGGGTGCTTCGTCGGGACTGGCGCCAGGAATCGGAGTCGGTCGTTGAGATCATCGAGCGCGAGATTGGTTATCCGTGCTTTGTCAAGCCGGCCAACCTCGGTTCGAGCGTTGGGATCAACAAGGTTCATCACGGCGGCGAACTAGCCACGGCGATGGATGAGGCTTCACGGCATGACCGCAAGATCCTGATCGAGAAAGGAATCGATGCCCGCGAACTCGAGGTAAGCGTGCTCGGTAACGACGATCCGGTGACGTCGGTCGTTGGTGAGATCATCCCGGCCAATGAGTTCTACGATTTCGACGCAAAGTACGTTGACGACAACTCCAAGCTGATGATCCCTGCCGATATCACACCCGAACAATCGGAGAACCTGCGCTCGGTCGCCATCGACGCTTTCAAGACGATCGATGCGGCGGGTATGGCGCGGGTCGACTTCTTCCTGGAACGACCGACTGGTGAAATCTACTTGAACGAGATCAACACGATTCCCGGGTTTACCCAGGCCAGCATGTATCCACTCCTCTGGGAGGCAAGTGGCCTACCGTTTCGCGATCTAGTGACGCGTCTGGTCGAACTTGCGATAGAGCGGCATGCCGAGCGGCAGGGCTGGCCGGGATGAGTGCGCGTCGTCCGAATCCAGTGGGCAAACCAGGTGAACGTCGCAGACCCAAACGCTCCCGGGTCCGCGGCTATTTCAAAGCGGTCTCGGTCAACGGGCGCCTGCCCGCGTTCCTCCTGAGCGTCGGACTGTCGGTGCTGGTGTTTGGGTTCCTCTTCTCGAACGACTTCCCGGTACGGGTCGTGGTTGTTGAGGGAAACAACGTCGCCTACGCCGATTCGATCGTCGAACGTAGTGGCGCAATGGGCAAATCGATCTTCACGCTCGATACGGGCGATGTCGCGCGCCTGGTCGCCGATCACCCGGCGGTGGCATCCGCTGACGTGCGGGCGGAGCTGCCCGACACGATCGTCGTCCAGGTCAGAGAGCGACTTCCTGAGGTGGTCTGGCAGACTGGTGACCAGACAGTGCTGGTTGATGACCATGGCCGGGTGATCGCGAGTGGGGACGACAAGTCGCTTCCACGCGTTATTCAGACGAGCGGCACCGCGCCCTCACCTGGCGAGCGGGTTCCAGCGGACATTGTGCAAGCGGCGACCTACCTGACCCAGGAGCTCGGAACGTCGCTGACCGCGTTGGGCTACGACTCGACCAGTGGCCTCATCGCGCAACTCGATTCGGGACGGACAGTCGTGCTTGGGAGCGGAGATCGTATACCCCTCAAGCTCAGCGTCCTTTCATCCGCGCTCAAGATGTCGCAGCAGTGGTCGCGACTCGACGTCCGAGAGCCGGATCGCCCGTTTTATCAGTAGCGGGACTCGCCAGGGAGTCCGTACATTCGGCCGGCGAACGTACGGTATGGTGTCCGGACTATGTTATAATCGGCGCGTCTCAACTTGACTTCCTGACAACGCCTCAAGATTCCTGAACAGATAGAAACGAAAGTGGTGGCGGAATGCGGCTGTGCTCCTGGTTTGCTGGCATTGACCTCGACTCACGCTCCATTACCGCTGCTCTGGGTTGTTCGACAGATGGTGGCCCGCCGCGTCTGCTTGGCTGTCAAAGGGTGGCCCTTTCATCCACAGATCGCATCGCTGCCGCGACACAACAGACGGTGCTCGACGCGATTTCCCGATTTGCCGAGTGGTTTCACCTTGAATCGGGAGGGGCGCTACCGTCCGTCTCACTTGCGGTTCCGGAGCCGGTGCTTCAGGAAGTTCCTGCCTCGAGCGAACACCATTTCACGGCGCCGGTGCTCGTTGATTCGGCAGTGATGGCGGAAATGCGTGAGCGTGCCCTGCAACGAGTCCGATCGCTCGGTCCGCTTGTGAAGTGTGTCGACCGTGCGGTTGAGTTGGATGGTCGCCGCTATGCCGGCCCCCCACTCGGGCAATACGCGACTGAAATGAGGGTCGAACTTGCGGCCTGGGTCGCCCGCTCCTCGGTCGTTGAGCCGGTTAGTGACATGCTGGAACGTTCGGGCTTCGAGATTGGTCTCGTCACTCCCCGGTCAGAGGCGACCGCCGAATCGATACTCACACCCTCGGAGCGGCGCGACGGCGCCATTGTGGTGACGATCAACGACACCGATTCATCCGTTGCCGTGCTGGTCAACTCAGCGGTTGTCGATCTGTTCACCGTACCGCTCGGTCGTGAGCCTCTGCTAGCCGAACTTGCCCGCGCCTGCAACGTTTCGGTCGATGTCGTCGAACGGCTCGATCTCGGGTTGATGCTCGACCGCGTGCCGTCGGACCCCATGGTCCAACGTGTACGTACTGTCATGTCCGGATGGGGTTCGGCCCTCTTTACGGGTGTCCGCCGGCGGATCGATAATTCAAACCTGAGCTGGCGCGTTCAGGCCGGTATTGTGATTGCCGGTTCACCGCACGCCTTTCCAGCGCTTGACGATTGCGCGGCACGAGTACTCGGCGTGCCCGCCAGATTCGCGACGATGAGCCCGTTAGCGGCCGAATCGCGGATTGGGAACGCTGGAACCTTTGCCGCGGTCGGCCTGCTCCCGCTCGAATGGCGGACAGTTACCGAGGAGTCGCTGGACGAAATGCCGGATTCCGTGGAAGTTGTGATCGGCGAACGAACGCCTCGAATTGACGTAACCGAACGCCATGGGATAGGTCAAGCGCTCGGCCGCTGGCTCCGGGAATTCGTTCCCGCTGATCATTGAATGGCGCGTTGCTTTGCGATTGTTTTGCTGGTATGCGCGTGCGTGGTGCATACTTTCCTGACACCTTCTGCTTCGGGATTCATCGATGTAGGGTTGTTCAGACCAGAGGGCGGGCCGTGGGGAGGCAATTGGCATGTTCAACGTTCATGAAGACGAGTTCGTAAACTCATTTGCCAGGATAAAAGTCGTTGGTGTTGGTGGCGGTGGTGGCAATGCGGTTAATCGCATGATAGCCGCTGGAGTTGAGGGCGTGGAGTTCGTCGCCGTCAACACGGACGCGCAATCTCTCGTGTCGCAGCTGAGTCCACTCACGGTGCGCATTGGCGATAAGCTGACCAAGGGCCTTGGGGCTGGAGGTCGTCCGGAAATCGGTGAGCGCGCGGCTGAGGAGAGCCTCGAGGACCTGAGCGAGGTCGTGCGTGGTGCTGACATGGTCTTCATCACTGCTGGCATGGGTGGCGGAACCGGAACCGGCGCGTCGCCAATTGTGGCGCGTCTGGCTCGTGAGTCCGGCGCGCTTACCGTCGGTGTGGTGACCAGGCCATTTGATTTCGAAGGTGCCAAGCGACGACGCGTCGCCGATGAGGGTGTCGCGGCGTTGAAGGAGCATGTCGACGCGCTGATCACGATTCCGAACCAGCGACTTATCTCGCTGGTCGATCCGAAGACGCCATTCTCCGAGGCGTTCCGGCTGGCGGACGATGTTCTGCGACAAGGTATTCAGGGTATTTCAGACTTGATTACCAAGCCGGGACTGATCAACCTCGACTTCGCCGACGTGAAGACGATCATGCGTGATGCGGGCTCGGCCTTGATGGCGATAGGCCGCGGCACCGGCGAGACCCGCTGTGTCGACGCGGCGCGTATGGCCATCGAGAGCCCACTGCTCGAAATGAGCATTGATGGTGCCGTCGGCGTTCTCTATAACATCATTGGCGGTCCAGACCTGTCCCTGACCGAGATCACCGAGGCCGCGGAAGTCATTCGCTCGGCGGCCGATGACGAGGCAGAAATCATCTTCGGTGCGACAACCGATGACGCTATGGGTCGCGATGTTCAGATCACGCTGATCGCGACCGGATTCCAGGGTGGTTCGACGCAGCGACGTGGAGCGCGCCAGGATCGTCGGTTCCGCCAGCAGCCCGAGGCCGCACAGGGAGGACCGCAGGGAGCGCCGTCGCGTATTCCGATGGCGCCCGACGACGAGTGGTCAGAACCAGCCATTCTTAGATTCTTGCGCGAGCGGTAACAGAGCGGTGACCTCATGAGGTGTCCGTTCTGCCAGGGACGTGACACGCGCGTCGTTGATTCGCGTGAGCTGAGCAACGGCTCGGGAATCCGGCGACGTCGAGAATGCGCGTCCTGCGGACGTCGTTTCACGACCTACGAGCGCGTCGAATCTGGCGCGCTGATGGTCGTCAAGCGCGACGGTCGTCGTGAGGAATTCGACCCACGTAAATTGCGAGACAAGCTGCGCATCGCACTGACAAAACGGCCGGTATCCCAGGAGGAGATCGACCGAATCGTGGCAGGCGTGGAAGCGCAGCTTCTCGAGCTTGGAACAGTCGAAGTACCGAGCACGGCCATCGGCGAAATCGCTCTGCGTGAATTGAGAAAGATCGACGAGGTCGCCTATATTCGGTTCGCATCGGTTTACCTCTCGTTCGAGGACCTCGAAGACCTGCGTCGCGAAATCGACGTGCTTACCGCCAACGCCCCTGGAAGCCACAATTCCAACGGCCAGAACTGAGCGTTCCTCGACACGTGTCAGGAGCCGCGATGATCTCCTTCAGTCATGAGCAGCGGGATATCGATCGTATCAAGTGGACGAACAGGCTGTCCGGCCAGTTTCGTTACGTTCCCGAGTCATTTGAGATTAGGCTAGATCTTGCTCGTTGGCGCAGCGAGTTTCCCGGCATCGACGCCGTGCAGGTCGAGTTGCCGCCTAACTGGGTCACTGACCGCCCGACGTGGCGGTTAATTTCACCGTCAGACCAGACGCTTTGCTGGCTGGTCATCCCCTGTGAAGACCCGACGACGTGCAGCGTAACCGTCACGTTTACGGGCTTCGACCATGGGCGGCCGTTCGTCCGTGAGCCACGAACACTCTCGGTCGAAATCAGCGGTGATAGCCAGTTCGATCCGGCTACAGACGGTATCTCGACGCCAAATAGCGTTGCGGGCTGGGGCGTTGTCCCCCCCGACCGGCAGATCTTCGACCAGACGTTTTCGCGCGCGCTCTTCAAGAGCACGCTGTTCAACGGACTCTACCGATCGATCGTCTTTCTGGGCAACGGACCGGGCGCGTATCAGGGCGGGATCTGCACCGGCATGGCACGTTTGGCGCTGGAGCGAAGCCTGTCTCCGGAACGCGTTGAACCGAATCTCGCTCGGATTCTCCTCTGGCACGGCCGGCAGCTCTCAGATCGCGCGTTGTTGGCCGGGGCGATGTGGCTCTTCGTTCCCAGCCCCAAGCGCGTCTTCGAAGCGTTCCGGCGCGAATTAGTGACGGATGGGACGGTCAGACGCTGCTTTGACATCGGCGTGCCAAAGCCCTGGAGAGTCGATCTCTTCACTGCGCTCAAGCAAGAGGGCCATACGGTCGTCCCCTTCGCGTTCGAACAGGTCTCGGACGACCGTGCGACCGTATCGGTCTACGATCCCAACGATCCAGCCGCGTCCGCTCGCGGTGAACGGAACATAGTCTTCGATCTACGACGGAATACCTATGCCTACCCCGGCATCGCGTCAGTAGACGATCACCGGACGACCATCGTCGCCGTCGAACAGCGCGTTTACCGTGAGGGACGGACGGCAATTCTGGCAAGCATTGCCAGCTTGCTAACATCCTGCGGGGCAGCCGTCAGTCAGGGAATACGTCAGGTTCTCGGCCGATCGCGCCAATGGGCGCGCGGACCACAGATGCCACTCTCTTGAGGTGATGTCGGAGAGTCAACGCGTGCAAAGAGAAACCCGCGACGTCAATTCAACGTCGCGGGTTTTGTTGCTGGGCGTGTTGGACGATTAGTTGAGGTGCTTGTCGATCTGCTGCAGAAGGCGCTGCTTCGGCTGCGCGCCGATGATTCGCTCGACCGGGGCGCCGTCCTTGTAGAGCATGAGTGTTGGGATGCTGGTGATTCCGAGGGACGCCGCAGTGCGCATGTTCTCGTCGACATTCAGCTTGGCGATCTTGATCTTTCCGGATCGCTCGTCGGCAATCTCATCGAGAATCGGCGCGACCATACGGCACGGTCCGCACCACTCGGCCCAGAAATCGACCAGGACTGGAGTGCTAGACTTAAGCACCTCCTGCTCGAAGGTTGCGTCGCTGATTTTCGTCGCTTTGGCCATCTGGGTTACTCCTTGTCTGTCGACCAATAGGTTCAATATGAAGATCTCGTCGTCAGGTTGGCAACGTTTACATTGAATGCGGTTCCCTACCTACCACAACAAATGATAGCAGCGATTGGCGTTCCATGGGTACGGTAACGCCGAAGTCCTCTGTTATAATCCAGGGCGTCATGAGTTCACCACGACCTCGCGTCGGCCTCGACGGATACTTTCTTTCCCAGCCAGCAACCGGGAGTGGACAGTACACACTTAACCTGTGGCGTCAGCTGAGGGCCTCCAATCATGTACCTGAGGCGCTGCTGTTGCGCCCGGCGACTTCGCCGGACGCGAACTCAGAGGCTCCCTGCTCGGTGGAGGTCGCGCCGCCACGTTTCCTGAACAACTCGAAGGCGATCAAGCTGTGGTGGGAACAGATCGGGATACTCAGCGCAGTGCGCCAGAGCGGAGTGGACCTGCTGCACGTTCCCTATCTCGCTGCTCCACGTGCGGGTCGCGGCAAGACTATTGTGACGATCCACGATCTAATCCCGATGATCTTGCCCGATTACGGCGGTTCCGCGGCAATGCGCATGTATCTCCGGCTCGTCGTCCCGGCTGCGCGGCGGGCCAGGCTCATCTTGACCGACTCGGAGTGTTCGAAGCGGGACATCGTTCGCCTGCTACACGTTCCTCCTGACCATGTGCGATCGATTCCGCTCGCGGTGGACGAGACGTTCCAGCCACACTCGAACCCGGGAGGCGAGGCGGAGTTGCGAGCGCGTTATGGTCTCGATGGGCCGGTCATTTTCAACGTCGGCGGTCTCGACGTGCGCAAGAATCTGAGCCTTCTTATCGAAGCCTTCGCCCGGGCTCTCCCGGATCTTGATCCGGCTACCCAGTTGGTTATCGGGGGACAGGCGCACACCGGGAACAGCAAGCTCAACCCTTCACTGGAACCGGTGATCCGCAAGTTTGGACTTGAGGCGAGGGTCAAATTGACGGGTCGAATCAGCGACGACGAGAAGCTCGTGTTCTACCAGATATCGGATCTTTATGCCTATCCATCGCTCTACGAAGGGTTTGGCCTGACGCCCCTCGAAGCAATGGCCTGCGGCTTGCCGGTCGTAGCGGCGAATCGGTCCAGTCTGCCGGAGGTGGTCGGGAGCGGAGGCCTGCTCATTGACCCGACACCGGCGCGATTCGCGGCCGCGATGACCACGGTGCTGACTGACGAACCGGTCCGGCGTGACCTGACTCAGAAGGCGCTCGCTCAGGCCGCCAAATTCAGCTGGAAGCGGACTGCGGACGAGACACGTGCCGCCTATCACGACGTAATTGATGCGTGACGTTCGTTCGCGCTTGAGTGGGTAGACTGTGAAAGTCCTGATGCTGTCGAAGGCGCTCGTGGTGGGCGTCTACCAACGCAAGCTGGAAGAGTTGGCGCGCATTCCAGGCGTGGACCTGGTCGCCATCGTTCCGCCACACTGGCATGAAGAGCGCGTCGGAGTGCAGCGGCTGGAGCGCTTGCATACTGTTGGCTACCGCATGTTCGACGAGACCATGCGATTCAACGGTCATCACCACGTTCACTTCTATCCCCGGCTCGGTCGTCACATTCGCCGGTTCAAGCCCGACGTCGTGCATGTCGACGAGGAGCCATACAACCTGGTGACATTCCAGGCGACGATGCTGGCGCGTCTCAACCGGGCGCGGGTCGTCTTCTTCACCTGGCAGAATCTCGACCGGACGTACCCGCCTCCGTTCAGCCTGTTCGAGAAGATCAACTACCGGCTCGCGTCGGCGGCAGTTGCCGGGAACGAAGAGGCCGGGGATGTCTTACGGCACAAGGGATATAAAGGGCGACTCGAAATCATTCCGCAATTCGGCGTCGATCCTGAGTTCTATAGTCCACAGCTGACCACGCCGTCACCGGTCCCGGTGATCGGCTATGTCGGTCGTCTGGTACCCGAAAAGGGCGTTCACGACTTGATCTCGGCGTTTGCCCGTATGCGCACGCGTGCGCAGCTCCAGATTGTCGGTAATGGCTCCGAACGGACCCGCCTCGAGCTTCAGGCGTCGTATCTCGGTGTTCGTGACCGGGTCGTCTTTCGCGGCGCTATTGCGGCGACGTCGATGCCGGAAACCTACAGCCAGTTTGACGTCCTGGTCGTGCCGTCTCGAACGCAATCGAACTGGAAAGAGCAGTTTGGCCGAGTCATCGTCGAGGCGATGGCCTGCGAGGTACCCGTAATCGGATCAGACTCGGGTGAGATCCCGAATGTCATCGGCAATGCCGGAGTCGTCTACCCTGAGGGAGACGTCGACCGTCTTGCGCGCGATCTGGATGACCTCCTGACCAACGAGGAGCGCCGAAGGGCAATGGCGCGACGCGCACGCGACCGCGTGCTGGATGAATTTACGCAGGAACGCATCGCTCATCGCTACTATGACGTCTACCGGTCGATCCTCCCCGCTGGCAAGGGAGGGGTCGCCGAGCGAACGGCTGAGCAGCGTTCGGGCATGTCGAGGTAATGCATGGCGACGAAGAGAGTACTTGAACCCCGTCTGGCGGCGCGGCTGCTTCAACCAGGACCAGTTACTCTGATCACATCCCTCTTCCACGCGCAACACAACGTGATGGCGGCGGCTTGGCTAATGCCGCTCGGAACCGACCCGATGCTGATAGGCGTCGCGATTCGCCCCGACCGGTTAACCCACGAGTTCGTTAGCCGGAGCGAGGTCTTCGCTCTGAATATCCCGACCATCGATCTGCTCAACCAGGTGCATCGCTGTGGCATCGAATCAGGTCGCGACCGGGACAAGTTCCTTTCCTCCGGACTCACACCAGCGGACGCCGTTGAGCTCGACGTACCGCTGGTTGAGGAGTGTGTCGCACATATCGAATGCGGCGTGGTCGAGCGAATTTCGATGACTGATCACGATCTTTTCGTGGGGCAGGTGCTGGTGGCATCAGCCAACGACGAGCTGTTTACCGATCGCTGGCAGGTGCATGAGGACTCGGGTCTGCTGCATCACATCGCGGGCGACCAATATGCCGCGCTTGGCCGTGCCTACCATGCACGGTTGGAGGAGGAAGAAGAGTAGCGCCGAGGGTTGCGGGCTGATCCACGAACAATCAGATCCTGAGCGAAGCGACGGGTCTCCCACGCCGCGCTCGTACCCATTCCCACGGGAGACACCCGAAGAACATGCTACGAAGACCCACGGAGCGATTATCCCTCATTCCGCTCGTTCTCGGGCTCAGTGACCGTCAGGAAGTTGATCGCCTCGGGTTGGGGTAACGACATCGCCCGGCCAACCCGGCGGATGAGGTCGAGCCATCCCTTTCGCGCAGTCTTGCTCAGTGCGATTGTCTGCTCGTTATGGAACGTGACCAGTTGGTCGCGATCGATCTGTGGATAGAGATCGTGCATATTGCGCCGGATCTCGCGCCGGCGTTTCACACCGGTCTTGGCCGCCTCGCTGAGCCGGTCGACGACTGCGCGGATAGCGTCAGGATCGTCCTCAATGAGATCGTTCGGCACGACCAGGGCGTGGGTGACGACCGGCAATCCCGACAGAATGAACCAGGCCCGAACCAGGTCGTTCAGCACGCCGGACTCAACGTGCAGCAGGGCGCCTTGATGCTCGCGCAACAGCACGTCACCTCTCGACTCCCCGCGATTGAAACCACGCAACGACATCCCGAAGAACCGCGCAACCGTGGCGCGTGCGATCGCCTCCGCGGTATATGACGCGCCGTCCAGATCGACCATTACATCGTCGACCTCATCCGGCCGGACTGCTGTCCAGAGTGCGATTGCACCGGAATGCCAGGACGCGAGGCCGACATCGGTGACCACGTTGAAGCGATCGGCGAGCCGGATCGCGTCGATGCCGTCGAGCAGGGCGCATACACCACGTTCCGCCACGATCTTGTCGGTCAGTCCCGACACCAGCTCAAACGTATCGGCATCGTCGATCCAGCCTTTGCGGATCGGCTCGGCAATGAGTGCAGTCGTGAGATTGTCGTCCACCAGGCAAATGGTCACGTCGTGCCTTTCCTTGACTAGCTAAGATCTCCCGCGCCGCCAGCCCAGAAGCGCTCGACTTGCTCACGAATCAGCCGGTTGGCGTCCGTTTGAAGACGCGGGTCGGCGCCGAGAATACGATGCGCTTCATCCCGCGCCTTTTGCAACGTGACGACGTCGCCGAGCGAGGCCAGCTTGAGATCCGGCAGGCCGCTCTGCTTGGTGCCGAAGAATTCACCTGGTCCGCGCAGTTCCAGGTCGACTTCCGAGAGGCGGAATCCATCCTGAGTCTCGACCATGGCGTCCAGTCGCCGGTTGCCGTTCTCGCTGCTCTCATCCGCGATCAGCAGGCAATATGATTTCGATGCGCCCCGCCCAACCCGTCCGCGAAACTGGTGTAGCTGCGAGAGTCCAAAGCGCTCGGCGCCTTCGATCAGCATCACCGTTGCGTTCGGGATATCGATGCCAACTTCGACGACCGACGTCGAAACCAGAATGTCGATCTCCCGGTCTCGGAAGGACTGCATCACGTCGTCCTTCTCACGGGACTTCATCCGTCCATGGAGTAAACCAAGCTTCAGTTCCGGAAAGACCTCGGTTGAGAGCCGCTCGTATTCGGCTGTCGCGGCGCGCGCATCGAGTTTTTCCGATTCCTCGACCAGCGGGTAGATGACGAACGCCTGGTGTCCGTCAGCTATCTGCTCGCGCAGGAACTGATAGACCTGGCGACGCTTCGCCGCTTCGACTCGCCGGGTGATGATTGGCTGTCGCCCCGGCGGGAGCTCGTCGATGATCGACACGTCAAGATCGCCGTGCATGACGAGCGCCAGACTGCGGGGTATCGGCGTCGCCGTCATCACGAGGACGTCCGGATTGTAGCCCTTTTCGCGGAGCGTGGCCCGTTGCCCGACGCCGAACCGGTGCTGCTCGTCGATGATCGCCAGTCCAAGCCGTTCGAACTCGACATGTCCTTCGAGAATCGCGTGCGTCCCGACGATCAAGTGAATTTCGCCCGCTCCGAGTCTCTCGTCGATGACGTTCCGCTCGGCGTTCGTCGTCTTGCCCGTCAGCAAGGCAAGCTCCGGTCGTTTGTCGTCCGGCAGCGCGTTCATCAATGCAGACAGGTTACGGAAGTGTTGTTCGGCCAAGATCTCGGTCGGGGCCAGCAGCGCCACCTGAAAGCCATCGGCGATAGCGACGATCGATGCCGCGGCTGCGACGGCGGTCTTTCCGGAGCCGACGTCGCCCTGCAGCATGCGACTCATCGGCTGCGGACGAGACATATCCCCAAGGATCTCGTCCAGCGCCCGTTGCTGGGCACCAGTCAGCGTAAAGGGAAGCGCCTCGTAGAAGTCATTCAGAGCCCGCGTTTTGATCGTGAATGCGTGCCCCTCGGCAGATTGCCATTCCACCTTGCGTTGTACCAGGCCAAGCTGCAGCACCAGGAACTCGTCGAACGCCAGCCGATTTCTTGCCGCCTGGAGGCTCGCGACCGAGCCGGGATAGTGAATCTCCTCGACAGCTTCCGGCAGCGAGACGAGGCCGTGCCGGTCGAGGATCGCGTTTTCCAACGGGTCATCGAGGAGCGATCTGGCGCCGTCGAGCGCCATGCGCGTCAAGTTCCGAACTTGCTTCTGATAGAGTCCGCGCGTGAGGGGATAGATCGGCACAAGTCGCCCGGTATGCAGCATCTCGGCGTCGAGCAGTTCCCACTCCGGATTCCGGAAGCAGAGCATCCCACGTTGCTGCTCGACGCGCCCGCTGACGGCGATCTGATCGCCAACTCCCACCTGTTTGGCGATATACGGGTTGAACCAGATGGCTCGGGCCCGTCCGGTGCCATCGTCCAAATCAACGGAGACGATCGTTTTGCCAGTGCGTGTTCGTTGCTGCTGCACGTCGACGATCTCGCCGAGAATTGTGCATTCGCGGTGAAAGAGCATGGTCGTGATCTTCTGGACAGCGCTGTAGTCCTTATGCTGACGTGGGAGCAGGTAGAGCAGATCCCTGATAGTTGTCACGCCGAGCGCGGCCAGCTGTCGCTCGCGGCCTTGACCGACGCCGGGTAACACGGTCACCGGATCGTCGAGCGATTCTATTCGTGGTCGTGCAGTTCGTCGTGTTGTCCGTGGTCTCGCGACTGGCTGGACGACCTCCCGTTTTCGCGGTGCGGGTTGATCTGGCGGTTTTGGTTGTGAGCCGGAATCAGACAGGATAGTTCTGGCCTGGTCCACGCGGGCTTCTCTCTCGTCAGGACCAAGTTCACTGTATCCCGAAAAGACCTGACTCAGTCGTGTCGAGACTTGCTGATCGAGCTCGAACGAATCGTTGCCCTGCAGCCCGGCGAAAAAGCGCTCGAATCCACCCGAGACCGCCCGATCCTGGTATCCCTTGCGGGCTTCCAGTTCTAGCATCTTCTCGATCGTGCGGGATTGTGCGGTAGGTTTTCCGGCCGGAGTCGTCCTCATGAGAACAAGTCAACCCGCGCCGGGAAGGAGTGTCAAGCCGAAGTTTCGTTTGGGTGAACGAGGCCGGCAATGCCGAGAATGCCCGGGCCGCCGTAGGTGCCGACGACCGTTCCCATCTGGCCCAGGATGATATCGATGTCCGGTTGCATCGCGCCCAGCCGCGCGACGAGGTCGGCCGCGGCTTCCGGAGCGCCAAGATGGAGCACGGCAAGCCGGTCGAATGGCATCTGCTCCTCAGTCAGGTCCAACAGCCGCTCGAGCGCGCGCTTGAAGGTGCGAACACGCTCGAGAGGTAGGACCTCGCCCTGGTGTATTCGGACGACTGGCTTGATCTTTAGCGCCGACCCGAGAAACGCGGACGTCGGCCCGATTCTGCCGCCCCGGCGCAGGTTTTCGAGGGTCTGGAGCGCCGCCACGACCCAGACATTGTCGAGGCGGCTCCGAACGTGCTCGGCGATCTCATCCATGGTTCGACCTGCCTTGGCCAGTTCGGCGGCTTCGAGTACCAGTGCGCCCAGACCGATCGACACCGAGCCCGAATCGATGACGGTGATCCGGTCGCTGGACACGTCGCGCGCCGCGGTGCCGGATGCGTTGAATGTGCCGGACAGTTTCGGCGAGATGTGAATGGCGACGATGTCGAAGCCCCGGTCGATCAGATCGTGGAACGCGGTCTGAAACTCCCCGATCGACGGCTGAGACGTTTTTGGCATTCCACCGCTTTGGAGGTACTCGAGAATCTCTTCGCGAGAGATATCGACCAGATCGCGATAGACCTGTCCGTTGATCTCGATCTTGAGCGGAACCACGGTAACTGGCATAGCCTCCAGCAACTCAGCCGGAATGTCAGCCGTGCTGTCGGTCACGATATGAACCGGGCGTTTCCCCTCGACACCACTCATTCGACCGCCAATATCAGGTCATAGTGCGGCTGACCGCCGTCGGCGATCTCAACCGTGATCTCCGGATACCGTTCCTCGATCATGTGAGCAAGCTGATCGACGTCCTTCTGTTCAGCTGGAGCGCCCACGAAGATCGTCAGTAACTCGGCTTCGTCGAAGTTCAGGTCATCAATCGCAGTGAGCGCGACGTTCGGCATGCTGTCTCCGGCCGAGGCGATCCTGCCGTTAAGGATGGCGATGAACTCGCCCTTCCGGGCGCGGATACCGTCGATGTACGCGTCACGCGAGGCCCGCGTGAGAGCGACGGTTGTTACGTACGTAAGGGCTTTTGTCATCGCATCGACGTTCTCGTCGAGTTCGTCGGCCAGGTTGAATGCCGAGAGCGCACTGATTCCCTGTGGCAAGGATTTGGACGGAACGATACGGACGGTCTTCTCCGTCAACTGCTCCACATGTCGTGCCGACGCGATCACGTTGGGGTCGTTCGGCAAGATAATCACGGTGTCGCTCGGTGCACGTTCGACCGCTGCCAGGATCTCCTGCGTGCTCGGGTTATTCGTCGGTCCGCCGTCGACGATTACGTTTGCCCCCATACCCGTGAGTGCGCGCGCCAGACCGTCACCGCTGGCCACGGCGACCACGGCGATCAGCAACGTCTCGGCCTGTTCATGGGTGGTTCTCGCTGAAAGGGACCGACCAGTAAGGAGTTTGCGGGTCTGTGCCGCCATATTATCGATGCGAACCGAATCCAGTTCGCCGAATTCGAGCGCTGCTTCAAGGATCGCGCCGGGATGCTCGCTGTGAACGTGGACTTTGATCGCCCGCTCATCTCCAACGACCACGGCAGAACTACCGAGTTCCGTCATGCGAGCCCGAAACTTGTCGACCAGGATGCGATCTCCAGTCAGGAGAAAGTTGGTGCAATAGCCGAACTCGTCGATGTCGTGAACGAGGTCGACCTGGTCCAGGAAGGCCATCGATGAGGCGATGTCGAGCGGTTGGTCGCCCGTCCGCCGCGCCGGCTCCAACCCCTGCATGAATCGCCGGAGCCCGTCGAGAATGACAACCAGACCCTTGCCGCCCGCGTCGACTACACCCGCCTGTCGCAGTACTGGCAGCAATTCTGGTGTCTGGGCCAATGCGCCTTCCGCTCCGCGAAGCGCCGCCTCGAGCACAACATCGACGCCTCGCGACGTTTCGCACGCTGACTCGGCCGACTCGCTCGCCACGCGGATCACGGTCAACATCGTTCCCTCGACGGGATCGATAACCGCCTGGTAGGCAAGCTCCGTAGCCCGTTGTAGTCCAGCAAGGAGCGCCGCTCCATCCAGTTCCGCGCTATCCGGAGCGCCCTGAGCGAGTCCTTCGATGACCTGATAGAGGATCACGCCGGAATTTCCGCGAGCTCCCATCAGCGCTCCACGCGACGCAGCCTTGAGCACCCCGGCAATCGTCGCCGCATCAGTGCCCGTTGCATGATTGGCGGCCTGTGCGGCAGCCTGCAGCGTCAGAAACATGTTCGTCCCGGTGTCGCCGTCGGGGACGGGAAAGACGTTGAGCGCGTTGATCTCCGGGACGAACGGCTCGAAATGCACCGCCGCGAAGGAAAGCGCCGACGCGAGCTCGTGGCTCGAGCATCGTGCCATCCTGACAGGGTCGGTCTTGATCCGTGCTTCCGGTTCATTCACCTGGTTTGATGCCTTTTGCCCGTCAGAAATCTTCCGTGTCCTCATCGCTTGTGCGAACTGTCCGCTGAATTCTCGGCCCGTCACGCTCGAGAGGTGTAGATGCCTTGAATAGATCACGTCAATGTTCGTACCGCCGCCAAGGGCGCGTCCGGATCAATCGGAGGATCTGGGCAAGTTTGATCTTGAGCGGGTGCCCGGCGCGTGATATCCTAACAGTTCGTGGGCTCGCTCTCGCGTGATCGACGTGACCTACGCAATATGAATGCAATCTTAGTTGGTGATGACTCTCTGGTAAAGGGGGACGCGGTGGCCGGTAAATGTGACATTTGTGGCCGGGGGCCAGGCTTCGGGCACAACGTAAGCCACTCCAAGCGCCGGACCAACCGAATGTTCCGGCTCAACATTCAGCGCACGACTATCTATGAGAATGGTCTTCCTCGTAAGGCGAACGTCTGCACCCGGTGTATTCGAACGATGCACAAGGACGCACGCATGGCCTAAGCCAGGTTCTCAAATTCTGCATGCTGAACGCCGTCCGGCACGCCGGACGGCGTTTCTTGTTACACGTGTGGTCTCAGTGCACGAGATCGTCGCTGCGCACTCTGCTCAACATGGTTTCACCGACGCCGCTCCGGCCGCATGATCTGCGATGTGCGCCCAATTCAATATACGCTCACGTATTGGATCTTCGTCGTTCAACCACAGGTACCGATCTCGGCCGGAGAGATCCGTTTCGATCCGGATGTGCGCGCTGGGAAAAGCCTGGGGCCGTCGCATTCGCCACTGACGACTGTGATGGATCGATCTCGCACATGAGCGCTCCGGCGGAGGTCAGGAGGTTCGCTGCTTGACCGATCATGGAGGTGTGGAGCGCAAATCCCGCTTCGTCGGCGTAGAGCGCCAGATCTGGCTCCTGTGCGATGCCTTCGTGCCGCTGCTCTTCACGCAGATAAGGTAGGTTCGCGACGATCAGGTCGATCCGTTGCCCGCACCAGTCGAGCAGGTTCCCGTTAACCAGTTCGACGCGCATCGCACCTAACCGCGTCCTGTTGTCGCGTGCTACGTCGAGTGTGGCGCGCGAGACATCACTGCCGGAGATCAGCAATTCCCGGGATGGTGAGGCGAATTTGTCGATACTGATTGCGATCGCGCCACTGCCTGTGCCCACATCGACGACACGACCTGCGTCCGGATGCACCTGCAACCAGCGAACCGCCCGTTCCACGAGTCCCTCGGTCTCGGGCCGCGGAATCAACACGCGAGAGTCGACCTGGAAGTCCAGCCCCATGAATTCGCGGTGTCCAGTCAGATAGGCGACCGGCTCACCCGCTTCACGGCGCTTGACCAGCATCGTCAACTCGGTCGCGAGGTCGTCTGGGGCCGGATCCGGCAAGGCAAGATAGAGATGCGCCCGGTCGACGTTCATCACGTGCATCAGCAGCACCTCGACGTCGAGCCGGGCGTTCTCGATTCCCGCAGCGATGAGTCGACGCGTGGCTTCGCGAATTACCTCGTGAACGGTCTGTGTCACGACGCGGTCACCGGTCAGCTGATACCTGCCTCCTGCAGGCGTTCGGCCTGGTCGGCGGCACGCAGTTCGGTGACGAACCCGTCGATATCGCCGTTGAGAATGCCGGGCAAGTTGCTCAGGCTGAGCTTGAGCCGATGATCGGTAACACGATCCTGTGGGACGTTGTACGTGCGAATCTTCTCGGAGCGCTCGCCGGTGCCGACCTGGGCGCGGCGCATGCCGCTACGCTCTTCATGCATACGTTGCTGCTCAATGTCGTAGAGTCGCGCACGCAGCACGGCCATCGCCTTCAATCGGTTCTTGAGCTGCGATTTCTCGTCCTGGCACGTCACAACGATTCCGGTCGGAATGTGTGTGAGGCGCACCGCCGAGTCGGTCGTGTTGACGCTCTGTCCGCCGTGTCCAGTTGATCGGAAAACGTCGACCCGCAGATCGTTGTCGTTGATATCGAACTCGACGTCCTCGGCCTCTGGCAAGACTGCCACGGTGGCGGTCGACGTGTGAATCCGTCCGCTCGACTCGGTCACGGGCACGCGTTGAACGCGGTGCACGCCGCTTTCGAACTTGAGATGGCTATAGGCACCGCGGCCGTTGACCTCGAAGATGATTTCGCGAAATCCGCCGATGCCGCTGTCACTTGACGACATCACGTCAACCTTCCAGCCGTGTCGCTCGGCGTAGTGCGTGTACATCCGGAACAGATCGGCCGCGAAGAGGGCCGCCTCCTCTCCACCCGTTCCAGCGCGAATCTCGACGATGACACTCTTCTCGTCGTTCGGGTCTTTGGGCACCAGGAGTAAACGGATTTCGGACAGCAGTTGATCGCGCCGTTCGCTGAGTTCGGCAATCTCCTCATTGGCCAGGCTGGCCATGTCGGGATCCCCGTCCGCTTTCATCGCCTCGGCATCTTCGATCTGCTGGTTGACGTCGCGTAGCTCACGATACGCGTTGACCAGTCCTTCCAATTCGGCTCGTTCGCGGCCGATCTCCATCAGTCGCTCCGGGTCGGTGGCGACCTCCGGATCGGCCATCGTGCGCTCGAGTTCGGTGAAGCGCTGGTCGATATCAATCAATTTCTTTTCAAATGTCAGCATCTCTCGTCTCCTTCTACGGTTAGCGATTCAATCGTGTCGGTTGTATCAAGGTCGCTAACCGTGACCGGGCGCGATGGATCCCGGTCCGAGGTCGCTTCGTATTGCCGACAGCGCCATGGCAACTGCCTGCTCGGCGGTTGCGGCGGGAACGTAGGCGGCATCACCCGCGAAGCGAACCACACGCGTCGGATCGAGTTCCCAACTCGCGAGATTGATGACCCGCTTATGCATCTTCAACGCGAGCGCGATTTCGGAGAGCGTGCCAAATCCGCCGCCGACGGCGATGACGGCGTCGCCGGATGCCACGACGATCGCGTTGCGCGCCTCTCCCATGCCCGTCAGGACGGGGAAATCGACCCACTCGTTGGCGTCGTCGCGATCGTAGCCTGGAAGAATGCCGATGGTGGTGCCCCCGGCGCTTTTCGCGCCGCGGCAGGCCGCTTCCATAACGCCACCCCGCCCGCCACAGACGAGCGTGACATCGGCTTCCGCGATGGCCTTTCCGACCTGCTCGGCCATGGCGAGATCTTCCTGGCTCGGTTCGCTTGGGCCGCAGACTGCAATCATCATCATTGCGCCTCGAAATCAATACGTTCGACCACGGTGTAGGTCGCGCCTGAGCGGTGAAGTTCGCTCCGGTAGAGTGTGATGTGGCCGACCTCGAACTTCAATTCCGGCAAGCGGTCTAAACCGTCGAAATGTTCTTCAATGCCCGTAATGGTTTCACGATCCTCCGGCCGGATTCGCGCCACCGTTAGGTGCGGGCTGAACGGCCGCTCCTCCGGTTCCAGCCCAAGGTTCCGGCTCCGCTCTTCAATTTCCGCGGCCAGAGATGTCAGCCGGCTTGCCGGTTCGTTCACGCCGAGCCAGATCACCCTGGGACGTCGGGCGTTCGGAAATGCGCCCATGTGCCCGGTGCAGATATTGAATGATGTCGCGCCACTCGCCGCCGCGCTGAGTTCGCCAGTCAGGGCTTCGATGCTGCTGACTCGGCTGGTTTCCGAAGAACTTCAACGTGAGGTGCGTCGAGTCGGGATTCGTCCAGCGCGCTTTCCATCCAGCCGCCTTGAGCGTGTCACGGATGTGCCGCATTCGCTGGCGCACCTCGCCCGGCAGTTCGACGGCCACAAAAAGCCGCCAAACCTCTTGCGTGGCGGCGCCCGCTGATCTCATCCGCGCTCCTCGCGTTCCTCAAATTATACTCGGATGCGTAAGACGGCCGTTGCTAACTCGCGCTCGCGGCCTGTTTTTGACGGTCGCAAAATGCATACTTACCGCACGAATATTCGTGCCCTGATAGGAGTTGGAATGCCGCGCGCCCCCGTGGAGCGAAACGACATCCAATCGGCCGTTGAATCGCTCGGCCTCGCCGGCCGTCCTGTCTGCCTGCATACGTCGCTCCGGTCCTTCGGCTGGATTGATGGAGGCGCGAATACGGTCGTGGACGGTTTTCTGGACGCAGGGTGCACGGTGATGGTGCCAGCCTTCACGTCGGGTTTCAACGTCGCGCCACCACTGGATCGTCGTTACCCGCGCAATGGCCTCGACTACGAACACGCGGACTGGCCCGGCGAAGCACGCGAAGACATCTTCTCGCCGAATTCGACCGTGATCGACGAAGACATGGGGGCGATCCCGGCCGCGATTGTCAGGATGAAGGACCGTGTGCGGGGGAATCACCCTTCCGATTCTTTCGTGGCCGTCGGTCCGCTGGCGGAAGAACTCATTCGCCGTCAGACGGCATTTGCCGTTTATGCGCCATTCGCGGCACTGGTGGAACGCGGTGGTTCAGTGGTGCTCATTGGAGTCGACCTGACGCGCATGACGCTACTGCACCTGGCAGAGAAGCGTGCCGGACGAACGCTCTTCCGCCGTTGGGCGCGTGACGCGTTCGGGGGCACGATTGAATGCCGGCTCGGCAGTTGTTCTGAAGGATTCGAGCGTCTTCGGCCGTTCCTGAAGCCCATCGAACGAACGCGTACCGTCGGCCAAAGTCCCTGGCGGATCTATCCGGCGGCCCAGGTGCTGGAACTTGGCTCCGCGGCCATCCGCAATAACCCGGACATCACCCACTGTTCGAATCCAGACTGCATCCGCTGCCGCGACGCCGTGCTGGGCGGGCCGATCGTGGGCGGTGGAAGATGATTGACGGCCCTCATCCGGCTTGCAAACTCGCGGCACCGGCAACATGGATTCGCTCCAGTTTCGTTCGTCCTCACTTGCTCGTCGGGATAGGGGAAGGTGAACGGCGCCAGTGACCTCTCCTCGCTCCTCATTGATCGGTCTCATCGTCGCCGATGCGCTGTCGCGTGTCGGATCTGTGATGACGATCACCGCGATCCCGTGGTTCGTGCTGGTCACGACTGGAAGTCCCGCGCGGACTGGACTAACCGTGTTTGTCGAGGCGGTAGCGGTGTCCATCGCGCTGCTGTTCGGTGGTGCTTTTGTTGACCGGTTGCCGCTGCGAGTCGTTAGTCCGGTGGCGGATGTCACAGCAGGTGCGGCAATCTGTCTGATTCCGGTCCTCCACCTGACAGTGGGACTCTCGTTCGGAGTTCTCCTGCTTCTCGTGTTTTTCGGATCGATATTCAGCATCCCGGCTGCGGTTGCACGCTACAGCGCGCTCCCTGATCTCGCGGCAACGGCTGATGTGCGATTCGAGCGAGCGAACGCAATCTTCGACGGTTCGCTGACGGCTGCCAGCCTGGTAGGTCCAGCGATCGCTGGTGTTCTTATCGCCTGGATCGGTGCGACGAACGTTCTCTGGTTTGACGTGATGACGTTTGGTCTCTCGGCGCTGATCGTCCTGGCCCTGGTACCGGGCTATCATCGCGCGCCCGCGGATTTGGAGACGGGTGGAGCACTTCTTGGCCAGATAGCGGACGGCTTTCGGTTTCTGATGAACGATAGCGTTCTTCGGCCGCTCATCCTGTTTCTCGCGATCACAAACCTGGCCATCGGGCCAATCGAATCCGTTTTTGTTCCGGTATTGGCTCGTGACCACTACCACAGCGCCTACGCGTTGGGATGGATGACGTCTGCGATCGCTATTGGAGCGCTCGGTGGGAATGCCGTCTTCGGGGCGGTCGGTCATCGGCTCTCTCGTCGTGCGGTTTTCGCGAGTGGGTTCGCGACCGTACCGGTCGCGTTCGTGCTGCTCGCTCTCAATGCCCCCCTTGGAGCCTCAATCGCATTGTTGGCAACCGTCGGTCTCGGTTTGAGCCTGATGAATCTGGTCGAATACACCATTCTTTTTGAACGGATCCCCGCGGGAATGCGCGCGCGCGGCCTCGGAATTTCGGGCGCTTTGAGCAGTGGCGCCGTACCGGTCGGCCGAGTCTCAGCTGGGATTCTGTTGGGCGTAGTCGGTTTGTCGGCGACCCTGGGAGCGTTCGCACTTGTATTCGCACCGGTGTCATTGGCAATTATGGTCGTCGCTCCGCTCCGAGTTATCGATCAACGAATTACCGCGAGTGTGCAGTCGGAGACGACCTGAGAGCGCTCCAGGAGGTAGCGAACACCGTGTTTGGTAAACGGCTTTGATGTCGCTCGATTCTTCCTGGGAAATCCGTTAAAGCGACGAACATGCGGCACTCGGTCCTGATCCAGTCCGGTGGGCGCGACGTTGACCTCGGTGCAGGCCCACCCTATACTCGCTCAGATGCGCGGCAGACGAGCGGAGGAAGCGATGCGAATAGCCTATCTTGGACCTGAAGGAACCTTCAGCGAAGAGGCGGCCCTGATTCAGGCGCGGCGCGACGATGCCACGCTGGTGCCATTTGCCTCGATCCCCGCGCTGGTGTCGGCCGTCGAGACCGGACTGACCGAACGCGCCATGCTTCCCATCGAGAATTCGCTCGAAGGATCGGTCAGCTTCACGCTCGACCTACTCATCGATGAGACCGATCTCAAGATTCGTAATGAACTGGTCGTTCCGGTTCGACATAATCTGGTCGTCGTTCCCGGCGCGACGCTGGCACAGATCAAGACAGTGACGTCACATCCACAGGGGCTGGGGCAGTGCCGTCGATTCCTGGAGCGGTGTCTCCCGGGTGTCAATCAGGTGGCAGCGCTTAGCACGGCCGCGGCGGTCGCCAAGGTGCTGGACGAAGGAGATCCGTCGCAGGCGGCGATCGGTACCCAGCGAGCGGCCGGCCTCTATGGCGGCGAGGTGCTCGCCCGGGACATTCAGGACAACCGCAGCAATGTCACGCGTTTCTTCCTGCTGGCTCGAACCGATGCCGAATCGACCGGGAGCGATCGAACGTCTTTCTGCTTCAACGTCAGGGCCAACGTTCCGGGCGCGGTGCACGAGATTCTGACGGAATTGTCCGAAGCGCATATACAGATGACCAAGATTGAGAGCCGTCCCACCAAGTCGGCGCTCGGTGATTACACCTTTCTGCTGGACATTGAAGGCCACCGGCTCGACCCGATTATTGCTGAGACGCTGGATCGTATCCGAGAAAAAACGGCGCGACTGAAGGTCTTCGGCTCCTATCCGCGCTTCGAGCTGAACCCGGATCAGCCGAGCTGGGGCGTGAACGAGTGATGCCGCGCAGCAGACCCCCACGTCCAGTTTCCCCTGGAACGAAGCGATCATGCGCGTGATTAGCGGCAGCGCCCGCGGACACCGGCTGAAAGCGCCGAAGACCATGCGGACTCGGCCGATGGCCGACAAGATTCGCGAGGCGGCGTTTTCGATGCTCGCCAGTCTGGGGGTTACACCAGATCGAGTACTGGATCTTTATTCGGGAAGCGGCAGTGTCGGAATCGAAGCGCTGTCGCGGGGGGCAACCTCGGTCGACTTTGTAGAGCGGAACGGTGCGGCGTGCGCAATCATTCGCGATAATCTGTCCGCGACGAAGTTCGACGACCGGGCTACAGTGAATCAGACGAGCGTCAGCGGCTTTCTGGCCCGCGTCGATCGTCCGTACGACTTCGTCATCATGGACCCCCCCTATGCTGATCCGGAAATCCTCGATACACTTGCGTCTTTAGAAGCATCGCCCGCGATCGAGAATGGGACAATCCTGCTGATCGGTCATTCTCCGAGAGTCGACCTGCCCGATCAGATTGGTCGTCTGCACTGCCTGCGGCATCGATGCCATGGCGACAGCTGTTTCTCGATCTATGAAGCGGCAGACGCGGAATCTGACGTGACGACGGTAGAAACGGAGACGTAGTTTTGGGGACAATCGCGATCTATCCAGGATCGTTCGACCCAATTACGAACGGGCATCTCGACGTGGCCACGCGTGCGGCTCGGATCTTTGACGAGCTGATCCTCGCGATCTACGCCGGGAGCGAGCACGCTCCAAAGCAGCCGCTCTTCACCTCCGCGCAGCGGCAGTCGTTCGCCGAGCGGGCGCTGCGGGACGTGCCGAACATTCGGGTCGAGGTCTATCACGGTTTGAGCGTCGACTACGCGCGGGAGGTTGGTGCGGGTACCATTGTGCGGGGACTGCGCGCCGTGTCTGATTTCGAGTATGAATTCAAGTTTGCGCACATGAACCGGCACCTCGCGCCAGAAGTCGACGTTATCTGTTTGATGACGAGTTCGCAGCATTCATTCGTGAGCTCGAGCTTTATCCGGGAGGTGGCGTCCCTCGGGGGCGACGTGCGGGGTTTGGTGCCGGAGCCAGTGGCGGATGCGTTGGAGCAGCGGTTTGGCGCGGTTGTGCGCGAATGAGATGGGCGGCTTATCGTGAGTGACGTTCGACCAGGATCTCAGACGGTTCATGTCGCCGACATTCTGCAGCTCGTTGACCGGCTCGAGGAGTTGGTGACAGCAGGAATGCGGGTACCGCTGAGCAACCGGATCATGGTCGAGGAGGAAGAATTCCTCACGATCATCGACCAGCTTCGTCTGTCGATTCCACAGGAGATCAAGCAGGCCCGGCGGGTCGTGCAGGAGCGGCAGCAAGTTATCACGTCGGCGCAGGCTGAGGCCGATAAAATCCTGTCGGTCGCCAAGGAGCGGGCCGAATACCTGATGAACGAGCAGGGGCTGATAAACGAGTCCAAGGCGCGCAGTGAGGAGATCCTGCGCCAGGCTAAGGACAGTTCGAAGCGCTCCATGGGCGAAGTCGATGTCTACGCGCTCCAGATCCTGACCCAGCTCGAACAGGTGCTACAACAGAACCTCGACCAGATTCAGCAAGCCAAAAACGTCGTCGCACATTAGCGGGCGCGGTTCATCGCCGTTCGGCTAGGGGCAATGTTTCTTTTACGTCAGTCATTGTCCACGTTCGCCCGAGAATAGAATGGCCGGGCTGCAGATGTCAAGCCCACGAAAGGGTGTGATTATTCTTCGATCTTCGCGGTCGAATACGTGCAGGTGCACCGGGTCGACGAGTAAATCCCAATCCCTTCAGTGGATTTCGCTTTTGTAGCCCGGCGAGTTTACTCCCGGGCGAGCATGGCACGCCGCCAAGCCCAGTTGTCAAGCACCACCAGTCAAGGCGACCTACGAGCTTTCGCCCCCGCATCCACTACATTCACAGTCTCATCGCACTTCGGCCCCGACTTGCAATTGACATCACCCCATACATCTGCTAACCTGCCTCTCGACAGTCGAATACCACTGAACAGCGACGAGCGGAACGAGTACGCATCAAAGCGAAGCCCAGAGAGCCGGCGGCAGGTGAGAGTCCGGCGCTAGCGCAGATGCCGAATGGATCCGGGAGCTGTGCCCCGAAAGCTGAGCGAGTAGGCGGCAACGGAGACTCCACCGTTATCTGGGAGCTGGGTATCGGATCAACTGGATTGGTCCCGTATCTGTAGAGTGGGACGCGCGACGCGCGTTCAACAAGGGTGGTACCGCGGAGTGAGAATGCTCACCTCCGTCCCTTCTGGGACGGGGGTTTTTTGTTTGCCCGCGGTTCGCTCAGCAGGGCCGGGGATCTTGGAGGAACTGGGTAATGCTCGACACGGTTCAAGTTCGCGACGAGGCAACGCGCGATCACCATCGATATCGACCGACGTTGGACGAAGTGGCGGCGCTGCGCACGCAAGGGAACATCATTCCGATCTACCGGGAGATCTTCGCCGACCTGGAGACTCCGGTGTCGGCCTACCTGAAGGTCGCTCAGGGGCCCCACTCCTTCTTGCTCGAGAGTGTAGAAGGGGGCGAGCGACTAGCCCGCTTCTCCTTCATTGGCACCGACCCGTACCTGACACTGAAGCTGAATGACGGCGTCGCCGAGGCTAACCTGCATGGATATCTGCAGCACGCATCGTTTGATGACCCGCTCGTCGCCTTGCGCGAGTACCTGGCTCCTTACCGGACGGTTCAACTCCCCGGTCTTCCCCGGTTTCTCGGCGGCGCGGTCGGATTTCTGAGCTACGAGGCAGTCCGCTATTTCGAGCGCTTGCCGCTGGCGCCGGGTAACGAGATCGATTTCCCAGACGGTCTGTTCATGTTTGTCGACACGATGCTCGTCTTCGATCACCTCGAGCACACCATTAAGGTCGTCAGCCATGTCCACGTCGACGAGCACACGTCGCTCGAGCAGTCGTACGCGGAAGCGATCGGCCGGATCGAGCGTATCGTCAGCCGTCTGACTCGCGAGCCAAAACTTCCAGTTGGTGAACGACCGTTGGCCGAGGCTCCGGTTGCCGAGCGAATGCGACGCCACACCGATCCTGAGACCTATCGCGGCATGGTCGAGCGGGCCAAAGAGTACATTTCGGCGGGCGACATCATTCAGGTTGTTCTGTCGCAGCGAGTCTCGGCCGAGACTGGCGCTCATCCCTTCACCATCTACCGCGCGCTGCGCCGGGTGAACCCTTCGCCCTACATGTTCTACCTGCAGCTGGCCGACTCCCAAATCATCGGTGCCTCACCCGAACTACTGGTCCGGCTCGATGGCGACACGCTGATGACCCACCCGATCGCGGGGACGCGGCATCGAGGCGCCACCGAGGAAGAGGACGACGTCTTGGCCGATGAGCTCGCGAATGATGACAAAGAGCGCGCCGAGCATATCATGCTTGTCGATCTTGGCCGCAACGACATCGGCCGCGTCGCCGCTCCGGGCACGGTGGCGGTGCCGCAGTTGATGGAGATCGAACGCTACAGTCACGTGATGCACCTGGTCAGCCACGTGACTGGCACTATTCGCGACGACCTCAGCGGTGTCGATGCACTCCGCTCCTGCTTCCCGGCTGGAACCGTCAGCGGCGCGCCAAAGATTCGCGCCATGGAGATCATTGCCGAACTTGAGAAAGAGCGACGCGGACCCTATTCGGGGACGGTCGGCTACGTCGATTTCAATGGCAACCTCGACACCGCGATCACCCTGCGAACGCTGGTGATGCGTGATGGGGTCGCGTACATGCAGGCGGGTGGCGGTATCGTGGCCGACAGCACGCCGGAGTTCGAGTACAACGAGTGCTTCCACAAGATGCGAGCGCTGGTGCGAGCAATTGACGAGGCGGAGCGCATCGAGCGCTCGATGCGAGACGAGGTGCGCTCGTGATCCTGCTCATCGACAACTACGATTCGTTTACCTTCAACCTGTACCAGTACCTGGCCGAACTCGGCGCGGATGTTCTGGTCCGGCGCAACGATGAGATCACGATCGACGACATCGAGCGCATGCGGCCAGAGCGGATCGTGATCTCGCCCGGGCCGTGCACTCCGGCCGAGGCGGGTATCTCGGTCGACGTAATTCGCCGATTTGCTGGTGAACTCCCAATCCTCGGTGTCTGCCTGGGACATCAGTCGCTCGCTGTTGCGTTCGGTGGCGACGTCGTGCGAGCGCCAAGCCTGATGCACGGCAAGATCTCGTCGATCTCCCATGACGAAAAAGGGCTCTTCGCGGGCATCCCGAATCCGTTCATCGCGACGCGCTATCACTCATTGATCGTCGATGAAGCGACGTTGCCTGACTGCCTTGAGGTCAGCGCACGGAGCGAACACGGGCTGATCATGGGCCTGCGTCACCGCGAGGTTGACCTTGAAGGGGTCCAATTTCATCCCGAGTCGATTCTAACGACCGTCGGCAAAGACCTGCTGGCGAATTTTCTGAAACAGACCGCAATAGTTCTCGCAACGAGGGGGGCGTAGAGATGACGACGGCAATTGTGGATCGCGTCGAAGTCGGCGCGCACGGTCAAGAGGTCATTCGCGAAGCCATCCGCCTCGTGACTGACGGACATGCTCTGACGCGCGGTCAGGCGTCCGCGGCGATGGACGCCGTCATGACGGGCGCCGCGACCGGATCGCAGATCGGGTCGTTGATGACGGCGCTGCGGATGCGCGGCGAGACCGATGACGAGATCGCTGGGTTCGCCGAATCAATGCGTCACCACGCGCTGCCTGTTCCAATTCGGTACGACGGCCCGGTCGTCGACACCTGTGGCACCGGAGGCGACGGCGCCAACACCTTCAACATCTCGACCTCCGCGGCATTCGTCGTGGCCGGCGCGGGAATAAAGGTCGCCAAGCACGGCAACAGGGCGATGTCGAGCCGTTGCGGCTCGGCCGACGTGCTGGAAGGGCTCGGCGTACGCATCGACCTGCAACCCAATGCAGTGGCGGCCTGTATCGACGAGGTCGGCATCGGCTTCATGTTCGCGCAGGTATTTCACCCGGCCATGCGTTTTGCCGGTCCGACCCGCAAGGAGATCGGCATCCGCACCGTTTTCAATCTGCTCGGGCCCCTGACGAACCCGGCCGGAGCCAAACATCAGGTCGTTGGAGTGCCCGATCGAAAGGCCGCCGAGAAGGTCGCCCGCGTGCTGGCGCTTCTCGGCACGCGGCACGCCGTCGTCGTCAGTTCCAACGACGGTCTGGACGAACTGAGCATCGCGTCGGACAACATCGTTCACGATGTCTATGTCAACGGCAAAGTCGACGTGAAGAGCTATAACCTGAGCGTCGAGTCCGTCGGCCTGGAGGGCGCGCCGCTGTCGGAAGTACGCGGCGGTACGATCGAAGACAACGCGGCAGTCGTCCGAGGTGTGCTCGATGGAAATCCTGGCCCGGCGCGGACGATCACATTGCTCAATGCTGGCGCGGCGCTGTATGCCGCCGATGCGACCAGTTCGATCCGCGAAGGCGTGGCAATGGCTGCCGAATCGATCGATTCAGGTGCGGCACGTGCCAAGCTCGCCGCACTGGTGTCGCTCTCCCAGCGATTGGCCGGAGTCTAGATGACGGTCAATACCGGAACGTTCCTCGATCGAATCGTCGCGCGGACTCTGGCCGATCTGCCCGCGCGAAAGATCGCCATTCCGACCGACGTGCTCGAACGACGGGCAACCAAGCAGCCGGCGCCGGTTTCGTTCGAGCGGGCCCTTCGGTCCGCGTCGCTCGGCGTCATCGCCGAGATCAAGCGAGCCTCACCATCGAAAGGCGAGATCGCCGGTGGGATCGACGCCAGTGTGGTCGCGCGAGACTACCTAGCGGCCGGTGCGTCGGCGATCTCAGTCCTGACCGACGAGCCTTTCTTCCGCGGAAGCCTGGCAGATCTCGAGGCTGTTGCCCGTCTCGCGCATGAGGATGCGACGCCGCGTCCCGTGTTGCGCAAGGACTTTCTGGTCGATCCGTATCAGGTGATCGAAGCGCGTGCGGCAGGGGCTGACGCTGTCCTGCTGATCGTCGCCCTGCTGCGCGGATCGGCACTACGCGAGATGTTGGCCGCCGTCGATCGCTTTCGGATGCAGGCGCTGGTCGAGATTCACGATGACTCGGAGCTCGACGAAGCGGTTCGCGCCGGATCCCGTGTTATCGGTATCAACAACCGGGACCTGAAGACGTTCAACGTCGATCTGGCGACTACCGAGCGACTCGCGCCACTGGTTCCGGGCGACCGTACGGTTGTCGCTGAAAGCGGGATCTCTACCAGAGACGATGCTCGGCGCCTGAAAGCCGCCGGAGCGCATGCGTTGCTCGTCGGGGAGTCGCTAATGTTGGCCGGTGACCGCTCGTCAGCCATATCGGAACTTCGGTCATGAGCGGAACAATCGTCAAGATCTGTGGAGTTCGTTCTCCCGAGATTGCCCGCGCCGTCGCAGGAACGGGCGCTGACCTGATGGGACTGATCTTCGCAAGGAGCAGGCGGCGGGTTACGGAAGCCGAAGCCCGCGCAATCGTCGAGGCGCTTGGGGGATCCGATCACCGGCCAGGCGTCGTCGGTGTCTTCGTCAATGAGTCCACGGAGCGAATGAACGCCATCGCCGCGTCGGTTGGGCTGGACTATATCCAGCTCAGCGGTGACGAGTCAGTCGAGGTTCAATCGTCACTCGAGCGACCGACAATTCGGGCGCTTCGGCTTCCGGAGGGGATGGCGTTCGACGAAGTATGTCGCGTGGCCGACACATTTCTCGATTGTCCCGCGCCCGCGTGCGCTCTGCTGCTCGACACGCACGTTGCAGGGGTGTATGGCGGTACCGGGAAGCGTGGCGACTGGGATCTCGCCGCACGGCTTGCCGAGCGTTACCCGGTGATCCTCGCGGGTGGAAATCGGCCGGAGACGATTGTCGAGGCCATTGAGACGGTTCGACCGTTTGGCGTTGATGTCTCGAGTGGCGTCGAAACAGACGGGGCGAAAGACCCGGAGAAGATTCGCCGGTTCGTCTCACTGGCGAGACAGGTTGACAGAACAGGTAAAACACAGAACGTCGTCGCGTCACGTCGATAGGGGAGTCAGCATGACCAGCACAGAAGTCGAACGCCGGAACGCGGTCAATTTACCGGATAGCCAGGGACGGTTCGGCGAGTTTGGCGGGGCCTACGCGCCGGTCACGCTCATACCGGCTATCGACGAACTGATCCAGGCGTACCGAGAGGCGTGTGAGGACCCGGAGTTTCAACAAGAACTCAGCGACCTGCTGAAAGACTACGTCGGGCGACCGACGCCGCTTTACTACGCCAAAGCGCTTACGGCTCACGTCGGCGGCGCACAGATCTATCTCAAGCGAGAGGACCTGGCGCACACTGGAGCCCACAAGATCAACAACGCAATCGGACAGGGCCTGCTCGCCAAGCGCATGGGGAAACCGCGCGTCATCGCCGAGACCGGCGCAGGCCAGCACGGAGTCGCCACAGCGACCGTCTGCGCCATGCTCGGTCTGGAGTGCGTGGTCTATATGGGCGAGGTCGACATCGCGCGACAGTCTCTCAACGTCTTCCGCATGAAGCTGCTCGGGGCCGAGGTTCGTTCGGTCAGGTCCGGCAGCCGCACGCTCAAGGACGCGATGAACGAGGCGATCCGCGATTGGGTGACCAACGTTCAGAACACCTACTATCTCATCGGCTCGGTTGGCGGGATGCACCCGTACCCGATGATCGTGCGCGATTTCCAGGCGGTAATCGGTCGCGAGACGCGCGAACAGATTCTGGATGCGACCCGGCGACTACCGGATGCTATTGTCGCTTGCGTTGGTGGCGGGTCGAACG
Organism: uncultured Chloroflexia bacterium; assembly: GCA_963763185.1. Taxonomy (GTDB): domain Bacteria; phylum Chloroflexota; class Chloroflexia; order Thermomicrobiales; family Thermomicrobiaceae; genus CALAGB01. The sequence continues at coordinate 476,296 of CAVXNZ010000001.1, forward strand.
CGATGGGCATCTTCCACGCCTTCATCGGCGACTCGAGCGTCGAACTGTACGGTGCGGAGGCGGCCGGGCTGGGCATCGAGAGCGGCAAACATGCTGCCACGCTCACGGCCGGGCGCGTCGGTGTGCTGCACGGCGCCCGTTCTTACGTACTGCAGGACGAGGACGGCCAGATCATCGAGGCTCACAGCATCTCGGCCGGTCTGGACTACCCGGGAGTCGGTCCCGAGCACAGCTACCTGAAGGACAGCGGTCGTGCCAGCTACAGTGGCGTTACCGATGCCGAGGCGCTCGACGCCTTCAAATTGCTCTGTGTGACTGAAGGGATCATTCCCGCGCTCGAATCCGCCCATGCAATCTATCTCGGAACACAAATCGCCGCGGAGCGGGATTCAGACGAGATCGTCGTCATCAATCTCTCGGGCCGTGGCGACAAGGACATGCACACCGTCGCGGAAGCGCTGGGAGTGGAACTGTGACAGTCACGAAATCCGAGAGCCGCATCGCCGCATCGTTCGCTCGTCTCAAGTCGGAGGGCCGGACGGGCGTGATTCCCTATCTCACCGTTGGCTATCCTGAGCTGGACACGGTCCGGCGAGTTGTTCCGGCGCTGGTCGAGGGCGGCGCCACGATGATCGAGCTCGGTATCCCCTTCTCCGACCCGCTGGCCGATGGGGCGACCGTGCAGCACTCGAGCTTCGAGGCGCTCAAGAACGGCGTGACCGTGCAGTACTGTCTGGATACGGCAAGGGCGCTGCGCGAGTCCGGCGTTGACGTTCCAATCGCCTTCATGGGATACTTCAACCCCATTTTCAGCTTCGGACTGGACCGTTTTGCGGAGCAGTGTGCCGAAGTTGGAGTAGATGGATTGATCGTGCCGGACTTGCCGGTGGGGGAAAGCGGTGACTTGGTTGCCGCATGCCGGCGGAACGGTCGAGACTTGATATTCATGCTCGCGCCAACCAGCACCGATGAGCTGATCGGCGCGACCGCGCAACAGGCGAGCGGATTCATCTATTGCGTGTCGCTGACGGGAACCACCGGGGCCCGTTCCTCGTTATCAGAGGGGCTCGGGCAGTTCCTCTCGCGTGTCAGGAGCAAGACCGACCTGCCCCTCGCGGTAGGCTTTGGGATCTCGCGACCAGAACACGTGGAGGCGGTCGGCAAGATCGCCGAGGCTGTGGTCGTCGGCAGCGCCGTAATCGATCGACTTGGATCGACGCCCAGGGACCAGCAGCCCGAAGTGATGCGGGACTACGTCCGATCGCTCCGGGGGATGTAACCAGGGAGGAGTTCTCGGCCGATCACGGAATGAGTGCCGCTCTGGAGGAGGATACTGCTTCATGATGCGGTGCCGGGGAATTCGCGGCGCGACGACGGTTGAACGCAATACCGCCGAAGACATCCTCGAGGCCACGCGAGAGTTGCTGGCCGCGATTGTCGAGGCAAACGAGATCGACGTCGAGGACGTTGCCAGCGCAATCTTTACCACGTCGCCCGACCTGAACGCGACCTTTCCCGCTGTGGCGGCCCGCGATTTCGGTTGGGACACGATCGCGCTCATATGCACACATGAAATGAGTGTGCCGGGGGCCCTCGAACGAGCGATTCGTGTGCTCGTGCACTTCAATACGGAGAAGTCGGCCCGCGATATTCGTCACGTTTACTTGCGCCGGGCGGTGCAGTTGCGGCCCGAATGGGCCTATCAACCGGCTGAAACCGTTTAGCGCCTGACTTGTTGCGCTTTGTCGTCTACTGAGGAGCATGAGAGATGATCATCGTACTGGAGCCGACCGCGTCGAAGGAGCAGGTCAACGACGTTGTCCGGCGTGTCGGTGAAGCGGGTTTCGCCACGCGGCAGATTATTGGGCAGGATCAGTCGATCATCGGCGTTCTGGGGTCTCCCCTGCCGGACGCCCTCTACGAAACGATGGGTCTGCTCCCTGGCGTTCAGCAGGTGGTTCGCGTGAGCAAGCGCTACAAGCTGGTCAGCCGTGATTTTCACCCCTCCGACACGGTGGTCGATGTCGACGGCCTCAAAGTCGGCGGAAACGAAGTCGTGGTCATCGCTGGTCCGTGCTCCGTCGAGAGCGAAGATCAGCTCCTGAGAACCGCTCATGCGGTCAAGGAGTCTGGCGCCTCAATGCTACGCGGCGGCGCCTTCAAGCCGCGCACCTCACCGTATGAGTTCCGCGGATTGGGCGAAGAGGGACTCCAAATTCTCGCCAAGGCGCGCGAGCAGACCGGCCTCAAGATCGTCACGGAGGTCCTCAGCCCCGCCGATATCGATCTCGTCGCCTCCTATACCGATGTGCTGCAGATCGGTGCTCGCAACATGCAGAATTTCCTGCTGCTCGAAGTGGCCGGGCAATCTGGTAAGCCAGTACTGTTGAAGCGCGGCATGTCGGCGCAGATCGAAGAGTGGCTCCTGGCAGCGGAGTATGTCATGGCACAGGGGAACGAGAACGTGATTCTCTGCGAGCGCGGTATTCGCACGTATGAGACGATCACACGGAACACCCTCGACCTGAGCGCGGTTCCGGTCGTCAAGCGGCTGAGCCACCTGCCCATCATCATTGATCCGAGCCACGGAACGGGCAAGTGGTATCTGGTTCCGTCGATGATGCTGGCAGCGGTCGCCGCTGGTGCCGACGGTCTGATCGTCGAGGTACACCCGAATCCGGATCACGCGCTGTCGGACGGTGGCCAGTCGCTTACCTTCGAGAACTTCGCGGCGGCCATGCCGGGTGTTGCCAGCGTGGCGCAGGCGGTTGGACGGACGGTCCGGACCGGTGCTCAGATCGTGATGGCGGACTGAGACTCGCGTGCGAGCGTTCGGGAGATGACTTGATCTGACGGGGGCACCACTGCCCCCGTTTTGGTGCGGAAAACGTCTTGCTTACATTTTGGTGATTTGCAGCAGCGGCTCTCCTGCAGGTTCTGGGGTCGATGACCGTAATCTCTGACTGGTTGCGGCTTTCATTGACGCTGGTAAGTGCCAGAAGGAAAGAGAGATCCTTCGCGCTCCGCTCAGGATCTCTCCGTCAGAAACGGATTGGGAATCCTCAATGAATGATGGCAACGCCGCCGACGACCTCGCCGCCCGGCTAAATTTCGACAAAAGCGGACTCGTTCCAGCAATCGTTCAGGATGCGGCCTCCGGCGACGTCCGTATGCTGGGTTACATGAACCGTGACTCACTTGATCTGACGGTGCGGACGGGCCTGGTCCACTTCTGGAGTCGCAGTCGCCAGAAGCTGTGGCAGAAGGGTGAGACGTCCGGCAACGTGCTTCACGCGCTGGAACTGCGAACCGATTGCGACCGCGACACGTTGCTGGTGAAGGTGCGCGCCGACGGCCCAACCTGTCATATGGGGACCGAAACCTGCTTCGAAGACGCGCCAACCTTTGAGCTCCACACGTTGCCGCTGACGAGCCGCGTCGTTGACGAGGTGGCCGCCGTGGTCCGCGATCGTGCTCGGAATCCGGTGGCCGGCTCCTACACCAACTATCTCTTGAAAGAAGGAATCGACAAGATCGGCAAGAAGATCGGCGAAGAGGCAGCCGAAGTGATCATTGCCGCCAAGAACGGCGAGCCGTCGGCACTCGCCGCTGAGTCATCTGATCTGATCTACCATCTGCTGGTTCTGCTCGAGGCGTCTGGGGTTCCGGCCGACGAAATCTGGAAGGTACTCGCCACGCGCCGCGGTCGCTCGCAGCCGGATGACCCTTCTCAGTAGTTGAGCGGGCGTACGATCATCCGGCGGCTCTCGAGGTCGATTTCGGGAATCACCTCGGTCAGGGCCGGAAAGAGGTGCTCTTTCCCCTCATCGTCCTTTACCACATAGACGTCGTTGGCACCGGTCTCGATGATGTCGTCGAGCGTGCCGATGCGCGTGCCGTCTTCGCCGTAGACCTCCAGGCCAATCAGTTCGAAGTGATAGTACTCGCCCTCTTCGAGCGGAGTTGCTTGTTCCCGCTCGATGCGAACGACGGTTCCGCGCAGTCTGTCTGCCTCTTCACGTGACTTGATTCCCTGAATTGAGAGGATCGCCAGCCCCTTCTGGATGCGCGCCTGGCGCAGGTGACGCGGCTGGTCCTCATCTCCGAAGAAAATCGAGTTGAGTTCCTGGATATGCTCCGGAAAGTGAGTCCAGACTTGCATTCGAATTTCGCCGCGAGTTCCATGTGGCCCGGCGATGACGCCAATCGCGAGCCGATTCGGGTTTACGCTTTCGCGATCAGCCATTGATATCCAGACTGGCACGGTATCCGTGGCGTGACGAGGCAATTGTGAGGAGGGTACGCATGGCCCGTGCGATTCGGCCCTGGCGCCCAATTACCTTTCCCATGTCATCGGAAGGAACCGTCAGCGTCACCGTGATGATGCGGCCGCGCTGGTGCGACTGGATCTGAACCGTCTCGGGATCGTCCACCAGATTTTGTGCCATGTACTGGACAAGTCCCTCGAGCTCTTCGACCACGTTGCTCCTCCTACACCCAGATAAACACGAACTGGCTACCGGTGAGGTAGCCAGCACCTGACGTCGTGATTGAGAATGAGGATCGCGGTGCCGGTCACTCCGTGGCGGTGGCGGTGGCGGCCTTGTTACCGTCGGTCGCGACGTTCCGCGGAGGGATAACCCCCGCCTTCACCAGCAGCGAACGAACCGTATCAGTCGGCTGCGCGCCGTGATCGATCCAGTACTTCGCGCGCTCCACTTTGATGTCCAGAGTATATGGATCGGTCTGCGGGTTGTAGGTCCCGACAATCTCAATGAAACGACCGTCACGGGGAGACCGCACGTCCGCGGCCACAATGCGATAGGTGGGCTGCTTCTTCGCGCCCATGCGCCGCAGTCGAAGTTTGATCACGCTTGCGAGCTCCCTCTCCTGATTTCTATTGGTCTCAGTACCAGCAATTTTGTACGCGTTGCAAGGCACAGTCATCCGGCCAGGGCATTCCCGGCGGGAACTGACTATAGCACGCGCCGCTTCGTTGCGTCAAATTGGCGGACACTCACGGCCTGCTCTCTGGCGTCAGTCAGCCGCGGCCGGTTTCGCCGCCACCGGCGCTCTTTTCACGGCCTTGCGGGCGGCGATCTGCGTCGGATCCCATACCGGCGAGAAGGGCGGCGCGTAGCTCAAGTCCAGGTACTCGACGTCCGCTGCGGTCATATGCGCGGTGATGGCCGTCGCCAGCGTATCAATTCGTTTGCCGGATCCGGGAGCACCGACGATCTGCGCTCCGAGTAATCGCCCGGAGCCTGTCTCGCTGATCACCTTGACAGTGATCTTGCCGCTGCCAGGATAGTAGCCGGAACGAGTCGAGCTTGCGATCGTAGCCGAGGTGAAGTCGAACCCAGCCTCTTGCGCCTCACCCTCGTTGAGCCCGGTGCGCGCGATCTCGGTCTCCATGAACTTGGTGATTGAAGTACCGAGCACGCCCGGAAAACGTGCGTTGCCGCCGCCAAGATTGATTCCGCAGACTCTTCCCTGCTTGTTGGCAACAGTGCCGAGCGCGATGTGGACCGGCTTGCCACTGACGAGGTGCCTGCTCTCGGCACAATCTCCCGCCGCCCAGACGTGATCGGCCCGCGTGTGCTGCCGATTGTCGACTTCGATTGCGCCAGTCACGCCGAGCGGAATTCCAGCCGCGATCGCCAGTTCGACGTTGGGTCGGACTCCGATTCCCAGCACCACGACATCGGCCTCAATCTTCCGCTGATCTGTTACGACGGATACTGCTCGATCACCCTCCGTCGTGAAGGCGACGACTCGTTCGTTGAGCAGAAGATTGACGCCGCCTGCGCGTACCGCCTCCGAAACGAGATGACCCATGTCAGCGTCGAAAGTGGCCATCAGTTCTGGAAGCATTTCGATCATGGTCGTCTCGATGCCGCGCAGTACGAACGCTTCGGCCATCTCGAGTCCGATGTAGCCGCCGCCAACGACGACGGCTCGACGTGGTCGATCCCGTTCGACGAACTCGCGAACCCGAATGCCGTCTTGCAAGATACCGAGAGTAAAGACGTTGGCTGCGGTGATACCGGGAAGTTCCGGGCGGATCGGCAGAGCCCCGGTGGCGACCAGCAATTCGTCGTACGGTTCGTCGAAGACGGTATGTGTCTCGAGTGAGCGTACGCGTACGCGCTGGCTCGCGAGGTCGATCTCCTCGACGTCATGAAAGACGCGCGCGTCAATTCCGTTCGCTTTGAATGCCGTGGGACTGCGCGCGATCAGCGAACGCTCGTCGTGAACCAGATCCGCGATAAAGTAGGGCATTCCACAGGCGGAGTACGAGGTGTGGGGCCCTCGCTCAAAGGCGACGACGTCGAGCCTTTTGTTCAGTCGCTTGGCCTGCGAAGCGGCGCTCATTCCCGCCGCGTCGCCGCCGATGACGACCAGTCTTGTACTCTCCGGCATGATTGTATCTCTCGTTCCCGAGGCGCCGGTGCCAGGCTATCGCCTGCTATCGTTATTAAAGCGGATCCTTCGCTGGAATTCCCGCTCGTCGCGGATATTGCTCGGGCGCTTTGGCAATTTGTTCGACGACGACAAATGAGGTTCCGGCCAGTTCGTCGACCGGGATGCTTTCAGTGCCGAGAATTTTGCAGTGGATCATCCGGGCAGCGCGAGAGGCGTCTCGCACTTCCTCGTCGATGTCACTCCCTTTCGGAAAGACTCCACGACCGTGGACGCGCGCAAACGGCATGCAGATCTCAATAAGCGCGGGCAATTTGGCCACCGCGCGCGCCGTGACGACATCAAAATTCGCCCGGAAGCGGGCATCATGCGCCAGATCCTCGGCTCGGCCATGGATCGCGCTGGTTCCCGCCAGACTCAACTCGCGGATGACTTCTTGAAGAAAACCAACCTTCTTGGCGGTCGCCTCGATCAGCACGAGATTGATCGACGGATCGACGATCTTGAGCGGCAATCCGGGAAATCCAGCTCCGGCACCAACATCGACCAGGTTCATCGCTTCCCGCTCTCCAGCCGATCTGCGCACCAGCCGGAGCATGGCGATCGAGTCCAGGAAGAGACGCGTCTCGATCTCCTCGGGTTCGGTCACGCGGGTCAGGTTAAAGCGGCCGTTCCACTCGATGAGAAGATCACGCAGTCGCGCGAGACGATTCGCCGCGTCGTCGTCGAGTCGATAGCCGAGGACTTCCTGATACTGGCGTAGTACTGGGAAGAGATCCATCGCGCTTCGCCTTTACATGACGATGCCGCGACGCAACCGCCGCGGCATGAGAAATCTGGTTTCGAAACTAGTCTGCGACCGTCGGAACAGACCCGGGAGAGGTGACAAGCGACCGTGCTCGCTCGGCGATGCTCTCGGCGTCGATCCCGGCTTGTCGCCTCAGTGCGCTCTGCGAGGCGTGGTCGTAGAAGCGATCGGCTAGCCCAAGACGTGCCGTCGGAATCTCGACGTCCTCGCTCGAGAGCAACTCGAGGACCGCGCTGCCAAATCCACCGGCGAGAGCGGCTTCTTCCACCGTCAAGAGCGCCCCGGTCTTTCGCACAGATTCGAGAATCAGTTGCTCGTCCAACGGCTTGACGAATCGCGCATTGATAACCTCGGCATTGACCCCTTGCTCGGCCAGTATCTCCGCGGCGCGTGTCGCAGGAAGTACGGTCGACCCGATCCCAATGATTGTGACGTCGGTACCCGACTTGATCAGTTCGCCACGTCCAATGGGCAGCGTGTGGGGCTCTGCGAGCATAGAGATGCCAACCCCTGAGCCGCGCGGGTAGCGGAGTGCGATCGGTCCACTCTCGTGCGCGATCGCGGTCGCGAGCATGTGTCGCAGTTCGTCCTCGTCCTTTGGCGCCATCACGACCATATTCGGTAGGCAGCGCAGGTAGGCAAAGTCGAACACGCCGTGATGCGTTCTGCCATCATCGCCGACCAGTCCAGCCCGGTCCATGGCGAAGACGACCGGGAGATTCTGTATACAGACGTCGTGGATCACCTGGTCGTAGGCCCGCTGCAAGAAGGTCGAGTAGATCGTCGCGACCGGGCGCATCCCCTGAGTCGCGAGGCCCGCCGCGAAGGTGACCGCATGTTGTTCGGCTATTCCGACGTCGAAGAATCGGCTCGGATGCTCCTTGGCGAACGGAAGCAGGCCCGTACCGTCCGGCATCGCCGCGGTAATAGCGACGATGCGGTCGTTCGACCTGGCCAGTTCCGTGAGCGTCGTGCCGAAGACATCCTGGTATTTCGGCGGCGCGGGTGGCGCGCCGGGAGTCTTGATCGATGCGGAATGGTGCTTGAACGGGTCGTTTTCGGCCGGTTCGTAACCTTTGCCCTTGACCGTCACTGCATGCACGAAGACTGGTCCGCCGATGGCCTTGGCCTGCTCGAAGGTCGCGATCAGGTCGCGCACGTTGTGCCCGTCCACCGGACCGATGTATGTGAAGCCAAGTTCTTCCCAGATCATGGTGTGGTAGACGACCTCTTTGAGACCGTCCTTCATGCGCTTGCCCAGTTCGAGCAGAAGGTCACCCTGCGGAACACGCGACAGCAGGCGTTCGACCTCTGCTTTGGCCTGGCTGTAGCGCTCGTCGGTGCGAATCCGGCTCAAGTACTTGGAGAGCGCGCCAACGTTGGGAGCGATCGACATCTCATTGTCGTTAAGCACGACGATGAATGGCACCTGCAGGCTGCCCGCGTTGTTGAGCGCTTCGTAGGCCATGCCGCCGGTCAACGCGCCATCACCGATGACGGCAACGGCGTGAAAGCGCTCATTTCGAAGTTGTCCCGCGACCGCCATGCCGAGTGCGGCGGATATCGACGTGCTGGCATGCCCGGCGCCAAAGTGATCGTGCTCGCTCTCCTCACGCTGGAGGAACCCGCTCAGACCACCCTCCTGGCGAATGGTCGAGAAGCGATCGCGACGCCCGGTCAGGATCTTGTGCGGATAGGCCTGGTGGCCGACATCCCAGACAATCTTGTCTTTTGGAGATTCGAAGACGTAATGCAGGGCGAGAGCGAGTTCAACAGATCCGAGGTTCGACGCGAAATGCCCGCCAGTCTGGCGGACAACGACGTCAAAAATCAGCTCCCGAAGTTCGCGCGCCACCGTCTCGATCTCAGGGACTGTCATCGTCTTCAGATCCCGCGGATCGTTGATGCGCTCAAGCAACATGGACTTGTCCTCCAAGAACACCGGTCTATTGACTCGAGCCGGGCGAGCCTTCCGTGATCGTATCAACGTACGTGCCCAAACGTCAAACTTTCCCTAATCATCAGTAGGGAAGCGAAGCGGGTCCGGCAACTAGCTTCGATAGGCGACGTTCACGCCGGTCGATGGATCGATATCTTCGTTGGTTGACGATGCTGATTTTGGTTGAGCATCGCGAATCAATCCAGGAAGGTCGAGAATGAAAGTCGTTCCGCGACCGAGATCGCTCTCTACGCTGACTGATCCACCGTGGGTCAGAGCGATTTCTCGTACGATGGCCAGCCCGAGCCCAAAACCATGATTATTGCTGGTCTCGTTCGTTTCGTTGCCCCCCACGCGATAGAAACGGTCGAAAATATGAGGGAGCGCTTCAGCCGGAATCCCGTCGCCGGTATCCGACACACGAATTCTAATCCCTGGAGGGGTGCGTGTGGCGTCGGCGGTCCTGAGGATGCTTACTTCGACCTTTCCCCCAGATGGAGTGTGACGAATCGCGTTTCGAACGAGATTGTCTATCGCTTGATCGATCAGTCCCTCATCGCACGAGATGCGTAGTGCGCCTGACGGTGGCCCGGCAAGGTCAATGCCATTGTTGTCCGCTTCAACCCGGTGGCGTCGTAGTATCCGGCTGACAATGTCGTCGATGTCGGCTTCGCGGACCTGTGGTCCGGACTGCCCGGATTCAAGCCGAGCCAGTTCCAGAATCTGCATCAGCAGTTCGTTGACGCGTTCCGACTCCTGACCAATGGTGTCGAGCGCCTCCTGTCGCTGTTGTTCGGTCACGAATACGCCGTCACTCAGCCCCTGAGCATATCCCTGGATCGATGTGAGCGGCGTCCGCAGCTCGTGCGCAATGTTCGCCAGCAGGCGTCTCTGGCTCTCATACGTGATGTGCAGACGACTCACCATCTGATTGAAGCTCGCGACCAGGCGTCCAACCTCGTCGTCACCCTGTCCCGGAACCGTGCGATTGAGATCGCCAGTTGCCACGGCATCGGCCGCATCAGTCAATCGCGAAATCGGCAGCGCGATCGAGCGGCTGAGGAAAAGCGTCGCGATGAATGCACCGATTAGACCGATCGCGAGCGCGAGCAGGAGGGGAACGAACAACCCACGCAGGACTCCGGTTCCGCGCGGCGAGAGCACCGCGATGTATCGTCCATCAACCTGGGTGAGCAGGGTCAGCACCACGCGGTCATTGCCGATCGTGCCAAGGTAGAAATTGCGTTCAGCTTTCCCAAGCCGATTGGGGGTGCCTGCTTGCCCGGCGCGCTGGTCGAGCGTGGCGATCGCGTGTCCGACTCGCGACGTGATCTGCGGCGGAAGCGGTTGTGACGTCTCGGTGTCGTGGAGCACCGTGCCGGACCGGTCGAGCAGCAAGAGCCGGACGTTCAACTGACGAGCCTGAGCGTCGAGGATCTCGTCGGCCACGGTCTGAAGCGCTGGACGGCCCAGCACGAATCCAGCCTGCACCGCCACTGGGGCGGCGACATCCTCGAGCCGCTGAATTTCCAGGCGGGTCTGCTCCCGCCGTATTGGGAAAAATGCCACCGCGAACGTCAGACTGAAGACCAGCAGAATGATGGCGAGGTGGGAGACGAGAATACGAGCTTGCAGACTCTTGAGCATGTCTAGGGCCTCATAGTCGTGGCGATTGGTGGTTGAAGGCTCACGTTGACCATAGTATCTCTGAACCGATCACCAGGGCGTCGATGCGCTGGTCATTTCTCACTGGTTGAAAGTCGGTAGCCGACGCCACGAACGGTCTCTATTTCGACGTTGCTCCCGGCCAGACGTGTGCGCAGCCGGTTGATGTGAACGTCGATGGTGCGAGTATCAACATCGTAGTCTCGTCCCCAAACCTGACGAAGCAGATTCTCACGAGTCTGAACGATGCCAGGGCGGGATGCCAGAGTCATAAGCAGGTCAAATTCCTTGGTTCTGAGTTCCAGGTCGTCGCCGTCGAGCAGCGCGGACCGCTCCTCCGGGCGAATGACCAGGTCTCCAGCGGTGATTTCATGCACGATGTTGGAAGATCCGTTCGAGCGTCTGAGTGCCGATCTCACGCGTGCCAGCAATACAGCCGGTTTGAACGGCTTGGTGATGTAATCGTCTGCGCCAAGATCGAGCCCCTCAATCACGTCTCGATCATCGTCAAGGGCTGTCATCATCAGAATTGGAGTTGCGCTGTGCACCCGAATCGCGCGGCAGACATCTCGACCGTGCAACCCCGGAAGCATCAGATCCAGGATGACGAGATCTGGCTCGATTTCACCAAAGAGCCGTAACCCTTCTCGTCCGTCTCTCGCCACCACGGTGTCGTAGCCTTCGCGTTCCAAATAGACGCGCACAAGTTGCGCAATGTGATGATCATCTTCAACGACGAGAACCCGATCTGTCATATGTCGATCCCCCGAGCGGACGGCGAAAAACACTCGATCAATGCCAGCCGCGAGCTCCGCTCGGTACTGGCATATTTCCTGCGATCTACCGAGTACGACCCCCACCATCTTATCAAGGTTGGGGTATGGTCTGAACTGAGTAGGTGGAAACAATCCAGACATGTCCTCAGGGCTTCTGGGACGAGGAGATCCGATGAATGTCGGCGAGCGCGACCTGAAGGTCCTCGTCGTGGAAGATGATGAAGGAATCGCCGACCTGATCGCCTGGGTGCTGGAAGATGCCGGTTTCGTGGTTCATACCGAAGCAGGGATTGCCGGTGCTCTTCGAGCATATGAAGAATGTCGACCGCGCGTGGTAATCACGGATCTTGTCCTTCCAGATGGGCTCGGATCCGACTTCATCAGCAATCTCAAAAGGCGCAAAGATGATGATGAGGTTGCCAGTGTACTGATCTCTGCGCACCCGCACGCACTGGCGCATGCAAAGGCGTCAAAAGCTGACGCGTACCTGTCGAAACCCTTTGACCTTGACGATCTCAACCGGGTCGTCGGGGATCTCATCGGCGCCGAACACCTCCACTAGGGTCGGCAGTTCGATGATAATGCGCGACTAGGGGTTTGTTGGCGGGTTTCCTCCGTACATCTGCATGACCACATCCTGGCCGAGCGACAGCGTAAAGTGTGTCGGCTCGGCCGGTTGTGTTACCTGCCGGTTCACGAGAAACTCAGGGTAGTTGCGCCATTCCCCCGGATGGAAAATCTCGCGCAAGAGACTGCCAAAACTTGGATCGCTCAACGCCGGTGACATTGTGCTCTCCAAAGGCAAGGTGCGCGTTAGCCGGTTGCCGCCCGACGGGAGAACCCCAGCGTGATCGTTCCGCACGATGAGCACTTGAGGCGCCTGACTGGCGTCTATGGGCTGAGATGGATCGATCAGCGTCACATTCGGGAAGTCCCGGAAATACCAGCGGAACGGTTCGGAGATCGACGAATCGATCCCGATTGAGAGACCATGTCCGCCAGTCGGGTCGCGCACGTCTTGCTGAAATGTCGTCATGTCGCGGCTGACCGCACGGATTTGATCGATGGTCGTGCCGACGGCCGGCTCGGTGATGCCGATAATCAGCGGTTCACCGGGTCGATCGTTGATCGTATCTCCAAGTAGGGCGCTGCCACGAATTGCGACGACTGCCAGGAGCAGAACTACGAAGAGCCCAACTACCGCGCCCCAGCCGTTGAGAGAGCTACGCAGCCAGATTGTCAGCGCCAGCAGCGGCGCGAAGACGACGACCGCCACCAGCAAGAATGTGAAGAACCAGGCAAAGGCGTTGTTGCCGACATCGCTGGAGAGGAGCCCGTACGTGCTGACTCCTGCGAAGAAGGTGATCGGCAGGAGAATGATAAAGAGCACGCCGCGTGCTACCGCATACTCTGACCAGCGTACTTGATGGACGAGTGCTCGCAGGCCGTCTCCCGCCAGAAGTGCAACGGGCAACGACACGAAGGCGAATAGGGTGTTGTCCTTGCCGCCAAGGAGCGTGGCGAAGAGAAACGCGAGCGCTGCCCAGAGCAGCAGGCCAGACGTGAAGAGACGAGATTGATCTCGCTCGCGCGATTTCACATAGTAGACGATCGCCGCGACGACGAGGGCGAGCGACACCACCTCGTCGATCAGAAGTTCGAACGCTATGAGGTGCCAGCGTTCCCCCGCGTTGGTCAGATGTTGATTCCAGAGCGCTCGGAAGCTTTCGCGGAAGAAATCGGCGAAGCCGGTTGGGTGAACAAAGATGGTGGTTGAGACGACCAGAATCGTAACGGCCGCACTCAGAAGTACCAGCAGAAGGTCTCGGGCCGGCGCGTTGCGCTCGTCAGAGATGAGAGCCGTTGAGATCACCAGGATCGGCAACGCGATCCAGCCAATCGGCGCGGACATCACCATCATCGCCGCCGCGACACCAAACAGGATGCCGTAGCCGCTCGAGTGTTCCTCAAGCCAACGCAGGCCCGCGCCGAACGCGAGCAGCGTTGAAAAGACCAGGAGGCCGCCCGAATCCGCGAAACGAGATGCCGCGACCAGGGTCGGCGAGATGGCCACAACTGTCACCGCAGCCAGCGTGAAGCCCTTGCCTCCGAACGGCCGCAGCCAGGCAATCAGCGCAATGGAACCCAGTCCGGCCAGTACGGGAACCAACCGGATGATCCCGTCACTGTTGCCGAACAGGAAGAGGGCGAGCGCGGTCAGCTCGGTCTGGAGTGGGGAGACGTGGGCCGCCGCCGGTATCGACCCGCCCTGAACGATCGACAGTGCGTTGGATGCGAGCCCCGCCTCACGAACCGACAGCGGCCAGGCCGTGAGATTGACGACGCGCAACAGAAGGGCCGCCAGCGCGACCACAACCCAACTCGCCGCCGCCCAGGTTACGAAGTCGAGGTTGATTGGCTGGTCGAGCACCGAGGCGGGCTCGAACTCGTCATAATGTCCATCGACGACATCGACGCCGTGCTGTACCAAGGGCACGTCTCCCGGATCGCTGAGCTGCTGTCCTGTCATACTCTTTCAGCTACCTCACGTCATCTTAATCAATATCTGATCTGGTCGAAAAGTGGCAGCAGGTCGTTGCGCACGTAGACACGATAGCGCACTGCTCCCAAACCGCTTGGGACCTCGCGATAGGTGAGCATCCTGAAGATCTTGCCTTGCTGGCGCGGCTCGTGCAGCGACCAGACGCTCGACCAGACGCTTCCTGCGACGTCGAGAATCGTGAATGGCGGACGCTTGCTGTCCTGATAGTTCTGCCGTCCGGGGTCCTTGATGTCCGGAGCATACGCGAACCGACGGTAGGTGTTCTCTTCAGGGAACCACCAGCGCATCGGATACTCCTGATAGGTGTAGTTCTGGCTGAGCTGCTGCTCCATCGCTGGTGTGAGCGTTTGATCCGCAACGACGATCACCTGCGCGTCGATCGTTGGCGGAAAGTCCCGGCCGATATAGCGCCGATTGGTGAAGTCTTTCATATACCAACTGAAGGGCCACTGGGTCACGTCGTCATACCAGATGGACAATCCCATATCCCCGTCGACCTGTTGCGAGAGTTGGCGAAGTTGATTGGTGACCATCGGGACGTTGGGAGCTGTCTGGACGTAGATCAGCATGTCTTTGGGGACGTCACCCTCGCGGTACGTCAGACGCCATTCAGCATGAATCTGTGCCAGTGTGAACCCCACCAACCCGGCAAGTAGTGCCAGGTTCAACGATCGACGCCAGCCGAGTTTGACAGCGCCGACGACAACTATGGCGATCAGTGCCAGCCAGGGCAGATAGACGTACAACCACCAGTGGTCGGCCGCGGCCGGTCGAAGCGAGCGGGTGACTGTTCCTCCGGCGACGCGATAGGGGCCGTCGCTGGCCCATGCAAGCGCCAGGAAGGCAGTCGCCAGTAGCAGCAGCGCGCTGCCAGCGAGCGTGACCGAAGTGAAGCGGTCGCGCTGACTCCATCGTGCCCAGCCCCGCTCGAGGTACCCCACCACATCGCCGATATAGCTCGCGGCCAGGAGCGTCATTGGCAGCGCGATGTGGATATCGTTCCAGGGCATCTTTTCGCCGGCCCACGACAGTACCGCCAGCATGCCCAGTGCCCAGTAGAGCAGAAAGCCACGAACGTAGGTGCGCGAGTCGAGTGTCAGGCTGTGCCGCCAGCCACGAAACGTTCGCCAGGCCAGCAATGTCGCGGCGACCGGAAAGAGCAAGACAGCGACGAACTCGTACTGGAGTAAGAGCAGCAGGTAGTAGAACCAGGGTTCCTGGCCGCGCTGCACTCCTTGTTGTCCAAGCCAGTAACCGAGCGCACCGAACGTTCCGCTCGCGATTCCGCCCATGTTGGTGAACAGCGACGTGTAGAGCACTACAAAGATGGCCGCTCCACCGGCAACTCCGATCAGCAGTCCACGCCGCTCGAGTAGGAGTTCTCGCAGCGCCGCCGCCGTCGAACCGTCCGGCGCGTCACCCAGGATTCCGTCGATCCAGCCGGTGTCTTTGGGTCGCCGGTAATTCAGTATCCAGAGTGCCACGACAATGGTCAGCAGTAGGATGCCGATCGCGGCAACCACGACCGGGTGGGTGATGAGCTTGATGGCAAAATGCTGAATTTGCTGGCCGGTCGGCTGGTCCCACGGAATGCCGGGCAGCGGCGGCGCGCCAAGCATGTGCAAGACTCTCGACGTCAGCAAGAACGTCACGCCGGCCGTCCCGGCGATCGCGAGCAGAAACGGGGCGACGCGCAACGCGATCGCGACGCCCAGGAAGGTCGCGAAAACGAACAGGACGATGAAGCTGACCTCTTTGGTCGTCAACAGGTAGGCGGTCGAGAGGCCACCCATGATCGCCCAGCGCGGCGCCGGCCGGTCGACGTAGCGAACGATCGCAATGAAGAGCAGCAACGCCCCGGTCGCCGCGAAGATATCGTGCCGGATGAACCGGCTGTAGTAGAGGATCGATGGCGAGACGAGCAGCAGCGTTGATGCGGACAACGCGCCCCAGCGACCCAGAAGTCGCTCACTCCGCATGAACCATGGCAGCATGACCAGGACTACGCCGAGAAACGCCGGGAAGAAACGCGAAACCGCGTCAGTCATGCCAAAGAGAAGGTACATCAGCGCCGTCGCATGGAAGAGAAACGGGCCGTGCATCAGCGGGTCGTGGATGTAGCCGTTTCCGATCGCATACCACCACGAGAAGTAGGCATGGAGCGATTCGTCGTGATGCAGAGCGCGCGAGCCGAGATCCCAGAAACGGGTGAGCACGGCGGCGACGAATATCGCGGCATACAGAGCGTGCTCGATACGTAACCCGCTCAGCTGGTATTGAACTGTCGACGAACGATGCTGCGTGTGTTTCGGAATGGTGACCGGGTGAGTCGTTGAACCGGCTTCTACCGACGAAGTGACAGGGCTGGATTGCATGACGGGGAAAATCCGTTCAGATCGGTGGAGTTCTTCCGCTCTATCGGGCCGGTAAATCCAGGCGATTTTACACTGCCGGGACTGAAGGCGGCCAACTGCTTGTTAGCTCGAAACTCTGAGAGAGAACCGTAGCGGCAGGAGCCCGCCGCTACGGTTCAGATCGAGGAAGGCTCTATCGCCTACGCCCCAGGTTCCCAGGTCGTATCGGGATCGAGCGGGTAGACCGGTCGTCGCAGGTGCTGGTAGTCGAAGCTGTGCAGGTTCGGGCTGCTGATACCCGGAGCGTCGACCTCGATTACCTTCGTTGCGATTGGTTCAAAGGCGGCGCGGAAGTGCGCCGCGCTCTTCAATACCAGAATGCGGCGCTCGGTCGGCTCGATGCCAAATGCGCGGAAGAAGTTGAGATCGCTCGGGTGACCGCGCAGGTCGGTCAATTGCAGCTCGATACCATTTCGACCGTTGATCTCGAGGACCACCGTCCGGCCCCGGCTGGCCAGCGTCCCCGCGCCCATCGGACCGGCGATCACGAACGTTCCTTCATGGATCAGGCGCACCATGCCCGTCACCTCGACCGGCTCTCCATGCAGTCCGTCGTGCTTTCCGCCGACACTCAGTGACACAGTACTGCCGACTCCAGCCGCGATACAGGCATCGACGGCGTCGCGATCCATGATCTGGGCGACAGATGCAGACTTCGCGTTGGCTTCAAGAAGTCCTTTCAGTACGGCGGTTCCATCGCCCGCGGTACCGCTGGCGCCCGAGTCGGAGATATCAGCCAGCACGTAGACGCTCCCAGGCTCACCGGCCATGGCCTCGGCAATCGCATCCTTGATTGGAGTCGGATGAATGGTGAAGTCCTCGCGCAGGTCCCAGCAGATCTGCGCCAGCTCGTTTGCGTATTGCTTCGCGAGCGCCTGGTCGTTGTCCGTCACGACGATAGTAGCGACGCTGGTGTACGGAATGTCAGCGAATGGAAAGCCGCCGAGGACTGTGGCTGCGATGACACCCGGCTCCTTCTCGATCTCGCGTGCGCGGTCGATCGCTTTCTTGAGTGGTGATTGCCAGGTTGTCACCATTGACTGGTTCGGTGCGATCAACGGCAGCTTGACATGGGCCATGGTCGGCGTGATCTCGCCGCGAATCGTGGCGAGCAGGATCTGCATCGCACTCGCACCGGTCTCGGGAGTGTCAATGTGCGGGTATTCCTTGTAGCCGACAAACGCCGTGGCCTCTTCCATCATCTCTTCGGAGAGGTTGGTGTGGAGGTCAAGCGGCGCGACGATCGGAGTGTCCGGTCCTACAACTTCCCGAATGGCGGTGATAAGCGGACCTTCTCCGTCGTCGTTGTGCTCCAGCGCCATGGCCCCATGGATGCCGAGCAGGACTCCGTCCACCGGCAGCGCGGCGCGGATGCCCTCGACGATCTCGTTCTTCATCGTCTCGAACGCCTCGCGCGAGACGCGTCCGCCTGGCACTGCTCGGCCGTAGGTCGTCGGGATCAGCTCGACCTTGTTCTTCTTTGCCTCATCGATGATTCCGCCGTAGATGGTTCCGGTTCCTTCGAGCGCGAGGATCTCATCTCCGCGGTCGATGTGACTCGACCCTTTCTGAAAGTCCTCCAGGGTAGTGGGCTCCCACTGGAACGTGTTGGTCTCCTGCGCGATGCCGCCGGTCACGATTCGGATTGCCATTTCGCCCCTCCATGTGACTTATCGATTGTCCCTGTGGATGTCAGTATCGACCGCCGCGTTAGAGCGGGCAAGAGCATCGCGTCGCCTGTGCTCCCCTCGTTCCATGGGTTGGATTGGATCCGGTGTACTATGCTCTGAACACCGGCTGGCGGACCGTTGAGGCGTAACGAGGAGGCTGCGGATGTCGATGAACGGCGCTGAGGTGCCCAAGAGATGCGTAATCCACATCGTCTCAGACGGTAGCGGAGCGACCTCGGAAGCGGTCGTCGACGCCGCGGTCGTCCAGTTCCCAGGTGTCGAGTTCGAGTTGATTCGGCATCCCGGTATCCGAACACGTGAACAGGTGCTGACCGTTGTGGCGCAGGCACAGCGTGATCACGGCATCATTGTCCACACCATCGTCATCACCGGCATCCGACGACTTCTGCTCCGCGAATGCCGTCAGCGAGTGATTGACCACGTCGACCTGACCGGACCACTGCTGGGCAAGGTCTCGCAGCACGTCGAGATGCGACCGATTCTGCGTCCGGGTGCGTCGCGCGGGCTGAGCGACGAGTATTTCCGGCGAATCGAAGCGATTCAGTACACCGTGCGCCACGACGATGGTCAGGGTCTCGATACGCTCGGGGAGGCCGATATTGTCCTTGTGGGCGTTTCGCGCGCGTCCAAGACGCCGCTGAGTATCTTCCTGTCACTGCGTGGCTGGCGTGTGGCGAACATTCCGGTTGTGCTCGGCGTGGAGCCGCCGAAGCAGTTGTACGAGATCGATCAGTCGAAGGTCGTCGCTCTGATGATCGACCCAGATGAGCTCACGCGCATTCGTCAGCACCGGGTGAAGGCGCTCGGCGCTTATACGACCGGCGAGTATGCGGACCCGGACAAGGTCTACGAGGAACTCAAGTTCTGCCGTAGGCTCATCCGCAGAGGCTATCCCTGGCCGATCGTTGAGGTAACTGGAAAGTCGATCGAGGAATCGGCCAAAGAGGTTATCGCTCTTATCGAGAGCCAGCGAGCCAAGGCGTCGTTCGACGAGACCGAGCTGCAGTCCCCGTTCGACGAGCTCTACCCGTTCCTACGAGAGTAAGAGCCAGCCCTCGGTTATCCCGCGGGACTCGTCTTGCGCCACCACGCCGGAATGGCGTATGGATCTTCTTCGCCGTAGGCAAAGCCAGCCCACTCGACGAGACCTGTGGCGCGGAGTAGCTCGGGGATGATCTGTCCGTGGATGACCATCTTGGCTAGAGTCTCGTCTGACTCTGGCCAGCGGTCGAGCGCCGCCAGGTAAGCGGCGCGACAGTTTTCGTCCTGCTGCATCACCTCGACGAATTCTACGGTGGTGAATTCATCGACGTTGATGCGTTCGACCACGGAGGCAACGTGCGCTCTCAGCAGCGCTGTTGCCTCCCGGATTGGTTCTTCTTTAGGATCTCTCAACGATCAATGTTCCCCACTATTGAGACCCGTTTGCGTTCGTCTCACCGTCGCCGGTCGTCGGAACCGGTTTAACCACGGTCGTCAGCTTCGAATCGATGTGCTCGAGGAACGGCGTGATCAGGTCCATCGGCACCGGGAAGATGATTGTGCTGTTCCGCTCGGTCGCGATCTCATTCAGAGTCTGGAGATAGCGAAGCTGGAGCGCGCCCGGCGACGCTCCGATGATCTTTGCCGCGTTGCCAAGCTGCGTCGCGGCCGAGAACTCGCCCTCCGCGTGAATGATCTTCGCCCGCTTTTCACGTTCCGCCTCGGCCTGTCGCGCCATGGCACGCTGCATCGAGTCGGGCAGTTCGACGTCCTTCACCTCGACGATGCTCACCTTGACGCCCCAGGGCTCAGTCTGTTCATCGATGATGGTCTGCAATTCCAGGTTGATCTTGTCCCGCTCCGACAGAAGTTCGTCGAGCTCGGCCTGGCCGAGCACGCTGCGCAGTGTCGTCTGCGCGATCTGAGACGTGGCGCGAATGTGGTCGGCCACGTTCACGATTGCCGCGTTCGGGTCCATGACCCGGAAGTAGGCAACGGCATTCACCCGGATCGTGACGTTATCACGCGTGATCACCTCCTGCGCCGGGATATCGAGCGTCAGGGTTCGCAGGTCGACCTTGATCATGCGCTCGACGAACGGGATGAGCAGGATGATTCCCGGTCCGCGCGGTCCGGTCAGTCGACCCATCCTGAAGACGACGCCGCGCTCGTACTCCTGAACGATCTTGATCGTCGAACTGAGTACGATCAAGAGGACGAAGACGACGATCCCTATGACAATGAGTGGCTCCACCTATCTCTCCTTTACCATGCCCGGTGTCGATGGCCGGGCGAAACGAGTGCTGCGAACTGGCATTTGCCGCTCTGGAACGGCAACGTGCGTTGAATCTCCTCCTCCAGTCCTCGGTGGCTCGCTCAGGCTTACCTCGGGCTCGACGATCACGGTCAAGCCTTCGACGTCTACGACTCGGACAACCGTCCCCTTCGGGATGTCTTCGTTGAGCGACCGGGCGCGCCACAGCTCACCAGCCACGAAAACAAATCCTTCCGGAGAAAGTGCCGCGCGCACCACGCCGGTCGCGCCGTGCAGCCCTTCCGAACCGGTCGTGGTGCGCTTGAGGCGTGTTCGCACCACCGCGCCAATCGCGAAGATGAAGAAGGCCGAGATTATCAACGTCACGCTGGCGATGGCCAGCCGAGATATGCCGGTTGCGGGCGTGCTGACAGAATTCGACAGCATGAACGAGCCGAAGGCGAAGGACGCGATGCCGCCGATGGTCAAGGTTCCGTGGCTCGGCACGTAGAGATCGATCAGGAAGAGGACGAAGGCGAAGCCCATCAGCATGATCCCAGCCCAATTCGGATCGAGGCTCCCGAGAGACGATAGCCCGAGCAGCAATGCAATGCCGCCAGCAACTCCCGGGAGAATCGCGCCGGGATTCGCCAGTTCAAAGAAGATCCCGAGCATTCCGACGCTCAACAGCAGATAGGCGATCGTCGGATCACTAATGGTCTGAAGCAG
Organism: uncultured Chloroflexia bacterium; assembly: GCA_963763185.1. GTDB lineage: Bacteria > Chloroflexota > Chloroflexia > Thermomicrobiales > Thermomicrobiaceae > CALAGB01. The sequence continues at coordinate 497,540 of CAVXNZ010000001.1, forward strand.
CTCTTCGGGTAATGTCATATTGTCTGTCCGAATCGTGGCGTCCCTTGTCTGTAACGTGATCTGCCCGCTGGCCGTCTGCACGGTCCGTCCGTCGACATCATTCAGCAACGTCGGAAGGTCGGGCGAGATCAGGTCTACGACGTTCTGCTGCCGTGCGTCTTGAGCCGTGATGTTGACCGCGTTGCGAACTGCCTGCTCCGCCCAGTCGGCATTCCGACCACGGAGGTTGGCCAGGTTGCGAATTCTCGCCACGGCGTCATTGACCACTTTATTCGTCAGCGTGGCGTCGGCCGAGGTCGGCTGACCGCTCTGATCGACGAAGATCGGCGTGGCCGACCCAATGTTGGTCGACGGTGCCATCGCGGCTACGTGGGCCGCGTAGGTGATGTAAACCCCAGCCGAAGCCGCACGTGCGCCCGGAGGCCCGACGTAAACGATCACCGGTACCGTGCTGTTCAGAATGTCCTGGACGATGTCGTCCATGGCCGAGCTGAGCCCGCCGGGGGTATCGAGCCGCAGGACAACGGCGCTAGCGCCCGATTTCTCGGCGTCGCGAATGCCACTGTGGATATAGCTACGCATAACCGGGGTGATCGTGCCGTCCACGTTGAGCAACTCGACGTGATTTCCGGCAGCGGAAGCGCCAGGAATACCGGCCAGGATCAGGCCAACTAACCAGAGGAGACCAACAGCGGCGACCTTGCGCGATCGAGGCAGGTCGAGTGGATAGAACATGGCCATTCCTCTCAGATCGTCATGATTATACGAAATTCAGCAGATGCTCCGCCGATGGCTTCTCGTCGCGCGCCAAGACACTCTGCCTATTCGCTATGGACAACTGGCTAACCCAATCTGCGGACGAGTTGAAATAGTCATAATGGGCTACTGAAACTGGCGACGGAATGGCCTAGCTTTGAGCACCGGACGATCCGGTTGTCACGGACCCGGACTTGATTGCAGCGCGCCCTCGAATCCTGGAGTTCGAATCATGGGGACACTTCGCCGCTTCACTTATCTCTCTGCTGTCGCCGCCGTTTGCCTGCTCGTGGCGGTACCTTCGGTCTCGGCTGACGACATCGGTTCCTACGCCTTCCAGCGCATCTGGAACCGCACCGATGAGCCTGTTCAGGCTCACACTGTCAACCGCACCTGGATGTGGGGACCACAGCCATTTACAGGCGTCATCCTCGAGCCCTATCAACAGGGCAACGTCGCCGGTCAGCAGGGCGTGCGTCGCGTTCAATACTTCGACAAGAGTCGCATGGAGGTTACGGACTCGAGTGCGGACCAGAATTCGGATTGGTACGTCACGAACGGTCTGTTGGCAAAAGAGATGATCACCGGCCAGATGCAGGTCGGCAACGACTCCTATGTCGATTACAGCCCAGCGAACATCAACGTCGCCGGCGACGAAAACGACCCAGACGGGCCGACTTACGCCTCACTGACCGCGTTGATGAGCTACCGGCCACTTCCCGATGGGTGGACGGTAACACAAACCATTGACCGTCAGGGTCACGTCGGCAACGATCCCGCGCTGGGGGCGTATGGAGTATCGGCGGGTCACCTGGTCGCCGGGTCGCAGCACGATATCGCTTCGGTCTTCTGGGAATTCATGAACGCGTCGGGTCCGACCTACAATGGGTTCCAGACCGCCGACACCAAACTCTTCAGTAACCCGTTTTTCGCGACCGGACTCCCGATCACCGAGCCATACTGGACGACGGTGAAGGTTGGTGGTGCGCCGAAAAAGGTGCTGATTCAGGCGTTCGAACGTCGAGTCCTCACCTATACGCCTGACAACTCAGATGGCTGGAAGGTTGAAGCAGGGAACGTCGGTCGACACTACTACGAATGGCGTTACGGAAGTGACACGAGCAGCGTCTTTGTGACCGGCGAAGAGTCGGCCTCAAAAGACATGTCCGGTAACTGGGTCTTCCGGGGTGAGGTCACGAATACCGGCAAGACGACCTATTCCAACGTCGCGGTGAAGGTGACGCTCTTTTCGTCGACCGGTAATGAAGTTGCAAGCCAATCATCCTATCTGGATGTCTCCTCGATCCAACCGGGTCAGAAACTGCCATACCGCGTTTGGTTCGACAAAAGCGTGGGCTACGATCACGCCACGACGAGCGTGACGGGCGTGGTCGACCCGTTCACCCAGTCGCCCAAGCTGACCACGCTGGTCTCAACATCAGAGTTCCTGGCAAGCGGCGACTACCACATTCGCACCACGGTGCGGAACGACTCGGATCAGCCGGTTACGCGTCCGTCCTACGTCGTCGCGCTGTACGGCGCGGACCACGACGTGGTTGACTACAATTCCGGTTTTGTGACGTTGGGCACGTTGCAGCCCGGGCAGACGGCGTCCGTCGACATCACCTTCTACCGCACGCCGACGCTTTTTGGCGGCTACCGGGTGATCGTATCCCGTTAGCCGGATCGGTCCCGGTCTACAGATTCTACAGATTGACGGGGAAGTCCTGATCAATGCCGGTGTAGCGCAAGGTCTCGTCGAGATCGGCGACGACACCGTCGACTAGCGACGGCCCGGGGTGCCGCACCGTGGCGTGATCGATCAGCCCGCGTCTCCGCAGGATCTCCTTGCGAACCGCGACCCCGATTCGTGGCTGCCCTTCAAATACGAGAACGGGCAGGTACTTGTAGTAGAGGTCGGCCGCGCGTTCGCGATCTCCGCTGCTCCAGGCGTTCCAGATTGCCACCAGTACCTCAGGGAACGCGAATCCGGTCATCGTGCCGCTGCCGCCACGTCTGAGCTCATCCAGCAAATACATGCCACCTGAGCCACCCACGACCGAGACCCGCTCGCCGGTGATGGCCAGTGTCTGCGCAATGCGCTGTGGTGTGGGCGGATCCTCGAGCTTGATGGTAGCGATCTGAGGTACGGCCTCAACAATCTCGAACATGGCACGCGGGGAAAGGGTCACGCCGTTGACTGGCGGGTAGTCCTGAAGCGTGATCGGTATGCCAATCGCGTTTCCGACTCGTCGGAAGTGCTCGGTCAGCGCTGGTCCGGGCTGGGCGAAGGTCGGCGGCGCAATCATGACTCCGGCCGCTCCGACCCGCTCGGCTTCCCGGCAGGCCGCGATGGTGGTGTCGGTGCCGTCGCGTGATGCCCCGATGACGATCGGCACGCGTCCGTTGTTGATCTCCATCACGATGTCGATCAGGCGGCTGTTCTCGGGCTCGGTCAGCTTGTGCGCCTCTCCAGCCACGCCAAGAATCGTGATCCCGGTGACGCCCATCTGAATAACTGCTTCGGTGAGACGGCGCAGGCTCGGTTCGTCCAGCTCACCATCCGGTTTGAAGGGGGTCGTCAGGATGTTGTAGACACCACGAAGCTGTTTCACGAGCCAACCTCTCCTCTCCCACTGTTGTTCACCAATTTCGCCGGTCTATCTTCGCACGCGGTTGGTGCGTGACGCGAATTTGCCGAATCTCCAGAGTCAGTTGACAGTGACGATTGAACCGTCGATGCCCTTCACTACATCGATTCGGGTGGGGAACAGTTCCTTCAGCTCAGCGATGTGGGTGATGACGAGAATCATGCGAAACTCCGGCTCGATGGCGCGAATTGCCTCGATCAGTCCATCTCTCCCTCGCGTATCCTGCGTCCCGAAACCCTCGTCGACCACCAGCGTCTGCAGGCGCGCTCCGGCGCGTCTCGCCAACAGCATACTGAGCGCCACGCGAATCGCGAAGTTGACCCGAAATGCCTCTCCGCCGCTATAGAGCTCGTAGTTGCGGCTGCCGACTTCGTCGCTGATGACAATATCGAGCGTCTCTATCGTCCCTTCGCCGCTGATGGTCTGTCGCTGGGTACGAAACTCGACCCGCATGGTATTGCCGGGCATCTTGTCCAGGATGCGGTTGGCTTCATCCTGGAGTTCGGGTACCACGTTCTCAATGATCATGGCCTGGATACCGCGTTTGCCGAACGCGACCGTGAGCTCTTCGAAGGTCTTGAGCTCCTCGGCCGTCTTGCGTCGCTCCGTCGTGCGCGTCGAGCGGTCGTCTTCCAGCGTCTCGAGGTCACGCACCCGTTGCTGCGCTGCTCCAAATCGCTCCTGAAGCTCGCCCCGTTCCCGCTCAATGCGGCTCAACTCAGCCAAGAGAACATCGTGCTCTTGCCGAGCCTGGTCGATACCCTCGATCTGTCGATTCAATTCTGCTTCCTGGCCAGCCTTCTGATCCCGAAGCTCTGCGCGTTTGGCCAGCGATTCCTCGATCAGAGTGAGGCGTTCCCGGTCGGATTCAGCCGAAGCGGTGGCCCCGAGCAGTGCATTGACCTCCTTCTCGACGCCGTTCAGTTCCGCGACCCGTCGTTGAACCTCGCGATGTCGCGCTTCGTTGAACGGCAGTGCGGTCAGTTGCTCGTCGAGGGCCTTCATCCGTGCACGTTCGTCGGACGCGATCTGCCCACTCGAAAGCCTGGCAACCAGGCCGCTCTCACGCTCTTGCAACGCGGCGATCTCTTTTTCGTCTCGTTCGCAGACCGCCAGTCGCTCGATGAGCGACGCCTCCTGGCGCCCAAGCATCTCGTACTTGCCCCGCAATTGTTCGAGGCGCTGGATCTCGCGCTTCTGCTGCTCGATCTCCATTTCGATCTTCTTCAGATCGGCCTTGTTCTCGCGGAACTGGTTACCGAGCTTGGTTCCTTCGGCCTTGTATTCCTCGCCGAGTCGACCGCGCTCGATGGGGCCAAGCTCCCGACGGCACACCGGGCAGATAGCCGTCGATGCCTCAATCTGGTCAATCTTGGCCTTCAGCTCATTCATCTCGTTCATTAGTTGCCGGTTGTCGGCGTTGAGCTCACCGCGCCGCGCTTCCCGCGTTGATTGGACCGTCCGGAGTTTTTCGAGATTCGTGAGGGCGTCGTTGGTTGTCGCGATCTCTGCCCGCAACCTGGCTCTGTCGGCCTCGATCTGCGGACGATTGCCGATTGAACGAGTGAGCTGGTCGATGCGATCCCGGGTTGACTGGAGTTTGCTCTGGACTTCCTGAACCGCATGCTGGATTGCAACCTCGACCGTACGTCGCTGGCCAAGCAGTTCCTGTCGTTTGGCCAGGATCACGCCGATCTGGTCCTGCTCCTGCCGTAGCGACGAGAGTTCCTGCTGCCGCGCCTGAATCTCCTCACGACGAGCGAGGATGGCCATGTGACCGTCAATTCGATTGTGCGTGCGCTCGCGGTCACCGGTCAGGCGCTTGATCTCCTCGTCCAGAGCTCCGATCTCGAGACCAATCTGATCGCGCTGTTTTGCCGCGACTTCGAGCAGGCCCAGCCGGTCACGCACCGCCGAAAAGCGCGCTGACGCATCTTCCACGTGGTCCGTCATCGCGATCAGACTCTGGCTGAGTTCATTCACCTCATCGCGTCTGGTCGGAAGCTCAGCGAGCCGTTGGTCGATTCGCTCGATCTCGGCATCCATCTCGCGGATTAAGCGATCGCGGTCTCTCATCTTCTGACGGGCGATCTCTTCGAAGCGGTCGTAGTCAGCGAGGTTGAGAATCTCACCGAGAGTTTGTTTCCGGAGGGCTGGCGTCTTAGTGGTGAATTCGTCGGCACGACCCTGGAGTATGAAGGCCGAGTTGATGAAAGTGTCGTAGTCCATCTTGAGAAGCCGGTCAATCGCCCGTTGGCTCTCGCGGGCTGTTGTGCCGCTGATGGTGCGCCATTTATCCTCATCGAACGTTTGAATGTCGAGAAAAAGTGGTCCGGCCCCTCGACGCGTCCTGCGGCGTGTGACGCGAAATTCCTGGCCATTCAGTTCGAACCCGAACGTGACTTCCATCTCACTCGCGTTTAGGGCGATGAGTTCGCGATCGCTGTTGACCCGGGCTTTACCCCAGAGCGCCCACGTTATACAGTCGAGGAGGGCTGACTTCCCGGCACCGTTGTCTCCGGACAAGCAGGCGACCCGTACACCGCGCAGGTCGATCTCGACGTCGCTGCGGTAACACATGAAATTTCGGACACTCAATGATGTTGGGATCATGACTCACCGTTAGAATTGTGTCGCGGCCGGCCAAAATGAGCGTGTCGAGTGAATTCGATCAACGGCTAAGTATACCCTTGACGGTGCGTCCGTCGTTCGCGGCACCGGACGTGATTGATGATTGGTACATGCCGTTTTTCGCGATCTGGCCAACGAACTTTTGATGACGATGAAACGTATGCAGACGAGAGTTAAAGCCCAAGTGAGGAGCATTCTTTCCTGATGAGCGATCGACGCGACGATAGCAACAAACGCGAGCTGGACGACGAGCAGAACGAACATCGTCAACCAGTTCTCCATACGGGCGAAGACGTCGACGAGCGGGAAGCAGACCGGTATACCTCGGACGAAGACCTCGACATGCTGGCGCGTTTCGACCCGACGGTCGTAACTGACCCGGTTCGACTTTACTTGCGCGAAATCGCCAAAGTGCCACTGCTCACGGCCGAGCAGGAGGTCGAACTGGCCAAACGTGTCGAACAAGGAGACGTCGAAGCACTGCAGCACTTTGTGCGCGCCAACTTGCGGCTCGTGGTGAGTATCGCCAAGCGCTACCTCGGGCGGGGCATGTCCTTGTTGGATCTGGTTCAAGAGGGCAACCTAGGTCTGATGCGCGCGGTGGAGAAGTTCGACTGGACCAAGGGTTATCGGTTCAGCACGTACGCGACCTGGTGGATTCGCCAGGCGATCTCGCGCTCGATCTCCGATCAGGGGCGCACCATTCGACTGCCGGTTCACATGGCCGATAGCATCACCCGTTACCGGCGGACCCTCGCGCAGCTGACCCAGGAGTTGGGTCGGCCGCCCCGACCTGAAGAACTCGCCGAGGCGATGAGTATTCAACCTGAGAAGATCGAGCAGATCATCCAGGCCGCGCAGCGGACCATCTCGCTCGATTCGCCGCTCAGCAGCGAGGACGAGACGAACCTCGGAGACATCATCGCCGATGAGGTGAGCCGTAGCCCACAGCAGATTGCCGAAGAGGTTCTTCTGTCTCGTGATGTGGCTGAGGTGCTGGAATGCCTGAACCCTCGCCAGCGGCTGGTACTGCAACTCCGGTTTGGCCTCAATAACGGAACACCGCACACCCTGGCGGAGGTCGGTGCCCAGCTCAACATCAGCCGGGAGCGCGTGCGCCAGCTTGAGAACGAGGCGCTGCGTAAACTGCGACGTGTCGGCGTGCAGCGCCTGGCTGCATACGCCTCCGAACTGTAGCTTCCGCCCGGGTTCAATCCTCGCTCAACAGCCAATCGAGAATCGCCATGCGCACGTAGACGCCGTTCCGCGCCTGGCGAAAGTAGGCGGCTCGCGGATCATGGTCGACGGCTGGATCGATCTCGTCCACCCGCGGCAGCGGATGCATGACGATTGCTTCGGGATTGAGCGCAGTCATCGCTGCCTGGTCGATGACGTATTTGCCACGTGCCGCTTCATATTCAGCTTCGGAGGCAAAGCGCTCGTGTTGAATACGCGTCTGATAGACCACGTCAACATGTGGCAAGACTTCGAGCAGGTTCGACTCCTCCTCGAATCCAACTCCTTTCGATCTGAGCTCGGACTTTACGTCGTCTCCCATCCGCACATTGGGGGGCGAGATGAAGATCAGATCGATCCCGGTTGCCTGGGTCAGGAGGAGCGCGAGCGAGCGGGGAGCCCGGCCGTATTTGAGATCGCCGACAAGCGCGATCCGGAGATTATCGACTCGTCCCAGTTCGTGAGCGATAGTGTAGAGGTCGAGCAGCGCCTGTGTCGGGTGCTCGTGGGCGCCGTCCCCCGCGTTGATCACGGGGATGTCGATTACTCCAGCGGCGCGCGCGGGCCCTCCGGCCTGCGGATGTCGCATCACGATCGCGTCTGCGTAGGACTCAACGATACGGGCGGTATCTTCTATCGTCTCACCCTTCGCCCAGGATGAGGTTTCGATGGCGTTTTCGGCGGTAAGAACAGATCCGCCGAGTCGTGTCATGGCGGCTTCGAAGCTAAGTCTGGTGCGGGTGCTCGGTTCGAAGAAGAGAGTCGCCAGGATCTTCCCGCTCAGACGGTTTGAACCACCGGCTTCGGCGATGATGCGCATCTCGTCAGCGCGGGTGAAGAGAGAATCAAGCTGCGGTCGATCGAACTGCCGGACTTCGAGCACATTCCGCAAGCTCCTCATTCCGCCTCCTATTCGCGACAGCAAAACGACCGGGAGGATTATACCCCCCGGTCGTGTACGGTCACTGTCGGTTTTGCGATTTATCGCATCGTGCTCGGGAGAATGTTGAGCTCGGCGCGATACTTGGCGACGGTGCGCCGAGCGATGCGGATGCCCTGCTTGCTCAACATATCGCAGATCTGTCGATCGGTCAGGGGCTCTTTCTCTCCGTCGATCATCTCCTTGATAACATCCTTGACGCTCAGGGATGGCGTGAAGAAGTCGCTGAACGGGATGACCCGGCGGTTCGGCAGCATGACGAACTTGTTCGCGGTCGCGCGGCTGACGGTCGATTCGTGTACGCCGACCTGCTGCGCCACGACGGCACGCGTCAGCGGACGAAGCTCTCGCACGCCGCCGCGCAGGAAGTCTTCTTGCAGTTCGACGATGCACTTCGAAATCTTGAAGAGGGTCTCCCGCCGCTGACTGATGTTCGACATGAACAGCTTGGCGCGGTTGACGAATTCACGGATGTGCTGCCGCTCGTCATCGTTGAAGTCTCCGCGCGTCCGGCTGCGCCCGATCTCACGGGCGATGCGGCTGTAGAGTGGATTGGCTCGGAGGTGGAATTGCCGGGTGTCGACGACCTCCACGTGCAACTCATCGTCGCGCAGGCTGACGATCACATCGGGTGCGACGTAGGGTGCCTTGAGTGGCGTCTTCCAGGAGCGCGCTTCCTGATTCTGCAGTGGATAAGGATTCAGGTGAGTCCTGATGAATTCCCGGGCTTCCTCGACATCCTCGTGTGAAATGTCAAGTTCTTTTGCGACGTATCCGAACTTGTGCGCTCCGAGCTCGTCAATGTACTCGCCGATGATCGTCTCAACGGCGGGCGGAACGTCCACGCCGTTGGCGATCAGGTACTTGATTTGAATCAGCAGGCACTCCTGCAGGTTGCGAGACCCAACGCCAACCGGCGCCACTGCCTGGATCTTCTGCACAACCTGTTCGACGTACTCCGGCGAGACGTTGAACAGCACGCAGACTTCCTCCATGCTGGCCGAAATGAACCCACGCTCGTCGAGCGAACCGACCAAATACTCGGCGACACGCAGGTCGCCGTTCTGGCAAAGCGTCGAGACGTCCGAAAGAATCTGTTGCTCGAGGGTCTGTTCGGACGCGACGAGTGTCATAGGGTCAAAGTCATCGTTATCGTTGCGACTGGGCGGAGGTCCGACATAGAGCTGTTCAGGAAAATCTTCGAACTGTTCATCGGAGCGATCGTCGTTATCTTTCTGAGCCACGAGGCAATTAGGGCAATATGACCCTTCCATCACGCCGCCACAAATTGGGCAAACCAGATGCTCTTCCATCTCGAGCGCAGGATTCTCCTCTAGTTCTTGCTCGATAACCTCCTGGAGTTCCATTCTGGAGAGGCTCAGGATGTAATTTGCCTCGATGAGACTGGGAGAAACCCATAATCTCATCTCTGGATTGAGCTCGTATCCAACTTCCATACCCGGCATAGAGGTGTTCTCCGCTTTCGTGTCTCAGATCACGCGGGATCTACGAATGAGATTCGATTTGGCGTGCGAGGCGAAAAAGTCGCGGCGGACCATAAATAGAAAGTGAGTTCTGAATCAGTCCCGTGAGTCCAGTATAGGGCCGATAAATGGCCGTGGCAAGAATCTTGCTGAAAATTAAGATCACGTCATCTCGATGACAAATTGTCCTATCACCACTGCCCCGTTGGTACACGCCAATGGAGGTAGGACGCAATCGATGTGCCACCGAATTCGGCCGTCGAATCGCCGCCAAGTCAATAAATATCGATCTTGTTACCTACGTTCGGCCGTTTCGGTGATATCATCCTTGGGCAGGATGGACCGGACTCTGAACGGAGCTTCCATCAGTCACGGCTGGTGCGTGAGTCGCTCGCCGGTGATGATCTTGACGGCCCGCGAGGTCGTCGTCGGAAGGGTCCCTACTTGAAGTCGGGAATACGCGTCACCACGGTTCGCGGCATCGAAATTCGTATCCATTCGACGTTGCTGCTCGTGGTGCTGTGGGCGATCTGGTACTGGGGAATCTCTGCCGGACAAGGCGTGCATGGAGCTGTCTTCGGGCTCTTCGTGCTTCTCGAAGTCTTCATCTGTGTGCTCGGGCATGAGCTGGCTCACGCGTTTGTCGCACTCCGATATGGACTTGTCGTGCACGACATCACGCTGCTGCCAATTGGCGGTGTCGCTCGCATTGAGCACGCGCCAATCACTCCACGACGCGAGGCGATGATTGCGCTCGCCGGGCCGATTCTCAACCTGGTTGTCGCGGCCGGGTTGATCCCGTTTGTCATCCTCGTGATTGTTGGCCGCCATCTCTTCAGTGTCATGTCGATCCTGGGCCTCGTGCAGGAGACCGGCTTCGGCGGCATGCTGATCCATCTTCTGGCCGCGAACATTATGCTGGCGATCTTCAACCTCCTTCCGGCGTTCCCGATGGACGGCGGGCGTGTGCTGCGCGCCGGGCTCTCGCTTGTCAGCAGCCGTGTGGTGGCGACGCGCATCGCGGTCACGATTGGCCAGCTTTTCGCCATCCTGCTCGTCGTTGGCGGTGTCTACGCACGCGATCTGGTCCTGCCGCTAGTCGCGATCTTCATTGTTGTCGCGGCGTACGTTGAAACACTCGTGATCCAGGTTGAGTCGAAGCTGCGGAGCCTGCGGGTTGGTCAGTTCGCGCTCTGGGATCAAGGAGGCATCTCGCCTGACTCGCAGCTCAACAACGCCATTCGTGGCGGGTCAAGAGATCTGGCCGTCACCGAAAACGGAGTGGTGGTGGGGATGCTCTGGCGAGACGACGTCCTGGCTAAACTCGGCAAATCCCATACGTTGAAGGTTCGGGATCTGATGGACCGGAATGTCGAACCGATGAGCGTTGACAGCTCCGTTTACGATGTCCACCGTCGTATGATCGCGACGCAGCGACCCACGATTCCACTCGTTGAGGGTGGGCTATATCGTGGAGTCTTCACGTCCGATCGCCTGACGCACGTCCACCGCTACATTCAGAATCGCGCGTCGGGACGTGATCGTTATCGCGGCATCGCCGTGGCGCTGGGCCTCCTCGGCCGGTAGATTCCTCGCTTGTTCGATAATGCATGGTGGCCCTGACGTCGTTCCCGGAACGATGTCATCCCCGGCCCGTACTGTCGTCGAGTTCGTCACGTGAGGGCGACATCCAGAAGGCAATCGTCGCTACCATGTGGAGCGTGCGGTCATCGGGCGATAACGATCGTCGCGAGCCGGGCACCGCCACAGTGCGCGTCGCGCCAAACGAGGATGGCGGGCCGCGCCCGCCATTGCTTCGTCATCTGAGTGTTCGGATACTCGCGCTGTATTTCCCTATGGAGTCGGCGAAGACTCGGCGGGAGCCGCCGTCGACGTTGCCGCCGGGGCTGCGTCACTGTTCTGTGTGGCTGTCGGAGTGGCCGACGGCCCAGGGAAGACCTCCGATTGCTCGGGTCCAATGATCTTCTTCACAGGGTTCCCCGTCTGACTTTCCGGAGCCGGCGTACTGGCCGGCGTCACCACCGGTATCGATCCCGGATCCTGCTGCCCCGTTTGGGTGGGGACCGTGGTTTCAGTTGCGGTCGCCGGTGGCTGCGTTGCGGTTGGCGAAGGCGTAGCGGTGGCGCTCGGTGTTGCCGCGGGAGCCTGGGTGCTCGTTGGAGCGGGTGTCGACGTCGCGCTCGGCGCAGGCGTCGGCTGGGACGTCGGCGTTGATGCGGGCGTTGACCCTGCCGTCGGCGACGACGTGGCTGCTGGCGTCGAGGTCGGCTGCGTCGCGGTTGACGACGGCGCTGGAGTTGACGTCGGAGCGGCAGGCTGCGTCGCCGGGACAGGTGTGCTTACCGGCGTACTTTCAGTGCTGCTCGCATTAGTGTTCGGCGTCGGTACGGCGGACGATGTGGTCGATTCAACGGGTGCCGCAGGAGTCGTCGCCGAGACGGTCGACGTGATCGCCGGTGCCGTCCCTGTCTCGATCCAGGTCGAGAAGTAAACGTAGAGCGTGAGCACGCGCGAGACGTAATCTTGCGTGCAGGTGCCGAGCGCATCGCAGCCGGAGCCGAAGTAGCGGGCGACTGCCTGCTGCAGTGATCCGCCCTGGTCGAGTGTTTCGGCCAAATAGCGGGCGGCCGCGTCAATGTTGCTAGCTGGGTCAGACCATTTAGACTGAGGCACGCCGAGACGTGTCAGCTCAGACGGCATGACCTGCATCAAGCCCAACGCTCCGGCCGGCGAGACCGCGTTTGGATTGCCGCTTGACTCAACTGCCATGATCGCGGCGATTAATGCCGCCGGAACCTTGTGTGCGTCCGCCGCCTGCTTGATGAGCGGCTGCCATTGCATGACGTTGGTGTAGGCAGGTGCGGCCGATGTGGTCGTCGACGCGAGCTGGACCGAGCCGCCCAGCCACGCAATGGGATCGATCGTCTGGTTCGTCGCGGCCACGCGCACCGAGAAGTGGAGGTGCGGTCCGGTTGAATAGCCGACCGACCCGACTTCAGCGATAACCTGCCCGGCGCTGACGTGATCGCCCTTTTTGACGAAGGTCTTCTCCCAGTGCATGTAGATGGTCTCGAACCCGGCGTTGGAGCCATCGAGATCAATCACGATGGTCGAGTTGCCACTGGCTGACGAATCGATTCCGGCGAAGGTGACGGTGCCACCCGCAGCCGCGGCAATTGGAGTTCCGGCAGGCGAGGCCAGGTCGACGCCGTCGTGAAAGCTCGGCAGATTCACCGGGCAGAAGCTCGGGCTGGCGTACCCAGCGTTATAAGGAACGCAGCCGTAGCCCTGGCTGATCTGGTACTGTCCCACGATGGGGAAGACATGCGAGCCGGTGGTGGCGACTTGAGCGACATTCACCGCACCCAGTCCGGCGAGTGACGGGAGAACGGCGGTCGAGATTTCCGCCGAGGTCTTCACTCCCGCGAATCCACCGTCGTCGGGAATCCAGGTCCATGAAAAGAAGGTTCGCGAAATCGGGCTGTAGTTGAGATACCAGGAGCCCCGCGTCCAACGTTTCTCGCCAGAATTTCCCGAGTCGATGACGTGACGCGGGCCATTGTCGAGATGCTCGTACGCGTATTTCAGAGCAGGATTGCTCGGCCCACCAAGAATCGAGGGCGGTCCCTCGGTCTCTTCGCCAACCATGACACAGTCAGCACATGAATCGGTCGGCGGAAGGCTTCGCACGCGAGTCGCCACAAACGTCGCCGCGGGAAGCGGCTTACCGACGCTGTAGTCGAAGTTGGAGCCACTGAAGCGCTGGGTGCCGTCATATGACATCGTCACCCAGTGCCAGCCGTTCTCTTCACTCCAGGCACTATTCTGCTGAAATGGCTGCGGAACCACGGTATTGGGGTCGACCGACGGAATCATCGGCGCCGCGGACGCACTCTCCCTAACGACGCGCGGAGTGACCAGAATGGTCGACAACATGATTACGACAATCGCACCCCGTACGACTGCCGAGCGGTACTTCGATGCTTGACCACGACGGAATGTCACTTCCCAGCCCTTCGTTGCCAACGACGACGGCGCATTTGTCCCCCGCCGGCGACGTTGGCTCGTTAGCCTGAACGATTCACCCCACTGGGGGCCGTTATGGATTGTGTTGTTCCGTGGCAACTCCGTAGAGCGCCGTCGCTACCAACGGCGAAATTGGAACAATCACCCTTCTTTGATGTAGAGAGTGTGGGACGAACTCGACATAGACTGTATCCATGCTCGATCAGATTTCTCGTATCTGGCGATACTGAGTCCCCACCTGCTGCTGAGGAGAGCAGGATTTCATCGTCCGGTGTGGGTATCACATCCCAGAGCGTGCCTGAAGGTGCCTTTCAGTCACGACCACTGGACGCGGACGATGTCTCGCGGTCACGAGCCGTCTGCTCTGCTCCGGTAGTCGACTGGTGAATCTCATCCTGTGAGTCATCAATCCACCGTCCGATCTGCCGATACTTTTTATATCTAGTTGCGACGACTGAGTCAATGCCAAATTCTGTAATTGACTGTTCGACAAAGGCCAGATGTCGCTCGATTGCGTCCCCAACCCGCTGAATTGTCGCCGCGGGCTGCTCGTGCGCGGGAACCGGCTCGGCAATCATCTCGTCGGCTATTCCGAAATCCTTCAATTCCCGCGCCGTAATGCGCAAGATTTCAGCTGCCGCAGGGGCCTGTGCAGCGTCTTTCCAGAGGATCGTCGCACATGCCTCGGGGGAGGCAACCGCGTAGATGGCGTTCTCCAGCATGAGAATTCGGTCAGCCACGCTGATGGCGAGTGCGCCACCGCTTCCGCCCTCACCGATCACGATCGCGATCGCCGGCACCCGCATGGACGCCATAGCGATCAGGTTCTCCGCGATGGCCGTCGCCTGGCCGCGCTCTTCCGAGCCAAGACCGGGGTCTGCTGCCGGAGTGTCAATGAAGGTCAGGATCGGAAGGCCGAATTTCTCCGCCAGGCGAATCAGTCGAAGAGCCTTCCGGTATCCCTCTGGCTTCGGCATACCGAAATTCCGCTCGATATTCTCCCGCGTGTTTGAGCCCTTCTGGTGGCCCATCGCGAGCACCGTTCGACCTCGAAAATTGCCGATGCCACCGACCAGCGCGTGGTCGTCGCCGAAGACGCGATCGCCGCGCAGTTCGACGAAGTCGCGTACCAGGCTGTGGATGTAATCGAGGGAGTGCGGCCGCGCTGCATGCCGGGCGAGCTGCACACGGTCCCAGGCAGTAAGCTGATCAGCCATTGGCCTTGCCATTCATCGCCATTCGTCCATTGCTCGTCACGTGTTCGCCGCCGTCGGCACTCTGGATGGCATGGATGGCGGTGAAGTGTCGGAGAAGCATTGCCACTCGCTCTGAGAGTTGACCTCGCGGGATGACGAGATCGATCATCCCGTGTTCAAGGAGAAACTCGGCTGTCTGGAAACCGTCCGGCAGTTTCTGGCGCGTCACCTGTTCGATGACACGCGGCCCCGCGAATCCGATCATGGCGCCGGGTTCCGCGATGATCACGTCTGCGACTGTCGCGTAGCTTGCGGTGACGCCCCCAAGACAGGGATCGGTCAAGATGGCGACATGCGGCAGCTTGGCGTCGCCGAGATGAGCCAGCGCCGCCGTCGTTTTGGCCATCTGCATTAGAGAGAACATGCTCTCGTGCATCCGCGCCCCGCCAGACGACGAGACCGTGACAAGCGCGTGCCGCTGTTCGATCGCGCGCTCGATGGATCGGACGAGCTTTTCCCCGTAGACCGAGCCCATGCTGGCCCCAAGAAAACCGAACTCCGTGACGGCAAGGGAGACAGGGACATGACCAATCGTCGCCGTACCGCTGATCAGCGCCTCGTTGGAGCCGGTCTTTCTCACGGCAGACGCCGCCTTGTCGCGATAGGCTTCGCCATTGGCCACAAACTCAAGCGGATCAGCCGATTTCAACCCGGCATCGTATTCAACGAAGCTGTCGTGGTCGACAAGCGTGGCAATCCGCTGCCTGGCTGAGAGGCGAGCATGATGGTGGCAGCGAGGGCAGACGAAAAAATTGCGCTCGGCGTCTTTCGAATACTGGAGCTCGTGACACTTTGGGCACTTGGTCCAAAGGTCGTCGGGGATCGAGAACGTCTCCTCTCCCTGTTGGAGGGGAGTGAATTTCGGCTGTCGTCGAAACAGTTCGCGCATATCACCTCAAAGAATCGCGAAGCACTCGTGTTTTTGTCGAGTGTCGTGCAATACTGGCGAGTATAGCATAGCCTTCGTGGCCAACCTGAAGAGGCTCACGTCGCTCGTGCGTTCGGCTGGAATCGCAACACTCTCACCACCCGCGCCGTTCGCGCTCCAGCCCTAATTAATGAAGATTGACGTGTTCTACTCAGCCGGAAAGGGGCTCCCGTTTGAATCAAGTGGCTGTCATGATTTTGGCGGGTGGCCAGGGTGAACGCCTGAGTATCCTCTCGCGGCAGCGGGCCAAGCCAGCAGTGCCGTTCGCTGGCAAGTACCGGATCATTGATTTCGCCTTGAGCAATTGCGTCAACTCGGGACTCTTCGACGTGGCTGTCCTGACGCAGTACCGGCCGCATTCGCTTAATGATCACATCGGTCATGGCCGGCCGTGGGACCTCGACCGCGAGCGAAATGGCGGCATCGTCATCCTTCAGCCATACCTGGGTCGCTCTCACTCTGGCTGGTATCGCGGCACGGCCGACGCGATCTATCACAACCTCTTCTTTGTGACGAGACGACAGTTTTCTGACATTTTGATTCTCTCCGGGGACCATATTTATGCGATGAACTACGGGCCGATGATCGACCGCCATCGTGAACTTGACGCCGATGTCACGATCGCTGTCCAGCCAGTCCCGTGGGAGGACGCGAGCCGCTTCGGACTTCTTTCGGTCGACGACAACGACATCGTTACCGAGTTTGACGAGAAGCCAGTGGAACCGCGCAGCAATCTGGCTTCAATGGGCATCTACGTATTCAAACGAGAGACATTGCTTTCGGTCTTCGACGAGGCTCCCGATGAGATGACCGACTTTGGCCATCAGGTCATTCCGTATCTGATCCGAAACGGCCGCGCCTGCGCCTACCGCTTCCAGGGCTACTGGCAGGATGTCGGAACACTACAGTCATACTGGGAAGCCAACATGGCGCTGCTCGACGACGTCCCAAGTCTTAATCTCTACGATCCGAACTGGAGAATTCATACCCGCTCCGAGGAACGTCCGCCCGCCAAGATCATGGAGGGCTCGACGGTATCGCGCAGCCTGCTTTCGCATGGGTGCATCATCATCGGCGGCCATGTTGAGCACTCGGTCCTCTCGCCGGGTGTCGTGATTCACCGGGGAGCGGTCGTCAGAGACTCGATAATCATGACCGACGCGGTGATTGGTCCTGGATCGGTAATCGACCGGTGCATCATCGATAAGGAAGTGACCGTCGGGGCGGGCTGTCATCTGGGCTATGGTGACGACTTCTCGTCCAACTGGTTGGAGCCGAAACGCCTCAACACCGGCATTACGTTGGTGGGTCGTGGTGCGACTGTGCCGGACAACGTCAGGGCCGGTCGAAATGTGCTGATCGGCACCGACGTGACCTCGGCTGAATACTCGTCACTCGAGATTCCGAGCGGGGATACCATCGATTCGCACGTGCCCGCGCTTTGGTCGTGAGCACTGTGGGCGCCTGTTACGAACGCACGCGAAAGTCTCCAGGAACGAGCCGGTCGTAACAAATCTGCCAGACTGGCAGTAATTATGCGCGCGGTTTGGTCCGGGTTGGGATGGGGCGTGACCGTCAGTCGCTGAAGCGGTCCGGGCGTGCCATGCTGGTGGTGACAATCTGATATGCTGTTTCGCCTTCGCCGTGAAGGCAAGGACTCTTGCGCGAGAGTCGACTGGAAGGGAGCGCGAGCTCGGTGGATGACAGAGGATCACTCAATACGGCCTTGCAGCAACGTGCCATCGTGGATCTCCACGATATCGTGCGAACGTTGTCGCAGGAGGACCAGGACCGGTTCGCGCGCATCTTCAGCGTACAGTCGTCCATTGGCCATCTAATCCCGCCCGAGCATATGAACCGGTGGATCGATCGCTACTTTGGTTCGGTCGACCGCGTCACGACGCAGAAGGTCGTCAAAGTGACCAACCGGGAAACGCTCGAGGAGACGTTGTTCAACGAGCTGCGTGCTCGGCGTCCGCTCGAAGCCCGAATTCCGGCCGAACTCGCGAATGAGATCGCCAAGACGGCGCCTGACCCGTTCTGCGAGCCTGAGTTGAACACGCCGGAAGACACCTTTGGGCGGATTCACGGCAGCCACACGATCACTGCGAGTAATATCGCTAAGTACGATGGGTACCACGGCGTGATCATCTTCGACGAGCATGATCCGCTGGCGTTTACCCGCGACATCGTGCTGGATGCTATCCACGTCTCTCAGAAATGGTTCGCACGGTCGCACGCGGAGGAACCAGCCGCCATCTACCCGCTTTTCATGTGGAATTGCCTCTGGAAGAGCGGAGCATCGATCCCCCACGGGCACGCCCAGGTGAGCCTGACGCGCGGACATCATTACGGGAAGGTCGAGAGTCAGAGACGGGCAGCTCATCATTACCGGAACGAGTTTGGCTCGAACTATTTCGACGACCTGTTCAAAATCCACGAGTCGCTCGGGTTGGGACAATCGCTTGATGGCGTCAGGGCAATGGCCACGCTGACTCCGCTCAAGGAGAAGGAAATCGTTCTGTTCGCCGATTCCGTCACTGACGAGCTGGCGACTTCGATGTTCCGAGTGCTGCAGTGTATCGTCGAAGACCTTAACGTCGTCTCGTTCAACTTGGTGATGGCGCAGCCGCCGATGGGACCGACCGAAGAGGATTGGTCCGACGTGCCGGTGATGGTGCGTATCGTCGACCGCGGCGACCCGCTGAACCGGACGTCCGATTTCGGTGCGATGGAGCTCTACGCCGCTAGTGTCGTCTCGAGCGATCCGTTCCGCGTCGCTGAGGTTCTCTGGTCGAGCCTCAATCGTCACTAGACCGTAGAGGTGGGGAACGGAGATGGTCTCGCGATTGCGCCGTCCCGGCAATCCACCTATACTGCCGGAAATTCTGTGCGCGTGTAGCAGCGCGAAATGGGCAACCTCACGCGGTCCAAGCGCCGCATGATGGGATCTGGAGCGACGTTGGATCAACACAAAGACGTCAGCGTTGGCGTCGATATTGGTGGAACTTTCACCGACCTTCTCATTTACGATCAGTCCGCGCAAACGTTCTCTGTTGGCAAGACTCTCACGACACCGGATGATCCAGCTCGTGCCGTCCGAGATGGCCTGTCAGAGATGCTCGACCGCCATAACATCGATACCAGGCGTGTGCATCAAATCATTCATGGCACGACGCTTGTCACGAACGCCCTTATCGAGCGACGCGGTGTGCCCACCGCCCTGATCACAACCAAGGGCTTCCGCGACGCGGTCGAAATCGGTCACGAGCATCGCTATGACCTCTACGACCTGTTTCTCGAAATGCCCGAGCCGCTCGTTCGCCGTCGTTGGCGTCTCGAAGTCAACGAGCGGATCCTGGCTGACGGTACGATCGAGCAGGACGTTGACGAAGCCGAGGTGCTGGCGCTCATTGAGGAAATGAAGGCCGGAGGCATCGAAGCCGTCGCCGTCGCTCTGTTGCATAGTTACCGTTTCCCGACGCACGAACGCCAGATCGGTGAGATCCTGGCCAAGCACGCTCCCGAGCTGACGGTCTCCTTATCGTCTGACGTGGTCCCGGAGATTCGCGAATATGAGCGAACGTCGACCACCATCTGCAACGTCTACGTACGGCCCGTGGTCGATCGCTACCTCCATCAGCTCGAGTCGTCGCTGCGTGAACTCGGAATCGATTGCGACCTGTTGATCATGCTGTCCTCCGGCGGTATCTGCACCGTCGAGACAGCACGACGCTACCCGATTCGATTGGTTGAATCGGGGCCCGCCGCCGGAGCGCTGGCCGCGGCTCACCTTGGCCAGTCGATTGGCGTCAAGAATTTGCTGTCGTTCGACATGGGCGGCACGACAGCGAAGGCCTGCTTAATTGATGAAGGCAAGCCCCTGACGTCGTCCGAATTCGAGGTCAGTCGCGTCTATCGGTTCAAGAAGGGGAGCGGCTTTCCGGTCAGTGTGCCGGTTATCGAGATGATCGAGATCGGCGCGGGTGGCGGGAGCATCGCTTCGGTGGATCAGCTTGGCCTGTTGAAGATTGGTCCGCGAAGCTCCGGCGCGGTGCCGGGCCCAGCGTGCTATGGCCAGGGAGGTGCCGAGCCGACCGTGACCGACGCGGACTTATTGCTCGGCTATCTCGACCCGGACTTCTTCCTGGGCGGGCGGCTCAGACTTGACCGGGCGGCGGCCGAACGGGCTATCTCCGAGAAGGTTGCACAACCGCTGGGTTTGAGCGTGACCGAGGCCGCCTGGGGAATTCATCAGCTGGTGAACGAGAACATGGCCAGTGCCGCGCGCGTGCATGCCATTGAGCGCGGTAAGGATCCTCGTCGTTACCCACTCTTTGCCTTCGGCGGAGCAGGACCGGTTCACGCGTTCGGTGTTGCCAGCATTTTGCACGCTCCCGGTCTAATTGTTCCGACCGGCGCGGGCGTCGCGTCTACGATCGGCTTCCTGGTCGCTCCGCTCGCCTTCGACTTCGTGCGCTCGGCGATTACTCGACTCGACCGGCTCGATTGGGATGAGGCCAACCGAATGCTCGACGAGATGGAGCGCGAGGGTCGTGGTTTGCTGGCAAGCGCGGGCGTCCCGGCCGATGAAGTGCGCGTCTTGCGTTCGACCGAATTGCGCTACGTCGGACAAGGGCATGACATCGCGGTGCCGGTGCCGGACGGCGAGTTGAGCGACGCGTCGCTACCATCAATTCAGGAGACTTTCGAGGAACTCTACCGTCATTTCTACCAGCGCACCGCGCCGGGGAATCCAATTGAGACGGTCGGTTGGCGCGTCGTCGTGACTGGTCCGAAGCCGGATCTGCCGTCGCTCCGGTTGTCGGGGGATCGAGAAGGTATTGCTGCCGGTGCGCTCAAAGGGCAGCGTGACGTCTACGATCCATCGCTCGGTTCGTTCAAATCGACTCCGGTCTACGATCGCTACCTTCTTCAGCCGGGAGATCAATTCGCGGGACCAGCAATCATCGAGGAACGTGAGTCGACCGTTGTGATCGGGGCCGGCAACAAAGCTAGAATCGACGAATCGCGCAACCTGATCGTCGATATCGATCGCGACTGACAGGGCCAAAAAGGGGAGCGACTGTGAATGCCACGACGCGCGAGACCCGTATCGACCCGATCACGCTCGAGGTCCTTTGGAACCGGCTAATTGCGACCGTCAATGAGCAAGCCGCCGCGCTCATTCGTACGTCATTCACGACCATTGTGCGTGAGTCGGGCGACCTGTCGGCGGGCGTGTTCGACACCCGCGGCTGGATGATTGCCCAGGCGGTAACCGGCACTCCCGGGCACATCAACTCGATGGCGACGTGTATTCACCACTTCATGGCCGTCTATCCGCCTGAAACGCTCTCGCCTGGCGATGTCCTGATTACCAATGACCCGCAGAAAACGTCGGGACACCTGCATGATTTCACGGTCATTACCCCGATCTTCCAAGGGGACCGGCTCGTTGCCTTCTTCGGTAACACCTGCCACGTCCTCGACATCGGTGGGCGTGTGTATGGCACCGATGCCCATTCGATGTTCGAGGAGGGGCTCTATGTGCCCATCACCAAGCTCTATTCGGCTGGCGAGCCGAACTCCGAACTGCTGAAACTCCTGGCAGCCAACGTCCGCGCGCCGGAACCGGTGCTGGGCGACATCCATGCCCAGGTGGCGGCGAACGATGTCGGCGGGAGTCGTCTGCTCGAATTCATGCGCGAGTTCGGACTCGAAGACATTACCGCTCTGGCGGACGAGATCGTCGAACGCTCGGAGCAGGCCATGCGACAGGCAATTGCCCAGGTTCCGGACGGCGTCTATGAGAACGAAGTCTTCTCTGACGGCTATGAGGCGCCAGTCAAGCTGCATGTCAAGATCACCAAGTCAGGTGATGCGATGCATGTCGACTGGGCAGGAAGTAGCATGGAAAGCATCCGGGGTATCAACGTCGTGCTCAACTACACCCACGCCTACACGACGTACGCGCTGAAATGCGCTCTAGCGCCGGAGGTTCCCAATAACGAGGGAAGTTTCCGGCCCGTCACGGTAGACGCTCCGCCACGCTCAATTCTCAATGCGGTACGGCCTGCGCCGGTCGCCGGTCGTCACGTGATCGGACACTTCCTGCCGGGTGCCATTTTTGGTGCGCTCGCGCCGGTTCTTCTCAATAAGGTGATGGCTGAAGGCGCTGCCAACATCTGGTCGATGCAATACACGGGCAAGAACGACGACGGTGAGATGTGGACCTACATCTGGTTCTCCTCGGGCGGTACTGGCGCGCGACCATCCAAAGACGGCATCTCGGCTGCCGCGTTTCCGAGCGGTGTGGCCGGGGTCCCGACCGAGGTGATCGAGAGCCTGGCGCCGATCGTCTTCCGCTCGCGTGAGCTCGTGACGGATTCAGCTGGTGCTGGCAAGTTCCGCGGTGGCTGTGGTCAAGAGATGCGCGTCGCGGTGCGGACGAATCACCCCTTCATCGTCTCGCCGTTGTTCGATCGCACCAAGTTTCAAGCGGCTGGATACGAGGGTGGTGGGCCCGGTGGGTTCGCCGCCATCGAGGTCAGCGACGGCAGCTTCTTCGACACCAAGGGGGCTCGGGAATACCAGCCAGGCACGGAAGTGACCTTCCGTCTCCCGGGCGGCGGAGGTTATTTCAATCCAGCCGAGCGCGACCCCGAATTGGTGCGTGCGGATGTCATCGACGGGCTCGTCTCAATCGATGCAGCGCGGGAAATTTACCGCGTTTCGATCCGTTTGGATTCTCTCGACGTAGATATAGATGAGACACGGAGGCTCCGTGGGTTGGAGAGTTGAGTAATCCCCGCGATCTGCCAGATTTTAGCGACTCGGTCCCCGATCTGGTGGAAATTCATCAGCAGTTTGTCTTGACAATCAAAGTGGCGGTCATTAGAATTTCCGCGTTTTTTGGAACTTGCCGGATGTCGCTGATAGTTCGACCATCAGCCGCGATAGCTCACGAGCAGAGGCGTGAGCTAGCGCGGGGTGAGAGGCAAGACCATATTGATCGAGGAGGAGGTGTTTCAGTACCCCGGTCGAAATTGAGCAATTGAGACCTGATGTGTCTTAGTCCATGGGTTGTGGCCGAGCGGCCATCACTGTAGGAGGAGAACCCTAGTGGAAGACAAGGACCTTCAGCGCCTGTACGAGCAGGCAATTTCCGGCGCGATGTCGCGCCGCCAGGTACTGAAACGCGCGGCAGCGCTTGGGCTGTCCGCACCCGCGATCGCGGCACTGCTTGCCGCCTGCGGTAGCTCATCGAAATCGACGCCAACCACCGCATCTGCCTCAACCGCAACGAGCACCAGCGGTGGTGGTTCGTCAACACCGTCGGCGACATCGGCGTCGTCTGGGTCGACCGCGACCAGCGCGTCGACCGCAACCCAGGCGGCGAGCGGCGGTGGCCGAGGCAAGGGTGACCAACTCAAGCTCCTGTGGTGGCAGGCTCCAACTATTCTCAACTCTCACCTGTCGCAGGGCACCAAGGATTACGACGCGACCCGACCGGTCCTCGAGTCGCTGGCAGACTTCGACGCCGACGGCAAAATGGTCGCGATTCTGGCTGAGGAGATCCCGAGCCTCGACAATGGTAGTGTGTCTAAGGACGGCATGAGCGTCACCTGGAAGCTCAAGAAGGACGTCACGTGGTCAGACGGCGAGCCCTTTACGGCGGACGACGTTAAGTTCACGTTCGAATACGTCTCCAACGAGGCGACCGCTGCCACCACGGCCGGCAACTACGTCGTGATTGACTCGGTCGAATCCGTCGATCCGAACACCGTCAAGATCAACTTCAAGAAACCGACCCCAGGCTGGTACGGTGTCTTTTGCGGCGACTATGGTCGCATCCTGCCCCAGCACATCCTGAAGGATTCGGTTGGCGCAGATGCGCGCAGCGCTCCGTTCAACCTCAAGCCGATCGGTACCGGGCCATACGTCGTCCAGGAGTTCCAGCCGGGCGACCACGTGCTGTACCAGATGAACGAGAAGTTCCGGGACCCCGACAAGCCGTTCTTCAAGACGGTCTACATGAAGGGTGGCGGTGACGCAGCCAGCGCAGCGCGTGCCGCGATCCAAACCGGTGAAGAGGATTTCTCCTGGAACCTGCAGGTCGAGTGGGGCGTGCTCCAGTCGCTCAAGGGCGATTCGAATCCCGGCGACGTGTTGATCAACCCTGGTGTCAGCGTCGAGCGCATTCTGGTCAACATGACCGACCCGAACAAGGACGTGAATGGCGAGAAGTCGAGCCTTCAGGCTCCGCATCCCTTCCAGTCGGATCTCAAGGTGCGCCAGGCCTATGCGCTTGCGATTCAGCGCGATGTCATGGCGACCCAGCTCTACGGTGAGACGGGCACCGCGACCTCAAACATCCTGGTTGCGCCAACTGCCTTCGCCTCCCCGAATACCAGCTGGAAGTTCGACGTCGATGCGGCCAACAAACTGCTCGACGACGCGGGTTGGGCCAAGAGTGGCAGCGTCCGTGAGAAGGACGGCGTCCAGACGAAGATCGTCTATCAGACGTCGGTGAACTCCTTGCGCCAGAAGGAGCAGGAGATCGTCAAGCAAGGCTTCTCGCAGATCGGTGTCGATGTAACCATCAAGTCGATCGACGCCGGCGTCTACTTCTCGTCGGACGCCGGGAACAACGAGACGGCCAATCACTTTTACGCCGACATCGAGATGTACACCAACGGCCCGACTACGCCGTATCCGCTGGACTACATGGTCTCGTGGTGGGGCGATCCCAAGAACCTGGCGCAGAAGTCGAACTCCTGGGCGGGGAACAACGTCGAGCGCTGGCAGAACGCCGACTACGACAAGGCGTACACCGATGCACAGACAGAGCTCGATCCGTCCAAGCAGGCGCCGCTGTTCATCACGATGAACGACCTGGTGGTGAATCAGGTGGTCGAGATCCCGCTGATCCAGCGCAACGGCGTCTCTGGCGTCAATAAGAAGCTGAAGAACATCAATCTGTCGCCGTGGGTGTCGAATCTTTGGAACATCGCGAACTGGACGTTGGAAGGCTAGAGCTAACCAGAATCCAGTAGCTTTGACAGCAATAGCTGGCGGTGCGGGAATGGACCGTGCCGCCAGCTGTCAGGCTCGACAATTCGGGTCAATCGTGTCGTTACGGCCGGGATTCTTCTCGACTCGGGATTCCCCTGAGTTTTGTCGTATGAGCCGGGCGGTGCTGGTTGTCACATGGAGGGATGACGACCAGACTTTGCGCATGATATGATGACCGCCATTGGCGAGTGATAACCGACGCACTCCGTTCCTCGACCCGTCTTACTTTCAACGAGTCGTCAGGCAGACTGGCTTTATACGTGGGGAGAAGAGAGTCCAATGACGAGGTATTTGATTCGCCGTACCTTGATCGCGATTCCCACCTTGGTAGCGATCAGTATGGTGATCTTCACCATTCTCGCGCTCGCACCTGGTGATCCGCTTGCGGAATTCGCGCAGAACCCGTCGATTCCTCCGGCGGTTCGACAGCGCATCCGACACAGCATGGGTCTTGACGATCCGATTCCGGTTCGGTATGCGAAGTGGTTCACCTCGGTTCTTCATGGAGATTTTGGATATTCATTCCGCAGCCGCTCACCGGTCATGGACCAGATTAAGCAACGTCTGCCGATCACACTTGCCATCATTGGTACCTCATATGTCATTTCAGTGTTACTAGCTATACCCGTTGGAATACTCGGGGCGGTGAAGCAATATTCGTTATTCGATAACATCGCCACGACGATTTCGTTCATTGGTTTCTCATTGCCTACCTTCTTCACCGGCCTGTTGTTCATCCTGTTTTTCACCATCAAGCTTGGATGGTTCCCGATGATCTACAGGTCGAATATAGACACGCCCGGATTAGCCGGGGCGTGGGAACATGTCAAACAGGCGATCATGCCGATAACGGTATTGGCGCTATTCCAGACGGCAACCCTGGCCCGCTACGTTCGAGCGTCAATGCTCGAAGTGATTCACCAGGATTACGTTCGGACCGCCCGTGCTAAGGGCCTGCATGAAGGTTCCGTCATCAATCGGCATGCGCTGAAGAACGCGCTGATCCCTGTCATCACCATTATCGCGCTCGGAGTTCCGGGCGTTTTCACGGGTGCGGTTGTCACTGAGCAGATCTTCCGGGTTCCGGGGATTGGCTCGCTGCTAATCACCGCAATTCACGACAGTGATACGCCTGTCGTGATGGCCATCGCGTTCATATTCTCGGTCCTTGTGGTGCTGTTCAACCTTGTCGCAGATATCCTGTATGGCGTGTTCGATCCACGCATCAAGTACTCGTAGGCCACTGGGCTTGGCAGTGAGGAGAAATACCTGATGTCGGAAGTCACCGATCAGAGAGCCCAGAACCCTGCGGAAGCCGCCGAATCGGGTTCAGAAGTTGCTGCGCTTACAGAGTTGCGCACGAAGCATTCGCGCTCCCTCTGGAGCGATGCATGGCGGCAATTCAGGCGGCACCACCTGGCCATGGCCGGTCTGGTGATTCTTGTCTTGATCGTGCTCGCCACGATCATCGGGTACCCACTCTGGGGCCACAATTACCTGGCGTTCAGCTTTGCAGAGTCCTACAAGGGTCCGTCCTTCGCGCACCCGATGGGAACCGACGACCTTGGCCATGATGGTTTTGCTCGTGTCCTCTGGGGCGGTCGTGTTTCCATCGCGGTCGGTATCGTCTCGGCTCTGGTGGCCATCATCCTTGGCACACTTGTCGGCGCGATCTCCGGATACTTCGGCGGATTCGTTGATTCGCTGCTGATGCGTATCACCGACATGTTTATCTCGTTGCCCACGCTGCCGCTGCTGCTCCTCGTCATCTATCTGTTTCAGGACTCGATGCGAGCGCGTTTCGGTATCGTGATGGGCACGTTCCTGCTGATTGTGTTTATCATCGGTGCGCTGAACTGGATGCCCGTGTCTCGCCTGGTACGTGGCTCCTTCCTCTCGATCAAGGAGAAGGAGTTCATCGAGGCGGCCCGTAGCGTTGGTGTCAGCACGCCGTCGATCATCTTCAAGCACATCCTGCCGAACGTGTTGAGCCCGGTTATCGTCGCTGCGACGCTCGGTGTGGCGCAGGCGATCATCACCGAGTCGACGCTCTCCTTCCTCGGCCTCGGCTTCCCGCCGGACACGCCGACATGGGGTCGCCTGCTCAATAACGCGCAGGACTTCGTCCAGATCGCGCCGTACATGGTGATCTTCCCCGGTATGGCGATTTTCTTGACGGTGCTGTGCATCAACTACGTCGGTGACGGTCTCCGCGACGCGCTCGACCCACGTCGAATGAGTTAGCCGCTCCGTCGCGCGAACGAGTCGACCAGAAATAGATGGCACAGGCGTCGCCTGTGCCATCTTGTTGCGTTCGACAACGAACGACGAAAGGACCTTTTGTGCGTCTCCGGTGCCTGGAATGTGGGAAGACCTATCCGCCCGACGAAGTGCGGAACCGCTGCGAATGCGGCGGTTTGCTCGACGTCGTACTTGACCTCGATGCGTCGCTCTCGACCGACCTCTTCGATAAGCGACTCGGAAGTAGAGCTCGGCTCGACCGGAGCGGCGTTTGGCGATTCCGAGAGCTCCTGCCCACGATCCCGGAGCAGTTCGTCGTCACCAAGCCCGAAGGCAACACCAACCTGTATGAGTCGGCGGAACTCGCGAACTGGGCGGGAGTTGACCGTCTCGCGCTCAAGCATGAGGGCGAGAATCCGACGGGATCGTTCAAAGACCGTGGGATGACCGTGGCGACCAGTCATGCAAAATGGGTCGGCGCGGCGGTCGTGGCCTGTGCCTCGACCGGAAACACCTCGGCTTCAGTCGCCTCCTATGCGGCACTTGCTGGAATCCCCTCGATTGTCTTCATCCCAGAGGGAAAGATTTCGGCCGCCAAGCTGAGTCAGACAATCGCTTACGGAGCAACGATCGTGCAGATTCGCGGTGATTTTGACGCCGCGATGAGGCTGGTTCAAGAAGCCAGCGCCGCCTATGACATTTACCTGCTCAACTCGATCAACCCGTTCAGGATCGAGGGGCAGAAGACGATCTTCTTCGATCTGCTCCAGCAGCTTGACTGGACGTTGCCTGACTGGATTGTCCTGCCTGGCGGCAATCTCGGAAACTCCGGCGCGCTTGGCCGAGCACTGAGTGATCTCTCCGAGACCGGGCTGATTCCGAAGCGTCCGCGGGTCGCGGTGGTGCAGGCAGCAGGTTCCGCGCCGTTCTATGAGGCGTACCTCAGCGACTTCCGCGCCTATGAGCCAGTTGAAGCCGCCACGGTCGCCTCCGCCATCCGGATTGGCGATCCCGTCAGCTACACGCGCGCGCGTCGCACGATCCAGGAGACGAATGGCGTGGTTGAGGCCGTGTCGGACAACGAGATTCTCGACGCGAAGGCGATGATTGACCGGGCCGGAATCGGCTGTGAGCCCGCGTCGGCGGCCACGCTCGCGGGGCTGCGAAAGCTTCGCCAATCCGGTACGATCTCGGGTTCCGCGTTTGTGGCCGGGGTGCTGACCGGTAACTTGATGAAGGACGCCGATGTAGTCATCGATTACCATCTCGGCGAGGGGGCAGACCAGCGTCCGCTCGCAAATCGACCCGTGGTGATCGATCCGACGCTCGACGCGCTGGAGGGAGTGCTCGCTCGTGCGCTTCAGCGTTAGGGTTCCGGCGTCGAGCGCAAACCTTGGTTCCGGCTTCGACACCCTTGCCGTCGCGCTCAATCTGTTCACGTTGCTCGATGTTGACGCGGCCGCTGAGAACGTGGAAATTGCGGGTGGGCCCGACCTCGGCGGTGGCGAAAATCTGATCGAGCACGGACTGAAGGTCGCCGCTGAGGCGGCCGGCCAGTCGGTCCCTCCATGTCGAATACGCGTTGAGACGGAGATTCCGGTCGCCCGCGGATTGGGAAGCTCGGCAACCGCGCTCGTCGCCGGTTTAGTCGCCGGAAACCACCTTCTCGGCGAACCGCTGTCTGAGCACCGTCTCTTTGAGCTTGCCGCATCGATCGAAGGACACGGCGACAACGTGTCGGCGTCGCTTTTCGGCGGGGTTACCCTATCGCTGATGGCGGAGCGTGAATACATTGTCCGGCGTGTCCCGGTCAGCGCCGAGATGCGCGTCGTCGTCTTCATTCCGGAGGCTCACGCCCTCACGTCAGATGCACGGGCGGTGATTCCCGACTCGATACCGAGGCGTGACGCCGTTGGCAATCTCGGCCGTTGTGCTCTCCTCGTCCTGGCGCTGACACAAGGGGATTTCGGGGCGTTTCGAGAGGCGATGCGAGACGCGCTTCACCAGCCCTATCGGGCCGCGCTGTTCCCACATGTCGAGCCAATGATGGCGGCCGCTCTCGAATCGGGAGCGTATGGCGCTTGTCTGAGCGGTGCCGGTCCGTCTGTTCTCTCGTTCGTCGCGGCCGAACGAGCACCTGACGTGGTCTCTGCGCTCGACTGGGTCGCTCACGACTCCGGGTTCCCCGGATCCGTGAGACTCCTCGACATCGAATATGAGGGCGCGACCGTCCTCAGCTCCGCCGAGTTGTTTGATGACGAACGTCCTGGCCCATCTGGCAAATGATATCGGCTACGGCGCGGCCTCCGAACGATTGATCCACCAGTCCTCGGTATTCCACCACAAGCCACATTGAGGTCCAGGCTTCAGCCCGTTGACATACGATTGGCTGCCGTCGACCTGGATGTGGTCGTAGATCGGGATCACAGGCAGTTCGCGATAGATCGCGCGCTGGGCCGCGTAGAGGAACTCGGAGCGCGACTGACTGTCGACGGCCTGGCTTTCTCCCTCGATCGCCGAGTCGACCGCGAGATTCGAGTAGCCCATGATATTGCCGCCACTCGGGCTGCTCTCGGTTGGCACGTTCTCGCTATCGAAGCGCCACGCAAACTGGTCGACGCCTGAGCGCTGATTGTTGGGTAGGTTCACGACCTCAAATGCCCGGTTTACCAAAATACCGCCTGATTGTAGGTCGGCATTTAGTTCATCCGCCGAGACCGCTCGCAGTTCCACCTGAATGCCAATCGCGGCCATGTCATCCACAAAGGACTTCTCAATGCGCTGCTGCAGCACGGCTTGAGGACTGTCTCCCTGCAGGCCGGTCAGGGTGAAGCTGAGCCGAGCCCCTTTCTTGGCGCGGACACCGTCGCTTTGCATCATCCAGCCGGCAACGTCGAGTGCCTGACGTGCCTCGGCGGGGGCGAACGAGTATGGCTTCAAGTCCGGGGCGACCCATCGCGTGTAGTCGAGTGGTGAGATGGCCACCGATGTCTGCCCGCTGAGCAATTCGTCAACGATCTTCTGACGGTCGAACCCGAGCATCATCGCGCGTCGGACACCGAGGTCGGAAAGTATCGGACTCGGTCGTGAGAGATTCTCCGGATCGTCCAGGTTCACCGTCAGCATTTGCACCGCGCCAGCTATTGGCGTCACTTGAAGCTTCAAGCTCTGGATCTGTCTGAGGTCGACGACCGACGCCTCGGGGAGATCGACACCCAGGTCGAGTTCACCCGTTGCAAGACTCGACATAATCTCCTGGGGATCTGACACGAAGCGCATCACGATCTTGTCGAGTTGGGCCGACTGTCCGAAGTAGTGGTCATTGCGCACCATCGACAGCTGGTCGTTCTGCGACCACTTCGCCAGCATGAACGGGCCGCTGCCGACGTGTTCGGTATCACCGTAGGATGAGCGGGCAATCTCGGTGAGCGGCACATCTCCGAAGACGTGCATCGGCAGAAGGAAACCGGCGCGAGACTCGCTTCCACCTGCCAGAATGGTGTCCAGCAAATCGCCGGATGGCAGATTGAGTGACAGGGTCGCGGTGAGATTGTCAGGGCTGAGCGCGATGCTGGAAATATTGCTCCAGCCTTCGCGGCTGACGGCCGGGTAGCTCGTGTTGGTGATGGTCTTCCACGTGAACTGAAAATCCCGTGCATCGAGCGGCTTGCCGTCTGACCAGGTTAGCTCCGGGCGAAAGTGAAGAACCCAGGTGAGCCCGTCCGCGGAGACGCCGGTGTTGTCCAGCGTTGGCACTTCGGTGAGTAGCTGTGGATCGTAGGTTCCATCGGCGGTGATGCGGATCATGCGGGCGTCGAGCGCGCTCAGGGTATCGAGCGTGATCGGGTTGTTCGTCAGCGTGAAATTGAGCACGTCAGGTTCGGACGGCACCGCCACGACGAGCGTGCCGCCTTTTTCAGGTTTCGTAGTGGCGGTGGCCGTGGCATCGGTTGACGGGCTCGGACCCGGAGTCGCCGTTGGGCTGCTTGAATGGATCACACATCCGGGAAGGAGCGAGAGAAGACCGAAGAGTATCGCGGCCGCCCTAAGGGAACGGCGGGAGGGATGCACCAACGCTCCTAGCGCGAGCGAACAAGAAGTCAGAACCGGCGAATGAGCCATGCAGCACTGCCATGAAAAGTGTGTTCGCATGGCGACTTCGATGATCCTCTAATTATAGGATTCGCCCAGTGCCAACGGCAACGACGGGCAGCGGTTTCTGGCGCCGATGTTTCGCCCGGGATTACCGGCATTCGGTCCGGAGCCGCATGGGGATATACTGACGTTACCGGCACGACGCAGTGCGTCGCAGACGAGCAGTCAAGGGAACATGTCCGAAATGAGTGAGGGCGTAGTCGAGGTCTCGGCGACATCGATCCGGCGGTACTACGGCTGGGCGCTGGCAGTATTCGCGGCGGGTCTAGTCGCAGGATTCCTGATGATCGGTGCGGGTGGTTTCGTCGGTTCAGCTGGAGCTCTGCTGTACCTCGGGATCTACGCGGGATTGGTTGCCACCAATTGGAACGGGTTCGTGCGCGCCATTGCCGCGCATCGCTGGTTCCGAGGACAACAGGGGGCGGCAAACGGCTGTCTGATTCTCTTCCTGTATCTGGTCATCGTTCCGTATGTCCTCGGGTTCTACCCGTTCTACGGGCTCTATCAGTACGCCCGTGGTTACCTGAACCAGCGCAAACTCGATCCGATTGAACAGCGAAGACGAATTGCGACGCTCGAGGCCCGTTTGGGAATCGAGCCGACCGTGGAGGGCCAGTGTCCCCACTGCGGTAAACCGCTCCAGGTCGACGCCGAGTTTTGTGGCTATTGTGGGAAACGCGTACAGCCGGAGGTCCGGGTGTGTCCCAAGTGTGGCACGGTGTCGCTGCCCAACGCGGAATGGTGCGCCCGTTGCGGCACGTCACTCGGAACTGTCCCAAGGACCGAGTGGTCGTGAGTTTCGTCTGTGCCCGCTCTCGACTCGATGTTATAATCGACCAGTTTCCGGCCAATGGAGATGCCGGATCCGTCGGGGAACTTACCCCGGCGTGTGGCCTTTCTGCGCTGAGTCCAACCCGGATGGCAACGGTCCGGCGGAGAACCAGCGTGAACCCGGAGAAAGGGGGAATCGTTGCGCGAGTTTCATCGTGCGCCTCGCGGCTACGAGTTGATGGTATTGATCAACCCGGAGGTTACTGACGAGGCATTGTCGGCCGCCGTCGACCAGATTAGCGGCTACGTCACCTCAAACGGCGCCGAGATCCACTACCTCAAGCGAGATACTCCATGGGGACGTCGACGTCTTGCCTATCCGATCGAGCGTTTCCGCGACGCCACCTACGTGCTGTACCAGTTCTTGGGATCACCCACCGTGCTTACTGACATCGAGCGCGAGCTGAAGCTGGATGAGCGGATCATTCGTTATCTACTGGTGCGGCAAGAGCATCTTCACGTCTCGGACGAAGAAACCGCAAGCACGGAGGAGATTTCGTCCGGAGAGGTCGCAGCGGAAACAGAGTCCGATACGACAGAGCCCGATACGGTTGTCGAAGAGTCTGACGTCGAGGATGCCGCTGAAGGCTCCGACGAGGACGAAGAGAACGAAGACGAGGAATCGGACAACACTGAGGAGTAGCGTTACAGCCGGGTATGTTCGTGCCGTACGGCTGTGCGAGATTGGAGTAGAAGATGTCACGGGGTCTGAACAAAATCATGCTGATCGGTAACCTCGGTAAAGACCCTGAGATGCGCTTCACTCCGAGCGGTACTCCAGTTACCGATTTCACGATGGCGGTGAATCGCCGCCGTCGCAGCCAGGATGGCGACGTTACGGACGAGACTGAGTGGTTTCGCGTCATTTGCTGGAGCCGGCTGGCGGAAATCGCCGACCAGTTTCTGAGCAAGGGGACGCAGGTCTACGTCGAGGGTCGGCTGTCGACCCGCCGCTATACGGCGAACGATGGCACCGAACGTACGTCAGTCGAGGTGACCGCCAACGAACTGCTCATTCTGACTCCTCGTGGCGAGCGCGCGAGCGGCGGACCTCGTGAGCAGTCGTCTCGTGGCACGACGACCGCCGCAGACGAGCGCTTCAATGACGAAGACTTCGACGACGTGCCGTTCTAAATCCAACTAAATCGGTATGCCGTACTTAAAAGTGGAGTGTAAATAATCAATGGCTGACGATCGAAGAGGTTCAGGATCGCGCGGGCGATCAGATGATGGTGGGTCGAGCGATCGGCCTCGCCGCCGGTTTGGTGGCGGAAGTCGCTACTATCCACGCCGGAAGGTTTGTAATTTCTGCATGGATCAGGTGGAGGAGATCGACTACAAGGACATCGGTCGACTTCGCCGGTATGTCTCGGATCGCGGCAAGATCGAGCCGCGCCGACAGACCGGGACCTGCGCCAAGCATCAGCGTGCGCTGGCGGTCGCGATCAAGCGAGCGCGCCACGTCGCACTGGTCCCATTCGCACAGTAGGAAGAGTGTTCAAGCGGGCGCAGCGATGTCGTGTGACGCGAGCTTGCCAGATCATCCGATTGATCTGAATCGCGCCGGTCGACGCCCGCTCGTTGTTAGCAGAGAGTCGAAAGCATCGGGATGTTCGATCGTTTCTGGACTAGGTTTGCGTCGATCACTGGGAGAAACAACCGATCCCGTCGGATCTCACGTCGCGAACGCGAAGAATCGCAGCGTCGTCTTCTCATTATTGGGATTTCGGTCACCGCCATCGTCCTCGTTCTGGTCCTTTCGGGAGGCGCGTACTACCAGTACATCTACTTCCCGGGACAGACACTTGCATCGGTAGACGGAGCCGACATCTCCCGATCCGACTACTGGAAGGTGCGCAAGCTCGATCTGCTGAATCAGGTATCGCAGTACAGCCAGATGGCTCAGTTTTCGACTGGCCAACAGGCGACACAATACCAATCTCTCGCTCAGCAAGCGCAATCACAATTGGCGACCGTCGAGAGTGATTCGGTCAATCCGCAAACGCTCGATCAGATGGTCACCGATCAGGTCGTACTGAACAGCTTGAATGATCTCGGACTGTCGATCAGCCAGTCGGAGCTTGATGAGTACCAGGCTCAGCAGTTTGCTCCAGCGCCGGTAGGAAGCCCAACGCCGACGCTGCCGGTCGACCCGACCGCAGCCGCCTGGGCGACGGCAACCGCTGAAGCGCAGGCGACCGCCAGTGCCGAGGCCGCGACGCCGTCGGCCACGCCGAGCGCGAGTCCAGCGGCCGGTTCGCCAACGTCGACATCGTCCAGCACTGGGACTCCGACTCCCGGCACTGGCACTCCAGAGGCGACACAGAATGCGTCGGGGACCCCATCCGCCGCGGAGAGCGGCACGCCGTCGGCGTCTCCCACCGAGGCTTCGCCGACCCCAACCATGAGTCCAT
This sequence comes from uncultured Chloroflexia bacterium, assembly GCA_963763185.1. Classification (GTDB taxonomy): domain Bacteria; phylum Chloroflexota; class Chloroflexia; order Thermomicrobiales; family Thermomicrobiaceae; genus CALAGB01. Next base: position 532,188 of record CAVXNZ010000001.1, read on the forward strand.
CTGACGCTCGAGCGACGGCTGAAACGAACTTCTCACAGTTCACCAGTTCGGTCTTAAAACAGGCGGGCATGAGCGTTGCCGACTTCCGAAGGCTGGCCCTCAAGCCCGCGCTGGCGCGGCAGAAAGTCTCGGACAAACTCGAGACCGAAGTTCCGACGCGGGCAACGCAGATTCATGCCGAGCACATTCTGGTGGCGACGCAAGACGCCGCCAATTCGCTCGTGCAGAACGAGTTGAAGAACCAGAGCTTCGAAGAAGTCGCCAAGGCAAAGAGTACTGATAGCACCACCGCGCCGAACGGCGGCGATCTCGGCTGGATCCCGCAGGGCATCATGCCACCGGAATTCGATAAGGTGGCGTTCTCGCTCAAGCCGGGTGAAGTCAGCCAGCCGTTCCAGGACAAGTACGGCTGGGAGATCGTCAAAGTCGTCGATAAGCAGGACGACCGGCCGGTGACGACCACGACGCTGACGCAGTTGCGAACCGACAAAGTCAATGCCTGGCTCGACCAGGCACGGCAGGACGCCAAGATCAAGTGGAATGTCAGTGCTGCCGAGCCGATCCCGACGGAGCAGACGCAATTCACGGCGCCGCCCGATGCTCCGCCGACGCCAACACCGCTTCCGACGGCAACCCCGACTCCGGGTCCGTCGGCGACCCCTGGGGCGAGCACCCCTGAGTTGGCGACGCCCACTCCGTAGCAACGGTCGATGGCACCTGTCAAACGGGCAGGTGCCATCACTTTTCCAGGTACTCACGGTTCGGCCCTGTGCTGAAGGTGATGGGAGGCTCCGGTGAGCGACACTCCGGTCTGCTACTTCAACGATGAATTCGTACCGATGAGTGAAGCCAAAATCGGTGTGATGACGCACGGCTTCAATTACGGCACCGGGTGTTTCGAAGGCGTTCGCGCATACTGGACAGCGGAGACCAGCCAGCTCAATGTCTTTCGTCTGGAGGATCACCTGCGCCGCTTCGAGCACAGTCGCAGCGTGTTGATGATTGACTTGAGCTACAGTGTGGAGCAATTGAGCACGATCTGTGTCGAGTTGCTCGAGCGGAATCAGTTTAAGACGGATGTCTACATTCGGCCGCTCGCCTACAAGGCGACCGAAGGCATCGGCGTGCGACTACACAATTTGACTGATGCCTTCACCATGTTCGCCGTTCCGTTCGGCGACTATGTGGAAAAACAGGGAGGACTCAGCGTTGGTGTCGGTTCGTGGCGTCGCATCGACGACAACGCGGCTCCGGCGCGCGCGAAGATTACCGGCATCTACGTCAATTCGGCACTGGCGAAGAGCGAAGCTGTTTTGAACGGGTTCGACGAAGCCATCATGCTTACCGACGACGGTCACGTCTCGGAGGGCAGTGCCGAGAATATTTTCTTGGTAATGAATGGCAAGCTCATCACGCCACCATCGACCGACAATATCTTGATGGGCATCACTCGTGATACCGTCATCACCCTCGCGCATCGAGAACTCGGTATCGAAACAGTCGAACGCTCAATCGACCGGAGCGAGCTCTACGGGGCGGACGAGATCTTCCTGTGTGGTACCGGGGCGCAATTACTGCCAGTGACCTCGGTCGATCATCGTTCGATCGGAACCGGGGATACCGGCGAAGTTACCCAGCAATTGGTGCGTACCTACATGGAGATCGTCCATGGCAAGATTGAGGCGTACCGGAACTGGCTCATGCCAGTCTACTCGTAATTCGTTCTCAGGACGGTCTGATGAAGGTCGCTGCAGAATCAGACATCGCAACGACCTGGCAGTCCGCCGCCTCACCGGGCGGTCTGATTGGCATTCTCGGCATTGTCCTGTCGGCGGTTTTGGCCGGCGGAGCCCTGGTGCAGATCACCGGGCACACGTCCTTGCCGATTCCCTCAGCGCTTTCGTGGTTGATCTTATTGGCGCTCATTGCACTGATCGCCATGCTTGCCGTTCTCGTCTACGGCTATGCCACGATTGGCTACGAATTCTCCTCCGACGCTCTGATCATTCGCTGGGCATGGCAGCGGTACGTCGTCGAACTCTCGTCTATTCAGCAGATCCTTCCCGCGGTTGACCGGCTTGGCGACAATCCAGCGCGCTGGCAGCGCTTCTGGACCGGGTATTACGTGAGCACGGCGACCGGGCCAGCCGGGCCGGTGACGGTCGTCGCCACTCTGCCGGTTCGTCGCCAGCTCCTGATCGTCACGTCCGATCGGCAGTTTGCCATCTCGCCTGAGCGCCCGGTGCTTTTCGTGGAGGAATACGAGCGTCTGCGCCGCGCGCTCGATGAGGACCGACCTGGCAATCCGTCGGCCGCTGCATCCGGAGAGAATGTCGATCGATTGGCCGAAGCGGGTTGGACGATGAAGTACCCAGTCGCTGAACCACGCCGGTCGACGGTTGATGCGCCCGCGGGATCCGAGCAACGGATTCCAGGCGGTGCCAATAGCCGCATGGTGGAGCGTCGACGCGGCGGAGCGACGTTCGCGCGACCACACGTGCTGAATGATCCGGTCGCGCTGGCGTTGTTGGGTATTGCGGTTTTGCTCAACGTCGCAATGGTCCTGTTCATTCTCGTGCGCTACGACAGCCTGCCGTCGTCAATCGCCCTGCACTGGAATGTGAACGGTGATCCGGATCGGATCGGTTCTCCGCGAGAGATCTGGGTCGTCCCGATCATCACGGCGCTGGTGGCCATCGCGAACCTCATCCTGGCCTGGAGCATCGAAACGTTCGACCGGTTCGCGGCCCGGTTCCTACTCGCTTCGTCCTGCATGGTCCAGATTGTCGCCTGGGTTGCGCTGATTACCCTCATCCGGTGACGTTGACAACGTTTGAAGCGCCTGGCGTTGTCTGACTCCGCGTACGCTGGATCCGATAGGAATGCGCGGTGCTTCAACCAAAACAGGCCCTGTGCTCTGTTATAATGGGCCGGGTTTAGTCGCTGCGGACTGATTCGCATGGTTGCTCCGGAAACTGATCCGGGCGCCATCCGAATCGGTCGCATCGGGCGGGAGAGACATGGCGAACCTGATCACGATCGGTCGGTTGGTCCTCCTGTTCGTGACGATCGCCCTGATTTACACCCGCTCGTATTCTGTTGTGGTCTGGTGCGTGCTCCTGGTGGCCATTGTGTTCTCAAGCGACGCGCTGGATGGATACGTGGCGCGGCGCCGCGGCTCTACCAGCGAGTTCGGCGCGATCATCGACATCGCTGGAGATCGCGTGGTCGAAAACGCGCTCTGGGTGGTCTTCGCGGAGCTTGGACTCATTGGCGTCTGGGCGCCACTTCTCGTGCTGACGCGAGGGTTCTTCGTTGATGCGATGCGCGGTGTGGCCCTCACGGCGGGGAAGTCTGCTTTTGGTGAGAACACCATGATGCGCACGCCGGTATCTCAATTCATTGCCGCGTCGCGATTCATGCGGGCGTTCTACGGCTTCGCCAAAGCGCTCGGGTTCGTCTTCCTCACTAGCCTGTTCGCCGCGCACATCGCGCCCGACAAGGGCTTTGCCCATTTCTATGCGCACGATGTCGTGCGGATCCTCGGCTGGTTCATGGTCTATTCGGCGCTCGCGCTGACCGTCGTTCGAGGAGTTCCAGTGCTGATCGATGCCATGTATTATGTGCGCGAGCCGAAACGGACAAGTTGATGATCGCTGCGGTATTTGACGTCGACCGGACGCTTCTGCCAGACACGACGGCGGAGCGCATTTTTCTGAGCTATTTGATCCGCGAGCGGGTAGTTGGTCTGCGCGGACTGGTCGAGACGGCTCGGTTTATCGCCGTGAAGGGTCGAAACAACCCGATCAAGGCCACGCGCCGTCACCGGCCATATCTTCGCGGAACCTCGGTCGATCAGATCGCCGAGCTTGGCGCTCGCTGCTTCGAGGAGCGTATTCGCCCGCGGCTCTCGCGAGCAGGAGTTCAGCGGATCCAGAGTCACGTACGTGAAGGGCACCAACCGGTGCTGCTATCCGGTTCGATCCCGCAGCTGATCGGTCCGATGGCGGCCGCGCTTGGTGTGGAGCATGTGATCTGCAGCACGCTCGAAGCACGAGGGGATCGCTTCACAGGACGGCTGATTGGCCCGCACCCCTATGGTGGTGGCAAGGTGTTGCTGATTCAGCGTTTCGCACGGGATTTCAAGATTGAGCTGCAGCGCTCATTCTGCTACGCCGACCATCATTCCGATGAGCCAGTGCTGAGCCTCTTCGGTCACCCGGTCTGCATTAATCCCAACGAACGTCTAAGACTAATCGCGCACCGATTGGGCTGGTCCATCGAAGAGTTTCGCTGAACTTCGCGGTTCACGGGGTAACGTCATGCAGGCTCGCCGGAACAGTCAGCACCCGTCGATCAAGGCAAAGATCGCATTGAAGCTCGCGTCGTTTCTTGGCGCGATCGGTCAGTTCCTGCCGATTCGCGTCGGCTATTGGCTCAGTGACCGGCTGGGCCACCTGATCTATGCTCTCACTCCGTCATACCGGCGAAACGTCCGCGCAAACCTGGCCCACGTGATGAACCTCGCCGACACGGACCCCGAGGTCCGGAGGCTCGCGAAACGCGTCTTCACATACAGTGCGCGCAATTTCTACGATCTCATGCGCGTCGCGCGTCTCTCCGCGGACGACCTGCGGTCCGCAGTCATTGGATCAGCCGAAAGTTGGGCACGTCTCGATCGCGTACGTGCCGCCGGGAAGGGCGGTATCGTCGTCAGTGCTCACTACGGGGCGTTCGACTACACCGGACATGCGATCCTGACGAACGGCTACTCGATCATTCCGTTGACCACGCGAACAGTGCCAGAGCCGGTGTATCAGGTGGTAACCCACCTGCGTAAGAGTCACGGTCTGGTCGTTGCTGAAGCGAATGCGTCGGGCGTGCGGCGTGTGCTGGCTGCGATTCGTCGCGGTGAGTTTGCCGGTTTGCTGGCCGACCGGGATTTCTTCAATAACGGGATCCCAGTGAAGTTCTTTGGCGTGGAGACGACGCTCCCGTCCGGACCTGCCCGTATCGCGCGCGACACCGGCGCGCCGATCATCCTCGTCTTCAACAAGCGGGTGTCGAGCGGGTATATCTTCACCGTCGAGGAACCGTTCACGGTTGAACGCACCGACGACGCGGAACGGGACATCTGCCGCGCGACCGAGCGCATCGTCGCCTATTTCGAGGAGCACATCCGCGAGAACCCCGAGCAATGGGTCATGTTCCAGCGAGTTTGGCCCGAGCTCGAGACTGCCTCCGCGCCGGCTTTGCCCCGGCCATCACTCACACCGTTGGTTCTCGACACCGATGGAGTCCAACCCGGGCCGTCCGTCAGTGGTGTGATGGCCGCACCGGTCGACGGCGACAGTCTGCCGGCGTCCAAAGTGGAATCCTAACGCCGGTGCCGTGCGTCAGCGATAGTTGACGAACTGCAGCGCTACGTCGAGTTCCTCCGACTTGAGCGACTGGATGACGCTCTGCAATTCGTCCTTGTTCTTCGACGTAACGCGAATCGCGTCACCCTGAATCTGCGGCGTGACTTTCTTGTGCTCGGCGCGGATGTCTTTAACCAGCTGCTTCGCCAGGGTCTCCGGAATTCCACGGCGAAGTTTGACGACTTGTCGCACACGTCCTCCGCTGGCGTCTTCCTCCGTCTGATAATCGAGGATCTTTAGCGACAGTCCACGTCGAACAACTCGCGTCTCGAGCACGTCCACCACCGACTTAAGCGTGAACTCGTCGGAGGTTGAGATCACGAGCTGGTCTTTCTCCTGCGTAATCTCGGTCTTGGAGTCCTTGAGATCGTAGCGAGTGCTGATCTCGCGCTGCGCCTGATCGATGGCGTTGCGCAACTCCTGCTGATCGAAGTCCGATACAATATCGAACGAGAAGGTTGAAGCCAAGAGCGGCCCTCCTTTCACCAACCTCAAGTATGATCGAGTCATTGTGTCCAGGGCAACCGGTCTTCGTGTCTGCAATCCAGAGCCGACTCGATCGAGCCATGTAAATTCGGGGGAATCGTTGCGGGACAGGTATCCGTCAGTCGAACATTTGATGCGAATCGAATCCCGCTACGTTCGTATTCGCTATGCAATCTTCGGTCGCAGCAGGCTTGCCGTGATCGCGCCGCATGCCGGGCGGATCGAACCGGTGACGGGCGAACTCGCGGAAGCAATTGCCGGAGACGAGCATCGGAAATATCGCTTCGACGGGCACGATCGGTCCGATAACGGGCGGCTGCACATCACGTCGACCCGTTTTGCCGAGGACCGGCTCGAGAGGGTCCTGCGTGGCGCTCACGCGGTCGTGTCCATTCACGGATGCCGCGGACTCGAGCAGACGGTTACCTATCTCGGTGGTCGCAATCGCTCGTTGGGTTCACGTCTTCAACACGAACTTCGTGCTGCTGGATTCGACGTTGAATCCGCGCATCCGCCACTCGCAGGGCGGCACCCCGATAACCTGACCAACCGCGCCGAGGCTGGCGGAGTTCAACTTGAGATCTCGCGAGCTCAGCGCAACGCGCTGAAGCGTTCCCATCACGACGGCACGGCGAAGACTTTGACCGGCTGCGGCTGCCCCTACTGTCGCTACGTTGGGGCCATCCGAAGCGCCGCGGGCGGCTATCTCGATGATCTGGATTCGGTCTACCTGCGGAGATGACGGCTAGCTGGCGGAGCCCGGAGTTCCGAGCCGGTTGCCCCCGACGTCGTCAAGAAGGTCGGCGTCCTGGTCCGAAGGCGTTACGTGAAGGACCCCGGCGCTGACCGAGTCCACGCGTACATGGTCACCTTCACGCGCCGGTTTTCCGACCGTCACGGCGGTCCACTCCTGACCACGAACCCGAATAACGCCTCGCGGCTGTAGCGCCTGGAGTACGACCCCATCCGCCCCGACGAGCCAGGATGCGTTGGCCGGAACCATTCCATGGCGTACTCGGAAGATCGCGCGCATCATCAGCAGCAGTACAACGATAAGAACAAGCGTCGTGCTCGCGATGATCCAGAGGCTGACTCCCACGGAAGGAACGATCGCGGATGATTGGCTGACCGGCCGGTAGAGCGTGAACGAACCCGCGACAAAGAGCGCGACTCCGATTGGTCCGATGATTGTCAGCTTTGGCGTGAACAATTCTCGTATGAAGAGAAGGAACCCGCCCGCCATGAGACCCACACCTACCCACGAGACCGGCATGTTCCCAAAGGCGACGAATGCCGCCGCGAGCGAAATGATGCCCGGGATCCCGGCGATCAACCGGCCAGGGTTGAAAAGCTCGATGACCAGAAGGAGCGCCCCGAGGCTGAACAAGATGTAGGCGACATTGGGATCGGTGATCTTCTCCAGAATCAGTTCATGCCAGGTCGCGTTCTGCCAGAGCAGGCGAGCGTTGTCGGTCTGGATGGTGCGCGGTCCGGCGAGTGTCTGGACCTCTGTCCCGTCGATTCGCGTCAGTAGCTGATCGAGGGTGGGTGTGACTCGATCGATGATCCCCTGTGATACGGCCTCATCGGCGCTGAGCGTCGAGTTCTTCTGAATGAGCTGAGTGACTGAATCAACATTGCGCTGTCGTGCCGACGCGGTGTTGGTGGCGAATTGAATGATCTGGCTGAGCCGGGTCTGCTGTGGCGATCCAGATGCCGCGTCGACCAGGCTCTCAGGATTGCCGGCTCCGAGATTCGCGTCTGGCTTCATCGCCGCGACGTTCGCTGCCAGCGTGATGAAGAGAGCTCCGGATAGCGCTTCAGCCTTCTGGCCGCTGCCGACGTAGACGACGATCGGCACGGTTGAGGAGAGGAGTGTCCGCGTGATCTGCTGAACCGAGCTTTCCGTGCCACCCGGTGAATTGATCTCGATCAAGACAGCCGAGGCGTGCGCCGATTCGGCCTGGCGAACGGTTTGAATCGCCCGATTGGCTGAAAGCGAGTTGATGACACCGTCGAGTCTCACCGCGTAGATCCGCGGCGTGTCCGCGAGCGCGTTGCCAGCCGCCGAGATTCCCAGCATCGCGACTGCCAGGAGGAGGGCGAAGAGGCGGAGCGCCCGGTGCGTCGATGGATTGCGTGAGTGATATCGAATCACGCGACGGAGCCCCTTAGCGGTCTATCGAAAGGTGTTATGTGAGCGCGCCCGAGTCATCAATAATGCGTTAATCCTAGCACGCCTGTCACGAAAATCGGCCCCGCACAGCCGATTTGGGTCCGGATTAATCGTGCCCTCCGGTTTTGACATTTCGCGAAACGCTGTGATAGCATCATCGTCACGTGGAGGGCCTGCGCTCTCCACCTCTTTCATACTGCAGACGGCAGAGACCGGGAGTAGTAGGCCGAAGATTCAGCGAGCTGCTGGTTGGTGTGAAGCAGCGAGAATGGCCGAACTCGCCCGCGAGCCGCGCCCGTGATGTCGTCCACGATCTAGCGAGCGCCGGGTCACCCCCGTTATCAGGTGCCAAGCGGATAGGACATGGGGCTGTAGCTCAGCTGGGAGAGCACAACACTGGCAGTGTTGGGGTCAGGGGTTCGAGTCCCCTCAGCTCCACCAACGTGACCTATCAAGCGGGGTGGTACCGCGGAAGCCGAGCTTTCGTCCCTGAAGAGGGATGAAGGCTCTTTTTCGTTTCTGGGCGTGGTTTCGACCGTCGGGTGACGACCCTGAGCGGAACGGAGAATAACATGGCGACAACACAGCCAGTAGTCCGATCTGAGCGCTATGACCCGGATGCCATCGAGAAAAAGTGGCAGCAAATCTGGGAGGAGACGCGGCTCTACGAGGTCTCTGAGGATTCAGAGCGACCCAAGTGGTATCACCTGACGATGTTTCCCTATCCGTCAGGGGATTTGCACATAGGACACTGGTATGCCATGACGCCGTCCGATGCGGCTGCACGGTTCCGTCGTATGAACGGCTTCAACGTACTGTTCCCCATGGGATTCGATGCCTTCGGGCTGAACGCTGAGAACGCGGCGATCAAGCGTAATATCCATCCCTATACGTGGACGATGGCGAACATCAAGCGCATGGAGCAGCAGATGCGCAGCATGGGCACGATGTTCGACTGGACGCGCGAGGTCATCACCTGCGTTCCGGAATACTACAAGTGGAATCAGTGGATGTTCCTGCAGTTCCTGAAACAAGGGCTGGCCTATCGTGCCAATGCCGCCGTCTGGTGGTGCCCGCATTGCCAGACCGTGCTGGCCAACGAGCAGGTCATTGCCGGTCGATGCGAACGGTGTGACACCGAGGTGTACAAGCGGGACCTGGAGCAGTGGTTCTACCGTATTACCACGTACGCGGACGAATTGCTGGACTTCGACGGCACCGAGTGGCCCGAGCGGGTCATGACGATGCAGCGGAACTGGATCGGACGTTCCGAGGGAGCGCGCGTTCGTTTCACGGCGGAATCCGGCGATGACATCGAAGTCTTCACCACGCGCCCAGACACCCTGTGGGGTGCCACGTTCATGGTGCTGGCGCCGGAGCATCAACTGGTCGAGAAGCTGACGACCGCTGATCGACGTGCGGCCGTCGAGGCGTACGTTGACCAGGCGCGACGACAGTCAGAGATCGAACGAACGTCGACCGACAAAGAGAAGACGGGTGTCTTCGTTGGCGCCTATGCGATCAACCCGGTGAACAAGCAGCGAGTTCCGATCTGGATCGCCGACTACGTTCTGACCGGCTACGGCACAGGCGCAATTATGGCGGTCCCGGCGCACGACCAGCGCGACTTCGAATTCGCCCGGAAATTCGATCTGCCGATCACGGTCGTCATCCAGCCTGAGGGTGAGACGCTGCATCCCGCGACCATGACCGAGGCCTACCCCGGCGAAGGGGTAATGGCCAACTCAGGCCACTTCGACGGCACGCCCACGGAAGGGCGCCAGGCCGTCTCCGACGTCATCACCTGGCTGGAGAAGCAGGGCATCGGTCGCGGCGAGGTAACCTATCGTTTGCGCGACTGGTTGATCTCACGGCAGCGCTATTGGGGAACGCCGATCCCGATCGTCTACTGCGACGAGTGTGGCGTTGTCCCGGTGCCGGAAGATCAGCTGCCGGTTGTGCTACCGGAAGATTCCGAGTTCGTTCCGACCGGGCAGTCGCCGCTGATCACCGACGAGCGATTCGTGAACACCACGTGCCCGGAGTGCGGTGGTCCGGCACGGCGCGAGACCGACACCCTGGATACATTCGTCGATTCGTCCTGGTACATGTATCGCTTCCTGAGCCCGCACGACGATCAGGAACCATTCGAGCCGCGTGAGGTAGACTACTGGGCGCCAGTCGACCAGTACACAGGCGGCATCGAGCATGCCATCCTGCACCTGATGTACGCGCGCTTCTTCACCAAGGCGATGCGGGACATCGGACTGCTGGAGTTCAATGAGCCCTTCAGACGCTTGTTCAACCAGGGCATGATCCTGGGTGAAGACAACGAGAAGATGTCAAAGAGCCGCGGCAATGTCGTCGATCCCGATGACCTGGTGGCGCAATTGGGCGCCGACGTCGTGCGGCTGTTCCTGATGTTTATCGGCCCCTGGGATCAGGGCGGCCCGTGGAACTCGCGCAACATCGCGGGCGTCGACCGCTTTGTACGTCGCGCTTGGACCGTGGTCGCTGAGACGCTGAATAATCCGCGCAACGACGACGGTGGCGATGAATCGCTGGAGCTGCGGCGGATCACGCACCGGACGATCAAGGCGGTGACCGAGGATCTGACGTCGTTCCGCTTCAACACGATGATCGCGCGACTGATGGAGTTCGTGAACGAGTTGATGCCGCGTAAGGACCAGCCGGTCGCCAACACTGCCGCCTGGCGTGAAGCGATCGAGTCGCTGGTACTGATGATGGCGCCGAGCACGCCCCATCTGGCGGAGGAGTTCTGGGCGCTGTTGGGCAAGCCCTACAGTGTGCACCAGCAAGCCTGGCCTGAGTTCGATCCGGACATGGCGAAAGAGGACCTGCTGGACCTGGTGATTCAGGTCAACGGCAAGGTTCGTGATCGGGTACAGGTCCCGATGGGCATTAGTGAGGAACGCGCGGTAGAGCTGGCAACGTCGAGCGAACGGATCAAAGAATATACGGAAGACCGGACTGTGCGACGCATCATTTTCGTACCGAACAAGCTGGTCAACATTGTCGTTGCCTAGCTGATACTGATCCGGATTGACAGGACGACATGGTGATTGAGCGGCGGCACCTTTGTCGCCGCTCAAGTTTTTCCTTGCGGACTCCCTGAAATACGTTGCAGAGCGCGTAGGTCAAATCTAATTCATGAATCAAAAGTCGTAAGTTCAGCCTCAGATCTTGCCGAAGCTGGCACACTGTGCTTGTTGCGTTAGAGTTATCGATAAGCTTGGTCTCACTTGGGTACGAATTGTGCGAATCACATGCCATGCCAGAACCATGGCTTGAGTGATTCCTGAGAATCTCGTTTCACGAGGTTTTGCTCGTCGGCTCAGGTCGGCGTCATTCCGGTAGCTCGGGGATGTCAGGGATGCTGACATCACGGCGATGCCGCTGTCGCGGGCCATATCTCGCCAGGTCACTGGCTCGGAAGGGGCCCGTGGTCCAATTTGATGACGCACGCCAAGGCATAGAGATGGATGGAAGGAACGCCGCAACATGCGCATCGTTGTCGTCAATCCGGATAGAATCATGGCGAAGCTCATGCACTTCGTTCTGGCTGAGGCAGGCCATGATGCGGTCATCACTCGCACGGCTGACGAGGCGAAGCGGGAGGTCCTCGGCGCCAGAACTGATGCTGTCCTGCTGGATATCGATCTCCCAGATGGTGATGGGTGCGAGCTCTGCAAGACGCTGCGCGAAGAGCATTTTTCGGGACCAGTTCTCTTTGTCAGTGGACGCAGGGACACCAAGGACAAGCTGCGAGCATTCGAGCATGGCGCCGATGATTTTGTCGTCGAGCCGTTCGATCCTCAGGAGCTGGTCGCGCGAATCGAAGTCGTCGCGCGACGCTGCCAGCGCTCTGCAGTCGAGGCTCAGGATGCGATCCTTCGTGTCGGCGATGCAGAACTCGCCATCAGCGAGCTTGCGTTCAACGTTCCTGACCGATCGACAGCCTTGCTCACGCCAACCGAGATGCGCCTGCTCGAATGCCTCATGCGCAACGCCGGAACGACCGTCACGCGCGAGGCGCTGATCGAACGAACCTGGGGCTACGACTTCCTTGGTGATAGCAACAGAGTGGAAGTCTATGTTGCGCGCTTGCGGAAGAAGATCGAGCGGAACCCGAGCGAGCCAGAGTTTCTCCACACCGTTCGTGGTCTTGGCTACATGTTCCGACTTCCGCCAAACGAACTTTCCCGTCTGAACGGCTTCGACACCGTCACGTCGATTGAGAGTTTCAAGCGAGTGGAACGCCCGGAAGCGAGCCATTCATCGCGAAACTCGACGGTTGGTCATCCAATTCACGACAACTGACACCACGTCTCATCGAGATTCAACGCAACATCGAGTCACCTGCTCTCCCCCGGCGGCAGCGGAACGGCATCGGTTCAGCGCCCTTGCTAGAATCTGTCTGACGAATGCTTGTCGGTAACAATGTTTCGGGGGTGGAATGAAGATCGAGACGTTCGCGCTCGAGCGATGGATGACCCGCTGGGAGACCGAAGTCGATTTCGATCTGGCCGAAAGCGGAATCAAGCCGCTCACGGTCGATGAGTTGCTCCAGATGGGCGGGCGCGATCAGTCGCTCGACGCAATGCTCGGAATCTCGCTCGGCTACAGTGAAGCCCGCGGCACCGAGCAATTGCGGTCGCTGATTGCGAGCCTGTACCGGGACACGACCCCTGACGATGTGCTTGTAACGACCGGTGCGATAGAAGCCAATTTTCTACTGTTCAACGTTCTTCTGAATCCCGGCGATCATGTCGTCGTGGTTGACCCCGCGTATCAGCAGCTCCAGAGCGTCCCCAAGGCAATCGGCTGTGACGTGTCACTCTGGCGACTCACGCCTGAGAATCAGTTCCGCTACGATCTGAACGAACTCGAGCGCCTTGTCACCCCGAAAACCCGGCTGATTGTGATCAACACGCCCCATAACCCGACCGGTGCGATCCTGACCGAGGACGAGCAGCAACAGGTCTACCGGCTGGCCGAGCGCGTTGGGGCGACGGTCATGGGAGACGAGGCCTATCGCTGGCTGTCGCTGCCCGGTGGCGAGCCGTTCGCCGGGCCGGTGCGTGATCTCGGTTCGCGGGGCATCAGTGTCGGCACACTCTCTAAGCCGTTTGGCCTGCCCGGGCTCCGCATCGGTTGGATCGCGGCGACGTCGGACATCATTCAGCAGTGCTGGTCGCAGCGCGATTACATTTCGCTCAGCCCCGGTAAGCTCAACGACTACCTCGCGACCATCGCGCTCCGCGAACGCGAGCAGATCTTCGCGCGAACCCGGGAGATCTCAGCCCGAAACCTCAGCTATCTTGAAGGGTGGATTCAACAGCGGGAGGACCTGGTCACCTGGGTTCCACCGCGCGGCGGTCTGCTCGGCCTGTTACGCTACGACATAGACATGCCGTCGCTGGAACTCGCAGACCGGCTGGCCGAGGAGGCGAGCGTCATGCTCGCGCCAGGATCCGCCTTCGGCTACGAGCACTTCTTGCGAATCGGTGTGGGCGGTGACAATCAGGTCTTTAAGGAAGGACTCGAGCGAACCGCTCACCTGCTGGAGCGCCTGCGCGGTGATCTCGGTCCGGCGCAATAGAGTGGCGACTACCGCTGCACGAACAGGTAGGCGAGATAGGCCGCACACTCGCGAGCGACATAACGATATTCGAGCGGGCTGTGCGGGCGGATTGGGCTGGTTTGTGTCGGTGAGGCGAGCGCGATCAGCCCCAAATCCTGCGCCATCCGTTTGACCCGGAACATGTGGAACGGATCGCTCACCAGGAGTACGCGCTCGTCGGCTCGCAACTCCGCGGACCGTGCCTCTTGCAGGTTTTGCCAGGTCGACAGCCCGCCAACGGTCCGCATCGCGTTCGCTGGCACACCCTTTTCCGCAAGGTAGGCTTGGGACACCTCTGCCTCCGAGTAGATGTCCCCTTCGCCGGTGCCGCCAGTCAGGACGATCATCGGCGCATAACCTTCGTGATACAGATCGTAGGCATGGTCGAGGCGCGCCTTGAGATCGGTTGATGGACGGCCGTTCCACTGTGCCGCGCCGAGCACGACGATGGCGTCGGCTGGAGCGCGCTCATCCTGTCGCGCCTGGTGCAGAATCGCGACTACCAACAGCAAAAGGGAAACAGCGGCGACAAAGGTCAGGACCACCGCCATGATGATGGCGAGCCGCAAAATGCGCCGGAACGTCACGTGGGATGAACTTCTGCTTCGTGTGATGGTCCGAATTGCCACGTTGCGATTCCGCTTGGCCAGCGAGTCAGAGTCAACTACTAGATCTTACACACGCCGTGTCGCTCCGCCGAGACCAAAATGCGTATATACTTCGAGCATGGAAGAGTCGAACATCCGTTCCGGTATCATCTCCGCCATTGAACCGCAAGCCCGCCATCCGGACCGGGTCAACGTCTACATCGGAGGCGAGTTCGCCTTCGGCCTGAGCGCCTCCGTCGCGTTGGACCGCCGGATACAGGTTGGCCAGGATCTGTCGGAGCAGGAGTCTCGAGCCCTGTTGGAGGCCGAAGCAGCGAACAAGGCGACCGAGGCAGCTCTGCGTCTCGTCTCCTACCGGGCGCGATCGGAACTGGAGCTGCGGCAGCGCCTGGCACGGCGCGGATTCCCGCCGGCAGCGGTCGACGCGGCCATTACCAGGATGCATGGTTGGAACTACCTTGACGATCGCGAGTTCGCGCGGCAATTCGTCGAGAGCCGGGAGAGCCACCGGCCTCGTTCGTCTCGCATGATGAAGCGAGAGCTCGCCAGCAAAGGTATCGATCCAGGAACTGCCGAGCGAGTGGTCGAGGCGGCGCAGATCGACGACTATGCAGTCGCGCTGGAGCTGGCCCGAAAATGGGTGCCGCGCATTCGGCGTGAGGATTCTGACACGCAGCGTCGCCGATTGACTGGATATCTTCAGCGACGCGGTTTCAGCTGGGATGTGGTGCGTCGTGTGCTCGACGAGACCCTGGCGAACTGAGCGAATGGTGACCGGCGTGAGAGGGAGAAGGACGCGTGAACGATGCTGCCGTAAGCGCCCCGTTTACCTACAGTGAGCGTGTCCGCTTTCGTGACGTCGATCTCCAGCACATTGTCTATTACGGCAAGTACCTCGAGTACATCGACAACGCATTCTACGAGTATCTTCGGCACCTCGGTTTCGATACGGGCTCTCTGACCAGTCAGCACGGATTCGACACGTCGGTTGTCCGGCTTGAGATCGATTACCAGGCACCGGCGCGATTCGACGAGGTATTGCGCATCGGCGTGCTGGTTACCAGATTGGGACGCTCGAGCATTCACGTGCGCTACGACGTCAAGAATGAGGCCGGTGACGTCTGCCGGGCGCGTGTGGTGATGGTGAACTACGACGCCGAGACGGCGCGGGCACGACCGATTCCGGATCCCATTCGTACGGCCATCGAGCGCTCGTGCGGCATCCTCTCGGAAACTGGCCGATCGGCGGGCACGCGCTCTGGAAGGTGATCGTGCGGACTGATATACTCGTCTAGGCCGCAGGAGACAACCTCCCAGAATTGCCCACAACAAACAGTCGAATGACAGATCGAGCAGGTCGGCGAAAATGGCTGAAATTACCTGGTTGGGTCATGCGTGTTTCCGGATTCGCGGTCGCGAAGCGGTCGTTGTGACGGATCCGCTCACCCCAGACAGCGGATATGACATGGGAAACCCGTCGGCGGATATCGTGACGGTGAGCCATGATCACCCCAATCACTCCGCGGTCGAACTCGTCAAGCCCGGGCACTACGCCCTGACGGGTCCCGGCGAGTACGAGATTCGCGACGTCTTCATACGAGGCATTCGCACCTACCACGACAGCGAGCACGGCGCGAAGCTTGGCAAGAACACGGTCTACCTCATCGAGCTGGAAGATCTGCTGATCTGCCATCTGGGCGATCTCGGGCATCCGTTGACCGAAGAACAGTCGGAGAGCATGAGCTCGGTCGATGTGCTCATCGTGCCGGTGGGCGGTGGACCGACATTGGATGCGACCATCGCCGCGGAGGTGGTCGGTCAAATCGAGCCTTCTGTCGTCATTCCAATGCAATACCGGACGGAACGGAGCGATTTCGATCGCGATCTTCTCGAGCCGTTCCTGAAGAAGTTCGGGATTTCTGAAATCGAAGTCAAAGATCGAGTGAATATCAAGAAGAGCGATCTCGGCGATACCGTCGAGGTCGTCGTTTTGAATCCGCCAAAGTAGCAATTGGGCGAGGTGTTCGGGGGATCGGCGAGGGTCGGCGCCGGGAAGGCACAATGAACATGCCGAAATTCATTTTCGTGACCGGAGGCGTGGTCTCTTCGGTCGGCAAGGGTATTACCACGGCGTCCATCGGCCGGCTCATCAAGAGCCGTGGTCGCAGTGTCAGTATCATGAAGCTGGATCCATATATCAACGTCGATCCGGGGACGATGTCGCCGTACCAGCATGGTGAAGTCTTCGTGACGGACGACGGCGCCGAGACTGACCTCGATCTCGGCCATTACGAGCGCTTCGTCGACGAGAATTTGAGTCGCGCCTCGAACGTGACGACCGGGCAGATCTACTCCTCGGTCATCGCTAAAGAGCGCCGCGGCGATTATCTCGGCGGCACTGTCCAGGTTATTCCGCACATCACCAATGAGATCAAGGATCGCATTCGTCTGGTCGCCAATCAGGACGGTCTCGACGTCGTCATTGTCGAAGTCGGTGGCACCGTGGGAGACATTGAGAGCCAGCCGTTCCTGGAAGCGATCCGCCAGATGCGCAAGGAAGAGGGACGCCGCAACGTCCTCTACATTCATGTCACGCTGCTGCCCATGATTGGCAGCACCGGCGAGCTGAAGACCAAACCGACCCAGCACAGTGTCAAGGAGTTGCGCGCCATAGGCATTCAGCCGGACGTCATCGCGGTCCGGGCCGATCATCCCGTGCCGGACGACGTTCGCGCTAAGATCTCGCTCTTCTGCGATGTCGATGAGGACGCGGTCATCCCCCTAACCACAGCCGAGACAATCTACGAGGTGCCGCTGGTTCTCGAGGAATCAGGTCTGGGTCGCTATGTGGCCGACTACTTCGGCTGGCAAGATGCGAAGCCTGACCTGTCCGACTGGCAGCAGTTGGTGGAGCACATCAAGGCGCCGAGGCGACGGGTTGAGATCGCGCTGGTCGGCAAGTACGTCGAATTGCACGATGCGTATATGAGCGTGCAGGAGTCCCTCTCGCACGCAGCGCTCGCGCATGACGTCGAAGTCGACATCACCTGGATCAACTCCGAGAAGTCGACGACTGCCGAGATCGAAGAGCAGCTACGCCACGCGTCCGGGATTCTGGTTCCTGGTGGATTTGGGCCGCGCGGTGTCGAGGGCAAGCTCTTCGCCGCGAAGTACGCTCGCGAACATCAGATTCCCTATCTCGGGTTATGCTATGGTCTGCACATGGCCGTGATCGAGTTCGCGCGCGACGTCCTCGGACTCGAAGAGGCCAACAGCACCGAGATCGACGAACTGACTCCGGATCCCGTGATCGACCTTATGCCCGACCAGCGCGATGTCGACATGGGAGGCACGATGCGGCTGGGGTTGTACCCGTGCAAGCTCGTGCCGGGAACACGTGCCGCTGAATGCTATGGCACGCCAATCGTCGAGGAGCGGCATCGTCACCGGTGGGAGGTGAATAACGCCTACCGCGAGATGATGGATGAGGCCGGGATGATCGTGAGTGGGACATCACCGGATGGCAAGCTCGCTGAGATCATGGAGTTGTACGATCACCCGTGGTTTGTCGGGGTGCAGTTCCATCCGGAATTCAAGTCGCGTCCGACGCGACCGCATCCGCTCTTCTCGGGATTCGTAGGAGCCGCGAAGCAGGTGCTGCACGAGGGCGATCAGCGGCCGTTACCACTGGAGGCAGTAGTCGTACAGCCCGCAAGCGATTGAATTAATTGCGTGACATCTGGAGATTGTGATAGGATTCGCAATCGATAGGAGGCGCGATGAGTCGACCTCCTCGAGGCCAACAGGACTGGCGAGCAATCGGCGCGGCATCCGGAATAGGTTGCTCAGTTGTAGCCAGTCTTTTACTATGCGTCGGGGGAGGCATACTTCTCGACAAGTGGTTGGGAACACTGCCGATTTTGACCCTTGTCGGCGTTGCGGTTGGCCTTGCGATATCTGGTTACCTGTTGTACCAACTCGCCGTGATGAACCTGCCAGACAAGAAGTCGGTTCGCTCCCGGGAACCAAGACGCAACAACCAGGCCCGGGATCTTGACGAGTAAGGACGCTCATGGAAGTACATGTCGAAGTCGCACCGCAAGCGATCTGGAACATCCATGTTCCAGGAACCAGTTCTTCAATCCCGATAACAAACACGATGCTCGTGATGTTCGTCGTGATGATCCTGTTGACGGTCATCGGAGCGATGATTGCCCGCCGGGCAACGCTGGTTCCGGGTCGGCTGCAGGCCGCCTTCGAGTTCATCGTCGAGTTTCTGTTGGGTTTGGTCGAAGGGGCCGCTGGAAGGCGACTGGGTCGAAGCATCTTCCCGTTTATCGGCGGGTTGTTCATCTTCATTCTCTTTGCGAATTGGATTGAGCTCCTCCCTGGTCTCGGGTCGATCTGGACTGAACGAATGATCGGCGGCGAGGTCGTCAAAGTTCCGCTGATTCGTCCACCGACGTCCGACCTGAATATGACGATCGCGATGGCTCTGCTGTCGTGGGTGGCGTTCCAGTTCCTTGGCGTCAGGGCCCATGGGTTTCGCGGCCGAATCAAGCACCTCGCATCTCCGCCATTTGTTCTCCCAATTGAGATCATCAGTGAGACTTCTCGTGTTATCTCGCTGTCATTCCGCCTTTTCGGGAACATCTTTGCCGGAGATGTGCTGCTGACGATCATGTACGCGATCGCGAACGCCATCAAATACTCCGTCATTGGTCTGCTTGTTCCGGTCGTGTTCTTGTACCTGGAGGTCCTGTTCGGATTGATTCAGGCACTGGTGTTCGCCATCCTGACCCTGATCTACATTTCTCTCGCCGCGGCTGGGACACATGACGATCATGTTGAAGAGCCGTTCGAGGAAGAGTTCGAAGGCCGAACCTCGCGGCCGGTGGGATCCGCCGCCGTCGGGGACTAGTCCAGGCTGTGTGCGGTCCTGGACATTTCATTAACTTAGGCGCTGGTTGAGGAACGTGGTTTGGATCGGTCTGCGTTCGTGCGGGCCGAAGAGGGGAGAACGTCCAACGTGTTTTCCAATGTAACTGATCCAGCTGTAGTCGTCCCAATGGCGGCGGCGCTGGCAATGGGTCTTGGGGCTCTCGGCCCAGGAATCGGCATTGGCCTCGCGGTCAAGGGTGCGCTCGAGGCGCTCGGCCGCAACCCTGAGGCTGAAGGCGCGATTCGTACCACGATGATCATTGGTGCCGCGTTGGCAGAAGCGGTCGCCATCTACGCGCTGGTTATCGCGATCATCATCGCGTTCGTGCTCTAATCCGACGTCGACGATGGCGCTCCATGCAGGAGCGCCATCATATGTGACGACGAAATGATCGCGAGAGAGTCTCTCTATCGGTTGATGACGCTGATCTCTCTGAGGCAGTCGCGACCATGAGGTAGTGTAAATGAGTGCACTTGGAGTAAATGGCTGGGATCTAATCATCCAGCTCATCGCGTTCATCGTCTTTCTGTTTGTGTTCTGGAAGTTTGCGCTTGGCCCGATCACGCGAATGCTCGATCAGCGCCGTGAGCGGATCGAAGAGAGCATGCAAGCCGCCGAACGGATGCAGAAGGAACTCGCCGCGACCCAGGCCCGCAACGAGGAGATCCTGACGGAAGCCCGCCGGGACGCTCAGAAGGTCCTGTCGACCGCGCGAGAGAACGCGGATCAAACCTTGGCGCGTGCTCGCGAGCAGGCGCAAGTTGAAGCAAATCAGATTATCGAGAAGGCGCGGGCCGGTATCGCTGCGGAGACCGAGCAGTCCTGGCAACAGTTGCGTCAAGACGTGGCTGACCTGGCAATCAGCGCGGCGACCAAGATTGTCCGTAAGGAGCTCGATCGATCGCAGCAGACGCGGCTCATCGAAGAGGCGCTGGCTGAGGCCGGGGGCACCAACGGGCGCATCGAGGCCTGAGTCCGGACTGAGGAGGAACGCGGATGTCCGTTGGCGGAGCGGCCAAGCGATACGCCCAGGCAGCCTTTGACGTTGCCAAGAATCATGAGGGGCTCGACGAGTGGGAGGCCGAGCTGGCGCGGCTGAACGCGACGCTTCAGAATCCGGAAGTCGAAGAGTTCTTTGTCCACCCAGCCGTGCCGCCCGAAGCCAAAGAGAACGCCTTGCGGACACTCACGCCGCGCGACGACCAGCACTACATCAGAAATTTCATGCTCTTGTTGCTGGAACGTGATCGCCTGCAGCAGCTTCCGCAGATCTTCCAAGTTTTTCACGAGCTGGTTCTGGAAGACCAGGGTGTCGTTATTGCGGATGTCACAACCGCGGTCAAATTGGACGCGGACGAGGCAGCGCAGGTGCGAGCCCGGCTTGAGAAGATGGTCGGCAACGAGGTTCAGATTCGAACGCGTGTCGATCCGGACATCATCGGTGGCATCGTCGTCCACTTGGGCGACACGCTCATCGATGGCAGCGTGCGGACTCAATTGCGGCAACTCCGGGCGCGTATGGCGCGGTAATCTCCGCGCTCTGCCTGTTTTTTTCGTTGCTAATCACGTGACAGAATACCGAGAAGTACCGCGTCAGTACCAGGAGGTACCATGGTCGTACGGCCAACCGAAATAAGCGACATACTACGACAACAAATCGAAACCTATGGCGAAAAGATGGTCATCACCAACGTCGGCTACGTGGTCGAGGTTGGAGACGGTATTGCCACCGTACACGGCCTGCGTAACGTCATGGCGAACGAGCTGGTTGAGTTCTCCAATGGGGTGATGGGCATGGCCTTCAACCTCCAGGAAGACTCGGTCGGTGTCATCATCCTCGGCGAGTTCACCGATATTGAAGAGGGTGACGAGGTCAAGTCGACTGGCCGCATCGCCGAGGTTCCTGTCGGCGAGGCGCTGGTTGGCCGAGTGGTCAACGCGCTTGGCCAGCCGATCGACGGTAAAGGACCGATCAATACAACCAAGACACGTCCGATCGAGCGCATCGCTCCAGGCGTTATCGCGCGGCAGAACGTGGACACGCCGCTGCAGACTGGGCTCAAGGCGATCGACAGCATGATCCCCATCGGCCGGGGACAGCGCGAGCTGATCATCGGCGACCGCCAGACTGGTAAGTCGGCCATCGCAATCGACACCATCATCAATCAGCGGCGATCGAACGTGATCTGCATCTACGTTGCGATCGGTCAGAAGCGATCTCAGATTGCCCAGACCTATGCGATTCTCGAGCGCGAAGGCGCCATGAATCACACGATCATCGTCGCGGCCGCGGCAGCGGACCCGGCCCCTCAGCAGTTCATCGCTCCATATGCCGGCACGTCCATGGGCGAGGAGTTCATGGAGAATGGTGGCGACGCGCTGATCGTCTACGATGATCTCTCGAAGCACGCTTGGGCATATCGTCAGGTCTCGCTGCTAATGCGTCGCCCACCAGGACGCGAGGCCTATCCTGGTGACGTCTTCTACCTCCACTCTCGTCTGCTCGAGCGCTCTGCGCGCCTGAGCAATGACCTCGGAGGCGGGAGCCTCACCGCGTTGCCGATCATCGAGACGCAGGGGAATGACGTCTCGGCCTACATTCCGACGAACGTGATTTCAATTACCGACGGGCAGATCTACCTCGAGTCCGACCTTTTCTACGCTGGCGTTCGTCCGGCAGTGAACGCAGGCCTGTCGGTCTCACGTGTCGGTGGTGACGCGCAGATTCGCGCCATGCGACAGGTCGCTGGACGTATGCGTTTGGACCTGGCCCAGTTCCGTGAACTGGCCGCGTTTGCCCAGTTCGCGTCCGACCTCGATCCCGCGACGAAGCGACAGATCGATCGTGGTCAGCGACTGACGGAAGTGCTCAAGCAGCCACAGTATCAGCCGATGCCGGTCGAAGAGCAGGTTGCGATCATCTGGGCCGCGACGAACGGCCCGATGGATGACGTGCCAGTTGACCAGGTTCGCGAATTCGAGGCGCAGTACCTGGATTACATGCGCACGTCGAAGGCGGATCTGTTGGCCCGGATCGTCGAGCAGAAGCGCCTGAGCGATGAATTGATTGACGAGCTTCGCGTCGCATCGAACGAGTTCAAGAGCAGCATCTGGTCAGCGGCGGTGGCAAGCTAGGACGCGGCGTTAGGGAGGAATCACAACGTGGCGACACTTCGCGAGATCCGCCGGAGAATTGGCAGCGTTCGCAATACGTCGCAGATCACGCGCGCGATGGAGATGGTCGCCGCGTCGAAGATGCGCCGCGCGCAGCAGCACGTGGTGGCAACGCGCCCCTACGCTGACCGCATCCGCACCATGATCGGCGACATCGCCGGTGCAGGCATCGAGGATCCATCTCGATTCCCGCTGCTGGAGCACCGCCCGATCCACCGGTCTGAGATGATCGTGATTACCTCGGACAAGGGTCTTGCGGGAGCGCTCAATACCAACGTGATCCGGGCGGCGCTGCGGTTCATGCAGGAGCAGCCTGAGGGCATCGAGAACATCGATATGATCACGCTGGGCCGCAAGGGACGCGATTTCTACACGCGCTTTGGAAAGAACCTGACGGCCGATTTCCCGCAGACGGGCGAGCAGCCGTCATTCGAATCGATCCGCCCGATCGTGCGCATCGCGATCTCGGATTTTGTGACGGGTAAGGTCGACGCCGTGTACGTCTCCTACACCCGGTTCATCAATACACTCCGGCAGACGACGGAGGTTCAGCAGATTTTGCCGATTCAAACGCCTGAAGGCTCGGGCGACGCTATCGATTACATCTTCGAGCCTGGTCCTGAAGACGTTCTGGAAGCCCTGCTGCCGCGCTTTGTCGAGGTGCAGATCTACCAGGCCCTGCTGGAGTCGATCGCGAGCGAGCACAGTTCTCGCATGGTTGCGATGCGCAACGCGACCGATAACGCACGAGATTTGGTACGTGAGTTGACGCTGACCTACAACAAAGTACGGCAGGCACAGATTACACGCGAAGTTTCGGAGATCGCGGCAGGTGCAGCGGCGCTCTCGTAGCGCTCTGCCCGACTGAGCGCTTCGAATCTGTGAGGTATCGAGAGGACACAATCAGACATGGCAACCGGCAAGATTGTTCAGATCCAAGGCGTCGTGGTCGACGTCGAGTTTCCACCAGATGGACTTCCCGAGATCTACAACGCGTTGTCGGTCACGCGTGAGGGCTCGGACGTACCACTGATTCTCGAGGTGCAGCAGCATCTCGGTAACGACTGGGTGCGCGCCGTCGCGATGTCGACGACTGATGGACTGCGCCGTGGCGCTGAAGCAGTCGATACCGGCGAGTCGATTCAGGTTCCGGTTGGTCCGGCGACGCTGGGCCGTATCTTCAATGTCCTCGGCGAGCCGGTCGACAATGCAGGCCCGGTCAGCACCGAGATCGAGTATCCGATTCACCGACCAGCTCCGTCTTTCGAAGAGCAGTCGACCGAGGTCGAGGTCTTCGAGACTGGCGTCAAAGTTATCGACCTGATCGCTCCGTTTACCCAGGGTGGTAAGACGGGCGTGTTCGGCGGCGCTGGGGTTGGCAAGACGGTCATTATCATGGAGATGATCCGCAACATCGCCGCTGAGCACGGTGGGTATTCCGTGTTCACTGGCGTGGGCGAGCGAACTCGCGAAGGCACACAGCTCTGGGGAGAAATGCACGAGTCGGGCGTTGTTGACAAAACAGTGCTCGTCTTCGGACAAATGAACGAGCCGCCAGGAGCGCGACTCCGCGTTGGACTGACCGGCCTTACGATGGCGGAGTATTTCCGCGACGAGGGCCGCGACGTGCTGCTCTTCATCGATAACATCTTCCGCTTCGTTCAGGCAGGTTCCGAAGTTTCGGCGCTTCTCGGCCGTATGCCGAGCGCCGTCGGTTACCAGCCAACCCTTGGTTCTGAGATGGGTGACTTGCAGGAGCGAATTACCTCGACCAAGCGCGGTTCGATTACGTCGGTGCAGGCGGTCTATGTTCCTGCCGACGACTACACTGACCCGGCTCCGGCCACGACGTTCGCCCACCTCGACGCGACGATCTCGCTTGAGCGGTCGATCGCTGACCAGGGACTCTATCCGGCGGTTGATCCGCTTGCCTCGACCTCGCGCATTCTGGATCCGCAAATCGTGGGTGAGGAGCACTATCAGGTCGCTCGTGAGGTTCAGCGTGTGCTGCAGCGGTATCGTGACCTGCAGGACATTATTGCGATCCTCGGGATGGAAGAACTCTCCGAGGACGACAAGCTGACCGTGCAGCGTGCCCGTAAGATCCAGCGGTTCCTGACGCAGCCGATGTTTGTCGCGGAAGCCTTCACGGGTCGTCCGGGCCGCTACGTTGAGCGTGCCGAGACGGTGCGTGGCTTCAAGGAGATTCTCGAAGGTAAGCACGACTCGCTCCCCGAGCAGGCGTTCTACATGGTTGGCGGAATCGACGAGGCGGTCGAAGTCGCCCAGCAGATGGCGACAGAGGTCTAATCGAGGTCGCTGCCAGGTGCCGGGGCGCTGACCGCGTTCCGGCTGCGGCAAAGGGAGAAGCATGGCAAAGCTACGGGTCGAAGTTGTGACCGGAGAACGCATCGTCTACGAGCAGGACGATGTCGATATGGTCGTCGCACCCGGTGCGGACGGTACACTCGGCATCCTGCCGCGCCACGCACCCATCGTAACCTTGCTTTCGATGGGGGAGATGCGCATTCGCAAAGGGGCGACGGAGGATTCGCTGGTGGTGTTTGGCGGCTTTTTGGAGGTGGCACACGATCAAGTTCGTGTGCTGGCCGACACGGCTGAGCGGGCCGAAGATATCGATGTCGTCCGCGCTCAAGAAGCGCGAGATCGTGCCGAGGCGCGTCTGGCTGAGCGCACCGCCACCATCGATTTCACTCGCGCAGAGATCGCGCTGCGACGGTCGATGATCCGGCTGCGAGTCGGACAGCGAACGCGCGGACGCCAGCCGTCATCGCCCCGCGTCGGAGAATAGTCGCGGCGGCACCGAAACGGACCACGGTCCGGCTCACAACAGTGACAGAAAGTCGGGGGCTGGCATACGCCGCCCCCGTTTTTCGTTTATGCTTGAGAGAGGGATGGACGATCGGGGACTCGTCTGGCCCTCGGACTCACGTCGTCGCGGATGAGGCCACCATCGAAGGGCCGGACTGGGGAGATTCGCATGCAGGTAGTCACCGAGGCCAAAACGATCGTTACGACCGGCGGCGCGAGATTGACTGGTCGTGTCGGCATTGACGGCGCGAAGAACGCCACGTTGCCAGCGATGGCGGCGGCGTTGCTGACCGAAGAGGAATGCCTGCTCGAGAACGTTCCCGTCCTTGAAGACGTGCTGGTCATGGTCGAATTGCTGCGATGGCTCGGCGCCGAAGTCGAGTTCGATCAGCCGAACCACCGGCTGCGAATCTGCGCGCGAGATGTCACTCAGTTTGACGCCCCGGCACACCTTGTCGAGAAGATGCGCGCCTCGTTCCTGGTCAGCGGACCCTTGCTGTCACGATTTGGCCAGGCGGGATCGACGGCACCAGGTGGTTGCAAGCTTGGGACGCGGCCCGTAGATGTTGACCTCCGAGGCTTTCGGCAAATGGGCGCGGCAATCGATTCCGACGATTCCGGTTATCGTATGTCGGCCAGCCGCCTCTATGGCTCCGATCTCTACATGGATTACCCCAGCCACACCGGCACCGAGAACCTGCTCATGGCCGCGACATTGGCGCGTGGCACTACCACGATCGTCAACGCGGCATCTGAGCCCGAGATCGCGTTTCTCGGCTCTCTCCTGCAGGATATGGGCGCTCGCGTGCGCGGCGTCGGTACGCCGCACATCCGAATCGAAGGCGTCGATCGGCTGCGCGGCTATCGAGCGGCGATTCTGCCGGATCGCATAGAAGCTGGAACCATCGCAATCGCGGCTGCGATCACGGACGGCGAGGTCATTCTCGATCACGTTGCTGAGAACGATATGGTGCCGCTCACCGCGAAGTTGCGTGAATCGGGTGCTGAAGTCTGGTGGAGTGGTGATTCGATGCTGGTGCGCGGGCGCGGCAAGCTGACCGCGACCGAGATCCAGGCGCTGCCATTCCCGGGATTCCCGACCGACCTGCAGGCCGCATTCGCCGTGCTGATGACGCAGGCGGAGGGGAGCAGCAGGGTCTACGAACGCGTCTTCAACGACCGGCTCCGCTATTCTGAGGAATTGCTTCGGATGGGAGCCGATATTCACGTGGTCGACAAGCAGCAGGCGATCATCAACGGGCCAACGAAGCTGACCGGGACCGACGTCTACGCACTTGATATTCGTAGCGGCGCGTGCCTCGTGCTGGCGGGCCTAGTTGCCGATGGTGAGACGCGGATCAATGAGATCCAGCACCTGCGGCGTGGATATGAGGACATCGTCGGAAAACTCCGGCAGCTCGGTGCCAATATCTCCTATCTGGAATCGGCGTAGGACCAGATTGCGGAGTATTCACCAGTCGGGTCGCGGGAAATTCCTTTGAAATCTTCGTTCACTGAACCATAATATCGGCTGGTGGTCTTCTAAGTCCGCCGTCTAATACATCCGGCTGCGACGAGGGTTAGTTGTGCAGGCATCGAAAATCTCGACCGTACGTGGGCGCATCATTCCGATTGTCGCCGTCTCCCTGGTAGTTGGTCTCCTCGCATTGCTCGCCTGGACGCTACTCGGTCCCAAGTCGGCGGACACGCAGCAGAACGGCCGTATCAATGCTCCAGGAGTCTTCATCCCATTCCAGAACCGAGATGCTCCCAACTTCTCCTTCACCGATTTCAACACCGGCAAGAAGGTCTCGCTATCTGACCTCAAGGGCAAGACCGTCGTCTTGAACTTCTGGGCGTCCTGGTGTCCGCCATGCCAGACAGAAGCTCCGCTGATCAATGACTACGCCAAAAGCAACGCGTCGGGCGACGTCGTGGTTGTGGGCGTGGCTGTCTGGGACGTGAAGTCGGACTCAGAAAAGTTCATTCAGCAGTATGGAATCCAGTACATGAATGGCTCGGATGCGTCTGGCACGATCGCCATTGACTACGGAGTGGCCGGCGTTCCTGAGACGTTTATTATCAGCCCGGACGGCAAACTGAAGGGCAAATTCCCCGGCGCGGTCAATACGGCTGATCAGTTGACGAACGCACTGAAAGAGTCGACGGGTGGCTGATGCCGCGAGTCTCAGCCTGCTCGCGGCCTTTGGCGCGGGGATCGTCTCCTTCATCTCGCCCTGTGTGGCCCCCGTTGTGCCGGGCTATCTCTCGCTAATCTCCGGCGTTACAGTCGACGGCGGCAAGCAAGACTCCGACGCCATCCGGCGTTTGCTGGTGGCCAGCCTCGTCTTCGTGGCCGGGTTCACGCTGGTCTTCGTTGCGCTCGGCGTGACGGCGAGCGGTGTCGGAGGCCTGCTCCAGCAGCACCGGCTGCTGATGAATCGGCTGTCCGGCCTGTTTATGATCCTCGCCGGGATGTTTTTGGTCGGGCTCTTCCAACTGCCGTGGCTCTATCGTGAGAAGCGCTTTCACCCAACCTTCAGCCGTTCGCTGACGCGTTCCGAGACGCTGCTCCTCGGCATGGCTTTCGGGTTCGGTTGGACCCCCTGCATCGGCCCGCTGCTCGTTTCGATACTCGTCTATGCCAGCGCGTCGGAGACCGCGGCGCGGGGGACGCTTTTGCTGCTGTCGTACTCACTCGGCCTGGGTGTGCCATTTATTTTGGTCGGAGTCGGCATTGGGCGTCTGCTCGGTGCCCTTCGCTGGATCACCCGGCACTACCAGGTCATCTCCGCGATCAGCGGCACGACATTGATTGTGACGGGATTGCTCTTTTTGACAAACCGATTCTTCTATCTGAACGCGATGAGCCAGCATCTGTACAACCAGTTTGTGCAACCGCTGCTGTTCTTGAAGCTTTGACAGGGTTTTCCTGACCCTTCTGGTTGACAATCATTTGATACAGTACTGAGAGTGTGGGAGTCGGTAATCGTGGAGCGGCAATGTGGACATTCCTGCAATAGCGCGCGTGCTGCTGCGCCTGGCGCATGCGGTTGCCGCCGCGTTGTGGGTGGGGGGCGGAGCCTACTACGTGCTCGCGCTGCGTCCATCTCTGCGACATGCCGACCCGGACGCCCGTGCCCTCGGGCAAGCAGCCCAGGCAGAGTTTGGCGAGTGGGCCTCGGTCGCCACGATCATTCTGATCGCGACCGGAGTCGTGATGACGTTCGACAAGCTGTCCAATGGCTACGGCACGACCGTCTACGTCATCCTTTTAGGCGTCAAGATCGTGGCGGCCGTTGCCGCGTTCTGGCTCACCGGCACGTTCGTTCGTGCTGCTCGAACGCGAAGAGCCAGAAAGTCCACGTTGTTGAACCGGTCGTGGGTCGTGCTGACGCTCGGAACCGCCGCGTTCGTGATTGGCATCGTGTTGTCGGTTGTCTATCCGACCGGGATCACGCGGTAAACCTGGCGAGATGATGATTTTGTGTGACAGGCAAATCAGGGTAGCTCAATTGCGGAAACTCACTGCATTGATCCTGAGCGAAACAGGAACGCGGGAGGTGGACGTGTGACTGGAGCAACCGCGGCGAGTCCGGCGGTGCCCAAGAGGGCGCGCCTGCTCAATCCGAAGTTGATCGTCGTGGCATTGGTGATCTTCGCCGCGATCGGGTATCTGATCTACAACGCCTTTCAGAGCTCGGCGGCGTCCTACTTCGTCACCGTTAGCGAACTGCAAGCGCAGTCAGCCACGATGGACGGCCAGCGCGTGCAGGTGGGGGGCAATGTCGAGACCGGAAGCATCGTCAAAGGCGCCCCGGGCAGTCCGATCAATTTCAGTGTCACGGACGGCACGCACACGATTCCAGTCGTGTACAGTGGCGTGCTGCCGGACATTTTCACCGATCAAGCCCAGGTCGTCGTCGAGGGGACTTATCATGCGAACGGCACATTCCAGGCAGATAGTCTGCTGACGAAGTGCCCATCGCGCTTTACCGCGGCGACCAAAACCAGCGGATAGAAGGGATTCATCGTGGCTCAGCTTGGCTCTGGAGCCCTCATCGTCGCCCTTGCTCTCGCCGTCTATGGCATTGTCGTCTCCGTTCTCGGTGCCCGGCGTCAGGCCAATGAGCTGATCGACAGCGGGATACGCGCCGTCTGGGGCGTAACCGCGCTGATTCTTGTCGCGGTTGTGGCGCTCATTACGGCGTTCCTGACACATGATTTTCAGCTTGCCTACGTGGCGGGCCGGTCGAGCCGCGAGATGCCGACGCATTACATCCTCACGGCCTTTTACGGCGGCCAGCAGGGGAGTCTGCTCTACTGGGCGATGATCGCCGGGATCCTTTCCTCTCTGGCAATCTTCTTGCACCGCAAGCGAGACCGCGCGCTGATCCCCTATGTCGCCGCGACGGTGCTTTCAACCGAGCTCTTCTTCCTCTTCATGTTGAACTTCGTCTCGAGCCCCTTCACACTGCTGCCGATGACGCCGCTCAACGGTGTCGGGCTGAACCCACTGCTGCGTGACCCGGGCATGATGATGCATCCGCCATTCTTACTGGGCGGCTTCGCCAGCTTCACCGTACCGTTTGGCTTCGCGATGGCGGCCATGATCACGGGCCGACTTGGTGACGGATGGATCCGGTCGATCCGGCGCTGGGCACTGGTGGCCTGGGGCATCCTGGGCTGTGGACTGCTGCTCGGCGCCTGGTGGGCGTATCACGTGCTTGGCTGGGGCGGTTACTGGGGCTGGGACCCGGTCGAGAACGTCGCCTTGCTGCCGTGGCTGCTGGCGACCGCGTTCATTCACTCGATCATCGTGCAGGAACGTCGCGGCATGCTCAAAGTCTGGAACATGTCGCTGATCGTCGGGGCCTACATTCTGGCCGTCTTCGCGACGTTCACGGTGCGTAGCGGTCTGGTGGCCTCGGTTCATACCTTCGCGACCTCATCGATCGGCACCTGGTTCCTCACGTACCTGGCGCTGGTGATCCTCGTCTCGATCGGCTTCCTGGCCTACCGGGTCAAGGGACTCAGAGCCGAGCGCTCGATCGATTCGGTCGTCTCGCGGGAATCCGGCTTTTTGCTGAATAACCTGCTCTTCACGGCGATGGCGTTCGCGACACTGTGGGGAACGATCTTCCCGCTCTTCAGCGAACTGTTCCGCAATACCAAGCTCACGGTCGGCCCGCCGTTCTACAACGAGGTCAACGGCCCGATCATGCTTGGCCTGCTGATCCTAATGGGAATCGGACCACTGCTGGCCTGGCGCCATACCTCGACCAAGGCACTGCTCCGCAGCCTGCGAATTCCGCTCATCTCCTTCGTTCTCGCACTGATCGGGTTCGGCATCTTCATTCACAACCCACTCCCGGTCGTCGCATTCGCCGCGGCGGTCTTCACGACCATGACCATCATCATGGAGTACGTGCGCGGTGCGCGAGTCCGTCATCGCTCGATTGGCGAGAGCTATCTCACGGCCGTCCCGAGCCTGTTGCGCAAGAATAACCGGCGCTATGGTGGCTACGTGGTTCATCTGGCGATGGTCGTGCTCGCGGTTGGTATCATTGGGACACACTTTTTTCAGACCGAACGCCAGTTCACGATGAAGCCCGGAGATACCGCTACGATCGGCTCATACACGCTGACATACAACGGCTTGTTCGATCAGACGACAAGTGAAGGCGACATAATTGCCGCCAAGATCGGCGTGCGCAACGGCAGTAACAACGAGGGGACGATCCTCAGTAAGCGATTCTTCTATACAGGCTTTGAGGATCAGCCAACCGCGCGTATGGGCATCAAGACCATCGGGATCAACGATCTCTACATCGTGCTGGATCGTTGGGACAATGACCAGACCGCGAGTATTCGCGTCTATATCAACCCGCTCGCCAACTGGATCTGGTGGGGTGGACTTGTCTA
The DNA here is from genome assembly GCA_963763185.1 of uncultured Chloroflexia bacterium. Taxonomy (GTDB): domain Bacteria; phylum Chloroflexota; class Chloroflexia; order Thermomicrobiales; family Thermomicrobiaceae; genus CALAGB01. The sequence goes on from CAVXNZ010000001.1 coordinate 563,395, forward strand.
CGTTCTCGGCATTCTGACGTTGCTGTGGCCGGCCGCCCAGCCAGCACGGCAGCGTGTGTCGAGTCCTGTTCGAGAGGCCGCATTGAGTGAAGCGTAGCCTGCTCGCTGTGGCCACCGTCTTCGCGTTCCTCCTCGTGCTGCCTCTGGCGGCCGGGGCGGTGAGCGATGAGACGCTGTCACCCGAGGCCCTCTCGATCGCGAATTCGCTCAATTGTCCGGTCTGTCAGGGTGAGAGCGTGCGCGATTCAAACGCACAGCTCGCGCATGATATTCGCCTGCTAATTCAGCAGAAGCTCGATCAAGGCGAGTCTCGCCAGCAGATCATGGACTACTTCGTCAGTCGCTATGGCGAGACGATCCTGCGCCAACCACCGAAGCACGGCTTCTCGTTGGCGCTGTGGTGGATTCCGGTCGGCGCAACCGTGATCGGTTTGCTAATCCTCGCTGGATTCCTGACGCAGCGGAGCCGGACGGTCATTGCCACTGCCCGTGTTGAGGACGGTGCGGCGGTCGAGCCAGAGGATCCGGAATTGGCGCTCTTCGAGGAGCGCATTCGGAATGACGTCGCGCGCTTTGAGGAAGACCTGCTTGGCAAGCCGTCGACTAAGAGCACCGATGCCAAGCCGACACCACCACGAAGAGAAGATGTTGGTACTCCCGGACTCGCTGGATCGGACTCAGGAATCTCATGATCGGCTACATCGTTCTTGCCGTCGCCGCGGTTGCCGTCTTCGCGTTCGTGCTGCAACCATTGATCAAATCTCAACGTCGCACCGATGCGCCGGTCCTTCCAGCGCGGATTGCGGACCTGCAGGCGCGTCGTCAATACCTTATGCAGGCGATTCGCGACGTCGACTTTGATCATGCCTCCGGGAAGATGCTCAATGAGGAGCATCAGGAGACGCGCACTGCGTATATTCGAGAAGCTGCGGCTGTGCTGCGCGATCTTGAGCATGAGAGTGCCGAATATGACGACGAGATCGAGATCGAGATCCTCCGATTGCAGGCGCTTGCCCGGCAGTCTCAGGCAGCGGCGGGGCAGGAAACCGCCACGTCGTGAAGGCAATGCCCCTCCAGGAACATCCTGCTGGCACGGTTGCCGTGAACCCTGCCGGTGAACCACGCGAGGCACGTGTGTCGGTTGCCGGGCTCTCGAAACGCTTCGATCGTCGCGCTGTTCTTCGCTCCCTCGATTTCGATCTGTATGCCGGAGAGCGTGTCGTGCTTCTCGGCGCCAACGGCGCGGGCAAGACGACGCTGCTGCGGGTTCTGGCCACACTCAGCCGTCCCGCTGGTGGTACGACCAGAATCAATGGCGTCTCGATCAGCGATTCGCCGCAAGTGGTGCGTCGCCAGGTCGGCGTAGTTGCCCACCAGCCGTATCTCTACGACGATTTGACCGCCGCCGAAAACCTCCGCTTCTTCGCCCGCATGTACGATGTCAGCGACGAGCAGCCCCGGATCGAGGAGATCTTGAAGCTGGTCGGGCTCTACCCACGACGCGGCGACCGCGTGCGAACGTTTTCACGCGGTATGCAGCAGCGCCTGGCGATTGGCCGTGCGATCCTGCATCGTCCGTCGTTGCTCTTACTCGACGAACCGGACACAGGTCTCGACCGGGAAGGGATGCGTGTGCTCGAGCGTATTCTCGAGTATCACGTCGCCGGAAGCGGTACTGTCCTTATGACGACACACGACCTGCGGTTTGGCCTGCGGAGTGGTGACCGGGTGCTCCTGCTCGAAAATGGACGTCTGACACTCGACGCACAAGCTGCTGAGCTACGCGAGGACGAGCTGGACGAGAGGCTGGCGCGCCGGTGAGAGAGATGGCCAGCAAGATCTCGATTCTGGTTTGGAAGGATCTCCTTACCGAGGTTCGCACCAAGGACCTCTTCGGTGGGATGTTCGTCTTTGCCGTGCTGACGATCGTGACTTTCAACTTCGCCTTCGACCTTACTGGAGTGAACCGTGCTCCGAGCGGCTCCGGCGCGCTGTGGGTCGCCTTCAACTTCGCTGGGATGCTCGGTCTCGGACGATCGATCGCGCTCGAGCGCGATCGTGGGTCGCTCGATGGGCTGCTCCTCTGTCCGGTCGATCGCGGGACGATCTATCTTGGCAAGTTCATTGGCAACTTCCTTTTCATCACGCTGGTTGAGGTGATCTCGGTGCCGATCTTCGCGGCGCTGTTCAACCTCAACGTGCTGCAGCCGGCTCTCTTTGTCGTGCTGCTGCTCGGGACGGTAGGGTTTGCCTCGGTCGGGACGCTTCTTGCAGTGATGGCTGCCAGCACACGCTCTCGCGAGGTGATGTTGCCGGTTCTGATGTTCCCGATTTTGCTGCCGGTCGTGATCGCGACAGTCCGCGCCACGACGTTAATTCTGACGGGGCAGACGCGGGACCTCGTTCCGTGGCTTAATCTGCTCGGAGCATATGATCTGTTGTTCTTGACTATTGCGTATGCCGTTTTTGATCGCGTCGTGGAGGAGTAGGATGGCATTACAGCAACCGCGAGTGGCGCATACGTCCAACCCCGGATTGATTCTTGGCCTGGTGGCCGGAGTAGTCATGGCGGTCGGTCTGTATCTCGGTCTGGTCTACGCGCCGACCGACGCGGTGCAAGGGGATGCTCAGCGTATCTTCTACATTCATGTGCCGATGGCTTGGGTCGCGTTTCTGGCCTTCTTCGTCGTCTTCTGTGCTGGGATACTCTACCTGTGGAAGCGGAGTCTCATCTGGGATCAGATTGCCCGCTCCTCGGCAGAAATCGGGCTCGTATTCACGACGCTGACCCTCGTGACCGGTTCGTTCTGGGGACGGCCGATCTGGGGGACCTGGTGGACCTGGGACGCGCGCCTGACGACGACCCTGCTCCTCTGGTTCATCTACCTGAGCTATTTCATGCTGCGCTCTTACGCCGGAGAGCGTGAGCGGGCGGCCCGGTTCTCGGCAGTTATTGGGATCATCGGGTTTATCGATGTGCCGATCATCTATATGTCTGTCGACTGGTGGCGCACGCTTCACCCCGCGGCCGTGATCGACACGAGTGGCGCCAAAATGCCCGGCGAGATGCTGGTGGCGATGCTCATCTGCCTGCTCGGGTTCACCGTTCTCTATGCTTATCTGATGTATCAGAAACTGCACATCGAACAATCGAAGGACAAGCTACTCGACTATCAATTCGCAATGGCGGAGCGCGAAGCAGAGGGAGCGACGATCTGATGAACAACCTGACCTATTTGTTCGCCGCGTTTCTGATCACCTGGGTGGTGATTGCCGCCTACATGTGGATGCTCGGTCGGCAGGTGCAGAATCTGAAGGACGAGGTCGACACGTTGACTGAGAACGTCGATCTGGGTCCTGAATCGTACGAATCAATCGTGCGTCCAGACGCCGAGACTCGCCCGGTCGGCAGCCGCCAGGGGTAGACGGCCCTCATCCCCAGCCAACTGCCCTCACCCCGGCCGACGATCAGGCGAGGGGAGAAGATTTCACATGCCAGACCATTCGTAACCTGCTCCCTTCTCCTGCTTCGCGGGAGAAGGGCTGGGGATGAGGGGTACGTTTACGCTTCGCCCCTCAACGCCGGAATAACGTCAGAAACCACCTTCTCCAGCACGTCGAACTGCTCGTCTCGTGGCTGATCGATGATGAACTCGTTGACTCCGGCCTCACGATAGCGCCCGATGCACTCCTGGAACGCGTCGACTGACTGCCAAGGGTCGTCCGGCATGATCGCGGCCCAACCGTACATCCCGCGTACGATCTCCTCCGGATTGCGTCCAATCTTGTGACATTTCTCATCAAGAATCTTGTTGCGCTCGGCCATCTCTTCCGGCGAGCCGGATGAGTTCCAGGCATCGCCATACCGGGCAACGATTTCAAGCATGCGCGGTCCTTTGGCGCCAAGCGTCAGTGGGATGCGTGGCTGTTGCACCGGCGCTGGGCGAAATGCAGCCTCGTGCAGCTGATAGTACTTCCCCTCGTAGGTGGTGTATTCGTTGCGCATGAGCTGGTCGACGATCTCGACCGCCTCGCGGAACCTGCCTACCAGCTCACCCGCCGTTGGGAACTCGATTCCCAGCATTTCGTGCTCCGGGACATACCAACCGGCGCCGAGGCCAAGCTCGAGACGCCCGTGCGAGACGTGGTCGATCGTGACGGCCTCCTTGGCGAGAATCGCCGGGTGGCGGAACGTGTTGCAGCTGACAAGCACTCCGATGCGAATGCGCTCGGTCCGCGCCGCCAGCGCTGCGAGGAGCGTCCAGGCTTCGAAATAGGGCCCGCTCGGCTTACTTGGCTGCACCCAGTGGTCGCAGTCCCAGACGCTATCAAATCCCATCTTCTCAAATAGCTGCCAGCGCTCGACCACAATATCCCATGGCTGATTCTGGTCGGTGCAGATTCCAAAGCGAAGCGGCTGTGGCATGTTCATCCCTCCCCGTCGTTCTCCTGGCGCGCATACCTGGTCAGTTGTTGTTCGCTCTCAAGGCGATCATGCCAGACTTACCGGCCACGGGCAATCGCCACCGGGAATACGCTCGCCCCGTGTAACCCAACACGGGATCACGAATTGCGATCGTCTGCTACGATCATTCCGAGTCAAACATCATAAGGTCGAGCGCGGGCCCGGCTTGGTTGCGATCGAACGTATCGGCCGCCTGCCGAAATGGACATAACCATTCCGACCAGTTGTCGTCCGCACCGGAGGTGGAGCGGTGAAACTCGACACCAACCAGCACGCAAGACGCCTGTTCGAGCCCCTCGCGAGTGGCTACGATCGCTGGTCACGCGTGCTGAGCCTTGGACAAGATCCCCGCTGGCGTCGCACGATGGTGGAGGGGATGGGGCTCGCTCCAGGCATGCGAGTCCTCGATGTCGCGGCCGGCACTGGACTCGTCGCGCGATTGCTCGACGCTCGCGGCTGCGATGTGACCTGTCTCGATCAATCTCCAGAGATGCTGCACGGAGCTGCCGCCAAAGGCTTCTCTAGCGTTCTGGCGAACGCTGAGGTGCTGCCGTTCGACAATGAGACGTTCGACGCGCTGACCTTCACGTACCTGCTGCGTTACGTTGCGAGTCCGACCGATTGCCTACGTGAACTGGCGCGTGTGGTTCGACCTGGCGGTATGGTCGGGATGGTGGAGTTTGGCCTTCCTGGCGGTCTGTGGCGCCCGCTCTGGACACTCTACACCCGGGTTGGGCTACCCGTGATTGGCACTGCCATCTCGCCTGGCTGGCGGGAAGTTGGTGCATTTCTCAACCCAAGCATCATCCGGTTTCACCAATCACACCCACCGTCCGCGCTTGTAACCCTCTGGAAGTCAGCCGGTCTCAACAATGTGCGAATCAGGCGGATGTCGGTCGGCGGGGGGTTGATCATGTGGGGACGGCGAGCGTGACGGGGCAGGCGAGGGCGTACTACGCCAGATCTGGCACCTGGTGGTCCGATCTCCTGACGCTGCTTCACGTGCCATACACTGCCTGGCACCTCAGCTACGTCGTGATCGGCTGCGCATTGGCGCCGAGGATCGACTGGATCCGCTTCGGCGGGTTGCTGGTGGCGTTCTTTGGCGGCACCGGACTCGCCTCGCACGCGCTCGACGAGTGGAATGGACGACCGCTCCAGACACATCTCACCGACCGCACGCTCTTCGCGATCACGGTGCTCGGGTTTCTCTTGGCCGTGGGGGCGGTTCTGGTTGGCGTCTGGCTCTTCTCGCCTTGGGTCATCGCCTGGGCTATTGTCGGCGCCGTGCTGGCGGTCGGCTATTCACTTGAATGGTTCGGCGGTGTCCTTCACACAGACCTGGGCTTCGCCGTGGTCTGGGGTGGATTCCCGGTTATCGTCGGTTACTGGGTACAGGCGGATTCGATCTCGCTTGCCGCGATCGGAGTAGCCGTCGCAGCCGTGTTCTTGAGCCTGGTCCAGCGCACGCTCAGCACCTCGGCGCGCTTCGTCCGGAGGAGTGCCAGACGCGCGAGCGTCAGCCTGGATGTCGGCGGCGAACAGGCGACGTGGGATCGACCAGTGCTGCTGGCAACCTGGGAGGGGCCACTGCGGCTGATGTCGGTAGCGATGGTGGTCCTGTCGATCAGTTTGTTGCTGGCCCGCGGATGAGGCTCAGTCACGCCGCACGTGAAATGGAGGTCAGATGGTCACAGCGTTTGTCTACATGACGGTGAAATCTGGTCGAGAAAACGAGTGGCAGAGATTGGTTCGCGAGATCCATCGCTCCACACACACCGACGACGATGGGTGCCTCAGCTTTGACGTCTACCGTCAACTCGACGCCCCGCGCGAATACGTCCTCCATGAGCAGTGGCGAGATGCGGATTCACTCATGGGTCACATTGTCCGTCTCCAACGCGTGTACGGGCCACCTCCCGAAGGCTATCAACTCCCGGCAGCGCTCCTAGAAATGCTGGAGCAGGTCCGATCAGTCTCCTACGAGGTCGTTGCCTGACGCGAGATCTGGCGGTGGCTCAAGGTTAGTCGATCCGCCTTAGACCACCAAATCGCACGTAAATAGGCTGGCTGGCAGTACCGTTTGCGTGGTGCGAATGTGATGTCGTGAATCGTGTTCTCCATTTTGAGTTGCAATTGTCCCGCCCGTGTGTATATTGCGGTGAGAATACCTTTCCAACGGATGCCGCAACGTATGTCATGGGGGACAGATGAAGCACGTACGAACTCGGGGTTTGAGCGCGCTGGTCGCTCTTTTCTTCTCTGCCGTGTTTACACTCGGAATTCCACTCACTGGTTCCGCGGCAACGCCCCAAACGATTAACATAGCCTGGATGTCGATTCACGCCAGCGAGATCGCCACCGTGCAAAACGTTGTCTCGCTGCCATTCACGGTAAACATGTTCGCCTGGCAGGCCAATCGTGGAGCCCATGGGTATATATTCGTCAATGATCCGGTGAAAGAAATAGCGATCGTCGGCAGTATCGACTCGCTTACCCCTATTAGCTATGGGTACCATTTTGAGGGTTGTGGCCAGGCCTTCGGCCCGCTCCATGGTGACGTCTGCTTTGCAGGTGATGGCTCGGGAGACCCTGTCAACTACTTTTCGATCACAGTGACGAGCGGGGTGACGTATTCCGCCAATGGGTACTTCACGGCTGGGGACATCAAGTCGAACAACACTGTAAGCACGTGCAGTGCCAACTCTGCGTTCTCGAATTGCTGAGATGTTGGCATGGCAGTGCGGTGGGATTCGTCGTGGGTCGCTTGTACAGTTCGGAGCGGGTCCCGTTCGGTCTACAGCCAGTCGATCCGCTTGAACCAGGCAAACAGAACGGCGCCGAGCACGAACATCCCGGCCAGAGCGGCGTAGTAGCCATACGAGAGGGAAAGCTCCGGCATATGCACGAAATTCATGCCGTAGATGCCCGAGATCAGCGCCAGTGACATAAGAATAATGCTCCAGGATGTCAACGTGCGCATCACCTGGTTGAGATTATTTGATGTCACCGAGAGGTAGGCATCGAGGGCGCTTGCGAGCAGGTCGCGATAGGTATCGATCGCGTCAGTCACACGCAGAACGTGATCGTAAACGTCCTGAAAATAGATCGAGGTCTCCTCGCCCAGCAGTTCGACGTCTCGCCGTGCCATAGTGCTCATCAGGTCCCGTTCCGGTGAGAGAATGCGACGTAGCGCAAGCAGGTTCTTGCGAAGCTGGAAGATCATCGCCAGCGCCTCGTGGCCCTCTACCTCGAAGATCGCGCGCTCGAGATCGTCGGTTCGCTCGGCCACGGCGTCGAGCACGGGGAAGTAGTTGTCGACCATGGCATCGAGGATCGAGTAGAGCAGGATCGCCGGGCCGGCATGGTCGCCGCGAGGCACGTTCTCTCGCCAGCGTTTTACCGTTCCTTCAATCTCTTTGCACGGTCCATGATGCACGGTGATGAGGTAGTTCGCGCCGATGAAGAAAGCGATCTCCTGTGTTTCGAAATCGACGTTCTCCATCGACTCACGCACGGCATAGAAGACCAGAAAGAAGAACGAATCGTAAATGTCGATCTTCGGTCGCTGATGCCGTTTCTGCGCATCCTCCATCGCGAGGGGATGGAAGCGGAATTCTTCGGCAATGCGCGCGAAATCTTCCGGAGTGGGGTCTGCCAGGTCGAGCCAGACCAGCGATTTCGGATCGCTGATTAGGCGCTTCAGCCGGTCAAGCGTGACCTTTTCAACGTCGTTCTTGTCGGCCTTGAGCAATTGCAGTTGAATCACAGGCACCTCGCACCGGACCGAGTACGTCGTCAGTCATGCCCCGCGGACTTGGGGCCGTCAAACTCGCCCCGGTGTCGCATATGCAACCATTCTGCCACGATCTCGGAATCATGCTCGAAGGCAAGCGGTGGCAGACTCTTCGGTTGGAAGGTCGCGACTTCGTGACTCTCCTCGCTGGCTGTCATCTTTCCGCCAGCTACCATCGCGGTGTAGACGGCAAGGACGACCGGATTTCCCTCGTGCGAGTAGAGTCCGAGCAATCCGGTTAGACGAATGTCGAGTCCGGTCTCTTCGCGGGCCTCGCGGACAGCGGCATTCTCGACGGGTTCGCCACGCTCGACATATCCTGACGGAAACGTCCATTTTCCCATGCCGGGGTCGATCTTTCGACGCTGGAGCACGAGCCGACCGTCATGATCGATCAGGACCGCCACAGCAAGCTTTGGATCCTGATAGAAGGTCGCGTTACACGCGGGGCAGTGAGGCCGGATCTGACCTTCTACCTCCCGCGGCGCGACGGCTCCGCCGCAGTGCGGACAATAGCGTATTTGCCTGCTGAAGTTGTAGTTCATGCCTCGTCGTTCCGGCGCACCATGTACTGGCGCTGAACGCGTTCGAAGTCTTCGCGAGTGTCGATATCGTCCGGACGGTGGAAGCCGGTGACGTTAACCAGCTGAATGTCTTCACGGTGCCGCTCGATGACTGGTCTGGCACCCATGTCGCCGGAAATCTCGCGGAGCTCGCCAAAAAGCTCACAACCGATTAACACCGGGTTGCCACGTCCCTCCGCGTACTGAGGTTGAACAATCGGCGCCCTGCTTTCGCGCCGCGCCGAAGCCAGCGCCTCGATCACGCTCGGCTCGACCAGTGGCTGATCCGCCAGCACGAAGACGATGGCATCGATGGCATCGGGTAGATCCCGCAACGCTGCACGAACGGACGAACTTTGTCCGGTCGCATAGTCTGGGTTATCGACGACCGTGAGATTGGAGAGGTCGAGCTGCCGCTCAATCTCGTCTCGTTGATGACCGAGAACGAGAAGCACTGGCTCCAGTCCAGCGCGCCGCACCGCGTCCAGCGTATGCGCCAGGACGGGACGACCGTCAAGGTCGAGCAACTGTTTTGGCGTTCCCAGGCGGCTGGATGTGCCTGCGGCGAGGATGGCGGCGGCGATGCGGTTCACGAGGCGCGCGACGCGTCCGATTTCGCCGGGAGCAGCCCTGATTTCGCGCTCCGGGGATCTTTTCCGCGTCGAACCGCGATGATCTCGGCCAGGATGCTGATCGCGACCTCGCCAGGGTCGCGTGCGCCGATGTTGATCCCCACCGGACCATGTATCCGGTCGATCTGCTCGTCAGTGAATCCGGCGGCGCGCAAGCGCTCGTTGCGCTCTTCGCTCGTCTTACGGCTACCCATTGCGCCGATGTAGCCGGCCCGGCTCTTCAGCGCGACCTGCATTGCCGGATCCTCGAACTTCGGGTCGTGCGCCAGCATGACGATGGCGGTTTCTGGACCGAGCGGCAGCGTCGAGAGGGCTTCGTCTGGCCATGCTTCGATCAGTTCGTCGGCGTGCGGAAACCGCTCTCGCGAGGCGAACAGACCGCGCGCATCGATAACCGTTGTATGGTAGCCAAGCTCCTTCGCAAAAGAGACCAGGGGGATGGCAATGTGGACGGCACCGACGACCACGAGCCGTCGCGGAGGCAGGTAGCTCTCGATGTAGACCTCGAACTCGCGACCGTCCGCCAGTTTGTAGGTGCGGGTCTCGGTTCGTTCTTGCGGCAGCATCTCACGCGCGTCGGCCACGACGAGGTTCTGAAGTTCGTCGTTGTCGAACGTCGCTTCAATAGCACCCGAGTCCCGCAGCAATATCTTTGCTCCGACCGGCTCGCCACTGACAATGGTGGCGAGCGCGACCGGTTCCTCTTGCTTGATCAGCGTTTGAAGCTGCTCGAACATATACAGCCTCTCCCGCTACTTGTAGGGCTCGATGAAGACGTCGATCATCCCGCCGCAGCTCAGCCCGACATCCCAGGCCATCTCGTCGCTGATGCCGTAGTGAACAAGTTGCGGCTTGCCTGACTTCAGCACGTCCATCGCCGTTTCGAAGACAGCGCCCTCGACGCAGCCGCCGCTGACCGACCCTGCCATCCGACCGGATGGCGTAACGGCCAGCTTCGCGCCGACTGGTCGTGGCGATGAGCCGGATGCCCGGATTACCGTCGCCACGGCGATTTTCTCGCCGTCGGACTGCCACTGTTCGATCTCTGGCAGGATGTCGCGCATCCGTGTTCCTTTCCGAGTTAGGCGGCGGGAGGCACGGACGGTTTCGGCAGGATTGGCTGTTGCCGTCGGACCGGTCGTACCTCGTCGATGGTGCTGAGATGTTGAGCCAGCGCTTCGAGACTGGCCAGATTGTGCACAGTCATAAAGTCGTCGATGTAGGGCATGGCCGCCTGCATACCACGCGTGAGCGGCTCATAGCGCGGAGAACCAAGCAACGGATTCAGCCAGATCAGCCGGTAGCTGCCACGCTGCAAGCGGGACATCTCTGCCCGCAAGAGTTCCGGATCGCCGCGATCCCAGCCGTCGCTGATGATGATCACGACGGCGCCGTTGCGCAGCACCCGCCGTGCCCAGGTCATGTTGAACGTCTGTAGCGACTGTCCGATGCGTGTACCACCCGACCAGTCTTGCACCTCACGGGCCACACGCTGCATCGCGTCGTCGATCGAGCGACGGCGCAGCAGGCGGGAAATGCGCGTCAAACGCGTGCCGAAGACGAACGCCTCGACGCGCGCCATGTTGTTCTCGATGGCGTAGATGAACTGCAGCAGGATGCGGGAGTACCGATCCATCGAGCCGGAGACGTCACAGATCACGACGAGCTGGCGTGGTTTTGTCTTCGTCTTGCGTTTCGAGAGACGCAGCGGAACTCCGGCGGTCTGGAGTGAGCGACGCATCGTGCGCCGCGCGTCAATGTAGCGTCCCTTGGGAGACGCGACACGGCGTCGCGAGCGACGCTGCCCGATCTTCCAGTGGAGACGCTCCATCAGGTGACGAGCTTGGGCCAACTCCTCGTCAGAAAGGTCCGCGAAGTCTCGCTCGCGCAGCACTTCGGCCGAGCTGTAGCTGAGCACATCGTCCGAATCGCCATCCGAGTCATCGGCGCTCTCGGCCGATTCGTCCGGCTCGACCATCTCGAGCCGCTGACGCTTCGAGCCCTCCTGGTCACCGGCTTCGTCGGGACTGCCTTCTTGCTCGTCCCCTTCGCCCTCGGCAACCTCATACGACTCGTCGCCAGGTTGTCCCGATTCGAACATCTGGTCGCTGAAGTCCGGTTTGGCGCGCCAGTACGCATCGAAGACGCGGTCGAACGTTGGCAGGTCGTCCTTGTGCGTGATCAGGCAGGCGCGCGCGGCCTCACGAAACTCGGGCCGCTGGCTGATCTCGATCAGCTCAGCCGACCGCACGAAGTCCATCACCTGGCCCATGGTGGTGTGAACTCCAGCCCGCCTGAGCGCTCGACCAAATGCGATCGAACGCTGAATAAATGTGTCGGTTGTTGCTGTCATAATTTGCCGCTACTCCCCATTGGCCGCGGCGGCAACCAAACTCTCGAGCTTGTTTTTGCGAATGGCCTGCAGGTCCTCCTGGTGCTTCAGGATGGCGCCAAGCGTTGCCGATGCGATCTCGGCTGAGAGCTCACGCTGGTTCAGTGCGAGCAATGCGGCGGCCCAGTCCAGCGTCTCAGCAACACCCGGTAGTTTGTAGAGGTCCTCGCGGCGCAGCTCGTGAATGAACGTGGCGATCTGATGGGCCAGCCGCTCCGAGATTCCCGGGACCTTTCCGGTCATGATGCGGAATTCTTTGTCGACGGTTGGATAGTCGATCCAGTGGTAGAGGCAGCGGCGCTTGAGCGCGTCGTGCAGCTCACGAGTTCGGTTCGACGTGATGATCACGATCGGCGGGTACTCGGCATGGATCGTTCCAATTTCAGGAATCGTGATCTGGAAATCGGAGAGAAGCTCAAGCAGAAATGCCTCGAACTCCTCGTCAGCGCGGTCAATCTCGTCGATCAGGAGAACCGGGGCCTTGCCCGTATGACGGACCGCCTGAAGCAGTGGGCGTTCAATCAGGTATTCAGAGCTGAAAATCTCTTCGACGGCCTTCTCACGGTCGACATGCTCGTCCTCAAGCACGCGAATCGCGAGCATCTGCCGCGGATAGTTCCATTCGTAAACGGCATGACTGACGTCCAGCCCCTCGTAGCACTGGAGGCGAATGAGATCAGTGTCGAGGATAGTCGCAAGGGCCTTGGCGACTTCGGTCTTGCCGACTCCGGCTTCTCCCTCGAGGAGTAGCGGCTTCGGCAGGCGCAGGCTCAAGAAGATCGCGGTCGCGAGGCTCTGCTCCGACACATATCGCTGTGTCGAAAGGGCTTCCTGGACGGCTTCAACAGAATTGAGTTCCAACTGGTGCTCCCCCTCAATCGTCATTCAATCGTTCCTATTCGTGATTGTATGTGCCCGTTTCTCCCCTGAATGATAACAAACGGCGTCCAGAGTGGAATTCCGAGCAACCCTGCTGATTGCGGGATTCAGGGCTTGTATCCGGCGTTTCGCGAAAAGGTGGCGGTTGGCTTTCCTATCACTTTCGCCCCGTCAGCCGTCGTTCTCCCACAAAGAACGGGGCGGTTGTTTGACCGCCCCGTTTGCACATCACGTGAATTGCCGGCAGCCCGGATTAGCCTTTGGCTGCTTCGATCGCGTTATTCAGCGCCCGCTCGGCGAAGACTCGGGTCAAGTGGGCCCGGTATTCCTCACCAGCTTGGATGTCGCCCATGAACGTCATGCCGTCCGACGCCTTCTGGGCGGCCGCCTTGACGTTGTCCGTGGTCGGCTCCTTGCCGGTGATCTCTTGCTCGGTGCCATTGGCCCGCGTCGCGATCGGGCCCGCGCCCGTCACCGCTACTCGCGCCGATGAAACCTTGCCGTCATTGCCGAGCGTGACCATCGCCGCGACACCAACGATCGCGTAGCCGGAGGCCGGGTGCGCGAACTTCTCGTAGGCCATGCCGGTTTTGCCCTGCGGCTTCGGCACACTGATCTCGGTGACGACCTCTTCCGGCTCGAGCGAGGTGGTGAACATATCGACGAAGAAGTCGTCGACGCCAATGGTGCGCTCACCGTTCGGCCCGATGGCTTTCACCTTGGCATTCAGTGCCAGGAGCACGGCCGGGAAATCGGCGGCCGGGTCGGCATGAGCGATCGATCCGCCGATCGTGCCACGGTTGCGTACCTGGATGTCCGCGACCACGTTCGCGGCGGCAACCGCCATCGGCAGCGAATTCTTGATGACGTCCGACTTGATGATCTGGTCGTAGGTGGTGGTGGCGCCGATGACGACATCACCATCGCTGCTGCTGATGCCGGAGAGTTCCTGCACCTTGCCAATGTCGATCAGCGAGGCTGGGGACGCCAGCCGAAGCTTCATCATTGGCAGGAGGCTGTGGCCGCCCGCGATGATCTTGCCTTCCGGATTCTCCTGAAGAAGCTTGATTACTTCCTGGACACTCGTCGGTGAATAGTACTCAAATGCGCTTGGATACATACGCTTAGCTCCCCTTCCGCTCCTGTAGAATCTGCCAGATATGCTGCGGGGATGCCGGCATGTCGAGGTGATCGACCCCGTATGGACTCAGCGCATCGACAATAGCATTCATCACGGCTGGTGTCGATGCGATCGTCCCCGTTTCTCCCGCTCCTTTGAGACCCATCGGATTGTATGGGCACGGTGTCACCGTGCGATCCAGTTCGTACGACGGCAAGAATGTCGCCTTGGGGACCGCGTAGTCCATCATCGTGCCGGTCAGTAGCTGCCCGTTGTCGTCGTAGACGGCGTTTTCGAACACTGCCTGAGAGAGTCCCTGGGCAATGCCTCCATGTACCTGTCCATCGACGATCATCGGGTTGATGACGTTGCCGACGTCGTCGACCGCCACGTAGCGGCGGAACGTCGTCTTGCCAGTCTCCTTGTCGATCTCGACGACACAGACGTGTGCGCCGAATGGGTAGGTGTTGCTGGTCGGATCGAAGAAGTGCGTCTCGTCGAGACCTGGCGTCACGCCCTCCGGAAGCGTCCAGGCCGTATAGGCGGCTAGCGCGATCTCCCCGAACGACTTGACGCGGTCAGGTGCGCCCTTGACGTGGACGTTCCCCTGATCCCAAACCACCTCTTCAGGCGACACCTCCAGCAAGTGCGCACCGATTTGGATCGCTTTGTCGCGAACTTTCCGCGACGCCATGACCAGCGCGCTTCCGCCGACCGCCGTGCTGCGGCTCCCGTAGGTGCCCCAACCGAACGGGATCATCTCGGTGTCGCCGTGGATGATCTCAACGTCGTCGAGCGGCACGCCAAGTTCGTCATTGACCAGCTGAGCGAAGGTCGTCTCTTCGCCTTGCCCGTGTGGGCTCGAGCCAGTGAAGACGGTCACTTTGCCGGTGGGGTGAACGCGAACCGTGGCGCTCTCGTAGAGACCGCCGCCCCATCCCATCGCCCCAGCGGCCGCAGAGGGTGCAAGCCCGCAGACCTCAACGTAGGTCGACCAGCCGACGCCGAACAGTCGACCCTCACCCCGTGCCTGCTCTCGCTCCCGCTTGATCGCGTCGTAGTCGACGATCTCCATCGCCCGGTCGAGCGTCTTGTCATATTCGCCACTGTCGTAGCTGATGGCACCCGAGGCGATCGGGTACGGAAACTGATCAGGTTGGATGAAGTTCTTGCGTCGAACGTCCGCCGGGTCCATCCCGAGTTTCTTCGCGACCAGATCCATCATCCGCTCGATGATGAAGGTCGCCTCCGGGCGACCCGCGCCGCGATAGGCATCGGTCGGCGTGGTGTTGGTCAGCACGCCGTAGACGTCCGAGACCAGATTGCGGATGTCGTAGGCGCCGCCGAGCATTACGCTGAAGAGCCAGGTCGGCACACCTGGCGCCGCGGTCGAGAGGTAGGCGCCCATGTTGGCGTAGGCCTTCACGCGCAGCCCGACGATGCGCCCATCGTTCATTGCCGCGACCTCGACGTCGTCGACGTGATCCCGCCCGTGGGTCGTTGCCAGGTAGTTCTCGGATCGATCCTCGAACCACTTCACCGTGCCTTGCAGGTCTTTGGCGACGACCGCGGCGATCATCTCGCCCGAGAAGAACGGAATCTTGCTGCCGAAACCACCCCCGACATCGGGTGCGATGACGCGGATCTGCGTCTCCGGTATCCCGGTGACGAGCGACATCAGCATACGGTGCACGTGCGGATTCTGCGTGGTGCACCAGAGCGTCAGCTCCTGCCGGCCCGGCTCGAACCGGGCGACCGCACCCCGCGTCTCCATTGCGTTCGGGATGAGACGCTGGTTGACGATCCGCTGGCTGAAAGTGAGATCGGCATCACGGAATGCGCCGTCGACATCGCCACCTTCGAGGTGAAAGTGGAACGCCGTATTATTCGGCACGGTGTCATACAGTTGCGGGGCGCCGTCCGCCATGGCGTCAAGTTGACGCACGACGGCTGGCAGCGCCTCGTACTTCACGTCAATCGCGGTCAACGCGTCGTCTGCGGTGTACTCGTCGATGGCGACGACCGCCGCTACTCCGTCGCCGACGTAACGGACTTTGTCGACGGCCAGGGCGCGGTACTCTGGAACGATCATTTCGGAGTTTTTCGGCTGCCAGGCTGTAGGCACAGGTGCGAGCTTGTCGACGAGGTCCTGGCCGGTATACACGGCGACCACGCCCGGCATCGCGCGAGCCTTACTGGCGTCGATGTCGATGATGCGCGCGTGCGCGTGCGGACTTCGTAGGATCTTCAATGTAAGCAGGCCCGGAATCCGCACGTCGTCCGTGAAGAGGCCCTTGCCCGTAATGAGGCGAGGGTCTTCACGGCGCTTTACTGACGCCCCAAAGAGACTGCTAACCGCCATAGGGTCCTCCTCTGGATGGTGTTGAACACTTCATCATGTGCATCCATTTGTTGGAGGTTGACTGTCGCGATTAGTCGTCTCCGACCCCGGCAGGCTCCCCGCTCATTTTGTCAGCGGCGTACTGAATGGCCTTGACGATGTTCTGATAGCCGGTGCATCGGCAGAGGTTGCCTTCGAGCCCGTGGCGAATCTCCTGCTCGGTCGGGTGCGGGTTGTTCTTGAGCAGGTTCACCGACGTCATGATCATCCCCGGAGTGCAGAAGCCGCACTGCAGCCCGTGCATCTCCCAGAACCCTTCCTGAATCGGATGGAGTTCACCGTTCTTGGCCAGGCCTTCGATCGTGGTGATCTCAGCGCCGTCTGCCTGTACGGCAAGGACCGTGCACGACTTCACGGCATCACCATTCATGAGAATCGTGCAGGCGCCGCACTGGCTGGTGTCGCAGCCGACGTGCGTGCCGGTCAGGTTGAGCACATCGCGCAAGTAGTGCACGAGGAGCAGTCGTGGCTCCACTTCACCGGTGTGTGTGGTGCCGTTCACAGTAACCGAGATCTGATGCTTCACGGTGGGACTCCCTCCCGATAAACCCCGGAAATTCGGATCATCCTAGCTGCCTAAGAGTCTAATCCCCCTTGATCTTGCCTTCAATACAGGAAAAGAACTGCCCGACCATGCGATTGGCCACGCCGCCCAGCATGCGCTGCGCGACCGATCCAACCGGTCCACCGACTTCGACGTCTCCCTCGTACTCGATGTCCGTCGTTTCGTTCTCGCCGTCGGCGAGCCGTACCGTGCCGGTGCCTTTGATGAATCCCGGCCTGCCGCTTCCTTCAACGTACATCTGGTAATCGGTCGGCTCGTTCATGTTCGACAGGCGAACCTTGCCGTCATAGGTGCCGCGGACCATCCCGACGCCGACGCTCATCGTCATGGAGTATTCGTTGTCGGCGACCTTCTCCATCTTCTCAACGCCGGGTAGGCAACCCGCGATCGAGTCGGGATCGATCAGGCGGTTCCAGACCTCTTGTCGTGGAGCGTTGACGCTCTGTTTCCCGGTTATCTTCATCGAACCTCCCGAACCTTGTCAAAGACTCGCGTCGATCGGCTGGCAGCCTGTGAGGCTGCACGGTTCGGACCGGCGGTCGTCCTACCAATGTCGAAAAAGCTGTTCGCTCACGTTACCTGCGAGAGCGGCATGCGAACCAGCGGATCACGGTCTCGGTGTCAGTCCCACACGACTGGAGCCGTATCCACAATGGGGCAACGTCGTGCCATGGGTCAAAACGAGGCAAGAGCCAGCGTCATTCCCCTGGCGCTTTCGTTGATCGTAGCATAGCGCGAGAGTGCGTCAATACTTGCGTGTCTCGCCTGTTTTACTACCAGCCGAACGGCACATTCCGTCGCGGGTGGAGGGTCGGCAGCGTCTCCCGGTCCCGCATCTGTGAGGCACGTGTGAACAGCATATCGATCTCTTCGTCTCGCAGATATGAGGCCAGAAGATCACCGACCACCGACGAGTGGCGCACGAGCCGGTCGAGGCCGTCGCGCATGCAGTGGTCGAGCGGTTCGCCACAGAAGTCCCAGATCACGGTGCGCAACTTGGGATGCACGTGGAAGGTCAATCCGTGGTCGATGCCCCAGAGACGCCGGTCACGGCGGCCGATAAAGAAGTGGCTCGACTTACGGTCGGCGTTGTTGACCAGGAGGTCGAACACAAACATGCGGCGGAGGTCATCGGCATAGCGTTCCTCGATCAGCCTCCCCTGCGCTCCCTGTGCGGGTTCGATGTAGAGCTGAACGGTGCCTGTCCCATGTGGTCCTTCGCGGATGACCGTGGTGGGGATGAAATGCCAGCCGAGCGCTCGACTAAGCACGTAGCTGGCATATTCCCGCAGATAGAGCGAGCCGGAATCGAAGTCCCACAGCGGAATCTCGCCACTCGTTGGCTTGTAGATACCGACCAGCGGCGTGTTGTCTTGGCGTTCGAGGCTCACGGCAAACGTGTAGTTTGAGCCCCAGGGGACGAGCTTGCACTCGAGGAATGGAGCATGTTGCAGCGCCTCGAGTAGGTCACGGTCCACTGCTTGGCGCAGACTGATATCGTTAAGGGGTGACGACTGGCCGGCATCATGCCGCGGAAGGCGTGGTTGTCGTCGCTTGATCTCGTCCATCGTGACGCACCGTCCAACTTCGTCGTCGTGCCAAACACGGAGCGTTTGTCTCTCATCGCCGATTTCGTTCCGCTAAGTGTAGCCGACACGTCAGACGATGACAGGCGCGGACGGATCGAGCGAGTCGCTGTGGCGAACAGTCGCCCATCTGAAATCGTTGTCTTGGTCGATTATCTCGGCCCTTTGCTATAATCCCGCGCGTCGAGCCGGTCGGTTTATAAGGGTGGTATTCGTGAAGGTCACCGTCGAGCGCTTGCCTCAAAGTTCAGTCACGTTGGACATCGTTGCGGAGTCCGAAGAATTCAGCAAGGCGATGGATCGAGCATTCCGCAAGATCAGTCGCCAGGTCCGCATTCCCGGTTTCCGTCCGGGTAGGGCGCCGCGCCAGATCGTCGAGCAGCGTGTCGGCCGCCAGTATCTGGTGGAAGAGGCTCAGCGCGAGATCATGGACGACCTATACCGGCAAGCGCTGGAACAGGAAGACCTCACGCCGGTCTCCGAGCCGAACGTCGACGTGTATCAAGAAGAACCGGTTGCCTTTAAGGTCGAGGTGCAGATTTATCCCGCCATCGACCTCAATGAGTACACCGACGTGCGCGTCGAACCTCAAGAGGTCGAAGTATCTGACGAGGACGTCGACGAGGTCCTGAAGGACCTGCAGAAGCAGAACAGTGTTTGGAAAGAGCCGGAGAACCCGCGCAAGCCGGACATCGGCGATCAGATCATTATGGATCTGCAGGCTTACGAGAATGGCGAGCCGTATCAGGATCCAGTGGTCGATGCCGAATTCGAGATCGGCGAGGGCCGTCTCTTCCCGGAGATTGAAGAGGCGATCAAGCAGCTTTCGCCGGGTGAGCAGGCTGAGTTTGACATTACATTCAGTGAAGACGACGAGAACATCAATCCTGACCTCCACGGAAAGACGCTCCATTACGACGTGACGCTCAAGGAGGTCAAGGAGCGGGAGATGCCGCCGATCGACGACGAGCTGGCGAAGACGGCGGGTGAATACGAGACGCTCGACGAGCTTCGAGCGGCAGTTCGGAAGGATCTCCTGCGCAGCAAGGCCGTGCAAGCGCGAACAGACGTTGTCAACGAGGCGATCAACAGCCTGGCCGACCAGGCGATCCTCGATGTTCCGTCGGCCATGGTCGACCGTCAGATCGAAGACGACCTGCAGCGCCTGCGCCAGGAACTGAGTCGCGACAACATGTCGATGGACGAGTTCCTCCGTTTTGGTGGCAAGACCCTTGACGAGTACAAGGACGAAATTCGACCAGATGCGGAGCGTCGACTGCGGAATTCACTTGTCCTTGAGTCGTTTGCAAAGACCGAGGGGATCGAGGTCACCGAGGATGATCTGGCGGCCGAGGTCGACCGTCTGATCGGCTCATCGGCGGAAGCCGAACAGATGCGCGACATTTACAAAAGCCCGTATTTCGCAAACATGATTCGTGATGAGCTGGCCAACCGAAAAGTTGCAGACCGGCTGATCGAGATCGTGACCGAGGGTGTTGGTGCCGTCACCGGTGAAGGTGCCGCGGCGCTCGAAGAGCCGCCTGCCGCGGCCGAGACGCTGGACATCGAGGGTGAGGTCGCACCGGCGGTAGAGGTCGAAGAGTCCGACCAAGACCAGTCCGAGGACGTTGTGGACGGCGAAATGGATGTCGCTGCCGTGAGCGACACCGAAGTCGACGACGCGGAGGCCTCGGAAGATGCAACTGCGACGGCGGCGACCACGGAAACTGACGACGAGAGCGACGACGAAGACACGTCCAGCACATAGGGAGTGTCTCCCGGCGTTCAGGAAGGACGCGCACACCGATGGACCTCAACGGATCGCCCTATTTCTATGCGAAGACCGACTACTTCAACCCGCAGAACCTGATTCCGATGGTGGTGGAATCGACCAATCGTGGTGAGCGCGCGTACGATATCTACTCTCGCTTGCTGCGTGACCGGATTATCTTCCTTGGGACGCCGGTCGACGATCAGGTCGCCAATGCCATCGTGGCACAGCTGCTCTTCTTGGCCCACGAGAACCCGGAGCAGGACATCCGCCTCTACATCAACAGCCCGGGTGGCCTCGTGTACGCTGGGTTGGCCATCTATGATACGATCCAGATGATTCAGCCTGATGTGGCAACGACCTGTGTTGGTTTGGGAGCAAGCATGGCAGCAGTGCTGCTGGCCGCCGGGGCGAAGGACAAGCGATTCGCGCTGCCCCATTCGCGGGTGCTGATCCACCAAGGATCATCCGGCTTCCGCGGCTCGGTGCCTGACATCGAGATTCAGGCGCGCGAGACGATCAATCTCACCACGAAGCTCACCGAATTGATGGCATATCACACCGGACAATCATTCGAACGTGTCAAGCGCGACACCGAGCGCGATTACTTCATGTCTGCGCAGGAGGCGAAAGAGTACGGGATCGTCGATCACGTGCTCGAATCACCGAAGCTCGTCGCCGCGCAATAGTCTTTGGTACGGGGAGAATAGGGATGTCAAGTACTCGCGGCGGACGGGTGCACTATCGTTGCTCATTTTGTGGCAAGGGCCAGGAAGAGGTGCGGCGTCTTATCGCCGGACCGGGTGCGGTTTATATCTGCGACGAATGTGTCCAGCTGTGCCGGGAGATCATCGAAGAAGAGGAAGCTCCAGCACGGCGGTCCGAACCGTCACTGACCCACATCCCCACGCCAAAGCGGCTGTACGAGCAGCTCAGCCAGTACGTTATCGGTCAGGACCGGGCCAAGAAGATTCTCTCGGTTGCGGTCTACAATCACTACAAGCGCGTGCGGGCACAGCAAGACGACGATATCGAGCTCCAGAAGAGCAACATTCTCCTGCTTGGTCCCACGGGCAGTGGCAAGACTCTGCTGGCCCAGACAATGGCCAAGTTGCTCGATGTTCCGTTCTCCATCGCTGACGCCACCGCGCTCACCGAGGCGGGCTATGTCGGGGAGGACGTCGAGAACATCCTGCTCCGCTTGATACAGGCGGCTGGGGATGTCCAGCGTGCCCAGACCGGAATCATCTACATCGACGAGATCGATAAGATCGCACGCAAGAGCGACAATCCGTCGATCACTCGCGATGTCTCGGGCGAGGGTGTGCAGCAGGCGCTCCTGAAAATCATCGAGGGAACCGTCGCCAACGTGCCGCCCCAGAGCGGCCGCAAGCATCCACACCAGGAATACATTCAGATCGATACCCGAAACATCCTGTTCATCTGTGGCGGGGCCTTCGAGGGACTGGACGATGTCATCCGCCATCGCGTTGGCAAGGATTCGACTCTCGGCTTTGGCTCCAAGGTCGATCCGCACCTGAACGACAACCTATTGTCGCAGGTGACACACGACGACCTGTTGAAGTACGGCTTGATTCCGGAGTTCGTTGGTCGCCTGCCGGTTGCGGTATCGCTCGACGCGCTCTCACGCGAGGATCTGATGCGGATTCTCGTCGAGCCGAAGAACGCGGTGATCAAGCAGTATCAGAAGATCCTCAAGATCGACAACGTCGACCTGGTCTTCACTCAGGATGCGCTGGAAGCGGTCGCGGCTCAGGCCGAACACCGAAAGACCGGTGCTCGTGGTCTGCGGACGACCATCGAAGAGGTGCTGTTGGATGTGATGTACGAGATCCCGTCACTCGAGGGGATTCGAAAGTGCATCATCAACGCCGACGTCATCAACCGGAAGCGGCGTCCACTCCTCGCGACTGTCAACGAAGAGCCAATCGAGTTGCAAGAGACGGCCTAGAGCCCAGCCGGATCGGTAGCCCTCACCCCCGACCCCTCTCCCGAGATCGGGAGAGGGGAGACGTAGAAATCCTCTCCTGCTCCGCGGGAGAGGGTGGCGCCGCAGCGCCGGGTGAGGGCTGTTTATGAGGGTGATTACCCCCCGAACGCCGCGCGAATATCCGCCAGGTGCTCGTCATAGTGCTCGTAGGTGTTCCCCGCCACCATCTCGCGCGTGATCACCGGAGTTACCTCGAGTAGGGCCATTACCTGATCGTGCATCGCGTCAAACTGCGCCTTGACGTCGTCGAGGTTCGAGCCCCGGCTTCGCGTCGCCTCCTCCTGGTTGATTGACTCGAAGTCATCGACATCGGGCGGCGTCTCACCCCGCTCGAGCAATCCGATGCGACGGATCAATCGCCCTTCCCAGAACGTGATATGCGCCATGATGTCTTTTGCCGACCACTCGTCGACGGTCCCGGGCTTGACGATCTCCGCGTCGCTCAGCTTCCTGATCGTTTTGACCAGTTCGAGCCACGAGCTGGAGACCGACTGAAGGATATCCAGCCGTTCGTCCGTGGGAAGCGCCATGAATGTCCACCTTTCTGTACCGAATTCAACCGCCGACCTCGATTCACTAACCACTGTGACACATCACGCTGGTAAGTGTGAATAGCCAGGTCTTCGCTGCGTTAGACTTGATGCGACACACGGTGGGAGGATCGGAGGATCGTTTGCGCGCGCACAGCCTGACCGCCAAAGAATTGATCGACCAGGGGGAGGATGGTTGGATCGTCGCCGAGGACGTCCGGTCGACCGACGGTAAACGACTCATCAAGAAGGGTGCCATTCTCGATCGAGAGGCGTTTCTCGCGCTCGAACGGGCGCGGTGCACGCCGATTCACGTCGTGGAGCCTGGCCCCGACGATCTACACGAGGACGAAGCTGGCCGACGTCTGGCCGCGGCGGTCGCGGGGGATGGGGTCCGCGTCAAGGGTCCCGCTCTGAGCCGCTATAACCTCATCGCAGCGCACAAAGGCGTGCTGCGAATCGACCCGCAGCTGATCTTCGCGGTCAATCAGATTCCGGGCATGTCCGCCTTTACCTTGCTCGATCGCCAGACGGTGCTGCCGGGCAAGATCGTGGCAGGGGTGAAGGTGACCCCGCTGACGGTGCCGCGCACCGATGTCGAGCGGGTAGAAGAAATCGCCGGGGACCATAGCGACGCCATCCGCGTTGTTCCATTTCAGCGTAAACGTGTCGCGGTTGTCGCTACGCAAGGGTTGGCCGAGAAACTTCGGCAGCGGTTTGTCGAAAGCATCGACCAGAAGGTCGACTGGTACGGCTCGGATGTCACGAGCATCGAATTTGTTCCGTCTCAGGTCGACGCCGTGGTCGACACCCTGCGCGCCCGCTTGCCCGATAACGACGTCGTCCTCGTCGCTGGAGGGAACACGCTCGATCCACTCGATCCAGCTTTCCTGGCGATCGATCTGCTTGGCGGCACGATGATCCATTACGGTGCGCCGTCCCATCCTGGTAGCATGTTCTGGTTGGCGGAGATTGACGGCAGACCGGTCTTCAACCTTGCCACCTGTTCGATGTATTCGTCGGTTACGTTCGCCGACCTGGTCCTGCCGCTGGTGATGACCGGCGAGCAGGTCACCGAGGAAGAGATCGACCGGTTCGGCTACGGCGGCTTGCTCGAACGGGACATGCGTTTCCGCTTCCCGCCTTACGATGAGGAGTCGAGCACCGAGGGGGACGAATAGCCCGAACTTGGAAACACATCAGCGGTACTTGTGGAGTGGAGGGTATCCGTGGCCAGGCGAACGATCATTGAAAACGGCATTGTCGGGATGGAATCAGGCGCGATGCGTGCCGATCTCGTGATCGAGGACGATCGCATTGCTGGGATCATGCTCGATTCCAGCGATCTCGAAGCCGACGAGCGGATCGATGCGGACGGTCACTACGTGGTTCCGGCGGGTGTCGACGTCCATACGCACTTCCGCGATCCAAACGCGGTGCAGACCGAAGGCTTCTACACCGGCAGCATGGGTGCGATCGCGGGTGGTATTGGCACCGTGGTTGAAATGCCCCAGGCGACGCCGGTCTCCAGTGAGGGCGTCCACATCAAGGAGAAGATCAAGGTTGGGTCGCGCGAGTCGATCGTCGATTTCGCACTCTGGGGTGCGGCCATCAATCAGCCGATCGAGAAGATCGACGAGATGATTGATGCGGGCATCGTCGCCGTAAAATCTTTCATGGCGGGGTCGAGCCCAGGCTTCCCGGCCGCGACGGATGACACGCTTCTGTCTGTGTTCGAACATCTCGCGGGAACTGGCATCCCCTACGGTCTCCATGCCGAGAACGATCAATTACTCCAGGCAGGCATCGCGCGCATGAAGGCCGCCGGTCGTAAAGACCCACTGGCTCATGCCGAGTCGCGTCCGCCGATTGTCGAACTGGAGGCGGTCAACCGGGCCATCTTCTTTGCCGAGCAGACTGGCGGCGTGGCGTACATCTGCCACACGACGGTCGGCAGCGGCTTCGAGTTGATCCGGCAGGCGCAAGAGCGGGGTGCCCTGATCTACGGCGAAACCTGCCCGCAGTACCTGCTGATGGACGAAGAAGATCTGGAGCAGCGCGGTCCCTTCGCTCGCTGCGCCCCGGCGATTCGTAGCCGCGAGGAGGTCGAACTCCTGTGGGACTACGTCGTCGATGGCACGGTCGACGTCATCTCGTCCGACCACTGTGGTTACACCATCGAAAGCAAGGAAGCCGGATTGGACAACATTTGGGAGGCGCCGCTCGGCCTGGCCGGCGTCCAGACGATGTACCCATCGGTCTTCGATGAAATGCTCAACAGCCGTGGCATGGACATCGGCGACTTCGTGCGATTGACCGCCGGCAACCCAGCGCGGATCTTCAGTCTCTACCCACGCAAGGGCTCCTTCGAGCTCGGCGCTGACGCCGACGTCGCGATCTATGATCCGAACCAGACATGGGTCGTTCGTGGCGAGGACATGCTACATCGAAACAAGTGGTCGCCGATGGAGGGACGCGAGATCCGGGGACGTGTGGTCCGAACAATTATTCGCGGGAAGACTGTCTACGAATTCAATGGCGAGCCGGTGATTCATGCCGAGCGGGGAACCGGCAAGTTCCTCGCTCGCGGTTACGGGTTCGAGTAGTACCGCGACACTCCGAAGCCGGACACGAAAAACCGGCGCCGGAATGGCGCCGGTTTTGTTTGTCGTTCGGGAACTCTTACCCGCGGCGGTTCATGCCACTGACGATACTGAGCCAGTAGAGCAGCTGCATCAGGGCTGCGACGAAACCGGCGACGTAGGTCAGCGCCGCGGCGTTGAGCATCTCACGGTTCTGATTGGCCTCGGTCCGATCGACAATGCCCGCTGTGGTGAGCATCGCCATTGCTCTGCTGCTGGCGTTGAACTCAACAGGCAGCGTCACCAGCGCGAAGAGCGTCGCGGCGGCAAAGAAGGCAATACCGAGCCAGGCGAGCGTCGTGAACTGGATGAAAATCCCGGCCATGATCATGATCCAGCCGAGATTCGACCCGATGGACGCAACCGGCGCGATCGCCGAGCGAATACTGAGCGGCGCATAGCTCTGCTGCTGCTGAAGCGCATGACCAGTCTCGTGCGCTGCGATACCGAGCGCGGCGACCGACCGGCCCTCATAGACCGGGCGCGAGAGTCGCAGCGTCCGCGAACGCGGATCGTAATGATCGGTCAACTCGCCCTTGGTCATCTCGACCGGAACGTCGTGCAGACCGTTCGAATTGAGCATGGCTCGTGCGACTTCAGCGCCGCTCATGCCACGCTGGTTGGGCACCTTGCTGTACTTGGCGAAGGTCGACTTGACTCGCCACTGGGCAAACAGCAGGAAGATGATCGGTGGGATCATGAACAACAGGTAGTTGGACGAAAACAACATCGTGGTCACCTACGCTTTCGCAGGATACAAGCGCGCTCCCAACGAATGGGAGCACCAAATGAGGCGCAAGAGAGACGCGGCTAGCTTTGAGTGCTCAGCGCGAATCCGCGTTGATGGGCGGCGCCTCGGCTGTACCAATCATGCTATAGTATGCCCAAAACGTGCTTCTTCATCCACTTCTTCTCGAGCGAACGTATATTTTTCGGAATCGAGATCGTGCCGGATTACCTCGCCAGCGTCGAACAGATCATGGTTGACTTGCTCAACTCTCAAGAGCAGTCGACTGACCACACGTTCGGCAAACACGATCTCCCCCTCTATGGCATGGCCCGCTACCATCTTGGATGGGCGACCAGCGAGTTCGAACCGACCAGGCTTGATCCTGGCAAACGGATTCGCCCCCTCATCTGCTTGCATGCCTGCGGGGCCGTGGGTGGGGATCCCGAGGTTGCGGCTCCAGCCGGAGCGGCTATTGAGCTCCTTCACAACTTCACCCTGGTTCACGATGACATTCAGGATCAGAGCGAAACGCGCCGTCATCGGCCCACCGTTTGGTCCCTGTGGGGACCGAGCCAGGCGATCAACGTTGGTGATGCCATCTTCGCGCTCGGGCAGCTGGCGCTGCTCAAGGTCGTCGAGCGCGGCGTGCCCTTTGACCGGTTCGCGCAACTGGTGCGCGGCTACAACGAGGTGACGTTGCATATCGTCGAGGGACAAGTGCTCGATCTCGGCTTCGAGGACCGCTGGAATATCGGCGTCGCCAATTACCTGGAGATGATTCGCGGCAAAACGGCGGCCATCGTCGCCTATTCAGCCTGGGCCGGTGCCGTTGTCGCTGGAGCTGACTTCGCCCGTGCCGGCGGCTTCCGCGCCTTTGGCGAGGCGCTTGGTCTCGGCTTCCAGGTGCGGGACGATATGCTAGGTATCTGGGGTGAGACGGCGGTTACCGGCAAGCGCAAAGCGGACGACATCCGTCGTCGCAAGAAATCGCTGCCGATCATCGCGCTGGCAGCAGTTGCGTCGCCGCCCGAGCGAGCGCGCTTGCGCGAGATCTTCGCACAGTCCCAACTGGCGGAATCGGACGTGGACTGGGTCATCGACCTGCTGCGGAACTACGAGATTCAAGACGAGATGCAGGCGGTGGTGGCGAAGTATCACGATGAGGCCCGCGTGCTGATCGAGCAGGCTGCGGACGACAATCCTTCGCGGCAAGCGTTGCTTGAATTGCTCGAGCGGCTCTCAACCAGAGATTTCTGATCCAGAAATTGTCGTCCTAGCGGGCCACCAGCGTCTGGCTGACTTCGTACCCTTCCCGCTCGAGCAGTCGCAGCATTCCCTCAACCAACCCATACGGGCCCGAGAGCATCATGTCGCCGTGTGGCACGGCTTGGTAGTAGCCGAGGCGTTGCGCCAGTGCCCGGTTTGGACCAGTGATGGCCACCAAACCAAATGGACCGGAGTCCGGATAATCCGGGACGAATGCCGCGCCATGTCCACCGTTCCTGACCACCTCGTCGTTGGTGAGCGATCCCGCGGAGAGCCGGTCGACGAGGCCGCTGAGGATCTCGGGCGTGATGCCGCCCGTGTGGTGCTCGACGATACCAAAGACCCGGAAATCGCGGACGGCAATGGCGAAGGTGTGCATGTTCCCGATGTTGACCAGAATCGCGCCCGTATCTTTGACGGCTTGGGCGACGACCGGATCTCCAAGGGTGCCGAGGACAGCCGCGGTACCAGTGTCCATCAAGACTGCGCCGGGGACCGCCTGTTGAACGGCTTTCATGCGAATCATGTAGTCCGGCAGGTCGCGGAAAATCATGTCACGCAGGTCACCGCCCTGCGCCAGTAATCGCTGGAGGAACTCGTAACGAAACTCAAGATTCCCGAGATCTGGCGCGTAGCCGTGATCCTGGACGGCAATCGCATACAGTGAGGGCATCGCCACACCGAAGCGCTCCAGCGCGATCGCGATGGCATTGAGATCGACGTCTCCGAACCAGATGATTTCCGCTCCGGGAGGAGGAGACGTCACCAGCGAGACACCGCGCTGACCAACTCGGTCCAGGTCGTTATGAATGGTGCGTGCCGCGTCCCGGCCGGCGTAGACATCGAGACCGGCCGCCAGGTGCGCGTCGATTGCGTCGGTGCTCGCTCCGCCGCCCATGAGATTTCCCGACAGATAGATGGACGAACCGCGGCGCGTCGCCTCACGAATGCGCCTGGCGACCACCTGTGTCTGTGACGGGAGAATAAGCTTCACGCAGTTCTCGATGCTGCGACCGCTTTCGTAGACGAGGATGTCCTGAGTCCCGGCGCCAACGTCGATCGCCAGGATGCGGATCGGTTCGGGCAGACGCAATGGTTCCTCCAGTGTTATTCCGGTTATCCGATGTCCTCGACGTAGCGATCCGCCGAATCGCACGGCTGATCCGGATGCGGCACGGCCGGGGTGAGATGAAGGATCGCGACCTCGGGAGGTGCCATGAAACGAATCGGCCAGCGCGTGGTGCCGATGCCGTTGCTGACGTAGAGCAGGTTACCGTGTGCCCAGTGGAACCCGCGCTGGTACTTCGACGTCGGTCGTCCGAAGAAGTGATCCAAATAGAAAGTCGAATCGAGCGGAGTGAGCGTCTTCGACGGCGAGAGCCGAATCTGTCCGCCATGCGTATGTCCACAGAGGATCATTCCAGCCATTCCCGGTCGCAGGTTGTCGTCGATAACCGGCGCGTGCGAAAGCAAGATCAGCGGTCGTTCTACGTCCCGAAGCGTCTGGTCGAAGTCGTCGTGACCGGTGTATGGATCATCGACGCCAGCGATCGTTACGTCGGTATCTCGAACCCGGATGTTGACCGATTCATTCCGGAGCATGACGACGCCGCGCCGCTCCAAGCCTTCCTTGACGGCCTTCACGGTGCGCCGCCCGCCCTTGTGATCGTGATTGCCGAGGACTCCGATCACGTGAGTGAAGCCTTTCAGGTCGTTGAACGCGGGAGCATCCTCGCTCCAGTGACCGCGATCGACGTAGTCTCCGCCCAGGAGGACGAGTTCTGGCTGCTCTTGAGCGACCAGTTCAATCGCCTGCTGAGTCAGATCATCGCAGGCGCCCGGGCCACCTACGTGGAAGTCGCTGAGAAACGCGACTCTCAATCCATCCAGTTCATCAGGCAATCCGGGGACACCGACGCGAAACTGTCGAAGACGTAACGTGCGTGGCTCGACCGCCACGGCGTAGCCGAGCGTTGCCACCCCGAGGAGACCAGCCAAACCGGTGATTGTGCGAAATGAGCGACCGAACAATGTATCCTCCGTGACCGCGCCAAACCATGGCGCACGACTCAACACGCGCAAGTATTGCAGCAATCCGGCCATGCCGGACAACCGTCGTCTAGAGCAGCGGATGCCTCCTGGTTATCGCGTATACTTGATGCGGATCGCTCCGACGCACTGACGCCTCGGTTGCTGGCGTCCGCCAGGGTCATTCTGGCCGCCTCTGATTCGCGAATGGACCAACGTTGACCGACGAATCACGTGCTTCAAAGACGTCGCCCAAGAAAGTAGACGTCATTACCCACGCCATGGAGGACTACCTCAAGGCGATCTATAACCTTCAGACTCAGCACGAGAAAGTAACCACCCAGGCGATCGCTGAGTGGCTCAACATCCAGAGTCCGTCGGTGACCAATATGGTGAAGCGTCTGGCGGATCTCCACCTGCTCGAGCACACGCCGTACCGGGGCGTTGTCCTGACGGCGAGCGGAGAGCGGGCCGCGTTGGAGGTGGTGCGCCATCATCGTTTGCTGGAGCTCTATCTGGCCGACGCGCTGGGGTATTCCTGGGACGAGGTTCACGCGGAGGCCGAACGCCTGGAGCACAGCATCTCAGAGGAATTCGAGGCGCGTATCGACCGGGCTCTCGGGTATCCCACCATTGACCCGCATGGCGATCCAATTCCCTCGGCAGAGGGCAATATCCAGCCCACGACCGACCTGCTGCTGACGGAGCTCGAGGTTGGAGCGGAAGCGATGGTCGAACGCGTCTGGGATCGTGATCCCGAGATGCTCCGCTATCTTGGCGGGCTTGGGCTCTATCCAAACGTGCATGTCGAGATCGTCGAGCGCTTTCCGTTTGATGGCCCGCTGCGCATCAGAGTGCTCGATCATGAACACATCATTGGCCGGGACCTGGCCAACGCCGTTCACGTGCGCCGTGTCGGCGACTAGGAGACGGCACCCGGAACGCCCGATCTGCTAAGATCATTTCCATGCGAACGTTCGGACCATTCTGTCAACAATTGAGCCCCCTATGACACGCTTTCGCTGGATCGAGTCAGTCACCGCTCCGGCCGACTGTTTTGACCTGACCGATTCGCCGCTACTCTGCGAGATTTTGGTCCGTCGCGGCCTGGCCACGCCCGATGCCGTGTCGTCGTTTCTGAATCCGAGCCTGAGCGATCTCGGCGATCCATTTCTCTTGCCCGACATGGCTCTGGCCGTGGAGCGTATTCGCTCGGCAATTGCCAACCACCAGAAGATCGCAATCTTCGGTGACTACGACGTCGACGGGATCACGTCGACCACGGTCTTGAAACGCTCGCTCGACCTGCTTGGCGCGGATGTCAGCACCTGTTTGCCGCACCGGGAGAGGGACGGCTACGGGCTGAACGTGGCTGCCGTCGACCGTCTGGCGAGCGAAGGGATCTCGCTGCTGATCGCGCTGGATTGCGGCACTCACGACGACACCGAACTGGCGAGGGCACAAGCGCATGGCATGCAGACGATTGTTGTAGATCACCACCACGTCGGCGACGCGGATCTTCCAGGGACAGCCTTCGTGTCACCACAGCGATCCGACTCCGCCTACCCGTTTCGCGAACTCGCGGCCGTCGGCGTGACGTTCCATCTGGCACGCGCGCTGCTTGGCGACAAACGTGCCGCGCCGATGCTGCCACTGGTCGCGCTCGGGTCGGTGGCCGACGTCGTGCCGCTGGTTGGCGAGAATCGTATTCTCACGTCGATTGGCTTGAAGCGGTTCGCGAAAGACGCGGTCACCGGGTTAGCCTGTCTTGCCGTTGATTCCGGCGTCGATCCGAAAAAGGTCAACAGCTATCACTGCGGCTTCATCCTCGGTCCGCGCATCAACGCCGCCGGGCGTATGGCAACGCCCGACATCGCGCTCGAACTGCTTTTGACTGACGACGAAGTCAGGGCAGAGGAACTGGCCGCTGAACTAGGGCGACTCAACGCAGAGCGGCAGCGAACCGTTCAGGATATGCTGGAATCGGCCGAGCAGGCGGCGGTTCAGAACGGCTCCGCGGCGCCGCTGCTGGTCGTCGCGGGTGCGGACTGGAGCGTTGGGCTCGTTGGGTTGGTCGCGGGACGCCTGACCGAGCGCTTCAATCGCCCGTCGCTGGCGCTGGCCAAGGGCGAGGAGATCAGCCGTGGCTCGGCACGCAGCATCGACGGCTTCAACATCGTCGAGGCACTGACCGCGTGCCAGGACATCCTGGTCGAGCACGGCGGCCACAGCCAGGCGGCGGGGCTGACCGTCTTGACCAAGGATCTGGTCGAACTCGAGACGCGACTCATCGAGATGTCCAGTCAGACCTTTGGCGGCAATCCGCCTCCGCCGGCGCTCGAGATTGACGCGGAGATCCACGGTCGCGAGCTTACCGTCGAGACCGCCAGGCTCATCTCGTCGCTCGAACCGTTTGGACAGGGAAACCCGGCGCCACGGCTGCTCTTGCGTTCGGGCATGGTTGTCACCCCACGCCGCACACGCAACGGTAAACACCTGCAATTCCAGGTTGAGACGGCAGGCGGAGCGACTGCCAAGGCGATCTTCTTCAACGGCGGTGAATACCTGCCGGATCTGCTGGCGCACGGTCCATTCGATCTGGTCTTCGAACTGAAGATTGACGAGTGGAAAGGGCGACGACAGCCGTCGCTTGAGGTCCTCGACTTCCGGCCCTCAGTGTCCGCACCGTTTCAGTAAGAACCGTGATTCAAACCGTTCGTCTGCCCGTGGAATGCGGGTCAATCGTGCACCCCGTTTCGACAAACGGAATGTGTCGAATCGTCTTGTAGGGGAGGACCTTGTGTCCTCCCGTTTTGACACGTTCTCCAAACATGCTGTGATAAATAGATGCTGTGAGAGCAAAACACCCATGACAGTAATTTTCTCCGTCAACGACAACTACAACGAAACCCGAGGTACATTGGCGAGGAAACTGGGACCCGCGCAGGTGAACCGAGCTCGTTGCCCGCTAGGACTCGTCCATAGCGCGAATACGCGCGACCAGCGTCTCGACGCGACGCACGTCGACCCGATTGCGAACGTCGCCACTTTCCTTGACCCAGGTGCCGACGATGAAGCCGGATGCGGCTGTGAGGACTGGAACAGTCTCCGGCGAGACACCACTGCCGATTAGGATCCGCGCGTCCGGTAGTCGCTGGCGGATGCGATTGAGATCGGACGGGTCGGCTGCCTTCCCGGTCCCGGTTCCCGTTACGATGACGACGTCGGCCAACCCACGATAGATGGCGTCCTCGGCCGCATCTTCGATCGACACGTCTCCAAGCGGAGCGCCGTGTTTGACGTGTACGTCTGCCCATATGTGCGTATGGGTTCGGAGCGACGAGCGATAGCGCAGTGTCTCGTGCGCGTTGCCCTCGATGATCCCCTGGTCCGTCGCGATCACGCCGGTATGAACGTTGACGCGCACAAAGGCGGCGCCGGTGATAGCCGCGATGGCCAGGGCAGCACTGGCGTCGTTGCGAAGGACGTTGATGCCAACCGGAAGATCGACCGCGGCGATTACCTGGTCGACTGCTAATGTCATCGCGGAGACGGCGTGCGGTTCGACCCGAGCTCGCGCATAGGGGACGTCACCAAAGTTCTCGACGATCACGCTGCTTGCTCCGCCGCGCGCATACGCGCGAGCGTCGGTCACAGCGCGTTCGATGATCTCAGGAATGGAGAGCGTGCTCAGGGGTGACCCCGGAAGCGCCGCCAGGTGAATGACGCCGGTGAGCGGACGAATACTGCTCACCGGCGTCGGCGTTCGGGATCGATGCAGGTTCGGAGCCCCACGCGAGCGCCTACCTGATCTCGGTGCGGTCGACGACCTGCACGACACCCGGGACGCGTGATGCCACCGACTCAGCGTTCTCGGCGTCGTCGATCGACTGGACTTCACCGCGGATCGTCACGACGCCACGACGAACGCTGACGTTCAGTTTCAGTGTCGTTGTCTCAGAATCTTCGCGCAGTTCGCGATTGACGTCGTCGAGAATGTCGTCGTCGTCTCGCTGAATCAGCCGAGTCCCTTCGCTGAGCGGCACCGATTCGTCGAACGCTTCCGCGCTCTCCTCTTCGGTGTCGTCGGTAGCCGCCTCCTGGAAGCCGCCGACGATTTCCAGTTCCCGCTCGCCACGAGCCGGTTCGACGACCGGGTCGACCGGTGGAAAATACGTGGCGCCGTCTTCGATCACTTCGATCTGGTTGACGGTGCCAGGGTTGTCTGAGAAATCGCCCTCATTGTCCGATATGTCATCAAGTAGTGACTGGCGGTCGGCATAGTCGAACTGCTCATCGTCATCGTTGGGTTCGGTGACCATGTCGGGCGAGATCACTTCGTAGCTCATCTCGTCGTCGACATTGCGAATTTCATCGACCGAACTGGCGAGATCGATCGCCGCTTCGCGCAGTCGAATCGAGTCGACCGGGCCAATCAGCCGAGCCACGCGATTCTGAACTGACACGGCCACGTCTATCCCAGCCTCGTCGAGAAGCTCGCGAATCCGGTTTTCAATTGTTTGGTCATTCTTGCTCATTACGGTATCCTCCTCAGCGCTGGCCACGTACGTACAACAACAGAAACGCGCCACGCGCTTGAAGCTTACGGGTATTATTAGCGCACGGCCTATACCGCGCGTCAA
This sequence comes from uncultured Chloroflexia bacterium, assembly GCA_963763185.1. Taxonomy (GTDB): domain Bacteria; phylum Chloroflexota; class Chloroflexia; order Thermomicrobiales; family Thermomicrobiaceae; genus CALAGB01. Next base: position 597,415 of record CAVXNZ010000001.1, read on the forward strand.
CGTCAGGAGTGGCGTGGAAAACGGACCATCCTCAGTACCACCCGCGATGACAATTCACCAGCTCTCGGAGGTTTCCGGGGTGCCCGTGCGGCGCATTCGGCATTTCGTGGCGGAAGCATTGCTTGCACCGCCGCATGGTCGAGGTCGTGCTGCCCACTACGACCGTGTCCACCTCGACCGGCTTCGCCAAATACAATCCCTGCGAGACGCCAATGTCGGGCTCGACCAGATCCGTCGCCGCCTCGGCGAACCGCGTTCGAGTACCGGCGACGTCGAACGCGATTTCGAAACGTGGCAGCGCTGGGAGATCATCCCGGGGCTCGAGCTTCACATGCGGGCCAACCTGGCACCGGAGGCAGTCTCCCTGGCACGCGTTCTTGCAAACACGGCGCGGCAGCTCTTTCTATCTGAACATCGAGACGAATGATTGTGGCTGGTGGAGGCATCGTGGAAGCTGAATCTGAGAATCAAGACGAGATAATTCGACGGTCGAGCGACCGAGAGGAGTTGCGCCCAGTTCTCGAGGCACTGTCGTCGTTGGGTCTCTACGCCTACATGACGGTGGACGAGCAGAGCCGGTGGACCGTCGCTTGTGACACCGATCTTGGTCGCGTCGACGTTCGCGTGGGGATGGACGGTCTCGACCTGGACGTCTGGGATACCTCACCGGGACTCTTCTGGGAGGAAGAGGACGAACGACGCCGGGAGGGTCTGGAGCGACTGGCGCGAGTCTCGCTCCCGGCCGTGGCGCGAGGACTTCTCGACAGCACGCAGGAGGCCTGGTGGGATGACACCGATCACGGCATCGGCGTGCGGGTGCACCAGGAGCTTCCATTCGCGTTGCGGGATCAGGTCCCCGCGTTTGCGCGCGATCAGCTTCGCATCCTGAATGACGCCATCGCGTTGATCGAACGACGGCTCGTCGAGTAAAAGGCCGCCAAGGGGGAGGGTTATCGATATGGTCGAGACGTGGCGGCGCTTCCTGCGGGTGGCCCAGCAGCAAGAACCGGCCGATCTCCTGCTACGCGACGCTTGCCTGGTCAATGTCGCCTCGGGTGAGATCGAGCGCGTAAACGTGGCCATCTGCGGTGGTCAGGTAGCGGGCGTCGGCGACTATCAGGATGCAGCCGAGACCATCGACCTGGGCGGCAGCTACCTCGCGCCGTCCTTTATCGACGGCCACGTCCACGTCGAATCTTCGCTCCTGTGGGTCGACCAGTTCGCGCGCGCAGTCGTGCCACACGGTACCGGCGCCGTCGTCACAGATCCGCATGAAATCGCCAACGTCGCGGGCCTGGATGGCATTCGCGCCCTGATGGAGGCGGCTCGGGGCCTTCCGGTCGATCTCCTCTTCACCATTCCCTCCTGTGTCCCGGCGAGCCCAATGGAGAGCGCCGGGGCCGAGATGACGACCGAGATCATCAGGCAGGCCCTCACGCTGCCGAACGTGGTTGGGCTCGGGGAGATGATGAATTTCCCTGGGGTGCTGGCAGGTGACCAGGGGATCTTCGAGAAACTTGCGTTACCTTCAGTGCGCCGAGATGGCCACGCTCCCGGACTGCGTGGTGTCGCGCTCAATGCCTATGCAGGTTCTGGAATGACCTCAGACCATGAATCGACCGAACTCGACGAGGCGCGAGAGAAGCTGCGTCGGGGCATGATGATCATGATTCGCGAGGGATCTACCGAACATAATCTCCTGGAACTGCTGCCGCTGGTCAACGATCAGACGTATCCACGCTGCTGTTTTGCCAGTGACGATCGTGACTGCGCCACGCTGCTGCACGACGGGCACGTCGACGCCATCCTGCGAAAGGCGATCGGAGCCGGACTCGACCCGGTGCGAGCGATTCGTATGGCCACGCTGGCAACCGCCGAGTACTGGCGTCTCCCCTGGATTGGGCAGGTCGCGCCGGGATACCGCGCGAATCTGGTGGTGTTCGAGCGGTTGGACGACATCCGTCCCTCGCTGGTCCTGTTCAATGGGCAGATTGCAGCGCGAGATGGCCACGCGGCGTTCGAATCCCGCGCGACCGCGCCTGAAACGCTCCTCGATACCGTGCACGTCGGCACGCTCACGGTCGACGACCTGCGACCGCCGGCGCAAGAGCAAATGGTTGCGGTTGGGGCGATTTCCGGACAGATCGTGACGCGAAAGCTACAGGTGCAGCCGAAGCAGGAGGGCGGGTTCCTCGTCTCAGACGTGTCTCGTGACCTGCTGAAACTCGTGGTCGTCGAGCGTCATCACGCCACCGGACGGGTCGGAGTAGGGTTGGTCAATGGTTTTGGATTGCGCGAGGGAGCGCTGGCCTCGTCGATCGCGCATGATGCGCATAACATCGTGGCAGTAGGAGTCGGCGATGGGGATATCCTCGCGGCAATTCGAGCGGTGATCGAGATGCGGGGCGGGCTCGCGGCGGTGAACGGAGGCGAGGTCGTCGACCGTTTACTCCTTCCCATCGCGGGCATCCTGTCGCCGGATCCACTGGAGGTCGTGACCGAGCGATACGAGCACTTGGAAGAGATCGCTCGATCGTTCGGCTCGACCGTGCCCGCGCCATTTGGGCTGCTCTCCTTCATGGCGCTCTCGGTAATTCCGGCCGCGCGGGTGACCGATCTGGGTGTGGTGACCTTCGATTGACTCGGAATGTGTGTTGGGATTGCTATGGCTGGGCGTGAATCGGACCAGAAGTCGCCGCTTGATAGTCTCTATCGAGAGATGGAGCAATCCAGTGAACTCCGCGAGGTGCGAGGAAGCGCTCGTCTCGTCTTCGGCTCGGGTGACACAGCAGCTTCCGTCGTGTTGGTCGGCGAGGCCCCAGGAGCAGACGAGGAGAAGCACGGACGGCCATTCGTCGGGCGGGCGGGCCAACTGCTCGACCGGGCGCTCGAATCGGCTGGGCTCGATCGTTCACGCGTGTGGATCACCAACGTGGTGAAGATCCGCCCGACGGAACCGGGAGCGCGTGGTGGCAAACGGAATCGTCCGCCAACCGCGGAAGAACGGGCTGCTTTCCTGCCCTGGCTATCACGGGAACTCGAAATTATTCACCCAGATGCCGTGGTGTGTCTTGGCGCGACCGCTGCTAAGGCGCTACTCGACCGGAACGTCAAGATCGGGGACATGCGCGGGCAATGGCTCGATGGCCCGGCCGGTACTCAGGTGCTGACGACCTACCATCCGGCATACCTGCTGCGTCCGTTCAAAGGGCATGATCGACGCTTTGACGAACTGGTGGGAGATCTCCGCAAAGCGGCGCGGCGCGTCTGAGCGGAAGGTCAGAACCCGGCGGCGTCGGATGATTGCAGTGTGACCTCAATCCGGTCGGTGCCGTCGACAAACTTTGTGGTCGTCGGCAGCCCAAGATTGTTCAGCAGGCGAATCATGCGGACGTTGCCTGCCAGTACCAGTGCGTAGAGGCAACGGACGCCGTTCTGGCGCGCGTATTGGATCAGGAGACGCGTCAACGCGATGCCGACTCCGCGACCCTGCCAGCGGTCCTCGACCAGGGCGGCATATTCCGCGCTGTCCCGACCGGGATCCTTGTCGTAGCGAACCACGGCGACGATCTCGTGTGGACGTTCCGGATCCAGCGCGACAACGGCCAACCGGTCGACGCCGTCGACGCTGGTGAAATAGTGTGCGCGCTCGTCGGAGAGTTCCGGCACGAAACCGAAGTGACGCGAGTAGATGGAGCTCTCGCTCAAGCGGCGGTGGAACCGTTGCAGTGCTTCGGCGTCAGACGGGCGGATGTGGCGGGCGGGAATGACCGAGCCGTCGGCGAGCGTCAGCGGCTGTAGTTCGAGTGTGTTCATGGCCCTCGCTCCATTCACGGTGACTGGCTGCGGCGCCGAGTCCGCGGACAAAGTTCGCGGCCCCGGTTCTTGCGAGCGTTGATCGCTCACAACAGGTTATCCGCGCGATCGATTCCACGACCGAGAATGTCCTCACAAGTATCGTACTATCGACATGCCGGTTCCGGTAGGTCGATTTGGACCGGAGCAACCCCCCAGCAGTCTTAGACAGAAGTCCTATGTTGACGTGAAGACGGCTCACGGTTCCGGCAGTGGCGGACTCCACGAGCGAACACGTCACTTATTGATCGACGTGGTTGGAGAGAATGCAGAGATCTCACACGTCACCATCCTCTCCCTCGTTGACGTACGACACGGCCAACTTCCGGGCGTCGGTTGCGGATTCCCGGGGCGTCACGAATGAAGTGGTGATCGCAGATACAGCCGGTTGTCCAAAACCGCCCGAAAGATGGCCACATGGGGATGAGCTATACGACAGGTTGACGTTCAGCGAGATAACGCTTTAGGAGATCCTGGACGTCGCTGACGTTGAACGGTTTGGGGAGAAACTCGTCGGCCAGGAGGCCGATCGTCTCGAGGTCTGGGCGCCCGACCGACGTCGCTATGATCGGAATACGGCGGGTTATGGGATCCGCCCGGATCATGCACATCGCCTGCGTGCCATTCATGATGGGCATCACCAGATCCATCAATATGAGATCCGGTCGCGCACTGCGTGCGAGTTTGAGCGCGATCTCGCCATTTGGCGCTAGGATCGGCTCGTGACCTTCGAGTCGAACGATCTCGGCGAAGACATCGCCGATGTCGGGCTCGTCTTCTACAACAAGTACCACGCTCATAGGTCGCTCTATTCGCGAGCCTCCTTCCTCAACTCAGGCCGACAGGAGCGGCTGTGATGAGCACTGCAATGGTCATTCTCAGACATCGCGCGGCATTATCTGCATGTGCCGTGCCGCGACATTTCTTGGCTTCGGGTCCAAGGATGAGACAGGTCAAGATTGGGAACCAGGGCGTTTGGCGATTATCGCCAACCTCGAAAACACCCTAATACCACGGTTGCTCGGGACGGCCCAGAGCGATAATCCTCATGGGATTCGTCGGGCAATCTTTCGAGGTGATCGTTGAAGATGGCTGAATCCGCGCGATGGCGAGGAGCGCTCAGATCGTCAGATCGGATGGCGAATGACGCGGCATGGTCACGACAAAGCTGCTCCCCTTGCTTGGCTCGCTGTTGACCCGAATTTGGCCTCCATGTGCCTCGACAATTCCTCGCGTGATGTAGAGGCCGAGCCCCGTTCCGGATATTCGAACGTCATCATGCACGCGCGAAAACGGCTCAAAGAGGAGCTCCGTCTGCTCCGCGGTCATGCCGATTCCCGAATCGCGAACCTCTATGGTGACGGAATCCGGTTCTTCAGCGACAACAACGTTCACTTCTCCGCCGTCCGGAGAGTACTTGATGGCGTTCGAGACCAGATTCGTCAACATCTGGACGATGCGGTCCCGGTCCCAGCTTCCCGGTAGCTCACCTGGTCCCGAGAGCGCAACCTGATGCTGGCTGGTACTCTGCTGTTGTTCATTGACGACCCATCGAACCGCGTTCATCAGGTCCATCTGCTCGGGATTCACCGTGAAGTGGCCACCACGGATCGCAATGGCTTGTCGCAGGTCTGCCGTGAGTCGGGACATGCGCTGGGTTGCCTCTCGGATCGAGCGCAGACGGCGGCGTTCTTCTCTCGTCAAGCCGTTCGTCCAAGCTGCGTTCGAGCAGTTGCGTCACGCCGTGGATCGTCGTCAGCGGTTGATCCAGATCGTGCGCGACCAGCGCGACGAATTGCTGCAGTTGATGGAGTGCGGTCGTCTCACGCTTCAGCGATTCTTCGCGCTCGAATTCGAGCCGCTTGCGATCGCTGATATCGTTGGCGACGCGCAGAAAGCCGATCGCCTCGTTGTCGGCATTGCGCAGCGCCGAGATCTTCAGGTCGACCCACACCGACTGGCCGCTCTTGCCACGTTCGAGAATCTCTCCGCTGAATTCCTCTCCCGCGAGAATGCGGTCGCGGTAGGTCGCTAACCTGGCGGGGTCCTCATCGGGTGAGAGCACGCTTAGCGGGAGGTTGAGCACCTCTCGCGAGTTATACCCGAAGATCCGTTCCGCCCCGCCATTCCAGAAGGTGACCAGTCCGTCGAGGTCGGTGGTGATCACGCTATCGCGAATATTCGCAAGAATGGTGGCCTCGAAGAAACGCGCTTCCTCAGCCTGTTTCCGCTCGGTGATGTCGGTCGACGACCCGATGATGCCGTTGATCTCTCCGGATATGCTCCGTTGCGGAACGATGTGCATATCGTAGACACGGGTGACGTCGTCGACCGTGAACTGGATGTCCATTCGTTCACTAATACCGCTCTGAAGTACCCGTCTTTTGATGGTTGTCAGCGATGCCAGGTCCTCTGGCGTCAGGAGGTCCTGTCCGGCATTTCTGATGAGTGCCTGTGCAGGAAGCTCTGGACGGGCGTTGTATACCGCGGTGTAGTTGAGGTCTTGGTCCTGGCACGTCACAGTGACATCGGCCATTGACAAGCCGATCCGCAGACGCTCCTCGGTCAGTTTGAGTTGTTCGTTTGTCTGTGAGAGTGCGAGTGTTGTCTCGCGCGAACGGTGACGTTCGCGGTTCAAATCAACGGCAAGGTAAGCGACGATAACGAGCCCAGCCGTTCCGAAGAGGCCGACGAGAAACGGTTGGCGGTCGATTGTCGCCGTCGTGATATAGAGCGCGATGGCCGCGACGGAGACGACGATGGTTGACCGCGCGGTGAACCAGAGCGCCCCGAGAAGTATTTCAATCGCGAAGAGGGCGGCGACAATGTGGTCGCCCGGGACGACATAGAGGTTGCCCAGGGTCGCGAGTAAGAACAGCAGGCCGATGGTAGTCCAGGACCAAACGCGACGTAGTGACGATGCGGCGTCCCGACCTGATCGCGAAAGTCCAGGCGAGCTTAGTTCCAAGAACGCTCCTCCGTCGTCCTCTTGAGGTTGTTGCTTGCAGCCCATACGAACGGACGCACGGTTCGTTTTCAGCGGCTATGATTGACTATAACACAGGACAAAGTCTGCACATATCATGAAATCATGTGAGTTCTGACATGCCCTGATGTGGTCAACCTTCGGACCCGGGGATTGACGTCATCCCGAGTTGTCGGAGCATTGCCAGACTGTCGTCAACGCCAAAGTCTTCGACGATTTTACCGTTGATTATGCGCAGCATGTTCTGACCGGACCAGCTCACGCGCTTGTCGTGATGCGTGCCGCGCATGTTCCAACGAAGCGCCACGGCGTCGCGCTCCGCCACGACCTGATGATTCTCGATCGTGAGATCCGGAAAGGTGTGGTGTATGCCGTCCGGCATTGCCTTCAGAGCTTCGCAGCCCAGAGCCGGTTGAGGGGCGGGCGAGTAGTTGACCAGAATCGCCTCGGAGAAAAACTCATCGATTTCCGTGTGATCGTTCGTGGCCCATGCCTGCTGGTAGCGCAATGCCAGTGATTTGTTGTCCTCGAGCGACATTGTTGTTCCTCCTGGTCGTCACGAGTCATGGTGCCGTCATGCCGAGAAGCGGACCAACCTGCACCGGTCATTCTGACGCCGTAGGCGAAGAATCTCTCAGGGCGCGACCGACCACGATACCAAGGGGTAATCCTTCGACTCCCGCTCACTGACTTTCTTCCGAGGCTGCGGGCCGGTGTTCCAGAGCGAGAACCCCGCCGCACTCCAGCGGGGTGCTGCAGATACGTGTCATGAGCATGATCGCTTCGGAGTTCCTTAAATTGTGTCGTTAGAGTCCCAGGGAGTGTGTAGATAGCCGGAAGCCGTTGACGAGAAGGGCCAAGGCGTGGTTCACATCGGTTGAGTCATCAGAGACCGAAAGGAGACCACCGCCATGGCCGATAGCCTGAGCATCGCATTCGAGGAACTGCTGCGCAAGGTCGAACGCGAGGGAGAAGTCGACATCCTGCGGGAGGGAGTACGCGTCCTGAGCCAGGCGCTGATGGAGCTTGAACTCCGCCAGCAACTGGGCGCCGACCGGCATGAGCGGACGCCGGATCGCACCGGGCAGCGGAACGGCTACCGGGAGCGGCGCTGGGACACGCGGGTGGGGAGCATTGAGTTGCAGGTTCCCCGGGTCCGGGCTGGCGGCTTCATCCCGGCGTTGCTGGAACCGCGCAAGCGGGCCGAACGCGCGTTGGTCGCGGTGGTGCAGGAGGCCTACATCCACGGGGTCTCGACCCGTCGAGTCGACGATCTGGTGCAGGCCTTGGGGATCACCGGGATCAGTAAGAGCGAGGTGAGCCGGATGTGTCAGGGGCTCGACGAGGAGGTGCAGCGCTTCCGCACCCGGCCGCTGACGGGCGGCTATCCCTACCTCTGGCTGGATGCCACCTATCTCAAGGTCCGGGAGGATCACCGCGTCGTGTCCATGGCCGTGGTGATCGCCGTCGGAGTCAACACGACTGGACAGCGGGAAGTGTTGGGGCTGGATGTGGGGCCAAGTGAAGACGGGGCCTTCTGGCTACGGTTCCTCCGGGATCTGGTGGCGCGGGGTCTGAGCGGGGTTCGCCTGGTGACCAGCGATGCGCATGAAGGGCTGAAGGCCGCCATCGCGGCGGTCCTGTATGGGGCCAGCTGGCAGCGCTGTCGCGTCCACTTCGTCCGCAATGCCCTGGCGCTGGTCCCGAAAAGCGCCGCCGAATTGGTGGCCGCCAGCATCCGGACGGTCTTTGCCCAGCCGGATACGGCGAGTGGTCGCGAGCAGTGGCGGAAAGTGGCCGATGGCTTTCGGGAGCGCTTTCCTCGCCTGGCGGACCTGATGGACGGGGCGGAAGATGAGGTCCTCGCCTATCTCACCGTCCCGCGGGCTCACTGGCGCCAGGTCTGGTCGACCAATCCCTTAGAGCGGCTCAACAAGGAGGTCAAGCGCCGCAGTGACGTGGTCGGCATCTTCCCGAATGCCGCGGCGGTGACGCGGCTGGTGGGTATGGTGCTGGCCGAGCAGCACGACGAGTGGCAGGTGACGCGCCGCTATCTCAGTCCAGAATCGCTCGCCACATTGGTCGCCAAACCGGACGTCCAGCCGGTCGCTGAACTTGCGGCAGACTAAGGAGCGTTGAATCGAGAACCACGCGATTTACACACTTGACATCATTGTTGACGACCGTTGACCGAACAGACGAGACCGCCCTTATCCAGAGCGAGAACCATCGCTCATAATGACTGGACTACATAGGCGGCCACAGCTGGCGCTGGACACGATTGTGGGCCATCGTGGTGCTGGTGCTCAGTCTCATTGGAGCGACGACCTGGTGGTCAGCCGGATCACCGACGTCGGCTGACGCGGCAGGTCCACAGCTGCCAGTCTTTGACAGTCTCACTCCTGCACCTTTCACGACAGTCGGTCCTGGCACCGTCCAGGTCCGCGTCAGTGCGCATTCCGACACCGCGATCACGCAGATACAATTCCAGGTGAACGGGATCGAGTTCGGTGGACCCGAATCGACACTCACAGGCGAGATCGTGCTCGATCCTGGAGTTTATACCGTTCTGGCCGTGGCGATGGATACCGACGGGGACCGCTTCCACGCCCAATGGGACTTTGTCGTTTCCAATAATCCGGCAGATGGCGAGTGGTTCACGGCGGCGGGTCAGCCCAAAGCGGACCAGATCAACGCCACCATGCGGTCACTTGTCGAAGCGTTCCGCTGGCATCTCTTCGGACTCTCTTGGGACGGGGCACCACAACATAATTGTTAACGACCGGGACCGAAGAGACGAAATTCCGCTCACATTATCGTGTACTCACTTTCAGGTCTTGGCCCGGTATCGCATGTGTTCATTCAGGTCTTGGCCCGGTATCGCGTGACAGTCGGGGGGCGTTGTTGTTTCGGCTGTTGTTATTCGCTGGCCCTGGTGATCAACCCCGGTGCTACAATCGCAGTCCACAAGCGAATCCGGCGCCGTAGCCAAGTGGTAAGGCAGGAGTCTGCAAAACTCTGATCGGCGGTTCGAACCCGCCCGGCGCCTCCCCCAAGTAGCAATCTGAGCGAATATCCGGAGCCAGTCACCACCGAGGTGACGGCATCGGTCCGCTCTGTGCGCTGGTTAGCTGCATGGCGAACCACACAGACAAAGCAGATTGCCAGCTCGTTGGTGGTAGGACAACAGGATTGGACGCGGTACGTGGCGGACGAAACGGTTATCAAGAGCGATCGGGCTTTTGACGGTAAGCTCATCAACGTGCGGGTCGATGAGGTGCGCATGGTGGACGGCAGCGTCCACCGGCGAGAGGTCGTCGAGCATCCCGGCGCGGTCGCGATTGTCCCGGTCCTCCCTAACGGCGACATCGTTCTGGTGCGGCAATACCGGCACGCGGCTGGTCGCGAAATGCTCGAACTACCGGCAGGAACGCGCGAGCCGGAAGAAACGCCGCTGTTTACGGCGATTCGAGAGCTTCGTGAGGAAACTGGCTATAGCGCAATCGGCATGCGCGAAGTCGTTCGATTCTTCGTCAGTCCGGGCTGGGCAGACGAGGAATTGACGGTCTACCTGGCCACGGGAATCACGGCAGGACAGGACCAGCCTGAGCCGGACGAGGACCTTTCGGTAGTCACAGTTCGTCCGGACGAAGTGGTCGAACACATCAAGCGCGGCGACATCGCCGACTCAAAAACGATCGTCGGGCTGCTTGCGTGGCTGGGATTCAAGCTTCCCCCGGACTAAAGTCCTCCCTCCGTACCGCGGACACTCCGACCGTATCCCCCACCAGTACTCTAGTTGCCATGTATTTACAATGTGTACGTACACATGATACGATGACAGGGCGGCACAGAATTTTGGCTTGTGAATGGTGTGTCCGCAAGTCAATTTGAGCCAGGACCCAGCGGAACTAGTACTTCTGAACCGGCCCTTTCAACCACTTTCGCCTATGTTTTCGCGGTCGGATGCTGCGTAGAGTGAACACAAGCAAAAGAGGGACGGCGCTTCGGGGGAGATGTATCTGGGTTGGGCGGCGTGGGGAACGCCGACGCAATTACGGGGGACGCAATGGAACGGCGACGGCAAGCAGCTTCAGAGAAGCGTGTACTCATCGTAGATGATCATCCATTGTTTCGTCAGGGTCTTCGACGACTCATCACCGAGGGCGGGTCGTTCATGGTCGTGGCGGAAGCCGCCAATGGCCACGAGGCGATTCGCGAGGCCGATATTCACCGGCCGAACCTCGCGCTGGTGGACGTGCAACTCCCCGGGATCACCGGATTGAACGTCGCGCGCATTCTTAAGAAGCAGCATCCTTCGATGCACGTGGTTATTCTCTCCATGCACATTGACGACGAACGCCTCTTCGAAGCAGTTCGTGCTGGCGCTTCCGCATTCTTGACGAAGGACATTGAAGCATCAGATCTGACGCATTCTCTCGAGCGTGTCAGTCGCGGCGAGCAGATCATCAACACCGCTGTCCTCTCGCGTCCCGAACTTGCCTGGCGCGTCCTGACGGAGTTCCGGCAGTTGACTGGCGACGGCGAAGAGGGCGAAGAGGAGAGCATGCTGCCGAGCAGCCCGCGACTGCCCCTCTCAGTGCGTGAGATCGAGGTCCTTGACTGCGTCGCTCAGGGGCTTTCCAACAAGGAAATCGCCGACGAACTATTTATCACCGAGCAAACCGTGAAGAACCACATGACGTCCGTGCTGCGCAAGCTCGACGTCAACGATCGCGTGCAGGCCGTCCTCTGCGCGGTCCGCAATGGCTGGATCGCGATTGGGCCACCTACACTTGCCTAATGAATATGCCGGTCTCCTTCCATCCCCACTTGGCGTCTCCGGAGAGCTCAGGCTCTCCGGAACGTCTTTAAGGCGAAATTCGCAGGTTTTGCATCGAATCGAGGAACCCAGGAGCGGAATACGTCTGTATCGAGGTTGGGTAACTAATCCGGCAACGTCACTGCCGAGACGCGGGGTCGATGGACGTTCGGGCTTCTATTCGGTAACTGGCAAGGTCGGCCGCGTCCGCAGTGGCGGCACGTGTGGCCAAATGCATGGAGTGGACCGGGTTGTTCCCGGAAGGGTGTGGATGGTGCTGTCGGAGGGGTCCGTTGTCGGTCGATGGCGGCGGCCATAGATACCGTCACTACGTCAGAGTTCCGAGCGTCGAATACTGAACTACCGCGGCAATTTCCACTAGTTCGGGGCTGCCGCGAATCGATTAATTGATTCGTCTCTGAACTCGGGTGTGCGCATGCGCTCGTGCTCGTGTGTGACCTACTACACCTCTCGCGCGGCGATATCGCGTCGAAACTGTCGGTCCTGGAACGTCACCTGTCCGACTGCGGCATAGGCACGCTCGCGCGCATCTTCATAAGACGATCCTCGCGCGGTCAGTGCGAGGACGCGACCGCCGCTCGTCACGACCTGCTTTTCGGGTCCTATAGCGGTGCCAGCGTGGAACGCGACAACGCCACCCGGAAGACTGTCGAGACCGCAAATCGTGCGGCCCTTGACATAGCTCTGAGGGTAACCTCCCGATGCCAGGACGACCGCGACGCAGACGCCGGGATCCCAGTTCGGTGGCGGCACGTCTGAGAGACGTCCTTCGGCCGTCGCCTGCAGCAGCGGAAGCAGGTCGTCTCGCATGAGTGGCAGTACCACCTCGGTTTCGGGATCGCCAAAACGGCAGTTGAACTCGATCACCTGTGGACCGGATTCGGTGAGCATCAACCCGGCGTAGAGGACGCCTCGATACTCGATCCCGCGTCGGCTCATCTCAGCGATTGCCGGTGTAAGGATCTCATTCCGGATGTGCCCCATCATCGCTTCGTCAACTGCGGGAACCGGGGCATAGGCGCCCATCCCACCAGTGTTGAGACCAGTATCGCCATCGCCAGCGCGTTTGTAATCGCACGACGGTACGAGCGGGTAGATCGTTCGGCTGTCAGTGAGCGCGAGCACCGAGACTTCCATGCCGGTCAGATATTCCTCCAGCAGAATAGCGTTGCCGGCCTCTCCGAATGCCTCGCCCGAGAGCATCGAGCGCACCGCGTTCTCGGCGTCCGTGCGTGTCTCGGCGACGATGACGCCTTTCCCAGCGGCAAGGCCGTCCGCCTTGATCACGATCGGCAGGTTGGCGTCGGCTAGCGCGTCGAGCGCTCGCTCGAGGTCGTCAAATCGCTCGGATTTCGCGGTTGGCACGCCCGCGGCCTGCATGATCTCCTTCGCCCACGCCTTGCTGCTCTCGATGCGGGCCGCGTCGGCGCTCGGACCGAACACCGCGAATCCCGCGTTGACGAAGGCATCGGCCAAACCAGACGCCAGAGGATCTTCAGGGCCAACCACAGTCAGGTCGATCCGGTGCTCTCGTGCGGCATCGACCAGTCCGTCGATGTCACTTGCCGCGACCGGGAGGTTGGTAGCAAGTGCGGCCGTTCCGGCGTTGCCAGGAGCGACAAACAGCGATTCGACGCGTGGCGACTGGGCCAGCTTCCAGACGAGGGCATGCTCACGCGCGCCGCTTCCGACGACCAGGACTCTCATCGGCTCTCCCTGTTCATTCCCATTCGATGGTGGATGGCGGCTTGCTGGAGATGTCGTAGACCACCCGGTTGATGCCGCGCACTTCGTTGATGATCCGGCTGCTCATGCGAGCGAGCAGGTCATATGGCAGACGCGCCCAGTCGGCCGTCATGGCGTCCTCGCTCGTGACCGCTCGAATGGCGCAGACCTGAGCGTAAGTGCGCATGTCGCCCATGACCCCGGTCGACTGCACGGGCAAGAGAACGGCGAAGAACTGCCAGATCTCGTCGCCAAGACCCGCTGCTTCGATTTCCTGGCGCACGATGGCGTCGGCCCGGCGCAGGATGGCCAGCGCGTCGTCGGTGACCGGTCCGAGAATGCGTACGGCCAGCCCGGGCCCCGGGAACGGTTGCCGGTTCACGATCTCATCGGGCAGGCCCAGAATCTTGCCCGCCGTGCGCACCTCATCCTTGAAGAGGAAGCGCAGCGGCTCGATCAATTCGAACTTCAGGTCTTCCGGAAGACCGCCCACGTTGTGGTGCGTCTTGATCTTGTCCGCCGTCTTGGAAACCTTCGTGGCGCTCTCGATGACGTCGGGATAGAGCGTCCCCTGCGCCAGGAACTTGTATGGCCCGTGCTCCTCTGCCGCTCGCTCGAAAACCCGCACGAATTCGTCGCCGATAATCTTGCGCTTTTCCTCGGGGTCCTTCACTCCGGACAGCCGCTCCAGAAAACGCTCTGTCGCGTCGACGTAGACCAGGTTCATCTTGAAATGACGACCGAAGACCTCACGTACCGTCTCGGCCTCGCCCTCGCGCAGCATTCCGGTGTTGACGAAGATCGGTGTCAGTTGATCGCCGATGGCTCGGTGAATGAGTGCCGCCGCGACTGATGAATCAACACCGCCAGAGAGCGCGAGGAGGACTTTGTCGTCGCCGACCTTCGTCCGGATCGATTCGATGGCCGAGTGGACGAACGAATCGGGTGTCCAGTTGCCGGTGCAGCCGCAGACGTCGTAGAGGAAGTTGCGCAGCATCGGGCCGCCCAGTGGCGTGTGGGCAACCTCTGGGTGGAATTGAAGTCCAATCAACCGGCCACTGCTCATCGCGGCATACGGCGAATTCGTGCTCTCCGCCAACGAGATGAATCCCGGCGGGAGCTCGTCGATCCGGTCGCCGTGGCTCATCCAGACGTCGATCGTCTCGGGCAGGTCGGTGAAAATGCCCTCCGCATGAGTGACGCGAATCGTGGCCGGGCCGAACTCACGCTCGGTCGCGGGCGCGACCTTGCCACCAAGAGCCTCCGCCAATAGCTGCATGCCGTAGCAGATGCCAAGAACCGGCAGCTCTCGCGCCAGTACCCAATCAGGCATCTTCGGGGCATCTGGCGCGTAGACGCTGGCGGGCCCGCCAGAGAGAATCACGCCGCGTGGGTGGAGGCGCACGACCTCTCTCCAGGAGACGTCGTGCGGCAGCATCTCACAATAGACGTTCGCCTCCCGTACCCGGCGCGCGATGAGCTGGGCGACTTGCGAACCGAAATCAAGCACGACAACCGAATCGACCGACTCATCGATGCCGACTCTGACTGCGTTGTTGTTCTGTTCGGTGGTTGTCACCTGCTGCTCTCCCTGCAATTGCGCTCCCTCCGACCGCGATCTTGCCAACGCATCGCTGCACCTATTCTACCTTGACATCGACGATTTTCGGCCTGGCAACCGGCGAGCGTGTATCATCGCCCGAGGAGGTGAAGAGGTCGATGGCCGATCGCAACGAGGGGAAGCACGTTCGACGTCTCAGGGTCGTGGTCCTGTTGTCGGGTTCCGGTCGCACGCTTGAGAATTTCATCCGCGCGAACGACGAGGGCCGGATCGCGGTCGACTTTGCTCGTGTCATCAGCAGCCGGTCAAAAGTTCGCGGGGTCGAGGTTGCCGATCGAGCGGGCATCCCCCTGTCGATCATTCCGCGCCGCCAGTTCGAGACCGTCGAAGCCTTCAGCGACGCGGTGCACGAGGCGTTGGATCCGGAGCAGCCCGATCTCGTCTTGATGGCCGGATTCCTCTCGAAAATCGCGATTCCACCTCCGTTCGACGGCCGCGTGATGAACATTCATCCCGCGCTCTTGCCACTATTCGGCGGTCAGGGCAACTACGGACATCGTGTCCACGAGCGAGTGCTCGAATCGGGTATGAAGGTCACCGGGTGCACGGTTCATTTCGTCGACGAGCACTATGACGCCGGGCCCATCATCCTGCAGTCGTGCGTCCCCGTACTGGACGACGACGTGGCCGGCACGCTCGGAGCACGCGTCTTCGCCCAAGAGTGCGAGCTGTATCCGCAGGCGATCAGACTCTTTGCCGAGGACCGACTCCGAATCGAGGGGCAGCGCGTTAAGATTCTGTCGCCCGCTTGATCTCCTCAAAATCAGGCGTTGCGTGCGTGGCGGTGGCCAACCATACTTGACGAACCAGGGTAGACGACTGGGAGGGACTCGTTCAAGGTGCAGACAACACCGCTCCGCGTCGGGGTCGTGGGTACGGCGGCTGGCTCGGCCGTTCACTTGCCGGGCCTGCGCCAGATTCCACACGTCGAGGTGATTGCCGTCGCGGCGATCGACGGCGGATCGGCGTCCGCGATCGCAGCCCGCTTTCAGGTACCGCAACATTACGACGATTACCGGGTCATGTTCCGGCGTGCAAACCTCGATGCCGTTACCATCGCGGCGCCCGCCGACCTTCACCACAGCCTGGTAATCGCCGCGGTCGAGAGTGGTCTGCACATCCTGTGCGATTCTCCGATGGCGCGCAGCGCGGCCGAGGCTCGCGACATGCACCGCGTAGCGCGTGATGCGCAGATTCAGGGCTCAATCGTTTTCAGCTCGCGCTTCGTTCCGGCGCGTATTCGGATCAAGCAGCTCCTCGACAACGGCTACATTGGCGACCTACAGTCGGCCAGTATCACGACGTTTCGTTCGCCGCACACGCGTCGCCGCTCGATGCTCTCGCTGGAACGCAACACCAGCCTCATCCAGCAGCTGGGTTACGACGTCGTCGACACCCTTCGCTGGTGGTTCGGCGACGTTCATGCCGTGGCCGGGGCGCGGGTGGCGGCCGGGCTTGCCAGTGTCGACGCCGAGCAGGCCGACTCCAATTTCTCGATTATGCTGCAGTTTGGTTCGGGAGCGGTCGGCTCGATTCATGCCTGTGCCACGTCGCCCGTCGATCTTGGGGACGAGCTGGTGGCGGTTGGGACGGATGGAATGATCGCGCTGCGAAACGACACCAAGATATTCGGCACCAAGCGCGATGCTCAGTCTATTACCGAGCTACCGATTCCAGAGGAGCTATTGGTCGAGACGCCAAAGACCGTCGATCCGCGCGTCGGGCCGTTCATGCAGCTTGCGTTCGACTGGTCGCGGGGCGTACTCATGGGGGAGTCGCTCGCGCCGACGTTCGAAGATGGCATGAAGGTGCAGGAGATCGTCGATGGGGCCGTCAAGAGTCAGGAACTGGCGCGCTGGGTCGATACCAGCGGCAAGAAATGGCCGGTTTAACCCGTAAGGAGGCGCACATGGGGTTCATGGAGTCGCTGGATACACCGTGCCTGGTGGTGCATGAAAAGGTTCTGAAGCAGAACATCGTTGAGATGGCGGACTACGCCCGCGATCATGGCATCAAGCTGCGTCCACACCAGAAGACCCACAAAACGGCTGAGATCGCGCGGATGCAGGCCGAGGCCGGGGCGATCGGCGCCACCTGTGCCAAGCTCGGAGAGGCGGAGGCCCTGGTCGCTGCTGGCGTGTTCGACGACGTCTTGATCGCGAACCAGATCGTTGGCCCGCTGAAAATTCGCAGGCTGCTCGATCTGATGGACCGTGCTCACATGACCGTGGCGGTTGACGGACCTGAGGTCGCCCAGTCGCTGTCGGATGCCTGCGCGTCAGCGGGCAAGAGACTTGACGTCTTGATCGAAGTGAACACCGGGTTGAACCGTGCCGGTCTGACGCCGGGAGAGCAGGTGCTCGACTTGGCGCGGCAGGTGTCGGAGATGCCGGGATTGCGACTGCGCGGCATCATGACCCATGAAGGGCACGTCGCGGCAGCCAACGATGCGGACGAACTGGCCCAGGTCGCGCGCACGGCGGGTGATGATCTGGTTCAGACTGCCAACCTGTTGCGCGAGAACGGCTTTGACATCGATACCGTAAGCGTTGGCTCGACTCCCGCCGCCTTCGCGACCACCTCCATCGATGGCGTCACCGAGATGCGACCAGGCACCTACGTTTTCAACGACAACACGGCATTTCGATATGGGCGGATCACGCCGGATCGATGCGCGCTTCGCATTCTCACCACCGTCGTGTCCCGTCCGTCGCCCGATCGAGCGGTCGTCGACGCTGGGTCGAAGACGCTGGCGATGGACCCGTCGCCTTCGAAGCCCGGCTTTGGCTACGTCGTGCAGATTCCAGACGCGACTGTGGTCCGAGTGAGCGAGGAACATGGCGTGATCGAGCTGCCGGAGGGCGCGCGAGATGTCAAGGTAGGAGACCGTCTTGAGATCATCCCGAACCATGTCTGCCCCACGGTGAATTTGCAGGACGAGATGTTCGTGGTGCGAGACGATGAGGTTGTTGCCTGTTGGGACGTTATCGCTCGTGGCAAGGTGCGCTAGAAATTTGCGCGAGTGTGCGACGACACGGTGGCGACCAGCACCTGATCGAGGAACTGGCTTACTTCGACGTAAATGCGACCGGACCGTTTGGCCGGGATGCTCTCTTCCTCGATGAAGCGGGTCATCGCCTGGATGACGGGATAGCGGAAGAACAGGAACGCCTCGACGGCGTCGTCGGCCGAGAGTCCCGCTTCAGCGCTCATGGCGCCATACCGGCGTCCAATTGCCTGACCCTCTTCGAGGATTTGTCCGCGATCTCCACGGCCACCAATCGAGCGAATGGCGAGATCGACAAGCTTGCGACCGAGTACACGCAACTCATCGAGCTGCGCCGGGTCGTACGCGCGATACCAGGCGCGTGAACGGACCTGTCGCATGAAATCGCTCTCGTAGGCCGAGTACGAAAGGTCGGTTAGCACCTGACGGCTCATCCGTCGCCGCGGGCGGCTTTCGCCCTGCATCAGCGCCTTGAGGTCGTCTTCGTTGTACCGCCGGTGTCCACCCGGGGTGCGAAAGACCGGCACCTTCCCAGAATCGCTCCAACGGCGCAGGGTCGACTGGTCGACTCCGAGCATCTGACAAGCGGCGTCAATCGTGAGCCAATTTCCTGAGTTATCGGCCGGTACGGGACTTTCAGTGGCGTGCCTGGACATGGACTCTCTCAAACGTTGGCAGAATCTGTGCAAATCTTGGTATGATGTTACTAGCGTCCGTGTCGGTGCGCAAGCAGCCCCGTCATTGGATATGCCGTAAGATCCGGGTCGGCGTGGCGACCGTCCACTCGCCGCCGTTCGCCGGGTATTCGTTCGCCTCAAACCACGGAACAGGAGATTGTCGATTGGCACGAGCTGACATGATTCAGGCCGAAGGATCGGTCGTTGAAGCACTTCCGAACGCGATGTTCACCGTTGAGCTCGAGAACGGGCACCACGTGCTGGCGCACGCATCGGGCAAGATGCGCAAGAACTTCATCAGAATCCTCATCGGTGACAAAGTCCGTGTCGAGCTGTCCCCATATGACCTTCAGCGCGGCCGGATTACCTATCGGTTCCGCTAGCACTCCCGGTCAATCGCGAACCTCAGCTTGAGACGACCGCAGGCCTGCTGAGTCAGGCCTCGAACCTCGGTTCGATCTCACCCGGTCCCGACTGCACGACGACAGTCGTGGCTTCGTTGAACCGTGCAAAATCACGGAGGATGCGCGTAATCCGGGCGGTGCGCTGAGAACCGAGTTTGACGCCATCCTCGATGTGGATCGAACGCAGGTAGAGTATCTTCTCGCGCCGGTCGACCTTTGGGTCGATCCGCCCGATCAGCTTACCTCTGTCCAGAATCGGCAAGGTGAAGTAGCCATACTTGCGTTTCGGCGCCGGGGTATAACATTCCAGTCGATATTCGAAATCGAACAGCTTCTCCGTGCGGTGCCGTTCCCAGATCAGGTTATCGAATGGAGAAAGCAGCGTCGTTCGCTTTGGCCTCCGCCCTGCATGGACCTCCTCGAGCAGGGGACGCGAGCACTCGGCGACGTAGGCAGATCCGAGATCCTCCACCTCCACGCTGAAGATAATTCCGTCTTCTTCGAGTTCCCGCAATAGTGGACGTGTCCGGGCACCCCACTTCGTCCGGAAGTAGTCATTGATTCCCTGAGGGAACCCAATGCCCATCGCCTCGACGGCACGGGTTGCGAGAACGCGTTCCTCCTCCGCCTGGCACGGCAAGTCGGCTTCGACGTGCTCTGGGAAGAGGCGCTCGGTCAGTTCGTAATGGCGCTGGAAGTTAACCCTGCGATGAACCGAGAGCGATCCAATTGACCAGAGGACGTCAAGTGCTCGATTGGCTGGTTTGCCGCCCCACCAGGACCAGGCCGCCACTGGTTCGTCCGGATTCGGTCGATCGAAATGGTTCGAACTGATCGGCCCGTGCTGGCGCACGGCTTCGAGGACCTCATCGAGCAGGACCTGATTCTCGATGGCCCAACTGGCGTCCGTTTCGAGGTGGTCAGATGCACGAATCTGCATTCGTCGCCGAAAGTAGGGAAAAAGTTCGGCTGGGATGAGGGAGGCCGCATGCGCCCAGTACTCGAACAGTCGACGATCGGGGTGGTGCAATTCGTCCAGCAATCCCATGTCGTACTGGCCAACCCGGCTCCAAAGGACCAGGTAGTGACTGCGCGCGACGACCGAAATGGTATCGATCTGCAGGCAGCCAATACGACAGATCAGTTGAATGAGTCGCTCCTTGGTGACCGGCCGTTCAATGGCATCGTCGAGCCCCTGTGCGATGACGGCAAGCGCTGCCGCCTCGTCCCGAGTGATCCTCATCGGCATGGTTGTCGACCCTCTCCGTCACGCGAGTGAGACTGTCATTCTAGCAGAACATTTGATCTATACGTGCGCCGAGAAGATTAACGGGCGTCGGAATTGCTGGCAGCGGGAGATGGGTGCGGTCCTCAACCGGCTCACGGGCTCGATACCCCGTTCCAGAGGTACTTGCGTGCGGTTCCGGAAGAATGATTGCGGGAAAACTGCGGGTGGCGACGGCCTCCCCTCCGCGCGATGCGGATAGCCCTGACGCGAGAGAATTTGCTGCTAATCAACGATAGTCGGGGAATCGAGTCCGTCTACTCGCGGAGAAATCGTTTCAATTCCTCGCACGCACTGGGCGTCACAAGCGTGGTGGTGTGATCGCGACCTTCGACCAGGAAGAGCCTGGCACCGCGAATCTGACGTGCGGCGTCTTCGGACTGCTCTACCGGAACGCTGCGGTCGTGTGTTCCGTGGATGACGAGAGTCGGCACCTTGATCCGAGACAGCGGTTGTTCGTCGAGCGATTCGACGAACTCCGCGTCGTTCAACGTGCCTGTACGACGAACGTCGAGCGGAAAATTCGTCGCGGCGAGGTGCTTGAACGCGGCGACGGTTTCGGCAGTTCGCGCATCCCCGGGGACGATCCAACCGCCGAACGTGTTTGCGGCTGACACGATGAGCCAGGCTACTGCGTCCCATGTGAGCGGTCCACGCACGAGGTTGTCGGCTGCCAGTTTCGTTGACGCGGTGACGGCCTCGAGCAGCGCGAGGCGCGAAACACGCTCGGGATGCCGGACCGCGAGCTGCACGGCGGACGGTCCTCCGCCGGATATGCCAATGATCGCGACCCGGTCCAGGTCGAGCTCGTCGAGCAAGGCTGCGACCGCGTCCGCTTGCTCCGCGGGCGAGCGGCCCGTTGAGAGTGGCGTGCGCAGATAGCCAGGGCGCGACGGCGCGATAAGACGGAAGCAGTCTCCGAGCATGAGCTTCGCGGCGGCCAGTCCCTGATCGTAGCCTCCAGGCGTGCCGTGCAGCACGAGAACGGGCGATCCCTCTCCCAGTTCGCCGAATTCGATGGGTCCGGCCGCGGTGGTGACGACTCGACTCTCGCTGCTGAGCCGTTCCTCGGTTTGTCTGCGCCAGCGTGCGCCATTCCGCACGAGAAACGCGGAAGACGTCGTCAACATGGCTCCGACCAGGAATCCGCCGGCAGTTACACGGAGACGACTCGGAGGTGTGTTGGGCATGCTCTCTATCCGCCAGTTCGCTCGTCGACCGGAGTACCACGGTCAGTGCTGAAACGATTGGACAACGCTCGCATCGATCAACCGCGTCTAGCCGGAGTTTCGGATTGAAGACGCTGGTTAAACGGGTATTCGCACGCGGTCGCCATTCTAACGAGACAGTCTCGTGCGTCGAGGATCTGCTGATGAAGTTTGGGGTCACGCAATTTCAGATTCGATTCGGCCAGCTCGTCCTCGTCCAGAATCAGGATACGACCGTCCGGGTAGGCGATCACGTCGATATAGAGGTCGTGCCAGTAGACGGTATCGTGCTCGACCCAGCTCGGCAACGTGACGTTGCAGTACCAGCCCTTAAGTTCACCGTCGCTGGTGTGAATGGCGAACGCATTGAAAGAGTCGGTGAGCGAGAAGAACTCGAGAAAGATGTCATTCGGATCGAAGACCAGATAGCCGAGGTCGACTCGTCGCTGTTTCCAGGGACAGCGCGCTGCCACCCATCCAGGCGGCGCGCCGATGATCTCACCCGGATAGCGAATCGCCTCGGTACCGTCTGGCTTGAGCTTCACGATCGAAACTGGAGTTCCGGGGTGAGGAACGCTGGTTCCGTCAGACGAATCGAGCGTCAATCGTTACCCCCGGATGATCTTGAGCAGTTCAGCCGTCTTCTCGTTCAGCAGGCGTTCGTTGTCAGCCTCGACGTTCAGCCGCAGTAGCGGCTGCGTATTCGACGGGCGCACGTTGCACCACCAGTCTGGATAGCCAATGGTCAGGCCGTCGACATGGTCGAGATTGGCGTCGGCGTACGTCTTCTCAAGCTTGTTCAGGATGGTCTGCTGCTCGCTGACTTCCGAGTTGATCTCTCCCGAGCGAACGTAGTGATCGATCGGCTTCAACGCTTCGGCGAGGCTGACGTCTTCAACCGACAGCAACTCTATGACCGTGAGTGCCGCAATGATTCCCGAGTCGGCGTACCAGTTGTCTCGGAAGTAGAAGTGGCCAGAGTGCTCACCGCCGAAGACTGCGTCGTTCTCGCGCATGCGCGCTTTGATAAACGAGTGTCCGACTCGTGAGCGAATACCGCGTCCGCCTTCGCGTTCGACCGTCTCGGGTACCGCACGTGAGCAGATCAAGTTGTAGACGATCGCGCTTCCCGGATGCTTCCGTAGCAGCGACTTCGAGGCCAGCGCGGTGACCATGTCCCCGCCGACGAACTTGCCCTGGCCGTCGAGCACGAACATGCGGTCGGCATCGCCGTCGAAGGCAATCCCGAAATCGGCCTTGTTATCGAGAATTGCCTGTCGTAGGTCACGGATATTTTCCGGTTCGAGTGGGTTGGCTTCGTGATTGGGAAAGCGGCCGTCGAGCTCGAAGAAGAGTGGAATCAGTTTTATCGGCAGGTCCTTGAACACCAGTGGGACGATCTTGCCTGCCATGCCGTTTCCGGCGTCGATCGCGATTGTCATCGGCTTGACCGCGGAGGGATCGATCATTGAGAGGACGTGCTCCGCGAAATTGGGCAAGATATCCTTGGTTTGAAGTGTTCCGCGCGATGCGGGTCGCTCGAAGCCCCCCTTGATGACCAGGTCACGGATCTCGCCAATCCCCTCATCCATGCTGAGGGGCCGCGCTTCGGAGCGGCAGAACTTGAATCCGTTGTATTCGGGCGGGTTGTGTGACGCCGTGACCATCACGCCGCCGTCGAAGCCATACTTTCCGACCGCGAAGTAGAGGCTGTCGGTGCTGACGAGTCCGATGTCGCTGACGTCGGCGCCTTCATCCAGGATGCCGTCGATCAGCGCGCTGGCGAGGGCGGGCGACGAAATACGCATGTCCCGGCCGACCGCGACTTCGGACGGTTTCAGGTAACGGACATAAGCGCGACCGATCTGATAAGCAATGTCCGGGTTGAGTTCGCCGGGATAGACCCCGCGTACGTCATAGGCCTTGAACAAGTCCGCGGTTGTCGTCATCTTGTCCCTCCCAACGACGTTCCCGCCGTTCGTGAATGGTTGTTCTACCTGCCGCACGCCCGCACCAGGACTAAATCGGGTTCGGATCGCTGAAAAACTTGGTTTGAACTTCGAAGTCTCGCGTCAGAAGATCGCCGAGTGCTTGAATGCCAAGCCGCTCGGTCGCCTCGTGTCCACCAGCGATGACTGAGACACCTAGTTCCCGCGCCAGCGCCATCGTCGGTTCTCTCACGTCACCGGTAACCAGCGCCTGACAGCCCTGGCTGGCGGCTTCTTCTAGCGCAGAATAGCCCGAACCACTGAGAATCCCGATACGCAGGATTTCGTCCGGGCCACCGCGCAGGATCGTCGGAGTCCGTTCGGTCACGCCATTGACCCGCGCAGCAAGCGCGTAGAGGCTCAGCGGCTGAGCGGTGGCGGCGATGACGCCGATGGGCTGACCCGCGACTTCCGCGAACGGCTCAATAACGTCGAGTTCGAGCGCCTTGGCCAGCAGGACGTTGTTGCCAATCTCTGGATGTGCATCGAGCGGAAGATGATAGGCGCCAAGATTGAGATCGGCTTCCAAGAACAGGCGCAGGCGATTTCTCAACGGTCCGGCAACTGGCCCAGCTCGTTCTCCCCAGAAAAGACCGTGGTGGACCAGGAGCATCGTGGCATTCCAGTCGATTGCCTCTTGAATCACTCGTTCGCTGACGCTCACCGCCGTCGCCACCCGGTCGATTGTCGCGGCGCCTTCGACCTGCAAGCCGTTCAACGACGCGTCGCGGAATCGCGTGGCGTCCAGCGACGACGTACAAAAGTCGATAAGCTCTGTTCGTGAAATCAAAGGTTTGGCTCCTGTTCCGGCGTTCCCTGGTTGAGATTCTGCCACGGATTGCCTCTGAGTCGCATGTTGCCGTGAGCCCGGTCGATTATCCTGTCCGGTTTACCATCTTCGTCACTGTCTCGATTCAGGTAGACGGCTATTGTTATGCTAGTCAAGGGAATTGGGCTTCGTGCGTGTTTGACCGCGGGGCACTCGACCGTATCATTCTCAGCCGGTTCGACACGAACATCGTATGATGAGGAACGCTTCAGAAATATGAAAGCGCTTCGAACGTTTCGGGTTACACCCGTCATCCCGCAGTCACTTTCAGCACTCAACGATATAAGTCGTAACATGTGGTGGGCGTGGCATGACAGCGCCCGGAAACTCTTCTCGGATCTCGACCCTGACCTCTGGGATCGCACACAGCACAATCCGGTCCTCATGCTGTCGTCGATCGATCAAGATCACCTCGACGCCGCGGCGAACGACACTGCGTACCTCGAGCGATTAGCGAAGGTCTCTCAGCAGTTGTCGCGCTACGTGTCCAGTGGTTCGACCTGGTATAGCCGGTCCGAGCGTTCGCGTGACGAGCCGTTCGTCGCGTATTTCTCGGCCGAATTCGGCGTGTCGGAGTGCCTTTCGATCTTCGCCGGCGGCCTGGGCGTTCTCGCGGGCGACCACCTCAAGTCAGCGAGTGATCTCGGCCTGCCGCTCGTCGGTGTCGGCCTCCTGTACCAGCAGGGATATTTTCATCAGGCACTGAACGAGGCCGGCTGGCAGCAGGAGCTGTATCAGGAGAACGACTTCCAGCGACTGCCGATCGAGCTGGTACGTGATGAAGATGGTGAGCCGGTCCTCGTCGAGCTTGGGTTCCCGGGGCGTCAGGTCTTCGTCTGCGTCTGGCGTGCACAGGTGGGGCGCGTGCCGCTCTTCCTGCTGGACACGAACCTTCCTTTGAACAATCCAGATGACCGCGGAATCACCGACAAGCTCTATGGTGGCGACATCGAGACGCGAATCCAACAGGAGCTCGTCCTCGGCATCGGCGGATATCGTGCGTTGCGCGCGATGAATCTGGCTCCCACGATCTATCACATGAACGAAGGGCATTCGGCGTTTCTTGGCCTTGAGCGGGTACGCGAGATAATGACACGCGAGAGTGTCACGTTTGCCGAGGCGCGCGAGGCGGCCGCTGCCGGACTGGTCTACACGAGCCATACCCCGGTACCCGCCGGACACGACTATTTTTCTCCTGACCTGGTCAACCGCTACTTCAGCGACTACGTCTCGGCACTTCAGTTGTCGATGAACGAGTTCCTGGCGCTCGGCAGGCAGAACGCATTCAACGACTCGGAAGCCTTCTGTATGACGATTCTGGCGCTGCGTCTGGCCGCCTACAGCAACGGTGTGAGCGAGCTGCACGGCGATGTGACCCGCGCGATGTGGCGCGGCATCTGGCCTGGGGTCCCAGCCGACGAGATCCCGATCGGGCATGTCACGAACGGCGTACACCTGAACACCTGGATCTCTTCCGAGATGGGCGCGCTCTACGACCGGTACATTGGCGATGACTGGCGTCACGAGCCAGCCAACCACAACGTTTGGTCGCGGGTCGACCGGATTCCTACCGAAGAGCTCTGGAAAACTCACGAGCGATCCAGAAAGAGACTGGTCGAGTTCGCGCGTTCGCGACTGGCGACGCAGTACGAGCGGCGCGGCGCGTCTCGCCTCCAACTCGATCGAGCCAATGATGTGCTCAACCCAAACGCGTTGACGATCGGGTTCGGTCGCCGCTTCGCGGCATACAAGCGTGCGACGCTCCTCTTCCGGGATCCTGCGAGGCTCGAGCGCCTGCTCACCAATCCGGAACGGCCAGTGCAGATCATAATTGGTGGCAAAGCGCATCCCCGGGACGATCAGGGCAAGGAACTGATTCGCCAGATCGTCGCGCTGGCGCAGGAATCGCCATTCCGCGATCACATCGTGTTCCTGGAGGACTACGATATCTACGTCGCGTCGCAGATGGTGCAGGGCGCGGATGTCTGGCTGAACACGCCGCGCCGTCCAATGGAAGCGAGTGGGACGAGCGGGATGAAGGCCGCCGCGAACGGGGTGCTCAATATGAGCACGATCGATGGCTGGTGGGCCGAGGCGTGGAAGAATGCGGATCCCCAGCGGTCGCCGATCGGTTGGGCCATCGGACGCAGCGAGCCGTTCGCCACACTCGACATCCAGGATCAGGCCGACTCGCAGGATGTCTACGAACTGCTGGAACAGGAGGTCATTCCGACCTTCTACCGGCGTGGCGAGGACGGCCTTCCGCACGACTGGATCGCGCGGATGCGCTCATCGATCAGCCAACTTACCGGAGTCTTCAACACGCACCGGATGGTCTGGCAGTATTACCAGCACTTCTATCTCCCATCGTCAAACCGCTTTGAACGCTTGACGGCGAATAATCTCGAGGTCAGTCGAGAGCTGGCCTGTTGGAAGCAGCAGGAGCGAGAGAAGTGGGGCGGAGTGCGCGTCCTGGAGGTCGAAACCGACGCCGTGGACTCAATCTCAACTGGATCGATATTCGACGTCGTCGCCCATGTCGAAACCGGCGACCTGTCGCCGGACCACTTGAACGTGCAACTCTACGTCGGTGAGGTCGACGGTGACGGTGAAATTCTCTCAGGTTCGCCGGTTCCGATGATGCTGCAGAATCACGATGACGCCGGAAGCGCCATCTTTGGCGCTCGCATCGAGATCGACCGGTTCAGCGGCGTGCGAGGCTTCACGGTTCGGATTTTGCCGCGTCACGCCGACCTCGTGACCGCGTTCCTGCCCGGTCTCATCACCTGGGCACAGGTCTGATTATGGGTTCTCGCGACCCGGCAACGCCCCGGTGACTGTCGACACCCATTCCGTTGCCGGGCCCGTCGTCGCTCGAGTGCCACCCTTAGCGATGCGCGTCGGCTCCTCGAAATGGTCCGCCGAAGAGTGGTGCCAGCACGCAGACGTTCATCGCGCCGACCAGCACGAAAAAGATTCCGAAAATACCGAGTATCCAACCGCCAGTGCCGCCAACGACGAACGCCAGGATTAACAATACGATGCCGACCAGCGCGCGCAGCCCGCGGCCAGCGGTGCTTGCCATAAACGCAGCGAATTCCATGGGACTCTCCCAGATCTGAACGGATCAGAACGGCCGGAAACCGGATTTCCCGGCACGTTTCGATCGTATAAAAACGATAGATTGACCGCCGTTACAAGGTCGTGACAAGGGCGGCTGCCCTATATCAGTGATGTGACCGGTTGAGCGTTACGGCAGCAGTCTTGTGCAACGATGATGAGTGCTCTCGGGGAAAGGGACGCCTTGACGCATCCGAAAAGTGGTGAGCTCCGCCTGCGTGATCGGCAATTTCAGCGCTTGTCCGGTGAAGTGGCCGCGTGTCGTGCGTGTCCGCGAATGGCGTCGACCACAGCCGTGCTGAGTCGACGCAATGGTGGTTTGCACGCTGATGTGATGTTCGTGGCGGAAGCGCCGGGCCGTCTTGGTGCCGCTCGAAGTGGGGTGCCATTGAGCGGCGACCAGTCCGGTCGCAACTTCGAGCGACTCATGGATTCGATTGGCCTCACCCGCGACGAGGTCTTCATTACCAACGCTGTTCTCTGCAATCCACTCGACGCGGACGGTCGCAACGCCGCGCCACGGACCTCGGAGTTGCGCAATTGTCGTGGATACCTGGAGCAGACACTGGCGATCGTTGACCCACATATTGTCGTCACGCTTGGGTCGGTCGCGCTCAAGTCGCTTGCGAGTATCGCCCCCCACGACCTGACGCTCCGCGAGGATGTTGGACGGGTCACCGAGTGGTGTTGCCGCCGGCTCTTGCTCCTCTATCATCCGAGCCCGCGTGCTCAGCTTCATCGCTCGTTCAAGCAGCAGATGCGCGACTTTGCGGTTTTGCGCGCTGCCCTGGATGAACTCTCCGGGTGAAGAATCTGGCCCTATTGGCCCATGTCCATTCTCGCTGGACATGACAAGGATTGACCGGGCCGTATCGCTTAGCGCGCGATCAGCCGGGTTCCGATGCGTGGGACGAATATGGGCAGCATGGCGGACAACCGGGATATTCCACATCGAAGGCGAAGAGCGACCGCGCTCATGCCGGTCGTGCTTGCCCTTGTGGTCGCAGGACTGGTGATGTCGCTCGTGGCGAACGGCGAACTCTCGCCCCGCGTCGCGCCGTCGGCGCCGCCACCGCCGCCCGGGGTGTTGATCTGGTCGGCTGATACGGAGACGGGCGACATTTCTCAATGGAACCGCGACCAGTTCGGCGAATCAGTCTTCAACACGGGGACTGGGACGGTCGCGGCGTCAGACGAGGTATCCCACAGCGGCCGCTTCGCTCTGAAATTGACGATCTCTGGCGCGAGCGGTCAGACCCAGGCTGCCCGTATTCTCCGGTGGCATGACACACCCGAGGAGGGCTATTACTCTGTCTGGCTCTACTTTCCTCGCATTTATCGCCCAGCGTACTGGTGGAACGTGATCCAGTTCAAGTCGGTCGGCGCTGAGAACGTCCCAATCTGGGTGGTCAACGTCGGCAATCGCACCGACGGCTCAATGTACTTTTATCTCTGGCATGCGCTGACCAATATCACCTATTCGGAGATCAACCACGTCGCGATACCATCTGGCCATTGGACGCATCTCACGTTGTATCTCCGACGAGCGACGGACCATTCGGGGCGTATCACGGTCTGGCAGGACGGAACACTCCTGTTCGACGTTGACCAGGTGCAAACCGCGGTCGGTCCGAACACGCACTTTGGTGTGAGCAACTACACCGACGATATCGCCCCTCCCGATCCGGTCATCTATGCGGACGACGCCAAGATTCGATCGGTGCAGACCATGACCCCACATGACCCTCTCTCCATGGCGGCAAATCCGTAACCCGCTTCGGCCGGGACGCCTCGAACGTTGACAAGGTCGCGCAAGATCTGGAGACTGATCAGGACCCTCGCGGGCCTTCGACCCTGCTGGACGGGCCGCCTTGATTCCCGGTGAGACATGTGACGAGGAGCGCACCCGATGAGTGATTCTGGATCAAAGGCTCGCAGCCTCGACGCCGTATTCGCGTATGTTGATCAGCGTCGTGACGAGTATCTCGACCGGCTGATCGACTACGTCAGGCGCCCGAGCATCAGTGCACATGGGGTTGGTATCGCCGAGGTTGCAGACTACATCTCCGGGATCATGAGCGGAATCGGTCTCCAGTCACGTGTCATGCCGACGTCTGGCTGGCCGATGGTCTACAGTGAGCGACTGGATCATCCCGGTGCGCCGACGGTGCTCCTCTACGGTCATTACGATGTGCAGCCGCCCGACCCGCTCGAAGAGTGGGTCTCGCCACCGTTCGAGCCAACCGTTCGCGACGGACGCCTTTACGCCCGGGGCGTGGGCGACAATAAGGGGCAACACCTGGCACAGATTCTCGGGATAGAGGCGTTGCTGGCCGTGACGAGTGATTTGCCCTGCAACGTCAAGGTCCTGCTCGAGGGCGAGGAGGAGGTCGGCAGCCCGCAGATGCCTCCCTTCGTCGAGAGCCATCGCGATCTGCTCGCGGCAGATCTGGTAATCACCAGCGACGGTCCGGTCGCCGAGAGCGGCAAGTCGGTCATCAACTTTGGCAATCGCGGCGTGCTCAGCTTTGAACTGCGGGCCGTCGGCGCCAGCCGCGACTTGCATTCCGGTAACTGGGGAGGCGTCGTTCCGAACCCGATCTGGACGCTGATTCAGCTACTGAGCACGATGAAGAATGATCGTGGTGAAGTGCAGATCGACGGGTTCTACGACAACGTTGATGCGCCTACCGATCTCGAACAGAAAGCTCTGGCGCGGCTGGAGGTCGACGTCGAGCGAGTTAAGCGTGCGCTCAACCTGAATGCACTCGATCAACCACTCGACCGCGGATTCCACGAGCGACTGATGTTCTGGCCGACCTTCACCATCAACGGGTTCCATGGTGGCTATGGCGGACCCGGCTCCAAGACCGTCTTGCCGCACGAGGCCTTTGTCAAATGCGACATTCGCCTGGTCGAATCACAAACGGCGGACGAAATCTTTGCCAAGGTGGAGAAGCACGTGCGGCGACACGCGCCTGCCGTGACGATCATCCGTCAGGGCTCGATGGATCCGTCGAAGACTCCACTTGATTCGCCGTTTGTCGCTCCGATCAGCCGGGCCATCGAAGCGGTCCAGGGCGAACCGCCGATTCTCGAGCCTTCCGCGGGCGGCAGCCTGCCGAACTATGTCTTCACCAAGGTGCTGGGCATGCCTGCGTTTGGGGTTCCCTACGCCAATCCAGATGAGGCGAACCACGCACCCAACGAGAACATGGAGATCGACCGTTTCATCAACGGAATCAAGACTGGCGCGGCAATGCTGACCTTCATCGGCGCGACGCAGGGCTCTGAGAACGCAGAATAGACGCCCTAGTTGGTACGCGGTGGATATGGGGCTTGCAACGGGAGCAAGACCGTGAAAGTCGAACCCTGGCCCTCGGTGCTGTCGACGAGGATCTCACCGCCGTGCTGCTCGACAATCTGTTTGGAGCTTGCCAGGCCGAGTCCAGAGCCCCGAATCTGGCCTTCGACGTTCGATCCGCGACGGAATCGCTCGAACAGGCGTGGCAAGTCGCTCTCCGGGATCCCGATACCGTGGTCAATTACCCGGATCTCTGCCCAGCCTGGATGGTCGGCCAGTTGGCCGACTTCGATTACGATCTCGCTGTTGTCCGGACTGTACTTGATGGCATTATTGAGTAGGTTCGATACGACCCGTGACAGACGCATCTCATCGACGTGTCCAACCAGATCACCGTTCTTGTTCACCACCCGGATGCGATGAAACCGGGAAGTGCTTGCTTGCTGTTCGGCCAAATCCTCGACAAGTTGCGCGATATCGGTGCGGGAGCGGACCAGTTCAACTGGACGTCCCATCTGCAAGCGAGTCAGATCGAGCAGTTCGTCGATCAGTTCGACCGCCTGAACCGCCGAGTTCTCGATCCGGTCGATAATTGGCATAACATCGAGGCCGGACTTGCTGGCTCGCCGTCGCAGAAACTGCGCGTTTCCTTTCACCGATGTGAGTGGGTTCTTCAGATCATGTGAGAGCGTCTGGAGGAACTCGTCTTTCTGACGTTCGAATTCCTTGAACGCCGTGATGTCCTGGAACGTCGTGACCGCTCCGGTGATCTTCCCCTCGTCATTCCGAATTGGCGCGCTGTTGACCAGCAACGGGATCTGTGCGCCCGACATTCGGTTCCGGACAACCATCTGCTCGCCGATGACCTGTTCTCCCTGCTGCAAGGCCCGGGATGCTGGCAATTGGTCCGGAGGGAAGTGCTGGCCTTCGGAATTCTCGGCGCCATATTCGCTGTAGTTTTGCCAGTCGGTCTCGGGAAACGGCTCGCCCCAGATATTTCGCGCTGCCTGATTGCTCAGGATGATGCGACCATCTGAATCGGTGATCAGAATGCCTTCGGGAATGACGTCTACGACTTGCTGCAGCCGATCTCGCTCGGCCACCGCCGCGGCAGCGAAGCGGGCAATCTGCTGGCGAGACTCGACCTGCTCGGTCACGTCGGTGCAGACACCGGTCAGGTGGTCCGGACGCCCGCGACCGCCGGATATAATACGGCCGCGTGCTTCCAACCACTGCGCCGAGCCGTCTGGTCGAAGGTTCCGATATTCGATGTAGTAGTCCTCATTGTCGACTAGCGTCTGCCTGATCGCCGACATCACCCGATCGCGGTCATCTGGGTGAACTGACTGCTGGAATTCCTCAAACGTCCCTCCGAAGCTCCCGGGTTCCATGCCGTGAATCAGTTCCATGTTCATGGACCATGACACGACGTTGGTGCCGAGATTCCAGTCCCAGGTTCCCATCCGGCCAGCTTCGAGCGCCAACTGCAGTCGGCTCTCGCTCGCCTCGCGTTCCAACTCGACTTGCTTCTGGTCGGTAATGTCCACCACGGTCTTTGACGCGCCGATGACGTTGCCGTTCTCGTCGCGAATTGGCGAGAGCGAAATCGATACGTCGATCAGCTGTCCGGACCTGGTTCGACGGACTGATTCGTGTCGTTTGACCCTGCGACCTTGTTTGATATCGTCGAGCAAATGCTCGATTTCACCTCTAAATTGTTCGGGGTAGAGCATCGCCACTGGTTGACCGATGACTTCATCGGGCGAATACCCGAACATCTGCTCGGCCGCGGAGTTCCAACTCGTGATGATGCCCTCGAGCGACTCACCCACAATGGCGTCGTCCGACGAGGCCACGATCGCCGCGTAGTGCCGCCTGATCTCTTCCGTTCGCGACCGGTCGATGGCGGCTGCCAAGATATTGGCGACCGATTGCACGAAATTCACATCGTCCTGGCTAAACTTGACATGGCGACTGGTGTGGGCCCCCAGGACGCCATAGGGTCCGTCGTTCCCCGGAATCACGACGCTGACACCGCTCTTCACGTGGTGGTCGACGAGCAGCGCGGCCCCGGTGAAGCGGGTCTCTGAGTCGAGGTCATCGACGATAATAGGTCCGCCAGCCTGTAACGTATATCCGGCCTGGGAATCGAGATCGGTGCGAACACGAGCAGCGCCAACGTGGCCAGGTTTCCATCCGACTCCTGAAACGAGTTTCAGCTCCGATCCCCCAGGGAGCAATTCCAAGATCTGTACGTAGTCAACTTCGAGCGTTTGGCGCACCGCGTGAACCAACCGGTCCATGAACGCAGACAGGTCGTCCGACGCCAATGCGTCTTGTCCAAGTTCAGCCACCGCGGCCTGCTGGCGTACCCGAGCATTGAGCGTCTGTTCAATTTGTTTGCGCTTGGTGATATCGCGAATTGACATCCAAATTTGATCATCGGCTGGGGCGAGCGTAACTTCGATCCAGTGGCCCAGGACTGAAGAGTGCGTCTCAAACTGAACGAGCGAATGCTCGCGAGCGACACGTTGTATCTGCTGGTAGGTGTGACTTCCGACCGCGCCTGGAAAGAGCTCCCAGACGTTCTGTCCGATCAGTTCGTCTCGCCGAATTCCCAGGGCAGCCTCTGTGAACGAATTCGCTTCTTGGATAATCCCCTGGGCATCTATGCACACAACCGAGCCGGCCACGCTCTCGAATATTCGAGGAAGGCGCCTCATCGTTTCGCGGTCTTCGATGTTCGTTGGCGGCAGAGCTCCTCCTTCCGCCACTCGTGCTATGTCACGCAAATTGGAGATCATCTGGTCGACCCGCGCCTCATCCGCGTCTGGTCTCCGGTCGTTCACCTGGAGTCGGTAGTACGGGTTCGGTATGACCTTCGAGTCGACAAGGACGAGTGGGTGGGTTTGGAGCGCGTGCGAGAGGGTTTCTGAACTGACACTGGCGCGAACGTAACAGTGAACCGTCGTTATCTGGTCGTCACCGGTCGCGCTGGTCTGGCTGTTTACGCCCGCCGACTCCTGTGTCGATTCGAGACTGCTTTCGACGACGAGTAGCGTTGACTCGCGGTCGGGCATAGCCTGGCTTGGGTAACCGGCCTCCACCACCTGATTAGAAACCTGTCCGTGACTGAGTTCTGCGTGGCCTGGTCGTGGGTCGAATTCTGGAAACCTCACGGCACCCCGTGCTATGCCGTAGGCAATCGCCGGGTCGAGCGACGACAGCCGCTCTTTGATTTTCACTCGAGCATCGTCGGGAAAAAGACAAAAACACTGGTGGCCGGCGGAAAGTGCCGCCTGGATCAATGGTCCTGATGCTTCAATCAATTCCTGTTGCGTATCGCAGATCAGGCAGATCGACCTTCCGGTCTGCGGCTGTGTCATCTCGCTCGCTCTCTGATCTTCGGGTTCAGACTCGTCGCTGAGTTGGAGTTACCGCACGTCGTTGTGCGTCCTCTACCCGGTCATGCGATCGGAAATCCGACCAGCACATGGTGTCCATTTCTCTGTTGCCATTGGAAGTTGGAGGTTGATCACCGTCGGACCCATTGTCGCACAACTTGAGACGCTGCGTAATGCTCGAGATTTGAACGTCCGCGCACCGTCGTGCGATGATCAGTTCGGCGGTTATTGTCCGCCGCCATAACCAGATAATGGTACATAACGCAGTCAACTTGAACTCTCGCCTCGGAGGACGACTGGAGGGCGAGCTATGCCGGAGAGTGATAAAGTGGCGACAAGAAAATCGATCATTGACGACAGGCTCAGCGATCTTTTCAACGAAGTCTCGGCCGACCAGCTCATGGAATACAACAGAAACATCGCCCAGTGGATTCGACTTTCAGGTAGCGACGAGGAGCGAGAGGCGTTCGACTACATTGCGTCAGTCATCGAAGGCTGGGGTGTCTCGTACCAACGGTTCGACCCTATCTGCCTTGTAAGTCTGCCGGGTCCTGCGTCCCTCACGATTTCTGGTCTCGACGAGCAAATTCGCTGCATAACTCATTCCTTCTCTACGTCCACCGGTCAGGCTGGCGTCGAGGCGGAGCTGGTCTATGCCAAGGCGGGTCGCGAGGAAGACTATGAAGCCATCGACGCGGCGGGAAAGATCGTGCTCACCGATGGGCTCGCTGGTCCGCCAAAGGTCGCGCCATCCGAAGCTCATGGTGCGGTCGGCGTGATCAGTATCAGCGGAGATCAGATTCACGAGATGATCATCTCGCCAGTCTGGGGTAGCCCGACTCCTGAAACGGTCGACCGGCTGCCGACGTTGCCACACGTCTCGATCGATACTGAGTCCGGCGAAAGTCTGAAGAAACTGCTGAAGCAGGGCCCGGTCATGGTTCGCATGACGACCGACGTCGACACTGGCTGGCGGCCGTTGCCCACGCTGGTCGCGTCGATTGAGCCCGAACATCCATCGGACCAATACGTGATGTTCAGTGGGCACGTCGACTCCTGGCACTATGGCGCGATGGACAACGGCAGCGCCAACGCCTCGATGATGGAAGTCGGCCGCATTCTGAGTCAGCATCGAGATCTGCTCCGACGCGGCGTGAAGCTAGCCTTCTGGTCGGGCCATTCGCACGCGCGCTACGGCACGTCGACCTGGTATGCCGACGAGTTCTGGACCGAACTGCACGATCACTGTGTGGCCCACGTCAACATTGACGGTCCAGGGGCGATTAACGCGACGGTCCTGGCTGAGGCGCCGACTATGGCCGAGACGTATGGCCTGGCTCATGACCTTATCGAAGCGATCACTGGCCAGGATCTCGAGTACCGGCGAATCGGGCGACTCGGCGACCAGTCTTTCTGGGGCGTGGGGTTGCCGTCGTTTTATTGCGGCATCTCCTCGCAGGGCGCGTCTGAGGAAGGTCAGGAGGATTTCTCAGCCGGGATTAGCGGCGGCCGTCCCCGCCGTGGTGGAACCGCCTGGTGGTGGCATACGCCGGACGACATGATGGATAAGATCGAGCCCGAGTTCCTAGCCCGCGACGCGCGCATTCTGTTGGGAACGGTCTACCATCTGGCAACGGATCTCGTGCTCCCGTTCGACCAGACGCGAGCCGTCGAGGAAATTCTCGACGCGTTGAACGAGATCTCTCGGGATGCTGGAGACGTGTTTGACCTCACTCCCGTTATCGCCGATGCGGAGTTGTTACTGGAGTCCTCCCGGAGGCTCGCGTCGAGATGCGCTCAACCGGCCAACGATCTGCAGGCCGCGGCGCTCAACGACTGCCAGATGAAGCTCAGTCGCTTGCTGATTCCCGTCAACTACACCGAGCGAGGTCCGTTCGAGCAGGATCTGGCCCTCGGTTCAAGACCGGTGCCAGGTCTTCGGGCAGTGAGCGACCTTGCACGGATGAAGTCCGATCGTGACGAGCATCATATGCTGCGAATCAAGCTCCAGCGCGAACGAAACCGGGTACGCCAGGCGCTTCGTGACGCGCGGTCGTCGATCGACGAGGCGTTGTCGCGAGCGACTTAGCTAAGGGCGCCTGATTAGCTTCGCTGGTGATCCCTCCAGCTTTGACACCGCGCCCATGAAAGGTCATCGTCTGGACGCGGTGTCGGATTCTTGGCGCGGTATCCTCGTGCGCCCCGAAGACGAGCCGGTCTCTGATCCCGCAAGCGCCGCGATCAGAGACTCGAGTTCGTCGAGGTCTTCCCCAGAGCACCGATCCTCATGATTCGCCTGCTCCGGAATGGTCTGAAGGATGACCGGAATGTCCGATGTCTCCGGATCCCAGGAAAGCTCTTCCATGAGCCGTCGAGCGGCGTCCCGGTCAATCGATTCGGCGCAAATCAGTACCAGGTCTGGGTGGCGCCGCGAGATGAACGCATGGGCCTCGCCAAACCCGAACCAGGTCATGGCTCTGATTCCCCGAGCCATGAGGCGGCGCTCGAGCGTGTCACTTTCAAACATCCGATGATGCACGATGGCTGCAGTGGGTGAC
The DNA here is from genome assembly GCA_963763185.1 of uncultured Chloroflexia bacterium. Taxonomy (GTDB): domain Bacteria; phylum Chloroflexota; class Chloroflexia; order Thermomicrobiales; family Thermomicrobiaceae; genus CALAGB01. Next base: position 634,229 of record CAVXNZ010000001.1, read on the forward strand.
ATGACTTGCCACCTATTCACGATGCCGGAACGGGCCGGCAACCGTCACTCGTATGTCGTCGTAGTTTCTACCATCGCATTGGAGCAGTGATAGAGGCGTAGCAACCCTTCGCGCACTGCTACATTTCTGTGTCAATGAGCGCGCCGTCCACGTCTGGTAAAAACGAATTCAGATGAATTGTCTCAATCGCGCACGCCACGGGGGACGACGGCTGTGCCGTCATTCGGTGTGTTTGTAACGATTTTGATACGTCTGCCCGCCAGTTCTTGCGTCGTCTTAACGGGCTGGGAAGTACAAATGGCGGACGATCGAGCAGGTCGGAGTTGCCCGCGCAGTGCTTGTGCGTCCTCATGACGGCGAACACTCGTTGCCGGAGATCTCGTCTGCTCGGAGTTGGTCGTCGTCAAGCAGTGGTGGTTGCAGACATATGGTCATACCGGTAGACCAGGGGAATTCGGGCGCGCTGACTGAGCGACTTCAGCAGTTATTGCAAGCACTGACCGCCGCGGTCGATGATCCTGCCTGCAACAACGACGATCCTTTTCTGGCGATTCGGGTGGGATTAGCAGGGATCTCGGTCATGAAGTCAGGCCTAACGGTGATCACAATCGCGGACATGATCGACATTGACGAGATGGAGCGACTCGGACTCGTTCGTCTCAGGAAATTACCGAGCGGCGCCCGCGAGTTTCGTCTCTGCGCTGGGTCCTACTCACAAGATTCAGATCGGCCGGGAGCATAGATCTATCTCGCGTGGAGGTGGCGTGTCATTCGGCACGGTGAGAGCGCGGCAGGCGCACGCAGACGGTCGTGCCAGCGCCGATGTCGCTGACGATGTCGATCGACCCTCCGTGCAGATCCACGATCTGCTTGGTGATGTACAGCCCGAGCCCGGTCCCGCTGGCGTAGCGCCTCGCTGAGTCGGTGCGCGTAAACGGCTGGAACAGTTCGCTCTGCTCTTTTGCACCAATCCCGATGCCCTGGTCGGTAACAGACAATTCAACGGCGTCGCCCGTATCGTCGATACCGACCAGCACGTCTCCGCCTTCAGGAGAATATTTGAGCGCATTCGAGATCAGATTCGTCAGAACCTGTTCGAGCCGATCGGCGTCCCACTCGCCGGTCACGATGTCCGGGCCGCGATAATCGAGCCGATGCTGATCGGTTCGCTCGTTTGTGTAGGCGAATCTCCCGATGACCCGGCGAGTTAGCTCGGCGAGATCGACCTGCTCCAGGCTGAGTTCGAGTCGGCCCTGCTGGATTCTCGACGCATCGAGTAAGTCGGTAATCAACACATCGAGCCGGTCCACCTGGTCAATCAGCTCGCTGGCGAACAATTCCATCGACTCACGATCGTAGTCATCCGGTCCCCGAAGCGCGCCGACGATCATGTGGACCCAACCCTTGACCGTCGTCAGCGGAGTTTTCAGTTCGTGCGAGGCAATGGACAGAAAGGTCTCTCGGGACTGGATCGCCTGCTGAGCCGCCTGGTAAAGGAGCGCATTATCGACGGCCAGCGCGAGACGATCCGCCACGAGTTGCAGTAGCTCGACCTCGTCAGCCTGAAATTGTCGTCTCTGAATCGTGCCAACGTGAACGACGCCGACCAGGCGTCCTTCGACCACTAGTGGAACTCCGAGCAACGAACGCGTGCCCAGCTGCATATAGAGCGGGTTCTCCAGAGCACTGTCATCGATTTCGACCAGCGCGACTGGAGCTCGTTCAGCCGCGACCCGTCCCGCGAACCCCTGACCGACGGCAATCTCGGTCCCGAGTCCGGCCTCCCTCGCCATTCCGGTTCCCGCCTGCGGTATGAGCATCTGACGCTCCGGGTCGAGCAGCAAGAACACAGAGTGATCGACTTCGAGTAGCGCGTGAACGCGCTCGAGCAATTCGTCGAGCAGCTTCTCCAGATTCAGGTTCGCAAGAGCACGATCGGTGATGGCCTGAACGCGCCGAATCCGCTCAATGGCGCGCTCAGTCTGTGCGCGCGCTTCTTCAGCGTCCTCGAGCAGATGTTGTCGCTCCATCTCCGCATGCTTGCGCCGGGAGATATCGCGGATGATCGCTGTTACCAGCATTCCACCGGGCGTCTCAAGCGGGCTCAGACTGATTTCGACCGGGAACGCAGATCCGTCCTTGCGGACGGCCCCAAGCTCCAGACCAGCACCCATCGGTCTCGTCTTAGGTGACTGAACATAATGTTCGCGATGCTGGCGGTGAATCGCGTGCAGCGACTCCGCGAGCAGGCGTTCGATTGGCTGCCCGTGAAGCTCCGCCGCGCGGTATCCGAACATGATCTCGGTCTGGAGATTCGTCAACTGGATCCGCCCGTCGCGATCGACGACGACGACGGCGTCGGGCGCTGCGTCGAGCACCGCCTCGAACGGAATGTCCGTGTGCCCGAATCTGGCGAGCTTTCCGGCTGGGCTGGAGGGATCTTCGTGCTGCATTGGAGAGACCATGTTCATTCGTCCACTGCTTCTTGCGCGTTCGGAGCGAACATCCGGCCGGGTAGTCGTAGAACGGAGAACGCCCGATCGCTCATTGCGGAAAGGGGGATCGGCACCGATCTATCTCGGATGTTCATCGAGGTGAATGTCTCGCTTGACCTACGAAATTTGTAACCATCCATGTAGACGCTATCATAGGCTGATCACGTCCTCATGCCAAGACCACCTCGAAAGAGCCTTGACGTTCGATTTCTCCGTCGACGAGTTATTGATCGTGCGCCGCGCTAGCGTCCCACCAACTCTTCAATCGTCGCGAAGCCCCGCCCGCGAGTCTGAAGATTGTCGATGACCTGGGGCAAAGCACTGATGTCTTTGGACGCCCCGGCTGAGGTGATGCTGAAGAGGATAATGTCACCTGGTTGCGCGGCGCTTGCATCCGAAATCATGTGTCCGACGGACTGCGCCGTCGACCAGCTTTTGGTGTCGATCGACCACAGGACCGCGACACTATAACCAGCACGGGCCGCATCCGGCGCGATAGATGTTCCGTCGCTCAACTCCATGTCCCCAAATGGCGGTCGGTAGTACGGGCGCATTTCGTAGCCGGAAACTTGCTGAACAGCGCGATCGGCTTGAGCCAACTCGTCGACCCGATCGGCACTCGGTAGCGGGCCCGTTCGCTGACTCACGCCCGTGAATGAGCGGTGGTCGTAGGTCTCGTTGATGATCTGGTGCCCGCCTGAGACAATTGCCTTGACCAGACCGGGGTTAGCCTTTGCCCAATCTCCTCGCAGTCCAAACGTTGCGTGAACGTTCCGAGCACTCAGTATCCGCAGGATCTGGCTGACCTTGGTGGCTGATTCCGGATCGTTGCTGATGGAAAAGGTGAGCGCGACGCGATTGGTCGTCGTGTCGATCCGTCGCACCGTCATCGGCGTTGCGGTCGTCAGCGCGACCGTTGGCGTCGGGGTCGAAGGTGGCGAGGTCGGCGTCGGCGTTGTGGTTGGTCTGGGGGGCGGACTTGGGGTCGGCGCAGCGGTCGGTGTGCTGGCCACGGCGATAGGCCCGGCGGTCGCGGTCGGCGTAGCATCGGGCGTGGCGCTCCGCAGCATGGTTCCGAACATCACGGCCAGCAATACCACCGCGATGACGCCGAGCGCTCCGAATCCGGCGAGTGCTTGGCGCGCGTTGAATTCCCGGGTTGCGACACGCTCATATAGTGCCGGGCTCGGAATTGCGAAACCGTTCGCCTGAGTGGCGACAACCATGAACGCGATGTGGCCGGGATCGCCGCGTCGTCGTTTGTCAGAGACGGTCAACACGATGGTACGTGCCCTATGCGGCTCAACCGTAACCATCTCCGGCGAGAATTGATAGCGAAGCTCGTCATGGTCGTCTCGTGCATGCATCGATACATGCTTTACAGACGTTGATTCGTTGCGAAGTTCAATTTGGTAGACCCGCTGACGTGAGCCGCGGCGCCCGAGATGGCGAACTTCGACGCTGAGGCTTTCGTCACTTTCGGGCTCCAGGTGCCCACCGGTCGAATCTGGTGCAACTGACTCAGTCCGCAAGAGTTGCAGTTCGATGGCTTCAATAAGCGTCGACACCGTGTCGAAACGGTCGTCCGACTTGTCATCGAGGCAGCGCCGGACAATGTCGTCAACATCAGGAGCGAGACCAGGGCGATTGACGCTCGGTGGTACGAAGCGCGGCTCCGTTTGATTCTCGGGCGCGGCCCCGGTAAGCAGTTCGAACAAGACCGCCCCGAGCCGTTCGATCGACGCTCGTTCCGGCGTGGAACCACGTGTGGCCTGGTCATCCACGCTCGACAAGACCGGACCAACGATCGGCAACAGCGGGACCTCAACCGGGTCGAGCTTGACCGTCCAGCGGCCGACGCCGGCGCCGCCGCTCGACGCTCTGAGCAGCAGGTTTCCTGTCTGAAGTTTGGTCAAGTTGATCCCATTGGTCGTCAGAAACGCGGCGGCGTCGGCCGCCTGACGAATGAGATCGAGGCAGAGACCAACCGGTAAGGCTTGGCCGGTGCCCCGCGCTCGCCGTAGCAGCGTTCGGGCCGATCCGTGCGGGCAGAATTCCATGACCAGGTAGCAGAGGCTGTGTTCCTGTCCGAAATCCCGGATCTCGAGGAGGTTTGGGTGGAGCAGATCCTGAGCTCGCGAGGCGCGGGCGAGAACTTCCTTGCGTCGCTCAGGACTCTCGACGAAGGTCGGGTCGATGATTTTGACCGCGACCGGTTCGGTCTGGTCCGTGCGCGTCGCCCGGTAGAGCGAGGCGGAAACTCCCGATGCCAGCAATGACTCGATGCGATAGGCGCCAAACGTCTGGCCGATCGCAGATTCCATCGTGGCTCAACTCCATCCAATTCTCCAGTGGTTGCGGTCGCCTGCCTCGATTATTGTCATTTGGTTACTCACTGGCAAACGATCACGACGACGCGAACCCTGTGCATGGCGTGCGATCCCGTCGATTGCACGCCATGGCCATGCTCCGATCCGCGTTTGGAAACGTGGGGCATTGAGGGAGGCCAGGGGATTGCGCGAACAGTGATGCCGGCGTGCGGTACCGCTACATTGACGTGGTGCCGCGCGGGGGTGATGCTGGACAAGGTTTGGTTGGCGTGGAGGTTGACTGGTGATTCATTATGGCGCACGCCACAGGAAAGGATTGTCGAAATGCAGTTAGGTTTGATCGGCCTCGGACGAATGGGCGCGTTCATGGCGCAGCGACTACTCGGCAGGGGCCAGGATGTTGTCGTTTTCAATCGCACGGTGTCGAGAGCGGTCGAATTTGCCAGGGAGCGTGGTGGCGAAGCCGCTACGACACTCGAAGAGTTTGTCCAGAAGCTCGAGACGCCACGCGCGATCTGGATGATGGTCCCAGCTGGCGTAGTCGACGAGCAGATCGACGAACTGCTCCCACTGCTTTCGCCTGGGGATATCCTGATCGATGGCGGCAATTCCTACTACCTCGACGATCTTCGACGTGCCGAGGCACTCAAGTCAAAGCAGATTCACTACGTCGATGTCGGCACCAGTGGCGGCGTTTGGGGTCTCGACCGTGGCTACTGTCTGATGATTGGCGGCGAGAAGGAGACCGTCGAGCATCTCGATCCAGTCTTCAAGGATCTTGCGCCGGGAGTCGATGCCACCACCCGTACACCTGGGCGTGAAAAGGTCGGTGGTACGGCCGAACACGGTTACCTGCATTGTGGACCGAGTGGTGCCGGTCACTTCGTCAAGATGATTCACAACGGCATCGAGTACGGTCTGATGGCCGCTTACGCCGAGGGGCTCAACATCCTGCAGAATGCCAACGCCGGCGCTCTGACACGCGTCGCGGACGCGGAAACCGCACCACTTCGAAATCCAGAGCACTATCAGTATGAATTCAACCTGGCTGACGTCACCGAGCTGTGGCGACGGGGCAGTGTGATCGGTTCGTGGCTGCTGGATCTGACCGCGAGTGCCTTGCTCGAGAATCCGGACCTCTCCAATTTTGCCGGTCGAGTCTCTGATTCGGGAGAGGGGCGGTGGACTATTCTGGCGGCCGTCGAGGAAGGTGTGCCGGCCAACGTGCTCAGCGCCGCGCTCTATGAACGATTCGGTTCTCGCGGAAACGCGGAGTTCGCTAACAAAGTCCTATCTGCGATGCGCTTCAAATTCGGCGGTCACGTGGAACGTCCCGCTGACGAGTCCTGACCGGCCGCTCCGCGCTCTGAGATTTGACGGCGACGGCACCCATGTCACCTGGCATCGGAGCCGTTGCCGTGACGGAGTTAGTCTCTTCGGCGTGGTTACCGTCAGTTCGGCCTCGTACGGCTTCGATTCAGGAGACGGTGAGACGACACGCCAGAGTACAGTTGTCCGCTCCTCGCCACGAAAACGGTGCAGGTGATTTGATCGCGAACGTTCGCGATTTAATGTGCTTGTAGTGTCGATTCTCTCTGTCTGCAAAGAACACTGTCACGAATTTCTTGTCTTCCCTTAACAAACCGGGCCGCAAAAATAGACGGCTCGCCACGACGAATAGCCTGTTCGTACGCACGTACAGGTCGAACTGCCCGCATCCCAACGTGACCTGGGTACCGGTGACTGGCGGTCAATCCGAAATATTGCGTGGTAACATGGGCCCCGGCATCACCAGGGGATGTCCCGCGGCGGAGTCGAAGCACCTCAACTCGTGAGGACGCAGCGCCTGAAACGGGGACGCCGGCACCCGGCAGGACCGATTCCGTACGTGGTCAAAGTTCCGCCTAGCTTGTATGCGGATCTCTCGGTCACGCCAGGGGGACGGTGTTTCACGAGAGCCGCGGGTGTGAGTTCTGGTGAGTGGCGACGCTTACCGTCCGCAGTGACTCACCCGAGGAGTCGGAAAAAGTCACTATGTCAACGAAGAATCGCGCGAGTTGTCTCGCGCGCCCCGAATCGAACCGGCGGATCACCGGGCCAATCGACTCGATAATGCGCCCGTTAGGCGGAGGTTCCAGACGAGCAGACAAGGCTCTTGCCAGGCAACGACCTGGCGAGGGACATCGCTCGTCTCAGAGCGTTATCCGCCTTTCTTAGCTTGAGCGCGCGATGGGGACGGTGCGAATGCACACGCGCGCTCAAGCAGTGCCACTGATCAGCACGACTCCTGTCGTGACGTCGGACTCGCAATGCGAGCGATGGAACTCGATTGGAGATCTCAAATACCTGGAGAAAGACGCCGCGTCGTTTCGGGCGGTGTGGCTTCCGGAGGCCTTCGCCGGTTTCCTCATGCGATCCGGCACACCACAGTGAATAACCGGATGCAGCACCGGTGGGCGCTCCATCACCCAGGATTTGGGTTCGTTCTCGGGAAGGGAACACCTGTGAAGAACCGCAGTCGCAGTAATTTCAGAGGGTCGGGTCCGTTCGACCGGGGGGCGATTTTCCGGTCAGGATCTGGCGGGGCCATGCGAGCGATGACTCGCTCGAACACTCCTATGACCTGGACGATCCGGCTACTCGTCCTGGCACTGGTCGGCATGTCGCTCGTCTGGACAGTTGGCCGCCATGTGGCGGCGGCGCAGACGACGTACTACGTCGACTGTTCAGCTGGAAACGACGGCAATTCCGGAACGAGCACTGGTTCCGCATGGCGCAACATCAATCGCGCCAACAACGCTTCACTCAGCCCTGGCGACAAACTGCTTCTCAAGCGCGGCTGCACCTGGTCGCAGCAGTTGAAGGCCAACTGGAATGGCACAGCCAGCGACCCGATCATCATCGGGGCCTACGGATCGGGCGATCTCCCGACGGTGCAAAACAGCATTGACGGAAACGTTCGAATCGGCGGCTCATACATGACGATCGAGAACCTGAAGGTCTACAACTCGCCAAGTTCATATGGGTCATACGATCCGAACTGCCTCGGTCAGCCTGTCGGATGGGTCGTCGGATTCAACTTCGCCGGCGCCCATCATGTGACCGTGCAGAACTCGGTCGCGACCCATGAAGCCATCGGGGTCGCCCTGACACAGGATGCTCACAACAACCACATCCTGAACAACCAGATTGTCAACAACGACGGTGCCTGGAAGCCCGTGTCATCGCCAGAGGGGATCCGCGGCGGTACCGGAATCAACCTCCTCGGTACCGGCAACGAGATCGCGTACAATCACTTCGAAGGCAACAATACGCACTGCCGCAACGAGAGCATTTCGATCGAGCTGTACAAAGCGTCGAACTCGAACATCCACCACAACGTGGCGTTCGGCGACGGCAACTTCGTCGAGACGGGCAGCACAAGCCAATTCCAATCGGCTGACAACACCATTGCCTACAATGTCTATCAGACTGGCATGCCGAACTCTCGCTTCCTGGTCACCCGTGGTTCAGGCGATTCCTTTGGCCCGGTCTGGCGAACGAACGTCTATAACAATTCGGTCTATCTGACCGGCTTGAACAGCCAGGGCATTGTCTGTTCGTCCTGCGGCCCGAACATCCTGCGCATGCAGAACAACATTATCGTCGCGGTCGCCAAGGCGCTCTACATTGGGGCAGGTCAGAGCATCGTTGAATCGAACAATATCTTCTGGGCCCCGAGCGGGAACCCGCCGAAGTACAACTTCGTCCAGAACTGGAATATGAGTTCGACGTCGCACCTTGAGGATCCGAAGTTCGCCAATCCTGGCGGACGTGACTTCCACCTGCAGTCTTCGAGCCCGGCAATCAACGCCGGTACGATGGATTCAGTAAAGGCTGGCTACAACTCCGACGTCGATGGCACCTCAGTACCGCAGGCGGGATCGGTCGACATCGGCGCGTACGAGACTGGTGGATCCAACACGTCGAACAACAACCCGACTCCAACGCCGACTCCAACGACACAGCCGGCCCAGCAGTCAACCTCGGCGACCACCTTGCCGGGGCGCGTTGAGTCGGAGAACTACAACAACGGCGGCGAGGGCGTCGGTTACCACGATACGACGGCACAGAACATCGGCGGACAATACCGGCAGGACGGGGTCGACATTCAGGAGTGCAGCGACCCGGCTACGGCCAATGGCCAGACCTGCTACAACGTCGGCTGGCCCGACACGGGCGAGTGGCTTGCATACGACGTCAATGTCAGTGCGGCTGGCAGCTATCAAGCCAACGTACGGGTCGCGTCGATCTACGGCGATCGCCACTTCCACCTGGAAGTGGACGGCAAGAACGTGACCGGATCGGTCACCGTTCCCAATACCGGCGGATGGCAGAACTGGACGACGGTTTCTACGGCCGCGTTCGACCTTTCGGCCGGAGCTCACACAATGAAGTTCGTCGACGAGACTAACGGCCTCAACGTTGACTTCTTCGAAGTAGTCACCGCGTCATCGGCATCGCAGTCAGCGGGCACGGCCAACGCCGTGCCCGGACGCGTGCAGGCCGAGGACTTCAATGGCGGCGGCGAGGGTGTCGGCTACCACGACAATACGCAGTTGAACATCGGTGGGCAGTACCGGCAGGGCGGGGTCGATATCCAAAAATGCACGGACCCGACCACTCCAAATGGAGATACCTGCTACAACGTGGGCTGGCCTGACACCGGCGAATGGCTCGCATACGACGTGAACGTCTCGAGCGCGGGTAACTACAAGATTGTGGCTCGAGTCGCGTCAATCTATGGGAGCGCCAAATTCCACTTTGAAGTCGACGGCCAGAACGTGACTGGCTCGGTCACCGTACCGAATACTGGGGGATGGCAGCAGTGGCAGACGGTCACGACGCCGAGCTTTTCCCTCTCGGCTGGTTCGCACACCATCAAGCTGGTTGACGAGACCAAAGGCTTCAACATCAACTACTTCGATCTGACGTCGTAGGGGTAGCGGACACCGGTCCGAAAACCGGGAACCACTCAGTCTGAAACAGCACAGCAGGGCGCGCGCCGGCACGCTCCGCTGTGCTGTTCCCGTTAACGCTTGAGAAGAATCTACTTGCCCATTGCGAAGCTGAAACGCACGATGAGGATCAGCACGAATAATCCCAGCAATGGAAGGGCCGCGAACGCGGTGTAGGAAGACAGTCGTAGGGAGCGACGGCTGTCGAACGTACTGAGCAGCGTCTCGGCGATCAGCAGTCCGAGCAGAAGAACCGTGATGAAGATCCCGAACGACGGTTGCCGCAAGAATTGAGATCCCGAGAACGAGTTAATCGCGTGCATCATTTCAATCTACTCCTCTGCCGTTCTCGCGATCGATGCTTCCGTAGGCGGCACGGACATGCCCATCAGATAGAGTCCGAGCCCAATCATTGTGATCAGAACCAGGATGGCCAATCCAAGATTCGGCGATGCGTGACGGGCGTAAACCAACGTCGTGGCCACGCCAACGTCAAGCGCAAAGCTCACCATAATCGCGAGCAGGATCTCGGTCCAACGGTCATTGATCCGAAGCAGTTGGACCCAGGCGAGCCCCGGGCAGAAGGCCATGAACCATAGGGCCAGAGCGATTCTGACGGGTGACGAGATGTCGGCGAGTACCAGAATCGCGATTGCAACCGCGGACACTTCAACAATAAGGGAGCTTACCCACCAGCGAGTTGTCAAGAATTGGACCTCCTCATGCAATGGTAACGATGTTTGGACGCGATACTGGCTCAAACGTCGTGAACAGTCGATCGCAGTTGACGGCGAGTATTTCGATCCACTCGACGAATGAGTTCGGCTGCTGTAGAGCCACGTCCAGACGATTCAAGATCCGGTCACGCTCGATACTCTCAAGAGCGCGTCGAACCCAGGTGAAGACCAGAAGCGGCACGACGAATCGGCGGTCGATATTCAGTTCGTGCAGATACCGGCCGATGGTCTGATGAATCGCGTCCACATACGCGTCCGTGCCGGCCGAATCGATGTACAGGTCACAAAATCCGCGGCGTTCGGCGTCAATCCCATGGATTCGACGCGCCACGAAACTCCAATAGGTCACGAAGTAGATCAAGTCGGTCATCGGTGGCCCCGATCGGTCCGCGAAGGGACCCTGCCGTATCTCCCAGTCGATGACTGTCACCTCATCATCCTCGCGAGAGATGTTCCAGGGACCGAAGTCTCCATGCTGCCAGACAATGGGCAAGGGGAAATCGTTGAGCGCATCAAGCTGAGATCGCGCCGCGTGGAACATACGCTCGACCGCGGGTGTGACGCCGAACGTTGCTTCGTACTCCGAAAAGACGCGGCGTGTCTGTTCGGCGAGAAGGGCAGCCCCGCCGACGGCGGGTCGAATCTGTGCCTGCTGATTGAAGAGGGTGATCCAATTTGCCGCCAGTCGCAGGTCTTCGATCTTTTCGGACATCGGGGTACGAAAGTGGCCGCTCGATACGCTCATGGCGCGACCGGGCGCTCGGCGTTCGATGCCAACGGCCAGTCCGTCGTACGAGAAGAGTCTGAGCGGTTCGGGGATGGTGTCTCGCATGCTGGCATCAAGGTAGGAACGCACTTCCTCGAGAGTCTGCTGCTCGCTCTTGACGTTGTCGTTGACATTTTCGACCCTGGCGACCTTGACGACCGCCTCGGGATCGTCCCAACCGTCGACAAACGGAAGCATTACCGCGCGGCTTCCCTCGTCGATTCCCATGGTGAGGAGCAGGGGCTGAAGTCCTGGCCGACGCAGCCATTCCGGACAATCTGGATGAGCGAAGACCGAGGGTAGTGCTCCAGATCCGCGCGACGCGACAAGTCCGAACCATGGAGCCATCCGAGAAAATCGCGTTCCCCGGTTAGCCGTCAACGCGCGAACGCCGCGGTCAAACACGTATTGCTGCGCCGAGCCGCAACCATAAAGATGGGAGAAGTACCAGGTTAGTGCGGTGTCGGTGCGCAGAGGAACATAGCGGCGGCCCTCCGCGAAGCCGGGCAATGGCCAGTAGAGCCCCGTTACCGATAAGCCGTGTCGTTTGATTCGTCGTTCGACCGCACCGGGCGTGTGCAGAATCGATCCGCGAGAGCGCCGGTCGACTTCACAGTAGAGGACGCCATGCGTGGACAGACTGGCCGCCGCGCGTTCAATCTCCTCCAGATCGCCCGCTCCATCAAGGATGGCCGCGGCATCTACCGGCGAATCGACGGGGAGTGATTGGCTCACCCGACGGGCGATGCCCGATTCCAACAAGCGACATGCCAGTCCGTCGGGCGCGCCAAGAAGGAGCAGGTGATCGAAGGTCTTGCGCGGCGACCAGGGCAAGAGGAACCGCCAGTCGGCCCGCCTGAGATCAACGCTCTGTCTATCGACGTTCGTCACCATGTTCCTCGCGTTCTGCTGATTACTTCTGGCAAGGTCAGATCCGTCTTCTCGTGACCGAGCCGCCCTGTTCCGTTTGTCCCGAACTAGCCGGAACTATCTGCCGCCTGCGTGCCCGAGTCGATAAATTTGTAGAGACGAGCGTCCGGATTTTCATAGACCAACTTGAACTTGTTCGAAGATTGGAGAGATGCTTCGAACTTCTGCACTTCCTCAGTCGTAACCCCGGACAGCAGTTGCATCCCGGCGATGCCGCTTCTCGTGAGCAGGAGATAATCGCCCTGCTTGTTGCCGGACATACTCTGCGCAACCGCTGCCAGATTGTCGTTCTGGACGTCGTGGTTCTTGATCCACAAGGTTCGGTACGTCGTGTAACCACGGAACTGCCATGGCACGCTGTATCCGGCACCGAATAGGCGAGCGCCGGGCTCGGCGTGGTCATAGAAATAGGTCGCTGCGGCGACTTCATTCGGAGTGAAGTAGTCCATACGTTCGTTGCCGTAGCGGGTTAGGATCAGTCCGGCGGAGAGTAGCACGCTCAACACACCTACGGCCGCGATCGTCAAGAAGAGAGTCGGCATGCTCAAGCCGGACGAAGTACCTCGGTAATCAATGCGGTTCAATGATGCTGCGCGGCGCGGTTCAGCTGCCGCCAGTTCCGCCTCGCGGACTTCCGCGACGGAAGGACCGGGGAAGAAGAGGGCCGCCGCGAAGAAGGCGAGTCCCGGCAGGATGTAGAAATACGTGCGCAGGAACATCTCGCCACCGTACGGGATCAAGATGATCGGCACCGGCGCAACGGTCAACGCGACCATAGTGAGATCGCGATAGCCGTTGATGAGACGCCGCACGCCGCCGAGCAGCGCCAGGGCTCCGACGATTGCCGACAGCCAGAGTCGTGCGTTGACGACAAACGTGTGTTCTGGACTTCCACTAATTCGGCCAACCAGGCCAGTCTGCACGCTCTGGTTGACGTTACCGGTGCTGGCCAGGATTGGCTCGAGGTGCCCGGCAAAGAACGTGATCGCCATGAAGCCCATCCAGGCGAGGAGCATGACCACCATCACAACTGGCAGCGAACGCGGTGTGATCTGATCGAGCAGGACGAGCACGGTAACCGTCGCGATCGCCGCGAACGGCGTGAGCTGGTGGCTTGCCACCATAGCCGCAAACGCACCCATGACGGCAACCATCAGACCCACGCGCTGCCACGGAGTGGTCTCGACGTAGACGCCCGTCGTTTGCTGGCCACCGACGAACTGTGTGATGCGTGGGTTGATCTGGCGCGCCTTGTTCCAGACAGTGGTTACCGATATTTTTCTGACAGTCGGACCTCGGAACCACATGAGCAGGATTCCAAGCATCGCCAGGTACAGGAAGTACGCGAATGATTGGGGCGAGAAATAGTCCTGACCGACCCAGTTTGCCAGGAAGAAGATCCAGATCCCAGTCCATATCAGCCGCGATTCCCTCGTCACAGAGCGAAAGATGAGCACGAGTGGCACGAGATACAGCACGTTGAACGCAACCGAGGTCCAGGCCACCAGATTCACAAGGCTTGAAAGCCCGGCTATCTGGGTCAGCAAAGCGCTCGCCGCGAAGAAGGCTGGCCAGTTGAAGTACGCGTCAAAGCCCGGCCGCACGCGGCCCCCATGAATGAAATGGTCAGTTAGACCAAGGTGTCGCCAGGTAACCGCGAATCGCGGCATCTGCTCGACTAGGGCCGGGGTGGCGTACAGAATCGCGATGAGCACGCCGATGTAGATGAGAAAGACTCGCGTGCTGGAGTGACGTTGCCAGAGGAAGAGGCAGAATCCGCACGTCAGAATCACGATCGACAAGAAATACGACGCCGGCAGGACCGAGATGAGTCCAAGATCCGTCATCGACTGCAGGCCAATATGGCCCAGCGAAATGAGCCAGAGCGTCACCGCAGCAACTGGAAACACCACCGGAATAATGAGCGACGGAATGTGGCGTCCGACAGCCAGGCTGCGGCGCAGCATCATCGTCGGTGAGGCGGTTGTCGCCGATTCAATTGCCATGTTCAACACCGATCCACGCGGATCCGAGGATCCACAGAACTGTTCGTTCTGCCGGTGCGGTGAATGGCTCGTATCCCTTCCCGGCTGACGCGAGAATTCTCTCGGGTCTGCCGGCCCTTCCATAGAAAAGTGATCTTGCTTCATCCTACCCGTCTCTTACGAACCGGACCGTGCGCCGAAGAACCTGCTCAAACCCGGTCGCTTCTCCGGGTGGTAGGCAAGGTCGACGAGCCGCGTGGTGAACCGCGAGGGCGCCACGGCGGCCACGATGAACCAGGCCATGTAGAGCAGGCGCATACTCATGCTGAGATCGAACCTCCGTGCCGACAATCGAACTCCGCTTATTGCGAGCCGGAGCGGTGTGTCGGATCCAATGGGGTGATTTTCCGGGTCGATCTTCAGTGAAGCGATGCGATTTACCAGATAGGTAATCGAAAGAATGTCCTCGCCACGACACGGAACGTCGGGAATTCCGAGTTCACGCGCGTGACGGACAATGAAATCGTGATTCACGGCGGTCCGGTAGATCATGCGCCGCACGAGGGAGAGATCCACTCCCTTCGCGTAGTACTGATTGTTTCCGTGAACGCGATACTGTCCTCCGATCGTCTTGAGAGAGACGACCGGGCCAAAGAGTGGCGCGAGGTTGTAGAGGTACATGTCCGCACCAGCGGGGTCGATTTCCCCATTCGTTTCACGTTTTGTTTCAGGCACAGGCAAGATCTTCCTCAAGGTCTCCGCCGCGAATGCATTGCCACTGGTTGGAGGCGTGCGTACGTCATCGGGAAACGTGAGCATGTGCCGACGCAGGTCCCCACTCGGCATATCGAGGTTCTTGGGAGGCGTGAATTCACCAGTCGGCGCGCCGACGGTGTTAATGATCTCGAGCCGGTACTGGACTTTCGACACGGTTGGGTCGGCGGTGAAGGCATCGACGACGTGCGTGCAAATGTGCGGGAGCAGGAGATCGTCGGCATCCAGAAAGATGACGATTTGACCGGTGGACCTTTGGAACCCGGCGTAGAAAGCCGATTGCTGTCCCCCGTTCTCTTTCAGGACAGGAACGATTCGGTTGCCATAATCGGCGATGACGTCACGGGAATTGTCAGTCGAACCGTCGTCGACGACGATAACCTCGACGTTCTCGTATGTCTGCTCGAGCGCACTGTCAATGGCATCGGCCAGGAATTGACCATAGTTGAAGTTGTTGACGATGATGCTCACGAGGTACGGGGAAACGCCCGCGCGAGGAGTCTCTCGCTCGGTCGATCTCTTGCACGTTGTTGTGTGAGCTGCCGGACTCATCGATTCAACCTCAACCCCTAGCTGACACGCAGTCGTTGAACGACTGCCTAATCCAGTGCTTCGGCGCCTGCGTCGGCCTGGCGCACCGATCGAACGTCCTCTTCCCGCTCTCCGCGTCGCTCCATCGACGATCGAAGGCTGAAGACTGATCTCAGCCGCCATCCAGCCCACGCAGCGATGATGAACTGCGCAACGACCCAGGTGAGCGCCACACCGGGGAGTCCAGCCACGATTCCGCCCGCGGCGGGTCCGGCCACAGACAACACCAGACCCACGAACGCCATGATCGTCGGCTCTTTTGTCCGTTTGGCGGCGCGTTCCCGAGAGACGTAGACATAGATGATGGCCGACGGAATCACTCCGGTCACCAGAATGCGGAGTGCCGTGGTGCCGCCGTGCGCGTAGTTAGCTCCCATAAGCCCGAGTCCCCAGTTCGCGAATATCGCCATGCCAGCTGCCATCGGGAGACCGAGCAGAAGGCACAATCTCAACGATTGTCGCGCGTTGAGATCCGCTCGCCGTGGCGAATTCGACGATTCCGCAAAGAGCGCGATGGACGCCGTTCGCGGTACTGCGAATACGAGACCTCCGAACATCCAAACGATGTACCAATACGCGTTCTGGGTCGGGCTTAGTACTTCCGTCACTAGTATTGGCAAGATGTAGGCCGGGGCAGTCAACGTTAGACTAACTACCGATTGTGGAACACCCAAACTCATCAACGAGCGGAATGTCTCACGCGATGCCGTGAATGAGAACCTGTACTGATTGACGATTGCACGCAAGTAGCGAAATCCGAACGCGATGGATGCGACGAACGCTCCAACCCAGGCGATCAGAACGGCAAAGACACCGAATCCCCGCAGCAGGTACCCAACAGTCAAGGCGACGCCGAGCGCGCCAATTGCCTGCACGATGCTTCGTGCAGCGACTTTGTCGCTACGACGCAGCGCGATGAAGAAGCCGTCGAAGAGCATCGCGAGCGACGCGACCACGTTGAGCGTCAAGAACGTCACCAGGTAGATCGGCGAAACGGCCAGAAAACGAAAGTCGTGAAACGCGAAGAAACTCAGCAACACGAATCCACCGGCGAAGATCACGCCATTGACCATCGCCAGCGTCAGCGCCGAGTTGAAAAGGTGCGACGGATTCTTACGCTCGTTTGGCAGCATCAAGGTGACTGCCGCGCCGACTCCGAGAAGTCCCACCTGCGAGCAAAGCCGGATTGCCGAGATTGCTCCGGACGCTAGGCCAACGTCCGACGCCGTGAAGAGCCGTGCTGCCAACAACCAGAACGGGTAGCCGAGGAACGCGGAGATAACCGCGTTGATTATCAGCATGATGGAGTTGACGGACATCGAGAATCCGCGCGGCACTGCCGAGCTTGCGTCTTCCGCCGGACGGTCATCTTCGCCGTCCTGTTCGCCCAACAGCCAACCCAGCAGCCGTGGCGCGTATCGCATCAAAAATTGGTTGGAGTACTCGAGAAAGGTGTTCATGTCGATCGATCACTTCCAACAACATGGGCAGAAGTCGAAACACCTTGCCGATTTCGTGCCATGAAAGGAACGATCGTGCGTGGAGTCATTCGCACAACCGAATCGTAAAGTTGTTCGATTTGGGGGACGACTGAATCCGACTCGAAAAGTCGTGCGCGTTCGCGACCGGCCCGTCCCATGCGATCCATGAGTTCAGGCTGGTTGATCAGGTGATCGATCGCATGGTGAAGCGCGGCTGGGTCTGCCGGTGGGACGAGGAGTCCGGTTTCCTCGTCGACGACAATGTCGGGGATCCCACCGATCCGCGAGGCAACGACCGGACAGCCGCTCGTCATCGCTTCGATGACCACAATGCCAAATGGTTCTGGCCAGACAGATGGAACGACGGCGATGCGGGCTCGTCGCCATGCTTCCATGACGGCCTCGTTGGGCCAGTCCTTCAGCACAATGACGTTGTCGGGAAACGTCGCTGGTGTCTCCGGCCAGACCTTTCCGATCAGCACGAGCGGCGGCGCATCGGAAAACCGCGCATACGCGTCGAGCAAGACGTTGAGTCCTTTGGCGCCGCGAAGATCGCCGACGTACATGAGAAACTCGCCCTCGGGAAGTTGCGCGACATAATCTGATATATCGTCAACGGACACGCCGCGTTTTGGTGGCAGGAAGTTCGGGATAATGATGCTTCGCGGGTCGTCGAGATCGAGCCCATTTCCGGTCGCCGTGGCAGTACTAACGGACACAAACATGTCGACTGCCTGGTGATCGAGCGCCGCGCCAAGTGCGGCTCCGGAGACCGTGGCGACTCCCTTGGCGGCTCCGTAGTGGTCGATCGAGCACCCGATGCACTTGAGCGGCGCCGGACCAGAACAGGGAGCGTTGTTGTAGAGTAGGTTCTTTTTGGCGCAACTCAACGTGTAGTAGTGCAGACTTACGATGAACCGGGCGCCGCTCCAGCCTTTCAAGGGTAGGAACGAGCGGCTCATCCAGTCGTGTCCATGGACGATCTCCGGCCGTTCTTCCTCGATGACCCGTCGCAGGCCGAGCGTCAGTTCGGGATCCGGGAGCGGGGGAGCCCATGGCCGTCCACTCGATGCGAAGAGCCGTTCAGCACGCTGCGCACTCCCACGGAGCCGGTAGATTCGCACTCCATGGTCGACGCTGAATTCGGGAAGATCTCCTTGTCGGAGCGTGGCAACGGCAACTTCGTAACCGCGGTCGACGAGCGCGGTGCTCAGGCTTCGAACATGTTGTTCCACCCCGCCCAGAAATGGGTGATAGAAGTCTGAGATCATCAAGACACGCACGTCTGGCTCCTAACAGCGGACTGGTAAACGTCGAGCAAATTGGCCGCGCAATCGTCCCACGTCGGAACGGTCACATCGGGTGGCGTAAGTGGCTCCTCCAGTTGCCGGAGCATGGCTTCGGCAATTTCGTTGGGGCCACTCTCCAAAGAGACCTCGCGGGCCAGTCCGAGTGCGGCGATGTCATGCAGAGCGGAGCTATTCGCGACCAGAATTGGACGTTTGAGTTGGATCGCTTCGGTCACAGCAATTCCCTGCGATTCGTACTCGCTCAGCAGCGTGACCAGCGAGGCTCCAGAAAGGAGCGATGCCATGCCACGACGGTCACCCGCAGGCAGCCCGCCAATCTCCACATGGCCAGCTACGCCGAGGTTGCACGCCAGCTCGCGGAGGCCCTGCTCAAAAGGCCCGCTTCCGGTTATACGCAGGTTTACGTCCGGCATTTTCTGGAGAACGTACGGTAGCGCCTGGATGACCCGGTGATGCCCTTTGTAATACTCGAGCCGTCCCAGGGAGACGATGAGCCTGCCGTCCGGACGTTCGGACTCCTCCATGTTGACTGCAGGCAATTCCGCGCCATTGGGAATGACGACGAATTTTGACGAGGAGATGCCGAGACGCTTCTGGAAATGCCTCGCCTCAAACTCAGATACGCAGATGAGCCGATCAGCGCGGGCGAGCAAGGCTCGGAGTGCTCTGTGCTGAAACCGTCGCATCTTCGTCCTGAGCCTGGAGGAGCTTCCCCCGCTATGGAACGTCGCCACATATGGCAGGCGTGTGCTTCGGGCGGCGAGCATTGCCAAGGGAGGGACCAGCGTGTGGGTTCCCTGACAGTGAAGAAGGTCCCAGGTCCCGTCTCGAATGACCTGCAGCATTGCTGGCGCGAAGAAGTAGTCACGACCCTCGGGCCAGTACGGAACGCGGATGATCCGGACGCCGTCTTCAACCGCGGTCGTCGGCACTGAATCGCTCGACTTGGTGGTTAGCACGGTTATTTCGTGGCCCTCTGCCGCGATACGGCGGGCCGTCTCAAATGTGTGAATCTCGGTTCCACCGACGGACGGAAGATATCTTGCCGTAGCGACGAGAATCCGAAGCGGTCTGTTGATCGCGACGTCTGCGGAGGTCATCCTACGCTCTTCTCCAGTGCCTGTTCGGCCTCGATCTCCGGTTGTGCGACGCGATCTCCAACGTAGCCGTACTTCAACAGAACCGGCAGGGTGAGCGTGAAGACAGCGTGCTGCTGCCAGGCTGGCATGCGCGATCGCCACTCGTCGTCTGGGCGAATCCGGATCACGCCATTCATGCGATCAGGGTTGCCGGCGAAGATGTGCTGCCGTGGCAGCAAAAGATGATCGTCCCGGTCGACGATGAATGACTCCGGCCGTTCCACATCGATGCCCTTAAAGATTTGGTCGACCGTAGTGTGAGGTTGGCGGACAAAGTCTTCGTAGCGGACAGTCGTCGACTTGGCGAAACGTTTCGCGACCAGCATCAGCAAGAGATTCCGCGCGTTCCAGATGACACTGGTACGCCAGAACGATCGACGCGGCATGTACGACGGTTGCGATCCAACGGTCGGCTTGCGCTTGAGACGCTGCCACGAGAAGGCGCATGCGCGGCTATCCCGAACCATGTGAATCATTCGTACATCAAGCTGTGAGGAATTGGCTAATGCCAGCGCATAAACCCCGAATTTCGAGGTGTCGACGATCACGTCACAGCCCGAGACACGCTGAATTCCCTCGTAGAGCCGCTCCGTAACCGACACGAACTCGCTCAGGCGTCGCTCGAAATCTGGCGTGCGGATCTCCGGCCTGAGCAGTGAGGGCAGGTGCCATGGACGCTGCACGGAATTGAGCAGCGAGATGAGCTTCGTAGTGTCGAGCTTCTCGTCCGCAAATCCTTCTTTGAGAACGTCTTTCCAGAATTCACAGTCGCGGCATCCCGCGCCACAGCTACAGAGTGACGTCCCGTCTTGCCACTGCCTCCAAAAGTCGAAGAGTTCACCCACTGCGACAAAGCCCCGGTGTGCGCCGATCACCTGACTGAGCAGGGTCGTCCCGCTTCGGTTCTCCCCAGCAATGTAGATGACCTGAAGCATGTGGCTGGTTTCCCTTCTGAAAGTCGCTCTGGATGCCGAATCGTGATCGGGCTTCATGTCGATGTCGAGTGTTCGGAATCGACTGTGCTGACACGCATCATGTGCACGGTCAACTCCAGTTAGTCGACTCAATCCCAGTCATATTCGACGCCGAGCAGCTTGAATAGCCGTTCATTGTGTGGTTCGAAGAAACCGGTCAGATGCTCGCGCGTTTCGTCCCGCATCGGCCGTCGCTCGAGTGTTGGATAACCGCGGCTGAAATCGGGATCCCAAGATGGCAGTCCGAGAAAGTCGGTGATTCGGTCAAGCGTGTCGACCGGTTTGCGGAAGAACTCTTCAGACTGCAGGATGAGCAGCCGGTCCTTTCCGAATCGGTCCAGCCAGCCAGGGAGCTGGTCGGCGTAGATGCCGCGCGCCATGTACGAATGACGGTGCCGGGCGATGCCGTAATAGGCCTTGTCGTGCTTCATGCGCCGGTTGTCATCCGCGATTCGCCGGTGTTCTTGCTTCAGTGCCTCTTCGAACGACAAAGTCTCGTGGCCCCAAGAGCGAGAAAGCGCGTAATGTGAGTAGGCGCGGTCGACCGGATTTCTGAGGAGCGCGATGAACTTCGTGTTCGGAAGTTGCTCGTCGACCCGTTCCGGAGCATGCGGGTCGAATAAATAGCACGGCGTGGCCTCGCCCGTGATCGGGCTGTTGGTGTTCTGGACCAGGGTGCGGCAACTGGGTGGGAAGTGGGCCTGATACCACTCGAGACCGTTTCGCCAGTGTTGATTGAAATAATGAGCTTCTTTGACCAGTGCCGGAAAGACTTGCGGGTGGTCGATCAAGAGATTGTAGAGGTTGGTCGTTCCGCCTCGCTGGGTTCCGATAATGATGAACGCCGGTCTCGGACCAACCTTCCCGGTTGCCAGACGATACCGAATAATGGAATTGACCAGCACACTACGAGGCCGTAACCTATTGTGCAGGACAATGTTTGGCATTATGTAACTCGCCAGTGCCTTCGGGATCATGCTGTCCTCTCGGTGCCTGAAACGGCCTGTCGGCGCCACGTCTATTGGGCACCGGCAGGCCGGTGGTCGCGGACATGTCGCGGCCAGACGGTGAGCAAACTAGACTGGTTGTCCGACGTTGGATTCGACGAGGTGCTCTTCGTCACGCACGAAGCCGCGCTGGACGAGAAAATCGACGATCAGGCGAGCGTTCTGAGCCGGAGACCGCGAGACCGTGTCAAGGGTTACCTCCGGAGAGCGCGGCTCCTCGTAGGGATCGTCGATGCCGGTGAAGTCCTTGATCTCGCCACGTCTGGCTTTGGCGTACATGCCTTTCACGTCTCGCTCTTCGCACACTTCAAGTGGCGTGTCGACGAAGACCTCAATAAAATGGTCGGTCCCGATCATGTTTCGTACCTCGTCTCTTGTCGAGCGATACGGACTTACGGCCGCCGCTACGACGACGCCGCCATGACGCACGATCTCAGCCGCGACGAAGCCGATTCGACGGATGTTGATGTCGCGATCCTCTTTGCTGAATCCGAGCCCCTTCGAGAGATGCGTGCGAACGACATCGCCGTCGAGCACGGTTACCTGGCGGCCCTTTTCGAGCAGCATGACGGTGAGTGCGTCGGCAGTGGTCGATTTCCCCGCGCCGCTTAGACCGGTGAGCCAGATACAGGCACCCTGCATGTGACGCGGTGGGTACGTCTCCGAAAGAATCTCGGCGACTTCCGGTCGGGTGAACCAGGACGGAAGTTTGCGTCCAATGCTTAGAAAGTCCTCGCGGACCTGCGTACCAGAGATCGAAGCCGTTGGGGTACCGTCATCGATGTTGGAAACCTGCTCGTAGCGGCCCTCTTCCGGCAGATAGACGAGTTCACTGAAGGTGACGGTCTTGACGCCCAATTCATCGCTGAACCGATTGACCAGGTCTTGAGCATCGTACGGACCGTAGAACGGTTCGCCGGACGAGTCCTTGCCTGGACTCGCGTGATCCCGGCCAACGACGAAGTGATTCGCGCCATAGTTGCGACGAATCAGTGCATGCCAGAGCGCCTCTCTCGGACCGCCCATACGCATGGCGAGTGGCAGGAGTGAAAGAAGAATGCGGTCTTGGTCGTAGTAGCGACGTGCCAGCGCCTTGTAGGTTCGGACGCGCGTGAAGTGATCGACGTCACCTGGCTTGGTCATGCCGACCGACGGGTGAAGCAAGAGGACGCCGTCGACCTCCTCAATCGCCCGCTTCGTTAATTCCTCGTGCACCCGGTGAAGTGGATTCCGCGTCTGGAACGCCACGACGTTCTGTCGTCCGAACTGAGCGAGCTGCGCGCGAACTTCGGCGGGCGTGAGGCGCAGTTCGGTGAA
Source organism: uncultured Chloroflexia bacterium (assembly GCA_963763185.1). Taxonomy (GTDB): domain Bacteria; phylum Chloroflexota; class Chloroflexia; order Thermomicrobiales; family Thermomicrobiaceae; genus CALAGB01. Next base: position 657,062 of record CAVXNZ010000001.1, read on the forward strand.
ATCGTGGTGGTTCGGAAGATGGAGCACCCGCAGCGGACCAGAGATGTTGTAGCGTCCCCAGCGGTGCATCTCGGCGACCAGCGGATGCTTCAGGTCGTGGCTGCCGAACACCTTCTGCGCGACTTCGTCGACATCCCATTCGTAGATCTCGTCGACGGTCATCACGGCGAGAATGTCGTTCTTGGAATCTCTCAACGTTACGTCTTGCCCGGGTTCAATATCGTTGATCGATTCGACCGGCAAGGTGATGGGCATGGGAAAGACATAGCCGGTGGATAAGCGCATGTCATTGACAACGCTCTTAAGGTCGTCCTCACCCATAAACCGGTCGAGTGGCGAGAATCCGCCAACTGCGAGCAGTTCCAGGTCGCAGACCGACCGGTCTGACAGCTGTATAGATGGAAGCGTGCTCGCATACCGGCGAACCTCTTCCAGTTGGTCCTGGTCGACGAGCAGATTGACCAGTTTGCCGCCGTACGGCGGAATGATCTCGACGACGTTCTCGTCGTTGTTCACGCGAAGCTCCCTCCCCTGATTCAAGACAGGATGATGAATAGGTTGTTCCGTCGTACGTATAAGCAAGTTGATTACCATCGACGCGGCGTGAGCCGGTCGACGGTAATCAGTGACCTCCGGGTCAATCGTGAATGTCGCTCGACACGTATTCGAGCCCGGTAGCTGTGTCAGTGCTCGTTTGTACGACGTGTGAGGGTGAAGGAAGCTGAATCGATCGATCGGAGGAGCGTTCGCTCCACTTCGCGGCAACCTGGCTCGTTGCGAAACCGATCGTCGTGACGACGAGCCCCGTTGTTATCGCGGCTGCCCTTGCGGCGCCGCTGAGTTGAGCGTGGCGTACCGCTTCGGACAGGCCGCGGGCTACACCAGCGGGAAGCGTGCGAAAGGTGTACTGTCGTTCACTGGCGAGCCCGTCGGTCGTTCCGACGTGGCGTGTGACCATCGTCTTCGATCGTCCTTCGGCGTAGCAACGTTCGAAGTAATAGCGTAACGTGCCTCGCCCTGGCGGAACCAGATGAGCGATTCGGGCACGCGGTTCGTAGAGGATCACGCTGTTGGGGAACCGCTGCTTCACACGAATGCAGAGTTCTGTCTCTTCGCAGCCGACCGGTAGTGTTCCGACACGGCCAATTCCCGTGCGGAAGCCACCCACCGCCTGGAAGATCTCGCGTCGGAACGACATATTGGCGCCAATCAGATTCCGAACGGGCGAGGGGTCGGTCGGCATGCCCCGGTAGGTGCAGCCGACGACCCAGTCAAATTCTTCGGGAAACCAGCCGGGGCGCCGCTCCGCCCAGTTGGGCCGGATCGATCCACCCACGGCGACCACGTTCGGATTTTCGAAACCGTTTGCCAGCCATTGCAGCCAATCGGGATCAGCTATCGCATCGTCATCCAGGAAGGCGACGACGTCTGACGTGGCCGCCTCAATTCCACGATTGCGCGCCCCCGACAAGCCACGAGTTTCTTCGTTCTCGACGACCGTCATATCCGGATACTCATTGCGCAGCTGCTCGGCGAGCTCGTGGTTGTGATCGACAGAGATGATCAGTTCATTCACTGGTGTCGACTGGTGATGAACCGATTCGATCGCCGTCTTCAGGACGTCCAGTCGATCAGATGCATACGTACAGATGACAGTCGCGATCGACGGGCGATCAGTCATGGACTTCGGAAAGGATGACATCATCCTCCTCGGCAAGCATCGCATGCTCAGCCTGGAGCGCTCGATCGGCACGATCGTTTCGTAGCGAATTCGCCCAGGAATGAACGGCAATCCGCGCGCCGAAGTGTCGTTCCTGCCAGATCGTCCGCAGAACGCGCCATCCATCCGGGAACGTCTTCAAGCGTCCGTCGCCGAAAATTCTTTTGGATTCGTGACTCGGTACCTCAACGACCTTCATGCCGGTCCGCAGCGCGCGAACGTTGATCATCGTCTCGATCTCGAAGCCCTCGCCGTCGAGGCAAAGGAGCGGGACGAGCGATTTCCAGAACGCGTTGTACCCGTAACACAGATCCGAGTAGCGACCACCAAAGAAGAGTCGCACGAGCCGGACGAAGAACTGATTGCCGAGCTGCCGGTGCAGCGGCATATCGGCTGTCCCACCACCGTGTGCGAAGCGAGAACCCTTGGCGAAGTCAGCACCGGCGAGAAGCGCCCCGACAAATGCTGGAATCTCTTCAGGATTTGTCGATCCGTCAGCATCGAGCATGACGATGATGTCGCCCCGCGCCATTTCGAACCCGGTGCGCAACGCGGCGCCCTTGCCGCGGCCCTGCTGCTGAACTACATGAATGTCTGGAAGCAGGCGCCTGGCGACATCCGGAGTTCCGTCAGTGGAGTGTCCATCAACGAGGATCACCTCGTGGACCCACTCCGGAATCCTCGGCAGGACGTATGGCAGATTGTCGGCCTCATTCAGGGCCGGGACTACCACCGAGACCGTGTATCCGGTCTCCATGTGACCGTTGGTTTGGTTGAGTGGAAAGCTGATTGGTTGTTCCACGGCATACTCACGCATTTTTCGATACCCCCAGCGACCTCGTTTGCGAAATAGTTCCAATATGGTGAATCGGGAAATCCAGCGCCCGCTGCGTCCCTATCCCCTCATGCGCCGTTTGGCTCCCTGACGTGAGAGCAAGAGATCCAAAGAAACGACGACCTGCCAACGAAGGCCGCACTTGCTTGCTATCTGAGACGGTATTGACGGCGCGATCCTCCCTCCAAAATTCGAGTCTGCGCAATTGCGGGCCGACGATTCCTGTCCATTTTGAGCATCGGAATGTCTAGCCAGTTGCCCCGCTGTCACTATCTACACTGAGTCACTATTCTCGTTTACACGATTCGTGTCGTGTCTATGCAAATTCCTATGACTCGTCGTGATCGTGACGAGGGGCACTATCGAGCTCGTAAACTCGTGCGGTCGCGCCGCTGTGACCTGACGTAACGCACGTCCCATACCAGGTACTTTTGTCCTCACTTTTTGCGGGTCCGTACGGGCAACTGATGGCATGAATTTGGTAACCGAATCGATACAAACTGCTTGCCGTCCTGACGACGTGCTGGTGGTGAGGTACTTCGGCTCCCGATGCACGAGACTAGGGCCGAGCTCCGAACGGTCATTGCGTCCTGGAATCGAATCTGCGTGGAGAGCGCAACGATGATCATGGGGGACACGATCTTGAGATCAGAAACCGGCATGTGTTCAAGAAAAACACGAATTCGGGCCCAAACAAGAAGCGGGCAGCATGCAATCGTGAACGGAGTTCTCGCCAGTTATTAACATGTTGTGGCGGAGAAGTTGCGAGCGCCGTGCCCTACCGCGTGATCACCTGGTGCTACGAGCGGCCGCGAGATATTCACGCACCTCAGGAAGGGTTGGGACGATCAAAGCCGTGACCGGGTACCTTAATACCGCATCACGCACTGAAGAACGCGGGTCCACTCGCGTCTTTGCTGGTCATGTTTCCCATTCCGTCGGATTTGCGGGTGTTGGGGGCGCCATTGCCATGGCATGGACACGCGCTGTTTCGCAGCATGCAACTCCCTTCCACCATACGTACGGCCAGGCGTGTGTGTCCGCAGGTCACCGAATCTTCGAAACGTGCCTTCCCACCAACTCCGTCTGCCAATGCGGTTGTGACAATCTTCTCACCCATCATTTCAATTCTGTGAATTTGAGTGACGGTTGGACCAGGATCGTTTTCCCCGCAAACGGGCTGCACGATCTGATCTGTCGGATGCGTTTCGCCTCGGGTCTACTGTCGGTCCTCGAGGATCGTTGATCCCGAAGCACGTCACTGCCTGACGGGGATCGGGATGTCAGTCCGCGACTGTTGAAGGATTAGGACTCGTATGAAGGCACTTTTGCGAGGACATGTGAAGTTTCAAACACGGAGAGATCAAAAATGCGCGAGAAGCGAGAATACGTTCACCAAGGTATGCACGAATTCTCGTGGACATAATGATCAGCGCGAATGACTCGAGACTCGTTTTTGACGCGGAGGGGGCACACATTCAGTCCTGGGTGACGACCGTCGACACTTTCAAGGAGGTCGACGGCCCTCTGTTGATAGCCGCTCGCTGGCTATCTGCAAACACGGAGAGGTGGACTCTATGAGAACGTCAAGATTTGGATTGGGTTCGCGATCTCGCGGTACGCGGCGTTCAACTCGTTCGCTACTTGCCATGCTCGCGATGACGCTGATGTTGACGCTCGGTCCGCTCGTGCCCACGGGTGTGGCCGCAGCTCCGTCTGCGGCAACGCTCGTCGTCGTCGCGCCGAAGCAGGCCACGCTCGGACAGCCATTTGACATTCGGCTGGTGATTCTGCGGGCGCAGGACGCGGCGGGATTCGAATCGAGCGTGCTCTTCGATACCAACGCGGCTGAGTTCGACGACCTTCAAACTGCCAGCAGCTACTTTCTCGCACTTGGTAGGGACATCGGGCAGCTGTCGGCGCCCCAAACCTCATATGGCGCCGCGATCGGTTTCTACTCCTGCCCCGTGGCGAATTGCCTCGACAACAACGCGCCAAGACACTCGCGAGGCGGAAACGGGGTAATCAACCTGGGCAAGGTCACACTGGTCGGCAACGAGCCTGGAGCACTCGATGTCACGTTCGATGCCGCGAAGTTGGTTGATTCCACCGGCGCGTCGATTCCGTTGACGGTCCAGAGTCCCACGGTCACCGTTCAGATCGGTGCCTCGCCCTCGACCGCAGTGGCGCCTGGTGCGTCCGCGATCGAGGTGCCGCATCCCGCACCGCCGGGACGTTGGAAGCTTCCTAATGAAGGGAAGGGTACTCCGGGACCATTCTCGACAACCGGGTCCGGCTCGGTAACGAATCAAGACGTGATGCAAGTCGCGATGGCCTGGCAGAACCTGCGCGAGCACGCCAACCCCTGCGGCCCAGGAGTTGAGGCGCGTCTTGACGTCAATCATGACGGTTGTATAGACGTTTCGGACGTCGAGGCAGTCGCGTCCAATTACACCGCGACGACAAGCAGTTCAAGTGCTCCCAGCGGGGCATCGCCCTCGGCGCAGATCGCCGCTGGTGCGACCTTTGTCGTCAATTCGACGGGTGACGAAGACGATGCCAATAAGGGCGACGGCATCTGCCAGACCGCGACCGGCACGTGCACGCTGCGCGCGGCCATCGCGGAGGCCAACAATACGAGCGGACCGAACACCATCACCTTCAACATCCCGGGCGGCGGTGTCCAGACGATTCATCTGAATTCGCCATTGCATTCTCTGTGGGATACCAGCGGCCCGACGACGATTGATGGGTACACCCAGCCAGGGGCCTCACCGAATACCGACCCGCTGGCCGACAACGCCAAGATCATGATCCAGCTCGAGGGGGCCGGTGAGGACCAGTATGATGCACTCCCGATCACGTCGCCGGGCAACTTGATCCGCGGCCTTTCCTTCTATAAGTTCCAGAGATCGTTCTGGATCTACGGAAACGCGGCCGACAATAACACCATCGTCGGTTGCTTCGTCGGCACCAATGCGGCCGGAACCTACGGGGCCAGTCAGGAGTCGCCGACTGGGGCATTTGGCTTCCATATTGAACAGGGCGCCGGTAACACGACGATCGGTACGCCGACCCTGGCTGACCGCAACGTGATCTCCGGTAACGGCCGGAGCGGCGTGGGTGTCTGGCACTATGGCAGCAACCACACGGTCATCCAGAACAACATCGTCGGTCTGAGTCCGGACGGGACACGCCGTGTTCCGAATCAGCTCCACGGTCTCGATATGAATTACGGCTCGCAGAACAACCTCTATGGAGGAACAGGGCTGCACGAGCACAACGTGGTTTCCGGCAATGACTCTGGAATTGACATCTCCCACACGGGCCAGACATCGAACAATCAAGTCATTGGTAACTACGTTGGAACGGACCTGACGGGCAATAGCGCCCCGAGCTATGCATACAACACCAAGTACGGCATTCGCCTCGAAGATGGCGTGCAGTACAACACCATCGCGGACAACGTTATTGGCGGCTCGAGCAACCACGCGAGTGGCTACAACTTCGGTATCTGGATCGCGAATGACACGACGAACCACAACACGATCAAGAACAATCGCATAGGTGTTACGCTCGATGGAACACCAAACCCCAATGGTATTGGCATCATCGTCTACGGACAGAACAACACCATTGGCCCCGGCAACATCATCGCCAACAATCTTGACGCCGGGATCGACGTCCAGAGTGGCGCGGTGGGGAACACGATCACCAGGAACTCGATCTACGCGAACGGCGGAGGCGGCATCAAGCTCGAGAGCGGCGGTAACAACGATCTTGCCGCGCCACAACTCTCGAGCGCGACCACGACGTCGGCAACCGGTACCGCATGCGGTGGCTGCAAGATCGAACTGTTCGTCGCGGATGGCGGTTCGGGCGATCAGGGTCAAGGAAAGAAGCTGACCGGAACCGGCACTGCCGGATCCGGAGGATCATTCACGATCGCGATGAGCGGCGTGACGTCTGGCGCCTGGATCACCGCGACCGCGACCGACGGCAGCGGCAACACGTCCGAATTTGCCACCAACGTGCAGGCGACTGGCGGGACCAATCCGCCGGCGATCAATCTACCCGGCCATTTCGAAGCTGAGGACTACAACCCCGGTGGTGAAGGCGTCGGCTATCACGACACGTCTCGTGGTAACACCGGCGGCGCCTACCGCCAGGATGACGTCGACATTCAGACGTGCTCCGACCCAACAACTCCGTCTGGTCAGACCTGCTACAACGTGGGATGGATCGCAACCGGCGAGTGGCTCGCGTACACCGTCGACATCGCCAGCGCGGGCAACTATACGTTCGCCATTCGCGTCGCCACGCCACAAACCGGTGCCCAGATGCACATCGAAATCGACAAAAACGATGTCAGTGGACCTATTACGGTGCCAAACACTGGAGGGTGGCAGATCTGGCAGACCATAACTACCACCGGTATCCCACTTCCAGCCGGTCGACACGAGTTACGGCTCGTCACCGACGTCAGCAGCTACAATCTCAACTACGTTGACGTTACGGCAGGAACCGTGTCGGCTCCCGCGGCTCCAAGCAACGTGCAGGCCAGCGCCGTATCGAGCGGGGAGGTTGATCTGACCTGGACCGACAACGCGAACAACGAGGCGAACTATGTCGTCGAACGACAACAGAGCGGCTCGAGCACCTGGACGGTTCTGGATGACCACCTTCCGGCTGACACGAATCAGTACCAGGACACGACGGTTTCGCCATCGACGACCTACACCTACCGAGTGAAGGCGACCAACAGTGGTGGCGATTCCAGCTATGCGACGAGTAATTCCGTCTCCACACCGGGTGCAACGGTAATCAATCTTCCCGGCCACTTCGAAGCCGAGGACTATAACCCCGGTGGTGAAGGCGTCGGTTATCACGACACAACCTCTGGCAACACGGGCGGCGCCTACCGGAACGACGACGTCGACATCCAGACCTGCACAGATCCGACTACGCCGTCGGGCCAGACCTGCTACAACGTCGGCTGGATCGCCAGCGGGGAATGGTTGGCGTACGACGTGAACATTGCGAGCGCGGGCGATTACACCCTTGCCATTCGCGTGGCCACACCATACGCCAACCGGCAGATGCATGTGGCGCTCGATGGCACTGACGTGAGCGGCACGATCAATGTACCCAACACAGGCGACTTCCAAAACTGGCAGACTGTCACCACGGGCCCGATCAGCCTGCCAGCCGGAACCCATCAGGTTCGTCTCGTCTTCGATACCGCGAGTATCAACGTCAACTACGTGGATGTGGCGGCGGCGGTGACGCCGCCCACTACCAACCTGCCAGGCAGGGTCGAAGCGGAGAACTACAACCCCGGCGGCGAGGGCGTCGGTTACCACGACACGACTCCAGGTAACACCGGCGGCGCCTACCGTCAGAACGATGTTGACATCCAGACCTGCACAGATCCGACAACTCCGTCAGGAAGCACCTGCTACAACGTTGGTTGGGTCGCCAGTGGCGAATGGCTTGCGTACGACGTAAGTGTGTCGACGACTGGGAATTTCACCTTCTCGGTGCGCGTGGCCACACCGTACGCCAACCGTCAAATGCACGTCGAAGTGGATGGCAACAACATCAGCGGCACGATCAACGTGCCCAACACGGGTGGCTTCCAGAACTGGCAGACGGTTTCGGCGGGCACTGTGTCGCTGTCGTCCGGAACGCATCACGTTCGGCTGGTCTTCGACACATCCAGTATCAATATCGACTACTTCGAAGCATCAGCCAGCTGACGGCGCCGACTGAACGTGCTCGGTTAGCCAACGCAAAGCGCGGTGTGGACGATTGGGAACAGCACACATGACGAAGCTCTACGTAACCGGTGGCCAGCAGCAGAACGCACGCTCGCTCACTGAGGGAGAGACGTTCTGGTACAAGTACGCCAAAGGGCTCATACTCGAAGTCGACAGCGATTCCCAAGAAGTCCACACACGCGCTGAGTACGTTTCTCCGCCAGATGTCTGTCCCGATGAGGATCCCGCGATCCTCTTCAAATGTGGATCGCTCGAAGGCGACAGGCTCTATGTCGGAACGCAGACGGAAGTACTCGTCTATTCCGTTCCTGACATGAGCCTGTCCACCTACATCTCCCTTCCCTGTTTCAATGACGTCCATCACGTTCGCCCGTCGCTTGAAGGAAATCTCCTCGTTGCCAACTCCGGTCTCGACATGGTGCTCGAGATCACGACGGACGGAGAGGTGCTTCGGGAATGGAACACGCTTGGCGAAGATCCGTGGGCGCGGTTCTCACCAGAAGTGGATTACCGGCAGGTTCGTAGTCTCAAACCACATGCGTCGCACCCTAATCACGTCTTCTACGTCGGCGACGAACTCTGGGCAACGCGCTTCGAGCAGCGAGACGCGATTTGCCTATCAGATCCAAGCAAACGCATCGACGTTGGCATCGAGCGAGTTCACGACGGGCACGTATACGATGGCCATATCTATTTCACGTCGGTGAATGGCCATGTCGTAATCGCGAACGCCGACACGCTGGTCGTCGTGCAGACCATCGATCTGAACCTGTTGGCGCCAGAGCCTGGCGTGCTCGGCTGGTGTCGAGGGCTACTGGTGGACGGCGACAGGATCTGGGTCGGGTTCTCGCGGATTCGGATGACCAAGGTCCGCGAGAACCTCTCGTGGATACGCCAGGGGTTCAGACGACTTCTGCCGACCCGTATTTCGTGCTATCACCTGAGCGACCTCTGGTGCGAGCAGGAGATCAACCTCCAGGATCACGGCCTCGACGCGGTGTTCAGCATCTTCAGCGCGACGACGGCGGCAAGCCAATCAATTCAGTCATCGCAATCCATCTGTACTGCTCCCGACGATTGACTCGCGCGTTGGGGCACGCGCATGCGCGGACCTAAGTGCGGACCCACTCGGACGGGACTCGTCGTTGATATCCCGACGATCAACGATCTTCGGCGACCATCTCATACTCGAGGCCGTTGCTCCGCGAACGATCGGCTCCTTCAGGATCCCAGCCCATGGTTTGCGCTTGCCTAACGGTGGCTTCGACACGGACCTTCTCGTCATCTACGTCGTTCCGACCACGGTCCGCGCTTTCGAGGCCTGTAAGTCAGTGACAGAGTTTGAAATCGCGACGGGGGGCCTTAGTCTTGAAGAATTGCTCGCGATTTCGGTATGAAACTTGTGATCGCTGCGAAGGTTGACCTGGTCGACCAGGTATACTTTGATGCCGCGATTTCTCCGCTTATAGAACATGATCGGGACCTTGTCGAATTCGTCGGTGAAGTTGATGAGCGTGAGAAGGATGAACTCCTCGGAAAGGCCTATGCGAACATCTTCCCCATCGACTGGCCCGAGCCGTGCGGCCTGACTATGGTCGAGAGCATGGAGACGGGAACACCCGTCGTCACTGAGCGCTTCGGGTCGACCCCGGAGGTCGTGGATCACGGCGAAACGTGATTCGTCTGCGACTCGATGGTCGGAGCGCTGAGCTGCGGTCCCGAAATCGACCGTCGGGCGTGCCGCAATTACGTTGAGACACGTTTCTCACCGTGCGCGATGGCGGATGGATACGAGGGAGGTGTATCAGCGGGTGACTGAGAACGCCGCTTCATCTCGCGGCTGATTCCCGGTTCGATTCCTCCCTCCTCGGCGTCCTTCGCGTCAAACGATAGCGCCACGTCATACAATTGCGCCGGAGGAAATGGACGCGTACGTGCGAATGCGTCCGGCTCCGTGCTGGTCAAGCACGAAGCTCATCGTCGCCACCCCATGTTGGCGACAGACCGGGTTCGTTCTTCTCGCGGAGAGAATCCGATGGAGAGAACCCGATAAAGTGAGCCGTCGAAAAGGCTTCGGACGGCGTAGAACGGGGAGTGGATGTCGGTTGACTCAGGAGACGGGATGAACCCGGCGCCGGCGGATTCGGTCCGCACGGACGGGGCCTCCACGTCGTTCTGGGATCGTTACTATGCGGCCTCATCTTCCGTCCGGCAGACGGCGCGCCTTCCGTACGTTGCGGCGCTCGATGGCATCCGCGCCCTCGCCGTCATCGCCGTTCTCCTCTATCACTCTGGCTATCGTTGGATTCCCGGCGGATTTCTGGGCGTCGAGATCTTCTTCGTGCTGAGCGGCTACTTGATCACGTCGTTGCTGCTCGCGGAGTGGCGCGCCACCGGAACGATCGATCTCAAAGCCTTTTGGTTGCGCCGCGCCAGGCGCCTCCTCCCAGCATTGTATTTCTTGCTAGCAGTCACGTTGACCTACGCGGTCGTGATGCTGCCAGGTCAGGTCTCGCAGCTGCGGGGAGATGCGTCCGCGGCGCTCTTCTACGTGACGAACTGGTGGCTTGTCTTTGGACACAAGTCGTACTTCGAGGTGGTAGGACGTCCGTCGCTCTTCAATCACCTGTGGTCGCTTGCGGTCGAGGAGCAGTTCTATCTCATCTGGCCGCCGATCTTCGCGCTTGCCATCGCTCGATTCCGGCAGCGGCGAGTCCTGCTCGGCGTGCTTGTCGGAGCGCTCTTTTCGAGCGCGCTGATGGCGTTCCTTTATGACCCGGCAGTCGACCCGTCCCGTCTCTATTACGGTACGGACACAAGAGCCGCCGAACTCCTTGTGGGAGCGGCCCTGGCGTTCGTCTGGAAACCAGGTCAACCGGTTCGGTTGCCTGGACGTGCTGGCGAGACCTTGAACCGAAGTCTCGGGCACGGGCAGCGAGCGCGAGTGCTGTTTGAAGGGAGCGGTGCCGTCGCGCTCTGCTTCCTCGGTCTAGCGCTGTGGAAGTTTGGTGAACTGAGCCAGTCGCTCTATCGAGGGGGCTTCCTGGCCGTGGCGCTGGCGACGGCACTCCTGATCGCGGTCGTCGTTGAGCCGCGCGCGCGTTTCATCACGAAGGCGCTCGGTTGCGAACCACTGCGATGGATCGGCCTGCGATCCTATGGAATCTATCTCTGGCACTGGCCTGTCTACATGATTACCAGGCCGGGAATCGATGTGCCGCTCGATGGCGTTCAGTTGCTGGGATTTCGCGTCCTCCTGACGCTTCTGCTGGTCGAGATCTCGTACCGGGGAATCGAGACGCCGTTCCGCTCGGGGCAGGTCGCGCGTATCTGGCGAGCCCTGAGGGGGAGACTACCGAGCAACCGCGTTTGCAGCGAGCGATGTGGCTGGGAGTCAGTGGCACGGTGGCAATGTCGACGGTCGTGCTTGGCATTCTCGTCGCGCGGGCCAAACCGGCCGAGCCTCCCCCGTATCTCACGGTGCAAGAGGTCCACATTTCGGCAAGCCCGACGAGCACTCCGACTCCCACTCCAGCCGTCGTGACACCAACTCCACTTCCAACGACCCCAGTACCAGTGGTGACGAATGGCTCACCCGCTGCTACGCCAACCTCAGATTCGACCATGGCGACTCCGGCGCTCGAACGTCCAACTGCCACCCCGACGCCAACGCCTATGCCGACCGCCACACCAACTCCGACGCCACAGCCGACCGCGCCACCCGATCCGCCGGTAACGGCCGTGGGCGATTCGGTGATGGTTGGAGCCGCGGACGACCTGGCTGGCGACATTCCGAATCTCGATCTCGATGCCAAGGTCGGCATGCAGGTCACCGAGGCAATTCAGATCCTTGAGTCGCGACTCGAAGCGGGAGGTCTTGGAGATTTCGTGGTGGTGGACATTGGGAACAACGGGCCGATTACTTCCAAGGAGTTTGACCAGGTCATGAGCATCGCGGGGAGTGACCGGCAAGTGATCTTCCTGACAGTGCGCGTCCCGCGTGTCTGGGAGGCGACGAACAATCAGGTGCTCATCGATGGGGTTTCACGCTACTCCAACGCCTCACTGATCGACTGGTACGGCCTCACTGTTGACCACCCCGAGCTGTTTTGGGATGACGGTATTCACCTCCGTCCGGCAGGCGCGACGATGTATTCCCAGCTCATCGCCGCCCAGATCCAGATCTTGAAATAGCCGCATCACGTCCACCGGCCGTCCATTCCCTGGCATCTCCCATGCGTTTGAGCGATGGCGTCGTTTTGCTGCGACTTCACGAATATTCCCGGTTGAGCCTTGCGGCCTGACTCCGACGAGAAGACCCAGGGAGGCAACATCACCAGTCAACCTGACGGACGAGCACGTCCACAAACCTCGAGAAGCCAGAATGGGCTGCCGTTCGACTATGTTGAACTGGTCTCCCCAGCTTCCGCCGATGTTCAGCAGATGGCTGAGCGGTACTCGATTGACCATATCTTTCTTGAGCACCTACAGGAGACAGAACTCTCGCCTGGTGTCGCTGAAGCCGAGAACAACGCGCAGATCCACCTCCGGCTGAATGTTCCGAGCCTGACGCACGACCGCGGTCTTTCCTGGGAGCGCGTCGACGTTCTCTGCGGCGAGACATTCGTCGTGGTGGTCGAACCGCGCGCGCTTACGATCGTGAATCGCGCGATCGCGCGATTCCGTGTCAGCAATGACGAATCCACGTCTGATTACGTGAGCCAACTTCTGGCACAGCTGGTTGACGTCTTCGATAACGTGCTCCTCTCGATCGAGCGTGGTGACGCGGCACGCGGTGTTGCTGGATCCGGACGACAGCCAACTGACAAGCCGGGTCTGAGGGGACTTCTTGGCGATCTCGAACGTGCGTCCGGCAGACTGCGCAAGTTGATCGAGGACCTATCGGGCGGAACGATCGAGTTCGTGAGCAAGTCAAGTCGCAACAGACTTCGCGTGACGCTCGACCGGCTGCAGACGCTCGACGACGACATCGCCCGGCTCCGTGAGCGCTCCGACGAGGCGGCACCGAACAGCGATCGAGACCGTGCGCTGGGTGCCGAGTCGCCCGAGGTCATCCAGACGGCGACGTCGGTCGGCGAACGGCGCTTACGGCGGCTCAACCTGGCTCACGCTATTACCGCACTCTTAGGAGCCTTCGGCGTTAGTTTTGGTGCCATCGCGATGGCCTGGTCTGGCGGCCCATGGATGGACACGATCGGATTCGAGAAGGCGCAGTGGATCGGAGCGTTTCTCTTCCCCATCGGATTCGTGATCACGTTGGTCGGCAAAGGCGAACTCTTCACGGAGGACTTCTTCCTTCCCGTGACCGGCGTGATACGCGGACGCGGCAGAGTGCGCGATCTATTCGAATTGTGGGGCTACGTTCTCTTCTTCAACATGGTTGGAAGCGTGATCGCCTCCATCTTGATGAGTCGAAGTGGTGTGCTTAACGGAAGCGCCGCGGATTTCCTGATCCGAGTCTCCGTGGACAAAGTGGAGTATCCCTTCTGGGTGGCCTTCATGAAGGCTGTGTTCGCGGGATGGCTCATGACGATTATGACCTGGCTGATTATCGCCGCGACCGGTCTTGGTACGCGGATATTGATTATCTGGATGACCGGGTTTCTCATCGTTGCCGGACATTTCAATCACGTCGTCATCTCCGCGCCGGAGATCTTCACCTCGATGTTCCTGGGCGCTCCGATCACCATCGGTGACTGGTTCCTACGGAACTTCATTCCCGCCCTGCTTGGCAACCTGATCGGCGGCGTCGTGTTCGTGACCTTGCTCGGAATCCTCCAGGCTCGAACGCTTGAACAGAGCGAGCAGCAAAACGAGGAACAACAGAGCGAGAGTCAACACGCCGGATTCTGGATCGATGCTGGAGGAGATTGACGAACCGGATAACTCCACCGGGGCGTTCTGACGTCCGCGAATGCGAGCCCGACCGAGTGTCTCGGTCGGGCTCGCTCTTTCCGATGAACGGTTGCGTCTCCAGGCCTAGCAGCCAGGTACGCTGTCTGTCGGAGCGCACTGGTTTGGCGAGTTGCCCGTGACCGTCGCGTTGGTCAACGTCACGGTCGCACCATCGTTGTAGATGCCGCCGCCTGCCACAAAGGCGCGGTTGCCGGTGACGCTCGAGTCAGTTACCTGGAATGTGCGTGACCCGGTCGTGTAAATCCCGCCGCCGTAGATAGGCGTGAGGTTTCCGGTCACCTGGCTGCCGGTCAGCGTAAAGCCGCCCGAATTCCAGATCGCGCCTCCATTACCGATGCCCACGCCAATCCCAGTGGCGTGATTGGCCTGGAACCGGCTATTCGTGACATTCAAGTCACCGACAATCGAGGTTGGATCGCCGTTGCTATCTGGCATGTAGTTGTTTTCGACGGCTCCGCCATTTCGGGTTGCCGAGTTGTTGATGAAGAAATCCGTGCTCAGCGTCAGAACACCCTCATCAGCTTGCGACTGATAGTTGATCGCGCCCCCGTCGGCCGCGGTGTTGCCCAGGAAGACACTATAGGCAACCGAGCCGGGGTTGTGCAGCGACAGAGCACCACCAGCGCCACCGGTCGTGTTGAACGCGAAGACGCTGTACTGGACCTGAATCTCGCCACTAACGAACTCGATCGCGCCCCCGAAACCATCGGCATCTGACGCGTTGTTCTTGGCGAAGATCGAGCCCATGACCGTGAGCGATCCGCTGTTGTCATTGCCGATCGCGCCGCCAAATTTTCCGTTGTTATTGGTGAAAACGCTGTAGTTGATCGTCGCGTTCCCGAGATTCTCGATCGCCCCGCCAACGCCGGCTGGAGTGCCGCTGGCGTCCATCGAATTGCTGTCGAAAAAGGACTTGGTGACGCTCAGGGTGCCGCTATTGACGATCGCGCCACCGCCATCTGGCGAGTAGCCTCCGAAGAAGCGGACGCTGTCGACGTTGAGCGTCACACCCGAGTTGACTGTGATGATGCTATCTCCCGATTGACCGCCGTTGATCACGTTGCCGTGTCCGTGCAGGTTGACGTCGTGGTCGGCGATTATCCCGCTCTCGTTGATTGGTGAGTGCACCAGATCAACGTCAGTGCAGTTGGTGTCGGCGAACGCGTCGGCGATGGTTGCGTACGCCACGCTCGGAACCACACACGATGACGGGGTGCTCGGCGTCACCGTGTTGCTCGAGGCGCAGTTCTGCTGCATGACCGAAAGAAGGGCCTGACCGTTCGTGCCGCGCAAGTAACGCGAGAACAGGTTGAATTGAGAACAAGCCTGAGCAGTCGAACTGGCCGGAGCCGCCGAAACCGCTCCACCCAGACCCAAACTGCCGGTCGCGATCAGCACCAAAGCGATCACAACGGTAGTCAATCGACGTGACATACGGTGAACCCCCTTTTCCCTGAATGGAGTGTCGTCAATCCGCGGGTGTCACGATTGGCTCGTGCTCAACCGTGTGATCGCGGCGCCAGCCCAGCATCGACGCATCGGCGACGAGAGCGGCTTCTCTCTTGTAACACCGATCCTGATCGTTCCGGCAGACCCCGCAGGAACCAAATCGATAGTACGGACGTCACAGTTCATACGGGTCGCAAGGGATAACTGGCCGCGAGGCGTGCATCTCACAGCGCAGAGGAGGTGCGTGTTGAGGGACGGAGATACGCGACGAGGCGTCCGGTGCCGGACGCCTCGATGTCTGCCGTGGCGAGGTTTTGTCGTTCGCTGATGTTGTTCGCGAAGATTCTGGTGAAGGAGTCACCGTACGTCAGGATCGGCCGTGGTTCATTCGAGATCCTGTTGCCCCAGACGACCGTGTCAGAGACCATTGCGTGCGGCGACCTCGGCCAGGTAGTAGCCGCTGTCTTTGATCGTCCGCCGCTGCGTCGCGAAATCGACATGGACAATACCGAAGCGCTTTTGGTAGCCAGATGCCCATTCGAAGTTGTCGAGAAGGCTCCAGGCAAAGTAGCCCTTGAGCGGCACACCGTCATCGATCGCCCGCCGCGCCTGAGTGAGGTAGTTGCGGAAGTACTGCACGCGACGCTCGTCGTGTACCCGGCCGTCGCTCGAGACGACATCGTCGAACGCCGCACCGTTTTCGGTGACGTAGAACTCCCGCGGGCCGTAGCGCCGGTTGACGTCGACCAGCGTATCGTACAGGGCAGTCTGAGAGACTTCCCAACCCATGGCGGTGTATTCTCCAGCCGGATTGACACGACGGTAATTGATTGGCGGGAGACCATCCCCGGCCGCGATCACCGAGCGCCGGTACAGATTGACCCCGAGAAAATCAATGGGTGCGTTGATGCGTTGCATGTCACCGGACACGACTGTTGGGGCGATATCGCCGACCAGTTGGAGGAGGTCATCGGGATAGCTGCCGCGAAAGAGCGCGTCCAGATACAGACGGTTCTGAATGCCATCGTAGCGCTCTGAGGCAGCGACATCCTCCTCTGATTCGCTTGCTGCTTCGACGTGATTGACATCCAACACGATCCCCACGCTGGAACCAGGCGCATTGGTGCGGAGCACCTCGACGCCGGCACCGTGTGCCAACAGAGCATGATGGGCGACGGTGAGCGCGGAGTGCAGGTCGAGCCGCAATCCAGGAGCGTCCTCCCCGTCGAGATACCCCTGCGTCCCGAACGTCCACGGTTCGTTGATCGTCATCCAATAATTCACACGATCGCCAAGTTTGCGCGAGACAACATCGACATAATGTGCGAAATCGTCCGCGACACCGCGCCTCAGCCAGCCGCCTTCATTTTCCTGCAATGCTTGTGGCAGATCGAAATGATAGAGCGTGACGAACGGGGTAATGCCAGCTTCCAGCAGGCCGTCGACGAGGCGTGAGTAGAAGTCGAGCCCAACCTGATTGATTTGACCGCGCCCCTCCGGGATGACACGCGACCAGGCGACGGAGAATCGATAGGCATTGAAGTTGAGCCGTCGCATGAGCTCGACATCGTCGCGCCAGCGGTGATAGTGATCGCAAGCGACGTCGCCGGTCTCGTTGTTGACGATGTTCCCCCGAATATGGGTGAACGTGTCCCAGATGCTCGGCCCGCGACCGTTCTGGTTGACCGCGCCTTCGATCTGGTAAGCCGCCGTAGCTCCACCCCATTGGAAACCTTCAGGGAACGTCATCGCAGCCATCGTTCGCCTCCCACTTGATTGCCGCTAACCTCTTCGCAAGTGACTTTGCCCCGCGGACGAAGTCCTGCGCAGGAAATCTTGCGTATCATGGAGCATCGGAAAGAGATCGCATAGCGGTTCGAACTGGGGCAGCCAAACGGCGAGGTCATCCGGTCGCCGCTGCGAACTTCACGGTGGAGGTCCCGTGCCGACTTGCTCAAGTCAAGATAAGGCCATCTCTCCTCAAGGTGCGAGTCATGCGTCGCGTCCTCCTCGCGTCGTGGGGTGCTCGCTGTTGCACATCCGGCAGTCGATTGAACGAGTAATCGAGAACCACGCGACGTACACGCTTGACGGGACATGATCATCTTGCACTCTGCTCGGGAGTGTCGTGCGGAACCATTTTAACTATTCGGCACCGCCCCGCATAAGTTGCAGCCTCGCGTTGTTTGAGGACCATGCTTACTGCATCCCGGTGCGTATAGCGATCGACGACATGAGACCGAGAGACAATGGTCGCGACTATCTCGGTCACAAAAGAATCTCGTCGACCCCCAGCAGGAAAAACGGCTGTGCTACGACTTTGTTCCTGCATGACGGTCGGTACTGCGAGGTCGGGCTATGAGCCACAACACTGCCCAGGCCGCCAAGATGAGCTTAGCCTCGACCGGCCCTGATCGCCGCAGAGTGGTCGGCCCGATGCCCTTACGATAGCATCACGAGGGCAGTGTCGAGTACGCGCCCCTCAACCAGTGGCACGCTAGGCTCGGTATCAACCGTGGCGGCATAGATCCGCTCGTAGCCATCCGCCATGGCCACCGTCGAGAAATGTCGCTCGACATGGCGGCGGCACGCGGCGCGATCGAGATCCGGGACACGCTCGATGGCTGCGACCATCGCGGATACTGTGTCGCAGACGAACCCTGTCACGCCATCGACGACCACCTCGGGAACCGACCCAGCGCGGTAGGCGATGACTGGTGTGCCGGTTGCCATCGCCTCGACCATCGTCAGGCCGAATGGCTCGGGCCAATCGATCGGGAAGAGGTAGGCGTAGGCGCCACCAAGGAGTTCGTCTTTGCCGCGTTCGTCGACTTCACCGATGAACTCGACCCCGGGGGTATCGCGGATCAGTGGAGCGATCGCGTGCTCATAGTACGCCTGATCAACACCGTCGACCTTGGCGGCCATGACTAATCGCATTCCAGCGTCGCGCGCAATGGCGATAGCGCGGTCGGGACGCTTCTCAGGACTGATGCGGCCGAGGAAAACAAGGTAGTCGCCCGGATCGGGGCGGAAGTGGAAGTTCGCCAGATCGATGCCATTGGAGACAGTGCCTACCCAGTTGGCGTCCGGCAGGTGCGTCCGCTGATCGGCGCTCAACGCCACGAGTCGCGCTTCGGGGAAGGCACGATAGAGCCGTTGAGTCTCGGAAAGATCCAGCCGACCATGCACCGTGGTGATTGTCGATGTACCTGTCAGTCGAGCAAACGGGAAGGCGAGATAGTCGACGTGGTTATGGATCAGGTCGAACTGATTGGAGCGACCGTAGACCTCGGTGAGGCCGACGAGGGTCGATGCGACGTAGTCGTGTACGTCGGGGTCGAGTCGTAGAGCCCGTGGGACGCTGGACACGAGCCGGGCGTCTGTGATCGAGTCGCCACTCGCAAACAGCGTGATATCGTGGCCACGCCGCGCGAGTTCCTCGGTCAGGACCGACACAACGCGCTCCGTGCCGCCGTAGAGCTTCGGCGGGACAGCTTCAGCAAGGGGAGCGACCATCGCAATACGCATGGGTAGTGAGTCCTTTCATCGGACAAGACCAATCGGGAGCGAGTGAACGCCCAAGACTCTACAGATCGGGGGACAAACGAGAGGTCGATCGCGGCTCTCAGTTCGCAGGCAATTGAGGGAGCTTTTTGACGGCGGTCGCTGACCGGTCAAGAATGACCGAATCCGAATTGATCCTCTTCACGCGCTTGGTGGGAACCGACGTGAGGTTGTTACTGAATATGTCGCGGCCGATGACAAGTGCCGAGAGCTGGCTGGTTGCAACATCGCGATCGAACGTTTCCAGTTTGCCGAGTGATCTTCTCTGGGTGTTAAGAGCCCGCATCTTGTGACGAAGTTGGGACTTCGAGTCGATCTCGTCAGGTGACTGATCGAGCATTGGACTTACCACATGGTCCGTAATCTGTGGTGCCATAGATGAGGGTCCTCTCAGGATCAACGAATCAGACTTCCCGAGTCGATGGGATTCTGCGAAACACCGTGTTCTCGAGAGCTCGGATCGCACCTGTCGCAACTGAGCGGGCTCTCGCGAGCCCGCTCTTCGTCTGATGTGCGTGTTCTATGAGGGGGTGTTTACCTCGTAGATCTCGAGATGGGTCGGCCCATCCAGATAGGGCTCGATCATCGCGACGCGCTCCTTGAGGCCGACCTGGCCGCCGGCCTGGGCGTCCGCTTCCGTCGCGAAGTGGCTGACTGATGCCATCTTCCCGGTCTTATGGTTGACGAGGAGTTCCGAACTCTTGAATCCGGGCTGTTTCTTGAGGTCCGGGGTGACCTTCTCATTGAAGACACGGACGCCCTCATCGATGGTTGCGGACTTGAGTTGGCCAGTCACGATACGTGCAAAAGTTGTCATTGAGTACCTCCCGTACGAAGGGTGAGCAGCGGAGGGAACATCATGTTCACTGCAATCGACTGTTCACGGCCAAGGGTGATGAGGCGACCCAGAAGGCTTTGGTTGTCCGTACCTTCGAAGAATACACCGGTGTACCATGATTTACAAGAGTACGAACATGCGAACATTTGTTATTGGCCCATGGACAATTTTGCATTACGCGAAATGCGTGTTGAGGCGCGATTCGACGTCGTGGCTACACGACTTGATATGAGTGTGCGTGAGTTCGAGATGAACGCTCGCTCCGGCGCTTCACGGAAGTTGAATTCTCGGGCTAGCGGAGTCGTGCGATTCTCGCGCCGCGATCTACCGCATATCCTCGACCGACTTGCCCACCATGGAAGCAGGTCAAACAGGCGGTGGACTAATGCTTCAGGTGGACGACTCTGTAGAGCCGGTTGCTCGGAGTATTCCGTGAGGACGTTGGTGCTGAGCTTGGTCAACAGGTGTACCCACTGGTCGGCATCAAACTGGATTCGCCGAAAATCGACGCGCCATACACCCGCAGCATTGTTGTTGTCGAGGGGTGAACTAAGCGTGAACTTGCGGCCCTCTAGACTCTCAAATTTCCTGCCAAACTAACGATTCCAACCGAGGTGGTGCGGAAAGCGGGACTCGAACCCGCACGGGGATTATCCCCAACGGTTTTTAAGACCGCAGCGTCTGCCATTCCGCCATTTCCGCGTGTTTCTGTGTGTCTGGGCATCCGCCCGGGTAAAGTGTGCTCCACGTGACACGCTGTAGCAACTGGAGTGGTGGATCGCACGTGCTCGAGATGATCGGGAGACCGGCCAGTTCGAACAGTGATCGTGCGCGAAAAAAAACGGACCCCATTTGAGGGTCCGTTTTCTGGAGCGGAAGACGGGATTCGAACCCGCGACCTTCTCCTTGGCAAGGAGATGCTCTACCAGCTGAGCCACTTCCGCATGTCGAGCACGCCTGCTCGCGACTCGGTAATTCTAACGTTACGCGAAACGGCGTGTCAAGATCGATCTAACGCGGGTCAGTCGGATACCAAATCGGTGTTCGAACCGTGCTTCCAGATCTGTCAGGAGTCTAGACCCGCGTACGAACGGACTGCCCTACCGTTGACGGGCAAGCACAGGTGGAGATATAATTTGCCGACAGTGGTTTCGGCCGAAAGCTCGATGCCGCTGGCTCCTGTTCGTTCCACTGTTCCCGAATGCAAATTCTGCCGTCGGGCATCGGAGACGGTGCTCGATCCACGATGGTGATTCGTCAAATGTCCGAACTGTCCACAAGACTTCAGAACGATCTCAAGGAAGCGATGCGTTCCTCAGATACAACGCGCCGTGATGTGGTCCGGTTTCTCCGGTCCGAGATTCACAACGTTGAAATCGAACGCGGCCATTCGCTCTCGGACGACGAGATCGTCGCGGTGGTGCAGCGCCAGATCAAGCAGCGCCAGGACTCGATTGAACAGTTCGCGCATGGCGGGCGGCAAGATCTGGTAAAGAATGAACAGACGCAGATCGCAGTTCTCGAGACCTATCTTCCGCCCCAGATGTCGGAGGATGAAGTGCTCGACCTGGCGCGCCAGGTGGTCGATGAACTCGGCGCTTCAGGTCCGGGCGACATGGGGCGGGTCATGCCGGAGTTACGGCAGCGGATTGGCCCCCGTGCGCAGGGAAACGTCGTCGCGCAGGCCGCGCGTACCGCGCTTGCGGAACAGGGTAGTCAGCGAAGCGGCGCATAGCCGCGTGTCGCGTGAATCGCTCGAGTTCCGACGCGGGACAGGCAAGTCGATGAACTTGACGTCGCAGCACGACCAGAAGATAGGCTCACCACGGTCGGCCTGGTTCTTCAAGCAGGCCAGGGGGCGAGGGCCGTCGATCCTACGTATCTCTCGATTTGTCCTCTTTGGGCTGAGCATCTATGTCGTGCTTGGTACCGTCCTCTATTTTACGTGGCAATCTGACTCACTCAATCTCAAGTCTGGCGAGATCGCGAACCGCACCATCAAGGCGCCGCGAACCGCGACCTTTGTCAGCGAACTTAGCACGGAGAAACGTAGGCAGGAATCCTACGATGACGTGCGCAATATCGTGCTCAAATTGGATGATTCCATCGCGCCAGCGCAGCTAGATGCGCTCAGGCAGTCCTTGAATCAGATTACCGCGATTCGATCCGGCGCGACTCCTGTCGCCAGCGCAAGTGCCAGCGAACAGATTCGCTCTACGGTCGACGGGCTATCGGCGAGCGACGCGTCGTCCATTGCGACGTTGAGCAGTGATGCCTGGTCACGAGTATCGGCCGAGGCAACCCGACTTCTGGCGGTGGCGATGTCTGGTCAGATCCAGCCGGAAGATGTCGCCTCGGTGAAAGAGTCTCTCCTGTCACGGTCGAACGTACCGATGTCGCTGACGGAGCGTAACCTGGCGGTGGCACTGGCGCGGCCGTTCATCCGGTCAAACGTCACGGTCGACGAGGCACAGACCAAGGCCGCGCGCCAGGCGGCCTCTGACGCCGTGCAGCCGATCCGGATCACCGTTCAGGAGGGGCAGGTCATCGTCCGGGACGGCGATCCGGTGAGCGCGTCGGACATTGAGAAGCTCGACTATTTCGGTCTGCTGAATCCCAGTCACAACTGGCAGCAGTTCATGGGAGTGCTCGGCCTGCTCGGCTTCGTCACGCTGGGTCTGGTCTTTTATCTCTACAAATTCGCACGCGGCCTCTGGCAAAATCAGCAGCTCCTGCTGGTGGGCCTGGTCATCGTTATCCCAGTTGTCGCTGGCCGTTTCTGGTTGCTCGGCACCGACTTGAAGTTTGTCTTTCCGGCCGCAGCGGCCGTCATGCTCCTTTCGGTGTTACTCGATTTTCAGGTCGCGGTGGTCAGCGCCGGTTTTCTCGCGCTCTATCTCGGCATCGTCGCGGGTAATGCCTTTGATGTGACCTTCTTCGCGTTTCTGAGTGGCGTGGCTGGAGCCGCGGTCATCTGGCGCGCGGAGCGCATCATGACCTTCCTCTGGGCCGGGCTCGGCGTGGCAGTGTCGGTCTACGCGAGTGCGCTTCTCTTCTCGTTGATCGGCGGCAGCCTGAGCATTGCGTCCGGCGGAACGCTCCTCTGGAATGCGGTCGCCAACGGCGTATTGTCGGCGAGCCTCACGTTCCTATCGTTCAGCGTCCTTGGACGCATTTTCGGGATCACGACTCATTTGCAGCTTCTGGAGCTTGCCCATCCGAATCAGCCGCTCCTGTATCGCGTCGCGCGCGAAGCGCCGGGAACCTATCACCACAGCATCATGGTGAGCAACCTCGCTGAGAGCGCGATCGAGCATGTGGGAGGCGATCCTCTCTTCACACGCGTCGCGGTGCTCTACCATGACGTCGGCAAGGTGCTGCGACCGAGCTTCTTCGTCGAGAATCAGGCAAACCGGGCGAACGTGCACGACGCGCTCGACCCCAGAACCAGTGCGCGAATCATTCAGGAGCACGTGCTCGACGGTGTGCGCCTGGCGAAAAAGGCACACCTGCCGCAGTCGATCATCGATGTCATTCAGCAGCACCACGGTACCTCACTCATCAAGTACTTCTACACCGAGGCGATGAACAGCGGCGAAGAGGTCGACGAGGCCGAGTTCCGCTATCCAGGACCGAAACCACAGACGAAAGAGGCGGGGGTGATCATGCTCGCCGACAGCGTTGAGGCGGCAGTTCGCGCGGCATCGCAGTCGGGCAAGCTGTACGAGGATATTCCCCAGCCGGACGGCAAGCCTATCCGTCGAGCCGCTCGCTTGCACTTGGTCGTCGATGGCGTCATCAGGTCGCGGCTCGACGACGGGCAGCTCGACGAGTGTGACCTGACCCTGAAGCAGATCGAAGAAGTACGCAGGGCCTTCATTTCGGTTCTCGAAGGGATCTATCACCCACGCGTGGAGTACCCGGAATTGCGCGTCCCCCGCCCCCACGCCCAGACGCCCGCGAAATCGCCGGTCGAAGCGTCCTGATCGATGCCCGCGCAAGCATTACTCGAGATTGGTTTCACCATCGATGAATCTTCGCCAGCATTCGATCCAGAACGCCTGAGCGGTTTGCTCGAGTTTGCCGCCCACGTCGAAGGACGAGCGGGAGAGGTCGGAATCTGGATATGCTCCGATGATGACATCGCCGACCTGCATCAGCGCTACATGGACATTTCTGGGCCAACCGACGTCCTCAGCTTCAATGGGGATGAACCGTATCTTGGTGATATCGCGGTCTCCTTTGACACCGCCGCTGACCAGGCTCGGGATGCGGGGCACTCGGTGCAGCGCGAGATAGCTTACCTCGCGTTGCACGGGCTGCTGCACTTGTTCGGCTACGATGACCTGACGCCACCGCAGCGGGAGAAGATGTTCGCCCGGCAGGATGAGATCATTGACGGATACGAGAGGGAGACCGGCCATGAGTGGACGTGATCGACTGACGGTCAGTCTTATTCTGACGGTCAAGAACGAAGAGGCAACGCTGCCGGAGTTCTTCGCGTCGATTGATGCGCAGCGACAGAAGCCGGATGAGGTGATCCTGGTAGACGGCGGGTCCACTGACGGAACGCTCGACATCGCCAGGAATTGGAAGACCGACCGCCCATTCGTCATCGTCTCCGAACCTGGGTCCAACATTGCGACCGGACGCAACATCGCACTGAAGCGCGCCACGAGCGACATCATTGCGGTCACCGATGCCGGAACCCAGCTCGATCCCGACTGGCTGTGCAAGCTCACTGAGCCATTTCGTCGTCCGCCTGAATTGCAGCCGGATGTGGTCGCCGGGTTCTTTGAAGCGGACCCCAGGAGCCGCTTCGAGCTGGCGCTTGGGGTGACGACGCTGCCCGACGTGGATGAGATCGATCCGGCTGAGTTTTTGCCGTCGAGTCGTTCGTTCGCGTTTCGCCGGTCGCTGTTCGAGGTGGGGATGAAGTACCCGGAATGGCTGGACTATTGCGAGGATCTCGTCTTTGACTTGAAATTGAAGCGAGCCGGAGCGCGGTTCGAATTCAGCCCCGGTGCTACCGTTGCCTTCAGGCCCCGCTCGTCGATCGAAGCGCATTGGAACCAATACGTGCATTACGCGCGTGGTGACGGTAAGGCGGGCCTCTTTTCGCTCCGTCACGCGATTCGATACGCGACGTACTTCGGTCTGCTGCCGCTGCTGGTGTCGCGTCGAGATCGATCTGCTGCTCTCGCGTTGGCGACCGGGTCGGCGCTCTACCTGAGAAAGCCGATCCGCCGGTTCTTCCGCCGCCGGGAAGACGTTTCGGCATCTGACGCTATCGTCGTCCTCGCCATGATTCCAGTACTGCGCGTGGTCGGCGACACCGCCAAGATGGTCGGATACCCGGCCGGGCTCTGGTGGCGAATTCGTACAAACGGCATGCGAGGAACCTGGCGAACAGTTCCGGGCGAGGACTCAGTCCCGGACGACGATTTCCTCCAGGAGTGACGTGCGCAGAAACTCGGCTGCCCACATGCTCGCGCGACGTCGTACCTCGGACGGAATAGCGGTTACCGTGTGCTCTCGCTCTGTCAGCCCGTTACGCCCGCTCAAGCAGAGCGCGATGTCCCCTTTGGTCAGGTCCAGACGCTCGCCTGGCGTGAGGCGCACCGCGATCGCAAAGCCGTAGTCGGACTTGAGCATTGAGCGAACTTGCGGCGCCTCGTGTCGCGCGAGGGCGAGTGGCGCATCCGGCTCATTCACGTCGACCCCGGCGACCGACGCGGCATGGCTGAACGCGCGGACGATTCCTCCTCCGAAATGAACCACCGCCGCTGGCTCCTCGGCAATCACTGAGGTGATCCGTCCGCCCGCACCTGCTTCGCTGATCGTCAATGTGTCGCCGGTCTGGACAAGCGGCGCCAGAATTGCCGAGCCAAGCGTCGTCGGCTCCTCGCCATAGACGTAGCTGTCCAGGACCGTACGCACCTCGACCTCGGTGTGTCGGACCGCGGCTTCGGCCTCGGCACGGTCTGGAGAACCAGCGACGATCCGGATGTGCACGCCGTCGTCCTTCGCGTAGGTGGCGACGACGGGATACCCGCGGTGGATGATGTCGGCGATGGCTCGCTCGGCGGACGATTCGCCAATGCCAATCGTCTTCAGCGTTTTCGAGACGTAGACGCGATCGCCAAGCCGCGATGCCAGTCGCGGTACAGCCTGCTCGGCCCACATGCGCTTCATCTCACGGGGAACGCCAGGCATCGAAACGATGAACTGGTCGCCTCGCCGGACGAACCATCCTGGGGCGGTCCCCATCGGGTTGTCGAGTGCCTCGGCGGAGGGAATCAGCCACGCCTGCTTGGTGTTCTGTTCCGGCATCGGGATCGAGCGGGAGCGGAAGAAACGGGAGACGGTGTCGAGGAGGTCGGGATCGACATCGACCGTTTCTTCGAGCAGAGCCGCGATCGACTCGCGGGTCAGATCGTCGTCGGTTGGTCCGATGCCGCCGGTCGTGACGATGAGGTCGGCGTCCTCCCAGCCACGTCGCAGCACGCGGACAATTCGCTCCAGATTGTCGCCGACCTGGCTCACCCCGACGAGTTCAATGCCCAGCGCCGACATCTCTTGCGCCAGAAACGTGGCGTTCGTATCGGTTAGGAACCCTTCGGTCAGCTCAGATCCGATCGAAACGACAACTGCTCGCATGCGACCATTCCTCCGAATCGATCCACCACCCGTGAGACGTCTCCGCTTGGCGGATCATAGCACGGTCGCGACGAGTGAGGTGCGGTGAATTGACCAGCTTCGAGAGAAAAAGAGAACGCCGGGCGAGATCTCGCCCGGCGTCTGTCGTACCCTCGGAGGGACTCGAACCCCCAACCCCTTGGTCCGAAGCCAAGTGCTCTGTCCGTTGAGCTACGAGGGCCTACAGGTATCGTACGTACGCGGTTTTCGTTGTCCCTGTCTCGCGATCTTCAGCAAGAACCAAGTGCTTAGTTTCCCGGTTCCAACTGCGCCAATTCTACCCACTGGCGTCAGAGATGTCGAACCTCGTTGCACGGAGCGTCGTCGCAGGCTCCCGTGCCGCTGGCTTGTGCAATGACGTGGTAAGCGCATGTCACGTTGTTTCGGTGAGTTTCGGTTATCTGCGTCCAAACAAGACCCAGATTCTCGTCGTTCAGGTACAAGAAATCGAAGCTGACGTCATCTCGCTGCAGAGCCTCGTCGTCGGTCCATGCGTACCACCGAACGTCGATCAGTCCCATCGCCTGCATGATACCGACGCTGCCCATGGTGCAACGCTCACGTGGGCCAGTTGTTGCAGCCATCCTCGACTATCGCTAAGAGCCGCCGACGGCGATCGTCAAATTTCCGGATGGCCCTATCGAACTGCCGGTCATCCACGACGGGAACCCCGTTATTGCGTAACGTGGCAAGCTCGGGAGATGGCGGAGCCTCAAGAGCAGGTTGGATCGACGCGGAGATGAGTGTGTCGAGGTACGTCGTGACGGCGGAGCGAGCCGGACGCAGCGCAGACTGTGGTGGGCGGATCGTCGTATCGACACCGTGTTCAAGAATAGTCAGCGCGTCGTCGAGTATCGCAACCGCGATGGCAGAAGCTTTGCTCGGATTCGCCGTGTGGAAATAGTGCAGAAGCGGATAGGCGAGATGCTGATCAGTAATCGACCCTAGCTGCGTTGCAATGGTGTTCAAGTGCACTGCAAGCGTCGGGAATCCTTGTGCATCCCACTCGCTGAGGACGAACGACTCGGCACAATCTCCCATTGCGGTGATCTGACCCGCCAGAGCACGCGCAGCGGTGGCGGCGGAAACGACTGATAGGACATAGCTGACCACGAGTGTGATTAGAACGAAGCCGCTAGCCACAGAGAGGATTGTGATGATACGCCACCAGCCTTGCGGGGCGAAGTCGCCGTTGCCCAGCGTGAAGACGGTATAGCCTACGAAGTAGACACGTCCAATGCGGTCGGCCGGAACGTGGGTATTGGAATGAACAACAGAGTTCGGATCCGCGCTGAACAGGAGAATCCATCCGATCCAGAGCAAGACGGTCCATGTGAGAACAGTGAGCACAAGGAAGATCGGCCCCGCCAGACTGAGCAAGCCAGGCTGATCACCAAAGACTCTTCGCGCGATCTGCCAAAGCCACGTTGTCATCCGCGATGCAAGTGGTCCAGCACTGCCATCGAGCCAAAGCGTTGTCCAAAGTGCATCGATGAACACGAACGCGATGATGGCGATTCCCACAACTGCCAGGATGACGCTCAACGTGATCTATTCCCTCAGTTTTTGCCGCGGTCCAGGACGCGCGCATTTTCGTCGAGAGACTCGACGGCGGACGATGCCATCCCGCACGTCGCGCGGTGCGGGAACCCAGGTCCCTTCACGGAGCCGCAGTCTTCCTGCCAATGCTCCGAAGCGACTGCGCGGGTTCAGGAGTGTGAGGAATCCATTCGTATTCCTCACAATCGGTCGACAAATGCAAGACAAATGCCCCTCCGCTGGATCGCCAATCGGCGATCTCGTGAGGGGACAACCAAACGCTTGGTTGCGTTGCCGAAGAGAAGAATTCCGTCGTTTTCGTTGTTCAGACAAGGATTCTGGAGCATTACCCCCAGCCCCTTGGCCGAAGCCAAGCGCACTGTCCGTTGAACTACGATGGCAGTGATGTGTTTCCTGCTGTCGTTGTTGTCGACGGTTTGTGACGATCGCGAGTTCTGTGCAGTCAGGTCACCATCATGAGGACGATCTTGCCCACCACCGTTATCGCTGCCGGCTTGACGACACGTCAAGGTCGACGTGGATCCTCAGATCCGCGAGCGGTCCTGAACATATCATCCGCGTTAGTCTGCCAGAGATCGAAGGGCTTACCCTACTCACTGAGATCGTTCAACAGCGCCGATCAGGTCTTCAACGGCTTTGAGGAGTTCGTCAATATCGAATGGCTTGGCGATGAAGCGCTGCCCTCCGAATCGATTCGAATCGTCTTTGACTTTATCGAGGAGGCCAGGATCGGTGGAAAAAACGATCACCGGGATGTTTTTCGTCGATGCCTGATGTTGGAGTCTCTCAAGCAGATCCCATCCCGCGCGTTGTCCAATAACCAGGTCAATCAATAGAAGGTCGGGTTGCAGCGCGTCAATCTGATTCCACGTGCGAGGCACGAAGTTTGTCGTTGTGACATTGTAACGATGATCTTGGAGAAGTTCTCGAATCAACTCGAGTACTTCGACCGCACCGTTGATGACAAAGACGTGCTTGTGCTTCGGTTGGTCGGCATCCTTGAAATTCGCCATTGTTTCCACCCTCTAAACTCCCCCGGGCGGACATACCCGTATGATAACGATAGATGGTTGGAGAAGTCATGTCAATAGTGATCATCATACTCCAAATGTCGCGATGCAAAAGATGTTTTAATATGAGAATACAGTGATCATAGAATACACTATCATGGTGGCCGATGCATTATCGGGTGAATGATCTATCGCCGAAGACGACACGGAATTTCGCGGTTGAAGCGTGATGATGGACGGATTTGACCGTCCGGCCATCATCCGCGTTAGCATAGGAAAGCCGCAGCGAAGTGCTCGGCGTCGGATTGAGGGATTGGGCGTTCAATTGGGGAGCGGCATGCGATGAACGTTGACGATAGCAGGCTCTGGCAGATCGGTGAGGAGATCATTGCTCGGCTCGATGGCATCAACTCCATTCGAGAAAGGGCGCTGTCTGAGTCGAGGCAGGTGATCCGGCTCAGTGCGAATGCCACGAGGGCGGTGCATCGTAACGACTTTGACGCGGCGATCGAACTGCACGATCAGGCCAAATCGATGCGCGAGTCGCTCGAGCGCGACCTGCGGGACTATCCGAACATCTACTGGTCTGGGTATGTTCAGGATTCCCAAAAGGAATATGCCGAGTCGCGTATTACGTTGGGCATCATCAGCGGGACCGGAATTCCTTCACCGGGCGACCTCAATGTCGAGGACGCGGTCTTTCTCAATGGGCTTGGTGAAGCAGCCGGAGAACTACGCCGCTATGCGCTCGACTCGATGCGGCGTCACGATTTGGGCCGCGCCGAGGAGATGCTCTCGGCGATGGACGAGATCTACGATCTGCTCGTCTCGGTCGACTATCCAGACGCGGTAACTGGTGGCCTACGCCGGACGACCGACATGGTGCGTGGCGTGCTCGAGCGGACACGAGGCGATCTAACGATTGCCCTTCGACAGCGGGAGCTTACCGACGCGCTCTCGCACGCGGAGAAGGTACTCAGTGTCGAGTCTCCCGAGGCGGACCAGTAGGCATCGTCTGAATTGCCGCATGATGAGCCTGTATTGATCGCCCTTAGTTCGATCCGCCGATCCGATACAGCCCCACGTTTGACGGCGCATTGAACACGACTGATCCGTTGCCAGTGATGTCATAGGAGACATCGTTCGACACGGCGACGATTCCGGCCCCGTCCAGCGACGTGACGGTGGCGTTGCCGATCGAACCCGACGGAACCGAAACCGAAGCGAGATAAATGAAATTGCCCGAGTGTGCCGGGATCGTCAGGTCGAACGGGCCGCCGATCAGGATGCCGATGCTGCTGTATATTTTGATCTCCACAGTCGTTTGGCGGTCCGTGCTGTTCGATAGGTTGATGCCGGAGTTGTCGTTGCGGCTGCCATCCAGAGATTGCTTGAACACGACTGGCACCGCGAGCTGACTTGCGGCGGCCGGCACGGCGGTATACGAGATCGAGTCGCTGGTCGAGTACTTCACCTCGTCGACCGAGGCCGCGATTGGCACGTCCGAGTAGATGACGGCGTTCCCGGTGAAACCGGATTGAGCTGGCGCGTTTCCGGGAGTGTAGACATAATCGGCCGAATATGGCTCCAGCTCCAGCGTGTCATCAGGTCGACCCGCTCCGGGATAGGAGATGGTGACGTTGGCCGTGGCGTCATTCGGATTGGCCAGGTTGATGCCGGTGTTCCAACCGTTGTATGCGTTGAAGACGATCGGGGCCTCGAGTGCGTAGTCTCCGGTGCCTTGCGGTGCGAAGAATCCGGTGTCGTATGTCGACGCGACGTTAATCATCGCCATCCGCGCGATCGGCTTCTCGCGTTGAACCAGCGCAGCGATATGACCGAATGAGGTGACGCGGGCGAAGCCGACGTAGCCGGAAATCGGTATGGCGTCGTGAACGTCAATCGTGCGCGTTGCCCCGGCGGCGATTGTGACCGTCACCGAGTAGTCCGAGCCGACTTTTCCATCCTCATTCTGATACGAGAAGATCTCGATTGTCGCTCTGGTGACGGATGTGTCGTCGACGTTTGACACGCGAATATAGGAATCCCAGCTGTTGTTGGTTTGTACGATTGGCAAGATCCAGTCTGGTGACCCGCCGACATCCTCCTGAGGGATTCCGGTGTAGCCGGTAATCTCGTCGGCGCCATGCGACCACGGCGCATCGTTGAATCCTCCGCTGGCCTGCTTGACGGCGGCGGTGGCTTTACAGCCGCTCGAATTCAGGACCACGGCGCCACCTGGCTCCGGAAGGCCGATGCTCTCTGGAGAGAGGTTGGCCATCTCGTGCGGTCCGAGGTCAACGGTGGTGCTCCCTGGCCAACTGCCGCCTTCCACGCCGGCAGTGACCTTCACGATGCAGGTTGACGACGACGGGTTCTGGAGTTCGATCCGTCCAAACCAGGGGCCAAGCCCACCAGTGGCGTCTCGATTCGGCACCCACGGCAGGTAAACCGTCCCGGTGACGTCAGCGCTCGCGGTCGGCGCGATTATCACCAGCAGACTCGCGACTATCAGGAAGAGAACGCCCATTCGCACCGGCTTGGAACCCACGCCGCCCCCCTTTATCCACCGTTCGTACACCTGGTTGATGACACTATACTCGAAATCGGTGTGGTTGGACCAATTGTCAACGCTCGGATTCAAAGGACGTGCGGGTATCTGCCAGAATACGAGAACGGCCGCCCCCAAAATTGAGGGCAGCCGTCACATTACCTTCGCCTGTGGTGTCGTGTGCCTGGCGCTAGGCGTAGGCCTCGATCGGTTGGCACGAGCAGATCAGGTTGCGATCACCGTACACATCGTCGATGCGAGCCACCGGAGGCCAGAACTTCTCGTCGGCCAGCCATGGAGCCGGATAGGCAGCCTTCTGGCGTGAGTACGGCCGGTTCCACTCGTCGGCCGTCACCTGCTTGGACGTGTGTGGCGCATGCTTCAGGACATTGTCCTCACGATCAGCCATGCCGAGTTCGATCTCCGCGATCTCGTGCCGGATGGCGATCATCGCGTCGCAGAACTTATCGAGTTCGCGCTTGGATTCGCTCTCGGTCGGCTCGATCATGAGCGTGCCCGGGACAGGGAATGAGACCGTGGGGGCATGGTAGCCGTAGTCCATCAGCCGTTTGGCGACATCAGACACCTCGACCCCTGTTCGCTCCTTGAGCGGCCGGAGATCGACGATGCACTCGTGAGCGACCATCCCGTTCTTGCCCTTGTAAAGCACCGGGAAGTGTGGATCGAGCCGCTTGGCAATGTAATTGGCGTTGAGGATCGCAACCTCGCTCGCCTTCTTCAGGCCAATCGGCCCCATCATGGCAATGTAGCTGTAGGAGATTGGCAGAATGCTCGGACTGCCCCACGGGGCAGAAGCGACTGGGCCGATGCCCGCCTCGCCGCCGGTCTGGATGATCGGGTGCGTCGGGAGGTACGGTGCCAGGTGCGACTTGACCGCGATCGGACCCATCCCCGGTCCGCCGCCACCGTGGGGGATGCAGAACGTCTTGTGCAGATTGAGATGGCAGACATCGGCGCCGAACTCGGCCGGCCGGGTGAGGCCGACTTGCGCGTTCATGTTGGCGCCATCCATATAGACCTGGCCGCCGTGCTGGTGGACGATCTCACAGATCTCGGTAATGGCTTCCTCGAAGACGCCATGAGTCGACGGGTAGGTCACCATCAGTGCGGCCAACCGGTCGCTGTGCTCCTCAGCCTTGGCGCGCAGGTCGTCGACCTGGATGTTGCCGTTCGAGTCGCAGGCTACAACCACGACCTTCATGCCCGCCATAACCGCGCTGGCCGGGTTGGTCCCGTGGGCGGAGGAGGGAATCAGGCAAACGTTCCGGTCACCATGACCGCGCTCTTCCTGATAGCGCTTGATCACCAGTAGTCCGGTGTACTCGCCCTGCGAGCCGGCGTTCGGCTGCAGCGAGACAGCGTCGAAGCCGGTGATCTCGGCCAGCATCTTCTCCAGACGGTCGGTCAGGATGTGGTAGCCCTCGGCCTGCTCGTATGGAACGAACGGGTGGATCTTGCCGAACTCCGGCCACGTGACCGGCTCCATCTCCACGGTGGCGTTGAGCTTCATGGTGCAGGAGCCGAGTGGGATCATCGACGTCGTGAGTGAGAGGTCGCGCCGCTGCAAATGGCTCATATAGCGCAGCATCTCGGTCTCGGAATGGTAGCTGTTGAAGACCGGGTGCGTCAGGTAGGGTGTCTCACGCGCCATGGCGGAAGGGATCGAGGTCTCAGCCTGCTGCACCAATTCGTCGACGCTGAAATTGGTTGCCTTGCCACCGTTGAAGATCTCGAGCAGATCCTTGATGTCGCCGCTGCTGATGGTTTCATCCAGCGCGATGCCGATGGTGTTCTCGTCGAGCACGCGCAGGTTGATCCCACGCGCTTCAGCCAACTTGACGATGTCGGCGGCCTTCTTGTCGCCCAGCCCAACGCGGAGCGTGTCGAAGAAGGGTTGGTCGCCAAGATCGTAGCCAAGCTTCTTGAGGCCAGACGCGAGCGTCGAGGTCGCAAGATGGACGCGTTCGGCGATCCGTTTCAAGCCATCCGGCCCGTGGTAGACGGCGTACATGCCGGCGATGATGGCGAGCAGGACCTGCGCCGTGCAAATGTTGCTCGTCGCCTTCTCGCGCCGAATGTGCTGCTCTCGGGTCTGCAGGGCCAGGCGAACCGCCGGATGTCCCTCGATGTCCTTGGAAAGACCGACGATGCGACCCGGGACCTGCCGCTTGTAAGCGTCGCGGGTGGCGAGATAGGCCGCATGCGGTCCCCCGTAGCCAAGAGGCACGCCGAAGCGCTGCGTATTGCCCACTACGATGTCGGCGCCGAACTCACCCGGCGCCTTGAGTAGCAGCAGGCTGAGCAGGTCGGCCGCGACGACCACGAGGGTGTTTGTCTCGTGTGCCTTGTTGGCGAACTCTTCGTAGTCATAGACGACGCCGTCGGTCGCCGGATACTGGACCAGCGCGCCGAAGACTGGCGTGGAGAAGTCGAACGTCTGATGATCGCCGACGATCACCTCGATGCCATGCGAGCGAGCGCGAGTCTTGACGACCTCAATGGTCTGCGGGTGGCACAACTCCGAGATGAAGAATGCCTCGTCGAGATCCCTGCCGCGACCCTTGACCGCGTAACAGAGCGACATCGCCTCGGCGGCGGCAGTGCCCTCGTCCAGCAGCGACGCGTTGGCGATCTCCATACCGGTCAGGTCGGAGACCATGGTCTGAAAATTAAGCAGTGCCTCGAGGCGGCCCTGTGCGATCTCCGCCTGGTACGGCGTGTACTGCGTGTACCAGCCGGGGCTTTCGAGGATGTTTCGCAGGATAACCGGCGGCGTAATCGTGTCGGAATAACCCATGCCCAGGTAGCTGCGATAGACCTTGTTCTTCGAGGCGATCGCACGCATATCGCCGAGGATTTCGTATTCACTCCGGCCGGTCTCGCCGATGTTCGGATCAGCAGAATCAAACGAAAGCGGACGCGAGGTCCGAATCTGCTTTGGAATGGTCGCGTCGATCAGGTCGTCGAGTGAGCTGAATCCGAGGAGATCAAGCATCTCCTTAATTTCGTGCTCCCGCGGTCCAACGTGCCGTGTGACGAATCGATCGGTGTAGTCGAGGCTTTTCATCTGTCGTGTACCCATCACTCCCGTAGCTCACCCTGCGACATTTCAGGTCGGCCGGCTCGTCCGTTTTGCTCGGAGCGACGCCGAATCCATCCGTCATGATACTACACGTGCCTATCTTCTCCATTCATTGAAGAGGAACGCATCTTCGGCTGGCCCGGCGGCTCGAACATCCGGCGGAAATCCGGTCTGGAACCCGGGTCACCAGAGGGCAGCTTCAACGTCGCTCATCCGAAAGATCAAAATCACTGGCCCGGTATGCGTGCTATCCGGTTCGAACCGAGCGACCGGGGAGTGGGCAAAGAGCCCCTGATAAAACCTGGCATAGTCCGGGTATTGGTTCGGAGAATCAAGATACCGCTGGTACATGAACGACGAAACCATCAGGTATTGCGTGCGCTGTTGCACATACCAGGTTCTCGGCTGTTCACGCAGCGAGCGCACGAAGATATCAACGTAGCCGTCCTGTTCCACTGGAGGAGTGTGCCACTCGCGGACAATGACACTGCCAGGCTCGACATGGCTCACGATCCAATCACGGGCAACGTAGCGGACATCGGTCTTGGCCAACTCTTGATCGAGTTGATACGGATGAACGGCCTGGACCGCAAACGCAGAGAGCAACACTACACAGAGGATCGATGGGACGGCGATTGAGCGGTGCGGCAGGCGCACCTGACTGATCCAGCGTGCTCCGATAACCGCGAGGAACGGCAATATCGGGATGAGTTGGCGATCGAATCTCACCACATAGCGGCTGCTATCGAGGTAGTAGAGGATAGGAAAGACGAGGAGTAATGCGGCGCGTCGATCGCCTTTCCACCATGCGATTGCCTCTGCGACCAGTCCCACGCCCACCAATGGAAAGAGCGTCGGACCGAAGCCGTGGTGCCAGAGTTCCCGGAGATACCAGAGCCAGGTATTGTTCCCTTCGGCTCCATCGTGTCCAGTGCTATAGTGCCGCATTTCGAAGACGATGCCGACGACAGGAGACAGGAACGCATGGACATCCAGTATCGTGAACGGGCTAATAAGAAGGAATGCGCCGACGGCAGTGCCGGCCATTCCCAACACCATCCGCCAACGGCACAGAAAAGCTCGCAACGATCCCGTCGCGATGAATAAGCCGATGGCCGGCACCAGCGCGACCTCGGCGCCGGTATATTTGCAACTGGCTGCCATTCCTACCGTTGCGCTGGCCAGTATCCAGGAACGTCGTCGATTGTGATCGAGAGCATTCAGCGTGAACCAGAGCGTGAGTGTCGCGAAGAATGCGGTGGGAACGTCGGGCTTGAGGTAGTGCGAGTCTTTGACGTGCAGTGTTGAAACCGCGAGCAGTCCCGCCGCGGTCAGACCGACGAATTCCTTGCGGCGGGGCGCCATGCGATAGCCGATCAAACCTACGAGCACGACCGTCGCGATGCTTGACATCGCCATGATTCCGCGCCCGCCGACGTAATCCGCGACCGTGACTGTCTGATCACCAAACCCAAAGAGGTGAGCGCCAAAATGCACCACGGCGATCACGGCGGCTTCGATATAGATGATCATCGAAGGGTACTTGAACCAGTGCGGATCGAAGTCGAACGTCTGCACCATATGCAGCGCCGGGTTGACGATGGTTGGTTCGTCGGGGTGGGTGACGAGCGGCACGCCGAAATCGATAGCCCATAGACGGAGGGCCGCCGCCACGAGCGCGACAAGTGCCAGGCCCGTGAGAAACGCTGCCCTAGGCGAAACGTAGGGAACAGACAGCTCGTTACCTCGTACCGTGGTGGGTAACGTACGAAGCTTCGCTCCATGAGTACGCATCTCGAACCTTTCAGCGCTCCACATCTCGTCAGTGGAGTGTGAATGGTAACAGCATGTCAAAGTGTCGCCGTTAGCTCCGGCACTGCACGTTGATTTTGGATCTGATGATGGATCTTACATGATGCTTGTCCTGTGAGATCGTAACTCACGGCCGCACAGCGTTACATACTGATGGCTACGAAATCCTCCACGCGATAGTCTGGTGACTTCCCGGGCTTTCCCGGGGGAACACTGCCAGAGCGGGCTGCATCCGATCCCGTTCGTATTGCGCTGATCCTCGTGACTGTGCCTTATGGACTCTCTCTGCTAGAGACCTCCCCGCCTCGACCACGCTCCCCTCAACCCGCTGGAAGCACGCTTCGTCGTTCCTCTTGATGAACTAATAGGATTAGTTTATTATCGGTATAGCATAGTACTTGGACTTTTATCCATAGGAGCATCATATGCGGACGACCAAGCTCACGGAGAACATCACGCAGCTCACCAGGTGGCCACTCATCTTTCCGGTCAACGTCTACCTGGTCCGTGAGCCAGATGGCTTCACGCTCGTCGATGCCGCAATAGGCGGATGCGCGGCTGACATCATCGGCACCGCGGAGCGACTGGGAGCACCGATCGTTCGCCTGGTGCTCACGCACGCGCACGGCGATCACGTCGGGTCGCTCGACGCGTTGCGCGAATCACTGCCAAGCGCCGAGGTGCTCATGACCGCTCGGACAGCGAGATTTCTGTCGGGTGATACGGGTCTTGATTCGGACGAGCAGCATGGAAAGCTCGCCGGCCAATTCAAAGCCATCAACTCGCGTCCGACCGAGCTGATCTCGCCGGGCGATCATGTCGGCTCACTCGAGGTCGTATCCGCTCCTGGCCACTCTCCCGATCACGTCGCGTTTCTCGACACGCGCGACCGCGCTCTAATTGCTGGCGACTCCTTCCAGACGCGAGGCGGAACCGCGGTCTCCGGCATGATGAAGATCCTCTTCCCGTTTCCTGCCATGGCGACCTGGCACAAAGAGACAGCCCTCCACTCGGCGCGCTCGTTGCGCGAGTTGAACCCCTCGCTCTTAGCGGTCGGTCACGGCAAAGCGTTGTCGCATCCAGCCACGGAGATGGACGAGGCAATCGGGGAAGCGGAGCGCAAGCTCGGAGCGGGCTCGAACCATGCCCGCTAGGGCTGGGCTGGACCGCGACGCCGTCGTGCGTGCGGCCGCAGAGATTCTCGACGAAAAAGGCAAAGCTGATGTCACACTTGCGGAACTCGCGTCCAGGCTCGGTGTGCGCACGCCGTCACTGTACAACCATGTTGCGGGTTTGGAAGATCTCATGCGAGCAATCCGCTTGTACGGCGTGCGTGAACTGGGCCACCGCATTGGGCGGGCGGCGATCGGCAAGGCGGGTCCAGATGCGATCGTGGCAATTGGTCACGCCTACCGCTCGTTCGCCAAAGAGCGTCCCGGCCTCTATCTGGCGAGCGTGGGCGCCCCATCGCAGGACGAGGGCGATCGCATCACCGCAAGCGGTGAAATCATCGACATCCTGCGGCTTGTGCTCGAGCCGTTTGGGCAGGATTCGGTACGCCAGATTCACGCAATACGCGCACTGCGGAGCCTGGTCCACGGATTTGTTTCACTCGAGTTGAGCGGCGGGTTCGGGCTTCCGGTCGATGTTGATCAAAGCTTCGACCACCTGCTCGATATGGTGATTGCGGGGCTTCACCAGGGGCGGGCTCGCTCGTGAGTGTTGCGAAAGGAGTGAATCTCGCACTCTCGTTCATTCTCGAACTCGGAATGCTGGCAGCGTTCGCCTACTGGGGTGTGGAAACCGGATCACGACGATGGCTCTCGATCGTGCTGGCCGTCGTGATTCCACTGGCAGCTGCCGGAGTCTGGGGCGCGATCATGGCGCCGAAAGCTTCCGCCAAACTGGATGAGCCCTGGCACACTGTCGTCGCGCTTGTCATATTCGCTCTGGCCTCGGCCGCCCTCTTTGCGACTGGCCTCCCACTATTGGCGTGGATCTATCTCGGGCTGGCCGTGGTCAATCGCACCGTACGGCTTCTCTGGCGCCAATGAATTCGTTTCATGGCGTAGGCTGGACGGCTCCAATCTCCCTGCTGCGTTCTGTTAGAATCCACGAAATGAGTCAACATCGCCGTTCAACCTCAGGAGAATTCATGTCCGGCAAGACCTACTACGGTGGCCAGGCGGTGATGGAAGGCGTGATGATGCGCGGCCGCTCGACGATGTCGGTTGCCGTGCGCGCTCCCAACGGAGAGATCGCCATCTATCATGAACCACTCGAGGGGAGTGACTTCGCGACGCGCGTGCGGCCGCTGCCGTTCCTCCGAGGCGCGTTCATGCTCTGGGACACCATGGTTCTGGGAATGCGCGCGCTCGTCTTTTCGGCCAACGTGGGATTGACCGAAGAAGAGGGAAACGAGTCGGAGTCCGGTGAACCGGCCGGAACACTGTCGGGCATGGCGCTCTGGGCCACGGTGGGCGTCTCGATCCTCTTCTCGATTGGTCTCTTCTTTCTACTGCCGCTGGTGGTGATCAGCTTTCTCGATCGGTTCATCGCGAGCTCCATTGTCAGCAATATTGTCGAAGGGCTGATTCGTCTCGGCCTGCTCGTCGGCTACATGCTGGTCCTGCGGTCGGTCAAAGACGTGCGGCGTGTATTCATGTATCACGGCGCGGAGCATAAGACGATTAACGCGTACGAGGCGGGAGATCCACTCGACGTCGAGCATGTGCGCCGCCACAGCCTGCAGCACACGCGCTGCGGTACTGGCTTTCTGCTGGTCGTCGTGCTCATCTCCATCGTCGTCTTTGCCTTGCTCGGTCGGCCCGATTTCATCCTGCGGGTGGCGTCGCGCATCCTTCTTGTACCGGTGATCGCCGCGGTTGCCTACGAATTCATCAAGTGGTCGGCGGCGCATGACAAGAATCGGGTCGTGCGGGTGCTTATCGCGCCGAGCATGGCCCTGCAGCGCCTGACGACGAGCGAACCGGACGCCTCGATGCTGGAAGTGGCAATCGTCTCGCTCAAGCGCGTGCTTGTGGCTGAGGAGTCCATGCCGCGCGCCGAAGTCGAGCGGCCTGGGATTGTGGCGGTCGACGAATCGGGACGGATGCTACCGGTTCCTGATGTGGTGATCAATCCGAGGACAGCGGCAGACTAGGCCGCCAAACGCGGCCTGTCACCGTGTTTTCGTACTGTAGTGGAAAGCGAGCAGGATTTGTCGGAGGAGACCGCGACGCCGCGGGCGAAGCTTTGGGCTGGTCGTTTCAATCAACCGACCAACGAACTGGTCGACCGGCTGAATGCATCGCTTCCGTTCGATCGGCGGCTGGCCGGTCAGGACATTCGGGGATCGATCGCGCATGCCCGAATGCTCGTACGTCAGGACATCATCGCACGCGCTGACGGTGACGCGATCGAGGGCGGCCTGCGCGAGATCCTGTCGGAAATCAATGCCGGGACCTACGAGTTTCGCCTCGAAGACGAGGACATCCATCTCAGCGTCGAGCGGCGCCTGCGGGAGCTGATCGGCGCCCCGGCTGGACGAATGCACACGGCTCGTAGCCGCAATGATCAGATTGCGCTCGATTTCCGCTTCTGGACGCGTGATGCGATCGTCGACCTGGCAGGCGGCCTGGTCAACGTCATTGATTCGTTGCTCGATCTTGTCGCGCGCTATCCGGACACGATCCTGCCGGGCTATACGCACCTGCAGAGGGCGCAGCCAGTCTTGCTGGCCCACCACTTCCTGGCATACGTCGAGATGCTGAAGCGCGACCTTGATCGCCTGCGCGACGCCTATCGCCGTGCTAATCACTCTCCTCTTGGAGCTGGTGCGTTGGCTGGGGTCACCTATCCAGTGGATCCCATGTTCACCGCCGACTTACTGGGGTTCGACGGTCTCTGCGCGAACTCGCTTGACGCGGTCTCCGACCGGGACTTCGTCATCGATTTGTTGTCAGCTTCGAGCCAGATCATGATGCATCTCTCTCGGCTGGCGGAAGAATTGGTCATCTGGTCGACGTCCGAATTCGGCTTCGTCGAACTTGCGGACGCGTTCTCGACCGGAAGTAGCATCATGCCGCAGAAGAAGAACCCAGATGTCGCCGAACTGATTCGTGGCAAGACGGGTCGGGTCTACGGTCATTTGATGGGGATGCTGACCGTCGGCAAGGGGCTTCCGCTCTCCTATAACAAGGATCTGCAGGAGGACAAAGAGGGCGTCTTCGACACGGTCGACACACTCAGCCTTATTCTCGAAATTTTGCCGCCCATGCTCGGTTCCGCTCGTTTTCGCGCGGACCGGATGCTGGAAGCGGCCGGTGGCGGCTTCTCCCTGGCGACAGACGTTGCCGATCACCTGGTACGTTCCGGCATACCGTTCCGCGAGGCGCACGAAGTTGTCGGGCGCGTCGTTGCCTATTGCATCGGACAGGGTAAGGATTTCCCGGATCTGACGGTTGACGAGTGGCGATCCTTCTCTGACGTACTCGCGGAGATGCCTCCGCCGCTCACTCCGGCCGATGCGGTCGCGGCTCGTGAGATGCCCGGTGGCACAGGACCTCATCAGGTCAGCCAGGCGGCCGCGCGGGCGCGTTCGTCGCTAGACGGATGGATCAGCTGGCTCGAGGAGCGGCGGGCGGCGCACCGGGAGGTCGACCGCAAGCTCGGCATCGAGGAATCGTAGTGTGACGTTGTCCGACACCAGCAAATCGGAATTGAGATTCGAGGGCGACGTTCGCGCCTGGATCGCCGCCTGGCGTGACGCGCGTCCAGCAGTGTATGCCATTCGTCAGGAGGTCTTCGTTGAGGAGCAACGCCTGACGAATTCTGTCTACGACGATCCGGACGATGAGATGAGCGAGCACGTCCTCGCGTCAATTGGGGGCGCGATTGAGGGTGTTGGGCGGGTGACCTACATCTTCGACGATGCCCAGATCGCCTGGGTGGCGGTGCGAAAACCTGCGCGACGACATGGCGTCGGCTGGGCCATCATGCAGAAGTTGATCGAGACGAGTATGGAGCATCGCGTTGCCGTCATAAGCCTCAACGCCCAGACCCACGCGTTGAGCTTCTACGAACAGCTCGGTTTTCGTCCGGTTGGGCGCAAGTTCCGCATGGGCGGCATCGAGCATCAGCACATGATCATGGATATTCATCGCCGGCATCCCGAAGTGGGCTGATTTCTCTCATCGCCGGGTTCCCCATCGCCCTTCACTACGGTAATGTCCATTCAGCGATGCCTCCGCATCGAGTGACTGAACCGGCCGCGTTGCACTGGTCCAGACTGTCGAAAACATCGTGATGGGAGATTGAGATGCCAACGATTCCTTACCTGCCAGAAGACGAGGCGAATGACGAGGTGCGGGCGCTCTACCAGGAGATCACGGATGGGTTCGGCGCCGGTCAGGTGCCCAACGTTTATCAGGTGCTCGGGAACAACGCGAGCGTGCTCAAGGCAGCCGTCGAGAACCGTCGCAGCATCATGAACCAGGGCGAGTTGGACCCCATGCTGAAGGAATGGCTGGCGTGGGCGACGGTCACGTTGTCGAACAACGTCTTCGGTATCCGCGTTCACACGGCCAGACTGAAGAAGTTGGGGATCAATAACGAACAGATCCTAGAAGCACTCTCGGTGTTGCAGTATTTCAGCGGTATTTCGGTCGTTATCAACGGCCTGGCAATGGACGACGACGTTAACGCCAGCGTCATGGAGTTCCTCGAGCAGGGGTAGGGGCAGGCGCGGTGCTGATCGCCGTGGTGGTGAATACCCGACGAAGGCGGGCCAGCAGCCTCGCCTCAACGATCGTGTAAGAGCGAACAGAACGCGCCAGAAATGGCTGCCATCTTCGCTTACAACCCGTCCATGGCTGCTGTTGAATCGTCCTCCGGTTCCGCGGCGGCGAAGAGTTCTTCCGCCTCAACCAGCGGCAGGAAGCCAATCGAAAGCGACTGTTCAACAATGTCGCGCCGGACAAGCGTCTCGGCCTCGTCCAGCGTGGTGCGGAGCGGATGATCGGGCATCGCTTGACCAAGCATCTCGCGGACCTGGCGCATGATGTCGATCGTCTTGTTGAACGACAAGACCAGGTCTCCTTCGCTCAGTTCGATTTGTTCGAGAATGCGAACCATCGACGAGCCTTGGCACCAGGCGCGCATCGCGCCGTAGAATCCTTCGCTGTGGCCGGCCGTGATGAAGAGACCGTTGCTCCGCTCTGCCGAAAAGACTTCCTGCTCGAGA
This sequence comes from uncultured Chloroflexia bacterium, assembly GCA_963763185.1. Taxonomy (GTDB): domain Bacteria; phylum Chloroflexota; class Chloroflexia; order Thermomicrobiales; family Thermomicrobiaceae; genus CALAGB01. The sequence continues at coordinate 700,167 of CAVXNZ010000001.1, forward strand.
TCGTCCAGACGACGGCGGAGCAGCACGAGTCGATTCGGAAGCGTGAAGGAGTTGCCGAATCGGAAGTCACGGTCGTAGGCAAACCAGGAGAAGACCTCGGCGACACTCGGCGCTGAAAGACGATCGAGGAATCCACGGTCGATCATCTCGCAGAGAATCAGCCCGTGGGTATCGAAGACGTTGGCCAGCGTATCCGCCTTTGAGGTCGGATATCCCCGATGCAGGTAGCCGAACCGATGGAGCACGTCACGAATTCCGCGAATCAGGCGCCGGACGCGTTCCTCCTCGCTCGTCTGCTCCTTGCCGAGATCGCCCTGGATCTTCGCTCGTTCGCGTTCGAATGACGCGACCCGTTTCAGATTGTTCTGGTGCTCCTTGCGCCGCGGGCAGACGTGACAAGGGTGATGCGTTCGAGTCTCGGTCAGGCTGCGCGATTGCTCCCGGACCTCGGCAATCTCCGACTCGATTGACGCGCGTTCATTGCCGAGCCTTCGCTCCATCTCCTGCCGGTGCTTGTTGGCCGCAGCATCGAGGTCTGGCAGGTCGAGGTTGCCGACTTGATCCCACAGAGCATCGAGCTCGGCTCCGCCGACGATCGAATCGAGTTCGACGTCCACTGTGTCGATGTCCTGCAGAGACTCCGGTAATTCGACCGGATTTCCCGGAGCAGGCAGGTAGTCAATCTGGCGGTATTCGACGACCAATTCGATTGCCTCGTGCGTCAGGAAGAGCCCGACGCCCCCCTGGCCGCCACGGCCCAGGTAGATCGCCCATCCAGCATCACGAAGGTGGACTGGCGTGCCGGGGTCGAGCACCTTGAAGACGCGCCGCAGTGCCTGGCGTCCTGGCTCCGGCCACGGGCGATCGTCGAGCCGCAGGCGCAGTTCACGCACCTCGCGCAGCAGTCGGCGTTCGCGGCCCCGCAGCGTGTTTATCGACGAATTGATGCTCCGATAATCGTCGAGCAATTCGTCACCCGCGTCCAGCCCGATGAGGCAACCCTGCGGCAGTTCGTCGATTTCGCGCCCTTTGTCGAGAACCTCATCCTCGAGATCGCGAATCCGTCGCGCGGTCTGAAACTGAAACAGGCTCTGCTGCAGCACGTGGCGTACACGGTTCCCGTGCGGTGGATCCCAGAGGTTGAGTACGGTGTTGTAGCGAATCGCGAACGAGCTGCGAACTGGCAAGAGTTCGCCAGTGGCGATTTCGAGCGTGTCCTTGAAGGATATCCACGGGCTATTCGGCACGACGATGTTGCCGAGCGCGTCCATCCCCCGACGTCCGGCACGACCGGCCATCTGCTGAAACTCGTTCGGTATCAGCATCCTGCGCCTGCGACCGTCCCATTTGCTCAGCCGGCCGATCACGACCGTCCGGGCTGGCATATTGACGCCAAGTGCCAATGTGTCCGTGGCGAAGACGACCTGCATCAATCCCTGACTGAAGAGGACCTCAACCAACTGCTTGAGGAGCGGCAAGAGACCGGCATGATGGAAACCGATGCCTTGACGTGCCAGCGCGGCGATGGACTGGACCTGTTGGAGTTCGCGGTCCTCGACGCGCAGACCGTCCAGGTAGGTCGAAAGGACATGCTCGATGCGTTGCCGGGTCAGGTCGTCACGTACGAGATTGGGACGCATCACCGAGAGGCGGCGCGCGAAATCCTCGCAGTCCCTGCGGCTGAATAGGAAATAGATCGCCGGGAGCATTCTCTCGTTGGCAAGTGACTGAACGATCTCCCAGGGCTGCGGCTCGGTCTCCTCGATCTGTCGCCGTGTCTCCGCCGAGAACCCGCCCTGGCTGACCCGTCGTCGAATTTCGCCGCCCGTGTGCGGAAAATCGGCCACCTGGTTTCCGGCATGATCGATGACCAGTCGGAGCTTGTGATCCAGGTAGTAATAGAGGGCCAGCGGCACAACCCGCCTGAAGTTGGTGATCAGCTTGATTGGACGGTGCGTGCGGGTGATCCAGTCCGCGATTTCCTGGGCGTTCGAGACTGTCGCGGAGAGACAGATCAATTGAATGTGATCCGGACAGAGGATGATCGCCTCTTCCCACGTCGTGCCACGTTCCGGATCGGCGATGTAGTGGACCTCATCGAAGATGATGCAGTCGACCGCGTCGAGTTCCCACGGAGTTTGGAGCAGCATGTTGCGCAGGACCTCGGTGGTCATGACCATAACCCGCGCGCGAGGGTTTTCCGTGACGTCACCTGTGAGCAGACCGACCTCGTCACCGTAGATAGCGCGCAAATCACGGAACTTCTGGTTGCTCAACGCCTTGATCGGCGTGGTGTACATCACCTTGCCGCCCCGGTGTGACGATTCGTAGACACCGAACTCGGCAACCACGGTCTTACCGGTCCCGGTCGGAGCGGCAACCATGACGGAATCGCCATTCAGAAACGTCTGAATAGCCTCGATCTGAAACTGGTCGAGTTCGAATGGGTAGGAGGCCGCAAACTGGTCTATCGCCGCGTTCAACTCTGGAGGTTGTTGCATGAAGTAGTTGTCTCTCCGGTTTGTCTCCGAGGTGATTTCCTGTTTCGTTCCCGCGTTCGGACGGTCGGTGCCGGTCAATCGAGTGCGTCTGGCTTTCTGCCCTAGCGACAGTGCTCTCAGTCGCCAGGTTAGCGCCAATGGATCGCGGTGAACGATAAAGCGTTCAAAGTCCCAACCATCGAAGCCGCACAAAGGCTGGCGGGCCGCGTTACGCCCGTCGTCAGTATAGCACTCCGATTTGGCTGGTTTGCGCAGCCATGCCGTTGTGGACGCCGTGCTTGCCCTCACCGTGTGCTACCATTGGCCGCTGCGAATCGGTACTCAGACAGCCGGGGGAAATCGGACGTGAATGTCGGCATTCTGGCACACCTGCTCGATACGCGGCCGGGTTACCGGCAGGCCGGGGTTAGCCGCTACATTGAGTTCCTGATACGAGAGTTGCCGTCCGCGTCTCCGGACCAGTTCGTCGTCTATGGTGGGCGGCATTCGATCGCGGAGGCTGACGGTCTTCACGGGCATTCGGGGGTTCGCTGGTCGCGCAGCATTATTCCGACTGGACGACCGCAGAGCCGCATACTCTGGGAACAGACTGTGGCGCCCGCGCTTCTCGAGCGCGACCAGATCGACGTCGTTCACGCGACGGTGAACGTTTTGCCGGTCATCTCGGGGCGTGCATCGGTTGTAACAGTGCACGATCTCGCGTTTCTGCGGTATCCGGAGCAGTATCCGGGCCTGAAACAGCGCTATCTAAGCGCCCTGACGCGGCGGTCCGTACTGCACGCCGACCGGGTGCTCGCGGTTTCTGAGAACACGCGCAACGATATCCTGATGTACTACCCGGTCAATCCCGACCGGGTTTTGTCGGTTCCGAACGGGGTCGACCCATCCCTGCACCCGTTGACTGAGTTCGGTCGCCTGATGGAATTCCGCCAGCGACACGCACTGCCTGCGGAATTTCTGCTGTTTCTTGGGACCCTCCAGCCGCGCAAGAACCTGATCGGACTGCTGCGCGCCTGGGCGCGTCTCGATAAGAACGAGCGACTTCCCCTCGTCGTCGTGGGTGCTCAGGGTTGGATGTACGAACCGATCTACGATGAAGCACGTTCCCTCGGCGTGGCAGGCGAGGTGATCTTCAAAGGATTTGCCGAGCCTTCCGACTTGATTTACTGGTACAACGCTGCGACGGTATTCATATACCCTTCGCTCTATGAGGGGTTTGGCATGCCGGTGCTGGAGGCGATGGCCTGTGGCACCCCGGTTATCGCGGCCAACACGTCCTCGATTCCCGAAGTTGCTGGGGACGCCGCGCTCTTGGTAAGTCCCGAAGACATACCGGGACTGAGTGACGCAATTGACCGACTGTCGAGTGACGCCGAGCTTCGCGCCGCGCTCTCCCAGGAAGGAATCAAACGCGCCGCGACGTTCAGCTGGGCGCGCACCGCGAGAGAGACGGCCGAGGTCTACCGGGCGGCGCTGACGACTTACGAGTCGAAAAGAAAGGACTAGTCGCGGGCGATGCGGATACCCTCTGGTGGACGCCCCGTTGAGGAGATCGACGAGTTCGATCTGATTCAGACGATCCAGAAGTCACTCATGCTGCACAAGACACGTCGGCTGTCGCTCGGCATCGGCGACGATGCCGCCGTCTGGAAGCCGCGGCCGGGCAGAGAAGTTGTTCTGAGCACGGATATGCTGATCGAGAACGTCGACTTCAGACTCTCGTGGATCGATTTTCGTGATCTTGGTCACAAAGCGCTGGCCGTGAACCTGAGCGACATCGCGGCGATGGGCGCCTCGCCGAGACTGGCGCTGGTCTCGCTCGGCTTGCGTGGCGACGAGCGAGACCGCGAGATCGTGGAGTTCTATCAGGGGATGAACGGGCTGGCGCGCCAGTTTCAGACGGTCATCGCTGGCGGCGACATCAGTGATTCGCCCCAGGGTATCGTGATTTCGGTCACAGTCCTTGGCGATGGTCCTCCCTCGGGTATTCCGTTGCTGGTCCGCTCAGCCGCCAAAGTCGGCGACATCATTGCCGTCACCGGTCCGCTCGGGTTGGCTGCCGCGGGACTGCGCGTCTACCAGCACGACCTGAAGGAGGTCGACGGTTCGCCCGCGATGCGATCACGATTCGACCGGCCCATGCCGCGCGTAAAGGAAGGCCGGCTGCTTTCGCGCGGTGGTGTGCGCGCCGCGATCGACCTGAGTGACGGCCTCTTCGGGGACCTTCCGAAGATCTGTGCGGCGTCGAATGTCTCGGCTCTGGTCGACGGTTTGAAGATTCCAATCCCGTCCGCAATCCGCTGGGCCTTCACCGACTGGTTTGACCTGGCCACGCGTGGCGGGGAGGATTTTGAACTCCTCTTTACCGCCAGCACGACCGCCTTTCACCGGGTTTGCCGATCATTTCGGCAAGCTGGTCTGCAGGAGCCGATCCGAATTGGCGAGATTCAGGAGCCGGGCGCAGATGGTCCTGAGTTGAAGCTGCGGAATCAGGACGGTCGGATCGAGACGGTCGAGCCAGGCGCATTCGTTCATTTCGGCCCGCGACGCTAATGGAGCGCGATCTGGATTCTCCAGAGCGGTTTCACATCTCCGCCCCGTCTGCGAAGATGGGGCGAGACCAGCGTGATGCGCGGCATCAGCCGGATAGCGCCGGACCCGCGTGTGGTGGGAGGTGAACTGTGAACGAAGCCGAACTCTGCTACCTGTCAGCCACTGAATTGAAGCAGCTCTACTCCGAGCGTCGACTCTCTCCGGTCGAGCTGACGCGAGCCCTGCTCGAACGCATCGATCGCCTCAACCCCACACTCAACGCCTTTGTCACGGTCACGCACGAGCGAGCCATGGAGGACGCCATCAATGCCGAGCAGGCGTACATGGCAGGGGGCGACGTACCGTATCTCGCGGGCATACCATATTCCCTGAAGGACCTGACACCGACCCGAGGGATCAAGACGACCAAAGGCTGCCTGTTGTGGAAAGATTGGGTGCCGGACTTCGACACGCCGATCGTCGAACGCCTCAGTGCCGCGGGCGGCGTGCTCCTCGGCAAGACCAACACGCCGGAAATGGGCTGGAAAGGCGAGTCGACTAATCCGGTCGTCGGCTCTACCCGAAATCCCTGGAATCTGGATAGAACTCCAGGCGGCTCGAGCGGCGGTGCGTCGGCTGCCGTCGCGGCGGGTCTCGGTCCGCTGGCGCAGGGGACGGACGGCGCGGGATCGATCCGAATCCCGGCATCGTTTGCCGGAATTTTCGGTTTCAAGGCCTCGTTTGGACTGATCCCCTATTACCCGCCGAGCGCCGTTGAGGCACTGGCGCATGTCGGGCCGATGAGCCGTACCGTGAGGGACGCTGCTATGATGCTCAACATCATGGCCGGGCCGGACTGGCGCGACCGGAACTCCCTGGACACCCGCTCCGTCGACTATCTTGATTCCTGCAATCGCGACCTTCGTGGACTACGTGTCGCCTGGAGTCCGAACCTGGGCTTCGCCAGCGTCGAACCAGAAGTGTTAAAGATCGTCGAACAGGCGGTCGACGCTTTTCGAGAGCTTGGCTGTGATGTCGTAGAGGTCGATCCGGGCTTCGAGGATCCCTGGGAACCACTTGCGGTAATCTGGGCCACGGGCATGGCAGCTGGCCACAAGAATGATTTCGAGCACGTACGGAATCAGCTCGACCAGGGACGCGTTGCGGTGATCGAGGAGGGGTTCGGCTACTCTGGAGTCGATCTGACGGCGGCGCACAATTTCAAAGCGCTGTTCGCCGAGCAGTTTCTTGCTTTCGTCGAAAACTATGATCTGCTGCTGACCCCGACCGTGCCGGTCACCGCGTTCCCGGTAGGCCAGGACCAGCCGGGCCAGGTCGCTGGCAAGGAGACGTCCTACCTGAGTTGGACTCCCTTCACGTACGTCTGCAATTTGACCGGTCAACCGGCCGCTTCGGTGCCGTGTGGTTTTGGTTCGGACGGCTTGCCTGTTGGCCTGCAGATCGTCGGCAAGTGGCGCGACGACGCCACGGTTCTCCGGGCCGCCGCTGCGTTCGAGTCGATTCGGCCGTGGGCAGATAATCGGCCTCCGGTCGACTGATTCAAGCGGCTCAGCGAGGCTGGGGCCGGTGGCTCGCGTTAGCGGGTTGTCGGTCGTTGGCGTGCGGCGCTATGATGAACGGACCGCGGCCGTTCGAGCACCTTGAGCCGTGTCCGTCGTTATCGATGACTCTGTGGACGATCCCCAGACGAAAGGTTTGGCCATATGCCGCCGCGCCGTCCGGCGCTCGACGTGATCTCGCACAGCCCGGATCAGACACGGCAGATTGGCGTTCGCCTTGGTCGACTTGCGCGTCCGGGTGATTTGTTATTGCTGAGGGGGCAGGTCGGCGCTGGAAAGACGACGTTCGTTCAAGGGCTGGCACGTGGATTGAGCGTCGAGGGATACGTTCAGAGCCCGACCTTCGCCCTGGCCGCCGAGCATCCGGGACGAACGGCGGACGGAAAACCGATCGTCCTGTTTCATCTCGACTTCTACCGTCTGGAGGGCGCGGAAGATATCGCAACGTTTGGCTATGAGGAGTATCTCGAGGCGGAGGACGGTATCGTCGCGATCGAATGGCCGGAGCGCATACCGGCTCAGATCCTGGATGAGTATTTGATGATCGAATTTCGGCATCTGTCGGAGTCGAAGCGGCGGCTCGTCTTTCGTCCGAACGGGAACCACGCCAGCGAAATGGTCGAGGCATTACGAGCGGAGGTGTCAGGTGCCCAGCGACGGCCGCACGCTGCTCGCGATTGATAGCTCGACTCCCGTCACCGGGCTGGCGCTCTATGACGGTGAGACCTGCAGCGAATTGATCTGGAATGCGGGACGGAATCAGACGACCAGTCTGACGACCGAGATGTCGCACCTGCTCGAACTGAGCGGGTTGGAATTGCGCGATGTCGGCGCGATTACGGTCGCAACCGGCCCAGGGAGTTTCAACGGTCTCCGCGTCGGCATGAGTGTCGCAAAAGGCATCTGTTATGGACTCCGCCTGCCGCTGCTCGGCGTCGGCACGCTCGATGTTGCCGCATACCCGCACGTTGGCGCTCGAGCTCCGATTCGAGCGTTTGTTCGAGCAGGCCGGGGACGCGCCGTCTTTGCGGACTACCGGCATCGCAATGGCCGCTGGGTTCGCACCTCGGATCTGCGCAATGAGCCGCTCGAGAACCTGACCGCGGAACTCGCGGAACGTACGATCATCGTTGGTGATTTGCCGCAGAATCTGGTCGAGAAGCTGTCGTCGGAGTCGCTCGCGATCATCCCCGAGCCAGCTTTGCGGATGCGTCGACCTTCCTGCCTTGCCGAAATTGGTTATCATCGCTGGAGAAACGGTGAATCAGATTCGCTCGAAGCGTTGGAGCCGGTCTACATTCACGGAGTCGCCCCATCCGGTGCGAGCGCGGCGGCTCAAAATTAGCGAACCATGCCTGAATTCTGCATTTTCATGCGTTATTGTAAGGAACATGGGCTAGCGTGAATCAAGAGCACCAGACCACGGATCGATCGTTCTACATTGAACCGATGCGTCTTGAAGACATTCCAGAGGTCTCGCGGGTCGAACGACGTTGTTTCACCAATCCGTGGCCGGAATCCGCCTATCGTCGTGAGCTTCGCAACCCTGAAAACAATCACTACATCGTGCTTCGTCAACGTGAAGCGCATCTGTCGCAAACGGAGCCGGTACCAGAGCCACGAGGGCGTCTGTCGCTCCTGCCGCTTCTGCGACGCCAGGACCGTCAGACGACCGATCCGATTGTCGGTTTTTGTGGGATGTGGATCCTCTATGATGAGAGCCATGTCACAACGATCGGCATCACCCCGGAACTTCGTGGACTTGGCTTGGGGGAATTGCTCCTACTGTCGTTGTTCGACGAGGCACTGCGCAGGAACTGCCAGTGGGTCACGCTCGAAGTGCGCGTCTCCAACCGGAGCGCTCAGTCCTTGTACGAGAAATACGGCTTCACGAGACAGGGTGTCCGGCGCCGATACTACAGCGACAACGGCGAGGATGCCGATATCATGTGGTCGTCGTCATTGCACGATCCGGTGTACCTCCGGCGCATCGAAGAACTTCGCGAGCATCTCCGCGCGCGTTTTGTCGAAGAGCAGATAGAGATCGAGACACTTGGCTCATGAACATTCTGGGCATTGAAACATCCTGCGACGAGACGTCGGCGGCCGTGGTTCGCAGCGACCTACGCGTTTTGTCGAACGTGATCCAGTCGCAGATCGACCTGCACGAGCGCTACGGCGGGGTCGTCCCGGAGCTGGCTTCGCGGCGCCACATTGTGTCAATCGTACCGACCATCGATCTTGCGCTCGAGCAGGCTGGGGTCACGCTTGAAGAGATCGACGCGATCGCGGTGACCGAAGGTCCGGGTCTGGCGGGGAGTCTTTTGGTCGGGATCAACGTCGCCAAATCCCTCGCGCTCAGCCGTAACCTGCCGCTGATTCCGGTCAATCATCTGGAAGGTCACATCTACGCCAACTGGTTGACCGTGGGTGATCCGAACCGCAGTCCGCGCCCACATTTCCACTCGTCTGCCTTATCGTCTCGGGTGGCCACACCGAATTGCTCTTGATGCGCGACCACGGCAAATACGAACTGCTCGGTCGGACCATTGACGATGCCGCCGGCGAAGCGTTCGACAAAGGCGCCAGGATCCTCGGTCTCGGTTTTCCGGGCGGTCCCGCCATTCAGAAAGCGTCCGCCAACGCCCGGCTGGGTCAGCATCCATTACCACGAGCCTGGCTTGGTGAAAGCTACGATTTCAGCTTCAGCGGACTCAAGACGGCGCTCCTTCGCGAAGCGGAACAGTACCGGCGACCTCGCGTGCCAGCAAAGCGTGGCGCGAAGGATGAACCATTCGCGACATATGAGCCGGTTCGATATGGACCGAACGTGCCGGTGAACGACATCGCGGCAGACTATCAGGATGCGATCGTGGACGTGCTGGTGGAAAAGACGGCTCGCGCGGCGCGAGACACCCGGGCGTCGATGGTGCTCCTGGCTGGCGGCGTCGCCGCGAACGATCTACTGCGCAGGCGGTTACAAACTGCGCTTGATGTGCCGCTCAGGTATCCGCCAACCATCCTCTGCACGGACAACGCGGCGATGATCGCAGGAGCGGCCCATTTCAGCTTCCGTCGCGGCGAGCGCGGGACGCTCGATCTTGATATCCACCCACAATTGCCCCTGACCAGCGGCACGTCCATATCGTCGTGACGAACCGTACTGGACAGATCAACACCGAGGAGACGGGTTTGACCCCATCGATTAGAACCGTCGCGATCGGAGCTGCTCGCGACGCTGGACGTATCCTCCGAGACAACTACGGCAAGGTTCAGCAGATCAAGTACAAGGGTGAGGTCGATATCGTCACGGAAGTCGACGAGGCGAGTGAGCGCCTGATCATTGAGCGCATCCATGAGCACTTTCCGGATCACCGTATCCTCGGTGAGGAGGGCGGCACTGCCAGTTCACCCGACTCGGAGTCGCGCTATCGCTGGATCATCGACCCGGTCGACGGCACAACCAATTACGCTCACGGCTACCCGTTCTTCTGCGTCTCGATCGGCGTTGAGGTCGACAGCGTGGTCGAGTTTGGTGTGGTCTACGCTCCGGTGCTCGATGAGATGTTCGTCGCCGAGCTCGGTGCGGGCGCCTATTTGAATGGGGAGCGGCTCGTCGTCTCGCCGACGGACCACCTTATTCGGTCGCTTCTGGCAAGCGGGTTCAACTACGACCGGGATCTCGCCCGTGCCAATCTGCCTAACTGGGAGCGGCTTGTGTTCAAAACACAGGCACTCCGGCGCGACGGCTCGTCGGCGCTCAACTTGTGCTACGTCGCTGCGGGTCGTTTTGACGGTTACTGGGAGATCGGCTTGAAACCGTGGGATGCGGCCGCCGGAGCCCTCCTAGTTCGAGAGGCTGGCGGATTGGTGACCGATTTTGGCGGATCCGGGCATGCCCTGACGAGCCGCACGCTGATCGCGACGAACGGCATCCTCCACGACGCACTGCGGGATCAACTAACGGACTGAGCCGCTTCGTCCGATCGACAGTCCGTTGAACATGACGTTCGACCATTGTCCACTCTTTTCGCGTCAACCTATACTTCCGCCATGGATTTGCCAACCGCACTGATCTACTCAAAGCGATTTCGCGATCACGACACCGGCAGCCATCCGGAGAATGCCTACCGTTTGGAGGCGATCTACCGTCGGCTTCGTGAATCCGGCCTGCTTGAAGGACGGCCCATCTACGAGGCGATCGATGGTAGCGTCGATGATCTGCTGCTGGTGCACGATCCGGAATATGTGCGTTTGGTCGAGCACCTGGCGAACGCTGGCGGCGGCTATCTCGATGCTGACACCGTCGTCTCCCATCAGTCGTACGAAATCGCACGACTGGCCGCCGGTGCATCAGTCCAGGCGGTTGACCTGGTGCTGAATGGGGATGTGCGGCGCGCTTTTGCATTTCCGCGTCCGCCGGGGCACCATGCGTGCCGGGCTCAGGGTATGGGCTTTTGCCTGTTCAACAACGTGGCGATTGCGGCGAGACACGCAATTGACCGGCGAGGCCTCTTTCGTGTCGCGATCGTTGACTGGGACGTGCACCATGGCAACGGCACCCAAGCAATGTTTCTCGACACCGATCAGATTCTCTACGTGTCGCTTCACCAGTGGCCGCTCTACCCGGGCACGGGCCGTCCTCAGGAGGCCGGCGTCCGCTATGGTTTTGGTTACACCGTGAACGTGCCGATGACATCCGGAGCGGGCGATGCGGAATACTTGTCGGCACTCGACGAAATCGTGCTGCCGAAGCTGTTTGATTTCCATCCCGAACTGATCCTGGTCTCCGCTGGGTTCGACGCTCACGAGGGCGATCCGCTGGCGTCGATGTCGGTGACGACCGAGGGATTCGCTGCGATGGCCAGGAGAGTTAGAGACGTCGCCGACCGGCTCTGCGACGGCCGAGTGGTTGCCATCCTGGAGGGCGGCTACAATCCGGTGACCCTGGCCGAAAGCGTCGAGGCGGTCATCAGGGTGTTCGATTCGTCGGCGGGGGAAGAGGGAACAATATGATGATCGCTGTGGTCGACTATGGCGCAGGAAACCTGGCGAGCGTCGTCAACGCGCTCGGGAAAATCGGTGCTCCCGTCACGATTACGTCGGACCGTGACGTTATTCTCGAAGCGGAGGGGGTTATTGTCCCAGGTGTCGGTGCGGCGTCTGACACGATGAAGAATCTCCGCGCCCACGACCTGGAACCGGTCATTCATTCTGTCGTTGCCTCCGGTAGTCCCTACCTTGGTATCTGCATGGGAATGCAGGCATTGATGACGCGGAGCCTGGAAGGCGGGGAGCACGCTTGCCTCGACATCGTTCACGGGGACGTGGTGCGCTTGCCGTCTGGCCAGCCGATCCCGCACATGGGCTGGAACCAGGTCTGGCAGAGTAGTGCTCATCCTCTCTTCGAGGGAATTCCGGACGGCACCGAGTTCTATTTCGTGCACTCCTACTATGTAGATCCTGTCGACACCACCTGGGTCGGCGCTCGTACTGAATACGGTGTCTCGTTTGCGAGCGTCCTGGCGCGGGACAACGTCATGGGCACGCAGTTCCACCCCGAGAAGAGCGGTGCATGGGGCCTGAAGCTTCTCGAGAATTTTGTGCGCGTTGTGGCTGAGAGGCCGGTGCGCGTTGGCTGAGCGGATGCTGGTGATCCCCGCGATAGACCTGAGGGGCGGGCGCTGCGTTCGACTGCTCCGTGGCGATTTCGCGCGTGAAACGGTCTACGACGATGATCCCGTCCGCGTCGCTAAGCACTGGCGAGAACTCGGCGCGCCATGGATCCACGTCGTCGACCTGGATGGAGCGCGCGGTGGTCGACCGGAACAACTTGACCTGGTGGAGCGCATGGCTCAGACCGGAGCCCGAATCGAACTCGGGGGCGGACTGAGAACGCTGGATGATATCGGGACTGCGCTCGGTTCTGGTGCAGCCCGAGTCATTGTTGGAACAGCAGCTACCGAAGACGAACATCTATTGGGCGACGCGGTGGATCGCTTTGGAGCGGACGCGATTGTTCTTGGAGTGGACGCGCGGAACGGTCGTGTTGCCGTTCGGGGTTGGACTGAAGAGAGTGGCATATCAGCCCACGACGTCATCGAACGCGCGAAGAAATCCGGGGTGCAGCGCGTCATCTACACTGATATCGAGCGTGACGGTACGCTCACATCGCCGAACTACGGGGCAATCAGTGAGGTCGTCGCTCTTGGAGTGCGAGTGATTGCCTCAGGTGGGGTGTCGAGTACGCTCGACCTTAAACGGCTTGCCTCGATTCCTGGCGTCGAAGGGGCGATCGTCGGGAAAGCGCTATATGAGGGAGCGGTACGGATCGACAATGCGAGCGAATGGTGGGTGAGCCCGGTCGACGAGGGGTGAAGTAGAGGAGAACGATGACCGCGAGAAACGACCTCCGAGAGGTCGCCCGCGATGACGAGCGTCGCAGGCGCGATGAAGCCAAGATCCAGGCCCTACAATCGCAGATTGACGAGTTGCGCAACCTGATGCGGGAGTCGGCCAGCCGACAGCTGCGACTGGAAGACCAGGTCAAGGCAAGCGAAGCCAACGCCGCCCAGTACCGGATCGCGCTGGAACAACACCGGCACGAGGTCTCACAATCCGCCCAGGCACGGCAGCTCGAAGAGGCTCGAGTGCGTCAACAGATCAGTGACCTCACCACACGCATCGACGATTCGACGCGGCCGATTCGCTCGATTCAAGCACATGTCGGCGAACTGCTCGAGACGACACGTCGACAGCGGGACGACGTCAATCACGATAGCAAGCGCTACGACGACCTCCGCGCGCTCATTGACCACCTCGGCGCGCACAGCGAGCGCCAGGTGGCGGTGTCGCAGACACTTCGCGATTCGATTGAGAACATCAGAGTCGAGCTCGAACGCCAGCAGCGAGATCTTTTGCGGATCGACGACGCCACGAAAATCGTTGACCAGGACGCGCGCCGCCGCTTGACCGAAGTGATTCAGCAGATCGAGAACGTGAACGTCCGGATGGCGGACGAATTTGGCGGCGTCAACGCCGTTTCCGCGCGGGTCGACGACCTGGAAAAGACGCTCGCCGGGGTCTGGCCGAATTTCGACGCCTTGCGCGAGGCTCAGCAGCGACTCGAAGGAGAGATCGTCCGCTATCACGAGCAGGCGGTTGAACGCGACGACCTGGCTGCCGATCGGATCGAGGAATCCCGTCAGCAAGCCGAAGCTCAGCTCAACAATCTCGATATCGCCACCGCCCAGCGCTTCGAACGGTTGACCGCGCGCACCGAGCAACTCGACGAAGTCGATCGTGACCTGGCTTATCGTCTTACCATCATTGAGATGCAGCTTGAAGAGCTGAATCGGGTCGATCAACGCCTGCGCCGCGAGATGTGGTACCTGAACGAACAACGAGCCAGATTGCGCCTGGAGCAGGCTCAACACGAGCTGGAGCAGGTCACCGATTCACGCCGTCAGGCCGAGCAGCGCATGGCAGAGCAAGCCAACTCGGGAAGTCAGGAGCAGTAGACGTCAATGCTGACCAAACGTCTCATTCCGTGCCTGGACGTCACCGAAGGACGAGTCGTCAAAGGGATTCAGTTTCAGGGTCTGAGAGACGCTGGAGACCCGGTTGAACTGGCTGCACGCTACGACGCCGAGGGTGCTGATGAACTCGTCTTCCTCGATATCAGCGCCAGTAACGATGGTCGCGCCACCATGATAGACGTCGTTCGGGAGACCGCAAGGCAGGTCTTCATTCCACTTACGGTGGGAGGTGGCGTGCGAACGTCTGATGACGTCTATGGGCTGCTCCGGGCCGGAGCGGACAAGGTCAGCCTGAATAGCGCCGCCGTGGCGCGTCCGGAGCTTATTCGCGAATCAGCCGACCGCTTTGGGAACCAGTGTGTGGTGCTTGCCATCGATGCCAGGCGTACGGACGCTGGTCGTTGGGAGGTCTATACCCACGGTGGTAGGAGGCCAACGGGGCTTGACGCCATCGACTGGGCTCGTCGCGGCGTCGAACTTGGAGCGGGAGAGATTCTCCTCACGAGCATGGACTCCGACGGAATGCAGCAGGGTTACGACCTTGAGCTGACCAGGACCATGGTGGAGAGTGTGACCGTTCCCGTGATCGCGTCAGGCGGCGTTGGGACGCTCGACCACCTGCTCGAAGGGATCACCGTCGGCCATGCCCAGGCGGTGTTGGCCGCGTCGATCTTTCATTATGGGACTTATTCAATTGCGGAAGCTAAGCGGCATCTGTCTGAGCATGGCGTGCCAATTCGTCAAAATACCTCGCGCCAGGACGAACTTTGAGATCGCGTCCGTTCGCGGTAGTGGTACCTCGGAGCGGTTGACATTGACGAGTGGCGTGTGCTAGCCTGCGTGTGTTCAGTCAGATGTCGGGGGACATCGCCAAACGTACGTCGATTGGCACGCTGGCTGACAGACACTCGATATCACGAATCGATCAAATTGGTTGACTCCGGTGAACGGAAGCCGTCGGGGAAAGTAACGGTTTGCACCGATCACTGTTGAGGGGACCGATGAATCGACGGTCGGAAAACGGAATTGGTCGCCATCGAGTGGGGACGAATGATGGCGATACACCCGTGGGAGGACAAGATCACTGGCGCGCCGATGCCTTTGTGGGTAGCGCGCAGCAACGTGACTTATCCTCATCTGGCTGGTGATCTCAGGAGGGAAGGTCGATTGGGCGTTCGAAGAGAACGGCGGCACCTGGTTTATGGGTTGCTGCTCGCCTCGGCAGTTACCGCCTTTACGGTGGCTCCGGTCGCGGCGGACACGAATCTCACCGTCGGTGGTGAGGCAGTCGTAGCTCACACGAACGGCGACGGCGTCAATTTGCGGGACGCCGGAAACTCCTCAGGACATGTCTTAGCCACCTATCCGGACGGTACTTCGCTCTCGGTCATTTCAGGGCCGTCAGCGGCGCCCGACGGTTCGCAGTGGTACAACGTGACGCACGATTCACAGACGGGCTGGATTGTCAGTGATTACCTGTCCCGTGCGTCCACCGGTTCCGGTGAGTCGGTAACGATCGTCGGGACCAACAACAACGGTCTGCGCCTGCGTGACGCGGCCAGCCTCAACTCCAACACCCTGACTGTTATTCCAGAAGGCGCGACGGCGAACGTCGTCGGCGCCGAGCAGACTGACGCTGACGGGAACGTTTGGGTCAACCTGTCGTACAGCGGGATGACTGGCTACTCCTCACGTGACTATATCCAGGTGAACTCCGGTGGGGAGGCAAGCTCTCAGGCGGCGGCCACTCCAGCGACTGTCGCGTCGTCTGGCCTGGCCGTGGGAGACAACGCCGAGGTCGTCAACACCAATGGTGACGGTCTCAACATGCGTTACGACGTCGGCTATAATTCCGGCGTAGCGAGTGTCGCTCCAGAGGGCGCCGTCGTTCACATCATCGACGGTCCCAAGCAGGATGCCTCTGGCGAAACCTGGTGGGGCGTCGATTTCGCGGGCGCCAAGGGCTGGATGTACGGCACTTATCTCTCGAAGACTGATAAGCAGCCGACACAGGCAGCCTCATCACAAGCTGTCGCATCGAGCGAGGCTCCGGCCGCTGCGTCGCAGAGCAGTTCGATCGGACAGCAGATCGCCAATGAGGCAATGCAGTTCCTGGGTTACCCGTATGTCTGGGCAGGTACGACCCCGTCCGGGTTCGACTGCTCTGGGTTCGTCTACTATGTGGTCAACCAGATCACGGGCGGTGGATTCCCGCGAGACATGGGTTCTCAGGTGACGAGCGGGAAGTACGTTGACGCGAACAGCTTGCAGCCAGGTGACATCGTCTTCCAGCAAAACACCTATCAGTGGGGCCTCTCTCACGTTGGCATCTACATTGGCAACGGCCAGTTCATCAGTGCCGCCAACGAGAGCGTTGGAGTGACGATCAGTAGCCTGTGGGATTCCTACTGGGGCCCACGCTACTACACCGCGCGGCGTATCGGATCATAAGAGACCGATCACCCGCGAACAACGAAATACCACGAAAGATGGACCCGCGATCGCGGGTCCATTCTTGTTGCGTCGAGGTGTTTGAGCGAGGTGCTAGGCTGGTACGCCAAACCGCTGTGCTGACAGGAACTCAAGATCGAAGCGGCTCGATCCGGTGAGCGCCAGATCGGCGAGCGTCTCTCCGACCGCGCTGGCGAATTTGAAGCCGTGACCGGAGAAGCCGCAGGCCAGGACGACGTTTGAGAATTCGGGATGCTTGTCGATCACGAAATGGGTGTCCGGCGTGTTCGTGTACATGCACGTGAGGGTCCGAATCACGGGGCCGGACGCGCCAGGCAAGTACGTGTCGAGAAGATCACGAAGCATGTTGATTTCGCTTTGCTCAACGGCGCGGTTGATCGTCTCTGGCGTGCAGACTTGACCGACGTCGTGACGCCCGAGCTTGACCCCCTGCCCGGGCAGCGCGGGGAACCCGTAATAGTGGCCCTCGGGAACCTCGATCAAGAAGACTGGACAGCGCTCTGGAGCGAATCGATCGGCAACGGTCGAGTCGAAATGGACGTTGACGATGCGCCAGACCTCGAGCGGTGCGTTCCATCCGGTAATGACGGCTCGGCTCCATGGCCCCGCGGCGATGACGAGACATTCGGCCGAGATCGTACCGGACTCGGTTTGAACCTCCACACCGGAATCCGTCGCCGACCAACCGGTGGCTTGTGTCGAGAATCTCAGGTCGGCGCCATGTCGCCGCGCGACATCAACGTGCGCCGCGACACATCGTTCGGGACGAAGAAACCCCGCCGAAGGATCGAAGAGGGCGACCAGGTTATCTGGGAGTTGGAATCCTGGGAAGCGTTCCCGCACGGCAGGTGCGTCGAGTTCCTCGACCTCCAGTCCGTACTCGCGAGCGCTACGGGTTGATCCAGCGACGAAACCGCTCTCGATCGTACCGATGTTCAGACCACCGTTGATCGTCAGTAGGTCCTGACCGCTCGTCTTTTCAAGCTCGTCCCAGAGTTCATAGGCTCGTTCAAGCAATGGCACATAGTCGGGTGATTCAAAGTACGCCTTGCGAATGATGCGCGTTTCGCCGTGGGACGAGCCGTTTGCGTGGTTCGGTTCAAACTGCTCCAATCCGATGACTGAGACCCCGCGCCGGGCGAGGTGTGCCGCCGCCGCGCTTCCCATGCCCCCAAGCCCGAGGACGATCACATCCGCATGGTCACGATGCTGCATTTCTTTCCCCTCATCACATGGCCCTGAACTCCCCAAGGTCACTTCGAGTCAGCATGAGTCGCGTTTCGTCGTACGCGACGCATATTCCAAAGGCGATAGCGACGCGACGCATGCGCTCGAGCGTACGGTTCATACCGTAGCAGACAGGGGCCACCGGTCAACGCCCAGAACGCATGTACCCTTCGAAGCCACGCTCCGTTGCTTCACTTCGTGTTGCAAGCGGGCAAGCGAACGAACACCCTGCAGACGTGGCGTAGAATTGGAGGAGACACTTCGACAACAAGAGTGAGTGAGCAGTCCTTGACGTCCAGATCGCTGGCGACATCCATGCGTCGTTAATCTCATCAAGTGTTGAGCGCGTTCCGGCAGAGAAAGACTTGACATGTTGTTGGGGAATGATGCCGCGGGTGAACAGTATCACCGCGCACGAGTTGTTGAGCGCAACCAATTTGTGGTCACAAGTTCATCGAGGTGATAAGGGGATTTTGCTACCGTGAACATCGGATGGTGGGTCGCGCTCGGCGTGCTGGCCATGATTGGTGCCACGCTCGCCTACAACGTTAGCATCATCTTGCTAGCGCTCGCCGCCCGTCAAGAATCAGAGGGTCAGGATCGAAAGTCGCTCATGACGCATGTTGCCGAACGCTCCCAGGGCTGGTGGAGCATCGGGCTTTCGATGGTTGGCTGGTTTCTGGAGATCTTCGCGCTGACCCAGATTTCGGTGACGCTGGAACGCGTCATCTATGCGGCCGGGTTCGGTGTGATGCTGCTTCTTGCCCGGTGGCGTCTCGGCGAGACGATGCAGCGGCTGGAGGCGATCGGCATCGCCGCGATCGGTGTCGGAATCGTCGGCGTCGGTATCGAAGCACCTGGAGTAAGCAAAGCCGGACTGAACTGGATCGGCTGGGGCATCATGACAGCCGTCGTGATCCCGGTAATCTTCATCCCAGACATCTCAGACCGCTTGTTCGGTCATTCAGCCGCGTATATGAGCGGGGTCGGGGCCGGACTCGGCTACGCGTCGACCAATCTGTATTCGAAGGGCGTCACGGACTACCTATCCTTGAACACGTGGTTGCCGCTGATCGTCCTCGCGATTGGCGCGGGCGTGACGTCGATTGTCGCGTTTTCAAACCAGATCACGGCACTTCAGTCTGGTCGCGCCACCGCGGTGGTTCCAATCATCGGCGGCTTGCAGTCTATTGTGCCGATCATCGTCGCCTCGTTCTTCTTTGGTGAAGAGTGGCCGTCACACCTCTGGGGACAGCTACTTCTGGGCGGCGGGATTGCCCTGGCGATGGTGGGGATGGGAATGCTAGCGTTCTCGTCGGCTCAGCTCGTTCATGGAGCGCGCACGGCTCAAAGCAAAGAGGGCAAGAGCAACGTCGAAGCGCCAGAAGGGGCAGAAGCACACGCGGGCTAATGCAAAACGAGCGTCACGGTTACCGCGACGCTCGTTCATTTGCTCTTTTGTTCGCGAGGTTAGGTCAACGCCTCTTCGACCACACCGTCTTCGGACGCAGCGCCATCGAAGTTGATGCGGGACTGCAGCTCCGGTGAGGTCGCGAGAATGCTCATCTCGATCTCGTGCATGAGGTCGGGGTTGGCGCGGAGGAACTCCTTCGCGTTCTCGCGTCCCTGACCAAGACGCTCGTCGTCTTTGTAGTACCAGGCGCCACTCTTGCGTAGCACGCCCAGGTCGGCGCCGACATCGAGAATACTTCCCTCTGCCGAGATGCCCTCGTTGTACATAATGTCGAACTCAGCCTGCCGGAACGGCGGAGCGACCTTGTTCTTGACCACCTTCACACGAGCCCGGATACCGATCGAATCGGTGCCCTGCTTGATCGCCTCGATACGGCGAATGTCGAGCCGGACCGACGCGTAGAACTTCAGAGCGTTACCACCGGTGGTCGTCTCTGGATTGCCGAACATGACGCCGATCTTCATGCGGAGCTGGTTGATGAAGACGACGGCCGTCTTGGAGCGACTGATCGCCCCAGTCAGCTTGCGGAGCGCCTGGCTCATGAGTCGTGCCTGGAGGCCGACGTGGGAGTCGCCCATGTCGCCGTCGATTTCAGCACGGGGAACCAGCGCCGCGACGGAGTCGACCACGATCACGTCAATCGCGCCACTCCGGACGAGTGTCTCGACGATCTCGAGTGCCTGCTCGCCCGTATCTGGCTGAGAGATGAGCAGGTCGTTCAGGTTGATGCCGCAGCGTTCCGCGTAGACGGGATCGAACGCGTGCTCAGCGTCGATGTAGGCCGCCACACCGCCAAGTTCCTGCGCCTCGGCAATGATGTGCTGGGCCAGCGTCGTCTTTCCACTTGATTCAGGTCCGTAGATCTCGGTGATCCGGCCGCGCGGAATTCCGCCGACTCCCAGGGCCATGTCGAGCGCGATCGATCCGGTCGGGATCGAGTCGATGTGCATGCGAGACGACGCCTCGCCCATCTTCATGATCGAGCCCTTGCCAAATTGTCGCTCGATCTGCGACATCGCAAGCTCGATCGCGCGATCTCGTTCAGCCATTCGTCTTCGCCTCTCTTCGTAGCATCGCTTCGTCGCCGAATCTAGAAAGTATGTTCTAAATCGACTCTAATCATATCGTTTGTGTGCTTTCTGGTCAACGCCGAAATCCACCAATATCCAGCTTAAAGTCGCTCATATCGTTGGACGTTCAGGACGAAGATGATGGCGCCGCCAACCTCGACCTCGAAGTTTTCCGCCAGGTAGAGGAGGCCGGGTTCGAGCGCAGGCGAATAGGGAACGGCGATCTGCGTTCGTCGTTTGCATGTGGACCGGACAAGCGCCACAACCCGTGCCACCTCGTGGTCCTCGACTCCGACGATCAGGCTGGTATTGCCTGTTCGCAGCAGGCTGCCGGTACTACTGACACGCGTGACACGAAAGTTTGCTCCGACGATCTCGTTGACGAGATTGTCGGCGTCTTCATCTTGAACGATGGCGACAACAAGCTTCATTCCGAGCTACCTTCCGGGACGGGTCGAATCTGATCGACCACGCTGGATTAGGACGGGGATCGCCAATGGCAGTATACGGGAATGGGTTTCGTTCGCCAATATCGGACGAACGTACGACGCCCGACGTCTCTGGTTCTCCACCGCTCCGGCTTAGCTGTCTGTCGCTTCATGCCGTCTTCGCACATCACCGAGCGTCAGCACGCGACCACCGAAGACGCGATTGATCTGCGTCGAGAAGGCGAAGGACCCGGGCATCACCTCGTGCGGGCTGCCGTCGGCAACGATCTCGCCGTCCCCAAGGATGATGACGCGATCAGCGATCTCAGCCACCATGTCGACATCGTGCGTCGCCAGGATCACCGCCACGCCGTCGTCAGCACGTTGACGAAGTAGTTTCCCGAGCATCGCCTTCATCGTCGAATCGAGCCCGCGAGTTGGTTCGTCCAGCAGAAGGATGCGAGGGCGACCGATCAAGATCGCGGCCAGCGCGGCGCGAAGCCGTTCTCCACCCGAGAGATCGAGCGGGTTCCGTTTGGCCAGACCGGTCAGTTCGAGCCTGGCGAGCATCGCCGGAATGTCGTCTTCAACACGTCGCTGCCGGAGCGTAAATCGGAGCTCCGCCTCGACCGAGTCATTGAAGAGTAACGTTCCGGCATTCTGCGGCAAATAGGCGATCGCTCGCGCGAGGTCAGTCGTTGAACGCCCCGTGATATCGTCGCCCTCAACGACTACCCTCCCTGAGACGGGTCGTGCCAAACCGTTCACGAGTTTCAGGAGGGATGTCTTACCACTGCCATTCCGACCCATGATCGCCGTGAGCGATCCGGCTTCGAACGTCGTCGAGACCTGATCGAGCACGGATTGGCGATCATAGCCGAATGAGACTCGCTCGAAACCAACTACCGGATGCCTGTTCGTCCGGGCTGTTCGATTCGTCTTGCCCTCGCGCGGACCAATCGTGTGGTGACGAGCGAATTGGCGAGCCTCACGCACCGTCACGGGGGTTGGTTGCCATCTGAGCATTCTGGCGGCTTGCACGAGCGGCGGTCCGGGAATCTGACAGACGACCCGTCGCGCCGGTCCACCAATCTCGATCCGGCCGCTTCTGTCGAGTACCAGAAGTTGATCCGCCATGCCGAGAACCCGGTCGAGCCGGTGCTCGACGAGCAGGATCGTGGTGGCCAGTTCGTCATTCAACCGGCGCAGTGACGACAGGATTTCGTCCACACTGGTCGGGTCGAGTTGGGATGTCGGTTCATCCAACACGAGGACGTCCGGACGCATTGCCATGGCGGCGGCGATCACGACGCGCTGACGCTCACCACCCGACAGAGTCCCGAGCATCCGGTGCCGCAGGTGATTGAGACCGAGCAGGTCGATGGTCTCTTCGACTCCCAACCGGAGAGCCTGCCGGGAGAGTCCGAGATTTTGCGGGCCGAAGGCAATTTCGTCCTCAACGCGATCGGTAATCGTCTGCGACTCGGGCACCTGTGCCACGAACCCCACGCGGCGGCTGAGCGAGGCGGTTGAGCGGGAGCGCGTGTCCTCTCCGGCGACGACAACGCGCCCTCCGAAACTGCCGCCATGGAAGTGCGGTATCAGACCGTTGACGCATCGGGCGAGCGTCGACTTGCCGGAACCGGACGGGCCGGTGACCACGGCGATTGCCCCAGCTGGAACGCACCAGTCGATATCGAGTAGCGCCGGGCGTGACTGGTTGGCGTAGCAAAAGGAGACGCGATCGAACTGAATCATGATGCTCTGCCCAACAAAAGCGCAGGGGCACTCAAGAAAAGACAGGCGGCACCGACCAGCAGAGAGAACGGTGGAGTCCCCAGCATGGGGAATGGGGACCATTCGATCAGATGCGGCGCGACGATGACCGCGCCCGCAAAAACCATAAACGTCGTTACTGCGGCAACCGCCACGATGGAGTCTCCAACCGTCCATCGCAGCGGGCGGTAACGGTCTCTCTTTACGCCGCCTGCGAGCAGTCCAATGCCGGCGCATCCGGGGCCCAGGATTCCAAGTGCCACAGCCGGGACGGAGAATCCGCCGATCATGGAGGCGATCGATCCGAGCACCAGCAGTGCGCTGAGGGGGAAGACCCAGCGGTGCATGGTTGCCCGGTGGCTTGTTCCGCCGAACGCGCGGCTCTCCATTGCCTCGGCCAGGTCGAATGCACCTTCAAGACCGAGTGATAGGACTGGCACGACCAGAGGAGCGACATCGCGCACCGAACGAACCCCGAACCCGCGAGCGGCTTGCGCCTCACGAACCTGCCGCAGCGACGAAAGCGTCTGAGGAAAGAAGCTGAGACCGATGACTGCCGCGAGGCCCGCGGACGCGAGCGGCGCTGGCACCAGGCTCAGGAGCGACATTCGATCAACGACTGAAGCGAAGGTCGCGGCGGCAACGATCAACGTGAAGATAGCCAGCGCTGATGAGACGCCGTAGAGCAGGGCGTTGGCCGTGATGTCGCCCCCGACGATCGGAACGCGGTTCGAGATGCGGAAGAGAACGTCATTGCCAGCGTGAGCCGTCAGAAGATTGAACGCGATGCTGGCGACAGCCACCAATCCGCCGATCTTGATGACCAGTCCCCAGACCGACTGTCCTGCCGCTTCAGGTCGACACGCGATGTGCGTGACCATGGCCGCGAGGAGCGTGAGCGTGAGATAGAGCGGGTTGCGCGTGGTGATCGTCGCCATCGTGACCGCGGTTCCCCACGCCAGCCAGACGACCGGATTTGCCTGCTGCCTCACGGTCGACCTCGTCGCCGACGTGCGACCACGACCACTCCGAGCAGCGCGAGCAGCCCGACACCCGCGCCAAACCAGGCGTAACTCGTCGCGCTGGCTCCGCTGTTCGTGGTCCGAGCGTCCACTGGTTTGACTGTTCCGGACGCTTGCACCTCGACGCCCAGCGCGGCTGGTGTGGCAGTCGGAGCTTGGGACGCCGTGACGGACGCTGCTGGAGTGCTGACTTGCGCCGCGGTGGCTGATGACTGGACTGAATCCGACGTGGCAGCTCGCGAGATGCCGTTCATCTGAGCGATCTGATCCAGGCTCACCGCGGGCAGGTCGCCGTCCTCTGACGACCAGGAGAAGCCGACCACGTCACCGTCGTGAATGGACTTCTTGCTGGCGGCGTACGGCAGTGAGATCCATGTTCCATTGGGCGAGAGTCGTTCATAGCGCCAGTAGACCGAGGGGCTGCTGTAGCTCTTACAGAAGCAGTTCGTGCTGGGACACCCCTCGCCGCCGATTCGGCAGACAGCCTGACCGATACCGGCGTACGGAGCGACGTCGATGGGAACCCCCGCCTTTTGCAGGAGGTCGGTCGCCGCGACTTCGGGTTCGCTGAATTGCACGTAGAAATAGAGGACGCTGCCATCGCCGTGCTTGATAACCATTCCAGCCGCGTTGAGATGCGTGTTCGGGGCCGCCGCCGCTGGCGCCAGCCCAAAGACGGTCAGCGCGATACCGGCGACGAGCATGCCGTGCAGAACGGCGTTTGAGAGCATTCCGTGAAATCTCCGGCCGTTCATGGCGAGCTCAGTTGCTCCGATCCGAGCCGTCCGAGTTGAACATCGAAGCGCTGTGGCGCCGAACCTGGGTGCCATTCGAACCGGGCGCGTTCGAAGTATTGCATCGTCGTTGGCCGTCCAGTTGCCGGATCGATGAAGGTGAACTCCTCGGTGAGCGGATAACCGAAGGCCTCTAGTCCGCCAAAGTGTTGCCAGTAAGCAAGGAATCCCTGACAGGCATTGTGGCCGGTCTGCTGGAAGAAGACGCAGCGCTGAGACTCACCAGGCTGGGCTGCAGCCTTGGCTTGATCGAGCGTACGACCGGGTGCGTGAACTGGCCAGATCGGGAGCGGCTTGCCCTCAATTGCCGGGATCGCCTGCGCCGTGGCCAGCAGGTTGTCGTCGGTCACGTCCGGTCGGTAATAGAAGGCTCCTGACGAGTTGGTCAGTTTGTCGAGCGCGGCGATCGCGTTTGATACATCCGCTGACTCGGCTGTCATTCCCGTGGCGAGCATTGCCTGGACGACCAGCGCTGTCGAATTGGCATCACCGACCAGCGGCGCACCGGCGACCGGCTGAGAGGCGTAGAGCCCGTCCGGATCTTTCAGCGACGCGAGATAGGTCATCGCTTTTGAGACCGTGGTCGAGGACCCGTGCCCGCTGGCGACGAGTGCCTCGATCGCGACCGCCGTCGTGTTACTGTCGGCCTTGCCTGCTGTCGTCTCGCCGGTGAATGCCCAGCCGCCGTCCTCTGCCTGGTGCTGTTCGAGCGCTGTCACTGCCGAGTCCGGAACCGTCTGTCCCGCCGAGGAGAGCGCGAGCATAACGTAGGCGTGGACGTAGATCTGTGGATCGAACAGCCCGCTGTTTGGATCCTGATTGTTCAAGATATCCCGGACGAGGTTTTTCCCGCCAAAGTCGCGCGGATCCTGACCGGCCGCGACCACGGCCAGCGTCAGCTTGGCGGCGCCGCCGATCGTGACCGCGTAGTTGGCTGTCTGGGAGCGCAGGTAGTCGACGGCCGACGGGCCGCCATTCGAGACGGTTGCCGGATCATCTCCGGCTGCCGCGAGCGCGACGACGATATCGGTCGTCGTGCTGGGGTCTGACTTTCCACTGAATCCGAGAAAGCCGCCGTCGCTCTGTTGCTGGCTCCGTAACCAGGCAACTGCCGGATCTATCGTCGGATCGTTTTTTGCCGCTGAGACTGGCGTGATCGCAAGTCCGCTCAACAGCAGCACGGCCACAAGACTCAACATAATGCGAATACGCAACGAGGTCCTCCAGTTCCGCGTGGGTGAATCCACGACAGCCATGTTCGGTGTCAAGGCGGGAATTGGAGGTCTATTCTTCGAGGATACTGCGCATGGGGCGTCCCCTCTCCTTCGCTCGAGGAGTTGTTGGACGCGACAGCGATGGGCGATCTGGCTTCGCCGGGAAGTTAACCCAGCGTCACAGTTGCGGCACAGCCCCGGATTCGCACCGGTGTTCCCCCGTTGTGGGCCAACCGAAAATGGCTGGCACCCGCTGTCGCTTCACGACAATCGAGGCGTTAGCTTGCGATCCGTCGTGCCGGATCGGCTCCAGTCTCTCATGCGCGGCGGGCAAAGGTCAATCTCAACTCGATCATGACGGTGCTCAATCGTCGGATTTCCGGTTGACTGGCGACGAGCGAGTCGCTTCAATGGCGAGTGATGGTGGATGATTCCGCAAGGAGTGTGGCGTGGCCGAACAATTGTTTGACGTGAGTGCCGAACGACCGGTCGCGCTGGTTGCGGCCATGAATAGCGAATTGCGACATGCGCTCGAGCGATTGGACGGCGCCTCGTCCGAAGCGGTCGATCCGTACACGGTTCATCGTGGAACGCTGTACGACCTGCCGATCGTGGCCGTGACGACCGGTATCGGCATGGTCAACGCCGCGGCGGCGACCTCGGTGCTGCTTGCGACAGTGCGCCCTGCGATCGTGCTCAACTTCGGTTGTGCGGGAGCGCATCGCGCGGACATCCACCCGGGCGACGTGGTCATCGCGGAGGGGGTGGTGGCTCACCTCTCACTTACGATCATGCCAAGTGGTGAGGAACGCTACTCCGGATTTCGCTTCGACGTTGATGGCAAGACCGTTCTGACCGACGTCGTTCGCACCGACCGTTCGCTCTTCGGCCTGGCCTGCGAGATTGCGAGCGAGTGGCGTCCGGATTCCTGGCCGTGGGCCCGGCGCGGCGCGGCCGGAGTGACGGTCCATGCCGGCATCGTCGCTTCGGCGGATTGCTGGACGCAGGATCCCGTGCGCATCGGTGGTCTGCACGACCGGCACGGTTCGCTGTGTGAGGACATGGAGGCGGCCGCAATCGCTCAGGTCTGCGCGATCTTCAAGACACCGATGCTGGCGATCAAGGACATCTCGAACAACGAATTACACGTCGCCAGCGAGCAGGGTGGCGAAGGCCTGCCGTCTCTCGACGCGGTTGAATCCGAGGTCGGCGCCCGTGCGTTTGCACTCGTTGACCAGATCCTCCGCCGTCTCGCGGAGTCACCTGCTTCCCGCCAATAGCGCACGTTCACTGCTATAATCGGCCTGTCCGCAGAACGTTTGTTCGCCGTCGTCCGTCGATCGCGAAGCAGCACCATGGAGGATGCCAGTGTCGGTCTTGCAAGCGATCGAGGATTTTCGGACCGACCCGCGATTCGCGCCGAACATCGTCACCTGGCGCTCGATTCCGGCCATTCCGGCTGAAACCGTGGACTTTCCACCTGATCTGAATCCGAAGCTGACTGAGGCGCTCCGGGCCCGCGGGATCGCTAACCTTTATACGCACCAGGCGGACGCCTTCCGCAGCGTTCAGGCGGGCAATCATACCGCCGTGGTGACCGCGACTGCCTCGGGAAAAACGCTGTGCTACAACCTGCCGGTGGTCAACACGATCATGAGCGACCCGACCGCGCGAGCGCTCTACCTCTTCCCGACCAAGGCGCTGGCTCAGGACCAGTACGCGAACCTGCACAGCCTGATCGAAGCGGCCGGAGCCGATATCAAGACGCACACGTACGACGGCGACACACCCGCCAACGTGCGGCGGCTGATTCGCACCGCCGGGCACGTCGTCATCACCAATCCGGACATGCTCCATTCGGGCATCCTGCCGCATCACACCAAATGGCACAGCCTATTCGAGCAGTTGCGCTACGTGGTGATCGACGAGATGCATGGCTACCGGGGTGTCTTCGGCTCGCACGTGGCCAACGTAATCCGCCGCCTGCGTCGCATCTGCGCCCATTACGGATCGTCGCCGGTCTTCATCCTGGCGTCGGCGACCATCGCCAATCCCAAAGAACTGGCCGAACACCTGATCGAAGCGCCTGTGACCGTGATCGACCGGGACGGCGCGCCGCACGGTCGACGTGAGATCGCCTTCTATAATCCGCCGGTCGTGAACCGGCAACTTGGCATCCGCCGGTCGTCCACGCTCGAAGCCACGGCGATCGCCACCGAACTGATCCGCAAGAACGTCCACACCATCGTCTTTGCCCGGGCCCGAGTGACGGCCGAGGTACTGCTCACCTATCTGCGTGAAGCGTTGCCTCCGAAGCTCGGCGCCTCGGACGGCGTGCGTGGCTATCGCGGCGGCTATCTGCCGCAGGCAGCGGCGCGAGATCGAACGCGGACTGCGCGATGGCTCCGTGCGGGCGGTCGTCTCGACCAATGCACTGGAGCTCGGCGTCGACATCGGCTCGCTCGATGCCTGCGTCATGACCGGCTATCCCGGCACGATCGCCAGCACCTGGCAGCAGGCTGGGCGCGCCGGACGGCGCGAGGGCGTCTCGCTGGCCGTCCTGGTGGCGTCGTCGGCGCCGCTCGACCAGTTCATTGTCCAGCACCCAGATTACTTCTTTGGAAGTCGACCCGAGAACGGGCTGATCAATCCGGACAATCTGCTAATCCTGGTCAACCACATGAAGTGCGCCGCGTTCGAGCTGCCGTTCCGGGACGACGATCAGTTCGGCACCGTCGAGCCAATGGAGATCCTGGATTTTCTCGAAGACGAGCGTATCCTGCATCACTCGGGTGGCACCTGGTATTGGACAGCAGAGACCTATCCCGCCGAAGAGGTCAGCCTGCGCACCGCCGCACGAGCCAACGTGGTCATCATCGACGTCGGTGACAAGGGTGCGGCGCGCGTGATTGGCGAGGTCGACACCTTCGCCGCGCCGATGCTGGTTCACACCGACGCCATCTACATTCATGAGGGGCAGCAATTTCACGTCGAGCGGCTCGACTGGGACGAGAAGAAGGCCTATGTCCATCCGGTCGACGTCGACTACTACACCGATGCCAGCCTGTCGGTACGAGTCCAGGTGATCGATCAGTTCAGCGATGGCGAGCCGTCGGCGCAACGCCATCATGGTGAGGTGCTGGTCGGCGCCATCGTGACGCAGTTCAAGAAGATCAAGCTACACACGCACGAGAACGTCGGCTGGGGCAAGGTTCACCTGCCGGAAGAACAGATGCATACCTCGGCCTACTGGCTCTCGCTACCGTCCGACATCAGCGGGCGCATGCGTGAAGCCCAGCTTCAGGGCGCATTGACGGGCTTGGCCAACGCCCTGCAGAACATCGCGCCCCTCTACCTGATGTGCGACCCGCGCGACGTCGGCGTCTACCCGCAGGTTCGGTCGCCATTCACCGATCGCGCTACCGTCTTCATCTACGATCGCGTGCCGGGCGGTATTGGCTTCAGCCCAAGACTCTACGACCTGCACCCTGAACTGCTGCGTGGCGCGCGTGACCTGGTCCGCTCCTGCGGCTGCGAGTCCGGCTGCCCATCCTGCGTTGGCCCGGCGACTGAGGTCGGCCCCGACGCCAAGGTCAACACGCTCGGGATTTTGCGGGAGATGATCCAGCGGCAGGGTGAGTGAGGGACGGTCACCCCGTCTGACATCGTCACAATTTCGTTTCGGCGCTCGTTGGGGTGAACGCTGTTGGCCGAGATGAGCGCATCGTCCGTCCACATTCGCCTGGCAACAAACTACCGAGCTGGATGAAACGACGTCCACTCATGGGACTGGTGTTCAATTACTGGAGACGGCAACGCAACGGCAGATCCGCCACGCCAAATTTGGCCGTTGAGGACTAACCTCGGTTCAGCGGGTACGCGCACCCGGGACTAAAGATCCCGGGCTACCAAGGCAAAGTCCACTGAAGGGACTGAATCCTTCTAACCGTTTGCCAGTTCACATCGGATTCGCCACCCAATCGAATTCCGAATCTCAGTCCCTTCAGTGGACTTTGCTGTGCGTAGCGCGGCGGCTTTAGCCCCGCGTGAACGGACACGAATGTGCTGACCGATTGTGTCAACCGCCACTTACCCTGCGCAAATAGAGCTGGGGTTGCCGATCTCGTTCATCAAACCTGATTACCTCACGGACAATCATGGACAACACAGTGTCCATTTCATTCAGCTATCATTCTCCTTGATTCCCATGGATCGCCTGCCAACTAACGACACCCGTTTCCGGACTTCTCGCTCCCTTTCCTTGACCCACTCTCTTCGCCCCGGTATAATCGACCGGATAACTTGATCACGACTGTGTACGGACACAGGGAAGCTGGACCTTGAAGCAACCACATTATCACCAGCCTCACAACTTTGACATCGCGAATGAAAGCAGGCCTTTGGGTTCAGGCCGAACCCAAAGGCCTTTTTTCTTGTCTGGGACTTTTGGGAAGGAGCGGCCGTGCCGGTTGTGATTCGAAATGGCCGCGTGGTCGACCCGTCGCAGGATCTGGATGCCGTGGCCGACGTGCTGGTCGACGATGGCAAGATCGTCGATCTGGGCGAGAATCTGTCGGCCCCGGAGGGTGCGGAGGAGATTGACGCGACCGCATTGATCGTGACCCCCGGCCTGATCGACGTCCATGCCCACCTGCGCGATCCAGGATTCACCGCCAAGGAGACGCTCGTATCGGGTGCCATGTCTGCGCTGCGTGGTGGATTCACCTCGGTCTGCTGCATGCCAAACACCAACCCGCCGCTCGATACGGCCGATCGTGTCGCCGATATCGTGTCCCGTGCGGCCGATCTGCCCGTGCGCATCTTCCCAATTGGCACGATCACGGTGAATCGCGCCGGTGAGGCGCTGGCGGACCTGCAGGCCATGGCGGACGCCGGGGCGATCGGGTTCTCCGACGACGGCGACAGTACGCGCAACTCACAGGCGATGCGAGAAGCATTGGCGTGGTCTGCCCAGTCCGGTATACCGGTCATGGTTCACTGTGAGGACTGGACGCTTGTCACTGGCGGCGTGATGAACGAGGGAGACGTCTCGCGCGAGTTGGGCTTGCCGGGAATTCCGGCGGCAGCCGAGGAGATCATTCTCCATCGCGACATCGAATTGGCCCGTATCACCGGGGGTTGGCTGCACGCTCTGCACGTCAGCACCGCACGCGGCCGTGATCTCGTGCGCCAGGCGAAGTTCGACGGGGTCCACGTGACGGCCGAGGTGATGCCACATCACCTTCTGATGACCGACGAGTGGGTAGCGGGGCGTCGATCGTTCGTCGATGGACCTTCGTTCGACGACGTTCCTGGTCCCGACCCGAACGCCAAAGTGAACCCGCCGCTGCGCACGGCTGACGATGCACGAGCGTTGCTTGCCGGGCTGATCGACGGAACTTTCGACATCATCGCGACCGACCACGCGCCGCACGCGCGACGGGACAAACCGGCCGAGCTAACCCAGGCGGCATCGGGCATGATCGGCTTCGAACTCGCTGTGCCGCTACTTCTCCAATTGGTGCGCGACGGTCGTCTGTCGCTCTCGTTGCTGGTGGACCTGCTGTCGACGCGACCGGCCCGGCTCTTCAACCTGCCCGGCGGATCGCTCGTGCCTGGATCGGTGGCGGACATTACGGTGATCGACCCGGACTCCAGGTGGACGGTCGATGGTTCGACGATTATTTCGAAGAGTAAGAACACGCCGCTGCTCGGGATTAACCTCCAGGGACAGGTGAGCATGACGATGGTGGAAGGGGTGATTCGTTACCGTGCCTGATTTGCAACTATCTGGCGCGCTCGTGCTGGAAGACGGGCGCATCTTTCGCGGCGAGCCGTTCGGCGCCATGGTCGACGCTGAGGGTGAGGCCGTATTCAACACGACGATGACCGGTTACCAGGAGGTCTCGACCGACCCCTCCTTCTACGGTCAGATCGTCTGCATGACCTACCCGCTCATTGGGAACTACGGCGTGACGCCGGATGACGAGGAGTCTCGCCAGCCGTGGATCGCGGGAATGGTGGTGCGCGAGTATTGTGACGAGCCCGAGAACTGGCGCTCGCGCGGAACGTTCGCAAGCTATCTCGAAGAGCACGGCATTCCGGCGCTGCACTCGGTCGACACCAGAGCGCTGACGCGGCATATCCGCTCGAACGGCGACATGCGGGCGCTCTTGGTCTCCGACGCGGTGAACCACAGCGACGAGCAACTGCGTGAGCGAGCCCGTCATGCCTGGGCTCCTGGCGACGCCAACGTGCTGCAGGCCGTCACGACGCCAGAGGAGCGGGACATCCATGGTGACAACCCGGTTCACCTGGCGCTTGTCGACTGCGGTGTCAAGGAGAACATCATCCGCTCGCTGCAGCGACGTGGCATTCACGTGACGGTCGTGCCGTACGACACACCTGCCAGCGAGATACTGGCTCTCGGGGTCGACGGTGTGCTTACCTCGCCCGGCCCTGGGGACCCGGTCAATTCGGGTTCCGCGGTCACCGTGGTCAAAGACATTCTCGACTCGGGGATCCCCTATATGGGCGTCTGTATGGGACACCAGCTGCTGGCGCTCGCGGTCGGCGCGCATACCAGCAAGCTGAAGTTCGGCCACCGGGGCGGCAACCACCCGGTCAAGGATCTGGCCAGTGGAGCGGTCCACATCACCTCGCAGAATCACGGCTACCAGGTAGACGCGTCGAGTGTGCCGGTCGACAAAGGCTGGCGTGTCTCTCAGATCAACCTCAACGACGGCTCGGTTGAGGGCCTGGAGCACGAATCACTGCCCGTCTTCTCGATCCAATACCACCCGGAAGGATCGCCCGGACCCCTGGACAATCAGTATCTCTTTGATCGATTCATAGCGCGGGTGGAGACGTACCGAGCCCAGCGTCCATCCCAGGCGACTGGTTCGGCCGGCAAACAGGAGCGCGAATAACTATGGCTGAGACCTCGAAACCCCTTTCCAGCGTGCTCGTGATCGGCTCCGGTCCGATCGTAATCGGGCAGGCGGCGGAGTTCGACTATGCCGGATCACAAGCGCTGCGAGCGCTTCGCGAGGAGGGCATCCGCTCGATTCTGGTCAATTCGAATCCGGCGACCATCATGACCGACGAGGATATCGCGGACGTCGTCTATATCGAGCCGCTCACCGTCGAAGTGCTGCGTCGCGTGATCATTCGCGAGCGCCCCGACGGCCTGCTGCCGACGCTCGGTGGTCAGACCGGGCTGAACCTGGCGGTGCAGCTTGCCGATGCGGGAATCCTCGACAAGTACGGCGTGCGCCTACTCGGCACGCCAATCGAGTCAATCAAGAAGGCTGAAGACCGCGAACTCTTCAAGAATCTGCTGATCGAGATCGGCGAGCCGGTCATTGAGAGCACGATCATCCACTCACTGGCAGAAGCGCGCGAGTTCGCCAAGACTGTTCCGCTGCCGATGATCATCCGTCCGGCGTACACGCTTGGTGGCACCGGTGGCGGCATCGCGACGACTCCACAGGAGCTTGACCGCATCGTCGCCAGCGGGCTGAGCGCCAGCCCGATCCATCAGGTCCTGCTGGAGCGCGCTCTGGTCGGCTGGAAAGAGATCGAGTACGAGGTGATGCGCGACGCCAACGATACCTGCATCACCATCTGTAACATGGAAAACATCGATCCGATGGGGGTGCACACGGGCGACAGCATCGTCGTCGCGCCAAGCCAGACGCTGAGCGACCGCGAGTACCAGATGTTGCGCTCGGCGTCGCTCAAAATCATTCGCGCCCTCGGTATCGAGGGAGGCTGCAACATCCAGTTCGGCCTCGATCCACACTCGTTCCAGTACTACGTGATCGAGGTCAACCCGCGCGTCAGCCGCAGTTCGGCGCTGGCATCGAAGGCGACCGGCTATCCGATCGCTCGTGTGGCGGCCAAGATCGCTGTTGGCAAGCACCTCGACGAACTGCCAAATTCGGTGACCCAGAAGACGACGGCAGCCTTCGAGCCGGCTCTCGACTACTGCGTGGTGAAGATCCCGCGCTGGCCGTTCGACAAGTTCCGACGCGCCGAACGCACCATTGACACGCAGATGAAGGCGACCGGCGAGGTAATGGCGATCGACCGCTCGTTTGAGGCTGCGCTGCAGAAGGCCGTCCGCTCGCTAGAGTCGGATCAGAGCGATCTCCTCTGGGAAGACCTGATCTGGGGCGAGAACGATCACGTCATGTGGGAGCAGATTCGCCGTCCGAACGACTTGCGCCTCTGGGCGATCGCGGCGGCGCTGCGTCGTGGAGCGACGCCGGAGCAGGTCAGCGAGGTGAGCTACATCGACCCGTGGTTCACGCGCAAGTTGCACCGGATCGTTCAGATTGAGACCCAGCTACGTGAGGGACCGGTAACCGATCTGTTGCTCTGGACCGCTAAGCGCGCCGGCTTCGCCGATACGCAGATCGCGCAGCTTTCGGGCAAGACGGTCGAGGAGATTCGCGCACAGCGCTACGCGGCCGACATTGTTCCGGTCTACAAGATGGTCGATACCTGCGCTGCCGAGTTCGAGGCCGTTACACCGTACTTCTACAGCACCTACGAGCAAGAGGACGAAGTCTGGCCACTGGATAAGCCGAGCGCGGTGGTGGTTGGGTCGGGTCCGATTCGCATCGGACAGGGAATCGAGTTCGACTACTGCAGCGTTCAGGCGGCGCGCTCGCTGGGCGAAGCCGGTCGTGCCTCGATCATGATCAACAGCAATCCGGAGACGGTCTCGACCGACTTCGATACCTCCGACCGGCTCTACTTCGAGCCGCTCGATGACGAGAGCGTCTTCGAAGTGATCCGGCATGAGGCACAGGTCAATCACAGCGAACTGGCGCCAGTGATTCTGCAGTTCGGCGGACAGACCGCGATTAACCTGGCCGAGCCATTGAGTCAACGGGATGTGCCGATTATCGGCAGCCCGCTCGACGTCATCGACATCGCCGAGGATCGTCGTCGCTTCGAAGAGTTCCTCGAGGGCCTCGGCATCCCACAGCCGCCGGGCGCGGCTGTCACGTCATTCAACGAGGCGCTCGACACCGCCAAGCGTATTGGCTACCCGGTGCTGGTTCGCCCGTCTTACGTACTCGGCGGTCGTGCGATGGAGGTTGTCTACACCGAGGAATACCTCGCCCGCTACCTGAACACAGCGGTCTCCTTCAGTGATCGGCGACCAATCTTGATCGACAAGTACCTGCCGGGCAAAGAGGTCGAGGTCGATGCGATCTGCGACGGAACCGAGGTTCTGATACCCGGAATTATGGAGCACATCGAGCGAGCCGGAGTCCACTCGGGTGACAGCTTCGCGACCTACCCGGGAGTGAATCTCTATCCGACCGAAGTCGACGAGGTTGTAAAGCACACCACGGATATCGCCCTGGCACTCGGTGCGATCGGACTGATCAACATCCAGTACGTGATTCACGGCGGGCGGATCTACGTGCTGGAGGTGAACCCACGCGCCAGCCGCACAGTGCCGTTCTTGAGCAAGGCGACCGGCGTGCCGATGGTGCGTCTGGCGACCAACTGCATGCTCGGCCGAACGCTCAAAGAGCAGGGTTACACTGGCGGACTCTGGCCGCGGCAACCATTGGTGGCGGTCAAGGCGCCAATATTCTCAATGGCCAAACTCCGCGGTGTCGAGGTTCATCTCGGTCCCGAAATGAAGTCAACTGGCGAGGCGATGGGGATCGACCGCGACTTCGCCCCGGCCTTCTACAAGGCGCTGCTAGCAGCCGGAATGGCGCTACCTCCCAACGGTGCGGTGCTGCTCAGCATCAGCGACGACGACAAGGCGGATGCGCTCCCCTGGATCGAGAAACTGGCCGAGCTCGGCTACCGGATCTACGCCACCGAAGGAACCTCTCGCATGATCTTGCGGGCAGGGATCCCGGTGCAGTTTGTTCCGAAAAAGATCGGCGCCGGTTCACCCGATATCCTGGACATCATCCTCGACGGCACCGTTAATGCCGTAATCAACACACCAGGGCCGGCGCAGAAGGAAGTTCTGGACGGATTTCAGATCCGGCGCGCGGCGGTAGAGCGCGGCATACCATGCATCACGTCGATTGACACGGCACGGGCAATCGTCGAAGCCACGGCCAAAGCGAGCGGCGCCTACGCGGTTCAACCACTTCCCGAATACCGGCGGCGCGTGCAGATCGGCTACTGATCTCGATACGTCTGCCCCGAGTGGTCGACGTGCCGGCCTCAACAAACGAAATTGCCCGGTCGCACGGCCGGGCTCATTTTTCGTTCTCATCGAGTGAGACGCTCGAGACGGTTGAGGTTGGATGAAGTACTTCTACGGTCTACTCGTACTCGTGCCAGTTGCTGGGGCGTTCTGGTTTTTCGACGTTGGACACACCTGGATATTCCTGACCTCCGCCGGGGCGCTCGTGCCCCTTGCCGCACTGATGAGCAATGCGACCGAGCTTATCGGGGAGCACACGTCGCCGCGTATCGGCGCGCTGCTCAACGCCACGTTCGGCAACATGGCCGAGCTGATTATCACCGTCATCGCGCTGCGGAGTGGGCTGCTCCAATTGGTCAAGGCGAGTATTTCCGGATCGATTATCGGAACGTCGCTCTTGATCATGGGGAGCAGCATGCTGCTTGGGGGCATTGAAGAATGGTCACCAGTCCTTCAACGCGCGTATCGCTGGGGTTACCGCAACGATGATGATGCTCTCGGTGGTAGCACTTCTGGTTCCCGGCTTGTTCAGTCTCGGGTCCAGCAAGATCGTCGGCGACTCGCTCGAGAATCTGTCAATCGGTATGGCGATCGTGCTCCTCGTTCTGTACGGACTCTACATTCTCTACACCATTTTCCTTCAGCCGCCTGAAAGTCAGAGCACGTCACAAGGAAAAAGCCGAAACACGGGATGTGGTATGCGATTGGGCTCCTGACGGCGGCTACCATTGGTGTAGCCGCGATGAGCGAACTCTTCGTCAATAATGTTGAGCCGGTCATCCGGTCCTGGGGAGTCACTGAGCTGTTCCTCGGGGTAATTCTGGTGCCGATCGTCGGTAACGCGGCAGAACAATACGTAGCGATTCAGACCGCGCTTGACAACGAGATGGACGCGAGCGTCAGCATCTCGCTCGGATCCGGAATTCAGATCGCGCTCTTCGTGGCGCCGGTCCTGGTCTTCGTTAGCCTCTTTGTCGGTGAGCCGCTCAATCTGCAATTCAATGGTTATGAACTAGCTGCTCTGGCCGGCGCTGCGGTGATCTCGACCCTAATTGCCGTTGACGGTGAATCCAACTGGTTAGAGGGCGCCCAGCTCCTCGGCGTTTACATCATCCTCGCAATAGGATTCTTCTACTTACAGTAAGACCTTGTCGCTTGCCTTAGGCGACCGTTCGCGCCAATTCGTGGTTAAATGCCTGAGCGCAGATACTGAATGACCGAAGGGTTGACGTGCGCGCGGCCATCGACACAACACACGGGCGATAACTCGGGTTGACACGCCCAGTACAGGAAGATTTCCGTGAAGTATCTCTACATCCTCCTGATTCTCGTGCCAGTCTCGATCGTGCTCGAGCTCCTGGGTGTCAGTCACACCTGGATCTTCATCACCGCCGCCGGTTCGCTCATCCCGCTCGCGGCGCTGCTCGGGCAGGCAACCGATCAGGTCGCCGAGCACACCGGGCCGCGAGTCGGTGGACTCCTCAACGCCACGTTCGGCAACGCCGCGGAGTTGATCATTACGATTATCGCGCTGCAGAACGGGCTGCTCGATCTGGTGAAAGCAAGCATCTCTGGTTCGATCATCGGTAACGCGTTGCTGGTGCTCGGCGCGAGCCTTCTCGCTGGGGGCCTGAAGCACGGTCGGCAGCGCTTTGACGCACACATCGCCAGCGTGTCGGCGACGATGATGACCCTCTCGGTAGTGGCCTTGCTCATTCCGGCTTTCTTCGACCTCGGCCCGAACCGCGCCCGTGGATCCGAGACGGAGAGTCTTACTATTGGCGTGGCGGTAGTGCTTCTCATCCTCTACGCCGCGTACGTGGTCTATACGATCTTTCTCCACCCGTTGGACGCGCATACGGATGGGTTGGGAGAAGAATCGGCCCCTGAGCGGAGCCTGTGGTTGTCGATTGGACTACTTGTGGTGACGACCGGCGCCGTGGTCGGGATGAGTGAACTTCTGGTCAGCAACGTCGAGCCCGTGGTCGAATCATGGGGGATCACCGAACTCTTTTTGGGCGTGATTGTCGTGCCGATCATCGGCAACGTTGCCGAGCATTTCGTCGGCGTGCAGGCCGCGATGCGCAATCAAATGGACCTCAGCATCGGTATCGCGATCGGCTCGACCTTACAGGTCGCTCTGTTCGTCGCCCCAGTGCTGGTCTTCGTCAGCCTGATTATGGGAAATCCGATGACGTTGATCTTTAACCAGTACGAGTTGGCCGCGCTGGTCGGCGCAATTGCCGTGGCGGTCCTCATCTCGATGGACGGCGAATCGAATTGGCTCGAAGGACTGCAATTGCTCGGGGTGTATATCATACTGGCGGTCGGCTTCTTCTTTCTGGGTTAGGGAGGCGAGTTGGATCTGGATGCACTGCTGCGCGAGGTCGGCGCGCTGAAAGACGGACATTTCGTCCTCTCGTCGGGACGTCACAGCGATCGCTATGTCGAGAAATTCGACTTGCTGCGGCAACCAAAGGCGACTGAACGGGCCTGCGCCGGAATTGTTGAGCAGGTGGCGGGTCTCGGGCAGATCGACGTGGTGGCAGGCCCGACGACGGGCGGGATTCTGCTCGCGTTCGAGGTGGCGCGCCAGCTCGAAAAACCTGCTGCCTATGCGGAACGCGCCGAGGGCGGCTCGCTGGCACGTGAATTCCGGCGCGGCACGACGTTCTCTCATGGTGCCCGTGTGTTGGTGGTCG
The DNA here is from genome assembly GCA_963763185.1 of uncultured Chloroflexia bacterium. Taxonomy (GTDB): domain Bacteria; phylum Chloroflexota; class Chloroflexia; order Thermomicrobiales; family Thermomicrobiaceae; genus CALAGB01. The sequence goes on from CAVXNZ010000001.1 coordinate 738,692, forward strand.
ACGACATCCTGACGACCGGAGGCTCGGTGCGCGAGACGCTGGCAGCTCTAGAGCAGCATGATGTGACCCCAGTCGCGGTCGCGGTGTTGGTGGATCGCAGCGGTGGTCCGATTGACCTCGGCGTGCCCCTCATCGCCCTTTCGCGTATGACGATTGAAACCTGGTCCCCGGAGGACTGTCCACTCTGCCAACAGGGATCGCCTGTGACGAAACCGGGAACGACTGGGGCAATGTCGTCGCGATAATCGTAGAGAGGGGATCAATGAGATTTTCGAACCGTGAGTCGGGGACGTCCGCGGAGTCGATTGCCCAACTTGCTCTGGCTCTGGTGCGAGAGCCGAGCCCGTCAGCCGAGGAAGCTCGGGTCGCGGTGATCGTCGAACGTGAGATGCGCGATCTCGGCTTCTCGGTCGGCGTCGATGACCTCGGCAACGTGATCGGCTCGATTGGATCTGGTGACGGTCCCACCGTTCTGCTCGACGCGCATATGGACACGGTCGGTGTCACCCAGCCCGAATCCTGGTCGCGTAACCCGTATGGCGAGATTTCCGGATCTCGGCTGTATGGACGCGGCGCCATGGACATGAAGGGACCGCTGGCCGCTGCGATGAGGGGTATCGCGAGTCTGGCCAACGAGAAACTCAACGGCCGGGTCATCGTTGCTGCGACGATTGCCGAAGAACTCGTCGAGGGCACGGCGCTCGAAGTGGTTGCCCGGCGTGAGCAGCCGGATTACGTCATTATCTGCGAGGCGACTTCCCTCAACATTGCTCGTGGACAGCGCGGACGTGCCGAGATCCTGATCGAGACACTCGGCCGGCCAACTCATTCCTCTCGTCCTGAGTTTGGCGTCAACGCGGCACAAGCCATGGTTGACGTCGTGATGGCGTTGCGCGGGCTACCGGCCCCAATGCATGACACGCTTGGACAGGGAATTCTGGTACTGACCGATATCATGTCCCATCCATATCCCGGACTGTCAGTCGTTCCTGACCAATGCCTTGCAACCTTTGACCGCCGAACGCTACCAGGTGAGACCGAAGCGTCGGTGCTTGAAACAGTTCGCGCGATCGTCGAGTCGTCAATCCGAGATACCGGCGCAACGGCGGATGTCCGTGTTGCGACCGATGACTTCGTCTCCTATTCCGGCGCGCACGTCACCGCGCCGAATTTCGCCCCGGCCTGGTTTTTCGACGACCACGAGCCGATTGTGCGCCAGGCGCGACAAGCACTGGATGATATCGGCCTAAAGGCTCACCTGTCACATTACGCCTTCTGCACCAACGGCAGCGGTACGGCGGGACGACTCGGGATCCCCACGATTGGATATGGCCCAGGAGACGAGGAGCTGGCTCACCGGGTTGACGAATATATTGAGATCTCCGAACTGGAGCGAGCGGCACACGGCTACGCGGCGATCGCTCGCGCGTTGATCGAAACTGGGAGGCAGTGATGGGACAGCCGACTTCCGCGATTGTGGTTCGCGACGACGGAACCGAGATGTTGTTCGAAGACCCTGAGAAGGCGCTCGCGTACAGCGACATGGGACGTATCGATTACAAGTACCATTACGGTCTGGATGCGTTGCCCGACCCAGATAGTCCGGTGACGTCGATGTGGCGCTATCGTTCGCTCCTCCCACTCGAAGACGGTCCAATTCAGTATCCGCTTGAAGTCGGCGGCACTCCCCTGATCGCGTCGCCTGGGTTACGGCGTTCGCTTCAGCTTGCGGACCTCTGGATCAAGGATGAGACGCGAGGGCCGACCGGATCGAACAAGGATCGCGCGACGGCACTGGTGGTCGAAACGGCAATGCGTGCCGGTGCTCCGGCCGTAACATGTGCATCTACGGGGAATGTCGCCGTCTCACTGGCCGTCGGTGCCGCGGCTGCGGGCATTCAGGCCTTCATCTTCGTGCCGGACGATGTCGCCGACTCCAAATTGACACTGATGCTGCTGGCAGGTGCGACCGTCTTTCGCGTTCGTGAGGGTTACGACGCTGCCTTCAAGCTGTCGCGCAGAGCGGCCAATGAGTTCGGCTGGTACGACCGGAATACCGGTTACAACCCGATGACGCTCGACGCCAAGAAGACGGTGGCCCTGGAGGTTTGGGAGCAACTCGGGCGTGAGGTGCCAGACGTCGTGGTATGCCCGGTGGGAGATGGGCCGACCCTGAGCGCCATCGCGAAAGGCTTCCGCGAATTGACGTTGTGCGGCGCCGCGGACCGCGTTCCGCGGATTCTCGGCGTGCAGTCCGAAGGTTGTCAGCCCTTGAAACGTGCCTGGGAGAGTGGTCAGGCACTCGAACGCCGTCACCCCGAGACACCATCGCCGACGGCATCGCGGTTGGAAATCCGGTGAGCGCTGGGATGGTCTTACGCGACGTGAAGCGATCCGGCGGTGGTTTTGTGGCTGTCTCAGACGACGACTTGCGCGGCGCGATGCGCACGCTGGCGTCACAGGGCGGAATCCTGGCGGAGCCCGCCGGTGCGGCCGCGTTCGCCGGAGCCGAACAGGCAGTGGCGCGGGGATTGATTCGCCGCGAGGAGAAGGTGGTCGTCCTCGTCACCGGCACGGCAATGAAGAATCTTGGCAGGCTCGGCCTGCCCGGGAGGCGATCACGATTTCGGCCAGCCTCGACGATGTGCGCCGTGTAGTAGTGTGACCACGTCATCGGCAGAATCGCGGGCGATGAAGACTGTCGACGAGCATGGCAGTAGCGCTACTGTGGTTGCACCCGGGCCGTGAGCTCATTACGAGCAAGGTTGAGTTGTCGGCGTGTTTGGTCGGATTCGATCAATCCAACGTCGCACAATCCCGCTTCCGTAACGACGCCTTTCGGGCCAAAGCTATTGGGCGGTTGGCTCGACCTCTTCGGGCTCGGCGGGGTGAAGCTTCTCGCGAAGTTGGTCGCGCAGGCTGGATAGCTCATCGAGTCGCCGCTCGATCTGATCGAGGGTGTCCGGGCGTGGTTCGCGGACGTACTCGTCGCGCAGTTCAATAACCATCTGGGCCAGGCGACCGATTGTGCGAACGAGATGGATCGGATCGTCTTCTCGCGTCGGCAGGCTATAAGGTGGCATGGCGCCGTCCTCGTGAGCATCTCCTCAACATGATTCTCTCAATCACCTGAAGTGCTTCCGGTTGCCACGTGGCGCTGACTGGCAGCCGTTCTCGTCATCCCGCGCCGGATTCTGATGCGGCCGGCGCGTTGCGCCTCACTGTACACTATTCGTCCAGTCAGACTTCAGGAGTTCGCGGAATCGTCATCGGAGATTACCTCCGCGATCGCTCCTGCCATGTCCGCGCCGAGCATCTCGACGAACTCGTTCTCGTCGATCGTTGTCACACCAATTTCGCGTGCCCGGTCGGCTTTGCTTCCGGCGTCTTCACCGACAATGACGAAGTCGGTTTTGCGTGAAACAGAGCTGGTAACGGTCGCTCCCGCTTTTCGCAGGAGATCCTGCGCCTGGTCGCGCGTGAACCGTTCGAGCCGGCCGGTCAGGACGACCGTCTTTCCGGCGAACGCGTCGCTCCGCGGCTGGCGTCGATCGACCGGCTCGGTCATGCGCAAGCCGAGCGCTCGAAGGTCGTCGATCAGGGCAATATTGCGTGTCTCGTGAAAGAAGTCGTGGACGGCCTGAGCTACCACGTCGCCAAATCCCGGGATGCTCTCGAGTTCTTCGGTTGACGCCGACATGATCGCATCGATGTTCTCAAAGTGGCTCGCCAGAAGCGTCGCGTTTCGTTCACCGACGTGCCGGATGCCAAGCGCCGTGAGCAGGCGTGACAACGTCCGCGTCTTGCTCACTTCGATCGACTGTTGCAGGTTCTCGACTCTCTTCTCCCCAAAGCCCTCGAGCTCCCGTACCTTGTCCCACTCGAGGCGATAGACGTCGGCATAGGAATGGATAAGACCAAGCTCAACAAAGCTGTCCGACAGCTTTGCTCCGAATCCGTCGATGTCCATCGCGCCACGCGAGACGAAGTGCCGGATCTGCTCCTTGAGCTGAGCCGGGCAAGAGGCGTTGATGCAGTATCGCATCGCTTCGTCGTCCAGTCGCTCCGTCGTTGAGCCACAGACTGGACAATGGTCGGGCATGACAAATTCGCGCTCATCGCCGGTTCGCTTGCTCTCCACTACGGCGATGATCTTGGGGATCACTTCGCCTGCTCGTTCGACGATCACCGTGTCACCGATGCGTACGCCGAGTCGCCGGATCTCGTCTTCATTGTGGAGCGTTGATCGCCGGATGACGACACCGCCGATCTCGACCGGGTCGAGAATGGCCGTGGGATTGAGACTGCCGGTACGCCCGACGTTAATCTCGATATCGCGCAGTATCGTCGTCTTCTGAATCGCTGGAAACTTGTAGGCGGTGGCCCAACGCGGTTCGCGCGCCACAGTCCCGAGCGTGGACTGCAGTTCAACATCGTTCACCTTGATGACGACGCCGTCGATTTCGAAATCGAGTCCGGCTCGGCGTTCGAGCCATGCCTCGCAGTTCGCCCAAACTTCGTCTATGGACTGGCAAACCTGGATGTCTGGCGCAGTCGGAACCCCGTGCGCTCTGAGCATAGCGAGGTTCTCGGAGTGGCTGGGATGGTACTCGCCTTCGACGATGCCGACGTCCCAGGCATAGAAGCGAAGCGGGCGTAAGGCGGTCATCGAGGGATCAATCTGACGCAGCGATCCCGCGGCCGAGTTTCGCGGATTGGCAAACAGCGTCTCGCCGGCCTCACCACGCTGACGGTTCAATTGCTCAAAATCGGCCTTGCGCATGTAAATCTCGCCGCGAGCCTCGAGCACATCCGGCATCGGCTGGCCGTGGCCGTCACGCAACCGCAGTGGCACGTTGCGCACGGTCCGAATGTTCGCCGTGACGTCTTCGCCAGTCATGCCATCGCCACGTGTGGCGCCGCGTTCGTAGGTCCCGTTGCGATACAGGATCGAGACGGCGCTGCCGTCGATTTTCGGCTCGGTGACGAACTCAACGTCGCGTCGTTCCGACAACCGGTAGATTCGCTCGGCCCAATCATTGAGCTCTTCGTGGCTGTAGACGTTGCTCAGGCTGAGCATCGGGATCTCGTGGCGAACCGTACCGAAACCCGACGAAGGGGAGACGCCCACGCGTTGCGTGGGCGAATCCGGAGTCACGAGTTCGGGATGATCGGCCTCGATACGACGCAATTCGTTCATCATCGCGTCGTATTCGGCGTCGCTCACCGAAGGCTGATCCAGGACGTAGTACTCGTAGTTGTAGCGATCCAGCTGGGAACGAAGCTCATCAACTCGCTGGCGAACCCCGGTGTCGACCATCGAATCTCTCAGCCCTTTGCCACTCGAATCCGATCCGAACGAGGATGTAAGAACAGGCGACGATTATAGCACAGCTTGTTCGTACAGATGTTCGACTGTATACTGCCGCGCATACGTGACTGCCGGTCACATCACGGGAGTGAAAGATGGTTGCCAGCCAGGAACCGAATGCTGACTACAGCCAGCTGCGCCATCGTGCGGCTCTCTTTGTTCGAGAGCGTGGCGGGGCAGTGCCGGAAGAAGTGCTCATTTCACATGTCTTCGGCGGCGCGAGCAACCCCGGCCTGTGGCGGTCACTTCTCCGCCAGATTCTGACTGGCGATGAGCATCTCGTGCTTCGCTCAGATGGGTGCTGGTCCGATCCTTCCTGTATCCGGCGAGTCAGTCACGCGTTCCCCGATGATTTCGTGGTGCTCGACGTGGAGACGACTGGACTCAAGCCATACCGGCAGCGCATCATCGAGATTGGCGCGATTCGCTATGCCAATGGTCAGCGCGTCGACGTCTTCTCGACGCTGGTCAATCCGGAACGCAGGCTCCCGGCCTACATCGCGAAACTTACCGGCATCGATGAGTCGATGCTGCTTGGCGCGCCGATCTTCAGCCACGTCGTCAACCAACTGCTGCACTTCATCGGTGATGCGCTCATTGTTGGTTACAATGTTGGATTCGACCTCGGCTTCATCAACGCTGAGATCAAGCGATTCGGTCTCGCCCCGCTGATCAACGATCATCTCGATCTGCTGCCGCTCGCGAGCCAGCTTCTGCCAGGTATCAGACGCCCGGGCCTTGATGGGCTCTGCCGCGCGCTCGATATCGAATTACGCGAGCATCACCGGGCGCTCGCCGACGCCGAGGCGACATCGCTCGTCTTCAGCCGATTGCTCGAGGCTGCCAACGAGCGGGGTGTCGGATCGCTGGACGACCTGAAGCGGGCGGCGGCTGTGCGAATACCGACGCCACGCCGTCGTGACGCCGTCGGACGGGGACGAGCCGTTCTCGATCGGTCCCACCTGGAGGGCGTCCCATCGACCCCGGGCGTCTACATCATGAAGGATGTGACTGGACGAGTAATCTATGTCGGCAAGGCGAAGAACCTGCGCAACCGGGTCTCGTCCTACTATTCGCAGCCGCTCGGCTATACGCGAAAGATGGACGGCCTGCTCGAGTCGATTCAGCAGATCGAGACGGTGCGGACCGGTTCGGAACTGGAAGCGCTGTTGTTGGAATCGCAATTGATCCTGCGACACCAGCCGCAGTTCAACCGGCAACTCCGTAACACCGAGTCATATCGCTACATCAAGATCGAGACGTGGAATCCCTGGCCACGCGTGACGTTGACCCGTCAGTGGAAGCCGGACGGCTCGATTTATTTCGGTCCCTTCCGGGTCGCTCGCGCGGCGCGGATCACGGTCGACCTGTTGAACGACACATTCAAGTTGCGGACGTGTCCGCGATCGTTCAAGACCGCTCGTAGCTACGGTTCACCATGTCTGCGGCTGTCGCTTGGCAAGTGTCCGGGGCCATGCGTTGCGCGAGCCGACCGGGATGAATATCGCAGGACCGTGCAAGACGTCATCGCGTTCCTCAAAGGTGAGCGTGACGACGTCATCAAGATGATCCATGCCCAGCTGGCGGAGGCGGCCGAGCAGCTCGATTTCGAACGGGCCAGCCGACTTCGCGATCGTTTGCGCCGGGTTCAGCAGTTGATCTTGAGTCAACAGATTCTGGATGAGGCAGCGGCGCGCGGTGACCAGGTGATTATCACACCGTCAGTTGAAACCGACGCGCGGGAAATTATGCTGGTCGTGGGTGGGCGTCTTTGGGCCCAAATTCGCGCGGACGTGGACGAATCTGCGGCATCGGTCGCGCGTCGACTCGAGGACGCGTGGCTACGCTCGCGCCAGTTCAGCGTTTCGGGCGTCGATCACGATTCCCTCGACCAGGTACACATTCTCGAACGCTGGCTTCGCAAGCATGCGGGTCATCCGTCGATTCTGGCACTGCCGGAATCTCCTGATTGGCGCCAGGTGGTCGTGCGAGCACGCGCGCTCACGAACGACGAACTCACGTCGGCACCGATCCCGAGTGCGGATCCGGTGAGTCTGGAAGTCACAGCCTGATTGCCTTGGCGACCGAGAGCGCGGTGTGCTAGCCTCACGTCGATGGCGAGCGTAATTGGGCAGCAAGTTCAACGGCAATCGAGAGCGGCGTGACGATCCGTTTTGGAACTGACGGATGGCGCGCGGTCATGGCGGACGAATTTACGTTCGACGCCGTGCGTCGCGTGACGAGCGCAGTGTGCGCCGTTCTTTGGCGAGAAGCCGAGGGCGCTCGCCCTTCCGTGGTTGTCGGCTTCGACCGACGCTTCGGATCGGATGAGTTCGCCCGGGTGGCGACCGAGGAACTGGTGAGCCGTGGAGTCGATGTACTCCTTGCCCGCTCTCCGATTCCTACCCCGGTGCTGAGCTACACCACGCTTGAGTCGAATTCCATCGCCGGGCTCATGATCACCGCGTCGCACAATCCACCGATGTTCAATGGCCTCAAACTCAAGTCTGGACAGGGCGGCGCCGCGCCGACCTCGCTGCTACGGACTGTCGAAGCGGAACTTGCCACCAAATCCGCCGCCAGACAGCCGAGAGAGTTCGGACAGATCACAGAAATCGATCCACTGCCTGCCTATCTCGATCGCATCTCGCGACTCGTCGACCTTGGCGCGATGCGCGATGCCGGTCTGACCATCGTCATCGATGCAATGTTTGGCTGCGCGGCCGGAATCCTGCCGCGACTGTTTGGTGACGATTCCACCCAGGTCATTGAAATCAACACGGTTCACAATCCCCTCTTTCCTGGCATTGCCGGTCCGGAGCCGGTGGAGCGCAATCTGGAACGCCTGAAGAAGGTGGTGGCCGACGGCGGCGCGACAATCGGCATCGGCTTCGACGGCGACGGCGACCGAATTGGTGTCATCACCGAACATGGCGACTATCTCTCGTCTCAACACGTCTTCGCACTTCTGACCCGATACGTGCTCCAGACGCGGGGGCGTGCGAACGCGATCGTGAAGTCAGTAAGTGGCACCGCCATGATCGATGCACTTGGCCAGCAGGCTTCGGTGCCAGTGATCGAGACGGCCGCCGGGTTCACTCACATATCACAGGCGATGATTGACGAACGGGCCGCGATTGGTGGTGAGGAGAGCGGCGGATTTGCTTTCGGCTTTCACCTGCCGGATCGCGACGGGGTTCTGGCTGCCCTATTGCTCATTGACTACACCATTCGATCGGGCAAGCGTCTTTCCCAGCTTGTCGAAGAGCTCGAGGAGTCGATCGGCGCCTGGCGCTATCGACGGATCGATTTGCAATTGACGCGTGAGGATCGTCCTGCGATCGAGGAGCGGCTGAGACAGGTGTCCTGGCCTGCCATGATGGCGAGCCTCTCCGTCGTGAATGTGGTCGAGGTTGATGGGACGCGAGTCGAGTTCGGCGATGGCAGCTGGATTCTGGTGCGGTGGTCCGGGACTGAGCCGGTGCTCCGAGTCTATGCCGAGGCACACGACATGGAGACCGTGGACGAGCTCCTGATCGGCACACGCGGTTTGCTTGGAGTCTAGGACAGCGGTGAGTTCGCAGGATCGATTCGCTGAGTTGTTTGGAAGGAGCCTTGGGTGAGTCTGACGCTGGAAGATGTGGCGGCGCGCGTCCGGAATTGCACGCGCTGTGAGCTGCACCGGTCACGAAGTCAGGGCGTTCCAGGCAACGGTAATCCAAACGCCGAGATCATGTTTATTGGCGAGGCACCCGGTTGGCATGAGGACAAGCAAGGACTGCCGTTCGTCGGCGCGGCTGGCCAATTCCTGAACGAGATGCTCGACAAGATCGGTCTCACGCGAGATGAGGTCTTCGTGACCAACATCGTGAAGAGTCGCCCACCTGGAAACCGCGACCCGCTTCCGGACGAGATTGCGGCCTGTTCGATTTATCTTGACGAGCAGTTGGAGATCATCAAACCGAGAGTTGTCGTCACGCTCGGCCGTTTCTCGATGTCGCGCTGGTTTCCGGGAGAACGGATCTCCCGCATTCATGGCCAGCCGCGCAAGTTCGGCAGCTACGTGGTCGTGCCGATGTACCATCCGGCCGCGGCGCTGCATCAGGCATCGTTACGGGCCACGGTCGAGTCCGACATGATGAAGTTGCCTCGTATCGTCGAAGAGGCAAAGCGCGACCTGGGCGAGGACGAAGACCAGGAGCCGAACGCATCGCAGATGCGGCTGTTCTAGTCGAGGGCGGTCACGCTCGTAGATGAGGAGTTGCAGACCGATTGAGCGATGAGCGGCTCAATGTCCTGTTTCTGGGCGGGTTAGGTGAGGTCGGCAAGAACCTGCTGGTTCTCGAATACGGTGCCGACATCATCGTCGTCGACGCCGGAATCGGCTTTCCGGAAGAGGACATGTTTGGCGTCGACATCCTCCTGCCGGATCTCAGCTACCTCCGGGAGCGGGCCGATAAGGTCCGTGCCGTCTTCATCACCCATGGTCACGAGGATCACATTGGTGCGTTGGCCTACCTGCTGAACGACATCAACGTGCCGGTCTACAGCACGTTGCTAACGCAAGGCCTCATTCGATCGCGTCTCAAGGAACGTGGACTCGCTGGGACGGCCGCACTCGGGCTCATCAATCCGGACGAAGATCCCGCGATTCGAGCCGGATGCTTCACAGTCGAGTGCTTCCGCGTCTCTCACAGCATTCCGGACGCGATTGGCTTCGCGGTGAAGACGCCGGTTGGAACCGTGGTCATCACTGGCGACTTCAAGTTCGATCCCAATCCCGTCGATGGACGTCCAACCGATCTAGTCAAGTTGCGTGAGATCGCATCGCGTAATCCGCTGCTCCTGATCAGCGACTGCGTTCACGTTGAGGTAGATGGCTCGACTCCGCCCGAGTCGCTTGTCGAGAATTCGATCGATACCATCGTTCAGCACGCTCCCGGACGGGTCATCGTGGCCACCTTCGCCTCGGCCATCTCGCGTGTGCAGCAGGTGATGAATGTCGCCTATCTGCATGAACGGAAGGTCGTTTGTTACGGTCGATCTCTCCAGGGGAATGTCAAGGTGGCGCTCGAGCTTGGCTACCTGAATCCGCCGCCGGACACGTTGATCAGGCCGGGCGAGGCCGCGAAGCTGGCGCCAGAGCGAATCATGGCCGTTTGCACCGGGAGTCAGGGAGAGCCGATGGCCGTGCTCAGCCGGATCGCAACCGGCGAGCATCGCGACATCTCGATCCAGGAGCGCGACACGGTTATCGTGTCGGCGTCACCGATTCCGGGGAACGAGACATCGGTGTTCCGGGTGATCAATGAACTCTTCCGGCGAGGCGCGAACGTGATCTATCCAGCGCGGGCGTTTGTCCATGTGTCGGGTCACGCCGGACGCGAAGAGTTGCGGCAGATGCTCGAGATCGTCCATCCTCGCTACGTCCTGCCGACGCATGGCGAGGCGCGGCACCTGCAGCTCTACGCTCAGATGGCGCAAGAGTGCGGAATGGATCGATCGCGGATCCTACTTGGCTCAAACGGCACGAAGTTTCAGTTCGACGAGTGCGGGTTCGTTGGCACGCAGACGATCCCGTGCGGCACGGTCTACCTTGGTATCGGCTCGACGGGTGAACTGGACGACGATACGATCTGGGAACGACGAATGCTGGCGCGCGACGGCGTGATATCGGTCGTACTGACGATAGACCGTGACACCGGTGCGCTGCTCGGAGACCCGGACATCACCGCAAGAGGTTTCGTGCCTGGTCCTCGGAATGGCAAGGTGCTGGAAGAGGCCAGCTGTGAAGTACGCCGGGCGATCGGAGCGAAACGAGACCGTCACGCCACTGCCGTCGGTCTCGAGCGCGCCGCCCGCGAAGCGCTGGAATCTTTCGTCTATTCCCAGACGCGACGTAAGCCAATGGTGGTCCCGACCATCATAGAGGTCTGATCGCGAGCCGGACAGCCCTGTGTTAGAATGTGTCCGTACACATTGATCGTACGGAGGTTCCATGGCAGCTTCGGCGCGAAGCCGCAAACGAAAATCATCCACCACCAAGAACAAGCAACCGTCGATATTGATCAGGGCACCGCGTGCATTGGGCGGGCTTATCCTCTCACTGCTCCGCTGGATTCGTCGGAGTCCGGTGCCGGATCAGGTCAAGCGAGAGATCGGCGCGGTGCTGGCAATCCTGATCGCGGTGCTAATCTCACTGTCATTGCTGGGCTACGTGGGAAGCATGACCGTCGTCGGTACCTTGGGAGAGGGGCTTACCTGGATTGCCGGGCGAGGTGCGGTCCTGTTTCCAATCGGGCTCGTCTGGATCGCGGTTGAGTGGCTCGTTTCGACCGACCCGCCGGTGCGGCAACGTCGCTTCCTGGGTTTTCTCGTCTTCGCGCTTTCGATCGACACGTTTCTCGATCTGATTCAGGTCAACGGCGGACGCGACGGGGGTGGGGTCGTCGGCCATGCTCTCGGAGATACTGCAGGTTTTGTCGCGGGCGATGTTGGTGCGGGCCTCGTCTGCTTCGGTCTGGGGCTCATCGGGGTTTATCTCATTACCGGCATTCATACGCGCGAGTTGATCGGGACCTGGCGCCGGACCAGCGAGACCCGAGCGGCGCGAAAACGGGCCCGACGAGTCGAATCGCCTACGGTGCCCGAGCCGGCCAAACTGGAGCCGGTCGAGGAACTCGCCACCGCGCAGCGCCCATTTATCAACATGCCGAAGCGGGAAAAGGCTCCTGAAACCCCAGTCGCTGAACCGGCGCCACCCGAGCCTGTTACTCCGCTGGTGCTCGCGCCCGCTCCGTTGCCGGAACTGAAGAAACTCGCGCTCTACGACGCTGGGTCGCCGGAGGAAGGCGAGCTTGAGTCGAAAGCAGATCTGATTCAAGAGACGCTGCGGAACTTCCGAGTCGATGCGACGGTGCGCGAGATCTTCCCTGGGCCGGCGGTGACCCTCTTCGCGTTGGAACCTGGACCGGGAACGAAGGTACGGCGTATCACCGAACTGCAGAACGACCTGGCGCTCGCGCTGGCGGCCCGTTCGATCCGTATCGAGGCGCCGGTTCCTGGAATGGCCCGTGTCGGAATTGAATTGCCGAACGTCAACGTACACACCGTCGGTCTTCGCGAGACGATCGAATCGGTCGAGTTCATGGCCACCAAAGCGAGATTGCCGCTGGCCCTCGGGCGCGACGTGAACGGTAGCTACATTGTTGCGGACCTGTCACGAATGCCGCACCTGCTCATCGCGGGATCAACCGGATCCGGCAAGTCCGTCTGCATCAATGGCATCATCTCGACATTCTTGCTGACACGTCGTCCGGAAGAGCTGCAGATGGTGCTGATCGATCCGAAGATGGTCGAACTGACCGGCTTTAACGGGGTGCCACACCTCAAGTGTCCCGTCGTTACCGAGATGGGGAAAGTCGTCGGCACGCTCCGTTTGGTGCTGAAGGAGATGGAGGATCGCTACCAGCGCTTCTCGATGCTCGGAGTGCGCAACATTGACGGTTACAACTTGCGTCGCGAGGAAGACCCGTCACTCGAATTGTTGCCGTATCTGGTCGTGATCATCGACGAGTTGGCTGACCTGATGCTGACGACCCCTGAGGAAGTCGAGACACTGCTCGTGCGCCTGGCTCAGATGGCTCGAGCCACCGGCATTCACTTGCTCATCGCGACCCAGCGGCCCTCCGTCGACGTGTTGACCGGCTTGATCAAGGCGAATGTTCCGGCTCGCATCGCGTTCGCGGTGACGTCACATACCGACAGTCGCGTGATCCTCGATATGCCTGGCGCTGAGCGCTTGCTTGGCCGCGGCGACATGCTTTTCCTGCCACCGGACGAGGCCAAGCCGATGCGTGTACAGGGGTCGTTTGTCGACGACAAGGACATTCAGTACCTGGTGCGGCACTGGCGCCGCGCCGCACCGGCCCATGAATTCGACCAGGAATGGGCCGAGATTCCGTCGACCGACAATGAGGACGACGAAGGCGGGGAAGACCCGCTGATGGAGCAGGCGTTGCGCGTGGTCAAGCAGCATGGAACCGCGTCCGCCTCGATGCTCCAGCGACGTCTACGGATTGGCTACAATCGCGCGGCGCGCCTTATCGAACAAATGGAGGATGAGGGAATCGTCGGACCGTCAGACGGATCTCGTGGCCGTCCTGTCTATCTTTCGGACGAAGAAGAGTAAGCAGTAGAAAAGCCGCTCGATTCCAGAGTAACAGTTCTATTTTGTTATACTTATGCCCGAAATTGCCACCGTTATGGTGAGGTGCATGTGCGTTCTCGGGTAACAGTCGAGCCGGTATCCAAGCTTATCGACGAATTTGCCAAACTTCCCGGCATCGGTCCGAAGACGGCGTCGAGACTTGCCTATTTCATCTTGCGTAGCTCTCGTGATGACGCCATTGGCCTTGCTGACGCGATTCTCGAGGTGAAGGAGAAGATCGTCCTGTGCTCGATCTGCTTCAACATCACGGAACACGACCCGTGCCCGATCTGCTCAGATGCCCAGCGCGACCGGGACAAGATCTGTGTCGTCGAGGAACCTCTGGACGTGGTTGCGCTCGATCGCACTGGTGAATATGACGGGCTCTATCACGTACTTCACGGGGTCATCTCTCCGGTTGACGGCATCGGGCCCGATCGCTTGCGCATTCGTGAATTGATCGAGCGTGTCACGCGCGACCATCCTGAAGAGGTTATCCTGGCGATGAACCCCAATATTGAGGGGGATGCCACCGCCATGTACATCGCTCGACAGCTTGTTTCGCTCGGCGCGACGGTTACGCGACCGGCGAGCGGGCTTCCTGTTGGCGGCGATCTTGAGTATGCGGATGAGGTGACACTTGGGCGTGCACTGTCCGGAAGGCGGATCGTATAGCATCAGTCGCCGTCGATCCCGTTGACGTCAGAATCGGTCGCACCGGCAACGAATTCTCCGAACAACGCACGACAGAGACACTGGAGAAGCGCTGGCCGTGACAACCAAATCCATTCGACAAATCGGCGTAACCGATATCCCGAGACTATGGCGCTTTCGACGAGACCGCGTTGCGCTCGCCATTCCTGATGCGGTCTATCACAGCCATATCGACGATTTGATGGCCGCGTTGCCCGTTGGCCGTCGATTCGCGCGGGCGTTTGTCGCGGAGTCAGAGGCCGCAATCAAAGCCATGATTGAATTGCATCCCGAGCGGGACGAGTACCGGTGGGTCGTCACAGCGCTCGGCGCTCGGGTATTAGGTGGCGACGAGGTCGAAGACGAAGTGATTCGCGTCTGGGCCGAGTTGCTCGGCTACTCGGCGCGCGTTGCTGGTCATTCGGGAGCCAAACGGGTCCACGCGACGGTTCCGGTCGATACGGTCGCTCAACGGGCCATGATCAGGGCGGGCTTTTCGATCTACGGACACCAGACCGTGCTTCTGGCACATGAGTTGCACGCACCTGACGTGGAAGAGCCACCGGTCCGCGAGCGTGAGCCAAGCGACGCGTGGTCAATTCACCATCTCTACCACCTCACGACACCGCGACCGGTACAGTACGCAGAAGCGCTGACCAGTAATCACTGGGATGCCCGGCGGGCTCTGAATGCCGAGACTCGCGGTTTTGTGATGGAATGCGATGGCACACTCGTTGGTTATTGTCAGGTCATGCACCGCAAAGATTGCTATGCGCTCGAGGTGATCATGGCTCAAGATAAACTCGATCTGGTGCCGAGCTTGATTGGACAGTCGATCAGGTTGGCCGACGTGGGAAAAGACGACCAGGTTTGGATCTCGGTTCCAGACTACCACTTGGAATTCATTCCCGCCTTGGAGGAGATGGGATTTGAAGAGCAGACGCGCCAGGCATTGATGGTCCGCTACACAATGGTGCCGGTAAACGGGTACCAATCTCGCTGGGTTCACGCCGTTTCCGACGTGATAGAACGTCTTCCGGCCAGAACTCCGGTGGTTACACGATGGGAACGCGACAGCGCATAGTGTCTCTCGCACGCAGCAATGGGCTCTGAACGAGTGTTGAGATACAGCAAGGGAGCACATTCTTTTTGGACAATACGGACATCGTCATGACCCCTCCGCCCAGCTCCGCGTTTGGTGAAGCCATCACCGATAATCTCGAGGATCTCCTTGGCGTTCTTCCCCCGCACATCGTTCCTGACCTGGCGGATTTGGACGCATCAGACTCGCGCGGTGAGCTCATCGAAGTGGTCATGGATCTTGGACGTTTTCCCGAGGCACGATTTCAGGATCGAGAAGTTTACCTTTCTCAAAACGAGGTCACGCGCGAGGACATCGCCTACGTAGCCGATCGCATCGGCCGATTCGGCGACGACAATCGTGCCGGCATCGAGCGGACGCTGCATCGCATCTCGGCCATTCGGAGCCGGTCCGGCGATATCGTCGGGCTGACTTGCCGCATCGGACGAGCCGTCTACGGTACGATCGGCATCATTCGCGATCTGGTCGAATCCGGCGAGAGCATCCTCTTGTTAGGTCGTCCGGGCGTTGGAAAGACGACGATGCTCCGGGAAACGGCGCGGGTTCTGTCGGACGACCTGCGCAAACGCGTCGTGATCGTTGACACGAGTAATGAGATCGCCGGTGACGGTGATATTCCACACCCCTCGATCGGCCGAGCGAGACGCATGCAGGTGCCGACTCCGGCATTGCAGCATGCGGTGATGATCGAGGCGGTCGAGAACCACATGCCCGAAGTGATCGTGATCGACGAAATCGGTACCGAGCTCGAGGCAGCCGCAGCGCGCACGATTGCAGAGCGCGGCGTGCAGTTGATCGGGACAGCTCACGGCAATACGCTCGAGAACCTGATGATGAATCCGACCCTCTCGGATCTGATCGGCGGTATCCAATCAGTGACCCTGAGTGATGAAGAAGCACGTCGGCGCGGCACGCAGAAGTCGATTCTCGAGCGAAAAGCGCCACCCACGTTCACCGTGATGGTCGAAATTCAGGCACGTGATCGGGTCGCGGTGCATCGCGACGTCTCGGCAAGCGTCGACGCGATCCTGCGTGGCAGCCCGATGCAGGTCGAGGTACGCCAGCGTGAGGATGACGGCGACATTCGTACCTGGGAGGAAGAGCCATACCAGGCGGAGCGGGCCGAAAACGACCGCCGTCCATCGGTTGATGTGCGTCGAACCGCGACCAACACGACGCCGACGCTTGTGGCTCAGGGGCCGTTTGGTGCGGGGCGCGGCACGCTCGAGAGCCCTGCGCGCGTCTTCCCATTCGGTGTGAGCCGTAATCGGTTAGAGCAGGCGATCCAGGGGATGTCGGTTCCGGCGATCGTCGTCCGAGATCTGCGCGAAGCGGACGCGGTGGTGACTCTCAAGAACTACTACCGGCGCCGGCCGCAGCCGCTCCGGGACGCCGAAAACCGCGGCGTACCGATCTATGTCCTGCGGAGTAATACCGTGGTTCAGATGTCGAACCTGTTGCGTTCGCTGTTCAGCGAGGTGATCGGCAACTCCCGTTTGGCGGACGACGAGAACCGCCGCAATGTCGACGACGTGCCCGACGACCAGATCGCCGCGGCGATGTTCGAAGCGGAGTCGGGTATTCATCAGGTACTCAACGGGGTTGGGACGATCTCGCTTCGGCCACAGGGTGCCCGAATTCGGCGCCTGCAGCACGAATTGGCCGAGCGATACAACGTCGGGTCGCGCAGCCGTGGGCGCGAGCCACACCGCTATGTTGAAATCCTCCGGCAGAGCGGCTATTGATGTCCCTTTTTGTGACATTCGAGGGGCCCGAAGGGGGCGGCAAGTCGACGCAGATCCGTCGACTTGCCGAACACCTGTCTCAGCGATCGCGTCAGGTTGTCATAACCAGAGAACCAGGCGGCACGCAACTGGGTGAGTCGTTGCGCGAGCTTTTGCTCGGATCCGGACACTCTGCTATGCTGCCCGAAACTGAGGCGCTTCTCAATTCGGCAGCGCGTGCGCAGCACGTTGCGGAGGTCATTCGCCCAGCACTTGCGCAGGGCAAAATAGTTCTCTGCGATCGATACCTCGATTCGACGCTGGCGTACCAGGGCGCGGGGCGGGGATTGCCGGTTAACGACTTGATCGCGCTTCAGCGGTTCGCGACGAGCAATCTCTGGCCAGACCTGACGTTCTTGCTCGACGTACCGGTCGAGGTCGGAATCTCGCGCCGCGTCAGTTCAGGTGAGCCGCTCAACCGTTTCGACAGCGATTCCAGAGCGTTTCATGAGCGCGTGCGGTCCTACTTTCTCGAGGCAGCTCAGGCGGATCCCGCACGCTGGAGAATCGTCGATGCAACAAGAGAAGCTGGCGCGGTGGAGCAAGACTTGCTTCAATTAACTGTTCAGCGGTTGAACGAGGAATCGGCCGCTGCGGTAGAGGGCAGTAACGCATGAAGCTGATTTTCGCCGTCATTCAGGGAAAAGATTCGGACGCACTGCTGACTGCCCTGAGAGAGAGTGGTTACCGATCCACCCAGATCAATAGCGCTGGTGGGTTCCTGCGAGAGAACAACGTGACCGTTTTGATCGGTGTGGATGACCAGTATGTGCCAGACGTCATGCGAATCGTGCAGCAGAACTGCTACACCAGGACGCAGTACGTGAATCCGCTACTCCCCATCATGGAGCCGGGCGAATTCTATGTTCCCAACCCGGTTGAAGTGCAAGTGGGTGGAGCGACGGTCTTCGTGCTGAACGTACGGTACTCCGAGCGCATCTCATGAGCGAGTCGCGCGTGGTAGGAGGATAGAGCATCGAATGGAAGCTGCAATTGCCAGGGGGATCCAGTTGCTGGTGGCGCTTGGAGGCGCCTACCTGCTTGCTCTCTGGTTCGCACTGATCGTATGGACGTTTCAGGATATCCAGACCAGAAGTCGAAGTGTTGTCGCCCAGATTTTTTCGACGCTCGTCGTGGTCCTCTTCTTCGTTCCTGGCGTTCTCATCTATATGATTCTGCGTCCGCGAGATACGCTTGATGATGCCTTCCAACGTTCGCTCGAAGAAGAGTACATGCTCCAGGATCTTGACGAACTGCTCCTCTGCCCAACGTGTCAGCATCAGGTCGAGAATGACTTCGTCTTCTGTCCACACTGTCGAAGTTCTTTGCGTTCGTCGTGTGTCGGCTGCGGCCGATTGATCGATCTTCGGTGGGACATCTGCCCGTATTGTGGCGAAGAGCAGTACCCCGAAGAAGTCCCGCTCCAGATTTCGGAGGAATGGCTCCCAACCGGAAAAGAGGGAGTCGGCAAGCTCATCGACCACGCACGAGACCGGCTCTCGGGCTACCGGACACGTTCTCTCGACCGTGAAGCGCGTTCAGCCGAACAGTTTGCCCCGGTTGACCCGTGGTCCGAGCCGACCAGCCAGCGAACAATGGACTGGGATCTCCATGACGAGGAAGCCCTCGATTACGACGACTCGGACGTCAATCCGTATCAGTCAAACGGTCGGGCGATGGAAGAATGGCCGGACGAGGACGAGCCCGAGTCCAACAAGCGTATCGACCGGACTGACGAATTGCCGAGTGGCCGACCCCGATATTAGAGCGACCCTCGCGTGGTGATTCTCTCGCTCGACGATTAGCACAGGGGAGAACACACGCCCTGCAGCAATTGGTTCCTCGACACCGAGAACTGGGATACGGGGTTACCGGATGACGACTCCTGAGTTGCATTGCTGCAAATCCTCGGCATGTCCTCATCAGATTGCCATCCGGCGAGGCTAGTTCCGGTTTGCCCTTGAACCTTGCGGGCGCGTTGGGATCGCGTCCGGCCGAATCATGAAGTTGAACTTGCTGCGGAACGCCTCGTAGAAATTCATGCCTTCCAGCACCACCAGATGAAATTGGTGAATTCCCTTTCGCACGCGCACCGTGTCGCCCTTGTGGAGGTGCTCGATTGGCGTGCCGTCCAGGATCAGGTCGGCTGTGCGATCGCTCGCCATCACCAGTTCCAGGTCCGCCTCCTCTGGCACCACCAGCGTGGTGCGAATCGGAGAGTGCGCGCAAATCGGTGTCACTGCGAAGCCGCGTACGCCCGCGTCAAGAACTGGTCCTCCGGCCGCCATGCAGTATGCGGTGCTGCCCTGCGGCGTCGCCACGATCATGCCGTCTCCAGGGTAGGTGTTGACGAATTGCTGGTCGATGTAGAGCTCGACATCGATCATCTGGAGTCCCGAACGGATCACCACGTCGTTGATCGCCCAGGTCGACTTCACCTCTCCCGTATCACGCATCAGGTCTGCCTCAAGGGTTGGACTCTGCTGGATTCGGTAACGACCGTCGATCACATCCTGAAGCGCGTGTTGCCAGTCGTCGCGCTCGATGCGGGCCAGAAATCCGACTTTGCCAACGTTGATGCCCAGAATCGGGATACCCGCGTAAACGTGCGCCATACGCATGATCAGTCCATCGCCTCCCAGGGTGATCAATACGTCGACTTCAGCGCCGCCGGCGAGATCCGCTTCCGACCTGACCTCGACCCCCGCGTCCCTTAGCCAGGCCAGGACATCTTCGGCGATGTCCGCGGCGTCGTGCTTGTCTCTCGCGACGATCAGGCCGATTCTTAGGCTCATTCACGCTCCTCTTGGGTGTCACAACTTCACTGAAATAGCGCGCTGTTGCACCTATTCATCCTATCGTATCCCGCCCTCACGAGGGCGGCTGCGGCTCGCACGCGTGCCGATACGAGAGCCTCGCAGTACACTCATCGTGATGAAGTGAATGACGGACGATGTCGGGAAACGGAGACGCTCGTGCATTGGATTGAAGAGTCTGGGCTGATCGCGGTGATCCGGTTGGATGACCTGAGCAGCGCCATCAGTCTCGCCGAGGCGCTGATCGAAGGCGGAGTGCGGAATCTGGAGTTCACCTATACCAACCGGCAAGCCGGACCGGCGATCAGCCAGGTGCGCGACGCGTTTGGGGACAAATGCCACGTTGGGGCCGGTTCGGTGCTCGACGCGGAGACCGCGCGCCACGCGATCCTGAGTGGCGCGGAATTCGTCGTTACGCCGACTCTGCGCCAGCAAACAATCGAAATGTGCCGTCGTTACAGTGTCCCGTCGGTCATTGGCGCGTTCACACCAACCGAGATCCTCACCGCATGGGAGGACGGAGCCGATTTCATCAAGGTCAATCCGGCGAGCGTAGCCGGTCCCGGGTATTTCAAGGATGTGCTGGGACCCCTGCCGCAGACGAAGTTGATTCCATCCGGCGGCGTCACGCTGGAGACGGGTCCGCAGTTCCTCAAAGCGGGCGCGGTCGCGCTGGCGGTTGGTGGAAACCTGGTGCACCGGCCATCGGTGGAGACGGGCGATTGGGACGCGATTCGGGATCGAGCAAGTCAATGGACGAAGCTGGTGGCGGATGCCCGGTCAGGGCGCTGAAATCGTCACAGACGCGAATTGGATCACGGCTGAACGGTGAATGAGCAGTCGCTCCCGAACGCGAAGAATGAACGAAATCGACTCTATCGCGTCGAGGGTGTCGTGCTGCGTCGCCGGGACCTTGGAGAAGCCGATCGCATCCTCACCATATTTACCGACAGGGCGGGCAAGATCAGCGTGGTGGCCAAGGGAAGCCGACGCACCCAGAGCCGTCTCGCAGGTCACCTTGAGCCGTTCTGCCGCACATCGCTCCTGATTGCCAAAGGCCGTAATCTCGACATCGTCACGCAGGCCTCGCTGATCGAGCCGTTCAAAAACCTGCGGGTAAACGAAGCGCTGATCGCCTACGCGGGATATTTTGCGGACCTGGTAGATCAATTCACCGTTGAGGGACAAGAGAGCCATCGCACATACGAGCTGTTTATCGAGTCACTTGCGGAACTCGATCAGGGGCTTGATCCGTTTGTCATCTCCACCTATTTCGAGTTCGCCATGCTCGCCTTGATGGGGTTTCAGCCAGAGATCTACAAATGCATTAGCTGCGGGCGGGATCTCGCCCCCGAGGTGAATGGCTTCAGCCTTACCGGCGGTGTCCTCTGTAAGGATTGCCGCGGCGCCGAGCCACGCGCGGAAGATATCTCGGTGAATGCATTGAAGTACCTTCGTCTTCTGGACCGCGGGGATCTGATTACGGCGCTGCGCCTGCGGCTCACTCCCGAATTTCGACGCGAGATTGATCATGTGTTACGCGGGTACGTCGGGTTCGTGCTGGAACGCGAGCCCCGATCCCTGGCCGTCCTCAGGACTCTTGTCGATTGATCTGGACATCGAATCTCCACTAAGATAGGAGCGCATACCCACGCGATAAATTGCCGCGCGATATCGTCAGATTTGTGGAGGCAGGCAGTGTCAGAACTTCGCGGGCTGATGGGCGAAGGTGAACAGATCAAGGTCACCGCCCGGCGCCATCCGCTGTTTCTCACTGGCAGGGTTGGCTTGTTCGTCCTCGGCGCAATCGTGCTTATCGGAGCTGGAATTTGGGCAGCCCTCTCGGTTTCGATCTTCGTGGCGCTGGCACTCTGGATCGTCAGCCTGATACCGATCGGCTTTGCGGTGCTGCGATTCATCGCCTGGAAGAATGAGGTCTACGTCGTCACCAACTACCGAATCATTCAGGTGGAGGGCGTGCTGACGCGTAGAGTGTTTGATTCGTCGTTGGAGATGGTTAACGACATCCTCATGACGCAGTCGTTGTTTGGGCGGATGTTGAATTACGGCACAATCGAGATTATCACCGGCAGTGACATCGGCCTGAACAAACTCGATGCCCTGAAAGATCCGTTCGGTTTTAAGCGCGCGATTATCGATGCTCGTAACGTGCTGGCCGATCACGGCCATGCTTCGGTGGTCGACGATCAACAGTCACAACTCCTCGACGCACTCCACGAGCTGAAGACATCGGGTCTTCTTACTGATGCCGAGTACGAGATCAAGCGGTCGCGTCTGACCGGCGGACGGGCAGAGTAGGCGGAGCCGTCACTCTCGGCCCTGTCTCAATTCCGAGAGAACAGGGCGCCATACAAGTGTAGTTCGGACTTGTTTTCTGTCGTCTCCCCTGTCCTGATCTCGGGAGAGTGCCCAGTCTCAGGGTTCGTCCGGAATGCAGTTAACCTGTCACACACATAAAACGGGCGGCCAGATGGCCGCCCGTTTGCCCGTTTGTCTGTTTCGCGGCCTTGTCTACGTTGGATCGGCTTCCCGCTTGTTGTTGCCCCGAACCGCAGCCGCTGCAGCATTTCGTGTGATTGCTGCAACCGCACTGGTGACGCGTCCCAGTCGCCGGCCGGTTCGCTGTCGCTCCGCATGCTTCTTCGGCTGTGGCAGCGCGGTCTGCGAGTCGTCGTTCGCGGTACGCTCGACCGGGAAGGCCATTGGCTTCGGTGCATCGATCAGCGTCCCAAGTTCATCCAGTTCGATCGTCTCGACCTCGAGCAGCCGCTCGGCCACCCGGTTGAGATCGTCGCGGTGGGTTCGAAGCACCGTCAGTGCGGTCTCGTGCGCCAGGCTGACGAGCTCCAGCGTCTCCTGCTCGGCGGCGAAGGCCGTCTGTGGAGAGATCTGGCCGATATCGCCCGACGAGGATGCCGTCGACAGCAGTCCGAACCGGCGACTCATGCCATAGCGGTGAACCATCGAAGAGGCGATCGACGACGTCCGCTCCAGGTCGTTGGAGGAGCCGGTCGTAATATCCCCGAAGACGATCTCCTCGGCGGCCAGACCGCCGAGCAGCGCTGCCAGCCGATCGCTCAACTGAGCGCGGGTCCACAGGCCGCGATCTTCGTCCGGCACGATCATGGTGTATCCGCCGGCAGCACCACGCGACACAATCGAAACTTTGCGTACCGTATCGGCATTTGGAAGCAGGTGGGCAACGACGGCGTGCCCGGCCTCGTGGAACGCGACGACGCGTCGCTCCCGCTCGGTAAACCGTCGTGCGTTGCGGGCCGGGCCAGCGATGGTGCGATCGAGCGCTTCGAGTAGGTCCGCCATGCTGATAATCGAGTGTCGTGCACGACCAGCCAGGATTGCGGCCTCGTTGATGATGTTGCTCAGGTCGGCGCCGCTCATGCCTGACGTTCGAGCAGAGATCTCGTCGAAATTCGCGTCTTCGGCGAACGGCTTGCCACGGCCATGGACCTCGAGAATAGCCGTACGGGCGGCGCGGTCCGGCAGGTCGACCTGTACTTTGCGGTCGAACCGGCCTGGTCGCAGCAACGCCGAATCGAGGATATCCATGCGGTTCGTGGCCGCAACAACGACGACCGTCGTGCGCTCCTCGAACCCGTCCATCTCGACCAGAATCTGGTTCAGTGTCTGATCGTATTCGGTGCTCTGCTCAACGCGTCCACGGCGACGGCCGATGGCGTCGATTTCGTCGACGAAGATGATCGCCGGAGCGTTCTCTTTCGCCTTGCGGAAGAGTTCGCGGACGCGCGATGCACCGACGCCGACGTAGAGTTCGACGAACTCGGAACCACTAACCGAGAAGAAGGAGGCACGGGCCTCGCCTGCCAGCGCGCGCGCGATCAGCGTCTTGCCTGTGCCAGGGGGGCCCGCCAGCAACACGCCTCGTGGAATGCGAGCGCCGACTTCGGCGAACCGGTCAGGCTCCCGGAGGAAGTCGACGATGTCGGCGACCTCTTCCTTGACTTCCTCGGTGCCGGCGACGTCGTCAAATGTGATCGGTCGTTCACCTGGTCGGATCGGTTCGAAGGCACCTTTGCGCGATGTATTAGAGCCCATCGACCCTGGCGTGAATTTCCGGAACATGAAGAAGAGGAAGACTCCGATGCCCAGGAACGTGATGATGCGAATAATCAAGGTCGAATTGCCCGACCAGCTTGACTGGTGATCCATCTGAATCGACGGCCACTGGCTCGTCGGGATCTGTGCATTCGTCAGGAACTGCGTGAAGGTCTCGCCCGGAGGGAGAACGACGGTCGAATCTGTCTTGTCCTGATAGGTGAGCGTCGCGGTGCGTCCATCGGGCTGGACCACAACCTTGGTGACCTGGCCGTTCTGGATCTGGTGAATGATCTGTGTAACGTCTACCCCGTTTGTCTGGGGACCGCTTTGTAGGACGGCAACCGTAATCAGGCCTGCGACCAGCAGAACAATGCCGACAGCCAACATCCTGGGCGAAAGGAATCTCCGCATGACTTCCTCGATCTATGGCATAGGACACAACGATACCGGTTGACACGATTCTGTCTCCCGGTACTCGAAAAAGGCGTCCTTACCTCATTCCGGCTCGCGCCGATAGTATACATGTTCACAATCAACTTGCGAGGTTATTGTCGAGCCAATTCGGCATACCTCTTCGCGATCTCTTTCGCAGTCCACATGCCGATACCGTCTTTCTGTAAGTGAGTATTGCGAAACGCGCCGGGATGGCGCGACTTGAACTGCGGATGCTGGCTTTCTTAACGGTTTGACAATGGTCGCGCGACCTCGAAATCCTTCAACCCCACGAATCTCGATTCCTGTTCGACAGAGATCCCGCGGATGCTCCAAGAGGAGCAAACCAACCGCGGTGTGGCTGGTAGGCGTCAGAACTCGACGAAGTAGGTCGCACATGCCCGGTCGATCAGTTCAGGAGAGAGGGCCGGTGCTGAGCCAAGATAGCGGGCGATGCCTTGCATCGTGCGGAGGATGTCGCGCGGATGACAGGCGCGCAGTTCACGCTTGGGTTTCACATAGTGCTCCCGGAGAAGGTGCACCAATCCCGCCTGATCGAACGGGACACCAAGCTGATCGCATTGACGGCGGAAGATCTCGCGATATTGATCCAACGTCGGATTGCCCACCAGGATCTTGCTCTGGATGCGCCTCAAGAAGGCTTCATCGACCAGATCCTTGGGCTTCAGATTCGTCGAGAAGACGATCAGTTCGTCGAACGGAATCTCGATCTTCTTGCCAGTGTGAAGCGTCAGGAAGTCGACTCGTTTTTCCAACGGGACGATCCAGCGGTTCAACAGGTCACGCGGCCGGACCTGCTGCCGTCCAAAGTCGTCGATCAACAGCATGCCGTTGATGGCCTTCATCTGCAGTGGCGCTTCATAGATTTTCGATGACGGATCGTAGACCAAGTCGAGGCTGTGCAACGTCAGTTCACCGCCCACGATGACGGTCGGCCTGCGGCAGGTCACCCAGCGACGGTCCAGATCCGTACGCGCGTTGCTCAACGCGACTGGCACGTGATTCTGAAGATCGAGCACCTTGATGACCTGACCATCCACCAGCACCGCATGTGGAATGAGCACGTAGCCACCGAGCAGTTCGGTGATGCGTTCCGCCAGAACGGTCTTCCCGTTCCCGGGATCTCCAAAGAGAAAGACCGAGCCACCGGTGTTCACGGCCTGTCCGACCGCATCGAGAATCTCATCAGTATAGACGAGGTCCGTCATGGCCTTGCGAACCTCTTCTGGCGTAACGCGCGTGTTGCGGATCGATTGCACACGAACCATCTCCCGAAACGCGTCGAGCGTCACGGGTGCCGGGCCGACGTAGGAATTGCGGTCCAGGATCTCTTGAACGCGGTTGATTCCCTTGGGCGTCACGGTGTACTGGTAGGCCATCTCGCCGATTCCGAGCGAGCCCCCGACCTCGATCAGTTCTTCTCGTTTAAGCTGGGTCAGGGCGCGTTCGACGACGTTGAAGTAGGGAAGGCAGAGTTGGTCAGAGATCGCCTGTCCGGTGGCCATACTCTGAAAATAGATCGATTTGAGCGTGAGATCACCGATAAAGGCGAGGTCGAGTCCGGTTTGCTCGATTGCACCTGGTTCTCCGAGACCAAGACTTCGCGTACTCTGCGTCACACTCGCCATTGCCGGAAACGCTCCTTGCAGGTTCATTGTGGCGACGCCTCGTCACCGTTGTCAGGTTACGTCGCCACGCCCGCAGGGTCACTAGGTTATTCGTCCGGAAAGTCGCAGACTGACGCACTATCTCTCGTACTACCCGCATCGGGCCTACACTTCGGAGGGTGAACCATCAGCACCGGTCTAATGAAGGACCACCGTCTCACCCTCGTTCAGTCCCGATGCAATCTCAACCTGACCGTTGCTGCGGAGTCCGATCTGAATCTCCTGCTCGGTCTGCTTCCCATTCTTGACTACGGTCACGAACGTACGATTACCGACCGTGCGAAGTGCGGCTTCGGGAATGAGCAGGACGTTCTTCCGCACGGCGGTTTTGATCGAGACATTGGCATTCATGCCTGGTCGAAGGACCAAATTTTCCGGGGTCCGAAAGGTGACAGTCGCCGGGAAGGTGGTCGTGCCTCCGGTAGTCTTCGCCACTGGGGAGATGTTGGTGATGGTACCGTCGATTTCGGTGCCTGGATAGGCATCGAGGCGGAACGTCGTCGCCATGCCGTTGCTCACGTGCGGGAAATCGATCTCATCGATGTCGGTTGAAAGAACGAGGTCGGAAAGGTTCGCCATGTCGACGGCCGTCGAGCCCTGTCCAATCGGCGTGTCGGCGGCCGTCTGTACGTCGATGATCGTTCCGTCGGACGGTGACAGTATTAGTGACGATGCCAGTTGGTCCTGAGCGTGCTGGAGCTCCTGACGTGCCGCATCGAGGTTTTGTGACGCCTGCAGCACTTGAGCCGTCTGCTGTGGAGTCGGATTGTCACCCGCGCTCTGCTGTGCCAGGTTGAGCGCCTCCTCGGCGTTGGAGAGCTGATTTTGGGAGCGCTGAATCGCATCGTCAAACGGTGCGCGGTCCAGTTGCACGAGCACGTCTCCGGCCTGGACGTGGTCTCCAGGCCGGACGGCGACGGTCTGCACGTTGCCGGACGCGTCGCTGCGCACAGCGATCGGGTTGCGTGCCGAAAGCTGTCCGGTCGTCTGGATAGTTGCCTCCAGTGTGCCAAGGGTGACCGTAGCGGTCGCTGGGCCGGAACCACGCGTCAGCGAGACTACCGCGACCGCCGCGAATGCCGCAACGACAACGAAGACAACGAAATACAGGAGACGGCGTCTACTCATAACGAAGCACCACTATCGGACGGATCCGCGCCGCGATGAGGCCCGGTCCAGTACTGATTGCCGCGGTTGCAAGGAGCGCGACCACAAATGTCAGAAGTATCGTCGAAATGCTGAGCGTGAAATCGAGTTGAAAGAGTTGGGTGCCGGTCAATGCAACGAGGTAACGAGCCAGTGGGTAGCCGACTGCGATGCCGAGGATACACCCTGCGATCGCGATGCCGAGGGCTTCGGCCATCACGACCCGGACTAAATGTGCGGCGGTGGCGCCAAGGGCGCGGAGCACGCCGAATTCTCGGCGGCGCTCCGTCAGATTGATGATCAGCGTATTGGCGATGCCCGCGAGCCCGACGATCGCGATGATGACGACCATGGCGTTGAGCATCAGCGTCAGTATGTCGATCGCCTGGCGCGAGCTTGCCTGGTCCTGATAGGTTGCGAGTGTCTGCGGACCATATTGCTGCAGCGCGTCCTCGAGATTTTGCAATTCGACATCGACCGCGGCGGGATTCGAGTCGGTCAGTTTCAGCGCGAAGAGGCTGGCCAAGCCTCGCAATCCGACGATGTTTTGTAGGTCTTCGATCCGCATGAAGAGCTTTCCGGTGGTCGTCGCTCCAAGATAGGTGCTCGAGTCGTTGACGATCCCGACTACTTGAACCAGCGTGGTCGAGTTCCGGATGTCGAGCGATCTGGTGTCGCCGACACTCACGCCCAGCTTCTGGGCGAGATTGCTCGTCATCACGACGCCAACCGGGCTGGTCTCACGAAGCCACGTGCCAGAGGTCACTCGCGGGGTGTAGATCTGCGTCCCCGATGGCATGCCCCAGACGTCGGTCCTCAGGCTGCCAATCGAACCGCCGGCATTGCCCCACGGTTCGGCCTGGGCAACCGAGTGCTGCTGCTTGATCACCTGGTTGAAGTCGAGGTCGAGATAACGATTGAAGTAGATCCAGCCATCTGCACCGTACAGTTCGTACAGGTTGTCGACCGTGGTGTTGACTGAAGTGCTGACAGCCTGTGTTGCCAGAAACGTCGCGACGGCGACCGCGACGAGTCCGAGCGTGATCCAAGCCCGTACTGGACGGCGAGCAAGATTGCGAAACCCGATTGCCGAGATCGCGGTCAGCCGCCCGAGCGGGCCGGTAAGGCGGTGCACGATCCCGCGCCGGAAGTCGGACGATACGCCGACGCTGGCGATCAACGGTGCGACGCGTTTCCGCGCGGAGAACCAGGCCGGAACCGCGGCCGAAGTCAGCGTGACGAGCAGACCAACCACCAGTGCCAGGATGAGCTCTCGCGCCGAAAGGACGAACGATGGGAGTACCAGACCTGAGAGTCCGGCAAGGTAGACCGATAACGCGCGACCTCCGGCCAATCCGACAAGCCAGCCGATTGTCCCACCAGTGAGTCCGACGATCATGGCGAAGGTGAGGTAGGTTCGCATGGCCGTCCAGCGAGTTCCACCGAGTGCCTTGATGATGCCAATCTGACGCGATTCTTCAATCATCACGGCCGCGATGGTGTTCGCCACCAAGAAGCTACTCAGGGCGGCGCCGACATACGAGAAGACTCGTAGAAGCAGCAGCAGCGTACTCAGCTCACGGCTACCAGTGTATGCCGATGGATCGCGTACGGTGAACCCGCCGTGCGAGATGCTCCGTTTGTCGAGCAGTCTGGTGATGTCTCCCGCTGTCTGGCTGGCGCGCTGCGCCTGTTCCACGCGGAGCAGGAGATAGTTGTCATACTGGCTTCCCAGAATCTTCAGAAGATCGTGGTCCGGCATGAACGCCGTGGCTTGATTGAGGATTGATGCGTCCAGCGTCGCGGGAGCTCGCACGAAACCGCTGATACGCGCATACGAGATGGTCGCCCCGGCGTTGGGTTGGAGAGCGACGAGGTCACCAATTGCCAGTGTGGCGAGTTTCTTTGCCGTGACATCGAAGACTACCTCGCCTCGTTCGGGAAATCGTCCGGAAACCAGTTCGAGGGTCGAAAGTTTGGCACCCGTAAACGACGGGACACCCTCGAGCCGCGTCGAAACCCAGCCGTCTCCGGTCGACATGCGAGTGTATTGCACCGACCGAGTGTCGACCACGGAGACGTTGTCGCGCCGCTGGATCAGGTCGACCAGCGTCGGCGAGAGATTGGAGACGAATCCGGTGATGTCGGGCTGGCGCGTGCTGGCATATGTCTGCTGCTGTGCAATGGTGAGATTTCGACCGGTGAACGAGATAGCTACGACGCCGGCAACGCCAAGGAGCACACCAGCGACGGTCAGGATCGTACGGAGCGGCCGCCGCTGCAGGTCGCGCATGTTCTTGATGAGCAGGAGATCCATTGGCCAGCGGTTTCTAGCACGTGGTGTTGATGGACGATTACCGCGACGCGGCACAAAACAGAGTATGTCATATCTGAAGCGCTCTGGAGAGACAACGTTGCAACGTCTTAGTTGGATTGGTTACGAGATCACCAGAAGTGTCGCGGTCAGATAGAGCGGGACGCGCCGGACCCAATGGTCCAGCGCGTCCGTGGTTCGTTCTTGGTTGGACCTTATCCTCGCCGAATGCTGAGGCTAAGGCTGTGCCTGGTGGTTACCGGGCCATGATGGACAGCAAGCGACCGGTAATCGCGGATCCGGTCAGCAGGATGGCTGAACCGAAGCCAAGCACCGAGATCAGGATGAGCGTCAGTGGATTGATTCCGACCAGTGCCAGGATACCCAGCACAACGCCACCGATTCCGATCAGAATCTCGATGCCGCGCGTACCAGCAGCCGCGTTTCGAGCCATCTGGTCACCAGCGTCGTTCTGACCGCTCAAGTTCGAAGTGGCCATCGACGTCAGCATGCCGCCCGCAAGGATCAGCGTGCCACCGATAGCGATGATCGAAATGGCCAGCAAGGTCATGTTGGAGATATCGAGAAGGGCGAGAACACCCAGGACGATCACACCAACACCGCCAAGGAACTCGAGCATAACACCACCACCGGCGCCGGCGACATCACGGCCGCTGGCGTCGTCAGTTTGTGAGAGCTGAGCAAACTCGGCAACAACCGCCATACCTTCAGTCAGCAGGGCGGCACCGATGACGATTACGCCAACTGCGGCGAGAGTCGCGGGAACGATGCTCGCCAGTCCAAGAATTCCGAGAACAATCGTGGCAATCCCGCCTGCTGCCTCGGTGAACGTGCCGACTGCGCCGCCTTCGGCCGCCGTGTTGTCATTGTCTCGTTCTCGTCCTACGATGACACGATCGACATCAACGTCGCGGTTCACGTCAACACGATCAGAGTCGCGTCGAAGTTCGCGATCCATAACTGAGTTTGTCCTCTCCGTTTGGCCTTCAGAGTGCCGGTTCGTGACGAAACTCCGGTCGTGCCTGCGAAACTTAGGGATATCGAGTACTTGATCAGAAACGTTCGAGTCGGTAGCCGTTCAGAGCGTACCTTTACGTCCATTGGAGTTTCGTCGAATCGTCGGCAACCAACTGAGCCATGCCTGTGGTACCTCTGATTTGGCCGCGCTACACTGGGCCACGTTCGTGCCCCAGCTACTTACTACTTTGCATAAATGATTCCAAGGTGAAGCTAAATATTTCTCTGAGGCGGCAAATTGGTGGTTGAACGCGGCGGTTCTGGCCGATGTATCCTTTGTTGCGCTCATAATGGATTCACAGTGGCGAGGACTGATGGCAACGGTATCCCAGTTGTCGGTGAACGGCCGGACTGAATGACAACCGTATCCTAACTCAGTACCGCAGCCGACGAGGGGAGAATCGGACGACTTCCTGCCCGGCCCGCCATCTACTCGGCGGAGATGAGCCGAGCAGGCACCACCCTGGTAGGTGAGGCGACATCCGTAACGATTGAGCCGTCGTGCATCGTGATAATGCGCGTGGCCAATTTGGCGACACCCTGGTCGTGGGTAACCAGGATCAATGTCGTGCCATTCCGCCAGGTTTGCTCGAGCAGGTCAAGGACCAGTTGTCCGGACGCACTGTCGAGATTACCGGTTGGCTCGTCGGCGAGTAGGATCGGAGGGTCGTTGGCGAGTGCTCGGGCGATCGCGACGCGTTGCTGCTCGCCGCCGGACATCTCATTTGGAAAGTGGTCCGCCAGGTGACCGAGTCCGACACCTTCGAGGAGCGAGCGCGCCTTCGTGTCGCTGGCGGTCCGGGTGTTGAGCTGCATTGGGAGCATGACGTTCTCGATCGCAGTCAAAGTTGGCATAAGTTGAAAGAACTGGAAGACGATTCCGACCGTCTTCCCGCGCCAGCGAGCGATCTGCTCTTCGCTCATCTTTCCCAGGTTCGCACCGAGCACGTTCACCGTGCCTGACGATGGCTTGTCGATGCCACTGAGAAGATTGAGCAGGGTCGACTTGCCGCAGCCCGAAGGACCGAGAATCGAGACCCATTCTCCACGAGTGATGCTGACACTCACTTCGTTGAGCGCGTTCACGGCTCGCCTGCCGGCCTGATAGACCTTGCGAACGCCGGTGAGTTCAATAACCGGCTCGATAACCGGCTCGCTCGCGATCGTTTCGGACTCGGTCTGTCTGTTGTGAACGGGCATGATGATCCGATCTAGTTCGCGATGACATTGCCAATGAGCAGAAGCAGCGCTGCACCAATGACTGCGACCACCAGGCTTGTCAGGAATCCCGCGGGCCCATGATATCCGAGCGCGCTGAATAAGAAGCCGCCAATTACTGCTCCCACCAGGCCAATGGCCACATTCCCGGGCAGCCGAATCGACGACCTCGCGTCAGTTGACCGGCGATCCATCCCGCCAACAGTCCAAGGACGATCCAAGCAAGCTGGCTACCAGGGGCGAGGACAGTATTGTGTGCGACGGTCACTGAGTTTCACTCCGGGATGTCGTCAATTCGCGTGTTGTCTGGCTGGTCCTGTCTCCGTTGATGAGCCAACCAGTCCAGATCACGATCGCTGAGCGTGGCTCGTTCGAGCAAGTCCGGGCGACGCCGCGCCGTCAACAGGAGTGCCTGCTGGTGACGCCACTCCGCAATCCGGGCGTGGTGACCGCTTAGCAGCATGTCCGGAACGTCGAGACCCCGAAATACCGGCGGTCTCGTGTACTGAGGATACTCGAGGAGTCCAGAGGTGTGAGACTCCTCGGCGAGTGACGCTTCGTCAATTACGCCCGGGACCAGCCGGGCAATCACGTCGATCATGACGGCCGCTGCGAGATCCCCTCCGGTCATCACGTAGTCGCCAATCGAAATCTCTCGTGCGTCGAGAATTTCCGACACGCGAGCATCGATCCCCTCATAGCGTCCGCAGATGAACGCGAGCCTGGTCGATCGTGCGAGTTCACGGGCCATCGGCTGATTGAACATCTCACCGGAGGGCGATGGGATAATGATGGGAACCTGGCGGTGATCGGACCCCAGAACGTCGTCAATCGCCGCGACTATTGGCGGCGCCATCATGACCATGCCTGCTCCACCGCCGTACGGATAATCGTCGACTGAGCGATGGCGATCGTTCGACCAGTCCCTGATGTCGTGGAGGTTGACCTCGATCAGGCCGTCATCCTGGGCGCGCTTGATGATGCTCTCGGTAAGTGGTCCGGCATAGGCGCCCGGAAAGATCGTGAAAATGTCAAACCGCATGGATCGATCCCCGGTTGGTATCTCGCGAGATACTCGCCCACTCCAGCAATAGCTCTCCGAGACCCACCATCGTTTGGACGGTGACATCGGGAATGACGTGACCAGCTGTCTCGTCCTTGAGGTTGAGCCAAGCCGTTCGCATACCCGCCGCGGCTGCCCCGGCCACGTCGAATCGGTAGGAGTCTCCAACGTGCAGAATGGCGTGAGCAGGAGCGTCGATCTCAGAGATCGCATGCTGGTACAACTCGACCCGTGATTTGTAGAAGCCTGCTTTCGCCGAAGACAGGACGAGGTCGAAGTCCTCGCTCATCTCGAAGCGATCCAGCGCCCATTCGAGAAATTCGTGATGTATGGCGTTGGAGATAATCCCCAATTGGAGTCCGGCCTCGCGGAGGGTCTTTACCGTCTCGATAGCTCCAGGACGCGGTTCGGCCGTCTCGAGCGTCGCGCGCATCAGTTCGTCGACACCGCGATCGATTGTTTCCCGGTCGACATGCAGTCCAATTGCCTGGCAAACACGGTCGACACATTCGATCGAATCAACTTCGATGCCGCCTTCGATCGCTTCCAGCCTCAGCGCCCGGTAAATCGCTTCGGGATCCTCCGTTGCGGGCCAGTTTCTCGTGTCTGGTTGATTGGCCATGAGCCAATTCACGTATCGGGTAGGCAGCTCACGGACTTCCAGGTTGAACCATTCGTCGCATTGGAAGAGCGTGTCGTGAAAATCGATGGTTACGGCCTGCAGCATTGGCGGTCCTGTCGTGACTCGGCGCGGAGAACGAAATGCACGCTTCGCACCCGAAGGCGTGATCAGGATTGATTATGCACGACTGGCCGTAGTATCGGGATTTGGTTGGGTGTCGGACTGAGGATTGACGAACGTGGACGCCAGCCTAGGCGGCGCTAACCGCCCGAATTTCCACCGCGACCTCGTGTTCGCCCATGGCCTTCATGAACGCGTCGACAATCGCGGGGTCGAATTGCGTTCCGGATCCACGACGAATCTCCGCTATCGCGACCTGATGCGTCAACGCCTTGCGATAGACGCGATCGCTGGTCATGGCGTCGTAGGTGTCGGCGACGGCAATCACGCGCGAGCCGATGGGAATCTCGTCTTGAGCCAGGCCGTCGGGGTAGCCGCGACCGTCCCAACGCTCATGGTGGTGACGGACGACGCGCGAGGCTTCACGGTACATCGTAAGGATGCTGAGAATCGACGCACCTTCGGCCGCGTGCTGTTTGATGATCTCACGCTCCTCAACCGTGAGTTTGCCTGGCTTGCTCAAAACCAGGTCGGTTGTGCCGATCTTGCCGAGGTCATGCACCGGCGCGGCGGCCAGGACTACCTCGCGCTCCTCGAAGGTGAGATTACCGAGTTCGTTCATGATGAGTTCGACGTATTGACTCACGCGCTTAGAGTGCTCAGCGGTATACGGATCTCGCCGGTCGAGCAAGTCCGCGAGCAGTTCGATGGTCGACCGCGTTTCGTGATGGATCTGGGCGTAGCGCTTGAATGAGTAGTACGGCCCCATCAGCGGAACAACAACGAAGAGGACGTCGAACGGATTTTGCGCGTAGAGGACCGGGACAAGTGCTCCGAGCGTGGGCAGCGTAAGGAATTCGAACGCGATGCCGCTAATGTTGTTCCGCCAAGCCTGGTAGAACGTTGTTCCCATTACCTGCGACAAGATCGCGGCCATCACGCCGGAGTTGACCATATTGAACGCTACCGCGGCGGCGAGCGTGACAACAATGTTCTTGGCCGACGCGATCGGCCAGCGGCTCAAGTCAGCAAAGGTGACGTAAACCCATCCAGCGGTGAACGTGGACAACGTGTAGTTGCTGACATTCACGAGCAGCTTTACCGGCGCTCTGCGCTGACTCAGTTCGAATACAAGCGCGCTTGCCCCCACAAGCAGGGCTCCGAATGTTGGTCCGAGGGTGATGGCGGAAGCGAAACAGATCGAAGACGAAACCGAAATGGCAACTCTTACTGAAATCCAGGGGAGGTCTGTCGCGAACCACTCTGACGCAATGATGACACCCGCCAGAATCGCGGCAAGCAGAAGATTGTGCTCGTTGATAGGTGGGGACCATAGGGTCGGTCCGACGAACGCGAGCAACAACGTGCACAGCGATGTCAACACCAACACTCGTATGTAGATCTTGGCCGGAACTTGCACGGCGCGCTCTCAGTTCTGCGTCACGATGTTCAAGAGATCGTCGTCGCATCGACTTGCCGGGTGCTCTGCAGCTCTGTCTGCATTTGTCAGTTCTTGACCCAGCACCCCGATTATAGCAACGAGTCTCCCAGTTTTTGTTGTACGAACGCGGAAAATGAGGTAGGTCAGGAGTACCGAACAGCCCGGTACGCCCGTACTTTTGGCGCCTCCGCGGATGCGGAAATCTCGCGTGTGAGAAGAGTTCAGCGTAGTCTTGGAGTTGACGAATTGGTCTCGGAGACAAATGGAAATCCCGAACTTCGATAGCCACTCTCCAGTGCCTGACTGTCGAAATTCGGGATTATAGGTTCGCGTTATTCGCTTCTTCAGCGACTCGCCGAGCGATGATCGCTAAGCGCTCTATCGTAGGACTATCTCCATGAGAGCATCAACATCCATCCCTTCTTGTTGCTTTAACCGGGAACTGCTTATGGGCGTCACCCGCTCGCTCTGTCCTGCCCGGTCTCCTACCCCCACATGAATGTTCAGTTGAGATCGGACTCTATTTCGAACCCTGTCAGAGTTGACATAACAAGATGCAAACTTCCGAACTGTGACTCTATGTCCAAGGTGCCACAATCTACTCAATCGTGGTCCTTTAGTACTTTGATCTTGAGACAAGTCTAGTACCAATGGCCCGAGAAGTCAATGCCATCGTACCTCTGAGAGAGGTACTCATGGCGGTACTTGGGCAGTACTGGGGTCCTTTGTTTGCCAGCAGAGTGAGCTCGAAATTGCTGGTTTCAACGCTTCTCAGCAGATTTGTTGTTCGATGCTGTCGCGTGAATGCAGATCCCGGGTAGGCGTCGGGCGGGTATGATTGATGGCTGAATTCGGGGCACGACATCAGGCCATTTACGTATTACGTCGTGGCGCTCGCTGGGGGACTACTGAAACTATGCCGGTCACGTTCAACATCGCGGTGGCCAAGACCAACAAATACGCCAGCCGGGAGAGTGGAGATACCGTCGAAGTCGTCGAGCGACCGGGTGGAGGACTCTCGGTGGTCGTGGTTGACGGCCAGGGGAGCGGCGAGCCCGCCAAGCGATTGAGCCTCCTGGTGGCGGGGCGGATCGTGAGTCTGCTGAACGAAGGAGTTCGTGATGGCACTGCCGCGCGGGCAGCTCACGACTTCCTCTTCGCGTATCGCGGAGGAAAGGTGTCGGCGGCCCTCGACATCTTGTCGATCGACCTCGCGACACGTTCAGTGGTGATCACGCGAAACAGCGAGATTCCGATGCTGATCAACAACAACGGCCACTGGGAGGCGGTGAATGAGTCGGGCGGGCGAATCGGGATCTACCGTGTCACTCGTCCAC
Source organism: uncultured Chloroflexia bacterium (assembly GCA_963763185.1). Lineage (GTDB taxonomy): Bacteria > Chloroflexota > Chloroflexia > Thermomicrobiales > Thermomicrobiaceae > CALAGB01. Next base: position 775,184 of record CAVXNZ010000001.1, read on the forward strand.
GCGTGCTGGAGTTTCCCTGCGAACCCGGCACGCGTGCGCTGCTTGTGACTGATGGCGTGGTCGGAGCGGGTACACGCTTTGGCGAACCGATCGACCTGTCATCGCTGGCCAATGACTTGCTGTCAACTTCCGATCTGAGCGCGGAGGAGATGGTTGAACGAATGCTACGGCAGGCGATGCGTGCCGACCACGACCGGCCACAGGATGACATGACCGTCGTTGGCCTCTGTTTAGCGCCGGGTGTCCAGGGGCAGGCGGTGCGTCGCCTGAGCGTCTCTGTTCCTCTTCCTCGATAGGCGGTTGGAGTACCGGCCGCGGGAGCCAATCAATGAGAGTTGCGGTCCTGGGAACGTGTGCGTCTGGAAAATCGACGGTCGTTGGCGAGCTTCGTCAGAGAGGACTGGATGCCTACGTCGTGAGCCAGGAGCACTCGATCGTGCGAGATCTCTGGCGACGCGCGAATCCTGACTTCGTCGTCCTACTCGAGGCCGATTACGCGACGATCTGCCAGCGCCGTGGTAACGATTGGCCACGCTGGCTCTATGATCTGCAGCGCGAGCGGTTGATTGAGGTGAGAAACCACTCCGACATTACCGTCAATACCTCGACGGCGTCGGTCGACCAGGCGGTGGATTCGATCCTGAACGCGATCGGTTCGCCGGACCTATCTGTGCCCTGAGGCGATGAGCCGCGTCAATCTCCCGTGGCTTTCGCCTGCAGATTCGTCCAGATCTGCTCGCCGAGAGGCGTCACCTTGACGGTCAGCGTGCCGTTCGCATCTTGGGCTAGCTCGAAGCGGGCTCGCTCGAAATACTGTACCTTGGTGCCGTTCTGATCAAGTACTTCGCTGATGGGATAGCCGAAGATCTGCAGTTCGCCGTTCGCCTGCCAGAAGTCCTTGAACTTCCCGGCCAGCGTGTGACCCGTCGCACCGAAATAGAGTCCGTCAAAGTTCTGCGGTTTCTCGACAGGCTTTTGATTTGAGGACATCGCTTCTCTGCCCAGAAGCCCAAGGACGATGTCCCCCTTCTTGCCGATCTCGAACCGCGCCTTCTCGAAGTACTGCACGACCTTACCGCTGTTGTCGGTGTATCGCGGGCTGACCGGGTTGCCAAAGAGCAGCGTTCCGTCATGCGACTGCCAGAACGAGAGAAACTGTCCTGACACGTAGAGATTCGATGCTGAGAAATAGCGCGTGTTCGCCTTGCCGGAGTTGTTGGTGACATTGAAGTGGAACTGGGCCTCCGACTTGTCGCCCTGACTGTCGGTCGCGACGACATGCCCTGAATACGAGCCAGCCGGGAAGGCGTGCTCCGTGCCGATACTCCAAACCTGCGACGTCGTTTCCCCGGTCGATGCATTTTGTGCGTTCGAGTCGACGGGCTTGAGCGTTACCGGCATCTCCTGATTGTTGATGGTCATGGTGGCCGATGCGATATCGGCGTCGCTCTTGACGTCAGCATGAATCCAGAGAAGCCCCTCAGGCAACGTTGCGTCTGCCGGGGGATCAGTGAACGTGATGGTCGGTGAGATGCGCGGACCAGCCGCCATGAAACTCCACGAGTGCGTCTGAACTCCGCCTTTGGTGTCTTCCACTTTGACGATCGCCTGGTGGGTCCCTTTCGGCAGTACGCTCTCGAATCTGACGACCCATGAGCGATCGCCAAGTGTTGTCACTGCCGGGGTTCGATTGATTCCGTCGATCGAAAGCGTGACCTGCTGAATAGGCTTTGAGGCACCGACACGCGCTTCCACCGTGACCAACCCGGGCTTGGAGACCGATCCTGGCTTTGGCGATAGTTCGGTTATTGATGGGCGCGACGAGAGCGACATCAGATACGCCAGCATCGCTAAGAGGATGACCAAAACGGCCGCAAGTATCGCCCTGACGGCGGCAGAGTTGTTTCGCCGTACGGCTCTTGCCACAGCCGCTCTGGGTCTTGGTGCGTCAGCGTGAGACACGGCCGCTGGCTGGGCCGGAGCGATGCGGGAGATCCGACTCTCGGAATGTGGATCGTACTGATCTAGTTGGCGCATGTACCGGGACCTCATTGTCCAGATTGAACGGGCGTATTCAACACCGGACGAGGCGCCTGGTCTCTGTGCGAGAAATCAGAACGTTTGTAGCAGACTGCGCCCGTCTGGTTGGCAGTGAACGCAAGAACACTGCCACTACTGATCATAAGGTGATTGGCGAATTCTGTCGAAAGTGTCCGGCTCGCATTAGCCATTCTGCTAGAGCAAAATGTCGCTCCGCGGGGATCGTCGTCATTGCTCGACCGGGACGGTACACTAGCCCCATGCTGGAGACCGTTCGCCCTGCCAATGCTCCTCGTCAAACGTTCCGGTGCCGAACAGCAACGCTGGTTCGATGGGCCGCCATTCTCTCTGGTAGCGTGCTCCTGTTCAGTTCTTGTTCTTTCGGATTGGGATCGAATTCGAAGTCGCATTCGACCGCGATCCCATCGACACAGATCTCGGGGGTGGCGACTGCATCCGCCACCAGTGGGACGAATCCGACGGCGACGGGGACAAGCACGGTGTCGCCGACTGGAACCGCCAAGAGCCAGACGCCCGCGCCGAGCGGAGCGCAGACGTTGACGCTCTCTGGTGGGCAGGTCGATCCATCGTCGCTTGATCCCGCAGTCGTACAGGACGCCGGAACCGCGTTTATCGCACGCCAGGTCTTTCGTGGTCTGGTCAAGCTGACGCCATCGCTCGATGCGGTGCCCGACCTAGCCGAAAAGGTGGATGTTTCGGCGGATCAGCAGACGTACACATTTCACCTGCGCCACGGTTTGACGTTCGCCAACGGCACCCCGCTCCGGGCGAGCGATGTCCAGTACTCGCTCGAGCGTGCCATTGATCCGGCGCTCTCGTCACAGGCCGGTGGAACGCTCCCCGCGCTGACGTTTCTCTCGGATATCGCCGGAGCCAGCGAACGAGCCGCGGGTAAGGTCGACCATATATCCGGCATACAGGTAATCGACGAACTGACGCTCCGCATTCAGCTCAGTCATCCGGTCGCGAATTTTCTCGTGAAGCTGGCGGCACCGCCTGCTGCCGTGGTCGACTCCCATGACGTGGCCAAAGGTGGCGATTGGTGGCGGTCGCCAAACGCGAGCGGCCCGTTTTCCATCACGTCCTGGAAGGCTGGCAGCCAGATCGTGCTGAGCGGAAATTCGAAATACCTTCCGGAACCGCCGATCCTGAAGACAGTCACTCTCCTATTTGGGGCCGCGGCCGCTGACTCATTCACGCTCTATGAGCGGAATCAGGTCGACATGACCAGCGTGCCCTCCAGCGCGATTGACCGAGTCGAGGTTCCGAACTCTCCGTACAGGTCGCAACTGGTGATTCAGCCGCTGCTGGCAAGTGGATACATCCTGCTCAACCCGAACATCGCGCCGTTCAATGATCTGAATGTGCGCAAGGCGTTGATCCAGGCATTTGATCGGACGAAGATCGCCACCGTGACCTACGATGGGCATGTGAATGTTGCGAACTCCATCGTTCCACCGGGGTTGGATGGCGCCGATTGGACGGCTCAGATTCCGCCGTATGATCCCTCCGCCGCCAAAGCATTGCTGCCTACGTCATCGATGACGGGCGATGGGGGCGGAGTCGTCTTCTATACGCAGGGCGATTATGGGCCAGTTGCCATGAAACAGCAGGTTGAAAAGAATCTCGGGATTAAGGCGGAAGTCGTGCAACTTGACTGGCCGGATTACATCAGCGATGTCAGCGGACAGCGGCTTCCGGCTCTGACGCTCGATTGGATTGCCGACTATCCCGATCCCGAAGACTTCCTGCGAGTACTGTTCTACTCGACCAGCAACCAGAATCCGATCGGCTACACCAATCCGGAAGTTGATCGATTGCTCGATCAAGCGATTGCTGAACCGGACGACGCCAAACGGGTACAGCTTTACCAGCGGGCGCAACAGAAGATCATCGATGACGCCGTGGTCATCCCGCTGTACTCTGACATCGACTATGAGCTGATCGCGTCGTATGTTCATGGCATGCAGGTAACGCCGGTTGGTGTTCTTGGGCTCGAATCAGTTTGGATCACGAGGTAGCGGCACGGAGCCAGCATCTTGACGCAAGAATTCAGTAACTCACACTCCGATTCCGGCGGCTACCGCCCCCGTATCGAGACCGTCGACATCGAGACCGTGCCTCGTCTCCGGCTGAGCTGGTCGAGTCGTTTCGACCGGCAGGATGTCGCGCGCATCATTCAGGAGAATCCTGGACTCTCACTCTGGGTTCCTGATACCGGTGAATACCTCGTAGGCGGACCGTGGCGTCACCGGTCGGAAATCACGGCCGTGATGGAGATGACCGCCCAGACGAATGCCGAGCGACTCTTGCAGGGGTTGTTGGATTCGGGAGAACGGGCTGGAAAAAGACTCGTCATCGCCAGCGAGCACAACGAGTCGCGCCAGAGCGTTTTCTATTCTCATGCTGGATACGATCTGATCGAAGAGATCTTGATTTATGAGCTGAACCGAATACGGCCGGTAACGAAGGTCGAGCCGCGACTCAGTTTCGAGACGGTCGATCTGCGCCATCCAGCGATCTTCGAGGAATTACTTGAACTCGATCATCGTTCGTTCCCTTGGCTCTGGTGGAATAGCCGAGAAGAGTTCGAGAACTACGCCGGAAGTTTTGGCGTCAATATCTATCTCGGACGCGATCACTCCGGTCAGGCGGTCAGCTACATCGGTGTGACGAGGTTCCGCAACTGGGGGCATCTCGATCGCATTGCCGTCGATCCAACTGTCCAGCATCAGGGGTATGGGCTCGAGTCGCTTGATTGGTCTGTGCGCCTGCTGTCGGAATCGGGAGCGCGGCGAGTTGGACTGAGCACGCAAGCGCGAAACGTTCAAAGTCGCCGGCTCTACGAGCGATACGGTTTCCAGCGATCGCCATCGCAGGACTACACGCTCTTCGGGAAGTGGATCGGCGCACCGGAACCTGAATAACGACACGTGAGGGAGTGAATGGGAAGCACATTCGGATCGATTTTTCGCATTACTACCTGGGGTGAATCGCACGGCCCGGCTCTCGGTGTCGTCATCGACGGCTGTCCGGCCGGTCTCGAGATTTCCGAGGAGATCATCCAGCACGATCTCGACCGGCGGCGTGTCGGTCAAAGCAAGGTGACCTCGCCCCGGAACGAGACCGACCGAGTCACAATCCTCTCGGGCGTGTTTGAGGGGAAGACAACCGGCGCACCGATATCGCTGATTACCTATAACCGGGACGTCGACTCAAGCAAATACGAGTCAATTCGTGACCTCTTTCGGCCGGGTCACGCTGATTTCACCTACTGGGCCAAATACGGCATTCGCGATCACCGGGGCGGCGGGCGATCGAGCGCGCGCGAGACCTGGGGACGCGTTGCGGCTGGATCGATTGCCCGCCGCATTCTGATGACGGCCGGAATCGACGTCTACGGCTTCGTCCGCCAGTTGAACACGATTGAGATGGAGACGTTCGACCGGAACGAGATCGACCAGAATCTGGTTCGTTGCCCGGATCCGGTTGCGGCGGAGCGGATGGTCGAAGCTATCCTGGCGGCCAAGGATTCGAATGACAGTGTCGGCGGCATCGTAGAGGTGCGGGCCGACAACGTACCTCCGGGGCTCGGAGAGCCGACCATGGACAAGCTTGACGGGCTTATCGGCCACGCGATGTTGAGCATTCCGGCGGTCAAGGGCGTTGAGATCGGTATGGGCTTCGAAGCCGTGACGATGCGCGGCCACCAGCACAACGACGGCTTCTACATGGAAGATGGTCGCGTGCGCACGATCTCGAATAACTCGGGTGGGATGCTGGGCGGAATCTCGAATGGCGAGCCAATCGTGGCGCGGGTTGCCGTCAAGCCGACCTCCTCGGTTGCCCAGGAGCAGAAGACCGTTGACGTACACGGCAACGAGCGGACAATCCTGGTCGAAGGTCGCCACGACCCGTCGATCTGCCCACGCGTCGTTCCGGTTGCCGAGGCCATGATGGCGCTGGTGCTCGTCGATCTGTATCTGCTGAACCGGGCAGCGCGCGTCTAAGCTCGAGTCACACTCAAAGGTCCAGGTCAGCGACTATCGCCGACCACAGGCCAGCGCGAGGCGCTCGAAGAAGTCCGGGAACGTCTTGGCGACACACGCGGGATTGTCGATGATGACGCCGGGCGCCGCGCAGCCGAGGATCGCGAAGCTCATCGCCATGCGGTGGTCGTCGTAGGTTTCGATCACCGCGGGTCGAGTCTCCGCCGGGTAGATGGTCAACCCATCGTTGAACTCGTCGACCGCAATCCCGAGTCGGCGCAGCTCCGCAACGACTGCCGTGATGCGATCGGTCTCCTTGTGCCGGACGTGGGCGACGTTGCGAATCGTCACCGGTCCATTCGCCAGCGGAGCGATCGCAGCGAGTGTCTGGACGGTGTCGGAGATACCGACCATATCGACGTCGATGCCCCGCAGTTTCTCAGGACCCACCACCTCGATGAAGTCCTGACCCCAGGTGACCGCACAGCCCATCTGCTCGAGAACGTCCACGAAATGAACGTCTCCCTGCGCTGAGTCGGCTCCGAGGTTCAGTACCCGCACGCGTCCTCGGGTCGCTGCCGCGAGCGCGAAGAAATAGGAAGCGCCAGAGGCATCCGGTTCGACTACGTAATCGACCCCCCGATAGCGCTGCGCGCCGGGAACGAAGAATGACCGGTACTCGTCGTTCCGCATCTCCGCTCCAAAGATGCGCATCGAGTCAGCGGTCAGATCGATATATGGTTTCGATACGAGGTCACCGACGACGTCGATGCGCATGCCGTCACGCGTTACTGGCGCGACCATCAGCAGCGCGCTGAAGTACTGGCTGCTGGTGTCGCCGTCAATGTGAACGCGCCCGCCTCGCAGTCCAGTTGACCGGACAATCAGCGGCGGACAGCCGTCGTCGTTGATGGAACGGGCAGCAACACCGAGTTGCGTCAATGCGTGGAGGAGTGGCGCGATCGGACGCTTCCGCATCCGGTCGATCCCGTCGACGTGGTATTCGCCGTGACCGAGTGCGAGCAGGGCGGTGATGAAGCGGGCCGTCGTGCCCGAATTGCCAACGAACAGGTCGGCGGATGTCGATGGGATCTGGCCACCGCCACCAGCAACGATGAACGTCGACGTGGCCTCATCCTCAACCACATCGATTCTCAGCCGCCGGAGTGATTCCGCCATATAGCGAGTGTCGTCGCTGAAGAGTGCAGACGTTATCCGGCTCTGGCCATGCGCCAGCGCGGCCAGGATCAGCGCCCGGTTGGTGTAACTCTTTGAGCCGGGAAGCGAAACGTCGGCATCGACGGGGTGGCCGATTGGATCCACCGTGATCTGGGCTGGATAGCTGCGGAAGACTTCTGGCATCGGACCGACCAGACTAGGTGAACGTGATATCCCAGTTGTATGGGATATCGGGCGAATCGTAGGGGATTCGGTATTCATCCGGATCGGCCGGATCATAGGGCTGGGTCGGGAAGTTGATCAGGTAGCAGGGCTCGGCGCCGACATTCTTGAAGCCGTGGAGCACGCCAATCGGAATCTTCACGACGATGCGGTTGTCCTCACCCATGTAGAAGACGTTCAGCTCGCCATGTGTGGGGGAGCCTTCGCGCAAGTCGTAGAGCGGAACCTTGATCATCCCTTTGACGCACGTGAAGTAATCGGTCTGCTTCTTGTGGTAGTGCCATCCGCGAATGACGCCCGGGTAGCTGACCGACACATAGCACTGTCCGAACCCCTCAAAGATCGGGTCGTCGCGTCGCAACAGTTCAGTCAACGCTCCTCGCTCATCTGCGTGCGTTGTCAGTCGCTTGATCTCGACTCCGTCGATCACCGTGGCGCCATCCCTTCGGCTGCGGACGCGAAACGTCCGGGAGTATAGCAGAGCAGTCCGTGTCTACCGCGCGTGCGCGACAAAAATCATCTGCTCAGAGCTGTCGTCGAACGGATCGAGTCCGTACGAACCGAGAACACTTTCGACGCTGAGACCGGCTGTTTCCAGCAGACCAATCATCTCGTAGTAGTGGACGTATCGAGTTCGGTAGTTCGTCGACGTCCGCCGCATCGCTCCGTCGGGCTGTGTCAGATCGAATAGAAGCGTCGTGTCGATCATCTGCCGAGCGGGATGGACCCGCCGGTATGAGAAGCGGTCGACGCGGCTTCCGTCCGTCTGCGTCCAGCTCCCGTCGAGCGTCAGGCGATCGTCCAATGACTGCAAAATGTTCGGGCTCGGGTGAAAGACGTCAATAATCAGGAGTCCGCGATGCTCCAAAACTCGCCGTGCCGCGTCGAGCGTTGCAAGTTGATCGGACCTGGATTCCAGGTGCAGAAAGGTGTTGACCGCGCAGAAGACGAGACGGAACGAGTCGTTTGGGATGTCTCCGAGTTGTCGCATATCGAGCTGTCGCAGCTCAGCCCTCGTTGCCCTGTCCCGGTCGAGGCGCGCGCGAGCCTGTTCGAGCATGTCGAACGATGAATCGACTCCAAGGATCTTGTAGCCGGCGATGGCAAGCGGGGAGAGCAGGCGGCCGGTGCCGCAGCCAAGTTCGAGTATTGGGCCTCCGACGATTTCGGCGTAGCCACGGTAAAGGTCGAGATCGGCGTCGAAGTCATCGAATTCGAGGTCGTACCAGGGGGCAATCGCGCGATAGAACGACTCACTCATGGCCGCATTGTACGGGCGCTGAGTTCATTGCGCTATCCCTCGCAAGCAGCCGGAATCATTGCTTGAAATCGATGTTTGGTCCAGGGAAGGACAGACTTCGTTGCGAGGGCTCGTTCAGTTCGGGGACCGCTCCGTCTTGCCTCTGTGTCAAACGTTCCTATACTACTGCATGTATCAACAGGGGATGTTCGTACTTGACCGACCCTCGTTGAGGCCATACAGTGGGACCGCGTCAACCATAAGTGCCCGGTCGCCCGGCAAGCCGACTATTGGTCAGTCCGCTCCAGGGTTCATTCAACTGGTCATTAAAGTGGACGCAGTCGATGTGGTGATCGTTGTCGCTCGACAGCCGTGAGTACGTAGGAGGAATGGCGTGAAATTTCGACGAATGCGCGTCGGCGCGCTGACATTCCTTGTGGTTCCTCTCATCGCTGCTCTTTCGCTCCTTGGTTTCAGTTCGGTGGGCGCGACTGGCGTTTCTCGCACCGCAATCCCGTATCTTGCTACCGGGTATCGCTACGCGGTGGTTGCTCACGGTGGAGTCGGCGACGCGTTTGCAGTGCCGGCCTTTGATGACAGTTCCTGGTCGATCGGTGATGCAGGCTTCGGCTCCATCAATTCGTACTGCACCATCACTTCACCCGCCTTTGTGAATACGGATTGGCCGCTCAACACTGACATCCTGGTTCGGAAACACTTCACGCTGCCGACCGGAGCGAATAACGTGGTAGTCAGCGTGGCTGTCGACAACCATGTGCAGATCTTTGTGAACGGTGCAGATGTCAGTGGTGGTACCCGAACACATGAAGGTTGTGCGGCGGATGGAAACTTCACGTTCACTGTTCCTGACAGCGTGCTGAACGCGGGGGACAACGTGATTGCTGTCCGCGGTATCGATACCGGATTCGCGGACTATCTCGACATCCAGGTGACGTACGACGCGCCGACCTATGAGACTTGCCCGCTGTATCGCACCACCAAAATACACAAGTCGGGTTCGACCGTGCCGATCAAAATTCAGTTGTGTGACGAGAGCGGGAACAACGTGTCGTCATCTGACATCGTCGTCCATGCAACGGCAGTGCAGACGGCAGATGGATCGGTAGATGGCCCCTTGAACGACTCGGGTTCGGCAAACGGTGCTGACATGAACTTCCGCTATGATCCACAACTCGACGGTTATGTGTTCAACCTGAGCACAAAGGGTCTGACTGCTGGCGACTGGCAACTCGTCTTCTCCGTGAACGGTGAATTGCAGTCGACCTATCGTGCACCGTTCGTCGTCCGCTAATCGGCAGATTGCCGATATCTCTATGTAGAATCGGAATGCACAGTGCTCGACCGCCTTCTGGTCGAGCACGCGTGTTTCTGGTGAAGTTGTCCGGTCGGCTCTCGTATGGGTAGACTTGGCGGTTATGGCGAAGACAAAAACGCCGGAGGTTAAGCGCGACGAGAAAGTCGTCACGACGAACCGAAAGGCGTTCCACGATTACTACGTTGAAGAGACTATCGAGGCAGGTGTTGTCTTGCACGGATCGGAGATCAAGTCGATCCGGCAGGGACGCGTCAACCTGCGCGATGCGTACGCCCGCATCGAGAATGACGAGCTCTGGCTGATCGGTGCGCACATATCGCCCTACGAACACTCCGGCGCTTACTTCAATCACGAGCCGGATCGCCCGCGCAAGCTGCTGGTGCATACACGTGAGCTGGTGTATCTGCGGGAGAAGGTCGAGGCCAAGGGTTACACCCTGGTTCCGGTCCGGCTGGTTCTGCGCAAGGGCCTGGCAAAGGTAGAGATCGCCGTGGCGCGAGGCAAGAAGCTCTATGATAAGCGTGCGGTGATGGCTGAGCGAGACGCTCGCCGAAACATCGAACGTGCTCTGCGCGAGCAGTAATCGGCCTTCGAACGGGCAGCGAACCCATTGAAAAATCTAGGCAAATCTGGTATCCTACGGCTTGCACCAAATGGGGATGTCTGGTTTCGACAGGGTTGTAGGTTCGAAGATTGCGGGCCGAGGTCGCCCCGGGACTCGTAAAAAGGGGCAACGCCATAACAGGCAATGAGCAACTCGCTCTGGCTGCCTAACTAGAGTAGCCACGTCTGCCCAGGTCTCACTCTGACGGATCTGGAACGGGCGACACTAAGTCAGGGTGCGGCTGGCTGAGCACCGGATAAGCTGGCCAAAGGAAATCCGGTAAACCTCGGTGAAACCCCGTCGGTGGGGGTTCGCTAGAGGTAAAAAAACGCCGACTATGCCTGTAGGATATCTTCGGCTGAACATTCTGGACGGGGGTTCGATTCCCCCCATCTCCACCAGACAAGCAGAGCCGCGCTGATCAGCGCGGCTTTTGCATTTAAGCGTCGCTCAACACGCCACGCTCAGATGGCGCGGAGTCTGTTCAACTGGCAGGAGGCTTGCGGTATCGCGTCGTGATTTGTCGCCATCGTCGCAACCCGAAGGGATTGGCAAGATGCACGCTAGTTGGCGCCGGAAACTGCTCACTGCCGTAGTTGGAGTTCTGATTTCAGAGATGGCGGGCGTGGCTGGAGGTTTTGCCACGCGGGACGGACTGCAGGGCTGGTACCCGTCACTGCGAAAGCCGTCATTCAACCCGCCGTCGTGGGTATTTGGGCCAGTCTGGACGACTCTCTACGCGATGATGGGTATCGCCGCATCGTCAGTCTGGCGAAATCGGAACGAGAAGGACGGTGCGAGCCGCGCTCTGAGCTTGTTTGGTCTGCAGCTCGTGCTGAACGCATTCTGGTCGGTGGCGTTCTTCAAATGGCGCTCGACCGCACTCGGGATGGTGGTTATTGTTCCGCTGTGGCTGCTGATCCTGGCGACCACGATCGCCTTTTTCCCGATCTCATTGATCGCGGGCGTGCTGCTGCTACCCTACCTTGGCTGGACGACCTTCGCCACGGCGTTGAACCTCCGGATCTGGGAACTGAATCGGGGCAAGCGGAAGTAGAAAATCAGGCAGGTCCGGAAACGACACATGCAAGTCTAGTTCGACTCCCATCTCCCGTGCGTACGGGAGATGGCGCCGGGATGAGGGCCGTCGGCAGCCCCTACTCAATCGCCCACAGTAGTAGGTCGGGACCTTGCCGGGACACTTTGAACCGCATCCCGGCGTACTCGATCGTATCGCCGTCGCCGCTTCGCGGCAGTTTCACAATGTTTGACTCAGCCGGAATCCGCAGCGGCTGTCGCCGCTCGGCAACGACGTTTGGACCGCTACCCAGATTCGTGTTTTCACCGCAGCGTGGACAGTAGCCCACCTGGCCTCCCATTCATCCGTACCAAGCACGTTGTGTTACGTGCCGGACGCTTGACTAATCCCAGCCCGTCAGCTCTTCCTTGCGGGCCGAATTCCCACCGAAATACGCTGCGACGCCGCTCAGCAGCATCGCATAGATTCCCGCGAATCCACCAAAGAAATAGAGAGCGAAAGTCGAGAGATCGAGACCGCCGATCTTGACAAACGCGATCGGGGCCACGACGCCGATCGTTACGCCGATGATCAAGCCGAGTAGAGCGGCCTGACCGCCATTGAGCTTCATGCGGCTTCCGGCCAGGTACCCACCGATCGCCGGGCCCAGCGGACCCGTGACGAAGTGGACGATTGGCGGCAATAGACAGAGGACACTAATGCCGACCGCCATGACGATCGCCTTCAGCGTTTGAGAGAAAGAGGACATTCGCGAAACCCTTACGACTAGAGCGGCATAGATTGCTTGCCACGAGATTGTGGCTCGCAGAAGAAGAGCCGGCACTGCACGTACCAGTCCAACATGTGAGGATACACCCATTTTGCGTGAATGTGAGCGACTGAGATGAAATGAGCCCGGCAACTGGCCGGGCACAGGTCGTCGTTCTGTAGACTCGGCTTCCGACTCAGTGGGTCTTGGCCGTCGCGGCCGCCTCGATGATCGCCTCGCGAACCAGGTTGTAGTCCACTTCATCAATGCGATGAACATTGCCCTGGAACGCGAGAGTCCAGTTCTCGGCGGGCCATTTCTGGACATAAGTCATGCCGCGAGCGACTGGCTCGGCGAGCAGATATTCGCCATCGTCGAGGATGACATCCGGCTCGATGTTGACTCGCCAGGGATAGTCCTCATCCTGCCGCTTCTTGTTGGTGCTGCGCCAGATGATCTCGTGGTCCTCGAAGTAATCGGAGGTGACGGTCGCGATTCCGCCGAAGGCCTTGACACCGGTGATGTAGTAGATCAGTTTGTCGCCGGGTTTCATCTGTTCGGCCTTTTTGCGGTGCCGGCTCTTCATGCCTTGTACGGTAAATCCATGTTCTCGCGTCGTCGCGAAGTTATCCGGAGACCCGACGATAATCCAGTATCCCGTCTCTGCCATGTGTACTCCTTTCAAGCCTGTCCTTCGATTATGCCACGGGCAAAACGATTTCGGGATCGATCAGGACGTTCGTACGCAGGCTCAAGTCGGTTTGCCATAGACGGTTGGCCCAGGTGAGTTGTTCGGGTTCCGGCGCTGCTGCATACTAGATTCCAGCAACGTATTGCCGGGATAGGAGACACATGGTGGATCGCGCATCGGTCCAATCTCAGCTTGAAACAGCGCTCGGACGAGACGCCGTCCTGTCCAATCCGTCGGAGTTGACCGTCTATGAATATGACGGTTCTGACGAGGCCATGGCCGGTAGCCACCGCCCTGATCTGGTCGTCTTGCCCCGGTCCGCAGCCGAAGTACAGCATGTGGTTCGGATTGCGCGGGCCGCAAAGATTCCGGTCACCGCTCGCGGCGCGGGGACAGGATTGGCCGGGGGCGCGATTGCGGCGAACGGCGGCATCCTGATTTCGATGACCCGGATGGACCGCATTCTGGAGGTCAACTACAAGGACCGGTACGCGATCGTCGAACCGGGCGTCATCAATCTCGACCTCTCGACGGCTACCAGGCCAGATGGCTATTTTTTTGCGCCGGATCCCGCCTCGCAGAAGGCGTGCACCATTGGTGGAAACGTCGCAAACAACTCGGGCGGTCCGCACTGTTTGAAATATGGTGTGACGGTCAACCACATTCTCGGCCTGGAGGTCGTGCTGCCAGATGGTCAGATGATCTGGGTTGGCGGTCCTTCGCCCGACGTTCCCGGTGTCGACCTCACCGGAGTTCTGGTTGGTTCGGAAGGAACGCTTGGCATCGTCACCAAGGTCATGACCCGGTTGATGCGCACACCAGAGTTGACCGAGGTGATGCTGGCCGCATTCCCCAACATTGAGACCGCGTCGAATGCCGTCTCGGCGATCATCGCAGCCGGCGTTCTGCCTGCCGCCCTCGAGATGATGGACGCGCTGACGATTTCGGCGGTCGAGACGGCGTTCCATGCGGGTTATCCGACCGAGGCCGGCGCCGTCTTGCTTATCGAGATCGACGGGCTGGCTGAGATCGTTGGAGATCACCGTGAGCAGATAGCCGAGATCTGCCGCCGGCACGATGCGTCGGAGGTGCGGGTCGCGCAGTCGCAGGCCGAAAGAGATCTCCTCTGGCAAGGACGCAAGTCCGCGCTTGGCGCGATGGGCCGAATTGCACCGAACTACTACCTGCAAGACACGGTCGTTCCCCGCACCAAGCTCCCGAGCACGCTAAAGCGAGTGGAGGAGATAGGTCGAGACTACAAGCTCAAGGTAGCCAATGTCTTTCACGCCGGAGACGGCAACTTGCACCCGCTGATCCTGTTCGACCGCTACCACGCTGGAGATATCGAGCGTGTCCTCAACGCCGGAACCGAGATGATCCACTGGTGCATCGAAGCAGGAGGCGCGGTATCCGGTGAGCATGGCATCGGGTTGGAGAAGAAAGACTTCATGCCGCTCATCTTTACCACTGAGGACCTCGCCGCGATGGCCGGTCTCAAGATGAGCTTCGACCCAATGCAGCTCTTCAACCCGGAAAAGGTCTTCCCGAGCGGCTTCTCATGCGGTGAGGTGGCGTCCCTCAAGAGTCAGGCAATGGCGGCGAATCTGGGGATTGAATTTGTCTGAACAGGATCATACGGCGGCGAGAAACACGCCGGCATCGGCGTCCCGGTCGATCGACGACGTCTCCGTTTCGCGGGTCGTCGTCGCCGAATCGTTCGACGATGTCCGCGATGTGCTGAAGTCGTCGGCCTCGATCGGTAACGTGGTCATCCCGTGGGGCGGCGGAACGATGATGGGCCTGGGAAATGTGCCCGAAGCCGCGTCGGTCGCACTCGATTTGACCCGCCTCGACAAGGTCGTGACCTACGAGCCAGACGATCTGACGATTTCCGTTCAGGCAGGATGTCGCGCGGGGGATCTCAACCGCTTGCTCGGGGAGCACGGCCAGATGCTACCGTTCGACGCCGCCGACGCTGAAGAGGCGACGATTGGTGGACTCTACTGTACGGCGGTTTCAGGTCCGCGCCGCTTTGGCCATGGCTCGATGCGGGACCTGGTGATCGGCATCACCGTGATGGCACCCGACGGTGAAATCGCGCGTGGTGGCGGCATGGTAGTGAAGAACGTGTCCGGCTACGACATGATGCGACTCCACTATGGCGCGCTCGGATCCCTTGGGATCGTCCTGCAACTCAATTTCAAGGTCCTGCCAGCGCCACGGGCGGTGCGTACCGTCGTCTCCAACTTCCACACGCTCGACGAGGTGCTACAAGCCGTGATGTCGGTGCGAGAGTCGCCGCTGTCCCCAACAATGATCGTGGCGCTGAACCAATCATTCGACAGTCAAGGAACGCTCGTGTCGGCACCGTGGCGACTGGTACTGCGTGCAGAGGGGCCGGAAGGGAGCGTTGATCGGCAGGCTGAACGACTGCTCGATGCGACGTACGTTCATTCGATTGAGCAGTTCACCCTTGATGACACAGACTCCAGTCGTGTACTGGAGGCGATCAACGGCGCGCTCTCGGCCGATCCCGGGCGCCCGGGTCTCAGCATTCGGTTCGGCATTCCCCCGTCGACGGCTGGTGAGGCCATACCGGTGATCGAGACGCTCGGCAGAAAATTTGCCCCACCACCGTCCATAATGGCGGACCTCGGCTCCGGAGCCGTCTTCGCCAATTGGAACGTGCAGGACGACGATTTCAGTGGTCTGCGTGCGATATGGGAAGGCGCTCGCGGTCTCGGAACGCACGCGACGATGCTGACTGGGCCGGTCGCGGTCAAGTCGGGCACGGACGTTTTCGGCAACGAGCCAGCCGGATTCGAATTGATGCGCGCGCTCAAGCGGCAGTTTGATCCAGCGCGAGTGCTGAACCGGGGACGCTTCATCGGCCATCTCTAGATATTTTCGACACGAACTTTCCGTTCGAGCAAGACTAGCAAGCGAGGGTCTCCGTTGTCACTAGAGCAGGAACAGGTCGTCAACAACTTTTCCGGTCCGGACGCGCCCGACTTCAACGTGATTCGATCCTGCGTTCATTGCGGGTTCTGTCTGTCGTCGTGTCCGACCTATCGCATAACCCAGCGTGAACGGTCGTCGCCACGTGGCCGCATCTGGCTGATGAAGCAGGTCGCTACAGGGAAGCTCGAACTTCTCGATCCGATTTTCGAAGAAGAGATGTCGCTCTGCCTGAACTGCCGCGCGTGTGAGGCGGTTTGCCCGTCGGGCGTGCACTATGGCGAGATTCTGGAAGCATCGCGCGCTCAGATCGAGGCCCATCGAGAGCAACCGGTAAAGACCCGGGCAGCGAAGACGCTGGCGTTCGACGTCCTGTTTGGCGACATGCGCCGGTTCAGACTCGCGAGTCACGCGCTCAAGGCCTATCAGAGAACCGGACTGCAGAGCGCGGTTCGTCGTTCGAAGATTCTGAATTTTGCCGGCCTGGCCGAAACCGAGCAGATGATGCCGCGACTGAGCGAGCAGTTCACCGTTCCGCATGGGCAGACGATTCATTCGGGGTCGGAACGTCGTGGAACGGTCGCCCTCTTCACCGGATGCATCATGAGTACGGCCTATGCCGGGGTGCACGAGGCAACGATCAGGGTGCTCAATCGGAACGGCTTTGACGTCACGCTTGTATCCGAGCAGGGCTGCTGCGGAGCGCTGCACATCCACGCCGGCGAGCCGGACGGCGGCCGGAAGCTGGCCCGCCAGAACATTGACGCCTTCGAAAAGGGACACTTCGACGCGATCATCGTCAACGCGGCTGGCTGCGGCGCCGCGCTGAAGGAATACGGCCACCTATTGAAAGACGATCCGGTCTACGCCGATCGTGCTCGGAAGTTCTCGAGCAACGTCAAAGACATCATCGAATTCCTGGGAGACACCGGCCTCTCGTCCGAGCCGGGACGGCTTAACTGGCGTGTGACGTATCAAGAGCCGTGTCACCTCGCCCACGCGCAGCGCGTAACGAAGCAGCCGCGGACGCTTCTTGAGGCTGTTCCCGGATTGACGCTCGTCGAGATGCCGGAATCGTCGCTCTGCTGCGGCAGCGCTGGAATCTACAACCTGCTTCAGCCTGAGATGTCGAAATCGTTACTCGAGCGGAAGCTGAACAACGCACTTTCAACCGGCGCCGAGGTCATCGTCTCGGCGAATCCGGGCTGCATGCTTCAGATCTCGTCGGGGCTGAAAGACCGCGGGGATCATCGTCCGGTGATGCACCTGATCGAGCTGCTCGACCGGGCCTATGAATCGACCTCGTCCGGTCTCTCGCGGGCAGATGCGGCTGATTGAACATCGCCGGTCTCTCCCGTTCGGATCACCAAACGTCACCTGATACACTTTGGCCGCTGACCCACGCGGGTGGGCCATTTTGCCAGTCCAAATGAGGGATCCAAGAGTCATGGTTCGTCGAACGCTCGCGCTCGTAATCGTTCTGCTGATGCTCGCCATTCCGATGACGGCCTCCGCGGATTCAACGGCGACGATTTCTGGCACTGTCACGATGGGCACCCCGGGGGGCGGCAGCGTGGCTGGACTGGATGTGACGCTGGACCAGTACCAGGGGATGGACCTGGCGAAGTCGTATAGCGGCAAGACCGACAGCACCGGCCATTATGAGTTCAAGGACGTTCCGGTGACCGAGGGCGAGGCATACATTGCTCGGGTCAGCTACAAGAATGTCGAGTATCCCGGCCAGATGCTGTTGATGCCCGGTGACGCTGGGAAGATCGACTCGATCAAGGTCTACGAGACCTCGACTGATCCCAGTACGATTTCGCTCGACTCTCGTAGCATCGTGATTTCCGGAGCCGATCCCTCCAACCGGCAGGTCAGCCTCTTCGAGATTCTGGCGGTGAATAACACGACCAATCACACGTACATCGGCAACAACGGGGTCGTGCTGCGCTTGGGATTGCCCGACAGTTCAGCGCAAATCACGCCGCAGCCGGGTTTCGATTTTGGTGACGCCAAGATCGACGGTGGAACGCTCGTTACGACTGGTGCGATCATCCCAGGAAGTCAAACGGCGCTGATTTCGTACCAGGTCCCCTATTCCGGATCGACCAAGACCCTCACGATACACACCGCGATGGCGACCGGGACGATTCGCTTTCTTGTGAAGCAGGGAACGTACAATATCAGTTCTCAGGTGTTCAATGACGCCGGTGTTGTCGACGTCAGCGGTGACAAATACCACGTATTGTCAGTCGACAAGCCGATTGTCGGAGATTCGCTGAGCGTCCAGGTCGTTGATTTGCCCAAAGCGGGTTCGAACCCTGATTCGAGTAATGGGCCGCTCTACGCCGCGATCGCGACGGGGGTTGGCGTCGTGGTCGCCGGGGCTCTCGTCTTCTTCACGCTTCGTCGACGTCGAGGTAAGGCAGGCAAGGTGGAGACGACCAGCGGGATGTCGCCGCGGCCATCGGGCGCGATGGTTGGCTTCGACGACGAGCGACTGGCTCTGGCGGCGCAGCTCAACTCTCTTGACGAGAAACACGCGGCGGGGAATATCGGCGAAGCGCAATACCAGGCTGATCGACAGCGCGTACTCGAAGAGCTTCGAGTGATCGCGCGCAGGCGTCGCGGCTTGGAAGACGTCGAGGTCTGACCGTCGGAGAACCCACAGTTCACCATCACATTCGACGGACGATGAGAACGCAGGCCACGTGGCCTGCGTTCGTTACACGTGTGCTAGCATGCTCCTATCCCGGTGATCCGGGAACGACTGGCCGTCGAAACTCTGAGCGGTCCTCGTTCGCAGCGGATCGCCGATTGTTTGTGTGACGAGAGGAGACCGTACGTGTCAGGGACAGGGAGCGACCGGCGAAAGATGACGCCGGAGGACATCAGCAACATCAAGTTGCTGAACGACGCGCGCATTTCGCCTGATGGAAGCCAAATCGTCTATGTCCAGACGACGGTGGACATGGAGAAGGACGACTACCGGTCTTCCCTCTATCTCGTCTCTACCAGCGGGGGCGAGAGTCGGCGATTCACGGCGGCCGACGCGAAAGACTCGACACCGCGCTGGACGCCGGATGGCTCGCGGATCGTGTTCCTGTCGAATCGATCCGATTCGAATCAGATCTGGACGATTCCCGTGGCTGGGGGCGAGGCCGCGAAATTGACTGATCTTCCCGAGTCGGTGTCGAGCTTCACCATCTCGCGCGACGGCTCTTCAATCGCGTTCGTCTCCAAGTCCGACACGAAAGCAATGGAGGAGGCCAAGGCCAAGGAAGGCCAGCCGGAGGAGAAGAAGAGCGACGTCGTGCGCGTCACGAAGCTCCGCTTTCGCGCTGATGGCACGCCGGGCTTTCTCGACAATAAGCCAACACACATCTGGGTGGTTGGACTCGAAGGTGGTGATCCGCGACAGGTTACATCCGGTGAGTTCGATGACTCCTCGCCGACCTGGTCCCCGGATGGCAATACCATCGCTTTCGTATCGAATCGAACCGATCAGCGCGAACTGAAGAAGAACAGCGAGATCTGGACGATTCCGGAATCGGGCGGAGATGCGTCGCCGGTGCTGACGGGCAACGACGCGATGTTCTACGGACCGTCCTGGTCACCTGACGGCAAATATCTAGCCGTCCAGGGGCACAATAACGCGCGTGCCGGTCACGCTCTCAATGCCGAGCTTTGGGTCGTCGAGCCGAGTGGCAGTGGCCTGCGGAGCCTTACGAGCGGACTGGACCGCATGGTCGGTGACACCTCAGCGGTCGATACGGCCAGCGGCGCCGAGACTGAGATGATCTGGAGCGGTGACAGCTCGTCGATTCTCTTCAACGTCTCGGACGAAGGAAATGCTCACGTGCGCCGGGTTCGCGTCGACGGCGGCGATGCCGAACTGGTTGTCGGTGGAACCCGTCGGGTCATGAACTACAGCGTCAGCGCCGATGGATCGACGATCGGCTTCTCGGCTGGTACGTCGACCAACCCCTGTGACATCTTCGTATGCAAAGGGAACGGCAGCGACGAGCGGCAGTTGACTCACGCGAACAAGGAATTCTTCTCGTCGGTCCTGATCAGCGAGCCCGAGGAGATTCGCGTCGAGAGCCAGGCCGACGACAAGGCCACGATTCACGGCTGGATCATGAAGCCGATCGGATTCGAAGAAGGCAAGAAGTACCCGATGGTCCTCGAAATCCACGGCGGACCGCACGCGATGTACGCCAACGCCTACTTCCATGAGTTCCAGCTCCTGGCTGCTCAGGGCTATGTCGTGGTGTATGGCAATCCGCGCGGTAGCCAGGGATACGGCAGCGACTTCAGTTCCTGCACCAAGGGGGTGTGGGGATCGTCCGACATGCCTGATCTGATGGCGCTGGTCGATTACGCCATCGATCAGAGCTACGTCGATCCAAACCGGCTCGGCGTGACCGGCGGATCCTACGGCGGCTTCATGACGACCTGGGTCGTGGGTCACACAGACCGGTTCAAGGCAGCCGTGACGCAGCGACCAGTCACGAACATGTACTCGTTCTATGGCACGAGTGATATCGGGTCGACGTTCGGTGACTATGAGACTGGCGGGAATCCGTGGGAGAACACCGACCAGTTCCTCAAGATGTCGCCGATCACCTACGTTGACAAAATTGTCACGCCACTGATGATCATTCACTCCGAGCAAGACTACCGATGCCCGATCGAGCAGTCGGAGCAACTCTTTGTCGCGTTGACGATGCTCGGACGAGAGACCGAGTTCGTTCGTTTCCCGAACGAGAGTCACGGCCTGTCGCGGATGGGCAAGCCAGCGCACCGGATTGAGCGGTTGCAGTCGATACTCGGCTGGTTCGAGAAGCACCTGTAGACGCCAAGGCGCAAGAACTTGAACATGATTAAGGGCGATCACGAGGATCGCCCTTTTCGTGTCGATGTCGCAAGACCGTACTATCGGTTTACATGCGTGACGAGCGAAGGGCACGTAAGGTTCTCCGCTTGATGCCGCCTTCGTAACTGCCGAGGATCGAACCTGGAAGTCGAGGAACGCCAGTACCGACGTGAACTTAATTCTGCTCAGCGTTCTCCCGCTCGGTGTGGATCAGCTCGAGACCGGCGGCGCGGACGCGTTCGCGCGTCGCGTCCGGAAGGTCGCGCATCGTGAGCCAGCGGTCGAGCATGACCTCCGGGTCGAGAGCTTCATCATCGCGAATGTCGACGCGTACGCGCTTGACGGCATCCGTCTCGCGGTTGACCCTCGCGACCCACGCGGCTCCGGCATCCTGAAGCCAGCGACGAATCTCGTCGACCCGCACCAGGCCCTCGCGCTCGCTCGGAACCGTGACAGTCATGCGTATGATGGCCTCTTCGATTTCGGGCTGCCTGCGATTGATGAGGCTTCGAATCTCCTCCATCGGATCCTCGGTGCGTGCCGCGTGGTTTATCGTCAGGAAAGGACGAGTCGGCAGCGACACGAACTTCCAGGTGGCCTCCCATTCGCCTCCTGCGGCGCGTTCGAGGTCGACCATCACGTAGCCCTTGGTCTCACGCTCTTCACCGAAATCAACCCGCTCAGGGCTGCCGGCGTAGACGATCGGTGGATGAGTGCCGAGGCTCTGGTGGCGGTGGACGTGGCCAAGCGCCACGTAGTCGAACGAGTCGACGGCAATGTCGGTGTGAGAGAGGACCATCTCGTTGCCGAGCATGATCGACTGCTCCGCGCCGAGTCGTGCGCCTTCCAGTGACAGGTGCGCCAGCAAAACGGCCGGCACGTCCGAATCGAGACCGGCGTTCACCTCACGCATCGTCTCGGCGATGAGTTCAGCGATCTTGATCGACTGCTCGTCCGCGGGGAGCTTGCGCAGTTCTTCTGCGGTCGTCAGCGTGTTTCTGGGAATCCAGGGGAGTGTCACCACCTGGAGCGGACCATTCTTCGTCATTATTGAGTGGAGGTCGACTCCTCTCGCCGGGTGGATGTTCGGAATCGCGAGTGTTTCGTAAATATCTACGGCCGTCGCGCGTGCGGTAATCGTCGGCAGGTCGTGGTTTCCCGTAAGCAGAATGGTCGGAATTGCGGCTTCGGCCAAGCGACGAATGCGCTCAGCGAACATGCGCTGGAGAGTTGGGCTCGGGTCACGGTTCTTGAAGGCATCTCCAGCGAACAGAACGGCGTCGACCTGCTCGTTGATCGCAGCGTCGATGATCGCGTCGAATGCACGAAGGAAGTCGTCAATGCGGGTCGAAAGTCCGGTTCGGGGGTTGAGCGAGCCGTAATTGTCAATGCCGAGGTGGAGATCAGCAAAATGGAGGAGCTTCATGCCCAGATTCAGTCCTCGTCTCCGTTGAGGCGATTTCGCAGAAAGCTTGTGCCAAGTGAACGAACATTGTCGGGCTGAATTTCGCTCTTCAGCTCTTGCGCATTGTAGTCGCGGGTTCGCAGCATGATCGGCATCGGGATGGCGTGGCCGATAATCAGGCACTCCTGCTTCGGCTTCAAACTGGCAAGCATCCCGCGAAGTTGGTTGCGGTCCGCGACTCCGGTCAGCACCGCGTCGATGTCTCGCTGGTCGGTGAGCAGTCCGGTGATGCGCGTTCCGATCTGCGACAGGACCTCCGGATCGATGCCGGAGGGGCGCTGATCGACGATCAGAAGCGTCACTGAGTACTTGCGCATCTCTCGAGCGATCGTCCCAAAAATCGATTGGCGAGAAGCCTCGGGTGCCAGGAACTTGTGTGCCTCTTCCAGCACGACGACAAGGCGGCGCAAGTCGTCCGATGCTCCGTTGGACGAGTTCGTCTGGGCCAGCACGTGCTCGGTGTAGCGCTGATGAATGCGGCGCGTCACAATATTCGCGACCAGCATATAGTCGAGAAACGACTGATAGCGTCCGAATTGCAGGATCACATGCTTGCCGCGCTGGAGATTCGACAGGAGGTCGTCAATCGCCGACGTCTCGGCGTGATTGAGGATGTAGTCCCGCTTCTGCAGCACCGCTAGCTTCTGTTTGAGCGCGTTGAGCGCTCCCAAGTGCGTGCCGGTCTCAGCACTGAACTCAGCCAGATCCTCCTGCGACATCTCAAGCAGGCGCTGTAGCCAGCGTTCCCGGTACCGCTCCCAGAGCTGGTGCGTCGTCGCACCGTACGTTCCGGTAAGATTCAGTTCGTCGGAGAGCAGTTCGATATCGTCCGGCTCGATCTGATTCAGTCCGAAGCTCAGATCACGATTCCCGCGCCCTTTTTCCAGTGTGTAAACGACCACCCGTGTGCTGCCAAAGAGGTCCACCAGTCCTTGAATCTGCGGTTCGTCCGGCAGATGTTGGGCGTACTCACCGTGCATGTCGAACACGAGGACAGAGGCGACATCGCTCTTGATGATTCCGAAAAGAAGCAGCCGTGTCAGGACGCTCTTACCAGTGCCGCTCTGCCCGAAGACTCCGTTGCTGCGCGTTACCAACTCTTCGAGGTCAATCGGGATGCGGATGTCCATGGTCGGCGGCGTTCCAAGAGCGAATCGTGTCTTCGACTCTTCGCCAAAGACCAGGTCGAAATCGATCTCCGTCGCTTCGCGCAACGTCGCGAAATGCATCGGGATGTTCCGCACTGGACCGAGAGTAGGTCCGTCGAGACTGCTCGCCTCTTCGAGCATCAGGCTTGGACGGACCTCGACCGTGGCGTAGGTGTGGCTACTCGCCAGCGCGCGCCTGACAAAGGGCGACGCATCCATCGGCGGGGAAGCGGCAAGACCAGCATCGGTCACGCGCAGCCGCATATCGGTAATCAGGCTAAAATAGCGATTGCGCGCCCCCTCGAGCACGACGAATGACCCGACTCGGAGTGATTCGGTGGAGCAATCGGTCGACAACCGGACAGTCAGACCGGCGTTGAAGGTTCCCTCGGTGACGACACCGAGCGTCTGATTGGGAGCGGGCATCTGTACTCCGGTAGCTATCGATTCGCGCGTCGACGGGCTGATCTTACCACGCGATGAAGGTGCGAATGGACGCGACAAACAGGGTTATTGACGCCGCTGATTTTGGCTCGTCATGGGAAGCTGATTTGAAAGACCTGGCGGACTGTCTCGCTGGCCCAGATGTCGGTCTCGTCTCAGACGCGACAACCGTCGAGCATCTTGCCGAGCGGTTCGGCCTGGATACCGCTCGCGCCGGACGTTCCATCACTGAAGCGATTGATCATCTTCTCGGCGCAGTTGAATTCCTGGGTCGCCGTGTGCCAGAGAAGGTCATCGTGGCAGTCATTCGTGGATATGAGGACGGTATTTCGATTCAGCGAGCAACGTCGGATGACAGATCGAATCCGCTGTCCGACAACGTCACCCGGCTCGCGGCGTTGCGGCGAATCAACCAAGCTGCCACCAAGAGTCTCGATCTGGATGCGATGCTCGAGACGGTCGTCACCGTGGTTCGCGAGACCATGCGGTGCGATTCTTGCTCGATCTTCCTAGCGGACGAGACCAACTCGACGTTGGTGCTGCGGGCATCGATTGGACTGAATCCGCAGGCGACGGGGCAAGTCTTCCTGCCACTGGGGATGGGAATCACCGGCCAGGCGGCGGTAGCTCGGCAGATCATGGCGGTGCCGGACGCCACCACCCATCCAAACTACGTCGACTACCCGCTGGTTGGTGACCAGCGTTACGACTCACAAGTATCCGTGCCACTGGCGCTGAGTTCGCCCGACCGCCTGGTCGGGGTGTTAAATATCCTGTCGCTCGAACGACGCGAATTCGATCCGGATGAATTGGCATTCCTTGAGACTGCGGCAGGTGAGATGGCGATCGCCATCGAAAACGCACAGCTGTACAGTCAGACCGACGCTGAATTACAGCGCCGGCTCCGACAGCTCTCGACGCTCCAACAGATGTCGCGTCTGGTCGCATCGACGCTCGAACTCCCAAAGCTCTTGAATCTCATCTGCGTGCAGGCGACCGAGTTGTCCGACGCGGTCGGGGTCGAGATCTACCGGATGCGTCGCAACGACGACGAACACCTGGAACTGCTCGCCCGGCATTCGCCGGATGAGACCTGTTCCTTCGACAGCGTCAATCCGGGCGTGCGCCACGTGGTCAACGACGTGATGCAGTCCCTGGCGACGATCTGGCGCCAGGTGGGTAACGCACCGAACAGCCTCTTTGTCCACGTCTTCCCAATGCTTACCGGCCGTCGAGCAGTTGGGGCACTGTGTGTCTTCCACACGCTGCGACCACCCGACGACTACGAAGCGAGCGCACTGCTCGACGCCTTTTGTGATGCAGCCGCGATCGCGATCGAGAACGCGGACTTGTACGAGGAGGCGCGCCGCGGCTATGTCCGCACCTCCACACTGTTGCAGGAGATGCATCACCGCGTGCGCAACAACCTGCAGACTGTTGCCGCGCTCCTGTCTATGCAGGCGCGACACGCAACCGATTCTTCTACTGCGGCCCCCTTGCGTGAGGCGGTGACCCGGATTCAGAGCATTGCCGCGATTCACGACATTCTCAGTGGCGGCAATCTGAGGGAGACGACGGTCGACGTCATTGCCAAGCACGTCGCCGACGATGCGGTCAGCAATCTCGTCGGTCCGGATCTAACGGTCCGCTTCGTCATTGATCCGTCTGAAGTCGTGGTCAACTCGAAGGAAGCGACTGTCCTCGCCCTTTTGATCAACGAATTCGTGATGAACGCGATCAGTCACGGATTCGCGGGCCGGTCGGTCGGCGAGATCGTGGTACGCTCCTGCATTCACAACGACCACGCTGCGATCGAGGTCGTCGACGACGGTGTCGGGATCGACGAATCGTTCTCGCTCGAATCGAGTCGTCGACTCGGACTGATCATCGCCAGGACACTGGTGGAGACCGATCTCCGCGGAGGTTTGGAGCTAATCCGGCGGCCTGAAGGCGGCACAGTCGTGCGAGTGACCTTTCCGACCAGTGCGAAGGATGCCGCGGGCAAGGCGACTGAATCGTCCGCTTGACCCCATATCGCCAACCAAACGATAATCGATCGGCTTGCGGCGCGAGACCGTGTGCCGCGCAATCAGTCGCGATCGCGTGTGCAATCGCGTGGGAAGGGGACCAGGATGACAGAGAGTGGCGGACTGAGCGGCTGGGCGCTGATTCTCGGTGCGTCTAGCGGATTCGGTGCCGCGGCGTCGCGAGAACTGGCGAGACACGGCATGAATATCTGCGGTGTCCACCTCGACCGCCGGACGACCATGCCGCTCGTTCAACAGGTCATTGACGATGTCGAGGCGACCGGCCAGCAAGCCCTCTTCTTCAACGTCAACGCGGCCGACCCGGAGAAGCGGGACGAGGTTTTGAGTGCACTGCGCGAACGCGGTGCCAAAATTCGCGTGCTGATGCATTCGTTGGCCTTCGGGACGCTGCGACAGTTCTTCGATGAGGATCCTTCGCACGCGCTGACTCAGAAGCAGATGGACATGACGTTCGATGTCATGGCGAATTCCCTGGTCTACTGGACACAGGACATCTACCGTGCGGGGATGTTCGATGACGACGCCCGGATCTTCGCGATGACGAGTGAGGGATCGAGTCGTATCTGGCCGAGCTACGGCGCGGTCTCGGCTGCCAAGGCAGCGCTCGAGTCGCACATTCGGCAGATCGCCGTGGAACTTGGGCAGGCTGGTATTGCGGCTAACGCGATTCAAGCGGGCGTGACGGATACTCCCGCACAGAACAAGATTCCCGGCGCGCAGGAGATGCTCGACGGAGCGCTGCGACGCAATCCACGTGGTCGGCTGACCACGACGGAAGATGTTGCCAGGACGATTCGCGTTCTGAGCATGCCGGGCATCGGTTGGATGACCGGAAACATCATTCGGGTCGACGGCGGGGAGTCGCTTGGAGCCTGAACGAAGTTGATGAGGCGGCCCAGACTGGGGTATGATTTGGGTCGCCGTGCTAGGTGGGGAACTAGCGGTGCCCTGCACCCGCAATCCGCTATAGCGGGACTGAATCCCCTCTCGAGGTACGATCTTGTGGGACTGCCCGAGCCAAGTGGCGGGGATGGTCAGGTCCTACGCGACAGGGACCCGCGAACCCGGTCAGGTCCGGAAGGAAGCAGCCGTAAGTGGTTATCTCTGGGTGCCGTAGGGTTGCCTGGCCGGAGCTAACTGGCCCGGCGTAAGCTGGAGGATCGCGATCGACAGAGGGTGCACGGCTCTCTTGTATGCAACACGGCCCGCGCATTCGAGCGGGCCGTTCTTTTTGTGTCCTGATCTTGTCGTTACCCCTTGGCCGAGCGGTAAGCCGTGCGCGCCTTCTTGCGGCGTTTTGAACTCCGCTGGCTGCGACTAATTGCCGACGCTGACGGCGATGGGTTCAGGTAGCGTTTCTTGAGCTGCTGCGCTTCGAATTCCCGAATACGGGCCGGATATTCGTTACGCATGTAGCGAACGAAGTAGGCGATCCATGCGACAAATGCGGCGAATGACAGGTAGAGCCAGAGACGCAACGACAGGTAGAAGACGGACACCCGCAGGAACCGGAACATGAAGAAGAACAAACCGATCAAGAAAATGGCGATAAGAGCGCCTGTCCCGCGTCGTATGGCGTCATAGAGCATCCGGTTCTTGCGCAACTGCCGGAAGACGTCGTTATAGAGCGCCAGGCAGACAATCAGTCCGACGCCGAAGATCGCGACAAACGCGATCGAGAACGGTCCCCAGGTCGGCGTCTCGTAGATGGGCGCCGTCAGATAATGCCAGCTTACTGGGTTCTGCATGGTCCCCCTCCATGACCAAAAGTTGATGATGGCGCTGATTGTAGCAAACGGGATGGCGTCCCGAGGCTACATATCATTAACGGATACGGGGATTGGACGACTCGCGTCGTTCCAACCCCCGTAAGTGTACGTGCACGATGAATGTCTAGCGATCAAGCAGCAGCGTTCGCTTGACCTGCTCGATGGCGTTCGTCACCTGGATACCACGTGGGCACGCGTCAGTGCAGTTGAAGATCGTGCGGCAACGCCAGACGCCTGACTTCTCGTTCAACACCTCGAGCCTCGCCTCGGTGCCGGTGTCGCGGCTATCGTAGATGAACCGGTGCGCATTGACGATGGCCGCCGGTCCGATCCAGTTCTCGTTGGTCCAGGTGATCGGGCACGCCGTGGTGCAGGCTCCGCAGAGAATGCACTTGGTCGTGTCATCAAAAATGGCCCGCGCTTCGGGCGACTGGAGCCGCTCGGTGGCCGGCGGATTCTGATCGTTGATCAGGAACGGCATCACCTTGCGGTAGCTGTCGAAGAACGGCTCCATGTCGATCACGAGATCCTTGATGATCTCGTAGCCGAGCAGCGGCTCGCAGGTGATCTTGGTGCCAATGTCCTTGATCAATACCTTGCAGGCGAGCCGGTTGCGACCGTTGATGCGCATGGCGTCGGAGCCGCAGACTCCGTGAGCACAACTCCGCCGGTAGGTGAGCGTGCCGTCCTGGTGCCATTTGACCTGATTCAGTGCATCGAGAACACGGTCGGTCGGCTGGACGTCGACGGTGTACTCCTGATAGTACGGCTTGTCGCTGAACTCGGGGTTGTATCGCTGAATGCGGAGTTGAACCTCCATCAGTACTTCCGTTCCTTTGGTTCGAATCGGGTGAGCACGACTGGTTTGTAGCGAGCTTTGAGTCCTCCGGACGTCCGGTAGGCCAACGTGTGCTTGAGCCAGTTGACGTCGTCTCGACCTGGGAAATCTTCGCGGACGTGCGCGCCGCGGCTCTCTTCACGATTCAGAGCACTGAATGCGATTGTCTGGGCAACGTCGAGGAGGAATCCGGTCTCGATCGTCTCGACCAGGTCCATGTTGAATGTACGGCCTTTATCTCGCAAACCGACGCGCGTGAAGCGGTGCCGTAGTTCCTCCAGCTTCTTGTCGAGTTCGCGCAAACCGTCGCCTGTACGGAAGACCCCGGCATCGTCCATCATGACTTGTTGCATTTCCGAGCGGATGTCCGCCGCGTTCTCGGTCCCGTCATTCTCCATGAAGCGGGCGACCTCTGCCCTGGCCCGGAATTCCGGCTCTTTTGGCAGCGGGTGCAGGTCGTTTTCGTTGATGTATTTGGTCATGTTCTTTCCGGCGCGGCGTCCGAAGACAACCAGGTCCACCAGCGAGTTCGTGCCCAGCCGGTTCGCGCCGTGGACGCTCACGCAGGCCGCCTCGCCAGCGGCGTAGAGCCCCGGCATGATCGCATTGTTTTCGTCGATCGTGACGCGACCCTCGATGTCGGTTGGGATGCCACCCATCGCGTAATGCGCGGTTGGCTGGATCGGGATAAGGTCGTGGATCGGATCGAGACCCATGTAGGTCCGTACGAAGTCTGTAATGTCGGGCAGTTTCTGCTCGATCGTTTCCGTGGGCAGGTGGGTCAGGTCGAGGTGGACATAGTCCTGGCCATCGATGCCGCGCCCTTCTCGTACCTCCATGTAGATGCTGCGAGAGACGATGTCGCGCGGCGCGAGATCAAGCAACGTAGGCGAGTAGCGCTCCATGAAACGCTCTCCGCTGTTGTTACGAAGAATGCCACCTTCACCACGGCATGCCTCTGAGAGAAGGATACCGAGCTTGTAAATACCCGTCGGGTGGAACTGGTAGAACTCCGTGTCCTGCAGCGGCAGACCGCGGCGCAGCGCGATGGCGCAGCCGTCACCGGTGAGCGAAAGCGCGTTGCTCGTGACCTTGAAGACCTTGCCGTAGCCACCGGTTGCAAGCAACACCGATTTCGCGTGAATGGTGTGGAATTCGCCAGTCAGGATATCGATGCCGACGATGCCGCAGCAGACGCCGTCGTCGGTGATCAACAGGTCGAGCATCATCAGTTCGTTGAAGAACGTGACCTGGTTCTTGATCCCCTGTTGATACAGGGTCTGGAGAATCATGTGGCCGGTGCGGTCGGCCGCATAGCAAGCACGTCGCACAGCTGCCTCGCCGAAGTTCTTCGTATGCCCGCCGAACCGGCGCTGGTCGATTTTGCCTTCGGGCGTGCGGTTGAACGGCAATCCCATGTGCTCGAGATCGTAGACGGCGTCGATCGCCTCGCGAGCCAGTACCTCAGCGGCGTCCTGATCGACGAGGTAGTCACCGCCCTTGACGGTATCGAACATGTGCCAGACCCAGTGGTCTTCTTCGATGTTCCCCAGAGCGGCGGCGATTCCGCCCTGCGCCGCGCCGGTGTGCGAACGAGACGGGTAGAGCTTGCTGACGACCGCGATGTTGGCCTTGTCGGCGAGCTGTGCCGCTGCCATCAGGCCGGCGCCGCCAGCGCCAACGATGACCGCGTCGTACCGGTGATACATCGCTTATCTCCCTACCGATGCGACCCCATTGAACTGGGCCGGGTTGAACGTGACGATCGCAATGGTGCCAAGAATCAGGAAGATGATTGCTGTCAGCCAGACGATCGAATTCGCGAAGACCCTCCAGCCGTGGCTCTGAACGTAGTCGTCGATGGCAATACGCGCGCCATTCAGTCCGTGCAGCAATGCGAGAGTCAGGAGCAGCCAGTCGAATGATCGCCAAAATGGTGACGACCAGCGGTTGGCGACAAAGTTGTAGTCGATCTCGGAGACGCTGTTGACGACGTGCATGATGACAATATGGATGACGGCCAGCGCGATGAGCACCAAGCCGCTGATACGGAAGAAGTACCAGGAATAGAGTTCGAAATTGCTGCCACCTGCCGGACGCTGCCGGCCGACTCGGCCGCGAGGAGCGATCATACGAGTAACCAACCCTTCAGACTGCGGAGACACTTTTCTGAGTCCGAGCTCATTCGTTCGATCACGTTCACCCTCATGTGATCATCAGGACGGCCGTCGGAATGAATCCGGCCAGGAAGACTGCAATAACGCCCCAGAAGAGCTGACGTTCGTATTTGTAGGCGGCCTGCCAGAAGTCGATGAGGATGATGCGAACGCCGTTGACCGCATGATAGTAGACGGCCGCGACGAGAAGCACCTCGCCCGCGCGAAAGATCGGGTTCGTGTAAATGAACACCAGGTCGTTGAAGGACTTGGGACCGTAGCCGATCAAGAAGATGTCGACGATGTGCAGCAGCAGAAACGCGAGGATGCCGAGCCCCGCAATTCGATGGAGCGCCCAGGAGAGCATGCCCTGTGGGGCACGATAACCTCCGTAGCTCCCGATCATGCCGGGCGCATGCTTGGCCTCACTCGGCGGCACCTTGACTTCACTCGCTCCTCGCGAAACCACGCCATTCGATCCCTTCGCTAAACCGCTGCTTTTCGCGTATTGGATTCGGTTGCCAAACAAGGTTCCGATCGTGTGTTCCCCTGCGCAAATCTACGGTCGACATACCTGGGTGTCAACCGGGGTGCTGCCCACATGTGTCGCGAAACTTCCCGAAACCTGGCCGCTTCCGCCTACACGCCTCAAGAGCAGTATCCCGCATCTATCCGGGAATTTCCTGCCTCTCTGCTATAATTGAACGACTTTTGCGATGTTGGGAGTTCATCGCGCCGAGGTATCGGATCCCTCGCCGGTGACAATCTTGCTCCGCGTCCAGAGACTCTGGTAACAAATAGATTTGGAGAGAAACCTCATTGGGCGGTGGAAGCGATCGTGGTGCTCACCTCCGGCGATTGGCGGCTGCGTCCGTTGGTCCGGTGTGTGATTGGGCAGAGAAGATCTGTTTGGTTCCCTCCCCCTCTTACGAAGAGCGCGAGCGAGCGGAAATCGTCGCGGGACTCTTCAAACAGAGTGGACTGGCGCCCGAAATTGACGAAATGGGTAACGTCTTCGCGCGCCGAGTAGGGACCGGTGCGGCCAAGAGCTTGATGCTGGCCGCCCACACCGACACGGTTTTCCCACGAAACACCGAGATCACCGTTCGACGAACCGACGGTGAGATGATTGGGCCCGGAATCGGCGACAATAGCCTGGGCGTGGCCGGGATGCTCGGTTTGGTGTCAATTCTCGACCAGGCTGGCATCGAGACTCCAGGCGATATTCTCTTCGTCGCCAACGTCGGCGAAGAAGGACTCGGAAACCTGCGCGGGATCAGAGCCATGGTCGACCGGTTCGAGGATGAACTCGGCGGAGTAATCGCCATCGAGGGGCACAACGTCGGTCGCATCACCCATATGGCAGTCGGTTCAAAGCGCATTCGCGTAACGGTCGACGGCCCGGGCGGTCATAGTTGGGGAGCGTTCGGTCAACCGAGCGCGATACACGAACTTGCCAAGATCGTGACGCAGATCAGCCAGCTCCAGGTGCCTTCCGATCCCAAGACGACGTTCAACGTCGGCCTCATCGAAGGCGGCGTCTCGGTCAACACCATCGCTCCGCGCGCGTCAGCGGTTATCGACATGCGGTCGGTGGATCCAGATTCGCTCGACCGGTTGGCCGACCAGGTTGAACGAATTATCTCCAGCCGAAATGGCGATCCAATCCGGACCCAGATCGAGGTACTTGGCGAGCGCCCGGCCGGCCAGACGGATGCGTCGGCCAAGATCGTGGTAACGGCGATTCAGATTCTCAAGGAGATCGGCCTGGAGCCGGAACTGAATGCGTCGAGTACTGACGCCAACATTCCGATTAGTCGCGGCATCCCGGCGATTTGCGTCGGCTTGACGTATGGAACCGGCGCGCATCGCGTCGAAGAATCAATTGAAATAGCTCCGATCGAAATGGGCATGCTGCAGCTTGCCTTGATCGCATCGGCATTCCCAGTGGGCTAGATAGCACGGAACACAATTGACACAATGCCCGATTAAGACGAAGGGTCCTCGCCCGTGAGCTCAGTCTATGTTGCCCTTGATCTTGAAGCGACCGGGATGGACCCTGAACGGGACGAAATCATCGAGATTGCGGCCATCAAGTTTCGTGATGACCGGGTTCTTGACCGGTGGGAGAGTCTCGTTCAACCGCGCGGTTCGATCTCGCTTAACATCTCCAGCTTGACCGGCATCGGCGCCAAAGACGTGCGGCGTGCGCCGAGTTTCAACGTGGTCGCGCCAACGCTCCGTGACTTCGTGCGCAATCATCCGATTGTCGGTCAGTCGCCGCAGTTCGATATTGAGATGCTCGTAGGTGCGGGACTCATGCTCCGCAATCCGCTCTACGACACGTTTCACCTTGCCACGATCCTGATTCCGGATCTGCCGGCCTATAGCCTCTCGACCATCGCCTCGCGGCTCGGGATCTCGGTCCCGTCGCAACACCGCGCAATGGCTGACGTCGAGACGACCATGGCCGTGTTTCTGGGGCTGCTCGACCTGCTTCGCGATTACGACGACGTGACGTTGGAACGCCTGGCGAGCTACGCCAAGGATGCAAACTCGCCGCTGGCACGTTTGTTTGGCGAAGTTGCTCGCGACTTGAAGGCCGAGAACACCGGAATGCTCGGGAGTTCGATCGCCGAACAACTGCTGGCCAAGGGCATCGGCCCAAAACAAGGCCCGGAAGTGATGTTTCTGATGCAGCGCGAGCGGCCGAAGCGACTCGAGCCGACCGGAAGTGAGCGACACGTCGAAACCAGCAAGTTCTCCGAGTGGAGCGTGCCCGAAGGTTCTTTCGCGCGGTCGTTCTCCGGCTACGAATACCGTCCGCAGCAGGTAGAGATGATGACCTCGATCGCCGATACGCTGCGTGACGGCGGCACCATGATGGTGGAGGCGGGAACGGGCACCGGAAAGTCGGTTGCGTATTTGTTACCGGCAGTCCTCCACGCCGTCGAACACGGCGAGCCAGTGGTCATCTCGACCAACACGATCGCCCTGCAGGATCAACTCTTCCGCAAGGATCTGCCGGATCTGCGTCGCTCGCTGCAGATGATGTCGAAAGAAGATCCGAGCCTGCGAGATGCGGCTAAATTCGAGGTCGCGTTGCTGAAAGGCCGTTCCAACTATCTGTGCCTGCGACGCTGGTTTATCGCCCAGCGCGCGCAAGCTCAGGCTCCTGAGGAAGCAGCCCTGCACGCCAAGATTCTGACCTGGGTTCAGCAAACTGAAACCGGAGACCGTGCGGAGCTTCACCTTCCTCCGCACGAGCAGGGCTACTGGTCACGACTGGCGGAGGAGGAAGGCTCCTGCGTTCCCGGCCGCTGCGTTTTTCACCGGCGCAACCAGTGTTTTCTTTTCCGTGCTCGACATAAAGCAGAGAGTGCACACATCGTGGTGGTTAATCACGCGCTGCTGCTCTCCGACATGCTGGCTTCGAACTCAGTCTTGCCGACGTACCGCAATCTGATCATCGATGAGGCGCACAATCTCGAAGAAGAGGCGACCAGCCAGCTCGGATTCTCGGTTAGCCGGAATGCGATCAGCGACTTCCTGTCGCGGTGTATCCACCAGGACGAGCGTGAGGGAGTTAGCGGAGTCTTCGGGGCCGTGTGGCGTGCGGCGTCGCAAGGGACGACAGAAGAGACGCGCTCGCTGGCAAAACGCATGCAGCCGTGGATCGAGAAGCTGGCCCAGACGGAACACGAGGCCGAAGAGAAGTGCGAGCTCTTGTTCAATGGGTTGACTGATTTCATCGACCGTTACCAGGACGAACAAGGGCACAGCGACCGGCAGCTACGACTGACCGACGCGGTCCGTCACGATCCGGGCTGGTCCGAGGTCGAGATGGTGCTGCAATCGCTGGCTCGGTTTACGCGTACGTTACTGCAGGCATTGACCGAGGCGGCTGCCGAGGTCGAAGGATTTACCGAAGAGGATCTCCCCGGAACCGGGGATCTGATGACCGAGCTTGACTTACAGATCAAGACGGGACACCAATTGCTGGAGCGCGCCACGTCGGCGATCTCTGAGCCGCTTGGTGACACGATCTACTGGCTGACTCGTCGACCGAATACCAATGACGTCACCATTCAGGCGGCGCCTCTGCATGTCGGCGAATCGCTGAAGGCACGATTGTTTGACCGCTGTCGCTCGGTGGTGTTGACCTCGGCCACGATGACGACAGACGGATCGTTCGACTACGTCCGCGGACGGCTGGGCGTCCCCGATTCGAACGACCTGAAAGTGACATCGCCGTTCGACTACCAGAAATCGACTCTCCTGTACCTGGCAGACGACATTCCGGAGCCCGGCCAGTCCGGCTATCAGCGAGCGCTTCAGGATTCGTTGGTCGAACTCTGCCGTTCGACGCGAGGCCGGGCCATGATCCTCTTCACGTCGCATAGCGCTTTGCAGTCGACGTATCGGGCCATCAAGCGACCGCTCGAGGCGGAGGGGATTCTGGTGCTTGGTCAGCGGCTAGACGGGAGCCCTCGACAGCTCGTCGACCGGCTCAAGAGCCGTCCGGAGACCGTCATCCTCGGGACGAACAGTTTCTGGGAAGGGGTCGACATCGTCGGCGATACGTTGAGCCTGCTCGTGATCACGAAGCTGCCCTTCTCGGTGCCGACTGACCCGGTCTTTGCCGCCCGGAGTGAAGCGTTCGATGACCCGTTCCACCAATACGCGATTCCGCAGGCGATCCTGCGCTTCAAGCAAGGTTTTGGTCGCCTGATCAGAAGCGCCTCTGATCGCGGAGTTTGCGCTATTCTGGATCGACGGATCGTCAGCCGGCGATACGGAGGGGCGTTCGTGCGATCCCTGCCGGATTGCACGGTCGAAATTGGAAGCGTAACCGAGCTTCCCGGCCACGCCGAGCTGTGGCTTTCGGCGGGAGACCCGGACGCATTGGCGCCATTCGCTCACTAGCGAAGATGGCGCGGGAGGGAGTTGGCAATATGACCGCCGGGATCGATCGAAACCTGGCCATGGAGCTGGTGCGAACCACCGAAGCGGCCGCTCTGGGAGCGGCCCCTTTCATGGGCAGAGGTGACAAGATCGCCGCCGATCAAGGAGCCGTGAATGGCATGAGGACCATGCTGTCGTCGGTAAATATGAGCGGCGTAGTTGTCATAGGCGAGGGTGAAAAGGACGAAGCACCGATGCTCTACATCGGTGAAGAAGTCGGCACCGGCGGCGAGCCAGCCGTCGACATTGCGGTCGACCCGATCGACGGTACGACGCTCCTCTCCAAAGGCATGCCGAACTCCCTCGCGGTGGTGGCTGTGGCCGAGCGTGGCACAATGTTCTTTGCCGAACACATTGTCTACATGAATAAGCTGGCCGTGGGGCCTGAGGCCGCAGACGTGATCGACATCGAGGCATCCGTCCAGGAGAACCTGAACCGCATTGCCGAGGCGAAACGTATGCGCGTGCAGGATCTCACCGTTGTCGTGCTCGACCGGCCGCGTCACGACCAACTCGTGGCGGACATTCGAGCGACGGGCGCCCGTATCAAGATGATCTCCGATGGAGACGTCGCTGGATCGCTGCTAGCCTGCTCGCCTGACACGGGAGTCGACGTGCTGATGGGAATCGGTGGAACTCCGGAAGGGGTGATCTCGGCGGTGGCCATCAAGTGCATCGGTGGCGCGATGCAGAGCAAGCTCTGGGCGCGAAACGACCAGGAGCGTGATCTCGCTCTGAAGGCTGGAGTCGACCTCGACAAGGTGATGTCGGTTGACGACCTGGTTCGTTCGGACAACGTCTTCTTCGCGGCGACCGGGATTACCGACGGCGAGTTGTTGCAGGGCGTCCACTACACGAACCGGGGCGCGACGACCGAGTCGCTCGTGATGCGATCACGATCGGGCACGGTGCGCCGGATCTTCGCGCATCACCAGCTCACCAAGCTGAAGGAATACGCCGCCGTTCCGTTTGACTAGATCCAAAGATGGTGCTATAATGCAAGCGGTGCCAACCACGGCACCGCTGCCCCATTTTGCCGCCAGCGACTCCTAACTTGATTGTCACACGTGCGGCACTGAACTCTGCGAATTTTGCTGTGCGACCAACGTCATTTACCGGCCACGGAGATTTCACGTCCTTGGTGCACATTGCGTGAAAACACGTGCACTGGGAGACCATCAGGATTGATTACCGACGAGCAATGATAAGCACCTGTAGCGTGGTCTGGCGTCGAACTGGATGGCGTCCGGGGTATGGCGCGGGACCTCCGAATCGAGCGTGGCCACGACATTTGAGGCGATTCGAGACGCGCGGAGCGCGAGCGGGTCCTCAATCGCCGGCAACTGAGTTTCAGACTGACTCAGATCCACCTCAGGGATTGGCCAAATCCACACCGACTGTTCAATTGTTGATGTGCCAGGGGCACAGCCGAACTGAAAGCAACTCCTCAGCTTCAGCCTGCGATTTCGCCGGTCCTGAGTGGGGAAGAGGACGAGGATGACAATCACGATTACGGAACTTGAAACGAAAACCTTGCCCGAACTTCAAGATCTGGCGAAAGATCTCGAGGTAACCGGGTACAGCCGCATGAAGAAGCACGATTTGATCAGTCGCGTGCTCCAGGCTCAGACCGAGCAACAGGGCAACATCTTCGGGCAGGGCGTTCTCGACATCATCGATGACGGCTACGGGTTCCTTCGCGGTGAACGTTATTTGCCAGGGGCAAACGACATCTACGTCTCACAGTCACAGATCCGCAGGTTCGGCCTTCGAACCGGCGACTGGATATCAGGCCAGGTCAGACCGCCGAAAGACAGCGAGAAGTATTTCAGCTTGCTGCGGGTCGAGGCGGTCAACGGGATGGATCCGGAGACTGCACGCCGCCGCCCGAACTTCGATAACCTCACTCCGATCTTCCCGCTCGAACTGATCAACCTTGAAACCCAGTCACACATTCTCTCGACTCGCCTGTTGAACCTGGTGGCCCCGGTTGGCCGCGGCCAGCGCGGTCTGATCGTCTCGCCGCCCAAGGCCGGAAAGACCCTTCTCCTGAAAGCGATCGCCAACGGCGTTACCAGCAACTACGAAAACATTCACCTGATGGTTTGTCTGATCGGCGAGCGACCTGAGGAAGTCACCGACATGAAGCGGTCGGTCGACGGCGAGGTCATAAGTTCGACGTTCGACGAACCGGTTGAGGATCACACCAAAGTGGCTGAGATGGCACTGGAGCGGGCCAAGCGGCTCGTCGAGTGCGGCCGCGACGTGGTCATCCTGCTTGACTCGATCACCCGCCTGGCACGTGCCTATAACCTGGCCGTGCCGCCGAGCGGACGAACGCTCTCCGGTGGTATCGACCCGGTGGCGCTCTACCCGCCGAAGCGCTTCTTCGGCGCCGCGCGTAACATCGAGGGCGGCGGAAGCTTGACGATTGTCGCCACCTGTCTAATCGACACCGGTTCTCGTATGGACGACGTCATCTACGAGGAGTTCAAGGGCACCGGTAACATGGAGCTGCACCTCGACCGGAAATTGGCCGAGCGACGTATCTACCCGTCGATCGACATTCAGCGTTCCGGCACGCGGCGTGAGGAACTTCTCCTTGACGACGCGACACTGCGACAGGTCTGGACGATGCGTCGAATGGTCTCGATGCTTGGCGGCACCGAGGGAACCGAGCTGGTGCTTGGACGCCTCGCCAAGACCGGGAACAATTCCGAATTCCTGGCGACCCTCAACAAGGACGTCTAGCGTCCGCAAACATGGACATCAATGCGTGGGGCCGATTACGGTCCCACGTTTTTTTGTTCGTCAAGAGGCGAAGCGTGTCTTCGCCATTGCTATCCCGAATCACATTCAACCGGGCGACAAGATTTGCTCGTATGGACTCCTCACGGAAACCTTTCGAAAAGGGGGAATCATGGTCGACTCGATCCCAACGCTCGCCGACGTGGTCCGGGCGGAGCGTGTCATCCGGCCGTATCTCTATCCAACGACCGCCCGCTATGCTCCGGCGTTGTCGGCGCGAATCGGCGCAGAGATCTTCCTCAAGCTAGAGAACCTCCAGCGGACCGGCTCCTTCAAGATTCGCGGCGCGGTCAATCGTGCGGCTGATCTTGCAGCCGATGGCGCGACGCGCGTCATCACGGCATCGGCCGGAAATCACGGGCAGGGAGTGGCGTTCGCGGCGAGCGTGTTTGGCATGACCGCCACCGTCGTGGTTCCGGAAACAGCATCGGCGACAAAGGTTGCAGCGTTACGCCGCATGGGTGTCGACCTGCGTTTCGCTGGGACCTCGTTCGATCACGCCCAGCGGGCAATGCTCGAGATCGCGCACAAGGACGATATTCCGGTCATCAGTCCCTATGACGCGGCGGTGGTTGCTGGGCAGGGGACTGCGACCTACGAGTTCGTGGAGGACGTTCCTGATCTGGATCTGATGTTGATCCCGGTTGGCGCGGGCGGTCTTCTCGCGGGTGGGCTCCTGGCTGCCAAGGGTATGAATCCAAAGATCGTGGTGATCGGCGTACAGGCTGAGAATTCGCCGTCGATGGTTGCCGCGCTCGATGCGGGCCGGATCGTCGAAACACCGATCGACGCGACCCTTGCGGACGGTCTGGAAGGGAACATCGAAGGAGGCGAGATGCCGTTTGGGATCATCCAGCGGTTGGCCGACGGCGTCCGTCTGGTCTCAGAGGCGTCGATCTCCTCGGCAATGCGATTGTTCGCGGAAGACGAGCATCTGATCGTCGAAGGTGCGGCCGCGGTCGGAATGGCGCTTCTGATGCAGCAGGACGTCGATGTGCGTGGCAAACGCGTCGGTTTGATGGTCAGTGGAGGCAACGTCTCGATCGAGACGCTGCGGTCGGCAATCCGCGAGTGAGGCATGAGCTGACGGGCGCAGGAACCAGCGGTTTGGATCACCTTGAGTTCGGCAGGGGACCTCTCGGTTCTCAGTCATGTCCATGTTTGGTAGAAGAACTCGACTGGGCGCGCGCCCAGTCGAGTTCCTCATTTGCTATCGATTGAACGAGATCGGCGTGTCGATGATCGTCGGTATTGTGCGCTTTGCCGCCTCGACAATCGCCTCTTCCAGCTCTTCCGGCGACCGGGCAGTAGTTGACGGAATGCCATAGGCATCGGCCAGTTTTCGGTAGTCAGGATTCACCAGGTCGACTGCAATGAAGCGCTTGTCGTACTTCTCAGCCTGTTCCATCTTCACTGCGGTATACGTCGAGTCGTTGAAGATGACGATTGGAAGTCCCAACTCGAACTGAACGGCCGTGGCCAGTTCCTGCATCGTGTACTGGAAGCCGCCGTCGCCAACGATCGGGACAACGGTGGCTTCCGGACGCGCGATCTTGGCGCCGATGGCTGCTGGCAGAGAAAAGCCGAGTGTGCCGTAGCCCTGCGGAAACAGGAATGTCCGCTGGTCGTAAACCGGATAGAGCCCGCCACAGACGTAGCCCATCATCGTCATGTCGCTGGCCAGAATACCGTCCCGCGGAATTGCGGACCGAAGCGCATCGACGTAGGGCTGCTTGTCCTTGCCCCACGCGGCAGACATGACTTCGGTCTTTATCTCCGCCACCTGCTCGGGTGTCCAACCGCTCATTGAAACGTCTGCGGCCTCGAGCGCTTTCAGGAGCTTTTCGGCCGCCATACAGGCATCGGCGACGATCGCCTGCGTTGGCTCGTAGTTGCGTTTGACTTCGACCGGGTCGATGTCGACGCGGACCATTTTCTCGGGCATCGGCATCTTCTGGTAATTCGTCTCCATGGCACCGAGTTTCGAGCCGATTACGATTGCCAGGTCAGCCGCCCGAAGGACATCGTCGACCCGGTTTCCCGGCTCCCACATCTTGCCGAGAACCATCGGGTGGTCTTCTGAGACGCTTCCTTTACCCATCACCGACGTGATAATCGGTGCCCCAAGTCGTTCGGCAATCGGTCCGATTGAGCTGGCGACGCCGCTGCTGACGGCGCCACCGCCGCACCAGATGACCACGCGCTGCGCCGATGCGATCGCGTCGACTGCACGCTTGATCTCGTCATCGGACGGAGCAAGCCGGTCCGCTTCGACCATCGAAACCATCTCGGCCTCGCCGAATGCGCTCAGAACGTCGAGTGGAACCTCGACGTGGGTTGGACGTGGTCTGCCGGATTTCATCTCGAGAAACGCGTTGGCGACCAGATTGGGAATCTCGTTCACCGTCGTGGCGCGGGCGTTCCACTTCGTGACGGCTCCCATCACGCCGAGCTGGTCGCTCAAATCGTGCAGATGACCGAGCATCTTGCCCGCCCACTCTTGCTCCACGTTGGAGGAGAGGACCAGTACCGGGGATGAATCAGTGTAGGCCTCGCCAATGGCAGTCATGACGTTGGTGATGCCTGGACCGGTGATGATCACCGCCACGCCTGGTCTGCCCGATGCCCGGGCATAGCCGTCCGCCATGAATCCGGCTCCCTGCTCGTGCCGGGCCAGGATGTGCCGGATGCTCGAATCGACCAGTGCGTCGTAGATCTCGAGGGTATGAACGCCAGGAATGCCAAAGACGACGTCGACACCCTGACTCTCCAGGGCGCGAATCGCCGCCTGGCCGCCTTTCATACGCTCCCCCATTGGGCCCTCCTCTGTTCCAGACCGTACATTGTCGCAAGAAAAACCGGGCCTCATGTCGGAGGAGGCTCGGTCCAAAGGGAGTATAAACGTGACCAGCGAATGGCGCGAATCTGTCCGATTACTGGGACGACAGTAGGATATCGGTCGATTGCCAGATGCGGTCGAGGATCTGCGTCATGTCCGTGCCGTCGACGATGTGCGGTTGATAAAAATCCTCGATCAGGACGGGGACAAAGCGAATCGCGGCAACGCGGTTCTCCCGAAA
The DNA here is from genome assembly GCA_963763185.1 of uncultured Chloroflexia bacterium. Classification (GTDB taxonomy): domain Bacteria; phylum Chloroflexota; class Chloroflexia; order Thermomicrobiales; family Thermomicrobiaceae; genus CALAGB01. The sequence continues at coordinate 816,854 of CAVXNZ010000001.1, forward strand.
GACGAGGTGCATGATCAGTCCCTGCTTGGTTTCGAGTGACCAGTCTTGATCGAAGACGAAGTTCGCCAGTGAGTAGATGATCGGCTTGCCCTTGTAGACCTCCATGCCCTGAACCCAGTGACAGTGGGATCCGATCACCATGTCGGCCCCAGCGTCGATGGCCTGGCGGGCGATGCTGCGTTGTCCTTCGTCTGGCACGAGCTGATACTCGATACCCCAGTGGACAAACGGAATGACCAGGTCGGCGTTCGGCCGTGCGGCCTTGATGTCCTCGATCATGAGATCGGCATAGAGTGGCGAGGTTCCCGGTGTGCTATCCGAGGCGCCATAGGTCTCTGCTGTAATGCCGTCGTAGCCGAGTAGCGTGAGCTTGCGGCCCTTGCGGTCGAACACGACCGGCTTGCGCGCTTCGGCGAGGTTCTCTCCAATGCCGAAGTGGAGAATGTTTCGCTGGTCGAGCGCGGCCAGCGTGTCGCGCATACCCTGTGCTCCGAAGTTCATGCTGTGGTTGTTGGCCTGTGTGACCGCGTCGACGCCCGAGAGCGCGAGCCCGTCGGCACCGGCGGTGAAGGTCATGAACGAGAAGGTGTACGGATCCGACGGTGGAGTGAAACTGTCGGTGAGCGAGCACTCCAGATTGGCGATCGTGAGGTCGGTCTTTTTCAATTCGTCTGCAACCAGTTTGAACGGCGCCGTGTAGTCGTTGAGACGGGTCATGATCGTGTGAACCGTGCGGCCGAGAATGACGTCGCCAACGAAAGTGACGGTCATTGGCGGGGCGGTCTGACCGGTTGTGTCCGTCGCCACCGGGGCGTTCAACGCGTCAACGTACTGCCGCGCGTCCCGACTCGCGGTGACATAAAGATCGATGACGAATGGCCAGTTCCCCGGCGGCTCGGCCAAAGTGAGCAAGTCGACGTCGTCGACCGCGAGGCTTCCGGCGCGGAAATCGACGTCGTCGACGGCCGCGAGTGCGATGGCGCCTGGGTGATCGACGAACAGGTTTACGAACTCATCGAAGTTTGCGACGGACGGCGTGTTGTCAGCAATCTCGGGAACGCGCAGGGCGTCGATCACGAATGGTTCGACCTTGATCGACGTCGGCGAACCGACACTGGTCCAATCGCCGGCGGTGCCACTGAGCAATGCCTTGAGCTTGTCGGTTGACACTGACCGGACGGGGGTCCGGGGTGAGCAGACTGGCACCAGCAAGGCCTTGTCGATCGCCTTGCTCGCGCTGGAATCAGCCGAACCGGTCGTTACCTTCAGGTCTGCTTCGGATGCCGCGCTGACTTGTTCCACGTTGAACGGCCCAGTGCCAACCTCTGCGGCGATCTGAGCGATCAGCCGGTCCGACGTAGCGTTGAATCGCGCCGGGTTGGATGGGTTGACCCAGACGTTGAGTGTCTTTGCCGTCGGGGTTGGCGAAGGCGTCGGTGTCGGAGATGGTGCCGGGGTTGGCGTGACGGTTGGGGCTGTCGTTGCGGTCGCGGTCGGAAGTGGAGTAGGCTGGCTCGTAGATTGAGCGACCGGCGTCACAGGCGAGTTGGTGGGGTTGTTATTCGTCCCACTACACGAAGCGAGAAGCGTCGTGGCCACCGAGGCGGCGCCAAACAACAGGTTGCGTCTCGATAATCGCTTCTGAAGCACTATTGACTCCCAACGTGAATGCACCCATCATAGGCTTCGCGAAAATCGCGGTCAACGAGCATCGTGTACTACCCCGGCTCTGAGACGCGAGTATCCAATCAGATGAAAACCAAACACGAGGAGATTGAAATTGTCTCGCGGCATGAACACCGTCGGGCGTACTCTTGCGATTCTCGTAGTGGGTTCTATCCTCGCGCTCACTATTGGACTGAGACCGGCCGCTGCCGCTCCCAATTCCGTCTATTTTCCGGCGACGGGGCACACGCTTTCGGATCAGTTCTTGACCTTCTGGCGTACCCATGGCGCACTTTCGATTTTCGGCTATCCGGTCAGCCAGCCGCTAGAGATTGGCGGGCGACATGTCCAGTATTTCGAGAGGGCGCGATTCGAGTTGCATCCAGAGTTTCAGGGCACGCCGTATGAAGTGGAGCTCGAACTGCTGGGTGCGGAATCGACGGTATCACGTACCGGAGAGGATCCGTTCAAACCAGATTCGGCCATCACCGATTGGCATGATACCCCCGATCGTGCGTACTTCGCTCCAACCGGTCATTACCTTGCCTACGGGTTCAAGTCGTATTGGGAGACTCACGGTGCTCTTGGGGTCTTCGGCTATCCGATCAGCGAAGAGTTCACCGAGAATGACCGCACGGTTCAGTACTTCGAACGCGCGCGGTTCGAATGGTGGCCAGAGCATCGGGGCACGCAATACGAGATTCAGCTTGGTTTGCTCGGCAGCTGGGCCGCGTCGCGTGATCAGATTGACACATCCACGATTCCCAAGCCAGACGGTCTGCTTGACTACTCCGATCAGCTCTTCGCCGGTCCGCAGTCCATTCACATTCCGGTGTTGATGTATCACCAGATCGCGCCGAATGCGGCCCGGTACATCACCCCGCTGTCCAAATTCGAGCAGGAGATGGACTGGGTAAAGAGCCAGGGTTACAACTCCGTCACGCTGCAGCAGGTTTACGACTATATCTTTAACGGCGGGACGCTCCCTTTGAACCCGATCATGATCACGTTTGACGATTCCACCGCGGGACAATGGGATGCCGCTGCGGCGCTCGATGCTCGCGGCATGAAAGGGGTCTTCTTCGTCATCACGGGGAACTCGCAGCTTTCGCCGGACCAACTTCGTTCGATGGCGTCACGAGGACACGAACTCGAGTCCCATACCGTGACTCATCCCTACCTGACGAAAATCTCCGACGCCGAACTCGCGTATCAGCTGACGCAGAGCAAGGCGACTCTGGAAGGAATCCTGGGTCGGCCGGTCCGGTTTGTCGCTTATCCCTATGGAGAGAACGATGGGCGAGTCCAGGCGGCTGTTGCGGCGGTGGGTTACAGCGCGGGGATTGGGGCATGGGGCGGGCAGGACTGGACTCCGGGCAAACGTTGGAGCGAGCCCCGGGTAGAGATCTCGGGGCTCCTGTCGCTGTCAGACTTCGCGTCGATGGTGCGCTGAGCAGCGGGCTACTTGCCGCCGGTCCTTGATTCCAAGATCCACACGCGGACCTGATCTGGTACGAGTTCGGCAAAGCGACGTGCATCGTCGATCGAGCCGACAATCGCCCCGTAATGCACCGGAACTGCCACGCTTGGCTGAACGATGCGTGCGGCTTCGGCCGCCTCTTCGGCGGTCATAACGTACGTCCCACTGACGGGCAGGAAGGCGTAGTCGACCGGGCCGACCGACTCCATTTCTGGAATCACATCGGTGTCACCCGCCGCGTAGAAGGTCGTGTCGTCGATCTCGAGAATCAGCCCGAGATGCTCGTTTTGTTTCGGGTGGGTCGGTTCCCCGGACTGGCGAAACTTCGTCGTCGTGTATGCCGGGATCGTGGTGATCTTGAGCCCCTGATACGTGGTGCTCTCGCCTGGATGCAGTACCGTGACCTCGCCGTCGATCTTCGTCGCCGCAGTGGGATTGGCGAAGACTTTGGTCTTGTCCGTGCGCACGCGTGCGATGTCGTCGGGCGAGAGGTGATCTCCATGCTCGTGGCTGACGAAGACGACGTCCGCCTTCGGTTCTCCGTCTGGAACGTGATACGGATCGATGTAGATCTGCATCCCTCCGGCGTGAATGCGGATAGAAGACTGCTCATACCAGACGATCGTCGGTTCCATCGTGATGCTATTCCTTCCGTTCAGTCGGACGTTCCTGATTGAGCCAGCGCTTCGTACACCGCATCCCGCACGATCGTCGCGAGTGCGTCAAAGAGGCGGTTCCCTTCCTCGACCGACGCCGTGGCTGGCTCACCGAAATAGCCGAGCGTGCCACCCGCTTCGGCAAATGTCCGCGCGCCGTCCCGTAGCCTGCCGGGCAGGTCGATCCAGACAGGCGGGAGATCGCGGGCAACGTTCATGTCCACGGCATCCGGGTTGACCGCCAGCATAAGCGACGTCTCATATCCGCCGGCGTGACGTGCTCCGCGTCGAAACTCCTCGCTCAGTCGTGCGACCCACGGCTCTTGCCTCTTGTCGGGGAAGACGACAGGAATGCCCGCGATGCGAGAGGCCGTCGCGGCAGCACGCTGGATCGCGGCTACGTGCGCCGGTTCGAGATGCGCGTTGCAGACGCAGACTGCGCGATAGCCCTGCGTCGCTGTGTTGCGGAGAAGCGAGGTAAGCCAGCGTTCGAATTCCGGCACGTCAATAGGAGATGTCCCGCCGAAACAGGTTCCGACAAAACTTACGCCGTATGAGACGTGCGGCAAAATGAGCACAGGCAGATCGCTGTCCGCGAGCAGTTGGCCCCCGCGCCGGGCCATTTCCCGCGCGATAACCACGTCGGTGTCGAGTGGCAGATGGGGTCCATGCGCTTCCGTCGCTCCGACGGGTAGCAACCCAATGGGCCTCTTGCGCAGGGTCTCCTCGGCCTCTTGCCAGGTCAATGACGCCAGCTCTCGAACGGTGCTTACCACGCCTCATTCCCGTTCACTTGCTACGCTGCCTACCTCGATCATCGCACTGGTCGTCGACATGATCAAATCGTGAGATCGGGCGTTCAGGCATCAATCACATATGCTATAGTCGGTGCCGTCGCCCCGGCCTTTCAGCCTGTTTTACTGACCGTTATCGACGCCACGAAGGAGTGCGCCGAACCATGAAACTGGTCTTCGCGGTCGTTCAAGACTACGATGCAAATCAGTTGCTCAAGGCGATCACCGACGCGGGACTTCGAGCGACGAGGATCGCCAGTACCGGCGGATTCCTGCGAGTTGGAAATACGACGCTGATGATCGGCGTGCAGGACTACGAAGTGCGCAAAGTGATTCGATTGATCGATAACAACTGCCGCCAGCGGACAGAAGCCGTTCAACCGGAGATCATCGGGGACGTCCACGACTGGTACCCGGCGGAACTGGTAGATGTGGTCGTGGGCGGCGCGAACGTCTTCGTCGTCAACGTGGAGCGATTCGAGCGTATCTAATGCATCACTCTCATGTTTCGAAAACGGTTCGAACCGGTCGTCCCAATCGTCGCGGTGTTCGCGCTCGGTTCGTAAACTACGTGGCCGCACTCACCGTCAACGCTGCGATCGTGATGAGCGTGCCTCGTTCCTCGGCTATCAATCCGGCTCCGATGGTCCTTCGCGTCAAGCAACGCCTGATAGACGGCCGCTGGCACGAAGGTGAATACGTGCGTGGTGAGCGGTCAAGCATCGTCATCATGCCGTTGCCGAAGCAGGCGCAAGTGTCACGCGGGGAATCGGTGATTTGGCCGAACTGAGTCCTACTGGAATCAACCCGTCATAAAATCCGCGAGCGGCTCGATGTTGTCGAACCGCTCGCTCACGTTCTTCCTGGTTGTTGAGAAACCCGGACTATTTCACCGCCGCAATGGCCTCGCCTGGCACCATCTGACCCAGCAGGCGCTCCATCGCCATGATATGGCTGCAGGTGCCTGCTTGAAGTGCGACGAACGAATGGCAGTCACAGGACCATGATCCATCGTTGAAGCTCACGTGGTAGGTGTCATGCTCGCCCTGGAATTTGACGTCGAGATTCTGAATCCGGGCTCGCTCTGGCTCTTCGGCGTATCGACGCGCCTTCTCAATCTTGCCAATCATGCTCGAGTTCACCAGTTGGTCTCCTTTCCGCTTGCCGAACTGTTCCTGTCCGGCAGCGCATACAGCACTGGTGGCGTCTCTCGCGACACCTTAAAACAGAAGAGCACCAGGAGGTCAGTTACCTGGTGCTCATAGCGCGCTATTCATATCGGTCGGACGAACGTCCATATTGCTCGCCGCCCTCTCAACGATCAACAATTTGTTAACTCGATTATAGACCCTGCGTGCCGGATGTCAAAGGTGGCACGAGCAGTTTGCGAACGCGACAATGTGAATTGGAGACGGTTTGACAAGCGTTGCATTCGAAGGCGAACCGCTGAGTATCGCGATACTGGCGGGTGGAATGAGCCGCCGCATGGGCCGCGACAAGTCGCTCATACATGTTGCCGGTCTGACCCTGCTGGAGCACGTTTCACGCTCGGTGCGCGCTCTTACCGACGATCTGTTTGTCGTAGCATCTGGACGGCCTCATCTCGCCGAACTCGGGTTTCGTGTTGTACCAGACCTGGTGGAGGGAGCAGGTTCTTTGGGCGGCGTTTTCTCCGCCATGACACAGGCCCAGCATGACCACTGCCTGGTCGTTGGCTGCGACATGCCGCTGCTGAACCCGCGACTATTGACGTACATGGCGAGCGTCGAGCGTGACTACGACGCTTTGGTTCCGGTCCTTGAAGGGGTTCAGAGTTCGCAAGGCGGCCGTCGAACCTTTGAGACTCTTCACGCGATCTACGCACGGACGTGCTTGCCGATTCTCGAGCGTCAGATTGCGGTTGACCGACTCAAGATCGCTACCGCGCTGGACCTGCTCAATGTCCGAGAAGTCGGCGAGGCTGAGGTCCGGCGTTTCGATCCCGACCTCTACTCGTTTGTCAACGTCAACACACGAGACGATCTGGCATTGGTTGGACGCCTGCTCGCCATTCGCCAGTGACACTTGCTCGCCAATTTTCATTCCGGATGGACCTGTGTCATCATCCTCCGTGGGCCGGTCACTGACAGTTGCACCCATCCATGTCCTGAATCAGAGATGACGCCGTGTTGTGTGGACGTGACCCGCGCCGGGCAATGGCTTCCGCGGGCATCAGGCATCAATCCGGAACGAGGGGGAAGCGATGAATCAACAGCACGAGCGGAGCGGCATCGTCACAATGCTGTCCGATTTTGGCATTCGCGATACCTACGTGGCGCAGATGAAAGGGGTGACACTGAGCATTGCGCCGGGCGCAAAGATCATCGATCTGACGCACGAGATCTCGCCGCAAGACGTGATCGAGGGAGCGTTCCAACTGGCCACAGCGTGGCAATCGTTCCCGGCGGGGACCGCGCATGTCGCGGTGGTCGATCCGGGAGTCGGCACGTCGCGGCGAGCGATTGCGTTCCGCTTTGAAGGGCAGTATTTCGTTCTGCCGGACAACGGGCTTTGCTCGTTCGTGCTCGGCTCCGCCGAGCCGGATGAGGCGGTTGTCCTCGACCGACCCGCCTCGCGGCGCGAGACGGTGTCGTTCACGTTCCACGGACGAGACGTGTTTGCTCCGGCGGGAGCGCAGATCGCGCGAGGCATGAATCTCCAGGATTTGGGCTCGCCGATCGACACGGACTCCATCATTCGCCTGGCATTTCCAGACGTCGAGCACGGACCTGGCTCCGTGCGCGGTCCGGTCGTCTCGATCGATCATTTTGGGAGCTGTCGCACGTTCATTCGACCGGAAGATCTTCCGGGGGCACCGGATCGTGTTACGTTAAGATGCGGCCGTGCCGTAATCCGAGGGATCGTCCATACGTACGGTGATGTGCCAGAAGGGCGGACACTCGCACTATTCGGCAGCTACGGTGGTCTCGAAATTTCAGTACGTGGCGGGGATGCCGCCAAGGCGTGGGAACTCGAGCGGGGGATGCCGGTTGAAGTGACAGGTGGCGACTAGCCGCCCTATTGATCCTGCTATACTTATCGATCGAATCCGTGCGGACATATGTGAGAGGAACACCCGGGCCAGATGGCGAAGAAGACTAGCCGTTCGCGTCGAGACAGCAAATCGCGCATCAATGAAGCGCAGCTTCAGGCCTATCGAGCGCGCAAGTCGGAAACGGTCGCAAACCCACACGCACAGCCAGAAAAACCAGAGGTCGTCCACGAGCAGGCGGCTCCAACGGGCATGGTGACCGCGTGGGGCCATGTTGGCGACGAATACTCGATGATCCGGTCCGATTTGATCCGGCTGTTGATTATCACCGCGGCGATGTTTGCGATTATTCTGGTCCTCTGGTTCTTCCTGGCCTAGCGCCGCTCAACGTCATCGACTGACCCAACCTCCGTGCGTGAAAACGGGCGGCGGCCATGATTCGGCCGCCGCCCGTCTGTTCTTTTCGTGAGCCCTATCGTTCGTTAGCGCTACTCCGCGACAACCGTTTCTTCTTCTTCGTCGTCGTCCGAGTCGTCGTCGGAGTCGTCGTCCCCGTAGTCGTCCGAGTCGTCGTCGTGCACCTCTTCAAAGTCTTCGGATTCGTCGTCGTCGTCGTCGTTATCCTCGTCATCCTCGTCGCCTTCCATCAGCAGGTCAGGCTCGAGTTCGCGTGCCATGCGGCGAGTGTCGCGAAGATACGGTCGAGGAGCGGCGATCGTCGCCTGACGCTGGAATGCGACCGGGTAGGGCGAATCGGGGTCGTGATAAATCTCGCGCAGGATGATCCGTGCGGTAACGCCGGTAAGCGCGACGACGTATCCCTTGAAACGATTGCCTGACTCCATGAGCCGGACCATGCGCTGCGCAATCTTCGGCTCAAGCTGGCCTAGACGGTTGCCGTGCTGATCGTAGACCGCGACGTTCTTGTCCTCGATCTGGAGATCCACATCATCCGCTGGCGCGAGCTGCGTCAAGATGGCGTCGACGGTCGGTCGAACGAGGTCAGTTACGAACGTTTTGCCGACCTCCTCGACGAACACGCTGGCCTGGACGGCATTGCCTGACCGGTGTGCGGCGGTCGCGGCTGGTACGTCGGCGGCCTTGGCCGAGATGAGCTGCTCAAGGCGGCCGGCGTTGCGCTGGGCGATGACGTTCGACGAGTCGAACGAAAGCGCCTGGCGATAGACCTCGATCGCCTGATCCAAGTCTCCGATCTCCACGAGCGCCTTGCCGAGACGATTCATCGCCTCGACGTCGCGTGGGCTCGCGCCAAGAATCTGCCGGTTGATCTCCGCCGCGCCCTCCCAGTCGCCAGCGACTGCGCGCTTGTGCGCGTCCTCCGCCAAGCGCCGAGCGACCCGATTTCGTCCGTCAGGCTGATAGGCTGCCAATCTTCACCTTCTCCTTTATGAGACGCGTCCCGCCCAATTCAGGCGGTCGCGGACTCAGATGCCGTGAGTTCGCCAATGAGATACCAGGGTGATGATTCCGTGACGCGTACCGTCACGAACTGACCTTTCCAGTCGCCAGGGGCGTCGAAGAAGACCAACGTATTGCCACGAGAGCGTCCGCGCCAGCGGCCCTTGGAAAATCCGTCGACCAGCACGTCGAGCTCACGCCCGACGTAGCGGATGTTTCGCTCGGTGCAGACTCTGCGCTGAAGGTCCTCGACCGCTCTGTGGCGCCGCTTCTTCTCCGCGAATGGAACTTCGTCCTCCCACCGATTGGAGAGCGTACCGGGTCGCGGCGAGTACATCGCGACGTGAACTTTCTCGAACTCGATGTCTGAGAGGAGTTCCAGCGTATGGTCAAACTGCTCCGCCGTCTCTCCCGGGAAACCGACAATGATGTCTGTCGCCAGGGTAACGTCTGGGATCGTGTTACGAATGAAATTGATCCGATCTCGATAGTAGTCGACCGTGTAGGTTCGTCGCATCCGTCGCAGGACCTCATCGTCACCTGCCTGCACTGGAAGGTTGATGTGCTCGCAAAGGCTTGGGAGGTCGGCGACCGCCTGAACGATCCGGTCGGACATGTACTTCGGATGCGACGTCAGGAATCGAACCCGACTGATGCCTTCGATGCCGTCGACCGCGACGAGCAAATCCGCCAGATCGGGCTGCCCAGGCAGATCGTGACCGTAGGCATTGACGGTCTGGCCCAAAAGCGTGACCTCGCGTACTCCGCGTGTTGCCAGCGCCTGGACTTCCTCGACGATGTCGGTCAACGGGCGGCTGGCCTCACGCCCGCGCCGGTACGGCACGATGCAGTAGGAGCAGACGAAGTTGCAGCCGTAGATGATCGGCACGAACGCGGTTACCTCGGGATCTACCGACCCATCTTCGTAATAATGCGGAAGTTCCGCCAGGTCGACGTCGACGGTCTCGATCTCGGGAGCGATCTCGACGAGACGCTCAAATTCCGACGGTCCGTAGAAGAGGTCAACGTGCGGGAAACGCTCCGCGAGCTGTTTCTCCTGGCGCGTAACCATACATCCAGTGAGCGCGATCTTGAGATCGGGATTCTGCTGCTTCAGTCGCAACAGCGATCCGACCTTCCCGGCGACCTTGTCTTCGGCGGCCTGCCGCACGACGCACGAATTCACGATGATAACGTCGGCAGTCTCTTCCATCATCGTGGGCAAGTAGCCAGCCTGTTGCAGGATCGCCGATGCCTTGGAGGACTCTGCCTCATTCATCTGGCAGCCGACCGTCCATACGAAGAAGCGCTTGGCGCCGTCTCCCGGATTGTCGACCTGACCCTGTTCAGCAGTGACATTCTTGAGCGTGAGCGGAATCACAAGTTCCTCCGAGAATCTGCGGTCAGTTTCAAACCAACAGTATAGCGTACTGGGAGAACTCTGTTGTCGCGACGCGTGAGATGTGCGACCATCAGCCGGTTGGTTCGTTGAACAGAGGTGAATGCGGGGACCACGAACAACGCAGAACCGCGTCAAGGGAAGAACGGACGACCCAGTCCGTTGGGAAAGGGTCGCAAGCGTCGAGACGCTCAAGCCGCTTGCGAATCCGCGGCGTCGGAGGATCTCGATCCTGCCGGCGCCGCTCATTCCAGCGACCGAACGACGACAACGCCGACCACGCCCCGATTTGAACGTACATCGTACTTCGCGAATTGACCGTACGAACATCCTGCCTGAACACGTAGGCTGTGCTACACTCGCGATGCAATGAAATGCATTTTCCTCGAAGCGCAATTCGCTGACCATTCGAGGGTGTAGTCGCTCTGTCCAGAGTGGCAGGATGCGGCGACCAGAGCGTTTCGTGGGTGAGGGGGAGGCTGTGGCTCAGCATAAGTGCGGAACATGCCGGTATTTTGAAGAAGGCGGTTTCGCTGGGTCTGGCCGGTGCAGTCACCCACTGCGAAAAAACATTCAGCAGATGGTTCTGGTTCGCCGGAGTGAGCTGGCTTGTCGTTCAGACTGGGCCAACGATCTTTGGGAGCCAAAAGCGGGCGCCGAACCACTCTCCATTGCCAGCAATCCGCGCTACACCTCAGAAGCGGGCAAAGCCGATGATCGTCGCCAGTACACCGACCGCGTCACCGCGGTGTCGGTCGCTCCTTCGCGCGCGACTCATGAAGAGTCTTTGCCATCGACGCCACGCGGCCGGGTGACGACGCAGGTGGACGAACCGCGCGTCGAGCAAACGTCGACCTTTGACGCTGAGCCCGAGGATGAACCTGCATCGCGAGAGGATACTGGTGCACGGGTTCAGTCTCGTGCTGATCACAACGAGGACGCTGAAGAACGGCCGAAATTCGACGTGCGCCGTGATTTGCTCCAATCGAACTCCTCGACCGAGCGCGCTGAACGAACAATGGCGCCAGACAGAACCTCGAACCGGAATGAACAGGACGCCGGTCGGGATGTGGCGGCAACCCCACCGAAGCGGGACGATTTCGATAGTCGGTCATGGGCGTTGCCGAGGAATGACACACCGCCGTCGCGACCACGCGACGCGCAACCAGAACGACACCAACCGGCCGCACAGCCGCCTCAACCGCCAGCACGCCGTTCCTTCGGAGACGAGCCACCTGGCCGTTTCGGCGCTCCCCCGACGAGTTTGCCAGAGACACGTCCGGTCGATACGGACCGGCAACGACGTACTCCCGCTGCTGAGAAACCGGCGTCAGACGCACTGCCGCAAGGGAGAAGTGGCTGGACCGAGCCATTTTCCGTCGCCGCGCCAGCTTCGTCGCCTGTCGCGCATCCACCGGTTCGTGCTGAGGCCCTGCCGGTTGTCGACGATGAGCCTCATCCCGTCAAATCTGTGCCCGCGCCTCCGGTGAATCCTCCGGTCTCCGCGCGGCAGTCACCGATGAAAGAGTGTTGCGCCACCTGTCGTGATTTTCGGCCCGCCGAAGGGGGACAACGAGGCTGGTGTAACAATCCGTATGCATTCGATCATCGACAGATGGTCGAGAAGAACGACCTGGCCTGCCGGAGCACGATCGGGTCATGGTGGATCGCGAGTGACGACTGGTGGATGCAGCGTGCCGACATTACGCACCACGGGCGGCCGACGCCAATCGTGGACGACCTGCTGCGCCAGTTACTCAATTGGCGGGCTCAGCGACGGGCTGTGCGGGGCTGACTTGCCGTGATTTGATATCCTGCGGGGTAAACACCCGATCCGCGAATCGTTAGACGAGGTCGGGATGGGGATGCGGACGAATATTTGGTTTGGGAAGGGACACACGAGCCGCTTTGACCTCTGAGTTCGGCGAACTCCTTCGCCATGCACGTGCATACAAAGGCGTGACGCTTCGCGAGGCCGAACGAGCTACGCGAATCAGCCGCCACTATCTCGTTGCCCTTGAACGGGAGGAATTCGACGACCTCCCGGCGTTGACTTACGCTCGTGGGATTGTCCGGCGCTATGCCGAGTATCTCGGACTTGATCCAGTCGCGGTTCTGGCAAAGTTCGAGGATATCCACGGACAGCGGAGCGGCGGGTTCAAGGTCGTTCCGGCGATGAAGCCGCTCGATGTTCCGTCGCACTGGGCGCCGAATTTCGCCATCATTGCCTTCATGGTGGTGATGTCGGCCGTCATCTTCGCCTGGATGTACAGCGCCTACTTCGCACCGTCGCAGAGTGTCGCCACGCCGACGACGTCTGCCGCCGGATTTGGCACTGCTACCACCACGCCGACGGAAGTTGCCGTCGCGGCGACTCCAACGAGTGAACCGATCGTGCTTGCGCCAACGTCGACGCCTACCAGCGCGTCCGTGAATACGCCTGCGCCGACGAAGGCCCAGCCGACGTCAACACCGACCACGGCTCCAACATCGACGCCGGTCCCGACGCCAACGCCGCCGCCTGCACTAACGCCCACACCGATGTCGTCGACCCACGCCTTTGCCATCACGGTGACGCATGACCTGTGGGTGCAGGTGACCGTCGACGGTGCCAATGCCTTCACAGGAGTGATGCCGAATGGCTCGTCGAAGTCTTTCAGTGGACAGCAGATGACGGTTAGTTCGGGCGATGCCGAGTTTGTTATCGTCTCGGTCGACGGGAAGTCTCGTGGGGTGATGGGTACGACCTGGGATGCGGTCGGAACCTATCCCTAGACGATCGTCTCTGGCTTAACATTCCGGACATTGATTTCGCCGCCCGCGACTACCGTTGCGAGCGGTGTTTCTTTGTTCTCCCTGGCTGGAACCAGGAGTGAAACCGCGCCCGGCATTATTTCGAGGTTGACCGGTGTGTAGCCAATCATGTCGCCGTCGCACTCGACCGGGGCGCTTGGCTCGCTCTCGATCACGACATTCTTGCCCGTGTATTGCTTGACGTAATTTGAGCGTTCGATGCGGCCCATTGCCAAGCGCGATGCGATTTCAGTCGCCGCGGCGAAGTTCGGGGGCGTGAAGACGATGACGTCGAGCAGGCCGTCGTCTGGAAGAATATTGCTCCCGACCTCGAACCGTGGATCGAGCACGAACGCGCCGTTGGCGACGAGCACCATCTTGGCATCGGTTGAGATTTGGTGGTCGTCGACGGTAATGCGGAAGGTCCAGGATCGGGCCGAGACGTGCCGGATAGCGGCGGGAACGTAGGCGAACCAGGCTGTGGTCCGCTTGAGCATCGGGTCGGCATCCTCCATCATCAGCGCATCAAAGCCGCAGCCGACCATGTGGAGCGCGATACGGTCACCGATCTTGATGGCGTCGATGGTGCGCGTTTCGAGCACGCCGAGGAGCGCCCTGGTCGCGCGGCGCAAGTCATTGGGAATGTTGAAACCGCGTGCGACCACGTTGGTTGAGCCGTTGGGGATGATGGCGATTTTGGTCCCCGTTCCGAGCAAGCCAGATGCAATCTCGCTGACCGTGCCGTCGCCGCCAACGGCGATCACGAAGTCCGAGTAGCGAGCGGCGGCACGTCCCATCTCGATCGCGTCCCCTGGACGCCGCGTGCGCACCATGGTCAGCCGCATTCGAGGTGAAAGAACCTCGCGCAGGATCGCCTCGACGTCCTGCGCGTTGCGACGCCCTGTTTTGGGGTTGATGATCGCGGTAACCGTCGGCCCCGACATCATGCGGTGTGCTCGGCTTCAACGGCGAATCGCAAGAGTGCTCCGACTCCTCCGAACTCGCGTGCCTGCTGGCGTTGGTCATCACTATCGAGGAAGATCACACGTGCTCCCTGCTGGAAGGCTCCGAGGACGACATCGGGGACAATGTTCTCCCGCTCCTCCAATGGTCCATCGCAATAGATGCACTTGGCACTGCCAGTCTCTTCTGGAACTTGTAGTGATCCACAATTCTGGCACACCGCGCCGGGTGTTTCGAATGATTCGTCGAGAATCAGCGTCATGATCTGTCCACGCTGGAGCGCTCGGATCGTGCCCTGGATTCCGGTCGCACGCAGGTCGCCTTCCGGCGCCTGATTCTTCAGTGCGTCAAGTGTCCGCTGCTTTTCGCCTTCAAGCCAGCGGCCGATGACGTCCTGGCTGTCATGCTCCACCTCGTTGATATTCGCTTCCGGAAGCAGCCGGACCGTTCCGACATGCCGATCTTTCACATACTGGTGAAGTGTCTCGACGAAGCTGGACACAACCTCGTCCGTTCCGCCGAGCACGAGCAGCCGGAATGGCCGGTTCTGAGCCAGTTCCTGCAACTGTCCGGCGGTATCCTTGAAATGACTGCGCACATGTTCCTGTATGTGGCGTTCGTAGCGCGCCTGTGACCAACCACCTTGCTCGTGCTGGCCGGGCACCATGTCGTCCCGCGTCTGGGACAGTTCCGCGATGCGGCCGAGGTCACTGTAGAAAATGCGCGACTGGTCGCGTGAGATCAGGCAAGTGCAGTACGGCTCGACCTTTTCGAGCAGCCGGATCAGCGGGTAGACGTTCGTTGACGGGCCAATTGTCATGCTGCTCTCGATCTGGGCGGGAATCTCAATCGCTTCCCAGAGATCTTCGTGAGAGTTGACAAAGAGTGCCAGCCCACGCCCATACCGGTCCTGCTCGTCACGAACGAATTCCTTTACGCGGTCCAGATCGTCGAGAACCGCTTTTCGCTGTTCGTGGCTGTAATTGGGGTCCAAATTATCCGCCGCGTCGGTGACGAGGTTCTTCAAACGAATGGTGAAATCCTCGTCGATCCGTTCTTTGTCGATGCGGAGGTATAGGCTGATAGTTGGCCACTCGGGAGTCGAGACTCCGCTGAGGGCTTCGATCTTGTCGCGCGTCATCATGGTGAACACCTTTCCACTTTCGATGCTGACGGCGGCATTGATTCAGTTGTGCGGAGAGACTGCTTTAGCGGTGCTTAGTCAGCCTCGGCTTCATCGGGACCAAAAATGCGATCCACAATAAAGTTCGATAGCCAGGTCGCTCCGGCCGCCAGCACGAGATTCAAAATGCCGCGCACGAGGTTCTTGGTCATTGACCGTCCCTTCGATCAGCTTCATGCTCCAAGGAGTTGGAGATGCGGTGCCGCGGGGTCGCCGCGGTCCATGGTCGTAACGCGCACATCCCCTGCCGCTGTACGCGAGGCAGCTGAACGCACGAACTGTGTTGAATTCAGTTTAACATGAGGTGTACGTCTACGGGCGAGGGTGGATGACGCTCAAAGCGCGCTGGGAGCGGTGTTCTTCTTGCTCCCAACCCGCGACGATGCCGAGCGCGATGAACCAGATCAGAATAATCACTGCGAGTGTTGCGATATCGGCCACGGTCAGCCCGCCGCGCAGCGTGCGCTGGAGCGGTGGGATGTGCTGGAAGGGCCAGACGAGCGCACTCGTGGCTCGCCTGACGAGCCGGAGGCCGCGCTGATCGGTTCCCGGAACGGCAATCAGGATGGCGAAGCGCAGCATCATGGCCGTCGCGGCAAGAGTGCCCACGTTGATGATCGTCGAACGAAGGAGCTGGATCGTCTCCGGTCGATGCTTGCTCGTGCGTTGGCGCGGCGGCTGCATCTGGCTCATGTACGATCCTCCAGCATGTTCGTGACTCGATCCACGATGACGTCGGCCAGATCGGCCTTGCTCATGCGCGACAACTCCTCGGTATCACCGTTCCGTCCGACAAGAAACGCGCTGCTTTCGTCGCTCCCCATCGTCTCCGGACCGATGTTGGCCACAATCAGATCGAGCGACTTGCGTCCCAGCTTGTCGCGCGCGGATTCGAGCAATTGCCGCGTTTCGGCGGCGAAGCCAACCTTGACCAGGCCGACATTGCCAATGCTGGCAAGGATGTCCCGAGTCCGCTCCATCTGTAACACCAGCTCGCTGTCCGATTTCTTGATTTTGTGCTCCGCCACCGCGGTCGGGCGATAATCCGCCACCGCCGCCGACATGACCAGGACATCCGCGCCGGCGACGGCGTTGCTGACGGCCTGATACATCTCCTCTGCTGACTCGACGTCGATCGTTGTTGCCTCGGTTGGTGGTCGAAGCGACGTTGGTCCGGTGACGAGCGTGACGAGCGCGCCCGCGTCCAAAAATGCCTCAGCGATGGCATACCCCATCTTGCCGCTCGAACGGTTGCTGACGAAGCGGATGGGATCGATCTTTTCGCGCGTCGGTCCGGCGCTGACCACGACGCGCCGTCCGCTGAGCCGGCCCGACGATGCAATAGCCACGCGTACGGCGTCGACCAATCGCGGGATTGGCACCAGTCGGCCCCAACCAATAGCCCCAGACGCCAGAGCACCCTGATCCGGGCCGATCAGGCGTACGCCCCGCTCACGCAATGTGCGCAGGTTTTCCTGAGTCGCCGGATGGAGGTACATGTTGTGGTCCATGGCGGGCGCGACAATGACGGGCGCGGTGCACGCGAGCGCGCTGACGGTCAGCATGTCGTCGGCAAATCCGTGCGCGAGCTTCGCGATGAGGTCGGCGGTTGCGGGAGCGATGAGCATGGCGTCGGCCCGCTCTGCCATGGTGATGTGGCCGTGCACTTCATCGGTCCAGGGCTCGAATACCTCGGTGAATACCTTGCGTCGGGTGAGGGTCTGGAACGGCAGCGGCCGAACGAATTCCAATGCCGACCGGGTCAGCATCACGTCGACCAGCGCGCCGTGAAGCGTCAGGTCACGCGCGAGTTCGATCGCCTTGTAGGCGGCGATGCCGCCTGAAACTCCGAGGATGATGTGCTTGTCGCGAAGGAGTCGACTCATCAATGCTCCAACGAATGGATGTCAGGATAGTGGCGTCGCCCGGCCTTCCGCGACGAGGCGAGCAAACTGGGTTTCGACTGTTCGCCCGATTTCCTGGAACCCCGTCTCGAGCCGCGGGAAGACTAGCCAGGCGACCGCGACGGCGAAGAGTGAGCCCGTGATGACGCGAAGTTCCCAAGTGCTCTCTCGCCACCCAAAGAGCTGGGTGAAGCCGTCAATTGCGATCGGCAGCGACAGCAGCACGACCTCGGTGAGGGTCGCCGCTCGAATCTTGCGATCTGATGCGCCGTAGAGCAAGCCCAGGAACAGGATTCCCGCGTAGATGGCGAAATCCCGCTCGCAATAGGCCATCTTGTAGCCAAAGATGTGGAAACTCCGGTCCGGAAGTTGGTGGCAGATGAGATGGAAGGGACGGTAGATCATGTCGGCCAGCGTCTGGTGTCCTTCGGCCATGAGCACCGGTGCGAGCAGAGGCAATACGACGAACATTGTACCAACGACGTTTAACAGCCAAACCCAGTGACGCGCGGCGTGATAGATGGCGCGATCGACGGCAACAATGAACTGCTCTTCGCGACGTGATCGATTTCGAGAGACACGCTGCATGTGGGTCGCCTTTCGGGGCTGAACCGATCGTGAAAGCCCGCTATCGATCAGGCTATCCAGAACGAGATGAGCGTAGCACGCCCGTGCGCGGGTCACCATCATGAGTAGGCCAAAACGTGACCAAATGGCCGGTGAGTTGAGCAAACGGGCTCGGAAGAAGTGCTGGCGAGAGACTATCGAAACCTTGAGTTGCGAAAGCCGAGATTCTCCTTGACACCTCGTCGTTAGGGGCGTATACTACACGTTTGCTGATGGGTGGTTGCTCGAGCATTCGGATGTGAATGAAGACGCACGGCCGGATTCCGAACGATATTGGCCTTCGGGAGGGGTAGTTATTGCCTTCCCGCTATTGCCATTTCCCGGCGAGCAGTCAAGACGCCAAATCGACACACAAATGGTCCACCGTTTCGACCGTCACGCGGCGGTGGCCGGATTAGTTTGTGCCCCTACATCATATAAAAGGAGAAGCGCATGGCCGTAACTCTCCGTGACCAGCGCGCCGCCCCAACACACGGGCGACAGGTTCTTTCGAACCTGGGCATCGGTCGCCACTCGTACGCACGCATTTCGACCGTTCTGGAGATGCCCAACCTGGTGCAGCTGCAGATCGATTCCTTTGATTGGTTCAAATCCGAAGGCCTGCGCGAGCTTCTGGAGGAAATCTCCCCGATCGTCGACTACAACGGCAAGATGGAGCTCCATTTCCTGGAGCACCGCTTTGACGAGCCGCGAGCGACGGAGGAGATTTGTCGCGAACGAGACATGACCTACGCCGCGCCGCTGCGCATTCGCGTGCGTCTGGTTATTCGCGATACGGGTGAAGTCAAAGAAAGCGACGTCTTTCTCGGCGACTTCCCAATCATGACCCCGGACGGCACGTTCCTGATCAACGGCGCCGAGCGCGTGGTCGTGTCGCAGCTCGTACGCTCGCCCGGTGTCTATTTTGAACTCTCCGAGGACGCCACTACGGGCCGGCAGCTCTGCAGCGCCAAGCTGATTCCGAGCCGTGGCGCCTGGCTGGAATTCGAAACATCGAACCGTAACGTCCTCTCGGTCAAGGTCGATCGCAAGCGCAAACTGCCTGCAACGATCCTGCTGCGTGCCATCGGATTCGCCGAGGACGACGAGATCCGGGAGTTGTTCGCCGATATCGACGATGCAGAACACCATTACATTGATAGCACGCTCGAGCGCGATCCGACTCGCACCGTCGAGGAGGCTCAGGTCGAGCTGTATCGCCGTCTGCGCCCGGGCGATCCCCCGACCAAGGACAACGCTTCGTCTCTGCTCGAGGGACTCTTCTTCAATGCGAGGCGCTACGACCTGGCTCGGGTTGGCCGCTACAAGCTGAACAAGCGGCTTGGCCTGGACATCGGTCTTGATACCCGCGTGCTGACCCGTGAGGACCTTATCGAAATCGTTCGCACGATCATCCGGGTCAATAACGGCCAGGATCAGTCGGATGACATCGATCACCTCGGCAACCGGCGCATTCGCTCCGTTGGCGAGTTGATTCAAATGCACGTGCGCACCGGTCTGCAGCGACTGGAGCGCGGCATTCGCGAGCGAATGACGATTCAGGACATCGAGACCGTCACGCCGAATGGACTGATCAGCACCACGCGGCCGGTCATGGCGTCGGTTCGTGAGTTCTTCGGTGGCAGCCAGTTGTCCCAATTCATGGATCAGACGAACCCGTTGGCTGAGTTGACCCACAAGCGGCGACTTTCGGCACTTGGTCCGGGAGGTCTTAGCCGCGACCGGGCTGGCTTCGACGTTCGTGACGTTCACCACTCGCACTATGGTCGCATTTGCCCGATCGAGACGCCGGAAGGTCCGAATATCGGGCTGATCGGCTCGTTGGCGACCTACGGTCGTATCAACCAGTACGGCTTCATCGAGACTCCGTACCGGCGCGTCTACAAGACCGTCAACGTCCAGCAGGATGGCGCTGTCCTGGTTGGCCAGGTCACCCGCGACGACGTCACGACGGCGACCGGCGAGACGCTGGTGAAGGCTGGTACGACGCTCGACGAAGCCGCCATCAAGAAGATGCTCGACGCCGGGATCCCGACGATTCGTGTCGTTCCCTTCGTCAGCGATGAGATCGAATATCTCGCGGCGGATCGTGAAGAGCAGTTCACGATTGCCCAGGCAAACACGCCGCTGGGCGACGGGGCGCGCTTCGAGCTAGAGCGTGTGGCCGCCCGTCGCGGAGAGCGGTTCGTGGCGGAGCCGCCGGATCGTATCGACTACATGGACGTGTCGCCGAAGCAGGTCGTTTCGGTGGCCGCTGCGTTGATTCCGTTCCTGGAGCACGACGACGCGAACCGCGCCCTGATGGGTGCCAACATGCAGCGCCAGGCTGTGCCGCTATTGCGGCCAAGCTCGCCGGTTGTCGGAACGGGTGTCGAATATCTCGCGGCCCGCGACTCCGGTCAGGTGGTCGTGGCCAAGAAGTCCGGAACCGTGACTCACGTGACCGGGCGGCAGATTACCGTTCAGGAAGACGACGGAGCCGAGCGTGTCTACAACATGCAGAAATTCGTCCGCTCGAACCAGGACACCTGCATCAACCAGCGTCCAATTGTGACGAAGGGTCAGCGGGTCGAGCCGGACATGATCATCGCCGACAGTTCGAGCACCGATCAGGGTGAGCTCGCGCTCGGCCAGAACGTGCTGGTTGCCTTCATGTCGTGGGAAGGTGGCAACTTCGAGGACGCAATCCTCCTGTCGGAACGACTGGTTCGCGAAGACGTCTATACGTCGATTCACATCGAGAAGTACGAGACTGAAGCACGGGACACCAAGCTCGGACCGGAAGAGATCACGCGAGACATCCCGAATGTTGGTGAGGACAGCCTGGCCAACCTCGACGAAAATGGCGTGATTCGCATCGGCGCCGAGGTCCGGCCGAACGACATCCTGGTCGGCAAGGTGACGCCGCGAGGCGAGACTGAACTGTCGGCTGAGGAGCGATTGCTTCGCGCCATCTTTGGTGAAAAGGCGCGTGAGGTAAAGGACACCAGCCTGCGGGTGCCGCACGGCGTCCACGGCAAGATCATCGATGTCAAGCGCTTCAAGCGTGAAGAGGGGACCGACCACGAGCTTCCGGCAGGCGTGAACGAGATGGTTCGCGTCAGCATTGCTCAGAAGCGAAAGATTTCCGAAGGTGACAAGATGGCCGGTCGCCACGGCAATAAGGGTGTAATCTCCCGGATCCTTCCGGCGGAGGACATGCCGTATCTGCCGGATGGTACTCCCGTCGACATCATCCTGAACCCGATCGGCGTTCCGTCGCGCATGAACATCGGTCAGGTGCTCGAGACGCACCTTGGCTGGGCGGCGCAGGCGCTGGGAATGAAGATCGCGACTCCTGTCTTTGACGGCGCGTCAGAGGGTGCGATCCGCGATCTGCTGACCGAAGCCAAGCTGCCACTCGACGGCAAGGTCCAACTCTACGATGGCCGCACCGGTGAGATGTTTGACCGTCCGGTGACGGTCGGCGTGATCTACATGCTGAAGCTGGCCCACCTGGTGGAGGACAAGATTCATGCACGGTCGACTGGACCGTACTCGCTGGTTACCCAGCAGCCGCTGGGCGGTAAGGCGCAATTCGGTGGTCAGCGATTTGGTGAGATGGAGGTGTGGGCGCTCGAGGCATACGGCGCGGCGCATATTCTTCAGGAGATGCTGACCGTGAAGTCGGACGACGTGGTGGGTCGCGTCAAGACGTATGAGGCCATCGTCAAAGGTGAGCCGATCGTCGAAGCAGGCGTGCCGGAGTCGTTCAAGGTCCTTGTGAAGGAACTGCGGAGCCTTGGCCTCTCAATTGAGGTGATTAATGAGGACGAGCAGACTATCGAGTTCACCGAGGACACCTCGCGAGACCTGTTGACGAACCTCGACCGGATCAACTTGAGTGGATTTGAGCGGACCGAGGACTAGTGAATTGGTGAAGAACTAACGATGCAAACAGCAAGTGCAAATGCCAGGAACAGAGATTCAGCGAGGGTCTTCGACGTCAATAACTTCGACGCTATTCGGATCAGTCTCGCTTCGCCAGAGGCCATTCGGAGTTGGTCCTACGGTGAGGTCACCAAGCCGGAGACGATCAACTACCGCACCCTGAAGCCGGAGCACGGCGGTCTGTTCTGCGAGCGAATCTTTGGTCCGACCAAAGACTTCGAGTGCTACTGCGGCAAGTACAAGCGCGTCCGGCACGCGGGCACGATCTGCGACAAGTGCGGTGTGGAGGTCACGCGCTCGAAGGTTCGCCGCGAGCGGATGGGCCACATCGAGCTTGCCGCCCCTGTGGCGCACATCTGGTACGTCAAAGGGACGCCGAGCCGTCTGGGCCTGCTTCTCGACATTTCGCCCCGTAACCTGGAACGCGTTCTCTATTTCGCGTCCTATCTCGTCACGGATGTCGACATCGAGGCTCGGGACGAGCTGATCCGAACGATCCACGCCGAACTCGAGGCGGAGCTGGAAGAGCTTGATAACGAGCTTAACGGCCGCCGTGGCGAAATTACAGGCGAGACGAAGTCCGAACTCGACAACCTGCAGCAAGGCGCTGCCAGCCTGGAGCAATCGGTCGAGCAGCGGCGCGAGGAACTGCGGACAAAACTGCAAGCCGAGGCCGATGAACTGCGCGAGCGACTGCAGGGCATGATGAACTCCTCCGCCGAGGAGGAGATCACCTTCCACGACAACACGATTGTCAAGGAAGGCGAGAGCGTGAATGAGGACCGGCTGCGGGCGTTGAACGATATTGTTAATGCCGAGCTGGAAGAGATCACGGCGCAGGCCGAGCATGATGTCACGAGCGGCAACGCGCTGGCTGAGGCCGAGCGGGATCAGCTGCAGAGCGCGGCTGACGAGCGCGTGCGCAAGTTCGAAGCTGAGATCGATCAGCAGAAGAGCGCGCTGCGGGCCGAAGCCGACAGCATGGTCAAGCAGATCCAGGAGCTGAAAGAGCTTCAGGTGCTGACCGAGACTCAGTACCGTGAAGTGCAGGAACTGGCTCCAGGGCACGTTCCACGCCAGTATGGGCGCTGAGGCGGTCTACGACGTCGTTGCCAAGATGGACCTCGACGAGGTCGCGGTGCAGTTGCGTTCCGACATCCAGAGCATGTCTGGCCAGAAGCGGAAGAAGGCGACCAAGCGGCTTCGCGTGGTCGAGGCACTGCGTCGCAGCGGCAACCGGCCTGAGTGGATGATCTTCACCGCGCTGCCGGTGATTCCGCCTGACCTGCGACCGATGGTTCAGCTCGATGGCGGTCGTTTCGCGACCTCCGACCTGAACGATCTCTATCGACGCGTTATCAACCGGAACAACCGTCTGAAGCGACTGCTTGAGCTCGGCGCGCCCGACATCATCGTTCGCAATGAGAAGCGCATGCTCCAGGAGGCTGTCGATGCCCTGATCGACAACGGCCGTCGTGGCCGGGTCGTGTCGGGTAGTGGCAAGCACAAGCTGAAGAGCCTCTCCGATCTGCTCAAGGGCAAGCAGGGGCGCTTCCGCCAGAACCTGCTCGGCAAGCGCGTCGACTACTCCGGTCGTTCCGTCATCGTGGTCGGTCCGGATCTGAAGCTGCACCAGTGTGGTCTGCCAAAGCGGATGGCGTTGGAGCTGTTCAAGCCGTTCGTGATGCAGAAGCTGGTGACGCACGGACACGCGCACAACATCAAAGCCGCCAAGCGACTGGTCGAGCGTGTTGACCCGCATGTCTGGGACGTGTTGGAGGAGGTCATCAAGGACTACCTGGTGCTCCTGAACCGCGCTCCAACGCTGCACCGTCTGGGTATCCAGGCTTTCGAGGTCAAGCTGATCGAGGGTTCGGCCATTCAGCTGCACCCGCTCGTCTGCGCGGCGTTCAACGCCGACTTCGACGGCGACCAGATGGCGGTTCACGTGCCGCTCTCGGCATCGGCCCAGCATGAGGCGCGCGAGCGCATGCTTTCGACGCGCAACCTGCTCGACCCGTCGGACGGCGATCCGGTGATCGCTCCGACGCTCGACATCGTGCTCGGCTGCTACTACATGACAAAGCCTCTGCCCGGGTCAATGGGCGAGGGCAAGGTCTTCTCGAGTCCGAGCGAGGTGATGCTCGCCTACCAGACTGGGGTCGTCCACATCCGTGCGACGATTCGCGTTATGGTGTCGAACAATGGAAGCGGCTCGCAGATCGTTGAGACGACAGTCGGCCGGGTAATTCTGAACCAGGCCATCCCGAACGAGCTTGGCTACTGGAACGAGACGATGGACCGCAAGGCGCTGCGGCGTCTTATCGCGGCCTGCTACCGTGAGCTTGGTCCGGATGCCACCGCCGAAATGGCCGACCAGCTCAAGAATGTCGGATTCTCGTACGCGACGCGCGGCGGTCTCTCGATCGCGCTGTCGGACGTGCAGATTCCGAGCAAGAAGCCTGAGATCATCGAATCGGCCGACCAGCGCGTCGCCGAGGTCGAGCGCCAGTACCGGCGCGGTCTCATCACCGACTCCGAGCGGTATCGCGAAGTCATCAGCATCTGGAATGAGGCGCGTGATGATCTCTCCGACGCAGTGGAGTCGGAGCTCGGCACGGATAACTCGCTGTTCATGATGAGTACGTCGGGTGCCAAAGGTAATATCAACCAGATCAGCCAGATGGCCGGTATGCGCGGTCTCATGTTGGACCCGCGCGGAACGATCATCGAACTGCCGATTCGCTCGAACTTCCGTGAGGGCCTGTCGGTCCTCGAGTACTTCATCTCGACCCATGGTGCTCGCAAGGGCCTGGCGGATACGGCGCTACGAACGGCAGACTCCGGTTACCTGACCCGTCGGCTGGTCGACGTATCGCAGGACGTCATCATTTCGATGCGTGATTGTGGTACCGAGGCTGGCCTGTGGATCGCGCCGGACGAGATGCCCGATCAGGATTCGTTCGAAGCACGCGTGACGGGCCGAACAGCCCAGGCGCCGATCGTCGATCCAGAGACCGGCGAGGTACTGCTCGAGCGGAACGAAGAGATCACCGAAGCCGTCGTCGCGCAAATTCTCGAGCGCGGCTTCCCGCGCGTCTTTATCCGGACGTCGATGCAGTGCAATGCCGAGCATGGCGTTTGCCAGCTTTGCTACGGTCGAAACCTGGCGAGTGGTCGCCTGGTCGATCCAGGTGAGGCGGTTGGCATCATCGCGGCGCAGAGTATCGGCGAGCCTGGCACGCAGCTGACGATGCGTACCTTCCACACCGGTGGTGTGGCTGGTGAGGACATCACGACCGGTCTTCCTCGTGTCGAGGAGCTGTTCGAAGCTCGCGAGCCCAAAGGTAAGGCCGTTCTCGCCAAGAACAGCGGTGTGCTGCGGATCATCGAGGACGATCAAGGTCGACGACTGCTGCTGACCGCGGAAGAAATCGTGACCGACGAGGTCCCGGTGCCGGAAGGGTACCAGGTCAGAATCGCCGACGCGGACATGGTCGCGGTCGGCCAGGTTCTGGCCAGCCTGCCGGATGACGAAGAGACCAAGCCGGTGACGGCATCGGTCGATGGCGTCGCGTTCATCGACGGTGACAAGATTGTGATCCGGCACGAAGAGCAGGAAACGAGTGAGTATCCGGTTTCGGCGGCGGCGAATATCCGTGTCAATGACGGGGACTTGGTCAAGATCGGGACCCAGCTAACCGACGGTAACCTGGACCCGCAGGAGATCCTTGAGACGCTCGGCGGAGACTTCGTGCAGAAGTACATCGTTGACGAGGTGCAGAAGGTCTACAAGTCGCAGGGTGTTGTTACGAACGACAAGCATATCGAGGTGATCGTGCGGCAGATGCTGCGCAAAGTCGCCGTCGAGCACCCGGGCGACACCGACCTGCTGGTTGGCGAGCTGGTGGACCGGTTCGTCTTCAACCGGATCAACGAAGAGATCATTATCGAGGGTGGCGAGCCGTCCACAGCACATCAGGTGCTGCTGGGCATCACCAAGGCTTCGCTGGCGACGGACAGCTTCCTCTCGGCGGCCTCCTTCCAGGAGACGACGCGTGTGCTGACCGAGGCGGCGATCCACGGTAAGGTGGACTACCTGCGCGGCCTGAAGGAGAACGTGATCATCGGGAAGCTGATTCCCGCCGGGTCCGGTTTCCACGGCGACCAGCGCCAGGCGGCCGCGTTGAGCGACCTCGATCGGATTCAGATCGACGCGATGTCGAAAGACCGCGAGGTCGAACCCGCCACGATCGAAGATGTCGAGGAATTCGTCTCGGAAGGGAAGCTTCCGACGACGGCGACCGCAGTCCTCGATCGCGAGAGCGATGGAGTGGAGCCAGCGGCCAGTATCGGACCGGGCGCAGGCGACGACGAGAGTAACGACGATGACGCGGATAGTAGCGACACCGAGGAGTAGGTGAAACCCGCGTTTTCTTGACACTATCTAGGCAAAATGCTACACTGCGTGCTTGTGGCCGTCCACGGACGGCCACAACAGTGAGGAAGTGTCTTCCTCGGAACACATCCGGCGCCGCAGCTGCGGCAACTGTCGCAGAGCACGGTTAGCATTGAGCCGGTGGTTCCAGAAGGAGTTTTCGGACGTGCCGACGATCAACCAGTTAGTCCGTAAAGGGCGAACGCAGGTCACGAAGAAGACCAAGGCGCCAGCACTGCGGTTCACCAACAATGCTTTGGGCCGCCATGCAGGACGTTTACGCCGCGGGAAGGGCTCGCCGCAGAAGCGGGGAGTTTGCACCCAGGTCCGAACCATGACCCCCAAGAAGCCTAACTCTGCGCTACGCAAGATTGCCCGCGTGCGGCTCACGAACGGTATGGAAGTGACCGCGTATATCCCGGGCGAGGGGCATAATCTTCAGGAGCACTCCGTGGTGCTGATCCGTGGCGGTCGTGTAAAAGACCTCCCCGGTGTGCGGTACCACGTGATTCGCGGTGCACTGGATGCCCGTGGCGTTGAGAACCGCAAACAGGGGCGGTCAAAGTACGGGACTAAGAGGACAAAGGGCTAGGCAGAACAGGCCTGGCATCGCCGCGGTACTTTCGCGGCGAAATTCTCTTGGTTAGATCGTACGGTACGGAAAGCGGCCTCACGAAGTCTCTCTCGTGGCGACCGCTTTTTCGTGCTGTGAAGATGGAGCTCTCTCGCGGGTTCGCGAGGGGCATTTGAAACTCTGAGCCTGCCGGTGTGGCAGGCAGCGCAACGTCTAAGACCACGCAGTGGTCGCCTGATTTGAAGCGCTGACAGGGCGCGTGGGAGGCAAGCAGGGAATGCCGAGACGAGCAAAGATAGAGCGGCGTGTCGTTCCGCCCGATCCGCGATATGGAAGCGAGCTAGTCTCTCGGGTCATCAACAAGGTGATGACGCGAGGCAAGAAGGGTGTCGCCGAGCGGATCGTCTATGGATCGCTGGACATCATTCAGGAACGAACCGGCCGAGATCCGGTGGACGTCTTCCAGCAGGCGATTCATAACGCAACGCCGGTCGTCGAGGTAAAGCCCCGTCGTGTCGGTGGCGCGACCTATCAGGTCCCGGTTCAGATCGAGCCGGCCCGTCGACTCTCGCTGGCGATTCGTTGGCTGCTGCAGTCGGCGCGCTCGCGGGCTGGACGCACCATGGCCGAAAAGCTGGCCTCCGAATTGCTGGATGCTTCCAACAACACCGGGGCGACAATTAAGCGACGCGAAGATACGCACCGCATGGCTGAAGCAAACCGGGCGTTCTCGCATTATCGATGGTAATCAGCTACATGCCGGGCGGTGACGGCCGGGATGCATTGGGGATCACGTACCG
The DNA here is from genome assembly GCA_963763185.1 of uncultured Chloroflexia bacterium. Classification (GTDB taxonomy): domain Bacteria; phylum Chloroflexota; class Chloroflexia; order Thermomicrobiales; family Thermomicrobiaceae; genus CALAGB01. The sequence continues at coordinate 844,510 of CAVXNZ010000001.1, forward strand.
ATCATGAGTAGCACTGCAACCCAAAAAACTGACGCGGTGTGGACCGACCTCGCCCGCACGAGGAACATTGGCATTATCGCGCACATCGACGCGGGCAAGACGACCACAACCGAGCGTATTCTGTTCTACACGGGTCGAATTCACCGGACCGGTGAGGTGCATGAGGGCGCCGCGACGATGGACTGGATGGTCCAGGAGCGCGAGCGCGGCATCACCATTACCTCCGCGGCGACGACCTGTTTCTGGAACGACCATCGCATCAACATCATTGACACGCCGGGCCACGTTGACTTCACGGTTGAGGTCGAGCGTTCACTGCGTGTGCTTGATGGTGGTGTTGTTGTCTTTGACGCGGTCGCGGGCGTCGAGCCGCAATCCGAGACGGTGTGGCGGCAAGCCGACAAGTACCGTGTGCCGCGCATCTGCTTCGTCAACAAGATGGATCGCACAGGCGCGAACTTCTGGCGGACGGTCGAGATGATTGTCGAACGCCTGAAGGCCAAGCCTGCTGTCATCCAGCTTCCGATCGGGCAGGAGTCGGACTTCCTGGGCATCGTCGATTTGATCGACATGAAGTCCTATATCTTTCACGACGACCTGGGCCAGAACATTGAGATCGCCGAAGTTCCGGCGGACATGATGGAAGAGGCCGAGCAGCGGCGCCACGAAGTCGTCGAGTTGATTGCTGAGACGGACGAGGACCTCATGATGCGGTACCTCGAGGACGAAGAGATCAGCAACGACGAGCTTCGTGCGGCACTTCGAACAGCGACGGTCAAGGGCACCCTCGTGCCGATCCTGTGTGGAACGGCCCTCAAAAACAAGGGTGTGCAGCGCATGCTCGACGCGATCGTCGATTACCTGCCAGCCCCGAGCGACGTGCCTCCGGTCCAGGGTCTTACCCCGTCCACGGGCGAGCCTGACACGCGAACGACCGATCCGGACGAGCCGTTCTCTGCGCTTGCCTTCAAGATCGTGTCCGATCCACACGTCGGTCGCCTGGCCTATGTGCGCGTCTACTCTGGCCAGATGAGTGCCGGCAGCTACGTGCTCAACTCCACCAAGGGTGAGCGCGAGCGCGTCGGCCGCCTGCTGCGCATGCACGCAAATCACCGTGAAGAGATCGACGCGATCTCGGCCGGCGATATCGGTGCGGTCATCGGTCTGAAAAGCACGTTCACTGGTGACACGCTGTGCGACGGCGACCGGCCGATCCTGCTCGAATCGATCACGTTCCCGGAGCCGGTCATCTCGGTGGCCGTCGAGCCGAAGACGCGGTCTGACCAGGACAAGATGGGTATGGCGCTGGCGCGCCTGGCTGAAGAGGATCCGACGTTCCAGATGAATACGGATCCAGATAGCGGTCAGACGATCATCCGTGGAATGGGTGAGCTTCACCTTGAAGTCATCGTCGACCGGATGCTCCGCGAGTTCAAAGTCAGCGCAAACATCGGTAAGCCGCAGGTGGCGTATAAGGAAACGATCAGCAAGCCCGTGCGCATTGAAGGTCGTTTCGTTCGCCAGTCGGGCGGTCGCGGTCAATACGGTCACGTCTGGCTGGAGATCGAGCCACTCGAACGAGGCAGCGGCTACGTCTTCGAAGACAAGATCGTAGGCGGCGTGGTTCCGCGCGAGTACATCGGGGCGGTCCAGGCCGGAGTGCGCGAGGCGATGGAAGCGGGCGGAGATTCGGGGCACCCGATCGTTGACCTCAAGGTCGCACTGGTCGACGGCTCGTATCACGAAGTCGACTCCTCGGAGATGGCGTTCCATATCGCCGGGTCGATGGCTCTCAAAGAAGGAGTCCGTCGCGGCAAACCGGTGGTCCTCGAGCCGTACATGAAGGTCGAGGTTCGGACGCCTGAGGAGTTCATGGGAGACGTCATCGGCGATCTCTCAGCGCGGCGTGGGCACATCGAAGGTATGGAGATGCAGGCCAGCACGCAGGTGGTGCGCTCGTTCGTGCCACTGGCGAACATGTTCGGCTATGCGACTGATCTTCGGTCCATGTCGCAGGGCCGCGCGACGTATTCGATGGAATTTGATCATTACGAGCCGCTTCCGGAAACGCTGGCGGCCGAGATGAAGGCAAAGGCACAACGCGGTTAGTAGTTGCTGACGGCGACGTGCCGTCTGGCGAGTTATCTGGAGGATGACGCAGTGGGGAAGCAGCGGTTTGAGCGGAATAAGCCGCACATCAATATTGGGACGATCGGGCACGTCGACCATGGCAAGACGACGTTGACGGCGGCGATCACCAAGACCTTGGGGTTGAGCGGGGGCTCGAAGTTCCGCTCGTTCGACTCGATTGACAATGCGCCGGAGGAGCGGGAGCGCGGCATCACGATCGCGATCGCGCACGTGGAGTACGAGACGCCGAAGCGGCACTACGCCCACGTCGACTGTCCGGGGCATGCCGACTACATCAAGAACATGATCACGGGAGCGGCCCAGATGGATGGGGCGATCCTGGTGGTGAGTGCGCCGGACGGGCCGATGCCGCAGACGCGGGAGCACATCCTGTTGGCGCGGCAGGTGGAAGTGCCGGCCATGGTGGTCTTCCTGAACAAGGTGGACATGATGGACGACCCGGAGCTGCTGGAGCTGGTCGAGCTGGAAGTGCGGGAGCTGCTGTCGACCTACGGGTTCCCGGGCGACGAGGTGCCGGTGGTGCGGGGCTCGGCGCTGGCGGCGCTGGAGAGTGCATCGACCGATCCGTCGAGTCCGGAGTATGCGCCGATCCTGGAGCTGATGCAGGCGGTGGACGACTACATTCCGACGCCGGAGCGGGCGGTGGACCAGCCGTTCCTGATGCCGATCGAGGACGTGTTCGGGATCAAGGGACGTGGCACGGTGGTGACGGGCCGGGTGGAGCGTGGCAAGGTCAAGACCGGCGAGACGGTCGAGCTGGTGGGGATCACGCCGACCCGGTCGATCGTGGTGACCGGGGTGGAGATGTTCCAGAAGACGCTGGACGAAGGCGTAGCGGGCGACAACGTGGGCTGTCTGTTGCGCGGCATCGAGCGGGATGACGTGCAGCGAGGGCAGGTGCTGGCGCAGCCGAAGTCGATCACGCCACACACCAAGTTCGCGGCGCAGGTCTACGTGTTGTCGAAGGAAGAGGGCGGACGGCACACCCCGTTCTTCCCGGGCTATCGGCCGCAGTTCTACATTCGCACCACGGACGTCACCGGTTCGATCGAGCTGCCCGAAGGCGTCGAGATGGTGATGCCGGGCGACAACATCGAGATGCAGGTAGAGCTGATCCAGCCGGTGGCGATTGAAGAAGGGCTGCGCTTCGCGATTCGCGAAGGTGGCCGCACCGTCGGCGCGGGCGCCGTGACTAAAGTCGTTCAGTAAGACACGGGGGAACACGACCGATGACGGCACGACGCGCAACCCAGAAGATCCGTATTCGCCTGAAGGCGTACGATCACAAGATTCTCGATCAGTCGGCGGCCAAGATCGTCGACACGGCGGAGAGCACCGGTGCGAAAGTTTCGGGGCCGGTGCCGCTTCCAACCCGGATTGAGAAGTTCAGTGTGGTTCGATCTCCGTTCATCGACAAGGACTCGCAGGAGCAGTTCGAGATCCGAACCCACAAGCGTCTTATTGACGTGCTCGAGCCGAGCCAGGGAACGATTCGCGCGCTGATGCGCCTGAATCTCCCGGCCGGTGTGGATATTGAAATCAAGCTATAGCTGATCATTACGATCATGCTCTGCGTGCGACGGCGGACAGACCCTCGTCTGCCGTCGCTTCCTGAACAGGGGAGAGCCAATGATTGAGGGACTCTTAGGCAAGAAACTGGGCATGACCCAGATCTTCGACGAGACCGGCCAGGTTGTGCCTGTGACGGTCCTCGAGGTCGGGCCATGCATCGTGACGCAGATCAAAACGATGGAGCGCGACGGCTACGAAGCGCTGCAGATCGGTTTTGGTGAGTTGAAGCGTCCGAACAGCCCGCAACGCGGGCATCTCAAGGCCTCCGGCGCCAACTCAAAGATTTTGCGGGAGGTCAAGACTGACGCTGTCGCCGACTTCAACGTAGGCCAGGTGCTCGACTGCACGGTCTTCGAGGCCGGTGAGATGGTCGACGTGAGTGGAACGAGCAAGGGCAAGGGCTTCGCCGGTGTCATGAAGCGCCACAACTTCCGTGGTGGCCCGAAGACACACGGTCAGTCCGATCGCCACCGCGCGCCAGGTTCGATCGGCGCCAGCGCGACGCCGAGCCGCGTCGTCAAAGGTATGAAGATGGCCGGCCGGATGGGCAACAAGCGCGTCACGATGCAAAACCTGACGGTGGTGCGAGTCGACCAGGACCGCAACGTTGTTCTCGTGCGGGGCTCGGTCCCTGGGGCGAACGGTGAAGTGATCCTCGTGCGGCACTCCGTGAAATACCGTGAGCGTGCCGCCGCGGGCGCCGCGTAGAGAGTGAGAGCAACAGGTGCAGCAGACCGTATTTGATGTCAAAGGAAACGCGGCGGGCGAGGTCGACCTCGACGAGAGTGTCTTCGGGATCGAGCCGAATGTGCCCGTAATGCACCAGGCCTTCCTGCGGCAGATGGCGAACGCCCGGCTCGGTACGCACGACACCAAGACGCGCGCAGAGGTCCGAGGCGGAGGCCGGAAGCCATGGCGCCAGAAGGGGACCGGTCGTGCCCGGCAAGGAAGCATTCGCTCGCCGCAGTGGCGCGGTGGCGGCGTCGTCTGGGGACCGCATCCACGGAAGTACACCCAGGATATGCCAAAGAAGATGCGCCGCTTGGCGATTCGCTCGGTCCTCTCGGTGAAGCAGCGTGACGAACAGTTGGTGGTTGTCGACGGCCTCAACGATGTCGAGCCGAAGACGCGCGAAATGCGGCAGGTCCTGGCGGCCTTGCCAAATGGCGCGGCGCGGTCGACCTTGATCGTGGTAGCCGATACCCAGCACGTGCGTCGTGGCGCGGGCAACCTTGAGAACGTCAAAGTGTTGTCGGCGCGGTACGTCAATATTCGCGACGTGCTGACGCATGAGCGTCTGCTCGTCTCACGCGATGCGGTGGACGTGATTCACCAGCTCTGGGCGAACTGAGAGGAAGACGATGGACTATCAGGACGTTTTGGTTCGCCCGGTGATCACCGAGAAGAACACGATGCTGATGGAGATCGGTCAGTACAGCTTCGTGGTCGCCAGGGACGCGAACAAGATTCAGATTAAAGAGGCGGTTGAGAAGACGTTCGGCGTGAGCGTCGTTGCCGTCAACGTGATGAATGTACGGGGAAAAGAGCGACGGCGATCGTCGCGTCGCAGCCGCCGACAGAGCATCGGCCATACCCCGTCATGGAAAAAGGCGATCGTGACCCTCGCCGAGGGGCAATCGATCGACATCTTCGGCGCGGTATAAGCCGAGGCTGGACGGGGCAGAGAGGAACCGACGATGCCGATTCGAAAGTACAAACCAACCTCTCCTGGACGTCGCAACATGACTGTTTCGACGTACTCTGAGGTTACCAAGAAGCGGCCGGAGAAGTCGCTGATTGAGCCGCTTAAGAAGCACTCTGGGCGCAACAATCAGGGTCGCCTGACTGTGCGTCATCAGGGTGGTGCGCATAAGCGGTTTTATCGCAAGATTGATTTCAAGCGAGACAAATTTGGCGTGGTGGCTCGCGTCGCTGCGATTGAGTATGACCCGAATCGCTCGGCCAACATCGCGCTGCTCCATTACCGGGACGGCGAGAAGCGCTACATGCTTGCGCCGCTTGGGCTGAAGGTTGGCGACGAGGTGCAGTCTGGCGCTGGCTCGCCGATTCGTCTGGGCAATGCACTGCCGCTGGCAGATATTCCGCTCGGTACGCAGATTCACAACATCGAGCTCTACCCGGGCCGCGGCGGTCAGATGGTCCGCTCGGCTGGCGTCTCGGCGCAGTTGATGGCCAAGCAAGATGACTATGCACAGATCCGCATGCCGTCGGGTGAGGTTCGCTTGGTCCGGCTCGAGTGCATGGCGACACTCGGTCAGGTCGGCAACACCGATCACGAGAACGTTCGGATCGGCAAGGCTGGGCGTTCGCGACACATGGGCAAGCGACCGACGGTGCGCGGCTCGGTGATGAATCCGCGCGACCATCCGCATGGTGGCGGCGAGGGCCGGGCTCCAATTGGTGGTCAGCCGAAGACGCCATGGGGCAAGCCGACGCTTGGCTACCGAACGCGGAACAACAAGAAGACTGATAAGTACATCGTGCGCCGGCGTGGTAAGCGGCGATAGTGGCGCTGCACCGGTAGGAGGAGCATTTTGGGACGATCATCGAAAAAGGGTCCGTACATCGACGCGAACCTGGCGGAAAAGATCGAGTCGATGAATTCGAGTGGAGAGCGCCGGGTCATTCGGACCTGGGCGCGCGCGTCGACCATCTATCCCGACATGATCGGGCACACGGTTGCGATTCATGACGGGCGACGCCACGTTCCGATCTTTGTGACGGAGCAGATGGTCGGTCATAAGTTGGGCGAGTTCGCTCCGACCCGCACCTATCGTGGCCACGGCAGGGATGCCGAGCGCGCGAGCCGGCGACGGTAAAACAGCGTGACGTTCGGATTCCGAGGAGACGTCTGAAATGGAAGTTACAGCCAAGGCAAAAGGCGTTCAGGTGTCGGCGCAGAAGGCGCGCCTGGTCGTCGACACGGTGCGTGGGAAGACGGTGAACGAAGCGCTCGCGATCCTGAGATTCCTGCCCCAGAAGTCGGCGGTCGACGTGTTGAAAGTCGTCAAGTCCGCCGCCGCGAACGCGGAACATAATTACGATCTCGATCCGGAAGGTCTCTACATCAAGGCGATCTTTGCCGACGAGGGACCAACCTACAAGCGATGGCGAGCACGAGCGCGCGGCCGGGTCAACCGGCAGCTCAAGCGGACCGCGCATATCACGGTGATCGTGGACGAGCTCGAGAAAGGGGCATAGTTTGGGTCGAAAGGTACATCCCATCGGGTTTCGTCTCGGTGTCGTCCACGGCTGGGAATCGAAGTGGTACGCCGAACGCAACTACACCGAGCAATTGCATGAGGACCTGTTCATCAGGCGCCTGATCAACAATGAGCTGACTCGCGCGGGCATCTCTCGAATCGAGATCGAGCGGTCGGCCAATCGGATCGAGGTCGCAATTCACACCTCGAAGCCCGGAATTGTGATCGGCAAGCAGGGCTCCAATGTCGAGCGTCTGCGGCATTTGCTCGAACAGCAGGTGGGCAAGAAGGTTCACCTGAAGATCGAAGAGATCAAGGAACCGGAGTCGGATGCTCGGCTGATCGGCGAGAGCATCGCGGAGCAGCTGGCTCGTCGCGTTGCGTACCGGCGCGCGATGAAACAGGCGGCAACTCAGGCAATGCGCCGTGGCAGTATCCAGGGCATCAAGATCAAGGTGAGCGGGCGGCTGGGCGGCGCTGAAATGTCGCGATCCGTGACCGAGATGAATGGTCGCGTGCCGTTGCACACACTCCGCGCGAACATCGACTTTGCCGTTGTACACGCGCACACCACGTACGGACGAATTGGCGTCAAGGTCTGGGTCTACCGGGGCGATGTGCTACCGGAGCCGACTCCAGTGTTCGAGCCTGAGCTCGAGGCAGCAACCGATTAGTCGGGATCGCCGACTGAGGAGATTGGAACCGCAATCATGCTGATGCCCAAGCGGGTAAAACACCGCAAAATGATGCGAGGCCGGATGAAGGGCGCGGCATCACGCGGCACGACAGTGGTCTTCGGTGACTACGGGATCCAGGCGCTTGAACCAGCCTGGATCAACAGTCGCCAGATCGAAGCCTCTCGTCGTGCGATCACCAACGCCATTCGCCGTGGTGGAAAGGTCTGGATTCGGATCTTCCCGGACAAGCCGGTCACGCAGAAGCCGGCCGAAACGCGAATGGGGAGCGGTAAGGGCAACCCTGAGTTCTGGGTCGCCGTCGTCAAGCCGGGCCGGATTCTGTTCGAGCTCGGTGGCGTGCGAGAAGACCTTGCCCAGGACGCGTTGACGCGCGCGATTCACAAGCTTCCGATCAAGTGTCGCATCGTCACTCGCGAGTCGACCGGTGCCGGCGCGGCGTCCGACGAGTCCGAGGGTTAGAGGAGCGACCGATGAAAGCATCTGAGATTCGTGCACTGACGAATGTCGAGTTGGTCGAGAAGATCGACGAACTCAAGACTGAATGGCAGAATCTACGGTTCGACGAAGCGGTCGGCAAGGTGACCGACACGACACGCGTGCGAAAGATCAAGCGTGACATCGCTCGAATCAAGACGATTCAGACTGAGCGAGAGATCGCCGCCGAATTTGAGCGCATCCTCGCCGAGTAAGCGGCGCTGTAGACTGGGAGGACGGACACGACAAGTATGGAAGAGTCGGCATCCACGCAAGTGAAACCCCGGTTGACCAAGGTTGGTCGGGTCGTTTCGGACAAGATGGATAAGACCGTGGTGGTGTCGGTCGACTACGTTCGACGTCATCCGATTTATCGCAAGACGATCCGACGCACGAGCCGGTTCAAGGCGCATGACGAGCAGAATCAGTGCCGCGTTGGAGATCTGGTGATGCTTGAGGAGACGCGGCCGTTGAGTAAGACCAAGCGCTGGATCGTGCGCCAAATCCTCGAGCGGGCTGCCGAGGCCTAGGGACGAAACAGGCAGACGAAGGAGCAAAGAGGCAATGATCCAGCCGCAGACACGTCTGACGGTGGCCGACAATTCCGGGGCCCGGGAGATCATGTGCATCCGGGTATTGGGCGGTTCGTCCAGACGATATGCCGGAGTTGGCGACATTATCATCGCGTCGGTGAAGGCGGCTCAGCCGCATACCGGCGTGCGCAAGGGTGACGTGGTGCGAGCCGTCGTGGTGCGCACGGCACAGGAGTACGGCCGGCCTGACGGATCCCATATTCGATTCGATGACAATGCCGCGGTGTTGATTACGCCGCAGGGGAACCCGAGAGGCACGCGCATCTTTGGACCGGTCGCTCGTGAGCTACGTGACCGGCAGTACATGCGCATCGTGTCCCTGGCTCCCGAAGTTTTGTAGTAGGAACCAGGGAACGAGGCGAGAGTAATGGCAGAGAAAATCGTGACCGGCGACCAGGTGCTGGTGATTGCCGGAAAAGACAAGGGCGCTCGGGCACGTGTGCGGCAAAACATGCCACGTCAAGACCGGGTGATTGTTGAGGGCGTGAACATCGTCAAGCGTCACCAGAAGGCAGTGCCGGGCGTGCAGCAGGCGGGCATCATCGAGAAGGAAGCTCCGCTGCACGTGTCGAACGTCATGCTCTGGTGCCCGTCCTGCAATGCGCCGACGCGCGCCGGATTCCGACTCAATGAACAGGGCAAAAAGATCCGGTTCTGCAAGAAGTGCAACGCCGAGATCGAAAAACCAGATTTGACGAAGTAGGCCTGAAACGCCTGGCGTGAGGAAGCAGAAATGATCCCGCGACTCAAAGAACGTTATCGAGATGAGGCCGTCCCAAAGCTGATGTCCGACTTCGGTTACGGCAACGTGCATGAAGTGCCACGTCTCGAAAAGATCGTACTGAATATCGGCCTCGGTGAAGCGATCGCCAATGCGCGAGCGCTCGACGCGGCCACCAATGACCTGGCGCTGATCAGCGGTCAGAAGCCAGTCATCACCCGGGCGAAGAAGTCGGTCGCGGCGTTCCGCCTGCGCGCCGGTATGCCAATTGGGGCCATGGTGACCCTGCGCGGCGACCGGATGTACGAGTTCCTCGACCGGCTGATCGGCACCGCACTCCCGCGTATTCGCGACTTTCGTGGGCTCTCTCCCCGATCGTTCGATGGACGTGGCAATTACTCACTGGGTCTCCGGGAGCAGCTCGTCTTCCCCGAGATCGAATATGACCGGATCGATCGAGTTCGCGGGCTAGAGATCTCGATCGTAACGACGGCGAAGTCCGATGAAGAGGGGCGACAGCTACTCGTTCATCTGGGCATGCCGTTGCGAGAAGCGTGATCGGGGAGGATATGGCAAAGAAATCCAAAATCATCAAGTCGATGAGTCCGGCAAAGTACTCGGTGCGGCATCACAACCGGTGCAAACTGTGTGGACGTCCGAGAGCGTACATGCGGAAGTTCGGCGTCTGCCGGATCTGCTTCCGGGAGTTGGCCCTTACCGGCAAGCTTCCGGGCGTCACCAAGTCGAGCTGGTAGCATGCGGAGAGCGGAGTAACAAGAAACAATGACGATCAACGATCCAATTGCGGACATGCTTACGCGCATCCGGAATGCTGGAATGGCTCGTCAGACTGAGACGTCGATGCCGAATTCCAAGATTCTGGTGGCCGTGGCGCGGATACTCCAGCAGGAAGGCTATATTGAAGGCTTTCATGTCGAGGAGCGTAAGCCTGTTTCGGTGCTGCGAATTCAGCTCAAGTATGCTTCGAGAGGGTCCCATGCGATTCGGGAGCTCAAGCGTGTTTCGAAGCCGGGCCTGCGTGTTTACGCCGGGAAAGACGAGATTCCCATGGTCCAGAGTGGGCTCGGAACCGCGATCGTGAGCACGTCTCAAGGCGTGTTGTCTGGGCGTGAAGCTCGTCATCGAGGAATTGGCGGCGAGATTATCTGCACCGTTTGGTAGTCGGGATCTCGAACCAAACGTCGGAGGAAGATCATGTCACGTATAGGTAATCTTGCAATTCAGATCCCGAACGGCGTCGATGTCGACGTGAAAACGGGTGAGGTTCACGTCAAGGGACCAAAGGGCGAGCTTTCGCAGCGTGTCGATCGCGGTATGAAGTTCACGCGTGAGAACGGAACGCTGTCGGTTGAGCGTCCGAATGATGAGCGCAAGTATCGCGCACTTCACGGACTGACGCGCACGCTGGTTTTCAACATGGTTAAGGGCGTGACCGACGGATACCGCAAGGACCTCGAGATTCAGGGCGTCGGCTATCGCGCGTCGCTCGACGGAAATACGCTGGTTCTGCTGGTCGGCTACTCTCATCCAGTTCGGGTCGAGCCATTCCCTGGCATTTCGTTCGCTGTGGACACGCCGACGCGCATTGGGGTGATGGGCATCGACAAGCAGCTCGTCGGTGAGCAGGCCGCGCAGATTCGCCGGGTTCGCCCGCCGGAACCATACAAAGGCAAGGGTATCCGGTATTTGGGCGAGCGTGTCCGCCGCAAGGCTGGCAAGGCCGGGAAAGTCGGTAAATAGCAGGCTTTAGGACGTGTGGAGCGGACGTGGTATCGTTGCCGGTCGGTGTTCGGCCGATGGCGAGCGGAATCCAGGTCCATGGCCGCGCGTGAAAGGGTATAAAGCGCGATGCGCTTCCAGCACAAACGACAGCTTTCGCCACGGCAGCGGCGACACCTCCGTGTTCGGGCCCGGGTTTCGGGCACGCCGGAGCGACCGCGGCTGAACGTGTTCCGCAGTAACGCGCACATTTACGCACAGATCATTGACGACACGGCGGGCCATACGCTCGTTGCCGCTTCGACGCTCGAGTCAGAGGTTCGCGACCGGTTTCCCGAGGAGCATCCGAAGACGGAACAGGCCAAGCTTGTCGGCCAGGTCGTGGCTGAGCGTGCGCTCGCCAGCGGTATCAAGCAGGTCGTCTTCGATCGCGGTGGCTATCAGTACCACGGACGCGTTCAAGCGGTCGCCGAAGGTGCCCGCAAGTCCGGATTAGATTTCTAGTGAACGATCTTTTGGACCTCGAGCGAGAGAACGGGCAGGGCGAATGGTAAGTCGAAGTCATTCACGTCGTGGACGTGACCAGGATGGGCCGCAGCTTGACGAGCGGGTGGTGCAGATCAACCGCGTGGCGAAAGTGGTCAAGGGTGGCCGCCGGTTCAGTTTCAGCACCGTGGTGGTCGTTGGCGATGGCCAGGGCCAGGTCGGTGTCGGGCTTGGGAAAGCTGGCGAAGTGCCGGATTCGATTCGCAAGGCGATCGAGACCGCTAAGAAGAGCATGATCAAGGTGCCGCTGTCAGGACGGACGATCCCGCATCCGATTGAAGTCAAGTTCGGAGCGGCGCGCGTCATGATGAAGCCGGCTTCTCCGGGTACTGGCGTGATCGCGGGTGCCGGAGTTCGCGCAGTCGTTGAAGCGGCTGGCATCCACGACATTCTCACCAAGTCGTTTGGTAGCAGCAATCCGGTAAACGTTACCCGCGCCGCGCTTCTCGCGCTGAGCGAGCTTGAATCTGCTGAAGACGTCGCGCGGCGACGCGGACTTCCGGCGGAGCGATTCCGCCGCCGAGAGAAGGCAGAGCAGGCATGAGCAGCGGTACAATTAGGATCACGTATTTTAGAAGTGCGATTGGCTTCAGCCATGACCAGCGTGAGACGGTTCGAGCGCTCGGTTTTCGTCGGCTGAACCAGACGCTTGAGAAGCCGGACAATCCGTCGGTGCGAGGCATGGTCTACAAAGTCCGGCACCTCGTTCGCATGGAAGAAACGGAAACCGAGTAAGGCCGTCAGCTCCGGCGCGACGGTATGCGGGGAGACCTACATGGAACTGCACGATTTGAAGTCGAGCCCTGGGGCGCGCACCGAGAAGACGCGCGTCGGTCGCGGTATCTCTGCCGGGAAAGGGAAGACCGCCGGGCGAGGCACCAAGGGACAGCGCGCACGTGGCAACATCCGGCCCGGTTTTGAGGGCGGTCAGCATCCGCTCTACACCCGGATGTCCTACAAGCGCGGCTTCACCAACATCTTCAAGAAGATCTACGAAGTGGTAAATGTCGAGCGATTGAACGCGCTCGACGAATCAGTCACGGCTATCACTCCTGAATCGCTCTACGAGGCCGGGGTCACCCGGGGACTCGAGTTCCCGGTGAAGATCCTTGGCGAGGGACGCCTGAAACGTCCGCTCACGGTGCGTGCTCATAAGTTCTCTGAAAGTGCGCGTAAGAAGATCGAAGCAGCGGGTGGGACCGTGGAGGTCATCGAGTAATGCTGGAAGCTGCCGTTAACGCCTTCAAGATTCCGGACCTGCGGCGCAAGATTTTCTTTACGCTTGGGATCCTCGTCATCTTTCGCTTTCTGGCCACGATTCCGGTTCCGGGCGTCGATCGCGCCGCCCTGGACAACCTGCTGCAGCAAAACCAGCTGCTCGGGATGCTGAACCTGTTTTCCGGCAGCACACTGAAGAATTTCTCGATCCTGGCCATGGGTGTCTACCCGTATATTACGGCCTCGATCATCATGCAGCTGTTGACCCCGACCATTCCGGCCCTCGACGAACTATCCAAAGAGGGGCAGTCCGGGCAGCAGAAGATCAATCAGTACACGCACTGGATCACGGTTCCGATCGCGCTGCTGCAGGGCTACGGCCAGGCGGTGTTGATGGAGCGAAACAACGTTCTGTCGAACTTTGGGCTGTTCAATTCTGCAACGGCGCTGCGCAGTGTCGCGATCCTGCTGATGATGACGGCCGGCACTGTTCTGCTGGTCTGGCTCGGTGAGTTGATCACTGAGAACGGCATCGGCAACGGTGTGTCGATCATTATCTTCGGCGGAATTGTCGCGAGCTTGCCATCGGCGGTCGGTAATCTCGTCACTGGCGGCACGTTGTCGCAGAACATTATGGGAACGCTCGTCTTCCTCGCAATTGGCCTGTTCACCATTGTGGGCATGGTTTTGATGAACGAGGGCATGCGTCGAATTCCGGTGCAACATGCGAAGCGGGTTCGTCGCGGTCGTGTCTATGGCGGTGGCAGCACCTTCATTCCACTCAAGGTCAACTCGGCTGGGATGATCCCGTTGATCTTTGCGGTCAGCATCATGGTCTTCCCCGGGATGATCGCAAACTTCTTGCAGAGTTCGAGCACCTCGTGGGTGACGAATACCGCCACCAGCGTCGCGAATTTCTTCAACCCGCAATCGTTCACCTATCAGGCGATCTACTTTGCCATGGTGGTGCTCTTCACCTACTTCTATACGGTGGTTCTCTTCCAGCAGCAGAACATCGCCGAGAACCTCCAGAAACAAGGCGCGTTCATTCCAGGCGTGCGGCCCGGGCGAAATACGAACACGTACCTGACGAAGGTGTTGATGCGCATCACACTGGCTGGGGCGCTCTTCCTCGGATTCGTCGCGGTCTTGCCGTACTTCGCAAGCTTGATTACGAACGTCCGCACACTGCTGCTCAGTGCGACCGCACTGCTGATCGTGGTCGGTGTCGCCATCGACACCATGCGACAGCTCGAGGCGCAGCTGATGATGCGAAACTATGAAGGATTCATACGCTAAGAGCGGGAGAGTTGTGGCTAAGACCGGAGCAACCCATGTCATTGTCATGGGTCCACAAGGAGCTGGAAAAGGAACGCAAGCCGCGGTGGTTGCGCCGCGGCTTGGCCTGGCGCATATCGCCACCGGAGACCTCTTCCGTGAGGTCATGGCGAACGAGTCGGATCTGGGTAAGGAGATACGCGGCTACTACGACCGTGGCGCGCTGGTCCCTGATGATCTGACGATTCGTATGTTGATGGAGCGCGTGGATCAGGTGCTGCGCGGCGATCCGAATCTTCACGGAATGTTGCTCGACGGTTTTCCGCGAAATCAGGCCCAAGCTCGGGCGCTCACTGAGGCGCTGAACGATCGAGACGAATCAGTCGCCGTGGTCGTGCATGTCGACGTGCCACGCGAGATCTTGATGGATCGCCTGACCGGGCGGCTTATTTGCCCGAACTGCGGGGCCACGTACCATCGCGCATTCAATCCCCCTAAACAGGAGGGTGTCTGCGATGTTTGCGGCTCGAAGCTGACGCAGCGGAGCGACGACACGCCGGAAGCCGTTGAGCGTCGCCTGTCGATCTACTATGAACAGACCGCGCCAGTTCTCGATTATTATCGCGACGCCGGTCTGCTGATTGACATTGACGGTGATCGGCCGATCGACGAGGTGAGCCAGTCCATCGTCGACGCGCTTCAGCCACGTCTTAACCAAAACTGATGGCGATCACGCTGAAGTCGAATCGTGAGATCGCGATTATGCGCCGGGCAGGCGCCATTGTGGCGGACGTGCTGGCGGAAATGCGCGAACGGGTGCGACCTGGCGTGACGACGGAAGAACTGGACCGAATCGCGCGTGAGATTATTGAGTCCTGCGGCGCGACACCGTCGTTTCTTGGCCACCAGGGATTCCCGGCCAGCATCTGTGCCTCGGTCAACGATGAGGTCGTGCATGGAATTCCTGGACCGCGCGTGTTGAACGAAGGCGATCTCTTCTCGATCGACATCGGTGCCTATCTGGAGGGGTACCACGCTGATTCGGCGCTCACGCTTCCAGTCGGAGTGGTGTCAGAAGAGGCACGCGCGCTCATCGACGTGACCGAACGTGCGTTCGTCGCCGGAGCCGAACAGGCGAGGGCGGGTAATCGCGTCGGGGATATCTCCTCGGCGGTACAGCAGGTGGCCGAGGAGGCTGGCTACGGTATCGTGCGCGAACTGACCGGTCACGGTGTTGGCCGGTCGCTCTGGGAAGATCCGTCGATTCCGAACTTTGGCCGGGCCGGAAGCGGAGCGCTGCTTCGTCCCGGTATGACCATCGCTGTCGAACCGATGCTGACCATTGGCGATCCGGCCATCCGATTCCTGGATGACGGTTGGACGGTAGTCACCGAACAAGGAGTCCTGTCGGCTCATTACGAGCACACCATGCTTGTTACCGATCAGGATCCTGAATTGCTGACGCGTTGAGGTGAATTTATGGTATAATGCGCCGTTGTGGTGCATGCGTTCGACGTGCGCACTTAGGTGTGCGCAAGTCCGAGGTGACACGTGTCCAAGAAGGATGTCATCGAGGTCGAGGGCAAAGTCACGGAACCGCTACCAAATGCGATGTTCCGAGTTGAGCTGGACAGCGGGCACGAGGTGCTCGCGCATATCTCTGGCAAACTGCGCCTCAATTTCATCCGAATCTTACCTGGGGACCGGGTGAGGATCGAGCTATCGCCATACGATTTGTCCAGGGGGCGAATCACATATCGGTTGAGAACATAGAGATCGACCGGCGACGATCGGGAAGAAGTGAGATCATGAAAGTGGCGGCATCAGTGAAGCGACGCTGCGACAACTGTCGCATTATCAGGCGTCGCGGCGTGGTTCGTGTCATTTGCACGAATCCGAAGCACAAGCAACGACAAGGATAGAGGGGGAATAGATGGCACGTATCGCTGGCGTCGATCTGCCGCGCGAGAAGCGAGTGGAGATCGGTCTTACGTATATCTACGGCATCGGGCTGACCACGAGCCAGCGGCTCTTGCAGCAGACGGCCATCAGCCCTGATACCCGTGTTCGTGACCTGACTGACGATGAAGTGCAGCGCCTGCGCGACATCGTCGAGAAGGAGATGCTCGTCGAAGGCGACTTGCGTCGCGAAGTGAGCATGAATATCAAGCGTTTGATGGACATTGGCAGCTATCGTGGACTGCGACATCGCCGCGGCCTGCCGGTCCATGGACAGCGTACCAAGACGAACGCGCGCACGCGCAAGGGGCCGAAAAAGGCGATTGGCGTGCGGCGCAAGGGGCGCTAGGCTCCATATCGATCGGTTGCTCGATCGTACGATATGAACCGAGCGGCGGGCGGATTCGCCCGCCAAGTCATGAGATGACGCGGAAAGGATACGCAGCGCATGGCAGACCGCCGACGTGCAGCAGGCCGGGCAAAAGGGCGAGTAAGGCGACGCGATCGAAAGAATATTCCGCGCGGCCGTGCTTACGTACAGTCGACGTTCAATAACACGATGGTGACGCTCACCGATCAGGTCGGGAACGTGGTGGCATGGTCCAGCGCCGGTGCGTCCGGATTCAAGGGCTCGCGCAAGAGCACTCCGTATGCCGCGCAAGTTGCTGCGGAAACCGCGGCACGTAAGGCGATGGAGCATGGCATGCGCCAGGTGGACGTGTTCATCAAGGGCCCTGGCTCTGGCCGCGAGATGGCGATCCGATCGTTGCAGGCAACCGGCATTCAGGTGACCTCAATTGCCGACGTTACCCCGGTGCCGCACAACGGCTGCCGACCGCCAAAGCGGCGCCGCGTCTAGTTTGAGTTGAGAAGTCTGGCTCGTTGGTCGGATGATCCGGCGAGTCGAGGAGGATGAATGGCAAGGTACACCGGTCCGGTCTGCCGGATCTGCCGTCGGGAGGGGCTGAAGCTCTACCTCAAGGGTGAGCGCTGCCTGAGCCCGAAGTGCCCGATTGTGCAGCGGCAGCCAATGCGGAATTTTCCGCCTGGTCAGCATGGACAGAAGCGCTCGCGACGTCCTTCAGAGTACGGGATTCAGCTGCGCGAGAAGCAGAAGATTCGCAAGATGTACGGCGTTCTCGAAGGACAGTTCCGGCGCCATTTTGCCGAGGCGGTTCGTCGCGGCGGTGTGACCGGTGAGAACCTGCTCCAGATTCTCGAGACACGTCTGGACAATGTCGTCTACCGGCTCGGCTTTGCGGATTCTCGCAAGCAAGCGCGGCAGATTGTGCGCCACGGGCACTTCACGGTTAACGGCCGCAAGACGAACATTCCGTCGTTCATCGTGAAGCCTGAGGATGTTATCGCTGTTCGTCAGCAGAGCCGCGAACGAGAGTATTTCAAGATTGTCGCCGAGACAGCTGGCTCAAAGCAGGTGCCGGAATGGCTCACACGTGACATGGAAAACCTGAGCGGTCGAGTTGTGAGCGCGCCGGCGCGCGATCAGATTGAGATCCCACCGGTCAACGAGCAGCTGGTCGTTGAGTTCTATAGCCGGTAACGCCGCTTCCTCGAAAGTTCCAGCGTTGCTGGGTTCGAGGGTGGCTTGCCGCCTATTGGCCGGAGGAGGCTGATTCGATTGCTAGAAATCGCGCAACCACGAGTTCAACAAACACATTCCGGGCTTAACTACGGCCGCTTCGTCGTTGAGCCGCTCGAGCCTGGATACGGAATCACGATCGGCAATTCGCTCCGGCGAATTCTGCTTCGGTCCCTTCCGGGTGCGGCGATCGTCCGCGTGCGTATCGCCGACGTCTGGCATGAGTTCTCGACGATTGAGGGCGTTCGAGAGGACGTCACCGAGATCGTTCTGAACCTCAAGCGAGTTCGTCTTCGCGTCGTTTCGGAGGCTTTCCGCGAAACACGCGCGAGCCTCTACGCGCATGGCGAGGGCGTCGTGACCGCCGGGGATATTGACTGGCCCGGCGAGATCGAGGTCGTCAATACAGATCAGGTGATCGCGACACTGGACAACGATCGGGCGCGGCTTGAGATGGACCTGGTCGTCTCTCGCGGACGTGGCTATCAGCCTGCCGAGGCACAGGAGATCTTCTCGATTGGTGAGATCCCGGTCGACGCGATCTTTACGCCCATCGAGAAGGTGAACTACGTCGTCGAGCACACGCGTGTTGGCCAGATGACTGACTACGACCGGTTGATTCTCGAGATCGTCACTGACGGTACCGTCGAGCCAGAAGACGCGCTTTCGCGGTCCGCACAGATTCTTGTCGATCACGCACGGCTTATTGCGGACTTCAATCGCGAGCCGATTGAAGAAGTCGAGGAGACGACGCGAGTCGTGTCCGAGGCAGACACGCGTCCGCTTGCCGAGCTTGGGCTTTCGCCGCGCGTGTTGAACGCGCTACGGAGCCGGCACATCGACCGGGTGGGCCAGGTGCTCGACATGGAGCCTGAGCAACTCCTCTCCATCCGAAACTTCGGTCCCCGCTCATTGCAGGAACTGAAGGAGCGCATGGGCGAGTTTGGCTATGATTTCGAGATGCCGGGCGGCGATGGACTCGGTGACGACGATGCTGACGGCGAAGACGACGACAGCGATGTGGACAACGCTGGATAACGTGGGGAGAGGACGGCATGAGGCATCGCGTCGCCGGACGTAAGTTCGGCCGCAACACGAATCAACGGAAGGCCCTGTTTCGCAATCTGGCCGTGTCGTTGATTCTGCACGAGCGAATTCAGACGACTGAGGCCAAAGCGAAGACGATCCGCCCGATCGTTGAGAAACTGGTTACGATGTCGCGGGAAGACAGCGAGCATCATCGCCGGTTGGTGATGGCGCGGCTGGCCGATGAGCGTGCGACAGCCAAGCTGTTTGACGTCATTGGGCCGCGGTTTGAAGGTCAGCCGGGCGGATACACGCGCATCTACAAGCTCGGAGTCCGGCGTGGCGATGCCGCGCCGATGGCCATGATCGAATTCGTCGCCTGATTCAGTACTTGATCGCTCGCTTCGGCTGTGTCAACGTCTGACAGGCATTTTCGCTTCGATTTGGGGTACGACGGTACTGCGTTCTATGGGTCGCAGCGGCAGGCCGAGGCGCGGACGGTTCAGCAGGTGGTCGAACTGGCGCTCAGCCGCCTGACGTCAAGTCCGGTAACGCTGGCCTTCGCGGGCCGAACCGACCGGGGCGTTCACGCGGCGGGCCAGGTCGCGAGCGGAACGATTCGGTGGCGTAAGGACGCTGAGGCACTGAGATTCGCGCTCGACGAGACAACGCCAGATGACGTTTCTATCGTCGGCGTGCGAGAGGTGGACCGTGAGTTCCACGCGCGATTCAGCGCCCGGCAGCGGGAATATCGTTACCGGGTTTGGAACGCGAGGGTTCCCGCCACGTTGCTCCGCCGGTTCGTCTGGCAGGTGCGACCGGGGCTGAGCATCGACGACCTGAATCGCGCAGCGGCGGTGATGGTTGGAGAGCACGATTTCTCGTCGCTTGCGGGCGCGGGTCTTGGAGTTCCGGGTACGGCGATCGATTGCAGGCGCACGGTGACGCTGGCGCAATGGGGCCGGCAGCAGGTCACGTGGGAGCCAGTTCCAGCTGGCGGTCAGGTTCTTGAGTTTCGTGTCAGGGCCGACCGGTTCTTGCCGCACATGGTGCGCAATATGGTCGGAAACATGGTTGAAGTAGGGCGTGGAGCGAGATCGGTTGAGTGGTTCGAATCCATGATCGCGGCGAAGGACCGGCGGATGGCCCTTCCACCAGCCCCCGCGATGGGTCTCGTCCTTTGGAGTGTTGAGTACCCTTAAGGGTCAGAGGTAGGCGCCGGGTTTTGGCGGCGTCGTTTCCAATGAGGAGCACAGGTTCACATGAAAACGTACTCGCCAAAGGCGTCGGAGATCCAGCGCGACTGGTTCATCGTCGACGCGGAGAATCAGACACTCGGCCGCATTTCGACGCAGATCGCGACGATCCTGCGCGGAAAGCACAAGCCGATTTTCACGACGCACATGGACACCGGTGACTACGTGGTCGTGGTCAATGCCGAAAAGATCCGTGTGACGGGGAACAAAGAGTTCAAGAAGATCTATTACCGCCACTCCCAGCATCCGGGTGGTTTCCGAGGCACCCCGCTGCGCGACGAAATCGCGAAGCATCCGACTCGGCCGCTGGAGAAGGCGGTTCGGCGTATGCTACCGAAGAATTCACTTGGCGACGCGATGTTTAAGAAGTTGAAGGTCTATGCCGGGCCGGATCATCCGCACTCGGCCCAGAACCCCAAGCCGTTGCGGATTGAAGGGTAGAGGATAAATTGGCAGACGTGGAAGCACCAGCGAACACAGAGCGACAACAGCGCTACGTTCACGGCACTGGCAGGCGTAAGTCCGCCGTCGCGCGTGCGCGGCTCTATCCAGGGCGCGGCAACTTCGAGGTGAACAACAAGAGCGCTCGCGATTACTTCGGTGGCCGTGACATTTATCAGGCCATGATCGCCGAACCTCTGCGCTTGACGAATAGCGTCGATCGATTCAACGTTCAGATCCGAGTTGTCGGTGGCGGTATGACCGGGCAGGCTGGCGCGGTGCGTCACGCAATCGCCCGGGCGCTCGTTCGGTCGAACCCGGAACTGCGCGCCGTCCTGCGACGCGCCGGATTCCTGACTCGTGACGCACGCGTCAAGGAGCGCAAGAAGGTCGGACTCAAGCGAGCGCGCAAGGCCCCGCAGTACACGAAGCGGTAATTCTCCGCGACATCTCGCGAATCCGTACGCCGGTGGTCATCCGATCACCGGCGTCTTGCGTGGTCGCTCTAAAGAGCTTAGTCTGATCCCGGTTGATGAGTTCGGTTGATCGGGCTGTCACTCACGCCCGCTCTTGGGGTCTTCCTTGGGGTGAATGGATTTGACGCAATGAGGAGCGGCAACGGGCGACGGCTTCACTAATGAGTTTGACGCTTGTTGGTCTCCACCAAGCATGCACGGCTATGGGGCTCAGTTCCAGCGTCACCAGACCATCGTAGTGGGTCTGAGCGAGTTTGAGCAGGATGTCGTCGAGCGGCAGTTTGCCATGCCCGGGAATCTGGTGGTCGCGGCGCATTGCGTTCACCAGACCAAACCTTGATTGGCGATCCGCGACGTCGCTGAGATGAATGTTTGCGACGCGTGGAAGAAACGATCGCAGCGTGTCGAGGAGTTCCCAGTTGCGGCTCGCTGCGTGCGCCGTATCGTACGTAATGTGAAGGTCCCACTCTTCGGTGAGCCAGAGCAGTCGGTGTGGGTGATCGAAGGCCCATGTCGGTGTCTTGGCGGTGCCTCGACCACTATTTTCGATGGCGACCACAAATCCGCTTCGCTCAGATATGTCGACGGCCGTCGCGACCGCATCGAACCAGATTCGTGCGTCGGGATCGTGCAGTGATTGAACTTGCGGGGTGTGGACGACCAGTGACTGGCAGCGAGAGAGGCGAGATGCGACGCGTGCTGAATCGACAATATCCCGCGCGAGGATATCCGACGACGCTCCACGCAAGCGAAGGACTGTGTGAACTGACCGAACCGGAAGGTCATAGCGGTCTTCGAGCTGCCGCACGAAGTCAGAATCGATGTGATTCGAGCGTGGGGTCAGCATCAGCTCAACGCCGTCCGCGCCCGCTTCACGGGTCAAGCTGAATATACTTTCAACGGAGAAACCCGGAAACGTCCCGGTTGAGAGTATGAGCTTCGTCAATGGGTTACCCGCCAGCCGAAGATGCTTCGAGAAATCGTTCTGGTGGAGCGTCTGCGCTCTGGAAGCGAGCCTGACATGTATGAGTCTAGCACGCGACCCGTCAACTGACACCTCGCATCTCTGGTCGATTCGTGCTTGCGTTCGACAGGTTGGTCGACGATTTTCCTGTCAATCTGGCAATGACCTTGCCACCGCTCTGATAACGGTGTGCTGTGTGGCCACGGTAAGAACTGCTGAATCAGCGGCGCGTAGTTTTCCCTCGCGAAGACCGAGAACGAAGAATGTATCGCCGTCAAAGGCTGTGTGAGCGGGGTGGATTGCACGGGCCAGCCCATCGTGCGCGGCGACGCCAATCCGAACGAGATCATCTCGCGAGGCCGGGGCATCCACCGCGACAACTCCAATGGTGGTGTTCTCACCGGGATGGGCTCCGGCCTGCTCTCCATTGAGTAGACGGGCTTCGAAGAGCGCGGCTTCCGGGCGCTGCTCCAGCGAATCTCCATCTTCTCGGATCGCGACTTCGCCAACGGCGTTGACAGCGATGATTGTCGCGACGATTCCGACTCTCGTCGTGGTCCTGGCACTTCCGATTCCGGCCTGTCGGCCTTTGCCGGTCATCAGCTTCGCTACGGTGGCACCTGCCCCGGCTCCAATTGGCCCTGAGACCCAACCATCTTCAATTGCGGCCGCGGCCGCGGCGTATCCTGCGGCAGAATCTGGCCAAACTGGTGAATCGCCTGTGAGGTCGAACAGGACTGCCGCAGAGACGATTGGGACGGGGACGCTGGCGGTGGGAAATCCTCTATGATGCTCGCTGAGCCAGCGCACCACTCCATCGGCTGCGGCCAGGCCAAACGCGCTGCCACCCGTGAGGAGCACCGCGTTGATGCGCTGAACCAACCGCCCTTCTTCGAGAAGGGAGGTCTCGCGCGTTCCTGGGGCGCCGCCGCGCACATCTACCACAGCATGCACCGGCTCGTCTGGTATCACCACCGTACAACCCGTCTTGCCGTCCGGATGGGTCCAGTGGCCAACACGGACGCCTGCAATGGAGAAACCGGACGGTGGGTTGTTCAAGGTGCACTCCCTTGAGAATTCGGTCGAGCAGCACGAATCTCAGACCTGAACTCGAACACCGCTCTCGGCGACTGTGATCGCGGCGTCGAACGTGGAACGCGCCTGGTCCGCCTCGTTGCCGAGCCCGACTTCCTGCCACATGTGCGTCAGGAGCAGGTGTTTGGCCGACGACGCCGTTGCCAGCCTGCCAGCATCCGCAGCGGTCATGTGCCCGTCACTCTTTGGTTGTCCAGGACTCTGGGCCGGCATCGTTGCCTCGCAGATGAGCACGTCAGCATTCGATGCGAACGAGGCAAGTTCCGGGAAATAGCTCGAATCGGCGAGATAGACAAGCGTTCTTCCGCCCGCTTCGATTCGCATGGCCCAGCAGTCGATGAAGTGTCGTGTGGGCGTGAACGAGACGGTGAAGGGGCCGAGGCAGATCGATCTGCTCGGATCGTATTCGCCCAGTTCAAATTCCGTCTCGAAGAACGGTTGACCGGTTTCTGCGCCCATGGCGAACACGCCGGACAGACCGTCGAGGAATTCTCTTCCGCGCGGCGGCATCCAGAGTGGCACCCTGGGACCCTGCCCGCCGGGGATGTAGCGTAGACCGTAACGAAACGGGACAAGATCGATCGTGTGGTCCGAATGCAGGTGCGAGATGACGACCGCGCCGACGTCGCGGAGGTTGACGTATTTGCGCAGGACCGGGACTGTTCCAGGGCCGGTGTCGAGCACCAGTGAGAATCCATCCTGCTCGACGAGGTAGCCGGTCGATGCGCCACCCGGGTTCGGGCAGGCGGCCGATCCACCCAGCACCGTCAATCTCATGTCTTCACTCCCGCCTCCACCAGGTGGCCGGTCTCATTCCAGCACGTGACTTCTGCTGCAGCAGAACCGTTGACCTCAATCGTGGTGATGCTGCAGTTATCAAGCCGGTAGCGCGTCCAATCGGATGGATCGTTTCCCGTCAATTGGGTCACGATCGAGGCGATCACACCTTCGTGGGCCACCACGGCAAACCGCTCTCCGGCATGTGACACCATCAGTTCGCGGACGACCGACAACGTCCGTTCGTAGAACTCGCCGCGCGATTCTCCGTTTGGGAAACGGAACTCGCGATCGGAGAAATCGAACATCTTGCCATAGAGATCTGGATGTCCCTGCTGGATCTGCGGAATGGTGAAGCCCTCGAAATCGCCGAAGTGAAACTCGGCGAGGTCGTCATGCATGGTAATCATAGCCTCGGTCTGCGTGGCAATCGCTCGCGCCGTCGACAGTGCTCGCGACAGCGGGCTTGTGTGGACCGAGTGGAGCGGTCCCAGCTTGCTGAGGCGAATCGCGACCCGCTCCACCTGCCACCAGCCATGGGCATTCAGCGGCTCATCGGTCCGTCCATGCAACAGGCCCTCGATATTGCTGCGTGTCTGTCCATGACGCACAAACACGATTTCAGTTCGCTTCATCATTCCTCACCGTGATTCACCGCGCGCCGCGTAGTCGCAGATCGACGCGCAAGAGCAGTCGTCGCATCGCGGGGATCGTGCCTTACAGATCTCCCTACCATGCCGGATCATATTAACGTGAAATGGATAGACATCGTTGTCATCGAGCAGGGCTTCCAGGTCGTCATGAGCCTGGTTTGCGCTCGTCCGCTCATCGATGAGCCCCAACCGTTTGGAGACACGATACACGTGCGTGTCGACCGGTAGCGCGGGCACGTGGCAAGCGAATAGGAGCACACAGGCGGCAGTCTTGGGGCCAACACCAGGGAGGTTCTGAAGCCGTTCCTTGGCCTCCGAAAGCGGCATGGCCGCCAATCGTTCAGGCAGATTCGTCTCCAGGGCTTCCGCGACCACCGCCTTGATGCGCGGAGCCTTGACTGACGCAAGCCCACCGCTGCGAATGGCCTCGGCAATTGAGTGCTCGTCGGCGTCCGCGACCTGCTGCCAGTACGGGAACTCGGCGCGAAGCGACGCGAAGGCCCGCTCACAGTTCGTGTCTGACGTGTGCTGAGAGAGAATTGTCATCACGAGTTCGTCCAGCGGCGGTCGATGGACCGTCCACTCTGGTCGACCGTAGTCTGACTCCAATCGGACCAGTACCTGATGGATCTTGTCTCGTCGCGCTGTGATGGTTGTGTCGTGCTGCGCAGTCATGCCCGCATTGTACCGTTCGTCAGACGTACATGCGCGGCGCGTCGAATACGTCTTTGCGCCAGTGTCGAACGACATGGATCCGCAGGGGTGAGCGGTGGACATGGCCTGTGACGTACTATTGAAATCGCGCATTGGATCGAGTCCAGGGGGAGAATTCGGGAGATGTCAGGATCGGAGAACCGTCGCAGCGGGGGCGTCCTGCTGCACCCAACCTCGCTGCCAGGCCCGTCCGGGGTCGGAGATTTCGGCGCTGAAGCGTATCGCTTCATCGATTTCTTGTCTGCTTCAGGACAAGGGGTGTGGCAGATTCTTCCGCTCGGCCCGGTTGGGGATTCCAACTCACCGTACGATTGCAGTTCCGCGTTTGCTGGAGACCCACTGCTCATTTCGGAGTCGTGGCTCGTTCAATATGGGCTTTTGCGCCCGTCCGACATTCCGCCAGATCTGCCCTCGAACGAAAAGGCCGATTTCGCTGCGGCTCGCGTCCGCAAAGAACCTCTCCTGCGCGAGGCTTTCGACCGCTTCGTCGGCGAGCCCGATCCTCGTCTGGTCCAGCACTTCGACGATTTCTGCCAGCGAGAGCGTTCCTGGATTGATGACTTCGCGCTGTTCGAGGCGCTGAGTAACAAACTTGACGGAGCGCCTTGGCTCGACTGGGATCACAAGCTGTCTTCGCGAGACCCGGAGGCACTGGCTCAAATCAAAGGGGATTTGTCGGAAGACGTCCACTTTCACCAGTTTGTGCAGTTTGTGTTCGACCAGCAATGGCGTGCCGTTCATCGCTATGCCGGACTGCACAACGTTCGCATCATGGGCGACATCCCGATCTATGTCTCCCTCAACAGTGTCGATGTCTGGGCTCATCAGGACCTTTTTGATCTCAACGAAGCGGGCCGCCCAAACGTGGTGGCTGGGGTTCCGCCCGACTATTTCTCAGAATCGGGTCAGCTCTGGGGCAACCCATGCTATCGGTGGAAACGAATCGCGCAGCACGACTATGGATGGTGGCAGCAGCGTTTCCAACGTGCGTTGGAACTACATGATCTGGTGCGGGTCGATCATTTTCGCGCGTTTCAGGCGGGCTGGCAGGTGCCCGTGGGGGAAGAGACGGCCATCAATGGACGCTGGGTTGCTGGGCCGGGAGAGGAGTTGTTCGGGTGTTTGAAGAGCGAGATCGGCTCGCTGCCCATTGTCGTGGAGGATCTGGGTCTGATCACCGAAGATGTCAACGAACTTCGCGACCGTCTGGGATTGCCGGGGATGAAGGTGCTGCACTTCGCCTTCGGTGACGATAGCCGAAACCCCTATCTGCCGCACAACTATCAACCGAACTGCGTCGTGTACACCGGCACACACGACAACGACACAACGCTTGGCTGGTTTGCTCAGCTTGACGACGCGACGCGTGTTCGCGTTGAACGCTACATCGGACCTGGCGCTGAGGAGATCAATTGGGCACTTATCAGGCTGGCGTATCGATCGGTGGCGGATCTGGCCATGATCCCGGCGCAGGATCTTTTGGGGCTCGGGAGTGAGCACCGGATGAACGTTCCCGGCACGGCCGACGGGAATTGGGCGTGGCGTATGACCGAGGGAGCGCTCACCACAGAAATCGCCGAGCGGTTGCGAACTCTGTCGGAGATCTACGGCCGACTCTAATGTTGAATTAGTCAGCGTTCAGACGGTGCTTGGTCTCGCGCAATGAGGCGACTTCGTGTTGCTCGCGTTCCTCGAGCGGGTGCAGGCAGAGGTCGATTGCCACCCAGATGGTTTTAGAAAACGGGTAGAAGAAGAGCGGAAAAAGAACATTGATGAGTAAGGCGCCGACCAAAAGTGGAACCAGTGGTGGGTCCGGCCAGGTCAGGATAACCGCGACCGCCAGGATCCCAAAGAAGACCAGCTCGGTCACGACGGTGTTGATCGCCACGGCGCCGGTCCAATAGCCTTCCTCACGCTCGAAATGGAGTCCACATTGCGGGCAGCGATCGTCCATGCGCAGCCACTGCCGGAACAATCCACCCTGTCCGCAATTTGGGCAGCGCAGGACGAGCCCGCGCAAGAGGATTTTTCGCCAGTCCATGCTCGTTGCCTGACCCCACCGAACGCGGCGAGACTCACGACGGAATGCCCCACCTACTCGCCATAAGGATACTCTCCAGATATGTCCCATGTCCTTCTGGTAGCCGGAAATTTTCGCGGCACGAACGCATTTACGAGATTGAAACACTTCCGCGTGAAATCTCGGTGATTTTGAAACAGTTGACCCTTCATCATGACATATGGACGGAAATCGTCTGATGCTTTAGTCTGTGGATATCCAAGTCAAGGACATACACGATGGCGAGCACTTTTCAAACCGGTTACTCACCAAGGAGGTTGACACCATGAGGGCTGAACTCGGGACGCCGGTCCGTTCACGGGACGACAAGGCGCTCGGGCACATTGAGTGGTTACTCGTCGACCCTGAGACAAAGCTGGTGAAAAGTATTGGAGTGCGCCACGGAATCATCCGGGACCGGGGGATCCGCATCTCACTGAGCCAGGTTCGGGTAAGCCCGGAACTTGACCATCTCATTGCGAATATCGACGAAGAGAAGACTCAACACTTGAGTCACGCGGCGCCGCACGATCTCGAGGCGATGCCCGACGGAGCCGCGGTGGCGGCATCGACCGCCTCAGGCGTGTTCCCCGCGGACAGTTTCATCACGAAGCGTCCTGCGCCTGGGATGCCGGGGCCTCATTCAGAGCTATCCGAGATGGTCCGTATGGTCGATACGGACGTGATCGTTCTCGGCGACGGCAGCGACGTTTATACCAAGAACATGAAGCACATTGGTGAATTGGAGCAGTTACGATTCGAAACGCACACGGGTCAGTTGCTGAGCCTGGTGATCAAGCGAGGGATCTTCCACCACCAGGAGTTCGAACTGCCGGGTGAGATGATCGGGGGAGTCGACGTCGGATCGGTCTACCTCAACGTGGATCGCGACGTCGTCAAAGATCACGTCCTCAGCGGAACTCGGAAGTAGACGGAAAAGAACACCCGGGCCGTACAGAGCGGCCCGGGTGTTTCGATGCTCGACGCGCGACTACGGAGTCGTCGTCGTCTCGTTCGTCCTAACGTCGATCTTCTTCCCAGCTTGATCCAATGTTTTCTTGAAGGTCACCGAGAGAACACCGTCTTCGTAATGGGCATCGCCGCTTGATTCATCCACTGGCGCGGGCAGGGTCATCGTTCGTTCTAGAGTGCCGACCCGTCGCTCGACGACGTGCCATTTTCCGTGTGTCTCATCGCGATGTTCCTGGCTATCTCCCCGAATCGTCAAGATCCCATGGCGGATTTCCACTGCGATGTTGTCTGGTTTGATGCCGGGCATCGACGCCTTGACGATCAGTTCGCTGTCTGTTTCCTGAACGTCGAGCGGCATCATCGAACGATCTTCTGGCATCCCGCTCCCGCTTGTCAGATCGGAGAAAAGCCGGTCGAAGCGCTCTCTCAAGGTGTCCATGTCCGGAAAGCGTGATCTGGGAGTTATGCTCATCGTGTCCTCCATTCAGCCGCATGGCAAATCCTGCCTCGCGGCAATCAAATTGAAGCGTAAACTGAGCGCAGCAACAAATGCGCCAGGATTCGGACGTCGAGCGTGTCAAATCCATTACAGCGAGCGTCTCGCGCGACATCGCATGATCGCGGAAGAATTCGCGCGTTGCTCGTATCGCGATTTCCCGTTACGCTCGTGTTGATCGAACAGCGGTGTTGGAGGTGGAATGACAGAACGCTCGCACGCGATCGGACTATCGACCGATCTCTATGAAATGACGATGGGCGCGAGCTATCACGCCCTGAACATTTCCGGACGGGCGACATTCAGCCTGTTCGTTCGACGCCTGCCTCCGGAACGAGCGTACCTCGTTGCAGCGGGACTGGAGGACGCGCTGGAACGACTCGAGGCGCTGACGTTCGACGAGCGGGCGATTGCGTATCTCAATTCGACCGGTCAGGTGCGTCACGAATTCGTCGACGCGCTCAAGGGCTTCCGCTTCAACGGCGATGTCTGGGCGGTTCCAGAAGGACGCATTATCTTTGCCGATGAGCCGCTGATCGAGGTGCAGGGCTCGATTATCGAAACGCAGTTGGCGGAGACGATCCTGATCAACGCACTTCACTACGCTACGCTGGTCGCGTCCAAAGCGTCTCGCTGCGTGTCCGCGGCGCCTGGAAAGTCCTTGATCGAGTTTGGTCTGCGTCGCACGCCGAGTGTCGATGCCGGTCTGGCGGCCGCGCGATCGGCGTACATCAGTGGGTTCAGCGGAACAAGCAACCTGTACGCTGGTGAGAAGTTGGACATTCCGGTGAGCGGCACGGTGGCTCACTCGTTCATCGAGATATTCCCAAACGAGCTCGACGCGTTTCGCGCCTTCGCCTCGACGTTTCCTGGCGACGTGACACTACTGATCGATACGTACGATACCCTCCAAGGTGCGCGACACGCCGCGAAGGTCGCGAACGAACTTGCTGCCGAAGGCCGGCGTGTTCGAGCCGTGCGACTCGACAGTGGTGATCTGATCTCCCTAAGTCGAGAAGTACGCACGATCCTCGATGGGGAAGGACTGACCGACGTCGGTATTCTGGCAAGTGGGGGGTTAGACGAGTTCGATCTCCAGCGTCTCACTGTAGCGGATGCGCCGGTGGACGCGTATGGCATCGGAACGCGCCTCGGCACCTCGGCTGACGCGCCGTCACTCGACATGGTTTACAAACTGGTGCAATTTGGTGACGAGCCGAAGCTCAAACTGAGTGAAGGAAAAGCGACGCTGGTGGGACCAAAGCAGGTTTGGCGCCAGTCGGACACGAATGGCCAGTTCGTCAAGGACCGTATCGCTCGACGCGCGGAATCCGCGCCGGGCGAAGACTGGGAACCCCTGCTCGAACCGGTAATGAAAGCCGGAAAACGACTTGCCCGGCCGTCCTTGCCGGAGATTCGAGAACGCCATAGGCGGGACCGGGAAGGTATGCCGGGTGACCTATTTAGACTTACCGATTTCTCCCCGTTCGCGGTCGAACTCTCAGAACCATTGCGCGAGATTCAGCAAGAAACGACTGAGCGCGTCCGGAAGTCGGAGCGGTATCAGCAGAGCAACGCGCCGGATAGAGATGATGCCGGGACAGGGTCGCTGGTCGATGCAGAGTGATATCCCAGAGGGGATGATTCTGATCCCCGCTGGCCGATTTCCTATGGGCTCGAATGACGGCACAGTCGACGAACTTCCAGTACACGACGTCTTCGTTGGCGCGTTCTGGATCGATCACTTTCCGGTCACGAACGAGGCGTACCTGGCGTTCGTCCGAGCGACAAATCACCAGGCTCCACCAGACTGGAAAGCTGGTCATCCGAATCCCAAACAGCTTCTCCACCCCGTCGTCGACGTCAATTGGGATGACGCCAGGGCATTCGCGGAGTGGGAGGGTAAGCGGTTGCCGACCGAGGCGGAGTGGGAAAAGGCCGCATCCTGGGATGACGTTGCACGAGCCAAGAGAATCTGGCCATGGGGTGACATGTGGGAATCTGGGCGAGCCAACGCGGGATCGGGCATTCTCGGCATCTTCCGTCATCGCGGAACGAACGAGATCGGCGCCTATTCGCCCGAGGGGGACAGCGCGTATGGTCTGGCCTGTATGGCTGGGAATGTTTGGGAATGGACGTCGTCCTTGTTCTTGCCATATCCCTATCGCGCGAACGACGGCAGGGAAAACCCGAACGCCGCGGGTGGACGTGTACTTCGGGGCGGTTCATGGAGCAACCTGCCAGAGCAGGCGCGCTGCGCCGCGCGAATGGCATTACCACCGAGGCGCGTGGTGGACGGAATCTGCGGTTTCCGGTGCGCCCTCGATGCGACCGCGAGAGGCCGCTGAATCCATCGCACGGATCAGGTCTCAGTTCGCCGGACACGCAATTGCAGATCGGAATCATCGGAAGAAGCGACGGCCCGATTGTCTGTCTTCAGGAACGTTCGACGGGAGATTCACTCGAACATGACCGGCCCAAACAGTATTCCAGAAGTACCGCAAATCGATGTTGTTTCGGCCTGGGAACAGGCTCGTGCAGGTGCGTCGTACATCCTCGATGTGCGAGAACCCGATGAACTGACGGAAATCGCCGTATCCGGCGCGATCCACGTTCCGCTTGGATCACTTCAATCGCAGGTGTCGGAGCTGCCGCAAGATCGCGATCTCCTGGTAATCTGTCGCTCTGGGGTGCGCAGCGCGTACGCAACTCAGTTCCTGCTCGCGTCGGGGTTCAGCGGGGCGAAGAATGTGGCAGGCGGTGTTATTGCGTGGTCCGGCGCGCAGCTGCCGTTCGTCTCAAACGGCCGTGAGTACAATACGCCGCCGGATGAGGACGGCTAGTTAGCGCGGGTGCCGATTCCCACGAACGATGCGCCATCCAAGTAGCATCCCCGCCAGGATCGTGACGAAAACGCCAAACCCAAACAGCGGGCCCATCCACGTAAGCATCCAGTGAGGGCTGTAGACAGTCAGCAGTAGACCGAGGCTGATCAGGCTCGATCCGACCAGAATGGCGAGGATCAGCCGGTTTACCATCGACTGCAACGAATCGAGAATCTCGTCAGCCCGGACCAGACGGATACCGACCTCCATGTCTCCCTGCTCCGCCCTGGTCATCATGCGGTCGACCCGGCGGGGGAGCCGTGTCACGAGCTGGCGGACATCCTCGGCCGAGGTCATGAGCTGCGGCAGCCAGCTCTCGGGCATCCACTGTTCAAGCATCAACCGACGAACGTAGGGCGTTGCCATTTCGACCGGCTTGAGCGCGGGATCGAGACGACGCCCAATCCCTTCCTGCATCGACAGCGTCTTCATCAACAGCGACAGCTCCGATGGCATCTGTAGACGTCTTCGCCGCACGATGGTCATCACATCGTTTGTGATGACGTCGAAGCGGAACTCCTCAAGCGCCATGCCGTAATAGCGGTCGATCATGTGCTGGATGTCGCGACGGAGTCCGGGACGGTCCGCTCCGTGCTTGAGGACGTTGAGCGAGGCGAGTCCGTCCACGATCGCGTCCGCGTCCTGCCGCGTGACTCCAGCGGCCAGGCTCAGGAGTGCGTCGCGCGTCCGGTCGTCAATCCGGCCCACCATGCCGAAGTCATACGCGATGATGCGGCCGTCCGGAAGGACCGAGAAATTTCCTGGATGCGGATCAGCGTGGTAGAAACGGTGCTCGAACACCTCCTCGAAGATGACACGGACCGCACGCCGTGCCAACGCGACCCGGTCGATCCCGCACGCTTCGATATCGCCGATATCGTCAATCGATATGCCCTCGATGCGCTCCTGGGTGATGACTCGTGGCGTCGTGAGTTCCCAGTGAATGTGCGGTATGACGAGTGCTGAGTCGCCCTCAAAGCTTTCGCGAAACTTGTCGGCGTTTCGTCCTTCGCGCAGGTAATCAAGCTCACTCCGAAGTGTCCAGCCGAACTCATCGATCAGTGACACGAGGTCGTAGGCTTCTGCGAGAGGGGCTCGGTTTTGGGCGAAGCGCGCCAACTGATGCAGGATCGCCAGGTCTTGCTCGATCTGCGCCGACACTCCAGGCTTCTGCACTTTGACGATGACGTGTTCTCCAGATGGCAGGACCGCCCCGTGCACTTGACCGATCGAAGCGGCGGCAAGCGGTTCGTCTTCGAAGGTGGCGAAGAGTTCCTCAACCGGTCGACCGAGCGATTCCTCGATCACGGCGCGAATCTCATCGGTTGGCACCGGAGGAACCCGGTCCTGCAGTTGGCTCAATTCTTTGATGTACGCTGGCGGGAGCAGATCCTCTCGCGTGGACATAATCTGTCCGAGTTTGATGAAGGTGGTTCCCAGGTCTTCGAGGGCTTCGCGGAGGTGTACGGCCTGATTGGAGGGGTGCCCATCTGGGGGACGCTGAAACCAGCCCCGGTTGAAGGGGATCAGTTGGGCAATACCGAGTTGTTCGGTGATCGATCGCACCCCATGACGCGACAGAATTCGAACGATCTCGGCGTAGCGGCGACGATGACTGAGGATCTGAAACGGAGCCCCGATGAGCATTGACGTCTCGCTCCGAACGAGTTGATAGGGCGGATCGCTGCCGCGATCAATTCTATCGCGACGGCGCCTACTTCCCGGCTGCCCGATGCGTCAGTCGAGGTTCATCTGTCGCAAGCGGAACGCTGCGAACAGGAGCGTGGCCACCACCAGAAATCCCATCGCGATGAGCGAGGCCGTCAGTGTTGAAGGATGCTCCATGGTGATGTTTTGCTCGGACAGAATCCGAATGAAGATCGATTGCTCGAAATGACGGATGCTCAGAACGCGAATGCCGGGAATGAAGCGCGCCAGAAGGCTTTCCCACAGCAAGATGTAGATGATCCCAACGAGAAGCGCTCGCGGTATGACGAGACTCACCAGTAGGAACAGCGCGCCATAGGCGGCCACCCCAACCAGTGCCGCGGCAAACATCGACCCGAGGCTAGCCGTGCCCGGACTGCCAGGCCCGGCGGCAATAATCAGCCAGGTGGCGGTGATCCCGAGAATAAGCGCGGCGCCGGTCACGAGAAACGTGCCGAAGAATTTCTCGATGACGATGCGCAGTGTCGAGATCGGTTTGATTACCAGGTAAACGATAGTCCGGTCGCTTAGTTCGTTGCCAAGCGTCGCCGTGGCGAGGATCAACGTCGCGAGCGGGATGACGGTCGGCGCCATGAATTGATTGAAAATGCCCGCTATAAACTCGGTTGGAGCCGTGTTCTGCGAGTTGAGCAGATAGACGATCGCAAACAGCAACGGCGTGGCCGCGAAGAGTCCCACTACGCGTGTTGCGCGGCCTGCACCAAATTGGCGCAATGTTAGCCACAGAACTGGGAGTTGCCCGGATACCATTAGCGGCGCTCCGTGACATAGGCGAAGACACTGGCGAGAGAATCATCCAGGGCGGCGACTTCAAACAGTCTGAGATTCTGTTCCCGCGCGATTCGAGGAACGAGATAGTAGACCGAGCGCACGTCACGCGACTCGATAACCAGCGAGTCACGCTCGGTGTCCACTCTGATCGAGACGATCTCAGGTGATCCGATCAGCGTGGCCGCAAGCGCACGGTTGTTCGAGGTGCGAACGCGAACCGTGCGCGCGTGCTCGTCAATCTTGTCGCGAATGGCATGGAAATCGCCGGTGGCGGCTAGCTTGCCATCCACGATGACAATGATCCGGTCAGCCGTGCGCTCTACTTCGTGAAGCACGTGGGATGAGATCAGGACTGTCTTACCCGCGGTACCGAGGTCGCGGATGAGCCTGATCAGGTGGACTCGCTGAACAGGATCCGTTCCGGTGAGCGGTTCGTCGAGGATCAGAATGTCCGGGTCATGCACCAGGGCGCCAGCGATCTTGATTCGCTGACGCATCCCTTTCGAATAGCCGCCGATCGGTCGCGCCGCGGCGTCACCAAGGTCGGCGGTATCAAGAGCGCGCTGAGTCGCGGCTTCGGGGTCTGGTAGACGGTGCATCACCGCATTCCAGTGAACGAATTCGTGCCCGGTCAGAAACGGGTAGATGTGCTCGGATTCGGGCACGACACCGATGCGACGGTAAAGGTTCGGATTCGACCGCACATTGGCGCCAAACAGGTGAACCGATCCCGTTGACGGTTTCAGCAGCCCGTAGAGCGTCTTGAGAATACTTGACTTCCCAGCGCCATTTGGCCCGAGTAGGGCGGTCACGCCGGGACCGACCGTGAAGGACACCTCGGAGACCGCAACGACGTCGCCATACCACTTTGAGAGGTGATCGACTTCGATTGCGGGTGGCGGCCCGACACGAGGCACCTGCTCAAGGTGGTTGCCATCTACCGCGATGTCGGGCGCTTTCGGCAAGACATCGGTATTTCGCTGTTGGGCGGAATGCCCGTTTATATCACTCATGATGCAAGTACTGACGATACACGACGAACGAACTGATGAGCACAACTGCGGTGACCGAGATGAGATATGAGACTCCGGCGAGATCGGCTCGCACAATTGGCGAATCGTTGCCGAGATTCGTCCCGAATATCCAACTGGTGATCGCGGCGGGAACCAGCGTTGGACTCAGCAGAACAATATACCGGTGCCAGCTGCCGTTGATGGCTTCAAATAGTGCCTGAACGAATCCCGAGACCAGCAGCACGGAACCGATGTAGACGGCCGCCGCAACGCTCTTCCGGTCCGTGAAACTCGCGATCAAGATCCCAATGGCGGCGAAGAATATCGCGATCAGCATTCCGTTCGCAATCACGCGCAGGACATCGACCCAGTGATGTACAAAGTAGTTTACCGGGCTGTTGTCCAGGAACATGATCCCCAAGAAAAGCACGAGACCGGGAACGAGCGCGATCGAGGCCATCAGGATTCCGAGCGCCGAAATCTTCGCCAGCAGGTAGTCTGCCCGGCTGATTGCACGCGAGAAATAGAGAGGTAAGACGTTCTGGCGCCGGTCGTCGGAAAGCATCTCAGGTGCGGTCGCCGCGGCGAAGACGATCAAGATGGTCGAGAGCAGATCGTAGAGGGTTCCGTAGTTAAAGCCCTCGGCGAGCCTCCCGGCGAACGCGCGAATGCCGATGATGATGATTACCGGGAAGAAGGCGATGGAATACAAGATAATCGGGATGATCTTGGCGGTCCAGCGCTTCTTGATTCCCAATCCGCGCTTGATCGAATACCCGATCAATGCCCGGATCGCGTGGGGACGTCCCTCGCGTGGGCCATCGTAGTGGCGATATCCCCGATCGTAGATCTGGGCGTCGGCTGAGACGCCCGCTCCGGGAGTTGGTTGGTCAGCCTGCGGGTACATCGGCAACCTCTTGGGCGGCGGATTCACCAATTCGCTGCAGGTAGACGTCTTCGAGCGTGCGCGCGTCGACGCGCAGCTCGCGAAGCAGCACGTCGGAATCGATGCTCAGATCGCGTATTACGTCGAATATGGCCTCGTCAGAGTGCTTCAGCGAGATTTCCGAACCGCGCCGACGTACCGGGAGTCCCTTGGCCTCGAGTGCCGTAACGAACGTATCGATCTGACCGTCCACCCGAATGACGATATCGCCTTCTCCCTGCACCAGCTCAGACATCGGGCCAACCATGGCCATCTTGCCGTTCTGGAGCATCAGCACATAATCGCAGACTCGCTCAACGTCTTCGAGCAGGTGCGAACTGAGAATGACCGTGATGCCGAGATCGCGATGAATACGCGTAATGAGCTTCAACATGTCGTCGCGGCCGTTTGGATCCATCCCGTTGGTGGGCTCGTCAAGGAACACGAGAGCTGGATCGTGGACAATTGCCTGGGCCAGTTTCACTCGCTGTTTCATCCCGGTCGAGAACTCGCGGATGAGCCGGTAGCGCTCCTCGTCGACACCGCACTGATAGAGCGTCTCGGCGGCCCGCAGTCTTGCGGCGCGCGCCGGAATTCCGCTGATTTCGGCCATGTGACCGACAAAATCGGCGGCGGTGACGTCGCTCGGAAGGCAGTCGACCTCCGGCATGTAGCCCACGCGCTCGCGCATCTGGAGCGCGTCCGTTCTGACATTGAAGCCAAGTACACTGGCGTTGCCCTGAGTAGGGCGTTGAAGACCGAGGAGAAGCTTGATCAGCGTCGACTTGCCTGCGCCATTGGCGCCAAGTAGTCCAATGGCCGCTCTCGGTATTTTGACCGAGAGGCTGTCCAGCGCGACGACTGAGCCGTAGGCCTTGCGCAGACTATCGGTTTGAACGATCCACTCGTTGGACTGCTCGAGCCCCACTACATCCTCGCGATCGCCGCCGCGCGGACAGAGCCGGGCAACGGTTGTTTCATCTGAGCACCGGTTCGAGTATACCCGTTTCGCATGGGAGCCGCGTCTGGAGATCTGGAGATCATGCGAATGTACATACTCGGGAGGAAAATAGGCTGATGCCACCAGGAGTATAATTGTGGTTGCCTATCTTGAATACGTTGGAGTAGGAATACAAATGTCATCAAACGTGGGTCGAATGTCTCGCTGGGGCCGCGACACCGGGCTATCTGTCCGGATGTTCGTTGTAATGTTCCTCCTAGCGGCGCTGTATCTGGCCTTCATTGCCGTGCTCATCTCTGCTGGCGTCAGCGCCGTGTCGGTGCTATTCATCGCGGCAATCATGATCGGCATACAATACTTCATGTCCGCCAAGATCGCGCTCTGGAGCATGGGTGCGCACGTCGTAAGCCCAGAACAGGCGCCAGAATTGCACGGCATGATCGATCGCCTGGCGGCGATCGCCAACCTGCCGAAGCCGAAGGTCGCCATCGCGGATAGCGACGTCCCGAACGCATTTGCCACAGGGCGCAACCCGAATAACGCCGTCGTGGCGGTCACTCGGGGATTGATGAACCGGCTCGATCCGGCCGAGATCGAGGCTGTCATCGCGCACGAGTTATCACACGTCAAGAATCGCGACGTGATGGTCATGACGCTGGCGAGCTTCTTTGCCGTAGTGGCACAGCTCATGATGCGCTGGTTCTTCTGGGGCGGAATGATGGGAGGCGGTCGCCGCGATCGGCGCGACAACGGTTCGATCATGATCATCTATCTCGCGTCGATTCTCGTTTGGATCATCAGCTTTTTCCTGATGCGAGCGCTGTCGCGTTATCGTGAGTACGCCGCCGATCGCGGCTCGGCGATCATCACCGGGTCGCCGGCGAACCTCATGTCGGCGCTGGTCAAGATCAGCGGGGTCATGCAGCGTATCCCGGAGCGGGACCTGCGTGAGGTTCAACAGATGAATGCGTTCTTCATCGTTCCGGCGGCCGTCGGAAACAGCATCACCGAGATTCTCTCGACGCATCCGTCGTTGGAGCACCGCCTCGAGCGACTGCGCAACCTTTCGCGAGAGATGGAGGGAATGTGAGGCAGTTCTTCGACTCGCTTCTTGGCCGAACTCGTCCAGCGCCATCCAAAATTGAGCGTCTCTTCGCAATGTCGACCGCTCAGGTCTCGCTGGAGGCGCAGCTCAATATGAAGGCGGACGAGCACGCCGGAATCGTCTTCCGGCCAGTTGATTCGGCCTATTTTGACCAGGCGAGTCAAGACCTGACCGAACTGCTCAAGATCAGCACCAAAGACACCGGAACCGTGTTCGAGACTCGAACCGACGAGTTCCGGTTTCGCTGGATCCTGCTGCGTGACTCGCAATTTGAAGATCTGGTCGCGACGATTCACATCATTAGTCAGACGCTTGTCGAGCAGCAGTTCGGTGAGCAGCTTCTATCGGCTGTGTTTCGCTACGATACGTCGGACGGACGCAAGACCTACTGGTTCTATAACTACAAGCGTGGCGCGTTCTACCCGTTCGTACCCATGGGCAATCGCAAGGAACGGGACAACGCGCTGGAGTTGCGTCTCTCGTCGGCGATGGAGCATGAACTGCCGATCGAGAAAGATTTGGAACGCTGGTATCCCATGTGGGACATTCCGTTCTAGCGAGGCCGACTACCCAGACAATCAGAAGCCCCCGGCACTGCCGAGGGCTTTTACTTTTGGTTGGTGAAGAGAACATTCTCAGTCGGGGACGAGTCCGTCGGCGACGAAGAGTTCCGACGCCTCCTCGAACGTAGTGTCCGGCGGGGGCAGGAAGACCTGGGATTCCACCAGTTCGTCCGCGGCGACTGGTTCGCCATGATCGCGCACCATTGCGAGCAGATTCCGGAACAGAACATCGAATTTGGCTTTATCGCCTCCCGCGATCGCCGCGACAAGGTCATTGTCGATGGAGTTGAGGTGGTCCAGATAGGAGCTATCGATACGATACTGCCCCTCGCTCGAGATTCGTACGATCATGCCAGCTACCCCTCTCCCAGTTGCTTCGGCTCTTCGGGAGCGCCGACTTCCTTCTTGAGGGCGGCGAGCTGGGCGTCAACGCTCTCCTTCATCGAAATCTGGGAAAGCTCGCGGTCAATTGAATCCTTCCCAGTTGAGGTGACATCGTCCAACGTTCCTGAGGCGATCAGCTCATCGATAGCGCCCGCTCGCGCCTGCATCGACTCGGTCTTCTCCTGTGCCCGGTCGATCGCCAGTCCGACGTCAGCCATCTCCTCGGAGAGACCCGTTACCGACTCTCCAATTCGGACCTGAGCCTCGGCGGCCGAATACTGGGCCTTGACGACTTCCTTGCGCGTGCGGAACGACTCAATTTTCGTCTGAAGCCGCGTCTGCGCCTGCTCGAGCTTGGCCTGCTCGCCGTCCAGCCCCTGAATCTGGGTCTCGAGATCTCCCACCTGCTGGTCGATCATCGCGCGTCGCTCAAGAGCGGTCCGGGCCAGATCTTCGCGGTTCGCGCTTACAGCTTGCTTCGCCTGGTCGCCCAGTTTAGCCGAACTCTCCTGAAGTTTCGCCTTCTGAAGCTCGAGACGACGCTTCGACGTCGTCACATCGACGACACCTCGTCGCACGTCCTGCAACATCTGAAGCTGCTTCTCGTACGAATAGTCGAGCATCTCCCGGGGGTCTTCAGCGGATCCCAGAAGCTTGTTTATCTTGACCTTGATAAGTGTCGTGGTGCGTGACAGTAATCCCATTGGCCATCCTATCTACTTGCGGCGGACACGCGCCCCCATTATATCGGCATATACGCACGTTGGAAACAGAACCGGTCTCGCCACGGTCAGCGGACCCGGCGGTCGGCCTTCGCTTGAAAAATGAGGGGATGGCGCCGTGCCGGCCTACGGAGTCGCGCAGATGCTTGATAGTTGAAACTTGCCGTCCGACGTCAGGTATCGTGGGCTGCTCGAGACCCCGCACGCTTGATCGACTACCTTGACCAGCGCGGTGTGCAGACCGGGCTGGCGTCTGAACGTGAGTGTGGCGGAATCGGGCATGACGAAGTCGATCTTGAGCGTCTCGGTTGACGCGGGCATGAGCGGTATTTCGTAGCTGCCGCCGTTCGGTTCTTCCGGGTTGGACACATCAGGAAAGCTGCTCCCCGTTCGCTGACTTCCAGCGGGGAGCGTGACATCGACCCACCATCGCTGGAAGCCCGAGTAGAACGGGTCATCGTCGAGCGAACCGGTATGCTGCATCATGATCGCCAGGTGAGCCTCGCGCTCGCCGTCGGTCGAGGGTCCGAACGTGAGCGTGTAGCTCGGGTACATCAGTTCGCTCGACTTCCCAAACGCGACGTTGGCAAACGTCACGGCAATAGTTGGCTCGGCGGCATCCGGCACGAGCCTCCCTGCCCACTGACGCTTCTTGATGAGCGCTTGCACC
Source organism: uncultured Chloroflexia bacterium (assembly GCA_963763185.1). Classification (GTDB taxonomy): domain Bacteria; phylum Chloroflexota; class Chloroflexia; order Thermomicrobiales; family Thermomicrobiaceae; genus CALAGB01. Next base: position 884,940 of record CAVXNZ010000001.1, read on the forward strand.
GTGGGATCGGCCGAATAGACCTGAAGATCGCGGTCAGTCGCGGTCTGCTCGATGGCCGTGACCATCTTGAGCGTCATCGACCGATCTCCACTCTTGAGTTCCTCGATCAGGTTCTTGCCGATGATGGCCACGACCTGCTTATGAACGTCCTGGCTCTTCTGTCCGTCACGCGCCAGTCGTCGCTGTCGTTCGATTTCGTCGTGGACATTATCTGCCGTGATCGTTCGCATTTCCCCGTCGACATCAATTGTCATCGGGCCACTCAGTCTAAGCATGGCTCCGACCGCGGCCGGATCGAGCGCGACCACACCCTTGATTGAGGGCCAGCCGGTTGCTTGATACATCTGCATGATCGTCTGAGCACTGGCCGGAAAGTCGCTCCACCAGCTCGCGTCCAGAATCGAGAGTTCGGGGGACGGGGCGTACTTCGACAGTGCCCATGGTTGCGTTACCGGATCATGGGGATTCGAGGTGTAGGCGAGGTTGAGGTCGTAGACGTCGTAGAACTCGTAGTTGCGAAGCTGGCCCCGCTCGAACGTCACGATCGCGATGGTGCCCGGAAACCCCCCGCTCGGGCGAAGTTCGGACGGGTTCTGGATCAGGACCAGATATCGCGCAGGTTCGTCACCGCCAAAGGCAGAGATGAGGGCCGGAAGCTGCGTGTCGACGAGCTTGTTGAGATCGTGGCTTGCGACCAGTTTGTCGAGCTGGTCCAGGTGGGAACTCGTGCTCGCCGGAAGCACGCTCACATCGATCTTCGAGCGGAGCTGGATTGCCTGGTCGATCTGATTCTTCACCGCGACGATCTGCGGCATCTGCTGGTTCACTACGTCAAGCCAGGTTGGAGATGACGGCGACGAGGGAGCTGAGAGCCCAGTCGTCTTGTAGGCCTGAAGCGCCTGCTCGCCTATGGCGGACCCCACGACGCCCGAATCGGCCAGCAAGCGCGCGACCTGGATGACCTGTCTGCCAGCGGTATACCGGCGTTTCAGATACGGAATTCTGAGCGCTATCGGTTCGACAAATGACGGTAGTGTTGTCTGCTCGTCAAGGTGGTTGACGTCCGTCTGCAGCTGCACGAACTGACCATGCGCCCGCTGGGCGTCAGTGACGTTGAAGGCGGCGAAATTCGCTGACTTGAGTGATTCAAGTGCCCGCACATCAAGCTTCACCTGCTGGTAGGTCGACATCGCTTGCTGCACACGCTCGTATCCCCAGTAGCCACCACCAACCGCTGCGATTACAAGGATCAGCGAAATGCTCGCGAAGAAGTAGAGCCAACGGCGCCGGTGTTTTGTCCCAACGGCGGAACCTTCAGACGATTCAGCGCTCACGCCGCCGCCTGGCGCTGGCGAGGCGATGCGCGTGAGGGGTGGCCCGCCGATGTGACTGGCTGCTGAATCGCTCGCCTCATAGTTCGATGGGCCAAACTCATGTGACCGCATACGTCGTTGTCTTCCTTGTCGTGAACATCCATTACTGGACGAGTAATCGTTGAACGGATCGCGCAGTCGATTGCTTGACTGTTCCGAAAGTCAGCTTGGGGACGTGAGCGCTCAGCGATCAGAGGGATCGCCAATTCCTCCCTTAGCTGGATAGTCCTTTCGGCATAGGACCGTCAAGTACGAAAGTCCCTCCTCTCGGGGGAAGTATGTCCGTTGTTCCCATTCGAGCCAGAACCTAGAGTCGAGATGTACCGGCGAACCACCAGCAGGCAGCCGAGACCAACCGGTACCACAACTCACGGACGCTTTGACGCATGGATCGTAAATTGGGCACCTGATCCATGCTGAGCGAGTGGTGCAACCGGCCGACGAATGAGTCGCGCCGGTTTTTTTGTGTTCGTAATCGTCTGTCATCGCCCGTCAAGCAACGAATCAGCGCATCTCGACGGTCCGGTCTGATGTGCGGGAGAGAGGCAAGAGAGCGTATGGACCTGAAATCCTTCGTGTCGGTCCTCTGGAGACGGCGACTGGTCGTGGCCGTGACCGCCGTTCTCGCCCTCGTCGCCACGATCGGCGGGCTCTCACTCGTCACGCCTGAGTACACCGCATCAACCACACTGCGCATGGGTACGGCGAACACCGGCTCGTCGGGTTGGGTCTCCTACGACATTCAGTACACCGACCGACTCATGAACACCTACCGCACGATGGTGATCAGCAAGCAGACGTCTGACGAGGTGATGTCGCAGCTCAACCTGAGCGTGCCTCCTCAGATCTCGGTGACGATTCCCGCAAATACGGAGTTGATGGAGATCAGCGTTCAGGACCGCGACCCCAAACAAGCCGCGGACGCGGCCGACGCCGTTGCGAACATCCTGGTGTCACAGATCGAATCGCAGTACGGCAGCCTGGGAGAAAGCAGCCTCGACATCCTGAAGCAGCAGATTGACCAGACTCAGGCCAATCTGGACAAACAGCGCGCCGACTACCAGAAGCTGCTGCAGGAATCGCCGCAGAACACGCAGTTGATCAATGCCACGTTGCAGTCAATTCAACTAAACGAGAGCACCTACTCGTCGCTGTTGACGCAGTACCAGGAAATGCGCGACGCCACGGCGCAGGGCGCGAGCAAGATGACCGTCGTGCAGAAGGCGTCGATTCCAGAATCGCCTTCGAACCCGAATAAGAAGATGTTGATTCCGCTCGGGTTCATTCTGGGGCTGATTGGCGGGACTGGCTTCGCCTTCTTGCTCGAAAACTTCGATACGACAATGCATTCGAGCGACGAGATTGCCGCCGCAACCGAGCTTCCCGTCCTCGCACGGATTCCGCACAACGGTCGTACACCTGCTTCGGTGCTGTTCGGCGAAAAGTCACCACAGGAGGAAGCGTTCCGGCGCCTGCGTACCACGCTGTTCGCACTTGATCCGGAGTCCAAGCTGCGCTCACTGATGGTCACGAGCTCGCAGCCAGCGGAGGGCAAGTCGACGACGGTTGCCAATCTAGCACTGGCAATCGCCCAGGCGGGCCGCCGGGTGCTTGTCATTGACGGTGACCTTCGCCGGCCTTCAATGCACCGCGTCTTCCGCGTGTCGAACGCCCTGGGCCTCTCGACCGTCCTGACCGGTGGAGACCTCGACGAAGCCATCCAATACAGCATGATCCCGGGCGTTCACGTTCTGACCAGTGGTCCAGCGACGCCGAACCCGGCTGAACTCCTGGGAGTGCCGGAGATGCACCAGCTCATCGACAAGGTCCGAGACCAGTTTGACTTCGTCCTAATCGACGCGCCGTCGCTCCAGACGGTGGCCGATGCGGCGGTCCTCTCGTTGATCGTCGACGCGGTCATCGTAGTGGCCGCGCGGGGACAGGTTGACCGCGAGACGCTCGATGCAGGGCTGGAGGAACTTGCCTCGGTTCAGCGTAAACCGCTCGGCGTGGTCATCACCCATGCCGAGTTGATCGCCGACTTCCACTACGACCGCGACGCGGACCGGGATTCTGACCCAGATCGCGTGGCCAAGAGTGCAGCGCACAAACCGTCGGTTCCCAAGCTCCGCGTCATCCCGTCGGCCTACAAGTCGGACACAACACCGAGTGCGACGGCGTATGAGCCGCTGCTTGGCTCGACTTCGACCAGTTCAGAAGAAACCGCGGACCAGATGACCCGGCCGCTGGACATCAGCCGCCTGCGGCGTCCGAACGACCAAGCTCGCATCAGCCTGAAGAATGGAGGATCGATCGAATGCTTCGGCAACGATCCACGAGCAGCTCACAAACGATAACCGGTCGGATGCGAGCTCAGTCGAGCACACGCCCCTATCTGACGATGAAGCGAACCTTCGATGTGGTGGTCTCGTCGGCACTGCTGGCAGCGCTCTCGCCTGTCTTCGCGATCACTGCCGCGCTGATCAAGCTCGATTCGCGCGGAGGAGTCTTCTTCGCACAAGAGCGGATGGGCGCCCGCTGGGATGTGGATGCATCCGGCGATATCCGGTGGAAGTACCAGCCCTTCCAGGTGCTGAAGTTCCGCTCGATGGTCCAGAACGCCGATCAATCGATTCACGAGCAGCACATTCGCGCGTTCGTCAACGGTGTGCTCGAGCAGGAGGTTGACGAGCGCAACTTCAAACTCGAGAACGACAACCGGATCACGCGCGTCGGCAAGTTCATCCGGCGCACCAGCATCGACGAATTGCCTCAGTTGATCAACGTCGTCAGGGGGGAGATGAGCCTGGTCGGTCCCCGCCCGGTACCAATCTATGAAGTGGAGGGATATCAACCAAGACATTTCGAGCGACTACACGCGCTGCCCGGGATCACCGGATTCTGGCAGGTGCATGGGCGCTGTCAAGTCTCCTTCGAGGAGATGGTTCAAATGGACATCTGGTACGTCCGACACGCGTCCTTGTGGCTGGATCTGAAGATCCTCTGCCAGACGCTGCCGGCCGTGCTCCGCGGCAAGGGAGCCGCCTGATGACAGGTAACGTGCGAAGTCACGAAGGGGAGGGACAGACCGTGACTGGACCAGTGGGGATAGCGATCGTCGGGGCCGGCTACTGGGGCGTGAACTACGTCCGCGTCTTTCGGGAATTGCCGGACGCGGAGCTGGTGGTCGTCTGTGACCAGCGCGAGCACCGGCTTCGTGAGATCGAGCAAAAATTTCCCGGAACGCGGACGACGACGTCGTTGACTGACGTCCTGGCCATGGATGGCGTCGACGCGGTGGTGGTATGCACTCCGGCCACCAGTCACTACAGCGTGACGCGTCAGTGCATCGTGGCTGGCAAGCATATTCTGGTGGAGAAGCCGGTCGCCACCACGGTAAAGGATTCGAACGACCTGATCCGTCTCGCGGACGCGCACCACGTCAAGCTGATGGTCGGTCACACCTTTGTCTTCAATTCGGGTATTCGAAAAGTCAAAGAGTACGTCGACCGGAACGAGTTGGGTCGGGTCTACTACCTGTATGCCCGCCGCACCAACCTCGGTCCGATCCGAAACGACGTCAACGCCCTGTGGGACCTCGCGCCGCACGACATCTCGATCTTCAACTACCTGCTCGGTGCGGCTCCAACCTGGGTGAGTGCGGTTGGCTCTCAGGTGCTCAACAACGGCCGTGAAGACGTCGGCTTCATATCGCTCGGCTACGGGGAGGGAATCGTCGCACATGTACACGTCAGCTGGGCGGACCCACACAAGGTTCGCGAGGTTGTTGTGGTCGGCAGCGACAAGCGAATTGTCTTCAACGATCTGGGTATGCCGGAACAGGTGAGGGTCTTCGAAAAGGGGCTCGCGCCCGCGCCTCAGGAAGCCGCCAATTACGGCGATTACCACTTCCAGATCCGGGACGGATCGATCGTGAGTCCGCGAGTCGAGGCCAGCGAGCCGCTCAAGACCGAGTGCATGCACTTCGTCGACTGCGTCATCAATGACATGCGTCCAGTCTCGAGCGGTTTCGAGGGGCGCGATGTGGTCGCCGTGCTGGAGGCGATCGACAGGTCAATGGCCCGGCACGGTGCGCCGGTCGACGTCGATCTCGGCGCGGGTTTCCACCTGAGCGATCGCGCGTACGTCATACCCGCTGGTGTGCCAGCGAACTGAAGCAGCGAGTTACCCCGCACGTGAGGAATGTCGTCGGAAGAAAGGGCATGACCGTGACGATTCAAGCAACCGAGCGCCGGATGTCGGTACCGTTTGTCGATCTCCATGCGCAATACGCGTCAATCGAGAAGGAAGTCGACGCCGCCATCAAGGGCGTACTGACGCGATCAGACTTCATTCTTGGTGAGCAGCTCGATCTATTCGAGCAGGACTTCGCCGACTACATCGGCACCGAGTACGCCATCGGTGTCGATTCCGGAATGTCGGCCTTGACGCTGATTCTCAAAGCGCTCGGCATCGGTTCCGGCGACGAGGTGATCACCAGCGCGAACACCTTCATCGCGACCGCACTGACGATTTCCGCCGTCGGCGCCACGCCAATTCTCGTCGATGTCGATCCGGAGACCTACACGCTCGACCTGGAGCGACTCGAACGAGCGGTCACGAGCAAGACAAAAGCGATCATGCCGGTTCACCTCTTCGGCCATCCCGAGGACATGGACCCGATCATGGACATTGCCAACCGTCACGGCCTCTACGTTGTCGAGGACGCCTGCCAGTCTCATGGAGCGACCTACAAAGGGCGCATGACCGGCACGTTCGGAATTGCGGCGGCCTACAGCTTCTATCCCGCGAAGAATCTTGGCGCCTACGGCGATGGCGGAATGATCGTGACGAGCGATCCAGGCCTGAAGGACTCCATCCAGCTGCTGCGTAACTATGGACAGACGGCCAAGTATCACCACGCGGTTCAGGGCTACAACAACCGGCTCGACACACTGCAGGCAGCCGTGCTTCGGGTCAAGCTGCGGAAACTCGACGACTGGAATGCGGCGCGGCGACGGCATGCGGACCTGTACGACCGGCTGCTGGCGGGAAGCGGAGTCGAGACCCCGCCGCACATGCCGGAGGTCGAGCCCGTCTGGCATCTCTACGCGGTTCGTACCGACCTGCGAGACGAGCTTCGTTCCTTCCTGCAGGAGCGTGGCATCTCGACCGGTATTCACTACCCGATTCCGATCCACCTGCAGTTGGCCTACTCGCAGCTTGGACTCAAGGAAGGCGACTTCCCAGTCTCTGAGCGGGACGCGCTGCGGATGCTCTCGCTTCCGATGTACGCGGAGCTCAGCGACGAGCAGGTCCACTACGTGGCTGACGCAATTCTGGAGTTTTGCGCCGAGCATGGCTTGGGCACCGAACTGCCGCGCTAGAGGCCCGGCTCGAACTATTGGACACGATAACGAATTGGTGATTTGAGTGAGACTCGGCGGAACGGACGAACTGATACCAGGCATAGGAGCCCTCGAGCTGAAACAGCTCAAGGGTTACCTGCCGACCTGGATGACTCGACCGTGGCTGGTGGCGAGCGCTCTTGGGCTCTTCTTCGGGGTGTACACGATTGCGCTCTCCACCCGCTCTCCGCACTGGCGCCCGCTCTTCATCATCGCCGTCCTGCTCCCAGCCGTCGGGATTATCGTTGGAGACCTCCGGCGGCTGCTGCTGGCGGCCCTCGTCTTTGACGTGCCATTCAGCATCGGGCATCACTTCGGCTATAACATCGACGCAGCCAAACTCGGCTCGCTGGGCGGATTGGACGTGTCGCTGACGACCTTCGCTGTCCCGATGCTCTACGCCCTCTGGCTCGGCAACTCGCTGGTGCGACGAGGTGATGGCACGCGGCCGTGGCTTCGACCGGCCATTCCGTTCGCGGTCTACGTCGGATTCGCCATTCTCTCGATTGGTCACGCGAGCAATCCAAGCCTCTCGGTCTTCGAACTGTTCATGCTGGTGCAATCGCTGGCGATCTTCATCTATATCGCGAGTACTGTCCGCACTCGTGAGGATGTCGTCTTCATGGTCGCCATGCTGGCGTCGGTGGTCCTCCTCGAGAGTCTGGCGATGCTGGCAACGTACGTAACGAAGCACGACTTCTCGTTCGCCGGAATCTCAACACGCATGGACCCGGCAACCAGCGCGGCGGACAATGTGTCACGCGTTGGGGGAACCGTCGGCGGCCCCAATGCCGCGGCGGCGTTCCTCGACCTGCTGCTGGCGCCGCTGTTGGCCATGGCCATTGCTCCCGTGCGGCGCTCGTACCGGCTGATCGCGTCCGTCGCCTTCACGCTCGGCGTCATCGGACTCGTTCTGACACTCTCGCGAGGTGGCTGGATCGCCGTCGGAATCTCCTGCGGTTTCGTGGTCGCATATGCCTGGAGCCGCGGTTGGATACCAGGATTTGGCCCGGCAATGGTTCTTGTGGGCCTGGGCCTGGTGCTGTTCATCTTCCGCAACGCCCTGCTCGTCCGGTTTCTCAGCAATGACGCTGGAGCTGCCTCATCTCGCGTTCCACTCATGGTTTTGGCGCTCCACATGATCCGAGATCATCCGATCTGGGGCGTCGGTTCCAACAACTTCGGTATCAACATCGCGCGCTATGCCACACCGGAGTTCGGCGCTGACTGGCTCTATACCGTTCATAACAAGTATCTGCTGATATGGGCCGAGGACGGTATCGGTGCACTGATTGCCTTCGCGAGCTTCCTCATTCTGACGCTTCGCAGCGGCTGGCGCTGCCGTCAGATGACGGACGATGCCCTCTCCTTGATCGCTGTTGGCCTGACGGCCGGGTTCTTCGCCCAGATGATCCACATGGCGGTCGACATTCTGAACGGCCGCCAGCAGGTTCAATTGTTGGTGATCGTGGCCGGGCTCATCGCCGCCCTGGTGGCCATCAAACGCGAGACCGACCTCGCTCCGACCCAGAAACGCCGCTGGGACGGGGTCAAGCTACCGACCATCGTGATTCGTAAGACGAAATCAGGTCTACAGCCCGCCACGGTTCCGGTCGTCGCCGACCGGCATCGCTACGGAGGGTGGTGAGCCGGTGGCAATTCCGCGAATTCGCCTGTCGAACAACTCGCGTCGTATCGTTTCGAACGCGGCGTCGATGCTGGCCAGCGATGTGATCAACCGCGCGACGACTTTCGCGCTCTACGCGCTCGTCGCGCGAAGCCTCGGTGCGTACGAGTTCGGGCAACTCTCGCTCGCGCTGACCCTCTTCTACACCTTCCAGATTCTGGCGGTGGCGGGTCTCAAGACGCTGATAACGCGTGAGGTCGCGAAGCATCGCGAGCGGACCGACGAACTGCTGGTGAACGGTAGCATCGTGATTCTCGCGACGGCGTTCGCGTCAATCGCGGCCCTGACGCTCTTCGTCCGGGTGATGGGCTACACACCGGACACGTCGAAGGTCGTCCTGCTCCTGTCGTTGGGGTTGATCCCGTACGCGCTTGGCAGCATCTGCGAGGCGATCTTTCAGGGCTGGGAGCGCATGCGCCTCATTGCGATCGCGAACATCCCGGTCAACGTGCTGAAGATTGGGCTCTCGCTCGCTGTCCTGTTTCTCGGCTCCGGACTGACTGACATCGTTCTGCTCCTGGTCGGGTCGTACGCGGTAATCGTCGTGATCGAATGGCGTCTGATCGCGAAGTACATCACCGTGCCGCGACTCCAGTTCAGTTGGAATGTCGCGTCCTGGATGATCCGTTCCACCGTGACCTTCCTTGGTATCGACGGGATCATCGCGGTCACCGGCAGCCTCAACGTCATCCTGCTCTCGAAGATGCGAACCGAAACCGAAGTTGGGCTCTTCAACGCCGGGACCCAGTTGATGGTTCCCGTGGCGCTGATCTACCAGAGCATCGTCCTCAGCGTCTTCCCGGTCATGTGCCGCCGCTACGAACCGACGTTGCAGGGAATCAAGCGTATCGGCGAGCGTGTCATCGAGTTAATGCTCGGGGTGGCACTACCAACCTCGGTTGGGCTGTTCCTGCTATCGAAGACCGCGATCGACCTGCTCTACGGCTCGGGACTCGAACGAGCCGCCGGAAGCATGCAGATTATGGTCTGGGGACTCATCCTGACCGCGATGACGAGCATTCTGGGACAGGTACTCGTGGCCAGCCTGCGGGAGCGGGTGACCCTCCGCATTGTCGTGATCGATCTGCTCGTCAGCGTGATCGCGGGCGTGCTGCTGATTCGGTCGTATGGCTACCTCGGCGCGGCCGCCACGGCGCTCATTACCCGCGCCGTCGATCTCTTCCTGCATTACCGGCCGGTGTCGAATCTCTTCCCGCTCAAGACGCTCGTTACCGCCGTCTGGAAGCCGGCAACTGCGACGGCGGGTATGGCGCTCGCCTACGGCGCGTTTGAACCGCTTGGCCTGGTCGTCACCGTGATCGCGGCCGCGCTCACCTACGTGGTCGTGTTCGCGGCGCTAATGCTGGCCGACACCGGCAGCGTCACCAACCTGAAGGTTCGCTACCGCTATCTCTGGTCGGAATAGGGATGCAAATGTCTGGTGAACGACAGGACAGATTGACTCTCGACGTGGTGATGATCACGCGGAACCAGGATTGGAACGTCCGGCGACTAATCGAGTCGGTGAGGGCGCGAACCGACAACCTTCCGGTTGGGGACGTGATCCTGGTCGACTCTGCGTCGACTGACCTGACGGTCGATCGAGCCATGCAGTATCCGATTCGAGTCATCCGCTTGAGCGATCAGCAGCGACTGACCGCCGCCGCGGGCCGACACGCGGGCCTGTCCCAGACGAGCGGGGATGTCGTTCTCTTTCTCGATGGTGACATGGAGTTGTGTCCCGGATGGGCCGACGCGGCTCTGTCGCTGTTTGAACGGGATGACACGATCGCGGCGGTATCGGGCCGGGTGATAGACCAGCCGAAGAACGCGTCGTCGCCCGCGAAGTGCTGCGATACATGCGAAGACACCAGCGTCGATTTTGACGACGTTCAGCACGGCGGCGGTGCGGCGGCCTACCGTCGAGCCGTCCTGGAGCAGGTCGGGTCCTTCAACCCATTCCTCTTCTCGGATGAGGAGCCCGAGCTTTGCCTTCGGATTCGCCGGGCCGGTTATCGCATCGCGCGGCTCAACAAGCCGATCGCCTACCACTATTCAGATCCAGCCAGCGCGATCTCCACGCTCTTCGCCCGTCGCAGTCGCAACCTTTACCTCGGCCCCGGCCAGGCACTGCGCCTGCACCTGCTCTCGAAGTTCGGGGTTCCGTATGCCCGCGAGCGCGGCTTCGGGCTCATTCCAGCGGCGGGTATCGCGGCCGGGATTGCGTGCGCCGGGATCACCGCGACAAACCGCGATCCGCGCTGGGCACTGGCCTGGATCGGGGCGGTGTTGTCACTTGTCGGCGCTGATGCCGCACGCCGCCATAGCCTTCACCAAGCCATGTTCAGCATGGTCCAGCGAATCCTATTCGCCGAAGGAACCCTCCGGGGCTTCCTTATGCAGACACCAGATTCCGCCCGGTTCCCATACATGATCGAGGTGATCAAGTGAAAGTTCTCGTCGTCACCGCCATGTATCCGACTCCGGAAAACCCGGCCTTCGGGTCATTCGTCAAGGCACAGGTCGAGTGCCTGCGCCGTGCCGGGGTCGATGTCGAAGTGATGGTCCTGAACGGACGCTGGCGCAAGCTGATCTACCCGAAGGGCGTCCTAAACTTGCGCAAGCGGCTGAGCCGTGGTGACGTCGACGTGGTCCACGCCCATTACAGCTATGTCGGCATTGTTGCGCGTCTCCAGCGACAGGTCCCGCTGGTCGTGACGTATCACGGGAGCGACTTGTTGGGTTCGCGTGCCCAGGACGGTTCACTCAAGCGCTCGAACAAGCTGATCGTCCCAGCAGGGCGCGCGTTGGCACGATTCGCTGACGCGGTCATCGTGCAGAGCAAGCAGATGGCGAAACTGGTCGAGCGCACGAATGTTCACATCATCCCACACGAGATCGACTTCGATCTCTTCCACCCGACCGAACGGTCGGAGGCGCGCCAGGAACTCAGTCTCGACCCGGAGAAGAAGTACGTCCTCTTCGCGGCCAATCCTGAGAACGGCGTCAAGAACTACCCGCTGGCGCGAGCCGCGGTCGATGTGCTCGCTCATGAAGACCCCAACGTTGAGCTTCTGGTGGTCTACCGGGAGTCGCAAGAGCGCCTGGCGCTCTACATGAGCGCCGCGGACGCGCTGGTCTTTCCTTCCCTGTCGGAAGGGTCACCCAACGTCGTCAAGCAGGCGATGGCCTGCAACCTCCCGATCGTCGCGACTGATGTCGGTGACATTCGCGAGGTCATCGAGGGAACTGACGGCTGCCATGTCGTCGACTTCAACGTCGAGCACGTGGTGCGCGCCCTCGAATCGATTTTGTCGGAGCGAGAACGGAGCAACGGACGCGAACGGGTATCGCGCTTCGAGTGCTCGGTTGTCGGCCAGCAGTTGATCGATCTCTACCGGAGTGTTCTTCGGATGCCAGAACCACGACGTCATGCGTCGACGGTCGCGAGCCCCAGCAGACGATCCGGTAAGAGCGAGTCGTAGCGTAACTGGTCGCTCGCCGCCTTGGACGGTCTCACCTGTCCATGGAGCGATCTGGGAACTGAACGAGCGCCACATAAATCGTGAGGACGCTCAAGAAAGAACGAGGACTGGGATGAGAGTCAGCATTTTCGGGCTCGGATACGTCGGCTGTGTGACGGCTGCTTGCCTCGCTCGTGACGGACACGAGGTGATCGGCGTCGACGTCAACCCGACCAAGGTGGCATCGATCACGGCGGGGAAATCTCCGATCATCGAACCTGGGCTCGATGGATTGCTTCACGGCGTCACACGTATTGGGCAATTGCGCGCAACCGTGGACGCTCAGCGCGCAGTGCGGGACAGCGACATCAGTCTGATCTGCGTGGGAACGCCAAGTAACGCGAACGGTAGCCTGAACACACGCTACATCGAGTCGGTCTGCCAGGAAATTGGCCTGGCAATCAACCACAAGCGTGAATATCACACAGTGGTGATGCGCAGCACCGTGCTGCCGGGGACGGTGAACGAGAAGGTCATCCCGATCCTCGAGGAGTTTTCCGGTCGTCGCGCGGGCGACGACTTCGGCGTCGCGATGAACCCGGAGTTTCTGCGTGAAGGATCGGCGATCACCGACTATTACGATCCGAGCTTCGTGGTCATCGGAGAGTTGACCAAGCGCAGCGGCGATGCCGTGCGGGAGCTCTACTCCGCGGTGGACGCCAAATTCATCCGCACGTCAATCAAGACGGCCGAGATGATGAAGTACGCCAACAACACATTCCACGCGCTCAAGATCAGCTTCGCGAACGAGATCGGCAACCTGTGCAAAGCACATGGCATCGACGGGCGCGACGTGATGGACATCATCTGCCAGGACGAACGACTGAACATCTCTCCGCTGTATTTGAAGCCGGGCTACGCGTTCGGCGGATCCTGCCTGCCGAAAGATTTGCGAGCCCTGCTCTACCGGGCAAAGGAGCGGGACGTTGAGAGCCCGTTGCTCGGGTCGATTATAGAGAGCAACCAGCGTCAGATCGAGCGCGGCGTGCGGATGGTCGAGGGGACCGGTCGAAAGTCGGTCGGCATTCTTGGCCTGAGCTTCAAGCCTGGCACCGATGATGTGCGTGAGAGCTCCATCGTGCCGCTAATCGAGACGCTCGTGGGACGCGGCTACGCGGTGACGGTCTACGATGAGACGGTTGAGCTGCCGAAGTTGATTGGGGCCAACCGCAGCTTCATTCAGGAGACGCTGCCGCACATCGCGACGCTGATGCGCGGAAGTGTTGACGAAGTTCTGAACGAGTCTGAAGTCGTCGTCGTCGCGAACGGAGGCTCCAGCTTCAAAGACATCGGCAACAAGGTCCGCCCGGGTCAGATCCTGATCGATCTCGTCGGGCTGGAGAAGGTAAACGGAAATCTCCGGGGGGAATATGAAGGCATCTGCTGGTAGACGGATCCTGATGCTACTCGAGAATCAGCCATATCCACAAGACGGGCGGGTTCGGCGCGAGTCCTTCACGCTTGCGGAGTGTGGCTACGAGGTCACGGTGATCTGCCCGCGAGCGCAGGGTCAGCCGCGAACCGAGGTGGTGAACGGCGTGCGCGTCATCCGCTACCCCAAGCCGCCGTCCGGAAACGGCCTGTGGGGCTACCTGGCAGAGTACAGCTATGCCACCGCCGTGTCCTTCTTGCTCTCGCTCTGGGTGGCCATCAGGGGCGGATTCGACGTGATCCATTCGCACAACCCGCCGGACACGATGTTCGTCATCGGGGCGTTTTTCAAGCTGTTCGGGAAGCGCTACGTCTTCGATCATCACGATCTGTCGCCGGAGATGTACAACGCACGGTTCACCGACGGGGGTCGGCCGCTCGTGTTCAAGGCACTGGTGCTGCTCGAACAGCTTTCCTGCAAAGTCGCCGACGAGGTGATCGCGACGAACGAGTCGTACCGGGAGATGGAGATGCGACGAGACGGTGTGTCGCCGGAGCGCATCACGATCGTCCGAAATGGGCCCGAGCTGGGACGCGTCAAACTGGTCGAACCCGACGCCGAGCTACGCTCACGAGCGCAGACAATTATCGGTTACGTCGGCGTGATGGGTTATCAGGACGGGGTCGACTACCTACTGCGCGCGTTTCACCACCTGATCCATGACCTGGGACGAACTGATTTCTATGCGGTTCTCGTCGGAAAAGGCGACGCCTGGAACGATCTCCGCAAGCTCTCGACAAGTCTTGGCCTGGACGACAACGTTCATTTCACTGGTCTGGTGAGCGACGCCGATCTTCGTCGTTACCTTTCGTCCGCAGACATCTGCGTCGATCCGGACCCCTCGAACCCGTTCAACGACCGGTCGTCGATGATCAAGATCTCCGAGTTCATGGCGCTCGGCAAACCGATCGTCGCCTTTGACCTGCTCGAGAACAGGTTCACGGCCCAGAACGCCGCGGTCTTCGCACCCGCCAATGACGAGTTGGCTTTTGCGAAGGCGCTGGTGGAGCTAATGGACGATCCCGAGCGGCGCGCGGCGATGGGCGCTTACGGGCGCCGAAGGGCCGAGGAGAGCCTCAACTGGCGGCACTGGGCGCCGAAGCTGGTGGGCGCGTACGAGGCACTTCTACCGAGCCATGGCACGACCGAACTGTCTCATTCATGACGTCGTAAGCCGACACTGTCACAAGAGAGATGATCACGTCTAGGACGATGCGAATCGACTGACGACACACCAAATTTGAACCCCGCCGGGGCGGCCGGTGATGCGACGAAGCGGCTCGTTGCGTCACCGGCCTCTCATTGCTTTCAAGAACAAGATTTCGACGGTATTCAGTTGCCAGCACCAGGGGTCGCGCAACCCGGGCTGGCAAGCGTCCCGTTCTGTGATATTCTTGTCCCACGAGTGTACGTACACAATGGAGGCGTGATAATCGATGAACGCCAATGCACCCGGGCTTAACACCTCGAGTTGTCCATTTGCGGAAGCGCGTCCTGATGGCTGCATCTGTATCGCTTTGGACGACGCCAAACGCGTTTCTGTCGATTACCAGGCGCGATTCTGCCTCACGGACCGGCACACCCAGTGTCGACGATTTCAACGAGCAGTTCCGGAAATCCCGGATATACAAGCTGACCATCCTTCGGCGGGACGATTTGAATCGAAGACCTTCCTGGCGGCTGGCGCTATAGCTTTCTCAGTTATTGTTCTCGTCGCGGCGGTAATCTTCCGGGGCTCCCGATCTGGTTGGTTCAACGATCAGTCGGCGTCTGCAAACGCAGGTCAGAATGGTGTGCTGGTGGACACCCGACCGACAACGATCACGCTTTCCTCAACCACTCCGACCCCGGTCGTCCTCGGTCCCACTCCCACAACGAACTCGATTCCGGTGCTGTCTTCATCTCCGACTGCCAGCCCATCGGCTAGTGCGGTGTCCACACAATCGCCGAGTCCAACGCCGTATGTCACACCATCTCCAGCCGTCACGCCACAGCCTACGGCCGTCCAGTCGACACCAACTCCCACGACAGTGAGCCCGATGCCGACGGCCACGCCCGATACGAGCACGATCGTTCAGGTGCCCGCTGTTCATGTCGTCACGGAGGGGGAGACACTTTCGGCGATCGGAGATCACTATGGTGTCTCTGCATCGCTCATCGCCGCGGCAAATGACATTGGCGTGAACGACGTTATCAACACGGGAATGACGCTCTACATCCCGGATTCGTCTGGCAATTTGCCGTCAGATGCTCCCTACCTCGGCATTCACATTGTCCAGACTGGAGACACGTTGGCGTCAATCGCGAACGAGTTTGGTGTCACCGTGCAGAATTTGATGTATCAGAACGGAATTTACGACCCCGACATCATCAATGTCGGGAGCGTTCTGGCAATTCCCAAGGGAGACGTGGCGCCACCAGTGGTGCAGCAAGCCCCAGCCCCGTCCCCTCAGATCACATACACCGTTGAACACGGCGATACGCTTGTATTCCATCTCGAAGAAGTTCGGGGTGACAATCGAAGCCTTGATGGCGGCGAATGGTCTGACGGACCGGACGTATGTCGTCACGGGCCAGGTGCTCATTATTCCCAGCAGTTGATCCCGCGCGTGTGGAGGAGAAATGCGGTGACGGCGGCCAGGTGGCCGCCGTCTCTGCTGCGGGTGTCTGTCTACGCGGTTACCTTTGAGAGACTCTTGGCGACTGCTTCGTCGAACTGCGGAAGGTCGCCTGGAACGCGCGAGGTGATCAGGTTTCCGTCCTCGACCAGTGCCTCGTCAACGTAGTTGGCGCCCGCGTTCTTGACGTCATCTCGAATCGTTTTCACGCATGTGATGGTCTTGCCGCTCAGGACGTCGGCGGAGATCAAGAGCTGCGCGCCGTGGCAGATGGCAGCCACCGGCTTGCCCGACGCGACGAAGTCCTTGGTGAACTTGACCGGGCCTTCGTGGATTCGTAGCTGCTCCGGCGAGCCACCACCCGGAATCACCATCGCATCGAATTGATCGACCGAGACGTCGTTGAAGGTCGTGTCGGCCTCCAGTGTTGCACCCTTCTTGCCTTGAATCGATCCCTTCTCTATCCCAATAACGGTGACCGAGGCTCCCTGCTTCTCGAGATACTCTTTCGGATCGGTTGCCTCGACATCTTCAAAGTTACGCGCCAGCACCATCGCAACGCGCTTGCCCTTAAGATCGGCCACTGTGCCCTCCTGTCAGTCTTCGATCCGGCAATCACCGGATCTCCCAATGGCACTCAGTTCCAGAATACCAGATGGTCGGTCAGGTTCGCGGCTAGCGGTAGATGCGGAGGTAGTTGAGGTAGTTGCTGTAGACGATCTGAACGTAGTTATGAGTCTCTGGAAACGGGATCGTCTCGGCGAAAAGATCGGGATCGCTGAGGTTCTTGCCGCTCAACCAGCGATCGACGTTGCCGTCTCCCGCGTTATAACCTGCCAGCGCTGGATAGATCTGCCCATCGTAGTGGGCCAGTTGATCCGCCAGGTAGAGCGCGCCGAACTGGACGGCGATGGCCGGCCGGTAAAGCATGTCCGCGTTGAAGTTACCCACTTTGAGCGCGTCAGCCAGTCCAGCTCCGGTGGATGGGATGACCTGCGCCAGCCCACGCGCGTCCGCTGCCGACGTGACAGACGGGTCGTAGCCACTCTCTTGACGAATCAGCGCCAGAAAGAGGAGTGGGTCGACATTGTGCGCCGACGCCTGAGTCTCAATGAGTGACGGGAACGCAAGCGGATAGGCCAGCCGCTGCAATGCTCGTGGCAGTCGCATGCCGCTATTGTCGGCCACCAGCTGAAGTCGGAGCCCGACCCGGTAGGCATCGTTGTAGTGTCCGCCGTCGATCAACAGTTGTCCGAATGTCCCGAGCAGCGCCGGATTGCTGCTGTATTTATCCGCCAGCGCGCTCATCTCCCAGCCAGCCTGAGTTGAGAGCCCGAGATCGAACAGCAGACTCATGCGACGGAATCCCGGATCCTGCTGGACCGATGCCCGACTATTGTCGGCGGTCAGGCCAGCGTTGGAGTACCAGGCAGCGAGGTCTGATGCGTCTTCCGAGGCGAGCGGAACATCGAGCGAAGTGACAGGATCCTTTATGGCCACCGGATTGCCATCGTTCAGGAGTTGAGCAGCCCGTAATCCGAAGTATCCGGTCGGGTCGACTTCGCTGGCGTGCGTCCAGGCTTGCTTCGCCCGGCCAGCGTCTCCGGATCGCGCGTACGCTTTCCCTTCCCAAAAGCTTGCCTCAGCCGCTGTGCTGGAGCTGCCTCTGACGGGCGCTAGCTGTTTGATCGCTCCGGCATAATCGCCTCGTCTATAGAGGATCAGTCCTGCTCGAATGCGTCCGTCATTCGCTTCGTTGCTCGTCGAAAATTTGTCGATCAAGACGCTGAATACGGAGAGCTGCGGCGTCCGGGTCGTCTTCCTCCTCGAAGATCTTGCCGGCCGTCAACAGCGCGCCTGGCGTCAGCGAGCTGGTCGGGTAGCGATCTGCCATTGACTTGAGCTCGATGGCAGCGGACCAACTGTCTCCGGACCGCAGTTTGGACATCGCGAGGTAGTACCAGGCCTTGTCGTTGGATGAATTGGCCGACACGAGACGGTGGAAACTCTCCTTGGCGGACTGATAGCGGCCGCGGTAGTAGGAGACCAGTGCCTTCTGCTCGCTGGAAACCGCATTCTCTCCCGACAGCTTTTCAAGATCGCTAATCGCGTTCTCGGCATAGCCGGAATCGGGATAGTCGCTCAAAACTGTCCGCAGATCGGCGAGACCTGCGTCCTTCTGTCCGAGCCGGAGCTCGGTGCTCGCCCTTTCATATCGTAGTTCCGCGCGGTAGCTCGGGAACGTCGCGAGCTCGAGCAGCTTGTTGGTGGCGTCGAGATAGGCGCGATCGTCCTTCTGTTTCTTTTGAACCGTGCGCATCTGTTCGAGCGCATCGACTTTCGCCCGGTCGATTACGTCCGACGACGCGACAGATTCCGCCAGGTGCAGTGCTTCGGAGAGGTTCTCGCGTTGTAGTTGGTAGTGAGCGATCAGTAAATCGACATAACCCACGATTTCTGGATGACGTGAACGGTAGGCGTGCAGGTCGTTGATTGCCGCGGAAAGATCACCCCGGTTAGCCTCGACCCGCGAAAGGTGAAACTGAGCCTCGTCTCCAGCCGCGGTCTGTTGGAAGCGCGAACGGAGCCGATTGAGCGTGTCGAAGGCTCCCGAATCGTCGCCCAGCGCGATTTGGTTCTTCGCGATTTCCAACAATGCCACGGCGGCGTTATCTGGCTTGGACGAGATCGTCACCGGCCGAAGCGAATCCATGGCTTGCTCGTAGCGGCCCTGGAACCGCAGCGAACGAGCAGTGGCGAGCCGATTCGCCTGTTCGGAGAGGGAAACGGGACTGATCGTCGGGCTCGGAGTTCCCGATCCCCGATGAAGTCCGTGAATGCCGAATTGGTTTGAGGCAAGGCCGGAAATTGCAACTCCGGCCACGATGACGAGTATGATGATGTGCACGACAGGATTGCGTCGGAAGCGCATGGGAACCTTTCACGCACGTGTCGCGTGACGATCAACGCGGGATGGCATTCACGAAGCGTAACGCTAACAGACAGTCATATGGCGGCGCAATGCTCGTCATTCGCTACCGACGAATCGGAACGTGCCGAAAAACGTGCCGCCGTTGTCGCTGGGAAAGCAACTAGGTTGGGGCAGGTGCGGACGATGTGAGACTGGTGTAGTATCGATCATGTGTGCTGCCGACAGTGTTAGGAGCTCAGGATGAACGCGACAACTGCCCTTACGACCTCTCCGGAGAAGACTTCCAGCCCCGGAGCGCTGACTCCGGACCTGCTGCGCGGCTATCGTGACAAGTTCGACGAGCGAGCCGCGAACAAGCTGGCACAGAATGCGGTGACACGCGTTTCAATTGAAGACGTCGCGCTGGATCACGCGATTGCGACGAGCATCACCCCGACCTTCTCGACCGTTCTCGACGACTGGGCGGTGACCAATCAGAAGCGAACCGGCCGCTGCTGGATGTTCGCCGGACTGAACCTGTTCAGAGTCGGCGCCATGAAGGCGATGAACTTGAAGGAATTCGAGTTCAGCCAGAGCTACACTCTCTTTTGGGATAAGGTCGAGCGATCCAACTACTTCCTTGAGGCGATCATCGAGACTATCGATCGCGACTCCGATGACCGTACCGTCGCGACGCTGCTCGACCGCCCGATTGACGACGGCGGTCAGTGGAACATGTTCGTCAACCTGATCAAGAAGCACGGCGTCGTACCGAAGTCCGTCATGCCGGAGACGGAGAGTTCGTCGGCGACGATGCAGATGAACCGCATCCTGAAGACGCAGCTGCGGCAAGGCGCCAGGACGCTTCGGGACCTTCACGCGTCGGGCGCCTCCATGGAAGCCGTGCGGGCCCGCAAGGAAGAGATCCTGGCAGCGATCTACCGCGTCACGTCGATTCATCTCGGCACCCCGCCGGAGACGTTTGACTGGCAGTGGATGGATAAGGACCGCGTCTTCCATCGCGATGGTGAGATGACGCCCCAGCAGTTCGCCGAGAAGTACATCACGCTTCCAGTCGACGAGTACGTATGTCTGGTGCATGACCCGCGACCCAGCAGCCCGATCGGGCGCACGTTCACCGTCGAATACCTGGGCAATGTGGTGGGCGGAGCGATCGTCAAGTATCTGAACGTCGACGTCGAACTCATGAAGCACATCGCACAGGAGACGATCGCCGGCGGAGAGCCGGTCTGGTTCGGCTGTGACGTCGGCAAGATGATGCGTCGCGACCTGGGTGTCTGGGATAAGGACCTGTTCGACTACGCCGGCTTGTACGACACAGAGTTCGACCTCAATAAGCCGGAGCGCCTGGAGTATCACGAGACGCTTATGACGCACGCGATGCTATTCACCGGCGTCGATGAGGTTGACGGGCAACCGCGGCGCTGGCGCGTCGAGAACAGCTGGGGCGATGAGAACGGGCAGCATGGCTACTACACGATGAACGACAACTGGTTTGCCGAGTACACGTTCGAAATCGCGGCTCGCAAGAGCACGCTTCCTGCCGATCTGCAGCAGGCACTCGATCAGGAGCCGATCGTGCTCCCGGCTTGGGACCCGATGGGAGCGCTTGCCCGCTAAAGCAATTCCCCGTCACATCGGAATAAAACAGGACACCCCATGTCGTTTCGGCACGGGGTGTCCTGTTGCACTGGACGACGTCTTGAGCCGGAGAGCTAGCTCGAGAACGACCAGTCCTTGATGTCGTATGTGTCGTAGGTCCACTGGCTTGGCTTCTGTCCCTGCAGTTTGGAGCTCACTGCCGCGACATTCTGCCGCGAGATTTCGCCAAGCTCGAAGACCTGATCCCAGACCAATTGCATGATCTGCTTGAAGGTTGCCGTCGACTTCTGCGGATCCATCTCCTGCGCGACCTGGTTATAGAGCTTGTCGAAGTCAGGATTCTGGATGCGTGCGTAGTTCGGCTCAGCCCACTGATTCTCCTTTTGCGCGATGCGCGTCGAGAGATAGCGCTGGAACCAGAGGATCGGGAACGGACTCGACGGTGAGTTGGTGTACATCTCCAGGTCGGCGTAAAAGTGGTTGGTCGTCTCCGTATTTCCGGGATCACCGGAGAAGTAGACTGAGGCATCGATCGACTTGATCTCGATCTCGACGCCGATCTTGCCGAGCGACTGCTTGACGATCTCCTGGTTCTTCTGTCGAACCGAGTTGACCGAGGTCTGGTAAACCCAGTGCATCGGGCGACCGTTGAGCTCGCGGACACTGCCGTTCATCTTGGCGCCGGCCTGGTCGAGCAACTGCTTGGCCTTGTCCAGGTTGTACTCATACTTGATATTGTCCGGGAAGATGTTCGTCACCTTGTTCTGGACGAACGGGGTTGCTTTCCCACCGCGGCCGTAGAGCTGCGTGGCGACGGAGTCGCGGTCGACCGAGAGGTTGAGCGCCTGGCGTACTTCCAGAACCTTGAAATGTGGATGCGGGACGTCTTTGTTGGATTTCTGGCCGCCCTGGTCAGTTTGGGGATCGGAGTGGTTGATCAGTATCTTCTCCGTACCGCCGCCGTTCCAGGTGATGAATTTGCCCTTCGTGCCATTTGACTCGATCTGCTTCATGACGGTCTCTTCGGTCTGGATGTTCCAGCCGTAGTCAACCTCGCCGGACTGAATAACGGCCGGGTTACCGCGGCGTCACAGGTCCGCCGTCGATCTTGCGAAGAATGATCCGGGCAGCATGTTCCGCAACGGCGACCGTCGGTGCATGCAAGTTGCAGCGTGGCCCGTTCGGGAAGATTGAGGCGTCGACGACACGCAGTCCTGTGGTTCCGCGAACGCGCGTTTCGCCGTCGACGACGGCCATCGGATCTGATCTGGACGCCATGCGGCATGTACTCGATGGGTGGAATGTGGTGCCGACCTCGGCGCGGATGATCTCCTGCATTGCTGCACGATCGAACCGGGGCGGGCGCGGTTTGACCGGCCGGTCGATTAGCCGGGAGAGGGGACCGGTGCTCGTCAGCTGCTCGACCAACTCGACTCCGTCAGTCAGCGCCTCGAGGTCAATCGGATTGCTGAAGTAGCGGTGGTCGATATCGAGCGGTGCCAGCGGGTCGCTTGATGTCAGACGCACACGCCCGAGTGACCGCGCAAATTGAAGACTCACACCGAAACCGAGAATCCACCGCCCCGACTCCGGATCGGGCAGTTCACGGGGATAGAGATGCAAGTCGATCTCGTCGTGCACCCGACGACTACGCGCCTTGATCATGGTCTCGATGAACCGCGGCCGATCGGGCACGGCGTTGGGTGCGATGAAGAAGCTGGTGTGTCCGCTGGTGTATGGAGCGAGATACGGGTGGTCTATAAGATGCTCGCCGACACCGGGTAGATCGACGATCACCGGGATGTCCATCTCGTGCAGGTGGGCGATGGGTCCGATTCCAGAACGGAGCAGAATTGCCGGGGAGCCGTACGCTCCTGCCGAGAGGATCGTTTCGCTGGCCCGTATCTCAACTCCCTCAACCGTTTGGACGCCAACGGCTCTGCTGCCGTTGAACAGGACGCGGTCGATCTGTATGTCCGACATCAACGTCAGATTCGTTCGTTCTCGTGCGATCGCCAGGTAGGTGAGGGCTGCGTTGAGCCGCACTCCGCTCCGCACATTCTTGGGTGTCTTGCCAATTCCGGGCGCCTGGATCACTGAGCCATTCAAATTGGCAACAAAGGGGATTTCGAGTTCGTCGGCCGCGGCGATGAGCGCGCGTTCGATCGTCGACGAGTCGTCGACCGGAGCTCGCCAGATATCGACCAGGTGATCGCCTGGATCACCAGCAGTCGTCAGCGGATCTCGCTCCGCTCCGAGGAAATCTGGGGCGAGCGAAGCGTAGTCCCAACCGGTGTTGCCAATCTGAGCCCAACCGTCGTAGTCGGCGGCGGAGCCGTGTAGCCAGATGCAGGAGTTGACGGAACTGCAACCGCCGAAGACGCGTCCGCGTGGCAATGCGAGTGTCCGCTCCCCAATCTGGCGACCATGGAAGTACCCCCAGGAGTGGGATTCAAGAGCGGGGCTACCGGTATCGATCAATTCGTCGGGCCAGTTGCTCGGATCGGGTCCATAGTCGGGGCCGGCGTCGATGAGTAGAACCGAGCGGTCCGCTGATTCACTGAGGCGGGAAGCGAGCACGCATCCGGCTGGACCCGCGCCGACGATGATCCAATCGAAGTGCATGGAGGGCATTGACTCCCGGTCTCCTCGTCGACTCACGAATTCGCGACTGATGCCGAATCATAGCCCTAGAGTGCGTTTCCGTGAACGCTTGACCGGAACAGAATGGCTCTATCGACGGGATCTTGACAACCGAGCCGACTCACGGTATTTCGAGCCCCATCATCGAAATTCTTGGAAACCGCTGCCGAGTCGTGGATATTCGATTTGAAGAGAGGCGGCATCGCGTGGCACGAGCCTACGTCATGGCCAGCACGGAAGTGGGCATGGCCGAAAAGGTGCAGGATGAACTTCGCCGTGTTCCGGGCGTCGAAGTGGCGGACATCGTCTCGGGCGAGTACGACCTTGTGATCATCGTTGAAGGCCCGTCAAACGAAGATATCGGCCGGCTGGTGATGCGAGACATCCATGGTCTGTCCGGAGTCGGACCGACGACGACGTTCATGGTCATCGGCTGATGCAACGTCACGGCCAGAGCCGTCGACATGATCGATCCGCTGAATCATCGAGGAGAGGAGTATGTCGTCTCGAACAAAAGAGGTCATCATAGCGGGGGCGAGCTATGCTGGATTAGCCGCGAGCTTGCCGCTTGGTCGCCGCGCCCTGCTCATCGACCAGCACGACATCGGCGCAGTGCAGCGTTCGGCTTGTGCCATGCCGGTTACGGTTGTCGAACGCTTTAGCGCTCGTGACGCGATCATCCAACAATTCGACGAACGTCTATTTCCACGACCCACGCGGTGTCGGACGGTATCCGCTGCCGTCTCCATACTGCATCATCGACCACCGCCGATTCTGCCTCATTCTGAAGGAGCAAACCGAATCTCGCTTCATCAAGACTCGTATTCGAGAATTCGACGGATCCAGTGTCATGACATCGGAAGAGCGGTTCAAGGCTCAGTACTTCATCGACGGCACGGGCTGGCGTGGATTGCTTGCGATGGGTGGACGATCGGCGAGCACGCAAGACCTCCAGGTTACGGTGGCGGTCGAGGCAGACGTGCCTGGAGCGGGAGAGGGGTTACATTTCTATTACGTCCCGGGGGTTGTGCCGCGTGGATATGGTTGGGTCTTTCCCGCGGGAGACGAGCTACGCATTGGCGTCTGGTCTTACGATCGAAAGTTCGACCTGAAGGCCGGGCTCAATGCTTTTCTCGACTATCTGGGATTAGAAGGGAAGCCGGTGCGTGGTGGCATGATTCCATGGCTCAAGGAAGAGCCAGTCGTGGGAAACGTCCTTGCAGCCGGTGACGCAGCTGGTCATTGCCTGCCGCTAACGGCCGAAGGCATCCGCCTCGCTCTCGGTTTTGGTGATGAGGCTGGCCGGGCACTAAGAAGCGTGGTTGACGGCGAGTCCGAATTTGATGAGGCCGCGGCCGTGTACCGGGGGTCGTGCGATCTTCACGGGCGTTCGTTCGAGGTGCTGCGATTTGCCCAGCATCTCATCGGAATGATGCCCGATATGGGCATTCATCTTGTCGCCCGCGGGTTAGCCCGACCGGCCGTGATGTCCCGGTTCCTGCGACACTACCTTGCGCTCGGCGCTCCATCTGGCCGTGTTGGGTAACATCGCCAGAAACCGGTCAGAGCTTTTCCTGATTGCGGACGAGCACGACGAACGCCCCAGTCACATCGCTTCCGCGGACGCTGGCCGAGCCGAGCACGCGACGCCCATCTGAGATGGCCGCCTCGATCTCCGGGTCCGACAGTTCATCCACGCGGACACCGCGGCGCTGCAATTCAACTCGAATGTTGGCGATTTGCTCGGATCTCCGGCTCGAGCGAGGGCGTAGTCTCGTGGTGATTCGTTTAAGTAGATTCTGCTGTTGATTCATAGAAAACTTCCATTCCCACCGAGATGCGGTGCTTGGTGAGGCGGCGCGTACTCATCAGTGCGGGACTCAAATGTGCTGTCGGATGCTCGTGTAAAGCACCAATCGAGCCCGGCAGTCCATCGGCCAGGTCGCGCGACTGCGTTCAGTGTGGATGCGGTCAAATCGATCTTCCCAACGCCGTACACCGCTGCAACGTAACAAGGTGTCGACGATATCCAACCTGATCTGTTCAGGAGAGACACAATCACACCGGGCCAACGATATTCGATGTCCTTCGCAGCGTTCGTGGAAAGCACCTTCGAGATACGAGACAAGCGCACAAGGGTAATGCCCGCACGGCGGGCGTGACGCTTGTGACATCGAAGCTGCTGATCGTTCCTTCCCGCCTTCATCTTACTCGCCGGAAGTCGATCCGCCAATGTCAACGAACACCGTCGCGCGTCCCATTGCTTCGTTCCTGCGAGCCGCATTGCCGTTCTTCGACCGCGCCTTGCTGGGCTCGACGCGATTTTCGCGCGGGTATCGATTCGCGCATTCCACTTGTGAATAAGCAAAAGGAGTGCCGCCGGGGAGCGAAAATCCCACTTCTTTCTGAGAAGACAACAGGATTGACACTCGCGCATGCCCAAGAATTGTCATGGGAAGGGATGGAGAAGAGCGATCTTGGCGCGAGGAAAAGTGAGATCGTTCGGATAGGTCGTTGACTTGAGGAGGTGGCGAGGGCGCATGGGAGTCGAACCCACCTGGGAGGCTCGTCACCCCCCACAACAGTTTTGAAGACTGCACGGGCCACCGGGCCCGATCCGCCCCCACGAGGGCTGCCCGCCGCTTGTGACAGACGACGAGCGTGAGACCTGTATTGTAACCGCTACGACTGACCGAGTTGGCCCGTCTTGCCCCGCCGTTGATACGCTGCTTCAATCAGCGTGTCAATATCCTCGTTGGTGAAGAGATATGTTTGCGGATAGCTGTATATCGTGTCGCCCGCCCCTTCGCCGGATGCAACCTGCCCTTTGATCAGGAAACCTTCGGGCGTCTCGACGATGACGATCTCGGTGAACGTGTTGGTATCGAGGTAATTCCCGACTGCGCGGAAGGTATCCTCGTACCGCACTCGTGTCATTCCGCTGTGGTCTAACACTGAAACCTGTCCCTTTCCGCGACGAAAGACGTCGGTCGTTCCAGCATTTCCAGACGCCTTCTTCGCCCATTATCGCAGGTCGTGAAATTCGTAAAAACCTTCATGATGGTCGTTTGGATCGATCTGCACGTCGACGACCGCTGGCCGGCCTTCCGCGTTTGCCTGCTTTGCGGCGGTCAGCGCTTTATTCAGGAGTCCACTCTTGTCAACCCTGGTCGCCCAGCAGCCAGCCGCCTCGGCGACCCGAACGATGTCGAACGGCGCGGTGAAATCGGTGGCGATGACACGATTCGAGAGCCCTTCTCGCTGGGTCCACTGCGGCCATCCAAGCGACTGGTCGTTCAGCACCACCCAGGTCACTGGTGCATTTTCCTGAACGGCGGTGGGAAGCTCGTGCATCGCCATCTGAAACGCGCCGTCACCAGTGGTGCACACCACTTGCCGGTCCGGACGCGCAAGTTTTGCCGCAATCGCGCCACAGACGCCAAGTCCCATCGCGGTCTGCTCGGCCGGTGGGATTAGGCAACCGGGATCCAGCACCTGGTAATACGGCCAGTAATACGACCACAGGTCGGCGCCACCGTTTTCGAGCGCCAGAATCGTGTTGTCTCCAAAGACCTCATTGATCTCGTGAACAACGGTCTTGGCCAGAATCGGCGATGACTCTACGGACACGTCCTTGATCATCGTTTCGATCGCATCCTTGCGACGACGGACAAGATCGTCGACACGATTCGCATTGGCGTTCAGACCTCGTTTCTGAGAGGCCTGGAGCAACTGGTCGAGGGCGAGCGAAGCATCGGATTGAATCGCAACATCCGGTACCCAGCTGCGTCCAAACTCGAACGGGTCGACGTCGATCTGCACGAACCTCGCGCCGTCGGGGAAGTACTGAAAGACGCCCGACTGAAATTCCTCCATTCGAGAGCCGACCGTGATGAGTAGGTCTGCCTCCTGGTAGACCGAGCGCGGGTACTGCGTGCGATAGAGACCCACGGAACCGGCAAACAGAGGATGAGTCTCAGCTATGATTCCACGACCGCCGGGAGTGACGAGAATAGGGATCCCAAGACCGTCGGCGAGCCCCTCCACTTCGGCGAAGGCTCCCGATAGGATTGCGCCGCCACCGCAGACTACAACTGGTCGCTGGCTTTGCTCCAGCAGGTCGACGAGTTGCTCGATCTTCTCCGGATCGGCGGCCGGTCGGATGGAGCGATCGGCGGGCTGGTATTCCGGCATCTCGACCGTCTCGAGAGCGATATCGGCAGGAATTTCAATGTAGACCGGGCCGGGCTTGCCTGATGTGGCGATCGAAATTGCCCGTCGCACCGTCCAGCCGATGCGCTCCGGTCGTTCCAACGTCACGGCCCATTTGGTTATCGGCTTGAACAAGCCAAGTTGATCGTTCTCCTGAAACGCACCCATGCCCTCGAGTTTCGTGCTCGTGCGTACGCCGAACGCAAGGACCGGCGTGCACCCGGAATAGGCCTCGAGGATGCCCGGGACGAGATTGGCCACGCCGGGCCCTGGCGATCCGAAGCAGCAACCGACACCGCCGGTCACTCGAGCATATGCCATGGCCATGAACGCGCCCGACGTCTCGTGCCGGACGAGAATTGCCTTGACCGACTCCGAGTCGTATATCTGGTCGTACAAGTGCTTGGGGTTACCTGGTAGACCGAAGACGTAGCTCACGCCTTCCGCTTCGAGCGCCTTTACGACCAGTTGCCAGGGGTTCATTTTCATCGTCCGCTCCTCTGGTTCGATTATCGGTGCGCGTGCAGTCGTGTCGTATAGTACTTGATTCCTGTTGATCGCGGTCAACGGATGGCCATAGTGGCCGGTCAGGGGTGAGCCGAGTAAAATTGCTCGGATAAGCGTCGTTTCGATTTGACATGACCATGGGGACTCAGTGCTACCTGCACGCATCGACGAGCTCGAACGGGTCCAGCTCGAGCTGGAAATCCTCCGCGCCGCAAGAGCGTCAGAACAGGTTCGTCAGCTTCTCGCCGAAGAGGAAACCGAACAGCAAGGACTCCGGCGTCGACTCGACGAGCGGCTTGGGACGCTGCGCGTGGAAGCCGACCGTCTGCGGGCTGAGGTGGAACGTCTGGAGTTGAGGCTGGAACGACTCTCATTCGTAGGGCGATCACTGTCTGATGACGAACTCGATCGGGAAGAGGAAAAGAGCCGGGCGGAGGAAGCTGCCTGGTGGGCCGAGTGGCGACATCGCCGTAGTGCTCAACAAGAACTGCGCGGCGAGGTCGTCAGTCGTAATGGCGATGACAATATCACGATTCGCCAGCTCTATCGCGCCCTCGCGAGGTTGGTCCACCCGGACCTAGCCGAGGATTCGCGCGATCAAGCGCGTCGTGAGACCGTGATGCGTATGGCCAACGCCGCACGCGACGCGGGCGATGTCGAGCAACTGCGTCGGCTCCTGGCAATCTGGGCGAGGACCGAGGACGGTCCACGTCCGCGTGAGCTCGATGCAATGCGGGCACGTATCGCACAGCACCGCGTTGAGATCGGGGAGCTTCACCGCCAGCTTGCCCAGCTACGCAAGAGCCAGATCGGTCTGCTGCTGCGACGAGGTGAAGCCGAAATCCGGCAGTTCTTGCGCATGGAAGAAGTCCGCTTGCGGCGCGAACTGGCGATGCTGCGACTCCGTCGACGTCGCGTGCTGCGTCAACTCGAGGAGCGTCGCCGGGGCCTCAACGTCTCCGGAGGGCAGTAGCAGACGGCCGGTCCAGCCGGCCGCACCGCTATCGGATGGTCGGTTGGCTTACACGAAGAACCGGTAAACGCTGTCGCCCCCACGCTCGGTGATCTCGTCCGGAACACCGGGGTCAGTCAGTAGCTCGGTAAACATGCCGAGCAGTTTCGGTACATCCTGGTCCTGGCGGCTGACTGGTCGTTCAACGGCATGGTGCAAAAAGGTGATCGTGCCCTCTTCGGTTGCGAACTTCCGCTTGTACCGTACCAGTCCGTCCTGATCCCAATCGCTCAATCCGAGATCGAGATATCGGTAGCCATTCTCCCGGGCGAATTTCATTCCCTCCCAAATGAGAAGGTCCGTCGGTCGGAATTCGAGATGCTGGGCTGAGGACGCGCTGAATTTGTAGTAGAGCGTCGAGCCCCAACCAAGATACATGACGCTCCCGACAACTTCGCCATCGACTTCAGCGATCATCAGCGCAAACAAACTTGCGTCCGAGAAGATACGCGCGATGTTCTGGAAGAAGCGGTAGGGCTGGGCCAGCAGGCGATACTTATATTTGCGGATTCCGAGGTGCAGGTTGAAGAAGGAGCGCACATCCGCCTCGTTATCAGCGAGCCGGACCGCAACGCCCGATTTCTCCGCTTTGCGGATCGCCCTCCGCGCGGATGAATCGATGCGCGACCATTGATCATCGAGCGATTCGGTGAGGTCGATACCATGCCACCGGGCACGCTTGGGCTGCTCGAATGCTTCGTCGTGAAGCGGGATGTCGTTACGCAAGCACCGCACGTTCACCGGGCTATCCGAATCGAGAAGGGGCTCACGAAGCGTCGCCCACTGATTCTCTGTGGTCACCAGTGGATCGCAGTAGTCCGAAAATGGCAGCGAGACAACCCGATCTCCGCGGATGTCTGAGATCTCGCAGAAGTGCATGCCGGCAAGTGGACTTCCATCATCGTCCGTGAGGATGTTTGCGATTACGTCCATGTCATAGGTCTGGCGCAGGACGTTGATCCACAGTGGTGAATGAAACAGGCCCGCCTGATACTTGTCGATGAGGTCGTTCCAGCGGGGATCGGTAAGCGGATCGACGCGTTGCAGGTTCACCGTCTGTTGCATGGTTTTCCTCGTGACTCCGTTCCCACGTTGCTTCCAAGTCTGATCGAGTATCGAACGATCGCCATTTTTCGCGCATGGTCCGAACGTCCTGATGTGGTCCTGACACAGCCTGGCGGCGACTACGTACGCTCGAATCCGGCGCTCAAACGGCAATAGCGGCATAATGAAAGACAGCGGTGAGGCTCGATTCTTGGAGGCTGAGTTGTTTCGATCGCGTGGCAAAGGCCCATCTCTCAAACAAATTGACGGAAATGTTTTCTCCGACAAGCTACCTGGTGGAAATCTGATCAGCGCGACGCTCGACCGGCAGTTGATGACGTGGAGCGATCGTGGTGGAGCAAGTCGCCTCTTTGGTGACTGTTGGTCGGACGCCGTTACTCAGTACTTGCATGAGCAGATCGGAAAGATCCGGCATCTGTCAGACGGACAGGAATTTCGGCTTGACGCCGTGATTCGCCTGGACGACGATCCACGAATCGCGATTCAGGCGGGCCGTCACAAGCTCACCAATCCGGACTTCGTGCTGTTCGGTCGCACGCCGGACCGGAGTCCGATTCTCCAGGCATCAGACTCGAAGTTTTCGGTCGACACGATCAAGCCCGCCCAGGTCAGCGCGGAAGCGCTTCAGGCTCTGCTGGACGTTGAGCACGGACTGGTTCGTGTGGCGCTCGAGCAAGATCTTCACGACCACGATGTCGCCGAAGCGCGGGTGGAGCGCGGCATCTTCCTGAGCCCCGTTGGTCCGCTGACAGATTATTTCTTGCCTCGCGTTCTCACCGATCCGCGATCGGCTGTGGAGCGCTCACACATCGAACTGATCGATGTCGGCCCATCGGAACTCTTTGGAGAGCTTTCCGAAGCCTCTCTCATCGGTCCATTGGCGATAGTCGATACGCTCCCGGCGTCGCCGCGCGATCATCTTCTCTCGGCCATGTATTACCTTCGTGTCGCCTGCGCCTGTACCTGGATGTGGGTCGAGGAGCGCACGCCGCTCTTCACGCTCGGTGCACCACCGACCATCGAGTGGGACGATCTCAAGAAAGACGTCGATCGTCGCTGTGCCGCCGCGTCCTCCGCGTTCGAGGTCGCCGAAAGTTGGTTCGAGGCGGTCGAGGAGGTCGCACGAAACCGGAAGTCAATCAACGACATGATCTCGTTGCCCGTTCGCGTGAGCGAGATTCGAGACATGGTCAATTCGGCCGGGCTCGCTGAGGACCGCCGGGCGGTGAAGACCGTGCGTGCGGCGCTGGACCGTCGCTACCGGCATCGTCTCTTCGACGAAATCGGCGAAATCCCTGCCACGCCCGATCAGCCGCTTCCCACCATCCTGCAGGACGTGGCGTCGGCGTCGCGCGCCCTCCGACCCGAAATGCGGAAGCTGGCAGCGACGCTGGTTACTGAGCAGGTTGTGGAGGCGAGTACCCAGGCTGGCGGAGACTCACGAGATGTCTAGGACCCAGCGAACCAACACTGAAGCCGTTCGAGAGAGAATCTCTCTTGCTGGTTTAACGGCGAGGCTCAAGACACACCGCGAACATGCTCAGCGACTGAGGTGGTAGGGGACGCTGGTCACCGCGATGCCCGGGTGACTCCAGAGAGCGGTCCTGAGACGCCAGGCCGTCTGATTGTGGAGCAAGAGTTCATAGGCGTGGGCGGGGACGAATTCCGGCAGCACCACCGTCAACGTCGTGCCGCCCTTCTCCTGGTGTAACTGCTCGATGTAGTTGACGAGCGGTCCGAGCAGTTCACGGTAGGGCGATTCGATGATGACCAGGGGCAGCTGGATACCTGCCTCGCTCCATTTGGCGCGCAGGCTATTGGCTTCCTCAATGTCATCCGAAATATGCACCACCGTGACGTCTCGCGAGACGTTCTGTGCGTAATCGATCGCTCGAATCGCGGCGCGGTTCAGGGTGTCGACGGCGACAACGACCGCGGAGTCTCGCGTCCAGGTGATCGGCCGGTTGCGGATCTGCCGCGCGTCGAGACGAAGTTGGTCCGAGACGCTGTCGTAGTGTTTGCGGATGCCGATGAGACCCATGATGATGATCGGCAGCAGCATCAGGATGATCCAGGCGCCACCAAGGAACTTGGTCGTGATGATGATGATCGCGACTACTCCAGTCGTCAGCGCGCCAAAACCGTTGATGAACATCGCGACGTTGTTGCGCTTGACTGCCTGGCCTCGCCACCAACGTAACGTCATGCTTGCTTGCGACAAGGTGAACGAGATGAACACTCCGACCGCGTAGAGCGGGATCAAGCGCGTGACATCGGCGTTGAAGATGACGACCAGCACGCTCGACGCGAGCGCCAGCACGACGATGCCGGTTGAGTAGCCGAGCCGGTCACCCCTGAACGTGAACTGATGCGGCAAGAACCGGTCACGCGCAAGAAAATAGGAGAGACGCGGAAAGTCCTGGAAGCTTGTATTGGCAGCGAGCAACAAGATACCGGCCGTCGCCGCCTGGATGAAGTAGTAGAACGGTCCTGTCCCCGCGATCACCCGCGCCAGTTGCGACACGAGAGTCTGGTTCTCGACTGGAACCAGATGATAGTGCCTGGCCAGGAACGTAATGCCCAGAAAGAGGGAACCCAGGATCAGCCCCATGGCGACCAGCGTCTTCGCCGCGTTTTCGTCCTGCGGTTCTTTGAAGGCAGGCACGCCGTCTGAAATCGCCTCGACTCCGGTCAGCGCGGCGCATCCCGAAGAAAATGCTTTGAGGATCAAGAACGCCGATAAGGGCTGAACCGCGTTGGGTATCGTATCGACGACACGATGCGGCGTGATTCCGATACCAACCCAGGATAGAAACCCTAGAACCAGGAGGATTGACATGCCCACGATGAAGAGGTATGTCGGCACCGCGAAAATGCGTCCGCTTTCACGCAAACCACGCAGGTTGGCAATGGTGATCAACACAATCGCCACCACGGCAATTTCGACGGCAAGGGGTTGTGAACTTGCAATAGCTGACGTGATCGCAGCCACGCCAGCCGAAATACTCACGGCTACGGTCAATATGTAGTCGGTCAAGAGGGCTGATGCAGCCAGAAGACTCGGTGCACGCCCGAGATTGTCCTTGGTAACGATGTACGCGCCGCCACCTTGTGGATAGGCGTGTACCGTCTGCCGGTACGAGAAGACGACAATCGCCAGTAGTGCCGCGATCGCGATGCCGATCGGAATGACGTATTTGTAGGCGACCGTCCCTGCCAGTACGAGAATGAGGAGAATCTCTTCGGTGGCGTACGCGGTTGACGAAAGTGCGTCAGAAGAAAAGACCGCCAGCGCCTGTACCTTGCTGAGCCGCTGATGAATGGCCTGCGATGTCTCGAGTGGACGCCCAATCAAAACATGCCGAACTCGCCGGTACATTCGCCCGAACTTGGTCTGGGGTGTGGTCGGTTCCGCCACATAGTAGAACGAGTTCTGCGGCGTCTGCGGAAGTTCCGAGGACCGGATCACACGAACATAACGATCCCCTGGTCTTTTCCCACGCACCGTGGCGGGTTGGTGGTCTGGCGATCCATTCGAGCGGTCGTCGCGCGGCCGCTCTTGATTCTCGTCCGTGGCCGTTCTCTCCCCTGGCTATCAGTCCTCGTGGGAATCAAGCATCGCACGATCCTATATCACGTACCACGAAAATTCAAACGCGTTCGGGTCTCCACGATGCAAAACGGCGACCACCGGAACGACCAGGAAGCGATCCGTAGCGGTCAGTCGATATGCATGATTTCAGTATGGACGTCGGTGAGATAGCCTGATTGAAGATTTTGCTCAACGAACCCGATCACGCGCTGCAACACTTCGTCCGCGTGCTTGCCTGAATTGGAGAGCGAAACGATTCCAATTGTGGCGACCTGCCAGACATCTTGATCGTCGACTTCGGCAATGGCGACGTCAAAGCGCGAACGGACACGCTGTGTGATCGATTTCACCACACGCCGCTTCTCCTTGAGCGAGTGTGATTCCGGGATGTGGATCGAGACGTGTCCGATCCCAAGGATCATCGGCATGGTCGCTCCATGTTGGCTAGATGACGTTGTGTTCCTGTGCCAGCTGACCGCTGGCGAACCGGTCCGGCGCGAACGAACTGATATCGACCGTGGTCGCCTGGCCGTCAAGGATGAGTTCGGAGATACAGCGCCCAATTGCCGGTCCCTGCATGTAGCCATGGCCGCTGAAGCCCGACGCCACCACCAGTCCGTCTGCCCCGGCCACGAACCCGAGCACAGGATTGTCATCCGGCGTGATCTCGTACAGACCGGCCCAACCGCGACGAACGCGCGCATCTTCGAAAATTGGTGCGCGTCGGCAGAGTTCGGTGACGGTGTGGTGCATCCAGTCGTCGTCGACCGTACGATTGAAGCTGCTCCGCTCGTTGGGATTCGACATGCCGAAGAGAAAGCCACCACTCTCTGGATGGAAATAGAGCGACGTGCCGAACTCGATCGTCATTGGGACCGTCGACGGCACAGCAGAGAACGGCTCTGTAATGAAGCTCATGCGCCGGTATGGCGCGACCGCGATGTCGGCACCCGCGAGCCTCCCGATCTCACCGGCGTGCGCACCCGCGGCGATTACGATCGTCCTGGCTGAAACGCTTCCCTCGGCTGTCTCGACGCCGGTTATCCGGTCACCCTCGCGAATGAACCCGGTGACCGGAGTCTCTTCCTGTATCTCGACTCCGAGCGACCGGGCTCGCTGGGCAAAGCCCATCGTCGAGCTATACGGGTCCGCCCAGCCGTCACTGGAGCAGAAGGTTCCGGCGAGAACGCCGTCGAGGTTGACGGCCGGGTTCAGCTCTCGGATCTCCTTGGTGTCGACCCATCGAACCGGGACGCCCATCGACTGCTGGAACTCCATGTTCTTCTGGAAATCATCGATTTCCGACTGAGATGTAAGCAGGAAGAGATAGCCCTGCTGGTGGAAGGCAATATCGATCCCAAAGCGTTCCTTAAAATTCTCCCAGACGTTCAGGCTGTACCGCGAGAGCTCGATATTGGCGCGCGTCGAGAACTGAAGGCGGATGCCACCGGCCGCGTCGGCGGTCGCGCCACGACCGATCTCGTCCTTTTCAAGAACCAGGACGTCGCGCATGCCGCGTTCGGCCAGGTGATAGGCAATGCTGCAGCCGGTGATTCCGGCACCGATGATCACGACCTCTGCTGAGCCCTTCAACCTGACTCACCCTTCTTGTTGTTCTTGAGTCGACCCAACGTCGCCACGACAATGTAGCACCGCACGGTCGACACCGCCAACGCACTCGCAGGTTCCTGAAGTTCTCAGCATCGGCAGATTTCTCGCCACTCCACGAATTCGTGCTACCCTCTGCGGTGCGGGAACGCAAGCAGTTGCTGAGAGAGGGGTGGAAATTGAGCGGGGAAGCGTCGAAGTTCAATCTCTTCATTACGTCGCCACTAGAACCCGAATACGTGGATCAGATTCGCGCCGTCGATCCAGATCGTGTGACGGTTATCTATGAGCCGTCGCTCTATCCACCGACACGCTACATCGCTGATCACCATGGGCCAGCCGACTTTCGGCTAAGTGACGCCCAGCAGGACATGCTTCAGGGGTATCTCGCGGATGCTGACTTCCTGCTCGATTTTCCGGATCAGCTTCCGCCTGGCTCCAAAATCGAGGAGGCCTGTCCGAACCTCAAATGGGTTCAAACGACGAGCGCGGGTGTCGGTCAGCAGGTTGTGCGAATGGGACTAGAGGACTCCGACATCATCGTGACCACGTCGAGCGGTGTTCACGCTCGGCCGCTAGCCGAATTTGTCTTCCTTGCGCTCCTGTCGCACGTCAAAATGCTCCCTCGGCTCCAGCGCGATCAGAAGGCACACGTTTGGGACCGGTTCTGCTCGGATGAACTCGATGGCAAGACCATGGCGATCGTCGGGCCGGGAAAAATCGGGCGGCAGGTCGCCCAGCTGGCGAAAGCCTTCAACATGCGCGTGCTGGCCATGGGACGGACAGGAGGAGCGGCCCGGGCGCGAGAGCTTGGCGTCGACGAGGTCTTCGCTCGCGAGCAATTGCATGAGATGTTGGGTCAGGCCGACGCGGTTGTGCTGAGCTGTCCGCACACACCTGACACAGAAGGTTTGATTGATCGTGCCGCCTTCGAGTCCATGAAACTCGGGGTGATGTTCGTCAATATCGCGCGTGGGCAAGTGGTCGATCACGCGGCACTGCTCGATTCGCTCCAGAATGGGAAGATCGCCTTTGCCGGGCTCGACGTTTTCGACAAAGAGCCGCTGCCGGCCGATAGTCCGTTTTGGGACCTGCCGAATGTTATGATCAATCCGCATTCGGCGAGCACAGCGTTCAGCGAGAACCAGAAGATCACTGACATCCTCTGCCACAATTTGCGCTGCTTTCTCAATGGGCAGACGAATGAGATGAGAAACGTGCTGGACAAGAGGCGGATGTATTGACCGGATACGGTGCGGAGACCACGACGCTCAGGGTACTGCCATTCGAGCGTGCAAATGGAGCCTATCAACTCGCGGCAACTCAGGCGGTGATCGATGCGGTGGGAGAAGGAAGCGCGCCGCCGACGCTCCGCATGTACTCCTGGTCGCGGGATGCGATGATTCTCGGAGTCGGTCAGAAGTCAGACCAGATCGATCTCGAAGGCTGTCGCTCTCGCGGGTGCGAGGTCCTGCGTCGCCTCTCGGGAGGAACGGGCGTCTTTCACGATGAGCACACCTTCAGCTTTCAGCTCGTACTGCCGAGCGACCATCCCAACCTTTCGGGTGATGTGCACGCCAATTACCGCTTCATTGCCGGTATTGTCATCGACATGCTCAAAACGCTGGGAGTAAAAGCACGGTGGGCGTCATTGGAGGAGGCACGACACGACGCGCCACCGCCCGGGCTCGAAGCTCTCTGTTTTTCGTCGCTGGCCCCGTTCGAAGTGTTGGCAAGCGAAAAGAAGCTCGTAGGGCTGGCACAAGTGCGACGCCGGACAGTCTCGGCGCTTCAGGGGATGCTGTACCTCAAGCTTGACCCGTCGATGTCTGTGAGCTTGCTATTGCCGAACGGGGAGGCGCACGAACGACTGGCGACGATCCTTCGAGACCGAACGACTGATCTTGGCGATGCGGCAGGGCGTCCGGTGGAGGCGTCAGATGTGGCGGAGTCCTTCACCCTGGCGGCGCTTGCGGCGCTGAACGCGGAACCGATTCATAGTCCGTTGACGGATGGAGAGGCCGATTGCGCTCGAAGCCTGGAACAGAGCCGCTACGCCAATCCGGACTGGACGTTCCGTCACTGAAGCAGACTAGCCAGCGGTCTCGATTCGCACTCCGGGCTTGGCGGACTTATCGTGTGCTCGTTTGTGTGCCGGGTGACGCCAGAAGTAGATTCCGTTCAAAAGGGACGCGGCGACAATCGTCACGGCGTAGAGCACGAACGTGTAGCGGTAACCGCCGTGCACGATCACCACACCGGCGGTGACGCTTGAGAGCGCGAAGCCGAGGTTCCAGGCCGCGCTGCGCAGGCTGAATGCGTTCGCGCGTGCCCTTGGCGGCAACACGTCGGAGATGAAGCTCGAGTCGATCGGCCAGGCCATGCTGATCGATGTGGTGCGCACGATCTGCGCGGCGACCGCATAGCCCATCTGCGGGCTGAGGGCGAGGGCCACATAGAGCGGTGCGGACGCAACACGGACGATGATGCTTGCCACAAGCGCGCCGAGCTTCTTGTAGAGGGCTGGCGCAAAGAGTCCGGTCAGAGCGGCTACGACGCCAGCGACCGAGAAGACGATGCCGATCTGACTCGGACGCGATCCAATTGACTCCAGAAAGACGTTCACGAACGGCACGACCGCCCCCGAGCCGAGACTCATGATCAGCCCGATAAGCACGAAGACCATCATGTCCCGGCGAACTTTGCTGGACGCAGCTGGCATTTCAACGAACACGGCTGACTGCGTGACCTCGGTTCCCGCGCGATCCCGGCTGTCTCTCATTAGCCAGAGTGGGACAAGTGCGGAGGTCGCCAGAGCGATGCCGATGAGGAGTGTGAACCGGTAGGCCGGGATACTTTCGACGGTCATACCGAAGCCGATCGAGAGGAGACGCGGGGACCATCCACCGACCAGACTACCGAGTGTGGTGGCGACCGAATTGAGAGAGAACGTGATAGCGGCCGCGCTGGTACGCTGCTCAGGACTGGTCCATTCGACGATGAATGGCATTATCGGTACGGTCATGAAGGCGAGAGCGGCCCCGTTGATAGCCGAGACGATCAGAATTGACGTCGGCATTTCCAGGATTGCCAGCAATGCCGTGGTGGCGAGGAAGAAAATGGTGCCGTAAATGGTGCAGCGCCAGGCGCCATAGCGATTGATGGCGAGTCCGATGACCAGCGCCGCAATGCCCATTGCGACCGTCTGGACCGCGTTGAACGTGCCGATGAAGTCTTCCTTGAGGTTGATCTGCACTAGGTACAGGTTGTAGATCAGGATGGAGACCCCGACGCCGATGTTGACCAGTAACGTGTAGACGAGGTAGAGCCGCATCTCGCGCGAAAGGCGACGAATTCCCTCGAGGTATCGATGCACGCAGAAGTCCTTCGCGCTCGCCACGTTGCAGTCAGATTCAGCTTCCTGAGCGTCGTGGCACGGTCAACGGCCGCGTTTCCCGAGGAAGCGGCACATTATATAACGTGTGAAGACCTGGACGGCGGTGCGCACTATTAAGTGTCGTTAAGGTCATGTCTTGAGCAAAGAAAGGTGCGAAGCGGATGGAGGTGGCATTGAATCCGAGCGAGCTGGCGCGCGCCGCGCTGAAACTCCTGACGAATCGGCCCGCCGGGCTTATCAGTGATATCGACGGCACATTGAGCCGGATCGCGAACGATCCCGCTGGCGCCGTAGTCGACCCGCAGATCAAGGCCTCGCTGATCAATCTAGTGGCCCATTTTGACGTTGCGGCCGTCGTCACTGGCCGAGCCGCGGCCGAGGCCGCCCGGTTGGTGGATATTCCTGGCGTGCTGCATGTCGGGAATCACGGCATGGAACGGGTCGAGAACGGCAAGGTGGTGGCGTCGAGTGCCGCCCTGGAATACGCCGATGCACTCGAACGGGTCATGACGGAGGCGAGGATGGCGATCTCCGAACCACTTGTTCTGTTCGAGAACAAGGGCGTGAGTGGGTCAGTGCACTACCGGAACGCTCCGGACACGGCGCTCGCTCACGAGCAGATCCAGTCGGTCTTGACTCCGCTTGTTGAACGGGAAGGTCTACGACTGACTCAGGGACGCATGGTCGTCGAGATTCGGCCTCCCATCGACATAAACAAAGGGACAGCACTTACCGAGATCGTGAACGAATTCGACCTTCGCTCAGTTATCTTCATAGGAGACGATGTCACCGACATTGATGCAATGCGGGTGGTTACCACCTTGCGCGAATCGGGGCGGATCGACGGGCTCTCGATAGGCGTGGTCGGTCCCGAAACGCCCCAGGCCGTCACCGATGAGTCGGATTACGGTGTGAACGGAATCGAGGGTGTGTCCGATTTTCTGGAGACCCTCGTTCATCTCGTGACGGAGCAGCCAGGTCAGCGTGACCACAAATCGCACGTCGAAGGCTGAATCTTCCCTAACGATTCGACTGAACGGCGTCATCCAATGGAAACATGGGACGCGAAACATGTTGGAACTCGAGATAGCCCAGTGATGGGGTGGTAATCCCAGGCGTCGAGGTCTCCAATATTTGGCTCGCGATCGTCGAATACGCACCACGGTTCTGTCCCGACGACTTGACCCCGACGATTCGCTTCGAGCCAAGGTCGACTCCGAGCGCGCCGAAGAGCGTGGGATCGACCGACAACGGCGCGCGTTCCGTTACGATCACATCAATTCGCCCGCCGTGTCGTCCCTCAACGTCCAGCAGCACCACTCGGCCCGCGAGGGCCAGGTAGTTTCCAGTGGTGGGAAGATCTTCGGCGATGTTCCGCACAGTCGCGGTGATATTGACCGGATAGCCGGCTCGCCGGTCGACGCCTCCACCGATGTCGAATTGGAGAGTCGCTCCGATTCCGGCTTCGATCGATTGGATCACCGCCGCTGGATCGACGATCACGCCGAGCGCGGCATCGGGCGCGCCGAGATCGATGAGTGCCCAGAGCAGACCGGTTCCATCACCGGACGCACCCGCGGCCGGGTCGTCTCCAGCGTCAAAGATCACGACCGGCTGTTGCTCACTCAACATCGCTTCGTGGACGACCGTCTCGACGTTCAGGGGCGCGCAGTCGAACTCTTCACGAACGTCCCAAACGGCGCTCTTCAGGCGCTCGGCGAGTTGCGCCGCCATTCGGGGATCGTCGTCTGTCGTGACGAGTACTTGCGTTCCAGCGTCGGCAACATCAACAAAGGGGAAGCCCGGGATTACGGTGGCGCCCAGCACGTCTGAGTCGTTGGAGAATTCGGCGGCAAGGTTCCGGAGACTGTTGAGCGCGTGCGCACCGTTCACTCGTGCGCCATACGAGAGAAGCATCGGCAGCCGTCGTAGCTTACTGACTGGGTGTATTTCCCCGTTTCTCAACCGTTCCACGACGTCAGGCAATGCGTTGACGGCGGCCTCCAAATCGTCTGCCTGACCGTCGATAACGAGTGCAAGACTGAGACTGTCCAGCAGGTTCTCGGTGAGTCGCGCTTCCGGACAGAACAGCGCAACGATTGGCGTGCCTGGTTGTAGAGCCGCTCGTGATGCCGCGACGATCGTATCCTCAGCCGACTCCCCGTTGCCGCTGAGAGCTGCTCCGCTCATGATGAGAATCAGCGCGTCTACCTGTGGTGTAAGTTCCGACAATCGGTCGCTGAGGTCCTCGGCGAGTTCATCAAGCGCATCGGGCGCAATTGGTCCCCCGGTTCGTCCGACCGCAGATAGGACTGGTTCGACTGAGTGACCGC
Organism: uncultured Chloroflexia bacterium; assembly: GCA_963763185.1. GTDB lineage: Bacteria > Chloroflexota > Chloroflexia > Thermomicrobiales > Thermomicrobiaceae > CALAGB01. Next base: position 925,885 of record CAVXNZ010000001.1, read on the forward strand.
TGCGTTCGACTTCCGCAACGGTCTCCCGAACCAAACGCGCGACGCCAAACGGATCGTCCGAATCGCCTTCGAAACCAGCCGTGTCACGGATAATGAAGTCGTCCAATGTTGTCTGCTGGGGAGCAAACGTGTTCGTAAGCTGGAAGATCGCGGCAAGCGCGATGCGCATACGTATTTACCTTTCAGTAGGTTTGTGATCCGATGGCAGGGCCCTCAGAGAAGATTGTTAGCCTCACCATCGATCACAATAAATCATCGCGTCGGACCGGCCGAGACGTCTGCTATGATCGACTGGGCACGATCATCCCCCGGGTTTTTCCGGAGTGAGGAACACATTCATGATGAGCTCAGAAGACCGCCAGGAACTGGTGATTCCATCCGCCAATGATCATTCTTCCGAGAACGAACCTTGCGTTTCATGCCAGAACAATTTGAGCACTGACGAACGATTCAAACGGTACGGTGTCTGTTCGCGCTGTGGCCAACATTACCGTATTTCGGCCAAACAGTGGATCGACTTACTGGCGGATCCCGACTCATTTGAGGAATTCAGTCGTCACCTGGTGTCGGTCGACCCACTCGTTTTTTCCGACCGACTAACATATAAGCGCCGTGTCCTTGAGGCCCGGGAGCAGACCGGTTTGACCGAGGCAGCGGTAAACGGCTCTGCCAGGATCCGGGGCCAGCGGGTCGTGCTCATGGTCCTCGATTTTCGCTTTCTTGGTGGGAGCATGGGGTCCGTCGTCGGTGAGAAGGTCACGATGGCCTTCGAGCGAGCCATTGAGAAAAAGATCCCGATCATCACTGTGGCGGCGTCCGGCGGTGCTCGCATGCAAGAGGGCATGCTCAGCCTGATGCAGATGGCCAAGACCTCTGCCGCGGCCAAGCGCGTGCACGACTCCCACGTGCCATTCATTTCTATTCTGACCAATCCGACTACTGGTGGTATCTATGCGAGCTTCGCTAACCAGGGCGACATCATCCTGGCGGAGCCGAAGGCCCTAATCGGGTTCGCTGGTCCACGTGTGATTCGTGAGACATCGGGTCGTGAGGAGGTGACCTCGCACTCCGCCGAATTCCTGTTTCAGCACGGATTTGTCGACGATGTGATCGATCGCACGCGAATTCGGGACACGGTCGCCACGATTCTGCGAATGGTCAACGCCCGGTCTGAATTGCAGCGCGATGACAAGCGAGCTTCTGCGCCCCCACGCGAGAACGAAGTTCCGGCCTGGGAGATGGTTCAGATCGCGAGACACCCTGATCGTCCCACCGCCCTCGACTACATCCGACGTATGAGCCCTCAATTCGTGGAATTGCACGGCGACCGTCTGTATGGCGATGATCCAGCGATCGTTGGCGGTCTCGGTGAGTTCGCGGGCCAGGGCGTCATCTTCGTCGGGCATGAGCGTGGGCACGGTGACGAACATCGGCGCGGCGGCCAGGCCTTGCCGGAGGGATATCGCAAAGCCATACGACTGATGCAACTCGCGGCACGTCTACGATTGCCAGTGGTAACGCTGATCGATACGCCGGGCGTGTTCCTCGGCGAGGGCGCCGAAGAGCGCGGCATAGCCATGGCCCTGAGCGAGAGCCTATCGCTGATGAGTGTTCTGCCTGTGCCAATTGTGGCGGTGATCATCGGTGAAGGCGGCAGCGGCGGGGCAGTTGCGCTCGGCTTGGCCGACCGTGTCCTGATGCTCGATCACGCCATCTACAGTGTGATCGCCCCGGAAGGTGCCGCGGCTATTCTTTTTCGGGACAAATCCAAGGCGCCGGAAGTGGCGGAATCGCTCAAGATAACCGCGGCCGACTGTCTGCGCCTGGGCGTCATCGACGGGATTGTGCCGGAGCCTGAGGGTGGCGCCCACCGCGGTCCGGATTACGCGGCAGCTCTCCTTGTCGACTCGCTGACCGACTCGCTGTCCGAATTGTCCGAATTGTCCCCGGCCAAGCTGACCCGCGAACGCTACCGGAAGTTCCGGCGCATGGGACAGCACAATACTTACCTGCGCGAACTGGTGGCTCACGAGGCGACTGGACTTATTACGCGTTTCACCGAGACGATCGATTCACTGCGTGATCGACTCCCCTTCGGTGATGAAGAGGAACAGGTGGCCGGTAGTCCCGGCGAAGACTGTCAGCCCGGCACTGTACCTGACAATCACTCTGAATCGTGATCGCCCGCCAACATCACGCTCGTGAGCAGAACGGATATTGGCGTGGTGACCTCCGCTTCCGGGCAATCAGCGTCAGAGATCGGACTTGTGTGTGATTGGCTGTAGCAGAAGAAGCGAATAGCCTATCATTAAGCAGGCAAGTTACTCGCCCACGACCAGGGCCGATCGCTGCCGAACAGATCCCACAGTTCGTGTCAGCACGAGCGCGACTGTCAGGTGCTGACACTGCCCTCAGAATTCATCAGAGCATAGGAGATTCGTTGCCCGATCTGTCGACACGTCAGAACAAGCGGCTGCTCCTTGTCTTGCTAGCCATCATCGTGGTCGGTTGGGTGATCTGGCATGCGAGAGGGGCCCTCACCCCGTTCTTGATTGGGGCGATTCTGGCGTACTTGCTGGCGCCGGTCGTCGAGTTCGTTCACCGCACGATGCGCCTCCCTGCACAGTTCTCATCCCTATCCCGAGCGCTCTCGGTCATCATCACGTACGTGGCCGTCGCCGCGGTGATGGTTGTGGCCGGATACTATTTGATTCCGCCCTTGATCAGTCAGACGAACCAATTTATCGACAACGTGCCGGACTACGTAACCGAGGTGCAGGCGGAGCTTAACCGGCTCAACAACTTCTACGAACAGAACGTTCCCGACGCCGTTCGCACGAACATCGAAGGCAATCTCGATTCGGTCGGGTCTCAGGTCGCCACCGCGGTCCGTGCAGCGATGCAAGTCACTGTCAGCGCGGTTGGAACCTTGATCGGCTTCGTGGCTGGCCTGGCCGTATTGCCACTCTGGCTCTTCTACGTTCTGAAAGACCAGCGGCGTGGGATGATGTGGTTCTACAATCTCTGGCCGGACTCCTGGCGGGCCGACGTGCGCGCGGTGGTTGGCATCATAGACCGGATCCTGGCTGCGTACATTCGCGTCCAGCTCTTTCTTGGGATTCTCATCGGCGTCACGACTGGCGTCGCGATGTGGCTGATCGGGCTCAAGCAGGCGATTGTGCTCGGTCTCTTTGCCGGGATCTTCGAGCTGGTACCAGTTCTTGGGCCGTGGCTGGCATTTCTGACGGCAGCTCTCGTCACTCTGGCGACTGACCCGAACAAGCTGCTGCTCGTTGGACTCGCTTTTCTCGGAATCCAACAGTTAGAGAACACGTTTCTGGTGCCCAAACTTCAGGGCGACGCACTCCGCCTGAATCCTGCGGTGATCATGATGCTGCTGGTGATTGGCGGCGCGCTCTGGGGACTTTTCGGACTGATCGTCATCGTGCCAGTCACGGCCGTGGTTCGCGACGTCTTCGTCTATCTCTACCACCGAACCGACGAACAGCAGCCCGAGGACAGCGAAGTGCGGCTTGAAGAGGTCTAACGGTCCCAGTGCCAGTGTGCCCTGCCCGAGTGGCCGGAGTCGTTGCGACATTTGGTGCTCTGCAGGGAGCGTTAGCAGAGCGAAGTCCGCGGTGTCTGGGATGAATCATGGCTCTGCCCGCGAAATCGGAGGGGACAAGCCCCTCCGCGGGATGCCGGTCATCTACTCTGCCGTCTCCTCATCGCCCGAGCCGGACGAGGTCAGGCCCAACGCGGCTTTTGACCGGAGATGTGGAAAGAGAATGACCTCTCGGATGTTTTGCTGGTCGGTCATCAGCATGGTCAGACGGTCGATGCCCAGTCCGAAACCACCGGTCGGCGGCATACCGTACATCAGTGCATTCACATAATCGTCGTCAACCATCATCGCCTCAGCGTCACCGGCGGCCCTGTCGCGCGCCTGTTCCAGGAAGCGGTTGAGCTGATCCATGGGATCGTTCAACTCGGTGTAAGCGTTTCCCATCTCGAGACCGGCGATGAAAGGCTGGAACCGCTCGACCAGGCGTGAGTCTTTCGGAGAGCGCTTGGCGAGGGGCGAGAGCTCGACTGGGTAGTCGATCAAGAATGTCGGCTGAATCAGATTTGGGCGGACAAACGTCTTGAGCAACTCGTCGACGATGCGCGGCCACACCGTCGCCGGCTCAACGTCTGCGCCAGCCTCCTTGGCGCGGCGGTACATCTCTGCCTGATCGGTTACTTCCAGGAAATCGATGCCGGTTGCCTGGATTAGCGCGTCACGCAACGAGAGTCGTGGCCACGGCGGCGTCAGGTCGATCTCCAACCCGTCGTAGGTGATTTGCAGCGTGCCGAGCGCTTCCTTGGCGACGAACGGGATCATCTGCTCGCACAGGTCCATTACGTCGGTGTAGTCGGCGTAGGCCATGTAGAACTCGATCATGGTGAACTCGGGTGAGTGGCGGGTGTCGATACCCTCGTTGCGGAAATCCTTGCAGATCTCGTAGACACGCTCGAAGCCGCCCACCAGCAAGCGCTTGAGGTAGAGCTCGTCGGCAATGCGCAGGTAGAATTCCTGGTCCAGCGCATGATAGTGGGTCGTGAAGGGGCGTGCGGCGGCGCCGCCATAGAGCGGCTGGAGCGTCGGCGTCTCCACTTCGAGAAACCCATGCTGGTCGAAGAAGGTTCGCATGGCGCGGATGATCGCGCTGCGAATGACGAACACGCGGCGCACGTCTTCGTTGGCAATCAGATCGGCGTAACGCTGTCGATAGCGCGTCTCGGTGTCGGTGAGTCCATGCCACTTTTCCGGTGGCGGGTTGATTGCCTTGCTGAGCAGTCCAACGTGACGTACTTCGAGCGAGATTTCGCTCGTTCGCGTGCGAAAGAGATGACCAGACGCTTCAACGAAGTCGCCCAGGTCGATCATTCGACGGAAGAATTCGAACTGCTCATCGCCGACGTTGTCGCGACGCAAGTAGAGCTGAAGCGCGCCGCTGCCGTCGCGAATGTGGGCAAAGACCGACTTGCCCATGTTGCGGATCGAGGTGACGCGTCCCGAGACGGTCACGCTCTCCGAGTCGGGCTTGCCGTCGAGATCCGGCTCGATCTCGGCGTAGCGTGAGAGGGCTTCGGCGGCCGTATGCGTCCGGTTCGACCTCGGTGGGTAGGGGTCAACGCCCTGGGAACGAAGCTCATCGGCCTTGTCGAGTCGCTGTTGTTGTTGTTCGTTCAGTTCCATCGGTGCTCTCCTGGCCTTCGAGACTCCGTACGTCTCGAATGCGGGCGAATGGCCACAAAAAAGCCGCGGTGCGCAACGCGTCCGCGGCTCGAATCTGGTTCGTAATTCGGTAACTACTCGACGCGTTCGACCGTAAAGGTCGTCTCGCCTCCTGGAGCGCGGACAATCACGTTGTCACCGACGCGTTTACCCAGTACCGCCGCTCCCACCGGAGACTGCGTGGAGATCTTACCATGAAGAGTATTGGCCTCTTCGGGGCTGACGAGCGTCCAGGATTCCCGTTCGCCGTTCTCGTCGACGAGCGTGAAATGCGACCCAAACTGAACGACACCCTTCTCGCGGATGTTGCTCGCGACCTGGGCGTGTCTCAGCAGGTTTTCGATCTCGCGCACGCGCACTTCAAAGATGACGAGTTGCTCCTTGGTGTCTTCGTACTCGCTGTTGTCCGAGACATCGCCATCCATGGTAAGTTCCTGGATGCGTTGAGCAAGCTCGGGCATCTTGACGGTGCGGAGCGTTTTGAGCTCCTGTTCCAGATCGCTCTTCCCCTCGGCAGTCAAGATGACGGAACGCTCGCCGGGCATTGCTACCCTCTTTTCGCACTTCTGAACACAAATACAAGCTGGGCTGCCCAACTAGAGCCCACGCGCCCGGAAACTGATCTGTGGAGTGTCGAAGCCCGGCCACAGGGGAACACCGGGTGGGGTCTCGGGCTGAGTTCAGCCAGCAGATATATCAAGAGCCGAGGATACAAGATCCTCGGCAAGTCGCACGTTCACAGTATACAACGCTAACCGCCTCGCCGCAATTCGTGGAAATCGCGTCTGGCGGGTGACTGTCGAGTGAGCGAGCGTCGCGGCTCGACAACGATTGGTGGGTGAGAAGGGACTTGAACCCCTGACCTCGCGGATGTGAACCGCGCGCTCTAACCAGCTGAGCTACTCACCCGAGAGCAGTGGCAGTATAGCATGGGACTCCGGCCTCAACAATTTCGACCGAGAGTGCTGCTTGCGGCGACCAATTCGCCGCTGGCGGCGACTGCCACCGCGCTCCGCGACCACGTTCTAGCCGGCTAACCGACCTCGGCGATGCACTCCACCTCGACCATGGCTCCGGCTGGAAGTCGTGCAGCCTGGACCGTGCTTCGCGCGGGTGGCATGTTGGTGAAGTAGCGACCGTAAACTTCGTTGAAGGCCGCGAAGTCGTCCAGGTTGGCGAGGAAACATGTTGTCTTCACGACCTTGTCAAGTGATGACCCCGCTGCCTCGAGCACGGCCTGCACGTTCTTCATTACGCGGTCGGCCTGCTCGGCGATTCCTCCCTCGACCATCTTGCCGTTTGATGGATCGAGCGGAATCTGCCCAGCTGTGAAGACAAGATCGCCAAGCTTGATTGCCTGCGAGTACGGGCCGATTGCCTGGGGCGCGTTGTTCGTCGATACGACACTCTTTGCCATGTGATTTCCCATCCTGTCTCGCCGCAAGGCGCGGATAATCCAACGCGTCACTCTAGCATTGACGCCATGGAGGGTCAACGAACTGGCCGCGCTCGCAGGCTATACTGCCGACATCGTACGAACTCCGTGAGTACAGAGTTCAAAGGAGCACCGTGCCGTCTTGCTCAATCATCATCGTCACATACAACGGATGGGATCTTCTTCAAGAGTGCTTGCATGCGCTCGAGTCAGAGACTCGCCCCGGAGTCGACGTAACGATTGTTGACAACGGCTCAGCGGGTGACTTCGTGGACCGGGCTCGGAAGAATTTCCCCTGGATTCAATTGATCGAGGCCGGTCGGAACCTTGGCTTTGCCGCCGGCAACAACCTCGGTATCCGGCAGAGTTCGAGTGACTATGTCCTTCTGCTGAACAGCGATGTGATTGTCCATCCCGGCTTCGTCGATGCGGTGCTTCAACCGTTCGCGGACAAACCGCGTTTAGCCTCCGTGGCTGCTGTGATGGTCTTTCGCACCAATCCGCACCTGATCGCCTCGGCCGGGATTGAGGTCTATACCAATGGGTTGGCGATGGATCATGGTCTGGGCCGTCCGGTCGAGTCGATCGCAGGTCAGGTGCCGGTCTTTGGGTCTTCTGCCGGGGCGACGGCCTACCGGCGTACCTCATTGGAGGATGTCGGGCTGTTCCCCGAATCGTTCTTTATGTATCTTGAAGACGTCGACCTGGCCTGGCGTCTCAGGCTGCGCGGATGGGAGTCGCTTGTGACTTCCCAGGCTGTGGCTGAGCACGCCTATTCGGCGTCGTCGGTCGAAGGATCGAGTTTCAAACGAAAGCTACTGGCTCGAAACCGGATCTGGTATATGTCACGCTGTTTGCCGTCGTGGATGCTGCGGCGACACTTGTGGCGCATTCTGTCATACGACCTGATGGTCATGGTGAGCGCCCCCGCTCGCCGCGACGTCGCCAGTTTGAGCGGACGTCTGAACGCGGCCCACGACATCCGGCAGCGCCTGCGAGAGCGGAGTGGGATCCAGTCACGTGCGACCGTTGGCAGGTTAGAAATCGAACGATGGCTCAAACCGTCGCCGTCGCCCACGAGAATGATCCAGCTGCGCGAGGAAACGCGAATGGCCGCTGTCTCACCGTCAATATCAGACGCTGAATAAATCTCGTCACCTGTTCTCCACCCTTATGCAAAGTGTATGATCGTACTATCGGTTTCAATGACGACCTCGTAATTGACCGGTAATTATCCTCATCATGACCGAAGCCTCCACACGAACTTGGGAAGGGAACAGTCCAGACCGTGGTTGGAAAAGCTGCCTACGGCTTCGAGCTCGATCAACATGCCCACCGTCAACAACCGTCACCGATGCCACTCGTGTTCGCGCGTGCTGGCCTGATTTTGGTTCTGATTTTTTCCGCGCTGATCGCGGTTGCGGGTAGCCTTCTTCTGCTTTACGGCTGGACCCATAACGGGACTATCTTCCAGGGCGTGAGCGTTGCGAGCGCCGATCTTGGTGGACTGAACCAGCAGCAGGCGACGCAGCGGATTACCGAACAGATCAATTCCGTTGCGCCCGCGGAGATCATTCTCACCTACAACGACCAACACTGGACCGTTCCAGCCGGTTCGTTGGGAATCACCTATGACGCGGAGACAACAGCCAGCAATGCTCTTCGCGTGGGGCATAGCGGAAGTCTTTGGACCAAGAGCCGAGACTGGCTCACCTCGGTCGTCTCGGGCAGCGACGTTCCGGTGGATTACACAATTGACGACGCGGCCGTTTTCTCGACGTTGCAGGGCCTGTCCAGCAACGTCATTCGTCCGCCGCAGGATGCAACCTACGTCTTCGCTCAGGACAAGTCGCTGTCGATCCAGGACGGCACGCCGGGCGTCTCGATCGACGTCGCCGGGACGGTTGGCACGATTCGCAATCGGGTTGGCAATCTCTCGTCGTCTCCCGTTGAGATAAGTATTCAGCAGGTCAAACCCGCCATAACGGCCAAGACGCTGCAGTCAGGCTTGAAGCAGGCAGATCAGATGGTGTCGACTCCATTCACACTTACGAATGGTGGCGACAAGTGGCAAATTCCGCCGGATACGCTACGAGAGATGCTCGTCGTGAATGGTGGATCTTCATCAGAGACGATCGGATTTTCCGAGACTGAGCTCAAGGCCTACGTGGCTCAGATCGCCGATCAGGTCAAGACCGACGGAAAGAACGCGGGAGTCCGCTGGGATACCGATCATTTCGCGGTGGTGCCGAGCACAGATGGCAAAGCGCTCGATCCAGATAAGACGGCTGCGAACGTCCTGAGCGCATTGCAAGACGGCAAGCACGAGATCGCGGTAGCCGTGACGAGTGACCAGGCGGCCGTGGTGGAAGCAGACGCGCAGGACGCGATCGTCCGCGCGCAGCAGATGGTCAGCCAACCGATGACGTTGACGTGGCCGGGTGGCAAGCAAGATCTCTCGGCGGCGCAGTTGGCGTCGGTTATGACGTTCACCGTGCAGTCCGACCAACGCCCGAAGATCGCGATCGGCGCAAACCAGGACGCGGTGTCGGCACTCCTAGACTCCATTCGCTCACAGGTCGATACTCCCGCGAAGGACGCAGTCCTGCGCTTTCTGAACGGTGCCGTGACGGTTGTCTCCGCAGAACAGGAAGGCACGTCGCTCAACGTCGAGGCGTCGGCTAAGTCGATCGAGTCGGCACTCACCGGTGGAGCGCACACGGCCGAAATCAAGACTGATCCAGTCGACCCGAAGGTCACGGCCGCCGCGGCCAATACCATCGATATCAAAGAGAAATTGTCGAGCGGACAGACCTACTACGGTGGATCGGTCGCCAATCGCGCCTTCAATGTCGAGCTGGCGATAGACCGGGTCAACGGAGCATTGATTCCCCCTGGCGGAACGTTCTCGTTCGACGGAACGGTCGGAGCCGTCGACTTGGAGCACGGTTACAAGGTCGGATATGGCATTGTCGGCACGACCGACGGGAGCGTTTCGACGGTTCCTTCGGTAGGCGGAGGCATCTGCCAGGTCGCGACGACGCTATTCCATGCAGCCTTCTGGGCCGGTATGCCGATCGTGCAGCGGAGTTGGCACCTGTATTGGATCCCGCTCTACGGTCAAGCGCCGAGCGGCATTACCGGATTGGACGCGACGGTCGACACCGATGTTGGTTTGGATCTCAAATTCAAGAACCCGACCGATCACTGGCTCGCGGTGAAAGCTTCTGCCGACGGTACCTGGGTGCGCTTTGAACTCTGGGGAACCGACCCGGGCTGGACGGTCAACGTCGATGACCCGGTCGTAACCAACGTCGTGAAGGCCGATACCACCATGCAGTACGAGCAGAGCGATCAGCTTCCGGCGGGAACGAGCGTGCTGGTGGAGCACGCCGAGGACGGATTCGACGTGCTGGTTCATCGTCAGGTGCTGAAAGACGGCAAGGTCATCGACGACCTGACCTTGAAGAGCCATTACCGGCCCTCAGGGAATGTGACGCTGCAAGGCACCGGAACGTGATCGTCGCTGTGTCACGAAATTGACGGCATGTGCTTCGCGCAGGTTTGACCCGGTACATGGCGTAGCGCTACGATTGACAGATTCGCAGATGCGTCGATCCAGGGACGCGACGTTGCGTCCCGCTGAAAGGTGCAATTTCCTTGAAATCACGATACATCCCGGACAAGCGTCTTCTCTCGATCGGCATTCTGGTGGGCGCAGCGGTCGGCGCCTGGGCTGGAACTCGCGCTCGGGAATACACTCAGCAGCGCTCGACTCCGACCCTGATCGACTGGGATCAGGCTCGGTCGATCGCCGCCAACATGAACCGCCAGACAGCGATTACCGAGGATCAGCGAGCTTCGCTCAACGCCTACTATCAGTCGCTCACAAGTCGCGCTATCCCGATTGTGGCGGAATACACGGGCGACGAGATCCTACCCGATGTTGAGCATGTCTACGCGTTTGACCGGATCGACTGGGTCAATGCCAATATCGACAGTTTCGCCCAGATGTTCGAGCCGCTCGAGACGCTCAATCCGCTCAGCGGCCAGGATTCCCCACGAGCGATTAACTTGCTCTGGGGCACGTTCAACCAGCGGGTCCTGAGTGCCGAAATCGGCTTTTTGCTCGGTTATCTGGCGAGACGCGTGCTCGGCCAATACGATCTGACCTTGTTGGGCCGCGAGCCGGTCAGCCGTGGCAAGCTCTATTTTGTGCAGCCGAATATCGCGCGGGTCGAACAGATGCTTGGTCTACCCGCCGACGATTTCCGGCTCTGGCTCGCCTTGCACGAAACAACACACGTCTTCGAGTTCGAGGCGCATCCGTGGGTTCGCCAGCACGTCAACGGCTTGCTGGAAACCTATTTCGGCTACCTCAATCAGGATGTCGAGCACCTCAAACGCGGCTTTGCCGGGCTCAAGGTCTTCTGGGATCGCGCGCGCGAGCAGCGCAGCGAGACCGATCGCTGGATCGATCTGGTGATGACCCCGGAGCAGAAAGAGATCTTCAACTCGATGCAGGCTACGATGTCGGTTATCGAGGGCTACAGCAACCACGTCATGAACGCGGTTGGCAAGAAGTTGATCCCGACCTACGAGGTTATCTCGAAGCGCTTTGAGCGCCGACAACGGCAGCGAACGACGGCCGAACAACTCTTTGCGCGCTTGACCGGACTCGACATCAAGATGGAGCAGTACCGCCAGGGCGAGGCGTTCATCAACCACGTGGTTGATGCGCGGGGTCACGATTTCGCGCGCAAGGTCTGGATCGGTCCCGAGTTCCTGCCGAGCCTCGACGAGATCAAGGCACCCGATCAGTGGATTGCCCGCGTCGACACGATGTAGCGCTTTCCGTTGGCTCGACGGAAACGGCTCGCCACCATGGATAGCGGACAGGCACGACAGTGACGCTCGATCTCTCCAAGATCGCGAGCGATATGAATGTTCTGGCTGGTGAGACCGCGGACCACCACGCAGCCTCGTCGTTTGATGCTGTTCGTGACGCCGTGGCGGAAATCGATTCGCGAGATCTGCTGACGCGCATGCAATCCGCCAGGACCTCGTGGCTGTTGGCGCGGCCAGTTGCAACGTTTCAAGCGACAACCCCCGCGCCGGCTCCGCCGACCGACTACACCGTCGTAGCGAGCGATGGCTCTTTCATCCTTCCCGACCGTCACTCGCTTGCCAGATTCTTCGTGATCAATATCGGCAGGGTCGTGCTGCGGTACGGCTCGTCGCCCTATGCCGAGATCGATGCCGACCCGAGCATGTTTTTCCGTGAAGATGAACTGTTCGTGCCGGAGAGCGTCCGCCGTATCCCGGTGAGCGGCGCGGTTCTTGGGTTCAAGCGAGCGGCTGAAGAGTTGGCGTCGGTGGCGATGATCGCCACGGCTCAACAGACCCCGACCATCGCGCTGCAGGACGGCACCCTGATTCTCTGGGGACTCGAAAGTCAGGCGACACCCGTCATCAAGTGGGTCATGGAGCAGTTTCGCGGGGCGCTCGATCTCTTGAAAGAACGGGACATCCCCGTCGCGTCCTACATCAGTTTTCCGGCCTCAAGCGACGTCGCGAATAGCGTTCGAGTGGCTGTCTGCGATTACCCATTGAACGGGATGGCCGTCAACTGCGATCACTGTCTGGCTCGTGTTGCCGCCGAAAGTCACGTCCCGGCGTGTGATTTCATACCCAATGTCGGCGATCGTGTCCTCTTCGAGCAGGCGATCCGTTTGGAACCGGGCGAGCGCTCGCAGGTCTTTGCCAGCACCTCCAAGATTCTTGACTACTACGACGACGAGCACTGGATCCACTTCTTCTACTTGAATTCGGGCACTGAAATTGGGCGTGTCGAGATTCCGTACTGGGTCGCTGCCGATCCGGCGAAGATCGATCTCGTGCACGCCGCGATCTACGAACAGTGCACGCTGGGCCGGGGCTATCCGTCGGCATTGCAGGAAGCACATGAAATCGCGGCGATCCGGCCAGACGAGCGTAAGGCGGTTGAGGTGCTTGTCGAGGAGGCGTTGGCGCGTCACGGGCTGACCTATCGCATTTCCGGAAAGGCCGAGAGCAAGCGTGGTCGATTCGTCTAACGTGCGTGGATCCCGTCGCATCGGCGAAGTAATCGAGACGAGCACCGTGCGGGTCTGGGCCGAGTGCGATCACCTCAACGAATTACCACGCCTCGGTTCCGTCGTCGAGGTGTCGACCACCAACGGCGATCTCATCCTCGGGATCGTGTCGTACTGTGAGACATCAGGAATCGACTCGACGCGCCGCGCTGTGCGGCGTGGATCGGACGAACTGCGGGATGAGGAGATCTATCGTCGCCACCCGGAGTTGACCCGTGTTCTGCGCAGCACGTTCGAGGCGGTACCGGTCGCTGTGATGCACGGCGAACGCGTCCGCTGCGTTGTTCCTCCGGTTCCGCCGCCACTGCACTACTCGGTTGAGACGGCCACCGGTGTGACGTTGAGACGGCTCACCGACCGGTTCGACTATTTCCCGATGCTCAGCCGTCACACGGGTGAGGTCGCGGCGGAGCAGGTGATGGTCGCCCACGTCCGAGAGACGTACGAGCAGCGCGGGCATGATGACGCATGGCTTGAGCGCGCGGCATCCGAAATCGGGCGGATCTATGCTCAGCAGTATGACCTGCTGCTCCCGGTCCTTCAGGCGATCGATCCGAGCAGGGACGCGGATACGATTGATCGACTTCTCCGCTGATCCATCAATGTCGGAAATGCCGGTGCCCGGTAAAGACCATCGCGATGCCCGCGCGGTTGGCTGCCTCGATAACTTCGGCATCGCGGATAGACCCACCTGGCTCGGCAATCGCTGAGATTTCGGCCGCAGCGGCGACGTCGATGTTGTCGGCAAAGGGAAAGTACGCATCACTCGCCAAAACGCTGCCCTTGACGCGGTCACCAGCGCGCTGAATGGCGATGCGCACCGCGTCTACTCGATTCGGCTGTCCGCCGCCGATGCCGACCGTAGCGGTGCCAGCAGCCAGGACTATTGCGTTGGACATCACGTATCGAACTGATTGCCAGGCAAAAGCCAGCGCCGTCATCTCATCCTCAGTCGGCTTTCGCTCGGTCACGACCTCCCACCCGGAGACATCGACCCTCTCATCATCGATCTCTTGCATGAGAAACCCGCCATCGACCTGGCGAATCGATCGACCTGAAGTCCTGGCACCGAGTGGTGCCGCAATCAGGCGCAGGTTCTTCTTTCGTGTGAGACTCGCCAGTGCTTCGTCCGAAAATCCTGGAGCAATGACGACGTCGAAATGATGGCTGGAAATTGCCTTGGCAGCTTCTGCGTCAAGCTCCCGGTTGACGGCCACGATCCCGCCAAACGCCGAAACGGGGTCCGATGCCAGAGCGTCTTGATAAGCCTGGGTGATGCTGGCGGCCGTGGCGATGCCACACGGAGACGCGTGCTTGACGATGGTGCAGGACGGTGTCGAGAAGCCGCGAGCCGCGCGAAGAGCGGCGTCGGCGTCGACGTAGTTGAGGTAAGACATCTCTCGCCCTGAGAGGACGCGCCAGTCGGCGACACCGCCCTCGCCGCCGGCTGACATCTGTGCGTAGATCGCGCCCGCCTGATGCGGATTCTCGCCGTACCGGAGATCCGCTAGTTTACGTCCGGCAACAGTGATTTCGGTGGGGAAAGACTCACTCATGTCAAGGTATTCGCGAATGACCGCGTCGTATGCCGAGACATGGCCAAATGCCTTTGCGGCCAGCATCCGGCGCTGGTCCTGACTTATGGAATCGATCCCGTTGCTGGCGATCTGGTTCGAGATCGAACCGTAGTCGTCTGGATCGACGAGGACAACGATGCTCGGGAAGTTCTTTGCCGCGGCGCGAATCATCGCTGGACCGCCGATGTCGATGTTCTCGAGCGCGTCAATAAGTGTGGTGGACGCCCGAGACACGACCTGGGTGAAGGGGTAGAGGTTTGACACGACGAGGTCGATCGGAACGATGCCATGAGCGGCGATTTCGGACATGTGCTCCGGTCGGTCGCGCCGTGCGAGTAAGCCACCATGAATATGCGGGTGGAGCGTCTTGACCCGGCCGTCGAGGATCTCCGGAAACTCCGTCACGTCGCTGACCGCCGTTACCGGAACTCCGGCGGCATCGATGGTGGCCTTGGTCTGGCCGGTGGAGATCAACTCGAAACCAGCATCATGAAGCTGACGCGCCAAATTGGCGATTCCGGACTTGTCGTAGACACTCAGCAGGGCCCGCATCGTTTAGTCACGCTCCTCAATTCTGTCCCCATCAATTCGACGATCCGATCATGCCACAGCATGGCGAAACTGGACATTCGCAGGGCCGGGTCATCCCGTGCGTCTGAGATTCGGGGCAGCATTGTCTCCTGGGAAACGAATTTGTTGACGGAGCGGGGTACGAGAGTTCTGGTCAGCAGGCAATTTGCGGGGCAGACCTTAGGAGAACACGGTGGACACAGCGGGTGGATGGCAGCACGAGGGATAGTCGCCAACAGGCGGTGCGCCAACAGAGTCAACATCAGGCAGATCGACCGGCGAGGTTCACGATGGGTTGCACGCGATATCGCCTGCCGAGCAGCGGGGACCGCTCGGTTTCGCCGGACGAGTCGCCGTTACAGCTTGTTGACGACCAGCTTCGAAATGGCTCTCAGTGTTTCGAACACGCCTCGACCATTGATCGCCACGGCCTCGAATCGCGGAACCTTGACCGTGTTGATATAGCGGTCCAACACAGGAGTTGGCAGCGAATTTGGGAGATCCATCTTGTTGTACTGCATCACTAATGGGTAATCGAGGAACCGTTTTCCCTGCGCCGTCAGATTCTGCGCGAGTTCCCGCAAGCTCTGGAGGTTGTCCGGCAGGCGGTCGCGCGTCCCGTCGGCGACGAAGACCACGCCGTCGGCACCATTGAGCACGGCCACCCGGGTTCGCTCGTAGAGAACCTGTCCCGGAACCGTGTAGAGGTGGAACCGAATGGTGAATCCGTGAACCTTGCCCAAATCGAGCGGCAGGAAATCAAAAAAGAGCGTCCGTTCGGTCTCCGTTTCGATGGAGAGGAGCTCACCTTTGGTGTTGCTCGGGATGCGCGAATGAATGTACTGCAAATTTGTCGTCTTACCGGACAAACCTGGCCCGTAGTAGACGATTTTTCCGTGGATCTCTCGAGCTGCGACATTAATGAGCGCCATGGGATTACTACATCCTACTCATCGTCGGAACGGCCGTCATCTTTGAAAAGGAGATCTATGGTGTCAATCGTCGCCTTCCCGATGTGCCGGAAACGTGGGCTTCCGACTTCGGAACTGCGCCGCTCGACAAGGTCAAGAATGTTTGCCAATACGGTGCTCGATCGACGAGCGAGCACCTTAACCATGCCGACCTGGGCCTGATGATTGAATATCACCACCAGCAGCCAGCGACCGCGAACGTTTTCGGTGAAAATCTTCTCTTTCATTCCCTCTTGAAAGAGTGTCTTGAACCCGTCTTCTTTGAGAATTCGCGCCATTTCCTGGGTCGAGGCATAGGTCGCCGCGAGCAAGGCTCCGAGATGAACCATCTCGGGACGGATCTCGTCACTCTCTTCAGACAGGATTTGTCCACTTCGGTCGATCACCATGCTGTAGCTCGCGCCCGAGTCCGCCATCAGCCGTTGCAGGCAGGCAGAGATCTGCGCGCGTTCTTCTTCGCCGACAATGAGCCGGGAGATGTCGGGATCAAATTTCGACATCATTCCTCCGCCGCAGAGGGGCCAGGTGGCTCATCAAACGTCCTCTTCATCCGTCAATCCGCTGAGAACCACACGCTGCTCGCCCGTTGCCCGTTCGATCTTGCCGATGACGCACGCGCCGTCGACCCGTCGCACCACACTTGCCGCGTCTTTTGAATCGACGATTAGCACGAATCCGATTCCCATGTTGAAGACGCGATACATCTCACTCCCGGCTACCTCACCGCGCTGCTGGATCTCGCGAAAGATCTGGTCGGGCTCCCAGTCCCTCACGTCGACGGATGCGACGAGTCCTTCCGGGATGACGCGAGACAGGTTTCCGGGAATCCCGCCGCCCGTGATGTGCGCCATTCCGCGAATGACGTCTTCGTCGAGCAACGGCGCCACGTCGTCCAGATACGAACGGTGCGGCGTCATGAGGATCTCGCCGATCGATCGGTCGGACCACTCGGGAGTTCGCGAAAATCGCTCGGCTGCCTCTTCGGACTGACCATTGAGCCCGAGTGCCGCCCGCGCCAGGGTGTAGCCGTTGGTGTGCAATCCCGCGCTTCGCAATCCAATGATCGTGTCGCCTTCGCGAACCCTCGATCCGTCGATGATTCTATTGTCATCGACGTGGCCCACTATGAACCCAGCCAAATCGTATGAATTCGCCTGGTAAATTCCGGGCAATTGGGCTGTTTCTCCACCGATTAGCGCACAATTGGCTGCCAGACAGGCTTCCGTCATGCCGTCGATGATCTGCTCGAGGTCGGACTGAATGAGCTTTGGCGTCGCATAGTAGTCAAGGAAAAAGAGTGGCCGAGCGCCGCAGGCGAGGATGTCGTTCACGCAGTGATTGACGAGATCGGCTCCGATGCCCCGGTGGTTTCCCATCAATCCTGCGAGCAGGACCTTGGTTCCCACGCTGTCGGCACTCGAAACCAGGACGACGTTCCCATCGCTCTTGGGAGCGCGGAAGAATCCACCGAACAACCCAACACCGCGCAGGACTGAAACCCCATGGGTGGCAGCGACGCGTGCGGCGATGCGATCTTTGGCCGAATCAGCGGCGTCGATGTCGACACCAGCCGACCGGTATGATCCGCTTCGGGAAGGCAAGGGGATCGACCTCCAGACGGGTGACGTGAACTAGATTGCTGAGACAGCTCCAACGACGTCATCCATGGCGCGTCGCAGGACCAGGCGCACACGTCCGAGATTCGAATCACCGCGGGCAAGTGCGATGAGAACGAGTTCTTCGGCAAGTGGCGTGAGAATGGCGACGCTGTGATCGTACTCCAGAATCGCCTGCTTGGCGCTCCCTTGATTCAACTCTTGGCCCATGGCGTCCATCATCAGCAGTCCGCTCGCGGCCACCGCCGAGAAGGACTCGGCATCGACGTCAGGCGCTTGACAGGAGTCAATGAGCAACCCATCTGAGCCAACGACGGCAACGAGATCGAGACCACCAGCGTCACGAAGATTCTGCAACGTTTCGGACAGATTCTCAGACATTCTCGTACCCTCTCGCTTGCCGCAAATGCTTCACCCCAGGATTATAACGACCAGTTCCCGGCATCACTAGGAGGCGCCGTACGTATATGCCGTGATTCAGACCTAAGTACTAGGACGTTCCGGCACTTGGCGACATCGTCTCGCGTGCCAACGCCGGAACTAGCGGGCTCCCTGTTGGAACCGCTCGAACCGGGGGAGGAGGCGCTCCGGGATACGACCGACGATCTCGGTTCCTCGCTCACTGAATCGCTGATCTTCCACCTCCCCGACCCGGTGAAACAGGTCGAGCAGCTTGGCGTCGGCGAATGGGATCATCAGGTCGACATCGACCAGTCGCTTGCGCTGGTCGAGAACCTCACCGACGCGGACAAGGAGTGTGTCGAGGCCCTCGCCAGTTTGTGCTGACACCGGCACGATCATGTGCGATTCCGGTAGCGTCTCGAGGAGAGCCGGAACCTCGCTCTGGTGCAGGCGATCGATCTTGTTCAGCACCGTGATCATCGGACGGTCATCGGCGCCAAGTTCTTCCAACACTTCGTGCACGGTCGCAGCTTGCTCCGCCGACTTCGGGTGCGTCACATCGAGGACATGGACCAGCACCGATGCTTCGCGGATCTCTTCGAGCGTGGCTCGGAAGGCTGCGATCAGGAAGGTCGGCAGGTTTTGGATGAATCCAACCGTGTCGGTGAAGAGGACATCCCGGTCGTTCGGCAACTGCACTCTGCGCGTGGTCGGGTCAAGCGTCGCGAAGAGCTTATCCTCGGCCATCACATCGGATCCTGAGAGCGAGTTCAGTAGCGTCGACTTGCCAGCGTTGGTGTACCCGACGAGACCGATGACCGGCACTCCTGAACGTCGACGCCGGTCACGATAGAGCTGCCGGTGCCGGTGCACTTCATCCAGTTGCGATTTGATCCATGCGATTCGTCGCCGCGACTCTCGCCGGTCTACTTCGAGCTGGGTCTCGCCGGGGCCGCGAACGCCGACGCCGCCAACGGCCTGACGCGACAAGTGCGTCCACATCCGGGTCAGCCGCGGCAGCCGATACTCAAGTTGCGCCAATTCGACCTGCAAGCGCCCCTCGTGAGTCTGAGCGCGACCCGCAAAGATATCCAGGATCAGCGCGGTGCGATCGACCACTTTCTTGTCGAGGGCATTTTCAAGGTTTCGCAGCTGACCAGGCGAGAGTTCGTCGTTGACCAGGATCATGTCGAATTGGACGCGTTCGGCCAACTCCTTGATCTCCTGCAGTTTGCCGGAACCCACATAGTAGGTCGAATTCGGATGCGAAAGACGTTGGGAGACAGCGTCCACAACCTCGATACCGTCGGTTTCGGCCAGCCGGGCGAGTTCTTCGAGTGAGGATTCCATGTCCCAGCCACTATGCTGCCAATCGACGGCGACCAGGATGGCGCGTTCGCGCTGCGGAGTGACGTTGATTGTTTGAGCTATGGGAATCTCCCTATGTTCAAAGCCATGCGGCCATACCTGAGCCGCAATAACTCACCTTCGTTTATTCAGTTTCTGCATAGCTGAATGATACCACGCGGACCCGGAATCTGGGTGTTTGGACTATATAACTCAGCATGAACCCATGATCACGACGACTGGCGCGCAGCCTCGACCCGGTCCACAAGCCGGTCGATCGCAATGCGACGATCGATTGCCCCGACAACGCCGGATTGCCCGGTGACAATGATGCAGTCGGTCGAATCCCTGGTCAATTCGGTCAGCAATCGGCGGACCGGCGCGGATTCGTCGATCGAACGTAGCTGCGGGAGCGGGATCATCGCCTGCTGCGCGGTGGTCGACGGCCACTGCGGGCGACGAAAGTGGCGCAGATTTGGCAAAGCGATCACACCGAGAACCTCGCCCCCATTCATGACGAGCGCTGGTCCTGCCCCGACCTCAGCCAGGAGGGCCTCAAGCACATCGTCGAGCGAGAGATCGGCCTGAACGTGAGGGTTGAGACCGCGAACTGCGTCGCCGGCCGTCAGAGAGGCGCCAATCGAAACAAGTGCGCTGCGTGTCACTTCTTGCCGTCCGACCCGAGCCACTCCCCAGGCGGCCAGGATAATCCAGATTCCTATTAGAGACCAATTCGTGCGGCTGCCGAGAACGACGAGACCACTGGCCAGTGCGAAGGTGCTAATGATCTGCCCGTACGTCACTGCCGCGCGCGTTCCCGCCGAGAAATCATCGTGCAGATACCAGACCAGTGCTCTGAATATTCTGCCGCCGTCGAGCGGGTATCCGGGCAAAAGATTGACGCCCCCCAGAATCACGTTACCGGCCGCAAGTATCAGCAGGTCGTCACGCAGCAATGACGGTGGGAATAGCCCCCAGAGGCCAAACAGAACGCCGCCCGCAACCATGCTCGCTGCAGGACCAGCCAGGGCGATAATCGTCTCTTCTCGAGGGCTTCCTGGAAGGTTGAAGTCGTCGGGAGCCCCACCGAGCGGGTAGACCGATATCCGGCCAGTTGAGATTCCTGCACGTCGGCCTGCGGCCGCGTGGGCTGCCTCATGGAGGAGAATCGATCCTAGCAGGCCTGCAACGACGATCAGTCCGTTGACGTACCAGGCGAGAGCAGCTGCGTTTACCGCATTGTCTGGTGCCGCTTCGATCGCAGTGAGGACCAACGCCACCACCGCGGCCGCAGCCCATGCAGGCCGAATGGTGACGACGATTCCGAGTATTGTCAATTCAGGGCCAGAGCGCTGAGCCAGCATGTCGATATTCCGCCTGCATCAGACCGACTCCGGAAGAGTGACCATGGCGCGGACGCGACAGTGGGCTCGCCTAGAGACGCTGGTAGTCTTCCAGATCGAGGACGAAGACCGTCGCGGCGGCCGTCTGAATCTCTCCGGTCTGCTCCTGCTGCGCACGTGCTCGCGCCTCAGCCCGGATGAGCTCCAGCACCTGGTCTACCTGGTGGTCCTGAACGCCAATCATCACTGTCGTATTTCCACGCCGCAGGAACCCGCCGGTACTGGCCAGGCGAGTGGCGCGGAAGTCGTTCTCGAGGAGCGCGTCGATCACGTTGTCGGCGTCCTCATTCTGGACGACCGCGATAATCAGCTTCATGTATCCCTCTCCCTAAATCGGTGGGGGGCCGCTGCGGGATTATAGGTTGGCCCGCATGAGGGCGTCAACTGCGCCCTTCATCCAGGAAACTTTGCAGTATCAACGCGGCGGCTATGGCATCGATCCGCCCTTTTCGTTGCTTGGGCTTTCGCCCGGCTTCGATCAATGCTTGCTCCGCCATGAAGGACGTCAATCGTTCGTCATGGAACTGGATGGATCTGCCGGTCTCTAGCTGGACGCGCTCGGCGAAACGTCGCGCTGCCTGCGCCTGGGGGCCTTCTCGTCCTGACATTCCCGTGGGAAGCCCCACGAGTATCAACTCCGGATCGTACTCTTCCACCAGGGCGACGAGGCGCGCCCACCCGTTCCGCTGCAGGTCGATTGTCTCCACCGGGCTGGCGATCATGTGCAATTCGTCGCTTACAGCCACGCCGACCCGACGCCCTCCGGCGTCGAGGGCCAGGATTCTACGGCGAAGAGGACGTGCCATCGGTGCTCGAAACGACAACTTTGATATGCGAATTCAGCTCGGGCATACGCTGGGGCAACCAATCCGGCTTGATCTTTAGCGAGTAGGACGATACGTCGCTCATCGTCTGAATGACGGCTTCGGCGTCTTGCTTGTTCTTTCCAACGATCTGTTTCTCGAGGGCCGCTTGCTCGTCGGAACTGATAACGGCTCGCGTGCGTGCCGTCGCGTGTCGCGTAAATGACAGTCCGTCCGAGAGCGGTACGGGATCGCCAATCGTGACCGTGTCACCAAGGATGATCTCGTTCGAGCCCGCCTTTGAGGCCAGTTGTCGCGCCGCCTCATCCTTGGCCAGCGCATTCAGCTTACCAGGGTCGAACACTTCCGCGGTCACGGTCTGTGTTGCGTGCACCGAGATGTCCGCCCCGTCTTGCCCCGCGTTGAGTGAGAACTGGTACGTCGGGTCAGACGTCGTCTGTGAGTTGGGCACCAATTGCAGCCCCTGATCGATCGACGCCTGGAATTCCGGCACGGTATTACTGGCCAGATCGGCCTCGGCGGCCTGTTTCAACGCGTCGATATCGGCCTGGCTGACGACCGGAATTCGCTTCATCGTGCCGCCGGAAATTGCCTGGCTGTTGTTGAAGAAGACTCCACTGTCCAGTTGCCCAACCACGGTGCCCGCATCAGTATTCCCCTGGTCGCCCGCCGTTGCAGCGACGACCGGAACCGACGCTGATCCGAACGACTGAGAGACGAACGGATCGGCCTTCGGGATCGTGACGTCTTTCTGCGTGATGTACGTGATTCCATTCTTGCCGGGCAATGCCGTGCCACTCGGAATCGTCACCGCGTCGAGTTGCGGATTCGTCAATAGGACAGTTCCAGCAGCCGAGCCATCAGGCTCGAAACGCTCGCCGGTCGTCGGGATCTGCTTGTCGAAGATCGTCGTATGTGTGACAGGCGATGGTTGGATCGACACGTCGTAATGACTGCCGGACGTGGCGAGACCGTAGACGAGATCGGCGCTGATCGATTTCTCGGTTGGCATGAGCGTCACCGTCGCCGTGGGCAGGATGTACATCAGGATGCCCGCGACGATTGCCAGCACGATGAGCGGCGCTCCGATCGCGGCGACAAGGATCGCCGCCCGACGGCTTGGACGCGGAAATCGCCGCCGTTCTCGGTGCTCAGTGTAATCGTCGTCGTTCGCGTCAATTCGGGACGCACGTCCGTTGGCCGCGTTTCCATTGGCAGGACGTGGCTCCGGCTTGAGCTCGATCAGTTTCTCGGCGACCTCCTGGTCGACAATGATCGTTCCGGTCACGTCCTTTTTGTTTGTATGCCCGCTCCCACTGCCGTTACCGTTTGACTTCCCGTTTCCGTTCGTAGGCACGGGTGGCCGGTAGGTCGCCAGATCCGCGGTTGTATGTAACCGTGTCCAGGCGCCGTCGATGTCCTCAGTGTCGCCGCCGCGGCTGGGCAGGTTTTCGGTGTTGCCGCGAGAGCCGCTGCCGGAGACCGTGTCGACCACGACCCAGCCGAGCATGCGAGCCAGTTCCTGTCGTAAGTGATCCTGAGTCGAGATCGTCAGTCCAATGTTCGACTCACGTGCCTTCGCCATGACTCGGTGAAACTCGGCAGCGGTCAGAAGCGCGTCGGATTCCTCCGACACCGTGATCAGGACACGCTCATCCTTCAAGTCAGGAAGCCGCTCGACAAGAGCATCGACGTCATCACTGTTCGCGATGTGAACGGCAGTCGTCTCCTGCGTGCTCATGTCCTGTCCCCTCCCGCCATTCCGGCGGACATCGTTCGACCTGGTCCGGCACTATCCGGTTGACTGCTGCTGAACTTGTGCTGCGACCGCCGAGAGCGCGTCGTCCAGCTTGCTCGTATCGCTGCCGCCGCCCTGCGCCAACTCGGGTCGACCACCACCGCGCCCACCAACGATCGGCGCGATGGCGCGGATCAGCTTGCCCGCGTCATATCCCTTGCCGACAAGATCCTTTGTCACCATGGCGACAAGTGCTGGCTGTCCGTCGAGTACGGCGCCAAGAACGACAATGCCTGATCCGAGTCTGTCGCGTAGCCGATCGCCGATCTGCAACATGGCGTCGCGGCTGGGTGCCTCGACACGCGTCGCCAGCACCTGGGTGCCATTGACCGTCACTGCCGCTTGAGTGTCGACGCCAGCCCTGCCGCTCGCGAGTTCCACCTTGAGTCGCTCGACTTCTCGTTCGGCGACGCGTAGTCTCTCGGTCTGTTCCGCGACGCTGGCCAGGATTTGATCGAGCCCCGCGTGTAGTCCTCGTGAGAGCGAGTCAGCCAGGTTCTTGTAGCGGATCGCCTGCTCGACGCTGGCGTGGCCGGTCACGGCTTCGATTCGGCGTATGCCGCTCGCGACGCTCGATTCGCTGGTGATCAAGAAGAGGCCAATGTCGCCGGTGTGTCTGACGTGCGTGCCCCCACACAGTTCATTGCTGTACCCGGGGACGGTGACGACACGGACCGTGTCGCCGTATTTCTCGCCGAACAAGGCCATCGCGCCGCTGCTCGTCGCGTCGGCGTAGCTCATCACGTCGGTGTTGACCGCCTTGTTGGCCAGGATCTCGTCATTGACCATGCGCTCGATCGCTTCGATCTGCTCGTCCGTGACCTGTTCAAGGTTGGTGAAATCGAAGCGTAGCCGTTCAGGCGCCACGAGAGACCCGGCCTGGCGGGCGTGCTCCCCGAGTATCGTCCGAAGCGCCGCATGCAGAAGGTGGGTCGCCGTGTGGTTACGCCGGATGTTGGAGCGACGTCCCTCATCGACCATAGCGGTGACCGGCTGCCCCGTCTGGAGAAAACCTTCAACGACTACACCACGATGGACGACAAGCCCGGCAGTCGGTCGTTGCGTGTCCTCGACCAGGAATATCCCGGTTGACGACCCGATCTGCCCAGTATCACCAATTTGGCCGCCAGACTCGCCGTAGAACGGTGTCGCGTTCAACACCAGTTCGGCGCGCTCTCCGGTTTCGATCGAGTCAACTTGGATGGATTCTCCGATGATGCCAGTGATCGTCGCGTCCGCTCTGGTCGTGTCGTACCCGACAAATGTCACGGGCGACTTGCTCAGTTCGGCGTAGATGCTCGTGCGCTCGGCCGATGTGGCAGCGAAGGTTCCAGCCGCCGCACGGCTCTGATCCCGCTGGCTGTCCATTGCCCGGTCGAACTCGGCCTGATCGATCGTGAGGCCCTCATCCGTGGCTAACTCAGCGGTGAGTTCCAACGGAAATCCATAGGTGTCATACAACCGGAACGCGTCGGCACCGGGTACGACCGTCTCTCTACGCTCGCGCAGTTCAGACGCGAGCGCGTCGAACCGCGAGATTCCCGCGGCCAATGTGCGACCGAAATGCTCCTCTTCATGAAGCAGAATCGCTTCGATCCGCTCTCTGGACTCCGTCAGTTCAGGGTAATAGCGGCCGAACATCTCGATAACGACCTCGACCAGTTCGCCCAGAAACGGGCGGTCGAGTTCGAGCAGCCGTCCATGCCGAATCGCACGGCGCAGGACGCGGCGCAAGACGTAGCTGCGGCCCTCATTGCCGGGGAGTACACCGTCCGCGACCAGGAATGTGACGGCGCGGGAATGATCGGCGATGACACGTAGTGATCGATCGACCCGACCACCTTCACCGTAGCTGACGCCCGCCAGATCGGCCGCTCGCTCGATGATTGGAAAGTAGAGGTCCGTTTCGAACACCGATGGCTTGTTCTGCAAGATCATCGCGATGCGCTCAAGGCCCATGCCAGTATCGATGTTCTTGCCTTTGAGTGGCCGCTGCGAGCCGTCACGTTCTTTGTAGAACTCCATGAAGACCAGGTTCCAGACCTCCAGGAAACGATCGCAATGCTCACAGGCGGGCCCGCAGTCTGGTCTGCCACAGCCAAGCTCGGGGCCGCGGTCGTAGTAGATCTCTGAGTCCGGGCCGTTCGGTCCAGTCTCGCCGACAGGGCCCCACCAGTTCTCTTCGTCACCCAGCTTTCGAATGCGCTCCTCCGGAATGCCGATTCGGTCACGCCAGAAGTCGAACGAATACTGGTCGATCTCGTGGACACTCGGGTTCCAGAGGTGTGCCGGGATGCCGAGTTCCTGGGTCAAGAATTGCCAGGCCCAAATAATCGCATCGTCCTTGAAATAGTCCGCGACTGAGAAGTTCCCGAGCATCTCGAAGAACGTGAGGTGCGATACGTCGCCGACTTCGTCGATGTCGACGGTCCGGAAGCATTTCTGAATCGAGGTCATGCGCGTGCGCGGCGGTGACTCAAGCCCCAAAAAGTAGGGGGTCATCTGTTGCATGCCCGCAGTGGTAAGCAGCACGGTTGGATCGTTGACCGGTACCAGCGATGAACTCGGCACGGCGAGATGACCACGCTCGGCAAAGAACTCGGTGAATTTTCGTCTGATTTCGTCACTCTGCATTGTTTGGCTAATCCCTAGATGAATCGGCGTGGATACAGGTAGCCAATGATTTTACCGATGTTCGGTAAGGCAAGGCCACCCGTCGCCGAGCGTGTACGTACAGTATCGCAATTGTGTGTCAGGGTGTCAACCAAGATCTTCCGAAAGTTGAGCGAACGGATTGGGTGCCGATAGGTTGACTATCACTACGCCCACGCGTAAATCGCCGGGAAGCAATCCGGCGAAGAGAAGAACTGTAGATGGTGAACCACGCGGCTTGTCACGGCGAGCCAGAGGATGACTATGAGTGAGAGAGCAACAGATAGAGACACACACGAACAAGCGGAATTATTAGACACGCTTGTCGAAAATCTGCGCGCGGAAATCACGAGCGCGGCGACGTACCGGTATTTCGCCGAGTGTGAGAATGATCTGCGTCGGAAGTCAGTGTTGGAGCGACTGGCGGATGCCGAGGACCGGAATGCCGACCGATGGCGCACGCGCCTGGCTGAACTTGGAGTCGAACCTGAACCGCAGCCTGTGAAGATTCCTCGTATCGTCCGGATGCGCGCCAAGACAGATCTCCATGCGGCCTTACGCGAGGCGGAGTCGATCGAGGACGAGCACCTGCAGCATTACAACGCGGATGCCGACCGTTTCCTCGACCCTGAGTCGTCGCGAATCATGCGTGAGATCGCCAGAGACGAAGCGCGGCACGCTCAGACGCTGAGCAGTCTAACGTCCGTTCGCCCGGCGGATACCGGCCCGCGGTCACGTCTCGACAAGTTGCTCAAGAGCGAACGACACGTCAGTTCCGGAACCTGGATCGCGGACGCGATCTACGGCGCGAACGACGGATTGGGCGCCGTGTTTGGCATCGTCGCTGGTGTGGCCGGCGGAAATGCTTCGGCCCACTTCATCCTGCTGGCCGGTATCGCCGGTGCCGTCGCCAGTGCTGTTTCGATGGGATCCGGCGCGTATCTCGCAGCCAAGTCGGAGCGCGAAGTTCATGAGGCAGAGTTAGCACGGGAGCAGCGCGAGATTCGAGAGGATCCGGAGGAAGAACGCGAGGAACTCGCCCTCTTCTATGAATTG
This sequence comes from uncultured Chloroflexia bacterium, assembly GCA_963763185.1. GTDB lineage: Bacteria > Chloroflexota > Chloroflexia > Thermomicrobiales > Thermomicrobiaceae > CALAGB01. The sequence continues at coordinate 952,951 of CAVXNZ010000001.1, forward strand.
AAAGGGCTATCCGAAGAAGAGGCAACGATGCTCGCGGACCGGATATCGCAAGACGAGGATCAGTTCCTCAAGGTGCTCGCGTCGGAAGAGTCGGGACTGTCGGAAGAGCGGCTGCCGAGCCCGGGAATCTCAGCCCTGTCCGCGTCAGTATCGACCGGCATGGGCGCGATCGTTCCGGTAATTCCATTCTTCTTTGTCGCGGGGACCACGGCCATTGTCGCGGCGGCCGTTGTCAGTCTGATCGGTCATTTCGTCGTCGGAGCGCTCAAGAGCCTGGTCACGATTCGTTCGTGGTGGTCGAGTGGTCTTGAGATGACGTTGATCGGCGTTCTGGTCGGCGCCGTCACGTATGCGGTCGGCTATCTCGTCGGAGTTGGATGATTCCGATCTGGTGGGCAAGACAAAAAAAGACCGACGCGATCTGAATCGCGTCGGTCTTTCGCGGTACCTGGTGAAACATGGGTCTGAACTGGGGTGCCTCGCGGGGCTCGAACCCGCAACCACTGGTTCCACAGACCAGTGCTCTACCTATTGAGCTAGAGGCACCATGCACCGAATGACGCCAGGCGAGTAAGCCGAGTTTTGTTCTTGACGGTCATCTGTCTCGACCGCCGATTGCTCGATCGGCCGGCCACGTCGTCGCCTTCGTGGCTGCTCTCGACTTCGGACCTCGGCGAGTAACCTGATAACGGCCCGGCCGGAGATTGCTGCGGGGAGGATTGCCCTTTTCACCCGGACTTCAAGAGCCCGGCATCGTCTCTGTTGCTCTCACGCTCGTCGCCGGAGCGAGCGAACGTGCCGATCTGGACTGTCGACGCCATCGGCGAACGCCTCCCTGGTTTTCACCAGGCACCCTCACTCTGTGCAGCTCGGACTTTCCTCTGGTCGAATGGACCAGCGACCATCCTGCCCGACATCACTCAGTTGTTAAGTTCGGCCGCTCGCGCAAACGGGCGGCCGGCCGATGGTGCCGAAGGGGAGATTTGAACTCCCACGGGCTAAAGCCCACTACGCCCTGAACGTAGCGCGTCTGCCGGTTCCGCCACTTCGGCATCTGGATTGTGGTGCTCAACATGCCATGACGAAGACATCGTCAGGCTCGAGCGAACCGCAGTATAGCATAGGAACGGCCGTCGATTCAACCGAAATGCCATCCCGTCACAGCATGACTGAACGACCTCGAGCAGACTCCCCGCGAGCTTGGGCTCCCTGTTCACGGCACGAAAATTGGCGCGACGAGTTGCTGTGCTATGATGCAAGATGGGTTCCGATCCGGCCCAGAAGTATCAACGCACCAGTGGCAGTTTTGGCCTGGTGGTCGCTATTTCGAAAGAGGCTGGCTCGCAATTTGAGATGAACCACAGTGGGACGTCCGGACAGGCGGGCGGGAAAAGGAGACGACATGCGTTCAAAGGTCACGGTGATCGGCGCTGGAATGGTTGGCGCGACCACGGCCCAGTATCTGGCGCAACGAAACATCGCTGATGTGGTGTTGGTGGACATTGTCGAGAATCTGCCACAAGGCAAGGCGCTCGACCTGGCCGAAGCCGGTCCGGTCATTGGCTACGACGTCGCCGTGACTGGAGCGAACGACTATGCCGCCACCGCAGGTTCCGACGTCGTGGTCATCACCTCCGGGTCTCCGCGAAAGCCGGGCATGAGTCGCGATGATCTGTTACGGGTCAACATGAATATCGTGCGGAGCGTCACTGAACAGGCCGCGAAGAACTCGCCTGACGCAGTAGTCATCGTCGTCACCAATCCGCTCGATGCGATGTGCCATGTGGCCCTCGAGACCTCCGGTTTCGAGTCCAAACGCGTTCTCGGGCAGGCAGGCGTACTCGATTCGGCGCGTTTCCGAACCTTCATCGCCATGGAAGTCGGTGTGTCTCCCAAGGACGTCAACGCGGTCGTGCTTGGTGGCCATGGTGACACGATGGTTCCGCTTACCCGGTATTCGTCGGTTGCCGGAATCCCGATCTCGCAGCTCATCCCGCAGGATCGAATCGACGCCATCGTCCAGCGCACGCGAGACGGCGGCGGTGAAATCGTCAAATTGCTCGGCACCAGCGCCTACTACGCCCCGGCGGCTTCCGTCGTTGACATGGTCGAAGCGGTCCTCTTGGATGAGAATCGCGTCGTGGCCTGTAGCGCCTATCTCAATGGCGAGTATGGTCTAAATGATCTCTACGTCGGTGTCCCGGCCAAGCTTGGCACGGGAGGCGTCAAGCAGGTGATGGAAATCGAGTTGACCGATGACGAGCGTGCTGCGTTGAATAATTCCGCCAACGCCGTTAAGGAGCTCGTCGCGGCTATGGAGCGACTGAAGCAGGAATCCTAGGTGGTCTCTGGCGAGCCTCGTGACCCGCGTGACGCTGATTCAGGCATGGAGTCGATGATGAAGGTCGACGAGGCTCGCACCCGTATTCTCTCCGCGTTTTTCCCTCTTGATGAAAGCATATCCGTGCCGCTTTCTCAGTCCGTCGGACAGGTCCTGGCAGAAGACTTTGTGGCGGCAGAGGACCTTCCGCCGTTTCGCAATTCGGCGATGGACGGCTATGCGGTCCGCTCCGTCGACACCGCAGGCGCCTCAACGCAGCATCCGGTGACACTTCCGATCATCGAGGAGATTGCCGCCGGTGACGACGCCGATTCCACGCTCACTTCCCGTTCGGCTATCAGAATTATGACTGGCGCGCCGGTTCCAGATGGCGCCGACACCGTGATTCGCTTCGAGGATGTGGAAGTGCGTTCTTCGAGCGCGGATGATTCTTCTATTCCAACAGTCGTGATATCCCGCCCCGCTAGTTCCTGGCAGAATGTTCGCCAGGCCGGAGAGGACATTCCAGCAGGGTCGATCGCCCTGTCGGCCGGCACCGTCATCGGAGCCGCGGAGATCGGGTTACTGGCGGCGCTCGGTTGCCAGTCGGTCGCTTGCCGGCGCCCGCCCCGTGTCACAATCCTCGCGACCGGCGATGAGATCGCCGACGTTGGTGCGCCACGGGCCGCCGGCCAAGTCCGCAACAGCAACAGTCCGATGATCGCCGCTCTGACCCGACAGTTCGGAGCGGAACCGCGGCTGATCGGTGTTGCGCGCGATGCAGAACGTGACATAATAGACCGTCTCGCCGGAGCGCTCGACGCTGACCTGATCGTCACGTCGGGAGGAGTTTCGGTTGGTGACTACGACATGGTCAAGCAGGTGTTACGGCGCGAAGGAGACATCGATCTCTGGCAGGTGCGAATGAAGCCAGGCAAGCCACTGGCCTTTGGACATATCGGTGAAACGCCGTTGCTTGGCCTTCCGGGCAATCCTGCCGCAGCGTATGTGGCGTATATCCAGTTTGGGCGCCCGGCGATACGACGTATGCTTGGTCTCCCGGAGTCCCTGGAACCGGTTCCCGCACGACTGATGTGTGACGTCGAGAATCGAGGCGGTCGACAACATTACGTCCGAGCGATCGTCAGACGAGATGGAAACGAACTGGTGGTCGGTCCAGTCTCGTCACGAGGGAGCGCGGCTCTCTCGACGCTTGTGGCGGCGAACAGCCTCATCGTGATTCCCGAAGGCGAGGATCGCGTCTTGCATGGATCGATCGTGGACGTCCAGATCACCGGCGAGGGATTCCAACTCTAGCTCATGACAAACAGTGCGTCGCTTTGGACAACCCTGCAACAAGGGTATGCAGTGGTGCGCCGGTCGAACGTCGCAGGATTTCGCGTCAACATCGAAAGGTACCGGTACATGGGCATTCGTGATTTTATCAGCGTCATTCGTGAGATGAGCTTCGACGAGCTCGAAGCAGAGTCTCGCGTTCCGCCGCGCTTGTTGGTCATCTCGTCTGCCTATTCTCAGGCGCGCCGGGTCGCGGATGCGCTCTTTGGCGACGGCGTCGAGGAATACGTGGACGTGCGCGCGTTCGAAGACAGCAAGGTTGATCCACTTCACTATGACGTGATCATCTCAGTCGGACCGCTCGATCCCAAGACGGGACGCGAATGGCGCGATCTCTACCGGCGTGTTAAAGAGCCGTGGCGAATGGTCGAAATGGCACCGATGAAGCAAGATGACAAGCTCGACGTCGAGCCATTACGCCGCCGGGTTGCCGACTGTGCGGACGATCGCTCGATCGCGATTGGCCGCTATGTTCCGGCGATGAAGGGTGCTTGTGCTCACCGGGCGATTGTCGAGACGTCGACCGTGAACGCGCAGTTCGCACTGGTTTCGAACATCCCGACATTGATCCCACTCGTCGGCAATGTGCTGGCAGTCGGCGCCGACTTCATCGTTTTGACGAAGAACCAGCTCATGCTGATTTTCAAGCTTGCGGCGATCAACGGCCGTGACCTGGACAGCCGCTGGCGAATCTATAGCGAGATGATCCCGGTAGTCGGCGCCGGTCTCGCCTGGCGCACGGTGGCTCGTGAGGTTGTCACGTTGTTGCCGCTGGCCATCGGAACCGTGCCGAAGGTGGCGATTGCGTTTGCCGGCACCTGGGCAATCGGTGAAGCGGCACAGGTGTACTACGAGCGAGGGGAAAAGCTCAACAGAGAGCAGATGCGAGCACTGTACTCTCAGGCGTTGGATGTGCTGAAGCAGAACCCGATCAAATTGCCACGGCGGTCCGTGCCACGCCTCAGCCCTCCACGGTTGAAGTCACTGCGGTGGTGGCGAGCCGATGGGGAATCTCAAGAGGAATTCCCAGAGACCGAAGAAGCGAACCCCGCGTAGCATAGTCGCGGGGTTCCAGTCGGTCAACATGAATTGATGGGGCGAAATTCTTGTCCGGCTAGACGATGACTTCGGGCTCCTTCTCGTCGAGCCGTCCGTAATCGTGCAGCCGCTGCTGGAACTCACGTAGTTCCATGCCGATCGACTGCGCCGCGGCGACCTGGTCGCCTTCGTTCTGCTTCAGCGCTTCGATCAACATCTGCTTCTCGACTTCTTGCTGAACCTGGTTCAACGTCGCGCCGTTTCGCACCCGGTGCGCGATATCGATGATGTGTCCCTGCTCGGCGCTCGAGAAGCTGAGGTGCTCATCGGTGATGATCGTGCCCTGGGCAAGAACGACAGCCCGTTCAATGATGTTCTCGAGCTCGCGCACGTTTCCTGGCCATTCATGCTCCATGAGGCGCTGCATCGCTGATGTGGAGACCTTGGCTGGAGCCGAACTGGATGAATAGCGGTGCTTATGGAGGAAGTGCTCGACCAGGAGCGGGATATCCTCCTTGCGCTCTCGCAGCGGCGGCAGGTAGATCGAAATCACGTTCAGCCGGTAGAAGAGGTCTTCTCGAAAACGGCCCTCGCGCACTTCCTGAGCGAGATTCTTGTTAGTCGCGGCGACCACGCGCGTGTCGACCTTGACCGAGACCGATCCGCCGACGCGCTCGAACTCACGCTCTTGCAGCACACGCAGCAATTTTTTCTGCGTTGAGAGCGTCATCTCACCGACCTCGTCGAGGAAGATCGTCCCCTTATTTGCCATCTCGAACCGGCCCTTGCGCTGGTTCAGCGCGCCGGTGAATGAGCCCTTCTCATGACCAAACAATTCGCTTTCGAGCAGTGTCTCCGGCAAGGCGGCGCAGTTCACCTTGATCAGCGGCCCACCTGAATAGCCCGAATTACGGTGGAGAACCGTGGCCACCAGTTCTTTACCGGTTCCGGTCTCCCCCGAGACAAGCACGGTCGACTCGGCTCGCGCCACGCGGCCGACCGTCTTATAGACTTCCTGCATTGGGACGCTATTACCGATAATGTAGTCGTTGGGGTCGCGATCTTGACTGCTGCTCGCGTTCGAAACGCGCTTTAGCAGATCCTGGTGGTCGATGAAGCGCCGGATTGTTAGGAGCACGTCGTCCAGATCAAATGGCTTGGTGATGTAGTCGTAAGCGCCTAACTGCATCGCCTCAATAGCGAGGTTTGCGCTCCCGTATGCCGTCATAATGATGAACGGCAACTGTGCACCGCGCTCCTCGGACAATTCACGCAAGACGTCAATGCCACTCTTGTTCGGCATGCGAACATCCATCAAGACGAGCGCAGGCGGATCGTCCGACTTGATGGCAGTCAGGACGGCTTCGCTGTCATCTGTTTCGTCGACGTCGAATCCCTCGTCTTCGAGAAAGTCGCGGAGCATCCCGCGGATTCCGGCATCGTCGTCAGCGATCAGGATACGGTCCATCAACTCTCTTCCCGTGACTCATTCATCGATGATGGCGGAGGTGTTCGCGCTCTGTGGCCGCAATGACACATTGGCACGCTTCCCTTCATTATACGCCGGATGCGCGATACTTGTTAGGTTGAATGAAGGATTTGGCCTTACTTCACGGCAGTTAATCACCCCGCCGGTCGCAAATATGTCTCCGGCAGGGGGTTGGTTCTGCAACACTCTCGCGAGATTTGGGCCGCGAGGAGAGCGAGTCGCTCTGATGATCGTGTCGTCGTCCCTTCTGAACCGGTTCAGCCGTGCTGGGATAGTGCGGGGTTCGCAAGCTTCGAGCAGATTCGCGGTAACCGGGGATTCTGCCGTGAACCACATCGACGAATACACTGTCAGGTCGCTCGAACGATGTCTATAATCTCCCGGGGCTCCGAGCAGAATCCGGTGTCGAGGTGTGCGTGGGGCGAGGTGTGTAGGTGGATCGTGTTGTTCTGATAGGGCTGAGCGGGACCGGAAAATCGACCGTGGCCCGGCAATTGGCCGAAGCGCTCAGCTTCGACTGTGTCGATCTCGATGACGATGTTGTCACGACGTTCGGGTGTCCGATCTCGGAGATCTTTAGTCGTTTTGGGGAGCCGGTCTTTCGGTCGGCGGAACGTGCCAGTCTGATCCGCTCTTGCTCGCGTGATCGCTGCGTCGTCGCGACCGGTGGTGGCGTGGTGGTCGATGAGCGCAACTGGGTGACGATGCGCCCGAACAGTCTCATCGTTCATTTGATAGCAACCGAAGACGAAATTCTCGCCCGATTACAACAACAGGTCAAAACGGACCCGGCAGCCGGACGGCCGATGATCGGATCGGCTGATCAGCGTGCGTCGCTGTCGTCGCTCGCGGCGACACGGAAGCATCTCTATGCTCGGGCCGATTGTGTGGTGGTTACGTCTGGAAAGACGACGAACGAGGTAGCCGAGGAGATAGCTCGAATCGCACGCGAAGCCGAGTCTGGCGAGCTTGCCCTTCCGATCGGGAGCATCGGAGCCGCTCACGGGCGCTCTGATCTCTACGTCGACGCAGGATTGCTTGAACACGCAGGATCAGTTATTCGACAGCGATTTCCCGAGGCACGACGTGCATGGCTCATCACTGACAACAACGTCGGTCCCCTCTGGGCGGCGCACGTGGCGCAGAACATCGAGCGAGTCGGGATCGTCACGGAGACGCTGGAAGTGCCAGCGGGAGAGTCGAGCAAATCCCTTGACCAGGTCGCCCAGCTTCTTGACCAAGTACTCTCGGCCAGACTCGATCGGCGCGATCTGGTTGTGGCGCTGGGTGGTGGTGTCGTCGGCGATCTGGCGGGATTCGTGGCCGCGATCGCGCTCCGCGGCGTTGGTCTGATCCAGGTGCCGACAAGTCTGCTGGCGATGGTGGACAGTAGTGTCGGTGGTAAGACCGGTGTCAATCACGAGCGCGGCAAGAACCTAATCGGCGCGTTCTATCAGCCACAGCTTGTGCTGGCCGACCCGACTGTGCTGGAGACACTACCAGAACGCGAATGGCGAGGAGGCTGGGCCGAGATCGCCAAACACGCCATGATCGAAGGCTCCGCGACGGGATCAACCGGTGCCGATCTGATGTCATTGATCGAGCACGCTCGAGACGAGCAGCTGAGAGACCCTGCGTTCATGACGGATGTTGTCCGCCGGAACGTGTTGATAAAGACATCGGTCGTTCTGCAGGACGAGCGCGAAACCGGGCTGCGTCGTGTCCTCAACTACGGGCACACGCTGGGCCACGCGATGGAAGCGTCCGGCTATCGCTATCATCACGGTGAGGCGGTCGCGCTCGGAATGCGAGCGGCCGCGGATATCGCGCTTCGACTCGGTCGTACGTCAAGCGATGTAGTCGACCGGCAGAACCTGTTGCTCGACCGCATCGGTCTTCCCTCTCGCTTCGAGGGCGATTTGAGGGACGTGATCGAGCGGCTCGGTAGTGACAAGAAGGCAGTACACGGCGCCTTGACCTGGATCCTTCCCAGCGAGATCGTCGGCGCTGTCGAAATTGTCAGCGGTGTTCCAATGGAGGTGGTCGAAGCTACGGCCGCCGGCCTGGGAGCCCGCTCGTAGAAGCCTGGCGAAGTTGGTTTGCCTGTAATCCCTGTGCTATAGTGCGAAAAACGAATAGAGCTCTCTCTTATCCCGAGTGGTGGAGGGGACGGCCCGAGGAAGCCCGGCAACCGGCAGCAATCTGCTTGGTGCCAATTCCGGCAGCGGAAGAGCCGCTGAAAGATGAGAGTGAGCCAGAAGTCAGACGGCTTCTCGCTCACGAGTTGCTGTCTTTTTTTGTGCCGGTTGACTGTGTGGCGAGGCCCCGGGCCATGTGCGTTTGTGACGTGACCGGTGAATCTGGGCTCGAGCGGCGTCGCTGGACGAATGATCCGGACCTCATCCCGTCTGTTTTCGATTTGGCGCCAGTCGCTAGGGCCAGTCTGGCATCTATGTGGCGAGTCGTGAGGGCAGCGACTAACGAGCGATTCTGCGAAAGGAATGCGAATGAGCGGAACGGCAGAAGCGGGCTACGACATCCGTGACATCAATCTCGCCGACGACGGCAAGCGACGAATCACCTGGGCGGCGCGTGAGATGCCGGTGCTGGAACTAATCCGGCAGCGCTTCGAGAAGAATCGACCGCTTGAGGGCATTCGCATCGTCGCCTGTGTCCACGTCACCTCGGAAACCGCAAATCTGGCCTACACGCTGCGCGCCGGTGGCGCCGACGCCGTGATCTGCGCCAGCAATCCGCTCTCGACTCAGGACGACGTTGCTGCCGGGCTCGTCTCGGACGGCTTCCAGGTTTACGCCATCAAGGGCGAAGACAACGAAACGTATTACCGCCACATTGAGCAGGCGCTGGCGCACAAGCCGAACATCGTCATCGACGATGGAGCAGACGTCGTCACGACGCTCCACTCAGATCGGCAAGACCTGCTCGGCGACATGGTTGGTTCTACCGAGGAAACGACCACTGGCGTAATCCGGCTGCGGGCGATGCAGAACGACGGCGTGCTCAAGTTCCCGGTGATCGCGGTCAATGACGCCGACACCAAACACTTTTTCGACAACCGCTACGGAACCGGCCAGAGCACGCTCGACGGAATCATCCGGGCGACCAATATTCTCCTGGCTGGAAAGACCATGGTCGTAGCGGGCTATGGTTGGTGCGGACGTGGAATCGCTATGCGGGCCCGTGGCATGGGAGCACATGTCATCGTCACCGAGGTTGCCCCAGTTCGAGCCCTTGAAGCCGTCATGGACGGCTTCGTCGTCACGACGATGGAGGACGCCGCGAGCATCGGCGACATCTTCGTCACCGCAACTGGCGACATCAACGTGATCGACCGTCAACATTTCGAGCGCATGCACGACGGGGCGATCGTCTGCAACGCTGGGCACTTCAACTCTGAGATCAACTTGCACATGCTTGATGAGATGGCCGCCGAAGGGCGCCGGCACCTGCGACCGTTCGTCGAAGAGTACCGGCTGACACTCGAGCGCGGCATCATCGTCCTGGGCGAAGGTCGACTGATCAATCTCGCCAGCGCCGAAGGCCATCCCGCGAGCGTGATGGATATGAGCTTTGCCAATCAGGCGCTCTCCTGTGCGTACCTCGTTGAGGAAAAGGGCAAGTTGCCGAACGAGGTGCATTCGGTGCCGCGGCACATTGACGAAGAGATCGCAGCCCTCAAGCTGCATAGCATGAAGATCAAGATCGACACATTGACGCCCGAGCAGGAACGCTACTTGAATTCATGGCAGGCCGGAACCTAGTCCAACCATGATTGATTCGCGCACCACGCGTCCTGTCAAGTGAATTGTGGGAAGGTGATTCGTGAGCACGAGTTTTACACGTTCGTCGCAGACGCTCTTCACGTCGGAGTCCGTTACCGAAGGACATCCCGACAAGCTCTGTGACCAGATATCGGATGCCGTGCTCGACGCCATCCTGGAACAGGATGCGGACGCGCGCGTTGCCTGTGAAACCGCGGCGACGACTGGACTCGTGCTCGTCTTCGGCGAAATCACGACCGATACCTACGTCGACATTCCCGCCGTTGCGCGGCGCACGATCGAAGAGGTCGGCTACACCAGAGCCAAATTCGGCTTCGATGCCGAGACGACCGGCGTCGTGACGTCGATCAAGGAGCAATCACGCGAGATTGCCGAAGGAGTCGATAAGTCACTTGAAGTAAGGGAAGCCGCCGCCGAGGATCCGCTCGAAGCGATTGGAGCCGGCGACCAGGGCATGATGATTGGCTTCGCCTGCAACGAGACGCCGGAGCTCATGCCGCTGACGATCTCGCTCGCGCACAATCTGTCGCGACGCCTCGCCGAGCTGCGCAAATCAGGAGAAATCCCGTATCTCCGGCCGGATGGTAAGAGCCAGGTCACCGTCGAGTACCAGTACGGCAAGCCTGTTCGCGCGACTACAATCGTTCTTTCGGCTCAGCACGATCCGTCGGTGACGCAGCGGCGCCTGCGAGACGAACTTACCGAGGGCGTCGTGCAAGAGGTTGTTCCCTCGGAGTTCCTCGACGGTAAGACCCGAATTCTCATCAACCCGAGCGGCGGCTTCTCCGTCGGCGGGCCAATGGGAGATGCCGGTCTGACCGGGCGCAAGATCATCGTCGATACGTACGGCGGCATGGCTCGGCATGGCGGAGGCGCCTTCTCGGGCAAGGATCCGACGAAGGTCGATCGCTCGGGCGCTTACGCGGCACGCTACGTCGCAAAGAACGTTGTGGCTGCGGGTCTGGCCGATCGCTTCGAGCTTCAGGTCTCCTACGCGATCGGTGTGTCGCGCCCTGTATCGCTGCACATCGAGACGTTTGGAACCGAGCATGTGGACGGTGATCTCATTCTCAAATTGATCAACGCTCACTTCGACCTGAGACCAGGCGCAATCATCAAGAATCTTGATCTCATGCGCCCGATCTACCGGCAGGTGGCGGCGTATGGCCACTTTGGTCGTCCGGATCTCGACCTGCCCTGGGAGCGAACAGACAAGGCAGATGTTCTGCGCGAATCGGCGGGACTGCCAGACCTTCAAGCGCCAGTGGTGCGTTAGCCATTAGATGGCCGACCGAGCGCTTCCGGGCCATGCTACGGCCCTGATTACCGGCGCAAGCGGTTTCGTCGGCGGTCACCTGGCTCGGCGGCTGCGTCAGACTACCGAATGGAACCTCGTCGGGCTTCAGTCTCACCCTGGCGGCCACCTGGACGGCGTCAAGATGCTGGTCTGCGACCTGCTCGACGCCGATTTGACCAATCGAGTCATCGATCGCTACCGGCCAGACGTGATCTTTCACCTGGCCGCGCAGGCTTACGTGCCAAAAGCAGTCGCGAATCCAGCGGAGACCCTGGTCAACAACGCGGTGTCGCAGGTCAACGTCTTGGAAGCCTGTCGTCGTGCCAGTCTTGACCCGATCGTGGTCGTGGTCAGTTCGGCTGAGGTCTATGGCGCGGTTCCTCAAGAAGATGTCCCGATAGACGAGCAGCATGGGTTCGCCCCGCGAAATCCATATGCGGTGAGCAAGGTCACGCAAGACATGCTCGGGCTTCAATACGCCTTGAGCTACGGTATGCGTATCGTGCGCGTCCGCCCGTTCAACCACATTGGTCCTGGTCAGAACGACCGGTTCGTCGTCTCGAGTCTCGCCCGGCAAATTGCGGAAATCGAACTCGGGCTGGCGGATCCGGTCCTCCTGGTCGGTAATCTCGATGCCGTTCGCGATTTCCTCGACGTCCGCGACGTCGTGGCCGCCTACGAAGCGGTCGCACGACCGGAATTCGAGGGGGACGTGTTCAACGTTGCCAGCGGGACCGGTCGTTCGATTCAGTCCATTCTCGATGGACTACTCGCTCTCTCCGATGCCGATGTGTCGGTTCAGCAGGACCCGGCGCGATTGCGTCCGTCCGACATCCCGGTACTAATCGGAGACGCCACGAGGCTGCACGACGCGACTGGCTGGGCGCCATCGATCACCATCGAGCAGTCACTGAGAGACACGCTCGATGAATGGCGCTCCCGCCTCCGTCGATCGACAGGAGACTAGCCGTCGGTCAGTCTGCTTCCCACCTGGATATCAAGAACCCCGTCGACGAGTTTGATGACTACCCGATTGTCGCCGATCCAAGTTTCTGGGCTCATGAACGTATCTGTTCTGGCTTTCGCAGTTTGAAGGTGGAATGTTCCCCGGCGCGTCTGAACGAGCGGTGAATAGCCGAGCGGAATGACCCCAGCGACGAAGTTCAGTGCGCGTTGGACTGGCCAATTCGGGTCAACCAAGAGGTCGGGAGACGTCGGAAACGACTGGTACGAAGCTGCTGCCTCGTCCTGTTCAGTCTCGCGTGCACGTCTCGTCAGAAGCGCTGCGACGACGCTCGCCAACACCTCACCGCCACGTCGTGCGACGAGAGACTCGAAGACGTTGCCCGGAATCTCGTCCGGAATCAACAGGTCTGCTTGTCCAAGTAGAGGGCCGGCATCAAGAGACTCCGTCATCCGGTGCACCGACACGGCCCATTTTCTCCGCCCTTCGTGAAATGCCCAGAAGAGGGGATCTGGCCCGCGGAATTCAGGAAGCGGCGACGGGTGCAGGTTGATCGCGACGAGTTTGGATACCGACGTGATGTTGGATGGAATCCGCCAGGGAAAGCAAGACACGACGATGAGCGAGGGGTCGATGTCCGCGAGCAATGTGCGCAGTTCATGACCGCACGGTTTGCGCAGACCGTACAGCGGAATGCCATGTTCGCGTACCACGTCGTCCACCGAACACGGCGACGGGCCGGTTGGCTCAGTCCCGAGACGTATGGTAGATCGCGTGCCGAGACGCCGAACGGTGGAACCGAACGGTGCGGGCGTTGGGATGAAGACGGCAGCAACGCGAATGTTCTGTTCGATCAGGGTCATGAGCGGGACGCGTGAGAGTTCACAACGACGACCGAAGTAAATGATTCGTGCCGGGCCGTTATTTTGCGGTGACGACCCTGAGAAGGAACCGGCGATTGACAAGCGTTGTCGTCTCCTTTAGCCTTGATGGCCGTTGACAGTGAGCTGAGAGAAGGTAACACGATGCCCAGGATGGTCAACTGCGTCAAATTCGGACGCGAACTGCCCGGTCTGGAGAAGCCTCCATTTCCGGGTCCACTCGGCGAGAGAATTTACAACGAGGTCTCGCAGGACGCCTGGGAAATGTGGCGCGAACACCAGACGATCTTGATCAATCACTATGCGCTCAATCCTGCCGATCCTGACGATCGCCGGATGCTGCGGCAGCAGATGGACGAGTTCTTCTTCGGCGAGGGCGCGCAGATGCCCGAGGGATGGGTTCCCGCCGGAGCGGGGGGCGCCAAAGGCGGAGGCGCGCCAGCTCCGCGAAAGAAGTAAGCAATAGGCTGCGGATCGCTACGCTCCGTCAGCTGCTCTCGCGCTTACGGCACGTAGGCGAATCTCGGGCACGATCTGAAACTCAAGCCGCTCGTGAGCTCGTCGCAGGGCACCTTCGACGTCGGCTGGAGTATCTCCCCTGGCGAAGATGAATCCGAGATAGCTCGCTCCCTCTGGGAGCGGCACGATGGGATGATTCAGACGGGCGGTAATCTCGATGCCCGTCACCCCACCCACCTTTTCCGCTTCTTCGATACCGTCCACTCGTCGCAGTATGCCCCGCTGCGGTATCGGGATCATCATCACACCTACGGCGTCGCATCCGCGCTCGACATCGTCCACTTTCGATCCCGTTGCCTGCATCAGGATCAGATCCTCAAGTGCCATCCCGGTACCGAATTCCAGTACCGTCGAGCAAAGGCCGCCAATAGATCGTCCGGCAACTTCCAGAATCCACGGTCCCTGCTCGTTCACCCGCAGTTCGGCATGCACCGGACCCTGGCGCAGGCCAAGCGCGCGCGCCGCCGCGCTGGTGCACTCGGCGATTGAGTCCTGCACGGCTTCTGGCAAACGGGACGGCGTGACGTAGATGGTCTCTTCGAAGAATGGCCCATCGAGAGGATCCGGTTTGTCGAATAACGCGAGTACTTTGAGTTTGCCGTCGTCGAGCAAGCCCTCGAGCGCGACCTCAAAGCCCGGGATGAAATCCTCGACCAGGATGCTTGCGTCTGACAGAGACTGCCCTTCCGACTCGATTACCTGCCTCGTCCGCCTGGCTGCGGTGACGAAGTCCTCCCGGTTGTCCGCGCGAATAACCCCGCGGCTGCCGGAGAGGTGCGTCGGTTTCACGACGCAGGGATAGCTGACATCGCGACTCATGGATTCAAGGTCGTGATCGGCTGGGAACGCCCTGAATCCCGGGACCGGGACGTTATGTTCGCGTAACAGATTGCGCATCACCTGTTTGTCTCGCGCCGCGAGCGCGGCGTCGGGCGAATTGCTCGGCAAGCCGAGCCGGTCGCTCGCGAGCGCTGCCAGGACGGTCGCGCTGTCATCGACCGACACGATCGCGTCAACTGGATGATGTTCCGCGAACGCAACGATCTCTGACGCGGCTTGCTCAGGTCGACTGAAATCGAGTCCCAGCGGAACGTTCCATTCGCGGGAAAGTGTCTTCGGGAGGTCGACACCGTGAACGATCGAAATACCGAGCCGGTCGGCGGCTGCCGAAAAGGCGGAGCTGCGATAGCTCGACGGCGTGACGAGAAGCAGGACGCTCTTCGAAGTTTGAGAACTGATGTCGTTCAATGGTGGCTCTCTCGCTGATTTCGTGTTGCCCGCCGGAAGATCGAGTCTCGGCAATCGCAACAAGAATACCGCATGGCAGAGTCCATGCAGCTTCGACGTGATGAAGAATAGAACCGTCGCCGATGGGACTGCCCGGAGTTTGAGCTAGCCCGAGGACTGTTTCAAGGAAGTATGACCTACGCGACCTCCGCCGAATTTGTTTCGATACATCCGACCGTCGGCTTCGGTGACGAGCGTCACGGCGCGATCGCCATCTCGTCCGCGTGATGAGATACCCCACGAGATCGACGGCAATGGAATGTTCGTCCCATGCAGCTGGAAGGCCGATTCGCTGATCGTTCGCTCGATCCGGGCTGCGTACTGGAGCGCACTGCTCTCGTCGATACCCGGAAGAATCACGGCGAACTCGTCGCCGCCGTAGCGCGCAACGATGTCAGTCGAGCGGGATTCGCGCTCTAGTAGTGCCGCGAGCGCCTTTAGCGCGGTGTCTCCCGCAATGTGACCATGGGTATCGTTGATCAACTTCAGGCCGTCAACGTCAAATAGGATGATCGACACGTCGGAATCGTCACGGAGTGCTTCGGCGAGCGCTTCCTCGAGCCGCTGGTAGAAGTAACGGTGGTTGCCCACGCCGGTCAGCCCATCCAGTACGGCGCTCTTCTTCAGTTGATCGTGCAGCTGCGCGACCTCGATTACCTGGGCTAACTGCTGAGCTACGATAACCAGGAGAGTCTCGTCGTCAGGTGTGAACGAACCGGTTCGCGGACTCTGCACGTCAATAACGCCGAGAATGTCACCGTCGATCAAGAGTGGAACCGCGAGATGGGAACGAGTTCTCGGGTGACGCCCTCTATTGCCCCACGCGTCGTGCTGGGTATCCTCAACCCGTGCTGGAACCCGGTGTTCCGCCACCCACCCGGCCAAACCCGCACCCGGCTCAATCCGCATCTCTTTGATGCAGGTCTCTTCATTCGGCAATGACTGGCTGATCAGATCGTCTGTCTCGGTGTCCCTGAGATAGATGTCGACCGTTCCTGTGCCGATTTCACGCTGGATGAGCTCGATAACCCGTGTTATAAACCCGTTCAGGTCAGTTACTTCACCGATCGTCTGGACGACCCGGTAGACGATACGCATGGCCCGCGTATCGACGGTAGAGATTCTTCCAGCGACTGAATACGGCTGGTAGGTCAATTCCGCGGCGTTCTCTCCTGCGTCGGCGGCCTCTTGTATGCTCAGAAAAGTGGCGACCACATCAGGATGAAACTGGGTTCCGCTGCAGCGATCGAGTTCCGCGAGGGCCTTCTCGCGGCCCGGCGCGGAGCGATAGGGCCGATCGGTCGTCATTGTGTCGTACGTGTCGGCGACGGAGATGATGGCCGCTCCGAGCGGGATTTCGGTTCCCTCGAGCCTATCCGGATAGCCTCCTCCGTTGAACCATTCGTGATGATGCCGAACAAGCGGAGCGAGCGGAATCAGGGCGGAGTTCTCCGAAATGATCTTTGCGCCAAGCGCGGCGTGTTCCATGATCAACGCTCGCTCGTCCGGGTCGAGACGACCGGGTTTCTGAAGAATCGAATCCGGAATTCCGATCTTGCCGATGTCGTGGAGCAGTCCAGCCAGGTGAATCGCAACCACTTGATCGTCATCGAGATTCATGCGCTTGGCGATCTCGCGGGCATATGACGCGACGCGATTTGAGTGCCCATGGGTATAGGGGTCCTTGGCGTCGACCGTCGCCGCCAGCGTCTTGATGCTCGAAAGGTACAGATCGCGCGTGCGCTCGTATAGGCGGGAATTGTCGGCCGCCACGGCAAGCTGATTTGCGACCGTGCGCAGCAGCGCAACATCCTCGCTGGAGTAGGGGACCTCAGCCTTCTTCGGACCTAGCGTCAGCAATCCAACGGTATCTCGTTCCTTTTTCAGGAGAATTGCGAGCGCCGTTTCGTCTCGATCAACGTCGATTCGCACTCGCAGCCCGCCATCGTCATCCAAACCCGCGACGATTGGATGACGAGAATTAAGTTCGGTCATCTCGTCCGGCGCCGAGTCACCGGTCGCCGCGCGCAATCGGAACAGCTCTTGTTGATCGTCGAACATGTAGAAACGTACGTGGACTGACTCGAGCGTCTGCGAGATGAGGCTGACCGTCATCTCGCCGAGACGATCGTCGTCGAGGTGTTCTGCCATGCGCTGGCTGAACTCAAGCAATTGTGAGCGATAGTCGTAGTGGCTGCGATCGAAGATGCGATCGACCAAACGCTGGAGCGCTTCGCGCAGGCGATTGAACACGATCGCGATAATCGTCCCGGAAATGGCTAGAACGACCCCGCTTCCCATGCCGAGCTGGTGTTGCACCAACGTCGTCGCGATAAAGAGCGTAGCGGCATAGACCCCCGTGACGAGAAGCGCCAGGATCGTGTAGACGATCCCACGCCGAACATAGAGCTGCAAGTCCATGATTTGGTAACGAAGAATCGCGTACCCGAACGAAAGCGGCATCAACACCAGTGAGAGGACCGAATACCTGGGCAAAACGATGTCTTGCATGGCCACGGCTTCCGGAAGGACGCTGAGAAACAAAGAAGGGAAGAATAGAAATCAGGCTTCCGTAGACGACCAATCGTGTCTGAGTGCGTATCCGTTCGTCGCCTGTGTTGCGCCAGGTCATGATCAGCGACCCCACCCCGATAAACAGGCAGAACAGCAGATAAGGGGCTGCGATCACCCTGAATGTTAGATAGAGCTCGGGTTGAATGGTTGAACTAAAATACGATGCTGATCCGACTACAAGTGAACTTGCCGGAAACAGCCAGTTGGGAAGCGTCACGCCGCGTAATCGAATTCGACGTTGGACCGGAAATGTCAGGAATAGATACGCGAAACTGGTTGCGAAGAGTGGGATGAGCAGACTGTGCAGGGGCATTGCCCAACGTTTCTGAAGGTACGCAGCTGGGAGGATTGCCAATTCTGCTGCGGCCGTCAGCGATACGAGTGCCAGTGCGCGGGAAGCCTGGTTTCCCGCATAGCTCAAGGCAGCAAAGCCGACGATAAAGAAGATCAGACTGAATGCGAGAATAGCGTTCCAGTTGAGACTACGAGCATCAGCCTTCACCGTCACGATTTCGCCAGTTGTCGGCCTCACGAGTTCAATCTCGTTAGCGGTGTCAAGGTTGTGACTGCCGTCTGGTGAGAGCAGGCTCGGCGGCTCGCCGTTGACGCTTCGCACCAAGTCACCAATCTGAACGTTTGTCCCACCCGATGGTCCAAGAGGATCAATGCTCGTAATTCGCCATGTCTGTTGGGAACTCAGCCATTCTCCGTTGATTCCGAGATGAGGGAGTTGTCGACTTGATGCTGCGCCCAATATGAAAAGCGCAAGAAAGATCGACAAGGCGACCGTTGACATTCCGATACGACTATTCACCAGAGATGCACGCCAACGCCGAGAAGTCGTGGACCGCTTGTCGTCGCCCGGCATCTATGCCCTCACCATCGTTTTCAGGTTTTCGATTTCCTGCCCTGCAGTTTCAAGTTCCGAGAGCGTCTTGAGGCATCTTGCGCGCTCAATCTCGAAGACAACCCAGCTGAAGTGCAGCCCACCAGAGCGTTCGACCTGCTGGTCGCTGATCTCGGAAACTGAGGATCTCGCCGATCGGGCGGCGAACAGCCGTGGCAAGGTGCTCTTGCCTTCCACTGAGTCTGATTTCCCCGTTTCTGGATTTGCATCGTGGATGTCGTTCGCGATCTGCGCCATCGTGCCGAAGTGGAGCCCGAATTCACGATACTTTTCTAGCGTTTTCCTGTCCGATGAACCGGTTAGCGCGCCGAGCATGGCCGCTCCTGCAACGAGATTCCCGCTCTTTTGTCGTGCGATCTGAAGAGCCCGCTCGAGCGACTGGTCGGCATCGTCGTGTGACGTGAGATCCTCGTCCTGACCGATCGTGGCAAGAACGACTGCTCGATTCATCGCCTCGACAAACGCGGTTGCCGGATTTGCGAGATGTCCCACGGACGAGAGGCGAGTCAAGACGACCTGCGAATGCGCGAGTAGCGTGGTTGCGACGTTCATCGCCCGGGGAACTCCGATCGAGTCGACCAGGGGAGATGCATCGCCATCCTCGATCTCATCAAAGACGTCAAGCGCGGCGATACAGAGTTCAAATGCTGCCGCGACGATGGGCGTCGCCGTCAATTCACCCCTGGAGGCAGCGCAACTCGCGTGAATGAGTTGTTCCCACTGGGACGGCGAGTCGCCGAACAGGGCTCGGCCAACCTGCCTCAGAGGGATTTCCAACAGTTTTGAAAAAGGGGCGGGAAGTCCCGCCCCCTCAAACGAATCTCGAATGACTCGTTTTACATCGTCACTTGACACAGTGTTCCAGCGGCCGTCACTGACGGTGACCGCTGCCCCCTCTATCTTAGTACCAGAATATCTGAGGACGCGCCCGCGCATCCTCACGCGACAGTTGGTCGCACAGGCTCATGAGCGCCGCACGCTCGTCAGATCCAAGATTGTATTCAGCCAGCGCGGTATCCGCGTCGAGTGTCGCCGCCGTGCGAAACTCGTCATCTGAGAACAGCCGACGGACGACCGTCTCTACAGCCTGGAGTTCCATGTGCCCCCACTTTCGGCCCAAGGGACGCGCTGTACCCAACGCGACTGGGCCCATTCTATGAATTCGTCAGGGCAGCGCACACTGCCCGATGGTACTGATCTCAATGATAGCCACGATACGTGGATACTGGAAGGGGTCGCGTGTCGATTTGTCAAACATCGAGTAGAGAATCTGCCAGCAGTTGAGGAAATGGTGACGTGTTTTGGCGTGGGTTGAACTGGATTGCGCAACCACTGGATCGAAAGTGGAGATGGGGCTGACTGGCATTCACGGCCAAATCCCAGACAACGGGCGGCAATCGTTCTGGAGACGGAGAAAGGGCGCCAAAGCGCCCTTTCTCGTTCAATCAGTTGCGAAGGTGGTTTCTTCGAGTCTGTCTATGCGCGTGCGTCGTCCACATCAGCGCCCTCGACGTTGACGTCAACGTCGCCCTCGCGCTCGATAACCGGCCGTTCCTCGCGAACCTGGCCACTCACCCGCTTGGTCTCGCGGACACGATGCTTGTCGACATTGACTTCGCCCGTGGCGACCGTTTCCTTGCGAGCAACAGCGTCTTCTTCGCTCACCGGCACACGGATCTCTTCATCATCACTGGTAATCTCACCGCTCGCGGCGCGCGGACTGTCGTACTTCTCGTATTCGACGTCGACCTCTTCGCGGTCGACCGGAACGTCGACCGTCTCGCGATGCGACTCGACTTTCTTGCCGACTCGCACTGCGCCGGTTTCGCCGGTCGTCCTCTCAGCCGTCAATCGCTCCTCGTGAAGCTGAACGTCGCGGTCGTCGTCATCGTCGGTTGTTCGCGCCCGAGTGTACGTATCGTTGTCATCCACGGCGGGGTCGGTGGTGTAGTCGCTGCCCGCAATCGTTCTGCGACCTGCCGGAACGCCAGAGTCAACGTTCGTGGCTCGCGTGCCAACGTCGTTGTTGTCCAGGTTGCGCACGGCGTCCGGGTCCTCCCAGCCGCGCGCGTCGATCTCGTCCTTCGTTAGACTGAGGAAGACTTTTGCGTCGTCGACATTGCTAATCGCCGAGAAGGGAATGTAGCGATCGGTCGGGAAGAAGAACCCCTTGGAGACGACAAAGAAGCTGTCAGTCGCCTGGGCAACTTCGCCGACTTTTTCGCCACCGGAAACGATCATGTCCTTCTTACGGTCGACGATGAAGACGTAGTCTTCGTCGTCCATGTAGCCCAGGTCACCGGTGTGCAGCCAGCCGCCACGCAGCACCTGAGCCGTCTCCTCCGGCCGGTTCCAGTAGCCGAGCATGACGTTGTCGCCGCGCAGGATGATCTCACCTACAGTTTCTGGCGGTACTTCCTGGTCGTTTTCGTTGACGATGCGGACATCGATGCCGATGCCCGGCTGCCCGGCGGATCGCAATCGTTGGGCGACGATTTCCGATCCATCCAATCGGTGGTCGTCAGCGGACAAAACGGAGATCAGTGGGGATGCCTCTGTCATGCCGTATCCCTGGATGAACTCGCACTTCAGCACCTCCATCGCCCGACGAAGCGTCGATTCCGCGATCGGCGAGCCGCCGTACACGACCCGATGGAGCCGGGAGAGATCGAAGTTCGAGACGGTGGGATGGTTTACCAAGACGGTGACCATGGTCGGAACGAACATCGCCACTGTCACTTGGTTGCGCTCGATTGTCTCGAGTACGCGCTGTGGATCGAACGTTCGGGAATGAGCGTGGGCGCCCCCGACGGCGGTGACAGCGAAGATGCTGCCGGCGTCGGCCAGGTGGAACATGGGCGCCGTGTGCAGGTAAGTTGTCTGGTTCGTGTAGCCGAAGTGGATGATGACGTGATAGGCGTTGGCAGCCAGATTCCGGTCAGTAAGGATGACCCCTTTCGGTACGCCAGTCGTGCCGCCGGTGTAGAAGATGGCGGCGGGATCCGTATCCGAGACTGAGACTTCGGGCGCTGTTGGTGCCGCAGATCTGAGGAAGTCCTCATACGGAATGAATGGTTCCGGCGCGCCCCAGTCGTCCGCCAGAATGAGCTCAGTGAGTGATGGAACGCCCATCCGTATCTCCCGTGTTGCACCAGCGTGCTCACTGCCCACGACCAGCAGTCGGGCCGAGCAGTCGTTGAGCATGAAGACCAGCTCAGGGACCGCGAGACGATAGTTGAGTGGGACGATGACTCCACCGGCCACGTTGACGGCGTAGTAGAGCTCGAGATAGCGGAACGAGTTGAGCATGAGCACGCCGACGCGGTCACCGGGTTCCAGTCCCAGGTCGATGAGCGCGTTTGCCAGTCGGTTGACGCGGTCATTCAGCTGCGCGTAAGTCAAACGACGGTCGCCATCGATGGCGGCAATCTTGTTCGACCACAGGCGGGCAGAACGTCTGAGTCCTTGGTGCAACACTGACATGCAACCTCCAGCAGCTGGGGCAAACGGGTGACTTCATCGGAAATCGCATCAGAAGCGATTCCGAAGTAAGCAGGCTAGACGACAGTGTCTGGGTTGCCAGGCCCGTGGTGCCGAGCTACGTTGCCCGGAGACGAGGATTGATCTCGGACGACGCGATTTCGCGCCGCCGGATTACCGTCGTGTGTTCCTTGTTCTGTAACGGATCACCTAATTCTGAGGATAGAGCTCGGACCTTAGCAAATCCTTAGCAGCGTACGAATGGCCTTTTTCCAACCTGGGATGTGCCAGCACTTGATCAGGATGTGGACTCGTCCTGCACATCCCACAGCGCGGTGTTGAAGTAGTACCGGACACCGATGATTTTGCCGCCCTCGATATCAAACGTCAGCACGCATGGAATGTCATAGGTGCGGTTCGACGCGGGACGCCCAAGAAATTCGTTTACGCGGGTGCCTGTCCAGTCGAATTCGGCCGAGACGTACCCACCATGGGTGGCAATTCTCAGGTTCAAGACCCTCGCGTTGGGGAACGCCGTGAATTCCTGGAGGATCAACTCACGCCATTCTTCTGGCGCGTGCGAGTTGAGAAACGGGTAGACCGCTTGGCATTGATCGGCGACGAGTGACATGATGCCGTCGACGTCCTGGCGGTTATATCGATCGAAGAATTCACGAACAACCTTGGCGGTTGGACCGGCTGACACGTTGCGCCTCCTTTCGAGGGCATTTGGAGTGAATTGTGGCTGTATGTCTACAGTGTGAGTCTTCTGGAATTTCGATCCAAGGTGGTTAGTCCCCGGTTAGTCCCCGGCTCGTCCCAACTCCGGTGGCGATCCGATTGCTTGCGCTAGCGCACGCGATGGACAATAATCAGTAAAGTTGCTTCAAATTCAATGAATCGTCCGTGCGCGACATCTGGTTGCCAACGCACGGTAATTCCATCCCTGCGCCACGAATAGCTGCGCGTTCATTGGAAGAGGGGCCCGCCAGTGACTCGATCACGAAGCCCCCTTGTTCACGGTCGACAAGCATCAATTGCCAACGACACGAAGTTTCATCGACTCGTTCAAGACGCCGTGGCGCACGTGTTCGATCCGATATATCTCCAGACCCATGCTCTGGCGCGCCTGCTGGTCGTCGAGTCTGAGTCGACGGCGCCAACCGGCCGCGCCCTGCAGACATTGTTGGTCGAGGCGATCGCGTCCCTGAAACCATTGAAGGAGACGCCAGCAAATGTCAAAGCCTGGCGCCGGTATCGGATTCTGCAGCTGCGTTATGTGGATGGCTGGGAGATCGCCGATGTGTTGCGGGAGTTGGCAATTGGTCGAAGTGAATACTTCCGTGAGCATCGCCGCGCGCTCAATGCGGTGGCGTCGCTGGTCGGCGAGCAGTTTCAACGAATCAGTGACGGCGCGGCGACGCAGCACGAATTTCAAGATAAGCGGGACGGCGGGGCAGATAAGCACGTTGTCGAAACCCCGCACAATTTGCCCCTCGCGCTCACGAGCTTCGTCGGACGAGACCAGGAAATGAACGAGGCAACCCAGGCGCTCAAGCGAACCCGCTTGATGACGCTGACGGGAACTGGAGGCTGCGGCAAGACTCGGCTCGCTTTGGAAATCGCACGGCAGATGGTCGAGGACTATCAAGACGGTGTGTGGTTTGTCGATCTTGCCCCAGTTGTCGACCAAACTACCATCTCCCATGTTGTGGCTCGGGCAATAGGGTTCCATCCGGAATCGAATTGTTCTGGTGCATCTCAAGTGATTGATTTTCTATCGTCGCGCCGCGTTCTTCTGTTGCTCGATAACTGCGAGCACCTCATTGATGGGTGCGCGTCTTTTGTGGAGAAGCTGCTGCAAGCAGCTCCAGATCTTTGTGTGCTCGCGACCAGCCGTGAGGCTCTCTCAGTAGCTGGCGAAGTTCAATGGCCGGTTTCCCCACTCACCGTACCGGCGACCTCTGACCCGATCGAGCATATCGTAGCAAGTCCGGCGGTACGGCTGTTCGTCGATCGCGTTCAGTCCGTTGTGCCCGGGTTCTCATTGACAGAGGAGAACTCGGGCGCTGTCGTTGATCTTTGCAGGCGACTCGATGGAATACCGCTGACACTGGAGTTGGCTGCCGCGCGCCTCTCTGCGTTCAGCCCGGAACAGCTTGCGGCGCGCATCGATCACCGATTCGGTCTGCTTTCGAGCGACAGGCACACCGCAATCCCACGACAGCAGACTCTCGAAGCCACGGTGGACTGGAGCTATCAACTGCTGACCGATCGGGAGCAGCGACTTTTCAATCGCCTTTCTGTGTTCGCTGGCGGATGGACACTCGACGCGGCCGAAGCCGTGTGTTCAGGCGGCGGAATTAATGGAATGGAAGTGCCGCGCATCCTCGCTCACCTCGTCGGCAAGTCGCTGGTACTTGCCGAGCCGGATAGCCACGGTGACGTGCGATACCGGATGCTTGAAACGTTGAGCACCTATGCATGGCAAAAACTTGTTGAATCTGGGGAGAAGACTGCGATAGTGGCCTCCCACGCGGAGCACTTTCGAGCACGCGTCGAACAGCTTGACTGGCTGGGACTCTCCTGGACCACGGAACCACGACCGGCATGGCTCGAACGGGAGCACGATAATCTGAGAACGGCATTAAACCGGATGTGCCTTGACGATGACATGGATCGGGCACTCCATTTCGGTGCGGCACTCGGAAGCACGTGGCTTCGAAGTGGGCACATTGGCGAGGCCCGGGAGACGCTGGAACGCGTGTTGTCGTTGAGATCTCCAGATGAGATCTCGAATGGTCGGGCGTGGGCGCTTTTCGCCCTGGCCCATCTTGTTGCCCGGCACGGCGACTACGATGAGGTCGACCGGCTCTATGATGAGAGTCTCTCGGTTTTTCGTGTGCTAGAGGATCGCTTTGGTGAGGCCTGGGTGCTGACGCAGCAAGCGACGATGGCATTTATGCGCGGTGATCTCACGCTGGCACGAGAGAAGGTCTCGCAGAGTGAATCCACCTGGAATCCTCATCCTGAGACAGACGAATCGGACCGGCGTGCCACACTTCGATACACACAGCGCCTGGCACGCGGCTATATCACGGTTTACCAGGGCGACTTTGCCGCGACCCGCGCGGTATTGGAGCCCCTGCTGGCCGAACAACGTGCCGCGGCCGTTCCCGCCTCGTCTTATCTCCTCGGAGTTCTCGGCCAAGCGTTCAAGGGGCAGGGTCACCTCGACCGTGCATTGCGGCATTATCGTGAAGCACTCATCAACGGCCGCGACAACGATGACATTGCAAATATGGCCTACACACTGGAGCGAATCGCGGGTTTGGTGGCTGCGCTCGAACAATACGAGCGAGCAGCACAAATCACCGGGTTCGCCCTCTCACTTCGCAAACGGGTACAGGCCGCACCCGGCGTTCCGCAGGCCGCTCTGCGCGAGCGAGAGATGTCACGTGCTCGCCAAGCGCTCGGCGAAGAACGCTATGCAGCGCTCGTTGCGGCAGGCGAAGAATTGTCCTTCGATGAGGGATTGGCCGAAGCTCTGCTTGTGGAAGACCCGCTTGATTCGTAGCACGTCCGCAGCGCTCACTCGGAACTCGGGATTGCTGCAAGCACGCGGTTAGAATCCGACCTCGCTGCCCGGAATCACCGTGGAGATCGTGTGGGAGGAGATTGTCACAGTGATCTCGATCGCGCTTAGAGTAAATCGACGAAGGAGTTCAAATGTGTTCGCTGCGCCGCTCGCGCCTGACGGAGTCGAAGAAATCACCGACGCGACCCAGTGCCCTATTTCTGGATGACGGCGGCGTGTTGAACGACAACCGCCTTCGCGCGAATGAGTGGTTGCGATTGATCGCTCAGTTCATGCCTCCGCGAATGGGGGCCACCGCTGAGCAGTGGATGAGTGCCAATCGGGAGGTCTTCCCTCGCGTGTGGGCGAGCCTCCAAACACGGATACCCAATTTCTCGAGCCACCGGACGTTTCAGCGCACCTATGCAATCGAATGGATGAACGGGATGTGTGCTGCCGTGGGCGTGACATCGCTCCCGGATGACGACGCGATCTCACTCCACACTGAGCTTTCGATGTTCGTCGGGGAACGAGCAATGTCTGCGATCCCGGGTGCCGCTGAAGCCGTTCGCGCTCTGCATCGCGCGGGCTACACGCTCTTTATGGCGTCGGGAACACCGTCGTGGGAACTGCAAGCGATCCTGTCGAAGATGGAGATCAATGACCTGTTCTCGAGACCCTATGGGCCGGATCTCATCGATCACGTCAAACACGGCGTGGGCTTCTATCAGCGGTTGTTCGAAGATGCGGGCGTCGTGCCGAGCAGCGCCCTCGTCATTGAGAGCGACTCGAACTGTTGCCAGTGGGCAATTGACGCCGGCGCGAACGCGGTCTGGATCGACCTCAATGGTCGCGGTGACGCAGCTACCTTGGAGCAGTTCGCACCCGCGCTGGTGTGATTCTGAGATTGGTCGAGGCAACCTGGGGTCGTTCGACTGTTTTTCGACTCGGCTGAAGACGACATAACGAAAAACCGTCACCAGCAGGGGCCAAAAGAGCACCATGAAGCACTCACCGCAGCCCGCGAGCGGGAAGGTAGACCGGCCTTCAAGCGCCAGTACGCCAGGTGTGCCGGGATTGAGGAGACCGTCTCACGGGCGGCACGCGCCTGTTGTACACACGGTCAGCGTTGGGCTGCGCGCAAGAGGCGACTGGTACCGGTGCCGGGCGAGCAATACCGAAACGTCGGGTGTTGTCCTTGCCATTGGTTCACGAACGTGGATGCTGGGAGTCCATACCCGCGCGCAATGCCGTGCGACTCAGTATTCCCGGAAGGACTGGATTGACCCGATACGAGAATACGCCATGCGCAAACTCGAGTTGAAATACGGGCGCGCCAGAATTGGTTTGCTCGGTCACGATCGCGCTGTTCCCCCAAGACGTTACCCAGTCGCCACCCGGCAGCTCGCGCGCCGAGCCACAGCAGAAGGCTCGCGGCACAATCGGGTCGGTCATGCTCTCGAGAAGTGTGGCGGTGCGCGCGGTTTCGTCTATGGCAAAACGAACGGCGCGCGGCGGGCGACCGGATCCGGACCCGTCGTCGAATACAGTCAAGCTTCCGTCCTGCAACATTCGTGCGTCGTGTTGACCGTCGAGTGGGCTTGGGTTTGCGAGCGGATCACCGGCAACCGAGAGGCTTTCCGGCCGCGGCGTCCCGCCCAACTTCCATTTGACGGCGCCCGTCGCCCCGTCGATCCGATAGACGGCATCGAGGTGTCTGAACGAGAGAACGAAATCTCCACCAACCGGATCGACCGAATTCCAATGATAGATGTCGCCAGAGATCCGGCACCATTTCCTCCAGTTTGGCGTGACTTCCGAGACGGCAATATGGTCTGACGCACGCCAAGACCAGAGAAGTACGCCGGTCGGCGTGAGTTCCTGGAGTTCGAAATCCAGCATTGTACCGCTGGATGAACCGCCGCAACCCGACATGTCGACGCCGTCGCGGGAGAAGGTTCGGCCCGCGAGGAAGTTGCCGTTTGGCAGCCTTACGATGTCGTGGTGATCCATTCCGCTGTCGACCGTGTGGACAGTACGCACAAGCGAACCGTCGAGCGAGTGTTCCTCCGCTCCTGACCCGCCGATTCCCCAAGCGTGCGTCCAGATGATGTCCCCATTGGCAAGGAGTTTCGCGTCGCGCGGCGGGCTGTTGCCTTCCGCGCGCTCCCACCAGACCGGAACTCCGTTGTCGTCGAAGATGGCCACGTATTGACGCGATGTACCGAGAGGAGTAAACCACCCGCTCGGCGTCGCCACGTACCATTCGGCCTGTGGCGTCCCAGATCGCGTAGCGCTGAAATGCGGAAAGTCCGATGGAAGGCACCGAACGTAGTGAGTCGTCGTCTGGCCCGCTGCCGAGACCGAAAACTCGAAGCTCTGTCCGTCGCTCAGACCCACCGACCGCGTAAACATTCCGCTGCGCGCCGCAGCCCCATCGATCGATATCGACGTGTTTCCCAGTGCCGATACAAACAAGCGTATGGAGTTTGTCGATTGACATCGGACCACATAGTCGGTAACCGACTGACTGAATGCAGGGAACAGTGCCGGCGCGGTCGACAAGTGCACCTGAACTGTGCGCGCACCTGCGGTGCTCGTAGTCATCCCGCAAAGTAGTGATATGACCAGGGCAGGTAGGAAGAAGCGAAGACGACGAGCCCGGTGGCGCCGAAGAGCAGAATCGTTCATAGCTCTCCCCATTACTTTTTCCACAACCCGTCGATGTCGGTGACCTGCGAAATGGTCGGCGTCTCGATGCTCACGAACAGGTTGCGATGAGCCATTCCAAACAACTCAACGCCGGGTGGAGAAAGAACGGAAGATGAGGCCGCTCGGAACAAGTTGTTTTCAACGCGATCTGGTCAGCGTCGCGTGTCAGAATGAGACCGTGCGGTGACTGAAAGACAATCACAAATCGAACAGCGTCAATTGAATGATTGTCGCGTTCGAGTCATAGGTTTGACTTATGGCGCGACAGTGCAGCCTAGCGCTCGACGTTGCGAATTCAAAGCGCCGCTCGCCTTCCTGCTTTGCCGTCATAGACAATCGGGAAACACCGTGAAAGTGACCAATGCACGATCGACGTGCATGAGCCAGGCCGAGTCCGCATTCGAAAGACCCTCGACACGTTACGGTGAGACTGGCACAGCGGATGGAAAAGAGTCTGACTACCGAGGAGTGGGTCCAGATAAAACGCAACCGAGGCCCGTTGATTCCCGCCTCGGTCGATGAGCCCTTCATTAAACAAAACAACGGCTCCGAAAACAAAACAACGGCTCCGAAGAGCCGTCGTCTCGAGATCATTTATGGGGGCGGAAGCGACGGGATTCGAACCCGCGATCTCAGCCTTGACAGGGCTGCATGTTAGGCCACTACACCACGCCTCCGTGCGTCAGCGGAGGGAATCCTACCATCGAGGTCGATTCTCTGTCAAGATTGAGTGAGTCACATGAGAGCCGATCGTTCGCTGATCTGGCTCGCTGACCAACCAGTGAGCCATATTCAGAATTCGGATTGCGCAATGGCGACAACATGCTGAATCACCGCGGCGCAAAATACCTGATGACCCTCGGCGTCGTGATGGTACTGTTCATTCCGCTCGTCCTGTCCAACGCCAGCGCAGCTCCGCCGCTGTTTGGACTTCCATTCGCCGGCGAAGCGGGACCCTCCACCTGGTACGTCGCGCAGTGGTATGGATCAACGGTGTGGGCGTATCGAAACTGGCATGATCAGTACTCGCAGGGGCAAGGCCTTCACTTTGGCGTCGACTTCGCGGCTCCGTGCGGTACGCCGATCCATACGATTGGCGACGGCGTGGTCTACTCGGTCGACGGTCCATTTGGCGCAGGCCCGCACAACGTAGTGATCAACCACGAAGATGGATATTTCTCACTCTACGGCCACATGTTTCGACCATCGACCCTGAAGGTGGGTCAGCGGGTATCGCGCGGAGACGTGCTCGGCGTGAGCGGCGATCCAACGACTCAGAACTGCGATCAGTCGTCGCACCTGCATCTTGAGATTCGACGAGCCGGGATGTCGGTCGCGGTGGATCCGGTGCCCCTGATCGACGCGGATTGGCGACGTCTGACGATCGGAGCGGATACGGACGGCACGAAATTCGAGCTCTATTACAGCGATCCCGGCAAGTGGATGACGATCGACGATCAACCTGATACGCACTTCGGCGGCCCGATCCTCAATCATGGGAATGCCGCGTGGCCGCCAAGCTGAGAACCGGCATGCTGTTTGTCGTGATCACCCTGGCAGGATGCTCCGCGCCGTGGTCCAGTGGCTCTCCATCTGGAAATCCGGTGGCGACCGCTTCTCCGACCGGTTTTCGAACGCCAACCGTGGCAGTCACCGAACGCGCGACCGCGGTTGCATCCCTCACTCCAACGGCCACGGCATCAGCGTCCGCCACGGGGCAAATGCCCTCTCCGACTCATTCGCCTACGCCAACTGAAGCACCGACTCCCGACGTAACGTCATCTCCTGTAGCGACATGCTGCGGGGTCTTCTCCTGGGTCGATGACCAGCACTTGCTTGTGTTTGACGCGCCGGTCAATGGAAAGCAAGGCGCCTACGTCGTTGACGTGTCGACTGGCAATCGGCAGTTTGTGTCACCCGTGTTCGGCCAGCCGTCAAGCTCAGGACTCATCGCGTTTCCCGATCCGGAGCAGGGCGTCACCGATATTCGTCGGATCGACGGCTCACTCGTCTCGACGATTCAGAACGGTGGCGTACTGACCTGGATTTCACCGGATGGCCAGCGTGTCGTGTGGCTCGAGGAGCTCGGCATGACCAACACGAGCTCTCTGGTGAACCGCGTCGTGCAACTCAAGGTCTCTGCCATTGACGGATCCAACGTACGTTCCCTGGTGCGATTTGAGGCTTCCGCAGTCGCCTGGACGGCGGACAATCGTCATGTCGTGGCGCTCGGTCGCGCTCCCGGAGGAACGCACTCGGGGATCTGGTCGATCGACACCAATGATGGAACGAATTCGGTGATCATTCCTGCGACCTACCTACGCGCGCTGAATGTTTCGCCAGACGGCACTCGCATGACCTATCTGATCACGTTCAGCGGGGACAGTTCAACGGATGGCGTGTGGATGGCGGACATCGACGGGTCGAATGCCGTGCATCTCAAGGACGTTGGCGCCATTCGGTGGGCTGGCGATGATGAACATATCTGGCTGCTGAGCCTCGCGCCGTCAGGAGGAGGCGAAGATCATGTGATAGAGGTGAGCACGAGAACTGACTCTGCGGGTCTGCCACGCCCTCTCGGCGACCGGGTGCTCAATGGTCAGTGGGAGGTCAGTCCTGACGGCAGACTCGTGGCGTTCTGGAACGAGACTGACGAGTCGGTTATGGTGAGGCCGCTGTCGCCATGAAGTCCGCGTTAGGGGTGCGAGACTGTTGGCTTTCCACGGCCGATCACCGCCAAGGCGATGCCGGCTTCGCGACGGCCGATGGTGCCCGTCAGGATGAGCGCGACCCCATAGACGACGCAGGCAATGGCGAGTGATGGAATGACCCCCATCCGTACGGTCGCCAGTTCAGTCAGCCCCATTGCCAGGGCGGCGATGGCTGGCCGGATGGCGAATCCCATCCAATTGAATTGGCCGACATAGCGACGAACGGCGAGTGCCAGGGGTATGAAGAGAACGATTTCAGTCCCAATCGTCGTCGCGGCGGCCGCGAAATAGCCGTAAATCGGCACCATGACGAGATTCGCCACCAGGTTGAAGGAGACGGCCGAGGCGAACGCGACCGTGATCGTTCGCTGGCGGTTGACCGCGATCAAGACGTACTGGGTAATTCCATTGACATAACTTATCGGCACGAACCAGATCAGGATGCGGAGCGCGGTGGCAGAGTTGGGCAGATACGCGTCTCCGGCTAGCACCCGGATGAGGTCAGGCGCGAGGATCATTGTGCCGATGGTGATTGGCCAGGCCACGATGAACAGGAGCTTGGCGGCAAGACGGTAGCTGTCGAGCAAACGGTCCGCGTCGGACGTGGCGTAACGGGAAAGCAGCGGAAAGACTGCCAGCGTGAAGTAGGCTGGAATGAGCGGCAACATGTTGATGAACTTATAGGCCGCGTCATATGAGCCGAGTGCGCCGTCCCCCTGCGAGGCCTGGATGATAAAGACATCCGCGCGAAAAAAGAGATTGAGCAGCAACGCATTCAGAAGCAGGGGCCAGGCGAGCAAGACGAGATCCCATGCCTGTGAACGCTGAAGTCTCCAGACGGGACGGACCTTCACATGCCGGGCTGCCACGTGAAACGCGATCGCCGAGATCGTCGTGGTAGCAAACGCGACTGAGGCAAGCCCGACCACGCCAAAGCCCGCGAATAGCGCGGCCAGACCCAGCCCAAAACGGCAGAGGTTGGTCAGGATGTTCAGCAGTGCCGGGAATTCCATCCGTTCTCGTCCATTGAAGACCGAGTTGACGGCCTCCGTGTAGCTGCTCGGTGCGATCGCGAGGAACAGCAAGCCGATGGCGATCGCGCTGTTGCGTGACAAATCGGACCACTGAGTTCCCCAGAGGATGTAGAGTCCGACGACCGGCACGATCGACAGGAGCACAACCAGTCGCAGCAGCGTTGACGACCCGAGCAGAGGACCGGCCGAAGCGGGATCACGTGAGACTTCCCTCGTGACCAGTACGCCAAGGCCGAAGTCGGAGACAGTTTTGGCGTAGAGCCAGACCGTGGTGGCGACGACGTATTGTCCGTTGCCAGTTTGGCCAAGCATGCGAAGCACGAATGCGGCGAAGACGAGGTCGACCGCGCGATTGAAGAGTTGCGCCCCAATCGGAACCGCACTATTGGTGAGGATCCGGCGTACGGTGTTCCCCGCAATGCGCTCGATCGTCGGTACGCCGATTCGCGCGAGTGCCAGCAGGCCGGTGGTCGAGACCAAGGCGAATGCGAGCGCCAGCGCGATCGTGTAGTCGGATTGCGCCATCCGGTCGATCATGTGAGCCGGGAAACTCCAGTGCGGGAAGGGCTAACTGGCCCGGATAAGATCGTCACGAACTTCGAAAAGCGAGCATTACGAGGATGAAGACAGACCCCACGCACATCAGCGAGATGATCGTAATAAACACAACCATGATCGAAACCGTGCCAAAGCCGATCTGTCGCAGCTTGACGCGCTCCGGACGCTGTTCTTCCTCGAATTCCGGTTCGTCAGTCACGATCCATCGCCGATCTCATGATAGAGCTTGATGTGAGCAAGTGCCGCGCGATCCCAGGTGAAACCTTCTGCGCGCTCCCGTCCACGAGCCGCGAGGCCGTTCCGGTAAACCTGGTCGTCAAGCAGCCGTTCCATCGCGTGCGCCATTGCCTCAGCGTCACCCGGCGGCAGGACAACCCCGTCTTCACCCACCACTTCGGGCAGAGCACCGCGGTCGCTCGCGACGACGGCCGTTCCGCAAGACATGGCTTCGAGTGCCGGTAGTCCAAACCCTTCATACCAGGATGGGGCCAGAAGCGCGACGCTCCCCGCGTAGAGCGACGGGATCCAGGTGTCGTCGACGAACCGTAAATAGCGTACGGCCATCGTCTTGGCGCAACGTTCGATTTCGTCCACGATCGGCTCCGAGAGCCAGCCGGGATTCCCGACGATCACGAGTGATGCATCTCGGCGCCGGGCGTAGAGAGCGGAGAAGGCTTTCAGCGCGGTCAAGTGATTCTTGCGCGGCTCAACCGTGCCGACCATCAGAAAGTATGGACGGCGCAGACCAAACTG
Source organism: uncultured Chloroflexia bacterium (assembly GCA_963763185.1). Taxonomy (GTDB): domain Bacteria; phylum Chloroflexota; class Chloroflexia; order Thermomicrobiales; family Thermomicrobiaceae; genus CALAGB01. Next base: position 986,211 of record CAVXNZ010000001.1, read on the forward strand.
CTGAAGCGAGCGCTCGATTGCCGCCTGACCGGGCGCCTGAAACCAGGCATCGACGCCATTGTAAATCGTCGTGACTCGGTCCGGATTGACCAGGTAGTGGTCGATCACATCCTGGCGGGTGCTCTCGGAGACCGCGATAATCTGCCGGGCACGTTCGAGTGTTTTCGGGACGGATCGCTCGAGGTATTTCTTCAGGTCTGGGTGCGCGTACTCTGGAACGATCAAATAGCTGAGATCGTGAATCGTGGTGACCATCGGCGCTCGCGTTGGTGGCGAGACGAAATCAGGCTCGTGGTGCAGGTCGACTTTGCCGACTAATCGATCGATTGGCCAGCCGACCCGGGCGCGATGCCAGGCGATGGACGCCAACCGTGGTGAAATCGGGAGCCGTCGTGTTGTGACTCTCTCGGGATCTGAGCCAGCGGGCAGTGAGACGGGAGCCCGTGACGTTGACGCGTACCAGAGGACGACGCGATCGTCGTCTTCCAGTCGTGACACGACCTGACCGGCGAGGCTCCGCGTGTAGCGGCCGACACCCGCACGCTGATAGACCGCTGAAGTGTAATCGATCGCAATACGCATCGTTTTGCCTACCGCCAAACCCAACGAGCGACGAGATAGACGATCGCTCCGACAACGATAACGCTCCAATACGCGACGACCCGGTCGAGTAGTGCGATAGAGGCAGCCGTCTGCTGGGTTACTCCGATCACTGTCAAGATACCGACGACTCCGAATTCAACGAACCCGAGCCCGGCTGGCGTGAGGGGCACGACTGTCAGCAGGCTGGCGAGCAACGCGACGAAGAGCGCCTCGGTGAAGGTCACGCCCCCGTTGATTGAAAGGGTGACAAAGTAGAGGCGTATGCCTTCGGTGGCCCAGATGGCCGCCGTCAGGATCAGCAGCGTCGGAATGCGACCGAACGACCCAAGCGCGCCCTCTTCGAGCGAAATGTAGTGATCACGTAATCGGACCGGAACAAAGCCGCGAAAGAAATGCCGGAATCGGAAGACGATCAGCACGCCCACGATCAGCGCGATGGCCAGCCCGACGGCGACGTACATCCACATCGAAACGTCCGCCGGTACATGCCGCCCAAATACGAGGAATCCGGATGTGACGAGGACCAGTCCGAGCGTCATCATGTCGGCCAACCGCTCGGCGAATATCGTGCCGAGTGCACTGCCGAACGGCGTGCCGGTGCGCTTCTTGAGCAGGTATCCACGGTAGGCGTCGCCGAGTTTTGCGGGAACGAGGCAGTTGGCGAACCAGCCCAGCACGAACATGATCGACAGGCTCGGGATGCCCGGAAGCGACTTTCCGTTGGCCGGACGCACGCCAGCACTCTCCATCAGCGATTTCCAGCGAGCTGCACGGAGGGAGAAGGCGCCATAGTAGGTTGCGAATGCCAGCAAGAGAAGACCCGGCTTGGCGTGGCTCATTTGATCCAGCACCGCGCCTAGATCGAGCTTGAAGCGCGTGAGTGCGATCGCCGCGATCGCGATCGCCACAATGAACGATCCGATCGTTCTTGGCCGAAGCAAGCGCTTCCCGAGCGAGATAGTTTCCCAGCCTCGCTCGCCTTCCTTCGTCTCCTCGTCGACGGCCGCTTCATTGGTTTCGAGGATAGGTTTCAACGGAAGTTGCTCTTCAAACTGGGTTCCGGTCATGCCCCGGCCGTTTCCTGTATCGTCGTTGGCGCGTCAAACTCATCCCGAACGTATTTGGTCACGACGATCGCGAGCGCCCAGACGACAGCCAACTGAATTCCCAGGTTAAGGACGTGCAAGTCCTCCACCACGTTGTGAACGATCAATGCGACGGTCACGCCAACGGCGCCAATTCCCACGGCCCGACCAAGCAGCGTCGGGGAACGTCTGACCGCACGATAGCTGACCCAAAGTCCGGTCAAAATGAGCCAAACGTACGCAATCAAACCGAGTATGCCAGTTTCCGCCATCGCATTGATGTAGTAATTGTGTGCGTGACCTTCCGAGATGGTGAATCGCGGATTCACGGCGAACTGGGTGAATCGATCGTTGAAGTTTCCGATGCCGACGCCAGTAAACGGGTGTGCGTCGAACATTGCCAGGCCCGTCTGCCAGTGCGCCATGCGTTCGACCGTGGCGAAATTCGAGTCATTCACCATCACCTGATTTGAATCGAAGAAGCGGACCTGGCTCTCAAGCTGCCCGAAGCGATCTTGGATCGCCGCGGGGGCGTACTGTGCTCCGCCAGCCATCGCACCCAGGACCAGCACCCCGGTCAGACAGCCGACGGCAAGCGCTGCTCGGCGATCGCTAATTACGAGCATCACGATCATTGCCGCGGTAATCCCGAGCCAGGCACCGCGCGAGAAGCTGGCAACGATTGCCGCCAGGCTCAGAATCGTGGAGCCTCCGAACCAAATCGTGAGCGTCGAATAGAGCGCCAAGTCACGCCGAAGTTCCTGGGATGCAACCATCCCTTGCCCACGAACGACACGATACGCGAGAAGTGACTCGTACGCCTTGCGGGCGCTCCAAATCGCAAGCGCGCCAAGGAGCGGACCTGTCAGTTCGAAGTAGGCGGCGAACGTGTTCGGCTTGCCGAAGGTGCCGTAGGCGCGGGAGATCGAACTGGTGACTGCGAAGCTGGAAGGGCCGATGTCCCGTATCGACTGCACGACTCCGAGCAGACCCTCGAAAATGACGCCGAAGCTCATGGCTACCGCGGTCGCGATGACCGCTCGCTGCGTGCGAATACCGTAGAGGGCGATGAACAGCGCGAAAATCGTGACCGACCAGCGGTACATCTCGGCGACGCCCGCTCGTACGTCGGTCGCGCCGAACAGGGACACAAACATCGCCCCGAACCATGCCAGGTAGGGAATTAAGATAATCGATATTCGGATATCTTCGCGACGCGACAGGATCTGAATCGCGAACGCCGCGAGCGCCGCCACGAGAGCGACCTTGGTGGCGGTCAGGGCCGATCCACCGAGCGTGACCGCCCCGAACTGCTGCACGGGAACCGATGCTGCGAGGACCAGTGGCCCCAGCCAGGGCACGAGCACGAGCGCGACACCAAACGCGATGCCAGGGAAGAGTCCGAGATTCACCGGAGCAGGCGCTCGCAGCACGGAGAGCCCGGCGAAGGTCGCCAGGAGCAGGCCGATGGCCGGGAAAAGTAGGCGGTTGTTCGGCAGGCTACGAGTCGATGGCCGCACGCTGCTCTCGTGTCACATAGGGAGCGAAATAGTCGATCGTTTGGCGCATCCCGCTCTCGATGTCGACCGTCGGACGCCAGCCGAGGAGATTAATCGCCTTGGTGATGTCCGGGCATCGCTTGTATGGATCATCGGGCCGTTCCGGGAGGTGCTCAAAGCCCGCGTTCGAGTCGCACAACCGCGAGATGACCTGGGCCAGGTCGGTGATCGTGCGTTCGTCCGGATTCCCGAGATTAATCACCTCGCCTCGTGCCTCGTCCGAGTTCATTGCGGCGCGTAGGCCGTTCACCAGGTCCGAAACGTAGCAGAGCGAGCGGGTCTGGCTACCGTCACCGAAGATCGGGAGCGGCTCTTTGCGTAGCGCTCGCATGATGAAGTTCGGAACAACCCGTCCATCAAGAGGATCGTTGCGCGGTCCATAGGTGTTGAAGATCCGAACGATCCGGGCGTCAAGATCGAATTGGCGCACGAACTCCATGGTGATCGATTCGCCGAAGCGCTTGCTTTCGTCGTAACAACTCCGCGGACCAATTGGGTTGACGTTGCCTCGATATGACTCGACTTGCGGATGAACTTCTGGATCACCGTACGCTTCCGACGTCGATGTGTACAGAAAGCGCGCGTTTTTCTCACGGGCAAGTCGCAGCAAGTTAAGCGTGCCGACAGAATTGACCATGTGCGTCTCGATTGGATGGCGCATGTAGCCTTCGGGGCTTGCCGGACTAGCGAGGTGGAAGATGCGATCGACGTCGACATCAATCGGTTCAATGACGTCGTGTTCCAGCCACTCGAATCGCTCGTGATCCAAGAGGTGTTCAATGTTGTCCGTTCGTCCGGTGATCAAATTGTCAACGGCGATGACGTGGTGCCCGTCGGCGATCAAGCTATCGCACAGATGTGAACCGATGAAACCGGCTCCGCCCGCGACCAGGACTCGCAATGCAAACCTCCTCAAGTTTCGGGCGCGACTACCACCGGCTCATCCTGCGACTCAGCGACCATCAACGCCGTCAGGAACCAGAATATGAGCGCCAGATCGGGAAGGAAATAGCCGTTATCGACCAATCCGTGGAGCATCCCGACGAGGAGCGCTCCGGCCGCGGCCAGTCCCAGCGTCCGTTTCTTTCGCACGAGCCGAACCGTCAACCATGCGAAAGAGGCAACGTATGCCAGGGCAAGAACGACGCCCATTATACCCAGGCGCAGCCAGATATCGAGCACGATGTCATGCGGGTGTGACGTGAATCGCTCCGACCAGGCCTGCGGTTTGATGTATCGCGGCGCGTATACGTACAAGAACTGGTCGAGCCCGATGCCGAAGATTGGGTGATCTCTGATCATGCTGACTGATGACTGCCACAGGTCGAGTCGCAAAGATCCGCTGCCACCGGAAAAGAGGTTCTCGATTCGCGCGCTGGCCGTAGCCGCTAGGACGAATCCGAGCAGGGCTCCCGCTCCGGTCGCGAGTGCCGCGAGTCGTTTTCGCTCGCCTGCCACCAAGACAACGACGGTGACGATACCAGCGGCCAGTACCGCCCCACGAGAGAATGTGATGAGTAGGACTCCGCCGATCAGCGCAGCGGGAATGAGCCACTCCCAACGAAGCCGAGGTCTGAAGACGGCTGCCAGGCCGAGCGCCAGCACGAACGGTCGTTCGAGAAAGAGGGCGAGCGCGTTCGGGTGGTGGTAGACGCCGCTAACGCGCGTTACTCCTTCGACGGCCAGACCGTGTCCGGACAGGAGTCCGATCAACCCGGAGATGGCAACGAGCACTGCCCCCGCGACAAACAGCATTACCGCCAATTGGCGCGTCCCGCGATCGCGATAGAACCAGCGAGCAAGCAGATAGAACACCACCGGCTCGAGGATCACCCAGCGATAATCGCGCAGGCTCTCGTGCCGGTAGGCAGGGAGCGCGAGCGTAAGAAGCGAAATCGTTCCCAGCAAGACGAAGATCAGACTTTCAATGTCGATTATCGAAACGTGCTCGCGAGTGACGGTCAGCACGCGAAAGGCTCCACGCGGGCTCCGGTCCCGTATTCCCGTCGTTGCTATGTTGAGCCCAAGTCCACCAACTGTGCACACCAGAAGGACTTCCTGCGGGCTGAATTCGAGCGTCCTGATATGAACGGGTTCCAGCACGAAGCCGATCACGGCCGGGATTGCGGCCACGGCCGCCGCTGGCCTGAACGCCGCCAGAATGGTCAGGACCATGATGGCGAGCAGAGCGAGCGGAGTGGAATGGACGAGGATAGCTGCCGCGATCGTAATCAATATCGCGACTGACGTTGCGGCGACCGACTCGTCGTGGCCGAGCGCTCGCAGACGCGACTGGTTGATCGTCGTCATCTGGTGCGATCCGCGCAACACACGTTCGTCAAGCGATCCACTCGAGCCGCCGCAAAAATTTGACCGCCGTGAGCCGGATCAAAACGAAAACCCCAGCTGTCAGCGCCACATAGAGAAAGATGAACGCCCATGGAAACGGCGTGTTTGCCGAAACGCTGAAACCGCTGATTGCGACTTCCGCGGTGCCGTCGGTGACGATCTGCAGGGTGTGATCGCGGTGCGCGAGGCCGTGCGCGATCAGGATCGTGTCTTCCTGGGCCTGGCTGGCGTAGAAATCCACGTATGAACCATGCTCGTCGACTGGGAGCACCGACGAGTCCTCGCCATCGACCGAGATGTAGACTTTGCCGGATTCGGGCCCTATTCTGGCGGTCATAGTCAGATCGGTGCCATAGAACCGCATTGATATCGTGCTACCAGGCGTGGTCGTCACTTTGGATGATGACATGATTGTCGGCGTCGAAGTGCCGAGCGTCTGATCGAACCAGGTGCCGCCAAGCTGAATCGATGAGTCGCCAACGAGGTATGTCCCTGGCTCGAGTGTTCGCAGCCCATCGACGGAGACCTGTTGCACATCGCCAATTCGGATGGACGGAAGTGTGGCTTCAAGCTTCATCACCCAGATAAGCCCGGCGACGAGAAGGCAGACCCCGAGAAGCGGCGGGAGAATCGCGAGAAACGACGGGCCGTCGATCCGTCGCGGCGCCGGCGGCTCGGCGGTCGCGATACGTCCGGGCTGATATGGAGGGTGCTCCGTGCCGATCACGGCGTGATCTCGATGTCGAGTAACGCGGCGAGTGCGGCTGGGAGGATCTTGAATCGACGTACCTGGCAAGCGAGTTCCAAATTCGATAGCGTCTTTGTGAACGGCCGCTGCATGGCGGCTAGTATAGCAGCCACGTTGGCCGAGTCCGGCACCAGAGCAGGAGCCGTGGCGATCGGGATTGGGAAGGGATGACGCACGTGGAGCGGCGACCAGCTGTCGGGGTCATTGGAGGAAGCGGACTCTACGACATACCCGGATTGGAGCACGTCGAACAGCTGGAAGTTAATACACCGTTCGGCGCACCGAGTGATCTCATCACCGTTGGGCAGATCGACGGTCTTGATGTCGCGTTCCTGCCGCGTCACGGGCGGTTTCACCAGATCAACCCGACGCAGCTACCTGTACGTGCAAATGTCTGGGCACTGAAATCGATCGGAGTCCAACGAGTTGTCTCGGTCAGCGCGGTCGGTAGTATGCGAGACGACATTCATCCGCTCGACATGGTCGTTCCGGACCAGATTTTCGACCGGACAACGACCAGAGTTCGAACGTTCTTCGACGATATGGTCGTCCATGTGGCGATGGCTGATCCTTTCTGCGACGCAGCAAGGCAGGCGCTGCTGGCGGCGACCCGCTCCGCTGGAGTTTCGACCCACGACGGCGGAACCTACGTCTGCATCGAGGGACCACAGTTCTCCACCAAAGCCGAATCGCGAATCTATCGTTCGTGGGGCGTGGATGTGATCGGAATGACGGCTATGCCAGAGGCACGGCTCGCCCGCGAGGCGGGCCTCTGCTATGTAACACTTGCCATGGTCACGGACTACGATGTCTGGCATGAAACCGAGGAAGCGGTAAGCGTTCAGGCGGTGATCGACAACTTGCGGCGCAACGTGGTCAATGCTCAGAACGTTATCCGATCGGCACTTCCGGCGTTGTCGAAACCTTGGGAGTGCTCGTGCGCCAGCGCGCTCGACGGCGCGGTCGCCACGGCAACGGACGGAATTTCGGTCGAAACCCAGGAGCGATTGGCTCTGTTGTTCGAAAAACGGAAAGTCTGATTCCCGCCATGATCTCGATTCCAGGTACTCTCCGTTCAGACGACTCCCCGACTGAGAAGCAGTGTGACGCACGGCCGTCGGAAAGACACAATCCGTGACGTCAATTCTTCGTCGATTCCGCTTCACCGAATTTCAACTGCTCGTCGCGCCGTCATTGATGACCGTGATTGGTCTGTTGACGATCTTTCTCGCGCGAACTGGCTCATCCAAGTGGAGTCTGGGCGACATCTCGGTTAGTCTCGGCTATGTGGCGTTGCTCTTCGGGATGACGATCTGGTTCAGCGCGACTGGATTCAAAGGCGACCAGGTGCTGTTTCCGGTGGTCGCGACACTCGCGGGCCTTGGCTTGCTCGAGATCCAGCGGCTCGGTCCGGTCCTGGCCGATCGAGGTGCGGCGTGGGCCGGGATTGCCCAAAGACAGGTCCTTTTCCTTGCGTTCGGGCTGATGCTCCTCTGGGCCATGATGGTCTTCGTAAAGCGGCTCGATTGGCTGAGGAAGTACAAGTACACGTGGGCGTTCTTCGGGCTAGCCCTGATGGCAGTCACCATGGTCGCCGGAGAGAGCGTCAACGGCGCCCGGCTCTGGCTCAACCTGGGGATCGTCACGGTACAACCCAGCGAGTTGGTCAAAGTATTGCTGGTCGTCTTTCTGGCGGCGTATCTCGATGACTACGGCGACCTTATCGCGGGGTCGTACCGCCTCGGACCGCTGAAACTGCCACCAATCCCGTACTTGCTGCCGATGGTGCTGATGTGGCTGGCGTCGCTTGCCGTCGTGGTGCTGCAGAACGATCTTGGAACCGCGTTACTTTTCTTCGGCATCTTCCTGGTGATGATCTACGTCGCGACCGGACGACTCCTGTACGTCGTCGTTGGCCTGGGAAGTTTCGCGGGCGGCGTGTACGTGGCCTATCAGTTGTTCGATCGCATTGCCGTACGCGTCCAGAACTGGATCAATCCCTGGGCCGATCCCCTCGGAGCAGGGTTCCAACAGATCCAGGCCGAATACAGCATGGCGGCGGGCCATATCTTCGGCACTGGACTCGGATACGGCCACCCGCAATTCATCCCAGCGGTAGAGACGGACTACATCTTTGCCGCGTTGGCCGAGGAGTTGGGTCTGCTTGGAACGATCGCCATCATCTCACTGTACTTGCTGCTGGTCGCGCGCGGATCCTTGATCGCCTTGCGAGCCGAGCGTGGGTTCCCCCAGTTACTCGCGGTCGGACTTACGACAATCCTCGCCCTCCAAACGCTAATCATTTTGGCAGGAACGCTTCGCCTGATTCCGTTGACTGGCATTACGCTGCCGTTCATCAGCGCCGGCGGAAGTTCCCTGCTCACCAACTTCTTGATCGTCGGACTACTCTTACGTGTCAGTGAATCGAGCTCCGTTAAGACATGAGTCGCTTTCTCCGCGCGGCCTCATTCGTGGCCGGGACGTTCGTGCTCGCCTACGGGTTGATCACCACGCATGAACAGTCAGGATCCGCCTGGCTGGTGATCCTGCTCATCGGTACTGTCCTCCTCACGATCGCGGTCTGGCCGAGGCTTCCGAGGTCCGCCCCGGCCTTCGAGCGCGCGGTCATCCGTGGCACTGTCTTATTTCTGGTGGGTTTCCTGGTACTCGGCGTTCAGCTGGCGCGTATTCAGGTGATCGATAGCAATTCGATCGGCATGCGGTCGGCTTCCGCCTCTGGTGATCTGGTGGTGCAGGATCCGCGTCGACGCCTCGCCGCATCGGAAGTGATACGTGGCAGCATCGTGACCGCCGATGGCCAGATTGTCGCGCAAACGACCAAGAATCCGGATGGAAGTTTCGCGCGGAGTTACCCGGATCCGGCGACGGCCTATCTCGCGGGATACTATTCGCCGTTGCTCTACGGCAGCAGTAACCTCGAGCAGGCGTATGACGCTGAGCTCATGGGAACCAAAGGCGGCAATCCGGTTACTCAATGGCTCGATGGGGTTCTACACCGAGAGAAACGAGGCTACGACCTTAAACTTTCTATCAATGACGAACTTCAGAAGCAGGCAAATCAGCTACTCGGCGACCAGCGCGGAGCGGTCGTCTTGATGGATGCCAAGACCGGTGCTGTCGTCGCAATGGCGAGCACGCCGAACTTCGATCCGAACAAGCTCTACGTCAATTCCGGCACCGAGTCAGTGCAGCAGACTGCCGACGCCAAGGCGTACTGGGCGCAGCTCAACGACGCTGGAAACTCGCCGCTCTTGCTGCGGCCGACACAAGGTCTCTACGTGCCAGGTTCGATCTTCAAGACCGTGACCGCCTCAGCGGCCATCCAGTCCGGTATCGCCGATCCGAATACCGTCTATCGAGATGAGGGCGCGCTCACCGTCGAATCGCGCGTGATCCCGGAAGAGAATCGACCGGACAACAACCGCATCAACTACACGCTAACCGAAGCGTATGGCTGGTCGCTGAATGTGGTCTTTGCTCAGGTCGGTCTTCAGGTTGGCGCCGACCGGTTGACCGAGTACGCCCAGCACTTCGGCTTTGGATCGGAAATCCCGTTCGACCTGCCGGTGAATGCCAGCCAGATCCAGACCGACTCAAATTTCCTGGCGAGCCAGGCCGCTCTGGCGGTGACGGCGTTTGGACAGGGGCAGCTGCAAGCCACGCCACTGCAGATGGCGATGGTGGCAGACGCGGTCGCGAATGGCGGGAACATGATGACGCCGTATCTGGTGAACCAGATCATCGACGAAAACGGCAAAGTTCTCTCTACACGCGATCCATCCGTCTGGCAACAGGCGATCAACGCGGATACATCCGCCAAGATGCGCGACATCATGATCAAGTCTGTCCAGAATGGATACGCGTCGCCCGCGCAGATACCGGGATACGTCGTTGGGGGCAAGACTGGGACGGCTGAGGTCGGCGGTGACAAACAGCCGAACGCCTGGTTCATCGGCTTCGCCGGGAAGAGTGATCCACAATACGTGGTCGCGGTCGTGGTCGAGAACGGTGGCGAGGGGGGCAAGGTCGCCCTGCCGATTGGCAAGCAGATGCTGCAGTCGGCGCTCCAGATCGCCCCGTCAAAGTAGCAACTATCCGGCCCCCTGGTGTTTCTGTCCCACTGGTCACTCCAACTGTCGGGGGCGAATCTCAGACGCCCGATGCACCGCGAGCCACCGCAAACGTGCTCTTCTCCAATTTTCCGAATCGCTTTGGCGCTCCAATCGCTGGTCCAGATCCTCCTTCGTTGTGGCTCAGCATGTCCCGAATAGGAATATCCCTATTATCGTCATTCCAAATAATGGCTCGGAGTCCCCTGTTCGGTGAGTCGTGACTCTCAAGTCCCCACAAGGATTTTCGTTCCTCGACGGCCGTGGAGATCTCCGCGCTAGCTGCGTCAATGGCACTCGCGCGTCGTCGACGGTTTCCAGACGCTCGTCAGTTACCGCATCGTCCGGTTTTCGGACACCATCGACGGTCGAACGACCTCAATGGCCAATTCCCCGTTTTTCGCCTCGGGACGCGGAATTTGGTAAAATTACTACTTGTGTGGAACCGAGGAGCACCATCATGATTTCGTCCTCGCCCGCGTTCGAAGACCTCGTCGCAGAGGCACTCGATGAGCTGCCGCAAGGCTTCCTGTCGGCATTGGAAAACATCGAGGTGGTCGTCGAGCTGGAGCCGACCGAAGCGCAGCTAGGGCGCTTGGCGGCGCGTGGAGGGACGCTTTTCGGTCTCTACGAGGGGGTTCCCCGCACCAGCAGAACCTCGGGGTACGGACTGGTGGTGCCAGACAAGATCACCATCTTCGAGGGTCCGATTCGCCGTGCATCGCGTGACGAGCGAATGCTCAAGCAACAAGTGCAGCGAACGGTGCTTCATGAGATAGCCCATCATTTTGGGATTTCTGACGAGCGCCTGAGGGAACTGGGCGCGTACTGATGAAACCAACGTAAGGTAAACCGTCTGATGCAGTGGATGTCTTCCAATCGGAGTTCCCAACCAAGCACGGCGCTCCCTGGCGTGATCGAGACGATCGGGAACGCGTTCGCCATCCTCAACAAGCGACCGTATTTTCTCGTGTTGCCAGTCATCGTTGACGTCTTTCTCTGGGTGGGATACCGGCTGTCACTCAAACCGTTGACTGAAACCGTCGTCCGTTGGATGAACTCGATACCACAGGTCGATTCGTCGTCGATCGATCGCATTCGGAGCGCTGGCGACGGCTTCAACCTGTTCGAGCTTCTCGCCGTGTCGATGCCGAACATGGTGACGAATGCGGGCGCTGAAACGATCTCCGGGGCGACACATCGAACGATCAGTTCGATTCCCTGGTGGCTGCTCCCGGAGCTTGCGCTCCTTTTGCTCGTCGCTGGTGTCGCGATCGGTGTGGTCTATCTGACGCTTCTGGCGTTCGTCATACGTGGCGAAACCCTGTCCGGGGCTGGTATCGCGAAGCTGAGCCTTTCGAACACGATCAAGACAATAGGCTACGTCCTGCTCGTCGCCGGCATCGTTCTCCTTTTGTCGCTGCCGGTGATCTTTCTCTCCGGGGTGTTTCTGGCGATAGGAATTAGCATTGTTCCGCTGACGGCCGCGCTCTTCTTCCTCGGGGCGGTTTGGGCGTATGTGTTCCTGTACTTCGCGCAGGACGCGATCATCATTTCGGGCGCTGGGCCAGCTCGCGCCATCTATCTGAGCTACAACGTCGTCCGTTCGAGTTTCTGGCCGTGCGTCGGCCTGATGTTCGTTTCTTTGGTAATTCAAATTGGAACACCGCTGGCGTTGACAGTCTTTACTCGCTCCGCCTGGGGAGTTCCGCTCGCATTCGTCATACATGCGTACATTTTGACCGGACTGGCGGTTGCCGCGATGATGTTCTATCGCGACCGGGCAGGCGCACTCCGTGGATCCCGACCCGCCATCGCCGCGTCCGAACGCACCAGCTGAAAGGTCCTGAATTCGTGGCAGATATCACCGCCGCTCGTTACACTGCAGCCGATATTCAAGTTCTGGAAGGGCTCGAAGCCGTTCGCCGGCGGCCCGGAATGTATATCGGAAGCACCGATTCCCGAGGTCTGCACCACCTGGTCTACGAGATTGTGGACAACAGTGTGGACGAGGCGATTGCAGGGTATTGCGATCATATCGATGTCACCATTCGTGCGGACGGTGCCGTTTGGGTGCGAGACAACGGCCGTGGCATCCCTGTTGACGAGCATGTAAAGCTCGGCAAGTCGGCACTCGAAGTCATCATGACAGTCCTGCATGCTGGTGGGAAATTCGGTGGCGGTGGCTACAAGGTCTCCGGCGGTCTCCACGGTGTCGGCGCTTCGGTCGTCAACGCGCTCTCAGAGTGGGTGGACGTCGAGGTGCGAAAGGAAGGCGTCAGGTATCAGCAGAGCTACCGGCGCGGTATCCCGGTGGGGCCGGTTGAGGCAGTTGGGCCATCATTGACCGATGATCACGGTACAACTACGACCTTCATGGCCGACGAGACCATCTTCGAATCACTCGACTATGATTTCGACATCCTGTTGCAGCGATTCCGCGAGATGGCCTACCTCACCAAGGGTTTGGGCATTACGTTCAAGGATGAGCGCACCGACCGGGAAGTGTCTTTCTACTTCGACGGCGGCATCGTCTCCTACGTCCGTCATCTAAACCGGAACAAGCAGGCGATTCACCCGAAACCGTTTTACGTCTTCCGGGAGGTCAACGACTGCCTGGTTGAAGTGTCGCTGCAGTACAACGCTGGGTACGCCGAGTCCACGCACTCATTCGCGAACAACATCAACACTGTGGACGGTGGCACGCACCTGACGGGCTTCAAGACGGCACTGACGCGCACGATGAACGACTACGCTCGTCGTAATGGATTTCTCAAGGAGACCGACGACAATTTGAGCGGTGAGGACGTGCGCGAGGGCTTGACGGCCATTGTCAGCGTCAAACTGCCGGAGCCGCAATTTGAGGGTCAGACCAAAGGCAAGCTCGGGAATGCCGAGGTTGCCGGCATGGTCCAGTCGGTGGTGAACGACAGTCTGTTTGCCTACCTTGACGAGAATCCGTCGGTGGCCAAACGCATCATCGAAAAGTGCGTCTATGCAGCGCGAGCCCGCGAAGCCGCTCGTAAGGCGCGTGAGCTCGTGCAGCGCAAGGGAAGCCTCGACACGTTCAGCTTGCCGGGCAAGCTGGCGGACTGCAGCGAACGTGACCCATCGCGCGCCGAGCTCTACATCGTCGAGGGTGACTCGGCCGGTGGCTCGGCCAAACAGGGTCGCGACCGTCGTTTTCAGGCCGTACTGCCGCTGCGAGGCAAGATCTTGAACGTTGAGAAGTCGCGCCTCGACAAGATGCTCCAGAACGAGGAGATCCGGGCCCTGGTTACTGCGCTGGGAACTTCGATCGGCGACCAGTTTGATCCCTCGAAGCTCCGCTATCACCGGATCATCCTAATGACCGACGCCGATGTCGACGGGGCGCACATTCGGACGCTGCTGCTGACCTTCTTCTTCCGTCATCTGGAGGACCTGATCGTCGACGGTCGGCTCTACATCGCGCAACCACCGCTCTATCGCATGCAAAGCGGCCGGGATACCCACTACGTCTATTCCGATGCTCAGCGGGACGAAATCATCGCCAATCATCCCGGCCGTAAGTGGGATATCCAACGGTTCAAGGGTCTTGGTGAGATGAACGCTGAACAACTCTGGGATACGACGATGGACCCGGAGCAGCGCACGATGCTGCAGGTGGAGATCGACGATGCGGTCCGTGCCGATGAGACGTTTGACATGCTGATGGGAAGCGCAGTTCCGCCGCGGAAACGATTCATCCAAACGCACGCGCGCGAAGTCCAGAACCTGGATATCTAGGAAAGCCAATGTCCGTGCCAGACGGAGCGCACGGTGGTCTGGCGATGCTTCCGATCGCGGTTGACGCGATGGGCGGCGATCGCGCGCCCGAAGAGGTCGTGGCGGGCGCGGTCGAGGCCGTGCGGCGCCACGGTGTCCGGGTTATCCTGGTGGGCCGCGCCGACACGATTCATCGGCTGGTCGGTGTGGACCAGCCTCGCGCTGACGCGATTTCGATCCTGGATGCGCCCGAGGTCGTGTCGATGGAAGAGCATGCCGTCGCAGCTGTGCGCCGCAAAGCTCGTGCGTCGATCACCGTTGCCTGTCAAGAGGTGGCGGAGGGACGCGCCTCCGCGGTCGTATCGGCCGGCAATTCGGGAGCCGTGGTGGCATCGGCCATCTTCACGCTTGGTCGCCTGCAGGGCATCGAGCGCCCCGGTATTGCGATCCCGTTCCCAACTCGTCGCGGCCGGCCGGTCTATGTCATTGACGCGGGTGCGGTTGTCGATCCGCGCCCGGTGCACTTGCTGCAATTTGGACGTCTGATCAGCGACTATCTACGTGAGGTGGCGAGAATTCCGAATCCTCGAATTGCCTTGTTGAGCAATGGGCATGAAGCGGGTAAGGGGAATCAACTCGTGCGGGAAGCTCACGAGTTACTCACCGCGGCGGACGACGTGAACTTCGTCGGGAACATCGAGGCCAATGCGGTCCCTGACGGCGACGTCGATGGGGTCGTATGTGACGGCTTCAGCGGCAACGTGCTGCTCAAGGCCGCCGAGGGCACCGCGTCTCTCGTTCAAGACGCATTGAGGAACGAATTAATGGCCCGCTGGTACACGAAATTGCTTGCGGCGGGCTTGAGGTCCTCATTTCGACGGGCGGTGCGCTCGCTCGACTATCGCGAGTATGGCGGAGCTCCGCTTCTTGGTGTGCGACATCCGGTCGTCATCGCGCATGGCCGGTCCGATCGCTATGCCATTGCGAATGCTATTGTCACGGCGTCGAAGGCCGTCAAGTCGCAGACGACAGTCTGAAGCGAATTGCAGAATGGGTGACTGCCGGCCCAATGGATCTCAGCCGCTACCCCCGCCCGTGTGACGGGACTCCGTGGAATCCTCATCCCAGCCGAATCTTCCGTTAACACATGATTGCAACTCTGCGTTAAACGCAGAGCCGACCCATGCCGCGTTCGGGTGAATGTTGTCGCGAACGTCGGGTCGGCGAAGATCAGTTGTGAAGTGTGGATGCGGGGCTAGTCTTCTTCCCCGGCGACGGCCCGCTTGAGCTGCGTCCCTGGCTTGAAGCTCGGGCTCTTGCGGGACGGGATCGTGATACGCTCGCCAGTCTGCGGATTGCGGCCTTCGCGCGCGCCCCGCTCGCTGATGCGGAATGTCCCGAAGCCGGTCAGCGCAACCTCTTCGCCGGACGCAAGAGCCTCCTGGATGGCGCCAAATGTTGCGTTAACGATCGCGGTAACTTGCGTCTCTGGTTGCTTAACCTGCTGTGAGACTGTCTTGACGAGATCACTCTTCCTCATTCGATTTCCCTTCCACTCTTGCTCACTTGATCGCCGGAGCCCACAACGTTCTCAAGACTATATAGCATGAGACGGGCCATGAGCAAATATCGACCGCGTATGTACGCCGATATTGTAACAAATTCCGACACAACTATTGCATCCGTCGTTGTCTGGCAGCCTCAAACAAAATGACCGCACCTGCAACCGCCGCGTTCAGTGACTCCAGGCCGCCTTCAAGTGGTATCGAGATCCTTTCTGGCGCATACAGGCGCGCTTCTTCCGAGATTCCGTCCGTCTCACTCCCAACGACCAGAACCGTCGATTGTGTCCAGTTTATCTGATCGTACGCAGTTTGTGCACGCGCGTCCGCCGCGAGACGTTGCGCACTGTCGACCAGGAGTTCTGGCAGTGTTCCCCAACCAAACGAGCGTATCGGAAGCCGGAAGTGCGCGCCCATTGCTGATCTCACAACCTTGGGGGAGTACGGGTCGACCGTCTCGGGCGACAAGAAAATACCCTGAACCCCCGCACCGAGCGCCGCGCGCATCAGCGTGCCGAGATTGCCGGGGTCCTTCATGCCGTCAGCGATCACCAGGAGTGGATTAGCTGTATCTATCGGGATGGAGAGGTCCGGGAACCCGAAGACTGCCACGATTCCCTGAGGTGTCTGCGTATCCGCTATCGCTTGAATCACACCCTCATCGACTGGGTATACATGAGTACCCTGGGCGTCGAGTCCTTCCAGTGCTCTCATTAGATCCAGCTCGATGCGCGTTTGGTCGATAAAGACGTGTGACGGGATCGCACCGGATCCGAGTGCGTCGGAGAAGAGGCGTACACCCTCAACAAGAAATGCCCGCTCACGGTAGCGACTCTTTCGCGCATGGAGTGAGCGGGCATATTTGACGTTTGGATTCAGCAGACTGGTCAGGATCGGGCCGCGTATAGGCACGCCTGATGTCTAGAGCTGGCTCTTGGCAACGTCGACCAGCTTGCTGAAGGCCATCATGTCGCGTACAGCCAGATCGGCCAGCATCTTACGATCGACCTCAACCCCGGCCCTTGTCAAGCCGTTCATGAACTTGCCGTACGGCAGACCGTTCTGTCGGGATGCGGCGTTGATGCGCGCGATCCAGAGCCGGCGCATAGTGCGCTTGCGTACCTTGCGGTCGCGGTACTGGTAAACGAACGAGCGCATAACTGCCTCGTTCGCTCGTTTGAAAAGGCGCCGCCTGGTCCCGCGGAAACCGCTGGCCTGGTGGAGCATCTTGGTGTGGCGACGGTGTGCCGCGACACCACGCTTTACACGAGCCATACTATCGCTGTCTCCTTTTTGGTTTCTTAGGAACCGTACGGCAGCAACCGCTTGAACCGCTTGCGGTCCGCGGCGTTTACCTCGAACATCTTGTCCATCGCACGGCGACTACGCGGCGAACGGCGGCGCCGGAAGTGACTGCGCAGGCCCTTCATACGCATGACCTTACCAGTGCCAGTCACCTTGAATCGCCTCTTCGCGCTCTTGCGGGTCTTCATCTTCGGCATGTCATCATCTCCTCAAGACAGAATTCAGGTCACTCAGGCTTCCGCGGGCTGCTCGGACCCCTCTTCACCGCCACGCAGCGCCTTGCTCGGGCTCATGAGCATGACCATCGTCCGACCCTCAATATGCGGGGCCTGGTCGATCGTTCCCACTTCGCTCAACTGCGCGGCGAGGCGATCGAGCAAGACTTTGCCAATATCCTGGTGGGCCATTTCGCGTCCACGGAAGAGAACGCTCAATTTCACTTTGTCGCCGGCTTCCAGGAACTTCCCGGCCTGACGCCCTTTCGTCTCGAGATCGTGGCCGTCGATCTTGGGCCGAAGGCGAATTTCCTTCAAATCCTGTGTCTTTTGACGCTTTCGGGATTCGCGCTCTCGACGACTCTCCTCATACCGGAACTTGCCGTAGTCCATGAGCCGGCAGACCGGCGGGACAGCGTTCGGCTGAACCTCGACCAGGTCGAGCCCGCGTTCACGCGCCATGTCCATCGCGTCTCGCGTGCGGACGACGCCTACGTGATTGCCTTCTTCGTCGATGAGTCGAACCTCTGGGATTCGAATTCGTTCGTTGACGCGTGCAGGTCTTGATGCGCTAATGGAAGCCTCCCGTGTAAAGATAGTGAACCGCAGCATCGACTACCGCATGCTGCGGCTGAGAATCCCTAAGACGTTAAATGCTAGCATAGAGTCTGGTTCCCGGTCAATCTAACGCGGCGGCCTTTTTGGCTTTGGCTCGCGGCGAATCGGGTCACGGACGTTCGTAGATCGTCACGTCGGCGTTGCGAAACACCTGCGTCCAACCAATTTGATCCATTTGTGACAATCCCTCCGCCGAATATGGGGCGCCTCCGTCGCATTGTCCGCCGTAGCCATAGCGCTCAATTGGTCCAACGATAATGAACCGGATGGCGTATTCGTTGAGCAAGCCCTGCGCCAGCGTGGAGGTCGGATCGTTGTAGATCGCCGCTACGTCGCTTTTTCGCTGATTGATCTCGTTCGCAATCGCGGGGTCGCCCAGTCGCCACTGGAACTCATGGAATTGCCAGCCAAGTGGAGTCTGAAGACCGGTTGCCATCGAGAAGAGGTTGTCCGGCAGGACTCCATCCTCGCCGTACGAGCAGCCAGGAGCCTCGAGGATGTGATCGGCGGGGGTGGAATTTTCCCGGAGCCAGGTGATCGCGGCCTGCTCGTTCGGCGCGTACTTCGCCAAGTAGGAGAGTCCGTTCACGCCCGACGACTGGTCGAACCCGTTCGTCCAATGATAGGCGGAGATTGGCGGGTAGAGTGCCGCGCCCAGAATGACGACGCTGAATGCGCCAGCTGTCGACCAGGTTGCCAACCTCCCGAGACGCGTTCGAAGCCAGGAGAGTGCAACCGGCAAGGCAACCGCGGTCGATACCGCGAAAATTGCCCAGACCTGAAAGTAGAGCTTGAACACCGTGTTCATGCGGTTGCCAAACGCGTCTTGCAGAAAGATCAACTCGGTG
This sequence comes from uncultured Chloroflexia bacterium, assembly GCA_963763185.1. Taxonomy (GTDB): domain Bacteria; phylum Chloroflexota; class Chloroflexia; order Thermomicrobiales; family Thermomicrobiaceae; genus CALAGB01. Next base: position 1,004,980 of record CAVXNZ010000001.1, read on the forward strand.
ACCGACAACAAGATGAATGCGAGCGACATCAGCGCCACCAGATAGCGTTTCGGCGCGGATCCGGTCATGGTGATCGCCAGGCTCGTCGCCAATACCGCCGGACCGACGAACCAGAAGAGTCCGGGGAATCGAATAAGGACAGACAGGACGAAGAGTCCCGCTATTGATCCGACGATGACCGTGGAGGAGACGTTTCGACGTCGCGCCACCGGGATGCCGACAATGATGAGGAATAGTGCGGAAATTCCCAAGAATAGTCCGTGGACCTTGAAGATCTCAGCAGTGGAGCTTCTCGGCCAGGTGACGATCCCGATCGTGTCGACCAGCCGCCCGACAACCGGCGCGTTGCGTATCGACGCGGGAACGCTTTCGTCCTGAAGGCCGATGGCCGGCGTGTAGTTGAGCCAGAACGGCAACACGATAACGATCGCAGAGAGCGCGAGGGCACCCAGTGGTACGGCCCGTTCACGCCAATTCAGACCGATAGTGGTGATGACAATGCCGACCACTGCGAGGAGCATCGCTGGCGGCATATCCCAGGAGTTCGTCGCGTAAAGCGCGGCGCCGACAACTCCAGCCAGTGCTGCCGCTGGGAGCAGCGTCTGGCGGTCCTTTCCGCCGGATGCCAGTGCGAGTCCCACCCCAATCGCCGAGATGAACATCGGAAAGGCGAGCACGTGCGGATGCAGATCACCCAGAACGAATGAAAAAGCGGGGAACTCGTTGATCGTCTGCTGGTTCGGACCGTCCACGATGACGCGCGATGCGTTCCAGCCGACTCCGACCCACCATTGCGCGTGGATGGTTCGAAGCGGGTGCTGGATGAACGCGATGGGCGTGACGAGGTTGCCGATGCCGACCAGGAAGATCCCGGCCAGTGCGCCCGAGAGCACGACAAGCGTTCGCGTGGCGCGCCGGAGGCTTGATGCTAGATCGGCGGCGATGCCGACAACGGCCACCACCGCCGTTGCGAAGATCGTAGCCAGACCAAGATTGAACGCGTGGCTCGCGGCAATGCTTGTCACTCGAGCGGGGAGCGCGACCAGAAGGTAGCCGAGATAGTAATAGTTGATCGACTTTCCCAGAAACCAGGGGTCGGGCGGCGGCATCGAACGAGTGTGAATCAGGCTGTTGAGAAACGTGAGTTCCATCGGCTTTTCGGTGTGCTGTATCGCTGGATTGAAGCAGCGAAAGATGACATATCCCACAAAGAGGATTGCAGCCACCAACTCAAACGTGACTAGTCGCGCACGTTCCTCGACGAAAAACCGTAGGATTTCGCCGCGACGCAGTTCCCAGATCCACGTGGCGACTCCGATAACGACCGGAACGACGATGATGAGCGCGGTCGTATAGGCAACAAGGCCAACCGCGCTGAGCCACCACGGCACGACGGCCGCCAGGAGCAGGCCAAGCGGCCGGACAAGTGCCAGCCCGCGACTTCGAAGCCCCGCGAGTGACCGAAAAATGAGCGGGTACATCAGCCATGCAAAAAGACTGAGTGTGACGTACCAGCGAATGGACTCGAACGCGACAGCAGACTTTGTCACGATCCGCCCTTCGTCATCGCGACCGGTGGCAGAGACGGGAACGGGATGACTTCGTAGATGGTGGTGTCCCCCGAATGAAACGCGACGCGTAATTCCGATCCGACCATTGAGTCAAATGCCGCGAGCCCAGACGCACTCGCATACGGCTCACCGGGATCCTGAATTCCCGCGAACCCGACAGCAGGTTGCCATTTCCGTTCGACATCTCCGACAACGATGTAGCGAATGCCGTACTTGTCGATGACCGCGGTCTTCACGGCTGGGTCGGCCGAGTTGTAGAGCAGCCGCAGGTCTAGCAGTCGCTGGTCGATGCCTTCGGGATCGCGTTGCTGGCGCTCGTGGCGGTCCCACCCGAGCACGCTCGGTAGTCCGGTTCCGGCGGCGATCCGTGCGCCGTTGCCGCGATACGGGCCGATGCTCGCCTCGGCGATGATCGAATTGTCGGTATCGTGCTGTCGCAGCCACATGATTGCGTAGTAGTCGCCTTTGAAGCTGATGGTCTGCCCCGACGCGTTCTCGATCCAGGAGCCTTTCATCCAGGACAGACCGTCAAGCGTCAGGGCTCTGGGGCTGGCGGGCATGCCGAGCGAAAGCCGCGATGGAGTGCCCGCGATCGGATACATCAGCCCTGCGACTATCAGGCCGCAGCAAAGCACGAGTGCGACGCGCGCAACCGCGACGCGAGAAGCATTCGCCGCACGTACCTCCGGTGTTTCTTGACGTGAACGTGGACCGGCGACAATTCCAAGCGGTTTTGCCGTAGACGATTGCCACACGACGAATATCAGCCACAAGAATGCCCCCGCTGCGGCAACGGCAAAGAGCGTCCAGCCTTCCATGAAGAACTTGAAGACGGTGTTCATCCGCTCCCAGGGCGAATTCGACAAGTCATCGACCACGTAGATGAGGTCAGTGCCCAAGGTCACACCAGATGCCGCGGCCACCAGGAGACCGAACAAGGCAAGAGCTGGGCGGGTGGCGTAGCGTAGCCAAATCAGGACGCCAACGATCAGTGGCATCAGGAGCATGGCCGCGGTGGGGCGGATTGGCGCCATCAACCCGATGGCCGCGGCTGCTACCGGGCTCAGGTACGCCAGCGAGGACATCGGCGATGATTCGTCGACGACGATTAACACGATGAACGGAAGGACGGCGCCGACGATTCCAACGAGAACGACGGTCAGCGCGAAATCAAGGAGACTGGGCTGCCGCGCGATCACCGACCCAACAAAGCTTGCCGCCATCGCTGCCGCGGCCGAGAGCGCTCCTGCGAGTATGTCATTGCGCCGCAACGTGAACCGACCCACGGCCGCAACGGCGCCCGCGCAGCCGAGAATGCCGAGAAAGACGCCAAACTGGACGAGGAACTCCGAAGGTTTGCTGCCTGCATCTGTGCGCGAGATGCCACTCACGAGAGCCACGAAGCGACTAAAGAAGGGTAGGAAGAGCGCGTAGCTCAACCCGCCGATTGCGAGCCATACCAGGACCGCCACGGCAATCAATCTGAGTCGAACCGGGCGAATCGCCAGAGCGCTAGTTGCGAGTGCCGCGCCGACCAGCAGTAATCCAAGCGGCATATCCCAGGAGTTCGTCACCACCATCGTACCAAGAACGAGCCCTGACGCCGCACCCCAGATCATGACGTCTCGAATATTCCCGAGACCGTTACGGATTCGAGCATAGACAAGCGAAAGCAGCAGGACAGTGATTGGCAGATCGATCGCATGCGGGTGCAGATCGGCCCAAATCTGGGTGAAGTATGGGAACTCGGTAATCGTGAAGTCTACGACGCTGCGACTGCGCCAGAAATCGAACGCACCCGGTGACGCGGTAAGCAGCTGTCCTACGGCGTCCAGATTTCCGATAAACGAGTGGAGCAGGACTCCGATCGTGCCCGCGGCGATCGCCCAGCGCAGCTTGCGAGTGTGAAGGAAGTCTGATCCGAACGTCGACGTCAGACTGAAGACTCCCGCTATCATGGTCGCGCTGACCGTCGCCATCCCAAGCTGGAAGCCGATTTCGGGGGGCACCCCGGTGAGCTTCCAAAGATAGGCCACCAGATAAAAGCCATAGTAGTAGTAGTTCATGGCGCCATTGGCGTACCAGGGATCGTAGGGTGGGAAGACGGCGCTGCGGCCGATCGCGCTGATGAATGACATCTCCATCGGCTTTTCGCCGCCGTAGTAGGTCTGCCAGAGATCCGGATTGATCGCGCGCAGCGTCAGGAAGAACGCGAAAGCGGCGACGAAGACGATTTCGGTGGCCAGAATTATCCGCCAGCGCTCCTTTATCAACGGCCAGCAGTCTCGAACCCGTCCCCAAAAGGCAGCCCACAACGCACCCGTGATCAGCGCAGTGGGAATCAGGATGTTCGGCATTCTAAAATGGACGAGTTGAAGGCTTATGGTGATCCAGACCGTATATCCCGTCACAACTAATCCGAGGATTCGAGCCAGCCCCCATCCGAAATCGGTGAACCGGCCGAACAGGGCCAGAGTGAGCGGCAGTCCAGCGAGTCCGATCAGCGTAAGCACGACGAACCAGACCACCGCAGCAGCCAGGCTGTGATAGGTCAGCGCTCCAGACCAGCCGAGATCGTTGGCAGCCGGACGCTGGTCGACCGGTTGATTCAGCAGGAGTGTCGAGCTCGGGACAGCACGAGTCGGATACCAGGGCCGTGCAATCGACGACGCGAATCGCTGACGCAACTCATCGGTGCTCAGCTGCGTCACCTTCTTGAAGATCCGGACATGTGGATGGTCGTAGACGGAGAAGCTCTCATCCGCGCCGCGGTCATCGATCGTGATGCCGAATAGCCTCGGCTCAGCACTGGACTCATAGACGAGCTGGAACCCGAGCTGGCCCGACTCAAGCAAGTGGTAATACTCGGAGTCGACAGGATACCGCCACGGAGACTTCGGGATCGAGAGTGCGAGCCGGTCACTCGACAGGATGATGTAGTCGGTTTGCTGTAGTTTGCTCGCAATGTAATTGAACTCATCGAGATTCGGACGATCAGCGTAAAGGTCCATCTCCACCCGCTGGAAATAGGGTGTGGGGTATGGTCTGCCCGCAAGCGGGAGCGGCAGCGCATCGTCCCAGTATTCATCGCTGATCTTCGATCCGCCCGGGATGTTCTGATAGATCCACTCTGACGCGGCAATACGTGAATGTGGCTGGCTGTAAATCGACTCGAAGGCTGCCGACCAACCGATCGTTCCGGCAAGAATCAGGGCGACGGCGGTCGCGGATACCGCTGTCCTCCAGCTGAGCCTTCGCTCCCAGGGCAGGAACTGCACCAGCGCGGCGGCGGTCAAGATGACGAGAGCCGGCACGATCGGTTCGAGATAGCGAAGGAACTTGGCCTGGGCAGTCGCAATAAGCGCAAAGTAGGGGATTATCCAGCTCAGCAGCAACAGATAGCTAAATGGCAGGCGACGGATGCGCCAGAGGGTCCAGCCGAGCGCGATGAGCGCGGCGATGCCGAGAAACGGACCGAGTCCCCAGTGGACGAGATTTCCGATCTCGTAGCGTACCGGAATATCACCGGTGAACTGTCGCGTGAACGGCACATCGTAGCGTCCGGTGACGATGCGCCACTGGAGACGCGCGTCGTCGATGAATGCGGATGGCTGAAGCAGCGCATATGGCTCGAACACGGCAAAGGTCGCCAGCGCTGCCACTCCAGCCAGCGCCAGATGCTTGACGACCGGCTCAATGATCCGGGGCCAACCACGATCGATGAAGCTGGCGACCACCGCGACGAAAATGGGCACCGCCAACTCGACGACGCTGACCTTCGTGGCGAGCGCCATGCCGAAGGCAACGCCGGCGAGCGCTGTCCAGCGCATGGTTCGGTGACGGTAGAGCTCGAGGCAAATGAGCAGCACCAACATCGAGAAGAACGTCACCCAGGCATCGACCGCGAAGAAGTGAGCCAGTTGAATCATGGTGACGGTCGTGGCGATCAATGCTCCGGCCAACAGAGACGCCATCCGTCCGAATGCGCGCCGCGTGAATATCATCGCCAGAACGACCGTTGCGCCATCGAGGATCTCAGTCAGGTAGCGACCGACCATTCCGACGTGCTCGTAATCGTTGAGGTTGGCGTGCGTGAAGAGCCCGAAAAACCAGGCGACGAGGTCGGTCACATACAATGGCAAGCTGCCGTAGGCAAAGGCCTGCGGATGTCCATTCGCGTCAACTGAACGTGGATTGAGCGGGCTATGGGCAGGATCAAACAGTAATCCGAGGTGCGTCAGGCTGGGCGCGTGGATGCGCTGGGTCAGCACCATGACGATGTTGCGAGCATCCGGCTGAAGATACCAGCCGCCGTCCCAATTGTGGCCGTACAAACGCAGGAAGAGCGCGAGCCCGACAATGCACAAGGAGACGATGTAATAGGCAGCGCGGCGCGACGAGTCCGTCCACATGATGACATTGATGATACTAACGGGGTCGATTTAGGACAATCGGATGTTGACCTTGAGGAGCGCGGAACCATATACTCGAACAGATCGGACGTCCAGCCAACTTGTGCGCAGACGCAGTGACGGAAACCGGGGACCGCATCATGAAGACGCTGAAAGTGATCGTTGGTGGCGAAGGTAACGTCGGCAAGACGTCGCTGATCCGCCAGTATGCCAAGGGGAAGTTCAGCGAGGCGCGCAACATCACGCTTGGCATTGACATAACAACCCAAGAATTTCAGATCGAAGGGGAATCAGTCCGCCTGGCGATCTGGGATATCGAAGGGCAGGCGGGGAATCGTCCGAATTTTTACATCGGAGCGCAGGCGGCCATGCTGGTCTACGACGGCACCGAGCCGTCGTCGCTCGAGGCGCTGACCGAGTGGTACAACCGCTGCAAGCGCTATGCGGGCGATGCGCCGATCGTCGTTGTCTGCAACAAGATCGACCTCGGACTGGCGTTCCCCCAGGTGTGGGGACGCGTCTTCGCGAAGAACATCGACGCGCGGCACGGGTTCCTCTCCGCCAAGACGGGAGAGAACGTCGTGCAGGCCTTCAGCATGTTGGCCAATGAGGCCGTGAACCACGCGTCCGCCGCCCGGCGGTAAGCCGTGGCCGTTCGCACCATCTTCTTCGGGTCCCCCGATTTCGCCGTTCCTTCGCTGACGGCGCTGGCTTACGATCCACGTTTTGAAATTCCGCTAGTCGTAACTCAACCAGATCGCCGAGCTGGACGAGGCCGTCGCTTGATTGAGCCCTCCGTCAAGGTCGCGGCACAGGATCTTGATCTCGACGTCTGGCAGCCGGAGACACTTCGATCAGACGAAGCCGTTGAACGCTTGAAGAATACGAATCCTGACGTCTTTGTCGTCGTGGCCTACGGCGAGATCTTCCGCCGAGGGACGCTCGACATTCCGGCGCACGGGTGTCTGAATGTTCATCCCTCGCTCTTGCCGAAATACCGCGGCTCGTCACCAATCCCGGCCGCAATATTGAATGGCGATCAGACGACCGGTGTTTCGATCATCAAGATGGTGCGAAAGCTTGACGCTGGTCCGATCGTGGCGCAACGAGAGGTTCACCTGCGCGGAACCGAGACCGCTGGGCATTTGAGCGAGCGACTGGCCGAGCTCGCCGCCACGATACTGCCAGACGCAGCGAAGGCGTGGTGCGAGGGCGCCACCGAGCCAGTAGCGCAGGATGACGAACACGCGATCATCACCCGCGAGTTGACAAAGGCGGACGGACAACTCGATTGGTCAGCTTCTGCGAGACAGCTCGAACGACAGGTCCGCGCCTATTCACCATGGCCAACGGCATGGACGACGCTTGACGCGCGCCGACTGGTGGTGCATTCGTCCGAGGTCTGGCCAGAGATACCGAATGCCAACCCGGGCGAGCTCTTCGAGGACAACCGGCACGTTCTCGTCGCCTGCGGCCAGGAATCGCTCTGCCTCGTACAGGTCCAGCCGGAAGGCAAAAAGATCATGCTCGCTGAGGACTGGTTCCGTGGACTGCGCCGCGACACTCGGCGGCAGTTCGAACTTAGCACCAGTCGATAGCACGATCCGGCCCCTTCACGTTATTGTAAGTTGACAATAGCGTTTCTCACGATCTTGCGACGTGTAATGTCATAGCGTGGAGTCGCACCGACAGCGTGTGGAGCGCCGCCATGCTTGAATTCGGATCGCCCTCTTCCGTGTTTGGATCGATTGCGACACAAAGGTGCCCCATCCTATCTATCTGGACGGGGTACCTTTGTGTCGCGGCGAGATCAGCGGACGAACTGCGCGAGCCGAACCGAAGTCCCTGCCGCACCGCACTGTAACGCACCAGACTGTGCTGCGGCCCTGACGGCTGCGGCACTGGTGTACGGCATGGCGGCGATGTCGAAGTTCACTCCCTCGACGCAGAAGACGGTTCGCACGAACCCGCGATAGCCGGGATCACCTGGGCCCAGTTCGAACACCATGTCGTGCATCGATCGGCCGTCTGGGCAACTCATCTGTGTTGCCCCGCGGACGAACATGCCGTACATGATGGGGACGTGGGTCAGGTCCTGTGTCCCGGTGAGATCGGGCCCCAGTCCGAAACAGCCGCTCGGCATCTGGTTGGGATTCTGGCTGTTGCCGGACGGCCCCATCATGATTGTGACCTGCTGCCCGTCATACCAGGCCGGCCACATCTCCGGCGCGGTGCCATCGTGCGTCGCCAGCACGTTAGCTGGCAGCACCATGAGCGCCAACACGCCGATGAGAAAGGCGACCCTCGTGTGTGAATGATGGACCAGGTGTCGTATGGTGGTCATTGGCGTGTCCTTTCTCTACCTATCGCCAGTCCACAGCTACCGACGCTACCGCAACAATGCGCCGGTCGACGGCGATCCACCATGCACGACCCACGTGTTCCCCCACATAATGGCGAAACATGTGGGTGTCGGAATTCCTGTGAGTTGCATCCTGTGATACTCTGAGGGTATCGATAATGCATCGGAAGGAATGCCGACCGATGGCAGTTGACGATAGTCTCACCTTCGCGGATCTCCTGCGTTGCGCGCGTCGACATGCCGGTCTGACACAGCAGGCGCTGGCCGAGCGGGCCAGCCTCAGCGTGCGCGGCATCAGCGACTTGCAGCGTGCCGTCATCCAGTCGCCACATCCGACGACGCTTGAGATGCTGGCCGATGCGCTCGATCTCGCACCTGAGGAGCGGAGGCAATGGGCGCAGCTGCGCGCCGCGACGGCCACGCAGGTTGCCGCGCCGTCCTCATTGAGCCATCTGGTTAGTGCTTCGCGGCTTGTACTGCCACCTGTTCCTGGCACGATCGTCGGACGGGAGCGCGAACGTAGCTTGTTGAGCGCACACCTTGACGCAGCGATCGACGGACGAGGACGGCTTGTGTTGATCGGCGGGGACGCCGGGATCGGCAAAACGACGCTGGCTGGCCTGCTCTGCCGTGAGGCGCTGGAAAAGGGCGCGGCGGTACTTATCGGCCGCTGCTACGACCTGTCAACGACGCCACCGTATGGTCCGTGGCTGGAGATTACCGACCAGTATTCGGCAGGCCCCGAGTTGCCTGCACCGCCGCATGCGCTTATGCGCGGCACGTCGCCGCGCTCCCAATGCTGCTGATCGTTACATACCGTGTCGACGAACTGACCCGCTGCCACCCGTTGTTCCAACTCCTCCCGCTGCTGGTGCGCGAGGCGCAGCCGGAGCGGATCGAACTGAGGCCGCTCGACAACACCGACACCAAGTCACTCGTTGCCGATCGTTATGTGCTGGCCGCAGGCGACCAGCGGCGGCTCGTTGCCTACCTACTCGCGCATGCGGAAGGAAACCCAATCTTCCTTGAGGAGCTGCTGCGGACGCTCGAGACGGAGCGCGTACTGCGTCCAACGAAACACGGCTGGTAGCTCGGTGCGCTGGGCCAGGCGCCGGTGCCGAAGCTGGTGCGCCAGGTGATCGAGGGGCGCCTGGCGCACTGCGACGCCGAGACGCGCGAGCTGCTCGAGATCGCGGCGGTCATCGGTCGCCTCGTGCCGTTCGATCTCTGGCAATCCATCAGCGGAGCCGATGAGGAGCGCATGCTGGGTGCCATCGAGCGCGCGATCGAGGCGCACCTGCTGCTGGTTGTCCGCGGCGAAGCGCATGCGCGCTTCGCGCATGCGCTGACGCATGAGGCGCTCTACGAGGGCATTGTGCCGCCGCGCCGACGAATGTGGCATCGTGGGATTGCCGAGACGCTCGTGGACACGCCTCGGCCGGACCCGGACGTCGTCGCGTATCACTTCCAACGAGCGAGCGATTCGCGGGCGGTGGATTGGCTGATTCAGGCAGGAGAACGAGCAACTCGATCCTACGCCTGGCGCACTGCGGTCGAACGATTCGATGCTGCAACACATCTCATGAAGGATGATGCGAATCGGGCGCAGGAGCGCGGTCGACTGCTCTTCCGCCTGGGACGGCTCGTGCGGTGGTCGAATCCAACAGCTGGAGTCATCTACTTGATCGAAGCGCACCGGGCTGCGGCAGCGATCGGTGACCAGGCGTTAGAAGCGTATTCCCTGGCTGACTGCGGGCTGCTGCGCTGTTACGCTGGCGAAATCGGCCGCGGGATAGAGGAATTAGCAGCTGGCGTTGAGTTGCTGGAGATCTTGCCGACAGACGACGTGGATCGCGTGTCAAGACAGGCGTGGACGGTGGTGGGCTTGCTGCGATGTGAGCGTGGCACCAACCGGCAGATTGGCGCAAGTGATCGTCCCCCCAGAGTCAACCCACGTCGCGGGACACTCGCCAATTGGCTGGCCGCTACCGGGCGTTTCACGGAAGCGATTGCGATGGCGTCGTCCTTCCTGGCCGATATCGCATCCGGATCGATCGCCCGTGACAACTAGGATATTGAGGCCTATTACGCCATGGGCTTGGCATACGCGGAGATGGGCCGACCGGATGATGCGCACGCTATGCTCATGCGAGCACGCGCGATGTACCAGGAAATCCACCACCATAGTATGGCCGCCGCCATGACGATGGCCCTCCTATCGCGGGTGACGATTCCCTGTCGCACAACTGACGTGGCCGAGCGGGAGCGGCTGGCACGCGACGCTGAGGCCGCCTGGTCAGAAGGCAGTCACGCGCTGCCCGAAGGTCTTTCGCCTGCGGCCGCGCGCGCCGCGGTGCTGTTCATCTCAGGCGAGTGGAAGGAACTTCATGCGGTATTCGCCGACGAATCGATGCCACTGAGCGCGAGATTCCCCGAGTGGACGGTTATTCTTGGGCAGATGCTTCGCTGTCAGGGCGCGCCTGAGCATGCATGGGAGAAGGTTCGGACGATTCTGCCGGAAGGACCATCAACTGACCCGGGAGGGCACTGGTTTAGTGCCGCGACCGGGGCCCAGCGGCTGGCGATCGATCTGGCGCTGGACGAAGCAGACCTTACAACGGCTCACGCCTGGCTGGATGCGCACGACCGCTGGTTGTCGTGGAGCGGGGCCGTGCGTGGGCGCTCCGAGCGACACCTGCTATGGGCCCGCTATCATCATGCGGCGGGTGACTCCGCGACAGCCCGCGCGCGGACACAGGAGGCGCTGACGCACGCTCGCGACCCGCGACAACCCCTGGCGCTGCTCGCCGCGCACCGTTTTCTGGCTCACCTCGATATCGCGCTCGGCAGGCTAGCCGAGGCGGAGGAGCACCTGAGCGAGGCGATCGTACTGGCGGATGCCTCTGCTGCTCCTTATGAACGGGCACTGACCTTGCTTACGCTGACTGACTTACGTGGCCGCATCGGCAAGGCCGACGAGGTATGGTCGCTCTTGGCTGAGGTGCGTGAAATCTGCCAGTCACTCGGCGCGATCCCGACACTGCAGCACGTTGAGGTCGTGACGGAACAAGTTGCGGGACAGCCACTGTGACGTGAGCAAGTTGTCACGGGATAGTTCCATCGATTGGTGGCAGGATTCGACCGCCTGTGCTCGTGAGCCGGAGCATGTCTGGGCGCTCAGCGCCGGCCGACCTCGGTGCGAGCTCATTCACCGAAACAGACACGATATCGGCCTACTATCAATAGGTGCGCGCTGACGGACTTACTTTGCGCATAACTGCACTTATGCGCAATGCGCGCGTTTTCCTTGTCAGGACGCGGAAACGTGGAGCACTTCCGGCCGTTTGGTCACCATTTGGTCACGAGAGATGCCGCTGAGTGTTGCCGCGAACACATCGGCGGCTCCGCGTTCGTCGTCTGGTAGAACATGAGCGTAGACGTTCAAGGTGATTGTGGCCGATGCGTGGCCTAACCGTTGCTGTACAACGTGGACCGGTGTACGGGCCTTGAGCAACAACGTTGCGTGGGTATGCCGTAGGCCGTGCGGCGTGAGATACGGTAACCCGAGCTGACGAACGCGCCGGGTCATCGTTGCCTCAACCGTACGCGGCGCGACCGGCTCACCGTTGCCGCGATCAAAGACCATGCCGTGTTCCTGCCACTCGAAGCCGAGCGCACGCCGGCGCGTATCCTGTTCGGCCTCGTGGGCTCGGAGCACATCAACCGTGCCAGCATCGAGTGTGAGTCGCCTACGTCCAGACGCGGTTTTCGACTTATCCACAAACAGCCGGCCAAGGTCCAATGTTATGTCGTCCCATTTCAACGCCGTAAGCTCGGACAACCGCATACCCGTATGCGCCGCCGTCCAGAACAGCGGGAATAGCCAATGGTCGCGCACGCCGTCGAGAAACGTCATGAGCTCGGCTGGCGTCCAGACTTGCGGCGCGGTCGATTCCGGGCGCTCCACGCGTCCAACCTTCAGGCCGTCTGCCACGTTTCGGCTAATCAGCCCTTCCCGCACGGCAAGCCGAAGTGAGCCGTTCATGATTGCCTGAACCTGAACGCGATAACTCGTGCCGCGAATGTCGTTGTACATCCGTTGCACATGCCGGCCGGTCAGTTTCCCGAGCGCCACCGCGCCGATTGCCGGAATGATGATTCGTCGTGCTACGCCGTCATAGCTCTTGCGCGTATTGGCCGCTAGGTCCACCGTCTCGAGCCAGTGCGTCACTGCCGCCGCGAACGGTTCCCGGCTCGGCTCTACGACGTCGCCGGTATCCACACGAACGCGCGTTTGGCGTTCCCACGCATCGGCCGCTGACTTGGTCGCGAACGTCCGTTTGATCTGTTTGCGCTTGCCTGTTATCGGGTCTGGCAGCCCTTCCGCCACGGCAACCCACCGGGCGCCGGTCTTGCCTTCCCGCTTCTTCGATTTGGCCATGCTCTCACCTTTCGCTTTGCCGGAGTCGCAGGTGTCCTGTTGATCGTGAACGTTATCCGCGTTGCTGTCAATCGGCCGACCAAACACGATACGGATTAATCCGATTCCGTCTCACTCTCGCCAGGATGACCTAGGAGCGTTCAAACAGCCGTTACACGTGTCCTGAGTCATTCACGCGGTCAAAACGCTCCTGGGGCATCCTCGTGCATTCTACGGCCTATCGTCCGACTCCCGCGCGTGTGAGTGTTCAGGTACGTTTAACTGGCGATCGATGACGGCGACTCGACGCCGAGCCATTCCGCGATGCAATCAAGCGCATCGCCCCACGTGCCTTCAAATGGCTGGTCGAGGGTCATGCGAACGTCGCCGCTTGTGCTGTAAGGTTCGTCGCCCTCCGTGCCCGTCATTGGCATGACACCGCGGGCACGCGCAACGGCCAGATCGAACAACGCCGTTCGCAAACCGTCTTCAATGAGCCATTGAACGTGGTCAGTACCCGGCTGGCCGTCAGTGAATGCGCGCATTGTGTGTGCTCCCTACTCGGTAAAACGATTCAATGATCGGAGTATAGGCACAAACCTTGCGCAAGTATAGATACTATCGTACTGTCCTGTTTTCTCCTATGAGAAATGGCAATGTCTCCTGCGGGATCTTCACGCGCGCGTCAGGGTGTCCGGCTGCGTCCGCAACTGCAATCACGGTTGCTTCGCGTTATGTCCTTCATGAGGGTTGTTTCAGCATTTTTGTTTGGCCGTGGCCCGCGGTCTCGTTTGTGGCGTTAGATTCCCGCTAATTACGCCAGCGGCGAATGTCAACGCGAGCACGAAGCGCGCCCCCCGTGATGCCGAGCGCCCGACAGACCGCGGTACATAGTGGTTCGTTCTGAATAATCGCCTCAACGAGGCCGTCTCCAACCGGAAGCGGGCTCCCGTCCTGCCCGGTAAAGTTATGCTCCGCGATCGCCTCACTGAGAACCAGTCGCCGGATTGCAACGAGGATCCAAAGATCGTCGGTTGGCGTTGAACTGCCGGTGTCACGAAGCGCGAACAACTCCGCAACCTTGCTTGTGGTTTCACGCGAAAGATCCTGCACCCGAAACCACAAGCCGGCGTGCGCGCCGCCGAGTTCGATACGTCCATCTCGCATGGTGGCCGGCGTGCCCCCTGGCAAGTCACGCACCCATGCGGGCTCGGCGAGCCGAACCGGTTTATCCTCAAACGCCCATCGGAACCAGACAATCATCTCGTACATCCAGGGTGCCCGGAACAGGTCGGAGCACGCCTCGAGCGCCTCGGCGGTCACGTGGAATCCATCGAAGCCCGCTCGCGCCATCGCAGGAAAATCGAGCTCAGCACCGCCGTTGTAGCGAAAACGATCGTACGTCGCGGCTACATCGCTCGGAGATATCACCTTGATGACTCGCGCGGTGTCTCGTGGCTTCAGCACCCACCATCCTTGACCGATAAGAAACATGCGCGCCGTTTCCGGTCGAAGCTTCACAATGGCCTTTGCACGCTCCGATGTTGAGCCGTCCAGCAGCGGCGATGTCCAGAATCCGCCCAATGGTTGATTCCACGGACGGAACCCTTGCCCCTCGGTCGTCATCCGCACGGGTGCCACGCGCGGGACGAGCTTTGCTTTCGCCAATCCGATATGTAGTTGTGGCCCGATGTCGGCGCCGGCCTGAACGTTGAGTCCGAGCAATCGCCATGTCTCATCATCAACCGTGCTCATACCAGCACGCCGGCTTCCTGTAGCGTCTCTATGTCGTCTCGAAGATGTTCCGGCAGGTCAAGGTCCGGGTTATCCACAATCCCGCCCCGGATCGCGTCAATGGTGATCTGATCGAGCACGTCAACCGGAACAAGAGACTCGAGCACGATCATGGGATGCCCGGCTTCGGCCTCAATCATCGGTGCAAGGTGCTTGCGGATGCGCGACAGTGCGGCCCGTTCAGCTTCACTCATCGGCTGACGCCTGCTAACTGTCGCGCTCGTCGTTCCCGCATCGCGGCTGCCCGGCGTTCGCGTTCTGCATCGCTAAGACGAACAGGCTTATTCAATTTGAGGCATTGAACCGGGAGAACCGCCCGAACATCCCACATGCTGCGATACTCAACCTCAACTCCAATAGACATACACAACTTTTCGAGCCGACGCACAAATACCGGGCTTGCCGTCGATACCGTCAGTGTGTCCGATCCTTCGTGAAACGTGATTGTCGTCTCGCGCTCTTCGCGGGTGAGTCCTTCGCCTACACTGATCGTCATGAGATGCCCTCTCAGTTTTGCGCCAGGCCGGCCATACGACCGGCCTGAACGTCACGTACTAGGCTGTAGCCGGTCGCAGCGCCGCCAATTCGTTGAACCGCTCATTCACCGCATAGCGCAGTTCGCGCACGATCACCCGAAGGCCGTTCGGACCGTCGATAAGATCCAACACGCGCCGCGCAATGCCGGCCGATTCCGGCAGGATCGGATCAACCACGCCCGGCAGTTGTCGCCGGTATTCATGCCGCGCCACATCCGCCGCCGCGCCGTCGAGACGCGACCGGAACACGAGGTCTGCAAAGTCGCTGTCACCCGCTAACAACCACACGGCTAGACCGTCTTGTCGCGCGATGAAATGCCGTACCAGTTCGATCACGGCCGGTACGATCGCCTCGTCTGACTTCCGGTTCAACACCATCACTGCGTCACTCTTCAAGCCGGACAGCCGCGCCTGTTGGAGCGCATCGTCTGGCATCGGCCGCGCTGGCAGGCTAGCTGCCACGAGTGATTGTCTGAGCGCGTCTATGGCCGTTTGTGCCGCCACGAACGCGGCATCGGCGGCAGCGCGGGCCGGTGGAAGTAGCTTGTCGAATTGCGCCGGCCTTGTATACCTGCCGAACGGCTGTTATCGGCTGCAATGCTTCGGAGTTTCAGGTCAACGCCATCCAACGCGAACTCGCGCGTCGTCAAGATGCGCGAACACGTCTTCAACCTGCCGGGTCGTTTTGGGGTCGGCGTTGTGTGAGCCGAGCGCCACAATGAGCGCGTCGCGGCTTGAGGCAACGTACTTGAATCGGAGCGCTGCGCCGCCTTTTGCTGCAATGGACATGGGTGTGTAAATCCTCTCGAATCAATAAACAAAACGGGTCATGGGTGCCGTTCGGCGGGTCCGGCTCGTGCCGGTGGCTGTGTCACGTGTTCCGGGTGACAGCGCGGGCAATCTTGCCAACGTCCATCACCGCGGCGAATGTCTGGGCTCGTTACCGTCCACTCGTGGCCGCAACGTGGACAGGTGCAACCATAGGTCGATTCAGGCATTGGCAGCCGCCAGGCCGGGCAGTATGCGCCGCACGCTTTGCTCGATATAGGGTCTCATTCCGGCAGCTGTAACCTGCCCGCTCGGATTGTCGCGGCGAAACATGATGGCCGTTACCATCGCAATATTGGTCGGGTTATTTGGTCCGACACGTTCTAGAATCTTTGCGGCCGTGTCCCGTACTGCGTCGCGTTCAGGCTCAGTGAGCAGTTCTCCGATTCGGTCTCCCCTGTCGGGGTCGAGACTGTAGTAGATCGCTTGCTCTACGTCTTTAGCTCCCGGTTCTGGATCGTCATACCAAGAAGAAGATTTTGATGCGCGAACGGAAGTGAGCGCACGTATGTGGTTTGACTCTCCGTTTGGGCTTTCACGTTTTCCTTGTGTTTTATTCTGGTCAACGTCGTTGGCCGGTACCGGTAAACCTCGTTGGCCGGTGGGGTCAATCTCATTGGCCGGTGGGGTAAGCGGTGTTGACATGGGTGTCTTTTCGGCGTGGTTTTCGTCCGGCGCTGTGTGTTTGGCTGCATTATTCTGGTCAACGTCGTTGGCCGGTCCAACCGGGTTGATTCCGCCCACCGGGACGTGCAGCGGGACAAGCCGGTAGCTATAGTTCTGGAGCCTGCGCCACTTCCCGTCCTGCCGCTTGATCAGCGGACTGAACAGCACAATCAGGCCAGTCGTGAACAGACGGCCCACAGCCTTTGCGATCGTCGGACGGGAGAGACCTACGGCGTTCGCCATCGTACGGTGTTCTCGCCACACGCGGCCGTCACGTGTCTGGTATCTCGCCATGAAGCAATACACCGTGAGCGCATGCGGTCCGATGATCGGCGCGTAGCAGTCAATGAGCACGTTGTCCAACACGAAGAACGTGCCAGGTTCTCGCTTTCGCCGGTCGTCTGTTTTGTCGGGAGGCGTCGCGCCCCGATGGTCGGACGCGTCGGCTTTTGGCATACTTCTGCTAACCAATCACACAGTTCACAGAGGCGAAAGGCCGGGCGAACACCCCGGCCTTGTGCATTTCCACCGTTAGCTCGCAGATGCGAGCATGTCGCCTGAGAGCACGCGCTCAAGCGCCGCTCGTGGTACGACCAACCGCCGGCCAATCTTGATGACCGGAACGCCGCCGATGCTGCCGGTCTTGGCTTGTTGGTAGCCGCTCCACGTGCTTATTCCAATACGTTTCGACGCTTCCGGGATCGTCAATGTCCCACGCTCGCAATAGTCCAAGACGGCATTACTCGCAACGTCCAACATCTGCAGTCCCTTCTAAAACCATCGGTTCCGCTCACAACTTAATTGTGCCCCACGTATCCAATGAAACCAGTACGTACACCTGTCCTTTGTTCCTACGTTTTGTTGTTGACCTTGGGGCATGAATCGCCCGAATAGGGAACGCATGTTCTATTTCGTTAATGTTGAGCGTCGTGATCCGGGTGATTTCGGGCCCGTGACTGGTGCGTGTTCGCTTGTGTTGGTTTGATTTCGCTGTCGGAGTGAGGAAAACGCGGTTAGTTCGTGGTCACGATTTGGTCACATAGAGGCCACAATAGGACCAAAACCGACCAAACGAGCGATTACAGGCCGATCGCAGAATCCGCATACGGACGCGGATAACCGCAGTTAACCTATCGCATCACAATAGCGTCCACATTTCTGCACTTATGCGCAAAGCATGAATTGCCGTGCCTGGTCTCCTCTGGCCATGATTTGGCTCCTGCAGAAGTTCAGGGGATCTGGTCGATAGCCGTTACTCCGGACACCTTGGGCTCGATTGAGCGGTCCGATCGTCGCACAGCCGCGTATAATCCATGAGGCACTTCGCCGAGCTTCGGACTAACGTTCCAAGGGATTCCTGTGACATCAATTTCATCAACTGAGGTCGATACGGATGCGAGAAGCTCCGTCGCCGCATCGAGCCGTGTCTTTCACTGGTTGGTTCTCTTTATCGTCTTCGTCGGTGGTACGTCGAGTATCGCGATCGAGATCGCCGGTTCCCGGCTGCTCGGACCGTATTTCGGAACCTCGACGTTTATCTGGGCCAACCTCATCGGTCTGACGCTACTGTATCTGTCGATCGGCTATTATTTTGGCGGTCGCATTGCCGACCGCTGGCCGAACGCGACGCTCCTGCTCATTTTTACGTCAATTGCCGGTCTCGGCACCGGGGCGATTCCGATCCTGGCCCGGCCGATTCTCGACAAGTCGCTATCCGCGTTTTCGAGTTACTCGGTCGGCGCGTTCTACGGCTCGCTGGTCGGAGTGATCCTCCTGTTCGCCGTGCCGGTGACACTCCTCGGCTTTGTCTCTCCATACGCCATCCGCCTGAGCCTGAACCGGGTTAACGCGGCCGGAAATACCGCAGGATCCCTCTATGCTCTTTCGACGGTTGGCAGCATTGCCGGAAGCTTCTTGCCGGTTCTGATCCTGATCCCAACGATCGGCACCTACTGGACGTTCTACTCCATCGCGATTACGTTGCTTGTGTCGTCGCTGCTAGGACTGATCATCCTCCACGCGTGGTGGCCGGGGCTCGGCTCCGCGGCGTTGCTGTCGCTGGTGCTTGTCGGGACACTTATCACCGACGGCGAATCGATCCGTCCGGCTGAATTCGGCAAGGTAATCTACGAGACAGAGTCGCAGTACAACTATATTCAGGTGGCGAAGGATGGCAACGCAACATTGTTGATGTTGAATGACGGCCACGCTATTCACTCCATCTACGATCCTGGGAGTCCGCTCTACGGCTACTGGGGTTATTTCACCGTCGGCCCCTTCTTCAACAGGAACGAGACGCCTGCGGACGTCAAGAATGTCGCGTTGATCGGCCTGGCGGCTGGGACAATGGCGCAGCAAGTGAACGACACCTATGGCCCGATCCCGATCGACGGCGTTGAGATAGATCCGAAGATTGTCGAGGTTGGCCGGAAGTACTTTCACATGAATGAGCCCAACCTGAATGTGATCGTTCAGGATGGGCGTTATTTCTTGCGGACGACCGACAAGACGTACAGCATCGTCAGTATCGACGCCTACCACCAGCCCTATATTCCGTTTCATCTGACGACAAAAGAGTTCTTTCAGGAGGTTTCCGACCACCTGACGACTGATGGGGTTGCCGTGGTCAACGTCGGCCGCACGCAGGATGACTACCGGCTGGTCAACGTGATCGCCAGTACAATGAAGTCGGTCTTTCCAAATGTCTACATTATCGACGCGAACCAGTTCGATAATTCGATTGTCTACGCCACCAAACAGGCGACGAATATCCAGGATTTTGCCGACAACATTGCCCGTCTTGATCCGGGCCAGATCAAACAGATCGGCGAGACGAGTCTTTCGACCGGCAACATCCGGGAGTGGACCGGCAGTCACCCGCAGTGGGTCTTCACGGACGATCATGCGCCGGTCGAACGGGTGATCGACCAGATCATCATTGACACGGCACGTGGGGAGTAATTGGTGACGGGACCTGGCAGAGAAACCACTTCGATCTTTCGCTTTGAGCGACTCGCCGACTATCCGGTCATTCATGGCGTAACGTCGCGCGACTCCGATCTTCCGGGAGACGGCGATATCAACATTGCCGGTCGACTTCCGCGAGAGCACGCGATTCAGAATCGCGCTCGCTGGTGCGAAGTAATCGGCGTCGACTCGGCGCGGATCGTCACTGGACGTCAAGCGCACGGCGACAGAGTTCGAATCGTTGACCGCTCCGATATGGGGCGAGGGGCTCTATCGATCGAAGAAGCGATCCCGGGCACCGACGCGCTTGCCACACGCGAGATCGGCGTGCCGCTTATGATCTACACTGCTGACTGCGTGCCGATTGTCCTCTATGATCCGAACGAGCACGTCGTTGGGCTCGCTCATGCTGGGTGGCGCGGCACGGTCAAGAATGTTGCTGGAGCGCTCGTGAGGGAAATGGCCCAAGCATTCGATGCGAATCCGGCCGATTTCAGGGCGTATATTGGCCCATCCATTGGGTCGTGCTGCTATGAAGTCGGCGAAGAGGTCGTCGGGGCCTGGAACGCGACTGATGTCCCAGATCATATGTCGGCGGTCAGCCAGCCTCGAGAGCGATACCACTTCGATCTCTGGCGGGCCAACACACTTGAGCTGAGGTCAGCCGGCGTTCGTACTGAAAACATCGAACTCGCGGGTATCTGCACCAAGTGCCACGCGGACCAGTATTTCTCGCGGCGCGCTGGAAACGGTCATCGGGGCCTGTTCGCGACGATCGTGGAACTGCGACCGAGGTAATCACGCTGGGAATGGAAGGGCGCGGGAAGAGTGACGATTGCGGAGAATTACTCGCGGGTTGTCGAGCGGGTGCGAGCAGCCGAGAAGCGATCAGGACGTCCGGAAGGCGCGGTGACAATCGTCGGTGTCTCGAAGACCGTCGGGCGCGCGGAGGTTGACCTCGCGTATGCGGCTGGGCTGCGAGACTTCGGTGAGAACCGGGTTCAGGATGCCCTCGAGAAATTCGATCCCGCGCTCCCTTCGGATGCACGCCTGCACCTCATCGGATATCTTCAGAGCAACAAGGCTCGCGATGCTGTCGGTTTGTTTGACATTGTCCACTCCGTCGATCGTGAGAGCGTCATCAAAGCGTTGGAGAAGCGAGCGGAGCAGGCCGACAAAACCATCGACGTGTTGATTCAGGTCAACATCGCGGGCGAAGAGCAGAAACACGGCTGCTCGCCAGAGAACGTGAAACGGCTGGTAGAGGTTCTGTCGGACGCTTCGCATTTGCGAATCACGGGACTCATGACGATTGCTCCCCTGGTTGAGACCGCAGAGGAGACTCGTTCCGTCTTCAGCGGCCTGCGCGAGTTGCGCGATCGGCTCGCAGCAGCCAACTCTGAGCTTGATCTCCGGGAATTATCCATGGGGATGACGAACGATTTCGAAGTGGCCATTGAAGAAGGCGCGACCTTGGTTCGGGTTGGGAGAGCAGTTTTTAGTTGATGGAATCTAAAGGGATATGTAGCGTGGATGTCTCCTCTGTCCGGTCACACACTGAAGCGCATTGATGCGCGTCACCTGTTTCGGAAGCGGCAGCAACGGCAACTCCATGTTGGTCCAGAGCGGAAACACGAACGTTCTGATCGACTCCGGTGTGCCGGTGCGCCTGCTTCGTACCGCGTTACACCGCGCCAGCGTGGTCGACGGCGGACTCGATGCTATCCTCATCTCTCACGAACACCACGATCATGTCCGTTCCGCGACACAGATCGCGAAATATCAGCCAGTCACCTACTTCGCGACCGAGGGCACGATCTGCGGCTTCGGACGACAGTTGTCGTTCACCTGGGAGCGGATTACAGGCGGGCAAGCCGTCTCCATCGGAGATCTCGAGATTACGCCAGTCGACGTCTCGCACGACGCCTCAGAGCCCGTTGGCTTTCTCATCCGAGGCGGTGATTGCCAGGTGGCGATCTTTACCGACCTCGGCGAGACTAACACTGACGTCGCATCCGCCCTCATCGGTTCGTCGCTCGTCGTGCTGGAGTCGAACTACGACGAGATCATGCTCAGAACAGGCCCGTACCCAGAACGTCTGAAGCGCCGCATCCGCGGGCCTCGCGGTCATCTGGCGAACGACGTCTCAGCCGAGTTGATCGCGCGGACGATCGACGATCGCACCGCGGACGTCTGGCTGGCTCATCTGTCGGACAAAAACAACCGGCCGGATATTGCGCTCACCGTGGCAGCCACCACGCTGCAGTCAGTGGGACTTGGGCCGGTCATCACGACGCTGCCGCGCTATGGCGACATCGCAGTCTGGGATTCTGAGGCGACCGCGCTGCGCCACCGTCAGACGCAGTTGTTCTAACGATCGTTGCCCAAATTCGGCTCTCACACCGTGGACGAACGCTCAGTCGTCGGCGACTTCCTGCATCTCCTGCGCTCGGAACTGCATGGTGTAGAGGTTGAAGTACGCGCCACGGCGGTCGAGTAACTGATCGTGAGTGCCCATCTCGATGATCCGGCCCTGATCCATCACCACCACTTTCGAGACGCGCTTGATGGTCGAGAGGCGATGGGCAATGATGAACGACGTCCTGCCACGCAGCAACGTCTGAAGAGCTTCCTGGATCAGCAGCTCGGTCTCGGTGTCCACGCTCGACGTTGCTTCGTCAAGAATGATGATTCGCGGATCTGACAGCAATGCGCGAGCAAACGAGATGAGCTGGCGCTGACCAACCGACAGGGTCGCACCTCGCTCGTGGACCTCAGTGTCGTAACCATCCAGCAGCTTATCGATGAATTCGTCCGCGCCGACCGCGTGCGCCGCCGCGACAATGTCCTCCATTGAGGCATCTGGACGCCCGTAGGCGATGTTCTCGCGAACGGTTCCGGCGAAGAGAAATGTGTCCTGGAGCACAATGCCAAATTGAGACCGGAGCGAGCTCTGGGTGACGTCGCGGACATCGTGTCCGTCGATACGCACACTTCCGGTCCAGACATCGTAGAAGCGGCTCAACAGATTGATCATTGAAGACTTGCCCGCGCCAGTCTCCCCAACAAACGCGACCGACTCACCTGGATTCACATGTAGGTTGATCCCGTGGAGAACTTCAGTCTTTTCATAGCCGAAAACCACATTGTCGTATTCGACCTCGCCCTGCACTCGTGGCAGCGTGATCGCGCCCGGCGCATCGACGATCTCTGGCTCGACGTCCTGCAGCCCGAAGATTCGTTCGCCAGCGACCATGGCCGCCTGCATCGTGTTATAGCGCTGGCTCAGATCTCGAATCGGCTCGTAGAAACGTGAGATGTAGGCGACGAACGTGAAGAGCTCACCGATGGTGAATGCCGATCCGCCAAGAATGACCCGCCCACCGATGAAGATAACCAGTCCCGTGGCGAACGCCTCGACAATCTGGACAATCGGAAAGAGGATCGCCGACAGTTTGGCGGCGTTCACGCTCGCGTTCAGATTGTCCGAGTTGATGTCGTCGAACCGGCGCATGTTGCGCAGCTCGCGCGAAAATGCCTGCACCACACGAACGCCGGAAATACTCTCTGCCAGGTTCGCGTTCACCCGTGCGATAGCGATCCGCATGCCGCGGTAGGCCGTGACCGCGTGCTTGCGCCACCAGATCATGGTTACTGCCATGACCGGCATCACCGCGAAGGTCAAGAGGGCGAGCTCGAGATTCGTGATGAGCATGACGACCACGATTCCGACCAGAATCGCGAAATCGGCCATGATGCCAACCAGGCCGTCCGAGAACAGGTCATTGATAACGCTGACGTCGTTCTGGAGGCGCGACATGATCGATCCGACGCCACGCTGGTCGATGTAGCGAATGCTCAGTCGCTGCAGGTGCCGGAATAGCGCCGACCGCATATCGAGGACGACGCGCTGGCCGATCCAGGACGTGAAGTAAGTCTGTCCGTAGTAAGCGAAGAAGCGAATCACGATCGAGGCAACCAGCACCGGGATCAAGATGTCGAGGGCCGGCATCCCCGTCCGGCCAAAGAAGGTGCGACCTGACTCGGGCGAAATGACATCGATGCCGAGCCCGAACAGATACGGCAACGCGAGGTCGGCAACGGCGGTCGAGATCATCAGGACCGCCGTGAATGCAAGCTGTTTTCGGTATGGCAGCGCCTGCCGCGCGAGCCTACGGGCAATGCGGCTGTCGTAAGCCTTTCCGAGTATGTCGTCTGGATCCGCGTATTGCATGGTCCCTCAAACGTTCTTAGTCAGCGACAGCCGCAAACTCTTCCTGATCCTTCAACTGCAGTTCGTAGATGCGGGCGTATGCTCCGCCCAGCGCCAATAGCGTCTGGTGCGTGCCTCGCTCGACGATCCTGCCTGAATCCAGCACGAGAATCTCGTCGGCGTTCTTCAACGATAGGAGCCGGTGCGCGATAACGAAGGTCGTTCGACCCTCCATCGCGGTCTGAAGCGCCTGCTGAATTTCGTATTCCGTTTCGGTGTCAACACTCGAGGTCGCATCGTCCAGGATCAGGATCTTCGGATTCATCACGAGCGCACGGGCGATCGCCACGCGCTGCTTCTGTCCACCCGAGAGGGACACGCCGCGCTCGCCGACGACCGTGTCGTAGCCATCTGGGAGCGACGCGATGTAATCGTGAATGCGGGCGGCTTTCGCGGCTGCGATGATTTGATCCTTCGACACGTCAGGGCGCCCGTAGGCGATGTTCTCGCCGATGGAGTCGGAGAAGAGGAACGTGTCTTGAAGAACCATGCCAATCTCGCGCCGTAGATCTTCGAGTGGATGCTGGCGAACGTCGACGCCGTCGACCAGAACGCACCCGTCCGTGACGTCATAGAAGCGAGGGATAAGCGCCGTGATGGTGCTCTTGCCGGAACCAGTTCCACCGATCAGGGCGATGCGCTGACCCGGCCTGGCGACGAATGAGATGTTGCTGAGCGCGTATTCGGTCGTGTCCTGGTAGCGGAAGCTGACGTCCTGAAACTCAACGTTCCCAGTTGAGCATGGGGATCGTGGCCGGGCTCTCCGGAGTCTGGATTCGAGGCCGCGTGTCGAGAACCTCAAAGATACGCTCACCAGAGGCGATCGCTCGCGCGGCGCTATTGACCACCCAACCCAGCATGCGAACGGGCTGCGCAAGCATCGACAGGTAGAGAAAGAACGCCGTGAGACGGCCGATCGAAAGATCACCCGAGATCACCTGCCGTCCGCCATACCAGAGGATGAGCGCAATGCCGCCGGACGAGAGGAGCGTCATCAGCGGGAAATAGAATGAATACTGCCGGATGGTCACCATCTGTGTCTCATAGAGCCGCCAGAGCTCGCCGTCGAACTTGTTGATCTCGTCCTCTTCGCGGGCAAACGCGCGCACTACGCGTGCGCCTGCCAGGTTCTCCTGGAGGACGTTGGTCATCACACCAAATTGCTGCTGCACCGCCAGAAACTTCGGGCGAATCGTGCGTCCGAAGTAAATCGCCGTGAACGTGAGAATGGGCATCACGCTCAGTGAGATAGCGGCCAACTTCCAATCGGACGCAAACAAGATCGCGGCGATAACGATGAGCATGCCGAGCGATTGGACGATCGAGCGAAGCGACATCATCATGAAGCGACGGATCGAATTGATGTCCTCGGTCGCGCGGGACATCAACTGTCCGGTATGCGCCCGGTCGAAGAAGCTAAACGACAGATGCTGCATGTGTTGATAGAGATCGTTCCGCATGTCGTACGAAACGCGCTCCGCCAGCCACTGAAAGATATAGCTGCGAACGTAGGTGAAGATACCCAGGAAGGCACCCACGATGATAACGAGAAGAGCCCCGACCTCAACCACGCGATGGCTGGGTTTGACCAGTCCATTGTCGATCACGTACTCCACAAGACGTGGTGTGACCAGCTGCATCCCCGTGGCAATTGCCAGCGCGATGTAGCCGAAGATCACCCGTGTTTTGTACGGGTTCAAGTATCCGATAATTCGAAAAAGAATTCGCACGCGCTCTCCATTTCCCCCATTAGAGTGCGATCAGGGAACTATAGCATGTAATGCCGCGCGTGAAGCATTGATTCCAATTGCAGGACGATAGGCGACTTTCGTGTCGGCACATTTCAGTACAGACAGAAAGCAAACCGGTCCGAAATCATTGTTGACCGCAATCTACGCGCCGCGTAGAATAGGTACGTACAGTCGATGGGATGGGGATCGGCTTATCGCTTGCGGAGAGGTTGCAGCCGTGGACGTCGAAAAACTGAACTATCAAGAGACGATCGATAACGCGCTTCGCCTCATCTACACGCAGCACCATCGCTTGATGTCCCGCCTGTTTCCGGACGCCGTCCAACCACTCACGATCGAGCAGCTCCGTTCGGGACCATTGGGCCGTGACCTTTCGCGTCTCGCCGCACTGGCGCGAGGCGAAGTTCGCGAGGCAAAAGAGCGAGTCGTCGAGGCGATCGACTCGGTGCAGCAGATATTGTTCTGGCCTCCTGGAGCCGAGGACTACACGGTACCTCGCAGCTTCTGGGAGACCGATCTGGGCCGCATGCTCTCGATGGCCAAGTTCCGGGCATACGAGCCTGCTGAACTGGTTAGCATTGGCAACGCCGCTCAGCAGCTTGGCGTCACCAGGCCGACCATCTATCGTTGGATGGACGACCGGACGCTCGGATACGTTCGGGATGAGATGTCGGGTCGAACATTCGTGGTTCGGCAGGACGTCGAAAACTTGCGCCAGGATGTGCCATCCACGATGGCCGAGGGCTAACCACCTTCACGTAGTCTCGAACAGGAAACGGCCGGCAATGCCGGCCGTTTTTGTTTGCCTCGGAGGTGGTCATTCGCGTCGTTACAGTCCATCACCACAAGTTCGGGTAGCCAAACAGCCCCGACAGAATGAGCCAGCATGAATTAATCCCTATGACGCAGAGTTCCTGGCATCGTTCTCTGGGCCCGCTCGGAACTCTCGCACCCTGATACCCGCGCCTCAGGCAGAGCTCAACTTTCCTCTGGGTGGGTCAGTTCATAGTTTGTTTCGTCTGACACCATCAGTCGGATGATGTCCGCGCGAGACACGATTCCCACCAACTTGTTCGCCGCGTCGACGACCGGAACCGCGTTCAGATGCCGGTCATACATCACCGTCGCGACTTCCTGAACGGTATCCGTCACATTGACAGTCACGACTGGAGAAGTCATCAATTCACGGGCGGTCGTCGCCAGAATGCGCCGCAATTGTTCGCGGTCATCACCGGATCCTGGAATCTGAAAATAGGAATCGAGAAACGGGATGAACATTGGAGCGTCGTACTCCGTGTCACGGGCGATGAGATCGAAATCGGTCAGTATTCCAAGCAGGCGACCGTCCTCGACGATTGGCAGGCTACTGAGCTTGTTTTCCCACATGAGGCGCGCCACTTCGTCGACCGGCGTCTCGGGGCTCACTGAAACCACGTGCTCGGTCATGATCACCGACACCCGAGAATCGATCGGCATCGTCTCCTCCTACCAACTCTTGTCATAGAGGGCGCTGAGCGCCTCGGGAATCGCCACAATGACGTCGCTGGCCATCAGACTCAGTGTCCCGACCCACGAAACCGCTGTCATCGCGGCCCGGGAGCCGACAAAGACACCGGCGATCGCGGCATCGTACGGCGAGAGGCCTTGCGCTAGAAGCCCGGCAATGACCCCGGCCAGCACGTCGCCGGTTCCCGCCGACGCGAGTGCAGGCTCTGACCCCGGACCCACGACCGTGGGACGACCGGGCGCGGCAACCACTGGGTGCGCATACTTCAGCACGACCACCTGCTTGAATCGCTCCGCCGCGTCGGTCGCCGCCTTCCACGGATCGGCCGTGATCGCATCGACGTCCAGACCAGTCAGCCGGGAGAGTTCTCCCGGGTGAGGCGTCAGCACGAGCCCTGCATCTTTGAGATTCGTCTCCCAATTCTCCTGCTGTGCCAACCAATTGAGTCCATCTGCATCGACCACGGCCTTACCGCTGAAGCGATCGCCGTTATCATCTGTGGGATTTGGCGCGAAGCCGAATCCGATGGTACTGGAGGACATGCGCATGCCGAAGAGACTTGAGAGGAACTCGGGAACCGGTTCGTCCGATCCCAAACCCGGGCCAATCAACATGGCCGCGTACGACGACAGATGCTCGCGGACAATCTTTGCCATACGATCACCCGCGCCACCGAATTCGGCGTCAGGTAGCGGTAAAAACGTTACTTCGCGAAGGCCAGATGAGATCGGTGCCACCAGCGAGCGCGGCACGGCCAAACAGACCAATCCAGCGCCAACCCGGGCGGCCGATTCCGCCGCCATGCTCGGCGCGCCGAAATAGTTTGGCGCTCCGCCAACGACCATCAGCCAGCCGACCTCATGCTTATGCGTGTCTTGCTTTCGTCGCGGAAGCAATCGCCGAACGGTGATCTCGTCGATCAGGCCCGTCTCGCCAGTTCCAAGATCGGCGCCTTCGAGTCCAATGTCGACCAGGTGGATCGTACCGGCGTGTCGTAACGCGGGAGCGCGGTAGAGCCCGATCTTCGGGAGTCCGAACGATACCGTGATGTCGGCATGGAACGCGTTGTCAGCAGCCGCCCCAGAATCCGAATCGACGCCCGAGGGAATGTCAGCCGCCCAGAGAGGCGTTCCCTGCTCAACACGAGCTCGGAGCGCCCACTCAAATGCCTGAGCCACCGACTCAGGCAACTCAATTCGCCCGCCGATGCCAAAAACGGCGTCAACGATCACATCGGCAGCATCGATCGCATCACTGAGTTGTTCAAATGACGTAATCAGCTCAAGTTGTTTGGCACCCTGTGCGTCGACAGGAATGTCACCGATCCCGTCTCGCCCGTACATCCAGACGGTGCATGACCAGCCAGATGCCGCCAACTGACTCGCGGCGACCAGTCCATCGCCGCCATTGTTACCGGGTCCGACGAGAAATAGGGCATGCGACTCAGCACGCTCTCCTCGGCCCTCCTGCATGAGTGCCGCTAATCCTGATCCGGCGGCCAGCATCAGATCGCCAAAGGAGCGGCCACCTTTGACCGCGGCCTGTTCGGCGGCACGAATTTCCTTTACGGTGCACAGTTTGATCACCGTCACCTGCCTCTCATGTATTTGGTGGAAATTTGGTGGCGACCACCATAGCGATCGACTCGGTTCGGGAATGAGTCAGTGAAATCGCAAAGTGCTGAAACCCAAGCAAACGCGATCGTTCCGCGGCGGTTCCATGGAGCACAATAATCGGTTTGCCACGACGATTCGAGACAACCTCGATGTCGCGCCAGCGCACGCCGCGAACGCCCGTTCCAAGTGCCTTCATCACGGCTTCTTTGGCGGCGAAGCGGGCCGCTAATTCCGCCGGCCGTTTCCCGTAGCGCAGGGCTTCTCGTTCCGTGTAGATGCGTCGCAAGAACCGGTCACCGAAGCGATCAAGCGCGTGTTTGATTCGCTCGATCTCGATCGCGTCCACGCCAACTTCAATCGGACCGGCCGCCTCCGGATCCCAGATGGGATCGTACTCAGCGTCCGACTGAGGCATAGATGAATCCAAGATCGCTGATCTCCTCGTGCTGGTAGATATTCCGTCCGTCGAGCAGCACGGGAGTCTTCATCAACTCGCGCACTCGCTTGAGATCCGCTTGCTTGAACTCATTCCACGGTGTGGTGACGAGAAGCGCGTCCGCTCCACGAGTCGCATCGTACGGATCAGCGGCGTACTCAATCTCCGGCAGGTCGCGCTTGGCGTTCTCCAACGCGGCCGGATCGTAGGCCACCACCGAGGCTCCACGTTGCTGCAGGATTCTCGCAATGTCAAGTCCGGGCGACTCGCGAATGTCGTCAGTATCTTGCTTGAAGGCGAGGCCCCAGAGGGCGATGCGCCGCCCATGAAGCTCACCAATGAGGTTCTGCAGCCGCCAGACAAAGCGCCGCCGCATGTCGCGATTGATCTCGAGCACGGCATGGAGCAGTTGCGGATGGCAACCGTTCTCTTCGGCCATGAACGCGAGCGCTTTGACGTCCTTCGGGAAGCATGACCCGCCGAATCCGATGCCCGCCTCGAGGAAGAGGGGCCCGATGCGCGGGTCGTGGCCCATGCCTTGTGCGACGACCGTCACGTCGGCCCCGACCTGCTCGCAGATCTGTGCCATCTCGTTGATGAAGCTGATACGCGTTGCCAGAATCGCGTTTGACGCGTACTTGATCATCTCAGCGGTACGCCGGTCCGTAATCACGATCGGCGCGTTCTGGGTTCGATAGAGCTCGGCAACGCGCTCGGCCGCCTGCCGGTCTTCGGCGCCGAGGACCACCCTGCTCGGGCGGAAGACATCAGTAACCGCCGAGCCCTCACGCAAGAACTCGGGATTGCTAACCACGGCGAAACTGGCGTCCGGGTCCCGCGTCTCTTCGAGAATCGATGTCACCAGATCTCCCGAACCGATCGGCATGGTGCTCTTGTTGACGACGATCGTATGCCCGGTCATCGACTGACCGATCATCTGGGACGCCGAACGAACCGCGCGCATGTCTGCATCACCATCGAAGGAGGACGGCGTGTCAACGCAAATGAAGACAAATTCGGACTGCGGAACAGCCTCGTCGTAGCAGGTCGTGAACTTCAACCGACCTGCCTTCACATTGCGAGAGACCAACTCCTCGAGGCCAGGTTCGTAAATCGGCGTGATACCGCGTGATAGCCGCTCGACCTTTTCCGCGTTGATGTCAACACCGTACACCGTGTTGCCGAGATCGGCGAATGCGGCGCCAGTCACGAGTCCGACGTAGCCGGTGCCAATGATCGTGATGACTGCCATGGAGTTCTTTTTCCCTTCCCGCAAGATTGAACGCCAGCGCCCGGATCAATCCGGCTGACGCGAACAGGAGAAACTGTACACGAACTGCGCAGTATGCCGATCGGTCGAAGGTACTAATCGACTCACCGCCGATCAAGATCATCGTTGGCGGGTTATCCCGACGCGATCAGTGCCTGACCGAAAATCCAGTGAATTCACCCACCGCGGGCCGGAACGTCTGTCGTAGGTCCGTCACTCGCGCCGCGGACGGGCCCTTCCGGAGGTGCTCGACGAATTGGATTAGCTGATCGTGCGTGCCCTCCCCCACCACCTCGACCGATCGTCCGTCTGGCAGATTCCGCACCCAACCATTTATGTCAAATCGTCTCGCGATCGACCTGGTGAACGCTCTGAACCCGACTCCCTGCACGTGACCGCTCACAACGCAGTGAAGCTGCTCCATACCACTCGTCTGGTCGCCGCTCATCGGTCCGATCGGTCTCGCGTGGTTGCCCACTTCCGCTTTTGCTCTTGCGCCGCCTCCACGTTGGCGACGGAGTAGGTGTCAAGAAACCGGCGCATCTGCTGGTCAAACGTGCCATGTTCGATGGAGTTTCGGATCGTCTCCATCTCACGCTGCATAAACCGCAAATTGTGAATCGTCCCTAACCGGTAGGCAAGAAGCTCACGTGCGTGAAACAGGTGGTGCAGATAGGCCGCGGTGTAGTTCCTGCACGTGGAGCAGTCGCACGTTCGGTCGACCGGACCGAAGTCGCGCCGGAAACGTGCCGCAGTGACATTCACCCGGCCGTTGGGTGTAAACAGTGCTCCTCGACGGGCCACACGCGTCGGGTGAACGCAATCGAACATATCCACACCGAGGGCAACCGACTGCCACAGATCCTCCGGCGATCCGACACCCATGAGGTACCTGGGTCGGTCGGCGGGGAGCGCGCCGATAGATTCGGCCAGCATTTCAGTCATTAGCTCTTTTGGTTCGCCGACGCTCAGCCCGCCGATGGCGCACCCATCGACCAAAGAGGCGGCGATCACCGCGGCGCTCTCACCACGACGGCGGCGGTCGAACCCACCTTGCGCGATGCCGAAGAGCAGCGGTCTGTCGTTGGATCCCCAACCGCCGGGGACGGTGGTGGGAAAATGCGCGAGCGCGCGATCGAGCCAGCGATGAGTCCGCTCCATCGCCGCCCGCTGGGCCGGCGGATCACTCTCATATCCGACCACGTCATCGAGTGGCATGATGATGTCGGATTCGTAGCCGCGCTGAAGATCGACGGCTCTCTCCGGAGAGAGCCTGTGAAGACTGCCATCGAGATGCGAGCGAAACTCGACATCCTGCTCGGTGACCTTCCGGCGGTGCGCGAGACTGAAGACCTGGAACCCGCCAGAATCGGTCAGAATCGGACGTGGCCAGTTCATGAATGAGTGCAGGCCGCCTGCTTCACGGATGATCTCGACTCCCGGCCTGAGCATCAAGTGGTACGTGTTCGCAAGCAGAATTTCGGATCCGGTGTCCGCGACGTCTTCCGCCGAGAGCGACTTGACGCTTGCCTGAGTGCCCACCGGCATGAACGCTGGAAGCTGAACAACTCCGCGACGCGTGACGAGGACACCACGGCGGGCGGCGCTTCCCGTGTCGCCGCAAATCGCGCGATACCCGAGCGGTTCGGGGTCAGTTAGGTGGGTTATACGGTCCGCTGAGTATTCCATGAGATGAATGGTACGGAGCGCCAGCCAGACATGTCAAAAGAGCTTGAGAATCGCTCAGCTGATCGTATAGGTGGGGGCGTACGCCGGGCGGCACAACAGTTCGCGTTCTCGTCCCTCTATTGGCTTGGCGGTTTGGTCTACGACCCGTTCACCCATCTACTGTTCGGTGACGCCTGGAGCCGCTGGCGCCGGTCCGTCATCCCGTTTGTTGAAGAGGGACTGGTGCTCGATCTGGGATGCGGGACCGGTGCACTCGTCGACGAACTCGTCACGCTTGGCGTTCAGGCGTATGGGATCGATCGCGAGCGGTCCATGCTGCGGGGCATGAGCAAGAACTCGACAGCGCGAGGGAGGGTCGCTCTCGCGGATTCACGAAGATTGCCATTCCGAACCAGTACGTTCTCGACCGTGACGGCCACGTTTCCCGCGCCGTTCGTACTGGAGATCGCGACGTTAGACGAAGTCGCCCGTGTTCTTCGACCGGACGGTGCGTTCATTGTGTTGATGACTGGACAAAGCGACGAACCAGCGGGTTGGAGATGGCCGATTCGGCTGATGCTCCGAATCTTTTACGGCGACGCGGCAGAACGAACAACGCCAGCACCTGACGTGCTGGCGCATCCAAATCTCGTAGGAAAGTGGCGCTGGGTTCATCACGAACCGGACCACGTGCTTCTCTGGGTCGCAACGAGCGTCTCAGACCCAGAAGCGGAGGGCAGCCTTACCCCATAAGGTCAGCGAGCGGATCCGCCTTGCTTGGCTCGGCCGCATTCGGCGCTGAAGCCTGCGAAGGAACTGGCGTCGGCTTCGCTGGCGCTGTCACCGGCGTCACTCGCTGATCAAGCCGGGTCAACATGCGGGCCTCATCCTGAACCTCGGACGCGGACTGCCTCACCTCGTTCGCCGCATCTTTGACATCACCAACCGCCTGCTCAAATTCGCCAGTCAGGTCGCTGGTTACCGCCTTGAAATCGCGTACACCCTTGCCAATCTGCGCGCCGATCTCGGGCAACTTGCCAGGGCCAAAGACGATCAAGGCGATCACAAGGATCACGCCCAGCTCCATTGGTCCCATTCCGAAAAAGTTCATCGATGGATCTCCGATCAGCGGCGGCTGAGGTCTTCTGTAAGGTCAATGTGGCCCGTAGTATACCATTCCGACCGGGATCAGCCGCGCGGGCGGCAGGTATGGGGAAGGCAGGTGCGAGTTCGTTGTTTTGTGGATTGCGGGCTGACGTTCTCATCGATGCCCGCCTCCTCGCCTACCGGCGAGGGGGGATCGCCCGCTATGCCTCCAATCTCGTTCGCTGGCTTCCCTTGGTAGCGCCGGACATTGCCGCAGTGCCATTTGCCAATCGCCCCACATCCGAACTTTCAGGCGACGTATCGCGCGTCTTCACCCCACCGCACCACCATCTCGAAAGCTGGACGCTTGGCCCTGAGCTGTCGCTGCGCCGTCCCCGGCTCGTTCATAGCGTGGACTTCATCGCGCCGCGTACGATCGGGATCCGGCACGTGGTTACGGTTCACGACCTAGCATTTCTCGACCATCCAGAAGGCATGACGGCGGAATCACGACGCTATTACGGTCAGATCGATCGTTCGATCGAAATAGCCGATCGCGTAATCTGCGTTTCGGCGTTCACGGCAGATACGCTAGGACTGCGCTTTCCCATTGCCCCGGACAAGATTGTGACGATCTGGAACGGCGCGGACGCGCAGCGAGAGAGCATGACCAGCGAACAGGCAATCGCCGTTGTCCGCGCCAAACTAGGGGCCGAAACGAGCCCGTGTGTTCTCGGCGAACGCCCGGTACTGCTAGTGGTGGGGACGATTGAACCGCGCAAACGAGCCGGCCTGTTGCTGCGGGCCATGACGCACGACGCGATTTCGCAAAGGACGCCTCGTCCTCTACTCGTCCTGGTCGGGCAGCGGGGCTGGAACTGCGATGAGATCATTGAGGAAATCAACACTGGGCAAGAGAGAGGTGACGTGATCTGGATCGACTCGGCTGACGACGATTTACTCGGCGCGATGTACAGCACGGCGACGATCCTCGTCATGCCGTCTCGCGACGAAGGCTTTGGACTTCCGGTTCTCGAGGCAATGCAAGCCGGACTTCCCGTGATCGCTGCTGATGCAGGCGCGCTCCCTGAGATCGCTGGCGACGCGGCAGTGCTCGAAGCGAGCGACGCTCCGGACGGCTGGGCTAACGCGATCGCCCGCTTGCTCGACCATCAGGGGGAGCGCGAAGCACTGCGCCAACGAGGTATGAGACGCGCTAAAGCATTCACATGGGAGCAGACTGCCCGGCAAACGGCCGACGTCTACCGGGAGGTATTGGCCCAATGACCGATCGACCGACCTGGCTGATCGCGGGACTCGGCAACCCCGGGCGTCGCTATGAGCGCACACGACACAATGTTGGATTCATGGTCGTCGAAGAAATTGGCAAGCGGTTGCAAGGAGACAACCGGCTTCGGCGATTCGACGCCGAGTTGCTCGAGCGGTCGACCCGACTAGGACGTGTGGTACTGGTCAAGCCGCAGACATACATGAACCTCAGCGGCAACGCGGTTGGCCCGGCGATGCGCTGGTACCACGTGCCGCACAACCAACTCCTAGTGGTCTATGACGACCTGGACCTTCCTTTTGGCAGGATCCGCCTTCGTCCGTCGGGCAGCAGTGGCGGCCATAACGGCGTCGAATCGATCATCAAGACGCTGGGAACAGATCAGTTTCCCCGTCTGAGGCTCGGTATCGGCAAGCCCGGCCGCGAGCGCACGATTGGACACGTCTTGAGCCGATTCTCGCGGGACGAGGAAAAAGAATTGAAGGAGTACGTCTTACGGGCTGCCCAGGCGGCGCTCAGCTGGCACTTTGAGGGCATCGACACGGCGATGAACGAGTTCAATCGCAAGCCGGGTGAATCCGATGACGGGCCGGAATAATGTCGGTCGAGACTGAACGAACCATGATCCAGGCGACAACTTGGGCGCGTTCGCTCTACAATTTAGGAAATTGGTGCGGCGTTGCAATCCCAGATTAGCGGGTTCAAGGACGCCGCGTGAGCGATAGAGGGAGCGAGCTAAAGGATGGATATCACGAGAGTCGCGGTCGTCGGTGCGGGCACGATGGGGGCCGGCATTGCCCAGGTAATGGCACAGGCAGCCATCCCGGTGACCATGATCGACCGCGACGAATCCATTCTGAAGAAGGCGCATGCAGGTATCGAGCAGCGGCTCAATCGCTCGGTCGAGCGTGGCCGGCTGACGGACGAGGAGGCCAAGGTCGCACTTGGCGTCATCAGTGTCGACACTGACGTGCGTGCCGCGAGTGATGTCGACCTGGCGATCGAGGCGGTGCCAGAAATTCTCGATCTCAAGATTCAAATCTTCCACGCGCTGGACGACGCGACGCCGAAGCATGCGATTCTGGCTTCGAACACGTCGTCGATTTCGATCACGCGGCTCGCCGCTGAGACCGGGCGCCCTGAGCAAGTCGTCGGCATGCATTTCTTCAACCCGGTCCCGGTGATGTCACTGGTCGAGGTCGTAAGCGCGCTCCAGAGCTCAGAACAGAGTGTCGAGGCCGTTTTCGAGCTGGCGCAGCGAGTTGGTAAGACACCGGTGATGGTCGAAGACGCGCCGGGGTTCGTCTCGAACCGCGTGTTGATGCCGATGATCAATGAGGCTATCTTCTGTTTGGAGGAGGGCGTCGCTAGCCGCGACGACATCGATACGGTAATGAAATTGGGAATGAACCACCCAATGGGACCGCTAACGCTTGCCGACCTCATCGGACTCGATGTCTGCCTCGATATTCTCGAGGTATTGCAGCGAGACTTCGGAGATCCCAAGTATCGCCCATGCTCGCTGCTGCGACGAATGGTCGCGGCCGGAAAGCTTGGTCGAAAGACGGGCCACGGCTTTTACAGCTATCAGTGATCGCATACTCAGACCGCAGGACTAACGGAGCGCGGCCCGGATTTCGCGGGTAACGCGACGAGAATTGGCGGCGGCTTCACGCAAGTCCAGGGAAAAACGTCGGATTCAAACTGTTCAAGGAGTTTCAATGGCAGAACAAGGGGCCAATCAAAACGGTCAGAAGGAATCGCGTGGATACTTGATGCTGCTCGTTGGCGATGAGCGAGCCACGTCGGACGCTGCACTGGGCATCGCCCTTCGTGGAGCGGGGCACAATCTTCGTGTCCACATCATCGAGTTTCAGAAGACCGGACGGGACCGCGGGGAAGTGGTGGCAACCTCCTTCTTGACCGGCGTTTCCATCTCGCAGTACGGAACCTTTGAGCCAAACCAGTCGGTTGACGAATCTTCCGACCCTGGAATCTCGCCAGAGCGGGCCGAAGAGGCACTCAAGGAAGCCACTATGCATGTGAACCGGCGTGTCACGAACATTCTCATTCTCGAAGGGATTCTCTCGCTGGTCGACAAAGGGATCGTCGAAGAGGCGAAAATTCTGGATTTGCTTCACAACGCCGCCTCCTGGCTCGACATCGTCGCGACCGGATCGACGACCACCAAAGGCCTCAAGGCAGCCTGCGACAGCCTGACAACAATGGAAACAGTCAAGACGGAGAGCAGCGCGGCTGAACTCAGACCC
Organism: uncultured Chloroflexia bacterium; assembly: GCA_963763185.1. Lineage (GTDB taxonomy): Bacteria > Chloroflexota > Chloroflexia > Thermomicrobiales > Thermomicrobiaceae > CALAGB01. The sequence continues at coordinate 1,041,701 of CAVXNZ010000001.1, forward strand.
GGCATCCACTACTAGGCCTCGATACGCACGGAAGGCGGTACCGTCCATGCACCATCGCGATGATGACGAGATGAAGCGGGACTTTGCGGAACCGCCCGATCCATCACGCCGCGATTTCACAACCGTCTCGGGAGAGCCAGTCAGACAGACCTACACGCCGGAAGATCTGCAGCGCATCGGCTTCGATCCAGAGACCGATCTGGGACAGCCGGGGGACTACCCATATACGCGCGGCATCCACGAATCGATGTACCGGCGCCGTCTCTGGACCATGCGTCAGTTCGCTGGCTTCGGTTCGGCCGAAGAGACCAACGCGCGTTTCCGCTATCTCCTCGATCACGGGGAGACCGGGCTCTCGATCGCGTTCGACCTTCCGACACTCTACGGTCGCGATACCGACGACGCTCTCGCGGAAGGTGAGTTCGGCAAGTGCGGAGTGGCGGTCTCCTCCCTCCCCGACATGGAGGTCCTGCTCGACCAAATCCCACTCGACAAGATCACGACGTCGATGACGATCAACGGTCCTGCCGCGATCATCTGGGCGATGTACATTGCGGCCGCCGAGAATCGGGGAATTTCACGTGCAGAATTAGGCGGGACACTCCAGAACGATATCCTCAAAGAGTACACAGCGCAGAACGAGTACATCTTTCCGCCCGCGCCATCGATGAAACTGGTGGTCGACACGATCGAGTTCGCCACACGCGAGATGCCGCGCTGGAACAGCATCAGCATCAGCGGCTATCACATCCGCGAAGCTGGTGCGACCGCGACGGAGGAGCTCGCGTTCACGTTGGCGGACGGGCTCGCATACGTTGACGCCGCACTGGAACGCGGACTCGACATTGACGAATTCGCTCCGCGGCTCTCGTTCTTTTTCAACTGCCACAACGACTTCTTCGAAGAGATCGCGAAGTTCCGAGCCGGGAGGCGCATCTGGGCCCGATTGATGCGCGAGACCTACGGCGCGAAGAATCCCCGCTCATGGTGGATGCGCTTCCACACGCAGACGGCGGGTTGCTCATTGACGGCGCAGGAGCCGGAGAACAACGTCATCCGAACGACGATCCAGGCGCTCGCGGCCGTGCTTGGCGGCACCCAGTCGCTCCACACCAATTCGCTCGACGAGGCGCTTGCCTTGCCGTCCGACTGGGCCGTGCGAATCGCGCTCCGGACGCAGCAGATCATTGCCTACGAGAGCGGGGTCACGAACAGCGTCGACCCGATGGCCGGTAGCTATCTGGTCGAGACAATGACCACAGAGATGGAACAGCGTGTCCAGAAGATCTTCGAGGAGATTGAAGAGCTTGGTGGCGTCATTCCCGCGATCGAAACCGGCTATTTCCAGAAACGCATTGCCGATTCGGCGTATCGATACGAGCAGGCCCTTGCCAGCCGAGAGAAGATCGTGGTCGGCGTCAACGCGATGCGCTCTGACGAATCTCCCGACATCCCATTGCTGCAGATGGACCCTGCTGGGGAACAACGACAGCGGCAGCGATTGGCGGAGTTGCGTGCATCACGCGATGCCCAGCGCTGGCACGAGACGATGGAAGCGCTCGAGTCCACCGCACGAGAAGATCGCAACTTGATGCCGGAGATCATTGACGCCGTCAAGGCGTACGCGACCCTCGGCGAAATCACCGACCGGCTTCGCGTCGTCTACGGAGCGCACCGGCCGCTCCAGATCGTCTAACGGGAGGAACAGGGATGGTAACGGATTCGCCAACCCGCGCGATCCGCGTGTTGATCGCTAAGCCGGGCCTTGACGGTCACGATCGTGGGGCCAAGGTACTTGTTCGTGCTCTGCGTGATGCGGGCATGGAGGTCATCTATACGGGATTGTTTCAGACACCGGAGATGATCGCTCGCGCCGCGGCTGACGAAGACGTTGACGTCGTCGGCGTGAGTATTTTGTCGGGAGCGCACAACGCTCTGATGCCCCGGATCATCGAGGAACTAGGCAAGGCCGGGCTCGACGACGTGCTGGTGGTTGCCGGCGGGACGATTCCGGCCGACGATGTCCAGCCGCTCAAGGACCTGGGCGTTTCGGCAGTCTTTGGTCCCGGGACACCGCTGACCGACGCGATCGATTTCATTCGTTCCAACGTTCCCGCCCGAGAGCAGGACCATTGAGCCAGGATCTCATTCAGCGATTTCTCAGCGGTGAACGCAGAGCGCTCGCCCGGTTGCTCTCGCACGTCGAGGACCGGACCGATCTCGGGCGGCGCGCAATCCGCGAGGTCTTCAACCGCACCGGGCGGGCACATGTAGTCGGTATTACCGGACCTCCCGGAGCGGGAAAGAGCACGCTGGTCAACTCGCTCATCCGTGCCTACCGCGAGGCCGGCAAGACCATCGCCGTTGTCGCCATCGACCCGTCGAGCACGCTCTCGGGCGGCGCGACACTCGGCGACCGTATCCGCATGATGGAGAACTACGCCGACGATGGAGTGTTCATTCGCAGCATGGCAACCCGAGGTCAGCTCGGTGGGCTCTCGCTCGCAGTTGGCGGAGCGGTCCATCTTTTTGACGCCTATGGCTTCGACCTGATTCTTGTCGAGACCGTTGGCGTCGGACAAGATGAGGTCGACGTGGCCGACGCCGCCGACACGACCATCGTGCTGCAAGTGCCGGGCCTGGGTGACAGTATCCAAACCATCAAAGCTGGTGTACTCGAGATCGCGGACATTCTGGTCGTCAACAAGGCCGATCGACCTGATGCACGCCAGCTCGTTCGCGATCTGCGAACCATGCTCTTACTCGGCGATCACGGCGACCGCATGCCTCCGATCGTACAGACGGTTGCGACGGAGGCCGAAGGAATCCAGCGTCTGGTCGATGAGATTGCCCAGCACCGGGAACATCTCGCGGAGAGTGGCGAGGCAGATGCGCGCGTGCGACGACGACTCGAACGCGAGGTTGCGCTGATGGCCCGTGAGGAATTCGACGCGTGGCTTCGAGCCTGGTTCAAAGACCAGGACCACCGGGCCTCGATCGACGCGCTTACGCGACGGGAGTCAGATCCGGGGACCCTTACCGGCGAATTACTTTCCCAGTTTCGCGGCTCGAGGACAATTTCAGCCTGAGTCGCTCCGTCTTGCACGTGCTACCGCGTTGGCCATGAGAGCGGCTGTCGATCCGGCTCCGACCGCGTTGTCGATGTTGACCACCGACAGCCCCGGAGCGCAGCTCTGTAACATGCTCATCAATGCGGCCTGCCCTGCGCCACCGTAGCCGTACCCCACGGACGTTGGAAGCCCGATGACCGGCACAGGGACCAGCCCCGCCACAACGGATGGCAGGGCGCCATCCATTCCCGCGGCTACGATAATGACGTCCACGTTGTCGTCCAGAATGGCTCGCAATGGCCCGAAGAGCCGGTGCAGTCCTGCTACTCCGACATCGACGATCAGGTCGACGTGGCATCCCATCTCTCGCGCCACCACGCGCGCTTCGTGAGCAGCAGGCCAGTCAGAGGTTCCAGCGGCAAATATGGCAATTCGGCCGCCGGTGCGTTTCGGCGCGGCGTCGTGCTTTGCTACGACAACCGTCCAGGTTCCGGGCTCGTGCTCAATGGTCGAGTTTGGAAATGCGGTCTTCAGGGAATGGACTTCGTCGTCCGACACCCGGCTTACCACAACGCGGTCGTTATGTTCGAACAACCCGGTCACAGCCGTGACCACCTGATCGATCGATTTGTTGAGTGCGAAGACGACTTCGGGAATCCCCTTGCGTGCGGTGCGTCCGGGGTCCGCTACAACCTGGGGCGATCCATCCGCGCCGAGATGAGTACCATTCAGCAGCGCTTCCAGAAGATCTTTGAGCACGACGTCGGACGGTCGATCATTTGCCATGAGCGAGACTCCGAGAATTTCTTATTGCCTGATCAATCAACACGTCGACGGTGGCCGCATTATCTGAATCGCGGCTTAGTAGCGCCAGGAACTCAATGTTCCCGGCGGGCCCGGTGATCGGAGAGTTTGTCAGACCGTTGACGCCGAATCCAAGTTCCGCCGATGCTGTCAGCACCGACCGTAACACATCGCGATGGACCGATTGGTCGCGCACAACCCCACCCTTACCGACACGGTCTTTGCCCGCCTCGAACTGCGGCTTGATCAGGCAAACGCAGCGGCCTTCCGGCTTCAGTACGCGCACTGCGGCAGGGAGTACCAGCGCCAGCGAGATAAACGACACGTCGATGGTGACGAGGTCGACCTGTTCCGGAAGCTCGTCGAGATAACGCACGTTTGTCCGGTCGATTACAACAACCCGTTCATCTCGCTGCAGGCGATAATCAAGCTGACCATATCCCACATCGATGGCATAGACCTTTGCCGCTCCCCGCAGAAGCAGCACGTCGGTAAACCCACCGGTCGAGGCACCGAAATCGGCGCAGACGAACCCAGATACGTTCAGGTCAAACTCTTCCAGTGCATGATCCAGTTTTTCGCCGCCACGGCTTGCAAATCGAAGTGGTCGCACGATCTCCAGATCGGCGTCAGGCGAAAGCATGTGGCCGGCTTTGTCGATCACCTGACCGCCGGAGCGCACTTCGCCGGCAAGTATGACTGCTCGCGCCTGGCTGCGCGTCTCTGCCAGCCCACGCGTTACGAGCAGTTCATCGGCACGTACGCGCTTGTCAGGCATCGTGTGTTCGCATCCTACTCGCCAATCGCCTCCCGAAACCGCGCCGTCTGGGCGTGACAAAGCGCCACGGCAAGGGCGTCGGCCGCGTCGTCCGGGTAGGGAACTTCGTCGAGATCAAGCAATAGGCGCACCATCTCCTGCATCTGAGCCTTTCCCGCTTTGCCATAGCCGGAGACGGCCTGTTTGACTTCGGCCGGGGTGTATTCCTTGACGGGAATAGCGGACTGAGCCGCCGCCAGCATGACAATACCACGAGCCTGCCCGACCGACAGTGCGGTCGTCACGTTGCGAGAGAAGAAGAGTTGCTCGATGGCGCAGACCGAAGGATGGTAATCGCTCAGAATCTGGCAGATGCCTTCGTAGAGATGCTTCAGTCGTTCGGGCATCGGATCGGATGACGGGGTTTCGAGGACACCAAAGTCGATGACGCGTGGCTGATCGTCGTTGGTGACCACGCCGTAGCCGAGCCGTGCGGTTCCAGGATCGAACCCGACAATTACATGATTGCGCATTCTGATAGTCTCCTGAACCAAGTTTTTCCGCTGGCATCCATCTGAATCGGCAGCACACCGAATGCATCGTCTCGGCATCTTACAGTGTCGGAGGCCTCATACGTACTCTTCGGCAGCGAAACACATGCCATCTTGAAATCAGCGCAAGTGTTCGCTATACTGGCGACCGTAGGTGGGAAAAGGCGCAACATGAATTTGAAGCGTAACACCCTTGGTCCGTCACTACCTCGAATTCTGCGCGTAACATCATTGCTTGCATTCGCCCAGCGCTAAACGGCCAAGGGCTTTTTTTGTCTGACCTGCTTGATCTGGGGTGGGAGGAACACCTAGAAAAGGTGGTGAGCAAGACAATGGATGCGAGCCTAATCGCCAAGGGCAAAGACCGCGGATATCTTCTTTCCGAGGAAATCATCGCTGTTTTCCCTCGCGTGGAAGACGACCTCGAATCTCTCGAAGAACTCTATGTCGCGCTATTTGAGCAGGGGATTGAGGTACTGGATCAAGAACCTTCCCCAGCATCTCCGGCAGAAATCGAGCGACCCAGCAAGCCTTCTCGAAGCTCCCATTCCGATCATCATCGCCATCCAGAAATCATCGATCCCTTGTCAAGCGGAGTCAATGACTCCGTTCGTCTTTATCTTCAGGAGATCGGTGAAACCAACCTGCTGACGATGCAGGAAGAGGTCTGGCTCTCCAAACGCATGGAGCGCGGCGAAATCGCGTCCGAGCGCCTGCGCCTCGGCGAATATGCGAACGACTCGGAGCGACGCGAACTAATCGCTGACCGGGACGATGGAGAGCGGGCGCGGTCCCACCTGATTCAGGCCAATCTCCGTCTCGTCGTTAGCGTCGCCAAGAAATATGTTGGCCGCGGGCTCTCCTTCCTGGACCTGATTCAGGAGGGAAACATCGGCCTCATGAAAGCGACCGATAAGTTCGACTACAAGCGGGGCTACAAGTTCTCGACGTATGCCACTTGGTGGATCCGTCAGGCAATTACCCGCGCCATCTCAGACCAGAGTCGTACGATTCGCCTTCCCGTTCACGTTGGCGAGACGATCAACCGGGTCAAGAAGACGGGGCACCGTCTGCAGCAGATTTTCGAGCGCGAACCAACGCACGACGAAATCGCCCGGGCGATGGACGTGCCGCTCGAGAAAGTGCGCCAGGTCCTTGATGCATCGCGACATCCCGTATCACTGGAGGCGCCGGTGGGTCAGGAAGGAGACGCGTTCCTTGGTGACTTCATCGAGGACGACACCATGCCCGCGCCGCTTGAGTTGGCGTCGCACCAACTCCTGAAATCCCAGATTGGCGATGCTCTGGACCGGTTGACCGATCGCGAACGACGGATCATCGTTCTGCGCTTCGGCCTCGACGACGGTCAGTTCCGAACCCTCGAAGAGGTCGGACGGGAGTTCGGTATCACGCGCGAGCGCATCCGGCAGATCGAGGCAAAAGCTCTCCGCAAGCTACGGCACCCGACATACAGCCGCACACTCCGCGGCTACCTCGACTGACAGGAACGCGCGGACACCACACGGACGTTGAGACGGGAGCCAGTGGCTCCCGTTTTTTGCTGCAATGCTGCATCCGTCAGAGATGCGTGCGTTGTCCCGTCACATGCCACAAGGAAATCTTCTCAGTGCTCCCGATTGCCGGTCTCACCCACCCCAGCGCGAGAAGACGAGTGATACGTTATGTCCACCAAAACCGAGCGAATTGCTCAACACATGGTGAACCCTAGTGGCGCGTGGTGAATTCGCGACGTAGTCCAGGTCGCACTCAGGGTCGGGTCGCTGGAGGTGACAGGTTGGCGGAAGTACCTGATGCTGCAATGCCAGCACCGACGCGAACGCCTCAATTGCACCGGCAGCGCCAAGCGTATGCCCGGTAAGCGCCTTGATCGAACTGACCGGAGGGATCATCCCGGGGCCAAAGACGGCCCTGATCGCCGCCGTTTCCACCTTGTCGTTGAGCGGAGTCGACGTACCGTGCGCGTTGACGTAGCCGACCTCGCCTGGAGCTAAAGACGCGTCCGCGATCGCGTTTCGCATGGCCGACGCCGCTCCGGACCCATCGGGAGTCGGCTGGACGATGTGAAATGCGTCTCCAGACATCCCATAGCCCGTCATCTCGGCCAGAATATGCGCACCACGACTGATCGCGTGGTCCATTCGTTCCAGGACCAACACGGCCGCGCCCTCCGCGATGACAAAGCCGTCTCGCGTTTGGTCAAACGGGCGGCTGGCACTCCCAGGTTCATCATTCCGGGTCGACAGCGCCTTGAGTGCGCAGAAACCCGCGACCGACCCGGGCGTGATCGGAGCCTCGGAACCGCCCGCGAGCATCACGTCGGCGACTCCGCGCCGGATGATCTCGGCGGCTTCGCCAATGGCATGGGCCGAACTCGCGCAGGCTGATAGAGTAGCCAGATTCGGGCCCTGAGCGCCAACATCGATGGCAACGTACCCTGATCCCATGTCGGCAAGATACATCGGGATGAAGAACGGACTGACTCGTCGCGGTCCGCGCTCGGCGAGGACGCGCAATTCGCGCTCGGCGGTACCAATTCCTCCGAGGGCCGACCCGATCAGCACGCCAACTCGCCCTCGGTTCGTGTCGTCAATCGCGAGCCCCGTCGACTCAAGCGCCGAGCGCGCCGCAGCGACCGCGAACTGGATGAACCGATCTGTCCGCCGCGCCTCTTTGCTGCCCAAAACGCTCGTTGCATCGAACGATGCCACCTCGCCGGCGATCTGGGAGTCGAAGTCGGTGGTATCGAAAAGCGTCGTCGGCCCAGTACCGGAGCGCCCCTCGACCAGCGACCTCCAGATATCCTCATGCGTGCTTCCGATGGGAGTCACGGCGCCCATACCGGTAATGACGACGCGCTGGTTAGATGGACGCACCGATTCCGCCTCAGGCACGCTTCAGGACCTCCGGATTGAGGCAGCGCGGCGGCTCGTCGCCGTTGAGCACAGCGAGCAAGTTTTGGGCTGCGAGCTGCGCCATCTTGTCACGCGTCGCCTCAGTCGCGCTGGCAATGTGCGGGGTCACGATGCAGTTTGACAGCTGCACCAGACGATGGGCGGCCGGGAGTGGCTCGGGATCGGTCACATCGAGTGCGGCGGCCCAGATTTCACCGGCCTCAAGCGCGTCGGCCAGCGCGTCATTATCGACGACCGGGCCACGTGAGGTATTAACGAGAACGGCACCGTTTCGCATCTTGCCCAGTTCGACGGCCCCGATCATCTTCTCCGTCTCCGGCAGCAGCGGCACGTGAATGCTGATGAAATCGCTCTTGTCGAGCAGTATGTCGAGGTCGACGCGTTTGGCTCCAAACTCGTGTTCCGCCTCGGGCCGGTCGGAGGCGTCGACGTAGAGGATCTCCATATTAAAGCCGGTCGCACGCTTGGCCATGGCCGTGCCGATTCGGCCCAGCCCGACCAGCCCGAGCGTCGCGCCTGCAACGTCTTTGCCCAGATAGCCGAGCGGCTCCCACGTCTTCCACTCGCCCTTCGGCACCGAGATTGCCGAATCGACGACACGCCTGGCCGCGGCGAGGAGCAGCGCGAATGCGTAATCGGCCGTCGTGTCGGTTAAAACGTCCGGTGTGGTACAGACGGCAACGCCGCGCTCCGTGCATGACGGGACGTCAATATTGTCGTACCCCACGGCAAAGTTGCTGACGACTTTGACTGTCGGAAGCTCGTCCAGCAGAGCACCATCAATGGGATCCGTGAGCAAGCTCAACAATCCGTCGGCTCCGTTGGCCAGGTTGAGCAGTTTGTCTCGGCTGGGCGGAAGCTGTTCCGGCCAGAGATTCACATCTCCAGCCTGCTTCAGCAATGCGAGCCCCGCCTCCGGTATTCTTCTGGTCACCGCAATTCGCACTCATGTCTCCTTTCACCGCAACGATTCTAATCGCCACAGGAAAGAGTGCGCAAAGTCTCCGCCAGATCCGTTTTGCCTTGGAGGCAAGAGGGTCAAAATGGTACTATTCATGTGGGCCTTGGCCCGCGCCGCTCGTAATGCGATGTTACGTTTTGAGCCAACGTTAGAAATCAACGGGAGCTGCTAAGCATTCCCCGTGGGGTATGTGGTTGCGGCGCCCACCTGCGTTTGCAGGTTCAAAGCTAAGTCGCTAGCGGCGGCGCCGGGTTCAAGCCCTTTATCATGCCTCGCGAATCCTGGCTCCTCGCGATTGCGAACCATGATTACCATTTTCCATGGAACCGACCGACTGACCGTCGAGGAACGAATCGCGGATGCGCGGGCCTCGATGGATCCAACCGGCATCTCTACGACGATTATCGACAACGCGTCGTCCGACCTGTCAAGCGTTCGCTCGGCCGCTGGCGCAATCGGATTTTTCGGTACCGGCAGGCTGGTCGTTGCGCGCGATCTCCTTTCGACAGGAAGCAAGCGCGGGCGCAAGTCGAAATCCGATTCGTCCGCCGAATCGGTGGTCGACATCCTCGCTGGAATTCCTCGCGAAACAACCCTATTCGTCGTTGAACTACAGCTCGACCCGAAAACCGAGCGGGAGATCCGCAAGGTCGTGCCTGACGTATCTATCGAGCGTTACGACGTACCTCGTGGACGGACGTTGGTCGAATGGACCAGCGAGCGCGCCCGAAGGTACGACGCGATCATTGGGCAGGAAGAGGCCCGAGCCCTGCTCGAAGCGTTGTTCCCGGGAAACTGGGCAACCGAATCCCGGCGAGACGACGTCCCGCCCGATCTTTACCGGCTCGATTCGGAGATTGCCAAACTTGCCACTGCCGCCGGATCTGGAGAGACGATCATGGCCGGGCACATCTCGGCGCTCGTTCCCGGTGCGGACGCACAGGATTTCTGGGGAATTACCAACGCGATCATGGATCGGGACGCGAGTCGCGCCGTCGTTGAACTCGAGCGAGCCTTCAGCCATGGATCGGCCGCCGAGGCGATTCTTGGCCAGATCACCAGTCAATTTGAGGCGCTGGCAGTCGCGTCGACCGCTGAACGCGGAATGCCGCTGTCGCAGGTGGCCGCGGTTTCTGGGCTCAGCGAGGGTCGTTTACGGCAGGCTTCACGCGCGGCGACCGCGTTCCCTGTGGCGAGGATCGCCGACGCTCTTGACGCCTTGCGGCAGCTTGATGCCGACACCAAGCAGGGATTGATCGACGTCACAAACGCCCTCGTGCCTTTGGTCGCCGCGCTCGCAAGTGGGAAGATCGAGCGATCCGATTTCCCGATACGCCAATAGCCGGGGAGAATATCACCCCCGGCTATCGCATCAGATTCATCTTTCGGCCGGAATTACGCCTCTGCTTGAGGACGAACCAGCTGGTTGAAGCGCGCCATCAGCCGCGACTTGTGCCGCGCGGCGTTGTTCTTGTGAATGATGCCTTTGACGGCTGCGCGATCGAGCGTGCTCATCGCATTACCAACGGCGAGGGCCGCGGCTTCAGCATCACCCGATTCAATCATGCGAACAGCGGTTCGTACCTGGGTGCGTGCCGCGGACCGGTAAACCCGGTTTCGCTTCCTTCGGCGCTCCGAAACTCGGGCGCGCTTTTCTGCAGACTTCGAGTTGGCCAAGTTCTCGCTACCTCCAGATGATCTGATGGACACAAAATCAGCAGCACACCTGGCTGCCACTGTCAAAGGATAGCAATCTTCTACGTGCGGAACAAGCGCATCGGATCCGATTCGCGTAGAATTCGCCCGATGAGCACGGCACAACGGCGCCCCAGGCGCATCTCCCCATCCTCCGTCATGTCCCAGCGATCGGTCGCGGCAAACGCCACGATCGTGGCAGGCGCGTACGTCGTGAGCCGGTTCCTCGGACTGCTGCGCGAGGTGCTGATTGCCCGACAATTTGGCACCAGTGCAAATTACGACGCCTACGTTGCCGCTTTCAAGATTCCCGATCTGCTCTTCCTGGTCGTTATGAGCGGGGCGTTCGGCTCCGCCTTCATTCCGGTCTTCGGTGGCATGCTGGGGCGAGACGAGCGCGAGAAAGCCTGGCGATTGGCCAGTTCAGTGCTCACGTTCACCATCGCTGTGCTGCTCGGTGCCGGGCTCATCGTCTTTCTCTTCGCCGGACCAATTATGAGTGATATCGTCGCACCGGATATGGCGGCGTCTCAACAGCAACTGGCAACCAACCTGACGCGTCTGCTGTTGCTTTCGCCACTGCTGCTCGGACTCGGAGCCGCCGGCAAGGGAATGTTGGAGGCCCAGGACGCCTTCACAATACCTGCCATTGCGCCAATCCTCTACAACTGCGGCATCATCTTCGGAGCGGTCTTTCTCGCGCCCAGCATGGGCGTCTACGGACTGGCGGTCGGGGTTATCGCCGGGGCTACTGGTCATGCCGGGGTGCAGCTCGTGACGCTGGCGCGCCGGGGGCTGCGCTTCAATCCGTCGTTGTCGCGACATGTGGAAGGGCTGCGTGAGGTTGGGCGCCTGATGTTGCCCCGCCTCGTCGGCCAGGCCGCGTTTCAGGTCAATTTCATCGTCATGACGAATTTCGCGTCGCGCCTCGGCAAAGGCAACATTTCGGCAATCAACTACGCCAATCAACTCTTCATGCTGCCACATGGCATTCTGGCGCTCAGTATCTCGACCGTGATCTTTCCGGCCATGGCGCGGCAATTCGAGCTCGGCCAGACGCATGAACTGCGCCGGACGCTCTCAGGAGCTCTCGCGCCGCTCCTATTCCTGACAATTCCAGCCGCGATCGGCCTCTTCATGTTCCGGGTCAGCATCATCCAGGTGCTGCTGCAGTTCGGCTCGTTCTCGTCCAGTTCGACCATGTTGGTGGCCAGCGCGCTGGAATACTTCGCCATTGGCTTGTTGGCCTTTGCGGTAGTCGAGACCGTCACCCGCGCGTTCTACGCGATGCACGACACACGTACACCGGTTATCGCCGCGGTGGTGACGATCGGCGCGAACATCTGGCTGAGCTGGTATCTCTCGCCGAGGCTCGGTATCGGCGGCCTGGCGCTGAGCATTTCGATCACGACCACGCTCGAGATGGTCATTCTGCTGACGGTTCTGATTCGCCGTACCGGGAGTTTCGAGTCACAGCTCTTCTCGCAGGTCGGGCGGATGCTGATTGCGGGCGCCGTGCTCGTCCTTACGTCTCGTTTGCTCGCACCGCGACTGGCGACGGTCACGGATCCAGTCCACGGACACAGCATCACGATGTACGTCGCCTTCGTCTTTACTCTTGGCAGCGTCGCTGCGAGCTACCTTGTCGCGGCCTATTACCTGAGAATAGACGCGTTCAACCAGCTACTCAGTCGCATCCGCACGAGAATCAAGCCCGCCTGATCAGCTCAGACGTGAATCCTTAGCTTCGGTATACTTGGAGGTCGGATACCTTCCGGGAGAGGCCTGCGCGAACAGAACATGACCGATCAATCCCTGATTCGAAATTTCAGCATCATCGCCCACATCGACCACGGGAAGTCGACGCTTGCCGACCGGCTCCTCGAGCGCACGCACACGATTAGTGAGCGCGAGATGATGGAGCAGATTCTCGACTCGATGGATCTCGAACGCGAGAAGGGCATTACCATCAAAGCCCGAACGGTGCGCATGGAGTACCCGGCGTCCGACGGTAAGACCTACATCTTAAATCTGATCGACACGCCGGGCCACGTCGACTTCTCGTATGAGGTGAGCCGCAGTCTCGCCGCGTGTGAGGGCGCCATCCTGGTCGTCGACGCGGCGCAGGGAATCGAAGCTCAGACGATGGCCAACGTCCATTTGGCGATCGATGGGGCGCTGGCGCTCGTTGCGGTGGTGAACAAGATCGATCTGCCGAACGCCGAGCCGGAGCGTGTGGCGAACGACATTGGGAGACTGATCGGGTTACTCGACGATGAGATTATCTTCGCATCCGCCAAGTCTGGCGTTGGTGTCGATGAGACGCTCGAGGCCATCGTTCAGAAGATTCCAGCTCCCGAAGGTGACCCCAAGGCGCCACTTCGCGCGCTGATCTTCGACTCGCATTACGATGCGTACCGCGGCGTCATCGCGTACGTCAAGATTGTCGATGGCACGCTCAACGCGGGCGACACTATCCGCATGATGGCCACGAAGAAACAGACAGAGATGATCGATCTGGGCATCTTTCGGCCGACCATGATGTCGGTCGATCAACTGGTCGCCGGTGAAGTCGGCTACATCGCTACCGGACTCAAAGTTGTGCAGGACTGCCAGGTTGGAGATACTGTCACACTGGCGGAATCTCCGGCCAAGAAGGCCTTGCCAGGATATCGCCCGGTCCAGCCGATGGTCTTTGCCGGGTTGTACCCGGTCAATGGTGAGGAATATCCAGAGCTTCGCGATGCGCTCGAGCGTCTCAAGCTCAACGACGGTTCGCTCATTTTCGAACCTGAGTCTTCCGACGCACTTGGTTTCGGCTTTCGCTGTGGCTTTCTGGGCCTGCTCCATATGGAGATCATCCAGGAACGGCTCGAACGCGAATACAAGATCGAATTGCTCGCAACCGCTCCGAGCGTGGAGTACGAGGTCGTCAAATACGACGGAACAACCGTCCTGGTCGACAACCCGTCGGACATGCCGAACGGCGGCGAGATCGAGGAAATCCGCGAACCGTGGGTGAAAGCAACGATCATGACGCCCGCCCGTTACATCGGAACGATCATGGACCTCGTCACGGGTCATCGTGGCGAATTGGCCGAGATGGAATACCTCGATGAGAACCGCGCCCGAATGGCATTTGGTATCCCGCTCGGCGAATTGATTGTCGATTTCTACGATCAGCTCAAGTCGCGCACACAGGGGTACGCCAGCCTCGACTACCAGCTTGGCGACCGGCGAGCGTCCGATCTGGTCAAGCTCGACGTGTTGGTCAATGGTGCGTCAGTCGACGCACTGTCGATGATCACGCACAAAGACACGGCCTATGAGCGGGGCCGCGACCTGGTTACCCAGCTTCGCGGACTGATCCCGCGGCAGATGTTCGATATCCCAATTCAGGCTTCTATCGGCAGCCGTATCATCGCCCGTGAGACGATTCGTGCCCAACGCAAGAACGTGCTGGCCAAATGCTACGGCGGTGACGTGACCCGAAAGCGCAAGCTCCTCGAAAAGCAGAAAGAGGGCAAGGCGCGGATGAAGATGGTCGGTAGCGTCGAGATCCCACAGGAGGCCTTTCTGGCCGTGCTGAGCATGAACGGGGAAAGTCGTGGAGCCGGGCGCGAATGACCGACGAGCGGCCCGCGATCACCGTCATTGGACTCGGTCCCGGCGATCCGCAATACCTGACCGGCGAGGCGCGAAACCTACTGCGGAACGATCACGTATATCTCCGAACGCGAATTCACCCGACACTCGACGCGATGGCAGAATCCGCGAATTGGCCGACATTCGACAATCTCTACGAAGAGCTTGACACGTTCGACGAGGTCTACTCGCACATCGTCGACACGCTAATTGATATCGCGCGTCGCGAACCGGTGGTGTATGCCGTGCCGGGAAATCCGGTTTTCGGCGAGGCGACGGTCCGCCTTCTTTTGTCACGGGCGGCGGACGAGAACGTTCGTGTACGAGTCCTGCCGGCGGTGAGCTTCCTTGACAGCGTTGCGGCGGAGCTCCAGCTGGACCCGATCGAGACGAACCTACAGATCGTCGACGCGCTGGAGCTGGTCGCGGTCGTTGACCAGCAGCCGTTTGCCGGGGGGGCGATGCCGATCTCTCCGCTCCGTCCAGCCGTCGTAGCCCAGGTCTATTCGCCAGTCATTGCGTCGGGCGTCAAACTGGCCCTGCTCCAGTTCTATCCCGAAACGCACGAGGTGACCTTGGTCGCTGCAACCGGCATGAGCGGCCAGTCAACAACGACGCTGCCGTTGGTTAAGCTTGACCGTGCTGAGGTGGATCATCTCAATAGCCTCTACGTGCCCGCAGTGGACCCGCTCGACGAACCGCGGGTAGCCGAAGGCCTGCAGCGCATTATCGCCCGGCTGAGGGCTCCTGGTGGCTGTCCATGGGACCGCGAGCAAACGCATGAATCCCTGACGAGACACATGCTCGAAGAGGCGTACGAGGTTATTCACGCCATCGAGGACGGGTCGTCCGGAGATCTGGCCGAGGAGTTGGGTGACGTTCTGCTACAAGTCTATCTTCATGCGCAGATCGCGGAGGAGGCGGGCGAGTTTTCGCTTGAGGACGTGTTCCGAGCGGTATCATCAAAGCTCGTGCGTCGGCATCCGCACGTATTCGGTGACCGGACGATCGACACGGCGGGCGAAGTGGTCAAGGCGTGGGACGAGATCAAGCAGGAAGAACGGGCGACCGGCGAATCGAACGAGCCAGCATCACCGTTCGCTTCAATTCCGCGATCGCTTCCGGCACTGGCTCGCGCCCAGTCGGTAATAAGGCGTGCGAAGGCTCGCGGTCTCGATGTCGAGTTTGTTGCAGCAGGACACCCTGGCGACGAACGTCGTGCGGAGATCGCTCGACAGATTGCCGCGCTGGTGGCTACCGCCGAGGACGCGGGCATCGATGCGGAGCAAACCCTGCGCCAATGGACCATTCGGTTCGAACAGCAAGCCATCAACTCAATTGCGCCGACCGATCGTTAGCGCACTTTTGACCTAAGAGACCGTTTCTATCGAGAAAGCGAGCGATTGCCCCATGACGATTGAGCCAGACCTGAAGGTCCTCAGTCCCGGAGAGCGAACCTACACCGACTGCGGAGAGCTGCGACTCTCCGATGTTGGAAAGACGGTCACGGTCAAGGGGTGGATCAATCGCCGCCGCGATCACGGCGGCCTAATCTTTCTCGATCTGCGCGATCGCTACGGTCTAACGCAAGTTGTCGCCAATCCCCAGGAATCGCCGGCGGCCCACGCAATCGCCGAGACAGTCCGTGGCGAATTCGTCCTCTCGGTGACCGGAACGGTGGAAAAACGGCCAGCGGGTACCGTCAATTCGTCGCTCGGCACCGGCGAAATCGAAGTACACGCCAACGCGATCGAGATTTTGAACCCGTCGAAAGTACCCCCCTTTTATGTGGCCGATGATTCTCCGGTCGACGAGTCGCTGCGTCTCGAGTATCGCTATCTCGATCTGCGCCGCCCGCATATGCAGCAGAACCTCGTATTACGCCACAAGACCATCAAGTTCATTCGCGACTACCTGGACGAGCGGAATTTCGTTGAGATTGAGACCCCGACACTCGTCAAGAGCACACCTGAAGGAGCTCGGGATTATGTCGTGCCGAGTCGTCTCTATCCCGGGGAGTTCTACGCGCTACCGCAATCACCGCAGCAACTGAAGCAATTGCTGATGGTCTCCGGTATGGACCGCTATTACCAGATCGTTCGATGTTACCGGGACGAGGACCAGCGGGCCGATCGCCAACCAGAATTCACCCAGCTCGACCTCGAAATGTCATTCGTTGATCGAGAGGACGTTCTGCGGCTGGTGGAGGGCCTCTACACCGGAATGTTCGAGACATTGGGCTCCAAGCCGATCCTCGAGAAGCCGTTCCCACGTCTGTCATATGCCGAGTCGATGCTCCGTTTCGGAAACGACAAGCCTGACCTCCGCTTCGGCATGGAGATTCGCGAGGTCACCGACATCGTGCGTGAGAGCGAGTTCGGCGTCTTCGCCAGTGCTGCCAAGTCGGGCGGTGTGGTCCGTGGAATCGTCGCGCCGGGACAGTCCGGAATCACCCGAGGACAAGTCGATCAACTGACCGACATCGCCAAGAGCTTCGGCGCCAGGGGCCTGGTCTGGATCGCGCTCGAACCTGGAGACGGCGGCGCGTTCTCCGTCCGGTCTCCAATCGCGAAATTCCTCAGTCAGCAAGAGATCGACGGGATGGTAGATCGGCTCGAAGCATCGCCCGGAGACCTGCTACTGCTGGTCGCCGACCAGGCGTCCGTAGCGGCCACTGTCCTCGGACGGCTGCGTGGCCATCTGGGCCGCGAACTCGGGCTGATCGACGACAACGTTCATGCCTTCTGCTGGGTGCTCGACTTCCCGATGTACGAATGGGACGACGACAACAACCGTTGGGAAGCCATGCACCACCCGTTCACGTCACCGATGGACGAGGACGTCCTGCTGCTCGACACCGATCCAGGATCTGTCCGCGCCAAAGCCTACGACCTGGTTCTTGATGGACTGGAGCTTAGCAGCGGAAGCATCCGTATTCACCAGCGTGAAGTGCAGAATAAGATCTTTGAGACTATGGGATATGACGCTCAGGAAATTGATCGTCGCTTCGGCCACATGTTGCGCGCCTTCGAGTACGGCGCTCCCCCGCACGGCGGCATGGCGCCCGGTATCGACCGGACAGTCATGATCCTGGCGGGCGAGGACAACATCCGTGAGGTGATCGCCTTTCCTAAGAACCAGGCGGCGCAGGACTTGATGATGGGAGCCCCGTCTCCCATCGACGACAAGCAGCTCGAGGAGTTGCACATACGTGTCGTCAAACCGAAGCCGCGAGAAGACAAATAGTCGGACACGCAACTCCGTTCGGACGTAAAGACAAACCCGGACCACACGCTAAGTGGCCCGGGTTCTTGCGTCATGCGCTCACTTTTCGTACCGGATGCGCTGTGGTCCTACGGGAGCCAGGACATCGGAGATGTCGCGTCGATATTCCCGTCGGAGAAGAGTTTCTGAACTGACGAGGCGGCCGGAACCCCGGCGGCATCGACAGAGAAATCGACGTATGAGACCTTGAACGACTGACCATCAACTTCAAAGAACGCGATCTGATTGCCGTCAGGAGACCACACCGGCGATACCAGGGACTTCCCCTGCGTCAGTTGCGTTGGCTGACCGCCGGTCGCTGGGACGACCCACAGGTCGTTCGAATTTCCATCCCGCTGGATGAAGGTGATCCACTTGCCGTCCGGCGACCAGGACGCATCGTAGGCGCCCGAGTCGGACTTCACCAGGCTCGTCAGCTTTCCAGTGTCGGTATCGACAATCCAGAGTCCGGTTGTCCGGCGGGAGCTATCCTGGGTCAGCGTCCGCTGAGTGAAGACGATCTGCGTGCCGTCTGGAGAGAAGCACGGGTTCTCGACATTGTCGCCGTTGATCGTGGATGCACCGACCTGACGCGGCGAATTCCCGAGTCCGCGCATAATCCAGAGAAAGTCCTTCGCGGTCTGCAGATCGCTCACATAAACAATGGTGTCGCCGGTCGGCGCCCAGTTCGGGTCGAGCGCCCAGACGGCGTTGTCGACATACGCCTGAGTACCTTCCTGGAGATGCGGTTTATTGTCGGTCAGTTGCGCCATCTTATCTGAGCTCATGTCGTAGGAGTACAGATCGGAAAACGCGTCGCCGGTCCGGACGAAGACGAAGCGATTTCCGTCACTCGACCAGGTTGGCGCGGAAGCATCGCCAACATGCGTGACCTGGTGGATGCTTCCATCCCACAAGTAAATATCGCCATTCTGGGCGAAGAGCATCCGCCCAGACGGCTTCGATCCCGCAGACACGGAATTGGTCAGACTTGGATCGACATTGCCGCAACCAACCGAGACTGCGAGAAGCAGCACGACCGGGAGCAAGAGAACACTGTACCGGAGTAGTCGTCGTCCGCCTAAATTCATGAACGTTCCATCCTGCCCGCCTTCGAATAGCCTCGGGATCGCAGTGCGGCTCGCGCCGCCGTGACCTCATCCCATGGCCGGCGTTCGGCACCATAGATTATGCACTTCTCATGACCCTTGCCTGTCAAGAGAACTACGTCGCCTGGCTTCGCTGCGTTGAGAGCTATGTCAATTGCCTCGGCGCGGTCTTCACACCGCACAAAATCCAGTCCCTCACGCGCCCCCGCCTCAACGGCCCCCGCGGCGATTTCGGCGATGATCGCGTCCGGATCCTCGAATCGCGGGTCTTCAGAGGCAAAGACCGCGAAATCGGCCTCACGAAAAGCGACCGCTCCCTGCACGGCTCGTTTGGCGCGATCCCGCTCTCCGGCACTTCCGAAGAGGACGATCATGCGGCCATTCATCAGCGACCGGAGCAGGCGGATCGTCTTCTGGATCGAATCGGGCGTATGCGCGTAATCGACGAAGACATCGAACGGCTGTCCGCAGTCAACCCGCACCAGGCGGCCTGGAACGGACTCCAGCGAGGCCAAACCTTCTGCAATGGCATCCACGTCAAGACCGGCGATCTGAGCCGCCCCAGCGGCCGCTAGCGCGTTGTACACGTTGTACGTGCCGATCAGGTTCAAGTGCACCGGCCGCCGATTTCCATTCAAGATAAGATCAAATGACGTTCCGCCAATCGTGACGGAAACATTCTCCCCTCGAATGTCGGCTTCCTGATTTTCAATGCCGAACCAATGAACCGGCTGCTTCCTCGCGTGATCCGCGATCGAACGCGCGCCTTCGTCGTCGAGATTCAAGACAACTCCGCGCGGATATTCTCGTTCACTCGACGCGTCCACGAACTCGAGCAACTTGGCCTTCGCCAGACGGTAGGCCTCGATCGTTCCGTGAAAGTCGAGATGTTCGTGCGTGATATTCGTCACCACGCCGATATCGAATGGACAGGTGTCGAGGCGGTGCAGGGCCAGGCCGTGCGACGTAGCTTCGATCACGCCCCAATCGACGTCCGCCGCACGCATCTCCGCCAGGCGGCGTTGGATTTCGAGCGATTCAGGAGTGGTCTGGCGCGTGTCATGATCGACGATCTCGTCGCCGATACGGACCGACACGGTCCCAATCAGCCCAGTACGACGGCCCGCGTGTCGCAGGATGGCATCGATCATGAAACTGGTCGTCGTCTTGCCATCGGTGCCGGTCACGCCAACAACGCCCAGACTCGCTCCAGGGTTCCGGTAGAATCGGTTTGCGACCTTCGCCAGAGCCGCGCGCGTGTCGTCCACTCGAATCGCAGCGTCGAACTGATCCACCATATCGGACCAATCCTCGACCATCACCGCCCGGGCTCCACGCATCAGGGCCTGATCCAGATATTGGTGGCCGTCGGTATAGCCGCCTTTCAGCGCCACGAATAGACTTCCCGGCTGAACCTCGCGCGAGTCATAGCAGACGGATGTAACCGTCGTCTGTAAGTTGCCACGGGTTTGGCGCGGCCGGACGACATCGATCAGGTCCTTGAACTGGCAATAATAATCGGTCATATGAGGTTCGGCCTCACCATCTTCCAGACTCGCATGAGAGGCGGTAGATAGACACGCTCGAAGACGCCAGGGTAGCTTACGACCTCGCCACCGAACCCCTGCTTGAACCGGTATACGCCCCACATGCCATCCCGGACGTTCACGGTCCCGCCATTCTCATCGGTCGACGACATCTCATCCTCCGCTGGGATACCCCAGAGATCATAAGACGAACATCCCGAATCCCGAGCCCAACGCATCGCCGCGAACTGGATGAGATATGCGGGCATGTGGCGCTGCAATTCCGTGCGCGTTGCGCCGTACATGTAGATTGCCTCGTCCGCCGTTCGAAGACCGAGCAGGCCCGCCGCGGGTTCGCCCTCGAACTCGGCGATCAGGAGAGCGGCATCGTCGCCAAACACGCGCATCATGTCGTCGAAATAGCGGATATCATGCACCCCGAAATTGTCCCGGTCTGCTGTCTCCTGCAACAATCGGTAGAAGAGCGGAACGTCTCGCACGCCACCGCGCCGGATCGTCACCCCTCTGCGCTCCGCGAGCCGAACGTTGTAGCGTGTCTTCGACTTCATGCGGGCCAGCAGATCGTCGTCATCCGCGTGAACAGCGATCTTGATTGTGCGTCTCGGCTGAACCAGCGCATCATTGGGCTTCCACAGCATCGAGTGGCCCAGCCGCAAGGGAACGTCGGTGGTCTCCGGCTCAATCAACACCGCCACAGCACGCCGTCTTCGACATTCATCGTCGACTACTCGCGTGAACTGCGCCACTTCGCCCGCCGAAAGTTCCCCGGCGAGCGGGCCACGGGGAACGTACGCAACGGAGATGGGTCCAATGCGACGAAACAATACCTGCGCGACCAGGCGCGGGAATTCGCCATGCGGAAGAGACAGCCTGACCGCGGTCCATCCGTGCAACGATTTGAACTCGCCCCACTTCCACGTTTGTAGGAGATGACCTCCCAAAATGGAGACGGAGCTATCCCACGAATCGGCATTCACATCATGATTAACGGTTGAGTTTCGTGAAGGGGTACGTACCACGAACATCACGGTTGCAAGCGCATCGGATCGTTGGTGATCATTGCCTGGTTGAGCGCTTCTTCCGCCAAATCGCTGAGTACCGGGTCGCCGGATTTGACCAGCCGCCGCAGCGCACCCACGGCTACCTTGCCACCAATCTGTCCCAACGCGCCAACCGCGGCCATGCGCACCTCTGAGTCCTCGTCAGCGACCATATCCAGCAACTGGCTGATCGCTCGCTCATCCCCAAACTCGCCCGAAGCACGAGCCGCTTCGAACCGTATTTCCGGGTCAGGATCCTGCATCTCACCGAGGAGCGTCGGGAACCACTTTTCGGACAGGTTGCGACCCATCGAGAAGATGGCACCGATTCGCATGTCGTGCAGGATTGAGTCGAACGCTTCGGAAATAGCGTCTTCTACGTCCGCGTCGTTCGAATAGTAGGCGACGGACTCGAGCGCGCGTTTTCTTGTCGCAGCCGAGTCATCCGTATAGTAGAGATCGAGCAACACGTCCCGAATACGGTCAGCGCGATCTTCGTCGATATCCCCCGTCGTCGCCAGGTAGGCGAACCGGCCGAGCGATTCAGCGATCGCCTCGCGCACAACCGGATCCTGTTCGTGCCTGAGCATCTCAATCAACTGATCGGCGAACGATGCGCTCTCATCCTCCCAGAGGCCCTGGATCGCGAGCGCCCGGACCTCGACGTCCGGGTCGGCTATGAGAATGCGAAGCAGACGTGAAAAATTAAGCTCAACGTTCGGCTCCGCTTGCTCGAGGACCTGCCGAGCCACGAACCGTCGTGATTCGACCGGCAAATCCCTAAGCATTGGCCGGATGGCGTGCGCCGTCGCGCGATCGATGTCCGAGAGTTTTTGGACATCGATCGCGTTGAGTTCACCGGATTTAAGACTGGTGAGCGCCTGAATCAGCTCTGGGTCTACCTGATCAGGATTCGGTGGGTTCGTAGTAAAAAACATCTTCCACGTCAGGATCTGTACTGAAGGCTGGATAATCGCCAGATGTTACGATCGACCGGATTAACTCGGTGCTCATCGGCCGTTCAATGTTGGCTGCCGGAACGAGATCGTCCAGCATGGTCATGAATTTTGGACTTTCGCTTGTGCCGACCTGCTCACCGACCCGCTCGAACGTCACGCCAAGGGTCTGATCTGGACGTCGCCGCGTTCGATCTTCAAGAATCGGGACGTTCGCTAGCTGCGGGAACCGGTTCTCCGAGACGACCATATCTTGCTGCGTCGCGCAGTAGAAGGTCATCGGTCGGAAAACATAGCGACCACGTTTCTCGTCAATCTGAAGGAGTTTGCGGTCTTCACCGGACACCGGAAGAAATTCGATCAGGAACCGGCCAGCGTCCTCACTTCGTTCGATCGTGAACAGCGCACCCGGAACGAGATTCTCCAAGAAGAACCGGTCGAAGCCTATGATGTACCCGCCGCGGCTGTTGGTCGGAAAGTGCATCTCGACGAAGAATGTCTCATAATTCTGCGGTGACTCGAATACGAGCACGGCAGATCGCTGTTCCGGCAACTCCTGCTTCGGGAAGAGCGACGCGAAGAGCCCATTCAGCGGCAAAACACCATATTGGTACTCATAGAACGTCAAGACGTGCTCGATAACGTTCTCGCCCTCTGGGAGCGGGTCAGCGTTGTCGTCGAGCAAGAATCGATAGTCGGAACCAATCTCACTCGTCTTGCGCTTGCTTGTGCCGATGGTCGGAAGCCCGCTCGTCGACCAGTACCGGTTCATCGCAGTTCCGACATAGTCGAACTCACGCGGTTCACGCGATAGTCGGAAGTTGACGGCGAACTTCATCAGTTCGTATTCGTCAGCCGTCGGACGGACATTGAGTACGTCCTGCAGCAGCACCTCATCGCTCAGCGGCTCGTTCCGCTCCAGCAGATACTCACGAATCCGTCGCATGTCACCACGGCTCAGTCGCGGAACTTTGTCCTCCGCCATCCAGTGATCGCCGAAATTGGCGACCGAAAGCTCATCACGAAGCTGGTTGGAGATGACGGCGGCCAGTGTCTTGTCTTCGACTTCTGAGACATCGGTGAGCATCTGTTCTGGCCGGGGCTTCGCCGCTACCTTTGCGGGCGCGGGCTCGACCTCTGCCTCTTCAACCGGCAGCGTCTCAGGCATGGTAGCCGGGAGTTCGCCTTCCGCTTCCACCGGCGGCCCACCGATGAGCTCTGGTTCAGAGACATCGGCGATGTGCGCGACTTTGGCGCGCTTCACCTGTGTCGGCGGACGCTCAGGAGCCGACATCGGCTCCATGAACCGCTGGGCGAGCACGTGCTCGCCGTCTCCCTGCGGAGGCGATGGTGGGGTCCCGTCGAGCGTCGTCACCGCGTAGGTGGCGTCGTCAATTTCTTCGACCCCAAAAACGCCGGAATTCAGCCGAATGACACGGTCTATCTCTGACTGCCACTCCTCAACGGAGCGGTCGCCCTTGGTGGACGAAAAATATCCAGCCAGAGAAGAAAGCGACGCGCGAATCGGCGCCGTGTGGGGAAAGAATCGGCCAGTCGCGCGCATGGCGTTAAACGTCTCCGCTGCGATCTGCTGCTCTTCCTTGCTCCCCTGGAATTTCGGTGTGGGTGAAGCCTCTGCCGTCTGCATGCTCGTCGCACGCTCCTCTTGCCTGACTGGCGGGACAACTACCTCGACGAGCTCGCTCTATCCCGCAGCGCCTTCACAAGGTCCTGCGTGGTCAGCGGCTTGTCTGAGTTCCGCAGTACCGTCAACAAATAGGTAATGTGTTCGCTGCTGAGATGAAGATTGTCCATGGCGGTCCCTATCTACAAACTAACCCTTGAAGTCTACACGGACACACCTGTTCCGGCAATTTTGGGCAATCTAGACCGCGGACTGGTCCCGCAAACTCTGAAGTGCCAATGCGACGGCCCCAAGCACGGTGGCGTCTGGTCCCAACTGGCTCGCGCTCAGCCTGACTCGTCGCGCCGCCGACGGATACGAGTACTGGCGTACTCGCGCGCTGAGCGGGTCCATCAGAAGCGAGCCAACGTCCGAGACTGATCCGCCAATGATGACTGTCGCCGGATTGAGGGTGGTGATCAGGTTCGCGACAGCGAGTCCGAGCACTTGAACCGTTTCTGACACGATGCCCTGGGCGACCTCATCGCCCCGACGCGAGGCATCGAAGATCGCCTTGACGGTGATCTGATTGGGATTCGCCCATCGACTTACTCCCGCCTCAGCGTCTGCTTCCAGCCGTTCGCGAAATCGCGCCACTATCGACGGAGCAGCCGCGTAGGCCTCAAGATGACCCGGCTTGCCACAGGAGCAGATCGGCCCACCGATCGAGACCACCATGTGTCCAATCTCACCGGCCGTGCTGCTCGCGCCGTGAAGTAGACGCCCGTCAACGATGATCCCCCCACCCACGCCTGTGCCGAGATGGACATACACGACGTCATTCGAGCCACGCGCAGCGCCATACAGGATCTCTCCCCACGCCGCCGCCCTGGCGCTATTGTCGATCACGGTCGGTATTTTGAGATCATCCTCGATCAGATTGACCAGCGGGAAATTCTCAAAGCCTGGAGCGCGGTGCGAGATGAGGGTTAGACCGCGATTGACGTCGACTGGCCCACTGAAGGCGATGCCGATTCGAACGACGTTGTCTCGGCTGATGTGAGATGAATGGCATGCCTGATCAACCAGTCCCTTGACCGTCTCCAGCACCCCCGGAGCCGGAGCCATGCTGTCAATCGAACGTGCCTGTCCGGAAATACGCCCCGCCGCGTCCGCGATGACGACGCGTTGTCCTCGTCCGCCGATCTCGATGCCACATACGTACTTATCGGCACCGAGTCCCCGAATCCAACCTCCAGGCAAGCGTGCCTGTTCCACCCGTCCTCCCGTACTTCCCCAACGCGGTGAGGGCCGACACGCGCCCCGCCCCCGTGTTCAAGAAACGCCATTCTAGCACGGGTTTCTCTGATTGTGCGCGGATGCACGAAGTCGCGATCACGGCGCGCATATGACAAAAACATCCTTGCGCCCTCAGCGCGGGAGATGATAGACTCTCGCTTGCTCGTCTGGGAATCATTCCCCGATAGCTCAATGGTAGAGCGGGCGGCTGTTAACCGCTAGGTTGTAGGTTCGAGTCCTACTCGGGGAGCCACGAATCTTTTCATCGTCGGACATGATCCGGCGGTTTTTTGTGTCCGCCGTTGTCGTCTCATCACGACAAAACACTAGAGGCGGCCGCTGGGCCACCTCTTGATCCACGTTATGTTTCTTGTCCGGTCACCGATAGGCTTCCCGGAGCACCTCGGCGACTTCTGGCCGAGTGAATTCCGGCGGCAGAGCCGCGCCGTCGCGCAACAGCTCTCTCACCTTCGTGCCACTCAGGAAAACGCGCTCGCTCGCGTCGTGAGGACAGGTCTTGGTTGAAGACATGCCAGCACAGCGCTTGCAGTAGAAGGCATGCTCGAACGCCAGGATCTGGATTTCAAGCTTGGTGCGGTCGATCTCGTCGAAAATACGCTGCGCATCGTAAGTGCCGTAGTAGTTACCGACACCTGCGTGATCACGACCGACGATGAAGTGCGTGCAGCCGTAGTTCTTGCGAATGATCGAATGGAAAATTGCTTCGCGAGGACCGGCGTAGCGCATCGCCGCGGGCATTACTCCGAGAAGTACGCGGTCCTTCGGGAAATAGTTTTCGAGTAGGACCTCGTAACAGCGCATGCGAACATCCGCTGGAACATCGTCACTTTTGGTTTCGCCCACCAGCGGGTGCAGCAACAATCCGTCGACCATCTCGAGCGCTGTCTTCTGAATGTGTTCGTGAGCACGGTGAACCGGATTGCGGGTCTGGAACCCGACGACGGTCTGCCAGCCACGCTCGGAGAAGGCCGCGCGCGTCTCGGCCGGCGTCAGCGCGTATCTGACAAATTCCGAATCGACGAGCCGTCGGTAGACCGTGACTGGACCAGCAAGAAGGACATCGCCCTGACGATAGACCGCTGACACACCCGGGTGATTTTCGTCGTCAGTGCGGTAGACGCACATCGCCTCATGCTGCTTATCGTAGGAGTACTGCTCGCGCACCTCGAGTCGAGCCGCGGGCTCTCCACTCTCCTCGTCGACCAACAGGACTGATTCGCCATCTTTGATACCGGACGCGTCGTCGGAATTTACCGCCAAGGTAATCGGAACCGACCATGGCAGGCCGCTCGCGAGGTGCATTTCGTCGACGACACTCTGGTAGTCCGCATGTCCCATGAACCCGTCAAGCGGGCTGGCCGCGCCAATACCAAGCAATTCGAGGTCGGCCAGCACCCGCCGGTTGACGGGGATCTTTTTCAGGCGCCCGGCCGATTCCAGGTCCGCGGCGGCTTCCGCCGGGCCGACTAGCCGGGTGACGAGACTGCCTCCGTGGGGGTCGATCATCAGTCGTTCCCCGCAATCGCGGCAGGCTCAGAGGTTCGCGCCGGAATGTAGCCAAGACGCTCCAATTCGGCCAATACCCTCACTGCGCTCTCGTCTGCCGATTCAAGGTCAGTCTCGATAACGACTTCGGGGTTGTCCGGGTCTTCGTACGGATCGGACACACCGGTGAAGTTCGAGATCTCACCGCGTAGCGCCTGCGCATATAGGCCTTTGACGTCACGTTCGACCAGGACGTCGATGGGGCACTTCACGTGAACCTCGAAGAAGCGGCCGATCTCCTTCCGAGCCTCGTCGCGCGTATTGCGGTATGGAGAAACCGCCGCGACGATCACCACGACACCGTTGCGGGTCAGCAGTTTGCTGACGAATGCAATGCGCCGGATGTTGATGTCCCGATCCTCGCGTGAGAAGCCAAGTCCCTTACTGAGGTTCGTGCGGACGACATCGCCGTCAAGAACCTCAACCGGCAGACCCCGCGACCTCAGATCCTTCTCCACGATCCCTGCAATGGTGCTCTTGCCCGCCGACGGAAGACCCGTCAACCAGATCGTCACACCCTTTGACTCACTCACCCATTCCCCCAGTTCCTGGTAGGTCGGCGACGACATTGCGCCTCTCACAGAAGAGCGGTCGGACAAATGTCCGGCCGCCTGACACATCGTTCAAGGACGCGCTTCACAGACTAGCCCGAGCTCCAAATACCCGCCCAGTATGACTATTGGAGCAGAATCAACCGGTTCGCGAGTGTATCAAATTCCACACGCTCCAGCGAAGGTTAGCATCCACATTTGGCGATCCGGATAGGCATCCCCGAGCTGAAGCGTGACCAGAAGTTTGGTTCCGTCCTCACTCCAACTCGAGCGCACGGTCATGGTCGAGTACGGAAGGAATTCAACGTGTCCGGGCACGTTGAAGAAGGTAAGCTGCGCGGCATTGCTGCCGTCCGCATGTGCCATCAACAATTCGGCGCGCAAAAAGGTGAACCTATAGGGTTGTGATGACATGTAGGTGACGAGTTGGCCATTCGGATTGAAGTCCGCGTGCTCGTTCCAGTGGCCGCCATTGCTCAACTCAGTAATCTGGTCCGTCTGGAGATTCATGGAGTAGATATCCATACGCCAGCGACCGGGCAGTGCGAGATCGGACGTGAAGACGACCGATTGGCCATCTGGGGTGAACGAGTGAGACTCGAAGAAATACCCCGTCGGCGGTGTGATGTCCCGCACGTTGCTCAGGCTGGCCCTGCCATTGGCAATCATGATATCGGCGACCTTCAAGCGCCAGATTCCGAACTGACGGCGCGCACTCGGTCCGCCCAGTAGTTCGGACCAGAAGATCTTCTTTCCGTCAGGCGACCAAACTGGATCAAGTACCCCGTACGCACCGTTGGATCGTGTCCAGGTCAAGCGCGACCACTTCGTTCCGGTGGCGTCGGTCACCCAGAGATCGCTCCACACTCCATTCAGCAACTGTTCCTGAATATGCGGTGCGGTGTTCTTCCATGACAGGTTATGGTAAGTGTACTCCACCTCCATGATCAGGTATTGACCGGTCGGGTCCCATTTGGGATTGAATTTATTGCGATTGGCCTGTGGCCCGAACGGAATATCCTTGCATGTAATGCACGTGGCGTCACTGCCATCCGGATTGGCCGTGTAGATCTGATACAAGCTGTTCGCGTCGAGCGCGTTGTAGGTGATTCGGTTGTTGACCAGGGACCAGTCTTGGTTGCCGCCCTGTCCAATGTAAGTTGAATCAACGATGTCGCATTTGGGACCGTAGACGATTGACGCGGTTGGCAATCCGCTGAACAAAATGTTCGGTTGAGCCTGATCAACAGAAGCAGTCTCGGCGGCGGCACCGTTACCCAGCGGCGCGAGAACGAACATCGACAACACGAAGACAAATAAGATGGTCCATCGCGCTCTGCTACGAGTTCGATGCATGCGCCCTTCGTTGATCACCGGGACATCCTCCCTCAGGCCAGTTCCATTGTGAACATGGCGACGGCCGTAGAATGTTAACGACAACGAGTCAGAACTCTAAACAAGGTTTGTCCCTGGGCACAAGGGACAGTTGGTCTGATTGTGGACGTGGGCCAAAGCGACGCAGGCGACGAGACGGGAAACGGCAACCCAGTTCATGTCCCACAGGCCCCCGCGAATCCGACCATCCAGAGCGTTCGGTCTGGGTAGGACGATCCGGACTGAAGCGTCACTGCCATCCGCGTTCCGTTGGCGTTCCAGCTGACTCTGATCGGCATACTCTTGCCCGGAACAAACTCCGGATATCCCTCAACATTGAAATGACTGAACGGTTGCTTGTCCGTACCATCAACGTTCATGATCATCAGATCCGTCTTGAGCAGAACACCGGGGTACGGCAGACTCGTCATGTAGACGATGTGTTTTCCATCGAGGGTATAGACGGCGTGCTCGTCCCACGCGCTGTCGTGCGTAAGGTTCAGGGCCTGTCCGGTTGTCAGATTAAGCGTCCAGATATCCGGAGACATCGGGCTCGAGCTATTGATGTCGGCCGCGAACATCACATGCGTTCCATCGGGTGAAAAGACGTGCGACTCGATGAAACGCGCTCCGGGCGGCGTGATGTCCCGAACGTTTTGGAGACTTGGAACGCCGTCGGTCACGACGAAGTCCGCGATCATCAGCTTCCAGACACCAAACGGGTTGCTAATCGAGCTGTGCTCGACAATGCGCGACCACATGAGCTTCGATCCGTCTGGTGAAAACGTGGGAAGCAGCACACCGTCGATCCCACTCGACGACGTGGCGGTCAATTTGAACCAGGAACGTCCGTCTGGGGTTGTCGCGTACAGATCGCTCCACGACCCGTTGGAGATGATCTCGGACACCCGGTCACTCGCGCGTCGATTGACCAGTGGATGATCGGCCATCTCACCTTCGAGGACGATGAAATCGCCCTCTGGCCGCCAGACCGGCTTGATCTTGTGACGATCGACGAGCGGGGCACCGGGAACGGGCGAACACGTAATGCAGTTGTAATTCCCAGTGTCCGGCAGACCGACATAGAGTTGATAGACGCCCGTGGAATCACGCCGGTCGAACGCGAGCAGCCCGTTCGCGTGAGACCAATCTTGATCTCCGCCATCGCTAATCTTGTGACTGCTCACAATGCGGCATGCATCGCCCGCACTCGGTTCGTTTGATGCTGGTGTGGCGTTTTTGCTGGTCGGGCTTCCCGCGGGTACGACCGGAGACCGGGCGATAGCCTGGACGGTGCTGGTCAGCGGAGTGACTCCGCGGCCTCGCTTGAACGCAACGTAGCCAGCGCCCATCGCGACAACCATGCAGATCGTAACCAGCGCCATAGCGGCAAGGACAAACCACCACGTCCTACTCATTTGGGAAGTCTAGGTCATCTGGTTGAGGCGCTCGCCAGGCATTGCTGCGCGGGACAGCAACCAAAATGCTGATTTGTGGGCCAGCGGTCATCGTATCACAACACCCTGGTCGTCGGGTGACGCGAACGACTTCCCGCGCATCGTTTCAGGTATTTCAAGTCCAAACAATTCCATGATCGTCGGCGCGAGATCGTAGATGTCCCTGTCTTCCCGGTGTGACCGTCGCATCCTGGGACCAGCACCGATCAGCATCCCGTACCGAGCATGATTGGCATCATCCGGGCCGGTGTCGTTTTCGAAGCTGAAGATTTGTCCGGACCCGATGCTGCCGTTGCTGCGCCATCCCAGATCACCAAAATAGACAAGTAGGTCGGGCGGGATCCCGTTCTGTTCGACCCAGAGATCTTCGGGACGGTAGACACGGTTACCGAGCGGCTTGCCATCGGGGCCCGCCATTTCCTCAAGACGCGTGATCAACTCATCTCGGAGGGCGTCGTAATCCGAGTCGCGCACGACCCCATGCGGTTCGCGTCCCGAGACGTTCAAGCACAGACGACAGTAGTAGCCTCCCTCCCCCCAGGCACGAGTTCGAGACCAGTCGACCTTTGCTTGATGCAGTGGTACCTGTTCAGACGGCGGCTCGACCAGCGTGAGGTACCCCTCGCGCTGCAGCCATTCGTTGATGCAGATCGAGCCCTGCATGGCCCGTGCACCGTGGTCAGAGACGACAAAGACGTCCGTGTCATTGTCGAATCGCGTCAAGAGATCGCCGATTTCGTCGTCCAAGTAACGATAATAGTCAAGGATCACGTTGCGATACCGATGATTCTCGACGAAGTCAGGATGCGATTCATCCAGGTAGCGCCAGAACGCGTGATGTATTCGATCGACTCCTATTTCCACCATCATGAAGAAATCCCAGGGGCGGGTATCGAGGAGATGACGGGCGACGGTGAAATGTTGCTCGGTCATCTCGTAGATCTCAGCCAGGATGCGGTCGCGGTCGTCGCTACGGAAGTTGCGCACGTCGACGTGATAGGGTCCAACCAACTCTTCGATCTCTCGTCGAAGCTCCGGTGGATAGGTGAATGGATCTTCGCGTGGGTCAGCCGTGAGAAAGCAGCTGACCAGTTCACCGGAAACCGGAACGGGTGGGCTCGTCTGCGGCACACCGACCGTGATGACGTGCTTGCCAGCCGCGCCAAGCAGGTCCCAGAGTCGGGGAGTGGTGATCGCATCCGACCTCGCGACGGACAGACTTTGGTAGCCGAAGTCCTTGCGGTTGCGGAATCCGTAGACCCCGAGTTGTCCGGGATCACGGCTCGTCATCATGCAACTCCACGCCGGGACCGTGATCGGTGGGTCCGTGCTGCGGAGCGTGCCCCATGTGCCACGCTCGACCAGCGATTTGATGACTGGGAGCTGATCCAGCCAGCGATCGAAGACGAGCGATGGTTCGGCGCAGTCCAATCCGATGACTGCGACCCTTCGACTCACGGAATCCCCTCTCAATTCGCAGACAATCATGTCAGGCACATCACAGGTCCGGATCGTGGCCCAGTACATATGCCGACATGACGCTACCAAATTGCATGAACGGATGAACATGCCGGCACGCTCTAGGACCTGCGTTCGAATGACGCAGGACCGATAACCCAGGACCCATTGACCAACCAATGTACATTGACATGGATTGCCGCAGAATGCTACCGTTACGCAGTCCGAACGGCGTTGGGGGGTGTTGTTCTGTGGTATTCAACCACCAAACAACCGGGCGCCGACTGAAGACAATGGTGCTCGTGTTGCTGTCCGCGAATCCTTCTGGACTGGGCAGCTCATCGACGGCGAGCAGTCAGCGGCGGCAGTGACGTTGTCGACCGTGCTCGAGAAGGATTGGGAAAGGCTGTCTGGGGGTTGCGGGACGGATAATCGATCCTGTGCGCTTCCACAGCGAGAGCTCCGATGTTCGGCCGGATCGCAGATGGGTCAGCGCACGCCTGGCGGAATGTCAATGCGCCAGCCCTCATGGAGCCGAGACGCGTCATACAGCGCTCCTCTTCCGATCGCAACCGTTCGTTTGGACGTTGACGACGGACTGCGTTCAGCACGCCGCTCTGAATCTCGAACGATCCCAACTTTTCCGAGACACAACTGGATTGCTCCGGCATAGGCCCGACGAGTCTCGTTCTGTTCTGGTTTGAATGGTTCGTCCACGCGACGACGTGAAGTAGTTGAGACCAGCGGGGCGTTCGTTCGTTTTATGTCAGGCGCGACTGCGGTCATCGACATCGGCTATTACGGATGTCATCGCACGTAATACTGGGGTTGGTGGCAAGATCATCGACGTTTTCCATAAAAAGGAGCCGGCAGTGGACGGTAGAGACCACTTCGACTTCATCGTTCTAACTCCGGCTGGAGAACCAGACGCGCGACTGGCGATCGCTGGAAGTCGAGCTGGTGCGGTTGGCGTGCTAAATTTGCAGCACACCGATGACCTTGTGTCCGCTCTCGAGGCGTACAGGTCGCTTCAGACGCATGGACGAGGTCGTACGGGCATTCAGCTGAGCGAACGATCAGTCACTTTTCTCGAGACGCTCACTCGAGACGAGCTTCGCTATCCCGACGTCGTCATCTTGACGAGCGAACTGAACCGATATCAGCCTGACCTGATCTCGAAGGTGAACGGCTCCGGATCGCGTGCATACGTCATCGCCACCAATCTCGACGACGCGCTTGCGGCGCAAGCAAATGGTGCGGATGCGGTTATAGCCCGCGGGCACGAGGCCGGCGGTTGGGTCGGCGACGAAACGTCGTTCGTGCTACTCCAGCGACTCAAGGACTACGTCAACGTACCCGTCTGGATTCAGGGCGGGATTGGACTTCACACCGTCGCGGCTGCTTCGATCGGCGGCGCGACGGGTGTCGTTCTTGACAACCAGCTTCTCCTGACACGCGAGTCTCCGCTGCCGGACGAGATCAAGGCGCGCGTCGCGACGATGGACGGCAGCGAGACCATCTGTCTCGGCGGGTCGCTGGGTGCCGGATTCAGAACCTATCTCCGTCCCGGTCTGGTCGCGCTCGAAGAGCTGCGCCAGGAACTCACAGAGCTGCTCATTGGCGAACACAATTCATCTGAAGTACTCAAGAACTGGCGGAACTCCGTTGAGGCGCGCGTCGGATGGACGAGCGTGAGCGACCAGGTGCTGGCGATCGGTCAGGACGCCTGCTTCGCTTCTGATCTTGCCGAGCGGTTTGTAACCGTTGGTGGCGTAATCGGCGGACTCCGCGAGGCACTGAAAAACCATCTCGTCGCCGCACGGCAACACAACGTCCTGGCGGAGGGTTCGGCTCTCGCGCAGTCACACGCGACACGCTATCCGATCGTCCAGGGTCCGATGACTCGCGTGAGCGATCGGGCGGCCTTTGCCGACGCGGTAGCGACGGCTGGAGCACTGCCATTCGTAGCGCTCGCGCTGATGCGTGGTCCGGAAGTCGAGGACTTGCTGAGTGAGACAGCCGAGCGATTGTCCAATCGCCCCTGGGGTGTCGGTATTCTCGGCTTCGTGCCGCCGGAATTGCGCGCCGAGCAGTTGGCGGTTATTCGCCAAAAGCGTCCGCCATTCGTGCTGATCGCAGGCGGACGATCTGACCAGGCGAGGATGCTCGAGGACGAGGGTATCGCGACCTATCTCCACGTGCCATCTCCAGGCTTGCTCAAGATGTACCTCCGGGATGGAGCGAGACGCTTCATCTTCGAAGGACGTGAATGTGGCGGCCACGTCGGTCCCCGCACGAGCTTTGTCCTCTGGGAGTCGATGGTCGACGTACTCATGAACGATCTGCCGAAAGGTGTCGACCCGTCGAGCGTTCACGTGCTCTTTGCTGGAGGAATCCACGACGGTCTGTCCGCCGCCATGGTGTCGGCTATGGGCGCACCGTTGGCTGAAAAGGGCATGAAGGTCGGCGCGCTCATTGGATCGGCCTATCTCTTCACGGAGGAAGCTGTCGCGAGCGGCGCGATCACTGAAGGATTCCAACAGGCGGCGATCGAGTGCGACAAGACGGTCCTGCTCGAGAGCGGGCCAGGGCACGCCACGCGCTGTGTTCCTTCGCCCTTTGCCGACGACTTCGAGACAGAGAAACGACAACTCCTGCTCCAGTCACTGAGTTCGGACGAGATCCGGAACAAGCTGGAAGAGTTGAACATCGGACGCCTTCGCATTGCGTCTAAGGGTGTCGACCGCAATCCCGCGTACCGTGACGATGGTTCGGCGGCGAAACTGGTCAGTATTTCTGAGGCCGATCAGTGGTCCCGCGGCATGTACATGATCGGTCAGGTGGCCGCGCTTCGTTCAGCGACCTGCACCATGGTCGAACTGCACCAGCAGATCTGCGATGGATCGGCTGAGATGCTGAAGCCTGACTTCGAATTGATCTCGGTTGATGATCCGGAAAAGCGTGCACCGTCCGACGTTGCGATCGTCGGCATCGGATGCATCGTGCCCGGCGCGCCCGACATGAAGACATTCTGGGCAAACATCCTGAACAAGGTCGATGCGATCACGGAAATCCCAGAAAAGCGATGGGATTGGCGGCAATACTACGATCCCGATCGCAATGCACGCGACAAAATCTACTCGAAATGGGGCGGATTCATCGACGACGTGCCGTTCGATCCGATCGAATTCGGCATGCCACCAAGTTCACTCAAGTCGATCGAGCCATTCCAGCTGCTCGCGCTCCTCGTCGTTCGGGCAGCGCTCGAAGATGCGGGCCTGATGACGCGTCCGTTCCCGCGGGAGCGGACCTCGGTGATGCTCGGCGCTGGTGGAGGTGGCGGGGATCTCAGCGGAAACTATGTCGTCCGCTCGAGTCTCCCCTCTCTCTTCGGAGAGACGGCCGCACCGCTGACCGACGCGCTGAGTGAGAAGCTGCCGGAATGGACCGAAGATTCTTTTGCTGGAATCTTGATGAACGTAGCCGCGGGCCGTGTCGCGAACCGGTTCGACTTCGGCGGGCTCAACTATACGGTCGACGCGGCCTGCGCATCGTCGCTCGCCGCAATATATCTTGCGGTTCGTGACCTCGAGAGCGGCAATAGCGATGTCGCGATCGCTGGGGGAATCGATGCGATTGAGAATCCATTCGCGTTCCTCTGCTTCGCCAAGACCCAGGCGCTCTCGCCCAGCGGACACTGCCGCCCGTTCGATGCGGGAGCCGACGGCATCGCGATCAGCGAAGGTTTCGCCACAGTCGTGATGAAGCGGCTGGCGGACGCCGAGCGTGACGGTGATCGAATCTACGCGGTCATCCGCGGCGTCGGCGGCGCGAGCGACGGACGAGATCGGAGCCTTACGGCGCCGCGACCCGAGGGTCAAATCCGCGCACTTCGCCGCGCGTATGCACAGGCCGGCTACGCGCCCTCGACGGTTGAACTGATCGAGGCCCACGGCACTGGCACGGTGGCGGGCGACAAGGCCGAAGTGGAAGCCCTGTCGCGATTCTTTGGCGAGTACGGGGCCGGGCGACAGACTGCCGCGGTCGGCTCGGTCAAGTCAATGATCGGGCACACCAAGGCGGCCGCGGGTGTCGCCGGGCTCATCAAAATGGCGCTCGCACTTCATCACGGAGTGCTGCCGCCGACGCTCGGTGTTACTCAGCCAAACCCGAAGGCAAACTTCGGCGAGTCTCCGCTCTATGTCAACACAGAAGCGCGACCCTGGCCGCGACGTCCGGACGGCCACCCGCGGCGGGCTGGCGTAAGCGCCTTCGGATTCGGCGGTACGGACTTTCACGTGACGATGGAGGAGTACACCGGCAACTACCTGTCGGAACCGAGCATGGCGGTCGACACATGGCCGGCCGAGATCTTCGTCTGGAAGTCCGATTCTCGATCGAGAATCGTGAGTGATGTCAAATCACTGCTGAGTCAGCTCGAAGCGGGCGCGCGTCCGGTGCTGGCCGACCTGGCGTACACGGTTGGGATGAGTGCAGGTACTGGTCCTGTCACTCTCGCGATCGTCTCCGACTCAATCGAAGACCTGATCATCAAACTGCGTGGTATCCCCGAACTCCTCGCGAGTCAAGGAGATCATCATCACCTGCCGTCCGGCATTCACTTCTCGGATCGACCGTTGGCCGAGGACGGCAAAGTTGCGTTCCTCTTCCCAGGGCAGGGCTCACAGTACGTCGATATGCTCCGCGATCTCGCGGTGATGTTCCCGGAGATTCGCGCCTGTTTCGAGCGAGCCGACGCGACGCTCGCGACTCGCTTCGACCAGGCACTCAGCCGATTTGTCTTCCCACCTCCGACCTTCACGCCGGAGGAAGCCAAGGACCCGACAGGGAGAGCTTACCGAGACGAATGTGGCCCAACCCGCGCTCGGCGCGGCCGGGGTCGCGATCCTGAGGTTACTCCGGCGGCTGGGTGTTGAGCCAGAGATGGCAGCGGGACACAGCTACGGGGAGTTCGTAGCGCTCCACGCAGCCGGTTCGTTCGATGAACAGACGCTCTTCATGCTGTCTGAGGCGCGTGGTCGATTCATGCGAGAGGGAGCCACGGACGACGCGGGCACCATGGCGGCAATCGAAGCAGGCGTCGAAGAACTCGCGCCGCTCGCCATCGAATTTGACGTTGTTTTGGCAAATCTCAATGCACCGCTTCAGACGGTGATTTCAGGCTCCCAGGAGGCAGTTGACAAGGCCGTGACCTGGTGCACTGAGCACGGCTTCCGGGCTCGGCGACTTCCAGTGGCCTGCGCGTTCCACTCACCACTTGTGGCTCCAGCCAAGGATCGGCTGGCGGAGATGCTGGCCAGTGTGACGATCGAACCGCCGTCGTTCCCGGTCTTCTCAAATACGACCGGAGATGCCCACCCGGACGATCCGAGGGCCATCGCGTCAACGCTAAGTGAACACCTGACCAGCCCAGTACACTGGCGCGACGAGATCACGCACATGTACGAGTCCGGCGCGCGCATCTTCGTTGAAGCCGGACCGAAATCGGTTCTTTCCGGACTGGTCGGGCAGATTCTCGATAATCGCCCGCATGTCCGCGTGATCATCGATCAGCCAAAACGCAACGGCGTCGTACAACTGCTGCACGGACTGGCCACTCTGGCATCCGAAGGAGTCGACCTCCGATTGGCCGAAGTGTTCAGCGGCCGGAACGTCAAGAAGCTTGATCTGAGACGACTGCTCGAATTAACGACAGAATCGGCGCCGAAGCCAACGACCTGGTTCGTCAATGGCGGACGAGCGATTCCAGCGACAAAGATCGAGCAGGAACAACTGCCCCGGACGATCGCCGTCCGCACGGTGGTTGACATGGAATCGGCGGCAACCGCAGCCACACCGGCGGCGGAATCGACAAATGGCCGTGAGTCTGGCCCGCCACAGTCGGGCGAGGATGTCACGCACTCGAACGGTTGGGATAAGGGAGCGACCGGGTTCGCACCGACGGGGCTCCTCAAGGGAAAAGGTGGTGGACCAGCGATGAGTTCGACCCGAGACGTGCCGTTCGAGATGGCGCTCGACGGTGATGATGCGACGGCACGCGGACCAGGCGACGCGCCGGTTGATGGCTCTGAAGACGTGATGGCGATGTTCCAGCACGTGATGCAACGATTTCTCGACACGCAGCGTTCGGTGATGCTGGCCTATCTCTCCGGTGGGCAGGCGTCACAGGCACGACCCGAGAATAAGCCGTTCCCGGCTGCTCGCCCGCGCCCCGCGGTGTCGAACGACGGCCGGAATGTCCACGCGGTGCAGGACCATGGAGGTGTCGGCCATGTGCCGGTGCCACAGGCTCGCGTAGTCGCCAACGGTCACGCGACCAACGGCAACGGCAACGGACACTCGACGCCGACCAACGGGCACGACCATCTTCCGGTCCATGCTGCCGAGCCGGAGATGAAGGCGACAACTCGACCGGCACCGCCAGTCGAGCCGGTGGCAACGCCTGCTCCAGTCGTCGAGAGCCCGGTGGCAGCGGCAACTTCAGCGCCGGTGTCAGAAGTTCCGAGCCGCGACGTCCTGCTCGAGATGCTGCTGCAGGTCGTGAGCGACCGGACCGGCTATCCGCCCGATATGCTCGGACTCGATGCCGACCTCGAGGCGGACCTGGGAATCGACTCGATCAAGCGAGTTGAGATCTCGGGTACGATCGTCCAGTCGCTGACGCTTCCTCCGGGTGTAACACCCGATCTGGAACGCTTGACGAGCAGCCGAACGCTGAATCAGGTCGTCGATGCACTGGTTGACCTGGTCTCTTCCGGTCCCACTCCAGTTATGGTGGAGGAGGGTATCCGCCCTTTTGATTTAGCGCCGGACGGTGAAAGCATCGGCCGGTTTCTCGTGTCGATGATCGACGCGCCAGCTTCCAATACGTTGGGACTGCTAGCTCGGGATGGTGTCGTCGTCATTGCCGGCGACGCGCGAGAGCTGGGCGATCGCATCGCGAAAGCGTTGTCCGATCGAGGCTATCGCACTGTTCGGATCGTACGAGAAACGCCTCCGTCCGGCGATGAGGATTTTCTGATTGCGACGCTCGGCGATGCGGCCAGCGTAACGAGCGTTTGCGATCAGATCCACGAGCGCTATGGCCGTGCCAATGCGTTGATTCTCCTTTCTGCCCTGACTGGAAGTGGCGTTGAAGGGGGATTCGACACCGAGCAGTGGACGACTCATCGGCAACGAACGCTCAACTCCCTACTCTTGCTCGCACAGGGCCTTCGCGAGGATCTCGAAAACTCAAGCCTAGACGGAGGTTCGGCCGTGCTCGTAGGAACCGCTCTCGGCGGAGCCTTTGGCAGTGCGTCACCGTCTCGGCCAGACTCGATGCCTGACGGGGCGCTGACCGGGTTCGTCAAGACGCTGGCTCAAGAGTGGCCGTCAGTCCGAGCACGAGCCATTGACTTCGACACCGTGAACCCAGCCACTCAGGCGGAACTCCTAGTCGCCGAGTTGTTTACCGACGATGACCTGGCCGAAGTCGCGTATGTCGACGGGAATCGAGTGCGTTTGGCTATCCGAGCGGCAAATTTCACCGGCGACGGTGTCGACCCAATAGATGCTGACTCGGTAGTCTTGATCACTGGAGGAGCGCGCGGGATTACCGCTGAAGTCGCGGCTACGCTCGCTGGGCGCTACGGTTCGACGTTTGTCCTGGTCGGCCGGACGCCAGCGCCATCAGGGCCTGAACCGGCCTTCGTCACCGGATTGTCGGATCGGGCAGACCTCAGGAAGGCCGTACTCGAACACCTTCGGAGCCACGGCAACCAGCCTTCTCTTCAGGATGTCGAGCAAGAGGTCGGGCGGATTCTCGGCGAGCGAGAGGTCCGGGAGACTCTTGCTCGTATTGGGGCATCGGCACGGCGAGTCGAGTACGTGAGTTGCGACGTCCGGAGCGCCGCCGAGTTCGGCAAATTGATCGACTCGATCTACGTCGAATATGGTCGTCTTGACGGTGTGATCCATGGCGCTGGGATCATTGAAGACAAACTCATCAAGGACAAGCGCCTCGATTCGTTCCAGCGGGTCATTTCGACCAAGGTCGACCCGGCGCTCGTGCTCGCCGCCAAACTCCGTCCGGAATCGCTCCGATTCCTTGTCTTCTTCAGTTCGGTATCCGGGCGTTTCGGAAACCGGGGACAGGGCGACTACGCCGCCGCGAACGAGATTCTCAACAAACTAGCGGTGTCGTTGGACGCCGCATGGCCCTCGCGCGTCGTCTCTATCAACTGGGGCCCGTGGTTGAAGACTGGCATGGTCTCACCTGAAGTACAGCGACAGTTCGCTGAACGACAAGTCACGCTGATACCAATCGAAGTCGGCTGTCGCATGCTCGACCAGGAGATCCGGTGTGGCCGGAAGGGCGAGGCGGAAGTAGTCGTTGGCGGAACCGGAAATCCAGAAGCTATGGCGGCCATTTCGCGACCGAACCGGGCGACGACGACGACCAAGGGATCAGACACGTCGCTTCCGATGCTGTCATTGAATCAGACGATCGTCTCGTCGACTCCAACGGACATCGAGATTGTCCGGTCATTCGACGTCGGCATCGATCACTACCTCGAGCACCACCGGCTCGACGGCCGCCCGGTTCTGCCCTTTGCCTTTGCGTCGGAATTGATGGCCGAGACCGCGGAGAGAGGCTTCGAGAACCTGCGCGTCGCCGAAGTGCGAGACATTCGCCTGATGAACGGCCTCACGTTCGATGAGGATGTGAAGACCGTGCATATCAGTGCACATCTCAACGACGAACCGGTGATCGCACCAGGCGGCACCAAATCCGCGGCAGTTACTATTTCTGCACCGGGCACGCCGGGCCGCATGCACTACCGCTCAACGGTGCATTTACGACCTAGCGTTGAACCGCTGTCGCTCGACGAGGGTCTCAAACCGTTGACCGACGCCGGTGGTTTCCCGATGCCGGTTGAGCAGGCATACCGTGACTGGCTGTTCCACGGACCGGTATTCCAGCGCATTGTCTCGATTGAGGCAATCGGCCCTCAGGGTGCGAGCGCCTGGCTGCTCCCCTCGTCGCCGTCAGAGGCACTCGACGGTGCAGGCAACGCCCGCTGGATTGTCGATCCGATCCTGGTTGATGGCGCCTTCCAGATGCAGGTTATCTGGGCACGCATGCACTGGGACGTGACGCTGTTGCCCGCGGAGGTCGGCGCGATCCATCGATTTGAGCTGCTAAATCCCGCCGATGGCCCGTTGCGCTACGAGCTTCGTATCCGCAAGGAGAGCTCGGCGCCACTCTGCCACGCCGATCATTTCTTCTTCGACCGCTCCGGTCGACTCGTAGGACGACTGCGCGATGTCGTGGGTGCCGGCTCCCGTGAACTGAATCGATTGGCAGGGTCGGCCAGATGAATCCCCGACAATCAAGCGAGTCGAACGGTCGCGAGCGATCGGCAGCCCGCGACGGCATTGCTATTATCGGCATGTCATGTCTCTTTCCTGGCGCGCCGAATGTGGATACGTTCTGGCGGAATATTCTTGGGAAAGTGGACGCAGTCACCGACCCGCCGCCGGAAGCCTGGGATAGCGATGTCTACTACGACCCGACGTTCTCCGACCGGGACAAGGTCTATTGTCGTCGTGGCGGATATCTTGGTTCGCTCGTCTCGTTTGATCCGCTCCCGCATGGGATCCCACCGGTCGCGGTCGGCGGCGAACCGGACCAGTGGCTCGCGTTACAGCTGGCTCACGATGCCATGTCCGACGCAGGCTGCCTGGATCTCTCCGAGGAAATTCGGCGACGCACCGAGGTAATCCTTGGAAAGGGAACGTATCTCAACGGCGGCAACGCGATCGCAGTCGAGCATGGTCTGGTTATCGGACAGACGATCGAAATCATTCGCAAGCTGAATCCTGAGTTCACCGAAGAGCAGATCGAAGCACTCCGCGAGGAGATGAAGCGGGTCCTGCCGCCGATGAACGCCGAGACCGTCCCTGGCCTCATTCCGAATATCAT
Source organism: uncultured Chloroflexia bacterium (assembly GCA_963763185.1). Lineage (GTDB taxonomy): Bacteria > Chloroflexota > Chloroflexia > Thermomicrobiales > Thermomicrobiaceae > CALAGB01. The sequence goes on from CAVXNZ010000001.1 coordinate 1,083,351, forward strand.
CGTAGGGCGTATCGCCAATCGCATGGATTTGATGGGCCCGGCCTATACCGTCGACGCCGCCTGCGCCTCGTCGTTGGTTGCGATGCAGCACGCGATTCGTGACCTTCGTTCCGGTGAGTGCGATGTCGCGCTGGTCGGTGGCGCTCAGGTCTGGATGCCGGTCCCGACCCTCAACGTCTTTTGCCAGCTTGGCGCGTTGTCGCACCGGCAACAGATACGGCCGTTCGACAAGGATGCCGACGGCACACTTCTCGGCGAAGGCATTGGCATGGTCGTGCTGAAACGCGTCAGCGACGCCGAGCGCGATGGTGACCGTATCTACGCGGTGATTCGCGGGGCCGGGATATCGAGCGACGGCCGAGGCGTAAGCGTCATGGCGCCGCGTATCGATGGTGAAGAACTGGCGCTGCGGCGGGCATATGAGTCGACCGGCATCTCTCCCGACACGATCGGTCTCATCGAAGCGCACGGCACGGCCACGCCAGTAGGCGATGTCGTTGAAATACAGTCTCTCACGCGTGTCTTCGGACAGAGAGGCGACGAACTCCCTCACTGCGCTCTCGGCACGGTGAAGTCTATGATCAGCCACACGATCCCCGCCTCTGGGGTGGCTGGACTGATCAAAGTCGCGTTGGCGCTTCATCACAAAGTCCTGCCGCCGACCATCAACTGCGACACGCCGAATCCAAAGCTCGAGATCGAGAAGACACCGTTCTACATCAACACGGAGACGCGACCCTGGATTCACGGTGGCAGCGAGCCGCGACGGGCCGGTATCAATTCGTTTGGTTTTGGCGGTATCAACGCGCACCTGATCGTCGAAGAATACGTGCCTCCGGCCACCGAACCGGTCGTCGAATACGCGCAAGACACGCTCGGGCACATTCCGGCGTGGGAGAGTGAAGTCTTCATTCTCGAAGCTCCGGACCGAGAAGCGCTGGCGGGCGCCGCCGAGCGGCTCAAAACGTTCCTTGAGCCCTTTGCGACCGGAGAGAGTGCAGCGCCGTTCTCACTCGTCGACCTGGCAGCGACGGTTAACGCACGCCTCGGTGACGCGGCCGATGCGGAACGTCTGGCGATTATCGCCTCGTCGTTCGACGACCTTTCAAAAAAGCTGAGCCGAGCATCACAGAAACTGAAGGACGCCAAAGTCAAGCGGATCAAGGAAGTCTCCGGCGTCTATTACTTTTCGAATCCTCTGGGCAAAACCGGCAAGACGGCACTCCTCTTCCCTGGCGAGGGATCGCAGTACCAGAGCATGCTGGCCGATCTCTGCCTGCATTTTCCGGAGGTGCGAGAGTGCTTCGACCGGACAGACCGGATATTCCGCGACCATCCACGAAAGACAGTGCTGAGCGATGTGCTCTACCCGCGGCCGTCCTTCACTGACGAAGATCGCCGTGAATCAGAGCGCCGTTTGATGCAGATGGATATGGCAATCGAAGCGGTCCTGACCGCCAACGATGCCATGCACGTCCTCCTGTCCGGTCTTGGAATTCAGCCCGACGTGATCGTTGGTCACAGCACTGGCGAATACTCGGCGATGTCGGCGAGCGGCATTCTTCGGCTCGAGACCGAGAAGCAAGTCGCGGACTTCAGCCTGGCACTCAATCGGTACTACCAAGGCGCCGAAACCAACGATGAGGTCCCGCGCGCCATGATGTTGGCGATCGGCGCCGAGCGAGAACGAGTCGAGGCGATCGCGGCAGAATCCGAGGGCAATGTCTTCCTGGCGATGGACAACTGCCCGCACCAGGCAGTGCTGGTCGGTGAACGCGCCGCGGTTGAGCGTGCGCGCGATATCACGCAACGCGAGCAACTGATTTACGAAGAGTTGACGTTCGATCGCGCTTACCACACTCGGCTCTTCGGTCCGTACGCCGAACATCTCCGGTCGGTCTTTGAAAACGTCGAGATCCGAACGCCGCACACATCTGTCTATTCCTGCACCACGGCTGCGCCGTATCCTGACGATCCGCAGGCGGTCCGTGATCTCGTGATCGAACACTGGAGCGAGCCGGTCGAATTCCGGCAAACGGTCGAGACACTCTATGACGAGGGTGTCCGTCTGTTCGTGGAATGTGGAGCACGCGGGAATTTGAGCGCGTTCATCGAGGACACGTTCCGCGGTCGCGATTTCGCCGCTGTTCCGGCAAACGTCATGCGACGAACGGGCATCACCCAACTGAACCATTTGGTCGGACTGCTGGCCGCTCACGGCGTGGATCTCAATTGGACCTACCTCTACCGGCATCGGCAGGTCAATCCCGTCGACCTCGAGGCTATAGCGACGACCAAAAAGGGCGGACGCAAGATCGAACTGGCGACGGCTTGGCCGATGCTGAAACTCTCCGACGAGATCGTCGAGAAGCTCCATTCCGGTTCGTCTCGCGCTCCGCAGGGATTGGCACCAGCACAGGGCACTGGCAGTCCTATTGAGGCGGACACGCCGCAATCCGAACCCGTTCTGGAACCGATAGGCTACTCCGACCGCACCGCCACAGCCGCGGCTCCGGTCCATGATGTCAACATCGCTGACGACATGGCGGTCGAACCGGATGAGAGTCCGGAACTGGCACAGGATATCCTCGGCGCCTACTTCCAGACCATGGAAGATTTCCTGGGCACACAGGAGGACGTGATGCGCGCCTTCCTGACGTCCGGTCCGGCCGGAGATCACATCGCTGGCCCGGCCTCTGGAGGATGGAATTCGGCGCTCGATGTAGCCCCCGATAATTGGCGCTACACGGAGTCGACCACGACCGGCACGGAGCCGTTCAGCTTTCTGGGCGAGATCGTCCACCATGTCCCCGGAGTCGAACTGACGACGCGGCGCGTCTATTGCCGCGACGAGGACCTGTTCCTGAACGATCACACCCTGGGCCATTCGCTATCAGGTGACCGGCATCACGCACTTGCGGTCATGCCGCTCACAATGAGTCTCGAAGTGCTGGCGGAAGCCGCGTCCGTCCTCGTTCCCGGTAAACGGGTGGTTGGAATGCGAAACGTCGCGGCAAATCGCTGGCTCGCGTTTGACGAGCGACCGAGTTCGGTGGAGGTCACGGCTCGCACAATCGGCCTTGAAGCGGGACTCGAACTGGTCAGCGTTTCGATCATCGATGCGAACGCCGCCACTCCAGCGGTCGAAGCGATCGTCGAACTTGCCAACGATTTCGAGCTAGCCCCTCAGCCGATTGCGGCCGTCCAGGGCGTTCCGTCAACACGCAGGCCGGACGATCTCTACGGCGCGGTCATGTTCCACGGACCGATCTGGCAAGGCGTCGAATCGATGGACGTGATTGGCTCCGAGGGCGCCGAGGCGACGCTGCGAGTCCTTCCGGCGTCTGGATTCCTGAATTCCGGAATGACTCCCAACCTTGCGATCGATCCCATCTCACTCGACGCAGCCGGACAAGTCGTCGGCTTCTGGACGTCTGAGGTTCTGGAGACCGGGAAAATCGTCTTTCCGACACGTCTCGACCACCTGCACATATTCGGACCGACTCCCCCAGTAGGGACGACGATCGTTTGCCGGGCGGCAATAACGTTGGTCGGATCTCAGTTGACTACATCGATGATCGACGTGCTGGACGACCAGGGACGGCTCTGGATGCGACTGGACGGATGGCAGGACAAGCGCTTTGACCTGCCGTCACAGTTCGAGCCGCTGATGCGCCCTGACTCCGATGGCGAGATGTCCGGAGTGTGGACCGCTCCCATCGCTCCGTTCGGATCCGGTGGGGCTATCACCTGCCGGTTGGTGCCGTCCTCAATCGAAACGGACCGGCAATTCTGGTCGAGCGTGTGGTCGGAAGCAATCCTTAGCGCGTCAGAACGCGAATCATTCCAGGGACTGCGGAAACCGGAGCCCAAACGATCTGGAATGGCTGGCGGCGCGAACGGCGGCGAAAGATGCAGTTCGCGAACTGGCCCGCGTTCACTTCGGGATCGAATTGCCGCCGTTCGAAGTCGAAATCGAAAACGACGAGCTTGGCGCGCCACACGTCGTTACTGAAGCCTTTGCTGGGTCGGGATTCGTTCCAGTCGTGTCGCTCACGCACTCGGGCGGCACTGCCGCGGCGGTCGCCGGATTTGTAGCCGAAATCGACGGGCAGGCGAGCGCAGGCGTCGGGCTGGACATAGAGCGATTGAAACCATTGCCGGATGGGTTCGTTGAAACGGCGTTCGACGAGTCGGAGCGGCTCGTGCTTCAGACATCGGGCGCCAACGGCTCCAACGACTGGATGCTCCGGGCGTGGTGCGCCAAGGAAGCGATTGCCAAGGCGCTGCGATCGGGACTTATCGAAGGTCCGCGTTCGCTTCAAATAACGAACATCGACCGGACGAGCGGGCTGGTGACTGCTCGTCCGGTTGGCGTGCTTGCGCGGACCGCGGCCGCGGGCACTGAATATGTCGCTTTCACTGGGATTGACGGTGATCTGGTGTTCTCCACATCGTTGTGTGAATTGACCGGCACCAGAGGATAGAATATTAACGCGATTTCAGCATGCCAGTCTGGTGCAACGGGAAGGGTTTTTCGGGGATGACGCAACTTGATACGAATGTGCTGACCGAGGTGCTCAGTCTGATGAGCCAACTCGCCGGGGATTGGGAATATGATGGCGAGATCGGTCCGCAGACGTTACTGCTTGCCGAACTGGGCCTCGAATCTCTCGATCTCGTTGTCCTCGGCACGATGATCCAGCAGAGATACGGACGCTTGCCGTTTGCGGAATTCTTGGCCGAGATTGGCCAGCGACCGCTGGAGGAGCGTGACGTTTCCGTTGCCGATCTTGTCCAGTTTGTCAGTGAGTACGCGACGAAGCGGGTCGGCGGTGCGGCTCGATGACCCAGCGCACGGTCTTCATCGGTCTTGACGGCGCCACGTTCACCGTCCTCGATCCCTTTATGGATCGAGGCATCATGCCGAACCTACGCCAGATCATCGAACGTGGAACGCGGGCCGTTCTCCGAAGCATCATCCCACCGCTTACGCCGCCTGCCTGGACATCGATGATGACGGGAAAGCGACCCGGCCAGCATGGCGTCTTCGATTTCTTCCAGAAAGAAGCCGTCGACAGCGAGTATTTTCAATTCAGCAACTCCCAGAACGTGCAATCGGCCACGATCTGGTCTCTCGCCAGTGAGGCGGACAAGCGGATCATCGCGCTGAACTTCCCGCTGATGTTCCCTCCTCCCGAGGTCAACGGCAGCGTCGTGCCCGGTGGATGGATTCCGTGGAAACAGCTTCGACTCGGCTGCTATCCCCCTGGGCTCTTCGATCGCCTGCGCGGTCTCCCAACGTTCAACGCCCAGGAGCTCGCGTTCGATATGACCCTCGAAGCCAAGGCGATCGAAGGCTGCGAAGAAAACGAATATGCCGACTGGATCCGGCTTCACGAGCGACGAGAAGAGCGCTGGCTCGACATTCTCGACTATCTCATGGAGACTGATCCGGGCGAACTTGTCGCCATTATGTTCGACGGTGTCGACAAGCTGCAGCATCTCTGCTGGCGATTTCTCGATCCCGCTCTCAAGCCCACGAATCCGACCCCGTGGGAAGCTGAGATTATCGGACTCTGCGACGACTACTTCCGCCGCCTCGACGCGATGATTGGACGCATTGTCGAACACGCCGGGGTTGATGCGACGATCGTGCTCGGCTCCGATCACGGGTTCGGGCCGTCCGAAGACATCTTTTACGTCAACTCCTGGCTGGAGCGTGAAGGATTTCTTACCTGGGCGCAGGAGGCAGCGTCTCCAGACGGTGACGCGCCGATGGTTGGCTTTGGCCAGATGACCCGGCATGTTTACCAGCTTGACTGGTCCAAAACAGTCGCCTATGCGGCGACGCCGAGCAGCCAGGGCATTAACATCGTCACTCATCGACGGGATGGATCAGTAACGTCTCCAGAGGAGTACTCCCGCATACGTGACGACATCATCGCCAGGCTTGGTGAGCTGAAGAATCCGCGCACCGGACACTCCTTCGTCGTCAAGGCCTGGACCAAGGACGAAGTGTTCGCGGGACCGTTCGACGAGACGGCGCCCGACCTGACGCTCACGTTAGCGGACGGCGCCGCGATCTCCATCCTGCGCTCTGAATCGGTCTTCGCGCGCCGACCTGAGCCGCGCGGCAACCACCGCTGGGACGGGATCTTCGTCGCCGCCGGACCTTCGATCAATCCCGGTGCGACCACCAATGAACTCTCGCTGCTCGATCTCGCTCCGCTGCTCCTCTACTCGCTCGACATTCCGATCCCAGACGACGTTGCCGGGCGAGTCCCAACCGAGATCCTTATCGATGCAGCCCTGTCGGAGCGGCCCGTCGAATATGTCCGGGCCGGCAAAAACGTTCAGAACGTGGCCGAAATCGATGCCGGGATCGACGAGGAAGCCGAGGCCACCATTCTCAAACGCCTTCGGGCATTGGGTTACGTCGAATGATTGACGCTTGGAGCGAAAATGCCGAAGGTTAAGCTGAAAAATGGATTGACCATGCATTATCAGCAGGCGGGCGACGGCCCCGATCTGGTGATGGTACATGGCTTGACCGGAAACCTGGCGTCCTGGAATCTTCAGATTGTTCCCTTGTTATGGGACGATTTCCGGGTTACGACCTATGATCTGCGCGGTCACGGCTATACCGAAGCGACCCCGGCCGGGTATACCGCTGACAATATGGCCGCCGACCTGCTCGACCTGCTCGACCTGCTGGAGATCGACAATCCGATCATCGTCGGTCACAGTTACGGCGCCGATATCGCACTCTATTTCGCGCTGCTCTACCCGAATCGAGTGAAGTCGGTCATCGCGATCGAGGCAGCGCTTCCCGCCATGATCTACCAGCGCGCCTCTGACGACTGGGAGGGCTGGAGCTACTGGGAAGAGGTTCTCGGCAAGGCCGGATTCGAGGTTCCGCCGGAGAAGCGTACCGATGTCGACTTCTTGCTCCGGACCAGTCTGGAGATTCCGAAGCGCTGGGGGCCGTTGAATGGGTTGCCTCGGAATAGCAAGCCGTATCTCCGCCTCATCGACGAGACTTCGATCGCCAAAGACTCGATGGAGATCGGGTCGCTGACGCTCGAGCGCATCAGTGACATTCAGGTTCCGGTCGTCCTGCTCTACAGCGATCGCTCGTCCTTCATCGGCACCTACAACATGCTGAACGAGCGACTGCCGCGCGTGAAGCCTATCCTGCTTCCGCAATCCGAGTGGGGCCATTTCGCTCCATTGGAACAACCGGAGCTCGTCGCCGAGCAGATCCTCGTAGCTGCGTCGGCATTCAGCGAAGAGGAGAGCCGCGGATGACCGGCTTCGCGCCGAGCCACAAGTCGGCTCCGGTTCTCATCACGGGGTGTTCCACCGGTCTTGGACTCGATGCTGCCGTCTACCTGGCCGAGCAGGGATTTAAGGTCTACGCGACGATGCGAGATCTGTCCCGGTCGGATGCGTTGGAGAACGAGGCACGCTCGCGCGGCGTCAAGCTTGAACTGCTACAACTGGACGTGACCGACACCGAGAGCATCGACTCGGTCGTCGCGACGATCATTGAGAACGATGGACGTATCTACGGCCTCGTCAACAATGCCGGCATTGGGCTGCGTGGATGCCTCGAGGACTTGACCGAAGCGGAGATCCGCGAATCATACGAGGCAAACGTCTTCGGAACGATAAACGTCATCAAGCGGGTACTTCCGCACATGCGCGTTTCCCACGAGGGCCGGATCATCAATATCTCGTCGGTCGCGGGCCGCATTTCGTCGTTCGGCCTGTCGATGTATTGCTCGGCCAAGTTCGCACTCGAGGGTCTGAGCGAGGCGCTCTATCTTGAGACCGCGCCGTTCGGAGTCAAGACTGTCATCATCGAGCCCGGAATCATCAACACATCTCGGTGGAGCCACAATCGGGGCAACTCCCCAAGCGCACTCAACCCCAAAAGCCCCTACTATCGTCTCTTCCGAAAAGCCGAAATCCTGGCCGATCATCGCGTGGAGGTCTCGAAAACCCGGCCTGAGGACGTGTCGAAAACCATCTACAGAGCGTTGACTGTCGAGAATCCGCGGCTCCGCTATGTGGTTGGGCGACCAGCCGGTCTCGCCATTCTTGCCAAGCGCTATCTGCCAGAGCGATTCTTCGAGAAGCTGTATTTCGGCTCGATCCTACGTGAGATAACCAAACCGGACGAACTCGAACCGTCGGAAAAGCCGGCCACGGCGTCTCCGTCCTGATTGAGGACAGTAGAGTCCAGGCTGTCCGCGTTCGTTCGAGGACCACGAGAAGCCGAACACGGTGTCGTCCGTTTTAGGTTATGGTGAGTCGCGTCCAGCAAATGGTGGGCACTGCCCGAGACACGGGCTATCGAAACGTGTGTCAGTGAGATCGAATTCGACAGCAAGCATTTCGGCGATATCGAAGACTGGAGCGGCGTGAGCATGCGAGTATTGCTCACGTGCTGGCCGTTCATCGGTCACATCAGTCCGTTCATGGCGGTCGCCCTGGCACTAAAGGGTCACGGGCATGAGGTGGCCATCTACACGGGCGAATCCGTTCGCGAAGCAGTCGAAGCGGACGGCATTCAGGTCTTTCCCTTCCAGCATGTCGACGAAGCGCGCGCGACCGATCTGGTGGCACGAATGGACACTGCAGGCCCAGATCAGCGGCCGAACATTCGCGACATCGCCGACGTATTCCGGGAGTGGTTCGTCGAGACGATTCCGAATCAACTCGCTGACCTCGAGCCGATCGTGCGGAATTGGCAACCCGACGTCATCGTCACTGAGACGGCCATGTGGGGCCCGGCCGTTGTACTTTGGGAACGGACTGGAAAGCCCGTGGTCATGCTCTCGACCATGCTCAGTTGTCTGATTCCGGGTCCAGGTGCGCCAATTTCCGCGCTTGGATTGCCGCCCCCGCGAACAATACCCCAGCGTCTGCTCGGCACGATGGTCACGTCAGCAACTGGACTGGCTGGCAAGGGACTTCGCCGGCGAGTCAACGAGATCCGGGCCGGTTCCGGGCTTCCGCCGATACGCGTCACGTTCAATGAGTTCACCGCCCGCCTTCCGCTCTACCTCGTGGGCAACGTCCGCGAGTTCGACTTCGAGCGAACCGATTTGCCCGCGTCGGTGCAGTACGTCGGCCCGCTTCACTGGCGACGCATGGTCCGTCACGAGGGCCCAAGTATCCTCGATGAGTTGCCCTCTGATCGTCCCTGGATCCATGTGACCGAGAGCACGCTCCGCTATGGTGAACCTTTCGTGTTAGATGCCGCGGCGCGCGGACTCGGTGACGGCAGCTACGAATTGATTATGACAAGTGGATCGCATCGAGGCGCTGGCGGGCTTCAGGCGGACGTTTGTGCAAAGCATGCCCACCTGGCTGACTGGATCGACCACGAGCAACTTCTGCCCCGCTGCGCAGCGCTGGTCAGCACGGGCGGCGCGGGGACGATCATGGCGGCGGTTCTGGCGGGAGTTCCGCAGGTAGTTATTCCCACAGCGTGGGACAAGCCTGACAACGCGGTCCGCGTGGTGGAATCGGGCGTCGGACTACGCCTGGCGCCTCGTGATTGCACTCCAGAGAAACTTCGAGCAGCGGTCGATGAGGTCGTGTCCAATCCGCGCTATGCGCAGAATGCGCGGCGGATTCGCGACCTGTTGCTCGCCGCGCCGGGGCCCGACGCCGCCGTTGCGCGGATAGAACGTGTCGTAAGTCGGGGGATAAGAACGTTCGAAGTCGAGATGCCTGGCGAGGTTCGCCGGGCCGGGACGAAGGGGGATTAAGGTGAGGCAAGGTCGTCTCGATACGACAGTGCTCAGGGGTCAGGCCCGCCGCTTGGCCTGGATTGCGATCGCGGCGGTCGTAATCCTCGTGCCGACAATTTCGACGATGGCTGCTCCATCGCCGGTCCGAGAGACGAACCAGCCGGGGTTCGGCGACCGGGAAAACAGCTTTTCCTGGTCCATGGCGTGGTTCAAAGGGAATCTCTATGTCGGCACAGTGCGCGACGAACAGTGTGTTGAATACGCGACGTTCGACTACTACAACCTGAGGAAGTACACCACGAATCCGTCACCGGGCGTGACGTGCCCGGCCGATCGCTACGACATGGATCTCCGCGCGGAAATTTGGCGCTACACGCCGTCGTCGAACTCGACTGGAAGCTGGACGCGTGTTTACCAGTCGCCGACCATCCCAAATCCGCGGGCACCTGGCAAAGAGATCGCGCGTGATATCGGGTATCGCGGGATGACCGTGATGGACGCTGGCGGCGGTGAGCAGTATCTCTACGTTGGTGCCGTCACGGCGGGATCCTACATTCCCGAGCTCAACGACACCGCGCCTCCGCGCATCCTGCGCACGACTGACGGTGTCAACTTCACCGCGCTCAACGGGGCGCCGGACAAGATCTACACGGTCCACGATCCGGTCAATGGCGAGAAGCCGATTGGTTACCGCGCACTCACCGCATACGACGGACGGCTCTTCATCACGGCTACCAGTGGGTTTGCGGGAGATGGCGTGGTCGTCGAGGTCGGTGATCCGACATCCGGGAGTCCGACCTTCACCCAGGTTACTCCCGCGGGTGTTCAGGTCTTCGATATGGATGCGTTCAACAGCGAGCTCTACATCGGCATCGGCGACAAGACCGATGGATACGGCGTCTGGCGGACCGATGCCACCGGCCCTGCCCCGTTCAATTGGGTTCACGTCGTGGACAACGGAGCCGGACGCGGAGCCGAGATCACGTCGGTCGTGTCGATGCACGTCTTCGACAATCGGCTCTATGTCGGCGCGAGCGGCTGGTACAACAATTTCTTCCCCGCCTCAGAATTGATCAGAATTGCTCCGGACGACTCATGGGAAGTCGTCGTCGGCAAGGCGAGGCAGACGACCGAGGGCTTGTTGAAGCCGATTAGCGGACTCCCGGATGGTTTCGGAAACGTCTTCAACGCGCACTTCTGGCGCATGCAGGACCTCAACAACGGCCTCTATCTCGGCACGAACGACTGGAGCTGGCAGCTTCAGACGATACCCGCGATTCGGGCCTTGCTGGGCTGGCAATTCGGATTCGACGTCTACGGGAGCTGTAACGGCCAGTTCTGGTACCTCGTGACCGCTAACGCGTTTGGCGATGGTCAATACAATTTCGGTGCACGAACCATGGCGAACACACCCTATGGTGGGTTCATCGGCAGCGCAAATCAAGCACAGGGCACGGTCGTCTTCGCGACCAACGGTACGCAGGGCGTTCCAAAGTGCGGCGGCTTCTCAATTTCCGACTACTGGAGCAATCCGTTCAGTTCCGTGACGGCATCAGGTAACGGGCCACTAAATCGCATCTTCAAGGCGCCATCTGTGTCGGGCGCATTCGACCCGAACAGCAGCACATCGGCGCCATCGCTGCTGCAGGCCGACATTCAACAGCACGGGACTGTCCTGTCGTGGGATCCCGCGCAAGGCGCCAAACGATACCGGATCTACCGGGCAATGTATCTGCCAAACGCGCAAGTCGGTGTTCCGGCGCCGCAGAAGTTGCCGGGACAAGAGAACAGTGACCTGCCGATCGAAGTCGGACCCGCGACGGGATCTCCGGCGCCGGGGGTCAACATCTTGGGAGACTTCGTCAGCATCGGAACGACGACTGATCCATATTACGTCGATTCAAATACGAGGGCTGGCGTCACCTACGCGTACAAGGTTCGAGCCGAGTCTGGTGTGCAAGTGTCGTCAGATTCGAATATCGTCGTGGCATCAGCCGACTCGCCGGTGTCGAACTTCGAGTCAGTTGCCAGCACCATCAGCTCTCTGGCGGCCAAGGGACAGATGAGCCAGGACACCGCAGATTCGTTGACAGCATCGCTGAGTACAGCCAAGAGTCAGAATGACCAGGGACATCTTCAGGACGCACTTACGACACTCGGAACCATGATCCAGACCGTCAGGCCTGGATCCGGCGTTATTGCCGACGACGTTTACGCTGAGGAACTTTCTACTGAGCTGTCCTCGCTGCAGCGTTCAATCGCGTTGGCGAACATCGCCCAGCAGTCGAGCTCAACTGGCGGCGGTCGTTCGAGTTCTCCAACACCGACCGAGCCACCGCAGCCGGTAACGAACACATGGGGGACCTTGAGCTACCCGCCATTCGAGAACGGCTTTTCGGCGTTCTCGCGAAACTGGTAGCACAGCGAGCCCAACGTCGTCTCTGACTACGGGGCCTGAAACGGTGGACGAGACGCAGTCACCAAACTGCGTCTCGTCCCAACCCGCTCGACACCACCACCCTCATTTGCGCCAGGAACTGAGAAGGACAGATGACCGAAACCCAACGTATGGACGGGCGGACGTGCCTCATTACCGGTTCGACGTCCGGACTCGGAGAAGCCACCGCCATCGCGCTGGCGCGAATGGGGGCGCGGGTCATCGTTGCCGGTCCAACACCTGAGGATGCTACCGCGGCAACGGAACGCATTCGACTACGATCTGGAAATGGCGGCGTCGAGTACGTCTTTGGCGACATCTCCTCTCAAATCGAAGTCCGTCGTATCGCCGCCGAGGTGCGGGACCGATTTCCAGAGCTTCAGGTGCTGATGAACAACGCCGGCATCATGTCGAACACGAAGCGCCAAAGCGTTGATGGTTATGAGATGACCTGGGCGACGAACTACCTCTCGGCGTTTCTGCTAACCAATCAACTGGCCGAGACCCTGGAGGCCAATGCCCCCGCACGCGTTATCAATGTGACGTCAGTCGCTCATAAGCGAGGCACGATCGACTTCGACGACATCGGCTTTGAGCGCGGATACACGGCGCTTCGGGCCTACCGTCGTTCAAAGCTTGCGCTGCTCCTATTCACGATGGAGCTGGCACGGAGGCTCTCTCCGGAGACGGTGACCGTCAACGCCGTGCATCCTGGCGTGGTGTTAACGGGGCTCGGGAAGACCGAAGGCTTGGTTGCTGGTGTGATCAAGTGGATTTACTACCTGTGGGGCCGGCGAAACATGGTTTCGCCGGACGAAGGCGCCAGAACGGGAATCTACCTCGCGAGCTCATCGGATCTCGATGGCGTCTCGGGCAAGTACTTTGTCGATCAGAAGATCGCACAGCCGTCCAAGGCCGCGCTCGACAGGGAGCTGGCCGCACGGCTCTGGTCGGAAAGCGAAAAGATGACCGGGTTGCTGACGTCTCGATCTGGGTGAGCCAACCAGGCCACCGCGTCCGTGGCTCATCCGGGTCACAACGTATGCGCCAGGAGCCGGACGAACGCACGTGCCATGCTACACTGCCATCGTCGCCCGCCGTGCTACTGAATTCGGGGAGGAAACTATGCTTGCATTGAGTGGTGAGGATGTCCGAGCACTGGTTCCGATGAGCCGTGCGATCGAACTGATGAAAGAGGTCTTCGGCGAACTCTCGGCTGGACGTGCCGTCTCGCCGCTGCGGACGCCGGTCGACATCCCATCTCACGATGCCGTCACCCTCTTCATGCCCGCGTTTGTTCCCTCTCAGAATGGGCTCGGGCTAAAGATCGTCTCGGTCTTCCCGAACAATCGGAACCTGGGCAAACCGACCATCCACGCACTGGTGGCGCTGGTGAGCGCCGAAACCGGCGAGCCGCTTGCGATCATGGACGGAACCTATTTGACAGCCCTGCGCACCGGGGCTGTCTCGGGCGCCGCGACCGACTTGTTGGCACGGAGCGACAGCCGGGTAGTGACGTGCATTGGCGCCGGAACACAAGGAGTGACACAGGCCTGGGCCGTCGCATCAGTACGACCGATCGAGCGCATTTTCGTCGCCGACGTGAGTACTGATTCCGTAAAGAGCTTCGCCGAACGCCTTGGTGCGCTCGCGCCGGATCTCGCGAGTAAGGTGGCACCGGCCGGAGACGTGAATGACGCCGTCGCACAATCCGACGTCATCTGCACCGCCACCACCTCCAAATCACCGGTGTTCGATGATTCGGCCGTCAAACCGGGGACGCATATCAACGCCATCGGCGCGTTTACTCCGGAGATGCAGGAGATTCCCGTCGGAACTGTGAAACGGGCAATCATTGTGGTCGACGCGGTCGATGCGGTTCTCGCCGAGGCTGGTGATCTGATCATCCCAATCAACGCGGGCGAACTGGACCGCAAGCGCATCTCGCTGGAACTAGGGCAGATCGTCAACGGTGCAACAGGTCGATCAAGCGACGACGACGTCACGCTGTTCAAGTCAGTCGGCAATGCCGTTCAGGACATTATCGTCGCCCGAAGCGCGGTTGCTGCTGCTGAACGATCTGGTCGGGGACAGCAGGTTAATCTGTAATCGCGGTTCCTGTCACCTAGCCGCCCACAGCCGAGTCGTCGACGGTCGCGCCGAAGATCTCTACAAGAGGCGCGATCTCTGGATTCGCCCCGGAAACTGCTTAGATCGCTCGAACTTCGGAAAGCCGCTTGACGGCGTGCTCGTCATCCCAGCAGACGGCGGCTTCCCAGGCGGCCCCCGCCTGCGCGGCGATGTCGTACGCCGCGTCGTCGAGACCGGCAGCGTTGTGGGGCAGCACCAGGTCGAGGTCGGGGACGTCGACGTGCGCCTCGTCCCAGTCAATCAGCGCGACCCGATCGGCGGTCATGCGGATGTTGCGCGGGTTGGGATCGCCGTGGACGACGCAGGTCGGACGTCCGACGAGACGCGTCCACGCTGCTCGGCATCGAGCAACGCCCTCAGGTGGCATCTCGTCGAGGTCGATCTTCGTCCCGGTCACGGCGTTCAGGAGGTCGGTCGATGAGCGCCAGCCCGGACGCTGCGGCCACCCCGGCGTCAAGCGATGCAGCTCGCGGAGCGTGGCGGCCACACGACGCCAGTCGGCCTCTGTCTCAGGCGGTCCGCCCTCGACGTAGGTCATCACCACCACACCGTCGGCGAACAGCCGGCCATCCGTCGTCGGGATCGGCACCGGCACAGTCAGACCTTCACGGTCGAGGCGTTGGAGGAGATCGGTCTCCCAGGCGAGATCAGCGTCGCTCCTGTCACCGAGACGACCGACCGCGAGGCGCCCGTTGACGCGCACGGTCCACACGTCGTTGGCCACGCCGCCAGCGAGCGGTGCGATGCGAGCGACGTCGTCACCCCACTGCTCGAGTGCTTCCCATCCCATTGATTGTTTCCTCCCCTTCAAGCATCGCGAGATCAGCCATCGCCGGGACCTTGCGGCTCTCGCCGCCTTTCAGTGATTGCCTTACAGGCGGAGCGGAACATACGCTGCCGCGAGAGCCACGCGGCGACGAATGCCACACAGGAACGCAGAGCACCTCGGGGCTAGGTGGCCCGGAACGATCATCGAACGGCGACAAGAGTGCAGCCCCGCTCTGCTGGGCGGGGCTGCACGTATCGGTCCGATGTGACTGAAAGCTACGGTGCACCAGAGATGGACAGAACGCCTCTCGGGCGCTCCATTGGGCAAACCTTCGCCGGGCACTCGCCTCCCTCGATATGGGCAGCGAACTCCTCCGGGAAGGCACGAATCATCCCGAGCAGCGGCATCGGGGCAACCTGCCCCAGACCACACAGCGAGAGATCGATGATGTTCCTGCTGGTGCGATCGATCAAATCGAGTTCGCCCTCTCGCGCTTGACCGTTACGCACACGGTCGACAATCTCGAGCAACGCAGGGTTCCCGAGGCGGCAGGGCGTGCATTTGGCACATGACTCGAAACGATTGAAGGCCGTCAGATAGCGAGCGAAGTCGACCGCGCAGACCGTTTCGTCGAAAACCACGAATCCACCTGAACCGAGCATTCCGCCCGCTTCGGTCATCGAATCGAAGTCGACGAGTAGATCGAGCTGTTCCTCGCGGAGAGGTCCGGCCGACACACCACCGGTCTGGACGCCCTTGAACGTGTAGCCATCACGCATGCCGCCCCAAATGCCGAAGATCAGGTCGCGCAATGGCAGCCCCATCTCGACCTCCGCCAGGCCGACACGCTGCACCGGCCCTTGAACGGTAACCAGCTTGGTTCCCTTGCTGTTCTCGGTGCCGAGCGATGCGTACCATTCGCCGCCATTCTTGATAATGTGCGGCACACTGGCGAAGGTCTCGGTGTTGTTCAACACGGTCGGTCTTCGCCAAACACCTTCCTCAACCGAGCGCGGTGGCTTGGTTCGAGGCTGACCGCGCAGGCCCATTAGCGAATACATTAGCGCCGATCCCTCGCCACAAATGTAGGCGCCGCCACCGGTTCGCGTCTTGACGTGACACGAGACGCCCGTGCCGAGGATGTTGTCGCCGAGCAGTCCGAGCGCGTAGGCATCTTCAACCGCTTTACGGAAATGGCGAATGGCCATGACGTGCTCGCCGCCGACGTAGTTGTAGCCGTTTGGTGTCTCGAGCGCGAAGCAGCCGATCATGATCCCTTCGAGGACGGTGTGGGGATTGGTTTCGATCAGCCGCCGGTCCTTGTAGACGTTGGGTTCGCCTTCGTGACTGTTCGCGACCACGTATTTCGGCCACGATTGAGTCCGGCGGCCACTCTCCCACTTGATTCCGGCCGGGAACCCCGCGCCCCCACGACCACGGACATTTGCAGTCTTGACCTCGGCCACGACTTCATCCGGCGTCATGTCGAACAACGCCTTGATCCACGCTTGGTAGCCGCCGGTCGCGATGTAGTCTTCGATCGAAAGGGGATCAATCTGCCCAGCGTGTTCAAACAGAAGTCGCCGCTGCATCTTGAGAAATGGGTGCTCGCTCAGGGGCGCGACGCCGTTGAACGCCGTGTCGTTCCGGACGCCCATGGCCCAGTCACCGATGACCTCGCCCCGCTTCATCGCCCCGACGAGTTCAGGAACGCGATCAGTCGTGATGTTGACGTAGACGACACCTGGGTAGTTCGGACCACGAACCTCGACGAACGGCTCGGCCCAGCACCAGCCCGCGCAGCCAACGCTGCGAAGCTCAGCATCTAAACCCGCCTGCTCGAGCGCCAGCCGCAGGTGATCGAACGTCTTACCGGCGCCTTTAGCAAGGCTACACTCGCTAATGCCGACACTGACTGACCACCGTGTTCCGCTCTGGCGCTCATTCCAGCGATCGACAGCGTTCCTGGCGTACTCTTCAAATTCCTTGCGATTATTCAACGCCATCGAGATCCTCCGGCGATTGCCCGTTTCGGATCGCTTGCATCGCCTCGGCAAGACGCTCCGGAGTGAGGTTGCCGACGTAGGTGTGATGATCGATCTGAACGACGGGAGCGAGGTTACAGACGCCGAGGCAGCCGTTCACGATCTGGACAGAGAATTCTCCGTCCGGCGTCAGGCCATCTCGACCGACGTTCTGATTGAAGCGGACCTCATCGATCAGCCGCTCCGAACCCATGACGTAGCACGCCGCGCCATGGCACAGGAGCATGGGATGTTCTCCGGGCGGATCGGTCCGGAAGTCCGCATAGAACGTCAGCAGCCCGTAAATACGATTGGCCGTCACGCCAAGATGGTCGGCAATTGCCTGAGCTGCCTCCTCCGGAACCCAGCCGTAGAGCGACTGCGCTTCCTGGCAGGCGCCGAGAATCAGTTCCTGCGCCTCCTGGTATCCGTCCGGGACAAAGTCACGTCTCAGGATCGAACGAAGTGGTTCGAGATCGATCTCTTGGGTCGCGTGTGATGGATGAGACAACTCGCCGCCTCTCTGATTTTGCGAGTCCTCCAGAGTGGAACCCCGAGTGGGACTCCATCTCGCAGTATAACAATGCCTGTATGACTGAACAACGCGTAAAATGGCGTCAGATCAAGCGAAACCGGATACTGGATCGACACAACGTGGTTGATACACTTTGGATTGATCGGCACGCGAGCTTTGTGCCAGCGCGGAACACACGTTCTGGAAAGGGAACATTTCTCGTGTGGTGGTGGGACCGCGTCATCGATGACAAGATCAAGTCGGCTCAGGAAAACGGCGCGTTCGACAACCTACGTGGACACGGAAAACCACTACCCGACGACGGTGAGCCAATGGGTGAGGACTGGCTGGGAAACCACCTGCTGCGGCAAGCCGGCGTCCTTCCCACCTGGTTACAGTTGCGTAAGGAGATCCACGAAAATCGTCCACGTGTGCTCGAGGCTCTCAAGGAATACGAACAATCACGCGAGCGGCTCGATCCGATGAACCTAAAGCATTCGGCAATCTTGATACGCCTAGAAGAGATCTATGTCGAACGCGCGAAGGAGATAAACAAGAAGATCGACGAGCACAACTTCCGGTGCCCGTCCATCCACCTCGAAATTCCTCGGTTTCAGGAAGATCTCATTCGTCGCCGTCGACTGGCCTACTGATTGCAGATCCGTTTCACCTTCTCGACCAGAGACGGTGGAGCGGAAACATCGCGACAACAGCGGCGGACGACGCGGAGCACGTTCTCTTCAAAATGAAAACGATCCCGGCACGGCGGACAATCATCTAGATGCCGCTGCACCTCGACCTGCTCATCCTTGGAGAGCTCGCGATCCAGGTATTCGTATAGCTTATCGAGGGTTTCCCTGCAGTCACCCATGGGACGCTTCTCCAGCCTGCGTGGCGTCCAGCAGCGATCCAACAAGGAGTCGTTGAAGGCGTCGGCGGGCACGATGCAAACGAGACATCACCGTGCCAATCGGAATGTCGAGGATATCCGCGATCTCACGGTACGCGAACCCTTCGACGTCAGCCAATAGCACGACCTGACGAAAATCATCGGAAAGCGACTCCAGCGCGGAAACGACGTTATCGTCGGTAATCCCCGCAAGCACCTCTTCCTCCGGACCGCGGGATTCAGGTTGAATGCCGGAATCGATGAGATGCGCATATACATAATACTCTTCCACGTCATCAAGTGACGTGCTTCGCGGCTGCCGAGTGCGCTTCCGATACTCGTTGATGAACGCATTCGTCATGATCTTGAACAACCAAGCGCGCAGATTTGTGCCCGGTGTGAAGCGATCGATCGACCGGAACGCCCGGAGGTAGGTCTCCTGCACGAGATCTTCCGCGTCGGGAGGATTACGCGTCATCCGCACAGCGGTTCGATACAGGGAATCTATATGACCGAGCGCCTCCTGCTGGAGGCACTCGCGAACCGGCTCGGGATGTCGTCCATTTTCTGTCACCAGGTTGGGCCCCTAATCTCCGAGCGCCACGCCGTGGGCGATAGATCTTCACGGCCTAACTTCACGTAATCGATGGATTCACAGATGACGATGCAATTGATAGCGCAAATTCCGCCGCGTCAGCGCTTGCGGCGATTGAAAAGGCGCGCGAAGTCACCGTCAAACGTTTCGAGGAACTCGTGAAGATCGAGGACGTCGTCAACCGAAACCGGGTCGTCTGCTACGTCCTCTTCGATCACGGCGTCGGACTCCATTGTTCCGATCTGATCGACGTCCATACTCTCGCTGTCGACGACGGCCGCGACATACGCTTGCGTCTCACAGTGTGAGCAGCGAACCGAGAGAACCCACAGTTCTCCCTGTCGCTCAACAACACGGGCGTCGTCAAGTGAGTAGTGGTGTTTGCATTTCGCACATTGCTCGAGCACAGAAACGACCGTGCGTCGAACGTCAAATTCGTTAGATTCCATGTCAACTCTTCTGGATCTCTAGCCTCAGTTATCTCGTCGTTTCTCGAAGTCATCAAAGTCGAGTGAATTGATGAAATCGCGGAAGACCGACAGGTCGCTACCGGCCGGAACATCGCCGGTCCGCTCGCGCTCTGGAATGTTGTCATCTTCCTCGTCGGAGTCCTGCTCCAGCGTCACGCCTGCCTTATCCATCACCGATTCGTCGACCAGAATCGGCACTTTCACACGAACCGCCAACGCAATCGCATCGCTTGGCCGGCTGTCAATCTCGATCGTCTTGCCATCCTGGTCGATGACGATCCGCGCGTAGAAGACATCCTGGGAAAGCTCGGTCACCAGCACCTGCTGCACGACGCCCCCCATGTCTCCGATGATCGTCTTGATCAGGTCATATGGGAGCGGGCGAGCCGACGCCATCGACTGCAACTCCATGGCAATCGCTTCTGCCTCGAACGGACCGATCCAGATCGGAAGGTGTCGTTCGCCGGACACTTCTTTCAGAATGACGACACGGTGTTGTGTCACCAGGCTAACGCGGATGCTTTCCACAACAGTCTCGATCATTCAGGACACCTTCCTCTCGCATCCTGTCAATTCTTCACGATAACGTCACTGTCGGTGCGGGTCTGAACTGTCCAATCAGCGAGAGAATCTCTCGACCGATTCTACACCCGGTCCGGCATCGATTCCACCGGTCAGTGTCCCAGTGAGAAGCTCGGATCGGTCAGGATCGTTGCCTGCGAGGGCGGCCAGTACGAGACCCATGCCTTGCCGATGATCGATGAGATGGGCACCGGGCCGAACACGCGAGAGTCACTGCTGTTGTTCCGGTTGTCTCCCATAACGAAGACATAGTCGGGCTGGATCGTCAAATCTTGTGTGGCGATGCCGCGCCAATCGGTGGACGAGGCCAGGTAGCTCTCCTGAAGCCGCTGGTCGTTGATGTAGACAGCCCCGTCATGCACCGAGATCTTCTCACCAGGGAGCCCAATGATGCGCTTGATGTAGGGCTCCGTGTGCTGACCGGGTGGATTGAAAACCACGATGTCGCCGCGCGACGGGCGGCCAAACGGATACCACTGAGCCGAACTTGGCTCCCATGGGAGCCATCCGATATTGAGATGCGAGTAGGCCCGACGATTGACGATGAGCATTTCGCTGTTCTGCAGGTTTGGTTCCATGCTCTGACCGTCAACTCGGAAGTTGAGCACGATACTCCGCACGCCGACAAAGATGAGCACGGCGAGTAGGAGCGTTTCAATGATCTCCTGTATTGCCGTCTTCTTGCGCTTCTGGGCTTGCGGCGGAATTCCGAGGGCCTGTTGGCTGGCGACATCTTCGTCGTCATCAGTTGCGGCGGGTTCTTGCCGGAGGGAGACGGGTCTCATCGGACTGTCGATGTTGCGTGCTCCCAGGGGAAGATCCTTACCGGATCTGGATTCTCCCACTCTTCCTCCGATTAATTCGGTTCCTCTCACCGAGGAACATGTCACACTCGCGATTATACATGCCCATCAACCGTGACTAGGCCCGTTTGGGACTAGAGAGGGATGTCTCCTCGACGCTTCCTCTCGTACCATTCCTTGACGACTGAGGTACGTCATAGTCTCGCGAGGAGCTTGCTCTGCGATTAAAACGTGACCCCAGACCGGTAAAACGACCGACCCGGCCTACAGTGGTCGACGCGGTTCACCCGGACCAGGATAGTCTTGCTCCTGGGACCGTGCTCGAGAATCGCTACGAGATCCTGAGGGTCTGCGGCCAGGGTGGCATGAGCACGGTCTACGTGGCGCGCGATCTCCGCTTTACCCACGTCGAGCGACTCTGCGCCGTCAAAGAAATGGTCGACCGCTCCCGCGACCACCAGACACGCATGCTCAGAATGGCGAATTTTGAGCGCGAGGCATCACTGCTCGCCACGTTGAGTCATCCGGCCATTCCCAAGATTTATGACTACTTCTCGCACTCCGGTCTCATCTACCTGGTTCTCGAGTTTATCGACGGCGAGGACCTGGAACATTTGATCGCTCACGCTGACGCCCCAGTCGATGAAGAGACGCTCATCGAATGGTCGGACCAGATTCTGGACGTCCTCTCCTACCTTCATGAGCACCAGCCCGAACCGATCGTCTTCCGTGACCTGAAACCGTCCAACATTATGTTACGTTCTGATGGTTCCATCTCGCTCATCGACTTTGGCATCGCGCGAACGTTCCAACCGCTGCAACGCGGAACCATGATCGGAACCGAGGGCTACGCGCCACCTGAGCAGTACCGCGGAATCTCCGAGCCACGCGGTGACGTCTACGCTATGGGTGCAACGCTGCACCACCTCTCGACCAAGTCGGACCCGCGAGCAGAACCACCATTCACCTTCGCTCAACGCCTGCCAAGGGAGCTTAACGGCGCGCTCACCTCGGAATTCGAGAGCGTCGTGTTGAGAGCGGTCGCCTATTCACCGGCCGACCGGTTCCCGTCCGCGGCGGCCATGCAGCAGGCACTCAAGATGATCGGCAGTCCAACCACGGACGTGCCCGTGAGTCGAGTGACCACTGCGGAAGTGGTGCAGGAGCCTGAGGAACTCATTCGAATCGGAACGGCTCCCGAGAAAAAACCTGCCGAAGAGTCAGCAGTCGAACTGAGCGACGAACCCGAAGAACGCGTCGTCTGGTCCATCCACACGGCCGACGAGGTGCGTGGCACGGCCACCGTCCATGGTGACGTCGGCTACATCGGATCGTACGATCAGCATCTCTACGCGTTCAAGCTCAAAGACGGTGGAATCACCTGGCGGTTTCGCGCTAATCGTGGAATCGTGTCACGACCGCTCGTCGCCGGAAACAAGCTGATCGTCGGCTCCGAGGATCACTCCGTCTACGCGATTCATAGTCATACTGGACGCAGCGCATGGGATTTTCGCACGGCTATGCCGGTGCGATCTTCCGCCATCCAATACGGTGACGCCGTGATAATCGGATCGGACGACGGGTATTGCTATTGCCTTGACGTCGAGCAAGGGCACCTCCTATGGCGACAACGAGCCTGGGGGCCGATTCGATCGACGCCAACGGTCAGCCGCGACATTGTGGTAGTCGGCTCGGACGACGGAGCATTGCACGCATTCTCGGCCACCGACGGTCGTCAACTCTGGCGTCATTCACTCGGCCGAGAGATCCTCTCTTCGCCCGTGGTCAAGGGTGAGACGACCTTCGTCGGGTGCAACGACGGCGGGCTCTATGCCGTCGACATTGAATCGGGAAAACGTCGCTGGGTCGTCGGAACACAGGGACCGATCATCGCCTCTCCACGGACGATCTCAGACGCCGTCATTGTCGGATCGGTCGACGGGAAACTGCACGCGTTCGGAATCACCGACGGTTCCAGGCGCTGGGAAAGCCAGATCGCCACCCAGATCACGTCGAGCGTCACAATCGAGGGACGCCGTGGCTACGTTGGCACGGTCGACGGTTACGTCGTCTGCGTGAACTTGGAAGACGGCGAAGTAATTTGGAGCCACAAGATCGGCAGTCCAATCGTGTCGACGCCGGTCAAATCTGGAAACACGATTGTGGTGGGAGCGCTCAATGGACGGGTGTATGGCATCAGGGCATGATGCCAGCCTTACCACGTCGCGCCGGAGGTCCGGGTACAGCACAGGTTACCGGCGAGCATCCTGGCACGTGCTGGACAAATTGGAAGGTTTGGAACAACGATGGCAGTTCGCGTAGTTATTCACGTCTTCAACGAAGATCCGTTCCTCGCCGAAGTCGATGAGATTCCGAAGCCGAACGACAATTTCATGGTCCTTCGAAATCCGCGCAAGCGAGACGGCAAATCGCTGTCGTTCATCACAAACGGAGCAACCTCATTCATCTACCCCTGGACGAGGATCTCCTTCGTGGAAGTCTTGGACGAGACTCAGGGCACCGACTCGGTCGTTGGATTCTTTCGCGAAGACGGTCGCGCCGGTCGGACATGATTCTTGAGCGCTCCAAAGCAAAACGGCCGCCTTGAAGGGCGGCCGTTTTCGCGATTTCAGCTCAAGTAGTGCTTTTGATTAGATCTTGTCGCCGTTGCCGTCAGTCACGGTGGTCTTCACAACCGTGACGTTCTCGTCAACGGGTGCGTCCGGATCATCCGACGTGGCGGTTCGGAATTCTTTGATGCCCCGACCGACAGCGCCACCGATCTCCGGCAGTTTGCCCGCGCCGAAGATAATGACAACGATCAACAAGATGAGCACGAGCTCTTGCCAGCCCAAACCGGCCATGGTGGAGTTCCTCCGTTTCGACGGTCATCACGCGCCTAAGCTTGCGGCGGGATTATACCGTAGCGTTTCACCAGATGACCAGAATCATGCCACACGACTTGGCATAAGTGCTAGGGAATTGATCGAGAATTCGTACCTTGCCCATTTGACGCGACGCTTCAACGCTTTTCCGGCCACGGATACAACGCTACAGCGTCGAGAGTCATTGATAGGCCGACTACGGGAAAGGAGCCATCGTCACCAGCCACATCGATTGTTTGCTCCTGGACACGTCTGCATGGACGCAAATTGCGAAAATGGACATCCGGAGAGTTCATTCTTAGATTGACGGGCTCCGGTAGCCGAACGGGCAAATTCCGGCAGTTCAGCAACGAGTCGACACTGGGACGATCAGTGCTATTCGTGCTTGGCCATGAGGACGCATCGTCCTGTGCACTGGCCAACCGGCTCATCGAGTCTGCAACGTAAACCTACCTGTGATTCTCGCACCGCAAGTCGACTCGCTTGGCGAGTATGTCGTGGTGCTAAGGCAGATTCTGGGCCACTCCGTTTGAGACGAAATGCCAGTTGACGATCTGGTCGAAGCGGTCGCTTGGGCTGATCACCGGATCAGGCTTCACCCCTTGTACAGAATTCGAGACGACAAACAGGTAGCGGGGATAATACAGTACGACCGCGGGCGCCTGCGTCGCGAATTCCTGCTGAAACTGGGCATAGAGTTCACGACGCGTCTTCTGGTCCGGCGTCGACCGCGCATCCTTCAGCAGTTGGTCGATCTTTGGATCATTGACGCCTGTCACGTTCAGCGCTCCAGTCGAGTCACCGGAACTCCAGACGTCGAAACAGTCGGGATCACCACTCGAGAAATGTCCGCCGTAGATCACGGCCTGGAACTGGCGCGACGCTAGCGCTTGGCCGACGGCGTCTGCCGTGGTCACCTGGACATCGACGCGCACGTGAATCGCCTCAAGCTGTTGAGCGATCGTCTGCGCCATGAGCACACGAGAGGAATCGTCGGGACTCACCAGCAACTGAAAGCTCAAGCTCGTGCCGTCCTTCGTCATCGTTCCGGCCTGATCGTCGTAGATCCAGCCCGCATCCTTTAGTAGCGACGACGCGTGAGCCGGGTCCGCCTTGACGTCGTTCGACACATGCGCCCACGACGACTGTGGTATCGGACTCGAGCCCGCAACGGTTTTCGCTTGCAGAGGACCACTCGTAAGCTCTGACGGGTTTATAGCGGCCCGCAATGCCTGCCGCACTGCCTGGTCCGTGAACGGGGCAATACGCGTATTCATGAACAGCGCAGTGTAGCTCATGGTGACCGGCGCGTAGATGGCATCATCCTTTGGCAGAGCACCAGCGCGCAACAGTTCGTCCGCTGAGAGCGTTCCGCTGGCCATGACATCCCCCGACCTTAGGGCCGACAAGAGCGTTTCCGGATTATCGAAATACCGGAACGTCAGAGCCTTCAAAGCCGGTCGAGCTTGAACGTAGTTTTCGAAAGCGTTCAACGAGATCTGTTGGTGGTTGGTATCCCACGACTCGAAGCGAAACGGGCCCGTCCCGATCGGCCGCGCACCGAATTCGTCGAACGCGAGATCTTCCGGCACCATGCCGCCAAGCACGTGTTTGGGCAGGATCGGTAGATCCAAATGATTCAAGAATGGCGCAAATGGCGCGAGCAGGTGAAAGACGATCGTTGAGTCGTCAGGTGTATCGACGACGATCGGTCGCCAGAACTGCGTGAGCCTGGGGTCTCCGGGGAAATCGGGGGACTGAATCAGGTTAATGGTGAAGCGTACGTCCTGTGCGCTAAATGGCTTGCCATCGTGCCACGTAACCTCGGGCCGCAGCTTGACAGTGTAGGTCAGGTTGTCGTCGCTGACCGTCCAGCTATCGGCAAGATCGGGCTGCGGTGTACCCGACCCGTCGACCCGTATCAAACTGCTAAATATGAGTTTGGCGAGGTCGCGCTCGGTCTGCGACGAGGCCAGCAGTGGATTCAACGTGGCAGGGGCGCCGAGATCACCCTCGACCAGTGTCCCACCACCAGACGTGTCGGGCACATTCGCGGCGACTGGAGTGACGGTGGCCTCCGACGAAGTCTTGGAGCGGTCGAACAAGCCACGCCCAAAGTAGACACCGCTCGTGACGACGAACAGCACAACAATCGCCGTTCCAATCCGCATCACAGAACGTGATGACGTGGACCCAGAACGGCGATTAGAGCGACGATTATTGGGCGACTCGTGCAACGGCCTGCTTCTCGACCAACGCGACTACATCAAAAGGTCGGCGAGGATCGCAATGACGACGAAGACGACGGCAACGCCGATCGTGAACTGATAGAGCGTCTTCTCAAGGCCGCGACGAGTGCGATAGATCGAGGACGAGCTGCCGCCGAAGGCACCGCTGAACCCAGATCCTTTTGACTGCGCGAGTACGACAATGATGAGCACGACGGCCACCAGGATCATCGCGATGCTCAAAGCGGTGTCCATGAATCCTCACTTCTGTACAAGCCTATCCCCACTCGCCGAACTATATCATCTGAACCGCCCGAATCACGAGATCGTGCGTCGCGCTGCTACGATGATTTTCGAGAACTCATCAGCTTTCAGGCTCGCGCCACCGACAAGCGCCCCGTCGACATCCGGAAGGTTGAGCAGGCGTTCGGCATTGCCAGCGTTGACGCTGCCCCCATATTGAATGCGAACGCGGTCGGCAACGCCCTGGTCGTAGAGATTTGCAAGGTTCGCACGGATATACGCCGCCATCTCCTGTGCATCGTCCGCCGTAGCAGCTCGACCTGTGCCGATGGCCCAGACTGGCTCATAGGCAACGATCGTCGCCGCGGCTTGTTCGCTGGAGACGTTCGAGAACGCCGACCGGAGTTGACGATCAACAACGTCCTGCGCCCTGTCGTCCTCGCGTTCACTCAGAAGCTCACCAATGCACAGTATCGGACTGAGCCCGTTGCGGAGAATGGCCTGGATCTTGGCCGCAACGACCTCGTCACTCTCACCGAGCACGTGCCGTCGCTCGCTGTGCCCAGCGATAATGTAACGGCAGAACGGAGCGAGCATGGCCGCTGAAACCTCTCCCGTATATGCGCCTTTGTCTTCGGTCGAGCAGTTCTGAGCACCAAGACCGAAACCGGCATCGTCCACCGCTCGATGAAGCGGCACAATCCACGGAAACGGTGGGATCAGCACCCGCTCGACGTCGCTCGTTGTAGACTGGAGCTCGGCCAGCCCTTTCACCAGCGCAGACGCCTCCTCCATCGAGGTGTTCATTTTCCAGTTGCCCGCGACGACCGGCGTTCGCATCTGTCTCTATCCCTTCACTTCAAGCACGGCAATTCCTGGCAGACTCTTGCCTTCAAGGAATTCGAGTGATGCGCCTCCCCCGGTCGAAATATGCGAAATGCGATCGGCCACGCCAAGTTGCTCAACGGCCGCGACGGAGTCGCCCCCGCCAACCAAGGTAAATCCCGCCGACTCGGCCACGGCCTGGGCGACGCCGCGCGTGCCCTCCGCGAATTCCGGGATTTCGAAGACGCCCATCGGGCCATTCCAGACGATGGTCCGCGCGGAACGGAGCGCTTCCGTGAACTGCTTCACCGACGCCGGTCCGATGTCAAAGATCGCCTTCTCGCTGGGCACGTTTTCGACGCTCACGGTTTCAGTCTTGGCCCCTGACTCCATTCGGTCAGCGACCACTGCGTCAACGGGAAGCAAGAGGTCGACGCCCTGCTGTTCGGCTCGTTTGAGCACGTCCGACGCAACGTCGACGTTGTCCTCCTCCACCAGGGACTTGCCGACGCTAAGACCTTTCGCCTTGAGGAAGGTGTTCGCCATACCGCCGCCAATAACGACGGTGTTGATTCGCTCAAGAAGATGGTTGATCACACCGATCTTGTCGGAGACTTTGGCCCCACCAAGGATAAGGGCGAACGGCATATCGGGTTTCTCGAGAACGCGTGACAGGGCTTCCACCTCGCGCTGCAACAGCAACCCCGCAGCCGAAGGCAGGTATTCCGCCATGCCTGCGGTCGATGCGTGCGCCCGGTGCGCCGCACCGAACGCATCGTCGACGTACATGTCCGCAAGACTGGACAGCGCTCGCGCAAATTCTGGATCGTTCTTCTCTTCACGTGGATCAAAACGCAGGTTCTCGATCAGCGCCACATCCCCGGGTTTGAGGTCGCGAGCCACCCGCTTTGCATCATCACCGATCACATCACGCGCGTAGGCGACGTGGGTGTCGATCAGCTTCGAGAGGGCTTCCGCGACCGGTGCCAGGCGCAGCGAGTCCTTGATTTCTCCTTTGGGACGTCCCAGATGCGACGCGAGAATAATCTTTGCGCCCCGGTCTCGCAGGAAGTCGATCGTCGGGATGCTTGCCCGGATACGCGTGTCGTCGGTAATCTTGCCGCCATCGAGTGGCACGTTGTAATCCACGCGAACAAACACGCGCTTGTCCCGCACGTCCATGTCTTGGACTCGTCTGAGTTCCATTCGCCGCTCCCTGTTGAATTCACGTCACGAACTGCCCGTTGGAGATCGTCCACCCAGACGAATCGAAGCCGGTTCCAGTCTGGTGGACTGGTCCCGGCTTCGCGAGGCCGCCTGTTACTATCAGGACTTATCAATTCGTGGACCAGGACCAGCCCAGTTCGATGATCTCCGCTAGCTAATGCCGACTTCGGCCATCATGTTTGCCAGGTCTGCGACACGGCATGAGTATCCCCACTCGTTGTCGTACCAGGCGATGACTTTGACCATGTTGCCATCCATGACCATGGTCGAGAGCCCGTCAACGATCGCCGAGTGCGAGTCGCCCCGATAGTCCGTCGAGACCAGTGGCTCGTCGGAGAAATCGAGGATTCCGGCCAGGTCATCCTCCGCCTTCGACTTGAAGAGATCGTTCAGTTCTTCGACCGAGGTTGGCTTCTCGAGCTCGGCGACAAAGTCGACCAGCGATACTGTCGGCGTCGGGACGCGGAGCGCAAACCCGTCAAACTTGCCTTTGAGTTCCGGAATCACCAGGGCCACCGCGCGGGCGGCGCCGGTCGTCGTGGGAACGATGTTCAACGCCGCCGCCCGGGCACGTCGCAGATCCTTGTGCGGACCGTCGAGCGTGACCTGATCGTTGGTATATGAGTGGACGGTTGTCATATAGCCGCGACGAATACCATACGCGTCCTGGACGACCTTGGCGACGGGCGCGAGGCAGTTCGTCGTGCATGATGCGTTCGAGACGACGTTGTGCCGGTCCGGATCGTACTCATCTTCGTTGACGCCCAGCACAATGGTGATGTCTTCGTTCTTGGCCGGAGCCGTGATGATCACCTTCTTGGCGCCGCCATCAATGTGTCCTCGAGCCTTAGTGGCGTCGGTGAAGAAACCGGTCGACTCGATGACGAGTTCGACCCCGTTCGCGCCCCATGGAAGATTGGCTGGATCGCGCTCGGAGAATACTTTGATCTCGTGACCATCGACCGTAATGGAGTTATCCGACGATTCTACGTCGAAGTCGTAGACACCGTAGGTTGAGTCATACTTCAACAAGTGCGCCAGGGTGTGCGGGTCCATCAAATCGTTGACTCCGACGATCTCTAGCTCGTCGTCATACTCGCCGAGGATCGCCTTGAATACCTGGCGACCGATCCGGCCGAATCCGTTAATACCGATACGAACGGCCATTTAGACCTCCTCTTTGGAGTTTGGCTGCTGTCGCAGCGCCTCTGAACTCACACTCAAACCTACAGGCATCTCGGACGGCCCGAACTTCGGCAATCCGTCAGTGGTCGACGGCCGGCTCACATGTCCCACCCGATGGGTACGTCCGAGTTTGACCAGCTCGGCCGAAAGTTTTTCCGGATCGTGGCGCAATGGAAATTCTGGGTTCACCACGTCACGCAGCACGACCGTAATATCGTCGCCAAGCTTCTCGATACCGTCGAGGCCTACCGCATTGACCGACCACTCCGGCTTGATCTTGGCCGCCGCCGGATCGAAGTTGCTGTTGACCAGCACATAGTCGACAATATGCCCACCGACATGATCGCGCAAAGCGGCCACATGCTCAACTACACCGAAGTTATCGGTCTCTCCACGTTGCGTCGCGACGTTGCAGACATAGACCTTGGTGGCCTGTGAACAGCGAACGGCGTGTGCGATTCCCTGCACGAGGAGGTTGGGGAGCACCGACGTGTAGAGACTTCCCGGACCAAGGACGATCAGATCGGCCGAAAGAATCGAGATAATTGCCGGATCATAGGGATGCGGTTGCCCAGGCTCGAGGAAGATTCGCTTGATCTTGGAGCGTTCTCCGGTGATGTTGGACTCACCCCGAATGACGCGGCCGTCCACCATCTCGGCGCAGACCTCGATGTTGTCGAGTGACGACGGAAGTACCTGACCTCGAACTGCCAGAACCTTCGACGATTCGACAACGGCTCGTTCGAAACTTCCGGCGACCTGAGTCATCGCCGTGATGAAAAGGTTTCCGAAACTGTGTCCGGAGAGCGACGAATTTTCCTGCTCAAATCGATATTGAAAGAGCTCACCCATCAAAGGCTCGGCGTCGGCCAGGGCCACCAGGCAGTTCCGGATGTCACCCGGCGGCGGCATGTTGAACTCGGTTCGCAGACGGCCGGAGCTGCCGCCGTCGTCTCCCACCGTCACGATAGCCGTGATATCGATATTGCGTTGCTTCAAGCCACGCAACAGCGTCGAGAGACCGGTGCCTCCACCGATCGCGACCACACGCAACTCCGGCTCAGCCGGGCCAAAGCGATGTGAATGGATGATCTCGGCCAATCCTTGGTCGCCCTTACGCTGCTCAAGGAACGGCGCGAGCAGTGAGCGGCCCAACTGCAGACCCCCGAGACCGACGAACATCGCGCCTCCGGCGAGCATCGCGATTTCACGGAACGGGTGCGGAATGAACTGTAAGGTGACGGTCTGAACAATATTCGTGAGTCGATCTGGAAAATGGTAATTTCGATAGATCCAGGCTAGGGCCATAGCGAGCGCAAGACTCGTCAGCACTATGCCGGCGATGAGCAGCACTATCCAGCGCTTGATCAGCATCCCCGGACGCAGCCAGGTTCGGAGCTTCATTCATCCCCCTGTTGCTCCCGCGCGGACCTTGAATGGTCGCGGCGAATTATAGCACGGGGCCTCTGTTCCCCTGTCCGGTCGCTCGTTCGGAGCCCGGCACATTTGGTATACTTCACGATGGAATCGACATTGCCCTGGTCAAAGTGGGCTGAGCCCACTTTCGTTTTTTCTTAGGCCTGTGCGATCCCACTCTGGGAGCGTTATACCCCGGGTCACCACGAGCATTTCAGGAACAGGTCGGCGAAGGAGGTTTCCCTCACAATGAAGAGCGATTTTTATACCGCCATTGCGCAAATTGCGGCGGAGCGCGGTATTCCGCGGGAAGCAGTCCTATCGTCGGTTGAGCATGCGCTCAAGACCGTCTATAAAAAGATGGCTGGAACCGACGAGGAAGTGCAAGTCGAACTGGATTCCACCACCGGCCAAATTCGGATCTACGTTGTTAAACAGGTGGTTGAAGAGGTCGAAAACCCGGAAACCGAAATGACCGTACAGGAGGCTCGCGCGACCCACCCCGAGTCGGTCATCGGCGACACTGTACGTTTTGATAAGACACCACAGAATTTTGGCCGCATTGCTGCTCAGACGGCGAAGCAGGTCGTGCTGCAGCGTATTCGCGATTTCGAACGCGAAGGTGTCTATTCTGAGTATATCGATCGAGTCGGCGAAGTTCTTAACGGTATCGTCCAACGAGCCGATCCGAAGGCGGTCATCGTTGACCTTGGTAAAGCCGAAGCCGTGATGCCTGCACGCGAGCAGGTGGCCAACGAACGCTATCGCCCTGGCCAGCGACTCAAGGTCTACCTGGTTGAGGTCAACAAGGATCCGCGTGGACCGCAGCTAATCGTCTCGCGAACCCACGCGAACTTGATCAAACGGCTGTTCGAGCTTGAAGTTCCGGAGATCTTCTCCGGGGCCGTCGAGATAATGGCGGTCGCGCGCGAGCCGGGCCTCCGTTCCAAGGTGGCCGTTGCGGCCCGTCAGGAGAAGGTCGATCCGGTGGGATCGTGCGTCGGCGTGCGCGGCGTTCGAATTCAAAACATCGTCAACGAGCTGTATGGCGAGAAGATCGACGTCATCGAGTGGTCACCGGACTTGCCGAACTTCATTTCGAACGCGCTGAGCCCGGCCAAGCCAATCAGCGTTTCCCTCAATGAAGAGGAGAAGGTCGCTCGTGTCATCGTGCCGACCGACCAGATGTCGTTGGCCATCGGCAAAGACGGGCAGAACGCTCGGTTGGCGTACAAGTTGACCGGATGGCGGATCGATATCAAGGATCCGGAATCGCTGCGCACGGACGACGGAGACCTTCTGATTCGTGCCCGCGAAGCGATCGCCGGCGTGCCGGACGACATGATGCGGCTCGGACGCCAGCCGCGCCTGGTGAAGACCGACGGCATGATCAATGTTCGCGAGCATGACTTTGGTCCGCTGCCCGAGGATTTGATCAACATGAGTGTGGACGTTGAAGTCGAAGACGGGGTGCTTCAGGTCTATTACAACCGTGATCTGCGGGCGCGATTTGACTTCGAAACGGGCACCGAGATTCCAGTGACTGAAGAGACTGAATCACCCGTCAACAGCTAGATCCGGCGGTGTGCCCGCCGCGGCGCACCGGAGGTGAGGCAATGTCTGAGAACACTGAAGCCCGGGCGAGGCGCAAGGGTCCTCGCCCGAAGCACGTGCCGCTAAGGACGTGCGTTGTATGTCGAGACAAGGACGCCAAGCGACAGTTCGTGCGCGTCGTTAGAACTCCGGACGAAGGGGTCCAGATCGATCCGACGGGCAAACGAAACGGACGTGGCGCGTACTTGTGCACCCGGTTCTCGTGCTGGGAACGCGCCGCGACGGGAAACGCGCTTGACCGGGCACTGAAGACTGAGATCGATTCGGACTTCCGCGAACGACTATTCCGGTACGCGGATGAGCATTTTCGAAGGGATGACGCCGCACCACACTGATGCCGCGCCAACAAGGAGGTATTAATGGCCCAAAATCGACGAAGAGGTGGACGCGGCGGAGGACGTAAGAGGCCTTCACGTGACAGCAATGCAACCCCTAATCAGGGGGGGCGCTCAACACAGGTAATGGAGGGGCACCGTGCACCGGCACAGACCGGACCGGTGACGATCGGGTCCGCCATGTCGGTGGGTGAACTCGCCGATGCACTGAGTGTCAATCCTGTAGAAGTCATCAAGAACTTGATGGGCCGTGGAATCATGGCCAACATCAATCAGCAGATCGATTTCGATACGGCAGCTGGCGTCGCCGCGGATCTTGGTTTTGAGACCGAAGAGCACGTCCCCGAAGTTGTGCAACACGCAAACAAAGCCGTCGAAGCTCGTCGCGACGAGTTGGCGACCGATCCGGAAGCAATCACACGACCACCTGTCGTGACGATCATGGGTCATGTCGACCACGGCAAGACGAAGCTGCTCGACGCGATTCGCGAGACAAACGTCGCCGAGGGCGAAGCAGGCGGAATCACGCAGCACATTGGGGCCTATCAGGTCGACATTCAGGGCCGCAAGATCACATTCCTTGATACTCCGGGCCACGAAGCCTTCACGGCTATGCGCGCCCGCGGAGCTCAGGTAACTGATATCGCGGTGTTGGTCGTAGCGGCCGACGACGGCGTAATGCCGCAGACACGCGAAGCCGTCAACCATGCGCGTGCGGCCAATGTTCCGATGATTGTCGCGGTCAACAAGATCGACCTGGCTTCCGCCAATCCAGAGCGAGTCAAGCAACAATTGTCCGAGATGGGCGTCATTCCGGAGAATTATGGCGGCGACGTACCATTTGTCGAGATCTCGGCAAAAGAGAAGATGGGCATCGACGACCTGCTCGAGATGATCCTGCTCGTCGCCGACCTGCAAGACCTCAAGGCCAATCCGCATAAGCCGGCTATTGGAGTCATCATCGAAGCCAAGATCGACCGCAATCGCGGTCCCGTTGCTACCGCACTTATCCAGTCGGGAACGCTGAGCATTCGTGACGTGGTCGTGGTCGGCGCGACCTGGGGTCGAGTCAAGGCAATGAACGACGACCACGCGCGCAAGGTGCGTCGCGCCGACCCTTCATTCCCGGTCGAGATTCTCGGTCTACTCGAGGTTCCTGAAGCGGGTGACATCATGCAGGTGGTCGAGGACGAGAAGGTCGCTCGGACCCTTGCCGAAGAGCGTTCGCGCCAGCGGCGGGCTGAAGCATTCACGGAGACACGTGTCATCAAGCTCGACGAGATCTACTCCAACGTCCAGGAGGGCGAGACGCAGGAATTGCGCGTGGTTCTCAAAGCAGACGTCCAGGGTTCATTGGAGGCGATCCAGGGAACGCTGATGAAGCTGAACGAGGAGTCATCGACCGTCGGTGTGAAAGTCGTGCACACCGGGACCGGGGCGATCTCCGAATCGGACGTCATGCTCGCCGTAGCGTCGGGTGCGATTATCATCGGATTCAACGTCCGTCCAGACGCCGCCGCGCGTCGGGCTGCCGACAACGTCGGCGTCGACATCCGCTTCTACAACATCATCTACAACCTGGTTGATGAGATGAAGGCGGCGATGACCGGTCTTCTTGCGCCGGAGCAGAGGGAAGTCACCGACGGCTACGCCGAGGTGCGCGATACCTTCCGACTGCCAACGCGCGAAGTGGTCGCTGGGCTCTATGTCCTCGATGGGAAAGCTCCACGCAACTCGCGCGTCCGTGTGCTTCGCAGCGGCACGGTCATGCACGATGGCACGGTCGCCTCGCTGAAGCGCTTCAAGGATGACGTCCGGGAAGTCCAAGCGGGCTACGAATGCGGTATTACCATTGCCGGGTTCCACGACATCGAGGTGGGGGATCAGATCGAGTTCTACCACACCGAAGAGGTCGCCCGAACGCTGTAACAGAGTCGACGGGCCCCAGAGTTTCTGGGGCCCGTTTTCGTCTGTCGCACATGCGGCTCATCCGCAATGGGCGGAAAGGACATGCTCGATGAGCAGCCGACGACAGCAGCAAGTCTCGGAGTTCCTGCGCGAGGAGATTAGCGAGATCATGCGCCGGGAGCTCAACGATCCGCGGCTCGGGTTGGTGAGCCTAACCCGGGTAGAGATCAGTCCGGACCTGCGCCAGGCCCGCGTATTCGTGTCGGTGCTCGGATCTGAAGAGGAGTTTCAAGCCGCCGTCGCGGCGCTCAATGGGGCGTCCGGCTTCATCCGGCACTTGCTGAAACCGAGAATGCACGTCCGCCACATTCCTGAGTTATCGTTTCGCGCCGATCACTCGATGGAGTACGCCGAGAAGATGGCGCGAACCCTTCGAGAATTGCAGATCACTCAAGAAGAACCGGACGATGCCGACGCAAGTGAGGACGTGGATGAACCAAAATGAGTCTCTGACGACGACGGACCACGAGATGAACGACGGCCACGAGCATGCCAGTTCGTTCGCTCGAATCTGGGACGTACTGTCAGCAGCCGAGAAGCCCCTCATAACGACACATGCCAATCCAGACGCCGATGCCGTTTCATCCGTACTGGCGGTTGCGGATCTGCTGATCGCTCGCGGCAAACAGGTCGTTCCGGTAGTGGGCGACGGGGAACTGCCGGATACGCTGGTTTTTCTTCCTGGGGCAGATCTTCTGCGGAATCCCGCCGAAATCCAGCAATCTGATTTCGACGCGATATTTGTGGTCGATTGTGCCGAATTGCATAGGGTCGGGCCGTTCTACCGCAAGCATGCTGGCTGGTTTGACGGCTCCGTTCCGCTGGTGAGCGTCGATCATCACATCACGAATCCGGGATTTGGAGTCGCCAGCGTGGTAGATGCCACGGCTGCCGCGACGTGCGAGATCCTGGCGCTGATGTTCGAGTCACTCAACATCGCGATCAATCCGGTGGTTGCGACCTGCCTCGCCGCCGGTATCTACGGCGACACACTTGGTCTAAAAACGCCGAGCACGACCAGCCGCACTCTGCGGGTTACCGCCAATCTTGTCGACGAGAAGGCAGATATCATGTCGATCGTCGACAGCCTATTCCGGGTCAAGCCGTTCTCAACGGTGCGGCTATGGGGACACGTACTCAGTCGGGTCCAGATGCTCGGCCCGGTCGTGTGGACAGAGATCACCCCCGACATGCTTCAGGAGAGCGGCGCGGTTTCGTCCGAAGGCGAAGGCATCGTCAACTTCATTGCCGGGACGAGAGAGGCTCGCGTCGG
Organism: uncultured Chloroflexia bacterium; assembly: GCA_963763185.1. Taxonomy (GTDB): domain Bacteria; phylum Chloroflexota; class Chloroflexia; order Thermomicrobiales; family Thermomicrobiaceae; genus CALAGB01. The sequence continues at coordinate 1,119,551 of CAVXNZ010000001.1, forward strand.
CGTACTCCTGTACGAGAATCCGGGTGGCTGGCGAGCCAGCATACGCGCGATCGCCGACGATATCGACGTGGCCAAACTGGCGCAGCTCTACGGCGGAGGCGGCCACAGCCGGGCAGCGGGCTGCACGCTCGCGCCGGGCAAAGAAGCACGGAATGCGTTTCTGAAGGATATCGCCAACCGCGTCGCGGCACTTACCCCTGCCGAGCAGGGCTCCTGATTGATGGATCTCCACGGGCTTCTCGTCGTAGACAAGCCGCGTGGAATCACGTCGCATGACGTTGTCGGCACAGTTCGACGACTGCTGAAGACGAAAAAGGTTGGGCACGCCGGGACGCTTGACCCGGCCGCGGAAGGCGTCCTGGTCCTCGGAGTTGGCCGCGGGACCAAGCTTCTTGCCTACTTGACCGAATCAACCAAGTCCTACGCCGCTCACATCGTCCTCGGCGCCGGTTCGGCGAGCGGCGACATTGAGGGACCGGTGATGTTGGGGCATCTCCCGCCCGCCACTCCGCCCACCGGCGATCAAATTCGGCTGGCACTGCATGATTTTTCCGGGGAGATCGACCAGGTGCCGCCAGCGACCTCGGCCATCAAGGTTGGTGGCGAGCCCCTCTATCGCAAGGTCCGGCGGGGCGAGAGCGTCGACGTTCCGGTCAGGCGCGTGAGGATTAACGCGATCAACCTGCTCCACTACGACTATCCTGATCTCTTCGTTCAGGTCGATTGCTCGGCTGGCACCTACATCCGGGCGCTGGCTCGTGACATTGGCGACGCGATTCACACCAGCGGTTATCTGCACTATCTCCTTCGCGTTCGATCGGGATCGTTCAGGCTCGAAAACGCCTGGCCGCTGGCGATGCTTGAGAAGCAACTACGACCTCAGTCCTTTGTGCACTTCGCGCTCCATCCAGCATTCAGCCTTCCTGAAAGCACCGCATTGATGCTCGATTCAGATGGGACAAGTGCATGGTATGATGGGCGACTGGTGCCAGTTGGTGAAACGGATAATTGGCCCCCGCTGGCTCAGGCATTCTCCGCTGGCGGCGACTGGCTGGGCACCGGCGAGTGGGACCAGTTCCGAAATTCGGTGCAGCCAAGGCTTGTTCTGCGCGATTGAGCAGGGAGGACGCGGGTGACCCCGCAACTTTTTCCTGAGCACGACAACCAATCGGACGTACGTCACATGATTACCATCGGCAACTTCGATGGCGTGCATCGCGGCCATCAGTACCTGCTTGACCTGGTCGTATCGGAGGCACGTGCCCGCGGTGTCCCATCGGCCGTCATTACGTTCGATCCATTGCCGCTCGAGGTTCTCCGTCCCGAAATCAGCCTGCCGCGGCTGACCAGTGCAGATGACCGTTACAAACTCATCCAAGCGCACGGGGTTGACAAGGTTGTCCCCATTCGATTTACCCGTGAAGTTGCCGGCATCGAGGCAACTGAGTTTGTACGTCAGGTCATCGAAGCGTTCAGCCCCATTGAGATCATCGTGGGAAACGACTTCGCATTCGGACACAATCGGTCTGGCAACGTGGAACTTCTCCGTCAATTGAGCGCTGAACATGACTATGTCGTGCGGGGAACCGAGCGGGTTGGCGACGACGTTCAGGATTTTAGTAGCAGCCGAATCCGAGCGCATTTGACCGACGGAGATGTTCTGCATGCCGCCGGCGTTCTCGGCCGCCCCTACTTCCTGCGCGGGACCGTCATCGAGGGCAAGCGACGCGGCCGCGAACTCGGCTTTCCCACGGCCAATCTGAAAATCTCGGGGAACATCGCGGTGCCGCCTGACGGAATTTACGCGGCGCTGACACAGGTCGAGCATGCCGGACCGTTGATCCCATCGATGATCTACGTGGGCACAAACCCCACATTTGACGATCACGCGAGAGTCGTCGAGGTAAACCTGCTTGATTTCGAAGGGACTCTGTACGGACGTATCATCACGGTCCTCTTCATGGCACATGTGCGTGATGACCAGCGCTTCGAATCAGCCCAGGACCTGGTCGATCAGATGAAACGTGATCAGGAGGCAACCGAGAAACTGCTGGGCGAAATGGACGACCAGTGGATGGGAGAGGATCTCCGGACAATTCTCGGACTTGAAAAGGGAGCAATGACTGGTGACAGATAAGGTTGTCGATCGAACGGCCGCAGCGCATCAATTGCTGACGCGAGCGGTCGCAGACGTGGTCGTCCGAGAGGACCTGGAGAAAAAACTGGTCGGTTCACGGCCACTCCGGGTGAAATTCGGTGTGGACCCGACGCGGCCCGACATCCACCTCGGTCATTACGTCGGCTTCCGCAAGCTCCGCGAGTTTCAAGATCTCGGTCATCAGGTTGTCGTGATCATTGGTGACTGGACGGCTCGCATCGGCGATCCGTCTGGCCGTTCAGTTCAGCGCCAGATGCTCACAGCCGAGGAAGTCCAGGCAAACGCCAAAACGTACCTCGACCAGTTTTCCAAAGTGGTCGATACGGAGCGCGCAGAGATTCTCTGGCAGAGCGCATGGTTCGGAAAGTTCTCGCTGACCGACGTGATCGAGCTGACAAGCAAATACACGGTGGCACGCATGCTCGAGCGTGAAGACTTCGCAAGCCGGTACTCACAGGGCTCGCCGATCGCCATCACCGAGCTCCTCTATCCGCTCCTGCAGGCATATGATTCGTTCGCCGTGCGTGCCGACGTCGAGGTCGGCGGCACTGACCAGACCTTCAATCTCCTGGTCGGACGCGACATCCAGCGGGATATGGGTCAGGAACCGCAGAACATTTTGACCTGGCCGATTCTCACCGGCACCGACGGCAGCCAGAAGATGAGCAAGAGTCTCGACAATTACATTGGTGTGAATGAGCCGCCAAACGAGATTTTCGGAAAGGTTATGTCGATTCCCGACTCCGGTATGTCCGAGTATTATCGACTTCTAACCGATGTTCCGGTCGAAGACGTGGAGAAGATGCTGGGACAGGCAGAGCGCGGCGAAGTCAATCCGCGCGATGTCAAGGAGCGCTTGGCGATTCAGATCGTGAGCGATCTCTATGACTCGACGGCGGCGGCCGCCGCCCGGGACGAGTTCGATCGTGTCTTCCGGCACCAGGAGATTCCGACCGAAATCGAAGAGTTCAGCGTGCCGAGAGAGGCTCGCATTATCTCGATCCTGGTTGACACGGGTATGGCCAAGACCAACAACGAGGCGCGTCGGCTGGTTCAGCAAGGTGGCGTCACCGTCGACGGAGAACGCATCGACGACCCGCACGCAGACGTGCGGGTGTCCGAACCGGCGGTACTCAAGGTGGGCCGGCGCTTTGCCAGGCTGGTGCCATCCAGTTGACGGACTGAGGAAAACAGTCAGGCTAATCGGGTGAAAGCAGGCGAAGTTTCCTGGTGTGGAACCGAGATCTGACTGCAGGTCATGCTATACTTGGGGTCGCGCGAGAGATCGCCGGGGTGTGGCGCAGTTGGCAGCGCGCGGCGTTTGGGACGCTGAGGTCGGAGGTTCAAGTCCTCTCACCCCGACTCTGCGGGAGTAACTCAGTTGGTAGAGTGCCTGCCTTCCAAGCAGGTTGTCGCGAGTTCGAGTCTCGTCTCCCGCTCCGCAAAGCCCTCTGCACCTGCAGGGGGTTTTCTTGTTTGATCGTGAATCAGAGGCTCAGGCTGGTGAAGCCGATCGGCGCGGTTGAACGTTCCTACCATCCACCTGCATCGGGGCTACCGCGTTTCCTCCGCGCATCCTTTCCCTGAGATGCTCGCAACCTCACGATATCTCTGACGAGACTTCAGCTTCACGCAACGGCAATGCGAAGGTCACGGTCGTACCGGCTCCGTCACTCTTCTCCACCCAGATACGACCGTGGTGACGTTTTACGAATTCAGACGAGATGTACAGTCCAAGGCCTAGTCCGGAGGAACCCAGAGTGTCCCGCCCCTCCGCCTGGTAAAACCGCTCGAACACATTGGTATGCAGCTCCGCCGGGATCCCCACGCCGAAATCCTGAACTGACACAAAGATATTCTTGGAATCATGTGACGAACAAACACGTACGAGGTCGGACTTGGGCGAAAATTTGACGGCGTTGGTGAGCAGATTCATCACGACCTGCTCGATTCGGTCCCGGTCCGCCTCAATCGTCACCGGCGCATTGAGGTCCAGATCGATCCGATGTTGATCGGAAATCATTTGAATTTCGTTCGCAACGTCCGTAATCAGGTCGTCGAGCACGAATCGAGATCGTCGAAGCAGGAGATTGTTACTCTCGATACGAGTCACGTTGAGAAGGTCATCGATTAGTCGCATCAGCCGGTCAACCTGAGTGTCAAGTCGTCTAAGCGGTTCCGCGGCAGCGTCATCGCCGATCCGCTGGAGACGTCGCGCGGCCAGCTGAGCGTAGCCCTTGATACCCGCTACTGGAGTCCGCAGTTCGTGCGCGGCAATGCCGAGGAAGATGTCCTTCTGACGTTCCACTGCCTTACGCTCGGTGATGTCGTGAACGATTGTTGACACTCCGATGACGCTGCCCCCCCGGTCGAGGATCGGTGACACAGTCAGCGAAACCTCCAGCATCGAGCCGTCCTTGCGACGCCGGACCGTCTCGAAGTGATCGATCGGCTCGCCGCGTCGGATCCGTGAGAGTATCTCGATCTCTTCTTGCTGGCGATCTTCTGGAATGATCATGGTGAATGGATGCCGGACCGCCTCATCCGACGAGTACCCGAAGAGCCGTTCGGCTCCCCGATTCCACGTCAGAATAACTCCATCCAGGTCCTTACTCACGATGGCGTCGTCTGACGATTCAACAATGGCAGCGAGCCGAGCACGCGTCTCCTCCGCCTGTTCGCGTTCAAACAACAGCGCGGTCGTCCTGACCGCGAAATCCAGCAGGAGCTGGTCGTCATCTGTCGGTGCTCGAGTCTCGTCGAAGTAAAGCGCGAAGATGCCCACGACCCCACCTGAGGAATTGAGAATCGGTGTGGACCAGGACGAGCGAAGGCGATAAGCACGAGCCAAATCCCGGAAGTCACTCCAGAGCGGGTCCGCGAGTGTGTCGGACACGTATACCGGGCACCCGGTGAACGCCGCCGTTCCACAGTCGCCGCTTCCCGGCCCAACGGCAAGGCCATCGGTCGCCTCGATGAAGCGCTGGGGAAGATTTGGTGCGGCCGCATAACGGAGGTGCAATCCATCGTCATCCACCAGCATGACCGCCGCCCTGGACCCCCCGCTCAAGAGCTTCTCAACACTGCGAGCCAAGAGACCAAGTGCATTCGACAGCGAGTCTCCCCGAGTGACGAGCTCAAGAACGCGATTTTGCTCCTCTACGCGCTGCCTGGCTCGTACTTGATCGGAGACATCAACCGCGTGAAGGAGAATCCGTTGCGTAAAGTCCTGTTCGTCTTGAAGTAGGACACAGGCGTAGTTGAAATAGCGACTTTCAGCCCTCTCCCCGCCGTCGCGGAGAAACCGTAGTTCCATCTCGGTACCGGTGCGCGGCTCTCCTGACCAGTAGACGGAATCGAGCAACCGGCTGAACTGCTGGGAGAACTCTGCTGGCAACAACTCGTGGACGCTTTTACCGATGATCTCCGTCCCCGTCCCGAAAAGCGCGAGGCATTCGGGGTTCGCCAGTTCGAAGATATGATCCGGTCCACGAACCACGCAGATGATCGCGGGCGCGTGCGTGAAGAACTCGAAGAGATGCTCACGTTCCCGTTCGGATGCCAGCCGTGCCATTCGTCGCATTTCAGCAAGTTCAATACGCGCCGAAACCCGAGCAAGCAGCTCACGAGCACTGAACGGTTTGATCAAGTAGTCGTCGGCGCCTGCCTCGAGTCCCTCGATCTGGCTCGCTTCTCCCGCGCGAGCCGAGAGCATGATCACTGGCACTTCACGCAAGTCTTCGTCTGATCGAATCTCATTGAGAAGCTCAAATCCATCCAGCTCTGGCATCATCACGTCCGCCAGGATCAAGCTGGGCAACTCGCGCCTGATTGCCTTGAGTGCGGCAGCCCCGTTGCTGACCGACTCAACGTCGTAGCGCTGGCTCAATAGGCGACTTATGTACTCCCGCATGTCCGCGTTGTCGTCGGCGAGGACGATTCGGGCTCGTGGACCTTCCAATCGTTTCCAACGGCCCGACTCAGTGAGGACTGGGGAAGAGACAGGCAAATCCGGAAAAATCCCCGATGGTTCTTCGTTGTTTGGCAGCCAGCGAAGTGCCTCTTCGATGTAGGCGTTCGAACCGGCTACTGTCGATGTCGATGTCGGAGTCCGCGAAACGAACAGGCGATCCTCAGGGAGATGGTCCGATCCAAACGGCAACGAAATCGTGAACGCTGTTCCCTGACCTTCGGTGCTTTGCACGCCAATATCGCCACCGTGCAGCAGCACCAGTTCATGGACCAGGGACAGACCGATGCCGCTCCCCTCATGGGTTCGTCCAACACTCCCTTGTACCCGGTGAAATCGCTCGAAGATGTGTGCGAGTTCGTTTGCTGGAATGCCGACGCCCGTATCAACGACCGATACCGTCGCTCGACCGTCGCGTTCGCTCACCTCGACGGAGATGCGTCCTTCCAAGGTGTATTTGAACGCATTTGAGATCAGGTTGAGAACGATCTTCTCCCACATCTCGCGATCGATGAATACCGGTTCTGAGAGCGGGGGACAATCGATCACCAGATCCATGTCTGCCCGCTCGATCGCGGAGCGGAAGCCGCTCGCGAGTTCGGCCGTATAGACTGAGAGGTCGGTCGGCTCGTACGAAGCCTGAACTCGATCGGCCTCGATACGAGAGAAATCCAGCAGCATGTTCACAAGCCGCAGCAACCGCAGTGCATTTCGATGTGCAACGGTCAGACGTTCCCGATTTTCGGGAGCAGTGGAACTCTCCCGTAGGGCGTCCTCGATCGGGCCGAGCATCAGGGTCAATGGCGTACGGAACTCATGACTGACATTACTGAAGAATGTCGTCTTTGCGCGATCGAGTTCGGCCAGGGCTTCTGACCGTTTACGCTCAGCCTGATACGCGAGTACATTCGAGACCGCCGTTGCGATTCGGTCGGCAATCAGCCTGAGGAAACTCATATAGTCGTCGTCGAACGGGCGTCGCGGACTGACACCCAGAACCAGCACACCATATGGCACGCTCTGGCGCGGCCGACGGATCGGCAAGACGACGGCGCGTGTCGGGGCCTCGGGCCAGACTCCCCCGGGAATGCTGCCGAAACGCTGCGAGAGGTCGGAAATCACGAACTCGGAACCCGATTCAACAACGGTCGCGAGCGGCCAGCCAGACGACGTGTCGCCGTGTAAAGAGACGCTATCCGGACAAACGCGCGGCATGTCGTTCAAGGCTGGAGATGAACCGACAAGCCGGGCAATGTCCTCGTCCTCGTCGAGCGAGTAGATGAGAAAAAAGGGGAGATCTAGAGGGTGCTGAGAAAGGATCTGGGTCGCATTGTCGTATGTTTCATTGACTGTCTTTGCTTCGAGTGAACGGTCGGCCAGGTCGCGCAGGATGCTAAGACGGCGCTGCCCAATTACCTTCTCTGACATCTCAGTCACAGCGGTGAAGACGCCGCCGACCTTCCCCGCTTCATCCTGAATCGGGCTGTAGGACCACGTGAAGTAGCACTCCTCCGGGAACCCTCGTCGCTCAAGAATCAGCAACCGATCCTCCGACCAGGTTGCCTCACCCCGTTCGAGCACCCGCCGCAACATCGGTCCTATGACCGCGCTTACCTCAGGATCACCCCAGGCAAGCCGCGACAGCCCTGGCTGACCGAGGGCGCCTGGATGTTTGCCGCCCAACATGGGACTGTATGCGTCGTTGTAGATGACGGTTAGGTCCTGTCCCCACCACAGAATGATCGGAAAACGTGAACGGAGACAGATGCTCACAGCGGTTTGAAGACTCTGGGGCCATTCATCGATGGCGCCGAGTGAAGTTCGCGACCAGTCGAGTTCCCGGATTCGCTGGCCCATCTCGCCGCCACCGTCAAGAAATGCCAGGTTCCGCGGATGCTCATATTGCGGTTCCCGCTGATCCACGTTGCTTCTCATTCGAGGATGCCCTGCGATCAATTCCGTCGCAATCGAGAGTCGACCATGGCCACGGGCAAGAGACAAGGGCCCGAGAGCGTTCCCGTCAACCTTGAACTCCACGTGCGACCTTGGTCGTCACGAATGACGCGGTCCACACCCAATTCCCGTGATCCCGGGATGGCGAAAGAGCAAGAAAAATGCCGTCATTCAGTCGTGCGGCCATTTCTCTCAGAATATCTGGCAAACGGACACACGAGCCCGCCGCCGCGCGGACGTTTCCGCACCACCGGGATTCAACCCGATAGATTCTTCAGTGACTTTAGCGCAGCATCACTCGAGTCCGCAATCGACGACGTAGGTTAGCCAGCGACCGAGTCTAATCCGGTCAACAGCCATCAACCGCCAGCCTTCTCCTCAGCCGACTCAACCTTTTCGCCGAGTTTCACGATGTCACCGGATTGGAAGAGGACCGTCTGCAACGCGGCCCGCCAATCCGCATGTCGACGAGTCAAAAATTCAAGATCCATCGCAAAGTGCTTGAATTCTTCCTTCTGCGCCTCGCGCATAATCCCCTTTGCGTCGTTACTCTGTTCCAATGACATGCGCTGCTCGTACCAGTTGATCGCCTCCGCCTCTTCGACCAGTGAAGCGATCATACGGGCAAAGGTACGGATCTCTTGTGAAAGCTCGTTGACTGGCTCGTGATACTGATTGAATTCCGCCACGAATTTGTTCCTCTCTGCTTCGCGGTAAGACGACTCGTTGGAGACTCGAATGAGTTTCGAATTGGATATCGTGCAAATGTTGTGCCGGATGTCAGAACTAACCGCCCGAAACCCTTTCGATATCCCTTGGCAGGCAAGTCTTCCCGTGCTCTGAAGACCAACGTACCAATGGAGTGTATCGGGCAGCTTTTCTGCTCTCGTGTAGAAATCACGACCACGACAATCATTCAGCACGGTGCTCTAACACCAGAACGGGGCGGCTGAAGCGCCGCCCCGCATTGAGTTGTTTGATTCTCGCCGTTCAGTCAGCAGGCTGTGTCGACGACTTCGCGTACTTCGGGCCGATCTCATCGCGGAGGGTCGACTTCTGGAACTTGCCGGTCGACGTTCGCGGAATTGAGTCACGAAACTCGACCGCTTCGGGAAGCCACCACTTGGCGAACTTCGGCTCGAGAAAACGAATCAACTCCTCCTGAGTCGCCGACTTACCGTCTCTTAGCACTACGACCGCAAGCGGCCGTTCGAGCCAACGGGGATCCGGAACAGCGATGACCGCGGCCTCGGCCACCGCCGGATGTCCCATCAGGGCGTTTTCGAGTGCGACGGAACTGATCCACTCGCCGCCCGACTTGATTACGTCCTTAGCTCGATCACGAATCTCCAGATACCCAAGCTCGTCGATCGTCGCGATGTCGCCCGTCCTGAACCAACCGTCGCCGGTGAACTGATCCGACGCCTCCGGCATGTTGTAATAGGATGCCGCTACCCACGGTCCGCGCACTTCAAGCTCGCCAAGGGACACTCCATCCCAGGGGACATCCTGATCACCGGAACGAAGGCGTAGCTCAACGAACGGCAGCGGACGTCCAGACTTCGTCTTGTAGTAATACGTCTGCTCGTTCGAGAGTGGACCGAGCTCATACGGTGGATGGCAGACCGAACCCACTGGCGTCGTTTCGGTCATCCCCCAGCCCTGAGCAAAATCGATCCCGTGACGTTCCTTGAAACCGCGCATGAGTGATTCGGGCGCGGCCTGGCCTCCTGAAAGGATGTTGCGCAGGTGAGATAGGTCATACTTCTCAGGATGCTCGTCAAGGACCTGCAAGAGACCAAGCCAGAGCGTCGGTACGCCGCACGTGAGCGTTACGTTCTCTTCCGACATCAAGTCGGCGAGGCTCGCGCCGTCGAGATACGGACCAGGGAAGACTTGCTTCGCGCCCATCATCGTCGCCGTGAACGGCATGCCCCAGGCATTGACGTGGAACATCGGCACCACAGGAAGAATCGTGTCGCGTTCCCCCATACTCGTCTCGCTCTGCAGCGCTGTCCCCAGCGAATGAAGCACGATCGCCCGGTGGGAATAGAGCACCCCCTTTGGACGACCGGTTGTTCCCGACGTGTAGCACATGGCGGCAGCTTGATTCTCATTGAAATCCGGATACACGAATTCGGTGAGATCGACACCGGCCAGAAGAGACTCGTAGTCGAGCGTACCTTCGGTTGGATCCCGGGGCTTTCCGTCCTTCGAGATCACGATGACGTGATCGGGGCGGACGGCATCCTTCACATGCTGGTACAGCGGCCAAAGGACCTCGTCGATCAGAATCACCCGGTCGCCAGCGTGGTTGATGATGTAGGCCAGGTCAGTCGGGTGCAGACGCAAGTTGAGCGTGTGTAAGACCGCTCCGGACAGGGGTACACCAAAATAGGCCTCCAGGTGCGTGTAGTTGTTCCAGGCAAGGGTGCCGACCCGGTCGCCCGATTCGACGCCCAGTCCTTGCAGGGCGACGGACAGCCGCTTGGCCCGGTCCGCCATTTCGGCGTATGTGTATCGATGGAGCGTGCGGTCAGGCATACGGGTCACGATCTCGCGGCGGCCGAAGTACGTTTCAGCACGTCGCAGGATCGCCGGTAGGGTCAGTTGAAAGTCCATCATCAAGCCATCCACGGTTCGCTCCTTCGCAGTCTAGATCAACTCGGTCGTCCCCCTCAGAATCCCTATCGCGGGCGTTCAATCGGCACCGCGATGCCCCGTTCCATCTTCCTTGTCTGCCACGAGTGATCGTTGCGCATGTCAACGCGTGAAGCCCGGATAGCCGTTCGACGCCAGTATGCGCGACGCGACCTCACGTTCTGCGCCGATAACATCGGTTGGCTCACGCCGGGTCAGTCTCCGGGCAATCGACAGGTAGGTACGAAGATCGTCACCGCTGGCAACGCGCGGCAGGGCGTAGTTCGCCTGGTCCAGCGCGATCCCCAGTGCCCGATCGAGATAGAGCTTCGTCATGTCCGTCGCCGTCTTGTCGCTCATCTGGCGCGCCCGCAGCACCGCCGATTCCGACGCGAACGCTTCGATCAGAATGTCGGCGATGGCAGCCACGACTTCCTGCTCCTGCTCGAGGTCAGTCCCGAAGCGCTCGACCGCCATCCCCGCCACCATCAGAGCAAGCTTTTTCAGGTTCGCAACCTGGCTGAGCTCAATAGCCCACGCACCTTCGGGTTGATCGAAGCTCGGCTCAAGGAGTTCGGACCGTAGCTCCTGTGCGGCCTCGAACAGCGGCAGGTCGCCCTTCATCGCCCGGCGCATCAGCTGATCGGGGATAAGCAGGCGGTTGATCTCGTTGGTGCCTTCGAAGATCCGCTGAATACGCGAATCGCGGTAGGCACGCTCGATCGGGAAGTCGGCCAGATAGCCGTAGCCGCCGTGAATCTGAACGCCTTCGTCGACGACAAAGTCGAGCATCTCGGTGCCGTGCACTTTGACGATGGAGCACTCGATCAGATACTCCTGAATGCCAGCGAGGACCGCATCAGCGCCGCTTCGGCCCGCAATCGCATCATCGATCAACCCGATTGTGCGATAGACCGCGCTCTCCGCCGCGTAGAGCCGAATCGCCATACGCGCCAGCTTCTGCTGGATCAATCCGAACGAGGCAATCGGCGCGCCGAACTGCTTGCGATCCTGTGCGTAGCGAGCCGACTGCTCTAGCGCTCGCTTGGCACCGCCGACGCTGCTGGCGCCGAGCTTGAAGCGCCCAATATTCAGCACGTTGAACGCGATGCGATGCCCTTTGCCGACCTCGCCGAGGACGTTCTCGACCGGCACCCGAGCGTTCTGAAGAATCAGCTGACGCGTCGACGAGGACTTGATCCCCATCTTGTGCTCTTCTTCACCGAATTCGACGCCGGGAAAGCTTCGTTCGACCAGGAAGGCGGTGAATTCCTTGCCGTCGACTTTGGCAAAGACAGTGAAGAGGTCGGCGAATCCGGCGTTTGAGATGAACTGTTTCGTGCCGTTCAGGTTGTAGTGAGATCCGTCTTCAGAGAGTGTTGCGCGCGTTCGCGCTCCAAGTGCATCAGAACCGGAATTCGTCTCGGTCAGCGCGTATGCGGCGATCCATTCGCCCGACGCCAACTGTGGCAGGTAGCGCCGTTTCTGAGCGTCTGTCCCGAAGTAGACCAGCGGCAGCGTGCCGATCGAGGTGTGCGCCGTCATAGTGACGGCAAAACCTCCTGAACCGGCGAGTTCCTCCGAAACGACGGCTGCGACGACCTTGGGCAGGTCCAGCCCACCGTAGTCCTCAGGCACTTCAATCGAGAGCGGACCAAGCTCCCCCGCGCGTCGCATCAGCGGCACGTTCAGGTCGAGATCACCAGCCTCCATTTGCGGTAGCTTGGGGATGACATCCCGTTCGATAAACTGGCGCGTAATCTTGCCCAGCTCGCGCGTCGTGTCATCGAAGTCTTCGGGTGTGTAGATTGAGTCGGCTCTCGCGAGAACCCAGCCTCCGCCCTTACGGGCAACCTCGGGCGCGCTCGCCATTGATTGTTCCTTCCAGCACGCTATGCCGCATAGACCTCGAAGAGCCCAGCCGCACCCATGCCTCCTCCGATGCACATCGTCACCAGACCGGTGCCTCCTCCGCGTCGACGGAGCTCGTGAATGAGACTGGTCGTCAGCTTGGCTCCAGTGGCCCCGAGTGGATGACCGAGTGCGATCGCGCCGCCATTGACGTTCATGATGTCACGGTTGAAACCAAGCTCCTTGACGACCGCGAGCACCTGCGCGGCGAAGGCCTCGTTGAACTCGATCAAGTCGATGTCATCGAGCGTCATACCCGCGCGTTCCAGCGCCTTGGGGACCGCCTTGGCCGGCCCGATTCCCATCACGTCCGGCTCGACACCTGCCACCGCGAAGGTGATGAATCGGGCCAGCGGCTTGACTCCAAGCTCATCAGCCTTTTCGCGTGACATGATCACTACGGCGCTGGCACCGTCCGAATACGGACTGGAATTCCCTGCCGTCACCGATCCCTTTACGTTGAAGGCTGGGCGCAGCTTCGCCAGTCGTTCGACCGACGTGTCAGGTCTGATCGTCTCGTCGCGCGAGAAGGGCTCTCCTTCAGTCTCGCCAGGAGTGTCGGAAACGGGGCGTTCGACCGGGACCGATACGACCTCAGAATCGAACGTGCCTTCGGTCCAGGCCTTTGCCGCCTTCTGGTGGCTCTCATACGCGTACTGGTCCTGATCCTCTCGCGGAATCCCCCAGCGTTCTGCCACCCGCTCGGCGGTGAATCCCATACCGATGTATGGCTCGATCAATTCAGGGTGAATCCGCGTATGATGACCGGACATTGGCACCTGGCTCATCAACTCGACGCCTCCCGCCAGGACTGCGTCGGCCATACCGCTCATGACTGCCTGCGCACCCATCGCGATCGTCTGAAGTCCCGACGAGCAGAATCGATTCACCGTAGCCCCTGGCACCGAAACGGGAAACCCCGCCCTCAGCAATGAGAGGCGCGAGACGTTGAGCCCCTGGGCTCCCTCGGGAAGCGCGCAGCCCCAAAGGACGTCGTCCAGTGCCGCTGGGTCGATTCCAGCACGCTCTACCGCCGCCCGCATGACGGTGGCAGAAACGTCAATTGGGTGAACATGGGCCAATGAACCGTCCGACTTGCCCCGGCCAACCGGACTGCGCACCGCGCTCACCACGACCGCTTCGTTCATGAGTTACTCCCTCTGAATCTCCGTTGTTCGTCCTTTGTTCGTCGTTCGTGTCAGTTCCGCAGCGGCTTTCCGGTCTTCAGCATGTGGGCCATCCGCTCCTGCGTCTTGCGTGTCCGGATGAGTTTGAGGAATGCCTCGCGTTCAAGTGCAAGGATGTCTTCCTCCGAGACATCATGAGGCGGGCCATCGCCGCCGGTAAGGATGCGGGCCAATTCATTGGCGATCAGCACTTCATGGTCGGTGATCTGCCCTGCCTCATGCATCGACCAGACCGCGTAGCGAAGATTCCCAAGCGCCTCGTTGCCCAGAGCGCAGATAGTGCGGGGCGTCGGCGGCACATAGCCGGGTGCGAGATCGAGCACGGCTCGTTTTGCGTCGGCAAGGAGCGTATCCCGGTTCATGCTGATCTCGTCCTGTGGTCGCAAGAATCCAAGTTTGCGCGCTTCGAGGGCACTCGTGCTGGTCGTAGCCATGGCGATGAGCATAAAGGCACGCCGCACCGCCTCGAACGGGTCAGCTTCCGGATAGGCGGTCAAATCCTCCGTGAAACGGAAGAGCATCTCGGTCGTGCCTCCACCGGCTGGGATGATGCCCACGCCGGTCTCGACCAGTCCCATGTAGAGCTCCGCACCCGCTCGGACGCGATCCGCGTGGAGTACGAACTCAGCTCCGCCGCCGAGCGCCAGACCGGCCGGCGCAACGACCACCGGGAACGGCGCAAAGCGAAGAGATCGGGACGCGTTCTGGAACTGCCGGCTGGCTCGTTCGAGCTCGGTCCACTCCTCTTCCTGCGCCAATGCCAGCATCAATCCGATGTTCGCCCCACTCGAAAAGGCGCGCTCGTGCTCGTTGCCGATCACCAGCCCGGCGTACCCGTTCTGGTCGACCCAGTCGATTGACTCGGCTATCATCCGGAGCACGCTTTCGCCAATCGAGTTCATCTTGGTGTGGAACTCAATCAAGGCCACCCCATCGCCGAGATCGAATAGGGTTGCACCGCTTGTTTCTTTGAGCACCTCGCCGGACCGTCGTAGGTCGCCCAGTGAAAGGACATTCGGCAGCGGCGAGAGCAGCGTGTAACCGCCAGAGAACTCCAGTTCCTCGCTCCCCCTGTCCGTCTCCTTGTAGAAGCCGCCGGTCGCCAAGTCGAGCAAACTTGGAATCGAGAGCCCTTGATCCTCAATAATTGACCGGGTGAAATCGACGCCGAGCGCGTCGATCTGACGAAATGGGCCGAGTTCCCAGCCGAACCCCCACTCCATCGCACGGTCGATATCGACGATCTCATAGGCAATCTCTGGGGCACGCTGGAGGGTATAGTGCGTGTTCTCCGCGAAGAGCCGCCGCATGAAATCGCCGTACTTGCCCGGAAGCTTCATCGAACCTGAAAGTCGCTCGGCCAGAGGCTGGTCGCTGAGCGTGGCGATGTCGGGAATTCGAAGGTCGGCTCTCGGACGATATGCGCCAGTCTTCCAGTCGAGCGTCAGGATCGCGCCGTTTTCGCGTTTGTAGAAGCCAGCCCCAGTCTTCTCGCCAAGCCGACCGTCCGCCATGAGGTCGCGCACCCAATCCGGCAGGCTCGAATCGCTCGCCCGTCGCAGCGACCATCCCGTCCGCTACGTGCACAAGCACGTCGATGCCGGTCAGGTCCGCCGTGCGGAAGATGGCGGAGCGAGGACGTCCGATCAGCGGGCCGGTCAGTGCATCGACTTCATCGATCTGAAGATCGCACTCCTCCATCAAGTTGATTGCCTGGACCATCCCGTACACACCAAGACGGTTGCCGATAAAACCCGGCACATCTCGAGCGCGCACCGTTCCTTTGCCCAACACCTCTCGTCCGAACCGCTCGATGGTCTCGATACACGCGGGGTCCGTCTCGGCAGTCGGAATGGTCTCGAGCAGGTGCAAGTAGCGCGGTGGATTGAAGAAGTGCGTACCGAAGAATCGCTTTCGGAAGCTGTCAGAACGTCCCTCGACCAGACTATTCATCGGAATGCCCGACGAGTTGCTGGTGATGATGGTCGATTCGGAGAGCAGACCATCCAGTCGCTCGAAGAGCGCGCGTTTGGGCTCGAGTTGCTCGATGATTGCCTCGATAACCCAATCACACGACCCCAGCTTATCGAGATCGTCCTCGGTATTGCCGATTTCGATCAGGGACACCCTGCTGGCATCCATGAAGGAGGCGGGTCGAGACTTGAGCGCGCGGTCGAGTCCACGCTTGGCCGTTGAATCGCGATCCGGGTTGCCGGGAATGTCGAGTAGAACCGCTGGAACGCCGGCCGACGCGGAGAGAGCGGCGATCGCGGCTCCCATCGTTCCGGCGCCGATAACCCCTATTTTGCGAATACGCATCCGTCAATCTCCCTGGTGTACGGTGGACGCGACACGCAGTCGTTCCATCGATTGTTACCGCCGAAACCGTCGTTTATTCGACGCTTCGACAGGGTTTTTCGGATGAGCTAAGGATGGCACCTTTTGCTCGTTTCGACAAACGAGGCGTACGAATGGTTGCTGCGCGGCAGACGTTCGGTATCGCCATTATCATTGTGTGAGAGTGAGCCAGTCCCGCGGCGCGACGCGCGACTGTGGAGGAACGGATCAAGCCCGAGGTGAATATGAAGACGCGTGTTACCGAACTTCTGGGAATTCGCTACCCCATCGTCCAGGGAGGACTAGCCCACCTGGCATTCGCCGGTCTGTGTTCTGCGGTCTCGAATGCAGGTGGGTTGGGTCAGATTAGTGCCGCCACCATCCCCAGCGGCATTGAGGGGCTGCGCTCCGAGATCCGCAAAGTCCGATCATTGACCAACCGTCCCTTCGCGGTGAACTTCGCCATCAGCGCGCGTCGCGACATCATGGACATGGTCGAAGCAGCACTCGACGAGGGCGTCGACATCGTGAGCTTTACCGCAGGCAATCCCGAACCGTACCTGAACCGACTGGCTGGAACAAGCGTCAAGTCGCTGGTGCTCGTAGCGGGAGTGCGGCAAGCTCAGAAAGTTGAACAACTCGGCGGATCAGCGGTTATCGCCGTCGGCTACGACGGCGGTGGTCATCTCGGGCGTGACGACATCGGGACCATGGTTCTGGTGCCTCGAATCCTCGAATCGGTGAGCATTCCGGTTCTGGCAAGCGGTGGCATTGGTGACGGGCGAGGACTCGCGGCCGCGCTGGCGATGGGTGCCGACGGTATCGAGATGGGAACGCGCTTCGTAGCGACACAAGAGTGCATCGCACATGAGCACTACAAAGCCGCGCTGGTATCAGCAACGGAGACCGACACGACGATCATCGAACGATCACTCGGCACGCCGGGTCGCGTTCTACACAACACCGCGGCCGATCGCATCATTCAGCTGGAGTCAGACCAACAACGAGATAACGTGATTGCGGCCATCAGCGGCAAAGAGAACCAGCGGGGTGCGATCGACGGCGACCTCGAGAACGGCTGGGTCTGGGCCGGCCAGGTCGCCGGATTGATCCACGACGTTCCGACAGTCCAGGACCTGCTCGACCGGATGGTGAAAGATGCGGAGGAGCGACTTACCGCGGCAGCATCCCTCGTGCGCGATTGACCCGTTGAGCATGAGCTACTTCTTGATAAACAGGCGCCAGATTCCCGTCGCCGTAGCGCAGACCTCTCCTCGCTCGTCGAACAGCTTGCCCTCGGCGAACGCGATTGTCCGACCCGTTCGCACGGCTTTTCCGCGTGCTTCAAACGAATTGCCAAACGCGGGCTGTACGTAGTTAATCGTGAGACTGATCGTTGCCTCACCGAATCGCGAGCGATCGTGGACGTCTATGCCCAGTTCTTCCGTTACGAGCGATGTGATCGCCGCCCCGAGCGACCCGTCGAACATGTAGGCGATAACGCCGCCGTTTAGAGATGCGTTGCCGCCTCCGCCTCGCTGGTCGTCCCGCGGATCGACCAGACGCACAATGACTTCGCCCGGTTTCACATCCTCCACGGTCAGTTTCTGCGCTTCGAAGAAGCCTCCGAAACGCTCTACTGGCAAGTTCGCCTCTGAATGACCCGCTTCGTTCACCAGTTCTCCCTGTCGCTCTATGCCTTATTCCAGCATGATCATACTCGCATCCCGTCCGCGCTGAAAATTACCGATGCGGGGGCACACTAGGTCCCCGAGATGTGAGAGAATAGCGCCTGCGCGAATCGCAGGTGGAATCTTTCTGATGACTCATGGGAGAACATTCGTTGAGACCGGTTGCTGAACAGTCCAGTCCGGCCGTTCGCCGGGGCTTCATTCTCCTTGCAATCATGACCGTCTGCTTCGGCATGGCGATGGCTATCCAGCAGAACGTCGTCACCAACTACTTCGAAGACGTTCTGAAACTTCAGGGACCACAGTTCGGATACATCACCGCGATTCGCGAGGTTCCCGGATTTCTTCTCATCTTCATCACGGCACTCTTTTATCGACTGTCTATCCAGAAACTTACTGCCTTGGCGCTTGTGCTGCTTGCCGTGGGCTACATGCTGTTCGGTGCCTCAACATCCTTCTGGACTGTCGCGCCGTGGGTCGTCATCTCCTCCATGGGCTATCACACCGTGCTGCAGACACAATACGCACTCGGCATGAGCCTGACGACCGAGAACAAGAGTGGCAGCATTCTGGGCACCATGTCGGCCGTCAACTTCGGCGGCGGACTTGGCGCAATGATCCTGGTGCTCATCGCGTTTCACTACAACATTCTGAGCTTCCGCCCAGCGTTCGTCGTCGCCGGAGGGCTGGCGATCATTGCCAGCATCGCCGTGTTTAGCTTCCCGAACCTGAAGGACGGCGAAGAGATCGCGATTCACGTGAAGCGCGAGCCCTTCGTCGTGCGCAAGCCGTATCGTCTCTATTACTACCTGTCGCTCCTCGACGGCGCCCGCATGCAGATCTTTTTCTCATTTGGTCTCTGGGTACTGGTGAATCACTACGGCCTCGACGTCCCGAAGATCAGCGCGCTGCTGATCGTGGTGAATCTGACGGCGATGCTCTCGGGCCGCCGCATTGGTCGTATGATCGACTTATACGGTGAAAAGCAGATACTCGGCGTCATCAACGTCGCCTACATCGTCGCGCTGACTGGCTATGCGCTGGTCGACAACGTCTACGTCGCGGGATTCTGCTACGCGATCTATTCGTTCATCATGCCGCTGTCGTCAGTCGGCTCGGCGACCTACCTGCGCAAAGTAGCCGCGTCAGACGATGTCGCACCGTCGCTCGCTATGGGTGTCAGCCTGCAGCATGCCGCGGCTATCGTCGTGCCGATTACGACAGGATTCATCCTGAATTTCGTGGGGTATCAGGTGCCGTTCCTGATCGCCTGTGTCTTCGCATTCCTCGCGGTGAT
Source organism: uncultured Chloroflexia bacterium (assembly GCA_963763185.1). Lineage (GTDB taxonomy): Bacteria > Chloroflexota > Chloroflexia > Thermomicrobiales > Thermomicrobiaceae > CALAGB01. Next base: position 1,138,695 of record CAVXNZ010000001.1, read on the forward strand.
TGTCACACGGAAGCTGAACCCGGCAGAGCAAAAGGCGCCCGAACGCGTAGCCGAAGACAAGGCTCGTGCGCTCAAACAGCAAGCACCATCCAGTGAAGGCGACAAGCGGTCCCCGGCCGTCGCAGGCGGGTGATTCGGGTGCGATCTGCCCTACCGAACCGACCAGATTCCCTGAAACTGGTCCTCACCATCGCACGTGACCACGCCCTCTGCCTCGAGCTTGATCAAATGCGCCAGCACGGTCGCTCCTGCGGCTCGCCTGAAGTGGGGCAGCACGTCTGGGTAGAGCTCTTCGACAATCTTTTCGATCGACGTCGGGTTACGCTCGACCACCTGACGAATCTCCTGCTCGCGCTTGGAACGCCGCTCGATGTACTGGTCGAAGAGACCCTGCGGATCATTCAAGATTGGTCCGTGCCCCGGAATCACGGATGATGGATTGAGCGCCTTTGCCCGGAGGAGCGATTCGAAGTACTCACTCATTCGTCCGTGCGGTGGAAAGATTCCCACAGTTCCATGTCCGGAGACGAGATCACCGGCGATGAGCACGCGCGACTCGGGCTCGAAGAGCGACACGTGGCCTGGCGCATGGCCCGGGGTGTCCACTGCCTCCAATCGCCCTCCGCCTATGTCGAGTGTCATGCCGCCATGCAGTTCTTCGTCCACTTGGTCCCAGGTCAGGCCCTTGAACTGCTCGAGGATCGGCCGCTCTTTCGGATTTAGCATTACCGGGCAGTTGAGGGCCGGTTTCAACTCGGCGGCCGCGACGGCATGGTCGGGGTGGCTGTGCGTCAGCACGATCGCCTTTACCGGCGGATTTCCACGGTCAGCGAGCGCCTTCAGGAATATCTCAGCGCCGATCTTGTCCCCGGGATCAATGACGAAGACCTCATCGTCACCGACAATGCAGCCGTTGGTCGGCTGATCGCTCATAAATCCGGAATTGGGAACCTCGATGACGTCGATTCTCAATTGTTTCGACAATTGTTTACTCACACCTCACTGCGCCCGGCTCGGGTCCGGGCTCGTCAAACTTCCTGCTACGAATGACAGAAGCGGGGATGGTCGCTCGTTATTCCGCGACCGGCTCAGTGGGTCCGTCACCGGCCGCTTCAGAGTCCGCGACCGCGATCTTTGGGTTGATCATTGACTCGGCCACGAGTTCGGCTATGTCGCGCACCTTGAACGTCTCTTCAACTCCCACGCCGCGAATTCCATCCTCGAACATCGTCATACAGAACGGGCACGCCGCGGCCAGCACTTCGGCGTCTGTCGCTAGCGCTTCACGCACGCGCGCCTGGTTGATCCGCGTGCCGGTGCTCTCCTCCATAAACATTCGACCACCGCCGCCGCCACAGCAGAAAGACGTGTTGCGGTTGCGTCGCATCTCGACCAGGTTTGCTCCTGGTAGCGAGCTCACGACGTTGCGTGGGTCATCAAAGACCTTGTTGTAACGTCCCAAATAGCAGGGATCGTGGTACGTGACTTTGCCGCGCGCGACGACCGACTCGGGATCGAGCCGGATGTGACCTTCGTCGATCAGTTGGCTGATCAGCTGGCTATGGTGAACTACTTCGTAGTCGCCGCCGATCTGCGGAAACTCGTTCTTGATCGCGTTGAAGCAATGCGGGCAAGCCGTCACGATCTTCTTGAAGCTGTACTGATTCAGCGTTTCGACCGTCTGCATGGCCATCATCTGCGCCAGGTATTCATTGCCGACGCGGCGCGCTGGGTCGCCGTTACACGTCTCTTCCTTACCCAGAATCGCAAAGTTGATCCCGGCTGCCTGGAGAATGCGCGCCAGTGCAACGGTCGTCCGCTGATTTCGTGAATCGAACGATCCGAGACAGCCGACGAAGAAGAGGACTTCCACCTGCTCGCCCTCGTCGAGTTCCGCCATCTGCCGTACCGGCTCGTCGAGTCGACGTGTCCACTGGTCTCGTTGGTTCGGCGGCATCTGATACGGACTGCCGACGCGCTCCAGATTGTTGAAAACGTTGATGAGCTCCCCGGGAAATTCGCTCTGCTCAAGCACGAGGTTCCGTCGCATCCCGACGATCATCGGCACGTGCTCGATATAGACCGGGCACTGCTGCATGCAGGCTCCGCACGTCGTGCAGTCCCAGATCTCCTCGGTGGATACGACACCGCCAAGCAGGTCACGCTCCGGGCCCGAGCCCCAACGATAGCGAGCCGAATTGGCTCCCTCTCCCAGCTCACCCGAAAAAATGTCGCCGTTGTCGGCCAGAAAACCTGTGATTTCAAGGACCAGGTCACGCGGTTTCAGCGCTTTGCCGGTGTTGAATGTTGGGCAGAATTCGAGACACCGTCCGCAATGCATGCACGCGTCGACGTTCATCAATTGTGCCCAGGTGAAATCCTCAAGCTTGGCGATGCCAAACGTTTCGGCCTCTTCAATATTGAGGATCGGAGCCAGCTCGCCCATCGGCTTGAGCCGCCGGAAGAAGACGTTCACCAGGCTGGTGAACGGGTGGATCATCTTGCTGTACGCAAAATAGCTCAGGAAGACGAAGGTCGTCAGGAAATGGACGTACCAGTTGGCGCGGTGGATCGCCTCTAGCCACCCGGTGGGTAAACCTCGAAGCGACAGCGAAAGCGGATAGGAGACAAATGACCACGGTCCCCATGGATCCTGAACCACGGCCAGCCGCAATGCTTGCAGAGTGAATCCCTGCACGGCCAGAACCAGAAGAAACGCGAGGAGGACGACGTCATCTGCGGTCGTGTCTTTGACGTTGGGACGCCTGACCAGACGCTGGTAGAACGCCATCAACACGCCGGCGATCAGCATTGCTCCGGCGAGATTCATCGCCAGCTTGTATCCGAGATAGAAGTCACCCTTGTAGAAGCTGAAGTTGAAGTACGGCACCGTGATGTCGTCTTCGATCATCACGATGATCGTGCCGATCAGAAGCGTCACGAATCCCCAGAAGATGAAGATGTGCATGACGCCGCCATACCAGTTCTTACGGCGAGCGATGCGTGCGTGGAAGATGCTCTGGGTGACGGCCCCCTTGAATCGATCCCACCAGCGATCGAACCGGTCCTCCGGCTGGCCCGTGCGCCACTTGCTGACTCGACGCGCCAGGCCAAATGTCAGAAATGCCACCGGAATGACGAGAAGCGCATAGAGCGCCGAGCGACCAACGCCGTCGATGTTCCAGAGAATCTCACGCGTTGGAATCACGACGGGTCCCCCTCTTCAGCGTCTGCATCGACCGCGGGCGTGACACGCTTGCGGGTAGCTTGCACCGCCAGCACGCCCGCCAGGAAGGTCCCTGACATCAGAATGAACCCGAAAACCACGCCGAGAACGACCAGTGCTGAATTCTGGGCGTCTCCGCCTCCGGCAAAGGGGCCGAACGCGGCACTTGCCATCGCGATAATTGACGGAGTGGCAATGACGACGGCGGCGATGATTGCGATCCAGACTCGCCATCCAGTCAACCGGGACCAGACGCGCTCCCGAGAGGCTGGTAACAGACCGACCGTTGCACCGCCTGCGGCCCCGCCAACTGTAATGAGTATCGCGCCAGGAAAGCGCAGCCAGCCAAGATTTGCCATGGTGTCGATCACAACCAGCACGATACCGGCCGCGATTACGATCGCCGAAACGATCAAAATCTGTCGCCGCGTCTCGGTCTCTCCGGCCCAGATCCGCGTCAGAACCGACACTTCATCGGCCTTTCGGCAGGTCGAGCACTCGGCATAGCTTGTCCCCTACTCTTCGTCTACCCTGAAAGCGCCTCGGTCAACTTAGGAATGACGGTCGTGACGTCGCCCACCACACCGAGATCAGCGTGTTCGAAGATCGGCGCATCCGGATCGGTGTTTACCGCGATGATGTGCTTGCTCCCACCCATTCCAGCTATGTGTTGAATCGCGCCCGAGATGCCACAGGCGATATACAGCTCCGGCTTGACTGTCTTGCCGGTCTGGCCGACCTGATGGGCATACGGAATCCATCCGGCGTCGACCACCGCTCGGCTCGCACCGACGGCCGCGCCGAGCTCTTTGGCCAGGGCATCGAGCATCGCGAAGTTCTCGGCTTTGCCCAGACCACGTCCACCGGAGACAATAATCGACGCGTCTTCGAGGTTCGGGCCTTCGGCGGCCTGCTCGACCGTCTCGAGGACCTTAACCCGTCGCGTCTTTTCGTCAACCGCAACGTCGACCGCGCGGACTTCAGCCGTGCCACCAACTTCCTCGGCCGCGAATGATTTGGGACGGATCTGAACAATCGCGGGACCGTTGCCGTCGATGGTGATCGTTCCGGTCGTCTCAGCGCCGTAGGGCACCGTCACACGCAGCCCGCTGTCGTCGAAGTCAACTCCGGTGGCATTGGCGATGACGCCGACTCCCAGCTTGCCGACGAGGCGCGCCTGAACGTCCCGAGCGGCGAACGTGCTCGGAAACAGAATGAGGTCCGGCTGCTCGGACTCGATCATCTTGGCGAGCGTAGCGGCGTGGGGCTCGGCCACGTACTGATCGTAGGCTTCGTCGTCGCCGTGATAGACGACCGAGGCTCCATGCGAGCCCAATTGCTGAATAGCCTCATCGGACACCGAATGGAGAAGCACCGCTTCGGCGGAGCCAAGCGATCGCGCGGGAACCAGCAACTCGAGCGAGAGCCTGTGCGGCATTCCCTCGGACAGATCGGTCCAGACCCAAATTCGACGGGACGGCATGAGCTCCTCCTAAACCACCTGAAGCGACTTGAGATAGGCCACGATCTCGTCGACGCTACTACCCGTGCCGTCGTCGGTGATCTGGCGAACTTGTTTTTCCTGCTTGACCTGCTCGATCCCGAGAACGCGCTCTTTAGCGCCACTCTCCCCGACCGAGCTTGCATCCAGACCGAGAGACGCGACGTCCACTCGATCGACCTGCTTCTTTTTCGCCTGCATCATTCCTTTGAAGGAGGGATAGCGCGGCTCGGCGATGCTGGCAGTTACGGTCAGGAGCGCCGGAAGCGAGGCCTCGATCACGCGGTAACCCAGATCGGTGTCCTGCTGGGCTGAAATTTTTGAACCATCGAGGGTAACCGACCGGGCAAAGGTGACCATCGGAAGATCCAGGATCTCGGCCAGAGCTCCGGGAACCATGCCGGTGTACGCATCGGTACTCTCGGTGGCGCAGATCACGAGGTCCGGCTCCTCCTTGGCCAGCACCGCGGCCAGCACGCGAGCTGTGCTGACGACGTCCGATCCAGCCAACGCATCATCGCTAACGAGGACAGCCCGGTCGGCTCCCATCGCCATGGCGCGTCGGAGCGCATCGTCGGCGGCAGCGGGACCCATGGTCACGACGACGGTCTCGCCTCCATGCTCTTCGACCAGCCGCAAAGCAGTCTCGACGCTGAACTCATCAGCCGGATCGAGAATCGCCTGCCCCTGGTTCCGATTGAGGCGTTTCGTACTGGGATCGACGGTCATCGGGAGATTGGGATCGGGGATGTGTTTTACACAGACACAGATCTTCATGAGCTGGCAGTGATCCTTCCAGGTTTGCCGGCCCGGCATTAACACGAGACGAAGGTGCGAGTCGGCCGAAGAAATGTCGCGCGGGTTCCGGGCCATCATCCACGGTTTGCGCCGTCTCGGCAAGGCGAATGCCACCCAGAATCGTCACCGCGATCATATAGTACGCCTCTTGAAGTATTCAACACGCTCGGGTCATTGGGCTACTTGCCCGGATGTGCATATGACGGTGAAGTTGTCCCATTTGCTGTTGACGCCTTCGTGAGATGGGGGTAGCGTATGCTGCAACGGAAAGGACGAAAGCAAGCGGCTGTGAAACCCGGCACAAACCGGGTCAATCGCGGCAACGAGTGACCGCAGTTCACGCAACTGCCCGTACGCTCCTCAAATCGGATGGCGCCGTTCGTGCCGCCATTGTTGACGTAGGAGATCGATCAGGGAGGTTCTCCGCATGGATCTGAATTACACCGCGGAAGATCAAGCCTTCCGCCAGCAGGTGCGCCAGTGGCTGAAAGACAACCTACCGGAGAAAAAGCCTGAGACGCTTGAAGAGAAGCGGGCCTGGCACACCAAGCTCTACGAGGCTGGATATCTCGGGATGGGCTGGCCGAAAGAATACGGTGGCCAGGAAGCCCGGCCAATGGAGCAGGCTATCGTCGGCGAGGAACTGGCAAGGGCGAGCGCGCCGCCTTCCCTCAACGGCCTGGGCATCTCAATCATGGCCCCAACACTCATCCACCACGGCACGGAAGAGCAGAAGAAGGATCACGTAAAGAAGATCCTTACCGCCGAGGAAATCTGGTGCCAACTCTATTCTGAGCCAAACTCGGGCTCCGATCTGGCGAGCCTGCAGTGCCGCGCTGACGTCGATGGCGATGAGTTCGTCATCAATGGACAGAAGATCTGGACCAGCGGCGCCTATCAGTCCGACTGGGGCATGATGCTCGCCCGCACCGATCGCAACGCGCCTAAGCACCAGGGCATTTCCTGTCTGATGATCGACATGAACGCACCAGGCGTTGAGGTCCGGCCGTTGAAGCAAATCAGCGGCAGCCAGGAGTTCTGCGAAGTCTTCTTCACCAACGTACGGGTTCCGGCCGATAATCTGGTCGGCGAGATGAACGCGGGTTGGCGCATCGCGCAGACGACGCTGGGCTATGAGCGTGGCGGGAATTCACTCAGTCGCGTCTCGCGTCTACTCCAGTCATACGACCGCCTACTCGAGGTTGTTCAAGTACTGCGCGTCGATGGCAGCCGAGCCGTCGACGACCCGATCATTCGCCAGAAGCTCGGTCAGATTTACGCCGAAGTCGAAGTCCTGCGCTACGCCTCGCTCCGCATCCTCAGCAGCCTTGAAAAGGGCCAGCGACCTGGTCCCGAATCGTCAATCGCGAAACTTCACTACTCAGAGCTCGACAAGAAAGTGCAGGAGATGATCCTGGACATCCTTGGACCCTACGGACAGGAACTCGCGGGAGCACCGGACGAATACCGATTCGATCCCGAGGCTGAGGGATACGGTGAGACCGGAACCTGGGCGCACACATTCCTCTGGGCTCGCGCCGGGACGATCTACGCCGGTTCCTCCGAGATTCAAAAGAACATTCTCGGCGAACGCGTTCTCGGGCTGCCCAAGGAGGTCCGGGCAGATCGCATCGCGGCCGCGCAGAAGGCTGGCGCCGCGGCTGAAGGGGCTGAGTAAGATGGATTTCGACTTCTCCGAAGATCAAGTTATGCTGAGGAACCTGGCTCGTGAGTTCCTCACCGAGCAGTGCCCGGTCGCACACGTACGCACTATGATGGACGACCCCAAAGGGTACGACCCTGACATATATCACCAACTCATCCAGCTCGGCATGCTTCCCTTCCCGGAAGAGTACGGAGGCGGCGGCCTCGGGATGATCGAGCAGTCGATCCTACTCGAAGAGATGGGGCGCATCCCGTATCCCGGGCCGTTCTTCGCCACGGTGGTTCTGGCCGGATCGGCGATCATGCATTCGAACGACGACAACGCCAAATCGCGTTACCTGCCTGATATCTGCAACGGCGATCTCGTGATGACTCTGGCGTTCCTGGAGGATTCGATCGGCTGGGACGCGAGCGCGATCAATATGACCGTCACCAAAGAGGGCGGCTTCTACCGGTTGAATGGCGTCAAGCGGTTTGTTCCATTCGGCCAGGCGGCCGACGTGATCCTCGTAGCGGCTCGCTCGGGTGACGGTGGTCTCGGAGGCATTTCGTTGATCGCGGTGCCGAACGATTCGGCCGGGCTTACGATCACGCCTGAGGTGATGATGGATCTCACCTCGAAAACCGCCACACTTAACTTTGACGACGTGCGGGTACCGGTTGAGAATCTGATCGGCATCGAGAACGAGGGATGGCCAATTCTCGCCGCGACAATTCGCACGGCGGCCGTGGCTGCGAGCGCCGAAATGCTCGGCGCGGCCCGCAAGTCGCTCGAAATGTCGGTCGATTACGCCAAGGTTCGCAAGCAGTTCGGCCAGTTCATCGGCCAGTTCCAGGCGGTCAAGCACACGCTCGCGGAAATGCTGGAGCAGGTCGAGAATGCCCATGCCGCTGCCTATTACGCGGCCTGGGCACTTGACGCCAACGCGGCGGACGCCGTTCTGGCCGCTTCGGTCGCGAAATCGACGCTCAATGAGGCGTCGAAAAAGGTCTGCGGCGACGCGATCCAGGTCCACGGCGGAATTGGCTTCACCTGGGAGTATGATCTGCATCTCTACTTCAAACGTGCCAAGCACCTCGAACCGCTCTATGGCAACACCGAGCACCATCGCGAACTGGTACTCCAACAGGTATTGGCTGGCAACGTCGCGGGAGCCGTGCGCTAGAGACGGTCGATTCGGGCAGGACAGGGAGGAACTCGATGAGTGGGCCATCTGAGATCGAAGAGCGCGTCGTCACGACGGTCGAGGAGCTCAAGGGGCTGATCGGTCAGGAGCTCGGGGTCGGCGACTGGGTTGAGATCACCCAGGACCGGGTCAACGCATTTGCGGACGTCACCGGCGATCACCAGTACATCCACGTCGATCCGGAACGCGCCAAGCAGACGTTCTTTGGTGGCACGGTGGCACATGGCTACCTGACGCTTTCTATTCTCCCGTTGCTCGGAAGCACGCGCAAGGGCATCAAGATCAACCTCGGCGGCAGGATGAGCGTCAATTACGGCTTGAACCGCGTCCGCTTCCCCGCGCCAGTTCGCGTCGGCAAGCGGATCCGCGTCCGGACGAAACTCCTCTCCGTAGAGGAAATCGGCGACCAGGCAGTGCAGACGGTCAACCTCAATACCATCGAGATCGAAGGCGAAGAGAAGCCAGCCTGCGTCGCCGAGACGGTCGGGCGCACCTACTTCTAAGCACGTGCGTCGAGACCAGAAACGCGTCACAACCGGGGCGAATAGATCGCCCCGGCGCTTCAACGCCGAGGCAGCCGTGACGTACCGCGCAACGCCGCGTGAATTTGCAGACGTTCACTTGGAGCCGGTCAACGACGGGACGAGACATTTCTCGATCCCGTGGATGGGGATGTGGAGATGAGCGGATCTCAAACGTTTGCCACCGGGGCGGCCAGCGGGAGCGAACCGGCCACGAACGGAGCTCGGGACGAGTCGGTCGCATTCACGACAGCCATGAACGCGTTGTTCCACCCGAAAAGAATTGCCGTCGTCGGAGCGACTCCACGACCAGGTTTTGCAAACACGATACATGGCCGGATCCTCGCTGGTGGATACGAGGGCGAAGTATTCGGGGTAACTCCGCGCCATACTGAAGTCCTTGGCTGCCAGTGCTATCCGACGATCGACGCCATTCCCGGTGGAGTCGATAAGGCCATCGTGGTGGTGCCGAGCGGCCTCGTGATGGACGTGCTGGATCAGGCGGAGCGCGCGGGGACGAAGGCGCTGAATATCATCACCAGTGGTTTCGGCGAACAGAATGACGACGCGGCTCGAGAGCGGCAGAACGCCATCCGGAGCTTTGCTCGCCGCACCGGCATTCGCATTGTGGGGCCCAACTGTCTAGGAATAATCAGTACGCCCGCCAAGATGATCGCGAAGTCGGGCGCCTACACCCATGTCAATCAAGGCCCGATCGGCATCGTCTTCCAGAGCGGATTGCTCGCCTATAGCATCGTGATCCCGCAACAAGACCGCGATTTCGGCTACAGCTACGTTGTCACGACCGGCAACGAGGCAGACCTCGACTCCACAGACTTCATCCGCTACATGGTCGAGGACGACGAGACGCGCGTCATTGGCTGCTTCATCGAACAATTCCGCGATCCGGAAAAACTTCTGCGCGTTGCGTCAGCAGCGGCAGAGAAGCAGAAGCCGATCGTGGTGCTCAAAGTCGGCCGCTCTGAGGCTGGACGCCGAGCCGCGCGAGCGCACACCGGCTCACTGGTTGGTTCTGACGAAATCGCGGACGCGGTCATGCGCCAATACGGCATCGTGCGCGTGTACAGCCTCGACGAGATGACCGAAACGCTGGCAGCCTTTCATTCGAAGCGACTGCCAAAAGGTCCAGGCGTCGGCACCATCTTCGTCTCCGGGGGCGCGGGCGGCCTGATTTCAGACCTGAGCCAGGACCTCGGCATCTCATTGCCACAGCTGGCGCCGGAGACGGTTGAAAAACTCAATGGGGTTATTCCCGAATACGGCACCGTCGGCAACCCACTAGACACGACCGGCCAGGCCGCTACGCAGCCGGAGATCACGGAAGGGTCGCTAACGGGAATGGCCGAAGACCCGAATATTCATACCGTCATCTACGGTCAAGCGTATCCCAATCGTGTCGACCTTGCGAGCCCCGTCGGGGAAGTCTTGCGAGTCATGCCCGAGCGCTATCCGGACAAGGTCTTCTTCATCATGTCGCTGGTGAACGGCAAGGTCGCGGACGGTCGCCGCCGAGACGAGGACCCAGTCGAGCCAGTGATGGACTGGGACGGAGTTCCATTCTTACAGGGAGCGGAGAACAGCCTGCGTGCGGTCCGGTCTCTCATCCGCTACGCCGACTTCCAGCGTGCCTGGTCCTCCACGGGCCGACCGGCTCGCGTCGACAGCGAGCAGGCGGAGCGGGCGCGCGAAATTGTGCGCGGAGCAGCCGGTCGTCCACTCGTCGAGCGCGAAGCCAAGTCGGTGCTGGCACGCTACGACATCCCGGTCACGAGGGAAAAGCTGGCGACATCGGCGAATCAGGCGGCGCAATTTGCGTCCGAGATCGGTTTTCCGGTCGTCCTCAAGATCGAATCACCCGACATCGCTCATAAGACCGAAGCCGGCGGAGTCCTGCTTGGCGTCAAGGACGAAGACGCTGTGTGCCAGGGATACGACCGCATCGTCGCCAGCGCAAAAGAGTACAACTCCGAGGCCGAAATCACCGGTGTGCTGGTGCAAGAGATGGTTTCCGGCGGGCGCGAGATGATCCTCGGAATGTCGAAAGACGCCGACTTCGGTCCAGCCGTTGCGGTTGGACTGGGTGGCATTTTCGTGGAGGTCCTCAAAGACGTGACACTGGGCGTTCCGCCATTGACGGAACGAGACAGCCGACTGATGCTGGACCGGCTGCGGGGAAAGGCCATCCTCGAAGGAACCCGCGGTGCGGCTCCGGCCGATGTCGATGAAGTCGTCAAGATCCTGGGCAAGTTCTCGCAACTCTGCATCGATCTTCAAGACGTCGTCAGCGAGATCGATATCAATCCGTTGCTGGTGTTCGACCAGGGTCAGGGAGCGCGCGTCGTCGACTGCTTGATTGTGCCGGAGTCGAACGGGAATTCATGACGCTGGGACAGATGATAGCGCTCTTCGCCGACGTGCACGGCGCGGCCGGGACGCTGGAACGAGCGCTGGTTCAATGCCGTGATCTCGACGTTTCAACCGTCGTCCTTCTGGGAGATCTTGTCGACCGGACCGAGCAGGCGGATGCCTGCGCCCATGCGCTGTCAGGATGGGACGTCCTCGGGGTGTACGGCAATCACGAGCGCGAGATTGCGCTGGCCGCGGGCGAACTTGGCGACGAAATCGAGGAAGAGACACTGAGACTCTTGAGTGGCCTGCAGGAACAGATCGTGGTCGAGGATGTCTGCTTGACCCATGAGATTGAGCACTGGGGTCATCATGATCTCCTCAGTCGCTTCTTCGGTCAGACCGAGTCGAACGGCCATAAACCGAATGCGCGCATTACGTTTGCCGGACATACGCACTACCGGCACGCTCGCGACGAGCATGGGCCGATCGACATCGCGCGCGGAACGCTTGCGATACGAGATCGGCGCCGTTACCTGATCAACCCCGGCGCGCTCGCGTCGGGTCAATTCGCGATCTGGGACAGAGAATCGCAACTGGTTCTCTTTCGCCAGGTCGAGTTCTAGTGGGAGGCACTATGGGGAAGCTTGATGGAAAGGCCGCGCTGGTTACCGGCGCCGGTCGCGGCATCGGGCGAGCAGTCGCCATGCAACTGGCCGCCGAAGGGGCCGCGGTGGTGGTTAACGACCTCGGCACCAGCCTTGGCGGTGAGGGCACCGATGAATCGATCGCTCAGCAGGTGGTCAACGAGATCAAGGCCGCGGGCGGGCAAGCCGTCGCCAATACCAGTTCGATCACCGATTATGATGCCGCTGGGGAGATGATCCAGCAGGCCGTCGACAACTTCGGCCACATCGACATTGTCGTCAACGTCGCGGGCATTTTGCGCGACCGCATGATCTTCAACATGGCCGAAGACGAATTCGACATCGTCACCGACGTGCATCTCAACGGCACGTTCAACACGGTTCGACATGCGTCTGCACTGATGCGCGAGCAGCGCTCCGGACGCATCATCAATTTCTCGAGCGTTTCAGCGTGGGGCAGTCCGGGCCAGCCGAACTATGGCGCGGCGAAGTACGGCATTCTCGGGTTCACGGCGGTCTTGGCCAACAGTATGACCAAGTACAACGTCACAGCCAACGCCATTCTCCCCTATGCGACCACGCGGATGATCGATTCAACACCGCGCGGCCAGGAGTTTCTGAAGGAGCACGGCAAACTGCCGAGCGAGGCCGCCGGCGGAACAGAGGGCGATCCCAATAACGTCGCGCCGATGGTCGTCTACCTGTCGACTGACGACGCGGAGAGCATCAACGGACACTTCTTCGGCGTGCGCGGAACCACCATAGCCCTCTATTCACACTGGGAAATGGCGGGGGTCTTGCAAGCTAACAGGCAGTGGACGCCTCAGGAACTCATCGATCTCTACCCTGAGACCCTGGGCAAGTACGCGCAGATTCCCGAGCCGCTTCAGTCCGCTGGATCCGAACGCCCACTCAAAGGATCGACCGCGATGCAGGCCGATCCCGCAAGCTGGAAGTCGCTCGGCAATGGCATCGACCTGTGGGAGCGTTCGATCTACTTTGACGCTAAGAAGTAAGGGAGAGAGCGATGGGCGTACTTGATGGAAAGGTCGCGCTGGTCACCGGTGCCGGTCGCGGCATCGGGCGTGGCGTCGCACTCCTGATGGCGCAGGAGGGCGCGTCGGTTGTCGTGAACGACCTTGGCGCCAGCCTTGACGGCCAGGGAGTCGATACCGGACCAGCCGCGACCGTGGCGAACGAGATCAAGGCCGCCGGCGGTAACGCCGTGGCGAACACTGACTCGGTAACGGATTGGCAAGCTGCCGAGGGCATGATCCAGCAGACCGTCGACGAGTTCGGCAAGATCGACATCGTCGTCAACGTCGCGGGCATCCTGCGGGATCGCATGGTCTTCAACATGTCCGAGGAGGAGTGGAAAGCCGTCCTCAACGTCCACTTGAAAGGGACGTTCAACGTCTGTCGCTGGGCGTCGGTCCGTTTCCGCGAGCAGCGCTCAGGTCGCATGATCAACTTCTCGTCGACCTCCGCGTTCGGCGCGCCCGGCCAGCCGAACTATGCGGCGGCCAAGGCAGGCATTGTCGGTCTAACACTGAGCTGCGCGAACGGCCTCTCGCGGTACAACGTCACCGCTAACGCCATCCTGCCGACCGGCCACACGCGTATGATCGACTCGATTCCGCGCGCCCGTGAAGCCGTGGCGCACACCGGCAAGTTGCCGAGCGAACTGGCCGAAGGGACTGAGCGAGATCCGGGAAACGTCGCTCCCCTCATCGCCTTCCTGGCCAGTGACGCGGCGCAGCCGGTCAACGGTCACATATTCGGGTCGTTCGGCTACAACGTCGCGCTGATGTCGCAGCCCAAGATCGTGAAGACCTTGCGCTCGGATCATCGCTGGACGCTCGAAGAACTGACCGAGATGATTCCGAAGGCGTTTGGGCCCGAACTGAAGTCCATCACCAACGAGGAGCGGTTTTCGAGCCAAATCGAGTCGATCCCTGATGGTCAATGGGTCGAGGTTGGCGATGGTCTGCGCTTCTGGGGCACCAAGCTCGAGCCATATGGTGAGCAGGTCTGGTAAGAAACTGATAAGACAGGGCTCGTCCGGAGGTCACGTGCCTCCGGACGAGCAAAGGGAAGGACAAGTGCGAGGGTGAGTATTTCTGGCAAGACCGCCATCGTCGGCGTGGCGGAGTCGGACGAAATCGGGAAAGTGCCAGATAAACCGGCGTTGATGCTGCATGCCGAGGCGGCAAGATCGGCGCTGGCGGAAGCCGGGCTGACCAAGGACGACGTCGACGGTCTGTTTACGGCGGGCGTCTCGACGCTGGAACTCGGTGAGTATCTCGGCATCGAGCCGAAAGTGACCGACAACACGTCGGTCGGCGGCTCGTCGTTCGTGATTCACGTCGCCCATGCCGCAACTGCTATCGCGACTGGACGCTGCGAGGTGGCGCTGGTGACCCACGGTGAGAGTGGCCGCTCGCGCGTCGGTATGCCGCGCCGCGCCAACGACCCGGACTCACTGCGCGGCCAGTTCGAGGCGCCCTTTGGATTGCCGCAGCCAGTCGGCGCCTACGCCATGGCCTGTTCGCGCCACATGCACGAGTACGGCACCACCCACGAGCAACTGGCGGAGATCGCCGTCGCGACGCGAAAGTGGGCCGCCCTCAATCCCAAGGCGATGATGCGAGAGCCGATCACCATCGACGACGTGCTCAATTCCCGGCCTATCGCCTATCCCTTCAACCTACTCGACTGCTGCCTGGTGACAGATGCAGGCGGTGCATATGTTATGACGAGTGTAGAACGTGCCCGGAGCCTTAAACAGCGCCCGGTTGTCGTCATGGGAGTCGGCGAAGGCCACGACCATTCGATGATCTCGCAGATGCCGAGCTACACGAGCTTCGCGGCACGCCACTCGGGGCAGCGAGCGTTCGAAATGGCGGGCGTCAAGCACGACGACATCGATCTGGCGCTGATCTACGACTCGTTCACCTACACCGTTCTCCTCTCGTTGGAGGAGCTCGGCTTCTGCAAGAAGGGTGAAGGTGGCGACTTCGTCAGTGGACAGCGGACGGCTCCGGGTGGTGACTTCCCGATGAACACCAACGGCGGAGGGCTCTCGTACACGCACTCCGGAATGTACGGCATGTTTGCCGTAATCGAAACCGTCCGCCAACTACGCCACGATTACGCCGATCAGGGCATCCGCCAGGTCAAGGACGCCGAACTGGCAGTCGTACACGGAACGGGTGGCGTGCTCTCGTCAGCCGGTACCGCCGTTCTCGCGAGGGGTTAGAAGATGGCCAACTATCAGAAACCGCTGCCGCAGCCGGACCCGGTGACGGCTCCCTACTGGGAGAGCCTGAAGGCGCACGAGATGAAGATCCAGCGCTGCAACGACACCGGCAAATTTTTCTTCTACCCGCGTGGGATGAGCCCGTTCACCTGGTCGGACAACATCTCCTGGGAGCCGGTGTCGGGCAAGGGACAGGTTCACGCCTTTACCATTGTCCACCTGAACCGCGCTCCGGGCTTCTCTGACGACCTCCCCTACGTCGTGGCGATGATCGAACTGGAGGAAGGTGCCCGGATGATGTCCAACTTGATCGACGTCGATCCGGACCCAGACCACGTCAAGATCGGCATGCCCGTAGAACTGGTCTACGACGACGTGACCGACGAGGTCACGCTGCCAAAGTTCCGGCCAGCCTAAATCAGTAACCAGTCTCGCGCACGTTCAATCGGGCGGTCCCTGGGCCGCCCGTTTTGCGTTCCAATGAGTACGAGCCAACAGTTCCTCCGACGATGCCGCGATCCTCAGCATTGAACCCACCGAATCCGAATCCCATCCGTGCTGAAACGGACGGTATCACTCATGCATCAACCGCCTCAGGGAAACTATGGATCACATGGGTCAATATGTGAGGAACCTGACATGCTAACAATCTTCTTGGATGCCATTGTTCTGATCATCCTGATTGCTGTGGGAGTGTACTGGCTGGTGGCCCGAGCATGCGGGAACGAGCCGCACAGCGAAGTCATGGATGAGTCAATCGAAATGAAGCGGTCACGCGGCGAACACGTTGACGCGTAGACGAAGGTCGAACACAAACACGTGAATGATGATGAGACAGGGCGGACGAGCACGTCCGCCCTCTAAGTTTGCCTGCCAACGACGGCTCCATCGGGGTGTCAACTGTGTGATGAGGATGCTGAAATCGAGCATTGCTCAGCGAAAGAGCGGCCAACGCCGAGCAACGCCGGAGCATCTTCGACCAAGTGCGTACGTACGCTAATCGACAGTCCTCCTGAGAAGCGTCACTTCCCAGAACCGTAGTGAACGTACGGTCAGCTTGCGCTTCCACCGCAAGTACGTACAGTGCGTTCACTGTCCGTACATACAGGTGATCGCAATGGGCTGCGTGCCCGGTTTAGTGCGTACGTACAGCTCGAAAATCAGGCTGCGACTCTGCTGATCGTGAGAGCGCCGTGGACAAAGAAAACCCTACACCGTACGTACACTACTCCCGGCGTCTGCCGAAGGACCAATCTCTTCTAGGCGCCTCGGTTTGCCATCCGAAGCTTGCGGAGCGTGTCGATTGCGCCGAGGTAGTCGTCGCCTGGATCCTCCAGATTTACCGGCAATGGGAACCCGATACTGTCCACCAATCCGCCAAGTTTCGCGCCGATCAGTCTCGCGATCTGGTCGTAGGTTCCCGAGATGCAGAAGCCATCCAGCACGTCATCCGGCACGACGGACGGTAGGTCCTCCCAGCGGTTCTGTGACACCAGCGCGCGAAGCTTAGGATTCAGATCGCCCCATCCGTGATGCTCCAGGACGGGCAGATAGGTCCGGGTCGACGCGTAGAACGCGATGCGATAGCGAACGTCTTCACGTGCCTTCGCGACTGTCTCCTCGTCCGGTCCGGTGGCGATGAAGCCAGTCCCGATCAAATCGAAGTCGTCGAGCGAGCGCCCAGATTTCGCGGCGCCGCGCTGGACATTCGGCCAGATGACGTCACGCGTGTAGGCAGGCGTCGAGAATGGATGCACACGAAGTCCATCGCAGATCTCGCCCGCGAGCCGGATGTTGTACTCGTTTACCGCCGCGATCTGCACCTTGATCGGACCGAATTCAGATGGCGGAGGACTGAATTCAGGCGTCATGAGCGACAGGTTGTAGAACTTGCCTTCGAACTTGAGCGGTTCCCCATTGTCCCAGGTATTCCAGATGGCGCGCATGGCGAGGATGTATTCGCGCAGCCTCGGGCCGGGAGAGTCCCAGATGGTGGTGAAGCGGCGTTCGATATGGCCTTTCACCTGCGTTCCAAGTCCGATCGAGAATCGGCCTTGCGAAAGGTCCTGGAGGTTGCGCGACATGTAGGCGACGATCGTCGGACTGCGTGGAAAGGCGATGGCCACGGACGTCGCAAGCTGCGCCCGGCTGGTCGCTTCGGCCGCCAGCACAAGAGGTAAGAACGGATCGCGTTTCAATTCGGGAGTGGCGATACCATCGAAGCCAAGCTCCTCGATTCTGGCCGAGATACTGCCAATTTCCAACCAGGGCACGTCGCCCAGTGTCGCCTCAAGTCGCATCGAACCGCCAACCTTTCGTCATTCACCGGCATCCGACTCGTTGGATTCGGATGAGTTCAGTCTAGAACGTGTCCCACCAACGTCAACCAATTGCCAGGTTGTCGACGAGACTCTTCCTGAATTCGTTCTAGTCTGTTAGCCTTGCGCCTGCGCGAAAACTGATTCAGCGTGAGTGCAATTTCCGGAAGGGAACGAGGGAATCGTATGAGAATCGATGTGCACACACACTTCTATCCGTCCGCCTACCTGGAGGCAATCGCCAAGCACAGCGACCACGCGACCATCACCTACGACGATCGCGGCCGGATGCTGGTCAACTACGCCGGGGACTACAACGTCGTCGAAGGCGCCCACAAGGACATAGATGTGCGCCTGCGCGACATGGACAACTTCAAGATCGACATGTCTGTCATGTCCCTGACCAC
Source organism: uncultured Chloroflexia bacterium (assembly GCA_963763185.1). Taxonomy (GTDB): domain Bacteria; phylum Chloroflexota; class Chloroflexia; order Thermomicrobiales; family Thermomicrobiaceae; genus CALAGB01. Next base: position 1,156,591 of record CAVXNZ010000001.1, read on the forward strand.
GCCGGGCGTGCACGTCGAGAAGCCCGAGACCGGCATTCATCTGTCTCAAATCGCGAACGACGAATACTCGGATATGATCAAGCAACACCCGACACGCTTCCAGTTCTTCGCGACGCTTCCTGCGCAAGCGCCGGATGCCGCAGCCAAAGAACTCGAGCGTGCCGTCAACGACCTGGGACTGGTCGGCGGCATGATCTTCTCGAACATCAACGGCGACACGCTGGAGCAGGAGAAGTTCTGGCCGATCTACGAGGCGGCCGAAGCACTGGGCGTTCCACTTGTCGTTCACCCGACAGCGCCCGCGTTCGCGTCGTACATGGACGACTACCGGCTGGTTGCGCTCCTTGGTTTCGCCTACGACACGACGATGGCCGCGGTACGCATGGTGCTCGCGGGCGTGCTTGACCGCTTCCCCAACCTCACCCTGATTCAGACCCACCTGGGCGGCGTGTTGCCATACATGGCTGAGCGCGTCCAGCGCGGCTATAACATCTATCCTGAAATCGCGGGAAAGCTCCAGCGTGAGCCGATGGACTACTTCAAAGAGATGTATCTCGACACGGTGCTTTTCGACATCGAGGCGCTCAAGCTCGGTCTCTCCTTCGCCGGAGAGGACCGGCTCATGCTCGGAAGCGATCACCCTCATCAGGTCGGCGACCTGCGCAAGTGCTCGATCGTGGTCGATCAGCTGCCGGTTAGCCAGGAGGTAAAGGAAAAGATCTTCGCCAAGAACGCCATGAAGCTTCTGGGCGTCAATCCACCGAAGTCCGCCTGATACACATTCGAGCGCTGACTATTCGGGCGTGGGTTCAAATCCGCGCCCGAATGTGCCAGCACACTACGCCGTCAATGAGCTCAGCAGTGTCAATTCCTGCTCGATCATTCTCGTGACCAGGAAATGCTGACGAATGTGCGCGCGCCCACGCGTGCCAAGGTTCGTCGCCAGCGCTGGATCACGAAGCAGCTGGATGATTCGACCGGCCATATCGGCCTCGTCCTGCGGATCGACCAGGTATCCGCCGACACCCTCGGGCATCTGCATTGGGATGCCGCCGGTCTTCCCGGCAACCATCGGCGTCCCCTTCCACAGGGTCTCTGAGACGATTAGACCGAACCCTTCCCGAATCGACTTCTGCATCACGACATCGGACGTGCGTTGGAAGACGTTGACCTCTGTGTTGCCAATGCCGGTGAGATTCGTGGCGACGAGAATCTGAGGATCATCGTGCGTCTGCTGCTGAACGTCATGAAGAAGATCCCAGGCCTGGGGATCGTCCAATGCGAGTGACCCGAGAAGCGCCAGTTGTACCTCCGGAATCTCCTCGCGAACCATGCGATAGACCCGAACAACGCCGAGCGGATCCTTCCAGGGATCGAAACGCGAAACCTGTGTGAGCAGCGGCTGGTCCGTCTGCACGCCAACCCAGGCGAGGATGCGTCGACAGTGGTCGTCCGAAATGTCGAAGTTCTTCGGGCTAAGAGGGTCGATTCCTGGAGGAATCAGGTGAACGTTGTGGTTCCTCAGGGTCTCCGGCACGAACTGGTCGAGCGTGAAGACCAGAGCGTCGTACTCGTCTATATAGGGGAGCAAGAACCGCAGTACATCCTCGTTGGGATGCGAGGTGTCGATATGGCATCGCCAGACCCATTTGTGGCTATCGTGACCAAGCATCTCCAGGATCGCGGCGGGCTGCGGATCATGTATCACAACGTAGTCGTAGGTGCCCTCCATCTGTTGGGCGTTGTAACCATTCTGGAGGAGGTATGTTTCTCGAGCTTCCGACGTTAGCTCGTACTGTGCCCCCTGCAGTGCGTTGTGAATACTCTTGGTGACCTCGAAGAAGCTCTCGCTGCCGCTGATCACGCGCCATTCCACGTCGAGACCAAGCCCTCGCTGAATTGACACGGACGAGCGCAGGAGCTCTGACACGCCGCCACCGTATGCCGTTGCGTTGACATGCAGAATGCGCGCGCCCTTGAGACGATCCGCCAGTTGACGCAATCGCGAGACGACATGCTCGCCAACAATTGGCAAATAGTCGTCGATGGAGGCCACCGCAACATCAACAAGCTGGAGCACGGCCAATTCCCTTCAACCAACCAGAAAGAATGCACCCCAGACGGGGTTTGTACCGAGGCCGCCGCCTCAAACACAGACATTATGGAGTGCATACCGGTCCCAGAGCCAGTACTTCGCGCCAGAGTCGTGCTACATTGTGACCAATGGAGAGCATAAGTTCGGAACCGTTGAAAGAGTCTCCAAATGTACGCACGTTTGATTCGATTGACGTTTGGCGAAGATGTTACGCACGACGAGGCGCATGCGCTTTACAAAGAACTGTCCGACGAATGCCGGCAGGTCGAGGGCTTTCGAGGCTGCACCTTTTTGCTCATGCCCAATGCGCGACGCGGGCTCACCGTGACATATTGGGCTGACGCCGAACGAGCCACCGAGGCCGGCGAACGCGTCTTGCCGACGATGCTGCAGCGCATGAGCGGATTGCTCGCTGAGGCACCGGAAATCACCGGATATGAGGTGATCGAACAATTCATGCTTGATTCTCACGCGGGTTGAGCAAAGCCTGGATTGTCCTGACTTTACGTCGGCAGATCTGCCGACTAAGATGATCGTGGGTCGTTTCCGGCCTGGAGTGCCTGGAAACGATTGGTTGTGTCTGGGGAGTTTCTTGTAGGAGGAGGAGTCGAATGGGAGCGGCGATTCGTTTGCGATTGCCGGGGATCATCAATGCCTTGGCAGGACTCTGGCTCATTTTGGGTTCGTTCATGGCAGGGTTCGGCAATGTTCCGTCGAAGGTAAGCGATGTCATTATCGGATTCTTCATCGTCTTCATGTCGATGCACCGCAGCATTCCGTCCGACGAATCGCGCTGGATGTTCCTGTTTACCGGGATGCTCGGCCTCGCAGCCATCGCCGCGCCGTGGGTTTTCAGCTATAACGATCTCTCCGCCCCGACAACGAATAACATCATTGTTGGCGCGGTTGTCGCCCTGATCTCTGCCTGGGGCTACCTGACGATGCGCATTCCGACCAAGCACGACCGCATCACTCATCGCCTGACCTAGCAAGAGGCAAACGTTCGGCGGTACAAGCATCCCGCTACCGGCCTGCACCGTCTTGGAGATTGCATGACTTCTGATCCGCTCGTGGGCGTCATCATGGGATCCCGCTCCGACTGGGAAACGATGCGCCATGCCGTGGAGACTCTCGACGCGCTCGGAATTCCGCGAGAGACTCGCGTCGTTTCGGCCCATCGCACGCCGGACCTGCTCTTCGAATACGCGTCGGGTGCCGCGGATCGCGGCATCCAGGTCATCATCGCGGGCGCGGGCGGCGCGGCGCACCTGCCAGGTATGGTCGCGGCCAAGACCTCGATTCCAGTGCTCGGCGTTCCCGTTCAATCGCGTGCCTTGAACGGACTCGATTCGCTCCTCTCTATCGTACAGATGCCCGCTGGCATTCCCGTTGGGACGCTCGCTATCGGTCGATCCGGAGCGGTGAACGCGGCGCTGCTCGCCGCGGCGATCGTCGGCAACATGTACCCGGAAATCCGGAAAGCGCTCGATGACTTTCGCGCGAGGCAGACGCAGAACGTGCTCGATCGCCCCGATCCGGCAGGTGATTCGTGAAGGTCGGAATCCTAGGCGGCGGCCAACTTGGCCGAATGATCGCGCTTGCCGGTTATCCGCTCGACATCCGGACGCGCTTGTTTGAGTCGAGTTCGGGCACCTGTGGCGGTCAGGTGACCGAACTCTTCACCGCCGACTACCACGACCATCAGGCTCTGGAGCAATTCGCTCGCGGACTTGACGTCATCACCTACGAATTCGAGAACGTGCCCGTCGAGACGGCCGAGTTCCTTTCCAAGAACATGCCAGTCTTCCCGCCGCCACGGTCACTCGAAGTCGCGCAAGATCGCCTCGTCGAAAAGACCTTCTTTCGCGATCTCGGCGTGCCTACGACGGGATTTCAACCGGTTGACTCGCTCGACGATCTACGCTCGGCCGAGGAAACTCTTGGATTTCCGCTGGTTCTGAAGACGCGCCGCATGGGCTATGACGGCAAGGGACAGACAGTCGTGCGTGCCGCGTCTGAGCTCGAAGCCGGGCTGGCGGAACTTGGCGGCTCAAACTTGATCGCTGAGGCGTTTGTCACGTTTGACCGGGAGCTGTCGATCCTAGCGGTGCGAGGTCACGGCGGCGAGGTACGCTACTACCCGCTGGTCCAGAATCACCACCACGAAGGGATCCTGCGCATCTCTCGTGCTCCTGCCGGTGATGTGACGCCTGAGTTGCAGAACACGGCTCAGGAATACGCGTCCTCGGCACTCCGATCGCTCGATTATGTCGGTGTGCTGGCGATCGAATTCTTCGCTGTTGGCGATACGCTCATGGCCAACGAGATGGCACCGCGCGTCCACAATTCCGGTCACTGGACGATTGAAGGCGCCGAGACGAGCCAGTTCGAGAACCATTTGCGTGCGGTTGTAGGACTGCCGCTTGGCTCGACAGAGGCGCGAGGCCACTCGATCATGGTCAACATCATCGGCGAACCACCGTCGACTGAACTGGTGCTCGGTATGGAGGGTTCACACCTCCATCTATACGGCAAATCGCCACGTCCTGGACGCAAGCTCGGCCACCTCACGCTCCGGAGCGATGAAACCTCAGAACTCGAGCAGAGGTTGACTGATCTGTCACCTTTGTTACCCTAAGAGTAAGCGAAGGTTTCGCGCGGCGCCCGCGACGAGCGGGCAGGCTACTTGCGTTACCCCCTGTTAATTGCAGGTCCCGCAGCACGCACAAGCGCGGCAATGTCTGGCCGCGATACGTTCATGCCGGGTTCCCGGCTCGCATGCTGTGCCCTCGCTGCATTCGATGGTTCGCGAGAGCCCAACACGTGATAGAGGACGCACTTGGGTCGGAGAATCTTACCGGGAAAACCGTATCCCCTCGGCGCAACCTGGGACGGTGCCGGAACCAATTTTTCAATCTTCTCGGAAAACGCAACGTCGGTCGAACTGTGCCTCTTCAACCAGGATGGCACCGCCGAGGCAGAGCACATTCGCCTGCCCGAAGTCACCGCCCACGTCTGGCACGGCTATATTCCTCGGATTGGACCGGGCCAACTCTATGGTTATCGCGTTCACGGTCCATATGATCCCGAGAATGGCGCCCGCTTCAACCCCAATAAACTGGTCATCGATCCATATGCCAAGTCGGTCCACGGTCGCGTTGACTGGGATGCCCCGGTCTTCGGCTACAAGCTGGGCGACGATGCGATGGACCTCTCTTTCGACGAGGAAGACAGTGGGTGGGGTGTGCCGAAATGCGTGGTAACGAATCCGTGGTTCGATTGGGATGAGGATCGACAGCCTCGAACGCCGTGGCACGAATCGATCATCTACGAACTCCATGTCAAAGGTTTCACTGAATTAAGTCAGTTCGTATTGCCCGAACTCCGCGGTACGTACGCTGGACTGGCTACTGAGCCGGTCATCAACTATCTCAAGAACCTCGGGGTCACCGCGCTAGAGCTGTTGCCGGTTCACAAGTTCCTCGACGACAAGCACTTGATCGACCGGGGACTTCGCAATTACTGGGGCTACAACACGATCAACTATTTCACGCCCGACGACCGGTACTCGAGCAATCCCGAGTTTGGCGGCAGCATCTCCGAATTCAAATCGATGGTGCGAAATCTCCACCGGGCCGGTATCGAGGTCATTCTCGACGTTGTCTACAATCACACAGCCGAGGGAAGCGAACTTGGGCCAACTCTCAGTTTCCGCGGTATCGACAACCAGTCGTACTACCGGCTGGTGCCCGACGAAGAGCGCTATTACATGGACTACACCGGCACCGGCAACAGTCTGAATGTGCGTCACCCGCAGGTGCTCCAGATTATCATGGATAGTCTGCGCTACTGGGTAAGCGAAATGCACGTCGACGGCTTTCGCTTCGACCTGGCCGCGACTCTTGCACGTGAACTCCACGACGTCGACCGACTCTCCGCGTTCTTCGACATCATTCACCAGGACCCCGTGATCTCCCAGGTCAAGCTCATCGCCGAACCCTGGGACGTCGGGATCGGTGGCTACCAGGTTGGGAACTTTCCGGTTCTCTGGACCGAGTGGAACGGCAAATATCGCGACACCATCCGTCACTACTGGCGCGGGGACGAGGGACATGTCGCCGAGCTCGGCTACCGTCTGACGGGCAGCAGCGACCTGTACAAAGCGGATGGGCGGCGCCCACACGCCAGTATCAACTTTGTCACCGCACACGACGGGTTTACGGTACGCGACCTCGTCAGCTACAACGATAAGCACAACAAAGCGAACGGCGAAAACAACCGAGACGGCGCCGACGACAATATTTCCTACAACTACGGCCAGGAAGGACCAACGGACGAACGTGAGGTCCAGAACGTTCGGAGCCGGCAGATGCGCAACTTCCTGGCGACACTGTTGTTGTCTCAAGGAGTGCCGATGATCTGGGCAGGTGATGAGATCGCTCGGACGCAGGCTGGCAACAACAATGCGTACTGTCAGGACAACGAAATTAGCTGGATCAACTGGGATCTGAGCGAGGAACAGGAGAACCTGCTCCAGTTCACGCAGCGATTGATCCAGATTCGCCGGGAGCACCCGACGTTTCGTCGCCGTAAGTTCTTCCAGGGCCGCCAGATTCGCGGAGCCAACATTCGCGACATTACCTGGTTCAGCCCGGACGGAACTGAAATGAACGAAGAACAGTGGAACTCGAGCTGGGTACGTTGCATCGGAATGCGCCTGGGCGGCGGTTTCATCGGCGATGTCGACGATACCGGCGAACCGATTACCGATGACACGTTTCTCGTGCTGCTCAACGCCTCGTCAAACGCCGTTGATTTCAAGCTTCCGAGCTCTGAGGCAACGCGACCGTGGCAGGTGATGATCGACACCAACTGGACGGAGCAGCCCACGCGGCGCGCCCGTCCCGTCGAATCACCGACGTATTCGCTGGTGCCGCGTTCGATGGTGCTGCTACGGCGCCGAGCGGCCGGCAATACGAAACCGCGAACACCCGCGTTCCTTTAGACCTAGACCGTGCTCTCGAGCGCCCGTGGACTGACATCGTTTGGAATCGGCGCCCGTGGTTCGGTGGATAGGAGACCATGAACAGGACAAAAACAACAAACAAGACCAGTGAGATCAGCATCTCCACACCAGAGGAAGGGCGTTGCCGCGCCGTAATCGAGTCGGTCACGCCAGAGATTGATGGCGGTCGCTTCGCGATCAAGCGGATCGTGGGCGATCGTGTCGTCGTTGAGGCCGATGTCTTCACGGATGGTCATGACGCCGTCTCTGCCAGGCTGTTGCATCGACGGAGTGGGGAAAACGAGTGGCACGAAGTCGAGTTTGAGCCACTCGTGAACGATCGTTGGAGCGCTCAGTTTGAAGTGACGGATCTCGGACGGTACCAGTACACCGTGCTAGCCTGGGTCGATCATCTCAAGTCGTGGCGACGGGATATTGAGAAAAAGATCGCGGCGGACCAGCAGACTCTGGTGGACATGAAAATCGGCGCAAACCTGGTTGCCGAGGCAGCGGATCGCGCGAGCGGTCATGATCGAGAGATGCTCCAATCATGGGCGGCCGAATTGCGCGACGGAACTGACCTGGAGTACGTCAGCGCGCGTGCTCTGGACGACAGCCTGATGACCATCGCCCTCTCGTATCCGGACCATCGATTTGCCACCCGCTATCCCGGTGTGCTCGAAGTCGTCGTCGATCGCAAAAGAGCAGAGTTCAGCAGCTGGTACGAGCTGTTCCCACGGTCGACCGGTCCCGATAGCAAACACGGCACATTCAAGGATGTCGAGCAATTGCTGCCGTACATTTCAGAGATGGGCTTCAACGTCCTCTACCTGCCTCCGATTCACCCAATCGGCCGCAGCTTCCGTAAAGGCAAGAACAACGTTACGGAATCGTCGGAGAAGGATACCGGGAGTCCATGGGCGATCGGCGCGTCTGAGGGAGGGCACAAGAGCATCCTATCAGAGCTCGGCACGCCTGAAGACTTCCAGCATTTGATACAAGCAGCGCGGAATCATGGCCTCGAGATGGCGATGGACATCGCCTTCCAGACTTCTCCAGACCATCCTTACGTCAGTGAGCACGAGGAGTGGTTTCGGCGTCGGCCTGACGGCACAATCCAGTACGCCGAAAACCCGCCGAAGAAGTATCAGGATATCTACCCATTCGAGTTCGAGGTCGATCAGTGGCCGGAACTTTGGCAGGAATTGAAGTCGGTCTTTGATTATTGGATCGACCAGGGAATCCGCATCTTCCGAGTCGACAACCCGCATACGAAACCGTTCTCGTTTTGGGAATGGGTCATCAGCGCGCTCAAGGCGGAGCATCCGGACCTTATCTTCTTGTCGGAAGCGTTCACCCGCCCGAAGGTGATGTACCGGCTGGCGAAGCTCGGGTTCACTCAGTCCTATACGTATTTCGCCTGGCGCAACGCAAGCTGGGAGATCAGGGATTATCTGACCGAGGTTACGTCGCCGCCGGTCAGCGACTTCTTCCGGCCGAATCTCTGGCCCAATACGCCCGACATCCTGGCCGAGTACCTTCAGACGGGGCAGCGGTCGGCGTTCATCGTGCGGCTGATTCTCGCCGCCACGCTTGGAGCGAGCTATGGCATCTACGGCCCGGCCTTTGAACTCTTGGAACACGTGCCGATTGAGCCGGGCCGCGAAGAATACCTCAATTCCGAGAAGTACGAGATTCGCGATTGGGATCTGGACCGGACCGATTCGCTGCGTGATCTCATCACGCGGGTGAATCAAATTCGCAATGAGAGTCCAGAACTCCAGACGAATCGCGGGCTTCGCTTCCACAACGTCGACAACCCGGCCATGGTCGCCTACAGCAAGTCGGATGACGAATCAGGCAGCGTCACATTGACAATCGTCAACGTCGATCCATATAACACGCACTCGGGCTGGATCGACCTAGATCTCGAGGCGATCGGCGTCGATGCGGCCCGTCCATATCAGGCGCACGATCTCTTGGCCGATGAGCGCTATCTTTGGAACGGCTCGCGCGTATTTGTGCAGCTCAGCCCGCATGATTTACCGGCACATGTCATGAAAATCCGGCGACACGTACGTTCAGAACAAGACTTCGATTACTTCATGTAGACAACCCGCTGGGAAGGGAGCGCTCTAAGCATTATGCCGAACACTTCGTCAGATGCCGTATCACTCGAACCAAATCCGCTCTGGTACAAGGATGCAATCATCTACCAACTACATCCTCGCGCCTTCTTCGACAGCAATGGCGACGGCATCGGCGACTTTCGCGGTATGACGCAGAAGCTCGATTACATACAGGATCTTGGCGTCACCACCGTCTGGATCCTGCCGTTCTACCCTTCACCCTTGCGTGATGACGGCTATGACATCGCCGACTACACCGGCGTTCATCCGGACTATGGGACGATTCCGGACGTGCGGAGATTCGTGCGGGAAGCCCACAATCGCGGATTACGCGTCGTCACGGAACTGGTCTGTAATCACACCTCAGACCAGCATCCGTGGTTTCAGAAAGCGCGACATTCGCCGCCGGGAAGCGCCGCCCGCGACTACTACGTGTGGACCGACAATCCCGATAAATACTCCGATGCGCGCATCATATTCAAGGATTTCGAGGGGTCGAACTGGACCTGGGATCCGGTCGCCGAAGCCTATTACTGGCATCGCTTCTATCATCACCAACCAGATCTCAACTTCGAAAATCCGCGCGTGCGCAAGTCAATACTCGCCGTCATGGATTACTGGCTTCGCATGGGCGTCGACGGCCTCCGGCTCGACGCGATTCCCTACCTCTTCGAACGCGAAGGGACCAACTGCGAGAACTTGCCCGAAACGCACGAGTTCCTCAAAGAATTGCGTCATCACATTGACGATGGCTTTGACGAGCGCATGCTGCTGGCGGAAGCTAACCAGTGGCCAGAGGATGCCGTGGCCTACTTTGGCGACGGCGACGAGTGCCACATGTCGTTCCACTTCCCGCTCATGCCGCGCATGTTCATGGCCCTCCGCATGGAGGATCGCTACCCGATCGTCGACATCATGGCTCAGACGCCGGACATTCCACCGACGTCCCAGTGGAGCCTCTTTCTTCGCAACCATGACGAACTGACGCTCGAGATGGTGACGGACGAAGAACGCGACTACATGTATCGTGTCTACGCGCACGATCCGCAAATGCGAATCAACCTGGGAATTCGCCGCCGTCTCGCGCCACTCCTGGGAAATAACCGGCGCCGCATCGAGTTGATGAACGGCCTACTCTTCTCGCTGCCGGGGACGCCGGTCATCTACTACGGCGACGAGATTGGCATGGGCGACAACATCTACCTCGGAGATCGCAACAGCGTTCGCACGCCAATGCAGTGGAGCGCGGACCGGAACGCGGGGTTCTCCACCGCCAGCCGTCAGCGGCTTTTTCTGCCAGTCATCGCGGACGCCGAGTACCACTACGAGACGGTCAATGTCGAGGCGCAGCAGGCGAATCCGCATTCGCTTCTCTGGTGGATGAAACGGCTGATCGCGCTGCGAAAGCGCCACCAGGCGTTCGGACGCGGGACGCTCACCTTCCTCCACCCGGACAACCGGAAGATTCTCGCGTTCGTGCGTGAATTCGGAGATCAGCGCATCCTGGTCGTGGCGAACCTGTCACGCTTCGTCCAGGCGGCGGAACTCGACCTTTCTCATTGCGAGGGCATGGTGCCAGTCGAGATGTTTGGGCATACGGAGTTCCCGCCAATAGGAGAGCTGCCCTATTTCGTCACCCTCGGCCCTCACGCCTTCTACTGGTTCTCACTCGAACATCCCAGGGTGGATAGTCGCGTTCCCTCTCAGCCCGAGGAAGAAATTCCAACGCTCTCCACGAGCACCAGCTGGGAGCACTTCCTAGTCGGCCATGGGCGAAGCCAGCTTCAGTCCAAACTCGGGCCATACATCGTGGCGCGACGGTGGTTTGGCAGTAAGTCGCGCCGGATGAAAGGCGTGACGATCACGGACAGCGTTCCGATGCCCTACGACAGTGGCATGGCACAGATCGTATTCGTACAGATTGACTACGTCGAAGGTGATTCAGAGACCTATGTCCTGCCGATCACGCTCGTTTCTCCCGAGCGAGCCGAAGACATTCGGTATTGGACGCCACAGGCGCTAATCGCCAACGTGAGCTCGCGAATCTCCGGACCACAGGGGACGTTGATCGATGCGGCATACGACCCGCTTTTCGCGTCCGCACTACTCGAAACCATTCGCGGACGGCGGCGCCTGCGGGGCACCGGCGAGATACGCACGAGCACGACGCGCGTGTTGCGATCGATCGTTCCGAACGGAACCAGCGACGATGAGTCGTTGAAACCGGGAAATATCCGAGGCGAACAATCGAACTCCTCGATCACCTTTGGCGACAAGCTGATCCTGAAACTCTACCGCAAGGTCGAGCCGGGACTGAACCCAGATCTCGAGGTTGGATTGTTCCTGACCGAGAACGGCTTCGAACACACGCCGCCGGTCTGTGGCTGGCTTGATTACCGAACGTCAAGCGGTGAAACGGCCACGCTCGGTATCCTCCAGGGATACGTCCATAACGAAGGAGACGTTTGGCAACACACCGGGGATGTCCTGCGCCGCTACTACGAACAGACGGCGGCGTCGCCACTGGACGTCGATCTGCCAAACGTGATCAACGCCTCTGAGCTCCTGAAACGATCGCAGGAAGAGCCGCCTGAAAATCTGCACGAGATCTTCAACTCGTATCTCGACGATGCTCGCCTTCTCGGCGAGCGCACCGCTCAAATGCACTTGTCGCTGGCGAGTGGAACTGGAGCGGCCTTCGCACCGGAACCTTTCAGCACGCTCTACCAGCGCTCGATCTACCAGCGGATGCGAGGCCACTCCGGCAATGTCATTCCGGTACTCAAGCGACGAATATCTTCGCTTCCAGAGGAGCAGCAAGAAATCGCGCGCAAGGTGGCCGACTCGGAACACGAAATCATCCGGCGCTTCCGCATGGTCATCGAGCACAAGCTTGGCGGCGTTCGTACGCGCTGTCACGGTGATTTCCACCTCGGCCAGGTGCTGCACACGGGTCGGGACTTCTCGATCATCGACTTCGAAGGAGAACCGGCGCGGGCAGTTGGCGAGCGACGGCTCAAGCGCTCTCCGCTGACCGACGTGGCCGGAATGCTGCGATCGTTCCATTACGCGGCCTACTCGACATTCTTCGAAGCGCAACGTTCCGGGCTCATTCGTCCGGAAGATACTTCGTCGCTTGATCGCTGGGCTCGTTTCTGGACGCTATGGGTCAGCGCCTACTACCTGCGCGGCTACCTTGCAACGCCCGGGATTGCGGAGATATTGCCGCAGGACGAGAACGACCTGCGGGTGCTGCTCGATGCGTACGTTCTTGAGAAAGCTGTCTACGAACTCGGCTATGAGATGAATAGCCGGCCCGATTGGATCTCGATCCCGCTCAACGGCATTCTCCAGATCATCGGAGACGAAAGCTGAGCGGCTAACCGGGCGAACCCTGGCGCGAATCCTGCCGTTATCTGGTCGAATGCGCGAGGATGATTGATCGACAACACCCATATGCCTGAGACGCGGCGCGTCGTTGAGATTCGTCGCGGTGCTCAATCATGCGAAGCCCGCAGTCGTCGCAGCCGCAGGAGTTGCGGTTCCGCGAACGAACAGGGGCGCGGTTGGCAACTGCGCAGCCGGGCTTGAAAATCGAAGGAGATCTGCCGAAATGATCATTGCCAATACCCTTTTGTCCAACGACGATATCTATCTGTTTAACGAGGGCAACCATTTTCGGCTGTACCGGCATCTTGGAGCCCATCCCACAACCGTGAACGGCGTCGAAGGGACCCAATTCGCCGTCTGGGCGCCAAATGCTCGAGAGGTCTCCATTGTGGGCGACTTCAACGGCTGGAATCGCTCCGCCGATGCCCTCAGCGCGCATGGCAACTCCGGCGTCTGGGAGGGATTTATCGAGGGAGTGTCGCAGGGCGCAATCTACAAATATCACATCGTTTCACACCACGATGGGTACGAAGTGGATAAGGCCGATCCCTTCGCGTTTCACGCCGAAACGCCGCCAAAGACTGGATCGGTCGTCTGGAACCTTGATTACGAATGGAACGACCAGGAGTGGATGGACGGGCGGAGCAAGCACAACGCGCTCGACGCGCCGATTTCAATCTACGAGGTCCATCTTGGATCGTGGATGCGAGTGCCGGACGACGAGTTCCGCTCGATGACCTATCGCGAAATCGCTCCCAAGCTCGCCGAGCACGTCAAAAGCACCGGATTCACTCACGTCGAGTTCCTGCCAATCATGGAGCACCCGTTCTTCGGCTCCTGGGGCTACCAGACGACTGGATATTTCGCCCCGAGCAGCCGCTTCGGCACCCCGCAGGATTTCATGTACCTGATCGACTACCTGCACCAGAACGGAATCGGCGTGATTCTCGACTGGGTTCCGTCTCATTTCCCGTCCGACGAACACGGCCTGGCCTACTTCGACGGCACACACCTGTACGAGCACTCCGATCCGCGCCAGGGATACCATCCGGACTGGAACAGTTACATCTTCAACTACGGCCGCGATGAGATTCGCAGTTTCTTGCTCAGCAGCGGACTCTTCTGGCTCGACAAATACCACGCCGATGGTCTGCGCGTCGACGCGGTCGCGTCGATGCTCTACCTCGACTACTCGCGAAAAGCCGGGGAGTGGATTCCGAACGAGCACGGCGGACGTGAAAACCTGCAGGCAATCTCGTTCCTGCAACGGCTAAATCAGGAGGTCTACAAGGAATATCCCGACGTCCAGACGTATGCTGAGGAGTCTACTGCGTGGCCGATGGTCTCGCGACCGATCTACGTCGGTGGACTGGGCTTCGGCATGAAGTGGGACATGGGCTGGATGCATGACACGCTCGACTACTTCGAAAAGGACCCGATTCACCGCCGGTATCATCACAACGAGCTGACGTTCAGACTAATCTATGCTTTCAACGAAAACTTCGTGCTGCCGCTCTCGCACGACGAAGTCGTTCACGGCAAAGGCTCGCTGATCGGGAAGATGCCAGGCGATGACTGGCAGAAGTTCGCCAATCTGAGACTTCTCTTCGCCATGATGTACGCTCAACCCGCGAAAAAGCTGATCTTCATGGGTGACGAGATCGGGCAGTGGCACGAGTGGAACCATGACGGCAGCATCGAGTGGGATCTCCTTGAGTTCCCAACCCATGCGGGCGTTCAACGCTGGCTTGGTGACCTGAACAAGCTCTATCGTGACGATCCCGCCATGCATCAGCTCGATTTCGATCCAAACGGTTTTTCCTGGCTTGATCCAAACGATTCGGAGAATAGCGTGCTCAGCTTCATGCGCCGAGCGCGGGATACCGAAGACGCCATCATCGGGGTCTTCAACTGCACTCCGGTGCCGCGGCACAACTACCGCATCGGCGTGCCGGAGATGGGCACCTGGGACGAGATCCTGAACAGCGACGCCGAGATGTACGGCGGCAGCGGAGTTGGGAACTTCGGCCAGGTCGAGACGACACCGGTGCCATGGCATGGCCAGCCGCGATCGATCAAGCTCAGCTTGCCGCCGCTCGGTGCGCTGTTCTTGAGACACGCAAAATGACCAGCCTGGGAAAACTCGCGTCTCAGCTCGGAGCCATTCCTCAACGAGATAATCGAACGCGGTTTCTCGTTTGGGCTCCGAAGTTCGACCGGGTGGACTTGCACGTTCTGGCTCCGCGCGACGTGCTGGTCCCGATGGAGCGACTGGACCGGGGCTACTGGGCCGTGGAGGTCGATTCCGCTCCACCGGGGGCCCGGTACGTGTATCGCTTCGACGACGAACGGGAATGGCCTGATCCAGCGTCTCGTTCACAGCCGGATGGAGTTCACGGTGCGTCTGAAGTCATTGATCCGGCCGAATTCGACTGGAAACAACCAGTATGGCGCGCACCGTCGATCGAGGACTACGTCATCTACGAGGTGCACATCGGCACCTTCACGCCGGAAGGAACTTTCGATGCCGCCATCGGCCAACTCGACCGGCTAGCGCAACTTGGAATCACCGCGCTCGAGATCATGCCGGTCGCGGAATTCCCCGGTTGCCGTAACTGGGGCTACGATGGCGCCTACCCGTATGCCGCGCAATCGACCTATGGTGGCCCGCGAGGACTGGCGAAGCTCGTTGACGCCTGCCACCAGCGCGGCATAGCGGTCGTCCTGGACGTCGTCTACAACCATTTCGGACCCGAAGGCGCCTATGCCGCGGCCATCGGCAACTATCTCACCGACCGGTATCACACCCCGTGGGGCGACGCCATGAATTTCGACGGTCCTGGCTCCGACGAAGTTCGCCGCTTCTTCATCGAGAGCGCCCTGTACTGGCTGCGCGACCTGCACGTCGATGCCTTTCGGCTCGACGCGGTCCATGCCATCTTCGACCAGAGTGCCTACCCATTTCTCCGACAGTTCACACGCGAGATTCACCGTGCGGCAAGAGAAATGGGCAGAGTCGCGAATCTGATCGCCGAGAGCGATCTGAACGATCCGCGCATGATCCAGACACCGGAAATCGGAGGGATCGGCTTCGATGCGCAATGGAGCGACGACCTGCATCATGCGATTCACGCGAGGCTCACTGGCGAATCGAACGGCTATTATCGCGACTTCGGTTCGATCGACGACATCCGAAGGGCGCTCCAGTCAGGATTCACGTACACCGGGCAATACTCGGCCCACCGAGATCGCTCCCATGGGTTCGAGCCAGCGCTGGTGCATCCGTTTCAATTCGTGGTCTGTAGTCAGAACCACGATCAAGTCGGTAACCGCGCCAACGGGGAACGCCTGACGGCGTATCTTGACCTGGAACAACTCAAGCTGGCAGCCGCGACAGTGATCTTGTCTCCGTTCACTCCGATGCTCTTTATGGGGGAGGAGTACGGCGAGGCGGCCCACTTTCAATACTTCACCAGCCACGGAGATCCGGCTCTGATCGAGGCGGTCCGAACGGGTCGGGCCACGGAATTCCGGTCGTTTGGCTGGTCGGCCTACGTCCCCGACCCACACGACCCCGAGATCTTCGAGCGTTCGAAACTGAATGTCGAACAACGAAGCCATGAGCCAGGAAAGTTTCTCGACGCGTTCTACCACGAGTTGATTCGCTTGCGGCGTGAAACGCCGGCCCTCCATGGGGCGGACTTCAGCAACATCGAAGTCGATCAAATGGGAGAAGATGGATCCATTGTGGTGACACGTCGCTCCAATGGGGAGGACCAGGCGCTGATCGTCCTAAACTTCGCAGACTCCAACCAGGTCATCGAGATTCCGCCGTCCGGTCGGTCGTGGCAGGTTGTGGTCAGCTCGGCGAACGAAAGCTGGGGAGGTCCAGGCGGACCAACGGCCAAAGGTGACAGGGTCCGCGGCGGTGCTCCGATGACGATTTCACCCAGTTCGGCGACACTACTTGTCGCGGAGTCGAGTTCGCGCTGATGGCCCACTATCCGACTCATTTCAGCCGAATACCGTCATCGACCTACAGGGCTCAGCTCACGCCCAAGTTCGGCTTCGCGGCCGCGGCCGATATCGTTCCGTACTTGAACCGGCTCGGAATCGGTGATCTGTATTGCTCACCGGTGATGACCGCGCGTCCGGGAAGCACGCACGGCTACGACGTCACTGATCCGCTGTGTTTGAATCCGGAGCTCGGGGGCGAAGACGACTTCGCGCGACTGGTCGAGACGCTCCATAAGCACGGAATGGGCATGCTCTTGGACATCGTGCCCAATCACATGGCCGCCAGCCCCCTCAATGCGTGGTGGCTCGACGTCCTCGAAAACGGACCGAGCTCCGAGTTCGCCGATTTCTTTGACGTCGAGTGGGACCCACCCGGACCAGGCGGTCTCGAAAACCGCATCCTCCTCCCGATTCTGGGAAGCCCCTATGGTGAGACGCTCGAGAACGGCGAGATTCAGGTCGGAGTGGGTAAAGAGGCGTATCACCTGCGCTATTACGAGACGGAGCTTCCGCTCGCGACGACCTCGTTTGCCCCGCTGATGAGAGCCCGATCGGATGAGATACGACAGGCCCTCGGCGCTCAAAGCGAAGACTGGCGTGCGTACGAACGGTTGATCAGGCTGGTAGAGAACGTACCGAACCGGGCTTCTTCTGAGCCACACCTGATTGAACGTCGAAGAGCCATTCGAGAGGAATTGAACCGCGAACTTTCGCGACTGCGTCAGAATCCGGCTGTTGCTCAGCAACTCGATAGCGCAGTGTCAGAAATCAACGGCACGCCGGGTGTGCCGCGCAGTTTCGACGCGCTGGATCAGATCATCGCGGCACAGGCCTACCGGCTCGCCTTCTGGCAACTCGCCCGCGAGCAGATAAATTACCGGCGCTTCTTCGACATCAACGATCTGGTCTCGGTACGCGTGGAGGACGAGAACGTATTTCAGACCACCCACCGACGCGTTCTCGAACTTGTCCGGGATGGACGCGTCAACGGGCTTCGAATCGACCATGTCGATGGCTTATGGGATCCTGAGGGGTATCTGACTCGACTTCAGCACTCGCTCGATGGTGAGGGAGACAATCGCACGTACGTGGTAGTCGAGAAGATCCTCTCAAATAGGGAGGCGTTACCGGAGAACTGGGCCGTTGCCGGTACGACCGGTTACGACTTTACGTCCGCACTCAACGGCCTCATGGTTGACCAGTCCGGTCTGGCGCGAATCGACCAGACTTACCGCGACGTGACCGGAAGTTCGCCCGACTTCCCCGCTATGGTCTATGACGCGAAACGCCGCGTCTTGCTTGAGAGCTTCGCCGCCAATATCGAATCGCTCACGAGCATGCTCGCTCAGATCGCCGAGATTGATCGGCATGGCCGTGACCTCACCTTTGCCTCGCTGCGAGACGCGATCGTCGAGGTGACCGCGGCGCTCGCGGTCTACCGCACCTACGTCAACAATCTGACGGTCAGCGATCGCGATCGCGGCTGGATCGAGGACGCCGTCAACCGTTCTCAATCTCGCCGCCCCGATCTTCGTCATACGTTCACCTTCTTGCGCCGCGTGTTGCTGCTGGAATTTCCAAATTACATCCCGGACGAGAATCAGGATGACTGGCTCCGATTCGTCATGCGCTGGCAGCAGATTACCGGACCTGCCATGGCCAAAGGGAGCGAGGACACTGCCCTTTACCAGTACAACCGGTTGGTGTCGCTCAACGAGGTTGGCGGACATCCGGACATTCCGGGCGTAAGCGTTGAAGAGTTCCACGCGCACAATCAGTTCATAGCCGAGCGCTGGCCTCACACCCTGAACGCGACGTCAACCCATGACACGAAGCGGAGCGAAGACGTTCGAGCCCGGATCGCCGTTCTCTCCGAGATTCCAGACAAGTGGGACCGAGCGCTGCGTCGCTGGCGAGAAATGAATGCAGGGCAAAGGCCAGTGCGCAACGCAACGCCAATCCCGGATGCGAACGTCGAGATGCTGATCTACCAGTCGCTGATCGGCGCCTGGCCACTGCTGCACCAAGAACTCGACGCGTTCCAGCAGCGCATCAAGGATTACCTGATCAAGGCGTCGAGAGAGGCCAAGACTCACACTAGCTGGGTCGAAATCGATACCGTCTACGAGAATGCCCTCATGACGTTCGTGGACGCGCTGTTCGACCCAGAACAATCCGGGGAGTTCCTGAGCGACCTCGAGTTACTCGTACGCGACATCGGCCGTATTGGCGCGATTAATTCGCTCAGCCAGACCCTGCTCAAGTTGACCGTCCCAGGAACACCGGACACCTATCAAGGTACCGAACTCTGGGATTTGAGTCTGGTCGACCCGGATAACCGGCGACCCGTCGACTACCATGCACGCCAGCGCGGCCTCGATTCGCTCACGCGAAATCGCCAACTGGACTCCATGCTCGCCGACTGGCGCGACGGGCTACCCAAGCTTTTTCTGACACACCAGGTGCTGGCACTCCGACGGCGGCTGCCCTATTTGTTCGCTTTTGGCGACTACGTGCCGCTCGAAGTTGACGGAACGCGTGCTGACCATGTCGTCGCGTTCGCGCGCAGGCACGGGAATGCGACCATAATCGTCGTGGCCCCAGTTCACGTCGCCAATCTCGTCGAGCACGAGGACACGCTGTCGCTCGAGCAGAACTGGCAAGAGACGAGCATTCGGGTGCCCTTCGCGGCGCCAGAGAGCTTCACGAACCATCTGGGCGGAGAGGACGTCCACGCCGAGCGGCGGGATGGTGAATTCCGGTTGATGGTCTCGAAGGTGCTGAGAACCTTCCCGGGTGGACTACTGATCAGCGAGCCATGAACCCAACGAACGAATCCCCAAACGTCGCTGTGGAAAATCGTACGGTTGTTCCAAAAGGACCGTATCGACTAGAATGATTGCCGACCACGCCGCACCGGGCCTGTAGCTCAGCGGCAGAGCAAGGGGCTCATAACCTCAAGGTCGTAGGTTCGAATCCTACCAGGCCCACAAGAACGAGACCCATTGGCAGGTTGACTGAAGCGTGCTAGACTATGTACGTACGCATTGAACGGACAATGCTTAGTGACTGATCCCACAGATCTCGCGCGACGAATAGCGGCCATTGCATCTGACGCACTGGCAACCGACATTCAGGTTCTGGATATTCGTGAACTAACAACCATCGCCGAATGTTTTGTCATAGCCTCAGCGGATAACGTCCGTCAGCTGAGAGCGATGGGCGAGACGATAGCACGAGAACTTCGCGACGAGGGCATTCGGCCCAACCGGCGCGAAGGCATACCCGAGACGGGCTGGATCGTGCTCGACTACGGGTCGGTGATTGTCCATCTGTTCACGGAAGACCAGCGAGAACACTACCGTCTCGAAGATCTGTGGAGCGATGCCCAGCGGCTGCTGGTGATCCAGTGACAGGCGTTTCTCGGAACTTGGCGCGAGGAGGAGCGTTGTGACCGCTCAATCGAAATCGGGCTTCGTCCTACCATTTACGCTCGGAACGGCTTTCGGCGTTATCAGTGGCGTGACACTCGGTGCCCTGCTCGGGCACCGGCTCTTCACCGCCATGCTCGACCTGTGGTCCTTCTTTGGGCACGACAGCGATCAGGAGCCGCCGTTCGACCTGCTGCTCCAGTAGCGGCCCGACAACCTCACAGACTATTCTTCTGGAGGAGGTGGATCGCTCTCCTCGAGGCGTTCGATCACCTCTTCAGGATCGGCGCCGCGCTCCAGATCCGATAGAGCCATGTCAAGATCTGGATCGAGTGGTTCTCCCATCTGGGCGCTCATCTGCCGTGTCCAGCGCGCGATTTCTCGCGGATCGGTATCGTCGTCGAAACCGAACGGGTTGGAGTCGAAATCGTCTCCATAGGGATCGCCGTACGGGTCCCCCATCCCCATGCCCATGCCAAGATCGTCCATCCCACCGAATTGGCCCATGTCGGGCTCACCCACTTCGGCCTCGGAGCGGCTCCCGCCTCTGCGAACCACGACTCGCGAGAAGAGTCGTTCCAGGTTCGTGCCGCCACAAATCGGGCATTTCGGGTCAGATACTGCGGAGTAGGAGCGGAAAAAGACGCTAACTTTCTTGCGGCAGTCGGCACAGCGATACTCGTAGATGGGCACTCGGGATCTCCTCGGTTCTCACTCAGGTTATCGGTGATTCCAGATGACGACGGTTGATGCGCGCCAGCAATGAAAGCAGCACGAGGCCGATAACGCCAGCGCCAATCAGCGCGAAGAATTTTAGCTCCGGGGAATGTATGAAGAGGGAGGCGCTTCCCATAGCCGCTGAAATGGCGGTGAAGAGAAGCACGATCTGTCGTTGCGTCCAACCCATGTCGAGCAAGCGATGATGGAGATGTCCTCGATCCGCTTTCAGCGGCGACCGCCCGTTCAGAACACGATAGACGATGACCCATGCCACGTCGAGAATCGGCAACCAGAGCGCGAGCAGTGCGGTCGCGATCTTGGCGCCGCCAATGATCGAGATGACCGCCAGGGTGAAGCCGAGGAACATCGCACCGACGTCGCCCATAATGATGCGCGCCGGATGCCAGTTGAACGGCAAGAAACCGATCACCGCACCACCAAGCGCCGCTGGCAGCAGCGAGATGGTGAATTGCGGATCCCCCGGGGGCCGGAAGAAGGTGTGAAAAAACAGAACGCTCGCGGCAACCAGCGTGACGCTCCCGGCGAGTCCGTCGAGACCGTCGATCCAGTTCAACGTGTTCATGAATCCGACGATCCAGAAGAGCGTGAAACCGATCGCGACGATCAACGGAAGGTGTATGACGCCGCCGAAGGGGTTGTTGAACTGGTCAATGACGAGTCCATGAGATTCGCCGCGCAAGCGTGGAGCGATGATGATCGCCGCTCCGGCCACTTGCCAGGCAAGTTTGACCCGCGCAGAGACGCCGACGACGTCGTCGACCAGCATGACCGCAACGATCAAGACCGTGCCAGTCAGGAGCAGGGCGATCCGCTCGACCTCAATGGGAAAACGTTCGACCGGAAACCAGAAACTAACGGCGACCGCCGCGACAAAGGCGACGAACATCGCCAACCCGCCGATCCTCGGCAGCGGTTTGGTATGAACGTGCCGTTCCAGGCTCGGCTCCGATACCAGGTGAAGCTGATTGGCCACACGAATGAGTGTCGGCAGCAGCAGACTGGTGCCCAGCGCCGCGAGGCACGCGATGCCCAGGGCGATGATCCCATGCGTCAGCATCGATGAATTGCCTCGGCGATCATTTAGTCGTCACCGGTGCCGGCCGACTCAAGGCTAACGCCCGGAAGCGGCAGACCAGCGACGAGTTCCGCGACCTCGGTACGGGCCGACTCCATCACCTTTTCGTCCTCGTTTCCGCGCAGGACCTTCGCGATGAGCTGCCCCGTCTTGCGCATCTCGTCGGGGCCGAAACCACGCGTCGTCATGGCGGGCGAGCCAAGTCGAACGCCGCTGGTCTGGGTCGGTGGCCGCTGGTCGCCCGGGATGGTGTTCTTGTTGGCAGTGATGCCGACTGCGTCGAGCAGCCGTTCGGCCTTGCGTCCACTCATGTCGAGCGACGTCAGATCGACCAGCATCAAATGGTTGTCGGTCCCGCCCGAGACGATTCGCAGTCCCTCGGACTGGAGTGTCTCAGCCAGGACCCTGGCGTTTTCAATCACGCGCTCAATGTAGGTGCGATATTCGGGCGTCAACGCCTCACCCAGCGCGACCGCCTTTCCGGCGATCACATGCATCAATGGCCCACCCTGCATGCCAGGGAAGAGCGTCTTGTCGATCGCCTTGCCATGTTCTTCGTCACTCATGATCATGCCGCCGCGCGGCCCACGCAACGTCTTGTGCGTGGTCGTGGTGGTGATGTGCGCGTTTCCGATCGAGGTTGGGTGGAGGCCGACCGCGACCATTCCAGCAATGTGAGCGATGTCGGCCATCAAGACGGAGCCTACTTCGTCCGCGATCTCGCGGAACTTGGCGAAATCGATGATGCGGGAATAGGCGCTAGCGCCGGCGATGATCAATTTCGGGTGCACTTCGCGCGCCTTAGCTCGCACGCGATCAAAGTCGATTTGCTCGGTCTTGGGATTCAATTCATAGAAATGGGCGTCGAAGAATCGACCGGAGAAGTTGACGTGCAGGCCATGCGTGAGGTGCCCGCCCTCCTGCAAGCTCATTCCCAGAATGCGGTCGCCTGGATCGAGTATCGAGAACATGGCGGCCATGTTCGCCTGAGCGCCAGAATGAGGCTGAACGTTGACGTGCTCAGCGCCGAACAGCTTTTTCGCCCGCTCGATAGCCAGCGTCTCGACCTGATCGACGCAGCCACAGCCACCGTAATAGCGCTTGCCGGGATAGCCTTCAGCGTATTTGTTGGTCAGAACTGATCCAACCGCTCGCATCACCGCCGCGCTCGTGAAGTTCTCGGACGCGATCAGCTCAATGGTGTGAAGCTGCCGGTCACGCTCGCAGTCGACAATGCTCGCGACTTCCGGATCTGCTGACCGAAGGACATCCATGGTGAGTTCCTTTCCGCGCCTGGGGTTGCGTTCGAACGCTGTTCGCTGCGAGTGTAACATAGCGGGTTTGCGCGCTACTCTCTCGGATTTCGCCCCCTCAGACGGATTTCAATTGGCGTTCCCGTGAAGCCAAAATGCTGCCGCAACGTGTTCTCGAGATACCTCCGGTACGAGAAATGGACGTTCTGCGGTGCATTGCAGAAGAAGACGAATGTCGGCGGGTCGGTGGACGCCTGGGTCATGTAATAGAACTTCAGCCACTTGCCCGGTTTGGTCGGAGGTGAGTGCCGGATAATCACCTCTCGCAGCAACCGATTGAGATCGCCGGTCGAAATGCGCTTGCTCCGCTCGGTCATGACACTGAGTGCCAACTCCATGATCTGATCGACCCGCTGACCAGTCAGCGCCGAGGTGAAGACGATCGGCGCCCATGGCATGAACTCAAAGGCTTCCTGAGCCTTCTCGACGAACTCGCTCATCGTCTTATCGTTCTTCTCGATCAGGTCCCATTTGTTGACGACGAGGACAATCCCCTTCTTGGCTTCAGTGATGTATCCGGCGACGTGCTGATCTTGCGCCGTGAAAGGCTCTGTCGCGTCCAGCACCAGGACAGCCACATCGCAGCGCTCGATCGCTCGGAAGGAGCGCAGCACGCTGAACTTTTCGATGCCGCGGTCAATCCGGCCGCGCCGGCGAATACCAGCTGTGTCGATCATCAGCAGGCGTTGGCCGGCCCAGGTAATCTCGGTGTCGACCGCGTCGCGCGTGGTGCCTGGTACGTCCGAGACGATCTGGCGGCTGTCACCTAGAATTGAATTGAGCAAGGCAGATTTGCCGACGTTCGGGCGACCGACGATTGCAATTGCCGGGAGATCTTCTTCCGCGCCCTCGTCGCCACTCGCTGGCGGCAGGCTATCGACGACCTGGTCGAGCAGATCCCCAATACCAACGCCATGCAACGCCGAGACTGGTTGCGGTTCTCCCAGGCCGAGTTCGTAGAACTCGACCGCGGCGTCCTGCCGGTGGCGAGACTCAGCCTTATTCACCACCAAAATAACCGGCAGCTCGCTTCGACGGACCAAATCGGCAACCTCGTGGTCACCAGCGGTGACGCCCACCTCGCCGTCTACCAGCAAGAGGAGCAGCTCCGCCTCCTCCACTGCGAACAGCGCCTGACGCTGAGTCGCCTCCGATATCTCGGTCGACGAAGAGGACGCGATCTCCTGCTCAGCTTGCAGCCCGCCGGTGTCGACAATGTCGAACCGGCGGTCATTCCACTCGGCTTCCGCGTACATTCGGTCGCGCGTGGTCCCGGCGATGTCCTCGACAATCGCTCGCCGCTCTTGAATGATCCGGTTGAAGAGCGTCGACTTTCCGACGTTCGGCCGCCCAATGATCGCGACCAGTGGCTTAGGCATGCTGTCTATCTCTCACTCGACCTCGAGGCTGATCGCTCCAAGGCACGTTAGCGGCCCAAAATGTGACCGCCTGTATGGCCCCTGCGGGCGTTGTTAGCGAGGTCGCCGCACGATCTCGACCAGCCGCTTAATGGAATCGAGCGGGCCGGCAGCCCGCTCTCAGCTTACGTAATTGTTCCGCATTCGCTTGTGATTCGCCAGCGAGCAGCCGGGTTAGCGGCCTAGTGTCCGCCCTGCTCCTCCGCATAGGTGGTGTAGGCGCTCGAATCCATCAAATTTCCGACTTCGGACGTATCGCTCATCTTGATCTTGACAAGCCACGCCTTGTCGTACGGGGAGGAGTTGACGAACTCCGGCGACTCGATCGCATCCTGGTTCGTCTCGATGACCTCACCACTCAGCGGCGCGTAGATGTCCGAGGCAGCCTTGACAGACTCGATCACTCCGAGCGGCTCACCCTGGGTGATCGCCGTGCCAGGTTCCGGCAGCTCCAGGTAGGTGATATCGCCGAGCTCGTTCTGCGCGAAATCGCTCACGCCCAGTGTGGCCTCGTCGCCGTCGACCTTCGCCCACTCGTGACTCTTGCTGAAATACAGTCCCGACGGAATCTCGACCATGGTCAGTTCTCTCCTCTTCCTCGACGCATTTTCTCAGGACTCTCGCTTGTAGAACGGCGTGCGAACCTGCTCCGCCGCGACCGCCTTGCCACGAATGATGATCCGCAGCGGCTTTCCGACTCCGGCGTAGCTCTTGTCGATCAGCGCAAGACCGATATTCTCGCCCAGTGTCGGTGACGAAGTGCCGCTGGTGACGAACCCAACGTCTTGGCCGTCGACCTGCACATCGTAATGCGCTCGCGGGACACCACCTCTCTCGACCATCTTGAAGCCGACCAGGCGTCGCTTCACGCCCTCTTCCTTCTGTTTCACCAGCGCGTCACGGCCGATGAAGTCACCCTTGTCAAGCTTGACCGCCCATGAAAGGCCAGCCTCGAGCGGCGTGATCTCCTCCGACAATTCGTTGCCATACAACGCCATCTTCGCTTCTAGACGCAGCGTATCTCGCGCGCCCAGGCCGATCGGCTTGATCCCGTCGTTCTCTCCGACTTCGAGCAACTTGTTCCAGATCGTCAGCGTCTGATCGATCGGGCAATAGACCTCGAACCCGTCCTCGCCTGTGTAGCCAGTGCGCGCCACCATGCACGGTGAGCCGTTGATGATGGTCTCAATGGCGCTGAAATACTCCACGTCCTCGAGGTCAGCTTCGGTTATGCGCTGGAGGATGGTTTCGGCCAGGGGGCCCTGAATCGCGATCATGCCAGTTACCGCCGAAACGTCTTCGACTGACACGTCGAGGTCACTGCGATTCTGGCGCTGTTCGCGCATCCAGGCGACGTCACGTTCGGCGTTCGCCGCGTTGACGACGACGAAATAGCCGTCAGCATCGGGGCGCCGGTAGACGATGATGTCGTCGATCGGGCAACCGGTTGGAAGGAGAAGCATCGAGTACTGAGCCTGACCCGGCTCGAGCTTCGACACGTCATTGGTCGTAACGTACTGCAAGAAATCCAGGGCACCCGGGCCCCGCACATCAACCTGGCCCATGTGGCCAAGATCAAACAGGCCAGCGTTGTTTCGCACCGTGTTGTGCTCGTCGATGATCCCGCTGAATTGGACAGGCATCCACCAGCCAGCGAATTCGACCATTCGCCCGCCGAGTTCTTCATGTCTCTCTGACAGCGGCGTCCTCTTGGGTTCAGGCACGCGCCGATCTCCTTCCCGAAGTCGCGATCAAACCGACCGATTGTAAAGACCGGCCGGTGGAGACGTCAACCTCGGACCTGTTGTTCAGCCGACGTGCTCGAATGAAAGCTTGTCCATCTCCATCTGCACAGGCACCGGATAGACGCCCGTCAGGCAAGCGGTGCAGAAGCGATTACCCGGCAAGTCGATGGCTCGCAGCAGGCCGTCAAGGCTCAAATATTTGATTGAGTTGACTCCGATCGCCTCACCGATCTCCTCGACCGACTTGTTGGCCGCAATCAACTCATCACGACGGGCCATGTCAACACCGAGGTAGCAGGGCCACATGATCGGCGGGGCATGAACCCGCATGTGAACTTCGCGCGCGCCGTTCTGTTTGAGCAAATCGACGATCGGCTTGCTCGTCGTACCACGCACGATCGTGTCATCCACCAAAATGACGCGCTTTCCTTCAAGCACTTCGGGAAGCGCGTTAAACTTGAGCTTCACGCCCTGCTCGCGGAGGCGCTGGTCGGGTTGGATGAACGTACGGCCGATGTAGCGGTTCTTGATCAGCCCCTCGGCGTAGGGAATCCCGGATGCCTTTGCATAGCCTATCGCGGCAGGAACGGCTGAATCTGGCATAGGCACCACGATGTCACCATCGACTGGAGCCTCGTGCCAAAGTTCGGCGCCCATGCGCTGACGGACGAGATGCAGGCGCTTGCCCATCAATTGACTGTCGGGACGCGCAAAGTAGATGAACTCAAAGATGCAGGTGGCCTGTTTGCCGTCCCAATCGTCCATCTTGTAGCTTTGCAAGCCGTTCGTATCGATCACCACGATCTCGCCCGGTGCGATATCCCGCTCGAAGGTCGCGCCAATCGTCGCGAGGGCACACGTCTCAGACGCGATGACCCAGCCGTCCTCGCCGATTCGACCGAGACACAGCGGACGAATTCCCTTGGGATCGCGCGCGCCAACCAGGGAATCCTTGGTCAGAATAGCCAGACTGTATGCCCCGAGAAAACGTGCCATCGCCCGGCGAACGCGAACGGCGATTGACGATCCGGCGCTCTCGGCAATAGCCCAGGTGAGTGCTTCGGTATCGGTCGATCCTTCGAACTGGACGCCATGTTCCATCAGATCGCGACGCAGGATCGCGCTATTGACCAGATTGCCGTTATGTGCGACCGCGACGTCGCCAAGCTCGCCATGGACCAGAAACGGCCCGGCATTCTTGGCTTGACTTGAACCGGTAGTGGAATAGCGGGTGTGCCCGATTGCAATGTGTCCGCCGAGGCGGGAGAGGTCATCCTCCGAGAAGGCGGTATTGACCAGCCCCATGCGGGTGTGAATGCGCAGACGCTGCCCGTCAGCAGTGGCAATGCCAGCACTCTCTTGACCACGATGCTGCAATGCGTAGAGGCCGAAAAAGGTCAGACGGGCCACATCCTCATGTGGTGCGTAGACCCCGAAGACGCCACACTCCTCGCGGGGTTCGTCAAACGGCACCGGGGACAGCCCTTCCTTAATCAAGACGTTTCCAAACTCAAGTTTATCACGACCTCAACGCCTGTCCGAACGCCCGCTAGACTTCGAGCGCCCGGCTCCAGGACTCGGTTATGCGTGATACCGGTACTTCGACCACACCATCCAGCGCAAAGGCCGACCCGCCCGTTTTGCCAAGCTTCAGGTACGGCACGTCGCGTTCGGAGATGAGCCGTTCTAGATTCTCTTCTTCACCAGGCCTACACTGCAGCAGCACCCGCGAAGCAGATTCGCCAAAGAGCGTCTGATCAACCCGGTTATTGTTCGCCTCGCGAAGTCCGCTCAAATCGAACTTCCCGCCAACTCCACCAGAAATGCAACTCTCGGCCAATGCCACCGCGATGCCGCCCTCCGAGCAGTCATGAGCTGCAGAGACCAAGCCCGCGCGAATCGCACTCCTCGTAGCGTCCTGGACGCTCAACTCCAGATCGAGGTCCACTCCGGGCGGAGTTCCCGCCGTCAATCCGTGCAGCCGCGAAAGATACTCGCTGCCGCCGAGTGTCGATTCGATTGACCCGATCAGATAAACGGAACCGCTCGGATCGAATGCCGATCCGGTATGCTGGCTGACATCGTCGAGAACCCCAACCGCGCCGATCGTCGGCGTCGGCAAGATTGACTCCTGCCCGGTCTGATTGTAGAGGCTCACGTTGCCACTCACCACCGGCGCATCGAGTGACCGGCATGCCGCCGCCATCCCCTCGACGGCCCGTTTGAGCTGGAAATAGACCTCTGGCCGCTCGGGATTGCCGAAGTTGAGGCAGTTGGTGAAGGCCAGGACTTCACCACCGACGCAGGCGACATTGCGCGCCGCCTCGAGCACCGCGTGCATGCCGCCCGTGTACGGCTCTAGAAAGCAATAGCGCGGGTTGCAGTCGGTCTTCATCGCCAGGGCACGGTTCGTCCCCTTGACGCGAATTACGGCCGCATCTCCGCTGCCCGGGCCAACGACGGTATTGGTCATAATCGTCGAGTCGTAAGTCCGGTGGACGGGCAAACGACTGCCGATGTTCGGCGACGACAGGAGCTGCAAGAGAGCATTGGTCACGGTCCCCCCGATATCTGGCAGCGTGAGCGGGTCAAATGCCCGCAACTCGACGACTCGCGGAGACTCGATGCCCTCCCGCGTGTAGGTCGGGCATTCGTCGGTCAAGAGCGTCGCCGGAATCTCGGCCACAACCTCTCCGTCGTCGAGAACGCGGACAACACCATCATCCGTCACTCGTCCGATGACATCCGAGTGCAGGTCCCAGTGATCGAAGACGGCGCGCACCTCGTCGAGCCCGTCCTCCGTCACGATGACGAGCATGCGCTCCTGGCTCTCCGATAACATCACTTCATAGGGCGTCATTCCTGACTCCCGGCGTGAGACCCGCGCGACGTCGATCTCGATGCCGACGCCTCCCTTGCTGGCACTCTCGACTGTCGAACTGGTCAGTCCGGCCGCGCCGAGATCCTGCATGGCGACGACATGCTCGGTCTGGAGAACATCCAGACAGGCTTCGAGCAGGAGTTTTTCGAGGAACGGGTTGCCGACCTGAACCACGCCGCGATGCGACTTCTCTGGATCGTCAACCGAGGCGAACGTCGCGCCGTGAATGCCGTCTCGACCGGTATCAGCGCCGACCAGCAGCACCAGATTCCCAACGCCGGACGCTTTCGCCTGCATCAGTTCATCACGCTTCGCGATGCCGACACACATGGCATTGACCAGCGGATTGCCCGAATAAGAGCGATCGAAGAAGACGTCTCCGGCGACTGTGGGAATGCCGAGGCAGTTGCCGTAGCCGCCGATGCCTCCGACCACTCCGCTGAAGAGATAGCGGTTCCGCTGCTCGGTCAGCGGGCCAAATCGGAGAGAATCGAGAATCGCGACCGGGCGCGCACCCATGGTGAAGATGTCGCGCACAATACCACCAACGCCGGTCGCCGCTCCCTCGTATGGCTCGACCGCGGAGGGGTGATTGTGCGACTCGATCTTAAAGACGGCAACGAGTCCATCGCCGATGTCGACCGCGCCCGCGTTCTCGCCCGGTCCCTGAGCGATGCGTGGACCCTCGGTTGGGAACAGCCGCAAGAGCGGGCGTGAATTCTTGTAACCGCAGTGCTCGCTCCACATCGCGCCGAACATGCCGAGTTCCACGGCATTCGGCGCACGGCCAAGCTTCTCGATGATGAGCCGGTACTCATCCTCGGAGAGCGCGACTTCGGCCAGGACCTCTGGAGTTACGTCAACCACCGAGATGCGTTCCCTCTCTTGACGACCACAATCTACCTGGCGGTCGCGCTCAACCCTGCTTCAAGTACCGACGACAGGACCCGCAGGCCATCGTCGCTGCCGATAATCTGTTCGAACGCGCGCTCCGGATGTGGCATCAGCCCGACCACGTTTCGTCGCTCGCTGCAAATTCCGGCGATCGCGTTCGTCGACCCATTGGGATTCGATTCGGGCGAGCGATTTCCGTTTGCATCGGTGTAACGAAAGACGATCTGACCATTTGCCTCGAGGCGCTCGACCGTCTCGGGATCCGCGAAATACCGTCCCTCGCCGTGGGCGATTGGCAGCCGGAGGACGGTGCCGTCGTCAATCCCTGTCGTCCATGGCGTGTCGCTGCGCTCCACCCGGGTGTGCACCCACATCGACCGGAACTGGAGTGATCCATTTGGCAGGAGCGCCCCCGGAAGGAGTCCAGCCTCGGTCAGGATCTGAAAACCGTTGCACATGCCGAGCACCGGTCCGCCGCGTTCGGCAAAGCGCGCGACTTCTTCCATGATCGGGGCAAAGCGGGCAATGGCCCCGGCCCGCAGGTAGTCGCCATAGGAGAAGCCGCCCGGGATGAGAACGGCATCGAAGTGGCTGAGATCCGTCTCCCGGTACCAGACCGGCTCAACCGGCTGCTTCAGTCCAAGCTCAACCGCTTTCAGGGCGTCGTGATCTCCATTGCTGCCGGGAAAGGTAATCACCGCGAATCGCATGTAGCTTCTACCCCGAATCCCTGGCCGGATCTTCGGCCAATTCGAAGCGATACTGCTCGATGACCGGATTGGCCAGCAGTTTGTCGCACATTTCCTTGACACGCTGCTCAGCGGAGCTTGAATCGTTCCCTTCAACCCAGAGCTGGATGAACTTGCCGGCGCGCACGGCGTCGACCTCGCCATACCCGAGCATATGCAGCCCGTCGCGAATGGCCAGCCCCTGCGGATCGTTCACCACGGGCTTCAACGTCACATAGACGTCGGCGCGCCAACGCGTCTTGACGCTTGTGGATGGCGTCGACAAGTGATTCCTCCTCGGTCAATTCTGAAAAGCGAGCGGCTTGCCGGTCAGCCGGGTATAGGCTTCCTGATACTTCTGGGATGTCGCCTCGACGATATCGTCCGGCAGCGCCGGTGCGGGTGGTTCGCGATCCCAGCCGGACGACGTCAGCCAATCGCGGACGAACTGCTTGTCAAAGGACGGCTGCGCCTTGCCGGGCTCATAACGCTCCGCGTCCCAAAAGCGCGAACTGTCGGGCGTGATCGCCTCATCGATGAGCGTCAACTCGCCGTCGATCAGTCCGAATTCGAACTTCGTGTCGGCAATGATAATGCCGCGCGACCTAGCATATTCCTCTGCGGCTGAATAGACACTCAGCGTCGTTTCACGCAGCTTTGACGCGAGGTCGTGACCGGCGATGTCCGCCATCTGATCGAATGTAATGTTGATGTCATGGCCGGAGCTCGACTTGGTGGCGGGGGTGAAGATCGGCTCAGATAACTTAGAACTTTCGACCAAGCCAGTCGCCAGCGACAGCCCGGCGACGGTGCCCGACTGCTTGTACTCTGCCCATGCAGAACCGGCAAGGTAACCGCGCGCCACGCACTCGATGTCGATTCGTGCCGCCTTGCGAACGATCATCGTCCGGCCCTGCAGGAGATCTCGATCGATATCCAGATCGCCCGGCAGCGTCGAGAGATCGGTGGAAATCAAGTGGTTGGGCACGATGTCAGACGTCCGACCGAACCAGAACCGGGACAGCTGCGTCAGAACGACGCCCTTCATCGGTATACCCGACGGCAAGATCGAATCATATGCCGAGATGCGGTC
Source organism: uncultured Chloroflexia bacterium (assembly GCA_963763185.1). Taxonomy (GTDB): domain Bacteria; phylum Chloroflexota; class Chloroflexia; order Thermomicrobiales; family Thermomicrobiaceae; genus CALAGB01. The sequence goes on from CAVXNZ010000001.1 coordinate 1,188,546, forward strand.
GGTGGCGACCATCATCAAGAGATCGCCCAGGTGGAACGTTTCTCGCACCTTGCCGCGACTGAAGACCGGCAATCCGGGTATCTCGATATGATCCGTCAGAACCCGCACGCGCTCCCTCTTATCCCGCCGCGACCGGCGATACGACATCGAGGCCAAGTCGCTCGAACGTCGCGTCGATATGCTTCAAATGCGGCTCGACACTGAAGAGTTCGTCGATCTGTTCGCTCGACAACCGCGACGTCACCTCGGCGTTCTCACGAAGGAGTTTGCTCAGGTGCACGCCGTTATCCCAGGCGTCGTGCGCGGAGTGCTGCACGACCCGGTATGCCTGCTGTCGATCCATTCCGGATTCGACTAAAGCCAGCAGCACCCTTTGGGAGAAGATCGCGCCATGAGTGGACTCCAGATTGGCCTGCATCCGCTCTGGATAGACCTTCCAGCCGGAGACAATCTCGGCCATCAGGTCAAGCATATAGTCGAGCAGGATGAACGCATCGGGGAAGGTCACTCGCTCAGCCGAGCTGTTGCTGATGTCACGCTCGTGCCAGAGCGTCACGTTCTCCAACGAGGTAACGGCATAGCCCCGAACCAGACGAGCCAGACCGCTGATCCGCTCGCTCTCGTGGGGATTGCGCTTGTGCGGCATGGCCGACGAACCCTGATTACCTGGATCGAACGGCTCCTCGAGTTCCCGAACTTCGGTTCGCTGAAGATGCCGGATCTCGGTCGCGAATTTGTCGAGCGATGACGCCAGCAGGGCAAGCGCGCTGATCACGTGGGCATGACGGTCACGCTGGATGATCTGTGTCGACACCGGTGCCGTCTGCAAACCGAGGTGGGCACAGACGTCTTCCTCAACGTCCGGTGGAACGTTCGCGTGCGTCCCGACCGCCCCGGAAATCTTGCCGACCCGGATGTCCTCGCGGGCAGCATCCAGACGGGTCCGGTGGCGGCGAAGCTCGTCGTACCAAACGGCCAGCTTGAATCCGAAGGTTATGGGCTCGGCATGCACCCCGTGTGTGCGGCCAATCATCACTGTGCGTCGGTGCTTGACTGCTTCCCTTCCCACGGCGTCGATCAACGCGTTGATGTCGTGAAGCAGGAGGTCGATTCCCTGAACGACCTGCATCGCCATCGCTGTGTCGATCACGTCGGAGCTGGTCAGCCCGAGATGGATGAAGCGAGCATCCTCACCGACCGTCTCACCCATCGCCCGAAGAAAGGCGATGACGTCGTGGTCGGTTTCCGTTTCGATCTCCTTCATTCGATCGAGGTCACAACTCGCCTGCCGGATCTTCGGCATCGCTTCGACCGGAATCGCTCCGCGCGCCGCCCAGGCTTCCGCCACGGCGATCTCGACCTTGACCCAGAGATCAATCTTGTTCCGCTCGCTCCAGATTCGCCCCATCTCCGGACGGGTGTAGCGCTGAATCACGGATCTACTCCTCGTGCAGACGCGTCACCGGTTCGGCAAGCGCGCCGTCTCGAATTGGGTCGACAATCTCCACTTTCACAAACTGGTTTTCCAGCGACTCGTTCGACGGCACGTAGACACGCAGATAGTTCCCGGTGAATCCGCTCCAGACCGGTCGATCATGCAACACGTCGTGATGCGCGTGCTCCAGCAAAACGTCCGCCGTCCGTCCCAAATGCTGCGCGACAAATTCGGCATGGAGACGGTCGCCAATCTCGCGCAACCGAGCCGAGCGTCGTTCTTTGTCGCGCGGTGGCACCTGGCCGTCCATTTCAGCCGCCGGCGTATCGCGCCGCGCCGAAAATGGAAAGACGTGCAATTTGGAGAAGGCCATTTCCTCGACGAACTCGCAGGTCTCGTCGAACTCCTGGTCAGTCTCACCCGGGAAGCCGACGATCACGTCCGTGGTCAGGCCGATCTCAGGAATCTCGTGGCGCAGACTGCGAACAGATCGCCGATACTGTTGCAGGTTGTACCAGCGCTTCATGCGGCGCAGCACGGTTGCGCTGCCACTCTGCAGCGCCATGTGAAGGTGCGGTGCCATGCGCGGACGTTTCAGAATAGTAATGAATCGCTCGTCGATTTCATGTGGCCCGACCGACGTAACGCGAAGACGCTCGATCCTCGTTTGATCGAGCACCCGCTCGAGCAGGTCCGCGAGACGCAGTGTCTGGACGCCCTCGTGCCATCTGTACGTGCCGACGTGCGTGCCGGTCAGAACCACCTCACGGTGCCCGTCGCCGACCGCGCGCTGGACTTCCGCAACGATGTCTTCAGGGGCGATGTTGCGCGGTCCACCACGAGCACTCGGAATCACACAGTACGTACAGTGTGCCCGGCAGCCCTCCTGAATCTTGATCGTGCGCCTGGTGCGAGTATCGGCCTGCTCGATCGACTCGATCTCGTCGAATGTTTGATGTGACCAGTTTACGTGCGACAAGATGTCATCGACGACCGTGCGCTTCTCGATCGACCCAACGACCAGGTCGACTTCATTCATGGCATGAAGATCATCGGGGGAAACTGAGGGGTAACAGCCGATCGCAGCGACCAGAGAGTCAGGGTTCTGACGCCGTGCACGGCGCAGCATTTGACGCGATCGCCGGTCAGCAAGATGGGTGACGGTGCAGGTGTTGACGATGTAGATGTCCGCTTCTTGGCTGAACTCTACTTCGGCCAGACCAGCGCTCCGCAGATCGCGACGGATCTCTTCTTCATCGCTCTGGTTTAGCTTGCAGCCAAGGGTGCATATGGCGAAGCGCGGCCTGGGCCGCGATGTTCCGGTGCGCTCGATCAGAGGAATTGGTGCTTTCATTTTCCCAATCGCGCGGACAAGATCGTCGTTACCGTCATTATACATACGAAGTCGTTCAGGAGTCTCCCCGGCGTCCTGTCCGTACGTCAGGAATCATCGGGACAGCCCGGCAGCGAAAAGTACCTTTGACGGTTGAAACTGGCGGCCGGCGCGGCTATAGTGATCCTGGAGTCGGGCAGTCTGGCTCCGGCGGGAAGTGCGAGTAATCGTTCCGATAAGCGCCTGGACTTGCCGTGGAGGCGGCAAGTTGACGCGGTGGAGAGCGAGCGAACCATTCGGCGGGTGCTCTCCCGGCTGCACAGTCGTCACGGTTGCCTCAAAGACGTCGAGTGATCGACGGGACAAGACGCGACCGATGTGCGTTGCCTCTCAACAAGATTTCCCGCCTTACACAGTATGAAGAATGTCGTGGTGACGCGGGGCTCAAGACTTGCCTTGGTTCGAGCGCTGCCGTGCGCCGAATTCGGGCGATGGGCCCTGGTGAGCGGGAAAAGGATAATCTCACTATGTGCGGTATTTTTGGATATGTCGGGGTCTCTCAGCCCGGCGGCGCAATGATTCTCGACGCTCTGCGAAAGCTTGAATATCGCGGCTACGACTCTTGGGGAGTCGCGGTCGGCGCGAATGGCCACATTGACGTCGCCAAGCGAGCCGGCAGAATCGGCGATGCGGTCGCGACCTTGCCCGACGCACAGATCGGATTCGGTCACACGCGCTGGGCGACTCACGGTGGTGTCACCGACGAAAACGCCCACCCTCACCTCGACTGCACCGGTCGGTTCGCAGTCATTCACAACGGCATCATCGAGAACTATCGCGTCATCAAAGAGCGACTGGTCGCTGCCGGACATGAATTTCATAGCGAAACCGACACCGAGATCGTCGCTCATCTGATCGAGGAGGTCAGCGCAAGTCCCTCGGATATCTCCTTGGTTGACGCGCTGCGCGCGGTCTTCTCCCAGCTTCGCGGCCTCAATGCCGTCATCGTGATGGACAACAAAACGCACCAGTTGGCCGCGGTGAAGAATGTCTCGCCGTTGGTGCTTGGCAGAGGTGAACGAGGATATTTCCTGGCATCAGACGCCCTCGCGTTGGTCGGCCACGCTTCCGAAATTCACTATCTGGACGACGGGCAGGTGGCCTGTCTTTCATCCGAAGGGTTGAGCCTCTTCGCGAACGAGACGGGGCTGCCTCAGCAACCGGATTTTCGCCCGCTCCTCCTGAGCGAGGCCGATACATCGCTTGGCGGCTATCCCCACTTCATGATCAAGGAGATCCACGAACAGCCGGGCGTGCTGCGGCGCATCAGCGCGGAGTACAGCGATCCGGTCAAGGAGCTGGCTGCTTTAATCCGAGAGTCATACGGCGCGTTTCTGGTCGGAAGTGGCACCGCCAGCTACGCGGCGCTCTCCGGCTCCTATCTCTTTTCACGCATCGCGCGCCGCCACGTCAACTTCACGGTCGGGTCGGAATTCAAGTATCAAGAACACTTCATCACCGATCGCAGCCTGGTGATTGCTCTCTCGCAGAGCGGAGAAACCGCCGACGTGATCGAGAGCGTGCTGGCCGCCAAGGAGCGTGGTGCCAAAATTGCGGCGCTTGTCAACGTCACAGGCTCGACACTTGATCGCCTTGCTGACTTCAGCATTCCACTCGGCGCCGGGCCGGAGCAGTGCGTGCTGTCGACCAAGGCATATACGGCCAAGCTCGCTATTTTGCTCATGCTGGCGCACGAGTTGAACGGAAGTCTGCACGTGGCGCGAGAGCTCCTCTGGCAAGCCGTTGATGGCATCGAGCAGGCCATCGCGCCGCTTGCGGTTGACCGGATTCGCGCGCTTGCCACGCGGATCGTCGACCAGGAGCACTGTTTCATCATCGGCCGCGGACTCTCCTATCCGACCGCTCTCGAAGCCGCCTTGAAGATCAAGGAAGTGAGCTACATGCACGCCGAAGGGTTTGCCGGGGGCGAGCTGAAGCATGGAGTCATCGCACTGGTCGACAAGGGAACCCCGTCGATCGTCTTTTCGCCGCTCGACGAGACTCGCGACGACATTCTCTCGGGCGCAATGGAAATGAAGAGCCGCGGGGGTATGATCATAGGAGTGTCGCCGGAAAACGATCCGATCTTTGACGTTCATATTCCGGTCGCGGACGTAGGCGACGCATCGCCGATCGTCAACGTCATCCCGGCGCAGCTGCTCGGCTACCAACTGGCCCTGCTGCGCGGGTACGATCCAGACAAGCCTCGGAATCTGGCAAAGAGCGTAACGGTTAAGTAAGTATGGCTACGTTGATCGATACCCACTGCCACATCGACCTCGATCAGTTCGAGGCGGACCGCGACGCCGTTCTCGAGCGCGCGGCAGCGGCGGATGTCGATCAGCTCATTCTCATAGGCTTCGACCCAGATCGCTGGGAAACAGGCGCGCGGCTGAGGCAGCGCTACAGCGGGGTTCACCTCGCGATTGGCCTGCATCCGACCGAGGCGGAACAGTTTACCGAAGACCTCGAAGCTCGGATTCGTGAGACGGCCGTCGCGACACACGCGGTTGCGATCGGTGAAACCGGGCTCGACTATCACTGGAAAGCTGACACGGCGGCGAAGCAGAAGGACGCGTTCGCGCGTCAGATCGCGTTAGCTAAAGAGCTCAACGTTCCTTTTGTAGTCCACCAGCGGGATGCCGAAGCGGACACGCTCGAAGTGCTGCGCGCTTCGTCACCACCACATCGTGGCATTATGCATTGCTTTACCGGTGATGCTGGCTACATGAAGGAATGCATCGACCTGGGACTCCACATCGGCTTGGGCGGCGCGCTGACCTTTCGCAAGATGCGGGCGCTGCAACAGGCAGCCGTCGAGGCCCCGCTCGATCGCATTCTCCTCGAAACCGATTCCCCGTTCATGACACCGAGCCCACATCGTGGCGAGCGCAATGAGCCCGCGTACGTGCTTTTTGTCGCGGAGCGGTTGGCAACGTTGCGGAATATGCCGCTCGATCAAGTCGCCGAGATCACGACGCGCAATGCTATCGACCTATTCGACCTGCCCGTTCGCGCGCATCAGAGCCGCGGTTCAGCACGGGAGAACGCGTAGATGCTGATCGCGCTCGCATCCAGCAACCAGGGAAAGGTCGGGGAGCTCAAACGGCTCCTGCCTCACTGGGTCGAGGTGAAGACAGCGTCGGATCTCCAGATCCAACTCCCCGAAGAATCCGGTACAACCTTTCTGGAGAACGCGCTGCTCAAAGCACGCGCTGCATGCGAACAATCGGGACTGGTCGCAGTCGCCGATGACTCCGGACTCGAGGTCGACGCACTCGCTGGCGCGCCAGGAGTCCGCTCGGCACGGTTCGCTGGAGAGACAGCCAACGATCACGCGAATAATGCCCTGCTGCTTGAAAGACTTCGGGACGTCGTGCCCGAGCGACGTACCGCCAGATTCCGTTCGGTGGTCGCCGCGGTGGCGCCGGACGGAACCGTACTTCACTCCGACGGTACGATCGAAGGGGTCATCCTCACGGAACCACGAGGCGATGGCGGCTTTGGCTACGATCCGCTCTTTCAGCCGTTCGGCCATACGCGAACGTTCGCACAATTATCTCTTGACGAGAAGAACGAAATCAGTCATCGTGGACGAGCATTTCGAGCGATAGCCAGGCGGCTCGTCCCATATCTCGACAACCTCAGGGATCACGGAATTGCTGGCGCTGAGAACGCCAGATAGACATCAGGATGAATCGAATGACCGACGTCCAATCAATTGAAGCTGTCAGAGTCACCCGGCGAACCGGCAAGCACGCGCCGCTGCCACTGGTTGGCATCGCCGGAGTACGAGGCAAATCAACCATCGTCTGGCTCCTGCATCAAATCCTTCACGCGGCAGGCCAGTCGATCGGAGTCTGGTCGAGTACTGGCGTTTATGTCAACGGAGAGCGCCTTCCGGGTGAACTTGGGCCGTGGACGCATGTCCTCGAGGACGCTCGCACCGGCAAATTGGATGTCGCTCTGCAAGAACTCGAGACACCACTGGTCACCGGCGTTGGACTTCCCGAGGGTATCTATCCGCTCGCGGCGATCTCAACACTTTGCGGGAACAATGAGGAATGTCTGATCAGCCCTGAAGCCAGCCAGGGAGCCGAAGCACAGACGATCGTCGCCCGGGCCGTGCGGTCCGACGGGGTACTGATCTTGAATGCTGACGACCACGCGGTACTCGAAGCGGCAGAACATGCGTCAGCGGAAATCGTCGTCTTCGCTCTCCACCATGAGAACCCGGCGCTCCGCCGGCATTTGCTCGCCGGAGGAGCGGCCGTTTGGGTTCAGGACGGACGAGTGGTCGTCGGCAGACGTTCGATCAACCGGCACATCATCGATGTCGGCGACGCCCATTTTGCCCTTGAGGGCGCGCTCACGTTCCAGGTGCAGAATCTGCTCTGCGCGATCGCGCTCGCCGTCGCGCTGAAAGTCCCCGATTCCGCGATTCGCGAAGGACTTCGAACCTTCTCTCCGGATCCAGATCGACTACCAGGCAGCTGCAACATCTTCCAGGTCGGCAACGCCACGGTGGTGGTCGATTCCGCGCGTCAGGCCTGGACGCTTCGATCACTCACGCGTGGCATTCGCCATCAGCATCACCGCCGCATGATCACCGTTTCCGGTTGTTTCCCACACTTGCCCGACTATCAGGTCGTTGAGGCTGGGCGTCTTCTCGGCCGACTCGGCGGCGCCGTAATCCTTCACGCGGAGGAAATTCACCGGGCCAACATCGATCTGATGATCGACGGGATCGCGCAAAACGAGGTTCCCCCGCTCGTTCTCTCGATGCCAGACGAGCAAGAGGCAATCTCTCACGCGATGCGGATGATCGGCGATGGCAGTCTCTGCCTGCTGATCACCGATGACGTCGACAAGGCCGTGGCGGCAATTCGGCGACTTGGCGATTGACGCCCTTTCGCCTATGCCGGCGAACTGACCGTCGCGGCACGCGAACCGCGAGCGGGTGAACCACGGGCGACCCCTAGGCGCTCAGCGAATCGATGATCCAGATAGTGAGGGAATAATGGCAAGAACGCAGGTGGAAGTCGGCTCCGCGATCGGCCGGCCTGGTGACTATTCCTACGGAACGATCCGGGTGCTGGACCTGCCAACGGGCGGCCACGAGGAGATTCCAGTCGTGATCGCCCAGGGTCGAGAGCGGGGCCCGGTTGTCTGGGTCACGGCGAACATCCACGGTGGTGAATTGACCGGAATCGCCAGCATCCATCGCGTCCTCACGCCGGACCTGCCGTCAAACCTGCGTGGTACGCTGATCGCATTGCCAACCATCAACCCTGCTGGACTTCAGGTCATGCAGCGCTATCCCTACTACGAAGCGAAGGATCCCAATCGGGTCTGGCCGGGATTCAAGCAGGGGAACGACACGGGCATCCCACCCGCCGTCTACCAACAGGTTGCCCAGCAGATATTCGACGCCGTTGTCGGTACCGAGCCGGATTGCTTGCTCGACTTGCACAACGCATCAATCGATTCAATCCCATTCACGATTCGCGACCGGGTGCTGTACCCCGCTGATGGGAGCGATCAGGAAAAAGCCCGAGCGGAGGAACTCGCGAAGAAACTCGACTGGCTAGCAACGACGTTCGGCCTCTCGGTCGTGAATGAGTCGCCTGCCGCCAAGTACATCGACCTCGCCCTACACCGCTCGGTGGCGGGAAGTATGGTCAACACCGCGGGGATTCCGTCTCTGACGCTCGAACTCGGAATGGGAATGGCGATCGACCCGGCCGCAGTCGAAGCCGGAGCAGTCGGCATTCTCAATGTACTGCGAGGCTACGAGATGCTCTCCGGCGACCCGATGGCGATCGGCCAGGTCCCAGTTGTCGACCTCGGCTTCCAGGTTCGCCGCGACGATTCGGCTCGCGCTCCGGTTTCCGGCATTCTTCAGGCCGAGGTTCAGCCCGGTGAATCCTTCAAGAAGGGCGATCTGCTGGCGCGCATGGTCGACATCTACGGACGTCCGATAGACGGCGGCGAAATCAATGCCAGCGCGGATGGCTGGTTGATCGGCTGGAGCAACGGCATTGCCAAGTATCGCGGTCAATCCGTCGCGTCGCTCGCCATTCGCGATGACGAGCCATTGACCGGACCACAGCCAGACTGACCAGACGACCGATCGACGGGAGTCCTGATCGTGAGAGAAGGGCTGAAATGAACAACGCCGAGCTTGCCGAGCAATTGAGCACGTTCGCGAACCTGATCGAGATCAAGGGCGAGAACGCGTTTCGCGTCAACGCCTTCCGCCGCGCGGCCGATATTGTGTCGGAATTCGCGCTCCCGGTTCAGGACCTCATCGCTGAGGGAAAGCTCACCGAGGTTCCAGGCATCGGTCCGGCGATCGCGGCGGCCCTCACCGAACTTGTCAACACGGGTCACTTCAGCGCCATGGACGAAGTACTGGGTGAAGTCCCCTCAACGCTCCTTACCATGCTCGATATTCCCGGCATCGGACCGAAGTCGGTCGCCCGATTCTACCGCGAACTCGGCATCACCGACCTGACCCAGCTCGAAGTCGCGGCGCACCGTGGCGAAATCCGAGCGCTCAAGGGTTTCGGCGCGCGCAACGAGGAGAAGATCCTCAAGGGCATTGCATTTCTGAATCGCCGGACCGGGCGGCTCTCGATCGGCGCCGCTTTGCCGGCCGTCGAAGAGATGTGTCGATTCCTGGCAGAAAAGCTTGACGTCCAGGTCGCAATTGCCGGGAGCGTGCGCCGCATGTGCGAGACGGTCGGCAACTTCGATCTCGTTGTCGCGACATCCAACACGACCTCGGTGGCGAACGCGCTGGCCGATCTGCTCGATGAGATCGAGATTCGCGACGACGGAGTGGTGACTGGAGGCCATAGTTGTGGCGTCCAGGCACGCGTCAAGTGCTCTGCCCCAGATCTCTTCGGCTCTGAGATCGTCCGATGGACCGGAGGGCGCGACTTCACCTCGGCACTCGAGCAGTTGGTTGGTGGAACGTTGCCGAAGGCCGAAAGCGAACAGGCCCTATTCAAGGCTCTTGGACTTACGCTAGTCCCGCCCGAACTGCGGGAATCACCCTCCGTCATCGAACGAGCGAAAGCCGGTAGTCTACCCGACCTGATAACGATCGGCGACATCCGCGGCGACCTGCATCTTCACTCCGACTGGAGCGACGGGCATGGGACGATCCTGGAGATGGCGACTCGAGCCCGCGAGTTGGGCTACGAGTACCTCAGCATTTCTGACCACTCGGGTGGACTCGCCATCGCGCGGGGACTGTCGAGTGAGCGCCTCAGAGAGCAGCGCGCCGAGATTGACCGCGTCAATGAGACGATTCCCGAGGTTCGTCTGTTACGCTCCAGCGAGGTTGAGGTGCACCCGGATGGCACGCTCGATTTCTCGGATGACGTGCTCGCCGAACTCGACCTGGTGGTAGCGTCGCTCCACTCGGCTCTCAGCCGGTCAACCGAGGAACTGACCGAGCGCATCGTCAAGGTCATGCGCAACCCGCACGTCGACATCATTGCTCACCCTACCGGACGCATCATCGAGCGGCGTCCGGGCGGTACCTATGACTGGGAAACTGTCTTTCGCGTCGCGAAGGAGACGGGTACGGCCTTGGAGATCAATGCAAATCCATCGCGGCTCGACATGAGCGACGAAGTTGCCTGCGAGGCACAGGCAGCGGGCGTCACCATCTCGATCGATACCGACGCGCACGACGTGCGCTCGCTCGATCTCATGCGTTACGGGATAGGACTGGCTCGACGGGCCGGAATTAGCCCGTCTTCAGTGCTGAATACGAAACCGTTGGATGATCTGCTCGCCTGGCTACGCCGATAGGAGCTCAGCACTTGGCTGGCGGAACTCCTCCCGCTCGCGCAGGTTGAACGACTCGGCGCCCACAAGTTCAGCGAGTGCCGCAGCGACGTCGTCGCACCAGTCGACCCCCATCCCCGCCACGAGCTCTGTCTTCACGTTCCCCGCGCTGACATGCAGGATCAACCGGTCATCCCCAGGGAATTCGTCAAAGAGTTCGCGGATCCGGTGCATGCGACGAATGTCGTCCTCGACATCGGGCGACGCCACCAAGTAGAGATGGATCTCACGCACCTGCACCGGCACCGGTTTCTCAGTCGACATGCGCTTGACGTTCGTCACGATCAACTGCACACGGTCGTTGCGGTTGTCGACGCGAGCGGAGACGCGAACCACTGCGTCTTCCTGTAATAGATCGGTCGAAGCCTCGTAGACGTCGGGGAAGAGGACCGCTTCAATCGAACCTGACTGGTCTTCGAACTCGCAGATCGCCATGGTTCGGTTCTTCTTGGTTGTGATCCGGCGAATTCCGGCGAGTAGCACGATGCAGTCGATCTGCTCGCCGACTGTTTCTTCGTCAATCTCCGCCAACTGCACGAATCCGCCATCCCGGATCATTGGCATGAGATCGTTGAGCGGATGAGAGCTGAGGTAGAAGCCGAGCAGTTCCTTCTCCCAGGTCAGGAGCGTCTTGGCGGGAAGCGTTACCTCCTCGAGAGCAGGCATCGCGATGGCCGGCGTCTCAACCTGGAGCGCTGAGAACATGTCGACCTGACCACGCTTGGCCGCCTTCTGGCGCGACTGCGCGGCGTTGATTCCCGGCTCAAGCGCTTCGAGCAGCGCGCCGCGGTTCCCCAACTCATCGAGCGCTCCGCACTTGATCAGACTCTCAGCGACTCTCTTGTTCACCAGTGACCATTCGACCGTGTCACAGAATTCCTCGAAGCTGCCGAACCGCTGCTCAGGCAACGTCTCCCTGGCTTCGATGATCGACCGTACGGCGCCCTCACCAACATTCTTGACCGTCGAGAGTCCGAAACGAATCCCGGTGGAAGCGTCGTCCATGTCCTCGACCGTGAAATCGACCTGACTGCGGTTGATGTCGGGCGGCAGCACCCGGATGCCAAGCTTGGCGCATTCCGACGCCGCCGCCGCCACGCGGCTGGCTGTACCAGACGGGTGACTCGACGCCAGACGGAACACGGCGGTCATGTACTCCGGCGCATAGTTGGCCTTGAGATAGGCGGTCTGGTACGAGATCGACCCATAGCAGGTCGCGTGCGCCTTGTTGAAGGCATACCCGGCAAACGGCTCGATCAAGTTGAAGATGGTCTCGGCGTCCTCGCGGGAATAGCCCTTCGCCTCGGCTCCATCCAGGAACCGGACGCGCTCGGCCGCCATCTTCTCCGGAATCTTCTTGCCCATAGCCTTGCGCATGATGTCCGCTTCGCCGAGCGTGTACCCCGCGAACTTCTGGGCGATGAGAAGCACCTGATCCTGGTAGACGATGACGCCATAGGTCTCGTCCAGAATTGACGCCAGGTCCGGATGCGGATAGTGAATAGGCTCCTCGCCGTGCTTGGCACGACAGTAGGTCGGAATGTGCTGCATCGGCCCAGGACGATAAAGCGCCACCATCGCAGAGAGCTCGGCAATCGATCCCGGTCGCAACTCGCGAATGTAGCGGCGCATGCCCGCGCTCTCGAGCTGGAAGACACCAAAGGTCTCACCGTTCGAGAGCATCTCGAACGTCTTCTGATCGTCCTCCGGCAAGTGCTTTGGATCGAGGTCGACCCCGTGCCGCTCGCGAATGATGTCGACCGCTTCTCCCAGAATCGTCAGGTTCGCCAGACCCAGGAAGTCCATCTTGAGCAGGCCGATCTCGGCGACCGTCTCCATGGTGAACTGTGTGGTCGGCAATGCACCTTCCTCTTGCCGCGAAGGACGCTGCAGAGGCAGGTGATGAACAAGCGGGTCCGCCGCGATGACGACGCCCGCCGCATGGGTTCCGGCGTGACGAGAAATTCCCTCAAGCTGCTTGGCACGGTCGATCAAATCTCGCGACCGGGTGTCCTGATCGTAGAGCTGGCGCAACTCGGAACTCTCGGTTAGTGCTCGGTCGATCGACATGTTGAGAGACTGCGGGATCAAACGCGCAACGCGGTCGACATCTCCGTAAGCCCAACCCATGGCCCGTCCGACATCGCGTAGCGACGCTTTGGCGCCCATCGTCCCGAACGTGATGATCTGGGCCACTCGATCGTGCCCGTATTTCTTGGCGACGTAGTCGATGACCTCGCCGCGCCGATTGTCTGCGAAATCCATGTCGATATCCGGCATCTCACGACGCTCTCGGTTGAGGAAACGCTCGAAGACGAGCCGATTGCTGAGCGGATCAATGTCGGTAATGCCGAGACAATAGAGGACGATGCTGGCCGCCGCGCTACCACGGACACCAAATGGGATGCGGTTGGTGCGGGCGAACTGGGCGAAGTCGCGCACGATCAGCATGTAACTCGAGAAGCCGGTATCCTGGATGACGTCGAGTTCGTATTCGAGCCGCTGACGGACCTCGTCGGTCACCTCGGCGTACCGCTCCTTCACGCCGGTCCAACAGAGGTCAATCAGGTGCTGGTGCGCCGTGACGCCCTCGGGAATCCCGGGGTCAGGCAGGTGAAGACGACCAAATTCCATGTCGACGTTGCAGCGTTCGGCGATCGAGATGGTGTTCTCGAGCGCTTCTGGAATGTCGCCGAATATCCGCCACATCTCGTCCGGACTCTTGAAGTAGAGCTGGTCAGACTCCATGCGGAGCCTTTTCGGGTCGTCGAGCGTCGTATTGGTCTGGACACAGACGAGCAGCTCTTGCGCCCCAGCATCCTCACGATTGACGTAGTGCACGTCGTTGGTCGCGACCAATGGCAGGTCAAGCTTGCGTGCTAGCTCAATGAGCTGCGGATTCGTCTGACGCTGCCCGTCGATCCCATGATCCTGGATCTCGATGTAGAAGTGCTTCGGGCCGAACATCTCTCGCATGGTTGTCGCCAGGCGAACGGCCTCTTCGTCCTTCCCATTCAGGAAGTTATTGGCAACCGGACCACCGAGGCAAGCTGACGTGGCGATCACGCCGTCACGCATCTCGTTCAGCATGTCGAGATCGACCCTCGGTTTGTAGTAGAAGCCATCAAGGCTCGCCCGGCTCGCGAGCTTCAGCAAGTTCCTGTAGCCCCGCTCGTTCTCAGCGAGCAGCAGCAAGTGGTAGGAACTCTTGTCCCGGTCGGCGATGGCGTTCGGCGCGAGATAGGCTTCGATCCCCAGGATCGGATGGAGGTCGTTGGCCTTGGCCGCTTTGTACCAGTCAACCACGCCGTACATGACGCCGTGGTCCGTGATGGCCAGGTGCTTCATCCCGTATTCACGGGCTCGCGTCATGTAGTCGTTGATACGCCCCATGCCGTCGAGCAGCGAGAATTCAGTGTGAAGGTGCAGGTGCGCGAAATCACGCACGGCACGCCACTCCTCCCATGTGTTGGATCATACCCATCGTCTCTTCGCGCCTAAGTATGCCCCGTACGAACGCTGAAACCCACGTCTATGCGAACACGATCAGCTACGGCACCGACTGAGTCTTTGCTACCCACTCAAGACACCCGATCCTATTAAAAGGAGATCAGCGGGTGCGGATGAGTCTCAGTCCGCCGCAATGGTATCGGGCGTCGTGCCCGGGCCAGTCGGTGACCCCTGTGCCGCGAGCCGTGCCTGCCGCACCACGAGCTGCAGCATCTGACGCACATCATGCCGCACGGCCTCAGGCACATCACGGCTCTGCAACAACCGGAACACCTCGGTCAGAATCGGCTCTTCAGCCAGAAGGCTCTCGACTCGTTGCGGCATAAACCCGGCCGCCGCGAGCAGGTTGTCACGATCGGACGGAGAGAGGCCGAGTGCCTCGGCGAACTTGACGACCGCGTCCCGTGTCGGCATGCGATGACCACTTTCAAGTCGGCTCACGTAGCTGTGATCAAATCCCGACGATTCCGCAAGTCGACTCTGCGAGATCCGCGCAGTCTCGCGATACTGCTTGAGAAGTTGAGCGAACCCCAGATCCAAAAGACCGTCCCTGATGTCCACCGCTACCTCCTGGTCACGTACGTTCGCCAGCAGCGAACGAACTCGTCCAATCAATGAGACCAGTATACGTACAGCGTGCCAGCCTGTCAAGCGTTATCCACGTTATCCACAATTGCCTGTCAACATGGCAGTATTGCGACAGGAAACCGCCAGCAATCGATCAGCCGCGTGTCACGAATCAGGAAGCCTCCCGGACGGTGCTATACTGATTTGGTTGAGCAGGACGCGTCAGTCCTGAAGAATTTGTTGAACTGGAGCCCCAAACGGTGACCGATTCCCAACCCAATGTTCGTGGCCACCAACGCCTCATTGATTTGCCTGCGGCAGAGATCATTCGTCGTGTTGCCGATCCGGCAGTCAGCGCTGGCGGAGGTGTCATTGCCGGTCTGACACTGGCCGGTGCGTCGGCCGCGGCCGAGCTCGTTGTCCGTCTAGCTGTGCGCCGAAAATCGCTGGCCGCCCGTCGAACGGAGATCGAGGCGTTACTCGTCCAGGTGAGCCGTCACCGAGAACTCTTCGAACAAGCGGCGGATCACGACATGGAAGCGTTTACTGCGCTCGTCGAGGTTCAGCGACAGGCCAAGCAGCTCCGCGAGAGCGACCCGCTTCAATCACAGGCCATGCTTCAGGACGCGTACGTACGAGCTGCCGAGGTCCCGCTCGAGCTGAGCCGCGAGGGATTGGTCTTCCTCATTGAGGTGGAGCAGGCGCTGGAATTCGCCTCGAAATTCACGATTAGTGATCTCGGAGCGGCTGCCACGCTGGCGCGCGGAGCAATCGACGCCGCCTTGCTGACGGTGGATGCCAACCTGGCCTACGTCACCGACGAGCGCGCCTCGGCCCTCCGGGCCGAATTGCTCCAAATTCGTGCCAACGCCTGGGAAATGGGCGAACGAATTCTGACACTGGCGACAAATGTGATTATGAACCAGGGAAATGGAGACTGATCGTTGGCGATGATGCTTGAGGGCAAGCCGGTCGCGCGTGAGATTCTCACTACAGTGCGTGACGATATCGCCCAAATCGTCACGCACGTGGGAATGATCCCCGGACTCACGGTGCTGAAGGTCGGCGAAGACCCGAGCGCGACGGCATACGCCCGGGCAATCAAACGAACGGCAGGCTCGGTCAACATTCCGTTCGAACTACTTGAACTCCCTGCCAGCACCAACATCGACGAGCTTCAGGCGACGATTGATCGCCTGAACGGCAACCCGGCGGTCGCCGGGGTCGTGGTGCTACAACCGCTACCCCACCATCTGCCAAAGAACCTGCCCGCCGAGCGCGTGGCCCCCGACAAGGATGTCGACGGGATGACCTTGCTCAACATCGGCAGGCTCGAAGCCGGGATGACGGCTCTGGTACCGAGCACACCGGCTGGCGGCGTCGAAATCCTCAAGCATTACCAGCAGCAAGTCAGCGGCAAACACGTAGTAATCGTCGGCCGCAGCCTAGTTGTCGGTAAGCCTCTCGCGATGATGTTGCTTTCGCTCGATGCAACAGTGACCATTTGCCACAGCCGGACGCCCGACCTCGGCTCGTTCACGAAAGAGGCCGACATTGTCGCTGTCGCGGTCGGCCGGCCGGGAATCCTGACCGGAGAGATGGTGCGTCCAGGAACAGTTGTGCTCGACTTTGGCGTTAATGTGGTTGACGGCAATCTGGTCGGCGATGCGGATTCATCGGTCATAGAGACCGCGGGATCCATGACACCGGTTCCGGGCGGGACAGGAGTGGTCACCAATGCCGTGCTGATGCGGAACACGGTCGCGGCCATTCGCGGTGCAGTCGGAGCCTGAGAGTCTGCTATTCGACACCAAGTGGGTGAAGGAATCCAGTCGTAAAACGAGGAGAGGAGTCCAATCCAGTGCCGAGTGATAGTGAGATTGCGGCTAGTGTCGAGCCGAAGCCAATCGCCGAAATTGCGGCCGAACTGGGTCTGGCCCCAAACGAGGTCGAGTTCTACGGTCCATATAAGGCGAAGATTAAGCTCAGCGTTCTCGAACGTTTGAAGGATAAGCCGAACGGTAAGTATGTCGACGTGACGGCGATCACTCCGACGCCACTGGGCGAAGGAAAGACAACGGTCACGGTCGGGCTGGGTCAGGCGCTCGCGCAGATCGGCCTCAAGTCGCTCGTCGCGGTGCGCCAACCATCGCTCGGTCCAGTCTTCGGCATCAAGGGTGGGGCCGCCGGCGGTGGGTATTCTCAGATCATTCCGATGTCTGATCTGAACCTACACCTGACTGGCGACATGCACGCGGTGACCGCCGCGCACAACTTGCTCGCCGCCTTCGTCGACAACTCGATCTACCATGGCAACAAGCTCGATATTGACATGCGCACGGTCGAATGGGGTCGTGTTCTCGACATGAACGATCGATCCCTGCGTGATATCGTGATTGGTCTCGGGTCTGGCAACGGTGTGCCGCGCGAGACGCGCTTCGACATCACGGCGGCGTCGGAGGTCATGGCGATACTGGCGCTGGCGACCTCGTATCGCGACCTCCGTGAGCGACTCGGCCGTATCGTCGTCGCCCAGAACCGGGACAAAGAGCCGGTCACGGCCGAAGACGTCGGCGCGGCTGGAGCGATGGCAGCCCTGCTCGTCGACGCGCTCAAGCCGAACTTGCTGCAGACGCTGGAGCATTCGCCCGCGTTGATCCACGCCGGGCCATTCGGCAACATCGCCCATGGCAATAGCTCCATTCTTGCGGACAAGATCGGGCTCAAACTCTCAGACATTCTGGTTACTGAATCCGGTTTCGGAGCCGACCTGGGCGCTGAGAAGTTCTTTGACATTAAGTGCCGGGTGAGCGGGCTCAAGCCGGACGCCGCGGTGCTGGTCGCAACGATTCGAGCGCTGAAGGCGCACAGCGGCAAGTACAAGATCGTTCCCGGACGACCACTCGATCCCGAACTGACGCAGGAGAACCTCGAGGCATTGCGTCAGGGCATACCGAACATGGAAAAGCAGATCGAAAACGTGCGGCAGTTTGGCGTTCCAGTGGTCGTCTGCATCAACCTCTTTCCCACTGACACCCAGGCGGAAATCGACGAGGTTCGACAGGCAGCGCTCAAAGCTGGAGCGATGGACGCCGTTCCAACCAACATCTTCGCCGAAGGCGGCAAAGGGGGCACTGACCTGGCCAGAGCGGTCGTCAAGGCGACCGAGCAGCCGTCGAACTACAAGCCCCTGTACGAACTGGACGAGCCGATCAAGCAAAAGATCGACACGATCGCCAAGCGGTTGTACGGTGCCGAGAATGTCAATTACCTGCCGGCCGCTGAGCGCGCGATCCGGACCTACACCCGGCTCGGCTACGACAAATTACCGATCTGCATGGCGAAGACGCATCTCTCTCTTAGCGCCGACCCGTCCCTGCTGGCACGGCCTGAGAACTTTGAGGTCACCGTACGCGAAGTACGACTCTCGGCAGGGGCCGGGTTCATCTACCCACTCCTGGGCGAGATGCGAACGATGCCGGGACTCGGGAGCAAGCCGGGTGGATTGAACGTCGATATCGACGACGAGGGAAACATCTTCGGGCTGTTCTAGTTCCGGTCGCTCGAGACTGTGTTCACCTGCTGGAATGATGTCCTGACGGTGAACACGAAGAGCGAGTTGAGAAACAACGAGCGAAGGCGGGACGGCATCCATCGGTTGCGCCCGCCTTGAGACTTCAACTTCGCGGTGTCTGCTCGCGCGCTCAGTCATCGAATCCGCTCTGCTGGTGTAGAGTTGGGGCTGCTGTTCCGCGACTGTTGATTGAGAATCGATCGCGTGCTCTGGAGAACTTACAGACCGATGTCCGACAATACCGCAGCGTTCGCAATCTGGCTCCCAGCAGCTACGCTGCTACCGCTCATCATCAGCAAGCTGACTGGAGCCGAATGGCGGAGCGCGTTTATCGAAATGTCCCTGTTCGCCTGCCTCGGACTCTTCATCTACCCCACCATGCTCGCTCTGATGACAATTCGCTTCGTTAGCTGGACCTCCCCGGAACCGCTCTTCATCGGAGGTTATCTCCTCTCCGCCCTCAGTCTCCTCTACTACCGGCGCCGGTCCCACGGTCCAACGCAGCGATTTAGAAAGTGATTTGATAGTAAGTACGTACGCGTGTACGTACAGATTTTCCTTCTATTCATGCGGGCTGCACCGATTTCGTATCTGTTCGGTTCGTCCGCAGTCGGTATTCAGGTTGAACCGTCACGTCCGCTGCCAACTCGAAGGCACGAATGTCAATTCCGTGATACCGCGTTCTCATGCGTCCGTACGCAGGTTTCTTACTCGCGCACTCGCCGGTGATGACGATTCATCATCACTCTGTACGTACACTTGATCTGGTCGCTCTGCGAGTGGACTGGCAACTTTCTGGGAATCCTGTTGAATCGCCACGCCGGAGCTCAGGAGTGCTTGGATGACACGACGTCGGGGCAGTTCTTGGAAAACACGAAACCGGCCCATTTCTGGTGCCGGTTTGATCCGGAGCGTTATTGATTTGTCCTTGGGGCTGGGGAGCAGGGATTCGAACCCCAACCGGCTGATCCAGAGTCAGCTGTCCTACCGTTAGACGACTCCCCAATGGCGCTGCCGGACTTGCGGCCCAGCAACGGCGATTATAGCAAAGAATCGGTTCCCCGGACAAACCTCAGCGCGAGAGTCCGTGCCCATTATCCAGGGCTTCGACCTCGATCCGTCCCAGGTTGACTCGGGCAATGGGTAGCCGCTGCAACGCGGAATGGTCGAGTAATTCTCGGGCGATTGCCGTTACGATGATCTGGCATCCCGCCTGGCCGATCACATCGAGCAAGCCATCCTGATGTGCCGGGTCGAGCTCCGACAGCACGTCATCGAGCAGCAGCACCGGGGCTTCGCCAGTGACGTTGACGACCCGCTTCAGTTCCGCGAGCTTGGTCGCCACTACGGCGAGTCGCTGCTGGCCGCGTGACCCGAATGCCGAGAGATCTCGTCCATCCATGAGATATGCGAAGTCGTCCCGGTGAGGGCCAATCACGGTCGAACCGCGGCGCAGCTCCTCCGCCTGTCGTTCTCGCAGCTGGCTCTCGATCGCGCGAACGACGACTGGCTGTGCCTCATCCGCGCTCCCCTGGATAGTTCGAGCAATTTGCGGCTCCGGCAGGCTCACGGTTGAGAGGTACTCCAGACGCAGGTCAACGCCGGGACCATTCAAGCGTTCGAACGCCAGGGTTGCATCGCTGGCGAGTCCTGCTACGTGGCGATATCGCGTCGCGATGAGGTAGGCAGCGTAGGTCGTGAATTCTTCGTTCCAGTAGGCAAGCTCGGCGTCGACCGACCGCCCAGAGGGACGTCCGCCGAGGTCCTTCAGCAGACTATTTCGCCGCTCCACCAGCTTGCCGTAGCGGCCCAACGCACGCAAGTACGTCCGATCGAGCTGGCTGATGGTAATGTCGAGGTAGCGCCGCCGGCCGGAGGGTGAGCCAAGCACCAGACTGAGATCCTCCGGAGAGAAGAGCACGACCTTGAGCGTCCCGACGAGGTCGCTTATTCGGCAAGCCCGTCCGTCCACCTTCGCCCGCTTGCGAACCGCGTTTGACCGGTTCGGATCAGTGGTTAGCGTCAACTCGATCTGCTGCTCGAAGCCGTCGTCATTGGATGCGCTCGCTGCCACGCGGGCAAACGGGGCCAAGCCGTATTCCTGATTACTCTCCCAGTTGATGAGCTCTCGTTCGAGCGAGGATCGTGGAGACCTGGTCGTGGCAAGGAGATGGATCGACTCAAGCAGACTAGTCTTTCCGCTGGCGTTCGCCCCATACAGGCGCAGGCCCGCCTCGGGGATGTCGAGATCGAGGTCGTGGTAGAGCCTGAACTCGTCGAGCTCGAGCTTCAAGAGTCTCATGACGAACCTGACGTGGTGGAGAATGAATTGAGGCTGATTACGGTAGAAAAGTTGCTGGCGGGATCACGTTCCGGCCCCGCCAGCGTGTCTTTCATTGCGGTGATCGTGAGTCGTACGCGCGGCAAAACGTCTAGCTATTGCCGATGACCATGGGCATGATCACGTGGGTAAACTCGTCATTTCCGGCCGATCGCAGCACGCCCGCAGCATTTGGACCGCTCATCTCGACCGCGACATCGCCCGCGCGCATCACGGTCAGCACGTCGGTCAAATAACGGCCGTTGAAGGCGATCTGTGATTCCGGTCCCTCAACCCGCGCGTCGATCACATCCTCGTTGTCGCCGGTTTCCGCGGCCTGAGCCGAGATGTTGACGCACCCGGGATCCAACTCTCCTTCGCCCGGTTTGAGCTGTATCCGCACGACATCGTTGCTCGACTGCGCGAATAGCTTCGCGCGTCGCGCCGCGGCCAGGAACTGGTCGCGGTCGACCACGAGGCGAGTACCGAACTGTCGCGGGACGATTTGCCGGTAGTCAGGGAAATGCCCGTCGATCAGGCGACTCAGGAACTCGATGTCACCGGCGCGCACGAGAAGCTGGCTCCGGTTTGGAGTTACCGACACGTCGACAGGATCGGTCTGGTCCGAAATGATGCGCGATAGTTCCTGAAGCGCGCGCGCCGGGATGATGACGGACACATCCTCGCTGGCAGGTTCGGTCAATTCTGCCTGCCGCACCGAGAGGCGGAATCCGTCGGCCGCCGCGAGGGTTAGCGCCGGTCCGGAAAACTCGGCCTGTACGCCCGCCAACACCGGTCGACTGTCATCGGAAGCCGCAGCGAACGCCACTTGAGAAATCATGTCGCGCAGCGTTCCCGGGTCGACACGCCCGGTCGGCGCCATCTCCTCGATACTCGGCAACGACGGGAAATCTTCCGACGGAATACCTTTAATGTGCGCTTTAGATCGGGCACAGGTGAGCGCCACGCTCAACGTTTTGGGATCCAGGTCGAACGTGACCTTCTCATCGGGCAGACTGGCGATGAAGTCGGTCAGCAAGTCCGAGCGGAGCGTGATCGTCCCCTCGCTCTCGACCTCGGCATCGATCCAGGCAGTCACCGCGATTTCGAGGTTTGTGGCAGAGAGACGCAGCCGCCCACTATCGGTCGTGAACAGGACGTTTCCCAAAACCGGCAGCGTCGATTTCTTCGCCACCGCCCTCGAGACGTGACCCAACGCTCGTTGTAGATCATCTTGCTGGCAGGAGAGCCGCACCAGTGCTACCCCTTCTATGTTCGTACACGTAATCGTCTGCGCATTATAGCACACCACGCCGGTCAATCCGGACGGAACCACGTCCGTTCATCGGCGCGCTTGCCTGACAATATTTTGCCACGATCAGGACTCCGGTAATGGTCGGGCAGGTTGACATTCGACCCCTCTCTGCTAGAATAGATCTAGAACGGGTGTTCTATTTGCGGTCTACGTTTGGAAGACGAGAGGACGTTGGGATGGCTGAGACGACCGCTTTCGAGCCCAAGAATTACTTGACCCGCATCAGTGGTGCCGACTATCTCGAGGTCAAGTGGAGACTCGTTTGGTTTCGCAGTGAAAACCCGAATGGACGCATCGAGACTCAGCTCATGTCACATGATGACGACACCGCGGTGTTCCGGGCCCGCGTCGAAATTCCCGATGGCGGGAGCGCGACCGGATGGGGCAGCGAAGAGGCGTCGGACTTTGGTGACTATATTGAGAAGGCCGAGACGAAGGCACTTGGACGGGCGCTTGCCGCTCTTGGCTACGGAACGCAGTTCTGCCCGGACTTCGAGTTTGGCGCCGTCGACAACCGAGTGGTCGACTCTCCGATTGACCTGAATCGCACGCGATCGCGTCGTAGCAAGTCCAGCCCGGAGCAAATGCCGGCGACTGAGCGGCAGATCAAGTTTCTGTTCGCAATGGCCCGTGAGGTCGGCATCTCCGACGATGAACTCAACGGTGAAGCTCAGGAGATGTTTGGACAGACCGTCGACAAACTGCGGCGTCGCGAGGCTTCGACGCTCATCGAGCGTCTTCAGCAGCGTCGCGAGGCAGCGCACGCGGCGTCGTAATCGACCCGCTGACGTGATGGGATTGGTGTTATCGTCATGGCCGCCACAGCCTACAGCCAGCCGGTCCGAACCACCAGAGACCGGGAGCGACTGGAGAAGCGTGCCGGCGTCCTCTATCTCCGGCTTGAAGACGGCTATGCTCAGATCGAGCGCGCGCTGTCGGACGGACAGGATGTCGCCAAGTGGGAAGACCTCTGGAAGAAACTCTTGCGCGAATACGAACAGGTCTGCGATCTCCTCGCGATTTCAGAAGATTAGAGTTCCCCGACCCGTGGCCGGGAATCCGGCCACGGGCTTCTTTCCGTTCGTTTGACTACACCGCCGGTCGGAGATCCATCGTACACTGGTGCCCTCATCAGTTGACAGCCAGCGCTCGCGCTGGGGGGAGAAGACGATGGATCCGATTGCTCAGCTCGATCTCGAACGCCTCCGCGCAGCCCTGCCGATCCTCGATCAAGTGACCTACCTCAATACAGGCACGGTCGGTATCATGCCGCGTCCTGTGCTCGAACGGCATCTTTCCGCGATTGAACGCTATGAGACCGGCGGACACGTCGCCCAACCGGAAGCGCAGGCCGGATACGAGCGGGCCCGCGAAGTGCTGGCGGTGTTGATCGGAGCCCGTCCCGAGTGCCTCGCGTTTACGCGCAACGCAACGGACGGCGTCAACCTCGTCGCCGCCGGACTAAAGATCGGCTCCAGCCAGGTTGCCTTGACGAGCGACCAGGAGCACCCTGCGGTCATCCTTCCCTGGGCGGCGGCCGAAAGACGAGGGGGCGCGAAACTCGAGTTGTTCAGCATCGGCAAGACGCCCGATGAGACCCTCGAATCGTTCAAGCGAGCACTGAAGGCCGAGACGGCGATCGTTATCCTCAGCCACGTCTCGTGTGAGACCGGCCTGCGATTACCAGTGGAGGAGATCTGCCGCATCTGCCGGGAGCGGGGCATCCTGTCAATGGTTGACGGCGCACAGTCGTTAGGACAGTTTCCGGTCGACGTCAGCCAGATTGGTTGCGACTTCATGACCGGCAACGGCCATAAGTGGCTAGCGGGGCCGAAGGGAA
This sequence comes from uncultured Chloroflexia bacterium, assembly GCA_963763185.1. Taxonomy (GTDB): domain Bacteria; phylum Chloroflexota; class Chloroflexia; order Thermomicrobiales; family Thermomicrobiaceae; genus CALAGB01. The sequence continues at coordinate 1,212,363 of CAVXNZ010000001.1, forward strand.
CCGGATTTCTGTTCGTCGCCGAAGCGGCACTGCCGCTGGTCGACCCGATCCACGTTGGCGATGGCTCGGTATCACCGAGGTTCGATCGCGTGGCGCTTGGCGCCCATCCCGCTGACGCGGACTGGAAGTTTGCCGAGACCGCCGCGAAATTCGAGTTCGGAACGCGCAACTGGCATACGTTTGTCGCCCTGCCGGATGCGATCGACTACCTGCGCGCCATTGGTTGGGATCGGATCGAGCATCACTGCGCCGAGCTGAGCGACGAGCTCAAGGGCCGGCTCGCCGAGGAACCAGGGGTAACGCTCCAGACTCCGATGAAGTGGTCAGACAGTTCAGGACTGGTCACGTTCTCGTTTGAAGGATGGAACGGGGTCGAATTAGCTGACCGGCTCTGGCACGAATTCAACGTCATTCAGCGCCGAGTGCAAGTGCCAAACGGCATCCGGATCTCTTGTGCCTATTTCAACTCTGGTTCAGATCTCGATGCACTATTCGATGGATTGAGGAAGCTTCGCAATTCGGCGTAGGTCGAATTCGGGAAAAAGCTCGACGACAAACGAAGAGGCCGGCCCCGGAGGCCGGCCTCGTGCATACGCGATCGTTTTCTCGGAGGCTACTTCACGGTGATGTCGACGCTGTCGATCTGTATCGGCTTCGTCGGCTGTGACATCTCGCCAGTCGCCGGATTCTGAGTCACCGGAGTGTTCGCGATTTTGTCCACGACGTCCATGCCCTGCACTACTTCACCGAAGATGGTGTAGTTCTTGGGCAGGCGTCCGGTCATGTCTGACTGGACGATGAAGAACTGGCTACCGTTGGTGTTCGGGCCCGAGTTCGCCATCGCCACAATACCCTTGGTGTAGTCACGCGTGACTGGCTCATCCTGGAACTTATAGCCAGGACCGCCACGCCCCGTTCCGGTCGGATCACCGGTCTGGATCATGAAATCCTTGATGATCCGGTGGAACGGCACGTTATTGTAGAAATCGTGCTGAGCCAGGAAAACGAAGTTGTTGACCGTGACCGGATCTTCCGACGCGAAGAGGTTGATCACGATGTCCCCATCAGTGGTGTGGAGAGTTGCCTGATAGGTCTTGTTCTTGTCGATCTCCATCGCCGGAGGCGACGCCCACTGCTGGGGCTGACTGGCTGACGCCACAGTTGATTCCTTTCCGCTGGTGGTGGGAGTAGTTGCCCCACTTCCAGCTGACGTTGTCGAAGCCGATGAACTGCTGCCACATGCGACCAGCAGAGAGACGAAGACGCTCAGTGCCAAGAGACGCGCGGCAGCAGCGATCGGATAGCTCATCCGCACGCGAAATTGAGTACGCAAGGCTGTTGACTACTCCTCGTGTGTGCGTGCGCGGCTCGCAGTCAACGCCTTGCGGCCGGCAGCAAATTACTCTGCTTGGGGTCCCGCCGCGCGCACCGATTCCGGGAGCGTATCGGCGAACTGGGCGAAGTTCTTCTGGAACATGCCCGCAAGCTTCCGAGCCTGCTTGTCGTACGCGTCCGGATCAGACCAGGCCTTCCGCGGATCCAAGACGTTCTGCGGAACGCCCGGACACCGCTCGGGCACCTGTACCCCAAAGACGGGATCCGGGTGCGACGGGATATCGAGCAGGGCGCCACTCAGCGCCGCGTGAATCATTGCACGTGTGAACGCAATTGGCACGCGATCCGAGTTCGAAGCCGTACCGCCAATCCAGCCGGTATTGACCAGCCAGACATTGGTGTTGTGATCAACGACCTTCTTCCCAAGCAACTCAGCGTAAACACGCGGCGGCAGGGCCAAGAACGGCGCGCCAAAACACGTACTGAACGTTGCTTCCGGCTCGGTCAGTCCCACTTCAGTTCCAGCAACCTTGGCCGTGTAGCCAGACACGAAATGGTACATCGCCTGTTCCGGGGTGAGACGCGAGATTGGCGGCAGAACTCCAAACGCATCCGCGGTCAGGAAGAAGACGTTTCGAGGATGGCCACCTGTCCCGCTAATGGTGTGATTGGGAATGTGTGTCAGCGGATAGGCAGCGCGCGTATTCTCGGTCTTACTGTCATCATTAAGGTCAACGCGCCTACTGACCTCGTCCATGATCACGTTCTCGAGCACCGTGCCAAACTCGCGAGTGGTGCGGTAGATCTCTGGCTCGGAATCTGACGAGAGACGAATGACCTTAGCGTAGCAACCGCCTTCAAAGTTGAAGATGCCGTGGTCGGTCCAACCGTGTTCGTCGTCGCCGATCAGCTGGCGATCTGGATCGGTCGAGAGTGTCGTCTTGCCGGTGCCCGAAAGTCCAAAGAAGAGCGCGGTGTCGCCCTCCGGACCCAAATTCGCCGAGCAGTGCATCGACAGGACACCCTGGAGCGGCAGAACGTAGTGCATCACGGTGAAGATCGATTTCTTGATCTCACCGGCATACTCGGTTCCGCCGATGATGATCATCTTCTTCTCAAGGTTGAGGACGATGAACGCGTCGGAACGCGTGCCGTCCCGCTCGGGGTCAGAGTGGAAGCCCGGAGCGGAAATGACGGTGAACCCCGGCTCGCCTTCGAAATGCCAGCCAGCCCGTCCCTGGATGAACATGTTGCGAACGAACAGACTGTGCCAGGCGTATTCAGTAATTACACGAACCGGTAGACGATGCTGCTCGTCAGCGCCGGCAAAGCAATCCTGCACGTAGACTTCGCGGCCCTTCAAATAGTCAGCAAGCCGCTGGTGAAGCGCGTCGAATTTCTCGGGAGAGAACTTCTTGTTGCCGTCCCACCAGATTTTGTCCTCAGATGGTTCTTCGGCCACGATGAATTTGTCTTTTGGAGTACGTCCGGTGAAACGGCCAGTGGAGACGACGAGGGGTCCGAGGTGAGCGACCTGACCTTCCTGCCTTCGAACAGCGTGCTCGTAGAGAACTGAGGTCGGCGCGTTCCAGTGGATGTCACCGGCGCCGTGGATTCCGGCCTTTGCCAAGCGTTCTTGCGCGCCCGTCCTCGCTACTTCCGTGGTATTCATGTGGCCTCCCTGTTCATTCGCACCCAACCAGATATCGGGTGCTTCGGATCCGCCAAATCTCTCGATATTCGACTTCCGATCGCCTGTGGCCGCGAGAATTGCCCGGCACACAAGGCTTAAGCGCGGACCCGAGTGTGTTACACCACCTCGATGCTACAACGGGCCGCGCGACTCGTAAATGAACGCCTTTGGCTGAGCCGTCACAGGCGCGGCTACAAGCGCAAGCCGCTGACCAACGCTGACTCAACTACTTTGACTATAACAGGAATTCGATCAATGTTCGCCTGGAATCTCGTGGACTGTGCGTGCTAGAGGATGAGCATCGCGTCACCGAAGCTGAAGAACCGGTACTCTCGCTCGATCGCCTCATGATAGGCGGCGAAGATCCGATCTTTTCCGGCCAGCGCACTGACCAGCAGCAGCAACGTTGACTTCGGTAGGTGAAAGTTGGTGATCAGGGCGTCCACGACTCGAAACTGGAAGCCCGGAGTGATGAACAGCTGGGTCCAATCGGTCTGGTCTCCCGTGGCGCGAGAATCGAGATCGATTGACTCGAGGGTGCGACAACTCGTCGTCCCCACCGCGACGATGCGGCGTCCGGTCGCGCGCGCCCGACGGATCACTTGTAAAGTCGAAGCCGAGACGTGATACCACTCGGAGTGCATGACGTGCTCGCGGGCGTCCTCAACTTTCACGGGCAAGAACGTCCCCACGCCGACGTGCAGCGTCACGTGTGCCACGTTCACGCCCTGATGTTGAAGCCGGTCGAGCAATTCCGGTGTGAAGTGCAGGCCAGCGGTCGGAGCGGCCGCCGAACCCGACGTGTCGGCATAGACCGTCTGATAGCGTTCCGGATCGCGCAGCCGCTCGCGTATGTATGGCGGCAGCGGCATTTCCCCAAACTCATGCAATCGTTCCTCGACCATCTCCGGCAATTCAACAACTGCCTGACCATCGGCGGTTCGCTCGACGATCGTCGCGACCTGTTCGGTCCGTTCGCCCGTCGCGTCCGCGAGAACGACCTCGCTTCCCGGCCGCAGCCGGGCTCCAGGACGAACCATCGCCTTCCAGCAGCGATCGGCAACCCGCTGGAGGAGCAGAATCTCGACGCGGCCTCCGGTCGGGCGCCAACCGTGAAGTCGCGCCGGAAGAACGCGGGAATCGTTCACGACCAGCACGTCGCCGGGCTTCAGGTACTCGCCGATATCCGTAAACACCCGGTGCTCGATCGACCCGTCTTGACGATTCAGCACGAGCAGACGAGAGCTGTCACGCGGCTCAACCGGCGTCTGAGCGATGAGAAATTCGGGAAGATCATAATCGTAGTCGCTGATTAAAATCGGCTCGTCTGACTCAGACATAAACTCGTTGGACATCGACTAGCTTTCGACTGGGTCGAAAAAGCTCGTTTGCGCGTCGTCGGGGCGGTCCGGATATGACAACGAGAGGTGTGCGTACGCACGGCGTGTCGCGATCCTGCCCCGCTGGGTCCGCTGCAGGAAGCCAAGTTGAATCAGATACGGCTCGTAGACGTCCTGGATCGTATCGGTCTCCTCGCTTGTCGCAGCCGAGAGGGTATCGACGCCGACTGGACCGCCGTCGAACTTCTCGACAATTGTAAGCAGAATACGTCGGTCGACATCGTCGAGTCCAAGTTGATCGATCTCGAGCATGTCGAGCGCCTGTCGCGCTACTCCAAGCGTTATGTCGCCTTCCGCGCGAACCTGAGCGTAATCGCGGACACGCCGAAGTAACCGGTTCGCGACACGGGGCGTGCCTCGCGAGCGAAGCGCGATTTCAGTCGCCGCCTCCGGGTCAATCGAAACGCTCAGAATTCCGGCGGAACGCTTGACGATGTGCTCCATCGCCTCTTGATCGTAGAAGTCGAGACGGTGGATCGAACCGAAGCGGTCGCGCAGCGGAGAGGTCATCAGCGCCAGTCGCGTCGTCGCCCCCACCATCGTGAAGCGCGGCAAATTCAGACGCATCGTTCTGGCGGCAGGTCCCTTTCCGAGCACGATGTCGACGGCATAATCCTCCATCGCCGGGTACAGCACCTCTTCGACGACGCGATTCAGTCGGTGGATTTCGTCGATGAAGAGGACGTCACCCGCTTTGAGGTTGGTGAGAATCGAGACGAGGTCCCCGGCACGTTCGATCGCCGGTCCGGCGGTCACGCGCAGGTTGACGCCCATCTCGGCGGCGATGATCGTCGCCAGCGTCGTCTTTCCGAGTCCGGGAGGACCATAGAGCAGCACGTGATCGAGCGTCTCGCCTCGAGCCTGCGCGGCCTCGATGCTGATGCTCAAACCTTGTTTGACCTTGTCCTGTCCGATGTATTCATCCAGCCGACGCGGTCGCAGCCCAGTCTCAACCGGACTATCTTCGTCTCGCATTCGGCCAGAAACCACGCGCGTGCTCATCATCCCTCTGCCGTGTTACGCCGGAATACTCTTGCAGAAGTATACCAATTTGACTAGAACATTTGATCGGAATCGTGCTGTCTACTTCTGCTCCGGCATCTCGGATTCATCGACCAGCATGATCGGGATGCCGTCCTCGATGCGGTAGCGACGGCCGCAGTTCTCGCAGACAAGCTTGTCGTCTTCCAGCCGCACCGGTGTCTTGCAGACCGGGCACGCGAGAATCTCGAGAAGATCGTCACTGATCGGTTTCGTCTCCTGGCTGCTCATCACACACTCCCCTGAACCAACTCCTCTTTCCGGATCCTATTCACATCTTATCAGGCGCAAGGCCGAGTTCGGCCAGCGCACCCGCTACCTCGCGCTGCAATCTCTCGTTCGCACCAAGCCCAAGCTCGACCATAGCGACACCGACGCTTTCGACCAGCGGATCCAGCGGTGGCGCCCCGACGCGCATGTCGAGGTCAATCGATTCCGTGCAGTCGACTGGATCTGGCCTAACCAAATCGAGACCACCCTCTTCGCTCAGTACACGATGGTAGGCAGCGACCATGTGATTGAGCGTGTGATTCTGCTCGATGAACCTGCGGGCATTCGCGCCGACCTGCCTGGCAAGGTCCGGTCTGGCATGCATCGCCCGCAGCAGCGCCTCGACTGTATCCTCTTCCAGCGCGTCAACGGGCACCTTGACCACCGCGTCGTCCGGCACCTCACGAAAAGACCCGGCGTCGCTCACCAAGACTGGTCGCCCGGCCGCCATCAGACGAAGTAGACTCGCTGACGTCTCACCCGCCGTCGGATAACGGAGGTTGACGAGAACGTCCGCTGCGGCTGCCACCAAACGCGCGGTCCGGTCATCAACAAACCCGAGTTGTTCGACAAGCCCGTTGAGTCCGTAGAGACCAATCCAGCGCTCGATCGGTACATGGGACGAGACGCTCCCGGCAAGGATCATGTAGACCGGCACGTCGCGTCGCAAGCGACTGATGGCCCGCAACACAACATCGAGCCGCTTATACGGATTGATTGCCGTGACCGAGGCGACGATGAACGCGTCCGGCGGGAGACTCAGCGCCGATCGAGCGGAACGCTGATCGATGAGCGGTGGAATCCGGATACCCATCGGCAGAACACTGACGTCCGCGCCCGGCTCCAGCGCACGCACCTGTTCTCGGCTGAACTCGCTGTGAACCACTACGTGCTGCGCCGCGCGGATGATCTCCTCCGACAACGGGCAGTCGAACAGCACGCCCGGCAAACGTCCTTGCAGCACCCGAACGGCGACGGCAGCGCCCTGCTCGCCATATTCGCGCGCCATGACCTCGCGATAGCGCCGCGCACCCCCACGACGAGTCACCATCGAAAGTCGCAGGTGATGCAGCACCGTGTCATGCAGGACGACAATGCCCGGTCGCTCCAGCGCTGCCTGGTACATGTAGGCATGAGCTGGGCTGTTGCCAAACTGATAGACGACCGCGGCGTAGTTCTCGCGGCGGTCCTGCCCTGCAAACTGGCGCGCAGGGAAGATCCGCAACTTACCGAGCGGTCGAAACGGACGCGGCTTATAGTCATCGACAAAGACGTCGACAGGCCAAACGCGCGCGACGACCTCAAGGAGTTCTTCATTATAAAGAGAGATACCTGAGGAGATGGGTCGGAGCGGCGTGAACCAGGCGATCCTCGAGCTAACGTCTTCAGGCATGTGACGTCAGCTGTTCGACTACGCGGCTCCACTGGATCTCCCCGACGCGTGCTTTGCCCCTTTGTCCCATTGTCTTTGCCCGCTCGACGTCGCTCATAATGTCACTCAGTCCGCGGGCAATCGAGTCGGGTTCAGCTCGGTTGACCACGCAGCCGTTCACGCCATCCTCCACCAGTTCCAGCACGCCACCCGCGTCGCTGGCCGTCAGAACCGGTTTGCCCGCGGTAAAGGCTTCGACCGTGACCAGTCCGAAATCTTCATCGACGGGACTGTAATAGACTGCCCGCGCGCGGTTGTAGAGGTCGACCAGCGCTTGGTCGCTGACCCGGCCCGTGAATTCCACCCGGCCGTCGATCCCAAGCCGTTTCGAGAGTTCTTGCAGCGCTCCGGCCTCCGGCCCGTCTCCGGCGATCACAATTCGGAACGATCCACCGTTCCGCGCCGCCCCATGCAGTAACAGGTCAACCCGCTTGGCTTTGTCGAGCCGCGAGACGCTTAAGATGTAATCGTCGAACGACTCGGGCGTGAGCCCCGCGAGACTGCCCGGAACGTGCATTGGCGTTGCGTCCAGACCAATCGATCGCCTAAGCCGACCGGCGACGTTCGCCGAATTCGCGTAGAGCGCGACACACTCACCCAGCCCGCGACGGTCGATTTCGACGATCCGCCGCCGAACCACCATATCGTCGGGCGAATTGGTGAAGTCGCTCAGCGGCGTGCCGAACCAGTCGTAGGCTTGCCGGTGCTGGTGTATCACCCAGGCAATCTTCCGGTGATGTTTAACGGCCCAGGTTGGGAATTTGGTGCAGATCACCAAGTCGACCGGCACGCCGTTGGCTTCCGACAGGTCGAGCAACCGCCAGGCAAGTGCCGACTTGAGAATCTCCTGCTTCGGGTACCACTTGAACGGAAGGGCGACGATGTCAACCTGATGCCCGGCGGCACGAAGCGCGTTCCGCAGGCCGTCGACGTGATTCTCGGCGCCGCCCCGGACAAACGGCACCTGTGTGGCGCAAATAATGATGTTCATTCGGGCTGATCGGTGGCGGCAAGCTTTCGTTCGATTTCGCGCTGTCGCTCCTCGAGCGTCGCGATAGCCCGCGCGACCGCCTCGTTGAAGGCATTTTGCTGCTCGACAATCGGGTTGATGTACCAGCGCAGCAGGAGGCGCGTACCTCGCTTCGCCAAAGCGACACCGCGCCCGATGACGGGTCTACTCCAGGTAACCGGCAGGTGCGCCGAGACGACAGCCAGATCGGCCAACTCCGACGCCATAATCGAGGTCGACCCCGCCGCCGGGACCTCGGCTGCCGATGCGTAACCGGCGTTTCGCCGGACAGCGGTACGAATGGCGTCGAGCGCCGCCGCGATGTCTTGCGCATCCGCCCTGACCGAAGAGTTTGAATCGGCCACCGGCTAGCATTCCTTCCCGTAACCGAGCACGTGTTCGTAGACCGACCACACTCGCTCAAACCACTGATCCTCGGTGACGACCTTCGCGCGTCCACGCTCACCCATGTGGGCCGAGTTTGCCGAATTCCGGACGATATCACGGACCGCGCCGACCAGACCCGGCACATCGCCGAACTCCACGAGCAGCCCGTCCTCGCCGTCAGTCACGACCGAAGGGATCGCCCCAGCGCGTGCCCCGATAACCGGCTTGCCGTTTGCCCAGGCTTCCATGAAGACGAGTCCGAACGATTCGGTACGGGAAGGCAGCGCGACCATGTCCGCCGCCGCCAGCAGATCGCGGCGTTCTTCGTCGGTCACGAAACCAAGCAGGTGAATTCGAACCAGATCGCGCGCATCAAGGGCGTCGATCAATCGCCTCACCTCCGACATCACCGGTCCGGCGATGATCAGGTGAATGTCATCGCCATACGCGCTCAGCTGGCGAGCGGCCTCGATCAAGTGCACCGTGCCCTTATCGTATGCGGCGGCTCCCAGTGTCAACACGATTGGACCGTCGATGCCAAGACGCGCCCGCGCCATGCGGCCGTCTCCGCCAGTCACCGAGTCCACATCGATCCCAGCACCGACCACATGGACCGATTCCTCCTGTACTCCCGCGGCGAGCAGGTACTCAGCCTCGAGCTCGGTCAAGACCAATACACCGTCGGCCTGGTGCAGCAGCTGAATTTGATGCGGCATGGTGTAGTAGCGCCGAACCTTCGAATCGGCCGATTCACCCAGATGCATGAACGGCGTCACCAGATGAGGAACGTCATGCTTCCGGGCGTATCGGCCAGCCGTTCCGATCATCGACTCGAACGCGATGTTCGCCGAATTGATCAAGTCCGGCTTCGGAAGCCGCTGCATCTCATCGAACAAAGCAGGAAGCCACGGACCGAAACGAGACCCGGCTTGGAGGGTCGTGTTCCGGGCCGTAAACGAAAGTCGGCTCGACTCCGCCATCATCCGCCGAATCGCACGGTGCGTCAGCGACGCGGCCGGCAGATGTCGCACCGGGACACGGTGGATCTCCACTCCGTTGTGACAATCGCGACGCTCACCAACCCTGTCGCGACGCGGATCCCAGAAATACTCGAGGTCCCAGGCATCAGTCGTCACGATATGAACCCGCTCGCCAGCGGCGGCAAAACGCTCAGAGAAGGCCTGAAAATACCGCTCGGACCCACCGCGAAACGGAAAGTACCGCTGGATGACGTGAGTGTAAGTTCGCGACGAGCGTGTCATGGAGTTGCCACGGGCGTTGCGCCAGGCGTTGCGTCGAGCGCCTTCAGTCGCTCCCGCGCAAGACCGGCGTAGACCGTACCGGGCTGAACCTTCGACGCTTGTTCGTACATCGAGCGTGCCTGCTCGACTTGCGGGTTCGCCTCGTGCTCGTAGAGCTGGCCGAGTAGGTAAAGCGGTTCTGGATCGTTCGGATTGAGGTCGTGTGCCCGCTTGAATTGGACTTCGGCGTCGAGTGTGAAGTTGTCCTGCATCAGCACGCTACCAAACGCAACACGAAGTGGCTCGTCGTCCGGTTTGAGCTCGATCGCTTTGCCGTACCACTGTATCGCCTCGGTAGTGCGACCCGTGTTGGCCAGCAGATCAGCCAGGATCACCATGGCATCGACATCCTTCGGGTTCTTCTGAAGCCGAGCCCGCATGTCCGCCTCCTCGGCTCCCGGCGTCACCTGCACCTGAGCGTTGGAGTTAGTCGAGCCGTTACCCCCTCCGCCGAACGTTGCCGGAATGATAACGACAATCAGGCCCAGGAGAATGGCTCCGATGCCAATCGCGCTGAACAGCGGCAGCAAAGTGCCTCTCCGCGAGCGCTTGCGCGACGGTGGGCGTTTTTCAGGCCGTTGGCTCACTCTACTCCCCTGCTGAGCAATGACTACCGTAGTCCGGCAGGAGAAGCATACGAATTCGGCGTCGCGACGGCCAAATCGGGTTTCAGGACAGTGATTCGACATTCGCGAGTTGGATCACGATTCCTTGACACGACGCCAAAACGGTGACTATAATCCCATGCGCTTGGCGAAGGCCGACGTATGCCGAGGTGGCGGAATAGGCAGACGCGCTAGCTTGAGGGGCTAGTGCCCGTTTAGGGCGTGGGGGTTCAAGTCCCTTCCTCGGCACCGCACAGTATGGGCGATTAGCTCAGCTGGTAGAGCGCCACGTTTACACCGTGGATGTCAGAGGTTCGAGTCCTCTATCGCCCACGAACGTGGGTCATTCCCAAGCGCAATCCGCCGAGGTAGCTCAGTCGGTAGAGCACAGCACTGAAAATGCTGGTGTCGCCAGTTCGATCCTGGCCCTCGGCACCCGATACGACCAACCAAACATCGCGCCATAACGCCCCGGTCGAATCGACCGGGGCGATTTCGTTGTTCATCACCCGTTGGTCGTCAGGTTGATCACGACAACTGCGCAACCAGCCCACAAGTATGCTCGGAGGATCCAAAGAACAGACGCTTCCGACAGACTTGGATTACGACAACCATAGCTATTTCGGCGTCTGCTGGTGGAGGGCAACCTTCCACTCGCTGCCCTGCCGTACGTATACGGTTGTCATCCAGGCGGCGTACGGAGCCTGTCCGGCGCGCTGTGCAGTCACCTCATAGATGAGTGCCGCGCTCTCGTCCGTCAGGTTCACCAACTGCGGGTTCTGGATCTCGAACGTGGACCACGGCGGCGCCTGCCGCATCGACTCGATTGACCGTTCACGGTCGAGGACTCCGAACGAGAAGACCATGCGCGCGTCGTCAGTAAGACACCGATCGTAGAAGTCCGCGCCTCGCCCGTCTGACAGGGCTCGCCAACCGTGCTCCTCCATTTCGACCAGCAGCCGCAGCAAGTCACCGCGATCATTCGGCATTGTTCACTCCTTCGCTCAGTCTGATTCTTAACTACGAGTTCGTATCTCTGCTGCGTAACGATACAAATGCCGCCACACTGAAACGACTCTGCTCACTTCGTCACGAATTTGTTACTGGGGTTGGCGCAAACTCGTTCTGAACGGACATCCGGCGCTCGATCGGTGCCGGAGCGGTTCTCACGATGGAGTGACCAGATGGCGCAGACACACCCAGTACGAATAAGTCCAGAAGAGATCAGGCGACAGGCTATCGAGCATTTCGGTGAGTTCGGACTTGGAATGGAACTCACGCTGGACGAACCAGATCACCTCCGATTCGAGAGTTCAGACGGTTTTGTCGATTTGCAAGCACGCCCGGACAGCCCGCGCCAGGTGCGGCTAACGATCAATCACCGGAACTGTGAAGAGGCAATCCACGCTTTCCGGCGCATTCTGGCGCACGAGAGCGAATTGGGACGCGCGGCGTTACCTGGAGAACATCATCTGCCGACCGACCGGCAGCCCTGACTTGCTCGCCGGTTGTCGACACTTCGGCGCACAGAACCTAGCGATTCGACCAGGGGTCGAGCGCGTCTCGTAGGCCGTCACCGAGGAAGTTGAACGCGAGCACCGTGATCGACAGCGCGATCGCGGGAAAGAGCAGCATGTAGGGGTACGACCGCAGATACCGGATCGCCTCCGAGATCATGAGTCCCCAACTCGGTGTCGGCGGCGTCACGCCAAGGCCGAGAAAACTGATGCCGGCCTCGTAGAGGATCGCCCGCGGAATGCCGAGCGTCACGGCGACGATGATGGGCGCGATCGTGTTCGGGAGCACGTGACGGAACATGATGCGCGTGTTCGTTGCGCCAGACCCGCGGGCCGCTTCGACGAATTCCTTCTGCTTCAGCGACATCGTCTGAGCCCGCACGATGCGCGACACCGTCAGCCAGCTAATAAGCCCCAAGCCGATGAAGACACCGAGCAAGCCTCCAAGCTTGGTGTTGAGCTGCGCCACGCTTTGCATGAGCCCCGATCCAGGCTGGTCCAGCTGCCCGCGAAGAAACGTCATAATAATGATGACGAACAGGAGGCTTGGCATGGCGTACATGACGTCCACAAGGCGCATCAGCGCGGTGTCGAGCTTACCGCCGTAGAATCCCGCCGCCAGTCCGACCGGAACGCCGATCAAGACGATCACGATTTGCACCACAATGCCGACCGAAAGAGAGATGCGCGCGCCGAAGACCAGGCGGCTGAGCATATCGCGGCCCAGCTGGTCGGTGCCGAGCGGGTGCGAAATCTCAGGCGAAGCATTGATCGACGAATAGTTCTGCTCGCTATAGCTGTAAGGGCTGACAACAGGCCCAATCAGCGCCGTGATCGCCAGCAGGATGATAAACACGGCCGCGGCGGCGGCGAGCCGGTTCCGCTTGAACCGCCTGAACGCATCGAGCCACAGATTGCTCTGAATGGTCGTGCGTTCAAACCCGCGTTCCGCGACTGCGGATGTCGACGAGGTCGTGGCTCGCTCCATGACGGAATCTCCTGTTTCGTTGTCTACGACAGTTCAATTCGCGGGTCGAGGAACTGATACAGGATGTCCACGACCAGATTCATGATTGAGATCAGCGCTCCAAAGAGCAGCACGGTGCCCAGAATGACTGGATAATCGCGCGTGGTGATACTCTGGACGAAATACCGGCCGATTCCAGGCACAGAGTAGATCGATTCGACGAAGAACGATCCGGTGATAACCTCGGCCAGGATAAGACCGGCAACCGTGATCACCGGGAGCAACGCGTTTTGAATGCTGTGCCGGACGATGACGCGCGTCTCGTGCAATCCCTTTGCCCGTGCGGTTCGGATGTAGTCCATCTTCAACACATCGAGCATACTGGATCGCGTATAGCGAGCGAGCACCGCCGCTGGGTAAAGCGACAGCGCGAAGACTGGGATGATGATCTTGCTGCTGAAGACACCGTCCCATCCCCCGGTGGCCAGGACGTGCAGGCGGCTGGCAAAGACCAGCACCAGCACCGACACCACGACATACGGAGGCGTCGAGATCCCGATAATCGCGGAGAAACTCGTCAGATAGTCAATGATCCCGTTGTGCCTGATCGCCCCCAGTACCCCGAGGGTCACTCCGATAACGATCGCGAATCCCATCGCGATCAGACCGAGTTTCAACGAGACCGGGAAGGTCGACCTGATGATGTCCGAAACTGTCTGGCCGCGACTCGAATACGACGGACCGAAGTCGCCATGCAGAACATTGTTCAGGTAGGCGACGTACTGCCGCCAGAGAGGCTTGTCGAGACCGTATGCCTTGTTGAGCCGCTCGAGCACGATCGGTGGAATCGGCTTGTCACCCTGGTCGGACCACGGACCGCCAGGCGTCGCGTGCATCAGGACGAAGGTGATGGTGTAGATCGCCAAGATCGTCGGCACCAGCATCAGTACACGGCGCACAATTATGGCTCGTCGATTCATGCGTACTCGCCTTTTTCCATTCGCGGTCGAGACGTGTGCCACTCTGCCACGATGGACACAGCGACACACGTCCCGTTACGAAGCATTCTCCTTTTGGTGACCGGACGATCCGCTAGTGCTTCGCGATCTCTACCTGATCACCATGCACACCGGTCAGCAACGGCTGCAGGTGTAGTTTCTGGACGTACGGCTTGACCAGGTAATAGCGCGTCAAGTGGTAAAGCGGAATGACCGGCGATTCCTCGGCGATGATCATGCCGGCATCCTGGTACATCTGCACACGCTTCTGATCATCCGTCTCGATACGCGCCTTTTCCACGGCATCGTCGAACTCAGGGTTGTTCCAGTGATTCCGGTAGTGATCGCTGGCATGGGTGAAGTTCTGGTTGTACCAGTTCGACGGATCCTCGAAGTCAGAACCCCAGTTGCCGATATAGATGTTGAACGGCGACTTCTCCCGAGAGGCACGCCAGTCGTTGTAGGACGTCCGCTCGATCGGCTCCAGGGTGATGTTCAGCCCGAGGTTCTTCTGCCAGGTCTGCTGTAGATACTCAGCATCCAGCTTGTAGTCGTCGGTGCTGATGTAGACCATCGAGAGCTTGAGGCTGCCAGGATCGGCAACGCCCGCGTCTTTCAGCAACTGCTTCGCCTTGTCGATGTCCTCGCCAATCGTCGCTTTCTCGTTGTATCCCGGAATGTCGGGAGGGAGGAGCGTAGGCGCGGGAACGACCTGACCATGCCGGACCTGCTCCGCCAGCGTCTTGCGATCGGCAGACATTGACAGCGCCTGGCGGAACTTGACGTTGTCGGTCGGGGCGTTCGTGCAGTCGCAGACGACAAATCGCGTGTACGACTGCGTTACGTTGACCGTTTCCTTGCTCAGCTTCGGATCGTTCTTGACACGCTCGAAGTCGGTCGCCGGCACTTCCGCGAAATCGATTTCGTCATTCTCGTAGGCGACGATGGCCTGGGCGAGCTGGTCCTGATAGAGCGAATACACGATTTTGGTGATCGTTGGCTTATCACTCCAGAAGTTCGGGTTCTGCTCCAGCGTGATGCTCTGATTGTGGCTCCAGTCGGTCATGATGAACGGGCCCGTCGACACAATGTTCGCGGACTCGTTCCACTTCTCACCGACCTTGTCAATCACATGCTTCGGCACCGGATAGTAGGTCCACGTAGTCGCCAGCAGCGGGAAATAGGGCGTCGGATCAGTCAGTGTCACCTTGAGTGTGTTGTCATCGACTGCCGTCACGCCAATATCGTCAATTGGCGCGCCATTCTCAACCGCATCCAGCACACCCTTGATCGGATAGAGTGCCGGGATATACGCCGATTTCGTCTCGGGTTCGAGCACCCGCTTCCAGCTATAGACGAAATCGTTTGCATTGAGCGCGGTACCGTCCGACCACTTCAAACCCTGTCGAAGTGTGAAGGTGTATTCCGAAGCGTCGGTGTTCGCTTCATATTTCTCGGCCAGGCGCGGTTCTACCTTACCCGTATCCTGATTGATACCCACAAGGCCGTTGAACACGTTGAACATGATGTTGATACCGTCACCCGAAGTGACTTGTGGGTCCATCGTGGGTGGTTCCTGGCCAGGCAGTCGCAGCGTCTGATCGGATGCCAGATCAGCCGACCCTCCGCTCGAGGCCTGCGTCGCCGCACTCGTCGCGGCCGTCGTCGCGGTCGATCCGCCACTCGACGACTGCGTTGCCGCACTCGTCGCCGCAGGAGTCGACTTTGAACTTCCACCACAGGCAGCGAGCAACGTAGCCGCTGCCGAGGCACCCAAACCGAGGACCGCACCACGTGCAATCAGCGTACGGCGCGTGATCCGCGAGGCGAACGGCAGTCTCGAATTTGCGGGGTTCCCCGTTGATGATTCGCTGACACTGTTATTGCGCTCGACAAACATGAGTACTCCTTCTCACCAGACTCAATCTCGGTCACATCGAAACTGCGGTCGATGCGCCAGCTACCCCCACAATCCCGTGTGAAGATCGTCAATATCTCCACGGACGGGACAATTGGTTCCGTTCGAGTTCCACCCGAACGTTGTGCTCCTCCTCCTTTCGAGCACCACCGGTCATAGCGTTGCGCTGGTGTCAGTGCGAGTCGCGCCAATCCACCAGATTGGACCCGAAACTTCTCGCATCCGTCACCCAGTGCTCCCAGGGGGAGCGCCGGTGATATTCGACGTTCGCCAACGTCCTTGTTGGCACCAAGGCCCGAAAGAGACCCGTGTCACAAAACGGAAGCGCGACGGTCGAAAATCAAGTTCTGCGGATGCTGCGCCCATGCTATGCTGATGCTTCGGCAATGTCAACACGCTCCACGCCCACCGAACGGACGTCAGCCTGTTCAAGCTTCATCAATCTGTTCTATGATCGACACCCGCTCAGTCGGGAGACGGATGTCACCCACCTGCGAGGATCTGCGCTTACGGTAAAGACGAAATTGATGCTTGAAACGAGGTGAAGAAATTGGACGAACCAGGCATTCCGGGAACGTGGAAGACAGATCTCTCACCGGCAATGATTGCCCGGCAGCCAACGATCTCGAATCCGAAGCCATCACCAGACGGTCTGCGCATCGCTTATCTTTCCATGTCCGATGCTCGTACTGACCTCTTCACCCTTTCAGAGAGCGGAGTGACGCGGCAGATTACGTCTGATCACGCCGTCGGTAGCGGTTCGTACAACTGGTCCCCTGATGGTTCCGAACTGGTCTTCACATCAGCGACTGATGGGAAACTCTGGATTTGTCCGGCTGACGGCGGCATACCTCGTCGCGTGACTCGCATCGAGGGAACGCATCACAGTCCGGTCTTTTCTCCAGACGGGCGGCACATCGCTTTTCTGAACCTCTGTCCTGAATCGGTCGATCTCATGGTCGTCTCCACCGACGACATGCATCTCCGGCAAGTGAGCCGCGGAAGCGATATTCCGATGGCGCCCACCTGGTCGCCTGATGGTCAGTTGCTTGTGTGGCATGCATATCCGTTTGACGCGATGCCGTGGGATCAGAGTGCTTTGATGGTGGCTGACGCGTTCGAGAACGATTCCCCACGGGTACTCGCAAGCGGTGACCGAACCGCCTACGCTCAGGCGGCATACTCCCCCGATGGGTCGCGTATCGTCTGCGTCTGCGATCAGAGCGGCGTGCTCAATCTGATGGAAATGAACGCCGATGGATCGGGACAGCGAATCCTCCATCACGACCAGTGGGAACACGGCGAGCCAACTTACTCACCCGACGGGAAGTCGATCTGTTACACACGCAACGTCGACGGTGACTACGCGCTCTGGATGGTGGCTTCCGGCGGCGGCACGCCACGGCAGTTGACCAGCATGACGGGCCACGCAACGAGTCCACGGTGGTCCCCCGACGGCGGGCGCATCGTCTTCCTATTCGACAGTCCGATCGCGCCGCCCGACGTCTGGTCGATCGACGTCGAGTCCGGATCGACCACACAGCTAACCCAGTCGGCCATCGGCGGCATCAGCCCCGCCGACCTGGTCATGCCGGAGACGATCACCTGGCGCTCCTCCGACGGATTTGAGGTGCACGGCCATCTCTACGTGCCGAAGCAGGTTCGCTCGGGGCAGCACGGGTGCCTGGTCAACATTCACGGTGGTCCGATCAATCAATCACGACTGACGTGGAACGGGCAGATTCAATACTTCGTGCAACGGGGATGGGTCGTGATCCAGCCCAACTACCGCGGATCACTCGGCTACGGAAGGGAATACCGCGAGGCCCTTCGCGGATCATGGGGTCAGGGAGACCTGCAAGATAATCTGGGCGCCATCGAAGCGTGCGCGGAACGCGGCCTGATCCGGCGCGACCGGGTAGTCGCGTGGGGCGGCAGCGCGGGAGGCTATTCCACGTTTGTCTGCATGACGCAAGCGCCGGAGGTCTTCGCCGCTGGTATTGCCCTCTACGGTCTCGTCGACATCTATCCCTTCGGATGGGAGACCCATCGCTACGAGCGTTACTACATCCAGTCGATCATGGGTCCCAGCGACGAACACTACGCCGACTGGTGGGAGCGTTCGCCTATCAACTTCGTCGACCGGGTGCGCGCGCCCATGCTGGTACTTCAGGGCGAAGTCGACCCGGTAGTCAGCCACGTGCAATCCGACACGTTCGTGCGCGAGATGGAACGACGACATCTCGACGTGGAGTACAAGATCTATCCCAATGAGGGACACGGGTTCCGGCACATCGAGCACGTGATGGACGCAACTGAGCGAATCGACCGGTTCCTACGACAGAAGGTTCTACGCGACCCGGAACCACGCGGTGCCAAGATCATGCCGTATCCGTCCATGCCGCTACTTGGTCACTGACGACGAGAGCGGTTGCGATGGTATGCGATTATCCCGTCGCCATGGAGCTCTTTCGGCCAGAGTCCGGTCGATTCGCCGATCTTCTCACCCTGGGGCGGGCTGAGCTGGCTGAACGGCGGCAGTTCAACAAAGCCGAGCTTGCGGGCAAGCATGGCCGCGCTGGGCCGCTCCAGACCGTCGACAAAGAGCCGGGCTGGCTGGAGTCCGTCGAACGCGGCGCCAATGAAGGCTGTGTCGAACCAGATCTCGTCGAAGAGATGCCTGGCGACGTCAAAACGGTCCTTGCCGACCTCAAACACCGTCTGTGTTGTCTCAACCGCGACCATGTTCCTCCCGGATGTGCCTAAGGGCGGGCGTTCGCACGACGATCATCGATCGTGGCACAGGCGAGCGAAAACCTCCGACTGTGGCAACGCTTGATCCTCTCCGACAATGGTTTCTCGGCTACACTGGATTTCAGTGACGAAACTGAATCACACGTGAACCGAAATATGAGCTCGAAACGCCAAGAAAGGGGATCTGATGGGCGTCCTGGAAGGGAAAAAGGCACTGGTGACCGGCGCAAGCCGAGGAATCGGGCGAGCAATCGCGCTCGCCTATGCCGACGAAGGCGCGGATGTCGCGGTGAACTATCGTAGCCACGCGGAAGAAGCCGCAGATGTGGTCCGGCATATTCGCAACCTTGGCCCCGACGCGTTGGCGATTCAAGCGGACGTCTCCAACGAGGAGGACGTGCGCTCGATGGTCGATCAGGTGAGCGAAGCATTTGGGCACATCGACATACTGGTCAACAATGCCGGCTTCGTCACTCTGGCGCCTGTCGAGACCATGGATGTCGCTATGTGGGACGAAATGATCGCCACCCATCTGCGTGGCACGTTCCTGGTGACGCGCATGGTTCTCCCCGGAATGTTGGAGCGGCGTCAGGGCCGGATCATCAACGTCTCGTCACAGCTGGGGCAGATCGGCCGCGAATGGTTCGCCCACTACACAGCAGCGAAGGCGGGGATCATCGGGTTCACAAAAGCACTTTCACGCGAGGTCGCGGATCGCGGCGTGCTGGTAAATTGCATCGCGCCAGGTCCGATCGAGACCGGAATAGTGCCAAAGACGCCCGGCGCACCGAACAAAAACTACAGTAGTCTGTTGCCGATCCAGCGTGAAGGTCAGCCTGAGGAAGTTGCGCCGACGGCGGTATTCCTGGCTTCGGACGCCGCAAGCTACTATGTGGGACAGACGCTCGGCCCGAACGGCGGAGACGTAATGCTCTAGGGTCGTCCCAGAGCAGCTGAACGGCCCACGAAAGGAGTGCACATTGCAGATCGTACGCAAGGGTGAAGGAAACAAGGAACAAGGAAAGACGTTCACCGGCCCGGTCACGCTCGAACGCATTATCGGTATCCAGCGCGAAGGCGGCATGGGCGTCTCGATGGTTCATTTCGAAGACGGAGCGGTGACCCATTGGCACGTTCATCCAGGCGAGCAGGTTCTGATCGTCATGGAAGGGCGCGGACGCATCGGAACCGAAACCGAGACCTTCGAAGTCGGTCCGGGCGACGTGATCTACGCTTCTCCCGGCGAGCGGCACTGGCATGGCGCCGCACCTGGCACGTCGATGACCCACGCGAGTATCACCAACGTCGGCTCTCCCGAATGGTTCGACGCCCCAGAGTAATCCAGCTACGTGCATGGTAGCTGAACGAAAACGAGCCCAGCGGAAAAACCGCCGGGCTCGTAGATTGATCACGATGATCCGGATCTAGTCGCCTTCGGATCCCTCGTACTGCTTCTTGATCGCCTCGAGAACGCTCGGGTCGGTCAGCGTCGTGGTGTCACCCATGACGCGCCCTTCTGCCACATCACGTAGAAGACGCCGCATGATCTTGGCGCTGCGTGTCTTCGGCAGCTCAGCAGTGAAGTAGATTCGATCCGGACGGGCGATCGGTCCGATCTTCTGGGCGACGTGCTCCCGCAGTTCGTCCGCCAGCTCCTGGCTCGCCTCAATGCCTCCACGCGGAGTGACGAACGCGGCAACCGCCTGTCCTTTGAGTTCGTGACTCACACCGATCACGGCCGCCTCCGCCACCGACGGATGGCTCACCAGCGCGCTCTCGAGCTCCATCGTGCCAAGCCGGTGTCCAGCCACGTTCAGCACATCATCTACGCGGCCAAGCAGCCAGTAGTAGCCGTCGTCGTCTCGCTTGGCGCCGTCGCCTGTCACGTAGACGGACGGACCGTACTTACCGAAATAGGTCGCCACATAGCGATCCCAGTCACCCCAGATGGTGCGGAACATCGACGGCCATGGACGCTTCATGACGAGATATCCGCCCTGTCCGTCCGCAACCGAGTCACCCTTCTCGTCGACGATATCGGGAACGATGCCCGGCAGCGGCGTTGTGGCCGATCCCGGCTTCATCACGGTGATTCCCGGAAGACCCGAGATCATCATCGCTCCGGTCTCGGTCTGCCACCAGGTGTCGACGATCGGACAGTTTTCGTGTCCGATGTGCTCGTGATACCAGATCCACGCTTCGGGATTGATCGGCTCGCCCACCGTTCCGAGCAGGCGCAGACTCGAGAGGTCGTGCATCTCCGGGTATTGCGTGCCCCAACGCATGAAGCCGCGGATCGCGGTCGGCGCGGTGTAGAAGACCGACACGGCACGGCGCTCGACGATGTCCCAGAACCGATTACGATCCGGGTAGTCGGGCGTGCCTTCGAACATCACCGAGGTCGCGCCGTTTGCCAGCGGGCCGTAGACGATGTAGCTGTGCCCGGTCACCCAGCCGATATCGGCCGAGCACCAGTAGACATCGTCGTCCTTGAGGTCGAGGACCCAGTTGCTCGTCGCATACGTGCCGACGAGATAGCCGGCTGTGGTGTGAAGCACGCCCTTGGGTTTGCCGGTCGTGCCAGATGTATACAGGATATAGAGCGGGTGCTCGGCGTCCAGTGACTCCGGCGCGCAGTAGCGCTCCTTGACCTGGTCAATTGCCTCATGCCACCAGATATCACGCCCAGTCTGCATGTGAACCGGGTGAACGTGGCGGCCCACTCGCTCGACCACGACGACGTGCTCGACTCCTGGGGTGCTCTCCAGCGCCTTGTCAGCGTTGTCCTTAAGGGCCACGACATTACCGCGACGGAATCCGCCGTCGGCGGTGATGAGGACCCTCGCCCCGCAATCGTTGATGCGATCGGCCAGGGAATCAGGACTGAATCCGCCGAACACGACCGAGTGGGGCGCGCCGATGCGAGCGCAGGCGAGCATGATGATCGCCAGTTCCGGAATCATCGGCAGGTAGACCGCAACACGGTCGCCCTTTTTGACGCCAAGCGACTTGAGCATGAGTGCGGCGCGGTTAACCTCACGATAGAGATCCTGATATGTGAGAACGCGCTCCTCGCCCGATTCGCCCTCCCAGATGAGCGCCGCTTTGGTCTTGCGCCACGTCTTGGTGTGCCGGTCGACGCAGTTGTAGGAAACGTTCAGTTTGCCGCCGGTGAACCAGGAGACCTTCGGCGGATCCCAATCGAGGACCTTGTCCCACTTCTTGTCCCAGTCAAGGTTCTCCGCGACCGATGCCCAGAACCCTTCGGGATCCTCGAGCGCACGCTCGTAGATGTCGGGGTCATTGACATTTGCCTTGGCGGCGAACTCTGGTGGCGGGGGATACTTGCGAGATTCAATAAGTAGACCTTCGATGGTCCCGGTCGGATCAACCGACATTCGTGACTCCTCTCCGTCTTCGTAGTGTGCAGGAGTTGCGGACGAGATTGGACCGGAGAACGGTCCCGACACCACGGCAAGCCGTGATTCCGCACCCACGCGGCTCTTTCTATAGTAATCGACCCGGGCGATCAGCAAAACCCCGGAAGCTGATTTTTCGCGGTAACAGGGCCTCCGAACGTCCGTTCGCCAGCGAATTGCCGGAAAACTCCTGACAGGAATACCCCCGCTACAGGATTGTCAACGAAGAATGGGATGGTATAACGAAAGCGTGACAGCCCCGGCATACCGTAGTAGCATACCGCCGGTTTAATTTTTGTGGCCTGAAATGGGGCACGGGGGAGCTTCATTCGCGCTGCGAGGTGAGCAGGGAGGATCATGGCGAGAGGGTCTGGCCGGTTCAAGCGCGCCCTGAAATTTTCAGTCGTTTCCATGTTGGTTCTTTCACTGAGCGGTTGCACCGTCTTCGGCGGCGGACCGCAATCGGTGAACAATCCAGCTGGCGACAATATGCAGAGGATCTGGGACCTCTTTGTACCGATCTTCTGGGCGTCAGTTGTTGTTTTCGTTCTTGTCCAGGGTCTATTGATTTACGCGGTGATCCGGTTCCGGCGCCGTGAAAATCAGCCCGCACCGCACCCAACACATGGCAATACCAAGCTCGAAATTGCCTGGACGATCGCGCCAGCCATCGTGCTGGCCATCATCGCGGTCCCAACGCTCACCACGATTGCCGACTTTGCCAAGAAGCCTGGCCCGCAGGCCCTTACGGTGAACGTCGTCGGACATCAGTGGTGGTGGGAATTCGATTACCCAGGCCAGAACCTGGTGGTTGCGGACGTGATGCACGTGCCGATCGGCACGACGGTTGAAGTCAACCTCGCAAGCGCGGACGTCATTCACAGCTTCTGGATTCCGCGATTGGCTGGCAAGCAAGACGTCGTTCCGAATCAGCACAACCATCTTTCCTTCAAGGCAACTGAAGTAGGCACATTTACTGGCCAATGCGCTGAGTTCTGCGGCATTCAACACGCCAACATGCGATTCGAAGTCGTGGTCGACTCGCAATCCGACTTCGACGCGTGGGTCCAGCAGATGCAGCAGACCGCGTCAAATTCCGGACTCGACCAGCTTGCGCAGCAGGGACAACAAGTCTTTTTCAGCGCCGGGTGCACCGGATGCCACGCCATTGACGGCGCCGAGTACAACGGTCAGAAGGCGCAGGGAAACGTGGGCCCGAACCTGACCCATGTCGCCAGTCGAAGCATCATCGCGGGTGGCGTTCTTACCCAGACTGAACAGAACATCGCGAAGTGGGTGCATAACCCGGATGCGGTGAAAACTGGCACCAAAATGCCGAATCTCGGCCTCACTCAGGCTCAGGCAAATGCAGTCGCTCACTACCTGGAGACTCTGAAATGACGACCTCAAATCGTGATGATCGAAGCGCGAACGTCGAGATTTGGTGCGGGGAAACAGGGGGCTGCTAATGGCGCAAATTGCGATTACACGACGAGAGATAGAGCTCGAGGAGCGTTCGGTCTTCTGGGACTGGATCACGACGGTCGATCATAAGAAAATCGGCATCCTGTACATGATCACGTCGCTGGTCTTCCTGCTCATTGGCGGGTTGTTGGCGCTCCTGATTCGAACGCAGCTGGCAGTTCCGAACAACAATTTCCTCGGGCCGGACACCTACAATCAGGTGTTTACGATGCACGGCACGATCATGATCTTCCTCTTCGTCATGCCGATGAACTCGGCGTTCTTCAACTTCATGATCCCGTTGCAGGTTGGCGCACGAGACGTCGCCTTTCCACGACTGAACGCCTTCAGCTACTGGGCGTTCCTCTTCGGGTCGCTGCTGCTGCTGAGCAGTTTCCTGTTCGGCGCGGCCCCGGACGCTGGCTGGTTTGGCTACGCGAACCTGACGACGCTGGCCTACTCACCAGGCCTCAATGTTGACTTCTGGATCTTTGGCCTCCAGGTGCTTGGTATTGCGTCGCTCGCGTCGGCGCTGAACTTCTTCGTTACGATCATCAACATGCGTGCGCCGGGTATGCGCCTGATGCGCATGCCGGTCTTCGTCTGGATGACGCTCGTCACATCGGTCCTGCTGCTCCTGGCCTTCCCGTCGCTAACCGTGGGTCTGATTGAGTTGATGTTCGACCGCTACTTCGGCACGCTCTTCTTCGAGCCAACCGCGGGTGGTTCGGTCGTCCTGTGGCAGCACCTCTTCTGGATCTTCGGTCACCCGGAGGTCTACATCTTGATCCTGCCGCCGATGGGTATGGTCTCGGAGATCCTGCCGACATTCTCACGCAAGCCGCTCTTCGGCTACCCGTTCATCGTCTACTCCGGTGTCGCCATCGGATTCCTCTCCTTCGGCGTGTGGGCACACCACATGTTTGCCGTTGGACTGGGCCAGGTTCCGAACTCGGTCTTCGCGACGACTACGATGCTCATCGCGATCCCGACCGGGGTGAAGATCTTCAACTGGCTCGGTACGCTTTGGGGCGGTTCGATCGCCATCAAGACGCCACTTCTCTACGCGGCCGGGTTCGTCGGCATGTTCACCATCGGCGGTATCAGCGGTGTGATGCACGCCTCGGTGCCGATCGACTACTGGCAGACTGATAGCTACTTCGTCGTCGCTCACTTCCACTACGTCTTGTTCGGCGGCGCGATCATGGCGATCTTCGGCGCCATGTACTACTGGTTCCCGAAGATCTTCGGACGCATGCTCAACGACAAGCTTGGACAGATTCACTTCTGGACCACGCTGATCGCGTTCAACATGACGTTCTTCCCGATGCACTTCCTGGGCATCGACGGCATGCCGCGTCGCATCTACACCTATCCGGACGGCATGGGTTGGAATTTCTGGAACATGTTCGAGACGACCGGAGCGTTCATCCTGGGCGCCAGCGTTCTGCTCTTCGTCTACAACATCGTCACGTCGATGCGAGCGGGAGTGAAGGCTCCAGCAGATCCATGGGATGGCCGAACGCTCGAGTGGTCGATTCCGTCGCCGCCGCCGGTCTACAACTTCGCGGTTGTTCCGACCGTGCACTCCCGTGACGCCTTCTGGGAACAGAAGTATGGTGGCTCCGAGCGCGACGCCCTGGAGAGCCAGGAGAATCTGTACCCGGATCCGGCAAAGACGCGAGGCATTCACCTGCCACCGCCGTCCTACTTCCCGATTCTGGCCGCCTTTGGTCTGGTCCTGACCGCCATCGGCATGGTCCTTCACGGAGATGGGTTCGCGGCGTCCTGGTTCGTCGTCGGCGGAGGATTGCTGGTCATGACCTTCAGCCTGTACGGCTGGTCGTTTGAGCCGAATCACTGATGCGGTCGGATAGCAAGAGAGGATTGAGCCCTTGGTTTCGGTAGCGCACGTCGAGGAACATCCCGCCGAGGCGCACACGACGTCGACGGGCATCTCGCACAACAAACTCATGATGTGGGCGTTCCTCGCATCCGACTGCATGTTCTTCGGATCGCTCATCATGACCTATATGGTCTATCGCGGTCACGCGTCGGGCGGACCGAAACCGCAGGACCTGTGGGATATCCCGTACACGTCGGTAAGTGCCGCTGAGCTGCTCCTGAGCTCGCTGGCAATCGTGTTGGCGCTTACCTACCTGCACCGCGGCAACGAGCGCGCGTTCCGGATCTGGCTGCTGGCCACTGCTGGCCTG
This sequence comes from uncultured Chloroflexia bacterium, assembly GCA_963763185.1. Classification (GTDB taxonomy): domain Bacteria; phylum Chloroflexota; class Chloroflexia; order Thermomicrobiales; family Thermomicrobiaceae; genus CALAGB01. The sequence goes on from CAVXNZ010000001.1 coordinate 1,238,089, forward strand.
GGACTGCTCTTCCTGGGTGGCCAGTTCTACGAGTTCACGACCTTCTATCATGAGGGTCTAACGCTCCACAGCAGCTTGTTCGGTTCGACGTTCTTCGTGCTGACAGGCTTCCACGGAACCCACGTTGGCATCGGTGTCATCTGGTTGCTGACCCTTTGGGTCATGTCGAAGCGCGGCCAGATTCCACCGTCTCGCGGCGAAATGCCTGAGATCGTCGCACTCTACTGGCACTTCGTCGACATCGTCTGGATCATCATCTTCGCGGTCGTGTATCTGATCCCATACAAGCCGTAAGAAAAGGTTCGCCGCGGCGTGAATTGCGCCGCGGCATGATGTTCGATCCGGAGAGAGAGGAGCGGGGACGTTGAGTTCGGATGCACACGGAGAAGTTGTACACGCTTATCCAGAACCATCGACGTATATTAAGCTCGCGATCTTCCTGGCCATCTTCACGATCATTGAGGTCGCGACGTATTACATCGATGCGCCGGTCTTGTTGATTACGTTGGTGCTGATTGGGTTGATGGCCGTCAAGTTCGTTCTGGTGGTCGGCTATTACATGCACCTGAAATTCGATTCGCGAGTGTTGACGGCAGTATTTACGGTCGGGCTCTCCGTGGCACTGTCGATCATGGTTGTGATGATCGCGATCTACTCGAATTTCTAAACTCAACGCAATGAAACGTGGACCCCGAGAGCGGTCCACGAGATCAGTACAGGGTAATATTCAGCGCGCGGAGCACCGAACTGATACGGACAGGGTTCCGCGCGTCTTTATGCGTGTGAGATGCCGCGTGTGCGGCAGAAGCGGTTTGGTCTGAACCCGTTGAGTCTGGTTTGCGAGGCCGACTTGCGGGGATGTGGAGGTTAAGTGTCCACTTCCAACACGGTGGGGATCGCGCTGATCGTGGCCATCGCGGCTGGGGTTCTCGCGTTGGTGTATGGCGCCTTCTTGATTCGCTGGGTAATGTCACGTCCAAACGGGAGCCCGGAGATGAAGGAGATCGCAGCCGCAATTCAGGAGGGCGCGAGCGCCTACATGCGGCGTCAATACCAACTCGTCGCGATCGTGGCGGTCGTTGTCGCGATTATCCTTGGGCTGGCCCTAGATCTCAGCACAGCGATCGGGTTTCTCGTCGGAGCTGCCGCCTCGGCTACAGCCGGGTTTGTCGGCATGAGTGTCGCGGTCCGCTCCAATGTAAGAACTGCTGAAGCGGCCCGAACTGGACTTGGCCCGGCACTCTCAGTCGCCTTCCGCGGTGGAAGCGTCACTGGACTGTTCGTAGTCGGTCTCGGACTCCTTTCAGTATCCGTTTTCTATGCCATTGTTCGTGACACCGCGCCCCTAGTCGGTCTCGGATTTGGTGGTAGTCTGATCTCGGTGTTCGCCCGAATCGGCGGTGGTATTTACACCAAAGCGGCGGATGTCGGCACCGACCTCGTCGGCAAAGTCGAGGCCGGTATTCCTGAGGACGACCCGCGCAATCCCGGAGTCATTGCTGACAACGTCGGTGACAACGTCGGTGACTGCGCCGGTATGGCCGCTGATCTCTTCGAGACATACGCGGTAACTGCTGTCGCGGCTATGCTGCTTGGACATCTGGTCTTCGACAACGAGCTCGCCGTCGTCTTTCCACTCGTAATTGGCGCCGCATCGATTGTCTCGTCAATTGTTGGAACGTTCTTCGTGCGCCTCGATTCGAGCGGCTCGATCATGCGGGCACTCTACAAAGGACTTATCGCGTCGATTGTTCTCGCAGCGGTGGCGTTCTACCCAATCACATACTGGATCATGCACACCAACACGCAGATCACGGACTCCGCAATCTCAATGTACGGCGCCAGCTTCGCCCTCTCTCCAACGCTGAAACTCTTCCTGGCCGCGGTCATCGGGATCATTGTCACGCTCGGGTTCGTCGTGATTACCGAGTACTACACCTCGATGAAGTACGCTCCGGTCAAACAGATTGCTGAAGCGTCGGAATCCGGTCACGGAACGAACATCATTGCCGGCCTCGGCGTTTCGATGCGTTCGACTGCCCTGCCAATCATTCTGATTTCGGCCGCGATATATACCGCCTTCAACCTCACCGTTGAGACTGGAGCAGCGACAAACGGAACCGGACTGTACGGAATCGCGTTGGCGGCGATGGCCATGCTCTCAATGACGGGCATCATCGTCGCGATCGACTCGTTCGGACCGATTACCGACAACGCGGGCGGTATCGCCGAGATGTCGAACCTCCCGCAGGCAATTCGCGACGTAACGGACGAATTGGATGCGGTCGGCAACACGACCAAGGCGATCACCAAGGCGTATGCGATTGGCTCGGCCGGGTTGGCGGCTCTGGTCCTGTTCGCCTCGTACTTTCTCGAAATTTCCGGCACGATCTCGTTCGATCTGCGAAACCCGAATGTCGTCATTGGTTTGTTGATTGGTGCTGCCCTTCCCTATTTCTTCGGCTCCATGCTGATGGACGCGGTCGGGCGAGCTGGAAGCTCGGTCGTTCAGGAAGTCCGGCGTCAGTTTAAGGAGATTCCGGGCATTCTGGAAGGCACGGCCAAGCCGGAGTATGGCCGCGCGGTCGACATCGTCACGCGCCGCGCTCTCCGAGAAATGATGATCCCGGCACTGCTGCCGATTCTCACGCCGATCGTCGTCGGAGTGACGCTTGGTAAGCAGGCGGTCGGTGGTCTTCTGATCGGCTCGATCGTCACCGGCCTGTTCGTCGCCATCTCGATGACGACCGGCGGCGCGGCCTGGGATAACGCCAAGAAGAGCATCGAGGCCGGTGCGTACGGCGGCAAAGGCAGCTTCGCCCATCAGGCGTCGGTAACGGGTGATACGGTCGGCGATCCCTACAAAGACACAGCGGGACCGGCGATCAACCCGATGATCAAAATCGTCAACATCGTCGCGCTGCTTCTCGTGGTTGCCCTGAACTGGTAATTGGCTCAGCGTCGCGAACCACAGCAGAACGATCGCGAGGCCGGTGGGACGTCCACCGGCCTCGTTGTATTCACGGCGGTTTCGATCTTGGTGCTCGTTCGTTCGTCTCCCCAACGGGGCCTTGCCTTGAGACGAACCTAACAATTCCGCTCAAATGGTGACGGGTGTCTCGATACGTGAGACCACGACGCGAACCGACTACGGCACCGGAACGATATGGAGCCGTCACGTTCGGTAGCCGTTTGATCCTGGGTCGTCGACGGTGACTCAGGCGTACGAACTCCAAGCCATCAGGTCACCAACTCAGTTGGCAATTGATCGTTGTTCTCGTCAAACGGAGGAGAGGAGCCAGTCGGAATCTCGCCGGCCGAGCAATTCACGTACGGTTTTAATCAGATTGCCCGATTGAACTCGTCGAGAGTCGGCAAGGACGGCTGCGCCCCATGGCGTTGGACGGCCAACGAACCCGCGAGTACCCCAGCACGAACCGCGTCCAAACGCGATGTTCCTTGGGCAAGCCAGGCAGAGAACGCACCACAGAACGCGTCCCCGGCACCAGTGGTATCGACCGCCTTGACAACACGTGCTGGGATAAGTTCGTCGACCTCGCCGTCGTTGAGCCACGCGCCACGTGATCCGAGCGTGATAACCACGCCGTGACCCACGCCCATCTTTCGAATGGCAGCTGACGCGGTCGACGCGTCCTCTAAACGCACCGGCCCACTGTTCAATATTTGGCCCGCCTCGATCTCATTTACGATCAAGACGTCGATGTACGGCAGCATGACGATCACGCGATCGTCAAACGGAGCGGAGTTGAGCACGTTGATGGCACGACGCTCTCGTCCGATCTCCAGCACCGCGCGCACCGTGTCGAGCGGTATCTCAAGTTGCTGGCAGAAGACGTCTCCCGGCTTACACCAGCCTTCCAGCGCGGTTTTCACTTCCTGAGCGTCGACCGTCCAATTCACACCGGGAACCAGCGTGATGGAATTCTGTCCACTGGACGACTCTACCTGGATAACCGCGACGCCGCCAAAACCGTCGACCTGCCTGACGTTCGTTGTTCCAACGCCGTCAGACTGTAGTCCGGCAAGGCGCTGGGCACTGTTCGCGTCCTGCCCGATCGCTCCGAAGAATTCGACAATGGCACCGAGTCTGGCTGCCGCGATGGCCTGATTGGCCCCTTTTCCGCCACCGTAAACCGCGAATGATTCACCAATCACGGTCTCGCCAGGCTCAGGAAACCGGCCGGTGCGGACAACGAAATCGGTGTTGATACTCCCGACGACCGCAACTCTACTCATCGTCGAACTGATCAGTCGTGTGCCGCACCGGGTGACGCCAGCGACCGACGAGCAGGAATTTGATCATCAGGCCCCGAAGCCGCAGCCAGGCGTGGCGTGCGCGTCCGATCTCCTGCGATTCCGGAGTCTGCCCACCATAGCGTTCGCGAACGTAGAGCTCGGCCAGTAGATTGACGTGCTGTCGCGATCCAGGCACGCGGTCACCGATCATCGACGCGTATTCATACGGAGTCATCGAGGATTTCACGGGAACCCCACCCCAACTCGCGCTTCGCTGTGCTTTGGTGAAGAACTGCGTCGCGGGGGTGAGCCCGCGCAGACCACGCAACCACAGATACATCAAGAATCCGATGATTCCCAGCAGCACGACGATCATGGCTCGAACAGCCCATCCGAACGGGCCGATCGTGGTCTGTGAGGATGCCAGTGAGCCGCCGCCGCCACCCACCGGATCGTTCTGTTCCAGGAAGCTCAGATCCTCGCGTGGCCCCAGGTTGCCGGCGGATGCGTCAGATCCTGACGATTGTGACGCGGACGGCGGAGCCGGTGCGTCACGACTGATCGGGCTCCGGGCAGCGGTCGGCTCAAATGGAACCCATCCGTAGCCCGGGAAATAGACTTCCACCCAGGCGTGCGCGTTGAGATCCCTGTAGAGATACCCGCCGGCATTGTTGTCGAACTTCGCCGGATAGAAGCCGACCGCGATCCGGCTTGGGATATTCAGGTCACGCAGCATCTCGATCATGGCGGAAGCGTAGAAGGTGCAGTAGCCCTGCTTGGAGTCAAACAAGAACCAGTCGACCGCGTCCTGTCCCTTGGGTGGCACGCCGACATTCTCGTTGTATTGGTAGTTCTGACGTAGATAGTTCTCGATTGAGGCCGCGATGTCGTACGGGTTGCTCTTCCCGGCTGCCAGCTGGTTCGCGAGTTGGTTCGTCCGGTCAGTCACGTCAGGCAGCTGTAGGTAGCGGCTGGTGATCTCGACCGGGTAGTTGGTGCCCGCGGCACGAAGCTGCTCGGAAGTCGCGTTGCTGACGACCGACGTGATGTTGTACGTGTCGCCGCTTCCAACGCCGTTCTGAGCGAACACGGCTTCCACGTCGGAGTAGACCGGCAGCTGTCCGGTGAACGTGAGCGTCTTAACCTTGTAGTCGGAGCCGACATGGAATTCAGTCCGGATTGAGCGGGACTGTAGTGACGCCTGGGCGTTGCGAATCGCCTGCATCTGCGCCGGATCGATACTGTAGGTCTGTCCGATCCCGAGCTCGACGGTCGTCGTCGGCGAAGATTCCGGCGTCGGGCTCGGAGACGGTTCGACCGTCGGTGACGCGTTCGCGTCTATCGGGGCATTGGCGGGGTTGGCGTCCGGAGTTGGCGTCGCAGTTGGCGCTGGCGGCGGCGGCGAGAACTGCGCGTTTTGCAGCGCCTGAACCAGCGGCCACAACAGCGGCGGCGTATTGTCGACCGTGGCCGACGAGACGTCGAGCTGCTGATCTTGATACTGATGCCAGGCTACTTGGATCTGCGCCGCTTCGCTCACCGTTTGAAGCTGCCCTGGCGAATAGATAACGGCCCCACGTGGGCTCAGAATGTTGATCGTGTACTTCTCGGCCGCCGTACCGTCTGTTGTTGACTTCGGAATTGGAATGATCTCACCAGGCTGAACCGGGATAAGCGGCGAAACACCGCCCGAGGAGACGTAAGTCTTCGAGATATCAGATTTCCAGCCGGTGCCGTCGAAGTAGTCGTAGCGATGCGCTGCCAAATATGGCGAGGGATCACCTTTGACGAGCACAACCGGCTGATCGCTCAGGTGAAGCGGGCCACCGACCTCAAAAGAGTCACCGAAACTGGCAAAACCGGTAACACCGCCGGATGCCCCCGGTCCGCGGAGCGAGCCGAACCAGCTATTGAAGGTGTTTTCGACGCGCACCCAGGGGCCGTTGATATCCTCCCACGCTGAGTGGATCGTTTGATTTTGCGTCGAGATGGGAATGGCCCAGCCCAGCACGATGACGAAGACAGAGACGTAACTGGCAGTCCAGAGACCGCGCCAGACAATGCTATCGGGGAACGGCGTCCCGCGACGCCTCCACTCGTCGATCTTGCGCGAAAAATTGAACCGCATCATGAGCAGGATCGCCGCGAACAGATAGACGATGACCAGAATTGTCGGCACTTTGAGCGAGTAGCCCATGTTCATGAAGAGGACAACACCTGGCAGCAACAGTGATAGCCAGATCCAGCGTGAACGGAAGATGAACCAGACCGAGGTGTAGCTCAGGATGTAGAGGAGCGCCGCCATCATCAGCACGAAGAGATAGAGATCTTCAGCGTGTTGCCCGTGAGAGATTGCCGTGTACCACTGGACCCATCGAGACCAGAGATAGTGCAGCTTCGCCTCTCGTCCGCCGATGTTGTCGCTCAGGAAATTCGTCATCTCGTACATAACGACGACGAAGCCGATCGCAAGCGCGATGACGTGCGCGGCCAGGGCCGGCAGCCGCTCAATCTGCGACAGGACCAGCCCGACCAGCAAGCCAACCACCGTGATGGCGGTCAGGATGCCAAGGCCGTCAGTCCAATCGGCGGACTGGGTCGACCAGGTCGCCGTGAATACGATGAGCGCGACGAGGAAGAACGTGGACCAGCCTTCTCGGATTGCGAAACGTTGCATGTCATGTCCCTGGCGAGTGTGTCGATGCCGAACCGCGATTTGTGAGGCTCGTCAGGAGTTCGAATCTCCCAGCCCTGACGACCGAGCTAGACTATCCGCTTCTGTGGCATCGCCTGTCCATGTGTCGTGAGTGCGCGGCCAATGTCGTCGCCATATTTCACGAGATAACTGGGCACGCCAATGGCGGCGAGATCACTGACGATCATGAGGCTGCTCTCGCGCGCGCCAAAGGTGCTGGGTTCAACCACGATCGTGACGACCCGTGCATGGCGGGCAACGAGTTCCATTACCGCCGAAACCCAGTGTTCGTCGGTCGATGGCGTGATGATGACGACAGTGCTGTTCCGGGAGAAGAGCGCCCCCTCGGCCAACAGCGTTTCGTCGACCGACTGGTTGCCATCGGCATGAATGACGGTCAAAAGCTCGAGAATTTTCACCATCTGCCGGGCGCCCCGGTCGGTCGGGATAACCGTGGGCTGACTTCCATTGACGATCATGCCAACGGTTCGGTTCTGATCGAGAAAGTGATGTGCCAGCGATGCGGCGATCGTGACGCCGTACTCTTCGGTCGAATCGAGCCAGAACGAGAGGGGCACATCCTTCATGCTGGTAAAACGGTCGCCCATCTCGGGGCTGATCCCGCGGGCACGCACGTGATGCCGCGCCTCCATGTCGAGCACGACCCAGACATCCGCAGTCGGGTCAAGCTCGAACTCCTTGACCATGAGCTCCCCAGTGCGGGCAGTCGCGGACCATGAGATCCGGTTATAGCTATCGCCGGGCAGGTACTGCCGGACGCCCGACGCGTTCGGCGTAACGAACGGCGTTCGCCGCTGGATCGAGTTTCCGCCCGGGAGATCACCGACCGGCAGCCGGAAGCCACTCAAGTCGACCGTGGCGGGATAGACCAGCAACTCCTGCACGTGTGGTACAAGTCGCTGAGCCGGGAAGAGATCGAAGGGATCACCGGATCGAAGCGTCAGCGGACCAATGTGGAAACGCCCGCGCCGCGAGCACCAGGTCTCAACGCGCCACCGATTGGAATCGTTAGGGCCCAGGTGCACCACGCGGCTCAGGTGGTGGCCGGGAAGGTCCGAGTGGTCCGCAACCTCGAGCCAGAGCTTGGCCAGGCGACTGCGGTTTTCCACGCGAATACGCTCGACGAGCGTCTGCCCGACCTGGGCGCGATCGGCTCGGGTCTCCCTCGTGACGACCAATCCTCGCAGGCTGAGCCTGCTCCAGGCGAACGTCGCAACAAGGAGAGCCGCCAGCACGAAGAAGATCTTCTGCAGAACATCCCACTGATTGAGCTGCGCCAGAAGCAGAACGACGAGTACCAGGACAAGGAGCTTCAGACCGTTCACGACGAGGAACCAATTCCTCGCCAGCCACGACTCCGCTCTGGTTCACGCGATATCGGGCGCGAGCCGGGGACTCCGGTCGTTGTCAGGATCTCGCGAATGACCATCCGACCGTCGACATTCTTCATTCGCGCGCCCGGGCTGACGATGACGCGATGCGATAATGTCGGACTGGCCAATGCCTTGATGTCGTCAGGAATAACGTAATCGCGACCGGACATAGCAGCCCAGGCCCGCGCGGTGTTGTACAGCGCAAGCGAACCTCGCGGCCCCGAACCGAGATAGACATCGTCGTGCTCGCGCGTCGCCTCGACGATCGAGACGATGTATTCCTTCAGCGTATCGTCGATGTGAACTTCCCGAACCGCTTGCTGGGCGGCAATCAACTCATCAGCGCCGACCACCTGCTCGAGTCGCTCGATCGGGTGCTGGAAGTGTTGCCGGTTGAGAATCTCGATCTCGCCGCGATGTCCAGGATAGCCGAGCGAAATGCGGATTAGGAAGCGATCGAGCTGTGCTTCGGGAAGCGGAAACGTTCCTTCGTATTCGATGGGGTTCTCAGTGGCCAGCACGATGAACGGGTTTGGCAGCATGTGCGTCACCCCGTCAACCGTAACCTGACCCTCTTCCATTGACTCGAGCAGTGCCGACTGAGTCTTTGGCGTCGCACGATTGATCTCATCGGCCAGGACGATCTGCGCGACCACCGGTCCAGGCCGGTACTCGAACTGAGATGACTGCTGGTTGTACACACTGACGCCGGTAACATCGCTCGGTAGTAGGTCCGGCGTGAACTGGATCCGTTTGAATGTGCAGCCAATGCTGCGGGCAATCGCCTTCGCAAGCATCGTCTTACCGACGCCAGGAACGTCCTCAACAAGCACGTGTCCGCGGCACAGGAGTGCGACGAGAACGAGCTGGACTTCCTGACGCTTTCCTACGATGACCGTCTCGACGTTGCGGACAATGCGTTCGGCTAGCGCCTCGGCGGTGTCCATGATGCTCCCTTCCTGCCGTGGAAGGAACAACCGCTCGAATCACCGAGCGGAGCGTCCACCGCGGCTATCGACGCGTTTGGTGTTCCCTGGCCCGGTCCCTCACCTGCCAACTTGGGATCTGGGGGCGGAGGTGCGTCGGAAACCATTGACAGAATTTCACCAAGCAACCTCGGTAAGTACAAAAGTCGTTCGTTTCCGGATTATATCAATCACTCTCCGTCCGGATCGGATTCTATATCCACCATACGTGGGTTTCAATGGTTTGGATTGCGCGTCTTCCATTCTCGTCAGGCGAACGATACGAGCCCATCAAACATAACGAAGGTTCATCCAGTTCGCGTGAGTCGGATTGTCTGTTTATGTCGTGTTCATCACGTTCCTCTCGACAGCGACCGCACGCTTCTCCGCGGCTATAATTCGTGGATGCAGAGAGGAGTTCCAAACATATGAAGTCAGCCAAGGATCCAGCGGGCCGTTCGATCATGCTGGTGGACGGGTACGGCCTCGCTTTTCGTGCTTTTCACGCCCTTCCGGAAACACTCACGACGTCGGCTGGCGAGCAGGTGAACGCGGTCTTCGGCTTCACCTCCATGCTCCTCGACGCGATTAGGGAAAACAACCCAGATTTTGTCGTGGTGAGCTTCGACGTCGGCAAGACGTTCCGGCACGAGGCATTCGAAGGGTACAAGGCGCAACGGGCGCCAATGCCAGACGAAATGCGAAGCCAGATGCACCGCATCTTCGCCGTCCTCGAAGCGCTCAACATCCCGGTTTACACCAAAGAGGGCTTTGAAGCGGACGACGTCATCGGAACGATTGCCCGCCTGTCCGGCGCCCAGCAGATGAAAGTGCTCATTGTCACAGGAGACAGCGACTTGCTGCAGTTGGTCGACGGCGATGTCCACATCATCCTCCCGGGCCGCCAGCGCTTCGGCGACTATCGCGTCTACGACCGCACGGCTGTGATCGATCGCTATGAGTTCGATCCCGAGCGGATCCCTGAGTACAAGGCACTCGTCGGCGATACGTCTGACAACATCCCTGGAGTGCCTGGCATCGGCGCCAAGACGGCAACCGCGTTGATCCAGAAGTTTCCATCGCTTGAAGCCATGCATGAACACCAGGACGAGATCACGCCGACGCGCGCTCGCAATTCGTTCGGAGAGCACTACGATCAGGCACTCGCCGGACGCGAACTTGCCACGATCGTTCGTGATGTCGATCTCGATATCGACCTGGATGCCTGCCTGCTGGCCGACTTCGACCGGAGCACGGTGATCGATCTCTTTCGCGAGCTCGAGTTCCGCACGCTCGTCGCCAAACTGCCGGAGACGACCGAAGAGTCGGCTCCACCACCTGAAATTGTCGAGGCGACCCGCACCGTCGTCACCAAGCGGACGCAACTCGATGCGCTCGTGCAAGAGATGCTCGAATCGGACGCGGTAGCGTTCGATGTCGAGACGACCGACACTGATCCGATGCGCGCCGAACTCGTCGGCATCGCGTTGGCGACCTCACCCGAGCGGAGCTACTACGTTCCGGTCCGCCACGCGAACCACGACGGAGAACTCAGCGAGGAGGACCTCCGCAAGGCGCTCGCCCCGGTCTTCGAACATGACAAGCCTGCCATTTACGCGCATAACGGGAAGTACGATGCGGTCGTCGTCGAGCAGGCCGGATTTACGCGGCCACACATCGACTTCGACTCCATGATCGCGGCGTACCTGCTCGGCGATTCTTCAGTCGGACTGAAGCAGCTCGCGTTCACGCGGCTCGGCATCGAAATGACAGAAATCACGGAGCTCATCGGCCGCGGCAAGTCTCAGATCACGATGGACCAGACGGAAGTGCAAGAGGCAGCCGATTATGCTTGCGGCGACGTGGAAGCAACCTATCTTCTTGTCAACCAGCTCGAACCAGAGCTGGAACAACGCGGGCAGACTGAGCTGCTCCGGACGATCGAGATCCCGCTCATCGATGTCCTGATCGACATGGAAGAGGCCGGTATCGCGGTCGACGTCGAATTTCTCGAACGCCTTTCGCGCCAACTCGCCGGACAGATCGGCGAACTCGAGCACGAGATCTACCAGCACGCCGGGCATGAGTTCAACATCAACTCCACCAAGCAGCTCGGACAGATCCTGTTTGACGATCTCGGCCTTCCGACCGGCCGTCGCACCAAGACCGGATATTCAGTAAGTCAGGACGTACTGGAGGGGCTGCGGGAAGCGCACCCGATGGTCGGTGCGATCCTTGAGTATCGGCAGCTACTGAAGCTGAAGTCGACCTACGTCGACGCGCTGCCGGCACAGGTCAACCCGAAGACTGGCCGTGTCCACACGTCGTTCAATCAGACCATCGCCGCCACTGGGCGGCTCAGCTCGACCGATCCGAACCTGCAGAACATCCCGGTTCGTACCGACATCGGACGCAGCGTGCGGAGCGCCTTTATCGCCGACAACCGGCCTGACCGCCGCCTCTGGGACGAGGACGCCGTCCTCCTGTCGGCCGACTATAGCCAGATTGAGCTGCGGCTGATGGCGCACATGAGCGAGGATGAGACCCTCTTGCGCGCGTTCCGTGAGGGGCAGGATATCCATGCGGCCACCGCGGCGGACGTCTTCGGGATTCCGATCGAAGAGATTACGTCGGACCAGCGGCGTGTCGCAAAGACCGTCAATTTCGGCATTATGTACGGCATGCAGGCCTTTGGCCTGTCGCGCGATACCGGCATGAGCCGGCCCGAAGCACAGCAATTCATCGACCGGTACATGTCGCGGCTGCCAGGCGTACGCGCCTTTCTCGACCGGACCAAGGAAGAAGCGGCTCGGCAGGGTTACGTCGAGAGCATGTTCGGGCGGCGACGCTACTTGCCCGAAATCACCTCGTCGAACTTCAACGTACGTCTTTCGGCCGAGCGCATGGCAATCAACATGCCGCTCCAGGGCACGGCGGCTGACATCATGAAGATCGCGATGATCCGGGTTCACCGGGCCCTTCGAGACCGCAAACTGCGTGCGCGTATGTTGCTGCAGGTACACGACGAACTCCTGTTCGAACTTCCAAAGTCCGAGGTCGAACCACTGGCGGCCATGGTCAAAGAGATCATGGAGAACGTCATTGAGCTGGAGGTTCCGCTGGGCGTCGAGCAATCGGCCGGGCCAAATTGGGAGGAACTAGAGCCGCTCTAACTCAAGGTTGATGATACCGTGTTGATCATCATCGACTGATCGCGTAGAATTTCGAAGGATATCGATTCGTTCTCCAGTCAAGGAGGTTGGGCCTGATGCCCATCTACGAGTACGCGTGTGGATCGTGCGGCCATCATTTCGAGGCGAAGCAGCGGTTCAACGATGACCCAATCGCCGAATGCCCCGAGTGCGGTCAGACGGTGCGTCGCGTTCTCCACCCGGCGGGAATTATTTTCAAAGGGTCGGGGTTCTACAAAAACGACAGTCGTAGCGCCAGCACGTCGGCAAAGTCGACGTCGACCGACTCGCCTGCTGCTTCCGCGCCGGAAACCAGCGCCAAGTCTGAACCTGTCAAAGACACGGTGAGTTCAACAACAACGGATTCCAAGTGATCACAGTCGACGCTAGTGAAGCGCCAGTCCCACGAGTGTTCTGCTCCTGTCCGAAGGGGATGCCGGTCGTTGCGGTATCCCCTCCGAACGTTGTGTCGCGGATCCTGGTAGTCGGAAGCATCCGGGGCCGGAGCAGAGGAAATCGTGAGACGTACATCACGTTTCCGCCGGATCGAGCGCATTCGTAGCATCTCCGCTCCGCTAATTCCTGGTTCACCGAGAGTTTCCGTTTCCCCAGTCCGCACATCCATCTATAACGTTGCGCGTCGGATTCTGAGATCGACGTTGACACGGTGCTTGCGTGCTTCTTAGGGCAAGAGGCGAGCGGTCTCAGGAGAACGGCGACATCGACACTGAGGAGACTAGGATGGCTCTACGAATCTCAGATACCCTGACTGGCGAAAAACGTGAGCTAGTGCCAATCGAGCCCGGTCGCGTCAAGATGTACGTCTGCGGTCCAACGGTCTATTCTGACGCGCATATTGGCCACGCGATGTCGGCAATCGTGTTCGACGTGATTCGGCGCTACCTCGAGTACTCGGGCTACACCGTTGACCACGTCCAGAATTTCACCGATATCGACGACAAAGTGATTCAGCGAGCGGCGACGCTCGGAATCGCGCCAGAGTCGCTGGCCCAGCGCCTGATCGACGACTGGCACGACGAGACGGCCGAACTGAACATCTTGCCCGCCACCGAGTACCCTCGCGCGACCCAGGAGGTCGACACGATCATCGAAATGGTTCAGGGGCTGATCGACGATGGCAGTGCCTATGCCGCATCAAACGGTGACGTCTTCTACCGCGTCACGTCATTTCCCGGATACGGCAAGCTCTCGCACCGTGAACTCGAACAGATGCTGCCTGGCGCGCGTATCGAGGTTGACCCAAATAAAGAGGACCCTATGGACTTCGTGCTCTGGAAGGCGGCCAAGCCTGGCGAACCAGCCTGGGATAGCCCATGGGGACCAGGACGTCCAGGATGGCATATCGAGTGCAGCGCGATGATCTATCGCCATCTTGGGCCCCGCATCGACATCCACGGTGGCGGATCAGACCTCATCTTCCCGCACCACGAAAACGAGATCGCTCAATCCGAAGCCTTCACTCATGCGGCGCCGATGGCGTCGTTCTGGGTTCACAACGGACTGTTGCAGCTCGGTGGCGAGAAGATGAGCAAGTCGGTCGGCAACCTCGTCAGCATTCACGAAATCCTCGAGAACGGTGACGGGCAAGCTTTCCGGTTTCTTGTGCTCAACTCCCACTACCGAAATCCCCTCGTCTTCAACGACGAGACACTCGAGTCCGCGCGTCGTGGACTAGCGCGAATGGCATCGGCGGTACGCGAATTCGATCCGGAACGCGTGGCCGAGACGGCCCCGGATCACCCGCTGAGCGAAGCTTCATCTCGCGCGGAGGAACAATTCCGCCAGGCGATGGACGACGATTTCAACACGCCGGTCGCGCTCTCGACCCTCTTCGAACTCGCACGTACGATCAATCGCGAGGAAGATGCTGGCGCGCCAACATCCGCTGTAAGCTACGCTCAGGCAACGCTGAAGCGTCTGGCCGGAGTTCTCGGGCTGACACTGAAGTCAGCCGAAATCGCAGGACAGGGCGATATCGCGCCGCTGATGGAGATTCTGCTTGACGTACGGCGTCAGCTACGCGAGCGAAAGCAATGGGACCTGGCGGACGAGGTTCGTGACCGGCTCGAGAAACTCGGACTGCGTCTCGAAGACACTCCGTCCGGCACAACCTGGCACAAGGATTCATAACGGTGGCGAATCGAGACGTCGAAGTCCTCTACGGCCGCAATGCGGTCATCGAGGCCACGCGCGGGCGACGGCAACACCGCCGCCTGTACGTGGCTTCGGGTGCCGACCGCCAGGACCGTGTAGCGGAACTCCTGAATCACGCCCACGAGCTCGGTTTGCCGGTTTCGCGTCCCCACCTACGAGATCTCGATCGGGTCGCCGGTGACGTCAACCACCAGGGTGTTGTGCTCGAGACCGGTGGGTACCCTTACGTCGGCCTGGATGACGTGCTCGACCAATCCAGTCAGCGACCGATCCTCATTCTCGATCACATTCAGGATCCGCAGAATCTTGGGACTCTGCTGCGTACGGCGGAAGCGACTGGCGTAGCTGGCGTCGTCATTCCCGACCGGCGGTCGGCTAGCATCACGCCGGCCGTGGTTAATGCGTCCTCCGGAGCTGTCGAACTCCTGCGGGTTGCACGAGTCACCAACCTTGGCCGTGCCCTGGAATCCTGTAAGGAGTCGGGTTACTGGATTGTCGCGCTCGAACATCGCGAGGACGCTGAGACCCTCTTCACGTCGGCGATTCCCGAGCCGACCGGGCTTCTGATTGGCTCAGAAGGAAAGGGGATCGGCCCGGCTCTTGTTGGACATTGTGACGTGATGGTGACCATTCCCATGGTCGGACGGATCGAATCACTGAACGCGGCGGTCGCCGGATCGATTGCCCTCTACGAACTTCTGCGACGGAGGCTCGAAAGCGAGGCATAGAGTAGATGGCTGCCGTTCCCGGCAACTTCATCTCCGTGCACGTTCACCAACTGCAACAGTGAGGGTGGCGAACGCGCAAACGGTCTCCAGACCCTCGAACAGGTACTTCTGGGGCAGGATGGCGAGCCTGCGGACCAGATAAAGCCCCCGCTCAGCGACCCCAAATTGAATTCGGGAGTCGCGCTCGGTATAGTAATGATGGTGGTAACGGCGTTCGCTGGTGCGAACGCCAATTTTGGCGCCGGTGGATTCTCCTGTGGCGGCCGGCGAAGCGATGGAAGAAAGGCAATCACAGCATGAAGGTCATCCTCCTACAGGATGTGCCCAAGGTCGGAGACGCCGGCAGTATTCAGTCCGTCAAAGACGGATTTGCCCGGAACTACTTGATTCCGCAAGGTCTCGCGGCCGAGGCGACAGCAGGGCGCATCAAAAACGCAGAGCAGCGAATGCGGTCGATCCAGCGTAAGGTTGAGCGCGAAGAAGAGGCGCAGAAATCGCTGGCTGATAAACTGGACGGCATGCGCATTCAGATGGTCGCGCGCGTCGGCGAGCAGGGACGGCTCTTCGGATCGATCACGAATGCCGACATCGCGAGCCAGATCTCACTCGATTCGGGTGAAGAGATCGACCGGCGTAAGGTTCTGATGGACGAGCCAATTCGGACCGTCGGAGAGCATCAGATAACGGTCCATCTGGTCGGCAAACTTCGTCCGACTGTGACCGTGGTGGTGACTCCAGAAGACGGTGTTGGTGGTGCGTTTGGTGAAGTCGAGACGACGCCCGCCGAAGAAGGGGTTGCCGCGAGCGCGCAAGAGGGCCCGGCTGCAGAAGTCGAGGACGAAATGCGCGGCGTAGCGGATCTTGAGCCGCTGAACGACGAAGAGTAAGATCGCGCTTCTGGGGGACACAGGACGCATGGTCGAGACGGTCGAAAAGCTTCCTCCACACAATATGGAGGCTGAGCAGTCAGTCCTTGGAAGCCTGCTCATCGACCGTGACGCGGTTATCCGCATCGCGTCCTTTCTCAAGCCTTCCGACTTTTACAGTTCCGGTAATGGCCTCATCTACGAGGCCATTCTCGACCTCTACAACCGCCGTATCCCGCCCGATTTCGTCACCATCGTCGACGAGTTGACCCGGCGCGAGCGTCTGCAAGACGTTGGCGGCATCACCTACCTCACCGAACTCATCAACGCGGTTCCGACGGCCGTGCACATCGAATTTTACGGGCACATCGTCGAGCGAACGGCGACCTTGCGACGACTGATCGACGCCGGAGCGACCATCGTCTCGATCGGCTACGACGACTCGATCGAAGTCGAGGACGCACTCGATCGTTCTGAACGAGCGATCTTCGACGTCTCACAGCGGCGCACGGTTCGCGATTTCGTCGGCATCGGAGAGGTTCTCGAGACGTACTTCGACAAGCTGGACACCATCCAACAGCATCGTGGTGAGGTCGTCGGTGTGCCGACCGGCTACGCCGACCTGGACAAACTTACGGGTGGGCTGCAGCGCTCCGACCTGATCATCCTGGCGGCGCGCCCATCCGTGGGCAAAACGTCGTTGCAGCTCGGCATGGCCCACAACGCGGCCGTTCGCGCGGGAAAGACCGTCGGCATCTTTAGCCTGGAAATGTCCGCCGAGCAACTTGTCCAGCGGCTCTTGTCGATGGAGACCGGAGTTGATTCTCATCGGCTTCGTATGGGATACATCGACGATAGCGAGTGGGATCAGATCTCGCGCGCGTTTGGGCGACTGGCGGAAGCCAATGTCTTCATCGACGACACGCCTGGAATCTCCGTGATGGAATTGCGCAGCAAGGCGCGTCGCCTCCTGGCCGAACGCGGGCTCGACATGGTCATCGTCGACTACCTTCAATTGCTCTCAGGTCGCCGAACCGAGAACCGCGTGCAGGAGATCTCGGAGATCTCACGGAGTCTCAAGGGTCTGGCTCGCGAGCTGAACATCCCTGTCTTGGCACTATCTCAGTTATCCCGTGCCGTCGAGAGCCGCACCGATCACCGGCCGATGCTCTCGGACCTTCGTGAGAGCGGTAGTATCGAGCAGGACGCCGACATCGTCATGTTCATCTACCGTGAAGAGATTTATGATCGCGAGACCGAAAAGAAGGGCATTGCGGAAGTCATCGTGGCCAAGCACCGCAACGGTCCCACCGACACGGTCAACCTGCGCTTCTTCGAGCGTACCGCTCGCTTCGCCGATCTCGAGCTCTATCTCGAGCCACCCGGATAGTGCCAACAACTTCGGATTAGAGGAGAAATGGACTCCAATCGCTCCGGTCGGGACGAGCCGGTTCCGATACCCCGGTCGTTCTTTGAGCACCATCTCGGCCGGATCCGAGACCTGGCGGCCATCAAGGTGCTGCTGACAATCTACCGGCGCGCCGACGATCTCGAGCGCGACGCGCCATTCGTGAACGAGGAAGCGCTCTACGAGGACGAACTCCTCATCGATGGGGTTCGGCTGGCGGCATCGGTCCGGCAGCCAGTCGAGGAGATCCGGCACGGCATCGAGGTGTTGATGGCTCACGATGCCATCGTGCGCATCTGCGTCGAACAGGGCGACGACGAAAGTTACTGGCTGATGCCAAAAGGGCCTGCGAATCTTAAACTGCTCAACACCTTCATCCGCGGCGAACGTCCGTTTCCCTATCAGGTTGCCTCGGACAACGAGCGGCCGCGAATTGCCGTTGAAAAGCCGAATGTCTTTCGGCTCTATGAGCAGAATATTGGCGTGCTGACCCCGCTGATCGCGGACCAACTGATCGAGGCCATCGAACTCTATCCAGATGGCTGGATTGAAGATGCGATCAATGAAGCGGTAAGCTTGAATCGTCGAAACTGGCGATACATTCAACGAATCTTGCAACGATGGGCCACCGAAGGGCGCGGAGATGAGACATATCGGCGAAATCAGAGCGCTTCGGGATTCGTCCAGCCAGAAAAATACCTCCGCGGCAAGTACTCCTCCCTCTTCAAACGGGGAGAGTAGGTGTCCGATCTGCGGCGGAGCGGGCTTCTACCGGGTCGACGTCCCGATCGGTCATCCCATGTTCGGCAAGCCCGTCGTCTGCCAGTGTCGTCAGACACAGATAGACGCGCGTCGACAGCAGGACTACGGCGATATGAGCGGACTCGGTGTCCTTGAAGATTGGACGTTCGAATCCTTTGATCCGAACGTGCCGGGCGCTCATCACGCGTTCAACGTCTGCCTGAGCTACGCCCAAAATCCAGATGGCTGGTTACTGCTGACCGGGTCATTTGGCTGCGGCAAGACTCACCTTGCGGCTGCGATCGCGAATTATGTCGCCCAAGGGCAAGTCATGTTTCCCCTCTTCACGGTCGTCCCCGACTTGCTCGATTACTTACGCGCAGCGTTCGCACCCGATCAGGGATCCAGTTATGACAATCGCTTCAACGAAGTGCGCAACGCAAGCTTGCTCGTGCTGGACGACCTTGGCACCGAGAACTCCACACCATGGGCGACCGAGAAGCTCTTCCAGATCATCAACTACCGCTATAATCAGCGACGCCCGACGATTATCACCACCAATCGTGACCTCGACCGCATGGACCCGCGCATCGCCTCGCGCATCAAAGACAGCGCGATCTGCACCCACATCTACATTGACGCGCGTGATTACCGGGAACGACGGAGTCGCGTGAATCGCGGTCGCTGATTCACGCCCCTTGATTGCCGTCGTCTCGACAGACCTGGTCCATATCTCCCGAACTTCCGAACTTTGGTACTATCCGGAACCCGGTGCTCTCTCCGTATACTGATCACGGACGCTCGACCGTCGTTCCGCATTGGCATCGTCTCATTGGGACGGCTGAGCCTCCGGAGGATCCAACATTCATCCTGAGTCAACCTTGCCGGGAGTTTGGGAGAACAGCGTGGCCGACCTGAGCGACGCCGTCCAGAACGATCGAAGTGTGATCGACGGAGCAACCAGGGCACTGACCGGGACGAAGCCGCGTCCAGCAGCGCATCCTGGGAACAACTCTGTTCCGCTGACGAGCGCCATGCTGGAGGTCCCGGGCATTGACCTGGGCCCCTTTTTGGTGGCGCAACCCTTGTCCGGTCATTTCGAGGTACCCGTCGAAATCAGACGAATTGTGGCAGACGCGGACCGTGAAATCGCACATGGACGACTCGAGAGTGCACTGGATCTTACGTTGGAGGCGCAAGCGCAGCAGCCGGGCTGTATCGGGCTCTTTATTCGCCAGGCAGAACTGTTGCTTGCCACCGGTCGTCCAGATTCCGCCATGGCGATCGCGCACTCGATCGCATCGCTCTCAGATCTGCTGACTGGCGAGTCAGTTGAGGTCGAAACCGAACGCATCCTCACACATGCGAATCCCACTGACGAGAACGTGCTACACCTCGCCTACACCGCCATGCGTGCTGGTCGAAATGACATGATCGACCATTACCTTCCGACCGCCGTCGACACGGCCTCACTTCAGACCGATCCATCACTTGCGCTCGAATTGGCGAAAAGCTGGCTCGAAATCAGGCCCGATAGCCTCGACGCTGCCTTCAGTCTGGTGCGAGAGGGCTTGCGGGCTGACGATTCGGAACAGGCGGGCGACCTGATTGAACAGGTGGCGAGCCAATCGAGTGATCCCAGGGCACTCGTCGTCCGCTTGGTGCTCCTATGCAAGCGTGCTGATCCCGCTCAGTGGAATATCACAGCATCACTGTTGTCGGACATCGAAGCGCGGCGCGTCGACCTACGCCATGTCCAGGCGCTGATTCGTGAGATGATTGCCGTTCAACCATCGAATGAATCGCTGCTGGTACACAGCGGCGTCTTCGAGATCAGCGCGGGCAACCCGGATGCCGCATTTCACCTGCTAAACGCGATTCGCCCCGCCGATCCAATGGCCTACTATGTCGCGCTCGTGTCGTGCGCCAGGGCTGCGCTGGCGAGTGGAAACGTGACCGCGGCGGATGAAACCGTGCGGCGAGTGATCGAACTCCATGGCAAGAGTGAAATCTCAGCCTTCGCCGCCACCTGTCCTGTTCTCCAACCACCGCACGATCTATTCTCGATCGGTAAGTCGATGGCCGGCGCACTCCAGCAACGCGGTGAGATCGCGGAGGCCGCCGCGCTGCTCGAGCAACTTTCGGCGCTCAACACATCCCGTCAGGATCTCTCTCGCGCGTATGCCGACGCCCTCGCCAAGAGCGGGAAGCGCGAGATCGCCATTGCGCGCCTCGAGGAGATGCTGCGAAAGCACGAAGAAGCAAACGACCGTGAGGGCATACTGCTGACGATCAAGTCGATCTTGCAGATTTCGCCGGGCAATCTCCGCCTTCGCAATCGCCTGATTGACGAGTTCATGAAGCGTGGACTGCTGGTGGAAGCGGTTCAGGAACGCTGGGCTCAGGCGCAGATTCTGGAACGTGCGGGTCGCGTCGACGATGCGGTCGACAATCTCCGCAAGGCAACGGAAGTGGCGTCGGCACTCGGCGACTGGAAGAAGCTCGAAAGCATCGTTCGCAAGATGATCCAAATGCGCGAGGACGATATCGACGTCCGCCACTTCGCCGCGACCAAATTCATCGAGTATGGTCAGATTCGGCCAGCGATTGACCAGCTCTGGAGAGTCGTCGAGGTCGCGGGACGATCGAATGACCCGGACGAAGCGATCGCGGCACTACACCAGATCATTGCCCTCGGTCCGGAGGAGATTGACGCATATCACAAACTCGGTGAGGTCCTCGCCGCGGTCGGTGAATTTGCGCAAGCAGAGCGCGTCTATCGCCGGCTCGCGATGCTCGCTCCAGACGATCCGGCAATTCAGGCGAAACAATCCGCGCTCGCCGCCATGTCACGAGGTGGCGACTAGCCCCAAGATCGGCTCCGCGATCGCAAAGTGCGATATGACCGCGTGATACAATCAATTGTGCCAGTGAGGGCGAAGCAAAGAGCGTCACGGTGAGAGTATGCCCGAACTCCCATGGATCTTCACACGGCTCGATCTTCGGGCCGTTATTGACATTGTCTCAGTTGCGTCAATCTTCTTTTGGTTGCTGTGGGTCGCGCAAGGGACACGAGCGACTCAACTGATTCGCGGCCTCGCGATTCTGATTATCGCGGTAGTTGGTGCTGCGAACATTTTCAACCTGTCAGCGCTCAATTGGCTCCTGACCCGAACACTCCCAGCTCTCATCGTCGCGGTACCCGTCGTCTTCCAGCCTGAGCTGCGACGAGCACTCGAACAACTGGGCCACACGAGTTCCTGGCTTCGTCCACCGTTCGCGTCTCAGAATGACAGTCAACTCGAGAAAAGCGTCGACGAGATTACCCGAGCAACCTCGCAGTTAGCGCGACGCCGCTATGGCGCGCTTATCGTGGTCGAGCGCGAAACCGGACTGCAGGACTACGCCGACCGTGGAGTGCCGCTCGACGCGAACCTTACTCGCCATCTCCTCATCAATATTTTCTATCCGAACTCGCCGCTGCATGACGGGGCGGTAATCGTCCGGAACGATCGAATTCTGTCCGCCGGGTGTGTTCTCCCACTGAGCGACAACGTCACCGGCGGTCAGCTCGGTACACGACACCGCGCGGGAATCGGCATCTCGGAAGAGTCAGACGCGGTCGCGGTCATCGTATCGGAGGAGACCGGCCGAATCTCGGTGGCGCACAATGGACGCTTGGTCCGCGATCTCGATCAAGAGCGACTGCGCCGCATCTTGCGCATGTTGTTGCGACTGGACCGAGGCGACCGGGGAAAAGATCGAGCGCGCCCTGATCGACCGCGAACGCGCACGGAACCGCCCGATCGAACGGGCGGTCTAGAACGAGTGCCAGAGGATGCAACAAAGACTACTGCGGGTGCTGAACAGAATACGCCGGTTCTTTGACGCCGGGAATCTGATCCGCGCGATCGTCGCGTTGATCCTTGCGTTCACGCTCTGGGCGTGGGTAACGGCGGAGCAGGATCCCGAGATTAGCCGCACCATTCCGTCGGTGCAGGTCACGGCCACGCACGTCCCAAAGAGCATGCAGGTCGTTGGCGATCTACCCCATGTTGAGATTCGCCTCGAAGGCCCGCAAAGCAAGCTCCAATCACTGGAGACTGGGCAAATTCAGGCAGTCGTTGACCTCGGGTCGGTCAAACAACCGGGGACGGTGTCTGCGGACGTTCAGATCACCGCTCCGAGTCGCATTCGCGTTCGCAGCGTCAATCCGAGTAAGGTCGACGTGCATCTTGATCAGGTTGCGTCGATCGACGGCATCGCCGTTGAGACAACCCAGCCGATCGATCTGCCGTCGAACTACGTGGTGAAATCGATCACGGCTTCGCCTGATCACGTTACGGTCAACGGACCACAGGAGAACGTCAATCAGGTGGTCGCGGCTCGAATCGACGTCTCCGTATCTGGTCGCACATCCAGCTATTCCGAGCAAGTGACGCCAGTTCCGGTCGATTCGAACGGCAACCCAGTGCCGAACGTGACGCTCGACCCAACTCAGGTTACGCTCAAAGTTGACCTGCAAGTGAGCGGCCAGGTCCGTCGTGTGATTCCTGAGGTGACTGGCACCGACGCGCTCGCGCCAGGCTATGAACTGGTCCGCCCACCGACTGTCGTTCCCAGTGACCAGGTGATCATCGACGGCCCGGCCGACCAGATCGCCAAGGTCCTCTATCTGACCACTGAGCCGATCGACATCACTGGATGGAACGAGTCAAAGGACCTCTCTGGCGTGAAGATCGACACGTCAAAACTCCCGCCCGATGTGACGATCGACGTGACGACGGTCACCGTTTCGATTCAGATTCAGAAACAGTCGTCTCTGCAGCAGGTAAGCAGTATCCCGATCAAGTTCGTGAACGCGAAGCCGGGCACGACGGCATCGCTCTCTCCCGCGTCGGCGACCGTCACTCTGGAAGGCTCACAACTGGTGGTTCAGGGTTTGACCCAGAGCGACATTTCGGTCGTCGTCGATCTGAATGGCGCCGGACCGGGAACGTATCAACTTCAGCCAAAGGTAATCCTGCCCGCTGGCGTGCAGTACAAACAGGTCAGTCCTCAGACAGTAACCGTTACCGTCACGGACGTGACGCCGACAACAACGCCGCAATCGACGGCTCCGGCAACCATGCCTTCGCCAACACCAGCGCCGTAGCGCCTGACCGACGCGGTCTGATTCCCGCGAATCAACCTTGGGGACCACGAGACGCACGAGATGTGCGGTTCGTCACAAATTTAGTCAGAGAAGTAGTTTTGGTCCTCACAAGACTCGCACGGTTGCGATCCCTGTGAGAGTTCGTGAGGAAGAAGGACTGGGTATGAGCGCTTCTGGGGTTGAAGGCCGTGTCCCGGCTCTACGACGACCGGGTTTCGACTTGATGGGTCAAGAGAATCGCCTCGGCGACCTCGCGCATTGACTTGCGGTTGTCCATGCTCGTCCGGCGCATACGGCTAAAGGCTTCTGCCTCCTTCAATCCATGCACCTCCATGAGGATCCCCTTCGCGCGTTCGATCAGTTTGCGCGTTTCGAGCGTCTCTTTCAGTTGATCGACCTCGTCAGAGAGTCTCTGCACGTCACTGAAACGCGCCAGTGCGAGCTCGATCACCGGCGTGAGCTCACTTTCTCGAAACGGCTTTACCAGGTACCCCGAAACGCCGGCGAGCTTGGCGCGATCGACAAGATGGCGTTCGCTATAGGCCGTCAACAAGACGACCGGGGCCAGCCTTCGCTCAGCGATCCGCTCGGCCGCTTCGATACCGTCCATCTCGGGCATCTTGATGTCGAGGATGACCAGGTCGGGGTGAAGGCGCTCCGTCAACTCGAAGGCCATCCGGCCGTCCGCAGCCTCGCCGACAACGTCATAATCGAGATTCGCGAGCATTTCACGCAAATCCATGCGAATGATCGACTCGTCATCCGCGATGATGACCCGAACTCGGTCGTCGCTGCTTTTCATTGTCGTTGATTCCTTGTTGGATGCCCGCTCCGCAAAGACAAGGCACGATCCGCGAGGGTTTGATTGTGGTTGGTCGGGGCGAGAGGATTCGAACCTCCGACCGCCGGTACCCCATACCGGTGCGCTACCGGGCTGCGCTACGCCCCGTTCTATAGTGGCGAGTATAGCATATCGGGAGGGGATGGCCGAAGAGATTTGCCAGGTGGCGATGCTCTTCGGCCGACCAGTGGCGAATTGCCGAGCCTACTTGATCTCGACCTTGGCGCCGGATTCTTCCAGCTTGGCCTTGGCGGCTTCCGCCTCGTCCTTGTTGACGCCTTCTTTGATTGCCTTCGGCGCCGACTCGACCAGGTCCTTGGCCTCTTTCAGACCGAGACCAGCCGACAGCTCGCGGACAGCCTTGATGACCTGAATCTTGTTCGGGCCGACGTCCGACAAGATCACGTCGAACGTGTCCTTCTCCTCGGCAACCTCAGCGGCAGCGCCGCCGCCAGCTGGTCCAGCGGCAACCGCAACCGGGGCGGCCGCGCTCACGCCGAAACGATCCTCGAGCGCCTTCACGAGCTTCGACAGCTCGAGAACGGTCATCTCCTCAATAGTCCCGATCAGCTCTTCCATTTTTTCTTGGCCGACTGCCATGTCACATCTCCTGTACGGATTTCAAACGATCAAAATGATTCGAGCTCGAACCACTACGCGGCCGGTTGCTCCCCGCCACCAACTTGATCTGCGCGTGCCTGAAGCACGTAGGCCAATTGCCGAATCGTGCCGGAAAGCACTCCAACCAGACCAGCCAGCGGCGACTGAATGCCACCGACCACACGACCGAGTAGTACTTCACGCGGCGGCAGGCTGGCGAGATTCTCGATCTCTTCAGCCGGGATGACCTGGCCTTCCAGGACAGCCAGCTTGATCTGCAAGATGCGTGATACACGCGCAAAGTCGCTGATGACTTTCGACGGGGCCACCGGATCGGATCCGGCCGTGACGATCGCAGTCGGACCGGTCAGTGAAGATCGGAGTCCGCCGAGCCCGACGTTGTCAGCCGCGATCGCGGCCAGCGAGTTCTTCACCACACGAATGCTCGCATCGGTAGGACGTAGCTGAGATCGCAATCCCTGCAGATCAGCAACAGTCAGACCACGATAGTCCGTCAGAATCGTGAGCTGCGACGCCTTCAGAAGTTCGGTGATCTCCTCGACTTCCTGAATCTTTTTTGGCGTAGGCAATCTATTCACCTCCTCTCAAACGCCTCGAGACAATCAAAAACCCCTGCACTGACGCAGCGCAGGGGCAAGGCGTTGAGAACCAACCTGAATCAGGTGGATAGTTTCCGCATTGACCCGCGCCTCGGCTGGATGATTAAGCACACTGTGCCCCAGCGGTCTTGAGCGCCGGTAGAGATTTCAGTTGTCGCTTCTGGAGCTAAGCTGTCTGCTCAGCAGCCAGTTCCAATGTGCGCGCCACATCAAGCGGCACGCCAGGACCCATTGTACTGGTAATCGTAATCGATCGACAATAAACGCCCTTGGCACCGGACGGCTTTGCGCGCATCACGGCGTCGATCAGCGCGTAGAGGTTCTCCTTCAGCTTCTCAGCCTCAAAGCTCTCCTTGCCGATAGCGACGTGTACGAGCCCGGTTCGGTCATTACGGAACTCGACGCGACCGCGCTTGAGCTCCTGCACGACGCCAGGGAGGTCCTCAACCGAGCGAACGACTGTACCACTGCGCGGGTTGGGCATGAGACCTCGGCGACCGAGAATACGCCCGAGGCCGCCGACTTTGCCCATCTGGTCAGCCATAGCGATCGCTGCGTCGAACTCGAGCCATCCACTCTGAATTTGCTGAACCAGGTCATCACTGCCAGCGTAGTCCGCTCCCGCGTCTTCGGCAGCGCGAACCGCTTCACCCGCGGCGAATACCAGCACCCGCGGCTCTTTGCCGGTGCCGTTGGGCAGAACCACCGTGCTACGAACAATCTGGTCCGCCTGGCGCGGATCGATGCCAAGCCGGATGTGCGTCTCGAATGATTCGTCGAAATTAGCGAAGGCCGCCTTCTTGGCGAGCTCGATGCCTTCCATCGGCTCGTAGAGACGACCAAATTCGATCATCTCCTGCGCGGCGCGATATTTCTTGCCATGCTTTGGCATGAAACGACTCCTTGTGGTGCGTGCGGGGCTGATGCCCCTCCCACTACTCTGTCGTGGCGATAACTAGCCGACGACTTCGATTCCCATACTTCGGGCGGTGCCTTCGACCTGCTTCATCGCGCCTTCGACGTCGACCGCGTTCAGGTCGGGCATCTTCAGCTCAGCGATCTCGCGAACCTGGTCGCGCGTCACCTTACCCGCGACCTCGGTGGAGACGTTGCTCGCGCCTTTGTCCACGCCGGCGGCGCGCCGGAGCAAGTCAGCCGCTGGTGGTGTCTTGGTCACAAAGGTGAATGAGCGGTCTTCGAACACGGTGATCACGACCGGGATAATCTGACCGGCCATGTTTGCGGTTCGCTCGTTGTACTCTTTGCAGAAGTTCATGATGGCCACGCCATGCTGACCGAGCGCTGGGCCGATCGGCGGGGCCGGAGTTGCTTTACCCGCAGGAATCTGCAGCTTGATATAGGCGCGAATTTTCTTCGCCAAAGGGAACTAACCTCCTCGTGGTACGAACGGGGGAAACCCTCCCACAACTCTCAGAATCAATTTCAGAGCAATTGCCGGCTGAGAGCGACCGGCAACATCCCTATCCTTCTCGCTCGACCTGGAGAAAGTCCAGCGTCACGGGCGTCTCGCGTCCAAAGAACGAGACGAGCACCTTGACCTTGCCCTTTTCCTGATCGATCTCGTCAACCGAGCCTCGGAAGTCGCTGAACGGTCCATCGACGATGCGGACGGTATCGCCCAACGCCAGCGAAACCTTCACCTTCGTCGGCTTGGCGGTCATGCCCTTGAGGATCATGTCAACCTCTTGGGCCTCGAGAGCCGCGGGCTTGTTGCCCATTCCGACGAAACTCGTCACGCCCGGCGTGTTGCGCACGACATACCAGGAGTCATCCTCCATGAGCATGCGCACGAGCACGTAGCCCGGGAAAGACCTTCCGCTGCACGCTCCGGCGCTGGCCGCCGCTGATCTCGACCTCTTCCTGGGTCGGCACGACTACCTCGTAGATCTTGTCGGCAACGTCCATCGTGTCGATCCGGTGCAGCAAGTTCTGTCGCACCTTATTCTCATAACCAGAATAGGTGTGGACGACGTACCAGCGACCTTCTTGCTTCTCGCCTGATTCTTCCTCGGCGAGCTCTTCTCGTCGTTGGGCCAGCCGTTCACGCAGTGATCGTGTCACGGGCACCTCCTCTTAAGAGGGAATTAGGGGATCCATTGCCAGAGACGGACAAACACCGCGTCGACACCGCCGAGCGTCAAGCCAAGAAACACCGAAATGGCGATCACGACGATAGTCAGGTTACGCGTAGCGTCCCGGTCCGGCCACGTGATCTTCTTCATCTCGGAGACGGTGTCCTTGAACAGGCGCTGAAGAACCGCAAGGCGCGCAAACCGCGAATTGCTCTGTCGATCGGTCGACTTCGTCTTCGTCGATTTGGGTCTCGTCTTCGTTGCCATGGCCCCTTTCCTCGCGCTTAGCAATTCTTGGCTCCGCCTATCTCGTTCCATCGAGAGCAAAAACTCTTGACAAACCAACGGGGCGGGCCATTGGCTCCGCCCCTGAACGAACGACGCTCTCTGCAGAGGCCACTTCTCTAAATTGAGGAGAAATGGCAGGGCCGGCAGGAATCGAACCCGCAACCTGCGGTTTTGGAGACCGCTGCTCTACCAATTGAGCTACGACCCTATACTGCTTTGATCCGCGCGCCTCTGTACTACCGCGTTTCTCGATGGACTCGTTGACAACGGCAGCGCGGGCAGAATTTTCGAAGCTCCAACCTCGACGGATCGTTCCGCCGGTTCTTCTGGGAGGTGTAATTTCGCTCTCGGCACTCGGTGCATTCGAGCGTAATCACCATCCGGTCAGCCTTCGATTTCTTCGCCATGATATCACATCCTATTTGGCCATGCGACTCGATTGAACCGGAGTCGAGCCCGTCTCAGTGAACGTCTATTGTACCACTTTGGTCACGGCGCCCGCGCCGACGGTGCGGCCACCTTCGCGAATCGCGAAGCGCAGCCCTTCTTCAATCGCCACCGGCTGGATCAGCTCCACCTGCATCTCGATGTTGTCGCCCGGCATCACCATCTCAACGCCTTCGGGGAGTTGGATAGCACCGGTCACATCCGTGGTGCGAATGTAGAACTGCGGTTGATAGTTCGGGAAGAACGGGGTGTGCCGTCCGCCCTCTTCCTTCGACAACACGTAGACCTGCGCCGCGAACTTGGTGTGTGGCGTGATCGACTTCGGCTGCGCCAGCACCTGCCCTCGCTGCACGTCATCCCGCTCGATGCCGCGCAACAGACAGCCCACGTTGTCGCCCGCCACGCCTTCGTCCAGCGTCTTCTGGAACATCTCCACCCCGGTCACCACGATCGACCGGGTCGGCGTGATCCCCACCAGCTCGACCGTCTCGCCGGTCTTGACCTTGCCGCGCTCCACGCGACCCGTCACCACCGTGCCTCGCCCCTTGATCCCGAACACGTCCTCGATCGGCATCAGGAACGGCTGGTCCACCGCCCGCTCCGGCGTCGGAATGTAGTCGTCCACCGCCTGCATCAGCTCCAGGATCGGCGCATACTCCGGACTCGACGGATCGGTCGACGCACTCTCCAGCGCCGCCAGCGCCGAGCCCCGCACCACCGGCACCTCGTCGCCCGGGAACCCGTAGGTCGACAGCAGCTCCCGCACTTCCAGCTCGACCAGCTCCAGCAGCTCCGGGTCGTCCATCATGTCCACCTTGTTCAGGAAGACCACCATGGCCGGCACTTCCACCTGCCGCGCCAACAGGATGTGCTCCCGCGTCTGCGGCATCGGCCCGTCCGGCGCACTCACCACCAGGATCGCCCCATCCATCTGGGCCGCTCCCGTGATCATGTTCTTGATGTAGTCGGCATGCCCCGGACAGTCGACGTGGGCGTAGTGCCGCTTCGGCGTCTCGTACTCCACGTGCGCGATCGCGATCGTGATGCCGCGCTCCCGCTCCTCCGGCGCATTGTCAATCGAGTCGAACGAGCGGAACTTCGAGCCCCCGCTCAACCCCAAGGTCTTGGTGATCGCCGCCGTCAACGTCGTCTTGCCATGGTCGACGTGCCCGATCGTCCCAATATTGATGTGCGGCTTTGTCCGCTCAAATCGCTGCTTCCCCACTGGACAGAACCCTTCAGATTGGACCAGAGCACCAGTTCGGCAGGTGCCCTGAGCTCAGACGAACCGAAACGCGTAACAATCAAGTCTACCGATCATCCCTAATCCCAAAGGATACTTCAGCGGGAGATCGAAAAAACACACACAAAAAAGCCCATCCACAGAGAGACGGGCCTGGTGGGGAGGGAGGGATTCGAACCCCCGAAGCATTGCGCACCTGGTTTACAGCCAGGCCCCTTTGGCCGCTCGGGAACCTCCCCGCTAGAGCCGACGGTGGGAATCGAACCCGCAACCTGCTGTTTACAAAACAGCTGCTCTGCCAATTGAGCTACGTCGGCATGACGCCCGTGCAGGCGCCAGCCAAGGTGGAGATTATAGGGATCGTTCCGCACCGTGTCAAGGAATTTCACACGCCGAGAACGATCAGCTGATCTCCAACCATGGCTACGCCGCTTCTGTTCCAATCGACCTATCGACCGAGTTCCGCGATGATCGCGTCCGTCATGTCGGTCGTCCCCGCGGCACGTTCCCGGTTACGATCCGGCCGCAGGTCGTACGTCACGCGCTCGCCCTTCTTGATGACCGCAGCGACCGCGCTGTCGACCGCTTTCGCCGCGTCTTGCTCGCCAAGATGCCGCAGCATCATCACGGCACTCAGGATCATGGCGGTTGGATTCGCTTCGTTCCGGCCAGCGTGTGACGGCGCGCTTCCGTGAATCGCCTCGAAGACGGCGGCGTCCTGACCGATGTTTGCGCTCGGTGCGACGCCCAGACCACCGATCATCCCAGCCGTCAGGTCACTCAAAATGTCGCCGTACAAATTCGGCATGACCAGCACGTCGTAGAGATCCGGTTTCTGCATGAGCTGCATGCACATGTTGTCGACGATCCGGTCGTTGAACTCGATTGACGGGTATTCCTGCGCGACCTCTTCGGCGACCTTGAGGAACAGACCGTCAGAGAACTTCATGATATTGGCCTTGTGCACCGCGGTGACCAGCTTGCGCTCGTTCTGCTGTGCGTAGTCGAAGGCGAATGTCACGATGCGCCGCGAGTTCTCCGGCGTAATGGTCTTGATCGAGATCGCCGACGTCGAGCTGATCTTCTTGGCGCTCAGCCGGTTGATCTCGTCGATCAATTCCTGGGCCTCTTTCGTGCCGGTGTCGAACTCGACTCCAGCGTAGAGGTCTTCCATGTTCTCTCGTACGACGACCAGATCGATCGACTCGAACGCGCTCTGAACGCCAGCATACGTCCGCGCCGGCCGCAAATTGGCGTAGAGCTCGAGTGCGTGACGCAGCGCCACATTGACACTGCGGAAGCCGCCGCCAATGGGTGTGGTCAGCGGCCCTTTGAGGGCGGCATTGTTCCGCTTAATCGAGTCAATAACCGTCTCGGGCAGAACATCTCCGTGCTTCTCGAGGGCGGTGACCCCAGCTTCCTGGACATCCCAGTCGAACTTGATGCCAGTCGCCTCGAGCACGCGTCGCGCCGCTCCCGAAACCTCGGGTCCGATGCCGTCGCCCGGGATCAGTGTCACCTGATAGGCCATTCGCTTGCCTCGCCTCTCCTCGAACAATCACAAGTGGGGAATGAGGTCCCCAATAGGCATTGTAGGTTGGGCCAAAATGGGGTGTCAAACCTAGATTTGCTTAGATTTTGGCCGCGGATCAGCCCGCATGTTCTGAACGGGCGTACAATACCGCGTACGGTCAGCCAAGTATCAGACGTGTGCGGAGAATTCACCCAAGTGCGTAGCTTTCGTGAACGATATGCATCACTGAGATCGCAAGAATCGCGTCCGGTGATTCGCGAGCGAGTCGGCGTGCCCATCGAACAGATCGAGCCCGGCGCGATCCGGCGTAACAGCGCGGGTGAGTGCTACGTCGTCGAGGCCAATCGATTCGACAACCGGCTCGCGTCTCTGCGAAGCCGCGACGTACTTCGGTCCAGCATCTTTTTCGGACCCGGGCACGTGCCGGTCCGCGCGAATGATCTCCTCTTCCTCGACACAGAGACGACCGGTCTGGCTGGAGGCACGGGCACCCACGCATTCCTCGTCGGACTAGGCTTTTTCGAGGGTGACAACTTCGTCCTTCAGCAGTACTTCATGCGGACCCCGGCCGAAGAGCGCGCCCTGCTCGAAGAGCTTCGCACACTGTTCGAGCGCTTTCGCCTGCTCGTCACGTTCAATGGCAAGTCCTTCGACTGGCCCCTGATCGACACGCGATTCCTGATACACGGATACCGTCACGAGTTCGGGTTTGATCACCTCGACCTGCTCCACCCAGCACGCCGGATCTGGAAACATCGACTTGCGAGTTGCTCACTGACATCGCTCGAACAAGGGGTGTTTGGGGTCTACCGGTCCGGGGACGTTCCCGGCTACCTGATTCCTCAACTCTATTTCGACTATTTGCGAGATGGCGATGCCCGGCGACTGTCCTCCGTCTTCTCGCACAATCGCGAGGACATCGTGACGCTCGCCGGGCTCCTGGACTTGCTCATTTCGGCGGAGAACGATCCGTTCTCAAACCTCAGCCACGCCGAGGACCAGGTTGGCCTCGGACTCGCGCTGATCGCCGCGGGCGCGACCGATGCGGGCTACCGCACGTTGGCGCGAGCACTCACAACCGATCGGTTGCGGCCGGATGTCCGTAAGCGTGGCGAAATCGAACTCTGGCGGCTGATGAAGCGACACGGCCACTCGGGCGACGGCGTCGAGATGCTCGAGGTCATGTGTGAGGTAGCCGGTCACGCGGGGACCTTGGATCTGTTCCCATTCATCGAGCTTGCCAAGTATTACGAGCATGTCGCCCGTAACTACCTGGACGCAGAGCGGGTGGTTGAGCGCGCCCTTCGCTTGCTCGACCTGCGACGTCAGCCGGCCGGGCGTGACGAACTGGTCCACCGTCTTAATCGAATCCGGCGCAAACGCGTCGCGCTCGCTGCCTCAACGGACCGTACCTCTGAGTAAGCAGACCATCTCCAGCCACGGTATCTTCTCTGCTACGATTCGAAGAGCGGGATCGACGTTCGTGAAGTGGGGAACACCATGGCATATCGACCGGCCGTTCTGATCGTGCTTGATGGCTGGGGCAACGGTCCGGACGATCCAGGCAACGCGGTGCAGGCCGCCGACACGCCAACCATGGACCGGCTTGAATCGACCTACCCCACGTCGTTCCTCCGCGCTTCGGGTCGCGATGTTGGGCTCCCCGAAGGACAGATGGGCAATTCCGAAGTCGGTCACCTCAATCTCGGCGCCGGATTCGTCGTCTACCAGTGGATCACCCGGATCGATGCCGCAATCGAGGACGGCTCGTTCTTCGAGAACGAGGCCTTTGCGGATGCCATCAACCACGTAAAGCAGACGGGCGGCGCGCTGCACCTGATGGGACTCCTGGGTAACGGCGGAGTCCACGCCTCACAAGAGCACCTCATCGCCCTGTTGAAACTTGCCCATGAGCGGAACGTCGAGAAGGTCTATGTCCATGTCTTCACCGACGGCCGCGACACGCCACCTCATTCCGGCCTCGACTTCATGAAGCACCTGCTCGCGTCGATGGCGGACATCGGGGTCGGCAAAATCGCAAGCGTGTCTGGCCGCTACTACGCCATGGACCGCGACCGCCGTTGGGAACGGACGAAAAAAGCGTACGACGCGATCATTCAAGCGAAAGGCCCGACGGCGGTCGATCCGCTGGAGGCAATCCAGGATTCATACGACAGGAACGTGACCGACGAGTTCATCGTTCCCGTCGTGATTGTGGACGACGAGGGGAATCCGGTCGGCGAAGTGCACGATGGCGACAGCATCATCGTCTACAACTTCCGCTCAGACCGCCCACGCCAGATCACTCACGCGATCGCTGATCCGGATTTCAACGATTTCGATCGCGGCAAGATCTGCAAAGACCTCTACGTCGTAACGGTGACCGAATACCAGCAGGGGATTCCAGTGCACGTCGCCTTTCCTCCACAAAATGTGGAGATGCCGCTAGCACGAGTGATATCCGAAGCTGGCAAGACACAGTTCCACACCGCCGAAACCGAGAAATACGCGCACGTGACCTATTTCCTCAACGGCGGTCGTGAGCAACCGTTTCCTGGTGAGGACCGGACACTCGTGCCATCACCGAAGGTCGCAACATACGACCTTCAACCGGAGATGAGTGCCTACCCGCTCACCGACGCGGTCCTCGAAGCCATCGACAGCGGTAAGTACGACTTTGTCATGATCAACTTCGCGAATGGCGATATGGTCGGACACACGGGCGTCTTCTCGGCTGCCGTCAAAGCAATCGAGACGGTCGATATCTGCCTGGCGAAGATCGTCGATCACGTGCTGGCGCAACATGGTGTCGCACTGATCACGGCCGATCACGGTAACGCGGAAGAGATGCTTGTTCCGGGAACGAACGAGATCTGGACAGCCCACACGACCAATACGGTGCCGCTCGTGTTCGTTGCGCCAGACGACTCGCCGCTCCGTCACGCTACTTTACGCGACGGACGGCTCGCCGACGTCGCTCCGACCATTCTCAAGCTCCTTGACACCCCACAGCCACAGCAGATGACCGGAAGATCGTTGATCGTCGAATAGATCGGATCAGCGGTTAACTTCCGATTCGTCTGCGTTGTCGAGTAGCCCTATCGCGGGCGCCCGGCGAATTCAGCGCGGGGTCCAAGCGCTTCCTCAATGCGCAGCAACTGGTTGTACTTCTCAACCCGGTCCATGCGCGACGGCGCGCCTGTCTTGATCTGTCCGGCGTTGGTGGCGACCACCAGATCCGCCACGAACGAATCAGCCGTCTCACCGCTGCGGTGAGAGACGACGGCGGTGTATCCGGCCCGGTGGGCCATGCTGATCGCGGCAAAGGTCTCGCTCAGCGTCCCGATCTGGTTCAGCTTGATCAGAATCGAGTTGGCGACGTGGTCACGGATACCCCGCTCGAGCCGCTCGGTATTGGTAACGAAGAGATCATCGCCGACGAGCTGTACTTTGTCGCCAAGGCGCCGAGTGAGCAGTTCCCAGCCTTCCCAATCATCTTCGGCCAGACCGTCCTCGATCGAGATGATCGGGAACCGCTCGACCCAATCGGCCAGGAAATCGACCATGTCGGCGGCCGAAAGCTCGCGGCCTTCGCCCTTCAGCACATACTTGCCATTCGTGTAGAACTCAGACGACGCCGGGTCCATCGCCAGCACGACGTCTTCTCCAAGCTTGTACCCGGCCTGGTCGATCGCTCGCTCGATCAGGCTGAACGCCTCGTCATTGCTCTTCAGGCTTGGAGCGTAGCCACCCTCGTCGCCAACTGACGTGACGTAGCCCTCGGAAGACAGCACCTTCTTCAAGGTGTGGAAGATCTCGGCTCCCCAGCGCAGGCACTCCCGAAAACTATCGGCGCCGACTGGCATAACCATGAACTCCTGCATATCGACGCTCGAGCCCTCGGCGTGCTTGCCACCATTAAGGATGTTCATCATCGGCGTAGGAAGGACGTGTGCGGACGGACCTCCAAGATACTGATAGAGTGGCAGACCAACGGCATCGGCCGCGGCCCGTGCGACCGCCAGAGATACGCCGAGGATCGCGTTGGCGCCAAGCCGCCCTTTGTTCGTCGTACCGTCGAGATCGATCATCGTCTGGTCGATGCTCAATTGATCGAGCGCATCGGCGCCGGTTAGCGCACCAGCAATCTCGCCATTGACGTTTTCGACCGCCCGAACCACGCCCTTACCGCCATAGCGCTTGTCACCGTCTCGCAGTTCAACGGCTTCATGCTCGCCGGTCGACGCGCCGGACGGTACCGCGGCGCGCCCAAAGGCGTCTCCCGCCAGCCGGACATCAACTTCGACGGTCGGGTTGCCGCGTGAATCGAGAATCTCGCGCGCGTGAATGCGTTCAATGCTGGTATCGGTCACTCTTGAGCGCCCCTCTCCTGCCGTTCACTCGTTTCGTTGAGTCTCCCGAAGCCGATTATAGACGCATTCCGTATTCCGTCTGCTTCAGGCCGTCCTGAGATCTCCCAAACTTGCTATACTCTGCGCAAATCGAACTGCGTAAACGGCGACGACGGAGAAGAGTACTCGCCAGAGAGCCGACAGGGATGGAGAGACACCGACTGAGATCTCTCCTCGGTGGAATGACGAGGAAGTTCACTCCCGAGCCGGACGGTGAACGGTGACATTACACCCTGTAGTCGTCCCTGGTTGCTCCCCATTACCGGAGCAGTCCCGTGTCCGATTGCGATCGCACGGGGCACCGAGGCCGGCTTTATTGCCCGGTGAACCAGGGTGGTACCGCGTGGAACCCCTCGCCCCTGAGGCGACGGGGTTTTTTGTTGCGCTGAAACTGAAGCGAATCATCGAGAGTCAAGCTGGAGGGCCAATGGGAAGTGATCATCTCGAGAGTTTGAGACGAGCCGCGGAGTCCGAACTGACTCAGGCGAACACGAGCGAGGAATTGGCGGCCTGGTATGCGAATCACCTCGGAAGAAAGGGCGCGCTGACTGGCGCGATGCGTCAGCTTGGCTCACTTCCAGCCGAGGAGCGTCCCGCGTTTGGCCGCACCGTGAACGCCCTCAAGGAGGAGCTCGCCACGGCATTCGAGCGACGACAGGAAGAGGTTCGCACCGGGGAACTGACGTCTCGGCTGGCGAATGAGGCGGTCGACGTGACCTTACCGGGCCGTCCGGTAACGATCGGCACGCTTCACCCGGTGACGCACATGATTCGCGAGATGACCGAGATCTTCAGCCACCTGGGTTACCAGACTGTTGAGGGACCCGAAGTCGAGGACGCCTACTACGCGTTCGACGCGCTGAATATTCCCAAGAATCACCCAGCCCGCGATGTCTGGGACACGATCTTCGTCGAGTCGGAGTCACGTGAGATCGTGCTGCGACCGCACACGTCGCCGATGCAGGCTCGCACCATGGAGCGGCTCGACCCACCAGTACGCGTCATCGTTCCAGGCCGCTGCTACCGCTACGAAGCACTGGACGCCACGCACGAGTGGCACTTCCACCAGATCGAGGGGCTTGCGGTCGACGAACACATCACGATGACCGATCTCAAAGGCACGCTGGCCGAGTTCGCCCGCCAACTGTTCGGGCAAGAGCGCAAGGTCCGGTTCCGGTGCGACTACTTCCCGTTTGTCGAGCCAGGCGTCGACTTTGCCATCGACTGCATGGTGTGCCACGGCGACGGCTGTCGCGTCTGCAAGGGAACCGGCTGGATCGAGATCCTCGGCGCGGGCATGGTTCACCCAAACGTCCTCGCCAATGTCGGTTACGATCCGGACCGCTACACCGGCTTCGCGTTCGGCTGCGGTGTCGAGCGCCTGGCAATGCTGAAATACGGAATCCAGGACATCCGAGCGTTTTACCAGAGCGATCTGCGGTTTCTTCGACAGTTCGACCGCGCATCCGCCTAGCGTGACCAGAGAGGGAGTGAGAAATACATGAAGGTTCCCGTACGCTGGCTTCGCGATCTCGTCGACGTCAATTGGAGTGCTCACGAGATCGCGCAACGCCTCACAATGGCCGGTTTAGAGGCCGAAGGTATCATGGAGATTGGCAGCATCTGGGACAAGGTATACGTCGGCTTCGTCGAGAAGGTCGAACAGCATCCAAACGCTGACCGTCTCGTCCTGGCAACGGTCAACGCTGGGGAGCACCACCTTACCGTCGTGACCGGAGCACCGAACATCGCAGAAAAGCAGAAGGTCGCCCTGGCGCTGGCCGGGGCCCGCCTGATCGACGGACATTCCGACGAGTTCCGCATGATCACACTCAAGCCAAGCAGCATTCGCGGCGTGCGTTCCGAAGGTATGGTCTGCTCCGAGAAGGAACTGGGCATCTCCGACGAGCACGAGGGCATCATGGTGCTCGATGAGGACGCACCAGTCGGTTTTCCGCTGCGCGACTACATGGGCGACGAGGTGATCGAGTTCGAGATCACGCCGAACCTGGTTCACGCCTTCTCAATGATCGGCATCGCTCGCGAGCTCGGCGCCATCGCGGACGTCTCTCCTCGGCTCCCGGAACTCGCGGACCTGTCGCCGGTTCGACGCGACGAATCGCTGGTCAAGGTCGAGGACCCGGATCTCGCTCCGCGTTACGTCGCCGCGATGATCGAAAATATCCGCGTCGAGGAATCGCCCGCGTGGATGCAGCAGCGGCTGCTGGCCGCGGGCGTTCGTCCGATCAATAACATCGTCGACGTCACGAATTATGTCATGCTTGAATGGGGTCAGCCGCTCCACGCCTTTGACCGTGGGATTCTGAACGAAGGCCGCGTCATCGTGCGACGTGCTCGACCGGGCGAGATGATCGAGACTCTCGATCACATTGAACGCGAGCTCGATTCGGAGACCCTCGTCATC
Source organism: uncultured Chloroflexia bacterium (assembly GCA_963763185.1). Lineage (GTDB taxonomy): Bacteria > Chloroflexota > Chloroflexia > Thermomicrobiales > Thermomicrobiaceae > CALAGB01. Next base: position 1,276,167 of record CAVXNZ010000001.1, read on the forward strand.
GCCGACACCGATCGCCCAGTTGGAATCGCCGGGGTGATGGGGGGCGTCAACAGCGAGATTACGGACGACACGACCACGGTATTGTTGGAGTCGGCCAACTTCAATATGGCGAACATTCGGCGGACGTCGCGCATGCTCAAGCTGCGCACCGAAGCCTCGGCTCGCTTCGAACGCGGCATCGATCCTAACCTTGCCTGGACGGCCGTACAGCGCACGGTGGCGCTGATCCAGGAAATGCTTCCTGACGCTCGCGTGACCAGCTTGGACGACGTCTACACCGTCCAGCGCGAACCCGTGGATCTGGCCATGCCTCGCGGCGAGATCAAAAGATTGCTTGGCGTCGATTTCTCTGACGATATCGTGCTGAACATACTTGCACGACTCGAGTTCCAGCCATCAATCGAAACCGTGGATGCTGAGGAGGTCGTACGAGTCAAGGTGCCGACGTGGCGCTCGGACGTGACCATCAAGGCGGACATCGTCGAGGAGGTCGCGCGCGTCGCCGGATACGGCAGTCTGCCGGAGACCCTTCCGGTCGGCAAGTCGGTGCCGGTCGAGATCGATCCGCAGCGGCAGCTTGTGCGCGCCGTGCAGGACATGCTTACCGGCGCGGGTCTGCACGAGGTCATGACCTATTCGATGGTCAACGACAACGACCTGAGTCTCTTGACACCAGGTGGCAACCAGATTCCCAACCGCTTCGGGTTTTACGCGCGACCGCACCTGCCGCTGGTTCGCGTTACGAACCCGCTGCGCTCGGACTGGGAGATCATGCGACCAACACTCCTGCCTTCCGTCCTGAAGAACGTGGCCGAGAACCTCAAGTTCAGCCGCACCGTAAACGTGTTTGAGACAGCACGCGTGTACCTGCCCCGGGGGGTCGACGAACTCCCGGACGAACGGGCAACGGTCCTGTGCGTCATGGCAGGACTTCAGTCAGAGAATCGGCTCTACACGTCGGAGCGTCAGACCGACTTCTTCGACGTCAAGGGACTGGTCGACGAACTTCTCCCGCGGGTCGGTGCCGTCGACGTCACGTACGAGCCGATCAGCCACCCGAGCCTCCATCCGGGCCGGGGCGCTGAGATACGGGTCGGACAGCATCCGGTCGGCATTGTCGGAGAGTTGCACCCAGTCGTCGCGGTGCAGTTCGGCATCAGTGACGAAGGTCGCATTGCCGTCGCCGAGATCGACCTCGCGACACTCTATGAGACGGATCTCCGCGACGTTCAGGCGAAACCGGTCTCTCGGTTCCAACCGGTCGAACAGGACTTCGCCGTCGTCGTCGACGAGGAAATTCCGGCCGAGCGGGTGCGCAGCGGCGCTGGCCTCAGGCGCAGGCGGACTGCTTGGTGGGATCGAGCTGTTCGACATTTACCGTGGGAATGCCATTGAGCGTGGAACAAAGAGTCTCGCCTATCGCGTTACCTTGTCAGCTCCGGACCGGCAGCTCGAGGAGCGCGAGGTCGACCGGGTGAGAAACCGGATCGAATCGCAACTGAAACGTCAGGTGGGCGGCAAGCTTCGTTCCTGATCGCCAATCAACCGGCGATCATTCGTCAAACGTAGTGCCTAGACCTGTGCAGGCATTCGTCGCGCGCTTGCAACTGTTCGCAACTCGGATCCCGATCCGGCGATGGTTCTCGATGATGTCATGAAGGCGGCCAGTATCCAGCGGATACTGGCCGCCACTATGGCCTTCCGGACATCGGCCGCGCCCAGAAGGCGCTCATCGCCGTTGCGGCTTGACGTCGGGATGCCGAATCACTCCGTTCCGTGAATTCTCCGTGACGGATCCGTGATGCTGACCACGAGACCCAGCCCCAGCCCGATCAACAGGATCGGGAGGATGAGCGCGGGCCGCATCCGAACCACGTCGAACTCATCAAGTAGGAAGAACGCTCCGAGCGCGATGAAGACGAGCCCGACGATGGCCGATCCAGGATGAAATTGCTCGTTCATGGCTGCCTCACATCGATGTTGCCAAAGCCCATGCGCGCTTCGATGATCAACTTCCGCTCCGCCTCCGCAAATCCAGGGGAAGCGTAGCTATCATCCAGAGACGTCCCATCCTGCGTGCTATTCGCGACGTTGATGTTGCCACCCGAGATGATCCAGTGAATCTTGAACGCGGTGTCGCGCGGGACGTCGATGGTGATCTGCCCAAGACCGGCACGGGTTTCGATCGTCGTCTCGCCAGGCGGCAGGTCGAGATCGCGCAGATCCACCGACATGTTTCCAACCGCTAGCTGATACCGGTCATGCAAATCCGTTATCGTGACGGGTCGGTAGCTGTGATCACCCACTCCGCCATTGAGTGGAATGTCGGCGGCCGCGGCTCCGGACAAAAAGACCGTCAGCACGATACCCAGTGCGATGAGCCCGCCGTGTGAACCGCTCATGGATCCCGCAAGCAACGCGACGCCAACCAACAGCAGCGCGGTCGGGAGAATCATGCCGAGCGACAGGTTGACAACATCCAGGACGTCGAGAATCCAGGCAATGCCAACCAGCATCAGGATCAGGCCCAGCGCGATGGTGCCGACCGACTGTCTGATTCGCGGCATCTCGGGCAGTTGCCGCGGCGGCAGTGGTTGCGCACTCATTGGTCAGCCCCTCTCAGAACGACCGCCAGGCCGACGGCTACCAGAATGACTCCCCATACGATCCGATCGCTATACCAGGGAAAGACCTCACGAAGCAGGAGGTAGCCACCGACGACGATAAAGAGTCCGCCGAAGATCAAGCGACCTTCAGTCTTCGTTCTCGACTCGTCAGACGGAACGTCTTCCTCCTCGGTGGCCTCGGGCAGGATGATGGCTGAGACCAAGTAGATGAGGATGCCGACGCCACCTGCCACGGTGAGCGCCACGAATGCCAGCCGCACCAGGACCGGGTCGATGCCGAAGTAGTGTCCAAGGCCTCCGCAGACACCTGCCACCATTCGGTCATTCTTGCTGCGATACAACCTCTTTTGAACACGATGGCGGTAACCCTCGCCGGGCCGCTCGTATCCAGGATCGACTCCACCAGTCGTTTGTTCTTGTTCCATGCCTGCCACCCTCCTCCGGGTGTTCTGATTCGGGAGGCACGTTGCGTCTCCCTCCTATGACGAGACTATTCCACCCACCGTTACAACCGCGACAAATTCACGTCTCAATTTTGTTGACGTTTAGGCGGAAGATGGCTGGTTCACCAACAAAGACTTAACACGGTGCGGCGGGTTCCGAACGTGAGGTCTCGTGATAGACTGATCGACCGAAGCCTGGGTTGAACGTCGACCCTAAGTAGCGAAAGGCCCGTCGTTGTCCAGTCGTCGAGGAAAAGAGTCGTCCACTGAGCGCCAGTCGCAAATCGAGCGTTTGCGCGGCATGGCGGATATGGATGTGGCGTCATTCGAGCGCCAATCTCGAGTTCGCAAGGTTCTCCTCAACGTGATCGCTCGTCACGGCTACTGGCAGGTCGACACACCGGTCGTGGAACCAACCGAACTCTTTCTTCGCAAGTCGGGTGGCGATCGCGTCGCCCAGATGTACGCCTTCCGCTACCGTGATCGGGAAATCGCTCTTCGGCCTGAACACACAGCCTCGGTTCTCCGCATGTATGTCGAGTCGATGCAGTCGGCGCCATTGCCCGTGCGGTTGTCATATGCTGGACCAGTTTTTCGTTATGAGAAACCACAGGCCGGGCGAACACGACAGTTCACCGAAGTCGGTTGCGAACTGCTCGGGGCCGAAGGCCCGGTCGCGGACGCAGAGGTCATCCACCTGGCGCTGGAAGGCCTGAACGCGCTCGGCATCAGAGCCCATCTGGTCCTGGGTCACGTGGGACTGGTGTTGGAATATCTCGACCGGCTGCCATTGCGACAGCGAGCGCGTGACTGGCTCGTCTGGAGCATGGAACGACTGCGAAAGGGGCGAGATGTCGACCTCGAAACGGACATTGCCGGTCTCGTAAGCGGCGACCGGCTGTCCGACCTTTTCGACCAGATGAGCAACACCTTCGGGCAGGTGCCATCAGAGCAGCTCGAAAGCTGGGTGCTTGGTGTCTTGCAGGAGGTCGGAGTCCAGACACAGGGTGGAACCCGCACGCCCGAGGAGATTGTTGCGGGCGTGATCGCCAAGATGAACCGCCGCAGCGACGAAGACGAAGTGCGTCGTGCCTTCGAATTCATTCAGCAGGTCGCGCGCTTGCACGGGGCCCCGGATAAGGTGATTCCTGAACTCCAGGCATTGGTCCGAAGCCACCAACTGCACCAGGAGCCAATCGAGCGGATCGAACAGGTGCTGGCCCTTCTGAGAAGCTACGGTCACGACACGAGCGAAATCGTTCTCAGCCCGGGGCTTGGCCGCGGCCTGCACTACTACACCGGCATGCTGTTCGAGATCTATGCCGACAGCCACGGCGAGCAACAACTCTGTGGCGGGGGCCGCTACGATGACCTGGCTCAAACGCTCGGCGCGCGACAGCCACTACCCGCATCTGGTTTCACCTACGGACTCGAACGCATCGTTGAACTGGCGAACCTCGAGCCGGAAGACCCGGCACTGGTGACACTGGTGATACCGGCGAACGAGCGCGCGATGGGCCGGACCATAGAAATCGCGGAAGCGATGCGGTCCGCGGGCGAGGCGGTCGAGATTGATGTGCGCGGCCGTTCAATCGCCGCCAACCGTCGCTACGCCGAGCGCACAAATGTCTCGCGAATGGTGATCGTCGACGAACACGGCGAGGTCGGGACCGAAATGATGAAGCTGACGGCTGCTGGAACGCTTTCCGATCGGAGCCGCACCGTTGAGTGAGCCTCTACGACTGGCCCTCTCGTCGAAAGGCGGCTACGAGGAGGCCACGAGCCGGTTTCTCGAGCGTTGCGGCATCCCCGTCTGGAGGCCGAACCCCCGACAATACGTTGGGCGGCTGAGCGGCCTCCCTGACGTCGAGGTCCTGTTTCAGCGAACCGAGGATATCGTGCATAAGGTCGCGGAGGGCAGCGCGGATCTCGGCATCACCGGGCTCGACCTGGTCACCGAGCACGGGCAGGAAGAGTCCAATCTGATCGTTGTTATGGATGATCTCGGCTTTCGCCGCTGCGAGCTTGTGATTGCCGTGCCGGAAGGCTGGCTCGACATCACGACCGTTGCCGACTTGGCCGATCTCTCGATTGACCTAAAGCGCACCGGACGGACACTTCGAGTCGCGACCAAATTCCCGAACCTGACGCGCGAATTCCTCTTTCGTCATGGGATCAACTATTTCTCACTCGTCGACGCGCACGGAGCACTCGAAGCGGCTCCCGTTCTCGGCTACGCTGACATCATCGCCGACCTATCCGAAACGGGCGTCACGCTGCGCGACAATCGACTGCGAGTCCTCAACGGCGGGGTCATTCTGCGGGCACAAGCTTGCATGATCGCGTCGAAGCGGGCGTTCAAGCGACATCCGGAGAAATTTGAGATCGCCCGGTCGATCATCGAACTGGCTGAAGCGCGACTGCGCACGAGACAGTTCCGCCTGATAACCGCAAACGTGCGAGGCGAATCGCCGGAAGCGGTTGCGCGGCACGTCACCGCTCAGGTCGAGACGGCGGGACGCCAGGGACCGACCATCGCAAGCGTCTTCCCCAACGCCAACGACGCAGACGAGTGCTGGTTCGCCGTCACCATCATCGTCCCAGCGAACCGCCTCCTCTCCGCGGTCGATCACCTCAGGCGCGGCGGAAGCAGCGGCATCACCGTGACCTCACCCGACTACGTGTTCGACGGTGGCTCTGCCGCCTACTTGAAATTGGTTCAGGCTGTAGAAGGAAAATCATGAGAGACAACCGGGTCGTTCGCGTTTTCGACAGCGCAGACGAAGGACGATTGTTCGTGCTGCGAAACCGGCGCATGGAATCAGTCGAATTGCCGCCAGCAGTCAAGGCAGGTGTCCGGCGCGTCTTTGGCGAGGATCTCACCGCGCCCGAGGTTGTCGACCGCATCCTGAAGGATGTGCGTGTCGACGGCGATAAGGCGGTGCGGCACTACAACGAAGCGATCGATGGAGCGAACGTTGGCGCTCTGGAGGTTGAACCGGAGGAGATTCACGAGGCGCTTCGCGTCGTGCCTTCTGATGTTCTCGAAGCGCTCGAATTGGCTCGCGATCGGATCGAGACGTTCCACCGGCGCCAGCTGCGATCGTCCTGGATACACGTGGACGGGTCGGGGACTCTCGGACAAATCCTGCGGCCACTCGAACGTGTCGGTGTCTACACCCCGGCCGGACGCGCGCCCTACCCATCCTCCTTGCTCATGTCAGCCGTTCCGGCGCGCGTCGCGGGCGTGGCGGAGATTATCGCCTGCGCGCCGCCAAACAGAGACGGCGGCATCTCGCCGTTGATCCTGGCAGCCGCGAACATTGCCGGAGTCGACCGCGTCTTCAAGGTTGGCGGGGCCCAAGCCATCGGTGCGATGGCCTATGGCACGGAATCGATTCCGCGAGTCGACAAGATCGTCGGGCCAGGTAACATCTTCGTGGTGCTGGCCAAGAAACACGTGTACGGAGAGGTCGACATCGATCAGTTGCCGGGCCCGACCGAGACGCTGCTGATCGCTGATGAAAGCGCGCGTCCAGATCTTTGCGCAGCCGACCTTCTGGCCCAGGCCGAGCACGATCCCCTGGCCACCGCGATTCTCCTGACTCCGTCCACGGCATTGGCGGAGGCAGTTGAAGAACAGATCGCCGAACAATTGCCGCTGCTCGAACGGGCGGACGTTGCTGGCGCATCGCTGGCAGGCAATGGCGCGATCGTGATCGTGTCCGACCTCGATGAAGCCTTCGACATCGCCAACGATTACGCGCCAGAGCATCTCTGCTTACTGATCCAAGACGCCTGGTCGCAACTCGACCGGGTCAAGAACGCGGGTGGCATCTTCGTCGGCGAGTCTTCGCCCGAGGTTCTGGGCGATTACACGGCTGGACCAAGTCACGTGATGCCGACCGGTCAGACTGCGCGGTTTTCCTCGCCGATCAACGTCGAGGAATTTATCAAAGTCATCAGCGTGGTCGGTCTGAATGATCAGGGAATGCGGTCTCTCGGTCCAGCAGCGGCGAAGATAGCCAGAGCGGAGGGGCTGACGGCTCACGCACGGGCCGTCGAACGACGTTTAGAGCGGCACTAGCGCGAATTTGCGCCGGCAGTGGTTACTTGCGTGCGAGCGCTTGTAACGCGGCATAGACGCGCTCCTCGACCGTCTGCCCCTCGAATCTTGCGACTTCAGAAAGAGCCGAACGAGCCTCTGACATGGAATATCCGAGCGCCTCGAGCGCATCCAGGGCCTCCTGGTCATGCGCGCCGAGCGGCGCCAATCCTGAGGCCGCGCGTTCCGGAAGCTTGCCACGCAGGTCGAAGATGATACGTCCCGCTGTCTTTTTTCCAATTCCCGGCACCCGGCTCAGGAGATCGACATCCTCTGATTCGATCGCACCGTAGATCTCGTCCGCTCGCGCGGTCGAGAGGACGCTCAACGCCACTCGTGGGCCGATACCGTTCACCGTCAGGAGGAGTTCGAACAGATCCAGCTCATCCTGCGAGGCAAACCCGAAGAGCGTCAGCTGATCCTCGCGGACATAGAGGTGTGTCACAAGCTCAGCATCGTCTCCCGGGTTCCCCAGGTCGCCGATTGTCGTCTGAGAGGTGAGCACTTTCAGCACAAGGCCATGAAGGTCGATCAGGACCGCTCCCGAGACCTTCGCGACGATTGATCCATGCACTCCGCTGATCATCGGGCGGTACTTTCGAGTTCAAGACCGTACACACGCGAGGCATTTTGCCACAGGATCGCATCCAGCTCCGCTTCCGTCAGGTCCAGCTTCAGCAACCGCTTGAGAAAGCGATCCTGGCGCAGCACCGGGTAGTCGGTCGCCATCAGAACCCGGTCCGGACCAACCAGGTCAATGACCGAGCGAAAGACGTGCGGACGGTAGAGGTAGGTCGAAGCCGCCGAGTCATAGACCAGGTTGCGTGTAAGCTCCGCTACTTCGGGCATCAACTCGTAGAACGGGAGACCGCCGCCCCAATGCGCGGCGACGACCCTGGTCTCCGGAAACTCGAGCAGGAAGCGGAGCAGTCGATCGGGGGTCGAGGTCCCTTTCCCTGGATAGAGATGACCAACCGGCTCGCTGACATGGAGGAGCAGCGGCTTGTTGTACGAGGCACAAACGTCAGCGACCGGTGCGAGCGCCACGGGAACCTTCAGATCGAATCCCTGAGCGTCGGCGTTCAACTCGCCAATTCCGACCGCGCCCGCCGCGAAGCAGCGCTCTGCCTCCTTCGCCGCTCCGGGATTCGCGGGCGAGACTGTCGCGACAACGGCAATTCGGCCCGGATTACGGGTAGCAACGTCGAGAATGTAGTCGTTGTGCTCACGACACAGTCCAGGGTCGCGCCAGGGGAAACCGCAGACAATCGAGCAGCTAAAGCCCGCCGCATCCATACTCGCGAGAATGTCATCTTCGTGTGACAGGAGCGCTTGCGGGTTCTCGTACAACTCGGAGAACCACTCATCCCGCAAGCACATGGCATCACGGTCACGTACGAACTCGGGGGGGAAGATATGCGTGTGGGCGTCGACCACCGGCCGGTCCCACGTGGGGCTATTGGCTGAATCTGATACCACTCATCGCAAACCTAGCCGCGTCGTGTTTGGTCGTCCGGTCGGCACGCAGCTAGCCGAGATAGAGGATCAGCACCACGATCGCGATAAAGACGACGAGTCCCAGCACAACGAGCATCGGAACGAGATAGCTCGCCCGAGACTCTTCCAATTCTCCTTCGGGTACCCGTTCGGTCAGGACGCCCACCGGAGCGGCCCAAACAATGACCGCGGTGACGTTGTCGTTCGACTCGTGCTCGAGCGCCAGGTTCACCAGGTCACGCGCAGCGTCTTCTGGGTGCCGGCCGAGAGCCGTCGAAACGATCTCATCTTCGTCGACGTAGTCATGGAGACCGTCAGTGGTCATGAGGAGGCGATCGTCAGGAAGGAGGCGAATCTCGAAAATGTCAACGTCGACACGCTGGCGATGGCCGAGCGCACGCGTGATGATATTGCGATGTTGGCTCTCACGAGCCTCCTGCTCGGTCATAGCGCCCGCGGCAACCTGCTCGGCGACCAAGGAGTGATCGCGGGTAATCTGAGTGAGCCGGTCGGCACGAATAAGGTATGCTCGACTGTCACCCACGTTCGCCACGGTCAGATCGGCATCGCGCACGACGGCCGCGACCAACGTTGTCCCCATCATGTTCTGCTCGCCCTCGGCCGATCCGTCCGCGAAAATGAGCTCGTTCGCTTTGCGAAAGGCCTGCTTCAGACGCAGAGGAACGTCAGTTGGACCCATTTCGCTGCCAAAGTACTCCGAGCGGAGCGTGTCGATGGCGATCCGAGAGGCCACTTCTCCCCGCTGATAGCCGCCCATACCGTCGGCGACGGCGACGAGCATTCCGTTGCTGTCGACGCCGTCAGTGTCGGAATCGCTGACGAAGACGGCATCTTCATTCTGCTCGCGAACTGTTCCCGTGTCGGTTGCAGCTCCGACGATGACGCGTAGCTCATCCACCGCTGTCGTGCCTTTGCTCCTTCAGCATGACCCTTATGTACCCGTATGGACGTGGGGGTTCAACGTACGCGCGTTGGCCGCCGAATCGTAACACAGCACTCGTACGACCGCAAAAGCTGGACCAATTGATGCGTTGTCTACTGTGATAGCATTGGCGTTCACACGTTACGGTAACTTGGGAGCTTTGCGTAGAGATGAAAATTCAAAACGCTATACGGACGTTTTCGACAGTTTTGGGGTTGTTCACGCTTATCAGCTGCAGCAGCTCCGCAGTCAACACAGTAACGCCGTCGCCAACCGCGACGCCGGTAACCGCGCAGGCCGTCCTGTCACAGGCAGCCGACCAATTCGGACAGGTCAATACGCTCCACTTCGAACTTCAGCTGAACAACAAAGTTCCACTCGATCAGAAGGGACAGATCAAGCTGTCTGGAGCGACTGGAGACCTGAAACGACCGAGTTCAGCCCAGACGAAGGCAAAAGTGACCTTCATCGGCGCGAATCTATCGATCAACATGATTTCCGTCGACAACCAGCAGTACATCACGAATCCTGTATCCGGTAATTGGGAGAAGGCCCCGTCCGACCTTTCGTTTGATCCTGCGGTGCTGTTCGATCAGAATCAGGGTATCGCCCACGTGCTGAGACAGGTTCAGGATCCGACGATCGTCGGAACCGAGACCGTCGATGGCAAAGAGACGTATCACATCACCGGAACGGTTAATAAGCAGGACGTTGAGCCGATTTCTGGTGGCGCGATCGCGGCCAACTCAATTCCAGTCGATGCTTGGGTTGTCAAAGATACACACAATATTGTCAAGTTGGTGCTCCACGATAAGGGCACGAACGGAGGGAACTCCGAAACGACGTGGACTCTTCTACTGAGTCAGCAGAACCAACCCGTGACAATCGAAAAGCCGAACCTCTAGACGAGGCGAATCCCGCTATGCCGGTGCGACGGCCGCTTACGATCGTCGTACCGGCGCTGGCTGTCGTTCTCCTGGCGGCGCTGGACCTGACCGTCATAGCACCGATTCTTCCTCGAATGCTCACCGATCTAAACATCAATACGGCCGAAGCCGACCGCTATGTTTGGATCGTTACGGGTTATCTCATTGCCTATACCCTGACGATTCCACTCCTTGGACGCTTTTCCGACATCTTTGGTCGGCGCAATGCGTTCCTCGTCGCGCTCGGGGTCTTCCTGGTCGGTTCGGTGCTCTGTGCGATAGCCCACAGCTTGCCATTGCTGATCGCCGCGCGCGCGATCCAGGGCTTTGGCGGTGGAGCGATGTTGCCCATCTCAATGGCGCTGGTTGGCGATGTCCTACCGCCGGACAACCGGGCCGCGGCACTCGGTATTGTCGCGGCCGTCGACACACTCGGATGGGTGCTCGGCCCGATCTGGGGAGCCGGGTTCAGCCAAATCTTTGGAACCTGGCGGGACGTATTCTGGCTCAATATCCCGATTGGCATCATCGTAGGGGGCTATCTCATCTATAGCTGGCGTGGCACGACGCCATCGAATCACGAACGGCGGCCGCTCGACCTACCGGGCGCGGCGCTGCTATCGCTGGCACTCCTGCTGGTCAACCTCGGCGTGTCCGCCGGTTCTGAGTCTGCTTCCACAAACGGTCAGCATCCACTTGGCTCTTCGCCCAATCCGCTGGCCGACTATCAAATCCCACTGATCGTCGCCGGGGTCATCGCCTTGGCTGTGATGATCTGGTACGAACTTCGCGCAGAACACCCGCTCATCCCCATGCGGCTCTTCAAGGACCGGCTCTTCTCCTCGGCCAACGCCACCAATGCCCTCGTCGGAGCCGCGCTGATGGTAGCCATGGTCAATGTGCCGGTTCAGGTCGCGCTGATCGCATCCGAGTCGCGCAGCGAAATCGACAGCGCATTGCTGCTGGGTGCCTTCTGCTCGGCAATGGCCGTTGGAGCACTCATTGGCGGGCGCCTGACCACGCGGTTCGGATACCGATCAGTCGTCGTGAGCGGGTTGATCATCGGAAGTGTTGGATTCTGGCTGATGAACAGTTGGCCGAACGAACTCCGCATTCCTCAGATGTCTGCCGATCTCGCCGTCAGTGGATTCGGACTTGGGTTGGTGATCGCGCCGGTCGGTGCGGCAGCGATCAACGCCGCCCGGTCACGCGACCTCGGCATCGCATCCGGCATCGTGATCGTGATGCGTTTGCTTGGGATGACGATCGGAATTTCGGCCTTGACCGGTTGGGCGGTCAGCCGTCTGAACCACACGCTAGCGAACGTTCCACCCCTGCAACAGAAGGCCGGTGAGACGTTCAGCGAGTATCTCCTGCGGCAACAAGACTACGTGACGAACCACGCCATTCCACTGACGTTGTCGATCATTCGCGGCACCTTTGCCGCGGCGGCCATAATCTGCTTGATCGCCATCGTGCCGGCCCTCTTTCTCGGGAAGGCGAAGGCGCGAGAACTCCACTACCCATCGAACACTGAGCGGAACCGGGCCACGGCTTCAGACACCGATGTGTCAGGTGCATAGATCGCCGATCCGGCCACGAGAATATCCGCTCCATGCTCCCAGACCTCGCGTGCGTTGTTCGGTTTGATTCCACCGTCGATCTCGATCAGCGCGCTCGAACACGCCGCATCTAACAAATCACGAACTTGCCCGAGCTTCGGCAAGACGGACGGGATGAACGCCTGACCACCAAATCCCGGATTTACGCTCATGACCAGCACGAGGTCGACCACAGTCGCCACCTCGGCAACCTGGGCTGCGGGAGTGCCGGGATTCAGCGCGAGACCGGACTGGCAACCTGCTTCCCGGATCTGCTGTAGCGTGCGGAAGATGTGTAGCGACGTTTCGGAATGCACGGTCAGTATGTCGGCGCCAGCGGCCGCGAACTCGCCGACATACTTTTCGGGTTCGACGATCATCAGGTGGACATCCAGCGGAAGCGACGTCATCTTCCGCACGGCCGCGACGATGGGCAACCCGATGCTGATATTCGGCACAAATCGCCCATCCATCACGTCGAGATGGATGTAATCGACGCCTGCGTCCTCGGCCCTGCGAATCTCATCGGCGAGATGTCCCAGATCCGCGGTCAATATCGACGGGGATATGAGCGGACTTGGACGAGTCATTTCGTCTGGCATACTTCTGGCGCACTCCTACTCTTCGACTCGGCTTGGAGTTAGCGGGTGTTTGGAATCACATCACACAAGGACAGCGCGTGGCGGTCCAGCCGCAATCATCACATCGGACGATACTCGTTCCTCAAATCATAACCGGAGTCATACTTATCGCCATCTGGTGGCCAATCGCTTGGCTCCAAATCCGACCGGTCTCTGACTATTACTTCTTTCCGCTGTGGCTCGGATACGCCGTCACCGTCGATGGGCTCGTCTCGATCCGGACCGGCACCTCGCTGATCAAGCGAAGCTGGGCGAAATTTGCGCTCCTGTTCACCTGTTCGATTCCATTCTGGTGGATCTTCGAGTGGATGAATGGGTACCTCAACAACTGGCACTATCACGCGCCGGTTCACTACTCCGTAGTCGCCTATGCCGTGCTCGCGTCCCTGGCGTTCTCAACGGTGGTGCCGGCGGTGCTAGAGATGACCGAGCTGGTAGCAAGTTTCGGGTTTGGCGAGCGGATTCCGTCGCTCCCTGCCTGGCAGGTTCGAGCGAGAGGGCTGATCGCCTTCGAGCTACTCGGCTGGATCATGCTCGCGCTGGTGATCATCGTGCCCCACTACGCTTTCCCACTGGCCTGGCTCTCGGTCTTTTTCATCGTTGAGCCGGTGAATACGTACTTCGGGCAGCATTCGATAGCCTGGTTCGTCTCTCGTGGAAACTGGGCAGCGCTCTGGAACGTAATGTTGGCGACGGTTATCACGGGCTTCTTCTGGGAAATGTGGAACTTCTACTCGATGCCCAAATGGACCTATACCGTTCCATTCGTGGGGTTTGGCCACGTGTTTGAGATGCCGGTGCTCGGATACACCGGATACATCCCGTTTGGTCTCGAGATATTCGCGATCTTCAGTCTGGTCTTCCTGGTAGTGCTGCGCCGCCCACAGCGCTTTGCGATCGTCAATCGTCGATCAATTGACTCCTGGGGTGAGGAAAAGAACGAGCCTTCGAGATGATGAGGCTAACAATCAGCGTCGGCAAATGATGAAGTTGAACGTGAGCCGATACCGCGCAAGACTGTCTCAACGGTCTGCACGAGCTCATCGAGGTCGAACGGCTTTGAGAGAACCGTTTCGGCTCCGATGTCCGCACCGCGCTTCGCCGCATCCCGCGCGGCGGTGAAAACAATGATCGGGGCGCGGTCGTCGTAGCGCTCTCGATAGCGCCGCGAGAACTCCCAGCCGTCCATGCCGGGCATCTTCATGTCGAGGAGAATCACGTCGGGGGATTCGTCTTCGATGACTTCGAGTGCATGCTCGCCGTCGGACGCCTGATCAACGGCATAACCTTCGTCGTCCAACACCATCGCGACCATCTGACGTATCGTTGCATCGTCATCGACGATCAGCACCCGTGCCATTGTCGTGTTGCCTATGATGACTGTGGGTCGACTTCGGCCGAGTTCTCCGGCAGGAAAACGACAAAGCGTGCGCCGCCCTGTTCAGGATCTTCGATTTCGATTCGACCACCATGCCGGATAACGATTTCATTCGCCAGAAAGAGCCCGATACCCAATCCCGATAGGTGTTGATGCGCGGCGGTCTGCCCGAACGCGTCAAACAGATGCGCGCGTTGTTCCGCCGGGACACCGACGCCGTTGTCGGTCACCGAGATTCGCACCAGTCCGGGCTCATGCTCCAACGCCAAGGTAATTCGGCCGCCGCGCGGACTGAATCTGACGGCGTTGTCCAAGAGATTCGAGATCACCTGCTGAATTCGCTCCGGGTCAACTGGGATCACGAGCCGTTCCGGCGCCAACACTTCAATCCTATGCGCCACCAGAGTCGTTTGCTGCGCCGCGACCTTGCGCGCCAGGCCAGCGATGTCAACCGGGCGGCGCTCAATCGTCAGCAAGCCGTTTCTGGCATCGGAGGCATCGAGCAGTCGCGTGACGAGTCGCGTCAGCTTGGAAGTCTCGAAGTCAATGGTCTGCAGGGCTGCCGTCAAGCGCTGGTCCGAAATCTCACGGCCCCTTCTCAGATCTCGCGCGAGGAGTTGCGCGTAACCACGGATACCGGTGATCGGAGTCTTCAGTTCGTGTGCGGCGATTGACAGGAACTCGTCGCGGGCGGCCAGCGCCTCACGAAGCTCAACGTTGCGTTCTTCCAGCGCGCGAGCCATCAACGCGCGATCCGTATTGTCGTGGACAAAGCACCGAGCATGAACCAGGCGGTCCCGTTCCCACGTTCCAGTCGCATGAATCAGGACGCTTCGGTTCACTCCGCCGGTGTTTCTGAGTTCCACCGCGAGATCGTAGACGGACTCCCGACTGTTCATGCGCCGCCAGAACAGGTCGAACCGTGCTGGCTCAGTGAAGTATTGGCCAAATGTTTGTCCAACACAGTCGTCGGCGGCCAAGCCGAGCATATCGAGCATGGCACGGTTCGCCCACTCAACGCGCCCGTCAGCCCCAATCTGAACGATCCCCTCGAGCGCGTTCTCAAGAAAATCGGACAGGTCGGCCTCACGCCGCCTCAACAACTGCTGGACGCGCTTTCGCCGCTCGGCTTCGTTCTGCAGGGCAATTGACTTCTGCTGAAGTTCGGCAATCGTGCGCAGGCGTACCTTCGCATCGTCAAGTGCCGTGTAGCTCTCAGCGGGAAAGACTTCGGTGTGAGCGTCACAAACACTTAGCAGATTCGCGCCGTCATGCTCGTAGGCGAAATTGTTCAGAGGATAGGCACAAAGAAGCTCAAAGGCATGCAAGCGGCCGAGATCGTTCCACAGGTCTTCGAACGCTAAGGCCTCGTTGATTCGTCCACTCGCTTGCAGCAACGCAACCAGCTCGCCGAACGCGACAACACGTGGTTTGGTATTTCTCGATGCGGCACGCGCTCGCTGAACCAGTGATCCAACAAACTCGGAGAATTTCGATCGGTCTGGCCAACCGCTGTTGGAGTATTCGGCAAGCGCGGCGCTAGCTTCGGCGCAGATCAGGCGATCATTCGTCTTGACGATGGGAACGTCCAGGCCTCGATCTGCTAGACGCTCGTCCAGCCCACGCAGGTGCGAATTCGTCGCGAATACAATCGCGGAATCCCCGGAGCCGAGAGCACCGCCGACGAACTGGGCAAGCTGATCCAGCAGGAAGTTATCGCTCTCATAGAATTGCAGTTTGTGTTTGTGGGAGTTCGACGCGACCACGTTCCAGCCCGGGCCAGGACCAAGTACTTCCTCCGTTTTGTGGGTGCTCACATGAGGCTTCATCACCCGGTTTTCCTCACCAACCCAGCCGTTCGAACTGTTTGAAAACCCGATCACGTGGTTCAACGGTGTTGAACTCGAGTGGGTCCACACATCGCAGTCACCGAGCTCATTCGATCATCGAACCAACATACCGCTTCCCAGGGAACGCACAACCCATTCCAGGGCAAAGGCAGAGACAAATCGAGATCACAATCCCATTCTTCCGCGTACGAACGCCGATCGGCTTCGCTCAAGACCAATTTCTACCATATGCACGTGAACGCTTTGTTCAAGTCACGTGCCGTACGTACAGCAGGTCTCGGTCGGCTTACACGGGCATCGTGCCTCCAGTGTTTGACCCTTTCGATCGAGGCACCTATAATTTCGCCCGATCACTGTCGCTCCCCGTTCCACTCAGAATGGCAAGACCGCTGTGGTGAATAGCCTGCAAAGATTCGAGCGTTTCTTCGAGCGCCTGATGGAAGGTTCCGTCGGGCGGATTTTTCGCAGCCCGATTCAGCCAGCGGAAATCGGCCGGCGTCTCGAACGTGCGATGGAAGGCAACCAGCTCGCGACCGTCGACGGCATCGTTGTTCCCAACGATTACTGTGTCTATCTGAACCCTCAGGACATGGTCATCTACACCGACTTCATCACCAGTCTCTGCCGTCAGATGGAGGACTGGTTGATCGACTTAGCCGACGAACGCAATTACGGATTCATCGATCAGGTTCGCGTTCAGATGTTCGGAGACGACCGTATTCCGGCACGCAACATCAGCGTCGAGGCTCACATCGCCGAGCTTCCAGGCTATGATCCGGTTCAGCAAGAAGCCGTGCAACGAACCGAGGTCTACCGAGTCGTCGAACGGACCGGAAACGTCCCGCCGCAGTTGTTGCGAGTCACGAGCTCGATACGGCCGGAAGAGGTTTTCCCGATACGACGTCAGATCACGACCATCGGCCGCTCGCTCGACAACGATGTCGTCATTCCGGAGCCGGAAGTCTCGCGCTACCACGCGCGCATCGAGTATGTGAACGGGCATCTGGAGATCGTTGATCTCGATTCGACCAACGGAACGTCGGTCAACGGCGCCCATGTCACGCGGAGCGCCCTACAACAGGGCGACACGGTCATCGTTGGAACGGCGCGGCTTGAGCTGATGCCCTATCGTGGCACCGGCCAGCCGGGGATGTAGGACCGCCCAACCCGATGATCAATCAATTGCCGTTTGAATGGTTTGTTCTGCTGCTGCGTGTCACCTTCATCTTTTTGCTCTACTTCTTCCTGTTTCAGGTGCTGCGAGTCATCACGCGTGAGATGAGCATGTTTACGACATTCGCTCACGTGGACCCCGTGCCGAGCGCCACCGCACATCTCATCGTTCAGCAGGGCGGTGGTAGTGGACTCCGCTCGGGCATGCGGCTCGATCTTGATCCGGTGACGGTGATCGGTCGGCATCCGCGCGCCACGATAATGATCGACGACACGTTCGTGTCGAGTGAACATGTGCAAGTCACATGGCGTGACGGGCGCTGGTGGCTCACTGATCTGAACAGCACCAATGGCACGATGCTCAACAGTCAGCCAGTTACTGTCCCAACCGGATTGCGCTACGGGGACGTGATCGGTATCGGGGACGTTCAGCTTCAGTTCGCGCCCTAGCTGCCACGCAGAGTGCCAGCAGGGGTATTCGCTCGTTCAGTCTTTAGATCACACCGATCGACCTCTCCGGGGACTCGCGTCGAAACGATGCGATGTGAGATGTCCTGGTTGGTGGATGGACGAGATTCGTCTACGATCGCGGGCTATTGCCACGCGATGCCCGCAAAACGGAAGGGAATTCGTTGAAACGGTTTCGGTTCATAGCGCTCCTGGCGCTCGCCCTTATGCTCACGATCCCAGTCGCCCATACCTCAGCCGCTCCATCGTCGTCCCAGGACCTCCTGATGCCGCGCTACTTCCCAGAGACCGGATTTTGGGTCCAGGGGGTCTTCCGGCAATACTGGGAGACGCACGGCGGGCTCTACATTCAGGGATACCCGATCACTGGCGTGTTCAAACAGGATGGCTACTATCGCCAGTACTTTGAACGTGCGGTGTTTGAGTACCACCCAGAATTCGCTGGAACGCAGTATGTGGTCGAACTCGCACGGGTCGGAGCGGACCTGACACAGTCTCGAGCCTCAGAGGAGCCGTTCCAGCCAATCGCGCCGTTTGATAGCTCTCAGGATCACAACTACTACCCTGAGACTCAGCACGCTCTGAGCTACGGCTTCAAAACGTTCTGGAACGATAATGGCGGCTTGCAGAATTTCGGCTACCCGCTCTCAGAGGAGTTCGACGAGCAGAACCAACCGCCTCCCGCGGGCGACGGTCAGACCCACACGGTTCAGTATTTCGAGCGAGCGCGCTTCGAGTACCATCCTGAGAACCGGGGAACCAAATATGAGGTGCTGCTTGGGCTTCTTGGCCGTGAATATCTCGACCTGAAAGGCGCTCCCGCCGAGGCATTGGCGCCACAAGATGCGCAGATGCCGCCGCCCGATCCAACGTCCGCGCAGCTCTATGGGCCGCACGTCGGCTATGGGTTCAATGTCTACTTGCAAGGCGACGGAACGGGTGACGCGTTCAATCAGCAGACGCTGCAGACCGTGAAGGATATGGGGTTCTCCTGGATTCGCATTCAGGTGCAGTGGCGGTCGATCGAGCCGAGTCCCGGTCAGTACGACCTGCTCCCACTCGATCGCGAGATCGGCGCTGCCAGCCAGGCTGGTGTCAAGGTCATCGCGAGCGTGGTGAAGTCTCCGACCTGGGCAGATCCCTCAGGTGGAATCCCGGCCGATCCAGCGTCGTACGGCGCGACGATGCAGATGCTCGCCGCTCGTTATGCGGGCAAGGTTCAGGCGTGGGAAATCTGGAACGAGGAAAACCTGGCGTCCGAGACCGGCGGGAACGTAGACGTGGGCCGTTACGTCAACCTCTTGAAGTCCGGCTACACCGGAGTTAAGGCGTCGGACCCCAACGCAATCGTCCTTTTCGGCGGTTTGACTCCGACGGGTGTCATGGATTCGTCGATCGCGATTGATGACGTCCAGTACCTTCGTCAGGCATACCAGTACAACAATGGGGAGATCAAA
Source organism: uncultured Chloroflexia bacterium (assembly GCA_963763185.1). Classification (GTDB taxonomy): domain Bacteria; phylum Chloroflexota; class Chloroflexia; order Thermomicrobiales; family Thermomicrobiaceae; genus CALAGB01. The sequence goes on from CAVXNZ010000001.1 coordinate 1,295,276, forward strand.
TCCTACTTTGATAATCTAGGAGCGCATCCCGGGAGCAACAATAATCCACCTGATACGATGTGGCCTGGGAATCCTGGTCCGGGTCCTGGTTGGCAGAATGATCCATCGTTCTACTTCCGCCGGATCGAGCAGCTTCGACAGGTGATGATCGACAACGGCGACGCTGCGAAGCAGATCTGGCTGACAGAGTTCGGATGGACGACGGCGAATCAGGCTCCGGGATACGAGTACGGCGCACAGGTAAGCGCTCAAGACCAGGCCAATTACCTTGTTCGAGCCTTCCAGATAGCGAGGAACGAATGGCCCTGGGTCGGAGTGATGTCCGTCTGGAATCTGAACTACAGCGTCATCTCGAGCCCGTCCGACGAGAAGTATCCGTGGTCGGTGGTCAACTCCGATTGGAGCGCGCGACCGTCATACACGGCCCTCAAGGAGATGCCAAAATAACCAGTTGGTCGATTTCTCGCTATACTTCGGACGATGATGCGTCAGACACAAAACCCGGCCACAATGGCGTGGCCGGGCTGTCTCTGTCAGGAGACGAGATGATCCCGGGCAAGCTAACGCTGGTGCTGCCGGCACACAACGAAGTGACCAACCTCCCAGAGGTGACGCAATGCGCCCTCGTGGTCCTTCCACAACTCGCCGAGTCGTTTGAGATCGTGGTCGTCGACGATGGCAGCCGCGACGGAACAGGCGATCTCTTGGATCAGATCGCCGCGGAGCATCCGGAGATCATCGCTGTTCATCACCCGAAGAACCGCGGCTACGGCGCCGCGTTGAAATCGGGATTCACGGCGGCGACCGGTGACCACATCATGTTCATGGATTCGGACCTCCAGTTCGACATTGCTGACCTGTCGTTCCTGGCGCCGTTCGTGTCGAAGTACGACATCGTGGCCGGATACCGCATCGATCGCAAGGACGCCACCTACCGGATCATCTTCGCCAGCATCTTCAAACTGGCTGTCCGCGTCCTCTTCCGGGTGAAGGTGCGTGACATCGACTGCGCCTTCAAAGTCTTCCGTGCGGACATGCTGAAGTCGATGGACCTCGAGTCGCCAGGGGCATTGATCAACACCGAAATCCTGGCGAAGTCGGCGCGCTCGGGCGCGAGCCTTGTCGAAGTCGGCGTACACCACTTCCCACGTCAACGCGGCGAGTCGTCTGGAGGCAGCCCCAAGGTCGTCTTCCGGGCAATGAGAGAGACGATCCTCCTCTTCCTCAGAATGCGGTCCTACGTGCCGGTAACACGAGGCTCAGGCGAGGAATACCGGCATCGCCCGCTTCGAGCGATCGCGGTGGTGGCTGGGGCGATGGTTGGCGTACTCGTGGCGGGACTATCGACGCGCATTATTCGTCGTCATCGCGACGACTGAGAGGGTTGCGGCGAGAGACTCGTTCACGTTCTTTCCGAGTGATAACGACTAAGAATCATCAAGAGCGTGCAGCACGTTGACTCGGCTCAGCCCTCGCACAAGAACCGATTTCGTCCTACTCCGCTGCCCAGAGATGATTTCAATTGACGACCTGGGAATTCCGAGCGTTTGAGACAGGAATTTGACCAGCGCATCGTTCGCCGCGCCTTCGACCGGCGGCGCCGACAAACGGACTCGAAGCTGGCCGTCGACTACCCCGTCGATCCCGGTTCGAGATGCACGAGGCGTGACTCTCACCGGCAGGACGACTCCATCTGGATGATCTCGAACCGACAAACCGTCAGCGCGAGTCATGTCGTGTCGTAAGCTGTCGAACTACCTGGGAAAGATATCCCGCGGAAACGACCGGTCGTCCGAGCTCGGACTGCAGATCTTCGACGTGCATGTCATCCAGAAACGTCTGAGTTCGCTTCGACAGCATGTGCTCCGAGACGAAGACCGGATCACGTCGACCATCCCCTGCCAGCGCATCACGTACAAGGCCGCCGGTCAGCAGTCCGGAAACATTGATCTGCTCGCCGAAGAACGTGTTGACGATCGGAACGACTCGCAGGTCCGCGCCGGTGTGCGCACTCACTCTTGCCGTAGCGTCCCGCATCGTGTCGGCGATCAGCATACCGCAGGCAATCGTACCGGACGTGCCACGAGCCGATCCTGGTTCTGATCTGCGGATCACTTTGTCAACATCGTCGAGAAACAGGCGTGTGATGCCGATGCCGTCCTCGACCTGTGGGAATCCATCATATTTCGCTGCACGAGGCATGTCGCGACCGGTCATCAGGTAGAACTCATCACCAAGATAGACGAAGGTGCGCGAGCGCTCGCGAGTGAACCGCTCCTGCCAGATTTCGACCTGCTCGATGACCCTTGCGGCTTCCTCCGGCTCGAACCGGCGGATGTCGAGCGTGGCGCCGGGCAGTGTTCGCATGCACGTGCGCGACAGACGCACGCGGCGGCTCTGGCGTTCGATGCCGAATTTCGAGAGGCCGACCGGAACGACGGCAATCGAACGATGATGCGGTCCACACTGACTCAGGTCGCAAATCGTGCGGTCCAACTCATCGCCGTCGTTGATGCCAGGACAGAGGACAACCTGCGTGTTGTAGTCGATCCCGGCTCGTTCGAGGCGCGCCAGGTGCTCCATGATCAACGCGCCCTTCGGGTTACCGACCAGGGCAACGCGAAGATCCGGATTGGTGGCGTGAACGGAGACGTTGATCGGGCTAATGTGCTGCTCTTCGATGCGTCGCCAATCGTCGTCGGTCAGGTTGGTGAGCGTCACGAAGTTGCCGTAGAGCATCGAATAACGATAGTCGTCGTCCATCACGTAGAGGCTCTTGCGCATCCCCTTCGGAAGCTGCTTGATGAAGCAAAAGGGGCACGTGTTCTCGCAGAGGTGGATTCCGTCGAAGGTCGGATCTTCGAAGGTGATGCCCCAGGCCTCTTCGGAGTCGCGCTCGATCTCGAACTCGACTATCTCGTCGTCCATCTCGACTTCAAGCATCACATCGTCGTTCGATGCTTCGAATTGAAAGTCGATTGCGTCATTCAGAGGAATGCCGTTGATCGACACGACCCGGTTTCCTGGCGCGAGACCAAGCTCATCAGCCAGCGAACCCGGTGCGATCGATCGCGATGACGCCGGATCGTTCCGGTGCAAGTGCAACTCGACGTCGTCGTTCGAGGGTCATGAAAAGTCCTGTTGCGAGACGCTCGGCAAAGCGTTCAGTTCGATTTCGAATACGCGCGTGCCGCAAGTATCGTCACGGCCGCGACCGCGGCCGTTTCCGACCGGAGGGTCAGCGGGCCAAGCGAAGCAGTGGTCGCACCAGCCTGTATCGCCTTCTCGATCTCGTCGCCGGTGAACCCGCCTTCAGGGCCGACGATCAATCGCACTGGCCGGTCGTTGTCCAATGCGATCTCCGGCAAATAGACCGCTTCTTCGTCTTCCCAGAGGACAACAACCCGCGCGTCACCGGGTGCAATCACATCATCGAAAGTCTGGATTTCATCGATTCGCGGCACATCCGTGCGGCCACTCTGTTCAGCCGCCTCTGTCGCGATCTTCATCCAGCGCTCACGACGACGCTCCTTGCGGTCGACCCGCAATGATATCACGCCTCGTTCGGCATTCATCGGAATAAGACGATGAATGCCGAGCTCAGTGGTCTTCTGCAGCGCCCACTCGAACCGGTCACTCTTGATCATCGACAGGGCAAGTTCAACCGGTGGGTCAGACCACCGTGTGCCGGTCTCAATCGCTCGAATTTCCGCCACCACTTGCCCTCGTCCGACCTCACGCAGGGTGGCATCGTATTCCATACCGTCACCGTTAAACAGCGTGACGTGATCGTCAGGGCGTAGGCGCAGGACATTCGCAATCTGCTTGGACTTGTCGAGAGGCAAGCTGAGACGGGATCCAACGGAGAGCGGCTCGGAGAGGAAGAAACGGTGTCCGCGACGACTCAACCAGCGGTCCTCTTGCACATCAGCAGCGACACCCAGTCGCCACTGGCCTTGCGTGATGTCAGCTCAAAGCCGCGAGACTGAAATGCCGCGATCACATCAGGCTCGTGTTGCTCAATGACGCCGCTCAACACGAGGTGAGTATCAACAGCCGCGGCAGAGGCGAGCGAGTCGGCCGCCTCGATCAGGATCCGCGAGAGAATATTCGCCAGGATGACGTCGTACGTCCCCTCGACCGGCAGCGGCAACGTCACATCGGCAACCTGTGCGTGAATTTGATCTTCCAAACCGTTGAGGGAGATGTTGTGCCGCAGCGCGTCTACCGCGACAGGGTCAAGCTCCAGCGCGTCGCTCGATCGGGCCCCGCGCTTGATCGCGCCAATCGAGAGGATGCCGGAACCCGCACCAGCATCGAGAAGCCTCTTGCCCACCAGGTCGATTTCTTCGAGCCAGCCGAGACAGAGCGCGGTCGTCGGGTGAAGGCCAGTGCCAAACGCCATGCCGGGATCCAGATCGATCATGACGTCGTCCGGACCGGGAGTGTAGTCGCGCCAGGTCGGCCGGATCACGAAATGCCGCCCGATGCGTGTCACCTGAAAATGCTCTTTCCAGGCGTTGGCCCAGTCTTCTTGTTTCTGGACGCGACTCCGCAGTTCGCTCACCGTGCCAAGCTGACGCAAGTGCCAGAGACCTTCATCAAGCTTGCGGATCGTCTCATCGAGCGACTCATTTACCGGAAAGTAGCCACTGACCATGACGGGGCGTGTCGGGTCGAGTTCGAGGTTATCGCCGTCTTTGTCTTGACGGAATGGTTCATTGACCACAACGCCCCGGTTGTAGACGTAGCGGCTGAATAGCTCAGCGACGGCATCCACCGATTCAGCATCGGCGTCAACCGAGACCTCGAGCCAGTCAGCCTCGCTGGTTGTTTGAACGCTCGAATCAGCCACGAGAGTTCCCATTGGATTCGCCGTTGGACGCCAGCACGATGTCAGAAGAATCACCAACGTTCATCCGCATGAAGTCGCCGCGGACGAGCGCTTGGCGGCCGACGATAGAGTCCCGCAGCAGCATCGTCTCGATCTGTGCGCCTTCATCGACGATCGAATCAGTCACGATTGAGTTGTGAATGCTTACACCCGCGCCGACGCTCGCGAATGGACCAATGACCGAATTTCGGATGGTCGCGGTCGGATCCACCACCACGGGCGGCACGATTACACACCCGGGAATCGAAGGGGTCTCGGAACGTTGCCGCAACAGGAACCGGTTCGTGCTCAGCAGTGCTTCCGGCTTGCCACAGTCCTCCCACACCTGGACTGGAAGGTAGGTCAGGTAGGTTCCTTCATCGATCATGTGCTGGAGGGCGGCCGCGAGGTAATACTCATTTCCCTGCTGAAGGTTGTGCTTCATCTGGTAGTCGATCGCGTCGAATAGCGTCGTAATCTCTTTGAAGTAGTAGATGCCGACCACGGCGAGGTCCGATACAAATTCCTGTGGCTTCTCAACCAGATCCTTGATGCGTCCGTTCTCGGCGACGATCACACCGAATCGGCGCGGGTCGTCAACTTCTTTGGCGAAGATCGCGCCATCCGCCTCAAGCGACGAAAGTTGGGACAAATCGGCTTCAAAAAGCATGTCTGGAAAAACGATGACGGTCGGTCCACTTACTTCGTTACGAGCCATGATCACCGCATGAGACTGTCCGAGCTGCTCGCGCTGTTCTACGAACGACGCGTCGAATGAGTAGTTACGACGAACGTAGGCCTCGATCTGATCTCCAAGATACCCGGTCACGAAGACGACTTTGTTGATGTCGAGAACCGAGAGACGGTCGAGCACGTGGCCCAGAACCGGTTTACCGGCCACGCTGACCAGCGGCTTCGGCTTGCTCCACGTCTGTGGCCTGAGTCGCGTCCCAAGACCAGCGACTGGAATAATCACATTGACCAACGTCTCTCTCCTTCGCGTGTCTACGTTTGTGCTTCGTCAATCTCGCGCCGGTGAACCTTCCCCACCCTGCCGCCTAATCCTACCTGAACTGGTCGGATTTACGGTCCAGCAAATTCCTGTGTGAACATCCGCGTGCCAAATGGCGTAACCACGACACCGATGCCAACCCGTGTGAACTGGTCAGACAGGATGTTCTCCCTGTGGCCGGGACTGCGCATCAGTCCGCGTTGTGCCACGTCGACTGTCGGAGCATAGGCAATATTCTCACCAGCAACCCCATAGGTGACGCCGGCCGCGTCAAACCGGTCCGACGGTGATCCGCTCAACGGCGAGTTGTGGGCGAAATAGCCAAGCTCCAGCATCTCCTGGCTGTGGGCGACGGCCAGCGACTGTAGCTGCGAATCGGCCACCAGAGGCGACAATCCGTGTTCGGAACGCGCCACATTGACCATTTCCAGCATCCGCGCTTCGTCGTCCGTGCTTTCATGCAACCCCGACGTCACCGAGAATGGCAACCGCATACCTTCATCGGTTGAAGGTTCGGTAACAATCATGAAATCCGACAGGTCGACCCCCGCGCGGCCTTCGGCATCGGTCGCGATCTGATTCGCGCCAGAGAGAAGGTGCTGCGCGAGCGCCGACCGGCTCAGAGACGGATCGAGTCCATGACCAAGCGGAAGAAGCACAAGCACCAGCACGAGCGCCATCGCTGACACCAGACCTTTGATCGCGCCGGGAACCACGCCCAGCACGGTGTCGAGTTGCCGGCTAACGGGCATCAATCTCGCCGAGGAGATCAGTGGTGACAACGGGGTCAGAATCATGAATGACACGACAAACTGCACCGCAAGCGCAATCACCGCGAAGCCGACGACATTCGCGACAAGACTCGACACGCTGAAATGACTGGTAATGAACCCGGCCAGCCAGTGATAGCCGAATGCCGCCGCGAAGATCGATGCCAGGATTGTCAGCAGATCGATCGCGCCCCGCAGAAATCCGCGTCGCATTCCGGCGAGCGCGCCCAGTCCGATAACCACGATGAGGATCAAATCGACCCAGTTCACGCCATGCACGAGCGCCGTCCGTCTTTCATCTGCGAATGGTGACCGGAATCGCGGTGAATTCTGTGGGGAAGTCCCATACGTCGCCTGACCGCCGCTAGCGGCGCGATCCCATTCCTTTCGATGTCGCACGTGGCCGTGTCGACACCGTCCCCGCTAGATTGTACCGAGACTCGCCGGTTCGGTCAGCGTGGAATGCCGCGCGAACAGCACGGGGTAGTGGACGGCGGCGGGCATCAACTCGCAATCTGCCCGATGGTGCCACAGCCGTTCGAGAGGAGCGCGTGAGTGGGTCTGGCCCGAGCCGGACCAGTCGCTCAGAATTAGCTTAGACGTGGTGAAATCTATGAACGTTGGGAACGAAGGTGCGTAGGATGGACCAACTACGAACCCGATCTCGAGTCCCGATGCTCGACCGCGCGGACGACGCGTTGCCAGCGAACCTTCAACGTCGACTCACAGGGAAGCGCGGAGCGATTGGGAGAAAGCTCAGACGCTAATGCCGCTTCAGACAGGTAGACACCGCCGAGCGGTATGACGCGAAGCCTGATTTTTCCAGTCGTATGTTCCAACCTGCGTCACCTTAAGTAGATCCCAATCACCTTCTTCAGTCTACTGTCGTAGCACGTGAGACGCTCCGGTCGATGGTCACAGGATGAGACAGGACAAAAGTCACTGCGTCTGGGAGGCAATGGCTAGCAGACAGAGACGCCAGGCGGCAACGTGCTCACCTGGCGTCTCGTTCTCGTCACGCTGGACGTGCCTCGCGAACTCCGCGTGGCGTTCGATTAACCGAGCGTCTTCTGAACCGCTTTGATCCCATCGATCAGCTTCTCGATGTCCTCGTCGTTGTTATAGAAGCCGACGGAAACTCGGGCCGCATCCGGGTTGTTGATGTACTTGGTGACGAAGCGAATCGTCACATTATGCTCTTCAGCGAGTCGCGCCGACAGATCAGGAGCGTCGATGCCTTCGACATTGAATGCGATCAGCCCGGCCAGGGCATCTCGCGGCGTCACCATCGTCACGCCATCCAGCGCCGCGAGTTGATCATAGGTCTTCTGACCTAAGTCGATGATCTGCTTGCTGGCCCACTCAACGCCCACTTCTTCCAGAATCCACTTTGTCGCGGCCTGCTGCCCTGCCAGGAGCGCGGTGTTGCGACCGGCCGTGTCGAACCGGGCGGCGCCGACCGCCGGGGCGTATGAGCCGCCGTAGTAGTCGAGCGTTCCGCGCACCATACCGCCAGAACCCAGCGTTTGCTCCAACTCACCAAGGCTCGATGCCTTGACGTAGAACGCGCCGGTGCCGTCCGGCCCGCACATCCACTTCTGGCCGGAGCAGGCGTAGAAATCGACATCGAGATCATGCATGTCGAGGTTGAGCGCGCCATACGACTGGGCAGCGTCGACCGCCACCAGCACATCGTGACTGTGGGCCATCTCGACGATCTCTTTCACCGGCAGCCGCGCACCAGTCGTGTACGAGACGTGGGAAATCACGATCATCCGCGTCCGGCGAGTAACGAGTTTCTCGAAGGCCGCAACGACATCCTTGGGGGCTCCGCCGCCCAGGCCGATGTCCGCGACCCGTACGCGAATTCCAAAGCGGCGCTTCGCCAGGAAGGACGGAACCAAACCACCAGGGTGTTCGATATTCGAAGTGATCAACTCGTCGCCGGTCTGCCACCGGTAGCCGATGATCGAGTTGTACATGCCGTCGGTCGTGCTACTGGTGATCGCGATCTCATCCGGGTTCGCGCCAATCGTTTTCGCGACAACCTCGCGCACGCCGTTGCGCAGCTCTCCGATGTGCGGGAAGTGCTCCCCCGAGATACGCGCTTTGGTGAGATCGTGATTGATCTCTTCAATCACGGCATCGTAGGCCACCTTCGGCAACGGGCCGCAGGTCCCTGTGTTCAAATAGACGGTATCGAGGACTCCCGGTACCATCTGACGAATGGCATTAATGTCTGGCATCGTCCAACCTTCTCCTCATGACGCCCGCACGTTTCATCTCGCCGCGAGCACGATCGACGATCGTTCAAACTCCGCGGATCCCTCCTCATCTCCTCCGGTCACACGACACCATTGCTGCGCAACCGTTCGATCTCCTCCGTCGAATACTCAAGGCTGGTAAGCAGCTCGTCGGTGTGCTCACCGAGCAATGGCGGTGGCCTCCGAATGCTGCCGGGCGTTCCGGTCAGCTTGACCGCGATCCCCGGCAGTCGCAGATCCGGTATTTCCGTCCTCGGCGTCTCGACGATCATCTGCCGGTGAGCGACCTGAGGAAGCGACAACACCGTGTCGATCGTGTTCACTGGGCTACAGGGCACACCAGCTGCATCCATCCGCCTGGCCCACTCAGCGCTGCCAGAGTCCGCCAGAACGTCAACGATGACGTCGTCTAGTGCATCCCGGTTTTCACAGCGCTGGGCGTTCGAGGTGAAACGTGGATCGTCGACCAGATCGGATCGCTCGAGCGCACCGCAGAAGCGGCGCCAAAGTGCGTCCGACGCGACCGCCACGACGAGGAATCCGTCACCGGTCGGGTACGCACCATATGGCGCGACGCTGGCGTGTGACGATCCGATTCGCTCGGGCACGTCACCACTCGCGAAGTACGAAACCGCGTGGTAGGTCAACCAGGAAACCTGTCCCTCGAGCAGTGACGATTCGACAAGCTGTCCTTGTCCGGTTCGCTCGCGCACATAGAGCGCGGCAAGAATAGCTTGAACAGCATTCGCGCCCGCCGTCAGGTCGACGACCGACGTGCCGACCCGCACCGGCGGACGTCCGGCCTCGCCCGTAATGCTCATCAGCCCACCGTAGGCCTGCATGAGTAAATCGACGCCAGCACGATCACGATCTGGACCGTCGCGACCGACCGCCGAGATCGCGCAGTAGATCAACCGAGGATTGATGCTGTTGAGATCCTCATAGCCAAGCCCCCAGCGTTCAGCGGCCCCCGGACGAAAGTTCTCGATGAGGATGTCAGCATCCTGTACGAGCCTCCTCACGATCTCCTGACCCTCGGGAGTCTGGAGATTTAGCGTCAGACTGCGCTTGTTCCGATTCGCACTCAAGTAATAGCAGCTGATGCCGTTCCAAAATGGCGGATATCCACGTGTGTCGTCTCCACGCTGTGGCGCTTCGATCTTGACCACGTCGGCGCCCAGATCGCCGAGCGTCATCGCCGCGAATGGACCGGCCAGGTGACGGCTGAGGTCCACCACCTTGAGGCCGTCAAGCGGACCGGCCGACGTTGAATCCTGCAACGATTGATCTCCCTGCCTGAATACCGCTACGAGGCCGGAAAGCGTGGAGCCCGCTTCTCCGCGAACGCCGCCAGTGCTTCCTTGCGATCTCCGGTGCTAGCCGAAAGCGTCACCGCAGCAATGTGGTGTGCCGTTGACGCCTCCGCTCCGTCCTGAACGCTTGCCCAGAGATTCTCCTTCGTCATCGCCAGGGCGAGCGGAGACAGACCGCGCAGCGTTTCAATGGTCTCCTGCACCGTACCGTCGAGGTCATCAACCGCACGCGTGATCAGTCCGATACGCTCAGCCTCTTCCGGCTCCACCCAGCGAGCGGTAAGCAGCATATCCTGAGCGTGTGTAAGTCCGACCAGATTCACCAGCCGGTGCGCGGGTGATGGCACGGCGACGCGCGGCTCCGGATAACTGAACCGAGAACCGGGTTTGGCGAAGCGCAAGTCGCCCGAGATCATCAATTCGGTGCCCAGACCGGCGGTCACCCCGTCGATGGCGCTGAGGACAGGAACAGGAATGATCCGGAGCTTTCGCAGGACGCGGTGCATGGTTGATACGCGCACGCGAGCGAAATCCGCCGAAGCCTCACGCGACTCCTTCAAGTCAATACCGGCGCAGAAGCCCGGCGGCGTGGCCGTGAGCACGATCACGCGCGGCGGCTTTTCGTAGAGGCGGTCGAGCGCGTGTTCGAGATCTTGCAGCAGGCCGAAATTGACCGCGTTGCGAACCTGTGGGCGGTTGAGCTTCAGCGTCACGACATCGTCTTCCGTCGAGACGATCAGCGAACGGTCCTGATTCTCGGCCATCCAGTTCACTCCCCGCTTGCGATTCGCCCTCTCCAGGCGCGTCTTTTTCCCGTCGAGTCAGGATAAACCTGACCCAGCGATCCCGCAACGGGTTGGCGGAAGCCAGATTCAGTCGAGGCCTCGAACGGAGCGAAAGCATCGCACCTCGGCATCGGCAGACCTCGTCGGTTCGTCGAGCGGATGACCTAAGGATTCCTGAAGCAAGGTGGTGAACTGCTGGTACACGCGTGTAAAGGATTCGTTGATGTGGCCGGAGGTGTGACACAGCCGGAACGAAGCAGACCTCACGTCGGCCGTGGGGGGAACGACGACCGCTTTTGGAAGCGGATTACACGGCCGCCGCTTGAGGTCAAACGCGATCCGGGGTGTCCGGGCCGTGCGGCCTTACATCCGGGATCTGAGCACGTCGAACTCGCAGCCCGGCGCGGACGGGTCGAAGCCGTGCTCGACAAGCCAACGGGCCGCGGTCAGGCTTCGCAGCGACCACCACGCTCGGATCACGTCGACATCGACGCCGGTACCGTAGCCGGCGACGAGATCGCCGAGGTGCTCCTCGTGTCCGAGCGTCAAGATGGCGAGGTCGAAGAGGGCGTCACCCTGGCTCGCTTCCGACCAGTCGATAATGCCGGTGATCTCGTCGCTGTCCACGATCACGTGAGTGATCTGCAGGTCGCCGTGAATGAACACCGGAGTCCACGGGCGGAGCGCGGCCTCGGCGACCTGGCGGTTGCAAGTGACCAGGTCGGCGGGCAATACGCCGTTCGTCACGAGCCACTCACACTCGCGGTCGAGATTAGACGCAAATTCTTCGAGGCTTCGACCGGGCCAGGGCGGCAACGGCGCATCGTGCAGCTTCCGAATCGCGGCACCCGCCGCGGCCCACGCCGCCGGTGATGCGGTCGACGGCTCTCCCAGACGACCCAACGCGGTCCCTCGGACTGCCGCGATCGCAAGCACGGGAGGTTTGCGCCACAGGACGTCCGGGGTTGGGACCGGCACCAGGGCCATCGCCTCGACCTCGACGTCGATGCGCGACTGATCGGCGTCCACCTTCAGGAATACATCGCCGACACGCAGAGTCGCGCGCTCGGAATGGGCGACGATGACTTTGACTTCATCCATGGCAACCAGTATACCGAGATGGCCGTTGACGTCGCTGGTTTTTTGCATGCGATCGCGCGACTGGCTACGCCCCTCTACCCGGTGGCCTGGAGCGCGACATCGGCGCGGAGCAGGTTGGACACCCCGCTGTTGTAAGGAGTCCTGAGCGCAGAAAGAGCCCTTGTGAGTGCAAATCACATGAGGGGTTGGATTTGGGACAGAAGAAAGTAACTTTGAGAGGTACCCCCTGCGGGATTCGAACCCGCGGTCTCCACCTTGAAAGGGTGGTGTCCTAGGCCTCTAGACGAAGGGGGCCAACTGAGCAACCAGATAAGGTTACAGGCTTCCGAAATCGGTTGTCAAATGCGATTTCCGGCAACAACCACTTCGTCTGAAACACGCTCCTGGCCGCGCCGCCAAATCCAGGCGAGATATGCCCCGATCATGGTTCCGTAGACCATCACCGTCGTCGACCAACTGAGTGATACGGTCGTTCCCGACGCCCAACGAAACGATGCCGTCGTCTCCGCCACGGCGATGATCAATCGCGCCGGAACCCAGGCCATGATGCCGAATACGCCAGCCAATGCGGGAATCCAGAAGGCGAAAAAGACCGTCATCAGGCCAAACCACATCACGGCTGCAACGAGGGGTGCGGTCAGCAGATTTGCGACGATCGCAAGCAACGAGTACGAACCAAAGTGATGCAGTACCAAAGGAGAAACGGAAAGTTGTGCGACCACCGGAATCGCGAACAGGTCGGCCAGCCGCGACATTTGAACGCGTACCTCCAGCAGGAGCACGATGCCGAGTGTCGCCGCAACCGACAGTTGGAATCCAACATCGAAGCGAATCTCGGGCGTGATCGCCACCATGGCAGCAATGGTGAGCAAGAGCGAGGTCAGCACATCGCCCGGTCTGCCACGCAAGTGGGCAATAAGAAAGACCGTCGCCATCCCGGCGGCTCGCACTACCGAGGGCTGCATGCCAACAATGAACGCATAGATCCATATCGCGCCAATCGCAACCAGCGTTGCCGACCCGCGTGACGGCGCTACGGTCCGCAGGCCCACGATGATGAGTCCGGTGAGAACGGCCACATTCCACCCACTTACTGCCGTGATATGAGACAGTCCGGCTGAGCGAAACGCCATGCGGGTTGCACTGGTCATACCAGTGTCATCGCCGTTCATGATGCCGAGGGCGAGCGCGCCAGCTGGCTCAGGCACGTTCTTTTCGATCGCACCCGTCATGTAGCGCGTCAGACGAGTGCGTTCTCGTCCGATCGTCGACACATTCGCGCCAACGATATCGATTGTCGGAACGTATAGCTCATTGTTGCTCGTCACTGGAACCTCGACTCTTCCAGGGGAAGGTGTCTTCCAGTTTGACGGAGCCCGGAACCGAACAACGTCGCCATCGGCGACCGTGGGCAGCAGCGGAAGGGACGCCGATACCCGAGGAGTTCTCTCGTCGAATTGCAGGCTGACGTGCGTTCTGTTGGCCGATGCGCGGGGCAAACCGTGGATCGTGGCGACAACCGACCGGTCTGTTTCGTCGAACGAGACAAGGACGGTTCCGGACGCGGACCCATCGCTCGACTGCGCGCGGATTGCTCCCAGTCCGACGAAAACCAGGCAACACAGAACGAGCCCTCGCTGGCGATTCGTTCGAGTGATAGCAAGCAGCAGCAGCGACGCGAGTCCGGCTGGGGCGGCCAAAATCCAGCCACCGTGACTGTCAAAGAGTAGGACTCCCGCGAGGAAACTCAGTGCCAGCAGAATGCCGGTCAAGCTTACGGTCCTACGGTGATGAGATCGCCGAAATCCTGAACCATGCGTTCGGAGATGCCCTGCACGTCGGCAAGGGCTTCGACCGTCGCAAAAGGACCGTGGGCCGCTCGGTATTCGACGATGCGCTGCGCCAAGGCCGGACCGATGCCGGGCAGACCTTCAAGCTCGGCCGCCGTCGCGGTGTTGATGTTGGTTGGACCGGTAGTCATCACCGGTGTGCTCACCACGGTCCCGTCTGCGGCAGCGGGAGTGAATGTTGATCGTGCGGTCGGGGTTGGCGTATGTTCAGGAACAATCACTTGCTGGCCGTCGCGCAACTCGGCGGCCATCTGGACCAACGCCAGATCCGTCTGGTTGGTGGTTCCCGCAAGATCGATCAGTGATGCAATCCTCGATCCCCGCGGCAGCGAATAGAGGCCGGGTTTCGCGACTGCTCCGCCTGCATAAACCGTTATCGTGTCGCTCGCATCGACCGGCTCAACCCTCAGCACCAAATCACGGGAGCGATCGTTCCGAACGATCACGACGAGAACCGCGACGGCCAGGGCGACGATGCCCGCGAGCGTAATCAGTCGCAAACGGCTTGTCTGCACGAGTTTCCCCTACTTCACCATACAAAATGATCGATCAGTCCCACTATAAACGTACGAACGCGTAAATCAAGATTCGATATTCCGTCTGAGCGTCAATCGATTGGTATACTTGGGTTAGAATTTGGCAGGGCCCAACACGAGTTGTGGCCCTCTTCGGCGTGCGCGAGAGGATGGCTGCACGTGTCGCTCTCCGGCATTATTCCGCTTTTGCAGCGCGATACCTGGTTCGCGACGTTTCGTCACGCCGTCGAGCGGCTAGCCGCTTCCCGCGTTCTCGAAATCGACGACCTTCCGGTCGCGGCGCGTGCTGCCGTGCTGGCCGCACTTGTCGAATCACGCAATCAACCCACGGTCATCGTGACGGCCAGGCAGGACTCCGCCGAGGAATTAGCCGGGTCGCTCGTCGAGTATCTCGGGAGTGAGCCGCTTATCTGGCCCGCGCCGGATGCACTGCCATACGAGCAGCTCCCCGTTGATCGCACGACCAGCGCTCGTCGTGTCGAGATCCTTACCAGTCTCGCCGATAGCGAAGCCCGCGCCATCGTCGTTCCGGCCAACGCGCTTACCCAGATCGTGAATCCGCCGGAGACCCTTGAGCGCGAACGAATCACGCTTCAAGTCGGCCAGCATCTTCGCCTGGACCAACTCATCAGCAGCGCAATTGAACAGGGCTACGAACTTCTGCCGATGGTGACCGAGCCGGGCCAGATTAGTCGCCGGGGCGGCATCGTCGACATCTTCCCGCCAGCCTCCGACCACGCGATTCGTCTGGATCTCTTCGGTGACGAAGTCGAGTCGATCCGCCGCTTCGATCCTGAATCACAGCGATCTATCGAGCGGCTGGACAACATCACGCTGCTACCGCCACTCGAGGTGTCGCTGGCCAACGCGGATCAAGCTGCCGCGGCCCTGAGGCAGATTGACGCCACGTCGCTTCGGCCAGAAGTCGAAGAGGAATGGAATCGACTGCTCCAACGGACCGAACGCCGCGACGTCAGGACCGGCATCGAGATCCTAGCGCCCTACCTCGTCGACAGGCCCGGCACGATTCTGGACTACCTGCCCGAGGATCATCTGCTCATCTTCGTCGAACCGTCATCGGTTCGGCTTTCAATCGAGCAAATCGAAGCGCAGTCGGAAGAATTGCGCGACGCACTCGAGAGTGCAGGGGAACTTCCGGCCGGGCTTCGTCGCACATACCTCACCTGGGACGAGATTTCCGAACGACTCGCCATGACTCGCCAAGTTTCGTTCGGGAGCATCCCAATTGGCTGGAGACCGTCAGTCGCCCGGCCAATCGAAGAGATGTCGATGTTCGCCACCGAGATCACGTCGTTCGGTGGTCGAATTGACCGGCTCATCGAGCGCATTCGCGAACTGCTGGCTGACGACTGGGCGATCATCGTGGCGACGGAACAATCGCAGCGTCTCTCGGAAGTATTGGAGGAACAGGGCATCTTCCCGCGCGTCCGCAAGGAGACCTTGGGACGTGACTTCCAGGCGCTGCCACCCTCCCCGAGCACCGTCGAGGTGATTCACGCGCGGTTGAACGGCGGATGGAGCAACGATGAAGTCAAGCTCCTGCTGCTGACCGATCGCGAAATCTTTGGTTACCGGCACGTGGTCCGAACGTCGAGCAAGCGACGGAGTGTCGGAATCGCGCCGGCGCTTGAGAAGCTCGAGGTTGGAACGTATGTCGTCCACACCGAGCATGGCATCGCGAAATATGCGGGCATTGTCCGCCTGACGCTGAACGAGGTCGAGCGCGAGTACTTGCTGCTCGAATATGCCGATAACGACCGGCTCTACTTGCCGGTTGACCAGATCGACCGTATTACGCCCTACGAAGGAGGCGGGCTCGCTCCAAAGCTGACGCGACTTGGCTCTCCGGAATGGGCTCGCATCAAGCAGAGGGTCCGGCGTGCCGTCCGTGAAATGGCGTTCGATCTGCTGCAGCTCTATGCGGCGCGTGAATCGGCACAGGGATCTCCCTTGGGGCCCGACACCGTCTGGGATCGCGAACTCGAGGAGTCGTTTCCGTACAAAGAGACGGTCGACCAGCTCAAAGCGATCATCGACGTCAAGGGCGACTTGCAGCAGATCCAGCCGATGGACCGCCTGGTCTGCGGCGATGTCGGTTACGGCAAGACCGAGGTCGCGTTGAGAGCCGCCTTCAAAGCCGTCAACTCAGGCTTCCAGGTCGCGATCCTGGTGCCGACGACCATTCTCGCACTGCAGCACACGCGAAGTTTCCAGGAGCGTCTCGCTCCGTTCCCGGTACGCGTCGAGATGTTGTCACGGCTTCGGACACGACAGGAGCAGACGCAACTCATCAAGGATCTCGAAGCAGGACAGGTCGACATCGTCATCGGCACGCACCGCCTGCTCCAGACCGACGTCCGGTTCCGGCGTCTCGGTCTGCTCATCATCGACGAAGAGCAGCGATTCGGTGTGTCACACAAGGAGATGCTCAAGCGAGCGCGCACCGACGTCCACGTCCTCACAATGACGGCGACGCCGATTCCACGTACGCTCTACATGGCACTGTCCGGGATTCGCGACCTGTCGGTAATCAATACGGCGCCACGTGATCGCACGCCAATTCGCACCTTCGTCACACCACGTGGCGATCGTCTTATCCGAGAGGCGATTCTGCGAGAGCTCGGACGCGGCGGTCAGATCTATTTCGTCCACAATCGCGTCCAGAGCATCTACCACGTGCTACAGCACCTGAAACGGCTGGTGCCGGAAGCGCGATTCGGAGTCGGGCACGGGCAGATGGACGAGCAGGAGCTTGAGCGCGTCATGCTCGATTTCGTCGATCACGAGTTTGACGTGCTGATCTGCACCACTATCATCGAGTCAGGCGTCGACATCCCGAACGTCAATACCGTGATCATCGACCAGGCACATCATTTTGGGCTGACTCAGCTCTACCAGCTTCGTGGCCGCGTCGGACGCAGCAATCACCGGGCGTATGCCTACTTGCTCTACGACGACAAGCGCGCGCTGAGCCAGGAAGCGGTCGCACGACTTGAAGCGATTCAAGAGGCGACGGAATTGGGCGCTGGTTTTCAAATCGCGCTCCGTGACCTCGAAATACGTGGGGCCGGCAATATTCTCGGCGCTGAACAGAGTGGTCACATCGCGGCGGTTGGGTTCGACCTTTACACCCGAATGCTGTCGACGGCGGTCGAGGAAGTGCGCCAGGGGCACCCGATCGAAGAACCGGAGTCGGTCACGGTCGACCTGCCGGTCGAGGCGATCATCCCCGAGTCTTACGCCGGGAGTGAAGAAGTACGGGTCGACCTCTACAAGAAATTCGCGGTGGTTCGCAGCTATGGCGAACTACGAGACCTGCAGGAAGAGTTGATCGATCGATTTGGAGCAATGCCTGATCCGGTCATCCGGCTGACGGAACTGGCCCGGCTCCGCATTCGCGCGGCAGAGCTCGGGATCACGTCGATCATCGAACGCGAGGGCGAGGTCTACATCAGGCCCGTCGTTGGCAGTCGGCTCAATCAAGCCGCCTTGCGCCGCACGCTTGGCGATGGCGTGTATGTGACACCAAACCAGGTGCGTCTGAACTTCGCACGCATCGATTCCGACCTGTGGAAAGCGGTTACCGAAGTCATCAGAGAGATAGAAGACGCCGACGCGACCATATTGAGCGTGGCGGGCTAAGCGGAAACGACGCGCGAGCACGTCGTGACCAGAAACACTCGAGTTGGTTTCTACGGGCGTTTGAAGGCCATCGCGTAGCTGTCAGTCTTTAAGATGGACCACCGTCGCGCCCTCACCGCCCTCGGCTCGATCGGCGAGCTCGTACCGGTCCACCACCGGATGCTGTCGCAGCACTTCGTGAACTTGTGCGCGGAGCGCCCCTGTCCCCTTGCCGTGGACGATTCGCACCGATGAGAGCCCCGCGAGCGCGGCCGAATCGAGATAGCGATCGAGCGCGTCCGCTACCTCGTGAACCCTCATGCCGAGAATATGCAGTTCCGGATCGACCGGGGGCGCCGGTGGTAGTGTCGTGGTTCGCCGCTGCCGCCGCTGAGGTTCAGGCCGAGATTCACGCCGGACGGCCGAACGTGGCTGTGTCAGGCGGAAGGACCCGGATGCGACCTCAACCGTTTCGCCATCGTCGGAAACGTCGACGACTTCACCACTGATGCCCACTTGCGGCAGATTAACCCAGTCGCCGACACGCACCGGCTCGGGTGCGGCATGTGCTGGGCGTTGGCGGCGGGAAGCACGACGCAGTTCGCGTTCGGCCTCTTTCAAGTCTTGTGGCTGCGGCGCTTCTTCAATTTGAGAAGCTGGCGCCGTTCGGCTCTCTGCCGCGCGCCGTGTCCGGCGTAGCAGGTCCCGCGCCTCGCGCATCTCGCTTTCGAGTTCGGCGATTGCCTCCTGGCGTGCTTCAGCCCGTATCCGCTCCGCTTCTCGCAGTTGCTCCTCGGCGGATCGGCGAACCCGCTGCGCTTCGTCTCGCTCTGCCTGAGCCGAAGCCAGCGAGCGCTCCAAATCGATCTGACGCTGCTGAATCTGAGCGAGCAAGTCATCGACGTGCTCGGTCTCAGGATCGAGATAACCGCGAGCCGCATGCGCGATCTCGGAAGGCAACCCCAACCGCTGGGCAATTGCCAGGGCATTTGACCGACCCGGGACTCCGGTGATGAGGCGATAAGTCGGCCGAAGCGTCTTCAAGTCGAACTCAGCGCTGGCATTTTCGACGCCGGGCGTGGCGAACGCGAACGCTTTCAATTCGGAGTAATGCGTGGTGACGATCGCCAGCGTGCCTCGCTCGAGCAGCGCCGTGATGATCGCCCGGGCCAGGGCCGAACCTTCCTGCGGATCGGTTCCGGCGGCAATTTCGTCGATCAAGACTAAACTTCGCTGGTCGACGGCGGTGAGCATGGCGATGATCTTGGTCATGTGACCGGAGAAGGTCGATAGGCTCTGCTCGATACTCTGCTCATCGCCGATGTCGGCGAAGATACCGTCAAATACGCTGAGCCCCGATCCGTCTGCCGCGGGAACGAACATGCCGGACTGCGCCATCATTGCCAGCAGTCCGACCGTCTTCAATGCAACGGTCTTCCCACCCGTGTTTGGACCCGTAACCACGAGCACGCGCTGGCCGTCACCGAGCCGGATATCGACCGGCACCACGGTTGCTGGATCGAGCAATGGGTGCCTGGCCTGTAGCAGCCGCACGCACTGCTCGATCGTGCCGTCTGGCCCCGCCGGTCCGCCAAGGATTTCCGGTTCGCGTGCTCGCATGTCGAACGACAGGCGTGCCTTGGCAAGCGCCAGGTCAATCGCGGCCACCGCCTCGACGGTCGTGCTCAACTCGTCGGCTGCCGCGCCAATCTGCTGCGACCGCACCCGGAGAATCCGCTCGACCTCATGCTCTTCGGCCATCTGCAGCTCACGCCACTGGTTATTTAGTTGGACCACATCGATCGGCTCGACAAAGAGTGTCTGGCCACTGGCGGACGTCCCATGCACGACCCCAGGAACCTGGCTGCGCCGGTCCGCGCGAACCGGGATGACGTAGCGGCCCTCGCGCATGGTGACGATCGGGTCCTGAATAGCACTGTTCGGCCCGGAGTCGGCGACCATCCGGTTGAGCTTGTCGAGCAGTCGCCGGTGAGCGACTCGCACCTCACGCCGGATATCGCCGAGTTGCGGCGAGGCCGAGTCGAGAATCTCGCCACGCGAGCCGACTGTCCGTGAGAGGTCGGCTTCGAGCGCGGGGAGGAGCGCGACTGCCTCGGTGAACTCCGCGAGCAGCGGGAAATCCACTTCCCAGTCGTTCTGAAAGAACGTCCTGCGCAGGGCGGCCGCCGACTGAATAGTGTCGAGCGTCTCACGCAGATCTCCAGGAGTGAGGAGTACGCCAAGCCGGGACCGCTCAATGACATCACGGATATCGCGCACGCCGCCAACACTGAAGGACGGGCTGCGGCTCAACAATCCGGTCGATTCCCGCGTAACGCCCAGCAGGTAGCGCACGCGATCGACATCGCTGGTCGGCCCAATATCGTGGGCACGCTCACCCGCCACCGAATACTGGCAACGCTGGGCCAGCATGTCGAGTACGCGCGGGAACTCAAGGACGCGTGCGGAGTCAATAGCCACGTGGAGCCTTTCGGTGTGAATCAAACGATCGCGTGGCACGCACGTCTCCATCACTCACAGAAAGGTCCGGAGCCTGAGACGACACCCTTAATTCAATCAGACGTGGAGTAAGAATTCACCCAGGAACATGGCAAAAGCGGCAGGAAGTCCCGCCGTTTCGCACGTGCAAGTTCGAAGAGCCGGCAGCAGTGTCAGGAGCCAGTAATCGGTTGGAGAATGGCCGGAACGATGCCCGGAGTTACCGCGTCAACAGAATCGAACACGTACGGCGAAAGCCGCATCACCTGCGCGGTCAGTATGGACTCGTCATACTCATTCCGCATCCACGTTGTGCCCCAGCCATAAGGAAGCTGCTGAACTGTGTTATTGGACGACTGTGTCAGGACAGTCACCATCACGACGGACAAGAGCGCCGACAGCACGACGAGACCGAGAATACCGGTCACCCCGCCGCGAAATTCGAGCGACATGTGCGTCCGCAATTTGGAGATGCGAAACGAACGGAGCAGCAAGTAATCAATTCCGATCCCGGCACCGAGCATTAGGAGAAGGAATGCGCCGAAATTGGCGATGACCGGATCGATTGGGATGAGCCACCGAGACAAAACCGTTCCGATCGTCCCATAGAAGATTGCCGCGACAATGGTCGCGGCAACCAGCGATCCCAGCCCAGCCAGAGACCGGGCTACTCCTGCAAAGAAGGCCGCCGTAAAGACGCCCAGAAAGACGACAATCACCACGATGTCGAGAATATTCATCGGGTACTCCTGGCAGGTCGTCCAACCACGACCCCTCACCATTGCTGGCGGCTACGAGACTTGGCACGTACGCAAACGTTGACACGAACATCTGTTCGCAACTATAATGCTGATAAGGTGACCAGAGTTATGGTTACAAAGGGCGAAGGCAGGGCAGGTGATGGCACGAAACCTTTCTCGTCGACAGCAGGCTATGCTCGAGTACATCGAGCGATTCCTTGATGAAAGCAACTACCCACCAACCATTCGCGAGATCCAGCGAGATCTGAACATCTCGTCGACCAGTGTCGTCGACTACAACCTCAACATCCTCGAGCAGCGGAGCCTTATCCGCCGCAATCGGAATATTTCCCGGGGTATCGAGGTCGTTGGACGTGGCCCGTCGACCCATAACATCGTCCGGGTGCCTTTGGTCGGTCAGATCGCCGCTGGCCAGCCAATTCCGGTCTTAGACGATTTTGTGCAGGACGACCTGACCGAGCAATTGGAGATTAGTACTGATTTGGTCGGTAGCCGCGGACAGGGCCTCTTTGCACTCCGGGTTAAGGGACTCTCGATGGTTGACGCGCTGATCAACGACGGGGATATCGTTATCCTCCGCCATCAAGATCACTGCGAGAACGGCGAGACAGTTGCCGTCTGGCTGCGCAACGAGAAAGAGACGACGCTGAAGCGGTTCTACCCCGAAGGTGACCGCGTGCGGCTCCAGCCGGCGAACGCGTCGATGGATCCGATCTACACTTCTGCCGACAATGTCGAGATTCAGGGGAAGCTGGTTACGGTCGTTCGCCCTTACGTCAACTGACCGTCAGCGATCCAATAGTCTCGACGCTCACTATCACTGCCCTCCATCCGGTACCATGCTGGCCAGCGTGGTACCGGATCATTTTTTTAGCAACGGGTTCGACACGATGTCCAGGTTCCTCTTCAAAAAGGGCCAGTATCTGATGCAAGCTGATCTAGCGCCGCGTTCGGTGCTGATGCTTGGCACCTTCGGAATGCGGCCAAAAGCGACCATGCGTTCCCGCGCGCTAGCCCTGGCGCGAACGATGTCGCCGCGGTTCGCGTTTAGTCTGGTCACCACACCCTGGGATAACCGTGCAGACGCTGGAAAGCGATGGAGCGAGGAGGGAATCGACGTCGTCAATACTAAAGCGGTGCGTCCCGCGCTCTTTCCGTTTGCCGTGCGCGAGATGATCAGCGAGTTCGACCGTCGAAGCCCGGATCTCATCCACCTTTTCAAGCCCAAGGGATTCGGCGATCTCGCGGCACGCCGTCTAAAGTCGCGTGTGCCAATTGTGGTCGATATGGACGACTGGGAAGGAAACGGTGGCTGGAACGACATCGGCGGATACAGCCGGATGCAGCGAGCTCTGTTTGACTGGCAGGAGCGAACCTGGCCACGGATGGCGGATGCCATCACGGTGGCAAGCCGGGCACTCGAGCAACGAGCGGTGTCTCTCGGGGCCGATCCGAACGATGTCTTCTACATTCCGAATGGGCTGACAAGCACTCGTGTCGAAGAACTTGCGGCCGGTTGTACCAGTCGAGAAGCAACCCGCACGCGCCTTGGACTCCACGAACGTCGCATCGTCTTGCTCTACACGCGATTCGTCGAGTTCGATCCGCGGCTGCTCGTCGAAGTGATCTCCCGGGTACGAGTCGACGTGAACAACGCGACGCTGGTAATCGTCGGAGCGTCCCCAGACGGACAACCCGAGCGAATCCTGCACGCCGAGGCTCTCGCTGCTGGCGTCGCGACCTCGATACGCCTGCTCGGATGGGTCGAACCGCAAGACATTCCGGGCTTCCTGGCGGCCGGAGACGTCGCGATCCATCCGTTCGAAGATACAACCGTTAATCGCTCGAAATGCTCCGTCAAGCTACTGGAGTTGATGGCCGCCGGACTTCCCGTCGTGACCAATCGGGTCGGCGAGAACGCGCAAATGATCGAACACGAACGATCCGGTGTGCTGGCTAATCCCGGTGACGCGGCGGCGATGGCAGCAGCCGTCGTTGACTTGCTCCGGAATCCGGGGCACGCAGGAATCCTGGCAGTAGGCGCCCGCGAACGCGTCGAGAGCACCTACCTGTGGGATCAACTTGCCCCTCAGGTTGAAACCGCATATCACTCCGCCACTGCCCATCGCCTTGCCCGTTCACGCCCGTGAATTGCCGCGGCTTCACGTGGCGGGTACACGACGCTTCCTGAAAACGCAGGAACCGGGACCGCCTTCCCCTTTACGCTCACGTGCTTACTTGCTACCATCGCGTCCGTACACCAGAAACTCGACATCGCGGCGCGACTTCATTGCGGCATCAGATGGGAGACGGACCATGGACGTTGGACGCTCGATCTCGTATGTGTTCCAGGATCCGAACTGGCTCAAGAAGATCCTTATTGGCGGTGTCCTCACCATAATCCCGGTCTTCGGTACCTTCGTAGCGGTCGGATACTGGATTCGCATCGCAAGAAACGTGGCGACCGGGAACGAACTTCCGCTACCGGAGTGGGACCAGTTTGGCGAGGATTTCGTCCGCGGGCTCAAAGCCTTCGTGGCCGTGTTCATCTGGGCCATTCCGCTCATCGTCCTGTACGCGTGTGGTTCAGGGTTGATCTCCGCCGCTGGACGTTCCTCAAACTCCGGAGGATCCGCGATCGCTGGGCTCTTCGGCGCGCTGGTCTTCGGTCTGGCCGTCCTGGCGTCCATCGCGATCGGCTTTATTGCACCGATCATCGTCGGTCGCGTCGTCATGCAAGACAACATCGGTGCAGCGTTCGAGTTCAATGCGATCATCGAAGACGCCCGGCAGAACGTCGTACCACTGCTGATCATCATCGGCATGAGCTACGCGCTCGGATTCGTGGCGTCATTTGGGGTGATCCTATGCTTCGTCGGGGTGATCTTCACGTCCTTCCTCTCCTACGTGATGCTCAGCCATCTGTACGGACAGCTCTGGCAACGACTCGGCCATTTCACTCCGGCGAACTCGGGAACAGTTATCCCTGGCTCCATGGACTGACTCCTGCTTGAGTACGCCGTGCGCCTCAGGCCGGCCACTGATAGGAATGCGGACCGGCTCAGAGGGCGGTCCGCATTCCTATCCGCGACTCCAATCGGCCAGGAACTCCTGAGCGTTTCGCCGTTTGGGCCCCGGCGCTCAAGGACCACGCCCGCACGGGGAAACGCGCCGGAAGTGTTGGATTCGATTAGCACAAGAAGTTTGACACCAACCGACTCAAGAATGTACAATAGAGTCGTACGAATTTGCCGATTTGATTGATCCGAGGGGTCGATGCAGTTCAAGGACTATTATCAAGTATTAGGAGTGCCTCGGGACGCCGATGAAAAGGCGATCAAGTCGGCCTACCGTAAGAAGGCCCGGCAACTCCACCCCGACGTCAATAAGACCGACGCTGGCGCCGAAGAGAAGTTCAAGGATCTCAACGAGGCTTACGAAGTTCTGAAGGATCCCGAGAAGCGTAGTCGTTACGACCGCTACGGCGCAGATTGGGAGCGCTATCAGCAGACTGCCTCGAGCGGCACGACGACGTCGAGCGGTGACTTTTCGGACTGGTTCTCCGGTGGTACGGGACGACGGACACGTTACGAGCAGCAAACGGATGAAGCGTCCGGGTTCTCCGACTTCTTCGAGACGCTATTCGGCGACACGTTTGGTCGCACATCTACTCGGCGCCGCGCGAAGCCGCAGCCACAACGCGGACAGGACTATGAATACGCCCTGGAGATCGGGCTCCATGAAGCCTACGCTGGCACGACGCGACGATTTGACGTGCAGATCCAGGAGCGCTGCGAAACCTGCAAGGGCACAGGGTTGAACGGATCCGGCGTCTGCGCCGTCTGTGGCGGCGACGGTTATGTGCGCCGGACCAAAACGCTGGAAGTTAAGGTCCCCGCCGGAGTCAGAACCGGTTCAAAGGTGCGGATGGCAGGACAGGGAGCTCCTGGAGTCGCGGGTGGTCCGAGCGGTGATATCTACCTGAACATCGCGATTCGGCCCGATCTGCGCTTCGAGCTCGAGGGCAACAACCTGCGTACTGACGTCGACATCTCGCTCTACACAGCGATTCTCGGCGGTGAAGTGCGCGTCCCGACGATGGACGGCCCGGTTGAACTTCGCATCCCCAAAGGAACGCAGAACGGCCAACTCTTCCGGCTGAGGGGAAAAGGCATGCCGTCGCTCAACTCCAAAGAGCGCGGTGACCTGCTGGCACGAACCAAGGTTCGCCTGCCAACCAATCTGACCGAGCGCGAGGAGAAACTGTTCGAGGAACTGCGAGACTCGAGCATGGCCAAAGTCTAACGGGGACCTGCCGTCATTTTCCTCGATCCAGGTCCGAGCCTAACCGGGGCACGTGTTATAGTAGTCGATGGTCCGCGACGTCTCACTCGCGGACCATTGACTGTGCCTGACAGGAGGATCCGCGTGGCAGTTACCATCATCATCGGCGGTCAATGGGGCGACGAAGGTAAGGGGAAGATCACCGACGCGCTGGCCGCACAGGCAAGTATGGTGATCCGGCCCAACGGGAGCACCAACGCCGGACATACCGTTCAGACCAAGGACGGAATCTACAAATTCCACCTGGTGCCATCCGGTGTCCTCTATCCCGATTGCGATTGCATCATCGGCGCTGGCGTGGCGATCCCGCCGGCCGACCTCTTCAGTGAAATCGACGATCTCGAATCACGCGGCGTCGACACCAGCAGGCTCTATGTCAGCGATCGCGCCAACATCATCATGCCGTATCACCCGCTCCTCGATCAGTTGGAAGAGACGCAGCGAGGCAGTCACAGCATCGGCACGACACTGCGCGGCAACGGCCCGGCCTACGCAGACAAAGCCGGTCGGCGTGGTATTCGCGTAGCCGACCTGCTCGATGAGAAGGCACTCACTGACCGTCTCAACCTCGTCATTCCCGAAAAGAACCTGCTGCTCCAGACGCCTTTATGGCGCCGAGCCGCTCGATATCGGACAGCTCCTCGAACAATTCACGGCCTACGGCGAGCGCCTGGCGCCGAGGGTAGTGGTCGCCGAAATGATGGCGCAAGATGCCATCGACGCCGGACGCGAGATTCTGATCGAGGGAGCGCAGGCCGCCCTTCTCGACATCGATTACGGCACTTACCCGTACGTTACGTCAACATCGCCGACCGCAGCAGGAGCCTGTCAGGGCGCCGGTATCGGCCCGACCCAGGTATCTACGGTCGTCGCGGTGTATAAGGCCTACACCACCCGCGTAGGAGCCGGTCCGTACCCAAGCGAGTTGTCCGACGAAACGGGCGACCTCCTGCGACAGCGCGGACACGAATTCGGCACGACGACAGGACGACCGCGGCGCACTGGGTGGTTCGATGCGGTCGCCGCTCGTTACTCCGTCCGACTTAATGGCGTCACGCACGCGGCCGTCACCAAGCTTGACATTCTCGACCCGCTGTCAGAGATCCAGGTCTGTGTCGGATACGACCTGGACGGCGAGCAGCTGCACGCGCCGCACGCCGTCGCAGACGTATATGGGCGGGTCAAGCCGATCTTCGAGACGCTTCCCGGTTGGCAGGAAGATACGTCGCAGATCACGGACTTCCATGAACTTCCGGAGAACGCGAAGCGCTACATTGACCGTCTCGAAGAGCATCTCGGTGTGCCGGTCGCGATGGTCGGGCTCGGGCCGTCTCGCGAGCAGTTGTTGCGACGTGAAGCCAGCATCGCCGGGTTGTAGCAGTGCCACGCGAGGTTGACGTCGCTTTCGTCTCATTCTAGACTCCGAAAGATCCCGAAACTGTTCACAGTTCCCAGTTGCGAAGGAGCGTTCATTGCTCGATGCCCAGCAGATTCAGGAAATCCTCCCGCACCGCTATCCATTCTTGCTCGTCGACCGCATTATCGAGGTCGAGTACGGCAAGCGCGCGGTTGGCCTGAAGAACGTATCGATGGGCGATCCATTTTTTCAGGGACATTTTCCCGGTTTTCCGGTAATGCCGGGGGTCCTGATCATCGAAGCCCTGGCGCAGGTGGGCGCGGTGGCTCTCCTTGGCAGCGACGAGCATCGTGGCAAGATGGCGCTCTTCGCGGGAATCGATGGCGTGCGATTCAAGCGACAGGTCGTGCCTGGAGACGTGCTCCGGCTCGAAGTAGAACTCGACAAGATGCGGCGCGGAGTCGGGTTCGGCAGTGCGACTGCCACCGTGGACGGTGAACTGGCGGCCAAAGGTCAGCTGATGTTCGCTGTTGTCGACAATGGCGCTCAGGGATAACGTCCGGACCCGCGATCGCCTTGTTTCCCTCCTGTCGCGCACGGTCGACCGATCCTTCTCGCGCTCAAACAGTGAGCCGGTCGATCCGAATTCCGTACGCCGGATTCTTGTGGTGAAGCCATGCTGCTTTGGCGACGTCATGATGGCGACGCCCGCGCTGCGCGCCCTGGGTCGACAATTTCCTACCGCCACCGTCGACGTGCTGACAACCGAGTGGTGCGCGGAAGCGCTGCGTAACAATCCCGATGTCCGAAACGTGTTTCGCTATCCCTCGACGCTCTCAGTCGCACCGTTCATGCGACTTGTCCAGCGCGTCAAGGAGGAGGACTATGACGTTGGGGTTGGCCTTGATCGTTCTCCCATCGTCAATCTCCTGCTCGATCTGGCGGGAATCCCGGTACGGGCTGGCATCGATAGCTCCGGGAGAGGAATCGGACTGACGCACCGGGCGGTTCCTCGGCCTCAACAGCACGAGACTGAACTCTACCTGTCAGTTGTCGCCACCATCGGGGCCGTCCAGAACGACCCGCGACCGGTCTATTGCGTTCTTGACGATGCCCGTGATCAGGTTAGCGACCTCCTGCGCGATGTGGGCGATCCGATCGTCGTGATTCACCCCGGAGGTGCGGTGAATCCCGGATCGACGTACCTGTCCAAACGCTGGCCGGCCGAGTGTTTTGGCGCGCTAGCTTCCGAACTTGTCCAGCGCCACGGCGCATCGATCGTGGTGGTAGGAGCCGCGTCGGACATCGACGCTGCGCAGGGAACGGTCGACATGACCGACGGTCCGGCAACGAACCTGGCAAACCAGGTGTCGGTACCCCAGTTGGCCGCACTCTGCGAACGGGCACAACTCTACGTTGGCAACGACAGTGGTATGTCGCACCTGGCGAGCGCGGTCGGCACTCCCACGGTAACGATCTTCGGGCCGACCGATCCAGCAACGTACCGGCCACTCGGTCGCAATGCGCTGTTCTGCGCTCCATCTCTGAGTTCAATCCAAACACGAGCAGGCGACCTCAGGCAACGTCCAAACGTCGACGAGCAAGGACCGCGTATCAGCGATGTATCGGTCGACACCGTGCTGGCAGCCTGCGAGTCGGCGCTGGCTGTCGTGGAGAGATCCGAGCGGAGATGATTCGGGATCTTGCCCGAACCGCGATCGTCGAACTGCTGCGCCGGAAGCCGGTGGAGGCATATCGGCCCGAACCGCGAACGGTCTGGCTGCTGCGGCCGGATCATCTCGGTGATCTTCTCTTTGTGCGTCCGGCGCTGCGTCGCTTTCGCCGCCTGTTGCCCAACTGGCACGTGACGCTGGCGGTGGGTCCGTGGTCTCGCGTGATCGTCAATGACGTCACGGACGTCGACCAGATTGTCGAGATCCCGTTTCCGGGCTTTACGCGTTCATCCGGCGGAGGGCCAACCGAACCATATGAGACGCTCTTCCGGCAGGTCGAGCTTCTGCGAACGGCACGGCCCGAGGCAGTCGTCATACTCCGCGACGATCACTGGTGGGGAGCGTTACTTGCTCGGATGGCCGGTGTTCCGATTATCATTGGGGCATCCCGTCCGGAGATGCACGGTCTGGTTTCGGATGCCGTCTGCCTGAAGCACGACCACGCTGTCGCGCAGAATATCGAGATGCTCGACTACGCCGCACGCCGGCTCGGCGCCGAATTCGATCAGGAGACTGCCAGCCCAGAAAGCAATCCGCTCACCTGGACGGTGACAAACCAGGACCGTGACCGTGCGCGGGCACTACTAACTGCCACCGGTGTCGAGCCGCCTTATGTCGCGATCCATCCCGGAAGCGGCGCTCCTGTCAAGCTATGGCCTGCGGACCGCTGGGCTCAGGTTGCCGACGATCTCGCCAGACGTGGATACGGTGTCGTCTTGACCGGTTCGGCAAGCGAGGTACCACTTCTCGACCAGGTTTCATCGGCAACCGCGCGATCAGTTCCGTCGCTTAGTGGGCAGACGTCGGTGCGCGAACTCGCGGCGCTGTTCGAGACGGCGGAGCTCGTCGCGGGGGTCGATAGTGGGCCGCTTCACCTGGCGGTGGCAGTGGGCGCGCCGAGTGTTCACATTTACGGGCCTAGCGAGGCGGCTCGGTACGGGCCATGGGGAGATGCGCGGAAACACCGCGTCGTGAGCGCGGGAATGCGGTGCCCGGCATGCGGCGACTTGAGCCCGAGCCGGCCGGAAGGCGCTGGATGTATGACCGCTATCGGGGAAGCAGCCGTACTCGAGGCGATCAGGGGGTTGCTGGAAGCATGACCGCGAGCATACCGCGACTGACGATTGGGATTGATGCAAGCCGCGCAGGCACGGAACGCCAGACGGGAACTGAACGCTATTCGCGCCGGATCATCCAGGAGATTATTGACCTCGGAGTCGGTCATGATTACCGGCTTTACTTGAACCAGACGTCACCCCTGCCGCTCGTGCAACGCGCGAGCGTTGAGCAGCGCATGATTCCGTTCCCCCGAGCCTGGACACACCTTCGCCTTTCGTCTGAATTAGCCACAAATCCAGTCGACGCACTCTTCATTCCCGCCCATGTCGTTCCGCCGGTTCATCCCGCGGCAACAGTCGTGACGATCCATGATCTTGGCTATCTTCACGAACCTGACACCCATACGGCGGCGTCGCGCCGATACCTCGACTGGTCGACTCGCTGGAGCACCAGGGCTGCGAATCGGGTGATTGCGATATCGAATTCGACCAAAAGGGACCTAGTCGACCATTACCACGTCGATCCCTCAAAGATTACCGTCATCCACCATGGCGTCGACGAGCAGTTCGTGCCCGCATCTCTGGCAGCCATTACCCGAGCGCGACGGAACATCGGCGTCGATGGCCCATTTCTTCTCCACGTCGGTACGATCCAGCCCCGCAAGAACCTGGTACGCCTGGTAGCGGCATTCGACGCCATCGCCGCGGACAACCAGCAACTGTGTCTGGTGCTGGCGGGCCGCCGCGGCTGGAAGACAGAAGAAATCGACCGGGCGATCTTAGACGCCAAACACCGCGAACGCATCGTTCTCCCCGGCCACGTCCCCGATAAGGATCTCCCCGCGCTGATGTCAACAGCGATTGCCGTCACACTACCGTCCCTTTATGAAGGATTCGGACTGCCGGTACTCGAGGCAATGGCGTGCGGGACCCCGGTGCTCATATCCAATCGTGGGGCACTGCCGGAAGTGGCGGGCGGCGCGGCAGTAATCGTCGACCCGACCAGTGTGGCGCGGATCATTGCCGGTCTCCACGACGTCCTAAGCGACGATGCGCGCGCGCGCCGTATCGAGTGTGGTTTCCAGAGAGCGGCACAGTTCACATGGAAGCGCGCGGCGGAGAAGACGCTCGAGACCATTCTCCAGAGCTACCAATCATCGGTCGGCTGACTTGATGAGAGCTGAGGCGAAAGCGCCACTCCGGCTCGAGCGCATTCTCGTCGTCAAGCTTGCCGATCTCGGTGATGCCATTCTGGCCACCTCGGCGATCCATGCGATTCGCATCGCGTATCCAGTCGCACGCATCGACGTCTTGACCGCCGGAGCCGGAGCTACCGCGTTCACTCTTTGTCCCGAGATCGACGAAGTCATCACGATCGACAAGCACGCGTTCGACAATGCCGCAGGTTTGGCAGATCCGCGAAACGCGGCGCGGCTTCTTCGGGTGGCAACGCGCCTCCGTCGGAAGCGGTACGACGCCGTCGTGCTGCTGCATCACCTGACAACTCGCTTCGGCGCCATCAAGTTTCAATGGCTTTGTCGGGCGACCGGCGCGCCGATTCGGGCCGGACTCGACAATGGCCGCGGCGATTTTCTAACACACCGGGCAATCGACTATGGCTTCGGCGCAAAGTCGGTTCACGACTATGGCCTTCACGTCGTCGCGCTGCTCGGTGTGCCAACCGATTCGGCCCAGCCGTCTCTCGCGATACCAATCGCGGCGAGGCAGAGCGCCGAACAGATGCTCGAAGCCGCGGGAGTGAAAGCCGGTTACGTGGTGATCCACCCGTCGGTCGGCGAATACAGTCCTGCCAGGAACTGGTTTCCGGAACGGTTTGCCAGAGTCGCCAAAGCCCTAACGGATCGATTCGATATTTCGATTGTCCTTGTCGGTACGTCGGACGCATCCGAAGCTGCGTCACAGATTGCACGGACGACTCCGGTCATCAACATAACGGGACAGACGAGCTTCGCCGAACTTGCCGCTGTGGTTGATGGCTCACGACTCGTGATTGGTGCCGACAGCGGCGTGGCACACCTCTCCGCGGCCCTCGACACACCGACATTGGCCATATTCGGTCCTTCGAACGACCGCGCCTGGCGACCTTTCGGTGCGAGGACGGTGACCGTCGACTCACACGATCTACCGCCCGGGAAGGCGTTCGCGCTTCGAGCCGACCTGCCCTGTACCCCTTGCTTCTACACCGGTTACGCGCTCGGACGCCGCGACGGTTGCGCTCTCCGCACCTGTCTTGAACTGATTTCTGTCCACAAAGTTGCTCAATTCGCAACCACAATTTTGGATCGAAACGGCACTCCGAAATCGACAATCCAATGACGCATCTTCGGATTTTCGGCGAGTCTCACGCGAAGAATTGACTATCAGAAGGCGGCTGGCGTAGAATCAGTGAGTATACGCAGCGAGCAATCGACGTGCGTACCGGAGAGAGTGCGATATCCGCTGGCGAGTGACGCAGATGTGCGGATATTGACGGCCTATAGTGGAGGTCCCAGGCATCGTGAGCGACAAAAAGATCCGCGTAGCCATCGTCGGCGTCGGGAACTGCGCCTCATCCCTCGTGCAGGGCGTCGAGTATTACAAGAACGCTAACCCAGGCGAGTTCGTGCCGGGATTGATGCACGTAGATCTGGGCGGCTATCACATCGGTGATATTGAATTCAGCGCGGCTTTCGACGTCGATATCAACAAAGTCGGCAAGGATCTTTCCGAAGCCATTTACGCCGAGCCGAACAATACCTATCGCTTCGCTGACGTTCCACACTTGGGCGTCCCGGTTTACCGGGGCATGACCCACGATGGACTCGGAAAGTATCTCTCCGAAATCATCACCAAGGCGCCCGGCCCGACAGCGGACATCGTCGGCATCCTGCGCGACACCAAAACCGACGTCGTGATCAACTATTTGCCGGTCGGCAGCGAGATGGCGACAAAGTGGTATGTCGAGCAAGTGCTGGAAGCCGGTTGCGCATTTGTTAACTGCATTCCAGTCTTCATCGCCCGTGAAGAGTACTGGCAGAAGCGCTTCCGCGACCGCGGCCTACCAATCATTGGTGACGACATTAAGAGCCAGGTCGGCGCGACGATTACCCACCGCATGCTGACTCGACTCTTCGCTGATCGTGGCGTCCGGATCGACCGCACCTACCAACTGAACTTCGGAGGCAACACCGACTTCCTGAACATGCTCGAGCGCGAGCGTCTGGAATCGAAGAAGATCTCCAAGACGAACGCTGTCACCAGCCAGATCGACTATCCGGTCGAGGCTGAGAACGTTCACGTCGGTCCGAGCGACTATGTGCCGTGGCTCAAGGACCGCAAGTGGGCGCACATTCGTGTCGAGGGAACGACGTTCGGCGACGTGCCGCTCAACGTCGAGATGAAGCTCGAGGTATGGGACTCACCTAACTCCGCCGGTGTCGTCATCGACGCGCTGCGCTGCGCGAAGCTCGCGATGGACAACAACATCGGTGGTGCCCTGCTGGCGCCGTCGGCCTACTTCATGAAGTCACCGCCGATTCAGTATCATGATGACGAGGCTCACGACATGGTCGAGGGCTTCATTCGTGAGACTGCCGCTCAGCGAGCCGTGACCGAGGTCGCGACCGACGACTAGCCCCGCACGAGATGCATTGACGCGAGGCGGCTGGGCTCATCCAGCCGCCTTTGTTCGTCAGGGCGCGTCTCGACACAGTGCTCACCGCGACAGCTAACCGCAGACGTAAGGTTGGGAAGCCCGTGCAATCGGACGGTTCCAAGCTCGTTCTCAGCAACCTCTCTTACGTTCTTCACGAGCGGTCGTCGTCGCCCGTCGTGAAGGAGACGGCGCGGTTGCTGATGGACGATCAGAAGAGGCTGGACCTCACAGTCCGGAGGCTTGCGGCATTAGACGATGCTGAGTTGGCCGCTCGGGTCATCGTGGACATCGGGTCACGTGATCTCGCGGCAGAATTCGCGTCGGCGCAGGTCATTACGGTGACGGTCGGAGCGTTCGCGCTCCTGCCGCGAGCCCTGCGACTCGCCGGTGTCTTGCGCGAAGAGGCGAAACTGGACTATACGTTTCTCGACGGATCGAGTTGCGCCACGCAAGAGCCGCGCAGCTTCTTTCGTGGGCAGGCGTCGCTCTGCGCTCCATCGAATGGCCCCACGAGCGACTGTCCGTGGATCTTCGCGGCAGCACTGATCCGGCCTGGTGACGCCTCGCTCCTTGTTCGGTGCCTGCTCGCTGGCAACGGCGACGACGACAAGCAGCGTGCGTGGTCGATCGTCACGCGACAAGCGGAAGCGGCGATCCGAGAGTTTGTACTCCAGTGGCGCTGCAAGCGATCGCTCTGGCCGCGACCAGTCGAAGAGACCCTACCGGAATTCGTGTGATCGTTAGTCGGGACGACTGAATGTGGACGTTGAGGGCACTACGAGTTGGGGCATTCCTCACCCCGATCCTGCCAGCCTGGTTCGGCTACGGCATTTGCAGGGTGCTGGCAATAATCTTCTACCTGGTCAAGATCTCGACGCGGCGGCAGGTGATCGAGAACCTCAGGCAGGTTGAGCCGGACCGCTCCTGGTTCCGCTATCAGAGCCACGCCATCAAGGTCCTCGTGACGGTCAACGCCAATTACTACGACCTGCTTCGATTGCGCAGCGTCGACCGGGATGACTTTGAAAAGCTATTCGAAGTTCATGGTCACGGCTATCTGGACCGGGCGATTGAGGCCGGAAAAGGGGCAGTCATTGTTTCGGCCCACATCGGCAACTTCAGCGTCGTGGGCAAATATCCGGCGTCGATCGGGCTACGGTCCGCCATTATCGCCGAGCGGGTGCGTCCGGCCGGGCTCTTCAACTACATGATCCGGCTTCGCAGCGCGACTGGCATCGACATCTTCCCGCCTGGCCGCGAAGCGATCGCGCCCATTCTCCGGCTCCTGCGCTCCAATGGGGTTCTGCTGGTCGCCGGAGACCGTGACGTGTCGCGTCAGGGGATCGATGTCGAATTCTTCGGCAAGACGGCCTCGCTTCCGGCAGGTCCAGCGCTCCTGGCCATGCGGACCGGCGCGGCGCTGATTCCGGCGTACACCATTCGCACGTCGAGCCGGAAATCGGAAGTCTTCATCATGCCACCACTTGACTTGGTTCGAACGCACGATCGAGAGAACGATCTCCGGGAGAACGTCCAATTAATCGCGCATGAGCTCGAAAAGATGATCCGGCATGATCCGACCCAGTGGGGTGTGCTGCAGCGCGTCTGGGGCGTACCATCCGAGCCCATTCAGCAACGTGGCGAGGGGCTCGGCTCGGTACCCACAGCGATTCCAGAGCAGACGGACACGACTCGCGTTCGGGTGGTCGAACAGCCGGACGATCAGCCTGCCTCGGCATCTAAAACCCGGTAGCGATACCCCTGATCGACCAGAAATCGCTGCCTGCGGGCAGCGAATTCGACTTCACGGGTTCCCGCCATGACGAGCGAGTAGAAGCGGGCGTGTCCTCGGTTCGCCTTTGGGCGGAGGACGCGTCCGACACGTTGCGCTTCTTCTTGGCGTGAGCCAAATGTGCCCGACACTTGAATGAGGACCGATGCATCCGGGAGATCGACTCCTACATTCGCGACGCGCGATAGCACCAGCGTTGACAATCGTCCTTCGCGAAATGCCTGGTAGAGTTCCGCGCGCGTGTTTGCCGGAGTCTGACCGGTTATCGAAGGGGAATCAGTGGCTCGGGCGATCGCAGCTATCTCCGTGAGCCGGTGCGCCACGATCAGCGTTGGTTCGCCACGATTGCGAGCCAGGATGCGTCGCACGATTTTTAGCTTGGCCGCAAGAATGCGATCTGGTGTCAGACAGCGCGTGTCGGGGACTTTGACCCGAACTTCAACACAGTCGACCGGCGCGATCCACCCATTTCGCTCCAATTCACGCCATGGCGCCGAGTAGACGGTAGGACCGACCAGCGCGAAGACTTCACGCTCGCGGCCATCTTCTCGAATCAGCGTCGCCGTAAGACCCAACCTGCGAATCGACTGCACCGACGCGCTCTGACGGAAGACATCAGCCGGAAGGCTGTGAACTTCATCGTAGATAATCAGCCCCCACGGTTGGTCGAGTACCCGCGACAGACCGTCCGACTCCCCGTTTCCCACCGTGAGAGCCTGATATGTCGCGACTGTCACCGGCGCGAGCTTCGAGCCGCGGCGGTAGATAGTCACGTCCTCCGCGTGAATGGTCGCCAGCGAGCGAAAGTGTTCGACCCACTGGTCACTGATCGTGCGACTCGGGGTGATCACCAGCGTGCGCGCTCCGAGTTCCGCGGCGACCGCGACGCCCACAACCGTCTTTCCCGCGCCACATGGCAGCAGGATCACCCCTCCTGTCAGGCGAGATTGACAAAAGCGGTCGACCGCAGTCGATTGATACGGACGCAGTGCAAAGCCGTCACGCAGCGAGAAACCGAAACGGGGCGAATGCGAGAGCGCCGCGTCGTCCTTCACCGGATACCCTCGCTCAGCCAGGCGTGCCTTTACCCAGCCGCGTTGTTCCGGCGCGAGAACAACGTGCGTCCCGCTTGGGTCGAGCCCGAGATCATCCGCTACATCCCGCAACAGCGCGATATCAGTTGACGTGAGCACGAGTCGACCGTCATCGCCCGAAAGGCTAAAGACACCGTAGTTGCCGAGCACCTGCTGGATCATCGCCGAGAGCGACCGGGGAAGCCTGTTTTGACCGCGTGATTGCAGGGCGTCAATGATCTCAGAGGCGGAGAATCCGGCGGCAGCGGCCGACCAGAGCGAGACATCAGTGACGCGATAGACGTGATACGGCCCCGCGGCCCGCTGAAGCTCGGCAAACTGGCGCAGGAGATCGCGCGACTCCGAGAACTCCGGCGCTGTTGCCATGAGCAAGATACTGTGATCGGATTGAAACAGCAGCGGGCGCTGCCCTCCGGACAAATCCCCCCCAAACACTGGCTCGAACGCCGACACTCTGAGGACGGCATGATACACGCGTGGTGAATGTGCCCGTGCGCCATGATCGAGATGACGGGCGGAACCGCACATGCTGTAATGCACATGGAACGCGGAGATCGGGCGTGTGCGACGCACCAAACCAGATCAGGAGATTGCATGAATATTGTTGACGCTCAAACGGCGGTGAAGCTCGTAAATTCGGGCGACCGCGTCTACGTACACGAAGCCGCCATGGCTCCAGTCAGCCTGATTGAAGCGTTGGTCGCGCGAGCCGACGAGCTGCACGATGTCGAGATCATGCATCTCCACACCGAAGTTCCGGCACCGTATGCCGATCCCAAGTATGCCGGACACCTCAGGTTGAATGCGCTCTTCGTCGGTCCGAACGCGCGAAGCGCGGTTAATGCGGGTGACGCCGACTACACGCCAGTGTTCCTCTCCGAGATACCCGGACTCATCGCCGACGGGCCGCTGAACGCCGATGTCGCCTTCGTCCAGCTCTCACCGCCCGACCGGCATGGCTACTGCCGTCTCGGAACATCGATCGCCTGTGCGCGATCGGCCGTCGACAACGCGAAAACCGTCATCGCGGAACTCAACCCGCGCGTCCCACGCACGATGGGCAACTCCGCGGTCCACATCAGCCGGATCGCGGCAGCCGTCGAAGTAGACCGTCCGCTTCCCGTTCACGAACTCTCGGAAATTTCAGAGACCGAGATGATGATTGGTCATCACGTGGCCGAAATCATTCCAAACGGCGCGACGCTTCAAGTCGGCATCGGTTCAATCCCGGCCGCCGTGTTACGCTCGCTCACACACCACCAGGATCTGGGCGTCCATACCGAGATGTTCACCGACGAGTTGATCGAACTCGTCGAGTCGGGGGTCATCAATAATCGTCTCAAAACCCGGTTTCAGGGCCGCATCGTGACGTCGTTTGCGAGTGGAACGCAACGTCTGTTCGATTTCGTCAACGACAATCCATTCGTCGAGTTCCACCCGTCAAATATCGTGAACGATCCCGCGGAGATTCGCCTTCAGCGTTCGATGGTCGCTCTCAACTCAGCCATTGAGATCGACCTGACGGGACAGGTCTGCGCCGATTCGATTGGCGAGCGCATCTTCAGTGGCATCGGCGGACAGATGGACTTCATGCAGGGGGCGGTTCGCTCACGCGGAGGCAAGGCAATTATCGCGCTGCCATCCACCGCGCGCGGCGGTGAAACGTCGCGCATTGTCCCGCGGCTCCGGCCCGGAGCCGGTGTCGTCACCACACGCGGCCACGTGCAATGCATCGTGACAGAGTATGGCGCGGTCAACCTGCGCGGCCAGAGCCTGCGGAAACGCGCCGAACTGCTTATCAATGTCGCTCATCCCGATTTTCGACGAGAGCTGCGCGATGCGGCGGTAGAACGCAAGCTGTTTCCGGCCACCACGATGTCGGAGTCGCGGGCGGACTAGCTATTGAGGACAGGACAGAAACGGGTCGACGGCCCTGCGACAGACCACCGCAACGGATTGACCGATAGTGTCTGTGCCGGATGTCGGGAACGGTAAGCCGCTGCGCCGAGACATTGCGCAAAGCGCAAAAGTTCGGCGAATCGCTCACGCTCGGTCGTGTCTCAAACGTGGGCGAGAAGACACATAAAATGGTAAAATTCTCCAGTTAGCGATTCGAATAATCGTCGTCTGGAGGCCTTAATCCGTGGACATCGGCTCAGTCCGGCCAATTGACATTGATTCAGAGATGCGTCGATCGTATCTCGATTACGCAATGAGCGTAATCGTCCAGCGAGCGCTCCCTGATGTTCGCGATGGGCTCAAACCAGTTCAGCGACGCATCCTCTACGCAATGCATGACATGGGGCTTCGACCTAACACCAAATATCGCAAGAGCGCCGGTATCGTCGGCGAAGTCCTGAAGTCTTTTCACCCCCACAGCGATACCGCCGTTTATGACGCCCTCGCCCGCATGGTCCAGCCATTTTCTCTCCGCTATCCACTCGTTGACGGCCAGGGCAACTACGGCTCGGTCGACGGCGACGCTCCGGCAGCCATGCGATACACGGAGGCGAAACTTGCGGCCATCTCTGAAGAGATGCTGCGAGATATCGAAAAGCAGACCGTCGAGTTTCGTCCGAACTACGACGGTGAAGCCTTCGAGCCGTCCGTTCTGCCCGCCAAACTGCCGAATCTTCTAATCAACGGAGCGTCCGGCATCGCCGTCGGCATGGCGACCAATATTCCGCCCCACAATCTCACCGAAGTCTGCGATGGGCTGATCTTTCTGATCGACAACCCCGAAGCGACGATTGAGGACCTGGTCGAGATAATCCACGGGCCAGATTTCCCGACTGGCGGAATCATTCTGGGCCGTGAAGGAATTCGGGCCGCCTATGCGACGGGCAAGGGTCGTGTGGTCGTCCGAGCGCGGGCTCTCATCGAAGAGAGTTCGCGCGGCAATCGCTTCCAGATCATCGTGACCGAACTTCCTTACCAGGTAAACAAAGCGACGCTGATCGAGCGCATCGCCGAGTATGTCAAGGCGGGTCGACTGGACGGGATTCACGATCTGCGCGACGAATCTGACCGGACCGGCATGCGGATCTTGATCGAATTGAAGCGAGACGCCCAGCCGGGCAAAGTGCTCAACGCGCTGTTCAAGCACACCGCCATGCAGCAGTCGTTCGGCGTCAACACGCTAGCCCTGGTCGACGGCGGTACGCAGCCGCGGGTGCTCACGCTCAGGCGCGTCCTGCAGCTCTATCTCGATCACCGGCAAGACGTCGTGCGGCGTCGCACCGAATACGAGTTGGGCCGGGCGCGACGCCGAGCACACTTGATGGAGGGCCTCAAGATCGCCCTCGACCACCTGGACGAAGTGATCCGAACTATTCGAGCCTCGCGTACGGCTGACAGCGCTCGCCAGCAATTGATCGCGCTCTTCGGGCTGACCGATTTGCAGGCCGACGCCATCCTCGAGATGCAGCTTCGACGACTGGCCGCGCTCGAGCGCCGCAAGATCGAAGACGAGTATCGCGACCTCCTCAAGGAAATCGCCGCGCTTGAAGAATTGTTGTCCGATCCGTCGAAGATCCTTGCGGTCATTCGTGAGGAACTAATCGACCTGCGCGATCGATTTGGCGACGAACGCCGGACACAGATTCAGGACATCTCTGGCGAGATCACCGATGAGGATTTGATTCCCGAAGAAGATGTGCTGGTGACGATCACCAATCGCGGCTACATCAAGCGGCTTCCGCACGACACCTATCGTCTCCAGCGACGAGGCGGCAAAGGTGTCACTGGATTCTCGCTTCGCGAGGAAGACGGCGTTCAACACATCGTCTCGACCAATTCGCACGACAGCCTGCTCTTCTTCACCGACCAGGGCCGCGCCTATCAGCTCAAGGTCTATGACATTCCTGGATCGAGCCGGACGAGCAAGGGCATGCCTGTCATCAATCTGATTGGGCTGCACCCGAACGAGACGATCACGACGCTCCTGCCAGTCAAGGATTTCAGCGATGCAAGCTACTTGTTCATGTGCACGCGAAAAGGGCGCATCAAGCGCACGACGCTGGAGCAGTTCTCTGCGGTTCGTTCGTCCGGCCTGATCGCGATTGGTCTTGACGAGAGTGACGAACTGGCCTGGGTACGTATGACAAGTGGAAATGACGAGCTCATCCTTGTCTCTGACGGTGGACGGGCTATCCGGTTCCACGAGGAAGACGCGCGGCCAATGGGCAGGACCGCGGCGGGCGTCATCGGCATTCGCATGAATGACGACGAACGAGTCATCTCCGCCGAAGTCGTCCAGCCAGGCAGCGACCTCCTGGTGATCTCGCAAAACGGCTTTGGCAAGCGAACCGATCTTGAGGAATTCCGCTCGCAGCATCGCGGTGGCAGTGGCGTTTCCGCGATGAAGATGTCCCGCCGTAACGGACGGCTCGCGGCGGCTCGCGTGATCGACGAGTCGGATACGGTGATGCTGGTGACCGAACGAGGCATGGTCATCCACGTGCCGGCGGCGCAGATCTCCAAGATCGGCCGCGCGACGCAGGGTGTGAGCGTCATGCGGCTGGCGGACGGCGACCGGGTAGCGTCGATTACCCCGCTGAGCGCCGAGGACGACGTGGAACTTCAGGAGGAGATGATCGAGCCGGACGGACACGAGCCGCAGATGACGGTACCGAATGGCAAAGAGCCATCTGCTGAGTAATTCAGCCCGTTGACCTATTCGGTTCTGAATTCCTCGAGATCCGCGAGCTCGACCTGATCACGGCCCGATCGAGAACCAGGCTGGGGACGTCGCGGCTGGTTGCGGCGACGTCTCGCTTTACGTCGGCTGCGTCCAGACCCCGGCAAATTGCCCGCCAGATCGCGCTCGCCCGCGGGCAAGAGCGGCGCCAGCAGCGCAATGCCGAGCACCACGATAAATACCGGGTGAACGAACGAAATCGGGGCGGGACGTCCGCCAAAGGCGAGACCGCATCCCGTCAACAGGATGCAGCCTAGTGTGTAGAGACCAAAACCTATCAATGGGAAGATCATCGCAAATCCACCGGACACGACCTGTGCCACGACGGTGATGATGATTGCCGCGAGCCAGGCCAGCGACAGAGCCAGGACGATCGACGTCGTCTTGTAGTCGGCGTAAGCAGACATCAGGCCGACTGTCGTCAATGCGGCAGGCAGCAGCAGGACGCCCCAGGAAAAGGCGTGGCGACCGCGCAGTCGCGATCCATACAGTGTCAACCCGACCAAGACTATGGTTGCCACCACAATTGTCTGGAGATATACGGAAGACTCTGCGTGATGCATGGGACCGGTTCCGGTCGCCGCGAATGCGTTGACCACCAGGATTGGCGTGATGACGCCAAGCGTGATGCCGTCCATCACCCAGGCGGCGCGACTGAGCGTTGTGCCCCATCGGGATTGAAGCGTACCCATGCCGATCAGCAGGACGACGAGGAGCGGACCGGCAGCCGACAACCAGAGCGGCGGCACCTTACCCGACGACGGCAGTACGAGGGTGAAGAAGATCGCCATTCGTGGCGCGATGATCTCGACCGTTTCGGGTACAGCATCCTGACCGTGGAGAAAGGTCCGAGGAGATCGAGGTTCTGGCGTCGCCGTCGACTCTTGTGCGACCGGCGGTTCCCACCGTTCCAAAGGTGACCCCTCTAGCGAGACCGAACGGGACGACTGCATAGCGCCAGGGATCGATCCGGAATCCGGCGGCAACCTGGGCTCGTCCGTTCCGGCGCCCCATTGGAGCCGCAATGATACTCCGCCGCGAACAGTACGTCGTTCTCAGGTGACACCATATCTGATCGTTCAGGCAGTGTTACCATACCGACACGCTCGCATGGGCGGCGGACGATCGATGCAACAGGAAGAGCGAGGTGCACAACTGAACCGGGGAAAGCGAATCGGAATATTCGGAGGAACCTTCGACCCAATTCACCTCGGGCACCTCATCATCGCCGAAGAACTGAAATTTCGGCTCGAACTTGACCATGTGCTCTTTCTGCCGTCAAATGAGCCGCCACACAAGACCGGCCAGCGCATCACACCCAATGCCAACCGCATGGCGATGTTGCGGACCGCGATTGATTCGAATCGTCACTTCGGGATTTCGACGGTCGACATGGATCGCCCTGGGCTCTCCTACACGAGCGACAGTCTCCAGATTCTGCGAGACGGACACCCGGGAGCAGAGCTGTGGTTCATGATGGGACAGGATTCACTCCGTGATTTGCCAACCTGGCACGAACCGAACCTCATCGCCCAGCACGCGAGATTGGGAGTCGCACTGCGGCCTGGAGTGAACGTCGATGTCGACGCCATTGTGAGTACCGTTCCAGCCGCTACCGGACGGATCGACCTCGTGCCCGTTCCGCTCATTCAGATTTCGTCACGGGAGATCCGCCGCCGCGTTCGTTCGGGTGAGCCGATCACCTATCAGGTGCCACGCGACGTCGAGCAATTCATCATCGAGCACGGTTTGTATCGAGAAACGTGACCGTTTCCCGGTGCGAGATGTGTTTTGACGGAGCAGACTCGGACGACTATAATCCACCTTTGTTTGTCGCCCCATGGCGGACCGATGACTAGAATCGGAGTTGACGCTCTCACGCGTAGAGAGCGCCAGCCTTGAGGAGTTCCCACATTGCGCAGATTCCGCTGGTCTACCTGGTACACGCTCGGATTCATCGTCCTCTTGGCGCTCGGCTCAGTGTGGGTGGATCTCCCCGGAAAAACGATCGACCCCTTTAACTGGAAAGACCGGATCTTCGTTCACAAGGGTCTCGATCTTCAGGGTGGTCTGCAGGTTGTCTTGCAGGCAAATCCGCCAGCCGGTCAGTCAGTTAGCCACGACGCCCTCGTTGGCACCATGGACACCATCAAGCGCCGTGTCAACGGGCTTGGCGTGAGTGAGCCGCTCATCCAGACGCGTGGCAGCGATCAAATCGTTATCGAACTTCCAGGTGTCGACAACCCGGAAAACGCCGTGCGGGTGCTGCAACAGACGGCGTTGCTCGAGATCATCGACACCAATGGGCAGTATCTCCCACCGGGCACGACCGTGACGACGAGCCTCGGCGGACCGGAATCGGTCAATGGCGCCACCGGTACCCCTGGGGCAAACGGAACTCCTGGAGCAAATGGCACACCATCGGCCAGCCCGGCCGCGGACGCTACTCCCGGCGCGACACCGGTCGCGGGTGGCACGACCACCGATTCCAACAATTCGTCGACCAACGGACCGGTCTACCAGACAGTCATTACCGGTGCTGATCTCAAAGATGCCTATCCGACGACTGACCAGGTTGGGTCACTGGTTGTTGGCTTTACGCTGAAAGACTCTGGATCTCAGAAGTT
The DNA here is from genome assembly GCA_963763185.1 of uncultured Chloroflexia bacterium. Lineage (GTDB taxonomy): Bacteria > Chloroflexota > Chloroflexia > Thermomicrobiales > Thermomicrobiaceae > CALAGB01. The sequence goes on from CAVXNZ010000001.1 coordinate 1,339,041, forward strand.
CTATCAGTACACCAGCACCCACGTCGGCCAGCCAATGTCGATTGTCATTGACAAGAAGGTCATCAGTAGCCCGACGATCAACGATGCCATCTCGAATAGCGGCATCATCAACGGTATGCCCGCGACGCAGGTGCGCGATCTCGCCCTTCAGCTGAAGTCCGGCGCGCTCGCTGTGCCCCTCGAAGTGGTCCAGAGCCAGGTTGTCGGACCGACGCTCGGTCAGGATTCGATCCACAAGAGCATCATCGCCGGTGTCGCTGGGCTGACGATCGTCGGACTCTTCATGATTTTGTTCTACCGGCTGCCGGGGTTCCTTTCGGTCGTCGCGTTGATGATCTACACGGCGGTCGTCTTCGCGCTGTTCCAACTCATACCAGTGACCCTGACGCTGGCCGGCATCGCGGGCTTCATCCTCTCGATTGGTATGGCCGTTGATGCGAATGTGCTGATCTTCGCCAGGCTCAAAGAAGAGCTACGGCTCGGCCATCCGGTGCGCCGGGCGGTCGACGCCGGGTTCGATCACGCCTGGCCTTCGATCCGGGACTCGAATATTTCGACGATGATCACGTCGCTCATCCTGTTCTGGTTTGGCCGATACACCGGCGCCAGCATCATTCAGGGGTTCGCGCTGACGCTCTTCATCGGTGTGTCCGTGAGTATGTTCACCGCGATCGTGGTGACAAGAACGTTCCTACGACTGCTGCTGAGCCAGACGTGGATTCACAACCAGTGGTGGTTCGGGATCGAATCGACGGAGAGAACGCCCGCACGTGGGACAGTAGGAGACTAGTGAGCCAGTTTCGATCCGGCTTCAGTGCCGTTCGTAATCAAGGGAAGTGCGCGTGAAACTGAACATCGTCGGAAAGCGATACTGGTGGTTCGGGCTTTCACTGTTGGTGATCCTGCCCGGACTCTTCTCGCTGGCCACTCATGGACTGAAGCTTGGAATCGACTTTACCGGCGGCACCATCTGGGAACTCCAGATGAGCAAGCCTGTTCAGCCTACCGATGTCCAGAAGGTGCTGGGGCAGTACGGCTACGGAGATGCGCTCGTCCAGACGGCGCAAAACAACGGCATCATTATCCGGATGAAGGAGCTCAAAGAAGGTTCCGACACCAAAGCGAATATCACCCAGGCGCTACACAATCAGTTTGGCGACTTCAAGGAGCTGCAGATTACATCGGTTGGCCCGTCGCTCGGGGTCGCCATACGCAATAGAGCCATCGTTGCGGTCCTACTGGCGTCAATCGGCGTCCTGGCCTACATCGCCTACGCCTTCCGGAACACTCAGAATCCGTTCTTGTACGGGATCGCGGCGATCATCGCCATGCTGCACGACGTACTGGTCGTGCTCGGGATCTTCTCAATCCTGGGCTGGGTCTCCGGGGTCGAGGTAGACTCGCTCTTCGTGACGGCGCTCCTCACCGTGATTGGTTTCTCGGTCCATGACACCATCGTCGTGTTCGACCGAATTCGAGAAAACCTGGGCCGGCGCGCTGGTCGAACATTTGAAGAGACGGTCAACTACAGTGTCGTACAAACGCTCGTTCGATCGCTGAACACGTCGCTGACCGTCGTCTTTACGCTGGTCGCGCTCTACCTGTTCGGTGGCGAATCGACCCACTGGTTCGTCTTCGCCTTGCTGGTCGGTATTATCAGTGGCACCTACTCGTCAATCTTCAACGCCAGTCAGGTATTGGTCGTCTGGGAGAATCGTGAGGTTCACCGCTTCTTCGCACGACTGCGCGCGGGCGTTACACGGGAAGCGACGACCTAACAAACCATGGCTGTCGAAACATCGAGCGAGAACAACAAACGCGTCCGGATCGGCGTCATCGGCGGCGGCATCGCGGGATTGACCGCCGCGTATCGCCTGGCTGCGGCCGGGCACGATGTGATCCTCTGGGAGAGAGCGGAGCGCATTGGCGGCCAGGCGGCCGCCTTTCCGCTGCTGGACACCGCGCTCGAGTACTTCTATCACCATCTTTTTACCAGTGATCGCGCCATCGCCGAACTCATTGGGGAGCTTGGGCTCTCGGAACGGCTGATCTGGCCAACCTCGAACGTCGGTTTCTTTCAGGACGGCAAAATCTTTCCGCTCAACGGCGCGACAGACTTGCTCAAGCTCGATTTCATCCCGCTGATCGACCGCATTCGCATCGGTGCGGTCACGCTGCTGCTGCAACGAACCAAGTCGTGGAAGAAGTTCGAGCGGGTCACCACTGCCTCGTGGTTGCGGCGCATGGTCGGCAACCGGGCCTTCAACCGCGTCTGGGGTGCTCAGCTGAAGGCCAAATTCGGGCCGCGTTACGACGAAGTGGCAATGGTTTGGTTCTGGAACAAGATCTTCTTGCGTACCCAGTCTCGAAAGTCGCCGCTCGCAAAGGAGCACCTTGGCTACATTCTCGGTAGCTTCAACGTATTGATTGACCGGCTCGGCGAAGCGATCGAGGAAAAGGGCGGCGTAGTAAAAGCTGGCGTCGGCACGAACGCGTTGGAGCGGAGCGACCATGGCTGGACGGCGACGACAACCGAAGGCGACGTCATCGAACGCGACATCATTGTCGCCACCGTTCCATCACCGATCCTGTTGCGAATGGTGCCGGAACTGCCGGATGACTACAAAAGAAAGCTGACGGGGGCAATCTACCAGGGCGCCATCACGATGGTGCTCCAGTCACGACGTCCGCTCTCGAATATCTACTGGCTCAACATCGGCGATCCGTCGGTACCGTTTACGGGCGTCATTGAGCACACCAACCTGATCAGCCCGGACCATTATCAAGGTTGGCACCTGATTTACGCCGGCAAATACGTCGAGCAGGATCATCCCTACATGACCATGTCCGATGAAGACTTATTCGAAGAGTACATTCCCTACCTTGAGCGGATCAATCCGGAGTTCGACCGTGATTGGATCGAGAACTACTGGGTCTTCCGCGAGCGAGCGGCGCAGCCGATCATTACCCTTCATTACTCTGAGCGTATCCCGAGCCTGAGGACGCCGCTTCCGGGACTCTACCTGGCCAACACATCGCAGATCTATCCTGAGGACCGGGGAACCAATTACAGCGTTCGACTCGGCAACGATGTGGCCCGCCTTGTCGACGACGACCTGTCCGCGGTCAAGATTCCGGTTACGGCACCGTAGGACGATAATCATTTGGCGGGCTGTTCGGTGGTTTCGCTGAATGGTATAGTGTTGGTCGGCCATGCGCCCGTAGCTCAGTGGATAGAGCGCTTGCCTCCGGAGCAAGAGGCCGCAGGTTCGAATCCTGCCGGGCGTACCAGAACTCACCCTCATAGGATTGAGAACCCCAGGAGACATTTTGAAGGCCCTACAGTGACGGACTGTCTGTATGGTGGTTCGTTCTTCGACGTTGTGTGCGTCGCGGACGTGAACGTCACGATCACCAGGGGCACCCGAGACGACCGTCGAAGGACGAGATCTATCTCGAAGCACCGGAAGTCTTGGCGAATCGCGAGTGCGCGAACGGGATACAACCTCAGCCCTCGTCGCCACGTTGGCTCGTCAGTCCGGTTCTTGACACAGGTAAACGAGGCAAGCCGAGCGAACGATATTCGCTAATCTCTGTCAATCCCAGGGGTGCGGTGCCAATACACGACTCAACTGTTCATGAACGATAGCCGTGTCGAAGGACGCAAATCCTGCCTGAACCGCGTCCAAAACTCCCCCTCAGTCGTCAAGCCAGTTTTCTGACACGCTGCTGTTCGTCTCCTCGACGTGCCACTCAGCGTGCTGAAGTTCCCTGCGTCTGCGACGCATCTTGATGAGACGAGCCCAAAAGGCAGCAGGGCCAGCCAACAGGAATGCCGCTCCGACAAACCAAAGGACGTGACCGGCGATCAGGAACACTACGGTCTGCCAGGTCGAAGTCAGCCAGAGAATAATGATTAGGGTCCAGATCTTGAACCCCACCAGTATCCCGAGAAATGCATACAGGCTACGACGATCTTCCATATCCAAAGTCTACCCTGTTCAACCCGGTCGACCAATGGCTGTGTTCCTCACACCACAGCAGACGCACATTCGTCTCCAGCGGTGACTCCTAGACAGCAGTGTACGTACACTATATACTTACACCATGAGACCCGGAAGAACGGGGGATGTTTGGGCGACAATGCGCCGCTAGTCCGTCCATAGTAAAATCGCTAGGAGCGTGCACACGATGATTGCCAAGCCAACACCAGCATTCTGGCGTGGAGCAGTTAGTTCATTTGGCAACGGTGGTTCACGAACCAGTTGGATATCGAACTGGATTACACGCACCTGGAGATGGCGGCCGTCATTGCTGGCATCGTGGCGCAGCAGCACGCTATCGCTCAGCCAGATCGTCGAAAGCGACACCGTCGCCGGCGAGCGAACAGCGAGAGCAGCGACAGCCGAACATGCCCGAGCAGGAGGAATGCTCATGATCTTCCGCAAAGAGAGCCGGAGCGACTCGTTCCAGCGTCAGGTGACGAGCCTACGCAAGCAGGCGCAGACCGACGAGGAGGCTGGCACCGACGAGTTCCGCTTTGACGAGCCGCAGGATACGTCTCAGTTCGCCACCAGCAAGCCGGCTCCGCGCGACGAGGAATTCACCTCGAGCCGCACTTCCGTCGACGAACTTTCGTTGACGCAGTCAATCCCTCAGGCCCAGACGGCGTACCGTCCCACCTGGCAGACGGCTGACGCATCGACAAGTGTCATCTCCAACACGTCAAATTGGAATGGCGTCCTTCGGACTGAAGGATCAATCAACGTACACGGGCACGCCGAGGGCGAACTTCATGCGGCCTCGGACGTCTTTGTCGCCGAAGGAGCCGAGGTCGACGCGCATATCTATGCGGAGAACGTCGTTGTCGCGGGAACCGTGCGTGGCAAGATCGAGGCGCGTGGACGACTCGAGATCCTCGCGCAAGGTCACGTGTCGGGAGACGTGAAATCGCCACGGCTCGTCGTGCATGAGGGAGCTCAACTCTCCGGTCAACTCAAGATGGAATCGGGCTCATCGGCCCAGACGTATTCGACTGACGCGGGGGCGACGAAAGGGCGCCGTCCTTCGCGGTAGGCTGTGCTCACAGCATTGGTGGAGGGACCTGGATGTCCTACCGACCCGGGAATCAGAGTACCGGTTACGGAGAAAGCTCTGCTCCGGCGACCGAAGCGTACAGCCTGATCGATCGTCACTCGACTGTTGAAGGCACCTTCAACACCGATCGGGATCTGCGGATCGAAGGCGTCCTACGCGGCACCGTCAAATGCCAGGGATTGCTCTACGTCGCCGAAGGCGCCGACATCGATGCCACGGTGGAAGCATCGAGTATCGCCGTGGCCGGCCAGCTTCGTGGCACCGTCACGTGCCGAGGCAAGTTACAGCTCATGCCAAGCGGACGGGTCTTCGCGACGGTTGTGACGGAGAGTCTGGTCATCAATGAAGGGGCCATTCTCGAAGGTGAACTCCGGATGGAGAGCGCATCGATGCTGGGTCCTTCTGGACCGACTGTTTCAGAGAATGGCGACAACGGGCAATCTGGTCTCCGGCGTTTCGGATCGGATGAAGAGGAGACCGTGCCGAGAACGCGCACCCACCAGGAAACTGACGAGTGATCGACCCCGCGAATTAATTCTCTCTCCCCGTGTCGAGCCGTCACAGATCGCGTGCTATAATGGCCGCGACGGCTGGGGCAAACAACTGAGTCGCGAGTTCCGGCAAGGGACTGGGGGCGGTCCCGGATCTGCTGTGCGCTCTGATGGTCTCGGCCAACTCCCCTTTGATCAGAACGCGGCAGAGAGGGAACTGCGTGACTGTCCGCAAGTGTAGTACGTGTAAACACTACGAGCCGGCGCCCATCTGGCGGAAGGGCTGGTGTCGGAACCCGCTCCTCTACTCACCGCAGCAGAGCCACTTGGTCGGGGAGGATGACCTCGACTGCGATCGCGGGATGGGAAACTATTGGGAACCGATCGACGGCCCGGCCGTAGCAGCCAGCACGAGAAACGCGCAAGCAACTGAAGAGCAACCCGAGCTTTCACCTCGCGACACACATACCGGGGAGCTTCCTGCTGCATTCGCGAGCGGCAACTCTGGTCCCAGGACCACCACGAGTCGGATGACGGACGACCGAGGAGGTGAAATGAGCCAGTATCCACCCACAGGCCCCCGGAGAAACATTGATGACTTTGACGAAGACGACGACGATACACTCGTATCGGGCGGCGATGGAGGGCGAAACGGCGGCAATGATCGCCAGTTCACCTATTATCCTGAAGAGCGCTATTGGACTGACTACCTCAGGATTGCGGCTCCCGTTCTCGGGGTCATTATTCTGCTCGGACTGGCGTGGTTTTGGCTGAGCCATCTCATTGGTGGTTCCGGCAATGGCACGGCCAATAATCAGCCAACCCCGACTTCCGCGAGTTCGGTCATCGTGGCTGGTAGCCCCACCAAGTCGGGCGTTACCGGCACGCCGGTTGTCGTCTCGACAGCTACCAGTGCGTCGACCGCGACAACGAGTCCCGGCGGCGGCCAACTCGCCTCCGGCGGATCAGCGGTCGTTGCCAACACCGGCGGCACCGGCGTAAACATGCGTGACGCACCAACTACTGGCGGAAACGTCGTCGACACACTGCCTGATGGAACCGCGCTGACCATTACCGGCGACTCAGTGGACGCGGACGGCTACACCTGGTGGCCGGTCAAGACGAGTGACGGGACCGAGGGCTATATTGTGGCGGAATATCTCCAACCTGGGTCCTGAGCCACGTTAGTAGCATAGAAATACGCTATGCTATACTGAAGCGTGGCTGCACTCGCGGCCAAATTTTCACGTGCCCGGACTGATCCTGGTGTGCCGTTTTGATGACGGTCCTGGATCGGGATGAACGGTACGGACGCTACAACACCAGGAAGGACACAGCTTTGGTTACCGTCGCCGAGAGCGAAGCTACTCGCGTAACAATGAAGGCGCTCCTCGAAGCGGGCGTCCACTTCGGACACCAGACGAAGCGCTGGAATCCGAAGATGCGCCCGTACATCTTCACGGATCGCCATGGCATTCACGTCATCGACCTGCAACAGACGGCGCGACTTCTGAAAGAGGCGCAAGACTTCGCCCGTGATGTCGCCGTCAACAACGGTCGCATTATCTTCGTTGGAACCAAGAAGCAGGCACAGGACACGGTTCGCACTGAGGCAGGTCGCTGTGGCATGCCCTTTGTCGATCGTCGGTGGCTGGGCGGCACGTTGACGAACTTCGTTACGATCCGTTCACGTCTGCGCTACCTTCGCGAGTTGGAGCGCCGCGTCTACAGCGGCGAGTTGGAGAACCTGCCAAAGCAAGAGCAGGTCAAAACCCACCGCGAGCTGGAAAAACTCCAGGAGTCGCTTGGCGGTCTGCGAGATCTGACGCAGCTTCCGTCGGCGATCTTCGTGGTCGATCCGAAGCGCGAAACCATCGCCGTCGCGGAAGCCCAACGGCTCGGTGTTCCGATCATCGCGATGGTCGACACCAACTGCGATCCGGATCTGGTTGATTACGTGATCCCGGCAAACGACGACGCCATCCGGTCGGTTCGACTCATCACGTCTCGGATCGCTGACGCGATCATTGAAGGTCGCACCGAAAATGAGAGCACGATGGCGGGCGAGGCAGGTGTCGACGAGCAAACCGAAGAGTCCTACAACTTCTCCGCTGAGGAAAACGGTGGCGACGAGGACGAGGAAGAAGAATCGAACTCGGCCGCTCGAACCGCCGCTCGCCGCTAGGTAATGACGCTCATCGTTCGAGGCCGGCATCCCAGCCGGCCTCAGCGTATCTCTCAATCAAAGAACCTGAGGGAGGAAACGTGCAGATCACCACGCAAATGGTGAAGGATCTCCGTGAGCAAACGGGCGCCGGGATCATGGATGCCAAGCGCGCGCTCGAGGCTGCTGATGGAGACTTCGGTAAAGCGACCCAGATCCTGCAGCAGCAGGGGCTCAATCGAGCCGAAAAGAAATCCGGGCGCGAGACGTCGGAGGGGCTGATCTGGTCTTACATCCATGGAGGCCAGCCAGGTCAGAACGGCGGCCGAATTGGAACGCTGGTCGAAGTCAATTGCGAGACTGACTTCGTCGCGCGAACCGACGATTTCAGAACGCTGGTACGAGACATCGCGATGCAGATCGCTGCGTCAAATCCAAAGTACGTCAGTGCGGAGGATATTCCGGACGATGCGATGCAGGCCGGCGAACGTGAATACGGCGATCGCGAGAAATACGTCGAAGTTGCCGCGCTTCTTTCGCAGCCATTCATCAAAGATCCGAAACAGTCGGTCCAGGATCTGGTGAAGGAGCAGATCGGTAAACTCGGCGAGAACATCGTCGTTCGCCGCTTTGTTCGGTTCGAACTCGGTGCGAGCGACGTCGACTCGTCGCAGGAATCCTAGGCCGGTTCCCGGGTGACTGGGGTGACCACGCAAACGTCGCGAGGGCGCCGCTCTCCTTATTCTCGTGTCGTCCTTAAGCTCTCCGGCGAGGCGCTGATGGGTGACACGGGCTACGGCGTTGATTCGACCGTGGTAACTGCACTGGCAGAAGAGATCTCTCGCGTGGTTGCCGAGGGGGTCGAAGTCGCCATCGTTGTCGGCGGAGGCAACATCTGGCGTGGGCTGGCTGCGAGTTCCCGCGGAATGGACCGTTCCACCGCCGACTACATGGGCATGCTGGCAACGGTCATCAACGCGCTGGCGCTGCAAGACGCCCTTGAGCATCAGGGCGTTCAAACCCGCGTTCAGACGGCGATTGAGATGCACCAGGTCGCGGAGCCATACATCCGAAGACGGGCCATTCGCCACATGGAAAAGGGCCGCGTCGTGATCCTCGCGGGCGGCACCGGCAACCCGTACTTCACCACTGACACCGCCGCGGCCCTGCGAGCACTTGAGATCGGCGCAGAAGTTATCCTGATGGGCAAGAACCACGTCGACGGCGTCTACAATGACGATCCGAAGATCAACCCAAACGCGATGCGGTACACCAACGTGTCTCATCAGGAAGCGCTCGAACGGAATCTGCGGGTCATGGACCAGTCAGCGCTGGCGCTTTGCCGGGAGAATAAGCTTCCGATCGTCGTGTTCGATCTCCTGGCTCCCGGGAATATCGAACGAGCCGCCCTAGGCGCGGATGTCGGAACGCTCGTATCGTAAGAGTGAGAATCACATCTATTCATGCGAACGTCGTGATCCGGCGCTCGAATCAACGAGAGGGAATGACCAATGACAGACGACATTCTCCTCGACGCGGAAGATCGAATGGACAAGACGATCGATGCGCTGAAGCGGGAGCTTTCCGGAATTCGGACCGGCCGCGCCGCGCCTGGTCTCATCGAACATCTCGACGTCGAGTACTACGGAACCCCGACCCCCCTCAATCAACTTGCCGGAATCAGCGCGCCCGAGCCACGCCTACTGGTCGTTCAGCCCTGGGACCGTGGATCACTCGGCATCATTGAGAAAGCGATTCGCAGTTCCGATCTCGGTCTCAACCCGACCAATGACGGTCAGCTCATCCGCATCGCGATTCCCGCGTTGACCGAGGAGCGACGAAAAGCTCTTGTACGCGTTGTGCGATCTAAAGTAGAAGATGACAAGGTCGCCCTGCGCAACATTCGACGTGACGCCGTCAGCCAGATCAAAGATCTCATGAAAGAGAAGGAGATCAGCGAGGATGACGAGCGGCGTGGCGAACAGCAGATCCAGGAGTTGACGGACCGGTTCGTCAGCGAAGCCGACAAGATTGGAAAGCAGAAAGAGGATGAGGTCCTCGAAGTCTGACGATCCAGGCCGGGAACGGCGCGAACCTCCCGATCAGCCGGAGAATGTCAACGGCTCCTCCGGTTCGGGTCGTGCCGTGCCCCGTCATGTCGCGATCATCATGGACGGCAACGGTCGCTGGGCGACGAAACGCGGGCTGCCACGAATCTCGGGACACGAAGCTGGTACCGAAAATATCCGCCGGATCACGGCGAAGGCCGGTGAGATCGGCATCCGTTACCTGACACTTTGGGCTTTTTCTACGGAAAACTGGCGGCGTCCACGCGACGAAGTCGAGGGAATTCTTCGCATTCTGGCAGAAGCGATCAGCAGTGAGACCGAGGAACTCAACAGCCGAGGCGCCCAGTTGCGACATATCGGTAGCCTCGAAGGTCTCGAGCCCGAACTCCAGGACGCGATCAGGGACTCCATTCACCTGACTCGCAACAACGACAACATCGTTTTGACACTTGCGTTCAACTATGGCGGCCGCGCCGAGCTCGTTCATGCTATCCGCCGCATCGTTGAGGATGGCGTGTCAGCGTCTGAGATTGACGAAGACCTAATTGGGCGCTACCTCTATACGGCAGACATGCCGGATCCCGACCTCATCATTCGCACGTCAGGCGAATACCGAACAAGCAACTTCTTGCTCTGGCAAGCCGCATATGCCGAATATTATTTCACGCCGATCCTCTGGCCGGACTTTGGCCCGGATGATCTTGAGGAGTCCGTGAACGAGTACCGGAACCGGGATCGACGTTTTGGGGGCATCAAGCCAATGGTTCCGGGGCGGCCCGCTAGTTGAACGGGAGTTCACAGCCGGGTGCTGCGCCAGCGATCAATTAGCGCAATCGGTATCGTTCTCTTCACGGCCATCCCAGCCTTTATTGGCGGGTACGTTTTCGCCGCCGCGATCGTGATTCTAGGTATTCTTGGTGTGCGAGAGATGCTTGGCGCGATCGCATCGCGCGGTTACCGGCCGTTTCAACTTCTCAGCCAGGTCGCCGTCGGCGTCATCCTGTTCGTGGCCGCATTCCGTACCACTCCCGTGACCGTCGTTTGGCTTGTCCTCTTGCTACTCATATCAACGATGGTCGCCGCTGTGCTCAACGAACGAACCGATGGCGTCCTAGTTGACTGGTCTCTCTCGTTCACGACAATCGTCTACGTCGCCGTTCCGCTCTTTTTCGCGGTAGCACTTCGTGCGACGCCGGGAGACTCAACGCAGCGCTGGTCGACGAGCGTTGCCCATTCGTTCGACTCTCCGGCCATCGGACTCGCCTGGCTCGGGATCGCCATCTCAGTTACCTGGCTGAACGACACCGCCGCGTTCTTGATTGGAAGACAGTTTGGTCGGGCCAAGCTCGCGCCACGGCTCAGCCCAGGGAAAACGCGGGTTGGAGCGATCGCGGGCGTAATTGCCGGAATGCTAACCGCGGCGCTGACCGCATGGCTCTTCGGTGCCCCGATCTCAGTCTGGGTCGCGCTTGGCGCCGGATTCATCCTGTCGATTTCGGGCCAGGTCGGTGACCTAGCCGAGTCCGCCATCAAGCGCAGTCTTGGGGTCAAGGACATGGGTGTGCTTATTCCCGGCCATGGCGGCGTACTCGACCGAATCGACGCATTGCTGTTTACGTTTCCGGTAACCTATATGTTGGTGCAAGTCCTTATTCAGATTGGTTGGATGTGACCAGGAAGATCGCACTCCTCGGCAGTACCGGGTCAATCGGAAGACAGACTCTCGACGTCGTTCAGCAGCTTGGTGACGCGTTCGAGGTCGTAGCGCTCGCGGCCGGGCAAAATGGGGATCTCCTCCTGGAACAAATCCGAACATTTCACCCACGATTCGTCTCCGCCGAATGCGAGTTGGACCTGTCAGGCACCGAGAGCGTGGAGACTGGGCATGGAGTCGAGGGTCTGATCGCCGCCGCGACTCTTCCGGATGTCGAACTTGTGGTTGTCGCAACCTCCGGCCATGCCGCAATCCTCCCGACACTTCGGGCGATCGAGTCGGGAAAGACAATCGCCCTTGCCAACAAGGAAGTGATCGTTTGCGCTGGGGCAATCATCGTGCCGGAAGCGCGTCAGCGAGGCGTGGAAATTCGGCCAGTCGACAGCGAGCACAGTGCGATCTGGCAATGTCTGAACCGTCCTGCAATCGATTCGGACGTTGCTTGCGTCACGCTCACCGCATCCGGCGGTCCATTTCTCGACCTGCCGCTACCCGAGCTACACTCGGTAACCGTCCGCCAAGCACTCAATCATCCAACATGGAGTATGGGGAGCAAGGTGACGATCGATTCAGCGACAATGATGAATAAGGGGCTCGAGGTCATTGAAGCACACTGGCTCTTCGATGTCCCGTATGATCAGATTGACGTCGTCATTCATCCTCAGAGCATTGTGCACTCACTGGTCAGCTTCACGGACGGCTCGGTCCTGGCGCATCTCGGCGTTCACGACATGCGTTTGCCGATCCAGCACGCCCTGACCTACCCGAGGCGCGTACCGTCCCCGCAGCGCCGGCTCGACATCGCCGGACTTGGCGGGCTCGAATTTCGGCCACCTGACCTCGCTCGTTTCCCCGCATTGAGATTGGCGCGTGAGGCGGGAATCGCAGGTGGCACTTACCCGACCGTCCTCAGCGGCGCTGACGAGGTCGCGGTGGAGGCGTTCAGCCGGGGAGAACTCCGGTTTCCTCAGATTGTCGAGGTCGTTGAGAGAGTGCTTGAGCGACACCAGCCTGCGTCGCATCCGGTGAACCTGGATTCTATTAGAGAAGCCGACTCCTGGGCACGTGCCGAGGCACTCCACGTTATTCAACAGGTGATGTCGCAGCCGTAGCGCGAGCTGAGCCGAGCACTTCTCGGGCGAGCGCGAAGCCATCGACTCGTGCGGCCCCTGCGACAACCATTGGAAGCGTCGCGGCCAACATGGTGGATCCGGTCGTAACCACGTCATCAACCAAGAGTACTTTGCCGCCCGCCAAATTTGGACCGTCCCACCTGAAGGCGTCTAGCATGTTCACTCGTCGTTCGAGTTCCCCGAGGCCGACCTGTGTCGGCGTATCTCGCACGCGGGTTACGTTCGTTGTTACTGGAAGGTTAAGTCGTTCGGCGAGTCGTCGAGCGAGCATTTCCGCCTGGTCAAAGCCGCGCGCTCTCCGGCGTCGACGGTGCAGTGGGACATGTGCGACGATATCCCACTGGCTGTGGTCGATGAATTCATGGTCGATTATTCGCTCGAACATCAGATCGCCAAGAAACGAGGCGCGTGCGAACTCACCGCCGTACTTGTAGCGGTGAACCTGTTCGCGAACGGGGCCCTCGAACACAAACGCGGCACGAACCGCTCCGATTGCCACCGGCCACGTCTCGCAGGATGAACACATGAAGACGGGTTCTGAGGTCGTCTGACCGCAACGGTGGCAGACTGGTCGGGGAACCGGGCGGGCGGCGGCGCGACAGCGTTCACAGAACCACGTGCCACGCTTACCGCATCCGGCGCAAATGGGAGGGAAAATAACGTCTTCGGCGATTGACAGAATCGTTCGAATGCGCTGAATCGCTGAACCCCGTTCGCGACTTACGACGAAACCGGCCGGAGTTCGAGGTTATCCCCCATCTCGGTGTGCGATCGGTCGATCGTTCCGGGAGGCAGCTCGATGACATAGCGACCACGAACGAACAATGGTCCAATGCGCCACGGCTTCATCTTGCTATCTGCTCGTAGGACTGACCCGTCCTCGGAGACATACAGCACGTCGAGAGGAAAACGCATCCACATCGTGTGAATCGACGAGCACGGATCGATCACCAGCCCGGTTCCCTCGTCGAGGCCCGCACGGAACATCAGCCCCCGACCACGATCCCAGAACGAGCGCGCGATCCGCACGCGATCTCCCAAGCTCGTCAGCTTCGTCCGGTTCGATATGGCAACGGTCGTTACGCCTTTAAGATCAGTCATCCCGCGTCACTCGCACTTCCGGCAGGTCGCTGCTCTGGTGAACATTCCAAAAGCGAATCTTTATGTCTAATCCAGCCTGGCTCGCTGACCGGCGGAGAGTCCAGAAGACAACTCGCTCGCCTTTGGAGAGACAATATCGGGTTCTCTGGACATGTCAATGGCGGAACGCGTGAATGATCATCGGGACCGCGGGACCGAGAATAACGATGTAGATTGATGGAAAGATCAGGAAGATCATCGGGAAAAGCATCTTCAACGGCGCCTTGTGCGCCTGCTCTTCCGCTCGCTGTCGCCGCCGCTGCCGCATCTGGCGAGATTGCACACGCAGCACCTGGCTAATGCTGACACCGAGTTGATCGGCCTGCACGACGGCCGAAATGAATGTATTCAGGTCGTCGACGTTTACCCGTTTCGCCACTTCACGCATGGCATCGCGCCGCGAGGACCCCATACGAATCTCAGACAGCATGCGGCCGAGCTCGCGTGTTAGGGCATTATCCCACTTCTCGACAACACGAGCGAGCGCCGGGTCAAAACCGAGACCGGCCTCCACGCTAATCGTCAACAGGTCAATCGCGTCAGGCAGTGCGCGGGTAATCTCCGTCTTTCGAGATTTAATGCGCCGGCTCAGCCAGACTCCTGGCATCATGTACCCAAGGAACGCAATGACAGCGGGTAAACCGAAGACGATGAGCGACGAAGAGCCCGACGCCAGGGTCATGAGCAGCAAGAGCGCGCCCAGACCACCAGACATGACAACGCGAAGTCCAGTGAACTCCGTCGGACCCAGGCCCTTGGGCGCACCTGATTCGAGCAACTGCTGCCGCAGCCGCGCGTTGTTTTGCTTCGGCGCAAAGCGACCCGCCTTGGACGTCACTCCTTTCAGCATCGGCACGACCACGCGGTCGTGGAACGGCTGCTGGAGCTCGACTTCTTCCAAAGTCGGGACCCGATTCCCGAACTGAGCCAGGCGCTCTTCGATCAAGATCGCTTTGTCCGGACGTTTGATTCCGACCAGCACGGCCACGAGAGCGAGTAGTGTCAGGGCACCTGCGGCGATTATCGTTAGCATTCGTTCGACCCGTTCCTCAGCAGTGCTGTTCGACTAGACCTCAATGCGAACAATTTTCCGCATCGCGAAGAAGCCAAGAATAATGAAGACCACCCCGGCAATCGGCAGACAGACCCACGGGAAGGTGAAAAGTCCGGAGATATACTTCGGATTCATCACAAAGATGAAACCAGCCAGAGCGAGTGGCAGGGCACTGATGATGTACCCCGAAAGACTTCCCTGCGCCGTCAGGACCGTGATCTCCCCCTTGATCCGTACGCGCTCGCGGATCGTTTCACCGATGACGTCCAAGATTTGGGCGAGGTTACCGCCGACCTCGTGCTGAATGTTGATCGCCGTCACCAGCAGGTCAAGGTCTTCGCTGGTAATCCGGCGTAGCAGGTGATCCATCGCCTCCTGAGGACTAATTCCGAGTCCAACCTCACGCACGACTCGGATGAACTCTTCGTTCATCGGTGGCGGAGACTCGCGGGAGACCAACTCCATCGTCTGTAACAGGCTATAGCCGGCTCGAAGTGAGTTCGCCATGAGGGTGATGGTGTCGCCGAGCTGGTTGACAAATTTCTTTGTCCGGCTCTTCGCCCGGTGGGACATGTACCAGTGTGGCAACATCCAACCGACGCCTCCGGCAACGATCGCGATAAAGACCCCGAGCAGCGGGTTCGTAATGCCATGGCCGATAACGAAACCAACCAGAGCCATGACACAGACGGCGCTAATCCGAACCACAATGAATTCGCCAACAGTCATGCGAAAGTTGGCGCGAGCGAGCAACGCGGCCACGTTGTCGGAAAATGAACTTCCCTGAACCGCTCGATCTACAGCCGTAGCGACGATACCGGGAGACCGGCTGGACGACGGAAGGTCGGACGGCAACTGTTCGATCGACCCATATTGCTGGAGTCTCTCCTCGAGTTCGGCGGTGGCCGCGCGCTCGCGCGTGTTGGCGAAGCCAAAACCGACCATTCCAATGGCCGCGGCGAGGATAAGCAATGCCATACTCAGCATGAAAGTCCCCCGGCTTGCACGATCCGCGATGGGACACCGCGGAGATTAGAAGAGACGGTCATATCCAGCCCCGAAGATGGTCGGCGGCAGGAAGATGTTGGCCGCCTCGAATCGCTCGACGAATTTTGGTCGAATACCAGTTGGCTTCATCCGGCCGACGATCTTGCCATTCTCGACACCGGTCTGTTCAAAGACGAATACGTCCTGCAACACGATCACGTCGCCTTCCATGCCCTGGACCTCGGTGATCGCGATGATGCGGCGTGTGCCGTCTTTCAAGCGCGCTTGCTGAATAATCAGGTCGACGGCGGCCGCGATTTGCTCTCGAATGGCACGAACCGGTAATTCGACTCCTGCCATGAGACACATGGTTTCCAGACGGGACAACGCGTCGCGAGGTGTGTTTGCGTGGGCAGTGGTCATCGATCCGTCGTGGCCCGTATTCATGGCCTGCAACATGTCCAGTGCTTCGCCAGAGCGGCACTCACCGACGACGATGCGATCGGGACGCATACGCAGGGAGTTGACGACCAGATCACGAATCGTGATCTCACCTCGGCCTTCGATGTTGGACGGCCGAGATTCCAGTGTCACCACATGATCCTGCCGAAGCTGTAGCTCCGCTGCGTTCTCGATCGTGATGATGCGCTCGTCGTCCGGAATGAAGGACGATAGCACGTTCAGCGTGGTTGTCTTACCGGAACCGGTGCCTCCCGAAACGACGATGTTCAGACGTGCTTCAACGCAGGCCTTCAGGAACGTGACCATCTCACGACTGACCGTGCCGAACCGAATGAGATCCTCCGACGTGAGCGGATCCTTGGCGAACTTACGAATCGTCAGCGTCGGCCCGACCAGCGAGATCGGAGGAATGACGGCGTTGATACGGGACCCATCGGGCAGGCGTGCGTCGACCATCGGAGAACTTTCGTCAATGCGGCGTCCAAGTGGCGATACGATGCGGTCGATGACACGCATCACGTGATCGTCATCCTGAAAGGTCACCTCACTCATAACCAGCTTGCCGCCACGCTCGACGTAGACTTGCCGCGGCCCATTGACCATGATCTCAGACACGGAATCGTCCTTGAGGAGCGGCTCAATCGGTCCGTAGCCCAGGATCTCGGCGGAGATCGCCTCGTAGAGACGAAGCCGTTCGACCCTGGTTAGCACGATATTCTCGGCCTCGAGAACCGACTGGAACGTCTCCTCGACCGTCCGACGAACCTCTTCGTGATTGGCCAGGTCCATACGGGGATCGAGTTCGGAGATGAGACGATTCTGGACCCGCGTCTTCAGTTCGTTGAACGAGTCGGACCTCGGAGCCGAGCTCGATGGAGACGCGATGGCAGGACGCCGAAGAGAGCCGAGTTCCGACGTGGTGTTCCGCGGCGGCGTCAGCCCGGCCGTTCCCTCGCCGCCACCAAGGCGCGACGTCGTCCTGGTCGTCGCCTCGGGCGGCTCTGGGTTCTGGCTGTTGTCTTCCGGCACCGTGCCGAGTCTTTTCAAGAGTGACATGTGGTTCGGCCTCCAGTTTCCATCAGCCCGGCGAACGCTGCGTCTTCAGATCCTCAGCAAGTCTTCCGTCGAAACTCCGCGGCATGTTCGCAATCCGCTGGTTTACGTGATCTACCCGTGTCCGAGCGCTGTCTTCAACCGGAACACGATACTGCCCGAACGCTGCGAGGACTTGACGACCACTTCATGCTCTTCGATGTCTTCCTTCACCAGGTTCGAGCACAAGCGCATGATCTCCGAAGACACCCTGTGCTCGGGCTGGCTACCCACCAGTGGTGAGCCCTCGTTGATGCTTCGCAGCACCGGCTGGTGATCTTCTGGAATCTTGAACTCGACATCGCGCTTCAGGTTTTCCGAAATATCGCTTACCGGAATTCCCGAGTAGTTGTTGAATCGGTTCAAGACCAGCGTGATCTTTTCCTCCGAGTACCCCAGCAACTCCGCAATCTCGAGGAATTGCCGCGTGTCTTTGATCGCGGTCATCTCCATCGTGAGTACCAGCAGCAGAACGTCCGACTGATCCATGATCGACAACATCGTGTCGTCGAATCCCGGTCTGGTGTCGATCACCACGTAGTCGACCGACTTTGCCAGCACGCTGATTGCCGCTCGAAGGTGATCCACCGACACCGTTTCGGACTCTTGCGGTGTAGGTGGCGCAAGGAGAAGCTTGACGCCCGATGAATGCGTCACCAGCACGTCGTCCAGGAGTTCTTTGTCGAGATGTTGCGGCTGAACGGCAATGTCACTGAATGTTTTGCTTTTCGCCACATTCATCATCACGCCGACATCGCCAAAACTCAGCGCCGCGTCGACCACCGCGACTTGCTTATTCGTCATCTGGCGTATTGCCATTGCGATGTTCGTCGCCAAGAAGGAGCGTCCGACGCCTCCTTTATTGCTTACCACCGCGATGACCTTCGACGATCCCGATTCCGGCGCGCGATACGGTCCATTCCCATTGGATGCGGGAGCGGCGACCGGCCGTTGAGCTTGCTGTGCCAGCTTTGACACGTGCCGCACCGCGGTGATCAGCTCTTCAAGACTGAACGGCTTGGACAGGAACTCTCGCGCCCCTGCCAGCATCGCGCGCCTCAACATGTCTGGCTCATCCTGAACCGACATCATGATCACGCCGACTGACGGGAGTCGAGAGGTGATCTCGGTCGTCGCGGTGATGCCGTCCATGTCGGGCATGTTGATGTCCATCAGGACCACATCGGGCAGGAGTTTCAGCGCGAGATCGATACCTTCCTGCCCACGCGCCGCCTTTCCGATCACCTCAACATCGGATTCGAATCGGAGCAGCTTCTCGACGTTGTCTCGACTCTCAGGAACGTCGTCAACGATAAGAACCCGAATCGTCCGTACGCTCACTATTGTCCTCCGCCTGGCAGTCTCACTGTCTTCGGCGCCGGAAGTCCGTAGGTGCTCATCATCTGATCGTAGGTGACTCCGGTCGTTGTTGCCGTCTGATGATCATCAGGTGCACGCAGCACGACCTGATAGCTGCCACTGTTGTCTTCCAGGAACTTGATCAACTCCGCCTGCTGCGGATCAACTTCGAGCACCAGCATGTCAGCACTCGGCAGAGTCGAGCTCGGCTGGGCTGTGGTCGGCGTCCCCGCTACCGGCGTTGACGCCGCTGAACTGGAATCGTTGACGGCCTGATTGCCGGCGATCACACGCAGCACCCGGACGTTCTGCAGGATCACCTTGGTGATCGGATTGCCATCCTGACCATCGGTCACCAAAAATCGCGAGCCCGCCTCACCGGGATACGGGTACTCGGTTGGCGGCGGCTGATCGGCCGGGGGAACCTTCAACTCGCCGTCTGGGAAGTTGTAGACGGTGTTCCCCTGCTTGGCCTCGATAAAGTTCGTCGGCAGCACTCCGGCCAGGTTGACCCGGACCGAGTAAATGATGTCCACGTAGTCGTCCGCGCGGATCAGACCACCAAGCGCGCTGACCCGATCGACCGGAAGCGCTGCCGCACGCTTGCCGTCCGTGAGCAGATTGGTCAACCCGGGAGTGACAAGGTTCGCCATCAGAATCTGCTGACCCTTGACAACATCGCCGTTCGTCGCGAATCCCAGGACCTGTCCCTCATTGGACGCGGCGCCGCGCGACATGGAGACCTGTTCAACTTGAACGATCTTGATATCGTCTTGACGAATAACCGTATTGGCCGGGATATCCCGGGTCGCCTGAATGACCGTGACCGTCTGCGGCTCAGTTGAGGAGGACTTTTTGCCTTTGTTCCCTCCTGAAAGCGACATGACGGCAAGGAGAACGGCCACGAGGGCGAGCCCGACTCCCAGTAATATGAAGAGGCGACCACCCCTACGCATCTACGAGTCCTCTCTGGCACAGCTTCGAAGAGCCAACCGACCGCACTTCGACAGATGGAAGCGCTACAATCGAATCCGGATTGTGTCTTACTTCCATGAAAAGTCTAGGAAGGCTCTCCTGGGCTCACCATAGTACGTTGGTAACGAGCGCGTCCTATGCGAGTACCGACGTGAGGAACCAGAGTCTCTCCTCGATCTTTGGACCATCAGCAACACCGAGAATTGGATCGGCATGTCGACACTGCCAGACATCACTGAACTTCTGTATGGGCAAGATTCGGCCGAACGGATCGTCGCGGTCGAATATGCCCGGAACAACCACGTAGAGGTCTTCCAGCGATCACGAGAGGGCCAGGTCACGTCAAGACTTCACCCAATGAAGCCATGGTTTGTGACCACCGAGAACGGCGCACAGCACGTTCGGGCGTCGGAGGCCCACGTGCTCGATGGAGCGCTTCCACTCAGTGTTCGACTGGCGTTCGAATCATGGAGCGACTTCCGCTCGGCAGTTGATCAGATCGTTGATCAAAGGATTGCCGTTCATCGCTTCAACCAGCCGACCGATCAATTTCTCATCGCCTCCGGTATGACCCTGTTCAAGGGGATGACCTTCGACGATCTCGTGCGCATGCAGATTGATCTCGAGACCCTCGGGCTCGACCCGACCGATCCGAACTCACGTATCCTGGCAATCGCAATCTCGACCAATCGCGGGGAATCGACGGTTATCGCCACCGGCGATATGACTGAGGCAGAAGCGATCGAATCCCTGAACTCGTGGGTGCGACGCGTCGATCCGGACGTCATCGAGGGACACAACATCTACAATTTCGATCTGCCGTTTCTGATTCAACGCGCTCGGGCAGCCGGCACGACGCTCAACTGGGGCCGGGACGAAAGTGAACCGAAGGAGATGGGCTCTCGCCGATTCAAGGCTGGTGCGAGGTCGATCCCATTTCAGTACATCGCCGTCCACGGACGCCATGTTATCGACACCTATCAACAAATTCAGCGATATGACTATGCCGGCGAGATGCAGAGTTACGGTCTGAAGGAGTCCATCGACGCGCTCGGGCTGACCAAACCGGGACGCGTGTTCGTTCCGGGCCACCAGATCGCGTCGCTCTGGCAGCAAGACCGCCAGAAGGTCATCGCCTACGCGCTTGACGACGTCCGGGACGTGGCACTCTTGAGCGAACTGGCCGCGCCGACCGAGTTCTATCAGACTCAGATCCTTCCCCG
>CAVXNZ010000001.1:1365000-2527797 GCA_963763185.1 uncultured Chloroflexia bacterium
TGGCCGTTGAAGCGTGATCGAGTGCATGCTTGAATCTTGGCTTAGACGCCAATTACGTTGGGACAAGACTCCCAGCCACTCACTTCCCTCGGCCAGCGAACTGGCGTCCACAGGAAGGAGCTCGACTGCGCTCCTTGTACCTCTCAGATGACTCTCGTTATCAGATGCAATTGGCGGTTGACCTGGGTGTGACGCTGGTCGCCCAGCATCGACTCCCTAGAAAGGAGGTGATCCAGCCGCAGCTTCCGCTACGGCTACCTTGTTACGACTTCGTCCCAATCACCAGCCCCACCCTCGACGGCTGCCTCCCTTACGGGTTGGCCCACCGGCTTCAGGTGTTGCCGGCTTTCATGACGTGACGGGCGGTGTGTACAAGGCCCGGGAACATATTCACCGCCGTATGGCTGACCGGCGGTTACTAGCAACTCCGACTTCATGAGGGCGGGTTGCAGCCCTCAATCCGAACTGAGACCGGGTTTACAGGGATTGGCTCCGCGTCGCCGCTTGGCTGCCCGCTGTCCCGGCCATTGTAGCGTGTGTGTCGCCCAGGGCGTAAGGGCCATGCTGACTTGACGTCATCCCCCCCTTCCTCCGGGTTGCGCCCGGCAGTCTGCTTAGACATCACCATAACTAAGCACGAGGGTTGCGCTCGTTGCGGGACTTAACCCAACATCTCACGACACGAGCTGACGACAGCCATGCAGCACCTGTCTCCCGGCTCCCGAAGGCACTCCCGGCTTTCACCGAGATTCCGAGGATGTCAAGCCCTGGTAAGGTTCTGCGCGTTGCGTCGAATTAAACCACACGCTCCGCTGCTTGTGCGGGCCCCCGTCAATTCCTTTGAGTTTTAGCCTTGCGGCCGTACTCCCCAGGCGGTGGACTTACTGCGTTTGCGCCGGCACGGAGGGGGTCAACTCCCCCCACACCTAGTCCACATCGTTTACTGCGTGGACTACCGGGGTATCTAATCCCGTTCGCTCCCCACGCCTTCGCGCCTCAGCGTCAGGTCAGCGCCAGCTGGCCGCCTTCGCCACCGGTGTTCCTCCCGATCTCTACGCATTTCACCACTACTCCGGGAATTCCACCAGCCTCTCGCTGCCTCCAGCTCCGCCGTTTCACACGACCCTCCCCGGTTGAGCCGGGGGCTTTCACGTGTGACGCACAGAGCCGCCTACGCGCCCTTTACGCCCAGTAACTCCGGACAACGCTCGGACCCTACGTCTTACCGCGGCTGCTGGCACGTAGTTAGCCGGTCCTTCTTCCTGGGGTACTGTCACTGTCTTCATCCCCCAGAAAAGGGGTTTACACTCCGAAAAGCGTCTTCCCCCACGCGGCGTCGCTCCGTCAGGCTTTCGCCCATTGCGGAAAATTCCTTGCTGCTGCCTCCCGTAGGAGTCGGGGCCGTGTCTCAGTCCCCGTGTGGCTGATCGTCCTCTCAGACCAGCTACCCGTCATCGCCATGGTAGGCCGTTACCCCACCATCCAGCTGATAGGCCGCAGGCCCCGCCAAGCACGGATTGCTCCTTTACTTGATTACCCTATCAGTAACCAAGCTCATGCGGTATTACCCACGGTTTCCCGCAGTTATCCCCCATGCCTGGATGGGTTCCCCACGTGTTCCTCACCCGTCCGCCACGGTCGACCCCCGAAGGGGCTCCCGTTCGACTTGCATGCATTAGGCACGCCGCCAGCGTTGTTCCTGAGCCAGGATCAAACTCTCCATCAAGATTGCCCATTGAAGGGCTCTGTTTCTGGTTCGTCGACCCAAGCTATCCCTCATACGAATTCACGTATTTGGGGGCACTCGATCACGCTTCAATTGTCAAGGTGCAGTTGAGACAGTTAACCCTAGCTGACGTTTCCTGCCGGATACTCGTCAGAGGGTCGCCGCGAAGATTATCGGCCCGCCCTTTCGGACTTGCCTTGATGCTCTGAGGATCGGTATCTGTCTCTGTCCCGCCCTCCAGCGGCAACGCGTAGTATAGCACAGGGGTATGGCCGTGTCCAACACAATCTGGCTTCCTCTCGATCCCGCATAGCGGTTCGATTGATGACCTTCACGTTATGCCTCATCAAACACCCGCTACCAGAGGTTCATCACGAAAACGGACGAGACCGGGCAGGTAAACTCGGTCTCGTCAGCAGGACCTCAGGTAGCCACTATGGCGTCGACGTTGCGGGCAACCGCGGCTGTGCCAGATCTCCGGTTGGGTAAAAGTCGGTGTTGAGCGCCGCGGCAATGCCATTGCCGTAGACCTGGTGGCCACTGGCATTGGGATGGATTGTCCCGTTCTCGTCCCCTTGTTGAGACCGCGATTCCGCGTAGCGCACCACCCAGTGGTCGACCGCACAGTAGCCGTGCGGGATGAACTGCGGCAGGATCCCGCCAACATAGTTCCAACCGTGATTAGTCGCCGCTGACGCGACCGCCGCGTTCAGACTCGGCAACATCGTCGACGAGGCCCAGGTCGCTTCCTCGGCGGAGATACTGAAACCCAGTCTGGGCAGGAGCGGCAGATCACCAAGCACCGAGTCGGCACAGATTTCACCAGAGTCCGAGTGCATCGGATCGTAGTACTCGGTGACGAAGACCCGTTGGGGATCCAACGACATGAGGTCCATCGCCGTCCCCAGTTGATCGTAGGCGCTTGACAGCCTGGTCAAATCACGCTCGAACCGCTTCCTGGCAGTGCCCAGACGTTCCGCGTCACAGCTCTTCTGAATGAAGCAACGGGTCAGCACGTCGGAGAAATGCGCATCGTTGGCCCCGACCGACATCAAAACCGCATCGACCTCACGATCGCCAACAAAGGTTCTCAGCGCCTCCAGCTGCGGCGGAAGTGGGCTGCCACCGATGACACCGTCATACGAGCCGAGGACCCCCTTGAAGATGGTCGCCCCGGAGCAGGCCAGATGAATGAACGTGACCGAGGTTCTCGGATCCGCCAGTTCGACGTCGGCTGCTGCCTGCGCTGGCCCCGCCGTTGCCGATCGGTGACACTGCTCGTTCTCCCAACCCGACGGTCCACCGCCCGCCGCGTCCGGATTCCCCTCGCCCGAGGCGACCGAGTCCCCGATCGACACGATCAGCCAGTCCTGAACCACCACGTCGTGCTGCTGCGTGCCGACCAGATCGCCGCCCGGCGTGCGCAACTCGAGTTCGACCGAGTACTTCCCTTCATCCGCAAAGCCGTATCTGAACGAGCAGGTTGCCGGATCCTGGGCAAGACTGTGAGGATCACCTGCGCCGATGTCGACGCCGTCGATCCTCCATTGTTGGATCAATCCCGGATCACACGCTCCATTCTCCGAATAGCTGAAGTCGACCTCCCAGTGACTCGGATCGATCACCAGTGGTCCGTCCGGAGCGAAGTAGTCCGTCAGACCATCACCGTTGTGATCCTGGCCGTCGAACCGATCAGGGACCGTCCAGTCGAAGTCGACCGGGAAGTCGTCGTTGAGGATGGTGCCGACCCCTGTTCCGATGGCGATCACGGCATTGACCGGGTTGCTCAGCGTGACATTAAACGTCTCGTCGGGCTCGTTCGCGGTGTCTCCGTTGACCGGCACCGTGACCAATTTGCTGACCTCGCCCGGCGCGAAGGTCACCGTTCCGCTCGTGACTTCGTAGTCGGTGCCCGCTTGAGCAGTGTCATCTTGCGTGCCGAAGTCGACGGTGACAGTAGAGGTCGACGCGTTCGACAAGGATACGGAGAATGTGAGGTCGGTCGTGCCGCTGTCTCCTTCGGCGTCAGTTTCATCGCCGATGGAAATGTACGGAAATGGTGAAGACGAGAGCGTGAAGTTGTAATGCGCCGTTCCGTCAGCATTTCCTGGCGCCCCGGCGACCGCGTAAAGATAGTACCGCCCGTCCAATACGATAGGAGTACCGGCATTGATCGACCCGAGGCCGCCAATACGCGCGGGAATATCGAACGACGCATAGCGCTGAAGGTAAACAACGGCCCCGTCGCCATCGGCGTCCGTCCATTGTGCGTCACCCGACAGGACAACCGTTGTTGGCTCGGAGAACCCAATTAGCGCACGGTATTGCGCGGAGGCACCGCAGCTGTACGTGCCTGTATTCACACCCACCGCGTTTCCAGTGCCCTGAACAAACGGCTGGGAGGGATCGACTGTTTGCGACTCGAAGTTCATGTCCGCGGTCGCCGCGTCCAGATCTAGAGAATCGCTCCAGCTCGACGCGCCGTCGCTGGATTGCTTCGTAGGCTGTTCGATAATGTTCGAGCAACTCGCGCTCAGGAAACCAGTCTGGGTAATGCTCGCGGCGCTGGACACTGCTGCCATTCCAGGATCGACTGCGGCAGCCACGATGAGAATCAAGATCAATGCAAGACGACTCCGATTCGGCATAGGTCTCCCCTCACCCTTGGTTACGCGGTGGAACTTCGCCGACCAGTTCAGACTGACCGTACTGTGCAACTCCCATTACGTGATCCCCGGTCTCAATGGTGCATCCACCGCGATGATCACGCATGCACCCGCATAAGCTTCATCCCTTCATCAATGCGAAATTGAGCACAAACGATCCAGAACTTCCGGCTATAATTGGCGTCAAGACACGCAATCCTACGAAAACGTCGAGCGGATCAGATCGGAGTCGCGTTTCGTGGTCGCTCAACCACCGCAATCACGATCTCGTTGGCTGTGATGAGTCATCGCGCGCACACGTTGCAGGTGTAGCGAGCGTCGTGTGGTCATCCAGTCGCTCGAAACGTAGGTGGGTCTCCTGTACTTCACAGCATAGTCACCGGGCGTTAGCAAAACGTTTGCAGGGATGGCCAACCAGTGATCGCCGCAAAATCATCCGCATCACCTTTGTGGGAACCTGAGGAACTGCGGGATGATCCCGTCGTCCGAATAAGGTTGCTCGGTGAGTTCCAGATTGAGGTGGATGGTCACCCGATTCCGTCGTCGGCATGGCGGCTTACAAAGGCACGCAGCCTGGTGCAACTGCTCGCACTCGCGCCTGGGCACGAACTCCATCGTGAACAGGTAATGGAGATTCTGTGGCCGGGTGCCGACTCACGTGCGACGGCCGGGAACTATCGACAGGTCATACATGCGGCCCGGCGAGCGCTCCACGTCGCGCGGATAGAGGCGTCTGCGTCACCGTCAATCCTTGATGTCCGTGGCGGAACGATCAGCTTGAATCCCGCCGCCAGCCTCTGGATCGATGTCGACGAATTCAATCGGCTGATTGCCAAAGGACGCCAGACGCGGGATTACGCGATGCTTGAATCCGCGGCCGACCTGTACACCGGTGACCTGCTTCCAGCCGACCCGTACGGCGATTGGTTCGAGGAGCGGCGCATCGCGCTTCGAGGTGCAGCGGTGGCGTTACTGGTTGAGCTTGCAGCGGAGCGAGAGCGGCGGGGCGAATATGAACATGCCGTCGTCCTGCTTCAACGAGTTCTTGAACTCGACATCGCTCACGAAGCGTCACACGCGTCACTGATGCGCCTCTACGCGATCGCGGGAGAGCCCGCCAACGCGTCGCGACAGTTCAGGATCCTCAGCGATGTGCTCAGTAAGCATCTCGACGCCGAACCCAGTACATCGACCGCGCAACTTCACAAGGACATACTTGTGGGCCGGATCGGTCACGATGTGAGGCATCCGGGCCAATTGGCGATCTCGTCACTGCCGGTGCCACTGACGAGCTTCGTCGGAAGAGACTCGGAAATTGAAGCAGTCGACGCGCTGTTGGAGAATCATCGGCTGGTAACGTTGACGGGGGCCGGTGGGTCGGGCAAATCGAGACTGGCCCTGGCCATCGCGGAGCGAGTTGAACGACGATTCACTGACAACGTCGCGTTCGTGGAGTTGGCGACGGTCTCTCAAGCGCAACTGGTCGCGAGAGCCGT
This sequence comes from uncultured Chloroflexia bacterium, assembly GCA_963763185.1. Lineage (GTDB taxonomy): Bacteria > Chloroflexota > Chloroflexia > Thermomicrobiales > Thermomicrobiaceae > CALAGB01. Next base: position 1,370,889 of record CAVXNZ010000001.1, read on the forward strand.
GTTGGCGTCTCTCGGAGCGCGCGAAGGAAACTACCGCTCGCTCAGCGATGCGTTGGTCGTAGCGCTTCGAGACCATCCGACTCTGTTGATTCTCGACAGTTGCGAGCATCTGATCGAGCCGTGCGCCGCCCTGGTTCGCGACCTTCTTGTTCGTTGCCCTCGGCTACGGATATTGGCCACGAGTCGCGAACGACTTCATATAGAAGGTGAAGTCATCTGGCGTGTCCCGCCGCTTTCGCTCCCCGATCCGGACCTGCCATTGACCCGCGAACGTGTCCTCAAGAGTGAGGCGGCGCAGCTCTTCAGTGAGCGTGCCACACGACGTCGCCCCGACTTCGTTCTCAAGGATCGTGATCTGGGAGCGATCGTTGATATTACCCGACGTCTCGACGGGTTACCGCTTGCAATCGAGCTCGCCGCCGCGCGAATCGATGTGCTGACGCCTCGGGAGCTCGCGGCCAGACTGCATGATGCGTTGCGGCTTTCTGATCCCTCAAGCCAGGCTGCTCCACCGCGTCATCAAACCTTGCGCGCGACCCTCGACTGGAGCTACGCGCTCTTGTCCGAGCCAGAGCAGCGAGCCCTGTGCGGATTGGCCGTATTCTCCGGGGGCTGGTCGTTGGACGCGGCCGAGGCGGTCCTGGTCGATGATGAAATCGCGCGACAAGACGTCCTGGGATTGCTGGCACGCTTATCTGAGCGATCGCTTGTGCACGCCGAATACGAAGAAGTAGGGACACGCTACCGGCTGCTCGAAACGGTTCGCCAGTATGCGCTGGAGCTGCACAGCTCGCGCGTCGACGAAGAAGCGATCCGGCGACGCCACGTTGACTACTTTGTCACGCTGGCCGATGCAGCTGAACCGGCACTCCGAGGGAGTGAGCAGGCGACGTGGCTGGTTCGTCTGGATCTTGAGATCGACAATATCCGCTCCGCGTTGGAGTGGAGCCAGCGGCAGGGCATGGTCGAGGCTGGGCTCCGGATCTGCTGGGGAATGTGGCGCTTCTGGAGTGCGCGCGGGTATTTTGATGAGGGACGGAAATGGATGGATGAATTCCTGTCCCACTCATCCCAAGAGTATGAAGTGCAGGCCCGTGTTCGCGTGCTCTTTGCCGCGGCGCGCTTCGCCATGCTGCAAAGCGACGATGCGCGAGCCGTCGAGCTCGCGGATGAATGCCAGGAGACGGCCATACAGATTGGCGATCAGGATAACCTCTCGGGCGCGTTGACGGTTCTCGGGCATGTCCACCTTCGGCACGGAGAGCTTGACCAATCCCGCGGTGCGTACCAGGGCGCGCTGTCAGTGCGACGCGAACAGGGTGACGAGTGGGGCGTGGCAATATCGCTGATGAGCCTGGCACGGGTGGCACATGCTGCGGGAGATCACCGTGATGCGATCGATCAATTCGCGTCAGCCCGGTCGATATTCCTCAAGCAGGGCGATGCGGAGAACGCTGCGCTTTCGCTTCTCCGTCGGGCGAGCGTTTCACTCGACCTGTGTGAGTGGGAATTGGCGGAACCGCTGCTGCAAGATGCGCAGGCCGAACTCCACGCCGTCGGAAGTCGCCTGTACGCGAACGAGTGCCTCATCTATCTGGCGCGCGTCCGGATAGAGCGTGACGATCGGGTTGGGGCACGCACGCTTCTTGCACAGGCGCTCGAAACCGCGAACCAACTCGGTTCTGCGCGGGACGTTACGTCGGCCCTGGAAGGGTTCGCGCTCCTGTTTGCGAAAGGCAGAAGCGCACGGGACGCGATCGAACTGGCGGCCGCGGTCGACACACTGAGAAACGAGACGCGAGAATCCCCGATTGGAGACGAGCGCCAGCGACTTGAAATTGAGCTGGCGGCGGTACGCGACCGTCTCGATCCGATCGAACAGCGTGCCGCCCTGGCACGCGGCGCCCTCATGGGGCTCGATCGCGCGGTGAACTTTGCCCTGTCCATAGATGCCGATGACGGGTCCGAGTCATCGGCTTGAGAAACAGTCTGCACAACTCCGGTTTCGGTGCCGATCAGACGAACACCGTACACCGGCCTGCTCGCCAGCGGAACCAGGTTAGTCGTTCGCTTGACCTCGCCACCGAACCGCTCGATACTTGATTGATAGTAGATTCACGATATCCGCAACCTGAAGGGATGTGATTCTCAGGATGAAACCCATCATCGGCATCACGCCGTCACCGTCAGAAGATCAGTTTTCCCACGGCCTCTTTTATCGGTATGCACTTTCATCCAACTACACCGAAGCGATTGAGGCCGCGGGCGGCGTCCCACTCATCATTCCTCCCCAGCACGACAACATCGAAGAAATCGTCTCGGTGCTGGACGGCCTCCTCCTCAGCGGCGGCGGGGACATCGATCCCGCGCTCTACGGGGACGACTCGGTGCATGAGAAGACCTACGGCATTCACGAAGGACGTGACACACTCGAAATGGCGCTCACGAAAGCCGCGATCGAGCGCGACCTGCCGACTCTCTGCATCTGCCGCGGTATCCAGGTATTGAACGTCGCCCTCGGTGGAACCCTCATCCAAGACATCGGCGATCAGTATAGTGACCAGATTCAGCATCGCCAGCATGAGAACGGCATCGAGGCGAGCGAGCCGAGCCACGAGGTCCAGGCAGACCGCGACTCTCTGCTCGGGGACGTCTACGAATCCGACACCATCAAGACGAACTCCTTCCACCACCAGGGATTGAAGGATGTCAGCCCGGAGTTGCGCGCAATTGGCAAGGCGCCCGATGGTGTCGTCGAGTCGGTTGAACGGCCAGGAAGCACCTGGATGCTCGGCGTTCAGTGGCACCCAGAGATGATGTTCAAGGCACACTCGGAGCATCTGAAGCCATTCGTTGGGCTCGTAAAAGCGGCGACTGCATACCACGAGAAGGCCGCCCGCGAGGAGATGGCTGTTCACGATTAGGGAAGACGTCGCACCCCGCGAGCCGGTCGACCCAATTCCGAACCGACGACATTGGGCGGCGCATTGGCGCCGCCCATTTCGCAGTTTGGGTTCGGCCGGCCGGTTACTGGTCCGAGCCCCGTCGCGAGCTCGCTCCGGCCGCCGCGATCTCTCGATCTTCGTCAAGCGCGGAGTCGTGACCGCCACCCTCGCTCCGGTTCGACAGAACCGACGGAAGCGCAACACGCAACACGTCGTCCATATTGTCCGCCGGAACGAATCGCATGTTCTCCTTGAGAGAAGCAGGCAAGTCGTCGAGATCTGGCTCGTTTCGCTTCGGCAAGATGAAGGTGGTGATCCCCACGCGTCCGGCCGCAAGCGTCTTCTCCTTGATTCCGCCAACCGGCAAAACCTGTCCGCGCAGCGTGATCTCCCCTGTCATCGCAACACGATCCTCAATCGGGGTGCTGGTCAACAGCGAAACCAACGCGGTCGTCATCGTGATACCGGCCGACGGGCCGTCCTTTGGAATCGCTCCCGCCGGAACGTGCACGTGGAGATCGGTCTCCTTGAAGAAGTCCGGGTCGATCCCCAGATCGCTGGCTCGCGAGCGCACGAAGCTCAGCGCGGCCTGCGCAGACTCGCGCATCACGTCGCCAAGCTGGCCGGTGACACTGAGATTGCCGCGACCCGGCATCTTGGTCGCCTCGATGAACATGATGTCGCCGCCAACGGCTGTGACTCCAACGCCCACCGCGACGCCCGGCTCCGCCGTCCGCTGTTCGAGCATCTCGTAAAAGAACCGCGGCTTCCCGAGGAACTCTCGGATTTCATCCGGACCGATGTCCGCCGAAACGTCCTTGCCCTCCGCCACTTGAGTCGCGATTTTACGCGCGACGCTGGCGATCTCGCGTTCCAGGTTACGAACGCCAGCCTCCCGGGTGTGCCCCTGAATGATCGCCATAATCGCATCGTCGGTGAAGTGATAGCGATCGGTGCCAAGCGCGTGCCGTCTCAGCTGCTTCGGCAGCAGATAGCGCTTCGCGATGTTGAGCTTTTCCTCGTCGGTGTAACCGCTGAGGGACAAGATCTCCATACGGTCGCGGAGCGGCGCGGGAATCGTATCCAACAGATTTGCGGTGGCGATGAACATGACCTTTGACAGGTCGAACGCCACGTCGAGGTAGTGATCGCGGAACGAGTTGTTCTGCTCAGGATCGAGCACCTCGAGCAGCGCGGATGACGGATCGCCGCGCCAGTCGTTGCCAAGCTTGTCAATCTCGTCGAGCACGAAGACCGGATCATTGGTACCCGCTCGTCGGATTGCCTGCACGATACGGCCCGGCATAGCGCCGATATAGGTACGCCGGTGACCACGGATTTCGGCCTCGTCACGAACGCCGCCGAGCGACATGCGGGTGAATTCACGCCCGAGTGCTCGTGCGATGGATTGCGCCAGGCTTGTCTTGCCGACGCCCGGAGGTCCGACAAAACAGAGAATCGGCTCGCGATTGTCCTCATCCGCCAACTCACCTTGGTCGACCAGGTCCTTGCGCAAGCGCCGGACGGCCAGGTACTCCAGGATGCGCTCTTTCAGTTGCTCCAGGTCGTAGTGGTCCTCATCGAGCACCTGCCGTGCGTGCGAGACGTCGATCTCCCCCTCGGTGCTGTTGTTCCAGGGCATGCTGGTCATCCAGTCGAGGTAGGTGCGGATCATGCCGTACTCCGCCGCGGCCGGCGGTAGCTTGCTCAGGCGATCAAGTTCGCGTCGCGCCTCACGCTCGGCCTCCTCCGGCATGCCGGACTCGTCGATCTTGGCGCGCAATTCGTTGATCTCGACCTCTTGCTCGTTGGTCTCGCCGAGTTCCTTCTGAATCGCTTTCATTTGTTCGCGCAGGTAGAACTCACGCTGGGTGCGGCCGACTTCTTCCTGGACTTCACCCTGGATCTTCTTGCCGAGTTCCAGCAGGTCGAGCTCCTTGCTCAAGAAAGCGCTCAGCTTCTGCAGCTTGGTTCGCGCGCTCTCAAGCTCGAGCAGGCGCTGCCGCTCTTCAGGCTCCATGCGCACGTTGCTGGCAATCAAGTAGACCAGATGAATCGGGTCGTCGATGTTCAGCGCGGCCGTGACGAGCTCGTCCGGCAGGTTTGAAACAACCGCGACGAGGCGCTGGAATAGCTCTAGCGTGTTGCGCATCAGCGCCTTGACCTCGACCGAGTCCTCGGTCTCCTCTGGAAGTTCCTCAACTCGCGCCGTCAGATACGGCTCTTCAGTCAACCACTCGACAATACGCACTCGTCGCAGGCCCTGAACGGCGAGGCGGACAGTCCCGTCCGGAACACGCATCATCTGGTGAATATTGGCGGCCGTTCCAATCTCGAACGTCTCTCCGGGACCCGCCGCGTCCTGCGTCGAATCCTTCTGGAGCACGAGGGCCACCATGCGATTGCCCGAGACGACCTCGTCGATCAAACGAAGAGATCGTGGCTGCCCAGCGGCCAAGGGCACGAGGGTCAGCGGAAATACGACGGTTCCCCGAAGCGGCAAGACGGGAAGGATGCTCGGAGTTGCCTCTTCTTCCTTCTCTTCCATCTCCATCTCGTCTTCGGCCCCCTCGTAATCGGGCTCGTTGTGTCTAAACTGCTCAATCATGAACTATTACCCCTCCTGCGCTGGAGCAGACGCCTCGACCTCTTTTGGGACGATCCGAGTCGCCTGCGCGCGAGGCAGCGTGACTGTCAGGAAGCCGCCTTCGTAGGCTGCCTCCACCTCATCCAAGACCGTTGAAAATGGAAGGAAGACCTGCGCCTCGAACGGCCCGTACGCAATGCCCATCTCGTGGTAGGTTCGCTTCTGCGTCGCGGATGGATTGTGGCGCACGCCCGTGACTCGCAACAGTGAGTCGTCGACGACGACGCTTATCTCCTCTTCCTGAACACCGGCGATCTCAACGGTGACCACCAGGCGGTCTTCACATTCGTAGACTTCGACCGGCGGTCGCCAAACGCCAATGTTTGATCGTGATATTGGGCGGACCCCAATGACCAGCGAGCGGAATACCTGCTCCATGTCTTGCTGGATGCGCCCAGTCTCTCGACTGCCGCGCCTACGCACGATCAGCATGAATGTTCCTCCGAAAATGCCGAGTCCGTTGCTGATGCGAACGGGCCAGTCTTGTGTTCAGAATCTTGTCGACGTTCGCTTCTCAGGTACCGACGTGCACGATGCGTGCCGGAAGCTCGCCTGTTTAGCGACCTGCACCAGTATACCACTGGTGGTAATTGTCCTGCAACAGAATGAGAATCTTAGTTGACTCGGATCATATCAATGGTGAGTGTAGTAGAGAATGACCACCGCGGTCAGCCCCCAGAGCGCGACCGTGAGCAAGAGGGGCCGGTCCTCGATCAACAGTTGCTCCGGCGCTCCACCTCCGTCCTCTCGGTGGACGAGATAGAGATACCGGAAGATCCCATACAGGACGAAGGGGATTGTCAGCATCATTGCGTGCGACTGTGGCAGGTTCGGGGCTGAGAAGGTGTAGAGCGAGTAGGCCATAATCGTCGCCGCCGCCACAATCATTATGAGGTCGTCGAGCAGCGGTTTGGAATAGAGCTCAAGGTTGCGCCGGTGATTGCCGGCCGCGCCCTCCAACAACTCGATCTCATTGCGCCGCTTGGCAAACCCGATGAATAGTGCCAGAAGCACCAGGCAGACGTAGAGCCAGGGCGACAGCGGAATATCGACCACGACGGCCCCGGCCGCCGTGCGCAGCAAGAAACCAGCGGCAATCACGAACACATCGATGATAACCAGATGCTTGAGGACCAGGGTGTACGAAAGCATCATTGCCAGGTACACGGCCAGGACGAGCGTCAGCCACGGCGAGATCAGGATCGATATCGCCAGGACAAAGACGGTCAGAAGTCCAGCCAGGCCAAGTGCAGCGCGCTGACCAAGTCGTCCCGAGGCGATCGGGCGGTTCCGTTTCTTGGGATGAACGCGATCGGCTTCGACGTCAAGCAGGTCGTTGCAGAGATAAACGACGCCACTCGTCAGGCAAAAGAGCGCCGCCGCGGCGCCCACCTTCATGAAACCTTCGAGGTCGAGCAACTTGTTGGCGAATACGAGGGGAGCGAATACGACCGCGTTCTTGGTCCATTGTTTAGGTCGCAGTGCCTCGACGAGCGCTCGAGAAGAGCCGACAACATTACGGGAAAGAGAGGCGGTGGATTCGGTGCCGATCATGCGATAGCCTCCAGCAGACCAGTTCTCTGATTACTGAGCCCCCTCGGGCGCGAGAGCACTCGTGTGATACTCATTTCCGGCGTTCCATAGCATCCAACCCGTCGCGCCGAAATCGTTCGAAGCGTCGATCTGGCGCTTCACCTCGGTGGGACCATACGCAATACCCTCGCCGAGAGAGAAGTCTTGCAGCCACGGTCGCAGCTTGGCCTTGTATTGCGGCACGCGCTTCTCGCCATTCTGCAGGCTCCAAAGAATCACCTCATACGGGTGATCGTTCGGAATGTCGAACCCCATAGATCCTGTATAGAAATGAGACGGGTAGACCATAGGACAAACGTAATCCAAATGTTGTGACACGGTCTCGAGATTCTGACCGATGTTCCCGTCACCGCTCTCCCACAGTGTCAGGCCAAAGACATCGGCGGCCAGATAGGACTTCGTTGGTGCGATCGCGTCATACATTTCGGTCAGGAAGTCACCGATGGCCTTGGGTCGCGTTTGGTCGTCGTGAGGGACGCCATATTCAGCCTTGTTCATTGGACCATCGGTTGGAAAACGAATGTAGTCGAGCTGGATCTCGTCGAACCCGAACGCCGCGGCTTCCTTTGCGATAGCAACGTCGTAGTCCCAAACCTCTTTGCGGTGGGCGTTGACCCAGGCCAGCCCATTCCAGGTGCGCCAAAGGCCCCCAGAACTCGAATCGTGAATCGCCCAATCCGGCCGCGCCTCTGCCAGGATCGGATCCTCGAACACGACGATGCGCGCGATCGCGTAAATGTGGTGGTCGTGCAGATTCTTTACTACTGCGGACGGATCGAGCTCCGGCGCGGCCGCACCAATCTCGTGCGCCAGCGGAACCTTCGTGTCGTAGAAAACGTGGCCGCTACTGTCCTTGAGGTCGACCACCATCGCGTTGACCTCGGTCGTATCCGCGATCTTGATCAAGGGATCGAACAATTCTGGACTACTAGCGGTATTGGCCGTCGCGTAGATAGCATTGACATGAATCGGCGTGAGCGATGCGTCCATGCGCAGCGTCGGGTCGACCGGCTCAGAGATCGCGACGAAGCCCGGCGCTTTGAAGTAGACGGTATCGCTGTCGCCAATTCCCTCGAGTCGGTAGCTCCCATCGGATCCGGCGTTCGTGTAAGCTGTACCCGCAGCGACGACAGCCCCGGCGATCGGTTGCCCCTTGTCATCGGTCACGGTTCCCACCAGCACGTCGGGCTTGAGTTCGACGTCAATCGTCGCCTGCCGGTCAACGCTCCGGCTGACCACGGCGAAATCAGGCGCTCCAAATGAAATCGACGCGCCTTCGGGAACATCCTTGAATGAGTAGGATCCGAAGTCGTCCGTGGTGGTAGATGCGATCTCCGTCGATCCATTCATGAGCGACACAGTCACACCCGGGATCGGCTTTTGGTTCGCCGTACTCACCACCGTCCCAGCGATAACGTTCGGTCTGAGTGTCAACCGAACTGAGTCGCTGGACGAGGTTACGGTAGCCTGCCCGCGCGCATAGCCGTCCTTCGTAGCCGTGATCTGCTGGACGCTCCCGTTGATCTTGAAGTGCCCAGAAGCGTCCGTCGTCGCCGTCTTCTGGTCCGCGACGATCGAGACGTCCGGGACCGGCGTCAGGGTGTAGGCGTTGACAACGGTGCCGGAGACGCTTGGACGGTTCAGCAGCGTTTCGTAGCCAATCGTGCCCGCGGCGGCAATAATCGCGACGATCAGCAGGGCACTGAACCACCAACTCACCGGCTGGCGCCGGCGACGCGGAGTCTGTCCGAATGGAGTATCGTTATCGAGCACGCATCTCCTCCCGAGCACGGTAGAGCATCGTGATATCTGGGTCTGCCGTGTTCGCAGACAAATGCGTCACTATTACGCGCTGACGGGCAGCTAATGGTGTCGTGGTCCAGTCGCATCGGACGATCACGATCTCAGGCTGTCACGCGTCGGGCAGAGTATGCCACACGTAGCGACGTGACAAGATCGCCACACTGATCGTGCGATGTTGTTCCGGCACGGCTGTTCTCGTGCCGGCCTCGGCACGGCAATTGACCCTGCGCAATGTGCGCTCGTATAATGCGCGTGCGTGAAGCGGTCCGCATCCGCTCCGAAGGCGCACCTCCGCGCGGCACAGTGATAGGTTGGTAGCATTGGATTTCGCCGATGTCCTCGCGAAGATGCGCCAGGATCTCGAGCAGGTCGAGCGCAGACTGCGACGTGAAGTTGATGTCGATTACCCCTTCGTCGGTGAAGTTCTCGACGGTTTGATTGCGGCTGGAGGCAAACGCCTCCGCCCGTTGATGCTGCTACTCGCGGCGAGACCGTTCGATTACGAACTTGAACGTCTTCTCCCGGCAGCGGCCGGTGTCGAACTGCTCCACACCGCGTCTCTAATTCATGATGACACGGTCGATCATGCCGAAGTCCGCCGAGGGCGGCCCACGCTCAATACGCTCATCAGCACCGAGGCGGTCATTCTTTTTGGAGATTACATTTTCGCTCGTGCGGCTATGCTCGCGGCGGAAACCATGAGTCCTCGAGTCGTCGGCGTCTTCGCAAGCACTCTGGGCGACATTTGCGACGGCGAATTGCGTGAGATCTTCACCGCGCGTGAACTCGGGCAGTCACTTGACGACTACAATCGCCGCATCTATGGCAAGACTGCCGCGTTGTTCGCCGGTTCCGCGGAGATGGGCGCAATTCTCGGCAACGCGAGCGACGAGGCTGTCGCGGCCATGCGCCGGTTCGGCAAGAATGTCGGCATGGCGTTCCAGATTGTCGACGACGTTCTCGACCTGCGCGAGTCGACAAGCCAGATCGGCAAACCTGCTGGGCTCGACCTCCGACAGGGAACGGTGACGCTCCCAACCATGCTCTTCTTCGAACATGATGGGAACGACGGAACGAAGACCGAGATCGTTCGGCGGGCAGTCGGAGGCAATGGCGCGACCGACGACGACTACGTCATGGCCACGGCGGTCATTCGCGAGTCTGGCGCCCTCGAGCGTTCGCTGGCCGTCGCCGCGCGCTACGTTGACGACGCCAAGAACGAACTGCGCGAAATCCCCCAGTGCGAAACGCGGGAGATGCTCGAGTCTCTGGCCGACCAGGCCTTGCACCGTTCCCGCTAACCACAGTTACATCGCGATCAGGCTGCGCTCGTACATCCGGTCGAACAACCGGTCCCAAAGCGAGGCGCCTGGCGCGATCTGATCAAATGACGCGGCGAGGTCCTGCGGCGTGGATGACGTTATCAGAATCGTCGCGAGACGCTGATTGTAGCGACGTCCGATCGTCTCATCCAGAAACTCGAGTTCGTGCCTATGCTCCGGCTTGAGCCCACTCAGGATAAGAAGATCTGACGCCACGAGCCTCACCATGTGCTCCCGTGAGACACGCGACGCAATATCGAACTCTGCCTTCGCTCTTCCCACGAGCGATTCCGGCTCGGCGATCGACTGTAGCTCGATGCCTACCATGTAGGAGTTGAGCGAGAATTCGCGCCAGGGGATGAGGTAGGACGAGAGAAACGGACCAAGCTCACGCAGCCGGGTTGCGATGAACGCGGTGATTCGAGTGGCACGCGTTCCGGATCCATTGAAGATGAACCAGCCCGTACCGGCACGTAAGTTGAGATCAATCGCGTCGAAGTATTGCGTCAGTCTGGTGAAGAGGTCGAGATCCTGCAGCGGCACCGCGTCCCGCTGATCACGCCGTTCGATCATTGCTGGCTACCTCCGTAGCACTCAACTCAAGCATCGCTGATGCGATCAAGTGTACTCCGCATCGCGAGTCTGGCTTTTCTCGCAAGATCGCTCGCAATGCACCGGCGTCGCCACGTTCATGGTTGGCGATGCTGAATTCGGCATTCGCCGTCTATTCGAGCGAGAGCGTCGACGAGAATAGGTCGAGAAACTCGTCTGTCTTGACCTGCAACGCGACCTGGTGCTCCGCGCTGCCTGGCTGCTGCACCATCACGGTTCGACCGGAGGTCTCCCCAATACCTGTCTCGACCGTTACCGACCAGGTTTCGGTCGAAACGAGACCCGGAAACGCGGCTACTCCGACGGCAAGCGGATCATGGAGCGGAAACTCAGGTCGCCCGCGAGTTGCAAATGTACGGCGGAGAAGCGAGTAGATTAGCCTCGCATCACCAGAGTTGTGGTCTTCAAGGCGCTCCCAGCGTTCTTTGCTGAAGGCTGCACGGTGGGTTACGTCGAGCGGGATGAAGGTGACGGGCAACTGGCTGTTTGCGACGATCGCCGCGGCCTCCGGGTCGGCCCAAATGTTGTACTCAGCGAACGGGGTGGTATTGCCGGGGCAACGAAAGGCACCGCCCATGATGACGACGCGCTTGAGCAACCGCGGCAGGCTTGGCTCGAGACCGAGCGCAACCGCGATGTTGGTCAGCGGCGCCACCGCCACCAGCGTCACCTCGCCTGGCCTCGCCCGGGCAGCCTGAACGATGTATTCAGGCGCGGTCACCGATGCTTCGCTGGTGGTAGCATCCGGCAAAACGGCGTCACCAAGACCGCTTTCACCATGATAGAGAGAGGCATCGTTATAGCTTCGAGCGAGCGGTCGGCTCATGCCTCGATAGACCGGAATCGACGACGAACCGACGGCTTGCAGGACACGAAGCGAGTTATCCGTCGTCCGGTCGACGTTGACGTTGCCAGCCACAGTCGTGACTCCGAGCAGTTCCAGTTGCGGCAACCGCACGGCGAGCGCGATGGCAGCCGCGTCGTCGACCCCTGTGTCCACATCCATGATGATTGGCTGCGCTGACGCTTCGTTCACGCTTCCCGCTCCTCAATCAGTTTGCATTTCCCCGCGTATCTGGCTGTCGACGACTATAACAGCAACCCGCTTGGTCGAAAACCACGCCGGACCTCTCTGCTATACTCGTTGCCCATGAACGTACGTCTTAGACGGCTCGCACTCGCGGCAATCATCTCTCTGGCATCGATCTCAAGCATGCTGCTTCAGCCTGGTCCCGCGGTTCGGGCGGCGGTTACGCTCCCCTATCACATCGAACCGGCGATGACCTCGTCGTCCGAACCCGGCCCGACGGCGTTGCGAGCATCTGGGTCGCTCGTTGTTTGGCAAGACAGCCGCTCCGGCACTCCAGACATCTTCGCCTACGATCTAGCTGACGGACGAGAATTCAGAGTCGGGAAGTCGACCGCCTACCGCACCGCTCCAAGCGTCGACGGATCACGCGTCGTCTGGGTAGAAGGTGGCAATCCCTCCCAGCGAATAATCACGGGATACGACCTCTCACAAGGCAGCCAGATTGTTGTGACGGCCAACCCGGGCCAGGTTGCCGATCCGGCAATCTCGGGCGACCACGTCGTCTGGCGACGTCGCACCGACGGTGGCTGGCAGATTGCCGTGAAGAATCTCATTACCGGAGAGGTCACAGATCTTCCGGCTGCGTCCACGAGCCAGGCAAAGCCGGTCATTTCGGGTGCCGTCGTCGTCTGGCAAGCCTGGATCGACGGTCGCTGGGCACTGGTTCAGTTCAGTCTCGAATCCAAATCGTCCGCCGTCATCTCGACTTCCAACGCCGATGAGATCGACCCGGCGCTAAGTGGTAATGATCTCGTCTTTCTCAGGAGCCCACAGACTGGCGGTCCGTCCCAACTCATCCACCGAGATCTCACGACCGGTCAGGAACAAACGGTCGTTGCTGACCATGTTGTGGCGCAGCCATCCATCAACAACGGAGTTCTGTCGTGGGAGGATTGGCGCACCGGCCTGCCTGATATCTACGCGTACGATCTCAAGAGTCAAGTCATGTACGCCGTCGTCCGCTCGCAGCAGGCGTACAATCCCGCGGTCTCTGAGCACGCGATTGCCTGGATCAGCCGCTCCGACATGATGCACGGTCGCGTTCAGGCCGTTTCACTGGTGCCTCGGCTTCCGACCGACCCGCAGGATCCCCCGGCCGTGCCGTCTCCCGACAACGTCTATTTTTCGCAGACCAAGCATTTCATGTCGGCCGGATTCAAAACGTTCTGGCAATCCCATGGCGCGGCCGAGATTCTCGGCTACCCAATGACGGAGGAGTTCACCGAAACCGATCCGGCAACGGGTGAGCAGATCACCGTTCAGTATCTTCAACGAGCCAAGCTGGAGTATCGTGCGAGCGCCCCAGAGGGTGAGCGGATATCGGTCGCGCGCCTTGGCGCCATCCTGACCACCGACCGGAACTTTGCGCCCGTTGACCCGATTTCCGAATCGCCCGACCGGCAGTACTTTCCGGAGACCGGACACACCATTGCGTTTGGCTTCAAGGAGTACTGGGCGGCAAATGGAGGCCTGGCAACGTTTGGCTACCCGATCAGCGAAGAGTTCACCGAAAACGGGCGTACCGTGCAGTACTTCGAGCGCGCCCGGTTCGAGTTCAACCCGAACTCCGACAATCCGGATTACAAGGTCACGTTGGGATTGCTCGGGCAGGAAGCGCTCGAACGGATGGGCTGGCTGCCGATGCCGCCGGTGGACACGACTCAGCTCGCGCCATAGCAGAGGACCGGTTAGCGTGGCTCAATCAGGGCCAGATAGATGTCATTCACGTTGGTTCCGGTCTGACCGGTCACGATCAGTCCGTCACAGGCATCCAGATACGCGCGCGTGTCATTGCGAGCCAGCAGATCTCGCGGCCGAAGACCTCGAATTGTGGCGGCGGCTACGGAATCACCGGTGACTACCCCTCCCGCCGCCCCACTCGAACCATCATCGCCGTCGGTAGCAAGGCTGGCCAGCGCGATCGCGTCGAGCCCGGCGATCTCCATCGCCGCCGATGCGGCCATCTCGGTATTTCGACCACCAAGCCCTTCACCTCGGACGTTCACCGTCATCTCTCCTGCCGCGACGATGCAGCACGGCAGATCGAATGCGGTGAGTCCGTCTCGCGCTGAAATCGCCATCTGTGCCCAGAACCTGGCGAACTCGTCGGCATCCCCGGCAAAGCGGCTTCCAAGCAGATACGGACGATAGCCCAGATCTTCGGCAGCTTCAGCAGCCATGCGTGCCGCTAACGCGGCATCGCCGACCACCACAGTTCGAACGACGTTCGACTGATCTTTCGAAACCGGTGCAGCTGACTCGTCCAACTTGCCTCGCACGGCAGCTGACAACTTGCTCCAGATAGGGCCGGATCGCAGCGACTCAATTCGCCACTCGTCATCTTCAGATACATCGACCGAGAGGCCGCTTGCGATCACGGCGAGCGGGCTGCCGAGCACGTCCGACAGGACCAAATTGACCAGCCGAGCAGGCGCAGCAGCGCGAGCGAGCCCGCCAGCCTTGATCCGGCTCAATCTCCTGCGGACGGCGTTGAGCGTCCAGATATCGGCACCATGCTGAAGCAGCAGCGTGGTCGCTCGTTCAAAATCGTCCAACGACACTCCATCGACCGGAGCTTCCACCAGCGACGAACCGCCTCCAGAAACTACGCAGATAAGGAGATCATCCGGACCGAGATCGTCAGCTTCCCGTAGCAGTCGTTCGCCCGCCGCCAGGCTCGTCTTGTCCGGAACCGGGTGACTCGCCTCGACCACTGTCGTGCGCTTCAGTGATTCGCCCGCTTCGCCGAGTCCGCGCTTGGTGACGATCAGGCCATGATCCAGACGGTCACCGAGCACTGCTTCGACGCCCTTCGCCATTCCGGCCGCAGACTTGCCCACACCGAGTAGGACGACTCGTCCCTCGGGCCGCAGATCGATCGACTCTCCGTGGACAAAAAGCTGCCGGTCCGTCAGCGATAGCGCGTCACGAGTAAGCCGTTCCGGATCAACCTGGTCGAGCACCTTCCGAAAAATGGCGGTGACGTGTTCGCGAGCACGTGTCTGATTCATGAGCGCTCCTCACTTCGCAGGCTATTGAGAACGCTCTGCAGATCCTGAGGCAGCGGAGTCTCAACCTCGATAAGCCGGTCTCCCGGAAGCTGGAACGTCAAGGCAGTGGCGTGCAGGAATTGACGGTCAAGTGGATATCGATACTGACGACCGCTGTAGGTACGATCTCCAACCAGCGGATGACGGATGTAGGCAAAATGCACGCGAATCTGGTGGGTCCGTCCTGTCTCGATGATCACGCTCAGCAGCGTCACGTCGCGAAAGCGCTCCAGCACCTCGAAGTGGCTCACGGCCGGTCGTCCTGAGGCAACCACCCACATGCGTTTACGGTTATTCGGATCGCGGCTGATGGGCGCGTCGATCGTCCCCTCGTTCTCGTCAAACGTCCCATGAACCAGTGCGGTATACCGTTTCACCACCGTGCGCTCCTGCCACTGACGGAGCAGATAGCGCCGGGTCCGTTCATTCTTGGCGATGACAATCAAGCCGGACGTGTCCTTATCGAGACGGTGGACCACCCCGGGGCGTGCGTCGTCGCGCAGTTCGAGATCGGGACGCAATGCGCGCACAACATTCACCAGCGTTCCATGTTCATGTCCTGGTGCGGGATGAGTCACGAGTCCGGCTGGCTTGTCGAACACGATCACGTCCTCATCTTCATAAACGATCGGAACCGGAAGATATGCTGGTGTGAGGTCCTCAGGTGGCTCGATCGGGGGCAGGCTCAGTTCGATGATCTCGCCGGTATGAACGCGAGTCGCGGGCCGAGCCATGATGCCACCAACCTTGACGTGACCCTCTTTGATCAACTGCTGGGCGTAGGATCGACTGATGTCCGCGGCGCGCATCGCGATCAATCGATCGAGACGCTCGCCGTCTTCTTCGGCGGTGACGTCCAGCATGAGACGAATCGCGTCAGTCATCTGCCTCTTTTCTACCGAGATTCAAGGCTGATCCGTGCACGCGCTGCCACTGACTCGTGGCGCGATCGGTCCGCCTCTTCCTCGACCCGATGCAGCTTGGGAAAGCGGAAACGAAAAAGTACGTCACAAGCAGAAAGTCTTCGCTCCCCTCTCCTGATCTCGGGGCAGGAGTCGTGGACGAGGGCTGCTTGACGGGCTTGCTGCACCTTGGTTAGGGAGCCTGATTCTCAGCGGAGTTGGTGTCCGGTGCATGCGCAGGACCGTGCACCGCCTGCTCCTCGTGCCCCATCGATACCGGATCCCGAGTCAGGAGATACAGACCCAGCATGATCACCCCAACGGTAATCGCACTGTCGGCGACATTGAACGTCGGGAATTTCGGGAAATTGATGAAGTCGACCACGAATCCGTGGTGAAACCGGTCGATGACATTGCCAATCGCCCCACCTAGTTGAAGTCCCAACGCAACGGACAGCCAGATGCTGTGAGCGATCGCCCGTCGGAAATAGAACAGCAAAAAGAGAATGACGACCATCGCGACAATCGTTAGCATGGGGCTCTTGCCCTGGAACATGCCGAACGCGGCGCCAGTGTTCTCAACGTAGATCAGTCTCAGAAACCCTGGAATGATCTTGATCTGTGACAGGTCGCCGGTCGGTCCAAGCCGGTCGAGGATGATCGCCTTGGTAACTTGGTCGGCGACGAGCACCAGTGCCATGATCAGGGCTGCGAGAATGAAATTACGGGCCATGCCATGGCGCTGGCTTTCGTCAGAATTCACCTACGTCCGTCTCCACGTTTGTCTTGCTGCTCCTGGCAGGTGATACAGAGTGTTACGAATGGGAGCGCTTCAAGACGTTCCGGCGCGATGGGCTCTCCGCAATTCTCGCAGATACCCCAGGTGCCCTTGTCCATTTTCTTCAGCGCATGCTCGATGCGATGGCGACGGCCGTTAAGTTCTTCACGAACCGTCAGCAGTCGCTCCTGCTCGTAGACGATATCAGAATCATCACCAATATGGTTGTCGACACCCTCAGCCAGTTCGTGGTCCTGGCCGAACGCGCGCACCTGATCGTCGATCTCCTTGATGTCGTTCCTGGTGTTCTCCAGCTGTTGTTCGAGCTGCTGCCGTACGCGGTTAACCTGGTCCTCACCTACGACCATGTTACCCATCCTTCATCATTACAAAGCCAACGCAGACGGTCCCTGTATGGTTCCATCTGATGGCATAACGCAGATTTTAGCACGGTAGATTCCCCAACCTCTGCTGTTTCTTGCCCGGTTTTCAAGGGGAGCCTAAGATGGGTCAGGTGAACGCAACTTCGGGTCCAGCGGACGGGGAGGGAAGCAGGATTTTGTCCGTATCACTTAGAATCGTCATCGCCGGCGGGGGAACTGGAGGACACGTCCAGCCTGCGCTTGCTGTTCTGCAGTCACTCGCCGAACAGGTCAACGTTCTACCCGTTTGGATTGGCTCCAGCGCGGGAATCGAGCGCGACGTCGCCGCTGAGAACATGATCCCCTTTACGTCAATCCAAACCGGCAAACTTCGACGCTACTTCTCGCTGCAGACACCCGTCGACGCTGCCCGCATCCCGATCGGCGCTGTCCAGGCGCTATTCGCGCTGAGGCGCATTCGCCCGGATGTCGTCTTCTCCACGGGCGGGTTTGTCAGTGTCCCGACGGTTGTCGCGGCCCGACTTCTGGGCATTCCGTCGATCACCCACGAGCAGACCGCGACCGTCGGTCTCGCAACCCGCATCAATGCGCGTTTCGCGGATGTGGTCGCGCTCTCGTTCGAGCGCAGTCGCGAGAATCTGACGAAGACCAGAGGACGAGTCGCGGTCACCGGCAACCCGGTGCGACAGTCACTCTTTAAAGGGACACCGGAGCGGGCGCGCGAGATTTTTGGACTGCCGGATGATCGGCCGCTCATCTACGTTACTGGCGGGGTCCTCGGCGCGCACGCGATCAATCAGGCTGTGATCGAGTCGCTGCCGCAGCTTCTCCAGCTGGCGTCGATCATTCATCAGTGTGGCCCGGAGGCCGGCAACGGCGATCTCAGTCGCCTCATGGCCACGCGCAACCAATTGGACGCGGCTCTTGGACAGCGTTACGCCATCCGAGAGCGGATCGGTCCGGAGCTCGCCGATGTGTATTCGGCTGCCTCGCTCGTGATCGGCAGAGCCGGCGCGGGAACTGTCGCCGAACTCGCGGCTCTCGGCAAGCCGTCGATTCTCATCCCCTTGCCCGGCACTGGCGGCGACGAACAGACACTCAATGCGCGAGTGCTGGCCGAAGCGGGCGCTGCGGTACTTCTCCCGCAGGAGCAGCTGACTGCTGACCGCCTCGTCGCGGAAGTGAGGAAATTGATCGAATCCGGCCGAGTCGATGAAATGGCACGTGCCGCCAAAGGCCACGGTCAATGCGATGCCGCGGACCGATTAGCTCGGGAGATACTCGCGCTCGCGGGAGCATCAAACGCGATCTGAGAGTTCCGTTCCCACGTTCAAGTCGGAAGTCTCTCGCGGCCCCGTGCTGTGGAATCGTCTGGAGATTAGCTCTTCGGTCGAGATTCGAAGCCGTCCTCGGTCTGTAAGTAACGACGAACCGGTCTTCTCACTCCCCGATCGCCATGTCGATCGCCTCGATCAACGTCGATGCACGGAGGAGCTTCATTTCAGGACCGCGCGACTGCGACGGAACGGACCGCGACGCCGGTACGACCGCCCGTTTGAATCCAAGCCGTGCTGCTTCCGCTAAGCGTCGCTCGAGTTGATTGACGCTGCGTAGCTCGCCCGAAAGACCGACCTCGCCGATCACGACCGTTGACTGATCGACTGTCCGCTCGCGAAAACTCGAGGTGAGCGCCACAGCGACCGCTAGGTCAATGGCCGGCTCGATGACCCGCAGACCTCCCACGATATTCACAAAGATGTCCTGGCCACCGAGTCCCAGCCCAACTCGCTTGGTCAGAACCGCCACCAGCATCTGCAAGCGATTCGAATCGAAACCGTTGGAGGTCCGACGTGGCATTCCCAGCGAGCTCGTTGCCGTCAAAGCCTGTACCTCAAGCAGAATAGGGCGCGATCCTTCCAGCGTCACGGCAATCGCGGATCCCGCGGCGTTTCCGGCTCGCTCCTGCAGAAAGACCTCCGACGGGTTGCGGACTTCACGCATGCCGGAGTCGGCCATCTCGAAGACACCAACCTCGTCGGTCGAGCCAAAGCGGTTCTTGACCGCCCGCAGGATACGGAACTGGTGAAAGCGCTCGCCTTCGAGATAGACCACTGCATCGACCATATGCTCTAGCACGCGAGGGCCGGCGATCGCGCCCTCTTTGGTGACGTGTCCCACCAGAAAGACTGGGATCTGGCGTGGCTTGGCGAATTGCATCAGGCGCGCGGTGCACTCCCGAACCTGAGCCACGCTTCCCGCCGCGGAAGTAAGCTCGTCGAGATAAACTGTCTGAATCGAGTCGACGATCAGTAAGCTGGGGTTGAGTTGCTCGGCCGCGGCCAGAACGTCGTCGAGACGCGTTTCCGAGAGAACAAACATGCCTGACGTCGAAAGGCCGAGCCGATCAGCACGCAACCTCACCTGTTGAGCCGATTCCTCGGCCGACACATAGAGGACCGGCGGCTCGCGTTGCGCCAACAGCGAGGCCGCCTGAAGTAGCAGTGTCGACTTACCGATACCCGGATCACCGCCAACGAGGACCAGTGATCCCGGAACCAGTCCGCCGCCTAACACGCGGTTCAATTCGTCAATAGGGATGACGTGCCGGTGGTCCTCGGCGCTCACGATCGTGTCAAGCGGCGACACCTGGGGAGCCACACTTCCGATTCGAGGTCGACTCCCTACCGCCCGTGCGGGCACAGCGTCGATTGTTTCAACCATGCTGTTCCACTCGCCGCATTCTGGGCACCGTCCATAGGACGCGGGACTCTCCAGCCCGCAACTCTGACAGACATACTTGGTGCGCGTCTTTGGCATGTGGACCCTCTCAGGCGTTGGATGTAATGAATCTCATCGGCGGAATAGCGAACATCTGTTCGAAGTCTAGCAGAGCACGAGGCCAGAATCCATCGTCCGTACAAACGAAAACCGCCGCGGGTGACCGCGGCGGTTGTTTCGTCGAATGTGATGTGGATCAGGAAACCGGAACCAGATCCTCGGCCTTCTCGAGTGTCAGGAGATCTTCTCGCACGTCGACCACCACAGTCGAGCCTGGCGTGTACTTGTTCTCCAGAAGACCTTCGGCCAACGGATCCTCGATCAAGTTCTGAATGATCCGGCGCAGTGGCCGCGCCCCGAACTGGCGATCGTAACCGCGCGTTCCGAGCAGATCCATGGCCGCCTCAGTAACTTCGAGGGTGATTTCCTTCTCTTGCAGCTGCTTGCGCACCCGCTTGAGCTCCAGATCGACGATCCGGCGAATCTCCTCCGCGGAGAGCGGATGGAAGACGATCACACCGTCGATACGATTGAGGAACTCAGGCCGGAAGGTCTGCTTGAGCTGACCGAGCACCTTGTCCTTCATGACCTGGTAGTTCTGCTGAGCCTTCTTCTCTTCGTCCGCCGCAACGGCGAATCCGAGCGGGCCCTCACGCTGGATCATGTCCGCCGCGATGTTCGACGTCATGATCAGGATCGTGTTCCGGAAATCGACCCGGCGACCCTTGGCATCTGACAGGTTCCCGTCTTCGAGAATCTGCAGCAACATGTTGAAGGCTTCGGGGTGCGCCTTCTCGATCTCATCCAACAGGATGACCGAGTAGCTCTTGCGTCGCACGGCCTCGGTAAGCTGACCGCCCTCTTCGTAACCAACATATCCTGGAGGTGCGCCAACCAATCGCGAAACGTTGTGGCGCTCCATGAACTCACTCATATCGATCTTGATGAGCGCGTCCTCGCTGCCGAACATGAATTCGGCCAACGCCCGAGCCAGCAACGTCTTACCGACGCCGGTCGGACCCAGGAAGATGAAGCTGCCGATCGGCCGTCGCGGGTCTTTCAGGCCCGCACGAGCCCGGCGCACGGCCTTGGCCATTGTCGAGATCGACTCATCCTGGCCGATGATCCGCTCGTGCAGCGCTTCCTCCATATGGAGCAGGCGCTCGCTCTCTTCGGTCGCGAGTCGCATCAGCGGAATACCGGTCCACATCGAGACGACCTGGGCGATATCCTCGTCGCTGACTTCCGGTTCAGCCTCGTCCTGCTCCTCACGCCAGTGCTGCTCAAGATCGCCAATGCGACCCTGAAGCTTGCGCTCGCGATCCCGCAGATCTGCCGCCAGTTCGAACTCCTGACCACTCACCGCGGCATCGAGTTCGTTTCGCAGAGACTCCAGGCCACGCTTGGCCTCTTTGAGACTCGGCGGCGACGCGGAGCGATACATCCGCACGCGCGAGGCAGCCTCATCGATGAGATCAATCGCTTTGTCCGGTAGGAACCGATCGGTCACGTACCGGGACGCGAGAATGGCCGCCGACGTTAGTGCTTCGTCGCTGATCTTCAGTTTGTGATGCTCTTCATAGCGCTCGCGAATACCCTTGAGGATCTCGATCGTCTCTTCGACAGTCGGCTCATCCACATTCACGGGCTGGAAACGGCGCTCAAGTGCCGCATCGCGCTCGATGTACTTGCGATATTCGTCGAGCGTGGTCGCACCGATAGTCTGAAGCTCGCCACGCGAGAGCGCAGGCTTCAAGATATTAGCGGCGTCGACCGCGCCTTCCGCTGCGCCTGCTCCGACCAAGGTGTGCAGCTCGTCGATGAAGAGGATGCTTCCGGTCTCTTTGACTTCGGCCACGATCTTCTTCAGGCGCTCTTCAAACTCACCACGATACTTGGTGCCGGCGACGAGCGCGCCGATGTCGAGCGCGACCACGCGCTTGTTCTGCAATGGATCGGGAACGTCGCCCGCCACGATCCGCTGCGCCAGTCCTTCGACGATGGCGGTCTTACCGACCCCCGGCTCGCCAATCAGCGCCGGATTGTTCTTGGTGCGGCGGGACAGGATCTGCATGACTCGCTCGATCTCAGCCTGACGGCCAATGACCGGGTCGAGCTTGGTCTGCCGGGCCGCCTCGGTCAGATCGAAGCCGAGCGCGTCCATATACGGTGTCTTGGTCTGCTGTTGCTTCTGCTGGTAGCCACTGTTCTGGCTGACTACCTGCAGCACCTGCTGGCGAACCTTCTCGAGGTTAACGCCCAGGCTCTCAAGCACGCCGGCCGCAATGCCTTCACCCTCACGCACCAGACCGAGCAGCAAGTGCTCCGTGCCGATGTAGTGATGGTTGAGGCGGCGCGCCTCGTCGACCGCGAGCTCAATGACCTTCTTCGCACGAGGCGTCAGGCCGATTTCGCCGACGATCATCGAATCGCCACGACCGATGATGAATTCGACCGCGCTGCGAACTTTGGGCAACTGAACGCCCATATTCGCAAGAACTCGAGCCGCGACGCCATCACCCTCACGAACAAGGCCAAGGAGCAGGTGCTCGGTTCCAATATAGTTGTGATTGAACCGGTGCGCCTCCTCCTGAGCCAAAGTCAAGACTTTGCGCGCCCGTTCTGTGAATTTTTCGAATTTATCTGCCATCGTGTTCTCCCAAGGCCTCCAGTGACGCCGCGACCGCATGACTAGCTGTTGACTGGATTACCGCTCCACCAGTGGAATCAGCGGAAATGCCGAGCCCCCGCACATGCAATGGCTGGGGGCTTCACCATGCAGTGATCACGCCACACTGTGGCATTGACCATTTTGCATTCTTTATGTGCAACAGTCTGGTGAGAATTCTGACGCGAAGCGGTTTAGGTCGCGTCTTCCTCACCATCATCGGCCTGCGGGGATTCCTCCGTGGTCTCTGCACTTGCGGCGACCGCTTCATTCGTGGTCTCTGCACTTGCGGTGACCGCTTCGTTTGGTTGCGATCCCTCGCCACCGTCAGGCTCGTTGTCTGATTCTTGTTCGTCTTCGTCCGGCTCGATCTCTCGAGCGAGCAACTCATGTTTCAGCGCGACGGCATCTTCACCGAGGGACGCTGCGACCTCTTCATCCGTAGCTTCCAACGCGCGGCGAAGGCTGAGCCCCATGCGACGCCGAGCAGGATCGATACGGATAATTCGCAAGATCAAGTCCTGCCCCTCCGAGACGACCTGCCTCGGATGGCCGATCCGCTGCTCCGACAGCTCGGAGACGTGGATCAGGCCCTCGATTCCGTCTTCGATACGGGCAAACGCGCCAAAGTTCGCAAGCTGTGTCACGGTGCCCATGACCAACTGACCGACTTCGTAGATCGCGGCAACCCGGCTCCATGGCTCAGGCTGCGTGCGCTTGATGCTCAGGGCGATTTTCTTCTCTTGGGCGTTAATCCCCAGCACGTATACGTCGATCTCGTCCCCGACGCTGAGAACCTCGCTCGGATGCTTGACCCGGCTCCATGAGAGTTCGGACAGGTGGACGAGCCCGTCGGCGCCGCCGATGTCGACGAACGCTCCAAAGTCGGTAATGCTGGTCACCCGGCCGCGGCGCGTTTCGCCTTCGTGGAGCTCCTCAATCAGGCGCTCCTTCATGACGTCTCGCTTCTCCTGGATCGCTTGCCGCTCCGAGAGAATCAGTCGATTCCGGTGCCGGTTGATCTCAATAATCTTGAGTGGAAGCTTCGTGCCAATGAGGCGAGCCATATCGGCCTGCTTGCTTCCATCATCACCGCCACGGATCTCCGTAACCTGTGACGCAGGAACGAAGCCACGAACGCCGTCCAGATTCACCAGTAGGCCGCCCTTGTTGTAGTTGGTGACCTCGGCGTCCAACATGTCACCGGCCTCATAGATCTCTTGCAGTCGCCGCCAACTCTTCTCGGCGAGCGCGCGGTCGATCGAGAGGACCGCCTGACCTTCCTGATTTTCCGGCTGAACCACGAACACAAGGACGCGGTCTCCCACAGCCAGCTTTGCGCGGTCCTCATCGGAGAGCGATGAAAATTCGCGTGCCGGGATGATGCCTTCCGACTTCGAACCGATGTCGATCAGCAATTCATCACGATCGACATGCATGATCTGACCTTCCATGACATCTCCGTAGTTGAGTACTCGGTAGTCATGGCTGGGATCGCTCAAAAACTCTTCCATGAGCGACATCGGAGAGCGATCATCGTCCGCTAACGAAGCGGTCGACGTTGCTTCCTCATTACTCACGTTGAAATCCGTCCGATTCATACACCTTCCTTGTGTCGCAGATTCGTCGGCCCGGTCTCGAGAAACCGCGCTGTTTCGTGTCTCTAACCCCTGGGCGCGACGTTAGCCGTGATTATAGTACGCCGCCAGACACCGAGGCAAGGCGAGGGCATGCGCTCTGCACTGGCGTCGCCTGGATCACGGGCGCAGCGAATCGGTCACGGACGATAACGCCGCGAGCGTTCGCTCCAATTCCGGTTGGTGCACCCAGCCCATGTGGCCGATCCGAATCGCCTTTCCTTGCATCTTGCCCAGGCCGCCTCCGATGTCGATTCCATAGTCTGCCTTCATCGACGCCATCACCTTGCTCGCGTCGACTCCATCCGGCGGCGTTACGGCGGTGACGGTGTCCGAAACGTACTCCTCGTCGGCAATCAGCCGGTAACCGAGCTCGGCCACCCCTCGCCGCACGAATGCACCAAGTTTCGCGTGCCGGGCATAGACGTTCTCGAGCCCCTCCTCATCGATCATGTCACACGCAGCCTTGAGTGCGAAGATCAAGGTCAGCGGAGACGTCGTCGGTGTCATGCCGTCCTTGGCTCGATCCGCGGCCAGCTTGAGATCCCAGAAGAAGCGCGGATACTTCGCCGATTCATTGGCCTCGAAGATCCGGTCACCGACACCGATGATCACCAGTCCTGGAGGACACATCCACGCCTTCTGCGAACCACTGAAGATCAGGTCGACGTTCCATTTGTCCATCTCGATCGGCATGCCGCCCGCGGCGCTGACCGCGTCGACGAGAAGCAGCGGACCACGATCCCGCACCAACGGACCTACGTCATGAAGCGGATTCGCCAGACCGGTCGACGTCTCGTTGTAGGTGTAGAGCACGGCCTTGGCATCTGGATGCTCATCCAGCGCCTTGGCCACGACCGACCTGGTCGCCGCAGTTCCCCAGGGCAGCTCGACCCGCACGACGTTCAGTCCGAGTTGCTCGCCGACACTACAGAATCGCTCGCCAAAGCTGCCGCTTGCGATACCGACGACCTTGTCGCCAGGCGACAGGGAGTTGACGATCGCGAATTCGAATCCGGCCGAGCCACTCCCCGGTAGCACCAGGGCGGTGTTCGACGTCCCATGAAATCGGCGCAGCTGCTCCAGCAGTGAGGTAAACAGCGCCCGGAATTGGTCATTGCGATGCGGCATCATCTCGTGCTGCATTGCCTGCAGCACCTGAGGCGGAAGCGGAGTCGGTCCCGGTATGCGAAGGTCTGTTGCCGCCATGTCTTCGTATCCTCTCTTCCATCGTGGCGGCCGCTCCGGCCGCACGGTGTCGATCTGGAACTTGTATCTGACGTGGCGAGCATCGTCGTTCGCCGAACGCCGGCGACCTATCAGGTCAACCAGAAGCGTTTCCACCAGGGATTGATGGTCCGATACGTCGCTGTACCGACTCTCGCGATCCTACCGCCACACTGGCCCGCTGCAAAGCACAAGCAGCATGATGATAGACGGAAACCGTTCACGATTGCTGAACATCCGGCCCAAACGCAGTATTCCAGGGGTAGACCTACCGGGGAGAGAGAAATCGGAGTTCGGCGTGGATCGAATCGTCGATCCGCAAGATGCCGTAAGAACAGGACGGTTCCCAGCGCCGTTGCGTCGGCGAGCCAGGATTGAACAGGAGCGTGTCGCCGTGCCAGTCATGATAGGCGCGATGACTGTGGCCAAAGATGGCGATGTCGAACTTGCCCTGCAGTTCTTGTTCGGTCGCCTGGCGCGCGGTCAAGCGGCCGAAACCGTGGCCATGGATCATGGCGGCGGTGAATTTCCCAAAGCGAAACGTGCGTATTGACGGGAGTCTGCGCATGAGAGCCGGGGCATCATTATTTCCACAAACGCCCCGCAGTTCACCCAGACTGGCAATCGTCTCAAATCCCTCAACGCTACAGAAGTCGCCAGCGTGGAGAATGAGATCAGCTCCCTTCAGCATCTCCTCGACCTGTTCGGGAAGCTTGATCATGCGGTTGCCAAAGTGCGTGTCGGCGATGACCCCGACCGTGATCGGGGTCTCAAACACCTCAGGCTGTTCGGGATCGTTCAAGGATTCCGGCTCGTTCCATGATGTCCTTGATCGCGGCGCGCTCCGCGTCGCTTGCCGGAAGGAGTGGTGGACGAGGTTCTCCACCGTAAAGGCCGACCATATCCATAGCTGCCTTCAGTCCGGCGATACCGAACCTTGACGTGACCGCCGCGTTCGGCTCGAGCATCTGCTGTTGCAAGCGAAGTGCCGCGGCATGGTCGCCCTTCTTGAAGAGTTGCACGATTTCCTGACATTGACCTGGCGCGACGTTGCCCAACGCCAGAATGCCACCGGCGCCTCCCAGGCAGAGCGCGGGGTACAGGAAATTGGCCGATCCGGCCAGGACCGAGAAATCATCGGGTGTGCGAGCCACGAGTTCAGCGACCTTTGGCGCGTTGCCACCACTATCCTTGATTCCGACGATGTTGCCGTGCTTGGCGATCTCAACCACCGTGTCGACCGGCAAGTCGACACCCGTGTACGCGGCCATGACGTAGATCACGACCGGAATCGGCGAGGCATCGGCAACGGTGTGATAGTGCCGAACGTAGGCTGCTTTGTCGTAGCGCGGCTTGTAGTAGTACGGCGTGACGACGAGCGCGAAATCAGCCCCGGCCGCGGCCGCCTTTTTCGTCAGTTCGATCGTCCCTCGCGTCGACTCCATGCCTGTTCCGGCGATGACCTTCTTGCGGCCGTTGATCGCCGCCACGCCGGCCTCGATCAAGCGCACTTTCTCGTCGAGCGACAGGCTGACATACTCGCCGTTCGAGCCCATGATCGCCACGCCGTCGAGTGCTGATCCAGCGTACCAATCCAGATTCGACGCGTAATGATCGAGATCGAGTTCGCCGTCTTGACCGAATGTCGTGGCAACTGGCGCGAATACGCCAACCGGGTGTGACCGTGCCATGCGCTAACTCCCTCCGCTCCGAGCTAATCCCGTTCGAATGCTCTCGACAGCGCTCCGTTGATCACCCCAGCAATGATCGCACCGACCAGCGCCGCCACAAATGTGATCGTAACCCCTTTTACCAATTTTGCCCCAACGTAGAAGACCACGCCGTTCACGACAAGGGCCGAGATGCCCAGCGTGAGACATGTCAGTGGCGCGGTAACGAACCGCAGCAGTGGTCGAATTGACGCATTGAGAATCATCAGAACGATCGCGAACGCTGCTACCGTCCCGTAGTTCGTGTAGCTCACTCTGTTGGGAAAGATCGCGGCCAGGATAACCAGCGTTGCCCCGTTCGCGACCAGGTACAGCAGTAATTTGGTGAACACGTTATGTCTCCCGTTGGTGGTCGTCCGCCTGAGAATCCGGGCTCGACAGTCCCGTCAGATCGCCAACGATCGCGAGCGAACTGGCGCCGCTCGCAGTACGCACACGGCGAACAGGAAGCGGAGGCGCGCTCAGCGCGAGGATCATGCCACATACGATCCAGAAGAGCGCGGTCATATGTGCGAAGGTGATGTTGAAATAGTAGTGGTCGAAGATACCAACCGTCAGCGCGCTCACGAGCGCCGCGAGCAGTCCAAGCAGCAGTTCGCCACGAACCGAATCGGGATCACGGCGCCACGCCCGGAATCCCCTGTACGCGATCGAACCGACCGTGACCGCGAAGATTGCCAGCCCGACCAATCCAACTCGTTCGCCAAGTGTCAGGTAGATGCTGGATACGCCAGTCTGCTGGTCGATCGACGGCGCGTTGCCAAACCCGACGCCGAACAGCGGATGGGCTTTGATGATCGCCAGCGCATTCCGGTATTCTGCCAGCCGAAGCTTGGTCGCCGGATCCTGTAGCGTCAGGCCAAGCCACATTCGGTGGACGAAGTTCGACCCGAATCCCAGCACGGCGACCGGAATAACCGCCGCGACGCCAGGCAGAATCAGCCAGCGGTAGCGTAACAGCGCCAGTACGGCCAGACCTGCGGCTATACCGACCCACGCGCCACGCGAATAGGTCAACAGAGCCGCGAGACTGCCGAGTCCAAAGACCGGCAGCGTCACCCAGCGCGAGACCGACCGGTTACGTGCGATCAATAGCGCACAGGCCAGAACCACCATCACGGCGAGCAACCCACCGAACGAGTTGGGATCGACCGACGTCGACGTAAGCCGCATCGCCTTACCAGGATTGTCCTCGATATAGCGCACAATGCGTGACGAGGGATAGCCGTACGGAATCAACCGGACCAGCACCCTCGTCGTTAGGCTCGCACCGCCAGCGTAGAGCGCGAGCCCAATGAACGCCGCCGATCCTCCACCAAGAAGCAGAACTGTCGCGAGGCGGCGTGCGTCCTCCAGATTCGCAGTCACGTTCCAGACGACGAAGACGAGCAGCAGCGCCAGCAGGAACTTGCCGTAGTCGTGGAACGTGGCGGTCGTGTAGCCGTTGGTAACGCCAATCAGAAACGCGAAGGCGGTCTCAGCGACAAACAGCAGAACAAGCAATGACTGGGTTCCGGCGGCCAGACGCAGATCCCGCTTGAGTAACAGGGTCGCAAGCCAGGTCCCGATCGCGACAGACGACGAGACTTCAAGGAGGGTCAGCGTGAGCCCAAGATGAACCGGGACCACAGCGAACGGCAGTAGCGTCACCACGCCGATAGTCGCCCAGAGCGCGACTCGGACGTCGGCCAGCATGACGATTCCGGCCGCCGCGCCCAGGAGCAGCGCGAGTGTGCCGACCAGACTGTGCTGCGTTTCGACCTTCCCGAGCAGCAGTCCACCGCCCACCGCAACCACAGCGGCCAGGACGACGAGCAGGCCTCGCGGGATGCTCACCGCGTCCGAATGGGGAAATGCGGGCAGATAATGTCGGCGCAGTCGCCGCGTGCGCTCTGGCTCTGCTACGGTCACTGGGCCATCCGGCGAGATTTCGTCGAGAAATGGGATTGTGCCATCAGATCTGAGACTTGGGGCCTTCCCCCATATTGTTTGATAGTCACAAGGATGAATCTGGATGGACAGCGATTTGCATCCGCGGTGGTGGCCCGCGAAGCGTAGGAAGAGATCCTTCGCTGCAGCCCAGGATGACAATGAGGCAGGATTGCTATACCTGTCATCCTGAACCGCAGTGAAGGATCTCTTTCCCCGTCAAGTGGCAACGACCGAACTTGCATGACCGTTGTCCTTCGAGGACAGGTACGACATCCGAAATCGCTTGACGTCATCTGACCGATGATGGATTCGACCCCTAGCTCACTCACGCCAGCCCTCACGCAACAGCACAGAGAACCGGTCGAACGTGAAGCTCTCAACGCCGTCGTCAATCGAATCGGGATCCTTGCCGTTCCAGATCGACTCGTACCCCTGATGAACGTCGACCAGGAACGACGGCTCGAGTGGATAGTTGTTATGGCATGGATAGATCGCTGAGAGATTCGGTGCCAGTTCCGCCAGCGTGCGCAGCGTCTCACGATAGACGGCCGGATCGCTGTGGTCCAGGTGCACATAGAGCGCTCCCGCGTAAACGGCGTCCCCAACCAGCGCCACACCGGTGCGTTCCTCGACCAGCGTTATGCCTCCCGGCGAATGTCCAGGAGTGTTCACGACCGTGAACTCCCGGCCACCGAGGTTAATCCGTTCGCCTCCGCTCAGCGTTCGCTCCGGCTCGACGCCAGGGATCGAGAAGGTATCGATGTCGATCCAGTCGGGTATTCCGTTGGTGAACCGGTCCGGTGCGAGAAACCGCCGAGTCCGGGCATTTGGCACGCCTGCTCTGAGATCGCCGGCCTCCGCCTCGTGCACCCAAATACGCTCGAAGCGCCAGTCGTCACCAGCGTGATCCCAGTGCGCGTGACTGTTCACCACCAGCAACGGCTTCAACGTCAGGTTGTCTACGACCTGCTTGATATTACCGATACCGGTGCCCGTGTCGAAGAGCAGTGCCAGGTCCTCCCCGAGCACCAGGAATGATTTGACGTTCTCATCGTGGCCCGGTTCGCCAAGGCCGATGACATCGTGATCGAACCGCCGTACCTCGAACCATTCCGCCGCGCTCAAGTCATCTCCCTCCATCATGACCGACATGGATCGATCCCGGTAACCGCGCCAAGCCTACCCGATCAAGATCGGATCAATCTGAGGCGGCGACAGGAACTCGCATCCGTCGGCCGTGACAACCACGTCCTCTTCGAGACTGACCCGTCCGTAGCCCGGCACGTTCGTCGCGATCTCGAGCGTGAAGACCTGACTCTCCTCAACCGTGTCGTAGGGCCGCTGTCCGTAGCGATCCCATCGGGGGCCGAGCAGGCAACCACCGTCGTGAACGGCTCGCCCGATCTGATGCCCGAGCGCGAAGCCCCACTCCTCGAGCCCTTCTCGTTCGAAGGTCTCCCGAGCGACCTGGTCGACCTCCCAACCCTTCACTCCGGGTTTCAGCCGCTGGGCGGCGTCCTGGATGACACCGGAGATGACGCGAAACGCCCGCTGAACCGGTTCCGGCGCCTGACCTTCGCCCTCGGCGAGTAGGTAGTAGGTGCGTTGCATGTCGGAGGTGTAGTCGTCTTGCTTGACCCCGAAATCGAGCGTGAGGAGTTGACCACGCTCGATCGTGACTCCGGTCGGTCCGACATGGCCAACGGGAGAATCTGGCCCGGCCGTCACGCCTGGACAGTAGTGCCAGTCCCAGGCAGAACCAAGGCCCCGCTCAGTCAGTTGATGGTGCATGAAATCCGCGATCTCGATCTCCGACGCGCCCGGTCTGAGCCACTCTTCCAGCCGGTTCCAGATTTCGTTCGTCGTCTCGACCGCCCGGCGAATGCGATCGCTGCTCTTCAGCCGACTTGCGACTGCGCACCTTCGAGGCGACTGGCTCCCCCGAGATCACTCGCTCCCAGTACGGCGTTGATCCCAACATCTCCTCGAGTCGCAGGTACATGCCGTGGGTCAAACCATCAGCCATGGTGTTGTCGGTAGCGTAGTTTAGCGCGACGTGCCGAGGGTCGAGCCGCTTGATGGTCGATCTCAGCGCGTCTCCCGGGCTCTGAACGTAGCCGACAACCTGGTTCCAGGCGTCAGTCTGCTTGATGTTCTCAACGTCGCCCGTGCCGACGATCGCCACGTTTTCGCTCGTACGCGAGATCAAGAAGAAGGACTCCCAGGTTACGCTTGTCCCTACGACGAGAGGCAAGCTCGGGTCGCCGAGCACGTCGCTCTCGCGCGCCACGATCATCCAGAGATCGACGTCGAGCTCCTCGAGTACCTGCTTCGCCTGAGCCAATTTCTCTTGAACAAGATTACCTACCACGTTGTCACGATCCCTTCGCGAGCATCAGTGCTCCGCCTCGTCTGCGGCAAGTTCGTCCGTCAGCCGGTACATAAAGACCGCAATTGACTTCTCGTGGTCCTTGAGCCCGGCCACGGTCGCGTATTCGTTCGGACTATGAACGCGTCCACCGTGCCCCAAACCGCCCAAAACGACCGGGATCTTCAACACGTCTGTAAACAGGTAGAAGGGCGCCGATCCCGCCAGGTGCGGCCAGATCTCCGGCTCGTGCCCCAACTCTCGGTACGTCCCCATGATTGCCCGTGCCGGAGCCGAGCTCACGCTCGTCTTACTCCACTTGTACATGTCCTCGACGTGAATCTCGACCTCGGGGAAGCCGCGTCGATCGAGATGGTCGCGAAGCAGCTGCACGACGCGTTCGGGAGTCATGTTCGGCACCATGCGCACGTCGACCTTCGCTCGGGCCTCATGCGGAATGATCGTCTTGGTTCCTTCGGCCGTATGACCGGAGATGATCCCGTCGATGTTGAGGGTCGGCTGATACAGGTACTTGCGCACCAGGTCAACGCCGGTCAAGTCGTACTTGAAACGTTTGACGTCATTCTTGATGAGTTCGTCTTCCGGAT
The DNA here is from genome assembly GCA_963763185.1 of uncultured Chloroflexia bacterium. Taxonomy (GTDB): domain Bacteria; phylum Chloroflexota; class Chloroflexia; order Thermomicrobiales; family Thermomicrobiaceae; genus CALAGB01. The sequence goes on from CAVXNZ010000001.1 coordinate 1,402,962, forward strand.
CGAAGGTGTCGACCAGCTTGCCAAGCAACTCCTCATCCTCGGCGGAGGGCGGGATGATGTCGTCGTAGAAACCGTCAACCAAAATGTGCTTCTGATCGGGAGTAATCATGCTCGTGAGTGCATGCAGCAAGCGCCACGTCGCGCTGCCAAACCAAACGGCGTTGCTCCCATGGACCGCGCGCTCAGTGGCGCCGCCCCATTCGCCGCCACGAACGACAAACTCCATGAACAAGATGCCCTTCACCCCGAGATAGGTGATGACCTTGCCGGCTTGAGTCTGCGCCAGGAACGGGAAGAAACAGGCGTCGGCAGCTAGCTCGTCTCTACACGCCTCGACGACCGCTGGCAGATTCCGGCTGCCAAGCTCCTCTTCACCTTCGATCAGAAACGCGACGTTGACTGGAAGTTCGCCGGTCGTCTCTTTCATGGAATGCAGCACGTTGAACAAGCTCGCCAGCGGGCCCTTCTGGTTCATCGCCCCGCGATTAACGATCGACGGTCCGAGACCTGGCAGGTCAACGATCTCGCCGCCAAACGGATCGACCATCCAGGTTTCACCTAGTACCGGCTGGACGTCGTACATCCCGTAAAAGAGCATCGTGTGCGGCTTGCCGGAGTCGATCCGTCCGACAACGGCGGGATGCATCTCCGTTTGCACCTTGCGCGCCGTGCCGCCGAGTTCTTCGATCCAGCCAACCAGCATGTCGGCCGTCTCTTGCATCCCTGTACCATCCGCACTAATCGATGGCTGGCGCAGCAATGCCCGGGTTCGTTCGAGGTGATCGTCTGCGAAATGATCGTCAATATGCTTCAGAACCTGGTCGACCAATGTTCGGCTCCCATCCTTTGCCTGCCAAATTTCACGACGCCCAACCAGGGAGGCGCGTCGCCAGTATCGCATCTCGTGGCGCGTTTCGACGGGTTCCGGAAAAGAAAATCGGGCGGCTCGTTTGAGCCGCCCGTGTCGTTTCAGTGAGATCTATCCGCCGATCTGGCTCATTCCACGCCCGGTATTGCGGTCGCCTTCGGCCAAACCGTGTCCCCACGGTTTGCGCCAGACTCCGAACCGAATCTGCTCGATGAGGGCATCTTCGTCACCCCCACCGCGCAGGATGTCCCGCACGTCGACTTCGTCGTTGCGCAATAGGCAGAGCCGGAGTTTGCCATCGGCCGTCAGGCGAATCCGGTTGCAGAAGGAGCAGAATGGCTGGCTAACCGGGCTGATGAACCCAATTGTTCCCTTGGCTCCTGGCACTCGGTAGACACGCGCTGGATCGCCCAGTGGGGCGTCGAGCGGAGCCAGTTCGCCGAGAACTTCCTCGATCATGTCGATCGTCTCAGCCGTCGTTACCAGACCAGCATCGTGCACGTCTCCGACGCCCTCAAGGGGCATCACTTCGATGAAACGCACCTGCCAATCATGCTCAAGCGTCAACGCGGCGAGGTCGGCGACCTCGTCGTCGTTCTGTCCTCGGACGACCACGGCGTTGAGCTTGATTGGCGATAGGCCTGCCTCTTCCGCTGCCTCGATTCCGGCCCAGACCTTCTCGATCTTGCCGCCTCGCGTGATCGCGGTGAAGCGCTCCGGCTTCAGCGAGTCGATACTGACGTTGACCCGCTTCAGTCCTGCTTCTTTGAGCCCCGGCGCCAATCGTTGGAGCAGCAGACCGTTGGTCGTCATGGCGACGTCGTCGACGCCCGGCGTGTGGGCGATCTCACGAACAAGCTCGGTCACGTGCGGCCGGATCGTCGGCTCGCCCCCGGTCAAGCGCATCTTGGAGAAGCCGATTTTGGCGGAAGCTCGGACGACGGCGAGGATCTCGTCGTCAGTCAAGAGCTCATCGCGCGGCGCGAACTTCGCGCCGAGTGCCGGCATGCAGTAGACGCAGCGCAGATTACAGCGGTCAGTCAGCGAGATACGCAGGTAGGTCATGGGGCGACCGTAGGCGTCTCGTGTCTTCTTTTCGCCCGCGACAGGAATGGAGCGCTCGTCGAATATGGGTTGCGTGGCGGCCGGCAATGCGATCATGTAGTCCCCTCTGTCGGTCCCTCGTATCGCGAACTCAAAAGTCGCGCAAATCTTGTTGAGTCAAGCCAGAGACCGATCTGTTTATTTGGAAAACCTTAGCAAAACGCCCGCCTTTTTACAACGAAACGGTTGATAATCGCGGGCGCCATGCCTCTATGCATCTGGTCGAACTGCTGGATCCCGGATGTCTACGTATAGTCGTCCCGGATTCCTGCGAATCGACACTACCGTCGCATCTTGATGACCTTGAATGCTTCGGCCAGCGGAATGTTCTGCGGTTCGCCGACGCTTTTGGCGCGCTCTCGCAGTCGCTCTTCGAGCGTCTCCGCCTGTCCAACCTGGCTCTCGTGCGCCTTGAGCGCGTTGATCTTGTCTTCGAAGGTGTCACTGATGTCGATAAATGTGTCCGGGTATTCGGAGCCAAACAGCCAGAGCTCGGCGACTTTGAACGGTTCGAGCCCCGCCTCCAGGTGCTCGGGGAAATAGAGCGGGTCACGCGCCGTCGGATAGACCGAATCGACGGTAGTGATTCCCACGGCTCGATGGTCGGGATGGAGTGAATATGGCCGGAACGGGTCGTGAGTAATGACGATGTCCGGGCGGATAGGTACGAATCTGTCGCACGATCTTCTCGCGGAAGTTAAGGTCGGGCATCAATTCGCCGTCACCCATGCGCAGAAAGACAACATCCTCCACGCCGACACGCTTGCAGGCCTCGCGCTCTTCACTTTCTCGCATCGACGCAAGTTCTTCCGAACTGATGTCGCGCCGCGCCGTCCCTTTGTCGCCAGACGTCGACTGAACCAGAATGACCTTGCGACCCTCTTTGGAGAATTTCGCAACTGTCCCGGCCGAACTGAACTCCATGTCGTCCGGATGGGCGACGACAACCATCACCGTTTTGAATTCTTCGTTCTCCATACCGATACCTTGTACTCCCTCTCTCAAACCTTGTGCGATCGTCATCCGCGTCGAATATTGACCACCGCGCCACTTCCGTCAAGATCGTTTGCGCGAACAACGCAATCAACACGACCGCTGCTCGTTCTATCGGCGGAACGCAAGTGCGCGTACAATCCCCCAGGAAGGAGGAAGTCCGCCGAGTGAAGAACCGAGCGCACAAAATTGACCGGCCGTTGCGCGTTCTGATGGTCGCGCCGACGTCGTTCTTCGCTGACTACGGCTGCCACGTTCGAATTCTCGAAGAGGTGCGCGCCTTGAGCGCCCTCGGACACCGCGTCGCGATATGCACCTATCATAATGGTAACGACGTACCTGGCGTTTTTATTCGCCGGTCAATTGACGTGCCCTGGCGCAAACGGGTCATTGTCGGATCGTCGCGCCACAAGCTCTACCTCGATGGAGCGCTTTCGCTGACAACGCTGCGAACCGCGCTTGCATTCAAACCCGACATTATTCATGCTCATTTGCACGAGGGCGCACTCATTGGCGGAGCAATCGCGCGACTTTTGCGCAAGCCGCTCATCTTCGACTACCAGGGCAGCCTTACCGAGGAGATGCTCGACCACGGCTTCGTGAACCGTAACGGATTTATCGTACCTGCCCTGCGGCGCCTCGAACGGATCATCGATTCACTGCCGAACCTGATCGTAACCAGCAGCGACAACGCCCGGACTCGCCTGCTCAAGGTCAGGCCAGACGAGCAGATTCGAACGGTGCTCGACGCCGTCGACACGTGCCGGTTCTCGCCCGCCGCCGTAACCTTGGACGAACGCTCCGCGCTCCGCAGAAAGCTCGGGATTCCCAACGAGAGCAAGGTCGTGATCTATCTCGGCTTGCTCGCACCGTATCAGGGGACCGACCTGCTGCTGCGCGCCGCCCGTCGGATTATCGACGCCGAGCCTGACACGTTTTTTCTGTTGATGGGTTTTCCCGGTGTCGAGCGTTACCAGCAGATGGCCGAGCAACTTGGACTTTCGGGGCGTATCAGTTTCCCCGGGCGCATTCCTTACATGGAGGCACAACGCTACCTGGCGCTCGGTGACGTGGCGGTCGCGCCGAAGATGTCGCTGACCGAAGGCAACGGGAAGATCTACAACTACATGGCCATGGGCCTACCCGTCGTCGCCTTCGACGCCGCCCCAAATCGTGAGATACTCGGTGACCTGGGTCGTTACGCGACCCGGGGAGATGAGGCCGATTTTGCCGCGCAGGTGGTCGCTCTTTTGCAGTCGCCGGAGATACGCGCCGACGTCGGGAAGCGACTTCGTAGTCACACAGTCCGCACGATGTCCTGGACGGACCGGATCGACGATCTGCTGGCGGTCTATCAAGAGGTGCTTCCGGAACGTGGTTTCGCCATTCTTCCGGCGAATTCAACACGAACTGACGGGGCGCGAACGCAGCATCTCGGTTCGTCGGACGACTGATACGGGCCTGAGCCTGTCCTGATCAGTCTTTGATGTCGTCCATTACCTGCAGCACGTGCTGATAGCTTCGCGCCAGCATCTCCCATGGTTCGCCCAACTGTAGGGCGCAGCGCCAGCGGACCTCCATCGTGACCGACGGAACACCCGCAGTGTTCTGCAAATCCTCGAACTGCTCTTTGAAGGGCACGGTTCCCAGAACCAGAGGATAGTGCGACTGGCCGTCGTGACCGAGGTCGTGAAGATGGATATGGAAGACCTTAGAGAGAAATTCTTCTCCGGGATCGGGCGTCCATCTCGAATCACGGAAGCCGTTTTCGCGGTCATGTGCCAGGTCCCAACAGATCCCTACCGTCACATGACCGACTCTCTCCACGACGGACTCAACTGAGGATCGCGATCTCGCCGCGGCCGACGGTCGATCCGGCTTTGCCGCGCCAAGTTCCAGCCCAACGAGTGCGGCGGGAGCTATTGGGTCGAAGCGCTCGGCAAGCCAATCGAGGAGCCCAACCGTTCCGTCTTCGTTTTGAGCGAGAGAAAGGTCCGGATCTGACGATCCGTGAAGAACCAGCACCACCCTGTCTTGATTCTCGAGGATCGTGTTCACCAGACCGATAATCGGCTCGAATTCGGCCTTCAAACCAGCGCGGTCGTGAAACCAGCGCGACGTCGCAAAACGCTGGTCGAGCGAAACATGCGCCTGAACGTCGATGCCACGGCTCTGGTAGCCGCGTACTGTCTCGAGCCAGACCGGTTCGATCACATGAACCCGCGCGGTTCGCTCGTCGAACGGGCCATGATGCAAGACCATCTCGGCCGATGTCGCGCCGCACGCGACGAGATAATCGAGATACGACTCGAACGAACGGCCCTCCCCGGTGTACCAACGTGGTGAGCCGCTGTTCCCGAGCAGGGTCACTGCCACGGAGCTACTCTCCGACCAACCGGGCAATTGCCGCCGCGACTTCGGACTGCGGCACCGTCGATTGCTCTCCCGACGCCATCGCCCGAAGATTCACTTCGCCACGGCTTACTTCATCCGGCCCGAGGAATGCCACCACCGGGATTCCGCGTTTGTCGGCATACTGAACCTGCCGGCGGAGGTCGCGGCGCGCATCAAGATAGATCTCCGCATTCACCGAGGCGCGCCGCAGTGCGCTGACGAGTCCGAGCGACGCGCTTAGCATCTCCTCGTTGAAGATCGTGACAAGTACGTCCGAGACGGTCGTCGGGGAGCGAAGCAAGCCCAGTTCCTGAATGACGTCGAAGATGCGCTCCAGGCCGAGCGACGCTCCGGTTGCCGGAATATCCTCGCCGAGGAACATGCCGATCAAGCCGTCGTATCGTCCGGCACCGCCGAGCGATCCGATATTGGCTTCAGCGGACGTCGCCTCGAACACCGGTCCAGTGTAGTAGTCAAGGCCGCGAGCCAGAGCCAGGTTAAGCGCGTAATGGTTCGGGTCGGCCGACATCTCGGCGAGAAAGGTGAAGAGGGATTCAAGGTCGTCGAGTCCCTCCTGAGCAGTCTCGATCTCGCCCAGCCGCCCCCGCAACTCTCGCAACACCTCGAACGGTTCGCCTGTCAGAGCCACCAGGTCGAGCACCTTGTCGGCCGCTTCCGCCGGGACTTGATGCTTCAGCATCTCGTCTTTGACTCCGTCGCGGCCGATCTTGTCCAGTTTGTCGATCGCCCGGTGAATAGTGGGGGTCTGATCTTCCGGAACTCCAGCGAAGATGGCGAGACTCTGCAGCAGTTTGCGGTGATTGATCTGCACCACGAATCCCGGCATGTTGACCGCGCTGAGCGAGTCCATCCAGACCATGAGCACCTCGGCGTCGGCCAGCATCGACTTGGTGCCGACAACGTCGGCATCGCATTGCCAGAACTCGCGATAGCGGCCTTTCTGAGGGCGATCCGCCCGAAAGACTGGGCCGATGTGATAGCGCTTGAAAGGAAACGTCAACTCATGACGATGCGTCGCGACGAAGCGCGCCAGCGGTACGGTGAGGTCATAGCGCAGACCCACATCGCGACCGCCGTGATCCTCAAAGTGGTAGATCAGCTTCTCGTCTTCGCCATACTTTCCGGTCAGGGTTTCGGTGTATTCGAGCAGCGGGGTGTCGATCGGCTCGAATCCGTAGCGCTCGAAAATGGTGCGGATCGTATCGACGACATGCTGGCGGAGGAGCATCTGATCGGGCGTGAAATCCCGGAATCCTTTGAGGACTTGCGGCCGTCTCGTTCGGCCTCCTCCGTCGTTGTTCGGCATGGTTCGATCCCTTCATCCGCGCACATCACAACCGCGAAGCCCATCTTACCAGAGGCTTCGCGTGGTTCTGGCGGTCGGCTTTCGTGTATGGCTACTTGCGCATTTCGAAGACGACGTGCGCAATCTCCGGCATGATCAGCTTGTCCATTGCCAGCGAGACCGCATTCGACGATCCAGGCGTGAGGAACACGACCGTGTCCTGGATGACTCCCGCCGTCGCGCGACTCAGCATAGCCGCGGCGCCGATCTCGTCGTAGCTCAGCATGCGAAACAATTCGCCGAACCCGTCGAGTCGCTTATCAAGACGGCGGCTGACCGTGTCGAAGGTCGTATCCCGTCGCGCGATTCCCGTCCCGCCGTTGAAGATCACGGCGTCACAGTCGTCCCGAGCGACAAGCATGGAGAGGATTTCGTCAATCTGGGTGGGTTCGTCCTTGACGATTTGATAGTGGACGATGGCATGCCCGGCGGATCGCAGCCGTTCCTGAATCAGTTGTCCGCTCTTGTCCGTCTCGGTCGTCCGCGTGTCACTCACCGTCACGACGGCGCATCGGATCACCTGCGGTGCCTGCGCCCGGTGCTGCTGAACAGATTCGCTCACGTCCTCCCCCGATCCAACAGGTCGGTCATCATTTTGACCGCGATCAACCTGTGCTGCATGCATTCCGAATATGGGTGACTCGCTCGACCGCGCCTTTTGAGCCAATGGTGATCGCGATGAGGTCAACGCGCCAGAACCGGTCAGCGTGCTCGGGGTGTCCAGCGACGTATTGCTCGCCGAGTTCCAGCAACCGCTCCGCCTTGCGGTCGTCCACCGCTTCCTCGGCGGCTCCCCGTGAGCGCCCTCTGCGCGTCTTGACCTCCACAAAGACGAGCACGCCCCCATCGAGCGCGATCAGATCCAGTTCTCCGCCGCGTGTGCGCCACTTACGATCTACGATCGTCCAGCCGAGATCGAGCATCCGTCGCTCGGCCAAGCGCTCCCCGGCATCGCCGAGGGTCAGTCGTCGTCCGCTCACTGCGAGCGCCTGCTCGGGAACGAGCAACCGCTCGACGATCTCCCGGACCGGACGGAAGGATCTGCGGTGATGAGGAGTCGGTCCGCATTCGCGCAGCGCATCGAGGTGCGCCGCGGTCCCATATCCGGCGTTGTGATCCCAACCATATTCGGGATAACGACATGCGAGACGTCGCATCAGATCGTCCCGGGCTTCCTTGGCCAGGATCGAGGCGCAGGCGACCGAAAGACACGACGCATCGCCATCGACCACGCCCGAACAGCAATCCTCGTCGAATTCCCGCATGAGCGGACCATCGATGATCGCGTGTTGCCAGTCTCCCAGACGGCTCAGCGCACGCTGCATCGCGAGCGCCGTAGCGCCGCGAATGTTCAACCGGTCGACTTCGCGACGCGACGCGGCACCAATTGCGGTAGCAAGCGCGCGCGAACGAATTTCACGCACCAGTACCCGGCGGCGATCCGGCGTCAACAGCTTCGAATCACGCACCCCGTCAATGCGCCGGGTACCAGGCGGCAGAATGCAGGCAGCCGCCACCACCGGACCGGCTAGGCAGCCGCGACCGACCTCGTCGACACCAGCAACCAGTTGGATACCCTGTCTCCAGAGGCGACGCTCGATGGATGTGTTCGGAGTTGTCCGATCAGCCAAACCCACTCCAGGCGAAATAAGGAACGCGGCGCCGTGAGGCACCGCGTGGAACAGTCCAGAATACGAATGGCAGTGCCGGTCGTTAGCGGAGGTAGCTTCCCTCTGGACGACGGCGCTCGCGAATTCTTGCGGCGCGACCGGTCCGGCCACGCAGGAAGTAGAGCTTGGCACGACGAACTCGCCCGTTCCGCAGCACCTCAATGCGATCGACACGCGGCGCGTGGATCGGGAACGTCCGCTCGACACCAATGCCGTGCGAAGCGATGCGGCGCACGGTGAAATTTTCGTTCAGCCCACCACCACGGCGCCTAATGACGACGCCTTCGAACGGCTGAACGCGCTCGCGGGAACCTTCGACGACCTTTACGTGCACCCGAACCGTGTCGCCGGGGCCGAAGTTCGGAACGTCGTCCCGCAACTGCTCCTGCTCGATACTCTTGATTACATCAACCATGTCTGAATCGCTCCGTGTTCGCGTTGATCGAAGGCACGCCTACCCCGCCCAACGCGGGACTCGCCGAGTATAGCAGCCCAGTTGCTAGGCGAGCAAACGGGACGAAAGCCTCCGGTCACCCAGTACGTCAAGCACTTCGGCCGCGACTTCGTAGCGCCCGAACGAGGGCATGATGTAGATGCCATGCACGTCGTCGCGGGCCGCGAGGACCAGCTCCTGAGCGAGTTTGACTCCTTCTCGCCTGCCGTCGTTCCCGGCCAAACGCATACGCTCGCGCGCCTCCGGCGTTAGCGTGATTCCTGGGACCTCGTTGTGCAGAAATTCCGCGTGACGATGACTCTGAAGCGGTAGAACCCCAAGAAGGATTGGCACCTTGATCTCGCCAAATATGCGACGGTAAATCTCCAGGAACTCGGTCCATGTCGACACGTTGAAGACCGGCTGGGTCATCACCAGATCGGCTCCAGCTTCGAGCTTGCGGTTGAGGCGCCGCGCCTCCTCATCCAGGTCCGGGCGCGTTGGGTCAGCCGCCACCGCGACGGTGAAGCTGGCCATCTGGCCGATCGACGCCCCTGCCGCGTCGACGCCCTGGTTGAATGACTTGATCACCCGAACCAGGCCAATCGAATCGACGTCGTAGACCGGCGTCGCGTTCGGATAATCGCCGAGACTCGGTGGATCGCCAGTCAACGCGATGATGTTCCGCACACCCAATGCATGAGCCCCGATCAGGTCCGACTGAAGGCCCATCAGATTCCGGTCACGCGTGGTGAAGTGCAGGATCGTCTCGACCCCGACCTGATTCTGGATCAGGTAGCAGAGCGTCAGAGCACTCATGCGAACCCGGGCCATCGGACTATCAGCGATGTTGATGAAGTCGACGCCGGCTTCTTTCAAGAGATGCGCACCGGCCAGCGACTTACGTGGGTTCAGGCCCTTCGGCGGATCGATCTCGACGCTGACCACGAACTCTTTGCCGAGCTTCTGGGCCAATAGCGTCGGACCATCCGGCGCGAGAAGCTCCCGTTTGCGCGTGCCGCCGATCTCGATCCGGTCGGTTCGTGGCTCAGGTTTGACAATGCGGAGCGAATCGAGCGCCTGGCGCATCGCATGAATGTGCATGGGCGTGGTCCCACAGCACCCACCCATTATTGACAGTCCACTATCGATCGCCTCCCGAGCGTAGTCTGCAAAGTACTCAGGGGAGGAGGGGTAGATCACCCGGTCGCCGACCCCCATCGGCCATCCCGCATTGGGCTGACCCGAAAGTGGGATGGAGTCCCCGGCAAACCGGCGCATCACGCGCAATATGTCGAGCGTATGACGAGGTCCAACGCTGCAGTTGACTCCGAACACGTCGGGCGCGAGCTCCCGAAGTTCCTCAACAACCTCCCGCGGAGTGTTTCCAGAGACCGTTCGCCCGTCACGCGCGAAGGTCATCTGCGCGACGATTGGGAGGTCAGACACCTCTCGCGCGGCCAGAATCGCCTCACGCATCTCGTCCAGCGAGGGGATCGTCTCGATGATCAAGAGGTCGACGCCCCCCTCGAGCAACGCGGAAATCTGCTCCCGGAAGGCAGAGCGTACCTGTACTGGGTCGGCCGTACCGATTGGCGGAAGCGTACGTCCCGTCGGTCCCACTGATCCGGCAATCAGCACTGGCTGGCCCGAAATCTCGCGCGCCTCGCGCGCGTTCCGTGCCGCTTTACGATTGATGTCGCGAACTTTGCCCGCCAGACCGAATGCCTCGAGCTTGAACCGGTTCGCGCCGAACGAGTTGGTTTCGATGATCTCGGCGCCTGCGGCGATGTATTCACGATGGACGTCGACGACAAGTGTCGGCTGTTCAAGGTTTATCTCGTCGAAGCAAGAATCGATCGGAATCCCTCGTTCGTACAGGAGGGTACCCATTGCACCGTCGCAGAGAATCACTCCACGCGAGAGACGATCGATGAATGGATTAGGCATAACGAAAATCCAATCCAGGACCCGCAGGCTCTTGAAATCTGGTGAAATCTCATGATAATTGTAGCATCGGGATTGGGTCATCGATGAGCGTGTCAGTCGCGTGTCAATTCGAGAGCGTCAGATTGCGTTCTCGTCATCAATCCAGTATGGTGACACTAGAAAAACAATCTTGAGAAGCGGGCCGGAGCGCTCCTCACTTTTTACTTGGTTTCCTCACGCTCCAAAACCGCGACGACTGGCGTTCGTTTAAGGGTTAGGGTACGGAGGACCTCGCATGAGTGGCTATGTGGCTGTACCAGTTGACGAGGCCACTTGGGTAAGCCGGGCAAAAGAGGGGGACCAAGCAGCATTCGAGATCATTTTCCAGCGGTACGAACGTCAGATCTACGGGTTCATCTATCGCATGATGGGCAATCCTGAAGACGCGAACGACTTGACGCAGGAGTGCTTCATCCGGGCCTACAAGGCTCTGCCGCAGACGTCGCTGGACTTGAATGTTTCTGCCTGGTTGCACCGGATCGCATCAAATGCCTGTCTCGATGTCCTTCGTCGCCGTCAGCGTATTCGCTGGCTGCCCTGGGAATCGCACAAGCACGAGCACCTGCTGCATGGAAAGCCACTGGATGATCCAGAGCGAAATGCCATCAGCAACGAAACCCAGGTCATTGTTCAGCGCGTGCTGAATCTCATGAGCGCCCGAAATCGCATGGCCCTTGTGTTGCGCGAATACGAGGGGATGTCCTGCGAGGATATCGGCGAGATCATGGGGCTGTCACGTTCGGCGGTGAAGTCCGTACTATTCCGGGGTCGAGAAGAGTTCCGGAAGGTGTACCGGACGGTGGAGGATGACGAGTCGGCATGTCCCGGCGAGATTGCGAGTCTATCAGGCCACTAATATCGGCCTTCTTCGACGGGGATCTACCCCCGTCGGAGAGCGTTAGACTTCATCAGCATCTCGCGGATTGCGAAGACTGTCGGGAAATCGTTGACCAGTATCAACGTATCCGATCCGGTTTTCGCGATCTTCCACCCGCTCCTGCACCACCAGAGAATCTGGCAAATCGCGTGTGGGCCGAGACGGTCGAACGTCCGAAGCCGACCGGGATTCGCCGGCTCTTCGGCGCGACGACCCTCAAGATCGGGTTCTCGACAGCTGCGGCGCTTGCCATCGTCGCCGTCATAAGTGCCTTCCTGCTTGTCCGCGGCTACACCCACGGAATAACACCCACTGTCGTCGGCTCGACACCGATCAGTGCACAGAACTGGCCTGTCTACCAGCCAGTGAAAATCCAGTTCAACAAACAGATGGATCACACGTCCGTGGAGGAGAACCTCCAGATCTGGCCACCTGGTGAGCGAACCAGGATTCCCACCAGTTGGGACGGAAATACGCTGATTCTTGGAACCAATTCGATCCAGAGCACACCGTTCCTGCCCGATACGTCGTATCAGGTCATGGTGTTGAGCTCAGCCCAGGACGCGTTCGGCCATCAACTCGGCAAGACATGGTCACTCTCGTTCCGCACCAGCCCCGTGGCAACGACGGCGCAGAATGAGACACCGACTCCGACTGCCACGGATCCGGCCACGGCTAGCCAGCAGCCGACCAGGGCTCCCGCAGTGGCTGACGTTTCGCCGACTCCAACCTCGCAATCCATTGTCATCGGCGGTGAATCTCAGCCGACACAGCCAGTCTCGCCGACGCCAACTGCCACGCCGCCGACACCGACTCCGGCGCCGCCAGTCGTCGTTGAGACGCCGACGCAGCCAACCCGGTCGACTCCAACGCCGGTGCCGACTGCACCCGCGACGCCGACACCGACCACCGCGGCCCCAACGCCAACACCGGCCGCGACGCCGACAACGGTCCCCGCGACGCCACAGCCGACGAAGAGTCCTGCGACCCCTTCGCCAGCGACTGGATCGCCATCGCCAACCGTGGTGCCGGTTACAGGAGCGTTCGGGAGCGTCTACTGGGCCAATAAGGACGTTCAGGCAAAGCTCGGCGCGGCAGATGGGCCCGAAGTGTTCATCAACTCGGCCGAACTGGGATTCCAGCGTGGCACGATGTACGAGCGCTTCGACACCGGTGAGATTTATGTCTTCTTCTCGAATGGCGAGTGGGCCAAGTTCAAGGACACCTGGAACCCGAGCGACGGCGAGGGTGGCGGCGCCGGGCCGGACGCTGGACTTTGGGTTCCAAAAGAGAGGTTCTGGAAGGTCTGGAATAGCGATCCGAGTCTAGCGAGTTCGATTGGCTATGCCATCGAACAGGACGCGCACCTCATGACGACGTCTGGCGGAAGTTTCCAGACGTTCGCGAACGGCATCATGCTCTACAGCGACCGCGGCTTTGTCTACGTCGTCTACGATGACCTGACATGGGAGCTGTACCCGGACACCTCGGGCCACGGCGATCTGATTACGCCAACTCCGGAACCGACCACTCCGGAACCATCAGCCACTCCTGAGTCAACTCCGACCACGGCAGCGCAGGAGGCTTCACCCGCCTCAGGCGCTGACACACCGGGTTCCACCGCATCACCCGGCGTCGCCACGCCTGAGGCAACGCAGACGTCCTCCCCGTAGCGGACAGCGACACTCGGTTCTCCAGGAATCCAGAATCTAGTTCAGCATCGAAAAGAGCACCGCGATGACGTCGTAGACCACGTGCGTCACCACCGACGCTGTTGTATTGACTCGCCTGCGCTCGATGCCCAGGAGGATGCTGACGAAGAAGATGCCGAGAATAGTCAAGCTGAAGCCATACTGGACGTGCAGTGAAGCGAACACGAGCGATGTGAAGACGATTCCATAGCGTGGCTGGACGGCGCCACGAAACAAGATCTCCTCGCCGACTCCTGCGGATATTCCGAGCAACAGTGCTCCGCCGAACGACGAGAGGTTCTGGGTCATGGTGCCCAGATTCTCCTGAATCTGTTTCTGCAGGTTCGGCTCGAAGAAGTAGGTCAGCACGCTGGCCAGGAACGTCACCGCGAACAGGCCCAGCACGAGCAACACCGCACCGAAGAATTGGCGGCCGGTGATGGCCTTGAGGCCAAGTCGCCCGGTGGCGCCCGTGAATCCCCGGTTGATCAGGAAGCCGACGCCAAAGTAGGCGATGAAAACGAATGTCAGTGCCTGACTCACCAACTCAGTCGCGCTAACGGACGACACGTCGACATTCGCTCCTGAGTTGAGCGACGTGCCGCCGAAATAGATCGCAGTACCAAGCAGGACTGAAAGACCCGTCATGTCCGCAGTGGAATCCGGGTCGAATGGCATCACTCTCGAGAGAGCCAAGCGAAATGGACGAAACAGTGGGAGGCCGACAGCGATTCCGGTTACCAGCACGAGAAGGCTGGTGTAGGACACGTTTCCTGTCGTGCCGCTGATGTTAACCGAGGAAGAGACGATGCCAATCAGCATCATGATGCCGCTGATCGCCAGGATGACGAGGTAGAGCGCGATTCGGAGTGGCCGGTTTGTTTGTGCCAGGTGGGACCAGGCGGAGATGAGCAACGCAAGAATCGCGAGGACGACAAAGACCAGTACGACTGCCAACCGGCACACCCTTTCATAGATGGTCCCGGTGCGGGAACCAGGGATGATTATAGACCGAGGCCGCCCTTCTTCCGTGTTACACTCAATCGGCAGATTTCCTCGTCAGACTTGGGGGAGCAAGATGGCTCAGCGAAGAGGTGGGCTCGGCCGTGGTTTGGATGCGTTGATCCAATCTCACTCCGACCTTTCCGGCGGCATTCAAGAACTCGACATCGATTCCGTTACGCCAAACCCGCTCCAGCCGCGCGAGACGTTCGACGATGAATCACTTTCCGGATTAGCTACATCAATTCGCGAACATGGCGTGTTGCAGCCGATTATCGTGTCGCACGCTGACAGCAGCGCACCATTTCAGCTCGTCGCGGGTGAGCGTCGCTGGCGAGCCGCCAAACTCGCGGGTCTCTCCAGTATTCCGGCGATCATTCGCGACTCCAGCCCTCGGCAGATGCTCGAACTGGCGCTTATCGAAAACGTCCAGCGCGACGACCTATCGGTGCTCGAGGAAGCGGCAGCGTACCGGCAACTAACGGACGAGTTCGGCCTGACCCAGGCGGAAGTCGCCGAGCGCGTTGGCAAGAGCCGCGTCGCCATCACCAACGCTTTACGTATTCTCGCAGCACCCGACGAGATCAAGACGGCACTCCTCATACGAAGGATCACCGAGGGACACGCCCGAGCACTGCTTGGCCTGGAATACAAAGTCGATCAGCTCGCGGCGTTGCAGGTAGTCATGTCGCGTGAGCTGAGCGTACGCCAGACCGAGCAACTCGTTCGGCAATGGCATAACGTCCGGCCCGCGACAGAGCGCACAAGCACGCCCAAAGGGCCCGAGGAACTGCGCGTCCTCGACGGCTTTCGCAAGGCATTGGGAACGAAGGTGGAACTGCAGCACGGCCGCAAGGGCGGCCGGCTGGTGATCCACTACTTCTCGGAAGACGAACTGGACGGGCTGTACCGGCGCATCGTCGGCGAGGATGAGCTATGAGGCGTATCAGCTCGGGGACCGTGATTTACTGACGGTTCGCTGCCGCCCGCATCCCCACCCCTTCTCCACGCTCACGGGATCCCTACGAAGTGGGTCCGGCACCCGGCAGGAGAAGGGAGATGTCTCGGGAACACACAACGTGTTCCAATAACGCCTCCCACTTCCGAACTCGAAAGCAGGGGCTAGCGGATGAGGGACACTGGCAGCGAGTGACGACACCACACCGCTCACCCCCAGTTCGCGATCTTCTCGCCGATGATGCCAGCAAGCTGATCGATCGCTACGCGATCCTGCGCCATCGTCTCTCGTTCGCGAATCGTCACTGCTTGGTCGTCGAGAGTGTCGTAATCGATGGTGACGCAGAACGGCGTGCCGATCTCATCCTGCCGCCGGTAGCGACGTCCGATGCTCTGTGTCTCATCGTATTCAACCGAAAACCGGTGCCGCAATGCCGCCTGAACCTGATTCGCCTTTTCGATCAGTTCCGGTTTGCGCATCAGCGGGAGCACCGCCACCTGGTATGGAGCGATGCGGGGATGCAGACGTAGCACGACGCGCGTGTACGGCTTTCCGTTGACATCCTCGGTCTCTTCCTCGTCGTACGCATCCAACAGCACGGTCAGCATCAGACGCTCAACACCGAGCGCTGGCTCGATCACGTGTGGCATGAAGCGCTCGTTCGACTGCTGGTCGAAATAGGAGAGATCGACGCCACTATAGTCAGTGTGTTTCCGGAGATCGAAGTCGGTCCGGTAGGCAAGCCCGCAGAGTTCTTTCCAACCAAACGGGAACAAGTATTCGTAGTCGACCGTCCGCTTGGAGTAGTGCGACATCTCGTCCGCTGTGTGCTCGCGGGTTCGCAACCGGTCGTCACGAATCCCGATCGAGTGGAAGAACGCGCCGATCTGCTGCAGCCAGTCCTCGAACGTCGATTCCCACTCGCTCTCGCGAATGAAGTACTCGATCTCCATCGCCTCGAATTCGAGCAGGCGAAAGATGAAATTGCCTGGCGTAATCTCGTTGCGGAACGCCTTCCCAACCTGGGCAATACCAAACGGGATCTTGGTGCGGCTCGATTGCATCACGCTCCGATAGTCGAGGAAGATCGCCTGAGCCGTTTCCGGCCGCAGATATACAGGTGTCCCCGACTCCTCGACTGGACCAAGTACGGTCTGGAACATCAAGTTGAACTGGCGCACATCCGTCCAATCTCGGACTCCACAGACCGGACATGCGATATTGCTCGACTTGATGATCTCGGTCAACTCCGCGGGCGGGAGTCCTTCGACCGAGCGGTCGAGCTTCTCCTCGATGAGCGTGTCGGCCCGGTATCGCGTCCGGCAGTTACGGCAGTCGACGAGTGGGTCGTGGAACTCCTCGACGTGACCGGAGGCCTCCCAGGTCTTGCTGTGGAGGAAGATACTGCCGTCGATGCCAACAACGTCTTCGCGTCCATGTACGAAGAATTCCCACCAGGCATTCTTGATATTGCGCTTGAGCTCGACGCCGAGCGGGCCGTAATCCCAGGTGTTCGCCAGACCACCGTAGATCTCGCTCCCCGGAAAGACGAACCCGCGCCTACGCGCGAGCGAGACGATGGTCTCCATCGATACGTCTGGCCGTTGAGACTCGGTCATGGCGCCAACTGCCTCCATACATGATGATTTCGAATTCAAAAAGACCCCTCGTCGCAAGAGAGACGAGGGGTTCCTGTCTATCTATTCGCGATGAGGAAACGAGGACCAGGTATCACGCACGGAACGTGATCGATCCGCTATTCTTCTCCGCCCGAATCGTAGCATGACGACCCATTGGCGACGAGGACCGCTTCCTTTCTGCCGTTGGTAACGCCATTTTCGACGTTTGTCGCGAGCTGTTGGTAGATCTGCGTCGTTGAAATGCTCATGTGGCCGAGAATACGCTGAACGTCCCGCAGTTCCTGTCCGTCGACCAGCGCGTGCGCGGCAAAGGTGTGGCGAATGGTGTGCGGTGTGATGTCCCCAATGTTCGCTGCCTCGGCGTGGGATTTCAGAATGAGCCAGAATCCCTGGCGTGTCAGCCGGGAGCCGCGGTGATTGAGGAACACGGCTGATTCGTCGCCATCCTGCCGCAGTAATGGACGACCCGTCTCAAGATATGTGTGCAACGCCTCGAGCGCCGCATCGCTCAGAGGGACGTTACGTGCGCGATCAGGTTTCTTACCGCAGCAGACCTCTTTGGACGTCATATCGATGTCACTCAAATCCAGCGCCGTCAGTTCGCTGACCCGCATGCCCGTCGCGTACAACGTCTCGAGCATGGCCAGATCGCGCAGGCCCTCAGGAGTCCGCCCTTCCGACGCGCACGCCAGCAACGCATTCATCTCGTCCCGCGTAATGGCTCGCGGCACGAACTTGTCGACGCGCGGCGAAGGGAGTGACGCCGACGGATCATGCCTGAGTACTCGCTCGTCGATGAGGAAGTGACAGAACGAGCGAACGGCCGCCACTTTGCGGGCGACCGTGGAATTAGCGTAGCGACGTTCGCGGAGAAAGAGGACGAATCCCGTGAGATGACTGTCGGTCAACTCAGCCCAAGACGTAAGCGATTGATTCTGCCGTAGGAATTCAGTGAACTGACCTAGGTCGTTTCGGTAGGCCGAAACGGTGTTTGGAGAGAAGCCCCGGTCACCCTCGAGCCCTTCCAAGAAACGCCCGATGAGTTGGTCCATATGTTTGCCCCTCCATCCCAGCGAGCTTCACCGACAGTCGCCACATCCACGGCCTCATCCCCTGGCCGGTATGCCCGAATGACTGCCACGAATACTCGTTACACGTCTTGCCAGGCACAGACTCCGTGCCTGACTGTCAGGCGTCCCCGAAAAACGCCTCAATGCCGGTTCGTTCGTACGCCAGATTGTAACACTATAGCAGGTCTGACAACGGTGTGTATGTCAATCCGAAGGCATCGGCCACCGACTGATACGTGACTTTGCCCCGGTACACGTTAACACCTTTTGCCAGTGCCGGATCCGCCGACACGGCCTTAACAAGTCCAAGATCCGCGAGCTTCACACCCCACGGCAATGTCACATTGCTAAGCGCCAGTGTACTGGTTCTCGGCACCGCGCCCGGCATGTTCGTCACACCGTAATGCACCACGCCATCCACCACAAACGTTGGATCGCTGTGCGTCGTCGGGTGTACCGTCTCGATGCAGCCGCCCTGATCGATTGCCACGTCGACAATGACCGACCCTGGCCTCATCTGCGAAACCATTGTGCCGGTCACCAGTTTGGGAGCCTTCGCGCCCGGGATCAAGACCGCACCCACGACCAAGTCCGCATTGGCGACTGCTTCCGAGATGTTATGACGATTCGATGCCAGCGTGGTCAGGCGGCCGTGAAGTACGTGGTCGAGATACCGGAGCCGCTCGATATTCAGGTCGATAATCGTCACATGCGCGCCCATGCCGAGTGCGATTTGGGCCGCGTTGGTGCCAACGATGCCGCCACCAACGACCACGACGTTCGCCGGTGGAACACCCGCGACGCCACCCATCAGAAGACCACGTCCCCCGTGTGTCTTCATCAGGTACTGCGCTCCAACCTGAACCGACATTCGCCCGGCAACTTCGCTCATCGGTGCCAGCAGTGGCAGCGAGCGGTCCGGCAGCTGCACGGTCTCGTAAGCGACCGCGGAAACCCCGCGTTCGACGAGAACCTTGGTCAGCGCCTCTTCGGCGGCGAGGTGAAGGTAGGTGTACAGGATCTGATCCTTGCGGAGCAGGTCGTATTCGCTAGCGATCGGCTCCTTGACCTTCACGATCATCTCCGCGCGAGCGAAGACCTCTTCGTGACTGTCAACGATGGACGCGCCAACGGCAACGTACTCATCGTCTTGAAATCCACTCCCGGCTCCAGCCGAGCGCTCGACGATGACACTGTGCCCGTGGTGGACGAACTCGGCCACGCCAGCAGGTGTGGTCGACACACGATTCTCGTTATCCTTGATTTCCTTTGGCACGCCGATGAGCATGACCCTTACCAATCCTCCAGCACTACGCCGCCCGCACTCACAGATGTGCGGAACCGCCGCTCGTAAACGATCTGGTCAAACGGCCGAGACATTCTAACATGATCCGCACATTCGTCGAATGGCAAGGTCACAATTCACGGACGAAAAATTGACTTGGCGGCGGTCAAAACGTACTATTAGGGCCAGCGCGTCAGGCCGGTTGTGATTGCGCTTTGGCTCGATATCATGGGTAACACAAGGGTCTGCAATTGAGCGACGCGCTTTACATCATCCCCATTCTCGCCATCCTAATCCTCATTCATGAAATTGGCCATTTCGTTTCTGCGAAGGCGGTCGGAATCCGGGTCGAGGAATTCGGCATCGGCATCCCCCCGCGCCTTTACGGGGTGACCAAGCGAGGAGTCCTCTATTCGATCAACCTGCTGCCAATTGGCGGGTTTGTTCGAGTTCTGGGGGAGGATGGCAAGTCCTTTTCGCCCGACAGCATGCAGTCGAAATCAAAGCTCCAACGAGCGCTCTTCTTTGCCGCCGGCTCGATCATGAATTTCCTGCTGGCAATTGTCCTGATGACCGTGCTCGTCGGTGCACGAGGCGATACGACCAACCGCGCCTATGTAACCGGCGTTCAGGACAACTCGCCGGCGTCGGCCGCGGGCTGGCAGGCGGGTGACCGCTTCATCTCGGTCAACGGCACGTCAGTCAGCACGGTTCAGCAGGTGATCGATATTGTGGATTCGCACGCTGGCGAGCCAGTATCGGTGGTGCTGGAGCAGCAAGGCCAGAGAATTGAATCGACCGTCACGCCGCGACTGAACCCGCCACCAGGACAGGGGAAAGTCGGAATCAATCTTGACGACGCGGTTCATGCGCTGATCAAGGTCGACTCGGTCGACGCGGGCAGTGCGGCCGCCTCGGCAGGGCTTCAGCCGGGTGACGTCATTCGATCAATCAACGGTGTCCAGATCGAAGATGCGATCGCCTATCGCTTCGCGATCGTGAACCACGCAGGGGCGACGGTTCCGATGGTCGTTTCGCGAGATGGCACGGACGTGACGCTCCAGTATCAAGTGCCAGTCCCGGCGGAAACGAACGGGCAGCTGGATTCTGGTATCAGTGCCACACAAGACTTCATCATGCAGGGCGTACCGTGGTGGAAGGTTGTACCCCAAGGAATCAAGCAGACCTTCCAGACGTTGAATCAGATGTTCCACGGACTCGTGCTCCTTGTTCGCGGCGATGTGCCGATCCGGGGTATCGCCGGTCCAATTGGGATGGGTCAGCTCACGTCGGAAGTCATAAAAGCGAGTAGCGCGCCAGTCTGGGCAACACTGGCAAACATCATGGTTCTGTTGTCGCTCAACCTGGCGGTTCTAAACTTGCTTCCATTTCCAGCTTTGGACGGCGGACGACTTTTGTTTGTCCTGATTGAAGCGATTCGAGGCAAGAAGGTTCCACCGGAGAAAGAGGGAGTCGTCCACTTCGTCGGACTGGTGGTATTGCTGCTGTTCATGCTGGTTGTCGCCTTTGCCGACATCAACCGGATCGTGAATGGGCAATCGTTCCTTCGGTGAGCACTTCAGTCGACGATTGTCCCTTGGCAATATTCGCCATCCATTACTAGGATTCATGTGAAAAGTCGCGGCAGCACGTAGGAGGTAAACCCCGAATGGTAGCAACGCGCCGCAAAACTCGCGCGATCCACGTTGGAGATGTTCAAATTGGTGGAGGCGCCCCCATCGTCGTTCAGTCAATGGCAACCGCCGATACGCGTGATCCCAAGGCAACCCTTGCGCAGATCCAGGAACTGGCCGACGCCGGTTGTGAGATCGTCCGCATCGCTGTGCCGGATCGAGCCGCCGCGGCCGCGCTGCCCGACATCGTCCCGCATGCGGCAGTTCCGCTAATCGCGGACATTCACTTCGAGCACACGCTGGCCCTGAAGGCGATTGATGCGGGTATTCACGGCTTACGCCTCAACCCCGGCAATATTCGCAAGCCGGAAGATGTGCGCGAGGTGGTGCGCAAGGCGAAGGAGCGCGGCATCCCGATTCGCATTGGCGTGAACTTCGGTTCAGTGCCCCCCATGGGCAAGGACTTCGTCGACGAGATGGCGGAACAGAACGCCACGCAGATCGAGTTGATTGCTGAGCACATGGTCCGAACCGGCCTGGGCCACGTCAAGATCCTCGAAGATCTCGACTTCGGCGATATCAAGATCTCGCTGAAGGCCTTCGAGGTGCCAATCATGCTCGAAGCCTACAGACGCATGGCCAAGCTTAACGACTACCCACTCCACCTCGGCGTCACCGAGGCCGGCACGCCGAAGTCCGGCTCGATCCGCTCGGCGATCGGCATCGGCACGCTGCTCGAACAGGGCATTGGCGACACGATCCGCGTCTCATTGACCACCGATCCCGTCGAAGAGGTCTACACCGGGTTCGAGATCCTCAAAAGCCTCGGCTTGCGGCAGCACGGGGCAACCCTCGTCGCTTGCCCGACGTGCGGCCGAGTGGAGGTCGATCTATTCAAACTGGCTAATGAAGTCGACGACTATCTCAAGACGATCCACGCGCCGATCAAAGTCGCCGTTATGGGCTGTGTCGTGAACGGACCTGGCGAGGCTCGCGACTCCGACGTCGGGGTGGCGGCTGGACGTGGCAAGGGCGTCATCTTCCGCAAGGGCAAGATCGTCCGCAAGGTGGAAGAGTCCGATATCGTTTCCGCGCTCAAGGAGGAGATCGATCAGATCCTGAGCGAGCAGAACGAGGAAGTTCCAGTCTGATCTGACCTTCTGCTACGAAATAACCCGAAATTGACCGGGCAGGGAAACCACAATCCCTGCCCGTATCGTTTAATTCTGGTTAAGATATCGGCATTGCATTCGGGTGAACGGATTGAGGAGCGCGCAGGTTGTCAGCAAACAAACGGGTCATCGATGTCTCTGTCCCGCTCGTCCCGGGCATGCCAACCTGGCCCGGAGACGGAAGCGTTGTTGCCGAACCGGCCAGTCGAATCGCGACCGGAGGCAGCACCAACGTGACGCGACTCCAGCACACGTCCCATACCGGCACGCACCTCGACGCACCCTGGCACTTCATCGACACTGGCAAACGCCTCGACACCATCGTGCTCGACCGACTCATCGGCGACTGCTACGTCTGCGATCTCCGTCATCTCGACCGTAATATCATCGCTGATGACTTCGAGACGGCCGGCATTCCGTCCGGAGTGACTCGCTTGGTACTCAAAACCCGCAATTCGGAACTCTGGGGCGACCCGAGACATCAGTTCCATGAGAAGTTCATTGGCGTCGAGCCGTCCGGCGCGCGCTGGCTGACCGAGCATGGCGTCGACCTTGTTGGCATTGACTACCTCTCAATCGAGCCCTTTGCAGGCGACGGAGAAACCCACCGGATACTTCTCGGTGCTGAGATGGTGATTGTCGAGGGCCTGGATCTTCGGAGCATCGAACCCGGTAACTACCGTTTGATCTGCCTACCGCTCCGTCTGGGAGATCTAGACGGCGCACCGTGCCGTGTCGTACTGGAACGTGGAGTGTAGAGCGACGATGAGTCGACCACGCGTCGCAGCGATTGGCATGGCGTCCTGGGATCGTCTCATCGTGACCGATTTCTACCCCGAGGCCGGATCCTATGCCATCGTTCGCCGCACACTCGAGCAATCGGGCGGCACTACCGCGAACACGGTGCATGCTCTGGCCAGACTCGGCATTCCGGTATCCTTCGCCGCGAAAGTTGGGGACGACGACGAAGGCCGAGAACTTCGTCGGGTGCTCGAGGCTGAAGGGTGCGATTGCGCCCACCTGACGACGCGAGATGGAGAACTATCGGACTCAGCCATCATCGTCGTGTCCGGTGCCGGTCACGGGGTCGACCGGACGATTTACTGGCACCAGGGTGCCCGGCTCAAGCACGGCGACTCTCTTCCGCTCGCGGAGTTGTTCGCCCACGACCTGGTCATACTCGATGTGGATGACTCGCGCTTGCGTCGCTTTATCGTGGATCTTCCGACCCATACGTCCCCCTGGACGCGCTTTCTTGGCAGTCTGACCTATCTCGTCGAGATGTCGCCGCGGGAGGGTCTCGAGATAGCGCTACGACACGACTATCTCGCCGGCAATCAACGCGAGCTTCTTTACGTCACCGGCTGCGATGACATCCACGCTGCCATTCGAGAAGTACAGCAACAAATGATCTACGCCGACCTGCGCATGTTCGCCATTAGCATGGGGCCAGCCGGTTGCATCCTGGCAGACCACCAGTCGACAACTGCTGTCCCAGCCTTCGACGTTGACGTGGTAGACACCACCGGGGCCGGTGATGCGTTTGCCGCGGGTGTCGCTCTCGGGATTCTGGAACGCCGAGAACCCCGTGAGATCGGCAGGCTAGCCAACGCCATGGGAGCAATGAGTATTCGCGAGCTGGGCGCGCGATCATCCTTGCCCACGCGATCCGAGCTCGACCACTTTCTCTCGCACGCGACTCTACGGACGGATTCGTAATCTTGGCCCTCCTCCAGCGTGAGCGCATTTCCGAACTGGCCGCCCAGTGCGACATTCCGCTTACTGGTGTTACCTCGGCCGATCCGTTCGACCAGCTTGGCGACCTATTGGCAGACAGAATTCGCGCCGGGAACCTGAACGGGCTTGATTGGTTCACCGAAGAGCGCGCCCGTTTTTCGGCGTCTCCAAGAAACCTTCACGTCTCGGCCCGGTCGATCATCTCGATCGGCGTTCCCTATCGCCTGGCGCCGGTAACTCGGCCAGACGACGAACCGCGTGGTCGGATCTCACGCTACGCCTGGGGGCACGACTATCACCGGACGCTGAAGTCGCGCATGAAGTGTTTCCTCGCACTGCTGGAACATGAACTCGGTCGCGAAATCGAGGCACGTTTGCTCGTTGACACGGCGCGCATTGTCGATCGCGCCGTCGCAGCCCGCTCAGGTCTCGGATGGTATGGCAAGAACACCATGATTCTGGTCCCAGGTCATGGCTCATGGGTCATGCTGGGAGACATGCTGGTTGATATCGAAATCGAGCCCGATCAATCGCTCAAGCCAAGGTGCGGTCGATGCACATTGTGCGTCGACCGCTGCCCAACCGGGGCGATCAAGCCTGGTTATGTCATCGACACACCTCGCTGTATTTCGTTCCTCACCATCGAATTGCGCGACGCCATCCCGCACGATCTTCGACCCTTGATGGAAGACTGGGTCTTCGGCTGCGACGACTGCCAGGAGGTTTGCCCGTATACCAAGGCCGCAACGGCGGACGACGACAGTGCCTTCAAACCACGAAGTCTCGACAATGCGTTTCCCCGGCTCGGCTGGCTACTGACTATTAGCGAAGACAAATTCCGCGAGACCTATCGCGGCACCGCCGTGCTTCGAACGAAGCGCTCCGGAATGGCACGCAACGCCGCCGTCGCGCTCGGCAACACCGGGACTGGCCGCGACCTTGAATTGCTCGAACGGACCGTCGCGACACATGATCTGCCGCTCGTGCGCGGCCACGCCGCCTGGGCCATGGCGAACATCGACCGTACTGCTTCCAGTTCATTTCTCCAACAGCGCCTCGATGCCGAGACCGACGGCAGTGTGCGCCGCGAGTTGCGCACCGCGCTCGATCACTGATCGAACTTGCCGTCTATACTGCATATCGTTGGTCGATTTATCCGAGCGCGGATCTGACATTCAGGGAGGAACTATGGCGCTGCTCGCGCTCGACATCGGGAACACGAACGTGGTGGCCGGGATCTACGAAGGTGATCACCTGGTGACCTCCTGGCGACTGGCGACGGAGCGCACCCGTATGCCAGACGAATGGTGGGCAATCATGTCGACGCTGGCGGCGTCCGATACGGTCGACCTGCACCACCTCGACGGAGCAATCCTCTCCAGTGTCGTTCCAAGACTCACGCCTGTCTTCACCGAAATGCTCAGCTCGCGTCTGGCGCGCGAGCCAGTGATTGTCAGTTCGAGGTTAGACTTCGGCATCAAGGTCCGGATCGACAACCCGGCCGAGGTTGGCGCGGATCGTCTCGCCAACACTGTCGCGGCCTTCTCTCGCCACGGCGGTCCAACCGTGGTCGTCGACTTTGGAACCGGCACTAACTTTGACGTCGTCTCAGTCGATGGCGACTACATTGGCGGAGCCATCGCGCCGGGACTAACGCTTGCACTCGAAGCCCTGACCAGCAGAGCGGCCCGGCTCTCGGCCGTGGAACTGGCCGTGCCCGAACGCGCGATCGGTCGCAGCACGATCGACAGCGTGCAGTCGGGTACCGTGCTCGGCTACATCGGGCTCATCGAAGGATTGCTCACCCGTATCGCCGTCGAGCTCAACTCAGAGCCGTTTGTCATCGCGACCGGCGGACTGGGCGGTGTGATCGCGCCACATACGAGCGCGATCGACACCTATGAGCCAGACTTGACGCTCGAAGGACTCCGCATCATCTTCGAGCGCGTCGATGGACGATGAGCGTATCTCTTCGCGGCCTCGCATCACGAAGGGTGAGGCGTGCCTTGCCCGGCCGGTGGGCCGTCCGAGTCTACACGTCGATCACGAGCGACGTCCGATCGCTTGACAGACGCGAAATTATCCCCAACGCGCGGACAAGAACCCAAGATCGGTCTCCGGCCCAAAGCGCTTGGCCGCGGCTTCGAGCAAATCCACCGCCGCAACCGCGTCGCGAATATCGAGCATCTCAACCGGTGAGTGCGAGTATCGCCGGGCGATATTCACAACGCCCGTCGGGATTCCGTCGCGCACTAGGTGAACCGCGGCGGCATCGGAGTTTCCCCCAACGAAGACGGACTGCTGAATCTCCACGCCAGCCGACTCGGCGCTATCGACCAGAAAATCTCGCATCGCCGGGTTGGCGAGAAAGCCACGGCCCCCGCCACCACTCGATACAGGGATCACCGGTCCTGCCCCGATTCGCATACTCAGGTCGCGATAGTAGTCAACATCCGGAGTACCGCCCGACGGCACCGTATCCACCACGATGGCGGCCGTCGGGTTGAGCCGGTGCGTTGCCATCTGGGCGCCGCGCAGGCCGACCTCTTCCTGCACCGTGACCACAAGGTGCAAGGTGCAGTTCAGATCAACACCCTGAAGGGATCGGGCAAGCTCGACCAGGATGGCGCACCCGACTCGATTATCGAGTGCCTTACCAGCTACCCGGTCGGGGTTCGCCAGTTCCATCATCGGCTCATCGTAGGCAATGGCGTCTCCGACCCCGATTCCCAGCGCCCGAACGTCCTCGGCCGTCTCGTACCCCATGTCGATATAGAGCTCTCGCATGGCCGGAGCTTTGCCTCGCTCTTCCGGCGTTTGGATATGACCAGCCTTAACGCCGACCACGCCGTGATGCCCACGGATGTTGACGTGCCGGCCAATCGTCAGCGTCTCGACGAGTCCGCCGAGCCGCTCGAAGCGGATCATCCCATTGGGTTCGATGCTTTTGACGATCGCTCCGATCTCGTCAGAGTGGGCCGAGATCATGAGGGTCGGAGAACCCTCCGGCCCGTCGAACGTCGCGAACAGGTTCCCGTAGCTGTCGATCTGGAGGCGATCGGCCAGCGGCTCGAACAATTCCTTGAGTCTCGCCACCACGGCTTGCTCATGCCCCGACACGCCGTCGATCCGGGCCAGCTCGCCGAGGAGTGCCTTCATCTCGCTTCCGCTGTTCTCCCGAGTACTGGTCACCTGGTGTCCCTTCCCAACTGTTGACGAACAATCATACGCAGGCGCACTTGTCGCCCATTATCCCCGGACTATAATACGAGAACACCAACTCGTTGCCCGGAGCACCTCGCTGAGGTGTGACAGATTGGATCAGAAGAGTGATGGACGTTCGTTAGCCGGCCCCCGCGACAGGGGCTGGCTGTCAGGCTATCACTCAATTTGGTAGTTGGAGGAGAGCCGTGAATAGCTATCCGGTCGAAAAGATCAGAAACATTGGTCTGTTTTCCCATGGCAGCTCTGGAAAGACGTCCTTGACCGAGGCTCTCCTCTACGTCAGCCACACAGTCAACCGCCTCGGGCGCATCGAAGAGGGAACCACCATCTCGGACTGGGATCCGGACGAAGTCAAGCGTGGTATCTCGATCAGCGCGAGCCTCGCCCCACTCGAATGGAAAAACAGCAAGATCAACATCATCGACGCTCCTGGTTATGCTGATTTCCTCGGTGAAGTCAAAGGCGCCATGCGCGTTTGCGACGTCGCGCTGATCTTGCTGGACGCGTCAGCCGGCGTCGAAGTGGGCACTGAGCAAGCGTGGAAGGCTGCCGACGAGGTTAACCGTGTCCGCGCGCTCTTCATCAATAAGATGGATCGCGAGAACGCAAACTTCACCGCGACCTTCAACGCCGCGCGTGAAACATTTGGCCCGTCAGTTGTCCCCGTGTTGATTCCGATCGGAGCTGAAAAAGACTTCAGTGGCATCGTCGACGTGTTGTCCCGTAAGGCGTACCTCTTCAGCGACGGCAAAGACGGTGGCGAGACTGAGATGGATGTGCCGGACGCAATTGCCGACACCGTCGAAGAACTGCGTGTTCAACTCGTGGAAGCCATCTGTGAACACGACGAAGAGTTGATGTTGCGCTATCTGGAGGACGACCAGATCAGCGTCGAAGAGCTTCAGCACGGCCTGCGCGCCGCCATGGCCGCTGGCAACATCGTGCCGGTCTTTGCCGGTGCGGCGACCGCGTGCAAGGGCATCCCGCACCTGCTCGATGCCATCGTCGACTACTTCCCGCCGCCCGGCGCGGTGTTGGCAAAGAACCAGGCCGGCTCGGACGTCACGCTGGAGGCCGACCCCAAGGGTCCGTTGGCGGCGCTCGTCTTCAAGACTGTCGCCGATCCCTACGTCGGGAAGCTTTCCTACTTCCGGGTCTTCTCGGGCACGCTGAAATCCGACAGTCATGTGTACGACACTCAGCAGGAACACGAGGAGCGCATCGGCCAACTTTATGTCGTGCGGGGCAAGGAGCAGATCGCCGTTTCCGAAGTACCTGCCGGCGATGTCGGAGCGGTCGCCAAGCTTCAGACCGTTGCGACGGGCGACACCCTCTGCGACCAGGGCAAGATCCTCGTCCTCGACGGCATACATTTCCCGGAGCCAGCCTTCTCCGCCGCCGTACATCCCAAAACAAAGAGCGACCTGGACAAGATGGGCGCGGCCATCCAGCGGCTGCTCGAAGAGGATCCGACGCTCCACATCCGGCGCGATGAAGAGACCGGAGAGACTCTCGTCTCCGGTCTCGGTGAATCGCACGTCCACATCGGCCTCGAGCGCATGGCCCGCAAATTCGGCGTCAACGTCGACACCGATCTCCCGACCGTCGCCTACCGGGAGACTATCTCCCAGCCAGTGAAGGGCATCGAGTACAAGCACAAGAAGCAGACCGGCGGCCACGGCCAGTACGGTCACGTCTTCCTCGACCTGGAACCGATGGAAGAAGGCGATTTCGAGTTCGGCGACAAGGTTGTCGGTGGTGTCGTGCCGAAGGGTTATATCGGCGCTGTGGAAAAGGGCGTACGCGAGGCGCTGGAGGAAGGCATCCTTGCCGGGTTCCCGGTGACCCACATTCGCGTCACCTTGACGGATGGCTCGTACCATAACGTCGACTCGTCGGAAATGGCTTTCAAAATCGCGGCGTCGCAGGCGTTCAAGAAGGGCGCAGTTGCCGCTAAACCGATCATTCTCGAGCCGATCATGCACATTGAAGTGACGGTGCCGGAAGCCTATATGGGCGACGTGATGAGTGATCTAAACGGCAAGCGTGCCCAGGTCCAGGGAATGAATCCGCGCGATGACGGCATGACCACGATCGCGGCAATCGCCCCAGCGGCCGAAATCCAGCGCTACGCGACCGACCTACGCTCGATCACCCAGGGTCGTGGCTCGTTTACGTCGAGCTTCAGTCACTATCAGCCCGTTCCCGCGCACCTGACCGATACGATCGTCGCCAACGCCAAGGCCAAGGCAGAAGCGCAAGCGGGCGTTTAGTCCGCTAGAATAGTGACATCCATGACCGGGCGAGGGGATCCCGCCCGGTCATTTCGTGCCGTTTCGCGGCATTCCGGTAGCAACATGAATGGGAATGGGTTTGACTGGTTCGATCGGATCGTGTGACCTGATGCTCGTGTTTGATGGTGGCTCACTTGGCAATCCTGGCAAGGGTTACGGCAGCTTTCACCTGTCGAGTCGCGACGGGTTCGAGACAATAGAACGCCTCGAGTACGGCAACAACGTCACGAACAATCAGGCGGAATATCGCACGATGCTCGCGGGCGTCGAAGCCGCGTTGCAGTGGACCCGAGAACATGGCCGCAACCCGACGAATCTCTCGATCTGCATCAAGACCGACAGCAAGCTGGTCGTTGAGCAGGTCAACGGGCGCTGGAAAGTCAAACACCCCGATCTGCAGCCACTCTGCCTGCGGGCTCGCCAGTTGCTGGCGCAGTTCGGACGCAAGCAACTCACGTGGCATCCGCGTGCCGAGAGCGTGAAATTGCTCGGGCACTGAACGTTCAATCCGCACGAGAGCGCACGATTGCGAGCGGAAAGACGCTATGCTATACTCCGCTCGTCATTCGCGGGGGCGGTTAGCTCAGTTGGTTAGAGCGCCACGTTGACATCGTGGAGGTCACTAGTTCGAGTCTAGTACCGCCCACCCGGACGAGCCGTCAACATCAGTTGGCGGTTTTTTTGTTATCCATCGCTCTGCTTCGTGCGTAGCGTAACGCTCAACATTGACGTCGATCCCGATACGCACTATGATTCACGTAACAACTGACTCATTGCGATGATCGGGACGAGTACCCGTGTTCATGCGTCAGAGAGGCGGAGTCACCGGCTGAAAGCTCCGCTCAAACAGGACGCGGCGAATACCCCCCGTGAGCAGGTCGGCGAACACACCAGTCAGTAGCCGGACCCGGACGCCCCCGATACCAGGCGGAACGAGCGACGCGAAATCTCGATTTGCGTCGGAAGTTGGGTGGAACCACGACAGGTCAGCCTGCCGTCCCTCTGGGCGGTGGGTTTTTTGTTTGTCGCAAGAAGGGAGACGGCCATGAAGACCACCACTACCCGCGCCGTCGTCCCATCTGGACGGCGGCGAGCTGCAAACTCATTGACGTGATCCAGCAATGCACGACGAACGGAGAAAGTAGACATGTCACAGGTATCTGAAGAGATGGATATTCAGCTCGACATCGATAATCAGGAGGAACTCGAACTCGCCAGGATGCGCCACTCGGCCGCGCACGTGATGGCTGAGGCTGTGCTCGAGATATTCCCCGACGCCAAGCTCGCAATTGGGCCAGCCATCGAGAACGGGTTCTACTACGATTTCGACCTCCCACGGTCGTTGACGCCTGAGGATCTCGCGGAGATCGAGGGCCGGATGGATCGTATCAAGCAGGGCGCCTTCGAGTTCAAGCGGGACGAGATCTCCCGTGATGACGCCTTGAAGTATTTCGCCGACCAGCCCTACAAGGTCGAACTGATCAACGACCTGCCCGAAGACGAAGTTATCTCGCGTTACACACAGGACACGTTCACGGACCTCTGCCGCGGTCCGCATGTCGACAACACGTCGGAGATCGGCGCAGTCAAGCTCTTGAACGTGGCCGGAGCGTACTGGCGAGGTGACGAGAAGCGCCCGATGCTGCAGCGCATCTACGGCACGTCGTGGCCGTCGAAGGACGCGCTCGATGCCTATCTCGAGCGGCAGGAAGAGGCGAGAAGACGCGACCACCGCAAGCTGGGGCGCGAGCTCGGGCTCTTCTACTTCTCAGACGAAATCGGTCCCGGTATCCCGCTCTTCACGCCAAAGGGCGAAATGCTCCGTTACCAGATGGAGAACTACGTCCGCGACGTCCAGACGCGCTACGGCTACCAACACGTCTGGACGGGCCATCTGGCGAAAGAGAGTCTCTACCACCGGTCCGGGCACTACGACAACTATGCTGACGTCATGTTCCCGCCGATGGTCGACGAGGAAGTCTCCTACCGGCTGAAGCCAATGAACTGCCCGTCGCATATGGCCCTGTACAACGAGATGGGCGTTCACTCGTATCGCGAGCTGCCGCTCCGGTTCGCGGAGTTCGCCACGCTCTACCGCTACGAGATCAGCGGCACGCTGTCCGGGTTGACGCGTGTCCGGGCTTTGACACAGGACGACTGCCACATCTTCTGCACGGAAGAACAGATCCAGGAGGAGTTTAGCCGGGCACTTCAGCTGGTCACGGAAGTCTTGCAGACGTACGGGCTGACAGATTACCGGGTGCAACTGTCGCTGCCAGGGAGCGAAGGCAAGTTCGTCAACGATCCAGAAAAGTGGGCCAAAGCGGTCACGGCACTCCGAGCGGCGTTAGACGCCAACCAGGTGCCCTATGACGCGGTCGAGGGCGAGGCAGCATTCTACGGCCCGAAAGCCGATTTCATGGCTAAGGATGCCCTGAACCGTGAATGGCAGCTCTCGACGATCCAGGTCGACTTCATCCAGCCGTCGCGGCTCGGCTGTGAGTACATCGGCGAAGATGGTCAGGTCCACACGCCGGTCGTGCTGCACCGCGCCGTCACAGGATCGACGGAGCGCTTCCTCGGCCTGCTGATCGAGCACTTCGCCGGGGCGTTCCCGGTATGGCTCTCACCAGTTCAGGCCGTGATCATCCCGATCGCTGACCGTCACAACGAATACGCCCAGCAAGTTCAGCAGCGGCTCAAAGACGCCGGAATCCGCGCCGACGTCGACAATGCCAGCGACCGGATGCAGGCCAAGATCCGGCGTGCGCAGATGGAGCATACGCCCTACATGCTCGTCGTTGGCGACAAAGAGGCCGAGAACAATGCCGTCGCCGTGCGCTTGCGCACGAACGAGAATCTCGGCGCCAAGCCGCTCGACGAATTCATCCCATTGGTCAAGCAGGTCATCGACAGCAAGTCGCTAGATCTGTTGCCTGGGTAGGGAGCGGCCCTCACCCCCGGCCCCTCTCCCGTACGAACGGGAGAGGGGAGACGAAAACTACCTGGTGACCGCGTACTCAGTCGTTCTCCCTTCTCCCGCTTGGCGGGAGAAGGGCTGGGGATGAGGGTAGTCATCCTACCCCCACACTTCTTTCAACACTCTCAACCAGTTGTCGCGGCAGATCTTGGCGATGGAGTCCTCGTCGTAGCCGCGCCGGACAAGCTCTTCGACGATTGCCCAGTCGTGAGCGGCGTCCTTGAGAGCTGCGGGCACTCCAGCACCGTCGTAGTCGGAGCCGAGAGCGACGTAGTCGATTCCGACCAGGTTGACGATGTGGTCGATGTGGTCGACCAGGGCGCTTAGCGGTACATCGGAACTTCCCTGAGCGCCTTTTACGAGGAATCCAGTCGCGTAGTTGATCCCCATCAGGCCGCCCTTTTCGGCCAGCGCCTTGATCTGACGGTCGGTCAGATTGCGCTCGTGATCGCAAATCGCTCGCGCATTGGAGTGGCTGGCGACGAACGGCTTGCTGCTGCTCTCGATGACGTCCCAGAACCCTGGCTCATTCAGGTGTGATACGTCGACGAGAATGCCCATCTCGTTGCACTGCTGGACCAACTCGCGGCCGAGGCCGGTCAGACCCTTGCCGGTGTTCTGCGGGCCGACTCCTTCGGCGAAGATGGTCGGGCGGCTCCAGACGAGCCCCAGCGACCGCAATCCAAGCTCATAGGAGAGGCGCAACACCGCGAAATTTGGGTCGATCGCCTCCGCCCCCTCATAGTGCAGAATCGCACCAAAGACCTTCCGGTCGAGACAGCTGACCAGTTGGTCGTATGATCGCACCTGTTCCATCTGTCCATTCGACTGTGCGACGGTTCGTTTGAGCAGGTCCACCGCGCGTAACGTCTCGATTAGCGCATGCTCGGGCAGCAGATCACTCGGAATGAAGACTGCGCTGATCATCGCGCCGATGTTTCCCTTGCGGGCGCGGGGAAGATCGACGTGCCCGATGTCGGTCTCCTCGACGAAGCTCCGGCCCGTCTTGGTCAAGGACAGCAGGTAGTCAGTATGGCCATCGATGATCGGAATCGATCGAAGCGCTTCAGCGGACATTTTGGCTCCCCTCTCGTCGTAGTCCGTACTCGTGTCGTGATCATCGGCGCTGGACACGATTTGGACAAGGGCCAGCCCGCAGCGATCCCGGATTATTCCGGCTTGCGCGCCGTGAGATGGAGACCCGACGCCAGGGTCGGGCCGCCGTAGAGCAGGTCCTCAACGTACGAGAGACGCCAGCTGAAAAGGAACACGCCGCGCGCGATCAACTCGACCGCCGCCATGGGTAGGATCCCGGGTGCGCCAGTGGCGCGTTCTCGCTGCCAGTAGTCGACCACGTCATGAATTTGCCCGGTCGGGTGAAAGCCGAAGCGGACATTGGTCACCTCGAAACCAGTCTCCCAGACAGCGCGAATCACGTCGTCCGAAGTGAAGCGATTGACATGCCCGACATGGTCCCGTTTCCAGCGGTGAATTGGTAGGCGCGTGGAACCCCGCAGCGCGTGATAGAGCGTGCCAGGTTGTCCCTCAAGCGGAACGAAGAAATGGAAGAGGCCTCCCGGTTCGATCACACGTAGGGACTCACGGAGCAATCCCTGATAATCAGGCACGTGCTCAAGCAGGTCGAAAAAGAGAACCGCGGAAAATGAGTCGTCAACAAACGGGAGGTTGCTGGCATCGAGCGCCAGGTAGATTGATTGATCGTCAGCGCGCCGTGCCTCATGGAGCGCGTTCAGGCTCAGATCTCCGCCATAGACATCAAGGTCGGGCCTGGCTCGCGTAATCGCCCGCACGTAGCGTCCAGCACCACAGCCGAGAAGCAGCACGCGGCCATACGAATCCCCCATCGCCTCCAACGCATCTCGTAGACGGAGGCCCGCGAGGCTGCGATCACTCGCATCGACTTCATCCCGGCCTTGAATCTTCGCTGGGTCCTCGACGTCGTAGTTCCCAATGTGCCTCATGTCTGAGACCCAAAATAATTCACGAGTGGTTCGAGGTCTTGCAGGAGGATGTCCGGCTGGAGCTCCGACTCGGCGACCTCATCAAACGTGGTGACTCCGGTCAGCACCATGATCGTGATAAAGCCGGCACGCTGCCCGGCAAGGATGTCGGTGTCGAGACGATCACCGAGCATAATGGTCGATTCCGGCTCGGTGCCGAGCAATTGGGCACCTTGAAGCAGCATTCCGGTCGACGGCTTTCCGACCACATCAGGCGTCGTGCTCGTGGCCGCCTCGAGCGCGGCGAGTAGCGCGCCGGCGCCCGGAATCAAACCCTCTTCGGTTGGGAACGTGGTGTCGCCGTTGGTCGCGACAAACGCCGCGCCGCGACGGATCGCCAGACAGGCAATGCGAAGCTTCTCATACGTCACTTCGAAATCGGCGCCCGCGACGACGACTTCGGCGTCTTTCCCGGCTTGAATGAAATAGCCGTCACCATAGATCGCCGTCTCCAGCGCCGCCATACCAACGACGTAGACCGTCGTGCCTCGCGAGTAGCGCTCCTTCAACCACGCAGCTGTCGCCTGACCTGACGTCTGAATCCGATCGGCGGCGACGGTAATCCCCATCGCGGAGAGCTTCTGGACGTATTGCTCGGGAAGACGGGTCGAGTTATTGGTCGCCAGCACAAACGGAACGCCGCGGCGCTCCAGAACGGCGAGAAAATCGTTCACGTGTGGCAGGACCGTATCTCCACGGTAGAGGACACCATCCATGTCGATGGCGAATCCGCGCGCTCGTAGCAGCGCCTCCGCCAACTCTTCTGCGGTCGCGAGCTTAGCCTTCAATCTTCACCCTCGTTGACTCGTCATCTCGACAACAGGGCGGTACATTCCAGACTTTCCGCCCCGTCCGCGAGGATACCATAGCGTCCGTGTATGGCCGCGACCGAGAGCCGACAGACAACAGACCCATGCTATACTGCCCCAGCGCTATCAACGATTTTGTGCGATTGGGAGGGGAAACAGTGACCTCGACAAATGGCAACCTCGATCAGGATGCCGCGAAGCGGGTACTCGACCAGATCGATCAAGATGAGGTCATCGCCTTTCTGCGTCAGCTGGTTCAGATTCCGTCGGTGAATCCGCCAGGTGACGTGCGAGAGGCGATCAACGTCTGCGCCGACAAGCTGCGCGCAGAGGGATTCGACGTGAGCTTCGTTACCGAGGACGAGACAAAGCCAAACATGGTTGCCGAACTCAAACGCGGTGATGGTCCTACACTCCTCTTCAACGCACACCTGGACGTAGTCCCGACTGGGCAGGAATCGGCCTGGAGCCACCCTCCGTTCGCGGCGGACGTAGCCGACGGCAAGGTCTACGGACGCGGAGCAGGCGACGACAAGGCGAGCGTCACGGCTCAGGTCATGGGAGCCATCGCTCTGGCGCGGTCCGGCGTGAACGTCAATGGCAAGCTGATCGTCAATGAAGTAGCCGACGAGGAAATCGGCGGCGCGCTCGGGGCACAGCTGATCGCCAACTCTGATTCGATAAAGCCCGACTTTGTGATCGTCGGCGAGCAGACCATGAATCGCATCTGCATCGGCGAGAAAGGCGGCGCTGGAACGCGCGTGACCGTTCACGGCCGCGCGGCGCACGGCGCGCTTCCGTGGGAAGGCGTCAACGCCATCGAGGGAATGGCGCGGGTCATCACCGCATTGCAGAGCGAGCTCTGGCCGGTACTCGAGAAGCGAACCCACGACTACTTCCATCATTCGTCCGCGACGATTAGCATGATCGACGGCGGCGTGAAAACAAATGTCGTTCCGGATCAGTGCACGATCTACATCGACCGCCGCATCATTCCTGGGGAGAAGCCGGAAGACGTCGTCACGGAGATCCGCGTCGATCGCCGAAAAAGCAGTCAAGGACATTCCCGGGATGAAGGTCGAGGTCGACTTTGCCCGCTTCGGTGGCCGTGAAGCCATTCTCAACCAGCCTGACAGCGAGATCGTCCAGGGCATGCTGCGAGCAAACGAGTTCCTCGGCTTCGATACGAAGTTGACTGGTTTCAGCATGGGAACCGACGGCCGCCACTTCGCCGAGAAGGGTGTTCCCACCATCATCTACGGACCCGGCGACCCGGCCCTGGCGCACCAGCCAGATGAGTGGGTCGGCATCGATGAGGTTATGGACGCGACCAGGGCCTACGCCCTCGCCGCGTTGTCGTTCCTCGGCAGCTAACCAGGATTACGAGCCGCCGGATCTCAGTTAGATCCGGCGGCTTTCTCATTCTCAGGCAACGACCTCTGTGCCCTGGGCCGCCTGACGACGACGCTGTCGACGTGTCAGGAAGACAATCCCCGCCACCAGGGCGAGCGGCCAGAACCACCACAGGAAGACGGCCGTCTTCACCAGACCGGTCAGCACACCGCCCGTAAATGCCAGTGAGGCTTCCCAGGCGTCATGAACAGCCTGACCGAAGTCGAACCCGCTGCTCGGCCCAGTGTCGACCGCCACCCCAACCGGAAGAAGCGAGATGGTGATTCGAGAGAAACTGGTGTGTTTCTCGAGGTAGTTGATGCGCCCCGTCGTCTGCTCGATCTGTCCTTCGACGTTGGAGAGCTGCTGCTGTATCGTCAGAACGTCCTGCAGCTGCGTCGCCTGATTCATTAGCTGTTGCAGCCTTGCCTGCGTCGCCTGGAGATTGCGCAACTGCGACTGGAGGTCGACGTACTGTTCGGTTACATCCTGGCTAGTGATCGTCTCCTTCTCGACCTTCTTGACACCGGTCGCCGAACGGAGCTGGTTGATCACCTGGTCAAACTGCTCTTCGGGAATGTCAAGTGTCATGCTCGCGATCTGCTGGTCCCCGTCATAGGAGGAAGACGACGCGAAGACGACGCCTCCGGCTGTGTCTGCGATCGTCCGGATCGTCGCCAGCATCGACTCGACGCTCGTCACGCGCAGCGTTATGTCCGCGTTGCGGATGATCTTCTGTCCCCACGCGGAACCTGTCGTCGCCGATGGGCTGGTCGCGTTCGATGTGGTCCCAGTTGATCCGCCACCCTCGCTTGTGAAAGCCTGACCGTCTTTTGTCGCGCCAATGGACTGATCAGACGGTGCCGCGGACGATGAGGAACTGTCTCTTGTCGAGGTTTTCCCATTGCCACCACAGGCAGACAGCAGAACGATCCCCAGGAAGATCACCAGAACGATCGAAAATCTATGCACCACGCGTCTCAGCATGACCTGCTCCTCTCCGCCTTTGTTGATCAAGTTTCTGGTTGGTGGCTTCTACAGAGGAGACGATGTAGATGCTCGAAAGGTTCCCAGGGTTGTTTGGTGTTGACAAAGAGCCATGCTCAGATTCAGGTGCCAACTGGACTACCAGGTTGTGGATGTCACGGTACATGCCGCAATCATGCTGATTCAAGAACCGCGTTGATCACGGTCGAGTCCGTAGAATTGTCATCCTGGAACGCCGACCACGGGGATTATGGCACTATCCGTATCGCTGTCATCTTGAGCGGAGCGCAGCGGAGTCGAAGGATCTCTTCATCCTCGACGCATCTGCTTCCGGCACGTTCGGAGAGATTCTTCGGCTGCGGCCTCAGAATGACAGGAATGGTAATTCCCCACTCCTGTCAATCGCTGAGGACTGACTTGACCTGCTCGATCTTCTCCGGCGCGATACGACTGGTCGCCGCCAGGAAAGCCGCCTGGCCCAGATCGCCAGGCCGGTAGATCAAGACACAGCGGGCAAATTTGCGGTCGAGTCCTGCTCGTCCAGCTTCTTGAAAGTACTCTTCGACGCTTGCGGGGACGTCGCGGTGAACCACAAATCGGACGTCTGCCTTGTCAACGCCGAGTCCGAACGCATTGGTGCAACAGATCACCAGCAAGTCACCACTCATGAACTGCTCTTGAACGCGGTCCCGCTCCTCCTGATCGAGCTGACCGTGGTAGGCTCCCGAGCGCACGCCCCAGCCGCACAACCGCCCCGCGGTCTCTTCCGCCGGTTTGACAGTGCGGGTGTAGACGATCCCGCTTCCCCGCATGGCGTCCGTCAAACAGTCACAGATCATCTCCGGATAGTGGCGCGTCTTGCACTCGAACAAGCGTTTGAGCACGCCCCGGTCTTCATTCTCCAATTCGACGCGTGCGACCTCGAAGAAGAGGTTCGGACGGTCGATATCAGCTACGACGACGAGCGCGTCGACCAGATTGAGCCGCTTGAGGATTTCGGTTCGAACCCATGGGGAAGCGGTTGCGGTCAACGCCAGGATAGGCGGGCGATCGATCGTTTCGGCAGCATGTGCGAGATTCAGATACGCCGGACGGAAGTCGTGTCCCCACTCAGAGATGCAGTGCGCTTCGTCGACGACAAGCAGTGACACGTCGATGCCGCTGATCCATTCAGCGAATTCGTCGTTGTCGAATCGCTCCGGCGTGACGTAGAGGAGTTTCGAATCGCCATGCTCGATCTCCGCTTTGGAGGCGGCGTGTTGACTTGCATTGAGTGTGCTGTTGATCAGGTTCGCGCCAATACCCAGATTGTGGAGCGAATCAACCTGATCCTTCATCAATGCGATGAGAGGTGAGACGACCACGGTGGTGCCCGGCAGTATCTGGGATGTCAATTGATAGACCAGTGACTTGCCAGAGCCGGTCGGGAGAGCCGCCAGAGCATCTCGACCGTCGAGGATCGCATCGATGACCGGGCGCTGACCCGGACGAAAGTGGTCATGGTCAAACCGTGCAAGGAGTTCTTGAAGCGCTCGCTCGGAGGCTTCCATCTCATCGCCTTTCAAATTAGCATCTATGTCGTTGGGATAGGTGAAGTAGAAATTACCCGTCGCCCGACGTTAATCTGCCTGAGCGATGGAACCTGCAACTTCCCCGGTTACTGCTCGTCCCGTGGCTCTTCGGGAGTCGGATACGGGGGCTCATTTCCGATACTTCCAAACCCGGTGTCTCCATAGCCACCCGAGACGCCGGGATCGGCATCGCTAACAAACCCTCCGGTTTCGGCCTGACTTGACAGGGCACTTCCGGCAAACAAACGGGTCGTGCTCTCGAGCATGTTCCACACGGCGTCTTCACTGACGCCATTCTCCTGGGCGATCTCATGGATGGATCGACCATGTAAGACGCCATACGCGATTGACTGCTGGAGATCAGGCAACGCGTGAACGGATCCTGCGTGCTGGCGCAAGGTCTGGGCATATCGTTGGAGATCATCATCCTGTGCGTTCATTTACACTCTCGTTCTCATGATTACATCGCTCACCAATCGTCTGAGGATGCCTGTATGCACCCGACGTGCCAGCAGGTTGGCCCCCGTCACGCATCAAAACGTATTCGCGGCCTCCCATTCCAGACGCCAATCCTGTGGTAGGTTACAAAGATCAAACGGGCGTCAAGTCAGCGTGGCATTGAGCGTCGTCGCGACGGTCGCCCCGTCATTCACCCGCGGAACCAGTGGCCGGACCGCGGCCGGTAAGAGAGACCAGGTTCTATGTCTGATTCAACCGAGATCGAGGAAGAGATTCAACTTTCCGAACCCGCGATGCTCGAGCCGGCGCCAGCACCTGACGTTGGCGCGGTGGCAGAAGTAGAGAATGGGAGCAAACTCTCCGCTCTCAGGGCAACGCTCCCAATCAGCTTCGCCCACTTTGCTCACGACCTCTATGGTTCCTTCACGGCGGTGCTAATTCCGCCGGTTCAGGAAAAACTGGGCGTGCCACTGGCAATCGCCTCGCTGATGGTTCCGGCGCAGCAGATGCCGAGCGTACTGCAGCCGTTCATTGGTGTGATCGCCGACCGCAAGGGGAAAAAGTGGTTCGTGGTGTTGGCACCCGCTGTGGCCGCGATGTCGATTTCGTCCATTGGCCTGGCGCCTCACTTCGCGCTCGTGCTGCTGCTGCTTTTCACGGCCGGACTGGCATCGGCTTCGTTCCACACTCCCGCCGTCGCGCTTGCGGGTGAACGCGGCGGCTCGAAAACCGGTCTGTCGATGGCCTTTTTCCTGGCTGGAGGCGAACTTGCCCGGACGATTGGACCTCTTTTTATCACCGCTGCCATCGCCTGGTTCACTCTCGAGGGATCCTTCGTCGTCATGGTCTTCGGGCTGGTGGCCTCGGTAATCCTCTTCTTCACGCTTGACACGACGGAGAGCGACGCCAGACAGCGGTCAGCGGAACGCGTCGCGGTGATTCCGCTGCTCCGTTCGAAATTGCGCTGGATCGTCGCGCTGCTCGCGTTTGTGGCCCTCTTCGGACTCGGCGTCGTTCCCTTCTCCATCTTCCTGGTGAAACTCCTGGTCGCGAAGGGCTACAGTGACTGGTATGCAGGGCTCTCTCTCTCGGCACTCTTTGGCGCGGGAGTTGTCGGGGGATTCGTTGGGGGCATGTTGTCGGACCGATTCGGGCGTCGGATCATGCTCGTACTGGTCACGCTCGGTGGCGTGCCGCTCCTCTATCTTTACCTGTGGCTAGACAATCATTCTTGGGCGGTCATTCCGCTGCTCGTATTGGCAGGAGTTCTCATGCGGTCGGCTCGTCCGATTCAGCTCGCGCTGATGCAGGACATGCTCCCGGAGGCTCGCGGACCGTCTTCTGGCGTGCTCCTGGCGTTTCAGTTCGTGTCGCAGAGCGCGACGGCATTTGGATTCGGCGCATTGGCTGACGCCATCGGCATCGAGCAAGCGTTCTGGATCGTCCCGGCGTTTGCCCTGCTCGCCATCCCGGTGGTGGCGTTGTTGCCGAGAGGCGAAGTCACAATTGCTGACTCATAGGATTGCTTGCGCACAACTCCCGGAGGATTCGGATTTCCTCGCTACCATACGCCAGGAATTCGCAGGAGACGTCGAAGTCTTAGCCGCGTTGTGTCCTTCCGGGTCTCACCAAGGACAACGTCGCGGAACAACAAAAAAGGCGAAGAAAAACTCCGCCAGTCCCGCAGGACCCCAAATCTTTCGCTTTCGCCGGATCTCATTCGTGTCCGAAGAGATCTCCGAGATGTGCCGCGATGTCGAACACCAGGATGAAGATAACCGGCACGCCGACCAGCACCAGTGCGATCAGCAAAATCTTGATGAAACCTTCCAGTACGTCCACGCGTCGCAACCTCTCGTCCACCCACCGGTGCGCCCAGCCATAGCCCACCGAAAGTATATGCCAGCTGGGCAAACGGCGACGTTACACGGATATGAAAAAGGACCCGGACAAAAGTCCGGGCCCTCTGTCTTTGCTAGGCTACCACTTCGGCGTTTCTCAGCGCTCCGTGGAAGACAAGGTCCTCTTCTGGCCCAACATCCACGGTGATCGTCTCACCATCC
This sequence comes from uncultured Chloroflexia bacterium, assembly GCA_963763185.1. Lineage (GTDB taxonomy): Bacteria > Chloroflexota > Chloroflexia > Thermomicrobiales > Thermomicrobiaceae > CALAGB01. The sequence goes on from CAVXNZ010000001.1 coordinate 1,444,646, forward strand.
CGGATGTCGCCATTCAGAATCTCCTTCGCCAGCCGGTCGAGTAGCTCTCGCTGGATCACCCGCTTCAGCGGACGCGCCCCGAACACCGGATCGAAGCCACGCTGTGCCAACAATTGCTTCGCTCGCTGCGTGACCTGCAGCGCGATGTTGCGCTGTGCCAGACGATCGTGCACGAAGCCGAGCTGAATCTCGACGATCTGCTCCAGATCCTTCAGCGTCAGCGCCTGGAAGATGACGATCTCGTCGATCCGGTTCAGGAATTCCGGGCGGAAGTGCTTCTGCAGCGCGTCAAACACGCGTGTCCGCGTCTCGTCCGAATTCCCCTCCCCGGCCTGGATATAGGTGGACCCCAGGTTACTCGTCATGATGATGACCGAGTTTCGGAAATCAACCGTTCGGCCCTGACCGTCGGTCAAACGGCCGTCATCGAGCACCTGCAGCAAGACGTTGAACACCTCTGGGTGAGCCTTCTCGATCTCGTCGAACAGAATCACCGCATACGGGCGTCGTCGCACTGTCTCGGTTAGCTGGCCGCCCTCTTCATAGCCGACGTATCCCGGAGGCGCGCCAATCAATCGCGCGACGGTGTGACGCTCCTGATATTCCGACATGTCGATGCGAATCATCGCCCGTTCATCGTCGAACAGGAACTCCGCCAGGGCTCGCGCCAACTCCGTTTTACCGACACCGGTCGGTCCCAGGAAAATGAAGCTCCCCAAAGGACGGTTCGGGTCCTGAAGTCCGGCTCGAGCGCGCCGGATTGCGTTGCTCACCGCGCCAACGGCCTCTTCCTGACCAACGACGCGCTGGTGGATCCGCTCTTCCATGTGGACGAGCTTTTCGATCTCACCCTCTACCAGTCGCTTGACCGGTATACCTGTCCACTTGCTTACCACTTCAGCGATGTCATCGGCGTCGACCTCCTCTTTGAGGAGTTTGCTCGTCGCCTGCGTCTCGCTGAGTCGTCGCTCCTCGTCCTTGAGCTTCTGCTCCTGCTGGACCAGCTTGCCGTACTGAAGTTCCGACGCTCGCCCATAATCGGCGGCACGTTGTGCCTGTTCAATCTCCAGCCGAGTCTGTTCGATCATCTCTTTTAGCTCGCTCACGCGGCTGATCGCCTCACGCTCCTGCTCCCACTGGGACTGCAGGGCGGATTCCTGCTCGCGCACATTGGCCAGCTCGCGCTCGAGGTCCTTGAGCCGTGCGCGAGACGCGTCGTCCTTCTCCTTGCGCAGCGCCTCTCGCTCGATCTCCAGCTGCATGCTGCGTCGATGCAGTTCGTCCAGCTCGACCGGCATACTCGTAATCTCCATGCGAAGCCGGGCAGCTGCTTCATCGACTAGGTCAATCGCCTTGTCGGGCAGGAATCGGTTCGTGATGTACCGGTCAGAGAGAACCGCGGCGGCCACCAGAGCCGAGTCGATAATCCGCACTTTGTGGTGCAGTTCGTACCGCTCGCGCAGACCGCGCAGAATGCTGATCGTGTCCTCGACCGACGGCTCGTCGACCAGCACCGGCTGGAAACGCCGCTCCAGCGCCGCGTCCTTTTCGATGTGTTTCCGGTACTCGTCGAGTGTGGTCGCGCCGATGGCGTGCAGTTCACCGCGGGCCAGCATCGGCTTGAGCATGTTGGAGGCGTCCATCGCCCCCTCGGCTGCTCCAGCGCCGACAACGGTGTGAAGCTCGTCGATAAAGATGATGATCTGGCCCTCAGACTCCTGAATCTCCTTCAGGGCGGCCTTCAGACGCTCTTCGAATTCGCCGCGGAATTTCGCACCCGCGACCATCGCACCGAGGTCGAGCTGCATGATCTGCTTGTCACGCAGACCCTCCGGCACGTCGCCGCGAATGATCCTCTGGGCCAGCCCCTCGACGATGGCGGTCTTGCCGACACCGGGCTCGCCAATCAGAACCGGATTATTCTTGGTCCGGCGTGACAGCACCTGGATGACGCGACGAATCTCCTCGTCGCGACCAATGACCGGATCGAGCTTACCGTTGCGTGCCTGCTCGGTCAGATCGCGCCCATACTTTTCGAGCGCGCTGTACGTGCTTTCCGGGTTGACGCTCGTGACGCGCTGCGAACCACGGATGGCCGAGAGCGCCTTCATGACGCGATCCCGGTTCAGTCCGAGTCGTGTCAGCGCCTTGACCGACGACGCGTTCGGCGCGGCCTCGAATGCCGCCAACAGCAAATGCTCAGTGCTGACGTACTCGTCGCCGAAGGATTTCGCTTCCTCTTCGGCACGCTCCAGAACGCGTCGTAGCCCGGCTCCGAGAACCGGCTGTGCGCTGATCTGCAGTGTTGGCGCGGCTTCTAGCACCCGCTCCAGCTCGTTTGCGGCCGTGCGCGGATCGAGGTCGCTGCGGAGCAATACCTGAGGAACCACGCCGTCGCTCTGCGACACAAGCGCGTGCAGGAGCTGATCGACGTCGAATTGCGCGTGCTTGCGGTTCTCTGTCTCGCGCTGGCCAGCCAGCAGCGCTTCCTGTGCTTTTTCAGTGAATCGGTTTACATTCATTCTTTCGGAACCTCTTAATCGAGCGATCTCGACGGCCCTGCGCCGGGCATTAGTGCGGTTGGAAGCTCAGAATTCTCGACTAGACAGATTGGATCCCGAGCATGGCGAGCAGCGATTCAATCTCCCGCACCATCGGGTCCAGTCGGCCCTCGTTGCGTTTCGATAGCGCCGCGCACTCGCGATGCACGCGCTTAAGTCTCGCCGAGAGCTCCATTGACAGCTGAACCCCGGCCAGATTGATCCCACGGTCCTCAACCAGGTACTTCACCTGCCGAAGGCGCTCCAAATCCTCGCTGGAATAGAGACGCAGATTGCCCGTGGTTCGAGATGGAGAAACGAATCCCTCACGTTCGTACTTGCGCAGCGTCTGCGGATGAAGCTCCAATAGCCGGGCCGCGACGCTTATGACATACAGTGGCTCGTTGTTACGCATACTTCCTCCCGGCGCACCAATGCCTAATACGTCGGGATTATAACACTTTACATGCTTCATATCAACTTTTCGCCTGTGGTTTGTCGAGGTTGTTGACGCGCAAAACGAAGCCGGATCCGGCCAGGGATGGGCTGGCGGGATCCGGCGTGTGTGCGAGGAAACGATATTAGTGAGCGGCGGGAGTCACCACCTGATTGAGAAGCCACTCGAGCTCTTTGTGCGAGCCGCAACTCAGCTTGATGACCGTCAGCAATGATTTCGCGTCGGCGGTGCGGTCATTCAGTGCGTAGGCCCGTGCCGCGGCAACGTACCCGGCCGGCTGCATCCCCCAGAAGCCAGGGCCACTGGTCAGATCGAAGGTCGAATCGATCTTGAGTGCTCGCATGAATTCGCTCGACGCGGCGTGGTATTCGCCGCGTAGCGCCAGTCGAACAGCGCGAGTCGCGATCGTTTCGGCTGCATTGAGCGAGACGACATCCTGTCGTGAGTTGGATGATCTGGCGACCTGTTCCGACGACCACGTTGAGGTTTCGATCGTCGGAGCGGTCATCGTCCGGGTTATCTCACGTCGACGGGCTCGACCGCGACGAGCCCGCGTGATGCGTCGCTCCCGCGCAGGAAGGTGCGGCAGCGGAGTCATCGCGATAGCGCCTCCCGCAGTGACAAGCCGCGACGCGACGACGCGGCTCGAGCCACGATGCCGCCAGAAGAGGCTCCCTGCCCCAATTACAACCTGATAATTCAGAACGATCGCCAGCATCGCGAGCATCGTGATCAGTGAGGCGAACGGCCACTTCCACGAGAATCCCGATGAGCCAGCCGGGAGCAGGTTGTGGCTCACGACCGCGACGTTGTCACTTACCTGGTGGACTGACAAGTGGCTCGTTTCCGGCTGGGTTACCTGGGCGCCTGCCGTCTGTGTCGTGGCAGCAGCCGTCGGCATTCCCGGCTGAACCAGTACGGGCGATAGAGTGATCGCGGGATCGCCAGTCACTGATTCGCCGCTCTGAATAGCGCTGAAGCCGTAATCGAGCAGCATGTTGGCATCTTGATACCAGGCCGCGTCAGTGCTCTTCATGAGGACGGCTATTACCGTGTGGCCGTCTCGTTCAGCCGCTTCGATCAAGCAGAAGCCGGCATTGTCGGTGATACCCGTCTTACCGCCGATTAGACCCGGATAGCTGCCAAGCAGTCGATTTGCCTGAAGCAGACTAAAGCCGTCGCCGCTGTAGGTAGAGGACGAGATGATCTGACGGAAGGTCGGATTTTTCAGTGCATACATCGTGATCGCGGCGAGGTCGTGGGCTGTCGTCACGTGCCCGTCCTGATCGAGTCCATGCGGATTGACCAGGTGTGTTTGGTTCAGTCCAAGGCGCGCCGCAAGATCGTTCAGCCAACCGACGTAGCGATCGACTGATTGCTGGGGAGTGTCACCAGGTTGCGCGCCAAGATTCTGTGCGACCGTCATGGCCGCGTCATTCCCGGAGGGCAGCAACATGCCGTAAAGCGCGGTCTTCAGCGAAACCGTATCACCCGCGCTGAGCCCCATCGATGACTCACCGACGAGATCGGAAGGGTCAACCGTGAGCGTGCGATCGAGCGACGCGGATTCGATGGCATAAATACTGGTGAAGATCTTGGTCAAACTCGCTGGCGCGGCAGGCGTGTTCATCGACTTGTCGTAGAGAATCGTGCCGGTCTTCGCGTCAATAACCACCGCATATTGGGCAGTGATCTCTGGCTCGCCAGCGGCGGACGCTCCCGGCGCGACGAAGAACCCAATGATCAGCAGCACGATCGACAGGCGAACAGAAACGGAGAGCAGGCGGAACACGACAGACCTCCCCAACCACGATCCCAACTGCGAGTGTGCGGATCGAGCAGGCAACAGCCGGGCGCCCCCACCCCACTGACGTTGCTGTCTGGTCACATGACCAGAGCGCTCGACGCGCGTTGACTTGCAGACACCATGATAGCAGTGATGGACTGTACGTACAAGTCATTGAGGTGAACGGACTGTCGGAATTTCGGCGGCTCATTTCTCCGCCTGGAGATGGCTTCCGCCACGCCTAACATTCCATTTTCCGCACACAGATCAGGAAACTGATGCTCAATCTTGCGAGGATCTCAATCGGTTTCAGCGACGATGAGCCAATTTCTGAGCGGAAGTGAGGATATCGGGCCAACAGCCGCGCCACCGCGGTGACCGCGGTTGCCGCGATAGGCGGAGCGGCGATTGCCGCCCGCCTCATGCCAGTGGATTAAGAGGCTCAGACAGAGGATGAGCGTCGATTCGCGTTAGCTCGATGCGGTTCCGCGTTCGCCCTGAACGCCGCGCAGTGCTTCGATCATGCCGAGGTGGCGACTGGCGTGTGTCAGGTGGCTCAGAAGGCTCGCGCCAACGGTGGTCGAGCTGCCGTTCGATTCACTCACCTCACGGGTGAGTGCCGCATCGTCCAGTTCGTTGAGACGCTCCTCAAACAGGCGAATTGACCACTCAGCATAGGCGATCAGGTCCGCCCTCTCAGGCAGCGTCAGATTGGCTGAGTCGGTGTCCGACATCCCCATCCCAGTCTGCACGCCGCCGAGCTTCGACGCATCAAGACCCCATTTGGACGCGAGTCCCGCTGACTCCCAGATTTCGCCACCGTCGTCACCGGCCAGGTTGGCCAGCATCGCCTGGTTGCGGTCGGAGTAACGCGCGATATGCCAGACGTGAAACGCGATTGATGGAGCGGTCGGTCCCTCAGACCACCGCAAGCGCTCATCATCCTCATGTCGCAGAATCGTCAGGACCTGCTGGTCGATCAAATGCATCCGGTTGCTGATCTCACCCGCAATTGAAGTGGCCATGTAAGACTCCTCTTCACTACCCATCCAGCGTTCGAATCAGACTCGTTGAAGCTCTTGAGGTTCATCTTCAGGTTGGCTTGATTCCGGCGCAAGCTCGCTCAATCTCCCGGCATAGATCCCACGGTATTGCTCCGGCAGTAGCTCGGCGATCTTCGTCATCATGAAATCCGTCTTGTCGGACATGCTCAGGCGCTTCTCGCCTGCCTTCCGCTCCGGCAAATGAAATGGTTCACCCATGCGTATCGTCACTTGATAACGCCCAGAGCCACGCGTACTTCCCTTTTTCCCATTCAACGGAAGTCGTTCTGTTCCAAAGATCGCCGTGGGGATAATCGGCGCACCGGTACGCATCGCGATGATTGCGACACCGGGATAGACGTCCTTGAGGCCGCCGGTTGTGCTACGCGTGCCTTCTGGGAATACACCGACCAGATAACCCTCATGCAGCAACCGTTCGGCGTTCCGCAGAGCCTGACGGTCGGCACTTCCACGGTCAACCGGAAACGCTCCAGCGGAATCCGCCACCCAACCAACGAAGGGAACCGAGAAAACCTCCTTCTTGGCCATCCAAAGGAGTGGACGTGGATAGGCAGCCACAAGCAGGATCGGATCGGAGTTATGCAAGTGGTTACTGATCACGAGCGCCGGACCGTGCTTCGGAACGTTCTCGATCCCCTCGATGCGGAATCCGATAAGCCAGCGCAATGCCAAGAGCACCGGCGGGCGCGCGAACAGATAAAGCAGAAGCCGGGACGTACGCCAGAGTTTCTCGCCGAGCCGTTTCTTCCTCACCGGTGCGCTCCGTTGACGGGGTGCTCTGCCAGAAGCTCAACGACCCGGTCTACCACGTCGTCGATCGACATGCCGTCGGTCATGACGACCAACGCGTCAGGCGCAGGACGCATCGGAGCCACATCCCGCTGCGAATCGACGTGGTCTCGCGCCGCCATGTCGGCTCGCACCTGCTCGAACGAGGCTGATTTCCCTAGTCGCTCCAGATCGAGCGTCCGCCGACGAGCGCGTTCGTCGAGCGAGGCATCCAACCAGACTTTCAGGTCGGCGTCGGGCATGACAATCGTGCCGATGTCTCGGCCGACCATCACCACACGACCACTTCGCCCGATCGCACGCTGTGGCGCAAGCAGCGCCTGCCGGACAGCGGGATGTGCCGAGACCTCCGACACGATCCGATCGACTTCCGGAGCACGTATCTCGCGGGTCACGTTCCGCTCGCTCAACAGCACGTCACACGCACGGCCGTCTTCGACCGACGGTCGCGCGATACGTACCGGTAAACTCGCCGCGATCTCCGCCAGTTGTACCGCGTCGGACGGATCGATACCCTGTTCGAGCGCCGCGAGCGCCAGCGCGCGATAGATGACTCCGGTGTCGAACAAGAGCGCGCCAATCCGGCGCGCCAACTCATTCGCGACGGTCGTCTTGCCGGCGGCCGCCGGGCCGTCGATCGCGATGACGAGGCGGTCGTCCCGGTTGTTGTCCCTGTCCGGGCGGTCTTTCCCTTGAGCCTTGATCTGGTCGCCTCCCCGCTTCTGTCCCTCCAGTTCGCCCCCGGAACTCTCCTTGACGACGAGGTCCGCGCGGACCCTCCGGGCGCCGTTCCGGTGGACGCCGAGTCGCTGGCCGTACTGTCTCGACATCTTCATCGCCGAGACCCACCGACTCCCGGATCTGTGTCAGTTCGCCGCCGGTCAAATCGCGCCAAGCGCCCGACGGGATACCATGAATCTGTAACGGCCCGACCCGCGTCCGCTCGAGCTTGAGGACCGGGTAGCCAATGCGCTCCATCATGCGGCGAACAATACGGTTGCGTCCTTCGTGAATCACCACCCGCAAGATCGTGCCGGACTCCTCATTGCGCAGTGGGCGCACTTGCGCCGGGACGACCTTGGCCCCATCTACAATGACCCCATTCCGAAGTCGCTCTAGGGCAGATGGCGGAGGAAATCCGTCAAGCGCGACCTCATACTCCTTCTCCATCTCGAACTTCGGATGGGTAACTCGATAGAGGAGTTCACCGTCGTTTGTCAGCAACAACAAACCCGACGTCTTGCGGTCGAGCCTACCGACCGGCACCACTCGTTCGGGCACGTCGACAAGATCGAGCACCGTTCGTCGCCCGCGCTCATCGGCCGCTGTCGTGATGTAACCGGGCGGCTTGTTCAGCATGACGTACCGGCGCCGCTCCCAATGGATCGGCGTACCGTCAACCCGAATCTCCTGGCGCGCCGGGTCAACCCGGACGCCCAATTCGCGCACAATCGTCCCGTCGACGCTCACGCGACCTTCAACGATCATCTTTTCGGCGCGTCTGCGCGATGTTAGCCCGTGCGACGCGATCACACGCTGCAGTCGTTCCAACCTCTGTTCCAATGGGCTCCTGTTCACAAATGCTCGAGCGACTCAGCCGCCGCTCGCGAATGGATCTCCCGCGTAGATCGGCAGCTGCCAGATCGTACGGGAACCTATCAAGAATACTACTTCACCCTGCGCACTCAACCCTGATTGGTCACTCTTCGGCGAGATCGTTAGCCGGTAATGAAGCTTGTTTGCTTCGGCGGCGGTCAGCAAGAGCGTCTTCGTGACCGCAAGGGAATACCCTTTGTTGGACAGTTCGGTGTTCAAGTCCGAGAGGTCACCGCCGCGACCAAGTGTCACCCATCGATACGTCGAGTCAAGATAGTTCAGCAGCGCCGACATGTCGCCATATCGATCCGCGCTGCCCAGCACGACCGTTATGACCCGGTTGTTTCCGTGCCAGCTTGCGATAACCAGGCACTCTCCGGCGTTGTCGGTGGTGCCGGTCTTGACCCCGTGAATACCTGGATCACCCAGCATCTCGTTCGTGTTGTACAGCGAGATGTCTCGCGGGTGCGGTCCGCCGATAGAGACGGTTTCTGTGCGCGTCGCGACTAACTTCTGAAGTAACTGGTAGTTGAACAACTCGTTAGCAGCCCTTGCCAGGTCGCGCGCAGTCGTGACGTGGCCGGGCTCGTCCCGGCCATCTGGATCGAGAAAGTGCGTCTTCGACATCCCCAACTGGTTAGCAGTGCGGTTCATCTCGTTGACGAAACGCTGACGGGGATCGGGCGTCGACGGGTCCTGTAGCTTTTCTCCGACAAAGCGTGACAGAGCGAGTGCGGCGTCCCCTCCCGAGTTCAGCAGCATTCCGGCCAAGAGATCGCGAACCGTGACGACATCGCCGATTTCAAGTCCCATATGCGAATAGACGTTCCAGTCGACGGTGTCATCCTGCTGCACCGTCACCGGCTCATCTGGCGAAGCGTGTTCCACCACGACTATCGCCGTGATGATCTTGGTTGTGCTGGCAGGCGCCATCGGCGTGTCGGCGTTGGCGGCGTAGAGTTCGATACCGCTTGTCAGATCGACCGCGTAGGCGGCCCTGGCCGTCAACGCTACTGCCGGTTGAGTAGGCGTTGCGGTCGCCGTTGGTGTGGAGTCGCCAGGCACTCGCACCTGAGATCTCGTTATGTCGACTCGCCCCGGAGCCACCACCCGGGCGGGATGAACCTCTCCTGAGGCCGTGCCAGGCGAAACGGACGCATGGACATGTGAGCCTGGCAACCGCACGAAGAACGCGAGGATCACTATAATTGCAATGAGACCACGCGCCGCACGCAACGGAGATCTCCTCCGTGGCGGCATGCGATTGGCACCCAACATGGGAGATCGGGTCAGGTCGTCTGTCCTAACGTTGTTGCAGCCGTCGCTCATCGATCCGTTCGTGTTAGTATGGCGGGGCCGATCCGGCCAAACACGGTCCGGAACGACTCGTTCGTTCGCGACATAAGCGTAATCGAACAGGCAGGCATTTTGTGGCGATCCCCAAAGTTCTTCGCAGATTGATTCGGCCGAGCGTTCTCGAAATGGACGCATACACCCCGTCGGTCGACATTGAGGCGGTCGCCGAGTCGCTCCACATCTCCGTTGACGATGTTATCAAGCTTGACACCAACGAGAATCCGTACGGCACCACGATTCGCGTACAAGAGGCGTTGGCCAGCTTTGATCGCTATCATCGCTACCCTGATCCGGATCAACGCAAGGCTCGCGAGCGGATTGCCGAATACAGCGGAGCGCCGTTCGATCGCATCATTATCGGGAACGGCGCCGATGAACTGATCGACCTCATCTTGATGGCGAGCATCGACCCCGGTGACGAAGTCATCATCCCAGTTCCAACGTTTGGAGTCTACGCACAGCGGCCAGTCCTGTTCGGTGGAATCAGTCGCTTGGTTGAGCGTAAGCCGGACTTCGAGCTCGATCTGGACGCCATCGAATCCGCGGTGAATGACCGCACGAAAGTGATCTTCGTGGCCTCGCCGAACAACCCGACCGGTAATCTCGTCACGCAGCAGCAACTGGTGCGGCTCCTGCGCACCGGCGTGCTCGTGGTGGTCGACGAGGCCTATTTCGAGTTCGCCGCCAAGACGCTGCTCCCGTTCGCCAGCGAGTTCGACAACATGATCGTGCTGCGCACTTTCAGCAAATGGGCGGGACTGGCCGGAATGCGTCTCGGCTATGGCATCTTCCCACTTCCGCTCGCCAAAGAACTCTGGAAGGTAAAGCAGCCCTTCAATGTGAGCGTCGCCGGGCTCAAGGCCGTCGAGGCTGTGCTGGACGACAAGGAATACCTGCTGGATTCGGTCCGGCGGGTCCGCGTCGAACGTGGACGTCTCTACCGGTCGCTCCGCAAGCTGAACTTCCTCCAGCCGTATCCTTCGCAGGGGAACTACATTCTGTGCCAAATTACTCGGGGGGACGCGCACGACGTGCAGCGACGACTTGCCCGCAAGGGAATTCTTGTGCGGCAATACGGTAGCCCGGATCTGCGCGAGTTCTTGCGCATCACGGTTGGGCGACCCGAGGAGACGGATGCGCTGATATCGGCGCTACTTGACCTGGCGGATGAATTATGACGGCAACTCCCCCACGCATGGCAGCGATAAACCGAACCACTGGCGAGACATCCATCCAGCTCCGGCTAAACCTTGACGGCAGCGGTCGATCGGACGTCTCGACTGGTCTCGGCGCGCTCGATCATTTCCTGACTCTCTTTGCTCGCCACGGGCAATTTGACTTGGACGTCACTGCGAGCGGAGACCTGCACATCGATGCTCATCACACGACCGAGGACGTAGCGATCTGCCTTGGCCAGGCTATTCGCCAGGCGCTGGGAGAACGACGCGGAATTCGCCGAATGGCGGATGTCGCCGTGCCGATGGACGAGTCGCTCGCACACGTCGCGGTGGACTGTTCGGGCCGCGGCTACTTTGTGCAACGTCACGCGTTCGCCGGACAAAGCGTGGGACAAATTGAGGTCGATCTCTTCAGGCACTTTTTCGAGACACTCGCCATCGAAGCCCGCATCAACCTGCACATCGTGACGCTCTACGGCATGAATGCCCACCACCAAGTCGAAGCTGTCTTCAAAGCATTTGCCCGTGCGCTCGATGTCGCCGTCTCCCACGACCCGCGCCTCGGCAACCGGCTCCCCTCAACCAAAGATCATATTGAAATCTGACATTGACTTGAGCCGGCCGGTTCGTTCGTTCCGGTTGTTCTGATCGACCTGCTTTACCCTCGGTCCCGCTCGGTTCGTTCTGTTCCGTAGCGGAGGAGCTTGTCTCCTCCTGTGGTTGCTTTTGGTACACACGGCGGGGACAGGTCGAGTCATGACGAGCGGAAAGTCGCAGATCCTCCGACGGAATCGGCACATCACATTCCGGGAGGAGACAAGCTCCTCCGCTACGACGTTTTTCGATTTTGGGCGTTTCGATGCGTTCTCGGTGGGTTACTTGCTCGGCGAACTGGCCCCCAGCGCCTCGCGCTGGAGACTGAAGAGCTGCCCAATGCCGAGACCGGCGAGATCGACAAGCGCGTCGAGGCGATCACGAGAGAACGGCTTACCTTCGGCGGTTCCCTGAACCTCGATGAACTCGCCCTTGTCGGTCATCACCACGTTGAAGTCAACGTCGGCGACCGAGTCCTCCTCGTACTCCAGGTCGAGCCGTTCCTCGCCGTAGACCATTCCGACACTCACCGCCGCGACCATGCCCGACAGCGGGATGGCCTTCACCCGACCCGTCCGCAGCAAGACCTGCAAGGCCTGGTGCAGGGCGACATAGCTGCCCGTAATGGCCGCGGTGCGCGTGCCGCCGTCGGCACGCAGTACGTCGCAGTCGATCGTGATCGATCGCTCGCCGAGCGCTTCAAGCTTGGTCACGGCTCGCAGTGACCGTCCTATTAGCCGCTGGATCTCCTGTGTGCGACCGGAGTTCCTGGCGCGATCGCGTGGAATACGCTGCGGCGAACTGCGTGGCAGCATGCCGTACTCGGCCGTAACCCATCCCTTGCCGGAGTTCACCAAGAACGGTGGGACGCGTTCTTCGATGGTCGCCGTGCAGAGTACGTGGGTATTTCCCGCGGTGATAAGCGCTGATCCCTCTGCATATGGTGCGTAGCTCGGGATAATCTCGACTGGGCGCAGCGCGTCATTCGAGCGGCCGCCCGGCCGTTTGCGGTTGAACGTTGCAGTCAATTAGCTGGACCCCTCTGCTTCGTCGTCACGTCGTCGTTTCGCCAAGACCTTACGCCAGTATGCCAGCCGGGATTGGATCTCGCGCTCGAATCCACGCTCTACGGGCTGATAATAGCGACGACCGGTGAGGTTGTCCGGAAGATGCTGCTGCTCGACAATCGCGTCCTCGAAATCATGCGCGTAGCGATAGCGTTCGCCGTATCCCAGGTCCTTCATCAGCTGCGTTGGGGCATTACGAAGGTGAATCGGGATCGGTTCATTGCGGGTTCGCTCGACGTCGTCACGCGCCGCCCCGTACGCCTTGTAGATCGCATTGCTCTTCGGCGCAGTCGCCAGGTAGACCGCGGCCTGGGCCAGCGCCAGCGCCCCTTCCGGCATACCGAGAAAGTGAACCGCTTGCTGCGCTGCCATCGTCACCACCAGCGCCTGTGGGTCGGCCAGCCCAATGTCCTCCGATGCGGCCCGGACCAGTCGCCTCGCCACATAGAGCGGATCGTCGCCCCGCTCCAGCATACGAGCCAGCCAGTAGAGGGCAGCGTCTGGGTCGGATCCACGAATCGACTTGTGTAGCGCGGAAATCGTATCGAAATGGGCGTCTCCAGCCCGGTCGTAAGAACCAGCGCGCTGCGACGTCGCCTCGACAATCTGCGCACGCTGGATCGTGCCATCGACCGCGCCGACCGACGCGAGTTCCAGCGTATTTAGCGCGAAACGGGCGTCTCCGTTGGCGAGGTTCACCAAAAGATCGAGTGCGTCGGGCGCGATCTTCAGATGTTCGGCGCCGAGGCCGCGCTCGCTGTCGGCCAGTGCACGCTCGATCACGATCCTGATCGCATCGTCGTTCAGCGCCTTGAGCACGATGACTCGCGAGCGAGACAGGAGCGGTGAATTGACCTCGAACGACGGGTTCTCGGTGGTCGCGCCGATCAGCGTGATGGTGCCATCTTCCGCGTGGGGCAAAATCGCATCTTGCTGAGCCCGGTTGAAGCGATGAATCTCGTCGATGAACAGGATCGTCCGCTCACTGTTCATACCGAGCCGGTCTTTTGCCTCTTTGACCTCGCGCCGGAGATCCGCCACGCCCGCCATGACGGCCGACATCTGGACGAAGCGCGCCTTGGTGACGCTCGCGACGACGCGGGCAAGCGTTGTCTTACCGCTGCCGGGCGGTCCCCAGAGGATCAGTGAGCTCAGGCGATCACGCTCGATTGCCTGACGCAGGAGCGTTCCTGGACCGACAATCGCCTCCTGGCCAACAAGTTCGTCCAGCGTCCGTGGACGCATGCGGTCCGCCAGCGGGGCGCGTTTGCGCAGCAGTTCTTGCCGGTGTGCGTCAAAGAGATCCACGGAGGTCCGTTCACTCGCCTATTCGGTCGATTCCTCTTCCGCTTCCAGGGTCTCGATCTGTGCGTTCAGTTCCTCAATACGCTGTGCTACTTCTTCGAGCGTTCGCAGACCACGCTCTTCGAGTTCCTCGCGCAATTCCTCCAGACGGTCGAGCTCGATCATCAGATCGTAGAGTGATTGGTCCGGCTCGCGTCGTGACACGTCAAGAAGTCCTATCCGAATAGCGAATAGAGGACAATGGCAAATGCAATCGTGGCAACACTTCCAAATTCGACGATGTCACGCGGCTTCACGCCTTCCCGAATCTGGCTCATGATCAGCCCGGCCGAAAAGTAGAAGAAGACCAGAAGCGCCGCACCACCGGTCCAACCGGTCGCTTTCCAATAGTTCAGCACCCAGGTGACCTGACCCAACATGACTCCCCCGACCAGTCCATAGACGAGCCTCCGGGCAAAGAGGGAATCCTCTCCCTCGGTCAGTTGCACCAGCAACAGCACCGCGACGATGAGGACCGAGGTCGCCGAAAAGATGCTGCGCACCTTGTTAATGTAGATCATCGACAGCGCGAAGAACGCGACCACGTGGATCAGAATCGTGTAGATCGACCGCGCTCTGCCCCGGCTCCACGACTCCGCGTCGTAGAGATGGCGACGCGCAATCGTACCGGTCACGACCAGGAAGAACGCAGCGAGCGCGATGCAGGCAATCGCGGCCTGGGAATGATAGATCGCCAGCATCATAACGGCGGTCACCGTTACGACAAGCGGCACGATCCAACCGGTCGGCAGCTCGGAAATGGGTTCGTAACGAATGCTGCGCTCAGCGGCCGTTGAAATCGCGTAGGCGGGAACCTGATCCAGGATCTGGAACATTACACCGACTACCAGCGGGAAAAGCACGCCGGCCAGCCAATAGCCCCGTCCAGTCGCGTCAAACAGCGGAACCGTCCCCGGGCCGATATCGAGGTGACGCGCCCAGACGCCGAGAGGCACAAGTCCCAGGGCGGCAATCAGGCTGCCCAAGATCGCACGAACATATGAAGACCGGTGGTCAAAGCTCATCAACGTGTCGTTCTACTCCAGCGATGGGCGAAAGTGTTCACGCGAATCGTAATGTACCAAATGCGACTCGGCCAGGGGTGTGGCATGGCAGCGTCATTGCGACATGCCGACACAGAAACGTCTGCTGGGAAAGCCAGGTGGACGAGTCCAGCATCGAAGCTCGACGGCCGGTTCAGGGCCAGAAAAATATGCCGGAAACTTCTATTGATCTCTCGCTCTGCCATCCAAAATCAGCAGAACGCCAGGCAATCATTTTCGGTTTGAACCGGTGGGTCGAGATAGCCTTCGGGAGTTCTCCATGCACAAGCGACGAATGGGATTCATTGGAATCCTCCTCAGCCTCGTCTTTGTACTCGCGGCGTGCACCGCGTCAGCGACGACAACAATCGGGCAAAACGCTCAGGCGTCTCCGAGCGCCAGCCCTACGACCGCGAACGGGCAGACTGTTCAGACAACCAACCTTGCGACCGCGATGCGGAATCTCGAGGATCTCAATTCCTACGTGATGACCATCAAATTCCAGAACATGCGCGGCAATCTCGCGATGTTCACGGGAACGCTGCCTGAATACACCGTCCGCATCACTCGCAATGGCTCGAACCGTCACTTCGAGGTAATGAACAGCGACGGTAACACGTCGCTCCAGGCGTGGATCGTCGACAACGAGATGTACGTGTCGTTCGGCTCAGGTAATCCAATCCACCTCTCTCGTGACAACGCGCTGGTCAAGCAGATCACCGACGCGATCACGATGGATCAGATGTACTACCACGACCTGCAGTCTCAAGACGCGAACTACCAGGTGATCGGCACAGACACGGTCAACAGCCAGCAGACGAAGGTCGAGACTGCGGCGTACCATTTCTACACCCAGGGTAACAATTCGCTCTTCTCAGGATTGCTGAACGGTACCGTTGAGTCGAAGATCTGGGTCGAGATGGACAACAACTACCTCGTGCGCGGCGACTTCATCATGGAGGCAACCGCAAGTGCGAACCGGAACGACAGCGCCTCGACTCCTGCGAGCGGGACGACTGTCAACGGGACTCCGCTCTCGCAGTTCATCCCGAATCAGATTACGAACGTGAGCGGCCGAGCCGAAGTCGTCGTCTCCGTATCGAACGTCAACAACGTTTCACCAATTGCGGTACCAGGCAGCTGATTTCGTCGGAAACCGCAAATCGCGCGCGATCCCTGTTGAGGGGATCGCGCTCCCGTCCGCTTTATGTGCGAACGACAGGGACGAATTGACTCAATCAATCTCCGTCTAACGATTCCAGCCTGGCAACAGCTTTGCGACACACGAAGCAGTGAGTTCTCTTCATCAAAGGTGAGGAGATGACATCCGTATCGTAGTCCGACGATCGACATGAGATCGGACCATCCGGCAGCAATCACCCTCTTGCAGTTTTCTGCGAGCATTGGACTAGGCTGTCCTGAGCGGCGTTCTGAACTCATTGCGATATGCCGGAATAGTTTTTGGGAGCAGCGCATGCACAAACGATATCTCGGATTCCTCGGAGTCCTATTCAGTCTCGTGGTCGTACTCTCGGCATGCACCGTGTCCGGACAAACCACCCCGGTTACACAGAGTGCCGAGGGGACACCAATCGCAGGAAATGACGTGAACGCGTTCGGGACCCCGATCGCGCGAGGTGCGACCAGCCCATTTGCGTCCCCGTCCGCGAACGCCAATCTCGAACCGACCAACCTCGCCACGGCGTTCAGCAATCTCCAAGACCAGAATTCCTACGTCATGACCGCCAAACTGCTTAACCTTCAGGGTAGTTTCGCCGCATTCACTGGCAACCTTCCCGAAGCCACTCTTCGGGTCACCCGCAACGGATCCAATCGCCACCTCGAGGTCATGAACGGTGACAACACCGTCTTTGAAGCCTGGGTGGTGAATGATCAGGCGTATGTCGACCTCGGTAACGGCCCGACCCAGCTTTCGAGCGACAACGCGCTTGTCAAGCAGATCAGCGGCATGGTCTCGGCGGATCAAATACTCGTCAACTCGCTCGAGTCCAAAGACGCGAACTACAAGGTTGTCGGCACTGAGCAGGTCAACGGGCTTGACACGAAGGTTGAAACCGCGCAGTACCAGTTCGGTTCGAAGGCGGATAACCGACTGTTCTTCGGCAATATGAATGGCACCGTCACCTCGAAGATCTGGGTCACCCAGAATTCGAACTTCCTGATGAAGGCTGACTTCATGCTCAACGGCCAGGTTTCGGCGAACTCCAACCAGTCCGCTGACGCCACTCCGATCGTCAATGGCACGCCGATCTCCGGCATGTCGGACGGAACACCGACGGCCAATGCTGGTGGTGAAGTCATGATTACGATTTCCAACATCGGCAACGCCCCGCAGATCCAGGCGCCGAGCTCCTAGTTCGACCTGACTGCTTGAACGGCTCGGGCGCGATCTCGTTTGACGAGATCGCGCCCGGCCTCTGTCCGATACCCCATCCAGGCTCCTCCTCATATTCCATCTCTTCAGGTTTCCCAATTCAATTCACCCGGCAGCATCTATGCGATGTATGAACTGAGAACGATCTTCTCCGAACTCTGCGGGGAAGCACGGTATACATCATGGTTCGACGATCGAACGCTCATCAGAAGACCGTCACGAAGAACGCAAAACCGCGGCTCACGCGGTTCACTGTGCCGCCCGGGCGAATCATTGTTGAGGTTCGATGGGTCGGAATAGGTTCCGGGAGAAATTTATGTTCAGGAAGCAAATAGGATTCGTTGGAGTCCTCCTTAGCCTCGTGTTTGTGCTAGCGGCTTGCACCGTGGAAACGACCGCGACCCCTTCTAGCTCCACAGGCACCGGAGTGCTAGCGTCACCACCATCGGAAAGCCTTTCGAGTCCCATGGCGTCTCCGGCGTCTGATTTGCAGGCGACGAGCCTGAAGCAAGCAGTCGCCAACCTGCACGACCTCGACTCGTACGTAATGACGATCAAACTGACGAACATTCAGGGCAGTCTGTCCGCGCTGACTGCCTCGTTGAACTCAGGGACGCTGAAGATCGTCCGCAATGGGCAGAATCGCCACGTGACCGCTGTCAACGCAAACGGCGACACGGTGTTTCAGTTGTGGAACGTCAACGGGACAAGGTACGCCGACATTGGCAACGGACCGACGCAGATTACCCCTTCAAACGTGTTTCTCAACGAATTGATCAGCGCGTACGGGACGAACCTGAACATGTTCGATTCGCTGGAGACATCGTCCGCAAACTACCAGGTAACCGGTGCCGCTACGTACAACGGCGTTCCGTCGAAAGTCGAGCTTGCGGAATATCAGATCAGCACACAAGGCGGAAAGAGCCTGCTCTTCGGAAATATGAACGGCACGGTGACGTCTCTGATCTGGGTAGCGAAGGACGGCAATTATCTTATGAAGGGTGATTTCAAGTTCAACTCGACCGGCCAGGCGAACGTCAGCGGAACTCCTGTGTCCGCGGTGACCGGCAACAACGGCACACCGGTAGCAAACAGCTCGGCGGAAGCGGTCGTCGAGATTTCACAGGTCAACAGCGCGCCGCAGATTCAGGCTCCGGCGTCGTAGACGGCTGACACTAATCAGGCAGGTTGGGCGCGATCTCGTTCCGCGGGATCGCGCCTTCGCGTACGACTACGAGACGGTCCCCTTCCACCGATACGACGGTCGAATGCACGCCTCCAGGAGAGGGACCGTCATCGACGACCAGTGCGGCTTGATCACCAAGTGCATCGAGTGCTTCGGCGGCGCTGGTCGCCGCTGGCTCACCGGAGCGATTAGCACTGGTCGTCGCCAGCGCCCCGCCAGCAGCCTGGATGATTTTCAACGCCAATGGGTGATTGGGCATGCGCAGGCCGACGCGACCGGTTCCAGCCGTGATCTCTTCAGGCATCCAGTCGACCGCGTCGACGATTACCGTGAGCCCGCCGGGCCAGTAACAACGCGCAAAACGCTCAACTCTCGGGTCGAGGTTACGCGCGAGTCGCGCGAGTTGCTCTACCCCGGAGATCAGAACTGGGATCGGCCGGTCGGACGGACGACCCTTGGCAACATAGAGCCGTGCGACCGCTTCCGGCAAGTCGACCGACGCACCGACACCATAAACGGTGTCGGTCGGGAGGACGATGAGTTCACCGTGCCTGAGGAATTCGGATGCGACGGAGACGACATCCGGGGCCGATGATTGGATCGAGCCGCGCGCGCTTATGACCGGTCATTCGGCCAGCTCCGCTTTGATCTGCTGCGCCAATGACGGTCCAATCCCTTCTACGCCACAGAGGTCATCGATCGAGGCTTCGCGAATCCGTTTGATCGACCCAAAAGTCTTGAGTAATGCCTTTTTCCGCTGTGGCCCAACCCCCGAAAGCTCGTCGAGCGCCGAACGGAACTCCGACTTCGAGCGCCGCTGGCGGTGGAAGGTAATCGCGAAGCGATGAGCCTCATCGCGAATGCGCTGCACCAGGAAGAGGGACTGCGCATCACGCGGCAAAATGACCGGATCGCTCCGACCCGGCACGAAGATCTCTTCGTTCTCTTTCGCCAGACCGACGATTGGCACATCCACCTCAAGTTCCCTCAGCACCTCGAGCGCAGCGCTGAGCTGCCCTTTGCCACCGTCGACAATCACAAGGTCAGGCATCGTACGCCAGTCCTCGGTCACGTCGTCACGAGACGCGCGTTTGAACCGGCGTCCCACAACTTCCTTCATCGACGCGAAGTCGTTGGGTCCCTCAACCGTTTTGATCTTGAAGCGGCGGTAATCACTCTTCTTCGGCTTGCCATCTTCGAAGACCACCATGCTCGCCACTGGATTGGTTCCTTGAAGATTCGAGATATCGAAGCACTCGATTCGCCGGGGAATACCCTCCAGCGATAGCGCGTCCGCCAGTTCGCTCATCGCGGCCGTCATTCGCTGCTGATCGTTGAGCCAGCGCAGTCGGCTCTGCTCCAGGTTTTCCTCGGCGCTCTTGGAGACCATCTCGACCAGGCGCTTCCGTTCGCCACGCTGCGGCACTGTGATCGTCACCGGACCCCCCCGGCGCTCAGACAGCCACTCCCGCACCATCTCTTCATCCTCGATGTTCACCTGCAGCACGATCTCACGCGGCACGAGCGCGGCGTGCTCGTAGAATTGCGTCACAAAGGAAGAGAGGACAGCTTCCGGGGTATCGTCCACTCGCGCGCCACGCAGCATGAACGGCTCGGAACCGATGATCTTGCCGTTCCGGACAAACGCAACCTGGACCCCAGCATCGCCGCCTGCTCCCTGCGCCAGAGCCAGCACGTCGAACGTCTTCCCACGGTCGGACACGATCTTCTGATGCTCGAGCACGTGCTCGATCGCTTTGATCTCGTCGCGAAGCTTCGCCGCGCGCTCGAAATCGAGATCGTCAGCAGCCCGCTCCATCTCAGCGTTGAGATTGGGCAGCAGGTCCTCTCCGCGGCCCTCCAGGAACGCCACAACGTTGTCGACGATGCGCGCGTATTCGTCCTTATTGACTGCGGAGATACACGGGCCAGCGCAGCGGCCGATGTGATAGTAGAGGCAGGGACGCTCGGCATCGCCGGTAATCTCGATGTCACACAGGCGATAGGGAAAGAGTCGCTTGAGCAACGACAACGTCTTGTGAACTGAACCGGCGCTGGTGAATGGTCCGAAGTATCTGCTGCCATCACGAACGACGCGCCGCGTGCTGATGACGCGAGGAAACGGCTCATTGGTGATCCGGATGAACGGATAACTCTTGTCGTCCCGCAGCATGATGTTGTACTTCGGGAGATAACGCTTGATCAGCTCGTTTTCGAGAATGAGCGCCTCGGAGGCGGTGTCGGTCCGGATGACGTCGAAGTCGGCAATATCCGCGACAAGTTCACGCGTCTTGCCGTCCATCCCCCGCTGCGTGCCGAAATAGGAGCGCACGCGATTCCGCAGCGACGACGCCTTGCCGACGTATATGACGCCGCCGTGCGCGTTCTTCATCAGATAGACGCCCGGCTCTGATGCGAGCGCGGACAGCCGGTCGCGAATTGCCTCATTCATCCCTCAATTTTAACACTCCTGACCAGAGGTTTTGCGTGAGAGTCAGTGATATCGCAGAAGTCCCTGACGTGTCGGATCGCTGGACGTTTGACCATCTGTCGATATGTAGAACAGTGTCTGCCGCACCTCACTCGGGGTCCCACAAACACGCTCGACGCCCGTCATGGCGTGCGGGAGCATGCCCGCCCCAATCTAAGTTCATGAGACGACGAAGGCCGCGATCAAGCATGTACGTACGGCACGCATGTACATCGTGAGATACAATAAATGTGTCACCGAACTGGCCGGAGGTTGTGGGTTGGACTACGAGAAGATTCATCGCCATCTCATCGAGATCGAAGCCACCCTGCGTTCCGTAGCGACGCGCTCCGAAAGGGCATCCCGGCAGAGGCCGGAACAGAATTCACCAGTACGGACACCCTTTCAACGGGATCGCGACCGGATCACGCACTCAAAGGCGTTTCGTCGCCTGATGCACAAGACGCAGGTCTTCATCTCGCCCGACGGCGATCACTTCCGGACCCGGCTCACGCACACGCTCGAAGTCACGCAGATCGCGAGGACGATCGGTCGCGCGCTACGGCTGAACGAAGATCTCGTCGAGGCCATCGGGTTGGCGCACGACCTGGGACACACACCATTTGGTCACGCTGGCGAGCGAGCGTTGGCGGAGGTCTATTCTGGCTTTCGACACAACGAGCAGAGCCTCCGTGTGGTCGATCGGATCGAGAACGACGGCGAAGGCCTGAATCTGACGGAGCCGGTGCGCGACGGCATCCTCCGGCACTCAAAGCCGGAAGGAGACATCACTGGGAGCGTAACCGGTCGACCGGTGACACCGGAGGCGCAGGTGGTCAAGATCAGCGACGGGGTCGCCTATATGAACCACGATCTGGACGACGCCATGCGCGCCGGCATGATCGACGAGAGCCAGATTCCAGAGAAAGTCGTCGAGCGACTTGGCAAGGGACACTCTGAACGCATCAACACCCTCATCTGCGACATCATCGAGCAGTCCGACCCGGTTATGGACCTGGTCGAGGCAGGCGGACAGTTCGTGTTGATGTCCGACGGTGTGCATGAGGCGAGCAATTGCCTGCGTGATTTCCTCTTCGAGCGAGTCTACCGGCCGATCAACGCGGACGAGTCGACCAAGCGGGCCCAGCGCATGCTCCAGTGGCTTTACGAGCACTATGTCTCAAATCCTGATCAGGTGCCCGAAGAGTTCTCCCGCGCACTTGCTTCTGATGGCGTCGAACGCGTGGCGATCGACTACGTCGCCAGCATGACCGACCGGTTCGCGGTTACCCGATTCGAAGCGCTCTACGTGCCGAAGTTCTGGTCGGCGTGAGGTAGACAGCAATGGCAAACGACAGCGTTGACCAGGTTCGTGAACGACTCGACATCGTCGATTTGATTGGCCAAACCGTGAATCTTCGGAAGGCCGGTCGCAACTACAAAGGGCTCTGCCCATTTCATCAGGAGAAGACGCCCTCGTTTATCGTCTTCCCCGACAGTCAGACATTTCACTGCTTCGGATGCGGCGCGGGCGGAGACGCGTTTAATTTCGTGATGCAGCACGAACACGTCGACTTCCGTCAGGCGCTGGAGCAACTCGCCGCGCGAACCGGGGTCGAGCTCAAGCCCGCCGGCCCACCCCCCGCGCCCGAAGAGGTTGAGCGAAACCAACGGTTGATCGACCTCAATACGCTCGCAACCACGTGGTTTGCTCATGTCCTCTGGCAGACGCGTCAGGGCGAGGCCGGCCGCCAGACCCTCCGGCGTCGAGGCGTGGACCAACCGACCGCGGAGCGCTTTCAGCTCGGCTATGCGCCCGAATCATGGGACGCGCTTATCACCCATATGAGCAGTCGTGGCGTCACGCTTGACGAACTCGTGACCGCGGGCTTGGCGGTCGAGCGCGAGGGCGGCGGAGCCTACGACCGGTTCCGCGACCGGCTAATCTTCCCGATTCATGATCCGGACGGACGGGTGATCGGGTTTGGCGGGCGCGCGCTCGGAGACGTTCAACCGAAGTACCTCAACACGCCGCAGACCGCCATCTTCGACAAGGGTGCCAATCTCTACGCGTTGCATCTGGCGCAGGAAGCCATCCGGCGAACGCGCGACGTAATCGTGGTCGAAGGCTACATGGACGCAATCGCCGCGCATCAGTTCGGGTTTGAAAACGTGGTTGCGTCAATGGGTACGGCACTCACCAGCGCCCAGGTGCGACTGGTTCGGAGATCGGTCGATCGCATCCTCCTGGCACTCGACTCCGATGTGGCCGGGCAGATGGCAACCATACGCGGACTCGACGTACTCAGAGAAGGGCTAGCCGAGACCGATCGTCCGACCGCCGACGCAGCGGGGTTGGTCCGATTTGAGCGGACGCTGAAGACCGATATACGGATTGTGCGACTGCCAAGTGGCAAGGACCCGGACGAACTGATTCGCCGTGACATCGAGGCTTGGCGCGGAGCGCTCGATCAACCGGTGCCACTCGTTGACTTCTATATCGATGCCGTGATCGGTGACCGGTCGCACATTGAACCTCGAGAGAAGTCCGAAATCGTCCAGCGGCTCGCTCCGGTGCTGCGCGAGATCGGCGACCGAATCATCCAGGCCCATTACGTGTCAGAGGTCGCCCATCGACTCCGGATCAACGAGAGCTTGATCCTGGCCACGGGTCAAGCTCATGCGCCATCACGCGCCCGCCGCAGAGTGGAGGAACCGCTGCCACAGCCGCGGCGTATTGCCACGTCCGAGGAGCACCTTTTCGCGCTCCTGCTGCGACACCCGCTCATCCTCGGAGGACTCGTCGCCGAGATTCCCGAGAACGAGATCGTCGACGCCCGTCGTGTCGAGATCCTGCGCACGCTGAAATCAACGGCGCCCGAGAACACCGAGTCTGCCCTTGATGCCTTGCCAGAAACGACTCGCGAACACGCGCAGGCCCTGCTCGCGCTGATCGAGGATCGCCCTCTTTCGCAGTCGGGCCAGGCGCGGCGTGAGGCAGATTGGGCGTTGCGACGGCTCCGCAAGGAGCACCACGACTACCGGATGCAGCAACTGCTAGCCGGACTGGCCGCCGCTGAACAGGAAGGGGATCAGGACGTCTCGACACCATAACCTGTCGCTGATCGACCAGGTCAAGGCGCGCTATCCGGAGTTCTACCCCGAGCGTAGCCCCTACTTCCGCGACGTCCGAGACAACGTGTCGTAGGGAGTGTTTGTCTTGGTCGATGTGGGTCGTCAAATACGTTCGCTCGTGCCGATTGACGCGACAAGAGATCCTTCGACTCCGCTGCGCTCCGTTCAGGATGACCGGACTACATGCAGTAGCGCGGTGACGGAGCGCCCCGATGCCTCGGAGACGTGTCACCTCTTCTGTGGCTGAGTACTGAGCGGCGCGCGAAGCAACCCTTCGTGGATGGCCCCCAGACCTTGTCTGGCTGTACCTATGAATCACCCATCGCCCAGCATCCTCTTCAGCGCCGCAACCACGGCGTCATCTTGATCGGGCAGGACGGTGCGTGCATCGACGAGCAGTTTGCCGTCCTCGACGTGTGGCACGAGCGCCGGGTCCCCGTTGCGCAGTCGGTGCGCGGCGGAGTCGAGCGTGAGGCCACGAGCCACCAATAACTCTTCGGAAAACGCGACCGCACGACTCTCGAGCGTCTCTCCTGGCAATGAACCGCCGCCAACTGTCGCCTGACTCTGGACGACCTCGCAGCCGTTAACCTGCAACCGCTCGATCCACTGCATGCAGCGCGTCTCAAGATCGCCGAGATTAGCCGATATCATGCGCCAGATCGGAATCTCGCGCGTGTAGTCCTCTCGTAAGTAATGTCTCAGTGTCGCCGCGACACCAGCGAGCGCGGTCTTGTCCGCGCGAACCGCTCGGGCCAGCGGATGTGCCGCGATTATCGCGACCACGTCGGACTTACCCGAGATGATCCCCGCCTGCGGACCACCGAGCAGCTTGTCGCCCGAAAAGCAAACGACGTCCACGCCCTGTGCCAGACTTTCAGTCACCGTTGGCTCGTGGGCCAATCCAAATGGCGCGGTGTCGGCCAGCGATCCACTACCCAGATCCTCGATGAGATAGATGCCCTGCCGATTGGCCAGGTCGGTTAGCTCGGCCAGCGTGGGCTGCGCGGTGAATCCCACGATTTTGAAGTTGCTCCAGTGAACCGTTAGCAGTGCGGCGGTCCGCTCGGTGATCGCCTCGGCATAATCGCGGGCATAGGTGCGGTTCGTCGTGCCGACCTCGACCAGGGTCGCGCCGCTCTGTCGCATCACGTCCGGAACGCGAAACCCGCCGCCGATTTCAACCGCCTGGCTGCGCGACAAAATGACCTCACGACCGGCACACAACGCGCTCAAGGTCAGCAGAATGGCGGCGGCATTGTTGTTCACAACCAGAGTCGACTCAGCACCGGCGAGAAGCGACATCAGGCTGGTGATTTCGGCCATCCGACCGCCGCGCTTCCCCGATTCGAGCTCGATCTCAAGCGGCACGTAGTGCGCGGCCGTCTCCGTCATCGCTTGAGCAACCTCGTTGCTCACCGGCGATCGTCCCAGGTTGGTGTGGACGATCACGCCGGTGCCATTGATCACGGCGTGCAGTTTCTGACGACCAAGATCATCGAGCGCACGGACCACCAGATCGACCACCGGCCTATCGGTCCGTTCGATTTCGCCTGCCAGGATCGAATTTCTCCGGTCTTCGACCACCCGCTGGACGACCGCCGTCACGAGCTCCAGTTTGAGGCCAGATGACCGCTCCTGAACGGTCGAATCCGCCAACAATGACGAGATCGACGGAATCTTCCGTAGCGCCTCCCGCCGTGCGTCAGACGTCGAGTCGATTGCTCCCACTATCGTGACTTCTCCAGACTGTTTGTGGTTCCGGCCACCGGTTAGTTGCGTTGCTCGTTTTCGAACGAGGCAAGTAGCTCCGCCTCGTCGACCCCCTTCGGCAGCGAGAACATCTGTGCCTCGGTTGGGAACGCTCCCGACTGCACGTCCGCCACGAAGCGCTCGACCCCCGCACGTACGATCTCGCTTACGTCAACATAGCTTTTGGCGTGCTTCGGAATTCGCCCGGGGATCAGGTGCAGCAAATCGCTGACGATCTGAACCTGACCGTCACATTCGAGTCCGGCCCCGATGCCAAGCGTCGGAATGCTGACCGCTCCGGTCACCAGACGCCCCACGACCGACGGAATACATTCCAGCACGATCGCATACGCGCCAGCCTCGGCAAGCGACTCTGGCGTCTTCGATCAGCTCGTGGATGGTGTCACCAGTCTTGGCTTGAACGCGAAACCCGCCCAACTGATTGACCGATTGCGGGGTAAGCCCGAGATGTCCCATCACGGGGATACCGGCATGAACCAGACGCTCGACTGTCTGGACGATTTCCCGGCCGCCTTCCAGCTTCACCGACTGCGCCCCGCCCTCCTGGATCAGGCGTCCCGCGTTACGCACCGATTCCTCGACGCTGACGTGATAGCTGAGAAATGGCATGTCGGCGACCACGTGCGCCCGTTCGGTTCCGCGCACGACCGCCTTTGTGTGATGCAGGACGTCATCGAGCGTGACCGGAAGCGTGGTCTCGTATCCGAGCACGACCATGCCGAGCGAGTCGCCGACGAGGAGAATCGGGATGCCGGCCGCATCGAGCACACGAGCGGTCGAGTAGTCATAGCAGGTCAGCATTGGAAAGCGCTCACCGCGCCGTTTGAACGCCTTGATGTCCTGAATCGAAACGCGCATCGACGCGCCCTCCCCTGCTCTTCGCCACGAATGTTCCTGAATCCAAGTGACTACAGAATCCCAACCTGCACATCGGCGGACACGGCCCCATCATAGCAGTGAGCGTTATTGATGGAAGACATTCGCAGACAACAAAAAACGGGCGGCAATGCCACCCGTAAGTAGTCGGGGAGAGAGGATTTGAACCTCCGACCTCCGCGTCCCGAACGCGGCGCGCTAACCGGGCTGCGCCACTCCCCGTGTGCGGCGACTATACCATAGCAGGGGAACGGTGACAAAGCGCCAAGTGAGGCGCGTCGCTCAGGTCGTCAATCGCATGTTAGACTTTCTCGTACGGGCCATGATCCTCGGTCCGGTGCGCACTGCCCGCGTAGCTCAGGGGATAGAGCCGGGGCGTCCTAAGCCCTGTGGTCGGGGGTTCGAGTCCCTCCGCGGGCGCCATATGGCGGCGCTTCCACGCTGCCATGTCTGACGTTCGCAAGTCACGATGCGCGAAGGGATACGTCTCATGGACGTTCAGATCAAGACCAAGAACATCCGCCTCACCGATTCCCTCGAAGAGTACATTCAACGCCGCCTCCAGAAGCTCGATAAAGTCAACGAACGCGTGATTGACGCCAAGCTGGAGGTTCGCTCGGAGAAGAATCGCACTGGCGGCGAGCAGATCGTCGCTCAGCTCACGCTGGCAACCAAAGATACGATCCTTCGCGCTGAGGAGAAGAATCACGACCTTCACACCGCCATCGATCTCGCGGTGGATCGCATGGCGCGGCAGATCCGCCGTTTCCACGACAAGAAGGTCTTCAAGCGCCGGCGCCAGCAGGCAGCGAACGCTCAAACCGCCGAACCGCTGTCCCTTGGTCCGGACGGTTCGCTCGTTCCGGCATCAGAACTGGTCGACGACGACGAAGTAGCCATCGAAGATCTGGTCCGGCGCAAGCGCTTCAAGATTCAGCCAATGAACGAGGACGAGGCGATCGAACAGATGGAACTTCTCGGACACGATTTCTTCGTCTTCTTCAACCCGGATGAAGCGCAAGTTAACGTTCTCTATCGTCGTCGCGACGGACAGTATGGCCTGATCGTGCCCGAACTCGCCTGACCGGGGCCGCATCTCTATTGACCAAGAAACGCCCGCGGCTGTCTCATCGGTCGCGGGCGTGACTGTTGCCACGTTTAGGTCAGTGCGCCGGTGAGAACAGAACCTGTGGCACTCGACATTGCCCGTATCATTAGAGGGTGGACGCTCGTCGCGTCTCATGCCGAACAATTTTGCTCGTGGGAATAGATGTACCGACCTGATGGTTCTAGGCGTTGTGCGGCGGTTGAGCCGAAGGTTCATGGCGCCCAGTCTCTGCGTTAACCCGAACGCGTGAATTTCTGTTGAGAGACTGCCACCGCGCTATACACAATGACCTTTCATGGCGAAGGAGCCCTGGACGAACTTGAAAGATCTGGAAACGACCGATCCAACGCACCACCTAATGGGGTATCCCAGCCGCGTCGCCATGATCTCGGTCCACACGTCACCATTCGCGCAGCTTGGCGGACGCGACACTGGCGGCATGAACGTCTACATCCGGGAACTCAGCCGGCACCTCGCCGAACGCGGCGTGAAGGTCGACATTTTCACGCGTCGCACTGATCGTCGCACGCCCCATATCGCCGATGTTTCCGACAGCGTGCGTCTGATCAACGTCGAGGCTGGCCCGCCGGAGCCGGTAAACAAGGACGCGCTCTTCTGCCTGCTGCCCGAATTTGCGAGTGAGATGGCGTACCTCGCTATTCAGGAGCGCACCCGCTACGACGTCGTTCACGCGCACTACTGGCTGTCCGGCTGGGCGGCGAACCTGCTCAGGGACTACTGGAACGCCCCGCTGGTCATGATGTTCCATACGCTGGCCCATCTCAAGAA
The DNA here is from genome assembly GCA_963763185.1 of uncultured Chloroflexia bacterium. GTDB lineage: Bacteria > Chloroflexota > Chloroflexia > Thermomicrobiales > Thermomicrobiaceae > CALAGB01. The sequence goes on from CAVXNZ010000001.1 coordinate 1,473,192, forward strand.
TGCCGTTGCTGGCGCGGACAATAAGGAGACGCTGCTTCGTTTGCAGGTCGAATACCGCCTGATGGAGATCGCCAACGCGATCATCACGGCCAATCCTGACGAGCAGGCTGAGATGATCCAACGACTCGACGCGGACGAGAAGCGTATCTCGCTGGTCCCACCGGGCATTGACCTCGATCTGTTTCAGCCCGGTGATTCTGGCGCGGCGCGGCGTGCGCTCGACCTGCCGTCAGGACCGCTCGTGCTCTTTGTCGGACGGATTGACCCGGTCAAGGGAATCGACACCCTGTTCGAGGCCTTTCAACAGTTGGTTCAGCGCAATGGCTGGCAGGGACAATCACCAAAGCTCGTGTTCGTCGGCGGCCTAATCCAGATCGAAGGCACTGGGTCGACGATGGATGCCGATCTCCAGCGGTTGGCTCGTCGAGCAGAGGAGCTCGGACTTTCCGAATCGGTCCTATTCCGCGGTTCGCAGCCCCGCCAGCTCCTGCCGCTCTACTACAACGCGGTCGACGTCTGCGCGGTGCCATCACGTTACGAGTCGTTTGGTCTTGTCGCCGTCGAGGCGATGGCCTGCGGCACGCCGATTGTCGCGTCCAGCGTCGGCGGACTGCGTTTCAGCATCGAGGACGGTGTATCTGGGCTGCTCGTCCCCCACTCCGAGCCGACCGAGCTCGCTGACGCCATGCACCGCTTGCTGACCGATCACGATTTGCGTTCGCGCATGCAGGTTGGGGCACGGCAGGCGGCCGTTCGTTATTCCTGGCAGACCATCACGTCGGCTATGCTGCGCGTCTACGAACGGGTCGGCAGCCGCGAACCCGCCCAGGGCTACGCCAGCGTATCGTAGACTCAATTCGGCCCGCACATAGGTTCAACCAGGTGGGAGGATAGATTGGCGGTCTTTCGCATCGACCGCACGGTTTTCGAGTTGTTTCCCGACGCTCGCTTTTCGGCCGTCGTGGTCCGTGGCGCGAACAACCTTGGTGAGAACGCACGTGTTGAACGTCTCCTTGACGAGGCCGCCGAGCGCGTTCGATCCGATTTTTCCGGCGGTGATCCGAAATCGCATCCGAACATCGCCGCCTGGCGCGACGCGTTCAGCGCGCGTGGTTGGACTCCCAGCAAATACCTGAGCTCTATCGAAGCGTTGGTGCGACGCATTGCCAAGGGCGGCGATATGCCGAGGATTAGCCCGGCGGTCGACCTTGCCAACAGCGTGTCGTTGACCTACCTCGTTCCGATCGGCGCGCACGATCTCAGCACGGCCCCCAGCGGCATCGAGGTCAGGATTGCCACGAAGAATGACCGGTTTCAGCCAATGGGTGACGCGCCGGATGAAACACCCGACATCGGCGAGATAGTCTACGTGCACGAGCACGACGTGCGGACCCGCCGGTGGGTATGGCGGCAGAGCCGGACCGGCCTGATCAGCCCGCGAAGTAGTGACCTGCTCTTCCCGATTGACGGATTCACGCCGGCGACAGATGACGCTGTCCATCAGGCGGCGCGTGAACTGGCTGAACTCGTGCCCGTCATGCTCGGTGGTACCGCCTCGGTCCACGACCTCGGTCCAGAGCATCCTGCGATTGACTAAGACTGAATGTGCACAAATATGTGACGACCAGCGAAGTCCGATTGCGCAAGATGTCGGTCAGAGAGGACCTGTCGCCCTTCGGCGGTCGACAACGTACTCCAGGGGTAGATAATCCAAGACAGCGTGTGCGCCAAAACGACCCGGGCCAGGTGGCCCGGGTCGTTGTCGTTTTGCTGACGGTGCCGGCTATTGCACGGAGGCGGTGCGGCGCACGGCAGACGGAGCGCCGTGGCAGTTCTTGTACTTTTTGCCGCTCCCGCATGGACACGGATCATTCCGGCCGACCTTGCCCTTGGCCTTGCGTCGCACCGGTTCGCTCTCGGCTGGGTGGTTCGTCTGACCGATCTGCGGCGCAGGACGAGCCATGATCGGGGCCAACCGCACGTTGTAGATCATGTGAGCGACGTCGTACTCGATGTTCTGCAGCAGGGCCTGGAACATTCGGAAGCCCTCGGTCTTGTATTCGACCAATGGATCACGTTGACCGTAGGCCTGCAGGCCAATGCCCTGGCGCATGTGATCCATCGAGGTCAAGTGCTCAACCCAAAGCTTGTCGATAACCTGAAGCATCACCAGACGCTCCAGCGTCCGCATCTGCTCCTGGCCCATCTCCTCTTCGCGCCGGTTGTAGATCTCTTCGGCGCGGTCGGACAAAATGTCGACAACCTCTTCGGACGATCGGTCCTGAATGTCGCGTAACGAGATACCCGCATCGCCGACGATGCCGCCGAACGCTCGCAGGATCTCGTCGTAATTCGGTTCGTCATGCCGGTCGACCGGCATGTTCGCCTCGACCAGCACCTCGACCTGATGCTCGATGAGATCCAGCACGTGCTTCTTGAGGTCCTCGCCGGCGAGCAACTTACGCCGCTCTTCGTAGATAACCTCGCGATGCCGGTTCATCACGTCGTCATATTCGACCAGGTGCTTGCGCAGGTCAAAGTTATGACCTTCGACCTTTGTTTGCGCATTCTCAATGGTCTTCGAGATGAGTCCATGTTCGATCGGCGTCTCGTCGTCCATGCCAAGACGGTCCATTAGACCGCTGATGCGGTTGGATCCGAAGCGTCGCAGCAGCTCGTCTTCAAGCGAGAGGAAGAAACGGCTGGAACCGGGGTCCCCCTGCCGTCCAGCACGACCACGAAGCTGGTTATCGATTCGCCGCGATTCGTGCCGCTCGGTGCCGATGATGTGCAGGCCGCCCTTGTCCTTGACTCCTGGGCCAAGAACGATATCGGTGCCGCGGCCAGCCATGTTGGTAGCGATTGTCACCGAGCTTGGTTGTCCGGCCTGAGCGACAATCGCAGCCTCGCGCTCATGGAATTTGGCGTTCAATACCTCATGCGTGATACCCCGGCGCTGCAGCAAATCGCTCAGCAGCTCGCTCTTCTCAACCGATGTGGTGCCGACAAGAACCGGGCGACTCTCCTTGGTCATTTCCTCGATTTCGCGGGCAACTGCGTTGAATTTGGCCATCTCGGATCGATAGACCTGATCGGCGAAGTCCTCGCGAACCATCGGCCGGTTGGTTGGGATGACAACGACCTCGAGGTTGTAGATCGTCGAAAATTCTTCCGCTTCGGTCTCCGCCGTACCGGTCATGCCGGCCAGCTTGTCGTACATGCGGAAGTAATTCTGGAAGGTGATGGTCGCCTGGGTAACCGTCTCCTGCTGAACCCGGACGTTCTCCTTGGCCTCAATCGCCTGGTGGAGCCCTTCGCTGTAACGGCGCCCCAGCATCATGCGTCCCGTAAACTCGTCGACGATGATCACTTCGCCATCGCGGACGATGTAGTCTTTGTCGCGATGGAAAAGCGCCTGAGCCTTGAGCGCCTGCTCGAGATAGTGCGTCATCTCGGAGTAGCGGTCGTCGTAGAGACTCTGCCCCTCGGGAATTTGGAGCAGTCGCTCCACCTTGTCGACGCCTTCGTCGTTCAGAATCGCGCTCTTCTGCTTGAGATCGACCTCGTAATGGACGTTCTCGCGAAGCTGTCGAACCAGTCGTGCGAACTGGTAATAGCGGTCGATCGTCTCTTCGGCGTTTCCGGAGATGATGAGCGGCGTCCGCGCCTCATCGATCAGGATGTTGTCCACCTCGTCGACGATGGCGTAGTGCAATGGCCGCTGCACCTGCGCTTCTTTGACGAGCGCCAGGTTGTCGCGCAGGTAGTCGAACCCGAACTCATGATTGGTGCCATACGTGATGTCGGCCTGGTACGCCTCCTGGCGTGATACCGGACGCCAGTGATTCAGGCGATCGTCCGGACTACCGTCGTCATCGTTGTAGTCGGGGTCGTAGATCGCCGCGCTCTCGTGCGTGATGACGCCGACCGTGACGCCAAGCCGGTAGTAAATCGGGCCCATCCAGCCGCCACCGACACGCGACAGGTAGTCGTTCGGTGTCACCAGGTGAGCGCCGAGCCCCTCGAGCGAATTCAGGTAGAGCGGCAAAGTCGCGACGAGGGTCTTTCCTTCGCCCGTCTTCATTTCGGCGATCTTGCCCTGATGCAGGACAAGACCCGCCACGAGCTGGACATCGAAATGTCTCTGCCCGATCGCCCGTCGCGCCGCCTCACGAACTGCGGCGAAGGCTTCGGGCAGGAGATCGTCGAGGTCGTCCTCGTCCGCTTCCAGGCGCGCCCTGAATTCTTCGGTCTTCCCCCGGAGTTCGTCGTCGCTGAGGCGCTCGAACTCGGGTTCGATCTCGTTGATCTCTTCAACGATTACTTGGAGATCCTTTAACGCCTTGTCGTTTGGATTGCCAAGAATCTTCGTCAGAAAGTTTCGCATGCTCGGGATCTCCCGTAGTCAGAAATTGTCGTGGTCTGGTTGTTCAGCCCGTGCCAACCATAAGTGTACTTTCCGCCGCCCCTTTAGTCGAACCGTGAAGCCTGACGATGCGTTAGAACGTTGCTATGGCTGATTCGAACTGGTCGTATCCGGCGAATTTCGCGATCCGTCCATCCCGCAGCCAGAGCAGCGGGGCGTCGAAATCGCGCAGGAACGCCCGGTCATGTAGGACCGCGATCACCGTGCCGTCATACGCGTCCAAGCTGCGCTGGAATTGCTCGCGACCGTCGATGTCGAGATGATTGAGCGGCTCGTCCAGGATGAGCAAATTGCAGCCACGCAGCATGAGCAGGGCCAATTGCAGTCGCGAGCGCTCGCCAGGCGAGCAATCACCGACACGGCGGAAAACATCGTCTCCCGAAAAGAGAAAGTAATGCAGAAAGCTGCGCGCGTCGGTCTCGGTCATTGGACGTTCGCGCAGCGCGGCGTCGAGGACGGACCGATCCATGTCCAGAGTCTCTTGCTCTTGCGACAGCACGCCCAAGCGCACGCCCGCTCCGAGCGAGACGTCGCCAGAAGTTGGTTGAAGCGTTCCCTGCAGCAACTGGAGCAGCGTCGTCTTCCCTGCTCCGTTGGGACCAACAATCGCCAGTCGATCACCATATTGAAGGTCGAACGTGACATCCTTGAAGAGGATCGAGTCTTCGGCATGTCCGAATGCGAGATCCTCGACATGCAACACGGACCGGCCACCAGGCGGCGGATCACCAAAGTCGAGATTGAGCGACCATTCCTGGTGCGGCTTGTCAACCCGCTCGTCCGATTCCATGAATCGATTGAGCTTTTTCTCTCGTGATTTGGCCAATCCAGCCTTCTTGCGCGCCAACCGACGTACCCCTGGCTGGCGTGGGGTAGTCGACAGTTCGATGTCGAGCGCCTCCCCTTTCAGTCGCGCCACGTCAGATGCCACCTTCTGTACATACTTTTCTTGCTGCACCCAGGTAGTCCGCTGAAGCTCGGCTTCAACCTCACGCGCGTCCGCGAAATCCGAGTAGTTGCCGGAATAGCTCGTTAGCCCACGCTCGTTCGGATCCAGATAGAGAACACGGCCGACGGTCCGGTCGAGAAACTCCCTGTCGTGCGAGACGATCAGAACCGCGCCCCGAAATGACCGAACGAACTCCTCCAGCCACAGGAGCGCCTCGATGTCGAGGTGGTTTGTCGGCTCATCGAGAAGCAGTACGTCCGGCTCTCGCAGCAGGAGCATCGCCAGACCGAGCCGGGTCTTCTCACCGCCGCTCAATGACTCCACGGACTGGGTCAAGCGCGATTCATCGAGCCCGAGGCCGTTCAATGTCACGATAGCGCGTTGCTCTCGTTCATAGCCGCCCAGCGCCTCGAATTCCGCCAGCGCCTGGTCGTACGCGGTGAGGGAAGACACATCGTCTGGATGCTCCGCAAGACCGGTGGTCGATTGGAGCAGGGCACGTTCCGCCTTATGCCAGTCGGCCTGGGCCAGCGCGATCGCTTCCTCGACGGTCAGCCCGGCGATCTCGCTCATCACCTGAGGTAAGTAGCCAATGGCAAGCGACGGGGGAGACAGTACGATCTCGCCAGCATCTGGACGATCCATTCCAGCGAGACAGCGCAGCAGCGTCGTCTTGCCCGAGCCATTCGGCCCGATGAGCGCAACGTGTTCGCCCTCGTTGAGAACCAGCGAGAGATTGTCGAGAATGATCTGGGCACCGTGGAATCTTGTGAGAGATTTGACCTGCAACATGAACTATAGCCATCCTTCGAACGATCGTGCCATTCCGGCTTCGTTTGAGGTGGCTATCTGATCAAGTGCTTCTCCGTGAGGACTCGTCGTGTCGCACCCACGACGGCAAGACCATAATGAGGTGCGCTTGTCGCGCATCGACCAGTATATGGATCACGAGGTATTCGTGCAACCGCGAACTCGGCGGCTCGGCCGCCGCAATGGACTGACGATTCATTTGGAACGCTGCAGATTGGACAGACGGTGAATTCAGTGTCACCTGAGGAGAGTGCGTCTACCGAGAACCTGGAACGTGAAGCGCCCCGCTTCGTCGACCGGGTTCACGATCTGGTACGCCAGATCCCTTATGGCCGCGTCACGACCTACGGGCGAATCGCCCGGGCGCTCGGAGCACCCCGGTCGGCTCGCATGGTTGGCTGGGCACTGCACAACTGCCCCGACGACGTATCCGAGCTCGCGCATCGCGTCGTGAATCGTAACGGCGAACTGAGCGGCGGCTGGTCCTGGGGACACCCGGATGTGATGCGCGCTCTACTCGAAGAAGAGGGAATCACCTTCATTGACGACTACCAGGTGGACCTGGCAAAGCATGTCTGGGAGCCCGAGATCGACGAAGCCGAGGGGCGCTGATTTAGCCGCCGCCGACGAAGTGGACGATCTCCAGCGTGTCGCCGTCCGATACCTCTCGCGTGTCGAACTCCGAACGCGGCACGATGGTCCCGTTCATTTCGACGGCAACGAGCGAGGTCTTCAGCTCCCGTACGCGGATGACGTCCGACACCGTCCGCACACCGTCGAACTCAACTGGCTTACCGTTGATTACGAGCTTCACGTCGTCAACCACCCTATCCAAATGCCTGTGCGTACCGGCGGGCCGCTGCTTCCGGATCATTTACGGCCAGAATGCCGGAGAGAACTGCTACGCCGTGCGCGCCCGCGCTCAACACGTCGGGAACTCGCTCCGGCGTGATACCGCCGATCGCGATCACCGGAATCGATACCGCCGACGCCACCGACTCAACGAACGCCAATCCGCGCCCAGCCTGTCCGGCTTTGCTCGCGGTTTCGAAGACATGCCCGGCGATGACGAAATCAGCTCCGTCGGCCTCTGCTCGAAGGGCCCCGTCGACGTCATGGACCGAGCGTCCGATCACGAGTCGCCTGCCCGCAACTTTCTCGACCGCATCCACAGGAAGCGATGCCTCGCCCAGTTCGACGCCGTCCGCGCCACTTGCGAGCGCCACGTCGACGCGGTCGTTAATGAAGAGCATCGTCTGAGCACTCAGCGTCGACCGCAACCGTACGGCAACGTTCACCAGATCGCGCGCGCACAGGTCCTTCTCACGAAGGTGCACGGCGTCGACACCACCCGCAGCGGCCCGCGTGGCGACATCAGGCAGCATGTCTAGCGGGCAGAGCTTGCGGTCGCTGATCAGGTGCAGTCGCGGGACGTCCATTATCTCTCGTCGAGCGCGGCATTGACTGCCTGCGCCAGATCAACAGTCGCCGCGCGCACGTCGTCCGCCGCGACGACCGACGAAATGACCGCCACTCCCGCCGCTCCCGCCTGGATGACTGGCGCAGCGTTCTCAGCACTGATACCGCCGATACCAACGACCGGGATCGAAACCGATCTAACGACTTCGACAATTCGGCGCGTGCCGACCGCCATTCCGGCGTCGAGCTTCGACGACGTGCCGTAGACGGGGCCAACCCCGAGATAGTCGGCACCGAGCCGCTCGCCTTGGAGTGCGTCGACAAGCGTCGCCGGTGAGTAGCCGATGACCATGTCATCTCCGACGATCCGACGTGCTTCGGGTACTGGCAGATCCTCGTCGCCGAGATGAACCGCGTCGGCCTCGATCGCGAGCGCGAGATCCACGCGGTCATTCACCACAAACATCACACCTGCGTCTCCGCACATCTGACGCAGCTCGCGACCGACCGCCAAAGCCTCCTGCAGTGGTCCGGACTTCCAGCGAAGCTGGATCGCGGTCGCCCCGCCGGCAATCGCCGCCTGGACGGTCTCCTGTTCGGAACGACCGCGCGACAGACCACGGTCAGTCAGTACGTAGACCCGCAAGGCCTGACGAAGACGGTCACCACGAAATCGAGATCGATCCGCCATGTCGATCTACCGCACCACGCCCTCGACCGGGCTGCTGGCCGAGGCATAGGGCAGCTTCGGAATTCGACCCGAGAGATATGCCAGGCGTCCCGCATCGACGCCGAGCCGCATCGCGCGCGCCATCGCACCGGGACTGGCCGCTTTTGCGATCGCCGTGTTGACGAGGCAGGCGTCAGCGCCCAGCTCCATCGCCAGAGCGGCGTCGGACGGCGCGCCAATCCCTGCGTCAACCACGACCGGCACGTTCGCCTGCTCGATGATCATCTCGATCTGACGATAATCGGGCAATCCCTGACCGGAGCCAATCGGCGAGGCCAACGGCATCACCGTCGCGGTGCCGACCTCTTCGAGCCGCCGGGCGAGAACCGGATCGGCGTTGATATATGGCAACACCGTAAAGCCCTCTTTGACCAGCTGCTCGGCGGCTTCCAGCGTACCAATCGGATCCGGCAGCAGGTACTTCGCGTCGGGGATAACTTCGAGCTTGATCCAGTCCGACAGGCCCATCGAGCGTGCCAGTCGCGCCACGCGAATCGCCTCTTCCGCGGTCTGGCAGCCAGCCGTGTTCGGAAGGATCATGTAGCGCTTCCAGTCCACGTCCTCGAGAATGCTACGGCTCTTCGGATCGTCGAAGTCTATGCGGCGCAGCGCCACCGTGATCATCTGGGCGCCGGATGCCTCGAACGCCTCCAGCATCTCCGCCGAGTTTCGGTACTTGCCAGTGCCGAGAATCAGCCGCGATGAAAACTCGCGATCAGCGATCTTAAGCGGGGAATCCGCCTTACCGTTACTGGACATCTGCATTAATCGACCTCCGTCGACGTCGCGGCGCTCTCGCGCCAGAGCCGGTAGAAATGATGAACGGGAGAGTGGCCTGCTCCAACCTCGAAGGAGTTGAGCAGCGCTCCATAGAGAAAGTCTTTCGCGTCCGAAATTGCCTCGACCGGGTCACAACCGGCGGCCAAACGCGCGGTGATCGCCGCGGAGAAGGTGCAGCCGGTTCCGTGCGTATTTCGCGTTTCGACCCGCTTTGACGCCAGCCGCTCGATAGTCGAACCGTCAAACACCACGTCGATAGCGTCACCGACGAGGTGTCCGCCCTTGACCACCACCACCCGTGCTCCACGATCGTGAATTTCCCGTGCCGCCTTGATCATGTCCCGCTCTGTCCGAATTTCGTGACCCGTCAGCACTTCGGCCTCCGGAATATTTGGTGTCACGATGTAGGTCAGAGGCAGGAGCAGATCCAGCAGCGCGTCGACCGCCTCTTCACGCAGCAGGCGATCACCGCTCTTGGCGATCATGACCGGATCGACGACCAACCGCTGGATTCGATGGCGCCGCACGCCAGAAGCGACTTCAGCGATGATCGTGGAGGAAGACAACATGCCCGTCTTCACGGCGTCGGCTCCGATGTCCTCCATGACCGCGTCGATTTGCGCGCGAACCACGTCCGGCGTAATCTCCTGCACGGCGGTCACGCCAAGTGTATTCTGCGCCGTAACAGCGGTGATCACGCTCGAACCGTAGACACCGAGTGCCGCAAAGGTCTTCAGGTCCGCCTGGATCCCGGCGCCGCCGCCTGAATCGGATCCAGCGATGGTCAATGCCGTCGGGATGCCCGAATCATTCGGCATCCGAACTCCTCTCACGAATGCGAACTCGCCGGGAGGCAGAAAAAGAAAAGCCGCCGACCCTGCGACGGTCCGGCGGTACCATGTGGCGAATTCGCCCCGGTGCCGTCCCTTCGCTGGTATTAACCAGATCAGGTTCGGAGGGTTGGTGGGAAATCCCACGCTCTCAGCGCCACGCGCACCCCTGGCAACCGTTTCGCTGAAGAATATCACGCACGGACCGCGCCCTCAACTGAACGGTCGCGTTTTCGGAATCATTCCAGTCCGCGATCGTCCGCGATGATGATAGGGATCAGCTCCGCGCCGTGAACGTTGACAGTCCACGACGAACGAATCTATAGTGCCCCGATCCGTCTGGGACGGGTTAGACAAAATCTGGAGAGCAATTCGGATGACCGACAATCGCAAGATGCACCTGAAATTCGCGAGCCGTGCAGTCCACGCCGGTGAGCGTCCAGCACCGCGAGACTTCGTGCCGATCGCAACTCCCATCTATGCGTCGTCGAGCTTCGTCTACGACGACCTTGATCAGATGGATGCGGCGCTCGGCGGCGCCGAAGGCGTCTTCGTCTACAGTCGTTACGGCAATCCGACCGTGGAGGCCATGGAAGCCTCAGTGGCGGCACTGGAGGAGCAGGAGGCGGCGCTCGCCGTTGGTTCGGGCATGGCCGCCGTAAACCTCGCCCTGCTGGCCTGCGCGAAGTCTGGTACACGGATCGTCGCCTCACGCGATCTGTATGGCGCGTCAGTCAAGCTGCTGGATGCCATCTACCGGACATTGGGCGTCGAGACGGAGTTTGTCGACATCCGCGATCTTGAATCGCTCGAAGCAGCGCTGAGCTACGGCGAGGTTCGCGCGGTGATCGCAGAGACGATCTCGAACCCGTTGCTCCGCGTCACCGACATCGTCGCGGTCGCCGAACGAGCGCACGCGACCGGTGCCCGCTTGATCGTCGACAACACATTCGCGACACCCTACATGCTCAAACCGGGGCTGCTCGGCGCGGACTACGTCGTCCATAGCTCGACCAAATACCTGGGCGGGCACGGCGATGTCACGTCCGGTGTCGTCGTGTGCTCCAACGAGCGACGGTCGGAGTTGAACGACCTGAACAAATCGACCGGAGGCATCGTCAGTCCGTTCGACGCCTGGCTAGTGCTGCGCGGCGTCAAAACCTTGCCATTGCGGATGGAGCGGCAGTGCCGATCCGCCGCGATCGTGGCCGACTGGCTCTTTCACCACCCCAAGCTCGAATGGGTCTACTACCCCGGCTTGCCTGGCCACGAAAGCCATCAGACCGCGAAGGAGCAATTCCCAAGCGGTCAATACGGCGGGATGATCTCATTCGAGATTCGCGACGGCGACCGCGACAAGGTCTTCCGTTTCCTGCAGGCTCTGGAGATGATCGCCCCGGCCACGACGCTGGGCGACGTCTACACCCTCGTTCTCTATCCGGTTATGTCTTCGCACCGGGCACTGACGCCTGAGCAGCGCGCTCAGGTGGGCATCGGCGAGGGCCTGGTGCGCCTGTCCATTGGGATCGAAGATCCCGTCGACATCATTAACGATCTTGAGCACGCGCTCGACGCCGTCTAAAGAGGCGGCGAATTTCGTTCTCACAGTCGGGAGGCTGAGTTGGCAACCACGGAGACGCAATCCAAGACCGACATGATTCGCGAGCAGATGCCAGCGGTGTTGAAGCACGCCTATCTCAACACCGGCACGTTCGGCCCGCTCCCGGCGCCGACCGTCGAGGCGCTGACGCAGCATCTGACCGGTGAGCTCGAAAACGGCCGCATCGTGATGGACAACTACATGCGAGCCGGTGAGATCCGGAACGAGGCGCGTGAGAAGTTCGCGAAAATCTTCGGATGCCCCGCCGAGAACGTGACCTTGACGAGACACACGACCGACGGCATGAACATCGGCGTGAATGGCATCAACTGGCAACCGGGCGACGAGATCGTCATAAGCGACATGGAGCACCCGGGCGGCCAGGGGCCGGTCTATAACGTGGCCCGTCGCTACGGCGCGGTGGTGAAGACAGTCAAGCTCGGTGACGGCACGGGTGACGTCGTCGGCGCCTTCGAGCGAATGATCACTCCGCGCACGCGCGTTCTCGTCACGTCGCATCTCACCTGGAACACGGGAACAGTCTTGCCGTTGGCCGACGTTGTCGAGATGGCACACCGTCATAACGTGCTGGTCGTGGCCGACGCGGCGCAGTCACTCGGATCGATTCCGCTCGATGTCGTCGGGATGGGCGTCGACGTCTACGCTGGACCTGGCCAGAAGTGGCTCTGTGGTCCCGAAGGAACCGGCGCTACGTACGTCTCCGACGAGGCCCTTCAGCAGATCAATCTAACCGTCGTCGGCTACTCGTCAATCGCGGCTTGGGAGCACTCCGGCGGGCACTTTACTCCACGGCACGGCGCGGATCGCTACGAAGTGGGCGGCGTCTTCACCCCAGCCATTCTCGGCAATGTCACCAGCCTCAAGTTCATGCAGGAGACGGCCGGACTCGACTGGGCTTATAACCGGATCACCACGCTCGGACAATACTGCTGGAACAAGTTGGCCGAGATCGATGGTGTCACGATGATCACCCCATCCGATCAGATGGCTGGTCTGGTCTCGTTCAACCTCGACGGATTCGAGCCACCGGAATTAACCGAAAAGCTGTCGGAGCAGGGAATCATTATTCGCTACATCGGCAATCCACTCTGCGCCCGCGTTTCGACCGGCTTCTACAACAACGAAGGCGACATCGACCGACTGGCGGATGCGGTGCGCGACTTGCGGCTGAACCGCTAAGATCGACGCGGCCTTGGGTCCGGCGATTGTGCAATCGTCGGGCCAAACTGTCTTTCGAGTCTGAGGGGAGCGATCAACGATGGACGAAGAGAATCAAGAGAATCAGGGGCTACTACTTGCCGACCTCTCATGGCCGGAGATTCGAGACGTTCGAGATCAGATCGAGTTGGTCCTGTTGCCGGTCGGATCGAACGAGCAGCATGGGCCCAATCTCGCGGTCAAGATGGACATCGCGTCGTGTGCCGAGTTCTGTCGCCGTGCTTCAGCCATGATGTATCCCAAGCTCGCCGTCGCTCCCGCCGTGCCGTGGGGCGTCTCGTTCCATCACATGAATTTCCCAGGGACCATTACCCTCTCGACGGAGACCTTCATCCAGGTTTTGGTCGAGGTAATCGCGTCGCTGCAGCATCATGGATTCGAACGCTTTCTGATCGTCAACGGCCATGGTGGCAACATCGCCGCGATGAACGTCGCCGCGGTCCGGGCCGCCGAGGAACTCCAGGTCCAATTCGTCGGCGCGTGCTCCTACTTCTCCTTCTCCGATCGCTCCATCAACGAGAAGTATGTCAAGTCTCCGATCACCGGTCACGCCTGTGAAGTCGAAACATCGCGCGCGATGGAGCTGGTGCCCGAGATCGTCAAGCAAGATGCATTGGCACCCGGCGAAATCACCGAGCTGCAAAAAGGATTCGGGCAGCTGGCCAAGCGCTACAACGTCAGCATTCCCTACCGATTCGATGAACTGACGCGAAATGGTGCTCTGGGCGATGCGACTCAGGCATCGGCGCAGTTCGGGCGGGAGATGATCCAGAGCGGCCTGCAGAATTTCACGGCCTTCTGCCAGGAACTTATCGACGCCAATCCCATCTAGGGTCGCGTCGAGCTATCCTCGAAAATCTGGGAGCTTCATCATGCGAGATTCCAACCAGGCACGCTGGCCAGCTGGGCACCGTGCCGCGGTCGTACTCTCATTCGACGTCGACGGGGAATACGGCGAGGTCAATCATCATGGCCCCGACGACTGGTACTGGCGATCGAACGCACAGTACGACCAAAACGCCGGAATCTGGCGCATTTTCCGGCTCCTCGACGACTACGACGTCTCGGCGACCTTTTGCTGGGTCGGTAAGGTCGCCGAGGAGCGTCCCGACATTGTCAAAGCCGCCTTCGACTCGGGTCATGAGATTTCGACCCACGGTTGGGACCACCGGCATTTCAGTCAGATGAGCGTTGAAGAGCAGCGTGACGACCTGACGCGAACGCGCTCGCTGTTAGAGGGAATCACTGGCGAGCAGCCATCGGGCCACAAAACGCCTGGGTGGCGATTCAACGAGCAAACGGTCCCGCTGTTGCAGGAGCTCGGTTTCCGCTGGAATATGGACTACGCGTCGAACGACGTTCCGTTCTTAATGGCTCCAGACCCCGGCAAATCCCCCATCGTACAACTTCCGCCGTCACGCTTGTGGGACGACTACAGCTATTTTGTCGACCCGATCGCGCCGCCGCGCCACGCCTTCGAGATGTGGCGCGACGACATCGATGTCCTGCGTGCCGAGGGAAAGCTCATGTGCCTGACGTTCCATCCCTGGGTAACAGGCCGCCCGGCACCATCGCGCGCGCTCTCGATGTTTCTGGATTATGTCATCAGCCTGGGCGATGTCTGGATCGCCCGCGCCGACCACGTCGCCCATTGGTGGCTGGAGAAACACGCGACATCAAACGGTTAGCACGTGTCTCCGGACTACCGAACGCTGGAGAAACCCCGCTTCCGAATCGATATACTTCGCCGAGCGTCCATGTCGGATCCAAGCGTGACTCGGTGGCGCGTCCGGTGTCCGCCGATCGCACGCGCGTTGATCGATCGAGGAGGCACGCCAATGCTGTTCCGCTTTCCGCCGCTCATTCGCTCCAGCGCCTTGACACTCGTGCTCGCCATCGCGTTCGCTGGATGTGACCTTGTCTCCTCCGCGAGTGGAGATCCGGTGCCCGTGACTGTGATTCCAGCGGCCACAAACGACACGAGCGAACCCACTCCTGGCTCGGCCGAACAACTGGCCACTCCGAGCTCATCGAGCGTGTCCGTGACGCCGACGGTGTCGAAAACGCCAGTTGCCACCGCGAATATTGTTTTAACGGTCACTCCGGACCCTGCGACTCCAACCACCACTCCGTCTCCGATTCCTTCAGCGACGCCCGAACCACTTCCCGCTGCCGCGCACCTCGATCCAATGACGCACGCATTTCAGACATGGAACAACTGCTCGGCGGTCTCGGCGTCGATGGTTCTCAGCTACTTCGGAATCGAGCGTTCGCAGGAGCAGCTAGCAACGGTCTTCCGGCCCAACCTGAACGACAAGCACGTCGACCCCTGGCAGCTGGTTCGTTTCTTCCCAGAGTACGGCCTGCGGGCCAACGTCTACGAAGCCGGATCGATCGAGATGGTCAAACGGCTCGTCGCCGCTGGCGTTCCCGTCATCACGCCACAGTGGCTCGATGCCAAGCCCAAGGCGATTGGGCACTACCGGGTGGTACGAGGCTATGATGACGCGCGCGGGGGGTTCATCGTTAACGATTCGATGATCGGAGCGGACGTCTTCTTCTCATATGACGACTTCGAGCAGCTCTGGCGAGCGTTCAACTATCGGTACATTCCCGTCTATCGGCCCGTCGACGAGCAAACGGTCGCCACGATCATCGGGCCAGACATGGACCGCCACGAGAACCTGCTGCGTGCCCTGACGGTCTTTCGTGAATTGGCCGAACAAAACCCAACTGACGCCTACTACCGTTTCTCGATCGGAACCAGCTTCTTCGAGCTCGGGAACTATCACGAAGCTGTCGCTGCCTACGAGAAAGCGGCGGCGATCGGGCTGCCGCCATGGATGCTCTGGTATCAATTCTGGCCAGTATCCGCCTACAATGACGTCGGCAATCACCAGCGCGCGCTCGAACTCGCGACGGAACAGATCGCCACGGCAGGAACCTTTGGTGAGATGCGCTACGAGCGAGGGCGAGCATACGAGGCGATGGGGAACATCGACGCGGCTTTGGCGGAGTATCGGAAGGCACTCGTGGACGATGCCAACCTGATACCAGCCCAGGACGCAATACAGCGACTCGGAGGCTGAGCGCGACTTCCGACGCTGATGGAATTCCGCGGCCGGCACAGTTTTGGCCGTGAGAGACGATAAAACAAGTCGAGGAGACAGATGAGCCGCAACTACGTGTTTATCAACGGACATGTCATGACGGGCGAACTGAACCAGCGCCCGGCGACGGCGGTCGCCGTTCGTGAGGGGCACATCGTCGCCATTGGCTCCAATGACGACGTCAAACCTTGGATTGGGCTGGGAGCCGAAGTCATCGATCTCAAGGGTCGCACCATGTCACCGGGCTTCAACGACTCTCACTGCCACCCAATGGGGGTCGGTTTCAGCATGCGGAACGTGAACGCCGGTTCGCCGCCGAACAAGACTGTCTCGGACATCGTACGCCGGGTCGCCGAGCGCGTGAACGAGACATCGCCGGGACTGTGGGTCGTCGGGCGCGGCTACGACCAGGCACGCCTGGCCGAGCAGCGACATCCAAACAGACAGGATCTCGACGCCGTCGCTCCGGACAATCCAGTGGTGGTGATTCGCGCCTGCGGCCATATTGCCGCGGTCAACAGCCGAGCGCTCGAACTCGCCGGCGTGACACGCAACACGCCAGATCCCGAAGGCGGCACCATCGACCGGGACGAACACGGCGAACCGACCGGCGTGCTACGAGAGGCGGCACAGGACCTGGTACGCTCGAAGATTCCCGAGCCGTCGGTTGAGCAGATCAAAGAGGCGTTGATCCTGGCTGGGCAGCAATTCAACTCGGTTGGCGTGACCAGCGTGGCCGAGGCGGGAATCCGACGACCGGAGGAGATGCAGGCCTATCAGGAACTCGCGCGAAGTGGTCAACTGCCGGTTCGCACCTACCTCATGATGATGATCGATGAGACCCTCGAGCCGTTGAGCCAGCTCGGCGTTCGCACCGGCTTTGGCGACGCGTGGCTACGAATCGGTCCGGCCAAGATCTTCTTGGATGGCAGCATCGGCGGTCGAACCGCGCGCATGTCCCAGCCATATGAGGACGAAGACGACAACCTCGGCCTGTGGATGCAGGACCCCCAGCTGATGAAGAACAAGCTCAAAGCGGCGCACAAAGCTGGGTTCCAGTGCTGCGCTCACGCCATCGGCGACGCGGCTATCGAGCTGCTGATCCAGTCGTTTGAGGAAGCGCTCGCCGAGGATCCACGACCCGACGCACGCCACCGGATTGAGCACAGCAGCATCCTGCGGCCCGACTTGATCGACCGGATTCAGCGCATCGGAGCGATTCCGGTCCCCGGAACCACGTTCCTCTACGCCTTCAAGAATGCTTACGTCCAGAACCTGGGCATGGACCGGATTCGGTACGCGTACGCCATGCGCACCTTCTTCGATCGCGGGATCATCGCTTCGGCCAGCACCGACGCGCCGGTTGATTCAACCCGCGCCATGATCGGCATCCAGACGATGGTAACCCGACGCAGCGAAGAGGGCGACGTCATCTGGCCCGAGGAGCGCGTCTCCCTTGAAGAAGCCGTTCGCGCCTACACCTACAACGGCGCATTCGCCTCGTTCGAAGAGAAGATCAAGGGGACGATCGAGCCGGGCAAACTGGCCGACCTGGTCGTGCTGGAGACCGATCTGCGAACGGTTGCACCAGAGGAACTGGAGCATGTCGAGGTCGACCTGACGATCATCGAGGGAGATATCGTCTACTCACGCGAGTCGGCCTGACGATCGTCGTACCGAGTGCTGAGCCACAGGGATCATGGCAGTGTCCGTACCCATGTCATCCTGAGTAACTCAACGGAGTCGAAGGATCTCCCCGTCGTTCCAACGTTGGACACGTGCTGAGAGATTCTTCGCCTGCGGGCTCAGAATGACAAATCCACTGTGCTCTGCTACTCAGGATGACAACGTGAACGGAGTGCATGACCGATGACAGATTCGCTGTTGTCGACTACTTGGCAAAGCTCAGGATCTCCACCGCTGACTCTTATCGAGCAGAACGCATTGACGCAAAAGATCATGCCAGACAGATCAGGGCTCAATCTGCCCGTGGATACCGACTTTCACGATGGCGTTGTGATCACAATCGATCTTCATCGGGGGCATACGACCATGAACCGTGTCGGGCTGACCGTGAGAATCTTCACACCATCGGCGCCGGCATCACTGTGGTCGACGGCAAAATCGTCTACGAGCGGTATGATGAATTGAGGAAAAACGAGACCGCGTCGGGACAGTGCGACCGGTTTGAGCAGGGAGGCATCACGTGCTCGAGATTCGCTACCTTGGCCATTCGGGCTTTGCGCTGAATGACGGAACACGCCAGATTCTCGTCGATCCATTCTTGTCGGGATGTCCAACGGCCGCGGCCGAACCCGACGAATTCAACCCCGTTGCTATACTCTTGACTCATGCTCACAATGATCACGTCGGCGACACGGTGCCGATTGCCAAGCGCACTGGCGCAATGGTTATCAGCACGTTCGAGCTCGGCGAATATCTTGAAAAACAGGGCGTCAACGCCAATTACGGCAACCACGGCGGCACGCTCCATTTCGATGGGGGCAGTGCCAAGTTGGTTCCTGCCTGGCACACGTCTTCGTATACGACCGAAGACGGCTCGGTCGTCGCGCCGGGGGTGCCCGCCGGTCTGATCGTAAAGTTCGGCGGCAAGACCACCTATTTCTCCGGCGATACCTGTCTCTTTGGGGACATGGCCCTGATCGGCGAGGAAGGTCTCGACGTCGCAGTGCTGCCCATTGGTGATCACTTCACCATGGGACCTGACGACGCGGTGCGTGCCTTGAAGCTGCTCAAACCCAAGGTCGCGATTCCTTGCCATTACGACACCTTCCCTCCGCTCAAGCAGGATCCGCATAAGTTCGCCGAGGATGCCGAGGAGCTCGCTGGGGTGAAGGTGCAGGTGCTGGACCCGGGACAGACCTACAAGGCAGGCTGATTCTGAACCAAGAACGAAATGATGGGAACGGCCGATCGTCAGGTCGTTCCTTAGTTCGTCATCATGAGATCGAGCAATGAATACAGACGAAACGAAGCCCACGGCCCAGGAGCAACGAGCGGCGATTACCGCCGAGATGACGCGCACGGCTTTTCAGCGCAAGGCGGTGTCACGCCGTCCGGTAAACGAGACGCTCGACGACGCCGTCGCCTTCTTCAAGGAGCGCGGCTATCGCAGTGGTCGTACCGGACGACCGAACCAGATGTACGTGATGGGTGGTCGTGAGGGATTGCTGCCGCGGGTCAACGCCGAGATTCTGGCCCAGGGGAATGTCGGCAAAGGCAAAGTGACGATGCTGACGATTAGTGGATTCGGGCCGGAGCTGAGCGAGCACCTGAAGGCCTACGTCGACCATCTCCGCCAGCAGCGGCGGGGAGAATAGGGTGGACTGCAATCCGCGCGTACGAACATTTTACCGTCGATTCAGTCGATTCAATCGTTGTGGAATTCGGTCTACTACCCGGTCCTCGCGTACAACTCCGCCGCGCTCTTCTCGGATTTCCATCCGTTCACGTGAGCAAGGTCGTGTTCGAACCCCCGGCGCAGGTCGGTTTCGAACCGCTCGTCTAGCAGCGACGCCGCATGGAGCGCCGAGCGGACCCCGTAACCGGCCTCCAGACGTGTGAGGTCATCCCAATAGAACGCGCAGCTCGCGTACATTGCCAGGCGATAGCGCTGGGCATTCATCAGCATCAGGATTGTCTGGCCGCGCTCGGACTCCGGATCGATGCCGTGTTCTCTCAGCCAGTCACTCGCTGACCGCGCCCCTATGACGACGTCGACGAAATCGTCACGCAGCGTCCATGGATCGATCGATTGGTGTTCAGCAACGTACTCCGTCAGACTGTCGACCCGCTCGGACAGCCGGTCGAAGGCCTCACGCAGTCCACGTTTCCAGCGGCCATCACCTGGCGTGCAGTCACAGTCGCCATTCCAGCGCAGCAGATTGTGTCCGCAGCCCCAGGAAGAGCGCTCGTGGATCTTCACTGGCTGGCGCGAGGTCTCGATGTTCAGGAAATGCTCGATCGAGACGACTTCGATCTGCTGGGCAGGCGCCTGGACGTAGAGCAGGTCGCGAAGGAAATGATCCTTGAAGCGGTGGTGATGACCGTAGACCTCACCATCACTGGCAATGACCGCCGCCAGATGCTCGTTCGGGGTGCCAGCCTCTGTGCCATAGCGCGGCAGAATGAAGTTCTGCACAAACGCATCTGCCGAATCGGTATCGCGCGGATTGAACGACACGGTCCCCGACAGGGGTCCTTCGTAGAACATCACGTCAATCGAGCGACCTGATGGGAGATCGACGCGATACGGCCTGCGCGTGTCGATTCGTTCAGCCGCCTGATCAGGACTGAAGATTGTAAACGTCAATCCTTCGTCGACACATGCATCAAGCGTTGGCAGGTCCACCGCGGTTTCCGGCAACCAGATTCCCGCAGGTCGACGCCCAAACGTGTGTTCAAACCAGCGGATGCCCCAGCGTAGCTCCGTAGTCCGATCGCGATCGCTGGCAAACGGCAGAATCGTGTGATGAAAACTCTGAGCAACGGCGTTTCCGAATCCAGTGCGGGCAAAGGCCCGGCGATCGGCCTGCGCCATCTGCGTCAGCACCGTGGGAAACCGTCGCTTCATCCACAAGGCGAGCGTCGGTCCGATATCGAAGCTCAGCCGATCGTAGTTACCAAGTTCGGCGTTTGGCCGGTAACACTCCGCCAGGATCTTCTCATTGAAATCGTGGTACGGATGAGCGCCGCGCTCGACTGGAACCATCCCAGTCTCCGGATCCTCCCGCGGCGGCTGATAAAAATGTCCATGTACACAAAGGTAGCGCGTCATAGTCGGCTTTCTAGTCGGTTCTCAGGTAGTGCCTGAGTGTCAACATCCCAGCGGGGGCACCGCATCCCGGGCATGGCCCATACAGGCCAGGTTTCGTTCCTTCGATGAATTCTGATTTCAATCTGCGCCGGTGTGGTAGCTCCGCCCATAGCCAATTAGGCGGAATTGTACGTACGTATAACGTACGAAACCAGAGGTGCTCTCGTGTAAGAGCACCTGATCCGGTTCATGATAGTTTCGTCAGAGACTCGCGTAGCAGGTCAGCAGTGTTCCCGTGTCAATCGTCGGCAACGGTCAGCGGAGTCGCGACTTCGGTCTCCTGCGGATCGCGGAGTACCGCGCCGGTATTCGCCGATGTCACGAGATGCGCATAGCGGCGCAGGTACTTGCTGTCAATTGTCTGCTTGAATGGCTTCAGCGACCGTCGCCGAACGTTCAAGTCGAGATCATCCAATTCGATCTCGAGCTTGTTGTTCGGGATGTCGATCGAGATGATGTCGCCCTCGTGCACCAGTGCGATCGGTCCGCCAGCCGCCGCCTCCGGCGACACGTGCCCGATGCAGGCGCCACGCGTTCCACCAGAGAACCGGCCATCGGTGATGAGTGCGACGCTCGTACCGAGACCCATGCCCATCAGGTTCGCCGTCGGCGCGAGCATCTCCTGCATCCCCGGACCACCTTTCGGCCCCTCGTAGCGGATCACCACCACGTCACCCGCGTTGATCTTCTTCGAGAGAATCGCGCTTGACGCATCCTCCATCGAGTCAAAAACACGCGCCGGACCCCGGTGAACCAGCATCTCTGGCGCGACTCCGGCCGACTTGACCACCGCGCCGTCGGGAGCCAGGTTTCCGGTCAGGATCGCCAGCCCACCCCGCTCGCTGTAGGCGTTCTCGAGCGGCCGAATGACCTCTGCATCCTTGATTTCGGCGCCCGCGATGTTCTCTCCCAGCGTCTTCATCGTCACGGTCTTTTGATCCAGGTCGAGAACTCCCGGTTTACGCGAGATCTCCTTGAGAATGGCGCTGATGCCGCCGGCCCGGTGCACATCCTCGATGTGCCAATTGGATGACGGGCTCACCTTACAGATGTGCGGCACGCGTGCGGCGACTTCGTTGATCCGCTCCAGCGGGTAGTCGAGATCGCCCTCGATCGCCAGCGCCAGACCGTGCAGCACGGTGTTGGTCGAGCCGCCCATCGCCATGTCGAGCGCATAGGCGTTATCCATCGCCTCGTGAGTGACGATCTTGCGCGGCGTCAGGTCGGCCTCGAGCACCTGCAGCAACTGGCGAGCGGCAGCACGAGCCAGCTCGTTGCGCTCTTCGGTGTCAGCCTGGATCGTCCCGTTGCCGGGCAGCGCGAGGCCGAGCGCCTCCATCAGGCAGTTCATCGAATTCGCGGTGAACATCCCGGAGCAAGATCCGCACGACGGGCAGCCGTATTGCTCTAACTGCTGCAATCGGTTCTCGTCGATCTTGCCCGCCTGGAACGCGCCGACGCCCTCGAAGACCGTAATCAGGTCAACCTTCTGGCCGTCCGGCATCGTTCCAGCCGCCATCGGCCCGCCACTAATGAAGACAGTCGGGATATCGAGACGCATGGCCGCCATCAACATACCTGGCACGATCTTGTCGCAATTCGGGATGCAGATCATGGCGTCGAATTGGTGCGCGCGAATGACCGTCTCAACCGAATCGGCGATGATTTCACGGCTCGGGAGCGAGAACTTCATGCCAATGTGGCCCATTGCGATGCCGTCGTCGACGCCGATCGTGTTGAACTCGAACGGCACGCCGCCTGCCTCGCGAACGGCTTCTTTCACGACCTTGCCAAAACGCTGCAGGTGAACGTGGCCCGGAATAATGTCGACGTATGAGTTGACCACCGCCACAAATGGCTTGCGGAAATCCTCTTCAGATCGAACGACGCCGGTCGCTCGCAGCAAGCTGCGATGTGGGGCTCGCTCGAAGCCCTTCTTGATGGTGTCGGAGCGCACGCGCACTACCTCTCTGCTCCCAGTGGGAGAACAGCGCCGCCCTGTCTTTGGTGACGCCAGCGGTCGAGAATTGCCGGAATTATAGTACGGAATTCGCAAACGAGTTAGCGACTGATTACGTGAGATGGAGACCGGTGGATGGATGCGCTTTCCGGACTCTAGGTCACACGCAGCCAGACTGCCGGCCCGCTGGACCGGCAGTCGCATTGATTCTCTGATGCGCACTGTGCGCGTTCTGGGAATCTATTCTTCGGGTTGCTGAAGCGCTGCATCGCCAGTGACGATACCGAACTTCTCCGCTTCCTCGTCCTCAGCGTCGTCGAGTCCTGCTTCGGCGCGAATCTTGTCGCGACGATACTTCTTGACCGCCGCCTTGAGCGTGCCGAGTGCCAGCGTCGCGCAGCGCGGACGCATTTGGACGGCTTCCTTGCCCAGGACATCGATCATCGTGTTGTAGTCCGACTCGACAATGTCGTCCAGATCCCAATTCTCGTCTTCCATGAGCTCCATCAGGATCGACGCCGCCGCCTGGCTAATGGTGCACCCTTCGCCCTCGAACGAGACGTCCTTGACGCTCTTGTCGTCTTCATCGACATCGAGGTAGATCGTGATGACATCTCCACAGCCGGGATTGCCTCCCGGCATGATCACATCCGCATCAGCGATCGCGCGGCGGTTCCGTGGGTGCTCGTAGTGGTCGAGCAGAATCTCGATCTGCTCCTGTCGATCCATCGTTCCTCCTGTTTCAACGTCTTTGGCTCGAGCTCATCGAACACTGGAAACGGGCAAGCATGTCGAATGCCGAGAGTCGGCTAACGCTCGACTGGCACGCCGATCACATTGCCCCATTCCGTCCAGGAACCGTCGTAGTTGCGGACGTTCGGGTAGCCGAGCAACTCGTGCAGCACGAACCAGCTATGAGCCGATCGCTCGCCGATACGGCAGTATGTCACGATATCCTGGTCGCCAGTCACGCCCTGACCATCGTAGATCTCGCGCAGTTCGTCGCCCGACTTGAACGTCCCGTCGTCATTCACCGCCCGGCCCCACGGGATGTTTTTGGCGCCCGGAATGTGCCCACCTCGCAACGCGCCCTCCTGCGGATAGTCAGCCATGTGCAGCAGTTCGCCGCTATATTCGCCCGGCGAGCGGACGTCGACGAGAGGCTTGCCTTCGCCCTTTTTCTGACGGCCTTCGTAGCCAATGTGCTGGAGAACCTCGTCGCGGTAGGCTCGCAATTCCGGCCGCATCGGCCGCGACTCGTAGCTGGTGTGCTGGTAGTTCGGAACCTCACGCGTCATGGGACGGCCCTCGGCCTCCCACTTCTTGCGTCCACCGTCCATGATCTTCAGGTTTGAGTGCCCCATGTAGTCGAAGAACCAGTAGGCATAAGCCGCCCACCAGTTGCTCTTGTCACCGTAGAAGACGATGGTGGTTTCGTTGTCGATGCCGAATCGCTCCATCAACGACTTGAACTGCTCGGCGTTGATGAAGTCGCGGTCGCGTGGGTCCTGCAAGTCCTCATGCCAGTCGATCTTGACCGCTCCGGGGACGTGCCCGACGTCGTAGAGGAGGATGTCTTCATCCGATTCAACGATGCGGATCCAATCCTCGTCGAGGTGATCTGCTACCCACTGAGTTGTCACGACGACGTCTGGGTCAGCATAACCACGCTTCGCGATACCCATTTCTTCCACAGAGGTTGAACGATCGGCCACAGTGCGCTCCCTTCCATTTGAGCTAACGGGTCTGTCTCTCGTTTTCGCCGTGATTTTCAGCAGTCTTTTGCGAAGTTCGTCTCCGCAATTGCCTAGCCCGGAACGGACCGGCCCCTATTCCAAACACTCGGAGTTCTGTTAGCGGCTCGCACCACGAAAAGTCGCGAGCCGAGCGTTGACGAAACCCGACCTCCGTAGTAAGGTATAACACGATGAAAGTCAAGAATCATTCTCAGCTAGGAGTGAGTCTCAATTGCCGGCTGAAAACGGGATCCGGATGACGACACAGCGCTCCGCGATCCTTAATGAGGTGCGAAACGCGGAGAAGCATCTGACAGCTGGCGAGCTCTTTGAACGCGTTCGCCGCAACTACCCCACCATCGCCTACGGCACCGTCTATCGCACCCTTCACTTTCTGGCGGAACGCGGGCTGATTCAGGAATTCCCCTTCGGCGACCAAGCGAGCCGCTTTGACAAACGGACCGACCGGCACGATCACGTTCACTGCACGGTTTGCGGCGAACTGGTGGATGTCGATGTCCCAAGTGCGCTCATGGCGCGGCAGGTGGCCGCTGATCAGACCGGTTACGCGATTCAAGAGCACCAAACCGTCTTTTCTGGTGTCTGTCCGAGATGCCAGCAGGCGACTTAATCTCTGGCGGTTGACCGACCGGTTCCCGGGAAGGAACGGATGCTGCGTCGAACGTAGCATATTTCTAAACCAAATGGTATAGTTAAGTGACCGCAATGCGCGTCAAAACGAGTAGGAAGTGGAGGTTCGGGACGCACCTATGAGCGACAATACGCCACTGTTTCAAATCGAAAACTTGCACGCTGGGATCGAAGGAAGCGAGATCCTGCGTGGTGTGGATCTGACGATCAATCGCGGTGAGATCCATGCGCTGATGGGGCCGAATGGCTCCGGTAAGAGCACGCTGGCGTACGTCGTCGCCGGCCATCCAAATTACGAGGTGCTCGAGGGTCGCGTCCTGTTCAAGGGTGAGAACGTCCTTGAGATGAGCGCCGACGAGCGCGCCCGGCTGGGTATGTTCCTGGCTTTCCAGTATCCGACCGTTATACCTGGCGTGAGCATGGCGAACTTCCTGCGCCTGGCGGTCAACTCGGTTCGCGGCACTGACGAAGACGGCAAGCCGTCGCTCTCGCCGCGCGAGTTCCGTCGTATGATGCGCGAGAGGATGGCGATGCTGAAGATGCCTGAGGCCTTCGCCACTCGCTACTTGAACGAAGGTTTCTCCGGAGGCGAAAAGAAGCGCGCCGAGATTTTGCAGATGGCGCTGCTGGAGCCGGATCTGGCGATTCTGGACGAGACCGATTCCGGTCTCGACATCGACGCGCTGCGCATCGTTTCCGACGGTGTCAACACGATCTTCAATGAGAACATGTCGATGCTGGTGATCACCCACTACCAGCGTCTACTCAACTACATCAAGCCCCACTTTGTTCACGTGATGCTGAGTGGTCGCGTGGTCGAGTCGGGCGGGCCGGAGTTGGCCCTGGAGCTCGAAGAGAAGGGCTACGACTGGCTGAAGTCCGAAACCGAAGACGCCGTCAAGGCTTAGCGCCCGCGGTCTCTTCTTGAAGGAGCACGACTATGGTAACGAAGCCAGAATACGGCGTAGAAGAATATAAGTACGGGTTTGCCGACCCGGAAAACTACGTCTTTAAGTCGAAAAAGGGCCTGAACCGAGAGATTGTCGAAGAGATCTCGCTCATGAAGGGCGAGCCGGAATGGATGCGTGAATTCCGGCTGAAGGCGCTCGACTATTTTCAGAAGCGCCCTATGCCGAATTGGGGCGCCGATCTCAGCGGCATCGACTTCAACGACATCTTCTACTTCGTGCGAGCTTCGTCTCAGAACGAAAAGAGCTGGGATGACGTTCCGGAGTACATCAAGAACACGTTTGACAAGCTTGGGATCCCGGAGGCGGAGCGCAAGTTCCTGGCCGGTGTCGGTGCTCAGTACGAATCTGAAGTCGTCTACCACTCTCTTCGCGCTGACCTCGAGAAGCTCGGCGTGATCTTCCTGAGCATGGATCAGGCGCTCATCGAACACCCGGATATCGTCAAGCAGTACTTCGGCACGATCATTCCGCCGAACGACAACAAGTTCGCGGCATTGAACTCGGCTGTCTGGTCGGGTGGCTCGTTCGTATATGTGCCCGAAGGCGTCAAGGTTGACGTCCCGCTGCAGGCGTATTTCCGCATCAACGCGGAAAACATGGGGCAATTCGAGCGAACCCTCATCGTCATCGAGAAAGATGCCTATGCCCACTACGTTGAGGGTTGCACCGCGCCAACGTATTCGAGCAACTCTCTCCATAGCGCCGTGGTCGAGATCGTCGTCAAAGAGGGCGGGCGCTGCCGCTACACGACGATTCAGAACTGGTCCAAGAACGTCTACAACCTCGTGACCAAGCGTGCCGCGGCCTACAAGAACGCAACGATGGAGTGGGTCGACGGCAATCTCGGCTCGAAGGTGACCATGAAGTACCCGGCCGTCTGGCTCATGGAGCCGGGAGCGCACGGCGAGGTACTGTCGGTCGCGGTGGCATCGGATGATCAGCATCTGGACGCCGGAGCCAAGATGGTCCACGTCGCGCCGAATACGTCGTCGCAGATCACCTCCAAGTCAATCTCCAAGGGAACCGGGCGATCGAGCTACCGTGGACTTGTAAAGGTGCACAAGGGCGCCCATGACGTACGCGCAAACGTCGTGTGTGACGCGCTTCTGCTCGACGAGCAGAGCCGAACTGATACCTACCCGTACATGGAGATCGAAGAAGAGGCGGTTTCGGTCGGTCATGAAGCAACGGTCAGTAAGGTTGCGGATGAGCAGCTGTTCTATCTGCAAAGCCGAGGCCTCAGCGAAGTCGACGCAATGAGCATGATCGTGAGCGGCTTCATCGAGCCGATCGCCAAGGAGCTTCCGCTCGAGTACGCCGTCGAGTTGAACCGGCTGATTCAGCTCGAGATGGAAGGCTCGGTCGGGTAGTCTGACCGGGGCCTCGACCGGCTGAAACATGCCGGCGTCAGATTGATGTGAGCATCAAGAAGAGGGGGCGGGGCGTCCCTGGCGGTTGACCAGCAACCCCAGCACCCGCCCTTTCGCGTGAGGGAGAGCATGGAAGCATCGGTGAAGGAAGCTACAAAGGGGTTTTCGCGGGAGGCCGTCGAAGAGTTGTCGTCGCGGCGCGGCGAGCCAGAGTGGATTCGTCAGAAACGGATGGAAGCATGGGACGCCTATGAGTCCCTGCCAATGCCGTCGCGCACAGACGAAGAATGGCGCCGGACCGACATCCGGCGACTCCCGATCAACGACGTCGAGGCCTTCGCCGGGTTGAATGGCCGCGCCTCGTCGCTAAACGACCTGCCAGCCGACATCCAGACGACGCTGGGAGATCCCAAGCTCCGCTCCGGCATCAACGTGCAATCGGACAGCAGCACGATCTACACCGAGTTGAATCCGGAGCTGTCCGACAAAGGCGTTATCTTCTGCGACCTCGCCACGGCCATCGAGCAGCACCCGGACATGTTCAAGAAATACTTCATGACCGACGCCGTTCCGGCGAACGACAACAAGTTCGCGGCGCTGAACGGTGCGTTCTGGAGCGGCGGCACGTTTGTTTTCGTGCCGAAGAACGTCCATGCGGAGATTCCTCTTCGCACGCACGTCTATGCCCGCACGCCTGGAGCGGCGATTTTCCCGCACACCGTGATCGTCGCCGAAGAGGGCGCATCCGCCGTCGTCGTGGACTCCTGGGCCAGCCCCACGTCCGATCAGCCGATCATCGCCTCGGGTGTGGTTGAGATCTTCGCGGCGGACGCATCACAAGTACGCTACGTGCAGCTTCAGAACTGGGGCCGCAACGTCTGGAACTTCACCACGCAGCGAGCATTGATCGGGCAGGACGCCCAGGTGAACTCGCTCAACGTCGCGCTCGGCTCGCGCCTGAGCAAATCCCTCATTGCCGATAACCTGGTCGGCGCCGGTGGACTAGCCGAGATGCTCGGCCTGTATTTCGCCGATGAGAACCAACATATCGATCACCAGACGCGCCAGATGCACATCTCGCCATACGCCACCAGCGATCTCCTGTTCAAAGGAGCGCTCAAGGATCGCGCGCGAACGGTCTATTCAGGCCTCATCAAGGTGTTCCCGAACGCTCAGCGTACTGACGCTTACCAGGCTAATCGAAACCTTGTGCTTAGTCGCACGGCTCGCGCTGACACCATCCCGAATCTCGAGATCGGCGCCAATGACGTTCGCTGCACGCACGGCGCGACGGTCGGTCAGGTGGAAGACGAGTACATCTTCTACTTGATGAGCCGTGGCATTAATCGCACTGAAGCGGTGAAACTGATCGTCGATGGCTTTTTCGATGAGGTCATCGAGCGCGTGCCGGTTCCAGAGGTGCAGGAGGAAGTACGGGCGGCGATCGCTCGAAAGATCGGACTATGACCGGAAAACCCAACAGTCCAACACAATCGATCGACGTTGAGCAGATCAAGGCCGACTTCCCTATTCTCGGCCAGAGACCGCATGGAAAGCGGCTGGTCTACCTCGACAGCGCCGCGACATCGCAGAAGCCGGCCGCCGTCATCGAGACTTTGTCCAATTTCTACCGCACGTCGAACGCGAACATTCATCGTGGGGTTTACGACCTGAGCGAGCGCGCGACCGCGGCCTATGACGAAGCCCGGGCTAAAGTTGCCACGTTTATCAATGCCTCCTCGCCACGCGAGTGCGTCTTCACCCGCAACGCGACCGAGGCGATCAACCTGGTTGCAAACTCCTGGGGACGCTCGAATCTCCAGCCAGGTGATGAGGTCGTCCTGACTGTGCTGGAGCATCACAGCAACATCGTGCCGTGGCAGATCATCGCGGCCGATCGAGGCGCCAAGCTGCGATTCGTCGACATCGACGACAAGGGACGATTGATTCTCGATCAACTTGACGACTATCTCTCGTCCGGACGAGTGAAGATGGTCGCGTTCACGCACGTCTCGAACTCGCTCGGCACGATCAACCCCGCTGTCGAGATCATCGCTCGAGCCCACCAGGCAGGCGCGTTGACGCTGGTCGACGGGGCGCAGAGCGTGCCACACATGCCGGTAGACGTGCAGGAGATGGGCGCAGACTTCTTGGCCTTCTCGGGACACAAGATGCTCGGTCCGATGGGCGCGGGCGTCCTCTACGGCAAGCGGAACCTGCTCGAGGCGATGCCACCGTTCCTCGGTGGTGGTGACATGATCCGCACTGTTGAACGCGATGTCTCGACCTACGCCGATCTTCCAGAGAAATTTGAGGCCGGGACACCAAGCGTTGCCGACGCGGTCGGCCTCGGTGCGGCGATCGATTACCTGAACCATGTCGGCATGTCCAGGGTGCGACAGCACGAGAAGGATCTTGTCCGGTACGCGCTCGCCTCACTCAGAGAAGTTCCGGATGTGCGGCTGTTCGGTCCCGAAGGAGAAGACCGCGCAGGCGTGGTGAGCTTCGCGATCGGCGATGTGCACCCCCACGACGTCGCCAGCATCCTGGATGGCGAGGGCGTTGCGGTGCGCGCCGGTCATCACTGCACCCAGCCATTGATGGAGCGTCTCTGCGTTGTAGCAACGACACGAGCCAGCTTTTACCTCTACAATGATGAGGACGACGTTGATCAACTGGTCGACGGCATCATGGTAGTGCGACGCGTCTTTGGGCTTGGAGCTTGACCCGTGGCTGATCTCTATCGCGAACAGATTCTCGATCACTCTCGCCATCCTCGCAATTTCGGTGAGATCGAGGATCCGGATATCACCTATGAGGACAGCAACCCGCTTTGTGGCGATCGCGTACGCATCGACGTAAAGGTTGACGACGGTAAGATCGCCGACATCAAATTCAGCGGTCGCGGCTGTGCCATCAGCCAGGCCGCCGTTTCGATTCTGACCGAGATGGTGAAGGGACACGACCTGAGTGAGGTCCAGGAAATTACTGCTCAGGATATGATCGACGAACTGGGCATCGACATCAGTCCCGCGCGCGTGAAGTGTGCGCTGCTGGGGCTGAAGGTGCTCAAATCCGGCACGTATGGCATCACCGAGTGGCCGCATCAGGCCGAGTAGGCACGCCTGTAGGAGACTGGAGCGAATATGGCGAAATTCAGCGTTGACGACGTGCGCGAGAACCTGAAAACGGTCTACGATCCGGAGATCGGCATCAACGTGGTCGATCTCGGGCTCATCTACGACGTCGATCTCGAAGACAAGACCGATAAGACCGACGTCGTGATCACCATGACCCTCACCTCGATGGGCTGCCCGCTCGGACCAATCATCATGCAGGAGGTCAACGGGGCCCTCGGTGGTTTACCTGACATCGGCGAAGTCGGCGTCAACATCGTCTGGTCTCCGCCGTGGACGCCCGAAATGATGAGTGAAGAAGCCCGGGACGAACTCGGCATCTGGTAATCCAAAGAATTGACGAATGCCTTCACGCCCGTTCCGGCTCAGGAACGGGCGTATTGTCTGCCCGGGCGATCCTCGACTATCCTGGGCCTGAACGACGACCGGAGCGAAGGGCATGCGGTCGTTTCAGTCAACCTGGATGAAGGTCACACATGAGCCGCCGGGCAAGAGTTCTCCTGTCGATCGTTTTTCTATCCCTGATCGTCGCCTGCCGTGGGCCGGCGGACCCGAACCAACCGACGACAGCTCCAACATCGACACCGACGATCACGTTGCCGTCACCAACTCCATCGCCGACGCCGACGCCGACGCCATCTCCCACTCCATCACCGACACCGGAGCCGACCGCGACCCCCATGCCCACGCCCACGGCCACGCCGAGCCCAACACCGGTGCCGACTCCGACACCGATCCCGGTCGCGCCGGCAATCTCCGTGCAACAGGCGAATACCACTCAGAAGATCGTAGCGCTCACCTTCGACACCGCGCTCGAAACCGGCTACGCGGCGCAGGTGCTCGACATCCTCAAGCAACAAGGAATCAAGGCAACGTTCGGCCTTACCGGCGTCTGGGCGGAGCAGAATCCGGACCTGGTTAAGCGCATCGTCTCCGAAGGCCACCAGATCATCAATCTCACCTACGACCACAAGTCGTTTACTGGTTTCTCGACCGGGCAACCGGCGCTAACCACGCAGCAGCGAGTCGACGAATTGAGCCGGATGCGCGATGTAGTCCAAACGCTCACCGGCTATGACGTTAGGCCCTACTTTCGACCACCCTACGGCGATGTGGACGGCTCGGTCCTGCAAGACATCGCCAACAACGGGTATTCGGTCAACGTGATGTGGTCCATCGACACGGGGAGTTCAAATGGCGCGACCGCCGCGGAAATCGTCGCGACGGTGCGCGATCAGATCACGCCGGGTTCGATTATTCTGATGCAGGTCGGTGCGAAATCGCAAGACGCGGCGGCGCTCCCCAAGGTTATTCAACAGCTCAAGGCCGACGGCTATCGATTCGTAACGGTCAAGGAGATGGTTGGGAGGTAGAGCGGTCCAGGCTGAAGTCCACGCCAGAAACGGTGGCGCGAGGACAGAGAAATTGACGTGGGAGGAACACACAATGGCAGATCTTCAACGGGTCTATTCCTATATCGACGAACATCGTGATTCGATGATCGCGGACTTACAGCGCATTGTGCGCCAACCATCGATTTCATCGGCGAATGTCGGCGTGCGCGAGTGCGCCGCATTGCTGGTCGAAATGATGACCGACCTGGGAATCGATGCGCGGGTTGTCGAAACGGAAGGCCTTCCGGTCGTCTACGGCCAGATCGGCGATGCCGGTCCGGCGGCCAAGACACTGGTCATCTACAACCACTACGACGTCCAGCCCGCGCCAGAGAGTGATTGGGAATCGCCCCCGTTCGAAGCGCGCATCGTTGGCGATCGTATGATCGGCCGTGGCACCACCGACGCCAAGGGCAACCTAATGGCACATCTGAAGGCGGTCGAGGCGTTGCGCGCCACCACGGGTATGCCAGTAAACGTCAAGTTCGTCTTCGACGGTGAAGAGGAGTCAGGCAGTCCAAGCCTGCCGGGCTTCGTGAACAGCAATCTCGAGATGCTGCGGGCCGACGCCGCTCTCTCGTTCGACGGCGGGTTCGATGCCGGTGACACGCCGCGCATCAATCTCGGAAGCAGTGGTCTGCTCTTCATCCAGATGCGCGCCAAGGGCGGCAATAAGGATCTCCACTCGGCTCGCGCGCGGCTTGTGCCGAATCCCGCCTGGAAGCTGGTCTGGGCTCTCGCTTCGATGAAGGGACCGGACGGCAAGATCCTGATCGACGGCTTCTACGACGCGATCCGACCACCGTCTGCCGCCGAGCGGGAGTTGCTCGAAAAATCCGGCTGGAACGATGAGGCACAGAAGCGCGATCTCGGCGTCGACGAATTCCTCAACGGCGTGACCGGCGTCGATGCAGTTCAGCAACTCCTCTTTACGCCGACCTGCAACATTGCTGGGTTCGCGTCTGGTTACGTTGGCGAGGGCAACAAGACGCTGCTGCCGTCGACCGCGGCCGTCAATGTCGACTTCCGGTTGGTGGCCGATCAAGACCCGAACGATATCTACGAAAAAGTCCGCAAGCACCTCGATTCGCACGGGTTCGGTGACATCGAGATCAGCAGCGAGAGCGGCATCGAACCATCCCGCACCGCGGCCGATTCTCCCTTCGCCCAGATCGTGGCCGACGCAGCTCGCCAGGTGTATCAACGAGAACCGTCGATCCGCCCGACCGGCGACGCGTCTGGACGTCAGGGCGTCTGGCTAGCCGGCAAGCTCGGCATCCCCGGCGCGGGAACCGCGGTTGGCCCGCCGGACTGGCACGGTCACGCGTCGAACGAATTCATGTCGCTGGACCATTTCATCGACGGCGTGAAGTACGCCGCGACCATCTGGACGCTCTTCTCCGAACGATAGGCCTGACGGGCGACTGAGACGAACAATATGAAGGGATTCTTTATGCCACGACCGATCGAGATACGTGATCTCGGCAAGATCAAGTATGTGGGTGATCCACAGATCTCGCCGGATGGGTCCATGGTCGCCTACGTTGTGACCGAGGCCGACATCGCCGGTAAGAAGTACCAGTCATCCATCTGGCTGGCCGCGACGGATGGGTCATGGAATCGTCGCTTCACGCAAAGCAAATCCAAAGATTCGGCCCCTCGCTGGTCGCCAGATGGCCGGAAATTGGCGTTCCTCTCCGATCGTGCTGAGAAGAGTCAGATCTTCGTCGTGCCGCTCGACGGCGGCGAATCGCAGCAGATCACCGACCTCAAGAACGGCGTGGCCGAGCTGACCTGGTCGCCCGACGGGTCGCGCGTTGCATTCTCGAGCAAGATCGGCTCTGAGGGACCGGTCTCACTGTCAAAACAAACGCCTGAAGAGCGCAAACGCGACGAAGAAAAGAGCGATGTCAAGGTCATCCGCAGCCTGCGCTTCAAACTGGACGGCGAAGGCTTTCTGGGTGACCTCAAACGTCACATCTTCACGGTACCCGCCGAGGGCGGCGACATCGAGCAGGTGACAACCGGCGATTGGGACGACGCACAGCCAGGCTGGTCGCACGACGGGTCGCATATCGCCTTTGTTTCGAATCGAACCGATGACCGCGAATTCAACCGCGTCGCCGATATCTGGACCGTCGATGTCGCCCGTGGCGATTGCCATCAGCTAACCAAGAGTGACGGTCAGTACATGACTCCGGCCTTCTCACCGGACGGCACTCAGATCGCCTACGTCGGTAACCCGCTGTCGAAAGAATACGGGCCCAACACGATGAGCGCGCTTTGGGTACAGTCGCTGGACGGAGGCGAGCCCAAGAACATTTCCCGGTCAGTCGACCGGGACATCAGCGGCACGGCGATTAGCGATGCCCACTACGTCGCGCCAGCCCAGATCCCGGTTTGGACTCGTGATGGCTCCGCCATCGTCGTCAATTACGCGGACCGTGGCAATGTCCCGGTCGCGCGGTTCACGCTCGGTGGCGAGGTCAAGACGTTAGTCAATGGTCAGCGAGAAATCCTCAACTTCTCGATGGCAAACGATGGAACGCTCGCGCTCCTGATCTCCGACACGACGCACCCCTTCGAGGTCTTCGTCGCCGGCGCCGACGGCGGCAACGAGCGCCAACTCAGCCACGCAAACGACGACTTTCTCGCGGAGATCTCGATGGCCGAGGTGAAGTCGTTCACCGTGACGACGACAGACGGTGTCGAAATAGACAGCTGGCTGCTGATGCCGCCCGGGTTCGACGAGTCGCGGAAGTACCCGCTGATCCTCGAGATTCATGGCGGGCCGCACGCCATGTACGGCAATAGCTTCTACCATGAACTTCAGGTCTATGCCGCGCAGGGCTACGCCGTTCTCTACTGCAATCCGCGCGGCAGCACTGGCGGCGGACAGCAGTTCCTGAATGCAGCAGCGGGCGACTGGGGTGGTGTCGACTACCAGGACATCATGGCAGTCGTCGATCACGTTGCCGCGTTTCCCGATATCGACGCCAGTCGCTTGGGTGTCACCGGTGGATCGTACGGTGGCTACATGACGAACTGGATCATCACCCAGACCGACCGCTTCAAGGCCGCCGTTACCCAGCGGAGCACCTGTAACCGCCACAATCTGTGGGGCACCAGCGACCTGGTCTGGTCCTATGCCAGCTGGGAGTTCAGTGGCACTGCCTACGAGCGCCCCGAGTATTACCTGGAGCGCTCACCGCTCAGCTACGTCCAGAACGTGAAGACGCCGACCATGATCATGCACAGCGAGAACGATCTCCGCTGTCCGATCGAGCAAGGAGAGCAGTGGTTCGTCGCCTTGAAGTTGCACGGCGTCGAGACCGAATTCATTCGGTTTCCAAACGAGAGCCACGGGCTCTCGCGTACCGGACGGCCCGATCGCCGCGTCGAGCGACTCGAGCGCGCCGTCGATTGGTTCGACCGGTACATGTAAGGATCAACTGGCCGAAGCGTCGGGACAGTTCTGACACTTCGGCCAGCCCCGCCGAACCTCCAGAGGACGAGGGATATACTCGAAAATGCGTCCGGTAGTTGAGGCCACAAGGCCCATACCGATAATCGGGAGACTCGTCCATCACGTCCAGTAACCCTTTAGCGGAGCGTGGCGGGTCACGGGGAGGAATCATGCTCAAACGGCTCGGAGTTCTGGCAATCGCGGGAATCGCTTTGGTGAGCCTGCTCGCTGCCTGCGGTGGTGGCAGTAGTAGCGGTAGCGATACCAACGCGGCAGCCGGATCGCCCTGCAACGACATCACCATGAAAGCGACCGAGATGAAGTTCGTGCCGAACAACTGCACGGTCAAGGCCGGCGAGGACGTGACGCTCAAGATCGAAAACACCGGGACCGTGCTGCACGACTTCACCATCTCTGACCTGAATGGAGAGAAGGTCTCGCAGCAGATTGAGCCAGGCAAGACCGAAACGGTCACGTTCACGGCGCCGAACACACCTGGCCAGATCGACTTCCACTGCTCGCAGCCTGGCCACATGGAAACAGGAATGGCAGGCACCATCACCGTCCAGTAGTGCCGTTCCGGCCCAAATCATGCAATATGAGCCTTGCGAATTCCCCGTCGAGCGCGGATCGCGCTAAGATAGAGGAAACAGACGCGAGGCTCAATCATTGTATTGCGCCGGTCCAAGGCGAGGGAGGCCAGACTAGTGGAAAGCTACTCGACGATTAGTGAATTGCTCGAGCAACTGAGGCCAGCGGCGGAACTGCGCAATGGCTCGATCGCCATCCAGGACGAGCGGGCATTCCGGGAGAACGTGCTCGATCGCCTGGTATACAGCGCGGTATTCGGCAGCGACGACGTGAAATCGGCCGCTCGCTGGATCATCTGGCAGGCGGGTCAGGAATTGGGCGTGCTGCCCGCTTCGATCCACGATTTCTATATCGCGGGCGGCAAGGGCGAGTGGCAAAACCGCACCACCCCGGCGATCAACGTGCGCGGTATGGTCTACGACACAGCCCAGGCCGTTGTTCGCGCCGCGCAGAAGAACAACGCCAAACAGTTCATCTTTGAGATCGCCCGTTCGGAGATGGGGTACACCGATCAGCGGCCCGAAGAATACGTTACGGTCATCCTCGCGGCTGCGCTGCGCCAGGGCCATCGCGGCCCGCTCTTCATTCAGGGTGATCACTTCCAGATCAACGCCAAAGGCTACGGTGAGGACGCCGAGAAAGAGCTTGCAGGGCTCTACAAGCTGATCGACGAGGCGCTGGTAGCGGGCTTCTACAACATCGATATCGACAGTTCCACGATCGTCGACCTGTCGCGCGAGACTGTCGCCGAACAGCAGCGGTTGAACTACGAGCGTTGTGCCGAATTGACGGCCTACATTCGTCAGCATCAGCCAGACGGCGTGATGGTATCGGTCGGCGGTGAAATCGGTGAAGTCGGCGGCAAGAACAGCACGGTCGAGGATCTCGACGCCTTCATGACCGGCTACAACGACACGCTCTCCAAGATGGATGGCGACGTCACCGGCATCAGCAAGATCAGCGTCCAGACCGGCACGAGCCACGGTGGCGTCGTCCTGCCGGACGGCAGCATCGCGGACGTCAGTGTCGACTTCGATACGCTCGCCGCACTTTCCAAAGCGGCTCGTGAGCGCTACCACATCGGCGGTGCCGTCCAGCACGGCGCGTCGACGTTGCCAGAGGTCGCCTTCAACCGGTTCTCGGAAGCCAATGCCTGCGAGGTTCATCTCGCGACCGGGTTCCAGAACATCATCTACGATAGCAACTCATTCCCGACCGAACTGCGCGATGAGATCTATGCCTGGCTCGCCAAGAATCGCGCGAGCGAGCGCAAGCCGGACATGACCGACGCGCAGTTCTATTACACGACCCGCAAGCGCGGGTTTGGACCGTTCAAGAAGCAGGTGTGGGATCTACCACAGGAGACGCGCAACGCGATAGCGGCTGAGCTCGAAGAGAAGTTCGACCTGATCTTCAAGCGACTGAACGTCGTCGACTCGGCCGATCTGGTCGAGCGCTTCGTGAAACCGGCCAAGCACGCCAGGCCGGTGCCAGAATCGCTGAAAAAGGCGGCGGTGTTGTAGAGGAAAACCCTCATCCCCGGACTTTCTCCCGCGAAACAGAAGAAGGGGCCAGGGGATGAGGGTTTTTGCAGGTGACGGCGGCTACCCTCTCACCACCGAGGGTTCACGGTCGCGACCTGGCTCTACCTCTGGTCGAAGGTAGACCAGATATTCGTTGATGCCGACCTTGAGAACGCGACGAACCGTATAGAGGGAGCCCCGCTCGCGCAACGATCGACCGGGCGAGATCCGCCCTGCTCGAATTTCGCGCTCAGTTCGGGAAATGATCTCGTACGTGACGCGGCCGCACTTCAGACAACGAAAATACTGGTCCGACTCGTCGGTCAGCCCGGCGAGCCCTCGCTGAACGAGGGCGGTTCGATCACTTCCACAGTCGGGGCAAATCCGTTGTTCAGACGTGCTCATGGTCTGCTCGTGCTCCTTGAACGGGCCCCGAACCGTTAGTCTCCGATAGCGAAGCCAATCAACATTCAGGTTGTCCGGCAGTACTGGCAACCGAATACCACAGGCTGAGATTTTGCGCAACTCTCGCGGAAATGTCCGACCCGCACGCGTCTCAAACATCCGAGCATGACACCTGGACGATCCGGCTGTTTGGTTCTAAACCCAGGGCAAACTGTTCGCATAGTACGCAACTGGTGACCGCATCGGCAGGAACCGTGGCATACTAGCTTCGTTGCGAGCTTTCAACGCCGAATGACGACTGGGTCATCCGTCGCCAGCGTCATGCCTGATGAACGAATCCGGCAGGCTGCTCGCCCTCTGCACCGGTGGTCACCCTGGGTAGATCGTCAGAGCCAAACCGCGGCATCGACATGAGGGCTTAGTCAAGTCCGTCACCATCAATCATTATGTCTGCCTCAACCTGTCGAGCGGACACGTGATTACGACCGGCGCACCGGAGAGAAGACTCAACGCGCGGAGTTAAGATCCACAGGGAGGTTGAGAGTGGTTCATGAGACAGAGCACCTGCGCGGCTCGGGAGAAGTCACCGTGAACGGTCTACCGGAATCCGCCCGAAGCCTGCTCGAAAAGTCCACGCTGATTATCGCCTCGAACCGGGGGCCAATCGAGTATCAGATCGAAGAGGATGGCTCGTACAGCACCAGACGTGGCAGTGGCGGAGTTGTGACCGCCGTTGGCGCGGTAAGCCGTTACAGCCACCTGATCTGGGTGGCCAGTGCGATGACCGACGGTGACCGCAAACGTGCGGCCGAAGCACAGGCGCAGGGCGAAACCATGATCCGCCCGCCCGATTCTGATGTCAGCCTCCGGTTTGTCGTGGCCAGCGAAGAAGAATATGACGGCTACTATAACCGTATTTCGAATCCGCTCCTCTGGTTCCTGCAGCACTATCTCTGGGACACTCCGCGCTCACCCGACATCAACCAAGATACCTGGACCGCGTGGTACCACGGCTATGTCAAGGTCAATGAGCAATTCGCAAACGAGGTTGTCGCGGCCGCCCGTGCCAGCGACCTGCCACCACTGGTCATGCTGCAGGACTACCATCTCTACCTTGCACCCGGAAAGATCCGCGAGATGATGCCCAATATCACGTTGCAGCACTTCATCCACATTCCATGGCCCGACCCCGACTACTGGCAACTTTTGCCGCAAGAGATGCGCAGCAGCATCTGCGCGAGCATGCTCGCCAACGACATCGTCGGCTTCCAGACCAATGCCCATGCCCGCAGCTTCATGAATACGTGCGAGGCCAACCTGGACGGTGTCGA
Organism: uncultured Chloroflexia bacterium; assembly: GCA_963763185.1. Lineage (GTDB taxonomy): Bacteria > Chloroflexota > Chloroflexia > Thermomicrobiales > Thermomicrobiaceae > CALAGB01. The sequence continues at coordinate 1,512,457 of CAVXNZ010000001.1, forward strand.
GCTTGACTACCGCAGGAGTGAGATTCATTACCGTGGTCGCACGACACGAGCAGCGGCCTATCCCATCTCGATCGATTGCGAGGCCGTCGAGGCCGTGGCGTCGACCGAAGATGCGATCCGCCACGAGGAGCACCTGGAGCAGTTCCTGAACGAGTTCACGATCGTCCGGGTCGACCGCGCCGAGCCAAGCAAGAACATCGTCCGCGGCTTCCTGGCGTACGATCGGTTCTTCGATGAGTTTCCTGAGTACATCGGCCGTGTGAACTTCCTCGCCTACCTGGTGCCGTCACGACTCGAGGTGCTGGAATACGTTGATTACCTCGACGACATCAACACTGTGGTTGGCCGGGTCAACACCAAATACGCCAATGCCGCCGAACACGATGGCGTCGCGTGGCAGCCAATTCGCGTCTTCATCGGCGACGACTATCCCAGGGCGCTCGCGGCGATGAAGCATTATGACGTGCTGATGGTCAACGCCATCTTCGACGGGATGAACCTCGTGGCGAAAGAGGGGGCGCTGCTGAACCAGCGAAACGGGGTCATGATCTTGTCCGAAGCGGCCGGGGCCTTCCAGCAGCTTGGACCATATTCACTCACCGTATCTCCCACCGATGTCGAGGGTACGGCTGCCGCGATTTACAAGGCGCTGACTATGGAGGATCAAAAGCGCGCCGAGTGGTCACGCGATCTGCGCGACCTCGTGCGACGCGAGAACATCCGTGCGTGGATCTACGCGCAACTCGAGGACATCGCCAGGTTGACGCAGACCTCGGTCTAGGTCCTCCGTCCTAGGAGAGGACGCCAGCGTTTCGTAAGAGGTCGAGTGTCGGTTCGAGCGGCAGCGCGTGCCGCACGTGATCGTCACGGCCAACGACCGTCGTCGCGCGAAACAGTGCGTTGACCACGGCTTCCTCAGTCGCCTCGACTGTTGCCTGAAACAGGGCATCGATCAGGCGGCCATCCTCGACCACGTGGTCAAAGTTGAGCGTTAGCCCACTCGGTTCATGCGGCACGCGATTGACGTTCGAGAAGGCGACGATATAGTCACCGCTGCCATTGCCGGAGATCGACCCAACACGTGCGAGTCCCAGACCGGCTCGCCGGGCCAGGCGACGCAGCCCGCGGTCGAGCAGCGGTGCGTCGGTCCCGATCACGACGATGATCGAGCCTCGCTCCGGAACGTCTTCTCCCGGACGCCAGTCGATTAGCGCACGGCCGACCGGAACTCCCGCGATGGTCAACTGGTCACGGCGACCGAAATTGCCGAGCACGATCGCACCCACCGTGTACCCGCCCAATTCAGCTGGCAGCACGCGCGAGGCCGTCCCAATCCCCCCTTTGAAGCCGAAGAGTGACATACCGGTACCGGCCCCGACCGTTCCCTCCTCAACCGGGCCGGATGACGCTGACTCGATTGCCGACCGTACGTGCTCGTACCGCACGTGACGGCCTTGCATGTCGTTGAGGTAGCTATCGGAGCACTCGGTGACAAGCGCGTTACCCGTGGAGGTGCTGATCGCGATATCGGGGTTCTGCTCCATCAAGTACTGATTGACCGCGTCGACGACCAGCCCCACGTTCATCGTACCGGTCATCGCGATCGGACTCTCAAGCACGCCAAGCTCTTCGATCTGCTCCTGACCGAAGCACTTCCCGAACCCGTTGAGCACAAAGAGTCCGCAAGCGACTTTGTCCCGAAACAGATTGCCGTCATGGGGCAGGATCATGGTAACGCCGGTACGGATCGGGCCAGCACCAGGACTCAGCGCCCCGCTGCCCTGGATGATTGTCTTATGTCCGACGAGAACGCCAGGCACGTCGGTGATGGCGTTAAACCGTCCGGGCTCCATCGTCCCCAGCCGCAAGCCCACGTCACGAGCACGAGGTCGACCGTCCACCTCAGCCATTCCCCCTCCTTAGACCACCGTCGAAGCAGCCTGCACTACGAACCAGCCGCCAAATCCGACCAGGATCAATCCACTGGCGATATTGACAATGCGGAAGAGTCGATCAGTGACGAAGCGCCGTCCCAGCCGGGTAAGCGTCGAAAGTGTCGATATCCAGAGCGTAAGTCCCAGAATCACGCCGATTACGATCGTCGCCGTTCCAACGCCGGAGTGCGCCTGTTCGACACCAGAAGCGACCACCGCTCCGCCAATCGACAACCAGAAGACAATTCCCAATGGGTTGAAGAGGGCCATTAGGAGACCGGTCAAGTAGGAACGACGCTCGCCCTTACCCTCTTCGATCTTCATCATCGAGTGGTGCCCAATGGCAGACCGGAGGCTATGATAGCCGAGGCAGAGGAGAAAGGCTCCGCCAGCACTCCAGAGAACTATTCGGACGGCCTGGTGATTTACAAGTGGCGCAATCCCTGCGATGACGAGCAGGCAGTACAGCGTGTCGCCAGTAATCGCGCCGATGCCGACGAGCCACCCGGCCAGGAATCCGGAGCGAAGTCCGCGTCGGACGATTTCGACGTTGATGGGGCCAATTGGAGCGCCAAGTGAGATTCCGATGAGGATTCCACGAAGTGCCAGATCCATGGGAGAGCGTAACCATTATCCTTGACGAACAGACGGCACCAGGCTCACTGTTGAGCACGGCGCCCAAGGATAGCAGACTCCGAATTGCCGGGCTGTTGCCCCGGATAAGATATTGTCGAGGGGAATTCATATGCACGTCGCGCTTCGAATCTTCAAGCTCATTCGGATGCTCTCGGTGGATGCCGCCGACGGAGCGTCCGCCAGCGACTCCACGTCGCGACCCAAGGAATACAATCAGACAAAACAGCGCCTTATGCTGGCCGGAATGTTCCTCTCTATCGCGGGCGGAGCGCTCTTCATCGTGAGCGGTTTGCCCAAACGCCTGAGTGACACAGTCGACAAGTACACCGAAAATAAATGGGTACGTCGTGGTATGTTCGCGGTCCTGCTGGGAGCAATTGAAGCCCTGGCGTCGATGCCACTCGGCTACTACAGCGGCTATGTCGTGGAACACCGCTACGGCTTGAGCAATCAGTCGCGCATCGCATGGGCGATCGATCAACTCAAGGGACTGATGCTGGCCGTGCCGTTCAGCGCCATTATGGCCAACGTCATGCTCGAAATCATCGACCGCTGGCCGAAGCGCTGGTGGGCGATCACAACCGCGCTCGCGCTACCATTCACTGTCCTCCTGTCACAGCTGGCACCCGTCCTGATCATGCCGATCTTCAACAAGTTCGAACCGCTCAAGGACCGTCAACTGGCCGAGCGACTGACGAAGCTCGCTGCCGACTCGGGAGTCAACGTCGCCAGCGTGATGCAGATGGATATGAGCCGTCAGACGAAGAAGGCGAACGCGTTCTTCGCGGGCCTGGGTCGGACCAAGCGGATCGTGCTGGCCGACACATTGCTCGACAACTTCTCTGCCGACGAGATCGAGATCGTCGTCGCCCACGAGATCGCGCACCAGGCGCATCGTGATATCTGGCGCTTCGTCGCTCTGGGAACCGTCTTCACCGCCGCACTGTCGTGGACCGTCGATGCGCTCTCGACCCGGCTGGTGAGGCAGTACGGTGACCTGATCAAGGTTCCAGCGCTGTCCCACGTGACCGCGCTTCCACTCCTGAGTTGGCTGCTCTCGATCATCGCCCTGACGCTTGCGCCGCTACAGAACGCGTATTCGCGCTACATCGAGCGACGCGCCGATACGTTCGCGCTGGAACTGACCAAAAGTCCATCGGCATTCGAAGGCGCAATGCGACGCCTGGGCGAGCTGAACCTGTCCGACCCGAATCCGTCGGCCTTCGTCAAATACACCATGTACAGCCATCCGCCAATCCCAGAGCGAATTGCCCGCGCGCGCCGGTTTGCCGAGAAGGGAGAGTGAATTCCCCGAGAATCTGACAGGCAATTCGTCCAGGCCAACCGGAGACATACAAATATTTCGTAGCGGAGGGGCTTGTCCCCTCCTTCTTCGTGGATCCACGAGGAAATCACACGCTCAATGTCCGCCTTGCCCAACCGACCGTCTCATATGTTCGACAAACTCAGAATCACACAAATTTGGAGGGGACAAGCCCCTCCGCTACGGCATTTGTGAAACATGTCGGTTCGAGATCATTTCGTTTTTCTTGCTCGCAGTAGCACCTTGAAGTCGTTGAACGACGTCACGATGCCGTTGTCGGACTCGACCGAGAAATGCTCCAGGCAGTCTTCCGGCGCCGTCAGAATCCAGTCCGACAGCGCCTTGGGTTCTCCCTCCGCCATGCGGGAACGCTCGGTCCATGAGGCGAACTCATGGCGCTTAAGGATGACTTCCGACATCTCGAGCTTCAATCCGGCATGTTCCAGAAATCCGGTCCACTCCCGCATAGAATAGGCGCGTACGTGGCTCGAATCGCGCCATTGTTCGACCTTGTTGATGAAGTCGTCGTAGTCCTTGTTATCTGGCGCCAGGCTATCGATTAGGACGAACGCGCCCCCCGGGACGAGCACGCGCGCGACCTCGTCGACAAATGACTGCACGTCAGCAAAGTGATGCGGCGCGATGCGGCAGGTCACCAATTCGAACGAGGCGGCCGCGAAGGGAATCGACTCGGCCGCGGCGGCGATCACACCCGACGGCTCGATGCCACTCTCACGAGCGAAGTTCCGTGCGTGATGGAGCATCTCCGGCGTCAGGTCGAGCATCGCGACCTCTCTCACCAGCGGCGCCAGCGCGATGGCCGTGTGTCCACCACCGGTGGCGACATCGAGCACGCGCATCTCCCTGGACGGTTCAGCGACCTCGACCAGACGAGCAAGATCTTTCCCTAACCGGTGTGTTTCGCTGTGCACATAGGCATCGCCGACCGAAGCATATTGTTCCCGCGAGCGCCGAAGTATGTCCTGTCCTGTCATATGGGTTGTGCCTTTCCTAAGTCGCAACCTAACGCTTATTAGGCTTGAAACGCTCGTGTCCCGGTGATAACGTTCTTACCGTGCCGGACAAGATCACCGGCCCTGGTAGGAGTCTCTCGGCGCGATGTTTCTACAACTTGGTCGCTTCGCCTATCGCCGTCGTTGGTTCGTTATCGCCGCCTGGCTCGTCTTCTTCGTCGTATCCATTCCCATCTTGCCACGAGTAACCGGAGTCCTGGCCGTCGGAGGCTTTTCCAGCCAAGGGACGGAAACAGCCCGCGCACAGCAGATCCTCGAAACGCAGATTCCGGGCTACAGTCCATCCGATCTGGTCGTTATCTTCCACGATCCGAAGCTTACCGCCAACTCTTCTGAATTTATCGCGCAATCGACCGCGGCGCTCAAGGATGTGCTGGCGCTACCGCACGTCCAGGGGGAGACGACGTATCTTCAGAACCCTCGTCAGGTTTCGGCTGACGGGCATACCGCCTATAACGTCGTGCATCTCGACATTCCATCGGAAGACGCGCAACGTCTGGTCGCCGACGTACGGAGCACCATCCACCCAACAACGCTCGAAACCCGGGTGGCGGGTGGCCCGGCCTTCTACGCCGACATCGAAACCGTAACCGAGCGCGACTTACGTCGGGCCGAAATCATCGCCATTCCATTCGCACTTCTCGCGTTGGTGCTGGTCTTCGGCAGCCTGGTGACGGCCGGAATTCCGATCGTGGTCGGGGGCATCAGCGTTGCATGCGTCCTCGGCGCAATCTTCTTGATCGCGCACGTGGTCGACCTATCGATCTTCGTGCTGAACCTGGCAACGTTGCTCGGTCTCGGGCTTGCAATTGACTACTCTCTCTTCATGACGAGCCGATTTCGTGAAGAACTCGCCCAGTCAGACGTGCCGGACGCGGTGTCCGCGACCGTCGCCTCGGCGGGTAAAGCCGTCTTCTTCTCCGGCTTGACCGTGCTGATCGGGTTGAGTGGTCTGGCGATCTTTAACAGCATGTTCCTGCGCTCAGTCGGCGTTGCAGGCGCGCTCGTGGTGTCATTTGCCGTCATTGGAGCTCTGACGCTGCTGCCCGCCGTGCTGGGCGTCGTCGGACATCGCGTCGACCGCTTTTCAATTCACCGGCGCGACCGAGATTCCGGGAACTTCTGGCAGGGCCTGGCCGATCGGGTGATGGCGCATCCCTGGGTTGTCCTGATCCCAGTCGTCACATTCTTGTTGGTGCTCGGCACCCCGTTCGCACGTGTGAACCTGAGTTCACCCGACGCGACGATCCTCCCGCTCTCGACCGGCTCCCGCCAGGGATTCGAGATACTTCGCAGCCAGTTCGGTGATGGCTCAATCTCACCAATTGTGGTGGCGGTGCAGTCGCGGGATGCCATCAATTCATCGGAGAACGTCGCGTCGCTCTATAACCTGACCCGAACGATCGCAGAGGATCCTCGAGTCTGGCGCATCGACAGCATCGTGACGCTCGATCCGCGCATCGCGCTCGAGCAATACCAGATCTTGTACGCGGATCCAAACACGGTGAGTGACCCGTTCATCGGGCCAGCCTATAGTCAGCTCGCAGGGACGCATGCGACTGTCATCTACGTCTATACCCAATCACTGCCGGGCAGTGACGAGGCCAAGTCGCTACTCATGTCATTGCGCGGCATGAATCCGGGTCCGGGACTAACGATGCACGTCGGCGGTGGAACCGGGGAGATCGTCGACGTCGTCCATTCGCTCTACTCCGACTTTCCAATCGCAATCGGCATTATCGTGCTGGCAACCTACGTCACGCTATTCCTCCAGTTCCGGTCTCTGATCCTGCCACTCAAGGCGGTCCTAATGAACGCCATGAGTATCGTCGCCAGTTACGGCGCGCTCGTCTGGATATTCCAGGAAGGCCATCTGAGCGGACCACTCAATTTCGCGCCGCTCGGCTTCATCGAAGCATCCTTGCCGATCGTTATGTTCAGCCTGCTGTTCGGTCTGAGTATGGATTACGAGGTCTTTCTGCTCAGTCGAATGCGCGAGGTGTGGGACGAGACTGGCGACAACGAGCTGGCCGTCGCCACAGGGCTGGCGCGCAGCGGTCGGATCATCACCGGTGCCGCGCTCATCCTGGTCGTGGTGGCCTCCTCGTTCGCCACGGCCGACGTCGTTTTGATCAAAGCACTCGGAGTCGGTATCGCGATCGCTGTCGCACTTGATGCCACGATCGTCCGTGCCCTGCTGGTGCCTGCCACGATGCGATTGCTCGGCCACCTCAACTGGTGGGCACCGAGTCTGCGCGGTCGCAAATCCAATAAGCCAGTTCTCGAACGACGAGGTTCCCGATGATGCCGGGTAGACGCCGAATCTTGAGCGCTGTCGCGCTGATGAGCCTACTTCTGCTGATCGTGACCGCGTGTGGCACGACCAGCAGCCATGTGACCCCGGCATCACCGGCATCGGGACAGCCTCGACCTGCCGCGGCGTTTCTCACACCGCGTGCAACGCCGGGTCCGGTCATTCTTCCAGTCGACGACGGACCGCACGACGATCTGACCGAGTGGTGGTACTACACCGGCCATCTCACCACCCAGGATGGCAAGCAGTACGGCTTCGAATTCGTCATCTTCCGGGGCAACCGGTTCGGCTTTCCGCCGACCTATGCATCCCACTTCGCCATCACCGATATCTCCAATGGCGCGTTTCACTACGACCAGCACACAGAGAACGGCGGAGAGCCACCTTCCAAAAACGTGATCGACCTCAACGTTGGGGGATGGACGCTCGTTGGAGACGGGCCGAACGACCAGATCAGCGCGTCAATGCCCGGCTATGTAATGAACCTCAGGGTCGAATCGCAGAAGCCTCCCGCCTTGCACGACGGAGATGGCTACTTCACCTGGGCCCCGGCAACCGGCTCCTACTATTACTCGCGCACTCGGATGTCAGCGTCCGGCACGCTCACCGTGAACGGCGTGCAAGCCACCGTCACGGGCCAAGCCTGGATGGATCATCAGTGGGGCAACTTCTTGATCGCCGGAGGAGGTGGGTGGAACTGGTACTCAATCCAGCTCGACAACGGCGACGATGTCATGCTGTGGCACAGCCGTGACCGTCAGAACAACATCATCTTCGGCAGTGGTACGTATGTCGACTCTTCGGGCACGACAAGACAGATCGATGAGCAAGGCTTCACCATCACCCCGACGGGAACGTGGACCAGCCCGCGGTCGGGAGCGACGTACCCATCTGGATGGACGGTCGAGATACCGTCGCGCGGCCTCACGCTGAGGATCTCCCCAATATTGCAGGACCAGGAACTCGACACTCGACACTCGACCGGAGTGATCTACTGGGAAGGTGACGTGCTGGTCAATGGCACTCAGAACAGTCAGCCGGTCAGCGGGCAGGGATACATCGAACTGACAGGATATGCCACGCCAACGACCGCTCCGTAACGGTAGAAAAGGTGTAGAGCCGTTGACAGACGCGTGATGGCTGTGTAATATGGCCGTCAACAAGTGAATAGAGCCTACGCTCATCCAGAGAGGTGGAGGGAAACGGCCCTTAGAAGCCCGGCAACCAGCGCCAACGCGCCAGGTGCCAATTCCGGCGGATACGTCCGCAAGATGAGCGAGGTGTGTTGAAAGTCCTCCACCTGTTTTGGGGGATTTTTTTGTTCCTCCGAAACCAAAGGCGTTGACGAGGAGAGTACACGAGGCGCTACGGCCCCAGCGAGCCGCGATGGTGCAAGGCGGCGCACGGGCACTCGTGGAAGATGGCCTCCGAGCCGCACACTGAAGCGCTGAACCGCGTATGTAAGTGTCGCCGGGTTGACTACCGTTACCAGAGTCAGAGTGCGAACGCACTCAGCGAGGTCCGGCTCGTGAGAGCCGGTCGAACCGGGGTGGTACCACGGGTGATTTAGCCCGTCCCCGCTACATGGGGACGGGTCTTCGTTTGTCCCGTCTCCGGCACGCGTACCGAACGCTGGAGGGGGTCATGGCTGCTATCATCTCGGCACCAACCATACGAAAGACCGCGACCGTCGCCACGCCGGACGATCCATTCGTCACGGAACATGGCGAAGTCTTGCCGCTGGTCGATCTCACGTACGAAACCTGGGGAACGCTCAATCAGTCCAGGGACAACGCGATTCTCGTTATTCACGCGCTGACTGGCGACAGCCACGCCGCCTCGCATGGACCAGACGACCAGGCTGGGTGGTGGGAACCGCTGATCGGTCCCGGAAAGCCAATCGACACCGACCAATACTTCGTCATCTGCCCGAACAATCTGGGAAGTTGCTACGGCTCGACCGGGACCTGCTCCATCGACCCGGCGACCGGCGATAGATATCGCCTCCGCTTCCCAATGCTGACGGTGCGCGACCTCGTCGCTGCACAGGAGCGGCTGATATCACATCTGGGAATCCAGACGCTCCACGCGGTGATGGGTGGGTCGCTTGGTGGCATGCAAGTGCTCGAGTGGGCGGCAATGTTCCCATCACGCGTACGTCGCGCGATACCAATCGCGGCCTCCGGCCGCTTCGCCCCGCAGGGCATCGCGTTCAACGAAATTCAGCGGCGCGTCATCATGCTCGACCCAGCTTGGGACAACGGCAACTACTCCGACGACGCGATCCCGGCATCTGGCCTCGCGATCGCGCGTATGGTGGGAGTCATCACTTACCAGAGCGACGAACTGATGGCCGCCCGCTTCGGCCGCAATCCAGACGCCCGCTACACGAGCTGGCCGGCTTTCTTGCGCCGTTATGACGTCGAGGGCTACCTGCACTACCAGGGCGACAAGCTGGTGCGGCGGTTCGATCCGAATTGCTACCTGTACCTGACGCGCGCCATGGATTCGCACGATCTCGGTCGCGGCCGTGGCAGCTACGACGAAGGCGTACGACTCATCGAAGCGCCGACGCTGATGATCGGCATCCGCTCCGACATCCTCTTCCCGGCTTATCAGGTACGGCAGGTTGCCGACGTGCTGCAGCGCGTTGGCCGAGATGGTCGTTACGTCGAGTTGGATTCGCCTAATGGACACGATGCGTTCCTGAACGACGTCGTCATCATGGGACGGCACATCGAACGCTTCCTCGCGGAGTAAGTATGGGGTCTGGCGCCGGACTCCTCGGCTTCGCGACCACGCGTTCGAAGATTGTCTCGTCTGGAATCGAAAGGATTTGACGTTCCAGATTTTGGAAACGTCTACCGTCAGAACTGAAGTTGTCATGAAACATCAGAATGAGGAGAGAACTCTCATGCCAGAACAGAACGGACATCGCCGAACACCGGGATTCAACACGCGTCAGATTCACGCTGGTCAGCAGGTCGATCCAACTACGACCGCTCGGGCTGTGCCGATCTATCAGACCAGTTCGTTCGTCTTCAACAACGCCGAACATGCGGCCAATCTCTTCGGACTCCAGGAGTTCGGCAACATCTACACGCGGATCATGAACCCAACGCACGACGTCTTCGAGCAGCGCATCGCGTCACTCGAGGGCGGCGTCGGTGGCCTGGCAACCGGCTCTGGTCAGGCGGCCGAGTCGATCGCCATCTTCACCTTTCTCGAAACAGGCGACGAAATTGTTTCGGCAGCGAGTCTCTACGGCGGCACCTATAACCTCTTTGCCGTCACGCTGCCACGCCACGGCATCAAGACGACGTTCGTCGACCCGTCCAACCTGGACAACTTCCGCAATGCGGTCACCGATCGCACGCGCGCCTTTTACGTGGAAACGATCGGCAACCCGAAGCTCGATGTGGTTCGCATTCGCGATGTCGCCAATATCGCGCACGAAGTTGGCGTGCCCTTGATCGTCGACAACACATTCGCCACGCCGTACCTCTGCCGCCCGATCGAGCACGGCGCGGATATCGTGGTGCACTCGGCAACCAAGTGGATCGGCGGACACGGCACGTCCATCGGCGGAATCATCGTTGACGCCGGAACGTTCGACTGGACCAATGGGAAGTTCCCGTCGATGGTCGATTACGTCGATCGCTTCGGCAATCTCGCCTACATCTTGCGAGCGCGCGTCGAGCCATATCGCGACCTTGGCCCGGCGTTGAGCCCGTTCAATTCGTTCCTGTTCCTGCTGGGCGTGGAGACGCTCTCGCTGCGCATGGACCGACACTGCGCCAACACTCAAGCGGTCGCCGAGTGGCTTGAAGGCGACGCACGCGTCTCCTGGGTGACCTATCCGGGCTTGAAGAGCCATCCCTACCACGACAACGCCAAGGCACAACTCGATCACGGCTTCGGCGGAGTGGTGAATTTCGGTATCAAGGGCGGACTGGAAGCCGGGCGCGCGTTCATCAATAGCGTCGAGCTCTTCTCACTGCTGGCCAACGTTGGCGACGCCAAGTCGCTCGTCATTCACCCGGCGACGACCACGCACGAGCAGCTCAACGAAGAGCAGCAGATCGCGGCCGGTGTCTCGCCGGATCTGATTCGCCTCTCGATTGGCCTCGAGGACATCGAGGACATCATCGACGACCTGGATCGTGCGATGACCAAGGCGACCAGCAAAACTGTCCACGCCACGGCATAGGGTGGAAGGAAAGCCCAACCACCCACATCCCCGGCCTCTGGAGTGCACCCTCTCCCAGAATCGGGAGAGGGTGGCGAGATTGCGAGCCGGGTGAGGGCTATCCACGAACTTCAAACGCCGGGTTCGCCGCTGCCCCCACACGAACAGCTTCGACGACATCCGACAGAATCGCGCTGGACGTCGGCAGCGGTCCGGCCCCCTGTCCGCTCAGTACCACCGGGCCGACGCGGTCTCCAACCACCTCAACCGCGTTGAAATTGGCGTTCACATGCGCCAACAACTCATCGTTCGGTACGATCTCCGGCCGGACACTGAGAGCCAGAGAACCATCCTCGTTCAGACCCGCCCGTGCGATCAGCTTGTAGACTCCGCCATGTGCTCGCGCATCCTCGATATCGCGACTCGTCAAATCGGTGATTCCAACCCGGTCGATCTCGTCCGGAAGCACATGTCGTCCAACCATCAACGACGCCAGGATCGCCAGCTTATACGCCGCATCGAATCCCTGAACGTCAGCGGTCGGGTCCGGTTCGGCGTAACCAAGTTGCTGCGCCTCCGCCAGGGCATCAGCATACGGTGCCCCGCTCCCGGCCATCCGAGACAGAATATAGTTGGTCGTGCCGTTGACGATGCCGCGAATACGGGTGACTCGGTTGGTTGCAAGGATCTGACGGTACGAGACGAGCAAGGGAATTCCCCCACCGACGCTGGCTTCGAACATCAGCGCTCGCTCCGTTTTCCGGGCAGCGTCAAGGAGCGTGGCGAAGTTCTTCGAAAGCGCCTCCTTGTTGGCGGTCACGACGTGCAGTCCAGATTCGAGACAGCGACGCATATAGTCGGCCGCTGGCTGCTCGCGACCCAGCACCTCGACTACCACGTCAAGCCCGTCTTGCGTCAGTACGGTCGCCAGGTCGGTCGCGATGATGTCCGGCGCGAGGTTGGCACGTTCGGCCCGGTCGTGTGATCGTTCCAGCACTGCTAGCAGATTCAGTTCGAGGCCGGTCTGCTCGGCGATCAGATCGTGCTGCTCCATCAATCCCTTAGCGACCGCGGAACCGACCGTTCCGAGGCCGAGAATTGCCACTCCAACGCGCTGCATGCATTCTCCGTTCTGCTCGTGTAGCGATGTTGCCGACTACAGATTGGACGTATGCCGCCAACCTCCCCTAACGACGCGATGTGCGTCGCTTGACGGCTCCCCCGATTGCTGCTATTGTGCCCAAAGTATCCCACGGGTCGCGGCCAGACGATATCATGGCTCCGGCCGTACGAGAAGGCGAATATGGCTCGCTCGATTACGATGAACATGACTGGAACTACTACCGCGTCCGCCGGCACACGGGCGGGGGCGGTGACGTAGTTTCACGCGTTCCCGATCGAGTGACGTCCGGCAGAGGCATTGAGCCTCTGCTTTTTTGTTTGCTCCGAACGTCAGGTGGCGTTCAGTGGAAAGGAATCGCACATGGTGGAGAAGGTCGATGTCGCCATTCTCGGGGCGACGGGAAGCGTGGGCCAGCGATTCGTCCAATTGCTGGAGAACCATCCCTGGTTCCGGGTCAAGGAACTGGTTGCCAGCGAGCGCTCAGCTGGCAAGCGCTATGGAGAAATCTGCGACTGGCGCGTCAGTGCAGCCCCACCTGACGACACAGCCGGAATTCGCGTTCAGCATCACGAGGAGCCGGTCAAGAGCCAACTCGTCTTTTCGGCAATGCCTGGCGGACTGGCGCGAGAGGTTGAAACTCAACTGGCCTCCGAGGGTAAGCGCGTCTTCAGCAATGCGCGTGATAACCGCATGGAAGCCGATACTCCGCTGATGATTCCCGAAGTGAATGCCGCCCATATCGAAGCGATTCGGACACAACAACAGACCCGGGGCTGGCAGGACGGGTTTGTCATCACCAATCCCAACTGCTCGACGATTCACCTTGTGCTGGCGCTCAAGCCTATCTGGGACGCGGTCGGCATCGAGAAGGTTCTGGTGACCACAATGCAGGCCGCATCGGGAGGCGGATATCCCGGTGTCTCGTCGATGGACCTGATCGACAACGTGGTCCCCTATATCGGCGGCGAAGAAGAGAAAATCGAGATCGAGACCCGCAAGCTTCTCGGCGGTTGGAATGGATCTGGATTCGATTTCGCCGACATCGTGGTTAGCGCGCAATGTAATCGCGTGCCGGTGCGAGACGGCCACACCGAGACGGTGAACCTCAAACTCGACCGCCCAGCCGACCCGGAGGAGATCATCGAGATTCTCGAGTCATACCGGGCCGAGCCTCAGCAATTGGGTCTCCCGTCGGCTCCGAAACACCCGGTAGTCGTCCGCCGTCAGGATGATCGTCCGCAGCCGATCCTCGATCGAAACGTCGAACACGGTATGTCGTCGGTCGTCGGTCGCGTCCGGCACTGCCCGATTCTCGACGTGAAGTTCGTGGTGCTCGGCCACAACACCATTCGCGGCGCGGCTGGAGCATCGATCCTCAACGCCGAACTGCTGCACGCGAAAGGAATGATCGCGTAAGCCAGGCTTCATCAATTTAGAGGCGGTCACAGGTGCCGCCTCTACGTCCTGGACTTCGTTTGTCGTGGGTGAATATGACTTCAACCGGTTCGATCAATCGTTCGCGCTGGGCGACTGCGCCACGCCATTCCTCGTCGTGTTGGCGAGCGTCAGGCTGAGGCCCTCGTTGAGGCTGCCAGAACGATAACCACGCAGGTCGAGCGTCACGATTCGATAGCCTGCGTCGCGCACACCCCTGACAATCTCGTCGTGCAGATCGATGACGCGCGGGAAATCGGCCGGGTCAACTTCGAGCCGGGCGATTTCGTCGTGATGTCGCACGCGAAATCCCTTGAAGCCGAGTTGTCGGACTGCGCGTTCCGCTTCGGCCACCTGCTTCAGCTTCTCGACGGTGATCGGCGTGCCGTACGGGAACCGCGATGAGAGGCAGGCAAACGCGGGTTTGTCCCACGTGCGTAGTCCAAGCACGTTGGAGATCTCCCGAATCTCGTCCTTAGTCATGCCGACCTCTTGCAGCGGGCTGCGCACGCCGAGTTGACGTGCCGCCCGCAGGCCAGGACGATGATCACCGATATCATCGGCGTTGGTGCCATCGACAATGTGCTCGAAGCCACGCTCGGACGCTAACTCCCGCAGCTTGCCGTAGAGCTCGTTCTTGCAGAAGAAACAGCGCTGGTGGGAATTCATCGCATAGCGTGGGTCGGTCAACTCTTCGGTTCGCAACATTACATGCTCGACACCGATCTCAGCCGCGAGTTCACGCGCTTCGGCCATTTCCTCGTCCGGATACGTGTCCGAAAGCCCGGTTGCCGCAAGGACTCGATCGCCGAGTGTGTCGTGCGCTACTCGCAACACCAGCGTACTGTCGACTCCCGCGCTGTATGCGACGACGACTGACCCAAGTGCGCTCAACGAACGTCGAAGGTCGTCCAATTTCTGCTGGGTTGTCGGTTTCATTGGCTCCCTGATCTCTGCGAGCGCAAATCGTGTTGCGTCTGTGGAGTGACTCCTCGTTGCAGTCTAGCAAAGAATGTCGGGACCGGTCCACGGGCACAAGATTGACCGTCGACCAGCGACACCTATTGGCGAGTTGTCGCCGAAAGGCTCTATCGGATGAAAACGGGACACGAAAAACGGAGGGACCCGCATAGTCCCTCCGCTGTCTGTTGCCTGGTTATGCGCGAGATTACTCTTCGCTATTGCTCCGCCCCGGGAGCGTCCGGCTGTCGCGCGGTCGGCGCATCAGGCCTTCCGACTGCCCCGAGTTCGAAGATTCCGAATTCCGAGGCTCGCTGGAATTCGACGATTCCTCGCTGCGGGGCTGTTCTGACGCTGTTGGCTGGGGCTGGCGAGATTCGCGTGAGCCGCCAGAATCCTGCTGGCCTCCACGCCGGTCGCCGCCACCTCGTGACCGGCCACCGCCGCCGCGACGATCGCCACCACCGCGGCTTCCGCCTCCACCACCGGATGAGCCATCGCTCCCCGGCTCCGGCATGTCACCGGTCAGCAGAGCCTTGCGCGACAGGTTGATCTTCCCGTCCGGCCGGATGGCCGTCACCACGACGTTGACCTCCTGGCCAACCTGCACCACATCCTCAACCGAGTTCACGCGATGCGGCTCGAGTTCCGAGATATGGACGAAGCCGTCTTTGCCCGGCAGGATCTCCACGAACGCGCCCGATCCGATGATCGTCTTGACGCGACCGAAGAAGATATCGCCGACTTCTGGGACACGCGTCATGCGCTCGACCATATCGACCGCGCGCCGCGCACTCTCTTCGTTCACCGCGCTGATGAAGACCGAACCGTCATCTTCGATGTCCAGTTTGGCGCCAGTCGCGTCCTGGATACCACGGATCGTCTTACCGCCCGGGCCGATGACCTCACCGATCTGCTTCTGTTGAATCTGGATGCGATAGATGCGTGGCGCATAGGGAGACATCTCCGCACGCGGCATGCTCATGGTCTCGGTCATCTTTCCGAGGATGTACATGCGACCGGTCTTCGCCTGCTCGAGCGCCTGGCGCATGATCTCGGCAGTGATTCCCTGGACCTTGATGTCCATTTGAATGGCGGTTACGCCGTCCCGGGTACCCGCCACCTTGAAGTCCATGTCACCAAGCGCGTCCTCGAGTCCCTGAATGTCGGTCAGGATGGTGAACTTGTCGGTTCCACCATCGGTCACCAGGCCCATGGCAATACCGGCAACCGGCTTCGAGATCGGCACACCGGCATCCATTAGGGCCAGGGTGCTGCCGCAGACGCTGGCCATCGAGGTCGAGCCGTTTGAACTCACGACCTCCGAGACCACGCGCATGGTGTACGGGAAAACATCCTCGTCCGGTAGCACCGGAAGCAGAGCACGTTCAGCCAACGCACCGTGGCCGATATCGCGGCGACTCGGACCACGCATGAAGCGAACTTCACCGACGCTATATGGCGGGAAGTTGTAGTGGTGAATGTAACGCTTCGACTCCTCGATGCCGAGACCGTCAAGCATCTGGTTCTCGGACGTCGCGCCCATTGTCGCCACACTCAAGACTTGCGTCTGCCCGCGAGTGAAGATCGCGGAGCCGTGCGCACGCGGCAGGAAGCCGACCTGCATCCAGATCTCGCGGATCTCGTCGGTCTTGCGGCCGTCAGGCCGCTCACCACGCTCGATGATGCTGTTGCGCACCGCTGCTTTGACCAGGGCGTCGAAGACCCCCTTGACCTCTTTAGCGGTCGGCGCATTCGCATCCTCGTCAGACGTGAAGTGGTTAACAACCTCGTCCCTCAACGCGGACGTCTCGCTCAGACGCTTTTCCTTGTCCGCGTGGAAAACGGCGCCATGCAGCCGATCGCCGACAAACTCCGTGATCTTGTTCTTGAGTTCGACGTTCTCTTCCGGCGCGCTGACTTCCATCTTCGGCTTGCCGGCCAGGTCTCGCAGCTCAAGCTGCATCTGCACGATCCGGCGAATGTGGTCGTGCGCAAGCTGCACGGCTGCCAGCATGCGATCTTCGCTGATCTCCTTGGCCTCGCCCTCGACCATCATCACCGCGTCCGCGGTGCCGGCGACGACCATGTCGAGATTACTGTCGATCAGTTGGTGACTGGTCGGATTTACGACCAGTTCGCCGTCGATATCGCCAATACGCACCGCGGCGACCGGGCCGTTGAACGGAATCTCCGACAGCATCAGCGCGGCCGAGGCTCCGGTGATTGAGAGGACATCCGGAAGATTCTCCTGATCGGCCGACACCACAGTGCTGACGATCTGGGTCTCGTTTCGGTATCCCTTGGGGAAGAGCGGTCGGATCGGCCGGTCAGTCAAGCGCGCCGCGAGAATGGCGCTCTCGGTCGGTCGGCCTTCGCGCTTGATGAAGCCGCCAGGGATCTTGCCTGCGGCATACATCTTCTCTTCAAACTCGACCGTCAACGGGAAGAAATCGAGACCCTCGCGGGGGGACTTCTCACCGGTCGCGGTGCAGAGAACCATGGTATCTCCGAAGCGCACCGTAACGGCGCCTCCGGCCTGCTGGGCCAGCCTACCGGTCTCAATCGTCAGGACGCGCCCGCCGATCTCGATCGAGCGTTCATGAATCGTAGGGGGCATAAAAACTTCTCCCACATCTGAATCGGTTCGTTCCTACAGAGCCGACTCACATCTGTCGTGATGCAGGAGGCGTTAGGGACTGGCGTTCGATGAAGGTCGCGAGACCGTCACCGGGCCCCAATTCCTAACCCCTTTCCTGCGATCACACTCAAAGGACAACGATGCTTGTTGAACGCTGCTTATCACTCTAAACGGTACGTGCTTCAACAAACAGATGGCCCAGGGACATCCCTGGGCCGACAAATGGGTCACGTCTGGGCTTCGGACGAGACAAGCCACATCCGGTGAAGAGACCTCGGTGTCGAGGGGCAAGCGCTCAGCTCACACCTAGCGGCGAAGACCAAGCCGCTCGATCGTTGCGCGGTAACGTGCAGCATCCTTTTCGCTCAAATACGCGAGAAGCCGCCGCCGTCGACCGACCAATTTCAGCAGACCGCGGCGCGAGTGGTTATCGTGCGAGTGCTCTCGCAGATGTTCGACCAGCCCGTTGATCCGTTCCGTCAGAAGCGCAATCTGGACCTCCGGCGAACCGGTGTCCTCTTCGTGCGTCCTGAAACTTGTAATAATCTCTTCCTTTTGCGCCTTGTACAACGCCATACGCGTGGCGCCTCCCTCTCGGCATTGCCCTAAAACCCCTACAGTAACACCATATGAGTATACCAGCGTAACCAACATAGGACAATTGCCAGTGTCCCGTCGTACAAACGCCACGAAGGCGGATGGCGGAGACGCGGAGCGGGAGTGGTTGGAGAATTCGGGATACGATCGGGACGGCGGGAAGCCCTCATCCCCTAGCCCCTTCTCCCAATTCTAGGAGAAGGGGAACCAACGGTAACGCTGGTCTTTCGTCTCCCCTCTCCCGAGATCGGGAGAGGGGCCGGGGGTGAGGGTCGCTCACCCAGCCTCCAGCCAGAGTCAGGATCGACGCTATGACCCTGTCGGGACGCTGCGCGCCTTCAGCCAGGGCATCATGCCGCGAAGCTGGTCACCGACTTCCTCGATCATGTGGGTCTGTGCCTCAGAGCGCATGCGCAGGAAGTTCTCGCGCCCTTCGTCGTTCTCCGACATCCACTGGTCGGCGAACTTGCCACTCTGAATGTCCTGCAGGATCTGGTGCATCGACTCACGAACGCGCTCGTCGATCAGCCGTGGACCACTCACGTAGTCGCCATACTCGGCCGTGTCACTAACCGAATAGCGCATGTACTTCATGCCGCCCTGATACATCAGGTCGACGATCAACTTCAGTTCGTTCAGGACTTCGAAATAGGCGAGTTCCGGCTGATAGCCCGCGTCGACGAGCGTTTCGAACCCTGCCAGTACCAACGCGCTCACGCCGCCGCAGAGAACGGCCTGCTCGCCAAAGAGATCGGTCTCGGTCTCTTCCTTGAACGTCGTCTCGAGCACGCCAGCCCGGGTGCAACCCAGCGCGCGGGCATAGGCCAGCGCCGTCTCCTTGGCCTTGCCGGACGCATCTTGTTGCACGGCGAGCAGAGCGGGAACACCAATCTCTTCCTTGTACATGTCGCGAAGAATGTGTCCCGGGCTCTTTGGCGCGATCATCGATACATCGACATTGTCTGGCGGGACTACGCGACCGAAGTGAATATTGAAGCCGTGCGCGAACATCAGCGTCTTACCGGCCGAAAGCTCCGGTGCAACACTCTCGTCATAGACTTTCTTCTGTGTATGATCCGGCATCAGCATCATGATGATGTCGGCCAGATGAGCGGCCTCGCGGACAGTCATCACCGGCAAGCCGTCGGACTTGACGAGATCCCAGCTCTTGCTGCCTTCGTACAGGCCAACGACGACGTCGACCCCGCTGTCGTGCAGGTTCAGCGCATGCGCGTGTCCCTGGCTGCCGTATCCAAGAATCGCGACCTTCTTCCCTTCCAAGAGAGAAAGGTTGGCGTCCTTGTCGTAGTAGACCTGCGCCACGTAGCTACTCCTCTCACCCGCCAGAACGACGGGCCTCCCCATCAATTCGTGCCACCGGCACGCGTCAGGCGATGGCTTCTTCCCGGACCACCGCGACCGTGCCGCCGCCACGTACCATCGCCACAGATCCAGTCCGGGCGATCTCCTTGATCCCGTATGGACGCACCAGTGAGATCAGGCTCTCTATCTTCTCGCTGGGCCCCGTCACCTCGATCACGAGGGCGTCGGTGGCGGCGTCGACGATACGCGCGCGATAGACCTCCGACACCAGCCGCATGATATCACCACGCGTCCGCTCGGAAGCTGTCACCTTGATCAGTGCCAATTCACGGTGGATCAGGTTCTCGCCGGAGACATCTGTAACCTTTATCACCTCCAGCAGCTTGTAGAGCTGCTTTGTGATCTGCTCGATGTCGCGATCGTTTCCCGTCACTCCGAGCGTGATGCGCGACAGGCCGGGTGCCTCACTGTGCCCTACCGCGATGCTGTCGACGTTGAATCCACGCTGGCGGAACAGGCTCATGATCCGGTTCATAACGCCTGGACGATCTTCGACCAGGACGACTAAGGTATGCGCTGCCACGTTCACCACTCCAGATCTTCTTCGATCATCTCGCTGACCGATCCGCCAGACGGAATCATCGGATAGACGTTCTCTTCCTGATTCACCACGAATTCGACGATCGCCGGCCCGTGGAACGACTGTGCCCAGGCAATCGCGTCGTCGACGTCACCAGTCTGCAGCACCCGGCGGCACTGAATGCCGTACGCCTGCGCCAAAAGCATGAAATCAGGGCTGCTGATCGGCGTCTCCGAATAATTGCGATTGTGGAAGAGTTGCTGCCACTGGCGCACCATACCCAGATAGCCGTTGTTGATAATCGCGACCTTGACGTTCGCGTTCTCCTGCACCAGTGTCCCGAACTCGAAGAGCGTCATCTGCACACCGCCATCACCGACGATCGACCAGACCGTCCGGTCAGGGCAGCCAAGCGCGGCGCCAAGCGCGGAAGGCACGCCAAAGCCCATCGTTCCGAGTCCGCCCGAGGTGATCCACTGGTTCGGCAATTCGCACCGGTAATACTGCGCCGCCCACATCTGGTGCTGCCCCACGTCGGTCGTGACGATCGCGCGGCCGTCCGTCCCGGCGTGAAGGCGCTCGATGACATGCTGGGGCAGCAGCGCGCCATTGTCGTGCACGTCGCGCGACGGTGGCTGCCGTCGCCACGCTGAAATCTGTTCCAGCCACTCATCATGCCGGAGCGGCTCGAGCACGTCGTTAAGTACCTTCAGCGTTTCGCGGGCGTCACCGACAACCGGCACGTCCGTCGGTACATTCTTTCCGATCTCTGCCGGATCGACGTCGATATGAATCACGCGGGCATTTGGGGCGAACTCACTCAGGCGACCAGTAACCCGGTCGTCAAAGCGCATTCCGATGCCGATCAACACGTCGCATTCATTGATCGCATGATTCCCGTGGGTGAAGCCGTGCATGCCGACCATTCCGAGGTTGAGGGGATGCGAGGCCGGTAGGCCGCCGATGCCGAGCAGAGTCAAGCCCACCGGTATCTGCGCTCGCTCCACAAACCGGATCAACTCTTCGGTCGCGCCGGAGATCAGAATCCCGTGTCCAGCGAGGATCATTGGCCGCTCAGCAGCCCGGAGCAAATCAGCCGCGCGACGAACCTGACGGCGATGCGGCACGATCGTGGGCCGGTAGCCGGGGAGATTCAACGACTCGGCAGGTGTCAGCTGACCGCGAGCAAGCTGCACATCCTTTGGGATGTCCACGAGAACTGGGCCAGGCCGACCGGTGGAAGCGAGGTGGAATGCCTTCTGAATTGTTGGACCGATCTCTTCAACCGTCCGAACGACGAAATTGTGCTTGGTGATCGGGAGCGTGATACCGGTGATGTCGATCTCCTGAAAGGCATCGGTGCCAATGACCGGCTGAGAAACTTGGCCCGTCAGTGCCACCATTGGGACCGAGTCGAGCATGGCCGTGGCAATGCCGGTGACAAGGTTCGTGGCGCCGGGACCTGATGTCGCCAGGCAGACACCGACCTTACCGGTGGCGCGAGCGTAGCCGTCGGCCGCGTGGGCCGCGCCCTGCTCATGCCGCACGAGCACGTGGTGCAGGTCGAACTCCGGCAACACATCGTAGAGCGGGATGACGGCTCCTCCTGGATAGCCGAAAATCACGTCGACGCCCTCGCGCTGCAGCGCCTGGCAGAGCACCCGCGCGCCTGTCATTGGTCGTGTCGCGGGCGACGCCTCCGGCACCGTCCGCTTCGTTTCCACCGTCATCGGATTTCCCTCTCAGCTTCGTTACCCATCGACCGGCCACCATTCGTGAACATGCCCAGAAATGAATCGAGCCCCCTCTTCGGGGGCTCGCGAGCGATCTCTTTGGTCTCAGTCCGTGATCATCGCCTCGCTTCGCCCCGCATACCGATAAGGCCTACAATAAGGCCTACGATAATAATGAGGCTAAGGAGTCCGGACGTCGTGAGCAGTGGAACAGCGCGGACGTTCCGCACCGCGTTCCTCTGGATTGGCGACGACCTAGACTGCTCTGTCACCAGACTACCCACATTCCCGTCAACTCGTCCATCGGCGATGTGCTTTCCGGATCATACTTGCGCCGATTTTAACTGTCAACCCGGACAATCAATTCTCAGCGTCCGCGTGACCTCATTCGCGTGAAATCACGACGAAAGTCCGGCCCATCCGGTCGGTCACGCCAGACCGGATCAGTATCCTGCCGCGAGTTGGAACGCGCCCATGATTGCCCCATAGCCGTTGCCAGCTTCACCAAGACGACCCCCTGTCGGGTGGTTATCGACCCGGCCCGTGCAGATCCAGGTCAATTCGCACAGGTCCGGTCCCGGCAGTGATGTGGTCACGTTGAATGGGGTGTAGACGTCCGCCACCTTCACGTTGAAGAGCGCCGCCGAGTTCTGCAGGTGCTGATTCAATTCCTGGGCATAGGCGACCGAATTCGGGCAGAGGTTCTGATACGGGTTGTAGTAGTTCATGATGATCAGGTCACCCGTTCGTAACCCACCCGACGTTAGCGCGCGCGTCAACTTCGGCAGAATCGTTTGCCGCATATTCTGGTCGAGCGTCGCTAGGGCTGCATCCCACTTTACGTCATCGATCTTGCAGGTGGCGATATCCACCTGGGCCAGCATGTCGTTGGCGCCGATGTCGAGTGTAACTGGGCTCACCTGGCCCGGATGCTGACGGATGAACCGCAGAGCCGATGAAAGTTGCGATCCAAAGTGAAACGACTTCTGGAGGAACCAGTACTGACACCCACCATCAATGAATGTGGTGCTCGTCTCTCCTGGACATCCGTAGTTCACCATCGATTGGACGCCCTCACCCTGAAGTACGGTGAACCACTGATCCGCATATCCGTGCGACCAGTCGAAATTCGGCTGATAGCCAAAGGCCAGAGAGTCGCCAAGAGCAAGGTAGTATTTTTTCGGACCGACCGTACTGGGAGCCGCATTGCCCTGGAACGGAACTGAGAGCAGCGCGAATAACACCACGACAACCGCCATGACGCGCAATGCCCGGGCATACGTAACTCCCCGATGTCCGTGAGGACGAGCGGGAGCAGCCGGGCTGTCGACCGCTCGGATTCTAATCGCCATGCGACAATCCCTTCCCTTCATAAAGCGCCCTTATCCCCACGGCAGATGCGGTCGGAATCAAGTCGACCGTGCACCTGCGAATGACGTGTTCGTACTCGTGCATGCTATGCACGAACACGGTCTATGTCAATGCTGAACTGAAATCAGACGGTGGCGCCAAGGACAGCAGGGCCCGGACGGTATCACCCGGACCAAATCCCAGCGAATCGAAGCGTGTTTCGCCGAATCTTGGAAGTTGCTAGTAGCCCATCGTTTCCTCGAGAACGTGAGCCTCGACCCCATACCCATTGCCCGGTTCGCCAGGTTGGCCGCCCGTTGCGTGACCGACTTTGTTGTACACGCAGATCCACGTGAGCTCGCAGAGTTTGTCGTTCGGCACCGGCTCCGAGTTGAACACGCTATACACGTCAGCTACCGGAACGTTGAACAGCGCGGCGTCCGCGGCCAGGTGAGCGTTCAACTCCTTCATATAGACCTCGTCGTCCGGGCATTGATTCTGTCCAGGGCTGAAGTTGTTGATCATGATCAGGTCCCCAGTACGCTGACCCGAGGGCCCGGTCAATGTCCCAACGAGGACCGGAAAGATGACCCGCGTCAGATTACGGTCGAGTACGGCGAGATGCCACTTCCAGAGTGGATCGACCACGTTGCATGATCGCCGCGGCCAAAGAGACGGCAGCATGTCGTCGGCACTCACGTCAATCGACACCGGGCTTACCTGGCCGGGATGCGCCCGGATGAAATTGACTGCGGCGGACAATTGAGATCCGACGTAGGGAGAGCGCTTGATCCATCCAAACGGACAGCCGCCGTGGATAAATGATGTCGAATCCTCGCCCATGCACGCGTAGTTCACCATTGTTTCGACGCCCTGCGAGTGGAGGTCAACGAACCACTGATCAGCATATCCATGCGTCCAGTCACCGTTGGGCTGGTATCCGAACGCACCAGCGTCGCCAAGCGCTAGATAGAACGTTTTTGGACCCACTCGCGCCGAATTGGCGCCGCTCGACGCGGGCATCGTGCTCGCCAATACGATTGTCAGCAGAGTGACGAGACGAATGGATGACCAGATCAAGCCGACAGATGAGAATCTGGAGAGCAGACTATGCTTGGGGCCGACGCCCAAATAGAAATGCACCATTGCGGGCCGTCCTTTGCGCGCATCAGCCATGCGGTCGACAATTCGTCGACGCGCGAATGTCCGATCGTCGAGTGTCCACCAATGTTTGATTTCAATTTCGTTTTTCGAGATTGAGGCCGCAATGGACCGTGAGCAACAGCTTCGTGTCAACTCCGGCGCATACGACGAACGCCCGTGAATTCGCGAACCTGGTCGTGCGGAAAAGGCGACTCGAGTTCAACGCAGACCGCGAAGCGAATCAATAGCCGAGCGTCTGCTCGAGGATTTGCGCGATAAGCCCGTATCCGTTTCCAGGTTCTCCGGGTTGTCCGCCAGTCGAGTGTCCATTGCCCTTGGCGCAAATCCACGTGTAGACACAGAGTTTCTGGTTCGGCAACGGGCCCGAGTTGATCGGAGTGTAGATGTCGGCAATGGGTATTCCCCACTGAGCCGCGTCGGCAGCGAGATGCCGGTTAAGGTCGACAACATGAGCATCGAAATCTGCCGGGCAGTCGTTCTGAAGAGGATCGCGCGTATTGAGCATGATGAGGTCACCTGTCCGCTTCCCATGTTCGTCGGTCATCGCCGCGAGCAGCTGCGGCAATATCACGGTGGTCAATCGCTTATCCATCGCCGACATTCGCCCATCCCAAAGCAGTTGAGAGATGCTGCAGGAATTTGGGGGCCAGATGGCCATGTCACCATCAACCATGCCGAGGTCCAGCGACACCGGACTCACTTCGCCAGGATGAGCTTTGAGGAATCTGAGCGCGGCTGACAATTGTGACCCGGTATAAAACGTCCGTTTGAATGGCTTCCAGGGGCAATACCCGGTAATCATGGTATTGGTCGTTTCGGCCATGCACGCGTAGTTCACCATGCGCTTCACGCCATGCGTCTGCAGTTCGTCGAACCATTGATCGGAGTACCCATGGTTCCAATCCAGGTTTGGCTGGAAACCGAACGCGCCCGACGCACCGAGCACGAGGTAGTACTTCTTCGGTCCGACGATCGTGGAGGAAGCCGAGGTTGGAACCGGCGGGATGACGACCGCCATGAGGACAACGAGTGAAAGAACGATGCGTGCGGAACGTGAACGTAGAGATTTGCGACCGTCGACCGTTCGGAGAACACTCCGGCCAATTCGACGAAGAGTCTTCTGACCCATCTGCGTCCCTACCCTCGAATGAAGATTCTTAATTCCCAATTACTTGGTTTCAGATGGTCAGTGGATCCAGGTCGCACACTACACCGCGGAGGAGCGATAGGCAAGAGCGTATTCGACACACATAACGAATCTCCCTCAGACGAGATTTCACGCGACTGGGCGAGTCATGAGCAACTCGTGACTGCGCGCGATGCTATGGGCCCGCGCCGTCAGAGAAGGTCTGCCCAAACGACCCTACCGGTCTCGGGAAACCACGTCCTCGAAATCGCACGGAGTCCGGCGGGCGCACAGGTAGGTAGCCTGGCCGGCCAATTCCAGCTATATGGGCTGGTCAGATCAAGCGGCGGGCCTGATGTCGCTGGGACTCACGATAGTTCATGACGTCGTCGTGGGCTTTTTCACCCATCTCGGACAGAAGCGTGAACACATGCGTGACTGCATTATTCAGATATTCGACCGGCCCTTCGGATTCGTTCCCGGAGCCTTGATCGAATGGATCCTTGACCAGCTTCACCGATGAGCCGTCTTTCACCAAAACGTGGCTGAACGCCGCGCCATCGTGCTTTTGCTCCAGCGACCAGAGCCAGCCTTCGCCGGAGCGTGTGGCGTTTTCGATACTGTGGAGCACATTGCTTTCGGCCGTTACCGTCTGGAATTGATCGCGCAGGTTCCTGCGATTCAGCCGCTGCGGAGGGAGCGGGTCCGGTAGCATCGCGTTAAACCCATCGAGCGCCGAGGTAATCGCATGAAGAAGCGAACAGATCGCACCACTAACACACGATTCCGCCCTGGCCAGCGACGCGTCGCCGTTGCCCAGAACACTCTTGAGCGTGTCGATTTGGAATTGCGCTCCCATCACGTGATCGTTCGCGATGTCACGATTCGGGACATGCTGAGCCATCGTCCGGCCTGTCATTGCCGACCTCCCGTCGCTGCGTCGCTACGGCTTTGCGTCATCGAATTAAGCGTTGCACTGTCATAATAGCATAGCGCGAGATGAATGGACGATGATCTGCCAAAATTCACCGGCCGTTAACCAACATCCGCAAATTGGGCCAGGCACCTACGCGCCCGGCTCGCGTCCCGTGCGGTGTGGGTCCGGCGCTCGCGAACGCTGAGTCGTTCGCTCTTCTTGCTCCTCTGCCTCTTCCCCGTCTTGATTCTTGGGCAGGAACCAACTGATCGAAAACCCAAAGAGAACGAAGCCCGTCGCGACATACGACACTGTTCGCGCCGCATGAACGAACGCGTCCTCGACCGCGACGACGACCTGATCGCTATTCGGCTGCTGCCGAATCTGCGCCAGACTCTGCCCGGCCGAAGACTTGACGCTCTGGGCGATCCCGTTGACCGCGGGCTGCGGCAAGCCAAGCTCTCCGAGGCGGATTCTGGTGCCACTTGCCAACCCGGTCGCCAGCAACGATCCAAGTAATGCGATGCCGATCGCTGATCCAACCTGGCGAAATGTGCTCTGCATGCCGCTCGCTTGCCCTGACTGCGCCCGGGGAACGTCGGCCAAGATGACGCTCGTGAGCTGCGCGGTGGCCAAACCAACGCCAATGCCGTAGACGAAGAGCGCGGGAGCCAGCACCCAGCCGCTAACTGATCGCGAAAAGAGAAGTCCGAGTGTGAATATGCCCGTAGCTTCGAATCCCATACCGGTCGTGACGACACGCCTCGCACCAAACTTGCTCGCTAACGCAGCGGCGCTCGGACCGCCAATGAACGCGCCCGCCGCAAGACCAAGCAACACGTATCCGGTTTCGAGCGCCGTGTAGTTCAGGACCGATTGCAGAAAGAGCGGAAGGATAAAGACCAGCCCGAACTCGCCCAAGCTGACAACCACCGCGGTCAGGTTGCCGATGCCGAAACTCTTGAGACGAAAGAGACGCAAGTCGGCCAGGACGATCGCGTCGCGATTGCTCCGGCGCAGCTCGACCACGACGAACAGAATGAGCCCAATGATGCCGACCGCGAACGCAATCGGCACAACAGAGATCGACGTGAGGGGCCAATGCCAACCCGCGATGGAGAAGGCCTGTTCTGGCCGCCACCACCCGTAGCGTTGCCCTTCGATCAGGCCGAAAACGAGACTGGAAAGACCAATAGTCACGGTCAGGAACCCCGGCAGATCCCAGCCCGTGCGAACGCTCGCATCACGCGTCTCACGCACGAAGAAGAGGGAGCCGACGAACGCCGCGATTCCAATTGGAACGTTGATGAAGAAGGCCCAGCGCCAGGAATAGTCGGTCGTCAGCCAGCCACCGAGCAGTGGCCCAAAAGCCGCCATTCCGCCAATGACCGACCCCCAGATGCCGAAGGCGATCGCACGCTCTTTTCCCTGAAAAGTCGCATTAACCGTCGACAGGGTGGACGGCAGGATCATCGCTGCTCCCACGCCCTGGACGAATCTGGCCAGGATCAGGATGCTGCCGTTCGGCGAGAGTCCGGCAAAGATGCTCCCGCCGACAAAGACGGAAAGGCCAATCAAATAGAGCAACCTACGGCCGTAGCGATCGCCCAGACGTCCGACCGTAATGAGCAGGGCGGCGAAGACCAGTGAGTAGATCGAGTTGATCCACTCCGCGTTGGCCAGGTTGATGTCAAGCTGTTCGATGATCGACGGAATCGCCACGTTGACGATGGTCGCGTCGACTATGATCATCGCGACACCAACGCTGAGCAGCGCCAGGCCAATCCACCGAGAGCGCCCGGAACTGCCGTCCTCCGTCTTGGCCCCGTCTCCGCCGCGCGGTCGTTCGCGGCCGTTTGGATGTTGACTCATGTGCGCGTAGCCCCCTGGTTGCTGAAGTACGTCAAGTTCCACAGACCGGAACACCTAACTTCAATTAGGTGTTCCCGGTCCGCAAGCCTCTGTCCAGCATGACAGAACGAACAGGCTCGTGTCGTGGCAAACCGAACGCATACGACCCGAGGATTCGAGTTCCATGGCGCTTGAATGGGCCTTCAAGACTATGCTATGCTACACGGTGCTGAAGGCGGCGCAGGGTTGCCGGATGCAAGCGAGTAAGCGCCCGTAGCTCAGCGGATAGAGCGTTTGGTTGCGGACCAAAAGGTCGGGGGTTCAAGTCCCTCCGGGCGTACCAGTCAGGGTGCAGGGCTCGTTACATTGGCCCTGCACTTGTACGTTAGGGCGTTGGTTCGGCCACATATCTAAACGGCGATCGCAACCGAGAACGTCTGTGCCGCGGCGACAACTGAATACATGGAGAGGTGTCCGAGTGGTTGAAGGTGCCGCTCTCGAAAAGCGGTGAGGTTAATAGCCTCCGTGGGTTCGAATCCCACCCTCTCCGCCTCCACGATTGGAAGGGTCGCATAGTTTGGCCGAGTGCGCGCGACTGGAAATCGCGTAGGCGTGATGAGCGCCTCGAGGGTTCGAATCCCTCCCCTTCCGCCGTCACAATACTTCAAACGCCAGCTCAGCGCCAAAGATCACGCCCCACACATGGTGGGGCGCCTTTGCGTCGGCTTGTCTAGATCAGATTGAAGACTCCATTCGGCTCGGACGCGGTTCATTCCAATACTAGAGCGGGCACTGGGGTAAGCTGCTGACGGTCCAGGATCCGTCAGACTGGCGGTTGAATTGCATCTGACGTTGCACGGTCGTCGTAGCACCGTTGGCGTCCGTGACTTTCAGTGTCATATTCACCATCGCCGTATTACCGTTCACGTTGACCGAGTGGTCGACCAGCTCAACGTTGTTTCCGGGCTGAATGCAGGTCATCATCTGTTGAGCATTCTGCATCATGGTTGCCGAACCCATGCTGCTTCCCATCAGTTTCTGCAGTTGACTCAGGTCGTGGCCCTGCATCGCTTGCAGTACGTTCTGAAGTGCCGAGTCCACCGCGGCCTGAGCGGCAGCCACCGGGCTGGACTGCGGGGAGACTCCGGCCACGCTCGCCACGGTCGCGAGAGTGGTCGATGCCTCGGTTGACACCGCCGTCGCGTTCTGGCTTGCCGCGGTAGTCAACGCGGTCGCGGTTTCACTGACCGAGGTGCTCACGGTAGTGGAGTTCGTACTGGTTGATGAGCAGGCCGATAGCAGCACAGTTACCAGTACCAGGCTCATAACCCCAGATAAGAGATAGCGCATTGAGACTTCCTTTCGCTGCAGCGCGCGGATCGCAGCCACTCTCAGCTAAAGCAAGCACGGCGCCATCAAGGTTCGTCGTCACGTGAGCGTGCTGCGCGAGGCGCCGATCGACCGATTTGCCGTCACCGAGATCACGTGGAGACTGAGAAGGTGACCGTCCACGCCTTCACCGATGACGACGGAACCGCCAAAGTTTCGAGGAAGCTCAACCGCGGGCACGGATTGTCAACCGTGGCGAACAATCGGTAGCGTCTGGGTACGCCAACCCCATGATGACCCAGGGGATCTACACCTATGTCCCTGGCGACGCCGGCATGGCCACGGCGACGTCGACGGAGGATCTCATCGGCTCCAGTCGGGATAGCGATGAAGAGGCCGAGGCAGCGGACTAGTAACTGCAGCGGGGGCTAGAAGCGTGCCTTCTGGCCCACACCGGATGTGGTCGCAATGAACACGAGGGCCCGGTTTCACGACGACAAGACTGGCAGAGGGAGTCCCGGGAATCTCATTTCCCAGACCTGGGCAACCGCCGACAGCACCTGATCCTTTCGGGGCCGGTCAATACCGTGGATTAGGAAATCGGCCTCTGCCCAGAACGGGTACTGCAAGAACACGGCGGTGTTGTTGGCGAGGATCTCGCAATAGAAATCCATCCCATATTCGTCCATGGTGGAATTCAAGAGCAGGAACTGGCCAACAGTGTCTCGCCCACGCATCCCGAAGTGCTCTGGAATGTAGCCGCGGAACTGGTCACCGAAGTAGGCGGCGACGACGGAGATCGGGGCCACAATGTGCTGATTGAATTCAGCGAGCCCCTCGGCAGGAACCCAGAACTCCTCATGACTCCGACTACCGACAATGTGGGGCTCAAACTGATCGGCATAGCCATCGTCGATCTCGAACCTGGTCACGTACCCCACGAAGTCACGGCTCCACGTGTTCCAGCGACTCGCGATTTGACTCGCGTACTCGAAATTGAGTACCGGATAGAAGATCGGCTGCTCCGGTAAGCGGGGCGGGAAAGCCGTCAAGCGACTCTCCCAGATAAGTCGCATTTCGCTGAGCCCGACAGGTCGGTACAAGATCACGTGGTCCGAGCCTCCGCATCTTCGATTTGGAAGCACGTCACCGTCGGGCCGTTGCCGGACTCGTTTTCGTCGTAGGTCACTTGGAGCCGGCGTTCAGGAAACTGTGTTTGGAGCGCACATTGCCAGCACTTGGCCATGATTTGAGCGATATAGGCAAACAAATACGATTCATCGGCGTATTCGCTGCCTGGCTGGTTCAGAAAGACATCAACGAGGTGTACGTGGTTGAGCATTGCTTCTGTGGCGGACCGGTCTCCGTGAAAGTACGCATACCATTCATCGAAGGTCTTTTGCACAAAGTGCTCTTGCAAGATGACGCAATCCCGCTCAACCACAAACAAAGGCCAGAACATCGTCGCACACGCCGCGACGAGTTCCACACTTGCGTGAGCGTCCACGTAGTTCCACGGTGTCAACGTCGCGTGGTCGCCGAATCCACTCTTCCAAGACTGGAAACTTGGCATTCGGGAGGTGTCCAGGCGGTATCTCTCCATAACGCAGCCCCTCGCGTGGTTGTCAGAACTCTTGCTCAGGTCAGCCCATCGTCTGTGGCGTCTCGCCCCAAGTGAAGCACTCGCACTTCTCCGTAGTGACGGACAACCACAACCCACTCAAGCGTCGAGTCGAAGATGTCGAGGTCATCTGAGGACGGGTACCATAGTTAGGAGACCCTACGGCAAATTGCAACCCGAACACGACATACTCCTTGCCTTCGACCAAGTCAGAAAGCCGCCACGGACTGAACCTGCCACCCATTTGCTCCGCCAGTTCATCGCTGATGACATTTGCGACGCGTCTCACTCGCATCCGGATTCACCCTCGCCCTCGGCAATCTGCTGCAGTCGAGCCAGTGTATTGGCGCCAATCACGTTCCCATACGCCGCGAATGCTGCGTCCCAGAGTGCGTCCTTGACAAAGTCATGATCTGGAAACGTGTCACCGAAGCCGATTTCCGAAGCCATGACGAACCGTCCCCATCGCTGGAGTGTCGGGGGGTCGCCGGCATAGCGGAGCAACCCGTGAGCGAGTTCAGCGTGGGTGACCTCCACGCCCCAGGTGAGTTTCCTGAAGTCATCGACCTGCGTGGAGAGGAAGACCTCCCCGTCTTCGAACCTGACAACGATGCCGAGGCTCTGCAGCGCCTGAAGGGGCAATTCGCCGCGAACAACCTGAACAATGAGTTCATGCGCAGCGGTGACGTCCTCTTGATTCGCAGTCACCTTCACGACAATCCCCACTGATTTGTGGCCCTCAGGACTGTTGTTCTGAAGGTGCCACACCTTCGTCCATGACGCACTGATCTTCGTCGGTTGCCGTCAACGCGATGGACCGTCGGGCTAGAAACAGATGACGTTCCGCAACGCGGACTCCGTCACGGAATAAATGTACCGGTGTCGTGCTGATACTCCCGGTCTCACTTCATCAAGAAGCCGTTCAGCAAGAGCTTTGTGGCGGATTACCTCGTCGGAACCTACTTCCGCTGATGCGCCCACCAGGTAGAACGCTGGAACGAGAGTTTCACCTGATGTGAGAAGGCCGACGCATTCAGCCACGTTGGGACGTGTGTCCGCCATTCCCAAACTCCAGGGACAGTAGCGGCGCCAGAACGTGATCTCGAGGTGGGGCCCAAACCGATCCTCCGCATTCTGGAGCACATCTTCCATTCGCGTCCACGCCGTCTCAAGAAAGGCCACATCGAGGTGGTGATGGGCGGCATAGCCACCGTCATTGCAGACGAAGTACAGGACCGCAAGGTTGAGATAGTCGTCAAGCGTGGCGACTCCGGCGGCGATACACTGTTCGTAAGCGTCAGCGACAGAATTGTCCTCCGCATCCAGCAAGTGCGCCTGTTCACACAGATTCGTCATCGCCGCTTTCTCTAGGCAAGAACTTGTCTCATGTCGTGAGTATGCCGAAGCGGCGGCTACGACGCGAGAGCAGATGGTACTCCATGGCGTTCCTTGCCTGGCCGGTGGCCCCAAGATCTCACCAACTGCCCGCGCGCAGATCCCAGCACCCGGGATTCCCACGTCGTGTCGGCGGCTACGTACTGCTGGCTGTGTGGTCACGATAAGTCCCTCGTAGTTCCCCACTTTGCAAAGCTGTTGTGCTGCGTGCTCATGTGTCACGGTGCTGTCACAGACCACACCGTATCCTTCCAATGCACCTGCACGTGATTGACTCAGCAGATGCGATGAAAGGAGCGGCACAGAAATGACTGGTGACAAGGCCTTACGCACCTATCTCACCGGAGCCTTGATCGTCTGGATCGGATTGTTCAGCGCAACGACGATCCTGCTTTGGGATAGCGGACAGCTCTTCGAGATGTACATCGTCTTGGGTGTTGGCGCGTTCTGGTCCATCGTTCTGGCCCCGGAGTCGTTCCGTCGTCAAATTAGACGGGCGGATGAAGGGGGTCGACATCCACAGAGTGAATAAGAGATTGGACCGCACGGGCAAGTAGCCTTCACCCAAGCACCACGCGGAATACCCACGGGCCGGGATCGGTCAAGCGACGCTTCTCTCGTAGAAACTGCCAGCGCACCTCTGGAATCTCGATCTGGAGCCACCGCGCCTCGGGATCGAGTGCCGGAGCCAGGACAGACCGGAACCGATTGTCGTTGCCACCATTCGGCCACCAGTCGTAGTGGTTGCCCCGGTCGTCTTGCGCCGTAACGATGGGAAACGTCATGAACATGTGCTCGGGGCCCAGGGGACCATACTTGTACGCGTATTGACCATGCAACAGCGAGCCCTCCGGATAGCACTCAAGCGAGATGAGGGTGACCGGCAAGTCTGCGTGCATCTGTGTTTGGGCAATCGGAACAACGCGGGTTAGTTCGGACAGCGCTGGAGGAACACGATTGGGAATCGGGGGGCGGGTCCAGCCTGGCGGCGCCGTCCAACCCACACTCCAATTGTCCGCCGTCGTGCTTCTGCCGAGCCACGACTTGAGGACGAACCGCACGAAGACCAACAGGCGCCGCATGGGATTGACGTTGACGGAGTTCACGGCGAAGTCCTTTCGCTGACCAAGCGACGTTCCAACTCCCGAGCACTCACAGACTCCCTCGTCGCACCGGAAGTTTCGGGATGTGCGCCGTAACGGTCGTCAACAACGTTATGAGGAGGAACGCCTCGAAACCGCCGGTCGCGACAAGATGGAGCAGTAATCGCAGCGACACGATAGCGAGCCGTCGGCGTCGAAGGGACCAGCAAGACGACGAGGATCACCACAGGCCAGAGGATGGGCATCACGGTTCCTCTCCTGGGTGATTAGCTACGGCTTCGCTGTAGACACAGCAGCGGTTGAGACGAACACTGGCGTGCATGCATAACTCCACTTCTGCTCCCGCTCAGATGTGCGCTGGACCAAAAGAAGGCCGTCGCGACAAAGAAGGTCAGCGGCAGTCGTGAACGATCTTGTCTCAAAAACGAGCCCGCCTCACGATCTCAACTGATCTTGCCAGCGCCGCGGTACCGAGAGCGCGATCGCTGCTCCAATAAAGATGATCGCCATTCCCACGGCAATCGACACGATGACCACATCGAGGATCAACTGAACCGGTACCAGGAGAAACCAGAGAACGAATATTCCAAAGGAAAGCGCCATCCAGCGGCGCCAGGTGAGGTGCCAGCGCAACGCGATCGCGGCCGCGAACTGCATGCACGTCAGCAGGAAGGCGAACGGTCCAATCGTCAATCCAGTAACGATGCTGAACGCGAGTGACAGGAACGCCGCGAGCCACATCAATGCCCAGGATCCGCGCTTGAACGCGATCGACATGATCCACACCGACGCGAACAGGGTCACCGTCAGTAGGATTGGCCAGAGTGTCATGGTGGGAACGTCCTTCCATAGTCCAGCAGTTTGCAGAAATGATTCGCGTTGGCGGCCATTCGGATCAACCTGTTAGACGATCCTGACGCTGGCAGCGCAATGTGTTTTCTTGATTCACTGCAACCTCGGCGCCGACAGTCGTCGAAAAAGGAAGACGACCTGTGAAGACTCGCTCTGAACTCAACGCCAAGCGAAAGTCCGTTGATCTCCGGCGATGATCAAAATAGTCTGTTCGACCTTCGCGGTCGAGGCTTGATTAATCGAACTCAGGCCGTCACGATTCGCTCAATGGCCGGATAATTGCGACAATGCACCGAAATTCCGCGGCATTCATTCTCGCTGGTGTGGTCTGATAGCTTTGGCCTTCTCACAGTGTGAAGCGATAGTTGGATTCGGCTGGCCACGCCCTGGTAGTTTAAGCTTTACGTGCGCGCGGTTCAGATTATTCAGCCGGATTCAGCGCGATGGTGAATCAAGCGCGTTACCAAAATGAGATTATGAGGATCAGTAAATATGTTGAAAAGCGATGCGGACATCAATGTCAACACCGCACCTGAGACTGTTGACGCTGATGATCGGGCCGACACAGACCATACCCCCTCAAACACGAACTCGACGGACAGAGGCGCCCAAACACGCCGCGTGAGTCACGCGACAACGCCTGATAGCCTTATCTTGCGCAACGTTCGAAACGCCGTTATTGTGACCGACCTCAACGGGATCGTCACCTATTGGAACGAGGGCGCCAAAGAGACATTCGGCTACACCGAAGCCGAAATGCTCGGTAACACCCTCGAAGGTCTCTACCCGAAGCAAAAGGTCGCTGAATTCGCCGCCGACCTGGAAAAGATCAATTCCGGCCAGGAATACATCGGCGAGTGGCGGGGGCGTCGACCGGACGGCACCCCTGTCTACGTCGAAATCCGCACGTCCCTCATGCGAGACGCGGCCGGTGAGCCAGCGGGATACATTGGCGTCTCGGTTGACATCACCCAGCGCAAGCTTGCCGAGCAAGCGATGGAGCATAACGAGTCTCGACTTGACGCTCTCGAACGCGCGAACGTCATCGGCATCATCACCGCCAATCGCGATTCGATCATATCCGCCAACCAATTCTTTCTACGGATGGTCGGATACACGGAGGACGACCTCGAACGGGGAGAGATTCGCTGGCCGGAAATGACGCCAGCCGAGTACCTGTCTCTGGATGATCGTGGAATTCAAGAATTGGTCGCCACTGGCATATGCCACCCATTCGAGAAGGAACTTTTTCGCAAGGACGGCTCACGCGTGCCGATCTTGCTAGGCGCGGTGAAGCTCCAGTCCGATCCGCTTCATTGGGTTTGCTTCGTGCTTGACCTCTCCGCGCAGAAGGCCCTCGAGGGCGAACGATCCGAACTTCTGACTCGAGAAAAGGAAGCGCGGCAGCGACTGCAGGACTTTCTGGCGATTATTGCTCACGAACTTGCCCAGCCGGTTACCGCAATCCGGGGAAACACCCAGCTCGTTCGCAGGCGGCTTTCAGAGACGGCGCCCCGCGAGGTCGAACGACTGAAAGCGATCGAAGAAGCGGCCGGGAGAATGCAGCGTCTGGTTTCTGACTTGCGCGACGCGGCCTTCATCGGCACTGGTCGATTCAGCATCAAGCCGGAGCAGATGGACTTGGTCGAGACATTGCATCACGTGGTCGCGCAGCGCAAAGCGTCCAGCGCCTCTGCAACAATCGAAATCGAATCGCCGGACAAGATCATTGGTGTTTGGGATCCGGATCGCGTCGCTCAGCTCGTCTCGAACCTGGTTGGCAACGCCATCACCTACTCCCCGAAGGGATGCGCTGTTCGGGTCACGGTGGAAGATCGCGATAGCGACGTGGTGATTCGCGTGATCGACGTAGGACCCGGCATCTCGCTCGAGCAGCAGCAGACGCTCTTCCAGCCGTTCTCCAGACTCGACACGTCGGCTGGAGCCGGTTCGGGCCTCGGGCTGTACATCTGCAAGGGGATCGCGGAAGCCCACGGCGGGGACGTTCGCGTCGAGAGTGTGCCCGGAGAGGGCAGCAGCTTCATCGTTTCGTTGCCAAGGAGCGTCGCCTGATCCAGCCGCTCCTATCACATATAACGCAAATAGTCCGGATTCAAACAGGGAGCCTCGTGCGTGAGGCTCCCTGCTATCATCCGAAAGAGATGAGCTTAGCGCCGGCTCCTAATACGCCCGTGCCATGATGACCTGGGTGTCGGAGTGACCGCCGCAGACGATGCACTCACCGGAGCCGCCCGGCTGGTCGAACGGGATACAGCGGATCGTGGCCTTGGTCTCAGCCTTGACCTGCGCCTCGCAGGCATCGCCGCCACACCACCAGACCCGCGAGAACCCAGCGTTCTCGGCCGCTCGTTCTTTCAGTACCTCGTAGCTGTCGACGTCGACCGTGTTCTCGTCGAGCATTTGCTTGGCAGCGGCGAACAGGTTGTCCTGGATCTCCGCCAGCAGCTCCGGGATGCGCTGGGCTAGTTGATCGAACGGCACCGTCTGCTTCTCGTGCGTGTCACGACGCACGACGACGGCATGTCCGGCGGCAACGTCGCGCGGGCCGATCTCGAGCCGTAGCGGCACGCCCTTCAGCTCCCACTCGTTGAATTTCCAGCCCGGTGTCTTGTCGTCACGACGATCGACAAAGACCCGCGCCACGTCTCGGAGCGAGTCCCGCACCTTGTCGACCGCATCTTCGACCGCCTCTCGCTCGGCGTCCTTACGCCAGATCGGCACGATGACCGTTTGGATCGGCGCGACCCGCGGCGGAAGCTTCAGCCCGCGATCGTCACCATGCACCATGATGATCGCTCCGAGCGTGCGGAAGCTCAGCCCCCAGCTTGTGCTGTAGGCATACTGGCGCTGGCCGTCGGCATCCAGGAACACGATGTCGAAGACTTTTCCGAAATTATCGCCAAGGTTATGAGACGTTCCCGACTGAAGCGCCCACTTCTTGCCGCCCATCATCGCTTCGACGGTATACGTGCGCAGCGCACCAGCGAACTTCTCTGACTCCGACTTCTGTCCCGGGATAACCGGCAAGGCCAGCTCAGTCTCACAGAAATCGCGATAGACCTCGAGCATCAGCTTGGTGCGCTCTTCGGCCTCCTCGAGCGACGCGTGAGCGGTGTGTCCCTCTTGCCAGAGGAACTCGGAAGTCCGCAGGAAGGCACGCGGGCGATTCTCCCAACGCACCACACTGCACCACTGGTTAATCAGAATCGGCAAGTCACGGTACGACTGCACCCAGCGCGCATACATCGGGCAGATGATCGACTCCGAGGTCGGCCGCACGATCAGCGGCTCTTCCAGCTCCTTCTTGCCCGCGTGGGTCACTCGCGCGACTTCCGGCGCGAATCCCTCGATATGCTCGGCCTCACGCGCGAACATGCTCTCCGGAATGAACATCGGGAAGTAGGCGTTCTGCACGCCGGTGGCTTTGATGCGCCGGTCAAGCTGCGCCTGCATGTTTTCCCAGAGGGCAAACCCATACGGCATGACCACCCGCATGCCGCGGATCGGCGCCTCATCGGCAAGTTCGGCTTTGTGGACGACTTCAACATACCAGCGATCGAAATCGTCCTCCTGATCGCTCAGATCCTCCACGAATTTGCGGTCGGCGTTCACGCAATCCTCCTGTACCTGTTTAATCGTTCTCTGAGCACGACAGGTCAATGTCAGCGTCAGGCGACCGGTTGGTCACATCCCAACGCTGACCAGAAGGGGCGGGAAGTCCGCCGCGTCCGATTCCGTCGAACCACAGTCTCACATCATGCTCCCGGCATGCTGGGCCGAGCTATCAGAGGAATCCATCGCCTCTAGCGACGCGCATGGCTCTGTGTAGAATGGCGAGAGCCGCGCCACGACCGCGTTCGTCTCCGAAGCGGCAGTTGAATCTGGATTATAGCAGTCACACTCGGCGACACCCGAACCTCATGTTCTCTCGGGACGGTACGGGATTCGCGTGCCAGTACGCAATCGAAAGGAGGACCATGCCATCATCACAAACGAAACGTATCGCGCTGCTCACCGGCGGAGGGGATGCACCGGGTCTAAATGCGGTGATCCGCGCCGTCACGAAGACCGCGATCGGCACGTACGGCTTGTCGGTCATTGGCTTCGAAGACGGCTTTGAAGGCTGCATCAACGGTCGCTACCGCGAACTCAACTACGATGGTGTTCGAGGCATCCTGCCGCGTGGCGGGACGATTCTCGGCACGTCAAACCGGTGCAACCCGTTCGACTTTGCCAATCGAGAAGCGGGCGAAACCGAACCGCGCGACCACAGCCAGGATGTGATCCACCAGCTCGAAGGACTCGGCATCGACGCGCTCGTGGTCATTGGTGGGGACGGCACGCTCTCGATCGCAGGAGAATTCGAGCGTCTCGGTGTCCCGTGTGTCGGTGTTCCAAAGACGATCGACAATGACGTGCAGGGGACACAGGTCACCTTCGGCTTCGATAGCGCGGTCGTGACGGCCACCGACGCACTCGACAAATTGCACACTACGGCCGAGAGCCATCATCGCGTGATGGTGGTGGAGGTCATGGGCCGCACAGCGGGTTGGATCGCGCTCTATGCCGGGCTCGCAGGTGGTGCCGATGTGATCCTGCTTCCGGAGATCCCTTTCGATTTCGCGGCCATGCGCCAGCACATCGAGGAGCGGGTCAAACAGGGCCGGTCGTTTACCATTGTCGTCGCCGCCGAAGGCGCCTCACCGCTCGGCGGATCGGCCGTCTACGAAGTCATCGGGCAGCGCGATTACGAGAAACGCTACGGCGGCATCGGGCCCCGTCTGGCAGCCGAGCTGAACGACCAACTCGACCAGGAGGTCCGCAGCGTTGTCCTCGGTCATCTCCAGCGTGGCGGTGGGCCGACAGCTCGTGACCGCATTCTCGGCACCGAATTCGGCGCATCGGCCGTTCGCTTTCTTGCCAACGGCCTGCACGGCCAGATGGTCGCCGTCGTGGGCGAGGCGGGTGGCCCAGGACAACCGACGATCGTACCGGTGCCCCTTTCCGTGGCCGGCCGCGGAGCGCGCCTTGTTCCACTGAACCACCCGGCGCTCATCTCGGCTCGTGACGTCGGCATTTCCCTCGCCGAACCGCTTGACACGGAAACGGTGCCCGCGTGAGTGACATTCTCCCGGCGGGCAAATTGCCGCCCGAACTGCTCGGTCAGCTTCTCGCGGCCATTCCGGACGATCCTTCGATCTTGATCGGCGCCGGAATCGGCCGCGACGCCGCGGCGGTGCGTCATGGCGATCGTGTCCTCGTCCTCAAGACCGATCCGATCACTTTTGCGACCGACGAGATCGGCTGGTATGCGCCCAACGTCAACGCCAACGACATCGCTTGCATGGGTGCGACGCCGCGCTGGATGCTCGCGACCGCGCTCCTGCCCGACGGTTCGACCACGCCCGGCCTTGTCCGGACCATCTTCAAGTCGCTTCGCGATGCCTGTGACGCTCTGGGTATCCTGCTCGTCGGCGGTCATACCGAGATCACGACCGGTCTAGACCGGACGATTCTGGTCGGGATGATGGTTGGGGAAGCTGACGAGGACGAACTGATCGATCCGCGCCAGGCAGCTCCGGGCGACGCCGTGATCCTGGCCCGTGGGATCGCCATCGAAGGAACCTCGCTCATCGCGCGCGAGATGCCCAGCCGTTTGGAACACGCGCTCGGATCAGATCTGGTCGAGCGCGCGCGCGGCTTTCTCCACAATCCCGGCATTAGTGTCGTTCAGGCAGCGACGATCCTGCGGCACGCGCTCGGGCGCGATCTTCACGCCCTCCACGACCCGACGGAGGGTGGCCTCTCCACTGGCCTGCGCGAGATCGCGACGGCCGCTGGCACGGGGATCACCGTCGATCGCGGTCGGATTGTGACCTATCCCGAAACGCAAGCCATCTGCGAACTGCTGGAACTCGATCCACTCGGGCTGATCGCCTCGGGCGCCCTTCTGGCGGCCGTGGATCGGGGATCAGCAGACAGGGCGCTGGCGGCGTTGCACGAGAAGGAAATCCCCGCCGCGATCGTTGGCTCTCTGACTGAGGATTCCACCCAGGTCCTCATGCGCGACGGAAACACCGAAACGGATTTGCCTACGTTCGAGGTAGATGAGATCGCGCGGTTGTTCGCGGAGAATTGACGAGTTCTGAATTTTGTGGAGGAAAATGCCGCGCGCCCTGTGCCACCCTCTCCCGAGATCGGGAGAGGGTGG
Source organism: uncultured Chloroflexia bacterium (assembly GCA_963763185.1). Classification (GTDB taxonomy): domain Bacteria; phylum Chloroflexota; class Chloroflexia; order Thermomicrobiales; family Thermomicrobiaceae; genus CALAGB01. Next base: position 1,553,218 of record CAVXNZ010000001.1, read on the forward strand.
CGCCGCAGCGCCGGGTGAGGGCTGCCGTCTAATTCTTCGGCATGTCCTGCAGGGCGGTGTAGGCTGGCCGCGGCGACCAGTCGGAGTTGATCACCGACCACGGATACTTTTCGTCGCTCGGCGGTGAAACCACCGAGAAATTCAGGTTCCAGACAAACATCGCCTGAGTCCATGGCCAACTCTTTCGCGCCAGTTGGAACGCTCCAACCAGGTAATCAGCCTGATTCTGCGGCGACACATCGGCGCCATATTCATACCCCTTGGCCTCGTTCTTAGTCGTCCAGCCGAACTCGGTGATCCAGACCGGACGGCTGTCCTGATTTTCGACCATCGCCTGGTGCAACTGTTCTGCCCGGCGGAAGTAGAAGCTCGGATCGTCGGACCAATCGCCCGGGCCGGGGTTCTGCGGGTACATCGTGTCAGGCGGGTTGTTGGTGGCGCTGACGTGCATACCCAGGACGTCAAAGAATTTCGTGTAGTAGCCCTGCTTGTAAGCGTAGAAGGACTGCAGGTACTTGAGATCGTCCACGGCGATCGACGGGTCATTGACACCGGTCGGCGTCAGGCCGCCAAAGACAACCAACGCGTTTGGATCAGCCATCTTCACGCCGTTATAGCCGCCTTCAAGCAAGTGGGCATAGTCCGCGAGACGAACCTGTCCGCCCATCTCGGACGCGAGATTCTCCTCATTCCAGATTTCCCACGCCTGGACTTTGCCCTTGTAGCGCTCAGCCAGGAAATGCATGAAGCCTTCCCAGTCAGCGTAATTGGCCAGTAACTGTTGGCCATTCGGATCGAGCGCCCAGTCCGGTGCCTTCACGACCGATGCGAGGATCTTGACGTTCGATCCCTGGTACTGCTGGATCAGGCGGTCGAACGGCAAGGGATCGTACTGGTTCTTGGCGGGCTCCATCGACTTCCACTGGATCTGCACGCGGACCCAGTTGAATCCGGCACCTTTGACCGCGTCAATGGTCTTTGTGTTGAAATCTGCGCTGTCGGCATCGCCACGCCAAAAGACGTTGAATCCGTAACCAAAGCCACTTGATCCGGTCTCGGCGGTCGATTGAGCCGGCGCGGTCGTCGGCGTCACCGCGGCTGTCGTCGCTGTCGCTTCGGCGGTGCTGGCGGCTGTGGCTGACGGCGTGCCGGTGGCCACCGAAGGAGTGCCGCGCACGGGCGTCGCGGTTGTCTGTGCCGTCGATGCGGCTGTTGGCGTTGACACACCGGAGGCGGACGCCGGCGCGGCAGTGCCCGTCTTCTTGGAACTCCCTCCGCACGCGGTCAACATTCCGATCAGGAGCAAGAACACGAACAGAACCGAAAATCGTCTCATAAGAGTAGAAGCACCTTTCTCATTGTTGAAAACTGGCGTGTCCGGGAGCAGGTTCAGAGACTCTCCGGTTTCCGACACATATGACGAACGAGGGCGCGTATGGTCCCGAGATTCCCCGGAATCCGCGTCTGAATACGCAGCACTTCCCCGGTATAGTATCCTCCTAACGTGGTCTTAAACGACGTCGGCGAGGAGTGAACAGCCCGGTGGCATTCGAACATCATAACTACGACATGGCGACGGTACTCGACGCAGAGGCGGTCGGTGTTCCGGGCCAGCGTCGCTTCAGACTCATCAGCGGCGTGGGCGACGATATCGTTTCTCTCTGGATGGAAAAAGAACAATTGAATGCGCTTGGGCAGGCCATCGAACAACTGCTCGAGCAACTGCTCGAATCGCGTCTTATTCGTAGCGAGGTCGAACCGCTTGCTGCCAGCGCACCAGATCCGGTACCACCGACCACCCCTGAGTATGTCGTGAGCAAGATAATGATCGGCTACGACGAAGAACAGCGCGTCGTCGCCATCTTCGCCCACCATGTCGAGCAGGACGACGACGATGACCCGATCTTCACCGCCCGCGCGTCGCTCCAGTCGGCCAAAGCATTGTCGGAGAAGATTGCAGAGGTCGTGGCCGCTGGGAGGCCCCGCTGTCCACGCTGCGGCGCCCCGATCGGTCCGGAAGGTCACGTCTGCCCGCACAACAACGGGCATCTCCCCTGGACTGGCGACTGACCCTCCGCGTTTCACCGTCAATATACTGGCTGACTTCGGCTACCAGCCGAGTGCCGCGCCATCCGATCGAGGATCAGATCCGCCCATCAGCACACCCCGCTTGCGGTCGATGCGAATCATGTTCGCATGCCCCATGAGTGACGAGAACGTCGCGGTCATGCGCGCTTCGTGTCCCATCGCCCGCAACTGAGCCTGCACGTCAGCGCCGATGGGCTCCTCCAGATAGAGGACGTGTGCAGGGTCGCCTGGAAGCCCCCGGCCACTCACCCAACGCGGCGACTCAATCGCTGCCTGCGGTTCGAGTTGGAAATCAACCAGATTACACAGTAATTGAACGTGCGACTGAGCCTGGCCGTGACCGCCCATCGCGCCAAATACGACGTCGGGAGTGCCGTCCCGCATCAGCATCCCTGGAATCAGTGTATGCATCGGCTGTTTGCCCGGTTCGAGCCGATTCACCGCGCCGTCGTCAAACGTGAACGATGCGCCACGATTGTGCAGAATAAATCCGGTCCCCTCCGCCACGAGACCGCTTCCAAACCCATTGAAGATCGATTCAATCAGTGAAACGCACATACCGTCACGATCGACAACGCACAGATAGATCGTGTCACCCATCCCGGCCGGGTCGGGCTGGTCGTTGAGCGCGTGCCGAACATCGATTTTCGCTCGCTGCCCGGCGGCATAGCTCTTCGAGATGAGCTTGTCGACCGGAATGTCGACAAACGCCGGATCTGTGATGAAGCGCTCGCGATCGGCGAATGCTTGCTTTTTCGCCTCGACCAGCAGGTGGATCTGCTCGGCACTATTTCGACCAAGTGACGCGATGTCGAACCCTTCCGCCATGTTCGCCAGCTGCAGCGCGACGATACCTTGCGTCGGCGGCGGCAGCTCGACCACTTCACGATCCCGATAGGTCGTCGAAAGCGGATCAACCCACTTCGTCTGATGACCAGCGATATCCTCTTCCGTCAGCAGGCCCCCCGCACTCTGCACAGTCGAGGCGATCGCCTTGCCCAGCGGTCCACCATAAAGCGCATCCGCGCCCTGCTCAGCAATCCACCTAAGCGAATTGGCCAGATCGGGGATTCGAAGAACGTCGCCCGTCCTTGGAGGCGTGTCGTTCGGCATGAACTGTTTGGCCGCGGTCGGCTGTCGCTCCAACATTGGGCGCGCGGTCGCGATCGCCGCGCACACGGAGGGAGCCACCGGGAAGCCGCGCTCTGCGTAGCCGATCGCTGGCTGAAAGAGGCTGGAAAACGGCTGGGAGCCGAAACGTTGGTGCGCGGTCTGCCAAGCGTGAACCGCGCCTGGAACGGTGACAGCATGCGGCCCGCGTTCGGGCATGGACGACAAGCCAAGATTCTTCAGCGCGTCGACCGACGCACCGCTGGCCGACCGTCCCGCACCATTCAGCCCGTGAAGACGCTCCTCCTTGGGGTCCCAGATCAGCATGAACGCGTCGCCGCCTACGGCGCACATATGCGGGTAGACAACGGTCAGAACGGCATTGGCCGCGATTGCCGCGTCGAGCGCGTTGCCGCCATCCTTGAGGACCTGCACACCGGCCATGCTGGCCAGGTAGTGCGGAGTCGCTACCATCCCCTCGGTCGCCAATGTCGTCGGTCTTCCCTGCACCCGGTTCCCCCAAACGCTTTCCATGAAATTGCTCAGCTTTGTAGCAACACTATAGCCTGAGCGGTCGATGCACGAAAGCCTCCAAAGCTTGCGACAAACCGATTCCGCGCTAAGATGGATCGAGAACCGTCAACCGTACTGGCAACCAACGACAGAAGAGAGGGCGAACATGCTCGACACCAAGATGTCACCGGAAATTAGTTCCGCAAAATCAAAGATCATCGAGGCGGGACGTCGACTCGTTGATGGTGGCGTTCTCTCTCGATCACAGCACGGCAATATCAGCGTCCGGCTGTCGGATGGCAATCACTTCATCCTGACCGGCGGTGGCACGCTCGATAACCTCAGCCCCGACGATCTGGCTGTCCTCGACCTCGACGGCAACGTCGTCGACGGTAACCTCGGCCCGGCGTCGAACGAGATCATTCACATGCATGGAGAGGTTTACAAGAAGCGTCCAGATATCGGAAGCGTCATTCACACGCACTCGCCGCACGTCACGGCATTCGCGCTCGCCAGCAAACCGATCGAGCCGTCCTACGAAGCGCTGGTACGGTTCGACTTCACCGAGGCGATTCCCGTGGCCAAGTACGGCCCGCGCGGCTCGGCCCGCTCTGTATCGAACATCATTGACGTCGTCGGTCCCAACACCAGGGCCGTTCTCCTGGAAAATCACGGCTTGCTGGCCTTCGACGAGAACATCGACAAGGTCGTCCACTCGATCTTCATCCTTGAAGAGGCGGCCGAGATGATCCTTCTGGCCGACGCAGTCGGCGGTGCTAAACCGATCCCGGCCGAGCTGCTTGGCGAGACGCGCGACCGTCGCACCGAGTTCGAGGCGAGTGGCGCGGTAACGCGGCAGCCTTAGACCTTCCAATCTGCCTCGCACGGATGCGTGGCATCAGAAATGGGAAGATTGAGGGGTCCGTTCCGCGGGCCCCTCAATCTTGCACGTGAAAGGCGCAACTCGAACGGTGATCGATCTGTGTCTGCTTGGACTCGGGGGGATGATGCCCCTTCCAGGACGCTGGCTCTCGTCGCTGTTGCTCCGCTCGCGGCAGGACGTGGTACTGGTCGATTGCGGCGAGGGGACGCAGATCTCCTGGCGCTACTCTGGCTGGAGCTATCGTCCGGTCAACGCCATCGCCATCACCCACCTGCACGCCGATCACGTGGCCGGCATCGCGGGCGTGCTGTTCATGATCGCCCACTCCGGCCGCACCGAGCCGCTCACCATCTACGGGCCACCGGGCACCTACCAGGTCGTCCAGGCACTGACGGTCATCGTTCCCGGACTTCCCTTTCGGGTTGAAATCGACGAACTGGCGGGTGGCGAGTCGCGGACCTTGCCAGACGGACTGGTGCTGCATGCGCTCGCTGGTGACCATCGTGTCCCGTGTCTCGCCTACACCTTTACGCGAGACCGCTCACGCCGCTTTGAACCGGAACGAGCCCGCTCGCTTGGTATCCCGATCACGCTCTGGAGCCGGCTTCAGGCTGGAAAGACGGTCGAATCGAATGGTCAGATCTTCGAACCCGACCAGGTCCTTGGGCCACCGCGTCGTGGACTCAAGGTTGCCTTTGTCACGGATACGCGGCCAACACGTGAGATCCCCAATTTCGTCCGGGATGCCGACATTCTGTTTTGTGAAGGAACGTACGGAGACCCGGCGCTCCGCGAGCGAGCCAGCGACCGCGGTCACATGGTCTTCGACCAAGCGGCCGAGATCGCGCGCGACGCCGGAGCGGGCCGCCTGATCCTTACCCACTTCAGTCCATCAATGATGAATCCTGACGAGTATCTTCACTTCGCCCAGGACGTTTTCCCAGACAGCGAGATCGGGCGACAGCACAAGACCATCACCGTGTCGTTCGACGACGATGACGAGGATTGACCTCCGGTCTGGCTGCTCATCGAGACGCTAACGATGCATGGATCAGTTCGCGCGGCCGGTGATCAGGTCATGCAGCAGTGGATCCGAACGAATCTCGTCGCCCAGCTCTTCGAGCCGGGCGAGGGCGATGCCAACTTTCACCGGCTCGCCATGGATCTCATAGATCAGGAACTCGATCGCGGTGAAGACCTCGTTCGCCATGGGGCTGATGTCGGGTGGAAGCATGCTGACGATGCGTGTCAAGCGTTCGGTGAAGCGCTCCGCATGGGCTTCTCGCTGATCAACCGGGAGTCGCGCCGTCAATATCTCCGGCAGGCTGTAGATGTCGCGGATCTGATCCGACATGCGGTCGATCACCGATACGGCCACGGGCGAGATCACCTTTTCGAGGAATTCCCGGTATGCATAGGTCTCCACCGTCATCGATGGTCGCTCCTCCTGAGATCCGCGGCGTCGCGATCAACTGCGCCCGAGATCTGCATGCGCGTATTCGTTTGAAACTGTGGCTCGAACGCGCTAAGTATGCCGCAATTAGATAACCACCTGCGAGGGTTGAACGGAGATAGGCATGACGCCGCTGCCTGCCCGAACATAGTTGGAGGACGAAGCCGCGGATTCCGCCTAGTCGGTTGAGGGCCGGAGACGACCATAGGCGTCCCGCGCCCAGGCTGACGTCCGGTCTGGCAGGCTATGCAGCCGCGAACGCTGCAGTCGCGACCAGGCGACCTGCATAACAACGAAGACGACGGTCGAGAGCGTGATCCCGCCAAGGATATCGATGACCCAATGCTGGCCGAGATAGACGACCGAGAACCAGAGCGCCGCGTTGTAGGGCACGAAGATCAGGCCTCGCTTGCCGAAGAACTTGACGGCGAAGAGCATGGTAAGCCACGGGTAGGCGGCGTGGAGCGAGGGCATGGCGGCAACAGGATTTCCGCTGGCCTCATTCCAAATCTGGATCATGTTCAGATTGTCGTATTGATGCGGCACCAGCACGTGATAGACCTGATCGAACGGCAACTGGACCCCGTGAATCACTCCCCACTGGTCGACCAACCAGGGCGGCGCGGCCGGGTAGAACAGGTAGATGGTGAAACCCGCATAGGTCAGCAAGAGCAGTGACAGAGTGAAGTGCCAAAAGCGCTCTTTGTTCCCGATCCAGAGGATGAAGGCGAAGATCAGCGGAAAGACGAAATGCATGATGTACATCACCATGGCAAGCACGTCGTACCAGTGAATCGTCCCCGGAACGTAGAGCTTATCCTGCAGCCAGAGCGTGGGGAGATGCCCGAAGAACATCGAGCGATCGGCGGTGATCAGTTCGTGGTAATGGACGGTGCTGTTCCGGTCCTGAATGAACTGGTAGGCCAGCCCACGCATGAACTCGTAGCCGAAGATCAGCAGGACGACAGGTATCCAGTCCCTCAGGAACGCCTTCCACTGGCCGAGCGCTACTGCCGCGACGAAGAGCATGATCGCCCAGCGATCCGGCGTGAAGTAGGCTCCGCGCCAGACATACAGCCCGATGGCGATGGCCATGTAGCCAGCGAAGAGAATCAGCGCAAGGAGCCCATAGGACCGATCCGAGTGCGTTGCGCTTGAACCAGCCTGCGTGGGGGAGGACTGAGACTGATCGTCATCGGGATCGACCGGGGTGGACTGGGACTCCTGATTATTGACCTGTGACGCTTTCCCGCGAATCCAACTCAACATTTCCACAACATTTTATGTGCCAGGAGACCGATTGGAAAGGTGTGATTGTAGAACGTGTACGACTCGTCAGTTCTCGACCAGCCACCGCTGCCAGAGCCACTCGACCTCGCGCGATGAATAAACTCGATTCCGGTGCGTTCTCCTGAAGGAAAATCGCCGCGAAGTAATAGCGTGTCTTCCGGCCGGATCCGTCGTCTATTTCCGCGAGACGCCGGACAATTTCCCGGTAAACCGCCTCACGTTGGTCACGAAGATCCACGGTGGCAGCCGTCACCACGTTGTCTCGCAACTTCAACTCCGACCTCCGTGAACCGAAACTGACACACATTCCTCGTTGACCCGAAGACCTCGGAAGCAGCAAAATGAGCCACGTTGTGAAAGTCTCGTAATCAGAAATCGGGGGATGACGATGAGGCGGTTCGTTCGAATCTGGGGTGCGATCGCACTCATCGCGATTGCGCTTGCGGCAACATTGCCGGCAACAGCGGAGCCAATATCCAATAACGCATTCCAGAACACCTGGGCCTACACGGATCAGCCGGTAGCCTCGGGACAGGTCAACCGGACCTGGATGTGGGGGCCGGCCGCCAACTCCCCCGCCCTCCTCGAGCCCTATCAGGACGCCCCCAACGGCCAGCGCTCCGTCCAGTACTTCGATAAGACGCGCATGGAGATCACCCATCCCGATGGGGACTCCACCTCGATCTGGTACGTCACCAACGGGCTCCTCGCCAAGGAGCTCATCACCGGCCAGCTCCAGCTCGGCGACAACACCTTCGAAGCCCACGACCCGGCGCAGGTCAATGTCGCCGGTGACGCCAACGATCCCAATGGTCCGACCTACGCCACCTTCCATGCGCTGATGGGCTATGCCCCCACCCCCACCGGCTGGGTGCTGACCCAGACGGTCGCTCGCTCCGGGCAGGTCGGTGCCGACGCCGCACTCGCCACCTACCACGTCACCGCGCAGGATGTCGGGGCTCCCACCCAGCACACCGTCGCCTCGGTCTTCTGGACCTTCATGACCAGCTCGGGCCTGGTCGACGACCATGGCACCCCCACCACCGCCCCCCTCTTCCAGAACCCCTTCTATGCCACCGGCTATCCGCTCACCGAGCCCTACTGGACCACCGTCCTGGTCGGCGGCGTCGCCAAGCAGGTCCTGGTGCAGGTCTTTGAGCGCCGCGTGCTCACCTATACCCCCAGCAATCCCGACGGCTGGACCGTCGAGGCCGGCAACGTCGGTCAGCATTACTACACCTGGCGCTACTCGCTCCTTGGTCAGTCGCCCGACACGGACAACAATCCGCCCACGCAGACACCGACACAGTCGCCAACCCAGTCACCGACCCAGAGCCCGACCCAGAGTCCGACGACCAACCCCAGCGGGTCGTTCGGTGACGGCACCTTCCGGGTCGGTAGCGACATTCAGGCGGGAACCTATCGAAACAGCGATTCATCGCAGGGGTGTTACTGGGAACGACTGAAGGGGTTTGGCGGCACGCTGGACGAGATCATCGCCAACAATTTCACCTTCAGTCGAGACATCGTCACCATCAGCCCGAGCGACGCAGGATTCAACTCCGACGGATGCGGCACCTGGGTCCCGGATAACTCGGCGCTGACCTCGAGTCCAACGGCTGATTTCGGCGCAGGGACCTTCCGCGTCGGACGTGACATCGCTCCCGGACTCTGGCGGAACTCCGATTCGTCCCAAGGGTGCTACTGGCAGCGACTCAGCGGCTTCGGTGGTGAATTCAGTGACATCATCGCCAACGGTCTCGACGTCAATCAGCAGTTGGTACGAATTGCCTCGGGTGACGTCGGATTCTCATCGGAGAATTGCGGCACCTGGACACGGGTCGGCAACTGATCGCCGGCCGACCTCAGATATCGAGCGAGAACAACGAACCGGCCGCGATCATCTCGCGGCCGGTTCCTTCGTGTGACTATCGTGCCGGATCCCAATCAATGGGAGATCAATCCCATCTGCAGGCGACGGCGCACTGGTCGACCCGCGGATCTACGGTGTCGTGCTCGCATTCTGCTGTGGGAAGAACTGGGCGAGATCTCCGTGGCTGCAACTCTCTTTCAGGCAGCCCAGCCCAAATGACTCCTGGATCGTACGCAACAGCGTGAAGTGATTGGCCGCCTGGTCTGACTTGAATCCCTGCGGTGTGTGCCGGGAGATGACGATCGTTGGAATGTGGCCGCCCCCGCTTTCGCTGGAGGTACCTTCGTCCCAGGTGATAAAGATCGCGCTGTCAGTCTGCTTCCAGCCCTGCGTCTGCAGAATCGAATGCGTCACCCAATCCTTCAACCAGGAATCTCCCGTTGAGATGGAGCAGTTGTGCATGTCGTAGCACAGGTTCGGAACGATGAAGCTGAAGTCAGCGCTGTCAGCCATGAAGTGGCTGAGGTTGGTGATGTGCTCCCGGCACAGCTGCGCGTCCTGCTGGGGATCGATGAAACTCAACTCGGGGTTGTGTTTTCCCGCATAGACGCCTGGACCGTCCGGTCCACCACTCGCGGTTTCCCCCATATAGCACGACGGAGTGTCGGAAGAGATTGGATAGTTCTGTTCGTAGACCTTCCAACTCTTGCCGGCTGCGTCAAGCTGGTCGGCGATGGTCTTGCCGTCCAAATGATGGGTCTCATTGTCGAATACGTTGTAGATGGATCCAGACCAGAGCGCCAGGTAGTTCGGCTGCGACGGGTGCACGATTGCCGTGTAGTTCGTCGCCAGCCCGTACTGGTCGATCAGGCTATTGATATACGGCGCATCCGTGTTCCCGACGATCGATCCATACTCCTTGTTCTCCATCACAATCACATAGACGTGATCGAAGTGGGGAACCGTGGCCGACGCATCCGCGCCGTCGTTGGAGTTGGAGCCAGTCGTTCCCGAATCGGAATCTGGCCAATACGATCCGTAGCGCCAGGTGTAGTAGTGCAGCCCAACGTTACTTGATTCGACCTGCCAGCCAGTCGGATTGCTCGGCGTGTAGGTCAGCACCCGCCGCTCGAAGATCTGGACCAGAACGTTCGTATCTTTCCCCCCGAGCTTCACGGTTGTCCAATACGGTTCTGTAATCGGCAGCCCTGTGACGTAAAAGGCATTCGGGAACAGACGACCCTGGCTGTAGTTGCTCCCGTCCCAGATGGTTCCGGAAGAGTTCATGAAATCCCAAAACGGAGCAGCGACACTGTGACCGGTCTCTGCCTCGTTCACGGCCAGCGTCACGTGGTACTTGTCGGCGAAGGTGCTGTCTGAGTGAACGCTCCCGTCGCGCTTCACCACTTGATCGATGACCCAGCCAGGGTCATGCGAGGGTTGGTTGAGCAGCCCGCTAAAGCTGGCGTAGGTGGGTCCAGTCGGATCGCTCAGATCACCGGCAACGTCGATCGTTGCCGGTTGGCGTGACTCGAACGAATCATTGCCGACCTGCATCTTGCCGGTCACCATCTCCTTCGCCAACAGTCCGCTCGTGACGTACCAGGGTGACGACGCGTCGCCGTCCGGGTGCGTAATTTCCATGCGTGCCTTATCGAAATACTGTACCTGCCGTTTTCGATCCGGCGAATCGGCATACGCCTCGGTCATCACCGGCGTCTCGGCTTTCGGCCCCCAGAGCCACGTGCGAGATACCGTGCCAGTTGAGACAGGGTAATCAGTCCTCCCCCACGTCCCAGCAAACGCGCTCGTATCGCTCGGAGTCACCGCTCCAATTGGCTGCACCGCAATCAGCAGGATCGCCATGGTAGCCAATGCGGCAAAGACTCGTAACTTCAGTTTCATGTCGAATCCCCATAACTCTTCGGTCCACATCTTCCCGTCAACATCGAAGATCGATCAGGTCACCTCGCCGTTGTGGGTTTTAGGTTGTCGCTGGCTTTAGATCACGTTATGTCCAGCCATACGGCGCATGTCGGGCGATTGCATCGTGCATAGTTGATCAGCGCTTCGCCAACCGATAACAAGTCATACATTCGCACGTCATTCGCCAGCGAAATCGACCGTAGCCAATCGAGCCGAAATCCAGCGAGAAGCCTCGTCCAAATGGGAAATCTGGCGATCCCCCCGACGGCCACGAATCTGGCCAGCCCCACGCCGACGATGCGGTCAGGCTCGCCAAGGGACGAGCAGGCGGAGGGCTTCCTGGTCGATGTACCACGTTTGTGTCCATGTTTCTGCTATTCTCGTGCATGATTTGTCCCAATGAGATACACGATGAAGAGCTTGCGTCGCGACACACGTCGAGCCATACGAGTTGAACTTTGAGATAGTCACTCGAGTCGTGGGAGAGAAATCATGAGCACAGAGAGTCGCACGTTGCAGCTGCCAATTGTTGATGTCACTGGTTCACACCTTGAAATCGGCTGGGCCATCGGGGAGACGCTGCGTGACGGGTTTCAGGCGGTTGGTGAACGCTATCGCGCGGGCCTCGACGCCTCGATTGGCTGGCGTCAGGCGATGAAGATCGCAGGTGCTCTGATGCCGTTTGCCGAACGGCATCTGCCAGACTGCATGGACGAGATCCGCGGAATGGCCGCTGGAAGCGGGCTGGAGGTTCTGGAGATTTTCGCGATGAACGCGATGCAGGAGATCATGTTCCTCGCGAGCTGCGAGGCCACCTCTCCGGCAGAGGATGCAGAGTTCGTCGAAGGATGCACCAGCCTCGCGGTGACCGGAGAAATGACCGCCGACGGGCACGTACTGCTGGCACACAACGAAGACGCCAGTCCGATTCGAAACGCGCTGCCGTATATCGTGCGTGCAAAACCGGATAACGGACCCGCGTTTGTCGGCTTCGCGTACTCCGCGCTCTTGCTCTATCAGGGCATGAACGATCGCGGTATCGGTTCCGTCGGCAACGCCCTGTACTCGCGCGACGTTCACCCCGGCACGCCCAAGCTCCTGGCATACCGCGACGTGTTGGGGGCGAACTACCTCGAAGATGCGATTGGACGAACCCGGCGGCCTCATCGAGCCAATGGCAACAACCACCTTCTGGCGAATGAGTTCGGTGAGATCTTCGACGTCGAAGTCAGTGGCAGAAATTCGGCCGTGATCGCTCCAACAGAGGAATCCTTCGTCCACACCAATCACTTCATCGATCCGCTGCTCCAGAAGCTCGAGACAAGCGAAAACACGCTGAACTCCACCATGCGTCGGAAGCGTGTTGAGCGACTGCTACACCGGATGCCGGGCAAGTTGACGATCGACGGCGTGTTCGAGATTCTCAGTGATCACAGCAACTACCCTCGAAGCGTCTGCAAGCATTACCACGAGGTAGACAATCCGGGCGGGGAAACCATTGGATCGGTCGTCGTCGACCTCACCGCGGGAGAGATTCACGTCCGCGCTGGTCATCCGTGCGAGTCCGGTACCACCACGGTCAGGCTCGGAGCGTAATCGAACGATTAGCGTCGTTGTGGCAATTCGCGGTCGAGGAAGTAGAGCGTGTTAGTGCCGAAGCCCTTCACCTCGAACTCGCCACGTTCCGTGCAGGCAAATTCGTCCTTGAGCAAGTGGTAGGTATTCTCGCTGATCGTGATACGCATCGGCTCCGACAACGTCTCCATGCGCGCCGCCAGGTTCACGCCTGGACCAAAGATGTCGTAGACATACTTCTGAATTCCAACCAGCGACCCAACGACTGGACCGGAGTTGATGCCGATGCGGCAATGCCATGGCTCGGGATGAGCAGAGTTGCGCCGCTCGATGTAGCGAAGCATTCGTAGCGCGACGCGCGCGACGTTGTGCGCGTGGTCCGGCGTTGCCTCCGGGATGCCGGAGACGGCCATATAGGCGTCCCCAACGGTTCGGATACGTTCACAGCCAAACATGTCCGAGATTCGATCGAAGACGGTGAAGATATCGTTCAGTTCGGTCACGAGCGACGCAGGATCGCCCGAAATTGCCATCTCGGTCGACCCGACGAAATCGACCATGAGAATCGTCGCGTTATCGAACCGCTGCGGCGTGACCGTGCCGTAGTCTTTCATCTCCTCGTACACTGATCGCGGCATGATATTCAGCAGGAGCTTCTCCACCCGTTCCTTCTCGCGTTGGAGATCACGAGCATTTCGTTCCGCCATCTGCGAGTAGGACTCGAGCATGTACTCGGCCTGCTTCTGCTTGCTCATGTCGCGACATTCGACCACGACCGCGGGCTCATCGCCGTCATGGAGCGGACGGACTTCGACACTAACCGGAAGCCCTCGACCGTTCACCTGTGCTTCGGTATCAAACCGATATGCCTGGCCCCCTTTGAGACGGGATACGGCGCGGTTCGTATTGAGGCCGGAGAGTCTCTGCGTAAGTGGCTCGTCCGCGTCACTAGTTGGTGGAAACCACTTGAAAAAGCACGCGTTTTCGAACAGGATCGTCCAATCCTCGGGATCGACGATCGCAACCCCGACACTCAGCGTCTGGGCCATTTGCCGCAGCGTATCCGCGTCAACGCCCATGAGTCCTGAGGCATTGTCAGTGACCTGCATTGCTTACGCTCCTTGCCACGATATAGTTTTTCCGGCTCACGAACTCGTCCTCAACCGACTGGACGTCCTCATCTTCAAATCCCAGATCCTCGAGCGTCTCACGTAGGAGAATCGCGGATTCTTCAAACGCGGATTCGGTGATCCCCAGGCGCGCGTGGATTCGCTCGAGATGATCGTTGGTGTACGTGGCCGGTCCGCCCATTAGCTGAGCGAAGAACTTCGTCTGATGATCGATCAGCCGCCGCATGTCGGTGCCCGCGAAGTACGATGACGTAACCGGTGAATCGAGAATACGGTCGTAGAACTCCATCACGGCCTTGCTAACCTTGGCGAACCCCCCGTATCGCTCGAATACAGACTGCTTCATCGTGAGCTCCCTTCGCTGGTGTTGGCCTCGACTGACATGGCGGGATGACGGAACCCACCGTCGATTGGGAGTCGAACGACAAATGTCGTTTGACCTGGGCTGGTCCGAAATGTCATGACACCGCCGTGTTTGCGAACGATGTTGTAGCTGATGCTCAGTCCCAGACCTGTCCCTTTGCCAACCGGCTTGGTCGTGAAGAACGGCTCGAACAGGTGCTGCTGCGCATCGATCGGAATTCCGGGCCCCGTGTCGCTGATCTCGACGACCACCGATCCATCATCGACAGAGGTACGGATCGTGATCTCACCCTTCCCATCCACCGCGTCGGCCGCGTTGTCGATCAGATTTGCCCAGACTTGATTCAGTTCACTCGCGAAAGCGGTAATACGCGGAAGATCTTTCGCGTAGAGGCGGTGGACGTCAATTCCGCGAAGCTGATGTCGCAGAATAACGAGCGTTTGATCAATCCCGTCATGGACGTCGACATCCTGCACGGGAGCCTGATCGAGATGGGTGTAGGACTTGACCCCGGCGACGATCTCAGAGATCGCCCCGCCGCTCGCACGCAGGCTGTGCAGAATGATGTAGATCGATTCACGGGCGGCGATCCAGTTCAGCACGATGTCGAGCTGTTCGCGCCCGAATTCTTCTTCGATCGCCCGTACATCGATGACGTTCTTTCCAGCGTCCACCAGCGCCACCGCAACGGTCGCCGCATCGCTGACCTGCTTGTCCGTCAACCAATCCAGCAGCTTGTCTTCTTCATCGGCTCGCTCAAGCACGTCATCGAACCGGCGACCTGCCCCCGTGTGCTGTATCTCGTCCCGCAACTGTTCGATACGGCCTCGTTGATCCGGAGTGAGCGCCAACGATCCGAGCTTTTCGGTCCAGCGTTCCCAGCCCAGCAGCGACTCTTCGAGTTGACTCGCGCTTCGGACGATAGCTGATGATGGGTTGTTGAGCTCATGCGCCAGTCCCGCTGCCAGGGTTCCGAGACCCGCGAGCTTCTGGTAGTGAACGAGGCTTGATTCCGAATGCTTGAGCCGAGCCGCGACATTACGAAGCAGCAGAAACAAGCCCTCGGAATTCGACAGGAGCGTCTCGTGAAGCCGCTCGTACGAGATTTCGAGCACTTTCGTCGGAACACGAGCACGGAGCGTCGCGGTTCTTGGCTCACCGATCAGGAGCGACATCTCGCCGACCAGGTCGCCACTCGGGCGAGTCGCGATCGGAACATCCTCTTTGCCGATTCGACGCAAGATATCGAGCTCACCTTCAAGAACATAGAACGCAGCGTCCGCGGCCGCACCCTCTTCGACCAGGATGTCGCCACTTTCAAGCTCGAGTATTCGAGCGTCGGCAAGCAGGTGCTCGATATCCTGCTCGGTATAGTGCTCGAAGAGGGGCAATCTGCAGAACCTGGCCCGCTGAGCCTCGCTCGGAGCAGCGCCGGTGTAGTTCATCACGGTGCCAATTCCTCCCTACAGCGTGCTCAGATACCGGTGGACGAAGTGAATAGCCATGGCCCCTTCACCCGTCGCCGAGGCGATCCGCTTGATCGACTGGTGGCGAATGTCCCCCGCGCTGAAGATACCTGGGACGTTTGTCTCGAGCAGAAATGGCGCGCGCTTGAGCGACCAGGGCACCGATCCGTTGCGTTGCACTTTGAGGTCGGGGCCGGTCCTCACGTAGCCTGCGTCGTCGAGCTCCACCAGACCTGACATCCAATCTGTGAAGGGTTTAGCGCCGATAAAGATGAACAGGTCGTCCGCAGGCACAAGCGTCTCCTGGCCGTTGGAGCTATTCTTCAACCGCAATCGTTCGAGATGGCCATCGCCCAGCGCTTCGCTGACGCTCGTGTTCAGCATTAGTTGAATATTCGGTGTGTCGTTGATTCGATCGATGAGGTACTGCGACATTCCACTCTTGGGAAGCGAGTCTCCCCTGACAAGGATCGTGACGCACTCGGCGTACTTCGCGAAATACATCGCCGCTTGTCCAGCTGAGTTACCGCCGCCGACGATGAAGACCTTCTCACCGCGCGTCGCGATCGCTTCCGAGAGCGCGCCGCCATAGTAGACTCCCGCGCCAGTCAGTCGCTCGACGCCCGGAGCATCGAGCCGACGGTACGAGACGCCGGTGGTAATCAGCAGGGCGTGGCAGCTCAATTCAGTTCCATCGTTCAGCTGAACGATCCGGTATTGGCCCTCGATACGAATGCCGACCACCGTTGCGGTGAGCATTTCCGCGCCCAGACGGCGAGCCTGAGAGACCGCACGCCGGGCCAGATCGGCGCCACTGAGCCCGGACGGGAACCCAAGATAGTTCTCGATGCGCGAGCTCGTGCCTGCCTGTCCGCCTGGTGCCTCACGCTCGATGAGCAGCGTCCGCAATCCTTCGGACGCGCCGTAAACCGCTCCCGCCAGGCCCGATGGTCCGGCCCCGACGATGATGAGGTCGTAGAACGGACGCGTCGCGGCGGTCCGAAGTCCAATCCGATTCGCGACCTCTTCCTGCGTCGGCTGCGCCATCGTCGACCCGTCCGCAAGGATCACCACCGGGAGGTGGCTGGCGTCCAGCCCCGCATGTTGCAGCATTTCACCAGCTTCATCGCTGTTCTCGATGTCCATCCAGTGATACGGGACCAGATTCCGCGCAAGGAAGTCCTTGATCTGGAAGGTAACCGGCGACCAGCGATGGCCGATAACCCGAATACCTTCAAACGGCGGGTAGTATGTCGATTGCCACTCATCGAGCGCGTCGTCGACTACGGGAAACAGATGCTCCTCGGGAGGATCCCACGGCTTGAGCAGGTAATGGTCGAGTTGGACGTCGTTTATTGCTTGAATGGCGACGTCGGTGTCAGCGTAGGCAGTGAGAAGAACCCGTTTGACATCGGGATAGATCTCGATAGCTTCCCGGAGAAACTCGATACCGGTCATGCCGGGCATGCGCTGATCGACGATCAGCAAGGCCACTGGCGCGCCACGAAGCTTCAGCCGCTTCAATACCTGCAGCGCATCCATTCCCGAGTCTGCCCGGATCGTCCGGTAGCGGTCGCCGTACCGCGGCTGAAGATCCCGCGACACGGCCGACAAAACACTCTCGTCGTCGTCAACAATCAGAATTGTTGGTAGTTGCGCCATTCCCGTTCTCCTGTCAAAGACGCCAGCAATGTGTTGAGGGCCGGCGTCGACTGCATCGATCCCATCACGGAGACTGTAATGGCGGTGGGCCGCTGCTACATCGTCGGAACTACCTGTTTGACTTTATCGACGGCAGCGGATACCAACGGCGAGAACTACCTGTATGCGACGGTCACGTCCGGCGTGGCTTCCGATCGACCGAACAGAGTGGTGCGACCTCGATCGGGATGAACAGACGGGATCGCCGCGGCCGGACCAGGATGAACCCGATCCGGGCCACGGCGTAGGGTACGCATCACGTGTCAGCGTCGTATCGGTCAGGAGTTGCTGGCGCACGCGATCGTTCGGGTCGATTCCTTCGGTGCGGATTCATCGCCCCGAAGGGTCGCCAGCAGAGCAGGACGCTCCAGCGCCAGGGAGACGCCCAAGCCACCGATGATTGCCCAGAGCGGAGCGCCGATGCCGAGGATCATCAGCGGAGACGAGGCGATCAGAAGCGCAAAGAAGCTACCGAGACGAAGGTCCGACGTTGCGGTGCGCTCGATCGCGCCAAGGAGCGTGCAGAGGATCGCCAGTCCAGCAAGCGTCGCAACCAGGTTTGCAGGGAGAACATACAAAAGAGCGCTGGCGGTCGATGCAGCCACAGCCAGAAAGACGCAACCTACACCGGCAATCACCGCGGCTATATAGCGGCGGTCACGCGGTCCGGCTTCGCTGCCTCCCAATATTGCGGACCCAGCCGACTGGAGAGTCGCCGGGTGTCCCCCGAACAATCCGTTGACTACTGACAGCAGGCCGATTGCCACGGTAATGACCGTTACCGGAGGCCGGTAGCCTTGACTGATGAGCACTCCGATGCCTTGCACGTTGCCCGTACCGATGACCAGGATCACGAGCGGCAGCGACAACGTGAGGAACGAATTGATCGACCAGGCAGGCATGACTGCGTTGAGCGTCGGGGTTGCGATGCTGAACGCTGCGAAATGGACCTGGCCGCTAATCGCCGCGACAAGGAGGCCAGCCATCACCGCTCCGCCAACGGCTGGAAGCCAGGCTCGGTTCAGCGCTCGCGCACCCACGTAGCCGGCGATTGCAGAGCCAACAACGGCGGGCTGAGAATCGAACTGAGCGAAGATTCCAGTTGCGTAATGGAGAATGCTTCCAGCGAACATACCGAGCACAATCGACTGCGGCAACCAGCAACTCAATCGATCACTGATCCCCAACAGACCAAGCAGCATGATGACGACGCCGGCCAGCACGGTCGCACCGGCGAGTTCACGAATGTCAATCCCTACTCCGGCCGTGCCAAGAAAGACCAGGCCCGGAAGAGTCCAACCAATGGCAAGCGGCTGCCGGTACTGAAGCGACAGGAGAATCGTGCCAATCGATGCAGTCAGAAAGGTTATGAAGAACCAGCTCGTTGTCACCCCCGCTGGAAGGTCAAGCGCGGCGACGACGCCAAGGAAGATCGGGATGGCACCAAACGCGTACCACAGGATCGCGGTGATTCCAGCAGTCGTGTTGAACATGTTCAAGACGTGGCCGGATTCATTCACGGCGAGGTCAGGGACGGGCCGTCGGTCCAGCCGGGTTGATCGCCGGTTGGCTGCTGGCCATTGTTCGAGAAAGCATCGTCAAACACCTCGATTCAGAACAGCTTAGTACGGCGCTTCGCGATATTCGCGATGTCGCCATACTAGAGCGAACTGCAGAATGGTTGACCACCGTACCAATGAACTGTAGGGGAGCAGCTTGTCTGCTCCCGCGACGTCAGGTGGCGCATCACACCGGGAGCAGACAAGCTGCTCCCCTACAGGAGTCACGACCGCGTCAATCATTCCGCAAGGTGCTCTAGTGGTGTCGTGATGACCTGCTAACGGGAGGAATGCCTGAACAAGCTACTAACACGCTCCGCAACGACCCCAAAGAATACCTGCCCGGTCGATGGTCCGGGCAGGTTTGTCGGTCAGGAAAGTATGGGCTAGCGTGGAGTCGGTTCGATGAGACCGCGCTCGTATGCGAACGCTGTGGCGGCCGTTCGGGAGGAAATCCCAAGCTTGTTGAAGATTGACTGGAGGTGCCCATTCACCGTGCGCGTACTGATAAACAGCCTCTCACCAATTTCAGCGTCGGTGAGCCCTTGAGCCACCAGTCGCAGCACTTCAATTTGACGTTCCGACAGGCCAATTGAAGCAGCGGTTCCCTGGTCAGACTCGCCCATCCCGAGCATTCGTCGCACCTCATCGACAAAATCCGTCGCGGTATGCTCCTCGTCGATCTCTAAGGAGACGGTGCGAACGGCCTGCATCACCGCGTTACGGGCGGCCTCAGCTTCCGCTTCATTGCCGAGACGATGGTGTAGACGAGATCGGTCAACATCGGTTCTCCAGAGAAGCCCGAGCGCGTCGTGCGCTTCGAACACCGCCCGAGCCGAGTCAAGTGCAACCATGGCCTCATCGAACCGCTCAAGGGACGCGAGAACACGTCCCTTGAGCGACGCGAGGCGCGGGCTGACGGCAACTGGGCTCCACCTCGGAATCGACGTTTCCATTCGCTGAATCAGTCGCAGCGCCCGATCGAACTCGCCACGGGCTTGGAGAACGCTCGCACGGGCATATTGACAGTAGAGCTGCTCGGCGGATAGACCCGGCTCGTCTTCGGGAAACACTTCGTCAAGAACGCGCGCCGCTTCGTCGAGATCGCTGAGGCCGATGAGCGACATCGCCTGGTCGGCGCTTGCACGCAAAGTCCAGATCTTCGAGTTCACCTCACGCCCGAGTCGAAATTCCCGCTCCGCATGTTCTCGGGCCTTCTGATAATCGAGCACGTCATGATAAATCCTCGCCAGGGCATTGTGCGCCAGCGCCTGCCACTGACGATGCTGAATGGCTTCGGCAATCTCAAGCCCCGCCCGAGCATGTCTGAGCGCAGCCGACGGTCGGCTTCGCGAGATTTCGAAAAGGCCGAGAATCAGAAGACAGTATGCCTCGCCCGCGCGCCAACCGATCTCACCGGCGATATTCACCGACTGAATCCCTGCTCGACGTGCTTCATCGGACCCGATCGACGCCGGCACCAGTGGGTCATGTACCGAGAGCACTGCACAGAGAGTCAAATGAGACAGTGCCTGAGCATCACCCTGACGGTCGTTGATTCTTCGATATTCGTCGAGCGCCAGGCGGGCATACATTTCGGCGTCGTTTAGATCGCCGCGCAGGGCCTTCCCCATGGCCAGCAAATCATAGGTTGAAGCCCTCCCGACGGAATCGTCCATACGGTTGAAGATTTCGAGCGCTTCCTGATAGAGCTCGAGACTGTGATCCATCTCCTGAAGGTTTAGATGCCAGTTCCCCAATCTGTTGAGACTGGTCGCAAGCATCCCGCGATCCTCGATCTGTCGCGCCAGGTCAAGCGCCTGCGAAAGGTACGCACCAGCACGTGCATAGTTCCGCTCTCCCCAGAGCGCGCCAAGATCGGCCAACACGTGCCAGACCATGATGTCGTCCCGCGCCGACTGCGCCGCCTGCAATACATCCTCGAAATCCTGCCGCGCGGCGTCGAAATTTCCGACAGTCATGAGTGAGAGACCACGATGGTGCATGACATTCAGCGGCGCCGAAGCCCCTGCTCGGGTACCGCAATCCAGTGCGGACGTGTAGTGGCCAACCGCGGCTTCGGGTGCGTAAAGCTCTCGTGCGCGGTCGCCCGCCTTCGCATGCCAGTCGACCGCACGAGCATCGTTCGCGTGTTCGAAGTGATAGGCAACCGCTGCGGGGTCTGGATCGGACTGCGCGGTGAGTGTGTTGGCGATGCGGAGATGCCAAACTCGGCGTCTTAGCGGCAGTACCTGAGCGTAAAGGGCGTCGCGGATCAACGCATGCCGGAATCGAAGATCTAAACTCGTCGATTCGGACAGGAGTTGGGCATGCAGTGCCTGATCGATGCAGCCAATCAGTTCGTCATCACTCGCCTGGGAAACCTGCTGCCAGAGATCAAGTGGAACCATGGCGCCGATAACCGCCGCTTGCTGCAGCAGCTCGTGCGCTCGATCATCCAGCTGCTCCAGGCGACCGTCGATCACTTGACGAACCAGCAACGGCACGGCCACGTCGGTCAACTCTCGCAGAAACCACTGTTCGCCGTCGGAATACAGCGTCCCATGCGATTCGAGTGAAAGCAGCACTTCCTCCATGAAGAATGGATTTCCCTCGGTCTGTTTTCGAAGGTAGTCGACGAGCCTTACGGCGTCGCCAGCCGCCAGGTTATACCGGCGCTCGACAAGCTCGCTGATTGCGGGAGCTTTCAGGCGGAGCAGGTTGATCCGGATTGCGTGTCCCTCTCGCACGATATATGGAAGGAGGCGATAAAGGGGATGGCGCACCGTCAGGTCAACATCACGGTACGTCACGACCAGGAGCATCGGCACGTCGCGGATCTGACGGGCGACGAATCGCAACAGTTCGATGCTGGCCTGATCAGCCCAGTGCAGGTCTTCCAGCACGAGTACAACCGGGAGACGGCGACACTGCGCCGTCAACACGTCCCACACTTGTCGAAACAGCGCTTGCTGGGTCCCTCCTTCAATGTGCTGCTGATGGTTGTAGAGCTGCTGGACCAGCGGCGCCCCGGCCGGGCGTTCACTCGGCGCGTCGTTCGAGACCATGTACTGTCCGTAAGACGGCTGATTGACCAGTGAGTCTTGCAGCAGGCGTCGCAAGGCCTGATTCGCGGCGTTTGGGCTAAGGCCCAACTCAGCGGCCACGTCGGCTGGCCTGGACGGTCCGTTCTCAGCAAGAAAATCGAGAATTCGTTGCCGTTCGGGCGTCAGACTCCGGGCTTCGTCAACTGGTGG
Organism: uncultured Chloroflexia bacterium; assembly: GCA_963763185.1. Lineage (GTDB taxonomy): Bacteria > Chloroflexota > Chloroflexia > Thermomicrobiales > Thermomicrobiaceae > CALAGB01. Next base: position 1,575,406 of record CAVXNZ010000001.1, read on the forward strand.
CTGTTCACTCTCGGAGATATCGAGCACGTTGGTGTTGAGCCATGGACCGTAGGGCGGCGTCGTTTCCAGGTCATAGCACGCACCGGAGAATGTCCGAAATCCTCGTGTCTCGGCCCGTTCGATAAGATCGCGAACCAGGGTCGTCTTGCCAATGCCGGCTTCACCGGCAATCAAGACAAGTTGCCCCTGCCCTTCCTCGAGATTTGGCAACAACTGCCGAAGTTCGCTCTGTTCACGATTGCGTCCGACCAAAGAGGGGAATGATGGGGATGTCGCTGGCGGCACCGTCGCGGCCTCCCTGGGTCAATTCGGTTGAAATTGCACCGCTCTAGTCTAGCAGAAATCACGGACGGAGTGACAGGATCGTTGGCTGCATAACGGATCCGAGGTAACTGACGGCCTACCGACTGGCCAGGGTCTGGGACCTAACGCAGGCAATCGCCGCCGCAAACCCAGACAGACTGCGATCGATCATCTCGAAACTCGCCGTCAGTGAGATGCGAATGTAGCCAGGGCATCCGAAGACACTGCCAGGAAGGACAAAGATGTCGTGACCCGCCAACATGCGGGCAAATGCGCGGTCATCCGGCATGGGGGATTTCGGAAACAGGTAGAACGTGCCTTCCGGCGGAATGAGCGCGTATCCCATCCGCCACAGCGCACCCGCAAACACGTCGCGCTTGCGCTGCAACATGTTGATATCCAGCGACGCCCCCTCCAGATCCGAGAGAGCATGCAGCATGAGCGCGTTCGGAAACGTCCATCCAGCCGCAACCTTTAACGTCTGCAGATTCGCGCGCACCACTTCTCGTTCAGGCATCCAGGTTGGAAGAGCTAGATAACCGATCCGTTGACCAGGTGTCAGCAGGATCTTGCTGTAGCTGTAAACCACCAGTGTATGCGGGTACAGCTCGGACGGACTGATGGCACGCCTGCCATCGAAGACGATCCGACCATAGGGCTCATCCGAAATGACGTAGATTGGCTGTTCACGACGACGAGCCATGTCGTGCAGCAGACCGGCCAACTGGCGCAGCGTCTCATGCACGTAGATCTTTCCAGTTGGATTGTTCGGAGAATTGACGATGATCGCGCGTGTCCGGTCCGTGATGGCACGCGCAATGGCGTCGATGTCCAGATCGAACGTATCAGCATGGACGTTCACCGATACGGGAACCAGTCCCGCCTCGCGCACCAGCGCTTCATAGAACGGCCATGAAGGCATGTTGATGATGACTTCGTCTCCCGGGTCGGTCACCGCTTTGAGACCGATGGAGATCGCGGCGAACGCACCATTCGTCATGATCACGTCGTCTGTCTCGAATGGCACGCCGAGTCGTTGCCGGAGCGATGCCGCTGCGAGTTCTCGCGATGATTCGTCGTTCGTCTGGTACGCGAACCAATCTTTGGTGAGGGGTACGGACCATTGACGGAATGCATCGACCACAGGCTGGAGTGGCATCTCCTGCGGGTTCGCGAACGTGAAATCCATAATACCTGGCTCATGCTGACGACGTGCCCAGTCCGACGATGTGCAGAAGTGGTTTATTGATTCAAGTGCCGCGGCGAGCGTCCTGGCGCGGCGCGTCTGTCGATGTCTCTGCATTGCTGCCCTTCGCCTTGTCTTTCAGCATTGTCGAAACCTACACGATGCCCGTTGTTGGAGACGGTCCGCGCGATGCTGGGGCTGTCCGGAGGTATTCATGGAATCGCTCCGGATGGGCCCAGCAGTACCGCACACGTTTGTCAGACAGTCTGTTGCTTCGATCGAGTCAGTGCTCGCGAGCGGATACCGGACGCATAGCCAAATTTGCGCACCGGCTGTCGCAGATTGTGCTCGAAGGCTTCTCGATTCACATGTTCGACGCGCGCCCTGTGCTCGCGCAAGACCACGTCAATGATGTCCATGGACATGACTCCACCTTCCCTGATTCCCGCCGCGATATCCGGCGACACGTTCAAATCGACGAATGAGACACAAATCCGCAAGTGCACCGGCGCGTCCAGTCGGCACGCGAGTGAGGGACCAACAGCAGGCGTACTCGACACCGCTTCCAATATGGAGATCGGCCGTCCAACCGGATCAGGCTCTCCAGTGTTCCGTGATGCATCGTTGACCCTCCTGATCGCGTATCAGCACGCACGCCGCGTTCGACGTGATGGTCATACTCTAGTTCGCGACGCGCTCGCTGCCATCGTCGAGATTACCTATCTGTGTTTTGTTGGAGAGCTTCGCGGGCAGGGGAAGAATTGCCTACTGGGTGGAAGTAGCGACGTAGCGACGTGTCAGACGAGACGATGCTCGTAGGCATATGCGGTGACCGCGGTCCGCGACGAGACGCCGAGCTTGTTGAATATCGATTGCAGGTGCCCACTTACCGTGCGCGTGCTGATAGACAGACGCACTCGGATTTCTGCATCGGTCATCCCTTTTGACACGAGCCGCACCACATCCAGTTCTCTCGACGAGAGTCCGGCAAGGTTGACTGATTCAGCGTTCGTGGTGCTGAGCAAGGCTGTCAGTTCTCCGACTGTCAGCAGGAGCGGACTGGCACCGAGTTCACGTCCAGCCGATTCCACGGTCGACAGGTCGGTTCTCGCCTCCTCGAGCTGCCCTTCGGCGATCAACAACTCAGCCCGTCCGAGTTGAGATAGCGCGATCTCGTATGGCGCTTCCAAAAGCGCCGACAGGCGCAATGACGCCTCGATATGTTCCGCGGCTACGTCGAGATGACCTGCTCGGATCTCAAGATGGCCAAGCGAACGACTGGCCCGCAGGACTCCGAGCGGCTGGTTGGGACGAAGTGCTCGCTGATAGGCGGTAGCCGCATGCGCGCGTGCCAAATCGAGATCGCCGCGGATCTCGTAGAATCGCGCTCGAAGCAGCTCTGGAGCCCATCGCCCAACCTCAACGTCACTCCAGGAAAGCCAGCGCTCCTGGGCCAAAATCCATCGCTCGGCCACCTCGAGATCGGCCAGATCCAGAGCGAGATCGGCGGCAGTACGCTGCAAGGCGAGCGTTTCAAAGAAGAAGATCGTGCCAGGTTCGGAGTCGGGGCCGTCCGGCAGCGCCTGGCCAATGTAGTTCCAAGCGCGAGTCGCGTTGCCCTGGAAACGCTCGATCTCCGCAACCGAGGCGAGGCATTTCATCCGCATCGAGCCGGAGCCGAGATTTGCGGTCGCACTCGTCCGAATCTCATCCCAGCGTCCCTCAAGGAAGAGCGCCAAATAAAGACGCAGACCTTCATGAACGCCAGTCATGGTCGAATAGACAGATCGTTGCCACGCTCGGTCTGTCTCCACGATCAGCTTCAGGCGTTCAGATCGGTTCTCAGGAAAGTAGACGTGATAGACGTGATCGTATTCCCAGTCCAGCGTCGCGGCGACGAGATGATCGTTCTCCGCTCGAATCGCATGAAGCCGCGCCTGCCCAAGCGCGTCCAGCGCCTTCAGCGGTTCGCCCAGCGCCGAATAGCACATCCCGAGACCGTAATACGACACTGCGAGCTCGGTTTCGCGTCCAGGAGTTTCCAAGTTTGCCTGTCGAGCGAGGAATTCCTGAATGTACCCCATCGCGCGTTTGAACTGGCCGTGATGTGCCAGACGTTGCCCGTGGACTCCGAGTCCCGTCTTGGTCCGAACCGGACTGCTGTCGATTCGTGCTCGGTCGGCTGGATCCAGTTGCTGGAACCGTTCGAGCGCGTCTTCCAGTTCGTCGATCGCGTTCTCTCCAGTGAAACCGCGAAGATGGGCGTGAGTCCAGCGGACAACAGTCTCGAGCGCCGGGTCATTCAGACGGTCAATCAGGCCAAACGCCGTTTCAACGTAGCGCAACGCCCGCGGCACATCGATGTACCGGTAGGCCTCGGCGAGATCGCACAGGATCCACGCACGGTCCGCTATACGGTCTTCATCACGCTCGAGAATCCGCAGTGCCTGTTCATAGCGCTCGATGATGATTTGGAACGCGAACGCGAGCGCGGCTCGCTCAGCGGCTCGAATGAGCCAGTCCGCAGCTTCCGCTAGATCCTGCGCCTCAAGCAGGTGATAGGCCACGTCGTCTGGATCTGGATCAGAGAATAGGGCGAGCGTCTTCGCAATCTGCCGGTGCCAAACGCGTCGCCGGAGAAGCGGGATCTGAGCGTAGAACGCCTCTCGCACGAGAGCATGGCGGAACCGCATCGACGTTGAATCACCAGCGTGTTCAATGATCTGCCGTGTGAGTGCTTCATCGATCGCTTCGAGCAACGACTCGTCTGATGCGCCGGAAATCTGCTGCAAGAGATACAGCGAGAACTCCGCTCCAATGATCGCCGCAAGCTGGAGCAGCTCACGTGTCTGGTCGCTCAGTTCCTCGATTCTACCGTCAATCAACTGGCGGACGAGAAGCGGGATCGAGACGTTCGACAGGTCGCCCAGCGTCCAGCGCTGGTGGTCCGCCGTCAATCGCTGTCCGTCGACCAGAGCGCGAAGAACTTCGTCGACGAAGAACGGATTCCCTTCCGTCTGAACGAAGAGGTGATCGACCAGGCGTTCCTCGTCATCAGATGACAGAGCGTAGCGCCTGTTGACGAGATCTCGGATGTCCGACTTGGAGAACCGGGAAAGCGAGAGCCGTTCGGCGCTTCCCTCTCGAACGATCTGCGGCAGTAACCGGTAAAGCGGCATTCCGGCCGAAAGATCGACGTCGCGATAGGTTGTAATCAGGAGCAGCGGAAGCGTCTTGATTTCACGGACGATGAATCGCAACAGTTCGATGCTGGCCTGGTCCGACCAGTGGATGTCTTCCAGGATGAGCACGGTGGGCTGCGCGCGACATAGCTCGGTCAGGACGTTGAGGATCTGCCGGAAGAGTGACTGCTGCGTGCCACTCGCTGATCGCTCCTGCTGGTCGTAGAGCCGTCGCAAGAGCGAATCGCGGCCGGCTTCGGAATGGGCCTGTCCCGCAACAGCTGGCGCGGCGTACGTGCCGTAAGACGGCTGGCTGACGAGGCCTTCCTCAAGGAGACGCCGCAGTGCCTGGTTCGCGGCGTTCGGACTCATGCCCAGCTCGCTCGCCACGTCCGAGGGCCTGGATGTTCCGTTTTGCTCGAGGTAGCCAATGATCCGCTGCCGCTCGACCGTCAGCGTCGGTGCAACTGCCGGGCTCGCGTGCTTCGCGGAACGTTCGAGGATTCCCGAGTTCAGCCAAGGTCCGTACGGAGGCGTCGTCTCCAGATCGTAGCAGGCACCGGCAAAGACCGGAATAGAGCGCTCCCGGGCACGTTCAGTCAGGTCTTGAACGAGCGTGGTCTTCCCGATTCCCGCTTCGCCGCCGATCAAGACAAACCGTCCTGAACCGGACTGAAGTCGCGTGAGAAGATGCAGAAGCTCTTGCTGCTCGCGTCCACGGCCGACCAGAGTGGGTGAGGATGAGGCCGAGGGCGTCATGTCTGGAACCTCTTTCTGTGCTCCAGGCTCCGTAGCCTCGGGTCTTTTACATGTTGCCTGATTGGATTTTAGCAGACGGGGAATCGGAGCGGTCGCCGTGGGACGCGTGAAGAGGAAACGGGTCACGGCGGCAACCTCCCGGAGAGGGTTCGTGCCGCCGTGTGGACTGCTGTTGGCTTACCATGTACACATTGTCGTCAGAGCGCAATCGTCAGTGCTCCCGCCGCGATGAGCATTCCAGCCCAAACGCGATCAAGATTGAACCAACCGCTGCGAAGTATGCGTAAACCAATGCGGTCAAAGACAATGACCGCGATCACGGCCATCACGACCAGCATGGCTGCGCTGTGGACCACAACGGTCAGCATTGGCGCAGCCGGAAGCATTGGCATTGCCATGGCCATTGCCGCGTGATCGGCATGGTCCGCGTGCGCCATCTGCCCAGCAGGCATCCGCATAAGAACGGGCACAAGCATGAGCCCTGCTCCATGTGCGGTCGCCATGAGAAACGACCAGGTTGCCAGATCGCGTCCGTTGACTCGCATCCCGACCCAGCGCGGATGTGACATCGGCGCGAACAGCTTGTACAGACCGAATAGGATCAACACGGATGCTCCGGTGATCTTGAGCACCGTCATCGGCAGGAAGACACCGAGCGCGGCCACGAGCATGACGACCATCGCGATCGACACTGCGTGTCCAAGCGCGATTGGTCCGAATGAGCGGAGCACTGCTGATCTGCGCCGTTCCTGAAGTCCCACGGCGACCGCAAAAAGCCAGCCCATTGCCGGATTCAGTCCATGATAGGCGCCGAGAAGGATGAGCATGATCCACGGTGAGAGATGGTCCATTGTGTCTCCTCGCTTCGAACGGTCGATCCGCCCCCGTTACCTAGTGGGATAGTTCCCGCCAGGTAACGAGAGGCTGCGTCGATCGCGTTAGTTCGGGTAACAGTAGGAATCAGACGAGGAATCGCCGCCCTGCAGGCGCACCTGGTGCGGTCGCTCCTCGCCGAAATCGACAAAGAACCGGGGATCGATCTCAAGTCCGCCGTCATCCGGAGCATCGAGCTTGACGGCCCAGCCACGGATTCCCTCCGGATAGAACTGGGCGTCCCAGGCGGCATAGAGCGAGTTCGTCAGGTAGACACGACGACCATCCCGGCTGACCTCCACCATCTGGGGACCACCGTTCAACGGACCACTCTGCGGGTGGGCAGCGTGCCGCACGATGCCACCGAGATGTATCGAGCCGGTCTTGCGCGGGCTGAACGGATCCGAGACGTCGTGTCGCTGCAGCTCGCCCGTACCCCAGCAGGAAACATAGAGGGACTTGTCGTCAAGCGAGAGATTGATGTCAGTCACCAGGGGCGGTACCGCACCAAAACCCTGGAGCATGGGTGGCAAGATGGACGGATCAGCGGGTTCAGCAGGAATCTCGATCACCTTGCGAATAGCCCACGAACTGCCGTCGCGATACCACAGCCAGACCGAGGCCGACAGGTCCTTCAGGCTGGTGACCACCCCGACGAATCCATAGGGCTTGCTCGGATCATGGGCCGGTCGAAGTTCGAGCACCATCTGATTTTCAGTTCCGAGGTCAAGCGCTTGCTCGTGCTTCCGCGTCCGCAGGTTCCAAACATGTAACTGATGGCCATATTTGCCACCCAGGAGCAGTTCCGGGTTCAGTCCGTCCTCGACCATATTAGGCGTGCCCCACTCGCTGGTGATCATCGTGTCGTAGCCGAGATGCCACCAGAAATCGTAGGCAAGCTGCTGAGGTCCTCGATCGGCTTCCCACGCGCCCTTGACCGCGAAATTCGCGTGATCCATCAGGAAGATGCCGCCAGGGCCATTGCCATCCGGAGCCCCCAGCGCGCTGACATAGATCGCGTCCGGTCCGCAGTGGATGGTGTGCGGACGGCTGTAGCCACTCTTCTTATGTAGCTCGTCTGGTTCGATCGTCTTCACGATTCGCGGGTTTTTCGGGTCGGGCTTGGTGTCGATGATGTACATCCGTGAGGAGCGAAGACCGGGTACGAGGAGATAGCGGCGCTCGATGTGCGGATGCGGCATGCTCGGACAGAGCGCCGCGCTGCAGGCGTTCCATCCGAAGTGGTGCAACTCGTCGCCTACATTGGTGAGATCTAGGCGACCGACGAGACTGCCATAGTCAGGGGAGCTCGGATCGACGTCGAGCACGGCAATCGCATCCGGCCGGTCATTCCGATTCGGGTTGAGGACCGCGACGTAGGCCAGTGTCTCGCTTGGCGCTTGCATCGCCATGAGCGGGTTCGGGTAGAACGTCTTATCAGGAATCCAGGTACTCATCAAAGGCTTCCTCTCCTATCGCAGCATCAGCGTTGTCTGATTTCTCGGCGGTAGGGGACCTGTTTCAGATCCCCAAGAGCCGGGCACCGACCGCTTCACGTCCCGGTGCCAAGATGACGTCATCGTTTGCTAGCCGTCGCGACGCATCTTCTTACGTCGCGCTGCAGTGATCGCCTTGCCCGTCCAGTTGTTGTAAAAGGGAGCCTGATCGCTGACCCAAACCGTGCCGTACCGTGTGGTAACTCGCATCGAAGTACCCTCCATCTGGTTGATGTCGTCGTCGCGTTCCGATCGCCGCGACACCAACACACTACGCGGGCGGGTCCTGCAACACATCGTCAGAACTACCTGACCGGCAAAACCGGTCAAAACTACGCACGGGCACCAACGTACTCGTGCTCGTCGAACGCCGAGACGAAGAGTTCGAGATGGACGTGTCATGGGAATGTCAGAGTTCGCGGGTGACGCAACGACGTCGATGTCAGAGATCTGCACCGGCTGACATGCCAGAGTGGACTATATGCGGCCGTCACATCGCCTCAAGGTGGATGAAGCAAAGACATCGTTGAGGCGCGGATGGGCATTGACTTTCGAAGCTATCGAGGCCGACTTCCATGGCGGATTGCGCTGAATCCGGATGGCCGCGTATTGGTCGGAGCATCGAGTTGGTGATACCCTGAAGTGACCATGTGGCTTATCAAAGGCTACGACGGAGTTTGGCTTGGATATCCTCTAAAACCTGGCGACCCTCCCCGGCCCGGCCCGTCGGTTGACACCCCAGTAACGGTCTTTTTCACGTGTCACCGCACGCATCAGTTCGTCCGCTTCACGGAGACCACCATCTCGGCGTGGGACGCGTCCGAGCAATTGGAACCATTCGACTGTTCCCACTGTGGAGAGACCCATCAAACTGCCCACGGCTGCGCTTATCTTTGGCTCGACGTGGATTGATCGTGAGGGGTTACCATGAAATCAGGTCATTGCCGAAGCGTGCGTCCATGTGGATGACATGTGATCAACCCGCCCCATGAGCTTGACGCACATTATCTGACCGGCTTGAGCGCCGGTTCCCCAACCATGAACTGCTCGCCCGCGGCGCTTGTTGGGTTTCACGTGCGCCAGCCCGGATTCCACTTGCGGTGGAGCGACCAAGCATCGCTGATCGTCTCAACGTGAAAGCACGCGAGTGATAAGCGACGTAGGAATCTGGCTGCGGCGAAATCGCAGAAAACAGCCCGCTCTATCGTTAGCGGGCTTCCAGTTTCGTTTGCCGTTACATGGGCTTTTCGGGGGAGCCGATGGACGAGGTTCGAACTCGTCGACCTGCTGTTTACGAAACAGCTGCTCTGCCAACTGAGCTACATCGGCACTCTGTCGGGTGCGAGTCAATGCCAACCATTGACGATACGTCAACGGACGAGCATCACCTCGCGCCCGATTCTAGCACAAATTCGGCTGGTCACAAAACCGGTCGTCACGTCGTTCAACGATGCGTACGAGCCGCTGGTCAGTCTCCCCAGACCGACTTCGCCGTCTTCGCTACCAGTTCAAGTTTCTGACGCTGGATCTCGGGCGTGATCCTGTTGCCCTCCCAGGTCGACGCAAAGCCGCACTGGGTACTGAGTGCCAGCCGCTCCAGCGGTACGATCTTGGCTGCCTCGTCGATGCGCCGCTCCAACTCGTCCTGAGTCTCGAGTCGCGGACTTTTGCTACTGACCAGGCCGAGCACGACCTCTCGGTCTTCCGGCATAAATCGCAATGGGGCGAACGTCCCCGATCGGGGATCGTCGTACTCGAGCAGGAATCGCTTGAAGTGGCTTTTGCTGAAGACCCGCTCCGCGATTGGATCGTAGCCGCCGCTCGCGTAGAACATGCTCTGATTATTACCGCGACAGATGTGGACGCCGAATAGAACTCCCTGCTTGTCGAAACCGTCGATCACCGCATTGTCCAGTTCGATTGTCCGATCGATCATCTCGTCCACGTCGCTGCCGCGCTCCTGATATCCCTTGCGCATCTCTGGATCGAGCAGAGCGCCGTACTGCGGCGCGTCGATCTGGATGTAGTTGCAGCCCAGGCGAATCAGTTCCTGAATTTCCCGCCGGGTGATGTCGACCAGGTCAGCTAGGTAGGCGTCGCGGGTTGGGTAAGCCCCAGACGACCGTTGCGGATCGTAGTAGGCCGCGGCCTGCTGGGTGCTGAGCAGCGTGACTTTTGCCTGCCGGTCCGTTCGCGCTCGCACGTAGGTGAACTCCTCGGAGCACATGGAACGACGCCAGGTCAGCTTGTCGACCACAACTGGGCGTGAGTAGACGATCTCGTGGCCTTCCTCGTCATGAAATGGAATCGCCCAGCCACCATGCTTGTCGAAACCATCCAGCGAGTCGACCAGGTGGCCAAAGAATGCGTAGCGACGCTGCTCGCCATCGGTCACCACATCGAGCCCCGCCTCTTCCTGGAGCTTCAATGCCTCATCGACCGCGCGATCCTCGATCTGCTTGAACTCAACCGAATCCAGTTCGCCTGCTTCAATCTGCTTACGAGCCTGGTTCAGGTAATCGGGACGCAGCAGGCTCCCGACGACGTCACTGCGAAACATGCGCTTCCTCCCTGATTGGTCTAACTCGACAATCCGTGAGTCTGGCGCGCGGATCCTTCAAGGAATCGAATTGCGCCAGCGGCGATGACACGTTCTCTTCCTAAGCCTCCAGCCCGACGTAATTCTCCGCCAGCGAGGTTGCCGCCGCGACCGAGGTGCACGTGTAGCGCAACTGCGCCAGATGCAGGCGGTGTTCAAACGGCCCCTCGCCATTGAACCGGTGTAACATTGACGTCATCCACCATGAGAAGTGCTCGACCCGCCAGACGCGCTGCAGACAGGTCGCCGAATACGCCTCCATCAGGTCGGTCTCTCCGGTTCGGTACCAGCACAACAGCGCCTCGGCCAAAACACGGACATCCGCAACAGCCAGATTCAGACCCTTGGCGCCGGTCGCAGGGACGATGTGTGCCGCGTCCCCAGCCAAAAAGAGTCGCCCATACTGCATAGGCTCCAGGATGACGCTACGCATCGGGGTAATGCTCCGGTCCAGCAGCGGACCCTCGGCCAGGCTCCAGCCGTCGAGCGCGAATCGTTGATGTAGTTCATCCCAGATCCGGTCGTCCGACCAGTTCTCAAGCACCTCATCGGGTCGGCACTGCACGTAGAGGCGGCTCAGCTGCGGCGAACGCATGCTGTGCAACGCGAAGCCACGCTCATGATAGGCATAGATCAGCTCGTCGGTCGATGGCGCGACAGCCGCCAGCACGCCGAGCCAGGCGACCGGGTAGTCCTTTTGAAAGACGTTGAGTCTGCTGCCAGGTATGGCTTGCCGGGCGACACCGTGCGAGCCATCGCAGCCCGCCACGACGTCGCATTCGAGCGTATGAATCTCGCCATTGAGTCGGAATCGAACGGCCGGGTACGAAGACGCTGGGTTTTCCACCGCAATTGCATCCGCCTCGAAGAGTATCTGTCCGCCCGCGTCCAGCCGGGCCTCGATCAGATCCTTGACCATCTCCTGTTGACCGTAGACCGTGATCGCCCGTCCGCCGGTCAGATCGCTAAGCGGAATGCGATGCCGCTCGCCTTCAAAGCGCAGCTCGATGCCACGATGTACCATGCCCTCGCGCCGCAGGCGTCCATCGAGCCCAAGATCCTGCAGCAGATCAACCGTTCCCTGCTCCAACACGCCCGCACGGATGCGACGCTCGACGTAGGCGCGATCGCGCGATTCGAGCACCACCGAATCAATGCCCTCGCGAGCAAGCAGGTGAGCAAGGACGAGCCCGGCCGGCCCGGCCCCGACGATCGCGACCTGGGTGCGCATCGTCTCTATGCCGCTGTCCTCTCTCGTGGTGTTGCCATTCCTGTCGTATTTCCATCCTATGTGTGGCCACACTCAACGTCAATTCATGGCACCGCCGTGCCGCGTTGACAGCCCCCTCGCCTGTTGCTAGCGTGAAGACACGTCCGCCGGTGCACAACCGGTCCATTCGATGGAGGAACCATGGCCAACGAACGCGCTGCCCGACCGTCAGATCGACGACAACGCGGTCGATTCCTATCGTGAGATCTACAGCGAACTGATCGGGTTCGTACCGCCGCGCATCATGGCGCGGACCGACCTGCTGTCGCGGCTCGATCCAAAACTTCTCTCGATGCAAGAAGAGATGCGCCAGCACGCGATGTACCCGGACTGCTTCGACGTCAAGACCGCGCAACTCATGCTCTTCGGGATGCTCCTGATGATGTTGTCGGACGCGACCCGGCTCCACGCGATCGCGGCGCGACGAGCGGGTGCCAGCTGGGAAGAGATGAGCGGGGTGGTGAACCTCGCGTTTCTTTTCCGCGGCCTGCCCGCCGCTAACCTCGGCGCACAGATCATCCAGGAGATCGCCGAAAACGAGGCGAAGGAGAGCTAACCGCGATGGACCATCATGTCGACGATTCCGCGGAGCCGATTCAAGATGTCGCCCACCTCGGCCACGTCGAACTCCTGACACCAAAGCCGGACGAGAGTCTGTGGTTCTTCACCGAGATACTCGGCATGAGCGTCACCGACCGTGCGGGCCAGTCAGTCTACTTGCGCGGCGCGGGCGACTACGAGCGTCACACGCTCAAGCTGACAGAACACGATCAGGCAGGCATCGGCGAGATCGCGTGGCGCGCCGTGAGCCCACAGGCGCTTCAGCGGCGAGCAGCGGCGGTTGAGGCGACCGGCCGCGGAATCGGATGGATCGACGGCGATCTCGGACACGGACCGGCTTACCAGTTTCGCGATCCGGACGGCCACCGCATGGAGATCTACTACGAGTGCGAACGCTACCGGGCACCGGACGACCAGCGCTCCCGGCTCAAAAACCAGCCACAGCGATACGCACAGACCGGGGTAGGAGTCCGTCGACTCGATCACGTCAACGTCCTCTGCGAGGAGGTCACGACGAACCGCACCTTCATGCAGGAACAACTCGGATTCAAGCTGCGCGAGCACGTCGTGCTCGACGACAGCACCGAGGCGGCGGCCTGGATCAGCGTGACACCCCTCGTTCACGATATCGCCTACACGCTCGACGCCACTCGCTCGCGTGGCAGGCTGCACCACATCGCATGGTGGGTCGACAATCGCGAGGACGTCCTGCGCGCGGCGGATTGCCTGCTGGAAAACGACATCTTCATCGAGACAGGACCCTCAAAGCACGCTGTCACGCAGGCCTTCTTCCTGTATGGCTACGAGCCCGGCGGCAATCGCTTCGAGATTTTCAGCGGCGGGTACCTGATCTTTGCTCCCGATTGGGAACCGGTCGTCTGGACCCAGGCGGAACGCGCCCGCGGCCAGGCTTGGGGACTCAAACTGCCCGAGAGCTTCCACTCCTACGGCACGCCGGTCGTCGACGTTCCGCGCGAGCAGATGCGCGACGTTCCGGTAGTGGAGCGAGTGATCAGAGGTTGAGAGCTAGCGGACGTGAGCGGTCTGAAACCGCACCGACAACCCGAAGATAGACTGTGCATCGATACGCGCTCGCCCCGTTCATAGGGGTTGAATCCCCAGACTTGGTCGCATTGCGGAGTGATTGACGAGGTCGTGACTCTTGTAGGGGAGCAGCTTGTCTGCTCCCGGTGTGATGCGCCACCGGACGTCACGGGAGCAGAGCACCCAGAGGGTACTCGGTTCCCCTGCAGGCCATTGTTACGGTGGTCACTATTCCGCAATTCGCTCTAAAACGCCGAAATTAATCAAATGGATTGAGCCACGGTTGCCGAGTCGGCTGCGAATTTCCAGTCCCTTTAGTGGACTTTCTATGATGTAGCCCGGGATGTTTACTCCCGGGCGATCGTGACCCACAACTGATCAACATCGTCACGGCCCATTAAACCCGACGAACGATCAGTCAATGGGCCGGCGTGTGCACCTCAGGTGCGGCTCGATTTACGCCAGCGCGATGCAGGCGAAGCCACACTTGGCCTGAGTCGGCACGCCGAAGCGAACCGTATGACGCGCGGGCAGATCACCTGGAAAATGCTTGACGTATTCGGCGTTGATCTCGCTGTAGTCGGCAGGGTTGGTAATCAAGAAAGTGACCTGGATGACCTTCTCCATCGAACTTCCGGCCTCCTCCAGGATCTCTTTCATGTTGTTCAGCGCGGCGCGGGCTTCCTCAGTGGCACTGCCAGATACACCACCCGAAATACCGGATACATAGACCAGTCCGGCGGCCTTCGTGGCGCGCGCGAACGGGCGCTTGTCACCCGGTTGTGGGGGACGAATGTATTCGATCTCCGCCATGAATCCTCATCTCCTCGTTTCCGACCACGCCTCAACCGTCGGCCGCCTCAGTGGCGACGGGCGTGGACAAGCTCTTATCAGCCCGGAGATCATGACAGAAGATCAAGAAGAGGACAACCGCGTAGTCTGGATCGTGTTGAACCCATTGCTTGGGGAACCTACTCGGGGACTTGTGAATCCGAGGGAGCCCACGCTGGGATTCGAACCCAGGACCTCATTCTTACCAAGAATGTGCTCTGCCAACTGAGCTACGTGGGCAACGTACCCGACAAACTATACTCAACCAGCCCGCACTGTGCTAGATGATCAGGAACCGGCCGCTTCGGCCGTCTGCGCAGCCTTTTCCGGCTCTTTCGTCTCCTCGGGCATCGCGCCTTGCACCCACGGTTCCCCCTCGAACGGCTCCACAGCAAGCCCCATCCGGTCGAGGAACGGAGCAACCCAGCGGGCCAGGTGTGCTCGCGGAAAGACCGGAACGCCTGGAGCATGCGAGTCGGATCCACTGGTGACGAGCAGTCCGTGCTCGTGCGCGAGGTCACGGTATTTCACGGTGTCGTAGGTGGTATACGAGCGATAGTGACCTTCCAGACCGTCGATCGGAATGGTCGCGACCATGCGCTCGAGCTGGTCGGCCGACATGATGCCCGCGCCGTCGTTCCGACCCGGATGCGCGATCACGCACGTTCCACCCGCCTTGTGCGCTGCGTCCACGACCTGCTCGAGCGGCGTGTCGACCCGCAGATCCTCGCCGAGCTTGATCGTGAGCTGGTGCGCCGTCATCAGGTTCGTCGCGTGGCCATCCTTGATCGCGGTCTGCAGGACATAGGTCGGGATCAGCTGCCGACCGTCGACGACCTCGTCGAGCGACGGCAGCTTGTGGCCGTGTTGCTCCAGCAGCGAGGCCGCACGCTCGGCGTGCTCACGCAGGTTCGCTTGCTGGGCAGCCAGAAGCGACCCAAATTCGGTAGACGGCAACTGGCCAGGGTCGATGCCGTAAACCAGCAGGTGCCACTGCCGGTTATTCCACCAGGTAGTGAATTCGACGCCCGGCAGGACCGTGAGTCCTTTTTCCTGGGCTCGCTCCATGAACTCTGGCACCGAGCGCATGGTGTCGTGATCGCAGAGCGCCACCACACGAAAATCATGCTTTACCAGGTGGTCGACGAGCTGTTCCGGGGTCCAACCGCCGTCGCTCGAACGAGTGTGCATGTGCAGGTCGACGCGGTCGAGCGGTGAGACGACGTTTTGCGGTTGGGGCATTGTTCCTCTCAATCTGATGTCAATGCGGGCTCGCCAACAACGGGCCCCTCGCCCAATTATAGGCGTCCGCCCAACTCGGGCCGTCTAAACGCCCACCGCCAGCATCCGGTCGATCGCGACGCGCGCGCGGTCCGCGATCTCCGGCGCCACGGTAACCCGGTGGGTCATCTCCGCCAGGGAACGATGAAGCTTCTCGAGCGTGATCATTTTCATATAGCCACAGACCGCCGATTCACGAACCGGTTTGAACGTCTTTCCCGGAGCCAGTAGGTGCAACCGGTGCAGCACGCCGGTTTCGGTCGCCACGATGAAGCGCTCGGAGTCAGACGAAACAGCATGCCGCACCATCCCTTCGGTCGACATGACATGTGTCCGCCGAGCGTCGAGCCGGCCGGATTGGATATCGAGCAAACAGCGCGATCCGCAGGCGCATTCGGGGTGCACCAGCAGCTCAGCCTCCGGATCAAGCGATCGAGCCCGTTCGACATCCTCGGCCACGATACCCGCGTGAACGTGACACTCACCCATCCAGAGGTGCATGTTGGTGCGCCCGGTCTCACGCCGCACGAATTCGCCCAAGAAGAGATCGGGCAGGAAGAGAATCTCCTGCTCAATCGGAATGGAGCGGACGATATCGACCGCGTTGGCCGAGGTGCAGCAGTAGTCCGACTCCGCCTTCACCTCCGCGGTCGTATTCACGTACGAAACCACGACGGCGCCTGGATGCTCGGCCTTCCAATCGCGCAACTGCTCGGCAGTAATGCTCGACGCCAAGGAACAGCCCGCGTCCAGGTCTGGGATCAAGACCGTCTTTTCCGGACAAAGGATGGCGGCCGTCTCCGCCATGAAATGGACGCCGCAGAAGACGATGACATCGGCGTCGCTCCGGGCGGCCTGCCGTGACAGTCCGAGTGAGTCGCCGACGAAATCCGCGATGTCCTGGATCTCAGGCACCTGGTAGGAGTGCGCCAGAATAACGGCGTTTCGCTCCTCACGCATGCGTTTGATCTCTTCGATCATCTCCGATGTGTTCTTCTCGATCGATACAAGTTTGCTGGCCGATGCCGCCACGGTTAATGCGCCGACCGTCATGTGCTGTCCCTTTCGATAGCCGATTCTTCGCTTCGGCTTCATCTGTTGCCGGTCATGGTTGTTCAAGACCGTCTGACAAATCACGATTCCAGATCCAGAACGTCGTCTGGACTTCCGGGTATCTCTCTCGGACCGATGTACTGAAACAGTCGCGCGGGGCGGCGCGTCCGACGATCGCGGCTACCCGGCACCGGTGCGAGGTCCCACCGGGCGAGCATCTGCCGCGAGAAATTGCTCGCGTCATACTGCTCGCCGGTCACTGCCTCATGCACGGCACGTAGATCGGCCATAGTGAATTGCTCCGGAAGCAGGTAGAAGGCGAGCGGCGTGTATTCGATCTTCTGTGCCAGCCGCCAGCGCGCGTACGAGGCAATCCGTCCGTGATCGAACGCGAGCGGTCCCGGCAGGTGGTCGAAGGAAAACCATCTGGCTTCCTGAACGCTGCGACCGAGTGGCGTCTGCCCGGGCTGGCGCATGCTTGGGACACCAGACGGCAGAACCGCGTAGTAGGCGACGGAAATCGCACGTCCGCGCGGGTCGCGTCCCGGATCGCCAAAGGTGTAGAGCTGCTCCAGGTAGAGCCCCCACAGACCAGTCGTCTCGCTGAGGACCCGTTGCGCGGCGTCATCAAGTGGTTCATCGGCCGCGACCTCGCCACCTGGCAGCGACCAGACTCCCGCGTGCGGCTCGTCCCGCCGCCGGATCAGCAGCATCTGGAGCTCCCGGTCCGCGAGCGCAAAACAGACGATGTCAGTTGTCAGAATCAGGTCTCTCGTCACGTTCCACCGTTCCTCAAGTCAACGACTGAATAATAGTCGTTTGTACTATTCACTGTCAACCAGATTAGACGAGGATGTGCCGAGGGGGTTGTCTTGGTGAGGAAGTACGCACGCGAAGGATCTCTCAGTCGCGTCCCTGACGAGTCCTTAGACCGGAGAGCGGGACCGCTATTCCCTCAGCGCGGCGACTGAAGTTGCGCTTCGCGCCAGGAGAGATCCAGGAGCATCAAGAGCATCTGCGCGGTGAATTCCCGGTTGACCCGGTCCTGGGCTTCTAACGCACGCGTCACCGCGTCGTTGAAGACCTGCTGCCGTCCGAAGAGTCGCCGGACCAGGCTAGCCATGAACCCGCCACCACCGTGGGCGTCCGGCGGGAGCACGACCTGGCGACGGTCGCGGACTTCGGCCAGCGCGTTGATGGCAGACAGAAGCGGCTCGCCATTGAGCGGCGAATCGACTCCGGTGCGCGGTACGAAGGACATGCGAGCCAGCTCCTCGAACGCCGACGCGCCGGACCGCAGGGGCCAGTCTCGATCGTCCACCGCGCTCAACTCGCCTCGCAGCCGCTCGATCTCGGCCGGAATGAATTTTCCCCACCAGCCCTCAGCGGAGAGAAATTTCAGCGCGAGCCGCAGCCGGTTCCGGTGGAAATAGCGAAAGTAATCGGACGATTGCCCAAGCGTGACACTCTCGATATGCGTCGCGCTCAGACTCGGCTCGTAGCGCACCAGCCAGCCCGCGTCACGTAACCGCAAGCAGAGATCAACGTCCTCGTAATAGGCGGGCCAGAAGCCGTCGTCAAAGCCATGAACCTGCTCGAATGCCCGTCGCCGGAGCACCATAGCTCCGCCTGTGACGAAATCGACGGTCGCGGGCTGGTCCCACTCGGGATCGTCGGGTTGCCGGTACCCGCGATGGCTTGTCGTCAGGAGTGGCCAGTGAAGCTCACCGCCAGCGTGCTGCAACAGGTTACTGTCTGGATAGCGGAGCTTGGCGCCCGCGACACCGAGCCGGGGATTCTCGGACATGAGGTCAACCGCCGCGTCGCCAAAATCGCGGTCGACCTCAACGTCCGGGTTGAGCAGCGCGACGACCGATGTCTCGGTGTGTGAGAAGCCGAGGTTGGCGCCGCCCGCGAAGCCCAGATTCGTGTGACTCTGCTTGACGATCACCTGGGGCCAGGCGGCCAGCTCCTGAAGCGAATCGTCCGTCGATGCGTTGTCGACGACCACGACTTCGACGGGAGGCGAAGCGCACGTCAACAGCGCCCGCAAGCAGCCATCGAGAAAGGAACTGGAATTGAAGTTGATCACCACGGCCGACCAGCGACGCGGTTCTAGCATCCGGCTCATCATTGGCCAGCCAGCCAATGCGCTCGAAAGCGCGTGTTACACTCTGCGAGACGTGGATCGAATTGACGAATCACCGATGGTAGGTCCTTCGCGATGAGACCGAACGATGCTTGACCGCCAGCTAATCGAGCGGAATCCGGTCGCTGAGCCGGATGCTGCTGGACTGGGCGATTCCTACGTTTCCCAGGCGGCCGTTTGCGAGCTCGCCGAGTTCGATACACATGAAACGATCAGATCCCTCTCGATCGTCATTCCGGTTCTGAACGAGGTCGAGAGCATTCCCGAACTCTACCGGGAAATCGTCGACGGCGTCACGCCGCTGAATCTCCCGTGGGAACTGATCTTTGTCGACGACGGCAGCACTGATGGAACAGGCAGGGCCCTGCGCGAAGCCTACGCACGAGATCCCCGCATACGGATCATCGAGTTCCGCCGCAATTTTGGCAAATCCGCGGCGCTGGCGGCAGGTTTCGAACTCGCCGAGGGTGACGCGATCGTCACGATGGATGCGGATCTTCAGGATTCGCCCTACGAGATCCCACGTCTGATCGAGCAGCTCAACAATGGCGCCGATCTTGTCAGCGGCTGGAAATTTCCGCGCCTCGATCCACTGAACAAGCGACTGCCGTCATCGGTCTTCAACGCGGTCGTTCGGGCGCTGAGCGGCGTCGATCTGCACGATTTCAATTGCGGACTCAAGGCGTATCGTCGCGAGGTGGTTCGCGAGATCAAGATCTACGGTGAGCTCCACCGCTACATCCCGGTGCTGGCTCATTTCCGTGGTTTTCGCGTGGTGGAGATCAAGGTTAGTCACCGGGCACGCCGCTATGGCCGGTCGAAATTCGGCAACGCGCGGTTCGCACGCGGTTTCTTCGACCTGCTCACGGTCTTCTTTCTGGCCCAGTACACGCGCCGTCCGCTCCATTTCTTTGGCTGGTTTGGCATCGCCGCGCTATCTCTCGGCTTCGTGATCAACGCGTATCTTGCGACGATCTGGTTCCTGGGCCACCCAATCGGCACACGACCTCTTTTGACGCTCGGTGTGCTTTTGATGATCATGGGCGCACAGTTTGTCGTCTTCGGATTGCTAGCCGAGATGATCTCCAGCACCCGAACCGAGTCCGACTACAGCGTGCGGCAAACGCTCGGCCGTGTACGTCCTACCGACGTTCGTGAAGACCACACCGGACGGGTCGAGGACTGAGTTGACGCCCGACTCGCTGGAACACGTGCGCTGCGATCTCTGCGGCGCCGACGACGCCGAGCCTGTTCTGACGCTCCGCGACCGTATGTCCACGACGACAGGCGAGAGTTTCCATGCCGTTCGCTGCCGAAACTGCGGAGCTGATCTATCTCAATCCCCGCCCCACAGCGTGATTCGCTCGATCGCTACTATCAGGAGAGCTACGCCCCATTTGCCCGGTCGGGCATCGCGGGTCGCGTCAAGCGATGGACCACCGCGAGAGCGGTCAAGTCCCTCTGGCCGTTGCTCTCGCCACCGGCCCGTGTCGTCGATATCGGC
The DNA here is from genome assembly GCA_963763185.1 of uncultured Chloroflexia bacterium. Taxonomy (GTDB): domain Bacteria; phylum Chloroflexota; class Chloroflexia; order Thermomicrobiales; family Thermomicrobiaceae; genus CALAGB01. The sequence goes on from CAVXNZ010000001.1 coordinate 1,595,497, forward strand.
TGCGCCACCGGTGACCTGCTTCAGGCCGTGCGCGAGCGGGGCAACCCAAACGTTCTCGGGATCGAACCGAACGCGCACGCCGCCGAGCCTAGCGCGCGAACGATGGGAGATTGAGGTCATCACCGGCACGCTGCGAGCAGGCCGGACTTGTCACCGAATCGGTCGATACGGTCCTGATGGCGCATACCATCGAGCATCTGCCCTCGCCCTCCGGAACGGTGGCGGAGATCCGTCGGGTGCTGAAGCTGGGAGGTCGACTGGTTCTCTGGCTTCCGAACGCGGATTCCGTCGCCGCGCGCATTCTCGGCGAATGGTGGTTAGGCTGGGACGCACCGCGGCACCTCTACGACTTCACGCCCGCCACGCTCGGCAGTCTTCTCGGAGAGACCGGCTTCGCGATCAACGCGATCGATCATGAGATGATCGGATTGGAGTGGTCCTGGGCACTCAGGCTGTGGGTCCACGAGCGAGCAAAGAAGCCGAACCTCGATGGAGTCCTGGCGGCACTCCATCCAGCATTGACCGCCGCATGTACTCCGGTCGCCGCGTCCGCCGCCCTCGCTCACCGAGCCGGACGGATCCGCGTCATCGCGACGAAAACCTGACTCCAGCAGTCATCTCAGTGATTGTACGTACGGGCAGAATTCTTGACAGCGGGGTCAACGGATTGGTATTCTTCCTGCCTGATTAGGGCGCATTCGTCTAGCGGCCTAGGACACCGCCCTCTCAAGGCGGAGATCACGGGTTCGAATCCCGTATGCGCTACCTCAAGGCCCTCACCCCCAGCCCCTCTCCCGACGATCAGGAGAGGGGAGACGAAAAGCCCTCTCCCGATCTCGGGAGAGGGTGGCGAGCCTGCGAGCCGGGTGAGGGCTCTCCGGCAATCGTTCTGCAGACCACTCTAAATTCCGAGCGCGACCCCTTCGCCGCGGGCGTCGCTGCCGCCAGAGATCACGCCGGTTTCCGGATCCATGCCGATCACCTGCGCGTCGCCTCCATTGGCCCAATCGCCCAGCACCGAGACTCGATGGCCACGGGCACCGAGTTCCTCGATGACGCCCTCTCCGACACGACCCTCGATACGCAACTGATAGTCGTTCGGCAGGTTGATCGGATCGGTTCCTGGGAAGCTCATCCAACGCGGAGCCTCGACCGCTTCCTGCTCGTTCATACCAAAGTCGATCAAATTACTGATGACCTGCATGTTCCACTGCGGCTGGCCATCGCCACCCGGCGTGCCACCGACCCAGCGGATCTTGCCGCCATTCGTGATCAGGTAGCAGTTCAGCGTGTGCATCGTCCGCTTTCCGCTGGCGATGACGTTGGGATGACCTTCCTCGAGCGTGAAGCCGCGGCCGGCGCGGTTGTTGAGCGTGACGCCGGTGTCGCCCGCGACGACCTGGCTACCGAAACCGGCGGAGAGACTGGTGATAAGCGAGACGGCGTTGCCCTCGCCGTCCATAGTGCAGAGATAGGTGGTGTCTCCTACATGCTCCGCGAGCATGCCCGGCTTGACGTGGTCCTTGGCGCGCTTCATGTCGATCTCAGCGTAGCGAGCTCGCGCGAACTGCTGTCCGAGCATCTGGTCCAGCGGCACGTCGACGAAGCGCGGGTCACCGGAATAGGCCAACCGGTCGGCGAAGGCGAGCTTCTTCGCCTCGACCATCAAGTGAATGGCGTCGGCGCTGTTCTCACCCAGTTTCGCCACGTCGGCATTGCCGATGATGTTCAACTCTTCGAGGACGATGTGACCCTGAGATGGAATGTTTGTCTCGTAGACGGTGTGGCCGCGGTAATCGGTCGAGATTGGCTCGTAGACCTCAGATTTGTGGTCCGCGAGGTCATCTTTCGTAAGCAGGCCGCCAAGTTGCTGAATGTAGGCCGCCATGCGTTCGGCAATCTCGCCACGATAGAAGACATCCGGTCCGCCCGCTTGCACCGCACGATAGGTTCGAGCCAAGTTCGTCTGCTTGAACATGGTTCCTGGCGCCGGGCGCTTGCCATCGCGCAGGAACACCTTGGCCGACGCTTCGTATTCGGCGAGGCGGTCGGCGCTGCCAGCGATAATGCGGCTCCCGCCGTGCGTCAGTGGAAAGCCTTGCTCAGCATAGCGAATGGCGTTGCCAAAAAGATCGGCCCGGTCGAGCTTGCAGAACCGGTCCATCGCCGTGAAGTAGGCGTCGACCGCGCCGGGTACCGCGATCGAGAGCGGGCCAAAGAAGGGCATCTTCTCGTAGTTTCGCTCCAGGAAGTACTCCAGGTCCGCCTTCCGCGGCGCGATCCCCGAACCATTGATGCCGGTGACCTTCCCGGACTTCGCCTCGTAGTAGAGAATGAAGGCATCGCCGCCGAGCCCGTTCATCGCCGGGATGACCACGCCGGTCGTCAGCGCGGCGGCAATTGCGGCATCCATCGCATTGCCACCGCGGCGCAGGGCATCGAGTCCCGCCGCGGTCGCGAGCGGATGTCCAGTCGCCACCATTCCGTCCTTGCTCATCGCGAGCGCGCGCAGCGTCGTACCGTTCCTTGCCACAGGTCGAGACCCTCCCTACTCAGACAGACGTTTCTTTGCAACTTCCAACGTCGAGTCTAACTGATTTCATCCGCGTGTGCGCTTGGTTGCCACAATCTCAAGATGCGGTCGCGCCATTAGCGGAAGCCGCGAAACGGGAATCCGCCGTGCCAGGGGCCTGAAGCGCCTGACTGGGATCTTCCGCACCTGTGCGTCAGTCAGCCTTGGCGCGGGCAGGAAGCGGACGTCGAACCCGTAGCGGTCGAGCAAGTCGCGAATTTCCGCGGGTGAGGACATCGACGGATGCCAGAAGTAGCTGTCGTAGAGGCCGCGCAGACGGTAGTAGATATTGGCCACCAGCCGGTTTGGCGTCTTGAACAGGTAGCGACCACCAGGAACCAGAACGCGGCTTGACTCGGCGATGTGCCGCTCGAGGTCGGGCAGGTGCTCGACGACGTCACTCGAGAGGAGTAGGTCAAACGAGCCATCGCGAAACGGGAGCGACTCAGCATCGGCAGCGACCAGCGCCATCGATCCGAGTTTTCCGCGCATCGCCTCGAGTGTGGTGTGCGTCAGGTCAGATCCGACCAGGTTGCGAAAACCCATCTCCCTCAGCTTCGCGAGCGTGAATCCCCCACCCGCGCCGATCTCGAGCAAGCGCATCGACCGCGGCGCATTCTCCAGCACCTTGAGCAAGCCGAATGGTGGGTTGTACTGTCCATAGGTGTTCGACCAGTCGGGATAGACGTGATCGATCTGCTCGTAGAAGCGCTGCCGCACCTCGACCGGAACGGACCCACTGCGATAGCGATCAGCGCATTCCCGGCAGAGGAACGTGCGCCCACGAAACGGCGCGTTGCATAGCAGGCAGCGTCGTTCGGAGCGCTCAATGACCATCACGCAGCCTTCGCGCGCCCGTCCACCCGCCCAGCATCAACAGTGCGACGATCACGAGAGCGTAAAACGCGAAGAACGACGGATCGTGGCGCGCATCGCGCCCGACCGAGCGCGCGGCGTCGGCAGCGATACCGGAGATCGCGACGTTGTCCCGATAACGAACGTTGAAGACGAGTCCGCCGCCAGGGGACTGGCTGTTCCCATCGACCACAATCGGCTGCCCACCGGACGGCCGAATAAGCGACCAGACGACATTGAGCGTCCTGGTGCCCGGGGTCAAGTCGACGCTGAGAAAGCGGTCAGCAGTCTCCGGCTTGGGCGAAAACCCAGCAACGAACGCTCGAGACAGCGACGACCATTCGAGGTCATCGACATTACTCTGGTAAAGCGGATCGGCTTTCGCGAACTCCGGTCGGAAGACGAGTGCGCCCCCGACGGGCTGGCCGCCGTCAAAGCGCTGGCCATCGGCATAGGTCGACGACGGATCGTAGCGGAAGGTCACGGCGTTGCCCGGTGACGAGTCGGAAGAGGTGATCGACAAACGATAGCGCTGGCCGTTGGAGTCGGCGATCGGGTCGAATGTGAACGTTACGTGACTGTTGTCATGCATCTGCGCCGCATTGATTGTTGCCTGACGCAGTTGCATCATGTCCGTTTCCCGGTAGAGCGTGAGCGTCACGTTTCCAGTGTTATGCCGTGAAGCGGGTGGTAGGCTGGCAAACTGATCGAGCGCGATGTAGCCGTCCGCGCCGTCGGAGAACTGGACGTGCGCCCATCCCTCGGCGGTTCCGGTGACGGTAACCGCGCTTCCTCCCGGAAGCGTCCGTACCAGCTTCCCATCGACCGGAAGTGAAAGCGCGTCGATTTGACCGCTCGCCTTGAGCGTGGCCGGGCCGTTGCCAGCGTCCGAACCAAAGGTCGCCACCCGCAGTGTCACACCGTCAAGGTTCGGATAGCGCGAGAGAAAACTCTGACCGATCATGCTGGTCACCGGTCAGTTCCGGCAACCATTTCTGACGGTCAGGCCAATCGTGAAAGGCGCCCTCGGGAAATCGGTTGTCTGCCTCCGGCGCGTAGCGCACGGAAACCGTCGCGCCACCAGTCGGCTGGGGCAAGAGATCGCCGTCGGGTCCCAGCGGCGGCGACACCGCGACCGTCACACCGTCGAGGCCATTCGTCGGCGAGTAGAACGGCTGGCTCAACCTCTTGCCGACCGACGCAGTCCCGGCTGAATCGGGAAGCGCGGGTGTCAGGACCTGCGGCAATCCGCACGCGGAGCAGAGGACGAGCAGCACGGCACCGCCGAAGACCACCACGAGCCTCCCGCGCAGCCTAGTCCACCGCATCGGGGAAGACCTCCGCTCGGAGCCGGTCGAACAGTCCGCGTTGACGTCTCAATATCGCAAACGCCATCCAGAGTGACACGGCCGTGAACAAGCTTCTGACCACGCCCAGGTAAATGTTGACTGGGAGAAACGCACCCACGATGTTCATCGGGTCGGGCAGGCGTTGCACGCTGCCGCCGGCGATTGGCAAAAACAGATCCCACGTCGCGGTTCGTCCAAACTGCATGGTGAACAGGGCAAGCAGCACGATCTGAATCGCATGGTATGCGATCAGTCGGTTGTCCTGGTAGATCACCAGCACCAGGAACGGCACGATCCAGATCGAGTACTGCGGATGAAAATGAGTCAGCGCAAACAGCAGGAGCATGGTCGCCGCGGCGATGGGAATGTAATCCTGCGGCGTTTGCCGACCGCGATCAATGAACCAGAGGAACAACATGGCGTACCCGAACGGAAAGAGGAAAAGCGTTCCACCAACACCCGGAGCGAAACTCATGTCGAACAAATACTCGATATGCGGGTATCGATTGAGCAACGTTAGCGTCGGGCTCGTCCCGGTCGTCGCGAGCATCCCGATCTCGATCAGCAGCCAGAAGCCGATCAGTCCTCCAGCGAGGAGCACAAGTTCCCGGCGCGTGCGCCGGAAGGAGACGACGAAGAACGGAACGAGAAACGCCGGAAAAAAACGCGCGGTCGCGCCCACTCCGAGCAGCACCATGCCCCAGTAGCGCCGTCCACGCAACGCGAGCAGAGTCGATAGCATCACGAGCAACACCGATATGCTGTCGTGCCGCCCGAATACCGCGCTCACGAAGATAACGATGGGATTTAGAAGCCAGAGCGCGAGAACCCGCCGCCGCCAGACCGGCGCGACGAACTGCGTCAACACCCAGCCCGTCGCCAGGTCGGCCACAAGGTACGGAAGCTTCATCAGAAAGAGCGCACGCGCCAGGTGCGAGTAATCCAGAAAGCGCGCGAAATCAGACGGTTGTATGCCCACACCAATTACACCCGCCGTTGGCGACCAGATCGAACTGTCGTGCGGCAGGAACGGCTGAATGATGAGGAACCAGGCATCGTGAATGAGCTGAATAACGATCTGACTGCTGAAGCCGAAGAGGTGCCCGGTCGACACCGCGCCGTAGGAGCGAGAGTAGATCGAATAAAGATCTGTATGTACGCTGAAGGGCATCAGGAGCAGACGAATCAGAATGCCTGCCACCCAAATCGGCATCAGTTCGGAACGAGCCAGCACCCGCAATGGAGCGAGACGGCGAGTGACAACGGTGGCGGTCTGCGCAGAGGTCGATGTCACGCAATGGCCCAGCGCTGAAGTCGAATCCCAGCCAGCACGAGCGGCAAGGCCAGGAGCAGGACGGCGCGATGAAGAATGGCAGCAGCCAACACCGGGCTGACCGGAAGCGACAGGATCCCGGCGACACCCGCCATCGCGCCTTCGCGAAAGCCAATACCACCCGGCATCGGAGAAATCAATCCAATCAGGAGCGGCAAATTACTGATCAGAATGAGCGGAGCGAATCCAAGGTTTACCCCAAGTGCCTGTGCCGCGAGCCAGATCGCCAGCGTGTCGAGAACCCAGCGAGCGGAGGTCAGTCCAAGGACGGGGAGCCTGAGCGACCGGTCACGAGCCAGCAGCGACACTGCCTGCAGAAGTGATGACGTGAAGCGCTTCCCAAAGCGCACCAAGCCGTAGATCCCGCCGACAACCGCGACCAAGACCAGTACCGCCAGAATGCCGATCGTCGTCATCGACGGCGCGCTCATGTGATCGACTAGCGCATGACTGATAGCCGGGCCGGCCAGCAGCAGGCCGATCACCGTTCCAATCAGCAGCGCCAGGGCATCGAGCACCTGCTCGACCGCCAGGGTCGGCACCGATTGTCCCAGGCCAATGCCAAACATCTGCCGGGCCATCAAACCCTTGGCGGGCGACCAGAGATAACCGGGCGCCGCGTAGTTGATCATGGTCGACGAAATGGTCAGGTCGACAGTCGCGTCGAGTGAGAGGTCGTGCCCCAGGGACCGAAGCATGATCTGCCAGCGTCTCGCGTGCACGACCGGCAGCGCGAGAGCTATCGGCAAGCAGCGGCGCGATGAGCCGCCAGTCGGCCTCACTGAATGAACTGGCCATACGTGAGGCTTCGCCACTGAGGACGAGTGCCACGATCGCCAGACCTACCGTTCCCCAGATAACCAGGGGCATGAAGCGGCGCAGCCGGAGGTTCGAAGTACGCGAGGTCGCCGCTTTCTCCACGGTCACACCGTCACCGCACGATTTCCGGCGATCGCTCCGGCTGTCGCCAATTCAATCGCGTCACGTACCAGGTCAGACTGAACATCCAGAGTTGACGTCTCGATGAAACGCCTTCGAGCGGTCTGCCCGAGTCTCAGCCGAAGATTCGAATCATGAAGCGCACGAATGGCATCCGCGAGCGCCCCGGGATCCGCCGGTGGAACGAGCATCCCGGATTCTCCATCGCTCAGCAGTTTGTGCATGGCGGGCGAATCGCGAGTGACAATGGCCGCTCCCATAGACATGGCCTGATAGACCTTGTTCGGCACCACGCGGGCGGCCTTGGCGCTCGCGCCGAAGATGCCGAGCACGACGTCGGCTCTTGCAATCCAACTGGGAAGTTCCTCATAAGGCACACGCGGCATGAATATCACGTTCCGCACGCGCAATTCTCCGGCAAGTCGCTGGACGGCGGCGAGAGTCTGTCCGGCACCGATCACATTGATCTCGACGGCTTCGTCCTCGAGCAGCTTGGCCGCACGTACAATCGTCTCGACTCCCTGTAACGGGATCATCGTGCCGTAGAAGAGCACCCTTAATGGACCTCGATCGTCGCAGCAGTCGGTGCTGACCGATTCGACGACCTCCGGGCGGAACATCGTCTCATCGGCGCCAACCGGCACGACCAGCACGCGATCAATTGGAACTCCAAAATTCGAGCAGATGTAGCTCCGATTCTCATCGGTGTCCGCCAGGATGACATCCACGAGGCGAAAAGCCAGCTGGTCGGCCAATCGGATGCCCCGTGCCCAAATCCCCCGTTTCGCGACCTTCGCGCGATCCTCGACCAATGTGTCGGTCAGCGTCACGAGCGGATCGAACACAATCGGCTTCTTCAATGCGCGCAGCAACGGACCGAGGACGAGGAGATCCAGCTGCCCAATGAACCCAAACATTGCGACATCGACATCATTTCGCCGGGTCATGACTCCGGTTAGCAGGCGGATATAGCCGCTACCGAGACGGAGAGCATGCCGCAGCAATGCGGATCGTGATCCGAGCAAGGCGGTCTTGTCTCCGCCGCTGGACCAGACCGTGTGATGCAACTCTTGAACGGAAAATCCCGCACGGCCCAGTGCCGCGCGCACCAGCGCGTTGCGCGGATAGTCCCGTTCATAGGTTCCAACGTAGAAGATGCGGGTCGGTCGTTGCACCGAGGTCCCCCGTCGCCCGGCTCTGGTCATCCCGGAGATTATACGCAGAAGTCACGGATCGACCGGACGGAGCAAGGCGTCGAGGGTCAGTCAGTTCGGAGAATTCCTATGAAGAACGCGTGATCGAGATAACGCCCGAAATGAACATCTATTTCAGTGCGAACTCCGGTGGCCAGCCCAGCGTAGCGGCTGTGACGACGGGGCATTCTTGTTGTGTCCGCTCGAATGCGGCCAGCCGTCGCCCTCAAGTTGGTGCGTTCGCAAGCGCCAGCGAGTGAAACGAAGGCGATCGATTTCGGTCGGTTGGAGCCCGGAATCGAGGAGATTGGCCAGTTCTTGACCAGTAATGTCCAGTGGATCAGATTCAACGTCATAGAATCGTTCGAAAGCTTCATTCATGGCTCAGTCCTGTCAGGGTTCAAGACGGCGAGGACACCAGGTCATGCGCCCGCCGTTGTTCGAGATGTCGTCATTGGACAGCGCGATGACTACCGAGTCTTCCCTTTCCCCGCTTCAGTCGAAACGGCGCTAGACCGGATGAGCCCGACATGATCCCCGAGGGCTCGTCTTTGTTCCGAGAATTTGCCGCAAGAGTCCGAAGTCTCCAGTGAGACGAGGCCGGTGCGGTCCACTTCAGGTAAACGCAGTTTCAATGCCGGAAGTTCAGTCAACTGAGAGGGGCTGTCAGACGCCAAGCACAATGGGTAGCACAGTGAGCGACTCGCGAGGATGACAACAGCAAGAACGGGACGCGGCCGTGACCGCGTCCCGTTGCTTTTGTGAAGAATTGTTGGACTAGTAGTCCATGCCCGCCGGCATCGGCGGCATCTTGTTCTCTTCCGGCTTGTCGGAGATAAGCGCCTCGGTCGTCAGGATCATGGCCGCGATCGAAGTGGCATTCTCGACCGCAGAGCGGGTCACCTTGACCGGGTCAATGACGCCCCACTCGACCATGTTGCCGTATTCCTGTCGAATCACGTCATAGCCGATAGCCGGGTCGTTCTTCTCCTTCTGGAGGCGGCGAATCGACTCGACCACAACCGACCCGTCGAGGCCAGCATTGGCGGCGATGCCTCGGAGCGGCTCCTCGAGCGCACGGCGCAGGATACGCACACCGGTCAGGACATCACCCTCAGCCTCGACCTCGTCAAGCGAGTCGATGGCGTTGATCAGCGAGACGCCACCACCCGGTACAATACCCTCTTCGACAGCGGCGCGGGTCGCGCTCAGTGCGTCCTCAACGCGATGCTTCTTCTCTTTGAGTTCGGTCTCGGTCGCGGCGCCGACCTTGATGACGGCCACGCCACCGGAGAGCTTCGCCAGCCGCTCCTGCAGCTTCTCGCGATCGAAGTCGCTTGTCGTCTGCTCGATCTGTGCCTTGATCTGCTCGATCCGGCCCTTGATCTCATCGTCTTTGCCGTAGCCCTCGACAATGGTCGTCTCGTCCTTGGTGCAGACGACGCGGCGAGCCCGGCCCAGATCCTGAACGGTCGCGCTGTCGAGCTTGCGACCAACTTCCTCGGAGATGACCTGGCCACCGGTCAGAATCGCGATGTCGCGCAGCATCTCTTTGCGGCGATCGCCAAAGCCCGGTGCCTTGACCCCGACGACATTGATCGTGCCGCGTAGCTTGTTGACGACCAGGGTCGCGAGCGCCTCACCGTCGACATCTTCGGAGATGATCATAAAGTTCTTCGTGACCTGGAGGACCTTCTCAAGCACCGGCAGAATGTCGGCAACCGCCGACACCTTCTTGTCAGTGATCAGGATGTAGGGCTCGTCGAGTTCAGCCTCCATGCGCTCCGGATTGGTCACGAAATAGGGGGAAATGTAGCCACGGTCGATCTGCATGCCCTCGGTGAATTCGGTCTCGAATTCCAGACCACGGGACTCCTCGACAGTGATGACACCGTCCTTGCCAACCTTCTCCATGACGTCCGCGATCAGGTTACCGATCTCGCGGTCGGCCGCCGAGATGGCCGCGACCTGGGCGATGTCCTCTTTGCCCTGAATCTCCTTGGCCATGCCCTTGAGCTTCTCAACGACCTTGTCGCTGCCCAAATCGATGCCCTGCTTCAGCAGCATCGGGTTCGCACCGGCCGCAACGTTGCGGAGTCCTTCGTGCACGATCGCCTGAGCCAGGACCGTCGCCGTGGTGGTGCCGTCACCGGCCACGTCGTTGGTCTTGGTGGCAGCCTCCTTGAGAAGCTGCGCGCCCATGTTCGCGAACGGATCCTCGAGCTCGATCTCCTTCGCGACGGTCACACCGTCGTGGGTAACGGTCGGCGCGCCGAACTTCTTGTCCAGCGCGACGTTGCGGCCCTTCGGACCAAGCGTGGTCTTGACCGCGTTTGCCAGGATGTCGATCCCCTCTTTGAGGGACCTTCTGGCTTCCTCGTTGAATTCCAGAATCTTCGCCACTTCTCCATACCCTCCTCTTGGTGTGCCGAACGCACCCAAGATGTGCACCGACTAAATCGAAACGAGATTACTCGCTCACGATCGCGAGAATGTCCTTCTCGCTCAAAATCAGGTACTCGTCATCATCCATCTTGAGCTCGGTGCCCGCGTACTTCGCGAAGAGCACCTTGTCGCCCTTTTTGACATCCATTGGCTGCCGCTTGCCGTCATCGCCCAACCGGCCCGCGCCAACCGCGATCACTTCACCGCGCTGCGGCTTCTCTTTGGCCGTGTCCGGAAGGACGATGCCGCTCTTAGTCGTCTCTTCGCGCTGCGTCGGCCGGACCAGCACGCGATCGCCGAGCGGCCTGATGTTGCCGTTGCTGCTCGCCATCCTGTCGGAACCTCCCTAGTCTCATGCAGCGGGACCTTCCCACTGCGAACACTCCCGTGCTCCGAAGTTAGCACTCTCACATCGAGAGTGCTAACACTGCGTATCTTAGCCAACGTCTGCGCAAGTTGCAAGTGGTTGTCATGAATCTCGCGTACGTCAGTCGGGCCGGCACATGTGGCTCCATCTCGTCACCGCCACCAAACCTGGAAACACCGAAGAGACAGCGTAGTTGGGGCATAATGTCATACGGCGCGCCGATTTCCGCGCCACGAGTAATCCGAACCTGAACCACAGTCCAAGGGGGCTTGAGTGAGCTTGCATTTTGCCGATCGAGTGCTGAATATGCAGCCGTCGCCAACATTGGCGGTATCCGACCGTGTGCGGACGCTACGTCAGCAGGGGCTCGATGTTGTCGATCTTGGCGGTGGAGAGCCGGACTTCCCATCACCTGAGCACGTTTGTCGCGCGGCCATCGAGGCAATGAACGCCGGTGACACCCACTACGTCGCGAGTCAGGGCACGCCACAGTTGCGCAAGGCGATCGCGCAGAAGCTCAAGGACGACAATGGCATCGAGGTGGGTGTCGACCAGATTATTGTCACTCCCGGCGCGAAGTCGGCCCTCTTCTCCTCGGTTCTCGCCCTTGTCCAGAACGGTGACGACGTTGTCATGTTCGATCCCGGATGGGTCTCCTACGAGCCGATGGCGCGGGTCGCTGGCGCGGGAGTCGTGATGATCCCGCTGGACCCGGCCAATGACTATCACGTCAGCCGGGAGGCGATCGAGCCGCACCTGACAAAGAACTCGCGGGTAATCATCGTCAATACGCCGAACAATCCGACTGGCCGCATGCTGAGCCGCGAGGAACTGAACGCGATCGCCGAGATCGCCATCGAGCGCAACATGGTCGTCATCTCGGACGAGATCTACGAGAAGATCAGCTACGATGGGAATCAGCACATCAGCATCGGCTCGCTGCCGGGTATGGCCGAGCGGACTCTGACTGTCAACGGCTTCTCGAAGGCCTACGCCATGACTGGCTGGCGTCTCGGTTACGTGGCCGGGCCGCAAGAGGTCATGCGCCAGGTCGCCAAGATCCACAGCCACTCGGTCACGTGCGCCACCTCGTTTGGCCAGGCAGGCGCGACCGCCGCTCTCGAAGGCCCGCAGGGGTTCATCGACATGATGGTGGAGGCCTGGGACCGGCGACGCCATGTGATCGTTTCGGGGCTGAATGACGTTCCCGGGTTCAGTTGCCCGATGCCAGAGGGTGCTTTCTACGCATTGCCGGATGTGTCCGGTACCGGTCTCTCCGGGACCGACGTTGCGAAGCGATTGATCGACGAGGCGCTCGTCGGGGTTACATCGGGCGATGCCTTCGGCGACGTCACCCGCAACCACATACGTCTGAGCTTCGCCAATTCGGACGAGTCGATCGAATCCGCGCTTAAACGCATTCGCAAGATCTTCGCGGCCTAACTGGCCCGCTTGATAGCAGGTAAACGCGAACCCGGAGGTTATTGCCCCTGGGTTCGCCTGCCCTGTTCTTCCTGTCGAATGGCTCGCTAGAGTCCGCTCATGCGGATCACCTCGACTCCAGCCTCCTCGAGCTTGGCGACGAATGGGTTGATTCCGATCATGTCGCTTGAGATGTGTCCCGAAACGATCAGGTTCCCGTTGGTATCGGCTCGCAGTCGCTGGGCCTCTTCTGGAGCGACGTGGATGTAGAGAACCGTGTCGATCCCAGAGTCGAAATACGCCTTGGCGACAGGGTACCCGCCATTGGTTCCAGCGCCGTGGACAATCGCGATGCGCCCGAGCGGTCGATCGACCGCGCCAACAGGAACCATGATCCGGGTCTGAGCGTTGGCGAACTCCGGCATGCCGTTCAACGCATCGATGGCGTCCTGCACCAGCGGATCACGATCGAGCGTCTGCAGATGCGTGTCGATCGTCTCCACCATCATTCGACGTCCGACCTCGTCGAGCGGCAAATGCACGTTGAGGAAGGGCAAGTTGAGAAGGCGCGCCACTGACGGCACGTGGTCAAAGTTGGCTGCCTGTGAGCGCAAGAGCGCTCGTGTGAGCATCGCCTGGATGGCGTCACGCGCGACTGGAGTCGGCACGCCGTGTTCGACCATCAACTCGACGTGCCGCGTCAGCACCTCCGGAAAGTTGAGCGTCGCCGTCCCGCCGACGGGATGATGGCCAATCACGCCATCGCAGCCTAACTCTTTCGCCAGCATCAGTTCAGCGGCGCCGATGTCGATGCCGAACATCACCTTTTGCAGATTCGAACCCTCGACATAGATTGCGCTGTCCGCTGGGGCATGCAGCATGTCAGCCATATCGAGCGCGATACGCATGATTTCATCAGTACTCAGTCCAGGCATCAACCCTCCAAACGGTCGAACGCGACGGCCGTGAAGTCGTTCCAGCGACCCATCATCCTTTGGCGGCCCCATCTTCGCACGGATTGCCGGGCTGGGCACAAAAAAGGGTTCGGAAGGAGAACGTCGTTCCCGTCCCGAACCCTGTCTTAGCCGACGTTGTTTCGATCAGTCAGCACCGATGGTGAAGTGCTCGGTCGCGACCTGATGCCATTGAGGTTCGCCGTCCTGGGCTGTCGCCCCATTCATCATCTCGCGTGTCCGCTGAAAATCAGGAGTCTCATGCCACTTCGCCCAATCGTCTTCACTCTCCCAAATTCCGAGGACCACACGCTTGCTCGTGTCATCAAACGGGATCAGGAGCGACATGCCGATGAGCCCGGGCTGATTCGTCGCGGCTTTCGCTCGCGCTCGATAGGCGTCGTCCCATACGCCTTCTTTGCCTTCGACGACCGTGGTTTCGGTAATGACGGCCTTCATCCGATGATTCCTTTCGCGCCATCGGCGAGAGCAGTGGATGGCTGACCATGACAACCGCTCGCCGGAAGGTAGCTGCCGGACGTCACATTCTTGTCCTGTCGCCAGCACGTGTCGTGCCAGGTAGGAAAGAGAGGATTGTGAGCGGAGTCGGGAAGTTTGACGCTCGCCCAGCCGTTCCATAAGATCAGAACACCGCGCGTCGCGCGGGAATTGGAAGGATAGATGGTATGCAATCTCGAGACGAGATCCGTCTCACCACGCTGGCGAGCTGCGCTGGCTGAGCGTCCAAGATGGGCCCGGGGGCCCTGGCGCAGGTGCTGCGTCCACTCACCCAACGTCATGATCCGAACGTGCTGGTTGGTCTGCAGACCAGTGACGACGCTGCCGTCTACCGCCTGAGCGATGACCTGGCGATGATTCAGACCGTCGATTTCTTCACTCCGGTCGTTGACGATCCATACACCTATGGGGCCATCGCCGCAGCCAATTCAATGAGCGACGTGTTCGCCATGGGCGGCGAAGTGATGATGGCCCTCAACATCGCGGCATTTCCGGAAGATCTTCCGGCCGAAGTCATCGCGCGCATCTTCGAGGGCGGGGCCGACAAAGCAGCCGAAGCGGGCATCGTTATCGCTGGCGGCCACACCGTCACCGACGACGAACCAAAATATGGACTCGTCGTGACCGGAACGATCCATCCCGACAAGATCCTGACCAAAGCTGGCGCCCAGCCTGGGGACCGCCTCTATCTGACCAAGGCAATCGGTACTGGGGTCATCACCACGGCGCTCAAGGCCGAAGCTGCGGAACCGGAGCACGTCGAAGGGGCGGTCGCCTCGATGCTCCGGCTTAGCCAGACCGCTTCCCGCATCCTGCGCGAAGTCGGCGTCAACGCATGCACCGACATCACCGGCTATGGCTTGGCCGGACACGCTTTCGAGATGGTCGAACGAAGTCGGGTTCGCATGCGCCTGATCAGCAGCAATATCCCATTGCTCGACGGCGCGGAGCGCTACGCCCGAGAGGGTCGTCTTCCCGGAGGAGCAGGCCGAAATGTCGCGTATTACACGACGCGCCAGGAACCGAAGGTCGACATCGAAGACAGCGTGCCGCAGACGATTACGGATCTCCTGTTCGATCCGGAGACATCAGGTGGACTTCTGATCTCGGTTCCAGTTGAGCGCGTTCAAGCGCTCGAGCACGCGTTTGCCCAGGCGGGCGAGTCCCTCTGGCACGTTGGCGACATCGACTCGGGCCTTGGCCTTACGGTCTCGCGTTGAGCGGCCACCTGGACCCGCACGACTACGACCCACCGAAGGACGACCGGCGCGCTCGGCGCCGATCGTCCGACTCCCCCAGGTCAGAGTGGCGTGTGATTCTGCGAGATCTCGGAATTCAACCGAGCAAGGCGCTCGGACAGAATTTCCTGCATGATTCCGCCATCGTCCGGCGGATCGTCGAGGCTTCCGGCGTTGACCACGACGACCAGGTTGTCGAGGTCGGACCCGGACTGGGCGTGATGACGCGTGAACTCGCTGCCAGGGCAGGCTCGGTCGTTGCGGTCGAGCTCGACGAGCGCCTGGCAAGCTACGTGTCGAACCTGGAACTCCCCAACACCACGGTCGTGGAGTCCGACATTCTCACCGTCGATCTCGAACAGATCACGGGTAGACGCCCTTATGTGGTTGTCGCGAATCTCCCCTATTCGGTAGCAGCGGCCGCGATCGCGCACATCCTGGAAAGTTCCTGGCAACCCGAACGGCTCATCGTGATGGTTCAGCGCGAGGTGGCCGAGCGTATCGTCGCGCGTCCACCAGATATGTCTGTCCTAGCCATCGCCGTCCAGTTCTACGGTCAGCCCAAGATCTTGTTCCGCATTGGTCCCGGGGCGTTCGTCCCGGCGCCGAAGGTCGATTCGGCCGTGCTCCGGATCGAGGTCGATACGCAGCGTCGACTCGATGAGCGGGACATTCCGTCCTTCTTCCGGCTCGTTCGGGCCGGTTTCAGCCAGCGACGCAAACAATTGATCAACTCGTTGTCGGCGGGACTCAAGGCCGATCGATCCCTGGTCAAACACGCGCTAACCGGAGCGTCTATCGATCCGAAACGTCGAGCGGAGACGCTCGATGTGGAGGACTGGATCCGGCTGTTCGCGACCTGGGAACGGGAGGCGGGCAATGCCTGAGATCAGGTTCCGCCGACCTCTCCGCCTCTTCGCCCCGGCAAAAGTGAATCTGGGCCTTGAGGTTTTGCGATGCCGCGACGACGGATATCACGACATCCTCACCATCATGCAGACGATCAGCCTGTTCGACGAGATCTTTCTGACGCCGTCAGACCGCTTCGACTTTCGTGGGGATGCGCGTATCGAACAGGACGGCGACCTTGCCTACCGAGCCGTGCAGATGTTCCAGCAGCAGACAGGAGTCGACGTCCGCGCGAACATTCGGATCGTCAAACGGATCCCCGTGGCGGGCGGACTCGGAGGTGGTAGCAGTGACGCCGGTACTCTGTTGCGAGCACTCTGCGATCTGGCGTCAATTCCGGCCGCAGTCGCACACACCATTGCGTCCGCTTTGGGGAGCGACGTTCCCTTTTTTCTCCGCGGCGGAACTTCGCTGTCTTCAGACACCGGAACGGTGGTTGAACCGCTACCTGACCTCAAGCGTGTCTGGCTCTCACTGGCGACACCCAAAAGCCAGACTGTGAGCAAGACCGCATCGCACTACGCAGCGTTGACGCCTGATGATTTCAGCGACGGTGCGACTGTGTCACAGGCTGCCGATGCCATTCGCGCCGGCGAGCAGGTCTCATGGGAAACGCTACCGAATGCATTCACGAGAACTGTCATGAGCGACGCGACTGCTGCCGCGGCAGGCAACGCTCTGTTGGACGCAGGCGCATCGTTCGTACTCCTCAGTGGCGCCGGTCCAACCCTCTTCACCGTTTCGGATACGTGGCAATCAACTCGTACCATCGTTTCACGCTTACGCGCTCATGGCTTGACCGCGGTAGCCTGCACGCTGATCGGCCCTGACCTCAATGCCGACCGCATCGCCCGCAGCCGCACATGACGACGCAGTTCGAAATCATCGTTATGTCGTGCCGTTACTCGGTTTTCCCGAGATACGTCGCTTCCCAAGCACTTTGCTGCTCCCGCGACACGCGCATGAACAGCCCGCTCGCGCTCGCCAGCACCTCACCGGCCCGATTGCGGATCTCGCCGCTCGCCTCAACCGCGCGTCGCCGGTCACGCTCAACGCGGCCTACGACCGTCAGCGGCTCACCCACTGGCACCGGCTGGCGAAAGTGGACCTCCATCTTCGCGGTCACGGCGAGCAGACCGCGGTCGATCACAGCCCAGCTCATAGCCTCGTCAAGCATCGTCGCCACCACGCCACCGTGAATCATGTGGACGTATCCTTCGTATTTCTGGTCTGGAGTGAACTTCGCCTCAACCGCGTTCCCGTTTCGGAAGAATTTGAGACGAAGTCCGATCGGATTGCTTTCGCCGCATCCGAAGCAGCCGTGGTCCCTGGCGGTGTTGACGAGTTCGCCGTCTGGTCGTTCCCTGTTTTGAATCATCCCTCCACATTTCTGTCGCGCACGATAATACAGCAAGAATCGGCAATTTCCGCCCCAAGGCAGGCCGCGCCCGGGGGCCGCCCCACGCGATACACCCACCGCGCGTGTCACCGACAGTAAGAATTTGGTTGAATCACGTGGGCATCCCTGAGGGAAGGGTAACCGACTTCGAGACAACAGGAGATCGGACCAGTTTGCGACTCACTCGTACCAGGATCGTTGCGACGCTGGTTGCTGTAGGGACCATCGTCGTCGTCGCAATTATCCTGAACGCATTCATCTTTACGCCGGCCACGATCACACGTCCGGAAGCCCCTCCGTCGGTCAATGCCGTGCGCGATCGCTGGCAGTATCCGATCCTGCTGCCTACCGTGCGGCCAGATTGCCTCGCCTATGACGCCGCCCAGACCGGGATCGTGTCAGACGACGCGGCCAGCAACGGATTGGCACTTCAGGCCACGCTCGTTCAGACGAGCCAATCTGGCTGTCCCGATTCACAGGAAACGATCATTCACATTCGAGAGGCGCCGTTCTTCAGCTCATTGACGGGCAACGTGACGACTCTGACACAAGGCCGAATGCAGTTCGCCCATGCCGTGGAGTCAACATCGGATGGAAAAACTCGCGTAACCCTCCAGTGGCGTTGCGCGTCAGTTATGTGCAGGATGTCGAGCACGACGGGCAGGGTGCTCACTGAGGATGAACTGGTCCGAATGGCAGACTCATTTCAGATCGTTAGACCAGCAGGCTAGATCACGCCCATGACGTACGAACGCCTGCCGGATCAATGATACGTGGAGACGACGACGGACGCGATTCGCGTGATAGAACGTGGACGCGTTTGACATCTGAAAACAACGCTCACTAGAATTACCGTGACTCGCTGACCAGGAGGACCCATTCGGTGCAATCCAGGACCCTGAACGGTCGCTATCGCCTCGATGAGATGATCGGCGAGGGTGGCATGGCTGTCGTCTATCGCGGCTATGACCTCGTGCTTGGTCGTGTCGTGGCCATCAAGGTCTTGCGCGAGCAGTTCGGCACCGATCGGAACTTCCTGCTGCGCTTCAATCGAGAGGCGCAGTCGGCCGCCAAGTTGTCTCATCCCCACATTGCCAACGTCTATGACGTCGGGCACGACGGCGACACGCACTACATCGTGATGGAATTCGTCAACGGGCCCAACTTGAAGGACTTGATCCGTCGCCAAGGTCCGTTCACCGTAGAGGGCGCCGCATTCGTCCTGCGTCAGGTGGCGGAGGCGCTGGACGCCGCGCACCGGCACGGACTGGTGCACCGTGATATCAAGCCGCAGAACATTCTGGTCGATGAAAACGGCCAGGCCAAAGTGGTTGATTTCGGCATCGCCAAGGGGCTGACCGATGCCAATCTGACTGAGACCGGCACCGGCATGGGCACGGTTCACTATGTCTCGCCAGAGCAGGCTCGGGGCGAACGAGCGACTCCCGCGTCAGATATCTATTCGACGGGCGTCGTCCTCTACGAGATGCTGACGAAGGAGCTGCCGTTCGACGCCGACACGCCAGTCGGAGTCGCGATGCAGCACGTCAGCGCTCCACCACCGTCTCCGGTCGAGTTCAACCCGTCGATTCCGCCTGAGGTCGAAGCGATCGTGATGCGGGCGTTGGCCAAGGAGCCAGGCGACCGCTATCCGACGGCGATGGCCCTGGCGGCGGCACTCGATCATTGGGACGACGCCGCGAGCGCCGCGCAGTCGACACGGGTGATGAGCTCGGGAGCTGGCGCCATTGCCACAGCCCGAACCGCGCGTTCGCGTGCTGTCACCGCGCCCCCGCGAACAGCGCGTGGCGGCGGACGACCGCCGTCTCGACCATATGGACGTGATCAGGCATTTCGCGACGACGTAGGATGCGTCACCTGGCTCATTGGGTCGGCGATTCTGATTGGGCTGGTGGGGTTGGTCGTCCTGGCTTTCAAGCTGGGAGATTTCTCCTTCATCAACTCGTCCGGCGGAACGAGTTCTCCCACCTCGTCGGCTGTCGTTGTCCTCAATCCGTCCACGACAGCGACTCCGAGCACCGCGCCAACCAAGACACCGAAATCGACATCAACACCAACGCCCACTGCGACCGGAACTGGTACGCCGTCCGCGTCGCCAACCGAACTGACCACGCCGACGCCGTCACCGTCACCAACCCCGGAGATGGCGAACGTGCCAAACCTGATCAATAGCACGCTCGACCAGGCCCAGACCGCCGTGCTGCCAGGCAACTTCCAGATCGAGCAGCAGAAGGTCTATAGCGAGGTGTTTCCAGCGGGCGTGATCATCGATCAGACGCCAGCGCCCGAGGCGCAGGCTGAAAAAGGCTCGACCATAACCGTTAAAGTGAGTCTGGGTCCCGAATTCGTCACCTTTCCATCGCTCAACGGCCAACCGGTTGGGCAGGCAAAAGGTTTGCTCGAATCCAAGGGGCTCACCGTCAAGATTGTCGAGCAAGGGAGCAAGACGGTGCCCGAGGGGACCGTCATCTCGGCCGACCCCAATGGTCAGGTCAAGAATGGCGGAACGGTGACGCTGAACGTCAGTGTCGGCGACAAGGTGAAAGTGCCCGACGTCTTCGGCGTTCCCTACCAGCAGGCTCTACCACAGCTTGAAAACGCTGGTCTGGTGATCGGTTCCCGGAATGCCCAATCCTGCTCCTACATTCAGTCTCAGGATTCAACCTTCGACTGCGCGTCCTTCCCGAACGGCGGGATTGTCAGCGCCTCAAAGCAGTGGAATAGCTGGGTTCCACGCGGCACAGTCATTAACGTGGCCTACTACGACGCCTCCAAGCAATGATCGCGCGCCGGGTGACACAGTTCGTTCGTGACCACTTGTCGTTCGTCCCGGCGCGGCACATTCTTAGATCGCCCATTACCATCACAATTCTCGTCGGGGTCTTGCTCGGGCTCACTGGCGGCATCGTGGCAGCGGGTGCGGGACGGAGCGATCAGGTCGTCGTGGGCAACACGGGCGGCACGCTGTCGGGAGTAATCCAGGTCGGTGGGGCAACGATCGTCGTCGGCGGCGGCAACGCCAGGAGCGATCTTGCGGATCTGGTGGGCCGCGCCACGCTGCCATGGAACCGTCACATCGATCTGATGATTATTCCAGGGTGGGACAACCAGCAGCCCCTTGGAGTGCTCGGACTGATCGAGCGCGGAGGCATCGACCAGATCCTCGTCGCTGGGCAGCCGGCGTCAAACCCGACCTGGGTTGCGATGCAGGCAGCAGCCGCGAGTTCGGCGATCCCGGTCAATGTCTTCACTGGTCACCAGAGCGTGACGGTCGCTCCCGATATCTCAATTGACCTATTCGCCGGCCCACCGACCAGTGGAGCGACACTGGAATACGCTGCTATCACACTCCGGTTTCACCAAACGCTGCTGACGTTCGTCGACGCCTCCAGCGCTGGAGCGACAAGTCTTGGCTCACTGGCAGACCCGTCGCCGCACGCACAGGTTCTGGTAGCGATGCGAGCACTGGCCGCGTTTCCCAGCGACAGCGATGTCGTTCTGCAGCCGCAAGCTGCGAAGTCCTCTGACCTTTCCACACTCAATGCCGCGTATCTGGGTGAGATCCGCACCGGTCAACACCTGAAGATCCGTCTGAAACCAGACGAGGTGCGGCTGCCACTCTCGACACTAACCGCCGTCGTGCCGCAGACTCCCTAGTCGCAGACGGGGCCATCGTTCACTGAACAGAATCTGGGTGACGTGCTATCCTGCGGCGTTGGTAGCGCGAAGGTAGCGAGAGAGGACCTCAGCACGTGACAGAACCGACCATTACGATCAGGCCGGGACGGATTGGCGATGTTCCGGAAGAGACTGCCATGAATCACGAAGTCGAATGGTGCTACGACGAAGCCAACATGGTCGCCGAGTATCACGACGACTCGTACGAACCGTCGAGCGTGCTGGTGGCTGAGCTCGACGGCAAAATCGTCGGCAAGATCGAACTCTACATCGCCTGGAAGTCGACCTACGGGCACTTTGGCGTCATCCGGCGGTTCGTCATCCACAAGGACTACCGATCCTCAGGAATTGGGCGAAGATTGCTCGACGCAGCAACCGAGCGAGCACGTGAGACTGGCTGCTCGTTCATTGAGCTAAGCGTGGATGTAACGAACCCGATCCCCCACTCCTTCTACCACCGTGAGGGGTTTCGGGAGGACCGGGTTGAAGTGATGATGCGCAAGCCGTTGACCGACCGCTACAAGCCGTCCAACTACGAAGCGCAGCGCGAAGAATGGAAGACGAGCTAAAGAACGCGTCCGCATCGGGGACAGTACACCTCGGCCTCACGCACGTCGGCGTGACAGGCCGGGCACTTGCCCTCCTGCAGCGCTGAGTTGTCCACCGGCGCCGCAGCGGCGAGCTCCATCGTGCGCGTCACTTCGGACGGGCTGTCAGTGGTTCGTGTTGCCACAGTCTGCATCTCATGGAGATTGCCGCGAAACTCCTCGCTCGACGAGGATGGCTGCACTGAGATCTGGCGCGTCTCTTCGGCTGGTGACGAAAAAAACGACCGGGGTGGGTCGGCCTTGTAGGTGGGCTGGCCCGCCCCGGCCATCTGGAATGACGGTACACGCGGAGGATATGGACGCTGCGCGGTCTCGTACTCCGTCTCGTAGTCGTCCCCCTCATCGTCGACGTACTCATTGATCACCACGCTCTGCCCGAATAGCGCCATGACGAGGATGATCGGCAGCAAGCCGACGGCCGTGCCGAGGAGTATCCAGCCCACGCCGGTCGACAGGAAATGAGCCACGACCGACTTGTCAAGGAATCCGGAATCCGAATTCGGCAGCAGGTAGACGCGAATGTCGCGCAGCGCGAAGCTGAGGAGCAGCGCCCCGTTCGCGGCAGCGACAATTGCCCCGAAGGCCCGCGAGATCATCCCGGGAATTGGCACTGGCAAAGCCGCGCCCGCGCCGTAACCCAATAGGAATGTGCTTCCAATCAGAAACAGGACTGCGACCATAAAGGCCCCACCGGTGTCTCGCAGACTGGTCAGGTCGGCTAGGTCGTTACCCCACGGTCGCGCCCACCACTCCGCGAGCGAAGCACCGAGAAGAATGCCAAGCGTGACCATGATTTCGCGGTGCGTACCGCGCCAAAACCCAATCGGCACGAAGAGTGCAACCAAGATCAGGAGCAGGATGTCCAGCAAGATGAAAACGTTCAATGTTCGTCCTTTTCCAGCCGGGCGTGCTCGCGACAATTACCAGTAGATCAGCGAATTCGCGAGCGTGTATTGTCCGGTTCAATGGGGCGAGCTGGGTCATAAAGTCCGTTCATTCTAGCACGGACAGGCATCGCCGACAGCCGCCCACATCGGAGTTTTCCTACAATTATGGTATATTTTTGGCAGGAAAGGCCGTGGCGCGGGCATTTCTCGCGTACGGCTTTATGTATATTTGTTTATTTGAAGAGAGGAGGTGACCGGTATCACCCTTGGTTAGGAGTAGACGTTCTCGCCCACGTGCCGCGGAACAACCTGATCAGCCGGAACTCCAGTGGCGGAAGATGGACCTCCACATCCATACTCCGGCGTCGGCGGATTACCAGCAGCGCGACGTAAGCTTCGTCCAGATGCTCCAACGAGCCGAAGAACGCGGCATTGACATTGTCGCGTTTACTGATCACAACAGCGTTCGTGGCTATGCACGTATGTGGCGAGAGATTGAAGACCTCGAACTCTTGGAAGCGCTCGACCGGATCCAACCGGACGAGGCGCGACTCCTGGGCGAATATCGTCGCCTACTGAACAAGATCCTGCTCCTCCCGGGGTTCGAATTCACCGCCACCTTTGGATTCCACGTTCTGGCGATCTTCCCGGAAGACACATCCATTCGCAAATTGGAGCACATTCTCTTGTCGCTCCATATTCCGGACGACAAGATCGACCAGGGAACGAGTGAGGTGGGGGCGACCACTGACGTGCTGCGCGCATTCGAGCTATTGCACGAAGCAGGAGCACTGGTTATTGGCGCTCACGTGAATTCGACGCACGGGATCGCGATGCAAGGATTCCCGTTTGGCGGCCAGACCAAGATCGCCTATACCCAGAGTCCGAATCTCCACGCTCTCGAGGCGACCGACCTGGACAATACTGGTCCTCGCACGACTGCCCGATTCTTTAACGGCAGCAAGCCGGAATACCCGCGCCGGATGTTCTGCATTCAAGGTTCCGACGCGCACCGGCTAATCCGTGAATCGGAGAAATCGAAAGATCTTGGACTCGGCGACCGGGTAACGGAAATCCAGCTCGCGGCAGTGAGTTTCGCGGCCCTCAAGGCCGTGTTCGAAAGCACTGAATTCAACCGGGTTCGGCCATATCAGCCCATCGAAAGCAAACTGGCTCAGGTGCTGGCTTCCCGGGCGGAGGGCGACAATCAGACTCAGGTGTTCCACGAACGGCTCAGTAAGAGTCGCCGTAGAACCAATGCGATCTTCAAGGACGCGGTCGCGCTCGCGAACACCGACGGCGGCGAGTTGTTCGTTGGTCTGAGCGCAACGGCAAACGGTGAAATCGCCGGTGTGCCCCGCGTTAAGACGGCGATGGAGCAGCTACGCGAAGATTTCGCGCGCTTCATCACTCCAGAGCCTCCGGTGACGGTCGAAACGCTGAATGCTCACGACCGGGACCTGTTACTAGTAACCATCGGCTCTGGCAGCGAAAAGCCATATGCCCTCACATCAGGCGAAATCTACGTGCGAGAGGGATCAAACACGACGGTGGCGAATCGCGACCAGATCGTGAATATGGTCAAGAGCGCAATCGGCGGCAGGACAGATTCCGGCCCAAAGGAAACGAAGAAGGAGACGCCCAAAGAATCACCGGCCAAGAAAGAGGCGAAGGTCAGCCCGAATGGGAAGAATGAGCCGCTGGCCGAAATCGAGATGCCACACACGGGCGTTGAGATTGTTTCGTCTGAGCAGCGGGATGGCAGCGTGTTCCACACGATGCGCGACCTGCGGAATCATAAGATCGTCGAAAACGTGACGTACGACTCGGCAAGACGCTTGTGGCGCTACGCCATCAAGCAGCGCGAGTCGGGCGAACCGACCGCCAACGAAATCACCTGGGAAGGACCACACGGGGTCGTGCGGGTCCAGAAACAGCGCAATGGCAGTTTCCGTTACGACCTTGCCTATCGACACAGCGGCGATGTACGCGTCTTCTACGGCGTGACTGAGTCGGGATTGCCGGACGAGTGGAAACCGGTTGTCGAACAGGCGAAGGAGAACGATCAGACTGAAGTCTGATCCGCCACAGATAGCAAGTCCGACGAGCCGCGTCACTCTGACGCGGCTCGTTCTCTTTCACACTGCTTATATAGACGTAGTGACCGAACTTGTGCCGACCGGCGGCCGACGGCCGTGTTAGAGCCCCTCCTACCGCATCGCCCTGAATAGCCCCGCCGCGTCGTTGAGCGCCCGTCTCGCGGGCATCCCCTCACGCAGCATCTTCACAATGCGCTTCTGTTTGTTCGATTTTGGCACACTGTCAACCGTCAGGTAGGTCCGCGCGGCCTTCGACATCAATTCAGGCAATTCGTTGAACAGGTGTGGCCGGGAATGCGCGAAGCCGGTCATGTGGCGAATCTTGTGCAGGTCCTTCAGCACGAACGTCTCTTCGAGGCGCTCGCGATAGCGACTGAGCGTCATTGCCGAGAAATCACCCGCCTCTTTCGCCTCCACGATCGCCTGTGCTGCGATCTTGCCGGAGACCATCGCGAAGTTCGACCCTTCCCGGTTCATCGGATTTACCAGCCCGGCCGCATCGCCGATGACGACCGCACCATCCGTGTACAGACGTGGCAGCGAGTTCCAACCGCCCTCGGGAATCAGGTGGGCCGAGTATTCGGTCGTCTCGCCTCCCTCAAGGAACGGAGCGATCGACGGATGCGCTTTGAAGTCGTTCAACATGTCGTTGACGTTGTAGCCGGAGGTGATCAGGTCAGATAGAAGCGCGCCGGTTCCGATCGAGATACTTTCACGATTGGTGTAGATGAATCCGTAGCCAAGCAACCCGGCGGTCGAGCGACCGAAGATCTCCATGGCGACGCCCTGACCGTCCGGCACATTGAACCGGTCGTTGATCGTTTGCTCCGAAAGCCGAATGATCTCCTTGGCGACCAGGGCCTGCTCATCCGGCCGCCACTCCCGGTGCAACCCGGCCTTCTGCGCCAAGAGGGAATTCGCGCCGTCGGCGATGATGACCACGTCGGCGCGCAGGTCACCTTCCTCGTCACCGGTCCGTACGCCGTCGATCTTCCCGTCTTTCCAGATCAGGTCAACGACCGTCATCTGCGGGATGATGAAAGCCCCCGCCTCCTCAGCCTGGTGTGCGAACCACTGATCCCAGTCGGCGCGCATGACGCTGAAAGCGTTGTAGGGTGGTTCAGCGAATTTCTGGGTGCGGTAGATGCCCGAGAAGGCGCTGTCCTCGGTGAGCAGCATGTATCGTTGCTCGATGATGGCACGTTCGACCGGTGCAATTTCGGCGAAGTTCGGAACGAGCAGCTCGGTCGGCTGGCGATAGAGGATGCCACCCATTACGTTCTTGGATCCGGGAAAGGCGCCGCGTTCGATGACGACGACCTCCAGGCCAGCCTGTGCTAGTGTCAGACCCGCCGCGATCCCGGCTGGCCCAGCACCGACCACAATGACATCGACTCGCTCGTCCTGCATGTACGCTCCCGTTCGAAAGATCTTTCCGTCGCCGGTGAGATCAGGTCTGCGACCGCTCCTGGCGCACCCGCTCAATCAGTATCGGCACCACTTCGAACAGGTCCGCGACGACACCGAAATCAGCCAGCTTGAAGATTGGCGCGGAAGGATCGTGATTGATCGCCACGACATACTCCGAGCCACGCATGCCGACCGTGTGCTGTACCGCGCCAGAGACCCCGACGCCAATGTAGAGCTTCGGTGCGATCTGCCGGCCGGTCTGACCCACCTGGTCTGAGTGCGGTCGCCAGCCGAGGTCGCTGACCGCTCTTGTGGCGCCGACCGCGCCGCCGAACGCCTCAGCCAGCTTCTCGGCCAACGGGAAGTTATCCGATTCGCCGAGACCACGCCCGCCGATGACTACGACGTCAGCCGCTTCAAGATTGGCCGAACCAGCCTTCGACTCGAGCAATTCAACGACCTGGACGCGAAGATCGTCCGGGTTCACCGCAACATCGAGCGTTTCGGCATCGACCGACTTCCCGGCCTCACGCTCGGAAACCGGATAGGACCCAGAGCGGATCGTCACGAAGACAATCTGGTCGAGGTTCGCACGCGCTTCCGTTTGAAGCTTGCCCTGAAAGACCGGGCGCTTGACAATAACCTCACCGTCTGCGACCGAGACGTCGACCGCGTCGACCAAATGCGCGCCCCCCCGCTTCGCTGCAAGATACGGCGCCAGATCCCGTCCTGCGGTTGTGCCCGACAGAAGAACGATCGCCGGGTCGGCCGTGGCAATCGCCACGTCCATCGCTCGCGAATAGCCGTCGACGGTAATCTCGGCCAATGCGGGGTCGGAAGAGACTAAGATCCGGTCGACACCCATCTCGGCCACGTGCTGCTGGGCGGTGTCGATGTCACTGCCGAAGACGGCCGCGATCAGTGATCCGCCCAGATCATCCGCCAACGTCCTGCCGACGCCAAACAACTCGGCGGTCGACATCCGTAGGTCACCGTCTTCACCAAGCTCGGAAAAGATCAATACGTTCGTGCTCACGTCGTGCCAGCGCTCCCCTCGGTATGTCGCCTAGTCCCGGTTGATCAGCTTGTGCTCGTTCAGAAATTCGATGAGCTTCTCAACCGCGGCGTCCGCTTCCTCATCTTGAATCATGATGCCAGCAATGGTTTGCTCTTCGGCGAAGAGGGATCCCCAGGTCTGTACTGGCTCGAGATCCTCGGCTGGAATGTCGGGCTTCCAGGATTCGGTCGGCTTGCGTCGGGCCGCCATAATGCCCTTCAACGTCGGGTGACGTGGCTCATTCAGCGCTGTTAGAACCGACAACACCGCCGGAGACTGTGCGGTAACGACCTGGTGTCCATCCTCGATCTCGCGCTTCAACGTCAGTTCGCGGTTCTGGTACTCCAGTCCAATAACGTTGCTGACAATCGGAAGGTCGAGCAGCGCCGCGATCTGCGGCGCGACGTTTCCCGTGCCGCCGTCGCTGGCTTCCTGGCCCGTCAAAATCAGATCGAAGGAGTTTTCCTTGAGCCAGGCGCCAAGAATGCGGGCGGTCGCGAGACTGTCGGGCGTATCCACCGGCGATTCGATCGCCACGGCCCGGTCCGCGCCCATGGCCAGACAACGATTGAGCGACTCACGCCCGTTGCCAACGGTGGCGACGACGATCTCGACGCCCTCAAACGTCTCCGAAAGCCGCACTGCCGCCTCGGCGGCGGCCAGGTCGTACTCGTTTGGCACCTGCGCGGTTCCAGGCAAAATGTCACCGGATCGCGCGTCAAACCTGACCGCGTTCGGGTCGGGCACTTGCTTGACCAGCACCGCGATATTCAATCGAGAACCTCCAACTCGTTTGCGAGATACCAGGCCGAGAAGTTCCTATTTCCCTTTGAATTCGGCCTTGCGTCGCTCCAGGAACGCGCCCATGCCCTCTTTCTGGTCGCTGGTGTCGAAGCAGAGGGCGAAGACGTTGGCCTCATAGACTAGTCCCGTATCCAACTCGACGTCGAGTGCGCGCGAGATCGCATCCTTGCTGTACGCGACGGCGATCGGCGCGTTGGCCGCGATTTGATTCGCCAGCTCGCGAGCCTTGTCCATCAGCTCATTCAGCGGGTAGACCGCGTTGACCAGACCGATCCGCTGTGCCTCGTCTGCCTTGACGCGCCGCCCGGTGTAGATCAGCTCACGCGCCTGGCCGGGCCCGATCAAACGCGTCAATCGTTGCGTCCCTCCCCATCCAGGCGGGATGCCGAGCGACACCTCGGGCTGACCTAGAACGGCATTTTCTGACGCGATGCGAAGGTCGCATGCGAGCGCGACCTCGCAGCCCCCGCCAAGCGCGAACCCGTTGACTGCCGCGATATAGGGCTGCGGAGCGCGCTCGATGGCATTGCAGATTGACTGGCCCAGCAGCGCGAATTCGCGCGCCTCGGAAGGTGACTTGGTGCGCATCTCGGCGATATCGGCGCCAGCCGCGAAGGCACGCTCCCCCGCCCCCGTCAAAATGACGGCGCGGACATCGGGGTCTATCGCGAGTTGCTGGATCTGGTCACGGAGATTGGTGAGATGTTCGGTGTTGAAGGCGTTCAGCACGTCGGGCCGGTTGAGTGTGATCGTGGCGATCTGTCCTGATCGTTCGACGTCGATAGGCATGCGCGCTCCTTTT
This sequence comes from uncultured Chloroflexia bacterium, assembly GCA_963763185.1. Lineage (GTDB taxonomy): Bacteria > Chloroflexota > Chloroflexia > Thermomicrobiales > Thermomicrobiaceae > CALAGB01. The sequence continues at coordinate 1,624,356 of CAVXNZ010000001.1, forward strand.
CGTCCTCAACCGGGTTCGTATCAGTCAGTCAATGAGTGTCGGTAGATCGATCCTCGCTCGGAATATGCGGCGGCACGCTGTCGGAGCGCACCACGCTCTTCGTCGGAAACATCACGGCGCACTCGTCCCGGCACACCCATGACGACACTCCCACTCGGCACGCTCATGCCCTCCGGCACAACCGCGCCAGCCGCGATCATGCTGCCGGAGCCGATCACGGCATGCGACAGGACGATTGCGCCCATTCCGACCTGCGCGCCGTCCTCGACGACACAGCCGTGCACGATAGCGGCGTGGCCGATGGTGACGTCTTCACCAAGCGTCGTCGGCGCGTCAGCATCGACGTGGATAACGGTGTTGTCCTGAACGTTGGTGCGACGGCCGATGCGGATCGGCGCGACATCGCCACGCAGGACAACACCAAACCAGATGCTGGCGCCGGATTCGATCACGACGTCGCCGATGACGACGGCGTTCGGCGCAACGAACGCGTCATCGGCGATCAGTGGCGTCTTCCCACCAAACGGGATGATTACCGCCATGTGGTCAACCTGACATGCACGCGGTACGACACGGTCGACTAAGCTCCAGCCGTTTCCTTCTCGAACGCCTGGGACGGCGGCTGCGGGCAACGCAGCTGGCGATCGACCCGGTAGCCGAGCGCGTAGCCAGCCTGGACGAGCTGATGCACTTCGCGTGTGCCTTCGTAGATGACTGCTCCGCGCGAGTTGCGCATGTAGCGCTCGACCGGGTATTCGTTGGAATAGCCGTAAGCACCATGAATCTCGATGGCATCATTGGCCGCATTGAACGCATTGTCACAGGCGACCCACTTGGCCAGCGATGTCTCCTTCGTGTTGCGGATACCACGATTCTTGAGATTAGCCGCCTGCAACACGAGGAGCCGCGACGACTCGTAGCCCGCCACCATCTTGGCGATCATCTGCTGAACCAACTCGAATTGGCCGATCTCCTGCCCGAATGCCTCGCGCTCGTGGCAGTACTTCAAGCTGGCGTCGAGCGATGCTTTGATGAGGCCGACCGCGCCGGCCGCCACAGTGAAACGGCCCTGGTCGATCGCGCTCATGGCGATCTTGAAGCCTTCACCCTCTTCGCCGATTCGATTTTCGACCGGAACGCGAACGTTGTTGAAGTTGATCCAACCGGTATCGCCCGCGCGTACGCCGAGCTTGCCATGGAGCGAGCCTGTTGTCAGACCTTCCATCCCACGCTCCACCACGAACGCGACCAGACCACGGTGCTTCTTGGAGGGATCCATGGTCGCGAAGATGAGGAAGTGGTCCGCGGTGTTCGCCAGCGAGATCCACATTTTCTCGCCGTTGAGGACGTAATGATCGCCGTCTTTGGTAGCACGCGTCTGAATGTTTCCGGCGTCGGACCCGGCTCCCGGCTCGGTCAAGCCGAACGTTGCCAGTTTTTCGCCCTTCGCCTGCGGCGCCAGCCAACGCTGCTTCTGTTCCTCAGTGGCCCACTGGTGTAGCGTCAAACTGTTCAAGCCAACATGCACGCTCATGACGACGCGGAGAAAGGTGTCGACAGCCTCAAGCTCCTCGCACGCCAGTGCGAAGCTCACGTAGTCGAATCCGCCGCCGCCATAGCGCTCTGGAATCGGGAGGCCGAGGATCCCTTCCTGGCCCATCTTGTAGAGGACCTCAGGGTGATATTCCCCGTTTGCGTCCCACTCCTGAATATGCGGCGCGACCTCGCGATTCGCGAAGTCACGGACCATGTCGCGAACCTGGACCTGTTCGTCGGTGTATTGAAAATCCATCCGCGCCTCCCACTCCTAATTTCACGTGGCGTGCGCGGGAACCGGGCAAGTCGTCAGATTCCGCGCACCGAGGCGAGTATAGCAAAACGCATTCTTGTTCCGGTTTTTCAACCGGGTCTCGCGGAGACACCTCACGCGGAGTCGGGAGTGATTATGAAGGTCCTCAAGCCGTCCCGATGGGGAGCACAGGTGCCGTCTCTCAGAAAAGCGTCCATTGATCAGATACGGGTCATATGCCGCGATTCAGCCTCAGGCTCACTCCGACACAGACCAGGAATCGCGGGGAGTTCATCGAGGATCGCACGGAGAAGTACATCGATGTCGAACACTCGACCGGTCTCAACCAGCAGGCTCGTTGCTGTGTCGAGTGGCAGTGCATCTCGCGGCAGGTTCACGTTGAGTCCAATACCGACAAGCAGGTACTCTACTCGCTCGCCGCGAATACTCGTCTGGCAGAGAATGCCGCAGACCTTCCGTCCTCCGAGGAGGAGGTCGTTCGGCTCTTTCACAGTCGGAACGACCCCGCATATCGCCTGAATAGCTGCTCCGACCTGCTCGGCGATGCGACGTGAGAGCGTCGGGTCGGTCGCGAGCTCAAAGTCCGGTCGTAGGATGATGGTGGTGAGGAGACAGGTGTTCGGCCGTTCGATCCAGAGGCGGCCGTGTTGTCCCCGCCCTGCCGTTTGGTGAGATGCAACGACGACGACACCGGCGGGAGAGCCGTTCCGTGCAAGGTCAACGGCCACGTCCATGGTCGACGTGACCTCACCGTATCTCAGAACTGTCCACTCGCGCGTATCGTCTCGGTTCAGGGTCACGAACCGTCGCCCGTGGTCGCGGTCACCTGCTCGCGTCGCGTCACATGGAGCTTCCGAATTCGCCGATGCTCGACAGCTTGCACTTCGATCCGCAGACCCGAGGATTCCACAACCTCTCCTGGGTCCGGAATGCGCCCGAGTTGCTTCTGGACGAATCCGCCGATCGTATCGAAGTCACCCTCAACGATGTCGGTATCGAAGATCTCCGCCAGTTCGTCCATCGGAATGCGTCCGTCGACAATGACCTCATCTGGGCCAATGCGCTCGACCAGGGGCAGTTCGCGATCGTATTCGTCCTGGATCTCACCGACGATCTCTTCCAGGATGTCCTCGATGGTCACAATTCCGGCCGTGCCGCCGTACTCATCCACGACAACCGCCAGGTGAACCTTCTCGCGCCGCAAGTCCTGCAACAGTTCGCCGACACGCTTCGATTCGGGAACGAAGTACGCCGGACGAAGCAGTTCGATCAGTTCGACCTGACTCACGTCCTCGTCGACGAAGCGGAGGAAGTCCTTAGCGTAGACGACCCCAATGATCGTATCGATCGATTCGCGATAGACCGGAATTCGCGAATGTCCGAAGTGCCGCGCGAACTCCACCACATCGGGAATTGGTGTCCCCACGGCAACCGCTCGGATATCCGTGCGCGGCACCATGATCTCGCGGGCGACAGCCTCGTCGAGGTGGAGCACGCCTGAGATCATTTCGTGCTCGTCCTCCTCGATCTCATCGTCGTTGTCGTGTCCGTTACCGTTGGTTTCGCCATTCTCGTTCGCCTCGAAGACAAAGTCATCGTCGGTCGCGCGGTCGATTTCACGTTCGCCCGGAACGAATGCGCGCGTCAGACCCTCGACGAGCGCCGTCGCTGGTCGAATCGACAGCGCAAGCACCGAGCCGATTTGCTCGAAACGCTGGGTGTCGGGCGAACGCCGGATCGCGACAACGACACTGGGAATGATGCGGCCGACCAGGAGCACCAGGACGACGCAAATGAGCGCCGACACGAGCACCGGGTAGTCCGTGAGGTGATTATCGATAACGACGGTGGAGCTCGCGACCGCAACAATGGCCGCGATAAGCTCCAGCAAGACCATAGCCGAGCGAATCGCTTGCGGTTTGTCGACCAGTGAATGCATGCGGTGGGAGGCAGCACGCTCTTCGATGAGCGCGCGAATCGTGACGCGGTTGACGACCGTTAGCCCAAGTTCAATCGTCGAGGCGATCGAAAGAATGGCGAACGATGCTACAGCCACGCCAATTTGTATCCAGCCTTCGGTACTCAAATCCTCCAAACTCCTGGATCCCTGATCGCCGGTGGGTTTCGTGGCGCTCAACCCTGGGAATGGCGATAGGTACGCCGTAAGCCCTGCGCGACACTCTAGATGAAGAGAGCGCTGATGCTTAAGTCTTTGTGAATCCGCATGATCGCTTCCGCGAGCAGCGGTGCCACGGTCAGCACCTCAATCTTGTCGCGCGGCCCCTGATCCGGCAGCGGAATGCTGTCGGTGACATAGACCTTGTCGATGATCGAATCGTTTATGTTCTGCAGCGCGCCGTCGGCGAAGACCCCATGCACGGCCGCCGCACTGACCTTCTTCGCGCCTCGCGCCACCAATGTCTCGGCGGCCTTTACCAGCGTGACTCCAGTCGAGATCACGTCGTCGACGATCAGCGCTTCCTTGTCTTGCACATCTCCGACCATCTCCAGCACCTCTGTACGCTCGGGGCCAGGATGCTTCTTCGAGATGATGGCCAGCGTTCCGCTCGTCCCCTCGCGGAACTCGTCCGCTCGACTCACACCACCGGAATCTGGACTGACAACGACCAGGTCGTTCATGTGCATTCGGTGAAAGTGTGCCGCCAGGATTGGAGTTGAACGCAGGTGATCCACCGGAATATCAAAGAACCCTTCTATTGCGGGAGAATGCATGTCGAGCGTCAAGATACGGTCGGCGCCGGCTGTGACGAGGAGATTCGCCACGAGTTTCGCGCTAATTGGCTCGCGACCTCGTGTCTTTTTCTCTTGTCGCGCGTAGGCGAAATACGGAATGACGGCAGTGACCCGAGCGGCGGACGCGCGCTTGGCGGCATCCAGCATGAGGAGCAGTTCGACAATATGCTGATTCACCGGGTAGCACATCGACTGCATGATGAAAACGTCTGAGCCGCGCACGTTCTCTTCCAGTTCGACCCGTGATTCACCGTCACTCCAGCAGCCGACGAATCGCCTCCCGAGCGGAATCTCGAGCTGGGTCGCAATCGACTGAGCCAGTGCCGGGTTGGCGTTGCCGCCGAATAGCTGCAGGCGTCCATCCATCTAGCGTTCAGTCTCTTCCCGCTTATGCCGGTCCCGACTCGTTTTCGATGCTATGGGGCGTGCCGGAAGCCCAACCACCGTTACGCCCGGCGCGACATCCCGCGTCACGACACTCCCAGCTCCAGTCCGGCCCTCTGAACCCACCGTCACCGGCGCCCGGAGGATCGTGTCGCACCCAATGAATGCGCCGTCTTCGATAATTGTCCGGTGCTTGTTCACACCGTCGTAGTTCGCGGTAATCGTTCCGGCAGCAATATTCACGTTCCGGCCAACCGTCGCGTCGCCGGTATAGCTGAAATGATGGATGTCGGTCCCTGTGCCGACCGTTGAATTCTTGATTTCGACGTAGTTTCCAATTCGAACGTCAGGGTCGATGTGCGTGCCCGGCCGAAAATGACTGTATGGACCAACCTGGACACGATCGCCAACCTCGGACGATTCAATGGTTGAAGCAACGATTACGCAGTCGCTGCCGATTGATGAGTCCTGAATGAATGCGTTCGGCCCGATGACCGATCCTTCGCCGATCTGGCTGTCCCCGGAAACAATGCTGAACGGTTCAATCCGTGCGTCCTGGCCAATCCTGACCGACGCGTCGATAAAGGTCGTGTCGGGGTCGACGATCGAGACACCGTTACGCATATGCCGCTCATTAATTCGTCTTCGCATCAACCGGTCAGCCCGGGCAAGTTCGACGCGGTCATTCACGCCGTACGCGACCTCGGGCGACGCCACGACCGACACGACCGGGTCCTGTTCCCGCTGCATCGCGGCGGCCATGCCGACGAGCGATGTCAGGTAATACTCGCCCACCTGGCTGCGCGGGACGTCGGGCAACGCGTGCTCGAGCCACGCGCGATCGAAACAGGAGATTCCGCTGTTGATCTCGACCGGCCCGGAATAGACGCGGCCATCCTCTTTCGCCTCGACCACACTGATAATTCGCCCGCCTTCGTAGACCAAGCGCCCATATGCAGCCGGGTCATCCAGCATCGCGGTCAGCAATGTGACGAGCGCTTCGGATTCACGCGAACGCGCGATGAGTTGCGCGACGGCATCGGATGTCAGCAATGGATGATCGCCGAAGAGAACGGCAACGTGGCGAATTTCCGGATTCAGGAGTGGGAGTGCCCGCGCTGCGGCGTGTCCGGTGCCGAGTTGCTCTTCCTGCCAGGCAACTTCGCACCCGTCCGGCAACGACGCAGCAATCGACGCCTTGGCGGGACTCAACACGACGATGATCTGGTCCGGCTTTATCGTCGCGACCGCGTCGATGACATGAAACAGCATCGGACGACCACAGATCGGGTGGAGTTCCTTGGGGGTTCGCGAGCGCATGCGCGTACCAAGTCCCGCGGCCAAAATGACCGCCGCGACGCCGCTGGATGTTATTGGAGGTTCGTCGGACTTCACTGCCGCCCGTCGTTCAACTACGCTGGGGAATGCATACTCCTGGTACCGCACCAGGCTGGCGGGCCAGGATTCGAACCTGGAATAAAGGTTCCAAAGACCCTTGTGATACCATTTCACCACCCGCCATCGGGATCTGCGCGACCGAATCTTACTGATTACGCGGGAAACGTGTCAAGAAGCCAACCCTGATCGGACCGTTCTGGTCCCTTTACCAGACATTGCGTACGTACGTTTTCTGGTCGGCCCCGTATTCGCCCATTTCACGCTGCGGTGGGCTGTTCGACTCGTATGCCCGCACAAACGTCCTCCTGTTCACTCCCAGAGAATGCTGTCATCGTGAACGGATGTCATGAAATGCGCAGCAGAGTTTCGCTCCACGTTCTCATGGTGGTGGTCCTCACGGTTCTGGCTGGATTCGTTACCTGGGGTCCGGCGGCCAGCGCTCCGTCGTTCGGGCAACCGGTCCCGGGGAAGCATGTCTACGACCCTGCCGGCGTGCTGAATCCTTCTCAAATTGCCGATCTGGAAGCCCGCGCGCAAGAGGTTGTCGACGCGGGCGCACCGGTCGTCGTCTACTTGCGGGCCAACGACGCGAGCTATGACGAGACGTATAGTGACGCCGTCGACCTGATGAATCAGTGGGACATCGAGTCGTCCCCGGATGCCCACGACGGCCTCGTCTTCTTCTTCAACCTAAAGCCCGGCAACCTGCACCATGGGCAGGGCGTGATCTACGCCGGGGAGAAGCACTTTGACGGCGGGAACCTCCCCAAATCCGAATTGCAGCGCATTTTCAATCAGGTGATGAAGCCGGACCTGGCTGACGGTGACTTGGCGCAGGGCATCGCTGCCGGCCTCGACGCCGCCGCCACGAGTCTCCGGAATGGACCCCCACCTCCCCCACCGCCATCCACCGCCGAGCGAATCGCGGCAGATGTCAGTCGCGGACCCCTCAGTGCCTTGAACCTCGTGGCGATTGTCCTCGCAGCGGGCTTCGCTTGGTTTACTCGCAAAGTGTGGCGTACACAAGCCCGCGCTTCGGCGCCGATCGCCGCGACGACGACGCCGCCCGACAGCACGTCCCCGGCCGTCGTCGGTGCGGTGGTGACCGGCAAGGTACGCGATAGTCAGCTTGAAGCGACTATTCTCGACCTTGCGCACCGCGGGGCGCTCGTCATCGAATCTGAAAGCAAGCGACATGTACAGGTTCGCCTGCTTGATGCGTCGGTTCCAAAGACCGATGTCGAGCACGAGGTGTGGGATTCACTGGAGCGGCGCGCCGAATCGGACGGCCTGGTGACGCAGTCTAACCTGGGTCGAGCGCGTTCGGATTGGTCTGGTGCCCGAAAGGCCCTGGAGAAACAGTTGCTGGACGCCGGATTGTTTGATCCACGAGCAGGAATGCGAAGACGACCAGTCTATCTTGCGGCAGCCGCCATGCTGGTGATCGGAGCCTTGGCCTTCGCCATTACGGCTCTTGGCACACAGCCGTGGGGTGCAGTCGGTGCCACGCTCCTCTTCGTGGCCGGTATCGCAGGGATAATCGCGATGGCGGCATACTCAAACACGACGCTCTCAGGGGCCGGACTTGCTGCCGACTGGCAGTCGTACGTCGCCGGGATCAAACAATCGAAAAAAGACCGGACGCTCGACGTTACGCTCGATCTCGACGCCGCGATGCCGTATGCGGTTGCGACTGGCGCTTCGTCCTCTCTTCACCGTCGACTTAAAGAAGCCGCCGATCAGGGATATGCGCCTGCCTGGCTTGGCCCAGCACTCTACCGCAGTGGCAACGCAACTAACGCATTTGTCTGCTGGACGGCGTTCCATTCCGCGGTGACGCCCGCGTCGAGCGGCGGATCGAGCGGTGGCGGAGCCGCGTCCGGAGGCGGTGGAGCGGGCGGTAGCTTCTGATCGATCCGTAGCGGTAGCGACCAGCTCTGCGAACGGGCGGCAACGCCGGTCTTTGGGACTACGGTACCGTTGCCGTCGGGAAATCTAGACTCTACGCTCCTGAACAGAGAATTGGACGTTTACGTTCAGGAGACGTATTCATGGCGCTCCCGCTTCCGCAGACCAAAGAGTTCGTCGACCGTCTAGCGGCACTTGCCGACGAATGCCGCAGTGACCTCGGCGAGACTTCACAATCCCTCCAGGAGATTGGCCTCCTGATCAACCAGTCCAACACCGAAGTGGATCGGCTGACCCAGCGCGAGATGTCGCTGGCGAATCGCGTGCGCGAGATGGAAGCCAATCTCGAGGCGTTTGCCCGCAAGGACATCCGCGACATGTATCACGCCGCGCACGAGATCGAACTGCGGCTCATGATGATGCGCGGGCAGGTCGAACAACTCCAGGAACGAGAGAAGAGCATTCGCTCTTATCAGGAGAAGCTGCGTATTCTCCTGGAACTGGCCGAAGCTCAGTTGAAGGCAGAAGAGCGAAAGCGCTCGACGACCGACAACCGCACCCGGCTTCTGCGTCGTTCCGAAGCTGCTGGCGCTGGTGTTCCGTTTGAAGAAGTCGTGCAGGCCGAAGAAGACGAGCGACTGCGCGTCTCGAGGCAGGTGTTGGAAGGTCCAGCCCAGGTCCTCGCGAACGTTCTGCTGCGCGCCGAGATTTGCCAGCGCAGTTTCGAGCGCGACCCGGATCGTGCCCAGGCAGAACTGGTCGATCTGACCACGGTTGCGTCCGGCGCGCTGCGAGACACGCGCAGGCTCCTCTATGAACTGCGTCCCGCGGTGCTCAAGGAAATCGGCGTGGTGCCGACGCTACGTCGCTACATCGCCGACATTTCGCGTCTCCGCGGCATTGACGCCAACATCGTCGGCCCCGAAACCGACGAGAAACTACCCGATGTCTTGCGCATGGTCCTGTATCGTCTGGTGCAGCAGATGATTTCGAGCTGCGCCGCGGACGAAGACGTTACTAGCATTGACGTCGACGTGCGATACGAGGATGCACAGGTCATCGGACGAGTTGAGGCCCACGGCGACGGAGTTGACCGGAGCCAGGAGATCACACGCTTTCTGGGGGACGAGGCCGTCCGGCGGCGGCTCGAGCGGCTTGGTGCGGACATTCAGCACGAGAATGTGGGACAAAAGACCTCTCGATTGACAGTCGTTATTCCCCTCGGATAAGCGGTTTCTCGGTACCAGCGAACCGCGTGATGCGGACCTCTTACTCATTGAGACCCCCCGAGCAAATCCCTACGATAGAGCCATAAAACAAGCGGCTCTCGTGAACCGAGACGGGCGGAGCGGAAGAGACAACCTCCCGCCGGTCACGAAAGGAGGGATGCTCAGGGGGTCTCTCGTAGTTCATCAAGCGGTGTCACTAGGTCTTATCAATCGGCATTCATCGATTCGTATCTTACATGGAGGTTCCACCAATGGTTGAGTACATGACCGCTCTCTACGGCCTTTACGCTCCTGAGAAAGAGTACGAAGGACAGGGCATGGTCGAGTACGCGCTGATCCTGGCGCTGGTCTCGGTCGTGGCAATTGCCGCCCTGCTGATCCTCGGCCCGAAAATCTCGGGTATCTTCAACAACGTCAGCGACAATCTCAAGACCGTCAGCTAGCTAGGAATTGCTGTCTGGGCGGCGGTTTCCGGATTGGAACCGCCGCCCATTCGATCCACATCGACGAGGAGGGCTTACGTGCGCACACGTCGATGGCGGAAGTGCTTCAAAGCACAAGGGATGGTTGAGTACAGTCTCTTGTTGCTGTTGATCGTGATGGCAGTCTTTGCGTCGTTAGCGTTGTTAGGTCCGCCAGTAACAGGGCTGCTTACCTCGGTCTCGGGCAAGTTTCCGAGTTAGTCTCGCACCCTCTCGCAAGCCCCTGGCATCCGCTAAGAAGCAAAAGCACCGCCGAGACACCGCGGCGGTGCTTTCCTTTTGCGGACGAAGTATCGGCGACTCCTGATGAGGTGCTAGACTCCCAGCGCGTCCTTGATCTTGTCGAAGAACCCGCGATGGGCTGTCTCGTGGATGCTCGGTGCCTTCAGGGTCTTGCCCAAATTCTCGAGCATTTCCCGCTGTTCCGGTGTGAGATCGGTCGGCGTCACGACTCGGACAGTTACGATCTCATCGCCGCGCGACCCACCTCGCAGATCAGGCACGCCCTTGTCGCGCAAGCGAAACTGCTGACCCGATTGAGTTCCCTGTGGGATCTTCAGCATTACGTCGCCGTCGACTGTCGGCACCTCGAGTTCGGAACCCAACGCAGCCTGCGCCATGTTGATCGGCAAGTCGAGATGAATCTGCTTCCCGTGCCGCACGAAAAACGCATGCGGCTTAACGCGAATGCGAACGTAGAGGTTCCCAGCCGGACCGTCTGGTGACTGTTCGCCCTGACCGCTCAACCGCAGTGTCGAGTCGCTGTCGACCCCAGCAGGCGTCGTTACGGAGATGGTGCGACGTCGTGAGATCCGACCACGCCCGCGACAGGTCGGACACGGATCAGTGACGACTCGGCCGTCACCACCACAATTGGCGCACGTGGAGGCGGTTACGAACTGGCCCAGTATCGTGTTCTGGACCCGGCGGACCTCACCAGCACCCGAACAGACCGGACAGACCTGAGGCTCGGCGCCATCACGCATCTTGGTGCCGTGACAGTCCTCACAGATCTCGTGCCGGTTGACTTCCACATCTTTTTCCGCGCCGAAGATCGCCTCTTCAAAGGTCAGTTCGACCGTGGATTCGAGGTCGGCTCCACGCGTTGGTCCACGCTGGCCCCGTGTCGCGCCACCGCCGAAAAATGTCTCGAAGATATCGGTGAACGGCGAACCGCCAAATCCAAACGGATCACCCGCTCCCGGGCCACCATTGAAACCACCTAGGCCGGCATGACCAAATCGATCGTAGGCGGCGCGCTGATCCTCATTACTGAGGACCTCATACGCCTCATTGATCTCCTTGAATTGGTCTTCGGCCCCATCGTTCTTGTTGACGTCCGGATGGTACTGACGAGCCATTCGCCGGTATGCGCGCCGAATATCATCGGTCGACGCGGATCGGTTGACTCCCAGGACTTCATAATAATCTCGTTTGGCGCTCATGAATTCACCAGAATGTCAGAAGAAATTGTTCGATCAGCGCGACCGCTGGTGTCGCGCGTGAAACCGCCCGGGAAAGACCCGGGCGAGATACGTCAAAGAGTATAGCATCTCAGTCGAATTGATCAACGGCTGCCTGGCACTCTCACTTCATGAGTGCTAACCGCAGACTGATCGTGCGCACATGCTCAAGTTCGGTCGCCGTGCCGCTCCAACCACGGAATGACATCGAACAGTGAAGACAATATGGAGTCGGCCGCGTCGAACCCGGCTCCTGCACCCGTCATGTCGTTCGGGATGGCGAGACAGGTCATACCGGCCGCCTTGGCCGACGCGATCCCATTCGGGGCATCCTCCAGCGCCACGCATACAGACGGATGCAGTTTGAGCGCGTCTGCCGCAGCGCGGTAGATATCCGGCGCCGGTTTCCCATGCACTACCAGATCACCGGTCACTTCGGCTTCAAAGGAGCCTGCGAGTTCGAGTTGAGAAAGAACGACATCGGCATAGCGACGGTGTCCGGATGTCGCCAGCGCCAGGCGGTAATTCCGTTTCGCCAGCGCCTTCACGGTCTCGCGACTGCCAGGCATTGGCTGCAAACGACCGGGCAAGAGGTCAAAGAACATGGCGTCGCGCTCGTCGACGACCTCGTCGACCGTCATGTTCAGATCGAGCTCTTCGATCAGCAACCGCGCTGAATCCCAGACGCGCAGCCCGTACATGCGATGGAGCAGCTCGGGAGTGAGATTTCGCTGCTTGCGGGCGAGGAACGTTTCCCATGCCTCGATCTGAACTGGCTCGCTGTCGACCAGCAGCCCATCCATGTCAAACACCACCGCCACAAATCCGCCAGCCGTCATTCACGCTCCGTCAATCGCAAAAACATCCCCGCCCGGCGCTGGGCCATACGATAGAGCCCGGGTGCAGCGGCGAGGATGTACATGCGGGCTTCGAGCCCATCAACCAAGTCAGGCGGCAAACGTCTCGCTCCCAGATGAACGCCGCAGAGCGACCCAGTGATCGATCCGATTGTATCCGTATCGCCTCCAGCGTTGATCGCGCTGAAGACGGCATCTGCGAAATCGTCCGGATGGACGGCGAAACTGTAGAGGGCGGCGGCCACGGTCTCCGCGACGTACGACGAGGTACCTATCCGGTGCAGGTTTGCCAGATCGGCTTGTTGCTCGCCGCCGGACGGAACAAGCTGTGCCGCCAGCCTGACCTGACGCGCGACCTGATCTTCGTCGATAAACGCCGCTACCTCGGAGAGCAGGAGATCCGGAGGAATCTGCTCGACCGCCAGCAGCCGAATCGCGTACGCGACGGCCAGCGCGCCGTTGAGTGACTCAGGATCGTGGTGGGTAATCAACCCGGCGCGAATCACCTCCCGGGTGAAGACCTCCGGATTGAAGTGGCCGACCGCGTGAAGCAGCCCGAGTGGAACGATACGCGCCGCCGCGCCGTTTCCCGCAGGCCAGTCGCCACTGGCACCCTGCTGATACTCGCCGGTCTCGTCCATCCGTTCGATCGCCAGCCGTGACGTCCGGCCAAGATACCGGCCCGTCGGACTCTGAAGCAGCTTGATGAGGCGAATCCCGACCGCTTCAGGGTCGACAAACCCGTTCGCTGAGATCAAGCCCTCGACCAAGCATAGACTCATCTCGGTATCGCCGGTAATCTCACCAGCTCGTAGATCGTCCGCATGGCCGTTTGGCGTGGGCTGCTCATAATGATCGAGCCAGCCGAACGTGTCGCGTATCCGCTCAGCGCTCCAGCCTTCCACCGGCATACCGAGCGCGTCGCCGATCGCCTCTCCCAGCAGACAGCCGAGAAAGCGGTCCTTCAAAGATGTCCTGGCTGATCCTTCCACGAATGGATCCTCCCGTTGACGCCCGCGGCCGTTTCGCCGCTCACCGGGGCGGCACAGCGATTAAATCACGTGACTCCGATCGTTCGTGCTGGCAGGTTCCTGACCGCGGTTGCGAAACGCTTGCTCATGGCCGATACTCGCGGCAGAGAAACTTGCAATGCATACCTGCCAGAGAGGCGAATCAATGAACTTGCTTTATGGATTGGAACGAATCGAAGAGCGGCTGGTCGAGAATGACGCACGGCCAGACACGTTCAAGCTCGTCGATACCATCAGAAAGACCGCAAACCGGCCTGGAGCCGACCAGGCGCAGGTGCGCTCGCTCCTGGAGCTGGTACGTCGACTGATGCGAACTCCAGTTGCGAACGCGAACTTCGGCGTGTACGACGACCTTGCCGTGCTGGAGGAGCAGCTGGTCGAGGCGAGCGCTCAGGCCAGCGCCGAGCGAGAAGCGGTCGAAAATCGTCCGATGCCGAAGTCGAAGAAGTACTATCGCTCATTGCGAGAGAAGGAGGAGAAGCAGAAGTCGTAGACACGTCGAGGACATCAATTTCGCTCTCATTGAATCGGCGTTTTTCATTCTGATTTGCGACTGAAATCCGGCGCATTTGTGAAGATCGTCGCGGTGACGAATGCCACCAGGCGAAGCGAAAGTTGAGGTTAAAGCCTTGAACAAGATCCGGACAATCCACTACGGACTTGGCCCGATCGGCCAGGAATTGGCACGACTCGCCGCGTCGCGCGAGAACATCGAGATCGTCGGCGCCGTCGATATCGATCCGGCCAAGATCGGCAAGGACGTGGGAGAGGTCATCGGACTCGGACGTGAGATCGGGATCAAGGTCCGCGGTGACTCCGAAGCGCTGTTCAACGAAACGGCCGCCGACGCCGTTCTCCATACGACGGGGTCGTATCTTAAGCAAGTCTGGTCACAACTCGAAGGAATCATCTCAGCCGGTCTCAACGTCGTATCCACCTGCGAGGAACTCTCCTTTCCGGCTGCCCAGTATCCAGATCTCGCCGAAAAATTGAACGAGATGGCTCGCGCCAATGGCGTGACCGTGCTCGGCACGGGCGTCAATCCGGGATTCGTGATGGATACCCTGGCACTCGCGCTGAGCGGCATTTCACAGAAGGTGACTGCCGTTCACGTCGAGCGCAATCAGAACGCCTCAACCCGGCGTCAGCCGTTACAGGCCAAGATTGGTTCGGGTAAGACCGTTGACGAGTTCTCGGAACTGGTCAAGGCCGGCAAGGTCCGGCACGTTGGCTTGCAGGAGTCGGTCTACATGGTCGCCGCAGGGCTGGGCTGGACGCTCGACGGCTATGAAGAGACGACCGACGCGGTCATCGCCGACCACCACATCAAGACAGACTATTTCGACGTCCAGCCAGGATTCGTCTGCGGCGTCGATCAGTTCGGCCGTGGATTTGTCAATGGCGAGGCCAAGATCGTTCTTCACCTACGGATGTATCTCGATGCCGATCCGGCACATGACAAGATCGTCCTTGAAGGTCCGACACGGCTCGAGTTGATCATTCCGGGGGGTCTCCAGGGAGATCGCGCTACGACCGCCATCGCAGTCAACGCGCTGCCCCGTGTGGTCAATCACGCGCCAGGACTGGTCACTATGAAGGACCTGCCACTGGTCATCGCGGGCCAGTAGTCTGGTCGTTCGCGGCCACTCACCAGTTGTGGTCTCTGGAATTTCTCATCAGACTGGAACCACGCCAGTCCATGGGATCCCGGAGCCACAACACTCACCCCGTATGGCGAGTGGCCGATCTGACCCCACTACGTCCTCGGACCTCCGACCGACATGGCGCCGCGGGGATTTCCGGCGGTTGCCGATAGGGTAATGAACGATGATTCGTCCCGATCAATACGACAAAGTTGCCGTTTTTTTTGATATGTCGAATCTGTATTTCGCCGCGCGTGATCTTGGTGTCCGAATCGACTACGCGCGATTGCTTGAGTTCCTCGCGAACGGCCGTCGCCTCCACCGTGCCTACGCCTACATGGCGATCTCCCCTGACGAAAGCTCGGCGATTCCATTTCTCACGTGGTTACGTCGCAATGGCTTTCGCGTCATTACCAAGCCACTCAAGCGCTTCAGCGATGGGACTACCAAGGGCGATCTCGACATGGAGCTGGCCGTCGATCTGTTGAGCCAGGCCCCATACATCGATGTCGCAGTCATCGTCAGTGGCGATGGGGACTTCACCTATCTCGTCGACCGCGCTCAGCGGCTCGGACTGCGCGTCGAGATCGCGTCCACCCCACGCTACACTGCGATTGAGCTGCTTGAAATTGCCGACCGCTACATCGATCTCGAATCCAATCTGTCGGTCTTCGCGCTGGAACGGGGAAATCACGAGGAAGAGATGGTTCACGACGCGAGCCCGCCTGTTCTGACAACAGACAGCGGGGTGCACGGGCCAAACTAGCCTCGAAAAACTCTGACTGATTGAAACGTGATCACCACGGGGAGGAATCGATGATCAGCATCGGTGACGTTCAAGCGCATCGCGACAAGATGCTCGACACCTTGAAATCGATTGTGGAGTTCGAATCGCCCAGCCAAAACAAGGCTGCCGTCGACCGCCTCGCCGCCTACGTGCAGCAGCGCTGTCGCAATCTCGGCGGCGAGGTCGAGGTTCTCTCTCAGCAGGACTACGGCGATCTAACGATCGCGCGATGGACCGGAAATCGGACCGGCGAGCCGATCCTGGTCATGACGCATATCGATACTGTTTGGCCCGTGGGGACGCTCGAACGCAAGCCGTTCGCGGTCGACAACGGCGAGGCGCGTGGACCAGGCGTCTACGACATGAAGGCCAGCGTCGCCATGATGTTGCAGGCGCTGAGTCTGCTGTCGCAGGCTGGCGCCGAGCACCGCCCGATTACCTGGCTCATCAACACCGAAGAGGAGATCGGCAGTCCGGTCTCCCGTCCGCACATCGAGAGACTGGCCCGTGAAAGCGCCTACGTGCTGGTGCTCGAGCCACCCGTCGCGCCAAGCGGATCGCTAAAGACGGCGCGCAAGGGCGTCGGCATGTTCACGATGCATATTGAGGGCCTTGCGGCGCATGCGGGTGCCGATCCGGAAAAGGGAGTCAGCGCGATTCAGGAACTGGCCAACCAGATCCAGTATCTCCACGGTCTCACCGATTTCGAACTTGGAACAACCGTGAACGTGGGAGTGGTATCCGGCGGAACAGCGCGGAACGTCGTCGCGGCCCATGCAACTGCGCTGATCGACCTACGAGTCACCACCATGACCGAAGGGAACCGTGTTGTCAAAGCGATTCTCAACGCCAAGCCGCGGCTCCAGGGCGCGCAGGTAACGGTCGAAGGGGAGCTGAACCGCCCTCCGATGGAGCGGACCGAGCAGATTGCCGCGGCCTTCGCGAAGGTGCAAGAGATCGGGCGCGGACTCGGACTCGAACTAACCGAGGCGTCGACCGGAGGAGGTAGCGACGGAAACTTCACGGCCGCCATCGGCGCGACGACGATCGACGGCCTCGGATGCACTGGAGACGGCGCTCATGCAGAGCACGAGCACATCTCGCTCGATGGTCTGATCGAGCGCACCGCACTACTCACAGCGCTGTTGACGTCGTTGTAGTTTGCCTATCATCTGCGTTACGCCCGCAATGGCGGTGGAGCACCTTGTGATCCCCTCTCGTGGATGATCGACAAACATGCGACAGATCGATCGGGTCTGTCTTTCTGCCCTTCGACAAACCGTGCACGTTTTCGAGTGAACAAAAGACGGGAGCACATAAGGTGCTCCCGCACAAAGTCAGTGCTCAGGTCACTCCGATTCAATCGGCGCTGAGTCAGCGTGTTGGATTCTGGTAGTCCTCGGCCCCGCCCTGGAAGTCACTCATGACGTCCTGTACTTGGCCGAACATGTTCCCGAAGAAATTCTTGACGCGATCGCGCTGCTCACGCGACAGGAGTGCGAAGTAGATCGTCGCTCCGAGCAGTGTCGCCCAGACCCCGACCATCATCGACTCCGTCGCGACATATTTCGTCTGGTCTCCGGCCTTCTGCAGAGCGTTCGCGGCTTTGGACTGCGCTTTTTTCGCAACCTGACGCGATCCCTTTTTCGCCGATTTCTTTCCCGCCTGACCGGCAATGTCCGTCATCTTATCGCGGACCATGTCAAACCCGGTCATCGAGCCCGCCGACAGCAGGCCCGCCAGCGCGTTCGCCTTGTTGGAGACTTCTGGTCCGTAGTCTCGCCGCGCGTTCTTCGAGAGCTCCGACGCTCGCTGTCGAGCGTCGGCCAGGATCTCCTCGGCCTCACTCACCGCGTCCTGGGCCAAGTTCTTAGCCTTCGGCGCGACGTCCTCACGAAGCCGCTGGTTGATCTCCGGCAACCGAGCCTGACCTTCAGCTCGAAGACGCTCGGCCAGCTCACGAGCACGTTCGCCGGCATCTTTCATCATTGGCGGTACAGTGTTCATCGTCGAATTGACCGCGGTATTCGTCCGTTTCGACAGCTGCTCCTGCATCTTCCGCCCGTCTCGCGACGTGATCTGGAGCCTGGCCTCGTCAAGCGCTCGCTGCGCCGCTTCCACGGCCGCTCGTACTTTCGGATCGCTCATCGTCCTCATGAGTTCCGCGCGCTGAACGCGGCTCTCCTTGCTGCGTCTCCTCCGTCCGAGCATGGTTGCCATTCCTCCGAGCATCGTTATCGCGACAAGCGGCGCGGTCAGGCGGCCTGCCATTCCACGTGTCTCAGTCGAATCATTCGTCTCCATAACTCATCCCCCTTTCAGTAGGGGTGGCGATCGGTCCGCGACGCACTTTACCGGTAGCGGGCGACTCGAGGTACGGTCTTCGGTGGAAATGTCTCTGACCCAACCAGGAGGAGTCGCCACGAAGAGAGTAATCGGTGTTGCCCAGAAATCGACAGAGCCAGTCGATCAGGTTGGCAGACGCTCCGCCGCAACGATCGCATGCTTCTACTTACAATACCCTGTTATCGCAAGTCTTGTGCGACGACAGGCTCCCTCGTTCTCATTATGGGCCGATTGCCGCTGCTGTCAAAATCAGTTGCCCGCCCAATCGCCCGCCACCTATACTTCCAGGCTAATGATGCGCTACACCGACCGCTTCGACGTCATTGTTATTGGAGCAGGCCACGCCGGAATCGAAGCGGCGCTGGCCTCGGCACGCTCCGGTTCCTCCACGCTGATTTTGACGCCCAACCTTGATCGCATCGGATTCATGCCCTGCAACCCGTCCATCGGCGGTCCGGCCAAGGGACATCTGGTCAAGGACCTGGACGCCCTCGGCGGCGAGATGGGCCGCGCGATCGATCGCACCGCGATCCAGGTTCGCCTGCTCAACACCAGTAAGGGTCCCGCCGTTCAAGCACTGCGTGCTCAAGCCGACAAGTCGCTCTATCAGATGGCGATGAAAGAAGCCCTTGAAACGCAGGATCGGCTGTCCGTTCGTCAAGAGCTCGTCAAGGACGTGGAGGTCGACGTCATCAACGGCGAGCGACGCATCACGGGCGTGACAACCGACCAAGGAAATCGATATCTCGCAGGTGCCGTCGTCGTGACTGCGGGAACCTTTTTCCGGGGCAACATGATCGCAGGCGATTGGCGCGCGGCGGGCGGCCGCGCCGGAGACGTCGCCTCTATCGAACTCTCGAAATCGCTGCGTGATATCAGCATCAAGACGCGACGACTCAAGACCGGCACACCGCCGCGCGTCGATGCACGCACCGTCGACTTCAGCGAGACGGTGCTCCAGCCGGGTAGCGATGCGCCCCTCTGGTTCAGCTTCGATGGGCGGCACGGAGACATTGAGCGCCTGGAACTTCCGCCGTTGTCTATTTACCCTAACGTCGACCGGGACGGCTGGCGGGCGCAGATGCCGTGCTACCTGGTCCACACCAACGCAACGACGCACGACATTATCGCCTCGAACATTGACCGCGCACCGATGTACAACGGCTCCATCGAGGGAACCGGACCACGCTATTGCCCGTCGATCGAAGACAAGGTCGTCCGGTTTCGTGACAAGAAATCGCATGGCCTGTTTCTCGAGCCCGAAGGCTGGCGCACTACCGAGCTCTACGTGCAAGGCGCAAACACCAGCCTGCCACATGATGTTCAGCTCGACTTCCTGCGTACGATCCCGGCCTTGCGCAACGTCTCGATCACCCGCTACGGCTACGCCGTCGAGTACGACGCAGTCGATTCGACCGAGTTGACACTGGAGATGGAAGCGAAAAAGGTGCGCGGGCTCTTCCTCGCCGGGCAGGTCTGCGGGACCTCCGGGTACGAGGAGGCCGCCGGGCAAGGCATTATCGCCGGGCTGAACGCGAGCTGCTTCGTGCAAGGAAACGAATCGTTGATCCTGGGGCGCGATCAGTCGTACATCGGCGTGATGATCGACGACCTGACGACCCAGGAGTTCATCGAGCCGTATCGGATGTTGACCTCGCGCGCGGAATATCGCCTGCTCCTGCGAACCGACAATGCGGAAGCTCGCCTGACGGAAATCGGATACCAGTATGGCCTGATAGGTCGCCAACGTCTCGACCGGGTTCGCCATGACGAAGCGACCGTTCGTGATGCAATCGAGGCACTTGGGAACCACTACCTCTCGGTCAACGAACGAACCCGCTCGCTCCTGGCCGAGCAGTCGCTAGACTTGCCGACACGGAACCTCACTGCGCTCGACTATCTGCGGCGGCCAGACGTCTCGTACCAAGCGCTGTCGGCGGCACTTGTCTCGGCAGGTCTAGAAAGCACGCCTTTGGGCGACTGGCGCCTCGAGCCAGAGCTGGCTTCGCGCGTCGAGGTCGAGGCGCGCTACGGCGCGTACATTGAGAAAGAGATGCGGCAGGTCGACCGGGCACGCAAGCTTGAACACCGTTCGATCCCACGCGACGTCGATTTCAGCGCGCTGTCCAGTCTGCGCATCGAAGCCCGCGAAAAACTGACCACGTTCCGCCCGACCACGCTCGGCCAGGCAAGCCGCATCGCCGGAGTGACGCCGGGTGATATAGCGGTACTAATTGTCTACCTGGAGCGTATTTCGACGGCCGATTCGATCGCGTAGACTGATGCCGTAGCGTGAGGAACCGGTCGGAATGCGCATTCTCATCATTTCTGACGTCCATGCGAATATGCCAGCACTCAAGCGCGTGCTCGATGAAGCCGGGGAGGTCGACGACGTCTGGTCCCTGGGCGATATCGTCGGCTACGGTCCGAATCCACGCGAATGCGTCGAGGTCGTCCGTACCATCGCTCCAACGATCAGCATCATCGGCAACCACGATTGGGCAGCGATCGGCCGCCTCTCGCTCGAAGACTTCAACCCGGTAGCGCGCTTCGCCAGCTACTGGACGACGATGCAACTTGGGGCCGAGCACCTACGCTACCTCGAATCACTTCCCAATCGCATGATCGACCAGCACTGGACGGTGGTTCACGGCAGTCCGCGACATCCCATCTGGGAGTATGTCTACAATGCTCGGATCGCCGCGCTGAACTTCCCGCTGTTCGACACGCGTGTCTGCTTCGTCGGGCATACCCACGTGCAACTCTTCATCCGTGAAGAGGAGGCCATGGCCAATGTCACGCCGCGACACACGGTCGACGGCGAGACGCTCGACCTCTCCGAGGGGCGCTTCATGATCAACCCCGGTTCCGTCGGTCAGCCACGTGACGGCGACAACCGTGCCGCATTTGCGATCTTCGAACCGGATGAATTCCGTCTAACCTTCCGCCGAGTTGCCTATCCGGTCGAGGAGACCCAGTGCGAGATGCGCGAGCAGGGACTTCCCGATTCACTGATCAACCGGCTCGGCCACGGCATCTAACGCTCACTCCTTACCTACGCCTTGATCCTCCCGTTGCCCCACCTTGGCAGTAACGGCATACTTACCTGGGTTAACTGCGCGATTTTTCGTCACAATCTGGAGGACGTGAATTCGGTGTACCGGAGAATTGTGGTTCCGGTTTCAGGGGGAGAACTCGATACGCGTGCGGTCGATCTGGCTTCGGCCGTCGCCGGGCGCTTTGGCGGTTGCGAACTGACGCTGGTCTATGTCGCGGAAGTACCGCAAGATCTGCCGCTCGATGCTGATCTTCCTGATACGGTGCAGGTGGGCGAATCGATTCTTGAGCGAATGTCAGGTTATGCTCAGTCTGGAAACAACGATGTAGACTGGCAGAGGATCACTACCGAGTTGCTACAGGCGCGCTCGGCTTCGGCCGCCATTGTCGATGAAGCCATTGAACGCGGCGCGGACGCGGTCGTGCTCGCGGTAGAGAACCATCGTGAGCATGGCATGGTCACGCAGGGAGAGACCGTACCATACGTGTTGAAGAACGCACCGTGCGAGGTCATTCTGATTCGCACGCTGCCGGAAGACGGTGAAGTCTAATGCGAATTGTGATCGTCGGATGCGGCCGGGTTGGAGGATTGCTGGCCGGACGGCTGTCCGGATCCGGTCACGACGTCTCGGTCGTCGATGGCGATTCTCGTTCTTTCCGCCGGCTGCCCGAACGCTTCCCCGGACGGGTCGTGCTCGGCACCGGCATCGACGAGGATGTCCTGCGCACCGCCGGAGTAGAGCGAGCGAATGTCTTTGTAGCAGTGACCCACGACGACAACACGAACATCATGTCGGCGCAGATTGCTCGCGACGTCTTCGGTGTCGAGCATGTGGTGCTGCGCATCTACGATCAGGCGCGCGCCGAGGTCTACCGGCAGCTCGGGCTGTCGGTCATTTGCCCCACGACCATGGTTGCCGGGCTGATTGAGGACGAAGTATTGCAGGCCAGTTCAACCGGCATCAGAGCGTCGTAGGGGTCAGGAGTCGATTCGATGTACATCATTCTGGTCGGAGGCGGAAAGGTCGGGTACTACCTCACCAAGACCTTGATCAACGAGGGCTACGAGGTTTTCCTGATCGAAAAGAACCCGATCAAGTGCAGCACCTACGTGGAGCGCTTTGGGTCCGTCATTATGCAGGGAGACGGTGCCGAAGCCGCAACGTTGGCGTCGG
Source organism: uncultured Chloroflexia bacterium (assembly GCA_963763185.1). GTDB lineage: Bacteria > Chloroflexota > Chloroflexia > Thermomicrobiales > Thermomicrobiaceae > CALAGB01. The sequence continues at coordinate 1,646,680 of CAVXNZ010000001.1, forward strand.
CTGGTGCGGCCCGGGCTGACGTGGTTATCGCGGTAACTGGCGAAGACGAGGACAACCTCGTTATCTGCCAGATGGCCAAGGAGAAATTCCACGTCAGCCGGACGATCGCGCGCGTCAACAACCCGAAGAACGAAGAACTCTTCCGGCGCCTGGGAATCGACGTTACGGTCAGTCAGACCAACGTTATCCTCAGTTTGATTGAGCAGCAGATCCCGAATCTGCCCTTTGTTCACTTGATGAGCCTGCGGCATGCCGATTTGGCGATCGTCGAAGCGAAAGTCTCGCAGCAGTCGCCAGTACTCGACCTGCCAATCGAGCGGATCGAGTTCCCGCCCGAAGTGATCATCACGGCCATCTTGCGCAAAGGCGATCTGATCATCCCGACCGGACAGACCATTATTCGCGCGGGCGATGAACTCATCTGCATGACGAAGCGGGAGCGCGAGGAAGCGCTGCAGCAACTCCTGGGCATTTAGGACTCGCCAAACACACTGTTAAAACCGTGAGGGCCGGCATTTTGCCGGCCCTCAACCGTTCCTCGTTGTCGGGCGTGAAGTCTACGGGTAAACACCGCGGACGCGGGTGAACTCGGCCACGCGCTGGATGGCGCGTGCCAGCGCGGCCGTGCGCATGTGGACGTGATACTGCTCCGCCATGCCGTTGACGGCCGCGTAGGCGTCGACCATCATACGCTTCAGCTTGCTATTCACCTCTTCTTCGGTCCACGAGAACGCTTGGATACCCTGCACCCACTCGAAGTACGAGACCGTGACACCGCCAGCGTTGGCGAAAATGTCCGGTAGAACGACGACACCACGATCGTAGAGAATGCGGTCCGCGTCCGGCGTCGTCGGCCCGTTGGCCGCCTCGGCGATCAGCTTGGCCTTGATGCGTGGCGCGTTGTCCTCAGTGATCTGCTCTTCGAGCGCGGCCGGAATCAGGATGTCGCAGTCGAGCTCGAGCAACTCTTCGTTGGTGACGGTTTCAGAGCCCTTGAATCCGACAACCGACTCGTTCTGGCGCTTGTGCTCCTCAACGGCCGGAATATCGAGACCATTCGGATTGTGAATACCACCGCGCGAGTCGCTGACACCGACGATCTTGCAGCCCATCTCGTGCAGAAGTTTCGCGGCGATCGATCCGGCGTTTCCGAAGCCTTGAACGACAACCCGCGATTTCAGCAGATCGATGTTGTGTGTCTTGCAGGCCTCTTCGATCGCGAATACGCATCCGCGCGCCGTCGCCTCGAACCGGCCCTGCGAACCGCCGAGCAGCAGCGGCTTACCAGTCACAACGGCCGGGACGGAGACGCCGCCGTTCATCATGCTGTAGGTGTCGAGGATCCACGCCATAATCTGCGGGTTGGTGTTGACATCCGGTGCGGGAATGTCGCGGTGAGGTCCAATGATGACGGAGATCTCCGAGGTATAGCGGCGCGTCAGGTTCTGCAGCTCGCTCTGGGAAAGGAGTTTCGGGTTTACGGCGACGCCGCCCTTGCCTCCACCATACGGCAGACCGACCACGGCGCATTTCCACGTCATCCACATCGCCAGAGCCTTGACCTCGTCGAGCGTCACGTCCTGGTGGTAGCGAATGCCGCCCTTCGATGGGCCTGGGCCAAGGTTATGTTGCACGCGATAGCCGCGATAGACCTGAACCGAGCCATCATCCATCTCGACCGGGAAGTTGACCGCCAGCTCGCGCTTGCAGACGCTGAGCATACGACGCATATCGTCGTCGAGACCGATGACATCGGCCGCGATATTAAATTGCTCCACCGCGATATCGAACAGGTTCTGCTGCGGCCTGTCCTTAGTAGGAGTCTCTACTGCCATTTCCGGATCCCTCCAACCGCCAGAGCGTGCGTCCATTCAACTGACACCCGGCCACATTTGCCTGAGGCGTCGTTCACTCTGGCACAAAAGAATGAGAGGCCGCATTTCCACGTCCTCTCGTTCAACTCTGCTGTCTTTCTTCCAGGGCCTCGACCAGGAGTCTCCTCGCCACCGCCGGGTTCGCGGTTCCGCGCATCTGCCTCATTACCTGGCCGATCAAGAACCCTACGGCCGCCTGTTTGCCGCTGAGATAATCAGCGACGGCGTCCGGGTGCCCGTCGATCGCAGTCCGAACCGCGACTTCGAGCTGAGCCTCGTCGCTCACCTGCGCGAGTCCTTGTTCCGCGACGACGTCGTCGGGATCGGAACCGGTCTCGTGAACCGCGATCAGGACTTCCTTTGCCGTGCGCGCGTTGATCTGACCACGTTCGACCAAATCAACCAAGTTCTTGAGCTGTTGCGGTGAGACGTTGATCTGGTCAATGTCGACGTTGCGATCACGCATCAGCGCAAAGACCTCACCAGTAACCCAGTTCGACAGCTGGCGCGCGTAGCTCGGCTCGCTCGTCGCCGCGGCCTCGAAGTAGTCGGCAATCGGTTTCTCCGAGGTGAGGAGCGCCGCGTCAGATCGCCCCAACGCGTATTCACGTTCGAACCGGCCGAGACGAGCCTCCGGCAACTCCGGCATGCGTCGCTGGATCTCTGCTGTCTCCGACTGGCTCAACACCAGCGGCGGGAGATCTGGCTCCGGAAAATACCGGTAGTCGTGCGCGAACTCCTTTGTTCGCTGCGAGACCGTGACCCCTCGATCCTCGACCCAGCCACGCGTCTCCTGTTCGATCCGCTCACCCGAGCTCAATGCCTCTCGCTGGCGATCGACCTCATACAACAGCGCGCGCTCGACAGCGCGGAAGCTGTTCATGTTCTTGATCTCGACTTTTGCCCCTTCGACCGTGCCATCGACGCTTCGCTGCGAAATGTTGGCGTCGCATCGGAATGCGCCCTCCTCCATGTTCGCGGTCGAGACACCGATGTAGCGCAGGATCTGACGCAGCGTTACCAGATAGAGGCGAGCCTCCTCGGGCGAACGCAGGTCCGGATCGCTGACGATCTCCATGAGTGGAACCCCGGACCGGTTGACGTCGACGAGACTGTAGGCGTCGACGCCGTTCCCCCGGTGCACCAGGCGCGCCGTGTCCTCTTCGAGATGAACACGCCGGATGCCGATCCGCCGAGTCTCGCCGCCGACCTCGATATCGAGATGGCCGTCGAGGCTGAGTGGCAGATCGTACTGAGAGATCTGATAGCCCTTCATCAGGTCCGGGTAGATGTAGTTCTTGCGGTCGAACTTGCTGTAGTCGGGAATCGAGCAATTGAGCGCGAGACCAGTCATGATGGTGTAGGAGACGGCCTCCCGGTTGATGACCGGCAAGGCGCCAGGTAACCCAAGACAGACCGGGCAAACGTGGGAATTCGGCTCAGCCGACGCATAAGCGGCGGAGCACCCACAATACATCTTTGATCGGGTCAGCAGCTGTGCATGAACTTCTAACCCGATAACGGTTTCGAATTCCACCTTTTGCACCCCATGCTCCACCACCCTCTTCAAAGGGGGCTCCCGCGATTATAGCACGGTGTTATGGCCATGAATCCTCCAGATTTGATATTCGCGTAGCACGCAGTTTCCGCAGGAATCAGACTCCCGGCGCAGTTTTTCGGGGGTCGATGACTCAGAAACCGGGAGCCAGCGGGCGTGCATTGCCGTCTTGCGCAACGGTTCGCGCGAACGTCGACGATCACGATGACGAAGTCGCGTCTAGCAATCCAAATTCCTGACGATGGTATGGGACAGGTGGGCGGTGTCTGAGGAGCCAAATCATTGCCGTAACTGCCTTCACCTGAGATAGATGAGGCGTCCGGACTCTTTGAGGACATTGCTCCAATGTATCGTACCGAGGTGTCGGCACGTCTGGACTTTGTGGACTGGTTTGTGGTGTTCACCGAAGGGTGAGAGCGGTGCTATCCGAGAATTCTATCGATCCTCGACGAAGGCGGTCAGCACGAAGATGGTACCCGCCGCCACTGCGCAGAGCTCTGCGCCTGCCGACGACCGATCTATTTCTTCAACCTGCAAAGGACTACCCGGGATGTCGTCTCGCGTGTGGCTTTGTGTGGCCTATGGAAGGTTCACCGTCGGCATGCCGAGCAGTTTCCGGATCTGGTTAACCAGGTCGGTCGCGGCCTTCACGCCGGACTGGAGCCCGGGAACCCGACCATCGACTTCCTGCTGCATGCTCGACAGTCTCGCGCCGAGATCCTGAGACTCGCCATCGAGCAGATCTTGTGACGCCGCCAGGTTCGCCTCCGCCGATGTCAGGTTGGCCGATTGTTGCCGCGTAAGGTTGCGCAACGCGTCGTTCTGGCGCTGGAGATCCTGTAGGTCGCCATTCATCGACTGGATCTGACCCTTGAGCGCCGTAACCTCGCCGGAGTTCGATGGACCCTGCTTGATAATGGCATGCGAGGTCGATTCGCTCTGAGTACGGTTCGGCACCGAATGAGACACCAACGCTGCCACAGGATGTACTGTTTGGGAGTTCGTTCTCACTGGAGATGAGGCCATGCCATGTGAGAGCGTCGCGGCCACGCCCAACGTCGTCGCGACCGTTACGGCCAACACCCAGTTCGGCACCGCCACTTGCTTCCCCAGCATCCGGGTCAGATCGCGCGATTGGAAGGTGGTGGGAAGCGGAGGGGCGCTGAGCCGGTGGAGAGCCATTGTTCCCGTTCGGGCCGGCACCGGAGTCAGCGGCCGAAAAGTGACGCGATGCGATTCAGTTGAGGGTAGCTGATCCATCGTAATCATGGCGAAAGGATAAGTTGGCACCGTTCAGGCGACCATGCTCCATCGGTACCATCGCGGTACGGAGGGTTCCATGCTTTTGGACTGGCCCGTTGGTCCGCTGACGAATTAGACAACAAAACACTTATGAAAGGCGCGTGGTGCCTGTGATAAGATCAGACGGTTCAGAAGAGGGATTTTCCCCGTCTGAATCAGCGCGTGCACGCCCGCCACTTCGATGAAATCACCACACTATGCTGGGCGCAATGAGCGCGTTCGCGTTGCTTGTGGTCATCACGGACACGTTCCGGAGGACGCCAGACAGGTGTTGACCGGCCTGGGTCTTCCGTTGTTCCATGCCAGGTAGGAGGCCGGACCCAGATCATGACGGCAAAGGCTGAAACAAAACTCGTTACCCTCAAGATCAACAACCAGGACGTGACGGTTCCGGACGGCACGACGATTCTCGAAGCCTGCCAGATGCAGGGGCTCGAGATCCCGAACCTCTGCTTCCAGCCGCTGCTTCGCCCGTGGGGATCCTGCCGGATCTGTACGGTCGAGATCCTGGGACGCCGTGGTGGACTGATCGAGTCGTGCGCGGCACAGGTGCGCGAGGGCATGGAAGTTCTGACCCATTCGCCCGCGGCGCTCGAGTCGCGCCAGTTCGTTCTCCAGATGTACCTGATCGACCATGCGCTCGACTGTCCAACCTGCGACAAGTCGGGTGAGTGCTACCTGCAAGACAACACCTATCTTCACAACGTGCCGATTAGTCCGTACCAGCGACCGAAGCTGGCTCAGCCATACACCCATCTCAGCAACGTGATCGACTACAAGTGGGATCGCTGCATCATTTGCGCGCGCTGCACTCGCGTCTGCGACGAGGTAATTGGCGTGACGGCCATCGAGGTCCTGAATCGCGGACTGGAAGCCGAGATCGGCACTGCGTACGGTCAGGATCTACGCGACGGCACCTGTATCAGTTGCGGCATGTGCATCGCCGTCTGCCCAGTCGGGGCGCTGACTGAGCGCCGCTTCGGCAATCATCCCTGGGAATTGGACGCTACCGAGACGATCTGCGGCTTCTGCGACGTCGGCTGCACGCTAAATGTCGAACACAACCGCGGCCTGGTTCGTCGCGTGACTCACCTGTGGGACCGCGGCGTCAATCACGGCTATACCTGTGAGCGTGGCAAATGGGGCTACGATCAAGTGCAGCATCCCAATCGCCTCTCGTCCGCCACGGTGCGCGATGGCAACGACGTACGGGAGGTCGAACTCGATGAGGCGCTCGATTTCGTCTCGTCGCGGCTAAGCCATTATCAGGGTGACCAGTTCGCCGCTCTGGCCTCGCCGAGCAACACCAACGAAGAGAATTACATCCTGCAGCAATTCACGCGTGCCGTCATGGGATCGAACAACATCGATCGCATGTCGACCGAAGCGCAGCGAGCCGTCGATCGCTCCCTTGGCGCGTCGCTCGGCCGACCGGCCAGCACCAACTCGATGCAGGAGATGTTCACTACTCCCGGTTGTGCCATGGTCGTCGGACCGAATATCGTCAACAACGCCCCGGTTTCGAGCTACTGGATCAACTGGGCCCGCACCTACCGCGAAACCAAGTCTGTCGTCATCAGCCGCGACCACTTCCCGATGTGCGACCGCGCGGAAGTGTGGCTGCGACCGGCGGAAGGCACGGAATTCGCCCTGATCAACGCGATTGCCAAGGAGATCGTCGACCAGAAGCTGGCTCGCCCAGAGCAGGGCCTGGACAAGGGCTTCCAGCAATGGGTCGAGTCGCTCGCCGGTTACGGTCCCGAGCGTGTTGCTCAGGACAGCGGAGTCCGGGTTGATGACATTCGACGCGCGGCCGTGCTGTATGCCACTGGAGGATTCGAGAGCGCTGACAGTGGCGAACATCGCCCAAGTGCGATTTATCAGACGCTTGCCTTCGACACACCAAATACGGCCCACGCAACGTCGATTGCGCTGAATAACCTGGCACTGCTGACAGGTAACGTCGGTCGTGCTGGAGCGGGCGTAATCGCGTTCCGTGGTCCCGCTAACTACCAGGGCACGACCGACGTCGGCTGCACGCCGGACATGCTGCCGGGCTACCGCGATATGAACGACCGTGAGACTCGTCAGACCTTCGAGGCGGCCTGGTTGCCGCGCTGGAACGACGCGTCGGTGCCACAGAACGGTTTCAAGCCGGTCCGCTCGCTTCCCGAGACACCGGGCCTCTCGCTCGACCAAATGATCGACGCCATCGATCAGGGGCGCATCAAGGCGATGTACATCTCCTACAGCAGCTTTCCGGACAGCCACGGGTTCGATCAGCGACTGCTGACCGTGCTGTCGAAGCTCGAGTTCCTGGTGGTTGAGGAGACTTTCCCGAGCGAACTCACAGAGATGGCCGACGTGGTCCTGCCAGGAGCGATGTTCCTGGAGAAGGACGGGTCGTTCACGAACGCCGACCGCACAATTCAGCGTCTCCGTATCACGCTGCCGCCCGCTGGGGACATTCATCCCGGCTGGTGGTACGTCCAGGAGGTCGCACGACGTCTCGGCTACAACCTTTCCCACCGGCATCCGACGGCTATCCTCGACGAGATCGCCAAGCTGGTACCGCTCTACCAGGGCATTTCCTTCCCACGGCTCGAGCGCGGACCAATGCAATGGCCAACACAGGCGTTCGGCGCCGGCCAGAAGGCATACCTGAGCGTCGAATCCGGACTGATTCCCGGCTCGGCGCAGTTCATGAAGTCGGGCGAGCCAATCGGCCGTTGATCGTTGAACACGAAACTTATAAACTGAGGAACGCTCATGCTCGATGAAGTCAAAGGATTCTTGGTAACCCTCCGGAGACTGACGGTTCCGAACCGGACTGTCCAGTATCCGGATGAGAAGCGCATCATGGCCGAACGATTCCGTGGCCTGCCGTCGCTGCGCGCCGATCCAGAGACCGGCGAGGCGCTGTGCGTTGCCTGTGGCCTCTGCGCGCGTATTTGCCCGACCAGCTGTCTTGAGATGAACATCGTGCCATCTGAAGAGGGTGACCGCGAACTCGGCGAGTTCATTCTCCGTTCAGGGCGCTGCCTCTTCTGTGGGTTCTGCGCGCAGGTCTGCCCGGTTGACGCGATCACAATGAGCGGCGAGTACGAACTTGCCACTCGCGAGCGGGACGGGTTGATCTACACCAAAACCGAGTTGGCTGCCATCGGCGCTCAGGACAAGACATGGTGGGACGCAGGGTCGCCACCACCCGACGAGCAACAATAATTGACACTGTGGACCGGGGCTCACGCGAGCCCCGGTTTTTTTGTGACCGCTGCCGCGATGTGCATCACGAACAACCGTGATGCATCGGGTTCAGGTTGCTGTAAGATCGAATTGCGGCCGAGGTTTGCGCCGCGGCAAAACCGATTGGAGGAAGGGCCATGGCCAAGGAGTTTCCGTTCTATTGTGCGGGCGAGTGGCGTTCGTCGGACAAGGCACTGGACATTAAGAATCCGTACAACGACGAGACGGTCGGCACGACCTGGTATGCAACGGAGCAGGACTACGAGGATGCGGTGAACGGCGCGGAACGCGCCTTCGAGGAGACCCGCAGGCTCGGCACGTTCGAACGCGTGCAGATATTGCAGAAGATGGCAGACGGCATGGCCAAGCGCCAGGAGGAGATCGCGCAGATTATCGCCATGGAGTCGGGTAAGCCGATTCGCGACGCGCGGGTCGAGTCCGCCCGTGGGGTCTTCACCCTCCAGATCGCGATCGAAGAGGCGAAGCGGATCGGCGGCGAACTCATCCCGCTGGACCTGATGGCGTCCTCTGCCGGGCGATTCGGCGTCACTCGCCGTTTCCCGATCGGCCCCATCGCGGGGATCTCTCCCTTCAACTTCCCGCTGAATCTGGCGCTGCATAAAGTCGCTCCGGCGATCGCGTCGGGCAATACGATCGTGCTCAAGCCACCGACGCGTGACCCGCTGACGATGCTGGCGTTCGCGCAGATCGTCGACGAGGCCGGGCTTCCGAAGGGGGCAGTCAGTATTCTCCCGATGGACCGCGACCTCGGCGACCGTCTGGTGACCGACGATCGCTTCAAGCTTCTCAGCTTCACCGGCTCTCCGGCCGTCGGTTGGGACATGAAGACGCGCGCCGGGAAGAAGAAGGTTGTGCTGGAGCTCGGCGGCAATGCGGGCGTCATCGTGGATCAGGACGCAAACGTCAACCTGGCGGCGGCGCGAGTTCGGGTGGGCGCGTTCTCCTATGCCGGGCAGGTCTGTATCTCGGTCCAGCGAGTCTACGTCCACCGGTCACGCATGGAGGAATTCACCCAGAAGCTGATCGAACAGATCAATGGGATGAAGACTGGTGATCCACTGGACGAATCAACTGACCTTGGACCCATGATCGACGACAAGGCGGCGCAGCGCTCGGAACAGTGGGTGGCAGATGCCGTTCGTGAAGGCGCCAGCGTGTTGATTGGCGGCAAAGCAAACGGCCGGTTCTTCGAACCCACCGTCATCACTGACGCGAAGCGCGAGAGCTTCGTCTGCAGCCGCGAGGCATTCGCGCCCCTGGTCAACCTGTTCCCGTTCGACGATTACGAGGACGCTCTCAAGGAGATCAACGATTCGGTATTCGGCCTGCAGGCCGGTGTTTTCACCTCGAATCTCGAACACGCGCTACGCGCCTTCGAGACTCTCGAGGTTGGTGGAGTGGTCGTCAACGACATTCCAACGTACCGTATCGACCACATGCCGTACGGTGGCGTAAAGGATTCCGGACTGAGCCGCGAGGGACTCCGCTACGCGATCGAAGACATGACCGAATCACGGTTGATGGTGGTCAATCGCGTTCCGTAGCACTGACGGAGTATCCGAGCGGTCGCACTGCAAATCGGCAGATAGCGACGCAATCAGACGGCGCGTGTGTCGATGTCTCCACACGCGCCGTTCTTCGTGCCTCCTGATGGCATCCGTTAGAGCACCCTGCGGAATGTTTGACGCGGTCATGACTCCTGTAGTGGAGCAGCTTGTCTGCTCCCGTGATGTCAAGTGGCGCATCACACCAGGAGCAGACAAGCTGCTCCCCTACGGTCCATTGGGACGCTGGTCAACTATTCTGCAATTCGCTCTATGACTTCATTAGTCCGCGCAGCCGCTCGAGGTTCTCGATGTCCTCGTGGAGATCGTCGCTCTTGGGCGTCTCTAGCAACGCCGCGCGATCTTCAAATCGTTTGTCATTCACAAAATGACGGAAGCCATCGAGACCGATCTCGCCCTGGCCGATGTGATCGTGCCGGTCAACGTGTGATCCCAATTCCTTCTTCGAGTCATTGAAGTGGAAGACCTTGAGGTTGTCGAGTCCGAGGATCGAATCGAACGAGCTCATCGTCTCGGCGTATCCCTCCTCGGTCCGGATTTCGTAGCCCGCAGCGAAGACGTGACAGGTATCGAGGCAGAAGCCGACACGCTCAGGAGATTTGACGCGCTCCATGATGCGAGCGAGCTGTTCGAACCGGTGGCCGATCGAGGAGCCCTGACCGGCGGTCGTCTCCAGAAGCGCCATGACTTTGTAATTCGGAAGGTCATCGTGCACACGGTTGATCGCCTGGGCAATGCGCTCGATGCCTTCCTCTTCTGTCGACTTCACGAAAGAGCCGGGATGTGTTACGAGAAAGGGCACGCCCAGTTGCTCGCAGCGCTCTAACTCGATGCGAAAGGCATTGATCGACTTTTCCCAAAGCTCGTCATCCGGCGACGCGAGATTGATCAGGTACGAGTCATGCGCCACGGTTGGGCCGATATGCGTCTCATTCAACCGGTCCTGGAACTTCTGAATCTGGTCGTCTTCGATCGGTTTAGCTCGCCACTGGTTGTTATTCTTGGTGAAGATTTGGACGGCATCGCAACCAGCCTGCTCGGCTCTATCGACGGCCTTATCGAACCCGCCCGCAATCGACATGTGCGCGCCAAAACGCATGGCCACTCTCTTCCTCTAGCTGCTCTCGACGTCGGTCAGCTCTGCCAGCCGCTTCTGGTTGAATCCCACCATTGACCCTGTCGGTCCAATGATCAGCGGACGACGGAGCAAGGTCGGTTCTTCTACCATCAGATCCAGCAGTTCATCGTTGGTGAGATCCTTCTCAGCCAGCTCCAGGGATCGATACGCCCGGCTTCGCGTCGAAAGCACGTCGCCCGGTTGCAGCCCAGCACGCTCCAGCGTTGCCGAAAGCTCTTCCCGTGTGAAACGTTCCTTGAAATAGTCTCGTCGTTCATATTCGATCCCGTGCTCGCCAAGGAACTCCTCGGCCTTCTTGCACGAGGTTCAGGTAGGGTGAACGAAAATCTCCACGACGATCGACGCTCCTCTCTTGATTTCTGCTCTGGTATGACGACGTTCCCTCTCTGATTGGACCGCGGCGATCGCAATTGATCCCGTCTGATGGACGCTCCCGCAGACCCCAAGAAGGACATTTACCGAACCTCAGTGCAGTATACCGGACCTACCGTACGTACATCTATGCGCGACGTTGACGCCAGCAACGACCATCGAGGCTTACATATCGTACGTTCGCGGTTTCTGGCCAGAATCGACTGGTTCAGCAGTCTTCCTGAAGACATGGCAAGGTTTCTGCGCTAAGCGTTCCAACAGTACTCGCGCGTTTGTAACTATGCGGATGCTGAAGACAGGCAACTCATTTCGACATGAACTGCGAACTTGATGAACACACGCTCTGTGGCCTAAGGACGTTATCCCTGTGTTTCGTTTCGAGGACTACTTTGGTCCAACAAAATCATCCATGTCATTTACTGATCCGATGTCGTTGGGAAGCGGCTCGGACCAACCCGCGTCTGTGTTCCACAATCTGTCATCGAGCGGAATGTCGGCGTCGACAGAATCGCAAGGTTCTGGAAACTCCAGCACCGACCTCCTATTCCGTTATCGACTGATCCCGTCGATCGGCTTCGATCACGTCAGCGAAGATCTGGTTCATGCTACCGGTTACTCGGCCCACGAGTTCTATTCCAATCCGGAACTGCTGACGCAATTGACCGTCGCTGCCGACCGGACAGGGCTTGTCGCATTGCTTAATTCCTCCACCGATGGCGCCGGGCCAGTCGTTGTGCACCTGAACGCCGAACTTGAGGGTGGGCTACCTGTCGAACTCGCCCGGCGCCGCGTTTACGACGAGGATGGCGAGTTGGTCGCGGTTGAGGTTGTCGGTCGCCAGCCTGGGGCGAGTGACGCGGATCAACCAGTGCGAGATGTTGATGCCCGATTGCGAGCGACCTTGCGTCTGTGCAGAGACCCACTGGGTCTGCTGCGTCCCGTGCGTTCCGACGCGGGCGACATCATCGACTTCGTCTGGATCCTGGCAAACGAGCCGCTCGAGCACCTATTCGGCGCGGCCCAGGGCGCCCTAGCGGGATCGACGTTGACCGGCACAATCCCATCCACACTAGTCGAGAAACTGAATCCCTTTCTGGTAGAGCGCATGCACGCGCCGGATACGGAGAACGTCGTGCACGTCAGGCGACTCGCGGACGACCTCACAGCTCGAGCGATTGGTCGCGCCGATTCGATCCTGCTGCAAATCGAACGTGAGCAATTTCTTTCCTCTCGCGAACTTGTGGGCGGCATTGAAAATGTGATCGACGCCACGCTTGACGAGAGCCGGTCACTCAGCAAGCGCCTCGAAATCCTCTGCGACACACTTATTGAACTCGGAGCAGATTTCTCGATGGCGCTGGTACGGCAGGTGACCAGTGACGAATCGCTCGCGATCTATCGCACGAAGCCAGAGTTCAAGGGTCAGCCAGCGCTCGAGCGTGCGATGTCCAACTGGCACAGACGGTCAGCGGTAACCGTGGATGACGTGATTGATGAAGGACCTTTAGCCGAGGTCGATGTTCTTTCGTATCCGCGGGAGGAGCCGGCGGAGCAGACGAGCCGAGACTCGGTGCTTGGCGAGATCCAGCAAACCGAGCCGTCGTCAGTTCAGGTTACGCCGCTGCATGGCACCGATGACGAAATTGGGCTGATCCTCTTTGGCACGGATCGCGACTCACTGCCGTTGGACGACAATCGTCTTCGGATCGCCCAACTGGTAATTCGCCCGATCACGTTTCTGATCGAGAATGGGGAGGTTCGCGACGAGGTGCGGTCTACCGTGCTCGTTCGGGAAGAGTTTATGTCGTTGGTAGCGCACGAGATCAAGACTCCGCTGACGGGCATTCAGGGCTACGGTCAGTTGCTTGAGCGTTATCTCTCGCGAGACGAGCCCAATCTCGAACGAGCGCGACGAGCCATCATCGGCCTCCAGACCCAGGTCGAGCGCTTCCGCATTCTCTCTAATGACCTTCTCGACGCGACACGCTTCCACCAGGGTCGACTGGATCTTCGACTCGAACAGACGTCACTGCGCGCCATTGTTCAGAGCGCGCTGGATCGCGTGCTGGCGTTGGAACCGGCCGACAACCGGCGGATCGTGGTTGATATCGACCAGCCAATTCTCGGCGTTTGGGACGCTGCTCGTATTGACCAGGTGCTCTACATCCTCTTATCGAACGCGGTCAATTACTCGGTTGAAGGCGAGATCCGACTGACCGCGCGCCACGAAGACAACGTCGTTGTGATTAGCGTGGCGGACCAGGGAGTCGGCATTCGCCAGGAAGACATCAGCCTCCTGTTCGAGCCGTTCGGTCGCGGGCGTCACGCTCACGGAATCTCGGGCGGATCCGGGCTCGGCCTCTACCTAGCACGCGAGATCGTACGGCGCCATGGCGGGCAGATTTCCCTCCGCAGTCAGGTAGACGTCGGAACGACGGTCACGCTTCGTCTTCCAACTCATCCACACGAGGCAGTGCCTCAGTCGGGCTCAACAGCACATTGATCTCGCCTCAGATCTCCCGCGGCCAGCCAGGACGCTCCCAGACTGGATTCGGGTAGCGATAGAAGCCCTGACCGCTCTTGCGTCCAAGTTCACCCCGCTGGACCATCTCGACGAGGAAGGCAGGTGGTTCGTCGTCCGGATTCTCGCTCTGCTCGGCATAATGCCGCTCGATATCGAGCACCACGTCGAGCCCGACCCGGTCCATCATGGCGAACGGACCGATCGCAGCCTCCATCGAGAGACACCAGAGCCGGTCGACTTCTTCGGGCGACGCGACGCCCTCGGCCACAACCTTGAGGCTCTCGCGCTTCACCGCATGCCAGATCCGATTAAAGACGAACCCGGTACTCTCCGCTCGGGCGACTACGGGGATCAGCCCGCATCCGCGCAGGAATGCGGCTACCTGTTCAATGTGTCGAGGATCGGTCTCGCCACAGGTCATGAGCTCGACGCCTGACCGGCGCCAAGGGACATTGTAGAAGTGACTGTTCATCAGTCGGGATGGGTGCAGGGTACTGGACACGAGGTGTGCGCTGCGAAACGAAGAACTATTCGTCGCCAGAATCGTCTCCGGACCGGCGACATCCGAAAGCTCCGCGAAGAGTTGCCGCTTGAGATCCATCCGTTCGGGAATCGCCTCCACCACGTACCAGCAATCATCCACTGCCTCGTTCAAGCTTGAAGCTGGAATGACCCGGTCGATCGCGTTCGAGCCGCTGGGGGGCAGCAGACCCTGACTGGCGAGCGTCGATCCCTCCTCACGAATCTTTTCGAGCGCGGCGGACAGAACTCGCGGATCGCGATCGTAGAGGTTGACCGTTACGTCGTACGCGGCAAGCTGTAACGTGATCTGCCAGCCCATCGTCCCGGCACCAATGATCCCGACCTTTCCCGAAGTCGTCTCTGACATTTCCGCCCCTCATCACTTCACTTCTACGCATTTCGTCTCTATTGCGTCGATATAGCGTCCCACAGAGGACCGATGTACACTCGCGCCAGCAGGAGGTCTCTATGCGCGTACTCATCACCGGAGGTTCCGGCCAGCTTGGCCGGGCGCTCACGAAGTCGGCTCGAACACCCGACGTGCTGGCCGTGGGTCAGCGCCATATCGACGTGTCCAATTTCGACGCTGTCTGGGAGCAGGTCAAGCGTTTCGAGCCGGACCTGATCATTCATGCGGGTGCCATGACCGACGTCGACGGCTGCGAGCGGGAGCCGGAGCGTGCATGGAGCATCAACGCGCTTGGAACCCAGCATGTGGCAGCGGCAGCGGCCGATGCGAACGCGTCGCTCGTCTACATCTCGACCAACTTCGTTTTCGATGGCGAGCAAGACGAGCCGTACCATGAGTTCGCCCAACCGAACCCTCTCAGCATTTACGGCGCGTCGAAACTTGCAGGCGAAGAGGCGGTGCGCGCCATCTGCCCACGCCACTACATCGTACGGACGGCCATGGTCTTCGACGAGGTCGGACGAAACTTCGTCAATACCATGCTGCGCCTGGCGGTGAGCCGGAGTTCGCTCACCGTGGTATCGGACCAGACCGGCAATCCGACCTACGCCGCGGACCTGGCCAAAGCGATCTGGGCTCTGGTCGAACGTCCCGCCTACGGTACCTTTCACCTGACGAACTCAGGAGTTGCGAGCTGGTACGAGTGGGCGATCGAGACGTTCCGGCTCAGCAATGCAAACATCGAGGTCTCCCCGATTAGCGCGGCCGATTACCCGCGCGCTGCCACACCACCGAAGAACGGAGTCCTCGCCAACCTGGCCGGGCACGCACTCGGCATCTCGCTCCCGATGTGGCAGGACGCCCTGTTTCGCTGCTTGAACAATCGAGCCAGCCTCCTCGCCGCGGAATGACAGCCAGAGTCGACGTCCTGATCCCGACATTTAACGGATGGCACTTCCTGGGAGGCTGCCTGCGGGCTCTGGATTCCCAAACCTTTCACGACTTCCGCGTTATCGTGATTGACGACGGCTCGAACGACGGTACGGCAACGCGTCTCGCCGAGGGTTGGCCAGCGATCGACGTCGTCGCACTGCCGAGCAACGTCGGACTGGCCCGCGGAATCAACCTCGGACTGAAGCGATCGACGGCAGATTTGGTGGCCTTGCTGAACAATGACGCTGAACCAGAATCCGGCTGGCTCGGAGCGCTCGTCGACGCATTGGATCGCCATCCGCACGCTGCGGCCGCCACGAGCAAGCTACGCCTGTTCGATCGACGCGACTCGCTTCACTCGGCGGGCGACACCTTCTCACTGCGCGGGAGACCCGGGAATCGCGGTGTCTGGCAGCGAGACACGGGACAATACGATGACGAAGAGGAGGTCTTCGGCGCCTGCGCCGGGGCCGCGCTCTATCGCCGCTCAGCGCTCGACGAGGCAGCGGCGATTGACGGCGCGATTCTCGATCCTGATTTCTTCATGTACTGCGAAGACGTCGACCTGAGCTGGCGCCTGCGCCTGCTTGGGTACGGGATCGTCTACGTGCCCAGCGCCGTGGTCTACCACCGGCTGTCGGCCACCGGCGGCGGATCGTTGGCCTCGTATTACGTGGCCCGCAACACGATCAACGTGATCGTCAAGAACATGCCAGTACCGCTTCTACGTGAGAACGCGATCCGCATCCTCGGCGATCAACTGACCGACATCGTCCGCACGTTGCGGCGTGTGCGCGAGCCCGCCGCCAGAGCCCGGCTGAGGGGCACGTTCGCTAGCCTGCCAATGCTGCCGAGAATGATGAGGAAACGTCGCCGAATCCAGCAGCGGGCCAGAGTCCACGCCGCCGACGTGGCCCCATTGCTTGAGCCCTAGAGGCGAGGAAACGATCAGCCCAGCACTCCGCTCGCCTCGCCCTCGTCAACCGACGAGTCACTCGGCATCGTCCTGGAGCGAATCGTCTCCAGGTCGATCGTTCCGACTGGCCTGCCATCTCCATCGACCACCAGAAGGCGGCCGGCGCTCGACTCCAACAGTTGGCCCAGCGCCGTTCGAAGATCTGACGTGTGGGGTATCACCGGATGCTCGTCGGGACCGGCGTCATCACGTGGCGTCATCGCCTCACGTACCGGGATAAGGCTGAGACGACGCAATACGTCCTCACTGCCGAGCAAGCGGCCGACGAATTCATCGGCCGGATGCAATACGATCGTGCCTGGCGTCCCATATTGCACGACTCGACCTTCTCGCATGACCACGATCTGGTCGGCTAGCCGCACGGCCTCTTCGACGTCATGCGTCACGAAGAGCATAGTCTGGCCAAGCTGCTCGTGAATTCGTTGGAGCTCGCCCTGCAGGCGGTCACGCGTAATCGCGTCAAGCGCTCCGAACGGTTCGTCCATGAGCAGCATCGACGGGTTCGCGGCCAGAGCCCGGGCGATGCCGACTCTCTGCTGTTCGCCTCCAGAGAGCTGCGCCGGAAAGCGGCTGCGGTATTGAACCGGATCCAACCCTACGAGTTCCAACAGTTCGTCGACCCGCTTCGAGATGCTCCGTTTGTCCCACTTCAAGAGCTTCGGCACGACAGCGACGTTGTCTTCGATTCGGAGATGGGGGAAGAGACCGGACTGCTGCACCACGTAGCCGATGCGCCTGCGCAATTCAGGAGGCGACACGGTATCGATCGGCGTGTCGTCGATGAGAATTCGCCCGCTGGACGGATCGTAGAGCCGGTTGATCAGCTTCAGGAGAGTCGTTTTGCCGCAACCCGACGGTCCGAGCAGGACGACCAACTGGCCAGGTTGAACGTCGAGCGAAACGTCGTCGACGGCCGGTCGCTCCATGTTCGAAAAGGTTTTCGACACGTGATCAATCGTGATCGAGCTGGCGTTAAGTTTGTCGCGCGATACCGAATCGATGGCGCTCTCCCAGATTCCCGGCTAGTCCGGACTCCGGCCAAACTGGCCCAGAGTTGATTCGAGACCACGAACCGTTGTCCCCAGCATCGCCCCATAGAGAAGATGGGAGGCCAGCGCTTTGACGTGGGTTGACAGAGGATAGCTCGTCGGTTTCCCGGCAACGCCGATCGCCCAGAGCAGCAGTTCGTCACTGCCAAGCCAGAGAGTCGCGCCGTAGAGCAACCCGGAACCCGGGCCGCTCTTGAGCGGCAGCAGCGCGTACGGCACGCCCCATTGAGTGCCGTAGAACCAATGTAGCCGGTTGCCGAGGGTCCGAACTCGTCGGCGACTGATCGACACGTCGAGAAAGTTCGCGAAGCGATGCGCGACCTTTTCGGGAGCGCTCTCCGGCTGTTCCTCGTTCGATGTTGAGGTCGCCTGCTGATTTGAATCCGCGCCACGCAGGTCCCCGATCCAGGAGGACACCGCCGGGATAACGGACGACTGGCTACGATCCATGACAGCGGTCGCCACCGCACCGGCAGTCAACCCAATGCCAATCTGCTTCAACATCTTTGCGCGCGCGATCCCTTCGTTGTCAGCTCTGTGTCAGCGCCAATCCAGTGGTTCTCGTTTCGGCAACTCAAATCTGCGCACACCCTATGCCAGTGCGCCAAACTGTCGATTCTGACCACTGGCAGACCGTCTGGCACGAAGACTGCGCCACTCACTACGGTGGTGAGCAGGGTCATCATGTCGCGTTCGCGAGTTTGGGGGGGGCAGCAGCCAGTTGGATTACATCCTTCAAGGAGATCATTGGAGCCTGGCTGATCCGAACGGCATACCTCGCTTACTCGGCGATCACCTGTCGATCACCGCTGTCGCGATTCTGATCGGGCTTGGCATCGCCTTCCCACTGGGACTGATCGCGGCCCGCTTCAATCGCTTCTACTTGCCCGCCATCACCGTCGCCGGGATTCTCTACACCATTCCGAGCCTGGCGTTCATGGCTTTGCTCATCCCTTTCACCGGACTGACCCGCACGACTGTGATTATCCCCCTCGTCTTCTATGCGCAGGTCGTGCTGATCCGAAACGTGGTAGCCGCAATTCGCTCCGTCGACCCGACGCTCGTAGAGACGGGGCGGGCGATGGGGATGAATGGATGGCAGGTCCAGCTCCAGGTGGTATTGCCGCTGGCGCTGCCGGTCATTGTGGCCGGATTGCGAGTTGCGTCAGTCACGACCATCGGCATCGCGACAATTGCTCCGCTCTTCGGCGTGAAGGATCTCGGCTACCTGATCTTCCAGGGATTCAACACCAGCTACCAGGATCAGGTTCTGGCGGGCGTGATCCTGGTCAGCGCGCTAGCTGTCATCGTCGATCTCGCCTTGCTGGGAATTCAGCGCCTGCTCAGCCGCGGCCGGCGCGTCGAAGCCGTGGCCTGAACGGATATCGTGAGGACGGCGCCTTGAACTTCATCCACGAGATAACCCAGTTTCTGAACGAGCCCGGCACGAACTTTGGTCAGCAGACGGTGACATACCTCAAGCTCTGTTTGTTCCCGATTGCCCTATCGATCGGTATCGCCGTTCCGATCGGCATCCTGGTGGCACGACGGCCGATCGCCGCTTTTGCCGCCACGAACATCAGTGGGCTCGCGCGAGCTATTCCGACGCTCGCCTTTCTCGCGGTCGCCCTGCCCTATCTGGGGATTGGCTTCACTCCCGCGGCGACGGCACTGACCGTAATGGGCATTCCACCGATCTTGCTCAACACGATTGCCGGTATTCGCGGCATCGACCCGGTCGTGGTGGAGTCCGCTCACGGCACCGGAATGACCCCGTTTCAGGTCCTGACGCGCATCCAGGCTCCCCTCGCCTTCCCGGTCGTGGCGGCTGGCATCCGAACGTCGGCCGTGCAGATCGTGGCAACCGCACCACTGGCCGCGCTCATCGGCGCGGGCGGATACGGCGACTACATCCTTCAGGGTATCTACCTGCTGGAGACCGCGCCACTCCTGGTTGGCTCAGTCGCGGTTGCAGTACTTGCCATGACTGTGGAATTTGGCATGGCTGGGTTTGAACGATTGATCACCCCTCGAGGATTACGTCAACAAAACGAGCAGCAGTCACAAGAGACGTCGCGGGTAGCCCCTGCAACGTGAATCGCACCGGTGCGGAACCGGCGTTCCCGACCTATTGAGGAGGAATACAGATGCAACATCGAACAAATCTATCCATGCGGTTTCTCGGCGCTCCATTCGTACTCATCGCCATGCTACTCGTCGCAAGCTGCGGCGGCGGTTCAACATCCGCGCCGACTGCCACGAGAGGTTCGGCGGCGCAAGCGACTTCTAGCAGCGCGCTGTCCAGTCCATCCGCGGGAGGTTCTACCGCAAGTCCAATGAGCTCTCCCACTGCCGCCGCCTCTCCAGCGGCCGCCGTGAACCCCGCGAGCATCAGCATCACGGTCGGCAGTAAGCTCGATGTAGACGGGCAACTGAACGCCGAGATGTACGCGCTCCTGCTCCAAGATCAAGGATACAAGGTGACCACGAAGCTCGGACTCGGCCAGACTCCGGTTCTCGATAAGGCCATCAAGAGCGGCGCAATCGACATTTACCCGGAGTTCACCGGTACCGCCCTCTCGCTGCTCAACATGGAGCCGACCCAGGATGCCCAGCAGGCCTATCAGGAAGTGAGCAGCGCGTACGAGAAGCAGTTCAACCTCACCTGGCTCAAACCAGCCTATGATCTGAACGACAGCTACGCCATCTGCACCTCGCAGAAGGTCGCCAACGACCGCAACCTCAAAACGATCGACGACCTGGTTCCGATCGCGGATCAGTTGACACTCGCTTCGCAGCAGGACGGGATCGATGCCGCCGTCAAGCCGGTCCAAGACGGATACGGCATCCAGTTCAAGAACGTCGTGAAGATCAGCGAACAACTCGGCTTCGAGGCCGTCACCAAGGGGAACGCCGACCTCAACGTCTGTTACACCACCGACCCGAACATCATCGTCAACAACTTCGTGGTGCTCAAGGACACCAAGAACGTGTTCCCGATCTACAATCCGGCGCCGGTCGTCCGTGATGAACTGCTACAAAAAGCACCGCCGATCCGGACGACGCTCGATGCGCTCCAGCCGAAGCTCTCGACCGACACGATGGTCGGGCTAATCAAGCAGGTCAGTGTCGACCACAAATCGGTCGAGGATGTCGCAAAGGCCTTCTTGCAGGATCAAGGATTGATAGGCAAGTAAGGCGAGGGGAGACAAAGCGTATCTCGTGATACGGTAACCGATATTCCCAGACCTGCTCCCGCAAAGCGGGAGCAGGTCTGGGGATGAGGGTGTCTGTGTCGTTGACTGACCTTGCGCAAGATGATAATCTGAAACTTGATATTGGAGCCTATGATTGGGAGTAGTAAGCCAGACTAGACGCCGACAGGGAGACGGGATCATCGACTGAGAGTCCCGTTCGGATCGAATGGCCGAAGTCGCCCAAGAGGCCGGCGCTTGACCCCTGAGGGACGTAGAGCGTCGCGGGAACGCCCGTTACAGCGTCCGAGAGCGGCACCGCCAGTCATCGCATGCGGAGCCGAATCAAGGTGGTACCGCGGTGTTGAGCCGTCCTTGGCTACAAGGGCGGTTTTTTGTTGTATTGAAAGCAAAAGCGGCGGCCGCCGGAAAGTCGCGGCAGGAGGAACGAGAGATGGCACCAAGAGCTAAACCGGGAGAGCTCGCCAAAACCTACGAACCGAGCAAGATTGAGGGCCCCTGGTACGATCGTTGGTTCGATAGCGGCTACTTCTCGCCGGAGACCGACCCTGACAAAGACCCGTTCGTCATCATCATGCCGCCACCGAACGTGACTGGCGAACTCCATATGGGCCACGCGCTCTTCGTCGCCGTGGAGGACATCCTGTCACGCTGGCACCGGATGCAGGGGACGCCAACCCTATGGTTGCCGGGCGCTGACCACGCCGGAATCGCTGGGCAGTGGGTGGTGGAGCGTGAGCTGGCCGCCAAGGGGATGAGTCGCCACGACCTCGGTCGGGAGCAGTTCCTCGACCACGTCTGGGAATGGATGGACCGCTACCGCAGTCGCATTTTGAGCCAGCTTCGGATTCTGGGTGCCTCATGCGACTGGACGCGCTTCCACTTCACCATGGATCCGGGCCCCTCGCGCGCCGTCCGCACCGCCTTCAAGCGGCTCTATGACAAAGGACTGATCTACCGCGGCGAGCGTCTGATCAACTGGTGTCCGCGCTGCATGACCGCGTTGTCCGACCTTGAGGTCGAACATGAGGAGATTCAGTCCCACATCTGGACGCTCCGCTACCCGATCCTCGGCACCGATGACTTTGTCGAGGTGGCCACGACGCGTCCCGAGACGATGCTCGGCGACACTGCCGTGGCGGTGCACCCTGGCGATGAACGCTACCAGCACGTGATTGGCCGCAACGCCACGCTCCCGATCCTGGGACGCCAGTTGAAGATCGTCGAGGATGAGGCGGTCGACCCATCGTTCGGTACCGGAGCGGTCAAGGTGACTCCAGCGCACGATCCGAACGACTTCGAGATCGGACGACGTCACGGTCTTCCTGCCATCAATGTGATGAATCTCGACGGCACCATGAACGAGAACGCGGGTCCGTTCGAGGGGCAGACCACACAGGATGCCCGTCGCAATATCGTGGAGCGCCTCGACGAAGAGGGCTTTCTCGTGGAGGTGAAGGATCACATCCACTCGGTCGGTCGCTGCCAGCGCTGCGACACCGTCGTCGAGCCGATCATCAGCAAGCAGTGGTTCGTCGATATGCAGCCCCTGGCCAAACCGGCAATCGACGTCGCGCACGACGGCACGGTTCGCTTTGTGCCGGATCGCTTCAAGGGGATCTACCTCCACTGGATGGAAAACATCCACGACTGGTGTATCTCGCGCCAACTCTGGTGGGGACACCGCATCCCAGTCTGGTATTGCGAATGTGGCGAGATCATCGTCACCGATCAGGAGACCGTGGAGCAGTGTCCAAAATGCGGTAGCAGCAACCTTGAGCAAGATCCGGATGTGCTCGACACCTGGTTCAGCTCTGGGCTGTGGCCGATGAGCACGCTCGGCTGGCCGGACGAGACCGAGGATCTCAAATACTTTTATCCCGGTTCAGTGATGGAGACCGGCTACGACATCCTCTTCTTCTGGGTGGCTCGCATGATCTTCTTCGGGCTTGAATTCATGGGTGAAGCTCCCTATCACACCGTCTACCTGCACGGCACTGTGCGGGACGAGTTGGGCCAGCGCATGAGCAAGACGAAGGGGAATGTGATCGACCCGACCGAACTGACCAAGGAATACGGCAGCGACGCGCTCCGCTTCACCCTTATCACGGCCGGGGCGCCCGGAGCCGATATGAAGATGAGCGTGCAGCGGGTCGAATCGAGCCGCAACTTCGGCACGAAAATCTGGAATGCCACTCGGTTCGTGCTCCGCTCGATTGAAGGAGCCGATATCAAACGCAACGAGTACGGGGCCCCGCATCCTGCCGAGCCGAGCGCCACGACACTGGCCGATCGCTGGATCACCAGCCGCCTTGAAGAGCTCACGGCTGACATCCAGGACCTGATGATCAACTACCAACTCGGCGAGGCTGGCCGTCGACTGTACGACTTCCTTTGGTCGGAGTACTGCGACTGGTACATCGAGTCAACCAAGGTGGTGCTGAACGGCGAGGACGCCGCGGCGAAGGCTGCCGCCCAGCAGACGCTGGTCCACGTGCTGGAGCGTTCACTCCGGCTGCTGCACCCGTTTATGCCGTTCGTGACTGAGGAACTCTGGCAGCACCTGCCGCATGGCGGCGACAGCATTATGGTCGCGCCCTGGCCGGTGGCGGACAAGTCCCGCATCGACGAGCGGGCCGTGCGCGAATACGCATTCATGATCGACGCCGTGCGAGCAGTGCGCAATGCTCGGGCTGAATCGGGCGTCGAGGCCTCCTTCTGGATCTCGGCGCTGATCTACCCGGGAACCCATGGCGAGACGTTCGTCAATCTCGAGGACGTCTTCTCCTTCCTTGCTCGCGTCGGCAAGGACCGGCTCAAGTATCGGGATGCCCCAATGGAAGCGGCCAAGTCGATGTTGACGTTGGTGGTTGATGACGCGGTGATCTACCTGCCACTGGCCGGCATGGTCGATCTCGACGCTGAGCGGGAGCGCCTGCGCAAGGAGATTGACGAAGTCGAGGCGGACATCGCTCGGGTCGGCGATTTGCTATCCAACGAGCAGTTCACCAGCAAAGCGCCGGAGAAGGTAGTCAACACGCAGCGCGAGCGCCTGACCTCATCGCAAGAACGACTATCGCTGCTGCAAACACGGCTGAACGAACTGGCCGGTTGAGCGGGACACGCGTCCTCGATCCGAACCGGGCACTGGCAACCGGGTGGTTCGCGCGCGACGTCATCGACGTTGCCCGTGATTTGCTCGGTTGCCTGATCGTCTCGCAGCTCGGCGATGTTACCGTGGTGGGCATGATCGTCGAGACCGAAGCCTATGACGGCGAAGATGATCCTGCCTGCCACGCGGCGTTTCGCAAG
Source organism: uncultured Chloroflexia bacterium (assembly GCA_963763185.1). Classification (GTDB taxonomy): domain Bacteria; phylum Chloroflexota; class Chloroflexia; order Thermomicrobiales; family Thermomicrobiaceae; genus CALAGB01. Next base: position 1,670,696 of record CAVXNZ010000001.1, read on the forward strand.
AACGGCCTCGTCGAAGCAATGTCGGGTCCACGCGGAAGCCTCTATGTCTACCGCGCCTACGGCGTGTATCCATGCTTCAACGTGGTGGCGGGTCCAGGACAACGCCCGTCGGCCGTGCTGGTCCGCGCCGTTTCCCCTGTGACGAATGTCGCGGAGATGGCTCGACGCACCGGACGCGATCCCGGGCACCGGGTCGCCAGCGGCCCCGGGCTGACCGGACGCGCGCTCGGAGTCAGCACCGCGGATAACGGACGTTCACTTCAGGCACCACCAGTCTGGCTGCAACCGGGAAGCCCGGTCGACGAGATCGTTGCCGGACCGCGCATCGGCATCACACGTGGAACCGAACATCACTGGCGCTTTGGAATTGCAGGCCATCCCGCACTCTCGAAGCGCTTCTGCTAAAGTCCTTCGCTAACCCTCGCTGCTATACTCAACGCGCGGGAGAGAGCGATGCCGATCCAGATTCTAGATGACGCCACTATTGGAAAAATCGCCGCTGGAGAGGTCATCGAGCGACCAGCTTCGGTCGTGAAGGAGTTGCTTGAAAACGCCCTCGATGCCCATGCGCGGTCGATCCTCATCGAGATCGAAGCAGGCGGGAAAGACCTGATCCGTATCCGCGACGACGGCGACGGCATCCAGCATGATGATCTGCTCCTGGCCGTCGGACGCCACACCACGTCGAAGCTCACGCGCTTTGAGGACCTCGACCACCTGGCATCCTTTGGCTTCCGTGGCGAGGCACTGGCAAGCATCGCCTCGGTCGGCGACCTGCAGATTCTCAGTCGTCCGCCGGACGAGCGCAGTGGCTGGCTGCTCCGCTCGGAATTCGGCCAGAATGAGTCTCCCTCACCGACGGCCGCGGCCGGTGGCACCACCATCACCGTCAAGGACTTATTCGCCAACGTTCCTGCTCGGCGCAAGTTTCTCAAGCAGGATTCGACCGAAGTCGGCTACATCCAACGTGTCGTCGCCGCCTACGCGCTCGGCTTCCCCGAGGTCAGATTCGAGCTCAGCGTCGACGGCAGCCCCGCACTCTTGACGAGCGGGTCCGGCAACCTGCTCGATGCCGCCATCGGAGTTTTCGGAGCGGAGATCGCCGCGCAGATGGTTTCGATCGAGCCTCCCGATGAACTGCTGGAGGAAGATCGTCCCGTGGACCGTCCCGAGATTGCGATAACTGGACTGATCGGACTGCCCACCGTCACCCGCGGAAACCGGCAACAGATGGTCTTGCTGATGAATCGGCGGTGGATAGAACATCGTTCGCTCGCGTTCGCCATCGAGCAGAGCTATCACACGCTGATCATGGTCGGCCGGTATCCAATCGCGGTGGTTAACATCTCGGTCCCATCCGAGCGGGTCGACGTCAATGTGCACCCGACCAAGCGCGAGGTTCGCTTCAGTGACGAGCGCCTGATCTTCTCATCAGTGCAGCGAGCGGTTCGCGGCACCCTGATGCGCCATACGCCTGCACAGTCGATTCCGCTCGTCGTCGAGAGTCCGCTTTCGGCGGAGAGTGTCCAGCGACGGATGACTCTGGCCAATCCCGAGCGCGCCAAAACGCCACCACGCGCGATGGTCGAATCGCCAGCTGGTGGGCCGGCTGATTCCGAACGCGTGTTGCCGCCCGATCCGATCGAGTCGGATGTGCCGGTTCTTCGGGTGCTGGGCCAGGTGGGCGCGACGTACATCATTGCCGAGGGGCCGGACGGCATGTACCTGGTCGACCAGCACGCCGCGCACGAGCGCGTCTTGCTCGAAAAACTGCTGAACCAGTTCGAGCGACATGCGCCGGAGGTGCAACGCATGCTGGAACCGCTGGTCGTTAACCTGACACCGGAGCAGATGACCGCCGCGAATGACGCCGCTCAGGAACTTCAGCAACTCGGATTCGAGATCGAATCATTCGGCGGTTCGGGTATCGCGCTGCGCTCGATCCCAGCCATCATGGCCCGGCGTGATCCATCAAAGACATTGCTGTCGATCCTCGATGAGATTTCACGCGGGGGGAACGGCCGCTCACGCTTCGAATCGGTCGCGATGAGCACCGCCTGTCACTCAGCCATCCGGGCAGGACAGAATCTGTCGCTCGGCGAGATGCGCGAGCTCCTGACGCAGCTCGAGGGCTGCACCGCGCCGCGTGCCTGCGCCCATGGCCGTCCAACGGTCCTCCACCTCAGTCAGGACGAATTGGAACGGCAGTTTTCACGTCGGTGAGAACATGGGCCTTGACCACCCTCATCCCCGGCCCTTCTCCCGCCGAGCAGGAGAAGGGTGACGAAAAACCCTCTCCCGCGAGCGTAGGATCGCGTAGCTGGCTCCCTTCTCCCGTTCGAACGGGAGAAGGGCTGGGGATGAGGGCTGTTCGTGAAGGCCGTGCTTAATTCTGCGAATGCATGCTCGACATCGAGTTCGAATTCTGCGGTTGCCCCTCGTCGCCAAGCTTGATCCAGCCGTGTCGCAGAGCGTAGATGACCGCCTGTGTGCGGTCGTTCACTGCCAGCTTGCGCAGGATCGAGGTGATGTGATTCTTCACCGTCTGATCGCTGATATTCAGTAGCCGGGCAATTTCTTTGTTGCTGTTGCCATGGGCGACGCTGTCAAGGATCTCGACCTCGCGCGGGGTAAGCGGCGAGAAGACCGCGCTGGAGACTTCGTCGATCTGCGCCAGCTCGCGGAACTGGTCCAGGACTTTCGACGCCACGAACGGTCGCGAAAGGACGTTCTCATTGATCAGGTACTCGCCGCGGCCAACCCGCCGGATCAGCGAGATCAAGTCGGCCGGATCGATGTCCTTGGTCGAATAGGCATTCGCACCAGCGCGAATTGCGGCAAAGAGCTGCTCATCGTCCTCATGCATCGTCAGCACGATGACGCCGGCCTGCGGATGTCGTCGCTTGAGAATACGCGCCACCTCGAGACCGCTCATGTCGGGCAGGTTCAAATCGAGCAAGACCACGTCCGGCACGTGGACGTCCGACTGCCGGATCGCTTCCTGGCCGGAATCGGCCTCGCCGACCACGAGCAGATCCGCCTCTTCTTCGAGACTCCAGCGAATTCCTCGTCGAAACAGAGGATGATCGTCAATGACGAGGATCTCTATCTGGTTCACTTCCGCCTCCTAGCGCCCGAGTCCTGACGATTGTCGCGCCGCGCCCGTGAACGACCAACGGCTCGCGTGTTAAGTGGAATTGTCAGCCTGACGTCGGTGCCCGATCCCGGTTCACTCCAGATCGTCAGTGTCGCCCCGATGACCTCCGCACGCTCCAGCATGCCCACCAGTCCGAATCCGCTCATCGCGCTGGTTACGGTCGAGCCCGGCCGAAACCCAACACCATTGTCTCGTACTCCGACCTCTAAACCAACCTCAGACGCAACAATTGATACCGAAGTCCTAGATGCGCGTGAATGTCGGTGGACATTTTGCAACGATTCCTGAATAACCCGGAATGCAGTCATCTCCTGGTCGGGCGTCAGACGAGGCAGGCTATCGTCAACCTGTAGTTCGATCTCGCCCGGAAAAAGATGGCGGTACGTCTGGATGTAATGCTCGGTGGTGGCCGCCAGGCCACGCTGGCCAAGCATCGTCGGTCGAAGATCGAAGATAAAACGGCGAATCTCGGTCAGCCCCTCGCGCATCGCGGACTTCACCCGGTCGACCTCTTCCGCGCTCGACCGGCGTCTCTCTACGTCACTCGCCAGGGACCGTCCAACAAACTCCAGCCCGATGATCGCGTTTGCCAGAACCTGGGCCGGACCATCATGAATCTCGCGCGCAAGTCGCCGTCGTTCGTCCTCCTGCGCTTCGATCGACACCTGGCGGAGCGTAAGCCGCTGCGCGTCATCGATCCCTGGCAGAAGTTCGTCCGACCGGAATTGCTGTCGACTCGCGGTCAATAGGTGAACAAATCCGTTGAGCTGCCGGTAGACGGCGGACACGCGCGTATATGTTCCAAGCAACTGATCGTCGCGCGCTCGGAGCTCGGCGTCCTCCTCGTCGTCCGCAATCGGCTCCCCTTCCGGTTGCGCAAGCATCCGTTCGAGGTTATGCTCCTCAATCGTTCCCTGGATGGAGGATCTCGCATTGACGATGACCGTGAGCATTGAATTGAGCTGATCGACCGTCGCGCTGAGTCGATCCTCGAGGGACGCGATGTTTTCGTAGACTGTATCGACAATTTCGCCGATGTCTTCAGGCCCCGTGCCTGACAATGTTTACTCCCATCGCCGTAATTCGATGCAGATATTTCGTTCTGGTCTATCGCAACTTACGATGAAACCATCAAGTAGAGCAAAGTGGGGTAACACTCGCTCCAGTATAGCACGGCACTACTTTACCATATTTTCTAGGTGTACGTATACCCCTCGGCCTGCGAACATACGGAGGGTCCCATGCAATCAATCGCGCTGATCACTATCGGTCAATCACCTCGTGAGGACATCGTTGCCTCAATGTTTGGCGACAGTCCACCCCGGTCGATCATTGAACGCGGGGCGCTCGATGACCTAGACCGCGACGCGATCGAGCGCCTGCGGCCGCGCGAAGGTGAGCACCCGCTTGTCAGCCGGCTACGCGACGGTAGCGAGGTCGTCCTGGCCAAAGAGCGTCTGATGCCGCAGATGCAAGCATCGGTTGATAGCGCGGTAGCCGCCGGAGCCGGCGTGGTGGTTATCCTGTGCACCGGTGAATTCAAGCAGCTCAGCATCCCCGTACCCGCCATCTACCCGGATCGCGTTCTCGTGCATGTGGTCGACGCCGTCCTTCCTGAAGGTACGGTTGGCGTTATGCTGCCGCACGTGGGTCAGATGGACTCAATGCGTCAGAAGTGGACCACAAAGACGCGTACGTTCGCGGGAACAGCCGTCTCGCCCTACACGTCGCGAGACGAACTCGCCAAACATGCCGTTGACCTGAAACAGAAGGGCTCCGGGCTGATCGTGCTCGACTGCATGGGATTCGATGATGACATGAAGCGACAGGTCTCCGCCGCCTCCGGACTCCCGGTCATCCTGGCGAACCGCCTCGTCGGGCGGGTGGTCGAGGAACTGACCGGCGAGTCGTGAGTCTACGGCTCAGTCGAGCCGAAATGGGATACCATCTCGCGTGAGGGCGCGCGGTCGTAACGATGGCGCATGTCGTTCATTCTCACCCGCAACAGGTCTCGCACCATCAGCATGCTGTCAATGCCCGGGCGAACCTTACTCCCGTCGACATGTCGCCAGGTTACCGGAAGCTGGTAGAGACGGTAGTGACGCTTGCGAGCAAGAAAGATCAGTTCGACATCGAACCCGGTAACGAGTGGACCAGTCACTTCGCCAGTCTGATCCCGGTAGAGGAGCGAGCGTCCGAAGAGATCGAGCGCGACGTCCGAGCGGAAGCCTTTGAACCCGCACTGCGTATCGCTGACGCCCCGCACCGTCACGATCTGCACAAGGTAGTTGAAGAGCCGCCCCATGAGGTGCCGGTAGAGCGGCTCGTTGATCCGGCGAGCTCCGGCACCTTCACGGGTGCCAATCACCACATCCCAGTCGGCTGAGAGGAGGCGAACCGCCTCGTCGACGTACTCGACCGGCGTCGACAGATCGGCGTCCGTGAAGACGACGTAGCGACCGCGCGCGGCGCTCACACCAGTGCGAACCGTCGCCGCTTTGCCCCGGTGTGGTAGCCGAATATAGCGTACGTTCGGCCTATCCGTGACCGATTTCGCGACGGCGCCGGTGCCATCCTCACTGCCGTCGTCGGCGATTATCAGTTCCCAGCTGTAGTCACGCCCGCTAAGAAATTCGAGCACAATTTCGAGTGAACGAGGAAGACGATTCTCTTCGTTGTAGCAAGGGATGACCAGACTCAGCGTGATTTCGCGATCGGCTTTTGCTGGTCGATTGGTCGAACTGTGGGAGGAGACCAAGTGTCTCGCCTTCCAAACGAAGATGTGGAACGTGCACGCCAAACAGCATCGGCATTCTCGATTGTATCAATTACTCAGTCTTTCTCGGGGAAGCCTCACCGACGTTGGAAGGAGCATTCCACGGTCGCGTTAACGCCGGGTTAATTCGAATGTGCGACAGTCAGAGAAACGCGGAGTCGTGCCGTCAGGCCGTCGTCCCATACGTATCGAGAAGTCAATGAATCACCATTCGTCACGCGCCGAACTAAATCGCTCATGACAGCTCTGTTGAGAGCCTTGCCACGGCGTCTCAGTTGGATTTTCAAGACGTTTCCCGCGACCATCATCATCTCTATCGTGATCATGGTCGTCGCCTCCATCACGGCCGGAAACAGCTTTCACGACCACCGTATTCTCGTGGACGACGTCGGCCTCGACTTACGCAAGGTGCTCGATTGGCAGCTCTGGACGCTGCCTGCGTCGACCGTCATACAGGCCCAACCGGGGATTGGACCCAAACTCGCGGTGCTGATCGTGGTCTCGCTCGCGGCGCTCGAGTATATCGTTGGAAGCTGGCGCGCGGCGGTGACCTTCTTCCTATCCGACTGGATCAGCGCGCCGCTGACGATACTCGTCGCCTGGCCGTTGGCGCATGTCGGTATCGACCGCGCCTACAACGTCCTCTACCGGCCCGACACCGGGTCGTCCGCAGCTGCACTCGGCGCTCTCGCCGCGGCCCTCACATTCCTTCCACGACGTTGGTTCATCGTGAGTGCAAGCGTCCTCTTCACGATCCTGGTTTGCCTGCTCCCGACTCCCGATCTCTCGGCCAACATCGCCCACGTGCTGGGTGCGATCACGGGCCTCGGATTTGGCTCCCTCTGGCGCCTTCATTTGACTGATCGTCAATGGCCGGTTGACTCGGTCAGCGAGCTATTCGCGCACCGCTGTCGACCACAGCTAACGGCACGTCACCGGCGAGACAAGTCGACGGATCCTGCCGCACATGACGACTGACAATTGCCTAATACGTACGCAAGCTCAAACACGCTCGCGTCATGAATCCGATGCACGCGGCCCGCGCCAATTGGTCCGCTCATTTTCGGATAAACCATAGATTAATGGTCGATGCATCTTTGTCCCATGCGCCGTACAATTAGAACTTACGATCGTATGTTCGATTTGGGCGGCGTAGGTACGGGGCGACATGGCGAGCGACAAGATCATTATCCGGGGTGCGCGCGAGCATAACCTCAAAGACATCGACGTGGAGATTCCGCGTGACAAACTGGTGATTCTGACCGGACTTTCGGGCTCTGGCAAGTCGAGCCTGGCATTCGACACGATCTACGCCGAGGGCCAGCGGCGCTACGTCGAGTCGCTCTCGGCTTACGCCCGGCAGTTCTTGGGATTGATGGAGAAGCCGGACGTCGACCAGATCGATGGACTGTCGCCCGCCATCTCGATCGACCAAAAGAGTGCCAGCCGCAATCCGCGATCAACGGTCGGCACCGTTACCGAGATCTACGATCACCTCCGTCTCCTCTACGCCCGCATCGGTCATGCGCATTGCCCCAAATGCGGTCGTCCAATCGAGCAGCAGTCGGTCCAGCAGATGGCCGAAATCATTCAGAACCTGCCGGACGGCACGCGGCTGATGATCCTCGGCGCACTGATCAAGGACCGCAAGGGGGAACACCAGGGCGTTCTCGATGAGATTCGCCGGGCCGGGTTCTCGCGTGCGCGCGTCGACGGCGAAATTCACGACATCGAAGAGATTCCGGCGCTGGCGCGCTACAAGCAGCACACGGTCGAGGCGGTGGTCGACCGTATTGTGATTCACCACGACGACGCTGAAGAGCGGCACGCCACTCGGATCCGCCTGATCGACTCGCTCGAAACCGCGCTCAAACTCGGTGGAGGCGTTGCCACAGCCTCAATCGTTGACGGCGAGGAACTGCTCTTCTCAGAGAAGTACGCCTGCGCCCATTGCGGCATTAGCTTCAGCGAACTGGAGCCTCGAAGCTTCTCTTTCAACAGCCCACACGGAGCCTGTCCGGAATGCGACGGACTCGGAATGCGCATGGAGTTCGACCCAGACCTGATCATCCCGGATAGGGACCGCAGCCTGGCTGATGGCGCGATCGCGCCATGGTCGAAGGCCGGTCGCGACAGCACCGCCTGGTACGATGCGCTGCTCGTCGGTCTCTCGAAGAAGCGCGAATTCTCGGTCGACGTCGCTGTGCGTGAACTGCCCGACGACGTGCTCGATTACATCCTGAATGGTGGCTCGAGACGTGGCAAAGATAAGGTCCGGGTCGAATACCGCTCTCGTCAAGGACGGATGCGCTCCTACGAGGTCTCGTACGAAGGAGTCGTGCCGAATCTGCGGCGACGCTACGACAGCACCTCGTCAGACTACGTTCGGAACGAGATTGAGCAGTACATGGCGGAGCGGCCGTGCCCCGTCTGTGGCGGCGCACGGTTGAAGCCGGAGAGCCGCGCGGTGACGGTCGGTGGCCGCTCGATCGTCGATGTGACCAATCGCTCTATCTCAGAAACACTGCTGTTTGCCGAAGAGATTGCGAACGAGGAAGAGGGCAAGGCGCTCCTCACCGAACGTGAAATGATGATTGCCCGGCAGATCTTGAAGGAAATTCGCGAACGTCTCAGCTTCCTGGTCGACGTCGGCCTCGACTACCTGACGCTCGATCGCGGAGCGGCGACCCTCTCGGGCGGCGAAGCACAGCGCATTCGGCTGGCGACACAGATCGGCAGTCGTCTCATGGGGGTCCTCTACATCCTGGACGAGCCGAGCATCGGATTGCACCACCGGGACAACGAGCGGCTCATTCGCACGCTCGAACGTCTGCGCAACCTGGGAAATACGCTGATCGTGGTCGAGCATGACGAAGAGACGATGCGCGCCGCCGACTGGCTGATCGACATCGGGCCAGGCGCGGGCGAGCACGGAGGCTACGTCGTTGCCGAGGGGACGATCGACGTCATCGAATCGGTGCCGGAGTCGGTCACCGGACAGTTCCTGAGCGGCGTCCGGCGTATCGAAGCGCCCGGCGAACGGCGTGCCGGGAATGGCAACTCACTGGTAATCCGTGGTGCGCGCGAGAACAACTTGAAAGACATCGACGTCGAGATTCCGCTCGGCAAGTTCATCTGCGTGACGGGAGTCTCCGGGTCCGGCAAGAGCTCGCTCATCACCGATACACTCCATCCGCGACTGGCCCAGATTCTTCACCGGGCTAAAGCACGGGCCGGACGACACGACGGCATCGACGGCGTCGAGCACCTGGACAAGGTAATCGAGATCGACCAGAGCCCGATCGGTCGCACGCCACGGTCAAACCCGGCGACGTATACCGGAGCGTTCACTCCAATTCGCGAACTGTTCGCGTCGATGCCCGAAGCGCGTGCGCGTGGCTACAAGCCGGGCCGCTTCTCCTTCAACGTCAAGGGTGGGCGCTGCGAAGCTTGTCAGGGCGAGGGAATCATCGCTATCGAGATGCAGTTCCTACCTGACGTCTACGTGCCCTGCGAGGTCTGCCACGGTAAACGCTACAACCAGGAGGCGCTCGAGATTCAGTACCGTGGCAAGAGCATCTCGGAGGTGCTCGACATGACCGTCGAGGAAGCGCTGGAGTTCTTCGAGAACATCCCGTCGGTGCGCAACAAGATGCAGACCCTCTATGATGTCGGACTGGGCTATATTCACCTTGGTCAGCCAGCCACGACGCTGTCGGGCGGCGAGGCGCAGCGAATCAAGCTCAGTTCCGAGCTGAGTCGTCGCGCCACCGGCAAGACACTCTATATCCTGGACGAGCCAACGACCGGGCTGCACTTCGCCGACATCGACCGTCTGCTGGGAGTGCTGCAGCGATTGACCGATGCCGGGAACACCGTGCTGGTAATCGAGCACAACCTGGACGTGATCAAATCGGCTGATTGGCTTATCGACTTGGGGCCAGAGGGCGGAGACGCCGGGGGAAGCATCATCGCAACTGGAACGCCGGAGCAGGTCGCTGCCGTCGATAACTCCTACACAGGGCTGGCGCTCCGCGCGGTGTTGCCCGAGATCGCCGTCGCCGCGGACTGAGCCCCGCGACCGTGCGTGCTATTCGAGGAGCGATGAGTGCAATACCCGCGCTGCGATTTGGCTACGCCATTCGGCACCTCACGTTCTCCTGGGTTGAAAACCCAGGCTAAATTGACGAAGTCCCTGAACGGACTGAAGCTTGATTGCCGAAACAGGCTGAGAACAGACCGATGTTGACTGATGCAGTGGTCAAAGTCGAGCCCAATTAAGGGTTTTGACGAATTAGTTCGGCCATTGTCCACGATCGCCCGGGAATAAATTCCGGGGCTAGCATGGCGAAGTCCACTAAAGGGACTAGGCTCAAGCTGCTCTATTCGTCGATGTTGCGCAATTTTTGACTGTTTCGGCATCGGCAGCTCAATCCGTTTACGGATTTCGCCCTATTAGCCTGGGTTTTCAACCCAGGTGATCGCAGACGCGTTACCGGATTAAGAGCTGCACCTCGATTGTCGAAACTGACATTGGAGGAACCGGCATTCACTGATTCCGCCAGCAAGACTTAGCCCCTTCAGTGGGCTTCGGCTCCATAGCCCGCGGCTCAAACGCTTGGTGCGCATTCGGAGGGTATTACCAATCGATCAGATCAGCGATCGCCAGGAGCGGACGGCCCAACAGGTGATTGAGTCCGCAGCAGAAGTTGTGCAGCGCGACCTTGGCCGCCAGCCGCGCCTGGAAGCCATCGAGGGCATGCGGCCGTTCGGTGGCCAGCCGGAAGGGGGTCAGCAGGCGATCCTGGACCGTCTCAATGATCTGGCGCCAGGCGGCGACTTGGCGGCGAACGACCGTGGGCCAGCGCTCACGGCTGTCCCGCTGCGGCGAGGCCCAGACGATGGCCCCGTAGTCGGTGGACCAATGCGCGACCCAGGTCCGGCCAGCGAAGCCGGTATCGGCCAGATACTCGCCGCTGACGGGCTGACCGATGCTTGCCAGCTCGGCCTGGGGGTGCTCGCGCAGGGCCAAGAACGTGTCGGCCAGATGGCGATCATTGCTGGACGCTGGGCCGAAGCCGAAGCCGGTGATCAGCCCCCGCGGGTCGCACGCGACGAGGAGGCGGAACCCCGTATACCAGCCGAGCCGGGTGCCGCGACCAACATCCGCGGCCCCGGCGGCGCGCATTGCGCACGGGAATCCCGGTGACGTCGAGGATCTCGTAGCTGCTCGGCGCCGGTTGGAGCGGGACGGCGAGCGCCAGGGCTACCTCGGCCAACGCGTCGTGGTGCTGGCGCAGCAGCCGGTTGAACTGCGGACGACTGGGGAGATGCGGAAAGGCGGGACGCAGGCGGTCCTGGGCGAATCGCCAGAACGCTCGTTCGCTGGGAAACCGGGCCCACTGGCTGAGGATGGCCAGCGTCAGCACTTCGCTCCGGCAGAGCCTGCGCGCCGGACCCGGACCGACGCCTTCCGGCGGCAGCGTCTGGTCAATGGTGTCGACGGCGACCTACAATGCGGTCACAAAGGTGTCCAGGTCGAGCATCGGAAGCTCCTTTCGCACGAAAGGGATCAGCACTTCCGGTATCCTCCCTGGACCCCTTTGTGTCAAGCGGTCACGTCGCACCCAATATGCACCAAGCGTTTTAGCCCAGGGCGACCGTGACCAATGCGCGGATTAGCTTTCGAACCACGATCGTGGACCGAATTTAGTTCGCTACAGCCTGCGCGGCACGTATCCTTGCCACTGTGGTTTCGCAACACCAATCGAAGGAGTTTCACCAATGGCTGTGGAGTCTGAGTTCCTGCGCGATGCGCGCATCGTCGTGGTCGGCGCTGGTGTCGTCGGCGCGGTGACGGCCTACCGGCTCGCCCAGGCGGGCGCGTCAGTCACCATCGTCGAGCGTTTCTTCCCCGGCTCCGGCACCTCAAGACGTTCCTTTGCCTGGACCAACTCCTTCGGCAAAACACCGCGTGACTATCACCGCCTCAACGCGCGCTCGATCCGCGAACATCAGGATCTCGCACGCGAGCTGAACGGCGACTGGTACCGGCTCGACGGTGGAATTCAATGGATCTACGCCGACGACACCGACCAGTCGAAGCGACTGCGCGAGACGGTCGGTCGTCTTCGCTCGTGGGGCTACCGGGTCGAGACGCTCGATCCCGAACGCGTCATGCGAGAGATGGAACCGGACCTCTTCATCGATCCGAACCGGGTCGAGGAAGTCTTTTACACGCCGTACGAAGGCTGGGTCAACGGCATCGGGCTGGCACATGGCGCGGTGACGGCCGCCGTTCGGCAGTACGGCGCTCGTCTCGTTCATGATCAGGTCGTTGGGCTCTCTGGCCCCGATGGCGCGGTCGACACCGTCAAATTGGCAAGCGGCGAGACTCTCCCGGCCGACGTGGTAGTCAACGCAGCCGGGCCGGACGCGGCGAAGGTAGCCGCACTTGCAGGCGTCGACCTCCAGATTAGGCGCCAACCAGGTCTCCTAATCGCGACCGAGCCCGCGCCGGTCACGATCAGGACCGTGGTCCACTCACCGGAGGGAAACGTGCGTGCCGAAGGCGGATCGCGCCTGCTGATTCACCGCGACGACTACGACGAGCGCGCCGAGTCGGAGCAGCCGATCGACGTTGAGGATCCGATCTGCCAGCGCGCCATCGACAATCTGGTTCCCGTGCTGCCAGGACTCAAGGGAATGCACCCCGAAGGCGTGCGACTCGGCGTGCGCCCGATGCCGAAGGACGGCCACCCGATCGTCGGCTTCGAACCGGACGTGACCGGGCTCTACGAACTGGTGATGCACAGTGGCATCACGCTCTCGGCTCTTATGGGTCTACTCGTCACCGAAGACTTGATGGGAAGCGATCCGCCCGAACTGGCGCCGTACCGCCCGGAGCGCTTCACCTCGGGCGAAAAGCTCACCTATAGCGCCAGCGAAGAGTAGAGAGTAGCGCCGGGCTGAATTATGACGCGGAGCTGAATCCACCGCGCTCCATAGGGCGAAGTCTTCCGATGGTCTGTGACGATGAACTTCGGTAGTCGGCCACGATCGCCCTGGAATAATGGTCTTTGACGAATGAGTTCGGTAAATGGTGGCGCCCACCTTGGGTTTTCAACGCAAGGCGAGAAAGACGAAATCCGACCCGCAAGCGGGTACCCCGGGATTGAGTTCCAGAAGCTGGCACAGGCAGGAACGGCGCAAACGTTGACGAATGGAGCAGTCCAAACCGAGTCCCTTGAGTGGACTTCGCCTTGGTAGCCCCGGAATTTATTCCCGGGCGATCGTGGACAATGGCCGAACCAATTCGTCAAAGACCATTATTCCCGGGCGACCGTGGGTCGATTGCCGGCCTATGTTCCCACCACATCGATTATGAAATTCGTGTGCACCGCGGAGAGTCGCTAAATCCAGGTTGAGACCATTGTTCCTTCCAGTGACACCGGCCGGATCGATCATTTACTGCTCGGCAAGAGCGTTGCGAGGTCGTACCAAGCGGAGCAAAACACCGCCCTCGGTGCAAGCCATCGGTCAAGTTTGAGCCGGCATGAAAGTGCGGACCTCGGATTCGGCTCAGATTACCGCCGAAATCCCGTTTTGTCGCCAGGTCGTTGTTCCAGTTGCCGATCTCGGATAGGCTTGTAACAGATGGTCCAGATCCAGAAAGAACGCAGCGGAGGAGACGTGGTCAGTATCAGTCCAACAACCGAAGCGTCAGAGCTGCGAGCTCCAGGAGCAATCCTGCTCGTCTCCTGTTACGAGTTGGGCCATCAGCCGCTGAGCCTGGCGTTCCCGCTGTCGTACTTGCGACAGCGAGGGTTCGATCCAGTCGCGGTCGACACGGCGGTCGACGAACTGAGTGACGAATCCATCCGGGCTGCCCGACTGGTGGCGATCTCAGTCCCAATGCACACGGCGCTGCGACTCGGCACTCAAATCGCTCAGCGTGTGCGCCAGGTCAACCCGAACGCCGATGTCTGCTTTTACGGTTTGTATGCATGGCTCAATGCCGACTATTTGCTGCGCGAGCACGCGGACTATGTCATCGGCGGCGAATATGAGCAACCGCTCGCCGATCTGTGTGATGCACTGGAGAGCGGCAATTCGGCGAACGACATCGAAGGCGTCAGCAGCACAGCGCATCGGGTCAAGCCGTCGATCAATCGCATCACGTTCCCGATGCCGCTACGAGAGTCGCTGCCCGATCTCCAGAGCTATGCGCACCTGCTCCGTGACGGAGAGGCGATTCGCGCGGGCTACACCGAGGCGACCCGCGGCTGTCACCATACCTGCCTGCACTGCCCGGTTGTGCCGGTCTATCGCGGACGGTTCTTCGCTGTTCCTCGCCGCGTGGTGATGGAAGACATCCGCCAACAAGTCCGGCAGGGCGCCGGGCACATCACGTTTGGTGACCCGGACTTTCTTAACGGCCCGACCCACTCGCTGCGCATTTGCCGGGAACTGCACGAGGAATTCCCGCACGTCACTTTCGATATGACAACGCGCATCGAACACATCCTGCAGCATCGCGACCTGATGCCCGAGTTCGGCCAGTTGGGCTGCGTCTTCGCCGTTTCCGCCGTCGAGTCGGTCAGCGAGACGATTCTGGACGCCATCGACAAGGGCCACACGAAGGCGGACATCATAGAGGCGCTGAAAATCCTCGACAACGCGGGCATCGCCATGCGGCCGTCGCTCCTCCCCTTCACACCTTGGACGACGCTCGAGGACTACCGCGAACTCCTCACATTCATCGAGGAGCACGACCTGATCGAGAACGTCGATCCAGTCCACCTCTCCATCCGGCTTTTGGTGCCGCCCGGCTCGGCGTTGCTTGACCGTCCCGAGACAGCCAAGTGGCTCGGCGAACTCGACGAAGAGGGCTTCACCTATCGCTGGTCGAACCCTGATCCACGTGTGGACGAGCTGCAGCGAGCGATTGCGCGCGAGGTCGAGCAGGCCGACCGCGAGGGGCGCGAACCGTTCGAGACATTCCAGCGAGTGAAGCAACTCTCGTGGCAGATGGCCGGACTGCCGCTCCTCGAGCGCTCTCCTGCACCCTCGACAACCTGGCGCAGGCCGCCGCGACTCACCGAATCCTGGTTCTGCTGAGCAGAGCCGACTGCCGACCAGTTGGGTTCGGCATAACACAACAATCCAGCCAATAGTTCGTGAATTCTCGCGCGCAATCGGGCAAATCGATGGCGCGCGAGAAGCTTTTAACTTCGCGTTTTGGTGGCGTCGTTGTTGCGGAACGCCGCGATTGCTATGATTTTCAAGCAAACGTGGGCGAAATGGATCACATACACTTTCACGGACAGAGGCCCAGCTTGGACGATGCCGAACCAGCCCAGGTAAGCAATGGGCACATTCACCTCAACGGACACCACCCGGTTCTCGTGCTGAACCACAACTATGAGCCGCTCAACGTCTGCAACATACGGCGGGCGCTGATCCTGGTGATTACTGGCAAAGCCGAGATCCTCGAGGCCTACGACATCGGCGTGCCGACCACCCGAGAACTGTTCGACGCGCCGTCGGTCATTCGCCTTGCCTACATGATCCGGCGACCACACCCACGCGTGAAGCTGTGCCGTCGCGAGATCTTCATCCGCGACAACTTCACCTGCCAGTATTGCGGCGAGCGAACCCGCGATCTGACGATCGATCACGTCTTCCCGCGTTCCCGCGGGGGTGTCCACTCCTGGGAGAACCTCGTCAGCGCATGCCGCACCTGCAACCACCACAAGGGAGGGAAAACCCCGGCCGAAGCACGACTCCGACTACGACAGGAGCCAGCCGAACCACGTGCCGGACGTTACTACTCCATTCAGCGTGCGCTAAACTCAACTGTTGATGAGGCCTGGCTGAAGTTCATTCCGGGATTCGAATCTCACCACAACGGGCTCAGTTAGTACTCCGGCGACCGGTCCGGTCGTCATACTCTACGCGGCGCCTCGCGCGCCGTCGTCTGCGCGCTGCCGTTCGATGCATGGATAAGGAAGAGACATGATCGACATTCGACTGATTCGCGAACAGCCTGAGTTGGTGCGGCACGGAGTCGCACGGTTACACGCCGACGCGCCGATCGACGAGATCATCGAACTCGACGGGCAGCGCCGCGATCTCCTGAGCCGGGTCGAAGAATTGAAGGCAACGCGCAACGCGGGGAGCAAAGCGATCAGCAAGCTCAAGGCGGGCGAGGAGCGTGACCAGCGCATCGCCGAGATGCGCTCGCTGGGCGACGACATCCAGGCGCTCGACGCCGAGGTCACTGGCGTCGAGGAGCGGCTGAACAGCTTGCTGCTCGAGGTTCCCAATCTGCCGGATCCTGGCGTGCCGGATGGCGAGGACGATTCGGCCAACATCGTCTCCCGCACCTGGGGCACGCCGCGCGAATACGACTACAACGTCCGACCCCATTGGGAGATCGCCGAAGAGCTACGCCTGATCGACTTCGAGCGCGGGGTCAAGGTCTCGGGATCTCGCTTCTACTTCCTGCGTGGCGATATGGCCAGGCTGCAGCGGGCGCTCATCACCTGGATGATCGATCTTCACGTCCAGCAGGGCTACTTCGAGGTCTACCCACCCTATCTGGTGCGACGCGACTCCATGACCGGCACCGGCAATCTGCCCAAATTCGGCGACGCCCTCTATCACGATGAGGAGTCCGATCTCTGGCTGATCCCAACAGCCGAGGTTTCGGTAACGAACCTCTATCGCGATGAGATTCTCGAACCCGGCGCGCTTCCGATCAACCGCGTCGCTCATTCCGCCTGCTTCCGGCGCGAACAGACGTCCGCTGGACGTGACGTACGCGGCATCAAGCGCGTGCACCAGTTCGAAAAGGTCGAGATGGTGAAGTTCGTCGATCCCAAGACGGCTGATCAGGAACTGACGACATTGGTGGCCGATGCCGAGGCGACGCTGCAGCAACTCGACATCCCTTACCGGGTGGTCGAGATCTGCACCGGAGATCTCTCCTTCGTCGCGGCGCGCAAGATCGACCTCGAAGCCTGGGCGCCCGGTTCCGAGGAATGGCTGGAAGTCTCCTCCTGTTCCAACTTCCGCGAGTTCCAGGCACGGCGAGCCAACATTCGCTACCGCCCGTCGGAGGGCGCGCGGCCACAGTTCGTCGCCACGCTCAATGGCTCCGGGCTGGCACTGCCCCGGACGCTGATTTCGATCATGGAGAACTACCAGCAGGAGGACGGCACGATTCGCGTTCCCGACGTGCTCCGGCCCTACTTGGGCGGCCAGGAGGTCATCGGCATGCAGCGTGAGTGGTAGCCGCGGCCGGTGTTCTCGGTCGCGTTTGCTGTCGCGACGGAGGATGCTGCAACGAAGGACTTGGACATCCCGCGTAACGTCGAACAGACGCGGGCGAGACTCAGGAACGGCAATTGCATGATCACTGATCATAGTCACGAACGACAGCCCTGAGGAACGCCCATGTTGTCTGATAATGTCGATCCGAATCGGTTTCAGCTCGAGCAGATCCCAACCTATGTGACCGGTCTCGACGTCGTCCTCCGGGGAGGGCTGATCAGTGGCGGGTCATATCTGATACTCGGCGGTCCAGGAACCGGAAAAACAACGCTCGGAAACCAGATCGCCTTCGCCCGGGCTCTTCGCGGAGACACTGTGGTGTTCGCGACGGTGCTCGGCGAGTCCCATGCACGCATGCTGGCTCATCTCGCGCGCTTCAAATTCTTTGCGCCCGCGGCAGTAGGCGACACCATTCATTACCTCAGCGTCTTCGATGAACTCGCTGAAGGCGGCCTGGAGGGCATCTTGACCATGCTCCGGAGGACCGTTCGTCAAAGTGGGGCAAGCCTGCTGATAATTGACGGCGCGTCTCTTCTGGGGCAATTTGGTGACGGAACCTCATTTGGGGTGTTCATCAACAAGCTCCATGTCCTGATGTCGGGACTGAACTGCACGTTGATTCTGCTCTCAAATGAGACGATTGACGTGCGGCGATCGCCCATTGGCACTCACGTAGACGGAATAATCGAACTGACTCTTGAGAAATTCGCCCCACGTGATGTCCGGTATCTTCATGTGCTGAAGATTCGCGGCGTACCGTACATCGAGGGCGATCATCAGATGCGTATCGGCGAAGAGGGCATGCAGGTTTTTCCACGCCTCGAGGCGCTTGATGTTGGTATGGCGACTGAGGTTCGCGGCCGAGTTCCGATGGGGATCCCGGGTCTTGACGCGATGCTGCGCGGAGGGGTCTTACCAGGTTCAGCGACACTAATTATGGGCTCGGCGGGAGCTGGAAAGACGTTGACCGGCTTGCATTTCGTCTCCGAAGGAGCGCGGAACGGAGAGCGGGGACTCTGGGTCGGATTTCACGAAACACCATCGCGACTACGAGGAAAGGCCGAGGCCCTTGGTCTGCCATTCGGACAATACGTCGACCAGGGGCTTATCGACGTCCTCTGGGAACTGCCGCGCGAACTGCTCCTGGATGAGTGGGCTCAGAAGGTGCTGACCGCCGTCGAGACATTCAAACCGCAACGGCTCATGATTGACGCCATCACCGATCTAACGCGGCAGTCCGTCTTTGCGTCTCGCCTTCCATCATTTTTGATCAGTTTGTCAAACGCGCTTCGAGCGCGAAACGTGACGACCGTCATGTCGGCCGGAGGCAGCTCGTTCTTCGGATCGGAGATTGTCTCTCCAGTCCCCTCGATTTCGGCGACCGTCGAAAACATCCTACTGCTTCGCTATGTCGAGATGCAGTCACAACTCAGGCGCCTCGTGTCGATCATGAAAGTACGCGAATCGGATTACGACACGACCATCCGTGAATATTTCATTACCGACCGCGGCATGGTCGTGACGGACCCATTCCCGAGCGGTGAAGGCATCCTGACTGGAACGGCATATCAGGTGACGAAGGAAATCGAACCAGAGCAGCACGACAGGGCTCAATAATGGCGCGGATCGTCGTGGTCGACGATGAATCATCCATTCGAAGATTGATTGCCGATCTCTTGGCCGAAGAGGGTCATGAGGTGCTGGAAACGTCCAACGGACGGGCCGCGGTTGACCTCGTCAGAGAGAGTTATCCCGACCTGATTCTGATGGACATCATGATGCCTGCTTTGAACGGGATCGATGCAACCCTCCAGATCCGTCAACTCGAAGGAATGGCCGATATCCCGGTCATTCTCATGAGCGCGATTCCGAACAGCCATGTGCGCAGCATGGATCGCACAGCGTTTCTACCCAAGCCATTCGACATCATCCAACTCTTGAGCGCGATCGAGCGGATGCTCGAAGGCTAATACCACGCGTCGTGCCACCGGGTTCTGATCGCAATCGAACCCTCACGGGCGCGAAACGTCGTCGCGTGAGTTCCACATTCCGGAGAAGCGGACGGTCAGGCCGGCTGCCTCATCGTCGACCTGCACCACCGTGCCCAGCCCTCCCCTTGAGAAGTCGCGTTGACCTGGGATATCCGGATGGGTACAATCTAGGCCGCATTTGCGCCAGATTCGACCTGCCTAGGTCAGCTGTGCTCGTCAATCGCACACGACTCCCGGGCGAGGCGCAGCGCGGCGAAGTCCGCGGCCGGATGCGAAAAGACGGGCCACACGCGGAGAGGTGGCCGAGCGGCTTAAGGCGGCTGTCTTGAAAACAGTTGACCGAAAGGTCCGGGGGTTCGAATCCCTCCCTCTCCGCCAACAGAGACCCTTGGGAAGGTGCCAGAGTGGTCGAATGGGGCCGCCTGCTAAGCGGTTGAGGGCGATATAAGTCCTCCGAGGGTTCGAATCCCTCCCTTCCCGCCCAGACCCGGGCCGGAGCGTCATGCTCCGGCTCGTTTTGTTGTGCCCCAGTCGACAGGCGGTTGTACGTGATCCAACACCATACGCCGGGTGAACCGCTGGGCATGAACGAGGCTGGGCTCAAGCCCAGCCTCGTTTGACGGTCAATTCACGTAGTTGGTCTTCGCTACGAGATACCAGGATCGGTGGTAGAGGAATCCTCGTAGGTCGTGTCGTTCCAGCGGACGTCGCCGCCCGCGAGAATTCGCCGTGCCTCGCTCTCGCGGGTGCCGGCTGCAACCACGACGAGAATGTGGCCCGACTCGAACGGCTTGCGGTACTGATCGGCTTCGTCCTCCGACACGCCGAGCCCCGCCAGGGCGCCAGAAATGCCGCCGGTGACTCCGCCGATACCGGCTCCGGCAAGTGTGGCGGCCAGCGGACCTGCCACCACCACGCCGATGCCCGGAATGGCTAGCGCGGTCGCGCCGAGGAACAGTCCAGCGAGTCCGCCCATCACGCCGCCAGTTAATGCACCAATGCCGGCGCCTTCGGCCGTGTCGGCTCCGGTATCCTCAGCGACTCCTTTGGCCCGGTCCTCGTTCTTGGACACAACGCTGACCTGGTCGTGCGTGAACCCCACGTCGAATAGCGTTCGAATGGCACGCTCTGCATCGGCGTCATTGGCGAATGTCTGAATAACGAGTCCTTGGGGTCGTTCAGTTTGTTTTGTTCGGTCGAACATATTAAGGCCCCTCCTTGGATCCTCTGAACGTCCATGTCCGGACGTTCCAGTCTGTCTCTACAGTCATAGGGACGCAAGCGCGATTCCAACACTTTGCCGCAGGATAGAGGTTCGCCTGCAGGTATTTGTTAACGCCGCGGCAGGACGCTGAAAATGGGGATCGTGAGGGAACACGAGAGCCCAGCATTCGTCGGGCTCCCGTAGCTGCTGCGAGGTGACAATTACGGCTGGCCGAAGAACTGCTTCAGGTCTCCTGCCCCACAACTGTTCTTGAGACACCCGATGCCGAACGACTCCTGGATTGTGTGCAGCAAGGTGTAGTGGTTGGCCGACGCTCCGGATGTGTACCCGGCGGGGGTGTGCTTCGAGATGACGATGGTCGGGATGTGCCCGCCGCCGCCCTGTCCACTACTCCCCTCGTCGAACGTGATAATCACGGCACTATTGGTCTGCTGCCAGGTTGGAGTGTTCAGGATGTGACTTGGCAGCCACGACTGCAGCCAGGAGTCACCGGTGGCGACGTCACAGTCGTGCATGTCATGACACATGTTCGGCACGATCAGATTGAAGTCGGCGGTGGCCGCCCTGAAGTTGCTGAAGTTACTCAGGTGCTGCGCGCAGCGCTGGCTGTTCTGGCTCACGCTGGTGAAGCTGATCGCTGGATTGTGCTTGCGCACGTAGGTTCCCGACCCGTCAGCGCCACCGGACGCGGTGGCGCCCGTGTAACAGCCCTTGGCGTCCGGATAGTTCTCTGAGTACACCATCCAACTCTTGCCAGCCGCCTCGAGCTGGTCAGCGATCGTCTCGCCATTCAGGTCGTAAACTCCGTCGTCCTTCACTCCATAGGTTCCGCCAGCCCAGAGCGCCAGGTAGTTCGGCTCTGACGGGTGACTGACGCCATCATAGTTCGTCGCCAGTCCGTTCTGCCGGATCAACTGGTTCATGTAGGGCGCGTTTGAACTGCCGACAATCGACCCGTACTCCTTGTTCTCCATCACGATCACGTAGATGTGATCGAAGCTCGGGATGGATGCAGACGGGGTTGGCGACGGCGTCGACGCCTTGGTTGGGGCCGGTGACGGCGTAGGCGGCTGGGTTGGAGTCGCCGTTGTCTTCGGCTTTGGCGTCGGAGTCGACTTCGGGGTCGAAACCGGACTTGGATTGTCAGATGGCTTGCTTTCGGGTGTCGGAGTGATCGGCGCGGTGTGCACCGGCGTCGAGGTTGTCGCGGGGATCTGTGTGTTCACTGGGGTCTGCGTTTCTGGCCCCGATTGCTCCTCCGTCTGGATGACCAGTTCCGGCGGATTGTCGCCTTCCCGGCTCGAGACATTCAGGAAATGCGCGTTGTTCGACGTGAGCGCCAGGCTCACCGGGCCGTTGCCGTTCACCAGCGCGGTGACGTCGACACTGGTCCACTCGCCCCGCCCCAGTGCGCCGGAAGAACCCACAACGGACGGATCGACCGCCGGTGCGTTCTCGGAGGTGATGGACTGCTCATCCCAGGAATTATCCGCGACCCCGTGAACGTCGAACCCAAGCGGCCGGGTCGACTCTGAATACACCCGCAAGGTCGCACTCTCAACGGGCGCGGTTAGCCCTTCAACGTCAAACCGGAGATAAGCCGACATCCCCGAGGCATCGACCCAGAGCATCTGGTTCGTCCCAAAATTCTTTGCTGGGAACCAGGAGTTGACGAACGCGTCCGCGTTCGGCTGGATGGTGGTTGCGGGCCCGCTACCCGATGCGGGCCCGCGAACCAACAGAAATGCGCCGAGCGACGCAAGCACCGTCACGGAGACCGCGACGCGCGCGAACAGCTGGCGATTCATTGGTCCCTTCCCTTCGCCGCAAATCATCGAGCACCTACCGGCGATGTCGGTGCTCGATTCGAAACGGCCCGTCAACCGTCCCCACGCGACGGGCCATTCCACAAACGTCTCCTCCGGCACGGTGGGCACCGTCCGAATCCGGAGTGCTTCCCGACCAACGATTCAGATCGAGAGGAGCACGGGGCGAGACTATAGCATCATACTGTGACATACCGTCAAATCAACGAGAGGGTTAATAAATGGCCCGTTCACGAATGAAAGCGGAACGTTCACCGTCCGAGTTGTGAATAAGGGGAATGAGAGGAGGATACCTCTGACGATTGACGCTGAGAATGGACAGATTCGCTCAGTGCTTTGGTGCCCTCGACGCCCCCACAATGGACGTCGAGTAAGGCTACGCTCGGTCACGTCTCTGGAAGGTGGCTCCCGTCGTCACGTTGCGTTCCGTAGGGTAGGCCCAGGCGATCGTAGGCTGGGCGGCGAACGCTCTCAGAATGTCCTCCCAGATCGCCTGCGTCGACGCGCGGCGCCTGCGCGGATCGACGACGTAGCGGACGGAGAGAACAATGCCGCTGTCTTCTACGCCGGTATAGACCTGTGGCTCGACATCCAGGTTGATCAGCAAATACCGGCTGCTGGTTCGCTGCAGTTCTCGCCGCGCTTCGTCGCTGATTCGTTCAGATCGGTTGCCGATGATCTCTTCGAGTATTCGTTTCGCGAGTTCCCAATCGCTTTCGAATGTCACCGGCACGCGGATCTCGTTCCAGATGAACTGAGCACGTTGGCTGTAGTTCGCCTGCGGTTGGGTGAAAACGACCGAGTTCGGGATCTGAATGATACGTCCCGTCGCCTGATCCGCGTCTACCCAATTCCCGATCTCGAGCAACGTGAATTGAAAAATGCGCTGGTCGATTACGTCGCCAGCATGCTCGCCAATCTGAATGCGATCCCCCACTCCGAATGGTCTCCGCCAGAGGATGAAGAGCCAGGCCGCGAAACTGACGATCGGCGCTTGCAGCGCGACCGCCAGCCCGGCCGAGAGCAACCCAAGATAGGTAGTCAGGGACGCAACGCCGCGAAACCAGACGCGGCCCACCAGAATGAACGCGACGAGAAAGGTGAGATACCCCACCGCGCGCCGCGTACGATAGCGGACTGACGCTTCCTGAATCTGGCTGACGCCGAAGCGAACCGCCGTCCACCAGAGAATCCAGATGATGGCAATGAGCGCTCCGGACCGGATTAGCCGGCCCTGCAGCGAGGGGTCGAGCCCTGCCGCGCCGTGAAACCAAGATGATATGGATGTGAAGTCCATGGGAGAGTTATATCCGTCTGAACGGTGTTGGATCTATCCCCACCAGCGAATTACCGAGCCCGATTTCCACGCCGCGCCACGTACCTGAGCTCTCCAGTACGACACCCTCTCGCACGACAATCGCCACGAATTCGCACACGGTGACGCCGGAGAAGTCGCTCCGGCGTGTTGGTCGTTCAGGATATTTCCCCTGTGGATCTGGGCTCAGACGGTAAGATTCGCTCGCGCGCCTTCCTTGCCTTCGTGAATATTGTCGTAGTAGCGCAGGGTCGGGTAGGCGAAGTCAATATTGTCGTGCAGCGCGAATGCGTCGAGCACGTCCTCCCAGATCAACTCAGCCGAGATGCGCCGTCGCCGTGGTTCGCAGAGATAGCGCATCGTCAACAAGACGCCACTATCCTGGACACTGGTGAAGATGCGGGGTTCGAATTCGAAATTGTGGAGGAGGTATCGGCTGCTGGCGCGCCGGATATCCTGCCGAACCGACGACTCCACGGGATGTGACCGATTCTTGACAACCTCAGCAAGAATCGATTTGGCCAGACGCCAATCGCTTTCGAACGTAACCAGGACCGGGATTTCGTTCCAGATGTAGCTTGTGCCCTTGGTATAGACCGCCTGAGGCTGGCTGAAAATGACCGCGTTCGGCATATGGACGATGCGACCGGTGGTCTGATCGGCATCGACCCAGTTCCCAATCTCCATCAAGGTGAACTGGAAAATCCGCTGGTCGATGACGTCGCCGGCATGATCCCCAATCTGAACTCGGTCGCCGACCTCGAAGGGGCGCCTCCACAGAATGAACAGCCAGGCAACAAGACTAACGATCGGATCGCGCAAGGCGATCGCCAGTCCAGCGGTGATCAATCCAACCAAGGTGGTGAGCGAGCCGACACCGACGAACCAGACCCGCCCGACGAGCAGGAATCCTATCGCGAACGTAACGTAGTTGAGCGCCTTCTGAGTGCGGTAGCGAACGATCGTCTCGTCGATGCGACTAAGTCCGAATCGGACGATAATCCACCAGGCAAACCAGATGAGGGCGATCAGGATGATTGAACGGACCAACTGACCCTGGAGGGACGGACTGATGCCTGCCGTGCCGTGCAGCCAGTTCGTAATCGATGCGTCGAACATTGAATGATTATTCCTCGGTAGGCCACGATGTGAGATCGGCGATTGCGCGTGTGTTCACCTATTGCGGAGACCTGAACGCCGGAACTTTCGCTCCGGCGTTCCACGGTCTCCTGGCTGAATCAGTCGATCTGCGCGCGCTGAAGTCTGCCGCTGTAGTCGACGTAGATGCTCTGCCACTCGGTGAAGACGTCCAGTCCAGCCTGCCCAGCTTCGCGGTGGCCGTTCCCGGTTGCCTTGGTGCCGCCGAATGGCAGGTGGATCTCGGCGCCAATCGTACCGGCATTGACGTAGATAATGCCGGTGAAGATGTCCTGAATAGCCCGGAACGCCTTGTTGACGTCTTGTGTGAAGATCGAGGCAGAGAGTCCGTATTCGACGCTGTTCGAGACGTGAATCGCCTCGTCGAGCGTGTCGACCGGGATGATCGACATGACCGGACCAAAGATCTCCTCGCGCGCGATGCGCATCGTCGGCTTGACGTTGTCGAAGATGGTCGGCTGGTGGAAGAAGCCTTTGCTGAGATCACCGTCGCGCGCGATCTGACCGCCGACGACGAGCGACGCTCCCTCGCTCGAGCCAACCTCGACGTATGAGTGAACGCGCTCAAGCTGTCCACCACTCACCACCGGACCGACATCAGTTGTCTCGTCGAGACCGTAGCCGAGTCGCATCCCTCCAGCGCGGCTCGCCAGTCGTTCGACCAGTTCGCGATGGATGCCACGCTGGGCAATGACCCGGCTGGCGGCCGTGCAGCGCTGACCGGAGGTGCCAAACGCGCTCCAAAGGATGCCGTCGACCGCCAGATCGAGATCGGCATCGTCCATCACCATGACCGCGTTCTTGCCGCCCATCTCAAGCGACACGCGCTTCATCTGTCGCGCGCACTCGATCGAGACTTCTCGCCCGACATCGGTCGAGCCGGTGAACGAGATCATGGCGACGTCCGGGTGTTTCAGAATCGCGTCGCCAACCTGCTCGCCGCCGCCCATCACCAGATTGAGAACTCCTGGCGGCAGACCGGCCTTCTCGAACAATTCCACCAGCCGCACGGCAGTCTTCGGGCTGAAACTGGCGGGCTTGAAGACGACCGTGTTCCCGGTCACCAGCGCCGGCATCATCTTCCAGGTCGGAATGGCCATGGGGAAGTTCCAGGGAGTGATTAGCCCCACAACCCCCAGCGGTTTGCGGGTCGACATGTTCCACTTGTTCGGTAGCTCCGAGGGCGTCGTCTGGCCCCACATGCGGCGCCCCTCGCCCGCCATGTAGAAGGCCATGTCGATCCCCTCCTGCACGTCTCCAAGTGCCTCGGTGAGGACCTTGCCCATCTCCTCGGTCATCTCCCGAGCGATCCGATCCTTGTTATCCATCAGGAGTTGGCCGATACGGTACAGGATTTCGCCACGTTTCGGTGCCGGATACAGACGCCACTTCTCGAACGCGACCTTCGCCGATTCGACCGCCGCGTTCACGTCTTCGAGCCCGCTCTTAGCGAACGTGCCGACAAGTTCACCAGTCGCCGGATTGTGCCGCTCAAACTCCTCGCCTGACCTCGCGTCGACCCACTTTCCGTTGATGTAATTCTTGAACTCTGCCATCTCGGCGTCCCTCCACTTTGCCGTTCACGTGCCATGACGGCGTCCCACGCGTCTTGCGCCAGTGCGTGCAAGGCGAGTGTAACAGCGAGGCTCCAGATCGTGAATGCGGCGCACGTCCCGCGGCGGTCTCACGCGAACGCTGTCAGAAGTGTTATCTCTTCCCCCTTGCCAATGGCTCAGGTCTCCGTCATGGTGTCAGGAACTACCTGTTACGAGAGTTGTCTTCACCATCTGGACTTGAACAGAGAAGGGATCGCCGTGTCACGTTGCCCTGACGACTCTGGGATTGAACACCATGAAGTGCGCAGGACCCTGGGCCTGATTCGCGGTTATGTGCATCTCGCTCGTCGCGGCGCCGCCGCTGGAACGCTGGACACAGATGCCATGATTCGATGCCTCGACATCGCTCTGGAGCAGGTTGATCTGATCTCCGACCGCGTTGACGGGCCAAATGCGGAATGCCCGCGGTCGGACGGAGAGGATCGAGTTCTCGGGGACATCGGACTCATACGAAACGACATGTATCGCTACTGACGGGGCCGTTATTGGGATGGACACAGGACCGACCAGATCCACCAATGGCCACCGGTCGTGATTGAAAAGCGACGATCCCGCCGGTGCTTCGACAGCGGGATCGTCGTCACGCGTCCTCGAGTGTTCTCTATTTTCCTTGATAGGGCGTGGTGATGAAGGCGCGTACGAGCTCGAGCGCCAGATCGAAATCGCGCAGGTCGTAGGTCTCGAATGGGGAGTGCGTGTACCTGGTCGAAAGACCGATCAGCCCCGTCGGAATCCCCTGTTGGATCAACGCATCGCCATCGCTACCGAAGAATTCCCAGACGGCGTGCTGGACCGGGAGCCCTGCCTGCTCGGCCACATCGGCAATACGCCAGGTGACCTCTTCGCTGTAGTGCGCTCGGCCGTCTTTGTGCACCAGAGCCGGGCCCGCGCCGAGCCGCGTCGGCAGCGTACGTCGGTCTACCGTCGGAATGTCACCTACGGGGCCATTATCAAGCGCGACGGCGAGTTCGGCGTCGACTTCGCTCCTGAGAGACGCGGCACCAACCAGGCCGATCTCTTCCTGCGTCGTCGCGGCGAAGTAGAGATCGTAGGCCAGGTCGGCGCGATCGACCTCCTCGAGCAGGATCGTCATGATCGCGAGAGCGAACCGGTCGTCAACCGCCTTGCCGGTGACGCGGTCACCGTTCCGGCGCGTCTTGGGGTTCCAGATGACCCCCGCGCCTGGGTGAATACCTCTCTCCTCGACCTCCTGGCGTGACGAGGCACCGATATCGACGAACAGGTCGAAGTAATCCATCTGTGCTTTCTGGCGCTGCTTCTCACTCAGAATGTGCCCCGTGGTGGTGGCGAATACCCCCTCGGTCAGGCTCTCACGTCCGAGGATGAGCGCGGGCTGACCGATAGGATAGCGCTTGGAGATATCGCTGCGCGGCACCTGACCGCTGCCAAGCCAGATGAATCCCTCGGCATCGATGCTCCGGACGATAAAGCCAATTTCGTCGGCGTGCCCTTCGACGAGGAGCCGTGGGCCCTTGCCGCCGACATGCGCGAACAGGTTGCCGCCCTTCGCCGTCCAGACTCGTTCGGCCTTGCCGCTCCAGCGCTGCCGCAGCCAGTCCATGACGCGGCGTTCTTGGCCGGTTGGACCCGGAATCTCCATAAGTTCGCGCATGAGCTCGTAGTTGCTCGTTCGATCGCTCATCGGCCCCTCCCATACGTGAATGTTCGTCAGACACAGGTTGACCCGAGACGAAAACCGGAATCCGCGAAACGATCGGTCCAGATTCGCCCCAAGTTTTGGATAGTACACTAATCTCGAGCATTTCGAAATTCGCCTATGCCGTTCGCGCAAGGGAGGCAGAATTGTGCGGCGTCGCGAAACATTGTGTGATCGGCGCAGGCTGGGTTCCGGTGGCTTGACAGGTGCGTAGTATAATCGCGCCCGTTACCTCGGCTTCGCGAGCGTAGACCGCGACACTAGTCGATTCGGAGGATCATGGTCGAGCCAGGGCTAACATCGAGACTTCGCCAGCACTCGCGCAAGTCGGGCATGCTGGTCGGCCTCAGCATGGCAGCTGCCATAGGCATATGCATCTTTGGCTTCATCTGGATCTATGTCCGTGTCGGACCGATCTTCAGCGACTTCATCCCAGCGAAGTCGGCTTCGCTGACTCCGGTTTCGTCGCTCCTTTCTGGAACGCCAACCGGGTCCGCCACGCCGGTCGCGGGGGTTGCGATCACCTCACCGACTCCAGTAGTTTCGCCAACTTCCGGCGGAGCAACACCGACGGCCATCTGGCAGCCCACCCATAAGATCGTCGCAGGCGAAACCGTCAACTTCCGGGCCGGTCCCTCCACCGTTTCCGAAATCGTCGACGTCCTACCCCCAGGCATCGAACTGCAGTTCATCGGTGAACAGCAGGAGACGAGCGGCGTCACCTGGATGCACTTCCAGACGAAGGACGGAACGGATGGTTGGGTACGTACCGTTGACGTTGAACCGGTGGTTCCCTAGCGCCAGTCCTACGAAACTGCTCTGATATACTTGGGGTAATCAGAGCTTCGATCTCATCATCAACCAGACGAAGGACGTAGCATGCAGAGAGTCTCGATCATCGGACTCGGGTTGATCGGTTCGTCGATCGGCCTGGGTCTAAAGCGGTGGGCGACAAAGGACGGGAAGCGGGAATCGGTCCTCGAGATCTCCGGTTTCGACATCAGCCTCGACGTCCAGAATTACGCCAAGAAGATCAAATCGGTCGACCGGACCGAATGGAACATGACGAATGCCATCTCCCGCGCAGACCTGATCGTCATCGCGACGCCGGTTTCGGCGGTGCCGGATATCTTTGACGCCATTGCCGATCAGGGCAAGCAGGGTGTGGTCGTCACAGACACCTGCAGTACGAAATCGGAAGTACTCAAGTGGGCGGGCGAGAAGCTGCCCGACCACGTTCATTTCGTTGGCGGTCATCCGATGGCTGGCGACACACGAGGTATTGAGGGCGCGAAGGCGGACCTGTTCGAACATGCCACGTGGTGTGTCTGCCCGACCGTGAACGCCGGAGACGACGCGGTTCAGACGGTGCTCGGCCTGATCTCAGCCGTGAACGCCACACCGCTCTTCGTCGATCCGCATGAGCACGACGGTTACGTCGGCGGCATCAGCCATCTCCCATTCATGCTCTCGTCCGCGATGACGCATGTCGTCAGCAAGGACTCGCTCTGGCGTGACATGCGGAAGCTCAGCTCAAGCGGATTCCGCGACGCGTCGCGTCTCGCCGCGGGAAGCCCGGAAATGTACCGGGGCATCTGCGCGACGAACCGCGAGAACATCGTCCGCTGGCTCGATGCGAGCATCGCGGAGTTGCAGACAATGCGCGACCTGGTGAACACGGGAACCGATGAGACGCTGGAGACGCTGGAGCAGATGTTCAACGAGGCACGTGACGCGCGGGCCGAGTGGATCACGGCGGAGCGGCAGGGCGGCGGTTCGGTGCAGGATACCGAAGGCGAGGTCAGCACCATGAGTGTTGGCGAGCAAGTGCAGCAGATGTTCTTCGGCAGCCTATTCCGGCGCAAGCCCCGCACTGGTCGCGAGGACCGTGGGAACTCACGCCGACCGTCGAACAACGGTCGCAGCTAGGCGAGCTACGGCACGATGTTCCACTCGTCCGGGAGGGAATAGTAGTAGAGCACGGGGGTCGGGCGGCCATTCTGCCGGACTCTGCCACGGTCTTCGCGAAGGACCTCGGCGTAGCTGTTCTGAACCTGAATTATTCGTCTCGCTTTAAGGTTGAAGAGTATCAAACCGGTCCCGGCTGGTTTCAAGCTCAATTGGCGCGTACGCTCATCAACCACACGAAACGGCGGCAGTTCGGCCGCGGGCGTGGTTTCCATCAGTTCTTGAAACGCGGCGAAATTTTCTTGCGTATTGTGCTCATCAAACACTGCGAGGCCGCTCTCGACCGAGCGGGCGAACGCCTCGTCATACGGACGAGCAAACTGCAGCAATTGGGCGGCCCGGCTCGGATGTCCGGTGCAGCCGGCCACCAGCATCTTGATGGCGTGACATGGACCGACGAAACTGGACGCACCTCGCTCATCAATGATGGTAAATCGAATGATGTTCACGGAATAGACCCTTCAGATCTTGGTTTTTCGTGGCAACATAGAACCGGCACCCGCAGTCTGGCGATTGCGGGAACCCGGAACTCGGCACGTACGATGCGCTGTAAAAATGGTAAAGAACGGGAGACACCGAAGACGGCGATCCGGTCCATCGCGCCAAAACTTTACCACACCGGAACGCCAGTTCTCCCCAGAATTCAGGAGCGTCAACACCATGGTGACGACAGGTTCTCTCTTGGTTTCCGAGCGCTATGCCCGTCAGACAATCTTCCATGCAATTGGCGAGTCGGGCCAGAATAAGTTCCGCAATAGCCGCGTCTGTCTGATCGGTTGTGGCGCGCTCGGGACCCACATCGCCGATACACTGGTACGCGCCGGAATTGGCTTTCTCCGCATTGTCGATCGAGACATTCCGGTTCAGAGCAACCTGCAGCGGCAATCTCTCTTCGATGAGCAGGACGTGATCGACGGCATTCCAAAGGTGATCGCAGCCACGAAGCGTTTGACCGCGGTCAACAGCGAGGTCACCATCGAGCCACGCGTTCTCGATGTCAATTCGACCAACATCGAGCCATTGGTGTCGGACGTAGACTTCGTGGTTGATGGGAGTGACAACTTTGAGATTCGCTATCTGATCAATGATGTCTGCGTCAAGCTGAACAAGCCCTGGGTCTATGGTGGTGTCATCGGCAGCTACGGCATGACGATGACCATTCGACCCGGCATCACCCCATGCCTGCGCTGCGTCTTCCCCGAGGCTCCGGCCCCGGGTGAGGCTCCGACCTGCGACACAGCAGGCGTGATCGGGCCGGCCGTCACCGTGGTCGCCGGGATGCAGTCCGCTGAAGCCATGAAACTGGCAATTGGTGACGTCGATTCGTTGAACACCGAACTCCTGGCGATCGACGTTTGGAATGTGAGCGTCGATCAGATTCCGCTCGGAACGCCAAACGAGGAGTGCCCGACCTGTGCCAAGCACGACTACACCTTCCTCGAGCAGACCGCACCGAGCCAGACGACTGACCTCTGCGGGCGAGACGCAGTTCAGGTGTCAGTTCACCCGCCAGCCAACATCTCGCTGCCGAACCTGGCGGAACGGTTGCGTGCCGTCGGGAAAGTCGGCTACAACGACTACCTATTACGCTGCGAGGTCGAACAGTACGAACTGACCGTATTCCCGGACGGGCGGGCCATCGTCAAGGGCACGACCGACCCGGCCGTCGCGCGCACGATCTACGCACGCTACATCGGGATGTGAGCCGACCATGATTTACCTGGACAATGGCGCGACAAGCTGGCCGAAACCCGAAGTGGTGTACGAGACGCTCGCGAACTTCTTGCGCACGGCGGGAGCCAATCCGAGCCGAGGTAGTCACGTCATGGCGACGCGAGCAGCGAGCACCATCAATGACACCCGCGCAAAGATCGCCCGACTCTTCGGAGCGCCCGATCCGCGGCGAGTCATCTTCGCCTCCAATGCTACCGACGCCCTCAACATGGCAATCAAGGGCATTCTGAACCCTGGAGATCACGCGGTCACCACCGTCATGGAGCACAACTCGGTGCGTCGTCCGCTTCACACGCTCCAAGCGTCCGGCGTATCTGTGACGAAAGTCAAAGCGGATCGTCAAGGGTTCGTCTCACCGGAGGACGTCGCGAGCGCCCTGCGACCCGAGACACGGTTGATTGCGATGACCCACGCGTCCAACGTCAACGGCGCGATCCAACCGGTCGCCGACATCGCACAAATCGCGCGAGACCGGGGTATTTTGCTGCTCATCGACGCCGCCCAGACGGCTGGCTCGGTCCCCTTCACCATGGACGAGATCGGCGCCGATCTGCTGGCGTTTCCGGGTCACAAAGGCCTGATGGGACCAACGGGCACCGGCGGACTGATCATCGGTCCGCGTGTCAGCACCGATGATCTCTCGACCGTTCGTGAGGGTGGTACGGGTGGAAATTCGGAAGAGGAGGTTCAGCCGAGAGAGCTACCCACACGCTACGAAGCTGGAACACTCAATACGGTTGGCATCGCGGCGTTGGGGGCCGCACTCGATGTGGTCTCCGCGTCCGGCGTCGAGTCAATTTACCAGCAGGAAAAGGCGATCACGACCCGGCTGATCGACGGTCTGGCGGAGATTCCCGGGGTGAGAGTCCTCTCACCGGAGGACGAATATCGCCGCGCGGCGGTCATCTCATTCACCGTCGACGGCTGGGAACCCTCCGACATTGGCGCCGCGCTCGACAGCAATTTTGAGATCGCCTGCCGCACCGGCCTACACTGCGCCCCAGAAGCCTGTGAAGCGTTGGGCGCTTTCCCCTATGGCACGATACGATTTAGCCCTGGGTACTTCACGACCGCGGACGAAATCGACCAGGCCATTGAAGCCGTCTCTGAACTCGCACGCGCAGCACTCCGGCTTTCTTGAACCGAGGCATTTCATGGCGAAAAAGCGCTACACCAAAGTCGAAGAGGAAATCATCCAGATACTCGACGCCAAAGACCGGGAACCGGGATGGCGACGCGCGACGCGACGCCGCTGGAAGCCGCGGATGCCGCGCTCCCGCTTCTCAATGCCGAAGCGATTGGGTGGTGCCAGCGGCCTGACCTGGCTCGTTCTGACGTTCGGTGTCGCGCTCGCGGCGATTCTCGTTTCCGGGTGGTCGCACCTGCTGGCGGTCATCCTGGCGATCGCCTGCATCCTCATGTTTCTCAGCCCGATGGTCTTGTCGCGGCGAAACACCGGCTTGCACCGTCCGTCTCAAGAGTGGCGCGGGCGTGACATGAGCCTTCCACCAGCGCAGGACGGGATCGTTGGCAAGATTCGGTACCGGCTCTGGGAGATGCAACACCGGGACAACGATCGACGCTGGTAATAGCTGTCAAGTTGGAGAATTACCCCAGTACGTACGATTGAAGCTTACGCGGACTACCAGCTGGGCGTCATTCTCGCCCGGGCGTGATCCTGGCTGGCCTCATAATACGTGTGCTATTCTGAACCAGTGGCATGTGCCACGGGGACACGGGGAGGGACCGCGCTGAGCGATCAGCATCATTCGTCAGAGGCGTAGTATGCCACGTATTGTGAGTGACATCGTTGATGTCTATGTCTTTCGGCGTGCGCGGAATCAGACGGAATTCCTGCTTCTGCGGCGACGACCGGACGTCGTTCTGGGGAACACCTGGCAGTCAATTCACGGCAAGATCGAGCCGAAAGAGCGGGCAGTCGAAGCGGCCATGCGCGAAGTGGAAGAACGGACCGGCTTCGTGCCGGCGAAGCTCTACTCCGCGGACTACATCAACCAGTTCTACGATCACGCTACTGACACCATCGTCCTGGCACCCTCGTTCGCCGCGTGCGTGGACAGTGGCAACAAAGTACGCGTCTCAAATGAGTACAGCGACTATGCCTGGTGTGACCTGGAAGAAACGGTTGGCCGGCTTCCCTGGTCCGGCCAGCGATGGGCCGTCCGGCACATCTACGACGTAATCGCCCAGGGCGGCGACGAGGCCGAATTTTACGCCCTCACGTAACACTTCACCGCTCAATTCACTGAAGACGACTCGCGCACGCGCAAGTACGTACGCGGAATCTTGTCTTGTTACCGATCCGATCATGTGTTCGAATTTACGGGTTCCCACGGCCCCGATCCGGTATACTTGAGGGGTTGCAATTCGGGCACATTCATCAGAGCAAAGACAGGGGGCCACGGGGTGCCGGAATTCCAGCTTGCGACCGACCTGAGACCTACGGGCGACCAGCCGAAGGCGATTGACCAGCTCACGTCTGGACTCGAATCGAACCTGCGGCACCAGACGTTGCTCGGTGTCACAGGCTCCGGCAAGACATTCACCATGGCAAACATTATCCAGCGCGTGCAGCGTCCTGCTCTGGTACTTGCGCCCAACAAGACGCTCGCGGCGCAGCTCTACAGTGAGTTCAAGGAATTCTTTCCGAACAACGCCGTCGAATATTTTGTCAGCTACTACGACTACTACCAACCCGAGGCATATGTCCCTCGCACCGACACCTACATCGAAAAAGACGCGCAGATCAACGATGAGATCGACAAGCTGCGACACGCCGCCACGCGCGCATTGCTGACCCGGCGCGACGTCGTTATCGTCGCCAGCGTCTCGTGCATCTACGGTCTCGGCTCGCCGGAAGAGTACGGCAAGACGGTCGTCTCGATGCGCAAGGGAACCTCGGTCCGTCGCGATAGGATACTGCGCCACCTGGTCGATATTCAGTACGACCGGAACGACCTGACTCTGGTGCGCGGAACGTTCCGTGTTCGTGGGGATACAGTCGACATCTTCCCGGCGTATGAGGAGATCGCGGTTCGCATCGAATTCTGGGGCGATGAGATCGAGCGCATCATGGAGATCGACCCGCTGACCGGCGAGATCCTGTCGGAGCGGAACGAGATTGATATCTACCCGGCCAAGCACTTTGTGACCACGCAGGACAAGCTCCTGCTCGCCGTTCGCGACATTGAAGATGAGCTCGAACAGCGGCTCAAACAGTTGGAGAATGAGGGCAAGATCCTCGAGGCGGCGCGCCTCAAACAGCGCACCATGTACGACCTTGAGATGCTGCAAGAGGCTGGGTATTGCTCTGGAATCGAGAACTATTCGCGTCACCTGTCGCGACGCGCGCCAGGCGACCCGCCCTGGACGCTGCTCGACTATTTCCCGGACGACTTCATCATGTTTATCGATGAGTCACACATGTCGATTCCGCAGGTGCGTGGCATGTTCGCGGGCGACCGGTCGCGCAAGGATGTCTTGGTCGATTTCGGCTTCCGATTGCCATCGGCCCGCGATAACCGTCCGCTGACCTTCGACGAATTCGAGCGGCACGTGCGCCAGGCCATCTACGTGTCGGCCACCCCCGGTCCGTATGAACTCGAACACAGCCAGCAGGTCGTACAGCAAGTCATCCGACCTACCGGTCTCGTCGATCCAGAAATCAGCGTCCGTCCGACGAAACGGCAAATCGACGACCTGCTCGATGAAGTCAACCGACGCGTCGCGCGCGGCGAGCGTGCGCTAATTACGACGCTCACCAAAAAGATGGCCGAGGACCTATCCGACTACTTGAAAGAGGTCGGCATCCGGACGCACTATCTGCACAGCGATATCGAGACGCTCGAGCGGATCGAGATTCTTCGAGACCTACGATTGGGCGTCTACGATGTGGTCGTTGGCATTAACCTCCTGCGTGAGGGGCTCGATTTACCGGAAGTCTCACTTGTCGCGATTCTCGACGCCGACAAAGAGGGATATCTCCGCTCAACCAGCGCCCTGATCCAGACAGTTGGACGTGCATCTCGTCACGTCGACGGGTTGGTGATCATGTACGCCGACAACGTGACGGATTCGATGCGGCGGGCTATTGATGAGACCTACCGGCGGCGCTCGATTCAAGTCGCTCACAACGAGGAGCACGGCATCACGCCACGCGGCATCGTGAAGCAGATTCGCGACATCACCGACCGTGTGAAGGCTGTCGCTGAGGAGCACAGTCAGTACCGAGCCGACTCCCAGCCAGGAGTAATAGCCCAGATCCCACCCGATGAGATGGCCAAGCTCATCAAGGATCTGGAGCGGCAGATGAAAGAGGCGTCGAAGCTCCTTGAGTTCGAGCGTGCCGCGCTCCTTCGCGACCAGATCGTCGAACTCCGGCGAATCCAAGAAGTTATGTAATCCGTTGAACAGGCGAGCCGCCGTGGTCGCGCGTGGCGTGAGCAGCGTGGTATGGTCCTGCACTGAATGCGTTCGGACCTGCATGAAAGAGACAACGGTAGAATGGCGCAGCGAGGTTATCGACCTCCGCGAAACAACCGCGGTAACTCCCCCACGGCGATTATCGCCGCATCAATCCTGTTGATCGTCGTCGCTGCGATTGTCGGCTGGCTCATCTTCGGCTATCGAGGAACCGGTGGCTCGACACCGACCCCGACCGGGACTGCCGACGTGGCAGTGGTCGTCAGCCCGACCGTGACCGAGAACTCTCAGGAGACCGCGACTCCGGAGGCCACCGCGACCGAAGCCGAGACCGCGACTCCGACGGAGACTCCCGAGGCGACGCCGACCGAACCACCCACCCCAACGCCTCAGCCGACCCCGACACCGGTGATCGGTGACTACGGCGAACTTCCATCAGCCGATATTCCGTCGGGCACACCCGGAGCGCGCCGGCTGAAGCTCGACTATCACCTCAACCTGAGTCTGCAGGCGATCCCGCAGCAAGCACCGGTGTACCTTCTCGAGACCCGAACCTGGAAGAAGGCGGACGTCGAACAGCTTGCCCAATCACTCGGCATCACCGGCGATGTCACTGACCAGGGCAACGGCAGCTTCAGCGCGAGCGGCGGTGTCGGAAACCTCTACATCTCGAACAGTCTGGTGCAGTTCATTGCGACACCCAACAACGCGGGAACGCCGACCAGCGGGACGCTCCCGGGCAATGATTCGCTGGTTCAGACCGCGCGAAACTGGCTCATCCAGCAAAATCTGCTCGGCGCGGCGATTGGCCCCGGGTCGGTCATCAATCGTGATGAGCAACAGCATCTGGCCCAGATTCAGGTTAAGCCCGTCGAGCCGGACCAGATCCTCTCGGCGATTCCATCGGCGAACGTCACAGTCAATGCTTCGGGTGACGTGCTGGAAGCCTACGTCCGGTGGCCAGCGTCGATGCCACGTTCGACGTACGGACTGCGCTCGGCTGCCGATCTTTGGGCAGACGCCAGCCAGGGTCGCGGATATGTCGAGATCGATGATTCGTCCCTCCCGGCCGGATCAAGCGCGCTGACTGGACAAGCAACGATCACGGCCACGTCGCTGGCCTACACCACGGCCGGCGCTCCGGAGACGAAACAATACCTGGTGCCGCTCGTTGTGTTTGAAGGACAGGCAACGGTTGACGGCGTCGACAATCCCATTCCAATCAAGATCTACGTTCCCGCGGTTGGCGCTCAGGCAGCTCCGAGAGGCTAGCGCCGTTCGCAGCGCAGGGGGCTGGCGTCTCCATACTCTGTTGGGACGCCGGAAAAGCGCAAAACGCTTTGGAGCGACCAGTTCTCGATCCGCCACACCAGGGCGGAGCACCAGAAGAATAGTCGGGCGCTCCGGTATGTGAGCCGCCCGGCTCTTGCACGAGGGAGAGGGAAAGGCGATGGGGGTCCACTCGCGTCTCTGGCGTGGAGCGCTGATCGTGCTCCTTGGGTTGGTCATTCTCGCGCCGGCTTCGCGGCCACCAGCCCGGGCGATGACCACCAACATCCGCTGGGGTTACTACGTCACCTATGACACGACCTCGCTGACGTCGCTGAAGCAGCACATCGGGCAGCTCGATATCGTCTCCCCCTACTTCTACCAGCTCAAGGCCGACGGAACGCTCATCGACACGACACAACCCGATGCGCTGGCGATCATGCGAAATGCTCAGGTGAAGATTGTCCCGATGGTCAAGAACGTTGCCCGCTGGGATGACTTTCACAATCAGATCGCCACGCCCGCCCAACGGGACGCTATCGCCCAGACGATGATCAATCTGGTGGTGCAAAACAACTTCGACGGGATCAACATCGACTTCGAGGCGGTCAACGCCACCGACGCGGCGCTGCTGAGTGATCTGATGGCGCGCATCGCGGCAAAATTCCGTCCGGCCGGAAAGCTCGTCACCCAGGCGGTGATCGCCCGGGCATCCGACACGCCGACCACCTGGGGCGGCGCCTATGACTACAGCGCGCTGGCCGCCTCGGTCGACTACCTGCTGCTGATGGCATACGACTACCACTCGTCGGGCGGGTCAGCCGGACCGGTCGCGCCGATTGACTGGGTCACCAGTGTGGTGAACTATGCGTCCAGCAAGTTCCCAGCATCACGCATCCTGCTCGGTGTCGGGCTCTACGGCTACAACTGGGACACGACGGCCAAGACAACAGCTACGGCGGTCCGCTTCGATCAGGCCACGCAACTCATCGCCCGTCCGGGCGCAACAAGTGGATTCGACGCAACCGCCCAGGCGCCGTGGATCAAGTACACCGACGAGCAGGGACACCAGCATGAGGTCTGGTACGAAAACGCGCAGAGCTTCAAGACGAAGCTGAATCTCATCATCGACAGACAACTTGCCGGATTCGGCGTATGGCGTCTCGGGCAGGAAGATCCGGCCGTCTGGAACGAGATCGCCAGACTCAACACGCCCGCGACGCGAATTCCTCCCTTCCCAACCACCGGAACGGGCAAGCTCTACTTTCCCGAAACCGGACATTCACTCGCGTATGGGTTCAAGAACTTCTGGGAAGTGAGCGGCGGGCTGCCAGTCTTCGGGTATCCGCTGACCGAGGAGTTTAGCGAAGTCAACCTCGACACCGGGAAGTCCTACACCGTCCAGTATTTCGAGCGGCAGCGATTTGAATATCATCCCGAGTACAAGGGAACGCCCTACGAAGTTTTGCTTGGCCGACTTGGCGCCGCTGACGCTGAACAACGTGGACTGACGACCGCCCTGGCGTTCAGGCCGTTGCCGAGGATCCCGTCGTTGGCCAACGGCTGCGAATACTTTGCGCCGACAGCTCACACGGTCTGTGGATCGTTTCTGAAGTACTGGAGCAGCCGTGGGCTCGAGTTCAACGATCCCGGCGTCACGTACCGAGAGTCACTCGCGCTCTTCGGCTATCCACTCAGCGAGCCATTCGTCGATCCCACCTCCGGACTGACCGTCCAGTATTTCGAACGGGCGCGATTCGAGTATCATCCAGAGAATGCGGGCACTCCGTACGATGTACTGCTCGGACTTCTCGGCACCGACAGCGTACGCGCGAAGGGATGGATTCAGTGAGTGATGCGTCTCCAGTCGCTCAGAGATTAGTTCTGGTCCTCCACGGACCGAACCTGAATATGCTGGGCCAGCGGGAGCCGCACGTCTACGGAAACATCACACTGGAGGAGATCGACGACCGGCTTCGGCTGGAAGCGGATCAGGCAGGCTTCGAACTCGTTATCATGCAATCGAACTACGAGGGCGCGCTGATCGATCAGATTCAGCGTTATGGTTCAGTTGCCTGTGGTATCATCGTGAACCCGGGGGCGCTTACGCATTACAGCATCGCCCTGCGTGACGCACTGGCGGCGTCGCAGGCTCCGGCCATCGAAGTTCACCTGAGCAACATTTACGCACGAGAGCCTTTCCGCCATCACTCTGTCGTGGCTCCAGTCGCCGCCGGTCAGATTTCCGGGCTTGGCGCGGAGGGCTATGTACTTGCGTTGCGCTACTTGATGGAGCGGGCGGAAGCCTAGAGACGAGCAGCAGGTGGACACGAGAATTTCCCGGCTTCGCGATGAACTGAAGAAGGCTGGATTCGACGCGGTGGTGATCACTCACCCAACGAATCGCCGCTATCTTACGGGCTTCGAGGGGGAAGACATCCCGCCGAACGAATCGTCGGGACACGTTGTCGTGAGCCAGGATCGCGCGGTCATCGTGGTCAGCCCGCTCGAAGCGCACCGCGCGTCCGAGCAAGCGCAAGGTTTCGACGTCTTCGATAACGTTCGCCCACTAGCCAAGGCGGACGCGGCCGTGCTGAAAGAAATCGGCGTGCGGCGCGTCGGGTTCGAGTCTGACGCCATCCTGTATGAAGATTATGTCACGTTACGAAGCGAACTCCCGGACTCGGTCGAACTCGAGCCAGTTGGCGAGCTGATCAACGATCTGCGGGCGATCAAGGCGCCGGACGAGATCGCGATTCTCGAACAAGCAATTCACATTACCGACGAGGCCTTCGAACGCGTGGCCGCCAACATCCAGGAAGGCGACACCGAGCGAGAGATCGCCCTGCGTCTCGACACTGCCATGCGCGAACTCGGCGCGAGCGGATCGTCGTTTCCGACGATCGTCGCTTCCGGGCCGAATGCGGCACGTCCACACCACGAGCCGAGCGACCGGAAGATTCTCGCCGGAGAGCCGATCGTCATCGACATGGGTGCCGTGGTCGACGGCTACTGCGCTGATCTCACACGAACAGTCTGGGTTGGCGAGCCGAACGAGACGCTGCGCGAGATCTACCCCATCGTGCTCCAGGCGTTGAACGACGTCGAAGCCGAGCTTCGCCCAGAGATGCCGGGCCGTGAAGCTGACGGGATTGCCCGTGAGGTGATTGCGGCGGGCGGATACGGTGACTATTTCCCGCATGGACTCGGCCACGGGGTTGGCGTTCGCGTCCACGAAAGTCCGAGCATGTCGCCTCGGACGGACGCGCCGTTGGCACCAGGCCACGTCGTGACTATTGAGCCCGGCATCTATCTTCCAGGAAAAGGCGGCGTCCGCATCGAAGACGTGGCCGTGATCGAAGAGAATGGCATTCGGGTGCTGACACGTGCGTCCAAACGCACCATCGATTAGAACGGGAATGGAGAGCCAATGATCGATACCGGTGGACTTCGCAAGGGCCTGACGCTCGATTACGAGGGTGAACTCGTTAAGGTCATCGACTACCAGCACGTCAAGCAGGGACGCGGCAGCGCCTTCGTGCGTCTGACGCTGCGGAATCTGCGGACAGGCTCGACCACACAGCAGACGTTCCAGGCAGGGTCCAAGTTCCAGACGGCACGGCTCGAGCGCAAGCGAATTCAGTTCCTCTACGCCGATGACGGCCAATACCACTTCATGGATGTCGATACCTTCGAGCAGTATCCACTCAATAAGGAGACGCTCGGCGATACCGTCAACTACCTGGTCGAGAACGAAGTCATCGATCTTCTGACCTACCAGGATCAACCAGTTGATGTCGAGGCGCCGATCACGGTCAGCCTCGAAGTCACCGAGACTGATCCGGGATTCAAGGGCGACACGGCGACCGGTGGTACCAAGCCGGCGACGCTCCAGACCGGTGTCACCGTCAACGTGCCACTCTTCATCAATGTCGGCGATACGGTCAAGGTCGATACCCGAACTGGCGAGTACCTCGAGCGCGTGAGTTAGGTGGAATCAGCTGTGACGACTACTGCAATGCCTGCCACAGATTCTCACGACGATTCGGATATAACCTCGCCGTACGATGCACTCACGGGCGCGGTGCGCGAGCTCGTCAAGGTGATGCGTGACGGCGGCATTGGCCAGCTCGACGTGCGCCAGGGCGACCTGCGCATCGCGCTGAAATCCGCCAGCTTCGTCGAGTCGGAGCGCCCGCGCGGCGAGCCGGTTCAGGTCGTTCACGCGGATCAGGCCGATCCCGTAGAGGTCGAGGACACCAGTGGCCACATCGTCACCTCGCCAATGATTGGCACCTACTACGCTGCTCCTGGCCCGAATGAGCGGCCATTCGTTCAGGTTGGTGATCGCGTCGAAGCCGGGCAGACGGTGGCAATCATCGAGGCGATGAAGATCATGAACGAAATCGTATCGGAGCGATCAGGCGCGGTTTCGGAAATCTTCGTGCACAACGGCGAAGCAGTCGAATATGGCCACCGGCTCATGCGACTGAAAGAGTGAGAACCGGCGGCCGCCTCATGCAGGTTATCGAGGTCTCCCAGCTCACAGCGTACCTGAAGGATCTGCTCCAGTCGGATCCGATCCTGTCGGACGTCTGGGTACGCGGAGAGATTTCGAATTTCACGCGCTCCGCTGCCGGGCACATCTATTTCACGTTGAAATCGGACAGCTCGCAGATTCGCTGCGTACTTTTTCGTGGCAATGCGCGCTTTCTCACGTTCCAGCCCGCAAACGGTGATGCGGTCGTCGCGCACGGTAACGTCTCGATCTACGAGGTCTCTGGGCAGTACCAGCTCTACGTTGACGTGATGCAGCCGGAAGGAACTGGGCTGCTTCAGCTTCAATTCGAGGAACTGCGCCAGCGGCTCGAAAAAGAGGGATTGTTCGATACCGCCCGCAAGCGACCACTGCCGCGCTATCCGCGTTGCGTTGGTGTCGTTACGTCGTCGACCGGTGCGGTCTGGCACGATATCCAGAACGTCCTCACGCGCCGCTATCCGCTGTGCGAACTGATGCTTTCGCCATCCCTGGTTCAGGGCGCGGACGCGCCCGCCAGTATCGTCGCGGCGCTTCAAGCGCTGATCGACGACGGCAGTGCGGAGGTGATCATCGTCGGCCGGGGTGGTGGTTCAGCCGAAGACCTCGCCTGCTTCAACGATGAGAGCGTCGCCCGCGCGATCTTCGCGTCACCCGTGCCGATCGTCTCGGCGGTCGGCCACGAGACCGACGTCACTATCGCCGATTATGTGGCCGATTTGCGAGCGCCGACGCCGTCCGCGGCCGCAGAATTGGTCGCGCCACACGTGCGGGAAATGGCCCAACAGATCGCCGAGCAGCACGACCGGGCCCACGATGGGATCATGGCGTCGCTTCGCGACGCTCGGTCTTCGACGGAGCGCAACCTCTTTCGCATGAGCCGGGTCAGCCCAGAAGGCGCCGTTCGCCAGGAACGACAGCGACTCGATTCACTTCTGGAGACGATGCGTCAATCAGTGCGCGGTCGCATGGAAATCGAGCGCAACCGCATAACGGCCACAACGCGCGAATTGGCGTTGCTTCACCCACAACAGATCATGGAGCGCGGCTACGCCATGGTGATCGATCGTTCGACCGGAGTGCGAGCCCATTCCGCGTCATCACTCCACGTGCAGCAGGACGTGCTGCTACGGTTCCACGACGGTATGGCCGGGGCGACCGTCACGGAGATCGACACACGATCAGCAGAAAACACGATCGATTCGGAGGAACGAGATGACTGAGACCCACGACAACGAGATCACCTTCGAATCGCTCTCCAAACAGCTCGACGAGGTGCTTCTGCTCCTGGAACGAGGCGATCTTCCGTTGGAGGAAGCGCTTGCCGCATACGAGCGCGGTGTCGATCTCGTTCGCCAGTGCAACGACCTACTCGACCGCGCTGAGATTCGCATTACCGAGCTCTCCTCCAGCGTGGCTCGTAGCACACCTGCGCGCTACACCGCCGAATCGCTCTTCGCAATCAATGACGAGGACGAAGAGTAATACGGAACCGGTGCCGCTCGACATCCTGACGGTCCCAGAAACGTCTCGGGTGTGGTTCGGGTAGTAAGCCACGGTGTCGTACCGCAGAGGAGGCACTGGCGGCCAGGATCATCCGTCGCCATCGTAATCCTGGGGGCCTACTCCCAAACCTCCATCTCCCGCTCCGATAACCAATTCCGTTCTTCGCAAACGCGAGATCTACGGTACTATGCTCAGGTGCGGTCGCTGAGGCGGGCACGCCTGCCTGGCGGAAAACAGACCGATCCGCGGCCGCGAGAACGGTGAGTCGACCCAAAGCAGTCAGGGAGATCAATGCATGGCAAGTGACGGGAATCAGCGCGTTGAAGCGACCGACCCGAAGGGATGGAGTGACCTCAAGTGGCGCCTGATCGGCCCATTCCGCGCCGGACGCGTCATCGCGGTTGCG
Source organism: uncultured Chloroflexia bacterium (assembly GCA_963763185.1). Taxonomy (GTDB): domain Bacteria; phylum Chloroflexota; class Chloroflexia; order Thermomicrobiales; family Thermomicrobiaceae; genus CALAGB01. The sequence continues at coordinate 1,714,638 of CAVXNZ010000001.1, forward strand.
GGACATCCGACCGATCAAGCCACGTTCTATTTTGGCTCGACCGGCGGCGGCGTCTGGAAGACGAATGACGTCGGCCGGACCTGGTCGAACATCTCAGACGGCTTCTTTAAACGTGCGTCCGTTGGCGCGATCGCGGTGTCTGAGTCCGACCCAAACGTCATCTACGCAGGGATGGGCGAGGCGACCATTCGTGGCAACGTCTCGCACGGTGACGGTATCTACAAGTCGACCGATGGCGGCCAGAGCTGGACGAACGTCGGGTTGCAGTCGACGCGCAATATCGGCCGTGTTCGCGTACACCCCCAGAATCCTGATCTGGTCTATGTGGCCGCGCTCGGCCACGCGCACGGTCCGAACAAGGAGCGGGGCGTTTTCCGCTCGAAGGACGGTGGCAAGAACTGGGAGCCGGTTCTGTTCAAGTCCGAGCAGACCGGCGCGATCGACCTCACTATCGACGCGCACAACCCACGCGTCCTCTACGCTGCCTTCTGGCAGGCCAAGCGCACCCCCTACTCGCTCGAGAGTGGCGGGCCGGAGTGCGGCATCTGGCGCAGTGTCGACGGCGGCGACACTTGGGAGGACATCACCCGCAACGAGGGCCTGCCGCAAGGCACGCTCGGCAAGATCGGGATCTCCGCGTCGCCCGCTCAGGCCAACTGCGTCTATGCCCTTATCGAGGCTGAGGATGGCGCGGTCTTCAAGTCGACGGACCGGGGGGCAACCTGGCAGCGCATGAGCGAGGACCGGGAACTCCGCCAGCGTCCCTGGTACTTCAACCACATCTTCGCCGATCCGACCGACGCCGACACGCTCTGGGTGCTCAACTTCTACACTTGGAAGTCGACCGACGGCGGCAAGACATTCGACCAGATGCCAACCCCGCATGCCGACAACCACGACCTCTGGATCGATCCGCACAACCCGCGGCGGATCATCATTGGCCACGACGGCGGCGCGAGTGTCTCGCTCAACGGCGGCGAAACCTGGTCTGACATCCTGAATCAGCCGACGGTCGAGTTCTATCACGTCACGACCGACAACCAGACGCCTTACCGGGTATATGGCGCGCAGCAGGACAACACGACGATTAGCGTACCGAGCCGCTCGAACTATGCGGCGATCACTCAGGCCGAGTGGACCGAAGTTGGCGGCGGTGAGAGCGGCTATATCGCGGTCGACCCGCGCGATCCGAACATCATCTACGCCGGCAGCTACGGTGGCGTCATCACACGCCTGGATCAGCGCACCGGACAGCGCCGCGGCATCAACGTCTGGCCGGAGGCGATGACCGGGCACGGCGCCAAAGACGTCAAATACCGCTTCCAGTGGACCTACCCGATCATGCTGTCACCGCACGATCCCGACACGCTCTACATCACGTCGAACGTCGTCCACCGCACTCGCAACGAAGGGCAGAGCTGGGAAGACGTTAGCCCGGACCTGACACGAAATGACCGCTCCAAGATGGAGCCATCTGGCGGCGTCGTGACCAGAGACAACACCGGCGCCGAGTACTACGGCACGATCTTCGCCTTTGCCGAGTCACCGGTGAAGCAGGGCGTTCTCTGGACCGGTTCTGACGATGGACTGATTCACGTCTCGCAGGATGGGGGCGAAAACTGGGAGAACGTCACCCCGCCGGACATGCCGGAATGGGCGCTCATCTCGATAATCGACGCCTCACCCCATGACGCGGCCGCGGCCTACGTCGCCGCAACCTGCTACAAGTCGGACGATTTCCAGCCCTATCTCTTCAAGACGAGCGACTATGGCAAGTCCTGGACGAAGATCGTGAACGGCATCCCGGCCGACGACTTCACACGCGTGATCCGTGAGGATCCGGAGCGACGAGGACTGCTCTACACGGGTACCGAGACAGGAGTCTATGTCTCCTTCGACGATGGTGCCATGTGGGAACGGTTTCAGGGAAACCTGCCGGTCACGCCGATCCACGACCTGGTGGTGAAAGACTCCGACCTGATCCTGGCGACACACGGGCGCTCATTCTGGATCCTCGACGATCTCACGGCCATCCGTCAGGCAGCCGACGCCACGCAGGCAACGCTCTTCCCGCCGCGTCCGACAGTGCGCTACGCGTCGATCCGCGGCTTCGGCGGCGGCGCAGGGCGTGGCAATCAATATCAGGGCGTAGCCGCGTCGCTCGTTACCTTCAAGATGATCGATGGGAAGAATGGGGACAAGACCCAGAAACTGGTGGACGCGGGCGAGAATCCTCCCGACGGCGTGATGGTCTTCTACTATCTGCCGGAAGCGCCGGACGGCGAGATGACACTCCGCTTCAGTGACGCGAACGGCAATGAGATCCGCACCTACTCGAACCAGAACGACGACGCGAAGAAGAACGGCAAGAACAAGACTCGTGTACCTGCCACGTCTGGCATGAACCGCTTCGTCTGGGATATGCGCTATCCGGACGCAGTCAACGTCGAGGGGGCCGTGTTCCGAAGTGGCGGCATTACCGGACCGACGGCGCCTCCCGGGACGTACACGGTCACGCTCAAGATCGGCGACTCGGAACTGTCTCAGTCGTTCGAGATCGTCAAGGATCCACGGGTCAACGCATCCCAGGAAGATTTCGACGCTCAGTTCGAGATGCTGCGGAAGATCCAGGACAAGCTTTCGGCGGTACACACCGGAATCAACCAGATCCGGGAGATCCGGACACAAGTCGAAGCCTGGGAAAAACGGACCGCCGACCGCGACGACGCGGTGCCGGTCCACGAGGCGGCTGAAGAACTCAAGAAGGCCCTAACGGGCATCGAGGAAGAGTTGATGGAGCCGAGACTTCAGGTCTCGAAGGACCCGCTGCATTTCCCGCTCAAGCTCAACAACCAACTCACCGCGCTCGCCAGCAACGTCGCCAGCGCCGACGGCGCTCCGACAGAGCAGGAGCGAGCGGTGTTCGATCATCTTGCCGGCAAGGCCGACAAGCAACTGGAAGCACTCCACAAACTGGTAGATGAGGACCTGGCAACGTTCAACAAGATGGTCGAGGAGACCAAGATGCCCCTCGTAGGGTGATAACCACCCTGACCAGGACTGCGCCCTTCTCCCGTTTGACGGGAGAAGGGCGGGTCGAAGATGAGGGCTACTTACCGCACCACGCTCTTGCCGTCTACCGGCGGCGTACCACCGCGATCGTCCCCCCGGTTGGTGACGTCTCCCTCTGGAGTGCGCGTTGTTGTGTAGCGGAAGGACTTGAGCGTCTCGGCGTTCGCTGCTGCCTGGTTGCGCGTGACGATTGAAAAGATGATGTGGAGCGGGATCGCCAACGCTGAGAAGAGCCAGGCATATGCGGCCGCGATGACCGAGCAGATGACCGTGTACATCCCGATCGACCAGAACAACGTGAATCCCAGGTTTACGATACCGGGGTGCTCCAGACTGTCTTTGGTCGTCGCCAGGAAGACGTCGGCCCGCATACGAATTCCGTTGAAGAAATAGAAGTACGCCGCCGCGAACACGAAGATGAGCGCGATCATGCCAAGTCCGTGCTGTCGACGGGCATAGATCAGCGCCACACAGACGAGCGAGATCGCGAGGAGCGCCAGCGTGACCCAACGAATGGCGTCCGGCGTTGCTGACGTATCGAAGACGTCCGACTTGTACCGGACTGGAGCGCTCAGGCTGTAACCGAGCAACTGTCGCCAGTTGTCGAATGCCGCGATCCAGATCGGAAGCAGCACCGTCAGAATGAGCGTCGTCCGGCCGACGATGCGCCAGAACAGGTTTGTCTCGGTCCAGTAGTCGCGCATGCCCGACCAGTGGCGGTTGGCAAACGCGCCCAGGGCGACCAAGAACAAGATGGTGAGTGGAAAGTCGCCGCTCAGAAATCGGTAAAGCATTTCACCGCCGGATCACTGGAACTTCGGCCGCCGCCGCCTCGCAATGCGTGCCTAAGTGTACTCGTCGACCGTGCGTCCGGCGATAGTGACACAGACGCATGACTAGGCTACGCGGGGACTCAATCGCTCTCCGCCGAGCACATGAAAATGAAGATGTCCGACCGATTGGCGAGCATCTGACCCAGTATTGGTCGCGACCCGGTACCCGCTCTCGGCGACGCCAATCTGACGCGCAACCTCGGCCGCCGCCTGCACCAAGCGGCCGGGCAACTCAGGGTCCGCTTCCAGCGCATCGTTGAGCGAGTCGTAGTGCTCATTCGGAATGACCAGAATATGGACCTTCGCTTGCGGGTGAATATCGCGAAACGCCGTGATCCCATTCGCGGAATAGACCACGTCGGCCCGTGCCTCGCCCGCGACAATGCGGCAGAATATACAATCCGATGCCACGAACCGTCCTTTCGTTATAAGGTTCACCGGAATACGCAAGAGCGTCTTGAGCAGGTGTAGGATGCCAGAACTTCCCGAAGTTGAAACCGTCCGACGCAATCTGAATGATCTAATCGCCGGATCCACGATCCAGAACGTAGTGCTCGGCGATTTCACCGGCTGCATCGCTCATCCTCCGCCGGACCAATTCGTCGAACGCCTGCGCGGACAACGCATTTCACACACCAATCGCCGCGGCAAGAACCTGTTGGTCGAACTTGAATCAGGTGACGTGATCGCGATCCACCTGCGCATGACCGGCGATCTGCACGTGGCGCGCCCAGAGGAACCCTCCGGGAAACACCATCATCTGACCTTCGTCCTCGCCGGAGACCGGGAGCTGCGGTTCTCGGATACGCGAAAATTCGGACGTATCCGCCTGCTCTCGCCCAGTGAGTTCGACGAGTTCGTCGGCCCAATTGGCCCGGAACCGCTCGATCCCGCCCTCACACCGCGACGGTTCTTCGCGATGCTTCAGGGTCGTTCGCGGGCGGTCAAGCCACTCATCATGGACCAGGGGTTTCTCGCTGGAGTCGGCAACATCTACGCCGACGAAGCCCTCTACGCGGCCAAGATTCACCCATTGCGGGCAGCCAATAGCCTGACACAACGGCAGGCCACGCGCTTGCTCAAGGAAATCCAGGCCGTCCTCCAGCATGCCATCGACCGCGGCGGCACGACGATTCGAGACTACCGCAACGGGCTCGGCGAGCACGGTGGTAACCAGAATTACCTACAGATCTACAACCTGCACGAAGGCGATCCCTGTCCGCGCTGCGGAGCCGAGATCGAGCGAATCGTGGTCGGACAACGAGGTACTCGTTTCTGTCCACGATGCCAGCCCGCGCCCGAGAAAACCGCCTAGTCGATCCGGGTCAGCACGTCCGGATCGTTGGGGTCGAGCACCGGATACTCCGCCTCGATCAACTCGGTGTGCTTCATGCCCGCGCCCGTGGCGAAGAGAACGGTTTCATCCTCCTGCTTCAGGAACCCATTTGCGCGCAGTTTCTTGGCTGCGGCGACGACCGCGCCTACCTCGGGCGAAGCGAAGATGCCCTCCTGCGCGGCCAACTCGTGCACACCGGTCATGAGGTCGTCATCTGAGACGGCGATGCACGTGCCACCACTCTCACGGACCGCGTCAAGAATCAGGTAGTCACCGATGGCGACCGGGACGCGCACGCCCGGAGCGATGGTTTTGGCCCCTTGCCACAACTCGGCATGCCGCTCACCCTGGTCGAAGGCCCGTACGATTGGCGCACAACCCTCCGCCTGCACCACGATCATCTTGGGCCGTTTCGAGCCGATCAAGCCCATCTGCTCCAATTCGGCGAACGCCTTCCACATGCCGACGATGCCGGTACCGCCGCCGGTCGGGTAAATGATCGCGTCCGGCACCCGCCAGCCGAGCTGCTCGGCCAGTTCCAGGCCCATCGTCTTCTTTCCTTCGGCCCGGTACGGCTCCTTCAGGGTCGAGACGTCGAACCATCCTCGGGCGTCGCAGCCCATCTTGCCGACTTTTCCCGCGTCGTTGATCAGTCCGTGCACCAGATACACTTTCGCGCCATAGGCCGTGCATTCGGCCTTCATGACCGAGGGTGCGTCCTGGGGCATGAAGACGTAGGCATCAAGTCCGCCGCGCGCCGCATAGGCCGACATCGCCGCGGCGGCATTACCCGCCGACGGGATCGACACGGCCGTGGCGCCCAATTCCTTGGCCCGCGAGACCGCTGCCGCCAATCCGCGCGACTTGAAGCTGCCAGTTGGGTTGCGACCTTCGTCCTTGACCTTCAGATTGTCGAAGCCGAACGACTTGCCAAGCCGCGGCGTATCGAGGATCGCCGTGCCGCCCTCACCGAGCGTCAGCGCATTGACCGGATCCTGCGCGGGCATGATCTCGTGGTAACGCCAGAGGTTCCAGGGTCGGTCGGCGAGTGCCGCCTTCGTCATCTGTTTCGCGGCGGCATCCAGATCGTAGCGCGCGTACAGCACCTTGCCGCAAGACGGGCAGGTCATCATCAATTTGTCGGCCGGATAATGCTTACCGCAGTAGGTGCATTCGAGCTGAGTTAGATAGCTGTACACGGCTTCTCCTGATCATCTTCCGGTTCTCACGCGTGGCCGGTCGCACGCGCCAAAATCGATTGTAGCCCAATTGTCGGAATTGCGGACCAACGGCAGACAATGAGGGAACAGCGCACATGCATACTTCCGGGCTGTGGACGGTGCCTCGGCCCGCTGCTATACTCTCGGACACAAGTGAACTTGCGGGTGTAACTCAGTTGGTAGAGTGTCTGCTTCCCAAGCAGAATGTCGTGGGTTCGAGTCCCATCACCCGCTCAAAACCGCGTCAGATCAACGAAAACCGCCCTCACAAGGGGCGGTCTTTTGTTGCCACAACGTATCACGACACCCTAACTGGACAATTTCTGGTAGAATAAACCCGGTCGCGATGTGTTGGATCACGACCGGGCAAGAGTCAGGAAAGGGTAAGTTTCCATGACCCCTCACAAGTCTACCGCGACTCAAACCGCAACCGATACATATGACCTGCTGGCCAGATCCTACCGTCGAACACTCGAAGCCGAGGGCAAAGCCGCGAAAACGGTTGTCACGTACTTTGAGGGTATCGACGGACTCAAGCGGTTTCTCGTCGACCACGGCATGCCAACCGATCCGGAATCCATCACCCGTGAACACATTCAGGAATACATCACTGACCTCTTGAGCCGCTATAAGCCAGCGACGGCAAGCGTGCGTTATCGTGCGCTGCGCTCGTACTTCGGGTGGCTGGACGAAGAGGGCGAGATCGAAGCGTCTCCCATGACGCGCATGAAGCCGCCAAGCGTTCCCGTCACCCCGCCTGCTGTCTTATCTGAGGTGGACCTCAAGCGGCTTCTCCGCGCCTGCGACGGCAAGCAGTTTGAGGACAAGCGCGACACGGCCGTTATTCGCCTATTTCTCGACACGGGCATGCGGCGCGCTGAACTGGCCGGGTTGACCCTCGATGATCTCGACCTCGACAACCGCGTAGCCGTGGTTACGGGCAAAGGCCGGAAGCAGCGCACCGTCCCGTTCGGGCGGCGCACGGCGCTGGCAATTGACAAGTACATCCGGGCGCGCAGGCAACACCGCGACAGTCACCGGGCGGAACTGTGGTTAGGCCACTCCGGACCGATGACCGGAAACGGTGTCTACCAAGTCATCACCGCACGCGCCGAACAGGCTGGCCTAGGGCATCTGAAGCCTCACCAATTCCGGCACACGTTCGCGCATGAATGGCTGTCGAACGGTGGCGGTGAATCCGACCTGATGCGGCTGACCGGCTGGCAGTCGCGCTCGATGTTGCAACGCTACGGCGCGAGTGCAGCCGATGAACGCGCCCGCGCGGCGTATCAGAACCTCTCACCCGGAGACCGACTGTGAAACGCGAGGGCTTGCCGATTTACGGCTTTGAAGCGTGGCGTGACGGACAGGGACGCATCCGATGCGGCGCGCTGAACAGACGGTGTGAGGGCGCATTCGGCGTGCTGAGAGACGGGATTGCAGAATTCCCCGACGGCTGGCACCGGGAGTTAGACGGCGTGTGGCGGTTATCGCACCATGCGCAGCGACGCGCCGACCGCAACCGTGCGGCGCAGGACCGTCGTCTACACCTGACTTCATACGAGCGACCTGACGAGGCAAAATGGGCGCGCGTCCGTGAAGACTCACTGAGTCTTCCGATCGTGGCATGTTGCCCGCGTTGTGGGCATCGAAACTTGCTAGACACGAGCCTGCTAGAACCCTAGTACGCCGCAGCGCTTGTACGAGGCGCTGTGGCATGATATCGTACGGACAATAGCAGACCGGATTTCGCGGCTAACCGCGACACTCTTCCCGCACGAGCGGCATGGGTGGCGCTGGGAGGCCGTGTTTCATGTCCAGCCCCCGCGAGATCCCCGTTCCACCACGATTCGACTCGTCCGAGATGGCCCAACGCGGCCGCATCGGCGCGTACGTCACGCACTCAAGGCATGACCCCAAGGAAACGACGCAGGCCGCCCGTACGGCGTTTCTGGCGCGTTTCGAGGACGAAGTAGACCCCGAACACCTATTGCCAGAAGACGAGCGCCTACGGCGTGCTGAGGCCGCTCGTAGGGCGCATTTCTCCCGGCTGGCCTATCTCTCGGCAAAGGCGCGGCGCGCCCGGAAGGGCGGCGCGAGATGAGACAAGAAGAAACCGCCCGTGACCAGCGGGCGGCAAGTGGCGCGGCTGCAAACCTCGCACGATCGAAGTCTACCCCGAACCCTTGGAACTCGGAAGCCCGCCGCTGCGACGATGACGCGCTTGTCATTTGGCGTCAACAATGCGTGCGGGCGATCGCACTTGTCCACGAGGACACCGACGACCCCGAAACCGCACACGACACGGTCGACGGTGCGCGGTTGATGCTCGAAGCGATCGACGCCGAACAGGGCAAGCGAAGCGGGCAGGGTTCCGCATGGTGCCGGTCGATCGTGGCATTCCGCGCGAAACCCTCGACGACATTCGGCAGTCGTGCCGACCTCGTGCGCATCTTCGAGCAACACGTCGGCGTCGACCTGCGGCGCATGGGAACAACCTATCGCGCGCGGTGCCCCTGGCACAATGGCGTCAGTAGCACGTCCTTGACAATCTGGCCCGACATCGGCGGTTGGCGTTGCTTCGGGTGCGGTGCATCCGGTGATGCGTTCACGGCGTGGCAACTGGTCTATGGCTGCGACTTCCCGACCGCTGCCCGTGACGTGGCGCGGTTCGCGGGCGTGAACCTGCCGGAACGGCGAACAGCCAACCGGCCAGCCGCACGCATCGTTGCGAGAGGGCGGCGCTATGCGAGCTGACAGACTCGAAATCGTCGTACGAGACGTGACCTATGAATGCGAGGCTATGAGCCTGAAGGGCGGCCTCACCGTCACCGTGACGGCCACGGCGGGCGGCGCGGTGCTGCATAGCGACCAAATCAACCTCGACAAAGCGGCCGCACGCGAGAAGTTTGCCGAGAGAATCGGCCAGCCAGCGAACGACCTGTTCGACCTGCGCGATGCCCTTATGGAGCATTTGACGGGACCGGCCGAACCGGATCAGACTGAGGAACAGCCAGACCCGACAATCGAAGCCGCGGCGTGCGACTTACTCGACGGGCCGGATATCCTCGACCAGGCGGCGGGCGTCATGTCCGCCCTTGGCTATCAGGCACCGGCCGGTGCCGAACATCTCCCGAAACTCGTCTATCTGACGCTCACAAGCCGACTCCTGACGCGGCCGTTGAACCTCGTAGTCACCGGGCCGTCATCGGCCGGGAAATCCTTCCTCGTCTCGACCGTGTGCCGGCTCGTCCCGGCGAACGGCGTTCTATGCGCTGTCTGGCATGTCGGAACGCGTGCTCGCCTACACGGACGCGGATCTGCGACACAAGACGCTGATAATCGGAGAAGCGGCGGCGCTCCACCGTGACGGCGTAGGCGCGTCCTTACTTCGGGCGATTGCGTGGGAAGGGCGGCTCGTGTATGAGACGGTCGAAAAGACCAGCGCAACGGACTGAAGCCGCGCCGGATCGAGAAACCGGGACCGACCGGGTTTATCACGACCACGACCGGCACGATCGAAGCCGAACTCGCAACGCGCGTGCTTGAACTCTCGATCCCGGACACGATGGAAGCAACCCGGATCATCCTGAACGCGACGGCGGCCAAGGCGAACGGCCATTCGCGCCGACGAACCGGACCTGGCGGTCTGGCAAGCCGCGCAACGCTGGCTCGAACGTGAGGGCGTCCACGAGGTGACGATTCCCTATGCGGACGAACTGGCGAAGCGCGTACCCGCCGATCAGGTGCGCATGCGGCGCGACTTCACGCAACTCCTGACGCTGATTCAGGCGCACGCAGTTCTGTACCAGCGACAACGCGAACGGTCCGACGATGGGCGGATCGTTGCCGACGAACGCGACTATGCGGCCGTCTACGAACTCGCGGCGCCCATCTTCAAGGCGATCGCCGCCGCAGGCGTGACGCCGCAGGTTCGCGAGACGGTCGAAGCGGTCAAGCAACACGCCGTGCACTCGGACAAGGCGCTGAAGATTGCCGAGCTTGCGAAGATGCTGAAACTCGATCGCAGCACGGTACAGCGGCGCGTAACCCGTGCTCTCGATGGCGGTTTCCTCGTGAACATCGAAACGCGCGAGAAGCAACCGACGAAACTCTTGCTGGGTGATCCGCTGCCAGACGACAAGCCGGCGCTACCGTCACCGGAAGAAGTATTCATATACCCCCCGCGCACAAGCGCACAAGCGCACAAGAACCCCGAGAATCCGCATGTGGACGCGGAAAACGACGAAACAACGGCGTGCACAAGTCATGCACAAGGACGCACAAGTGACGGCGACTTGTGCACGCTTGTGCAGACTAGTGCATCGGGCGAAAACCCCGAGAATCCGCATGTGGACGCGGAAAACGACTGGACTAGTGAACTTGTGCGCTTGTGCGCGGCAGATAAAGAGGAAGAAAACGAGGCGCACAACGGCGACGCTCTGTCGCGACTCGAAGCCGCGTTCGTCACTGATGACACGCCGCGGCTCTGTCCACGATGTGAGGACCGACCGCTCGATACCGCGGCACTGCGACACATGGATTCCTGCACGATCTGCATGACCGAAGAGGAATACGAACAGTGGAAGCCCATCGCCTATAGATTCGGCGGTGCGGCGTGACGGCAGTAGCCCAACGATTCGACGCGCTCCATGCGGTGGCTGAACATGCGCCGGAATTTGCGTTGCTCGCAGCCGTCGTGCGCGTGGCGCTGACTGATGCACAGGGCGGTGATTTGGACGCCGCATCCTGGCTCGCATCGGATCAGTGCCGGGCGTTGTGTAGCCTGCTGATCCCCGCCGATGCAGACCAGTCTTTCACGGGCGAGCAGGTACAGACGCGACTACTCGGACACTTGCCGACGTGGATGCACCCACACAATGCGATCACTTCTAGGACGTAACCGCTACAACGCCGTCTCCGCTGGGCTGGAGCGGAGCGGCAGAAGGGAACCAGCAATGGCAGACCAAACACCGCAGGAATTGATGAAACAGGGATATCAGGGCACGCCTGAGCATTCCGATGTGGCCAGTCCCGATCCCGCTACCGGCGACACGGTGCGACGGAAGCCCGGTATCGACACACAGCGACCCAACAACCCGTTCGCCTCACGACGCGGCCGCAACGGTCTCGACGCGCACAACATCGACCGCAACCCGAAGCATAAGGCCGGACCAGCCGCGCCGAACACGCACGGTTGATTGAGGAGTCGTAGCAATGAGTGAACCAAACCGAACTAAGACGAAGCAATGCGCGGGAACTCGCAAGGACGGCTCACCCTGCACCGCGTTTGCACTACCGGATAGCTTGTTCTGCTTCGCCCATTGCCCAAGCCGCAAGGCGGAACGCGACGAAGCACGGAGCCGGGGCGGCCGGAATCGAGCGAGCGTGGTTCGACTGCGTGGCACGATCCCGCCCCGGCTCATTCCGATCTTCGACCGGCTGGAACGAGCGCTCGAAGAGACCCATGAAGGCACGCTCGATCCGAAGCGAGCGCAGGCGATCGCCAGTCTAGCCCGGGCAATGACGACCGTTCTCACCTCCGGTGAACTGGAACAACGTATTCGCGACTTGGAGTCAGACCGGCAGGCAGTGAAGGAGCGGCAGGGATGGCGAGCCTAGATCATCGACTGCGGGCGCTCGAACAGTCACGACAGGAGTCAGGCTGTCCCGTGTGCGGGCATTCGTCCGTCCCGCCGCTCCCTGGCTCAGTCTCATTCGTGATCGTGGAGCATGTCGACGTGTGGCGCTGTCCCGCGTGTGGCCATCGGTTGGCCTTCACGATGAACCTTGATCGACCAGGCGAAGGACGGGAGACGGTATGGGCAACCTAGGCAGCCGTCTCGCTCGACTCGAACAGGCCGAACGAGAACGACAACATGAACTAGTCATACAAGCCGTTGACCGGCTGATGGACAGCCCGACCGCCGCGCCACTGTTAGACGAACTGGTCAAGCTGGCGAGTGCCGAGACCGCACCGCCGCCGACATCCTGGCCGGATCATCCGGTACTCGTTCAATCGCTGGCTGAAGAAACGGCAGAAAAGCGGGAAGGGAAGCGAAAGTGGCTCTGGCAAGTCTTTGCCGTGGCCGAAACCGACCGCGGCCGCGTACTGGTTCGCGAACTGTTTGCGCTGGCCTGGCAGGAGGTGCCCGCGTGAGCCTACTACGACGAATCGAACGACTCGAAGCCGAGCAGCCGACGCTACGCTGTGACGTGTGCCGGGACTGGCCAGCAACCCGCGTTGAGTACAGCGACCCGCCCCCGGACTTCCATCCTGAGATGCAGCCGCCGACGGCCTGCCCCTCGTGTGGCTGGCGTCCGATCGTGTTCAAGGTGATCTATGACGAGGTGCCGATTTCACCGCGGCGATGACCCGCCGCACGAAGGAGTTTAGACCAATGCTGATTGTCGAGAAGAAGACTCCGAAGACCTCCGCCGTTGACGAGGTGCGGCGACTCTGGCAGAAGGAACGCGACCTCGACGCCGAACTGCTGGAACTGGCGAAGAAGATCGACGTACTCGACCAGGCGGCGCGGGAAGCGATGAAGCAGAACCAGACACCGCGTCAGGCGCTCGAAGCGAAGCAGCGGGCCGAACTGGACGCGGAGACCGCACGGTACGCCATCCAGCACGTGCGCGAACTACGACGTGAGGCGATCCCGGCAAGCTGGAAGGAACGCGGCGCCAAGCTGCGCGCCGACGCGGATGACCTCGACCGGCAGGCCGCGGAACTCGACATGCAAGCGGCGCCACACCTTGCCGCGCTTGAACAGATCATGGGCACGCCATACATTCCACGTGTCCGCTTCGAGCAACTTGCCGAGCAGCACGGTGCCTATGTTCAGCATCGCTCACCACAGCCGCGAATTGACCAACTGCATGCTGAGGCGGCGATGGTGCGCGAACGAGCCAGCCACGAAGACGCGCGGCGCTTTGGGCTTCAGCGAACGCACGCAAGGACTGTCGACGAACTGATCGGACAAGCGACTCGTGACCCGTTCGACTACGCGCCATAGGCTCAGTCGATCCGGGCATGGGCAGCCGCGCAGGTCGACGCGCTGGCCACGGCTGAACGCAAGGCAAGCAACGACCACGCGGCATACGTGGCCGCGTCCGTCCCTGGACAGGTGCGACGTATCAACGATCCCGGTCTGCCAAACCTGCGGTACTGGCTGGTTTGGCAAGACGGCAGGATCCTCGCGGATCAATCGCGAGTCGGTGTCTGATGGAGCGCTCTGTCGCGTACCACGAGGCCGGTCATGCGCTCGTGATGATGGCGCTCGTTGGCTCGTTTCACACGGTCTCAATCGAGCCAGAGCCGCGATCACTCGGACGCATGAAACCGTTCAGTGACGCAGACCGGGCGCGACTGGATGGTGATGCCGAAGCGCTCGCCGCGCCGCTGCAAGCCACGACCGCACGCATCCTCGTGACGATTGCTTGCGGTGGCGCGGCGGCGGAATTGGCGGCATTCGGTTACGCGGAATGGGCCGGGTGCGGCGCCGACTTCGAGCAGGTTGACCGGCTCGTTTGTCAGATCGCCGCAGACGAGCGGCAAGCGGTGTTCTCGACGCCGACCTATGACGATGACCTTGGCCTCGCGCCGACCCCCCTGGAGGTGTGGCACCACACCGTCAAGGATGCCGCATCGTGGTTTGCAGAGCCGGACCAGCGGCGACAACTCGACGCATTGGCGACGGCGTTGATGGACCGGAAGACGCTGACCTTTGCCGAGGCCAAAGCGGCGGCGCAGACGGCAGCGGGCGGATGAAAACCCGCCGAATCACGACACGCTAACTGGACAGGTTCCGCTCACGAGGAATGCCCGGTTTTCCCATGAAACCGGGCATTTGCTACAGCGCAAACCGCGAACTACTTCCCAAGCAGAATGTCGTGGGTTCGAGTCCCATCACCCGCTCAAAACCGCGTCAGAATCAACGAAAACCGCCCTCGCAAGGGGCGGTCTTTCGTTGCCACAACGCGGCACGTGACGCTTGCTGACGGAGTTTTCCAACACATTTGTGCCACCCGTACGTCGGTGTACTTCGGGTAGGCAAGCGTCAAGAGAGATGAACTCGTAGTGGCCAAAGCAGTTTCCCGCGACCGCTGCGCCCCGGGCTTCCAACGATCTCCTGACCACTTCGTTCCGGCCATCGCCGAAAGCCGGGACCGCGCCGCCCCAAACTGTTCAAACCCAGCTTAAAGCCGCTGCCGGCAGTACGCGGTATCTTCTCGATCAAAGCATGCCGATCGACCTCAACAGCACTCGCCACGAGAACGTTGAGAGCTACAGTCATGCCTTGTTGGTGCGCTTCAAACTTGCGACGGCTCTCAGACGTAAAACATCACAAATTTCTGCGCGCACTTCAGCGCTGCTAGATTCATCTAGCCATCCCATACCGTTTCGCTTTCATTCCTCAGCACCAGGGAGTGCGACCACAGGTGAAAATACAGCCGCGTCGACAGAGCACAGTGTCGGCGATGCGAGTTGTTCTCATCTGAACAAGCTATCATCTCCGACGAGGCAAACGAACTTCTTCCCTGACAATCGTTCGTCAATCATCATGCTAAGATGTGACATCGACAGGGAATCTCCCAGACAGAAAAAGACCCAGTTCATCGGGCGCGAGAGCGAAAAGGAGGCAACATATGGTGTCTCGTCAACAGTGTTCGTACGCGAAATCTAGGAACGCGCGATCGAAAAGAACGTGGTCGAGTGATCAGGCTCACTGGCATTTGGCAACACTGGCCGCGATACTGGCCATCCTACTGAGTGCGATCCCGACCGCTGCTGCTCGTCCGGTTCCCACCCTCAACCTGGAACCGGCCTCAGGCGTTCCCGGACAGACTGTGATTGCGAGCGGATCGGGTTTCTTGCACAACTCGACGATCAAGATCTCGTTCGACCAGCTATTGGTTGGCACGGTACAAACCAACCGTCAGACTGGCAATTTTTCCAGCGTCGAATTTGTTGTCCCGGCCGGTGCGACTTGCGGCTCGCATATCCTCACGGCAGTGGGAGTTCCGGACTCAGCCAATCATATAAGCGCGCCGCCGGCACTTCGAAGTGCCTCTGCCGCCTTCCAGATCGTATGTCTGGATTGGAACGAGTTTCGGTTTGACGCGCACCACACGGGGTTCAATCCGTCCGAGTTCCAGATTAGCCCATCCAACGTCAGTGACCTCGTATCATCTTGGACGACGACTACTCAGGATGCAGTTGGCTCCTCTCCCGCCGTCGTTGACGGAGTGGTTTATGTCGGCTCGAACGATGGGAGCCTCTACGCCCTGAACGCGGCATCTGGATCGGTAATCTGGAGGACCACAATAGGTGGATCAATCCATTCCTCTGCGGCTGTCGCAGACGGAACCGTGTATGTCGGCTCCGATAACTACGGTATCTACGCGATCGACGCGAACACCGGTCAAATCAAATGGGCGAGTTTCACCGAGGGTGAAATACGATCGTCGCCGACTGTAGTAGGAAACGTTCTCTACGTAGGATCGAACGATAACGGCATCTATGCACTTGACGCAACAACGGGGCAGATCGAGTGGAAGACAATCACCGGTGGTGCCGTTGTTTCCTCTCCAGCCGTCGCGAATGGAGCTGTCTACGTTGGTTCGGACGACGGCAGGTTCTATACGTTGAACGCGGCGACGGGTCAGGTGATCTGGGAAAACATTATCGGAATGCCGGTCACATCGTCGCCGGCTGTCGTTGATGGCGTCCTGTTCGTTGGAGCGGATGATGGCTGGTTATACTCGATCAAGTCCTCTACTGGACAGGTGTTCTGGCAGACGGCGCTCGGGGCCGCTGTGACTTCATCGCCGGCAGTGGCCAGTGGTTTCGTTTATGTCGGATCGGATAACGGGCATATTATCGCTCTCAATGCCAGCACCGGTCAGATCTCCTGGGAAACGTTTACCGGAGGCTCGGTGAATTCCTCCCCAGCGGTGGCCAACGGGGTCATTTACGTAGGTTCCGATGACGGTAGCGTCTATGCGCTCGACGCGGTCACCGGTCAAATTCTGTGGTCTTACGCCACCCAGGGAGCCGTCCATTCGTCTCCATCTGTGGTGCGCGGGACCGTCTACATTGGATCGGACGACGGTAACATCTACGCCTTTCATTGACATCTGAATAGGCTTCCCCCGCCCTTCGACTGGACCTCTTGGTGATCGAAAACCGTCACCTGGAGGTCCAACTCGAACAGTGTCGAAGCGCTCGGTAGCAGAGCGGGGGTAGTCGCCGATGTTGACCTGCTGACCGGGCCCCTGTTGCTGGACCACACATTGGGAGAGTCCGGTCAGACCAGTAGATAATGGGGATCGAAGGCAACTAAGCCCTCTCTATTCGCTATGTGCGCGAAAAGACGGTTGGATGAGTGGCTGGAATAACAACAACGCGGCCACTCGTTCAATCCGGCGCACCGAAGCAAGTCATGCGAGACGCGTCCCTCGTGTTCCGGTGGAATTCCGCAAACTGGTGCGGCCCGGTCTCAGCATGCTCTCCGCTCGTGGGTTCGAGTCCCATCACCCGCTCCGGTCCGAGTCAGTATTACGAAAAACCGCCCCTTCTGAGGGCGGTTTTGTGTTTCTCCGTATCGGACAACGAATCGAACCGGCCGTTCATTCAAAACAGCCGGTTCAACTGGAAGCCATACTTGCCTGAACGAAACGCTAGTTGAAGCGGTTCGCAACCATTCTCGTGTTGGTGTCACCCGACTCGAGAATTCCCGCAGGATTGTTATTACCGCGGTTGGCCACAACCATCGAGCTGTCCAGGGTTCCCGTTGCCGAAAGCTCGATAGCGGCAGTGGCGTTCCCGCTCAGCCGGTTTGCTACGATCATCGTTCCCGTGACACCGGCACCTGCGAAGTTACTGTACACCCCGATTCCGGGGGCACCGTTGTTGTTGGAGCTGTTGACCACGAGTTTGTTGCCGGAAGCAGAGGCGTTGTCTACTTCGGTCGTGATGACGATTCCAGTGGGGTTGTTCTCGACGACATTGCCGACGAGGATGTTTCCGCTGACTCCGCCGCCGGTGTTATAGGCTGCGACGATGATCCCGTTGCCGCCAGTATTGTCTGACACCGTGTTGTGCACGACCATGTTCAGACTTCCGGGAAGTGGTAGTCCTGCGTTCGGCCCGCCTGGGTTCGTCGAGCCATCATCGGTGATGGCAATTCCGCCGCCGCCATTGTTCGACACCGTGTTGTGCTGAATCATGACGGTGCTTGAGCCCTCGACCAGAATGGCCTCGTTCTCAGCATAACTGCCACCGCCGCTCACGTTGCCGGTAATCGTGTTGTGCTGAATCACGGTACCAACCGTATCCTGCACAAGGATCGCATGCTCGTTCGCTCCTGAAATCGAGGCGTGCTGAATCGTGACACCGGTAACGATAGGGCCAACGTAGACACCCACGTCACAACCGGTAGCATCGATTGTTCCGGTGATCATCTGGCCGGAAGTCGCAACAACCACGGCCGTCATTCCGGAACTCCCCGCATCCACGCAGGTCGGAGCTGCCAACGCGGCACCCCCGGGGACGAGCAAAACCGCTGCTAACGGCCCAAGACCAAAAAACAGACCGACCAAGAGCCGTTTGATTTGGTTCACAATGTGCTCGCTCTCCCGTGCAAACAGGACAATCCCGGGGGCATTCAACCTAACGTGGCCCGACGCACAACGTACGCCGACAATTCCGACGCAACTGACAAGATTGTTGTAGCACCGTACGGCATGGGGCAAAAGCGTCACGAGATCCAAACGCGGTAGTACGAACGTCATACCACTGCCGCGACGCGAGTACCCGCCCCTTTGTTCGGTCACTGAGTCTCCTAGCCCGATTCCAACAGGGACACGGCACGGCAAAGTTGACAATCCGTCGCGTGGGGATTCATAGTTTGCTCAGATCGACAATCAGTGAGCCCAGCTTTCACGCTTATCAGGTGTTTCCGGAAAGGAACACCCTCCATGGTAACCTCCGGCGTGCTGCCGCGGATACGTTCGGATTCCCTAGCTTGCTCGCATGCGTCCTCCGCCGCGCACTCTTCCGCCCAAACACCATCGCGGGCAGGGCGAGCCTTCGTTTGGTCCGTCAAATCATCCTCGGTGGAAGACCGACCGGTTCAAACCGCGGAATTGCAGGCTGGTGAGACACGAAGATCGGGGCCAACCAATGACCGCTGACCTGTTGGCTCAGATTCCACTCTTCGCGGGATTAGCGGATGCGGACTTGCAGCAACTGCGCCATCTGGCGCGCGAGATCACCGTGCCCGCGGGCAAAGCGATTATCGAAGAAGGTGCCGAAGGAACGGCGATGTACGTCGTTCTTGACGGCGAACTTGACGTTACGCGCTCGTCCGGCGATCACGAAGTTCACCTGCGTACCCTTGGGCCACACGCCTTCGTCGGTGAGATGGCGTTTCTGGCTGGTGGAATTCGCTCTGCCACGGTGCGAGCAACTACGGAATGCCGACTGCTAATGATCGATGAGAACGCCGTGGAGCAGCTCCTTTCGACCAACGCCTCGGCCGCCGTCACGATGCTCCGCACGGTCATGGAGCGTGTCGCAAGTACCGAGGATCTGCTGGTTCATCACCACAAGCTCGCGTCTCTCGGAACGCTTGCGGCGGGCATCGCTCACGAGCTCAACAATCCGGTTGCTGCCATGAGTCGAACAGCTGCTCATTTACGAACATCACTCTTCTCGTGGCAAGAAGTCGCTCAGACGGTCGGCTCGTTGATGGATGACGCGAAGGTTCGAGACGTTGTCGCACGGATTCAGGCAGAACTGGCTGAAAGACCGCCTTCTAGCGCGATGCTCGATCCCGTCACGAGAAGTGATCGCGAGGATCAGATCTCTGACTGGCTCGCCAGTCACGGTGTTCGCGATGGATGGAAGCTCGCCGAGACGTTTGTGGATGCCGGGTGGGATGTCGACAAGCTGGAGGAACTGAGCACCGAGGTCGATGACCAGCACCTACCAGTGGTTATTGAATGGATCGGAGCGGGTCTCAATTGCCGCCGCCTGATCACCGACATCGAAATGGCAACGACTCGCGTCTCCGATCTGGTGTCGAGTGTCCGTGGGTACGTCAATCTCGATCGCGCTCCCATTCAGAATGTCGATATCCACGAGGGGATACGGAGCTCACTGCTCCTCCTGCGGCACAAGCTCGGAACTGTCCGCGTAATCGAAGACTTCGATCCAGGTCTTCCCAGTGTGGAAGCATTTCAGGGCGAGCTCAATCAGGTTTGGACGAACCTCATCGATAACGCGCTCGACGCCCTGGCCGGAAGCGGCGAACTCACCATCCGAACGGGACAATCCGGTCAATCAGTGGTGGTCGAGATCTGTGACACCGGTCCCGGAATCCCGGAGCATGTCCGGCAACGAATTTTCGATCCGTTCTTCACTACCAAAGCTCCCGGCGCCGGGACGGGCCTTGGCCTGCACATCACGTACAACCTGGTTGTCGAACGACACCACGGCGACATCACCATCGATTCACGACCTGGAAGAAACTGTGTCCAGGTTAAGCTCCCAATTCGAGTCGAAACGGACTGATGCTGGACACGTCCAGAAACACTCGCTCGGAGAATCCGCCAACCTGAGTCGCGCGATCGTTCCGTCCATGCGATAGGCGGTGATATGACACGAACAATCTCCGTTCAATCACGCGTCGTCGTTCCCAACTCGCCCGACGAACTCTGGCCGTTTGTCGCCGACGCAAACAGAATGGACCACTCGGTCGGCCTGCCGCAAGCGGCGTTCACGCGCGTGACCAGACCCGAGGGCGGAGAGAAGACCTGGGGCGAATACCGGCGCTGGCGGATCCGCATCGCGCGCTGGATCGAATATCCCTTTGAGTGGGAGCGACCACGGTATTACTCGGTCATTCGCGAGTATGACACTGGTCCAATTCGCCGGTTCTACGGCGGCGTCGAGATGACGACTTCCGCCGAGGGAACCGCGATTCGTGTTTTCTCTGAATTCACGCCGAAGAACGCCCTCGCCGAACTCTTCGTGCGCCTGTACGTCGCTCCAGTCTCGATTCGACGCGCCCGGCGGCAATACCTCGCGATTAGCTCCTTCCTATCCGGAAGATCGCTCGATCCGTTCCCCTTCTTGAAGATACGGCCGGACCAGATCGATTCGCACCAGGTCCAGCAAGGCATGCTCCGGCTCGAGACGCTTGGAGCGCCGCCCGGAACGTGCCAGCTGTTGCACCACACGCTGACTGAGGGGCCCGACGAAGACGTTTCGGGCATGAGACCGCTTCAGCTCGCCGAGCACTGGCACACAGACGACCGCGACACGTTACAGACATTCCTGAAGGCGACCGAGGCTGGAATGCTCGAGATGCGCTGGGAATTGCTCTGCCCGAGCTGTCGCGGTGTCAAGGCGGAGGCGTCTAAACTCAAGGATCTGAACGCCACTGGCTACTGCGCGGCCTGTAACCTGCCGTTCGCGGCAAGCGTCGACGAAAACATCGAAGCGCGATTCTATCCGAACCCCGCAGTGCGGTCTTTCACCACAGGGGCGTATTGTGTCGGCAGTCCGATGACGACTCCGCATCGTCACGCACAGACGACCCTTAACCCGCTCCAAACGCGAGAGTGGCAAGTCCATCTCGAGGCTGGTCCGTATCTCATCCGATCACCCCAGAGCACCAAGATCGTGAATCTACAAGCGCAAGAGGGGCTGGTTACGTCGCCGTTCGAAGTGACATGGGACGCCGACTCCGTAACGCCGGATGCAGCAACCGTCCCGGCTGGCCGGGCCACTATCCGGCTCGTCAACCGGTCAGATTTCTCCCGCACCGTAGCGCTCGACAACGTTCGCTGGGCGAGCACCGCAGCCACGCCGAGTAAGCTGCTGACGCTGCCAGACTACAACCGTCTCTTTTCGGCGGAAGCCCTTGCTCCTGGCATCGAGCTGTCAATTGGCCGGGTTGGACTCCTCTTTTCGGACCTGGCGGGATCGACTTCGCTGTATGAGCGCGCGGGAGAGGCAAAAGCCTTCCGCCTGGTTACCGACCATTTCCAGATCCTGCAACAGGCGATTGAGCATAACGGCGGGTCAATGGTTAAGACGATCGGAGACGCGGTCATGGCCGCCTTTCCAGACGGAACGAAGGCGCTCACCGCGGCACTGGCGATCCAGCACGACATCCAAGCACTCGATACTCAGGGCCTCGTTGATGCACATCGGCTCGTCAAGATCGGTGTCCACAGCGGTCCGTCGTATCTCGTCACGCTCAACGAGCGTCTCGACTATTTCGGTACGACGGTCAATGTGGCGGCACGCGCCCAGCACGAGGCACGCGGGGGAGAAGTGGTCGCGACAGCTGAGGTGATGAATGAATCACAAGAGCTTATCGCCGCTTCGCCTCTACGCATCAATCCGTTTCAAGTTCATCTTCGTGGGATCACTGAACCAGTCGAACTCGTCCGCATCGTTGTGGGGGCCCACGAAGACGGCCAACCAAACGAACACACGTTGACCGATATGGCTGCCAAGAGAGAGAGGTGACGATGACAACGGCACGGAACGACACTCAAGCAGTTGGCCGGGAGATGCGTTTGGTCCTGCTCTCAGCCAGCGTACTCGTTTTCGTTCTCGGGGCGATACTCTTCGTCTTTCCGGCCTCGACCGCCAGGTACTTCGCCTGGACGATCAACCCACCAGTTACCGCGGCGTTTATTGGTTCGGGGTTCCTGGCGGCCGGCGTCCTTGAGTTGCGCTCAGCCCGTGAGCGAACCTGGTCGATCGCCAGAACCGGCTACTCGGCCGTCCTGGCCTTTACCGTCGTCATGCTCGTCGTCACGCTCTATCACATCGACCGGTTCCATACCGGTGAACCTCAAGCATGGATCTGGATCGCCGTCTACGTGGCATTCCCACCATTGATGCTGTTCGCATTATTCCGCCAGTTACGGATACCAGGACGCGACAATGCCATCGTGTCCCCGCTTCCCCAGTGGTTCCGGGCGACGATCGCGCTCCAGGCGATCGTATTGATCGGAGTAGGCCTGCTCTTGTTGTCCGTTCCACTGACGGTGGCGGATTACTGGCCCTGGCAATTGTCGGCGCTCACGGGCCGTGCGATTGGAGCGTGGCTCGTCGGGTTCGGATTTGCGGCTGGTCAATCCGCCATCGAACGGGACATGATCCGCGTACGCAATGTGGCACTCAGCTCTGTCGTCTTCGCCATGCTGCTGTTTCTTGCCATCGCGCGCTACCGGCATCAGATCGCCTGGGGAGAACTGACAACATGGCTCTTCGTCGTCGTGGCTGGGAGTCTGCTGCTCGTGGGCATCTATTGCGTCGCCGCGTCGTACCGCCGGCTTGGACCGGTTGCGTCTGCATGAGAAGGTTGATGCCGGGCTTCGCGGACAAACAGGAAGCCGTGCTGCAATCCGCACGGCCAGAGTGTCCAGATTCGACAGACCTCGAAGATTGCTAGTTCGTGAGCCGAATTGTTATGAGTGCCTGATCGCCGGGTTTCCAGTTATGCGATCCGGTCCACTCTCCAAGACCATCGGGCTGAACGACATAGTCTTTGAGCAAAACGCCTTCGTGGCAGTTTCCCGACGGTCGACACTGCGTCACCAAGAACGCGCCAACTGTCTGGACCAATAGCTGATCGTCCACCGAACCAGATGCGATTGGCACGATCAGCACACAGTTGTTTGCAGTTGCCACGGTCGTACCGGCTGCGCAACCATTCACACCGTTTACACGAGTGCGAGTCGGGCCGGCCCGGTCACCGTGATCGTAGTCGAAGAGCCCTGGGATGTCTTTGCCGTAATTACCCTTGTCCGAGACACCCTTAAACCGGTTACCGTGCGTGTCACAGCCAGCGACCTGCGAATCGTGAAGCACGAACGACTGACCATATGCCGCGGTATTGATGGACCAATTCTCCGGCTGGGCAGGTGCCGAGCTGTTGACGATCACGTTCATGTTGCCTCCATGGGCGAGGTCAGCTCCGGCTCCGCACAGGATGAACGGACTGTCCGAACCAAAGTCGGTGCCAGTCGTGATTCCCTGCACGTGAGAAGTCGCGCTTGCCGACGTGGATACAGTGTGTGGCGCGAACGGAATGACGCGAATGAAGAACGTGCTGTGTGTCTCCTGCACGGTAACGTGAACTCCCGTAGCAGAGGTTGGAACGATCTGCGAGCACGCGCCCTGACTTTCGCCCCTATCATCGATGTAATTACATGTGTACGTCTGCGTCGTGGCCGCGTTCATCTTATTAGCGTTGACGACGGTTGCGACGTCGGTGCTGGCAGTCTCCAGTGGATTGGTCAGGCTCCATTTTGTGAGAGCGTGAGCACCAGCCATTGCGCCTGCGTCAGCCGCATTCTGGACCGACCGCCGCTGAGCAAAGGCATAGCCAAGATCAATCGACAGTCCGACCATCGCGGTCAATGCCACCGCAAAAACAGCAACCAGAATGATAATCTGCCCTCGCGACGACCGGATAGACTGCCATCGATTGTGAATTCTCGTTGCCACGTCGAATTGCCTCCACGCAAGTTCTTATGCTCTACAATCACTCTATAAAACTTTCGACCAACCATCATGAACCATTGGTCCCGACTCTTGACCGCCGTTCGGACAGGTATTGATTTCTCGAGATACGAACGGACCGCTCAGATCGGAATCGTTCAGGTTGGTGAAGGCCACGAAGCAGTTCTCTCGCGCTGCGAGGTGGTCACAATCAAGATGGTGGACGGTCATATGGCAATTTCACAGGTGAGAGTTGACGACAAGCATTCTAGCTGTGGGGCAACGTCAGCGAAGGGTGACCGTGGGAACTGCCGGGAACGCGCTCGCGTTCCCGGCTGAGGCTGCTCGCCTGCTACCGCGTCAATCGGACCATGACGACTCCATCATCTCCTCGTTTCCACCCATTCGAACCGGTCCACTCGCCCTGACCATTCGGGCTCATAACATAGTCTTTTAGCAGTGTTCCCTGGTGACAGTTCGCGTGGCACTGCGTGACCTGGAACGCCGCTGTAGCCACAACATACAGCTTCCCATCTGACGATTTCGTCGCGATTGGAATAATGAGAACGCAATCATTGATGTTGGAGCTGACCACTCCCGCCGCGCATCCGTCAATGCCATTTACCGCAACTCGAGTAGGACCGGAATGAGCTCCTGTGGCCGCGTCATACCAACCCGGAATGGGTTGATTGTAGTTCTGATCATTGTCGGCAAGCCCTTTGAACGGACCATTTCCAGTGTCTTGCCAACCGCAATTCGAAACACCCGGTGAGTGAATGACAAACGTGTCGCCATATGCATCTTCGTTAATGGTGACGGGATCGGTGTCGCTGAGGAGTGGCTCCGTTCCACCACCAGCCAATTTGGTATCGATCCCACAAATGATGAATGGACTGTCCGATCCGCCCGAGATGCCAAGGCCCTGGACGTGGGCGACGGCAGTCGCTGATGTAGTGACTGTCTTGGGTGCGAACGGTACCACCCGGACGAAGAATGTGTTGTGGGTTTCGTGAACCGTCACCTTCACCCCAGTGGCCGCCGGTGGGACAACTTCGGAGCATGCTCCCTGATCCTGATCGGCGTCGTCGACGTAACTGCACTCATAGGTCTGCGTGGTCGACGAATTCATTTTGTTTGCCGAGACCATCGCCGCTACATCGGCTTCCACTGTCTGGTATTGATTAGTGGGACTCCATTTCGTCAGCGCATGCGTGCCAGCAAGTGCTCCTGCATCCGCCGCGTTTTGGATCGAACGCTTTTCGGCAAACGTATAGCCCAGGTCGATCGACAGACCAACCATGCCGGCAAGCACCACAGCAAAGAAGGCGGCAAGAATCATGATCTGCCCCTTCGACGATTGACTCTTCTCCCAGTAACAACGCAATCGCTCCATCACGTAACCCTGCCTCCGCGCAAAATCTGATCGTCTAGTACTTACGATATGGGAGTCTGCTCCTAGGGTCAGGGGTCATTCGTACCGAGCCAGAAGTACTAATCGACCAATCGCGTGCCAGGTGAAGTGTGTCGCAAAGAACACAGTTCGGGGCTTTCGTTAGAGCGTAATCGGATGGGGCTTGCCATCGCTGGCAGTCTAAGAAAGAATGCCGAGAGCGACTATTCTGACGCGAGAGAGGGAGACTTCGAGGCATGCGGTTATTTCGACGTGCCAGGGCAGCTGAGCCGGATCCCGGTAGCTACCAAGAACGGCTGCGAGCGATCGGTCGCAAGATCGACCAAGAAGGTCATCGTTTTCGCGTCCTCGTGGAACTGCCAGACGGCTTCTTGCTGAAGGCTGACGAACTGGCCGTGCGCCCGCAAGGAAGCGCCGGGTCGGCCTGGACGTCACAGTCATTCTGGCTGCACGAGCCCGAACTGAAGAGACTCATCGAGGATGCCCGCAGGGGACGAGTGGAGTAGCTTTACCGCTAGCGATGCTTGGTGACTCCGACCTGATCGCACATGTCAAGGATCGGGCAGGTTGAGCAGTGCGGGAGTTTGCCGGTGCAGACGTGTTTGCCGAACGGGACGAGTTCCCGGTTCAGGGTGATCCATTGATCTCGAGAGACGATAGCTTCGAGCGCTCCGCTCGTCTTCTCCGGGCTCTTCGTCGCGACAATTCCCCACCGGTTCGTGATGCGATGAACGTGCACGTCAACGGCGACCTGCGGTTGCCCGCAGGCGATCCCGAGAACCAGGTTCGCGCATTTCAACCCCACACCCTTGAATGCCATGAGCGATTGCTGATCGCACGGGATTTCGCCACCCAAACGTTCGACCGATTCCCAGGCAATCTGCCGGATCTGCTCAGCCTTGTTTTCGTGGAATGAGCTCTGGTGGATGAGACGGTCGATCTCATCAACGGAGAGATCGAGCATCTGTTGAGGCGTCCGGGCGCGCTCAAACAGCTTCCGGGCGACGACGAGACTAACTTCGTCGCGCGTCCGGATCGAAATCATGCAGGCCACGAGTTGCTCAACGGAGAGTCGAAGCCGTCGTCGGCCAATTCGAAGAGCATCGCGCTTGGGAACGGCTGAATTGCCCGATCGATACGTTCCAGCGCTTCACCGATATCGAACCGCTCATTTACCATTCGCCCCATCCTCTCAATCGCGTCTAGGCACGTTGCCACACGCACGAACACGCAGATTCCGCACCAGATAGGCGCCGATCCGGAATGTTCGCTCGACAATAGTGTTTCGATCAAAGAGCAGCACGTTCCCTTTGAGGGCAGGACAGGTTGCAGGTGGGCCGCAATCCAGGAGAGGGAATATGACCGTGAACTACCCAGTCGTTGATTTCGATCGAATCGGGCCACTCCCCGGCTCACGGTTTCCCGATGTGACATTGCCAGATCAGCGGGGGCGACTGGTTGATCTCCATCAGGAGCGAAACGGACGCCGCGCCGTCGTCGTCTTTCACCGAAGCGCGGGCTGGTGACCATTTTGCAAGACGCAGCTCGTTGAGCTGCAACGATCATTCGATATCTACAAGCGGCAGCACATCGCGATCTTCGCCATCAGCTACGACCCGACCGACGTGCTCGAGCGCTTCGCCCGGCGATTCGGCATCGAATACTCCCTTCTATCAGACGTTGGGAGTCGAACGATCCACCGTCTCGGAATGCTAAACCAGCACATTGCCCAGCAGCACGCGGCATTCGGCATCGCCGTCCGCGACCATCACTTCGGCGTTCCCTATCCTGGCACGTTCGTGCTCGACGAGGCGGGGGTCGTGCGCGATCGCTGGTTCGAGCAGAGCTACCGTATTCGTCCAACTCCGACCGCGTTCCTGGAACAGAGTTACGGCATTCCGACAGACGCCACAGTCAGCGCGACGGCAGCCAGCGACAACGTTCGCGCGCATGCATGGCTTGGCTCGCCGCGATATCACCCGCATCAGCGGCTCGATGTGACCGTCGACCTCGAAATCGCCGACGGTCTCCACGTCTACACCGAGCCAATTCCGGGAGGCTACATCCCGATCAAGATCGAGATAGATCAGGTCGATGGGCTGGAAGCCCGACAGGTGCGGCTCCCGGCGGCGCGCGTACTCCACCTCGACGCGCTTGATGAGACGTTTCACGTGCTGGACGGACACGTGCGCGCGACTGTGCCGGTCGTTCTCACCAAGAACGTCGGCGACGTCGACCTTAGTCTCACCATTCGCTACCAGACCTGTAGCGACCGCGAGTGCTTCATGCCAGAACAGTTGAGGCTTCGCCTACCGCTTCAGGCAGAAGATAACGTGCGGGATTGATCGCAATGATGCGACACAGGCGTACGCATTTGCGGACCTTTGTTGAGGGACACTCAAGAGGAGTCGTAGAAGGCCAGTGGGTGGCCGTGAGTCAGCGCATCAAGCAGCGCCTGCAGTTCCGGCGGCGGGGGCAGCGATGACCACGCCTGCCACCAGCGTTGCAGCCAGATCCAGGGGGTTAGCCAGGCGCGCACCTGTCGGAGCGCTTGCGGCCAGGTGAACAGGGGCCGAATTTTTTCCCCGCCCCGCTGACGGGGCATCGGCTCGGTCGGGAGTAGCCGTATCCGGGGGACGGGCTGCGGGTTGGCCGGTCGTGAACTCCTCCTCGGCCAGCGACCAACAGGCACTGAAGGCACAGCAGACGAGCGTCCAATGGCGCCGAATCGCCAGATCGGAGCGGACCTGATACTGGCTCCAGCCAAGTCGGTGCTTGGCCTGCTTGTAGCTCTGCTCAACCCAGTGGCGCAGCCCGTAGAGCCGCACGATCTCCGCCAGATCAGCCAGCGGCCGCGGATCGTCGGTCGGCAGGGAGTCCGGCGCGGGGAGATTGGTCCGGAGATACCAGGTGCTCAGGTCGGGTAAGGTCGCGGGATCGGTGGTGGCGACGATGGCGCGGCGCGATTTGGTCGGGCCATATGAACCCGCCACGACTTCGAGCGCCCACCACGTCTCGCTGTGTCCATCCCGAAAGTGCCGCTCTACGCGTTGCCACTTCCCCGGATGTGTGGCATCCCGCCAGCCCGCGTGTTCCGCCGCTTCCCACAAGGAGCCCACCTCATCCACCGGGTGCCACCAGCTGTGGGACGGCTTGAGCGCCACGACGTAGCCCACACCGGCATCCTCAAGGCTCGCCCTGAAGCGCCGGTCCTGGCCGTAAAGAGCATCCGCGACGATCGCGCGAAAGGGGAGCCCGCGCTGCTGTGCCTGCTGGACCAGGCGGGTGGCCAGATGGAACTTGGTCTGGAAGGCCGGATCGCTCCGACCCGCCGCAAAGTGGTGCGCCGGGGGATACGGCCGGATGTCGACGGGCCAGTAGACCCGTTCATCGGCCCACAGGCTGGAGACCGAGACGACGCCGAGGTCAACCTTGCCCAGATTGGCCAGATATTGGCGACCGACGTGCGCCGTCTTGCTTCCCCACTTCCGGTCGCCGTGCTCGTGATCGACGAGCACGGCCTCTCCATCGGGGGTCGTCACCGGATCAGCCCGAAGCAGAGCCAGACGGCGGTCATTCACCACGTCGGCTGACCAACTCGATTCCGAGAGGAACCACTGCAAGCGCTGGACGGACGGCCGCTGAGTGCCGACCACCGGCTCAGCGTGTTCTTGCCGACGCCCGCTTCCCCGCTGACCAGCACCAGTGAGCCGTGCCCAGCGAGCACCTCATCGACAGCCTGGCGCAGCATCGCCTGCTCCCGCTTGCGTCCAACGAGGAGGGGGGCTGGCGCGCGGTGTGCCGGTGAGAGAGGTCCGTCATCACGTACTCCGGTCTCGGATTACTCAGATCAGGCCCTGTTCCTTTGCCCAGACGGATGCCGCTGCTCGTGACCCAATGCCGATCCTGTTATAGATGTTGGTCAGGTGCGAGGTGACGGTGCGACGGCTGATGAAGAGCCGGTCGGCAATCTCGGCATCGGTCAGCCCCTCGGCCACGAGGCGCAATACCTCGACCTCGCGTGAGGTCAGCCCGGCCGGGTAGCTCGGGGCCTTTTTCGATGATTCGGTGACCTGTTGTCGCAGTACCGCAACCCGTTCGAGCGTTGGCTTGGCGTCGAGCGGCTCACAGATTTCCTGCACCTCATCGAGCAGATCCGTCGTGTCATCAATCTGGCGTTGTGCCAATCGCAGCTCAGCCAGGCCCAGCAGCGTAAGTGCGCGCTCGAAAGGCGTCTCGCATGCCTCGGCCAGCCCTAACGACCCCTGGAGGTGCTGCTCTGCGTCGTCGAAGCGCTTGTCCGCAGTATCGAGATGACCGAGGAAGCGATGGGCTGCGATGAGAGCCAGTGGCTGACGGGGGTTGGAGGCGTGCGCAAGCGCCTGCTCAGCCCACCGGCGGGCTGGAGCGCGTTCACCGGCGAGCAGGTGGTAGCGCGCCCGGAGCAAGTGAGCGTCCGCCTGTCGGCGGATGGTGCCACCCCATGCCAGCCAGCGCTCATACATCGCCAGCCACGCGTGGGCTCGATCCAACTCCCCTTGATCCAGGACGAGATTAGCCGCCAGGCGCTGCAGTTCGACGCTTGGGCCGAAGGCGGTGCCACCAGGCTCGGTAGTGGGCCCATCCGGCAACATCTCGTGAACCTGCTGCCAGGCCAAGGCATCGTCTCCCTGACCCCACGCGACCAATGCTCGAACATACATTGCCCATTCGCGCAATGGCGTGATGCCCGGCGCTCGGCCGGCATCGAACACGTCCCGGGCATCATTCCACTCGCCGTCGAGGAAGGCCCCCGGCAGTGAGCTTCTGATGGATGGCGACAACCCGGCGTCGAGGAAGGCCTCCGTCAGTGAGTTTCTGATGGATGGCGACAACCCGGCGTCGAGGGCGTCACCGGCTGTTGAGACAGCGGCTTCGGCATCGTCCGCAAGCCGTCTGCGCTGTTCGATGTCAGTTGTTCGATACGGGCACCCCACCAACCAGAGTTCGTTCATGATCACTGCGGCAACAAGCACGTGATGGTCGACATTGCGATACGTCTCGCGTGCATGCCAAAAAGCATCGCCAGCGTCCTGGGCCCGGCCCAGTTCGGCGTACGCGATGCCGAGGGTAAAGTGCGCGTCGGCTACCAACCCTGCTTCGGCCTCGGTGAGTTGCGCACCGCTGGTGAACTCGTTACGACACGCTTCACCGATGGTGATGGCCTCGACATGGCGCCCAACAATCGCTAACCAGACCGCGTATGCTGAGCGTCGGACGTTGCCTGGAACCAGCGAGTCCGATTCACGGGAAACCGAGGAAGGCACCGAATGGCCCTTGAGCTGCGCGTTCGCAATCCAGACGGCGATTGACGGGTCACGGTGGAGATGATCTGCCGGCAACTCGTCCAGCGCTTCTATGCCGGTCACCATCTCGTCGATCCCTCGGCGTGGATCCCCGCCCCAGGAGCGCGACAGCCCACGGTCGAACAGCGCATAGGCGGTGAGCACGGCATCGCCGACGGCTCGTCCGACATGCTCTGCTTCCTGGAGACGCCCGATTCCGTCTAGTGGTGCGGACAAGCGTAGCATCCGTCCGGAGCGATAGAGCAGCCAGCCGCGCTCACGCGCCCGACGCGGGTCGTCTGCCATGAGCCGCACCGCAGCGTCGAAGCGTTCGATCGCGTTGCGCCAGGCGTAGGCGCGGTATGCGCGTTCTCCGGCCTGGATTAGCCAGTCCGTCGCTCGTGGGTCGCCCGCCTGCTGGAATTGATGCGCCACCGCGTCGGGATCCGTCTGGGGCAATGCGGCTAACCCCTCAGCGACCCGCTGATGCCACCGTCGTCGCCGGACCGGACGGATCGCCTCGTAGAAAGCATCGCGAATCAGGGCATGGATGAACCGCACCGATGTGCCGTCCCCTGATGCCTCGATGAAGTGCGCCGCCTCAGCCTCCTCGATCGCGATCAGCAGCGCGTCATCCTGTGCAGTCGACACCTTGCTCCACAAACGAATTGGTGCCTGTTGGCCAATTACTGCCGCGACTGCGAGTAGCGTCCGCGTCTCCTCGCTCAGCCGCCCCGCTCGACCGGCGATCACGTTGCGGAGCAGAGCGGGAACGACTACTGGGCGCAACTCGCCGAGAATCCAGCGCTCATCTTCAAGCAGGAGCAGCCTGTCCGTTTCGAGTGTGCGTAACACTTCCCGGATGTAGAGCGGGTTGCCCTCTGCGTGCGCAACGAGGTAGGCGGCGAGACGCGCCGCATCCCGTGCGGGCAGCTGGTAGTGGTCATCTACGAGCGCCCGCACATCCGCGTCGACAAGTTCGCGCAGATCCAGCCGCTCGGCATCGGATTCATGGACAAGCAGCGGCAACACCGGATAGAGCGGATGCCTCTCGGTCACCTCCTCCGTCCGGTAGGTGACGGCCACTAAGATCGGCTGTCGCCTAAGCTGGCGGGCGAGATAGCGTAGTAAGTCCAAGCTGGCCGGGTCGGCCCAGTGCAGGTCTTCGAGCACGAGGACCAGCGGCTGCCGTTCGCTGACGCTGGCGAAGAACCGCCGCACTACCTCGAACAACTCCAGTTGGCCGGCCAGTTCACCAACGCCCGTGCCGCGCTTGAGCGCCTGCAGTAGCGCGGGCAACCTTGGGCCAGCTGGGTACTGATCCGTGAGCTCCAGCCAGGGGCCGTACGGCGGCGTGGAGGCCAGATCGTAGCAGTGCCCCAGCAAGACGAGTGCGTCACACTCCAGCGCTTGCCGGCTGAGCAGGCCGACTAGCGTGGTCTTGCCGATGCCAGCTTCCCCGCTGAGCAGGACCACACGGCCGTGTCCGGCCACGGCCGCCTCGAGGTACGTCTGCAGCAATTCGCGCTCTCGAGCGCGGCCGACGACGGCGCGGGGCAGGGGCGGCAACGCCAGCTGCGCGTTCGTCGCAGGCGCAACCTGGCGCAGTAATGGACGCCGCGCCTGCTCCCAGCGCCGCCGCTCCGCAGGCGGCAGGTCGAGCGCCTCGGCCAACAATTCGAGCGTGTCGCGGTGCGGTGCGCGGATGACGCCGCGCTCCAAGTCGCTGATGCCGCGCATGCTGAGCCCGGCACGCTCTGCCAGCGCCTCCTGCGTCAGGCCAGCGGCGCGCCGAGCACGACGAAGCAGTTCACCAACGGCGGGTCGATCGTCAGTTGCCATCGCAGGTTACCCGTTCCAATGCGCGCAGTATGGCCCCAGCATAGCACCAACATACGTAATGTACGAGACCGGCATCTTTCGCAGTCATGTGGGTGCCCCGCTCCGCTTGGGCGCCACACGCCGAACGGGCAGACGGGAGCGCTCCCCGCAACTATGATGGGAACACGACGCTGGTGGCGGCCCTGACACCGACCGGGCTCCAGGTGCCGATGACGCTGGAGGGGGCGATGAACAGCGATGCCTTTGTCGCCTCTGTCGCGCGATTCCTCTGTCCACGCTTGACACCTGGCCAGATCGTGATCTGCGATAACCTGAGTTCGCACAAGCGGGCCGACATTCGGGCCTTGATTGAGGCGAAGGACTGCACCTTCATCTTCTTGCCGGATTATTCCCCGGACTTCAATCCCATCGAGCAAGCCTTCAGCAAGCTCAAAACGGCGCTGCGTCGGGCCCAAGCGCGCACCCAGGAGGCCCTGGAGTCGGCCATCGCCTCCGCCCTGGACACGATCACGGCGACGGATGCCATTAACTTCTTCATTGACGCAGGCTATGTCCTCTCTGCCAGACAACCTTTATGAGACGTGCTCTAGCGAGGCACGCCCCGGCCTCATCAATCTTGGGCAAGATAACGCGGGCGAAGACAAGCTTCGCCCGTAGCGGATTTGCACATGAACGCAGCGATGCCATTCGCGTGTCCCGCCGAGATTTACGTTAGTCGTCAGTAGGGGCACCGACCATCTCATGCTGCTGTTGCTCGATCTTCGACTCTTCTCCCTCGACGCGCAGATCGGGAAGCCACTCGAGCCAGCGCGGCAAGTACCAGTTGATGTCGCCGAGGAGCGTCATCGCGGACGGTACGAGCACCAGACGAACGATGGTCGCGTCCAGCGCAATCGCCACCGCCAGGCCAAACCCCAATTGCTCGAAGACGACCAATCGTCCGGAGGCGAACGAAGCAAACACGACCACCATGATCGACGCCGCACCGGTAATGAGCCGCCCGGTCGTCTTCAAGCCAACCGCGACTGATTCACGATTGTTATGGGTCTGGTCGAAGTGCTCGCGGATCCGGCTCAGCAGGAAGACCTGGTAATCCATGCTCAGTCCGAACAAGACGCTGAAGAGAAAAATCGGCACCCAGGCTTCGATCGTCGGCGTCTGTTCGAAGCGAAAGAGATTGTGCAGGTAGCCTTTCTGGAACACCAGTACCATCAAGCCATATGACGCGCCCACCGAGAGAAGATTCATCAGGATCGCCTTGGCCGGCACCACAATTGAGCGGAAGGCCAGCATCAGCAGAATGAAGCTCAACCCCAGCACGTACGCGAAGATGATCGGCGTGTACTGGTCGACCAGGTTGATGAAGTCGACGTTGAACGCGGTCTGGCCTGTGACATAGACGTTCGCGTGGCTGCTGGAGAACGTCGACGGGATGATCGAATGCCGCAATTGCTTCAGCGCCGAGTAGGCTGGCGGGCTGTTCGGGTCGGCCTTCAATGGAACGGTGATCAGCGCCAGATCGTTGCGGTCGTTCCACTCGACCGTCGGGCTCGACACAAACGATGGGTCTGCGGCAAGTTTCGCCTCGAGTTGGTTGATCGACTGCTCCGTCTGGCTGTCTCGCGGAGCGTCGACCACGATCTCAACCGGAGCCAGCAACCCGGCCGCGAAATCAGTGTTCAACACATTGAACGCGGTACGAACGTTACCCGGCGGAAGCGTGGACGCCCCTTCCATGCCGCGCTGGAGGTCGAATAGCGGAATGGCCAGTGTCACCAGGAGCGCGGTCGCGAGGACCAGCGCGATCACCGGATGCGTCATGATCGTATGCGACGCGCGGCCCCAGAAGCC
The DNA here is from genome assembly GCA_963763185.1 of uncultured Chloroflexia bacterium. GTDB lineage: Bacteria > Chloroflexota > Chloroflexia > Thermomicrobiales > Thermomicrobiaceae > CALAGB01. The sequence continues at coordinate 1,749,063 of CAVXNZ010000001.1, forward strand.
AGAGTAGAGATCTTCGTCACTCCACCGGCCGCTTGCGGTCGGCTCCGGTTTTTCCGCGGGCTGCTTACGAGGCCAGTTCAGCCAGGGACCGATGAGTCGCAGGGCTACCGGCACCAGCGTGAGTACGGCGACGATCGCGACCAGCACCACCAGGACCGCTCCCGCGCCGAGACTGCGGAAGATCGTGGTCGGCATGAAGATGATCCCCGATAGCGCCAGTGCCACCGTGGCTCCGGAGAAGAGGACGGCCTTCCCCGCCGTGCCGCCGGTAATCGCGATCGCATCTCCACGCGACTTCCCGTTGCGTCGCTCTTCTCGGTATCGCGAAATCAAGAAGAGCGCGTAGTCGATGCCGACCGCCAGCCCGATCATGGTGATCATGTTGACGACATAGAACGACAGATCGATGACCTGACCGAGCACCGTCGTCAGACCGAGCGCGACCGCGATCGAGACTCCGGCCAGCAGGAGCGGAATACCTGCCGCGACGAGCGCGCCGAAGACGATCACCAGGACGATCACCGCGGCGGGTAGACCGTAGTATTCGGCCTTGCGCAGGTCCGTCGACGAGAGTTCGGTGAAAGTGTAATCAATCGACACCGTTCCGACCGTCGACACCTGCACGTTCGGAGTGCTGTTCGACTCAACCGTTGAGATGTATTCCGAGGCGTGCTGCTTCGCCTCACTCAGGGTGCCGGCGAGCGTCACGGGAATGATTGTGGCATGGCCGTTCTGAGAAACGAGAGAGGCGGCCTGCGGCGAACCCGCCGCGTTGGCTTCGTAGTAATTGATGGCCGACTTGACGACGCCGTTGAGTTGACGCAAGCGCTGGGTAGTCTGGACGACCACCTGCTGAAACTGCGGATCGGTCATACGAAGCGTGTCGGAATGAACCACGACGGTCTCAGTGACGGGTGAAGAGCCGCGCAGGCGGTCTGACAGGAGGTTTGCGCCCTTGAGCGATTCCGGATTGTTGGTGAAGGAGACGTCGGTCGTGAGCGCACCAGATAATCCAACAACCGTCCCGCCGACAGCCAGAATGATCGTGAATGCCCAGATCACGAGAACTCGCCACGGATGACGGGCGCTCGCGCTGGCCACGCCTGAGATTGAATGAGGAACGCCCATGATGAGATGCCTCCTGAACGGCAGATTAGCGCGGGGACACGGCGACGAAGAATGGCAAACGGACGATCGTCCCCTCAATACGCTAATCCAATTTTCTAAGCTCGGCAGTCATGATTTCGTTACAAAACGGGGTGAATCGCGGCAGTGCTGTGCACGGCTCGCGTGGACGCATCCGACAGTGACTCGGTCTATGCAATCGGCCAGCAAACCTTCTGTTGGTCGAGTCCCACTCGACCGGTCAATGCCGTATGATCTGAGTAGCAGTACGCAACACAATGACATGTCGATCGCGCCGAGTACCTGACGCTGCACGGCGCGTGCCTCACGACACCGGAAATCAATGGGAAGGAGAGCCACCAGTGACGAACATGGACCGAACGTCAGCCGATCGGAAACGACCACTGAAGGTTGGGCTGGTCTTGCCGCATTGGGAAGCAGGCATGAGCGGCAAAACGCCCGGGTGGTCCGACATCACCGAGATGGCGACGCTCGCCGAGGACATGGGCTTCGATTCGCTCTGGGTCGTCGATCACTTCCTCGTCCCCTACCGCTACCGGGGCGAGGACAAGGTTCAGGGATTCTGGGATAGCTGGACCACGCTATCGGCGCTTGCGGCTACCACCAACAACGTCGAACTTGGTACGCTCGTCACCGGCACCGGCTTCCGCAATCCAGCGCTGATGGCGAAGATCGCCGATACCGTCGACGAGATCAGTGGCGGGCGGGTCATCCTGGGGATCGGCGCAGGTTGGAACGAATACGAATACCGCGCAATGGGTTATCCCTACGACCACCGCGTGAGCCGGTTCGAGGAGGCACTCCAGATCATCCACGGGCTACTGCACGAGGGTTATGTGGATTTCGACGGCAAATACTACCAGGCACGCGACTGCGAACTTCGCCCGCGCGGACCTCGTCCCACGTCACTTCCGATCATGATCGGCTCCTCGGGTGAGCGGATGCTCGGTCTCACCGCAAAGTATGCTGATTCCTGGAACCGGTGGCTCGTCTATGGCCGCAGCCATCCGGACCAGATTCCGGAAGCTCGTGAGCGCGTCGACGCCGCCTGCCGGGCAAATGACCGTGATCCCGCTTCGCTCGAACGAACCGCTTCGGTGCAGATCGACCTGAAGGGAACCAAAGATCCGCAAGAGGGTAAGGAAGCTCTCACGGGTTCTCCCGAGGAGATCGCAGCGACGATTCGCGCATTCGCGGCTGAGGGTATCAGCCATCTCCAGATTATGTTGCGTCCGAACACGCCGGATGCGATTCAGCAGCTCGCGCCAATACTGGAGGATCTGGACCGGGGATGATCCTGGGCGGACCGGGAAGCCGAATGTCGAGTTGACTGAGGTACCTGTTGTCGTTATACTCTTTTGAGGAATCGGCCGGGCAGAATCAGCGTCCGCAGCTGCAGGCCTTCCTCAATAGCGTGGGGGCATAGCTCAGCTGGGAGAGCGCTACAATCGCACTGTAGAGGTCGGGGGTTCGAATCCCCCTGCCTCCACCACGGCTATTCCAGGTTCAACACCGCTACGCCAGTAGCAACACGCAGGCCCGATTTTTTTCAGATCCGCTTAACTCATAGCACGTACCATCTGATCAGCTTTTGTCGGTGCAGCAGCCAATACGGCCGCGATGACCTTATTTCCGCTTAAGCGACCAGACATTTGAGCCAGGCTGGAGGGGAGGCACCCATGGACAAACCGAAATACCAGCTAATTGGGAGACGGGCCGACCGGCGTGACACGCTGATCTTCCGGGATCGCGGCGGACGGCATTTCATTCGTCCAGCCTGCGGTGCGAAGCTCATTCGAATTACCTCTCGAGACGCCCAGCGTTTGATGCGGCAGTACCGGTACAACTCCGTTCTTGACGGCATCTGGCGCAGTGAGCTGGAGGCGACTGGTCTCGAGTGCACGCTTCCAATCGGGATCAATTCCGGGCTTTCCGCGAGCGAGATTTAATCTCCCGCCGGTCGCGGGGCCCCACAACCAGGGCGGGTCCACAGTCCGTTTTGGATCGAGTTCAGGCAGCAAAGAGCCCCGGCGAATTGCCAGGGCTCTCTGTTTACGCGGATTTGCGTTCGGAACTTACGACGCGGGCTGCGGGCGCATCCGTGGTGAAGATGACGGCTCCGGTCTCGGTTCGACATCCTTCTCGCCCTGCGCCGGGGCGGCTACCGGACGACCCTCGCCGTTCTTGGACAACACCGATGGACCGTGGAGCGTCGGCTTCGGCCGCGGCTGATCGAACAGCGCCTCGATCTCCGCGCCATCGATCGTCTCATTCTCGAGCAACAGCATCGAAATCGATTCGAGCTTGTCCATGTTCGTGGTCAGGACTTCCTTGGCACGCGCATAGGCGTCATCGATCAAATCGTGAATCTCCTGATCGATCTCGTACGCCACCGGGTCGCTGTAATTGCGCTGCTCGCTGATCTCACGACCGAGGAAGACGAGTTCCTCTTTACGACCGAATGCGAGCGGTCCAAGCTTCTTGCTCATGCCGTATTCGGTCACCATCTTGCGCGCCAGGTTCGTCATGCGCTCGATGTCGTTGGCGGCGCCAGTCGAGATCTCCTGGAAGATCAACTCTTCGGCGACATGACCACCCATGAAGACGGCCAACTGGTCCTCGAATTGCTTCTTCGTCCAGAAGAAACGGTCCTCTTCCGGCAAGACGCGGGTATACCCACCCATCATGCCGCGAGCAACAATGGAGACTTTGTGGACCGGATCGGCGTACGGCAGCATGCGTGCGACGAGAGCATGTCCAGCCTCGTGATACGCCGTCATCAGGCGCTCGCGCTCGCTGATGACGCGGCTCTTGCGTTCTGGACCGGCGATGACGCGATCGATCGCTTCGGTCAGCTCGCGATTACCGATCGTCTTCTTGTTACGACGCGCCGCCAGAATAGCGGCCTCGTTGACCAGATTCTCCAGGTCGGCGCCCGAGAACCCCGGCGTCTGTCGCGCCAGGAGGTTCAACTCGACCTCAGTCTCGAGCGGCTTACCACGTGCATGAACCGTTAGAATCGCCAACCGGCCAGCAATGTCAGGCCGGTCGAGCACCACCTGTCGGTCGAAGCGGCCGGGACGAAGCAGTGCCGGGTCGAGAACGTCTGGCCGGTTCGTCGCGGCAATGATGATCACGTTGGTCGTGCTGTCGAAACCGTCCATCTCAACCAGAATCTGGTTCAAAGTCTGCTCGCGCTCATCGTGGCTGCCGCCAAGACCGGCGCCGCGCTGGCGCCCAACGGCGTCGATCTCGTCAATGAAGACGATGCAGGGGGCGTTCCGCTTCGCCTGATCGAACAAGTCTCGCACGCGGCTCGCACCCACGCCAACGAACATCTCGACGAACTCAGAGCCGCTGATACTGAAGAAAGGCACGCCAGCCTCTCCGGCGACCGCCCGCGAAAGCAGCGTCTTGCCGGTGCCAGGAGGTCCGACAAGCAGGACGCCACGAGGAATACGCGCGCCGAGTGAGGCGAATTTTTCTGGGTATTTCAGGAACTCGACGACTTCGGCTAACTCCTCCTTGGCTTCTTCCACTCCGGCCACGTCATCAAACGTGACGGTCGGTTTACTGCCGGTGAACATTCTCGCCCGGCTCTTGCCAAAGGACATAGCCTGGTTGTTCGATCCCTGAGCCTGACGCATCATGAAAACGAAGATACCAACCACCAGAATCATGGGGATGAGAATGCTGAGAGCGCTGATCCAACTGCCCCATGAGCTTCCAGCCTTGGCATCGATCCGCACCGAGTCCGGCTGGATGCCGTAGAAATCAAGCGTCTGCAAGATTCCACCGTTGTTCGGTGGGAGGCGGGTGACCTTGGTCTGATCCGTCCCGATGTAGTGGACGGTGACTTCGTTGGAGCCTTCTTTCGTGTCGAGCTTCTCGACTTTGCCGGCTCGAATATCGCTCGCCACAGCGGAGAAGTCCACGCTCTGGGGGCTGGTACCCCCACCAAGCCACGTGAACCAGATGGCGACAACAGCAATGATGAGGACAATCCACACGAAGCCGTTGCGCAACCACTTGTTGTCAGTCATCCATTACCCTCCGACCGCGTCGTGCGGATTGCAGTTTCCCTGTGAGATAACCACGGTACGCGGGCTCGACAGGTGATACCGAATTATAGCAGGAGTTTCGTCAACTCGATTTTCCTGCGCGATCGAGCACGTCCGGGCCACATATGGCGATGAACGGAAGATTTCTGTACTGCCCTGCGAAATCCAGACCATATCCGACAACAAATTCGTCCGGGATATCGAAGCCAATCCAGTCGACGGTGACGTCCACCTCGCGTGGCCGTTCTTTCTTAAGCAGTGCAACGAGTCGAATGTCGGACGGTTGTCGACGCTGCAGCACATCGATCAAGTAGTTGAGCGTCAGCCCGCTGTCGATAATGTCCTCGACGATCAGGATGCGCCGACCTTCAATGGGGCGGTCCAGGTCCTTAATAATCCGCACAACCCCCGACGTGCTGGAGGAATTCCCGTAGCTCGAGACCGCCATGAAATCGATCCGCAGAGGCACGCTCATCGCGCGCGTCAGATCGGCCATGAACATGTACCCGCCGGTAAGAACGCCTATCAGCAGCGGTTCGTCTTCGCCATAGAACTGGCTGATCTCGTTGCCGAGTTCACGGATCCGCCGCTGGAGCGTCTCTTCGTCGATAAGAACTCGCTGCAGACCATTATGAAGCCGAATTTTTTGAATGGCACTGGGCATTTTGTTGATCTTCCACCGTTTGTTCGCGGAGTCGCGCAGTTACCCCAGAGTCTACATCCTCGAAGTCAGAAGTGGAAAAGCCGATGACCCACCGGATAGTCCCATCCTGGACCAGTAGCGGAACGTAGTCGCGCAGATAGGCTGGAACTCGCTGATTGACGAACCAGTCCTGGAGGCGCTGAGAACGGCCCGAAGCAAGCCGGATACGATCGCCCGGCTGGCGCGTCCGCAGCACCCAATCTCGCGCGGACCCCATCATGAAGTCCAACTTCCAGGCGGGCCAGAGCATGAACGTACCGTCATCATTGAGTTCAACGAATGAGCCCGGGGAAAGGACTGGCCGTGCCGCCGCGCGCCGCAGGGCGGAAGTGATCTCACCGGACCTGCCGAACACAATACGATCGTAGTCAACATAGGCCGCGAACTCACCGGCGATCTCAATCACAGAAGACACCGCTCCGTCGATCGCCGCAAGGCGTACGGCCTCGACCCGTTCCGACGTCAGATCGAGACCATTCGTCAGACTGTGAATGACGCCGACGACAACGCGCCGTTGCAGAGCTACCGCCAACACGCCAAACCGGTCACGATTGAGTGCGGGACACGCTTCGACGGTCTCGACGACATCCTGAGCTGCTATCGACGCTTCACGTGAGATCAGGTCGTCATCTGCCTGCAGAAGGCCGGCGGTACGGACAATCGACTCGACTGCGCCCGGGACGATCCCCTCGATGAGCGGGAGGATCTGATGCCGGATCGCGTTACGCCGGAATCGGAGATCAGCATTCGACTCATCCTCGACCGGTTGCAGCCCATAGTCTTGAGCGTACGTCTCTATGGCCGATCTCCGAGTGCCAATCAGTGGTCGCAGAATCTTGACGTCAACCGACGTGCCGCGATCGGGCTTCACGGGGATCGTACGAGTCGAGATCTCGCGTATCCCTGAGAGCCCATCCAGACTCGTGCCACGTGACAGGCGAAGGAGTACGGTCTCCGCCTGATCGTCAAGGGTATGCCCGAGCAGAATCCATCCGGCGTCATGGCGAGAAGCCAGGCTTGCGAGTGCCGCATGCCGCGCGTCGCGCGCCGCGGCCTCTAAGCCACGGCCAGATTCCCACGCCCGAACGTCGACGCGCACGACGTCCACCGGCACGCCAAGCTCGCCAGCCAAACGTTCGACTGCGGCGGCGTCTGCTGGCGACTCCGGTCTCAAGCCATGATCGACATGTACGGCGTGCAGAGCCGGGCCTTCCCCAGCGTCGCGGAGCGTTACGAGGATATGGGTGAGGGTTAGAGAGTCGACCCCGCCCGATAGACCCACGACCGCACGGTCGCCGCAGGCAAGTCCGGCCCGCTTCAGCGACGTGCGCACGTCGTCGATCAAAGCTGTCGAATCACGCGGCATAAGCCGCTCCTCCAAATGAGGCACGACAAACGAAGACGAAATTGACGGTCTCCGGCACGGAGCGGGCGATGAACAGATATCCGGACTAGTTCGTCTCCCACAGCAGCTGTTCGGCCGCCCGTGGAGCGTCAACGAACTCGAGCCGAACGTTCATGATGTCCGCCTCTTTGGCGAAGCGCGCCAGCCGGTTCGTGTCGATGTACAGCCGGTCAGGGGCAGTTGCGATCACAACGTCGAGATTACGCGTCCAGATAGTGGAGCGGAGACGCCGCAGCTCCGGGCGTTCAGATTCGATTCCATGTTCAACTTCGCGATAGACCTGGGTGACGACGTAACCCTGCTTGTTGGCGTGTTGGCGGCAGGTCTCTTCCTGCTTGGCAGGGTCATTGACAACCTCGCCCTTCTGGTTGAATTGTGGCCGGGTATAGATTCCAGCGCGGACTGGCATGATAGTTACTCCTTTGTCGTCGCATCGCCCAAGTTTATCGTTGGGCCGGTTCAGTGCTCAATCAGAACGCGCGACCATGGTTCCATGTACTGCCGTTCATAGCGAATTCGGAGCGGAATCCGAGTAACAACCCGATCGTCCAGTCTGACGTCAAACCAGTAGACGCCCTCCTGGGTAATGTCCATCGAGACGTTGGAGATGAAGGTTGCCCGGTGGTCGTTGCCCTTGAACTCGATGCGCTGGGAAACAGGATCCAGCTGGGCGCCTGTCGGTTCAACCGGGACAACCGAGAGACGATGTGAGCCGCTTGCCTTGCCCGACGCGAACGAGATGGCCAAGTCACCCTGGAAGCGAAAGGTCGGCATCTTCTCCGGAGCGTTGGGATTACTGGTGCCAGCCACCAGCTGTTCCAGGACATTGACGACGTTGAACGCTCCGTATTGATCCTGCTGCGCTGACTGGCACAGGACCGCCATCAACAAGTAGGGCCCCTCGTTCGATGCCATTCACTCCTCCGGCTCCGCCTCGACTCATTCGACCGGCCTTCGATCGACCTCGAAGCCTACCGCAATCGGCATCATTTCCGCGAATACCTGGTGCTCAGAGTCGCTCGACGCTGCGCAGCGCGTCTTCCGCCAGGCGCAAAACCCCCGCCACATCCGCGCCAGTCATCGGAGTCGAAAGACAGCCGAAGCCGCCTGATCCGATAAACAGCCCGCGATTCAGCATCTCCCAGTGAAGCGCAGACGCCTTGGCCGACTCGTCTTGGCTGAGATGTGCCGAACGATAATCACTGAGCGGCTGCTTCGTCGGTACGAGCCGGAAGAGCGATCCGGCTCCGGTCACCTGCCAGTCGACCTCCAACAGCCGGACGATCTCGCGCAGGCCGCTACGTACTTCCTCGCCTTGCTCGTTCAAGCGCGCAAACGCATCGGGAGTCAGCATCTCCATCGCTTTGAGCCCGGCGGCCATCGTCACTGGATTGGCGTTGAACGTCCCGCCATGCGGTACCAGAGGCGGGTGCTCGGTCGCGTCAAAGACGTCCATCACCGCTGCCCGGCCACCGACCGCACCAACCGGGAATCCGCCACCGATGATCTTGGCCAGCGTCGTCAGGTCGGGTTCGAAGCCGAGAGCTCCCTGAGCACCGTGATAATCGATCCGGAACGTGATCACTTCGTCGGAGATCAGCAAGATGCCAAGTGACCTGCATTCCTCCTGAAGCGCCTCGATGAACTCCGGTGTAGCCGGAACTAACCCGACGCGTGACGGCATAACGTCGATGATGACGGCAGCCAGGCGATCGCGGTTGCGGCGAAGCAGCGATCGAGTTTGGTCGATCTGGTTAAACGGCAAGACAACGACCTCGTCGAGCACGCTCTGCGGCTCTCCGGCGGAATAAGCCGTCGATACGGGCTCGTCCGAGTCGCCCCAATTCTCGGGGGAAGACGCCAGGCTGACCTCGACGAAGTCATAGGCACCGTGATACGCGCCCTCGAATTTGGCAATCGTGGGCTTGCCCGTGAACGCGCGAGCGGCCTTGACGGCCATCATGACCGCCTCAGTGCCTGAATTAACAAAGCGAAGCCGGTCGACCGCTGGCAGGCGATCGCAGAGGAGTCGCGCCAGTTTAATCTCCGCGGGCGTCGGTGCGGCAAACGCGGTACCGGTTCGCATGGCAGCGATCGCGGCCCGTTCGATGTCGGGATGGGCGTGGCCGTGGATCAGGGACGTGTAGTTGTTGATGACATCGAGGTAGCGATTTCCGTCGACATCGTAGAGGTACGCGCCCTCACCGCGTTCGACGTAGATCGGGTGCGGCTTGTAATAGACCGTCAGCCGGGAGTTACCACCCGCCAGATACTCGCGCGCTTGGTTGAAGAGCCGCTCCGATTCCGCATACCGGTTGGAAGTCGAGGAAACTGGGGTTCCCGTCGTCATGGCCGCCTCCCTGTCGTCGAAACGTCCGCGTTGACGTGAGTTTCAGAATCAAATCGATATCTCCACGGTACAACGGACACAGAGAGTTGTCAGCACTGAGTGTGGGTCACGCGTGCAACGACGCGGTATTCCGTTGATCTTTGGCGAGTTCGGACGAAAGTTCCGCGCCGAAGATCACGATATTGCTCACCAGGTAGACGAAAAACATGAACGCGACGACGCCACCGAGCGTGCCGTAGACCTCCGAGTAGTGCGCGAAATTCGCGACGTAGATCCCAAACCCTGCCTTCGCCAGCTCGAAGCCCGTCGCTGCGATGAGCGAACCGAGCCAGAGTTCGCGACGATTCAGCGTGTGATTTGGAATCCATCGGTAGGTGGCAAAAAAGACACACCACGAAATCGCAAGCGGCAGCAAGAGATACACAGCCGCCCATCCGAGATTAACCAGAAAACCGTGGAAATACTGATCGGAGGTCGCCCTGAAGACGCCGATGGTCGTCGTCAGCGCCACGGACAACAGTGACAAGACCAGCACGACAAGGACACTCATAACGTCGAGCGCGCGGCCTCTCACGTATGACCGTTTCGACTCGACATCGAACGCATTGTTCAACGCTCGCCTGAGCGCTCCGAACATTCCGCTCGCCGTCCAGACAAGACCGACCAGGCCAACCAGGCCGAGCAACCCGTTCTGGGTCGAAGCAACGCCAGAAATCGCCGTCTCCAGTTCGGAGCGGAATTTCAGCGCCTGAGGGATTTGCCGCATGATGCTGTTGACGGCACGCGTCTGCATCTCCGGATCGTGAACAACCATGCCAAACACGGCCACGAGAAAAATCAGGAGCGGAAAGAGAGAGAAGATCACGTAGTAGGTGATCGCTGCCGCGAAGATCGAACCGTGGTTTCGTGAGAACTCTCCGTAGGACCGGGACAACACGTCGACCGGGTAGTGTCTTCTCAATCGCGCAACTCTTAGGCGCATGCCGGTTGGAATTCGTCGCGAGATCATAAGACTACTCTCTAGATGCAACGTTTCGACCAAAATGACTCTATCAAACTCGAAACATGTCGTCAGTCTGATATCGCGGAGGCGCTCGGATCATCGTGTGGCACGGATCGATTGACGGCCCGATTCCTGCCTGAATCGTAAGGATTGGACGGCGCGGAGATCATCACGCACAATGTCGTCGCAGCACCACGCCGCGCACGTTTCTAGCTGACAAGTCCAATTCGGAAGCGGCAATCGCGTAACGTGACCTCGAGGGATAATTGGTGACCCCCAGAACAAACAAGGCTTCGAGTCGCGACGAAGACTTTCACGATGCGGTAGAACTCGCCATTCGCCGGAGTTTTCTGCGACAGTTTCCAGCGAGATTGCTGGCGGAACTGCAAGAGGACGCGATTCGGATTGACATACCGGCGGGAAGCGAACTCTATCACGAACACGACGAGCCTCGCAGCAGTCTCGTCGTGTCGGGTCTGGTGCGCGTCTACATCATCGATCCAGCGGGACACGACATCTCGGTCCGCTACGCCCGGCCGGGGGACATGATCGGCATCGCCGCCATCTACGGTGGTCCGGCTCCGGTAAACGTCCGCATGATCACCGATGCAACCCTGCTGATGCTCAACTCGAGTCGCCTCTCAAGAATGGCGATGACGATGCCATCTGTCGGCTGGGCGCTGGCAGAGGAGATCACGCGCCGCTTTTACGACACACTCGAACTGCTGGGCGGGGAATCACCCGGCTCGACTCGTCAGCGGGTAGCGCGCTACCTGCTCGAGAACGCGACCGAGCAGCGAGGCCAGACGGTGATGTCCCCCGTTACTCGGCAGGAGCTGGCAGCCGCCACCGGAGCAGTGCCTCCGGTTGTTACGCGTGTGCTCCGCGACCTCAGGACCAAGGGCTTGATCGGCACAGGGTCAGAAGGCATCCTGCTGCTCGACCCGGAAGGACTCTATCTCGAGGCGCTTTCGGCTGGAGGCTAGTTCAACGGCGTGGCGCGCTCACGCGCGACCGAAGAGGGCGCGCAGGCGATGACCGACAACAGCTGCATTGGCTGGCTTCAGCGTCGACGCGACGATTCCAATGGCCTTCTGATGGAGATAATTCTGGGAGACGGCGATCGGAGGATCGCCCTCCGCCAATGCGTCGAGCAGCCCTGCGACGGACATCTCGATCTGAGTCTCATCAATTATCAATCTGAGCACGGAAAGTACGGCGTAGACTCGTCAGCCAGCGGCATGAGAGACTCAACGCCCGGAACTCCGCTGAGTTCACTGGCAATCACTTCAAGATCCGACTGTTGTCGCCGACGCTCCGCATTCAGATCGGCCGCCTGAAATCGTCGCAGCGCGACGAGCAATCCCACGATCTCCTCTTTGCCAACTTTCATCGACCGGCCGATCCCGTGATGGGGCGGACCCGGGAGTAGACCTGTCTCCAGATATCGAGCGCGCCAGGTGGTGACGCCGGTGCGTGCGGCAACCGGATCGGCCTCGATCCCCCAGTAGGTCACGCCCCAGTAGATACGGGGGTGAAGATCAACCAGGCCCGGCGTGACGATCTGTCCCGAAGCATCGAACACAGCCCGCGCTGAGGACCTATCGATCTGCTCAGAGACCACGGCGATTCGTCCCGCGCTGATACCGACGTCAAACTGCCCGTCCACGCCAGACGATGGGTCGATCACTCGCCCGCCTGTAATGACCGTGTCACACCGACTGCTCAGACTCACCCGCTCCACCCTCTCGGAAGGTGATCCGTCCGTAATACTCATGGTTCGCGAACAGGTTTCAGCATCGCAGACCAACGCGCGTTCGACAACGCATCAGGGGACCCGCGACGTGGAGGATCGACGCCGTGAGTTCCTGATCGGCGTTGACCGCGAGACATCGCAGGGACGCTGTTACCCGCCGCCGTTCGTCTCGGTGGAACGGATTGTGTGACGATAGCGGACGTACCGACGACATGGTTGCCATCTCGTTTGAGCAGAATAGGGATGGTGCGCCTCAAGTTTGGAAGGATCTCTCTATGGTACGTATTACCGATCGTGCGCTGGACCAACTCGAGTCAATGCGGGATCAGAGCGGCCTGCTGCCGGGCCAAGGCGTCGCCTTAACACCGCGTGACGGCGGTCGGCTGGGATTCACCGCCGCGACACCGGAAGAGAAGGACGAAGTCATCGAGCGCGATGGCAACACCGTGATGATCATTCCGGAGCAACTGATCGAGCCATTGCGTGCCGTGGTGATTGATTACGTCGACAGCTCAGAGATGCAGGGATTCACCCTGAATCAAGAATCGTAGTTTCACGACTGGCGCGAGCGCTGGACGAGAGCCAGGTTCGAGTCTGCCTACTCTGATTCGACTCAGAAATGTGGAAGGACCGGCGAATTGCCGGTCCTTCGATTTGACATGAATTATGCGACGCTGTGACGATGTTGGACGGTAAAACGTTGGCGCCCTCGTCTCGCGAACAGATGCTCGAGATCCTCGAGCGTGTACCAGTTTTCATCGTCAACACGCCGCCAATGTTCGCTTCTCAGGAGCGCGCGGAAAAAGTCGTCATGTAGCTTTCCTTGAGTAATCGTCCCACTGGAAGCCACAAACGCTCGCAAGCCGCCGGTCCGCTCCTGGACGATGAAGTTCCCCGGGTTATGGGGTGACGACGCGACGATTCGAAACTCCATGAGTTTGTTGTTCCTTCTACCATATCGATATGTTATCCCTGGGGACTGCCGGTTTATGCCCTGAACACGTGTGAACGCCGGCCAGATCCCACCGCCAGGGCTGGTCACCCTGGGCTCAGGTCGTGGGCACCGCTGACCTGATGAGTGATCTTCGGGCGGAGTTTCCACACCGTTCATTGCATAACCGGCTCGTACCCTGAAAGTTTGGGGCGCAGGAACCGTGCCAATTTCAGGTCAAAATCGCGGTGTCAATGCAACCGAATTACCTGCCAAAGAACAGGTAGCCGCTCCCGTTCAAGCCTCTCGCGGCATACGGCATGATCGGCCAACTTGCGTGACAACGTCGACATCTCAGCTACTCGTCAAAAAAAACGCGGCGCCGGAAGAATCCTCCGGCGCCGCCGCGATGACTGGTGGAAGAACCGAATGTCAATAGTTCATCTGATAGACCTGTGTGCCAAGCAACCCGCCCTCGATTCGCCACTCCGGAGAATTCTGCGGGTGGTATTCGAAGCGCTGGCGCTGGAAATATTGCACCGTCACTCCGTTCTGCTGAAACTCTTCAGAGATGGGATACCCGAACGTGGCGAGTCCGCCGTGTGCGTTCCAATAATCCCGAAACCCGAAGCAGAGCCGATGGCCCGTCGCCGCGTAGTAGCTACAGTTTGCATCACTCGACGCGGTCATTGGCTGGAAGGGTGGCGTTCCCTGCAGACCTTGTTGCTGCGCCACGATCGTTCCCAACAGTCCAAGCAAGACGTCATAGCGTTGCGGAGCCGCGCCGGGGTGCCATTCGAACCGCGCGCGTTGGAAATACTGCACGGTCGTGCCGTTCTCGGTCATCTCTTCCGAGATCGGATATCCGAACGTCGCGAGTCCTCCGAAATTCTGCCAGTACTTGAGGAAGCCATTCCCAACCAGGTGATCGGTCTCTGGAAAGTAGCGAAAGTTGGGGTGTTCGCCGCGTCCGTTGAGCGTCAGGCTCAGAAGATCGCCATGGTAGACGACGTCGGATCGGTCGATCCCTGTGAATTGTTTCACCGTCGCGTCAATCTGACCCAACGCGCGCGGATCGTCGCACACTCCGCCAAGTTGCAGCGTGCCGTCAATGTGCACAACTGCCCGCGAACCTTCGATGTGCACCGACGTGACGGTCAGGTTCGACTGGTAGAGCGCGTCGTAGAGCCCAGATTCACCGTAGTACTGGCTATGGATCGCGAAGAGCTTCGACAGCGCAGCCGAAATCTTTGCCTCGGTCGTCGGCTGATTGCCGACATCCGTCTGCACGGGAATGAGGCTGTCGCCGCATCCGACGGCCTGACCTGATTGTCCGTTGTCACCGATCGCAACGAGGTAGAAGTTCGCGAGATTAGCCGCGCTCGCATGCGACAAACTGAGCGGCAATTGGGCCAAGGTCACCACAGCAAGTGCAACCACGAGATGCCTGCGCAACACGCCTTGTTTCACTGATGTCCCCTTCCTCTCGTACTTCAATAGAGTTGCATGACACGCCAGGCGATCCTCATCCAATACATGATCGAGATCACGGCGGTTCCATAACGACCTCCTGCACGCTGACGATTCGTGACAAGACTCAGGCTGTGTGGGGATGATCGTGAGATTGTCGATCAATTGGATCGCCAATACAAGACCCTGTAGCGTCAATCTGGTCGCGGTCGGAATGGGTCGCGACCGCCACAGCTAAGCCCGTAGCGACAGATACTAATCGTGACAACACTGATGCCCACCCAGGATCAAGCGTTCCCTCCTGCATGAAATGGCATAATTCCAGCTGATTCTGAGAGGACGGGGGCACGAAGTGGCACATATCGCGGTTATCAACGACGACACCGCATTCCTCCAGCTGATGCTAGATCTGCTGAGCGACGTCGGTTACGACGTAACCCTGCACAAGGAGGGCGCGGGAGCCCACGAGCAGGTTCGACACGAGCACCCGGACCTCATCATTCTGGATATCCGCATGGAGCGGCCAGATTCTGGCTGGCTCGTGCTCGAGATGCTGCGGCTGGATCCCTCGACCAGCGAGATTCCGGTCATCGTCTGCTCCGCCGATTCGCACCAGCTCCGCACAAAGCGCGAGATGCTCCGCGACCAGCACTGCGAAACGCTCGAAAAGCCATTCGACCTCGATGCGCTGCTGGAAATAGTCCGACGACTCATTGGACTACCTGACAACAGTTCAGTGCAGGCCGATGCCATGCCAGGACAGGGGCAGTCTTCATAGTGGCGGCGCCGGCGTCTGCCCAACTGCAATTCGCCACCGCATTCCTTTGACCACGCCGAACCCACGTGTAGCTGGAGTAATCCGTCTGCGCGCTGGACGTTCAGACAGTAGTACTCAGGATCGAAGACAAGCATTGCCTGGACGAACGGCCCGGAATGCGAAAAAGGGCGCAGTACCGGTGTCCGTCCACGAGCGTTGGAATGGCGTCGCATCATCACTGGAAGCTGCTGCCATGTCCGGCAACACGCCAGTCTTCCGCTCCTACCGCGTTACGCCTGCGCGTTAAACGAAAAAGCGCGGCTTCGCGACCGCGCTTTGGCTTCTCATAGAGTGCCGGTGGGCTGATTTGAACAGCCGACCAAGGGCTTATGAGTCCCCTGCTCTACCACTGAGCTACACCGGCGAAATCGAGACAGCCTCAGCCGCTGAATCCCCAACGAAATGACGTTCTACCTTGCTGCTACTCCGATACCCAGCTGGTTGCTGGTTGGAGGAAATCAGATGCGGATCTAAAGCTTCTGCTCAGCCAGTAACATTCAAGATCCTGGACTCAGATACCCCAGAATGGAGCGTCATTCTTATGACGATCATCGCTCATTCGCACGTGGATCGAGTGCGTCACGCAGTCCGTCGCCAATGAAGGCATAGGCCAGCACCATGATCGCGAGCACTGCAGCGGGAAAAACGAACTGATACCAAAACGGATCGATGTAGATCTGCCCAGCCTGAATAAGTCGCCCGAGGGATGGAGTAGGCGCAGTCACGCCGAGACCTAGGTATGACAGTACGGCTTCAAGCGTAAAGGCGAAACCGATCCCTAGGCTCAAGAGCACGGCAGCAATCCCCATCAGATTGGGAAGCATGTGTCGCGTGATAATCCAGCCACCGCGAGCCCCCGAGGCAATGCTGGCTTCTACATAAGTTTGCTCGCGCATCCGGAGAACTTCTGATCGGATCACTCGAGCGAGCCCGGCCCAATTAAAGAGCGACAACGCTGCCACGGTAAGGTAGAGACGACCGGCGGGGCCAAATCGCTCGTACATGGGTATGCCGAAGGTTCCAGCGATGAGGATTGCAACTAAAATGTTGGGAAACGAGAAGAGGACATCGATTAGGCGGGAGAGCACACTGTCAACCCAACCGCGAAAATAACCCGCGATCATTCCAACGGTCATTCCGGCGAGGAGCGAAATTACCTGGGTAATGATCGCGACTGTGTAGCTTGTACGCAGAGAGAGGATCGTCATACTGAAGATGTCGGCACCGGAACCATCGGTGCCGAACAGATGCTTCGAGTTTGGCCAAATGTTTATGTTAGCGAAATCTGTCGCCGCCGGATCATACGGTGCAAGCAACGGCGCTATCAGAGCGAGCACGATTGTCAGCAACGCCACAACCAACCCAACCATTGCGGGACCATTGTGTCGAAAGCGAGCCAGGGCCATCTGCCAGTTCTTGCGGACTCTCAGCTCGCTTTCAAGGACCCCGGCGTTGTCCTGACTCCGCTCGTTCGAGCGGCTCACTGCTCCCATGGCTTCCACCCCCTAATGCAGCCGGATGCGCGGGTCGATTATCCCGTACAGCACATCGATCAACAGGTTGACACCCATAATCATGATGGCGATAAGTAGCACAGTTGCCTGCATGACCGGGTAGTCGCCGTGGATGCTAGAGTTGATCGCGTAATATGCGACGCCTGGTACGCCGAACATTGTTTCGACCACGAAGTTACCGGTGATCAGAAAGGCAAAGCTGGGACCGACGAACGTGACAATCGGAACCAGTGCGTTACGAAGGATATGGCCGAAGAGCACGCGACGATCCTGCAGTCCCTTCGCTCGCGCCGTCCGCACAAAGTCCTGATTCGCCTGCTCCAATACAGCGGCTCGTCCGAAGCGAGCATACGAGGCAATTCCCGCAACTCCAATTGTCAGGGTAGGTAGAATCCAATTCTTCGGGTGATCCCAACCGCGAATAGGGAGCCAGCGAAGCTGCACCGCGAAGACGGTAATGAAGATAACTCCCCAAACAAGTTGAGGCACCGAACCCGCCACGATTGCTATACTCATAACTGTCCGGTCAAAAAGTGAATTCTGCTTGGCCGCGGCAACTATTCCAATCAGGTTACCGATCACAAACTGAAGAAATAACCCCATCATAGCCAGCTGCAGCGACACTGGAATGCCTTTTCCCATGATGTCTCGAACGGTGCGACCCTGGTTGATAATGCTTGTCCCGAAATCGCCGTGCAGCACTGCCCCCACGTAGTCAACGAATTGAATCAATATCGGCCGGTCCAACCCGAGGGAGTGACGCATCTGCGCGTATTCGACGGGATCGACATCTCCCGGACTCCGACCGCTTTGCATCAGCACGTATTTGACTGGATCTATTGGTGACAGGCGGGCCACGGCAAACACGGTGAACATTACGCCGAAGATGACGATGATGCTGTATAGGACGCGCCGAACGATATACCCGATCATCGTATCGTTTCCCTGCTGAAACACGGGAAGTCGGTGCCCAGCCGGGTCCACCGGCCGGGCACTCATCTCCGCGTACTACTGCATTACGACCACGTTCTTTTCGATTGAGCGCGGGTAGACAAAGAAGAACGCCCCCCAGTCAAGCCCTTCGACTTTCGGGTTCACCAACTCCCGATACACATAGTTGCCGAATGGAACATAGACTGCATTCTTGAGGACCAACGCCTCACCATCGTGGTAAAGCTGATTCCGCTTCTTGGGATCCTGCTCGACATCAGCCTGGTTCATGAGTTCGTCGAACTTCTTGGCGTCGGCGGTGGGATCATAGGTGACTCCGTTGTAGGTCTTTGGAGGAACGTCTATGCCCCAATCGAACCGATCCTTCATGTACGGGGAATCGGTTCGAAAGACCTCGCTCATGAGTTGGGGCGTCTCTGTAATATTGATCCAGCCCATCAACTCCATCTGGAAGCCCTTCTCTGCCTGTCGCTTGTCGATGATCTGGGTGTTCGTCATCGACGTGTCAATCACCACATTCGAGCCGAGCGTCTTGTTCCACATGTCGGCCAAAGCACGGTAGCGGTTGACGTCCTCGCCAGACGTATCACTCGCGATGAAGAGGGTGATCGTTGGGAGCCCCTGTCCATTCGCAAATCCGGCCTCTGCCAGAACTTTCTTCGCTTCGTCTGCATTGAAGGCAATCCCCTGCGGGGGATCATAGTCTTTGATCGCTGGGGGCTCGTAGTGGTCGGTCGGATTGTAGGCGCCTCGCCAAACGGTATTGCAGTAGGTGTCGCGATCGATTGCCATCGCGAACGCCAGGCGCACCAGCACGTTGTCAAACGGCTTTTTGCTAAAACTGAACGCCACTGACCGCGTCCCACCCACCGTCACGGGCACAATGTCGTCTTTGAAGTCTTTCTCAACCGCATCGAGCAACGACAACGGGAAGTTGGAAACGACGTCAGCCTGTCCCGCCTTGTAGAGGTTCAGCGCCTGGTTTGGTCCGGTGGGGCCCTTGAGGATTGGCCAGTTGACCTTCGTCACCGACGGTGATCGCTCGCCCCAGTAGTTCTCATTTGGAACCATCTCGATGGTGGTCGTGGGGTCAAACTTGGTGACCTTCCAGGCACCTGTGCCGTAGGGCTCGTGATTCGTCCAGTCGCTGTTATTGTCGTCGCCGTACTTCTGAACCAGATCCTTATCGACCACCCAGAAGGCGTACGTGCATGAGTAGCTGAGGAAGAAATTGTATGGCTTGCTGAGTGTCACCTCAAGCGTTTTGTCATCGACCTTCTTGTATCCCGTTAGCTCAGTGCTCTTGCCGTCGAGGTAGTCTTCATAACCTTCCAGATGCTCCAGGAAGTGCGCCATCGGCGACGGTTTTTTCGGATCGAGCGATCGCTTCCAGGAGTAGAGGAAATCATCCGGCGTAACGTCTCTGCCGGTGGCAAACTTGGCTCCATCGCGCAGATGGAACGTGTATTTGAGTCCGTCCGGGGCGACGTCCCACTTGGTTGCGAGGTCGGGAAGGACATGCGCGTCCTTGTCGTACTTCGTCAGTCCACCGAACACATAATCGTAGAGGTTGAATAACGTCAGGCTGTTGATTGCCTTATGCGGATCGAGCGTGATGTCGATCGTTGTCGCAATCGGGATTGTAACAGTGGCGTTTTTCACAAAGTTGCCCGACGGCGCCTGTGTGGATGCCGTGCTGCCTGATGAGGTCGTCCCGGTGGCAGCGCTGTTCGACGACGCAGTGGTCGGCGTGCTCGAACTCTTTCCGCCACAGGCCAGCAATCCAGCAGAGAGTGCCGCTAGTGTCGTTCCGCCCGCGGCAAAGCGAAGGAATTGGCGGCGACTTAGCCCGCCACCCGCTTCCATGAGAGTCTTCTTTTGGTTGCCCGACACATACTTCGACATGACCCACCGTCCCCTCAGCACCGGCTCTCCGAGCGCGGTCTCTCGTATGTCATGAATTCGACGACGTTCCCAGCCCACTGCAAAGATGTTTCCGCGTCACCTCCTAGCTCCTGACCTCCGGCCGCACCTTCGAAGCACTCGAGAACTGCCCCAGCATTGTCGACCAGTCAAAGCTGTTCTTGTAAAGCTTCAAGACGGACATTGTCTCGGTACGCAACACACCGGGAATACGTGCCAGTTTCTGAACGAGGAAGGCTTGCAGATGCAAATTGGACGGGAAGAATGCTTCGGCGAGAAAATCAAAATTGCCGGTGATCATAGCGACCCACCGTATTTCTTCCATCGCCTCCAGCGCCTCACCAATCGAGTCGCCGCTGGCAGCATCTGTCTCTATGCGCATAATTACGTGAACCGGTAGGCCGAGGCGCTCGTTATCTGGAATCGCAACGATCCGCAGCGCACCGTCGTTCAGCAGCCGCTGCAACCGACGCTGTACCGTCGATAGCGGTAAATCCAACGACTGAGCGATAGCGGTCGCTGAACGACGACCATCCTCCTCGAGTGCGCGAACAATCGCCCGATCGATGTCGGACAACGGTGCATTCGCGAGATCGAAAGCCATAGCCCGTCTCCCTGAGCTTCGGCTCGGGCGCCAGCACAATTTCTGTATCGTTGCTATCGAATAGACTCAAAATAAATGGGTTGGGAAATTTTGTCAAGACTTTGCCGAGATCAGGCAGAAAAATCATTCCACGACCGAGACTGGGCAGATATGCTCAATATTTGAGCTCTTATCCCGTTCGGGGCGCCACTCCGTGGTCTCAAGATCGCGGCTCGTCCCGTCCCACATTATTTGGGCTGACGCGCAAACAGGGTACGCTGAAACGGACGTCTGGCTCACGGATTGACGTGCTGACGCGTCCCACAAGCATGTTGACTGAACAATTCCACGTTGGAGCGCCTCCCAGGTTGGACGACGTCGGGCGGCGGTCCGCTTACTCGTGTTGTATTTGATTGTTTGGGGGGTGCCGGTGGGCTGATTTGAACAGCCGACCAAGGGCTTATGAGTCCCCTGCTCTACCACTGAGCTACACCGGCGAATTTTCGCGCCTTGGAGTCTAACAATCTCCATCGCCCGCGTCAACTCAGTCCGGAAGCGGCAAGCGTAATGGTACAATCGAGGTCGGTGCGCGCCTGCTGGGTGTTTTCATATTGCGGAATTGAGGGGTTTATCGTGGGTCCAGCCTCCCTGCTGGATGGTTTGAACGACGCCCAACGCCAGGCTGTCACGGCCACGGACGGGCCGGTATTGATCGTGGCCGGACCGGGCAGTGGCAAGACACGCGTTCTTACGCATCGAGTCGCCTTCCTCATCGACGAACGTGGCATCTCTCCCTGGAACATCCTCGCCGTCACCTTCACCAATAAAGCTGCTCGAGAGATGCGCGAGCGACTCGAGAATCTGGTCGGATTCGAACGCTCGCGGCAGCTGACCGTGGGAACATTCCATGCCACCTGCGCGCGCATCCTGCGACGTGACGCGCACCTGATCGGTGTCGACCCTCATTTCACCATCTACGATGACGGCGATCAGATGGAGGCGGTCAAACAGGCGCTCAAGGCGCTCAATCTCGATCCCAAACAGTTCGCGCCCCGGCCAATCCTCAGCCGCATCTCGGCCGCCAAGAGCCAGTTCATCCCACCCGAGCGCTTTTCTGAGCAGGTTCAGAGCTACTGGGAAGAGATCGTCGCTCGCATCTATCCGATGTACCAGGAGACGCTGCGTCGCAATCGGGCACTCGACTTCGACGACCTGCTGGTCGAAACGCTGCGTCTCTTTGAAGAGCAGCCGGAGGCGCTCCAGCGCTATCAGGATCACTACCGCTATGTGCTGGTCGACGAGTACCAGGATACGAACCGGGTGCAATATTTGCTGGTCCACGCATTGGCGGCCTCGCACCGGAACATCTGCGTCGTCGGCGATCCGGATCAATCGATCTACGGCTGGCGCCACGCCGACATTCGCAACATTCTCGACTTCAAGCGCGACTACCCGGACACGACCGAGATCCACCTCGAGATCAACTATCGCTCGACCAGCTCGATCGTGCGGGCTGCCGACAACATCATCCGGGCCAATACTCAGCGCATCAAACGCGAACTGCGCACCGAGAACCCGCTCGGCGACCCGATCTCCGTTCGCGAGCTCTTCGACGAGGGGCAGGAGGCGCATTTCGTCGCTAGCGAGATCCGGCGCCTGACATTCAATGGCGACCTCCGCTTCCGCGATTGCGCCGTGATGTACCGCACCAACGCGCAGAGCCGACCGCTGGAAGAGGCATTCATCCGAGGAGACATCCCCTACCAGCTCATTGGCGGCACCCGATTCTATGAGCGGCGAGAGATCAAGGACGCCATGTCGATCCTGCGTCTCATCGCCAATCCAAACGATCAGGTCAGCCTGCAACGTGTGCTGCAGAACACGCCTTTCGGCAAGGGGATCGGCAACAAGACACTCCAGCAGCTCGAGCAATGGACCCGGCGTACGGGCCACTCCGTCTACGACGCCCTGGCTTCGATCGATGGCACACTCGATCTGGATCCGCCCGACGTCGGCTCGCGAGCCGCCCGGCTGCTGACGGATGTCTACGGCATCCTGTCTCGACTGGTTGTGGCATCGCAGACGCGCACGCTGTCGGAACTCTTCGACCTGGCGGTTGAGCAGACTGGGTTCGCGGCACAGTTTCAGGACACGGGCGATCCGGAGTCCATCGAACGATGGGAGAACGTGCTGCAATTACGTGCTGTCCTCTCGAGTTACGACGAACTACCCGAGGCAATCGCATTGCAGACGTTTCTCGAAGAATCGGCCCTTGTCGCAGATGCGGACACGATCAGTGAGTCCGATAATCAGGTCACGCTGATCACGCTGCACGCGGCCAAGGGGCTCGAATTTCCGGTCGTTTTCCTCGTCGGAGCCGAGGAAGGGATCTTGCCTCATTCCCGTTCGATGGAGAGCGAGTCGCAGCTCGAAGAAGAGCGGCGGCTCTTTTACGTGGGAGTCACCCGGGCGAAGCAGCGTGTCTACATTACGCACGTCTTCCGGCGCGCGATGTACGGGTACGGTGACCTGGCGATGCGATCCCGCTTTGTTGAGGCGATTCCGGCCGAGTTGCGCGATGAGGTCAACGCGCGAACAGCGCCGGGCTCCTCAAACGGACAATCGACGTTCAGCGGGTCTCGCGCTCCGGCCAAGAACGAACCACCTCCGTCCACGTGGGAGCCGTTGACGGTTGGATTGCGCGTCTTTCACGACCGCTTCGGAGACGGCGTCGTCCGCCAGGTTCGCGACAGCAGCGGCGACCAGGTTGTCACCATCGATTTCAAGCGGCACGGTCAAAAGACGCTCATGGCCAGCATGGCGAACTTGCGCACCGATTAGCGATACCCATAGCGGGCGCTGAATCGAACAGCGCCCACGAGCGCGCTCTGGACAACCACGAGCCGCGCCATTCACCCGACAGGCAAGGGAGCGGAATAGGAAAGGAGCCTGACACCATGGCCAATCACCAGTGGGTCTATCTCTTCCGTGATGGAAGCGCGAATATGCGTGATCTGTTAGGAGGTAAGGGCGCCAATCTCGCTGAGATGACCAATGCCGGGCTGCCCGTTCCTCCGGGATTCACCATCACCACGGAAGCCTGCAATGCCTTCCTCAGTGCAGACGATACGTTCCCCGCAGGGATGTGGGATCAGGTCTCAGCCAGTCTCAAGGACGTCGAGAAGTCCATGGAGCGGAACTTCGGCGACTCCAACAATCCGCTCCTCTTTTCGGTTCGCTCTGGCGCCCGCTTCTCGATGCCGGGAATGATGGACACGATTCTCAACCTCGGCTTGAACGACACCACGGTGCAGGGGCTCGCCAGGGAAGCCGATCCCAGGTTTGCCTACGACTGCTATCGCCGCCTGGTGCAGATGTTCGCGAAAGTCGTCCTCAGCATCGATTCGGACCTCTTCGAAGACGTCATCGACGCCCACAAACGAAAGCTCCGAATCGAGCAAGACTTCGAGATCCCGGCCGAGAACCTGAAGCAGATGGTCGGGGAATTCAAAGCGATCGTGAAGCGTGAGAGCGGCCAGGCGTTCCCCGACGACCCGTGGGAGCAGCTGCGCCAGGCCATCACGGCCGTCTTCAAATCCTGGAACAACCGCCGCGCCATCAACTACCGCAACGCGAATAACATCGCGCACGACTTGGGCACGGCCGTCAATGTTCAGACCATGGTCTACGGCAACATGGGACCAGACTGCGCCACTGGCGTGGCGTTCACTCGCAACCCAAGCACGGGCGAGCAAAAGGTCTTCGGCGAATACCTGACCAACGCTCAGGGCGAGGACGTCGTCGCCGGAGTCCGCACGCCACAAGAGATCCAGACGATGGGGGACGATCCACAGCTCAAGACGGCCTACGATCAGCTGATGCAGATCGCGGAACAGCTCGAGAAGCATTACCGGGACATGCAGGATCTGGAGTTCACCATTCAGAATGGCAAGCTCTATATGCTCCAGACCCGCACCGGAAAGCGGACAGGACAGGCCGCGGTAAACGTGGCCGTCGACATGGCAAATGAAGGACTGATTTCTAAGGAGGAAGCGGTTCAGCGTGTTGAACCGGATCACCTGGATCAGCTCCTGCATCCGATGATCGACGAAAAGCAGGCACGAACCGTCCTGGCGCAAGGACTCCCAGCCAGTCCGGGCGCGGCGAGTGGCAAGGTCGTCTTCGATGCCGACGAGGCCAAGTCGCTCGGCGAGAGTGGCGAGCCGGTGATTCTGGTTCGAATCGAGACGTCGCCAGAGGACTTCCACGGGATGCTCGTCGCGAGAGCGGTCTTGACTGCCCGCGGCGGCATGACCTCGCACGCCGCCGTGGTGGCTCGCGGTATGGGCAAGCCTGCCGTGGTCGGCTGCTCGGCGCTCAACATCAATTACGGCCAGCAGACCATCTCGGTTAACGGCACGAGTGTAAACCGGGGCGACTTCATCACGATCGACGGGTCGACTGGCGAGGTCATGCTCGGAGAGATCCCCACGATTGAGCCCCAGGTTGGCGGCAGCGTCGAGACGCTTCTCTCCTGGGCGGACGAGTTCCGCAAGCTCGGTGTACGCGCCAATGCCGACACGCCAACCGATGCCACCAAGGCACGTGAGTTGGGCGCCGAGGGGATTGGACTCACCCGTACCGAGCATATGTTCTTCGAGGGCGATCGCATTCTGGCTATGCGCGAGATGATCATCGCGTCGACCAGCGAAGAGCGTCGAGCCGCGCTTGCGAAGCTCGAGCCGATGCAGCGCGAAGACTTCATCGGCATCTTCACGGCGATGGACGGTTATCCGGTCACGATCCGTACGCTCGATCCGCCACTGCATGAATTCCTGCCTCACACGGATGAGGAGATTCGGGACCTGGCCGAGGAGCTTGACGTTGACCCAGCGGTCATCAAGAACAAGGTCAACTCGCTGGCGGAGGCCAATCCGATGCTCGGTCACCGCGGCTGCCGTCTCGGCATCACCGCCCCAGAGATCACTGAAATGCAGGCACGCGCGATCATCGGCGCGGCACTTCAGTGCGCAGAGCAAGGAATCAAGGTCCATCCGGAGATCATGATTCCGCTCGTCGGAGACGTTCGCGAACTGGAGCTGCAGCGTGAGGTCGTCGACCGGGTCGCCAAACAGATGTTCGATGAGGCGGGCCGCGAGGTCCCGTATTCGGTCGGCACCATGATCGAGCTACCGCGTGCGGCTCTCACGGCCGATGAGATCGCCAAGGAAGCCGAGTTCTTCAGCTACGGCACCAACGACCTGACGCAGACCGCGTTCGGCATGAGCCGAGACGACTCGGGCCGCTTCCTCCCCTTCTACGTCGAGAAGGGAATTCTCGACGCCGATCCGTTCCAGTCAATCGACCGGAAGGGCGTTGGCGCCCTGATCGAGATCGCGACTGAGCGCGGCCGCAAGACCCGGCCGGACATCAAGCTCGGCATCTGCGGTGAGCACGGCGGCGATCCCGCCAGCGTCCAGTTCTGTCACGAGGCAGGGCTGAACTACGTCAGCTGCTCCCCCTATCGCGTCCCGATCGCCCGGCTGGCAGCTGCCCACGCGGCGCTGGGTGACATCGACAAAGACAAGTAGGCACGGCTTCGGCCAAACAGGCAAGCGGGAGGGTTCGGTAGCCCTCCCGCTTTTGTTGGCTCAGTGAGCAATCTACGTGATCAGAGCGGCGTGCTGCACAGCACCGTGATCAGTCGCAGAATGCGGTAGGTCGCGACCATGTCGTCACGCACGAAACGGACGGTGCGGCCGTCGAGGCGTTCCGCGCCGTCGATCATCTCGGCGAGATCGGCCAGTGCCGGTCGTGCCAACTCCACTTCAGCGGTCACGGGCGTTTCGACACGCAGCGGCTCACCGACCGGCCATTCACGAATGACCTTCGAGGCAGACATCTGCAGACGATGGCGAGCAACGTTTGGGTGCAGGCTCTCGGATGAGAGATGCGCAAAGCTCTCCTTCACCTGAACAGTGACTATGTCGTCGCCGAACAGATCCTTCGCTTCGGCGTCAACCGTCTGATCTCCCGCGACGAGAACCACCGGCACGCCATAAGCGCCCGCAATCGCGGCGTTCAGTCCCAGCTCACCCATCGACGTCCCATTGATTCGCACGTCGAGGATCGTCCCGGTGAACGTGTGGCTCAGAACCGATTCGCCCGTCCCCGCCTTGCCGTGTACGCCAATGAACATCGCGGCGTCATAGCCACGGTCGATGCCGTGCATCATGCCATAGACGCGCGGCTTGCCCCGGCTCAGCGTTGCCTGCTCGTGCAAGTCCTCCGGAATGATGTTGCGGTAGGGACCGTGGACATCGACCACAGTCACCTCTGCCCGCGGATCGGCGTCGAGAATCCCTTGCACCACCGCGTTCGCTTCTTGAGTCATCAGTCGACGCGCCCGCTCGTACTCCGGATTTCCTGGAGAACCCTCACTCGAATGGACGACTCCGGCGATCCCTTCGATATCCACGGTCAGAAAAACACGCATCACCCATCCCTTTCGTGCGAGGATCGATGCATAGCAGCACCCGCTGCACGCTAGCAGGGAATGGGCGTGATGGGAAGAGGCACACGTGTTGGCGCGTGCTGCTGTTCAAGTGACCAGACGTGTTCTGATCTGTTCCCCGACGCGCGCCGCTTCGGCTGGATCCGCCAGATTCTCGCCCCGCCTATTTGCCTCCCTCAAAGTGTCGAAAATGTGCGGGCCGCGGTGGTGGGACCCAGTATCGGTGAATCGTGGTATGAGGTGGAAGTGAATGTGCGCGAACTGCTCAGCTTCGGCGAAGAGGCAGAGATACACCTTCTCCGGTCGCAACACCTCACGCATCACGGCGATGACGCGTCGCGATAGAACACCGAACGACGCGGCCACATCGTCAGTCAGATCAGCCATTGACTCGACGTGTCGCCACGGCTTGAGTACCAGCCAGCCGACCATCGGTACCGGCTCGAGAATGTGCTCGAGTCTCCACACGCCATCGTCGTATATGACGCCACCCGGGGTCACCAATGCGCCGCGATTCGCGCGGCAGGTGCCGCACAGTTCGTGCGTCGGATACAGTTCGCCCATCGCCTGCTCCATCACAGCAGATGAGATTCGCGCAACGATGAGATCGGTCAGGAGGTGGGGGAAGAGGGACTCGAACCCTCACGCCTTGCGGCACATGATCCTAAATCATGCTCGTCTGCCAATTTCGACATTCCCCCGTGGGCGTTGGCGCCATCAAGTCAGCGATTTTACCATGCGAGACGCGCCCATTCACTGGTCAATCGCGACAACTACCGGCGCGAAAAACACTGAGCGACTGACTTGGGGGTTCCTTGCCGGGCATCAAGTTGCCGATTGGATCTCGCTATTTTCACCAAGTTCGAGTTCCTGGAGAAGCCCGAGAACTGCACGATCCGGGCGGGATGGCTGACTGGCCTCGCCGCTCAATCCAGTCCGATAATCGGCCGACGAGCTAAATGAAAAGACCATCTCCAACGTACATGCGTCCATTCTATGGTCAGCACATATCCAAACCCGTAGTTAACCTGCGCCCGTTTGCTCATTCAAATATCGCGTGATAGGGTCAAAATGGGCCGTGGAGGCCGGCTTTTTCCTCTCCACCGTCGACATCTCCCCGTTCGCGCTGATGCAGGTGCGAGTAGCGTTCAGCGACGTTCTACGGCCGCCCGAGAAACCGGTGCTGTTGATGACGATGTTTCACCATGCCCGAAATGGAGGGGGTGTATGGCGACAACCGCCCTGAACAAGGCAACTCAATCTGACGTCCGAAATGCGTCCAGAGGGCTCCTGTTCACCGCCATATTCGGTGCGGCCTGGGGACTTGAGGCAGCGAACGCGCTGAACGGTTGGGAGTCGCCGTGGCCATTGATCTTTATTGCTGCGATCGGAATGTTTCTGATCACACGCGCGATGGCGCTTCGGCGTGCGGCGGCAGTGCTTCCAGTGGACGAGAACGTAGACCGAGCCAACCGCCGAACGCGATGGTTCAGGACCATCTTTGTACTCGAAGTCGCGTTCATCGTGGCCGGAGTGACAATTTGTAACGCCACCGGGCATCCGGAATTGGGCATTCCAGTCGCCGTGGCCATCGTCGGACTTCATTTCTTCCCGATGGCCCCGCTATTCGGGATGAGGGGTTTCTACTCGACCGGTGCGCTTCTCTGCTTGCTTGCGGTTCTAACCGTCCTCCTCCTCCCATCCAGGACCACGTTCGAGAGCGTACGCATTCACGCCTGGTGGGCGGTGGCCGGATTCGGCGCGGCGGTCATTCTCTGGGGCACGGGAATTCGCTCGTGGATGCGAGGGAAAGAACTGCTCGGTCAAGCCCAAACAGCCTGAACTAGTAACCGACAACGAGGATGCCTTGAAGCGGTAGTTGAAGCCGACCGCTGGCGTAGAGAGTGTCGAAGAACATTCTAACTTTGTCAAAGTCGCGGCTGGTTCGATAGATGTTTCTGACGGCAACAACAAGGTAATTGACATCCTGCATCATGCATGCTTGGAATAGGTCCTTCAGGAACTGGTAGTTTGTAACGGCTCGGCCTGCCTCAACTTCAAGAACAGTTTTGGTTGTTCGGTTCCAGGCGTCGGCTTCAAACGATTGATCTATGTGGCCATTCTGTCCAAACAACACAGGTACCCGTATCTTGCCGTGCGACGACTTGTCCATCTCAACGTCAAAACCAATGCCAATCAGCCGATCACGCACAATGTCCAACACGTCGTTGCTCACAAGTGTTGAACCTTCAGAAGCAATAGAATCACTATGAACGTTGAAGACGTCAATTGCTAACCTCAAGTGATCCGGCGCTGGGTTTGATTTTGGGAGGTATTGCCAGTTAACCAATCGCCAACCCTCATTTCTGCCGCCTAGCCCTGCAAACAGAGAGTCTGGACCGCTATTTCATCAATCTTAACAACTAAGAGCACCTTATTGAACGATTGACGCGGTCGTGACTCCTGTAGGGGAGCAGCTTGTCTGCTCCTGGTGTGATGCGCCGCCTGACGTCGCGGGAGCAGACAAGCTGCTCCCCTACAGTCCATTGATACGGCGGTAAGCCGTTTTGCAGTTCGCTCTTGATCCGCTCTACCAGTCAGCCGCAGCCAGACGCTCGGCGCCGAGCCGACGCAGCAGGACCGCGTACGGCGTTCCCGCATTTTCCGGGTGATATTCGAATACCGCCCGTTCAAAGTACTGGACAGACAATCCCGTTTCCGGATCGGTGAACCGCTCGGAGATCGGATAGCCGAAGAGTGCCAGGCTCTCCCGATACGACACGTCTGAATCACCAAACTCCAGACCATGAGACGTCCAGTAGGCCAGAAAGTCGCCGCAGAGATTGTGATGCGTTTCCTCAACGGAGCGACAGCTCTCCCCCACGGCCGTCGACGGAATCACCGCTGGCTGGAACGGCTGCGTGCCAGTGAGGTTGTGCTGGGACGCATCCTCTGCCCCGAGGCGACCTAGTTCGACCTCATAGGGCGTCCCGGCAAACTCCGGATGGTATTCGAACCGCTGTCGTTCGAAATATTGAACAGTGTGGCCGTGCTGGCTGAATTCCTCGGTCAGCGGATAGCCAAAGACCGGGAGTCCTCCCGACTGCACCCAGAAGTTCTTGAATCCATACGATACGTAGTGACTCGTCTCTGGAAAGTAGAACCAGTTCTGGTTTGTCGCGTTGGGATTCGGCTGCGGCGCGGAAGGCAAGAGGCCTTCGACGGCACTCGAGTTGACTACTGGGCTCGACTGATACGGCGCGGCCATCACCCAGGCAACCACACCGCCGGATGCCCAGGGCAAGTAATTGGAATTGCCATCTCCCACCGCGACGAAGGTGCTGTCGGTATTGATGTCGTAGCCGTCGATGTCACCACGATAGCCAGCGCCCGGCGACTGCCAGAAGACGTAGCGTCCGTCGGTTGTCGGGTTGAGCCCTTGGCCGAGAACACGATCGACCACGGGGCTGCCGATGTTGATCAGGTGCACTCCGTTCGGGTTCGCGTAGACGACATACATTCCGCCAATATCGTAGCCGAGCAGGTTATCCGTTGCTCCGGATCCATTGGCTACACGATGCGCTCCGCCGTCGATCGTGGCCGCCCAGAGTTCCCAATGGGCATCGGGCGATCCCTGTCCACCGTACTGTAGGCTCCAAACGATGCGAGTCCCGGAGATCTCCGGCGGTCCCACCTCACTCACGTCGCTCGGCAGATTCGCCACGACCTGCGGCGTCCGGTCCGACGAGAGATCGGTGGTCATGATCGACCAGCTCTTGGACGATCCGTTATCCACCACGTTGACCCACACGACCTGGCTGCCATCGATCGAAGGGCTGATCTGCTGTCCTGTATCGTTTGGCAACGTCAGTGGGCTGTCATCGGTCAGGTCCATGCCCGCGAGCTTTGGACCGTCGGGGCCCCCTGATTCCCAGATGACGCGGTTACCCGACACGTCGGGCGACCTCACATTGTCGGCAATCTGGCGCTCGGTGCTGCTGCCAACGGGCCGAACTATCAGCTTGGCTGAGTAGTAGTTGTAGGTCCAGACAAGGGTTTGGCCATCGGTTCGAAGTGAGTAGATCGACGGCGGCACCGCGCCGGCGGGCGGCGCACTCACCAGTAACATGGCCACCATACTGGCGACCAGGCTCATCACGGCAAGAGGTCGCGCAATCCGTGTTTTCACGAGTCCCATCTCCCCTTTTACACCATCGTGAGGTCTGTCGACCGCTCGACGTTGCCCTCGTGCGACCGACGTGCTCATAACGAATAACCGGGCTGCAGAGCGCCGTCCTTGAATTGGGACGAAAGGGCTACGATTTTGCAGATGTTATGGCATGGAATCTGCGTACGAGACGTTATGTTGCAACAGATGTCTACCCGCCCGGATAGTTGCAGGAACATGGCCATGAATCTACAGGTCATCGCCGAGAGTATCGTCAATAACGAGCGCAGATTGCTCGTCGGTCATGAAGGCCGGGGCTACATCCAGCTAGACTCTAGCTCGCTACCGATCGAAGTACCACCGCACGATTTCGAGCGGCTTCGCTCGATGGGACATTACCGTCCGGTTGCGGCGTCGAGCACGCGCATGCTCGAAGAGTCCTTCGTCCACCAGGTCGCGGACTGACGCACCGCTATTCGAACGAAGCAAATTGACATGACAAAGAACGGGCGCCCAGTTGGGCGCCCGTATCTATTGTCAGCGAGTTTGTGACGACCGAGGCACGGTCAAGACGTGGAGCTACGCTCCGCAGCCGCAACCCTGAGCCGTGCCGCCGTTCTCACCCGTGTCGAATGAATGTCCACACGCGCAACTGGCGACCGCGTTCGGATTGTGGACGGTGAACCCACCACCCATCAGGCTGTTGACGTAGTCAATCTCCGAGCCCTCGAGGTACATCGCGCTGAACTGATCGACCAGCACCTTCATACCCTCTTGCTCGATCACGTGATCGTCTTCCTCGGCGGACTCTTCAATGGTCATGCCATAGCTCAAGCCAGAGCAACCACCTGGAGAGACAAACACGCGCAGCATCGCCTGGGGCGTGCCCTGCTCCTCCATGTAGTCGCGAAGCTGACCGACTGCGTCGGCGGTGAGTGTAATCATTTGCTCAGATGCAACACTCATGAATGGTTCCCTTCAGCTTTCGTCGAATTTCCGTGCCTCGACGATGATCGTGCCTTTTCTCAACCAAGGCGTTTCTTAATGATACCGCGGCCAGCTCAACTGTCAAGCGGGCTCGCGCGCACTATCTCCACCGTCGCATTTTCCCACGTCGACGGGGTTACGGTCAAGCGCGGCCATAATTCGCCGCAGCTGCGCCTGAAGTACCGTCGGATCCCGGGTATACTCAAGCACCACGGCCTGCGGTTCGCAGCGCTGCAGTATCCACTCCAGCAATCGGAAATCGCATTCCACCAGATCAAAATGGCCGTCGTCCAGCCGATCACCGACTCGACGCGGGCTGCTAAGGTGAATTTCGACCACTCGCTCGAGAGGCAACTGGGCAGCGTAATCTTCGAACTCGTAACCCAGCCAATCGGCACTGACCTGCATGTGCGCCAGATCGAGCAGCAGCCCACATCCCGTCGCTTCCACCACCTCGGCGATGAACGACGGTTCGCAGATGTGCTCGTACGCACCTTCCGGACAGTAGTCGAGATTCTCGACAAGCACCGGCACGGCTAGATGCCGGCAGGCAAAGTCGACCGCTTCGATCATTCGCTCTCGACACGCGTCGCGGTCGAGGATTTCCGACACGGGGAGCATGTGATCGCGAAAGCGGACCTCCTCAGCGCTGAAGCCAAGGTGCAGGCTGAACCATGGGGAACGAGTTCGCTCGATCGCGGACGAGCAGCGTTCGACCCAAGACTGGTCGATCACTCCCGGTACCGCCAGGCTGAAGTCGAGATCGAGATTGTGTAGAAGGCACGGCTGGCCGATGTCTCGATTTCCGAGATCCCAGCCAGCCATCTCCAGAATGTCGACCAGTCCGTCGGCCGCGTCGGAGATCGGCGACCACTTCACACCGAGAAGCGTCACCGGTCAGTCCGAAAGCCGTGCGACCGTGAGCTCGCGAATACGCGCGGACATCTCGCCGGTCGACACCGCATTCTCACCGCTAGCCGCGATGTCTGCCGTTCGCAGGCCCTCCTCGAGCGCCTGTCCAACGGCCGCCTCAATCGCGTCTGCCAGGTCTCCGAGCTCAAACGAGAACCGCAGCATCATCGACGCGCTCAGAATGGCGCCGATTGGATTGGCGATGCCTTTGCCCGCGATGTCGGGCGCCGAGCCATGCACTGGCTCGTACATTCCAAAGAGCGTGGCCTGCGTTCCTTCACGCCGTGGCTTCTCGCCATTCAGACTGGCCGATGGCAGCATGCCGAGCGAGCCCGCCAGCACGGCCGCTTCGTCGCTCAAGATGTCGCCGAAGAGGTTCTCCATTACCATGACGTCGAAATCACCGGGACGGCTGATCAGGCGCATGGCGGTCGAGTCGACCAATGCGTGATCGAAGGTGACGTCGGGATAGTTCTTGGATACCTCGATCGCCACTTCGCGCCAGAGCTGCGACGTATTGAGCACGTTGGCCTTATCGATACTGGTGACGTGATTCTTGCGCGATCGCGCGAGGCGGAAGGCGAGGTCGACGATCCGCTCGATCTCGGACTCGTGATACGGCAGTGTATCGACCGCGTGCCGGCCGCTCTCGTCCTTCATGCGTGCCGACGGCTGACCGAAGTAGAGGCCGCCAATCAACTCGCGTACGACCATCAGGTCAGCGCCCCGCACGACCTCTGGCTTCAGCGGAGAGCTGTTTGCTAGCGCGTCGAAGACCTTGACCGGACGCAGGTTGGCGAACAGGCCCAGCGCCTTGCGGAGACCGAGCAGACCGGCCTCCGGACGCTCCGCCTTGCCGAGGTGATCCCATTTCGGACCGCCGACGGCGCCAAGCAGGACAGAATCGGACTGCAGCGCGGCCTCGATATCCTCGTCGCGCATCGGAACGCCGTGTGCGTCGATCGCGGCGCCACCGATCATCGCCTCCGTGAATTGGAAACGCACTCCTGCAGGTCGGCCAACCGCTTCGAGCATCGCCTGAGATTCCCGCAGGACCTCCGGTCCGACTCCGTCGCCCGGAAGGAGGAGAACATGAAAGGTCTTCTCCGTCATGACGCCTGCTGTTTCGCTTTGACCCGCTGCGCTACCGCCTGCATCAGACCACCAGCATCGATAATCTGCTGGACGTATTCCGGATACGGTTTGGCCGGGTATGTCTCACCGGTGCGCACGTTCAGGACACCACCTTCGTCGGTATCGACTTCAAGGATGTCGTCCATCTCGGTCGCTTGGCACGCCTCTGGCGCCTCGACCACGGCCAGCCCGATGTTGATCGCATTACGATAGAAGATGCGCGCAAAGGATTCGGCGATGACCACCTTGACTCCGGCCGCCTTGATCGCGATCGGCGCGTGCTCGCGTGACGAACCGCAGCCGAAATTCTTGCCGGCCACAATGATGTCGCCCGGCTGGACCTTGCCAGCGAACTCCGGGTCGATGTCCTCCATGACATGCGATGCCAGTTCATCCGGGTCGAACGTCACCAGATACCGCGCCGGGATGATGACGTCGGTATCCACGTCATCCCCGAATTTCCAGACCTTTCCACGAGTCTGCATAGATGATGTCTCCTTACGACCCTCATCCCCGGCCCTTCTCCCGCCAAGCAGGAGAAGGGGGAACCAGCAATGATTCTGGTCTTTCGTCTCCCCTCTCCCGTTCGACGGGAGAGGGGCTGGGGGTGAGGGCTCGCTACAACTCCGACGGTGACGCGACGCGTCCCTTGATCGCGCTGGCGGCCGCGACCTGCGGTCCGGCCAGGATGATCTCGGCCTCACGATGGCCCATTCGACCCCGAAAGTTTCGATTGGTCGTCGAGACGCAGCGCTCGCCCTGCGCCAACACACCCATGTAGCCACCAAGGCACGGGCCACAGGTCGACGTCGAGAAGATGGCGCCCGACTCCATGAAGATATCGGCCAGCCCTTCTTTGGTTGCCTCGCGCGCGACCTGCTGGCTGCCCGGAATCACGATGCAGCGCACTTCAGGGTGGACTTGGTGTCCCTTGAGGATACGGGCCACATCGCGCAAGTCGCTCAGCCGGCCGTTGGTGCAGGATCCGATGACCACCTGCTGAATCGGCATGTCACCAACTTCGTCCGCCGCGTGCACATTAGAAGGAAGGTGCGGCAGAGCGACCAATGGCTTGAGGTCCGACACATCAAATTCGATCACCTGCTGATAGGTGCAATCCGGATCGCTCTCGACCGGGGTATAGGGCTTGTCAGTGACCTCCGCAAGCCAGTCCTTCGTCTTCTGGTCGAAGCCGAAAATGCCACTCTTGGCGCCCGCCTCGATGGCCATATTCGCCATCGTGATGCGCTGGTCCATCTCGAGGTTGTCGATTACCGGTCCGGTGAACTCCATGGCGCAGTTGAGCGCGCCATCGACACCGATCTGTCCAATCGTGTAGAGGATCAGGTCCTTGCCGCCGAGGCCCTCAGGCAGGGTGCCGTTGTAGACGAACTTGATCGTCGGCGGAACTCGCACCCAGGTGGTGCCGAGCGCCATCGAAGCCGCGATATCAGTCGATCCCATACCTGTGGAGAAGGCGTTGAAGGCGCCATAGGTGCAGGTGTGTGAATCCGCGCCGATGATCACCTGACCTGGCAGCGTCAAGCCGTTCTCCGGCAAGACGACATGCTCGATCCCAGCCCGGCCGATCTCGAAATAGAGCGTTCCCTGCTCGTGCGCGAATTCGCGCATCACCTTGGCCTGTTCGGCCGCCTTTATGTCCTTGGCCGGAACGAAGTGGTCCGGCACGAAGACGACCTTGTTCGGGTCGAATACCTTCTCCAGGCCAGTCTTCTTGAATTCGGCGATCGAAATCGGAGCAGTGATGTCGTTCGTCATCACCAGATCGACGTCGATCTCGACAATTTCTCCTGGCGTCACGGTTTCCGCGTGCGCCGCGCGCGCCAGGATCTTCTCGGTCATTGTCAGTCCCATAATTAGACCGCTACCTCCGCTGTCACCGTTCCACGATTCAACGCCATCACGTAAGCGCGCACACTCGCCTCGACGATGTCCGTCGCGACGCCGCGCCCATTATAGACATGTTCGCCGCAGCGAACGCGTACGCTCACCTCACCCTGCGCGTCCTCCCCCGGCGTCACCGCGTCGATATGAAAGGACTCAAGAGCACATCCGCCCTGCACGAGCTTGTCAATTGCCTTGAAGAGCGAGTCAATCTGGCCGTTGCCCGTCGCCGACGCCTCCCGCTCGACGCCGTCTACGGTGATCTTCACCCACGCCTCGGCACGCCCGTTGTTGTCGGAGTTGGCACGCCACCCAGTAAGAACGTAATAGTCAGGTGCGCTCTGGAGATCCTCCTCGATGATCGCGATGATGTCGGCGTTCGTGACCGTCTTCTTGCGGTCCGACAGTTCGATGAACCGCTTGTACAGTTCGTCGATCTTCTCCTTCGGGATGCCGTCGTACCCCAGTTCGTTCAGGCGCGCGGTGAATCCAGCCCGCCCCGAGTGCTTACCCAAAACCAGGCGGCTCATCTCCCAGCCGACCGATTGTGGCGTCATGATCTCATAGGTGTCGCGGTGCTTCAGCATGCCGTCCTGGTGGATGCCCGCCTCGTGCGCAAACGCGTTCGCACCGACAATGGCTTTGTTCGGTTGAACGACGATGCCGGTCAGGTGACTCACCAGCTTGCTCGTCGGCACAAGCTGCTTGGTATCGATACGAGGCATGATGCCACTATAGAAGTCTTTGCGCGTGTGCAGCGCCATCACGACCTCTTCGAGCGACGTATTTCCGGCCCGCTCGCCAATCCCGTTGATGGTGACTTCGATCTGACGCGCACCTGTCTCGATCGCCGCCAGCGTGTTCGCCGTGGCCAGGCCAAGATCGTTGTGGCAGTGAACACTCAAGACGATATTCTCGACACCCGCGACGTTGTCGGTCACGTACGCGATCAGTCTCCGATACTCCTCGGGCGTCGTGTAGCCCACGGTATCCGGCAGGTTGATCGTCGTCGCGCCCGCCTCGATGGTCGCCTTGACAATGCGGCAGAGAAAGTCCCAATCGCTACGGGTGGCGTCTTCAGCCGAAAACTCGACATCTTCGAGGTACCCCTTCGCGCGCGTCACCGCGGCGACGGCCGACTCGATCACCTCGTCTGGCTTCTTTCGCAGCTTATATTGCATATGTACCGGCGACGTGGCGATGAAGGTGTGGATGCGCGCCGATTCGGCATCGCGGACGCCTTCCCACGCGGCGTCAACGTCGAATGTATTCGCCCGCGCCAGGCCGCAAATCGTGACGCCCTTGACCTCACGAGCGATTGTCTTCACCGCCTGCAGATCGCCTGGCGAAGCTGCTGGGAAGCCGGCCTCCATGACGTCGATGCCAAGCCTGGCCAACTGCCGCGCGACTTCCAATTTTTCCGAACTTGTCATCGTCGCGCCCGGCGATTGCTCACCATCCCGCAATGTCGTATCGAAGACGATCAATCGATCACTCATAGCCCCGAACTCCTCCGCTCAAGCGCCCAACAAAAATGCCCCCACGAGGGGGCAGACCATCGCGTCAACGTCGTGACTCAGGACAAACGCACCCTCAATGCTGCTTCGGCCCCTTCTCGGGGCCCGGTAAGGGCGAGTACGTGCCCAGCATGGTGTTCGACAGGTTGCGACGTCATTCGATGCGCGTCCATTCAAAGCGACAAGAAAAAAACAAAAAACCCGTCCCCAACAGGGACGGGCTGAACCCGCGGTACCACCCTCATTGACCGCGACTCACGCGGTCCACTCGGAGCGATGTAACGGTCGCGACCCGGTGAGAGCTAGAACAACGATTCACTCTCACGGCTCCGGGACGAGTTCACACGAGTCACAATGCCGGAATCACACCTTCTATCCGGCTCGCTGGATCGGACTGCGCGCTACTACTTCCCATCAGCGCCAACTCAATGACGGGTACTCTATCAGACGGCGCGGAAGCATGTCAACGACTCCGTCAGCACGAAGCCTCCACAGAGCTCTCTTGACACCTGGACACCATGTTGACAGGGCATTCGTACAGCGTTAGTGTAAACATGCGTTTCGGTCCTGGAGACCCTACAACCGACCATCGAGCGTGAGGCACGCCACCGGACTCTACGTGGACGTGCCTGAGTCATGTCGGACAAGCATTCGTGCCGGGGTTACGACCCAACCCTGACTGAAGGGGGCGACACGTGCGGTGCCAGAGCGTGCCGCGACAAAGGGGTTAGGTTCACCAAGCTCAGTGGGCATTGGTTGATGAACGGAGGGGGACCATGCACGGGTCGTTAGCCCGGCGTTTACTTATTGTTTTGTTCATGGCGCTGACACCACTTACCGTGGTATTGCCAGCAGTCGCGGCGCCAACGAAGTGCGCGGATCTTGAAGTTACCGACTTCTATGTCACGCCCACCGTGCCGACCGCGGGTCAGCCGGCGTCGATCCATATTCAGGTGACGAACAATGGGTCCTGTGACACGAACGTCGGCTTCGTCGTTCAATGGAAGCAGACTCAGTTCGCGAAAACCGGGCCGTCGGCGAGCCTGCCGCATCTTGGCGCCGGGCTTTCGGAAAGCGTCGACCTGCCCTATACCTTCGACAAAGGTGGAAACTTCCTCTCGCAGGTGAAGATCGACACCGATCGGTCCGTTCCCGAAACCAATGAGAACAACAACATTGCGATCTATCCGGTGTCGGTAGACGCAGCCCAGACGGACCTGCAGATCGTGAGCTTCACGGTCGACCCAAATCCGGTCGGCCAACTCCTCGATGCGACCGCGCACATCGTCGTCAAGAATGAGGGCAATACCGACTCCGGTGCCTTCCAGGTCGCCTGGACGCCCGCCTCCAACACCCCACCGATTACTCAGAATGTCCCATCGCTCGGGGCGGGCCTGACGACGAATATCGATCTGCTCTACAACTACCCGGACCTTGGCAGCTACCTCAGCTGGGTCGTTGTCGACGCGACGCACCTGGTTCAAGAAACCAACGAATTCAACAACCTCGCGTTCACCGTGGAGTCCGTCATACCGGCACTTCCGGACCTCCAGATCACCGGCGTGTCGTTCAACCCACCGACGCCGATCGCCGGTCAGAACGTGCACGTCACCGTTACCGTCTACAACGGTGGTAACACCGACACGGGCGACAACTTCACCGTCGCGTGGAAGTCTGGCGTACGACGCACACCGGCTCTGTCCAAACAAGCACCCGCGCTCGGTGTCGGGGCGTCCGAAAACGTCGAGTTCGATTACATCTATCCGTCAGATGGAAGCTTCAACAGCGTCGCGACGGTTGATAGCAACCACACCATCTACGAGCTCGATGAAGGAAATAACACGTCCACCCAGACGGTCGACGTGGGAGCTGCCAATATCGATCTGACAATCACGAATCTCGTGATCACGCCGGGCACGCCGAAGCAAGGGGTTGACGCCCAGATCGACGTCACGATCAAGAATCAGGGGAACAACGACGCTGGTCCGTTCACGGTGTCGTGGAACCCGGACGCGTACGGATTGATCATCCCGAGTGGCGCCACGTTGACACAGGAAGTCGCGTCGCTCGCGAGCAATACCAGCACGATCGTGACGTTCCACTACGTTTACCCGCAGTTTGGAAACTTCCACACGGTGGCATCGGTCGACGCCTTCAGCGAGATCAAAGAGACCAACGAGACGAACAACACGGCCATCGATGATATCTCCGTCGATCCGGGTGACATGAACCTGACGGTCACATCCTTCACCATCGACCCGCCATCGGGAACGCTGAAGCGGTTCCAGAAGGCAACCGCGACGATCTGGGTTCAGAACACCGGCACGCTCGACGTTGGTTCGTTCAAGGTCCAGTGGCTCCTCATCGATACGAATACGAGCGGTCCATCCGCATTCGTTCCGGGGCTGCACCCGGGCGAGAGCTACAAGGTGACGCTTACCGGCACCTACTTCCAGCCTGGAACATACACAACCAAAGCGATCGTCGACTCCACGAACAAGATCGTCGAGACAGACGAATCTGACGCGGACAATACCAAGACGATCGCGAATTTCGAGGTGAAACCAACAACGTAACGCGAGGAATCTGTGCAAGCGGGCACCAGCGCGGTGCCCGCGGCTCGTGGCTCAGCCTCATCAATCGTGAAGTAACTCCGGTCACCACGCCGGAGCGAGGAGGGGACAAATGTTCCGGGCTTTGGCAGGGCGCTTACTGCTCATAGCAGTAACGGTACTGATGCCGCTCGTTGCGTCATTGACGCAAGCGTTGCCAGCGGCAGCAGACGTCACATGCGCCGATTTGTACGTCAGCGCCCTCACGGTGACGCCTGCGTCACCGATCGTCGGCGAGAACACGACGGTTTCGGTCACAGTCGCAAACAAGGGGAGCTGTCCGGCTGCCGGGTTTGTGACGCAGTGGCAGTCCGCGGCAAACACCCAGCCCGCACTGGCTGAGACGCTGCCAGGACTGAACGATGGCGATAGCCATACGTTCAATTGGACCTTCGCCTTCCCGAAGGACGGCAACTTCCTGACCACAGCGAAGGTTGACAGCGGCAACGCGATTACCGAAACAAACGAAGTCAATAACACCAAGATTCTGTCGGTCACGGTGCAGCCACAGACGATCGACCTGAAGCCAACGAGCATCGTCTTCATCCCCAACCCCGCGGTGGCGACCGACGCGATGCAGGCCAAGGTTCACGTCGTCAATACCGGTAACACCGACGCAACCGATTTCCAGGTCCGGTGGGATCCAACGCCCAATGGTCCGCCTCAGACACAACAGGTCAACGGACTTGCTGCCGGATCCGGAACGGATGTGACGTTCACCTACACGTACCCGTTCCAGGGAACGTTCGACACGACGGCGACGGTTGACTCGCTCAAAGACATCAAAGAGACGAACGAACAGAACAACACGCTAACCCAGTCCCTGACGGTCGACCCGGCTCTGCCGGACCTGGTGGTTGACAACGTGGTCGTCAATCCACCGAATCCGGTTGCTGGTCAGGTGATGACGACGACGGTCACGGTCAAGAATGTTGGACATCGACCGGCTGGCGATTTCGAGGTCGATTGGACGCCCGTCTTCGGTCAGAAACTTCAGCAGCAGGTGGTTGGCCCGCTCAATGACGGCGACTCGGTGGATGTCGTCTTCTCATACACCTACGACCGTGGAGGCAGCTTCACGGGTCAGATCTCTGTCGACAGCACCAACAAGGTGCGCGAGGTCAACGAGCAGAACAACAACGATGCGCTGCAAGTTACCGTCGGCGCCGCAACGATCGATCTTGTCATCACCGACTTCGAAGCGAGTCCAGATCCCCCGGTGCAGGGAGGGGACACGACCTTCACGGTGAAGGTCAAAAACAACGGCAACACCGCGGCCGGGCCGTTTGTGGTCGCCGTGAATCCCGATTCGAGCAACATCAGCTCGCGTGGCGATCAGACCGTCTCGTCTCAGGTCGATAGTCTCGATCCTGGAGAAGAGAAGACCGTTACGCTTCACTTCCAGTATCCGGATCCCGGGAACTTCCGCGCCATCGCTCAGGTGGACATCTTGAAGAGCGTGGCCGAATCGAACGAGGCCAATAACACGTCGCTCCTCAACCTGGTCGTGAAGCCCGGAGACATCGATCTCGTGGTGACCGGATTCACGATCGATACCGATCTCTGCGATCAGGCAACTCCGAATGCGTGTTCCCCCATGAAATACTGGAGCGGAACCGCGATGACGGCGCATATCACCGTGACCAACGTCGGGTCATTCCCGGCTGGCGCGTTCAGCATCGAATGGCTGCGTCACGAAACTGATACGCGGGGGCCGTCTGAAGCCGTCGCAGGTCTCGGCTCAGGCGACTCGGTGACCGTCGACATTCACAGCACCTACTCGAAGGACGGTACCTTCAACACCTTCGCGGTCGCGGACCCGTTCGACCAGGTCAAAGAGGGCTGCACGAACTGCGAAGACAACAACATCACGCCCTTCGCAGGCAACCCGATCGTGATCCAGCCGAGACTGACGACGGTTCAACTCGTCAACACCCACTTCGTAGTGCATAACGACCTGGACGACAGCCCCAAGGGGAGTGGCGAGTGGAACACGTACTTCATCGTGCTCGATCCGAACGCCACCAACTGCGTTATTACCTGGAAGGTCTCGGTTATCCACATCGACCTCAAACTGAAGAAGGGGTTCCAGTGCCCGGGCTTCAATCCAAACCCGGATGCACCCGGCGACGACGATGTGGCAAATAACAAAACAATTAACGTCACACTGACTGACTTCACGCCGCTGATGATCGTGATCGCCGGTTACGAGGACGACACGTTCGGGGCCGACAAGGCGGGCTCCGCCTCAGGATTCAAGCTGCCAGGTGACTACCAGGTAGCCGGAACCATGACGTTGTACGGCCAGAAGGGTGACAGCCGCTGTCCCGACGTCACCGACCCCGTCTCCGGTACTGTCTACAAGGACAGCTGCTTCACGGCGACGTTCACGGTGACCGTTACCGACGGGCCGCCACCGCCAGCAGCCAGTTCGAGCAGTTTCTCCCGCATCGCGGCAAACGCCGCGGCGCACGACGCGATGTCGCAGATCAACGCGTTGCAGTCTCAGATCGACTCCGTGTCGGTCCCTGACCCGTCACACTAGTCTTTCAGCTGGTAAGGACTGAAATGGCCCGGGCGAGTTGCCCGGGCCATTTTCGATTGGTTCGTTGGTTCAGCGAAGTGCCATGAGGCCAGTTGTCGCAGAGGGAACCCTAGCTACTCCGCGAAGAGATCCTTCAGCGGGCGGCGTTCTGGCAATGGCACACCGTCGCCAAACTGAAAGTACTCATGCGACGCAAACTGGCGACGCAGCTCCTCAGGAGCCTGAGCGATCGGCCCGTCCTCGTCGTACT
This sequence comes from uncultured Chloroflexia bacterium, assembly GCA_963763185.1. GTDB lineage: Bacteria > Chloroflexota > Chloroflexia > Thermomicrobiales > Thermomicrobiaceae > CALAGB01. The sequence goes on from CAVXNZ010000001.1 coordinate 1,792,220, forward strand.
GTGTGCCATGTGCCCGCATCGCCGTGTTCTTCAGATCGACCGTTTCCTCGACGTCGGTCACCACGTCAATTGCCTCATCGGGTAGACCAAGCCGGTCCAGATCCTGTTCGTTGAAGACGCTGACGTCCATGCCTTCTTCCATTGCCCGGCCAAATATCTGCTTCATGACCGAACGCGGAAATCCGGCGTAGAAGAGACGACCGTGCTCGATCGGGTCGCCTGCGTCCCGATATTTCGACGGGTCGCTGGCGGCCTTGAATGCCTGAGTCACGAACTGGTGAACCGCAATATGATCCGGGTGACCATAGCCGCCGGTCTCTTCGAACGTCACAACAACAGCCGGGCCGACCTCTCGCAGGATCTTCACGATCTTTCCAACCGCCTCATCCGGATCGGCGTTCATGAAGGCACGGGCATCCTGATTTCCTTCGGTGCCCGCCATGCCGGAATCGCGATAATCGAGAAAACGCACGTCCTCAACGCCGAGAATGCCGTATGCACGGCGCAGTTCGCTCTCGCGGACCTCGCCGAGATTCTCTCGTGTCGCCAGCGAAGGATCGCGAATCTCACCCAACTCACCACGCGTGGCGCAGACCGCGACCACACGTCCCTGTCGTGCGTGCTTGGCGAGCGTTCCGCCGACCATGAAGACCTCGTCATCCGGGTGGGCGAAGATCGCTACGATCGTGTTACCGGTTCTGAAATCGCTCAAACAGATCTTCCTCTCAAAACGATAGATACGTCAAACAGACGGATACATTCCTAAGCCATCAGCCAACACGAGCCGGGTCACCGTTCAGCGGTTCGGCTAGTTGTCTGCGCCACTGGTTCAAAATCTCATAGAGGACGACTCCAGTCGCCACGGCGAGATTGAGGGAATCGGCACGTCCAACCATCGGGAGTCGAACCAACTGATCGCATGCGTGCTGAAGCTCGTCACCAAGTCCCTCGCGCTCACTCCCCATTAGCAGCACCAGGGGACGCTGGTAATCCACGTCCAGATAATCGGACGTGGCCGCTGGCGACGTGCCGACGAGCAGGACTCCATGCTGACGAGTCCAGGCCATCAGATCGTCCGCCGAAGACCGGATAAGCTGCAGTGTGAAAATCGACCCCATACTCGCGCGAACGGCCGCCGGATCAAACGGGTCGGTCGAGCGGCCCAGCAGCATCACTCCAGCCGCGCCGACTGCGTCGGCCGTCCGCACAATCGTGCCGAGGTTACCTGGATCCGCCACGGAATCGAGGGCGACCCAGAGCGACTGCCCGGTCGGAGTCAGGTGCTCCAGCGCCTGCCAGCGTTGGGCGGCCACCGCCGCGAGACCCTGCGGATGATCGCGATCGGAGATCGACGCGAAGACGTCCGCACTAACGTAGAGAATGCGTGTTCCCACGCCTCGCTGCGCATCGACCAGACCGAGGGCAAACCGGCTCTTGAGGAGATCCGGCGCGACGATGATCTCGGACACGTCGGCGCCGTTCTGGATTGCCTCGCTAACCAGACGAATGCCCTCAACTAGAAATGATCCGGTTTGCTCCCGCTCGTGCCGGTGACGGAGCTTGCGAATGGCCTTGATCCGCGCATTGTTTCGACTGGAGATGAACTCTGTTGTCATGGTCCTGTCTTCGTATCCGCGGACGCTCAACCGCGCTGTCCGCATGCTGACTCAACCACGTGATTGTACGGGGTTCCGTTCACCATGTCTGGACGCCATGTTCGCCAAAATCCACGCCGGACAGCTTGCCGAGCATCCACATCCCAATGTGTTCGATGTACCGGTACTCCTGCTGCGAAATCGTTGGTCCGAGTGACGATTTTCAAGTAGGATCTACGCGGCGGGCGAACCACCCATCCGGCGTGGGCGCGGCTATTCCTCAGCGAGCCCCCGTAGTTCAGTGGATAGAACGGCGGCCTTCTAAGCCGCATGTCGCAGGTTCGAGTCCTGCCGGGGGTACCCCTGCCCTTCCGCACACAACTTTCGCCGTTCGTCTCGTCGCTGGCCCACGAAGGTTACGTGGCTGAGGGTTCCGCGTCTTCGACAAACATAGTGGGTCACTCCCGGCCGCTTGACCGTAGGGTGCCGGACCGGGTTCCACTTGTTGCGACCACACAGACAAACTGAAGCCGTTCAACGCGCGCGGTCCGTGGGAATTCCATATGAATTCACGACGTGGTCTGCTCCTAGTGGACCACAACCTTCCCGCAATCAGTCTCGTGCCAGGTAAAATCGATCTAACAGGCACGGCGTCGGGCGCGATTGGGTCACGCTGCGCGCCTGATTCATGCGCCATCTGGCGCTGAGCTCACGAGCGCGTGAGCCGCGGGGCGCGGCGACCGGATGAACTCGGAAGATGTGGAGGCGAGATTGATCAACGTCACGGTGCGCTATTTTGCGTCGATTCGCGAAGTGGTCGGGGTGCGCGGTGAAACGCGAAGCGTCCCCGACGATGCGACGGCTGGTGACGTCATCGACGCCATTGTCGCTGATCACCCAGCAATCGACGGAATGCGACGTACCGCGCGTATCATGCTCAACCACTGCTACGCCGACCGCGACCGGAAACTCCAGGATGGCGACGAATTGGCGCTCATTCCACCGGTGTCGGGTGGCTCAGACGAGTTTCAGGTGATCGACCAACCGATCGATCTCCAGCGACTAAGCGAGCAGGTCGCGAGCCCCCGTGCCGGGGCGATCGCGACTTTTGCGGGAACGGTACGTGACAACGCGCGTGGACGCGGGGTGCAGGTTCTGGAATACGAAGCCTATGTCGAGGCGGCGGAGAAGGCGCTGGCACAGATCGGTGCTGAAATCCGCGAGCGCTGGGAAGTCGAGGGCGTGGCGATTACCCACCGGATGGGTCGGTTGGAAATTGGCGAGGTGAGTGTTGCTATCGCCGTCTCCTCAGCGCACCGGACGGAAGCCTTCGACGCCTGCCGGCACGCCATCGAACGGATCAAGGAGATCGTTCCGATCTGGAAAAAAGAATTCTACGCCGATGGCGAGACCTGGATCGGCAGCGAAGCCGAATATCAGACAACGTTCGGCCGGTCTTCGTCTGAGAAGCCAAACGCTGACGACGTTTCCAATTCCGAATCCTGAATCGCACAAGAGAAAGCCGCCGGGTTCTCCCCGGCGGCAGATACCGCATTCCTCAGTCACACTGACTGATGCGTTCCAGACCACTCTGCTACGCGGGCTCGGTCGCACCTTCTAAGTCTGGCAGCGCCTTGAATTCCGGCGAATCGATAAGCAGTACAACCGTATCCTTCTCAATATGGCTGACCAGCTCAGCGCTGACTCGCTTGTGCTTGCGACTCAACAGGCCATGCGACACGGTAATCGCGTCCAGTCGCCCCGTGGCACCGATGACCAGTGCGTCCACGTTGCCAAGCTTCGACCCGCCCGAACCGTGTACCGTCATGCCTTTTTCAAGTTCGCTTGCCGCGGGCCTATCGACTGTGTCATTGCTCGTCAGTTCCGCGGCCGCCCGGGCCTGATCAGTCACCCGCTCCGTACGGACAATTGAAGAACGCGCGACCTCGCCAATAAGCTTTCCGTTCTCATCGACAACCGGGATCGTGCTGAGGTCGATGTCAGTGAGACGTTCGCCCGCCTCGCCCAGGGTCATCTGTTGCCGAACTTCCGGAACGGTCGGAGCCATTACCTCACTTACAGGCAAGTCATCGACAGCGGGGTCCGCATGCATGATGTGTCGCCACTCGAGGACACCGAGCGGGACGTCGCCATCGACGACGATGAACGAGCGCGTCGACTCCGATTGGAAGCGCCGGCGCGCCATCAGAACGGTCTCGTTTTTGTCGATGACATCCTGAACCGGAATCATCACTTCTTGTACCGTTCGGGACTCATCCATCATCGATTCCTCCTTGATCTCCAGAACCCCGCCGTATCTGCGGAGAAACGAACTGGATCGATCCTCGACCACATATTGGCAAACCACATGCCACTGATTCACTCTAGTCATCAGGATCAACAAGTAGAATTGCTCTTTATGTCATGGGCGGCGAGATTGTTGATGGCTAAAGAGATAAACGAGGGTGCTCCTCGCCATCTCCAGAAGGCATCATGTCTCTAGCAAGTGGGAAGGCTCTTGAAGCTGGGCTGGTCGATCGAAAGGATGACGACGTCGCCATCGACCAGGTCGACGAGGCCGCCGTCGACGATCGTGCGTCTCCTATTTAGCTTGCCGTGTTCCACGACCAGCCACGTGTCCGCCTGGGCGCCGATATGAACGTTCACCACGACACCGACCTTGACACCGTCAGTCGTGACGGCCACCATCCCCGGTTCGGCTTCCGAAAGAACCGAAGCAGGGTCATTGGCGTCGATGACCTTGGGTACCGCTTTCCTGGCTGGCGTGTCACGCGAACCCAGGTCGATCCGACTCTCGGCCACAATGTCATCCCGTGTGACTTCGCCAACGAGATACCCATCACGGTCGACCACCGGCAGCCGATCGGCGCCCGACGTGATCGAGCGATCGCTGGCCTCACCGACCGTCATCTCTTCTGTCAGACTCGGAATATCGCGCAACATCACGTCTTCCACTTGGCCATCTCCCACCGGACCAGATCCACACGCAGACACGGCATCGAATACGCCGACCGGAACCCCACGATCAGTCACAATGACCGAACTCGTGCCTTCCTGAGAGAGGCGCCTCAGGGCGGAATCGATGGCCTCATCCGGATGTTCAGTTCGAAAATGATCCTCCATGATCTGACCGACCGTGCGTTCCTCTTGCATCGATTGACCTCTTACTAGCGCCTGTCTGGGACTCAAATGCGGAGTTCGGACGCACCGTACTAGTGATAAATGCAAACGATATGCCACGCGCTGTTCCCATTTCAAACCGTTGCATGGCGGCGCAACCCCGTCTACCATCGGTTTCGACAGGGAACTCGACGAATTAGTAACTAAGTGCGCCTGACAGGAGAAGTGATGAGTGCCAATCTCGAACATTTGCTTAAGATGGTGGATGACAGCCGCGACGAGGTCGTCAAGCTAACGCAGGACCTGGTTCGCTTGCAGACCGTGAATTTCGGAACGCCCGATAGCGGCGATGAGATCATCGCGGCGGAACTGCTCAGAAACAAGCTATCCCCAGAGGGAATCGACACCGAAATCTACCGTGCAACCGAGAATCGTGGCAACTTCGCGTCGTCGATCGGATCTGCGACCGGGCCATCGCTCCTCTTCATGTCACACACCGACGTCGTCCCAGTCGAGGACGCTGGCCAGTGGACCCACCCGCCGTTTGGCGGCGAGATCGCCGAAGGACGCATCTGGGGACGCGGCGCATCGGACATGAAGTCGACGGTGGCGGCCCAGGCGATGGCGATGATCATCCTGAAGCGGGCAGGCGTTGAACTGAACGGCAAGCTGAGCTTCGTCTCATGTGCCGACGAAGAGGCCGGAGGCGCCTACGGATTCGGCTGGATGGCGGAGCATCACCCTGACGTGCTGAAGGCAGACTTCGCGGTGAACGAAGGCGGTGGCGGTCCGGTCCGTACCTCGGGCGGCATCATCTACCCGATCAGCACAGGTGAGAAAGGTCGACTCGAGGCCCATATCAAGATTCGCGGCCGCGGATTCCACGCCTCTCAGCCGTGGCGGGCAGACAACGCCATATACAAAGCTGAGGAGGTCGTACGGCGAGTGCGGAATTACACGCCGGAGGTCTCGGTTGACGTCGAACTCTTCAAGCACCTCGACACCCTGGCGGGCATCACGACGCCAGTGACCGTCGATAACCTCGAGCAGACGCTCACCGATCTCGAATCCCGAAACCCGAGCCTCGCCTCGATGCTGCGCGCCGCCTCACGCATGACGCTCGTCGCCACTATGATCAACGCCGGGGTCAAATCAAACAGCGTGGCGGAAAATTGCACCATCATCTGCGACATTCGTTCCCTCCCCTGGCAGGACAAGGACTATGTTCGCCAGCAGGTGGAAGGTCTGGTGCAGGATCTCGACGGGGTTCAGGTCGAAATCATCGAAACGGCCATTTCCAATAATTCACCTTACGATTCAGCGTTCCGGCCGCACGTCGAACAGGCTACGAAGGATGCCACCGGTATGGGTGACCTGCGATTTGTGCCGGGCATCACGGTCGGGTTTACTGACTCCCGCTTCGTCCGGCCGCTTGGCAACGTCACCTACGGGTTTATCCCGTCGCATCCGGAGGACGACCCGGCCAAGAGCGGAGCACACAACATCAACGAGTCGGCGGGAATCGAGAGTCTGATTACGGCCACGCGCTTCCACGTCGCCCTCGCCTGGCATATCCTGGCAGCAAAGGGTTAGCACCGTTCGGCGCCAAAACCTCAACCGCCCGCCCCAAATTCGTGTGCACGAGCTGCGCATGCGTCGCTCGTGCCGAGCGGCTTAGCTGAGGTTCGAGGAGGTCGTCATGAGCAGCCACTCTGGTTGGTTCCCGTATGACAAGAATGCCGACCGTAAAGACCGCGCCCATCCTGACCGGTCAGCCCGTGTGGTCGGCATCGGCGCCATCTGCGATTTTGCGACCGGGACTCCCGAATCGGGACCGTCGCAGAGCTTCTCGGTCAATGAGTTTGTGAAGCTTGCGGATGGGCGCCATGTGGTCATTGACAACCGCGGCTTCACTTCAAGTTCGATGAGACAGCTGCAGGTGTTAGAGGATGGACGGAGGGTGGTCCTGGAAAATGTGGCGCCTGTCCGTGCTGCCTCACCCCAGACCGCATGCGACAGCAAGTATTGAACGTCGTACTCCCCGATGATGACGAGAGCGACGAACCCCACCCGTGGTCGTGGCTTGCCGAGCAGGCGAGGCGTCAGGGCATCGACGTGACCGCCGACGAGTTGAAGGCGCTTCCCTACGAGGTTGTTCTCACGGAGCGGTTGGCCCAGTGGCTGAAGGCCCCCTGAGGCGACTGCACCTCAGGGGCGCGAATGCCGTCGGTGGCGCAGGTAGTTCGCCTCTTCGCGACCCTGGGCCGAACACACAAGACCGCGGGACGTAAGCGTGACGGTCGGTAACGGAATTTCCCTCAGTCGCCCCGAATGCCACTCTCACCAGCCCGCTCCGTCACTGTCCCGTGAATCACGACCGGTACCCGCTCTCCGGCTCGGTATGGTGCTTCGCGTGGCTGGATCAGAACGAACGCGTTCGCTCCAACCAACGACATCAGCCGGGCGGATGACTGCGATCCGGTGTTGCGCGCGCGCAATTGCCCGTTCTCGTCGCACCAGACAATGCCGCGCTGGTATTCAAGCCGGTCTGTGCTTTCAACATCGTGTTCCAGGATCGCGTATGCACGTGGAGGCAGCGGGTTTGGATAACCCGCCATTTTGCGCAGGGCTGATCTCACAAAGATCTCGAAGCCAACAAGTGCCGAGACCGGGTTGCCGGGTAGCCCGAAGAAAAGCGTGTCGTCGATCGTGGCGAAGTTGAACGGCTTGCCGGGTTTCATAAAGAGCCGTCGGAAGTGGACCGTTGCGATCTCGTTTAGAATCGCTTTGACGTAGTCCTTCTCCCCCATCGACACGCCACCAGACGTTACGACCGCGTCGCTCGCCTCGATGCGCTCGAGCAGCAACGCCCGCAGCGATGGCTCGTCGTCTGGTGCGTGACCCGTCCAGATCACCTCTGCGCCAGCCGCTTCAGCCGCAACGACGAGCGAAAAGCGATTGGAGTCCCGGATTTGACCCGGGCCGGGGTTCTGATCGGGCTCGACGAGCTCGTCACCAGTCGAAAGGATGCTGAAGCGCGGACGCCGCACGACTTTCACCGTCGATCGTCCCAGGCTGGCGAGCAGGCCGATCTCGGCGGGACCAATCACCGTTCCAGCCGAGACCAGCGTATCTCCCGACCGGAGATCCGCGCCGACCGGGCGCACGTTTTCCCCCTCAGCAACATGCTCCTGGTGAATCACGACATGATCGTCGCGCAACTCGGTGTTCTCGACACGCACAACCGCGTCAGCACCTTCTGGCAGTGGTGCTCCCGTCATGATCCGCGCTGACGTCCCGGGAGTGACCTCAATGCCTTCCATGGTCCCGGCGTACTGATCACCAATGATCTCGCGCCACGGAGAGACATCCGCCGCTACAACCGCGAAACCGTCCATCGTCGAGGCTGCGAACGGCGGCAGATCCTGATCGGCGATCAGGTCTTCGGCCAACACTCGCCCGCCGCAGCCGGCCAGTGACACGGACTCGCTCTCGAGCAGTCGAACATGATGCATGATGATGTCGAGCGCCTCTTCCGGAGGAATCAACCGGTCGTCACTGGGCATCGCGCGGACTCCCCTCATTGCTTGGTAATTGCCCGATTGGGCCAAACGAAATCTTAGCATAGCTCTACCGTACGGACTGATCGCCATTCTTTGACATGACCCCGTGCGGGGGCTATAGTTCTCAAGATATCGGGGCGCGGATTCACTCACGGAAAATTGATTATGTCAATGCTTCCCTCACCGGACCACCACGAGGGCGGGCTGACCGCTCCAACATCGGATGCCGCCTCCCCTCACGGTCAAACGTGGGAGGATCTCCAGGCGGTCATTCAACGTCAGATGCCTGGCATGGATCTGTCGCTGGTCCGGCATGCCTATGATTTCGCTGACGCGGCCCACGCCGGGAAGCTACGACGTTCAGGCGAGCCCTACATCTCCCACCCCACAGCCGTCGCAATGATTCTAGCCGAGATCCAGCTCGATCATGAGGCACTTGCCGCCGCACTACTCCACGATGTCATCGAGGACACCGAGGTCACCACCGAGGATATTACGGTCGAGTTCGGTGAGCGGGTCGCTGCGCTGGTCGACGGTGTGACCAAACTAGGACGCATTCGCTGGACCGCCGAGGAAGATCAGGCGACTCGCGAAAAGGAGCGTCAGGCCGAGAGCCTGCGCAAGATGTTCCTCGCCATGGTCGATGACGTCCGGGTGGTCCTGATCAAACTGGCCGACCGGCTGCACAACATGCGTACGCTGGAGCACATGCCGCGCTCGAAACAGTTGCGCAGTGCTCAGGAAACGCTTGAAATCTACGCGCCTCTGGCGAACCGTCTCGGTATCTGGCAGTTCAAGTCGGAACTCGAAGATCTCGCGCTGCGTTATGTCGACCCACAGACCTACTTCTCGATCGTGCGGGCGCTCGAGCGCCGGGGTGTTGACCGCGAGCGCTATTTGAACCGCGTCATCGATGAGCTGAATACCGCGTTGGCTGATGCCGGGGTCACGGCCGACATTTCCGGTCGGGAGAAACACGTCACGTCGATCGTGCGCAAGATGGAACGCAAGGGGCGGAGCTTCGACGAGATCTACGATGTGCTTGGCATTCGCGTGGTCGTCGACGAGAAGAAAGACTGCTACGGCGCGCTGGGCGTGATCCACTCGATGTGGCACCCGATTCCGGGAGAGTTCGACGACTATATCGCCACTCCAAAAGAGGGCGTCTACCAGTCAATTCATACGGCGGTTCTGGGCCCCGAGGGGCACGCGGTCGAGATTCAGATCCGCACCCAGGAGATGCACCACGTCGCTGAGTTCGGCATTGCCGCGCACTGGCGATACAAAGAAGGTTCGAAGCCCGACCCGAATGTTGAAGCGAAGGTCGCCTGGCTGCGCCAGTTGATGGACTGGCGCGACGAGGTCGTTGACGCGCAGGAGTTCGTCGAGTCCCTCAAGTCTGACGTATTCCAAGAGATGATCTACGTCTTCACGCCCAAAGGCGACATCATCGAGCTCCCAGCGGGCGCGACGCCGGTTGATTTCGCCTACCGCATTCACACCGAGGTCGGCCACCAGTGCGTGGGATCAAAGGTCAACGGGCATCTCGTGCCGCTGAACTATCACCTTCAGAACGGTGAAGTCGTGCAGATCATGACCTCGAAGTCGAAGGTCGGGCCGAGTCGCGACTGGCTCCTTTCAAGTAGCGGCTATATTACGACCGCGTCGGCGCGTGAAAAGGTCCGCCAGTGGTTCCGCCGCCAGCAGCGCGACGAGAACATCTCGCAGGGACGCGACACCCTCGAGCGCGAGTTGCGTCGTCTCGGTGTCGACGCCAAGCTGGATGACATCGCGCATCACTTCCCGCGCTATCTCAAGTCGGACGACTTCCTGGCGGCTATTGGCTACGGCGCGGTGACACCGCAGCAGATCGCGTCACGTCTGGCCGAGCATGAGGACCGCGAGGTTCTCAACACCACCAGCCAGCCATCTGCACCAAAGCTGCCGCCGAGCCTGCAAGTAACGGGCGTCGGTGACCTTTACACACGTCTCGCGAGTTGCTGCAAGCCGGTCCATGGCGACTCGATCATTGGCTACGTCACGCGAGGACGGGGTATCACCGTTCATCGCAGCGACTGCCACAACGTCGCCCACGTCGACGATTCGGATCGCCTTGTTCAGGTGAGCTGGGGAGCAGAGCAGAAGCAACTCTTCCCGGTCAACGTACGGCTCGAGGCCTGGGACCGGGTCGGCCTGCTTCGAGACATCACGACGCTGGTCGCCGACGAGAAGTTGAACGTGATCTCGGTTCTGACCAGCGTCAATGATGACCGGACGGTGACCGTGTTGATGACCCTCGAGGTTGAGGGCGTCAAACAGTTGAGCCGCGTCCTCCAGAAACTGGAAACCGTCCGCGACGTCTATGACGTACGGCGCGAGACGACACAGACCGTTTCCGGGAACGGCTCGGGGCAGAACGCTAGAGCCTGATCGAGCGAGCTACTCTTCCTCTGCGACCTCTTCAGCATCCGGAATAATGCCGTAGCGCTTCATCAGACGCTGTCGTTTGGTACGCCGTTTCGGACGCGTGGATTCAAGTTGTTCACCCATCAGCGCGGCCTCATCCCAGATCATTTCCGCTCCCGCGATGTGGACGGTGTCACCGGGACCGATGCCTCGCTCTTCGAGTGCCGCCGAGATTCCCGACGCCTCCAGAATCCGCTGGAAGCGATCGGCCGCCTCCTCGTTCTTGAAGTCGGTCATCTTTGTCATGCGCTCGATCTTCGGTCCGCGCACTTCATAATGATGGCGCGACAGGCGATCGACTTCCCAGTAATCGTCCCGGGACGACTCCATGGTGTAGACCCGTCGCACTTCGGGCACGGCTGGCTCTACCTCAGGGAGTTCCTGGAGCTGCTCGAGCGTACGTCGCAGAAGATCGGCGACGCCCTCTCCCGTGGCGGCCGATATCGGATGCACATTTAAACCCAGAGTTGCGAATTCCTCCGTCAATCTCGGCAAGTTGGCGCGCGTCTCGGCCAGGTCCATCTTGTTGATCGCCACGATCTGTGGCTTGGCCGCGAGTTCCGGCGAATACGCCGCCAGTTCCTCATTGATGGTGTGGAAATCGACCAACGGGTCGCGCCCTTCAAGCCCGCCCGACCCGTCGACCATGTGAATCAATAGCCGAGTACGCTCGACATGCCGCAGGAACTCGTGGCCGAGTCCGATGCCGGACGCGGCTCCCTCGATTAGTCCCGGAATGTCGGCCATGACGAACGTTGGACTCCCCGGCCGGCCAATCTGGACGACACCGAGATTCGGCTCGAGGGTGGTGAAAGGATAATCCGCGACCTTCGGGCGTGCGGCGCTCGACGACGAGAGCAAAGTCGATTTGCCAGCGTTCGGCAGCCCGACAAGACCAACGTCGGCGATAACCTTCAGTTCCAGCCGGATCCAGATCTCCATTCCTGGCTCGCCTTTTTCAGCGAGCCGCGGCGCCTGGCGCTGCGCCGTGGCGAAATGCTGGTTACCGAGACCACCCTGGCCGCCACGTGCGATCATCACGGCTTCGCCTGGCTCGACCAGGTCGACCATAACGTCTCCGGTCTCATCGTCATAGACGACGGTTCCGGGCGGCACATCGATATACAGGTCCTCGCCTTGCGACCCAGTTCGATTGGAACCCTGACCAGCGACTCCGTTGTCTGCCCGAAAGTGTTGCTTGTATTTGAACGAAATCAGGGTATTGAGATGCGGGTCGACGCGCAGGTAGACATTGCCACCACGTCCGCCGTCGCCACCGTCTGGTCCGCCATTCGGCACGTACTTCTCACGACGGAAGCTCACGGCACCGTTGCCGCCGTCACCAGCTTTGAGATAGATCTTCGCGCGATCGTAGAACATGAAACCTTTCCGGGTTGTAGTGCTCGCGACGTCAAATCGTCGACCGGTCGCTGCACGATGCTGGCCACGCCAGAAGCCCCACAGTCACCATTCCGGCAACCCGCGGGGAGTGTGTGGCCCGAATACTTGATTCTACTCGAGGAAGTCGCGAAGCTTCTTGCTTCGCGTGGGGTGGCGCAGTTTTCGCAGGGCCTTCGCCTCGATCTGCCGGATCCGCTCGCGGGTCACGCCGAACTCGCGTCCAACCTCTTCCAGCGTCCGGCTGCGACCGTCATCGAGACCGAAGCGGAGCTCCAGCACCCGGCGTTCGCGTTCTGACAATGTGAAGAGGACGTCCTCAACCTGCTCCTTGAGCACCACCTGCGAAGCAGCGTCGGAAGGCGCGAGCGCTTTCGAATCCTCGATGAAGTCACCGAGATTGCTGTCCTCTTCCTCACCGATCGGCATCTCCAGCGACACTGGCTCCTGAGAGATCTTCATAATGTCGCGAATTTTATCCGACGGCAGCCCCATGTCGAGCGCGATCTCGTCTGAGGTCGGCTCGCGACCCAGTTCCTGCTGCAATCGACGGGAGGTGCGAATCAGCCGGTTGATCGTCTCGACCATATGGACCGGAATGCGAATGGTTCGCGCCTGGTCCGCAATAGCACGGGTGATCGCCTGACGAATCCACCAGGTGGCGTAGGTCGAGAACTTGTATCCCTTGTGATACTGGAACTTCTCGACGGCGCGGATCAGTCCGAGATTGCCCTCCTGGACCAGGTCGAGCATCGACATCCCACGACCGACATATTTCTTCGCCACGCTCACGACCAGACGCAGGTTCGCCTCGGTCAGCTTTTTCCGAGCGATCTCTCCGCGGACTTCCATCTCACGCCAGCGCCGCTCAATCTGCTCAACGTTCAATGAGAGCATGGTGGAGAGGACCTGTGGCTCGAGCCAGACGTCGATCGGCTGAATCGCTTCCTGGACATCAGGCGACAGCAGATCAAACTCGATGCGCTTGTTCCGCAACGTCTCTTCGAGCACGTCGAGGCCGATGCCATAATGCTCGGTAACCTGGTTGATTGCGGATTCAGGAAGCGTCGTCAGCGGCAGCACGTTGGCAAGCACGCGCGACTTCGTCGCAGCGGGCGCGTTCGGAAACGCGGCTTCGTGGAGCGACCGGGCGATCGGAAAACCGCTCTTAAAGCGCTCGTAGATGACCGTCGAGATCGATTCGAGCGTCACAGCATCCGCGCCGAGATCGAGAAGTTCATGCCGGATCCGGAAGAGGTAATCGCCTCGCTCCATCGCCTGCGCCAGGGTCACCTCTTGATCGCCTGTCAGAAGTGGCACCCGGCCTATCTCGCGCAGGTAGAGACGAACCGGATCGTCGAGGCTGATTCCGCTAAGATCAACATCGGCCGCTCGCGTCTTGAACAAGTCGACGTCGTCCGATACCGCTTCCGACTCGACCAGGTCAGTCGATTCTTCCGCCTCGATGACCGGGATATTGAGTTCACTCAAACGCACGGTTATTTGCTCGACAATCACAGTTGAGTGCTCAGAATTGCCTGTTCGCGCGACGAGATCGTCGACCGTTACGTGCCCTTGAGCACGACCCAGTTCGATCACCCCGTTGACGAGTTCGAGATCGAGTTCGACGACGGTTTCATCACTCGCGCCATCAACCACGATCGCCGGTTGGTCGGCTAAATTGTCGGAGACGCTATGCACGGCGTCGTCCGAGATGGTGCGTCTCATCGACTCGGCCACGACGGCAACTCCCCCATGCAGGTGTATTGGACAATACTGCTTCGGCGATTTCGCAGTGATACTACGTCGATCACCAAAATGCAAATGAGCGCGAGATTACCTGCTGTTCTTGGCAATGATACCTACCTCGCGCATCAAGATATCGTCATATGTTTCACGCCGTTGGATCAACTGCGCGGAGCCATTAGATATCATCACCACGGCTGGACGGAGCGCGAGATTGTAGTTACTCGACATCGCCAGGCAATACGCGCCAGCCGCGGGAACTGCCAACACGTCACCTGGCTCCGGCGAGATCATCTCAATGTCGCGAATCAGAACGTCACCTGATTCGCAGAACTTCCCAGCGATCGTCACGAGCGCGGTGTCTCCAGAATCACGATTGGCCAGCTCCGCCTCGTATCGTGCGCCATATAACGCGGGGCGAATGTTATCGGCCATCCCGCCATCTACTGAAACGTATCTTCGTACCCCTGGGATATCTTTTACCGAACCGACACGATACAGTGCCACCCCCGAAGGTCCTACAATTGTCCGCCCAGGCTCGATGGTCAGGGTCGGGAGAGGCAGATCATACAGGTTCGCGGCCTGTTTGACCGAATCGGAAAGCTGTGCGGCAAATTCTCCGACCTGCACGTCCGGATCGGACTTCTCGTATTGAATTCCGAGACCGCCACCCGGGCTGATCTGCGCGGGAGTCACGCCGAAGCGCTCCTGCATGTCCGCCGCGAACTCGAACAGGGTCTGGACCGTCGTCAGGTACGGCTCGGTCTCGAATATCTGCGATCCGATGTGCGCGTGATAACCACGTAGACGCAGTGCTGGAACCTCGAGCACACGCTCGACCGCCTTCGCGGCGTCTCCGGTGCTTACCAGCAATCCAAACTTGGAGTCGACAATTCCCGTTTTCCGGTAATCGTGGGTGTGAACGTCAACGCCCGGATTGATCCGCAACAGGACGTCGACCGTCTTGCCGGTCTCATGGGTAATCTCGTCAAGCAGTTCGATTTCGTAGAAATTGTCGATGATGATCTCGCCGATGCCGAGGTCAAGGGCCAGGCGCAACTCGTCCGGCGTTTTGTTGTTTCCGTGAAAAACGACCCGGTCGATGGGAAAGCCGGAGCGATAGGCCATCATCATCTCACCGCCAGAGACGACGTCGAGCCACATGCCCTCATCGGCGATGATCGAGAGCATCGCGGAACTCAAGTAGGCCTTGCCGGCGTAGACAATTCGGGCGTCGGGATAGTGATCCCGGAACGCCGAGCGATAGAGCTCGCACTGATGACGAATGGTCGCCTCGTCATAGACGTAGAGGGGCGTGCCGAACTGCTCGGCCAGGTCGACGAGAGAAACGTCGCCAATAGCCAGATGACCGGCCTCGTTGCGCCGGGTAGAAAGCGGCCAGAGCATCTAATCCCCCTCGGTGCGGCGGTGAGTGATGATCTCCACCAGTTCTGGTTTCTTGTACCCGGATTATACCTGTCCCAGAGGTCGAGGCCGAATTTGTGACTCGAAGTCGATCATTGCGACGATTTCGTTAGTCCGCCGCGAGATGGCGGGACGGGAGGTTCTGGCTGAACCTCCCGTTTCACCCGCCAGCGCATGACAATCGTGCAATGAATCACTTCGCCAATTCCGCCGAGTTGTCGCGTGAAGCGTCATCGCGTTCCTAATGCCCGCCACGAGGACGGCAGCACAATGAGCACTATGTCGATCACGCTGAGCGGCGCGAAGATGATCACCGAGGCCAGAATCCAGCCACTCGGCGGGTTGAAGAACCCAGGAATTGACGCGAGCGTATTGAGTCCAGTGATCACCAGGGCGAGAATCGCTCCCCACCGGTGCAGATTCCACATTCCCCAGGCACCGAACAGAGTGAGCAGACTCGCGACGATAATGAGGACGATCGCGACGAGAGGGGTATCCTCAGTTCCCGGCACAAACATAAACGGGATCCCTATCACCTGAATCGCAACTGCCAGGAAAACCGCGGCGGTCAATGTCGTCGGACGCTTCGGCGCCTGGTTGACCGAATCCGCTGACTGTGCGGCCATCGAGAACCTCCACTTTTCACTCGTGATCGTAGTCGGACGACCAAGGTAGCAGTTGGCCGTCCGAACAAGTTGAAGGTCGTATCTCTAACGTTGAGTCAGAGTGCGAACCCAACGGGCCCGCGCGCGCGACTAGTGACTATTGCCAGCCTCAAACACGGTGACGGTCACGACGATGTCTCCGCCCACCCCGAATGGATTCTCGGGGTCGTCAGCGCTGAAGTATCCGGCTGCCAGCGCGCACGTAGACACGTTTCGAACGCCGTTGCGCTTGCCGTTCTTCGAGACGCTAAAGAGTTCGACTTGCGTTTGTCCGTCGATCGGTTCGTCCGGGTAGAACGTTCCGCTTACGTTCAGCGGAATGATGGTCTTGTTGGTCGCGACATCGTTAATTGATACGACATGACCTGGTGTCCAGAAACCCTCGCCGTTTCCAACCACGACCGCGTCCCAGGTGTTTGCACCATCGGTACACGTGACGGATTGCACATCCGAGTTAGGCGCGTTCGCCGGTGCCGCTCCGGCAAGTCCAAATCCCAGTGTTCCAACAAGAGCCAACGACATCCCCAGTGATGCAACGATCTGTTTGACTCGCATCGTGTTACCGTTCCTTTCGTCTGACTACGGCACTCTCTTAGCAAACCATGATCTCGGCGCAACGTGGGTCTCACGCTACGGTCGATAGGCCCGTCTCGCGCTCGGAAGCGCGATCAGAACCAGGACGACCACCGAAAGCGGCACGCCCACGATGAGCTCGGCCAGGATCCAGTTATTTGGCGGCATGAAGAATCCTGGAATTGCGGTCAGTGTGTTCAGCAGCGTGACCACGAACATCAGAATCGCGCCCCACCACCGCAAATTCCACATCCCCCATGCGGCAAGAATGGTCAAGACCAAGACGACCATCCCGATTACCAGTGCGAAACCGGGAATATCCGCACCAGGTGTAAAGGAGAAGGGTATAGAGCCGATCTGGATGCCAACCGCCAGAAGTGCTGCCCATGCAACAACGGGTGGTCTTGTCCGCACGGCCGGCGTGGTCGATGAATAACTTGCCGACATCTTGAGTCCTCCCTTCTTGTGCGCGTCAGCCCTCGTCGACGCTCGATGTACACGACGATAAGGCGCCCGGCTTCCTGGGTAGAAGTGGAGTGGTGCCCAGGTGGGGCAGGCAAAATTCCTCGTTTCACCCTCAATGAATCACCTATGCGGTCTGGGATAACGCGCGCGGGAGCCTATTGCTCGCGAAGTGTTTCCAGTTGATCACGAGTGCATGGATAGTGTCGGAAAGTCGGCCCAACTCATCCCCTTCGTGGAGAAGCGCCAATCGAAAAAAGCCCTGGGAACGCTGCCCAGGGCTCTACTCGCTTCGATGTTGTCGTGGCTGACGCCTGGGAGACTAGCTCACATTGGCGCAGATGGCTTCTACAAAGAGGTGCCAGGAGGACGTTGCAGTATCGTCGGTCTGGCTCGCTATCACGTACCAACTGCTGCCACCGTTCGAGATGAAGCTGGAGTGTATGGCGACGCCTCGTTCGACTTCGTTACCGTCTCCTTCGTCGAACACGACTGAGCTGCCGCCGCCGAGCACCTTCTTCCCGTCAGGGCAGATCGCCTCCTCAAATTGGACGCGAGCGGCAGTCGGTGCTCCCTCTGCGTACACGACCTCATAGCCACTGATCCCCGAGGCGCCCGCCAGTCCGGCCGGGCCCTGAGCACCCTGGGGACCTGCCGGTCCCTGCGGCCCGACATCGCCTTGTGGACCTTGCGGTCCTTGTTGTCCCTGCGGACCTTGCGGACCGGTTGCGCCTGCAGGTCCTGGAATTCCCTGCGGGCCTTGCTGATTCCAGCTGATGACGGTAGATCCTGTCTGGCACTTGTCTGGCGCGCTGGTTCCAACGTCGGAAAGACTTCCGTTTTTCAGGCAACCATAATACGTGGCTGGAGCCGGGTCACCGAGCGCGACCAATCGCAGATCCGGTGGCCAGTACACACGCGAGCGCGGAAGCCAGTGCTATCGGGCGAATGAATCGAGACTTCAACATAGTATCGAACATGTGTTGCTCCCCTCTAAATCGAAGTTGTTCGTTCTACTGATGTGGCGCGGTTAACGAGTTCAGTACGCATACAGACCCGCGAAAGCGCGATGTCAGGGCTCCGACCTGCAGTGGCCACACAAGGTCGGCCTGGATTCACCTGCTGTATCACGCGCACCGACCAGAAACCGCGCACGGTTCATTTGGACCGGCGACCCGCGAAAGTTCTGTCGCTCTCACAGCCCTCCTGTCAGCTTGGTGAGGATGGCGGCGGCATTCGGTTCCAGATAGCCTCCATTCACCGCCGCATTGACCTCGTTCAGGTAGGCGTTGATCGCATTTGTCTTGGCAGTCGTGTTGTTGTGAGCGTCGGCAGTACGGGCGGCGAAGAGTTGCGCGCACATGGCGTTGGATCGCGCGACCCCGGCGTTCGTGACGAACCGTTTGGAAAGCGTACACAGGTCGCTGTACGTCACGACCAACTCGAAGTTAGTCGAGCCCGAGCCGACGTTGTCGGCATAATCGATCGCTGTCGCCGAGAACGTGTTCGTTCCTGGATCGAAGTTGTAGGCGGGACCGTTGATATCCGCGCACGTGGTCGACAGAACGCCTGAGAGCGTGTCAGTCGCCGTGCAGGTAACATTCACGGTATCCAGAATGTGATAGGTGCCGAGATTACCGCTGTAGGTGATCGTTGGCGGTGTCGTGTCGATCTTCACGCTCAGTGACTTGGCTGTCTCGGCGTTAGAGGCCCGGTCGACCGAACGGTACAGAAGTGAATGAACGGCGTCTCCGGTCACCGAGACTGGCGATGTGTACTGATTCCAGCCTGCCCCATCGAGGTTGAATTCTGTCCGGGCCACGCCAGAGACATCATCAGTGGCGGAGAGCGACACCGTGACGCTGGTGTTGTTCCAGCCGTAGCTGTTCGGAGTGGGAACCTCTGAGGCGGTGGTCACCGGAGCGACTGTGTCAACCGGAAGAATTTCCTGTTCCATCTCTGGAGTGGGATCGTCCAAAACGGTTGTCAGAGGCGGCTCAGGAATCGGTGATCCGAAGGAACCGATTGCTCCGGCCGCGAGCTTCAAGTGGTCCCAGTCGTCGTAACCGGAGAGTAGCTGACGAGTATCAGCAGCCTGAGCGGGATCTCCGTTTATATCTGCGCCGACCAGATCTGTGGCATTGATTGTCCCATCGCAGTCCCAGTCGATTTGGCCGGTCGCGTTCACGACGGTGATACGGGCGGCTGGGTTGCCATCGGCTGCCGGGCAATAGTGGACCGTTCCGTAGCCCGCTGCTGAAGAGACACCAATGGTTTCGTTCAGGCTATTTTCGTTCAGCTGATTCTCTCGGCTATGCGAGTAGTCGAAGATCGTGGCGCCACCTTTGGTGAAGCCTGACAATTGGAACGCGTAGTTCATCACACTAAAGTAGTTGGGCTTGTAGTTTACGGAGCTATCGCCGCCATGGCCGAGTCCGAGATTGTGCCCGAGCTCGTGCATCAAGGTGCCGAGCTGCTCGTTATCGCTTCCGACGCCACCAGTGAATCCTCCGAGGCTGATGATGATGTCCGAAGCGCGGCTGATGCCGCTATTGTCGACGCTTCCGAGCTGCCGAGCGGCAAGCGCATAATGAAACATTTGGGTTCGGCCGGTCGGCGTGAACTTTGCGGCCTTGATCGCATTGAACGCAGTCCAATCGTAGGTCGACAGATTACCGCTGGCGTCCACCGTTGTGGTTCCGATGCTTGCTTGATACGGGGTTGATGACGCCCGGCTCAGCGAACCCCATGTCGCATTGGTACTGAAATTCAAGATACTGCTCGGTCCCGCGTCTATGTGGAGCGCGTAGCCGTTTGCGGCGTAGATACCGACAAGATTCTTGATCGCGGTGGCGCTCAGTTGCTGGTTGTGTGTGGCATCCTGCATCCAATCGAGCTGAATGAAGATGTCCTTTTGTCCGACGGCCGCGCCCATGGCGGCAAGGTCGATGAATTGGGCGCCGCCACCGGGGTCGAAGGTAGCACCATGGAGCTTCCACACGTCCGCGATGCCGTCTCCTGAAGAATCTGAGCATCCCATAGTGAAGAAGACTGAGACATGGTCGCCACTGCCAGGGGGGCCGGAGTGGCTGCTCGTGCAGCCGGATGGCGCAGAGTCACTGGCACTATTAGAACCAATGACCGGGTCATCCCAGTAGAAGTGACCAACGATGCCGCTGGGCGCTGCGTACGGTTGATAGTCCACCCACCCTTCGGTTCCGGTGCCTGTGCCACACGATTCCGATGCCCACGTGACCGTCGAGAGGGGTGGAATCAACTTGGGTGGCTCTGGATTCCAGCAGCCGTGGTCGAGATTCCCATTGTCCCGGCTAAGAGGCAGCGTTCCTGTATTCGTAAAGGTCACGCTGACGCTGATGAAAGCACCTTTCGCGGGTGATGGCACGATGCCGGACGCAACCGTCAGGACCAGCGTCAATGCCAGAGCAAAGGCGACAGATGGACGGTTCACGAACTTCCAGCCACGAGAGGCCGATACCGTTGGCATGTGATCCTCCAAGGGCTCTCGTCTCAAGAGCGGTTAGACTGGGCATTCCTGTCTGTCCCGCTCTGAGACGGGCAACACATAAGCTCGTCACTTTAGCTACTTGACGGCCCAGCTCGAGAAGAACGCTTTGTTGTTATTCGAGTTCGGGTCGTTGATGTCGCTCGCGACACTGGCCACGAAGTTAACGTTGGCATTCGCGTGCACCTGGATCCTCACGGTCGCCCTCGAGTTCGTCTCACCGACTTTGGCGATGTCCCCGAGATCGCAGATCACCGTCGTCGCACCCTTGGACGACGGCGTGCAGCTCTCCGGCGAAGTGGTGATAGCGCTCAAATGGAAACCATTACCTACGTCGTCGCCGCGCGGCAACGCACCAAACGTCTCCATCTTTGGTCCGCGGTTGATCCGTCCTCGGCCGAACCGTCGGTCCGTCCACAAACACCTGTTGTTCGGGTCCCTATAGGTCCAACTTAGCGAGTTCGGTGCACCAGGAGCTAGAGACAACGAACCTGAATTGCAGGGACGCGTTGTCCCAATCTTGGCCCTGAGAGAAGGGCAGCACATCCCGTAGGCGCAAGGGCAGTCACTGCGCGAGACCTCGAACGAGGACAACCACCGCCTGCCGCGTTGCACATGGCGCCTGACGGCCCGCCGTTAGAGCCGTGCTCAGCTAAGGTGTCCCAGGTGCCTGATACGCTCGTCGCGACGACGGAAGTGCGATGAGAACCAGCACGACGACCGACAATGGGATGCCGACGATCAATTCGGCCAGTACCCAATTGTTCGGTGGGAAGAACAGGCCGGGGAGCGCCGCGAGCGTATCCAGCAGGGTAACCACGAACAGCAGGATCGCGCCCCATCGACGCAGCCTCCACAGGCCCCACGCCGCCACGACCGTCACCAGCGACACGACGAGGCCGATCACGATCGCGGTCCCTGGAAAATCCGCCGCTGGAATGAACCCATACACGACATACATAATCTGGAGTGCAACTGCGAGTCCTGCCGCCCACGTAACTGCTCCAGGTCGCGCGCGTCCAAGTTCGCCGCCTGGAGCTATACTCGTTGCCAATGGAGACCTCCATTCCACGCTGCGTCTAACCGCCTCGACGGTCGATAGACTGACTCTAGAACGCCCGGGTTCCCAGGCAGAAGTGGAGTGGTTCCCACATGCACCGGGAACGTCACTGGTTCAAAGCACACAGCCCATATTCGATGAGTAGGTGAGAGCTGGCTGGCGCGAGGTATTGGACGTTTGCGCCTCGGTCGTGCCCTCGCCGTTTGCAGCGCAGTGCGAGAAGCGCGGTGTTCGATCAGCTCCAATTAGTGATCGGAGATGCCCAAACCGCCCTCGCGGGCGCGTTCGATGGCCTCGGCACGGTCCGCGACCTGAAGCTTGCTGAAGATGACCGAGACGTGATTGCTGACCGTCTTGACGCTAATGCTCAGCTGTTGGGCGATGCGCGGGTTCGGGTAGCCTTGCGCGATTCGCTCGAGAATCTCTCGCTCACGTTCGGTCAGCATAGGGAACGCTTCGACGCGAGCTGGCCGAGGTGAAGTGAAGAGGGTAAGCACGCGGGTAGCAATCGACGGGCTGAAGATCGCCGCGCCACCAGCGACGGCTCGAATCGCGCTGATGATCTCGCTATCCTCAGCATCCTTGAGCACATAGCCTCGTGCCCCCGCCCTGAGAGCGAGAAAGACCGAGTCGTCGTCTTGAAACAGCGTCACGACCAGAATCTTGATCTCGGGTTGATGCTCGAGTATCGCACGCGTCGCTTCGATGCCACTCAGGTCCGGCATCTGCAGGTCCATCAACACGACGTCAGGTTGAAGCGTGGTTGCGGCCTCGACAGCTTCACGGCCATTGGTCGCCTCTCCCGCGATCTCGATATCGTCGGTTGTCCCCAAAACCGCCCTCATGCCCCGGCGAACCAGCGGATGATCGTCGGCAATGAGCACGCGAATCGAGTCAGTCACCTCTTCACTCCAACCCATCGAGCCGAAAACTTGCTGCAACCCTGGTTCCTCCACGTGGACGTTGTTCAACCTGAAACAGGCCCCCTAGTTCCTCCGCCCTCTCGCGCATCGAGCGCAGTCCTACTCCCTCCGACTCCGGAGAATCGCCCAGTCCTGTCCCGTCGTCTTCGACTTCTACGATGAGCCGGTTCTCCGTCACGGACAGGCTCACCAGGCACCAGTCGGCCAGAGAATGTTTCGTGACGTTGGTCAATGCCTCTTCCACGATACGGTAAATCGCAACCTCGAGCGCCGCGGGAAGATCCGGCAGTCGCTCCGGGAGGCTCATCCTCACGAAGAACTTGTCGGTGCTGAACTGTCGAATCCGCTCACGTAGCGCGACGAGCAGACCCAATTCATCGATCGCCGGTGGACGCAGCCCCTGAACGACCGCCCGGACCGACGTAATGGCCGACCGCAGCTGAGCACGCAGCTCAGCGACTTCGTCTATTGCCGCGGCACGATCGGTGTCGATCAACGACGGCATGGCGCCAAGCTGAAGGTTTAGCGCGGCGAGCTGCGATCCCAGTCCATCATGCAGATCACGATGCAGGCGCCTCCGCTCCTCTTCTCGCGCTCCCACCAGACGCTCCCGGGCCTGCTGAAGCTCATGGGAGAGCCGAACAGCGTGAACGGCGATGCCCGCCTGTCGCGCCAGGTCGTCCAGCAAGCGCCGATCGGATGCGCCAAACGTTTCTCCCGGGGTTCGAAGTGCCAGCAAGATCTCACCGACATACTCGTGCTGATAGGCGAGGGGCAGGCGAAACGGATCGGCGACCGGCGTTCCGCTTTCGACCAGCAAAGGCTGTCCAAATCCCTGGGCGACCGCAACCGCCGCATACGGCAACTTGAGTGCTTCACGCACCGTGGTCGCAATGGCCGGGAGAATCGCGTCGACGGCCAACGTGTTCTCGAGGCGTTGTCCAAGACGCGAGATCGCGGTGTACGGCTCATCGCGATCGCCAAAGAGCACCCGGTTCACCCGGCGCTGAATCTGCTCGCGCATCGGATGAAACAGCATCGCAACGACGCCCGTCGCCAGAAGCGAGAAACCCAAGTTCCCGCCGGAACGGAAGCGCGTTCCGAGCCAACCGACGACAAAGACATAGATACCAACAACACAGATCGTCAGTGTTAGATAGACAATCGCGCGGCTGAAGATGACCTCGATATCAAAGAGGCGGTGCCGCAGGATTGCGATACCTATCGCGACTGGTAATAGGGCAATGCTGGCGTTCATGAGAGGTGTCGTGACCTGATATCCCGAACCAACGATCCCGCGTGCCACGAAGTCGGCTACGAACGTCCCAACCAGCAAGCACATGTCGAGGACAATCCACATGTATTGCTGGCGGAGCTCACCTTTTGCCGAGCGAAACCGGAACAGCACAAGACCCGCCGACAGCAGACCGCAGACGCCGAGGGCGATTATCCCGAGCCCAGCGTCGCCGACTGGATCACCCGGGAAAAGTGGATTTGGCGTTCGCTCATAGACGGCCGGGAAACCGGGAGGAATCGTCGTGCCAACGAGCAGACTGAAGAACAACAAGCATGTTGAGAGAAGCGTCAGGATCGCCAGTAACCGTGCAAACCAGCCGCGCACTCGCCCAGACGGAAACAGCAGCAGCGGAAACATCGGCATGAACGCCGAGACACCAATCCACAGATTGATCCAGAGCGCCCATGCCCCTCCAGGAGCGCCGGGATTCGTCTCCAGGCTATAGACGGCCCAACCAGCCGCCAGCGCACCAACCTGGCCGAAAAAACCCGTCACCAGGAATAGCCAGCCAAGCCAATTCCGCGGTTGGCGCGACACGATCGAGGCACCGACAAACGCGTAGATGACACCGCTGGCCCCGAGAAACGGATCTTGAATCTGCCAGGCTGCATCGGAATCACGATTGAGAATCGCGAGCGTGACAATTGGCAGAACGAGGATAAAGACGAACGAACAAACTGACCACGCGAAGACATGGATACCACTGCGTGAAGTTAGCATGGCAAACCGGGTGTCTGCTCCGGCATTCTCTTCGATCGCAATCGCCCTCAAGTGCGCAACCCCCCTGACGAGGCAATGCCGATTCGCAATACTGGCCGCCGGGTATGCGGATTTCTCGAGCACCTACTTCATGAGACGCGACTTGCGTACATTGTATCGGCTTAGGTTCCCGGCATGAAGGGGATCGTTGCCCAGGCACCCGGGCAGCAATACCCGGTTGATACGGGAAGGCCAGGATTGTGGAAACGCACTCCAGGCGATGCGGGCCAATGGTGCCCAACGTGGCTGGATTTGACCACTAGTTCGTTGTAAGCTTTGCGGGTGACTTATGCGACCTGGCATCGAAAAAGCCACTTCACTGCGCCAACGTCCTCCGCCGCTGAGGTGGCTGATGGATCACTGCGGCGTGTCGCGAAAGTCGCCCTCGATCTTCCCCAGTTCGACATGATCGCTACGGCGATCGCTGGTTGCTGTCCGCTCTTCTGCTTAACCCAAACAGCATGAGCCGACGCAGACCCTAGGGGGAGTCTGCCCGGACGACGGCTGGATAGTTGAGCATCAGGGAGCATTCACGTGGCAGCAACGATTCTGACAGTTCAGGACCTCGAAAAGTCATTTGGCACCGAGCTGGTCTTCAGCGGTGTCACCTTTCAGATCATCGAAAAGGAACACCTCGCTCTGGTTGGCGCCAACGGAGCCGGTAAGAGCACGCTGCTCAAGATCATCGCTGGGATGGATCACCCAGATAGCGGTTCGATCGCTCTTCAAAACGGCCTTCGCACCGCCTACCAGGCACAGGAAGCGCGCTTTGAACAGAGCGACACGGTCTGGGAGGCGGCTTTGCGTGCCTTCGAGGAGACACGACGTGCCGAAGCCGAGCTGAAAACTCTTGAGCATCGGATGGGCGAAGCCGACGGAGATGAACTCGACGAACTGTTCGAACGCTACTCCGAGCTGAGCGCCCACTTTGAAACCAGCGGCGGCTACGACATGGAGCACCGGACCGAGCAAGTCCTGGCCGGGCTCGGCTTTGAAGAGTCAGACTACGAAATCCCCGTGAGGCGGCTTAGCGGAGGCCAGAAGACCCGGCTGGCCCTGGCTCATGCGCTCCTTGAGGACCCGGACCTCATGATGCTGGACGAGCCGACCAACCATCTCGACCTTGCCGCCCTCGAATGGCTCGAGAACTTCCTACGGTCCTGGAATCGCACCTTCATCGTGATCTCGCACGACCGGTTCTTCCTCGATCGAGTAACCGACCGGACGCTCGACATGAGTTTCGGCACACTCGAAGATTACCCGGCCGGCTATTCACGCTATCTGATCCTCAAAGAGGAGCGCATGTCTCGTAGGCAAGCCGAATACGAGGCGCAGCAGGAGTTCATCCAACGGACCGAGGAGTTCATCCGCCGCTACAAGGCGGGTCAGCGCTCGCGGGAAGCCCGCGGTCGCGCGACCAGATTGGCCCGGCTCGAGCGCCTCGAGCGACCGCAGGAGCAAGAGGCACTCCGCCTGAAGCTCGGAAGCACGGTACGCAGCGGACGCACAGTCGTGCGCTCGACGCCACTGCACGTTGGCTATCCGCCATCGAACGGCGCGGACGATACGACACACCTCTTCTCAACGTCCGAACTTCTGATCGAGCGTGGTGACCGCGTCGCCCTGATGGGACCGAACGGGACCGGCAAGACGAGCCTGCTACGGACGCTCACTGGCGAAATCAAGCCATTGAAGGGCCGCATCGAGTTCGGTGTGAACGTCAAGCCTGCCTACTACGCGCAGGGACACGAAGGTCTCGACATGAACGAGACCGCCGTGTCGACCATCCTCAAGGCGCAGGCGATGAGTGAAGAGGGTGCGCGATCGCTCCTGGGCCGCTTCCTGTTCAGCGGCGACGACGCCTTCAAACCAGTGTCCGCGCTGAGCGGCGGTGAGCGCAGTCGACTGGCCCTGGCCAAATTGACGTTGGAGCAGGCCAACCTGCTGATACTGGACGAACCGACGAATCACCTTGATATCTCGTCGCGAGAAGCGCTCGAGGAAGTCCTCGACGATTACGAAGGGACCATCCTGTTCGTCTCGCACGACCGCTATCTGGTCGATCACATCGCGAACCGTGTCTGGTTTGTCGAGGAACAAACGCTGACTCAGTATCTCGGCAACTACAGCGACTACCTGCGCACGCGAGAGCGCGCCAAGGCCGGGACCCCCGCGCCTGAGCAGACGAAAGCGGCCGTCGAGAAGACCGAGAAACCGGCTGGAGGTGGCCGTCCGAGCGACCAGGAACGCCGGCAACTGCAACAGGAACTGAACAGCGCGGAGCGCCAGATCAGCCGTCTGGAAGCCAAGATGAATGAGCTAAGCGATGACCTGGCACGTGCCACGATCGAGCAGGATGTCGACCAGATCGCATCGCTCGGGAAGCAGTACGATGCAACTCAGAACGAGCTTGAGTCAGCCTACGCACGCTGGGAAGACCTCGGCAACCGCCTCACCGAAACGATGGAGGCGATCAAGCAGTGAGCGGACGTCGACCTTATGTCATCGGATTGACCGGAAACATCGCCTGCGGCAAGTCGTTGGTCCTCTCCACGTTGGCGGAATTGGGTGCCGAGACATATGACGCTGATCGAGTGGCGCACGCGGTCATGCGCCACGGCGCACGGGCCTGGCAGGGTATCGTCGATCGGTTTGGCGAAGCAGTCGTTGGAGAGGACGGTGAAATCGACCGGCGCAAGTTGGGCGGCATCGTCTTCTCCGACCCGCAGGCGCTCGACGATCTGGACCACATCGTTCACCCTGCGGTCGTTGACGCGATTCGCGCGAGTGTGCGGCAATCGACCAACGACGTTGTGGTCATCGACGCCATCAAGCTCTTTGAGGCAGGGTTAGCCGCCGACTGTGACGAAGTCTGGGTGGTCAATTGCACGCGGGAGCAACAGATCGAGCGGCTGATGCAGCGGAACGGACTGACACGCGAAGACGCCATCACCCGTATCGAGGCACAGCCGCCGCAGTCAGAGAAGCTGGCCAGGGCCGACCGCGTGGTCGACAACACCGGCTCGGCAGAGGCGACAGTGGAGCAGGTTCACCGACTCTGGCGAGAGATTCTACGCGATCAGATCTCGTAACCGACCCACCCCGCGACGAATTCGCCATTCTCTGCTACAACGGGATGAACCGGAAACGGACGACCCCGTGTTCCATTCGTGATTCTTCTGAGAGGAGAATGCTCCGTGTCAGAGCAGACATCACTCGAGGTCTGGTACGACTACACCTGACCGTACGTCTACACTGCAGCGGTCTTGCTGCACCATGCCCAGCAACAGCTTGGTGACAAGCTGAACGTCAAATGGCGCTATTTCTCACTTGAGCAAGTCAACCAGAAAAATGGTCCTGACTGGAAGCTCTGGGAGCAACCCGAGAGCTATCCGAGTCGAGCGCGATTTTGCTTCAAGGGTGCCGAAGCGGCACGCAAACAGGGAGATGACGCGTTTTCGCGCTTCCACCTCGCACTTCTGACCGCCCGCCACGTCGACGGGAAAGAACTAACCGACCCGCAGACGATCAAGGATGCGGCGAAGTCGGCCGAGCTCGACATGGACAAGTTCGAGCGCGATTTCAATGATGCTACCCTCGACACTGTGGGCCGCGATCACGAGGAGGGGGTCAACACCTACGGTGTGTTCGGAACCCCAACGCTCGTCTTCGAAGGGGGCAAGGCAGCCTACCTTCGTCTGCGGCCGCTCCCGGCTGAATCCGAGATGACGGCTGTCTGGGACCAGTTGCAGAATATGATCTCCACTCGGCCATACATCCAGGAGATCAAGCGGCCAGTGCCGCCTGCGAAATAGCCTGAAGAGATCGAATCAGGTTTGAGATGGAACAACCCGGCTGTATCGCCGGGTTGTTCTATTTCAGAAGAACGAACGAGTCTGCCATGGTTTGATGATCGGTCGATGGAGAGTTCAGTTCCATCGGTTACAATTCGGACAGGAACAATCGCACCTCGTGGGGCCAACGCCAGCCCGGAGTAGCAGACCTCACGCTCCTGGCGGGCCCAACCCCGGAACCGGAATTGCACGGTAGCGACAACGGAACTGGTGATCCCTCCCGCGTCAGGGCTCCTGCCCAGCTCCACCCGTCACAGAAAGAGACATTCACCGTGGAAGCATCAGTCAAGCTTGGGCGCATTCGGGGAATCGAAATCGGGGTCCACTATACCTGGCTCTTCATCTTCGCGCTGTTGACGTATTCCCTGGCGGTCGACTTTTTCCCAGCGTTCTACGACGGTTGGTCAACCGCTCAATACTGGAGCATCAGTGTTGTCGCCAGCCTGCTCCTCTTTGCATCGGTGCTGGCACACGAACTGGGACATTCGCTCGTCGCGATCGCGCGCGGCATTGGCGTTCGGAGCATCACGCTCTTCATCTTCGGCGGCGTCGCGAACCTATCCGAAGACACAAAGGACGCTAAGACCGAGTTCCAGGTGGCAATCGCGGGACCGGCCGTCAGTTTTCTCATAACGGCGATCTCGGTCGGGCTCGTCTTTGCGTTGCGGGGAGTCACGGAGCAAGGCCAGGGGATCTTCCTCTATCTCGCGTGGGCCAACGGGCTGCTCGTCGCCTTCAACCTAATTCCAGGGTTCCCGCTCGATGGCGGACGCGTCTTCCGCTCCATCGTCTGGGGCATCACAAACAGCATGGAACGCGCAACGAACATCGCCGGAACCGTGGGGGTGATTATCGGGTATCTCTTCATCATCGGCGGTGTCTTCCTTCTCTTCAGCGGCACGGTAATCTCCGGCATCTGGCTGGTCGCCATCGGCTGGTTCCTCCAGAACGCCGCGAATCAGTCGATGCAGCAGCTACAGGTGCAGAGGCAGTTTCAGAACGTCGCGATCGGCACCATCATGCAACCGGTCCCGCCACGGGTCAGCCCGGACACCTCGATTGAGGATCTGATTGAATACCACATTCTTGGACAGAACACGCGAGGAGTGCCCGTGGTT
The DNA here is from genome assembly GCA_963763185.1 of uncultured Chloroflexia bacterium. GTDB lineage: Bacteria > Chloroflexota > Chloroflexia > Thermomicrobiales > Thermomicrobiaceae > CALAGB01. Next base: position 1,821,788 of record CAVXNZ010000001.1, read on the forward strand.
CGCGACGGTGTGCTAACCGGCATCATCACATTGTCAGACGTGAAGTCGACCCCGCGAGCGGACTGGGCGAAGGTGACCGTGGCCGAGCGCATGACGTCGCTCGACCGGCTCATCACCCTCGCGCCAGATGCGTCACTCACGGAGGCCCTGCAGGCGATGTCCGAAAAGGACATTCACCAGATCCCGGTCGCGCGCAACGGCGTGCTCGTGGGGCTGCTTACCCGAAACGACGTGATTCGCTACATTCAACTGCGAAACGAGTTCCCAAACGGGCGGAGCCACGACAGCGTCTTACCGGGCTAGCGGTCAGCACCACGGTTTTCAGTCGTCGATCGAACTCATCGCCAGCCTAGGCGGCGGCGTCTCGGAGGTTCCAATCGCTTCGCCGGGAATAAGTAACGCTGCCACAATCGCCGCAAACATCAACGTCGCGACAAGCATCATCGCGTTCGGCGTTCCGAGATGATCGGCAAGCACGCCGGTGATCGGCGCGCCAACGCCGGCAGCCACGAATCCGAGTCCAAGCACAAACCCAGAGGCCATTCCCACGCGGCCTGGCAACAGCCGCTGAGCCATCACCAACGTGATCGAAACGGGCCCCTCACCCAACATGCCGAAAACCGGACCGAGAATGAGAGCACCGGGCCCTGGAGCCTGCATGAAGATGATGAGCGCGGGCACGCTCAACGCCAGGCCCGCGACCAGCACTCTTCTCGGGCCATAACGATCGGCCAGCATCCCGCCGAAGATTGCACCGACCGCGCCGCCAGCGATCATCAGCGACGTCAAGATGCCGTAGAATGCCGAACTGTAGCCCATGTCCCGGTACCAGAGCGGCACGAAGGTGATCACCGACAGCATCACCATGTTGCGCAGCATTGAGACGCTCAGCACCGGAACGAGCGGCCGCCAGCGGATCTTCTGCTGCTGTGATCGCGCCTCTTGATGCGCCTGCGGCATGCCCAGCCCGAGCCGCTTGAACGAGCGCAGGATAAGACTCGCCGAGATTACTCCGACGGGAGCCAGGATGATCGACCCATGTCGCCCGAACAGGCCGAAAACCAAGGCGCCGAGTATCGGCCCGAGCGCGTAGCCGGACGTGCCGCCCACAGTATAGAGCGACATCGCCGTGTTCTTCTGGATGCTCCCCGTAACTGCCGACGCGTTGGCCGCGCCCTGCGGGTGATAGGCGCCGGAGCCGAGTCCGGCCATCGCGGCAAGTACCGCCAGCATCCCGGCGTTCGGCGCGAACCCTACCAGTCCGAACATCGTCGCCGCCCAAACGAGACTCGCGGGCGCGAGATAGCGGCTCCCGTAGCGGTCGGCCACGAAGCCGAAGAGCGGCTGCGAGAGGGATGAAGCGCCGGTGAAGCAGAGCGCGATCAACCCGACGTCGGCGAGGTTAAGATCGAACGCAATCGCCATCAGCGGATAGAGAATCGGCAGTAAGCCACCGAACATGTCGACCGTGAAATGGCCAAGCATGAATGTCAGCAGCGCTTTGTTTCGCAGTAGCTGGCGGAGCATCCCCACCCTCTCGTGGTCGGCGGTGCGAGTCGCGCGACAGGGATCATAGCCCGGCTGGCCAGACTCGGCCAGGGCCCAGGGCTGGTCGCAGGTGATGTCTCGAAACAACCGGGCCCCAGATGAGGCCCATGTTATACTTCGTGCGGCAAAACAGCTGAACTTCACGCATCATTCCACGCAGTTGTTCCAACCACGGCAAGGGAATACTGGTGATCGACAACATAGAGCAAACCGTTACCTCCAGCCTCGAGCGCCTCGATAAGATCGGGGTGCGTCTTTGACATCCCTGCCAAAGAGCAGGAGGTTCGCGAACTCGAACTCGAGAGTTCGAATCCGGAATTCTGGAACAACTCAGAGGGTGCCCAGCGTGCCATGCGTCGTCTTGGTTCGCTTCGAAACCAGGTCGAACGCTGGCGGGCACTAAAACAGCAGGCAAGTGACCTGAGCGAACTCATCGTGCTGGCTCAGGAAGACGACGCCATGAAATCCGAAATTGCCGAGGAGACCGAGCACCTCGTGCGCGGACTCGAGCAACTGGAACTCGCGCTCCTCCTGACCGGTCCATACGACGATCACGATTCGATTCTGGCGGTGCACGCCGGGACCGGCGGTGTCGACGCGCAGGACTGGGCCGAAATGCTGATGCGCATGTACCTGCGCTGGGCATCGAACGCTGGGCTCCAGGCGACCGTGCTCGACGTCACTGAAGGTGAAGAGGCGGGAATAAAAAGCGCCACCATTGAGATCAAGGGTGACAACGCGTACGGTTACACCAGGGGCGAGGCAGGTACGCACCGGCTCGTCCGGCTCTCGCCGTTCGACGCTGCCCATCGACGTCACACGGCCTTCGCGCTGGTGGAAGTTTTGCCTGAGGTCGATGACGATGACGAGATCAAGATCAACGACGATGACCTGAGGGTCGACACCTACCGCTCATCCGGCGCGGGCGGCCAGCATGTCAACAAGACCAGCTCGGCAGTTCGCATCACGCATCTGCCAACCGGTATCGTCGTTACCTGTCAGAACGAACGCTCGCAGCTGCAGAACCGAGAGAGCGCGATGAAGATTCTGCGAGCGCGCCTGACGGAAATGGTCATTCGCGAGCGTGAAGAAGAGCAGTCGAAGCTCAAGGGCGACCACATCGCCGCGGGTTGGGGCAACCGTATTCGCTCGTACGTGCTCCACCCCTACACCATGGTGACCGACCACCGGACCGAGTACAGCACGGGCAACATCCAGGCTGTCCTCTCGGGCGAGCTCGACCCGTTCATCGAGGCGTACTTGCACCAGCAGCTTGGCGAGGAAAATGACAAGTAGCCGGGGCCCGTTGCGAGTCGCTCCGGTTGTCTTTCTATTTGTCCTGTTGAGCAGTCTCCTTGTGCCGGTCGCTCCGGCCGGTGCTGCTGATCTCACCGTCAGCACGGAGACCGCTACCGTCGATTTCCCGACGCAGCTCAAGTTCGATTTGGCGGCCGACGCACCACAGCCGGTCCAGGCACTCGAAGTCTGGTATCGACCGGAGTTCTCGCCGGTGACGCAGGTGTCACGTCCCGATTTTGCCGGAGGCTCCCAGCATGTGTCGGTGTCGTCCGCGGTCGACATGCAGCTGCATTACCTGCCACCGGGCCTCAATATCGTCTACCACTGGCGACTCACGCTACAGGACGGCAGCATCGTCAATACGCCGGAAAAGACGATCTTCTACATGGACAACCGCTATCAGTGGGGCTCAGTGACCGACGGCCCCGTGACGGTCTACTATCAGAAGGGCGACGACCAACTCGGCCAGGAAGCGTTGAAAACGACCACACAGTCGATCGACAAGTTCCATCAGACGTTCAACATTACAACCAGTGAGCCGGTCAACATCGTCGTCTACGGAAGCTCCAGCGCTTTCGCGAGCGCGCTGCCGCCGAACAGCGCCGAGTGGATCGGGGGCATCGCCGAACCGGAGCTTCACCTTGTCCTGACGGGAATCCAGCCCGGCTTCGACGACAAATCGGAGGTCCATCGCGTCCTCAGTCACGAGTCGGTCCATTTGGTCGTCGGGCAAGCGACAGATAACCCGTTCAACACCCCTCCACCCTGGCTGGACGAGGGCCTGGCGACCTATTACCAGGAAGTTCCGGACACCAGGTTCCCCGGAACGCTCCAGCGCGCTGTTCAGTCGGGACAGCTCATCCCGATCAAGGCGCTCAACTCGAGTTTTCCGGACGACCCGAACCAAGCCATCCTGTCATACGCCGAAAGCGAGAGCATCGTCACCTTCATTATCAAAGAGAAGGGTGCCGACAAGATGGCGGCCTTGCTTAATGCGTTCAAACAAGGTGTGTCGAATGAGCAGGCAGTCGAGACCGGTCTCGGCATCTCGATCGATCAGCTCGACAAGGAGTGGAAGGACTGGCTCGGCTACAGTGGAGACAAGGAAGCCGCGGCCGCTATTGATCCCGGGACGACCGACCCGGGTATCGGCCAGGGTCCGCTGGACGTCCTCGCCTCCTCGACTTCACTCCTGCTGATCGGCTCGGCCGCTGTCCTCTGCATCGTGGCTGGGGCGTACGTGCTGCGGCGCTCCCATTCCGAGAGCAACGAGTCGCTCTAGCGTCCACCCTCAGGGTGTGGAGGAGTGCGGGTCACCCCGATCCGATATGGTGGCCGCAGATACCCTCGATCAGCCTGAATCGACCGAAATCTCCTCGCGTCGCGCGCATCGTTGGTACCCGCACACGTTCAATAAATCCGCGTCCACATGCCGAACACTGCCCGTGTTTTGCTGTGTCCGGACGCACAATCAAGCCCCCGCGCAACCTTGACACGACTGGTATCAACTGTTATCCTACAAGGCGTTAGCACTCTCGACGATCGAGTGCTAATTGTGGGTAAGGATATGCTTGAAGAGCTCAACGACCGGCAGCGAACAATACTCAAATATATTGTCCAGGAATACGTTCGGACGGGCCGTGCGGTCGGCTCGAAGTCGTTAATCGAGCGCTATCGCATCGGTGTGAGCCCGGCGACGGTCCGGAACGAGATGGGCGAGCTCGAAGAGCGCAGCTTTCTCCAACATCCGCATACGTCGGCCGGCCGGGTGCCGACGGACCTGGGCTACCGCTATTACGTCGAATACTTACTCGACGATCTCGGACTGCCGCCCGCGGAGGAGCTTCGCATCCGGCATCAGTTCGGCCAGGTCGAATCGCAGATCGAAGCCTGGGCCAAGCTCGCGGCCTCGATCCTTGCCGATGTCAGCGGCAACCTCGCGCTCGTCACGCCTCCGCGCAGCGCCATTGAGCGCTTGCGCCACGTGGAGTTGATCAGCCTGCGCGATCAGGTGGTCTTGCTGGTGATCGTGACCCAGTCGGGCGGCGCTCACGAGCTCGTTCTTACCACGAGCGAGGTTTTCGCTCAGGAGGAACTGAGCGCGATCAGCCGCCGATTGAACGCCGAACTGGTCAATTTGAGTGCGCTCGAGATTCTCTCGCTACCCATGACGACAAACGAGGAGTTCGTCGCGATCGTGGTTGAGCGAATCGCTGAGGCGCTCACGTTGGCCGAGCGACAGGGGCAGAGCGAGGTCTTTTCCGAGGGTCTCGACCGCGCGTTACAGCAGCCGGAATTTTCGCAAAGCCTCATCGCCCTGCGGCTGCTCGACCTCTTGCGCGGCGGCACCATCTTGACGGCGCTGTCGCCCCAGATGGATTTCGATGACGACGTCCAGGTCTTCATCGGTACTGAAAACTGGTCGGAGGAGCTCCAGAAGTTCGGTGTGGTCGTGTCGACCTACGGGATTCCATCGGCGCTAACCGGGCTGGTAGGGGTTCTTGGGCCGACGCGCATGTCCTATGGACGGTCCATTTCGACGGTCCGATACATGGCACAGCTCTTGAGCGACCTGCTCGAAAGCGTTTATGCGATCGACGACAACGAACAAACCTATCTGCAGCCACAATGAGGGAAAACAGGCCTATGAACGAGGAACAGCGCGGGAGATTCAACGGAGAGCCGGTCGACGTTCAGGAGGAGCAGTCGCCGAAAGGCGCGGGAGAGCCGGCGAGAACCGGAGCAGGCAATTCGGAGGAACCAGAAATCATCTTGCAGAATCTTGCTGAGGAACTGGAGCAGGAACGCACACGCTCCTCGGAGTATCTCGACCAGGCGCAACGGGCCCGGGCGGAGCTCATTAATTACCGGCGACGCATGGAGCAGGAGACGCAGTTGGCGCGGCGCTTCGCTTCGGAGAGCCTGATTGCCCGCATTCTCCCGGTGATCGATGATTTTCACCGCGCCAACGACGCTGTCCCCCCGGAGGAACAGGACAACGCCTGGGTGCAAGGGATGCGCCTGATTGAGCGAAAGATGTGGCAGATCCTGGAATCTGAGGGGGTTCGCCCGATCGAAGCGATCGGCAAGCCATTCGATCCAAGCATTCACGAGGCGGTCAGTGTCGCCGAGGATGGTGGCGACACCGTCGTCGAGGAGTTCCAACGCGGCTACACCATGCACGACCGGACAATTCGTCCGGCCATGGTGAAAGTCGGACGGTCCAGAGACGGCCAGTAAAACGGCAACGTAGAGCAACGAAACGCGGAAAAGAGACGATCGTTCAGATCGGGAGGAAACGGTCCAATGGGACGAACAATAGGAATTGACCTCGGAACTACGAACTCGGTCATGGCCGTCATCGAAGGCGGCGAGCCGACCGTGATTCCGAATGCAGAGGGCGAGCGGCTCACCCCGTCCGTCGTCGCGCAGTCAAATAATGGCGAACGACTGGTCGGTCGCTTCGCGAAACGACAGGCGATTACCAACGCCAAGAACACCATCTTCTCGGTGAAGCGCTTCATGGGACGTCGCTTCGAAGATCCAGCGGTCCAGCGCGACCTGAAACTGGTTCCATACGAAGTGCGACGAGCCAAGAACGACGGCATCGAGATCAAGATCGGCGACCGCTGGTACAGCCCGCCGGAAATCTCCGCCATGATCCTGCAGAAGCTCAAGGCAGACGCCGAAGCGTACCTGGGCGAGACGGTCGACAAGGCGGTCATCACGGTTCCGGCCTACTTTGACGACAGCCAGCGAAACGCGACCAAGGATGCCGGCCGAATCGCCGGTCTCGAGGTGCTGCGTATCATCAACGAGCCGACGGCTTCGGCACTCGCGTACGGCCTCGACAAAAAGGGCGACGAGCAGATCGCGGTCTACGACCTCGGCGGTGGCACCTACGACATCTCGATCCTCGATTTGTCTGAGGGCGTCTTCCAGGTGCTCGCGACGAACGGTGACACACATCTCGGTGGCGACGACTTCGACCAGCGCATCATTGACTGGCTGGCCGACGAGTTCAAGCAGCAGGAGGGAATCGACCTCCGCAGCGATCGCATGGCCTTGCAGCGCCTCAAGGAGGCCGCCGAGAAAGCCAAGATCGAGCTGTCGAGCACCCAGCAGACCGAAGTGAACCTGCCGTTTGTCACGGCGGACCAGAGCGGTCCAAAGCACATGAACATCACGTTGACTCGTTCCAAGCTCGAGCAACTGGTCAGCGATCTGGTCAATGGCACCGTTCCGCCGATGGAATCGGCTCTCAAGGACGCCGAACTGGCAAAGGATAAGGTCGACGAGGTGCTCCTGGTCGGTGGCCAAACCCGAATGCCGGCCGTGCAGAAGAAGGTTGGTGACTTCTTCGGCAAGGAACCGCATAAGGGCGTCAACCCGGACGAAGTTGTCGCGATTGGCGCCGCAATTCAGGCTGGCGTGCTGGGTGGCGAGGTCAAGGACGTCCTACTCCTCGACGTCACGCCGCTGACGCTGTCAATTGAGACCCTGGGCGGCGTTGCGACCCCGCTGATCGAGCGCAACACGACGATTCCGACTCGCAAAAGTCAGATCTTCACCACGGCGTCGGATAACCAGACGCAGGTCGAAATCAACGTTGTCCAGGGTGAGCGCCCGATGGCGACGGACAACAAGAGCCTTGGCCGGTTCATTCTCGATGGCATTCCGCCCGCACCGCGTGGCGTGCCGAAGATCGAGGTGACGTTTGACATCGACGCGAACGGTATCCTGAACGTCACGGCGCGTGACCAGGCCACCAACCGTGAGCAGAAGATCACGATCACCGCTTCGAGCGGTCTGACCGAGGATGAGATCCAGCGCATGGTTCGCGAGGCCGAAGCGCACGCTGACGACGACCGCCAGCGTCGTGAGGGCATCGAGCTGCGCAACCAGGCGGAGTCGATGGTCTACCAGGCAGAGCGCACGCTCAACGACTACGGCGACAAGGTGTCGTCCGATCTGAAGGCTGATCTGGAAGGTAAGATCGCGGCGGTCAAGGATATTCTCGAGAACGACCGCGAGAACATTGACCGGCTCCGCCCAGCCTATGAGGAGATGACCTCGACGCTGTCGCGTGTCGGCTCGAGCATGTACGAAGAGACCGCCGGCGCGGAGGAAGCAGCCGATACCGGTGGCGAGGCCGGACCACAGGCCGAGGACGAGGCGACTGTCGAAGGCGAATTCCGCGAAGTCCACAACGAGGGCTAGCACGACAATCGTTGGCGGTAGACAACCGTGTCTGCCGTCAACGAAGCCGCTGGCACGTAACACCATACTGAAACGTTGAACAGGGGATGGCGTAGCCCGCCATCCCCTGTTTTGTCGTTCCTTGCTTCGGCCCGCACGCGTACCGTCACATGCGGTACCTGACATCATATTGCTATTTTAACGATCCCACTGTATCGTAATTGTCACACGTGAAAACATATATTGGTCCAAGTTTCACCTTGGGTTGCCACGTGTAGACGATTCTTGTCACGTGAAAAGGAGACGCCATGCCGGAGACGATCGCAAACATCAAGGGACTTACGGCCGAGGTCCAAAAGAAACTCGAATCTCAAGGAATCATGACGACCGATGATCTCCTTACGCACACTGCCACGCCTTCAACGCGAGCCAGTCTCGCAAAGACGATCGCCGTCAACCCATCGGATCTCACCGAGTGGATCAATCGCGCTGATCTTATGCGGCTCAAAGGCGTCGGCAAGGAGATGGCAAATCTGCTCGAGGAGGCTGGAGTCGACAGCACAAAGGAACTGCAGCACCGCCGGGCGGACAACCTGTACGAGCGGCTGCATGCCCTGAACGATGAGAAACACATTACCCATCACGCGCCGTCACTTCAGCAGGTGCAGGAGTGGATCGACGAGTCAGCGAAGTTCGCAACCTCCGCGTAGACATTGTCTCGGAACTGGATTCTGTTCAAGCCGCAACCAGACTCAGGCAAGCGAAACGACGGGAGGACAATTGTCCTCCCGTCGTTTCGCTTGCTGGCCTGTCGCCGTCAAAGGGGCCACTCAGGTCTTCTTGATCAATTCCAGGTTGCAGAGTTGAACGTAACGCCGCGCGTGGTTATTGAATTCGACCTCGACGACCACATGCGCCGGGCCGTCCGACTGTGGCTGCACGATCGGTTCACTACGACACGTGACGAAGCTGCCGAGGTGCTGTGAATCGGTAAGCCGGGCGAGGACACCATCCTCCGGTTTGACTGGTTCAGCAGGCGACGTGAACGTCGCTCCAACCGACGTGAAGCTGAGATACGGGTAGGATGGGAATGCTCGTTCACGTCCGGGAGTCAGAACGCTCGCCATCTGACCCTCCCGCTCGTTGATGAAGGAGAAGACCGCGGGCGCCATTGGCTTGCGACCGAAGCCCTCGGTCACGAAGATGGTAAACCCAGTGCCATCAAGGTCAGGCGCCAGCGGACCGTTTGTCGCAAGTGAGTGCCAGAACGCCTGGGCTGGTCGCTCGTCGCCGTTTCCGGCAGCGGCCCGGCGGACATCGCTCTCGGTAATGCTGCCGACGATCACGCCTCTCGCACCGACTTCCGCCAACCGGCGAATCGCGGACGCGCCGACGGTCATTCCCGCCAGGACCATCGTTCCACGCAGATCAGTCGTTACGCCGTCCGCGGTTAGTTCGCGGTCATGACGATCGACCGCAGCCTTGATCGGCCCGGTGCTATCCGCTCCAAGCGCGATCACTCCGCGAATCCGCGAACCACCAGCGCGAATAACAATGCCGCGCCCATCGATGACACTTGATACTTCTCCATAGACAAGCGCTTCAAGCTCCTGAGTGCCCGCATCGGGAACAATCGTCGCCGTTCCCGCGATCTCGTTCACTTCCGACAACCGACCGGATTCCGGCGTCTCAGATGTGACCGGCCGGAGGCTCTTGCGCGCTCGGGCGACGCTCTCACCCGCCTCGAAGTGCGAGCCAATCGGCTTCGTCAGGTAGCGCTTGACGGTATCAGCGGCGACACCAAGCTCACGCGCAAGGTGCAGCGTGATCGTTCGGCCAGCCCCAGCGGAGGCCTTACCTACCGCAGTCGCCGGTTCGACCCGGTCTCCAACCTGAACGCCGATCTCTCCGGGAAAACGAAGAAAGCGTTCAACGTCGAACGAGGCATCTTCAACGATCACGGGATCCTGGGTGCCCACCGCAGTCGACATTTTCTCTCCTCGTCTTATCGTCTTATCGTCTTAATCGATGGTAACGCCGGAATCGGTCAGCCATGAGCGCACCTGGGCAACACGTGCCTCCGGATCGTCCGGGACCTGAATTGGACGTCCGCGAGCGTCGATGATGATCCCGACGCGCCCACCAAAGAGCTGCCGTTCGCCCGTGAATTCGACCTTCTCGCCGGCCCCTCGTCCACCAACGGAGAAACCCGGTTCTGGAGTGAGAATCACGTCCGCTGCTTCCGACTCACCGGCTTCGAGCAGGTGAACGTGCCCGTACGGAACGCTGAAGCGCTTGATCTCGCCGCCATCAACCTTGATCTCACCGCGGACCGCCAGCGCTCCCGGCTGGCCCGTTCCAGTGACAACGACCGCGGTCACCAGCGGCACCAGGAAATCCTGCTCGATAACGTCGCGCGCGAAGAGCGGATCGAGGGTCGAAATCGCGCCAATGGCCGACATGATTCCTTCGGCGTCGAGCGCGATGGTAACAACACCGTCCGCCGAGAGTGGCTCGACGCCATCGAGCACCGTCAGCGCGGCCATGGACGGGGCCTGATCGGCGAAACTCGGCCCGACCACGACTAAGTCGATATCTCCACGTCCCTTCGCGCCAACTTCATTCATTAAATCGGCGATCAGTTCGCGACGAAGAGCCGATTCGACCAAACTGTCGGTCGACGAATCGGAGCGACCGAATGGACGCAAGGACCGGTTCAGAATCCACTGCGTAATCTCTTCGGACGACCAGCGATTCGGCAACCAGCGGGCAATCCGCTCCGGCGGAATGCGAAGAAGTGACCGGCTGCCGAGTGCGAGATCCCGCTCGGCGCGGAACGTCGTAACTCCGCCACCGTTTGCCGCCAGGTAGACCAGCGAGCCAGCGCCGATGTTGATCGAAACGACGTTCCGACGCATGCGACGATGCAGGAAGGACGCGACCGCCTGGACCGACCGCAAACGATCGACATAGCGCGCCGAACTGAGCGACGGAATCGAGTCGACCGATTTGATCCCTTGCTGATACTGCTCGGAGAATTCCGCCTCGAGTGCCGAGGCGATCTCCCACGGCTCGTAATCGGACGGATCGATACCGCTCAGCTCGAGGGACGATCCCAGGGACTGTGCGACCAACTGCTGCTTCGCCTCGTCGGCGATAACGATGCCGTTGGTCATGGCGCCATCGCGTGCGGCATCTGCAGCGGCCTCAATTGCGATATCCCAATCCTCGGCGGTACCACCGTCATGGACGAGGATGAGAGTCTTCGGTGAAAAGTCACGCAACCAGGAGAGCAGCACCGACGTGGTAAATGCACCGCTGTCGAGGCCAAGATCCTCAGCCGCGAACGCCACGACCGTTGGGGACTGTCTAATACCGGAGACCAGTTTCTGGCCGAGCGCGCCGCTCCCGATCGAGATGACGGCGGCCCGGTTGACCGCGACCGGTAGACCGGTGAAGAAGACCTCGTCAACGCCGTCGCCGTTCGCGTACTGCGGTGAGATCACACGCTCGTCCGTTGCAAGGCGCCGCCCGGTCTGCTGCTCCAGCTCGCGGATCGCCGCCCAGACGCGCTCAAGACTGATCGATTCGCCGGGCTTCGTCGAAACAGACGATCCCACTCCAACGAACCGTGGCACACCGTCGACCAGATCGAACAGAACGGCTCGCACCGCGAGCAAGTCCACGTCAATGATCATGGCCGAATCGCGCGTCGTCACGCTGTTCTCGGTGACTGTAGCCGCCGGTTCAGGAACCGCCTGCGCGACATCGGGCATCGTGCGTCCCACCATCACTTCACCTCGTCTCTAGAGGAGATTGCTCACTGCAAAGACACCAAGGATCACTACCAGGACGATAACAACGCTTAGCATGACCAGCCGCACGCGGTTGTTGTTTGTCTGGTCCGTCTCTTCTACCACCACCCGAGGCTCCGAACCCTGCTGGGCCTCATCCTGCGGCAGTGTCAATTCGTCCGTCTGATGTGTCGGCCGCCGAGCAAGGCTGGCGGTCGGACCTGTTTCGAGCGGTGCAAAGTCGGACGCAACATCGCCAGCGGATTCCGTGCCGACTTCACGAGGGCGACTCAGCCAAGCCCGGGTGATAGTCGGGGTCGACGCCGCGACGGTTGGAGGTGTCGCGGCCCGGCTTGTCATCGGTGCCGGTGATGGGGTCGTTTCTTCGAATTCCTGGTCGCCCAGGGCCCGCAGCCACTCCGGCAAATCATCCTCGCTGATCAACGAGAAAGACTCGGCTGGCTCGTCGACCGGAGCCGATGGACCGGATGACGCGGGCGGCGCATATGCTGCCGGCTTATAACCGTTGCCATTGCCGCTCCCGTTCGTGGTGGAATCCATCCAACCCGGCAACGTCTCCGACTGGTCGACGACGGCCGCGGATGCCGCCAGGTGCCCATTCTCCCGCTGCGTCTTCGCGAGCGTCATGTCACGAAGCCACGGCGGCAACTCCGACGCCTCGACGTCCAGGTTGGAATCATCGACAAAGCTCGGCCCTGGTTCGAATCGCCCGGCATCCGCGCCGGACTGACTCTGCCCACAGGATCGACAGAAACGATCATTCTCGTTAATTGGAGCGCCGCACGCGTGACAGGTCTTGTCTCCGGTGCTCGGACCAAGCGGTGATCCGCAGACCTCACACGTCTCCGCGCCTACTGAATTCGCTGTGCCACATTCTGCGCAGTACACTGGTCCTCCCAGCCGATCACGTTTCGGCAGTCCGCGCGAGACGCGGGACGGATCACAGGGGTCCAATTCCCTTTGTCACGCCCTTCGTCGCGCTTACTCGCAAATCGAGTCTACCATCCATATGAATTGGCGGTTTAGCCCAGAAGTCCTGATCGACTGGGCGTCACCGTTACGCGTAATGTCGACCCCTCTGATCCCGCCGTGCGGCCCTAACCGACTTGTCCAACCGGCTCGAATCAATCCACCCGTTGCATCAGGAGTCGATCGAATTATGATCCGCGCAACTCATCAGAATCCAGCCAGATTGTTACTGGACCATCATTAATAAGTGAGATCTGCATGTTGGCGCCAAACTCACCCGTTGCCACCGTGAGCCCGAGCGTGGAAAGCTCCGCGGCCACGCGATCGACGAGCGGCCGCGCCACGTCTGGCTGGGCGGCCTTGATGAAGCTTGGCCGCCGCCCTTTGCGCAAGTCGGCATAGAGCGTGAACTGCGAGACGACGAGCGCGGCAAGACTGAGATCCAGCGCTGACAGGTTCATTTTCTCAGCCTCGTCTTCGAAGATTCGCAAGTTGGCGACCTTGCTGGCGAGAAACTGAGCGTCCACCTCGGTGTCGTCGTGCTGCACACCAACAAAGAGCAGCAGACCCTGGCCGATCGACCCGACGACCGCATCCTCAATTCTCACCGCCGCCGCACGAACGCGTTGAACCAGAATTCGCATCTTCCGCGTCTGTTCCTCTCAATGCCAATCACACATGACCGTGGTACGCGCCAGACGCGCGAACTCCAGTGCGCCATCACGATCTTGCTGCCTAATCTGAATCCCTGAGCGCTGCGCAGGCGAGTGCCGCGATACCTTCTTCGCGCCCGACGAAGCCGAGTCGCTCATTGGTGGTTGCCTTTATGTTCACACGAGTGGGCTCAATACGCAACGCACCGGCAATCGACGCCTGCATTGCCTCCCGGTACGGACCGATACGCGGCTGCTCTGCAATGAGGCTGCAATCGACATTCTCGATGGACCAGTCGGGAGGAAGGAGATCGCGCACGATGCGAAGAAGATCGAGGCTGCTGCTGTCGCGCCACTGCTCATCTGATGGAGGAAAGTGAACCCCGATATCGCCGAGTCCTGCCGCGCCGAGAAGCGCGTCCATCAGCGCATGAAGGAGCACGTCGGCATCGGAATGACCCTCGAGACCGCGCTCGGCGGCGATCTCCACGCCACCGAGTACGAGTCGCCGGCCTTCGGCGAAGCGGTGGACGTCGTACCCCATGCCGACTCGCGTCACGACACAATCCGTTCTCGGCGGGCCAGAATGGCGTCAGCCAGGTCGAGGTCGGACGGCATGGTCAGCTTGATATTCTCATTGCTCCCTGGAAAAACCTTGACATGATAGCCCGCCTGCTCCAGCAAACTGGCTTCATCGGTAAAGCCGCCAGTCGCGAGGTCGTCTCCCAGCCGGGCATAGGCTTCGTCGAGCCAGCTCCGGCGAAAGACCTGGGGCGTTTGGGCGGCGTACAGATGGCTCCGGTCGACGGTCTTCTCGATTGATCCGTCCGGGGCGACCTGCTTGATCGTGTCGGTGACGGGCATCGCCGCGATCGCAGCGCCGTGCGCGATCGCGGTCCGCACACCGCGTTCAACAATGTCAAGCGTAACAAGTGGCCGAGCAGCGTCGTGGATCAGCACCATGTCGACATCGCCTGGAAGGGCACGTACCCCGTTTCGAACCGATTCCGGTCGCGTCTCGCCTCCGGCGACAACGTGAACCGAATGCCGGTATGGCTCGCTCTGAACATCACGCCGGAGTGCCTCGACCATGTCTGTCGCGGTAACGACCGTGATATGCATGACATCTGGCGATTGATCGATGACGTCGAGGACCCTGAAGAGGACCGTTCGTCCGGCAAGCGAGGTCAACGTCTTGTCGAACCCCATGCGCCGGCTCTGGCCGGCGGCGACCACGACCGCGCCGCAGGTCATCAATCCGGCTCCGAATCAACCACCTGCGCGAACGCCATCCGCCCCGCGCCGGTCTGCAGCGTTCGGGTGACGATAACTTGCACGTCCTGGCCAATGAGTCCCTTGCCCGCCTCGACGACCACCATCGTCCCGTCGGTCAGGAACCCGACTCCCTGCCCGTACTCTCGCCCGGCTTGCACGATTTTGAGGGACATGAGCTCACCCGGCACCAACGGCGGGCGCAACACGTGCGCGAGCTGATGGATATTGAGAACACGTACTTCCTGAAGCTCCGCGACCCGCTCTAGATTGGAATCGCCGGTGAGAATCCAGTAGTCGTTAAGCTTCGCCACGTGAACGAGCTTCGCGTCGACTTCATTCTCTTCCGCCGCGTCCAGACTGGAAATGATCAGATTCACCCGGGCATCCTGACGCAATCGCTCGAGCACGTCGAGCCCGCGGCGACCCCGGTCGCGACGCGACGGATCGGGAGAATCGGCCACCAATTGCAATTCACGCAGTACGAATTGCGGCACGATCAGATCGGCCATCAAGATACCGGTGCCCGCCAGTTCAACGATCCGGCCGTCAATGATCACGCTCGTGTCAATCACGATCCCGTGTGGATGCTTCGACTCCGAAGAGTCGGAACTGAGCAGACTCGGCATCTGGGCAATTGGACGGCCAATGATCGACTGGAATTCGCGTTTCTTGGTAACCACCGCAATTACCGAGACCATACAGATCGCCACCGCCGACGCAGCCGGGAGAACGTCCCCGTAGAAACCCGGCAAGAGGGACAACGGCCAGGCCAGGAGTGCCGAGACAACACCGCCGATCAACAGACCCGCACCGACGGCGATCAGATCGAGCGCGGAGAGCCGCAGAATCTCCCGGTGCAGCCAATTAAAGAAGCCGAGTGTGATGTAGGGCGCGGCGAGAAAGAGAAGCGCTCCGAGGGCGCCCGCGAAGAGAATTGGGTAACCCTGGACGTTGCTCGTACTCGCGTTTGGCTGGATGTAGGAGCCAATCTCCCAGCCGCCAAAAATGCCGACGAGAAGACCCACATAGCGGATCGCGCGCGACAATGCTGAATTAGGGCGCGGAACCCGAGGCGGGGACTTAGGCATGGACCGCACCTTCATCGCTGTAGCTGTTCTCCAGATCCGGTCGTCCAATGAGGCGGCACGCACATGATACGCGATGGGCATGAATTACCGATCTGCCTCGGAAGAAGAATGACCTACTCGGAGGTGGACAGAATCTGGTCGTTAGAACTTCGACATTCGAGTCTAGCATCACTCCTTCCAGCCGGTCAACGCGCCCGCTGCGCATCTCGCAAACGGTTCACGGTGTCGGACGGAACTGGCGCGGTGCCAATCTCACGACCTTCTCGCTCGCCGGGACCGTGAAAGTCGCTGCCACCCGTCGGAACGAGGGCGAAGCGCTCGGCAAGATCGGCGAGCGTGCGTCGTTGCTCGTCATTGTACAAGCTATAGAAGACTTCGATGCCATCCAGACCAGCTTCGACCAATCGAGGCAGCATAGGGTCCAGGTCCGCCACACTGAATGGGTGAGCGAGGACCGCAATTCCCCGTGCCGAATGGATCAACCCGACCGCCTCCACCGGCGATAGCCGGGGACGTTCCACGTATCCAGGCCGGCCGCGCGCCAGATACCGATCGAAGGCGTCGTTCATCGAAGTGACGTACCCCGCATCGACCAGCGCACGGGCTACATGCGCGCGACCAATTGACCCCTCTCCTGCCATCGCGCGGACCCTGTCCAGATCCAGCCGCACACCGATTGCATTCAGTCTCTCGACGATCCGCACGGCCCGTCCCCGTCGAGCGTCCTGGAATTCGGCAAGCCGCGACTCGAGCGCCGATTGGTGGAAATCGATGAGATACCCGAGCATATGCAGTTCGCCAGCTTCGACCGATGTGCTGAGTTCGACACCAGGAATGACCTCGACACCTGTCGTGGCGCCAGCGGCCATCGCTTCGTCAATTCCCTGGGTTGTGTCGTGATCGGTCAGCGCAATGATCTGGAGAGCATGCTCGTTCGCCAATCGGACGACCTCGCTCGGTGAGAGCGTGCCGTCGGACGCCGTACTATGAACATGAAGATCAAGTGGCGATGTCAGGACTGAGGTTGCAGGCACGGTGTCATTCCTTGCATCAACGATGTATCAATGGGTCCCCTATCGAACGGACACACGCGAATCGCGTCAAACCGTCGCAGAACCTGCCGCGCATCTTGAGCCACCAATCGGTCAAATGCAAGAAATGAAATCGGGCGTCACCCGTTCCGGTGACGCCCGTTCCCTTCCCTTGAATCTCAGATGCTTAGCGAGGCTCAACAATCAATCGAATTGCCGTACGATTTTCCTCATCGATCTGAACATCGATGAAAGCTGGCAGGCAGATTGCCTCGATCCCCGTCTCGAGAAGATAATCTCGAGCGATCGCAACCGCTTTGACGGCTTGATTCGTCGCGCCTGCCCCAATAGCCTGAACCTCGGCTCGCCCCGATTCCCGGACGACTCCGGCAATCGCGCCAGCAACAGCGCTTGGGCGCGAGCGCGCCGACACCTTGAGCACCTCACTGCGGCGCTCCTGTGTCAGCGTCTCAGTCACTTCTCCATTGGTATAACCGGTGAGGTTCTCTTCCGGTTCGTAGGCTTCCTCATCTGGCGGGAAGCTTGCGTCGGGATTGATCTTGATGTCCCGTAGGTCGAGTTTGCTGAAGAACCGGTCCATCCTGCTCCTCCATGAGAGCGAAAATCATCGCTCTCCCCTTCGATCGTTGTTCCTTACCCCCCGTGCGAAAACGTGAAAATGCTTGTTCCTCGTGTACCTCCAACGCACTGAATCAACGAGTAGATGACGTGCGACCAACATGCGTGACACACAGCCATTCCCGCGCGGCACCAGCTAACCGGGCAGCGTCGCCAGGGCTCGTTGAACATCATCGTCGTCCCGCATTTTGGCTGTGAACTCACCGGCTCCGACCGGTGGCGGTTCGCGCAAGGGTTACCACACCTTTTGGCCACACGTCAACAAGAATTTCGCAATTGGACTGACCACTACGGTGATTTTTTCGTTGTCAAACAGGAAAACCGGGGCTGAAGCAATGCTTCAGCCCCGGTTCTCACCTGTGTCACATACGTTCGGATCGGAAGACTATCGCGCGTAGTCCACGACACGCGTCTCCCGAATCACCGTCACCTTGATCTGTCCAGGATACTCGAGCGTTTCCTGAATCTTGCGGACGATGTCTCGCGCCAGCCTGGTGGCGGCCAGATCATCGACCTTGTCCGGCTGCACGAGGATTCGCACCTCGCGTCCAGCCTGAATGGCATACGCCTTGTCGACGCCACTGAAGGAGTTCGCCACCCCTTCAAGTGCTTCGAGCCGCTTGATATAGGTTTCGACCATCTCGCGCCGTGCACCAGGCCGCGCTCCACTTATTGAGTCCGCGGTCGCGACGATAAACGCTTCGACCGTCTGCGGTTCTTCCTCGCCGTGATGTGCCGCGATCGCATGGACGATCTTAGCCGACCGGCCAAGGCGTCGTGCGATGTCGGCGCCGATCAACGCGTGAGGTCCCTCGACTTCATGATCGACCGCCTTGCCAATGTCGTGCAACAGCGCCGCGGTCTTGCAGACGTTGAAGTCCGCTCCGAGCTCGGCCGCCAGCGCCCCGGCGATCTGCGAGACTTCCAGTGAGTGCTGCAGAACGTTCTGTCCATAGCTTGTTCGGTACTTCAGTCGTCCGAGAAGTTTGATCAGATCCGGATGTAATCCTTGAACATTCGCCTCGTAGGCGACCCGTTCCCCTTCCTCGCGGATGATCTGCTCGACTTCCTGGCGCGTCTTACCGACGACCTCTTCGATGCGCGCCGGGTGGATGCGTCCATCCTGGATGAGCTTGGCGAGCGATCGGCGAGCGATTTCTCGCCTGACTGGGTCGAACGATGATAGCGTCACGGCTTCCGGCGTGTCGTCGACGATCAAGTCGACTCCGGTCGCCTGCTCGAGCGCGCGGATGTTTCGCCCCTCACGTCCGATGATGCGTCCCTTCATGTCGTCGCTCGGCAACGGCACGACCGAGACGGTGCTCTCGGCAACATAGTCGGATGAAACTCGTTGGATCGTTGTCGCGAGAATTCGCTGTGCCCGTTGATTGGCCTCGAGTTTGGCCTCTTGTTCGATTTCACGAACCTGACGGTTCATCATGTCGCGCATCTCGAATTCAGCTTGCTGCAGCACCTGAGTGCGTGCCTCGTCGAGCGTCAACTGAGCTACTCGTTCGAGCTCAGTCCGGCGCGCTTGCACCATCTCGTCAAGCTCGTGTCGTTTCTCGTCGATCTCGCGTTCCGATCCCTGAACCTTCTTTTCGCGCCGGTCCAGTGATTCGATCCGCCGGTCGACTTGTTCCTCTTTTTGCTGCAGTCGCCGCTCTATTCGGTCGGCTTCCTTGCGTCGTTGCTGGTACTCACGTTCCAGCTCGTCTCGCGCCTGCAGCGACTCGTCCTTTGCTTCCAGGACGAGCTCTCGGCGTTTGGCCTCAGCGTCGTCGACTATGCGCCGTGCTTCCGATTCCGCTGCCCTGACCTTTGAAGTCGCGCTTGACGTCAGGATCAGAAAGGTGACGAAAGCCGCCGCGATCGCGCCGATGGCCACGCCGATGAGGATGAAGATAGCTGTCCCCATCGATATGCTCCTCGTTTGTCGCGTCGTCAATTGTTAATGTTCGGGAAATCAGCGTACGCCCGACGCGCCCGAAACCGGACGGTCACGCGCGTACTGGTAGATCTTGCTACAGATCCCCTCGCCTGAATCATAGTTTGCGGTTTTATGCAATGTCAAGGAATCCCTGAACGTACGCTGAGAATACATGACATCGCGATCTCCTCAGGCGTCCGTTCAGGTCGTCCACGACGCGCGCCAAATCAGGCACAGGCACAATCTGTGTGCCCGGAACGAATTCCTCCAAAGAAACCTGGACGCCGACAAGCACGCTCAGAGCCGCGAATCGCACGGCCGGTTAGCGTTCTGCTACTATGCTCGGGAACGGCGACTTCAGCTCAGGCGACGGAGGATCTTCACCATGGCGAACGGACCGACCACGGTCGAACGAATCCTGATCAACGGGAGGATCCACTCCATCGATCGCAATTTCTCGACTGTGTCCGCGCTCGCTGTGCGCGACGGCCGCGTCGTGGCAACGGGATCCGACGAGGAGATGCGTAGTCTGGCCGGACCGGGCACCGTCATCGAAGATCTTGACGGGGCAACCATCTTGCCTGGCCTGATCGACGCGCATAACCACCTGCTTTCGACCAGCCAGGTGCTCCAGCAGGTACAGCTCTACGATTGCCGATCGATCGACGAGATCCTGGATCGTGTGGCGCGGCGTGTTCGGGAATCCGCGCCTGGCGAGTGGATCATCGGCAAGGGATGGGACGAAAGCCTGCTGGCCGAGGGGCGCCATCCATCGCGGTGGGAGATCGATCGCGTCGCGCCTGACAATCCGGTCGTGCTGCATCGCGTCTGGAACAAGCTCACCGCCAACAGCGCGGCGATTTCAGCGGCCAACGTCACACGCGAGACACCGAACCCACCTGCCGACGAACTCTACGCCGGCAGCTTCGAACGAGATCCCGACACGCGTGAGCCGGCCGGACTCTTTCGCGACCGCGCGAAGGAACTGATTCTCCGAGCTGTTCCCGAGCCGACAGACCGCCAGATGGCTGATTCGATCGCCTTCGGCTGCCGCGCCTATAGCGCAGTGGGCATAACCGGCGTCGCCGAACCTGGACTGGGTCCGCGCGAGCTACGCGCCTACCAGTCCGCGCACGAGCGGGGACAACTGACCGTTCGCACCGACATGCTGCTCGGTGGCTGGGGATTCGTCCCGTCCAGCCGTGAACCAGAACTAAAACGCTGGATCCGCGAGATGGGCGTCTACAGCGGGTTCGGCGATGGCATACTGCGTCTGGGCGGCGTGAAGTTCATGGTCGATGGCGGAGTCGGAGATCGCACAGCGCGCATGAATCGCTCGTACGAGGGCGAACCCGGCAACCGCGGACAGTGGGCAGTTGATCCGGAGGAATTGTCTGAACTTGTGCGCTGGGTGCACGATCTTGGATGGTCGATCGACGCGCACACCTGCGGCGATGCCGCGCAGGATCTCGTGGTGCGAGCCTTTGTCGCTGCCCAGCAGGCGGCGCCGAACCCGGCGCTCCATCATCGCGTCCACCACGCCTACGTCCCGACACCCGAGACGATTCATATGATGGGCCAGCACCAGATTCCGGCTCTGGTCAGTAATCCATTTCTCGTCCACCTGGGCGAGAGCTTCGTCCTCAGTCTCGGCGAGGAACGCGCGGCGCGAGCGCTCCCTATGGCCAGCTACCTGCGCGCTGGTGTGCCGCTGGCTGGGTCGTCAGACTCGCCAATTGCGGACTTCAACCCATGGGTTGGGATGTACGCCGCAGTCGCGCGTCGAACGATCAAGGGACGCCAGTTCGATCTCTCGGAAGCGATCTCGGCTCAGGAGGCGCTTCGTAGCTACACGATGGGCGGCGCCGTAGCGATCGGTCTGCAGCGACAGCGTGGTTCGCTCGAACCTGGGAAAGTCGCGGATCTGATTCAGGTCGACCGCGACCCGCTCCGGGTCGACGCCGAGGCACTCCGCGACACCCACGTGCTCCGCACGATGGTCGCGGGCGACTGGGTGTACGACAGCCGAAACTGACGGAGAACGTTTTTTCAATCATTCAGAGGAGGCAGTCCATGAAGGGATTGAATCGGCTCATCAGGCTGATCGGTTTTCTCCTGATCGCGGCCGCAATTGCTGATCAGATGCGTCGACCTGCGGACGAGCGGGACTGGCACGGAACGATTCTGTTCTTCCCCTACGATTTCAGGATTCCGACACTCAGCCGGGTGCTTGAACGTTGGTGGAATCCAGACGACGAGCGCATCTTCACTCCCGACGTATTCGGTGTGGGCTGGTCGATAAACCTCTACCAGGCAATGAATCGTTTCAAGGCAATGAGCTAGATTCAACGCTGACACAAGGAACTGCGCGCTGGAGGCTGGCGGGGCTCAGTGCTTCGCTGGCCTTATCAATCCCGCGATGATCTGCACCACACCGATGGTGAACAGGATCAATCCCAGAACCACCAGGATCTTCACCACGCCGAACAGATCGGCAAGGGCGCCTGCGAAGATGATCGGCAGGAACGCGACGCTGTTCGAGATCGTGAAGAAAGTGGCGTAGACACGAGCGCGAATCCGCTCCGGCGACGCCGACTGTAGCAGCGACTGGCTTGGAACCAGCACCAGCGAGTTTGCCAGCCCTAACAGTGCCGCCAGGAATGCCGCCAGCGCGACCGTCGCCGACGAGACCTGACCGTTGCGCTCCCAGGCTTGGCTGGCGAGCTCGGGCATCAGCGCCAGGGCCACCAGAATGGCTCCCCCGGTCGTCAATCCCACGTCTACCGTCGACTCTGCCCCATAGCGCGCGGTGATTCTTCCGACGAAGAGCGAACCGACCAGAATTCCGAGCCCGGCTGGCGCGACGAGATAGGCGATGTCCTGCCTCTGGAGACGCAGCACGGTCGTCACGAAACCGGGACCGAGCACCGCGATCATCAGGTAGGACGCCGTGGCCAGCGATAGATAGGCAATGGCCTTCATCAGGATCGGCGAGCCGAGGATAAAGAGAAGTCCCTCGCGCATCTCGCGCAGCACGCGCCTGGTAGCCCCCGCCTGTTCAGCCGAACTCACGCCTGGGGGAGGTGTCGAGGGAATGGTCACGCTCAGTATCGTACTGAGCAAGAACATGCCGATGATGCCAAGCAGCACCACGTGAACACCAACGAGCTTGATCAGGAGTGGTCCAAGCGCAGCGAATCCCGCGATCTGCGAGGCGGTAAACGTGAGGTTGAACAGCGCATTGGCATTGATGTTGTCCTTTGGCGGAACCAGCAACGGGATGGCCGAGCCGAGCGCCGGACCGAAGAACTGCCCGACCGCTCCCGACGCAAACGTAATCCCGTAAAGGACCGTGAGTGCCAGCAAGGGCCGCCAGGTCGGCTGCATGAGCACGAACCCCACGACTGCCAATGCCCGGAGCAGGTTCGTGACGATCAGGACCGTCCGCTTGTTCGAACGGTCGACGATCACGCCCGCGAACGGACTGAACAGAATAGCCGGAACGCTGAAGCTGAGTACGGTCAAGCCAATGGCCGTATTCGCTTGCTCGATCTGGTAGCGATCGATGATCGCCCGCACCAGAATGAGGAGCGAGAAGTTCGTCATATTCTGACCGGTTTGGGAGAAGGCTTGCACGATCCAGAGACGAAGAAACGGGCGATTTCGCAGAACATCGACGAACCGGCCACGCGGTGCGACTGATACCGCGGTGCGTGGATCCTCCATCAGGCAGGTTGGTCGTCTCGCGCCGGGTATTCCGGTCCGCGACTGACAAAAGCCTTGAGCCGCTTCTCCACCGTTCGTCGTGGCAGGAGAACGCGACGTCCGCAGCCCATGCAGCGCAGTCCGATATCGGCGCCCAGCCGGACGACAACCCAGTCGGTCGACCCACAGGGGTGAGGTTTACGCAATCTCACGATGTCGTCGAGATAGAGTTCGAGCGGCATGATGCCTCCAGAAGGTCAGATCCGGGCGATTATAGCATCGTGATGGTCCAGCACCGCCGATGCTGCTAGACTGCGGAGGAGCGGTCGTCCGAACGCATTCGCACTGGTGGAGGGCCAATGCGCACCTTGTCGCACGCGCTCACGCTCATCTGCTGGCTACTGGCGTCGAGCATTGCCTGGTTCGGGGTCTACGATCTCGTTGTGCTGCGCGACGTCGGCTCCAACCAGGATTTCTGGGCAAACGAGCGGCTGATTGCCTACGGGGTCTTTATTCTGGCACCGGCGGTCACCTTCATGCCAGTTGCCCATAAGCTCCGCATTCCCCTCTACGACCTTGAGGCGATCGTCGCATGGTCAACGCTGGCGTTCGTCTTCACCTTTGTCGATCCGCGCGACAACCCGCCGATGCCGGTGCTGCTGGTCTTCCTGGTATCGCTGGTGATGTCACTCGCCACAATCCTGACACTTTTTTCTTATGCCGTGGGCCTGCGCATCTTTGCCCGCCGCAGCCAGCGCTACGACTTCGTACGCGCTCGTCGCGAAGGCTATCTGGGGTCAATCTTCTGCGTCGGGCTGCTCCTCTTGAAGTTCCTTGAGGTCCTCTCCACCACGAATGCCGCGCTCATGGGGCTGATCGTGCTGCTCCTCGAGATCTTCCTGCTGTCTCGCGGCGGCCAATTGGAGAAACGCGCGCGAAGGACTGCCGAGCATATGCCGACACCGCTACCCGACGAACTGACGCAATCATGAAACGGCGGGGCTACGTGCCCCGCCGTTCTCTGTAGCTGCATTGTCTTCAGTTGAACTAGGCTACCGCAGTGCTCAGCATTCGCTGCAGAACGATGATGAGCAGAATTGCCACCATTGGCGAAAGGTCGAGCATGCCGGCGGACGGCACGACCCGACGAATCGGCGCGATGATCGGCTCGGTGATCTGCACCAGAATCTGCGAGATCGGGTTGGTCATGCCCCGGTCAAACCAGGACATCAAGGCTCGACCGATGATCGCGAACTCGAGGATTGTGAGAAACGTCATCAGGATTTGAAGTAGAAACACCAACGGTTGGGCCTCCATCGAAGCACGGTTCGGTTGTCTCATACTCAACAATGGGACATGACAGTGCCAAAACCGCACTCTGAAAGTTAACATTTGGCTGTCACAGTGTCAACGTACGTACACCGATTTCACTTGACCGTAACCCGTAACTCGAAGAGCGAGATTACTGGCGGCGCGACAGCGATTCTGCGCTACAATGCGGCAGTCGATATCTCAGATAGATGCGAAGAGGAGAGCCGATCATGGCCAAGGAAGTGCTGATCCTGTCACGCAAATTCCGAGAACAATCCGATTTCGCACGTGAGTTCCTCGAATCACGTGGGTGCAAGATCGCCGAACGAGAATTCGACTACCCAGTGACTGAGGACGTACTCTGCGACATCATCAAAGATGTCGACGGCTTGATCACCGGGCTGGAGCAGATCACCCCACGTGTCTTCTCCCACGCCAATCGGCTGAAAGCCGTGAGCGCTGGCGGGGTTGGCTACGATCACATCAACGTGGAAGCCGCAAACGAGCACGGAGTCGCCGTCTGCATCTGCGCCGGCTGCAACAACTACTCGGTTTCAGAACTCGTCTTCGGCATGATGATCGGGCTCGCCCGTGGCATCTACCCAGCCGACCGGGCACTGCGGCAGGGCGAATGGATTCGCTATCTCGGCTTCGACCTCTGGGGCAAGACGCTCGGCATCGTCGGTCTTGGACGGGTCGGCAAGGCCGTGGCGCTCCTCGGTCGTGCCTTCGGCATGCGTGTGCTGGCCAACGACATAGAATGGGACATCACCTTCGCCAACGAGCACGGCATCTCCTACGTTCCGTTCGAACGTATCATCGAGGAGTCAGACTTCGTCACCATGCACGTGCCCCTCACCCCGCAGACCTTCGAGATGATCGACGAGTCAGCGCTCGACCGGATGAAGCCGTCCGCGTATCTGATCAACGCGGCACGTGGCCCGGTCGTCAAGGAGTCGGCACTGGTCGCCGCCTTGAAACAGCACCGGATCGCTGGCGCCGCGCTCGATGTCTTCGAGGTCGAGCCGCACCCGAATAATCCCTATGTAGGCCTGGACAACGTTATCCTGACGCCACACATTGGTGGTTCCACACAGGAAGCCTTCGACCGGGCGTTCTACCTGGCGCTGGTGAACGTTACAAACGTGATCAACGGACAGCCCGCTCACTGTCAGGTAAACCAGTACTGAGCGTGGTGAATCTGTCTGATCGGGCGGAAGAGACTATTACGCCCGATCAGAGGTCTATCCCCTGGATATTGCGAAGGGGCCGGGCTGGGTTCCCCACGGCGACCACATTCGACGGTATGTCGTTGACGACGTTCGCACCAGAACCAACAGCGCAATTGTCTCCGATCGAGACTCCCGGGTTAATGTTGACGTTTCTGAACACGACACAGTTATTGCCGATCGTCACGGGAGCAGATCGCGGGGATGCGGAAAGATCGTCATACCTGATCACGTGAAAGTTGTCCGAAGACGCGTCGACACACCAGGCAAGGTGCGTATTGTCACCGATAATGAAGTCATCGCCGACGTTGATCTTAGTGCCGGACCCGATGGACGACTTTCTCCCGACGCGAAACGTCGGAATCTTGCCCGCGTCCGTTCCGATGGCGATTTGGCATCCGTCCATGAACCGCGCGAACCTGCCCGCTTCCAGGCGAGTGCCGTGGCGTTTGGAGATAACCACGCCTCGTCCAACGATTGGAAAGTCCCACACGTCGAACTTGCGTTTCAGCACGAGCCCGCGAAGAAGTCCGGCAGCCGTCTCGCGTTGCGTCTTGCGGTTCATCTGCAAGAATCTGGAGAAAAGCGCCCGATATCCAGACGGAAGAAGGTCACGCGTTGGACGCACGTCTCGTTCGTCACGATCCGACGCGGATGCATCTGGTACAGGTTGTTCGTCGAATGATCGGGACGAGTGGATAGGCGCATTCACGAACATAGCGCCCGCGCCTTCGGCAGCGCTATCTTCACGGGCTGCATTGGGGAGGTCTGGACCTACGACCGAGTCCAACGGCTGACTGTCGTTATCCGCGAAAGATATCATCGTCACCGTCCCGTGCGTCGTCACTGACCTCCAGCATCACAAACAACCCGAAGAGAATCCCGCGTGATTGCAGTGATACCGAAAATACGACTCCAGTCGGCCGGACAGTCCCTCACGTCACACGTTCTGGTGCAAAATATTCGTTCGCCGTTTGATTGAACTCAGGATGCATTATGCGCTTTCTTGAGGGCAGACACAATAGCATGGCACGATCTGGTGGTGATTCAGAGAACACGCGCTATGATAGGTTGCCTTCGTGGGTAACGGGTCAGGCTCATGTGAGCCATTCGATCGAATCCAGTTGAGGAGCAGTCATTGAACGACAACAGCAAGCAGTTCCTGTTCGATCTCTTCACAAGTGCCAGTCCATCCGGGTTCGAAGAACCGGCCGGACGCATCTGGCGGGCTGAGGCCGAGAAGTTCGCCGATGAAGTCCACGTCGACAACAACGGCAACAGCATCGCACGATTGAAGGGATCAGGACCGAAGGTCGTGGTCGAGGGCCACATCGACGAGATTGGCCTGATGGTGACCCATGTCGACGACGACGGCTATCTCTGGTTCCGCGCCATCGGCGGTTGGGACGACCAGGTTCTGACCGGGCAGCGCGTGCGCGTGATGGGGCCGAATGGGCCGGTGGCGGGCGTCATCGGGCGCAGGCCAGCGCATCTGCTGAGCGCCGACGACCGGAGCAAGGCGAGCAAGATCAAGGAACTATGGATCGACATCGGCGCGACGTCGGGAGCGCAGGCTCGTGAGCGCGTCGGCATCGGCGACCCGGCCGTGATCGAGCAACCAATCGTCGATCTTGGCAACAACCGCATCGCAGCCCGTGGCGTCGACAATCGGATGGGCGCCTGGGTCGCACTGGAAACGCTTCGGCTGTTGTCGGAGAGTCGCCCGGAGGCAGACGTCTATGCACTGGCGGCTGTCCAGGAAGAGATCACTTTCCTCGGAGCGCGCACGGCGGCGTTCGCCCTTGATCCAGATGTCGCGATCGCGTTGGACGTCACCCACGCGACCGATCATCCCGATTCGGACAAGCGCGGCCAGGGAGATATCCGGGTGGGCGGCGGTCCGGTTCTGGGACGCGGCTCGGCGATCAACCCGGTTGTACACGCTCGGCTCGTCGAGGTCGCGCGCAAGAACGAGATCCCCTACGCGGTCGAGGCCAACCCGCGCAGCACCGGTACCGATGCCGACGCGATCGCGCCAGCCCGTGGCGGTGTGCCGACCGGCGTTGTCTCGGTTCCGAACCGCTACATGCACTCGCCAAACGAGGTGATTAGCCTCGACGACCTGGACGCGGCGGCCAGGCTGATCGCGCTCTTCGTACGGGATCTGGGCAATTCGGCCGACTTCACGCGGCGCTGATTCACGCCGCAACCGGCGACTTCTCGTACGTACGCGGAAGACGTTGTTGAGAGTAGAACTCATTCTTGACCGGAACAGGGCATCGCGGTACCATTGGCGATACCGAGGATGCCCTGATCGGTTGCGAGAGGTACGCACCGGATGAAAGTTTCCACTCGAGGCGAATACGGAATGCGCGCGATGGTCTCGCTGGCGCGCATGTATGGCCAGGGTCCGGTGCCACTTGCGACGGTCGCCCAGGATAGCGCTGTCCCACCTGCCTACCTGGAGCAGCTCTTTGGTCCACTCCGTCGCGCCGGGCTGATCACGACCACACGTGGCGCCCACGGCGGATATGAGCTTGCGCGATCTCCAGAAGACGTGCGTGTGGGTGATGTCTATCGCGTCATGGAGGGGCCGATTGCCCCGATGAGCTGCGTCACCGAGGACAGCGAAGAAGATCTCTGTCCAATGATTGACGGCTGCGCGACCCGCGTCGTCTGGCTGAAGGTCCGCGACAGTATCGCCGACGCGCTCGATTCAACAACCCTTGCCGATCTGATCCGGCCTGCGGCGAGACGGGCGTCAGTCAGCGTCGGCTAGCGCCGCTTGCGCTCTTTCCTGTCACGCTTCCAAGCCAATCTCAAATTTCAGGAGGAAGTCCGTGAACCGGACGGACATCTATCTCGATCATGCCGCAACTACGCCGGTTGATCCGGTCGTGCTCGCCGCCATGCAACCCTACTTTGCCGATCGCTTCGGCAACGCGTCGAGCATCTATGCGGCCGGTCGTGAGGCTCGAGCCGGGCTCGACTGGTCACGCGCCACCATCGCGTCCTTCCTTCACTGTCAGGCCCGCGAGATCGTCTTTACCAGTGGCGGGACCGAGTCGGACAACCTCGCGATCAAGGGCGTCGCTTGGTGGAACCGGTTGCAGAACCGCGGCAACCACATCATAACCACATCAATCGAGCACCACGCCGTCCTGCACAGCGCTGATTTCCTACAAAAATTCGGTTTCGACATCACATTTATCGCGCCGGACGAAAACGGGATCATTCAGCCGGAAGCCATCGAGGCGGCGATCCGCGACGAAACCATGCTGATCTCCGTGATGTACGCCAATAACGAGATCGGCACCATTCAGCCCATCGCTGAAATCGGCGCGCTCGCCCATCGCCATGGGATCACGATGCACACTGATGCCGTCCAAGCGGCCGGCGAACTCCCACTCGACGTCGACCACCTGAATGTCGACCTCGTCTCAGTCTCGGCCCACAAATTTTATGGCCCCAAGGGGGTCGGTGCGCTCTACGTTCGTCGTCAGACCCCGATGCTCTGGCAGCAGAGCGGTGGCTCTCAGGAGAACAACCACAGAGCCGGAACCGAAAACGTCGCCGGAATCGTTGGCATGGCGACCGCGCTGCGAATCGCCTATGAACAGCGTGACGAGCGGACCGCGCGAGTGAAACGGCTTCGCGATCGCTTGATCGACAGCGTTCTCGAGCGCATCCCACAGAGTCGCCTGAATGGCGACCGGGAGCGACGACTGGCCAACAACGCGAACATGTCGTTCGAGGGGGTCGAGGGCGAAACGCTGTTGCTCAACCTCGATATGAATGGCATCGCGGCGTCGAGTGGCTCCGCCTGCACCACGGGATCGACCGAGCCGAGCCACGTCCTGACCGCGCTTCGACTACGACCGAATTTAGTAAATGGTAGCGTGCGCATGTCACTGGGCAAGGAAACAACCGAAGCAGACATCGACCGGACCGTCGAAGTGCTCGAACAGTCGGTCGCCCACCTGCGTGGGCTCGCCGCGACACGCGTCGGCTAAACGTCAGGCTCCGGGCTCCGCCTCACTGTGGTCAGACTTCGCCCGCTCCTCAATCTGTGAGATGAGCTCGGCTGGGAGTTCCGGCAGTTCTGCTCGCGATGTCAGCCCAAAGAGGCGCAGAAACTCCGGTGTCGTCGCATAGAGGAGAGGCGATCCGACTACCGGAAGGCGACCGACCGGCTCTATCAACCCTCGCGCCAGCAGCGTCTGTAGCACCCCACTTGAATCAACACCTCGCACTGCTTCGATCTCTGAGCGCGTCACCGGCTGTCGATAGCCGATGAGTGCGACCGTCTCTAGCGCCGCCTGCGACAGGCGCACCGAGCGCTCCTGCCCCAGAAACTGCCGTACGATCGTCGCGAGATCCGGGGCTGAACCAAGCTGAACCTGATCGTCGTCAGTCCACTGCAGAATCAGCCCCACGGAATGAAGCGCCGTGTCCAAATCCGCCAGCGTCGCCCGTGCATCTCGGGATGAGCACCCAAGGTGGCGCGCCAGATTCGCCACTGAAACCGGCTCGTCGGCGACAAAGAGGAGCGACCCCGCGGCGCGAGCACGCTCCGCGGGTGATAGGAGCTCGAGCGCGGCCTGAACGACGTGCGCCCCGTTCTCCTCAGTCATCGGCCGCCTCCGGAGCGGCCAGGCGCTCGATTTCAATCTCGCCAAAGAGGACCGTCTGCGACGCATCGATGACCCGCTGCCGCAGGAGCGCGAGAAGCGCGATGAAGGCCACAGCGTGCTCGGTGCGGCTGGCGGAGTGCCCGACGACGACAGAGAAGTGCGACCGTCCCCGTCCGAGCCGCGAGAGAATTCGCTGCGCCATTGCACGCAGGCTGATCACCGGAACAGGGGTGTATGGAGCCGGACGCTCCGGCTCGCGGGACAGGCAGCGGCGAATCGCGCTGATGAGAGCTGTTGGCGGAGCTGGAGCAATGTGTTCGGCGCGAGGCATTTCGGGCAGTGGCACGATGCGTGGCCAACTCTGCACACCTTGCTGCTCACGCTGGCGCAACTCCTCAACTGCCAGTTTCACCTGCTGATATTCGCGCAGCCGTCCAACCAGATTGTCCGTCTCTTCCTCTTCTTCCTCGACCTCTGGCTTCGGCAGGAGTGATCGTGATTTGAGCAGGAGCAGCCGCGCGGCGATCGTCATGAACTCCGCCAGCACCTCCGGCGACGCGCTGGTCAACCCTGCCGTGTAGGCGATGAATTGTTCAGTGACGGCAACCAGAGAGACATCGGTAACCGCAAGCTGATGCCGTTCGATGAGCGACAGCAGCAGATCGAGCGGCCCTTCGTAGGTCGGCAGCCGCAGTTGGTAGCCGGTCAGAAGCCCAGGCTGGCCCTCATTCATGCGTTCATCCCATCGTCAGCACGCTGCAACTGCACGATCCGCTCGTCGCTGGCATTCCGATCATGATGATGCGCAATCAGCCAGCAGACCGTCTCGGAGCACCCGATTTCTCGCGCGTAGCGCGAACCAATCGCCGGATGCGCCCTGGCCAGATAGAGCGACCGTCTCCACCTCGCCCCACTCGGGCTCGACAACGAGCGTAACAACGGCCGCGAGACGGCAGCGAGCAACACGGCTACTGTCCGGTGAACGAGACCAACGCGCGCGTCCCCATCGACCTTTCCCACGTCATGTAGCAACGCGGCAGTCAGGAGATCACGGTCGAGACAGCCACTCCGAAGAAGCCGGTCGTAGACATCAAGATGATGGGCGCGGTCGGCCGGCGAAAGCCTGATCACCAACGCGAATTCGGACGGGCGGAGGATCTCGCGCAGGCGCATGTCCGACTCAGACATGTCGCGTGCATGGAGATAGGAGAGCCCCTGGACGATCCGGTACCGCACACGAGCCAAACTGAAGACCCTATCCAGACTCGCGATCATCGTCTCGCGGCCCGGTCAGGCCGCGGGAAGCGCGGTGTGCCCGACGAGGAGATGTGCCAGCCCGTTATAGACCGGCGAGTACATGGCGGAGAGGATGCTCCCACCGAGACTGCCGAAAAGGATGAGCGCCAGCAAGATGAAGACACCATACTGTTCCAGTGGCGCGAGGTACGGATACCAGAAGCGCGGCAGAATGCCCGTGAGAATCTTTGATCCGTCGAGCGGTGGGATTGGGATCATGTTGAATGCCGCGAGCAGCATATTGATCAGCACGATCTGTCGCAGGAAGACGTATGCGGCCGATCCCGCTTCGATGTGGCCGAAGCGGAGCGGGATCACGAAGATCGCGGCCAGGATCACGTTTGAGGCGGGTCCGGCGAGTGCCGTCACGCCCATGCCGCGCTGGCCACCACGAACCCGTGACGGCGCGATTGGTACCGGGCGACCCCAGCCAATGCCAAAGCCACCGATAACCAGGAACAGGATACCGATCGATCCGATCGGATCAAGATGTGACAGGGGATTTAACGTGACTCGGCCCTGACGCTGCGCGGTATCGTCGCCCAGCATCAAGGCCGACCATGCATGGCTGAATTCGTGTACGGTAATCCCGAGCACGAATGCAACCAGCGTCGCGATGATGTACCTTGGATTCGTTGGACTCAGCACGACGCTGGCTACTCGTTTCTTTTATGCTCCGGAATTCGGGTAAAGGTGGCAGGCCACGTAGTGGCCGCCGCCCTGATCCACGAATTTCGGTTCGACCTGGCGACACACGTCCATGGCGTACGGGCAACGCGTGTGGAAGTGGCAACCAGACGGTGGATTGATCGGGCTTGGCACGTCACCCGTGAGGATGATGCGCTCTCGCTTCTTCTCAATGATCGGATCCGGCACCGGAACCGCGGACAGGAGAGCTTTGGTGTACGGGTGCAGCGGATCATCATAGATCGAGGTGCGGTCAGCGAGCTCGGCCATCTTGCCCAGATACATCACGGCCACTCGGTCCGAAATGTGGCGCACAACGCTGAGGTCGTGCGCGATGAAGAGGTACGTCAGGCCAAACTGCGCCTGGAGATCCTCGAGCAGGTTGATGATCTGCGCCTGAATCGACACGTCGAGCGCCGAGACCGGCTCGTCCGCGACGATGAAATCTGGATCTGCCGCGAGGGCACGGGCCACACCGATACGCTGACGCTGACCACCCGAGAACTCGTGCGGATAGCGGTTCGCGAAGTACGGGTTCAAGCCGACCGTCTGCAGCAGTTCTTGCACGCGCTCGTTCCGCTTGTTCTTTGGAACGAGGTTGTGGATCTGCATCGGCTCGCTGATGATGCTACCGACCGTCATACGCGGGTTCAATGACGCGTATGGATCCTGGAAGATCATCTGGAGATGACGGCGCATCTTGCGCATCTCGCCGCCATCAAGCTTCGTCAGGTCACGCCCGTCAAAGCGGACCGACCCGGCGGTTGGCTTGTAGAGCTGAAGGATGGCGCGGCCGGTCGTGCTCTTGCCACAACCAGACTCACCCACCAGCCCAAGCGTCTCGCCCTTGTAGACATTGAAGCTCAGGCCGTCGACGGCCTGAACCGCGCCGACCTTGCGCTGAAACAGGATGCCCTGTGTCAGCGGGAAGTGCATATAAAGATCATCGACTTCGAGCAAAACGTCTTTACCGTTGCTGCTCGCTGGTTTTTGCGCTGTCATTTCGGTCGCCATCGCTTAGCCTTCCGGAGTCCCTTTCGAGACCTCATCCCAGAACCAACACGCCGAGCGGTGAACGTCGTTCACCTCGAGTAATGGGGGATTCTGCTGTTCACACTTCTCGCGCGCATAATCGCAGCGTGGCAAGAACGGGCACATATCTGGCAGGTCGATCAAGTCCGGCGGAAGCCCGCGGATAGGATTCAACTTGGTCTTCGCGGCCGCGTCCAGACGCGGGATGGAGTTGAGCAACCCGACAGTGTAGGGATGCCGAGGATTCGCAAAGAGCTCCTCGGTGGGAGCCGTCTCAACGACGTGCCCCGCGTACATCACCTGGATACGGTCGGTCATGCCAGCCACGACACCGAGGTCGTGGGTAATCATCATCAAAGCGGTATTGTGCTCCTGCTGCAGGTTCCGCATCAGGTCAAGAATCTGAGCTTGAATCGTGACGTCGAGGGCCGTGGTCGGCTCATCGGCGATCAAGAGTGACGGATTGCAGGACAGCGCCATGGCGATCATCACGCGCTGGCGCATACCACCTGAGAACTGGTGCGGGTACTGGTCGATGCGCTCTTCGGCGTTCGGGATACCCACCATCTTCAACAGCTCGATAGATCGCGACCGGGCCTGGCCCTTGCTCATGCCCAGGTGAAGCTCGAGCGCCTCGCTGATCTGCCGGTTGATCGTGAGCACTGGATTGAGCGACGTCATCGGGTCCTGGAAGATCATCGCGATCTTGTTACCCCGGATCGAGCGAACTTCTTCGTCGCTCATCTTCATGACGTCTTCGCCCTGGAACATGATCTGTCCGGTGACGATCTTTCCAGGCGGGCTCGGGATCAGTCGCATCACCGACATCGCCGTGATGCTCTTGCCGCATCCGGACTCACCCACGATCCCAAGGGTCTCACCAGGCATGAGATGGAAGGACACGTCGTCGACCGCCTTCACCACCCCGTCCTGCGTGAAGAACTGAGTTCTCAGGTTCTTCACGTCAAGTAATGGTTCCATCGCCTCTCCTTCGCGTCCCTACCTAGCGCCTCGCCCCGTGAGGACGGCCGCACCAGAGAGCACTCGAGGCTCTCGCCTCAAGACACACAATACGTAGTGCGTAACCGCACCGAATATGCGGCAATCAGGTGGAATACGCCTGTTCAGCGTCTGGCGCAGTGTAGCATGTTGGTTCGCCAACGGTCAAACACTCGTGAACGCCGATTCCGGCTCCGCCAGATTGCCTATCCGCTTGATCCAGGATGCCATTGCTCGATGGTTGCTCGATTCCGAATAAGAATAGTCGTAACGTCTACATTCCGCAAGCGATTCGAGAGCCCCACCGTCACATTCGGGTAGACCAGCGGAATGGCCGGAAGATCGGTAAGTACGTGATCCTGCGCCTTGGCGTAATCCGTCTTGCGCGCCTCCACGTCCGCCGACTGGCGCGCCTCTTCCAGTAACGCATCGACATCCGGATTCGAGTAGTGGCCGACGTTCAGCCCGTCAAAGAACGAATCACTCGACCACAGCGTTGTCTGATCTGGATCGACCGTTCCTCGATACTCGAGCAGGACGGCATCGAAGCTTCGATCGTGCGTTATGTCTTGTACAATGGTACTCCATTTTTCGAGGTCTGGCACGACCTCGACCCCAATTGCACGCCAGCTCTCAGTGAGCCAGTTGACGGTCGCTTGCCGCAGTGGATCGTCCCCATTCGTGAGCAGCTTGAAACGCAAGCGACGGCCACCCTTCGTGCGAATTCCGTCGTCTCCGGTGACCCAGCCGGCATCCTGCAGCAGTTGCCGAGCTTTGTCGATATCCTGGGCATAGCTCACACCACTGACGGCGGACGACCAGGATGCAGGCGGAATCGTTCCCGTAGCGATCTCGGCATCGTCGTGCCAGACGTCGGCAACGAGCTTGTGTCGATCGAGCGCGAGCATCAAAGCCTGTCGCACCCGTGCGTCCAGAAAGAGCAGCTGCTTGGCGCTATCGAGCTGTAACGCCACGTACTCGAAGGAGTCACCGGGCAGGCTCTTGACCTCGATTGCTTTCTGTTCTCGCGCCTTCGTGGCCGCCGCTGGATCGAGCAGCGCCCAGTCGATTGAGCCATCGGCCAGACCAGTGACCAGATCGTCAGACGACGCGACAATCCGGTAGACGTACTGGTCATAGACCGGCTCGCCTTTGAAATAGGCGGCGTTGCGACTGAAGACCAGCTGGTCCCCGTGCGACCACTGTGCGAGCGTGAACGGCCCCGTGCCAATCGTCGAAATGACGCCGAAGGAATCGGAGACCAGCTCCTCCGGCAAGACATTCGACAGGACGTGCTCCGGCACGATGCCAAAGGTCGCCTCGGTCGTGAGAAACGCCGCGTCCGGGTGGATCAGCGTGAAAACGACGGTCTTCGTGTCCGGAGCCTGGACCTCCCTGACCCGTTCAACCAGCTCCGAATACCGCGGTGACCGGGCATGCTCGTTCATCATCAGGCGATAGGTGAAGACGACGTCCTGTGCCGAGAATGGCTGACCATCCTGCCAGGTGATGCCGTCACGCAGGTGAAACGTATAGGTCTTGCGATCATCGCTCACGTCCCATGTTGCGGCCAGGTCGCCCTTCGGCTCGCCCGAATCGGGAGCGACATAGACCAGCCCGTTGAAGACCAGGCGGCTCAGTTCATCTGATATCGGATCGCTGGCTAAGACGGGATTCAACGTGTGTGGTTCCACCGTGCCTGCCTCGACAACGCGCGAGACACCGCCGTTCGCGCCGGATCCGGCGTTCGACGATACGGTCGCCGACGCCGCTTGAGTGCCAGTTGCCACGACTGAACTCGGTACCTCAGGCGTTCCAGAGGATGACGATCGCCCCATTCCCGGCAGACCGACGCGGCAGCCGGTCACCAAAAGCATGAGCGACAGGCCGAAGCACAATCGAGCGAGGTGCGAGCGATTCGAACGTGGCATTCGTTGATGATCTTTCAGGAAGTCAGTGCCGGTGTGTCACACAGCAGCACCGGATAATGCGAACGGAAAGCGCCCGGGCTGAGTGGCAGCCCAGGCGCGCGATCCACTAGCTCAGTTCGATGTGCGTAATGTAGCGACGATACGGGGAGTCTTCTCCACGGACCAGAGAGAAGAACGTGTCTTGCAGCTTCTTGGTGATCGAACCGCGCTTGCCATCGCCGATCTGCCGTCCGTCGACCGAGCCGACCGCGGCAATCTGAACTCCCGTACCACAGAGGAAGATCTCTTCGGAGATATACAGCTCGCTGCGATCGATGGCTCGCTCCTCGACCGTGATCCCGGCGTCGCGCGCGAATTCGACGAGCGAACGCCGTGTGATCCCTTCCAGGATGTCCGCCGTGATGGGAGCAGTGACGAGCGCACCGTTCCGGACGATGAAGAGATTCGCACCACTGGCTTCCGCAACTTTGCCGTCCCGGTTCAGCATGATCGCATCGTCATAGCCGCTCTCGGCGGCCTCGTCTTTCGCCAGGCTGGAGTTGATGTATCCGCCGGTGATCTTGGCGCGGCTTGGAATGATGTCGTCCTCGATACGCTGCCAGGACGATACGCCCATCCGGATCGGATTGGAGAGATCGAGGTAGTCGTCGAGCGGAAGCATGTAGATGGCAAGGTCGTCCTTGACACCCTTAAGCTTCGGCGTCAGGTCCAGGCCGGACTTGTAAATGAAGGGCCGAATATAGACGTTGCGCTTCGGCGCGTTCTTACGCACGAGATCGACGATGATGTTGCCGATGTCGTCCGGACTATATGGAAGGTCGGCGCGGATGATCTGACCCGACTGAACAAGACGGCGGGTATGATCCGGCAGGCGGAAGATGTTGATTGACTTCCCGTCACGATCGAGATAGCCACGAATGCCGGCGAAGCAGCCGGTTCCGTACTGCAGCGCGTGCGTCGCGATGCTTATCTTGGCGTCTTCGATCTTGACGAAATCGCCCTGGAAGAACGCGTAGGGGAGAAACGATGAATCCATGAGTTTGCCTGCCTTCCCTCAGTTAAAATGAACGTTACCGGTTTGTTCACCACCAATTGAATCTGACTAGCGCTTGATCTCCGCCAGGTAATTCCGGCTCCACTGTGTGAGGATACCGGTCACACTCGGCGCGATCATGCGGAATCCTCGGTCGATGAGCCGGTTCGTCGCCTCGGCGTTTGCTGCGATCGTTCCCAATGCTATGTCCGATCCGGAGCACATCTCGCATACCTGGTCGATCACCTCGACGACCGCGGGATGGCTCAACTGGCCGGGGTATCCCATCGATTGCGCGAGATCGGAAGGTCCAATCAGCAGCACGTCGACGCCCGGCACCTGGATGATCTCCGGCACGTGCTCCAGCGCCGCGATATTCTCGAACTGAACGATCACCAGCGTCTCGGTATTCGCGGCCGCGGCGTAGTCGCTCAGTGTGGAGCCAATGCCGAAGCCGGTAGCCCGCGGTTGTGCCAGACCACGATGACCATGCGGATGATATTTCACCGACTGCACGACCGCACGAGCCTCGTCAGGGCTGTTGATCTGCGGCACCATCACACCCGCCGCGCCAATGTCCATGTAGCGCAGCACGACACTCGGGTCGTTTCGCGGCACCCGGATCAATGGCGACGTGCCCGAAACCTCAGCAGCCAGCACCATATGGTAAGCGTCATGGGGAGAGATCGGACCGTGCTCGGCGTCGATCATCACGAAGTCGTATCCGGACAGCCCGAGAATCTCCACAATTTCGGCGGAGGGGAATCCGACGAAGCACCCGATGACGACCTCACCGGCTTTGAGTTTTTGCCGAACGGTGTTGGTTCGCACGACGACCTCCCTGTCGAAGCAGAATACCGACGATGAGGAAGAATGCAGTGAAGTCGGAGACGGATGAGATAACGGCCGCATTCTAGCACGGGTCAGACAAAGACGTGATCCACGGATCACTGCTCGGTTGGGCGTAGTGATTGACCGCGAGCGTAGCGCAAGGTCTCCGAGACTCTGCGCTGAACTGATCTCGCGGGATGAGATTCCTCGCCACGGTTCATTTGACGATCCACTGATCGCCGTTCCCTGGCCTGGAAAAGAGAAGATCATCCTTTCGTCCCGTTGACGAGGTGTGTTCCGATCCCGTATAACCGTTGCCCATTGTGGAAGGGGAGAGTGACGGAAACACCGTACTGGCTCGGGTTTCATCTCGTCCCGGGCATCGGCGCCACGCGCCTCGCCATGTTGATGGAGCGCTTTGGAGATCTGCGCACGGCCTGGACCGCATCTCGTATGGAGTTGCGCGAATCCGGTCTGGGAGAGCGCGCGGTTGAATCCCTGGTGCGCACCCGCGACCGCATCTCACTCGAACACGAGATGGAGCGCGTCGAACGCGCGGGAGTCACCATCCTCACGCTCGCCGACGACGATTATCCACGACTGCTGCGCGAGATCCCGAGTCCGCCGCCAGTCCTGTATGTCAGGGGATCGCTCACGTCGGAGGACGAGCATGCCGTCGGGATCGTCGGCACGCGACGTGTGACTGCCTACGGCCGCGAGATGTCGCGCCGGCTAAGCACCGACCTCGCCGCGGCCGGAGTCACCATCGTGAGCGGCCTGGCGCGTGGAGTTGACGGCATCGCCCATGCGTCGGCGCTCGAAACAGGCGGGAGAACGGTCGCGGTCCTTGGGTGCGGCCTCGACACCATCTATCCGCCGGAACATCGCAAACTCGCCGATCAGATCGCTGAGCAGGGCGCGGTCGTCTCCGAATTCTCACTCGGCACCCCGCCCGACGCGCCGAACTTCCCCGTCCGCAACCGGATCATCAGCGGGCTCTCCCTGGGCGTAGTCGTGATCGAAGCACCGACCAAGAGCGGGGCACTGATCACCGCGACATTCGCCGGTGACCAGGGGCGAGCGGTCTTCGCCGTTCCCGGCTCCGCGCTCTCGTCTGCGAGCGCGGGCACAATCCAACTCTTGCGTGACGGCGCGGCGGTCGCCGCCAATGCCGATGATGTACTCTCGTATCTGAATCTGGGAACGAGACAGATGGAAATGGAGATACGCCAGGTCCTCCCCGCGAGTGGCGAGGAGCGGGAACTCCTGGCACTCCTGACCGCGGAACCGCGCCACATCGACGAGATCGCGCTCGATTCAGGCATTCCAATCGGCACCCTAAGCGCCCAGTTGCTTCAGATGCAACTCAAGGGCCTCGTTCGAAACGTCGGCACCCAGCATTACGTCCGTGGATGAGAGTGAGTGATTCAGTGAGTACGAACGGTGAGAGGCGCACGGAGCAGTTTCACGCGGTGATCCCGGCCGGAGGTAGCGGTACGCGACTGTGGCCGGCCAGTCGTGAGTCACGTCCCAAATTCCTGCTACCGCTTCCTGGACCACGCTCCATGCTTCAAGCGACCGTCGATCGCCTCGCCCCGGTCGTACCGCCGGAGAACATTCTCATCATTACCGGTGGCGCGCACGCGGCGGCAGTGGCGCGGCAGGTGCCTGAAGTTCCTGAAGCAAACATCATCGTCGAGCCGGGACCGCGCGGCACCGGACCGGCGATCGGCCTGGGAGCAGCGCTCATCGCTCGTAAGGATCCAGACGCGATCATGGGCTCGTTCGCCGCCGATCACTACGTCGCGGAGCCGTCGATCTTCCAGCGCACAGTCATGGCGGCCGCGGAGGTCGCAAAACAGGGTAGTCTCGTCACCATCGGCATCACACCGACCTACGCCGAGACTGGATACGGCTATATTCGCGTCGGATCGCGATTGGAAGATGCGAACGGACTCGAGACGTACAGCGTCGACGAGTTCAAGGAAAAGCCGGACCTAGAGACGGCGAAGTCGTATGTCACCAGCGGCAAATACCTCTGGAATGCTAGTATGTTCGTTTGGAAGGCGTCGACGCTGCTGGAACAGATGAAGAAGCTGCTCCCAGATCTGTACGAGACGCTCATGACGATCTCCGAATGCTGGGAAGGCCCAGATCGAGACCGCATGCTCCAGCAATATTGGCCAACGCTCAAAGACGTGACGATTGATCATGGCATCATGGAACATGCTGACAAGGTCGCAGTGGTCCCTGGGAGCTTCGGCTGGACCGACCTCGGTGATTGGCACAGCCTGGCGGAACTGATGTCGGCCATCGACGGGGAGAACGTCGTGGTGAGCGGAGAGCACATTGAGCTTGATACCCGTGCATCGCTCATTTTCGGAGGAAATCGCCCGGTCGCGACCCTAGGGGTTGACAACCTGGTTATCGTCGATACAGAGGATGTGATCCTCGTATGCCACCGCTCGAGGGCTCAAGACGTGCGGAGAATCGTACAGATGCTCAAGGAGCGGAACGACCGATCGCTGACATGATCGTCATCGGCAGTCACGCCATCGACTTGTCACCGCCGGTCGTGTGTGTAAACTACCGTGGGTCTCGTCAAGCGCGACAGAGAACGACACATCGGTCACCGAACGACTGGCATCCCAGGCTCGTTGACGACGTTCGAGCGCCTTGGAAGCCCAGCAACAGTCGTGACCAAAGGCCCATTTGAGCTTCGAGCGGGTCTTTGATAATCCAACACAGGAGATGAAACTCAGCTCCAAGATGAGAAGGGCCGCCAGTCCGATTACTCGATGGTGCGGCGTGACTCATTTGGCTGACGGAGATTATGGCTCAGCAACCTAACGGAACCGGAAAACCTGGGCGGAAGACCGCCACAAAGAAAAAGAGCACGACCACCAAGAAGCGTACGTCGTCAACGTCGACAACGGGCCGGAATACACTCGTGATCGTCGAATCACCGGCCAAAGCCAAGACGATTGGCAAGTACCTTGGGCGTGGCTATACCGTAAAGGCGTCGATGGGACACGTCCGCGACCTTCCCAAGAGTCGCATGGGTGTGCATACCGACGACGCGTTCACGCCTGACTACCTCGTGCCGAGGGATAAGAGCAAGGTCGTCAAGGAACTGCGCGAGAGCGTCAAGACGGCGAAATCAATCCTGCTTGCGACTGACCCCGATCGAGAGGGCGAGGCCATTGCCTGGCACCTTATCGAAGCCACCCAACCGCAGGACAAGCTGGTCCAGCGCATCGTCTTCCAGGAAATCACACCCGAGGCCGTGCGCTTGGCGATTCAGACGCCGCGCGAGATCGACATGAAACTCGTCGAAGCGCAGCAGGCGCGCCGTGTACTCGATCGGCTGGTCGGCTACGAAATCAGCCCGCTCCTCTGGAAGAACGTCAAGCGCGGTCTTTCGGCGGGACGCGTGCAGTCTGTCGCGCTCCGTCTGATTGTCGAGCGCGAGCGGGAGATCAAGGCATTCGAGCCCCAGGAATACTGGTCGCTCGACGCTGAACTGGCCAAACAAGAGCAGGCGAAAGGCAAGAAGAAGCGGCTGAGTTTCACCGCGGCGCTCTGGCGCGTAAATGGTGAAAAGCCCGATCTCGGCGACGAAGCCAAGACGATGGCAATCGTCAATGGGCTGGACGGCGCCGAATTCCAGGTCGCCGACGTGCAGACCAAGGAGACTCAGCGCCGACCGGCAGCGCCATTCACGACGAGCACGCTGCAGCAGGAGGCGTCGCGCAAGCTGCGCTTCCCGGTTCGACGAACGATGCAGATCGCTCAGGAACTATACGAGGGCATCGATCTTGGTTCGGCCGGGTCACAGGGCATGATCACCTACATGCGAACCGACTCGACCAATATCGCGTCGTCTGCTCAGCACCGAGCTCGCGAAGTGATCACCGAGCGTCATGGTGGGGAGTACCTGCCGGATCGCCCACCCGTCTACACCCGCAAGTCCAAAGGCGCGCAGGAGGCGCACGAGGCGATTCGCCCGACAGATCCCGCCCGCACGCCGGAAATGGTTCAGCAGTTCCTCAGCCCACCACAGTTCCGACTGTACAAGCTCATCTGGCAGCGGTTCATTGCCAGCCAGATGCGGAACGCCATCTTTGACAGCACCGTGGTCGACATCGACGCGGGCAAGCCTGGAGTGAAGAAGCCGTATCGCTTCCACGCGACTGGGTCAGTGATCAAGTTCCCGGGTTTCATCGCCGTCTATCGCGAAGGTCGTGACGACGATGAGATCGACGACATGGACCGGGATGCGCTGCCACAGCTTACGGCTGAAGAGATGCTCGACCTGATCAAGTTGATTCCCGAGCAGCATTTCACCCAGCCGCCGCCACGCTTCTCCGAGGCGTCGCTGGTCAAGGCGCTGGAAGAGCTGGGCATTGGTCGTCCGAGTACCTACGCGCCGACCATCGCGACGCTGCAGGCACGGAACTACGTCGAGATCGACCAACGCCGGCTGAGTCCGACTGAGCTCGGCGAGATCGTAACCGACTTGCTGATAAAGCACTTTCCGGGCATCGTCGACGCACAGTTCACCTCACGCATGGAAGATGAACTGGACGATATCGCCTCCGGCGAGCGCACCTGGGTGCCGGTGAT
Organism: uncultured Chloroflexia bacterium; assembly: GCA_963763185.1. Taxonomy (GTDB): domain Bacteria; phylum Chloroflexota; class Chloroflexia; order Thermomicrobiales; family Thermomicrobiaceae; genus CALAGB01. The sequence goes on from CAVXNZ010000001.1 coordinate 1,864,548, forward strand.
GAAGGATTTCTACGGGCCCTTCCATCAGACGGTCGAGCAAGCCGAACAGAACATGACGCGGGTGAAGATCGCCGACGAGCCAACCGACGAGATCTGCGAAAAGTGCGGTCGCCCGATGGTCATCAAGCTTGGTCGCTTTGGGCGGTTCCTGGCCTGTTCCGGATTCCCAGAATGCCGCAACTCCCGCCCGATCCTGAACAAGATCGGGGTCAAATGCCCGGATTGCCACGAAGGGGACGTGGTCGAGAAGCGGACCCGCAAGGGCCGGCGCCGCACCTTCTATGGCTGCAGCCGCTATCCGGAGTGCGAGTTCACGAGCTGGGACAAGCCGACCGGCGAGCGATGCCCGCAATGCGGTGACATACTCGTCGAGGCGGGAAAAGACGGCAGCGTCAAATGCCGAAATTCGGCCTGCGACTACCGTGCTGCGCAGCCCCTCGCCAAGACCGGTTGAGGTCCGAAATTCGCGACGAGTCCCCGGGCGGCGGCTCCATTTCTGGAGTCCCCGCCCGGGTCCATTTCAGGCGTTCGTGCGAGTTTGAACTGATAAAATTACGCAGTGACGGCCGCGTTTGCCCGGCCAAATCCGCCGGAGTCCGCGGCTAAAGGTGAAAAATGCGTGAGACAGCGAGTCGTTGGTACGGCACGACCATTCTCGGGGTGAAACGAAACGGTGAAGTAGCGCTGGCCGGAGATGGTCAGGTGACCTACGGCGATGTCGTGATGAAGCACGGCGCCCGCAAGATCCGTGTCCTGGCCGACGGGCGCGTAGTAGCCGGTTTCGCTGGGGCCGTGGCAGACGCACTGACCCTGTTCGAGAAATTCGAGGCGCAACTCCGCGCGGCGGACGATAATCTCGTCCGGGCCGCGGTAGAGCTCGCCAAAGAATGGCGCACTGATCGCTACCTGCGACGGCTCGAGGCACAACTGATCATCGCCGACAGCGAGCATCTGCTGGTGATCTCGGGTGAGGGCGATGTGCTTGAGCCGGATGACGGGGTGGTCGCCATTGGCTCCGGAGGCGCGTACGCCACGGCCGCGGCGCGAGCCCTCGTCCAGCACACCGAGCTCAATTCGAGCGACATCGTGAAGGCGGCGATGGACATTACCGCCGACCTGTGCATCTATACCAACAACCACATTCTCATCGAGGTGACGAAACAAGAAGATGAGCCATAGAGCCGTAACCGAACGAGACAAGTCCATCTTCCCGGCACTGGGCGAGATGGAGCGAGAATTGACACCGCGCCGAGTCGTCGACGAACTCGACCGCTTCATTGTCGGACAAAGTGACGCCAAACGGGCCGTGGCAATTGCCCTTCGCAACCGCTGGCGTCGACAGCAGCTCGACGCGGATACCCAGCGCGAGATCATGCCCAAGAACATTTTGATGATCGGACCGACCGGCGTCGGTAAGACCGAGATCGCCCGGCGAGTCGCCCGGATCGTCGACGCTCCGTTCGTCAAGGTCGAGGCGACCAAGTTCACCGAGGCGGGCTACGTCGGGCGCGACGTCGACTCGATCATCCGGGAACTGATCGAAACGGGCGTCAACATGCTGCACATGCGGCACCTCGACGCCGTTCGAGACGACGCACGCGTAGCTGCTGACCAGCGTATCGCCGATATGCTCGTGGAACAGAGTTCGCCACGCGGTCGCCTCCGCGAGGTTGAGACGACCGGCGAAGGATCGGTCGAACGCGACCCGGCCGCCCGGCGCAAGCGTGAGGCGGCCATTAAGCGGCGGCTGACCCGTCAACGCAACCGCATGCTCGATCTCCTCTCGCGCGATGCACTCGACGACGAGCTGGTCGAAATCGACCTGGACAACGAGTTCGAGCCGAGTATCACCACGGTTGAGTCCCAGTCGCCAGGCTCGATCGAGGAGGCCAAGGAGAGCTTGAATGAGTTCTTCGAGGATCTGATCAGTCGCAAACGCTCGCGCAAGGTATCGGTACGCGAGGCGCGGCGGATTCTGACCGAGCAGGAGGCCCACCGGCTGGTCGACTACGACGCGGTGGTGGAGAATGCGATCAAGCAGGCCGAGGAGTCGGGCATCGTCTTCATCGACGAAATCGACAAGACAATCAACACCAGCAGCGACTATGGTCCCGATGTTTCCGGCGAGGGAGTCCAACGGGATCTTCTACCGATCGTCGAGGGTTCGGTGGTGATGACTCGCTACGGCCCAATGCGGACTGATCACATCCTGTTCATCGCTGCAGGCGCATTTCACACTGTCCGGCCGTCTGATCTGATCCCAGAGCTTCAGGGACGATTTCCCATTCGGGTCGAGCTCAGCAGCCTCTCGGAAGAAGACCTCTACATGATTCTGCGCGAGCCGGAGAACGCCCTGACCAAGCAGTACCAGCGGCTGCTCGAAGCAGACGGCGTGGAGGTTGAATTCACCGACGAGGGGATCCACGAAATTGCCCGGCTGGCGTCACAGATCAACGAGCGAACCGAGGACATTGGAGCGCGGAGGCTCTACACGCTGGTCGAGCGGGTCCTCGAGGATGCATCCTTCGACGCACCGGAGATGGCGGGGCAACATGTCGTCGTCAACGAGGAATACGTCCGGGAACGAGTCGAGGAGATCGCCGGCGACGACGACCTCAGCAACTTCATCCTGTAGAGCGAGCGGGGTCAACACAAACGGGCTGGCTGCCTGAGATGAATGTGGGGGACATTTGCACAGCCTATCGGTGGTGATCCCGGTATTCAACGAGGTCGGGACGATTCAGGAGATCCTCAAACAAATCAGGGCCGTCGACATCCCAAATGCGCGCGAGCTTATCGTGGTCGACGACTTCTCGACTGACGGCACCCGCGACATACTCGCACGCGAGGATGAGCAGAACCCGGAAACGCACGTTTTTTTTCATGACCGGAACATGGGCAAGGGTGCTGCGGTTCGAACCGGCTTACGGCATGTCACCGGTGATATCATCATCATCCAGGACGCCGATCTGGAATACGATCCTCGCGATTACGAGCGCCTGATTCGTCCGATCGAAGAGGGGCGCACGAAGGTCGTCTACGGATCACGATTCCTCGGCGAGCACAAGGCGATGTACTTCTGGCATGCCGTCGGGAACAAGGCGCTGACGCTCACGACCAATGTGATGTTCGACACCACCTTGACCGACATGGAGACCTGTTACAAGGTCTTCACAGCGGATGTCGCCACGACGCTGAAGCTGAAATCAAATCGCTGGGGATTCGACCCGGAGATCACGGCCAAGGTCCTGAAGCGAGGAAACCGGATCTACGAGGTTCCGATCGCGTACAACGGCCGGGAATTCTGGGAAGGCAAGAAGATCTCATGGCGCGACGGGTTTACCGTTCTGGCCACGCTCGTTCGCTTTCGGTTAATGGATTAGTCGCACGCCCGCAGCACCAAAGGAGTTAGGTAATCGTGCCTGATGTCGCGATCGCCGTCGATCTTGGCGGCACCAATGTCCGGGCCGCGCTCGTCGAGCGGGACGGTGCCATCCGGCATCTCGTCACCCGTCCGACACTCGGCCACGAAGGTCCGGACGCCGTCATCGATCGAATCGCCGCGCTCATTGGCGAAGTCGTGACGCACGAAAAGCCTTCGGATGACGTCGCGGTTGGTGTGGTCGCGCCTGGCATGATCGACCCAGACGCTGGGATCGTCTACTTCGGCCCGAACATTCCGAACTGGCACGACATTCCGCTCTGCGAGATGCTCGAGGCGCGGACAAGTCGCAACGTTTACATCGGCAACGACGCCAACTGCGCCGCGCTCGGCGAGAGTCATTTCGGCGCGGGCCAGGGTTGCGACGACATGATCTACATCGCGATTGGCACCGGAGTGGGTGGCGGCGTAATCTCGCATGGCCATATTGTCGGCGGCAAACGCGGGTTTGGGGGAGAACTCGGCCACGTCTCGATCAATCCGGACGGGCCACGATGTTCCTGCGGCGGCATCGGCTGCATCGAGTCCTACGCTGGAGGTTGGGCAATCGTGCGAGACGCCGAGATGCTGGTCAATTCGCTCCGCTCGGATACACTCGTGCGCATGGCGAGTGAGGGGCCGATCACACCGGAACTGGTCGCACTTGCCGCCGTCGGTGGCGACCCCGGCGCGCGATCGATCTTCGTGCGAGCTGGCCGCGCTCTCGCGACCGGGCTTGGTGGGATGATCAATACCTTCAATCCCGAGCTCGTCGTCATCGGCGGCGGCATCTCCAAGGCGGGTGAGCTCCTCATGAAGCCGTTCAACGACAACCTGCCCTATTACACGCTTCCTTCGATCTACGCCGAGGTCTCGATTCGCGAGTCCGCGCTTGGGCTGAACACCGGCATCTACGGTGCAGCGGCGCTGGCATTCTACTCGCATGACCTGGACAGCTAGGCCTCTTTCCTGATATAGCCCTATCCGGCACACATCATCGTCTCGGTTTCTTCGCCTATCCAACCAAGACATCGAACATGAACGATTGCTCCCAGCCACAACCAAGCTTCGGACGCCACGCAAAGGTCACCCGCCGTCGATTTACACGTCTGCTCGCGGGCGGGGCGCTGTTCGTCACCGGCGGCTGCCGCTACGGACGAGCATCCAGCGCACCTGATGCGCCGTCTCCGACTGTTCCCCCACGGAACGTCGACAGCCACGAACAAGCTCCGACAGTCGTGCCAAGCAAACCGCCCGCCACACGGACCAACCAACCAACGCCCATCCCGGCATCGCCGACCGCAAGCGTGCGGCCCGAATCGCAAATCTTGTATCGCGGTGGTTTCTCGGCCGATCCGGCTAGCCATGACTTCAACGCAAATCTCTATTGCGGCGGCGACCCGTCTGTCTTTAGCGGCCTGCTCACGGTGAACACCGATCTGACGCCGATGGGGGATTGGGCGGAGAAATGGTCATCGAACGATGATTCGAGCCAGTGGACATTCCACTTACGACCAAACAACACCGGCTGGTCGAATGGCGACCCGGTCTCGGCGAACGACTTCGTCTGGTCGTGGCGGAGATTGGTCGACCCGAAGACGAACGCTCCGCAAGCCTGGCTGCTCGACGATGTCGCGAATGCGATTGAAATACGGTCTGGCAAGGCGGATCCGTCAACGCTCGGTGTGCGTGCCGTCGACCAATGGACGCTCGAAGTGAGCCTGATCGGGCCGCGCGTCTATTTTCCGGCAATTGTCGCCACCGTCGGCACCGCGCCAGCCTATCGACCAGCTGTTGACCGTTTTGGGGATAAATGGACCGAGGCGGATCACATCGTTACCAATGGGCCGTTCAAGCTGACCCAGTGGACACATGGGGAGAATTGGCGTACCGAGCCAAACGGGGGGCACTGGAATTCCGCAAACCTCAAGCTCGCCGAAACGGTGGTACCAGTCACGCCACAGCAGAAGCATCAGCAGCCCTATTTCAACACCCAGGTCGATTTCATGCCGGTCGCCGACGAGGACGTCGCGAACGTCCGGTCGATCTCCGATTACTCGACGCAGATGAGCCCGTCGACTGATCCATCGATCTGGTTCCTGATCGTCAATCCGGAATTGCCGCCATTCGACGACCTGCGTGTGCGGAAGGCGATTTCTCATGCGCTCGATCGCGACCGTTTCGAGCAGCTCAGCCAGGGGCGAGCAAGTGGCGCCCACTCGATGATTCCGCCGATATTTCCACTTCGCGGAGAAGACGATGCGGTCACCGCGCTCCAGCAATTCGACGTCGACCAGTCGTTGCAGCTGCTCTCGGTGACACGGTACGCCGGTGGCCACGATTGGCCGGCAGTGACGCTCTTGAGCGCTGAGAACAGCGAGTTGCCGCAACTGTTGGTAAATGATTGCGCTCAGCAATTGCTTGAGAACATCGGACTGACCGTCGAGGTCAAGACGGTTTCGGCCAGCGAGTACGATGGCGCGCTGGCTAGCAGGTCGGCCGGACTCTACTGGCACCGCTGGGATTTCACCTACCCGGATCCGAACAACGGCTACTCGGACGCGATCTTCCCAATCGGAACGGACGCGCCGCTCCTGCCGCTTGTCCCAGATGGATTCGGTGACCTCGTAGGACGCGGTAAGGCTGAGCAAGACCCGGACGCGCGCGCGGCCATCTATCGTCAGTGCGAAACCGCATTGCAGTCGGCGGTGAGCTACATACCTATCGCCTACCCGGTCACGTTCTACCTCATCAGACCATGGGTGGCTGGCTTCCCGCTCGTCGGCAATTCATCGGTCCTGCAGCCGGGGCTGATCTTCACCCGGCTGACCAGCCTGGTTAGCATCAAGGGCCGCGCTGTCGGCTGACAGCGACCTCTTCTGTTCGATCAAACATCAATTTGGTCGCAATTGGCTGTCGACGCAGATTCGCAATCCCGTTATGCTAATATCGTAGTTCAATGGACGGCGGCGCCGTCACGAATGTTTGCGCGGACGACGCAGATGGAGGTCAAGCGAATGGCACAAGGGCATCCCAAGTTCCTGTGGTGGAATGGCAGGCAAATGCCGTGGGAAGATGCGACCATACACGTCACCGATATTGGGTGGTCGACGGTCGGCGCTATCTTCGAGGGAATTCGCGCTTACTGGAATTCCGATCAGCAGGAGTCATACGTCTTCCGCCTCCCGGAGCACATGCGCCGGTTCGGCCAGTCGATGAAGCTCGTCCGGCTGCAGCAGGAATATCCGAACGAGCAACTGATCGAGGCAATCACCAAGCTGGTTCGTGACAACGATAGCCGCGAGGACGTCTACATTCGTCCGCTCGCCTATCGTGGCGAGGGTGACGGCAAGAGCTTCAGCGGGTTCGGCTCCAGCGCCCAGATCTTGATCAACACCCACGGGATGCCGTCGCACCTCTTGAAGGGCAAGCGCCAGGCCGCCTGCATCAGTTCGTGGACACGAATCTCGGACAATGTCATGCCGCCGCGCGTGAAGAACATCTCTAACTATCGCAATGGGCAGCTGGCCAACATGGAAGCCGCAACCAACGGCTATGACACCGCCATCCTGCTCAACAAAGAAGGACACGTGGCCGAGGGCGGTGGATCCTGCCTGATGATGGTCCGCGACGGCAAGTTGGTCACGCCAGGCGTGTCCGAGAGCATTCTCGAGAGCATCACTCGCGACGCGATCATGACCATGGCCCGTGAGGACCTGGGCATCGAGGTCGTCGAGCGCGTCATCGACCGCACCGAGCTCTACATTGCCGACGAGGTCTTCATGTGCGGCACGGCCGCCGAGATCACGCCGGTTACCTCGGTCGACCGCTACGAGGTCGGCAACGGCGAGCTTGGTCCGATCACCGCGAAGCTCGAGAAGCTGCTGCACGACGTCATGCGCGGCATCGACGATCGCCACGCGGACTGGCGCACGCCGGTCGGCCTCAAGGCCGTCGCCCACGCGTAAACCAGCCCTCACCCCCTTGGCAACAATTCCCCTTCTCCCAAATTGGGAGAAGGGGATGAGGGCCGCTCCGTTTACTCGAACATTCCGCCTTCCTTCATCCCCGCGATGCTGGCGTCAAACGCGGCGACCGTCTTTTCGATGTCGGTGTCTGAGTGCGTCGAACTGAGCAGCCCGCCGCCATGGAACAGGTCAATCCCGTGGTTCAGCATACTGAGATGCAATGTGTGGCCGAGATTCGCCGGCGTTCCGGTCTTCAATTGTTGAGGCGCGACCCCTTCTGGAATATGCAGGTCACCACTCGTGCGATTGGCGCACGACGTACCTAGCATGATGTGGAAAACGGAACTCTCCCCCCAGACAAAGCCGGGCACGTCGTGCCGCACCAGCGCCTCGTTGAATCCCGCGCGAACCGCGGCGGCCATGCGGTCGGCGTGCTGCTGGACACCAGGGTCTGACACCAGCGCCAGGCAAGCTGATCCCGCGGCCGCGGAGAGCGGGTTCGCGTTGTAGGTGCCAGGGTGACCGATCTTCTTGGTCTGGTTCCAGACTGGGTCGTCCTTGAAGTCGAGGACCTCCATAATGTCGCCACGTCCAGCCACGGCACCGCCCGGGAGACCTCCCGCGACGATCTTTGCCATCGTCGTCAAATCCGGCGTGACACCGACCGCCTGCTGCTTGCCGCCCGGCGCCCATCGGAAGCCGGTGATTACCTCATCGAAGATCAGAATCGTGTTGTGCTTGGTCGTGATCTCCCGTAATCGCTGGAGGAAACCTTCCGGCACGGGGATCGATGCCCAGGAGGCGCCGCTCGGCTCCAGGATGACCGCCGCGACGTCCCCCTCCGCCAGTCGTCGATCGACGAAATCAAGATCATTGACCGGCGCGACGACGACCGTGTCGAGCACCGCCTTCGGCACGCCTGGAGGCGGCGTCTGCGACTCCACATTCTTCTCACCAGGAACGGCGTAATCGTGCCAGCCATGAAAGTGACCGGCGAACTTGAGTATCTTTTCCCGTCCGGTGAAGGAACGCGCGATACGCATCGCCAGGAGCGTGGACTCGGTTCCCGACGAAGTGAACTCGACCTGCTGCGCTGATGGAACGAGGTCTCGAATTCGCTCGCCCCACTCGATTTCAAGTTCATGACCGGCACCGTAGTGAGTACCGCGCTGAATCTGCTCAGAGACCGCCTCGACAATGCCAGGATGGCTATGGCCCAGGATGAGAGCCCCGTGCCCCATTGCATAGTCGATGATCTCGTTGCCGTCGATGTCCCACTTCTTCGACCCAGCGGCGCGGGTAACGTAGAGCGGAAACGGCTTCATGTAACGCACGTCGTGGGTGACCCCTCGCGGAATCGCTTCCACCGCGCGCTGGTAGAAGACTTTGGAGCCCTGGTGCTTACTGATGAATTCCTGTTCGACACGCTGAGTCAGTCCTGTTGACATCGGTATCCGATCTCCCTCCTTGGGACGCACGGTTTCACGTCACGAGCCGATTATCGGTGAGCCGAATCGGGACTGTCTAGCCATGTCGTGATATTGACGGCACCTTTGCCGCATGCTACGTGTCTGTACACTGGAGCGGCATCGAGACAAAGAAGACTGGAGCGAGAATGAAACTCGCCACTCTGCCACGACTTCGGCTCGCACACCTTCCGACACCACTGGAGGACGCGCAGATCCTGAGCGCGACGTTACGGGGACCCCGGATCTTCATCAAGCGGGATGATTGCACGGGGCTCGCGTTCGGTGGCAACAAGACACGCAAGCTCGAATACTTGATCGCTGACGCTCAGCAGAGGGGAGCGTCGGTCGTCATCACGTGTGGGTCGACCGGATCGAACCACTGCCGCCAGACAGCGGCGGCGACGCGGGTGGCTGGGATGAAATGCGTTCTTGTGCTCAATACCCATGAAGAGCAGCCAAAGCCCACCGGGAATCTGCTGCTCGACCGGATGCTCGGAGCCCAGATTCATTACGTCGGAAGCGAAGAGGAACGCGATCCCGCGATGGAGAGCCTGGCCGACGAGTTTCGCGACCGGGGCGAAGAGCCGTACGTCATCCCGAGTGGAGGTTCGAACGCACTGGGCGCGTCAGCGTATGTGGCGGCGACCTTCGAGCTTATGGAACAGCTCGACGAGATGGATGTCGAGCCCTCGCGCCTGTACACCACCAGCAGCACCTCCGGTGGCACGCACGCCGGGCTCGCGATCGGCGCGGCCATCGCCGGCGCGACCTTCACGGTCCAAGGGATCGCGATTGAGGGGACAGCGAACGAGATTTGCGACATCGTTCATCCGCTGGCGAATGAGACCGCCCAGTTTCTCGGTAGCGACGCCCGGCTGTCGCCGGACAGCATCCATGTCGATGACCGGTACGTCGGTCCGGGCTACGGCCAGTTAACTGACGAGGGACTGGACGCCATGAATACCATGGCGCGAACACACGCGATTCTGCTCGATCCGGTCTACACCGCCAAGGCGATGGCCGGGATGATCGGGCATATCCGGAGCGGTGAAGTCGGTTCCGACGAGACGATCGTATTTCTCCACTCCGGTGGCACGCCCGCACTCTTCACGTATGGAGAGCCCTTGCTGCGCGCACTCGAAGCCCGTGGGATCTAGCGGCGCGGCGCGAGAGCAGCGTACGGAAATCGGGTACGTTCGCCAGTTGGTAGACTTTGCGCGTGAATACGCACGCGCAAACACGTTACGTCGATGTGGCCGTTGATTCCCAGCTGGCGGATCCCGACCGGCTGTTTACCTATGAGCTGCCCGCGTCCCTGGCGGATCGTATCGTCGAGCGTCAGATCGTCTGGGTGCCCCTACGCAAGGATCTGAAGCTGGGTGTCACGATACGGATTCACGACCATGCACCGGATATCTCGCTCAAGGCGATCCACGCGCCGGTCGAGCCGGAGTTTCGTCTTTCGGACCGCCAGTGGGAAGTCGTCCAGTGGCTCCGTGCGAACACCCTCTGCAGCTTGTTCGAGGCAGTCGCGCCTTTTCTGCCACCCGGAGTCTCACAACGTAGCGTCGAATACCTGAGTCTCAAGGCTGGAATCGACCTGGACTCGGTCAACCTGACGCCAGCTCAGCGACGTCTGGTCGACTTGTTGGCGCAGCGAGGCGAGATAAGCCTCGACGCCGCCCGCCAATCGCTCGGTCGTGGCCTCACGACGGTCGTCCCGCGCTTGCACGAAGCGGGCGTTATCGAGCGGACGGCCAGGGTGCGCAATCGGCCGACTACGGTAAACCTCTCCCGCTACGTCCGGCTGGTTCCCAGCGGCGATCTGGATCTGAGCCGGGCGCCCGCCCAGCGCCGGACACTTGAGGTCGTTCGGCGAAGAACCGCGCTTGCCAGTGGACGCGAACTCCCGTGGGACGATCTCGTCCACCGGGCAGGTGTGACGACTGCATCGCTGCGGGCGCTGGCCGACCGCCATGCCATCGAGGTGATCGAACGTCCCAGAACGTCGCATCCCTCGAGCGAAACGGCTTCCGCCGCACCGGTGCGTCTTACCGCCGAACAGTCAGGAGTTTGGCGCGCCGTGGTGCAGGCACTCAGGGAGCGCCGCCACCATGAGTTCTTGCTCCACGGGATCACGGGAAGCGGCAAAACGGAGATCTACCTGCGTGCGGCGGCCTGGGCCATCAGCCGCGGCCGCCAGGTGATCATGCTCGTGCCGGAGATCAGTCTGGCGACACAGGTCGTCGGTCGCTTTACCGAGCGCTTCCCCGGTCAGGTCGCCGTCCTGCACAGCGGACTGAAGGACTCTGAACGTTACCAGACGTGGCAGGCGATCGCCTCTGGCGAGATCTCAATCGTGGTTGGCCCACGTTCGGCCCTTTTCGCCCCGTTCAGTGACATCGGCTTCATCGCCATCGACGAGGAACACGAGGACGCCTACAAGCAGGATGTGCCGCCTCGCTATCATGCTCGTGAGGTGGCCCGCCAGGTCACGCGATCTCACGAGTCGGTGCTGCTATTAGGAAGCGCGACGCCGGACATAGGGACCTATCGTTCGGCTTGCGAGGGGACGATTGACTTGCTCGAACTCCGCTCTCGCGTCGGTTCGGCACTGGTTGACGGCTTCGAATCACGCCGCTCGTCCCTCGAGCTACCGAGCGTGAGCCTGGTCGACATGCGGCTCGAGCTACAGCAGGGTAACACCCACATCTTCAGCCGAGAGCTTCAGGAACGGATGTCGACGGCCGTCGACGCCGGAGAGCAGGTAATCCTCTTCCTGAACCGTCGAGGCCTTTCGACCTTCATCCAGTGTCGTTCCTGCGGCCATGTCGAGACCTGTCCCTATTGCGACGTCCCGCTCTGCTATCACGGCGATCATCGGCGAGTCGTCTGCCATCGATGCGGCCACCAGCAGACGCCGCCTCGTCGCTGCCCTGAATGCGGAAACTCGGCGATCGGCTACTACGGTACTGGAACGCAGCGCGTCGAACTGGAGACGGCGAAACTGTTGCCGAATGCGCGTGTGATGCGCTGGGATCGCGACGTGCTCAAGCGCGGAGTCGATCACTCGACGTTGATGCAGCGGGTACTCAAGCATGACGTCGATGTGGTTGTCGGGACCCAGATGGTAGCCAAAGGGCTCGACTTTCCGCTGGTGTCGACGATCGGCGTGGTGAATGCCGACACGGTGCTCCACTTACCTGATTACCGTTCCGCCGAGCGAACCTTTCAGCTACTGACCCAGGTCGCCGGCCGAGCTGGACGCCGGGTTCCCGGCAGTCACGTCGTTATCCAGTCCTATTCAGTCGATCACTACGCCATTCAGACCGCCTGCCGATACGACTACGACGGGTTCTTTGCCGAGGAGATGGCCTACCGTCGACACCAGGGATACCCGCCGGTCCGGCGCATGATCCGCCTTGTCTACCGGCATCCCAACGAGACGACTTGCCAGTCCGCGACTGAAGAGATGGCCGAATTGCTGGCACGACGCGCATACGAGATGCGCCTGGACGACGTCGACCTGCTCGGCCCGACTCCTGCGTTCACGGCGAAGATCCGTGGACGCTATCAATGGCAGATCCTTCTACGCGGAAGGGACGCACTCAGTCTCGCGGAGGCGACGCCGTTCGACCCTGGCTGGCTGGTCGACGTCGACCCGGTCAGTCTGCTTTAGCAATTGCGCAGTAACTCTGACTTCGACGGCGGCGTGCGGAAACGATCGGCAATTCACGATATAATTGCCAAATAGACCGCGCGATAGCGACATAGAATGCATTCTTAGGGAACGAATCAATGCCAGCGATGAAGGTTATTACCGAGGGTGATCCTCGCTTGAGACAGAAGGCGACGAAAATCCGTCGCGTTGACGATGAAGTGCGCAGCCTCATGCGTGATATGCACGAGACGATGCAGGTCGAAAAGGGCGTTGGCCTCGCGGGCAACCAGGTCGGCGTGATGCGCCGCGTGATCGTCATTCATATTCCGGAGGGGCTCGAACACGACGGCGACCCCGAAATGACTCTGTCACTTGCGAATCCGGAGATCGTCCGCTCAAGCGGGCGGCAGGTCGGTACCGAAGCCTGTCTCAGCATCCCGGAGTGGTACGGTGACGTGCCGCGAGCCATGAATGTGACGGTCCGGGCCAAGGACGAGAACGACAAGGAAGTCCGGATCAAGGCGACCGGCTACCTTGCTCGCATCTTGCAGCACGAGATCGACCACCTCGACGGCATCCTCTTCCTGGATCGGGTCGAGGACAAGTCGTCACTCCGCCACATCTCGGCCCAGGAACTCGAGGAACTCGCCGAAGAGGCAGCCGACGAGGTCGAGGAAGAGATGATGGTCGGCGGCTCCGGCGACAGCTAGATCAGAGTGTCAGGCAGAGCGGCGGGCAGCCCTCACCCGGCGCTGCGGCGCCACCCTCTCCCGCCAAGCGGGCGAGGGTTTCTTGTCTCCACACTCACAAGTGGGTACCCGCAGGAGAAGGGAGGCGCTTCCGGAATCCACTTCGTCTCCCCTCTCCTGATCTCGGGAGAGGGGTCGGGGGTGAGGGCCGTTGGTGAGGGCTTCCCGCTGCTCTACAGCATGACGTGCCGCTGGAGTACGCGACAGTTCTCGGCCTCCATGATCGCGTCGATCCTGGCCAGTGTCTCGTCCAGACGCTCGTTTTCATTGAAGACGACGTAGTCGAAATCCTTGACCGAACGAAGTTCTCGTGACGCGGTCGAGACGCGCCGCATCAGCGCATCCGGGTCGTCCGTCTTGCGACCGCGGAGGCGGCGCATTAGTTCGGCCATGGAAGGAGGGAGCAAAAAGATGAAAATCGCTTCCGGTACAATCTTGCGAATCGATGCCGAGCCCTGGACATCGACTTTCACCACGACCGTCTTGCCTGCCTGCAGCGCGTTTCGCACCCGGTCTTTGGGCACGCCGTAGAAGTGACCGTAGACTTCCGCCGATTCCAGGAACTCGCCTTGATCGAGCTTCTCCTGAAATTCCTCACGATGCATGAAGAAGTAGTGAACACCGTCAATTTCACCGGGCCGCCGTTGCCGCGTGGTCGCTGTAACCGCGAAGACGAAATCAGGATGAGCCAACCGCAAGTGCTCGATGACCGTGTCTTTCCCGACTCCAGATGGCCCAGAGATTACAATGAGACGTGGCTTCGGTAACGACCTTAGCTCGTCAATGAGCTCGTCCGCCTGGGCATTCAAGCCAAGGTCGTCGGCCACGGTCACCGCCCTCCCAAGATCACCTGTCAATGTTCTATCCGTCCCGATTCGATCTATCACCCGGCTCGCAACCTTGCCATTAACGAGCGCCCGTGCCGCGTCCTCGGCTACAACAGTACACTACCAGACAGGCCGGTAGCGACCGGCACTCGCAAGGGGAGAAATCTTCGTGTTCGATTCCTTGACCGTCGCCGCGCTCACCGACGAGCTGTCACTCCGGTTACTCGGAGGCCGCATTCAAAAAGTGCTCCAGCTCGACGCCGACTCGATTGGCCTTGAGATTTATGCCGAGCACCAGCGGCAGTATCTCGTCGCAAGCGCGACCAGTCGTAACCCGCGCCTCTATCTCGCCTCGACACGGTTGAGTGCTGATCCGAGTGTCGTTTCTCCGCTTCTCCTCCTACTGCGGAAATACGCTCGCGGAGCTGAGATCGTCTCGATCCAACAGCCACCGTTGGAGCGAATCATTCGAATGAGTATAGCCAAGCGATTTTTCGTGGACAAGAAGCACGAACCGCAGGAGGAACCGGAGGATGAGGACGACGAGGGAGAAATTGTCTACTCGGACCTGATCGTCGAGATCATGGGCCGTCGCAGTAATATCATCCTCACCAGCGACGAGGGCAGGATCCATGACGCCGTCAAGCGGGTGACGCCAGAGATGAGCCGCGTCCGCCCAATCCTTCCTGGCAAGCACTATGAGCCGCCTCCGCCACAGGAGAAGCGTGATCCGCGTCGTCTCTCATCGAGCGATGTCGTGCTCTTGTTCCGAGATATCGAACCCGGCACCAAGCTGTCCTCCGCGCTCGTGGCCCACCTTGCCGGATTCAGCCCGCAAATGGCCCGTGAGGTCGCGTTTCGCGCCGTGGGTGACGAACCATTCGACTTCACAGAACCGCTCTCCTCAGAGCAGTGTACGCGCCTCTCAGACGCAATCCATGCCTTGCTGGAACCGCTCGAGACATCACGATGGGATCCGACGGTCTATCGTAACGATGATGGCCAGGTCGTGGCGTATGCGCCGGTTCCACTCACCTACCTGGCAGACGAGACCAGCGAAGAGCATCTCGATTCGATCTCGCGCGCCATCGAACTGGCCGCACTGGACTCGTCCAGCCAGGCGCCAGTCCGCCATGCTCAACGCCGGGCGCAACTCGTCGCTGAGATCGACGAAGCCGTGAAACGGGCATCGTCCCGCA
The DNA here is from genome assembly GCA_963763185.1 of uncultured Chloroflexia bacterium. GTDB lineage: Bacteria > Chloroflexota > Chloroflexia > Thermomicrobiales > Thermomicrobiaceae > CALAGB01. The sequence goes on from CAVXNZ010000001.1 coordinate 1,879,842, forward strand.
TTCACTCGATTCACGAAGAGGAAAAACGCGCGCGTGAGGTGGAACGCTGGCGTGAGAACGGTGAGCTCATCTACGCCTACATTCACCAGATGGCGCCGGGCGACACCGCGCTCGATGTCGACGGCCGGAACATCGAACTCGACCCGTCCCTGTCGGCGAGCGAGAACGCCCAGGCCTACTTCGAGCGCTATCGCAAGGCACAAGCGGCAACCCAACATCTCCCTGAACTGGCGGAAGAGGCCCAGGGAACGCTCGACTACCTGAAACAACTCCGCACGATGGCCGAATTGGCCGACGGAATCGATCAGATCGGGGCGGTGCGCCAGGAATGGCAAGAGTGGCGACAGCCGAGGGAATCCGACCGGGGCAAGAAAGGTGCGAAACAGCCCAGGCGCAAACAGCCGGTCGCCTACCGCACCCGGCGCGGAGACACGATCTATGTCGGCCACAGCGGGCCGGAGAACGAGACGGTTACCTTCGATATCGGCGGCCCGGACGACATCTGGCTGCACGCGCGCGGAGTGCCGGGCGGCCACGTCATCCTTCGCTGGGCTGGTGACCTGTCAGACGCCGTACTCGAGGAAGCGGCATCTCTGGCGGCATGGTTCAGCTCTGGACGCACATCGACGACCGTGGAGGTTGACGCAACCGAGCGTCGCTATGTGCGCAAGATCAAGGGCGCTGGGCCCGGCATGGTCACCTACCGCAACGAGCAGACGCTGAATGTCAAACCTCGCAGCCCGTCGGATCTAGGCCTCGAGTAGCACAAACAGAAAGGCCGAGCTTCATGCTCGGCCTCTGGTCTTCGTACGGTCTTAGGACTAGGCGAATCGTGCCAGTATGATCCCGAGCTCATAGAGCGCGTACATTGGCGCGGCAACCATGAACATGTTGAACGGGTCCGGCGTCGGAGTGATGATCGCGGCGGCGATCATGATAACGATGAGCGCGTACTTGCGCATCGAGCCGAGCAGCCGGGCCGTTACTACCCCGATCTTCGCAAGGATGTACATGACGATCGGCAATTCAAAGACGATACCAACCCAGAGGATCAGGGTCATGTAGAACGATATGACCTCGTTCGCCCGGAAATCGGCTTTGAAGACGTCACCACCAAACCCATGCAGGAACCGGAGCGCCCGGGGGATGACGATGAAGAAGGCGAATAGCACGCCGAGGATGAACATCCCCGTTACGAACGGAATCGCCCTGAAAACGTACTGTTTCTCCCGCCGAGTTAGACCCGGCGCCAGGAAGCTCACGATCTGGTAGACCAGCACCGGCATAGACAGACCGATACCGACGTAGAGCGCCACCTTCATGAAGACGGTGAAACTCTCCGTCGGGGAGATGGCCGTGAACTGTCCAAGACCTGACATGCGCGCCATCAGGTGCAGTAGCGGCATCGTTACCGCGAGCCCGATGACAAATCCCACGACGACCGAAAGCGCCGAAAAAATCAGACGAGTACGAAGCTCCTCCAGGTGTTCCTGGAGAGTCATCTCTTCGAATGTTTCCGGCTCCGGATCAACGGGGGCGGGAGTGTTTGGCCGACGTACGCGATCCAGAATGCTAACCATGACCCCTGCTTTGCCTGACTGTTCGCGACGTCACTGACAGACTACGACACCGTGCTGTCGCCCGCGTCACGCGTCATTCTCACGTGTTGAATCCGTATAAGGATGTCGCGCAACGGTGCGGCGACATTTACTTGGCGGCGGTATGCTCCTGGATGAACTCCATAGCATCTCCGACAGTGACAATGCTCTCGGCCTGCTCGTCAGAGATTTCGACGCCAAACTCTTCCTCAAGCTGCATGATTAATTCTACCAAGTCGAGCGAGTCTGCGTTGAGATCCTGCACGAACTCGGCGTCTGGAGTGACTTTCTCCGGTTCGACACCAAGTTGCTCCGACACCACACCCTGGACACGCTCAAAGACCGATGAAGACACCCTGACCACCTCCTGCTAATCTCAGCGTGAGAGATTCTTCCCCATTGCACGCGAATTATGCCTGTGCATCCAGTGCCGGGCAACTTGCGGCTGGAGATGCACACTTCCAGTAAACCAAACCAAGATACATCGTGACACCCTTAACGAGCTCAACCCCGAGGTTCTCAGCGCGATGCCGCCATGCCCTCGGCGATCGTGCCAAGGACTCCGTTAACGAACCGGCTCGAATTCTCCCCACCGAAACGCTTCGCCAACTCGACAGCTTCGTTGATCGCCGCCTTGAGGGGCACATCTGATTCGCTCATCAGTTCGTAGATGGCGATGCGCAAGATATTTCGGTCGACAGCGGGAAGCTGCTCGACGGGAAACGCCGGCGCAGCCACCCCGATCTCCCCATCGATCCGGTCGCGACTCTCGGCAAATCCCGTCACAAGCCGTTCGACATAGCGCCGAACCGGCTGCGGTACGCTCATGTCCTCCAGATACCGCGCCAGGACATCCTGTGCCGGATGCCCAGCGATGTCTGATTCATACAGGACCTGCAATGCAATTGTTCGTGCTTGATGTCGGGTGCTGGCAACTGCCATGAATTCCTCGTCCTCGCATCGTGCTTCAAATTGGCTCGCCAGACAGTAGACGAAGCTGAATTTCCGGCCCTCTACATCGCAATTCAAACATGTACCGGTAGCGCTAATTGTACCGTGCAGTGAGGCCCGTCGCCCTGATTCCACCCAGTCCAAACGCCATTCGATTCGAGCGGCGCTGGCTCACGTCAATCTGAGACACGAGCCAACTGGTTGTCTCTCGAACGGGCAATGAACTCCCCGATGAATCCCGTATGGACGTGGCCACTGATAAAGGCGCCGTCGCGAACGATCGTCTTGTAGAAATCGACCGTGGTGTCGACCCCGGTGATGACCGTCTCACTCAACGCCCGGTCCAGGCGGCCCAGCGCCTCTTCACGCGTTTCGCCCCAGACCACGAGTTTCGCCAGCAGCGAGTCGTAGTGCGGAGGAACGACGTAGCCGGTGTAGAGATGGGTGTCGATCCGCACTCCTGGCCCGCCGGGAAGGATCAGATCCTCAATCTGGCCACAACTCGGGGCAAAATCCGCGGCGACATTCTCCGCGTTGATGCGCGCCTCGATGGAATGTCCACGCGGTTTGCAGTCCTTTTGACTGAACCCCAACTGGTCGCCGGCCGCGATGCGAATCTGCCACTTGATCAGGTCAATTCCGGTGACGAATTCCGTTACCGGATGTTCGACTTGAATACGCGCGTTCACCTCGGTGAAATAGAAGTGCTCGTCCTTGTCAACCAGGTACTCGAACGTTCCCGCACCAGTGTAGTTCAGCGCCTTGGCCGCGCGGACGGCCGACTTGCTCAGCCCGTCGCGCAAACGGCTTGAGATGTTCGGCGCCGGTGACTCTTCGATCAGCTTCTGATAGCGACGCTGCAACGAGCAATCACGCTCGCCGAGCGAAACAATGTGCCCGTGGTTGTCGGCCAAAATCTGCACTTCGATATGGCGCGGATGATCGAGATACCGTTCGACATAGACCGCCCCATTCCCAAAGGCAGCCTGCGCTTCACTCTGCGCTAGCGGAAACGCCTGGATAAGGTCTCGCTCGTCCCATGCCACGCGCATGCCGCGCCCGCCACCGCCCGCCACCGCCTTGATCAGGGCTGGGTACCCAATCTCTTTCGCAATTGAGCGCGCGGTCTGCACGTCGTGGATCGGGTCCTCGGAGCCTGGAACGATCGGAATCTTGGCACTCTTCATGATCTGACGTGCGACTGCCTTGTTGCCCGATTGGGACAAGACTTCGGGTTTGGGACCAATGAAAGTCAGGTTGCACTCTTCGCAGATCTCGGCGAGCGACGGGTTCTCCGCCAGGAAGCCGTAGCCAGGGTGGACAGCGTCACAGCCGGTGACGACCGCCGCACTGATGATGGCGGGAATGTTGTTGTAGCTACGAGCCGCCGGACCCGGGCCGATGCAGACCGCCTCGTCCGACAAACGGACTGGAAGCGAGTCACGATCGACGTCAGAATATGCCACGACCGACTTGATGCCGAGCTCGTGACAGGCTCGCAGAATGCGAAGGGCTATCTCGCCTCGATTGGCGATCAGGATCTTTCGGAACACGCGTTTCGCCTATCCTAGCTTGCCATGAACAGACCGCCGTCGACACCAAGCACGGCACCCGTGATGTAGCGCGCGGCGGGCGAGGCGAGAAACGAGATCGCGTACGCAACGTCTTCCGGTTCGCCGAAGTAGCCGACCGGAATCTGCTCGAGCATGCGTTCTTGCAAATTCTCGGGAATTGCCTCAGTCAACCTGGTCTGAATGAATCCAGGTGCGACAGCGTTGACGGTGATACCGCGGGAGCCGATCTCCCGGGCAAGTGACTTCGTCAGGCCAACGATGCCGGCCTTGGCCGCGGCATAGTTCGCCTGGCCCGCGTTGCCGACCAGGCCGACCACCGACGTCAGGTTGACGATCCGGCCATAGCGCTGTCGCATCATGGGACGAATCGCGGCTTTCGAGCAAAGGTACGCGCTCTTGAGATTGGTGGTGAGAACCGCGTCCCAGTCCTCATCCTTCATGCGCATGATGAGCGTGTCACGGGTAATTCCGGCGTTATTGACGAGCACGTCCAGACGACCGTAGGCATCGACCGCGCCTTTGACCAATTCGCCGACCTGATCGGCGTCCGTCACATCGGCGCGCAGGCTCATCGCCGTTCCGCCAGTTCCACTGATCTCGTCTACGACGGCACGCGCCTCTGATTCGTCGCCCCGGTAGTTGACGACGACCGGAAAGCCGTCGGCTGCCAGCCGCAGTGCCGTGGCACGACCAATGCCGCGCACCGCACCCGTGACGATAGCCGCGCCCTTCGCCTGTCCCTCGTCGCTCACGCTCGTCCCCTCTCATCCGGTCACTCGCAACCAAAACCATGACACCCGCCCACGCCGGACCGTGGCGGTATTACTCGCCGATTATCATACGAAATACGACGGAAAATTCAGGACCGGAGCAGCGCTTCCGCGTGTTCGGTTTCCAGCCCACGTGCGATCCTCGCGATGAGGCCGCTCAATACCTTCCCTGGTCCGACCTCGAAGAAATGGCTGACGCCGCCCTGCATGGCCTGCTGCACGACGTCGACCCAGCGTACCGAGGCCGTTATCTGCGCCGCGAGTTCAGCCCGCAGGTCATCCGGCTCGGTCAGCGGCCGGGCATCGACATTGGCGATGAGCGGAGCGATCGGGCACCTGAATGCCGTCTCGGCAATCATCGGAGTCAGCCCGTCGACCACCGGAATCATGAGCGACGAGTGAAATGCCCCATTGACCGGAAGTGGGATGACTCGCCGTGCGCCCGCGTCCTTCGCGAGCTGCGCGGCACGATCGAGAGCCGCCGTTCGGCCGCTCAGCGTCGTTTGACCTGGCGCGTTGATGTTGGCGATCTCGGCACCCGATTCCTCGGCGATGCGGGTGATGTCGGCATCACTCAGCCCGAGCACGGCGATCATTCCGCCCAGGCCGTGCTCTTCCATCAACTCGCCGCGTCGACGGACTAGACGAGCAGCATCCGACAGGTCGAGCGAGCCTGAGGCGACCAGCGCCGAATACTCTCCCAGGCTGTGACCGGCAACTACCAGCGGATCTGGCAACTGCTTTCGCTGTCGCAGCACCTCGAAATAAGCGATGCTCGTCGCCAGCAGCGCCGGTTGCTGGTTGCGCGTTGCAACGAGTTCGTCATCTGGACCATTGAAAATGAGATCGGAGAGCCGGAAACCGAGCGCTTCGTCAACCTGAGCAAAAACGGCGCGGGCCACGGGTTCGCGTTCGGCCAGATCCTTCCCCATGCCGACCCGCTGCGATCCCTGGCCGGGGAACACCCAGGCGGTGCGGCAATCGCGGCTAGTGACCATTCCGGCAAACCCCGGCTGATCCCCATCGAACGACGTTCGCGGCCCACGACAGGCCCGCTCCAAACGCGACCAGCACAACGTTCATGCCAGGCTGGAGTGCTCCCGCATCAGCCGCCTCGGCAATGCACATCGGAACGGACGCCGCGGAGGTGTTCCCGTAACGATCGATGTTGACCCACACCTTGTCGCGTGGCAGCTCCAACCGTCGCGCGGACGCGTCGATGATTCGCAGGTTTGCCTGGTGTGGAATGAAGAGATCGATGTCGCCTATCGAAAGCCCCGCCTTGTGGACGGCCTCAACGGCCGCCTCACCCATCACGCGGACCGCGAATTTGAAGACTTCGCTGCCGTGCATCTTCATGTGCGGCACCGGGATGGTCGATTCCTTGCCATTCGGCACGACGTGCGGCGTCACACCGTTCACAAAGAGATGATCCGCCCCACGCCCGTCGGAGCCGAGAACCGTTGAGAGAACTCCCTCATCCGCCTCACTCGCCTGGAGCACGACTGCACCAGCGCCGTCGCCGAACAGGATGCACGTTCCACGATCGGTGAAATCAATGTAGCGCGTCAGCGCATCCGCGCCGACGACCAGCACCGTCCGAAAGACGCCCGTGCGAACGAACTGCGTGCCGACGCTCAAGGCGTACACAAAGCCCGAGCACGCGGCGTCGAGGTCGAATGCCCCGGCGTTGACCGCGCCCAACTCCGCCTGAAGCTCCGACGCGGAGGCCGGCATCAGGCGATCGGGACTATCGGTGGCCAGAATGACGAGATCGACCGCTTCAGCCGGAATCTTGGCGACTGAGAGTGCCTGGCGAGAAGCGGCCGCCGCCATGGCAACGGTCGTATCAGTCTTCGTCGCCAAGCGGCGCTCGCGAATGCCAGTTCTGGCGACAATCCAGTCATCCGAGGTGTCGACCATGAGCTCGAGATCGTGATTACTCAACACACGTTCGGGGACATACATCCCCCAACCGGTGATCGCCGCGTTCAACACCTCTTCAGGCTGTCCCTTTCTCGCCGCGCATTCTCAGAACGTTCGCACCTCAACAGGTGCGGCGCACTGATCAGGATTGCACGTCGTCTCGGCCGCGCGTTGGCGATGCGCCGCTCGTCTATTGACTCTCGGTTCGCCGCGGTCGCGCAACCTCGATGACCTGCCGCCCCTTGTAGGTGCCACAGTTCGGGCAGACGTGGTGGGTCTTTTTCTTCTGCCCACACGTCGGACATGTCATCAACTGCGGTAGCTTCAGGTAATGATGCCTACGGCGATTACCCTGTCGTCCCCGGCTCTGCCGCTGTTTCGGCAACGCTCCCATAATCGGTCCTCCTTAACGAAACGTCAACATCTTCTGACGGTCTCACCGTCAGCCAAACCATTATCAATCTGCTTCGCTGTCGAGCAGATCGCGAAGAACAGCGAGCCGCTCGTCCGATTCATCGGCTTCTTCGTCGTCAAACTGCTCGATACCTGGGCAATCGTCGCGGCAGATTGGCTGCATCGGCAACGAGATAATCGCCACCTGGCGAAAAAGTTCGTCCAAATCGAGTTCGTGATTGTTGTCAATCACGAAGATGTCCTCGTGTTCCGGCACATAGAGCGGCACACCGGTCCGAACATCGACGCTCGGCCGGAAATCGGCCTCGAATTCGCCCTCAATTCGCGCCTGGTAAAACTCCAGGCAGCGCACGCATTCGAGCTCGACGCTGGCCGACAACCGTCCTTCCGCCAGAATTCCTTCTGCAATTCGCGTGAAGCGTACATCGGCACCGACATCGCGGGCCGTCGTCGATTCGTCGAGCGGCAGGCGATCGAGGTGCACCTCAACGATTCGGGTGGAACCGACCGGCTCCTTGAGCAGTTGGGCGACATTCACGATGGTGTCATTCGTGAGTGTTCGAACATGAAGTGACATTTCGCCCCCTGCGGCGCGCCCGCACCGAACTTGAACAGACGCGCAAACTAGAAAAGTATATGTGTTCCTCTAGGGTCGGGTCAAGCAACGGGCTGCGATGTATTTGTGTGTCAGCATCCGCGAAAAGGCTACCCGAACGGTCCCTTCGCCGCAGATTGCTGACCAACGAAGTCCCTCGCCTCGTCCCGTGTATGTGTGAGCCTTTTCGTCGTCAATCAGGAGCGTGAACCGCCGCCGGAGGGCACGCGCAGCCTTGGTCCGGCGTTTTGGTGCCGTAGATCGCAGAATTCACATCTTGACGTAGTGCTCGCCCTGGGCGCACGATGGGCGGACCATGCGGATAAATCGCCGCACCGGCGAGTACGATTTGCGCATCGCTCCGCGCAGTTGGCGTCCGTTCGCGGCCCAACGCGAAATCATTTGCAGATGGTAGGTTGTTGATACCATTAACGAGCGTTGACGAACTTGGTCACGGAGTAGGCGAGTGACGAAGATCCTGCTAGTCGAAGATGAAACGTCGCTTCAGGCGACAATTGCGTACAATCTGAAGAAGGCCGGTTACGAGATTTCCACTGCGTCGGATGGCGAGGCGGCGCTTGAAATCGCCAGGGACCAGCATCCTGACCTGGTCCTTCTTGATGTCATGCTGCCCACCATCGACGGATTCGACGTGTGCCGGAACATCCGCCGGACAAGTGGTGTGCCGATCATCATCCTGACCGCACGAGGCGACGAGATCGACCGGGTTGTCGGGCTGGAGATCGGAGCCGACGATTACCTGACCAAACCGTTCTCGATGCGCGAACTTCTCGCGCGGGTCAAAGCCCTTCTCCGGCGCCGCGATCTCCTTGAGCAGGACATGGTGAAAGAGAAAGCATCGGACGCGACCGTCATTACGGTCGGCTCACTCTGTATCGATCTGGATGCCTACCGGGTCACAATTGGTGGTCGCGAAGTCTCACTCAAGCCGAAGGAACTGGAGCTACTGGTTCACCTGGTCAAGCACCGTGGAAACGTCTGTCCAACTCGTCAGCTGCTCGGCGAAGTTTGGGGATATGACTATTATGGAGATAGCCGCACACTCGCGGTTCATATCCATGGGTTGCGCGAGAAGCTGGAAACGGAGCCAGGCAGTGCTCGTCTCATCGAGACCGTTCGTGGCGTCGGCTATCGCTTCTCTGGGTAAATCAGCATGAGACTGCGGCTTCGGAGCGGGCTTGCAATCGCATTCATCTCGTCCGTTGCTGCGGTCTTTCTCCTGCTCGGCATCCTCCTCACCGGATACATCGATCACCGGAACCAACAACAAGCGATCACCCAACTTCGTCGCGAGACGCTGCTGGCAGCCCAGGCCGCCGCCCCCGTAATTGCGAGATCGCCAGGGCCCGACGCACAGGTGCTCGTCCAACAACTCGCCGCGAACTCCGGTACGACCGTGACGCTCTTCGGTCAGGACGGGAATGTCCTCGCCGACTCCTCGGGAACCATTGAGGATACTCCGACAGGCTCTGTCGCTCCAGAGATCACCACCGCGCTCGAAAGTAATGTCGCATCGGTACAGCGGGAAAGCGCGGTGACGGGACAAGAGACACGCTTCATTGCCGCGCCGGTCGTCGCAAATGGTCGCATCACCGGCGCGATCCGCCTCGCCGTGCCATCCGCAACCCTGGCTGCCGAGCGCTCCGGTGAGCGCGGCATCATCATGCTGTTCCTATTCGTGGCGACCGTCGCGACCCTGATCGTGGTCGCGGTCGTCACCCGTGTCGCCTCGCGACCGCTCTCGAAGATTGTCTCGGCGACCCAGCGCGTATCACTGGGTGACATGGCGGCGCGTGCGCCCGAGGAAGGAGGCGGTGATTTCGTCGATCTCGCCATCGCCTTCAATGAGATGGCGGATGAACTTCAGGCGACGTTCGATGCAATCGAATTGGAACGCAAGCGCCTGGTTTCGATCGTCGAGCACCTTGGAGACGGGATCGTCATCGTCGATGGCGAAGGGAAGATCGTGCTGATGAACCGTGCAGCAGAGCGACTGCTCGGCTTCCTGCGCGATCGCGCCATCAGCCGCTCGTACGCTCAGGTTTTTCGGGACTACGAACTGGTCGCCGTCGTGCGTGACGCGCAAGCATCGACCTCGGTCTTAGCCTCGCCCGGCGAGCGATTCATCGAGCTCGGCCGGCCGCGCCGCGCCGTCCAGGCATTCGCCTACCCCATCCCGTCAGACGACGTTCAGCTGGTCCTGGTCGTGTTGCGGGATATCACCGAGTTCCGCCGGACAGAAGCGGTCCGGCGTGACTTCGTGGCCAATGTGTCTCACGACCTGCGCACACCCATCGCGTCACTCAAGGCGCTCGTGGAGACGCTGCTCGACGGAGCGTTGGAGGACGAGACGGTGGCACGCGAGTTCCTCTCTCACATGCAAGTGGAAGTCGACGACCTGGCTCGGCTGGTTGAGGAACTGCTTCAGCTCTCCAGAGCCGAGGCCGGTCAGATCGAACTGAAGACCGCGCCAGGGAACCTGGTGGCGGTCGCCAATCGTGTCGCGGAGCGGCTGCGCGCGCAGGCGTCACTGAAACGGATCGCACTGCTGGTCGAGGCCGCGGACGACTTGCCACGGGCGATGTTCGACGCTGACCGCATCGAGCAGGTGCTGGTGAATCTTGTCCACAACGCGATCAAGTTCACCCCGGAAAACGGCGACGTGACCATTCGAATATCGGACAGCGACGACGAGGTTCGGGTCGCGGTCGCGGACAGCGGACCAGGGATCGACCCGAGCGAGCTCGATCGCGTCTTTGAGCGCTTCTACAAAGCTGACCGGTCTCGAACGGCGGCCGGGAGTGGGCTTGGGCTGGCGATTGCCAAACACCTGATACAGCTCCATGGCGGTCGTATCTGGGCTGAGAGCGATTATGGCCATGGAGCGATCTTCACGTTCTCTCTTCCTCGGGCAGGCATGGCCGATCTGGAGCAAGAGGAACGTCTGCTCATGCAAGAGGAAGTCGACGTCTCACAGGCAAGGTAAACGATCGACTAACCTCGCCCGAATCTCCAGCCGCTCCACGGTCGCCTCAGCTCCCTTGGGTCGCATCCAACAGCTGCTGCGCCGCAACGAGATCGGGCTCGTTGAAGCCTTCGTTGAACGTCGCGTAGATGCTGCGTAATGTCTCGATATCCCGCGACTCGATTCCAGAGGTCTGAGACACCTGAACAATCCTGATGGCGGCTCGAAGCTGAGACATACGCAGACCCGCGTTCATGGCCGTATCGAGCGCGCTTCGGAACAACAACTCGGCCCCTGAAGGATCGTGTCTGTCCAGGAGCAGATCGCCTTTCGTCAGCTCGAACTCGGAACGCATGAAACCCTGGCCCATCATTTCGATCGCCTGGTCAATCAGCGCGATCCCCTCTGTCGGGCGGCCAGCCATGCCGAACCCGCGCGCCCTCGTATAGAGAATGAGTGGCCAGAAGATCGCCGGCGTCGTGAGCCCTTCGTAGAGGGCGACGCCACGATCGGCATGGACCAGGCCCTCGTCAAGCTGGCCTTCGCTGATCAACGCGATCCCGAAGAGCAAGGAACCAACGGCTTTCCAGATCGGGTAATCGTGATCCCGCGTGACGTCGATGAGTGCGGTCGCACGCTCGAAAAGGAGATCCATTTCACCGCGCCACAAATCGAGGTATCCGACATGGTACAGCGCATAGGCCAACGTGAATGGATGTTCCAGCTGCTCGGCACGGCGCAGGGCTTCAGATGCTCGTTCAACTGCTCGGTCGGGATAGCCCATCAACCAGTGCATAAATGCCGCGGTGGTACCCGCCGTCACACCCGCGCTCGGACCAAGTCGGAACCGCCCGGAGCCCTGCTGCGGATCAAAGAGGGTGATCGCACGATCCAGGTGCGCCAGGCCGGCGGCAAACTGGCCAGTGAACGATAGACCCGACCCGATCACCATGTGTCCTTCGACCTGCATTCCGATGTCGTTCTCCTGTTGGGCGAGCGCAAGCATCTGCTGACCGAGCGGCTCGATTTGGTCGAAATCACCACGATAGAGATAGAAAAAGGCCAGGCTTCGGAGTACGGAGAACTGCTGGGGCAACACGCCGGCTCGCTCTGACATGGCTCGCGCGCGGAGAAATGACTCCTCCGCCTCCTTCGTGTACCCGCGGACCGCCATCAGCCCCCGGGCCAGACTGGTAAGAAGGGTGATCTCTTCCTCCGCGCGATTCGGCGTGTCCGGAGCCGTAGACAATACGCCGAGCAGGTCACCGGTCAGACCGTTCAACGCCTGGTACCAGCCGCGTGCTTCATAGAGCACCCAGAGACTGTCGAGGATCCGGTTGAGGTTCTCGAAATCGTCCGCGTCGATCCAGTAGCGCCAGGCGATCGAAAGGTTGCCTCGTTCGAGGGCCAGATCGTCGAGGGCTTGCTTGCGGTCAGCGCCAATCAGGTGGATGCGCTGTGACTGGGCAAACGCCGCGAAGTGCTCAGCGTGGGCACGTCGTACGGCATCGGCAACGGTCGGCTCCTCGTTGAGCCGTTCCACCGCATAGTCGCGGATCGTCTCGAGCATGGACAGGCGCTGTCGCCCGTCGGTTTCGACGCTGCGGACCAGGCTTTTGTCGATGAGAGAACTGAGACCGTCGACCACGTCAATGTGCCGGAGTGGTTCACACCGCTCGACGACGTTCTCGACTTGTTCAACCCCAGTCGACGTGAAGGTCGACAGCAGCCGGAAGACGGCCTGCTCATCATCGTTCAGCAGATCGTAGCTCCAGGCGATTGTGTCGCGCAGCGTGCGTTGCCGGTCCGGCAAGTCGCGCGGTCCACCGCGCAGCAGCTCCAGCCGGCTTCGCAGTCGATCACGGAGGTCTTCGGGCGAGAAGAGCCTGAGCCGAGCGGCGGCCAGTTCGATCGCCAGTGGAAGGCCGTCCAACTGGGCGCAAATGTCCGCGACTGCGGCGGCGTTTTGCTCGGTGAGCGCGAAAGCTGGCCGCACTTCACGGGCGCGTTCAACAAACAGGCGAACAGACTCGTATCCGGCAACGATCTCAGCCGATCTCGGCTCATGACCATTGGGAACCGAGAGCGGCGGGACCGGATAGAGACGTTCGCCTCTCAGCCGAAGTGCTTCCCGGCTCGTCACAAGCACCTTCAGCTTGGAGCAGCGCTGCAGCAGTTCACCGATTCCACCAGCCGCGTCGATCACGTGCTCAAGATTGTCGAGCAAAAGCAGGAGATGCCGTTCAGCGAGATACGTGCGAACCACATCGATCGGTTGCTCGCCGCTGGTCTCGACCAGATTGAGGGCCCGCTCGATCGCCTCGAACACCGCACCCGGCTCTCGCAGCGGTGCTAGGTCGACGAAGTAGACACCATCTTCGAACCGGTCGATCTGATCGGCGGCTGCCTGAAGCGCGAGGCGGGTTTTGCCGATGCCGCCGGGCCCGATGAGGGTCAGCAGCCGGACACTGGGATTGTCGAGCAAGTGGCGAATCTCGCCGAGTTGGAGATCACGTCCGAGGAACGCGGATGCTTGAGTCGGCAGGTTGTTCGGCCGTCGACTCAACGTTGTCAGTGGGGGAAAGTCTGTGTCAAGCCCCGGATAGACGAGCTGGAACAGGTGCTCAGGCTGGAAGAGGTCTTTGAGCCGGTGTTCCCCCAGATCACGCAGCTCAGCGCCGGCTGGAAGGGATTCCGCCGCGAGTCCAGCCGCCGACACCGAAAGCAGAACCTGTCCGCCATGCCCTGCCGCCATGATCCGAGCGGCGCGATTCACCGCTGGACCAAAATAGCTCGACTCTGCGCTTGCCCAACGTGGATCCCCATACGGACCCGTAGAGGACCTGTTTCTCCCCAACTCGCGTCTCGCATGCCCTGCTGGGAATTGATGCTGGCGGCGACGCTGGAGGGAACCGACAAAAACACCGCCATCAGGCCGTCACCAGTTGACTTGACCACTCTGCCGCCCGCGTGTTCGATCGCGCTACGCAAGATCCCTTCGTGGCTCTGCACGGCATTGGCCATCGCACCCGGGAACTGCTGCCACAGTCGAGTGCTCGACTCCAGGTCGGTGAAGAGGAATACCCAGGACTCATTCATGGTCTGATCAGCCAACTCGCGTATCCACTTCTTCGGTTTGTGACGAGTGAGATGACTGGTACGGCCGTCGTCGACACGTGAGACTGGCAGGTGGAAGGCGGCATGCCTTCACGAGTACGCAAGAACACAACGGACTCGAGACTGCTCACGATTCACGAGCAGAACTCGCATAAGTATCGCCGAGTCCACGTCCAGGAGTAAACATCGGTGACGCACGTCTCCAGGAGCACGTCACCGATCATGGAGCCGGAAGTACTTGCGAATTAGCCGTCTTAATTCGCGTTAATCAGACATGAGTCGAACGATAAACTTCGACCTGTACAGTTCAAATCGAACACGAGATTGGTGTAGACCGGATGTGTTCGGGGGACTGTAACAGTGAAGAATGAGTTCGACATTGAGCATGGACAGGCGACGAGGACCAACGCGGAAGCACCGACCCACGTCGATCGCATCCTGCTCATCGAAGACGACAAAACACTTGTCGAAACCATTCGCTACTCATTGCAACGGCGTGGTTTCCACGTCACGGCGGTGAACGACGGCGATAGCGGACTGAAGGCCGCCCGGTTACTTCGTCCCGACCTCATCCTCCTTGATTTGATGTTGCCCGAAATCGACGGCAGAGACGTCTGCCGTCATCTGCGTATCTGGAACACGGCGCCAATTCTGATCCTCACCGCGCTCGATCGTGAGGAGGACGTGGTGGCCGGATTGGAAGCAGGAGCGGACGACTACCTAACCAAGCCATTCGGCATGGCAGAGCTGGTCGCGCGAGTGCGAGCGATCCTGCGACGGGTGCGCACACCGTTGGAGGACCCAGAAGTGCTCGTCGCCGGCGATCTGCTCATGATGCTCAAGGAGCACCGGGCAACCTTCCACGGGCGGGAACTCCGGCTCCCGCCAAAGGAATTCCGGCTGCTCGTGACGCTGGCCCGGAACGCCGGGAAAGTGTTCACGCGTGACCAGCTTCTTGATGAAGTCTGGGGTAAGGACGTGGTGGTCGACCCAAGGAACGTTGACGTGCACATCCGGTGGCTGCGCGCGCAGCTCGAAGGTGCGCAAGATGGTTCCTGGATGATTCAGACCGTCCATGGTGTGGGATATCGGTTCGCTGGTGAGCTGGGTCCGTCAATTCAGCCGCCAGGTTTGGAAAGGGAAACCAATTGATGGAGGAGAATCAGAATCTGCTGGAAGAGGCGATGAGCGGGCGGGTGTCACGGCGTCAGGTGATTCGCCGGGCGGCTGTGTTAGGCCTTTCGTTCCCGGCCATCGCCGCGCTACTTGCCGCGTGTGGCGGGGGCAGCAGCAATACACCAACGACCTCCAGCGCCGGCGCTTCGACCGCGACGAGTGCGGCGACCACGGCCGCTACGATGTTCTCGTCACCGTCGACCGGGGGAAGCGCGACCACAGCCGCAGCAAGCAACTGGAAGCCGCGCGATGTCAGCGCCAAGCTGACCGGTTCAGGTTCGAGCTTCGTCGACCCGGCCATGCAGCTCTGGATCCAGAAATACAAGGACCTGGCCCCGAACGTCGAGATCAACTACCAGTCGGTCGGTTCCGGGCAGGGTAAGAAGGATTTCATCGGCGGCGTCACCGACTTCGCCGGTACCGACGCGTACATGACCGATGACGAACTGAAGCAGGCGGCGGGTACACTCCACATTCCGGTGGTTCTCGGTCCAGTCGCCGTGATTTTCAACCTCAAAGGCGTCGATAAGCTCCAGATGTCTGGCCCAACCCTCGCGAACATCTATCTTGGCAAGATCACCAAGTGGGACGACCAGGCGATCAAGGACGAAAACTCCGGCGTCAATCTCCCGTCGACCGCCATCACCGTCGTGCATCGCTCTGACGGTTCGGGCACTTCAGCCATCTTCACCAACTATCTCAGCAAGGTCAGCGACGACTGGAAAAACAACGTCGGCTTCGGCACGGCGGTCCAGTGGCCGACCGGCATCGGCGGTGAGAAGAATCCGGGCGTCGCGGCTGGAGTCCAGCAGACACCAGGCGGCATCGGCTACGTTGAACTCGCGTACGCGATTCAGAACAAGCTGCCAACCGCTTCAATGAAGAATGCGACCGGCAACTTCGTGGCCCCGTCCCTCGACAGCGCGTCTGCTGCCGCCGCGGGCTACGTCCAGGATCTGCCGGAGGACCTGCGCCTCTACATCACCAATCCGCCGACCGGCAACGACGCCTACCCGATCACCGGTTTCTCGTGGCTGCTGCTGCATCCGTCATACGACGACAAAACCAAGGCGCAGGCGATCACCGACTTCTGCTACTTCTGCATCACGCAGGGTCAGCAAATCTCCAAGACGCTCGAGTATGCGCCGCTTCCCGATCCGGTCCTGCCGATCGAGACCAAGAAACTGGAAGCGGTGAAGGCAGGAGGAGAAAACGTATTTACCGCTCCAATGTAACCAAACATCGCGCGTATCGCGCGAACGTACGCGGGAACTAGCAAGGGCGACAGTGATGTCGCCCTTGCGGCGTACTCCTTGGTTGAACTGGTGCTATGCTCCTACGGGCGGACAGAGCGGATGATGAACGAACCGACCTGTCGCACAAGACGATCGGATCTGAAAGATGGCAAGTGAAGTCGAATCGGCGAGCCTGAGACAGCGACTCGCGAGACAAACTCAGCACGGCGACGTTATCTTCTGGATCGTGTCGATGCTCTTTGCGGTGGTGGTTGTCGGACTGCTATTCGCGATCATCGCGGTGACGTGGGACGGCTCTGGTTTAGCCCGGCACGCGTTCGGATTGAACTTCCTCACGTCCAGCGCCTGGAATCCGGTAACCCAGCAGTTCGGCGCCGCCCCGGCAATCTACGGCACGATCGTGTCGTCGTTCCTCGCACTCATCTTTGCGGCACCACTCGGCGTCATGATTGCCATCTTCCTGAACAATCTTTGCCCGTACCGGCTTCGTATGCCGATCGGGATGATGGTCGAACTTCTTGCCGCGATCCCGAGTGTCGTCTACGGCATGTGGGGCATCTTCGTCTTTATCCCGTTCTTTCGCGATCGCATCGCGTCGCCGGTCTCTTCAACCGTCGGGACGGCAATCCCCATCTTCGCCGGTCCGGTGAATGTTGGACGCGGCCTTTTCGTAGCAGGGATCATTCTGGCGATCATGATCTTGCCGACCATCGCCGCCATTTCCCGCGACGTCCTCGCGGTCGTGCCGAGCAGCCAGCGAGAAGCCGTACAGGCATTGGGCGCAACACAGTGGGAAGTTATACGGCACGCTGACCTGCCCTATGCCCGGGCCGGAATCGTCGGCGGCATGATGCTCGGACTCGGCCGGGCACTGGGCGAGACGATGGCCGCGACGATGGTCATCGGTAATACCCCTCAGATTCACACGTCCCTGTTTCAACCGGCAACGACGGCCGCCTCGCTCATCGCCAGCCAATTGCCGAACTCGGACAATGAGATGCATTCGAGCGCTCTCATTTTGCTCGCGCTTGTTCTGTTTCTCATTACGCTGATCGCCAATTCGATTGCGCGCTTGCTCGTCTGGCGGGTCTCACGTAGCGGACAGGGGGCGTAACGATGTCTTCGATGGCAGTCAATCCTGCTCGCCGCCGTCGCCGGATCATGGTCAATCGGATCATGCTCGCGCTGACTGTTCTGGCGACAGCCCTCGCGCTGATTCCGCTCGTACTGATCATTGTCTACGTGATGGAGAAGGGTGTCGGCGCGTTGAGTGTCGATTTCCTGACCCACACGTTCCGGCCAGTGGTCTTCGGCTCTACCTCCACCGGAGGCGGCGTCCTCCACGCGATTGTCGGCTCTGCAATCATCGTTAGCGTTGCGCTGGCGATCGCGACACCGGTCGGGATCATGGCGGGTATTTTCTTGGCTGAGTATCCGAGCAACAGCGCATCCAACGTCATTCGCTTCTGCGTCGACGTGCTGTCGGCAATGCCGTCGATTGTCGTTGGTGTGACAGCCTACGTGCTGATTGTTCAGCGCACCAAGCAGTTCTCGGGTTTCGCCGGAAGCATTGCGCTGGTGGTGCTGATGGTTCCGATCATCACCCGGACGACCGAGGAGATCCTGCACCTGGTGCCGTCCGCTACACGCGAGGCCGCCATCGCGCTCGGTGCACCCAAGTGGCGTATGACGCTGACGGTGGTCTTGCCCGTCGCGCTGAGCGGCATCGCGACGGGGGTGCTCCTCGCGTTCGCACGTGCCGCGGGTGAAACGGCGCCGCTGCTGGTGACGGTGCTGGGAAACAACAACCTGACCTACGATCTCTTCGCGCCGATGTCGGCCCTGCCATTGCTCGCCTATCGCTACACCGAGCAGCCCTACGACGTCCTGAACCAGCAGGCCTGGGGAGCGGCATTCCTGCTCGTCGTCTTTGTTCTCGGGATCAACATCATCGTACGATTCTCGACGCGAAGCCGCTCTTCCCGGTAATGGAGAACTGAATGGTCATCGATGCAGCCTCAAACCCGAACATTCACATGCCGCCCGCCGATGAGGCGCACTTGATCATCGACGGCGTGTCCATCTACTATGGGCTACGGAAGGCGGTCGCGGAGACGACGCTGACGATTCCACGAAATCGCGTAACCGCGATCATTGGACCCTCAGGATGTGGCAAATCAACCCTGCTCCGCACGTTGAATCGCATGCACGAGACCGTTGCTGGAGGCCGTGTAAAGGGCCGGGTCTTGCTCGATGGCACGAATATTTATGGTGATGACATTGATCCGATGGTCGTCAGACGGCGGATCGGGATGGTTTTCCAGCAACCGAATCCGCTGCGATCACGCTCGATTGCGCAGAATGTGACGATTGGTCTGGAATTGGAAGGCGTCGGCCGCCGCGAGCGTGAGATCGCGCTTGAGCGCGCGCTGAAGCGGTCGTCGCTCTGGGACGAAGTGTCCGACCGGCTCGACACCCCGGGAGTCGCGCTGTCAGGTGGGCAGCAGCAGCGACTCTGCATGGCGCGAACCATTGCGGTCGAGCCTGAGGTCATCTTGATGGACGAACCAGCTAGCGCGCTCGATCCGATCGCGACGCTGCATATCGAGGAACTGATACGAGAACTCGTCAATGAATTCACCATCGTGATCGTGACACATAACATGCAGCAAGCCGCGCGTGTCTCAGACTATACGATCTTCATGAGTCTCAACGATGAAGAATCGGGGTGGGTCGTCGAGGCTGGTCCGACCAACGCCCTCTTTACCGCGCCGAAGGATAGCCGCACTGAAGACTACATTACCGGTCGCTTCGGCTAACGTGGAACTGGAAGGGGACAAGATGAACGCGGAGCAGCGCGCCCAGTCCAACATGGCCGTCAGATTCGACATCAAAGTCCGGCCACGAGATGAGGCCAAAGAAGCCGCGCCCGCTGCTGCCACAAAGCTCGAAACGCGAAATCTCTCCGTCAAGTACGGCAAGTTCACCGCGGTTCGAGATATCAGCCTCGTCTTCCCCGAACAGAAGATCAGCGCGCTCATCGGATCATCCGGCTCTGGCAAATCGACCCTACTTCGCGCCCTCAATCGCATGCACGACATGACGCCCGGCACCTCCGTGTCGGGGCAGGTACTACTCGACGGCGAATCGATCTATGGGCCTGACGTTGACCCGATCATGATTCGACGCAGGATTGGGATGGTCTTTCAGCGGCCAAACCCTTTCGCAAAATCGATCCGCGACAATGTGGCCTACGGGCTCTCGTTTGGTCCCAAGATGAGCAAGAGCGAGGTAATGGACCGGGTTGAGGAGTCGTTGCGTGGTGCGGCGCTCTGGAATGAGGTAAAAGACCGGCTTGACTCGTCCGCTCTCGGACTTTCGGGTGGGCAGCAGCAGCGGCTCTGCATCGCCCGGGCGCTAGCCGTTCGGCCCGAGGCGATCCTTATGGACGAACCGACCAGCGCCCTTGATCCAATCGCTACTCTCCGCATTGAGGAATTGATGCAGGAATTAGCCAAGGACTACACCATTATCATCGTGACGCATAATATGCAGCAAGCAGCGCGCGTCTCGGATTACACCGCCTTTATGCTGATGGCTGAAGATCGCGCGGGAGAGTTGATTGAATTCGGTCCGACGTCCGATCTCTTCACGAACCCCACGGATAAACGAACCGAAGATTACATTACCGGTCGAGTTGGCTGACCAGAAAGGGACAGTTCGTGGCATCTCCGAATCCAAACCGTGCCCATTACGACCGGCAGCTCCAGTCACTCCGGGAAGACCTGCTCCTCCTCGGGAATATGTCCGAAAAGGCGGTCGAGCGCTCGGTTGAGGCGCTCCGCACACGGGACTCGGAACTGGCAAAGCGGGTCATTAGCGCCGACCGGGAGATCGATAATCTCAGCTACGAACTCGAAGAGCGGTCGCTCTTGCTGATCGCCACGCAGCAGCCGATGGCTGTCGACCTGCGGACCATCGCTGGAGCGCTCTTCATAATCGGAGAGTTGGAGCGAATTGGCGACTACGCCGAAGGAATCGGAAAGATCGCCCTCGAGGTCAATAAGGAAGCTCCACTCAAGCCGCTGATCGATATCCCTCGCATGGCCGGTATCGCCATTGACATGCTCCACCAGAGTCTCGGCGCGTTTATCGATCGTGACCTGGAGGCCTGCCGCGAGATCTGGAAGCGAGACGACGAACTCGACGGATTGTACAACCAGGTCTATCGCGAATTGTTGACGTACATGCTCAACGACACGCATACGATCGAGCGCGCGACGCAGCTCCTCTGGTCCGCGCACAATCTCGAACGCATCGGCGACCGTGTGACGAATATCTGCGAGCGCACCGCGTTCATCATCACCGGTGATCCTCGCGCCTTGCCGGGTGACAACGGGCTTCCAGTTCACAGACCGAACGGTCACCAGCAGTAGACTGCCGGGGCGAGCCCTGTTCACCGGAGTGTGATCGTGAAATACTCAGCTGTTTTCACCCATGCCCAGCATGACGGGATTGCGGCGGTCCGGCTGTCGCACCATGAGTACCCGCTGTCACTCAAGTAACAGGGCAAGCTCTGGGCGTCCGGACCCTTTGTTGAGGACAGCGGCGCATTGATTATCTACGAAATTGATTCAGAAGATGACGCCCGCGAGATCAGCAAGCGCGTCCCATTCAGCGAGGCCGGCATCTTCGCCTCGTTTCAGTTGAGAGGATGGCGTCAGGTCTTCTGACGTTCACGGCGTCGCCCCTCCGCCTCAAATTCACGTCGCACAATGAATATCGCCGTCATCGCTGCTCTATCCGGCCGTGAGACCGTGATCGGACGAATTTTCGTCGAACACGAAAACGCTGTCGTCCCCGGTCAGCGGATTGCGACGCTGCCAGCAAACCCAGGTGTTACGCGAGGATTCTTCATTTCGCGTCTTCTCCGCGTAATCGAGCGGGAGCGGGCATCGCGTCGTGTCGAAGAACAATCAATCTAAACAGCGAAGAAAAGTCGGCTCGAGCCACTCCAGGAGCGGTGCACCGAGACGAATGAGCGTCGAGTGGTTTAGTCAAGCCGTCGCCGCGGCCGTGCTGATTCTGCTCGTTGGAGCCGTCGCCTTCTACACCAAACAGCCATACCTCTATCCCGCACTCGGGCCGACGGCGTTCCTCCAGGCTGAGTTCCCATTCCACAAGTTCTCGCGGTTTCAGGACTCGGTTATTGGACATCTCCTCGGGATCTTCGCTGGGCTCGGCTCGGTCATCTTGTTGAACGTGACCGACTTGCCGAGACTCGGTCCGGAGCAGTCGACCGTTCCAGCGGGTCGGATTGGGGCCGCTGCATTGACCGTCTTTTTGGTCATCATGCTGCAGACATTTGCCAAAGTCTCGAATCCACCCGCGGCGGCGGTCGGCTTGATGTTCGCGCTGGGGTTCTTCGGCAACCGCTTCTCGGACGTATTGGAGGTCATGATCGGGGTAATTCTCATTGCGTCGTTCGGCGTACTCCACCGGTACGCGCTGACGGTCGACCGGACCCGACGTCAGCCGGCGCGGTCGCCGGAGAACCAGCAGAACGAGCAACGGAGAGACTCGTCCAACCGGCGCACCGAGCAGGTGGAGAACTCGTCGCGAGAGCAGTCTCATGGGTGATCAATCGGTTCAATAGGGAAATCCTGAAGCCGTTCCGCGAGTCCAAGCTAGTCAACCACCTCTTGCTCGAACCGACGCTCCTGTTGTTCCAGCAGCTCGCGCATCAAAGCCAGGAGGGACGGGTCGACCGACTCTGCCAGGCCCAGGTAGTGGTGTCGCGTCTCATCGAGGTAGCGCCGTCGACGCTCCCGTTCTCGCTGGTGAACCGCGGCAAGGTTGTTCAGCCGGTCGAGCACTTTGACCGCTCGCGTCACGAAATCGGCCTCGCGAATCCCGCGCACATAACGCTCTTCTTCGTCTTCTGTCATTTCGGCCGAGTTTCCTGGCCGCTTCTCCGGTTTAGTCAGGAGATCCACGCGCCGGGCGATATCTGGTCCGAACCGTGACTCGATTACCGCACTGGTCACGGTTGATGAGTCCTCGATCGTGTCGTGCAGCAGGGCCACCACAACGCCCGATCGAGCGCTTGAACGCTCGTGTCCGGCCAGGAATCGCGCCACGCTCGCCGCAATCGGATAGATGTGTTCCTCCAGATACGGACCACCACCGGCACGGCGTTGGGTCGCGTGTGCCTGGTGCGCCAGCGCAAGAGCGTCCGGCACGCTTTCCGACCAGAGATCCAGTTCTCTCACGACGGTTTCGAGCTCGTCGCGCGAGACTGAGACAACCCCTTCCATCAGTCCCTCCTGTGCTGAACGAAATCGCTTGATACGAACTGGACTACTCACCACGCCCTGCGGTCACACGACGGCACGGAGCGTGTGAATCCATTCCTAACACTCGTGGACCGGGGACCGGGCAGATTCCATGTTAGGATGAGTACCCGAATCGAGCACACGCATGATGATCTCCACTGCGCGGCTCAAGGCCACGAGGTGTTCCACGAAAGGGGTTTCCGATGGCCGTCGAGACTCAAGTCAGCAACCACCTGCTCCTGATCAACGGCGAGCGCGTGCCCGCCGCGTCTGGCGAGACGTTCGACACGCTCAATCCGGCCACCAACGAAGTCATCGGCCATGTCGCAAAGGCTGGCATTGAGGACGTCAACCGTGCGGTCGCCGCCGCGAGGGAAGCGTTCGATCGCGGTCCATGGCGCTCGATGACGCCAAACGAGCGTGGAAAGCGGATGCGCCGGGCTGCCGAGATCCTTCGCGAACGGCAAGAGGAGATCGCCCGGCTCGAAACTCTGAACTGCGGCAAGATCATCATCGAGTCTCGCGGCGACGTGGCGGCGTCGGCCAATTGCTTTGAATACTACGCCAACCTTACTGGACATGTCTGGGGTGAGACGATCCCCATGAACGGCCCGCTGTTCGACTACACCTTGCGCGAGCCAATTGGCGTCTGTGCCCAGATCATCCCCTGGAATTTTCCGCTGTTGATGGCCGCGTGGAAGCTTGGACCAGCGCTCGCGACCGGCAACACGATCGTGCTCAAGCCAGCCAGCGCGACGCCGCTGACCGCGCTGCTCCTTGGAGAAATCTGTCTCGAGGCCGGAATTCCGGAAGGCGTCGTCAATGTCCTGACCGGCCCAGGCGCCGAAATCGGTGCGGCGTTGGCCGAGCATCCGGACGTTGACAAGGTCGCGTTCACGGGCGAGACAGAGACCGGACGCCAGATCATTCGGTTGAGCGCGGGGACGATTAAGAAGGTTTCGCTTGAGCTTGGTGGCAAGTCGCCCAACATCGTTTTCCCGGACGCCGACCTTGACGAAGCGGTGAATGGATCGCTCTTTGCCATCTTCACCAATGCGGGACAGCGCTGCACGGCCCGGACGCGACTCTTCTTGCACGAGTCGATTCACGACCGGTTCATGTCCGATTTCGTTGCCAAGGCTGGAAAAATCCGAGTCGGGGATCCGCTGGAAGACGCGACCCAGATGGGCCCTGTCATCTCGTCACGACAATGCGAGCGGGTGCTGAGCTTCGTCGAACGGGCGCGCGGCGAGGGCGCCGAACTGAGCTTAGGCGGGAAGCGACCGGAGTCGGATGTCCTGCGGCGCGGAAATTTCGTCGAGCCAACGATCTTCGATCAGGTTCGCAATGACATGACGATCGCTCAGGAGGAGGTCTTTGGGCCCGTCCTCTCGGTCATTCCATTCAAGGAGGATGCCGAAGTCGTGCAGATGGCGAACAACGTCATCTACGGACTGGCTGCCACAATCTGGACAAACGACATCAAACGCGCGCACCGGCTGGCGGCACAGATTCGAGCCGGGAACATCAGCATCAACTACCCCACGGTCAACCCGCCCGAAGCGCCGTTCGGTGGATTCAAGCAGAGCGGTATCGGGCGTGAGCTCAGCCGCCATGCGCTCGATCTTTACACCCAGGTGAAGAACGTCGTCGTGAATTTGAACGACCAGCCGTTTGACTGGTATGGGAATTGGCCGGTAGGCCGGTAAACTGATGGGCACGGCACCGTGACACTGCATACGCAGACGACCGCCGACATCTTGAACGACATGACACTGACGCCGCGAGGACGGATCGGCGTGGTTGACCTTGGCTCGAATTCGGGCAGGCTCGTCGTCTACGACCAGTACGGTTCCGGCTATCTGAGCATCGTCGAGGACGGGCGCGTGCCCCTCCGGCTCGTCAACGATCTGGACGACGACGGCAATCTGGGCGCCGTCGCGATGGAGCGAATCATTGACTCGCTGCGCGAATTCACGTCGCTGGCTCAGGGGGCCGGTGCGGAGCGCGTCATCGTCGTGGGCACGGCTGCCATGCGCGAGGCGGCCAACGGCGAGCAATTCTTGCAGTCGATCCGCGAGGCTACTGGAGCGGAGATCGAGATCCTCGACGGGCTTGCCGAAGCGCTCTACTCGTTCCTCGGGGCGATCTACGGCCTGCCCGTCTGGAACGGCTACACCTTGGACATCGGGGGTGGCAGCCTCGAACTGATCCGGTTCAAGGAGCGCCGCGCCGTCTCCACCTGGACACTCCCGCTCGGCGCTCTCCGCACCTCGCAGGACTTCTTCACCAGCGACCCGCCTAGCAGCAAGGAGATCCGCAATCTCAAACGCCACATTGAGCGAGCGCTCGAAGAGAACGACATTCCGGCGGCCGAGCCCGGCGACATACTGGTCGGAACCGGCGGCACGATTCGCAACATCGCCAAGATCGATCGCAAGCAGCACCCGAGTCCGATTCATCGCCTGCATGGCTACTCGCTCCCGTTCGAACGGGTCCGCCGGATCGTCACGCGCCTCTCGTCGATCGACACGTCACGCCGCGCCGCTACTCCCGGGCTGAATTCCGACCGGGTCGACTCGATTGTCGGGGGCGCCGTTGCGGTCCAAACAGTGATGAGCAGCCTGGGAATGTCTGAGTTGCTGGTATCCGGAAAAGGATTGCGTGAGGGGATCGCCTTCGCCATCTCCAATCCGGAAGCGCCGAACCCGGACGAGGTAAAGCGCTCGTCGGTGGCGGCGCTGGCGTCCAGATTCGGCGCCTGGGAGGCGGAGCGGGCGGCGCAGCGGGTGTCCGCGGCAAGCCAACTGGCCAGCGCGCTCGATTCCGGTGCGCCACCGGTCTTCAAAGAGATGTGTGAATACGCGGCCTATCTGCTCGACATCGGACGCAGCGTCGACTACTACAACCGGCTCGGACACACCGCCACCATCGTGCAGGTTGCCGACCTGGACGGGTTCACCCACCGGGAGATCGCGCTCCTCGCCGCGATCATCCGCGAGGCGGACCAGCGGAATTCAGATCTCAGCCAGTTCGCACCACTGGTCACGCCTGACGATGCCGAGGAGATCGCACGTTGTGGCGTAATGCTCGTCATTGCTGATGAGATTGAGCGGCGCTATCCTAGGAACACAGATGTCAAACTCAGGTTGGATGCGCAACCGGATGCGGTGACGATCTCGATTCCACCATTCTCTGAGTACGGAGTCGCAAAGCTGGCGGAACGGTTCCAACGTGTCTTCGGTCGGCATCTCATCTTCACGTGATAGGGAGGACGCCTCTTGGGGCTACGCAGCAATAGTCGCTACCCTGGCCGTCTCTTCATCGTCGAAGGAATCGACGGGTCGGGCAAAAGTACGCAACTTGACCTGCTCCACAAATGGCTCGTCAGTCTCGGGTACCTGGTGGTGTTCAGTGAGTGGAACTCGTCGCCAATCGTCAAAGGAACGACGAGCCGCGGCAAAAAGACGCGCAGTCTCACGCCGATGACGTTCAGCCTGATCCACTCAGCAGATTTCGCCAGCCGGATTAATTCACAGATCATTCCGGCACTGGAGGCCGGGGCCATCGTGCTCGCCGACCGCTATGTCTACACAGCATTTGCGCGCGACGCGGTGCGTGGAGTCAGCCGGAAATGGCTGCGGCAACTCTATTCATTTGCCGTGAAGCCGCATATCGCCTTCTACTTCGACGTGCCGCTGGACGAATCGCTCCGTCGCATTCTGACGGGCCGCCCTGAATTGAAGTACTACGAAGCCGGGCTCGACCTCGACCTGAGCGACGACCCATATGAGTCGTTCCGGCTCTTCCAGGGGATGATTCGCGAGGAATACAACGGCCTCGTCAAGGAATTTGACCTGGAACGAATCGACGCCACCGACAACCTCATCCGTCAACAGCAGCGCGTGCGAGAGATGATCAAGCCGTATCTCAATGGACTGATGAAGGCAGGCACCGGCGGTCTGCAGAGCGCACTCGAAGAGGAGCACCTGCGAGGGAGATACCTCGCGGAAACAGGGAACGCAGGGGGATAGACCGCATGAGACAGCTCCGCTTTTTCGGAGATCCGCCTCCCGGAATGGAGGAGACACAATTCCCAGGCCGGCTGGTTGTCATCGAGGGAACCGACGGCGTTGGGCGCTCGACACAGATCGCGCTCCTCAAAGAGTGGCTCGAAGCCAGCGGCTATGCCGTCATGGGAACCGGTCTGCGCCGATCGAGCCTCGCTGGTCGCGGCATCGAACGAGCCAAGCGCGGGCACACGCTCGACCCAATGACCCTCAACCTCTTCTATGCGACTGATTTCTGCGACCGCATGGAGCACGTCATCATTCCAGGCCTGCGTGCCGGCATGGTTGTCCTAACCGACCGCTACATCTTCTCGCTCATCGCCCGGGCAATTGTGCGCGGCGTTAACCGGCGCTGGATCGAGGACGTTTTCGGTTTCGCGTTGATTCCGGACATCGTCTTCTATCTCGATGTCGATGTGGATCACCTGCTGCCGCGCGTACTCAACAGCACCGGGTTCGATTACTGGGAATCGGGTCAGGATTTCCTGCGCGGCAACGACGTCTACCAGAACTTCATCCGGTACCAGTCGAAGCTGCTACCCGAGTTCCGACACCTGGCCAAGCAGTACAACTTCAACGTCATCGACGGGCGACGCAACGTGCACGACATCTTCATCGATCTCAAGTCGGGCATCCACGAAGTTGTCAAGGACATGATCGAAGATCAGCCGCCCTCGTTCGACGAGATCACGCTTGACCAAGCGTCCGCATTACTTTAGGCGGTAGCCACCAGACGAGCGTCATGCCTCCAGGTGCCACCCCGAGGTCTGACCGGAAGCAGCCAGCCGCGCCCTTCTTCATCGGCTGAGCCGGACCGTCGATTCCGGCCAGCAGTGCCCCGGCAAGCTCGCCGAGCAGCGGCTCGTGCCCGACGAGGGCAACCGCGCCCCCGTTGTGGTGCTGCTGAAGAAACGAGATAACCTCACCTGGGAGATGGGACGGCTCGAGCACTGAACACGTCGTTGCAGCAGGCCAACCGGCCACCTCTTCCAAAACCGTTGCCGTCTGTACCGCGCGGACGTATGGACTGGTCAGCACCGTGTCAACGGCGTCGACCACCCGGCGCAACCCGCTTACGGCTGCCTCAAAGCGCTCCACGCCCCGGTCGGTCAGAGGTCGTTCACGATCGTCGGGCCAGCGTAGCGGGTCCCGATCGTATGCGATGGCATGCCGCACCAGAATCAGATCCACGACGATGCTCCTCACTCCCGATCAGCGAACGTTCTCCAGATCGCCGGTGTCCGGTTCCGTGTCGCCATTCTTAGCCGGTTGTGGCGAACGAGGTCGCTTCCGATCCTTGCCACGCCGCAGCTCGCGCTCGAGCTGGTCCCATCGTTTGCCACTCACACGCTTGTAGACTTTCGGGAATGCCTTGCGCGATTCGTCCCCGTCGATCGCATAGCGTTCAGCAACACGACCGATGGCGAAGATCGTATGCGGGGAGAGGACCCCGGCTGCGTCAACGGCAATCTCGCGGAGATGGTCGATCGCAACCGTTGAGTCCTGATGACGACCCAGGACATCTTGCACGCGCACCAGATCCAGGATGAACCGCTGAGCCGTCTTCCCATAGAGCGGGCTGACGAATTCCAGCGCGTAGCGCAACTTCTTTCCGTCGATGCGCACCGCGTGGAAGTCGGCATCCTCGGATTCAGGCCCAAGCCGGTCAGCCTGTCGCTGGAACCTTCGGTGACGGCGCATCACGAGATCGGGCGCCACGACCAGCGCCGGTTCGGACGCATCGGTGCCCGCACCGTTTCGAAGCATTGCGCCGAACTGGTCAATGAGCGCATCGTAGCGATCCGAATCGAGCACCGACAGCATTCGCTCGCGGGCCGACTCTCGGCGGCGGCCGATCTCCTGAACCAACCCGTCGAGCGCCGCAGCGTCACGCTCGTCCAGCACGGCCTCCCACCGCTGCAATTCCTCGAGCTGTACGTCGAGATCGCGGACTTCGCCAAGCGCGGCGGCTACCCAGCTCAGCTCAGACCGGATCGTCTCGAAGTCAGGATCGATGAATCGAGAGAAGAGGGAGAGCGCCGCCCGCAGACGCCGGGCAGCCACTCGCATGTCGTGCAGTTCCTCGGGATCGTCTCCCAGCCGTGTTCCGGGCTCACGTCGCACTAACTCGAGGTACTGCTTACGAAGCACCGCGAACGTAAGCTCACCAATTGTTGCGTCCCGCTCGATCTGGACAGATCCCACACTCTCGACTTCGGGGACCTTCAAGCCCAGAATGCTCGCGCCGGTGGCGTATTTCGACCCGGTCGCCGGTCGCAGGCAGCAGGCGGAGACCATGGCATCCACAAACGGACGAACATGTCGGACCTGGTCAACCGAGGTCTCTACTTCGACACGCAGCAGCTGAGCCTGGTCCTCGAACGATTCCCCAATGACGGTCGCATGGTCGAGCGCCAGCTCCCCAATGTTCCGGCCTTCTCGCCAGATCCGGTATCGCGTGCGACGCGTGATCCATGAAAAGAGGGTGTGCATTTCCATTCGACCACGCATCGCCGCGATGCGCGCGCTAATCGGCCCACCGATTTGATTGATGTCATCAACCTCGGTATCTGGGAGTTGCTGGGTGATCTCTCGCCGCTCGATGAATCCGCGTTCACGCGAGCCGAGCGCTTTGAGCGTCAATTCCGCTCTTTGCTGGGTTCGTCGCAGTCGAAGCGAGTAACCCGAACGGTAGACACGCCAGTCGTCGGTGTCGAAGTAGGTATCGACATGTTCTTCCGGCTCCGTCAGTGTAATCGCGACCGGAACTGACGCCGGGAGATCGCGAATCCATGACTCGACATGGGCCAGATCATCGACATCAAATTGCCACTCTGCTTCGATGTGCTCTTGAACCTTGGGCATGTATTTCCCCTACCTCGCACGGCCAGTGCTCTACCGACGATGGTACCCAGCGTCACACGTGAAGAACGATTGTGGACTATGAACGGTTGGTCACTCGATCGTCCACTTGCTCACGAGAGCTGTGGCGGGTGCACCAGAACCTCCATCAAGAACCGAACGCCCGACATGGACGTCATGAACACATACGCAGCCAGCAACGCCCAGAATGCCGCGTGGGACAGATCGCGAAGCGAACGGGCAACGTTCTCTTCGTGCCGGGTCAATACCACGAAACAGAGAGAGAGTTCGAAGATGACGACCACGGCCGAGATCACCAGCGTCAATGCAATGAGTGGGTAAAGCGACGGCCAACCACTCATCGCCAGCAGGCCAAATCCGGCGATCGGGACGGCCAACATGAGCAATTCGTGGAACCGACCGATAACCTTTTCTGACCGTTGCTGATCGCGGCTCCACAAAATGTTACCGATCAGCAACCAGAGGAAGATCGCCAGCGTTGTACCTGTGAACGCGCCAGTGATGAAACGCAGCACGTTCGCCGGGGGATAAATCGTGATGAGCTGGACGTCGACCAACGTCGAGTTGAGACCGTCCAGGCCCATCACAACGACGAACACCAGCAGCGCCGAAAGTACCCCGAGGGAAGGGATACCAGACGCACGAAACCGGCCCCGTACGAGGAGAT
Source organism: uncultured Chloroflexia bacterium (assembly GCA_963763185.1). Classification (GTDB taxonomy): domain Bacteria; phylum Chloroflexota; class Chloroflexia; order Thermomicrobiales; family Thermomicrobiaceae; genus CALAGB01. Next base: position 1,910,160 of record CAVXNZ010000001.1, read on the forward strand.
AGAGCTGGGTGATCAGGAACGCGCCGTAGATTCCGGTCATCCGCGATCCGAACGGAAGGCGCTCGGCACCGAACCAGAACGAATGGCTCGGACGCTGGGCGCAGAGACCGTGCAATACGGCAATCGACTTCGCCTCGAAAGACCAGGGAGCCAGCAACAGGCAGGCAAATGAAAGACCGAGGAATCCGGCAAATACTATCCCCCAGCCCGGACGCTTTACATGAACCGATGCCTGAGAAATGCGCGAAATCGCGCTCATCCGCTTCCTGCTCTGTATCGCTATGGACCCACCGGCACACTATAGCAGAATCGTCGCAGCCAACACGTACCTTTGTTCCATTGCCTGTACGATCAGTACGATCGTACACTGATCCGCAGGAACGTTAAGGGCCGAATCCGGTGGACTCAGGCGTCGGAGTCAAAAGAAATTGAATCTGAGACGCAGGGGACAATCGTGACAGGGAACAAAACGGCGATCCTCACGGAGCGGCTCGACCGTCGGCGACTTCTCAAGATCGCTGGAGGCATGCTGCTGATGAGCGTAGTCGACCTTCGGCTACCTGGCCGGTCCGCCGCGGCCATGACTCGCATGAGTTGGGTTGAGAGTGGGGTTTTCCCCGCTCAGGGACGCTATCAATCAGCCATCTTCAAAGCCGATCAGGATTTCAACAGCGTCGAGATCGTCTGGCAGGGAGATCTGCCCCAAGGAGCGTCAGCCGATTTCTCGGTCCGGGTCAGTCCGGACGGCTCGGGGTGGTCCGACTGGATCGAGACGCATCTCGACAGCCACGTCCGCTCGATGTCGGATGACCGGCGATTTCAGATGCCCGCGCTGGTGGCGCCGAACCGGTACGTCCAGTATCGCGTGGATCTGAATCCGAACGGCGGCAGTGCCTACCCGGTGATCCGGCAGGTCGAGATCGCCTGCGTCGACACGTCGGCACCCGCACAATATATGGACGCCCCGCCCCCGCCAATCGATGGATTCATTATTCCGCGTGCCGGGTGGGGAGCCGATGAGTCACTTCGCTTTGATTCCAGCGGAAACGAGATTTGGCCACCGGAGTATCGTCCGATACAGAAGGTCATTGTCCACCACACCGCAACCCAGAACCACGAGGCGGATCCCGCCGCCACGATCCGGGCAATCTACTATTACCATGCGATTACCCAGGGCTGGGGCGACATCGGCTACAACTTCCTGGTCGACTGGAAGGGCAACGTCTACGAGGGCCGGTACGGTGGCGCGAACGTCGTTGGCGGCCACGCGCTCCAATACAACTGGGGCAGTTTAGGCGTCGCGATTACCGGCAATTACTCGTCGACTCCAGTGGAACAGGTGACTCTCGACTCGCTCGTTCGGGTTATCACCGACCGGGCCAAGAACGTCGATCCGGCCGGGATCGGCTTTTTCATCGACAAAGACAATGTCCCGAACGTCTGCGGACATCGCGACGTTCTGTCGACTGATTGCCCCGGCGACCTGGCCTACGCCGATCTCCCGTCGATTCGCGGATGGTGCAAGGGAAGCACGACGCCAATCTACGTCGTGCCGCAACAAATCGGACCGTCGAGCGCCAAAATCGTCTCAGTCAACTACGCGCCCAACCCGGTTTTTGCGGGCACCTCGCTTCGCGTTGACATCGTGGTGCAGAACACTGGCAACACCACCATCAATACCCAGGGACCGCCACCCGGCTACACGTACGTCGAGGGAGAAGACTTCAACTCGCAAGGCTATCCGAAACTCGAGGGTCTCTACCGCGTTGGCGTCGACTTCGCCGGAAACACCGGCGTCCCCAACCCGTTCCGCTGGGGTTTGAACGGACCACTCAAGCCGGGAGAAACGACAACCGTCTCCGGATACGTGCAGTTCAAGTCGCAGGGTGACTGGAATCTGAATACCAGCTTGCTCCAGGAGTTCGTGGCATATCAGCAGCAGAACGTCTTCCCGCAAAAGGTGACGGTTTTGCCGCTGCCGACGAATCCCGCGCCACAAAGCAGCGATCCGACGTTGACCTATGAGACGGTGACCGAGCACAACGTCCCGACCTACTTCCACGATTACTGGTCGGCCAACGGTGGGCTCTTCCGCTTCGGCTACCCACTGACCGAGCCGTTCCCGGAGACCTCAACGACCGACGGCAACACCTACACGACCCAGTATTTCGAACGAGCTCGCTTCGAGCATCATCCTGAATACGCCGGAACCCAATTCGAAGTACTGCTCGGCTTGCTCGGTCGGGAGACGACGACCAGCCGGGTGAACGAGGATCCGTTCAAGCCGATCGCGCAACCGCCCGCCAATCCTGACTCCGACTACTACCCGGAGACGGGCCATACCCTGGGTGGCGGATTCCGCGACTACTGGAACCAGAATGGCGGGCTCATGTCGTTCGGCTACCCGATCAGCGAGCAGTTCCAGGAAGTCAGCAAGACCGACGGGCAAACCCACACGGTGCAATATTTCGAGCGGGTGCGTATCGAATATCACCCGGAAAACAAGGGGACAGTCTACGAGTACCTGCTCGGTCACCTTGGACGCGAGATTCTGATCGGCCGCGGTTGGCTGCCGCCGGCTTCGTAACATTGGCAATCGGCGCGAGTACAGCGGGCCGGTCGATCGCGACCGGCCCTTCGAATTCCTGGAACTACATGTCCTTGAAGACCGACGCCGTAGCCTGCGTCAGATACGGAAACTCGACCTGTCCCCCAGTATAGGTGCGGTAGGCAAGATAGAGCGATCCGGCGAACGGGACGAAGAACCCGACCCACAGGACACACGCGAGCAGGCCAGCCACCGACGTCATCACGAAGTAGGCACAGGAATACAAGAGATACCAGGCGAACGCGACGCCGAAATAGACCAGTCCCTGGTTCGCGTGGATCCGGTTGAACCGGCTGTCCTTCAGCGTCGTCAGCAGGACGATGATAGGCACGATCGGCGTGAAGACGTACCCGATCGCCGAAATAAGCTTGTCGTTCTCCGACTGTGGATGAACACCAGCGAAGACCCCTTGCATCGATTCCCCCAATTCTGGAAAGACGGCACCATGCTCCAGCCCCCACCTGGGCCATTAGAGCGAGATCGCGCTCACCGACTTTCCCGCTATGCGTACGATGCGGCGTAGCGTATACGTATGCTGACCACGCGTCAACAAGTTCGATCAGGATCGGGCTACGAAGGGAAGCCGAGTCCGAGGCGACGGAGCGAGCGAAACTGGCCCACACCGACGATGAGGTGGTCGATGACGTCGATGGAGAGGATCTGACCGGCGCGGCAAATCTCAGCGGTAAGCGAAACGTCGGCTGCCGAGGGGGTGGGGTCGCCTGACGGGTGGTTATGGACGACGACGATGCCTGGCGCATTCTGGCGTAGCGCATGCTTGAAGACCTCGGCCACTCGCACCTGCGCGCTGTTGACACTCCCCTGGTAGACCGTGGCGATGCGCAGCACCCGGTTCTTGGTGTCGAGCAACACGACGCGCAATTCCTCATGATCAAGCGCCAGCATCTCGCTGCCGAGCAGCACGAAGACATCCTCCGGCGTCTGGATTTGCGGGCGGTCTTGCGGATTGGTCGCGCTGATACGCTGCGCCATGGCCATGACCGCCTTGAGCTTGGAAGCCTTGGCCAGTCCAAGGCCGTGGGAGCGCTGGAGATCCTCCAGATCGGCCCGCACCAGACCGTAGAGCCCACCGTATTCGTCGAGCAAGCGACGCGCAACGTCGACGACACTCTCGCCACGCACGCCGGTATTGAGCACAATGGCCAGGAGTTCGGCATCGGTGAGCGCCGCCGCGCCGCGCAGCCGTAGTTTCTCTCGCGGACGGTCGTCCGGAGGCGTCTCCTTCATCATTCTGGATAGGTAGGCAGCGCGTTGCTCGGTCGAATCCATGCCATTTCCTCAGATTTCGATGCTGGTCGCCACTATGCGCGATCCGAACGTACGGCGCAAGACCACGCCGGTTCTCGATCGCGCATGACAATCCATCGACATGCTCAACCGTGGCTGTCATTGCGCCGCGCCGGAACGACAATCGCGACGATACTCAGTGTGGCGCGCTCTGCGAGCTAATCCGGACGTCGTGTATACTTTTGATGCGCCGCGCCGTGCCATTCCGGCGCGGCGATTCTCTTATTCGCGGCAAAGGCCTCTGGCAGTGAGGACGTGATTGTGGTTTTCAGCAGGCTCTTTCGCCGGCAGACCGAACCAGAACCTAAAATCGAGGCCGGGCTCAAGAAATCCCGGCGTGGCATTTTCAAGGACATCAGCAATCTTTTCGAACGGAGCGAAATCACCGAGGATCTCTACGAAGATCTCGAGATGCTCCTCATCCAGGCCGATCTGGGTGTCGACACGACGCTCGAATTGCTCGACAACCTGCGCGCTCGCATCGACCGGGAGCGTATCAAGCAGCCGGCTGATGCACGTGAGGCCCTCCGGGCCGAGATGATCGCGCTACTGAAGAACGCCACGCGCAACCGCAAGATCAAGATCTACCAGCGCGGCGTTCCGTTTGTGATTCTCGTAGTCGGCGTAAACGGCACCGGCAAGACAACCACGATCGCCAAGCTGTGCAAGTTTCACCAGGACCAGGGTCGCAACGTGGTGCTGGTGGCCGGCGACACATTCCGCGCCGCGGCGATCGACCAGCTGCAAGTCTGGGGTGAACGGCTGAAATCAACCGTCATCGCACACCAACCAGGTGCGGATCCCGGAGCGGTCGTTTTCGACGGGATGCAGGCCGCCTACAGCCGCAACGCCGATATTCTGCTCATCGACACTGCTGGACGCCTGCATACCAAATACAATCTGATGGAAGAACTGAAGAAGATCAAGAAGGTCATTCAACGGCACGTCGAAGAAGCGCCGCAGGAAGTGCTGCTGGTGATCGACGCGACGACCGGTCAGAACGGGCTGATTCAGGCGAAAAAATTCGCTGAGGCGGCCGACATCACCGACATCGCCATCGCCAAGCTCGACGGGACTTCCCGCGGCGGCATCGCCTTCGCGATCTCGCGCGAACTCGGCATTCCGATCAGCTACGTCGGAACCGGCGAAAAGGTGCAAGAACTGACCGAGTTCGATCCGGAGACCTATGTCGACGCGCTCTTCTTCGGTGAAGAGGAAGAGGAGAGCTAAGCATGTTCGAGACACTCAGCGATCGTCTGAACGACGTCTTTCAACGCATCGGAAAGAAGGGACGCCTCACTGAGGCCGACGTCGACGAGGCCATGCGCGAAGTTCGTCGCGCCCTTCTCGAGGCGGACGTCAACTTCAAGGTCGTCCGGGATTTCGTCTCGGCGGTGCGAGAACGTGCCGTCGGCGAGGAGGTCCTCAAGGGCCTCTCATCTGCCCAGCAGGTGATTTCGATCGTCAACGAGGAGTTGATCAAGGTCCTGGGCTCCGAGCGTGTGCCGCTGCAGAGCCAGTCACCGCCACCGACGATCATCATGCTCGTCGGTCTGCAGGGCTCTGGCAAGACGACGCACGCCGCCAAGCTCGCGGCTCACCTCAAGAAAGAGGGTCGCAAGCCATTACTTGTCGCGGCCGACGTCTACCGGCCCGCGGCGGTCGATCAACTGCAGACACTCGGCGAACAGATCAAGGTTGCCGTTCACGCCGAAGGGACCAAGCCCAGCCCGGTGAAGATCGCTGAGAACGCGATAAAGCTGGCTAACGACGAAGGCTATAACCCCGTCATCATCGACACCGCTGGCCGGCTGCAGATCGACGAGCGGATGATGGAGGAACTCGAGGAGATCACGGCGGTGGTACGGCCGACCGAGACGCTCCTCGTTGCCGATGCCATGACCGGTCAGGAAGCTGTGAGCGTGGCGCAGGAGTTCCACCGGCGCCTGGCGCTCACAGGCCTCATCCTGACGAAGATGGACGGCGACGCCCGTGGTGGCGCAGCGCTGTCGATTCGCTCCGTCGTTGGTGTTCCGATCAAGTTCATTGGGACCGGCGAACGGGTTGACGCACTCGAGCCCTTCTATCCCGATCGACTCGCCTCGCGTATTCTCGGCATGGGTGACGTCCTGACGCTGATCGAGCGAGCTCAGTCGGAAATTACCGAGGAGGAGGGCCAGGCGCTGCAGGAGAAAGTCCTGTCTGGCGGCTTCAACCTGGAAGACTTCCTCGGCCAACTGCAGCAGATTAAGCGGATGGGCCCGTTGTCGCAGATCCTGGAGATGATCCCGGGCGTCGGACAGGCCGTACGCCAGCAGCAGGTGCAGGTCGGCGACGACGAGTTCAAGCATATCGAGGCGATGATCCACTCGATGACGGTCGAGGAACGACGGCATCCGGAGATCATCAAGCCGAGCCGGAGAAAGCGCATCGCGGCTGGCAGCGGCACGACCCAGGCCGAAGTCAATCAGCTACTGAATCAGTTCAAGCAGATGCAGAAGATGATGGACCAAATTGGCCAGATGGGTGGCGGGAGTCGACGCGGCAAGCTCAAAGGTCTCCTCTCCGGGAACCCGTTGGCAGGAATGAACACCGCCGAGATCGAATCACTGATGCAGAATGGCGGAATGCCCGCACCCGGCGCAGGGCCGACCCGCAATCGTCCGGCACAGATGCCACGTAAGAATAAGAACAAGAAGAAGTCCAAGGGGCGTCGTCGCTAGGGAGTTCACCTCTCGAGCCTGATTTCAACGATCGTCGCCGCACCGGATGGAGAGGTGGAGATGCAATACGCTGCATCGCGGGAGGAGGCAGGAACCTGGTATGAGCGGGTTCTTGGACTTCCCCTCTTCTACAAAGTCCTGATTGCTAACTCGACGATCGTCGTGGTCGGGGCAGTATTCGGGACGGCATTGACGCTGCGCGCCGCGCGCGAGACGAGCGCGCTCTACAGCATGGTGGCGCTGTTCGCCGTTATCGGTACGCTATCGAGCATCGCGGTCAACTGGCTCGTTCTGCGCGCCGCGCTGAAACCACTTCTGGTATTGGAACAAGCCGTCGACGAGGTGCGGCTCGGCAACTTCAGCATCCGCGTCAGGAAGGTCGGCGTCGGTGATCCCAACATCGATATGCTGACGGACACGTTCAATGGGATGCTCGACGCCGTGGAACGCTACCGAACTCAGATTCACGAGATGTCGGTGCGTGCCCTCAACGCGCAGGAAGAGGAGCGCAAGCGGATCTCGCGTGAACTGCACGACGACACCGCCCAGGCGCTGACGGCGCAGTTGCTCCGCCTGAAGACGATCGAGTCGACGGGCGGGACGCTCGACCCGGCCGGGCTCGCCCAGCTCATCGACTTGACGGCGGAAACGCTCGAGCATGTCCGACATATGGCCCACGAGCTCCGGCCGCCGAGCCTGGACGACCTGGGACTGCTGGCGTCCCTCGAGGGACTGGTCGCCCAGTGTCGTGAGCGATTCGACCTGCCGGTCGTCTTCTACTCCGACGGTTTGAAGCAGCGACCGACTCCCGACGTTGAACTTGTGGTCTATCGCATCGTTCAGGAAGCGGTCACGAACATCGCGAAACACGCTGGTCCGTGCCAGGCGACCGTTTCTCTTCGCTTCTACCGCAACACACTCTGGATTCGCATTACCGACAACGGGCGTGGCTTCGACATGAACACGCTCGATCGCAGCGGCGGCAGCGGACTCGGACTCTTCGGCATGCAAGAACGCGCCGCACTGGTGGGCGGCACGGTGAGCATCACCTCCGGAGAGAATCGGGGCACCGAGATCGAGGTTCGCGTTCCCCTCGTTGTTCCACTGCCAGCGACCGCTGTTGGAGGAGACTAATCATGACCACCATCAGCACCCGACTCATCAGCGTTGTGTTGGCCGACGATCACGCTATCGTGCGAGCCGGGTTGCGGGCGCTGTTGGAATCCCAGCCAGATATCGAAGTGGTGGGCGAGGCGGGCTCCGGGGACGAAGTCGTCGACCTGTGTAAGCAGACGACGCCGGACGTCGCCATTCTCGACATCTCGATGCCAGGCGGCGGACTCGAGGCGACGCGCAAAATCTCGCGACTCGGCCTCTCCACGCGCATCCTGATCCTCACCGTCCACGCCGAAGAGCGCTACTTGCTTCCGGTTCTCGAATCGGGCGGGTCCGGCTACGTGCGTAAATCGAGCTTGCATACCGATCTCATCGACGCGATTCGCATGGTGTCGCGGGGTGAGGTATTCCTCGAACCGGCCGCGACGCGCATGCTCCTGAAGGGCTACCTGGACCGAGCGCACGACGGTCGCGAGCTGGACCCCGGCAAGCTCCTCTCTGAACGCGAGCGTGAGGTGCTCAAGCTAACCGCCGAAGGCTTCACGGCCCAGGAGATCGCCGATCAGCTCTACCTGTCGCCAAAGACCGTTGAGACCTACCGGCACCGGATCATGCAGAAACTTGGATTCAGCCATCGCTCCGAACTCGTCCGCTACGCCCTGCGCGCCGGACTGCTCGACCCGACCGCCGAGTAGCGACCGAAGCCAGGCACGTTCCCAGTTCCAATGGGTCACTTCTCATTTGTAGGGGAGCACCTCGTGTGCTCCCGTTGTTGCCGAACCGGCACCGTCATTGGAACCGGCGGAGGAATGGACGACGCATACGTTCCGATGTGTACGCGCTCAGACTCTCGGAGCGTGGAAGGAGACAAGCTCCCAGCTACGACGGGTCTGAAGCTGCCACGGTAAACGCGCTGACAGGTCGCACGCGCCGAGTACGTGACAATTTGCGAAGAGCCCTCTACCCCCGTCTACTTGCCGGGCACCCGGCTTGCGGATCACGCAACTGTCAACACGTTCTGACCACATCACGACGAAGGAATAAGAATGCAGCCTGCTACACCAGACAACACACGACAACCGCAGAAGGGACAAGGAATCATGTCCGGGATCATCGGAGACGTCGCGCAGACCGTGCGCCAACTCGTCCGCGAAGAGCTGCAGATCGCGAAGAATCAAATGTCGGACAAAGCGCTCGACGTCGCCACCGACGCCGGCATGATCGCGGCAGGTGGAGTCGTCGCCTATGCAGGTTACCTGACAATTATCAGTGGGATCGTCGATGGCATGGAGGCGCTCGGTATGCCGCGCTGGCTCGCCGGGGTGGCTGTTGGATCAACAACCCTGGCTGGCGGCACCGCGATCATCCTCCGCGGGCTAGACAATCTGCAGATGAAGGAGTCAGTCGTCGAGGGGGCGAAAGAGCAGATGAGCGAGGCGGTCGATGATCTCGAGAAGGAGATGGATTGACGCGCCGCCTACGGACGGGGCGATGAGCACGGCAATACATCCGTGCGAATGTTTATGACGGCACGCCCGGACTCGTACCAGGCGCGGAATCCGGCAACTGCTTCTTGCCCTCGTAGCACGTCAGCATGCAGTGAACCGCGTCAGCCGGGTCGTCAGTAATACGCAGGAGTCCCCGGTCTGCCTGGCTGATCTTTCCACCCGAAAGAACCGATTCGTCTAGCCATTTGAGCAGACCACCCCAGTAGTCCGAGCCGAAGAGCACGATCGGGAACGGATCGAGCTTGCCTGTCTGCGCGAGTGTCAGCGCCTCGAACAGTTCGTCAACTGTGCCGTAGCCTCCCGGGAAGATGACGAACCCCTCGGCATACTTCACGAACATCGTCTTGCGAACAAAAAAATAGCGGAAATTGAGGGGCAGCGTCACGTACTGGTTGATGCCCTGCTCCAACGGAAGTTCGATATTGCAGCCGACCGACATGCCGCCCGCCTCGTACGCGCCACGGTTGGCCGCCTCCATCACGCCTGGCCCACCACCAGTTATCACGGCGAATCCGGCGTCGACCAGTCCACGGCCCAGATCACGCGCTGCCTGGTACATCGGGTCGCTCTCGTCAATGCGCGCTGAACCAAAGACCGACACCGCCGGGCCGATTCCAGCCAGTGCGTCGAATCCTTCGACGAATTCGCCCTGGATGCGCAACACGCGCCACGGATCACTTTGCGTGAAGGCCACGGCCTGAGCCCGGTCGGCGTCAGCCCAGCGAAGGAGCAGCTGATCTTCGGTTGGGTGCTTCAGCCGGGCAGCGCGATTCAACGTCGGATTGGCAATCATTCCGTCCCGACCTGGCTGCGCCTGATTCGATTTCGGCGTATCAGTCACGAACTCTCCCTTTTGACCTACTTTTAGGAACGAACAATCGCGAAATCAATCTGATTGTCAGCGGTCGCCACGACGAAGACGATGCACCGTCACAGCGACGTTGAAATCACGCGGGTCGGGCCATGGGCCGGCGTGAAACGAGGTTTCGTCCGTCCATCCAAGCTCCTTGATGCGCTCGACGAATTGCGCCGCAACGTTGCGGCCAGGTTCGGCAAGCCAGAAAAGCCCGTCCGGCGCGACAAGCCAGTCAACCAGCGCCAGCATCGGTTCGATATCGCGCTTCTCGTAGAGCACGTCCGCCGCGAGCACCACCGGAAAACCCGATCCGGCGAGGGCGCGCAATTCTCGAGATGGTTCACGCCAGTTGATTTGCATTGTCGCCGGTTCGCGCCCGCTGTTCGTCAATGAGTTGAGACAGTTGAGCACGAGCGAATCGGCTGAGTAGTCGGCGACGATGAGATTGGAATCCTTCATCAGCGCCACGCTCGCCGTCACGCCAATTCCGCTTCCGATCTCCAGCACGCGCTGCTCGCGGATCAACTCCGGATGGGCAATAACCTCGTCGGCCAGCGCGATACCGCTCGGCCAGATCTCCGCCCAGTACGGCAGGTTCTGCTCTGGGTCACCCGCTGCCGCGTCGAGAAGCAGCTCGAACTCCTTTGGCTGTGCGATTCGCAGCGCGACGTTGCTCTCCGGGAGCGAGAAGCGGGTTTCGACCATCTCGCCGATCTTCTCGGACAGTTGTTGGCGCAGCGACTCCAGCCGATTCACGGTTGCGGTATCCGTTCACGATGACAAAAGGAAACGGGCAGGATGATACCTGCCCGTCGTCGTTGCTTGCCAGTGGCTCGTCTCAGTCAGCCCCGGCTTTGGCCAGCTGGCCGACCTTCTTGATGCCTACGGGAACGCGATCACCGCCGACCTTGATCTCCTCGGCGTGATAGCCATCGCTCTCCGGTGAGCCGGATTTCAACGCTTCCGAGAGGGTCTCGCCTTTGATGTACTCGGTGAAGCGCTCGATTGATTCCGCCACCTCGCCGTCGGCCGCGTAGACCGTGGCGATGGTGTCCTCGATCTGCAGTCCCGCGTTCTTGCGGGCATCCTGCACACCGCGAACGAAATCGCGCGCCAGGCCCTCTTGCCGCAGATCCGGCGTGATCTCAAGATCCAGCGCCACCATGAAGTCACGGTCCTCAGCGACCGAGAACCCCTCACGGCTGCGGACCTCAACCAGCACCTCATCCGGCTCGATCTCGACCGTCTCATCGTCGATCGAAAGCTGGACTGGCCGTCCAGCCCGTTGCAGTTGCGCCAGGCGCGCCGCATCAGCCTGCTGGATTGCTTGTCGCACCTTGCCGAGCTTCGGCCCGTATTTCGGTCCGAGCAGTGGCAGGTTCGGCCGCACCGAGTAGCTGACGTACTCGTCCGGATTGTCGACGATTTCGAACGTCTTGACATTGAGTTCGTCGAGCAGCTGATCCTGAAGCCGCTCGATCGATCCGGTCGTTCCCTCCTGCCGCGAGCCAACCAGAACGCGCCCGAGCGGTTGGCGCACCTTGACGTTGGCCGCGCTACGCGCCGACCGTCCCAGACCGACCACGTGCAGCAGGGCCGTCATGTCGCGGCTCAGCTCGGCATCGATCTTGGACTGCATCCACCACCGGGTAGTCGGTCAGGTGGACTGACACCGACGCCGTGGTATCGACCGCGCGCACCAGATTCTGGTAAATCTCCTCCGACAAGAACGGCAGGAACGGCGCCAGCAGGCGATTCACCGTCTCGAGCACCTCATACAGCGTCAGGTACGCAGCCACCTTGTCGGCATCGCTCTCGGTCTTCCAGAAGCGACGCCGATTGCGGCGGATGTACCAGTTCGACAGCTCCTCAACGACAAACTCCTCGATCGTTCGCGCGGCGGTCAGCGAGTCGAACTTGTCCAGACTATCTCGGACTGTCCCGATAACCTCCTGCAGCCGCGAGAGGATCCAGCGATCGAGCAGCGACCGTTCGGCGAGCGGAACGTCGTGCTCGTGTGGATTGAATCCGTCGAGCGCGGCGTAGTTGGCGAAGAAGGCGTAGGAGTTCCAGAGCGGCAAGATGAACTGTCGCCGTGCTTCGTCACCAAGGTGGTATCCGAAGTTCAGGTTCAGCGTCGGATTGTGCTTCAGGAAGAGCCAGCGCATGACATCCGCGCCCATCTGGTCCGCCGCGTCCTCGAACCAGATGGCGTTCCCTTTGCTCTTGTGCATCTCCGCGCCGTTTTCGTCGCGCATCAGGGCAAAACCGAGACAGGTGAGATACGGCACGCGATCCGTCAGGACGGTGCTCTGCGCCAGCATCGAGTAGAACCAGTTACGGAACTGGCCCGGGAACGACTCGGTGATGAAGTCCGCCGGGAACCACTCTTCCCAGTACTCGCGGTCATTGCGGTAATTCATCGTCGAGTAGGGCACGATCCCGGCGTCGAGCCAGGGATTGCCGACATCCGGAATGCGTGACGCGACGCCACCGCACTTGTCGCATTTGATTTTGACAGCGTCCACCCACGGGCGGTGCGGCGTGTGCCCGTCGAACTGATCCCAGCCCTCGACCGCGCGCTCTTTCAGCTCGGTCTCGCTGCCGACGACGTCCCACCAGCCGCAGTCGTTACAGGTCCAGATCGGCAGCGCCAGGCCCCAGTAGCGTTTCTTGGAGATCATCCAGTCGTCCATGTTGCGCAGCCAGTCGAGCTCCCGTTCCAGTCCGAAATCCGGGATCCATTTGATCTGCCGCGCGATGTTCATAACCGCGTCGCGCCAGGGATCGACCGAGATGAACCACTCGTCGACCAGCCGGAATACCAGGTCGGTGCCGCAACGCCAGCAGGTCGGGTAGCGGTGGGTGTGGTCGTAGGCGTAGTAGAGCAGATCCTTCTCGCGCAGTTTCTCGATGATCGGCTCGGCAACGTCTCCGACGAACATTCCGGTCAGCCAATCGAAGCCGTTGACGTAGATGCCGTTCTCGTCGAGTGGCGCGATGACCGGCAAGCTGTTCTCTTTGCCGAGCTCCTGGTCCTCACGGCCGGCGCCCGGCGCGATGTGGACGATTCCCGATCCCTCGGTGGCGCCAACGGCGTCCCACGCGATCACCCGATGCTGCACATCCTTCTCGGCTGGGAATTCGTCGAACGGCCCACGATAACTCCAGCCGACCAAGTCTGATCCCTGAACCTCCCCGACAACCTCGTGCCCGCCACGAATGGCGTTGGGGATAGCGTCCTTGGCGACGTAGTAGACGGCGTCACCCTGCTTGACCTTCGCGTAGGTCAACTCCGGGTGAACCGCTGCGGCGACGTTGGCCGCGAGTGTCCAGGGTGTCGTGGTCCAGACCAGCAGATACTCGCCCGGCCGGCCGACCAATGGAAAGCGCGCGAAGAGACTCTTATGCGTCCGTTCCTTGTATCCCTCACCGACCTCCATCTCAGACAGACCAGTGGCGCAGCGCGGACACCAGGGCATGACGTCGTGGCCACGGTAGATGTAACCCTTCTCGTGGCAGGTCTTCAGGAACAACCAGATGGTGTAGTTGTTCTCGTCCGACATCGTGTAATAGGAATTGTCCCAGTCCATGAAGTAGCCGAGTCGCTTGGACTGATCGGTGATGATGTCGGCAAACTTCCAGACGCGCTCTTTACAGCGGTTGACGAACTCGTCGATGCCGTAGCGTTCGATATCCTGCTTGGAGTTGAAGCCAAGCTCCTTCTCGACCTCGACCTCCACCCAGAGGCCCTGGCAGTCGAAGCCGTTTTGGTAGCGCTGCTTCTCGCCGAGCATGGTGTGATAGCGAACGTAGAGATCCTTGTACGCCCGGCCCCAGGCGTGATGAACGCCCATCGGGTTATTGGCCGTGATCGGACCATCGAGGAACGACCAGCGTTTGGGCGACTGGTCATTCTTATGGATGTATTTGTCGACGACACCCGTGTTGTACCACCAACCGAGTGTTTCGCGCTCTTTCGCCGGAAAATCGACTTTCGTCGAGACTGAATTGAACACCGGCAACCTCCCGTACTGGTTAATCGGTTCCACGACCGGCGCTCGACAGGAGCCGGTCTCGATAATTCCGTGATAGACAAAACAAAACCCCCGTCCTCGGACTGAGGACGGGGTTCACCCGCGGTACCACCTCACTTGGCCCGCTAACGCGGACCCGCTCGGAGAGATGCTGAGCTCAGGTGTGGCTTGACGAATTCCCGTGAACTCGGACCTGCGTTCACCCTGGGCAAAAGCCGCAGGGCTACAAAGACGAAGCCCACTAAAGGGGCTAGATCTCTCACAGTGCTGAGACACAAGAGCGATCATCGACGAACTCGAAGAATCTCCCAACATCCCGGTCGCGCTAACGGGCGACCAACTCGTCCACGCCTACTAGACACTGTGTCATTCGGGTGGCGGCTCGGGAAGGATTTTCCGCGGGACATTCGACACCCGGCTCACACCTCATCCGGGTTCGCTGAATCGTCCGCCCTGCGTACTCGTTTCCGTCGCAGCCTTTTCGGTTTCAACTACGAATTTTATCAGTGGTGACAAGGCCGAACAATCAAGGAGTGATCGACCAATTCATCAATCATGACCAATCTGGAGGAAAGAGCACTATACATGAGTGCTACAATGGAAAGTGGAAAGTTGATTGCGAGGGCGACCATGTGGACCATCGTATGGACATTGATCGGAATTGCCATTGTCGTTGTGCCGATGGCGATTGCGGCCAAATTCTCCGGGAAAGGGCATTTGGACGTAGAGCACTCCCAGAACCACTATATTGGCGAGGTCGAGATGTTCTATCACAGCCCTCATTGATCGTAGTCAGGGACAATGCAGAACGTCCGAGAGAGAATGCGAAACCGTAAATGTGGACGTTGATCTGGATCGCTGCTTCAATCGCCCTGATCATCCTGTTGATGGTAGTCGTCGCGAAATTCGGCGGACGAGGTCACCTGGATGTCGAGCGATCCGAGAATCACTACCTGGGAGAAGTTGAGGCGCGTTCGCGGTTTCCGTGGGCTTGAAACAATTCTGACCAGTCAAGAATCGATCGAGTAAGACGGTGGACCGGATCCAGACTTGAATCCGGCCCTCACGCGTTTGAGACTGTAAAATCGCCGCGGAAGATAGTCGCCGCAAGTTCTACAGCTTGCGGCCGTTGGTTGCCTTGGTGACCGCGCTCGCGACGAATGCGAGGATAATCGCTCCCAGCAGCGCCGGAATGATCGTGATACCTGCCAGGGCCGGGCCAAAGCCGCCCAGGATCAGGCTGCCAACCCAGCTTCCAACTAAACCGGCCACGATGGCGCCGAGCCAACCGTATGGCAGCCGGCCCGGAACAATCTGGTCAGCGATCCAGCCGATAATTCCCGCGATGAACAGCATCACGATGAGTCCGACCAGATGGGACGTCAGCCAAATTCCGATTGCCAAAATGATCAGCAGCGCGATAAGGACCCCTGCCAGACCCATGGGATGGCTCCTCCCCTGTTGAGAGATCCGGCGGACTCCACCTCGTATCGGTGACGGGTGCATGCCGTCGGAGATCCTATGACTTGTCTCCCCCAATTAAACACCACGTGGGTACTACTTCGCCCGCTACCGGAACATGAATGAACCGTTGTAGTGTTACAGGGAAGCTGATTGACGCGGCGAATCGAACCTCGCGTGAGCATCGATGTGGGGGACATCGTAGAGATCGCCGCCAATCGGACGGGAAGGGAAGGGCATCATGCTCCAGCGTGGTCCGCTGATCGTGTCACGCCCACTTCGACTCAGCTGGTTGCTACCGCTGATTCTGCTTATTTCGCTTTTCGCCGCCATCGCTCCAACTGATATGACGCCCGCCGCCGCGGCGACCGACGATACAGCTCAGGCTTTCGCCATGATCAACACCTATCGGTCCTGGCTTGGCCTGCCACCGATGAAGCGCAATCCCGCGCTCGACGCATCCGCGCAGTCTCACGCCAATTACTACAAACTGAACTACGGCGATCCGAGCCTGAGTGGCATGGGTTTGCACGAAGAGCAGGCTGGCAACCCTGGATTTACGGGAGCCTCGATGCAGGACCGTGTCGAGGCGCAGGGATACAATGGCTGGGCCAACGAGAACATCGGCCTCAGCGGGTCAATGGTGACGAGCCTCGACTGGTTCATCGGCACGATCAATCACCGTCTGACGCTGATCGACCCACGCTACACCGACATCGGCCTCGGCATGGTCAACGATGGAGCCGTCAAGATTGAGGTGATCGACGTCGGGGCGCAGAGTTGGTCCAACACCGCCACGCCCGACTGGGTCGCCTGGCCACCCGATGGCACGACCGGAGTCTCCAACAGCTTCTGGGGAGAGACGCCCAATCCCTTCCCGAGTGCGAACTATCCGGTCGGATACCCGATCACCTTGAAGTATTTTGGGCCTGGCAGCGTCGCCTACGATAGCGCGACCCTCACCGCCAATGGGCAGGAGGTCCCATCATTCGCGTCCACCGGGACGGGCTGGTTGACGACAGAGACGGACATGATCTCAGCCCAGGCGCCACTGAAACCGAGCACCACGTACACCGTGACGGTGAAGGGCACGGCGAACGGCGCGGGGTTCACCAAGTCCTGGTCATTCACCACGGCAGTCGACGCCGGTGAGCCACTCGCGCAAGCCGCAGTACCGACCGCGGCCGACCTTCCCCCGGGCGTCGCCAAGTCAGATTCCGCGGTGCAGTCCGTCTGGTGGAATGCCGACGGAGCGGTCCAGAGCTTGACCGTATCTCAAACCTGGCTCTGGGGACCGGATACGTTCGCTGCTCCGACTGAGCCGTACGCTGAGTCTCCCGGCGGTCAGCGCCAGGTCTACTACTTCGACAAGAGCCGGATGGAGATCACCGACCCGAACGGCGATCGCTCGTCGAAGTGGTTCATCACTAACGGGCTGCTGGTGCGCGACATGATTCAAGGAGCGGTGCAGGTCGGCGATTCGAGCTTCGCGCCTGCGTCACCATCGACGGTGCCGCTGGCGGGTGATGATACGGCGAACCCAAACGCGCCAACCTATGCCAGTCTGAAGAACCTCTCTTCGCTCGGCAACGGGTTCAGCCAGCCCGACCGGACCGGTCAACAGGTGGCGGGTACGCTCAACAAGGACGGCACGGTCGGGCAAAGCGCATCGTTACCCACGAATACGACCTACGCGCATTACGACACGACAACGAGTGTCAACGTGGCGGGCGTCTTCTGGGACTGGATGATCGCTCAGCCCTGGCAGTGGATCTACGTCCTCGGCCACCCGATTAGCGACCCCTACTGGGTTCAGACAAACGTCAAGGGTGTCAACCAGTGGGTGCTGGTCCAGGCGTTCGAGCGTCGCGTCGTGACGTATACACCGGCCAACGAGCCGAATTGGCAGATCGAGATGGGGAACGTCGGCCGCGCCTACTACGAATGGCGCTACGGCAGCCCTCCGCCAGGGACGTAACCCGCAACGTCATCATGCTTGGGAGGTAAGCCCGGTACCCTCTGGGTGCTGAGCTCCCGCTTTGCGTTGATGGAATTCGATCTCGCACAGTCAGCACGGCTGGACTGGTGTCCATCGTCTCGAATTCGCTTGACGGCCGTACTCGCTCGGGCGCACACAAGGAGCTGGTCTCAAAAGCCGCCAGGAGTGCTTGGGGCAGAGTCAGATTTCGAGAAGCGATTCTGAGACCGTGCTCATGCGGGAATCGGGGTCTTAGGGCGGCTGTGGCGAAGGAGTCTGAAAAGACCCAGCCCCTTGAAAAAACCGTCAAACGAGTCACTTGGCCGCCATTGACGCTTCCCCGAGGAGCAGCATCTACCGTCTGTTGACAGCCTCGACAAACAACCCTATGGTGTGTGGGCTTCGGACATGATGATGTTCACCGCGCTCCTCGTCCTACCTGGATCGCCGATGCGGTGGATGGAGTGAATCGCGAACCCGGCGGAGGCAGCGTACGCGAGTACCCGGAGCGGGTCGTGTGATCCCGTCGGCCAGGCATGGCGGAGAAGGGATACGCGGATGTCCGGACGCAGCGAAGTCCTTCCAGCGCCGCTCGAAGCAATTGTACTCGGTCCCGGTGAGGGCCGGCAGATTCCGCCAGGGGATGCCCCACTCGTCACGATCAAGGCGGAGCGCGGACACAGTGGCGGCACCATGACCGCCTATGAATCGTCCACGGGCCCTCGCATGGCGGGGCCACCCCCGCACACCCACCGGACCTGGGATGAGGCCTTCTACATCATCGAAGGCGAGATGACCTTCCTGATCGGTGACGAGACACACACGCTTGCGGCTGGCTCGTTCGTCTTCGTGCCGCACGGAGTACTGCATACGTTCTGGAATGCGGGCCATGAACTGGCCCGGCAGCTGACGATCTTCACTCCATCGGGGATCGAGGACTTCTTCGACGAGGCTGTGCCACTGCTGGCTGCGGGCGTTGCGGAGACTGCCGCGGACTTCGCAGCGCTCACAGAACGATACGACATGCCAGCCTCGCCAACTGATCAGGTGCCGTACAGTCCGCTCGATTAGTGTCCGACAAAGACCCAGGCGCCCGGGGAGATTCGAGCTATGCGCAGGTGGCCAACGATCACGCTGAACAACCGGTCCGGATCAGCAATCACGCCGCGAGGTCACGCAGCAATCGGCACAGCTGTTCCGGCTCGGTAATCATCGCGTCGTGACCGGTCGCGAGCTCGACGTAGTGCCATTCCGGGTCCGCAAGCGCTCGTGCGGCGAACGGCGTGAAGGTTCCTGGCTCGTCACGAGGAGCCTGTGGGTTGGTGCAATAGATATACGTGCGTGGAAGCGCTCGCGCACGCGGGTCGGACACCCGTACCGGATCCAGATGCGTGGCGAGCGGATGCATGCCGAGCCGCGGTCGCAACCACGCGAGATCGTCCTCATCAGTGATGTCGAAGGTGTTGGACACCGGCGGAATGCCATAACCGCTCCCCACGCGGCGCGACTGTTCATCGAACGATGCAATGACGGTTGGCGTGAGCAAATCGTTAAACGATTGCCCATCATCCGGCACAAAGGCATCGAGATACACCAGGTGACCGAGCCGGTCGGCAGCTTGTTCCGCGACTCCGGTGATGACCATGCCGGCGTAGCTGTGGCCGACCAAGACGACGTCGCGCAGATTCTCATAGTACAGCACGCCGACCACGTCCTTGACGTGCGTGTCGAGGCGGACCGTGGGACCGAGCAGATGTGCCCGCTCGCCGAGACCAGTCAGGGTGGGCGTGTAGACGTCATGTCCCGCCGCTCTGAGGAGTCGCGCGACCCGCTGCCAACACCAGCCACCATGCCAAGCGCCATGGACGAGGACGAAGGTCGCCATTGCAGACTCCTGATCTCTATCACTGGCGTGATCGGCGGCAAGGAAGTTCGACACATATCACGATATGCGAGAACGTGAGCGAGCACAAGTGCATCACGGTGACGCACAGGGCGATTGCAAAGTCAGTTAACTGCCTCGTCGTGCCAGAACCGATAACCAAAGGCGTCCACAATCTAGTTATTTTGTCGTCCGATGCGTCACGTCTACGTCGCGTGAATGACGCGCGATTGCTCGTTGACAGGTCGGTAGCGGACTTTGCAACAGCCCTGCGGTGACGCATGGCTTCGCGGATGTAGCCGGGCACGTTGCGGACACCGGCGCTTTGGCAGCGTTCGCTACGCCGCATGGACCCATCCAGGCGGCTGTCTCTTGACCGGTACCTCCGCAGGATTGTGGCACCCTGCCATGCTGCGGGAATCGGTTCGAGCGACGCTCCGCGGAGACTCCATCCGATCGATCAACGGAAGGCTGCCCGATGCTTCGTCGACGTATCGTGACCGGCTGCGACGCGCAGGGCGCGTCCGTGATCGTCAGCGACGGTCCCTGGCCCGGCCAGCTGGATCGCGGAGCGCAGGACTACCGTGATGACCTGTGGCTGATCACAGAGCTCTCGTCTCGCTTGATGTCGCAGAAACGGTGGCTGCCAGACCCATGCGCGTCGTTCCCGAGGGTGATGGCATTGCCGTCCGCATCATGATGCTGCCGCCTGGTGGGTGATCGGTGATGTGCCCTGTGTCATGGCCTTCGTCATGGTGCGCGGTACCGCGAACGACCCAGGCACGACGAGTATCACTGGGAATGGGCTTGACCCGGTTTGGTGGAGACCGGAAGACTTGGGGATCGAAGATTCCTGAAGGAGGTTATGATGGGAAAGAGTCCTCCCCCCTATCCACCAGAGTTTCGGGCCGAAGCGGTCCGGCTGGCGCGGACCAGTGGCAAGTCCATGGCCCAGATCGCGCGGGAGCTCGAGATCTCGAGTGAGACGCTGCGGCTATGGCGCAAGCAGGCCGACATCGACGAGGGACTGCGGCACGACGGACTGACCACCGAGGAAACGGAGGAGGTGCGACGGCTGCGGCGCGAGATCAAGGTGTTGCGCGAGGAACGGGAGATCCTGGTAAAAGCCGCGGCCTTCTTCGCGAAAGAGACGGGACGGACGCCGTAGTGCGCTACCGGTTCATCGAGCGAACGAAGGCCGAGCACTCCGTCGCCAAGCTTTGTCGCGTGCTGCACGTCTCCAGCAGCGGCTACTATGCCTGGCGTCACCGGCAACCGTCAGTTCGGGCCCAGGCCGATGCCGACTTGACCGCACGGATCACGGTGATCCATCAGCAGAGTCGACAGACCTATGGGGCCCCACGGATTCATGCCGCGTTGCACGCCAGCGGGATCTGTTGTGGTCGCAAGCGGGTCGCTCGGTTGATGCGGACCGCCGGGATCGTCGGCTGTCATCGCCGTCGCACGACGGTCACCACGGTCCGGGATGCCGCTGTCATGGAGACGACAGACCACCTGCAGCGGCAGTTCGTCGCCACGGCCCCGAATCAACGTTGGACGGCTGACATCACCTACGTCCCGACCTGGGCCGGCTTCCTCTACCTGGCGGTGGTGCTCGATATCTACAGCCGCCGGATCGTTGGCTGGGCCATGGCTGTCAGTACACCTCGCTGGCCTTCGGGACCCGCTGTCAGGAGGTCGGGGTGATCCCATCCTTCGGCTCGCGCGGTGACTGTTTCGATAACGCCATCACCGAGTCCTTCTTCGCGACGCTCGAGTGTGAGTTGCTGCAGCGGCAGACCTTCCGCACCCACGCACAAGCCCGCAGCGCCATCTTTGACTATATCGAGGGGTTCTATAACCCGCATCGGCGGCACTCGGCGCTCGGTTATCGCTCGCCGGCGGACTATGAACGGTCCACGCCGGTGCAGGCGGTGGCGTGATGGGTAGCACCGTCGTCGGGGGTGTGGGCATGTGGGCGACGCTGGCCCGATCGCACTCCAGACCCCGTCTCAGTCGTCCACATGTCCACGCCCCGTCTACCGATCAAAAGGAGGCACGTTCGACACATCATCGCGGTTGATGACCCAGTGCTACACTCTCCACGCAATCGGGGCAACTTCAGAACGGCACCTGAGGGTTTCATCGTCTGGCGGTCGCAAGCACGCTCTGGCCCGGTGAAAACGTCGGTCACCGGATGTGAGGCGCCCACGGAACCTGCATCATCGGATTCCAGTGCCATGGCCATGGGCACTGCAACGCTGACATTGGGGGATCTCCTAGCCGGACGACGCGCGCGATCAGGTTTCTCAGTGATCTTGCTCCGTTCTGAGACCCCCTCAATTGCGGACGTATCGCCCCAATCGTCGTTGGGCCCGATCTGTTATGCTGCTGTGACCATTCCCCACGCATGTGAAAGGCGAATGCGGTGGCCTCCGAGCAGCAGGTCTTCATCTCCTACCAGCGCACTGATGGCGACGTCGCCCGGCAGGTGCGTGCCCACCTGGCGGCTGCCGGCGTCGCGACCTGGATGGACGAGTACGACATCCCGGCCGGTGCGTACTGGCCCGACGAGATCGACACAGGACTTGCGGCGAGCGATATCGTCATTGGAATCTTGTCGCCGGATGCGGTCGCGTCGCGCAACGTCAAGAATGAGTGGGACTGGGCGCTGCAGCACGACAAGGTGCTGCTTTTGATGATGACGCGCCCGACCGATATTCCGCATCGCTACGTATCGATCAACTTCATCGACGCCACCAGCCCGGATCTCGCACCGGTGCTGGATAGCCTGCTGCAGGCATTGGGCGTCTCTTCTTCGGTGACGCAACCCGCGCCAAACCATCAGACAACCCCCACGCCAGCGCGGCATGGCAGCTGGACCAGTGATGTCCGTCGTCGTATGAAGCCGCATATGGTTGGACGAAAGACAGAACAGGCGTTGCTCCAGCGGGTGCTCACCGGCGTTGCCGAGGGAGATGGCACGCTGTTACTAATCGGCGGCGAAGCCGGCATCGGCAAGACGACGTTGACCCGCTGGCTGCTTGCTGAGGCGGAGGAACAGGGCGCCATTGTCCTTTCCGGCGGCTGCTACGACCTCACCACGACCCCGCCGTATGGACCCTGGATCGAGCTCTTTCGGGCCTGGTTGAGTGACGCGCGGCTGCCAGCGTTGCCGGAGTCGCTTCGTCCTGGCGGTTCGCTGACTGGTATTGGGAGCCAAAGCGCGCTCTTCGAGTTGGTTGCCGATACCATCCCTGACGGGAGTGCCGAGCAACCGTTGGTCCTGCTACTGGAGGATTTGCACTGGGCCGACCAGGCCTCACTCGACCTGTTGCACTATCTGGCACGTCTCGTCTCCGACCGGCGCGTCCTACTGGTCGTGACCTACCGCGACGATGAGCTCACGCGCCGTCACCCGCTGTATCAAATCCTGCCTGTCCTGACCCGGGAGGCAGACGCCGTCCGCGTGTCACTCGCGCGGTTCGACAGCGAGGCCATCAGCGCGTTGATCGCTGCGCGCTATCCGATGGACGAGCTCGACCGCGATCGACTCACCATCTACCTGGCACAGGTGTCAGAGGGCAATCCCTTCTTCGCTGGGGAAGTGCTGCGCGCGCTCGAAGAGGCGGGCGCGCTCGTCCAGGATCGCGAACAGTGGCATGTCTCCGGACTGGAGCGCGTGCAGGTGCCGACACTCGTGCGACAAGTGATCGAGAGACGATTGCAGCGGCTCGGAGGCGACGCTCTGCGACTGCTGGAGATCGCGGCGATCATCGGACACGAGGTCGATCTTGATCTGTGGACCGCGGTAAGCGGGGCGGACGAGAACGCGCTGGTCGCGGTGCTCGAGCAGGCGCTCGAAGCGCGACTGGTCGAAGAGCTTACCGGAGGCACGCGCCTCCGTTTCACTCACGCGCTCGTGCGCGAGACGCTGTACGAGGGACTCGTCGCCTTGCGCCGTCGGAGCTGGCACCGCGCCATCGGTGACCTGCTCGCGCAGCGCCCACGTCCCGACCCCGATGTGATCGCAGCGCATTATCAGCACGCCGCAGACCCGCGGGCCGTGGGCTGGCTCGTCCGCGCCGGTGAACGCGCCCAGTTGACCTATGCGTGGACCACGGCGATCGAGCGCTACGAGACGGCTTTGCAGCTGCTGCAGGCGGGCGATGGGGATCCCAACCAGCGTGGGTGGCTGCAGTACCGTGTTGCGCGGCTTCAGCGCTTCCGGAACCCGCAGGCTGGTGTGGCGTATCTGGATGACGCGCTGCAGCTCGCACTGCAGACCGGGGACAAGGCGTTGTACGCCGCGGCGCGATTCAGCCGCGGCGCCTGCGCGTTCCAGACCGGCGACCTTGAAGCCGCGATCGATGACATGACCGCCGGCGCAGACATGCTCGAAGCGTTGCCGCGTTCCGAGCTGGAGCGCCTTGATCTCACGCCTGACGCGCAGGGCCTGCCGACCGTGACAAATCCGCGTGGCTGGCTCGTAGCGACGTTGGCAATTGCCGGGCACCTGGCTGAGGCAGTGCGCATGGGTGAAGCGACGCATGAAGGGCAGCCACACTCGACGCCGCTTGGCGAGATCGGGTGGTCCCACTATGGCGATCGATACATCGGGTTGGGCTGCGCATACGCGATGCTCGGGCGTGTTGACGAGGCGTGGGAGGCATTCGCGTCTGCGAGAGCGATGTTTCGAGGCAGCGGCCACTACGGGACGCTGGGAGCCGCGGCACACAGCGCGCTCACACTCGTGGCCCTACCCTACCGCACCGAGCAGATGGACGAGCAGCGTTTGCTCGTCCGTGAGAATGAGGAAGCGTGGGCGCGGGACGATGGTCCAGCGAATCCTGGCGGCGACAGCTTCGCGCATGTACCCATCTCCCTGCTACGAGGACAGTGGGAGGCAGTGCGTGTTGATGCGCTCAAAGCGATCATGGACAGAAGCCATGCCGAGTCCATGGTGAGTTGCCGAACGGCGCTGGGCACGGTCAGTCGCACGCAAGGCGATCCCGATGAGGCATGGGGACAGGTACTGGCTGCACTGCCGGCCGGCCCGGCGGCGGAACCCGGCACCCAGGTTCTCGAATCGGCACTGGTAATGCAGCAAATGGGGGTTACGCTCGCGCTGGATGCGGGCGATCTGCAGTTGGCGGCAACCTGGCTAGCGGCCAATGAGCGCTGGCTCGACTGGAGTGGGGTCGTGCTCATGCGCAGCGAATATCATACGCTGCTGGGTCGCTATCACCGCTTGGCAGGGAACCGCAGCGCGGCGCACGCCTGGGCGACAACCGCGCTCCAGCATGCCTCAGAACCGCGCCAGCCGCTGGCCCTCATCACGGCCCATCGCCTCTCGGGTGAGCTCCTGACGGACGACGGGCTGTTTGACGAAGCAGGTACCCACCTGAATGAGTCGCTAGTTCTTGCGGACGCCTGCGCCGCGCCCTTCGAGCGCGCGCTCACACTTGTGGCACAGGCGGAGCTCGCGATTGCGATGGGCAAGCGTGACAATGCAGTGGAACTGCTGGGCGCGGTCCGAGCAATCTGTGTGCCGCTCAAGGCGCAGCCGACGCTGGAGCGAGTCTCGGCGCTCGAAGCACTACTCGACGCCGGATCCGACTCCCGCCAATTCTGACACGGTGCACACGTGTCTCGAAAACGGACGGGCGCAATGAAAAAGGCAATGCACTGGCATTGAGTTTTCAGCGGCGTTCTGCCGCGTCGATTATCTCGGGTGGCAGAATCCTGGTCGCACTAAGAACCTCGATACCCAGGGCAATCGCATCAAATCATTGTGCTGAGCTGGTTCCTCGAATTCCTATCCAGACGCGGTGTAACCGCCGGAATGCGGCCCAGTTGATTCTGGCGAATCCCTCGCTTAGGCTCGTAGTGTCATTGACGAAACCAAAGCTGCCGAGACCCGACGCTCGCCAAGTGGGGACGGTAGGGGCGTACGTCCGGCAATTCTGCGCAGTGAGTGGGAACGCACGGTCGAAATTAGATGCGATTGCCCTGCTCGATACCACCAACGTTCCCTCCTTGTCCACGTCGAGATTCACTGGCAGGTCGTCGCAGACTATCGTCTCCGCGACACCGCCGCGTTGAATGTCACGAAGATACATGCAGGCGGCGTCGGCCATCCGGTCAAACCTCACGCGAAGATCCATGTTTTCTCCTGTTCATCGCTCGGTGTAATTCATGCGTCGTGATTGCCCCATGGTATCTCCTCAGCATACGGTGCGTTGCATTCACAGTCACGGAGCCGCCCATGCTCGATTCGCACAGACATCGGACTCTCGACCGAGGGGTCTCCGTTTCTCTCGAGGAACTCGTTCCCGGTGACCACGTCTACCGGTAGCTTAACGCCGCGCTGGACAACTCCGTCGTGCGCGACCGGGACGTGGAACGGAACGCAGACCTGGGTCGGCGTTCCATCAGTCCGGTGGTCTTCGTCAA
Source organism: uncultured Chloroflexia bacterium (assembly GCA_963763185.1). Classification (GTDB taxonomy): domain Bacteria; phylum Chloroflexota; class Chloroflexia; order Thermomicrobiales; family Thermomicrobiaceae; genus CALAGB01. The sequence goes on from CAVXNZ010000001.1 coordinate 1,936,093, forward strand.
AATTTCGGCCGGATGCCCCCGGACGTGTGTTCTTTGAGGTGATCCGCTCCGAGCAGCAACTCGTGGAGAGCATGTCCTCACCGCGCGCTTCCGCCAGCGCAGAAGGGCCGTACTACAGACCCCGTCCAAGTCTGCCCAGTCTTCCCGCTCTGACACCTTAGTCACCGTTGTTCTGCCGCGTCTCGTCACGCTCGCGTAGCAATCCCAGAACGATGGTCTCATCAACGCGCAGACCGGACGGCGCGTCTTTCGGGGCGCCGTGCTCAAAGGCTGACAGGAGTGTTCCATCGAAATAGGCGTCGAGTACCTGGGGATGTACGTAGGACTTGCGGCAGATGGCGGGCGTGTTGCCCAAGTGCTCGGCTACCGCTTTGATGGCCTCGGCAACGTTATGCTTGGCCTGGCTGTCTGAGTCGAACTCGCCGATATCGGCCAGCGCCTGAGCAGCGCGAACCGTTCCATGCCAGGTGCGAAACTCTTTGGCGGTGAAATCCTCCCCGGTAATCTCGCGCAGGTACTGATTCACGTCGGTCGACGAAATGGTGCGACGTTCACCGTCCTCATCAACATATTGGAAGAGTTCCTGTCCCGGAAAGTGCTCCATCCGCTTCACGATCTTGGCCACGCGACGGTCCCGGACGTCCACGTCGTGCTCTTTACCTCCCTTGCCGACAAACTGGAAGTGCAGAGCGTCACCATTCACATCCACGTGATCGTTCTCAAGGGTCGTCAGCCCGTAGTGCTGATTCACCCGAGCGTATTCCTCGTTGCCAACCCGGATACACGTCTTGTCCATAAGCCGCACGACCGTCGCCAGGACCCGTTCACACCGCAGTCCGTCTCGTCCGAGGTCCCGGCTGATCCGCCTCCGAATCCTCGGTAGTACTGTCCCGAACGCGACCATCCGGTCGAATTTCGTCTCAGCTCGCACCGCGGTCCACCGTGGGTGGTAGCGGTACTGTTTTCGCCCCTTGGCATCCCGGCCGGTTGCCTGAATATGGCCGTTTGGAACTGGCGAGATCCAGACATCAGTCCAGGCCGGGGGGATGCTCAGCTTCTTGATCCGCTCCAGCTTGTCCTCTGCGGTAATCGACTTCCCATCGGAGTCGACATAGCGAAACTTCTTGCCGGCCCGTTCCCGCCGAATGCCCGGTCGCCGATCCGTCACATAGCGCAACCGGGCTTGCTTCGCAATAGAAGCCGGGTCATCTGAGTTGACATCGGCCATCCTTCCCTCCTTCCATCATGGGTCGCCTTTCCGTGTTCGGTCGCGAGTGCCAGCTTTCTTGGCAATTCGTGGGTCGCGCCCGGTACCGCGGAAATCTTCACCTGCCTGGCATCGCCCGAGGACGCAGAACTACCAAGCCTGTGGCGATACCGCTCCACCGAGGAGCGCGCAGACGACAAGATGCAAACTTGATGCCGTTGCCCGAGGACAGGACTGCAGAGCTCGCAGCCCTCGATTGGCGGCCAGATGGTGAGGAACTTTCGCGGGGGCATCGAGCCGAGCGTGAGGAGGCGCTGCTACGTTGGGTTCAGGCCGCCCGTGCGAACATAGAGGCTGGTCGATTCACGGGCATGACGGTCAAGGCACGCACGGATGACGCGCTGGAAGCTGCATGGTCAAGTGAGCGGATAGTGGACGGTTCGGATTGCCCATTCCTATCGTGTGGCGCTCGTTCTCGAACGTACCCAGCGGACAATTGCGCTGCGCGGTATCGCCTGTCGTGACGACGGTCGCCGCTAGATTGGATTTCAGAAGGCTCGTGAAGCGGTCCTCACCCGGTCGGAGAAGGTCTGAGGATGAGAGCGGTTCACGTCGCGTTCGCCTCGTCCAATGCTTCGCGAATAACCGCAGGGTGGTTGCTGGTGATACTGTCGACGCCCATCGCCGCGAGTGACCGGGCCGTTGCGGCATCGTCCACTGTCCACGAGAAGACGCGGAATCCGCTCTCGTGCATGCGCTCCACCAGTGGCGCATCGATCGATTGCCAGTGCAGCATGGCTGCATGAGCATGCGACAGGCGTAGCAGCACCGGCAGGGCCACGCCCATGTACCGCAGAAACCCGTTGAAGAAGGCATCGAACTCGACCGCGGTCCGTGCATGGCCACGTGAGAGCCCCAGACTGAGTCGAGGCTCCATACGCGCAAGCCTGCGCAGGCTGAAGCTGTGCCCGCTCGAGATAATGGCCTGCTCGATCAGCCCATGACGTCTCAGCGTGTTGACCACATCCGACTCGAATCCATGCGTCTTTATGTCGAGATTGAACGGTCGCGCATGGCCGAAATGCTCCAGATACTCGTCCAGCGTCATCAGCCACGGCAGGAAGTCGCGAAGCTGGCGAAAGGTGGTATCCTGCACCACCCAGCGACGCCCTTCGGCGAAAACGACGGGGTCATGTAACAGGACGAGAGAGCCATCGTCGGCCTGCCGGACGTCGAACTCGAGCATGTCAACGTCAAGCGATACGGCATGTTCAAACGCAACAGCAGAGTTGTCGATTTCGTCAGGAGCTCCGCCGCGATGGGCGATCAGAAGTGGGATCTCGCGCTGAGACGAAGCGCTGGGAAACAGCTGATCAAATAGTGAGGTCATCGATCTCGACGAGCGATTGCAACCAGCGATAGACGGTGACCAGCCCAGTGAAATAGGTGAATCCCAGCAGGTAGGAGGCCAGTACGTCGGTCAGCCAGTGATGCCCGAGATAGACGCGCGACGGGCCAACCAGACCAATGATCAAACCCGCAAGCGACGCGGCGAGCCGTCCTACTACCCGATTCCGCGTGCTGGTAACCACGATGTAGGCGAAAAAGCCCCAGAATGTGACGTAGTGAAGTGTGTGTCCGCTCGGAAAACTGGTGTCCCGGATGTCCGCTTCTACCACGCGAATGCTTGGGTCATCCGGCCGCGGGCGACGAATGACCAGCTTGGTAAAGAAACTGAGCAGGCTACTCCCCCAGGCCGCCATAAGGAAGAAGCTGGCGAGCTTCCGCCCATGCAGCCAACACCAGATCACAATCGAGAAGGGTATGAGCAGACTCTGCGGACGAAAGCCGAACCAGCTCACCCAGTCCATCGCGCGGGCCATCGCGCGGTTCTCGTTGCGTTGCAGGCGCAGGGTAGCCGCGAGGTCTCCTGCCGGGCGTGGATTCGACCGGATAAATAGAAGCAGCCAAAGATAGCCGATGAATGACACGATGGACGCGATCACAAGCGTGCGGTTACGACGAATCCGCGTTTGACGGATTCGTCGAGGTGTTACGCTCATCGCCATGCTAGTACTTGGGGAGAACGTTGAGATCGTATTCCGGCATCTCAGTCTCCGGCGCTTCGTATCCCTGTTGCTGCAGATGCCGCACCACCGAGACGATCACGTCATCCGGCGTCGAGGCTCCTGCCGTCACGCCAACGCGCTCGATGCCGTCGAGCCATCCAGACTCGATCTCCTCGGCACGCTCGATGTGATAGCTCGGAATGCCGTAGCTCCGGCCGACCTCCGCCAGTCGCGCCGTGTTCGAGCTCTTCTTGCCGCCGATCGCCAGGATCATGTCGACCTCACGCGCCATCTTGCGCAGCGCGTTCTGGCGCTCGGTCGTCGGCTCGCAGATCGTGTTACAGATCCGGACTTCGCCACCGTCTCGCGCCACCAGCGGAACCAATTCGCCAACGAACTTGAGGAATTCGTCGACGTTCTTGGTCGTCTGCGACACGACCGCGACTTTACGCGGCGGCTCAACGTCGCCTTCTTGGCCCTGTCCACGCCCGACCTGCCACGGCAGGTCCTCCACGTGCTTCGCGGCGACCGCTCGTGTCGTCCCGGACCAGGAGATCACGCCACGCACTTCGGGGTGATAACCGTCACCATAGACTACCAGGTAATAGCCCTGGCGCACCAGCTTCTGCGCCAGGCGCTGTACCTTCGTGACCAGCGGGCAGGTCGTGTCGATCATCTCCAGCCCGCGCGTCTTGGCGTCGTCCGTGCGCTCCGGACCGGCGCCGTGCGCGGTAATCGCCACACGGTGAAAACCCCGCTTCTGCGCGTCCTCGACGGTGTCGGCGGTGTCGATTCCTTGCTCTTTCAGGCGTTCGACGATCTGAGGGTTGTGAATCACGTCACCGATGGTGGCAACTGGCTGATCGGGGCTACCGGCTTTGCTAATGATGTCAACAGCACGGCGAACACCCCAGCAATAACCCATTTCCTCGGCGAGAATAATCTGTTTGGTCGTCATTGGCGGCGAATCCAACCCCCTCGGATGTGACGGCAGGCCTAGTAGCGAATGAGCGTCTTGCCGTCGAGCTTCGATTGATCGAGCTTGCCGCTCAAGCCCGGGACGAGATCGTTCGGAACCGTGATGGTATCCGGGTTCCCGTCGCTTACGTACATTATACCGGGATTGTCCTCAACGAAGCCGAACCACTGATCGATCTGATCACGACTTCCGCGAATGCGCGGTATCCAGTACGGGTCATAATCGGAGTCGACCGGTGAATAACCGGGGTTTGCGCCGACGTTGAGCGCGGCCTTGAACGCATAGTGTTTACCGTTCAGGTCGAATCCCTCGAATGCCGTCGTATCGCCATGCGCAGGATAGGTGCCGAACGGCACCGCGATGACTTCCTCCTGAGCGCGAGCGTCAAACGCGCGCATCATATCGACGGCGTCGGCAAGCTCCTTCTCGATCTCTGCGGTCGTGTGCTCATTCATGTAGATGTGGTTCACCGTGTGGTTGCCGATCTCGTAGCCGTGATCGAGTAAGAACTGCACCTTCTCCTTTTCGTATGGCACCTGGTCCTCCCCGTCCGGCCAGGCAAAGGGCGCGAGTGGCAGGATCGAGAAGAGGCCGCCGCGCCCGAAGTCGGGATGCTTGGTGTAGAAATCTTCGAGAATACCGACGGTGCAATTCGGATCGATCGTCTTCTTACCCGACGCATCGACGATATAGCGGAACTGCGACATCGAACCGTCGTCGAACGTCAGCACCACGGGTCGCTTGCCCGCCGGTGCCTTGATGTTGTTGGTAATGTAGTCGTGAATTGGGATCACGTAGAACCCGTGATCGTAGAGCCATTGCAGGTCGGATCGAAGTTCCTCGGGTGTGGTCGAATAATCACCGCCAGCATAATCGACGGTGTGATACATCATCACCATGATCCAGCCGAGCTCGTTCGGCTTGTACTTGGCGAGTTCGTCGGGCGTCAGCGTTGCAACGCTCGTCGCGGCCGATGTCGCGGTTGAGACTCCGGTCTGCGACGCCATGTCAGTGGCCGCGGGAGATGCCGCTGCCGTGAGCAGCGGAGGTGATGTAGACGTGGCGTGAAGCGTCTGGCCAACTCCGGATGTGGGGCTCGTCTCCACGACACCTGGTGTTGCTCGTCCCTGAGCCCCGGACGACTTCGGCACCAGGCCGAACGCATACGACACGAGCGTAACGGTGACCCCTACGGCAACGCAGGCCCACACGATCCGCGTGAATTTCCCGAACATTCTGTCCCCATCCCATTCCCGCTGTGTCGTGGCTGGTCGCTGGGCGAACGCTCCTCACAGCTCCCCGGCTAGATTGGCAATCCGATGAGTTCCGGAAGCTCGAGCAAGCTCATGATTTCGTCGTCGGGCCTGGGACCGCCTGGCCAGGTTCGTCCCCGGCGATTAATCCAGATCGAACGAATTCCCGCCGCCCGGGCTCCAGCGATGTCATGTTCTGGAGAGTCCCCTACGTACACCGCCTCACTCGGATCGGCTCCGGTTATCGCCAGCGCGCGCTCGAAGATCACCGGATCAGGCTTCCAGACGCCCTCCTCTTCTGAGACGAGGATGAACTGGAATAGTTCGGCGATCGCGAGACGTTCGATCTTGTTTCGCTGAATTTGGCTCGGTCCGTTGGTGATCATACCGACGTCGGCATGCTGTTTGACCAGCATCACGATTTCGATCGATTCTTCGAACAGTTCGAGTCCGCGATAACGGTCACTGGCGTAGCGCGTGATCGCAAGCTCGCAGCGTTGCTGATCATTGATGCCATGCTGCCGCAGAAGGTCGGCGAAATGTCCCGTGCCGCCAACTGACAATGCAGCCGACTCCTCGACCAGCGAATCCACGTCGACCTGTGGAAACCCTTCGGCGGCCGCCTCGAATGCATGACGCAGACGGATGCGGAGCGACCGGTCGTGATCGCACAGGGTATCGTCAAGGTCGAACAAGACGAGCGACGGCATGCGATCGCGTCGATGGACCGCGTTATCTGACATCGTGCTCCCTGCTCGGCAATCTCAATGACCGCGGACGCGAATGAACCAAGCCTACTTATCCGTATGAAGCAACGTCAAGACGAGCTCGATCCGCCGGTTACGGTGATCGTTAGAGGGTGAGACGATCCGCCAGGTAGGTCAGCGCCGCACCAGCGGGAGCATGCACCACGATGGAGGCCATCTTGTCGAGCGCAGTCGGTTCGTTGTTGATGATGGCGAGTTCGGCGCCCGAGCGAGCAGCCTCACGGGGGACGCGCGCGGCTGGGTTAACTTTGAGTGAGGAACCCACGACCAGCATCACGCCGGTGTTGCGCGCCACAATGAGCGCCGATCTCAGGTCGTTCGCCACCAGCGGCTGACCAAACGAGATCGTGGCCTCCTTCATCATGCCGCCGCAGGCCGGACACTTCGGCTCATTTCCGTTGAATTCCCGGTCGAACGGTACGGCATCGAACTCTTCGCCGCACTCGAGGCAGCGTACTCGGTGCGCCGAACCATGCAGCTCAATGACAGATTCCGGTTTCGAACCAGCCTTTTGATGGAGACCGTCGATATTCTGCGTGATGATGTCCTGGAGGAATCCCAGCCGCTGCATGCGCGCGAGCGAACGGTGCCCGTCGTTCGGCTGCTTGGCGGCAAGTTCCGGATAGCGCTCCAGCCGCCGCCGCCAGTGATTGATCCGGATCTCCGGGTCGTGCAGGTAGTCTCGGAACATCGTGGGTTTGATTCGTTTCCAGATGCCATCTTGCCCACGATAATCGGGAATTCCCGACTCGGTCGATATACCCGCGCCGGTGAAGGCGGCGGCGGATCGACGCTCGAACATCACCTCTGCCAGCCGGTCGAGTTTGGTCATGTGATCTGTTTGAATGGAATTTGCGGTTGTCATTGTTTCCTTGGAGATGCTCATCTGTTAATTAAACGTTGAATGTCAAGTGACGATTTGCCTTTACGCCACGGAACGATCCTTATTAAGTTGTTGACGCACATCTTCGCTGGCATTGAATTCGCGATATCGTCAAACTGGCAATTCAACCTCTTGACCTGCAAACGCCTCGTCCGGGAGAACTGAAAACCGATGATCATCTGCTCGCCCCACACGCTCAGCGCCCGGTTCGAACTTGGCGCGATGATTGGCGCGGGTAATTACGCCGAGATCTTCCGTGCCACCGATGCCGAAACCGGTGAATCGGTTGCTATTAAGGTTCTTCGCGCAGAGCATGCCCAAGATCCTACGTCCATTTGCCTCTTTGAGCAAGAAGCCGCCATCGGGCTCATGCTCTCGCATGAGAACCTCGTCCAAACCCACCGGTTCGGTCGTAACGGTGACACGCATTTCATCGTGATGGACCTTGTTCCCGGGGTCTCCCTGCGACGCCGAATTCAACTGACTGGGCCGCTCCCGGCCGCGGACGCATTGCGCATCATTCAGGGTGTGCTGAGCGGGCTGAAAGCGATTCACGAGGCGGGGTACATCCACCTGGTACGGCCGCTTACATCGCGCCGGAGCAGGCGATTTGGAATGCGATTGGCCCGGAGACTGACGTCTACGCCGTGGGAGCGGTCCTGTTCGAGATGCTGACCGGCCAGGCTCCGTTCCCAGGCGATGACCCAATCGTCGTCATGGACCGGCACCTCACCGAGACACCACCCGATCCACATGCGCTCGATCCCTCGATCTCCCCCGCGCTCGCAACGATCATCCTGCGAGCGCTTGCGAAGCTGCCGGACGACCGGTTCGGCGGCTACCCAACGGCAAACGGCTGGACCACCTACACCATCCCGCTCGCCGATCTAAACGCCAGCAACGTGTCGCTCGGCAGCATCGTGATTCACAGCTGGACCAATCGACCGCAGCCCACTGTTTATGTCAATGATATTCGACTGCTGACCGTGTCCCGTTAGCGTCGAAGGCCACGATGCAGCGGGGCGCTCGGACCGTGCGGTCTGTCCCTCCGAGATCGCCGCCTTCACGGAAATTTCACTGTCAAGGTCGTCACGAACCGAACGCGGTCTTCCTGCCCAGTCGACTGCACATAGAGTCGACTTCTCGCATCAATTCCAGGCGACCTGTACCCGGTGCCAGAGGGTACGACGTTATTAACCATATCCGGAGCCGGTATTGCTGGCATTGAACTCGCGAATTTGGGACACCGGTAAACGGAATGCTCGAAGGCGCGCCTTCGACGCCTGGAGGATAGATGACATCCGACGTAAGACGACTTCTCGGCGACAGGTTTGTCCTTGACACACGTATTGGCTCGGGCAACTACGCCGAGATTTTTCGCGCCAACGATACGCACACGCAGTCGCTCGTCGCGATCAAAACACTACGACCTGAACACTCAACAAAGGAGCAGGCAATCTCGCTCTTCAAGAAAGAGGGCCAGGCCGGCTCGGCGATCTCGCACAAGAACGTCGTCAAGATCTTGTCGCATGGCGTCGATGACGACATTCACTACATCGTGATGGAGTTGATTCGCGGTATCTCGCTGCGACGACGGCTGACACTTGTTGGCCGACTGTCGATAACCGAATCACTGCGAATCACGAAATCGATTCTGAGGGGCCTGGAAGCCGTTCACGAAGCCGGATACGTCCATCGTGACATCAAGCCCCAGAACATCCTTATCGACGCCACAGGGACGCCAAAGATCACCGATTTTGGCATCGCGCTCTGTCCGGGGGAGCCCGCGATCAATCCGGGAGGATTAACGCTCGGGACTGCCGCCTACATCGCGCCCGAACAGGCCGCTGGAGAGGAGACGGGCCCACAGGCGGATATCTACTCCGCGGGAGCCGTCCTGTTTGAGATGCTGACCGGCGAGGCACCCTTCCCTGGTGACGACCCTCTCGCCGTCATGAACCAGCACCTCTTTGAACCGCCGCGCGACCCGCGATCGATCAACCCAGAGATCTCACCCGCGCTCGCTGCGATCGTGATGCGCTCACTGGCCAAGGACCCGGACGCGCGGTTTTCGTCCGCCCGGAAGATGCGCGAGGCTCTTGAGCTTGTTGAGCCGGAGAGCGTGGTGGCAACCGGCTCGACGCATTTCGCTCCGCCTGGAAACCTTGCGTGGACAATTCCATTCGATCCGTCGCGACGACTGCCAGCACGGCTGCTCGGCATGCCCGTGCTGACCACGTTTGTCAGCGCCCTGCTCCTCGTCGTCCTGATTATCGTGCTGATGCTGGCGCTCGTCAGTTCGCGTGTAACCGCCAATGACTCCGAAGGCCGTCTCTCGAGCTCCGAGCCACCCAGCGGCATGGCTGGTGGCAGTACCTCATTCGACGATCTCAGACCGTCTCGCAACCGCCCGGCGATTCACACGGCGTCAATCCCGAACTGGGGCGCCAGCGCGGATGACAGCACACCTGCTTCCCAGCCGGTTGTCAACGCTGAAGCGTCGCCCACGGAAGCGCCGAGCCTCGCTCAGGCGAACACGTCGAGCGCTACGCCATCACCGGTTGCAGGCACTGATACACCATCAGTTGTGAATGCCAGCGATCCAGAGATAGCGCCGTCCGGGCCGGTACCCACTCCTGGCTCTCAAGTGATCAGCGTGTCGACCAGCCCCAAATCTCCGGCCACGATCGACGACACCAAACAATCGCCCGATTGGATCGGCAATCCTACGGCGAGTCCAAACTCGCAGCCGACCGAAGCCCAGCCGAAGAAGAATGATGGCAAGAATCAGTCGCAGGAAAGCGCCCCGCCGAAGCCTGATAAGCCGAAGACGGACACGGTCGCGGACAAGCCCACCAAGCCGGAGAAACCGGCGAAGTCACAGGGAAACGGCGGGGCCCGTGGAGGTCACGGATCTAAAGGTCACAACGGCCACGGCTAAGCCGCAATTGTCTCTACGACCTGCGCCACTGGATGAGTCCCAACATCAACCCAGCACCGAATAAGCCCAGGCTCGCCAGCGCGAGCATCACACTCCGGACCACAATCGAAGGGCGATAGTCGAACTCGACGGTGTGAGTCCCCGCCGGGACCGACACGGCGCGGAAGATGCCATCGGCGGTCGCGACCGGCGTCGTCTGCCCGTCCACTGTCGCATTCCACCCAGGGAAACTGGTGTCACTCAGAACCAAATATGCCGAACGGTCGGTCTGAACGTTAATCGAGACGCGGTCATCCTGATAACTCGTGATGATGGCACTCCCGCTCCCACCCGCCTGAGCTGGAGCCAGACCTCCAGTGAGGTAGAGCGTTGACGCCGGATCGAAGCCCGGGTTAATTACCGCGGATAACGCGTCGTCAGCACTCGCGGGCGTCGCGGAGTAGACGAGCTTAACGCGCGGCAAGACATCGTGGTTCTCCCAGATCACCAAGCCGTCCCCGGTCCGGAGAACCTCCGAGAATGCTGTGGACGGAGCGCTCGCCTTCGTGTCGGTAATCAGGTAGCGTACGTTGAGCAGGTCGTAGAGCGTCTGAGATTGGCTGCCGCTGAGCGCGTCCGAGACCTTCTTGTAGTTTCCTGGCTGCATGGGGTCGAACAGCCCGCCAGCATCTTGCAGGCCCGCGACCATCGCCAGATCCGGCTGCCACGCCAGCGTAGTCGACGCAATACGAAACGGCCCCGCCTGTGCCATCTGCTTCTGAAGAAATGAAATCGCTTCAGGATGCCGGTAACCGGCCGTCAAGTCATCGGTGCCGGGGTTGAAAGACGCCGTCGCGCCATAGAGATCGAGCACGATCAGACTGGTCGCCAGCAGGCAGGCGGTGGCACCGCGCACCTTCCCCCGGCTCAACGCCCAGAGCAGCACCACGGTCGCCACGAGGTAGACGACCAATAGATTCAGGCCGTCAACCGCGATGACCGGCCGGTTCGACGGATCATTCACACCGAGGATCAGGCTGTAGAAGAGCGGGATGATAACGAGAACCAGCGCTGCAAGACCAAGCAGCAGCCAGCGAATCGACCGGCGCAGCACGACTTGCACGCGCTCCGACACATTACCCTGGTACGCGACCTCCTGAAGGCCGAATCCCGCCAGTAACGCCAGACTGAGATCGACGAAGACGTAGCCACGAGCGGGAGCCCGGATCAAGTTGTAGGGTGGGATGAATCGGTATACCCAACCATGCAGCGGAGTCCACGGTCCGAGCGCGAAGATCAATGCGACCGTCGCAAAACCCGCCAGCAGCAGGCGGACCTCGCTCGGGCGCATGACGAGACCGATCACCGCGAACACCAGCGTCACTACTCCGACATAGGCCCAGATCTCACCGCTGGAGAATGAGCCCCAGTAGTCGGTCGGGTTGCTACCGAACGCCTTGGGAAGCACGAATTGGAACAGCGCGATGGGTTCGACACTGAACTCGGTCGCCTGCTCGTAGCTGAGGCCAGATCGAACCGAATGCGCCGCCATCTGCAGTGACGGCAGGATCATTGGCGCTGCCATGCCCAAACCGGCGACCAGCGCCCCACCCGCTTGAAGCGCGTCAAATCCGACTTCTCGCCACTGGTCGCGTAGCGCAACCCCGAATGCCTCGGCGCTCGCGATGCTTCCCTGCCAGGGCCAGAGTTCGTGACGAGTTCCGACCCAGTAGAGCCACCAAACGCCGCCCGCGGTCAGCTCATAGAGGAGCATCTGCTGATGGCCTCCCGTGGCCGCAAGGAAGATGACGACGGCAGACGCACAGGCCCAGAGCCACGAGTTCGTCAGCGCAGTCTTGCGTAGCGTAAGGAGCAGCCAGGGTAGCCAGGCCGCGACCGAAAGCATCGAATAGTGCCCGAGGTGTGCCGTCAGGAAACCACTCGCCGAGAAGACGATCGCCGCGGTCGTGGCAGGAAAGCGCCGCATTTCGATCGAGCGAGCCAACGCATAAACCCCAACAGAGGCAATCAGGTAATGGCCGATGGCCAGCAGTTCGAGCGTTCCGTAGGAGAAAGGCCGGTGAATGAGCCAGGCAAGGAGGTTCGGTGGGTAGAGCATGGCCGCCTGATAGTTGGCAAGCTGGGGCATCCCGCCAAACACGCTCGGGTTCCAGAGCGAAACCTGCCCGTTCTGCAGCGCTCTGGCGCTGAACGCGCCCAGCGGGAAGAAGTAGGAATTCAGGTCTCCGCCACCGCGTGGCACCTGTGACGATGTTAGCAACGGCAGCCAGAAAAAGAGGAGATTGGCCAGCAGAAGCGCGCCAAGCGCGGCGATGTCCAGGTAAAGCGTCCGCAGCCGCTTTCTCAGCGGAAAGCGAGCAATCCAGAAGAGCGCGAACCAGCCCACTATTGCGGCGAAGAGGAGCCAGTGCGGGATCAGGCCACTCAACCGTGGCCCGACGTCAGCCGCCACCGGAATGGTTTCCAATCATCGTCATCGCGATCACGCACGCGCTCGCGATCAGACGTTGAACAGGAAGTGCGCGATGTCTCCATCCTGCACGACGTAGGTCTTCCCCTCCAGGCGCAGTTTGCCCGCCTTGCGGGATTCTGGAAGCCCCCCTGTCTCGACGAGGTCTTCATAGCTCACGACTTCGGCCCGGATATAACCCCGCTGGATATCCGAGTGGATCACGCCAGCCGCCTCAACGGCAGGAGTACCTCGATTGATCGTCCAGGCACGACACTCGTCCGGACCGACGGTAAAGAACGAGATCAAGCCAAGCAGTTCATACGATCGCTGAATGACCCGCTCGCGTCCGGTCTCCGTGATACCAAGATCGTCGAGGAACATCTGCGCGTCCTCATCGTCGAGTCGTGCGATCTCCGCTTCGATCTTTCCGGCAATCGCGTCGATCATCACGCCCGCGCTTCCGAATCGCTCCTCGGCCTCGGCTCGCAGCGAGTCCGCCTGCTCACCGAGCATGTCGTCGCTGAGGTTGAGAAGGATCAGCAGCGGCTTGGCGGTCAAGAACCCGAAACCACGCAGCAACTTCTCATCCTCGGGTTGCAGTTCGACCTCGCGGATTGGGGTACCCGCTTCCAGCGCGTCGCGTAGCCGCGCCAGCACGTCGGCCTCGCGCTCATTTGCCTCCCGCTCGGCGCCGCGCAGCTTGGGGATGCCAGCTTCGAGCCGCTGCAGACGCTTCTCAATCAGCCCGAGATCTGAGAACGTCAACTCGAGGTTCATCGTCTCGATATCCCGCAGCGGATCAACGCTCTCCTCTGGATGCGGGACCGCCGGATCCTCGAAGGCACGTACCACGTGCACTAACGCCGCACCCTGACTCAGGAAACCAATCAGCCGCCCGCTCATCCCTTGCTCGCTAATCCCCTTAGCCACCCCAGCGACGTCGTAATACTGGACGTCGGCAGGCACGGTGCGCTTCGGATTGAATATGTTGGTGAGCACGTCGAGGCGCTCGTCAGGTACCTTTACGGTCGCGAGATTCGGCTCTTCCTCTCCTGTGGAGAACATGCCGGTTTCCGCCTCAGCCTGTGTAAGGGCATTGAAGACGGTCGTCTTGCCGCTCTGTGGCAAGCCAATAATAACGAGTTGGAGGGACATCCCACCTCCGTGCTAATCACAAATCGAAGCCGTGTCAACGATCGACGTGGCACGGCGCTAACCTACGTTGTACCACGGGCTGCCCGATGCCGCATCGGCTAACCCGTCGAGCGTTCTTACAAGCCACCGGAGCGGGTGCCATTGCGGCGGCAGGTGGCTACGCACTACTCGAAGAGCCCGGAAACTTCCACGTCGAGCACGTCAAAGTCCACGCGGATCTGCCCGCTGGACTTCGGATCGGCGCGCTCAGCGACTTTCACCTCTGCGATGCAATCAGCCAAACACGTGTGGAAACGGCCGTTCGCCTACTTCTTCAACAGCAAACTGACCTGATCGTTTTGCTCGGCGATTATTCGACGGCAATGCACTCGGGCAGCGTCATTCACGGGCAGGTCGAGACGGCACTCGAAATCCTCGGCAAGCTCAGCGCGCCACTCGGGGTCTACGGCATTCTCGGCAACCACGACGTCACCCGGAAACTCAATGATATTGGGGACATCATCGAGCGCAACGGCATCGCGGCCCTGATCGACAGTGGCACGGTGCTGACAATACACGGTGAACGCTTCGGGATCGCCGGGCTGGCCGACACCCTCCAGATGAACGCGAACCCGTTCACAGCAGTTCGCGCCATTCCCCAAGGGACGCCATTGCTGGGGCTGATTCACGAACCGGATTCAGCCGCGATGCTGCCGGGAGCATCGCTCGTTCTCTCCGGTCACAGCCACGGCGGCCAGGTACGGCTGCCGGGCATCGGCGCACTCGTTTTGCCCGATCGCGGGCGACGTTTCCCGTGGGGATTGCGTCAGGACGGCGACACGCTCGTCTATACCACTCGAGGTGTCGGCATGGTGCCACCAAGGGTTCGAATCAATTGCCCGCCGGAGATCACGATCATCGAGATTGTCAGTTCGGGAGGTCGCACGCCGATGGGCCCGGCGACCTGAGCGATGAATCAGCCGGCTGGATTTACGAGAGGATCGACCGCCCCGATCGCGGCGAACGCCGCTGCGCGCAGGCGACATGAATCGCAGACCCCGCATGGCTCGTCGCCACCCTGATAGCAGGACCAGGTCAGGCCGTAGTCGACACCGAGCGATAGTCCGAGCTGGACAACCCCAGATTTGGGGACATGAAGAAACGGCGCAAGTACCGGGATGCTTCGGCCGTCCTCGACGAATTGCTTACTGGCCAGGTCAGCCGCGTGCTGATAGGCGTCAATGAACTCGCCTCGGCAATCCGGATAGCCGGAATAGTCGACTTCGCTTACCCCGATGTAGATCGCGCTGGCCCCGACGACCTCGGCGAAACCCGACGCGACCGCCAGGAAGATGTGATTGCGGGCTGGGACCCAGGTAGATGGGATACCGTCGCCCGGCTCGATCGGAATCTCCCCGTCACCAGTGAGTGAAGACGACGTCCACTCCCCAAGATTCATCGAGACGATCTGATGCCGCCGTACGCCAAGCCACTCCGCGACCAGCCTCGCCGACTCCAGTTCGCGCCGGTGCCGCTGTCCGTAATCGAATGACAGTGCGTACAGGTCGAAGTTGCTGGCACGAGCAAGGGCGGCAGCCGTCGTGCTATCCAGGCCGCCAGAGAGTAGGATTACCGCCCGGTTGCGTTCCACCGGTTCATTGGCCATCGTAGAATGAGCTCCTTCCAGGTCGATTGGTTTCGAATTTGGTAACGAAGTGGTTCGGCGGTTCGGAAATGCCACATGACACGAAGCCCTTCACCACCAGTACGCGTCAAGTTCTGTCAATCGCGATGCGCTATTCACAGCCATCCCTAACCATCGGGGCGATTTTGGCCGCGCTCATTACCGGCGCCTGGCACCGCCGTTGGGCATCGTCCTTCAACGGCACGCCCCGCCGCGGATTGTTCGACGGCCTCTGCCATCTGGGAACCGCGCTCGCCGTCTCGCTGCCTATTCTGCCCTACGTTCACGATCGCTGGGGTTTCCTCCGCACCAGTCTTCTATGCTCGGTGGTGCTGGACCTCGACCACATACTGGCTGCTCGCTCGTTCCGCTTGGCACGTACGATGACGATGAACCAGCGACCGGTGTCGCACTCGGTCTTGACGCCACTGATCATCGCGACGCTGGCTGAACGCTGGAACCCCCAGCGTCACCTGGGCCTCGCCGCGCTCGTCGGCCTCGGCTCGCACCTGCTACGCGATCTCGGCACCGGCGGCGCGCCGCTGCTCCACCCTCGCCGGATCATTACCCTGCCATACCAGTTGGTCGTCGTGCTCCTTGGAGCGTTGGCGTTCGTCAGTCGCTACGGTGCGCGCACGGCATCCGGCGGGAAATTCCTCGCGTCGCGCGTCTGGCGCTGGGTCATGACGCCCTACCATTTCCGCACCTGAGCCATCGCACCCGGATGCGGCCACACGGTAAGATCTGACCGGCCAGCCACTACGTCAGTGGAGACAGATCTGGCCGTGGCATTCTGGCTTGGAAGGAACTGAACTGATGGTTGAGGCTCATGGCGGGCTCGGCGAACTGCTGGTCGCGCTCTATCTCGTGATCGCGATCCTGTCGTTCGTCATGGCGAAGCGCAAAGGGTTACCGGCCTGGGTCACCGGCACCGCGCACGCCTTGCTTGGCGTCCAGATCATCATGGGGATCATTCTCTACGCCAAGCACCCGCACGTCATGCCGATCTCCCACGTGATCGTGGCGCTCCTGACGCTTCCGGCACTCGGACTGATGGTCCCGCTGCGAAGTCGCCTTGGCCGCGCCCGGGCCGTCGGCGTGAGTACCTTTGTCGTCGCGGTACTGGCAGGTATCGCCGTCACGATCGCCATGACGCGCTAGCTCGATTGAATCCGGCGCCCGCTAGAGTTCGCTGACAATCGGCAGAATGAGCGGGCGCAGCTTTGTCTGGCGATAGATCTGGCGGCTCAGCACACCCTTCGTCCGGCTGACTAGATAGCCCGTACTGAATCCACCCTTCGAACGTCGTTCCAGGAACTTCTGCAACTCGTCCTCAGCCCGTTTCAGCACTTTCGCATCGACCTCGCCGTCGAGTCCGTGTGCCGCCAATGCCGGACCCGCGATCAACTGGCGGCTCTCATGATCCACGACCAGGCTGGCAACGATGAACCCGCTCGCGGCGATCTCGTCCCGATTGCGGAGGATCGCCTGCCGGTTACTCACGATATCGACCAGAACTGATCCGCTGTTGGCGACACCTTCACGACGACCGTCATCACGTCCAAAGCTGTAAATGCCGCCGAGTTCGGGCAGGAAGATCTGGCTGTCGTTCAGGCCGCCGTCCATCGCAAGCTGCCGGTAGAGCGATAGCATGCGGTATTCACCGTGAATCGGCATTACGAAGCGAGGTCGAATTAGCCGCAGCATGAACTTCAACTCGTCACGGCTGGCATGGCCCGACACGTGGATCGTCGGTTCGAGCGCCGAGTAGACCACGTCAAGCCCACGCTTGAAGAGCAGGTCGATCGTCTGCGAGACGCTCTCCTCATTGCCCGGCACCGGTGTGGCCGAGAAGATGACCGTGTCGCCCTTCGAGGCTTTGATCTGCTGATGCTCACCACTGGCGACGCGAGCCAGCGCGGCTCCAGCCTCGCCCTGGCTCCCGGTCGTCAGGATCAGCACCTGCTTGGGCGGTAGTTTCATCGCCACGTCGATTGGAATGAGCACGTCGTCAGGTGGCTTCATATAGCCGAGATCCATTGCGATCCGTGTGCTCTGCTCCATACTGCGACCCGAAACCGCGACCTTGCGTCCGTGCCGGTAACCCGCGCGAATCGCCTGATCGAGACGAGTAATGTTGGAGGCAAAGGTGGTGAGGATCACGCGCCCGCTGGCGTCACCGATGACGCGATAGAGCGTCTCACTGACAACCGCTTCGGACGGAGTGTGCCCCGGTCGCTCGACACGCACAGCGTCGGTGAGGAGCAGCAGAACACCCTCGTCGCCGATCTCCTGTAGCCGTGCTTCGTTCGTCGGTGGACCCAACGGTGGCGTCGGATCGAACTTGTAGTCCCCGGTGTGGACGACCCAACCGAGCGGGGTCTTCAGGCCAATCGCGAAACTACCAGGAATGCTATGAGTGACATTGATGAACTCGACCTCGAACGACTTGCCGAACTGGTAATGCTCACCAGGCTCGATGACATGAAGGTCAGCCAGATTGAGCAGTCCTGCCTCGTCCAGCTTCGCCTCCGTAAAGGCAATCGCCAGCGCCGAGCCGTAGATTGGCACAGGTGCAACCTGCTTGAGCTGCGGCAGCAAGTACGGCAGACCACCGATGTGATCTTCATGACCGTGTGTCAGCAGGATACCGCGGAACCTGTTGATGCGCTCCAAAACGTACCTGATGTCTGGCACAATGAGGTCGATGCCACGCATCTCGTCTTCGGGGAACTTCGCTCCTGCGTCAATGATGACCAGGTCCCCCCGGTATTCAATTACCGTGAGGTTCTTTCCAACTTCACCAACTCCGCCGAGCGGGATGGCCCTAATTCTCGGACGCGGCATTCTTTGTCGTACCCCTTGCTGCATGCTAATCGTTCGTCAGACGCCATCGCGCCGCTGTAAGTTTCTCACGTTCCAGCCTTCAGCATCGACCTGTGGCGGAAAATCGCGCTGGCGACCGCTCTATTTGCTTCCTATAAGTCCGCACGGGCAATGCCGAACCTCGATGCATTTGGATTGATCATAACCTGTCGAGTCGCCAGTTGAGCGTTCCTTGACAGGTGGAATCGCCCCTCTCTATGATGTTGGGTCGCCGCCGTTGGTTTACCCGTGAGGAGACGCCTCGTGACCGATCTACTCTACATGGACGATAGCTATCTTCGCGAATTCGACGCCGTCGTCCAGTCCGTCACCGGATCGGGCCAGGTCGTTCTCGATCGCACTGCGTTCTACGTGGGTGGTGGTGGCCAGCCCTGCGACACCGGGATACTAACTGCCGGAGACCGGAGTTGGACGGTAGTCAAAGTCGGCAAGGCGGACGGCGCAATCGTCCACACACTCGAAGGCGGCGATACGCCAGAAGCGGGCACGACCGTTCACGGCACGATCGACTGGGACCGCCGGTACAAGCTGATGCGAACGCACACCGCGTTGCACGTCTTGTGCGGTACAGTCTTTCGTGAGTACAACGCACAGGTTACCGGCGGAAACATGGGAACTGACAAAGCGCGCATGGATTTCGAACTCGAGGATCTCGATCCGGAGCGCGTCGCGCACATCGAGGAACTCGCCAACCAGGCGATTCAGGCCGGACTCCCGGTTTCCTGGCGATCACTTCCCCGTGAGGAAGCGTTTCAAATCCCGGATCTCATCCGGACCAAGATCAACCTGCTGCCGGAGGGTATCACCGAGGTCCGCGTGGTCGAGATCGAAGGACTCGACTTGCAGGCGGACGGCGGCACACATGTCCGGAACACGAGTGAGGTCGGCGGCATCAAGGTCATCGGGACCCGCAGCAAGGGACGAATCAACAAGCGGCTCGAAATTGAGCTGACCGGCGACGTGGGAGCGTAATCGACGACAGGCAGGTGAGGCAGAACGTGTCGATTGATTGGGACCGTCTTCAGGCACGGCGAGCGGCTAGCATCCGATCGTCATTGACGTTCAAGTTCGGCGAGCCCGAAGACCATCCGAACATCATCCCGTTTGCGGGTGGCGCACCACCGGCCGAATGTCTGCCGCTCCATCGCCTGCGCTGGGCGTTCGACAAGGTCTGGAGTGAGGTCGATCCAGAGACGATGTACTACGGCGAGTACCAGGGGCACGAGCCCCTGCGCGAGTACATTTCCGAGCGCATGACCCGTCGCGGGGCGGACGTCTCGACGGACGACATTCTCGTCACCAATGGCTCGCAGCAGGGTCTCGAACTGTGCGCCAAGATCTTCCTGAATCCCGGCGACCGGGTCATCGTCGAAGCGCCAACGTACTTTGGAGCACTCCAGATCTTCGACGTCTACGAGGCCGAATACGTGCCCGTGCCGCTCGATGATGTCGGCATCGTCATCTCCGAACTGGAGCGCGCGCTTCAGCTCACGCCCAAGCCGAAGTTCATGTACTTGATCCCGACGTTTCAAAATCCGACCGGAATCTCACTCGATCGCGAGCGCCGCCAGAAGGTTGTGGAACTGGCACGGCAATACGGCGTGCCAGTCATCGAGGACGATCCATACGGCGAACTCTGGTTCCGCGGCGGTGATCACGGCACGCTGCGACAGTTCGGTTCGGAAGTCATCTACCTCGGCACGTTCTCGAAGACGATGGCGCCCGCGCTGCGCATGGGCTGGATGGTGCCGCCGAAATCCCTCATGAAGCAATTCACCGACGCCAAAGAGGGAGTCGATATCCAGAGTGACCGGATGGTGCAGCGTGCGCTCGTTGAGGCCTGCCAGGATGACTGGCTCGACGAGCACATTGCCGAATGCCGCGACAACTACCGTGGCCGCTGCGATTTCATGCTCGAATGTCTCGAGCGCGAGATGCCGCGCGGCACCCGCTGGACCAATCCGGACGGTGGCTTCTTCATCTGGGTGACACTACCGGACGGAGCCAACGCGGACGAACTCGTCAAGGAATGCGCACTTCATGGGGCGCTCTACAATCCGGGCTCCTGCTTCTACACGGACTGGGAGCCCAAGCCAACCCTGAGGCTCGGATTCTCGACATTGCCCGAAGACCAGATGCGCGAGGGTATTCGGCGGATGGGCGAAGTCTTCCGCAAGCACGTGGGCTGACGATTCCGGTCCATTGGCGCTATCGCATCTCACCCGCGAATCTGGAGGACCGATGCCGAAAGCCGCTCCGGAAATCTGGGAAATCAGCGGCCATGAAGTGCGCATCACCAGTCGCGACAAGCCCTACTGGCCCGACGACGGCCTGACCAAAGGGGACATGCTCGCGTACTACCGGGCGGTCGCGAGCGCCATGCTCCCCTATCTCTTTCACCGCCCCGCTACGATGCGCGCCTACCCGAACGGCGTTAGAGGGCCGCAGTTCTGGCGACGGGAGAAGCCGGACAACGCGCCGGATTGGCTGCCCTATGTCACCTATCAGCCGGAGACAACCGAGACTCCCATCGACGTTCCCGTTATTGACCATGAAGCCGCGCTGATCTGGTACGCCGACCACTCCGCCATTGAATTTCACATGTGGCTGTCGCTTCGGAACGACCTCGATCATCCCGACTGGGCCGTCTTCGATCTCGACCCAGGAGAGTCCGTCCCGTTCGAGCAGGTTCTCCAAGCTGCGCTCCGCGTTCGCGATGAACTTGAACGAATCGATCTCCGCTGCTTTCCGAAAACCAGCGGTGGCTCCGGTTTCCATGTCTTCGTACCCATCCAGACGAAGCACTCGTTCGATGATGTGCGCGAGTGGGTGCATGGAGTGGCGAAACAGCTGGAGAGACAGTTTCCGGACGAGATAGCGGCCGCCAGCGGTGGAACCCACCGAGGCAAGATCATCACGATCGACCACGCCCAGAACAGCATCGCGCGCAACACCGCCGCGCCTTATACGCTTCGGGCGCGGCCCGGTGCTCCAGTGTCAATGCCCGTAACCTGGAAACAGGTCGAAGCCAGCAAGATCCGCCCGGAGCAGTTCACCCTTCGGACCGTGCCGGATCGCCTCGCGCAGGACGGTGACGCGTGGGCGGAGGCGCGCGACATTAGTCAAAGCCTGCCGGTCGAGTCGTGAACCGGTACATTCACATGTAAGAAATCATCGCGAGCCCGCCCGCGCCTCCGGATTCCCAACTATGCACAACCACTACGACTCCCTTCACGATAACCTGCCGCTCTGTGCTACAGTCTCTCCTCAACTACGGTCCTCATGACGGGCGAATCTCGCTGAAGTGGAGATGAAGACTTGCCGACCTCGCAGTCGCCCTACACCGTCGTTCTCGGCATCGCGCAGGATGGCGGCTATCCTCAAGCGGGGGATCGAACCTCGCCGGCCTGGGAGAATCCAGCATTGCGGAGACTTGCGACGTGCCTGGCGCTGGTCGATCCAGTGACGTCGCATCGCTGGATCTTCGACGCAACGCCCGACTTCAAAGAACAACTCCACCGGCTCGACTGCCTCGCGCCACGCGAAGACGTGCCCGGACTCGACGGCATCTTTTTGACGCATGCCCACATCGGCCACTACACCGGATTGATTCATCTCGGTGTCGAGGCGATGAACGCCCCTGCAATCCAGACCTACGCCATGCCGCGGATGGCGCAATTTCTCCACAACAACGGGCCGTGGAACCAGCTCGTCGACATGCGGAACGTCGAACTACGGCCACTACAGGACGGAGAACAGACCTGCCTCGACACGCAGCTGTCAGTGACGCCACTGGCCGTTCCGCATCGCGACGAGTACTCCGAGACCGTCGGGTTTCGTATCACTGGCCCCGAACAGTCGGTCCTCTACCTGCCCGACGTCACGGGATGGAACGCATGGGAGGCATGTGGAACACGCATCGAAGACGCACTGCGCGAAGTCGATGTCGCGTACCTGGACGGCACGTTTATGTCCGGAGATGAACTGCCAGGACGCGATCTGAGCACGATCAAGCATCCGATGATTGACGCGAGCATCGCCCGATTCGCAGATCTTCCGGATTCCGAACGGCGCAAGGTCCGTTTCATCCACCTGAATCAGAGCAATCCGTTGATCAGAGGTGATGCACCCGCGCTGGACGAACTGGAACGATCCGGCTGCGGTCTGGCGCACGAAGGGGAGATTGTTCGGCTCTAGCCGACAACGCGTTCGAACTCGATCATGCGGCCGAGGAGTGAACATGGCGAAAGACTATAAATCGTACAGTTTCTGGCTTGAGACGTGCGGCGATGACCTAACGCCGCGCGCGTCCCTGGACGGTACCGTCGATGTCGACGTGGCCATTCTCGGCGCCGGATTCACCGGTCTATGGACAGCGTACTACCTGCTCGAGCGAGAGCCATCGCTGAAGATCGCCATCCTCGAAAGCGAGATCGCTGGCTTCGGCGCGTCGGGCCGCAACGGCGGAGGTCTCGGCAATCGATTCCCGGTCGGGCTCCGGCGCATGGCATCGCTCTTCGGACGTGAGGCCGCGATCAACCTGCAGGGCGCTCTCAACACCGTCGTCGACGAAGTCGCGCGTGTTGCGGAGCACGAGGGGATCGACATGGATTACGTCCGTGGTGGCTATATCCGGCTCGCCCGCAGTCCATATCAATTGGAGGTCCTGGCGAGCGAGCAGCGCACACTTGAGGAGTTCGGGTTCGGCGACGATTCGACGCTGCTCGACGCGAACCAGATTGCCGAGCGTGTCTCGGTGGCGGGCGCGCTCGGCGGCATCTACAACCACAACAGCGCGAAGCTTCAGCCAGCCAAACTCGCGCGTGGGTTGGCCCGCGCGGTAGAACGCAAGGGTGCGACCATCTACGAGCAGTCGCCGGTGACGGACTACTCGACCGGTGCGTTCCCGGTGCTCCACACCGTCCGGGGCCACGCGCGAGCTAAGACGATCGTGCTGGCTGGCGAGTCCTACCTCTCCCGTTTCCCAGGACTGCGACGCAAGGTTATGCCAGTCTACTCGCTAATCACGCTGACCGAGCCGCTGACAGCGAGTGAATGGGGTGAGATCGGATGGGAAGCGCGTGAGGGGCTCTCCTCCGCGACTCACATGGTGAAGTATCTGACCCACACATCTGATGGTCGCGTGATGTTCGGTGGGCGCGGAGCCCCCTACCACTTCGGTTCCAAGATCAAGGACGACTACGACCTGCACGAGCCGACTCACGTGATGTTGCAGGATAACGTGCGTGAGTGGTTCCCGATGCTGAAGGACGTCAAGTTCACCCACACCTGGGGTGGACCGCTCGGGTGGCCGCGCGACTACGTGCCAACCGTCTCGTACGACCCGGCGGAAGGCCTGGCAGCGGCGTACGGGTATACCGGCACCGGTGTGGGACCGTCCAACCTGTTCGGTCGAATTCTCGCGGATCTCATCACTCGCACTGAGAGCGACATCGCCCGGTTGCCGTTCATCAACCGGCGAGGACGCAGCTGGGAGCCCGAACCGTTCCGGTTCATCGGGGTGCGCTATGTTCAACGTGGATTTGAGCAGTTGGACCGGCAAGCCGAAACGACCGGCATCGCGTCAAATGGTCGATCACTGGTCGAACGGCTCACAAGGCACTAGGTCGCCTCTCTGCCGAGTGTTGGCCCTGCTCGATGGTTGGGGGAGACGGCTGTAGGATCTGCCCTACGCGAACGCCTGCACCCACTTCTGAGCGATGTCGAGGACCGAGTAAGAGAACAACCCAAAACCGACCGTTCCCAGGGCCATCAGTCCGAGTCCGACCCCAAGGAGCGGCGTGCTACGCGCCTGCCATCTGGCGAATCGGCTCGTTGAAGTACATCGCCGCGACCACCCGCAGGTAGAAGAAGGCCGACACCGCGCTCATCAGCACCACGATGACCGCCAGCCACGTCAGATTGTTCTGGATAGCCGCCAGGATGACGTAGTACTTGGCATAAAATCCGACCAGAGGCGGCATGCCCATCAACGACAGCATGAAGACCGTCATCGCCAGTGCCGCCAGCGGGCTGCGCGAGCCAAGGCCATAGAAGTCGTCCAGGTCGACGCCATGCCCGCGATGCTGGAGCCAGGTCACGACCCCGAACGCCCCGATATTCATGAACGCGTAGGCGAACAGGTAGAAGAGCAGGCTGCTCACGCTCTGGTCACCCGCCCCGGCGCCCGTGTAGGCAGCAAGCGCGACAAGCATGTAGCCGGTGTGGCCAATCGATGAGTAGCCGAGCATACGTTTGACGTCGCGTTGCGAGACCGCCACCACGTTCCCGTAGATCATCGTGACGACGGCCAAGGCCTCGACCAGGGTAAGCCAGTCGCCGCTCATTGGCCCCAACGCTTGCACCAGAATTCGGGCCATGGCCGCGAACCCAGCGACTTTGGGAACGACCGACATGTAGCCACTGACCGGCGTCGGCGCGCCCTGGTAAGCGTCTGGCGTCCACATGTGGAATGGCACGGCCGCGATCTTGAAGCCCAATCCGATCGCCAGCAGCAGCATCGCCAGCAGCAATGCCGGTTCGAGGTTTGTCTCGCCCGCGATCATCGGCTTCAGACGCGCCGCGATCTCCGACAAATTGGTGCTGCCAGTCTCGCCGTAGATCCAGGCCATGCCGTAGATCAGAATCGCGGTCGCGAACGCGCCCAGCAGGAAATACTTGAGCGCGCCCTCGATGGATGTCAGACGGTTACGCGCAAACCCGGTCAAGACGTAGACGGCCAGCGAGCTCATCTCGATGCCGATGAAGATCATGATCAGGTCGCCCGCGGCGCCGACGAGCATGGTGCCAAGTATCGAGAAGAGCAGGAGGGCCAGGTATTCCGGCAGCGGCATATTGCCCGGCTCGTCGTTGCCCGATATGTACGACGTCGCGATCATGATCGCCATGATGCCCGCGGACAGGACAACGATATTGATAAAGAGCGAGAAATAATCAGCCCGGAATGACCCCGTGAAGGTCGTCTTTCCCGCGTTCCAGTCGATCAGCCAGTTCGATCCCAGCGAGGCGCCCAGTCCAATCAGGGTCAGCCAGGCCAGAAGCGGATGCCGGTCTTTCGGAAGGAAGACGTCGCCCGCCAATACCAGAATCGCCGTGCCGAGCACGATGAATTCTGGAATCAGGAGATACCAATCGGGCTGTACTAACGGCAGCTGCACCCCGCTACTCCTTCACCAGGCGGGCAGGGACCGATGACCGCCGCCGCCGTCGTACTGCGTAAAAACTCATATCAGAAGCCCGCCCCACCAAACGGTTGAGAAATCGCCTGCAGCGCCGGTCGCAGGATATCCATGATCGTCGTTGGATAGACGCCAATCCAGATGATGGCCACAGCCAGCGGCGCGACCGTGATGATCTCGGTCCAGTCCAGATCCCGGAAGCTGCGAGGATCGATGAAATGCTCGTCATGACCGGATCCACCCATGATCGGCTGCGGGCCGTGACCTCGGCCCTCGCCATGGGACTCGTTCAGCGGCACGCGCACTTCCGGGTCGGTCGAATCGGGCGGCTCGCCCGGCGCCCGCTCCCAGGCGACCCGCTGATACATCCACATCATGTACCAGGCTGCCAGAATCACTACCGCGACGGCGGTGACGCCGGCCCAACGATAGACCTCGAACCCACCGAGCAACGCCAGGAATTCACCGACGAACCCGCTCAAACCTGGCAGACCGAGCGACGCCAGCATGAAGAACATGAAGAACGACGCGTAGACGGGCATGTTCGTCGCCAACCCGCCAAATGCCTTGATGAGTCGCGTGTGGCCACGGTTGTAGATCATGCCGACGCAGAGGAAGAGGCCGCCAGTGACCAGGCCGTGGCTGATCATGACGATCATCGCGCCGAAGAGCCCTTGCGCGTTGAACGCGAAAATACCGAGCGTGACGAAACCCATGTGGCTAACCGACGAGTAGGCTACCAGTTTCTTGAGGTCAGGCTGCACCAGTGCAACCACCGCGCCATAGATGATCGCAATGATCGATAGGATGATGATGTAGGGCTGCCAGGTCTTTGCCGCATCCGGGAAAAGCGGAAGGTTGAACCGAAGGAGTCCGTAGCCACCCATCTTCAGCAGTACACCCGCCAGGATGACTGAGCCCGCTGTCGGCGCCTCGACGTGAGCGTCAGGCAACCAGGTGTGGAACGGAAACATCGGCACCTTGATCGCAAAGGCGATGAAGAAGGCCGCGAAGACCCACATCTGGAAGTTGTGGCTGTATGTGCCTTTCGCCAATTCGAGGACGTTGAGCGTCCGGATGCCAGTTTGGTTGTAGTAGGACTGGTAGGTCGCGACGATGCCGACCAGCATCAGGAGACTGCCGGCCAGCGTATAGAGGAAGAACTTCACCGCAGCATAGACGCGGTTGGAGCTCCCCCAGATGCCGATGAGCAGCGCCATCGGGATCAGCATGATCTCCCAGAAGATGTAGAAGAGGAAGAGATCGAGGCTGACGAACACGCCCAGCATACCGGTCTCGAGCAGCAGCATCGCGATCATGTACTCGCGCACCCGGTTGTCGACCGGTCGCCACGAGGCGATGACCGCAACGATCATTAGAAGCGTGGTCAGGACGATCAGCAGCGCGCTGATGCCGTCGACACCCATCAAGTAGGAGACGCCGACGTTCGGCAGCCAGTTGAAGTACTCGCGGAACTGCGGATTCCCGCTCACCTGCATCGACGGCAGACTCGTGTCGAACGAAGCGATCATGAGGAGCGACAGCAAGAACGCCACGATGGTACTAATCAACGCGATCCACCGTGCGATATTCTTGGACGCACGCGGCCAGAAGAAGATGATCAACGCGCCAACGGCAGGTGCGTAGGTTATCAGACTGAGAATCGGTATACCGTTCACTACGCTCTCCTACCGCCTACTTAAAGAGACTACTTGCCAGGATCATGTACGCACCGACGATGATGACCGCGCCGATGGCGATCGCCATGGCGTAGTTCGACACCAGGCCGGTTTGAACCCGTCGCCACCGTTCGCTCGTGAACGAGACGATTGAGGCGACGCCGTTGACCATGCCATCAATGATCTCGACATCCACCACTCTCCAGAGAAAGACCGAGATGAGGTAGAGCGGATGGACGATCACACGCTCGTAGATCTCGTCGAAATACCAGCGATGCGCGGACAGGCGATAGGCCGGTCCAAGCCGGTTGGCCCAGTCCGACGCATCGAGCGATTTGCGCACGTAGGTGAAGTAAGCGATCAAAATTCCGGCAATCACCAGGGCCGAGGATGCGACCGCCAAACCAATGGTCGTCGCCGACGAGATCTCGACCGGCGGCGGCGCGGCCTCGAAGACCGGCTCCAGGAATGTGTGGAACCAGCCGCCGTCCGGAGGCCAGCCAACGAGCGCACCAACAAGCAGCGCCGGAATCGCCAGCAGAATGAGCGGCCCCTTCATCGACCAGGGCGGATCGTGCGGGTGAACGTGCTCCGGGTCGAACCGCTCGGTGCCGTGGAACGTCATATAGACGGCCCGCATCATGTAGAGCGCCGTAAAGAAGGCCGCGATCAGGCCAGTGACGGCGATGAACCGGTGATCGGACGCCCAGGCGCCCGCAATGGTCTCGTCTTTACTCCAGAAGCCCGCGAACGGGAAGAGACCCGCATTGGCCAGCGAGCCGATCAGGAAGGTCCAGTACGTGATCGGCATGTACTTCTTGAGGTTGCCCATGTAGCGCATGTCTTGCTCTTCGTGCATGCCGTGAATGACGCTACCAGCTCCGAGGAACAGCAGACCCTTAAAGAATGCGTGGGTGAATAGGTGGAAGATCGCCGGGACCCATGCGCCGACGCCCAGTGCGAACGCCATATAGCCAAGCTGGCTGACGGTCGAGTACGCAATCACCTTCTTGATGTCGAACTGCGTGACCGCGATCGTCGCCGCCACAAAAGCCGTCGCGGCGCCGACCGTGGCGACCACCTGCATGGCACTGTCCGACTGCACGAAGATCGGGTAGGAGCGGGCAACCAGGTAGATACCGGCGGTCACCATCGTCGCGGCGTGAATCAGCGCTGAGACGGGGGTCGGGCCCTCCATCGCGTCCGGCAACCAGACGAACAACGGGAGCTGCGCCGATTTGCCGACCGCACCGGTAAAGAGCAGTAGCGCAATCAGCGTGAGCGTGCCGCCACCAACCGTGCCGAGCGCATCGAACACCGACGTGTACACCAGAGTGCCGAAGTGAACGAAAATAAGCATCACGCCGATCGTGAAGCCAAAGTCACCGATACGGTTGACGATGAACGCCTTCTTGGCTGCCTGCGCTGCGGAGCGGCGCCGGTACCAGAAGCCAATCAGCAAGTACGAGCAGAGCCCCACTCCCTCCCAGAAGACGAAGAGGAGCAAGTAATTGTTGGCCAGTACCAGCATCAGCATCGAGAAGACGAACAGCGGCAGGTAGGAGAAGAACCGGTAGAAGCCGGGATCTCCGTGCATGTACCCGATCGAATAGATGTGGACCAGAAGGCTGACAAACGTCACGACCAGCAACATGATGGCCGTGAGCTGGTCGACTTGCAGCGTGACCGGAATCTGGAAGGTTCCGGCCGGAATCCACGTATAGAGATGCTGGCTTATGACGTTGCCGTCCGAGCGAATCTGCGCGAAGACCGCCAGGCTCAGCCCGAACGAGACCGCGACCATGGCGATCGCGAGCCAGGATGCGTAGTTCTTGATGATCCACCGGCCGAACAGGAAGTTGACGACCGCGGCAAAGAGTGGCGCCAGCGGTATCAGGAAGAGCCAGTGTTCCATTTAACGTTCGCCCCTCTTCACGTTCGATCCTCGCTCACGCTACTCGCGCAGATCGCGCACGGCATTGACGTCGACCGTGTCACGCCGGCGCGACAGCGCCATGATAATTCCCAGTCCGACAACGGCCTCAGCGGCGGCGACCGCGATCACGAAGAGCGCGAACACCTGACCAACCATCGAATTCTGCTCCCAGGCGAAGCCGATGAAGCTGATGTTCACCGCGTTCAGCATGAGCTCGATACACATGAAGATGACCAGCACGTTCCGGCGCGTCAGCACGCCGATCATGCCAATGATGAAGAGGGCCGCGCTCAAGAAGAGAAAGTGCTCGGGAGTCAACTGCGTCATTTGTTGCGGTGCTCCCCCCACGCCGGAGCGTCAACGAACTCGTCGCCAGACTTGGCCATGACCAGTTCGCGATCGCCTGCTTCCGGCTTGATGACCGTACCAGGCGGAAGCTCCGGAATCCTGTAACCTTCTTCTTCATTTTCGCCACGCGGATGTGCCAGTGAGATCGTCAAGACATGTCGTGCCATGCCAACGCCTGCCTTCGGCACGTCCGGCCGGGCCAACGTCAGCGCCCCAATCGTCGCGACCAACAGTACTAGCGCGGTCGCCTGGATCGGCAAAACGTAGCCCGAGTAGAGCACCTGGCCGATTGCTTGGACATTGCCACCAACCGCCGCGACTTGCTGCGGCGACCATGGGCCGATCTGGCCGAGCGCCGTCCGAGTCACGATCGCCGCGGCCACCTCAGCCAACAGCACCAGGCCGAGCAAGAATCCGAAGACACGCTGTACGGGTTGCCCACCGTGGAATTCGGGGAGATCCTCGAGGTGAACAAGCATAATCACGAAGAGCACCAGCACCAGAATTGCCCCGGTGTAGACGATCACCTGCACCGCGGCCAGAAATTCGGCGCGCAGGACAACATAGATTCCGGCCACGTTCACGAACGTAAGCACCAGCGCCACCGCGCTGTGAACCGGATTCCGTGCCAGTACGACTCCAAGAGCAGCTGCCACGGCGATTAATCCGAGAATGTCAAAAACTACAACCTGTGCCGCCATCGCCTCTTCCTTATCCCGCGGGACCCGATTTGTGGTTCATCTGCGCGGCAAACAACCAGACCCTCATCTTCTCTAGAGCGCGTTGATCCCAAACAAACGAATCAACCCGGTGAGTACGACATTGAGCAAAACGAGCGGCAACAGTACCTTCCAGGCCAATCCCATCAGTTGATCATAGCGGAATCGCGGAAGGGTCGCGCGCAGCCATACGTAGAAGAACAGGAAGATGATCGCCTTCAGCATGAGCCACCAGAAGCCAGATGCGCCGGGACCGTCCGTCCCGCCGAGGAAGAGCGTCGCGGCAAGAAGCGAGATAACGATCATGTTGATGTACTCGGCAAGGAAGAAGAAGGAGAACCGGAAGCCGGAGTACTCAGTATGGAATCCGCCGATCAGCTCGGTTTCTGCTTCGGGAAGGTCGAACGGGGAACGATTCGTTTCGGCTACCGCGGCGATCAAGAAGAGTCCGAACGCCAGCGGCTGGCTCAGGATGTACCAATTCGGCACTTGCAGGCCGCCGAAATTCAACGTGCGCTGCTGCTCGTTCAGGATGTCCACCAGGCTCATCGAACCCGAGAGGATGAACACTCCAACCAGTGACAGCCCAAGCACCACCTCATAGCTAACCACCTGGGCAGCGGAGCGGAGGGCACCGAGGAGCGAGTAGCGGTTTCCGGATGCGTAACCACCCAGGATGATGCCGTAGACGCCAATCGATCCGAGCGCCAGCGCGTAGAGCGCCGCGATATTGATATTCGCGGCATAGAGATTAACTCGATAGCCGAACAGGGTGATGTGGTCACCGAACGGGATCACGGCGGCACCGAGCGGCGCCAGAATGAACGACAAGACCGGCGCAACCAGAAAGACCAGACGGTCTGCGTTGGCCGGAACGATGTCCTCTTTGGTCAGCAATTTGGCACCGTCAGCCAACGGCTGAAGCAAGCCAAACGGACCGGTGCGCGTTGGGCCGAGCCGGTCCTGCAGGCGCGCCAGCACCTTGCGCTCGAACCAGGTCATGTAGGCCATCGCGCCGAGGAGGATGTTGAGAACGATAAACCCGAAGATGTAGCTTGAAATCAAATGCTCATACATGTCGACCGCCCGTGTCTAGTGCCTCTCGTCGCGCGTCTCGTTCAAGTGCGTAACCGGGTCACATGACAACGGAGCGCGCGGGGCGCTCCGTAACCCTACGAGATTCTATCCCCGATCGTCCGATCCGTCCACGAATCGGACAGACGAGCATCAGCGATCGACCGATCCCAGCACGATATCAATCGTACCGATCATCGCGACCACATCGGCCAGCATCGCCCCCTGCGCCATGTACGGAAGCGATTGCAGGTTGACGAAGTCGGGAGTGCGCAATCGCATTCGGTACGGAATCGGCGATCCGTCGCTCACAATGTAATAGCCGAGTTCGCCCTTGGAGTGCTCGATCGCCTGGTAGACCTCGCCCTTGGGCGGCGAGAACCCCTTGATCACCCAGATGAAGTGACGCTGCATATCCTCAGCAGTCGTCAGGACGTTCTGGTGCGGCGGAATCACGTAATTCGATTCCGTCGCCGAGAGCGGTCCGTCGGTTGGCATCTGGTCCATGCACTGCTCGATAATACGAACTGCCTGGCGCATCTCTTCCATGCGAACCAGATAGCGATCGTAGACATCACCATGTGAACCGAGCGGAACTTCAAAGTCGATCCGGTCGTAGAAGAGATACGGCTGGGCTTTGCGCACGTCGTAATTGACGCCCGAGCCACGCAGGCAAGCGCCGGTCAACCCGTAGTTGATCGCGACATCCGGTTCGACGACACCGACACCACGCGTTCGCGACAACCAGATCGGGTTCTTCGACAGCAGCGTCTCGTAGTCCTTCTGACCGCCCGGGAACGCTTCCAGGAACGTTCGCACCATGCCCGGCACTTCGTCCGGGATCGGTCGAGAGAACCCGCCGATCTCCATCATGTTCGTCGTGAGCCGGGCCCCACATTGTGCCTCGAAAATATCGAGAATAAGCTCTCGCTCGCGGAAGCAGTAGAGGGATGGCGAGAGCGCGCCAATGTCCAGCGCGTGCGTTCCAAGCCAGACCAGGTGCGAGGCGATACGCGTCAGTTCGGCGAAAATCATGCGCCAGTACTGAGCACGCTCCGGCGCCACGACGCCACAGAGCTTCTCGACCGCCAGGATGTAGCCCAGGTTGTTCGACGGGGCCGCGACGTAGTCGGTCCGGTCGGTCCAGGGCGTGAACTGGGCGTATCGATGAGACTCGCCCAACTTTTCGACGCCGCGATGCAGGTAGCCGATGATCGGGTCGCAGCCGGTGATCACTTCCCCATCGAGCGTCAGGAGGACACGGAGCACACCATGCGTGCTCGGATGCTGTGGCCCCATGTTAAGGACCATCTCACGGCGCGACTCGGTAAGCTGTCGCTCCTCGCTGATCTCGACCGGGGTCGGCTGGGTGAAATCGAGAACCATAGGTTAGAGCCTCCGGAGTCTGGAGCGAATGCGCGGTGCTGGATTTCGGAATCCGGGCTGGACGTATTCACGGAAGCCGCGCAGCGGGTAGTCTTTGCGAAGCGGGTGACCTTCATCCCAATCGTCCGCGAGGAGAATCCTGCGAAGATCAGGGTGGTCCTCGAACACGATTCCGAACATGTCGTAGACCTCACGTTCGAACCAGTTTGCGCCCGCGTGTACCGGGACCAGCGACGGCACGGTCTCGCCGTCATCGACACCTGCCTTGACGCGCAGCCGGACGCGATTCGGGATCGAATAGAGTTGCACGACGATATCGAAGCGCGGCTCGGCGCGTAGGCGGACCATATCAACCGCGGTCTCGTCCGTCAGCATGTTGTAGCGAAGGTCTGGATGATCGCGTAGGAACTGGATAATGTCTCGCAGCCTGGTGCAAGCTACCCGGACCGTCATTTCGTCACGGAAGCTGACCGCATCCATGTACGCCTCGGGAAAGCGCTCGCGTAACGCGAGAACCGCCGGATTCTTGTCCGGATCGGTTGGTCCCCAGTAACCCGTCTGCCAGGTTGCGTCGACACCAGGGATTTCGGCCGGTGCCGCACTTTGCTCTTCGCTCATGTCGTATTCCCCCTGGGACTAGCGACGCGGTCCGAGCGCGGCCCGAGCCTCTTCGCGTGATTGCACCCGTTCAGCCTCGGCCTCTTCGGGCCCATGCTTCTTCGCGATCGTCTCGTACTTGATGACTTTGTTCTGCAGCTCGAGGATGCCGTAGTAGAGCGACTCCGGAAGCGGCGGACAGCCCGGCACATAGACGTCGACCGGCACGACCTGGTCAACCCCCTGAACGACAGCATAGGTGTCAAACGGTCCGCCGATATTGGCGCAGCTTCCCATGCTGATGACCCACTTGGGATCAGCCATCTGATCGTAGAGCTGGCGGACGACCGGTGCCATCTTACGGGTCACCGTTCCGGCCACGATCATCAAGTCAGCCTGGCGTGGCGAGGCGCGATAGAGCATGCCGAAGCGCTCGGCCAGGTCGAAGCGCGGCATGGCAGCGCTGATCATCTCGATCGCGCAGCAGGCAAGCCCGAACTGCAACCACCAGAGACTCGACCGCCGGGCCCAGTTGAATACCGTGTCAACGCTCGTTGTCAGGATGTTCTTTTCGAAGCGGTCTTCGATTACACCCATTCAAGAGCCCCCTTCTTCCATTCATAGAGGAGGCCAACCAGCAGAAAGGAAATGAAGATCACGGCCTCCACGTAACCGTAGACGCCGAGAAAATTGAATGCAACTGCCCAGGGGAACAGGAAGATGGCCTCGACGTCAAAGACGACGAACAGGATGGCGACCACGTAAAAGCGCGGATTGTAGCGGCCACGCGGCGGATCAACTTGTGGGACACCGCTCTCGTACGGCTCGTATTTGGCGGGGTTGGGCTTCCGCTGGCGAACCAGCATTCCAAGACCCAGCAGCATGGTCCCCATCGCCACCGCGGAAAGGAACATCAGACCTATGACGCCGTAACCAACTAGCATGTCTTTTTGCCCTCTTTCGGGGTGCCGCGAGAGACCTCAACTGTTTGTGTACTATATCACATACGGCGTCCGGCCCCGGCTCGTTTTCGCTGCGCTGTGGCGGAAATTGGCCAGTCTCTCCAGCCAGTTTCAGAAACGCTGCAAGGCCTGTGCCCGAACAGACACCTAAGCCGCGCGAACTCTCCAACGCGGATCATATGGACCGTCGCCGGCCCAGGCACTCGGCGTCGGGGTCGGCGGCGCGGCTGGCTTCGTCGGCGCTGGCACCGGAGTCGGGTTGGCCGGTCGCTGCGGAGTCGGTGTTGGCTGCTGTGACGGCGCCGGCGTCGGCTGGCTGCCATTATCCGGCGGTCCTGTGCCTGGCGTCGTGCTCGGTGTTGGCTCGATGCTCGGGGTCGGCACAGGGGTCGGCGTCGGCGTCGCGATGAGCTTGCTGAAGTCCTCATTGTGGACGTTGACCATCGCAGCATAGGCCTTGAGCGACTCGATCCCCTGCTTGGTGAAGTGGGAGTTGTGAGCGGCATCAGACAGCGCCGCCTGAAGATCCTTCTTCTCGTCGTCGGTCACCTGGTTGCACTTCAGTTTGGGACCCTCGTCCTTGACCAGCACTTCCGTCTTGGTCGCGGCACCCGGGATCGGCAGCTTGCCGGTCGCAGTACAGATCGGTCCCTCGATGATTCCGGATGGTTTCGGGAATTCTTGCGGAACAGGGTTGCCATCTGTTCCAAGCAACGTTCGCTGCATTTCCGGATCTTGGTGCACTTTGACCATGAAATCGTGCCAGATTGGCGCCGCTGACTGGACACCATCCAATCCTCTGGTCGGGCTGTTATCGGTGTTGCCGACCCACACGCCGACCGCCAGGTCGGTCGTATACCCCATTGTCCAGGTATCGCGGTTGTCATTGGTGGTACCGGTCTTGGCGGCCACGGGTCGGTTGTTCAGCTCCGGCAAGATCAACGGTGAGTGGCTGCCGAAGAGCATCGAACGCGCCTGATTGTCGGTCAGAATGCTGGTGATCTGATAGGCGTGTTCCGGCTTGACGGCCTGGTTTCCATTGTCCAGTGCGTGCTCGCGGTCCAGGTTGAACAGGTCCTTACCATTGCGATCGCGCACCTCCATGACCGGCGTATAAGGCACGAAGCGCCCATTGTTGGCCAGCGTCGCGAAGGCGTTGGTGTGCTCGAGGGGCGTCACCTCGCCACCGCCGAGCGTAACCGCCAGCCCGTAGAAGCTCGGGCCGCGCCAGAGTCCGGTCTGAATGCCGAGCTTGTGCGCCAGGTCAATCATGTTCGAAACCCCGACGTAGTCGAGCGCTTGGACTGCCGGAATATTGAGCGAGTTCGACAGGGCCACGCGGACGCTGACAGCCCCGTAGTTCTGGAATGTGTAGTTGTGTGGGGCATAGAACGGCTCTGGGGCGCCCGGAGTCTGCCACTTCTTTCCGTAGTCGAAGACAATGGTCCCCGGATTCC
Source organism: uncultured Chloroflexia bacterium (assembly GCA_963763185.1). Classification (GTDB taxonomy): domain Bacteria; phylum Chloroflexota; class Chloroflexia; order Thermomicrobiales; family Thermomicrobiaceae; genus CALAGB01. The sequence goes on from CAVXNZ010000001.1 coordinate 1,971,705, forward strand.
AGCCCTTCTCGAAGGCGGCCAGGTACGTGAATGGCTTGATCGAGCTTCCCGGCTGCCGCTCGCGCACCGCAACATTTACCTGCCCGTCGATCAGGTCGTTGTTGTAGTCGGCGCTGCCGACCATCGCGACGATCTCGCCGGTCTCCGGCAGAATCGCGACCAGGGCGCCGTTGTCGGCGTTGTACGGAGCCAACTGCTTGACGTGATCGGCGACGATTTTCTGTGCCGCGTCCTGCATGGTCAGGTCAATTGTCGTGCGTACGGTAAGACCACCGCGGTAGAGCACATCGGCGCCGTATTTCTGCTCCAGGTAGTACTTCACGTAGTTCACAAAGTGCGGCGCGACGTTGGCGTTCACCGTCCGTGTCTGCGGATTGAGCGGCTCGGCGTAGGCGTCGTCTGCCTGCGCCTGGGTGATCATTCCCTGCTTGACCATCTGGTCGAGCACGTACTTCTGACGAGCACGGGCCAGCTCGTAGTCCTGAGTTGGATCATAGAGGCTTGGTGCCTGAGGCAGACCGGCCAACATCGAGGCCTCGCCCAGTGTCAGATTCCAGGGGTGCTTGTTGAAGTAGGACTGCGACGCCGCGTCGATACCGTACGACTGGTTCCCATAGTAGACGTAGTTCAAATACATCTGCAGGATTTCCTGCTTTGAGTAGTGCTGGGTGAAACGATAGGCGGTAATCGCCTCGCGCATCTTGCGCACGTAACTGTGCTGATAGCCGATCTGTTCCGGATACAAGGCACGCACGAGCTGCTGGGTGATGGTTGATGCTCCCGACGAGCCGGATCCTGAGAAGTTGATCAGCACACCACGCAAGATCGCCGTTGGATCAACACCCTGGTTCGTCCAGAAGCTGGAATCCTCGGCAGCGACAGTCGCGTCAAAAATCCAGGCGCGATGAGGTTGATTCGGGTCGGTCTGCTGCTGGGTGATGTGATCAAGAATCTCCTGGTAACCGACCGCTGTGCGGAAGCCGTATTGTGGATCGGATACTTCAGTGATGAGCTTCCAGTTCCGGTCGTAGATCTTGGTCGTCTCGAATTGAATCGCGTTGCCGGGCTTATTGACGTCGGGCAACCCTTCGGAAATGTAGGACCAGCCACCAATTCCGGCTGCGGCCGCGACACCAATACCGACGATCAGCAGCAGGAACAGGCCAAATACTCCGACGACGACGAAGCGCGTCAGCAGACCGAATCGGCTCATACCGCGTGGCTTTTTATCACGAAGGATGGTTGGAGATATTGAGCGAGATCGCCGGCCGTTGGAACGTCGTCGAGATCGAGCGCGCCCCGGATTCGGGCGGCGGCTGTTGCTGCGACTCACCGAACCTCAATCATTGAGGCCGTCACCAGGCGTGCATCCCGGTGGACGGAACTGGAACGTGACGCAGATCATACCACGCACTGACAGGAGTAATCCCAACCTGACCACGAACAATCGCGTGCTACAATGCCCGAGGTTGTCAGGGCGGCAGCCTCCCCAGTTCCAGCAAGTTCTCGACCAGACGCTGAAGTAATGAGGAGATCAACGGTCATGGATCTCATGCTCACCGGCAAAGTTGCGCTGGTCTCGGCGGCCAGCAAGGGTCTCGGACGCGCCGTCGCCACGGGATTGGCGCGCGAAGGGGCAAAGGTCGCAATGCTCTCGCGCGACCGGGAGCGCATCGAGGCCGCGGCGGCCGATATTCGTGACGAGACAGGCGCCGAACTGCTTCCCCTGGTGACGGACGTACGCAATCGGGATGAGATTGACAAGGCGATCGCCGCGACGGTCGAGCGCTTCGGTGGGCTCGACATCCTGGTCACCAACGCAGGCGGCCCGCCCGCTGGGTCGTTCGAGACGGTCGATGACCAGGCATTTGTCGATGCAATTGAACTGAATCTCCTGAGCACCATCCGGCTCTGCCGTGCAGCCGTGCCACACATGAAGGAAAAGGGCGGCAGCATCGTCACCATTACGTCCATTTCGGTCAAAGAACCATTGAACGACCTGATCCTATCGAACACTGCGCGGACCGGCGTTCTCGGACTCGTCAAGTCGATGGCCAACGAACTTGGACACTACAAGATTCGCGTGAACAACGTCGGGCCAGGACCGACCCGGACTGATCGGATCATCGACCTCGCGCGCTCGCGGGCGGAGCGGGAGAACATTCCGCTCGACGACGCGTTAGGCTACAGTGCTGAGGGAATCCCGCTCGGTCGCCTGGGCGAACCAGACGAGTTTGCTAACGTCGTGGTCTTTCTCGCCTCGCCCGCGGCCAGCTATGTCACAGGACAGACGGTTCTCGTCGACGGCGGCATGTACGGCGGTACTCTCTAGCGGATCAACAAACAAGCGGAAAATTCACGATCGTGTGGGCGAAGCTCGTCTCCGCCCTCGTCATTCCCGATCACTCCACGGCAGGCGCAACCCAGAGGGTATTCCGGCTCCGGCCCCGCGAACGACAGCGATGCACCGCCTCTTTTCCCCGTACCCTAATCAAATTTCGGCACACATCCTGCACTGTAAGAGAGTGAACAGTAACGAACACGCATGAACCTCTACCGAGGTTTCGGTGCGCATCAAGATGCGAGGAGCGGCCATGGATATCAAAAGCATGAAAGGCATCGCGATTGTTGCCGTAGGCGACGGATCCCGATTAGGAGCCGTCAGCGACGCGCTCTTTGACCTCGACAACAAGCGGGTCAAAGCATTTATCGTAGGAAGCGGTGGGTTGTTTGGAGGTAGCGATCGGATTCTCGATATCGATGATGTGAAGAGCATCGGAACGGATGCCGTCATGATCGATTCCCGCGACCAGCTCGTCGCGGACCGGAGCGACGCGCGCTACCAGGCGTTCCCCAATATCGGGAAGGTAACGTCGCTTCGTGTCGTCTCCGAGAGCGGAAGTCTCGTGGGCGATCTCGCGACGTTGCAGTTCGATCCGAACACGAGCACGCTCACCGACATCGAGGTCTCGCAACACGGGCTACTTGCCTCATTCCGCTCGAACATGAGCGTGCCCGCCGCGGCAGTAGTGCGGTTTGGCCAGGACGTCGCAGTCATCCCGGACCAGTACGCTCCAACGACGAGCGATTCAGACGAAACAGCCGCAGAAAACTCCGCAGACGAGACCAGACAGATGGAGTCACCGCCGACCACCTAGTTGACGCTACGCGAGATAGCCGACGATCAAGGCAAGAATGGCCGCCGGAACGACGTCCGCCCCAAGATAAAGGACGACCTTTGACCCCGGATCAACTCTGGTCGCCCGATATGATTGCTGCCATATCGCGGCCGCGATCATCCAGACTCCTGCAACAAAAAAGGCGGCGGTCAAGTTCATAATCGATCTCCCAAACCGTCATTCGCGCGACGAACATCGTGGACAGAAACTGGCCCCGAGGCTATAATGCGCGCCGTTGATGCGCTCTATCCTGCGACACCACGCTTGGAACTCGGACGGAGGCTCTTATGGTGCCGAGCATCTCAACCGTCCCGAGGACTCGAGCGAATTTCACTCGCGAACGGGAAGCGCGTCGCCGATCGATACTCGCGAAGCGTTCGCGCGGTGCGGGTGCTGTTCGCGGGGGGCCCCGGTGAAGATTCTCCTGGTATCACCGTTCGACTTCAGCTTTCCAGGCGGCGTAAACGAACACGTTCTGCACCTGGACCGGCAGTTTCAGACGCTCGGTCATGAGACACGCGTCCTCTCGCCCCGATCGGACGAAGAGGATGAAGAGGATGATGGCCATTATTATCGCCTCGGCGTCACCGTCCCGGTTCCGTCGAATGGTTCGACTGCCCGAATAACACTTTCTCCGTTCCTGTCGGGAAAAGTGAAGGATTTCCTCCAGCGCGAGGAATTTGACGTCATCCACCTGCACGAACCGCTGGCGCCGATTCTTCCCCTTATGGTCTTGCTGCATTCGAAATCAGTCAACATCGGAACGTTTCACGCGGCCAGATCATCGAATCTCGGCTATCTTTACGCGAAGCCGATCCTATCTCACTTTGCAGGGAAGCTCGACGCTCGGATCGCGGTCTCATCAGCGGCACTCGATTTCGTGCACCAGTACTTCCCGGGTCAATACGAAGTCATCCCGAACGGAATCGATACCGAGTGGTTTAGGCCGGATGTCGATCCGATCCTGCGATACAAGGACGGTCGGCCAACCATCCTCTTCGTAGGACGCTATAACGAATCTCGCAAAGGTCTAAAATTTCTGCTACGGGCGTTTGCGCTGGTTCGTCAGGAGTTCCCGACCGCCCGCCTGCTGGTTGTCGGACCGGGAACGCCAAAGCGCTTCGAACGTGAGATTGACCGGTACGAGATCGAAAATGTCGTCTTTGTCGGTCCGGTGTCGAAACAGGGATTGGCCAACTACTACGCGACCTGCGACATCTTCTGCGCCCCCTCGACGGGGCGCGAAAGCTTTGGCATTGTCTTATTGGAGGCAATGGCGTCCGGGAAGCCGGTCGTTGCGACGAACATCCGGGGCTATTCAGCCGTGGTACGCCATGGAACGGATGGCCTGCTCGTCGATCGCAAGAATCCGGAAGCGTTGGCCATCGCGCTGGTGCATCTCCTCGCCGACGAGAGACTCCGGGAGCAGTTCGGCCATGCTGGTCGTCTGCGTGCCGAGGAGCACTCCTGGCCAGTTGTCGCGCGGCGGGTACTCGACACGTACGAGCGCACCCGGGCACGGATAGGACGACAGCGACTGACGTCACCGATGGCGTCGTATTTCACGTCACGACGCTAGCTGAATGAGAGCGACTGAATGATCAGCACCCTCGTGGGGAACTGGGTGCGCGGCCACCTTCTCAAAGTCGGATCGTTCCTCGCCCGTTTGAATCTCTCCCCCAACTGGTTCACCATCGTGGGATTACTGCTCAACGTCCTGGTGGCGTGCGTCATCGCCAGCGGTAGCCTGATGATTAGCGGCATTCTGCTTATCGGCGCCGGACTATTCGATATGCTCGACGGCGCGGTCGCCCGCGCGTCGAATCAGATCACGCGCTTCGGCGGGTTTCTTGATTCGACCCTCGACCGATACTCGGAAGCCATTATCTATCTCGGACTTCTGATCTACTTTCAGCACCACGATGCTGGCAGCTATGCGATCCCCCTCGTCTACGCGACAGCAATTGGATCGCTCATGGTGAGCTATGCCCGGGCACGAGCGGAAGCCGCAGGCGTGGGAGCGGAGGTCGGGATCTTCGCCCGGCCGGAGCGCGTCATCCTCCTGGCAGTGTTCCTCATCTTTCACCACCCGCTCTGGGCGATCTGGATCCTTGCGATTCTGACCAATTTCACCGCCCTGCAGCGCATCGTGCACGTTTGGCGTGTTACCCGAAGCTCGGAGCAACGTTAACTTCATGGCACCCGATACTCCCAACAGGAGAACGGACGATGCGGACCAGTATCAGCGGACGAGTTCAACCACGTTCTTCTGGATCCTCGTCTCGATACTCGCGGTGATTGGGGCTTGCGTTCTGATCAGTCTCATCCTGGCACTGATCTACGGCTCGTAATCCATCACCCCGCGATCCATTCGTCGCACGAAAGGAATGATCGCTTTGGCGCGACTCGACAGTCGAGAATTGAAGGCGCGGAGACGTGTTGACCGAGCGACTCTGCGTACGACCGGAATGCTAATCCTTGCGGTTGGGGCGCTTGGGCTGGCGTCCTGCCGGTCGTCTGGAAACGCCACGATCACGACGTCCGGCACACCGGCCCCCACGATCATCCCAACGTTGGTCATCGTCACACCAACGCCGCCAGGACCCGAGCAGACATCACAAAACAACTCAGCCGCTCCAACCACGCCAGCGGTGGCGAATCCGACGCCCAATCAAACGAACAACGGCGCGGATGGCTCCTATACGGTCCAACCAGGCGATACCCTCTATACGATCGCGGTCAAATACAACGTCACCATCCAGGCTCTGATGGCGGCCAATTCGATCTCTGATCCCGCGTCGCTTCAAGCCGGTCAGGTTATTGTCATCCCCCAAGGGTGATTCGTTTGAACCTGACAGACAGAAGTCCCAAGTGACGGTTTTCACATTGACACTCGCCCAGGCCCATGATAGGCTTCGATCAATTCATTCGATGGTAGTGATACCGAGCAGGGTGAAGGAGGTGATGCCCTAACATGAGTAGCCATGGTACGTTGGGCGTCGCCGGGAAGGTCACAGCTTAGTTCTGTCATCCCGGTGACTGCCCAAGAAACCAGAGAGCCGGCGCTAAGTCGCCGGCTCTCTTTTTATTTAACCGGTCGATCACCAAGCTCAGAACACGTTTCCGCGCTGCCCCGGCAAGGGTTTTGCATGTTCCTATCGTTGGGGCGCGTCCAGAATCGTTGCATGTCTGCATTCCTCGGGACCGCACTCATCAGAGCATGGTCCGGCTGTAACGTTGCCCCCCGTCGAAACGTCGTAATTAACGACATTCAACGCAGATCCATGAAAGGTGCTTGAGTTGTTGGGCGATCCGTTACCGGTGAACGGCGCTGAAGCCGTATCCCGAAACACCACCACGAAATCATCATTAGGACAACACGTCAGCGTGCGCCGCATCCTTGGGTTGGTTGTCGCGCTCGTCATCTCCCTCTCCTGGTTAGGCGCGATGCCTGCCCAGAAGACCTCGGCGGCCGAGGTCGGGCCGAGCCGCGTCTACTTCTCACAGACCGGACATTACCTGAGCAACGCGTTTCTCGGCTACTGGCGCACCCACGGAGGAGTCAACATCCTTGGCTACCCGATAACTGGGGAATTCCAGCAGAACGGTGTGACGGTCCAGTACTTCGAACGAGCCGTGTTCGAATACCACCCGAACAATTCACCGGGGTGGCAGGTGGAGTTGCGCCGCCTGGGAGCCGAGCAGGCGCAAGGCATCAATGATCCGGCCTTCAACCCAGTCAACGCTACGTCCGACAGTAGTTGCACGTTCTATCCGGAGACCAATCACCGGCTCTGCAATGGCTTCCAGAGCTACTGGGAGAACAACGGCGGCCTTTCGGTTTTTGGTTACCCGCTGAGTGAAGAATTCAGTCAGAAGAACCCTGATACCGGCCAGGTCTACACGGTCCAGTACTTCGAGCGCGCCCGCTTTGAATGGCATCCGCAGAGCTCTGGCGGTAGCGTCATGCTTGGTCGACTCGGTGCGCAGGCAGCAACGGCTGCAGGGGTGGACACGGTGGCAGCGGGACGTGACAGCAGCGTACCGGAGTACTCTCCGAACCTCTGGTACGATCCGAATGCGGGCCCCGAGGCCGTGACGTTTCCACCAGCCGGAGCGCCAAACGACCAGGCGAAGTGGATCGAGGTCGATCTCACGCATCAGTACGTGCGCGCCTGGGAATACAACACCAAGGTCTTCGGCGAGTACATCTCATCCGGCGTCGCCGACCACCCGACACCGACCGGAACCTTCCATATTTTCGAGAAGCTACGGTACGACGAGATGATCGGTGGAACGAAGGGCACCCCGGACTATTACGACCTGAAGAATGTCCCATGGACGATGTACTTCAGAGCCGGGGGCTATGCGCTCCATGGAACCTACTGGCACCACAACTTCGGCTACCCAATGAGCCACGGCTGCGTCAACATGACGATCGACGGCGCGGCGTGGGTCTACCAGTGGGCCCCGATGGGAACGACGGTCTGGATTCACGATTGACGTGTAGCGGCATCCATTGACATTGAGCCCCTGGATCGAGCGATCCAGGGGCCGTTTGGTCGGTGTCAGACGTCGTCTTGATCTGGAGATTGGAACTCGGACGGCGGATCGACCACTGGAAGATCGTCCACTACCAGAGAATTGTCATCGGCGGCCACGCGATTGTAGCGCTCGAAGCCACAGCCGAGACATCGGTGAACGATGACCTCCTCGCCAGACGGTCGCGTGAACAAGCCTACTGGAGCCATAAGCGAGCGACAGTCAGACAGGCGATCGCCAGACGTCTTGCCGTCGACGTGCAACGAGTAGAGGCAATTCGGGCAGTGATTGCGATGACTGCCTCCGGATATCACCGGCCCCACCATGATCCGGCAGTGACGACAGCGGAATTCCTCGTCCTCATCTCGCCTCCGCGTTCGCCGATGTGCCTTTTCCGGATCTCGCTCCTTTGACGGCTTCATGCGCGGCTGGCGTTTGCGTTCACGGTTCGTCTTACGTACCGCGAATTCGGTCCGGTCCAATTCTTCGTCGTCATCGTCAAATAAGAAATTCACGCCTGAATCGTCCACAAAGGTCTCCCTGCCCAATGCACGACCTCAGTATTCCATCATCACGGCGCTCGAGCGTCGGCCGGCTCACGACCCGTCGCTGTTCACCTTCATCGGAGGCCTTGACGCCACTACAAGATGCTCTTGAGCTTGTCGAGGTCGAAGTTGCCGCCACTGACGATCGAGACAACCGTCTCGCCCTCGTTCACCGGAACCTTGCCAGCCAGTAGCGCGGCGGTCGCGGCGGCCCCCGACGGCTCAACGTAGAGCTTCGCGTTGGTCATCACGTCCTTCAAACCCGCGATGATCTCGTCGTCGTTCAACAGGATGATGTCATCGACATATTGCTTCGTCAGCGGATAGGTGATCTTCCCGGCCATTGGCGGCGCCAGCCCGTCCGCGATCGTGTTGACCGCCTCGAGCTGGACCGCCTCGCCGGTGTCCCACGATTGCCGCATCGCCGAAGCGCCCTCCGGCTCGATGCCGTAGACGCGAACCGGACGATCACCGGACTTCGCCGCGATCGCAACGCCCGAAATCAAACCGCCGCCACCGACGGGACACACGACGACGTCAACCTCCGGCACCTGCTCGACAATCTCGAGACCGACCGTTCCCTGACCGGCGATGATCCATGGATCGTCGAACCCGTGCACGTTGATCAGTCCCTGCTCCTGCTCGAGCCTGGCCGCCGTGGCGAATGCCTCGTGAATCGGCCCGTCGACCAGAATGACTTCAGCCCCGTAGCCGCGGGTCGCCGCAATCTTCGTCTGGCTCGCTTTGGAAGTCATGACCACGGTGCACCGGGTGCCAACGATTCGCGCCGCCCAGGCCAGTCCTTGTGCATGGTTTCCCGCGGAGACGGTCACTACGCCGCGTGACAGTTCCTCTGGCGACATACTGCGCAGGCGGTTCAGCGCCCCGCGCACCTTGAACGAACCCGTCTTCTGCAGTGATTCCGCCTTGAGGTACAGGTTCACGCCAGCCCGATCGCCAAGCCGGGTGGACGTCAGAACTGGCGTCTGACGGACCGCATCGGAGATACGCGCTCGGGCCGCCAGGACGTCGCTGTATTCGACCATCTCGTTCTTCCCTTCGAATTCCCTGGCCATGTAAGTGAATGCATGGAAAAGATCACCGGCAATGCTCGCACGAATGCTGCAGTCGAGCAACGTGAGAAGCCGAGACGTGGTTTCGGGTCGGCACCCGCAGCTGTCAGTGGAATCGTTGCGCGGCAACCAGGGTTTGAGTTCTCAGGATGAGCACGCGTGATCGACGAAAGAGAGACATTGCATGGAAACAAGAATCGAGCGATTTCGCCGCAACAAGGACGACTTTTTCAAAACCAATCCGCACTCGCCGCTCCGCGAGGGACAGAGATTGAAGTTCGACCATCTCGACTACTTTCCGGAGAACGAGGCGCTCTCGTTTGAAGTTCGGATCGACCAGGGGGCGATTTCTCACGACCCGATGACGCTCGACACCACCACCGGCACGCAGCAGGATTTGATTCCGGCGGGCTTGATTCACCTTCAGATCGAAGGAGAGGACGTCACCCTGATCCTGTTTCGCGAGGCCGGGCGAGGGCGCTATTTCCTCCCTTTTCGTGACCCGACGAGCGGTGACGAGACGTATGACATCGGTCGCTATCTCGATCCACAAGAATCCCCAGACGGACTGGTCACCGTCGATTTCAACTACGCCTACAATCCGTACTGTGCCTACAACGACGACTGGACCTGTCCGATCCCGCCGAGCGAGAACACGCTCGACGTGCCGGTTCGAGCAGGCGAGAAGACCTTCAGACTCGACGAGTAACCGGCAACGTAGATAATGACGACACGAAGCGAGCAGACATCAGGGAAGGACGAACCATGAAGATCGAGATCGGGTCGGGGAGTGTCGTCGACCAGCAGGTCGATGCGGTCATCCTAGGAGTCGATCCAGGGCGTGACCTGGACGGCGATGCAGCGGCTATCGACGCGCGGCTGGACGGGGCGCTCAAAGCCGCGTTGGCGGATAGTGATTTCAGCGGCAAGGTCGGCGCCACACAAGTTATCCCAACGCTTGGTCGGCTGCCTGCCAAGCGTGTTGTCGTCACTGGCACCGGAAGCTCCGAAAATCGACGCACGTTCGACATCACCCGAGCCTGGGGCGCCGCGGCCCGGGCCGCGCGATCCGCGGGAGCACATTCGATCGTCAGCGCAGCGCCACCGGTCGGCGATGCCGGCGTTGACGAGGCATTCCGCGCGGCCGCCGAAGGTGCGAGACTCGCACTCTACCGGTTCATGGCGTATCGCACGACCGATCTCCCGTCCTCCGATGTCGAGACAGTCACGTTCCTCGACGACCGGCCGGGAGCGCGGCGAGGCGTCGAACTTGGCGACAACATCGCCAAGGGCGTCTGCCTGGCGCGCGATCTGGGGAATTTGCCCGCCGACGTCCTCTATCCAGAGGAGTTCGCTGTCCGCGCGCAGCAGGTCGCGCTGGAGAACGACCTTTCCTGCGTGGTCTACGACCGGCAGGCGCTGGAGAACATGGGCGCTGGGGCGATCGTCGCCGTCGGCAAGGGCAGCGAGCATGATCCACGCATGATCCACCTCACCTACAAGCCGTCAGGTGAGCCCAAAGGCTCGATTGCGTTTATTGGCAAGGGGATCACCTTCGACACCGGCGGCATGAACCTCAAGCCGACCGGCGGGATCGAGTCGATGAAGTTCGATATGTGCGGCGGCGCGGCCGTACTCGGCGCGATGAGCGTCGTGCGCTCGCTCGACCTTCCTTACACTGTCAACGGCATCATCGCAGCCGCTGAGAACATGCCCAGCGGCACCGCCTACCGGCCCGGCGACATCCTGCACACATTGAATGGCAAGACGGTGGAGATCATTAGCACTGACGCCGAGGGACGGCTGGTCCTGGCTGACGCCCTCACGTACTGTGCGCGGCTGGGCGTCGACTCGATGATCGACCTGGCGACGCTGACCGGGTCATCGATAGTAGCGCTCGGCAAGCAGGGAACCAGCGTCTTCAGCAGTGACGACGGCCTGGCGACCGAGATCCTGTCGGCGGCTGAATCGAACGGCGAGAAGATGTGGCGCATGCCCCTCTGGGAGGAATACCACGGACTGCTCAAGGGGGACTACGCCGATCTGAAGAACAGTGGCGGACGATGGGGCGGCGCCATCTTCGCGGCCCTCTTCCTCCGCGAATTCACCGAAGGCAAGTCCTGGGCGCACCTCGACATCGCCGGTCCCGCCTGGAACGACCAGGAGACCGATCTGGCACCGAAGGGAGCGACCGGCCACGGGGTCCGCACATTGTTGTCGCTGTTGCTCAACCGGGCCGGGAAGTAAAGGTCCTAACGTTTTGTAGGGGAGGAGCTTGTCTCCTCCCGCCGTTGGCTTGAACCCCCATGCCATCGGATGTCGCATGCGGTCAGGCCGATTGATGGCCAAACATCTACCATGCAGGCCCATGACATCGCGGGAGGAGACAAGCTCCTCCCCTACGTCGAAATATTCACGTTGTGGAAAATCGACGACAGTGAGAGCATCAAAACGCCCTACTTCGTCTCCTTGCTCTGGCGCACCCAGTCAAGCGTCTCGTGGAGGCCGTCGACTATCGATGTCTTCGGCTCCCAGCCGAGCACCTCGCGTGCCTTCTCGTTCGCCAGGACGCTGTGTTTGATGTCTCCCGCCCGTTCACCCTGATGCACGGCTTCGTGACGAAAGCCCGTCTCCTCGGCCATCATCTCGAACAGGTCGTTCACCGATAGTGGCACGGCGCTACTGATGTTGACCGTCAGCGACTCGGGAACGCGCATCGCCACGTCGTGTGCGCGGGCTACATCGCCGACGTAGACGAAATCGCGCGTTTGCTCGCCGTCGCCAAAGATATAGACTGGCTTATCGGCGATCATCCGGGCGGCGAAGATCGCAATGACCCCAGCTTCGCCGTATGGATCCTGACGCGGCCCGAAGATGTTCGCCAATCGGAGCACTTTCAGCGGGATCTCCGGCGGCAAGAGAATCTTCAGGTACTGCTCCAACGTCCACTTGCTGAGTCCATAGGCGCTCATCGGGCGAATCGGATGGTTTTCGTCGCACGGTAAGTAATCGGGCGGGCCGTACAGCGCACCACCGGTCGTGATGTAGATGAACTGTTTGCAGTGCGACCCAATCGCCGCCTTGTAGACGTTCAACCCGCCAAGGATGTTGGTCTGGGCATCTTTGATCGGATCGGTCATCGACACCGCGACCGAAGCTTGCGCCGCGACGTGACTGATCGCGTCAGGCTCGAACTCGCGCGCAACGTCTATCAGGGACGGATCGCCGATGTCGAGATGGATCAGCCGCGCACCTGAATTCACGTTCTCTCGCTTGCCCGTCGACAGGTCGTCGACCACCAGCACCTCGTGCCCCTTTTCGAGCATCAGGTCGACGATATGCGAGCCGATAAATCCGGCACCTCCCGTGATCAGGACACGCATCAAGCCCCTCCATTCCCTCGGCTGACGATTGATCGCTGGTCTTCCGCCGGTCGCACGATACGACCGCTCGCCTCGATCAGTTCGATCAGGCGCGACCGGCAACGAGCATAGTGCAGGCCGAAACGGCGGTCCGTCCGGACCGGTTCCAGCACTTCTTCAAGTGGCGCGTCAATCTGCTCGATGACCAGCGCGACGTCACGATCATAGACGCGATCGACGAATCGCACGAATCGAAGCGCCTCATCGGTATCTCGCAACGGAGCAAGCCGCGTCAGGCAAATACGGTCAACCTCATCGAGCCAGGCCGCGTCGTACATCGGGTGCGTCTCGGACAGGAAGCGTCGCAGGCTGGCCTCGTCAAAAGTGACCTGGCGTAACCCTCCGTGATCACGACTTCCGCGACTGCGAATCGAATCGCCACTCTCACGCCAGTCGACGCCGCCAACCTCGATCACCTCGAATGCGTTCGCGATCTCGCCAAGCTCACGGGCAAATTCGTCAGCGTAGCTGTGCCCCGAATCCATTGCCTTGGGGTCTGCGTTGGCCGTTGCCAGAATGCGCGGCTCACCCTCGAGCATGGCCCGCACCAGCGACGTCAGCAGCATGATGTTGCCCGGATCGCGCAGGTCGATCTCATCGATGCAGACCAGCTTTTGGTGGCGCAGAAGCTGACGCAGCCGCTTCATGCCGAGCGTCCCGGCCGCAGCGGAGAATTCGTCGAACGTGGCGAAGAGCTTCGGATCGTCTGCTGCCTGAAACGCTGCCGCGAGCAGGTGCGTCTTGCCGATGCCGGGCGGACCGTCGAGGTAGACACCGCGAAACGCTGGCTCGGGTATGGACTTGCGCCACGGCAGGAGCGAGCGCGCCGGCTCAGGCTCGGCCAGGAGTTCGTAAATCTTCTCGATTGCGAGTCTCTGACCGGGGAATCGGCCATCGACGACGAAATTATCGAACGATGCCGTCTGGAAGCGCTTGGGAAGTCGAAACTGCGGACCATGCGTCCTACGCACGCATTCTCGAAGACTGTCAATCGAGACGTCGTTCACCATTACTCCTCGTCATTGCCGCAGACCAGTCTACTTGACCAGCACCGGCACGCAAAGAACGTGCGACGCATAATGTGAGATATCCTGAACGATCATCCCGCGTCCGTATAATGGAACGGTCGTCCGGCGAACGAGAGAGTCGAGGTTCAAATCAATGACGATACGAACTGACCGGATCAGCATCGAGACTCAGCCAGGCCAGATGTTCAACCTGACTGGGCGTGCCCAGCGACTCATCGACTCGTCGGGCTGCGGCGACGGCACTGTGACGCTCTTCGTGGCACACACCACGGCGGCGATCGTCATCTCGGAGTACGAACCAGGGCTGATCCACGACCTGCCGCGAGAGCTTACGCGGCTGATGCCAGCCGGACGCGACTACCGCCACGACCAGATCAATCACGACGACAACGCCCACAGCCATATTCTCGGATCGCTGCTCGGCCCGTCGGTAACTGTCCCGTTCGTCGAAGGGAATCTCGCCCTCGGAACCTGGCAGCAGATCGTGCTGATCGAGCTCGACACGCACCCGCGCACGCGGTCGGTCGTGATGCAGGTGATGGGAGAGTGACTGAGGAGTCGGATGCGGGTTCTCGGTACCGGCGTGCCATAGGACGGACTATCGCAGCGCTCCGCACCGAACGCGAGCTGTCCCTGCGCGGCATGGCCGAATCCTCCGGCATCTCACTGGCGTATCTCAGTGAAATGGAACACGGGCTGAAGGAACCGTCGGGCGCGATGCTCAACCAGCTCGCGTCGGCGTTCGGCGTGTCGCTACCAGATCTGCTGCGCACGGTTGCCGAGTACCTGGACTCAGAGGAAGCCGGTCCCGATATCTCGCTGGAGGATCTCGATTCGGACGAGGTCGGCGAAGTGGCTGAATACGCCGATTGGCTACGCTGGCGCAAGACCCGGAACGAATCACGCTGACGCGCCACTGAGACCGTCATCCTGAGTAGTCGACCACAGGGATTATGGCACCGAACGTACTCATGTCATCCTGAGTGCAGCGCAGCGGAGTCGAAGGATCTCCTCGTCGTCTTGTGCTTGGTCGCGCAATAAGAGATTCTTCGCGCGACGCTCAGAATGACAAATCCACGGTGGTCCACTATTGAGCGTCGCACAGGATGACACGGGTACGAATGGTGCCATCTCTCCTGCCGTGCGCTACTCGGGATGACACACGAACGCACCGTGGCATGATCACCGTAGTCCACAGCTGATAAGCGAAGTGAATAGACCTGACGTGCGGCTGGTTATAGAGTCTCAACAGGGACTAGACCTGTCACGACACATCAACAGGAGAGGGGTGGATATGGCACAAACCTGGAACCGTGATCAACTACTCGTCACGACGGATTGGCTCGAGCAGCACCTGAGTGACGACAACCTGCGCATTCTGGACTGCCGCTACTATTTCGACGGGCGCGACCCGGTCGAGGAATACCGCAAGGGCCACATCCCCGGGGCGGTTCATTTCAACTGGAACGGCGAACTGAATGATCCGAACTCACCGATCGACTTCATGATCGCCCCACCGCAGCAGGTCGAGCAGGCGTTCGGCAAGGTAGGCGTCGATAACCAGACGCGCATTGTTGCCTACGACGACGAGGGTGGCCATTTCGGGTCCCGCGTATGGCTCGTGCTGGCGCGCTACGGTCGCGAGGATCAACTTCGTATTCTCGACGGTGGCTGGGTCAAGTGGGCGGCTGAAAAGCGCCCGGTCAGTACCGAGACGTCCAACGCGGCGCCCAAGACCTTCACCATCGACCACTCGGCTGGACATCCTGAGATCATCGCCACGGCCGACGACGTGCTGGCCGCCATGAAGGATGGCCAGACGAAGCTTCTCGACGTTCGGCGGATGAGCGAGTTCACCGGAGAAGAAGTTCGCGCAAACCGCGGCGGGCGCATTCCGGGCGCGCAGTACCTCTTTTGGGAGGACAACCTGAATTGGGATGGCGACCGCTCCTTCAAGAGCGACCGGCAGATTCGCGAGCGGGATGAGGCAGCCGGGATCACGGATGACACGCCGGTGATCACCTATTGTCAGGGCGGCGTGCGGGCCGCGAACGCGGCGCTGGCGCTCTGGATGGCCGGAGTCAAGAACGTGCGCGTCTATGACGGTAGCTGGGCTGAATGGGGCAATCGCGACGATCTGCCGATCGAAACCGGGCCAGCCAAAGCATGACACCAGGCTGACCGCGCCGCCCATCGGGAATACAGGCGGCCGAATTGCGGTTTAGCCATCGGAATGACCAGTACCGGCTTCGAGAGAGGATCGCAGCCAATGCGTGTAGCGAATGACGCGACCGAACTCGTTGGGAATACGCCGCTCGTCCGATTGAACAAGGTCGCGGGATCGAACGCGACCGTCTACGCCAAACTCGAGTCGTACACTCCCGGCTTTTCGATCAAAGATCGCATCGCACTGAACATGATCAACGACGCCGAGGAACGTGGCGTCCTGAAACCCGACACCGTCATCATCGAGGCAACCAGCGGCAACACCGGAATCGGCTTGGCGTGGATCTGCGCCATTCGCGGCTACCGGCTCATCATCACGGTCTCGGCTCGGAACAGCCCCGAGCGAATCTCGCTGCTCCGCTCGCTGGGCGCCGAGGTGGTCGTCACGCCAGCCGACGCGGGAACCCCCGGCGCGATCGAGGAGGCAAAGCGCATCGCCGATACACTCCCCTCCGTCTTCATGCCGCGCCAGCACTGGAACCCGGCCAATCCAGAGGCACACCGGGTCGGGACCGCCCGCGAAATTTGGGAGCAGACCGACGGGAAGGTCGACATCTTCGTGGCGGCCTTTGGTACCGGCGGCACGATTACTGGAACCGGTGAGGGGCTAAAAGGCTTCAACGAAAACATCAAGGTCATCACCGTCGAGCCCGCCGAATCGCCGGTCCTTTCCGAGGGCCGCAAGGGGTCGCACGGCATCCAGGGCATCTCGCCAGGATTCCTTCCCGAAGTCCTCAACAAAGAGGTCATCGACGAGGTCGTTCAGGTGCCGACTGCGGAGGCGGTAAAGATGGCCAAGCGGTTGATGCGTGAGGAAGGGCTGCTCGTCGGAATCTCGGCGGGCGCCAATGCCGTCGCCGCGGCTGAAGTGGCGCAGCGGCCAGAAAACAAGAGCAAGATCATCGTGACGGTCTTCCCGGATCTCGCGGAACGCTACATGTCGACCGACCTCTTCAAGACGGATGAGGCCGAGTCGAACGCCTGACTCCAAATTGCGTTCAAGTCCCCCAACCCCCGAAGGCGCGCCCGTGATCGATCACGGGCGCGTTCTTTTTTCTGTGGCCCGCTTTATGGGTTCCAGGTCATGTTCCGGTCGAACGGAAACATCGGCCGCCGGATCTTGTGAAATTCGAGCCGGTCGAGTCGCGGGCTGGTGAGCCCCGGAGTATCGACTTCGATCACCCGTTTCGCGATCGGCATGAACGCGGCCCGGAAGTGAACCGACGACTTGACGGCAATGATCTGCTGTTTGGTCGGCTCGATCCCCTGACTGCGCAGCACCTCGAGATCGGTGGGTTGGTAACGATGCGTCGTCACCACCACGTGCACTTTGCCCCCATCGGCACCGTCCAGTTCGACCACGGCCGTCGGCCCCATGTTCATCTCGACCCCGGTGCTCATCAGGCCCTTGTGGACGAATCGACCGTCGCTGATACGGACGACTCTTCCCTCAACGTCAAGTGATTCCCCGTGAAAGTGATCAACCTTGGCACCGAGATGCAGCGAGACCTCGTTGCCGGGACCCGCGGAGGCAGCACGTTCGACCGAGTCAGGATCGTTGATTGGAACAACGACCGCGTTCGTCGCCCCAAGCCGTAGCATCGCTTCGAGTAGCACGGTCCCATCGGCCGGTGTCCCACCGCCCGGGTTGTCGCCGATGTCGGCCAGCACGACCGGTCCGTCGGGAGCATTCATTGCTGCGCGCACGGCATCGTCGACCGGCATTGGTTGTACGATGAACTCTTCTCGGTGCTCCCAAATGTGCGTCGCAAGCTGGTTCGCCAGGTCGCGCGCTCGTGTCTCGTCATTGTCGGTCGTGACAATGACACTGAACGTCGTCGGCTCGATGTCAGCCCAGGCGAACCCTGGCAAATAGCTGACGTTCAGAACGCCGCGTTGATTCTCGATGTCTCGTGCCAGGTGCTTCACGGTCAGCATCGGCTCCGCATGACTGAATTGGCGCTGGAGCGACGCCAGCATCGGGATCTTGACCAGTGCCGGAGTCGGCCTGGCACCACCTCGAACAATTCGCGCCATCAGCAGTCCGATCTCATATCCGCGCTCGTAGGGGTCGATGTGCGGGTACTCGTCGTAGGCAACCGGCATGGTGCAGAGATCGACCATCTCTTGCGTGATGTTGCCGTGCAAGTCGAGCTCAACGATTACGGGGAGATCAGGACCGACAACCGTACGCACCTGACGCAGAATGTAACTCTCGCCGTCGTCATCCAGATCGGACACCATCGCGCCGTGCAGTGCCAGCATCACGCCGTCGAGCGGTCCACTCGCCAGCGCCGAACGCAGTCCGTCGACCAGCCTGCCGGTCAGGACAGTTGTCGCCTCGGCGGTTACCGGACCACCGGGCGTCGCGGACGCAAACATCGTCGGAACGACCGAGTAGTCCGCGTCGCGAGCGGCATCGATAAACCCGCCAATCGGCGTCTTCGTTCCAGTGAGTCGCTGGATGAGATCGTCGCCCTCGGCGAGATTCCGGATCTCGAAATCGCTGAGCTCCGTGGGGACCGTCGCAAATGTACTGCTCTCGTGTGAGATGCCACCAATCGCAACGCGCATCAAGAACCTTCCCTCCCGTGTGACTGCTTCTCCCGTTAGCTGACGAGAACTTGACCTATTCCGTCCTCGATCCGAATCTCGGTTCCAAACGGACGCGATAGCTCGCTGATCCAATCGAGAATCTCGCTGCCAGTCTCCGCGTCTGCCAGCCGGGGCCAGCCGCGATCAGGCCAGGGTTGGCCGTGACCAAGCGAGACTGGATGAAGTTCGATGGAGCGAAGCTGGCGATCTTCGAAGGTTGCGATTGGTAACGCGGTTTCCCAGTAGAGACGGTCCGCCGGAAAACTCCGCGTCTCGTTTGCCGAGATGTGACGAAATACCTCTGGCGCGATCATGTCTCGATCGGCGCTGAGCGACTCGTAGTCGTCGGAAGGAAGCCGCTGGGTGTATTCATACTGGAAGATGAAGTTGCCGACCGAGTAGAAGATCGGCTTGCCGCGGTAGATTTCGATGCCGCGCAGAAGATGCGGCCCGTGACCGACAACCATGTCGGCGCCCGCATCGACACACGCATGGGCAAACTCGATGATGAAATCGGCCGGAATCCAGCGCTCGGTTCCCTGCTCATGCGCGTGAATGCTGACGACGGTCAGGTCGGCCATCATGGCGGCGTGACCAACCGAACGTGTGTTGCCTTCGAGGTCCTTCTTGTGGGCTTCCGTGCGTATACCGAACTCGTCCCCCACGACGAACGAACGGTCGGCGAACTGAAATTCGCCCTCACGTTCGGGCGGCTGCCGAAAGCCCATCCAGTAGCCGAATTGGCGCATCTTTTCAGCGCCGGTCTGTTCAGCAATTCGCTGAATCGCGTTCATATGGTCCTGGTCGACGACGTAGAGCGTTTCGAAGCGCTGCGGATTCAAGCCGGGACGTCCAGGCGCATCGTCACGCCGCGCGCCTGCCTGCTGCCCTTTGGCGAACGTCGACGCACAGCCGACCAGACCGACCCGGCCGGCAAGAGTCTCGACAAATGCCGGCAGTCGGGCCTCGGCAAGCGTGCGCCCGGCACCCGCGCAGACGAAGTCGATCGCCTGAAGCGCGTCGAGCGTTGCGAGGCAGCCGTCGATGCCGTAGTTGAGGGTGTGATTATTGGCGAACGCGGTGAGGTTGAACCCGAGCTGCTGAAGATCCCTCGCGACTGCCGGACTCGCCGACAGGTTCAGGCCCCCGCTCTCAACAACAGGCATGCCGCGATAGTCGGAGAGAACCATCTCCATATTGGTAAAAGCAACGTCGCAAGACTGGATCAGATCGACAAGCCGGGTAAACGACTCATCCGGAAACGCCGGTATTCGTCGACAAACCAACGCGTCGCCTGTGGCAGTCATGACGATCCGCTTGCCCATTTCTCCCCCTACTCCATCGATGACCGGGCCGGTCGATAGGATCAGCTAGTCGCGCTGGCGTGGGTCGAGTGCGTCCCGCAACCCGTCGCCGATGAAGTTGAACGCGAGCACAGTCAAACTGATCATCACACCCGGTGCAATCACGATGTGTGGGTAGACCTGGACGTAGGCGCGGCCGGAAGCCAGCATGTTTCCCCAGTCCGCGGTGGGTGGCTGAACTCCGAGCCCGAGGAACGAGAGTGCCGCCTCGAGAATGATGATGCTACCGACCGCGAGCGTCGCCAGCACGATGATCGGGCCGAGCACATTCGGTACGACGTGCCGCACGATGATGCGGCGGTCGGTTGCTCCCGCTGCCCGCGCCGCCAGAATGAAGTCACGCTCGCGCACACTGAGGACGTCGGCGCGGGCCACGCGGGCATAGGCAGCCCAGACGGTGGCGCCAATCACCACGATCGTCGTCTTCAGGCTCGGTCCGACGACGGCTACGAGCGCGATCAATAGGGCAAGCGTCGGAAACCCCATGATCGCATCGACCACGCGAGAGAGAACCGAATCAATGAACCCACCGAAGTAGCCAGCGGTTGCTCCAACCATCACACCAATCGTCACGGCGATGGCTGTGGCCAACGTCGCGACCAGGAGCGCGATACGCGTCCCGTAGATGATGCGGCTGAGTTCGTCACGACCGATTTCGTCGTAGCCCAGCGGATGAGCCATCGACGGCGCCTCGCCGAGAAACTCGGGAGTCGCGCGAATCGGATCATAAGGTGCAAAGACACCGGGAATGATCGAAATTACCGCAAGGATTACCAGAAAGACGAGACCCACCATCGCCGGTTTATAGCGTTTGAAGCGCCTCCAGGAGCGCGACCACTCGGAGCGGCGGGCGCGCTCCACACCTCCGACTCGCTCGACACGTGAGGCTGGCAAGGTCTGCTCAATGGGTTGTTCGTGATCTTCAATAAGGTTCATTTCACACCATCAGGTCAATCTGATTCGCGGATCGATGAACGCGTAGACGAGATCGGTCAGGAGATTCGCCGTCACCACCAGGACCGATAGGAGAAGGACGATCGCCTGAACCACCTGATAGTCGAGGTGAACCACGGAATTGATAAAGAGTTGACCGATCCCGGGGACAGCGAAGACGGTCTCGATGATGATCGTGCCGCTCAGGAGAAACGCCAGCCGGTAGCCGATGACCGTGATGACCGGCAGCAGCGCGTTCCGTACCACGTGTCGATACAGCACCAATGCCTCGGCCAGGCCCTTGGCACGGGCCGTCCTGACGAAGTCCTGACCGAGTACTTCGATCACCGTGCTCCGCAGAAGTCGCGCGATGATCGCGGTCTGCTCGGTAGCAAGCACCAGCACCGGGAGGATATAGCCTTTCCACGAACTGACGCCGAATGGAGGGAGCCAGCCCAGTTTGCCAGCGAAGATGACGATCAGCATCAACGCCAACCAGAAACTTGGAAGCGAGACGCCGAGCGTGGCGCCGACCGTACTCAAGTAATCGAAGAATGAGTACTGTTTTACGCCCGCGAGGATTCCGGCTGGCACGGCGATGAGAATGGCTAACGCCAAAGCCATGGCATTGAGCTTTGCCGTCACCGGTGCCGCCTGTTTGAGGAGTACGGTTACCGGTCGGCCGATCTGGATGACTGAGACGCCGAAATTGCCACGAGCCATATTCGCAGCCCAGGTCAGGTACTGGAGATAGAGTGGACGATCGAGACCCCAGTGATGACGAATTTGTGCGATCTGTTCGGTGGTGAGCTGTGTGCTTCCTGTCTCGCCAATCAGCACCAAAACTGGATCACCTGGAGTCAGGTGAAGGATGCCGAAGGTCGCGACGCTGATGAGGAAGATGACGACGATTCCCTGCAGCAGACGGCGAACGACATACCGTAGCATGAAGCCAATTTATCCTCTCAGAGAGTAGATCGAGGCGGATGACGCCATGAGGCGTCACCCGCTCTACCCGGACATCGTGCTCGAACGCGTTACTCGATCCACCATTGATAGGCTTTGATATAGAGTTGGCTCCCGCTCTGTGCTGACTTTGGAAGCCCTTTAACCCGACTGGTGAAGTGGTTGAACCACTGCCAGTACATCATGTAGATGAACGGGACATCGTCCGAAACCAATTGCTGGACCTGACCATAGATCTCTTTTCGCTTGGCAGAGTCCGTCTCCTGTAGCCCCTGATCGAGCAATTTGTCCATATCCGGATTGTTGTAGCGAGACCAGTTGCTGCCGCCGTCCGAACGGAGTGTCGCGGAGGCGTCCGGATCACCACCGCTCCCGCCGTAGGTCCAGTTGTAGAGAGATGCGTCCGTCTTATCTTTCAGGAAGCCGTCATTGATGATGGTGATCGGCTGCTCCTGAATCTGCATGTCGATCCCGATGTCCTTGAGGTACTGCTGGACTAGTTCGGCCTCCGGCTTGCGGGCCTGGTCGCCGCTGATAATCAGGCAGGTGAATGAGAATTTCTGACCATCCTTGGCGCGAATCCCGTCGCTGCCCGCGGTCCACCCGGCCTCATCGAGCAACTGCTTGGCCTTGTCCGGGTTGTAGTCGTATTTGGTGACGTCCGGGTTGTACCAGGCCTCCAACGCAGGAGCGATGTTGCCCGTAGCCATCGTCGCCGCGCCTTTGAACACCGTGTCGATGACCTTCTGACGGTCGATGGCGTACAGCATGGCCTGACGGTTTCGCTTGTCCGCGAAGTACGGCCGGTGATTGTTGATCGGGAAATGGTTGCAGGCGATTGTCACGGTCGTAAAGGTGGTGAACTTGTCGGTCTGCTTGGCCAGCGCCAGGTCGTCTTGGACGAGCAGTGGCCAGCAGGCAGTGTCGGCTTCACCGGTATCGAGCGCGACTTTACGCACTGAGGGTTCCGGCACGTTCTTCTCAGTGATCGTGTTGAGGTTCGGCTTGCCACGAAAGTGATCGGCAAATGCCTCCACGGTCGTGTGATCCGCCGAAACGTATTCCTTCAGCTTGAACGCCCCGGTTCCGATCGGCTTGGTTCGATACGTTTTCTCGCCAACATCCGCGTGGTATTTCGACTGAACGATGTAGGTCGTCGCGCCACGAGCAACAAAGGCTGCGTTCGGGGCCTTCATCTTCACTACGATCGTCAGATCGTCGGGGGCTTCAACCGTATCCATATTCTGGAAATTGTTCGCGATGACGGAGCCGTTACTGGCGTCCCGGTAGAAGTCGTAAGTGTACTTCACGTCGGCTGACGAGAAGTCCGTACCGTCGTGAAACTTCACCCCTTTGTGCAGATTGAACGTGTATGTGAGGGCGTCGGATGACACGTCGAACTTATCGGCCAGTGTCGGATTGAAGACGTAATTTTCGTCCATCTCGAGGAGAGCGTTATGGATCTGAGTAATCATCACCCACTGGTCACCGGGTCCTGTGTCGTTCGGGCTCAATCCGGCCAGCTCCTGGTGGCCGACGATCACGAGATCACCACCGCTCTTGGGAGTGCCTCCACTCGAGCCGGACGACCCGCCTGACGCGGTCGGCGATGCCGCCGACGTGTTGACCTGGGACGTGGGAAGCACGGCCGGAGTCGGAGTACTTGCCGCCGCTCCCGACGAGGTGGACGTGCTGGCTGCTGAGGGCGTGTTCGAACTGCTCCCTCCGCATGCCGCGAGCAATCCCCCGACAATCGGAATAGACAAGCCCATCGCCGCCGATCGTTTGAGGAAAGACCGGCGTGTGCTCCGATTTGCGCGAATCGACGCATCCACCGAACGAGACAAGGATTCCATCATCACTCCTCCGCTCACGGCCATAATCGTCGATGAGTCACGGCGTACGACTGCACCGGCGATCTGTCTCAAGGTTGTGCGATGAACGCATCATGGAGCATCGATGCTGCATTGTCAACAAGGCAACAGACAAGTCGATTGGTTCGCATTTGGGAAGAACGTACCAGCGCCGTTACGTAAATCTCGACTCGGGTCGCGAGTCCGCGCAATATGGATTACCGTTCCCGCGCGAATCGCAACTCGCCGTGTTTTCAGCGGATCCAAATCCACACCAATTGGTACTTCCGGGCCGTGGATCATGCCCGATAGCATGGTTATTGGGCAGACTCTGACACGTCACTGACACACCGATGAGAAAACCCAGAAGATGACAGGATCGTTAATCTGAATAGGGAGATCGTTTGAAAGGATGATGCATTGCCACGCCGAAATCGATTCGATCAACAGGGCCTTCAGCAATCGCGAGGATGGATAGTGCGCCCACGTGCACTGCTCGTCGTCGCGCTCATGCTGATCCCCCTTATCGCGTGCTCCGGTCCGTCCAACGGACAAACAACGCCGACCACGTCAGGTGGGCAGCCGGGCACGACCACTCCGTCCGCCACAACCCCGTCCGTCACGACCCCGGAAGCCACGGCGACTTCCACGAGCACGCCCAGCGCCACAGCGAGCCCAGTACCGACTGAGGCCGGCACGCCGTCATCCAGCCCAACAGCAAGCACGACATCCTTCAACCTCTACTTCATGCGTGGCGACAAGATCGGCGTGGCGCACCGCACGATGTCGAAGACCCAGCAGGTTGGCGCGGCCGCGATGAAGGAGTTGCTCAGCGGACCGAACCCGAAGGAGCAGGCGGCCGGACTGACGTCCGCGATTCCGGCGGGAACGAAGTTCCTGGGCCTCACGATCAACAACGGGCTCGCGTCGGTCAATCTCTCGGGCGAGTACGAAGCGGGCGGTGGAAGCCTGTCGATGGCGTCACGACTGGCGGAGGTCGTCTATACCCTGACCCAGTTCTCGTCCGTGCGGCAGGTGACCTTCCAGCTCGATGGGAAACCGGTGACGGTCTTCGGCGGCGAGGGGATCGTAATGGATCATCCGGTCGACCGCTCGAACTACGAACAACTCACGCCAGCGATCCTGGTCGAGTCGGTTGCACCCGGTGATACGGTCACGTCACCCGCCCACCTGACCGGCACTGCCAACACCTTTGAGGCGGCGTTCACCATCAACATCCTCGACGCCAACGGCAACTTGCTGGTCGAGCAGCACGCTACAGCGACGTCGGGCACCGGAACACGCGGCACGTTCGATGTGACTGTCCCGTTCAAGGTAGACAAAGAACAGAACGGCAAGGTCGTGGTGTTCGAACTCTCCGCCAAGGACGGATCGAAGACGAACGTGGTCGAGATTCCGGTGACGCTCAAGCCGTAAGAGAGTTCGCCAACTAGCCATTCCAGCCTATTAAATTCGACTCGTGCCGGCCACAACTCGCTGTGGCCGGCTTTGCGTTATGTCTATGCTTTTGTTTGCTCGTTCGTCTCGGGCGAATTAGTTGCATTCCCGTCTCGATAAATAACGCTCAAATAACGCCTCCTCAATAGACTGTGTTAAGACAGCCCGCGCAGGGCATTGTGGCGTGCGGCCCATGACGAGGTTCTCGTCCGGCAGTTGCCTGTCCGCAGGAGCGGCCGACTCGTCGGGCCGGTCGCTCCGTGGAGCTGTCTCCAACAGAGGGAAAGGTATGAGAGGGAGAGGGTCTTCGTGAAACGCGCAATTCTTGCTGCGCTGCTGCTGGCGTCGATGCTGAACGCGATTATTCCGTCGTTCACTGCCAGCGCAGCCACCAGCACGCCGCAAGGACAATGGCTCTCCTGGAACGAGAATGGGGACTCATTCATCAAAGTCGGCTCGAACGCGTCGCTGAGCATCCACGACGGCAACATTGCGTTCGTCAACAACTGTCCAGCTGGCGGCGTCAGTGACTTCATCTACCCAGCGGCCAACGTCTACATCGTGCCGGCCGGGAGCGTCTCGGACGGGACCAAGCTCTTCGACGTCAGTGGAACGCCGAACACCGTGCAGGGAGAATCTGGCACCTACTTTATCGACGAGGTTATCGGCTATACCATCCCGTCCGGGAATGTCGGCATCGGCAAGTTCGCCGTCGTCTATGACGAATGCCAGGACGGCGTCTTCAACGCCAACACCGATGCGCTGTTTGACCCGGCGATCGAAGTCGACGTTCCAACAGACGTACCGCTGCTACCAAGCGCGTCCATCAAGGCGGCCAAGGACGCGGCAGGACAGGAAGCGCAGCAGTGGGCGCTGACGTCCCGCGCCTTTTCCTCGATGCTCACCGCAGTCGACCTCTACAACAAACTCGATTGCCTGACGAACATTGTCGATTGCTACATCGGCGGTGGAGCACTCCTGGACTACGCGAACAAAGCAGCCTCGGCGATCTTTGGCAACGACCCCCAGGAGGTCGCCAAGATCGAGTTGGCTAATACGGTTGCGCACTATCTCGCGATCAGCAAGGATCCGCCGGATAGCAACTATCAGCAGTTCACCCAGGTCTCACCGCGAAATCCCTTCGATCCGAAGAGTAACGACACGCTGATCTCGCAGGGCGTCAACGCCGTGAATGCAGGAGGCGACGAAGATGCCATGGCGGAGGCGTTGCTGCATGCGCTCGAACGCTACCAGGGCGCACAAGCAGACTCGAATGGAACCTGGGCGCTGGTGCACGCCCGCGAGATTCAGTCCTTCTCGAGTGAACTCGCCGCGCAGCTCCAGCGCTCGGACGATCAACTGTCTACTCTCAGCGCAGATATCGGCAGCGATTCGCGCGATCTCGACGCAATCTCCAGCGGCCTCAGCCAGTTCAGCCAACGAGTCGCCTCGTCCGGCTTCACCCCCGACGAGATACGCGAGCTGCTTGATCTCGGCTATACACAGGATCAGATCGACAGCCTCAAAAGCGATATCACGTCGGAGGACTATAGCCTAACGGCCCGCGCAGCACTGCAGTCCGCAATCTCCGATCAGGTATCAGTCAACACCGACACCATCACGGCGCTTCAGTCCTTGCAGAGCGACATGGGGTCGATTATCTCCACGCTCGAGGCCGATCCGACGGTGTATCAAACCGAGCCGGTCGCCAACCCGGGCGGCCCCTATACCGTCAACGAGGGCGTCGCGATCAACCTGGATGGTAGCGCCTCATCCACGCCGAACAGCTCAATTGTTAAATGGGAGTGGGATCTCAACCAGGACGGACAGTTCGACGACGCGACTGGGTCGAACCCGACTGTCACCTTCGACCATAACTTCGACGGCCTGATTGGCCTTCGCGTCACCGACGACCAGGGGAAGACCGCCATCGGCTACGCACTGGTCACGGTCAACGATGTCAATCATCCGCCGGCGATCACAGCCTCCGCACCAACCGCTGCCAATCCACAGGTGGTGATCGGGACTAGCCAGGACTTCAGCGTGACAGCGAGCGATCCTGAGGGGCAGGCTGTCTCGACCCAGTGGTATGTGGATGCGAATCCCGTCGGGTCTGGGACTCAATTCACCTACAGCGCGCCAAACGATCCGTCTACGGTTGGAATGCACATCGTTCAGGCACTGGTGAGCGATGGCTCGTCGCTCGGCGGCACCGTCATGCACGAGTGGGGCATGCAGGTGCTGATGCCGGACGCGGACAACGACGGCTGGCGTTCCAATGTCGACTGCAATGACAATGACCCGAATGTGAACCCCGGCGCGACCGAAATCGTCGGCAACGGCATCGACGACGACTGCAATCCGGCAACATCCGATCTCGGCGCCGGGCCGACCGCGCAGTTCTCGGTCACGCCACAGAACGCCTACAATGTCGCGCTCTACGACGGCACGAGCAATGGCGCACAGGTCATCCGCTTCTCGAGCGAGTGGGCCTTGGACCATTCGCCGCAGGCGATGCTCGACGCCGATGCGAACCCAAATGCCCGGCCCTGGGCAACCGGAAACGGGCAACTCCTGAATCAATACGTCGTCTTCTCATTGGCGGGTGGCCAGAGCTTCTTGATCGATCGCGTCCAGGTCATGCCGCGACCGCAATATCAATCGCAGGCGGTGAAGGACTTCGCCATCGACGTCTCGAACACGACCAGCGACGACAGCGCCTTTACCCAGGTCCTCACTGGAACCACGATAAATAATGGACAACTCCAGACATTCTTCCTGCCACACCAGATGCAGGCAAAATACATCCGCTATCGTCCGCTGACCAACTATGGCGACCATTGCTGCATCTCGACCCAGCAATTGACGGTGCTAACGCCACAAGCGGGCGGCAACGTCGTCACCTTCGCTGACCAGTCGACGGCTGGTGACACCAGCATTACGTCCTGGAAGTGGGATTTCGGCGACGGTAGCACGAGCACCGACCAGAACCCGACTCATACCTACGCGGCGCCTGGCCGGTACACCGTCACTCTGACGGTGACCGACTCGGCCGGCAACTCGAACGACGTGTCAACCGACTACACGGCCGTGGCGCAGGAGTTCACCCCGGCGAGCGCGCCAACCAATCTTCAGGCGACGCCGGGCGATCACACGGCAACGGTGACATGGGATCCACCAACGGACACGGCGGGTCTGCCTGTCGACTACTACGACGTCGCGCTGAACACCGGCTACCACACGACTGTACCGGCGACTTCCGCGCGCTCAGCCACGATTTCGGGACTTACGGACGGAACGACTTACACGGTATCCGTCCGTGCTCATACGGCACCTGGCCTCGGCGACGCCGCATCGACTACCGTGCGACCAGTCGGACCACCAACGATCCCGGGGGGTATCGCGTCGATACCCGGAGACGGCACGCTCGAATTCTCCTGGGGCGCTTCAAACGCCGACGGCGGAACAATCGATTACTACACGGCGACGTTGACACAGGGGACCTCGACCGTCGGGACCCAAAACGTCACCGCCGCAAACGTGACGTTCAACGGACTCACCAACGGTGCGACCTACACCGTTTCGGTCACCGCGCACAATGAGTACGGAACGAGCCCCGCGCGGACCGCATCGGCGATACCGGCTCCACCGCCGTCAGCCCCGACCGGCCTGACCGCGCTTCCCGGCGATCACCAGGTAAACGTCATTTGGACTCCTGCCGCCAGCCTGCTGCCCGTCTCTCACTATCATGTGCATGTGGCGGGACCCAGCTTCTCTCGCGACTATAACTTGAGCAATGCCTGCGGCGAGTCGACCTGCGGCACCGGACTGCCAGGCTTGACTAACGGCGTCGAGTACACCTTCACCATCTTCGCGGTCAACGCCGCGGGCAACGGAGCGTCAGCCAGCGTCACCGGCACTCCGGCCCCGGTTCAGACCAACTTGACTCCGGCCACGACCTTCTACATCACACAGCGTGGCGGGGCCGGGCTCTCCAAAGTCACCTATGACCCGGACACCGGCACGCACCAGACTGACAACAACTACCTGAAGGGCTTGCCACGATCCGGACCGGACAGTTTGGTCTTCGATCATCACGGTCACATGGTGATCAGCAACACCGACGTCCAGAAGCTGGCACTGGTCGATCCGACCACCGGCACAGTGCTCGACGACCAGATCAACAACTCGCTGATTCCGACCGTCGCCGACCTGGCGCTCGATCCGTCGAGCGATACCGTCGCCGCCATCTCCTGGTCCGGCAGCGGCCTCTACCTCGTCGATCTCAACACCGGTGCGACCAAGCAGATCAATGCCGATCCAGGGCATGTCAACAACTTCGGCGGCGTGATCTACAACGGTGATGGCACGCGCATCTTCGTGAGTTCGCACAGTGGCTGGATCTTCGAGATCGATCCGGCAACGGGTGCCGTCGTTCGCAAGATCTTCACGGGCGGCGGATCACCAGACGGAATGACCTACGATCCGACTACCGGCCACATTTACGCGTCAGCCTGCGGTGGCGGCATCTGCGACATGTACATCGGCACCGACGCGCAGCCAACGCTGGTGATGCTCAAGGCCTATCACTCGGCCAACGGAGACGGCATCGCTGCCGACGGCCAGGGTCACATCTGGATCATCAATGGCCGCCTGGTTCGCCTCAACCTGTTGAACGACACGACTGACCAGATCGCCTGGGATGGCGCGGGTAGCTGGGACGACGTCGCGCCGGTAGTCGGCGCGGGCTCGGCCAACACGCCACCGGTAGCCAACGACCAGTCGGTTCAGACCAAACAGGATACCGCCGTCGCGATCACACTCGATGGCTCAGACGCGGAAAAAGACAACCTGACGTATAGCGTCGTTGCTGGGCCGTCCCACGGCACACTCAGCGGCACCGCTCCTGACCTGACCTTCACGCCAGACGCGGGTTACACCGGGCCCGATAGCTTCACCTTCACGGCCAATGACGGCCAGGCCGACTCGAACGTCGCCACCGTCAGTATCACGGTCGAAGCGGTCAACCAACCACCAGTTATCGCACCACTCTCAGATCAGACGGTCGACTTCAATGACGCGCTGACGTTCAGCGTCTCAGCCACGGATTCCGACCAGGATCCCATCACGCTGAGCGTCGACGGTCTCCCTGCTGGGCTCTCCTTCACTGACAACGGTGACGGAACCGGCACGATCAACGGCACAGTCACCGATCATCCTGGGAAATACGACGTCACCATCACGGCTGACGACGGACACGACCATACTGTTTCGGCGCCAATGACAATCACCGTCGTTCAAGAGCAGACAGTGCTGGCCTACACGGGTCCGGCCAGTCAAGACTACAACGATGCCGTCACCGTCTCAGCCCAACTGACTGACCCGGAAGACGGAGAGCCGATCTCCGGCAAGACGGTCAGCTTCACTCTGAACGGAACCGAAACGTGCTCCGCTGCTACCGATGACCAGGGCAATGTGTCGTGTGCAGTCACACCGGGCGAGAAGGCAGGCGACTACAGCTTGTCGATCGCGTTCGATGGTGACCAGGATTACGTCGCCGCGAGCATCGAAGCGCCGTTTACCGTTCAGTTGGAACAGACGACGCTGTCAATCACGTCGTCCGACACACTGGCGACCGACCACGTCTCCGTGAGCGCCACGCTTCTCGAGGACGGGCAGGAACCGATCGCCAACCGCGCTATTCTCTTCACCGCGACGTCGAACGCGGATGGCACGATCGTAACCGGAATAGGCACGACGGACGGCTCAGGCGTCGCCAGTACAACGCTCGACCTGCAGCCGGGCGACTACGCACTCGACGCTCACTTCACCAGTGACGGGTACTATGAGGATGCCGGCGCGACCACGCAGACGCACCTCTACGTCTATCAGCCAAGCCAGTTCGCCATCTGGGGGGGCAACGCGCCGGGGACGGCGGCGAACCCGAACGTCGTGGCTGGGCAAGATTACACCTTCTGGGGCGCGAAGTGGTACAAGCAGGTCACCAGCGGACACTACGGAGCCGGAAACAGTTTCAAGGGCTACGTCGACACGATCTCCGAAGATGGCACGACCTGGACGGCGCGGCCCGGTAATTCGAGCGGTCCACCGGCGACAGTGGCAGGCTACATCGGCGTTCTGGTGACAACCTCCGTGGACAAGTCCGGGAGCACGCTCAGCGGGAACGTCGCCGAAATCGTCGTGATCAAGGTCAACGATCCCAACGCGTATCGGCCCGATCCCGGCCATGCTGCAACTGGGGTGGTAGTCGCAATCGTTCGCTGATCGGAGAACGGGAGGAGCCGGATGAGGCTCCTCCGAAATCACCACAATCAGAGGAATCAGCAGTGCGCTCGCCAATCGGTGAGCGCGCGTTCTTTCGGGTGAAACCTGTTGCAAGAGAGGGACTGACTACTCTGCCAGCAACTCACGAAGGCGGCGATCGAGCGACGTGAAGCGCCGGGAGATGCGATCGTTGCGCACCGCGATAGCGATTGCCTTTCGCTGTGCCACCAGCACGACCAGCTCACGAGCACGCGTGACCGCGGTGTAGAGCAGGTTGCGCTGCAGCATCACGTAGTTCGCGGTTAGGACAGGAATAACAACCGCGCGGAACTCAGAACCCTGTGCCCGGTGGACCGAGATGGCGAACGCGTGCGTGAACTCGTCCAACTGCGCGAACGGGACGGTCAGCACCCGGCCATCATCGAATACCAGCCGCATTGACTGGTCGACCCGGTCGATCGAGCGAATCACGGCCATGTCGCCATTGAAGACCTCGAGCTGATAATTGTTGCGCAGGGCAATCAACCGGTCACCAGTTCGCAGGCGATGTCCGCTGATACGCACATCGGACTGACCGGCAGGCAGCGGATTGAGTGTCTCCTGAAGCGCTTCGTTGAGCCGTCGCGTGCCGGCCGGTCCACCGTTCATCGGACAGAGAACCTGGATCTGCTCGGGCGGAATGTCGTAGGCCTGTGGCAGGCGCCGCCGGACCAGATCCTGAATCAGGCCGGCGGCCTCCTCACCAGCCTCGGGGCCCTCGGGCACGCGTACAACGGCGAAATCGCGAATGTCTCGCCCCGACTGCGGCGTTTCTCCACGATTGATCCGGTGTGCGTTCCGCACGATCGCGCTCTCTTCAGCCTGCCGGAATACTGCTTCCAGTCGCACCACCGGGACGACCTCGCTCGCGATCAGGTCATGCAGCACATTGCCGGGTCCGACTGATGGGAGCTGATCCGCATCCCCAACCAGCAAGAGATGGCAGCCTGGCGGGATCGCCTTAACCAGCGTGTTGAAGAGATAGACGTCGAGCATCGAGGTTTCATCGACGACGACCAGGTCAGCGTCCAGCGGATTGTTCTCGTCGAAGGCGGCCGAGCCACCCGGCTGAAGCTTGAGCAGACGGTGGATCGTCTTCGCGGGATGCTCGGTCAGTTCACTCAGACGTTTCGCGGCACGACCGGTCGGCGCGGCCAGGACCACCCGTCCGCGCTTGGCGCGAGCAAGCGTCACGATCGAGCGAACCGTCGTGCTCTTGCCGGTTCCCGGACCACCGGTCAGGACTGTGACCCGGCTCGTCAGTGCCATCTTGACGGCTTCGATCTGACGCGACTCCAGCGGCGGCAGGTCGCGCGCCTGCTGAAGCCAGTCGAACGCCACATCCCATTCGACAGACTGAAAGACGTTCAGCCGGTCGAGGTCGGACTGAATCAAGCGAACCAGGCGGCGCGCGCTGGCGATCTCCGACCCACCGAGCTGCGCCAGGTAGACGTTCTGCTCGCCCTCATCCTCTTCGACGAAGATATCCCGGTCGGTCAGAAGGCGTGGCATGGCCGCCTCGAGCTGGTCGACCGAGCAGTCCAACAGCTGGCTCGCCTTTTCGAAGAGCGTCGATTTTGGCAAGTAAACATGACCGTCGTCGTCCGCCGCCGTCGCCAGGGTATGACGCAGACCGGCCGCTAGACGGTCGGGCGAATCGGGCGCGATGCCAAGTTTGGCTCCGATCGCGTCGGCAGTGCGAAACCCAATGCCCCAGATGTCCCGCGCCAGGCGGTATGGGTCGTTCTGCACGATTCGAACGGCATCGTTCCCATACTGCCGGTAGATCCGCACGGCGTGACCGGTGTGAACACCCAAACTCTGCAGACAAACCATCACGTCTTTGATCGCGCGCTGCTCGACCCACGCGTCGATAATCGCCGCCACCCGCTTGGCACCCAATCCATGAACCTCACGCAGGCGATCCGGCTCCTCGTCAATGATCGCGAGGACTTCAGGCCCGAAATGCTCGACGATGCGCTTGGCCGTTACCGGTCCAACCCCGCGAATCAGGCCAGAGCCGAGATATTTGCGAATGCCCTCGGTGGTGGCCGGGAGGACCGAGCGAAAGGTCGTAACACGAAATTGTCGCCCGTGCTGCGGGTGGGTTGTCCACATTCCGTCCAGGTGGACCCGCTCACCGGGGTTAATCCCGCCCATCTGACCCACCGCGACGACGTCGGCGCCACGCGCGGTCTTCAGCTTGAGGACGGTATATCCCGACGTGGGATGCTGGTAGGTCAGTCGTTCGACAACCCCTTCGAGGGTCGCAAGCTGATCAGTTCCCGTGGTGTCCGTGCTGGTCTGTGCCATGAATTGAGGGCTCTATCTGACGCTATCAGGAGTACCGATTTGCCGCTGGAGTCGACGCTCAAGTTTACCGTTTATCGTGGAACGAGACCTCACGCTTGTCGATGACCTCGCAATCAGTGATTCGACGTGATGTGGTTGTTGTGCGGCTCGCTCATCGAGTAGGCTTAAGCACGTTTAGGTACACATTCAAGCGACAACCTGTGAGGCTCCTGTGTGGATTATCATGCCGCTGATTTATTTTATGTCATGGAAGAGCTGCCGGCGTTTCGGTCAGGCCTTTAGCGAGACCGCATCCTGGGTGCTCGGCTACCTGGTCGCGACCGGTATTCTACTCGCCCTCCATTTCGGGGGCGTCGGCATGATCTCCGCCACGCCCGATGATCCCGCCGCGGTGGTGTGTATCATCGGCGGATTCGTCGGGATGGGCGTTAGTCGCTATCTCTGGAAACGGCGTGGTGGGCATCTCGAACCGGTCAACAATCCCTTGGTCAATAATCGCTATTTCCGTGCGGCTCGCGCCGTGATCGCGCCGAACAAGAAAACCGCAAAGCCGCGGACGAAGGCTCCGGCGAACCGGACGGCCGCTTCGACGACGACTCCCGCGAAGCAGACCACAACAACTTCAAAGGCGGCACCGCGTCCGGCGGCTCAGTGCACCACCAACAAGTCCAACAAGTCTTCGGCTCAGAAGTGGGGCCGGGTTATCGGCGCAATGATGACTCCCAGCGATTCACAACGGCGTCCGCCGAGCTAGCTGCAGGCGCTCGCACCCCCACCTGCCGGATTTTCCGGCACTCCGGTAAGATGATCCTACGTCGATAAACCAGTGGGCGGTTCCCAAACCGCCCCTCAGGTCTGTTCAACGAGACGATTACACGTGGAGGTGAGATGACACGGGAAGAAGCCCTGGCGCTCGTAACGGAATACACCACCCAGCCCCATTTGATCCGGCACATGCTGGCGGTCGAGGCGGCCATGCGGGCCTACGCCGAGCGATTTGGTGAGGACGCCGACCTGTGGGGACTGGCTGGCCTGCTGCATGATTTCGACTACGAGCAGAACCCTGACGTGAGCGTCGAAGGACACCCGATCGTCGGCGCCCGCATTCTCGAGGAGCACGGTTGCCCGCCGGAAGTCGTGCACGCGATGCTGGCGCATGCCGCCGAAATTACCGGCGTCCAGCCTGAGTCTCGCATGGAGCAAACGCTTGTCGCCGTCGACGAATTGACGGGCTTTCTGGTCGCCGTGGCACTGGTACGTCCGAGCAAGAGCATCCTCGACGTCGAGATCAAGAGCGTGCGCAAGAAGTGGAAGACCAAGGAATTCGCCGCCGCGGTCAACCGCGCTGAGATCGAGCATGCCGCGAGTGAGCTCGGCATGGAGTTGAACGATCACATCGGAGTCGTGCTGGACGCGATGAAGGACCGTGCCTCCGAACTCGGGCTGGAGCGTCAAGCAGTCGACTGATCAGTCCCGCGCGATCGACGAGAGCACGTCCACCACGCGAGCGGTATCGGACAGATCCGAAAGCACCATATCCGCCCCGGCAGCTCGCAATTCTTGGACGGTGAAACGGCCGGTCGCGACAGCCAGGCATGGGGCACCACCCTCATGAGCCGCCGAAACGTCGTGCGGCGTGTCTCCAACGACAACCGCGCAGGCCGGTTCAAACCGACGGTGATAGTGATCCTCGGCTCGGGACATGGCTAGTGGCAACAACTCAGCGCGGACCTCGACCTCATCACCGAACGCGCCGACCGGGAAGTAGCGCTCCAGTTCCAGGCGTTTCAGCTTCGTCTCGACCACGCCGCGCACCCCGCCGGTAAGCACGCCCAGCGCAAAGCGGCGGTCCGCGGCGAGAAGCATCACCAGGTCCCGCACGCCCGGTAACAGATCGGCGTCACCCGAGGCACGACCCTCCCATGCCGACTGATACGAATCGGCCGCAGCATCGAGAATGCGAGCGATCGTCGCCAGGTCGACATCCGCCGGCATTCCACCAACGCTCAGGACCGCTCGCACAATTTGGCGGTCGACCTTGCCATCGAAGTCAATGTCACGAATCGAGGCGCCAATCCGCGGATACACGGCGCGGAGACCAGCGTCGATTGCGGCCAGGTGATCCGGGTCGCCCCGCTCGATCAGCGTACCGTCGACGTCGAACAGGATCAGGCGAACCGGCGCGTCAGGCACGAGACGATCCATCCGGCCAGCTGGTTCCGGCGATGACGATCGACTCGCTGGTGTACCAGCGTTCGCGAATGGCACCGACAAGGTAGAGCGACCCGGTGACGAGAATGTGATCGTCTGCCGACGCCCGGGCCAGCGCCGCATCGATGGCCGCCCGTGGGTCACGAATCACCTCAACCGGTTTGCCATACTCACGTACGACATCCGCGATCGCATCGGTCGGTGCGCTGGCACGCTCAATCGCGCTCGGAGCCGTGACGATTACCTCGTCCGCAATCGGCGTCACGATCCGGGCACCGGTCAGAAAGTCATGCGCGTCGAGGGAACCCAGGACCACGATCCGGCGTCGTGGCGTTCCCAGATCAGTCACGCCGTCGACAAAGGACTGCATCTTCTCCGGATTGTGCGCACCGTCGAGCACGACGAGTGGGTCTCGCTGCACGATCTCCATCCGTCCCGGAAAGCGAGTCTCGGCGATGCCGTGAGCGATGACGTCATCAGTGATTGCGTGCGACGACGGCTCTGGGATAGCGCGCGCGGCGGCAGCGGCGGCCGCGACGTTGTATCCCTGGAAATGACCCGGAAGGACCGTAGTGAAGATCTGGCCGCTGGCCTTGTCGAGCACACGAGTTCCGTCGGCACCGGTCGATACCACTTCGAAGTCGACGCCCTCGACCGGATGAATCAACCGGGATCCAGTTTCGTCGGCTTCGCGTTCGATGACCTCGAGCGCGTCAGGTTTGCGCACCGTGGTGACAGCCGGACGGCCCGGTTTGATAATGCCCGCCTTGTGCCAGGCGATTTCCGGAATCGTATTGCCTAACGTGCGTACGTGATCGAGACCGATCGAGGTGATGACTGAGACGTCTGGCAACAAGACGTTCGTGAGGTCGAACCGCCCACCCGCGCCGACCTCGATCACCGCCCAGTCAAGGCGCTCCCGGGCAAACGAAAAGAACGTGAGTGCCACCCAGAACTCGCCGTAGGTCAACGTCGCCTCGCCGCTCGCAACCCAGCGTTTTATTT
The DNA here is from genome assembly GCA_963763185.1 of uncultured Chloroflexia bacterium. Classification (GTDB taxonomy): domain Bacteria; phylum Chloroflexota; class Chloroflexia; order Thermomicrobiales; family Thermomicrobiaceae; genus CALAGB01. The sequence continues at coordinate 2,008,742 of CAVXNZ010000001.1, forward strand.
CGTGATCAAGCGCCTCGACGTGAGCGGCAAAACGATCGCCAGGCATCAACCGGCCGTCGATCTGCAATTTCTCGGTTTCGACCTGGAGGTAGGGAGAGACGTGCAGGCCCGTGTGATATCCGGCGGCGTGCAAGATTCCCGCGATCAGGGCCGATGTCGATCCCTTGCCGGACGTGCCGCCGACGTGAACCGAGCGAAATTGCTGCTGCGGATTCCCGACAAATTCGAGGAAACGTCGTAGCCGGTCAATCCGTGCGATCGCTCGTGCGCGAATCTCCTGCGGTGTCGCGCCGGGCCTGGGACTCGGTGGTCCCTGAATCAGCCCACTGATGTAATCCGAGGCCCACTGGTACCTGCGTAACGCCGTTGCGGCGGCCATTCGATGCTGTTCTCCCAAATCGAAACCATTCAATTTCCAAACTCATGCATTGTATCAATCTACCAGGCGGCTCCGTTCTTCCTGCGCCCGTCAATTGGATCCCGTATGCTGGTGCAGTCAGACGGACGATGAGCGAGAAGGGGGCTAACGTGATGGAGGTCACCTGCCAGATTGAGCCGATTTCGCCCTTTCGGCTGGATTTGACGGTCTGGGTTCTCAAACGGCGGCCCGAATACATCATCGATCAGTGGGATGGAGACGTCTACCGGCGAGTGCTCCGGGTAAACGACCAGCTGATCGCGGTCGAGATCCGGCAAGTCGGGCCAGTGGATGATCCATTGCTGGACGTGCGTCTCATTGGGCCGAACGGCTCGGTCGAAAACGTCGCAACGATCGTCCATGAGATTGAGCAACTGCTCGGCACCCGCGCGGATCTCACCCCATACTACGATCTTGCCCGATCGGATGAACGCCTAATGCAGCTGGCGAACCGGTTCCGGGGAGTCAAGCCGGTCCGCTACCCCACCATGTTCGAATGCCTGACGAACGCGATCACCTGCCAGCTGGTGAGTCTCAACGTCGGCCTGCGAGTCGTGTCGAGACTTGTCGAACGCTATGGCGAGCGCATCAATGAGCTGGATACCTTTCCACCCGCATTCCCAACGACTCGTGCCATCTCTGAGGCCAAACCGGAAGACCTTCGTTCGATGGGATTCAGTTGGCAGAAGGCCCGGGCGTTGATCGGACTCGCCCAGGGAATCGACGAGGGATCAATTGATTTCGACGTATTGCCTGAGTTGGAGGACCGTGCGGCGGTCGAACACCTGACGGCGATCAAGGGAGTTGGGCGCTGGACGGCAGAATATACGCTCCTGCGAGGATTGGGACGCATTCATGTCTTTCCCGGCGACGACGTTGGCGCGCGCAACACGCTTGGACGCTGGCTCGACAACGGTGAGCCCCTTGATTACGCGACTGTGCGAGACAGCCTCGCCCGCTGGAACGCCTACGGAGGACTGATCTATTTCCACATGCTGCTGCTCGGTCTTGAAATGAAAGCTCACGTGAATACAGTCGATTAGCTCACCGCGTATCAGCACGCGCCAGACCTCTGCTACTATTTCGTTACAGCTTCCTCGCCGGTTTGACACCTGTGTCATGCGCCTTCGAGTAACGCTAGAAGGGCTGTTCCGCGCCGAACTCGCGGAACGCAAACCACAGCTTGGTGCCGGTCAGCCGGATATGGACAGGAGACCGCGCGATGAACAGTCGCATCGAATCTCAGCAACGTGGATCTGACCCCAGCCTCGACGCCACAACAAAACAATCGAATGATCGATTGAGAGCCTACAATCTCCTGGTCGGCCTGTTGCATCTGGCGCAGTCGATCGCCATCTTCGCCTTGAGCAACGACTTCTCCCTACCGGTTACCGCATCCTTCATGACCGGACCCCCTGGATCCGATCTCTCGCAACGCGAGACATTGTTCACCATCCCGATCGGCCCGGTCGTGGGCGCGTTCCTGCTGCTGGCCGCTGCCGATCATCTCTTGATGGCAGCGCCAGGAGTCTGGCCGTGGTACCGCAAGAACCTCGATCGCAAGATCAATTACGCGCGGTGGTGGGAATACTCGATCAGTGCGTCGATCATGATCGTCCTGATCTCGATGGTCACCGGCATCAGTGACGTCGGAGCATTGATCGCCATATTTGGGGTCAATTCGGCAATGATCTTCTTTGGAATGGTGATGGAGATCATGAACCGGGAGCGGGAATCAGTGAATTGGACACCGTTCCTTTTCGGTTGTGTCGCCGGAATCGTCCCGTGGATCGTGATTGCCTACCAGTTCATCGGGTCAGTCAACCGTTCGGTGGGCCCTCCAGGGTTTGTGTACGGCATCGTCATATCACTCTTTGTGTTGTTCAACAGCTTTGCAATCAACATGGCGCTGCAGTACGGAAAGCTTGGATCGTGGCGCAACTATATATTTGGCGAGAAGATGTACATTGTCCTCAGCCTAACGGCGAAGTCGTTGCTGGCGTGGCAGATCTTCGCCAACACCCTGTTCTAACAGCGGGTTGAGTAGCCTTGGAGGAACGACAGTCCAGCGGCTGTCACCCTTGGCATCACGTATCGCCGCGTGAATACTGCTCGCCGCCGTGCGTCAGACTCAGTACTCGGGCGACCAGGCGCGCGAGTTCCTCCCGTTCCGCTTGATCAAGCGGCTCGAGCAGTTCCGCGACCGCGTCACGGCGACGCTGGCGCCAACTCTCGACTTTGTCACAACCCGCATCGGTCAGGCGGATCTCGACAACGCGTTCGTCAGTTGAGCGGCGTTGTCGCGTCACGAGGCCCGCGACCTCCAGTCGCTTGCTGGCAATCGTCGCCGAACTCTGAGAGACTCCCAGGGCCGACGCAACCTCACCGACCGAAAGCGCACCGCGACTCCTGAGCTGATGAAGAAGCCAGAATTGCTGCACCGTCGCTTCGCCTTCGCGGATCGAATAGGACATGTGACGCAGCCAGCGCCAGAGATCGAACAATTCTTCGACGAGTTGATCAGCCGGCACCTGAGATTCGGTCACCAACTCGATCTTTCCTTTCGCGTTTTTCACCGTGATCACACACGCTCACACGAGCGGGCACGGTATCGAGAATGCGGAGTCAGCTGGATCGATGTCTCGTCTAACCTGTGAACCACCGCGGTACGCTCCCGCGAGTCTCAGCTTTCGTTCGGTTGTGTTTCGTGTCGATGTAAGCCCAAGTATAGTGGTTCACGTCGCATTTGAAGAGATATCGAGCGTGAATTCGTGCACAACCAAGTCAACAACGCGCGTTCAGACGAATCCGATTCCTCATGTCGCCTGCACGTTTTCCTGGCGGTGGACAATCCGCTGGGTCTGGTACTGCGGCGTGGGCCATCCGCGTGGGTTCGGCTGAGCCTCTGGCACACGGATCGAGACGAATTCGTTCACGGGCAGTGGTTCGCAGGACGCGTCTACGAGCGACGCTCGGACATTTCGCCTGACGGGTCGCTCTTTGTCTACTTTGCCCGACGATCGAGCAATCCATCTGGGCAAGACACGTGGCTCGCGATCAGTCGACCACCCTGGTTCACTGCGCTGTGTCTTTGGTTCGTTGGTGGCACCTACTTCACGGGCGGTCACTTCGCGAGCGAGCGGTCGGTGTGGCTCGGGGGAATAGATTCCGAACCTGATCAGGGGAACCTGCCTGAGTGGCTCCGCCGGTCAACTCACCCGGCTGTCGTTGATCGTTCGGTCAATTGGACAGAACGAACTGTCTACTTCAATCGGCTCCGACGGGGCGGCTGGAGACAGTCAATCCCAACGAGCGGGATCTGGCAGTGGGAACGAACTGATCCTACCGGCCGACAGACATTGGTGATGACGGAACTAAGTGAATCGTCGTTTGAGGAATTCGGCGGCCCCCACATTACTCACTACTCGGTTCGGGATGAATCGAGCGGTGATGAGCAGGATCTCGGACGGTTGGATTGGGCCGACTGGGATCATCGCGGTCGATTGGTCTACGCTCGGGATGGGCGACTATGCCAGTGGAGGGCGTCCGAGAAACCACACGTGATCGCCGATCTTCGTGCACAGGAACCTGATCCCCAGCCGTCGCCACCCGAAGCCCGGATCTGGCCGAACTCGCCACCGGATACGCAACCGTCCTGACAATGGCGTGCGTGACCATCCTGAATTACAGTAGACGGCACGGCGAAATCGAAATGAAGGAGGCGACGATGGAGAGTTTGGTCAATGAGCTCAACCAGCTTTGTGATTCACAGCCGTTCCACACCGGGTGGTATTTGAAAGATCTCCAGACGGGGAAAGAGGCGAACCGCCATGGTGATCTCGTCGGGCCGTCGGCCAGCACCCGCAAGGTATCGATCTTGATGACGGCATTGAAGGAAATCAATGAAGGACGCCTCTCGTTCGAACAGCCGGTCACTCCAGACCCGAAGTACTTTCAGAATAACTCCGGCTGTTTCCGCTACTTTCAGCCTGGCTTCACCCTGCCGCTGATCGATCATCTCACCATGATGATCATCGTGTCGGACAACGTCTCGACGGGCGCCATCACCGAATTACTCGGGCTCGACAAGATCAACGCCTACTGTCAGTCGATTGGGATGACGAACACGACTCATCGCGACCAAATCCCGTCCTCCGGCCTCACCTGGGACCACGCGCCGGACGCGACCAACGCCACCACGCCGAACGACGTCGGCCAGCTGCTGAACGTGATGGTGGACGGCTCACGAGACGACGCGGCAGCTGCAAAGCTTGGAGTCACCCCCGCACTCTGTCAGAAGGCGATCGAGATCATGAGCTGGCAGCAGCTGACGAATCGACTGCCCTACCTGATGCCGCCGGACGCCAAAGTCGCCCACAAGACGGGGCGCGGTGTGCGCAACTACAGCGACGTCGGCATCGTCTACAGCGGGGACGACCCACGGTATGTTCTCACGGTGTATACGGACCAGGTGAAGCCGGAATTACCGGACGGACGTGCCGGACGGGGCGCGGCGCACCTGCATATCGCGACGCTCTGCCGTGCTTGCTGGGACCACCTGGTCGTGAATGCTTGACGACTGGTCCATGTAGAACCCATCCCGGGATACGCCGTGGAGCGCTATTCGTTGCCCGCGCGCAGTACTCCTGTCCATAGGTACAGGAAAATGCCTGTCCGGTCACCGCAAAGAATATGGTCCTTTCGGCGGATGTGCTGGTCCATGACCACAACTAAGATATGTTCAGAACTTGAGAACGGTGAGGCGACGAGTAAGCGGTCCTTGAAAAGCGTCTTAAATCACTCGAGGCAAGGCAAGATTCGGGACCGGTTCGCAATTGATTGAGATTGAAATCCCGCAGAGGTGGCGCGGGAACGTCGCAACAAAGAGCTCACCGCGATACGGCGAAAACCACTGCCGTATCGTGACCTCCAAAACCTCATAGTCGGGATGACCACCTGCACCCGGCACCTCCCCAACTGAGGGTTCGCTCGTCCCCGCACGGAAACGTGGAGCGAACCCTCAAGCCTCTTTAAGAGAGAAATCGACAACAAAACGCCGCCGAGCGGCAATCCGGCAGGGGTCGTGCGATCGCTACGAAGACCGGGGAACCGGTATGCTGGTAATGTCGCCAACTCGCTCGAACAGGAAACGGAGGAACCATGGCGGCTGATCGCGGACTCTACCGCTCGCGGAACCATCGCATTATCGCCGGGGTCGCTGGTGGACTCGCCGAACGCTTCAACGTGCCCGTCTGGCTTATGCGGATGATCTGGATTATCTTGCTCATTCCGGGTGGCGTGCCGGGACTGGTCCCGTACATTGTGCTCTGGATCGTCATACCACTCGAACCCGTGGATAGACTGGACCGGGTGGACCGGTAGACCCTGGCCGAGTGTTCTCGATTCGCGGTATTGCCTCTCATGGCCGGATGTCTTGTCGGTGAGCCATTCCAGCCCGCAGCCTCCCACATCCAGACTGCTGGCGGCCACACGTGCCGCCACAACGATTCCTGGTTCGTCCCAGACCACTATTCTCGCTTGCCGTAGCGACGGCCGCCTCTGCCCACCTCCGTTGTGAACTGGCACAACTCAGTCTGCTGCCGACCGTGCTGCCCCCCTCCGTCTGACCTCCTCCATCCCGGACCTCTTCGACTTATGATAGACTTTGGTTTAGAAAGTCGCGATCTCCCGCATCGTCGCTCCGGCTGCTACAATCGTTGACGCTGCGCCGATTCTGAGCTCTGGAAGAGAGGTCTGGATGTCACAAAACGGATTGACCAAGGAGCAGATCATTGATGCTCTGCGTCCGGTCAATGATCCTGAAATTGGCCGGAGCCTGGTCGACCTCGGCATGATCAAAGACGTGGACATTGCCGGGAGCAGCGTTACTGTCCATGTCGAACTGACCACGCCGGCCTGCCCGCTGCGCGAGGACATCAAGCGTGACGTGCACGACGCCGTGATCGCCGTCGACGGCGTCTCCGACGTCGATTTGAAATTCACCGCGCGGGTTCGTCCCAGTGGCGCGGGCATGACGAATCGCCAGCAGATCGAGGGCGTCAAGAACGTGATCGCCGTCGCCAGCGGCAAGGGCGGAGTCGGCAAGTCGACCGTCGCGGTCAATATGGCGATCGCCCTGGCGCAGGACGGCGCATCGGTCGGTCTTCTGGATGCCGATGTTTATGGCCCAAGCATTCCGATGATGATGGGCATTCAGGCACAGCCGATGATGCGTGGCAACAAGATCGTCCCGCTCGACGTTTACGGCGTGAAGATCATGTCGATCGGCTTTCTGATCGAGCCGGGTAAGGCGCTCATCTGGCGTGGGCCGTTAGTATCGCAGCTCGTCACGCAATTCCTGAAGGATGTCGACTGGGGTGAACTCGACTACCTGGTGGTCGACCTGCCGCCCGGAACCGGCGACGCCCAACTGACGCTGGTGCAGCAGATTCCGCTCTCCGGCGCGGTGATCGTCACCACACCGCAGAACGTGGCGTTGGCCGACGCGGTCAAGGGACTGGCGATGTTCAAGGAGGTCAAGACGACCATCCTGGGCATCGTCGAGAACATGAGCTACTTCATCTGCCCGAACTGCGGCGAGGAGAGCGACATCTTCGGCAGCGGCGGCGGTGAGCACGTGTCGCAGGAGTACGAGGTTCCGCTGCTGGCCCGTATCCCGTTGGAACCGTCAATTCGTATCGGTGGAGATGCCGGACAGCCGATTATCGTGTCGGCGCCCGATTCCGCGCCCGCCGAGGCCTTCCGTCAGGCAGCACGGCAATCGGCCGCGCGTCTCGCGATTGACGCCATCAAGAAGCCGCGTCGTGAGCGGATCATGCTCCGCCCGACGTAGATCGAATCCGAATTCCAAATCTGTCCAGAACCGGCGGACCTGAGTTGGGTCCGCCGGTTCATCGTCCCCGTCACGAATCGGTCTCTCCGTACCAGCGCAGGACCCGCAGGGCACGCAAGGTATTCCAGCGGCTCGGCCGGCCCTCCCCGTCGTCAATCTCGACAGGCATCACGCCGGGATAGCGTGTCTCCAGCGGCCAGCGCCCGTCGCGGTCGCGCTTTGATTCAACAAGCGCTATCGCATCGTCCATCCGGTTGTCGGGCGCGACTCCGGCACTGCGCAGGTACTCGAGGCCGCGCAGCACGTCGTAGTGCCACCACGTCGGGAAGGCGAACCGCGTCCACACGGAGCCTCCTTTGCGGTCGTGCTCGATCACCTCGCCAGTCGATCGTCGCCGGAAGAGACGGCGCTCGAGCAAATACTCCTGCCCTCGGAGTTGAGCGTCGGTCACCTCTGATCGTCCCCCACTCAATCGATCGTACTCGAGTCAGGGCTTCCAGCACGCAGATGGTGGTGTTGAAGGACGACCGTGTTGACCCGTTGACGGCCTCACAATTCCAACCGCCGTCCGGCAGTTGTTCGTCAAGCAGGCGGTCGATGATTCCCCGAATGTCCTGACCAAAATAAGCGCCGCTCGAGGCAACCTGTCCGTTGATGCACGGCTCGACCTCACCCTCGAAATATGGGTTGCCGATCCAATCCGGGCCGCGCCAGGTCGTGCCGTCCCAGCCTTGCCAGCGAACTCCAACGCGCACACGGTCCAACGCACTCCGCGCTTCGTCGCACTTTGGATCGAGTCCCATTTCTCTGAGCAATGTCAGGACGTGCATGGTCGAATCCCACCCACGGTTCCACGCAGCCCCACCCCAGGAGCCATCAATCCGCTGCAGCGCTAACAGATGCGCACCATAGCCCTCCGTCGCGACACGGGCGCGCTCGGCGGCAACCTCGTCCGGTGGGGCGTCAGCCAGGTCCCGCATGACCTGCCAACGAATCGAGGGATCGGATTCGAGCAACCAGTCGATGACGGTCATGCATTCCTCCGCGACACAGGGCAATTTGGCGCCACCATTATAGAGTTGCGCATCTGGCGCGGCAGCGGTCGATCAGTCCGACTCTACAGATCCGGTCAGGTCGGTGATAATCGAGCGTGAACCGTGAAAACGAGCAGCGAGATTGCACAACGACCGTCCGTGGAAGGAAGTCCACCTCATGCCGGACCCGCTCTATCACACTGGGGATCAGCACGCCGAGGCGCTATTGCCGCCGGTCCTACGAACACTCCACGAACTGGAGATTCGTATGGCCCATTTCGCCACGCGTCTACGGATGTCGGATGAGGATCGTGAGGCGGTCAAGGCCGCGCAGCAAATCCTCCAGCAGGCACACGCGGACCTCGCCAAGTTGGTGTCCGCCACGAGTGACTCGAGCGGAGCGGCGAGATGAGCGAACGCAAGCGGGTTCTGATCACCGGCGCTGGCGGGCACATCGGTAGCAGCCTCTCCCAGAGCCTCAAGGACCATTACGAACTTCGACTCCACTTCCACCACCCGCCGGAGGTCGAGCCCGCCGCGGACTACGTAATCGCCGACGTCGCCAACTTCCAGGAACTGGTTCCGGCCATGACAAACATTGACGCCATCGTACACCTCGCGGGATCTCCCCACGTCACCTCGCCCTGGGATGCAGTCCACCAGACAAACATCGTCGGCACCTACAACGTCTTCGAAACAGCCCGCCTCGCCGGAGTGCGAAAAATCGTCTTCGCCTCGACCAACCACGTCATGGGCATGTACGACCGCGACCGCGATTGGCCGGTCTACGCCGATCAGCCCGTTCGACCCGATTCGCTCTATGGCGTCTCGAAAGCGTTTGGCGAGACGCTGGGACGCTTCTACGTGGACCAGTACGGCATGTCGATCATCGCCTTGCGCATCGGCTGGTTCCTGGAAGAGCCACACGACGAGATCGGCCGTTGGATGTGGCTCAGCCCGCGAGACTGCGCACAGATCGTCTGGCGCGCGATCGAGGCTGACATCGGCTACGGCGTCTTCTACGCCACATCGGCCAACAGCGGCCGTCGCTGGGATATCACCGACGCCATCAACATGCTCGGATACCGGCCTCAGGACGACGCGGAGACATTCTTCCTGAGCGAGGAGGGGAACACGTGAAGATCACGGACTTGAAGTGCACGGTGATCGGAGAGCATCCAATCGTGCGCGTCGTGACCGACGAGGGCGTCAGCGGCTACGGCCAGGTCGAGTTCTACAAGCCGTATCTGAAGCCACACATCCTCTTCTACCGCGACGCGATCATCGGCGAGGATCCGACCAACGTCGAGCGCGTCATGCTCAAGATTCGTCGCTTTGGGGCCTTCAAGCCCTGGGGGAGCGCCGTCAGCGCGATCGAGATGGCGCTCTGGGACGTGGCCGGGAAAGCCGCCAACCTGCCCGTCTACAAACTGCTCGGTGGCAAGATCCGCGATCGAGTGCGCGTATACAACGGCGCGATACGGTTCCAGATGCCGAGCTACGATCCCGAGGGCTTCGCCGAGAATATGGCGCAGATGAAGGCTTCGCCGGAGAACTTCAGCATCATCAAACAGGCCCTTGCCTTCCATAGTCCGATGCCAAACCGCATTCCCAACTTCTTCTATGGGGAAGCTCATCCGCGCGGCTGGCACGGCAGCCGAGATCGCGGCCTGCTCACCGAGCGGGGCATGAATCATCTGGTTGATTGTGTCGCCGCGATGAAGGAGGTGCTCGGCGACGAGGTTGGCCTGGCGCTCGATTGTGGACCTGGCTGGACGGTTCCCGACGCGATCAAGTTCGCCCGGTTGGTCGAACCGCTTAACGTCCTCTGGCTGGAGGACTTGTTGACGGGCGACTACGTGCCGCACACCTCGGCCGCCCTCTATCGCGAGGTGACGCAAGCCACCTCGACACCGATTCATACGGGCGAGCAGGTTTACCTGCGACAGAACTTCCTCGACCTGATCGAGACCAACGCCGTACGAATTATCGGTCCCGACCCATGCGATGTCGGAGGCATCGCCGAATTGAAGTGGATCGCCGAGTTTGCCGATCTGCATGGCATCCTGATCGCGCCACACGGCACTGGCAACGGACTGCTGGGCCTCGCCGCGCTGGTGCAGGTCTGCGCCACGCTGCCGGACAATTACATCGCCTTCGAATATCCGATCGGCCAGCCGAGTTGGTGGTACGACATCGTGGAGGGACTGCCGAGCCCGGTTGTCAAGGACAGTTTCATCGAAGTCTGGGATCGGCCTGGCATGGGCGTCGACCTCATCCCCGAAGCGGCGAAGGCGTATTTGCGGCGAGGAGGATAGGGAGTTTTTCGAGTAAGGAAAGCAGGAATACGTTCGCCCAGGATTGAAAACCTTGGGCTGAAAAGGCGAAATCCATGATCGATGTGCACAGGTTGATCCGGTAAGGCCGCCGTTGTGACGCGGGGCTCAAGCCGCCGCGCTTCACAAAGCGAAGTCTGCTGAAGCAGACTGGATTTTTTGCCATTGTTGCTGATATAGACCACATTCGCTGCCGAGTCGGCAATCTTGACCCAGTCCCTTCAGTGGACTTCGACTTGGTAGCCCCGGAATTTATTCCCGGGCGAACGTCGCCGATTACTGAAGCTAATCGTCAAACCCCATAATTCCCGGGCGACCGTGGCCAATTACCGAATGCGCTCGCACACCTCGATAATGGATTGGGGTTGCTTGTCGAATCGCTCTGTGGACGGGCATCCACGAAGGGAATCGCGTAATCTCAGCCCGTTCAGGGGCTTCGGCTAACTAGCCTGGGTTTTCAACCCAGGTTGGACGTGGTCGCTCCGGAGACGCGACACCATGGACAACGACGTGAACGATCAACTCACGAACGATCTCATTGATTCCGCGGGTGCACCGCCTCTTGTTTTATTGTCCCCTTGCCAGGGAACTTGGACGTGCCGCACGTCAGGCGGGATCTGCTGCCTCGCTGCTCATCCCCATCTCCCCGAATCTGGTACGATCTTCTACGCCCGTGAGCGAGAGCCATCTTGAGCGTTTTCATTGTGCGGACGCGGATGCGGGCGACGAGGTGACGAACGATCGCCGTTGTCTCAATGCGGTCCACGACGACGCGGGAGGAACCTGTTGGATTGTCCAAACTGTGGAGCGACAGCGCCGAGCGACGCGAATTTCTGTGCGCGCTGTGGCCATCAATTGACCGCCTCCGTGCAACGATCCCGGCGGCGCGTGGTCGTAACAGGCGTTGGCGCCGTGACCCCAATTGCGTTGAGTGCCGAAGAGACCTGGCAGGGACTCAAATCGGGCAAGTCGGGCATCCGGACGATTGAGCGCTTCGACTCAAGTGAACTGCCGGTTCACATTGGCGGTGAGGTCAGCGGCGTCGACGTCTCTGAGTGGGCCGACGCGAAGACGGCACGGCAGATGGCTCTGTTCTCACAATTCGGGGTAGCCGCGGCTGGCATGGCGCTGAAGGATGCCTGCATCGAACCCGGCAGCGTCGATCAAGACCGTGGCGGCGTGATCGTCGGCACGGCGTCCGGCGGGTTCGCCACGATTGTCGAGACACAGGAGACTGCCGCGCGGCGCGGGTTGATGCGAACCTCACCCTTTTTCATGACGACCTTCCCCAGCAACATGGCCTCTTATCATGTCGCCAATACGTTCCGCCTCCTCGGTCCGAATTTCACGATCGTCACAGCCTGTGCCACCGGGGCCCAGTCGATTGGCGAAGCAACTGAGATCATCCGGCGCGGACAGGCGGATGTCATGCTGGCCGGTGGCACGGAGCATTCGGTCTTCCCGCTGTTCATTGCGAGTTTCGCGGTTCAGAAGGCGACGTCGACCTGCAACGACGATCCAGAATCAGCCAGCCGCCCGTTCGACGCCACGCGCGAGGGATTCGTCATCGCAGAAGGCGCGGCCGTGCTCGTGCTGGAGGAGCTGGAATACGCCCGGGCGCGCGGCGCACGAATCTACGCTGAGGTGCTCGGCTACGGCAGCAGCAACGACGGCTATCATCCGATTGCGCCGGAGCCGGAAGGTCGCGGCGCGGCAGTGGCGATTAAGAGTGCCCTCACCGATGCTGGCATCGCCCCGGAAGAGATCGACTATGTCAACGCGCACGCCGCATCGACGCCGTTGGGTGACAAGGCCGAGACGCTGGCGATCAAGCGCGCGCTCGGCGAACACGCGATACGGGTCCCGATCAGTTCGACGAAGTCAATGACCGGGCACATGATGGGCGCCGCAGGGGCAGTCGAAGCGATCGCGACGATCTTTACCATTCGGGACGGAATCATCCACCCGACGATCAACTACCACCATCCCGACCCGGACTGCGACCTCGACTATGTCCCCAATGAGGCGCGCACGGCGAACGTCGAGGTGGCGATGTCGAACTCCTTTGGCCTGGGCGGGCAGAACGCCTGCCTGGTCTTCGCACGCTTCGATCCTAACCGGGGAGGTAATTGACCCATGCCCCGCTACGAACCGGCTGACGCGCTTCAGACGCCTCGATTTGGCGGCATTCGCACCTTTGCGCGCCTGCCGCATGTCACTGACTTGAACGACGTCGACGTTGCAATCGTCGGCGCCCCCTTCGACACCGCCGTCACCTACCGGGTCGGGGCGCGCTTTGGCCCGGCAGCGGTACGTGACATGTCGGTCATGACCCGCACCTACAACGCGTCGCTGGACGTCAACGTCTACGACTATCTCTCGGTGGTCGACTACGGCGATGTTCCGGTCGTGCCCGGTTACATCGAGGACAGCTACGCACGTATTACCGAGGGGCTTTCGATCATCCTGAATGCCGGAGTGATCCCGATCACCATTGGGGGCGATCACTCGATCGCGCTGGCGGAACTCCGCGCCGTCGCGGCTAAGCACGGGCCGGTCGGGTTCATCCAGTTCGACTCCCACGCCGACACTTGGGATGAATACTTCGGCCGCAAGTACAACCACGGCACGCCATTCCGCCGCGCGGTCGAGGAGGGATTGATCGACACATCACGCGCGATTCAGGTTGGGATGCGCGGCTCACTTTACGGTCCTGAAGATCTGGAGCAGTCACATGAGCTCGGGTTCGAGGTCTGGACCAGCGACGACGTTCGGCGCGAAGGCCTCAAAGCGACCATGGCCGCGGTTCAACGTCGGGCTGGCAGCGGGCCGGTATACTTGACCTTTGATATCGACTTTGTCGATCCGAGTTTCGCGCCGGGAACCGGCACGCCGGAGATCGGCGGTTTCACCAGCCGCGAGGCGCAGGAACTGGTGCGTGAGCTTCCGGGCATCAATCTGGTCGCGCTCGATCTGGTCGAGGTGCTGCCGGCATATGATCCGAGTGGGATGACCGCGCTCATCGCGGCCAACGTCATATTCGAGTTCCTGAGCGTGCTCGCCGTCAACCGGCGCAACGCCGCATCATAGACTGACTAGACGGAGATTACAGACAATATGGTTCAGACAACCGATATCCTGGCCGGGAGGATGCCGCGGCGCGCGGCCCAGGTTCGCCCATCGGCACCCGATGTCTTCGAGATTCTCGAAGGCCAGTACCTGCAGATCAACGACGTCGAGGGACGTCAGGTCTCCGAGATGATCGCCTTCAACAAGCATGACATGCGTGAGATGCTCTCGACCTCCCACACGCGCGGCATCAACAATTCCCTCATGCTGATCAAAGGGATGACCATCTACAGCAACCGCCGCAACGCGATGTTCGCGCTTATCGAGGACACGGTCGGCCGGCATGACCTGCTGCTGCCGTCGTGCGACCGTCGACGCTACCAGGACGACTACGGCCTGGTAAATCATCCCGGATGTCGCGACAACTTCTTCCGTGAGCTGGAGAAGTACAACGTCGACTACGACCGTATTCCGGATCCGGTCAACTTTTTCATGAACGTGGGGCTGCGCGCCCGGGGCGAGTTCGAGGTGCGGGAGCCCCTCTCCGAGCGCAATGACTACGTCGTGTTGCGTGCACTCATGGACATGGTGGTCGGCGTCTCGGCCTGCCCACAGGAGCAGAGCCCGGCTACCGGCTTCAACCCAACCGACATTCTGATCCGCGTTTACATTTAGCTCAGCCAGGCGCGGTCCCAGATAAACCAGTTCAGCGGCGGCACCGGTTCCAGGCCATCAGCGGCCACCGGTACCGCCGCAACGTTGACACGCACGATCGCCAATCCCCAATCAAGTCACTGATAATGAACCCCGGATTTCCTGCTGGCTCCGTCATGCCTGTTCCCAATCCGAAACGAGCCCGAGTGCTGTGACATCGAGGCATACGTTTTGCACCGATAAGTCCGAACGCAATCGCTACGGCTTCGTCGTGATGAGGCCCAGAGCCTCGAATCGGTCGACCCATCCTCAAGGAGTAACCGTCATGGACGTTGAAGATCTTGCCAGTTCCGAAGTCGTCGTCGCGGTGGCCGCCACCGCAGCCGTCCTTTCCTCACGCGTCCGGCGCGTCGCCCGCCGGGGACTCGTCTACGGTGTTGCTGGAGCTCTCTCAGCCGGAGACATGGTCACGTCGTTTGGCAAGGGAGTCGCGAGCGGAGTTCAGGACGCGGCTGAATCAGCCAGGGGCGAGGTGGAAGAGCACATGGACGGTGATCACCAGGAAGAGCAACCCCAGGAGAACGGGGACGAGGACAAGAAAGAATGAGTGACATCGATCCATCCGCGTCGGAAGAGACCCGAAACACCGATGAACAGAAGCCAAAGCCGGACAAGGCGAAGCGACCGCATGGGCGCGCACGGGCACACAAGAAATCTGACACGGCACAGGTCGGCGCGAGTGAAGCAGGCGGAACTGGTGAGGAGACTGGCGAGCAGACCAGTCACGATGATGACTCAATGGAACGAGCCGAACGCATCGTTCAGGAATGGACCGTGCGGGCCGAACAGGTCGGCACAGAGATCGGCCATCAGGCGATGAAACTCTTCGCGCGCGCACGTGAAGAGGCCGAAGATATTTGGGCCGAGGCGCAGGAGATCCGACAACGCCACCAAGAGCAGCAGAGACAACAGCGGGAGCAGGAACACGGGGATCGGGAGTGACCGGCAACGACGTGAGCTGTCGTCGCCAATGACCGTACCTAACGCAACAACATCGAATCGATTGGGAGTGGCAACTCGATGGTAGCCGTAGCTGCCGAGGAGCCGCGAGTTCTGCATTCATTGCCCGGCCGCGTGCGTGTCGAACTTCCTCATCGGCTGACGAAACACCCCCGCATGGCGGAGGCCCGGCTACGTTCTCTGACGGGTGTGCGCCATGCGCGCGCAAATCCTCTGACTGGCAATGTGCTAGTCCAATTCGATCAACACGCGACGTCCCAGCAGGAGATTATCCGCGCACTCGATGACATTGGGCGGGCCGAGATCCCATCTCCAGAACCACGCTCGGAATCTCGCGCAGCACGCCATTCCATCCGGCGCGAGCGGTCCGGAGATCACCGGCAACGCGCTCGCGTACCGGTCACGGGCCTGGAGTTTCAGCCGGCACTGGCGAGACAAATCGAAGAGCAATTGAGCCAGCTACCGAGCGTCACGGCCCGCGCCAGCGAAATCACCGGCCGGGTGACCGTTGAATACGACGAACGGTTGACCGACCTGCAGGACGTGATCGCCAGTCTGAGCGACATCGACCTTCCCGACTTGCCGGATGTCGACCAGCCTGCCTATCCGATGGATCCCGCTCCGCTGATCAACGGGGTCGCAAGAACTGCTGGAGCCGGTCTCGGGATTGCTCTGTTGCTCGGCCGGCGAATGCTCGGCCAGCAAGGACCGATTCTCGACCGGGGCGCCGCCACGGTTGCCGACACCCTGAACATCGCGCGCGGCATTCCGGCCATTCGCTACGGCGTCCGGCGCCTCATCGGCAACGACGCGGCCGACCTCACATTTAGCGGCCTGGGCGTGGTCAGCCTCTCTCTCTCGAACAACGTCCAGGGACTCATCATGAATGGAGTCGAGGGATTCCGTCTGTTGACCGAGGTCATTCCACGGCGCGAAGCCTGGAAGCGCTACCAGGAACGCGAAGAGGACGCGGCCGGCATTCGGCCCGGAGCCAGCTACCGGCCTGAGCCCGGTGACCGTGTAGCCTATCCGGCGACCGTTATTTCGGGCACCGGCACCGCCATCATGCCAGATGGAAGTCTTATCGGCCTTACGGCGGGCACGCACATTCCCGCGGGTTCGGTGCTCCAGGGCGGACCGCTCGATGTCCGGGCACATTCCGCCCCGGAATTCGAGCCGCGGCCACGAGAGGGTCCACTGCGCGATACGCTGCTTCAGCGTTATCTTCGCTACGTCGTCCCGGCGTCGCTCGGCGTGTCAGCTCTGACCGGAATTCTGACTCGCTCTCCCGCGGCCGCCTTCAATATGCTGGTCCAGACTGGCGCTCGAACCGCGCTCATTGGGACCGAGACTTCCGGAATCGGCGCTTCGGCCAGGGTCCTCAGATCTGGCGTGGTCGTAGTCGGCACACGACGGGGACGGACGATTCGCCGTCCGGATACGATCGTGCTCGACGGAGCACGTCAGTTGATCAATGGCTACGAACTCGCCAATACCTTTCCGCTCACGGATGAATTGTCGATGGAGGAGAGCCTGTCTATCGCGGCCCGGGTTTCAACGGCCACCGGTGCGCCGTGGGGGAGAGTCTTTCCAACCGCGTTCGTCGATTTGGAAGACAAAGGCGGCTTCGACGGAGAGCGCGCCTCCGCCAGGATAGCCGGTCAGCGCTGGACACTCGGACACGCGGATGATGATATGCGACCGGCGGTTGTTCAGCGTTTCCGAAATCAAGGCAACACCGTTCTGGCGCTTTCTAAGGGAGACCCAGACGAGGAAACGGTCGCGCTCCTCGTGCTACGACCTCGAAAAGCGGCGGGGGTTGACGACCTCGTCGCCCGCTGTGAACGCCATCGGACAGAACTCGTCCTCTGCATGAAGCATCCCTCTGCCACCGCGCGGGAGATTGCCAGGCGCTCTGGAATTACCGTGCTCGAAGGACTATCCGCGCTCGACCTCGTTCAGACTCGCCAGCGGGCCGGCGCGTATGTCGTCGTTGTGTCGGATCACATCGAGTCCGCTCCGGCCTTCAGCGCCGCCGACCTGGCCATTGGAATTATCGACCGGCAGCCACGATTCCCGGCGCGAGTCGACCTACTCTCGCCGAACCTTCATGGAGTGGTCGAAATTCTCGAGGCGGGCCGCCGTCGAGATCTCGCGACTCGAGACTCGGTCTTCCTTTCGATCATCTCGAACATCGCCGGGGCGGTGCTCAGCCTACGAGGAACCGCCAATCCGAGATCCGCCGCGAATGCCGTCTATTTCACGGCCCTCGGTGCCGTCGGCATTGGCTGGTTGCGTCTGAGGGGCGGTGTGCGGAGCGTCACGGCGGCATCGCAAATTCGCGAACCGCAGCCCGAGCGCTGGGGGAGACTTTCGGTCGCGGATACGCTACGTGCGGTCGACTCCCGTGCGACGGGACTCACACCGGAGGAGGCACAGGCCCGATATCGGCCATTCCACGAGCGGTCGAGGCGTAACCCGCTGGCAATTGCCGTACTAGAACAGCTCCGTTCTCCTCTCATCGGAGTCCTCTCGGTCGGCGCCCTCCTGTCGCTGAGCTTTGGCGCGCCGGCCGACGTCGCCATTATCGGTGCGACCATCGCGACCAATGTCGTCATTGGTGCCTGGCAGGAGCGACGCGCTGATCTGGCATCGATCGCGATAGCCCGGCTTGGAGCACCAGAATGTGAGGTCCTCAGGGACGGCAACACCCTGGTTGTTCCGGCATCGGATCTCGTGTCCGGCGACGTTATCCTGCTATCGGCCGGTGCCCGGATCTCCGCCGACGCACGGGTAATTCACTCGGACAATATGGAAGTGAGCGAAGCGGCGCTAACCGGCGAATCGCTGCCAGTCTTCAAGAGTGTCGACGGACCACACGACCACGAGCGCATCCTGCTCGAAGGAAGCGACGTCATATCGGGATCTGGGAGGGCCGTCGTGGTCGCGACCGGCCGAGATACCAAACTCGGTACACTCTCCGCCGCCATTTCCCAGCGTGAAGACGTCGAGAATCCGCTCAACACCCGTCTGATGGAGATGCTGAACCTGACGCTACCGGTCGCCGGAGCCGCAGGTGTCGCGGTCATGATCGCGGGGATCCTGCGCCAGCGATCGGTGGCCGCGCCGCTCGCTCTTGGCTCAAGCGTGGCGATCGCGGCGGTGCCGGAAGGAATGCCGCTGCTAGCAAAGATGGGCGAAGCCGCTGTCGGACAACGCCTGGCGACCAAACGAGCAGTGGTACGCCGCCTCTCGGCGATCGAAGCGCTAGGACGAGTCGATGTCGCCTGTGTCGACAAGACTGGCACACTGACGACCGGGAAACTCGAGGTTCGTCAAGTTGACGACCTGGCGCGGGAGATGTCGTTCCCTGGGCCAGTCTCGCAGCGGGGCCTCGAAATCCTCCGCACCGCGGCGCTGGCCAGCCCTCCACCGGACGACGCCAATCTGAGCGTTCACGCAACTGACGACGCGGTGGTACGAGCCGCGATGATTGCGGGTATCAACGGCGACATCGAGGTCAGTCGTCAGGAGGACTTCCCCTTCGGGTCGGAGCGCTCTTACCACGCCTCCCGCGTCAACGGGAACGTTTACTTCAAGGGCGCGCCGGAAGTCGTCCTGATGCTCTGTAACCGAGCGCGGCGCAATGGGTCGGAGACAGAGCTCGACGACCATGGACGCGACGAACTTCTGGAACGCGCCCAGGCAATGGCCGAACGAGGCTTGCGCGTGTTGGCGGTGGCCCAGGGCCAGGCCGAAACGAAACTGGATGATCCCGCGGACTTGGTCGCCGTCGGGTTTGTCGGCATCAGCGACCCACTCCGAATCGGCGTGCAACAGGCGGTTGACCGCTGTCACCAGGCAGGCGTCCGGGTGATCATGCTGACGGGTGATCACCCCGCTACGGCCCGGACGATTGCTCGGGAAGCTGGGCTGCTTGCCGAAGCAAATGGTGTCCTGATCGGCGGCGAACTGAGCACTCTCGACGACAACGAACTCGACCGTCGTATGGAGCGGACGACCGTCGTCGCGCGCGCCACACCGATCGACAAGCTGCGAATCGTCGAGAGCCTGCGCAGGCTGGGTCACACCGTGGCCATGACCGGCGACGGTGTGAACGACGCACCAGCGCTCCGACTGGCGGAAGCAGGCGTCGCCATGGGACATGGGACCGAGGTGGCCCGGCAGGCTGCCGACATCGTGCTGCTCGACGAGGATTTCGCCACGCTTGTCGAAGCGCTGGTCGAGGGGCGAGGATTCTGGCAGAACATCCGTCGCTCGGTTAGCCTGCTCCTGGGCGGGAATCTCGGCGAGCTCGGACTGATCACTGGAGTGAGCTTGCTTGGGCTCGGGACGCCGCTGAACACCCGTCAGATCCTGGCAGTCAATATGATCACTGACATACTGCCCGCATTGGCCATCGCGCTGCAGCCACCACGCCAGCGACGACTCGACCGGCTCGCCCGGGAGGGAGCCTCTTCCTTCGAGGGACCACTACGCAACGAGATCATCCGTCGCGGCCTCGCCACCGCCGGACCGTCCCTGCTGGCCTATGTTCTCGCCGCAGGTAGCGGAGGAGACGCGGCAACCGTAGCGTTCTCCAGCATCGTCGCGACCCAATTCGCGCAGACGCTCCAGGCTGGCTGGTCGGAAGGCAGCCTCAGTACGCCGGTTCTCGGAGCCATCGGAGCGTCAACCGGCCTACTTATCGCCGCCCTGACGCTCTCGCCAATTCGGTCATTCCTGGGGCTCCTGCCCCTCTCGCCCTTCGGATTCCTGCTCGTCGGCCTGGCCTCGGTCCTCTCCGCGGCGCTGGCCCGCATGCCAATTCCTGAGCGAGCCAATCTGACTCCACCATTCGCGCGGCCTCGCCTGCACGCCGTCTGACGACCTCATAAAGAACATTGCACGAGAACTTTACGTCAAGACAACACCTTGGCGGACCTACCGCGGCATAATAGAATTGGACATCGGGTTTAGTCTCGGCTAAACTGGGCGTTGTACGCGACGAAGTGCGTCCGGACGGCTGAACATACCTGACGAGAGACGACGGGAGGAAGCATCTTGATGTTTCCGAATCGAAGAGGAGCTGAGGGCGCTGGTTATCGCGTCGGGAGACTGATCGGATCCGGTATGTCTCGATTTCGTACCGTCCGTCGCGAGCCCGGGAGACTTGCCGAGCCATCCTCCGCGATACCGCCACCACAAACGACTTCGTCGCCACTTTGTCAGCTTCGCTCGAACTCTGGTCGTCAATACGGTCACGTCACGGCACTTCTCGGAGTCGGCCTCGATCTTCCGCTCGTCCGGCCGCTGCTGCGTGGTCTGGCAGGTCCGCTCGCCGCCGAGATCGCGCTGGTCGGCCTCGCCGTTGCGCCAATCCTCAGCCCAGGCGGCTTGCAGGATCCCTTGCAGGTATCTAGCGCGGCGGTCGGAGTCGCATCGCCCCTAATTCACGCCGCGCTAGCTCCTCTGGTCGGTCCGCTCGTCGTGGAAGTAGCTTTGGCATCGGCCGCGATCGGATTAATCCTGGTGGCTCGAATATCGTTGGTGTCAGCCAGGAAGCCAAAAACAGCGCCGGTTGAGCTTACCGCTCGGAGAGCGGAACCCAGGTTCTTGCCCGCTCTCCCGCATAGACTGACTGCGGCCGGATGATCCGCCCGGTCGCCTGCTGCTCAAAGTAGTGCGCGATCCAGCCCGCGGCGCGGCTCATGGCGAAGGTCGGCGTGAAGAGATCTGAGTCGAGCCCGATCGCGTGCAGCAACAGCGCCGTGTAGAACTCGACGTTGGTCTGCAGATGCCGGCCCGGCTTGTACTCTTCGAGCAATCGCAGAGCGGTCTGCTCGACCTCCCGCACCAGATCGTACAACGCGTGATCGGCGGAGCCCTGCTCAAACAGTCGTGCTGAGGCAGCCGCCAGGACATCGGCCCGTGGATCTCGCACCTTGTAGACCCGGTGACCGAAGCCCATCAGGCGCTCGCCCCGCTCCAGCTTGGCGCGAATGACGGCCTCAGCCCGATCGGAACTGCCGATCTCGAAGACCATATCGAGCGCGGGTCCTGGCGCGCCACCGTGGAGCGGGCCCTTCAGCGCTCCGATCGCTCCGACCAGTGCTGAGACGAGGTCCGACCCGGTCGAGGCAATGACGCGCGCCGTGAAGGTCGACGCATTGAGACCGTGGTCGACCACGGTGTTGAGGTAGGTATCGAGCGCGCGTGCATGCTCATCGTCCGGCTTCACGCCCGTCAACATGTACAGGTAGTTGGCCGCCTCCCCGAGCGCCGGATCGGGCGCGACCGGTGTCTGCCCCGCTCGTCGCCGTGCATAGGAGGCGATGATCGTAGGCATGCGCGCGATCAGATGAGTTGCCTCGTTCCGGTTGCTCGCCTGCGCGCCTAGTTCCAGACTGAGCGAATCGACCCCCATGCGTAGCGCATCCATCACGTCAACGCCACGATCGGCTGCGGCAGCGAGCAGGCGTTCGGTCGCCGCGGGCAGCGTGCGGCTCTCAGCCAGCGTTGCCTTCAAGCTGCTGAGGTCAGCCGCCGCCGGCAGTCGCCCCTCCCACAGGAGATAGATCGTCTCCTCGAAGGTCGCCCGGTTGGCGAAGTCCTCCAGCTGAAAGCCACCGATAATCAACTCTCCAGCCTCGCCATCGACGCTGCTCAAATTCGTCTGAGCCGCGACCACGCCCTCGAGACCGGACTTCACCTCTACCGCGGGCTTCATTGCCATGTCCTGCTCCTCGTGAGATCAGTGCGAAACGACGGGGCGTAGCGCTCGACGGCTGGCGAGACGTTCGCGCCCACATCTCGAGTCTAGGACGACTGAATATATTGATCAAGATTGATTCATGAATCAATATGTGGCATGCTGGGGAACGGTCGCGATAGTTCGACCAGGTGGTTCCCACTGGCGACCACGGGTGGCGCCACAGCACTCGATTCTGCTGGCTGTTCGCACGTGGAAAGGCGACATATGGCTGAACGACAGGACTTACGCGCCCGGGAAGCAGCGGAGATGCTCGGGATCAGTCTCTCGACCCTCTACGCCTACGTCAGCCGCGGGCTGATCCAGTCACGTCCGGTCGGAGGGGGATCACGCGAGCGTCTCTATGCCCGAGCGGATGTCGAGGCCCTGAGAGAGCGACAGACTCAGCGGCGTGATCCGGCGCGTATAGCCGTGACCGCACTCAACTGGGGCACGCCAGTCCTGGAGTCCGCGATCACACTGATCGAGAACGGCCGCCTCTACTATCGTGGCCACGACGTCCTGAAGCTCGCGAAGCGCAGCACCTTCGAAGAGGTGACGGGGCTGCTGTGGGCCAACCGTCTGATGCCGCCTGACAGCCTCATGGCTGAAACTACGCCGGTCGATGGTGCACTCATTTCGAAGGCGGATTGCCTCACGCCGCTCGAACGCTGGCAGTTGCTGCTGCCGCTGCTGCAATCGGCTGATCCCGCGGCGTACGATCTCCGTCCAGCATCGGTTCAGCGTGCTGGCGGCGTCATCCTCTTGTCGATGGTCGACAGCCTGGCGCCTGACAGCTGCGGATCGATCGCCGAGCGGCTCGCCGGCACGTTCGCGCCGTCGGTTCCCGCAGCGGCACGCTTGATCGATGCCGCGCTAATTATCTCGGCCGATCACGAACTCAACGCCTCGTCCTTCACGCTTCGCTGCGTCGCGTCGGCACGAGCTCCCCTCTACGATGCGATCGGCGCGGGAATCGGCGCCTTGCGCGGCATCCGGCACGGCGCATCGAGCTACCGTATCGAGGCACTGCTCGACGAGGTCGGTGAGCCGGAACAGGCCGCATCGATCCTGGAAGACCGTCTCCGGCGCGGCGAGCCCATCCCCGGATTCGGCCACAATCTCTATCCGGACGGCGATCCGAGAGCGCGCTTGCTGATCGAACTCTGTCGCGACCTGCTTCCGGACGATGCAACACGAGAGTTGACCGACGCGGTGGCCGGCGTCGCAAGCAGCCTGATCCACGAATGGCCAAATCTCGACTTCGGGCTGGTCACGGTCTCCCGCGCGCTTGGGCTCCCGCGAGGATCGGCGCTCACGCTGATGGCCCTCGGACGCACTGCGGGATGGGTCGCGCACGCGCTGGAGCAATATGACATCGACGCGATGATCCGCCCTCGTGCCAAGTATGTCGGTCCGAGGCCGATGCATGGGGCATGAGCGCGTTAGAGATATTCGACGAATTCGACAGGGCGTCGCCTGCGCTCTACGCCACAAAATAACGTTGGGTCAGGGGCAGTGACTCGGCCGGAGGAGAATCGACCACCTCGCCGTCGATCTCGACATCGAGCGTGCGTGGGTCGACCCGCACCTTGGGGCATGCAGTGTTGTAGCGCATGGCAGTTTTGAAGGTCTCACGAGTGTTCTCGACGGCCACCGGACGTCGCCGCAACGGGTGCTTCGCGGCAAAGCCCCCTTCAAGTGCCTGGCGCGAGACGAAGTTCAGCGAGATCGAGGCGGGCGTCGCGCCCAGACCGCCGAACATTGGGCGATAGATCAGCGGCTGGCTGGTGCGCGTCGATCCAACACCGTCGCCGACCGCCGCCCAGGCGACAAAGCCGCCTTTGATGACCGCCTGCGGCTTGGCGCCGAAGAACGCGGGATGCCACAGGACAATGTCGGCCAGCTTGCCCGGTTCGAGGATCCGACCTGATGCGCCAGGCCGTGTGCGATGGCCGGGTTGAGCGTGTACTTCGCCAGGTACCTGCAGCACCCGCGGGTTGTCATCGCCCTCACTCGACTCGACGTCGAAGCCACCGCCGCGCAACTCCTTCATGCGGTGCGCCAGCTGCCAGGTACGGCTAATGACCTCGCCGATGCGCCCCATTCCCTGTGAGTCGGACGACATGATGCTGATCGCACCGAGGTCGTGTAGCACGTCCTCCGCGGCGATCGTGCTGGCGCGGACCCGATCTCGGGCCGCGGCCAGGTCGGTCTCGATCCGTGGATCGAGCCGGTGCACCGCGATGATCATGTCGAGCTGCTCGGTCAGGCTGTTCGTACTGTAGGGGATGGTCGGATTGGTCGAGGAGCCGATGACGTTCGCTTCCTGCACGATCTCGAGCAGGTTTGGCGCGTGCCCGCCGCCCGAGCCCTCGACGTGGTACGCGTGAATCGAGCGGCCGGCAATAGCGGAGATCGTCTCACGCAGCGATCCGGCTTCGTTCAGGCCATCGGTATGGATCGCGACCTGCACGCCAGTCTGGTCCGCTACGTCGAGACAGGCATCGATCACGGCCGGAAACGCGCCGACGTCCTCGTGGATCTTCAACCCTGCGTTTCCGGCTTCGATGTGCTCTTCAAGGTGGGCCCGGCTCGACGATCCCCGTCCAAGCATCGCCAGGTTGATCGGGATGCTCTCGAACGCCTCGAAGATGTGGAGCAGGTTGGCCGCCGGGTTAACGCCGAGATCCCAGACACCGCCAGATCCCTGAGCCACGAGTGTCGTCAGGCCGGAGGTCAATGCGGCGCCGATCAAGCTGGTCGACGAGAGATGGACGTGTGAGTCGACTCCGCCTGGTGTCGCGATGAGACCGTCACCATTGATGATGCCGGTGCTGGCGCTCAGGACGAGTTCGACGTTATCGGTCACGTCAGGATTTCCGGCGCGCCCGATCCCAACAATGAGGCCGTCCTTTATGCCAATGTTGGTCTTGATCACGCCCTGCACCGGATCGAGTACGACCACGTTCGTCACCAGCAGGTCGAGCTTGCTCGGTCCAGGCTGTCGGCCGATCAACATGCCGTCACGCACCGGACGGCCGAAGCCGGTAATCAGCTCGTGGCCCGGCAGGGCATCGTCACGCTCGACTCGAATGAAGAGGTTGGTGTCGGCCAGGCGAATGCGGTCGCCAGTGGTCGGCCCATAGAGCCGGTTGTAGTCCTCGCGATTCATCTCAGCGGGCATCGGCAGATCCCGGTCCCAACGATTCGTGCCGGCATCCGCGCTCGATCGCCCGCTGCAGCAGGGCGTCGACGTCCGACTCGTCGAGTGGGCCATCGACGAGTCCGGCAAAACCGCGCACGACGCGAGCCCCGCCGATGGGTACCAGTGGCACCCTCATCGTCTCTCCCGGCTCGATCCGTACGGCCATCCCAGCCGGGACATCAGGGCGCATGCCAAAGGCGCGACGCCGATCGAAGCGAAGCATCGGGTTCGCTTCGAAGACATGCATGTGGGCGGTCAGGTGGACCGGCACCTCGCCATCGTTCGTCACTGGCAGCTCGAGCACCGGAAGCCCCGCGTTGATTTCGATCGCCTCCGCCCCCGGGATCACCGCACCCGGAGCCAGCTCACTCAGCTTCATCGGGCTTCTCCGCTCGAATTGGATCCCGCACGGTGACCAGTCGCGTGCCGTCCGGGAACATGGCGTCGACCTGAACCACAGTCAGCATCTCGGGCACGCCGTCCATCACGTCGGCGCGAGTCAGGACGCCGCAGGCATGGTCGATGATCGCAGCGTAATCACGGCCGGCTCTGGCCTCTTCGAAGATTTCATCACAGATGATCGCGGTCGCCTCGGGATGATTCAGCTTGATTCCACGCGCCTTACGACGCCGTGCGAGCTCGGCCAGGGTGAAGACCGTCAGGCGGTCGATCTCTTTCGGAGTGAGGCGCATCTTCTCCCCTACCTGCCAGTGTCTCCACCGTCACGCTCCTCGGGCGAACCAAGCGCGATCTGCTCGAGCAGGACTTCGTAGCACCGCCGGTGCGGAATTTGATGATCGCGCATCAGACGCGAGACATCAACCGAGCGGAAACCCGTGGGGCCGGGGTTACGATGTGGTGACGTGGCAACCCGGCTCGGGAGAAAACGACCCAATCTCCCTTCGGCGACGGCTTGAGCCAGGAGTTCGAGGTCCGAAACGCCGGGAACATCCTCGATCTCGGTATCGGGATCATTGACGCGCGGATCGCCCTGAAGCCAAATGTAGAGCGCCGGAATCGTTTCCGCTGAGGCGTCAGCCACGTTCCTGGCCGTCCGCCCCACCTGGAGTCGAGAGTTGACGGAGCTGGATGGAGACATCGGCCAGGAGCGCGTCGAGGTCGAATGGCTTGCTGACGACCCCATCAGCCGGGAGGTCCGTGACCTGCAGGCGGAGATTGGCTCCCGCCGACATGGCAATGATACGAACGTGTTCGGTATCGGGATTTGATTTGATCAACCGGGTCGCCGAGGCACCGTCGAGCACCGGCATCATCAAATCCATCAGAATGACGTCCGGGTGCCGGTTCTTCGCAACTTCCACGGCGGTACGTCCGTCACCGGCGACCAGGGTCTCGTACCCTTCGTCGGTGAGGAGCTCGACCAGCATGCTCCGGATCGCGGGATCGTCGTCGACGACCAACACACGGGCCACGCAAACCCCTCCTTCGAGACCAAGAGTGACAGCAAGACGCGCGCCAATAACGGTCATCGAAGACGAGGGTCCGGGCTAGCGTGGGTGAGTTGGCGCGTACCGTAAACGTTACGAAGGGGGTGTCCAGGATCTCGGCGTGCCACTGGAATTATCCGACACACCGTCAGCAGGTCGTATCTTCAGCAATGCCTCAATATCGTCGCGGCGGTAGAAGCGCTCACGCTTAATACCGCGGCGGTAGCTCTGAATCCGCCCGCGGCTGGCGTACGAGTAAAGCGTTGTCACTTTTACCCCGAGCATCGCGGCCGCTTCAGCAGCCGTGAGGTACTCGACGCCCTCGATGTTGATCATTCACTACACCCCTATATTGTACCCAGTATAGTGACGGGTGCCCCCGGCGTCAAAATGCAAAATCAATACAAATCAATGTTCATCTTGCTCTGTATACGGGTCGAAAAGCGCGTGCTACCATTGATGTAGTGATACAGCGATCGCGCGATGCGACGCGAAGCCGCCGTTAACGCGACCGAACACAGCGTTCAAATGATGTGACTCTAGGGAGGAAGAACCTATGGCTGATTCTGGCTCCGGCGCTTCGGCACCAGAGATGGTCGACAAGGGCCTTGCCGGGCTCGTCATTGCCGAGACGCGATTGAGCAAGGTCGACGGCACGAACGGTCGGCTCACGATCATGGGATACAGCATCGCGGATCTCGCGGAGCATGCCGAGTTCGAGGAGGTCCTCTATCTCCTCTGGTACGGCAAGTTGCCAAACGCGGCTGAACTCAAGGACCTCAAGAGTAAGCTTGTCAAGGCTCGCACGCTTTCGGACACCGTGAGCAAAGTGCTGGCCGATCTGCCGAAATCTGGCGCCCCTATCGATGCGATGCGGGCTGGCGTGACCGCCATGGCGATGGAAGATCCAGACTGGCACGACCTCAGCCACGAGGCGGTTCTCGAGAAGTCGATCCGGCTCGCCGGGGCGATGCCCGCGATGCTTGCCAACTACTCCCGGCTCCGGGATGGCAAGAAGCCGGTCAATCCCGATCCGTCTCTGAATGACGCCGCGAATTTTCTCTACATGTACCACGGCGAACGCCAGAGTGAACTCGCGGAGCAGTCCTTCAATGCTTACCTGGTCTGCCTGGTCGAGCACAGCATGAATGCCTCGACCTTCTCGGCACGCGTCACGATCTCGGCGCAATCCGACATCTACTCGGCGATCTCGAGCGCCCTCGGCACGCTCAAAGGCGATGCCCACGGCGCCGCCAACCAGCGATCCATGGAGATGCTGCTCGACATCGGCTCGGTGGACAACGCCGAGAACTACATTGAGGAATCATTGCGGATTCACCGGCGCCTGATGGGGCTTGGACACCGCATCTACAAGACACGTGATCCTCGTGTCAACCAGCTGATGGGCTACTCGGAGAAGCTGGCACAGGAGACTGGCGATCCAACCTGGCACAACCTGGCACACCGGATCGAGGAGATCACGTCGAGCAATCAGTATTTCATCGACCGACACATCTACCCGAACGTCGACTTCTACTCCGGCCCGCTGCTCTACATGCTGGGACTGAAGACCGACGTGATGCCGGGCGCCTTCGCGGTGAGCCGTATTGGCGGCTGGAGCGCTTCTGTGCTCGAGCAACTGGAGGACAACCGTCTGATCCGCCCGTCCGCACGCTACGTTGGACCGGAGTCGCAGACGTACGTGCCGATGGATGCGCGCAAATAGTTCAGATTGACCGATCGACGTTGAAATACCCGGGTGACGAGTGACCGTACGGTTACCCGCCACCCGGAAGAATGCTCGTGTTGTGCTATACTTGGGTATTGAGTGAGCACGTCATCGGCGTGCGTCCCGGACTCCTCCGGGACGCGATTGTTTGTGACGTGATTTCGCTCGGATTATTCGCACACGGAAGGGGGTGATCTAGTCAGTGCGTGTTGAATTACGTGATAGTGAGAGTTTTGATTCCCTTCTGAAGCGTTTCACGAAGGAAGTTCAGAAGTCCGGCTTGCTGCGCGATTTTCGAAGCAAGCGCCGTTTCGTCAGCAAGAGCGAGCAGCGGCGTGCCAAGGCTCGCAAGGCTGAGCACAAGCGGCGCCGAAAAGAAGCGAAGACTACATCTCGGTAACGCTGTGCGAAGCCAAACCTGTCCATAGATTATGACGAATCGCTGGCGGTGGTGATCTTTTGATTGCCACACAGCCCGCGATTCTTCGTTGTTTCAGGGCCTTGTGATGCGTCCACGCCAAGTGTCATTTCAGGCCAGCGGAGTTTAGCGTGAGCGTACAGGGACTCAGTCGATTTACCTGGATCTTACCGGCCGCGGTCGGCGTCTTTGTGGTCTATCTCACCGTGTCCATTGTCGGCGGGGTCAGCTTCGGTCTGCCGATCTGGCTGATTCTGATCGGGAGCTTCCCGGCGATCGGCGTCACGTTTATTGCACTGGTGGTTGCGCTCCTCGACGCCAGCAAACGACCCAACACCCAGATGACTGAGGATGCGCGCATCGTCTGGCTGCTGACCCTCTGCATCCTGAACGTTCTGGCGCTGCTGCCCTACTGGCTGGTCGTTATTCGGCGCAATCCAGAGCCAGCGGCGTAGAAGAGCAAGCGGCCCTCACCCCCGGCCCCTCTCCCGCGAACAGTAGAGGGGGGGCGAAGCGAGATCGCGATTTCTGCTCCCTTCTCCTGCTTAACGGGATGGTCCTCTCCCTCGAGACGAGGGAGAGGACCCATGTGTGGGTACCCCGAGGGAGACAAGGGCCGGGGATGAGGGTGGATCTTCTCACTATTTCCCCTGTTGATCCTTGACAAACTGGTTGGTGAAGGCGGCGTTCGGGTCGACGTTCTGGCCAATCAGGCCGTTCTGCTTCATCCAGTCGGCATATTGCTGCCAGCGCTCCGGCGTCTGCCAACCGAAGATCGGCGCGCCTTCTGTCCAGAGCGGTGCGAGACGGTCCATGCCGATGGTCTCCATCTTGACGTCGGTGTCAGGATATTTCGACGTAATCGCGTCCAGGGCGGCCTTGTGGTTGTCTGACGCGGCGTTGTAGCCCTGGATCATGGCATGAACGAATTTGTCAACCATCGCTGACTTGTCCTTGACCGTCTTCTCGCTCGCGACGAGCACCAGCTCGTAATAGCTTGGAACACCCCAGTCCTGCACGTGCATCACGTTCACGGGATGTCCCTGCTGCTCCGCCAGGATTGACTCGTGCACATCGTAGCCACCGATGATCGCGTCGACCCGCCCACTGATCAGCGCAGGAACGAGATCGAATCCCACGTTGACCAGTTTGACCTTGCCGCTGTCGCCGCCGTCGGCTTGCATCATCGTCTTAAGCAGTGACTCGTCGCTTGGAATGCCGGGATAGCCAACCGTCTTTCCCTCGAGCTGTTTGGGGTGCGTGATCCCGGACGATTTCAGTGTCATGACGGTGTTGAGCGGCTGCTGCACCAGCGCGGCGATCGAAACAACCGGTATGCCCTGCTCTCGCGCCAATAGCACGTCGGTCTCGTAGCTGATGCCGAATGTATCGTTACCGGTACCCACCAGTTTCAGGACATCGTCCGTGCTCGACGGTACGTTGATCTTGACGTCGAGGTTCTGGGCCTTGAATTCACCGTTCTCCTGCGCCATGAAGAGCCCGGCGTGATTCGACCAGGGATACCAGTCGAGCACGACGCTTACCGGGTCGGATGACGACGACCCTCCCGAGCCACATGCCGTGATCACCGGTGCAAACAGCGCAAACACAATCAACACTCGCGTAAGACGCATCGACCAGCGTACTCCTTCAATGTTCCGGCTCACGGTGCCAGACGTTCTAACTGTCACGTGCCTGCGCTCTCTGCCAGGGCAAGAAGAATCGCTCTAGAATCGAGACGAGCCCAAAGAGCACAAGACCCAGTACCGCCGAGACCAGTACCGCCGCGAAGACCTTCGCCGTCGCGAATTGCCCAGCCGAGCGAATCATGAAATAGCCGAGCCCGGCCGACGATCCGACCCACTCTCCGATCAATGCGCCGATCACACTCACGGCCGCCGCGATCCTCGTGCCGGAGAAGAGATACGGCAGCGAGGACGGGATCATTACGATGCGGTAGATGGCCACCCGGCCCGCGCCCATGCTGCGCAGCAAGTCGATCAACTCGGGATCGACCGAGCGCAGACCATCAACGGTGTTCACCACAATCGGGAAGAAACAGATGAGTCCGACGACGATGACCTTCGGCGTCATGCCATAGCCGAACCAGATCAGCAGAATCGGCGCAAGCGCGATGATCGGGATCGCCTGCGACGCGATCACAAAGGGATAAAACGCGCGCTCGACGACCCGCGACGACGCGATAGCCAACGCGACCAGTATGCCGAGCACGAGGGACAGGGCGAAGCCGACCAACACCTCCTGAAGTGTGACCCATGTGTGATGCAGCAGCGTCGCACGGCTCGTCACCAGCGCCGAGGCGACAATCGACGGCGGTGGCAAGAACCAGCGAGGCGTGTCGCGCAGGCGCACAGTCACTTCCCAACCAGCAATCACGGCCGCGACCAGGCCCACCGGTATCGCCCAGGCTCCAGCGGATGACACTCGGCGTAAACTGATCTTCATCGGCACACCACGGCGTCACGCGAACGGAGCGCCAAGAGCAGACGCGACTTGAGTTCGACGAAATGGCTGCCGGTAACCATCTCGTATTGGCGCGGTCGTGGCAGATCCACCGGCTCGTCGACAATAAACCGTCCCGGCCTGGGGCTCATGACCAAGACCCGATCCGAAAGAAGCACTGCTTCCTCGACATCATGCGTGATGAAGACGATCGTGCGTCCCAAGTCTTCCCAGAGTCCGAGAAGCCATTCCTGCATCTCGGCGCGTGTCAGTGCATCGAGGGCGCCGAACGGCTCGTCGAGTAGCATCAGCGGCTGGTCAGTCAGCACCGTCCGCAGGAAGGCCGCGCGCTGACGCATGCCGCCCGATAATGTGGCGGGATAGCTCGTCTCGAATCCGCGCAGTCCGAAGCGATCCATCAGTTCGAGCGCGCGGGCTCGTGATTCGGCTCGGCCGGCTCCAGCGACTTCGAGCCCCAAGGCCGCGTTGTCGAGAACGGTGCGCCAGGGGAGCAGCAAGTCCTTCTGGTGCATGTACGCGGTGCGTCCAAGCCGTTCGGACGCGACCTGTCCGTCGAGCAGCACTTCGCCGGTCGTCGGCTGTTCGAGTCCCGCGACGATGTTCAGCAGGGTGCTCTTCCCGCAGCCACTCGGCCCGACGATGCTGACGAACTCACGGTCACGCACCGTTAGGTCAACCGGCGCCAGCGCCTCAATAACGCCGCGACGAGACTGGAAGGTCCTGGAAACCCCACGAAGCTCGAGCCGGTTTCCGGGAGGGCCGCTCATCTCGTCTGCCGTCCAGGTTTCGGACTGTTGCACCACTGGACGATCATCTCGGCATAGATACGCGCGGCATCGAGCAATTCGTCGGTGTCGATCCACTCGTCGATGACATGCGCCTGCTCGAGATGGCCAGGTCCGTAGATGACCGTGGGAATGCCCGCCTCCGCCAGCCAGCCTGCATCGCTGACCGACGGCCACATCGCATAGCCCACTGGCGTTCCGCGTACCTCTTGATGGATACGTGACAGCGTCATGATAGCCGGGTGCCCACGCTCGAAAGACGACGCGGGGAAGATCTCACCACGGTCTTCGATCATCGAGCGACCACCCCAGCGGAACGTCGGCGGGTGATCGCGCAGCCATGTGTCGGCGGCGGCAACTCGCAGTAGGTGGTCTTCGATCTCTTTCGTTACGTCTTGCCATGTCTCGTTCGGGTAGAAATGGACCGTGATCCAGAGCGCGCAGCGATCGGCCATGAACGCCGGGTGGCGTCCACCTTCGATGACGGCAGGGTTGATCGTGGTCGAGCCGGACGCGAAGCCAGGATATTGCTTCGTCACAGCCCAATGCCGCTCCAACTCCTGCAGGCCACCGATCAGCTTGGCCATCTTCTCGATCGCATTGGCACCGTGAACTCCGCCACCCGCGTGGATCGTCCGGGCACGCATGCCGTCGTGCAGCGTCTCCGGGGACTGAATCTCGACCCAGCCGGTGATGACCCCACCCTGACCCGAAACGACAAGTCCGGTCGGCTCGGGAACGATCGCAAAGTCAGCAGTGTACCCGCGCTCGACACAGGTCAGCGTGCCCGCTTCTCCCTGTTCCTCACCAATTACCGATTCGACGATCAGGTCGCCAGTCAGTTCGATGCCCAGTTCACGAACGGTTCGGATCGCGAAGAGGGCCGCCGCCATCGGGCCTTTCATGTCGGTTGAGCCGCGCCCATAGAGGCGATTGCCGTCGACGATGGCTTCGAACGGAGACCGGGACCAGGCATCAAGCGGGCCGGTCTCAGCGACGTCGATGTGCCCGTTGAGCAGGAGCGACGAACCGCGTTCCGGATCTGTGCCACGAAGTCGGCCGACGACGTTGGGATCGCCGGGATAGACGTCGAATCGATCGATCGAGAATCCAAGGTCGGTGAGATAGCCGGAAACAAATTCCTGCGCTCCGGCAGTGTTGCGCCCAGGTGGGCTGACGGTTGGGAAGCCGATCAGCCGGCTGGCAAGATCGATGATCTCGTTCCGGTGTGAGCTGATGAAGTCGCTGATCGTTGATGACATCGACACAGTCCGGCCTCGATGTTCGCATTCGAAGAACGATAAAGAGTATGGGATCGAGCGTCAGTGCCGGGTCGGAGGTCAGCGGCGGAAACAAAATACGGACACTGCCCGGGTGGTCAGCGTCCGATGACAATCGTCGAATGCAGTCCCTACGCTGGAATTACCCAGGTCAGGTTCACCGGTCGGTGGCGGATTCGTGGCCACCCTCTCAGCCTGGCTCCCCAAGCCCCCGTCGTACTGACGTACCTATTCCCTTGTTAATATGGACTCTAGCACCGCCGACGCTGGCGTGTCAACGCACCAGAATCGTCACAGCGATGCTCGTATCTCGTTGATCCGGTCGCGCAATTTCTGAGCCGAGTCACGCGCCGCCCGGGGGTATTCACGCCCGGTCCCAGCGTAAATAATCCCGCGCGACGAATTGATGAGCGCATTACCACCGTTCGCATCCAACCCGGCCGTCAAACGAAGATTCCAGGTCGCCCCCTTGCGGCCCGATGCCGGGGATAAGGATCGGGATATCAGGACATATCCGCCGTACCTCGGCCAGATCCTCCGGCCAGGTCGCGCCGACCACCGCGCCGCAGGTGCCGAACTTATCGTTCCAATCGGCCACCCACCCAGCGACCTTCTGATAGAGCGGGACACCGTCGATGTCGAGATCTTGCATCATCTTGCTGCCGGGGTTCGACGTCCGCACCAGAATGAACGCGGCGCGCTCTTCGTGCGCCAGGAACGGCTCGATGCCGTCTAGCCCCATGTAGGGGTGCACCGTGATCGCGTCGAAGTCGAATTCACCGTAGTAGCCGCGCGCGTAGGCCTCCGAGGTGACGTTGAAATCGCCAACCTTCGCGTCCAGGATCACCGGCACGGTGTCGCCGATGAGACGGCGCGTCTCGATCAGGGCTTCGATCCCCGCGAGCCCGTACGCCAGGTAGAAGCCGAGGTTCGGCTTGTAGGCGCACGCCAGGTCGATGGTTGATTCGATGATGATCTTGTTGAACTCGATGATGGACGAGGGATTCGACCGCATGTGTTCCGGGAAGCGGCGAATATCCGGATCGAGACCGATGCATAGCAGCGAGTTGTGCTTCCTGGAAGCCTCGGCGAGACGTTCAACGAAACGCATGTGACCCTCCCTTTTCCTGGCCCGATGCGGGCCTGACGTCCGAACTGACCGTTTCGACCGTGGAGGGATTCGCTGGCTTCAGGGCAGGAATCACCCAAGCCAGAAGGATAGCATACCGCCGTTTTGGGGATGGACAGAACCGGCATTCCCGTCGACACTTCCGAGGGGTCCGCAACAAGTACACTTCATTTTGAAAGGGGAGACATGGCGACGCTTGAAGCCCCCACGTTTCAGGATGTTCTGCGCGCGAGAGTCGTCGTTCGGCAATACCTCGAGCCGACGCCACTGGTTTCACGACCGGCGATTGACGAGCACCTTGGCTTCTCGGCCTTCTTCAAGTGCGAGAACCTCCAGCCGATTGGCGCGTTCAAGATTCGTGGCGGCATCTATTTGATGAGCCGCCTCTCGAGTGACGAGCGCGCACGGGGTGTCGTGACGGCGTCGACTGGTAACCACGGGCAATCGATCGCCTATGCGGCGCGTGAGTTTGGCGTGCGGGCGGTGGTCTATGCGCCCGAAGGCGCCAACCCGGGTAAGGTCGCGGCGATGAAACGCCTCGGCGCCGAGGTCGTGCTCACCGGACGAGACTTCGACGAAGCACGGCTCGCCTCTGAGCAGCGCGCGCATGACGACGGAATGCGCTTCATCCATTCGGCCAACGAGCCCGACCTCATCGCGGGTGTCGGCACGTATGCGTTGGAGACCATCGAAGCCGTCCCGGATCTCGACACGGTAATCGTGCCGATCGGAGCTGGTAGCGGTGTCTGCGGTACGCTGACCGTGATGAAGACGGTCAATCCGGCAATTCGTGTCATCGGCGTTCAGACAACGCACATGGATGCAGTCTATCGATCCTGGAAAGAGGGCCGCCTCGTCTCGCTTGAAGGCGGTATGACGTTCGCCGACGGTCTGGCGACGCGCGTCGCCTTTGAATTGCCGATGCGCATCATCAACGAAAAGATCGACGACATCCGGCTGGTGAGCGATCAGGATCTCTGCAAGGCGATCGCGATGCTATTGGAAGATGCGCACCTGGTCGCCGAAGGTGCCGGAGCCGCGACGTTGGCTGCGGCCATGCAGCTTCGCGATGAGCTACGTGGACAAAAGGTCGCCTTGATCGTAAGCGGTGGGAACATTACCCTTGACACGTTGCGTTGGGCCATCTCGACGGGGACAGAGGGTTGAGGCTGGCCAAACAGGGAGAAACTGGCGAAGCCGCCGGTGGGAGCACGGGAATGGTTGATCAAGTCGGTCGCTGGCTGCGGCGACGTCAGGGAATCGAGCGAAATCCGATCTATCGTCTGGCGATGGACGTCGCGGAAGGTCGCATGACCCAGGAGAACGCCTACCGTTCGGTGGAGCGAAGCTCATTGCTCAACCGCCTGGCCGATGGCGATATGTGGCAGCTCGACCGCGAAGCCGAACTCCTTGCTGCCGATGACCCGGAACGAGCTCTTTTCCTGATACGTCTCACCATTCTCGCAGCACGCTACAAGGGCTTCGACCGCCTGCTGGTTGACTGCAACCTGCGCGCGGCCGACCTGCTGGCGCATCTCAGCAATACGAAGGACCAGGAACTTCACCTGCGTGAGGCGCTGCACGCGTCGGAGCGCATCGCGAACGTGCCCGGCAAGCGCCGCGCATTGTCGCGGCTCGCACGCGTAAATTTCGACCGCGGTGATACCGAGCGCGCACGCGAACTGCTCAACCGCCAGCTCGAATCGGGCCGTGAGGACGCCGATACGCTCGAGGACGTCGAGACGGCTATTCTCCTCGGCGACCTGGCACGAACCGACGGCGATCCGATTGGCGCCCAGGAGTATTATCAGCGGGCCGCACGCAGCGCCCGGCGGGTCGGCCACTTCGCCGGGGTCGTCGACGCCCTCCTGCGCCAGATCGTCATCCTTCGTGAGATTGGCGAACTGGACGACGCCGTGCTGATCCTGCAGCAAGCCCAGGACGCGGCCGATCGCACCATCGACGTCCGTACCCAGGCCGAAATCGCGATTCAGACGGGAGCAATCCTCGCCGAGCAGCAGCAGTTCCAGCAGGCGCGTGGCTATCTCATGACCGCGCTGGAGCGAGCTCGTTCGATGTCTGATATCACGCTCGAAAGCCGCAGCCTCACCGGTCTCGCCCGGGTTGAACAGATGTCGGGGCGAGTGCTCGACGCCGCAAACCACTTTGAAGAGCTTGCGGACCTGGAGCTGCGTCTCGGCAACCGCTCGGCGGCCGTGCGCGCGCGAATTGACGCGGCTGAGATCTTCCTTGCTCAGCGCGATCCGAACCGCGCTCTTGTTGCGCTGCAGCAGGCGCAGCCAGTGGCCGACAGCCTCGAGGATCCCTCGATTCACCAGCACGTGCTCGGCATCCTCGGTCTGGTCTACGGCGCGCTCAACCGGCGCAACGACGCCGTTGAGTCCTTGATGAACGCGGTTCAGCAGGCGCGACGGGCAAGCGACATCGACCAGGAATGCCGTTGGCTTCTCGGCATCGGCGATGTGCTCCTCGACTTCGGTGAATTGGATGACGCGCTCGCCATTGCCAAGCGCGGATTTGAGATCGCCCAGGAGGCGCGGAATAGGCAACTGGAAGCGCAGTCGTTCGGACTGATGGGCTCAATCAGCCTGGCCCGCGCGCTCTACCGCGATGCCGAGGATCAGCTCCTTCGCGCGGTTTCCCTTTCGCACCAGATCGGAGATCCCTCCGACGAGCTTGGCTATCTTCAGATCCTGGCCCAGATCGGACGCAAGTCGGGCCAGCCACAAATCGCGATTCGCTACCTGCGACAGGCCCTTGATGTCGCGACTCTCTTCGCCGGGTCCGACGCAAAGGTTCGACTTCACGGGCAGCTTGCCCGGCTCTACTCGTCGTTGAATCAGCTGACGGAGGCCGAAGAGCACTACGGCTCAGCCTACGTCGCCGCTCAGGAAGCCGGCCAGCCGACACTCGCGGCCCGGGCGCTACGAGGACTGGCGATGACGCAGGATGCGCGCGGTGACACTGACGCCGCATTCGACAATTACACCCGTGCGCTCGACCTGGCCGACCAATCCGGCGACCTTCGCACGGCGGCAGCGCTGCGGTACAACCTCGGCGCCATCCTGTACGAGCGCGGCCAGTACGAAGGCGCGCGCCTTAATCTCAACCGGTCGCTCGAAACCGCCATGGCGGTCAGTGACTACGAGACGGCAGATGCCGCGCGCGAACTGCTCCGCTGGCTCACCAACTCGCCTGAATCAGACGAGAGCGCCTGGACAGAAGACCTGCTCCTCAACGAATTCGCCGTCGACAACAACACCGACAGGTGGCGAGATCCCTCACGCTAGGTGTGTTCGTACACGTTGAACGAACAGTTCAGCTGGTCACACCCCTAGACGTACGTACACCCCTGTGTTAGACTGATCGTTGCCAGGCGGTCAACGACTCGGACCCCCGACGCAATCCATCACATCGGTTAGCGCGACAACCGGCATCGGTTGCCCCGGGGATCCCATTGCCCGCTTTCAGTCGAATCGGGGTGGCACGGCAGCGTGGAAAGACGGGACTTCTATGCCTCGCGTTGAAACAGCAACAACAGAACTGGTCATTCGAGCGGGCCAGCTAACCGAGGGCACGGCCTTCTTATCTCTTGATCCCGTTGATGATCTCGGGAAACCGAACACTCAACGCCTGTACGTATCGTTGGAGGCGGTCGAGGAGTCGCCACTTGCGGGCAGCGTAGCGGACGAAGTCGTTCAACGATTGCGCGCTTCCATCCTGCAGGCATCCTCGGGCAGCGCGACCGCGGTGCTGGTCACGGCCATCGAGGATGTCAACCACTGGTTGGTCCAGGCGAATTCGATTCGCGATCCAGAGCGGCGGGTCTGTCTCGGTTTCACGTGCGTTCTGGCACGCGGCGACGACGTGTACATCGCGCAGTCTGCGCCGAGTCAAGTGCTCATCGCCCAGGACGGCGAACTCTACGCGTTCCCCGAGATCGAAAGCTGGGACTGGAAGCACCAGAACTCGGATGAGGAAACCGCTTCGCCCCTCGGACTGCGGGAGACGACCCAGCCGGATCTCTACCACACCAAGATCGACGCGGGGGACGTCATCATCCTCTGCTCGACCTCGGTCGCCCGGCTGCTCCAGCGTAGTCCTCAGGATGTCTTCATTCGCGGGGAAGTTGACGACATCCTCCGGCACATTGACGAAGTGGCACGAACGTACGATGTCGATGACGCGCACGCGGCAGCGATTGTGGTGCCCTATCATCACCGCCCTCGTCGCTCTCGTGAACGCGTGCCAGTTGGCAAGCGACTCCAATCCTGGTGCTACCACCTGCTTCCAGAGGAGACCGCCGAGCGTCTCCGTAACCGGGGGAAACTGGCTGAAGAGGTTGACCTAGAGTCGCAGGACGTGCACAATTTCGACTATTCAGCGGATGCACCGGCGACTGATGCGATCTGGGCTGATCCGACTTGGGACGAACCCGAAGTTATGCCCGCGTCAACTGAACGACCGAAGACGTGGGACACTGGATACACGGGCACGTCCGGCTCGATCGCGTCGGATGTCAGTATGGGGGACAACGAATACTGGCATCCGGAAACAGCCGCCCAATCCACTGCGGAACAGGAACTCGATGAAGCACCGCGCAAGGGGGGTCGTACGCTGACCGACCTTCTCGCTGGGGTCATTCTTGCCTTCTCGGCGGCTGTCGTGGGGGTATGGCAGTTGACTGTCAATCGCGATCGCCCGATCGACGGGCCGCGCGATGACGGTACGCTCGGGTTGCCGCGTCTGAATCGATACGACGATTCGATGCACATGCCCGACTTCACCTCGATCAGCCGCCGCCTGCCACGCACGCCCTTCAACCGGGTGACGGCGCTCGTCGCGATCGTCCTGGTGGCGATCTTGACGACCGCACTGGTCATCTCGGTGCGGAACAGCCACCAGCGCGCTCACGCGGCCAAGGTGGAAGCAGCCTTCAACACCGTCGTGACCCAGCGACAACAGGGTGAACAAGCGACGAACCCTGACGTTGCTCGATCGTTCCTCCTCGCGTCTCAGCAGAGCCTGCGAGAGGCAGTCGCCATTGGTCTCGATCCGGTTCGCGCGGCGCAGCAGAAGGCGGCTATTGCGTCTGACATGGACCAGACCCTCAAGGTGGCTCGACTCTCGAATATTCAGGTCATCGGTGGCGTTCCGGCCGCCCCGGCTGGCATAACTCCGCGCGTCTTCCTCGGGAACGGCCAACTCTACATCTTCACCGACGCCCTCTATCGGCTGGAATCGAACGGCAACACACTGGTGCGGCTGATCGGCAGCGGTGACAAAGTCGGTGACGCGACGACGGGAACGCTCGAGGGCGCGGCCTGGGGTGATGGAGCGCCGCTCGTCTTCGATGGCAGCGCCGCCTACGTCTTCGACCCGACCAAGGCGACCTGGACCAAGCAGCCCGTCGGCACGTTTGGCACGCCGCACACTGGCATCGTCTCGACGAATGGCTACTCCGGCAATCTCTACCTGCTGAAGCCGGACACCGCGCAGATCCTCAAATTCGGGGCTGGCGCCTATGAATCCGCCCCTGAGGACTGGTCGGCCGGGATCGCCGACGTCGATCTGAGTACCGCGGTCGACATGGAAATCGACGGGCACATCTACGTGCTGTTGAAGGATGGGCGCATTCTCGATCTCTACCGCAGCGATTTAGCGGGAACAGTGACGCCGACGGTCACGCCAGGCATCACGAACGCCGTGGCGTTCTCGGAGCAGCCTGACCGCCCATACTTCTACATCGCCGATGATCAGGGACGAATTATCCGTGAAACGCGTGAGGGTCAACTGGTGCAGCAATTCGAGCCCAAAGATGGCGAGGCTTCGATGGACGGCATCAAGGACATCGCGGTCGACGACGGCACCAGCACAGCGTATATCCTGACGGACAAGGCGCTCCTGACAGTTCGCCTGCCGGGACCACCAACCGGAAACTGATACCCTCAAAGCGACGACCGGCACGCAATGCGTGCCGGTTTTTTGCTTTGGGGCAGGAGGGGAATGCCTCTCCACCTCGTTCGACTACGCCTCTACTCCTCCGAGACCGCTCAGCTCATCGACCGGCACCTCGATCTCCTCACCGGTCTCAAGTCGAACGGTCGCGACATTGTGCCGGACCGAGACGGAGCAGAGCTGCCCGGTCCCATGCGGCGTCCGCACGGTTTGACCGAGACGAGGCCATCCGTTCGGAAATTGAGCAGTTCCGACCTCGTCGATCCTGAGTCGAGTCATGATCAGATCTCGTTCACCTTCGGGTGCGCCGAACCGTCCGAGACTGCCGAATGTCCGTGCCTGAAGGCCTCCCCATTCGACGTTCACCGGAACACCGAGTGCTCGCGAGAGCGTCTCGGACACTGAGTCGACCTGATCGCCAGCAGTGCCATGGACGAGGAGCAGCAGCATCGATCCATCAAGGGTGAAGCGCAGGCTTGAGATTTCGACGGCCTTATCCAACCGCGACACTGCCTGCTGCGCAGCCTCGATCAGGCCACTCGCGCGAGCGATCAGCGCCGGTATCCGCGCCTGCTCGGCGGACGTAAGGCGTCGCGAGACGACAAATGTCTCAGGGATCGATAGAGGGTTGGAGATGCGCTCAGGAGTGAACAGGACCTGACCAGGTTCGTCGCCGAGCGCACCACTGACGACAACCCAATCCCCTTCACACACGTCGGCAACACGTGTGGAGCACCAACGGAGACGACCGTCACCCGGAATCAATACACCGGCGAGTTTGGCTGTTCCGCTCACCGGACAGGTCGTGGCCACTGGGTGACCATGCGGTCAAGCGCAAGTCGGGGCTGGACGTTGATCGAGAGGTCGAACAGAGCCTGATGCGTCGCGCTGAGACCCGCCTTGATCTGCTCCAGATTCCAGCCGCCGGACAGCTGTGCCAGGCGATCCGAAACGTCGATGTTGACCACCTGATCCGCGCAGTCAGCCGCGAGCAGCATGAGATCACGCCAGAGCCCAAGCAAGGTATCGAGCTCGTGCTCGACACGCTCGCGCTGTCCTCGCCGGTAGCCGTCGGCCATACGTCGCGCCGAGCCGATCGCCTGGAGCGGACTGGCGATCATCTCGATCCCCGCGTCGACCGATGCTTTGCGTGCCGCGAGTGCCGCATCGTCAGCGGCAAGGTCGATGGCTTTGCCGATACGCCCGCGAGTCACCCCGGCTATCATCGTCGCGAGGTCGGGCGCGACTCCACGCTCGACCAACGCCTGCGCTACTTCAGCGCGCGCGAGCGGCTCAAGCGCTACCGGACGACAGCGCGAGCGAATCGTCTCTGGAACCGAATCGGCTTCGGTAGCGATCAACAGAAGCACCACGAATGGGGGTGGCT
The DNA here is from genome assembly GCA_963763185.1 of uncultured Chloroflexia bacterium. Taxonomy (GTDB): domain Bacteria; phylum Chloroflexota; class Chloroflexia; order Thermomicrobiales; family Thermomicrobiaceae; genus CALAGB01. The sequence continues at coordinate 2,050,724 of CAVXNZ010000001.1, forward strand.
CTTCGAGCGTCTTGAGCAGGGCATCGTAGGCCGAGATCGAAAAGAGGTCGACGTCTTCGAGAATCGCGACCCGCCAGTCCGCTTCAAATGGGCGCAGCGATAGATTCGACCGCAGTTCGCGAATCGTCTCGATCGAGATACGGGTGTTCTTGCTCTCCCGAGATTCGTTTGCCGCCTGCTGTTCAAGGCTGACCGTCATCACGTCCGAATGGATGCCACGCGCCACTTTGCGACACGCCACGCATTCGGCACACGGTCGGTACTCGAGCGGGCTCTGGCAGACAAGCGCCTGGGCAAAGATGTGCGCGAGCGTACGGCGGCCGACACCCTCGGGTCCGGTGAACAGATAGGCATGACCGATCTGCCCCATCTCGATCGAGCGTTGCAGCAGATCAACGGCAGCCCGGTGGCCGATAATCGGCCACTCGACAACACGTTCCATTACAGATCCTGAAATTCCCTCGTACCGACCATGAGACGTGGGGGCGCCAAACTAGGCTGCTCGAGCGCGCTTGCCGCGCGACTCGCGGCTCGACAGCGAGAGTGGCCCTTCGACCTTCTCACCTTCGGCCAGCAGGGCCACAATGGCATCGCGGTCTTTGGTCGGCAGTACCGTCTCGGAGCTTAGTTCGCGCACGGCATGCAGCAGCCCGTCGGCCGTGACAACCGTGATATCGGTCGAGCCGACCTGAAGGTTTGTGTTCGGATTGAGAAACGTGACGATACCGTCGATAGCATCCTCACCTGGAAGGTCGTGCTCTTCGAGAATCCGACGCAGCGCTTCCTGGTCGCGTTCGTTGTCGGCCGTTGGATTGCCAAGCTGAGGCCCTGACATGCCGATCAGTGCCCAGATACGTCCTCCGGAACGGTGCCATTTGTTCTCGTCGACCGAGATGTTGCCATGGACCTCACGCGTGGTGATGACGATCAACCCACCGGGATAGACCAGCACGTGTTCGGGATGTCCTCGGCCGACCTGTGGGAACTGGATCAGCGTGTATCGATCGTTCAGCCGCCGCAGCGCCTCGATCAGGACTTCGTCTGGCCTAGGACGCCGGCTCCATTTGGTGATCTGCTGCATGCCGACATTGAAGGTTAGGAACCCCACGACCAGCAACACGTAGCCCGGAATAAAGAGGCTTGGTATAAAGAACGTCAACGCAACCGAGCCCGCCAGCATAAGAAAGCCGCCGAAGGCCGTCATCCGGGCAAGCCGACGCCGGTTCTGGAGATATCCGTTGTTCCGCACAAGGCGCATGTTTGTCGGAATTCCGATCTGATGAATGCGTGACACAAAACGAGGCAAACCGGATTAATCCCGGCCAGACGGACAGGCCCGGTAAGCCGAGTCTAGCATGCGCGGGATTGCCCGTCCACGCGAGCTTGTCGCTACGCATCCACACGCTGGATCGACAGTTAAACCATTAAGAACGCTCTTGGGAGCGGCGAATTCGCCGCCAATGCTCCCGTGCGGATTGCCGTTCAGACGGTCAGCTGTGTCGGCGTGACCGCGGCAATCTCATCAACGGTCTGCTCGAAGGGTAAGCCTCCGAACGATGACACCCAGCCAAGAATCTATCGCCCTCTCCGTCGTGATCGTCTCCTGGAACACACGCGATCTCGTCGAACGCTGCCTGCGCTCGATTTGCGCCGACCTGCGCCGTTGCCATATCGCATCCGAGATCATCGTGGTCGACAACGCGTCGAGCGATGGCACGCCGGAACTGATCCGCAAACAATTCCCGGGTGTCACGCTCATTGCGCTTGACCGCAACACCGGTTTCACTGCCGCGAACAACCTCGGACTCCGCCACACGACAGGAAAAGCCATCCTCCTGCTCAACCCAGATACGGAGATCCGGCCCGGCGCGATCGCGACGATGCTCGCGACACTGAGCGCAACGCCGCATGTTGGCATGGTGAGTGGTCTGCTGCTCAACCCGGACGGGTCGCTCCAGTCGTCCGGCTATCGCTTCCCCGGGCTGGCGCAATCGTTTCTCGACTTCTTTCCACTCCATCCTCGACTGACGGGCTCGAGCCTCAACGGCCGCGTGTCGCCAGGAGACCTGCAGACGCCCTACGCGGTCGACCATCCTCTCGGCGCCTGCATGCTGGTACGTCGTGAGGTCGTCGAGCACGTCGGCCTTCTTGACGAATCCTATTTTATGTATAGTGAAGAGATTGATTGGTGCCGCCGGATCCGGGCGGCCGGCTGGACCGTTCTCATTGCTCCGTCGGCGAACGTTGTTCATTTTGGGGGACAAAGCACTCGACTGATGCCTGAGGAGATGTTCCTACAACTGCATCAGAGTCGCGCACACTATCTGCGGCGGTACAACGGACCCTCGACGGTCTTGGCCGTCGCAGTAATAGCGCGTTTGGCCGCCTTGCGTGCAGGGAAGCGCGCACGAGTGGGTCGGAAGCGTTTGCAGCATGACGCCAGCGCACTGCGCGCGGTCGCGAGTATCTACCGGCGGGCGGTGACGGGTGGCGACTGAAGCGGCGATCAAGCGGCTACCGCTGGCGATTATCGTCTTGACGCTCGACGAGGAGCGGCACATCCCAGAGTGCCTGGCAAGCGCCACCGGACTCGCCGAGCGCATGCTGATCGTCGACTCCGGCAGCCAGGACGCCACACTTAGCATCGCCCGCCAGCTTGGGATTGAGACCGTGTTCCACGAATTCCACGGCTACGCAAGCCAGCGCAATGCAGCGCTCGATATGGTCGAGCAAGAGTGGGTCCTCTTCCTCGACGCCGACGAGCGGCTGACGCCCGAGTTCCGAGTCGAGCTGGATAGCGTGATTCGCGAGGCGCCGGACGATGTCGCTGGATTCCGGATCCCGCGTCGCAATTTCATGTTCGGCCAGGAATTGCGCGGCGGAGGCTGGGCTCCCGATTATCAGCTCAGGCTTCTGCGGCGCCAGCGCGCGCGCTACGCTCCAGAACGAGAGGTGCACGAGACTGTTGAGGTCGACGGACAGATCGGCACGTTCCAGCAGCCAATTCTCCACCTCAACTACGACTCCTACGAGGAGTTCCGGCAGAAGCAGTCGAGCTACGGCGAGATGCGCGCCAGGGAGCTGGCCGTCGAAGGAATCCAACCACGCAGACGCGCCGTTGTCGGCCGTCCGGCGCGAGAATTCTGGCGTCGCTACGTTAGCCTGTCCGGCTATCGCGACGGACTGACCGGCCTGCGCCTCTCAGCCGCGATGGCTCGCTACGAACTTCAAGTGCTGCGCACGCTCAACACGATGCTCGCCTCCGGTAATCAATCACTGTCGAATTGGAATCCTCCGCGGACATCAGGAGCACATCTCTCGGGCCCGTCGGATTCCATGGACGTCAGCATCATCATCGTGAGCTACAACGTCCGCGACCTCTTGCTGGCATGTCTCGCGTCAATCGAGGCGTGGCTGTCCGTCACCGATTTTTCCGTCGAGGTGATCGTGATCGACAACGCCTCAACCGATGGCTCGGCCGACTCTGTTCGCCGCCGGTTCCCGGGAACGCGGGTAATCGAATTGAGCCAGAACCTCGGGTTCGCGGCGGCGAACAACCGTGGCGCCGAGGTCGCATCGGGTCGTGCAATCGTCTTTTTGAATCCGGACACCACGGTCGTCGGGGACGCGTTTGGGGCGATGTTACGATTTCTGGACGATAATCCGACTGTCGGCGTTGTTGGCCCAAAGATCCTCTACCCGGACGGCCGCATTCAATCGACCAGACGCCGATTTCCCACCCGGCGGACCGGCTTCGTCGAGAGCACGATCATTCAGCAATATTGGCGAGACAACGCCATCCTGCGGCGCTACTATGTCTCCGATCGCTCCGACGAAGAGACGCAGGAGGTCGACTGGTTGGTCGGGGCCTGCCTTTTTACACGCCGCGAGGTCCTGCAGTCGGCCGGTCTATTCGACGAGCGCTTTTTCATGTACTCGGAGGAGATCGAATGGTGTCACCGGGTGCGCGGGGCGGGCTGGAAGATCATCTTTCTTCCCGCGGCGACCATCGTTCACCATGAAGGGGGCAGTAGCAAGCTCGATCTCCCGGTGCGACAGATCAACTTCGACACGAGCAAGGTGATGCTCTACGAGACACTGCATGGAAAGACGTCTGCACGGGCACTGCGTGGCTTCCTGCTTGGTAGTTATCTCGTCCGGGCATCAGTGGAAGCAGGCAAGGGCCTGGTTGGCCACAAGCGTTCGCTCCGAAAGGAACGAGTCCGGCTTTACCTTCGCGCCTTGAAAAGTGGGCTGCGCGATCGGAGCGAGCCGAGGTGAGCGGTCCTGTCCTGATGGTCACCGCGGAATATCCGCCGATGCATGGTGGCATCGGCGATTACACGTCACGCCTCGTTGACGCGCTGTCGGACAACGGCTGGGATACGCGTGTGGTGACGAGCGTGTCGGTCGAGGCCAACGACGAGCGTGTGCTGCCACGCATTCGTCATTGGAACTGGGAGATTGCTGGAACGATTCGAGACGTCCTGCGGGAGACCGAAGCTCGCCTGGTCCACATTCAGTACCAGACTGGTGCCTACGGGATGCACCCAGCGATCAACTTCCTACCTCGTCGCGTTGGCGGCGAACAGCCTTCGATTCCCTGGGTCACGACCTTTCACGATCTCCTCCCACCCTATCTCTTTCCGAAGGCTGGTCCGGTCAGGGACTGGATCACCCGCACGCTCGCCAGGAACAGCGACGCCATAGTCGTGACGAACGAGCGTGACATGGAGCAGCTCACCATTCAGCACCGGTTGGGCCACCGAGTCGTGATGATCCCAATTGGCAGCAACTTGCCCGACGTCGTGCTGGACGACCGCGACCGCGTTCGGCAGCGTGTGGGCCTCGAGCGTCCGGAGGAAATCGGGATTGGCTTCTTCGGATTCCTATCGGAAGACAAGGGCGTCGACATTCTGCTGCAAGCCCTATCCGAGATCACACTCCCGAGGCCGGCCAGATTGGTCATCATAGGCGGCGGGCTCTCCGCGACCGACGTCGCAAATCAGCAGTATTTCTCCTGGATCCAGCGGCAGCTCAAGGAGTGTCCAATACCTGTGAGTGAGACGGGGTTTCTTCCGCCAGACTGGGCGGCTGAGGTGCTGAGCGCCATGGACATCGTCGTCTTGCCCTTTCGTAAGGGGGCAAGCCTGAGGCGTGGAACATTGATCGCTGCGATACGCGCGGGAGCAACCGTGCTCACCACCGACCCTGGTCCCGGCGACTCGCTGGCACCGCTCGTTGGCGGTGAGGCATTGTGGCTTGTCGCCCCGTCCGACCCGGACGCGCTCCGGGGCGGGATCCTGACCCTCCTCAACGACCCAACCCTCTGTCGACAGTTGGCCCTCAATGCGCTTGTGCAGGGCGCCGACTTCGACTGGAATGCCATCGCCCAGCGCCACATCGGACTCTACGAAACGCTCCTCAACCGGAGCCGAGCCTGATATGGCCCGCGCCGAAATACGCCGTACGTCACAGACGGACCGGTTGCTCGGGCGACTGCTGCGTCTGCTCGCGTGGGCCGAACGGGTCGAACTCGTCCACTACCTGATCCTGGGCGGGATTGTCCTGGTTGCTGCCTGGCTGCGGCTAACGTTGCTCAATCGCCAAAGTCTCTGGTTCGACGAAGCGGACGTCGTCGTCCGAGCCGAGCGGAGTCTCGGCACTGTCCTGCACACCTTCGTCCAGCCGGGTGAAAACGGACCGCTCTACAACCTACTCCTCCACGTCTGGATCCAGATCTTTGGTCCGTCCGAGACGAGTGTCCGGCTCCCATCGGCCATCGCCGGGCTGCTGTCGGTGCCGGTCATCTATGTAGTCGGCTGGCGCACGCTCGGACGACGCGTGGGACTCTTCGCGGCCGGACTGCTGGCAATCTCGCCCTATCACGTCTGGTACTCGCAAGAGGCCAAGATGTACACGATCGCCGTGCTGCTGACGCTCCTGTCCACGGCCTGCTTCATCGAAGCCGTTCGCGGAAATGAGCGCCGCTGGTGGATCGGCTACGTAGTCATCACCAGCCTCAGCTTCTACTTCCACGTCACGACTGTACTGATCTTCGTCGCTCAATCGGCATTCTTCCTGCTCACGTGGCGACGATGGAAAGACCGGCATCGTGCCTGGCTCATCTCGGTCGGCGTGCTGACGCTCCCGTACGTTCCGATCGCTCTGTGGGCCGGACGCGTGGTTCTGAATGGCGCGAACCAGTGGCAGCCGAAGGTCACGCTCTGGCAGATGACGCAGATCGAGGCGACCAAGTTCGCCGTCAACCGGGCTAAGGATCTGGTGACCGAAGCACGCGGCACCAGGATCTATGGTCTCGGCGCGGCGCTCGGTGTCGTCACCACGGGCGTGCTCGGTTGGGGCTCGGTCAGACGCCCGGCAGGCGTCACTCGTCGCTGGATCCTCTACTTCACCGCGCTGGTCGTCCTTCCGGTGCTGATGTTCTACGTCGTCACGTTCAAGCAGCCGCTCTTCAACGATCGTTACCTGATCATGTCGCTCCCCTACTTCCTCTTGCTGGTGGCGGCCGGGTTGCGTGGGGCGGAAGTGAAGGCCTGGCCTGTGGCGCTGGTGCTCGGTGCGGCCCTGATCATCTATGCCTGGGCGCCGCTGCGAGATATCAACCGTTCCAACCTCTCGCAGAAGGAGGACTGGCGGCCGGCCTACGAATACGTCCTCCAGCGTGCTCAGCCGGACGACCTATTGCTGATTCATCCTGGCTACTTGATCACGACCTACGACTACTACGCCCAGATCGAACCGGGTCTGAGCAAACTGACCGCCGGAACCATCCCGGCCTTCTACGTCGAGGGCTTCGACGCCCATCAGATGGCAGGCTGGGTGCGGCGCGAGGCGCCCGGACAACGGGTCTGGCTCATCCAGAACCCCGATCGCGTCCCCGGCGAAGATCCGAACCACACGCTGGAGCAGTGGCTGGCCAGCGGTGGCCCGCCCCTCTACCGTCAGGTCTTCAACGGCGTCGACGTCGCGCTCTACACGCTTCCCCCGCCATCACTCGATCCGCCGTAACCGACAGTTCCGTCGGCCGGCAAGTTCGCATTCGCCGTTAAAAAGAATCCCGCAAAGGCCGTAGTAAACTAGAGAATGCGCTACGGGCACCGTGTCCCGCGATCAATGCGACAACACCACCGGCACTGGAGGGTAACGAGTGAGCTATTTCCTGAAAACGGAACGGGGAGCACAGGCCCCGGAGATTGATGCCGACACCGGCGAGACGATTCTCGATCGCGGACGCCATGAAGGACGGCGTGTCGTCGAGGTCTTCGTGCTGCACCCGGGCGGCCATATTGATCGCTACGAAGAGCGGACGCGCCGCAGGCTCGGCAGTAACGCGATCAGCAGCCGCACCTGGCTCTGCCAGACCTACCACCCCGGACAGTCGGACGAATGGGGCGACGACCGCTACATTCCGAACCCCGAAGAGGAGATCCGCGCCACCGATCCGGCGCCGCAAGCGATCGTGCTGGTCCTTACCGGCGCCGAGGGCGATTCACAGACGGTCGTGGATCAGGTGGTCGCGCTCGGCACACGCTCCTGACCGATCGGCACCCACCAGACCGGTGCAACCCGGTTGGCCAGCTACCAATCGACCCAGGGAAGGAGATCTGACATGATCGTGATCCCAGAACCGGCTCGCCGGACCAGTCACCGGCCTCCGATCCAGGCTCGTCACTATGTGGCGTCCACCGGCCACTACCTGGCTACGGCCGCCGCCATGCGCATCCTGGCACAGGGTGGCAACGCCATCGACGCCGGAGTCGCCGCCGGGATCTGCATCAACATTCTCCTGCCCGACCTGACCAGTTTTGGCGGTGTCGCGCCGACCATCGTCTTCCACAAGGCCAGCGGGGAACTGCGCTCGATTAGCGGGCTCGGGTGCTGGGGCAAGAGCGCCAACATCGATGTCTTCCAGCGTGAGGAAGGCGGAGAGATTCCGATCGGGGCACGCCGCTCGGTCGTTCCCGGCGCGCCCGACTCCTGGCTCACCGCACTGGCGCGCTACGGACGGCTCACCTTCGAAGCAGTCGTCACCCCGGGCATCGAACTCTGCGAGGGCGGCTATCAGGTCTACCCCTCATTGCAGCGCAACATCGCTAAGGAGGTCGACGCCATTCGACGCTGGCCCTCGACCTCGGCAATCTTCCTGCGCGACGGTAAAGCACCCAACGCCGGAGACGTGCTCGTCCAGCAGGATCTCGCCAACACGTTCCGGCGCATGATCAAGGCGGAGCAGGCAACCAGCGGACGTGGACGCGCGGCAGCCATCGAGGCGGCGCGCGACGAGTTCTACCGGGGCGACATCGGCAAGCAGATCGCGGAATTCATCAGCGGCGAGGGCGGATTCATCACCGAGCAAGATCTTGCCGATTTCCATGTCGACGTCGAAGAGCCGGTCCACTCGAACTATCAGGGCATCGACGTCTACGCGACGGGTCCCTGGAGCCAGGGTCCGGTGATCCCGCAAGCGCTCAATATTCTCGAGGGTTACGACCTGGTGGACGTTGGCCACAACACGGCCGACTACATACACCTGGTAACTGGCGCGCTCGAGCTCGCCTTCGCCGATCGTGAGGCGTACTACGGCGATCCCAAGTTCGTCGATGTTCCGCTGGAGACGCTCCTGTCGAAGGAGTATGCCTCGCGCCAGCGCTCGCGCATCCGGACGAACCAGTCGTTCACCAAGATGCCAGAACCCGGGCTCGGCGCGCGTCACGGAGCATCGCTTAGGGCCGGGGACCTAGCCACTCCGGCTCAGCCCGACACCAGCTACGTCTGCGTCGTCGATGAGGAGGGCAACGCGTTCTCGGCCACGCCGAGCGATGGCATCGGCAGCACGCCAATCATCCCAGGGCTCGGTCTCATCTGCTCCGGACGCGGTTCGCAGAATTGGCTTGAACCGGATCACGCGTCGTCTCTGCAGGGCGGGAAACGTCCGCGGCTGACGCCAAATCCGGCGATGGCGTTCCGCGATGGCAAGCTCTTCATGCCATTCGGCACACCAGGTGCCGACATGCAGCCGCAGTCGATGATTCAAGTGTTCCTGAACATCGTCGAGTTCGACATGGATCCGCAGGAAGCGATCGAGCAGCCTCGCTTCGGCACCTACAACTACCCGGAGTCGTTCTGGCCGCATACCTATCGACCCGGCTTAATCAAGCTGGAATCGCGTATCTCGCCCGACGTTGTCGAGGATTTGCGGGCACGCGGTCACACCGTCGAGCTCTGGCCGGAATGGACCAGGACGGCCGGCAACGTCTGCGTGGTGACGGTCAATCATGAACGCGGCACACTAACCGGCGGCGCTGATGCTCGTGCCGAGGCCTACGCGATGGGCTGGTAGCATTCCGCTGAACACCATTTGACGGGGCATAATCGAGTCCCTGCTGACGTTGTTGATAGGGACAGACTTGGCGTGCCAACGCACGGAGGGAACGAGCTTTGGCCGATATTCGGCCCTTTCGGGGAATCACATTCAACACGAACCGCGTCGGTGGGTTGCGACAAGTAGTCGGCCCGCCCGAGGACATTCCGTCGCGTGCACAGGCAGAGAAGATCGTCGCCAACAAGCCCTACCATGCCGTGCGCCTCGAGATGAGCGATCCCGGCCCGGGCGAATGCTTCCACCAGGCGTCGAGCCTGTTCCGTTCGTGGCTGAATGACGGAATCCTGACCCAGAGTGATCGCCCTGGCTTTTATGTTCACGAGCACGAGTTCGATTTCGGCGGCGAGCGGCGGGTCCGTTGTGGAGTCTTCGCGGCGCTTCACCTGTGTGACTATGCCGAGCGCGTCGTTCTGCCACACGAGAACACCATGCCACATCAGGTGGAGATTCGTACCGAACTCCTGCGGGATGTCCGCGCGAACTTGAGCTCGGTGTACACGTTGACGGAAGACCGAGGCACGCTGGAAGCCATGCTCGCCAATGTGTCGATGGGTCCGCCGGACGAAGAGGGCATCGATGAACTCGGCGGCACCCACCGTATCTGGTCGGTGAGCAGTCCGTCGACCGTCCGCAATTTCCGCGACGCCGTCGCCCACAAGCCGCTCTTCATCGCCGACGGTCATCACCGCTATACGGCCGCGCTCAATTACCGGGATGAGCTGCGACAAGCCGGGATCGACTATCCCCAGGCAGATTGGACGCTCGCGTACATCACCTACGTTGACGACCCCGGCGTGCTCGTGCTGCCGATTCACCGTGTGGTTTCGTCGATCGGCCGAGATCGCTGGGGCGACTTCCGCCGCAAGCTCACGCGCTATTACGACACCTCCAGTAGACCGCTGACATCTGGGGATCCCGAATCCGAGCTGGCGGGACTCGTCGCGGAGCTCGCTGAAGAGAGCGAGCCTCTCACCTACCTGATCCTCGAACCGGGAGCGCGCAGCGTGCTCCGAGTGCGCCTGCGCGACTGGGACGCCATCTGTGACCTGATCCCCGACACCGCGGGAGATACCGCAAGCCACCTCGACGTGACAGTCTTCGATTGCGTCGTACTGCGCGATATTCTCGGGCTCGACAGCCGACAGGTCGAGGAGAATGTCGACTTCACCAAAGATGTCTCCGTCGCCTACGACGAAGTGCGTTCCGGCGAGGCGGCCTTCGCCGGATTCGTCCGCCCGACCCCAGTTTCGACCGTGCTGGCCGTCGCCCATGCTGGCGGCCGGATGCCGCAGAAATCGACCTACTTCTACCCCAAAATCCCGATCGGTCTGCTGATGCGCGATCTGTTGGATGAACAGGAGGGGGAGGAGTAGACAGCCCTCACGGACGGCCCTCACCCCTGTCCCCTCTCCCGACGAGCAGGAGAGGGGAGCGAGTTTCGGTAGACCTGTCTGCGTCTCCCTTCTCCCGCTGCGCGGGAGAAGGGTTGGGGATGAGGGTGGCTCTCCGCTCATTCCCTGGTAAGCTGTAGCCGCGATCACGCCGTCTGCACGTACGATCAGGAGTGCCCGGTTCGATGAGTACGCCGATTCGACGGCAGTACCTCTCAATCAAGCGTCAGTATCCCGATGTCGTCGTCTTCTTCCGGCTCGGCGACTTCTATGAGACATTCGACGATGACGCCAAGGTCGCCTCTCAGGTGCTCGACATCACGCTGACCTCGCGCACCGGCATGGGCAAGGACAACCGCGTGCCGATGGCCGGCATCCCCTACCACGCGGCTGAGGGCTACATCGCGAGATTGATCTCCGCTGGGCACAAGGTCGCCGTCGTCGAGCAAGTCGGATCACCGGATGGTCGCAACCTGGTCGAGCGCAAGGTCACTCGGGTCGTCACGCCTGGCACGGTGACCGACCCAGCAATGCTGGAGGGTGGCAGCAATCGCTATATCGCTTCAGCGCTAGTGGATGGCAGCCGGGCCGGGCTCGCGATCGCCGATCTCTCGACTGGCGAGTTCGCCACAACCGAGATCAATGCCGATAACGCCAGCGCCACGCTGGCCAGCCTGCAGCGGGAGTTCCTGCGCATTCATCCGGCCGAGGTGGTGATTCCCGAAATCGACGAACGAGACGGCCGCGATTCGCTGGCGCCGGCTATCCCATCCACGACATTTGTCAGCCGGTTGAACCGTCGCTGTTGGCGGCTCGAGACCACGACGTCCGAATTGTGCCGTCACTTCGAGGTCGAGGCGCTCGATGCCTACGGCTGCGCCGGGAAGCCGTTCGCCACACGCGCCGCGGGCGCTCTCCTGCAGTACCTGGCCGAGACCCAGCTCAACAGCTTGAAGCAGATCGTCGACTTGATCACCTATAGCCTCGAACGCCACATGACGCTCGACGCTCAGACCCTGCGCAACCTCGAATTGACCGAAAGCAGTCGGGGCGATCGACGACATTCGCTGCTCGGTGTGCTCGATGCTACCCGCACTCCGATGGGTACGCGGCTGCTCCGTCGCTGGATCGGCCAACCGCTGCTCGACCTGGAGGAGATCAAAAGTCGCCTCGACGCCGTCGGCTTCCTGGCAAATGGAACCCTGGTACGAACTCGCCTGCGTGACGCACTCGGCGGCGTGGCCGATATCGAGCGACTGATCAACCGTGTCGTCACCGGAGCTTCGGGCCCACGAGAACTTCTCTCGCTCGGCACCTCGCTCCAGCGCTTGCCTGGACTGAACACGCTCCTCGACAGCGACAACCGGCCAAGGGCCATCCGACTATTACCTGATTGCAGCCTCGCCGCGAGATTGATCGCTGAAGCACTGGTAGACGAACCTCCGGCCGTGCTTGGTGGCGGTCAGACAATTCGTCCAGGCTACAGCGCAGAGCTCGATGCACTGAGGCACTCATCGCACGAGGCGCGCGAGTGGATTGCCGGGCTCGAGAAGTCGGAGCGCGAGCGGACCGGAGTCAAGTCACTCAAGGTTGGCTACAACAAGGTCTTCGGCTATTACCTTGAGGTCAGTCACGCCAATACGGACGCCATCCCCGAGCATTACCAGCGAAAGCAGACGCTGGTTAACGCCGAGCGCTACATTACGCCGGAACTGAAAGAGTACGAGAGCCGGGTTCTCAACGCTGAGGAGCGCATCGCGGAGCTTGAGAGCCAGGTCTACCGGCAATTGCTGGCGCAGGTGGGCGATCAAGCACAGTCGATCCGCGAGGCAGCGTCGGTCGTGGCGCAACTCGACGTTTTTGCCTCGCTGGCCGAGGTCGCGGTGCGACGAGGATTCGTCCGGCCCGAAGTCGACGACGGAACCTTGCTCGAGATCGAGGGCGGACGCCATCCGGTCGTCGAGGCGACGCTCGATCCTGGCCAATTCGTGCCGAATGACACGCACCTCGACACCACAGCAGAGCAGATCGCGATCCTGACTGGCCCGAACATGGCCGGCAAGTCGACTTATTTACGTCAAGTAGCGCTCATCGCCCTCCTGGCTCAGGTCGGCTCGTACGTCCCGGCAGCCCGCGCGCGGGTCGGCCTGGTTGACCGGATCTTTACCCGAATCGGCGCCCAGGACGACATTTCTTCGGGCCAGAGTACCTTCATGGTCGAGATGGTCGAGACTGCCAGCATCTTGCATCACGCGACCGAGCGGTCACTGGTGGTGCTCGACGAGATCGGCCGCGGCACCAGCACCTACGACGGACTGGCCATTGCCCGTGCGGTGGTCGAGCAGATCCACAACAGCAGCCGCCTTGGCTGTCGCACCCTCTTCGCGACTCACTACCATGAACTGACCGAACTCGAGAAGATTCTGCCGCGGGTACGAAATTACCGGGTTGACGTGCTGGAGGAAGGGGATAGTGTCATCTTCCTGCACCGCGTCATTCGCGGGGGTGCCGACCGGAGCTATGGCATTCACGTCGCGCAACTCGCCGGAATGCCGAAGTCCGTGGTGCGCCGGGCGCGGGAGATCTTGCAGGATCTCGAAGAGGGAACCGAGGGCAAGGCGGAAAAGTCGCGACGACGGCAGACCATCGGAGAAGCGCGAGAGGCGCCCCTTCAGATGACCTTCTTCGGTGCGCCCGATCCAGTCATTGAAGATCTCAAGAGTCTCGACATCGAAGGGCTTTCGCCTTTGGAGGCGCTCACAACCCTGTTCGAGCTCCAACGAAAGGCAACCAACGGCACATCGTAGTGTCGTGCCGAGGGAGGGTTATGTTCACATTCGTCGACGTGCTCGTAGCCGCCGAGAATCAATACGCAGTCGATTCGCTTGGTGCTGAGCTTGGCGGCGTCAGCTTCGGCGGCGCGGCCATCGACTCGCGCCTGGTGACACCGGGCGACCTGTTCGTCGCCCTCGTCGGCGAGCGACACGACGGGCACGACTATGTTGACACCGCATTCTCGAACGGTGCGCGAGGGGCGCTGGTACGTCGCGACCGTTTGAGATCGCTGGAACTCGGTTACGGGCGGTCTGCGCTGGTGATCGATAGTCCCCAATCGAGTGACACCGCGGATGCAGAGACGCTGATTCTCATCCCAACCGACGACACCCTCACGGCCCTGCACCGGCTGGCCTCGAATCATCGCGCCAAATTCGATCTGCCGGTCATCGGCATCACTGGCAGCGTCGGCAAGACCTCCACCAAGGAAGCGGTCGCGGCGGTGCTGCAGCAGCGCCTCACCACGCTCAAGACGCCTCGCTCCTACAACAGTGAGAGCACCATGCCGCTGACGATCCTGCAGATGGGGCCGGAGCACCAGGCAGCAGTGATCGAGATGGGAACCTATGGCCCTGGAGAAATTGCGCTGCTGGCGTCGATTGCTCGGCCAAACATCGGTATCGTGACCAACGTCGGCATATCGCATATGGAGCGCATGCTGACCATCGAGACCATCGCCCAGGCCGAGGGCGAAGTGATTGACGCGCTGCCCGACAACGGTGTCGCCATCCTCAATTACGATGACAACCTCGTACGCGGAATGACCGCTCGCACCAAGGCGCGCCCCGTCTTCTTCGGGCTGAACCCGGATGCCGACGTCTGGGCGGACCAGATTCAGAGCCACGGCTTCGACGGCGTTAGCCTGCGTGTGCATCACGGCGCGGATGCAGTCGACCTCTCGATCCCGCTGATGGGCAAGCACCATGCCTATACGGCCCTGGCGGCGACCGCGGCCGGTTTGACGCTCGGGCTGACCTGGGACGAGATTGCCGCCGGGCTGAAGAACTGCGGCGAACGTCTGCGCTTCGTTACCGTACCCGGAGTAAACGGCTCGACGATCCTCGACGACACCTACAACGCGAGCCCGGTCTCCTGTAACGCCGCGCTCGACTTTCTGTCAGAGCTGCCAGGCCGCCACATCGCGATCTTTGGTGATATGTTCGAGCTTGGCCCTGTCGAGGAGGAGGCGCACCGCGTCGTCGGACGCCATGCAGCGGGGATCGTTGACCTGCTCTACGTGGTAGGGGAGCGAGCGCGCTGGATCGCCGACGAGGCGCGACTGCACAACGCGAATCTCGAGGTCATCGGGGCTCCAAGCAAAGAGGCCGTGGTCGAGTCGCTCGCGCCACGAATGAAGTCCGGCGATTACGTGCTGGTCAAAGGAGCGCGCGGCATGGAGATGGAGACCGTCGTCGCCGGTCTGCGCGACGCGGGGGATTACTGAACAGGTCAGGCTGAAGGGAGCGAAGAAGTGGGTTGGGCGGAAACCGCGGTAAAAGCAATGATTGAGAGCGACGTCGGGCTGGTCACCTACGTTCCGGACAACGTGCTCATCCCGCTCATCTCCGCCTTCAATCTCGATAGTGACATCATCACCTTTTCGGCAACGCGGGAAGAGGAGGCAATCGGAATCGCTTGCGGCGCATATCTCGGCGGCACACGGACCGTCGTGATGATGCAGAGCAGCGGCTTCGGCAACATTCCGAACGCGCTCGCCTCGCTGGCCGTTCCCTACCAGATCCCGTTCCTGATGATCATCTCCGAACGCGGCTCACTCGGCGAGTACAACTCGGTGCAGGTGCCGATCACCCGCGTCATCCGACCGACGCTCGATGCGCTCGGCATTCCGCATTTCACGTTGGCGCACGAAGGGGACGTCGACTTCGTCGTGCGGCGGATAACCGCGCAAGCGTTCAACACCCAGACGCCCGCGGCGGTGATTCTGTCGCCGTTGCTGAGTGGCGGCAAGCAGGACCGGTGAGCGCTAGTGGCACGGGACGAAGCTTGAATGGAGAGTGAGCAATGAGCACTCAGGCCCGCTATGGCGGCGAAGTGATGAACCGGCTCGACTTGACCAAACGGCTGGTGGCGAAACTGACCAACGGCGAGGCCGTCGTCGGCGGCATCGGCAACTCGAACTTTGATCTGGTGGGCGCCGGTCACCGGGCCGAAAACTTCTACATGCTCGGCAGCATGGGTATGGCCGTCCCGATTGGCCTTGGCATCGCACTGGCTCAGCCCAATCGACGTGTCTTCGTACTCGAAGGGGATGGCTCACTCCTGATGAATCTTGGATGCCTCGCCACCGTCGCCGAGCGGTCACCGAGGAACCTGACGATTGTCGTCTGGGACAACGCCGCCTATCAGATCACCGGCGAGCAGAACTCACCGACGGCCGAGCGAACCGATATCGTCACAGTCGCTCGCGGTGCTGGGATCGTGAATGCCGAGTGGACGCGTGCTGAAGCACACTTCGAGCAAATGATCGATCACGCGTTGCATGCCGACGGTCCCCACTTTATCGCCGCGCGCATCGACCGTTCGCCTGGTCAGGCCCGCCCGGAACGGGATCCGGTTATCCTGAAAGACCGCTTCATGCGAGGCATCGGGGTGAAGGAATCCGTCACCGATTAGCTGCTGCGATAGACCGCTCGGACTGAACGGAGTCGTCTGGCGATTTCGTGGCGGCGTTGTCTGTCCGGCGCCGCATCTCCGCCACTGGCAAATCGACTCTCAGCCCGCGCCAGCGCGGCGTGAACCCGTTGGCAATCCATACCGTCGACAGGATCAGCAGCACGATCGCGAGAGCCGGGGGGAAGATAAGCCACGGCCAGACCGGACGGCTGAAGAGAAGTGGGTCGCTAAAAGCCCAGCTCATCATCGTTCCCCAGCTGATCGATCCAGACGCTCCCAGGCCAAGAAAGGCCAATGTCGCCTCGGCGAAGATGGCGAATCGCAGCGTAAGTGCCAGCTTCGTCGGCAGGACGTCGAGTGTGGCGGGCAGGATGTGTCGTCGCACGATCCACAGGTCAGAAGCGCCACTGGCACGGGCCGCGTCGACATACGGCGCATTTCGCGTCTGAATCACCAGACTGCGGACGATTCGCGCGTAGGCCGGCCACGAGAGAACGCCCAACATCAGCGCCAGCGTCAATCGACTCGCCCCCACGAGTGACATGATCAGCAGGTAGAGCGGGATACTCGGCAGCGCCATCAGGAGGTCGACGACCATGAGCAGAACGGGCTCCGTCCGCCGGAAGAACCCGACGGTCAGGCCCACCAACCAGCTCATGGTCGTCGAAATGGCTACCACGATGGCCGCGAGAAACAGCGTTGCCCGCGCGCCCTCGACAAGCTGGCTCAACTGATCCTGGCCGAGATCGTTCGTTCCCAGCCAGTGGGTCGACGTAGGCGGGCTCAGTGGCGTGCCAACCGGCAAGTGAGGGTCAAATGGCGCGATCATCGACGCACCTAGTGCGACAAACGCTGCGGCCCCCAGAATCACGCACCCGGCATAAAACGTGAGCGGTCGCGGATTTCGCGCCCTACGCGTCGTCATCGGCGACTCGATGCGCCGTGTTTGCATCTCACCCACGTGCCACCTGCCCCGCCGGATCCACGCGCAGGTAGACCAGCTCCAGGCAGAGATTCACCAACAGAACCCCGAGCCCCGACAGAAGGAAGACCGCCTGGAGCACCGGGTAGTCTCGCGCCTGCACCGCCTGAAAGGCGAGCTGCCCCAACCCTGGCAGGTTGAAGACCTTCTCGATCACCAGCGCTCCACCGAAGATCGCGCCAAGTCGCAGTCCGAAGAAGGTCAGCAAGGGCATGGCGACGTTCGGCAGCAGGTGTCGCGTCACGACGTCCCGCTCGCGTAGCCCCTTGGCTCGGGCCAGCGAGAGCCACGACGCATCGCGCATTCCGACCGTGGCGTCACGCGCAATCAGGAGAAAGCCCGCCGCTCCGGCCAGTGAGAGCGAGAGGACCGGCAGGATCATGTGCGTCACGACGTCAAGCGTCCGCGACACATCGCCGGTCAGCCCCGATGACGGCTGATGAAAGACCGTCTTGCCGCCACCCAGCGGCAGCCAGTTCAGACCAATGGCGAAGATCAACAGCAAGAAGATGGCGACCAGAAACTCCGGGAGTGCGGCAACCACCGCACCGAACGAGACCGCGGTGCGTTCACCTCGTCCATGTCCGAACCACGTCGTCGCGACACCCAATGCAGTGCCGATGAACGCAGCCAGGAACAGCGACGAAAGCATCAGGCCGAGTGTCCAGGGAAGCCGCTGGACGATCAAGGTTGCGACCGGATGCGCGTGGGACATGGACCACCCGAGATCACCATGCATCAGACCGGTCAGATATTCGCGGAACTGGGTGCTGACCGGCTGATTCAGGTGATAGTAGTCGGACAATCGTGCCCGGTCAGCCGCAGAGATCGGCGCAGCGACGTCGAGACCGCCATTCAAGCTGGCGGCCAACGGGTCCCCCGGCAGCAACCTTGGGAGCAGGAAATTGAGCACGACGACGATTCCGGCCAGCATCAGGTAGCGGGCAATCAGTAACGGAATCGAGCGCCGTACCGCCCCATTCATGGCCGCAGCAACGTCAGTTTGTTGTTGGGGAACGGGATGCCGTTCATCAGCCCGCCCCACGTCTCGAGAGAAGTCAGGACACTCGCGTCGTAGATCCAGTAGAAGCTCCGGTGGTAGAGGACCAGCGTCGGCAGTTCCTCGGCCAGGATTTGCTGCATCTGAAACACGATCGCCTTCCGCTTCGCCGGATCGAGCTCGGCCACCTCTTGCTCGCCCAGTCTCGCGTAGTCAGCGTTCTTGAAGATCGAGCCTTTGGCAAAGGCGTTGGCCTCCCCACCGTCATACCAGCGACGCAGGTAATCCGGATCGCCACCGATTCCGATGTGACCGGTCAGCGCGAGTTGAAAATCACCGTCACTGAGCAGCTTAAGCCGGGTGGCGACGTCGACCTGCTTGACGTTGAGCGTGATGCCCGCGGTCGCCAGCATCGGTTTCATCAGTTCGGGCTCGCGCGCGGTCGGATCGGCCAGAAGGTCGATCGTGATGCGCTCGCCTCCGAGAAGATCCTTCGCTTTCGCCAGGTCGAACGGGTACTCCATGACATCCGGGTTGAACCACGGCGTGTCCGGCGGAACGATGGCGACGCCATTGATGATCGCTGGACCCTTGGTCATCGTCCTGGCGATCGTGGCGCGATCGAGCGCATACATGATCGCCTGTCGCACCTCCTTGCGATCGAGCGGCGCTTGTTCCGTATTTACTGCCAGCCGCACGACCGAGAGCGGCGCGGTCACCGCCACTTTGAGCTTCGGATCACCGGCCAGCAGGTCGATCACTGAGGCGTCAGTCGTCTGCGAGAGACTGGCCTCACCCGTCCGCACCACCTGAAGCTCGGTCTGTTTGGGGATGGTGATCTGCCGGACTTCCTTGGCGAGCGGCGTTCCCTTCCAGTAACGGTCGAATGCCATCAGGCGATACGCGCCTGCCGTGGCGTCATGCTCCGTCATGACGTAGGGCCCGCTGCCGACCATCGACTTCGGATCGGTGTACTTGATCGGGTCGTTCACCGTCTCCCACACATGCTTTGGGATGATCGGGACGATGCCCGCGATCTCTTCCAGGAAGTTGGCGGCCGGACGCACCAGCGTGATGGTTACCGAGCCGTCTGTCACCGTGGACGACTTGACCACTGACGAGGACATCCAATTGAAGGGATGGTCCGCGTAGTAGCCCAAAGAGAAGGCAACATCGTCCGCCGTGACGGGCTCGCCGTCGTGCCAGAACGTGTCAGCGGCGATCCGAAATGTATAGCTCAGGCCGTCCGCTGATGCTTCCCAATTGGTTCCCAACCACGGAATAACGCCCTTGTCGTCTTTCCAAGTCAGGGTGTCGAAGATGTAGCTCAACAGGACGACTCCGCCGGGACCAGTCGTCGAGAACTGGAACGGCGACATGGTCCCGACATCGGTCCACCAGGCAAAGACAACCTTGTCGACCTCAGCGGCGGGAGGGCTTTTCACAACAGCCGCAGTTGTTGGGGTCGTTACGGACTCTGCTTGCGTGGCGGTTGGCGTCGTGACGGCGGTTGTGCCGGGCGCGGACCCAGCCACACCCTTGTTGCCGCAAGCCGATAAGAGCGAGAGAAGCGCCGCTCCGCCAGCCAAACCAGAAGCTCCACTCAAGAGACGGCGCCGGCTCACGAAGTGTTTCGGCGCGCCGTTGCGCCGGTTGTCGTCAATCACGAGTACCGTCCAGGTTCATGCACGAGACTACAGCGTCTCGTTCGCCAGTTTGAGGTGATAGGCCGTGTACTTGAGCAGGTTGGCCTGCTGTCGCGGGTTCAACACCTCGCAGACCCAGCCCCAGTGGAGCGATACCCAGTCGCCCACCTCGGCATCATCGGTGAAGCCATGGCCTTCGATCTGGCGAACTGTCGTCGTCCGCTGCGTCTGACCGAGCGCCAGCTTGCCCTGCTCCAGCACCAGGGGTTGCCGGTCGACCACCATTTCCGGACCGTTGACTTCGAGCACTTTCCCCCAACTGACGCGGCACTGATCCATGGTGAAGAGGGAGTGATCGAGCTGGCCTGCGCGGCTGTGCACGTCGAAGACGTGAAAATTGTGATGCGGACGGGCTCCGGCCGGAGCTTTCGACAAAACAAGATCCAGCGCCCGCCCCTGCAGCTGCTTGCCGAACCGCTCTCTCAATGAGTCATAGAGCTGGCGAACTTCAACCCGCTCGAGCAGGTCGTTGCCAATCCAGTAGGCATCGACAACCCGAACGTCGAATGGATCGGCGATGCCGTTGACCTGCGCGATCAGTTTGAGATACGGGAGCGCACCACTGAACGTCCGGAGTAGCGGCTCCAGGCCGCCGTCGACGGCGTTCTCAATGCCATACTCGAACAACGTACGGTTATCGTCGCCGCCACAGTAACGCAGCCGATTCGGCATGAATCCGTAGCGGATGAACCTGAGTTGGCCAACGAGCCGCGGGTCGCTTGGAGCCTGAATCACAGTTTGTCCGCCATTCGCAAGATCGCGTCGAGCTCGTCGAGCACTGACAGGATCTCCTCAGCCGTCTCCGGATCAAGCCGCTCGAGCGCAAGCCCAGCGTGGTGGTAAACGTAGTCGCCCACCTCCACCTCGCCGACCCCGAGTAACGAAACCTGTACCTCTTCACCGCCCTGGTCAACCCAGGCGACGTCTGGCTCGACGCGAACCACGCGCATCGGAACCGCTTGACACATTCTCAATCCCTCTCATCCGTCGATGTCGATACTCTCGAGCACCAATTCCGGCACATCGCTCACCGGCATCCCTACTCGTCCGCAGGTTGGACACGCCGCGTCCGAATCAGTGGTCAGGAAATCCTCAGAGCATGCAAGACAGTGCAGCGTGACCGGTTGAGGCTCGACCACGAGTCGCGCTCCCTGGGCGAGCGTTCCATTACTCATGGCCAGGAAGAGTGTCTCGACGATCTCGGGCGTGACGTGCCCGGTCGGGTCATACGTGAACGTCAATCCGTCAATCCGGTGCGCCCCGGCCTCTTCTGCCGCCGCGATCGCCCGGTTGAGCGCATCCGTCATCAAACCGACTTCGTGCATTGACCCTCTCTCAATCGCCTTTAGGGATTCCAGTGCTCAATCTGTCTGACTGCCTCTGCGACGAGTCCTGGAAGTGCGCTGCGTACCGCTCCCGTCAACTCCGTCCCAAGCGTGATCGTCTCCGGTTGAATCCCGAGCAGCACGACCTCCTCCGGCTCTGAGCCAAGCATCCGCAGGGCCGAAAGAAGGTCGGCGACACCAAGCTCGTGCGCCGACGAGCCCGTCATCAGTGACATCAGGTGTTCATGATCAAATCGGGCCATTGTTCCGGCAGGTGCGCCAACATCGACGGCGTCCAGCAGCAGGAGTTGTGAGGCACCGGAGGCGACACTCAGAAGCTCTAGGCCCAGCGTGCCGCCATCAACGAACGTCACGTTACCGTGTCCGTCAACACTCTGCTGGACCTGTCGCAGCGCGTGAACACCGATCCCTTCATCGGTCAGAATCACATTCCCCAACCCGATCACGACTGTTCCGGACATCTACCGGACCTCACCTTCACCGGTGGCGATCACCGTCGACTCGGCTTCAATTGTCGAGGGAACGGGTGCGCCGTTGGTCTTGCCGTTCGCGCTGCCGTCCGTCGCCGCCGGTTGGCTCAGTCCAGCTTCCTTAAGCTCCTTTTCGTTGAGGAACTTATATCCACTGAAGATGCTTCCAAGCGTTCCGTTCTGCGTCTCGTTTGATACCAGCCACGCGCTGTAGATGTGGTGGACGGTAAAACCAATCAGCAGGAACATAATGAAGAAGTGAATTTCGCGCTGGTACCGGATGTTCATGACGCCCGGCAGCCAGCCGAACAGCGTATGCCAGATACCCGTTCCGACCACGTTCGAGTACAGTGCGAAGCCGGTCAGGATCTGGATCAGGAAGAGCGTGAAGATGCCCAGGTAGGCCAGCGCCGCCAGTGAGTTGTGGCCAACCTCGTCCGGTGCTCTCCAGCGCAGAAACAGATAGTATTTCAGCATCTCCCTGATGCTGCGCCACTGCTTCCGGCTGACCGGCACGAACGCTCGCCATCGCGAGAACTGATTACCCATGAACATCCAGTAGATGCGGGTCAGAAAGGCCAGTGTGAAGACGAACGCCGTCACCTCGTGGATGAAACGCATCGTCGCCAGAAAGTAACCGCGCTGCCAATCGACGAAGATGAACGGGTTGTGCAGGTAGTAGCCGGTGACCGACAGGATCACGATCGAAAGAAAGATGATCCAGTGCACCGCCCGCACGGGCAGTTGCCAGACGTAGACTCGTCGCAGCCGTTCCGGTTCGGGCGCGATCTCCAGCGGGCGCGTCGGTTCGATATCTGGTTGGCGAGTCCCTCGTTCGGTCGTCTGCATCGCTCGCCTCCTAGCGGACCTTGACCTCGACCAGCCGTCGTCCGCGTGGATCGACTACGTGGACGGCGCAGGCAAGGCACGGATCGAACGAGTGAATCGTGCGCAGGATCTCGAGCGGGCGTTCCGGATCGGCGACCGGCGTATTGATCAGGCTAGTTTCGTACGCCCCCGACTGGCCTTTGTCGTCACGCGGCCCAGCATTCCAGGTACTCGGGACGACCGCCTGGTAATTCTTTATCTTCTTGTCCTCGATCTCGACCCAGTGGCCGAGCGCGCCACGTGGCGCCTCATGTGTCCCAAACCCCTGAGCCGACTTCGGCCAGGAACTCGGATCCCACTTATCTCCGTTATGCATGTCGAGGTTGCCACTGTTCATGTTTTTCGACAGTTCGTCGAGCCACCCTTCGAGTTGCCCCACCATGAACTGCGTCTCGATCGCGCGCGCTGCCACCCGGCCGAGCGTCGAGAAGAGCGCCGCTGGTTGGGCGTTGAGCTTCTGCAACACGCCATCGACCGCCGTCTTGATTCCCTCGACGCCGGAGACGTAGGCGACCAGCGTGCGTGCCAGCGGACCAACCTCCATAGCACTCCCGTCGTAGCGGGGAGCTTTCAGCCAGGAATACTTTTGATCGGTGTTCAAGAAATCGTATGGAGGCTTCGGGCCGCTGTACTTCGGATTCGTTTCGCCAACCGACGGGTTGAGCCCGGTCGCGTCGCCGCCCGAATACTCGTACCAGGAATGGGTCACAAACTCGGAGATACTGCCCGGAGCAAACGAATGAACCGTCGAGAGATCGCGGTTCATGATGATCCCGCGTGGCACCAGGAATGAGGCCGGATCGTGGATGCTCCCCTTCGGATAGCCACCGTAGGCCATGAAGTTGCCGAGTCCCTCCCCGATGGTGAACCATTCGGGGTAGAAGCTCGCGACGGCCAACACATCCGGAATATAAACCTGCTCGACGAACGTCTTGGCGCGGCCGATCAACTCACGCATGAAATCGATGCGTTCGGGGTTGACCGCGGCGTCGGGCGAGTTCGGGTCGATTGAGGTCGCCATTCCGCCGACGAGGTAGGTCTGCGGATGTGGGTTTTTGCCGCCGAGAACGGCGTGAATACGAATGACATCCCGCTGCCAGTCGAGCGCCTCGATGTAGTGCGCGACCGCCATCAGGTTTGCCTCTGGCGGAAGCTGATAGGCGGGATGACCCCAGTAGCCACTGGTAAATAGGCTGAGCTGACCACTGTCCGCCAGCGCCGTGATGCGATCGAGCACCGATTTGAAATAGGTCGGGCTCGAATTCGGCCAGTTCGAGATGGACTGTGCAAGCGTGGCGGTCTTGGCCGGATCGGCCTTGAGCGCCGAAGTGACGTCGACCCAGTCCAGTGCGTGCAGGTGATAAAAGTGGATGACGTGATCCTGCACCATCTGAATGCCCGCCATCAGGTTGCGCACCAGCCGGGCGTTGTCCGGAACCTCGACCGCCAGCGCATCCTCAACTGCCCGAACCGACGCTATGGCATGCACGGTCGTGCAGACGCCGCAGATCCGCTGCGCCCAAATCCACGCCTCTCGTGGATCCCGGCCGTGCAGGATCAGTTCGATGCCCCGGAACATCGTGCCCGAGCTCCAGGCTTGACTGACCTTTCCGCCGTCGACCTCTGCCTCGACCCGAAGGTGTCCTTCAATCCGTGTGACTGGGTCAATCGCGATGCGCGTCATCCGCCTGCTCCTCATCGATGGTGATTGGCGATTCAACTGGGCCAGCTGCTTCGTGGTTTTCACGGAGCCGTGCCCGGGTGAAGCTGGCAACGCCATGCGCCGCGAATGCCGCTGCCGTGACCGCGGTCAGGCCGACGCCGATCTCACCAGCAGTCACGTCGGCACCGAATCCTGGCGGCTTGGGCAATCGCTCGTAGAAGGGAGACATCGTTTCCCAGAAGTGGGGAGCAGCGCAGCCGATGCAGCCATGGCCGGCTTTTACCGGCCAGCTCGTCCCGTCGTTCCAGCGCACGACCGGACAGTTGTAGTGCGTCTCGGGACCCTTGCAGCCCATCTTGTAGAGGCACCAGCCCTTGCGGCTCCCCTCATCGCCCCACTCCGTCACGAAACGACCGGCGTCGTAGTGGGCTCGACGCTCGCAGTGATCGTGAATCAGCGCGCCATAGGCAAAGAGCGGACGGTTGTACTGGTCGACGGCCGGAAGCTCACCGAAGGTCAGGTAATGGACCAGAACGGCGGCGGTGTTGGCGACGTTGTGTGGGCAGCCACCGAGGTTGATGTGCTTGATGCCGGGAACGGCCGTCCCAACTCCGACGGCGCCGGTCGGCCCGGACGCCACAAGTCCACCATCCCAGGCGCAGTCGCCGACAGCGATCGTCGCTGCTGCATTGCCGCAGACTTCTTTGGCGATATCGAGCGCAGTGCGCCCACCGATGGTGCAGTAGACGCCTCCATCAGCCATCGGAATCGCGCCTTCGACGACGACGAGGTACTTGCCCTTTTGCTCCTGCACCACCTTCTGGAGAACGTCCTCGGCCTGTTTGCCCGCGCCGGCCATGATCAGCTCGTGGTATTCCCACGAGAGCAACTCGAGCACGACCTCAGCGACCGGCGGATGACTCGACCGAATCATGGATTCGGAGTTACCCGCGCAATCCTGAAACTCAAGCCAAACCAGGACTGGTTTGTCGACCTTCTGCAAAGCCTTGCTGATCTGCCCCGTGTAACGAGGTGGCAGTGCCAGCGCGGCGGCCATGCTGGCGCAGAAGGCGATGAATTGCCTGCGTGAGATGCCGCGCCGTTCAAGTGCGGTCGGGAGGTCGGTCTCGAGACGGTGCATCGCTCTGCCTTTCACGCGTTGCCCGGCTCTCAGGGTCCCGGATCGCGGCACCATCACCAATTCACGTCAGGAGGACGCTGCCGGACTGACCGGGTGTTCCCATTTCGGGCTCTTAGCGCTCAGGCTACGCCTGGAAACGGCAAAGAGGCGTTACGAATTGATACGAGTCGTTACAGAATCGTGTAAATTCTGAGTCTTTGGGATCGGCGCCTATCAGTTTTTCACGTTTTTGGTCATTTTGAGGAAATCGAGTCAACGATTCGCGACAAAATCAGGTGAGGTTCGCGTGGAATCGAGACCGGTAGGAACGGAGGTAGAGCAGCGGCACCACGAGAAGCAGTGCCGAGATGGCGGAAACGATGAAGATCGAGTGCATCGAGAAACGTCCATAGAGTGAGGTGAACCAGAGTGGCGAAATCGCCATCGCCAGGAATCGTGCGCTGCCGAAGAGGGAGGATGCCGCACCGCGATGCTGCGGGGCCAGGTTCACCGCCAGTGTGCTCAGGCCAGTCCAGGCCAGGATGCTGGTGGCGCCGAGCAGGAAGTTCCCCACCGTGAACCAGAGTGGCGACGGCGCCAGACCCATCAGCAACAGGGCTCCGGCCACTCCAACCGAGCTGAGCGCCACACCCCGGAATATTCCAAAGCGCTCCATGAGATCGCCCGAGAACGGCCCCAGGATCAGGCCTGCCAGACCGTACGTGGACAGGATCAATCCGGCTGACGCGACGTGGATACTCCAGGTCTGATCCAGATAATCGGCGAAGAGGTAGACCGCACCGCGAATGGCGTTACTAGCGAGGAAGGAGAGTACGGCCAGCAGAACAATCTGAAAACCGAGCGCGGACGCCATCTCCCGCACGTCCGCGCGGAGGCTCTGGCTGCGCTCCCGTCGCGGCACAGACGATCCATGGCGTCGGAACCAGACGATCAGCCAAGCGGTTAACGCCCAGTTCAGAACGCCAATGACAATGAACGGAACACGCCAGCTAAAGTCGCCAAGGAACCCTCCGGCCAACGGCGCGATCATGGTCCCGGCCAGCGTCGACGTATTGAAAAAGCCAATCGCGCGGCTCGTCCGGTGCGGTGGAACGACATCGCCCAGCGTCGCCATCACCAGCGGCGAGGTGAAGGCATTGGTCGCACCTTGAAAGACCTGCGCCAGAAGGAAGAGGCCAAAGTTGGGTGCCAGCCCGGCAAAGACCGTGGCGCAGCCGAAACCGCCGTATCCGATCAACAGCGAGATCCGTCGCGAGGTCAGATCGGATACGCCGCCGGAAAACAGTTGGACGACCGCATAGGGGAACATGTAGGCGGGTATGGCAAAGGAGAGGGCCGCGCGGTCAACCCCGAATGCGCCCATCAGCACGGCAAACAGCACCGGAAGGATGCCGCCACCCATCGGCCCGCTGGTGCCACCCACGTAAAACGGAAGCAGCTGAAAGGTGGACAGCCCCGGTGATTGATCGCGTATTTCGCATGCGGTCGGCGCGGAAGAAGTACCCGTCACAACGGCCGATTGTAGCAGCTACGGACGACGAGACGCGAGCGGGGCACAACCGCGGATAACAATCTCCCAGTCGTTCCGTAGCGGAGGGCGCCTCTGCCCTCCCGCCGCCAAAGGCCGCCCTGCACGATTCAGATGGGCAACGAAATGGAGAGATCCGACAAGCAAGCGAGTGACTGTCCTCGCCCTACCTCGCCCGTCAGATCCATCGATCCGCATGAGCGAAGACAAGCTCCGCCCATACGGACTGCGCGGTGTGATCCGAGACAACCGCTGCCGTCAACACGAACTATCCGCGCGCCGGAAACCGCTCTTACCCCACGAACTCATCATAGACGAGCTTCGAAATCCGCGAGAGCAACTGCGTTGCCTCGACGCCACTCTCACCCCGCTTGGACATCAGCGCGATACCGTAGGTCTTCTCTCCGGCGTAGACAATGCCGACGTCGTTCCTGACGCCTTTGACCGATCCGGTCTTGTGCGCCACGCGTGTGCCAAACGGCAGCAGGGCAGGAATCCGCTCGGTGAACTTCTGGCGCATCATGATGTCGATCACCGCATCCCGCGACGACTCGCTCAGCCCCTCGCCTCGATGGATCTTCTCGAGGAGAAGCAGCATGTCACGCGGCGTCGAGATGTCGTTGTCCGGCGTCTCCCTGAGGGCGTTGCTGTCCCAGGGAGACTCGGATTCGTGGAGACGCCGCTTGAGCTCCTCGTAGGTAAGGTTCGGGTCATTCGGGTTGAGATTGTGGAGCCCGGCGAGGATACCCCAGCAGCCGAGCGGCAGGTGCGTATGATCCATGCCAAGGCGACTCAGCGTGGCAGTGACCGGCCCGCGGCCGATGAGATCGTAAATAATATCGGTGCCCGCGTTGTCCGACACCACGATCATAAGCGTCGCGATGTCTTTCACCGTGAGCGTCGCACCCGCATCGAGGTCTTGCAGCACGCCCGAGCCCGGCACGCGCATCCGGTCTTCGAAAACGATCCGGCGGCCGGGATCGACCTTTCTCTCATCGACCTGCCGGTACAGTTCGTAGAGCAGCGCCGTCTTGAACGTCGACGCGGTTGGGAAGATGGTGTCGGCGTTGAACATGATTTCGTTACCCGTGTCGAAATCACGGGCTGCTACTCCAATTTCGCCCTCGAACGATTCCGACATGTCACGAATCTGGTCCACTGTCGCTCGCGCGTCACTCATTGCCACGATTCCCCTTTCGTTTCAGGTACGCTCGCCGCATCTCCATCACAGCCAAAAGAGCCACCTGTGGCGTTCCACCGGAGGCTCTCAAGATTCGCACATGGTTACCAAGTCGCGCGACTATTGACCGCGCGTGCGCGGATCGAGGAAGTCACGGAGCCCGTCACCCAGCAGGTTGAAGCCAAGCACCGTGAGCGCGAGCGCGACGCCGGGGAAGGTGATGAACCACCAGGCGTCCTGGAAATGGGAGCGCGCGGTGTTGATCATCGCACCCCACTCCGGCGTCGGTGGCTGGGCGCCAAGACCGATGAACGAGAGACTCGAGGTTGCCAGGATGGCGTAGCCAATATCGAGTGTCAGTTGAACGATGACGGGCGACATCGCGTTCGGGAAGACGTGTCGCAGCAGGATTCGGCGGTCCCTGGCGCCCACCGATCTGGCGGCCTCGACGTACTCCCGGTTCCTAACGAGCAGCACCTGGCCGCGAACGAGACGCGCGTACCAGGGCCAGTAGACCACGGAGAGTGCGATAACCGTGTTCCGCAGGCTTGGGCCCAGTGACGCCGAGATGGCGATCGCCAGGATCAGAAATGGAAATGCCAGGAACAGGTCAGTGACACGCATCAGGATGTCGTCATAGATCCCCCCGACAAAGCCGGAAATTCCGCCGACAAGACAGCCGAGCGTCACCGCAATCGAGAGGACGATGGCCGCGACACCAAGCGAGATTCGTGCACCGCTCATGACACGGCTCAGGATGTCACGACCGAGATCGTCGGTCCCCATCAGGTGCGCACTCGACGGCCCCTGCAATTGGTTGAAGATCTCCGGAGCATTGGGATCGTATGGAGCAAGTGTCCGCCCGAGTAGGCTGGTGACCAGAAACAACGCGATCAGGAAGACCGATGCGACGTTGAGGTATTTGCGCTTAAAGAACTGATTCAGCGCGCGCCGGATCCGGTCTTTTCGCGTGCTCGGCAGAAAGAGGCGGCCTGACTCCAGACGAGCGCGCCCTTTCTCGGCTTCTATGGCAGTGTTGGACGTCGTTGGTGTTGTCATGCGTACGAAATCCTCGGATCAAGAAACAGGTACAGGATATCGACGAGCGTGTTCATGAGGACGTAGATAAACCCGATGATCAGAGTCACGGCCATGATGGCGTTGTAATCGAAACTGGTAATACCCGCGATCGCATACCGTCCGATCCCGGGCCAGGAGAAGATGATCTCAACCAGGATATCGCCGGAGAAGAGGATGCCGATCTGCATTCCGATTACGGTAATGACCGGCAAAAGGGCGTTCTTCAGCGCATGCCGGACAACAGTTGAGCGCTCACGCAGCCCCTTGGCTCGTGCAGTCCGGATGTAATCAAGGCCCAGCACCTCAAGCATTCCTGCCCGAACCATACGAGTGATAACCGGCAACGTACTGAAGGCAAGAACAATCGCAGGCATTGCCAAATGCTTTGAGGCCGTCACGAAGAGCGAGAAATTCCCGGTAAGCAAGGCGTCGACCGTGTAGAGGTGCGTGATCGCGCGGGGTGGCGCGACGCTAACTGGCAGGCGCTGGCCGTCTGGAAGCCAGCCGAGCCTGGCGAAGAAGAGGAACTGGAACATCAAGGCCAACCAAAAGACCGGAATGGCCAATCCAGCTACCGAGATCACTCGGCCGATGTAATCGACCGGTGAATTGGGCCTGATGGCGGAGATGATCCCCAGAGGAATACCGATCACCACCGCCAGCACAATGGCCGACAAGGCTAACTCCGCCGTCGCCGGTAAGTAGCGAGCAAGGTCACTCCGGACAGGCCGGAGCGTTGAGAGGGACGTCCCGAAATCGAGGGTGAAAATACCCTTTGCGTAGGTGAGGTATTGCTGATAGAGCGGACGATCGAGGCCGTAGTCGTGACGAATCATGTCGACGGTACTTTTGCTGGCACGCGGCCCGGCGATCAAGCGAGCTGGATCGGCTGGAACGATGTGCGACAGCCCGAAGGTGATGATCGAGAGGCCAAAGAGCACAAAGACGACCGAAATCAGGCGCCGGGCGACGAGTTGAGCGAACATCAGCGGCTACTCTTCCCCTTGGACGACTTCGAGCAGTCTATCAAGATCCGCCCGCCGATCGACCAATGACCGAACCGTGCCCACGGTGGCGGGCACGGTCGGAACGACGTAATTACATCTTGACTCGGAACATGTCGTAGAAGTAGTAGGTGTTGAGATAGATCGGATTCCATTCGAATCCTCTGACATCCGCGCCGAGGATGGTGTACCAGCGAACGGCACCCCAGTAGATCGCGCCCGGATCCTTCTCAACAAGGATGTTCTGGCACTCCGCCATCAGCTTATTGTAATCGGCCTCGGAGACACCTGGCGCGATGGTATCGAGGATCTCGTCGACCCGGTCATTCTTGTAGAAGCCCGCATTGGCGCCCGCACTCCCGGCCGACTTGGAGTAGAAGTTCGGGTAGATCTCGTTGTAGCCGTCGTTATAGTCCGGCCACCAGCCCCAGTCACCAAAGAAATCCGGACGCTGATCCGGCGGTGAATCGCCGTATGCCAGGTCCGTCTCGGTGGCACGCTCGACTTCGCGAATGTCGAGATCGTAACCGATTTTCTGCAGGTTGGCCTGCATGAGCTGGGCGATCTGCTTCGAGAGTTCGTCGCCGCTCGAGAACATCCACGAGAACTTCTCGCCGGCATTGAACTTCTTGCCGATCAGTTCCTTGGCTTTATTCAGATCGGTCTCGTAGATGAAGATGTTCTTGTCGTAGCCCGCGGTGGTCGGCGTAAGCGGACCGCCCGACTTGTCGAGCAGGCCTTTGTAAACACCCTGACGGACTTCATCGTACGGGAAGGCGTAGCAGAAGCCGGTACGCGCGTCGGCATCGGCCAGCCGGTCGCCGTAGTTCATTGTCGTCCAGTTGGCGTTCGTCGTCGGATAGTCGACCACCTGCAATTTCGCGTTCTTGCGTAGGTCTTCGACTGCCTGCGGATTGAGGCTGTTAGTCAATGCGTCAGCCGAACCGCCTTCGATCAACTGGCGGCGAGTCGCCGTATCCTCGACGATGCGCATGACGATCTTGTCGAAGTGGTTACCGTCCCAGCCGCGATAGTAGTCGGGAAACTTCTCGAGAACGATCTGCTGGTTCTGGTCAATCGACGTGACTTTGTATGGCCCCGTCCCAACCATGTTCTTGACGAACCACTGATGTGCCCATTCGTCGTCCGCCGTCTTATTCTTTTCGACCGCATCTTTACTAACAACGAACGGACCGTACTGCGATGCGATAGCCGCCTCGAAGATCGGATTCGGCGTCTTCAGCTTGAACTTGACCGTCTTTGAATCGACCGCCGTGATATCGGTATCCGGGTTATCGACGAAGCGACCCACTACGTCATGCGGGCCGCGTCCCATCTTCAACAGGCGCTGGAACGAAAAAACCACGGCGGCGGCATCGCATACGCTGCCGTCGTGGAACTTGATGTTGTCATACAGCGTGAAAGTCCACTCCGAGCCGTCGCTGTTCGGCCCCCACTCTTTGGCCAGCATCGGCTGATAGTCGAAGGTGCTGTTCCCCTTGAGACGAATGAGCATCTCGTAGGTGCCAAAGAACGCGCAACTCGCGAGGCTATCATAGGCCGACTGAGGATCGAAGTCGGCAATGGTGCCACCAAAAAGGGCGGTGAACGTTCCGCCGCTGATGGGCGTTCCGCCCGTTGCCTGCGTGGATGTAGATCCACCGCTGGCTGGAGTGCCAGACGAGCTGCTCGTCGCCGTCGTTCCACCTGACGCCGACGTCGCGGTCGAACCGGAACCGCTACTGCCACCAGATGTCGTGGTCGACTTGTTCGAGCTGCCGCACGCGGCGAGCACCCAGCCGATCGTCGAAACAGAGAGTCCCATCGCGAGTCCGCGTTTGATGATCTCCCGACGCGAGAGACGCATACGCGAAGCATCCGCGATCAAGTCCACGGCACGGATATCATTATCCGGCATCGCTGATCTCCTCCTCCTGCCGATACGGCAGCCCCTTGGTTAACGAACCCGAGAGATCCACAACTGGCCCGAACAATGGGATAGATTTATGCGTGTGAATACGTTACTGTTCCAACGGTCGGGTTGTCAAGGGAACGTGAAGTGGCCGAAATTCGTGCCTGTGGTTGCCGGATCGGCAACCAGTACCGCGGTGACGATCAAAATTCGTCCTCGCGGTCTGATTCAATTCGTTCGCTTGACCGATAGACGTGCTACCATGAGTGGCACGATGACCAGCGAAACCAGGTGACCTGAACGACGCGGGAGCACCGGGTGTCCACGGACGTCGTGTGATTGGTTTTTGTCGAAGGAGGGCTCAATGGGCGACGTCGCCAATACCACCACCAGCACTCCGACGCTCGAGAAAGAGGCGTTGGAACACGTCTGGATCCATACGACTGAATGGGTGCGGCTGGCCGAGCAGAATGGCCTGCACGTGTTCGATCATGCCCACGGGAGCACCCTGGTTGACATTCACGGCAACGAGTACTTGGATGGTATCTCTGGTCTGTGGGTGGTGAATGCGGGACACGGGCGCCAGGAGATTGGCGACGCGATGGCCGAGCAGGCCGCCAAGCTCGCCTACGTCTCCAGTGCCTCGTACACCACGGTCCCAGCGGTGCAGCTGGCTAACCACCTTGCTTCGATCACACCCGGTGACCTGAATCGCATCTACTTCTGCTCCGGTGGATCCGAAGCAGTCGAGAGCGCGGTAAAGATCGCCAAGCAGGTCCAGGCGATGCGCGGCTTCCCGAAGCGCTACAAGGTTATCGCCCGCCGAGGCAGCTACCACGGCATGACGATGGGTGCCCTCAGCCTTACCGCAATGCGCAATGAGACGTACTTCGGCCCGTTCATGTACGGCGTGTTCCACGTGCCCTCGCCGAACCACTATCGCAACGACTTCGGGCTCGAGGGTGAAGAAGGCGACATCATGTGCGCCAACTACATCGAGCAAGAAATCGAAAATCAGGGTCCGGAAACCGTCGCCGCCGTCATCGGTGAGCCGATTTCCTCCGCGAACGGTCTACACATCCCGTCGCCGAAGTACTGGCAGCGACTACGCGAGATCTGCGACAAGCACGGCGTCCTGCTGATCATGGACGAAGTCATCAACGGCTTTGGCCGAACCGGCAAGATGTTCGCGACCGAGCACTTCGGAATGCAGCCAGACTTGATGACAATGGCCAAGGGCCTGTCGTCCGGCTACGCGCCGGTTGCCGGTGTCGCGGTAAGCGACAAGATTTTCGATACCTTCAAAGAAAAGAAAGACGTGGCACTGGGCCACCTGCTCACCTTCGGCGGCCAGGCCGTCGCGGCAGCCGCGGCCCTCAAGAACCTCGAGATCATCGAGCGCGAGGGTCTGGTGCAGCAGAGCGCCGAGAAGGGTCAATACCTGCTTGACAAGCTGAACGGCCTGCGCAAGCATCCGACCGTCGGCGATGTCCGCGGCCTCGGCCTCTTCTGCGGCGTCGAACTGGTTCAGAACAAGGAGACCAAAGCCAAGTGGTCCAAGGACTCCAATTTCGTCAAGAAGGTTGACGAGCGGATCAACCAGAAGGGGATGCTCACCCGGACGTGGGACATCTTGCATGTCGCGCCGCCGCTGGTGACGACCTATGAAGAGCTTGATCGCATCGTCAATATCATCGACGAGAGTCTGAGCGAGACCGAAGCCGAATTTGAGAAAGAGCTCGGCAAGTAGAAAACGGCTCGTCACTCGGTTACGATCATACAGGCGGAACGGAGCCATGTGGCTCCGTTCCCGTTTTCTGGTCGAACGCCAGATCTACAACAGTCGAAAGAAAGGACCGCCATGATCGCACGCCTATGGAAGGGCTGGACCACGCCCGAAAACGCCGACGCGTACGAGCGCTTCGTGCAGGGTGAAATTCTGCCTCAGATTAGACAGATCAATGGATGCCACGGAGCCTACGTGATGCGGCACGAGCACGAAACCGAAGTCGAATTCGCGGTGATGATTCTATTCGACTCGATGGATGCGGTCCTTGCCTTCGCTGGCGACGACTATACCGTCCCGGTCATCGAGCCGGAAGCGCGCCGCCTGCTCGCACGCGTCGAGCCGACCGCGCGTCACTACGAAGTGAAGGCTTCGCCGAACGACGAGTGAGCGCGATCGAACCTCCAACGTTGAGGCAGGTTACTCGACCCAGGAGCGTGGGTCGAGGGCGTCGCGCAGGCCATCGCCAACGAAGTTGAAGGCGAGCACCGTCAGCGCGATCATCAACCCCGGATAGAATCCGATCCACCAGGCTGAGTTGTCCCGCATCTGAACAAACGCGATCTGAAGCATGTTCCCCCACGAGGCCGTCGGCGGCTGAATGCCAAACCCGAGGAACGAGAGGGTCGACTCGGTCAGAATCGCCGCGGGGATGCTGAGCGTTGCGGCAACGATGATCGGGCTCATTGCGTTCGGCAGCAAGTGGCGGAAAATGATCTTCGGCGTCGAGACGCCGATCGACCGGGCCGCCAGGGCGTAATCTCGAGTTCGCAGAGTCAGGAACTCCCCACGAACGAGACGTGAAACGTTCATCCAGCCGATGACACCGATCACCACGGCGATAACCGTCACCGACGGACGGCGAAATCCGATCAGCATACCCATCAGGAACAGCAGTGGCGGAAACGCCAGCAACATATCGGCCAGGCGCATGATCAGCATGTCGGTCCAACGACCTGCGTAGCCTGCCACCGCACCGACAATCGTTCCGACTCCGATCGCCACGCCCGTCGCGAGGAACCCGACCGTCAGTGAGACGCGCGAGCCGATGATCAGCCGCGAGATCCAGTCGCGTCCAAGCTGATCGGTCCCCATCGGATGCGCCAGGCTGGGGGACGCTGGACGACCGAATTTCGCCAGGGTGAGATTGGTCGTGTTCGGGTTGTACGGCATGATCCACGGAGCGAAGATCGCGATGAGAAAGAGCACGACCAGGAAGACCGCGCTGATCAGAGCCAGGCGGTGCCGTTTGAAGCGCTGCCAGACCATCGCGCGCGGACTGCGTACACGTGTGAGCGACTCATTTCCCCATGTCAGGGCGTCGGCTCGTTGTGCCTCTACACTCATTCAGGTGTGACTCCCAGCGTACGCTCAGTCAAATCGAACACGTGGATCAACCAGCACATACAGGATGTCGGACAGGAGTGTCCCAATGAGAATGAGCGTCGCCGACAACAGCACGATGGCCATGACCGTCGGGTAATCCCGCTCAGTGAGAGACGCCACAGCGAGCTGTCCCATACCGGGCCAGGAGAAGATGTTCTCAACGACCACCGAACCCTCGACCAGGATCACCAGCACATAGCCGAGCAATGTAACGATCGGAATGAGCGAGTTGCGCCAGGCGTGCTTCAGCATGACCACTCGCTCGGTTAACCCTTTGGCCCGTGCCGTCCGGATGTAGTCCTGCTGGATCACCTCAAGCATCGAGGCTCGCTGGTAGCGCATGTAGCCCGCGAGGCCGGCCAACGTGATCGAGGTCACAGGCAGCACGTAGTGGAGAAAGCTGTCTTTGAAGTGCGCCCACGGGCCGCCAGTCACGTAGGCGCTATGCATCCCATTGACCGGAAACCACCCGACCTTCACCGCCATGAAATAGAGGAGCATGATCCCAAGCCAAAACTGCGGGATCGAGATACCGATGAAATTGAACGATGTCAACACATAGTCGATCAGCGAGTACTGCTTGACCGCTGAGAGAATCCCAAGTGGGATCGCGATCAGTAACGTCAGCACAAGCGAGATTCCCGCTAGCTTGATCGTATTTGGGAGTCGCTGACCGATGATGTGAAGGACCGGCTGGTTCATGCGCGTCGAGGTCCCGAAGTTCCCTCGCGCAACCAGGCTCAGCCAATCCAGGTACTGACGGTAAATGGGACGGCTCAGCCCGAGTTGCTCGCGCAGGCGCTCCCGGTCCGCCTGGGTGACGACCGTTCCACTATTGCGCGACTGGGCGATCATGACCGACACAGGATCGCCCGGCGCACGTTTGAGCATCGCGAAACAGATGATCGATACCCCGATCAGCAGGGGTATCATCCAGAGCAAACGACGAACGATGTAGGCGGTCATGACCGGTCCTTACCCTTGTTCTGGTACATGGCCGCTCCAGCTAAGCCTTCTTGAAGATCTTTTCTGGGAACGCGCGCTGATACCAGCGGAAGCTCGGCGTATCGTCCGGAATGCCTCCCAGGCGCGTACTGACGACCCAGCCGTCCCGCGCGCAGTAGAGTGGCAGAGCGGGCAGCGTCTTCAGCCGGGCAACGTCGAGTTGCTGATACACCTGAACGCGAGCGTCGGGATCGACCGTCGTGCGACCCTGCTCGATCAACTTGTCGACATCAGAGTCCTTGAACCACATGTAGTTATCACCGGGCGGGAAGTTCTTCGAGTCGAGCTCGTTAAAGACGTCCGGATCCTGCTCGAACGGGTGCGGCCACTCTTGAACTTCCATGGCCCGATCTTCCGGCTTGCCATTCGGGTCGTGCCACATCCCCTCGAGCGTCGTGTACTCGACTACGCTCGGCGTAATCTCAACACCGATCTGCTTCAGCGCGTCCTGGATGATGACCTGGTCATTCTGATACTCGGTGAAGCCAGAATAGGTCAGCAGCGTAAAGGAAAGCTTCTGGCCATCCTTGGCGCGTACGCCGTCACCGCCGGCGGTCCAGCCCGCGTCATCGAGCAGTTTCTTGGCCGCCTCGACGTCGAACGGGTACTCCTTCTGGTAATCGACTTCTTTGTAATTGTTGTACTTGTCGAGTGGACCGGTCGTCGCATACTGGTTATTGGCCAGCAGACCACGGCCCTTCGTGACCGTATCAGTCAACGTCTTCTTGTCGATGGCCATCGAGATCGCCTTGCGCACGGTGAGATCCTGCAGAACCGGGTGCTTCATGTTGAAGGCGAGCGTGATCGGCGTGTAATAGACGTAGTTGTGCAGCACGAAGTCGGAATTCTTCTCATACCGCGGCTGCATTTCGGGCGGCGTAAACATCATGTCGATCTCGCCCTTGTCCAGGGCCGCCGCTCCGGCGTCGGTGTCCGACATGAAGTAATTGGTCCACCCGTCTGCCGCTGGTTTGCCCATGAAGTAATCGTCGTTTCGGACATACTTGACGTACTGGTCCGACTGCCATTCGGTGAGCTTGAATGGCCCGGTGCCCACCGGTTTCTGGTTGAACGGATCAGTGTTGATATCAGAGCTGTTTTCCAGGATGTGTTTCGGGACGATCGCGATCTGCGACAGGCCGTACAGGAACGGCGCGTATGGCTGCTTCATCGTGATCACCACGGTGTGATCGTCGGGCGCCTTCCAGTCGACATACTCGTCCCCGACTTGAAGGCGAGAGCCATAGCTGGTCTTGGTGTTCTTATCCTTCACTTTGTCGAAGGTAAAGAGCACGTCCGCGGAGGTAAACGGCTCTCCGTCGTGCCACTTCGCGTCGTTGAGCGTCAACGTCAGGGTCAGCGAGTCGTCGCTGTACTTCCATTCCTTGGCCAGGTCCGGAATCTGGTTCCCTTTGTCGTCATATTTGACCAGCTTGTTGAAGACCAGCCACTCGGTCCAGTATTCGCTCTGGTCGAGAATCGGATTGCCGATCCCCTTGTCGCCGAGCGTCGTGTTGGCGTTGACGATGCCACCAGTGCCAGAAGATCCTGATCCGCCCGAGGACTGGGTCGACGAACTGGATGACGTTGGCGACGACGTTGAACCCGAAGATGAACCGCTCGAAGCTGTCGTCGCGGCTGGGGTGTTGGACGAACTGCTGCCGCACGCGGCCAGAACAGCCGCGATGACCGGCGCCGAGAGACCGAGCGCCGCCGCTCGTCGGAGGATAGTCCGGCGGCTGTAGTTGCGCGAAATCGCCTCCGCGACAAGGGCACGAGCACGTGGATCGTTCATTCCGACTCCTCCTCAGAATCTGGAACTATTGATCGGCATCGCAATCGTTGCGACGCATATGCTTCTGAAGGTTCCGGAAACGATTCTCGTCTCCGGCAGTTCGCCTCCTCCCGGCACCACCGCAGTGACAGGTGGCCGATTTGTCCGCTGGAATAGCAACTCTCTATTCGTCCGTCGAGCCGCTTCCGGGTGTCGCCGCCGGTTGCGGGCTGGCATCGGTAGATTCGTCCGGATAGCGCCCGAGTTTGCGATTGCGGACGAGCGTCGCGAGTACGTCCATGATGACCCGCGATCCGAGCAGCGCCGTATTGTCGGAGACGTCGTATGGCGGCGCTACCTCCACCAGTTCCATGCCGACCAACCCCTCGCGCGCGATCATGCGTACGAGCCGCATCACCTCGCGTGGCAGGAAGCCACCCGGCTCCGGCGTTCCAGTGCCTGGAGCAAACGCTGGATCAACGCAGTCGATGTCAAAGCTCAGGTAGACACATTTCGCGTTGTGCCAGGCAATTTCAAGGGCATATTCGGCGATGCGATCAACTCCATAGCGATCGACGTCTTCGAGGGTGACAACAGTCGCCTGCCGTTCACGGGCGTTCTTCAGCCCCTCGCGCGACCCCGTCCAGCCGCCGATGCCAATCTGAACCAAATTGGTCGCGGGGGCGTTCGGGATATTGGTGGCGTGGAAGAAGGGAGAGCCGTGCATGCGCTCATCCCAGGAGGTTTCGCTCAGGTCGCTGTGACGATCAAAGTGGATGATCCCCACATTGCCGTCAATATACGGAGCAATGCCGCGAATGTCCGGATAGCCGATGGAGTGGTCCCCACCGAGGACGACCGGAAAGACACCTCGTTCGTGAATGTAGCCGATCGCTAGGGCGATCTGATCGAAACTCTTCTCGATGTTTGCCGGAATGACCTGAACGTCCCCGACATCAACCATGGTGAGAGACTCGGGAAGGTCGACTCCGAGGCTTGGATTGTAGCCACCCCCCGACATGCGTCGCATTGCCTGCGGCCCGAACCGCGTCCCCGAACGGAACGTGGTGCCCGTATCAAGGGGCACGCCGACGACAGCCACGTCCTGGCCGCCGAGTGTTCGCATATCATCAAGAAAGGGCGAACTCATGAAGAACCCGCTGTTTGAAAACCCCCACCGGCCACGGTTGAAGAGCGAGATCTTCCGGTCCCGAATCGAGGACGCGGACTCAAGCCCGTATTCGAGCGCCTGCTGAGTTTCCTCCTCAGACCGCGTCGACGAGAGCTGCGCCTCCTGCTCCATCGCACGGAACCCGTCGAGATCTTCGCGCTGGATGGAGCCATTCGGATGGACCATAACACCCCCCGTCTTGAGCCATTATCTCGGCTCAGACATCTCGCGTTTCATCTTGCACAATCCTGGAAGTTTGCGCCCATCATTAATAAGACGGATTCCCAGGTCGCAAGCGAGGCATGATTCGCTGCGTCAACCATCGTTTGTCGTTCTGGACTGAACGTCCCAGCCAGTCGCGAGGAGAGCGATCACGATGTCGCGACGAAAGAACCAGAATGCGCCAATGGC
Source organism: uncultured Chloroflexia bacterium (assembly GCA_963763185.1). Classification (GTDB taxonomy): domain Bacteria; phylum Chloroflexota; class Chloroflexia; order Thermomicrobiales; family Thermomicrobiaceae; genus CALAGB01. The sequence continues at coordinate 2,090,423 of CAVXNZ010000001.1, forward strand.
AAGACACCTTCGTTTTGCAAGATGTCGCTATACTATGGCCGCTCAACGAGCGTTGTCAAGCGGGAACACGAGACAGGGGGAAAGAGTTCCGGGGCTAGCCGGACGCTCTAACGCACAACCGGGGATGTCTTCTTCTGGGACCCATTCAGAGCGGGACTGCTGTTCCAGTGATTACCGGTGTCGCAGCACCTAACCACCGAACGCCAAGTCGCTAGAGAACGTTCGGACCCGTGTTGGCCGATCGATTGTCGTGCTGACGTGTTCTACTGAACGCGCATCCGCTGATAGCAGTCCCGGCAATAGACCGGGCGCCCATTGCGAGGCTCGAATGGCACCATGGTCTCCTGGCCGCATTCGGCGCAGACCGCTGGATAGAGCTGCCGCTCGCCGCGTGGCGCACCACCCCCACCAAGCTCGCCATTTTGACGCGACTGCCGCCTCGCGGCACGACAGGTTGGGCACCGTGCGGGCTCCACGAACCCGCGTTCCACATAGAACGCCTGCTCGCCAGCGGTGAACACGAAGTCCTGACCGCAGTCTCGGCAGACAAGCGTCTTGTCCCCGACAGACATGAATCGCTACTCCTTTGTTCGGGCGACTTGAGCCGGAAACGTCCTCTGATTCCGACGTTCTGTGTCCTGATCCGTATGGCACGGCCAGGTGGCAAACGACAATGCTCCCACCGGGCAGCCGACGAGAATCGAACGCAGTGTGCCGGAATTCTTGGTCACCAGTATAGGTATCTACTGCGGAATACGCAACTGTTACGGCTTGGTCTAGTGATACCGCAACATGGTCGAGCATTCACCGCGCTCAGACACTTCAATGGGGGTGACCAGCGGTGGGGCGGACGAGCCCCGCAGAATTCCCGAAACGGGCAAACCGGAACTATCCCGCGAGGCAAGGATGATTTCGGTCATGTGGAGAGAGATCGAAGTGAGCAAGGAGTCTAAACGAGCACGTCCTTGAGTGCGCTGAAGTGTTGCGCGTCGTGCTCATCCAGCCTGCGGATCAGAGACTCGAGCGAAATGCTGCCGAGGTCGGGATGCCGTGCTGTTCGCTGCCATTGGTCGGCACTCAGCCCGTCCAACCGGTTGACGAGCAAGGATCGAAGCGACTCGAACTCGTCAGCGCTGGTATGAGGATTTTCTGCGTGATAGTCGCGCTCTATCGCGCGAACGTCGGTATCGAAGTCGTCGATTTCGGGGTCGTCATCGGTGAGGATCAGATCGACGCGCTCAAGCGTCACCTCGTCGAAATCCTTGAGATGCGCAATGTGTTCGACCGCACCCCATGAGCCGCCCATCCCCGCGCGACAGAGGTCTTCGTCGGACTCATCCGCGATGAGGCGCAGAATTCGCTCCGGCACCCGGCTCATTCGTTCGAGTATCTGCTGGTGATCCGTGGTCATCCGCGCTCGCTCCTTCCCGCTAGATCGACCTTGGTCTCGGATTGTCCCAGCGCACGGGCAACAGCCGCCTCGGCCAGCACTTGCGTCGGGTCGAAGAGTGGCACCGAAACGTCAGTTTGGGCGAGGATGAGCGGCAGTTCCGTGCATGCCGTTACGAGTGCTCCCGCGCCCTGGTGGATCAGCTCGTTCGCAGTGGCGCGGACGAACGCTGTCTGCTCGGCTCCCACTTTTCCCGCCTTAACGTCGGCAATCGCCTGGGAGACCCGCGCTTGACCCGTGCTGCCGGGAACCAGAGCGCCCAACCCGTGCCGCTCGAACGCGGCCTGGTACAGGTTCGCGGCGATCGTCCCGGCGGTCGACAGGATGCCCACGTGCACCCCTGGAAGCTGCCGCGCAATCACGCGCGCCGTCGAGTCGACCATGCTGAGGAACGGCACCGGCACATCGGGCTCGATCCGCGACAGGAACGCGTGCGCCGTATTGCAGGGAACGACGATGAAATCCACGCCCGCCTGAGCCAGGCGCAACGCACCGGTCCGCAGCAGCGGTGTGGGATCGTCGCCGCCGTGAAGCAGCGCGTCGCTCCGATCCGGAACGGCCGGGTTCGACTCAATGATCACGTGGAGATGATCCTGGTCACGTGTCGCCGGGGTCGCTTCGACCAACTTGCGATAGAGATCGACGGTTGCCAGCGGACCCATTCCACCCAGCACACCGATGACTTTGCGTTCGTCCACGTGTCCTGTCCTCTACTCGGTCAGAAGTTCGATCGGCACCTCGCGAATGGAACCGTCGACCCGATAGGCACGCGCTTCAGGCGGCTCGACGGCGAACGAAACGATCACCATCAGCGCATCAGGATAGAAGGCGTTCCGCAAGTCGGTCTCTGACGGAGCCGGAATACTTCGCGGGTGTGAATGGAACAGCGCCCCCAGCTGCCACCCATTGCGGTCGATCTCGTTGAAGGCCTCAACGATCTCCGCCAAGTCCATATTGTAGCGGGTTTCGCTCGACTCGGTGTTGGTGCCGGGGAACAGGTGAACGGCAATACCCGATTCGACCGCGATAATGCCACAACCCTCGAGCGGCAGGGTCGAGCGCAGGTGAGCGATCATGTCGTCATAGAGCTGCCGGGAGATTCGAAGAACGTCGAGGCCGGAGTCCGATTCGCCCGCGGTCTCGCCGCCGAAACGAGGGCCTGATTGCACTGGTTCAGCCATTCGCCGCACACCTCGGTACAATCCGGTGGAGTGAATCGAGCGTGGGGATGCCGCTCCCGTTCGGTCTCATCATGGCAAGAACACCAATCGGGCAGGAGGCAGGCGCGAAATGTTTGTTGATTTGAGCTTTTTCGAGGTGGAAGAGGGTCACCAGCGATCCTTCGAACGTGACTTCGGAACAGTCGTCCAGCGCGCGAGAGAAACCAGTGGATGCATCACGTCGGAGCTTATTCGCATGGACGAGGACTACCACTACGTCTGGGTCGAGCGCTGGGAGAACCGAGAAGAGCATAACAACTTCAACGAAATCCTGTTTGGACAGCTTCTGCCCGACCTGCCGGACGTCGGTCGTTACGCGTCCCGGCTTGTCGATCGGGATGCAGAAGGTTACGTCGTCGTCTGAGCGATAACACGGCTCACCGTCGCGCCGGGTAGGCAAACCGAGGTCACCAGGTTCTGCAGACTGGTATCGCGTATAAGGTGCCAGGAGCCTGGGCGGGGTCGCAAATTGGTCAGCCTGGATAGTCGAACGGATCCAGTCGACCAACTGGAGGCAGTGGTCCATCGATAAGCGGCAAGGCATAGTGGCGGAACGCATCCGTCACTGAACGGTTATCCTGCCCGATGAATTCGTCGGGAAGCAAGCGCTCGCGATTGGCCACCTGCTCGAGTGGAACCGAGCCGGCCCGGATGTCATACGGGTTGTCCCCGATCCGCTCCAGCGTCACCATGACTCCGGATACACCCTGACTAAGGAGGTCGACCGCCGCCGCTCCAACTGCGACTGCTTCGCGCAGGTCGGTCTCCGCCACGCTGTCGATAAACATACGAGAGATCGTTCCAGGTTTGTCGAACCTGGCCTTGAGCCCCAGCCGGTCTTCGATGGCACGGGAGAGCGCCGGACCAGGGCTGGGAGCATAGGGATGACCGAAGGCATCTCGCCACACTACGTCGCTCCCGCCGATGGGCGCCCCCCCAGCGTCCTTCAGGGTCTCTGGGACGATTGCGACCACCATGCGGTGCCGCTCCCAGGTGGCCTGGATCTCTTCGAGGAAGCGGTCGAGGTCACGTGGCGGGCGCTCCGGGAAGAAAATGAGATGCGGTGCGTCCCCGGTCCGTTCCTGCCCCAGCGCACAGGCGGCCGCCACCCAGCCCGCGTTGCGCCCCATGACTTCGATCAGTTTGACCGGATAGAGGCTGGCGGTCGCCTCGGTGTCCAGGCCGGAATCGCGCGTGGCAAGCGCCAGGAAACGCGCGATCGAGCCATAGCCGGGGCAATGATCGGTGCCCGGCAGATCGTTGTCGATCGTCTTCGGAATGCTGACGACCCGGAGCGGATACCCCGATTCCTGAGCCAGGCGGCTCAGGCGCAGGGCGGTGTCGGCCGAATCGTTCCCGCCAATGTAGGCAAACGCGTGAATATGATGGGTTCGGAAGATCTGGAGCGCCCTTGCGGCGTCATCGTCGCTCAGTTTGCGTCGCGACGTTCCCAACGCGGCCGACGGTGTTCGTCGCACCCGCGCGAGCACGTCCGGTGACTGCCGCCCGAGATCGACGAAGGATTCCCCAAGCACGCCTTCGATGCCGTTACGCGCGCCGATAATCGCGTCGAAACTCCCCAGTCGCTGCGCTGCTTCTATCGCACCGACCAGGCTGCCGTTGATCACCGCCGTCGCACCGCCCGACTGCGCGATCAGGAGATTCTCACTCGCCAATCCTCGTCCCCAACCCTTGTTGCTTTCGTTCTATACGGCTATCGAACGCGATATCCGCCCGCCGGAATCTCTTCCCGGTCCCCAGTAATAATCGTCACGTCGCCTGGCGCATCCCGGCGCACGTCCTCGCGCGGCTGTCGGGGCGACGCGGGTCCCTGTTCAGTGTGGACAAAGACCGGGCCGAGGACAAACAGCGACATCATACCCAGTCGGCTGTCGGGCTGACGCACTTCAACGCCGGAGATCCGAACGTCATCGACGCGCGCGTCAGTCGTAACGAACCGCTGCAGCCAGAGACTGAGCCGTGGACCGAGAACAATCGCCGCCAACAGCCCGGCCAGGAACGGTAGCCAGCTCAGCTCGCGCAACAGGACGAGCGCGGCGAGAAAGACAATCGCCATAGAAAGCTGTGCCGCGATCAGGCTCGTGCCGCAGCGGGGATGAAGCGCAAGATGGCGCTCTCCAGCCCGCAGACGACGCAGAGCCTCATCAGCCGCCGAGGCGACCAGGTCGGGCGGCGCGCCGCCTTGAATGGTGAAGCCACCCGGTTCAGCCAGTCCCGCCAAACGGCTCGGACCGAGGCGTTCCTCGATCACGTTGATCGTCGCATGCTCCAAGGCGTGGTTACGGCGAAGCTGTCGATCGCGCAGGAGCGTCCTGAACTGACCCGGGGCCGTAAAGAGCGTGACGAGTGACGCAAGCGTAAATCCGACGGTCGATATCACGACGAGTACGAGAACGAAGGCGAATGCGATGATTGCAAAGACGAAAAAGAACATGTTCTCCTGCAATTCACGCCGGAACACGAGTCCGGCATCAACCCCAATTTTGCCATACCGGACCATGCTAGAATGGTGCGAGACCCCCTTGTGATGACCGATACGCGCATGTGCTCGATTGGATGGGAACTATTGACCACCCTTGATCCATCTCAGCGCGAATTCATCTCGATTGGTCAGGCGCGACTCTGGCACGAAGAACGAGGAGACGGGCAACCCGTACTCCTGCTTCATGCCGGAATCGCCGACAGTCGAATGTGGGACGAGCCATTTGAGGCACTTTCGGCGACCTTCCGTGTGATTCGCTTCGACATGCGAGGCTTTGGGAAGACGGTGCCAGGGCCGGGCCCGTTCACTGACTGGGAGGACGCCGCGACGCTGTTGAGCCGAATCGGGGTTGAGTCGGCCATCGTCGTCGGGGTATCGATGGGCGCCAGAGTCGCGCTCGAACTGGCGCTAATGCGGCCAGAGATGGTCCGTGGGCTAATCCTGGTCTCGCCGGGCGTGTTTGACGACGCCCCACGGTCTGACGGCCTGCGAGCCGGATGGGGACGGATCGAAGAGGCGTTCGACACACACGATATCGAGCGCGCAATCGACATCGAGACCGCCATATGGGTCGACGGTCCGAGCCGTGATCCCTCGTCGGTCCGCGAGGATGTGCGACGCCACGTCCGTGAGATGAATGCTCGAGCGTGGGAATTGCAATCTCAAGCAGAAGGAAGACAGGACGTCGCTCCGCCCGCCCACACTCGCCTCGATGAGGTATGTGTGCCCACGCTGGTGATGGCCGGGAAAGACGACCAGGAAGACATCGTGCGTATTGCGAATCACCTGGCTCACGAGATCCACGACGCCCGGCTCGTCACCTTCGAAAACGCCGCGCATATGCTCACGCTCGAGTATCCCGAGCGCTTCGTCCTCCTCCTGACGGATTTCGTCCAGGAGCTGAACCTGAATTAACGCGAATGGCCGGCTCGCTGAGCGGCCGGCCATGGTTTACCGTGTTCGGGGCAGTGATCGAATCTGTTCGACCGTATTCTACTCCTCGACCACGCGCTCTTCTTCGCCGAAATCGGCGTCGACAGATTTAGCGCTGCGATCATACATGTCAATCGCCTTCACGATGGCATCCACGATGTTCTCGCAGAAGAGACTGAATTCTTGGGCGCTCATGTTGCCCGGAGCGGCGGGCATGCCCTTCTTCACCGTCGTAAGGAGATCACCGATTTCAAAGTCATCTTTGCGCATTGGCATGCAATTCCCCTTTCCTGCACGTCAGCAACCCGCACGGTACGCGCCTCGATTATCACCGAGTTCAGCAGATTCGGCCAACGGAACACAATGCAACGAGACTGGTGATTACCACCAGTCTCGTTCATGCAGTCAGCCTCGCGAGTGACTAGATCTTCGTGGTACTGCGGACGTATCCGCGAGTGATGATTAGAAGATGATTGCCTTATCGACCGTGCGACGGATGACTTCGAAATCGCGCCGCGCCTCGGCCGCGCTCGGAGCACCCTGGTAGCGGCTGCGCGCCAGTGAGACGTAGTAATTCTCGAAGGCGTTGTCCCTTGAGTTGCTGACGTTCAGAAAGTGCATGAATTTCGAGATTGCCGACATGATGATCGCCTCCTGCTTGGTTCCGGGTCTACATGACCCGATCAACTGAAATAATGATATCACCATATCGCGATACTGTCAACGCCAATGATCGAACGTTCGCGTAATCTCTGTTTCGCCCGCCCCCTCGATCATGCTTTTCATCACTTACCAGTGATGGGGTAGTCACAATCGAGACGGAACAGCGCGGCAAAACCGGTTTCGGGCACAAAAGGAGTGCCGCCCAAAAGAGCGGCACCAAAGAGACCAATCGTATGGTCTACATTTCCTAACCTGCTGGTCAACTGAGCATGCCAGCAGGTTACCCTATTGTGATAAATGGGGTTGCGTTAGTCTGTCGATAGAATTCGAATTGCCACAGTTCGACGTGGCTAGATGACGCCAATAGCCCAGAGAATCAAGAGGATTACCAGAATCGCGACTACAGTTCCGATACCAATGTACATAAATCCCGTCCTTTCGGATTCCCCCCATCGATCACTCACCGCTATTACGCAGGCCCTGTGCCGCGACTGAACGCAGACGGCATTGCGCGTATCTGAAGTCCCGTACAGGTGAATTGACGCGGCAATCATTCGAAATTCGAGTGGGGTCGAGCGGCGCCTCGGCCAGCACGAGCCACAGCGAGCCGCCTACTACGTACATCACGAACGATTTCGGTCCTTCACGTTCCGGTAGAGCGGTCTTCGTCGCACCTGGATACGGAGCTTCACCCGCTGGAAGACTCGCTGCCGTTGGGAGTCGGGCCGCGCCCCGTCGAAGTCGCCATCGCCTACCGATTCATCATGTCGTGAACGCTCCGCCAGATCTCGTTCAACTCGGTATATTCGAAAGAGCATCGTATCTCCCTGCCTGCTGGATCTGTGTCATGGTCGCGTGCCCCTCCATGTACGACTCTAGACAAGAGCGCGCAGTCCAACATCGTGAGAAATGCGTAATTGAGTGGTGCTGAATTGAGACGCGACGAGACCGTAGGATTACCGAGATCGCCGCTCCATCCGCCGACAGGCCGCGCGCTAAGACGACGACCTCTCGGCTCAGGATGCTGTACCGTGGTTTGAACCTGTCATATGCTAGGGATCGTCGGAGGGTGATACCCGAAGCGATTCGTTGGTCGGCGCTGGCGCGTGCGGAGCGGTCATAGCTTATCCCGCAATGCCCACGAGTCCTGCCAGGGCCGCGGAGGATGGGTTGGGTAGTGATGGATAAACTGATTCTCTCGGTGGCAACGACCGGCAGCGCGACCTCGCGCGAGCAGACGCCGTACGTGCCGATCACGCCGGAGGAGATCGCCGAACAGGCAATCGCCTGCTACGAAGACGGCGCCGCGATCGTCCACATTCACGTGCGGGACGACAACGGCCGGGTGACCTGCGATCCGGATCGCTATGCGCGCGTGGCCGAGATCATCCGCGAGCGTGGCTGCCCGATCATCGTCAACATGTCGACTGGTGGCGGTGCCGGAATTGTGTCCGACGAAGAGCGCATGAACCCTGTACGCCTCAGTCCCGAGATTGCTTCCTTCGACTGCGGCTCAGTCAATTTCGGCGCCGGGGTTTTCGTCAACTCTCCATCGTTCCTCGACACACTGGCCGGCCGCATGGAGGAGTTCGGCGTCAAACCGGAGATTGAATGCTTCGATAGCGGCATGATCGAGAACGCCAAGCGTCTCATCGATCAGGGCAAACTGAGCCCGCCCCACTGGTTCCAGTTCGTCCTGGGCGTGCGCGGAGGAGCCCCCGCCACACCACAACAGCTCATGCACATGGTCAATCAACTTCCGCCTAATTCGCACTGGTCGGTCTGTGCCATCGGCCGCGCACAACTCCCAATGAATATCCTCGCGATCGCCATGGGCGGGCACGCGCGCACCGGGCTCGAGGACAACATCTACTATTCCTACCGCAAGCTGGCTGAAGGAAACGCGCCGCTGGTCGCTCGCGTGGCACGCATTGCTCGCGAAGCCGATCGCGAACTGGCGACGCCGGACGAGGTGCGCGAACTGCTCGGCCTGACGCCGTATGGAGCTGCGTGATGCGCGTCGTTGCCGCAGAGCTCTCCCACGAGACGAATACCTTCAGTAACGTTCCGACCGACCTCGCCGCCTTCGAGCGCGCCGGAATCCATCGCGGCGGCCAGATCACGCGACAGTTGGCCGAAACTGCCACTCCGTTCGCTGGGTTCATCGACGGGTCACGCAAGCATGGCTTCGAGTTGATCCCGATCCTGTCGGTCTGGGCAACGCCCTCCGGCATGGTCACCGGCGACGCACTCGGCACCCTGCTCGATGAGATCATCGCGGGCATCTTGGCTCACGGGCCGGTCGACGGTGTGCTGCTCGGACTGCACGGCGCGATGGTATCTGAACTCGATCCAGACGGAGACGGCCACATCCTGGAGCGAGTGCGTCATGCCGTCGGTCCGGACGTCCCGATCGTCGCGACCCTTGACCTGCACGCCAATATCAGCCAGCGAATGGTCGACGGAGCGGACATTCTGATCGGGTTCGACACCTATCCGCACATCGACCAGCGCGAACGCGGCCGGGAGGCGGCCGATCTGCTGGTCGACCTGGTCGAAGGCCGGGTCAAAGCGGCCGCGGCATTGGTGAAGCCGCCGATGCTGCCGACGTCCCAAAACATGCCGACCGGGCGCGATCCGATGAAGGCGATCATCGAGCAAGCTCACGAAATCGAGACGAATCCGCGCGTCCTCAACGTGACCGTGGCGGGAGGGTTTCCACCCGCGGACGTCGCCGAAGCGGGATTCAGCGTGATCGTCACCACCGATGGCGACCCCGAACTGGCCCGCAGGCTGGCGGACCACCTCGCGTCATTTGCATGGAACCACCGGGAAGGGTTCCTTGGCGGAGTAACGTCGTGGGAGGACGCGATCCGGGCGCTCCAGTCGATCGAGCACGGCCCGCTGGTGCTGGTTGACATCGGCGATAATCCCTGGACTGGCGGTCCTGGCGATAGCTCCGAACTACTGAAGTTTCTGCTGCAGCAGAACGTCCATGATGCGGCGTTAGCGCTGATCAAGGATCCGGAGTCGGTGGTGCAATGCCTCGAGGCTGGAATTGGACAGCAGGTCCGTCTGCACCTCGGCGGCAAGACCGATACCCTCCACGGCGAACCGCTCCTCGTCACCGGCTACGTCCGCATGATCTCCGACGGTAGTTACGTCAACGCAGGACCAATGCACGCGGGCGTGCGCGTAAACCTGGGACGCACCATTGTTCTCGACTGCAACGGCATCGAGGTGCTCGTCACCGAACACGCCGAGACGCCCATCGATCTCAACATCTTCCGCTCGCATGGCATCGAGCCAACACGCAAGCGGGTCGTCGCGCTCAAGGGAAAAGGACATTTCCGGGCGTCGTTCGAGCCTATTGCCGAACACGTGGTTCTGGTCGAGGGACCGGGCATTACCGGCGCGGACCTCTCGCGGCTGGAATTCCGTCACGTGCGACGGCCAATCTGGCCGCTCGACGACACGGAATGGCCGTAGCGACGACCAGAGATTGGTGAAGGAATCTCAATCTCCGCTGGTACCGGCCTTAATCTCGGGCGCGTGACTTCGTGCGGGGAAAATGCTTACGCGGGCCACGACCGGACGATGGTCGGAGGTCCAGACGTTCAACACCCGGATGTCGCTCAGTCCGATGTCGACCGTGCCAAAGATGTAGTCGATCCGGCGACCGTCACTCGAGGTGGTCTGGTCCGGGGTGAGGTTCTGTCCAAGATCACTGAGCCCCGCGGAACGGAACGTCTGAATGACAGGGTCAGTCGGATCGGAGTTCATGTCTCCCATCAACAGGGCCGGCGTGTGGTGGTTCCAGGCGGCGACCAGTTGATGCGCCTGAGCCAGACGCACCGCACCAGCATCGCGCGGATCGTCCAGATGCGTCGCCAGCACCCACAGGTCACCGGCTTGTGTCGTGATCTCGACCTGCAGCACGCTCCGCTTGAGGTTTTCAGTCTGGTCGTACTGAACCCGCTCGACCGATCCGATCGGCGCGCGACTGAGCACGACATTCCCCCAGAGACCGTCATCGGAGTTCGGGCCAAAGGCGTAATTCATGTTGAGCCGGTGGCTGAGCCAGAGTACCTCGTCGATACTCGACGTCACCAGCCATCCGCGGCTGACCTCCTGCAAGACAACGATATCCGGCTCCTGCGCATCAATGACCTGCGCGATCTGTTCCAGATCGAACCGGTCATTGGCCGCGAACCCGTTCTGAATGTTGTAGGTCATAACCGTGATGTTGGGGCCGATGGCTTCGACCGCCGCCGCGTCGTTCCACGACCAGACCTCCCAACCACTGACGAGCAGCAAAAGACCGCCAAGGATCCCCGCGGCCACGACCATTGGGAAGCCGCGCTCGAACGACCGCGCCAATGGCTTGGTCGCGCCTGCCAGTGACGACAGTACGAAGACGACCATGACCGCGCCGAGCAGGACAGGACTCCCAGAACGTGTGTAATAGGCAAAGAGGAGGCCCATCTCGAGGAGCAGTCCGGCAGTGAACAGAATCGCCGGTATGAGCGGAGCCGGATTACCGTCGGTGACCTGCTCGTCGAGCAGCGTCTCGGTTAGCAGGATAATGGTCGCTGCCGAGCAGAGGATCAGTCCGACGGCGCTCAACGGGCGATCGAGCCAGAACCACCAGAATCCGGCAAGGACAGCAACGGCCAGCACGAGTCGCCAGGCGACGCGCCACTCCGAGGACGCCAGGACTGCGATCTCTCCCGAGCAGCGGAGCGCGGCGCCGAGAATGCCGATAGCCACGCCGAACGTCAGCACCACCGATGCTCCGGGGAAATCGAGACCGAGTCGAGATTGGACCAGACCAAGGTTGCCGAGTGCCAGCAGATAGAACGCGATCGCCGGGCCGATTGCCATGAGCGAGATTGCCGAACGGGGGTTCCAGCCGCGGGTGACGTCTGGGATTTGAATGTAGGAGAGCGCGCCGAGCATCAGCGCGACGAGCACGCCCGTCACCAGATTCGAGGCGGTCGACGGCATCCAGGGCATGTCCACCGTCTGGAACGCGACCCGAATGCCCATGTCGAGCGCGAGGCCAAACCCGAGCCCGAGCGCGACGGAATCACGCCGCGAGACCAGCAGACCATAGGCAAGCCAGCCCCACGCGATGATGGCCACGGCGCCAAGCCAGAGCCGCGCCTCCGGCGCCACCCAGAACTGGAGCGCGAACCGGGCGCATGCTAGCACGACCGAAGATGCCACGACCGCAGGTACCGGACCGAAGCTTCTGATCAGAATCCAACCAAGACCACTCGCGAGGAAGACCCCGGCCGCGACGCCGCCCAGCGTCGTTCGCTGGCTCTGGTCGATGACGAAGACCAGATAGGAGACGAAGACCCGCATCGACTGCAGCATCAACACAGTCGACGCCGCAGCGAACGCGAGGCTCGCCAACGAGACAACCGTCACAGGCTGGAAAACACCAGCCAATTCGTCCCTGGAGCGTGAAACGCTCGGTGCGGACATACCCGTCGCCAGTTCCGTGCAACCGAAGATCGAATTGAATTGAAGCCGGTAAGAGATTGATCGCGCTCATCCATTATCGCCGACCGCGGCGAGGATGCAAGTCAGCGCCCACAAATTCCATGCCTGACGCCATCTTCGAACGACGACAATTTGTACATCTTGACTCAAGAATTCAGTGCGTGAGAGATCGTTAACCGGTTCGGCCGCTGGCGGCCTCGGCTGGCATTCGCAGCGACAGGACGCGCGAGATACCGTCATCCCCCATCGTGATGCCGTAGAGCGTGTCGGCCCCCTCGATGGTGGAGCGGTTGTGCGTTACGACAACGAACTGAGTCTTCTCGGCGAGACGCTGCAGTTCGTCGCGTACCCGGACGACGTTGGCTTCGTCGAGCGCGGCGTCGACTTCGTCGAGCAAGCAGAAGGGGCTGGGATTGACTTTCAGAATCGAGAAGAGGAGCGCGACCGCGGTCAACGCCCGTTCGCCTCCCGAAAGGAGCCCGAGATTCTGCAGCCGCTTCCCCGGGGGTTGAGCTACGATGTCGATGCCAGTCGGGCCGTCACCGTCATCACTGCGAATTAGGCGTGCGCGGCCACCACCGAAGAGGGCGGTGAAGGTCGTTTCGAACGCCCGTGCGACCTCGCTGAACGTCCGGTCGAACTCGGAGGCCATTGTCCGGTCGAGCTCGCTCATGAGGGTTCGCAGCGCTTCGGTTGCCGAGCGAACGTCGTCGAGTTGCCGTCGCATGAACGCAAAGCGTTCGGCTTCGCGCTCGTACTGCTCGATCGCGTCGTCTCCCGCCACACCGATCCGGCGTAGGCGCTCGCGGAGTCGCACGATCTCTCGCTCCAAGCGCGGCAGTTCGTCACTTTCAGCGGCGTCCACGCGAGACAGGATAGGTTCGACCTCAGTCTCCTCAAGATCCCGCGCAGCACGCTCGATGGTCAAATCAAGCTCGTCTCGTCGCCGGGTAGCCTCGAGCGAGGTCTGGTCGTGGCGACGCTCGAGATCCCGGCAGCGTGCCTCGGCCGATTCCAGACTCGTACGCGCCGCCGATTCCTGACGCGCCAGCGAGAGCTGATCAGATTGAGCCGCATCGTGTCGCACGCGGAGCGCCGCGAGCCGGGCGGACAGTTCATCCCGCTCCTCGGACATCGACTGGTGCGCGACGACCAGCTCGACGAGAGTCGCGTCGAGCTCTCGCAGTCGAGACTGACCGGTCGCCTGCTGACTGTCGAGCTCTCCGATGCGCGCCTCGATCCGGCTTACCTGATCGACGACGCTCCGCACCCGCTCGCGATGGCCCGAGAGCGCGCTGCGCGCCGCCTGCAGCGCGCTGTCGTCGATGGCCGAGGTCGCCTGCCGCACCGCATCTCGCAGCCGCGCGGCTTCTGCCTCTACTTCCCGCAACTGGGTCCCAATCGTCGTCCGGCGGTCGCTGACCTCAGTCAGTTCCTCGAGCGTGGTCGCGCGTTGGCTCTCGAGCCGGTCCGCTCGCTCCTGCTCGGAAGTTACCTGCCGGTCGAGCTCGAACCGTTGCCGCTCCAGACGTTGCCGATCGACCTCGAGGTGCCGTGCCTCGGAACGCGCCGACGCGATGGACTCCTCAACTCCCGCTCTAAGCGCGGTCAGCTCTGCGATTGCTCCGTCGACTTCCCGAATGCCCGAGGCGAGGCGATCTCGCTGCTTCTCCAGGTTGGCCTGCAATTGCGGAAGCTCCCGCAGCTCGCGCTCTCTGGCCAGCGCTCCAGACTCCTTGATTCGCGACCCACCGGTTACCGTGCCACCAGAACGCACGATCTCACCGCCGAGCGTCACGACGCTCCAGCCAGGCGAGAGCGAGCGGAGCGCGTCGCGGGCGGCGTCAAGGTCCTCCGCCACCAGAACACGACCGAGAAGTCCGGCAACCACCGGCTCCACACGCTCGTCCATGTCGATCAGGTCGACCGCCACACCGCGAATGCCCTGCGCCCCGCGTGGCGCGGCAGAACGTCCGCGATCCCGGATCGAATCGAGTGGGTGGAAGGTCGCGCGACCTTTCTGCGTTCGTTTGAGGTGTTCGATCGCAGCTTCGGCGTCCGACCAGCGTTCGACGACCAGATCCTGCAAGTGGCCGCCCATGGCCGCTTCAATCGCCGCCTCGAGTTCCGCCGGAACCATAAGCAGGCTCGACAGCGTTCCCAGCACGCCAGTCAATCGCCCTCGGCGAGACTCGTCCAACACCTGGCGCACTCCAGCGTAGAGACCGACGCCACTCTCCTCCAACCGCTTCAACGTTTCGAAGCGTGTACCTGCCTCCATCGAGCGACGCTCAATTCCAGCGAGTTTCGTGCGCAGGGAGTCTCGTTCTCCGGTCTTCTCGGGCAGTTGACCGTTGACGCTGGTGAGATCGTCGGCAAGTTGAGCCACACGCTGGGACAGTTCCGCCTCGGCTTCGCCAATACGTGCTGCTTCCGCCTGCAGCTCATCACGACGGGCGTCTCGTTCGTCAGATCCCGCTTGAAGCCGCTCCCCTTCGGCGTCGAACTGCTCCAACTTGCCACGTAGGAGCGAGATGCGGGTTTCAGTCTCCAACATCTCACGCTCAACGCTCGCCCGTTCCCTATCAGCCGCGGTCCGTTCGGCCTCGAGCTGAGCTACCGCGTCGCGTGAGGCGGCATGTGCCGTCTCGAGGTCGCGAACGTGCGCCTCACGCGACGCAGTCTCATCCCTCAGGTCCTCCAGTGATGCGGCCAAGCCTTCGCGTTCACGAGCGAGGTCAGCTCGTGAGGTCTCGACCGAACTCAAGGCGCGTTCGGCATCGGCACGGCGAATTCGTGTGGCAGCTTGACGCTCTTCGATCAACTCCAACTCGTGCGTCTTGTGCTGCTCTTCGTCGCGGAGCCGGGCAATCTCAGCGCGAAGTTTCTCGATCCCCGTGGAGCGCTCGGCCACCGCCGCGACCGCCCGCGCCAACTGTTGGCGCAGGTCGTCTCGATCACGATTTGCGGCATTCAGTTTCTCCGAGAGATCGTCAGCCGCCTGCTGAGATAAGGAGAGACGCTCCGTAGACTGGATCCAGTAGCGAGCATACGAGCGTTCGAGGGCCGATCTGAGTTGTCGTTTGACGTCATCATACTCGCGCGCCTGCTTCGCGGCCCGCTCCAGTGAACGCAGGCGCGGCTCCAAGTCGGACAGCAGGTCTTCCAGGCGAGTGCAGTTCGTCTGGCTCTCTTCCAGATTCCGCGCGGCGGTTGCGTGTTTGATTCGCAGGCCAGTAATACCAGCGGCATGCTCGAACAGGCTGCGTCGCTCGTCTGCCCGCTGGCTCAGGACCGCGTCAACCAGCCCTTGTCCGATAACGGTGTGCGACTGCCCCAGCGACGCCGTGACCTGCAACACGTCCTTGAGACGCACCCGTGAACCGTTGATCAGGTACTGGTTCTCGCCGCTTCGGAAGGCGCGCCGGGTAACACTCACCTCAGAGAAGGCGACCGGAAGGCTGCCGTCTTCGTTGTCAAGTGTTACCGTGACTTCCGCCATACCGACCGGGGCACGTGACGCGCTCCCAGCAAAGATGATGTCCTCGGTGCGGCGGCCGCGCAGGTTGGTGTAACTTTGCTCGCCGAGAACCCAGCGCAACCCGTCGGAGATGTTGGATTTGCCGGATCCGTTCGGACCGATCACGGCGGTGAAGCCGGTGTCGAAGACGAACGACGTCGGAGTGGCGAAGCTCTTGAACCCGTGCAGATCGAGCCGTTTGAGGCGGGTTGCCATCGAATTCCTGTCAGCTTAGCCGTACATGCGATGCTCGTGCGGTCGCGCGATTGTCGTCGTTCAAGAGCAAGAAGGGGCGAGATTGGCGCGAAGAGATGCTACCACCGGCCATGCTGACCGGGCAACGAAGGTGGGCGGCGCGGACGGTGGTCAGTTCGTGGCTTTCCCTGTCCGCGCCGAAAACGTCAACGAACGGAGAGATCCTTCGACTCCGCTGCGCTCCGCTCAGGATGTCAGAAACAGCACGGTACTCATTTTTTGTCATCCTGAACCGCAGTGAAGGATCTCTCATCACGCAGGAAATCCGCTGACGCTCTCGGATTGCGGCATGACGCCATCAACAAGATACAGCGACTGCGCCCCACTACCGGTACGACGACGCCTGCAGGTTGAACAGCTCCGCATAGAGCCCGCCCTGCGCCATCAGTTCCTCATGCGAGCCCTGCTCGACCAGACGGCCGTCATCGAGCACCAGGATGCGGTCCGCCAGGCGCACCGTCGAGAAGCGATGCGAGATGAAGATGGCGGTCTTTCCCTCGGTCAACTCGCGCATGCGGACGAACAGGTCGTACTCCGCCCGCGCATCGAGCGCGGCGGTCGGCTCATCGAGGATCAAAATCTGAGCATCGCGCATAAAGGCGCGGGCCAAAGCCACCTTCTGCCACTCACCGCCGGAGAGCTGGTGACCTTGCTCGAACCAGCGACCCAGCAGCGTGTCATAGCCAGACGGCAGATCAGCGATCACCGGGTGGGCGCCGCTCTTCTCCGCCGACGCCATGATCAGCGGCATGTCCTCAATCCGCTCGGTGCGCGCCAGGCCGATATTCTCACGCGCGGTCAACTGATACGTGACGTAGTCCTGGAAGATGACGCCAATCTCGTTACGGAGGTCGGCTGGATCGTATTCCCGGGCGTCCCGGCCGTCGATCAGCACCTGCCCCTCAGCCGGGTCATAGAGCCGCGCAATCAGCTTGACCAGCGTCGTCTTCCCGGCCCCATTGCGCCCCACGATCGCGATTGTCTCTCCAGGTTGAATCGTGAAGCTCACGTCACGCAGAGCTGGCTGCCCGGTTCCCTCATAGGTGTGCGAGACGTGGCGGAACTCGATCCCGTGCTGGAACGGACGACGCATCGGAACCGGATGCTCCGGCGGGCTGACGAGTGGCTTCGACTCTAGCAGGTCGAAGAGCGTGGTCAAGTAGAGCTGGTGCTCGTAGATTGACGACAGGCCGCTCAATACGCCCTGAAAATTGCTCTGGATCGAGACCGCCGCCTGCGTGAAGAGCGTCAGATCGCCAAGGGTGATGGCGCCGGCCACCGTGCGCAGCGCCACGTAGAGGTACGTCGCACTTGACACCAGGGTCGAGAGCGCCCCCCAGGCATATCCGGCCAGGTAGCGCCGGATCACCAGCGAGCGATTCTCGGCGTAGTACTCGTCGAAGATGGTGCGATAGCGGTCGGTGAAGAACGACCCCAGGTTAAAGAGCTTGACCTCTTTGTGATAGGTATCGGTCGTCATCAGCGTCGTCAGGTAGGACATCATGCGACGCGCCGGTGACTGTCGCCGCATCAGCTGATAGCCCCACCAGCCGTAACGCGTGCTCGAGATGAAGGCCGGAATCGGCGCCAGCAGCGCGATAACCGCCAGAAACCACTGCAACCGCACGATCAGCGACACCATCGAGGCAAAGGTCAGGGTCGTCCGGATCAAGCCAAAGGTCTGTGAGACCATCATGGCCGGGCGCATGGCCGCTTCGCGCTGGACCTGCTGGATCAGGTCGTACGACTCTGAACGCTCGAAGAAGGCCAGATCAAGTTGGTTGGCATGCTCCATCAGCGCCATCTGAATGCGGTTGGAGACTCGCTCTTGCAGCAACTGCTGGGAGATGTTGCTCAGCGTGTTGAAGAGGCTGCCGAGCGCCGCGATCACAAATTGCAGGATGGCGATGATCACGATGCGACGTACGTCGGCCCTGGCGCCATCTGATTTGATCGCCGCCACCACGGCATCGATGATCAGCTTCGACAGCCAAACCTGACTCGCGGGGATTGCCGCCTGAGCGACCGAGAGGGACCCCATCGCCAGCGACAGCCGCGGACTGGTTTCCCACACAAGGCGCAGCACGCGCGGAATACCGCTGAGCGCCGCCTCGACATTCTGACGAAGCACGGCGCGCGTACCCTGGCGCTCGTCTGTCGTTCCATTGGGCGAGCGTCCGTTCCGGCCAGTCCCTGATGGACGACCGTGACCGTTGCTACTCCCGTGTAAACCGTTCCATGACATCCATACCCCCCTCGTCCTGCATCATGCCATGGCAATGCTACTCAAGCAGAAGATTGGTGAAATGAGAAGAACCGGCGGGCATGAACCTGCCTGAACGGGGAGGGAAATCTGGGGAATAGCCGAAGCTCGATCGGCTATTTCTTCTTCGCGAAGACCTGACGAACTCGGGCTGGGTCGTCGCAGACCACGAAGACCTCCTGAACCGACGAGCCCAGTTTCGCGATCAGCTTGATGCCGGTCTGCGTGGGGGTGCTGGCCCTGACCCGCAGCGAGCCACCCGGACGCCCTCGCGTAACGTAGATCCGCCCTGGAACGATTGATTGGACGTCCTCGTCCTTGTCGGCAAGATCCTGCAGCACATCCCGCAGTCCGGGGAGAATACCGTGCTCCACTTTGAGCACTCCGTCGCGGTAGCGCATGGGTTCCTTTCAATCGAACGTCAAAGATCGCTGGCGCTCACGGCCTGAGCGGGATCCCAACCAGCCCCCACCAGGGAAAGGCGATGGTGAACATCACGAGCAGGCTCACGGCGAAGACGATCAGTCCGGCTCGCAGCAGGTCAAATAGGGCAAAGTGTCGCGTCTGGTAGACGAGCAGCGTCGCGGCATTCTGCACCGGATAGAACGTCGTGGTCTGAACCGTCAACGTCGCCATCAGGCCGACAGGAATGGGGTTCACCCCAATCCGAACCGAGATCGACGAGAGCAGCGGAATCAGGATCCCGAGCGCGCCTGATCGATTCGGTAGCATGATGCTGACCGGGACCACCACTAATAGTAGCGTGGGCAGCAAGAGCATGACCGGGAGCCCGCCAAGCGGCACGTGCCCCAGCAGCGTATTCGCCATCCAGGACGCCGCGCCGCTCGTCTCCATCGCTCGCGCGATCGACAGGGCGCTACCGGTGACGAAGAAGAGCCGCCAGGGCGACGCGTTTTCGAACTCGCGCCAGGTGAGCACGCCGATACCCGGCGTTAGCAGGACGACCGCCCCGAGGATCGCCGGAATGAGCGGATCCCACCCTGTAACGAAATCACCGAGCCAGAGCAGCGTCATCACGCCGATCGTAATTGCCGTCCGGATCTCCGGGCCTGTCCAGCCGTTCGATACCGGCTCGGACTCGACGTCGATCGGGGATTTCTGAGCTGGGAGTTTTGGCCGGTTCCAGAGATAGAGGAGCGCGGCCGCTCCAAAGATAACGGCATAGCAGGGAACCGCCATGTACTTGAACCACTGACCCCAACTCATACCGCCCAGCAAGAACGCGGACGTAATCGGCACGACCCCCCCGGTCAGGACGGCCGTCGACGCGACCATCTGCAACACGCCCATCGCCAGGCTGTTGACCCGCGAGAGTCGATCCCCACGTTTCACTCCGTAGCGGTCGTAGACGTGCTCGTAGGCGGGGATCAAAATCGCGTTCCGGGTTGTCGCCGAGGGCACCACCATGGCGAACGGCGGCATAAATAGGATGAGCTCCAGGTACATCCTTCGTGCGCTGCCACGTGCTCCAGCGATAAGCAGACGGGCGATTCGCGCGGCCAATCCACATTTCACGGTCGCGGTGGCGACCACCAGCGTGCAGAGGACGAAGTACCCAGCCGACAGCTGAAATCCGTAGAGAGCGGCGCGCGTCGCTGCCGACGATTCACCAGGACCGAAGATCGCCAGCAGGACGATGACCGCCATGGACGTTACGGCGATGTCGAGCCCCTCGCCGATCCAGAGAACGAGCGCGATGGCGACGATCGCCAGCACGCGATGCGGCCAGGCCGCCAGCCCGTGGATTGGCATCGCCAGGACGAGCCCGCCGAAAAGTAGCGCCAGTGCAACGACGATGAGTGCGCGGCGCGTTTCGACTGGCCTCTTGGCCGGCGGCGCCGCTTTGGCCGGTCCGGTCATTCGGCGACTGACGACGATGCGGCACCGTCGCGGAACGATGCGATCATCGCCCGAGCACGCACCTCATCGTCCCATTCCGGCGGATTTGACCAGGTGCGAAACCAGGATTCGATCGAGCGGAGCTCCCCTGACGGGACCTCGGAGAACCTGCTCACGTGGACCAGGTTGGGGTCGTCCAACGCGATCGACAGGATTTTGTGATCTCCGTCAGGACGCAGCAACACACCGACAGCCCGGGCGGCGATAGTGTCACCAGTGCGCAGGCTGGCCGATGAAAGGAGAAGGACGTCGAGTGCATCGCCGTCAGCCGGGTTTCGCGTGCCTGGAATGTAGCCGTAGTGTGCTGGCCACGGCTCCGACGTGTGCAGAAACTGGTAGGCCGTCCATTGAGCGGTCGCCTCATCCCAGACGTGCCGCTCGGTCGATCCCTTGGGATCCTCGATCACGACCGTCACCCTCACGGCGTCGCCGTTCCGGCCGCGGCGGGAAGGGGATCGATCGGACGTGATTGGTCCGCGCCCCATTCAGCCCACGAGCCGTCATAGACCCGTACCGAGTGATAGCCAAGGAGTTTTAGCGCGACGTATGTCTGGTCGGTCGAAACCCCGTCAAGGCCATAGACGACGACCGTCTTGTCCGGTGTAACCCCAGCCTGCTGAAAGAGTGTCCGGAGTTCATCCGGGCTCCGGTAGTACGGCACCGGTGGCCCGTACGTGACCTCGGTCCAGGGAATCATCACTGCTCCGGGAATGCGCCCCCGCCGCAGCTTGCCGTACCAGGTCTGTTGCTGCTCGTCCGACGTGCGGTTATCCACGATCACATAGGATGGGTCATTCAGGTGTTGAGCGACGTCATCGGCGCCGATCAGTACGTCGTAGCTGACCTGTGTGTCGAGGTGTCCCGCCTGCTCGCCTGGTGAATCTTTCGACATTGCAAAATGGGAGCCGGTCCAGGCTTGCCGTCCGCCGTTCAACAGCGTGACGTTACTAAAGCCGTTGGCGTTGAGAACCCAGAGGAGACGAGCGGCGAACCGATCTCCAGAGGCATCATAGAGTACGACATGAGTTCCGGGCGTGATGCCCGACTCCCTCACCAATTGATCCAGACTGGTTTCCCCTACCATCATCCCATAGACATCATTGTGTACTTCGATTGTATCCTGCCACCAGAGGTGAATTGCGCCCGGAATGTGACCTTGCTGATAGTCATGGAGCGGGCTCAGGTCGATCACCAGCAGATTCGGGTCGCGGAGATGCGTCTGAAGCCAGTCGGCGCTGACGAGCAGCTCGGCATTCGGATAAGCGCTCGGGTCGCTCGGCGAGCCGGCCGGGCCCATGAGTGGGTCAGATTGCTGGCAGGCGCCAACGAGCACCACGAGGACGAGGAGTGCGGTCACCAGCGATATGAATCTGACAATACCGGGCGAGTGAAACATCTTCACAGCGCCCGAACGATAGCGATTGGATAGGGGCTCCGTCAAGCGTCGGGATTTCAGCTTGGTTTCAGGTTGAGTTAACGACGAGTTCAGTGACGAGGTTCAGTATAAAAACTGGTCAGGGGGAAACCCCAGACCGGCTGGAGAGGAGAGCTGCTTGATGCAGCGCCGATTCGGTCTCGGAATTCTGGTCACGGTAGCCGTGGCGGCGCTCGGTCTCGGGACGATTGCTGGCGCCATCTCAGGCGGACTCACTGCATACTTCATCTCACCCAGTCCGTCAGCTTCGCCCGTAAGTGGGGTCGTGAGTATCTCGGCTCATCCTAGCAGCACGACCACACCCACGGGTGGACCGTCGGCTGCGACTCCGTCGGCGACGACGGTGTCGCTTCCGACAGCGATTGTTCCGCAGCCGGGCGACGCGAACGACGCGGCGTCGGTCGCGGACATCGTCCAGCGGGTTAGCCGGGCGGTCGTCACGGTAGTCAATGAGCAGCAGGCTACCGGCTTCGTTGGAGCCGGAGAACTGCAGCCATACGGGACCGGAACGGGAATCATCATCGACGACCAGGGACACGTAGTGACGAATAACCACGTTGTCGAGGGTAGTCAGGAGATCAAGGTGATCTTCGCGGACGGAACAGAACAGAAAGCGACGCTGCTCGGCACGGATAGCTTTGCCGACCTGGCAGTCGTCAAGGTCGAGGGAAACGTGCCGGCGACCGTTCCGTTCGGGAACTCGGACAACTTACGACCGGGTGATCGCGTGATCGCGATCGGAAGCGCGTTGGGTGATTTCACCAACACCGTCACCGAAGGCATCATCAGCGCACTGAACCGGACGCTGCCGACCGAGAGCGGCCGCAACATGGAGAACATGCTGCAGCACGACGCCGCGATCAATCCTGGCAACTCGGGTGGCCCGCTGCTCAATTTGAACGGTGAAGTCGTCGGAGTGAATACCGCGGCAGTCCGTCAAGCAGAGCCGGGCGTCACCGCCGAGGGACTTGGGTTCGCGATCCCAAGCAATACGGTACGTGATATTGCGACCCAGATCATCACGAACGGGCAGGTCGTTCGCCCGTATATCGGTATCACGTATGAGCCACTGACGCCGCGCGCGGCACGCGCCAATGATCTTCCGATCGACCATGGTGTGGTGGTGACGGACGTGCAGGATGGCTCACCGGCTTCCCAGGCGGGAATCCAGCAAAACGATGTACTAACGAAGATAAACGATCAAGATATAGACAGCGATCACCCACTCGAGAACCAGCTCTTTCATTTCAATGTGGGTGACACCGTGAACGTGGAGGTCTACCGGGCGAGCACAGGTAAAACGATCACACTGAATGTGACGCTCGCCGCAACACCTGACAACACCTAACCCCCGGGCAGCGAGTCGCGCCGCTGCCCACCCCCTACTCTCCCCCTTATCCCGCGAGAGGTCCGGCCCACCAGACGGGCCTCTCGTCTTTTAACGTGGAACATTCATCTTGGATGCGGATTATGTCGCGATTTGTTCCGAGCCACGAGGAACCGTGGTGCGCCGGTTCATAGCTACTTGACGCCGCTCAGTTGATGTAGACCGTGCGGCCCCAGACCGCATTCCGGTTTGCGGCGTAGATGTCACCGTCGTGACTGATGCCCGTCACGCGGACCGTGTAGAAGCCGGTCGAATCGAGGGTCACGTTGATCGGGGCAACCCCGTCATTCCCAGTCGTGACCGTGACATTCTGAGTTGTGCGGCCCGACCAGAATGATCCACCACTGATCTGGAGGGTGACTTCCGCGCCAACTACCGGACCGTTGTCACTCCTCACCGCAACCTGTCCCGTCATCACCTTGCCGCCCGCCGCACTGACTGACAGGTCACTCTCCCAGATCTGCTGTGGAGCCGATCCACCGAAGTCGGGATTGCTGACGTTGAGCAACGGCTGATTTCCGAACGGCGCTCCCCAGCTGCCAGGCTCGCCGTCGGATACTAGGGCACGCTTCACCTGATCGGGATTCGCGCCTGGGTGGTTGACCAAATAGAGCGCGATGGCCCCGGTCACATGCGGCGTGGCCATGCTCGTTCCGCTTTCAACCCTGTAGCCGCCGTCGAACCAGGTCGAGTTGATGTTGACTCCTGGCGCATACAGCGTGACGGCCGCGCCGAAATTGCTGAACGAAGCACGCGTATCATCGGCACCTGCCCAGGTAGACGGTCCATTTCCACCCGGTTGACCATCACTGTCGGCGATCGCGCCGACGGCGATTGTCTCTGGGTAGGCCGCGGGCAACGTACGCCAGGCATTCACTCCGCGCCCATTGCTGTTGCCGTTCCCGGCCGCCACGACAAACGGAATGTCGTAGGTGTTGACCAGATTACAGACAGCCTGGTGAGCGCTATCGGTCGACATCCACCAGTTGGTACTGACGCCGCAATTCCCGGAGTTGATGCCGGACCAGGTGCCGCTGAAATTGACGACTTTGATCGAACCCGCGTGCTGCGCTACCCAATTCATGCCGCAGATAACCTGCGATACGCTTCCGTTACCGTTGCTATCGAAGACCTTTACCGCCCAGATGCGCGCCCCCGGAGCGACGCCGACCACACCGATGCCGTTATCCTTGGCCGCGATGATGCCGGCTACGTGCGTGCCGTGCCCGTTATCATCAGTCCAGGCGTCCGGAGCGACGGAGCTCGTGCAGTTGTACCCACCAGCAACGTTCAGATCGGGGTGCGTCGGATCGACACCGGTATCAAGCGTCGCGACGTCGATATTCACGTCGCCTCCGTTGCCATCGATAGCGGCAGTGGAATTCGAGTTCGTTCCGACGCGCTCGACTCCGGTCGGCTCCGACTGGGTATCGGCAATCTGAACCGGAAGATCGGGCTCGATCTTTACCACCTGGCTCAAGGCGGACAACACCGATACTTGACGCGCCGTTAGCCGCGCCGAGAACCCCTTGAGCAATGTGTTGAAGCTATGCTCGACCAGAAACCCGTTGTTTCGTCCCAGCGAGGCGGCCAACCCGTCAGCATCGCTCGTCGAAGGCGTGAATGACACGATGTAGGGCGATGTGGCCGTGTCCTGTGGAGCGTCCGCCAACGCCGACAGCGGTATTGACGATACCGAAGCGACGAGCGCAACGAGCACGAGGAGGCGAAGTGCGCGACTCATGAAGTCTCCTTTGTCATCCCAACCAGCCACGAGACGCGGTTCCCTCGCGAACTCGCTGATTGTGGATTACCCAGTATTCTCGGACGTGACTCTACGTAATGGTCATGCCAGCGTCAACGTGCCGACGTCGAGAACCAGACCCAAACCGATTTGGCGCTTTACGGTTAACTCAAACGAACGGGATTTTCGCCAGATTCGCCCGATCTCGGCTTGTAAACCTGGGTTTGGTTCGTATCCCACGAACGAATGTGGGGAAACTCATGAGATTAAAAGACGAACGCCGCTTCACGGTGAAGCAGCGTTCGTCTTTGCCTTCCAGAGATCGCGACCGGCGGTTAGAATCCGTAGCTCACCGAGACCGACACCATGATCACGGATTCGCCCGACTGAATCGGCACCGCACCGGCTCCCGCGATGTCACGCGCTCCGGTGGAGAACGGAGGCGGCGGGGTCGAGGAATTCTCAGTGATCGAAACCGGCATACCAAGCGTTACGCCACCCAGCTTGGCCAGCTGCTGCGCCTTGTCGTGAGCGTTTTGCATCGCCATCTGGCGTGCCTGTTGCACCAGTGCATCCATGTTCTCAATCGTGAATTGAATGCCGTTCACGGTGTTGGCGCCCGCGGAGACAGCGTCGTCGATAATCGATCCAACCTTATCGATCTGACTAATCTTGACATCGACCAGGTTGGTCACCATGTACCCGGTCACCTCGCTGGTTCCCGGCTGTTTCTGGTCGGTCATCACCGACACCGAGTAGTTGACGGTCTTGATGTCTTTGTCGTTGATCCCGTCCTGCTTCAGCGCGCTCAGGACCGCGTTCATTTTGTCGGTCGCCTGCGACTGCGCGGCGGCGAGCTGCGGATCCTGAATCTGAACACCGAGTGTTACGTGAGCGGTATCGGGCTTGGCGGATACGCTACCTTCGCCATCGACGGTGATGGTGTGCTCCGTCGATGTCGTGTCGGCGGCGGCACGATTACCATTTCCCAGGCTACCCGTGTCACCGATTGCCGAGAGCAGTCCTGTGGACAGGACAAGCCCAAAGATGACCGCTATCGCGATACCGGAGCGTTTCAGCGTTGCCATCGAGAATCTCCTTTCGTCTTCGCGCATTTCACGGCTGGCGCCGTTCCTGAAGCCGTGGAAACGCGACCGACAAAAACAAGAGCCAGATGACGACGACGCCGACCGCGAACTCAGACAACCGCCAGTAGGACGGACTCGACCGCTGAGGCGCTGACGCGATCAGTGCGGGTGGACCAGAATCAGTTGCCTTGTTTTGGTCCTCCACCGATGCACCCGCGACACTCTGCGCTGAATTCGGCGCCTCGGGCGTTGCGGCTTCGGCTGAGCTCTCTGTTGAGCTGGAACCGCTGACAGCCAGGGGCTGGGCTGCTCCTCCACCCGACGCTTGCACTGAAGTCGACGCGTCGCGTGCCGTCGACGTCACTCCAGCGTTGGAGTGATTGGCGAGTGCATCGGCCATGACGAGCACGAGCAGCAACGCTGCCGCGATCGCCGTCAGCCGTCGCATTGCCGGCTGCACGCGAATGATCCAGGACTCAGCCGGTACGATCACCGGCCTCACCATACTCGGGTCGAGCTTGAACGATCGAGGCGGCGTCGGAGTCTCCGCCTGATTCAAGAGCGATACCACCACCCGCGCGCCGTTGAGGCGCCCACGGCATTCCGAGCAGTTTTCGAGATGCGTCTCGAACTGTTGGCGCGCCGCGGGGTTGGTTACCTCGCCATTGATGTACGCCGAGAGTTCATCATCTGTGAGATGAACCGGGCGCTCCAGATCGCCATCCCGTCGCGATGGCCGAGTCGTCATTCCGCTCGCTCTGCTTTCCCATGCCACCGCGATGGTGAATCGGCGGTCGCGTCGTCGTCACTGAGATGACGACCAACCGCCTCAAAAAGTTCCCGCGATTCCTTGTCCGCTCTGAGCGTGTCGCGCAGGCGTGCGCGGGCCCGGCTCAGCCGCGATTTGACCGTACCGAGCGAGACCTCCGCGATGTGCGCGATCTCCTCATAGTCATAGCCGTGGACATCGTAGAGCAGAACCACCAGACGCTGATCGTCCGGCAGGAGGTCGAGCGCCCGTTCCAGACGTTGGCCCAGTGCCAGCCGCATCGCTTCCCGTTCCGGGTCATCCGGAACCGGCTCAACGCTCCAACGAGGTTCCTCTTCGACCAGTTCAGCGTCGAGCGAATCGGCTGGGCGACGTTTGGCGCTGCGCAGCAGATCGTAGCAGCGGTTTGCGGCGATCCTGGTGAGCCAGGCGCGAAACGAGCCTCCACCGTATTGATCGAGCGACGAGTAGGCGCGAATGAAGGCGTCCTGCGTCACGTCTTCGGCAAGTTGATGATCCCGCAGCAGGCGCACGGAAACAGCGTAGACCAGCCGTTCGTACTGCTCAACCAGCTGGTTGAACCCCTCGAGCTCGCCTCGCTGTGCAGCCGCGATGAGTCGCCGCTCGGCTTTTGACTCCACGTTCCTCGTCACAATTCTCCGGCCGGATACCGAACCCATCCGGCAACAATGATCCAGATCGCGCCAGGACCCATCAGCAGGGGATCACGCGCATTATTGCAGATCGCCCAAGCACGCCGCAGCAGGTCAACAATTGGCCCGCGATTGGTTAGGGCTTTTGGGCTATCGTTGAATAACTGGGCAAAACGTACACTCCGACTGGGTTTAGGGAGAGCCATCTGTTGGAGGTTCGCAGTGAATTCGTTTGAATCCACAGATCCAGGGCACTCCGAGCAAGGTCCGCCGATGGTCACCAGCCGGCGTCCTATATCGGTCATGTTGGCGGACGATCACGTCCTCTTCCGTCAGGCGTTGCGACACTTGCTTGAGAGTGAGCCGGACATCCAGATCGTCGGTGAGGCTGGTGATGGAAGTTCGGTCCTCAACATCGCCGAAGAGATGCACCCCGACGTCATCTTGATGGATATCAGTATGCCTGGGATCGACGGTGTATCGGCCACTCGAGACGTCAAGGCCGAGATTCCCGGGATCAAGGTCATCATCTTGACCATGTTCAGCGAGGACGGGCACGTCATCCGCGCGGTGCGCGCGGGGGCCGACGCCTACCTCCTGAAGAACACCGACGCGACCAAGGTCATCGACGCCATCCGCGCCGCCGCCCGTGGCGCCTCGGTCATCGAACCGAAGATGGCCGCCACGCTCCTCTCCGAGTTCAGGCGCATGTCGCACCTGCAGGAAGAAGATGGCCTGGCATCGCTTACCGAGCGAGAGATCGAACTTCTCCGCCTGGTCGCCCGGGGGTTGAGCAACAAAGAGATCGCGTACGAGCTCAGCCTGGCCGAGAGTACAATCAAGAATCGACTGTCAATTCTCTTCGAGAAGCTTGACGTCAAAGACCGCACTCAGGCCGCGATCTACGCCCTCTCGCACGGTCTGGTGCAGCAGCCGACAAGCATGCGGTAGGACGATCGCCTGGACTGACAGGATGGTCATTGAGGCAACAGGATGTTGCTGGATCCGCAGAGATTCCACGTAGAGGCGGCACCTGCAGCCGCCTACGGCCGGAGGCCGTCAACAACGATGCCAATAGCTCGGGAATGGCATCGTGTAGCAGTTTCAGATGTTTGTGACTTCGTCTACGCTGGCCGGCACAGGTCCGGCCACTACGTTGTGGACCAGGCCGCCGGTCCACCGCGGAAAAATCTCATCACTGTGCTTGCCTCGCGCCTCAGTGCAAACCAAACAGGCTGAGCCACTTGCTCCAATTCGCTCGTTTCTCGGGTGGCGTTGCCACGGCTGACGGTTGTGGCGCAGGAGTAGGGCTCGCCGAGTTCTGCCAGCGCACTAACAGCACCGTCTCACCAGGACGCGACAGGTTCAAGTCGCGCCGGGCCGCACTCTCAACGTAGCTCAGGTATTTGTCGCTCGAGTACTCCTGAAGCTGGCTCTTCAGCGCGGCATTCTGCTCTTGCATCTGATCCACGGCCGCCTGGCGCTCTGCCACCTCGCCCTCGAGCTGACGTGCCTTCCAGGCCTGCTCGCCGAACGCCACCACGAAATAGGCGCCAATCAGCAGCACCACCGCGATAACCAGACGACCCCGCATGCGGGCCACCGTGGCGCCGATCTCCAAGAACAGGCTCTTCATGACGACCTACTCAGTCTACGCCGCGCTGGACTGGACAATGGCTGGACGTCGCTTGTGCCACTCGGTCGCCTGCTCGTAAACGTGTGCGACCTTCAGCACGGTAGGCTCGTCAAACGCGCGTCCCATGAACTGTAGGCTAACCGGCAACCCGTCCGAGAACCCGCAGGGAACTCCGATCCCCGGAATTCCCGCCATGTTCGCAGGAATGGTGAAGATGTCGGACAGGTACATCTGGATTGGGTCGGTCGTGCGCTCGCCGATCTTGAAGGCAACGGTCGGCGATGTTGGCGTCACGATGACGTCCACCTTCTCGAACGCCTCGTCGAAATCGCGTTTGATCAGCGTGCGAACCTTCTGCGCTTTCACGTAGTAGGCATCGTAGTAGCCGGAACTCAGCGCATAGGTGCCGAGCATGATGCGGCGCTTGACCTCGGGGCCAAATCCCTCGCCACGCGTCCGCATGTAACTATCAAGGAGCGTGTCCGCATCAAGGCTTAGGCCGTACTTCACCCCGTCAAACCGGGCGAGGTTCGCGCTCGCTTCGGCCGGGGCAACGATGTAATAGGTGGCAAGCGCGTACTTCGTGTGAGGCAGGCTGACGTCGATCACGTCGGCGCCCAGGCGCTTCAGATCATCGACAGCCGCATCGACCGCGGCCTGGACGCTCGGGTCGACGCCTTCGATCTGATATTCCCGCGCCACGCCGACCTTCACGCCCTTGAGATCTCCCGGAGCGCTATCGAGCAGACTGGTGTACGACGGGACCGGCACGTCTACTGATGTCGCATCGTTCGGATCGACACCGCTAACAGCCTCGAGCATCATCGCGGCGTCCCGCACGGTGCGCGCAAACGGACCGATCTGATCCAGACTGCTGGCAAAGGCGATCAAGCCGAAGCGAGAGACACGGCCATAGGTCGGCTTCATTCCAATAACACCGCAGAAGCCACCCGGCTGCCGGATTGAACCGCCCGTGTCCGAACCGAGCGAGAGCATTGCCTCTTCCGCGGCGACGGACGCCGCCGAACCCCCACTGCTACCGCCTGGTACCCGATCGAGATCCCAGGGATTATGCGTCGTAAAGAACGCCGAGTTCTCGGTCGACGATCCCATGGCGAACTCGTCGGTGTTTGCTTTACCCATGAAGACCGCGCCCTGCTCACGCAGGCGCCGGACAACCGTGGCGTCGTAGACCGACTGATAGCCATCGAGGATCTTTGACGCGGCCGTGGTCGGGGCGTCTACCGTACAGAGGATGTCCTTAAGGGCGACCGGAATCCCGGTCAGCAAGGCGGCTTCGCCCCGGGCAATACGCCGGTCGGCAACCCTGGCCTGCTGACGGGCGACGGCGTCCATGAGCGTAATGAAGGCATGGACTTTTGGCTCGACCTGCTCGATTCGCTCCAGGTGAGCCGCCGTCAATTCCTCAGCGCTGATTTCGCGGCGATCGAGCCGCCGTCTGGCCTCACTGGCCGTTAGGGATGTCAGTTCGAGAGACACCAGATCCTCGCTCTCAGGATTCGTCCAGCACCGCGTTGACCTTGAACATCTGGTCCTCGCTCCGCGGCGCGTTGCGCAGCACGTCTTCCACGGGCAGCGATCCACGCACGTCATCGGTGCGCATAACATTCTGCAGCGTGATCACCTGGGCCGTGGGAGGGATTGACTCGGTGTCGATTTCTTCGAGCAGGCTGATGTGTTCGAGGATGGACGATAGCTGCTCCCGCATGCGCTCTCGCTCGTCAGGACGGAGTCCCAGCCGCGCCAGCATCGCGACGTGATCGACCTCTTCGAGACTCAACTTCATGGTGCCGGTACCTCTCGTCACAGGTTTGATGCGGCGACGCGTGCCGCTCAGACACAACCGCGAGTGTAGCACATGGCCCGTCGATATCACCATTACCCCGCGTTCGTACGCGTGAGCGGGTTGCGCGTGATCCGGAGCAAAGTCCATCATGCGTGGTGACAGATTTGCCAGATTCTTGTGACATTGGTTACTATCGAGGGGAACTCGACGAGATACGATCTTCCAACCGGGGGGCGCGGTGCCATTGAGCTTCCGGTCCAAGCTCAGTTCATCGA
This sequence comes from uncultured Chloroflexia bacterium, assembly GCA_963763185.1. Taxonomy (GTDB): domain Bacteria; phylum Chloroflexota; class Chloroflexia; order Thermomicrobiales; family Thermomicrobiaceae; genus CALAGB01. The sequence continues at coordinate 2,121,455 of CAVXNZ010000001.1, forward strand.
AAGGGACTCGGCGTACTGCCGTTGTCTGTTTTCTGCTGATTCCAATCCTTTGCGTTCCCCTGCTTAGCGCATGCACCGAGGAGACCGACCAGCGTGCGGTGCAGCCAGGACAGGTCATGATCCGCGGAACATCGACCGGCGACCCGTCACTCGCCTACGTGACACCGCCCGCCGTGAGCTCAGGGATCGCCAGCCCGACTACTCTGGCTGGCCTGATACCAACGACCAGTACGACCACGAACCAGCCCGCGCCAACCCGTGCCTACTTCATTCACGGCGGCGATCTCTGGCAGATTCCGTTCGGTCAGGGCGACGCCGCGCCGGTCATCGCAGGCAAAAGTATTCTCGCGTTTGCGCCAGCCCCAGATGGTGAGCAGGTCGCCATTGTTTACCTGACTCCCGATACTGGAAAGGAACACCTGGCCGATCTGAAACCGGACGGCACACCGGTCATCGATATCGAATTGGCCCTTCCGTCCCGCGCTCAGTCGTCCCATAGTGGCGATATTCACTCGATCGCCTGGGCGCCGAGCGGAGACCGGGTCGCCGTAGCTCAGCAGGACGGCTCTGTATCGGTCGTCAAAACTGACGGGACGATCTCCCAGATCGTTCGCGCCGATCCACACCGCTTCCCGGGTGCGCTGAGCTTCTCGTCGGACGGCAAGACACTCCTCTTCCTGGATCCCGACCTTCCGGGTCGCTCCACGAGCCTCTACGTGGTCCCGACGACGGGAGGATCTACGCAAAAGCTGGTCGACGGAACCGTGACGGGACATCAGGTCTTGCAGGCACACTGGCTTCCGGGCGGAAACGTCATCGCCTACTCCCAAGCGGTCGCATCGAGCCCATCCGACACCGGTGACGTCTTCAGCATCGACTCGGGGACACGCGCCAGCCGCCTCGTCATTCCTTCGGCGCAGTTTGCGCCCGTGGCCGGGGTCGGCGACTTCGCGTTCTCACCGGACGGTCAATGGGTCGCATTCACGGTCTACGTCCCGAGCAGCACTGGTGTCATGTTTCAGGGGCTGTGGATGATGAACCTCTTAACGAGCTTGTCGCATCAGATCGACACAGCAGATGGTCAGACGGTTACCGACCTCTGGTGGGGAGAGCAGCGGCTCATCTACCGAACCGTGAAGTCAGCGGACTTCGTTGTTCCGAAACATTACACCGGCGTCGAGCCGTACTCGCTCTTTGTGGTCTCGACCTCAGATGATGCACCGGTGCTGCGCTACCGGTCGCCGTAGAGGAATCAGTCGTCCCGGTCAAGTTCGGTCGCGTTGAAGATACTCTTGGCCGCTCTAATCCGTGGATCGTCGAGCGGATCACGCGGGGGTGGCTCCGGTTCCGGCTCGGAATGCCCGACTCCGTTACCGTTGGACGCAGGCGGATCGATGGTGGTTGTCGAAGCCGCGGGCGCCGGTCGCGCCTGGGCGAGCCGATCCTCCGGGTCGACGCAGACAAGTTGGAGTGTGGTTCCCATGTAACGAGCGATGACGTCCTCGACGATCCGGCGGGCATTGTCTTCGTTCAGCTTGTTGCGGTGGAACTCATAGGGCGAGACCAGCACGACCTGGTCGTCTCGGATGACCGAGGGGTCGGCCGAGGCGAGCAGCGCCGCGATGCGCGTGTTCGCCGTCTTGACGTCCCGACGAATCTGCGTCCAATTTGCGACCAGGCGCTCCAGTGATGGGTTCGACGGTGTCGCTGCGCGGCTCGCCGCCGGTTCAGACCGCGGTTCCTCACGCCTGATCGGCGAGGGCTCTGTCTGCCGACCGTTCTGCTGGGACGGAACCGACGCAGGAACTTCACGCGTAGGCGCCGGTTCGGCCGGCTCGCGGCGCGCCGGGCGAGACGGTCGGCCTGCTCCGGGAACAGCGCGCATCGGATCGGCCGCGAAATAGGTCGGCGGATCTAGCTGAGGCACCGCCTGCACCGGAGCAGCAGTCTCGACCTGGCGCACGTCGCTCGGCAGCACGGCCTCCACAAACGCGATCTCCATCGGAAGCTGAGCAAACGACCCCCGATTGATCGTCCCTTCGATGGCGCTGAACGCGTGAGTGAACTTCACCAGATCCTGCAGTGAAAAGAGCTCGGCCTGCTTCCGCGCCGTCTCGCCAGCATCGTCTTCCCGACCGCCCGCTCGTAAATGGAGCAATACCCGCAAATAGGCGACGAACTGCCGGTTGAGTTGATGCACGTCCTCGCCGCTCTCGGCCGCGTCGGCGATGAGCCGCAGCCCGGCCCCAGCATCACGCTGCGCCAGTGCATCGACCAGCTCAGTCAGGCGTTCGTTCCGGCTGAGTCCGAGGACGCCGCGGACCGCGTCGGCCGTCACCACGTTCGAGCCGCTCGCGTCACGATAAAGCGCGAGCTGGTCGAGTAAGCCCTCGGCGTCGCGCAGGCTGCCGGTCGACTGACGCGCGATGAGCGTCAGCGCCTCGTCCTCGACGGTCAGGCCCTCTTTGGCACAGATCGCCTGGAGTCGCCTGACCGCGCTCGCCAGCGGGATGCGGCGAAAATCGAATCGCTGGCAGCGAGACGCAACCGTATCGGGAAGCTTGTCCGGCTCGGTAGTGGCGAGAACGAACTTCACGTGCGGCGGGGGCTCTTCGAGCGTCTTGAGGAAGGCGTTGAACGCGTCGCGGGTAAGCTGGTGCGCCTCATCGATAATGTAGAACTTGACCCGCAATTGCGTCGGCGCGTACCGGACTTTCTCTCGCAGGTCACGAATATCGTCGACGCCTCGATTCGAGGCCGCATCAATCTCGATGATATCGACCGACGAGCCGGAATTGATCGCATCGCAGGAAGCGCAGTGATTGCAGGGGCGGTTAGCCGGATCCGGATCGAGGCAATTGACCGCCTTGGCCAGTAAGCGCGCGGTACTCGTCTTCCCGGTTCCACGCGGACCGCAGAAGAGATACGCATGCGCCACACGATCGAGCGCGATCGCGTTTTGCAGCGTCCGTGCGATGTGCTCCTGCCCCACCAACTCGTCCGGATCAAACGAGGTCGGCCGGTACTTCCGATACAATGACTGGGATTGGGCAGGATTTCCCGATTGTCCGCTTGGCTGAGGCGCCATGACTATCCTATTTTCCGCTGGAACCGAGGCTGGACAGGGTGTCGTGATGGTCCATGTCCGTACGCGAATTATACCGGAGTGCTCCGGCGCGGTGAAAGGTGATCGACGATAGGGACGCTCTACCTGGTTGCGACGCCGATTGGCAATCTCGAGGATATCACGCTGCGCGCGCTACGCCTGCTGCGCGAGGTGGCATTGATCGCGGCCGAGGACACCCGCCACTCAGGTCGATTGCTCAAGCACTTCGAGATCGACACGCCAATGATCAGTTTCCACGAGCATAGCGATCCGAACCAGCGATCGCGCATTCTCGACGCGCTGCACGACGGGGATGTCGCGCTCATCTCGGATGCTGGCACGCCCGGTATCTCTGACCCCGGCTACGACCTGGTGGTCGACGCCATCAGAGCTGGACATGCCGTCTCACCCATACCCGGCCCAGCTGCCGTGACCGCCGCCACACCCGCCTCTGGTCTGGTCCCCGGCGGTTTCCTCTTTCTGGGATTTCTGCCTCGTAAGACGAAAGAGCGCCGTGATGCGCTCCACCGGATCAAGGATTTGCCCTACCCGCTGGTGATCTACGAAGCGCCGCACCGGTTGTCGAGCTGCCTAGCCGATGTGGAGCACGAGTTGGGAGATCGCCCGCTCGCCGTGATGCGCGAACTGACCAAGCTGCACGAGGAGATTGTCCATACCAGCGTCAGCGAGGCACGCCAGCGATATGCAGGGGAATCGCCGCGAGGCGAGTTCGTCTTAGTGGTCGGTACGGCTGAAGCGGACGACAGTCCACTGGAACTCGAGAGCGACGAAGTGCTCGATCTGCTCGCCAAACGGCTGGAAGACGGCGAGAGCCCGAGCGCGGCGGCACGTGCCATCGCCCGAGCGACTGGGTTCCCACGCAGCGCGGTCTACGAGCGCATTCAGGAGATCAAGGGACAACACGGAGCGGATTAGACGTCATGCAGATGGCTGAGCCGATTCGGCCCGTCGGACCCAGGGCATTTATGGACGTCATCGTTTCGGCGTGGGCTGAATGAGGTTTGACGAATTATCTGGGTGATCGGCCACGCTCGCCCGGGACTAAAGTCCGGGGCTACCAGGACGAAGCCTGTTGAAACAGGCTGAACGTTGGCCACCAAGTCGGCAGCGAATGGAGCCTTCAGCAGCTATCGGCGCGACAACTCAGTCTGCTTCAGCAGACTTCGTCAGGCGAGCCTTGGGTTTTCAACCCAAGGTGGGCGCCACCGACGACCGATCTATTTCGTCAATGACCATAAACAGGCTGAGTTCCAGTTCCAGAATCGGCAGCACGATAGGCCTTCTGCAGCCATAAGCGCAACGACTCAGTCTGCTGCAGCAGAAGTCGTCATTTGGAGCGCGGTGGCTTGAGCCCCGCGTGCCAGCGCGCATTGTCCACGTCGATTCCTCTTTGGGCTTCAACCGCAGCGGCGCCTGGCTGCTTGTTTGGCCACAATTCGAAACCAGGCGATCGCGAAAGCTCATTCAACCCAGGCCAAGAAACCAAAATCCATGAATGGCATGACCCAGGCTCGTCTGTCGTGGAACGCGTACAGCTGCCCATCGCGAAAGGAAATTGGGGAGGGGTGAATCCACGCATTAAAAAACGATCCCGACGAGCCTGCACTTTTCGACGCCCGTTCTCAAGTCAGAGAATCTATCTCGCGCCTCGATCTTCATCGAAACAACCAGACGACCCTCGACATTTCGGTCATCGACTCGAATTACTCCGAGTCTTGGACGTCAGGTCCCTCAGGTTTCCCTGGGGAAGAGAACTCTGCCTGCCAGAATCAACTGACTTTGCAGTGCGTCGATCCGTTTGGTACTCCTCGGGATCGCATAATCAAGATACCACCGAAGTGACTCGATGTCAATACCCGTTCAACGTTACTGGGTCGACGGATTCTTGGCTGATCGCCAAGACCGGCCTAGCGCTCCGGAAGACCAGGGAATCCCTATCGGGCCGTATCCGCCAGCTTGCCTGCCTGGGCGAAAATCCGCCGCAGGATGACCAGCGTGGAGGCATAGGTGGAATCCATACCGTAATAGGAGAGGCCGCGCGCACCGAGGGTCTGGCTGCGCGTATACGGCGTGTCAGACGCGTAGTGGATGATGCCCAGATCGACCGGAATGCTCGCCAGGTTGACGTTTTCGCCGGTGCCGTGACGCGTCAGGAACGTGTCCTGGTAGAGAGCGCTGAGATAGGGCCCAGCCTCCATCTCGACCACCGTGTAGTTCTCGCGATAGAAGAAATCGAGATACTCCCGGTTCTGCAGGTAGGTGCCGAGAACCGTCACGGCGCGCTGGTGATCGAGCGCCGAGCCGTACACCAGGAACGGCGCCAGATCTTCCGCGCCGAAGCAGTTGTCGAACCAGTACGAATTGCCACTGTGCTCGTCGTAGACCTCGTCCGATAGCATGACGTCGCCGATGCGCGCGTTCAGCGTGGCGGCCTTGCCGAGGATGTAGACGCCTCGCAGCTGGTAGGTGCTCATCGCGATCTGATTGAGGATGTGGTACGCCGCTGTGCCGAGCGGATAGTTGATATTGATCACCACCGCGCCAGAATTCCTGGGGAATTGCTCGCCCGCACTCAGCACTCGAGGATCGAAATCCTCCTCGTGGAGACGATCGAGCTCGATTATCTGCGCCGCGACATCAACCGCAACGCCTGGATCGATCGTCGTGATACCGCGCTCCTCCTCCTCGCGATCCCGCGCCTCACGCTCGTCCGAATGCGTCGCGTAATACTGTCGCGCCGTGTAATAGAGGAAGTTTTCCCAGTGGCTGCGCGTGTGCCCCTGCTGTAGGCGACGTAGCTCCGGCAGCAGTTCCGGCTGTTCAGTCTTTTCGATAAACCGGACCAGCGCTTCCTGTCGACGCCGGGCAGCTCCCGAGAGGACATTTGCGATGCCATGCGTGTTCGAAGAGATGAAATAGAGCGGGCGATCGGCCAGCCCGCGTTCGATCAAGGCGCGTTCGATCGGCGTCCACCAGGTGCGGGTGCTACGCGAGTAGCCGACGTAGGTGCCACCCAGCATCTGGATCGTCAACCGCTTCTTCTCGCGCGCGATGCGACCTATCGTCGACCAGAACTGGTCGCCCCAGGCCGCCCGCAGCCGAATCCAGTCACGCTCGTCTACGTGAAGACCGGCCCGAATCTCGGCCTCGACCGAGGGCACCACGACGTCATCGGCCGACACGGCGTGGATCAGATCGCGCAATCGCTCGTCGTTTCGAATCAGATCGCGCAGCTTATTCCACTCGATCTGCCACGCAACAATCGTTGGGATGAGATCGTCCAGGTCGGACGATGACGCGACATAGGCCGCCAGCGTGCCGGAGCCATTGTCATACCAGCGGCGTCGACGGCCTGGCGCGGTAACTGGCGTCCAGTCCTCCAGGTCGGGGTAGCCGTTGCGGGTAAAGCCCCACGAGGATTGCCCGAGCAGGATGCGCTCGGCCGTGATGATCGACGCGGGCAGGCGCAGAGTGCTGTACATGAAGGCGCCCATATCCGGCACGGGCTCCTGCGCACCGGCGTGCAAGCTGGATTGGATATTGAGGTGCGTCGGAACGAGCGTCTCGACCTTGACCGGACCGGAACTCCGCAGCAGCGTGTTGTATGTGCGGACGTAGAGATCGACCTCACGCTTACCCGCTATATGCTCGTGCGTTTCAGAGGGATCGAAGGAACGGCTCGGAACAGCCGTTCGAACGTCGCGAGTCAGCTCGGGCCTCATGCGCACCACCCTTCTCGATCCATCAACGCGTGTCCGGCGTCCGCCGGTATTAGGAAGGAAAGAGAACTTCGCCAGCCATTCCGGGCGCGACCAGCCGTCGTATCGACCTTACTGACGGGAACGTCGCTCGGCACGCCGCCAGGCCAGGTCGAGCACCAGCAGCAAGGCGCCGGTGGCAGAGAGGAACAAAAATGCAAGGCCGCCCCACGGGAACGCGCCGCCCAGGCCCGTCGAGAGGGCCACCACACCACCAACCAGCAGGATCCAGCCCATCGCAGCCGACCAGCGCCGCTGATGGCCGTAGAGCACGACAATAAAGACTATGTAGAGCGCCATCGCGGCGATCGTCACCATCTGCGTCGTCGTCAGCGTCGTCGTTCTCACCCCTTCGAGTTGACCATGCACGTGTTATCCGTCCATTTTACCGCACATCTCAAGGGATTCGGTCATTCGAGGGAGAGCCCGACACCGGCTCGGCCGTCAATCTTCGCGCCCTTGTACGAACCAGCGGGATCCGCCAGTCTGCAACGCGTCCCGTGGCAGAGGGGCCATCTCACCGGGACCGCAGGGCCATTGCGAGGGGGAGAGCCTGCGGCTATACTCACGACTGCTGCGCCGAAGTGGCGGAATGGCAGACGCGACGGTCTCAAAAACCGTTGCCCGCAAGGGCGTGTGGGTTCGACTCCCACCTTCGGCATAACCCCTCGTTACCTCTATTCGTACGGGGGTGTCTCACTATCAGATTCGAATCTGTAAACGAGTCGCACGCGCTGGACTAGGTTTGGCACCCGATCGAACCGTTCTGCTACGATCCAAAACTGAGCTACTCCCTGAGTCAACTTGGCAGTGAGCCTCGTTCGCTAAAGGGGTGTTCGATCAGACGCGGATCGCACATTCGACGGCATCACTCAGTTCGACTGAGTGGGTCGCAGTCAACCAGGGACTGGTGATTGTCGCATCGTTGGACATCCGGTGTGGCATGGCTGCCCACGGCACATCCGCGCGGTGCAACAATCCGTGACTCGTAGCGATAAGGCCGGCCCGACTTCGGAGAGCAGCGCTGAGTTCCTCAATGCATCACGACGTCGAGGGTGGTCAGGAAAATCTAGCCATGAATGGTGAATCGCTGGCCAGATTGAGTCTGTTGCCTGGTTGGTGCCGCTGACATTCACGACTGGTTTAACTGCTCTTCACTGGTGAACCCCGCAATCTGTATCGCCGGGACCTACTCACTTGTTGAAGATCGTCTCCGCCTCGCACCCCTGAGATTCTTCGTTGCTCGAGGATGACCGCGATCGCGACGCAATCAGAGCCGGTCGTTGGCCCATTGGCCTCGCGTCGGCGGCACATCGAGAGCCAATTTGGAGACCTCCGTCATCCACCCATGAGCGTTCCACGTACGATGAATATACCGAGGAGGTCGATTGACGATGACGCAACGAGGAAACGTGACACCAATGCACGATCAAACCGGGGCAGGCACACGCGACCGCTTGGCCAGATGGATCGGAGCGATCGCTGGCGCTTTAGCGGCGTTGGTCGGTCTGGCCAGCGTTATCGTCTTGCGAGAGATCACCGGGGTCGTGTCGCTCATCGACGCCCTGGCGGAGGTCATCCTCTCCTGGATTCCTGTTCGTCTCTTTGCGAAAATGATCGGCCTCTTTGGAACGTCCGCCAAAGCCTGGCTTTTCGCTGGGATCGCCGCGATGTTGATCCTGATTGCGTCGGTCGCTGGCTGGCTCTTTACCGCCCCATCCAATGGGCCTCCCCGTCCGGCCTGGCGCGATGGCGTCGCCTTCTTTGTAATCACACTAGCCGGACTTTCACTGTTCATGGTCTGGTCGGTCGATCTGCGCCGGGGTGGCATCCTAACCTACGGAGATTTGGCGACGATCCTGTTGCCCCTTGGCGCAGGCGTACTCGTTTTTGGCCTCGTTCTGTCGCTCGCCCTTTTCTGGCTACGCGCATTCACGGTCGCCCGCTCCCTCGATCGACCGCCCGTCGACGACGACCGGCGACGATTCCTCGGAGCCGCGGGGCTCGGGGTGCTCGGCGTCGCCTCACTCACGATCGTGGGGCGAGAAGTTGCCCGCGTCCGCTCCGGTGAAGCGGTCGTCGCTGCCAGCCAGATGCCGGATCCGATCACCCCAAACGACCAGTTCTACATCGTCTCCAAAAATTTCATTGACCCGCGAGTCGATACCACGAACCGGGATTGGTCGATCCGCGTCGAGGGACTGGTGAACACGCCCCGCACCTTTTCCGCCGCCGAATTGAGGTCGCTGGCCGCCCCGGACTTCGTCTCGACCTTGACCTGCATCAGTAATCCAATCGGTGGCCCGCTGATCTCAACGGCCGTCTGGACCGGTGCTCCTCTGGGTCGGGTGCTCGACCAAACCGGACTCGACCCCAACGCGACCTCCGTCGTCTTCCGCGGGTATGATGGTTATGCCGACTCGTTGTCGATCGCGAAAGCAACCGCTCCAACAACGATGCTTGTCTGGGCCATGAATGGCCAGGCGTTGCCGCGCCGGCATGGATTCCCGGCCCGCCTGATCGTGCCGGGGCGTTATGGCATCAAGAACGTCAAGTGGCTGGAGCGGATTGAGGTCATCAGCGACGACTATGAAGGTTACTGGCAACAAAAGGGCTGGACATCAGTTGGGCAGGTGAAGACCGAGAGCCAGATTCGCGTGCCTGGAGACAAGGCTGTGGTTCCCGCGGGCCGTGCCGACCTCAAGGGTCTCGCTTTTGCCGGCGATCGTGGCATTAGCAAAGTCGAGGTCAGCCTCGACAACGGCAAAACCTGGCAGATCGCGACGATTGAGGCCAATCCCAGTCCTCAAGAACTTAGCTGGGTACTCTGGCGTCTGCCGTGGCGGCCCACGCAGGGAACCTACACGCTCGTCGTTCGCGCCACCGACGGGACCGGCGCAGTGCAGACGAACCAGATCGCTCCGCCGTTGCCAGACGGTGCGAGTGGCTGGCACCACGTAGTGGTCGGGGTTGCCGGATGAACGCGCTCCTTTAGTTCACTCAATTCGCCGCCGACCGAGCGGTGCCAAGACTACCAGACCGGCAACGAGGACCAATACTCCGATGACGATCCAGATTCCCTTACCGTTCATTCCACCACTACCACCAAGCAGGTCAGCTCCTTGCAGAATCCAGAGGAGACCGACAAGAGCAAAGATTGCTCCAATGACTCCTCGCACAATCCGAATGGTCATAACCACTCCCTCAAGCTAGCGATCGTCCATCTGTTCATCCTACGGTCCTCGACACTGTACGGATTCTATGGGAGCGTCAGACTCGGGTTGTGACAGTTCAGTGTGATCCTGACTGCGGAGCTCACCGCCTAACTGGATCTGGATCGAAAGCCAACCTGGAACGGTTGGGGACTGACCGTCGGTCTTCCGACCGGCGTGTTCACCGAGGTGCTGTTGACCGCGGTCGGAGCGTAGTTCCGTGCAGGATGGACGAGAGCTTGTACGCGCGAGCCCTGTACGAACGTCACGGAAGGCGACGTCTTCAGGATGCTACGCTCGTGCCGCTTGGCTCGCGATCGAGCGAGACATCATCCGAGGAGGCGGAATCGTCCAGCGACTCGAGATGGGTGAACGGAGAGGTTTCACGACGAAAGGTTGCATCCAACGAGTTTCTTGCCCGTCGGCCAGTTGCTGCCGCCTGGACCAGGTTCAACGGTAATCCCCATCGCCGTGAAGCGATCGATGGGCGCAGGCGTCTCAAGAGCGACGGTGGCGTTCCCGTCAGAATCGGCGCTAAATACTCCGGCGCTGACGGCGGATCCAGTGGAATCGTAGAGCCAGATCTGATAAACGTGCCCAGCCTGTGTCGGCGGCAAGTCGTTGACGACGAGCACCGCATGTTGCGGTTGATTGCTCAGATAGAGCATCCCGTAGGCGCGCGGCGCATTCACCTCGGCGAGACGTATGGACTGTGACCCTTCAGCGAGTATCTCCCGCGCCCGATTTTGACTCACTTGAACCTGGCTCAATGTTGATCGTGTCTGATTGAGGTCATGCGTCAGCACGGCGATCCAGCTGACCAGCGCCAGTACCATTATCGCCGCGGCAGCGAGAATCAGCCGAATCCAACGCGGCATAGTCGGCGGCACAACGTGACCACGGAGATCGTCCTCGATGCTGGTGAGGATTCGCGACCGCAATCCTGTTGGAGGCTCAACTTGCGGAGCAGCGCCCCACAGTGCGTCGACGGAGGTCTCAAGTCGTCGATGCTCAACCTGACAACGCAGACAGGTCGCCAGATGTTCCGCGATCCGGTCGCGCTCGTCCGGTTCGAGCACGCCAAGAACATACGCTGGAAGGTCGTCCATGACCTCACTATGAATTACGGCGCGTCTGTCCATACCTCAGCTTCTTCGAGTAGATCCGCTAACCTGCGCAAGGCCACTCGAACTCTATACTTGATCGTTCCCAGCGGAGTGTCGAGGTGCTCCGCCATCTCTCGCTGGGATAGCCCCTGAAAGTATGCCAATTCGATCACTTCACGCTGCCGCTCGTTCAGTTCATCCAGCGCAGCCTGTACCTGAGTCGCCTGCGTCTGAGTCCAAACCTGCTCGCCCGGGTCTGGTTCGGGGTCGACCAGTCGCTCAACGATCCCAATTTCATCGTTGTTTTCAAGGCGTTCGCGAGACTTCCGTCGGACGACATCGATGGCTCGATTACGCGCCACCCGGGTGATCCAGGGACCAAAGGTTCCACGTTCTGGCGAATACAATTCCGGTCGCTGCCAAAATATCAAGAACGCGTCGTGCGCCACATCCTCGGCCGCGTCCGGCTCGCGCAAGATCTTCATGGCGATCGAGTATGCCGGCCGGGCGTAGCGATCGTAGAGCACCGCAAGACTCTTCGGATCACGGCGACGAACCTGCTCGATCAGTTCCCGGTCGGTCAGATCCAAAGACATGCTCACCCTCGCGGTGCGGCTGCTCCCCTACGTTACCAACGTACCAAGATGATCTTCGGATTGTGCGGAAAGAAAACTTCAGCGTCACGAGGTCTATTGGTGATGCCCGGAGAGCCGGTCTGATCTTCGTCTCAATCCGCCCCCATCCGATCCGGCGTCTCTCTCGTATGGAGAGAAAGGCCCGTACAAGCTGTCGATTCAGGCCAGACCTGTTGAGTGGCTTTCAGGGACGGATTGGTCAAGTATGAACGCTGTCTCTCGACTCAGCTTTATCAAGTCGTCACCGAACGCCGCCATTTCTGACGCAGAGGTTATTGACGCGGTCGTCAGAACAGTGGAATACGCCGACATCTTTGATTACCCGCTCACAGTGGAGGAGATCCATCGCTACTTGATAGGGCTGGCAAGCGCGCGCGACCGAGTGCAGACGGTCCTGGAGGACGAAGACGCGCTGAACGGAAAGCTGGTTCGTCAAGGTGGGTTCTTCGTCCTTCCTGGCCGAGAGGAGATCGTGGGCACGCGTTACCGACGGGCGCAGCTTTCAGACCGATTTTGGACTCGCGCTCTGCGTTACGGCCGACTGATCTCGAGCATGCCGTTCGTGCGCATGGTTGCCGTCACCGGCGAACTGGCGATGGATAATGTCCGTGAGGAATCGGATATCGATTTCTTCGTCGTCACTGAGCACCGAAGATTATGGCTTTGCCGCCTGCTGATCGTCGCTATCGTGAGGGTGGCGCGGCTCAGGGGCGACGTCGTATGCCCAAATTACCTCCTTTCGGAGCGAATGCTGTCACTGTCGGAACACGATCTCTATACGGCGCACGAGGTCGTCCAGATGATCCCAATCTCCGGACTCGAGGTGTACGCGCGGTTTCGGCAGCAGAATCGCTGGGTCTACGAGTTCCTGCCAAACGCGATCAGCACCCAGCGGGTCCTCCGCGCACGTCCTCACAGCCGTCCCTTACGCGCGGCTCTCGAATCGCTGTTTCGAACGCCAGTGGGCGCGATCATTGAGGGCTGGGAGATGCGGCGCAAGCTACAAAAGTTCTCAGGTGATGCGGTGAAGCACGCCGAAGCCTCCTATTCGGCTGATTGGTGCAAGGGGCACGTCCACGATCACGGGGAGTTGATACTGGCGACCTATCAGGCGCGCGGACGCGGGAAGGACAGGATACAGCCATGAGCGAAGTCCTCCTCGGCCAGTCCTACTTCTTGCGCTTTGACGCGAAACTGTGGGAAGCGATGCAGCCCTATCCACCGCTTGGAACACTCTACGCGGCCAGCTACCTGCGTCAGCGCGATTACTCAGTGACGCTGTTCGATGCCATGCTGGCGAAATCCGAGGAGGAATGGCGCGTCGCGCTACACCGCGATCAGCCTCGTTTCGCGGTGTTGTTTGAGGACAACTTCAACTACCTGTCCAAGATGTGCCTGCTGCGCATGCGCGAAGCTGCGTTCACCATGCTCGACATGGCTCGACAGTCCGGCTGCACCGTCATCGTCTGCGGCGCCGACGCCAGCGATCACGCCGCCGCGTATCTGGACCACGGAGCCGACTACGTTATCTACGGTGAGGGCGAAGAGACGCTCGCGGAACTGCTGGATTCGCTCACCGGCAGAACTGACTCTACCGTCGACTCGATCCTCGGAATCGCCTTCCGCGATCCTGTATCCAACGAGTTGAGCCTGAACCCACGCAGGCCTGACATGAAGAACCTGGACGCGCTGCCCTTCCCAGCCTGGGACTTGGTCGATATCGCTCACTATCAGCGAATATGGCGCGAGCGGCACGGCTACTACTCGATGAATCTCGTCACCACGCGCGGCTGCCCCTTTCACTGCAATTGGTGTGCAAAGCCGATCTGGGGACAACGCTACAACGCGCGAAGCCCGGAAAACGTCGTGGCAGAGATGAAGTGGCTGAAGGAATCTTTCGCGCCGGATCACATCTGGTTTGTCGATGACATCATGGGCCTCAAGCCTGGCTGGATCGAGCGCTTCGCGGACGAAATCGAGCGACGCGACGCGCACATTCCCTTCAAGTGCCTGAACCGGGTTGATCTGTTGCTGCGGGGCGGGACGATCCCCGCATTGGCTCGGGCTGGGGGGCGCACGGTCTGGGTTGGGGCAGAGTCCGGATCGCAACGAATCCTGGACGCCATGGAAAAAGGAACGAAGGTCGAACAGATCTATGAAGTCTGCCGTCGTTTACACGCGGCGGGTATCGAGGTGGGCTTCTTCCTTCAGTTCGGTTATCCCGGCGAGTCGCTCGTAGATATCGAGGCGACGCTTCAGATGGTGCGCGATTGCCGGCCTGACGACATCGGCATGTCCGTATCGTATCCGTTGCCCGGCACGCCATTCCATGAACGGGTAAAGCACGAACTGGGTGTCAAGCAGAATTGGCTCGACTCCAATGACCTGGCCATGCTCTATCAGGGTCCCTACTCCACCGAGTTCTACCGGCAGCTCCACACCGTATTGCATCGGGAGTTTCGAGCCCGAAAGTATGCGTCCGAGCTGCGTACGGTGCTTCGGCGACCGCGATCAGTCCGCGGACGACACGTCCGTCGCGCCGCCGCAATGGTCCGGCACCGGGCGACGTTGCCATTTGAGCAACGTCGGTTACGCACAATGTCGGCACGTTCAGAACGCGGTATCGGGCTCCTCGGACCGGGAATGGCCCGCGACGCCGCGGCGACGCCGAGTCCGCAAGGAGATTCATAGTCGGCAACGGTTTGTCTCTGTCGTCGTGATTGCGAGGGGGAAGGGGAAATCACATGGGCGCGGACCTGGTTCTGGTTCACAGCTACTGTATCGAGGAAGACCCGCACGAGCGCGACATTATGAAGCCCTATCCCCCGCTGGGGATCCTGTACATCACGTCGCACCTCAAGTCCAAGGGTTTCGACGTTCGTGTCTTCGATTCGACCTTCAGCAGCTGGGCCGCTTACGAACAGTACATGCGGCACGAGCGGCCACCGGTCGCTGGCTTCTACACGAATCTGATGTCGCGCCCAAAGGTGATCCGGGCGCTTCCCTTAGCGAAGTCCCTGGGTACCATCGCGATCGTCGGCGGGCCCGATGCCGCTAACTATCCCGAGGAGTACCTGGCGCACGGAGCCGACGTTGTGGTGATCGGCGAAGGGGAGCAGACGCTGGAGGAACTGCTGCCCCATTTGAGCCGTTACGGTCCATCGGGCATGCACCACATCAACGGCATCGTCTATCGCGAAGGAGACGGCTCGCTCGTCACCACGCCTGCACGCGATTATCTGTCCGACCTCGATGCCCAGCCCTATCCCGACCGAGAAGCCATCGATATCAACCAATATGTTCGAGTCTGGCGCGAGCACCATGGAATGGGGTCGATCTCGCTAATAACCGCGCGTGGTTGTCCCTACAAATGTGCCTGGTGCAGTCATGCGGTCTATGGTTATACCCATCGGCGCCGTTCTCCAGAAAACGTGGCTGATGAGCTTGAGTCGATCATCGATGCATATAACCCGGACATGGTCTGGTACGCCGACGACGTCTTCACCATCCACAAGACCTGGTTCATGCGATACGCCGACGAGCTACGTCGACGCGGAATTCGTATTCCGTTCGAAACGATCTCCCGCGAGGACCGGCTGAGCGAGGAAGTCATACGAACGTTGGCGGAGATCGGCTCGTTTCGCATTTGGGTGGGAGCTGAGAGCGGATCGCAGCGTGTCCTGGATGCCATGAACCGCCGTACCAAGGCGCCTCGCGTGGCCGAGGTGGTGCAGCAACTCCAGCGCTATGGGATTGAAGCCGGCATGTTCATCATGTTGGGTTACGATGGTGAGGAAATCGTAGATCTGGAAGAAACCGTCGACCTACTCAAGCAAGCTAATCCAAATCAGTTCCTGACGACGGTTGCCTACCCAATCAAGAACACTCCCTACTACAACGAAGTCAAGGATCGGGTTATCCCGCTGAAGCAGTGGACCAAAGGGTCCGACCGAGATTTCACCGTTGCCGGAAGACATTCACGCCGCTATTACCAGATGGCGACGCGCTGGATGGTGAACGAGGTGGCCCTACATCAGGAGCGCCAGCGCGACGCGCCGAACTACCGACGTATGGCCAAGGCGCTGGTCAACGCCAAGGTCGGACGCACGGGCATGCGACTCACCGAACGGGAAGTTGAGCGTGGATGATCAACTCGCCATGGCACATCCATTCGACGCCGTCGCCCCACGCTACGATCGGGATTTCACCGATCAACGGCTCGGCGCCTGGCTTCGCGAAGTGGTCTGGCGAGAGATGGCCGCATCGTTTCATCCCGGCGACGTGGTGCTCGACCTGGGCTGCGGCACCGGCGAGGATGCCTGCCATCTCGCCGAGAAGGACATCGAGGTAACGGCCATCGACGCATCGTGCCGAATGCTCGAAAAGGCCCAAGCCAAAGCCAAGCAGCGTGGGGTCGTAGATCGGGTGCGATTCGCGCAGCTTGACTTGCGTAAGGTGACCTCCGCCGCCGACCTTACGGAGGTTACGGGGATTGAGGTCATCGACGGCGCCTATGCCGATTTTGGGCCCCTCAACTGCCTGGCGGACCGCCGACCACTCGCCGCCGCACTGGCTCGAGTCGTGAGGCCACGCGGCACGATCATCGCCGTTGTCATGGGACCGTTCTGCCCCTGGGAGTTCGGCTGGTATCTCTTGCACGGGCATCCACGCACAGCCATCCGACGGTTCCGGCGTGGCGTGCGGAGCGAGATCGGTGACGGTGGGCTGCGCGTCTGGTACCCGACTCCGCGCCGCCTGCGGTCGGAATTCCACCCGCATTTCGCGCACGTCAAGACGATTGGCGTCGGCGTGTTCTTGCCACCATCCGATCTTAGCCGGCTTGTCGACAGAGCCCCGAACCTGTTCGCCGCGCTGAATGCACTTGACGAACGTGCTCGCGAACATATGCCGTGGACCTTGCTCAACGATCACTATCTGTCCGTCTTTCGACGAAGAGACGAGGTGTAGCGACCGATGAGCAGACAGCCGATCGTGCAGAACGGACGGCATGCCGGCACGCCGTACTCCGCGGTACCGAGTCAACCGAGCAACCTGTCCGGCTGGTGCTTCCGTTGTCCTATTTGCCATTCGCCACTCTTGCCTGAAAACGAGAACCGGCTCGTGTGTGACGAATCAGGACACCACTTCGACCGCATTGACGGAATCTGGCGATTCCTAGCCAAGGATCGGTCGGAAGTGTTCGGTCAATTTATCAAGGACTACGAGACGATCCGGCAGATCGAGGGCCGCTTTAGCGATGACCCATCCTACTACCGGTCGTTGCCGTTTCGCGATTTGACTGGACGGTTTTCTTCTGACTGGCGCATTCGTGCAACGACCTACCGAGCCTTCCTCGATCGGTTGGTCAAACCGATGGAGGCATCTCGTCAGCGGCCGTTGCGGGTGCTCGATCTCGGGGCTGGCAACTGCTGGCTCGCCAATCGCCTGGCCCAACGGGACCACGACGTTGTGGCAGTCGACCTGCTGACCAACAAGTCGGACGGTTTAGGCGCTCATCGTTATTACGAGACGACGTTCACCCCGATTCAGGCCGAATTCGATCGTCTTCCGCTTGCCTCACGGCAGGTTGACATCGCGATCTTCAACGGGTCAATTCACTATTCACCCAATATCGAAGCGACCCTGCGCGAGGCCCTTCGCGTGCTCCGGCCTGACGGCGTGATTGTGTTGCTCGATTCACCGATCTACCGTGACCCCTCTAGCGGCACGGCGATGGTCGCGGAGCGTGAGGCCCGTTTCACCGCCGAGTTTGGATTCCCGTCCAACTCCGTTCAGATGGAAAATTACCTAACTCTTGAGCGGCTTGACAGGCTCTCGTCGAACCTCGGCATTCACTGGAACTTGCACGAGCCGTTCTACGGAATTCGCTGGACGTTGCGACCCTGGCTCGCGCGACTCAGCGGGCATCGCGAGCCCGCCCGGTTTCTGCTGATCACTGGCAAGCAGGGCGTGGACGCGCGGACGACTCGGGGTCGGGTCAAGCGGCGCGTTACCCGTCTCTGGTTGCAGTCCATGCTGCGCTGGAAGGCGCGCCGACAGAATCAGGCAAGACTCGAATACGTGTGCGGCTATCCGATGGTCATTCTGCCGCAAGTCTTCGATCCGCGCCTTCTGCGCTCTGGGGAGCTGTTTGCAGCACATCTCGATCAGACGACGATACCCGCGGGATGCCGCGTTCTGGACGTGGGCACCGGGAGCGGCATCGGCGCCATCACGGCCGCACGCTGGGCCCGGGAGGTGGTCGCCGTCGACATCAATCCTGTCGCGGTCCGCTGCGCAGGGGCCAACGCTCTGCTGAACTCCGTTGAGGATCGAGTCATCGTGCGAGAAGGCGACCTGTTCGAACCGGTCAACGGCGAGCGGTTCGATCGAATCCTGTTCAATCCGCCGTACTTCCGCGGTACCCCGCGAAACCTGCTGGATCTCGCTTGGCGCTCCGAGGACGTGGTCGAGCGTTTCGCGCGCCAACTCAGCCAGCACTTGACTGAGAACGGAATGGCCCTGGTTATCCTGTCGTCCGATGGCGAGGAGGCACGATTCATCAAACAGTTTCGTGAAGTTGATCTTGACGTCCAGCCGATCGCGCGGCGCGATCTGGGGAACGAAGTCTTCACCATCTATCAGTTGACCGTTGCAGCGAGGAATGCCAATGATCGTTCTGTATAACCCCGTGAGCAATGCCGGGCAAAAGCCGGTCTTGCCAATGTCCTTGCTCGCGGTTGGCGCGATGTTAGAAGGAGTCCACGACTATCGCATCGTGGACGGCAACCTCGAACGGGACCCGCTCGAGGCGCTTGATCGGTGTATTCGTGAGACCGGCGCGAGGACTCTGGCGGTGACCGTCATGCCGGGTCCACAGCTTAACCAGGCCGTACCGCTCTCGCGTGAATTGAAGCGACGGCACCCAGCCCTCTGCATCGTGTGGGGCGGATATTTCCCGACCCAACATTACGACGTCACCCTGGAGTCGGGCTTTGTCGATTTCGTGGTGCGTGGACATGGCGAGCTTGTCTTTCGCAAGCTAATCGACGCGCTGAGCGCCGGAAACGATCCGTATGGCATTCCTGGGCTGGCCTATCGTCATCCAACCAGTGGCGAGATCACGTCGAACGACCTCGCCGCGATCCCGCATCCGGATCGAATGCCGGACTTCCCCTATCACCGTGTCGACATGCCGCGTTACGTTCGTCCAACGTTCATGGGACAGCGAACGCTGCCGCACCACTCCAGCTACGGCTGCCCGTTTCGCTGCAACTTTTGCGCGGTCGTCAATATGGTTGACGGGCGCTGGCTCACGCAATCCGCGGAGCGCACGGCAAACGTTGCTCGACAAATGGTCGACACCTGGAACGTCGACTCCGTCGAGTTTTACGACAATAACTTCTTCGTTCATGAGAAGCGGACTGCCGAGTTTGCCGAGCGTGTGATGGATCTCAACATTCGCTGGTGGGGCGAAGGACGCATCGACACACTGCTGAAGTTCTCCGATCGAACCTGGGAACTCATGCGGGATTCCGGACTGCGCATGGTATTCCTCGGAGCCGAATCAGGCTCGGACGAAACACTCAAGCGCATGAACAAGGGCGGGACGGCGTCGACCGAGAAGACGCTCGCCATCGCACGCAAGATGGCAGACTACGGTGTGGTCCCAGAGTTTTCCTTCGTGCTCGGCAATCCGCCCGATCCCAAAGCGGATGTTCGACAGACGATTGCGTTCATTCGCAAGGTCAAACAGGTCAACCCCGCCGCCGAGATCATTTTGTACATGTATACGCCGGTGCCGCTTGCCGGTGAACTCTATGACCAGGCGAGAGCGAACGGCTTTCAGTTCCCAACCACACTCGACGGGTGGATCAGTACCGATTGGCAGGAATTCTCACAGCGCCGCAGCTCACACATGCCCTGGCTCGATGATCCGCTACGACAATACGTGCACGACTTCGAGCGCGTCCTGAACGCGTATTATCCGACGGTGACCGATCCAAGGCTACGCGGATCCTGGCGTGGGGTGCTGCGCGCCCTCAGCGCCTGGCGCTATCACCTCGGAGTCTACGGGTATCCACTGGAGCTACGCGCGTTACAGCGGTTACTGGCCTATCAGCGACCAGAAACGAGCGGGTTTTGATGTCGACCGTTCGCCAGCACATTCACTTTCGCTCGCCGGTCAAGCTCGCGAAGCGGCAGCTCACCCTAGGCACGCATCACATCCATACATTGCCGATCGTAATTCTGATGCCGCACAGTCGATGCAATTGCCGCTGCGTGATGTGCGATATCTGGCGAGCCAATCGCAACGGCCAGGAGATCGCGCCAGAACTCCTCGCAGCCCACGTCGAATCGTTCCGTAGGCTTGGCGTGGAGTGGGTTGTCCTCTCCGGTGGCGAGGCGTTGATGCATTCAAATCTTTGGGCGCTCTGCGAGCAGATCAAGGATCTCGGCGCCAAGATCACGCTCCTCTCAACGGGATTGCTGCTCAAGCGGCATGCTGAGAACGTGGTGAAATGGTGCGATGAGGTGGTGGTTTCACTCGATGGTAGTCGCGACGTGCATGACGCGATCCGCAACATCCCTCGAGCGTTCGAGCGACTCGCAGAGGGTGTGGCGTCGCTGAAGCTCATCGAACCATCGTTCCGTGTGACTGGCCGCTGCGTCGTCCAGCGTCGCAACTTCGACGACCTGCCGAACATCGTGACTGCAGCTGAGACAGTCGGTCTTGACCAGATCTCATTCCTGGCGGTGGACGTCTCTTCCAGCGCCTTCAACCGGCCGAAGCCTTGGGGTGACCAGCGTGTGGCCGAGGTCGCGCTCAGCCCGAACGAGGTTCAGCGATTCAACATCGTCGTCGATGATCTGATTCGGCAGCGACCTGAAGCGTTCGCCAATGGCTTCATTGCCGAGAATCCGGAAAAGCTCCGGCGCATCCCGCGCTACTTCGCTGCGCTGAACGGTGACGGGGAATTCCCGCGGACCGAATGCAACGCACCCTGGGTGTCGGCCGTCGTCGAGACCGACGGCAGTGTACGGCCCTGCTTCTTTCATGCGGCCTATGGGAACGTCAACGATCGTCCACTCGATGAGATCCTCAACGCACCTGAGGCGCGAGCCTTCCGTGCCGGGCTTGATGTGACTCAGGACGATATCTGCCGCAAATGCGTCTGCACGCTCAATCTCTCCCCGATGGCGGGGCCGTGACATGCAAACGAAACCGGTGCCGACCGTCGCGACTCGGCAGACCGATCTCGTCCGGCTCGCCTATGACCGGATTGCTCCGGATTATGAGAACGCGGTTGCTGGCGACGATTGGATGCGGCAGATCCTCTGGAGTCACTATCGGTCGCTCTTCGGGACCGGCGATCGCGTGCTCGACCTCGCCTGCGGCACCGGTCTCGATAGTCTCCATCTCGCGACGTCCGGCATCGATGTCACCGCGATCGACATCTCTCCCGGCATGATCGAGCAACTGCTCGTCCGGGCCCGCGCCCTGGACGCAACCGCGAGAATCGATACTCGAGTGCTCAGTGTCGCCGAGCTGGATGAATTCCCTGCCGGGTCATTCGACGGGATCATCTCCGGATTCGCCGGTCTCAATACCGTGCCGGACATCGATCGCTTCGCCCGTGACGCGTCCCGAATCCTGCGTCCATGCGGACACTTGGTGCTCCATCTACTCAATCGATTCAGTCTGTGGGAATGGCTTGGAGCGGTTCGCGCACGCGACTGGGACGCGGCGCGCGCCGTGAGTACCCGGGTCGAGCGCGACTTCAACATCGGCGGTGTCTCCGTGCGTCACCGGCTCTACGCGCCGCAACTCTTGTATCGAGACGTCTTTGCCGACAGGTTTGAGATGGAAAGGGCCTATGGTCTCGGCTGCTTGAGACCCCCACATACCGTCGCGGCTCTCCCACGGTTGGTTGTTGCGCAGTTGGAAGCGTTGGATCGCCGGTTTGGGGACCATCGGCCGCTGCTGAACCGCGGGCGGTTCTTCGTCCTCGATCTGGTCAAGCGGTCGAATGACGACGATTGCGCGTAGATCTGTGATGACAGCTGGCGACAAACCACGGGTCTGTTTCGTCATGCTCTATTACGCTCCCGAGTCGGTTGAACTTGGACTAGATATCTATTTGAAGCGGACGCCGGTCCATTGGGCGCTACCACGGGCGCTTGCTGAACGCGGCTACGAGGTCCATGTGGTGCATCTCTGGGCGTATGACGCCTCCTGGAAGGAGGCGGGAGTGCGATTCCACTTCATTGCCGAGTCGAGACTCAGCCGAGCAGTCTCGAACATCGTGGGCTCAGTCAGATCCGGCGACGCTGCAGCCTACCAGCCGGCCTGGCGAGCGATTCGCCTGATCAAATCGCTTCGGCCCGACGTAGTGCATTTCCACGGGTGCACCTTGACGCTCAATCTCTGTCTGCTGACACGTGCGTTTCGCGACCTTCCGGCGACGATCTTCCTCCATTACCACGGTGGCTATCCCTCCCGGCATCGTCTCGTTCATGTAGCACAGCGGTATGGCTTCGACCACGCCGACCGGTACTGTTTCTCGACGCGGGCGCACGCGACACCATTCGTCGGCGTCGATCTGATCCGTGATTCGACGCGCATCATCGAACTCATGGAGACCTCCAGCACGTTCGTGCCGCGGGATCGGTCGCGTGCACGCCAGGAGACTGGCATGACCGGTGAGCCGGTCATGCTCTCGGTTGGACGGCTTCATCCGGTCAAAGATCCACTCGTGATGCTCGACGGGTTCGCGCGCGTGCTCCGTGAGTGGCCAATGGCACAGCTCTACCTCTACTACACCTCAGACGAACTGCTGCCCGACGTGCGCTGCTTTCTCGACCAGCGTCCCGGGTTGAGCGATCACGTCCATCTACGCGGACGGGCCGAGCCCGAAGCAATGGCGGACATCTACAACAGCGCCGATTTTCTGCTTCAGGCGAGCCAGCGTGAGTTCAGCGGCTGCGCGGTGCTGGAGGCAATGGCCTGCGGGGTGATTCCGATCGTGAGCGACATTCCATCGTTCCGCGCGATGACCGGTGACGGTCGCTACGGGGCGCTCTTTTCGCGGGGCGACTCGGAGGGCCTTGCCCGAGCCGTTCTCACGTTCTCGGCCGAGTTCATCAGCGACTACCGGCGCGAAATTCGCGCGCGCTTTGAGCAAGCGCTCAGCTTTCGCCACCTCGCCGAGCAGCTTGACGAGCAGTACCGGCGGATCCTTCGTGATCATGTCGAGGCGGATCGACTGAAGACGGTAGCCTCGTGACGGACCGCGCGAGACGCAGCGTGACGCTACTCCTGTGGTTGTTGACGATGCTCCTGGCAACGCGCTTCGCATGGAAGACGTTCGACGTGATGACACGTCGCTCCGATGGCTTCGCAGCGTATTACACCGCCGCTCGTTTGGTTCGCGCCGAGAACGCCGGTCCGCAACTTTACGATGACGCCTGGTTCAACGATCAGGTGGATCATGCCGTGCCTGGGATACAGGACATCTACAGTCCCAATCCGCCATCCGCCGCGCTGCTTCTAATGCCACTGAGCAGGGCACGCTATGAGACGGCACGGACAATCTGGATCCTGCTCACGGTCGTCATCCTGGCCGTTACGCTCGCACTGATCGTTCGAGAACTGAGCTTGCGACAGCCGATTGCGCTGATCTTCGTCAGCGTGGCACTGGCGAGTCAGCCACTCGAAGCGAATATGCGTCAGGGGCAAGTCTACGTCCTGCTCCTGGCCCTGGCGACGCTCGTCTGGACCGGCTGTCGGCGCTGTCGCGATGGACGTGCAGGTTTCTGGCTCGGCGTGATGCTGGCAGTCAAGACCGCTGGCCTGGCACTTCCCATCCTGTTCATAATCCGGAGACGCTGGCGCGCGCTCGTCTGGACTGCGCTTGGCGGGCTTGCAGTCAGCGGGCTCACCCTGGCCTGGTCTGGTCTGGACACATGGAACGCCTATCTGCGCGTTCTCCCTCGCCTGCGCCATGCGCCCTATCTCTCAGTGACCGCCTACCAGACGACGGCGTCCCTCTTCCGACACCTGTTTGTGTTCGACGCCACCTGGAATCGTGCGCCCCTCCTGAATGCTCCGGAGGTGGCCACCGTTACGACCCTGCTCGTGTCGCTCGCGTTGCTGGCGTCGACCAGCGCGTTCGTCATGGTTTCGGGTGAACTCGATCTCTCGTTTGCCGCGCTCTTCACGCTATCAGTACTGCTGAGTCCGCTGTCGCTCGACTACCATTTCACGCTCCTCTTGCTGCCAATCGCCATCGTATTGGGTCGCCTGCAGCGGACGGGCGGCGTATCGGCCGGGGTCGTCTTGGGTGTTGCCGTGCTGCTTGTCATGTCCGATCTTCCGTATACCTCCTCGCGTCTCAGCGGCGGAGCCTGGGCCTTGCTGGCGTATCCCAAACTTGTGGGCACGCTGCTGCTCTGGGGTGTCACCATGTGGCTATTGCGGCAGGCCGCCGCCCTTCCAACCGCGAGACCGCTTCCGACGGCGACGGTTATCGATCAGGTACGGGGAATTGGTCGGTATGCGCGCGGGTGAGATCAAGGCTCCCGGTACTCCCATGAAGATCGGGATCGTCCTTCCCGGTTTCAGTGCGAGTGAGGCGGATTGGTGCATTCCGGCACTTCTCGATCTCGTGAGGTGTCTCTCGAAGCACCGCGGTATCGACCTCCATCTCTTTCCGTTGCGCTATCCCTACACGCGCCAGCAATACACAGTGTTCAACGCCTTCGTTCACCCCATCGGCGGGGCACACGCACGTGGCAGCGCTCGGGTACCGGTGCTCACACGTGCGATTCGGGCAATCCGGCGAGAGCACGCCCGGACACCGTTCGATCTGCTTCACGCCTTCTGGGCCGACGAGCCCGGATTTGTGACCGTGGTATCTGCCGGAATGTTGCGCATTCCAGCAGTGGTGTCGTTGGCTGGCGGCGAGCTCGCGAAACTGCCGGAAATTGGTTATGGCGGCCAGATGAACGGGACCAACCGGCTGATGACCCACATTGCCATGCGCTCCGCTGTCGTGGTCACGGCCGGGTCGTCCTACCTGCTCGACCTGGCGCGAGCTCGAGTGAAAACCGCCGGATTGGCCCGCCTGCCGCTCGGCATCGACCTCACCCGCTTCGCGCCAGGGGCCAAACCGTCGACGCCTGATAAATCCGTGCGTATCCTGAATGTGGCGTCGCTCGTACCTGTCAAGGACCAGGCCACCCTGCTGCGTGCCTTCGCGATGATAGGCGAGGAGTTACCGGGTGCGTGCCTTCATCTTGCCGGCACGGGTCCGCTGCAAGAGACATTGGTACGCCAGGCCGCGCAACTCGGAGCGGGCGATCGCGTGGTCTTTCACGGCGAGATCAGCCACGACCGGATGTCGGATCTCTACCGGACTGCCGACTTCTGCGTGCTCTCTTCCCGGTTTGAGGCGCAGGGCATGGTCGTCCTAGAATCCGCCGCGTGCGGCACTCCGACGGTCGGTACGACGGTAGGTGTCATGCCCGAGATGAACCACGACGGCACGGTCGACGTGGGAGATGTCGAGGGACTCGCCCAGCGCATGATCGCGATGGGACAGGATCGAACGCGTCGTGATCAGTCTGCCGTTCACGCGCTAACCCGCGTTCGCGCGGAATTTGGTCTCGAAACAGCCACCGAGCGCCTACTCGCCCTGTACCGCGACATCCTCCATCGACTGAGCTGAAGCCGACCACATACCGTCAGCCTTGAACTGCTGCACCAACGCGACCGCGGTCCACACAAAACCGGCGAGGCTCGCGAGGAGCTTCGCCATCACGAGTCCGTAGACGCCGACGAGTGGGAGTAGGAGCGCGGCGCCGATGGCCAGCACGACGACGCGGCTCGCGTCTGCCGCGACGATCAGCTTTGGTCGATCCACCGTGTACGCCAGCATCAGAATCGGCGTCGCGATGATATCGACGACGGCGACGCCGAGGAGAGCAGTGAAGAGCCCGACCGACTGACGGTAGGCGCCGCCGAAGACGAGGGGGATCAGCCAGCGCGCCAGCGGGGTCCCGACGATCAGGAGCGCGGCGATTATGAGACTGCGCACGACAGCCTGTCGGAGGTACGTCCTAATCGATCCTGACGACGTGAGGGACGCAGCGACCGGGAGCAGCACTGCATGCAGGCTTTGGTTTACCACCGCCGCCTTCGACGCCAACGTCACAGCCAACGCATAGGCGCCGAGCGCCACCGGCGTGAGCCAGTGTCCAGCCAGGAGCAGATCAAGCTGCGCCGCCAGCATCGCCAGAGAGTTCGCCAGCCAGAGCCAGCGACCAAAGCGCAGGAGTTTGACGGCTTCGCCACGAAAGGTCGGCCACGGCGGCCGAATCAACGTGACACGTTCACCGATGAGAGAGCGGCTAAGGCAGACACATGCCAGCGACGTGCCGATGCCCAGGACGATGAGGGCGGTGGTCAAGTTGAGCGTGCCGGTGACGACAAGCAGCAGCGCCAGCAGCGCGGTGAGGGCCGAGTTCGCCACCATGACCAACGAGAGGCGGCCGAATCGTCCCATGGCCTGGAGCAAACCGCTCATCGAGCCGCTCAGGGCCGTGGCGATAATACCCAGCAGCGCGTACAACAGGAGCCGCGGTTTGACCGGCGCCATGCCAACCTCAGCCCCTATGGCGACCAACGTGATCGCGCTCACCACGATAAGAGTGGTCAGCCCTCCACGCAGCCAAACGTAGGTGGCCGCCGTTTCGCCAGCCGCAATGGAGCTATTCGGCCAGTTGACGGCGATGCGACGGACCGCGGACTCGGTCAGTCCAAATTCAGCGACCGCTCCAATTGTCGAGGCGATCGCGGCAAGGGTCGCATAGACACCGAGATCGACTGGGCCAAGGGCACGCGCGATGAGCACACTCGCCACAAACCCGATCGCCAGCCTGACCACGCTTCCCGTGGTCATCGTCAGCCAATCCACGGTTACCGCATCAGGCAAACGTCTCAATCGACGGAGCATTGCAGCCGGCAATTCGACGGTCCCTCTCCTTCGAAAGGTCGTGCGTTCGCCCATACTCCCCGCCGCCCCCATGTCGCCCAATTGCCGCTATTGTGAGTACGTTTCACGGGGCAGAGAAGATGGGATCGGCATACGGGCTCGTGTACGTCGACCGATCCACAGCGGGTCCAGAAACGTAGTATTGACAGAGTCCTGGACCAATCATTCGATTGAGCGAATGCGGAGCGCCGTCGCCGGTGGATCACTCCCAGCCCGTCTCGAGAAGTGCGACCAGCAGGCTCACGGTAAGAAATCGCGTCAGAGCGATGCGGCAATCTGTTCGCGGACGGCCGGTGGCTTGGGCAGGTGCCGCACTCCTCGTCACCACCTTCATCTATACGCTGGTCTGGCTGGCCCTCATGGTCACAGCCCTGCTCGGAACGCGAGCGGATGTTGCCGAACTGAGCGCGTTGCGCGGCGAATCACCGGCGACCATCACGTCCGACAAGCTGAATCGCGTCTCGGCCTCGTTCAGGTCGCTCCATTCCAACCTCACCAGGATCAAACAGCTAACGACGACCCCGCCGGGTACGAGATGGCTTGTCGAGCAGTTCCCATGGCTCGGGCACCGGTATGCTTCGGCCCAGTCGCTGCTGCAGGTTGGGCTGCGAGTGTCTGACGCTGGATCGGTGGGAGCAACGGTCGGTGCGCAGTCGCTTGGCGCCTACCAGTCGACCGGGCTCACCGAACCGGCGCCCGCGGGAACACTCACCTGGCTCGATGTGCTGACGAAAAACGCAGCGGAGCTCGACCGCGTAGGGGCAGATGTCAAGGCGGCCGAACTCGCACGAGATGAGATTGATCCGGCTATCCTTCCGGGCTCGCTGCAAGCCAAGCTGACGACGCTCGATTCGGTATTAGCTCGGTATGACGAGCTCGGGATCACGACCGCTGACGATCGTCTAGCCTTGCTTCGCAGCCTCGGCAGCGATCGACCGGTGCGCTACCTCATCCTGTTTCAAAACCCAGCCGAGCTGCGGCCGAGCGGTGGATTTCCAGGCACCATGGCGCTCGTCACGTTCAATCGTGGGCAGCTCATCTCGTCGCAGATCTTTGATGCACACACGTTGACCGATGCCTACATCGCGCACCGGTCGAGCAAACGACCCGAACCATGGCCCATCGACCACTATTTCCCACAGGACGGCTTTCTCCTGCACGATGCGGGGTGGTATGCCGATTTTCCCACCGCGGCGTCGACAATGATGTCGATGTATGCGGAGACCGACTGGCCGCCGATTGATGGCGTGATCGCTGTTCAGCCGACGGTCGCCGCGGATTTACTGCGGGTGACCGGACCACTCGATGTCAACATTGATGGTGAAATGCGACACGTGACAGCCGACAACGTTTACGACGAGATTGAGCGACAGCGCCGGCTGATCGTCGAGGGGATCAAACCATGGGACAAGACTCGGCAGGTACACAAGGAAGCCCTGGCCGACATCGGCGAGGCTCTTCTCGCTGCGATGAAGACTGCCAATCGCGAACAGCTTGTGAATGCCGCTCGGCTACTGGTGAAGTCGGCCAGCGTACGCGACATCCAGGTGTATGCGGCGGATCCCAAACTCGAAGCGCTCGCTGATCAGCATGGCTGGACCGGTCGAATCGATCCCAGTCCCATCGCACCCACCCTGGCGATCACCTTCGCCAACGTCACGTTGCAGAAGTCGAGCGAGTTCATGCATCCGTCGCTGCATTTCACGCTCTCGCCCGTGTCGTCCGGCCGCCGAACGGTGACGCTCGACATCACCATCGACAACACCGGCCCCATGGGCGAGGATCCGCTCTATTCCGGCTTTCAAACCTGGTGGATTCAGGTTGGGCTTCCGGCCGGGTCCCAGCGACTCTCCGCCAGTCTCCCGGCTCAGCCTGACCCAGCCGCTCCCAACGGCGGCACCTACGCGGTTGGCGTCAATCCACAGGAGGAGCGAACGGTGACGGTGGTCTTCTCGATCGCGGACGACACACCATTTCTGCTTCGGCGGCAACCAGGGGTCACAAATGCGCTCGTTGCCATCGACGACACCACGTGTGGCGAGCACGAGCTGTTTTCGCTGGATCGAGACCATATTGTCACGCTGGCGGGCCTCTGCCACCCATAGCGCGTCAGTCGTCAGTCACGCTTTGGGCCGGTCTGTGCATGGCAACGACCGGTGCGACGGCACGCCGTGCACTCTTGTAGATCTCGATGAGGCGGGCGTAGGCGCGGTCGGCGGTGTAGCGCTGCTCGAAGTTCTGCCGTGCGGCTCCGCGCATCGTGGCGAGCAGGCCCTGGTTCGTTATGAGATGACGTACCGCTCGAGCTAGATCGGCGGGATCCCCCGGTGTGAAATGGACACCCGTCTCCCCGTCGTGGATCATCTCATGCAATGCGCCCAAGCGAGAGGCAATCACCGGTGTTCCGACCGCGAATGACTCGACGACAACCTGCGGCATCCCCTCGCTCCAAACGGACGGAACGATGAGCACCGAGGCGCCCTTCAACAAGTCAATGATCTCATTCCGATCCTGCCAGCCGAGATAGTCGATGCTGGGAATTGCCTCGGCGGCTGCGGCCACTGCTGAGCGCAGCGGCCCATCACCAGCAATTTTGAGCGTGATTGGTTTGTCCACACGCGACCAAGCGTCGAGAAGCGTCCGCACGCCCTTTTCTGGCGACAGCCGCCCGGCGAAAAGTGCGTATCCGCCCGAGCCGTCTCCTTCACCTGGGTCAGTCACGAGGAAGTTGGATCGGACCACGATCCGGTCGGGTTGGAACCCCTCTCCGATGAACTGCTGGCGCGCTGTTTCGGTAAGCGCGATATAGAGGTGGGCCGAACGACCCATTCGTCGCAGCAGCCGCTGCTCGATTACGGAAAGCAGCACCACCGAGGTTGCGGACCGGCTCCCACGATAGCAGCCATGTACGACTCCGGGCCACGGCGCGAATCGTCCCAGGCAATCCGAACAGCTGTGCCCGTCTCTGGAGAGTTGCGCGTTCGGACAAATGAGCCGGTAGTTGTGCAGCGTCTGCACCACCGGCACGCCAAGTGCTCGGCCGGTCGCGGCCACGGACGGTGACAACAGCGGAAACGTATTGTGCAAGTGAATCACGTCGGGACGATGGCGCCCGATCATCTCCGCCAGCTTCGATGAGGTCTGGGCGTTCCAGAGGGTCTTCCGGGCCAGCTCGATGCTGCCCATTGCAGCGATCTCTTCGTTATGCATGAGATGCGCTCGAACGTCATGTCCATGTTCGCGGAGCAGCGAGACGTCGGCCCGAAAGGCCACGTCCTCACCTCCAGGCTGGAGATACGTGTTGTGGGCGAGTAGCACGTGCATGGGCAGCCTCAGTCCTTTTCGACGATGACGCGACAGCCTCGGTCGTCAAAGCGACCACGAGGGTGAAGCCGGTACCGACCGGCGTGCCGGAACCGGCCAGGACGTTTTCGAGCAATAGACCAAGCAGCAGCGTCGGTAGGAGCGCCCAGAAGACCTGCGTCGGCCCGACTCCAAGTGGGCGAATGCTGCGGGCGAATCCGACGACCAGCGTCACCAGGAAGGCTATGAAGATAGCTGAGCCAATCGCTCCCCACTCGTAGAAGGCGCGCAGGAACTCGTCGTGCAGCGCTCGGTTGGCGTCGATTGTGTTCGCCGGAAATGCGGTCGGGTTGAATGCCACCACTGGACGCGCTCCGCTACTGGTGCCGGAGCCGACCACGTCTTCGGACAGCGGGCGCGAGCGAATTTGTTCGAGAGCGGTCCGATAGGCATCGAGCCGCCATTCGAACGTCCCGATCGCCTTCGGGTTGAATCGCCCGTGATCGACCAGTTTGCGCAAGGCGAATATGCGATTGTCGGGCGCGACGGCAGCAATAGAGCCAACGAGGATGATGAAGGCGGCCGAGCCGATCGCCACGGCACGAATGGCGGAAGCTCGGCTCATGGTCGACTGGTGTAGCCGCTTCCAGAGGGTGAGGCCGCCCCAGATGAGCAGTAGCATCCCCGCGCCCACGAACACATACCGGCTTCCGACCAGCACCAATCCGACCGCGATGCCCACGCCGGTCACCGCGACAGCCGTCCTGTCGTACCTGTTGTCGTGCGGCCGAGGAAGAAACAATAGCAGGGCCGCGGCCGCGGCCAGAAACGCCGCATAGCTCTGGGGAGGTGAGAAGGTGGTGAAGCGCGCCTGCTCGACAATCAGCTTCGGCGGAGACCCGAATGGATTGCCGAGGACATAGGTCTGCAGCACGGCCAGAATCAGCGAGATCCAGACAGCGGCGACGATTTGTCGCGTATTGAGCAGGCCCGTTCGCCACGCCTCGGTGAAAAGCAGGAAGACGACCGCATAGCTGACGAGATAGACGACCATCTTGGCGGCGGCAATATGATATGGACTCCAGATGCTGGCGATCGCGACGTATGCCGTGAACAGGCCCCAGAGTTTGAAGGCGGGCGATCGATACGGTTTGTGCACCGGTAATCCCAATCGCAGGAGCAGGATCAACGGCAGTCCGATGATCTTGATGGCATTCTCCACCCCGACCGCTGTCGGCGAAGCCCATCCGGGGCCCGAGACGTCGACCTGCACCACGACAAGAAACGCGAGCAAAGCCCAGCGACGCGGCGCGACCGCAACGGCGAGCGCCAGGACCCAAAAGAGGGCTCTCGCGATGAGCGGCGCCAGATCAGCCATGTCCGCCAGACTCCAACCCACTCAGGCGATACGAAAGCGTACTCATCGCCCCTCCGGCGCTATGACTGGACGGAGGATTGATGTTCGCAGACCACGATCAAGCGCACGACCGCAGACGACAGTTCGAGCGACATGCGCGATGAGAACCGCGATCACGGCGCCCATCACGCCCCACTCGGCAGCCGCTGGAAGCCCCACGGCGATCAGCACCACCGCACCCGAGATCTGAACCCAGAGCACATCGTGGGCTCGCTCCAGGCCAAACAGCGCGGCGTTCCCGACATGTGCGAGGAAGACCAGCAGGTAGGCGAAGGTCAACACGCGCAGGGGGGTCGCCAGGTTCGTGTACGGCGAGTCCTGTCCGTAGAGCGTGCCGAGTATCGTGGCCGGCCAAATCCAGATGATCACCATTAGGGGGAGTAGCAACGCAGCACCGCCATTGACGGTCGTCGCCAGCAGTCGAGCCGCGGAGGAACCGTGGCGATCGTCGCGCTGACGCGCCACCGCGGGCGTAAGCATGTTGGCCGCGCCGAACATGATCGGGTTCGCGATTCCTGCGATGGCAACCAGCGCTTGCAGCTTGCCGGCGCCCGCGCTGGATTGGAGCAGCCCCAGCGTCCAGATTGGCAGCTGCATGATGACGGCTCCGAGCACGTTGGACGGAAGTGTCCAGCGTCCGGAGCGAAATATCATGGCTGTCTGTGTGAGGGAGCCATTCATACGGTTTGTAATCGGCCGAAGTTGCAGCGTTTGCACGATCCCGCCGATCAGCGATGTCGCCGCCATCGCGATGAACACACGGGAAATCGTCAGTTCCCCCGTGACGCCGAGCGCTCCGACGACGGTTACCTGTCCAACGTAGCTCAACAGTTCGCCGGGGATCGCGGCACGATGGCGGAGGCGAGCAAAGAGGGCTCGGCGCGTGGTCTCCTGATATTGCCAGGCGATCAGCGCCAACACGGCGAACCCCGCGGATTCCGACGCCACCGCGACGGCCGCGCCAGCGAGCAACAAACTGAGTGGCACAGCCAGGATGAGTGCCGAAAACAGTGCGTTGGTGAGATACGAGTGAAAGCGATCGTCCGGCAGACGAGACCCTTCAACCGAGAGGGGATAGACCACGAGCGACGCATGAACCGTATTCAGGAACAGCATTGCCGCGATCAAAAGCACCACCACGCCGAACTGACTTTGTCCAAGACTTCGGGCAAGCAGGACACTTGTCAGCGCGCTACTTAAGCTCACGATCCCCTGATCGAGCATGGCCCAGTGGTGTTTGCCCACGGAGCCAGACCTCTTGAAGCTCCGAGTGCAACGTAGCGGCGCCATCATCCAGTGGTAGTCACATGAGCGGTCCCTGCGGGCTGCTCGATCTTGACCTGGTCCCGTATCCAGCTATAGGTGTGGGTCAGCCCAGTTTCTAATGGAGTAGCCGGTTCCCATCCCACCGTATCCCGGAGCCGCCGGTTGTCGCTGTTTCGACCGCGGACGCCCTGCGGACCAGTGAGGTTGTGACGGATGTGCAGATGTTTGCCGGCGACTGACGCTACGATGTCGACGAGTTCATTGATGGGCACCGATCGATCGGTGCCCAGATTGATCGGCTGTGCATGACCCGAGCGCATAATGCGCTGTAGCCCCTCGACACAATCGTCGACGTACATGAACGAGCGGGTCTGCTCGCCGTCACCCCAGATCTCGATCTCGCCTCCGTCAGCAGCGAGCGCCACCTTGCGACAGATCGCGGCCGGGGCCTTCTCTCGTCCGCCGTCGAACGTTCCGAGCGGACCGTAGACGTTGTGCAGGCGAGCAATACGCGTTTCCAGACCGAAGTCTGCACGGAAATGCTGGCAAAGCTGCTCGGCGAAGAGTTTCTCCCAACCATAAGCCTGATCCGGATCGGCCGGATAAGCATCCTCTTCTCGAAGCGGGAGCACGTCAGTCTGACACTGAAGATACGAGGGATAGACGCAGGCGGAGGATGTGTAAAGCAGTCGGGACACCGGGCCATCCGCGGCCGCTTGAAGCATGTTGAGGTCGATCAGCGTGTTGTTTCGCGCGATCTCGGCATGGTTTGACGTGATGTAGCCGATGCCGCCCATGTCGGCGGCGAGATGATAGACCTCGTCGATATCTGACACACTCTCCACGCACGCGGCAAACGAGCGCAGATCGAGCCTGAGGAACTCGTTTGCCGTAGATGGTGCGAACTCAGGGCGCTTGAGGTCGACGCCCCGAACCCAATAGCCGTGTGATCGCAGCGCCGATACCAGATGATGCCCGATGAAGCCACCCGCACCCGTTACGAGAATCCGTGGTGTCATAACCTCTCTCCGATCAATCGCGTTCCGATCAATTCGCGCGTGAACAGATAGAGAAAACGTGGATTGTGTCGCAAATAGCGCCGCCAAAGGCGCCGTGGTTCGTGAACGAGGCGGAAGAGCCATTCAAGACCCATGCGCTGAACGAAATGCGGCGGACGTCTGACGGTTCCGGCGAGATAGTCGAAGGCAGCTCCCACACCGAACATCACGACGTCAAGATCAGCGACGTGATCGGCCATCCACCGCTCCTGTTTTGGACAACCCAGCCCGACGAACAGGATCCGCGCTCCAGACGCCCGAACCGCGTCGATTTCCTGCTGTCGTTCGTGTGCCGAAAGTGGTCGAAATGGCGGCGAGTGGTGATAGACCACGTGAAGCTCGGGGTACATCTCGGTTAGATTGGCAATCAGCCGGTCGAGCACCTCCCGAGTCGATCCGTGGAACCCAACCGGCACGTTGTTGCTAGCGGCCCACGAACAGATCCGGTCGGTGAGATCGGGGCCATATACTCGAGTTGCATGTCTCGCCCCGAGCAGGCGGAGTCCCCACACCAGCGGCATGCCATCCGGAGTCACCAGATCCGCTTCGTTGAGAATCGCCTTGAACAACGGGTCGTCGTGGGCTTCCATCAGTGAGTGAACCGACGCCACGCAGATGTAACCGCGACGCCTCTCGGTGACCCAGTCCCGCAGCATCGAGCGAACCTGCTCATACGAGGTCACGTCCACACGGTTCCCGAGCAACACCCGATTGTCCGACCATGGTCGATCGACGTGCGCCGCACTAAGAGCATGCCCATCGAGCGAACGCGGTGTTGGGATCTGTCGCGATAGGTTCATGTCAAGTATTCCGTGCCTGACGTGCAACGGCGGGAAGAGTCATTGCCAGAATGCGGAGATCGAACCAAATGGAAGCGCGTGACACGTAGTAGAGGTCGTTGGCCGTGTCCTCGCAGAGTCGAGTGTGTCCACGGTCGGTCACCTGCCACCATCCCGTCATTCCCTGGGGAACCTGAAATCGCTGATATTGCCAGTCTTCGTAAAGCGATTGGACGATCTCGGGACGCTCCGGCCGCGGACCGACCAGACTCATCTCGCCGCGCAGCACATTGAGGAGTTGGGGCAGTTCATCCAGGCTCCACCGCCGCAGATGCCGCCCGACACGGGTGACGCGATCAATGTCCGAGTCAACCTGATCATCACTCGACTCTTCCGCTGTTGGCTCTCGCATCGTTCGAAGCTTGATGATCGTGAAGAGGCGTCCGCCCTCACCGACGCGTGTCTGACGATAGAAGACCGAACCGGGAGAATCGAGCCGCACCAGGAGACCGAGAAGGCCAATCACCGGCGCGGTGACGATCAGCCCGGCCGCGGACAGAGCCATATCGAGCACTCGCTTCGTTCTGCGATACCAGGCCTTTGTGCTGTCCGTCGCGAAAGATCGGCGACGAACGAGTGAGCGGATTGTCGGAGGTGACACCCTGGATTGAGCCGTGCGCGGCCACGAAGATTGCGCCATGGACGGGAAGCTGCGGCTGGTTCCAGCCAACGCTCGGAGCGGCCCCGCGCCGCGCTGGGAAGCGGTGACGCACGGATATCGGACGTTGCGTCGCTACGTCAGGTACGGAGTAGTCGGAACCATCGTTGCTGGGTCGCCATGCCCTCACCATCATTCCCCTTTCCGTCGATTCAACCGCTGGTTGTGATGAATACGACCGAGCGTCGAGAATGGATGGGCACAATCGGTGGATCTAGGTCGTTTCGTTCCGCTCACCTGCTGGAAACGTGGTTGTGTCAGAACTTTTGGGCGAAACCCTAACGCTCGTCGAATCGGACCGAAGCGGCTAACGCGAATTTCAACGAATCAGAATTCCCTCGGGGCAGTTTCAACAATCTCCCGGCACTCACCACCCACTTTGCAAACGGATTGCAAACGCGCACCGCGTTGCGTCATCCTGAGTCGCTCTGTGCTGATCACGGAAACCGCGTACGTCTGCGGACAGCACATTTCCCTACAGGGTAATCCACTACTACGCAGGAAGAACACCTGAAGTACAATTATTACTTCACTGCATTCGTATGCGGGTCTTTCGACTTCAATCTCGGGTTTGCAAACAAGTTACAGACGGACATCGCCAATCACCGCGGCATGACGGTCAACTCTTTTTCGTGAGCGGTGTGGGCAGCGACGAACACTAGACGGAACCGGAGTAATCGAGCCGTTCCTAGCTACGGTTCAGTCACGTTTCGTGTTGACGGCTGCCATGAACGCCGGCGCATACTCGTCATGCTGGAAAACCGGGTTCACACCAGCATCGCTGGGAAGTCCGTTACCTGCAGACATCCGCGCGGTCCGACGGTCCGGTTGCCGTATCAGTAATAAAATCCGGCCCGCTCACATTTGGCGACATGCCTTCCAGCACGCTCGGATCTAGTTTGTCACACGGATGTGGATATACCGCTAGTGGCACGACAATTCCCCAGCGCTCCTGACCGAACCCAAGTTGTTCGACCGCTTATTAGGGGCGTCCAGTCACATGTTGCCCGGACCCCCGTTATGGACTCCATATGCTGGAGATTAGCTATAGGTGTCGATCGCCAATCCACCAGCGCAGCGCGGTCTTGAATTGAATTTGCCTGGCGGTTGGGTCGTAGATTCCGGCCGTATGCGGGCTGAAGACGACGTTATCGAGTTTCAGCAATGGGTTGTCCGGCAGCGGAGGCTCATAGACCAGCACGTCCAACCCTGCTCCGGCAATCCGCCGCTGTTCAAGCGCCTCGGTGAGCGCGGCTTCGTCGATCACGCGTCCACGGGCGGCGTTGATCAGCACGGCTGTTGGCTTCATGCGCTCCAGCTGACCGCGCCCGATGATGTGCTCGCTCTGGGGAGTGAAGGGAAGATTGAGCGTGATGGCGTCAGATCGTGTCACCAGGTCATCGACATCTGCATACTCAACCCCGAGACTCTGCTCCTCGAACAATGATAGCCGGTGCCGGTTGTAATACAGCACGTTCATATCGAAGGCGCGCGCGCGCTGTGCGATGGCCTTGCCGATCCTCCCGAAACCGATAATGCCCAGCGTTTCGCCGTAGAGCCAGCCGATGTTCTCGATGCCGCTCCAGTTGAATGTGTGGGCCCGCTGATCGGTGTAGAGGGGCTCGGTCACGCCATCGCGCCAGACATTGGCAACCACTGCGGCATGACCGCCGACGACCTGCTTGCGCAACGCGAGCAGAAGTGCGAAGACGTGCTCGGCCACCCCAAGGCCGCTCAAATTCATGACCTTACGAACGGCAATGCCCCGCGCATCGATGCGGTTCAGCGGCAGCGTTGCGCGCCCCCACTCCATCAAATAGATCGCTTGCAGGTCCCGCATCATGTCCAGATCAGCCAGCGAAATATCACGATGCTCGACAATCAATGCGAGCTCATCACCAGCGGGTCCATCGCGCCGCTCGACGCGGACACCAGTCGCTTGCTCAGCCTCAGCGAGGTACTGTGCATCACGTTCGCTCAGGGATTCGAAGATCGCGAGGGTCATCGCTCGGTCCCCTTCCTCTGGGAGGTCTCCACCCGCCCAATCGACATAATTTCGCAGTCCATCGACGAGATCGAACTCCGGCGTGTAACCGGTGTCCCGGGTGAGCGCGCGAACATCCAGCGGCGCCTTCCGATAGCTGTCCGGCACCCGCAAATTTGGCTCGCCCGTGCAGCTCCACTCGACGGTCATCTCCGGTGCAACCTCCATCAGCGCGCTCAACAGCGATTGCATGGATCCGGCAGGACCCGCCAGGTTATAGACATCATCCTGTAGCTCTTCTGTCGCGAGCAGCAGGCGCATCCCGCGAGCGGTGTCACGCGAGTGGATCCAGTCGTACACCGCGCTCGGGTTGTTACACTGGACTGTCTCGCCGTTGAGCAGTAGCTGAACCGCACGCCAGATGAGGGACATATTCTCGCGCGACCCGGTCGGACGTTCAAAGGGTCCATACACCGGGCCGACTCGAACACTGCGGGCGTCCAGGCCGGTGTGGCGGCGCGCCCAGCGGCACAGTCCTTCCCCGGCGATCTTCGTCAGGCTATACAAGCTGCCATCATGGCGGAGTGGCGCTGATTCGGAGATCGGGGCCGCGTCGAGCGGTGAGGCGTACACCCCGGCCGAAGAGAC
Source organism: uncultured Chloroflexia bacterium (assembly GCA_963763185.1). GTDB lineage: Bacteria > Chloroflexota > Chloroflexia > Thermomicrobiales > Thermomicrobiaceae > CALAGB01. Next base: position 2,159,522 of record CAVXNZ010000001.1, read on the forward strand.
AAACAGAACCCGCGACACGCCACACTGTGCGGCCGCTTCGAGGACGGTGAGAGTGCTGAGCTGATTGGTCTCCAGCACCATGCGCGGCCGGTCTCGTTCCATGGCGAGCGTGGGAGTGACCGCCGCCGCATGAACGATGTGAGTTGGTCGCCAGACCGTGATCCATTCCGCGAGCGTGTCGCTGTTTCTCACGTCACAGATTGCGAACCGGACGTCGTTCCGATCCCAGTCCGCGTCAGCACCAGGTACCCGGCGACACAAGCCAAGCACCTCGTCGCCAGCCGACGCAAGCACCTCAAGCACATTCAAACCGACGAATCCGGCGGCGCCGGTGACCATCACGCGCATCCTGCCCTGAGCAATCCCCTCTGAGTGAGACCGGTCCGATACCGAGGTGGCTCCGATTCGTACCACTCAACCGGCTTCCTCCGGCGCGCGGCGCTCCAGCAAGATTCCAGGTGCGTTCGACAATTCCGTTCCGTTTGATGCTTGACAAGCATACGGGCTACTGCTACGATAGTCAACATCCGCAATAGAGTTTCAATATATGAAATCCCCTGACTGATGTGGGGTTCGTTGTAGTCGGAAGTGGGCTGGATGCCGAAGACCGGTGGATCACAAACCGTTGATCGCGCGTTATCGCTGCTCGATGCGCTGGCGAGTTCTCGCTCGCCGATGCGCTTGTCTGATCTTTCGGAGGCGGTGGGGCTCAACATCAGCACGACGTCGCGACTGCTGAATTCGCTCGAACAACACGGGCTGATTCGCCGGGACCCGAGTGACAGTCGATACCGGCTGGGATATCGCATCCTTCACATGGCGACCATCGTGGAACATCAGACGAGTCTGCACGAACTTGCAGACGATGTGCTCCATCGATTGGTCGACGACATCAACGAGACGGCGGGCTTGTCCGTCCTCGATGGTGACCACGTGCTGGTGGTTGCTCGCGTCGCGTGTGAGAACCAATTGCGCATCGCGCAACCGGTTGGCACGCGCAATCCCATCTACTGCACAGCGGCCGGCAAGGCGCTGCTCGCGTATCAGTCTCCCGAACGCATCGACGCGATCATCAATCAGGGAATGCCGCGGCTGACGGATCTCACGATCACTACTCCCGACGCCATGCACGCGGAACTCGCGCGCATCCGCGAACAGGGCTATGCGCTGGATCTCGGGGAACGCGAGGTTGGGCTCGTCGGAATTAGCGTGCCGGTGCGTAATGCCTCCGGTACGGTCGTCGGCACGTGTACGGCGACGGGCTCCAGCGCGCGCATAACTGCGGACCGCATCCCAGTTATTCGGGATCGAGTCGCGGTCGCCGCTGCCGAAATATCCGAACGACTCGGGTGGACCTCTGCCAATTCCATCGACCGATCACATGTCGATTCATCGAAAGGAGTAACAACGCTTTTTGGATGACCGCATGGCGGCGCAACGGTACTGCCATTGGCATGGCAAACGGGCGTTTGGCGCCGCGGATTCGTTTCGGTGAGTCGTTCATCGAGGAGGGGCGAACATGATCGAAGATCAGCAACAGTCCACTCATCAGGCTTCTTCGGTTGGTCATCGGTGGAACACACTCCGCCTCACGCGTCGTTCGTTTGCTGGTTGGATAAGCCTGGCAGCCGGCGGCGCGGCGGGTTCGCTGTTGGCCGCCTGCGGCAGCAGCAAGTCGACGCCCACGACGGCTTCGGGAACCGCCCCATCGGGGGCAAGCACGGCCACGGCGACCCAATCTGGCGGGAGTACAGCCACCAGCACGCAGGCGGCGACCAGCGCGGCCACGTCCTCAGCATCCACGGCGACCGCCGGAACAGGAGCGAAACAGGGCGGCCACCTCACTATTGGCCAGGCCGGTGAGCCGGACACGCTCGATATGTACCGGACCGAGTCGTCGGTTTCCTGGGAAGTTGGCTGGGCGATCTTCGACACATTGATCATCGCTGACGAAAAGCTGGCGCTCTATCCAGACCTTGCCACGAAATGGGAGGCGGCTCCGGACGGAACGATCTACACATTTACGTTGCGTCAGGATGTGAAATTCCACGATGGCACGACGTTCGACGCGAGCGCGGTGAAGTTCAACCTTGACCGTACGGTCGACCCAGCGACGGGCTCGCTTCTCTCGATCGTCGACATCGGACCATACGACAAGACAGAAGTGCTCGACGACCATACAGTGAAAGTGACCCTCAAATCGCCGTACGGTATCTTCATCCGCGCGATGTCGCTCATGGAGTTCCCAATGCTCTCTCCGAAGATCGCCGACATGGCCGTGGAGGATGTTGGACAGCATCCGATTGGAACAGGGCCGTTCAAGTTCAAGGAATGGGTAACTCAGGATCATATCGAACTGGAGCGCTTCGCCGATTACAACTGGGGACCGTCACCGCCCTACGCGCACAGCGGACCCGCGTATCTGGACGGCGTGACCTTCAAGTTTCTGGCGGACGCGCCAACTCGTGTCGCAGCACTCGAAGCCAAAGAAGTCGACGCGATCATGCGCACACCTGGCACTGATGTCACCCGCCTTAAAGGGGAAGGGTTTGATCTTGTCACGGGTCTGCAGACTGGAATGCCGACCGGCTTCATTGTCAATACCAACAAGTTTCCCACCGACGATCCCGCTGTGCGTAAGGCGATCAACCTTGGTCTGGATCGCGAGCAGATCAGCAAAGGGCTCTACGCCGGACAAGAGGCACCGGGGTATTGTCCACTGACGCCGACCACCTTTGCCTACTGGGATTGCACGGGTCAGATCAAGTTCGATCCCGCTGGCGCGAAGGCTGCGCTCGAGGGCGCGGGCTGGACCAAGAAGGGTGACTTCTACGAGAAGGACGGCAAGTCCTGCAAGCTCGACGTCTATGTTTTTGGGACCAACGGTGCTCCCGGAGAAGCGTTCCAGGCAGCGATTCGGCCGATCGGAATCGACGTCAATCTTCAGGTTGTGCCGTTCACCCAGCAAAAAGATGTCGGATTCACGGGCAAGCACAATATGATGCTCGGCCGATTCGACGCGCCTGATCCCAGCATTCTGACCCTGCTGTTCCACAGCCGAAACATCGGCGCGGAAGGGTTCACTTGGACGCATCTCAACGAGTCGAACCCCGACCTGCAAAAGCAGCTCGACGATCTGCTCGACCAGGGTGCCAATGAGCCGGATCAGGACAAGCGTAAGCAAATCTATGCCCAGGTCCAGCAGATCATTGTCGACCAGAACATGTTTGTCGCCATGAAGTACGATGCCATGCTGGTCATGATGACCAAGAAGGTATCCGGCTGGAGGATGAACGATCTCGGATACCAGCCACGCATCTACGACGTCTCGATCTCGAGCTAGAGGCCACAGCTCAGCCGTGAGGGAGGATGCTTCATCCTCCTGCATGGCTGGCGTGGAGGGAATGGTGGACCGTGGCAGTCTATGTCGTGAGACGCTTCCTATACGCAATTCCGGTCCTCTTCGGGGTCTCCATCCTGGTCTTCTCGATGTTGCTCTTGATTCCTGGGGATCCTGTCTCACTCATGCTCAGCGAGACCTCAGCGACGTCCAAGGCGGCTGTTGAGGCAAAGCGTGACCAACTCGGTCTGAATGATCCGATCTACGTTCAGTACGGGCGGTTCTTGAAGAGCATTGTGACGTTCAATCTGGGGACGTCGATTCAAACGAACCGATCCGTCGGCGGAATGATCCGCGACGTCTTCCCAAAGACCCTGGAACTCACCATCGTGGCGACGGTGCTCACATTCCTGATCGGGGTGCCGCTCGGCGTTCTCGCTGCAGTCAGGCAGCACTCGCTCCTCGACACGGTCAGTATGATCCTGGCCAATATCGGCGTCTCAATGCCGATATTCTGGCTCGGCTTGATCCTCATCTATATCTTCTCGATCAAGCTCGGATGGTTCCCGGTCACCTCTCGGGGCGGCGCTGACCTCAAACACCTTGTCATGCCGTCGGTAGCGCTGGCGCTCGGCGGTGCGGGGATCGTGGCTCGACTGACGCGTTCGAGCCTGCTCGAAGTGCTCAACCTGGAGTACGTCGTGACGGCCCGAGCGAAGGGGCTGACGGGGCGGACGGTCGTCACCCGGCACGCGTTACGGAACGCCCTGATTCCGGTCGTGACGATTGTCGGATTGCAGTTCGGCTCGCTCCTTGGCGGCGCGGTCATAGTCGAAGCCGTGTTTGCGCGTCAAGGGATCGGGGCCATGGCCGTTAACGCCATCCAGAAGAAGGACTTCCCGCTCGTCCAGGGCACGGTACTGGTGGCGGCCTTCGCCTATGTGCTGGCCAATATTCTGGTGGACATCTCGTACGCGTTCATCGACCCGCGCATCAAGTACGGAGAGCGCTGACATGGATTCCGTGACTCAGTCCGGCGAATCCTCTTCAGGATCTGGAGTCTCGGGTGCCCTTCCAGCGGCCCGGAGCGCACCACCGTGGGTACAGACGTTCGGGCGACTCCGTCGAAACACCGGAGCCATGATCGGACTCTCAATCATCGGACTGCTGGTGTTTCTGGCCGTCATCGGTCCATACGTGGCCCCATACGACGAGCGCGCGATAGCCGGAACGAGCCTGTCGTCGCCGAGCCGGTCGACGATCATGGGAACCGATGTGCTCGGTCGAGACATCTTCAGTCGTGTGCTGGTCGGCGCGCGCATCTCACTCACGGTCGGGTTCGTCTCGGTCGGTATCGGTCTGGCCATCGGCGTGGTGCTCGGGCTGATTGCCGGGTTCTACGGGAGAAAGGTCGACATCGCGGTATCGATGTTCGTCGATACCATGCTGGCCTTCCCGGGCATTCTGCTAGCGATCGCGATCGTGTCGGTACTCGGCCCCAGCCTTCGCAACGCGATGATCGCCGTGGGTATCGGCTCTTTTCCGGCCTACGCGCGGCTCGTTCGCGGCCAGGTTCTCTCGGCAAAAGAGAACGAGTATGTCGAGGCCGCACGAATCGTCGGCGCCACCAACCTTCAACTGATGTTCAAACACGTTCTCCCGAATGTCGTAGCGCCGGTCATCGTCCTCTCAACGCTGCGCATCGGCACGGCCATTCTGACGGCGGCGGGTCTCAGTTTCCTGGGTCTCGGGGCACAGCCACCCACGCCGGAGTGGGGCGCGATGGTCAATGACGGCCGTAACTACTTACGGGTTGCCTGGTGGATTACGACCTTCCCGGGCGTCGCGATCATGCTCACCGTGCTGGCGGTCAACCAGGTCGGTGACGGGCTTCGCGACGCGCTGGATCCTCGTAGCCAACGGTAGGCAAAGATGAAAGGAGCGGAGTAATGCCTGACGCGACTCGAGTTTTGCTGGTCGGGGTCGGTGCTCGCGGCAAGATCTGGTCACGCTTGCTGCATGAGGAGCCGACGGCCGAGGTGGTCGGCTACGTCGATCTGCTCGACGAGAATCTCACCTGGGCCCAGGAGCGCTACGACGCGCCACCTGATATGTGCTACCACGACATGACCCAGGCGCTCCGGGATCGTCAGCCGGAACTTGTCCTGCTCGCGACTCCGCCCATGGACCGCTACCGCGAGGTCGTAACGGTCTTTGAACACGGGGCCCATCTGCTGTCCGAGAAGCCGCTCACCCTCGACTTTGATGAAGGGGTGCGAATCGTTCAGGCTGCCGAGGACGCCAAGCTCGGATTTTCGGTCGGGCTGAACTTTCGCTATCAACAATGCGTCACGACTGCCCGGCAGATCCTGGATTCCGGCGAGATCGGCAAACCCAGCTTCTCGCGCTTTGTCTACTGGATCAATCGAGACGGGCGCCGGCCCGGCGGGAACAAGTTCCCGCTCACCATGCACGAGCCGATGCTCTACGAGCAGACGATTCACCACCTCGATGAGATTCGCTATGTCTATCAGGCTGAGATCGAACGATTGTGGTGCCGTTGCCACAACCCACCGTGGAGCATGTATCGCAGCAACGCGACGGTCGCCGCGCTGCTCGAAATGACCGGCGATCTGCTCGTCGACTACTTCGGAACGTGGTCCGGACAGACGAAGGTCAACGAGTTTCTCTGGCGAACCGATTGCTCCAATGGAGCGCTGTTCCAGCATGAGATGTTCAGCGATCTTCGCATCGCACGGGGAGCTGATGCGACGACCGTTGAACCGCTGAACCTCCCGGAGCAGGAGCGCCTGGTCGATGACGCTCGCCTGATGCTGCCGCACGTCATCGCGCAGCTTCGCGCGGGCAACCTGCGGCCTCACCCGTCCGGAATCGAGCACCTGAAGACGTTCGGAGCGATTGCCGCCTGTGAAGAGTCGAGTCGAACCGGGCAGCCGGTCGTCATGCGAGAGTTCTACGCAGCGCACAACGTGCCCGAAGCCTGGCTGGCCGCCGATTAGGGCGCACGTGGGACAGGAGGAGCCTCAGCACATGGAGCACACACGCTTAGACAGTTCACGATGGCTCGCCGAGCGAGCACGCCCACTGATGGGAACGACCCTACAAAAGAAGCCAACGCGATCCTATATTCAGCTCTCGCAGGGAACACCTGATCTACCGACCCCTCGTCATGCGATTGACGCGGTGACGGAGTTCCTCAAGTCCGGTACCGTCTACTACACGTTCCACGACGGCATGCCCGAGTTGCGTGCCGCGATCGCGCGCAAGCTGCATCGTGAGAACGGACTGAACTACGATCCGGAGACTGAGATCATCGTCACCGCAGGCGCGCAGGAGGGAATGTTCGTCACCCTGTTTGGCACGCTCAACTCAGGTGACGAGGTCATCGTCGCGGATCCGCGCTATCGCGTCTACGATGAAGTCATTCGACTGGTCGGCGGCGAAGTTGTTTCAGTGCCCGCGATTCGAGAGACCGCATTTCAGCTTGATCCGGATGGTATCGAAGCCGCCATTACACCTCGGTCCCGCGCCATCCTCATCATTTCTCCCGACCATCCATCTGGGTCGGTTCAGTCTCGTGAGACGCTGGAGGCGGTCGGTGCGATAGCCGAACGACACGACTTGCTCATCTACAGCGATGAGCTCTACGAACGCTTCATCTTCGACGGGGTCGACCATGTGAGCATGGCTGCCCTGCCCGGAATGAAGGAGCGCACCATTACGCTCAATGGATTCTCGAAGTCCTACGCCATGACCGGCTGGCGAGTTGGCTACCTTGGCGTACCGGCGGAACTGAAGCCCGCGCTTACCGAGATCAAGCACGACACGTCGATCTGTGCCGCGACTCCATCTCAGATCGCGGCGCTGGCGATTCTCAACGGTCCTCAGGAACCGCTCGACGCCATGATGGCCGAGTGGTCTCGCCGCCGTGACTATCTCTATGCCCGTCTCGAGGGCATGGGCATCCCCACGCTCCGCACCCCGGGTGCCTATTTTGTTCTGTTCGATATCACGCCGAGTGGGCTCTCCTCCGCGGAGTTTTCGCAGCGACTCGCCGCCGAGGAAGGCGTGCGCATCAGTCCAGGCACCAGTTTCGGCCCCACCGGAGAGGGTCTCGCCCGCGCGTCCTTTATGACGGCCGATCCCGAACTGACCGAGGGGCTCGATCGCCTCGAGCGTTTCTGGAAGCGCCTGACCACAGCAGGGTGATGCCTCCAGCGACGGACGCCGCGTTGGCGCCGCACCGACTATCGACGTATGTGAAAGGGACAGGGAAATCATATGGCACAGCTACGACTCACCGGCGGCCAGGTATTCGACGTTCGCTCGGGTAGGGCCGAACCAATCGACGTGCTGATCGACGGTGACCGGATCGCGGCCATCGGTCGTGCCGCTGACTTCGGCTCGGACGACGAAGCAACGTCGGTCGACATCTCCGGGCTGACCGTACTTCCCGGCTTCTCCAACAACCACATCCATTTGGGCTGGAGTGGCACGGGTTGGGACGGAAGCCCGACCGGGATCTTGCGTGACCAGGCACTGCAAGACTCAGACGGCATCAACGGCATCAAAGCCGTTGCGAACCTGCGCAAGTCGCTCAAAGTGGGCCTGACGGCTCTGCGTGATCTGGGCATGAACAACACTCAGTTCGACGCGAAGGAAGCGCTCAAGCGCGGCATGGTCAAGGGGCCACGGCTCTTCATCGCCGGAAAGGCCATCATGTGCACCGGCGGGCATACCTGGTGGTGCGGTCGTGAGGCCGACGGTCCAGACGGAGTCCGCGCCGCCGTTCGAGAGCAGATCAAGCGAGGCGCCGATCACATCAAGATCATGGCCAGCGAGTACACCAACCAGTATTCACCGGCCGAACTCCTGGCGGCGGCCGAAGAGACCCACTTGCTCGGCAAGAAGATCACGACCCATGCGACGCTGCCGGGCGCGATTCGGAACGTGGTGAACGCGGGATTTGACTCGGTCGAGCATGGCGGCGTCGCCGATGACGACGTCCTGGCCACCATGGCCGAGCGCGGAATCATGGTCGTTCCAACCCTTTCCCCAGGAGTCCTGCAAACCGCTCGCGGGCCGGAACGGGGTATGCCGGAGCAGGTCGCGGCCATGCGACGAGAGCGAATGGCCAAGAACCCACCGGGCGCCGCGCTGCGCAAGATGCGTGAGGCCGGCATCGTGTTCGCCTTCGGGACCGACGCCGGAAGTCCATGCGTGGAGCACGACCAGATCATGGGTGAGATGGAGGCGCTACTCCAATACGGCGTGGTGAAGACTCCGCTCGACGTGATCCAGATGCTCACCATCAACTCCGCCAAGCTCCGTGGAGACGAGAAGGACCTCGGAACGGTCGAAGTTGGCAAGTTCGCTGATATGGTCGTGATCGATGGCGACCCGGCGGACAGCATCACTGCGCTTGGCAACGTGCGGCACGTCTTCGTCGGAGGCGAACAACTGGTGACCGATGGTCAGTTGACCGACTGGTACAGCTGGTGATGCCGCGCGACCACTGAAGGAGCCAAGATGACAACGCAAGTGCTCGGGGAGATGTCCCCACTCAGGGCCGGTTTGGCAAGTCGCATCAGTTCGCCGGACGCCACAATCCGGACGCGGATGCAAGAAATCGCGGCGACGCTCGACGATGTCGTCGCCATGGGGCCAGGAGATCCTGATCTCCCGACCCCCAAACACATCATCGACGCCGCGAAGAAGGCCCTGGATGACGGTTGGACCCACTACACGCCACCGCCCGGCGATATCCGGCTGCGTCGCGCCGTTGCCTCCATGATCGAGGAGACGCGCGGCATCCAGTATGACCCCGCAAACGGCGTGATCGTCACGCTGGGGGCCGAAGAAGGCGTCTACATGGCGATGCTGACCCTCCTCAATGCGGGCGATGAGGTGCTGACGCCCAGCCACCGGTTCACGACTTACGACTGGGCTATCGAGATGTCGGGCGGCAAGCTCGTCTCGTATCCAACCATCATCGACGGCGCGTTCCAGCTCAACATCGATGAAATTCGCTCGCGGATCACCGACCGAACCAAGATAATCGTCGTCGTGTCGCCCGACAACCCGACCGGGGGCGTCGCCTCGGCGGACGAACTGGCGGACATCGCCCGGCTGGCAATCGAGCATGACTTGCTGGTGATCTCGGACGAGATCTACAGCAAATTTGTCTATGACGGTCGCCAGCATCACAGCATCGTCTCCGTGCCGGGAATGCAAGAGCGCAGCCTGCTGATCGACGGGTTTTCCAAGTGCTACGCCATGACCGGCTGGCGCGTCGGCTTCATGTGCGGGCCCTCCGACTACATGCGCGCCATCATCGAGGTCAAACACACGCTATCGATCTGCACACCGGCCGTCTCGCAGGCCGCGGCACTGGCGGCGCTTGAAGGGCCGCAAGACTGCATCGACGAAATGCGCGAGATCTACGATGCGCGGCGGCATGAATTGCTCGGCGCGTTGAGCGACATGGGGCTCGAATTCATCTATCCGGCCGGGGCATTCTACGTCTATGTCGATGTCACCTCTACCGGCATGTCGGCGTCCGAGTTCTGCCTCCGTCTGTTGAGCGACACCGGGATCATGATCGCGGCCGGCACGCTGTTCTCTCCCGACGAGGGCGAGCGATACATCCGCATGTCGATGCTTGTTCCATCGGATCGGATGACCGGAGCGCTGGAGCGCATGGAGGCGGCGATCAAGCGCTACAAAGCCGAGGCGAGTTCATGAAACTCGATCTGGTGGTTGCCAACGGCAATGTGCTCATGGACGGAGCGTTTCAGCCACTCGACATCGCGGTTCAGGACGGAGTTGTGGCCGCTCTCGGTGCACGAGGCCTGTTTGACGGTCAGGCCTCGCGCGAAATCGACGCCATGGGGCTGCTCGTGCTGCCCGGTATCATCGATTCGCACTTCCACTCGCGGGCACCGTCGCGGCCCGACCGCGAGACCTTTGCCAGCGCCACGCTGGCCGCCGCGTTCGGTGGGGTCACCGCCATCGTGGAGATGCCGATATCCGAGCCGCCGGCGATAAACGGTGAGGTGATCCGATCGCGAGGAGCGCTGGCGGAGAGCGAGGGTTACGTCGACGTTGGCTTCTACGCGTCGTCCGCCACGCTCAAGCGCGAGGATCTCGAAAGCTCCATCGACGCGGGTGCGCTCGCCTTCAAGGCCTTTCTCCAGCACGTGCCACCCGGCCGCGAGAGCGAGTTCCTGGGTCTCTGCCTCGAATCCAACGCGAAATTGCTCCAGGCATTCGAGCTGTTGTCTTCGTATGATCTGCCCTGTGCGTTCCATGCGGAAGACGAAGCCATGTACCAGCACTTCGAAGCGCGGTTCCGTGCCGCCGGTAGGAACAACGGTGCAGCGCACGCACAGCATCGACCTGACTTCGTCGAGGCCACGAGCGTTGGCACGCTGCTCCTACTGGCCGAGCGTTTCGGCGTGCACCTGCAGGTGCCGCATGTCAGCTCTCGCATGACGCTCAATCTCATCCGTGACGCCAAAGCCCGGGGAGTGCGGGTCACGGCAGAAACCTGCCCGCAATACCTCCAGTTCGACGCGTCCTCGCTCGACGACCTTGGACCGTATGCCAAATGCAATCCGCCGTTCAAATCTCCGGACGACGTCGAAGCGTTGTGGGAGGGACTCGCCGACCGCACCATCGACACCGTCGCATCCGACCACTCGCCCTTCACTGTGGAGGAAAAAGAACGCGCCTGGGATGACATCTGGTCGGCGCCTCCCGGTTTCCCAGGGGTCGAGGTGCTTGGACCATACATTCTTGGCGCTGCTCTGGACGGCCGGCTGTCGATCCGGCGCGCCGAAGAGGTGTTATGGATCAACCCGGCGCGGATCTTTGGCCTCTGGCCGCGGAAGGGAAACCTCCGGCCGGGAGCCGATGCCGATATCGTGCTCTACGACGCCGATGTTCGTGGGGTTTTCAATCACGCGGATTTTCACAGCAAGGCGAAGGACATTGGCCGCATCTGGGACGGCGTCGAGCGTCGAGGCGCCGTAACTCAAACCCTGTTGCGCGGTGAAACGGTCATGGTTGGACAGGAGTTGGTGGGGCGACCGGGCGCGGGACGAATGCTCGCGCGAATGCGCTCTGTCGCGGAAGGACCGTCAACACGTGAATGACCCCATCCGAACCTTGATCGTCGGAGTCGGCACACGCGGCAAACACTGGGTTCGCCTGGTGTATGAGGAGTCGTTGACCGACGCCGTCGGCTTCGTCGATCCAGATCCAGCCTGCCTCCACTGGGTGCGGGAACAGTACGGCGCCAACTCCGAGCAATGCTTCGCCGATCTCGATACAGCCCTCGATGTCACCAGACCGGATCTCGTCGTCCTGGCGACTCCGCCGATGGGACATTTGGAGGAGGCCCGCACGATCTTCGCGGCAGGCTGCGACTTGCTGGCCGAGAAACCGCTCACCATCGAATTTGCGGAGACCGTCCAGATTGTGCAGGCCGCGCAGGATTCCGGCCGCAGGCTGATGGTCGGGCTCAACTTCCGGTACTTGCCGTCGACCCTCAAGGCGAAGGAATTGATCGCGACCGAGGTCGGAAAGCCGAGTTTCGCCAGATTCATCTACTGGCTCAATCGCGATGGTCGGCGCCCTGGCATCAACAAGTATCCACTGACCATGCGCCAGCCAATGCTCTACGAGCAGAGCATCCATCATCTAGACCTGTTCCGGTTCACCTACGACGCGGAGGTCGAGCGAGTCTGGTGTCGTTGCCACAACCCACCGTGGAGCATGTACCAGGATGACGCAACGGTGGCCGCCATGCTGGAGATGACCGGAGATCTCCTGGTGAACTATTTCGGGACCTGGTCGGGACAAACAAAGGTCAGCGAGTTTCTCTGGCGCACCGATTGTGCTTCCGGCGCTCTGCTGCAGCACCAGCAATTTAGCGATCTGCGGGTGGCCAGCCCAGACGAACGAGGCGAGCGACGGATCGAACTGCCGCCGATCGAGAATTTTGTCGACGACACGCGCGCCATGCTGAACCACATTGCTCGGCAGTTGATCGAGAACGTTGCCCGCCCCGATCCATCGGGAATCGACCATCTCAAGACGATGGCATTGACCGCCGCCTGCGAAGAGTCCGACATGACTGGGCAACCGGTCGTCATGCGCGACTTCTATGAGCGGCATAACGTACCGGAAGAATGGCGTTGAGTCGTTCAGACGCGAAGGGAAATCAGTCGATGACGACATCGAGCGAGCGGTTCGTCGGTATTCAGGTCAGCCCGATCAGCTTCGTCGACGAGGGGGTCGAGCCCCTGCTCGATCTGCTCAAAGAACGATTCGGCATAGACACCCTGCTCATTGGCACCATCTCCTGGCTTGGGCTAAAGGCAGGCCGTCGCGTCTCGTGGAAACTGGATGGTTGGCCCGATCACGGCAAGGCCGAAGCCGGTAACTTCAAGGGGGGCTCCTACGTCGCCGATCATCCGCAGTATTACCGCAACACCTTCATTTCGAATTTCCGGTCTGAAGACGACGAGACCAGAGACTTCGACGTCCTCGCGGAGGTGATTCCCGCGGCGAAAGAGCGCGGCATGCGCGTCTACCCGGAGGTCATGGAGCCGCTGTTCAACTATGCCGGACATGGCTCCGCCAACACGGTGAATATTCCGAATCTGCCCCAGGTGCTCGAAGTCGATCACACCGGCCGCATGATGAGCGAGCCGTGCATCAACAATCCGGACTATCGAACCTGGTGGATGTCGATTCTCGAAGACTACGCGCGAAGCTATCAGATCGACGGCATCATGTGGTGCAACGAGCGACGTAGCCCGCTCGATAATCTCATCGCGGGACGTACCCCGAACTGCTTTTGCGAGCACTGCCGAGAGCAGGCGGAACGTCGTGGAATCGACGTCGAGCGCGTGCGGGCGGCCTTCCGTGAGGCGTACGACTATTTCCAGGCGGCCCGCGCCGGAGAGGAATTCGTCGACGGATCGCTGATCGAATTCCTGCGCGTCCTGTACTTCAACCCCGAGATCTTGCTCTGGGAGCGGTTCTGGGTCGAGCGCAACAAGGACATGGACCGGGAACTGTATGGGATCGTCAAGTGGGTCGACCGGCGGCTGAAATTCGGACTCAACGTCTGGAATCGGAACCACCTGAACCCGATCCGGCGGGCGCAGTGGCCCTGGGCCGAGATGGCGACCTGGAGCGATTGGGTTAAGCCCATCACCTATCAGCATCAGTCCGGGGGTGTCTACCACGCTGAGATGACGAACTTCCACAAGTCGATCCTGCGCGACGTGACGCCGCAGGAGATGACGCCGATCATGTACAAACTGCTCGACCTGCACGAGGCCCCCTGGGACGAGATCATTCAGCGAGGGTTCGACCCCGATACCTACGTCGCTGGTCAATGTGCCAATGCCGTGCGGGGTGTCGCGGGGAAAGTCCCTGTCTACATGGGAATCGGCGTTGACGCTCCGCGCAACCGTGAAGATCAGGCCGTCTGCACGCCAGATATCGTACGGCGCAGCGTGCTCGCGACCTATCGCGCCGGCGGGCAGGGGGTCGTCTTTTCGCCAAACTACGCGGGCATGAACCTCACGACATTGGATGGCGCGGCCCAGGCGCTCAAGGAACTGGGTCTGATGTAGCGTCAGGCCAACAGAACCCGCCCGTTCTTCCATGAACATCACTCCTCCTCCTCAAGATCAGACCGCTGGCCCGAGTGGACCAGCGGTCTGAGGAGGAGAATGTGGATATCGTGTTTGGATCGGTTTGGGACCGAGCGGAACCGTGTCCGCCGTGGTCAGCTCACGGCGGACACGGTCGCTGCCGGGACATTGTGCCCGTAGAGCACCTTGCCGTAGCCGGGCTCGACCATCAGCTTCCCTTCCTGGGCAACGATGCGGCCCCGGAGAATGGTCACGGAGGTCTCGCCCTGGACGACTTCTCCATCCCAAATCTTGCCGGTCCGGCCAGAACGACTCTTGAACTCCTCGGCCTGGTACGTGATCGTTGGTTTCGGATCGTAGATGGTGAAGTCGGCGTCGAGCCCAATCGCGATTCTTCCTTTAACATGCTCCTGGTGGAAGATCCTGGCCGGAGCTCCGGCCACGAGCTCGGTCGCTTGGGGAAATGTCAGCTCTCCGGTCACCGCTCGACCCATGATGTACTGCGTCAACACTTCGACTCCGGGGAAGCCTGGAGGGGCTGCCCAGATATCGTCCGCGGTTTTGGCCTTCTCTTCATACGTAAACGGTGAGTGGTCCGTTGCCACGTAATCGAGCGTTCCGTCACGAAGGCCAAGCCAGAGTGCATCGATGTCCTCTTGGGTTTTGAGCGGCGGATTACACTTCGCAAACACACCCACCCGGTCAAAGGCGGAGGCGTCAAACGCGAGATACTGCGGACAGGTTTCGGCCGTCACGGGAACCCCGCGCGCCTTGGCATCACGGATCAGATCGACCGTCATCTTGGAACTCACGTGCGGTATGTGAAGCGGCACGTCGAACTCTTCGGCGAGGACAAGCAACTTGGCGACCGCGATGGCTTCGACGTATGGGGGTCGCGACAGCGGATGGACCTGGGGGTCACGGCGCCCGCTGGCGATGAGACCATCGGACAGGTACGTGAGCAGATCATTGGCTTCGGCGTGAAACGCACACGGAATGCCGATTCCGCGCAGGAGCTCAAAGGCTCGAAGAATCTCCACATCGGTGGCGAGGCAGATCCCCTCGAATTCGGCTTCGCGGCCCTTTGGTACAGATTGAAGGAACGCCTTCATTCCAATCGCGCCGGCCGTCACCATCGACTGAATGTCGTCGCCATCGAGCGTTCCACAGGAACCGTAGAAACCCATGTCCACGCACAACGATGCTGAGGCGAGTTCCATGCGGTCCAGCAGTCGCTGAGTCGTTGAGGTTGGTGGAATCGAGATCGGCATCTCGAAGACCGTCGTGACCCCGCTGACGGCTGCCGCGGCGGTTCCTGAGGCAAAATCTTCTCGCTCGGGAAACGATGGAGCGCGGCAATGGTAATGGGCATCAATTGTTCCTGGAAAAACATAGAGCCCTCCTGCATCGACGTGTTCACGTGCCTCGACGTCCTCGCCGCGAGAGAACAACGCGGCGATCTTGCCGTTTTTTACCCCGATGTCGATCGATTCCAGGCCATCGGGCAGGAATACCTGCCCATTCCTCACGACCATGTCCAACATTCACGTATTCCTTCCGAGCAACCGACCGCAGATCGACACCTGTCTAACCCTTCGGAGCTTCGTCAAACCAAGCGGTGAAGGACTGGCTCCCCGTGGGCAAACCGGATGACGTTGTTCAGGACGTCCGCCATCTGTTTCTCTCGAGCCCCTCCGGTACCGCCGCCGATGTGGGGGGCCAGGATGACATTGTCCAGCTGAGTGAGCGGGCTATCGTAGGGAAGGGGCTCGAAATCAAACACGTCGAGACCGGCACCGGCGATCGTGCGATCGCGGAGCGCCGCGATGAGCGCTTGCTCGTCCACCACCGGTCCGCGACAGGTGTTGATGAGATAGGCAGAGGGCTTCATCAGGCCCAGTTCACGTTAGCCGATGATTTTGTCCGTCGACGGACTATGTGGCACATGGAGCGACACAAAGTCGGAGGTGCGGAGGAGCTCATCGAGCGCCACCGCATGCACGCCGAGATGCTCCTCAATCGACTTGGGAAGGGGATCTCGTTTGTAGTAGATGACATTCATCTCAAACGCGCGGGCCCGCTTGGCGACTTCTGTGCCAATTTCGCCGAATCCGATGATACCGAGTGTCTTCTGCCGGATCTCTTGCAGATGCGGCAAGCGCATCCATTGAAAGGCATGGACGCGCTGGCTCGTCTGCTTCGGCTCGATCCCCAGCTCGCGATAGGCGCCGTTCACCGTCGCCGCGTGCGCTTCGATGAGCTGCTTTGAAAGCGCGAGAATCAACGTCATGGCAAGCTCGGCCACCGCGATGCATCCGCAGAGCGGCATCAATGCGACGGCAACGCCATGCGCTTGGGCCGCCTCCAGATCGATGCGATCGGCCCGCCCGCCATACTTCTGCACCAGCTTCAGGTTGGGACTGGCGGCCAGCACCTCCTCGTCCACCGCCTGCGCTCGTGTCACGAGTATCTCGGCGTTCTTCAAAAGATCCGGCAATGACGGGTCGTCGCCACTGGCTGGAGATGAGACGTCAAACTCGCCGCTGGGGAGCAGACTGTTGACGAGTTCAAGATCGCGCTCGGGTGTCGGATCAAGCATCAAGAGCTTGTGTCGACTCATCGGACCTGACCTCCGTTGACGAATTCATCTAGCGAGAACCGAACATCCTTTTTTGCCGCGAGATCTCTCAACGTCTGCACTGCTTCAAGATCGAAGTCGATCCCGTGCTCCAGTCGCTCCTCCATTCGCCGGTGCTCGAGTTCACCAGGTAAGAGAATCTCATTGAACCCTGGCGCGAGCTCCGACGCCTTGAGTTCGTCACAGAACACCCGCATGCGCGCGAGGTACTCATTGCGCGGCATGAACCGCTCGATGTCAATTGCGATCATGGAATGGCCGACATCGTGATTGCTCGGGTCACCGTATGGCGTGAGCCCAAACGCAGCCCCGGCCAGCACGCCGCAGATGACATCGGTCATGATCGAGAGGCCGGTTCCCTTGAACGCTCCCATCGGAACGAGCGGACCATCGATGGCCTTCGCGGGATCGTCGGTGATGTTGCCGTCCCGGTCGTAGGCCCAGTCGGTCGGGATCTTTTTCCCTTCTCGCAAGTGCCACCGGACCATCCCCTTGCCGCTCATGGACAGCGCCATGTCCAGCACGAGCGGAAATCCCAGGTCGGTCGGCGCCGCGATGCCCCAGGGATTCGTTCCAATCGTCGGCGTGATCCCGCCCCACGGAGCCATCTCCGGACCGGCATTCGTCATGGCGATTCCGATCATCCCGTTGTGGGCAGCGCGCATCGCGTGGTATTGGGCGATTCCGAAATGGTTCGAGTGCCGTACCAGGACCAGCCCGACACCGACGTTCCGCGCCTTCTCGATGGCCAGGTCCATGGCCCGGGCCGCAATAACCTGTCCGAATCCCTTGTGGCCATCGACAAGCGCCGCCGCGGGCGTGTCAGTCAAGAGTTCGAACGGTGCACCCGGGACGATCCCGCCATTCTCCAGCATCAGGCAATACCGACTAATGCCACGCATGCCCTGACCCTGACCAGGATGGCCACGCAGTTCTCCTTGCAGCCGGGCATCCGCTTGAAGCGCTGCCTCTTCCGATGTCGCTCCCCATGCGACGAGAATGGCTTCGGCCTGTGCCCGCAGCGCCTCCGCGGGAATCTTCACCGTACGAACTCCCGTTTCCACGTCCATTTGTCCTCTCATGCTGCGTGGTATCGCGCGTCAACCGTCGAACGGTCATGCCTGTCCGGCGCGGAAGTCGGCGAGCGCGGACCGCATTCGCTCGACGGCCTGCTCCAACACCTCTTTGGGCTGGAGCAACGTCATCCGCATGTAGTTGCCCCAGTTGTCACCAAACCCCGTACCCGGGAAGACCAGCACACCAGCTTTGTCCAGGAAGAGATACGAGAGCTGAGTCGCTTCAATGCCGGTGGAGGTGGTGTTCGCCCAGATATAGAGGGCCCCATGCGGTGTGCCGTAGCTGAACCCCATGTCGTCCAGCGCGGACATGAGCAATGTGCGGCGCTCCGCGTATGTCTGGCGCATCTGTTCGACGCATTCCTGTGGACCGTTCAGCGCGGCAACCGCCGCCCACTGGGAGACGGTCGGCGCTTGAACGTTGACCATGTCTTTGAGAGCGGCTGCCGTCGAAATGAACTCGGGTGGACCGACCAGATAGCCGATTCTCCACCCGGTCATGGCATAGGTCTTGGAGGCGCCGTTGAGCGTGATCGTGCGTTCACGCATGCCTGGGAGCGAGGCAATGCTGATTTGAGTCGCTCCGTCGTAAAGGAATTTCTCGTAGATCTCATCGGAAATGACGATCAGGTCGTGATCAATCGCCACCTTGGCTAAGCGTCGCACGACATCCGGCGAATTGATCCCAGCCGTTGGGTTGTTGGGAGAGATGAGGAGCAGCACCTTTGACTTTGGAGTAATCCGCTGCGCAACCTCGTCGGGATCGAGTTCGAAGTCGTGTGCCTCGTCAGTTGGCACCAGCACCATACGACCACCGGCCAGATTGATCGCCGCATCGTACGAGGTGTAGCGCGGATCCGGCACGATCACCTCATCGCCGGGCTCGATCAAGGCTTGAATCAGAAGGAACAGCGCCTCTTGCCCCCCGGTCGTCACGAGAATTTCGGTCTCCGGATCCGCGACAATGTCGTTGTCACGCTTGAGCTTGGCGGCGATCGCCTGGCGAAGCTCAGGCAATCCCCGGGTCGGCGCGGGACCGGTTCGTCCTTCGTCGATGGCTGCTTTGGCGGCGTCGACGATGTGGGATGGGGTCGGGAGATCCGGATCTCCCAGGCCCATCGAGATCAGGCCTTTCTTCGCGCGTGCGAGCTCTTGCAGATCGAAAATGTTGATCGTCTCGCCGCTGCCAATCGTGCTACTCACTGACGCCTCTCTTACTTATCCCGGCCAGCCGATCAATTCCATCCTGGAGCACGGCCTCGTCGACCCCGAGATCGATCCGCGCAAATCCGCGCGTCGCCTGGCCAAAACGCGAACCTGGTTCGAGATTGATGCCCACCCGGTGCGCCAATTGATCGGCGATCTCGCGATCATCCTGTCCGAGCTGGCGGAGATCGATGAGAAGTGACGGATAGGCGTCTGGCCTCACGACCGACAGGGGCGAGTCGGACAAGCCGTGAACGACTGACTCGAGTCTTGCCGAGAAGGAATGACGCCGCTGATCCAGCCAATCAGTCGGGCCCGTGAGGGCTGCCAGGGCGGCATACTGGGAGACCGCCGTGGTGCAGATCGACATCGCTTGCTTCAAGCCGCGAAGCTTGCCCACGCGATCCGCAGGAGCAGTGAAGTAGCCCACTCGCCAACCGTGAAGCCCATATCCAGCCGAAAAGGAGCCAATGGTAATGACCTTCGCGCCGAGATCGGCGTGAGAGAACCGGGCGGAAGCGGGCTCGAACAGGCAGGGCGCCAGCGACCGGTCGAGGACAACGTCCATGCCCCGATCGATCGCGATGCCGATGATGCGCGCGAGGTCGTCATCCGGGATCATGACGCCGCTGATCAGCGATGGGGAGGCCAGGACGAGCACCTTCGCGTTCGCCTGGGCGACGTCATCGGCGGACGGAATCAAACGGTTCTCGATTGACGGGATGATCCGTTCGATCCTGGCGCCGATAAAGCTGATCATCTCGATGACGTGTGGATCGACGGGTTCAACGACCAGCGCGGTGCTCCCGGCGGAAAGCACAGCCTGCAACGCGATGTAGATGGCCTCCGCCCCTCCGTTGGTAACGACCGTAGAATCGGCCGTGGCCGGGAATCCCTGCTCGGTCGAGCGAGTGGCGATCGCGTGGCGTAACTCCGGTACTCCTGGGCGGCTGGTGTAGTGCGTTTCTCCACGATCCAACGCGTCTTTCGCCGCCTGCAAGACGTGCTCCGGAAGCGGCGTTGCCGCAGGATGGGTCAGATCGCATGGCACCTCGCGTGGCACCAGCCTGGTTCGCTGCTGCGTGCGCGCGAGATCAAGGGCGCGCTCAGCCAGCGCTCTGCCCATCACGGTATCGGGGCGACCGGCGAGACCAGCACTCATCATGTTTCTCCCTGGACGGGCTCAAAGGACCAGTTCATGGCTACGCGTCCCCCCGTTCGATGCCCATCAGATCGGCGAGGTTCATCCGGTCAACGACCATCGGATCGACTTCGCCGCCGGGTGCGGTCATGAGGAGGGTGACGCCAGGTCCGTAGCCAGCTTTGATGCTGTCGGTTGACGAGACGACGCCGATGCCCATGCCGCCTTTGCGATAGCCGTGTCCCCAGGCAGAGTCATAGTCGGACATGGCGACGATGTCGCCGAGACGGAGTGAGTCGAGACCATGCTTCTCGAGTGCCTTGCGGTCCATGGACTGGATGCAGATGGCGCCTGATTCACTTCCAAGACCGGCGCCTGCCCCCATGAGCTCCGGGGGAACGATCGCTTTGACCGGAACCGTCAGCTTTCCATCGTTCTCCTCAATACGCATCGCCTCGAGGAGTTGCGGCGAGAGACTCTTGAGATGAACGCCTGGGTAATTTTCGACTGCCATCGAGACGCCCCGGGCGCGCACGATGATCTTGTCGCCAATCGCCATCTTCTCCAGGGCGTCTTGATCGAACGCGATGATGACGTGCTCGGCAAACCGGCCGCTCTTGCCGGTGACCACGCCGCGGGCACCCTTCGCGTTGCCCGACATCGCCACAGCTTCGTTCCCGACGCAGGCAAAGACGTTCAGCGCCTGGTTCGCGGCGCTGTCCGGAGCTTTGATAGCCACGCCAGGTTCGATGTTGTCTCCGGCCCAACCAAAGACGGAGTCACCCAAGCGGACGTTGTAGACGATGCCGCCGAGACTCGGCAGTAATCTCGGTCGTCCGTCATGGTCAATCTGGTGCGGGACCGCGGGAATCCCTGGATACCCCGGCGAGACGATATTGCCTTGAACAGACATCGTGATCAGGCGGTCACTGTTGGTGGCGACCATTGATGGTTCCCTCCGTAGGTGTATCGCGTTGTTATGCGAGCGTCTTGTTACCGATGCCGAGATACGCAGCGAGGTTTGGGCGATTCTTCGTGTCGACATAGAACTCGATCTTGTCTGTCGCGCACGAGAGCAGATCCATGACGCCAGGTCCATGGCCCGTCATGTATGAATCACCGTGATTGATGAGACCGATCGATACGGCCCCTTCACGATAGCCCCGGTTAAACGTGTGATCGTGATCTTGGATAGCCAGGATGTCGCCAATTCGCAGGTCATCGAGACCGAGTTGTGCCAACGTCTCGCGGTCATTCGACATCATGTCCTGATCAACGTAGTCGGCTCCCAGTTCCGCACCCGACCCCATCATGTAGGCGGGGAGAACTGCAGCGACTGGAAGTCGAATACGACCGTCACCAATCTCTTCGATGCGAAGCTTCTCGAATAGCTGAGGGCTCATCTTGCGAACTGAAATATCGGGGTAATCAAGCATTTCGAGGCCCATGCCAAGAGCTCGAATCTGCACCTGATCCCCGATGGCAATCATCTCCAACGCTTCCGGTTCGAAATCAACCAGAATGTGAGCGTGCTCGCCCGTGACGAAACCTTGCGCGCCAGCAGCTTCTCCCGTAACCACAACCGCCGGGTTACCGATACACGCCAGATAGTGGAGCGCATGCTCGGGCCCATCTTCACGGTTCCGCATCGAGACTGCTGGCTCGACGTGGTCAGCTGCCCATCCGTAAGCCCGATCACCGACACGGGCGTTGAGAATCACACCCGCAGTGCCCATGAACACCACGGACTCACCTTGCGCATTCGGGCGATATGGCGAGCGCAGCGCCGCCGGCCAAACCTCTCCACAAACCGCCATCTCGACGAGTCGGTCCTTGTTGGTTCGAACCACTTTTGTCCTCTTTCCATGTCGAAATCGATCTTCGCACCCGCCCTAAACGTCGCGGGGTCGCTTGAACCGCTCCGGCATTTCTCCGTCTTTGTAGACCTGCATGAACTCGATCTCCATGCCTGGTACCGAATCCCCTTCCAGAAAGGCAATCCAGCCCTCGGGATGCTCGTGAATTCCGACGATTTGACAGGACTTGCACTCTTTCAACACAGCGCCCGCGCCCAAGGACCGTTCAACAGCCTCCTCAATGTTGTCGACCGAGAGGCAAGCATGGTGAAGACCTTCTCCGTGCTCGCTGATAAATTGCGCGAAGCGATGGTCCGGCTCGAGCGACTGGCACAGTTGAATCTGAACATCCCCAAACATGAAGTGGGCTTCTCGCGATCCACCCTTGACCAAATCGCGCGGCTTCACATCCTCAGAAATCCCTAGGAAGCGCTGGTACTGCGCCAGCGCCGCATCACAATTCGAGACTGCGATCGCAAGATGCTTTACTCCCAGAATCTCCACTCAGAGCTCCTTCCGTTGGCCCGAACCGGGCCTCTCGGCTTTATCCCAATCCCAACCCTCGTTGCGGACCTTCTCTGAAAGATCGAAGGCATTGAACCGTTGGCCGGTGATCCCCTTTCCGTCTTGGAGCGCCAGAAACGCGAATCCGTCGGCCATGCCGATCGGGTCGCGATAGCGGGCTCGGCGCTCGTCGTCCCATTGTTCAAATTCGGCCATGGTGACCGACGTCGGTTTGATGCTGAATCCGGGCGTCACGACGTTGACGCTGATATTGGCCGGCTTCAACTCCATCGCGAGCGAGAAGGAGAAACCCTCCAGCCCATACTTCGCGGCACAGTAGTCCGACTCGTTCTCGAAGGGCTGGACTCCCGCGCGTGAAGAGACATTGATGATGGCGCCCCGGCCTCGCGATCGCATGCCCGGCAGGAACCCGCGAATGAGGCGGACCGGCGCCTGCAAGTTGACCTCGATCGTCTCGTCGAATTCCGCGGCCGTCATCTCGACAAACGGTTTGTTGCGTAAGATGGCGGCATTGTTGATCAACGTGTCAACGCGGCCGTAGCGATCCAGCACGTCGCGGATCAGCTCGTCCACCGCGACCGGTCGTCCGAGATCCACCGGGAACGTTTCGATCTGGCCGTCATTGCCGCGAACCGTTTCGGCAAGCGCGTCGAGCTCGCTAACCGTTCGTGACACTGCGAGAACGGTTGCGCCGTGACTCGCAAGTCCACGGGCGGCACCATGCCCGAGCCCGCGTCCAGCACCCGTGATGAGCACGACCTGTCCGGTCAATCTCCCCATTTTCGCGTGTTCCCCCTCCATGTCGACTGGCATTACCGATGTTGAAG
The DNA here is from genome assembly GCA_963763185.1 of uncultured Chloroflexia bacterium. Lineage (GTDB taxonomy): Bacteria > Chloroflexota > Chloroflexia > Thermomicrobiales > Thermomicrobiaceae > CALAGB01. The sequence goes on from CAVXNZ010000001.1 coordinate 2,182,825, forward strand.
TCGTGGATCGAGCACATCTCGCAACGCGTCACCAAGCAGATTGATCGCAAGCACGGCGAACATGATGACCACGCCGCCGAAGGTTGAGATCCACCACGCCGTGGCCAAGCGCGCTCGTCCGTCGCTCACGATTGCCCCCCATTCAGGAGTCGGCGGCTGTGCGCCGAGACCCAGGAAGCTCAGGCCCGCGATCGAGAGAATCGATGATCCCAGTCCGAGCGTTGCGATGACCAGGATCGGCCCGATGATGTTCGGCAGAATGTGGCGAAACATGATCGTGGAATCGCGGGCCCCGAGCACGCGGGCGGCATCGACGTACTGATTTTCTCGAGCGCTGAGGACCGAACCCCGCGCCACGCGCGCGTAAAACGGCGCCGACGCAAGCCCGACCGCCACCATGACATTGTTAAGTGAAGGGCCGAGTGTAAAGATGACGACCATCGAGAGGAGGATCCCCGGCATTGCCATAGCTATATCGACGAACCTCATGACCACAGCGTCGACAAATCCTCGATAAAAGCCAGAGATGATACCGAGGATCGTTCCCGCACTGGAAGCGATGAGCACGGCGATCACTCCCGCTCGTAGTGAGATGCGGCTGCCCGCCATCAGACGACTCAAAAGGTCGCGACCCAGGTCGTCGGTGCCGAAGGGGTGATGCAAGCTCGGCGGTGAGAGACGTATCGCGAAATTGGTCTCGATCGGGTCGTACGGGGCGATGAAGGACGAAAACAACGCGACAACAATGAGCAGCACGAGGATCGAGGCACCAACCAGCCCCGTGGGATTGTGGCCCAACGCGCGCAACGCCCGCCATCGTCTGCCACGTCGCGTCGTCGTCGCCTCGTGAGTTTGTAGATCTTGCGCTACTTTGGCTCGCGTGCTCATCCTCTGTTTCTCCAAGCGATCAAGATTTCAGCCCGACTGATGGCTACGAGTACCGGATACGCGGGTCGACAAGCCCATAGGTAATGTCGACCAACAAATTCGCCAGGATGGTGATCACGCCGACCATAATCACCGTTCCTTCCACCAGCGGCATATCGCGCTGCTGAATGGCTGAAACCGCAAGTTGCCCGACACCTTGCCGCGCAAAGACCGTTTCCGTGATTACCGCGCCGCCGAGCGCGAAGCCAAACTGCATCCCAACCACCGTGATGACAGGGATCAAGGCATTCTTCAACGCATGGCGAAAGATCACATTCCGCTCCCCGAGTCCTCTCGAGCGAGCGGTGACTACGTAATCCTGACGGAGAACCTCGAGCATGCTCGCGCGAACTAATCGCGCCAGCACGGCGATCGGGTAAGCCGAGAGGGACATTGCCGGTAAGATGAGTTGTTTGAACGAGCCAGAGCCAGCGGCCGGCAACCAGTTCAACGTGACCGCGAAGATGTAGATGAAGACCAACCCCAGCCAGAAGTTGGGCATGGCGACCCCGAACAAAGAACCAACCATGCTCAGGCGATCGACCCACGTATTCTGCCTGACTGCCCCGGCGATGCCTATCAAAATTCCAATCGGAACTGCGATCAGCATGCTCGCGAACGCGAGTTGAACCGTGGCCGGCAATTGGTTGCCGATTTGCGACATCACCTTCTGATGACTGAACAGAGAGCGGCCGAAATCGCCGTGCATCGCGTGCCACATGTAGTCGACGTACTGAACCATCAGCGGTCGATCGAGACCCAGGTTATGCCGCAGCACCTGCTGATCCTTCGCGGACGCCGCGAACTCGGTCATCATGACCTGAACCGCATCACCCGGCAAAAGGTGCATCAGAAAGAAGACGAGCGTTACCAGGCCAAAAATGACCGGGATGGTAATTACTAATCGTCGAAGCGCGTACTGGACCACACTCTCACCTCGATATCAACAGTTGGCTCCGCCGGTACACGTGGGACAACCACTTCGCCAAACCGTCACGAAGCCGGGATTCCCCCACAGTTCGGCAGTGCTTCGGCCCGCCGGCTTATCCCTGGCTGCTCGGGAGGCAACGTCCGGCCCGAACTGATCGGGCAGAACACTGCCTCCGTTGGGAATTCCGGATTCGACCGAGTTGCTACGACTTCTTCAGCCAGATGTCGTAGAGCAGCGGCGACGCTCCGAGCTCATCGACCACATTGACGTCTTGATAGTCCGTCTTGAATGCCCACAGGCCGGCCACGTTGTAGAGCGGGATGTAAGCCGCGTCGCCCATGATCTGCTCCTGGATCTTGTTGTAGATCTCCTTACGCTTGTCGGCATCGGTCTCGGCTTCACCGTCGTTGAACCATTGGTCGACCTGCGCGTTGCTGTAGAGCGAGAAATTCCAGCCGTTCCCGATGTTCTCTGAGCCGAAGATCTTGTGCAAATCAGCCGGGTCGACGCCTTCCCACTGGGTCCAGACCAGGTTGTGCTTGCCTTGCTGCGCATCCTGCTGTTGCGCCGGGTTGTCCTCGGCCACGATGTCGATTTTGATACCAACCTTTTTCAGCTGTGCCTGAACGACCTGTGCCAGATTGGTGAGCGTCGTGAAGGTCAGGTAAACCAGGGAGAGTTCCTGGCCATCTTTCGTTCGATAATCACCGCTCTTGGTCCAACCAGCTTGGTCGAGCAAGCTGTTGGCTTTATCGATATCGAACGGATACATGTTGGCTGACGCAGGATCGAACGCCCAGCTGAACGTTGAGATGATCCCGGTTGCCGGAATCGTCGTCCCTTCGAACACGACCTGGATGATTTCGTCGCGGTCGATGGCATGCAGGATTGCTTTGCGCACGTTGAGGTCGTCGGTCGGAGCTTTCGTGACGTTCATAAAGAGGCCCGCGGGCGGATAGCCTTCCAGCAAAATCTTCTCGGTGGTGAAGCTCTTGTTGTCCTGAAGCTTTACCCAGTCGGCTGGAGCCATCGCGCCGGCCGCGTCGATCTGGCCCTGCTGCAGGGCTGCCGCGCGGGTTCCCGTCTCCGGGATGAACTGGAACGTCACCGACTCGAGATAGGCCTGGCCCTGGTGATTTTCACGGCCCGATGCCCAGTTGTAATCCGGGTTGCGTTCGATCGTCAGGTGATCCTTCTGCGCCCATTCTTTGAACATGAAGGGGCCCGTGCCAACAGGATGCTGGGCGAAGTCCTTCCCGTATTTCTGGACCGCGGCAGGAGAGACCATTCCCATACCATAGGTCGACAGGCCCGGAATCAGCGCGGAGTACTTCCGCGTCATTTTGAGCTCGACCGTGGAGTCATCGACGGCGCGCGAAGAATCGTACGGGCCAAGCTCGAAGATGGCGTACTCGGACTTGGTGGCCGGGTCCACCATGCGATTGAAGTTGAAGACAACGGCATCGGCGTTAAACGGGGCGCCGTCATGGAACTTGACATCCTTGCGCAACTTGAACGTCCAGGTCAATCCATCGTCGGAAACACTCCACTCCGTGGCAAGGCCCGGATAGAGCTTGCCATCCGGCTGTCGTCAACCAGCCGATCGTAGACTGCCATCATGAAGATGCCATCGCTCACGGAGGAAGTGACATGGGTGTCGAGAATCGAGAAGTCTCGACGCAGCCCGAGCTTCAAAGTTCCTCCAGCAGTCGCGCCGGAGTGCTGGACGTTGTGGCCGCGGCCGTTGGCGAACTTGATCCACCCCCAGTCGACGGAGGTGCGACCGTGGGAATCGGAGTCGGATTCGAGGATCCTGACGATCCGGCCGTTGTCGCGGTGGATCCAGTCGAACCAGAAGCTGGAGTCGACGAATTGGACTTGCCACAAGCGGCAAGAAGCGCGGTCAGTGATGTCCCCGCGATGCCGAGCGCTGTACCTCGTCGAATCACTTCACGACGCGAGATCTCGGAACGAAACGCGGCTCTCCAGAGCGCCAGGTAATCTTGAGACGTGATATTCCCCATAACATCCCCCTCACCAACATCTCGCTGCATCGAACAGCGACAGACGACAGATGATTGTCGACAGATACGAAATCAACGCCGACCTCGTGTTTGTCAGCCGCGTCACCGGCTAGACCGCTTGTCTGACGATAGTTGTTGTCCTCCTGTTCTGCTCCTAGTTGCCGAGCGACCCTCGGTAACTCGTCTGGATTGCCGTTATCGCCGTCGTAGCCGTGGATCCATAGCGTCGCGAAGCCCGTCTCCCAACAGATTCACCGCCATGACTGTCAGCATGATCGCGAGCCCTGGAAATGTCATGAGCCACCACGCGACGGACAACAGATTCCGGGCAGCCGCAAGCATTTGCCCCCACTCCACGACTGGCGGCTGCGCGCCTAATCCTAAGAATCCAAGACCAGCGATCCACAATATGGATCCACCGAGGCCAAGTGTGGCCACTACCAGCACGGGTGCAATAACATTCGGCGCGATATGCCGAAACATGATCTTTGTGTCAGGTACACCGACAACGCGTGCCGCGTCAACGTATAGCTCTTCACGTGCGCTAAATACAGACGAACGCATGATTCGAGCATATTGCGGAAGACTAGAGATAGCAACGGCCAGCATTACCTGAAAATTGCCAACTCCGAGTGTAAATACAAGAACCATTGCAAGTAAGAAATTTGGCATTGCCAGAAGGATGTCAATTATTCTCGTTATGATCACATCAGCGACGGAGCGGTAAAATCCAGAGATCATTCCAAGAGCCCCGCCGACTATGAGCGATATCGCCACAGTGAGTGTCCCAAGCCATAGAGTTGTTCGACCGCCGTAGAGAACTCTGCTGAACGTGTCCCTACCAAACTCGTCGGTGCCCATTAGATGATGCAGGCTTGGCCCTTGTAACCGGTCACCAATCGTCATTGCGAGAGGACTTGCCGGCGCGATGATCGGCGCGGTGGCAGCTGAGAGCGCAATCAACAGTAATAGCGCTCCCCCAACCAGTGCTCCAGGGTTCTGCTTGAGACTTCTCCATACCATCCCATATTGACTTCGATGTGCCGCCGAACCCTGGACAGTCAGCGGCGATGGGTGCGTCTGATCTTGAGCACTTGCCATTTCATTTACCCTACGTAAATCATTCATAACGTATGCGTGGGTCAAGAACGCCGTAGAGGATGTCCACGATGAGATTTGCCATGACGAAGATGACGGCAACAAAAAGCACGATCCCGACAACAAGCGGTCCGTCTCGTTGTTGAATGGCACCAACAGCAAGCTGTCCAACCCCTTGCCGGGCGAACACAGACTCGGTAATCACCGCGCCGCCAAGAAGGTATCCAACCTGCAAGCCCATGACCGTGACGACTGGCAAGAGCGAATTGCGGAGCGCGTGGCGAATAATGGTCGTGCGCTCCGACAAGCCCTTGGACCGAGCGGTTGCGATGTAATCGTGCGAGAGTGTCTCGAGCAGGCTCGTTCGCGTGAGTCGAGCCACCACAGCCGTCGAGTAAAGCCCGAGGGTCAGGGACGGCATCACCAGAGACTTCCATCCCGCGGTTCCTGCGGCCGGAAACCAGTGCAGCTTGAGGCTGAATAGATAGATCAGTAGCAAGCCTGACCAGAAACTTGGCATTGTCGCACCGACTAACGAAAACAGCATCGCTCCGGTGTCGATCCAGGTCCCCCGTTTGATTGCAGCAATGACCCCAAGCGGCAATCCCAAGACGACGGTGACCACAATGGCTGAGAGTGTCAGCTTCAACGTCGCTGGGAGTTGCTTCATGATCTGGGTCGTCACCGGCTGGTTGCTGAACAGCGATCTCCCGAGGTCCCCGTGGACGGCGCCTTTGGCAAATCGCCAATATTGAACGTATACGGGCTGATCCAACCCTAGCTTATGTTCCAATTCCTTCAGCTGTTCTCCGGTGACTCCCTGCTCGGCCAGCATGACATCGGCCGCGTTTCCCGGCAGAAGATGAATAAGCAGGAACACCAGCATGGACAGGCCGATGATCGTAGGCACCGCAATCAAGAGTCGATTCGCGATATAGCGAAACATCCTAGTCCACCTGTCCTATTTGCCGATCCAGGTGTCGTAGAAGTGAGCCCATTCGCCCGAGGCATCGACCATGAACCCCTGAACCTGCTTCTTCATTGTCCAGTTGCGTGTGAGGTAGTTGATCGGGTAGACCACTGCCTGTTCATAGATGGTCTTCTGGACGTTTGTGTAGACTTCTTTGCGCACTGATTCGTCAGTCGTCTCAACACCTTGTTTGAGCCACTGGTCCACTTGTGGATTCGAATAGTGGGCGAAGTTCCAGCCCGTCCCAACGTTCTCGGATCCGAATACGGTATCGAGTCCATATGGATCGGCCAGCAGCCAGTTCAGCCAGACGATATTGTGAGTACCTTTCTGCGCGTCTTGCTGCTGCGCCGGGTTTTCTTCGACCGTGATGTCCATCTTGATGCCGTAACTTTGGAACTCGGTTTGAACCAGTTCCGCGATGCCCTGAATCTGTCCTGGGAGCGTAAGGTAGATCATCTGCATCTTCTGACCGTCTTTGGTCCGCATCCCGTCCGATCCCTTTTTCCATCCAGCGTCGTCGAGGAGTTGCTCACATTTCTTAGGATCGTAGTCGTACCAGCCATCTGGTGGGCCCCAGTAGAATCGATCACTCTTCTTCCAGATCCCCTCCGCTGCAGCATGAACGCCGCTGTAGACCGCTTTGATAATCCCAGCACGGTCGATCCCGTAGCTCAGCGCCTGGCGGATCTTGGCGTCATCGGTTGGTGCCTTAGTTACGTTGAACATCAACGACGGAGGGAAACCTTGCACCGTCGTTGAGACGACATTGAAGTTGTCGTCGCTCTTGAATGTGTCGACGTTAACGTCAGGTGTCGGCATGATGAGATCGACCTGACCAGACTGCAATGCTGCGGTTCGCGTCGCTTCTTCCTTGATTAACTGGTAGACCAGGGCGTCGAGGTATGGAGGTCCGTTGTGGGAGAAGATGGCGGGAGCCCAATTGTAGTCAGGGTTCTTTACGATGGTCACATGATCATTCTGAATCCACTCTTTGAACTTGAACGGTCCGGTTCCCACCGGGCTCTGCCCAAAGTCCTTGCCAGCCTTCTCTGCTGCATCCGTTGACACCATTCCCATGGTGTACTCGGCAAGGCCGATTAAGAGCGGAGCGAAAACGCTCTTTAGCCCCACCTTGGCGGTTGCGTCGTCAACGACCTCGGTGTGGTCGTAGGGACCAAGGTTATAGATAGCCTGTTCGCTCTTGGTATCCGGATTGACCATGCGATCGAAGTTGTACTTGACGGATGCCGCGTTGAATGCCGTTCCATCGTGAAATTTGACGCCAGACTTCAGCGAGAACGTGTATTCGAGACCATCCGTCGATATTTCCCACTTCGTTGCGAGGGACGGAGTCGGATTGCCAGACTGATTCCGTATGACTAACTGATCAAAGAGGTGACTTTCAACCTGATAGTCATACCGGGAGCTACTAACATGTGGATCAAGCGTCGCGATCCCGCCTCCAAATCCCCACTTGAGCGTGCCGCCACTCTGCGGCGCACCAGCCTCGCTGGACGTAGTCGAAAACGCAGACGACCCACCCGTCGAAGGTCTGGCTCGTCGCCGTGGAAGTGCTCGTCGACGAAGATCCGCCAGATCCAGTCGTTGCGGCAGTCGGAGTTGAAGACTTGGAACTACCGCACGCTGCCAAAAGACTGGACACGCCGACTCCGGCTACGGCGATCGCGAGACCTCCGCGTCGAACGAAGGATCGACGGCTCAAATGCGCCACAAATTTCGACTTTGGTGAAACAAACGGCACTTAACTGTGAGCATCGCTCACTGACTTCGTCTACTCCTCAGCGTACAAGCGTGATTTGACAGCAGTACTGTCAGTTTTCCCCATCAACTTCTTGCACCCTAGTTGATTGTCGACAGAGGACACGGACACAGACTAATGCGGTGTGCTGTGCTTGTCAAGCAATTTGTCGTGGTTCGAATTTGCACCGCTGAGTTTCCAGGTCAGCCTGTGTGAACGAATAGCGCCCTAAATCGCCGGAGTCACCGGTTGTCCGACGCGGGCCGACTCATACATCGCGAGGGCCACAGCCAGCGCAGCGCGCCCATCCGAGCCGGTGACCGATAGAGCTCGGCTCTCACGCAATGCATCAACGAACTCTCTCATCTCGCTTTGAAAGCGGTCGTCTCGCTCAACCCGTGTGACCACTGTCGAACTGCCGTTGACCTTCGTGAGCGTGCCATCGCCAATGAGGAAGGCGCCTGGTGGGTGCCATACATCTTGCATCGCCATCCAGACGGGAGCGGGTGGGTCGCGATGTGCTGAGCGTACGATGCGGTGCTGCCATTTTGGAACGTCAGCTTGGCAAGCGTCGGATCCTCTACATCGCCGCCGTGCCAGTTGGCGAGACTCTAAACAGCGGCGACCTCGCTGCCGAGGAACCACCGCAACCGGTCGATGCCGTGAACGCCGTTGTATAGCGTGACGCCACCGCCGGGCACTTCTCGCTCCACACCCAGTTGGGCTGCGCGCCTCCACCGGAAATCAAATGCTCGACCGCGAAAATGGGGGGCCCGATCTGGCCGGAGCAAGGCGTAATCCGCCTGCCGCACTTCCGCGCAAACCGATGGACAACCCAATCATGAGCGGTACGCGACGGTCGGCCGCGTTGATGATCGAATCAGCGTCTTCAAGCGTGATCGCCATCGGTTCTTCAAGCAGCAGGGGCTTGCGGTAGGAGATTGCTTCGAGTGCGAAGGGAGCAAGCAGTCCGCGTGGGACACAGATCGAACAGCATGGATCGACTCCCAGAAGGCCGCGGACAATCCGGAATATTGATCGGCCTGAACCTCCCGGGCGATCGTATCCCGACGACGGGGTCGGAATCCAGACGGAGGTCACCTGAACATCGGACAGCGAGAAGCGCACCAACGTGCCGCTGTCCGGCTGAGCCGAGTCCAATACTCCGAGCCGAAGTGGGGCGGTCCCGGCCATGTGCTCGATCCTCTCTTCGCCACAGCGTTGGTAGTCCAAACCCGACGTTGACTAGGGTCATTGACACTCGTCGGCGTACGCGTTACCCGGCACCTACCACGGCCAAAACCGACACTGCACAGGTCTATTGTAGATTGTCGACAGCAAATTGCTATTATGCTATGATGCGGCGAGTTCGCTGTCAAGCCGTGATCGGCTGATAACGTATCCTTAATTCCAACAGATTAGATGCGTCTAATTGAGTGTTGAGTCATTCGACTTGATTTGAAGGAATCCCCTGATGCCGGAGACCGTCTTTTCCGAAATCCACGCGGCTCCACTGAGCGAGGTCGTCGTTCGCGTCGTTCGAGAGGCGATCATCGAGGGCCGCCTTGCGCCTGGCCAGCTGATCAACCAGGCTGATCTCGCCAAACAACTGGGCGTCAGCCGAGCTCCCCTCCGAGAAGGTCTCCGTCAATTGGAGACCGAGGGGCTTGTGTCACATGTGCCCTATCGCGGCACCGTGGTTGCACCTCTGACGAGGCGCGGTGTCACCGAGCTGCAGTCATTTCGCATGGTGATGGAAACCTTTGCCGCGAAGCTGATGCTGGCTACGGTCACGCCAGAAGATCTCGACGGGTTGGAGAAGCTCATCGATGACATGGCGCGGGCTGCCGAAAACGGGGATGTTGACGAGCTCAACCGTTGCGACCTCGCCTTCCACACGCGCGTCATCGCGCTCAGCGGTCATCGATTGCTGATGTCCGTCTGGGAAAACTACGTGCAACGCATCGGCGAGCGTTAACGCTGCGAAACCGCGCCAACACGGATCTTCATCCGCTCATTGCCATGCACCGCGAACTGACTGCGGCGTTTCGTGCGGGCGACATTGCGCAAATCGAACGCTGCTACGAAACCCACGGCAAGGATGTCCCTGCTATGTTGTCTCACTTGTTCGTCGACGAAGAATAACGGTCTCGCCAGATCAGGAGGCCCGGCTATCCCTGGGCCGTAGCCGGCACCTGATCATCGGATGAGTGGCTGTCCGTGAGTGCGTTTTCGGGCGAATCAACAGATCGCATTGCCACTTACATTGGTAGTGAACGGAAAGGTAGGGACCGAACAGGATGGACACGTTTGCAGTTGGGACAGCGACAGCGACGAGGGGAACACGCGCGGATGGCTACATCCCGGTTTCCCGTCGACCAGGGGGTGAGCCGCTGCAAATTCCGGTCATCGTCGTGCATGGAACCGGTAATGGGCCGGTCGTCTGGATAGATGGCGCCATTCACGGCGACGAGCCCGAAGGCCCCCTCGCCATCCACAAGTTGATGGCCGAACTGGACCCAGCGGCGTTGCGAGGAACCGTGGTGGCCGTACCGGTACTCAATGTGTCGGCATTTGAAGCACAGCAGCGCGGCAATCCGTTTGATGGATTCACCTACGACATGAACCGCATCTATCCAGGACGACCGAACGGGTACCCGAGCGAGCGAGTTGCCTGGGCGCACTATCAGGAGATGATCGAAAAAGCCGATTTGCTCATTGCCGTTCATTCCGGTGGAGCGCACTCCTACCTGGCGCAAGCGCAGTTCTACAACGCCACGGACGCTGGGCTTGAACTCGCGAAGGCAATGGGGCCCGGATGGGACCTCATCCTGAAGCCACTCGGCTCAACCGGCAGCCCGCCGGCCGCAATGGCCGAGCAGAACAAAGGGGCAATTACGGTCGAGATCGGTGGCCTCTGCTCTACCTTGCCCACCGACTTTCACCACAATGGCGAGCTCCTCAAGGACTCCTTCCTCAATGTGCTGCGCCATTACACCATGATCGACGGCGACGCCAGCTATGCCGGCTCCTGGAATCTCGGTGTTCAGCGTACGGTCCTGGCAGACATCGGCGGATTCTTCGTTCCCGAGGCAGACATGCGTTACCGAACCCGCATGAATGCGGGAACCCGCTTGGCCGGCATCTACGATCTCTATGGCAACCTGCTTCAAGACATCGTGGCGCCGTGTGACGGGCAAGTATTTGGCATGCGAACACTCCCGTGTGTGTATCAGGGAGACTGGGCTTGCTTCTTTGGAGAGGTGCAGGAGACCGTTGCCCGCTAGACCTGGAGCTATTCGACCATGAGCCGGATCTCGTCACATCCGTGCCGGTGATGTCGAACTTGCGTTCCACAGCGGCTCTGCGCGATTTGGCGCTGCGGAATGCGAAGTTCTCGGATGGCAAACCGGTCTTGGCGGCCGATGTCAAGGCGTCAATCGATCAAGCTCGGACGAGCGAGAAGTCGCAGTGGACTAGGCGTATAAGCAAATTACGGAAGTTCAAGCCACCGATGACAAGACCGTGAAGATCATTCTCGCGGAGCCGCAGCCGCCGCTGCTGGCGGAACTGGGGATGTGGATCGTGCAGGTCATGCCGGCAGACATGGCGAATGCCGTTGATCAGGAAGGATACGACACCTACCATACGCGCGGTGCGGGCGCCTACATGCTCAATGGCTGGAACAAGGGCGAGGTGATGATCCTCAAGAAGAATCCCTATTACTGGAAAGGCAACAACGGTCCCGATGAGGTCCACATTGAATTCATTGCGGACGACAACAGCCGTATCCTCAAGTTGCAGGGCGGCCAAACTGACCTGATTGACTTCGTACCATACAGCCAAAGAGAAAAGGAAGTAAAGGAGGCGATCCAGACCTATAACACCGTGATGATGAACGTCACGATCAAGCCGCTCGACGACAAGAACGTCCGGCAGGCACTCAATTACGCGCTCGACAAGGACTCGATCATCAAGGCTGTCTACTTCAGTCAGGCCACCGTCCAGAACTCTCCGATTCCGACGGGGACGTACTGGGACAAGTCGCTGCCCGGCTATCCATTCAATCTCGACAAGGCGAAGCAACTGATGGCGGCGTCATCCGTCCCGAATGGCTTCTCGTTCAAACAGACGGTCGACTCCGGGAATTCTGTCCACCTGCAGCTCGCGACGATCCTCAAAGATCAGTGGGCCAAGATCGGCGTCACGGTTGAGATCGTTCAGCTCGAGAAGGGTCTGTACAACTCTCAACTCAGAGATGGCGCCTCGATGGCGTGGTGGGGTGGCTGGACGAATGACATGAGCGATCCAACCGAGGTCGCGAACTCCAAACTGCGCGGCAACAATTCCAGCCACGCCTCGTTCACGCAGTACAACAACGACATGGTGAACAGCTTGATTGACCAGGCGGACCAGGAGCAGGACGTAACGAAGCGCGGGGCGCTCTACCAGCAGATTCAGCAGATCGTCCTCGATGACGCCCCGCAGGTCTACATCTGCTATCCCCCTGCCACCGCCGCCTGGCAGACCTACGTCACGGGCTTCAACATCGAGAGCCTCGATTTCTATCGCTCTGAGGAGGTCCGCGTAAACACCTAACGGTGAAGCTCGCTCCGCCCTCCTGCCGGTGAGGAGGGCGGAGGCAGTCAATCGTCGACCTGTGCGACCGCCCGAATTGGAGAGCCGCTGCCGTTGCGGATCTTGAGCGGAAAGCCGATGAAGGTGAACCGCCGCCCAGCGACCTCTTCGAGATTGGCGAGCCCCTCCATGTGGATCATGCCGAGTTGCTGGCAGAGGAGATGAACCTCGAACTGCCGGTCCTCCGGGTGGCCGGGGTTCGGTGTTTCAACGCCGAAGTTCCGCACTCCTCGAGCATGAAGCCAGCGCACCGCGTCTGGAGTCAGCCCGGGGTAGGCGGTGAAGAACTCCTTGCGCGGATAGGTGCGGCGAAAATGCCCCGAGGCGAGCAACACGATGTCCAATGGGGCGATCGTGAGGTCGTGGCGGGAGCAGGCGGCGTCGAGATCATCCACGTCGATCCATTGCGGATCACGCGGGGCTGAGACGTCGAGACAGAGCGCCGGGCCGGTGAACCAATCGAGCGGGACCGTCGCGATATCCGGCGCGTCGGCACGGGCGTCGAAATGACGTGGAGCGTCGACATGGGTTGAGGTGTGGTCGGGGAAGGTCAGGAGGCGGTTCGTGTATGAGTAGCCATTCGTGTAGAGCGTCCTGGTCTCATCGTGGGAACGCCACACCCAGACCTGGGGTGGCACACCACCGGCATTGGTCGGTTCCTGATGAAAGATCTCACGCGAGAGATCGATTAGACGCATTCATGTCTCTCCTGATACATGTACGCGAGAACAGCAAGAAAGGAGTGTGCCATGGCGAACACAGCGATACGGATGGTCGCATATAACTGGGATCACTTCCAGCCCATCGCCTGCGGCGATGTGACGCCGGAGGGCATCGATCTGACCCTCGACCGCAAAACGAGCATCGGCGCCTTCCCTGCCGACACGACGATCGACATGAGTGAAACCTCGCTCAGTCTCTTCCTTATCGGGCTCGCACGTGGAGAGCGTGACCTCGTCGGTCTCCCCGTCTTCCCGATGCGATCGTTTCGACATCGTTGTTTCCTGGTCCGCCGCGATAGCTCAATACAGGACTTTACGGACCTCGTGGGCAAACGGATCGGTACGGATGCGTGGCCGAACTCAGGAAATACGTGGGCTCGAGCCGCTATCCGAGAGAGGGGTGTTGATATCACGCGCATGACATGGGTCGTCGGACCAGTCGACGACCTTAATACCGTCCAGCGTAACCGGCTCGCGGTGGAGTATCCGCCTCACGTCGAACAGGCACCGGACGGGAAGACTGTGGTCGGGATGCTGCTGGATGGGGACGTGGAAGCACTTCTCATCCCGTGGGCACCGCGCGAGGTCTTCATGTCAGGGGGCAACATCGTTCACCTCTTTCGCGATTTCCGCGCCGTAGAGAAGGCGTATTACGAGCGGGTCGGATACTGCCCCGGCATCCACGTCGTCGCGATGCGACGAACGGTCTTTGAGCGCGACCCGTCCGTCGCACCGCGCCTCGTCGCCGCCTTCGATGAATCGAAGCGGCGCTGGCGGGAAGATCGACGCAAATTCGCGGACACCACGCCGTGGATATTGGCGGAACTGGAGGAGACGGCGCAAACGTTGGGGGAGGACTGGCAACCCTCCGGCGTCGAGGCAAACCGCACGATGCTGGCTGCGTTCTGCGAAGAGCAAATGGCGCAGGGGCTCGTCCCGCATGCGCTCAACCCCGACATCGCCTTCGCCGACTACGAAGCGGTTACGTAGCCGGGATGTCTCGTCGTGTCGTTATCCCGGCGATGACGACATGACGAAACATTCTTGCCCGTCGCGCATCCAGACATGCCATGAGTCCGGTTGCGCCACTCGCAGTCTCGTCGCTCGCGCGCGGACACGCCGCTCCGCGAGCAACGTCACCGATCTGCACCCGTGAACGGATGGACCGCGTTGTGTCCGTGTGAACGGAGGAGACATGAACGACTCTTACGATGCGACTGACCCATATCTGAACTGGCGTTCCCCTCTCCCGGAGCCGCCGATTCAGCCGTCGACCACCGCGCTCCTGGTTATTGACATGCAGTACGCAGATGCCTCGATGGACGCGGGCATCTTTGCCGAGAAGCGGGAACGCGGCCTCACCGCGGGTCTGGAGTATTTCGCTGGCAGGCTGGAGCAGATTGTTCCAGTCATTCAGCGACTGCAAGGCAGCTGCCGGGAGGCTGGCATCGACGTGGTCTTCAGCCGGATTCGATCGATGTCGCTGGATGGTCGCGACCGGGGTGGGGCCCACAAAGACCTCCGCATTTTTTGCCCACCGGGATCACGCGAAGCCGAAATTCTCGATGAGCTTGCACCACTTCCGGGCGAGCTTGTCTTCTCCAAGACATCGGGAAGCTCATTCAACGGGACCACGCTCGACTACGTGCTCCGGAACATGGGTATCCGCACGCTGATCATGACCGGCGTGATGACCAGCGGTTGCGTCGAGTCATCCGTACGTGACGCGAAGGACCTTGGCTACGGGATGATCGTCGTCAGTGACGCCTGCGCATCCTGGACGGAAGAGCTTCACCAGGCATCCCTGCGTGTCGTCGATGGCGTCTTCGGCAAGGTCATGTCGTCGGATCAGGTGCTGAATAGGGTCGCACGAATCCAAACTCTCTCGTAAACAACCCATGACCAACTCGCTTCAATCGAATAGTTTCGTTGATCCGCACTGAACAGGCTGGGGCAATCCACGTAATCTTCGGCATCGGTATCTTCATCAGTGTTGTGAGCAGTCCTGGCAAGTCCCTCTGCCAAGCTCCGCCAGTGCTGATCCAACGATGCCAGATCGGCTCCTGCGTGATCCGGAGATTGGAAGCTAGACTGCAGCGGATTCGGTGGCAGTGGCCTGAAAATCGTCCAGGATTCCAGGAGTTGCTGCCATTCGACCGCCGCCTCAAGTAGATCAGCCGCCTCATCTCGGGGCAGGTCAGCAACACCTCGATCATTCGCAACACGGTCTGCATCGGAGGTGCCTGCTCCTGTCCGCTCGGGAAGCAGCCCAGTTGGCTCAGACTTATGTCCAGATTTCGCGATTCGATCTTGGCTTGGTCCCGTAGAGCCCAATGTTCCGCCGCGGCACGACGAACCTCCCAGGACCTGATGGATTGCCCAGGCGCGAACAGCAGATCGGGTACCGCATTCTGATATGTTGCATCTTGCCTCGAGGGAGACGGCTCTCCTTGCCCTGGATCCACTCAGACAACCGTTACCTGGCCGCGCAGACACGTAGATACTCGGGCTGAAATGCATTCTCGCGCCCCCGGACTGTGCCACTCGACATTCGCGACTGTCTCGCTGCCCGAAAGACTCAAGTTCCAACTGAGCGGCGGACAGGCTGTTACGTCCGCAGCGGGCCGCCCCAAACGAGGACCGAACTACCGTCGCCCAGTCGTCGTTGGCTGCTGCCTTATCGCGATCCGGTCCGCCGAATTGCAAGCACTTTGCAAACGGTTTGCAAACGCGCACCGCGCTGCGCCATCCTGCGCGGCTCTGTGCTGATCACGGAAACCGCGTACGTCTGCGGACAGCACATTTCCCTACAGGGTAATCCACTACTACGCAGGGATCCCACGTTCGGCACCCGTGACGTTATGTAAGTGCAGCTGGGGAATTCGGGACTCTGGAATTGGCGCTGGTCTCCGATTGGCCATAAGCTCTCCAGCTCGTGCCTCACTAATCGAACAATCGGAGCAGAAGGATTCCGAGCGCCTCGGTCGCCGACTTTCTAGAAGGAATTCAGACGTTTCTCTCTGAAAATCTCCCCCATCACAGCTTCAACCGCTTGAACACCGGTTCGGGGATCATGCGGATAACGAGCATGACGTAACGCCAGAAGAACGGGGTGTAGACGACGTCGCGGCCCTTCAGCATGGCCTGATAGATATCTTCCCCGACGCGCTCCGGCGAGGCGAAGAGCAGCCCCTTCTTCATGTGTGCGGTCATTGGCGTGTCGACCAATCCGGGCTTTACGGTCAGCACGTTCACCCCGGCCTTGCCGAGTCGCGCGCGCATCCCCTGCAGGAACGTGCTCACCGCGGCCTTGGCCGAGCCATAGACGTAATTGGACGGCCGTCCGCGATCCCCCGCGACCGAGCTCAGCGCCGCCAGTGTGCCGTTGCCCTGGCGCTCGAGCAGGTTGCCGACAAGCGTCAGCGCGGCGATGATCGACGTCGCGTTCGTATTCCATTCGCGCAATGTGATCTCGACCGACTGCTCGCTTTCCTGCTGATCGCCGAGCGTGCCGTAGGAGACCAGGACCATGTCGAACCCGTCGAACGCCGTAAAGGCAGCCTCGATCGCAGACTGCTGTTGGTCGATCTCAGTGAAGTCGACGGTCGCGGACTCGACTCGCGTCGCGCCGCGGACGGAAAGATCGTTCCCCAGTGTCGCGAGTTTGTCCCGTGACCGCGCCATCAGGAAGAGAGCGCTCCCTTCACGCGCGAACAAGCGGGCGACCTCGGTCGCAATCGTCGATGTGGCTCCAAGGATGAGAACGCGATGCCGTGGCGCGACGGTCGGGCCAGTAGCGCTGCTGTTCGCGCTCATATCAGGTCCACCCGGCGTGCGAAACTCGACGAAAACCTCGGGTCAATGTACTCCTCGAATTCACGCCACTTGGGAAAGAACGCTCTGAAACTCTCTGCACTCATTCGCGCATCCTTCGCCGGGTACACGGCACCTCCGCTCGCGCGCACGATGTCATCCAGTTGCTCCAATAACTCCAAGGTCGAACCCCCTCGAAACGCGAAATCGAGCGCCAGTGTTAACCCAGGGCGTGGAAACGACAGCATCCCGGGAGATTTCGCCGCGCCGAAGGTCTTGAAGACCGTCAGAAATGAGCCCTGCCCAGAGACGCGGATGCGGTCGAGTATCTCCTTGATCGGTCGGTTGTCGGCTCCTTCGGGCACCACGCACTGGTACTGCAGAAATCCGGCTCGGCCATACATGCGGTTCCAACCGTGGATGGTGTCCAGCGGGTAGAAGAACGGATCCAGATGGACCAACTTGCGGACCCGCTCGGCGCGCTGCGCGGCAAAGTAGAGTGAATTGAACGCGCGAACCGTAAGCGAGTTCAGCAGCATTGAAGGCAGATCCACCGGCAACGCCAGTGGCAGGCGACGAGGAAGCGCCTCACGAGATCCGTACGCGGACGAATCGTGTACCCCACGCATGAAGTACCCGCGCACGTACCGCCCTTCGCCCACGAAGCAGTCGATCCACGAAACCGTGTATTCGAAGTCGCCCGACTCCGCCGACAGCTCCATGAAGCGATCCAAAGAATCAAATCGGATGCGCTCGACGTCCATCATCGCGTTCATGATCGGCTTGAGCTGGACGTCGGCCCAGGTGATGAGTCCGGTCAGCCCCAGCCCGCCGATGGTCGCACGATAGAGCCCTTCGTTCTCACAGGGAGAGCAGATCAGCTGCTCTCCAGATGACCGCACGAGCTCGAACCGAGGGACGTGCTGTCCCCAGGTCCCTCCGGCATGGTGGTTCTTGCCGTGGATATCGTTCGCGATTGCCCCGCCCACAGACACGAACTTCGTGCCCGGCGTGACCGGAAGAAACCAGCCGAGCGGCACGAAGGTGGAGAGAATCTGGTCGAGCCGAACGCCCGCCTCACAACGAAGTATGCCGGTCTCAGGGTCAAATGCCAGAAAGTGATCCAACCTGCTGACATCGAGCAGCGCGGCTCCGCCGTTGAGACAACTATCCCCGTAGCTCCGGCCATAGGCATAGGGCAAGACCGACGTCGACAACGACGAAAGATCCGGCAATTCGTCTCGCCAGTCAATCGGAATGATTTGCTGTGGCGCTACCTTCGGGAAACGCCCCCATGATTCATATTCGGTTCGTGCCGGCACGCTATCTTGCCATCCTGCCTACTGACGAACTGATATGCGGTCTGTTGAATCCGGTGTCCCAGGGCTCCGGCAAGCGTATAAAGCCATTCGATGCCGGTTGACGCCACCCGGGAACCACCCAATGACCACCGAGACCTTACACCAAGTCCCAGCAGATGATCAGTCTCTTTCGTCCTGAATCCCGGCAACGCCGGTGTCTCACGATGCTACCTGGCAAGGCACGTGCCGGGTCAGGAAGCCCGCACCTGCCCATATGACTGGCGCCGCTCGCGGGCGACGGGACGAGACCGGTCACGACCTCGCATCACACAAAACGAAGCCGCCCCACGGAGGGGCGGCTTGGCCATGGGTCTCGCGACTTGTAGCCGTGACGCGAGATTCAATGGTGATCGATATCGACCTGGCGCCTTATAGCGCGCGGCGCCCGGTGAAGAGTTGAATGACAAGCACGACCAATGCGACGATCAGCAACAAGTGGATGAGCGGGCCAATACTAAACGCCAGCCACCCAAGCAGCCACAGAATCAACACGACCACCATAAGAGTCCAAAGCATTCTTCGATCCTTTCACACAACAGCTGTGCTATTCCACGCCCACCAGCCATGGACGCGCACTTGCTATAGTTCAAGAACCGTGCCAAGAACCCGCAACAGAGCGTCTCGATGTCATGCCGATCGAGACGACGAGCCAATTCGCGTCTCATCCAGTGGTCGATTGAAGCGGGGATGGCAACGAATGGACTCAGGGTGTTTGCGGGCGAAACGAGCGCTCCGCTCGTTGAGGCCACCGGACCGGGTCGGTGAAACATGTCCATGACAATGGTGATCGATATCGATGTGTTCGCCACGGCACCAATTTCGTGGACCACTGTCGTGACTACTCCAGCCACTCGGTGATGAAGCGCTCGCTGGCGTGGATGTCGATCTGCTTGAGCGGACCGCTGCCGGTATTGACGAATGTGTGTGCCTCACCTGGCTGCACGACGACCACCTGTCCGGCGCGGGCTTCGATCGTCTGGCCGTCTACGGTAAACGTCGCCTCTCCTTCGAGCAGCACAAAAACTTCGGCATACGGATGCCGGTGCAATCGGGGCCCACTCCCCGGGTCGCTGTTTACGAGGATGAACGACGTCGCCACGTCGCCGTGCTCGTAGCCCTCGAATTCGCGTGACGAACCGACGCGCGTCAATCCATCCCGATCAATCACAACTACCATGCGCCTCTCCTCATTTTCACCACAATGTGCTGTTCTGCACGGGCATTCTAAGACAGAACGCTATGCGAGCGAGGATCCACGGTTACTTCCCGTTTGCCCAGCCGGCTGGCTGCGTTCCAGACGAACGGTATACCTCGTTGTCCCTTCAATCACGAAACACTAGGTGACCCGACCACAAGGATCGTTATGTAATCACATTCCGACTTCATCAATCAGAATTTCCACGCACCTCCGATAAGATGTTGCAAGGTTGACATCGAAATCAGCCAGTTCCTTCCAATCATTTGATGCCTCTGTAACGCCTTTCCGGTCAAGATTAGGTCAAGATAGATTCAAGTCACCGTCAAGGTCGACCGCCCATGGAAGGAGCGCGACGTGACGAGAATTGCAGACCCACGCCTATGGCGCTGGCTCGGAATGTTCGTACTGCTGCTGCTCCTGTTTCCCACCACCGCCGCAGCGCAGGAAGAAGGCGGCGGCGGCGAATGCGCTGACGCGTCGACGCCCAACCTCGTGATCAGCGCAGTCAACGCCGGGAAAGACGGGCCACGGCTGACGCTTACCGTATTCACCGATAAAACGCAGACTGGCCCATATGTGAATGGCCACTGGAACATCATCTATCGTGACAGCGCCAGAACGTTAGACAGTTACGAGATCCACAAAGTCATGCTCAGGGGGCATGAAGGGGAAGAGTCTGTTGCCGCGGCGACGGATGAGGGCTGCGGTGGCGATGAAGGTGGGTGCGGCGGCGACGATGAAACGGGCATGACCGGCGCCGGCATTCGCGGCATTGGCTACGTCAACGGCGTCAAAATGCGATTCCAGATCGATCTCAAGGACTACGGCAATAACCCTGACAAGTCGGACATGGCTCGAGTGCGCTGGCGCATGTTCGTGGCAGGCGATTCGGGCCACGAAGACTCCGGGAGCTGCGAGGACCAGGGCTGGACCAACAACTTCTGGTTCCCCGTGCAGCAGGTCAACATTCATCAGCGTTGATCGGATTCAGGAGACTGACACAGAAAGGGAGGGCGTATGCCGAAAATCAGCTCCCTGAGTCCCCAGTGACGACCATCATTTCAGCTTACGAAGGAGTTCTCAGGTGAAACACAGCAAGAGCCTCTGGCGTCGACTGATCGTCCTCTTAACCCTGGTCGTTCTGATCGTGCCGGCCAGCATCGCCAGCGCGGCGCCCCCCGAGGGCAAAGGCGGCGGCAAGGGGGGTGGCGGCGAGACACTCACCAATAACCTTTCGGTGCCGGCCATTTTCGTAACGAGCCCGGGCACGTTCCCCGTAACTTGCCCCGGTGGCCCAACCGACCCGACTGGCACGCCGCAGACTGGGTACGAGGTTGATGGCTATTACTGGGTTCAGGGCGTGCACAGCTGGCAGGCCCAGTGCGTAAACGCGGAGGCCAACACGGTTACCGCTGACGTTGACTGGGGCGACAACCTCGAGGGCACGTCGCTGAAGTCCGGCACGCCGATCCGCGTCGAGGTCGGTCTCACCGACGACACCGTCACCGACATGGTGGGCTACCACGTCATCAAGCTGCAGCCGAGCCTGTCCGACAAGCTGTCTGCCTACGGCACGGAAGCCACATCGTCGACCGGCGGAGTCACCCAGATCAGTTTCCCATACACCTACGACACGATAAATGGGGAGACTGGGTTGCCAGAGACCGTTACCGATTACGTCCGGGTGTATGACATCGGCGCCCTGTTCAGCCTCTACAACGAGACGTCCGGCACGTACGTGGTCGAGCCAAACACGGCGATGACCGCCGAAATCAATGCGACCGGCAAGGTCGTCTACGGTTACAACTGGGGCATTGGCGGCCATGGAGTGAAGTCCCTGCCGACGGCAGGCACGTACATCCTCACCTTCTATGCGCCGAACGTCGCGCTGACGTCAACCGCTGCAAACACCGTCATCAGCGACGACGGACACACCGCCACGCTGACCTTCACGGTTGCTGCCAAGAACAGCGGCGGCAAGAAGAAGTAGCTAACCTGAGCACCGACACTACGTCCGCGCAATCCAGACTCGACAGCACTGCCCGTGGCTCGCGGCCACGGGCAGTCGTCCAACGAAAGGTAACGTATGTCGCCATGCAGCTCGCTGAAACGATTGCGATCCCCATCGTCACCGTGAATGAAGGAGGCCACTATGAACAGCGCGACCTTGTTCTGGCGCCGACTGGCGGCAATCTTAACCTTGATCATCATTCTCGTACCGGCAAGTATGGCGAGCGCCAAGGGTCCGCCTCCAGGCAAAGGAGGCGGCGGTCACTCGGGCGGCGGTGAGACGACAGCCGGCAACAATCTTTCGGTACCGGTGATGTTCGGCGACGGGAAGACGTACGCACCCGTGCTTCGCGGAACCATGGATGCCACTTCCCTGGTCAATTCATGCCTTACCGACCCAGAAGGAGTCAGTTGGTACTGTCAGCAAGACCCGGATAACACCTGGCAGGCTGACAACATCGTGGCCACGTCCCCGGTCAATGTGAGCGAGATCGACTGGGGCGACAATCTCGAAGCGCGTGATTGGCGAGTAAACTCAATCGTGCGCATCGAGACGTCGCTGCGCCAGGATATCAGCGCCGCTCCGATGAACGGCTACGTCATGCGCTACATATCGGGTCAAGGGCCGTCCGAGATGTGGGCGACGAATGGCCAACCATATAGCAGTGATTCTTCGTATGACCCGTTGCTGCAAGATCTCGCTTGGGTCTTCTCGGGAGCCGCCCGCTTGACCATCCAGAAGATTGATCCCAATCTGGCCAGTACGCTCACCTGGAATCCGGCAACGGGCCAGTGGCAAGGCGCCGGCGTGCTCGGAACGTTCTTCGACAAACCGGTCTGGGAAACCGGCGATGGCCCGGGCTACTACAATGCGGAGGTCAACGTATCGGGCAAGATCGTCTATGGCAAGGTCTGGAACACCAAGAACGAAGCCGCTGGGCCGGGTGAATACCGACTGACCTTTAGCCTGGACGGCCCGACGTACGGTGCGGCCGCGACGACCCTGAACACGTTCTTCGACGCCAGCACCACGATCTATCAGTCTCCTGAGGAGGGCGGCGGGAACACCGCAGTCATCCACCCGTACACGACCGCGCAGCCCTACAGCCTGACATACGTCGACGTGGGTCTTGTTACCGGCCGCGGGCAGGGTGGCGGTGGTGGCGGCAACGGTCATGGACCGGGCCATTAGCGCGCTGGCACCGGCTCGATGACGAGCGGCATGATCACGACCGTTCCGACCATCATGGTCGGGGGATCACTCAGCCTCAAGTACACGTGCGAAGACGCGGTGGATCCAACCGGAGCCCCGCTCTCCGGCTACGAGGTCGCTGGGTACGATTACGTCCAGGGCATTCATGATTGGAAAGCACAGTGCACAACCGCCAGCTCAGCGACGGCGACCGTTGACTGGGGCGACAATCTCGAAGGTGGTGAGGAATCGGCAGCGCTGACGTCCGGCACGCCAATCCGCGTCGAGGTCGGCCTCATCGACAATTCGAGCGCGCAGATGACTGGCTATGACGTCATCGAACTGCAGCCGAGAATGCTCGATCGGGAGTCCGCTTACGGAACAGCGGCTACCGGGACTCCAGAGACGGGATTCACTCCAAATCCGAGCACCCCGTTCCACGAAGTGCGCGTCTATGACGCAGCTGCCATGATGAGCATCGTTCGAGACGACGGTATCGTAGTCTACAGTGGCAAAGCGACGGCTGAAGCCAACTCGACTGGCCAAGTCGTCTATGGCTACAACTGGGGCGCGAGCGTTCATGGAGTCAAAGTGCTGCCAGAAGCTGGTAACTACACCCTCACCTTCACCGCACCTGGAGTCACGCTCAATGGTGGAACCGACACCCCGACGTTGAACTTCACGGTCGGCACAGGTTCCTCCGGTCACGTTCCGGGTAGAGGTGGTGGTTGTGGACACGGTCGACCAAACCGTTAGTTGGAGGCCTCCGGTCTCGCAACCGAATTCCCTCAATACCACTGCCCGCGGCGATATGCCGCGGGCAGTTCGTCTGCATGGACATGAGTCTCAACTGACGTCCGGGACAGCAGGTGCACCGCTGCCTCACCCAGCCCAGAAGCCGTTGACGAAGAGATAGCTCGTTACGACCAATCCGCAGAGAAACACGCCAGCGATGGCACTGCGAAACGGCTCGGATTTGATGCATGCCAGCAGCATGAAGACCGGGAAGAGCACGGCGACATAGCGGTTCATGCTTTGCATGCTTCCCGAGAATGCCGGAACCATTAGATACGCCAGCACCAGGGCTCCGTAACTCCTCCGCACACGGAACCAGAGGAAGACTCCGGCCGCCGCGAACAGCACCAACGCCAGGGTGTCGATCTCCAGGAAGAACCCGCGCGACGGCACCGAGCCAGCTGGATAGTGGATCAGCGCTGTTCGGTCTCCGCTCAGAAGATCGATTCCGGCCAGGAAGGCGGGCTCGAATGCATGGCGAAACCATTGCGCCTCGGTATCGAAGAGCACGCGAAAGTCGCCGAAGCGCAGCTGGAGGTATCCGAGATACGCGAACGAACCAAGCGGAGCAATTGCGGTCGAGAGCAGCGCCCTTGGGCGAGGCAACCTGGTTTCGCGCTGCCGCCAGAGCTCGATGAGGAGCGGCACGATGACGACGACGCCAACGAGCTTCGTCGCGCCACCACCCAGACCGAAGAGGCCGGCCCGCAACCACTCGCCGCGTCGCGCATGATACATGGATCCCGCCAGCATAAGCAGCAAAAGACTCTCTGGGTAGACGGCCGAGAAGAAGAACGCCGTCGGGAAGATGAGCAGCAGGAACGTCGCACGCCAGGCCACCTGCCGGCCGAAATCGAGCTCAACGAGGCGAAATACGTAGATCACCGCGGCGGTCAGCGCCAGTTGCGAGACGACCAGCGCCGCGAATACATCGCTCTTGGGCAGGAGCAGGTGGGTGAACCGGATCAAGAACGGGTAGAGCGGGAAATAGGCGATCGATGACGAGTGGCCAGGTTGGTACTGGTAGCCGTTACGAGCAATATCGAGATAGAAACCCGAGTCCCAGCGGACGGAATAGCGCCACAGCCACATCGAGCCAATGCCGTCCGGCCAGACATGTGCGACCGGAAGCTGCCCCCACGTCCAGCTCAGGGCAAGAATCAGCAGGCGCCAGCCGGTGACGAACGCGACCAGCTTGGCTGCCAGTCGCCAGCGCTCGGAGACAGCCGCGTTCGCGCTTGCCGGTAGCTCCACAAGCCAGCGGCGCCAGCGAAGTCGCTCCAGGTCAAATGTGCGCGAGCGTTCCGTGGCGGCCACCGTTACCGTCCGTCGTTCTCATCATCTACGTACCTGAATGACCGTGCTGATCGGAACTCGGTGCCGATTGGACCAGCCAACCCAACATAACTGCGAGGCTCCATTGCACACTGGCGCATCTTCGCTGCCATCGTTTAAGCGAAGCGTCAGACAGGCAGGTCGTGTTTGCGGAGGCTGAAAAACGCCAGCCGATTAGCAGCGTTGGTTCATGGCCCAGCGCTCACGAGCCGGCAAGGCTGTCCGAAAACCGCGAGAAGCATGCGACCGGCGCTGCTATAGTCGGATTCACGCATGTGGGGCCGCCCAGGTGGTCACGATGAGAAGACTCGAAAGCCGGAAGGACGCTGCGCCATGATATCGACCGAATTAGAGCAGCAACGGAACGACGTTGAAACGCGTCGCGATCCGCGGTTCGACGGCCAATTCTTCTCAGCCGTGCTCACCACCGGCATCTTCTGCCGTCCCGGCTGTCCCGGACGGCCGCGCGCGGAAAACGTGCGCTTTTTCTCCACAGCGGCCGCGGCCGCGGAAGCCGGTTTTCGGCCCTGCCTGCGCTGCCACCCCGAGTCCGCGCCCGACGCGCCCGAACGACTGACTGCCTCGCCCATCATTGCTCGCGCCCTTCGGCTGATTAGCGAGGGAATGCTGGACAGCTGCGGCGTCGGGGAACTGGCGGCCCGGCTGAACGTGAGCTCGCGGCAATTGCAGCGACTGTTCGTCGAGGAGCTTGGGGCGCCTCCCGTGGCCGTGGCGCAGACTCGTCGTCTCCTCTTCGCCAAGAAACTGATCGACGAGACCAGCCTTTCGATGACCGAGATCGCCTTCAGCGCCGGGTACTCCAGCGTGCGTCGCTTCAACGAGGCCATCCAGCAGACCTACGCCCGCACGCCCACGGAACTACGGAGGTGGCGACGATCGTCGATGGATCTCAGTGAAGGTATGGTCGGGCTGAAGCTCTTCTATCGAGATCCATACAACTGGCCGGCAATGCTGGCGTTTCTCTCCACTCGGTCCACGCCCCTGGTGGAGGTAATCGACGGCGATATCTACCGGCGATCTGTCGTAATCGGAGAGATGTCGGGTGTCATCGAGGTTCGTCCGCTAGCCGAGCGAAGAGCCCTGCTGCTCCGAGTTCCGGTGAGTATGTCACGCTATCTGCTTCCGGTCACCGAGCGCGTCAAGCGCATGTTCGATCTGAAGGCGGACCCGATCGAAATCGACGATCATCTGCTACGCAATTCCAATCTTGCCCCGTTGATCCGGTCTGGCCCTGGCGTTCGTATTCCAGGATGCTGGGACGGATTCGAGGTTGCGCTTCGCGCGGTCATCGACTCACATGCGCCGGAGGACGGGAGACAGATCATGCGGCTGCTGGTCGAGCGATTCGGCACACCAATCGATGTCCCCGGCGGCAAACATCCCAGCCGCTGCTTCCCATCGGCGGCCCATTTGAGCACGACGAACCTAACCGAATCCGGTGTTCCCGCGAGCCTCGCGGATCAGATGCACCGGCTCTCGGAGGCGATTGCCAGTGGGGCGATCAGCCTGAGTGCCGCGACGACGTTGGAACAGCTTTCCGCCCAGCTTCGTGGCGTGATAGCCGTTGACGGCGACGCCCTGCAGTACATCGGTCTGCGACTGATCAACGATCCGGATCTCGACCTGATGTGCAATCGAATCCTGTTTGACGCCAGCGACGTCCGGTCCCTGAGGCCAGTGGCCGACAAGGCGTCGCCCTGGCGCAGTCACGCGGCGATGTACCTCTGGTCAGCAATTGCATCAGGCGGGCAACCACCGGTTCACGCAGCCCCGCCTGCCAACGAAGTGAGTCGTGAAGGAGTACACTCGAATGCAGACTGATGCCACCACCGAGCTCAACCGGCGAATGCTGGAGGACCTCAATCGCCAGTACATTCGATCCGTGCAGGAATCGGACGTCCAGTGGTTCGAGCGAAACCTGGCGGATGATTTCCGCTGCAGCAATCCGGACGGCACGATCGTCAACCGCGCCGGATTTCTGGAACAGACGGCTCATCCAGTCTCGATCGCCAATCTGCTGGCTGGCAACGTCGAAATCCGTCTCTTTGGCGACATCGCCATCATCCACGCCACGACCGCCTACACGCTGGCAGACGGCACACCGAAGCAGGGACGCTACACCGACGTCTGGTGGAAGCAGGGCGATCGCTGGCTCTGCGTCAGCGCCCACGTGACGCGGGGCTAACCTTCTCATTCACCCCATCGATACATGGCGTGCAGATCGCCAACGTGCCGCTGTGTCGCAGTACGCGGCACGGCGTCGCGGGCCTGTATGTTTTCGCCCCAAAACGTCACAACTCTTTGGCGACCTGCCCGCCACGATACTGGTGGGACCAACTGCGTACGGTCCCAGGTGCGACGAACGTTACAGACGTCCGGCCTCGTTACAGGACACGCGCCATGAACCTGATCGCAATCCCAAAGCATGGCCTGCTGATAGCACTCACCGCCGACATGATCACCGTAACTGGATGCGGAAACGACGGTCTCACCCACCCAGGTGACGTGCAGACGACCGGACAGGAACTGGAGTTAGGGAACGCCGCTGCGGTGCGGGCTACCATCAGGGCCATGACTAGCGGCGACGTGGCCATACACGACGGCGCCGACCACTTGCTCAGCGCCCAGTTCACCTACAACAAACTGCTCAAACCAGACGTGTCGTACATCGTGGATGGAACGCTTGGGACGTTGGACATCTCCCAACCCGAGCAGCAGAACTTGACCAGCCGCGAGCTCGACAACGAGTGGGACCTCCGGTTCGGAACAAGCGCGCCGCTGGATCTCAGCACACACGTCACGAGTGGCGACACCAAGATCGACATCTCGACATCGCAGCTAACGTCTTTGAACTGTAATACGGTCAGCGGGAATACCAGTGCGTCGATCGGAGGGAATCAGGCACACCTCCACCGGATCGACATGAAGTCGACCAGCGGGACAGTCCATCTGGATGTCAACGGTACATTCCCGTCGCTTGACAGTCTCGCGCTGAGCAATTCGAGCGGTAACATGGACGTGTCAATCTCGGGAGACTTCCAGTCGCTCTCGAATCTCCAGATCAAGAACATCAGCGGCAACGTCAATCTCAATCTTGGCGGATCGTTCAGTCACAACATCGAGTCGTCGATCCAGACATCCTCGGGCAACGCTCACGTGCATCTCCCCGCTAACGTTGGCGTGCAGGTGACGGCCAGCGTATCCTCCGGCACCATCACCGCCAACGGACTGCATCTCGAGGGCGGCTCCTACGTCAACGACGTGTTTGGAACGTCCGCGGTGACGCTCCTGATTGACGTCCACGTCACCAGTGGGAACGTCGAACTATCCGTTGGTGGGTGAGCAACGTTCAGATGTACATGGGAATCTGGAGATGAGGATCGAAGGCGAACCACGTGGTCAATCAGAGATGAGACGAGTGACGACAAAGCATCCCGCGGCGTCGCCAGGCTACCGTTCCCGGTAGTCCGGCTTATCTTCTGCGATGCCGGTCAGCCGCAATTGCTCCGCACGACTCTCGGGTGACGACGCCCTCGTCTCGCTCGTGATGAGGTCGACCAGCGCTTGCGGTGTGTCGGGATCCGGCCACGGAAGCGCTCCACGAACGCGAAGCTCATGCAACGCGGTTCCAGGACCGGAAGCATTCGCTGGCACATAGACCGGAACCAGATCCAGCTTCTCCAACTGCTCCACCGCACCCGTCCAGGTGCCACCCCGGTTGTACTCCGAGTTCATGACCAGCGCCGCATCGGACAACGCATAGATGAGCTTGTTGCGCTGCATGGCGTGTCCGACGTTGAAGCCTGCCAGTGGATCATAGGGCGACACGAGTAACAATTGTCCATCTTTCAGGAATGAGCGGTTGTCGCGTTGGAGCGCTCGTCGCTCCAGACTGTCCGGCAGGACGCAGACGACCCTGCCGCCCGCCTGTAACGCGCCCTGTTTCCCGGCCTCGTCAATCCCTCGCGCACCACCTGAGACAAGCAGGACTCCGGCTTCTGCAACCTGCTGACCGACGGCCCGAGTTTGGTCCAGCACGTCTTCGTCCGGGTCTCGCGAACCGACAACCGCGAGCGCGGGCTCGGACAGAATCGACCGCTCGCCACAGCCATACAGGAGCGGAGGGGCAGCAAGCTTGAGACGTTCTTTCAACCGGGCTGGATATTCCGGATCGCCTCGTCCGGCGACCCAGATGCCGCGCGAGTACCAGCGTTCGACCGCCTGGCCCAAGAGAAAGCCCCTGTCGAGCAAGCGTCGAAGGCGGTCTTCCGTGACAATCGACGCACACGCGTGAATCACGTCATCGGACGCCTGTCCGAGAAAGTCAGCGGGTTCTCTGCTGAGATCCATCAGCATCTTTGCCAGTCGCCGGTACTCCGCTCCGGTCAGGAAGTCGACCGGTTCCTGCTTCGCTCCAGCGTTCAACGGCGCGGTCAGGAGGAGTGTGGCCTTGAGATTGCCTGAGAGAGCGAAGGTCACCGTTGTCGTCCCAACACCGCCAGCGCGAGCGGTAAAACCTCACCGCTGCCGTGCTCTCGCAGGAGCCACGAGCAGACGGTCATTGTCCAGCCCGAATCAACGATATCATCCACCAGCAGAACCGGTTCGTTCAGAATCCGCGTGGAATCGACGTCGAAGGCCTCGTCGAGATTGAGCGCCTGCTGACTGCTGTTCTTCATCGTCTTCTGTTCCGGGCGGCTGATCTTAATCACGAGCGCCGGGTGGAACGGGAGCCCAAGGCGCGCGGCGAGACGCTCCGCGAAGTCGGGAACCAACTCCGGATGCCGTAACGACGGAACGCAGGTGACCCAGGCCGGCCACGGCTCAAGGTTCCAGCGCATGACCATGTTCACGCAAGCATCGACCAGGTCATCGTCAAAGAAATCGTCCTGATACTTGCCCATCTGGACGAGGGAGCCCCATCCGGCGTCTCCCCAGATGCAGAGCCCCCGGCCGGCCCGCGCGCGATGACTCTCGGGGATGACTCCCCGTACGCCATATTGCGGCATGCCGCCCGGTGGCCAGCGTTGCCTCAACTCGAACGGCACGTCCGACCGCCGGAGAAAGGCGATGGCATCGTTGACGAGATCACGCGACGGCTCGTCCGGCAAGGGAGTCAGTTTGGGCACGCGCACCTGCGATGGATCGCCGTCGAGCACATCGATGAGATATTCCATGTGCCCTGATTCGAGCTTGACGTACTCTTGCATCTCGAATTGCTCGTAGCGCCGCAGATTGGACAAGCGCTTAGCCCTGGCCCAAAACTCGTCTGATAGGTCAGTAGCCGTCAGTTGCCACCTGGTACCCACCTTGACGACGGGAGACGGTGATTCCAGTGAGATCAAGTCCAGCGTCTTCTGGATCCTGGACTGGCTGAGATTCACGCAAGCCGCGAGTTCGTAGATACTCAAGCCTTCTGACGCTCTTTCGAGCGCCTGGAGCACCAACCGGGCTTCATCAGGAGTCGGGAACGCGCTATTGATGAAGTACTCGTTGATTTCCGTCTCTTCGGTGCCACTCAGGAGCACGCCATAAGCCGCATCAACGGCACGCCCGGCACGCCCGACCTGCTGATAATAGGCAACCACCGATCCGGGTGCCTGGTAGTGGATGACAAAGGAGAGGTCCGGCTTGTCGAACCCCATGCCCAGCGCCGTCGTCGCCACCAGAGCTTTGACACGGTTGCTGAGAAGAGCCTGCTCCAGTTCAGGGCGACGGTCACCCGATCTGCCGGTGTACGCTTCGGCACTGATACCTCGTGAACGCAGCCAATCGGCGACCTGTTCGGCGTCACGAACGGTCAAGGTGTACACGATTCCGCTTCCCGCGATCGTGGGAATCGTCTGGGCGAGCCAGGCGAGCCGCTCCGCCTGAGTCGGCATCCGAATCGTCTGCAGCAGCAGCGACGGGCGGCTGAGGTCGCCACGCATGATCTTGAGATCCGACCCGAGCACGTCCCGCAGGTCTTCCATCACGCGCTCGTTAGCAGTCGCGGTCGTCGCCAGCAGACGAAGGTTAGGCGGCAATGTCCGCATAATGCGCTCGATACGCCGGTAATCCGGGCGAAAATCGTGACCCCAGTCCGAGATGCAATGCGCCTCATCGACGACGAACAGGGAGATTCTCCCAGCAATCTCGGCCAGCGGCCCGGTCCTGAACTCCTCGTTCGAGAACCGCTCAGGCGAGATGAGCAGGATGTCGACAGCATCTGCGTGGAGCGCGTTGAGAACTTCGTTCCACTCGGACTGATTGTTCGAGTTGATCGTCGCGGCGCGGACACCCATGCGTTCCGCGGCGGCAATCTGATTGCGCATCAGGGCGAGTAACGGCGACACCAGCAAGGCCGGTCCGTTGCCCGCCTCGCGCAAGAGTCTGGTCGCGATGAAGTAAACGAAGCTCTTTCCCCAACCGGTCTTCTGAACCACCAGGAGCCGTCCGCGTCCCTCAACGACGAAACGGATCGCCTCTTCCTGATCATCACGGAATTCAGCGGTGGGCTGCCCGGTGCCAAGCCTCAACAGCTCGAGCGCGCGATCTGGCTGAAAAGACATGCATCTCCCGTCTCTGAGTAGTAGATCGCGTCATAGAGGCCGAGTATCGCGCGAGACGCAGTAACCAGGCAACGGTGAGTGAAGGCCAATCCGACGATCCTGTGCGAAGATCGGTTTGAGGTTGGGAAGACTCTATATAAGGAGGAACCGATGGCCACCGACCATCAGATCGACCAGGCCAAAGAGCGCATCAAGCGCGAAGTGCAACGTCTGCACCCCCGGCTGATCGACGTCTCGCACACGCTACACGACAACCCGGAGATCACCTTCGAGGAGCATAAATCGGCCGAGTTGCTGACGAATGAGCTCGAGGAGCACGGCTTCGAGGTGCAACGCGGTGTGGCAGGACTGGACACGGCCTTCATCGCCACCTACGGCAGCGGCGAGCCAGTTGTCGGGTTGCTTGCCGAATACGACGCTCTGCCAAAGATCGGCCATGCCTGCGGCCACAACCTGATCGCGACCTGGGCAGTCGGTGCGGGCATCGCCCTGCGTCGTGCATTGCCGGACGTGCAGGGCACGATCAAAGTAATCGGCACTCCGGCGGAAGAGGGCGGCGGCGGCAAAGTCACCATGGCCGAGGCGGGCGTCTTTGCCGGACTCGACGCGGCGATCATGATGCATCCACGCGACACGACGTACCTCGACCGCGGCTCGCTGGCCGTCACGCCCTATGACATCGAGTTCTTCGGCAAACCAGCCCATGCCTCCTCCGCACCGGAGAATGGGATCAACGCGCTCGATGCCCTGCTGCAGGTCTTCTTCAGCGTGAATCAGCTGCGCCAGGCGTTCAAGCCGCAGACGCGCATTCACGGCGTCATCACCCACGGCGGTGACGCGGCGAACGTCATTCCGGATTACACCCGGGCCGAGTTCCTGGTTCGCGCCAATGACCAGACCTATCTGGAGGAGCTCAACACGCGCTTCGTCGACATCGTCAACGCAGCCGCGCTCGCAACCGGAGCGAGGGTGAAGATCACCGAAGGGATCAGCTACAAGCAGCGCGTCTGCAACAGCGCTCTGGTCGACCTCTTCCGTGACAACCTGACCTCGCTCGGGCTTGAATACGAGGTACCGCCTGCCGGCGCCGGTGTTGGCTCCAGCGACATCGGCGACGTCAGCCAGCTAGTCCCGACCATTCACCCCTACCTGCAAATCTGTGAGAAGGGCATCGGCGGGCATACGACGGAGTTCGCCGATGCGGCCCGCAGCGAGCGCGCCGATGCATTGACCGCCACCGGAGCGGCGGCGCTGGCCCTCACCGCCGCGGACGTCCTGCTGAACCCAAAAGCGCGTCAACAACTACACGAGACGTTCAAGCAGCAATTGGGACGCGAGCCGCAACGATAGAGAAACGGCCCTCACTACAATCCAAAAATCCCGGCTGCGGTGTTGCCCAGGATGTCCGCGACGGCATCGGCTGAGACAGCCTCCTCGATGACTTTGGTCGCCCCGGCCACGTCGCCGATGACATGTGGGTAGTCGGATCCGAAGACGATGCGGTCGGCACCGACTGTCTCGACCGCGCAATGGAGCGCCGGGATATGGAACGAGACCGTATCGAGGTACATCTGTTTCAGGTATTCGCTCGGCGGCTTCTCGATCCCCTTGCAGTCCGGATAGCTGCGGTAGCCGATGTCGAGCCGACCAGCCAGATATGGAGCAGTCGCGCCAAGATGCCCGACGATCACGTTGACGTTCGGGTACGTGTCGAAAAAGCCGGAGAAGATCAGCCGGGCCACCGCCAGCGTCGTGTCCATCATGAACCCGACCAGCGGCGCCAGAGCATACTGGTTCATCACCTCGATGCCCGCTGGAACCATCGGATGAATCAGCATCGTCGACTTCCGCTCGTTCAATACGTCATAGAATGGCGCGAACTCGGGATCGTCGATCGGCCGTCCGTCGATATTGGCCCCGACGATCGCCCCGACCATGTTCAGGTCGTCAAGACAGCGCTCGAACTCCTGCGCTGCCGCGTCGACATTGGCGGTCAGCGGGACACTGGCCAGTGCGCGGAATCGCGTCGGGTACTGCTGGACCATGTCCGCCAGGTAGTCGTTACAGGTGCGCGCCAAATCGATGGCTGGCTGGCCACTGAGAAAATAGACCTGCGGCGTGGTGACCGACACGATCTGCACGTCGATGCCGGTCTCGTCCATCTCCTTGACTCGCTGCGCCGGATCGTGCATCTGCGGCGTGATCGTCAGAAACCGCGAGCCCTTCTCTCGCACGACCATCTGGCCGTTCGGATCCCGCACCGTCTCATAGCGCCCGGAATCGAGCAGCGTGTCGAGATACTCTTTCGGCTGAGCGTGGGTATGAACATCAACTCGCATGGTTCGCTCCATCTCGCATCGCGGCGACCTCGACCGGCAACCGGATGAGGGCCGCCGGTCGGAATTCAGCCTGTCAGTTGCCGGTTCAACGCCTTGAGTATCCCCGCGGACGCGAATGATGTCGAGAGCACGGATAATAGGAAGACACCCCGGAAGAAAACGCAGCCGAGACCCTGTATGATTGAAGATACGCCTTTCGCCACTGTGGGTGACGAGAGGCGCTCTCACGAATTTGCGAAATTACGCACGGTATGACAACGGACGAGCCGCACGGATGAAATCGGGAACCGTCGGGCTGCTGATGCCCGTCTATGTACCAACCGCGTTCCTGTCCTTCGGGCAGGGATTGCTGATCCCCGTGCTCCCGCTCTACGCCAAAGAAGCGGGTGGATCCTACGGCCTTGCCGGGCTGATCGTTTCGGCTGCGTGGATCGGCACGATGATCTTCGACCTCCCGAGCGGTCTGCTCCTACCGAAATTTGGCTTCCGCAAGTCGATGATCGCCGGTTCGGCCCTCTTCGCGCTCGCGACCATTCTGCTTGGACTCGTCAGCCAGACGCCGCTCCTCATCCTGTTCCAGTTCGTGGGTGGCATCGGAACCGCCTTCTGGGGGCTCTCGCGTCACGCGTTCATCGCCACGGCCATTCCAAATGAGTCGCGTGGACGAGCAATCTCTGTCTTTGGCGGCATCAACCGGATTGGCACCTTCACCGGGCCATTTGCCGGTGGGTTCATTGCCCAGTTCTACGGTTATTCCAACGCCATCGTCGTCGCTGGCCTGGCCGCGGTGGTCGCGGTCGTCATCGCCTTCATGTTCGTCCAGGAACCAGTGTCGGCCAAGCTTCGATCCAAGGGACACTCGTTCCATTTCGATGTGGTGCGTGAAGCCGTCACCTACAATCGACGTGACGTGCTGGCCGCCGGGACTGCCAACGTCTTTGGGCAGATGATCCGGGCCGGAAGACAGATCGCGATCCCGCTCTTCGCGGCATATGCCATCGGACTCGACAACGCGCAGGTCGGCATCATCGTGAGCGCCTCCTCGCTGGTCGACATGTCCCTCTTCATTCCGGCGGGATACGTCATGGACCGGTTCGGCCGCAAGGCAACCTCGGTGCCCTCGTTCGCCGTGCTGGCGCTCGGGATGGCGGTGGTTCCATTCACACATAGCTACGCGCAGTTGATGGCTGCCGGACTGCTGATCGGACTTGGAAACGGCATCGGCGCGGGTTCGATGATGACGCTTGGCGCGGACCTCGCTCCGCCACATCTGACTGGGGAATTTCTTGGCTTCTGGCGCCTGATCGGCGACGGTGGCCGCGCCGTGTCCCCGATCATCGTCGGCATGGTGGCCGACTCGGTTGGCATCGTCGTCACCTCGGGAGCTATCGCCGGGCTGGGGGTCATTGCCGCCGCGACACTGGCGATCTTCGTGCGCGAGACGCGTTGGGATGCCGACCGTCGTGCGGCGGCATTGAAACAGACGGCCGAGAGCACCGCGGGACCTGACTGACGACACCTGGACACATCAGACCTCAGAACTCGAGACGTATTCATGGGACGACGTGGAAAACGAGATCGCGGCGGGACGTCACGGCGGAGCGAACGCATCGACGTCCAGCTGCCACGCTTCAATAGCGATGGCACGATCACGGTCAACGCGGGAGGCCGGTCGATCGTCGTCGAATCGGGCATTCCAACCGAGACGGTGCGACTCTCGCTCAGTGGTAGCGGCAAGCGCTGGCGTGGTGACGTCGTGGCGGTACTCGACCGGGCCGAAGAGCGCGTCGAGCCACGCTGTCCAGTCGTCGACCAGTGTGGCGGCTGCGAATGGCAGCACATGAACCAGAGCGGACAACTCCGGCAGAAGGCAGCCATCGTCCGGCGTCTCCTCTCGTCGCAGCGCCTTCCGACCCGCATCGACGAGATCGTGCCGATGCCTGACCCCTGGAATTACCGCGTTCGGGCGCAGATCGCGATGGGGAGCGAGGCCGGGTTCCGTGAACTCCGGTCGAAGCGCATCGTCCGGCTGCTTGATTGTCCGGTCGTCCACCCGCGTATCAGTTGGCTGCTCGACCAGCTCAATCGCCTGCTCAAACTCAACGAACTGCCCGACTACGGCGGCAGGCTAATCTTGCACGCGCAAGTGGTCGGTGACACCGCTGATCGCCGCCTGCAGCTGCTGCTCGAAGGAGTCGACGGCGTCCAGCATCGAACGCGCCGAGCAGGTGCAAGCACGGCAGAGACCTCAGCAGACTGCAACACGTCGAGAGTGTCTGCTGGAGCGACGGCAAGGGGCATGTCGAAGCTCTGTATGGCGATGTCTTCTCGAGGATCCAGGTCGATTCGCGTCGCTTTGTTGTTCCAGCGGGATCCTTTTTCCAGTCCAATCTCCAGCTTCTGCCGAGACTGCTCGAACGCCTACGCGAACTGGCGTCACTCGACGGTACCCAGCGCGTGGCCGACATCTATGGCGGAATTGGACTGCTCGGTCTCTCGGTCTCGGACCAGGCAGAGTCGGTCACGGTAATCGAGATCGATCCGCTCGCCACTGAAGCAGGCAGACGCACGGCACGGCTTCAGCAGCTGGACAACGTGGAGTTCATCGCCGCGCCCGCTGAACAGGCCGTCTTCTCGCTTCCGTCGGTCGAGCGGGTCATCGTCGACCCGCCGCGCACCGGACTCGACCGTTGCGTGGTCGACACGCTGACCGAACTGGGCCCAGAGATCATCGTCTACGTCTCCTGCAATCCCGCCACCTTCGCCCGCGACGCTGGACAGTTCGCACGAGCGGGCTACACCCTCGACTACTTCAGCCTGTGGGATTTCTATCCTCAAACCGTGCACGTCGAGTGTATGGGGAGGTTGGTGAGGACAACATCGGGCTGACGCACTCCACTTGTGCGGGTTGCGGCGTCCGGCCGACGCTCGCCCACATGGCAAAGAACGGCCCGCTACGGTTGTGCATACTCAGTCCATGCTGATGACGGGTATCAGACTGGCCCGGCTGGAAGGAGGTCCGGATGCATGATCTCGTGGAACACGCCTGGGGTCTCTGCAGCGGTCCGGCCGGTTGTGGGTTCCTGCTGACGCTCGAGGAAGCCGCGCTGCCGGTCGAGGTGGCGATACGGCCAGAGGTCGCCATCAAGGCCGCAGCGAAGTCTCTGTTCGAGATGCCCCCGTGGATGCACAATCATGATTTGACGGTCGCGACTGTACTCGCCGAGGGGACGCGTCTCTACGGGTTCGCACGCTCCCTACTCGACGTGTCCGGAGCCGACTGGCTCTTCGCGCCGCTCGACCGCTCGGCGCAGCTCTGGATCTCGGAGGACGGCAATCCGCCCGATCCGCGCAAATTGCTCACTCCCACCAGTGCGCCGACGAGCTGGGAGCGCTACGCTCAGAGGATAAACAACTACCCGCTGGGTCGCGCCGGGGTCGGGTTCTTGACCTCGACAGCTGCCAATCCGAGCAGTTCCCTGCTTGCCGGACGCGTGTACGAGGCCATTGAATGGCCACTCGAGCAACCAGTTCAGCAGTTCCGGCTGGCCGTCTCGTCTGCTGCGCGCGTCTTCGAGGTCGACGGTCCTGACGCCTGGCACCGGCTGTGTGTGGCGTACCAGGCCACTCGTGAAGAGCGCCCGCCTATACCGTCCGTGGGACACTGGGGATGGTCCGCCCATCCAGGTGCCGGCCCGCCCCTGGGGGATAACGACCGGCTCGTGCCGGATTGGTCTGCGGTTGCTCGTGATTGGGACGCCGTCCATGTGTCTCTCGGCGGTCTCTTGACATCGGAGCAAGTCCGAGTTGATACGTCTGCCGGGTGGACGGAACTCTGGGGATGGGGCGCCGAGCAGACCCTCTGGCTGCGCTGGTGCTTTAGCTTGGTCGAGCGCTTGCCGGTCCTCTCGGAGCTACCGGAGCCCATGCTTGAATCGCGGCCAAGGTGGGCGCGCTAATTGGGACACGAACGCCCCCGCAGTCGCGAATCCCCGTAGCGGTCGCCAGTCGAACAAACACCCCCCACCAGCTGGTCCACATCCTAGCCTCTCGCTTCGCGCTCAATGCACGAAACTGTCATAACCCTCCCCAAACCTCAGCGATTTTTATGCGCCTCGCGATGCACGGTTAGGACGTGGGAAAGATCGCGCCAGTCGAGCGCGGATTCCCTGCGAGCCACACGTGTCTAAAGGAGGTGATCACCATGACTCAGACAACCTGGATCATCGCCGAAATCTTCGGTGGCATCGCGCTGCTGACCCTCTTGACGGCGTTTCTTACGCGCTGGTTCGGCCCGCCAGGCCGTCGCGGTCCAGCTGAAATTCTGAAAGAACGCTACGCGCGTGGAGAGATCACCCGCGTCGAATACCGGCAGATGGCGGAAGATCTCGGCATTCCGATGCGCGTCAGCGAAGAAGCCGACTTATCCAGCGATCGTGACATCGCTCGCGGTTCGAAGACGGGCCATGCTATCTGACACAGCCGCCTCGCGCGCTGAAAGGGGGCGGGCATGTCGTACATTCGAGGTGAGATCGTCATCAACAGGTCCGTCGAGCAAGTCTTCGACTTTGTCGCGGACGATCGAAATGAGCCCCGCTACAACCCAGTCATGAAGTCTGTCGAGCTGATGACCCGCGACCCGATCGGCGTCGGAACTCAGTTCCGATTAATTGCCGGGAGTCGCGGGCAGCCGGTCGAGATGATCACGACGCTTGTTGCGTATGAGCGGCCGCGCCATATCGCGCTCGAGACGCACATGTCGGCCATGGATATCCATGGATCGCT
Source organism: uncultured Chloroflexia bacterium (assembly GCA_963763185.1). GTDB lineage: Bacteria > Chloroflexota > Chloroflexia > Thermomicrobiales > Thermomicrobiaceae > CALAGB01. Next base: position 2,221,297 of record CAVXNZ010000001.1, read on the forward strand.
CAATTTCGACTCAGTGCCGGAGGGCACGCGCATGCGCTGGTCGTGGGAGATCGTACCGCGAGGTGTCTACCGGCTCATGGGACCCGTGTTGGCGCAACTCGGTGCGCGTCAAGAGGCACGCATTTGGGCAGCGATGGCGCAGTACCTGGAGCAGGCTGAGCAACCCACGTGTGACGACGTCTGGACGGCCACTTCCCCAACCTGAAGGAGTCCACCATGACCATCCTGGTGACCTATTCAAGCAAGCATGGTTCAACGAAGGAGATCGCCGAGCACGTCGCGACCAGACTCGGTTCGGACGATCTGCCAGTCCAGGTGGAACCGATGAAGCACGTTACGGATCTGACTCGCTACGACGCATTCGTGGTCGGCAGCGCACTCTACTTCGGTTCCTGGATGAAGGAAGCGCTCGCGTTCGTACGCCAGCACCAGGCAGAGTTGTCGGCGAAACCACTCTGGCTCTTCAGCAGCGGCCCACTTGGCGACGAGATCGTCGACGCCGAAGGCCACGATCTACGAGAAACTGCCGAGCCCAAGGAGATCGACGAGTTGAGCGAAATCCTGCATCCTAGGGAGCACGTCGTCTTCTTCGGCGCGCTCGATTCGCACGACTTCAGCTTCACCGAGCGTCTCATTCACGCGCTGCCCGCCGGGAAGAAATTGCTCGTCGAGGGCGACTTTCGAGACTGGGACGAGATTGACGCCTGGACCGAGTCGATCGCGGCGGCGCTGGCTGACGCCGCGGCTGTTCAGACTTGACACACAGCCGCGGGCCAGCGCCTGCGTGAATTGCAGGTGCCGGGCCGAACTACTGGTCAGCTACCCACCACGACCTCATACTGGTGCACTTCTCCCTGAGCCGGTGTGCTCGCCGCGTTCGCGTGCGTCTTCCGAAAGTCATCGCTTTGCATCCAGTTACGAAATGACTCCTCGTCTCTCCACGTCGTCATGGCGACGAAGACGGGTTCTCCCTCTCCCTTGGCTTCGCGCAGCAGCTTGAAATCAATGCACCCCTCAACCTGCTTCATGTGCTCGTCCGACCCGCGAAACGCGTTCGCGATATGATCGGCGTGCTCAGCCTGCATTCGCAGGGTGTTTGTGACCACGAACATGACCATCCCTTTCGCTGACGATTCACCGTCCCATGTTGGACGAATTTGCGAATCTCACTCGCTAATCACCGTCGATTAGTCACGCGTGACTATACTGCAGAGCGTATCACACGTGTAGTGCCGGGCCGAGATCGCCGAAGATGGTCGTCGCACGATCGCGGCCGACCCCCTCGACGACTGGGACGCTATCCCTGACAATCCATTGCGGATAAACGAGGGCCCCGTCCCACCTCACGTGCCATCCTCCTCCGGTCCCGCGACGTCCACGACGACGCACGTATTCAATGTGGAGCGGAGCGCTCTCGAAACCCAAGGAGTTTTGCATGTCAACGTCAGCGGAATTGAAGCGAGACGCACGACAGGCAATCGGAGAGGTTGAACCCGAGCTAATCGGGATCAGCGACTGGATGTTTGCCAACCCAGAGCTGGGCCTGCAAGAGGTCAAAGCCACCGACCGGCTCACCGGCTTGCTCGAGAGCCAGGGGGCCAGGGTTGAGCGAGGCATCGCCGGACTCCCGACGGCCTTTCGCGCCCAGATGACGCCTTCGACGAATCGTCCAAAGATCGCCATCATCGCCGAGTACGACGCGCTGCCGGAAGTCGGTCACGGCTGTGGCCATAACATCATCGCCACCGCGGCGATCGGCGCCGGGCTGGCGCTACGCAGGGTGGCCGACCGGCTGCCTGGCTCGGTCGTGGTGCTGGGCTGTCCCGCTGAGGAGTCGGCCGTGCCCAACGCTGGCGGCAAGATCTACCTTATCGAGTCGGGCTACTTCGACGATGTTGACGCCGCCATCATGATTCACCCCATGAATGAGAATCGCATCGGCACCGGCTCGTCGCTGGTGGCGCGGGGCATCGAGTTCGAGTTCTTCGGCAAGCCCGCCCACGCAGCCGCGGCGCCGTTCGAAGGAATCAACGCGCTCGACGCGGTCATCCAGACCTTCAACGGGGTTAGCGCGTTGCGGCAGCAGCTGCGGCCGAGCGTCCGGGTCCATGGTGTCATCACCAACGGCGGTGGCGCGCCGAACGTCATCCCGCCCTACACCTCGGCACGCTTCCGGGTTCGGGCAACGACGCCTGGCGAAGCCGAGGAAGTGCTGCACAAGGTGGTTCGCTGCGCCGAAGCGGGAGCACTCTCGGCGGGCGCTCGCATGGAGTGGCGAGAGTACATAAAGCCCTACCTGAACATGATCCCAAATCGTACGATCGGACATGCGTTCGGCGAGAACCTGCGCGCGCTTGGACTCGACGTGCAAGAGACGCCACCCGCCGATGGCGCGGGGTCAACCGACTTCGGCAACGTCAGTCACCGGGTTCCGGCCGTGGAAGCCTATTTGCGGATTTGCGGACCGGAGGCCGGCTGGCACTCGAAAGAGGTGGCGCAGGCAACGACGACCGACGAAGGTCACGCCGCGATCGTCAACGGCGCGTCCGGACTCGCGATGACCGCGATCGACCTGCTGACCTCACCAAAGCTGTTGAACGACGCGAAGGCCGAGTTCGCAATTTCTGTCGCGGAGATGGCGTGACAACACCCGAGACGACCGGACCGTGGACACTATGAACGTACAGTCACAGGGCTCACAGGGAGACAGTTCGCCCGAGAATTTCGATCGCTGGAGAAGATCGCGAACGTTCGCCGGGTCGATCGAACGTTAATCTTGGGAATTTCCCCAAAACCACTTCCATGTTGCCCTGTTGTCAAGTACAATTGAGGAACGCCAGCACTGTGGGGGACGAGGACCAACACTCTCCAATTCATACCGATTCATCCTCTCACGGGGTCTGTATCTTGCTGCCCAGCGGGAGCAAACCGCTGGCGTGCCATAGCCGTAGTATTATGTTGAGTTCATGTGGGCCGAGATTCGAGCCCGAGCGCGACCTGGTGAACTCACTATGCGCACGAAGTCCAGTGAAAAGGATTTATTCATGATGAGCCGTTACGACATGTACTCGGTTCGTTACCCCCTATTGCCGCTCAAAAATGTGGTCATCTTCCCGAGAAACGTCGTGACGCTTCTAGTTGGCCGCACGCGTTCGATTCAGGCAATCGAAGAGGCGATGAGCCGCGACCGCAAAATCGTGGTTGTGGCACACCGGGACCCGTCGAGTGATGATCCTCAGCCCGAGGATCTGTTCGAGATCGCGACGCTGGCCGAGGTTTCGTCGATCGAGCACCAGCCTGGCGGCAACATCCAGGTCTCGCTGGAGGGGCTAAGCCGCGTCAAGATCGTGCAGTTCGATCCGGCGCGCCCGTTCTACACGGTTCGCGCGGAACAGGCCGTCGAGCGCGTGGCGCTGACGCCGGAGGCCCAGGCGCTTGTCCTGCACATTCAGGAACTCGCCAAGCGGTTCCAGGAGGTCAAGAACACCTTCAGCACCGAAGTGATGGAGATGATCACGTCCACCAACGACCCGGCGCACCTGGCCGACCTGCTGACGACCCAGCTCATCCGAGAGGCCGACCAGCGGCAGAATTTCCTTGAGAACCTCGATCCGCTCAACCGCATGGAGTTGCTGACGGTTCATCTGACGACCGACCTCGATCTGGCAGCACTGGAGGCACGGATTAAAGAACGCGTCCGGGAGCAGATCGATAAGAATCAGCGCGAGTACTACCTGCGCGAGCAGCTCAAGGTCATTCACGACGAGCTGTCGGGCGAGGGCGGCAGCGAGATCGAAGCCCTGCGCCAGCGGATTCTCGATCGCGGGTTGCCGAAGTATGCCGAAGAGAAACTGCTCAAAGAGGTGACGCGCCTGGAGCGTATGCCGACTGTCTCGGCGGAAAGCACCGTGGTTCGCACCTTTATCGACACGGTTCTCGGACTGCCCTGGGCGGAAGAGACCGACGATAACCTGGATCTCGATCATGCCGAGCAGGTGCTGAACGAGGACCACTACGGGCTCGATCCGGTGAAAGAGCGCATTCTCGAATTCCTGGCGGTGCGTAAGCTCACGCAAGGCAAGGGCGCTGCTGGCGCGTCGATTCTCTGTCTCGTCGGACCTCCGGGTGTCGGCAAGACGAGCCTTGGACGCTCGATCGCGCGTGCCATGGGGCGTGAGTTCGTCCGCATCAGTCTTGGTGGCGTGCGAGACGAGGCCGAGATCCGTGGGCACCGGCGTACCTATATTGGCGCCTTCCCAGGCCGCATCATCGGCGCACTGAAGACTGCTGGAACGACCAACCCGGTCGTGGTCCTCGACGAGCTGGACAAGATGTCTTCCGACTACCGGGGCGATCCGGCTTCGGCCATGCTCGAGGTGCTCGACCCCGAGCAGAACAACAATTTCACCGATCACTTCCTGGACATGCCGTACGACCTGTCCAAAGTCCTGTTCGTCGCCACGGCCAACTATCTCAACAACGTTCCTCGGCCGCTACGTGACCGCATGGAGATCATCGAGATCAGCGGCTACATCGAGCAGGAGAAGATCGAGATCGGGCGTCGTCACCTGCTGCCGAAGCAGACCGATATTCACGGATTGGATGCGGGCCAGGTCGAGATCCCCGAAAAGATCTGGATGGAACTGATCCGAAAGTACACGCGCGAGGCCGGTGTGCGCGGTTTGGACCGGCAGATCGCTGGCGTCTGCCGCAAAGTCGCCCGCGACGTGGTCAAGGGTCGCAACAAGAAGATCCGCCTGACATCGACCCGGCTGGAGGACTATCTCGGTCCACAGCGGTTCGGCTTCGATCAGGCGATCGGCGAGAACCAGGTCGGCGTGGCGATCGGACTCGGCACCACCGACGTCGGTGGAGAGCTCATCCCGGTCGAAGTCGCCGTACTTCCCGGTAAGGGGAACCTGACGATCACCGGACAGGCCGGCAATGTCATGCAGGAGTCGGCGCGGGCCGCGCTGAGCTATGCCCGGTCACGAGCCGGTGCCCTGCGCATCCCGGTCGACTTCCAGGACCGGCACGACCTGCACATCCACCTGCCGGAAGGCGCTATCCCGAAGGACGGTCCGTCGGCGGGTATCACCATGGCGACGGCCCTGATTTCGGCGCTGAGCCGCCGCCCGGTACGCTCCGATGTGGCCATGACCGGCGAGATCACGCTGCGTGGCCGTGTCCTGCCGATCGGCGGGCTCAAGGACAAGACGATCGCGGCGCATCGCGTCGGCATCCGGCGACTGATCGCGCCCGAAGAAAACCGGCGCGACGTCTCCAAGATTCCGGCAAAGATCGCTTCCGACATGGAGTTCCTCTGGGTCGAGAACATGGACCAGGTGATCGCCCACGCGCTCGACTTCAGTGAACAGGTCGACGACATCGACCCGACGCTGAAGGAGCAGTTGGACCAGGAGGAAATGCCGGTGCAGCCAGAACTGGCTGAAGTCCCGATCGATACCTCGGTCCCGTACTAGCCCTCACAGCTCAAGCCAACAAACAGGCGCCCGGCTCCTCGGCCGGGCGCTTCCTTTTGGGTCGAAGCTCGTTAGTTTAATGCCGCTTGAACGTCAAGCTCGGGCGGTGTATCGTAGCGAGGTTTTCTGACGGACGGTGCGCCGTTTCACCCGGCAATCAGGTTCGTCGTGACCACCGGGCGATCGTGGTGGGGGACCACAACGCCTGTAGAAAGGGAGAGCGTGGCGCGACCCGCTTCCAGCTCAGCCGCCGTCTCAGCAGACGCTCCATCACCTACCGTCGGACCCCGGGAGATCGCGATCTTCGTGGTGGTTTCTCTCGCACTTTTGATGTCGAGCATCGACTCGACCATCGTGGCCGTCGGCCTGCCCAACATGATGGAGGGCCTGCACACCAACCTCGTCTGGATTGGCTGGGTCCTCACCGCCTACAGCCTGATGCAGACAATCATCATGCCCATGGCTGGAAAGCTGAGTGACGACTTCGGTCGCAAGAATCTCTTTCTCGGCTGCGTCGTCCTCTTCACCGGCAGTTCGCTCCTGTGCGCCATCGCGCCCAACGTCTACCTACTGATCTTCTTTCGGGTGCTGCAGGCGATTGGTGGTGGAGCTTTCATGCCGTCGGCCGCAGGCATCGTCAGCGACGTCTTCGGTGCGAAGAATCGCGGCACGGCCATCGGACTCTTCACCAGCGTCTTTCCCATCGGCGGCATCATCGGGCCAAATCTCGGCGGCTGGGTGATCGACACGTTTAGCTGGCGCGCGATGTTCTCGGTCAACGTTCCGATCGGCATCGTGCTCCTGATCGGCGGCATCTTCCTTTTGCCGTCTGGCGGACGCGTTGCGACCAGCCGCAGCATCGACTTGATCGGCGCCGGGGCCTTCGCCGCTGGTATTGTCGGCATCATGTACGGCATGACCGTTTGGGGCAATCAGGTCAACTTCAGCGCTCAGGTCGTCCTCTGGGCTGGGCTTGGCGTCGCGGCCCTCATCTTCTTCCTGGTGCACGAGAGCCGCAGTCGCGACCCGATGATCGATCTTCGCCTGCTCAAGGAGCGCGCCTTCTTCGCCGCCAACCTCTACAACCTGCTCTACGGCGCGCTGGTCTTCGGTTTCTTCAGCTTCATCCCGCTCTATGCGACCGAGCAGTACGGCATGTCGGCGAGCGCCTCGGGCTTTATCCTGACGCCAAGAGCCGTCCTGATGATCGCGGTGTCAACGGTCAGTTCGTTCATGCTGATTCGCTTCGGCTACCGACTGCCGATGATCATCGGTATCGTACTCGTCGCCATCAGCCTCTTCCTGACCGGGCAAGGCTGGCACGCCGAAATCCTATTCGGCCACCACGTCAGCGACGTAGTGCTGCTGTCGTCCTTGATCATGATCAGTGGTATCGGCGTTGGCCTCGGCGGCCCAGCCGCCAACAACGCGGCGATCGAACTGATGCCGGAGGCGATTGCTCGCATCACCGGGCTACGCGGCATGTTCCGCACGACCGGCGGAGTGCTGGGAACGGCAACCATCGTGCTGATCCTGTCACACTACAAGGATCAGGGCGTCGGCCTGGAGCACGTGTTCGTCGGATTGTCGTTCCTGGTACTGCTGATCATTCCGCCGATCTTCCTGATCCCGGACAACGCCCGCATGCGACGCAAGGCGACCGAGTCGGACCAGGAAGTCCACATCGCGATGGAGTGAGGAGCCCTCATCCGTCGCTGCGGCGCCACCTTCTCCCGCCAAGCAGGAGAAGGCAAGACTGAATTGAACCCCACGCGGTCCCGACGATCAGGAGAGGGGAGACGGAGTGTATCTGCCGACCGCGTACCCAGTCGTTTCCCTTCTCCCGTTCGAACGGGAGAAGGGCTGGGAGATGAGGGCCGCTACCCCATCGCCTTCACAATCGCGTCCGTCATCTCGGCTGTCGTCGCCGTGCCGCCGAGATCGGGCGTGCTGGTCTTGCCAGCGTTGAGCACGCGCTCAACCGCTGACGTGATCTTTTTCGCGGCCGTGGATGCCGCATCGTCCCCATGACGACTTCCGAGCCAGTCGAGCAGCATCGCCAGCGACAGGATTGACGCCACAGGGTTCGCTTTGCCTTGACCCGCGATGTCCGGCGCCGAACCATGGACCGCTTGTGCCATCGCGTGGTCGTCCCCAGCGTTCAGGCCGGGCGCGAGCCCGAGTCCACCAACCAAACCCGCCGCTTCATCCGAGAGGATGTCGCCGAACAGGTTGGTCGTCACGACGACGTCGAAATCCTGCGGGTGCATGATGAGGTGCATGGCGAAGGCGTCGACGTGGTAGTCGTCGACCCGGACGTCCGGATATTCGCTCGCCACCGAACGGCAGACGTCCAGAAAGAGGCCGCAGCCGAGCTTCAGCACGTTGGCCTTGTGGACCAGCGTCACGTGATTGCTGCGGCGGGATGCCAGTTCAAAGGCGGCCCGGGCAACCCGCTCGCTGGCGCGGCGCGTCACGACTCGGACCGAGAGCACCGTATCCGGCGTTGGCTTGAACTCACCGGACCCGTCCAGCATGTTCCGGTCGGCGTAGAATCCCTCGGTGTTCTCACGTACCACCACCACGTCGACGTCCGGCCGCAGCGACGGAACGCCGGGAAACGACCGGGCCGGGCGAATGTTGGCGTAGAGCTCGAAGCGCTTGCGCAGCACGGCGCTCGGATTCGGCATCGCGGGGCCCTGGTAGGCGTGGGTGGTCACGGGGCCGAGGATCCAGCCATCGCAGTGGGGCAGCTCCAACGGCGTGTGTTCGGGGAGCGTCGTGCCGAGCGTCCTCGAACGCGCTGAGGCCGACCGGCAGATCGACGGTGCTCAGGTCCAGACCAGACACAACACCCGGGATCGCACGCAGCACCTGTCGCGCGGCCCCGATCACCTCCGGCCCGATGCCGTCGCCATCCATGACCGCCAGGCGGTAGCTCCCCATGTCCGCTCCTTTGTCCGTGGTTGATGGTCTTTGACGAATTTATCCGGTAATAAGCCGTGGTCACTCGAGCAATACGGTCGTTTACGAATTGGTTCCGTCTTGCGACCGCGCCCACCTTGGGTTCACAACTCAAGGCTCATCATGCGAAACCCGTTGAAACGGGTTGAGGTCCCGTACCACAAGCATACGCAAGATCTAAATGATGACTCGAATCGGGAGTTGAGGCTGAGTCCCTTCAGTGGACATCGTCTTCTCAGCCCCGGGACTAAAGTCCGGGGCGAACGTGGCAAATTCCGAACGATTTCGGCAAAGACCATAAACCCTGTGTGTCCGGTTCTTACGACGACTCCGGCAGGCGCTCACCACGCAGCGGTCGGCGCCCGATCCAGGCTGAGATCTGGTCGATCCGGCTATGCTCGACCAGCGGCAGCCGCACCGTTACCCGCGTGCCTTCGTCAACTTTACTTGCGATCGACAGGTCACCACCGTGCGCTTCGACCAGCGACTTGGCGATGGCCAGGCCGAGTCCGGCACCACCCATCGAGCGCGTCCGGGCGATGTCAGCGCGCACGAAGCGGTTGAATACCTGGTCGAGTTTGTCCGCCGGGATCCCCTCACCGGTGTCGATCACCTCGAGAAGCGCATCACTCCCCTGCCGGTGCGCCACAATGCTCACCTGGCCACCGGACGGCGTGTGCTTGATGGCGTTGTCGAGCAGGATCAGCAGAACCTGCTGGAAGCGGTCGGGGTCGACCTCCGCGACCAGCGGCGAGCCTGGCTCGACCAGCGCGGTGATCCCCTTTTCACCAGCGATCGGCTGAACCCGCTGCACGGCCTCCGTCGCCGCATCGAGCAGATCGACGGGCGCGACAGCCAGCCCAAGCTCGCCCAGGTCAGAGCGAGCCAGCGTCAACAGGTCGCCTGCCAGGCGTTCGAGACGCAGGATCTCGTCGCGCACGTCGTCGAACAGCTCGCCATTCTGCTGCAGCGGCTCGGTTCGATGCTGGTCGAGCAGATCGGTCGCCGAATGTAGGATCGTGAGTGGCGTGCGCATCTCGTGCGATGCGTCCGCGATGAATTGTTGCTGGCGCTGGAAGGCCGCTTCGATCGGAACCAGAGCCCGGCCGGCCAGAAAGAACGCGCCGATCAGCGACAGGGCGATGCCGATCGCACCGCCAACCAGCAGGCCCAGCAGCATGCGATGCAGGGCGCGCTCCTCAGGCGCCAGGCTCTGGCCGACGATCAAATAGTCGGTTCTGCCTCCGAATGTCGCCAGCGGGCTGATGTGTATGCGTTCCTTATCGTCGCCGACCTCGATGGTGCGGAACGCCTTCTGAGGATTCTTGAGCAGGTTATCCGGCAGATCGTTGATGCTGACCGACTGGGGATTGGCGATCACCGCACCGTCGCTGGACGCCACCAGGTAGAAGACGCCCCCACTGTAGCCTTCACTGGTGAGCGAGAGGTCGTGCTCATCCAGGTCGTGCAGGCTGCGGCTGGTCGCCAGGCTGCGACTGGCAAGACTCCGGTCGACTTCGGCGACGAGGTTCCGCGACAGACCGATATAGACCGCGATCCCGACGGCCAGCAAGATGAGGCCGAGGACGAGGAAATTCCAACCGAGAAGCCGCCGCCGGATGCCGATAAACATGCTAGTCCCTGATGCTGTAGCCCACGCCACGGATCGTCCTGATCAGCGGTCGCTGGTGGCCGCGGTCGATCTTGTTCCGTAGATAGTGAATGTACGTTTCGACCACGTTTGACGTCAAGGTCGCGTCGTATCCCCAGACATGGTCGCTCATCTGCGCCTTGGTCAACACCTGTCCTCGGTGTCGCATGAGATACTCGAGGACCTCGAACTCCTTGGTTGTTAGCTCAATCGTCTGATCGCCACGCCGCGCCACACGTGCGCCCAGGTCAAGCGTCAGGTCGGCAACGTGGAGTGCCTCACCGTCTGGTTCCTCCGCCGCCCGCCGCACCAGCGCGCGGATGCGTGCATGCAACTCGTCCATCGAAAACGGCTTTGAAAGATAGTCGTCCGCACCAGCATCGAGGCCGCGAACCTTGTCGGGCACGCTGTCACGCGCGGTCAGCATGAGGATCGGCGTGCGTATGCGTTGCTTGCGCAACTGACGGCAGACGGTCAGCCCGTCCATGCCGGGCAGCAGGACGTCGAGCAGTACGATATCGTAGGCCCCGCTCATGGCACGCTCGAACCCCTCGAGGCCGTCGTGGGCGACCTCAACCCGGTTCCCGGCCTCGGTCAATCCGCGGGCGACGATCCGGGCGACCCGCTCGTCATCTTCTACTACCAGCACGTACATTCGCGTTCGTTTCTCTCACGCAACCGGCGCTCGTCCAACTCTAAGCTCTCTCCAATCTTGCCTCACTAGTCTTATATGTGACGACATGAATGGGAGGTCACTGTTGGGGGAGTCGACAGAGGAACCGGTTCTCAACGACGAAACCGTGAAATACGTGCCCGGGGAAACGCGGAGGCGGCCCTGGCCCATGCTCCTGCTCGGCCTGCTGGTCGGCATTCTGGGCACGCTGATCGGCTTCGCACTCGTTGGGGGACCGATTGCGCTGGCACACCGGCGCGACCTGCCACTCGAGCGGGTTTACGGCAGCCTGGCGGTTTCGATCGCATCCCGCTTGCATTCCGGAAGCTCGTCGAACCCAGTCTCGCAGAATAGCCGCGCCGTGGAAAGCGGACGAGCGGCCTATACGGGATCCTGCGCCATTTGCCACGGTGTGGACGGAAACGGAACCGGGATCTTCGGCAAGGCGACCTACCCGAACGCGACCGACTTGACATCCGAAAACACCAGCGAAATGTCCGATTCACAACTCTACTGGATCATCGCCAACGGGTTGAGTTTTACCGGCATGCCAGGCTTCAGCAGCCAGTACAAGAGTCAGGACATCTGGTCGATCGTCAGCTACGTGCGTACGCTCCAATCACAAGGTAGCGGTGCCAGTGCTCCAGAGGTCCCCACGGCGACGACCGCCCAGCTCCTCTCGGCCAACCCGTCCGGTACTGCCGCTGAACGGGGCGCTGCCGTCTATTTCGCGCTCGGCTGCCAGTCGTGTCATGGACCGGTCGGAAACGCGCCTGGCGAGCTGGCCCTGCGACGCGGTGGCGACGAAGCCGCTCGAACCATTCGCAACGGACGCAACGGCATGCCCGCCTACGAGACCAGCGTCTTGAGTGACGCACAGCTCAGCGATCTCGAAGCCTACATGTCGACGTTCGCTGGCGGGCGAGGCGAGGGCGAAAACCATGGCGGATTCGGGAACGAGCCGTCCAATCAGAACAACCAGTCCAATCCCTGATTCGATTACTCCAGGAGTTGAATTCGTGATTCACATACGCAGACCGCTGATGTTCATCCCCGTTACCGTCGTCTCGCTGCTTAGCCTCGTTACGCTTGGCGCCTGCTCGATCCCTGGTGCCAGCGCCGATCCTGCGACTTCAGCTGAGTCGCCCACGCAGTCCGCCGATTCCGCGCTGGTCGACCCTTCTCCGACGCCGACGGTCGTGTCGACCGTTCCGTTCCCACTCGATCCGGAGCCGACCCCGACGCCGCAAGTCGTGAACGCCGCGCCTGAGACACAAAATTCGGCACCGGCCCAAGCCGCTCCTGAGCAGGCCGCACCAGCACAGCAGAGCACGAACGGCGAGCACGAAGGTCACGATGGCGAGGGCGAACACGAGGGCCACGAGAGTGGTGAATTCAGCGAGCGCGGCTCGCTCCAGCGGATCGCGGTGACAGTGACCAGCTTGGGAATTCAGATCGATCGGCAAACAGTAACCGCGGGAGCAGTCGAATTCGATCTCACGAACCAGACGCAGAGCGCCGTCGACATCCTGATCACCGGGAACGACGTGAGCGGCGACACCGGCATGATCGCGCCTGGTGCGACCGTCCACTTGCAAGGACTCCTTCCGCCAGGAAGATACACGATCGCGCTGAGCTCCGACGGTCGAAACGACGGGACAACAAGCGTAACGTTGCAGGTTCAGTAATCAGGCCGTTCAGTCAGTCTTAATCTCCGGCTCACTGAGCGTTCATACGCGTCTGACAACATGAAAAGACATGAAGAGGATAGAGCGTGATCGGCACTGAAACGAGTCAAACGGACATCAACGCACCAGCACACGTCGAACGGCTCCTCGTGCCGAATCAGCAATCACGCGAGACGCTGGTCGACTACCGGTCGCGTGGTGGATTCGACGATTTGGCCTGGCGTCGCGCACCGGAGGAACTGATCGATCTGGTTGATCAGAGTGGACTGCTCGGGCGCGGCGGGTCAGCGTTTCCCGCCGGACGCAAGTGGCGGGCGGTCGCGTCACAGCGTGGTTCACGAGTCGTCCTGGTCAATGCCGCCGAATCGGAACCGGCCAGCCAGAAGGATCATGCGCTGCTCCTGTTCCGCCCGCACCTCGTACTCGAAGGCGCGTTGCTCGCCGCTCGTGCGATCGAGGCTCGGGAATGCGTCTTCTACATTCATGAGGACGCCCAGACCGCTCAGCAGGCGATCGCGGAGGCTCTGGACGAGCTGAGGCATGCGAAATTTAACCTGCCCAAGATGCGGCTCGTTACGGCGGAGCCCGGCTACGTCGCTGGGGAGGAGACGGCAGCAATTCAGCGCGTCAATGGCAAGGCGGCGAAGCCGTCCTTCAAGCCGCCGCGACCGTTCGAGAAGGGCGTGCATGGACGACCGACGCTGGTGCAGAACGTCGAGACGCTGGCCAACATCCCGCTCATCGCCCGTCACGGTGCTAGCTGGTTCCGTTCGGTCGGAACCGATGAGATTCCCGGGACGCTGCTGATCACGCTCTCGGGCGCGGTCGCTCAGCCTGGCGTCTACGAGGTGCCAGCGGGAACCGAACTCAGGTGGATCCTGGAAGAATCGGGCGGCGTCGCTCATGGCGAGAAACTACAGGCCGTGCTTCCCGGTGGCTATTTCTCGGGCTGGCTCGACGAGTCGAGCGTTCGCCGCGGAGTCAGTCTGGCTCCATCCAGCCTGCGTGAACATGGCGCCATGCTGGGGACGTCCGCCATCACGGTCGTTCCCGAGTCTGTCTGCGGCCTGGAACAAGCGGTTGCTCTGCTACGGTTCTTCGCTCGTGAATCGGTGAAGCAATGCGGGCCCTGCACGTACGGCACGGACGCTATGGCCGAGATTCTTGAACGCGTCTCGCGTGGCAAAGCGGCACAGGATGACCTAACCCGGCTAGAGCACTACGCTGAGAATATGCTGCCGAAGCGCGGCGCATGCGGGCACCTCGACGGCGCCGCCATCGCTGCCCGCACCGCGCTCACTGTGTTCCGCAATGAGATCGCACAGCACCTGCGTACGGGAACCTGCGGACGACCACGCCGGGTCGTCCTGCCTGGGTTGCAAGGAATCGCGACTCATGCCTGAGCGGGCCAAGAAATCGCGAACCTATTTGCGGGTTCGAGTGGATCCGATCAAGTGCACGGCGTTTGGCTTCTGCGCCGAGTTCCTGCCCGAGGTCTTCGAACTCGACGACTGGGGTTACGCCTGGATCCAACGACCGGAGATCCCAGCATCACTGACGGAGGAAGCCTTCGAGACCGCGCGAAAGTGCCCGACCGGAGCGATCCTGGTCGAAATGGTCGAGGAACCTGACGCCAATGATGGAAAGACGGAACAACACGGCACGAAGGCCAACAAGCGACCTCGCGTGCGATAAGCGTTCATCGTAGTACGACACCGGAGAGTGAGACAGATGACACGAGACAATCAGAAGGGGCGCACCCTGAGCAACGTCCATCTTCCCAAGCGTGTCTCGCGAGAGGGAACGCATCAGCGAGACTGGATTGTTTCCCGCCTGCGAGCCGCGCGGCGCCTGACGCTGATGATCAGTTTCGCCGCCGGAGCGGCCTTTACCGGACTTGCACTGCGGCATACGTTGAAGCCAGTGACGGTTCAGGCGCGGGATGTCCAACCCGTGTCACAAGGACAGACGACACCGAGCCAATCGGTCAACGTGCCCAGCCAATCCTTGTTCGAAAATCAGACGTCGACGAATTTCTCGGTCGCGCCCGCTCCTCAGGTTTCGAGACACCGCGTGCAAACCTCCTCATCGTAGCCAGCTCAGGAGACGCCGATGAGCCGCGCGATTTCCATGATCGCTGTTCCCGCCCACGGTTCGACAGGTTACGACGAATGACAATTCGTGCCCCGCGACCGTTCAACACTGAGGAGCGATAGCAAGTGTCCAGTTCGACCTCAAATCTACTCTGGTATGTCGGCCGGGGATCCGGCATCACGGCCTACCTGCTGCTGACCTTTTCGGTCGTGCTGGGGATCGCCCTGAGCCGCCGCTGGCACGCGAGGCGTGTTCCGAGAATGGTCGTCGACGAAATCCATCGCTGGTTGACGATCACCTTCTACATTTTCATCGTGGTTCACGTCGTGACGATGCTGCTCGATCCATTCACCCATTTCCGGGTGGCGGATGTCATCGTCCCCTTCGCCAGCACCTATCGTCCGATCTGGCTGAGCCTCGGCATCATCGGCGCCGAGGTGAGCATTGCAGCCGGAGCCAGCGTTTGGGTACGTAAGTGGATCGGCTACCGGACCTGGCACGTCCTGCACCTGACCGCCTACCCGATCTTCTTCATGTCACTCCTACACAGTCTCGGAACTGGCACCGATACCCGCACCACCTGGGCGACGGCCCTCTACGTCGGCAGTTTCGTACTCGTTGCGGGGGCGACGCTCTGGCGCATGATCGAAATTCCGGCCTGGCGCACCGGTGTCATCGCCTCGACGCTGATCGTGGCGATCGCGCTCGTTGTCTGGGGCATGGGCGGACCCTATGCGGACGGCTGGGCCAAGGCGGCCGGTACACCAGACAAACTGCTGCAGAAGGCAGCCGTACAGCGAGGCACGACGACGGGCGACTCGACCGCCGGCGTAGCCACGCCCGACACTCAGGTTGCGTCGCTGCCAAAGCTCCCAACGACGATCCAGGACAGCATTTCCGGCCAGACGTTGCTGAACCAGCAACGGACTCAAGTCCTGCTGCGTGGCACCGGTGAGGGAAACGTGCCGCTCGACATCGCGATTCAGCTTCAGGTGATCAGCCAGCAGTTCACAGGGCAGATCCAGATCCGGTCCGGTAATCACACGCCCCTCTGCGCTGGCGACATCTCCGGCCCCGAATTGGACAACCTCACGGCGACATGCAATGGCTACGGACAGCAAATGAAACTTCATGTGTCGTTCAACACGGTTCAGCAAACCGGCTTCCAGGGAACGATCAGTGGCAGTCTCCAGGCATCGTCCTGATTACGACTGATCCTGTCCGTCCCCCTTCGTACGGCCGTGGAACCCGCGACCGGGCGCATGTGAATGCCCGAATGCGCCGTGGTTGTGCCAGACCGGACGGTTGTCGTTCGGATCGGCCTTAAAGAGAAATTTGGGCGACGTGAAGACCCGCGTGGCTGGGGTGCCACAGAAAGGGCACGGATGCGGAGCGCTCGCCTCGCTCATCGGTACTTCCACGTCAAAATGTGTCTCACATTCGGCACAGCTGAATTCGTATCGCGGCACGGTCAGACTCCCGGTCCATTAGCGCGTCCGGCGTCGATTTGCCGGAACCTCACCTGATCCTCAATGGGTTGCTGTATTATGCCCTCTGGTTCGTGGCGCTGCCGGGACCTCGCCACGGGACATACCCCGGGCACGGGGCTCAGAGAGGCTGACGTATGATCGAGATCAACCGAGAACAACTCGTCCAAACACTGGTGGATCTGGTCCGGATCCCCTCGGTGAATCCGGACCTGGTGCCGGGAGCTGGTGGCGAAGCCGAGATCGCGCATGCCATCGCAGAGCGATTGCGGCAAACGCCCGGAATTCACGTCGAGATCCAGGAAGCCGCCCCGAATCGACCCAATGTCATCGCCAGCGTCGGCGGTGGCACCGGGCGCACGCTGATGCTCAACGGGCACATCGACACCGTCACGCTCGAAGGAATGACTGAGCCGCTCTCGGGCCGAGTCGAGGGAAACCGGCTCTACGGGCGTGGATCGAACGACATGAAGGATTCAGTCGCTGGCATGATCGTGCTCCTCGAGGCGATCGCGCGGGCCGGAGATTTTCCCGGCAAACTCGTCGCGACCTTCGTCGTCGATGAGGAGTACGCCAGCATCGGCACCCAAGCGGTCTGTCGTGAGATTGATCGCTGGAAGCCGGATGCCGCGCTGATCCTTGAACCGACGCACCTCAGCTTGACCATCGCACACAAGGGCTTCGTCTGGGCACAGATCGAAACGCACGGCTTTGCCGCCCACGGGAGCGCCTGGCAAGAAGGGATCGACGCCATCACTCGGATGGGGCGCGTCCTCACACGTATCGAACAACTCGGCAAGGAACTGATCGCGCGACCGCGTCACGCGCTCGTTGGGCCTCCGTCACTCCATGCCTCGATCATTCGTGGCGGCCAGGAACTCTCTTCGTACCCGGCATCCTGTCTGCTTGACGTCGAACGGCGCACGATTCCGGGGGAGACGCCTGAGCAGGTTCAATCGGAGCTCCAGGCGATCATCGATGCGCTGCGGACCGAGGACCCTTCGTTCTCCGCGACCCTTACCGTGGGACTCACCCGTGAACCATTCGAGGTCAGCGAACATGAGCCGATCGTCCAGGCGGTTCGTGCGGCGTCCGAGCGAATACTGAATGTCACTCCAGTGCTGACAGGGGGCTCTGGATGGATGGACTCCGCACTGCTGTCAGCCGCGGGAGTGCCAACGGCAATCTACGGCCCCGGCGGCCACGGCAGTCACGGCTTCGAAGAATGGGCCGACCTTGATATGCTCGACCAGTTTGTGAACGTCATTTGCGCCACCGCCTACGACTTCTGCACCGCGCGCTGACCGCTTCGAACCGGCTCGCCGGGCCGCACCTGGCGAGCCTTTCCCGCTCGTGACAAGAACGTAATCTCTCCGTCCAGGAGTTTGCTATTGAAATGAAGCGGTTGGGGGTTGAGTGCTCCGTGCCGTCGTTGACCGACGGAAACCCCATTACGACATCCAACAGCACGGTTGACACGGCGCGTAAGCCTGGGCTACCATGGCGGTCAAGATAATTTGACCATCCCAATTCTTTCGGGTATTCGACCGCAAATAGTTTGTGTGGGACGCTTGGACACGACTGCGCCACTTCCAGGGCTGGAATTCGCTCCGGCCGATCGTTATGTCATTCAAACACTGGAGGAGTTGCGGATTATCTCCAATCCGCTCCGGCTCCAGATTCTTGACGCGCTGATCGCCGCGCCGCTGACCGTCACGCAGGTCGGAGAGCAGCTGGGCATCAGCTCGAAGAAGCTGTACTACCACATTGGGGAGCTTGAACGCGTTGGATTGGTCCGGCTCGTCCACACCGAAATTCAGTCCGGAATACAGCTCAAGTACTACCGAGCGATCGCGGGATACTACTACCTGACCGCCTCCATGCTCCATTCCGACCAAAGCACCCACAACGCCGATGCCAGTCAGGAATTCCTGGCGTTCTTGCTCGAGAGCAGCGCACAGGCAATCCGTCGCGCCGTCAATGACGGAACGATCGACCTCTATCCAGAGTCATTCATTGTCAGCCGGCGGCGCCTCAAGCTCACGCCGGAGAAAGCGACCGAGCTCCGCGATCGGTTGCGGGAAATCGAAGAGGAAATTCTGGCTTCAGATGACCCCGACGCGGAACTTTCGTTCTCATATGTCTACGCGCTGTTCCCGCGCAGCCGGACGGAAGAAAGGCGGTAGGTTTTGCGGGTGACGGTCGCGGGGCTGTCGCCATTGCGGTCTGTGGTGATCAACAGTAATTGAACTGGGCAGCTTAGCCATGATGCGTCTGCCCTGAGGAGGAATGATGGAATCTCGTTTGACCGAGATGCTAGCGTCGGGGAAGCAGCGATTCTCACGCCGCACGATGGTGAAGCTCGTCGGTGGAACAGCCGCTATGCCAGTCGTTGCGTCGTTGATCGCGGCGTGTGGCGGCGGCAGCAATAACTCGTCGACTGCAACGACCGGTGGACAGAGTCAGGTGACCGCTGTCGGGGGCGTGCCGACACCGCTCGACACCTTCAAGAATCAGGGAACGCCTGGTGCCACCTCGGCCGCGGGATCCGCGGGAACACCCGAGGCGACCTCAGCGTCCGGCTCCGCCAATGGTTCGCCCAAGACGGGCGGCACGATCCACATGACGATCATCAACGATCCGGACACGCTCGACGTGGCGCTGTCGTCGTCACTCACATCCAGCACCATTTTCAGTCACCTCTACGATAGCCTCGTCTACATCGGTGAAGATCATCAGCCGCATCCCTGGCTCGCTGAGAAGTGGGATATTAGTCAGGACGGCAAGCAGATCCAGTTCGCCATCCGGCAAGGGATCAAGTTCCACGACGGGACGCCATGCGACGGTGCCGCGGTTAAGGCCAACTTCGACCGCATGCTCGACCCAAGTGTCGCCTCGATTCGCAAGACCGGACTCGGCACGATGACCGGCGTTGACCTGGTCGACGACCACACCATTCAGTGCAACTTCACCACGGCCTACGCGCCGATCCTGACAAACCTCGACGGTACCGGCATTGCCTCGCCGACGGCCGTGAAGAAGTATGGCGACAGCTACGGTCATAACCCGGTCGGGACCGGCCCGTTCATGTTCAAGAGCTGGAACCAGGGCCAAAGTGTCGAACTGGCGCGCTACCCTGACTTCAAGCAGTATCGCGACGACTACAAGAATTCGGGAGCGCCCTACGTCGACGGGCTGCAGTGGAAGATCATCGCCGAGCAGGCCACCAGCACAGCCGCACTGCTGAGCGGTGAGCTCGACATCGCTGGCGTCGCGCTTTCCCAGGCTTCCCAGATCATGAACAACAAGGACTTCAACGTCTACATCTGGAAAGATCGCGACGGATACATCTACGTCGAGTACAACATGAACAAGGCGCCGTTCAACGATGTCGCGGTGCGCAAAGCGGTCGCCTACGCGATCGATCGCGAGTCCGTCGTCAAGAGTGCCTGGAATGGTTTCGCGACCGTCGATCTCCTACCGATTCCCACGGGTGTTGCCGGGTACGACAAGAGCCTGGACCAGTACGCCTATCCATACGACCCAGAGAAGGCCAAGAAGGCGCTGACCGACGCAGGCTACACGGCCGGTTCCGACGGCGTCATGCAGAAAGACGGCAAGTCGGTCCAGTTCACCATGATCGTCTACGCGGGCTACGATGCGCTCAAGACCTGCGGTCAGCTCGTCCAGGCCAACCTCAACTCGGTTGGGATGAAGTGCGACGTCCAGGTGATGGACTTTGGCGCGGAACTGCCGCTACTCAACGCTGGCAACTTCGAGTGCGACCTGATGCGCTGGACCAGCCCCGACCCGAACATTCTCACCAAGATGTTCAAGACTCCGGGCTGGCGCAAGCAGATGCACGACTCGAAGCTCGACCAGCTTTGCGACACGATGGACACGACATTGGACCCGCAAGAGCGCATCAACGCTGTGCATGACGTGGTCAAGTACCTGCTCGATAATGCGTACGTCGCGCCGATCTGCGTCGACTGGTCGCTCACTGCGGTGCACCAGTATGTCAAGGACTATTCGCTGGAGGTGTTCGGGACGCCCCGGCTGGCGGACGTCTGGATCAGCAAGTAGATCAATTCGCACGTCGTCGGAAGTCTTGTAAACGATAGGACGCGGGGGTTCGTTGGCCGCCTATATTTTTCGCCGCCTGTTGATGCTGATTCCGATCTGGTTCGGGATTCTCATTCTGGTCTTCCTGATGAGAGTCCTGGTGCCAGGCGATCCGATCCAACTGATGTTCGCCGGGCGGTTTAGCGACCCCCAAGTCGAAGCCGCTATGCGTCATAAGTATGGGCTCGATAAGCCCATCGCCACGCAGTTCGTGGACTACGTCGATGGCGTAGTCCACGGAAACCTTGGGTACTCGATCACCGCGCAGCGACCGGTCACGTCGCTGATCAAGACGCACTACCCCTACACCGTCGTGTTGACACTCACGAGCTTATCGATCGCGGTGACGATCGGGTTAGTGTCAGGCATTGTCTCCGCCTTACGCAAAGATACGATCGTCGACGTGATATCGATGTTCTTCGCGCTGGCGGGGCTCTCGATGCCGGCCTTCTGGCTCGGCCTGCTCATGATCTATTTCTTTGCGGTCTACCTTCACTGGTTCCCGGTGCTTGGATCGATGTCACCCAAGGGCATCGTGCTCCCGTCGGTGACGTTGGGCGTCATTGCGTCCGCCGTGACGGCCAGGCTCGTTCGCTCGACCATGCTCGACGTAATGGGTGAAGACTTCGTGCGAACCGCACGAGCGAAAGGTATCGCGAATTCAACCGTGGTTATCCGCCATGCGCTCCGCAATGCGCTGATCCCGATCGTGACGATCGTCGGGTTGCAATTCGGCGGTCTCCTCTCAGGAGCGTTCATCGTCGAGGTCATCTTTGCCTGGCACGGCGTCGGAGAGCTCGCCGTAACCGCACTGCAGCAGCGCGACTTCCCGTTGATTCAGGGAATCGTTCTGGTCGTGGCGACCACCTATGTCCTGGTGAATTTGGGAGTTGATCTGCTTTACGCGGTCCTCGACCCTCGAATCGTATACAAGTAGAAGGTTGGGAAGTCGGTAGATGGACCAGGTAGAAGCGAAAGATCTCCCAACTAAAACGTCGCTGGCCGGACGCGCCAAACGCAACGGCAGCATCGACTTTGCGCGACGACTGTTTCGGCCGCTGCCAGGCAAGATCGGCGGCATCGTCATCCTGATGATGCTCTTGATTGCCCTGGGAGCGCCGCTGATCGCTCCATACGGCGACGCAGCCATCAATGTTCCGGATCGCCTGCTGGCGCCGTCTGGCCAGCATCTTTTCGGCACGGATGAAACCGGACGTGACGTCTTCAGTCGCGTGATCTACGGATCCAGGATTAGCCTGCGGGTTGGCATCGTGGCCGTGGCGATCGCGTTGGCACTTGGGATTACCGCCGGGCTGGTTGCCGGATATTACCGCGGCATCATCGATACGCTGATCATGCGTCTCGTTGACATCATGCTCGCGTTTCCTGGATTCCTGCTCGCACTGGCGATCATTGCCATGCTCGGTCCCAGCCTGAGAAATGCCATGATCGCGGTGGGCATCGGTTCATCGACCGGATTCGCCCGCCTGGTTCGTGGCTCGGTCCTCTCGATCCGTGAGGCCGACTACGTCCTGGCCGCACAGGTGATGGGCGCGGGCGGACGGCGAATCATGACCCGGCACATCTTGCCCAATGCGCTGTCACCGATCATCGTACTCGCGACCCTGGAACTTCCAGCGGCGATTCTGGTGGCCGCGAGCTTATCGTTCCTGGGACTTGGCGCTCAGCCGCCATCGCCGGAGTGGGGCGCGATGCTGGTTGACGGTCGCGAGTACATCCAGACAGCGTGGTGGTTGATCACGTTCCCAGGCGTCGCGATCTTCATCACGGTGCTGGGATTCAATCTGTTCGGCAACTCCTTGCAAGATGCGCTGAATCCACGACTACGCCAGCGCTGAGTCACTAGTGGAGTCCGCGGCAGCGACAGTAAACCGAATGACACGTTCTGCACAAACGGGAAGGGGCTCGGGTCAGTATGGCGGGAACCATGGAGACGACGGAAGTCGATCACGCCAAGATCGATCAGATCTTCGCTGAATGGGATCGTGAGGATTCACCTGGTTGCGCGCTGGGCGTGCTGCAGGGCGGCGAACTCGTCTATGCCCGGGGATATGGCAGTGCCAATCTGGACCTGAACGTCCCACTGTCGCCATCATCAGTCATGCACGTGGCCTCGGTCTCCAAGCAGTTCACGGCGATTTCGGTCGCGTTGCTGGCGAATGAGGGCAAGCTGTCGCTCGAGGACGACATTCGGAAACATGTTCCCGAAATGCCTGATCTCGGGGCGACGATCCGGCTGCGTCACCTGATCCACCACACGAGCGGGTTGCGCGACCAGTACGGACTCTTCCGGCTGGCAGGCTGGCGTGATGACGACGTTCAGAAGTTCGATGATGTCCTGGATTTCGCCTTCCATCATCGTCGCCTCAACTTCGAGCCGGGCGCGGAATACACCTACTGCAACACCAGCTACACACTGCTGGCGCTCACGGTCGAACGCGTGAGCGGGCAGAAGTTCCGCGACTTCGTGAACGAACGAATCTTCGCGCCGCTCGACATGAACCAGAGTCACTTTCACGACGATGTGTCGCAGATCGTGCCCAACCGCGCCAGCGGCTACGCGCCCAGGGACGAGGGCGGCTTCAAGCGCTCCGATTCCAACGTCGAAGCCTTCGGTGCGATCTGCCTCTACACCTGCGTCAATGATCTCGCTCGCTGGGTGCGCAACTTCACCACGCGAGAGGTCGTGGCCGACGTGCTCGATGCCGCCATCTCGCCGGGTCAGCTCAACGACGGTAGCTCGCAGAACTACGGCTATGGACTGATGATCGGGAACTACCGCGGTTTGAAGTCCGTGAGCCACGGCGGAGTTGACTCCGGCTACCGTGCTGAGATGCTCTGGTTCCCTGAAGTCGATTTCGGAGTGATCGTCCTGGCTAACCTCAGCAGCATCAAGCCAGGATGGCTCGCTCGCCAGGTTACCGACGTCTATCTTGCCGGCAAATTGGGTGAGAACGAGCTCCTCGACACGCCAGCGATTCATCTGCCACAAGAGGATCTGGAAGCGCTGACCGGAATCTACCGGGACGAACGCCGCTCGCTGACGCGGCACGTTCAGATCTCAGATGGGAAGTTCGTCGTGAATGGACCATTCGGTGATCCGATGGAATTGGAAGCGTTCGGCAACGGCCGCTTCCGTCTTGGCGCGCCGCCCCAGGAGATTCACATTGTTCCCGGAGAGAACGGCACGCTTGAGTACCGCGAGATCTTCCCGAACGGCAAGACGAACGTCTTCATCAAAGTCGAGGCCGTCGCCCCGTCGCCTGAAACGCTTGCATCCTACGCCGGGACGTATTTCTGTCCCGACATCAACACACGCTATACCTTCCTCGTACGGGACGGGCATCTCGTCGTTCGGAGTCACCGGGCGAAGGAACGTGTGCTGGAACCGACGGTGGCGGACGCCTTCAGTTTGCAGGCGTCGGATCTCGTCTTCAGCCGGGACGGCCGCGGCGACGTGAATGGGTGCGACCTCTTCGCGGAGCGGATTCGTTTCCTTCGCTTTGACCGGGAGCGCTAAGAGGTTCGCCGCAGCATCGGGCTTCCTGGGGGTGTGGTCATGGAGCACGGTCATCTTCAACGCCTACGCGATCTTTGCCTGGCGCTACCCGAGACAACCGAGCGTCTGAGCCACGGCGAGCCGACCTGGTTCGTCCGTGGCAAGAAGACGTTCGTTATGTTCGCCGATCACCACCACGATGACCGGCTCGCCTTCTGGTGCGCCGCCCCGCCGGGCATTCAGCAGGCGCTGATCGACGCACGCCCAGATCGCTTCTTTCTGCCGCCCTACGTTGGACATCGTGGCTGGCTTGGAGTCTGGCTCGACGTCCCGGTCGACTGGGATGAGATCGCCGACATCATCGTCGATGCCTATCGCACAATCGCTCCCAGAGGGCTCGTCGCGCTGCTGGATTCGCGGTAATCGACCGTGGCGATGGGCGCCGCTGCCTTCCAGCTCCTGAACAGCCGATCCCATACGTTGCCACATGAATTTGCGAATCAAGCCAGCAATTTTAACACCTTTGACACATGCGTGACGCTATTCTTTCGGATGTGGCCTACGTCGTCAATATGACACTCTCGAGGAGGTGAAGCCGATGACTGCTGAGCGCATGTACCCCGTCAATCTTTCCGTCGAGTACCCTGACCACGAACTCAACCGGGTCACGACCTTTTTTCGCATCCTGATGATCATCCCGATCGCGATCATTCTCGGGTTGCTCGAGTCTGGTTACGTCAACAGATCACCGAGTGGAGACACGACGAGAGAATATGCCGCGGCAGGTGTTCTCTTCCTGCCTACCCTCTTGATGATCGTCTTTCGTCAGAAGTACCCGCGGTGGTGGTTCGACTGGAATCTCGCGTTCACGGCCTTCAGCTATCGCGTGGCGTCCTATGCCGCCCTCTTGCGTGATGAGTACCCGTCAACCGACGATGAACAGTCGGTTCACGTCATGCTGCTCTACCCCAATGCGGAGACCGAACTCAACCGGTGGCTGCCGCTCGTCAAGTGGTTTCTGGCGATCCCCCATTACATTGCCCTGTTCTTCCTGGGAATCGCCGCGTTCATCTGTGTGCTGATCGCCTGGTTTGCGATTCTCTTCACGGGAACGTACCCACGATCCCTCTTTGATTTCGTGGTTGGAGTGATGCGCTGGGCACTCCGTGTCGCCGCGTACGCGTTCCTGCTCGTAACCGACGAATACCCGCCATTTAGCCTGGCGTGACAGGCGCAAGGACGCGGCCGCGCCTCAGTGCTGGCGTGGCTGGTACGTTCCCGGGATAGTTCGAAAACTGATTACGAGGCGGTTCCAGCCGTTGATGGCGATAACCGCCATGGTCAGATTGACGAGTTCCTCTTCGGAGAAATGTTGGCGGGCCTCTTCGTAGACGTCGTCTGACACATCCTCCTGGCTCAGCCGGGTCAGTACTTCGGTCCAGCGCAGGGCGGCCCGCTCACGTCCGGTGTAGAACGGCGTCTCGTGCCAGGCGCTAAGGCTGTAGAGGCGTTGTTCCGTCTCTCCCGCCGCACGAGCGTCTTTCCAGTGCATGTCGATGCAATAGGCACAGCCATTGATCTGCGACGCCCGAACCTTCACCAGTTCGAGTAAGCTCCGCTCGAGCCCACACTCGGCGACGTAATGTTCGAGCTCGCCCATCGCGCGCGCCGCTTCTGGCGCGACCTTCCCGTAGACCAACCGAGGTTGAAGTTCTGATGTCATCGTCCCTCTCTATTCGATTTACGCCGAAACGCCACCCGTACCTAGCCCCCAGTCGGGCCGAAGCGCTCTGTCCGTATTCGCTCAGGATCATGGCCCATCTCAACCAGCAGCGTCGAAGCCACCTCAACGAACGGCGTCGGGCCGCAGATATAGACAAGCGGCCGGTCTTCCGGTCCCCAGGCGATGTCGCGAAGCATCTCCAGATCGATGCGACGGCGATAGCCGTCCCAGCTCACAGGCTGCTGGCGCGTCAGCGTGTAATTGGTTTGGAACAGATCGTCGCTACCTGCCAACCTATTGATCTCTTCTTGATAGATCAGGTCCTCGGCGCTTCTCGCCGAATAGAGAAGACGGGCTGGAATCGATGACGAGTTCGCCGCTCGGGCGCGGATCATCGACATCAGTGGCGCGATGCCGGAACCGCCCGCGATGAGCAGGAGCGGGCCGCCCATCGCGTCGGTCCAGATGAAGAATCCACCAATCGGCCCGAAGAACTCGAGCGGATCTCCCGGATGGACGTCGTCGACCAAATAGGGCGAGACCTCACCGTCTTCCAGCCGCTCGACAGTGAGCGCGAGACGGCCTCGCTCCGGCGCGGAGGCGATCGAATAGCTGCGCACGGCCTGGTAGCCGTCCTCGGCCGTCAGCCGAACGTCGACGTGCTGGCCAGGCAGGTGCCCGGGCCAATCCGGGACGTCGATGATCAGGCTAGACGCCGTCGGGGTCTCCCGGATCGACTCTGAGACCGCACCAACCCACCATCGGATGCTCACCGGTAGCGCTGCTCCTTCCAGGGATCGCCATACATGTGGTACCCATAATTCTCCCAGAAGCCGGCCTCGTCCCGCTGCATCAGGCGAATGCCGCGGACCCACTTGGCGCTCTTCCAAAAGTAGAGGTGCGGAACCAGCAATCGCGCCGGACCGCCGTGCTCCGGATCGAGCGGCTCGTCATCGAATGTATCGGCAATCCAGGCCTTGCCGCCGGTCACGTCCTCGATTGGCAGGTTCGTGGTATAGCCACCGTCGCAAAACGCCATGATGTAGTTCCCCGAGTCTTTGAAATCCTCCAACACCGTATCGAGTGAGACCCCCTCCCAAACGGTGTCGAACTTCGACCAGCGGGTGACACAGTGAATGTCGGTCGTGATCGTCTCGCGCGGCAGCGCTCGGAACTCGTCCCAACTCCAGCTCTGCGAGCGCCCATCTGGCGCGACGATCGAAAAATCCCACGTACCGAGGGGCGTGTGCGGCGTCGGACCTGCCGAGAGGACAGGGAAACGTTCGGTCAGGTACTGGCCTGGCGGCAACCGGTCCGCGACACCGGGCGCCTGACGACGGCCACGAAATCCGCGAGAGAATATTCCAGCCATGCTGAATCCTTTCGATGTGGAGTGCAATGACACCGGGTACAGGCCCGGGAAGACTCGCGAGTCGACGATGTCCATGAGCCCGCGCTCGTTACCAGTCAATTGTTTCATGACGAGCGATTACGTCGGATGTCCAGATGCCGGTCGTGCCCGTCCTGACCAACGATAACCAACAAACAAGCGCGCAGATTCCAGTCCGTCCCGGTTATCCACCGGACTTCATCAATCATCGCGTTGCCTGCTTAAGGGTTGATTACACGAATAACACGGTGATAACGAGGATGGAGGAGTGCTCCGAATCAAGGAGCCTCGATTGGCACGAAACGTGGAATGTCCCTTGCAATACGGTGATCGAGAAGATGACCGACGCATCGCACGAAATCTCGGAGAGGCATCCACCTTGGCGCTCGAAGCAGAAGACCCACAATCAACCGCAGATGAAGGACGACCGAACGCGCGGATGCTGAGCGTCCCACTCGGCGGTTTGTGGCGGCTGGCACTCATCGCAGCGACCGCGCTCGCGCTGGTGGTTGGCCTAACCTATTTCATGGTCGAGATCTTCTATCCACTCGCACTATTCCTCGTTGCGATCGTCATCGCCGAGGCACTGTCTCCGATCATTGCTTGGCTTCAGCGCCGCGGCCTCTCACACGGTGTGTCGATCGTCGTCGTCTACATCGCCCTGTTGATCATTACGGCGTTAGCGGCCTGGATGGTCTTTCCACCGGTCATCAACCAGATCACGCAGGGGGTCGGCCAGTTGCCGACACAAGTCAAGAATGCAGAGAACTACGTCACCGTGCATACGGGAATCTCGAACAATCAACTGGAGAACGCCGCGTCAAATGTGGCGGCCCGCGTCGCCGAGCGCTATGGCACGATGCCAATTCGGGTGATCTCGGGACTCTTCGATGTCATCCTGATCTATTTTTTGTCAATCTACTGGCTCTTCGCAGCACCGCCACTCAAGAGGTTCGTGCTGTCGCTCTTCCCGGAACAAAAGCGGCTATCGGTCGACCGCGTACTCGGTGAGATTGGTCGCGAAATGGGCGGCTACCTGCGTGGATCGGTTATCAGTGGATTCATCACCGGCACGCTTGCCTATTTCGGACTGCTCCTCGTCGGCGTCCAGTTCGCCCTGGCGCTTGGCGTTCTCACGTTCTTTGGCGAACTCATTCCGGTCATCGGCGTGATTATCGCCGGGACCATCGTGGTGATCGTCGCGCTGTTCCAGGGATTTACGTTCGCGCTCCTGGCCCTTGCCGTGTACGTGGTGATTCTCTTCCTTGAGTCGCACCTTATCGCGCCAAACATCATGCGAACGCAGACGGATGTCAGTCAAGTCGTCGTTCTCTTCGCGGTCGTGGCGGGCTATGAAGTCTCTGGCATTCTCGGAGCGCTGGTCGCGATCCCGCTCTCGGCTGGCATCCGCGTGCTGGTAATCCAGGTCTTCGCCCCCGGAGTCCGTCAGTGGACAGGGGCTGATCCGCACCCCGAGACTGAGGAGGACGATCATCCTGGCCGGACGAGCAACCGGGTTGGACTCGAAAACGCCTTCCGGGTCCAGAACGCGGCAGCCTTCATCACCGAAGCATTTCACCGGCGGGTCGATCCAGAAGAACCCGCACGAGGCGAAAAAGCGCACTAGCTATCCGTTTGATGTCAGAATCTCGCGAATCGCGCCAAGAACGATCTCTTCCTCATCTGACATCAACGTCTGCGGATTGAGTGCGATGCCGTCGCGACCGTTCGGCGCCACGGCGATGCGTGGATCGCGATCCCACAACCGGTCGACCACGTCGTCCCGTGTGACGCCAGCCCCAGTCCCGATGTGGACGATCGCCCGGGCATGCGGCTGACCCGCCTCGCTCGGATATCCCCGCTCCACGCGAACACCGGAGATGCCCGACAATCCCTCGATCCAGTAGCCGACGATGCGCTCATACTCCTCGATCGTGGCCTGCTCATTCTGCGCTAGCGACCATTCGAGCGCCGCCAGCAGACCGGCCGTCTCCTCCTTGCCGACCTTCATCGGTCGGCCAATGGTGTGATTCGGGCTGGCGTTGGCACGGCATCCATCGATAAGGTCCCTGCGTCCAAGTATCAGGCCGCTCGATTGAGGACCACGCAGTCCCTTGCCGCCACTGAAGATCGCGATGTCAGCGCCCACCTCACGCGTGAAATGCCATAGGTTCGAGATCGGCGGAATCTGCGCCGCCGCGTCGACGATGACCGGGACGTCGCGCGCGTGCGCGATCCGCACGACCTCGTCAAGCGGATAGGCTCCCTGAGCGAAGTGGGCCCCCGCGAACCATAGGATGCACGCGGTGTGGTCGTTGATCGCCTCTTCCAGTTCGCCGTCCTCCGGCCCAATTTCAACCAGACGAGCCCCGGTTTGACGCGCGGCGTAGTCATAGCCATTGCGCTGGCTGTGCCACACGATTACCTCTGTCTGCCGCACCCCTTCGAGATACGGAAAGGCGTCAATCAGGTCTGGGTCGGTTCCGGCGATACATGACGCGACCGACAGGGCGATACCCGCGGCGGCACCCGAGGAGACAAATGCCGCCTCATTCCGCGTCAGTTCGGCGATGCGCTCGCCGGCGCGGCGCTGAAACTCCGGCAGGTCGATGAAGGCACCTGCCGCATCGCGCATCGCGTCCATCACCGGAGGAGGCATTAAGGATCCACCGAGCCTCGTCAACGTGGCCGAGGCGTTGATGACGCGTCGTATTCCAAGTTCTTTGTAGATCGTCACGGCGGCACCCCCTTGAAGCATGGACTCGCCTAATGGATCATGAACGCGCGTGCTCGCTGCTCAGCTTTCCGACCACGTCACTCCATAGCCTTGAGGCACGAGTGTCGCATACCATTCACGACGATCCAAGATACGCAGCATGTCAGATTGGGGACCGTAATGACCTGGAAGATCGGCGTCCTGGGACTAATTCACGATCACGTTTGGCAGCACATTGGTGAGATGCAGGCACGGGGTGACGTGCAGGTAAGCGTCGCTGACCCCAATCAGCCGCTTCGAACGAAGGCTCACGACGAGTTCGGCGTTGACCGTCTCCACGACGACTACGCTACCCTTCTTGAGCAAGAACAGCCCGATGCCGTGCTCATCTTCGTCGACAACGCCGGAACCGCACCCCTGGTGGAACTTGCCGCATCACACGGCAAGCCAGTAATGGTCGAGAAACCGATGGCCGACTCCCTGACCAATGCAGAGCGTATACGCGTCGCCGCCGTGAACGCGGATATCCCGCTCATGGTGAACTGGCCAACAGCCTGGCAGCCAGCGATTCGCCACGCCCTCGGCCTGGCGCAGGCGGGTGAAGCGGGCGACATCTTCCGCTTCAGCTTTCGTGGCGGACATCGTGGCCCGAAGGAATACGGTTGCTCCCCCTACTTCTGCGGCTGGCTTTACGATCGACAGCGCAACGGCGCGGGTGCCTACATCGACTACTGCGGCTACGGCGCCAGCATGGCCCGCGTTATCTTCGGCATGCCCAGCCGCGCCATCGCGGCCATCGGACATCTGGTCAAGCCGGACATCGATGTCGACGACAACGCCATGTTGACCTTGCGCTATCACCGCGCCCTGGCTGTCATCGAGGCAAGCTGGTCGATCTCCGGACCGGTGCCGGATGGCGGTCCGGTTATCTGGGGCCGCAAGAGCACCATTGCGGTTCAGCGCGATTCCGGCCGCCGTGAAGGGGACGTGCGCCGTGGCGGGGCAGTGCGAGTGACGTCGGACGACGATCCGGATGGCCAGATCATCGAGCCACCCGACCTCCCTGAAGGAGAGCGGACCGCCGTGGAGTACTTCCTGACCAGACTTCGCGACGACCGGCCATTCGACGGACTCGTCAGCATGGAAATCGGACGCGACACCCAGGAGATCCTCGAGGCGGGGTTACGATCGGCACAACTGGAGCGAGCCATCTCACTGCCACTCTCTTGATGATTGACCGGAAAGGACTGATTTGATGGCTGATCCCATTCGCATCGGGATCATCGGCTGCGGACGGATTCTCCCGGCCCACCTGCGCGGCTATCGCCTGCTACGCGAGGCAGGTTATGACGACTTCCGTATCACGGCGCTGGTAGCCCGCAAGCGAGACGACGCGCTCATGTTCCGCCGCCGTGGAGATGGACCAACCCCACGACCACCTGTCAGTCGCAACCCGACCGATTCGCTGGCCGCTCCGCATCTTTACGTCAGCGACTTCCAGCCGGAGACTTTGCCAAACGTCTTTACCGATGTGGGCGAGATGCTGGCCTCCGGCGAAGTTGACGCGGTCGACATCACGGCATCCCTGCCGGTCCATCACACGGCGGGGCTGGCGGCACTCCGGGCCGGCAAGCACGTCATGGTCGAAAAACCGGTCGCAGTCACACTGCGCGCGGCGACGAGCATGGTCGAAACGGCGGAGCAGGCAGGTCTTGCGCTCGGGGTTATGGAGAACATCCGCTTCGAAGCGCCAGTTCGCCTGGCACGCTGGGCTATCGAGCGAGGTGAACTGGGCGACGTGCAGATGATCGGCGCCGTCTCGTTCGGTACGGCCGAGTGGTCGCCCGACCGCGTTGTGGCCGACACACCATGGCGACACCTGAAACGAGAGGCAGGCGGCGGAGCGTCGATCGACATCGGCGTTCACCTGGCGCACCGGCTTCGTTACCTGGCTGGCGAGATTCGCGCAATGACCGCGATCGCGCGGGTATTCGAACCGGAGCGCGAACTGCGCGATCCAGACGGCCACGTCTTCGGACACTACCCGGCCGACGCCGACGACGCCTTCTTCGCTCTCCCGGAGTTCGAAAGCGGCGCGGTCGGCACCCTCGCTTTCACCTGGGCCGGACACGGCGAGCCGACTGGACTGCCGGGTGGAACAACAATTTACGGTACGCGGGGCTGCCTGAAGGGGTCGACCATCGTGCGCGATGGTGGAATGCTGGTCGAATTAGGGGAACTGTTCCAACGCGAGTCGTCGAACGAGGAGCGTGACAGATTCTTCCCGCGCGGTATCTCCGATCCGTTCGCCCTGGCCTATCGCGACTGGCTCGACGCGATCGCGGCTGGTCGCCAGCCGGAGATGAACGGTCGTGAAGCCCTGCGCGATCTGGCAACGGCTTTCTCGATCATGGAGTCGGCCACCGCGAAAGTGCCGGTGCTGGTGGAGGACGTCCTATCCGGTAAAATCGACGCGTACCAGCAATCGATCAACGCGCACTACGGTCTGTAGCGACCGGGCCGAGCATAGACTAGGAGTCGACACCGATGCCGGAAACGGTCGATCAATACATCGCCGAGTCGCCGGTCGACGTGCAGGAGAAGCTAACGCGCCTGCGCCAGGCGATTCTTGAGGCCGTTCCAGGGGCAACCGAGCGAATCAGCTACGGCATGCCGTTCTACGAATTCAATGGACGACTGGCCTACTTCAATGTCGCCAAACGCCACATCAGCCTCTTCATTCCGACGCCGATCGTCGACGAGCACCGGGAAGATCTCGCTGGATATCACGCGGTGCAGGCAACGATTCACCTGCCGCGAGACCAGGACCTGCCGATCGCGCTGATTCAAACGTTGGTTAGGGCACGAGCCGCAAAGAACGATCAGGCGACAACCCAGTAGGAGCCGTCGTTCACCACGACTACGGATTGCCGCTGAACGTATCGCACTGGCCCATGTCTCCGGTCTTGTAGCCGGTGGTGAACCATGTCTGTCGTTGTGCGGAGGACCCGTGTGTCCAGGTTTCGGGATTGACCCGGCCCTGGAATTCCTGCTGGATACGGTCATCCCCGACAGCTGCCGCCGCGTTCAGTCCGTCCGCGATGTCGGCATCGCTCAACTGCGTCAGGTAGTCGGTCTGCGTGGCGTGATTGGCCCAGACCCCAGCATAGCAATCCGCCTGAAGTTCGACTCGCACCGACGCACTCTGTGCGCCCTGCTGGTCGTTACCGATTCGTTCCAGAATCCCAGTTAGGTCCTGGACGTGATGACCATACTCATGCGCCAGGACGTATGCCTCGGCGAAGGGGCCGCCCTGCGCTCCAAACTTCGAACGCAATTCATCAAAGAATCCGAGATCCAGATAGACGGTCTGGTCTGTCGGACAGTAGAACGGACCGACCTGAGTCGTCGCGGTGCCGCAGCCGGTCGAAGTCGAATTCGTAAAGAGCACGGTCTGCGACCCACGGTATCTCACACCACGCTGGCCGAGCGCGTCCGACCAGTACTGCTGAATGCTGTCAACGTACGCGACGATACGGCAGTCCTGCCGCTGCTCCGCGTCCGCTCCGGTCTGACAATTGTCGGCCAGGCTTCCGCCGGGGACGACCGCCCCCTGCCCCTGATCGGCTGGTTGGGATGACGGACTACCGGTATCGATCGGAACGCCGAAGATGAGCGACAAGACTAACGCGATGATCGTGACCGCTCCACCGGCACCGCCGATCGCGACCCCTTTCCCCATTCCACGCCGGTCCTGAACCTGAGAGGTGTCGAGTCGCTGGTTCCGATTGAATACGGGCATGGTCACCCCTTCCCTCGGAGCGGTAGCTCACGCCCCCGAGTGGAACTGTTCGGACGATATGCGCGTCACCAGGTCGAGGTGGTCGACATCGAACGAGTAGACCCGTCGCGCAACCCGAGACTAATGCACCTATCGTGCCGCCGATTGCGATGTTGTCAGGATCACCGTCGATTCTGATCCTACACCCGGACGGTGAGTTCTTGCTCGCGGATCTCCTCGACGATCCCCAAAATCTCACCTGGCTCGACCTGCTCGCCATCTGCAAAGCGTTGGTCAAGGCGTTCAAAGAGCCGTGAGCGCAGAAAGTTGCGCATCGTCGTCGGGAAGGGCATGGTCGTGGCCAGAATGGCGTCCTGCAGTTCAGGCGTCCAGCGCTGCTCGTACGCCGTTCGCTCCGGCCCGAAGTCGAAGTCGGGCAAGCTGTTACCGCGCTCGGATCGAAGTTGTTCGCGCAGGCACATCGTCGCCGCCTCGTCGACGCAGGAATTCTCGATGACGACGCCGTAGTCGTCACGGGCGCTCTCGATCGTCACCAGTTCATCGAGCACGTCATCAAGCACCCGCTCCACCGGTCGCGCCAGCGGATCGCCATAGCCGCCTCCGCCCTGTGCGCCGATGAAGATCCGGTCGCCAGGTTCGAGATAGAGAACGTCGATCTTGCCGACGCTCTTCTCGCGCGGCGTTCCCGGGTTGAGCGTTGTGTACCCCGTCGTCCCGGCCCTGCCGCCTAGACGACCCCAGGGACGGAAGACGTAGCGCTCCATACCGCGTGCCGTGACGACGCTGTTCGGCGGAAAGACCTTGAATTCCAGTTCAACTCCCACGCCACCCCGGTAATACCCCGGTCCACCACTGTTCTCGCGCAGTTTATAGCGACTGACCAGCACCGGCACCTCCTGCTCGATGCTCTCGGTCGGCACGTTCTTGAGGTAGCCCATGGCCACGTCGACGCCGTCGAGCCCGTCCTTCATCGGTCGGCCGCCCGAGCCGCCCGCCAGCGGCTGAACCACGCTCACTTTCGTGCCGCCCGTCTCCGCATCGGGCACCGAGACGAGGAGGATCGATCCCTGGTTCGACCCGGCCGCGTTGATCTTGTCCGGCAGCGCCTGGCCGAGCGCGCCGAGACAGACATCGAATACGCGGAACATGAGCGCGGCCCGCACCCCGTATGCAGCGCGCGGCTCGGGATTGACCAGGCTCCCCTTGGGTAGAATGAACCGGAGCGGTCGCACGGCACCGCTGTTCAGGATCATGTCGGGCGCCATCGTTCTCAGGAGACTTACCAGGCTGAACGAGATCATCCAGTGACCGTTCTTGCCGCCCGTCGCCATGTTGAACGCGGCTTGGACCTGCGGATCAGTCCCGGTGAAATCGAGCGTCAGATCGCTGCCGTCAATGGTGACGGCCACCTGAATACGCTGGAGCCGCCCTTTGATGACGTGGTCCGTCTCGAGGTAATCGGTGAAGCGGTACGTACCGTCCGGGATGTCACTGATTACGCGTCGCGCCTGGGCCTCGGCGTAATCGAGCACGTCGTCGATGCCGTGTAATACCGGCTCCGAACCGTAGCGGGCAATCAGATCGTGAATGCGACGTTCCGCGGTATTCAAGCCGGCGAGCTGGGCCTTGATGTCACCCCAGTTGAGGTCGGGGATACGGCAGTTCGCCAGCATGATCGAGAGGACCTCATGGTTCAGCTCCCCGCGGGTCATCAGGTGAACCGGAGGGTAGACGACACCCTCCTGGAAAGTTTCACTGTTCGACGGCGCGATGCTGCCAGGCACCCGGCCGCCAACATCCGAGAAGTGGATGAAGCTCCAGGCGAAACAGACGAGCTCACCCTGATCAAAGATCGGCTTCCAAATGTAGATGTCGGGCAGGTGAGTCGCCATGCCGCCGGTCGTGACCGGATCGTTCGAGAGAAAGACGTCGCCCTCGTGGAACCCGCCGAGGCGTTCCTCGACATAGCGAATTGCGTCCTTGAGCGGCAGGCCGACCATCAGGTGCACCCCAACCCGATACGGCGTCGCGAAGACCTCTCCCTGACGGCTTGCCAGCGCCACACCAAAGTCACCGGTCTCCTTCACAAAGACGGTGTGGCCGGTTCGTAACACGACGTAGCCCATCTCGTCGACGATCGCTTGAAATCGGTTTCGAAGAACTTCCAGCAGGACCCGCTCGGCACCAGTCTCCACGGTCGTACCTTTCGCTCGGTCTTCTGTCGGCATCGATCGTCTACCCTCCGACTTCGCCGTCACCACACACCATTCGCACCTACATTCGGGCAATTGCGATCAGGTGCGCGGGACGCGTTCAATCACTTCTCCCGTCGCCAGATTGGCCTCGATCTCTGCACGGGTACGCCAAACCGGTCGCAGCTCTTTGGCCGCATAGAGCGGCAGCTGATCGCCGCGATGGGGCGAGCCTGGTTGAGTCGCATTTCCATTCGCCAGCAACGCCCGGGCCCGCGGGATGTCGGAAAACTCGACCACGTGGACGTAGCTCGTGCCGCCGACCGAGCCGAATCGTCCGTCGGCGTCCGGCTCGTACCACATCGCCCGAAAGACACCGAGCGGATCGCGAGCGCCGCTGCCCGGCAGGTCATAGTCGGTCCCGGTCAGCCGCAAGCGGTACATGTCGCCCCAAGCAACATTCAGACTACCGGCAAGTTCGCGCAGCTTGAGCGCCGCTCGCTCGAGCCCAGCAACCGCGGCTGTCGGATCGGCCAGCCCACAGGGCGTGTCCAGCGGTCGGTCCGGATCCCAGGGAGTCTCGACGAGGTCGTGGACGGTGACACCGCTGTTGAGGGGAAGCATCTCGGCCAGCCAGGCGGCGAAGAGTACCGCACCCCGGCTCTCGGCGTTGTAGGTTCGATCCCACTCCGCGAGCACGCTGGCCGCCTCACGAGCCAGGCTGCTGCCCGCCTCCGCCGCCAGCACCAGGTCGCCGGTCAGATGGAGCGCGAGTTCGGATCTGGTTGAACCGGTGGCCTCCACCAGGTCATCGAACGTCAACTGCCCACACTCGAGCAACATCCGCATTGCCGCCTGCTCACGCGGGTTGAGCCAGCGTGGCGCGAGATACGGCGGGAACGCGCTGGGGTCAAGCGGCGGCAGTGTGTATGTCCAGGGCGGGCTATTGGAATTCTGCAGCCAGCCGGACGGTGGATCGATCACTCGTGGTAGATCCTCGTAGGAATGTATCTCCTGCCAGAGTGTCGCCGACGTATCACCGGGGACTAGCCCCGCCCAGTAGTCCCAGTCGCCTTCTGGACGCACCGGCACCATGCCACAATACTGCGCGAGCACATGGCCGTCGCGGTCGCCGTAGATGGTATTGAACATCGGCAACTGCATCATTCGCAGCGCGTCGAGGAACTCGTCGAGATTCCGAGCGCGACCCATGCGCCACCACTGCTCGATGCCATGCATGGCAGGATGAACATCGAGTCCGACGACGCGCACCGCCACCGACTGCCCATTCTCGTCGGACATCACCGGTCCATGGATGCTGCGCTGGATCACTAGACTCTCCTCGCGGAGGTGGCCGTCCTGCTGCCGCACCCGGATCGTTTGAGCCTCAGTCTCGTAGGCCCGCACGGCGCCATCAAAGCGGTAGCCGTCTCCCTCGGGCGACAAAAGGTAGGCGTCCCAACCGTCGATCGGGTTGACCGTGTGCGTCCAGGCAAAGCGGTCGTTGAAGCCGATCGTTATCACCGGGACACCGACCAGGGTCACGCCATAGGCATCGTAGCCGGGCGCTGTCAGCTGGGCTTCGAACCAAACATAGAGGTCACTCCAGGGCAGGTGCGGGTTCGCGAGATGCAGCGTCTGGCCACTTTTCGAGTAAGACGGGGCGATGGCCCAGCCATTGGAGCCAGCCATACCCGGGACACCCTCGGTCACGATCTGAAGCGCGTTATTCGGGCGACCATTCTGCCCCTGGAGTGTGAGGAACGTGAAGAGCATACGCTGCATGTGGGCCAATGTATCGACCGGCGCCACCGGCAGAACCGCGCGAACCGCCGGATCCAGTGCCTCCGGATGCGCGCGTGCGTAAGCGTTGATCCCGTCACTGAACGCCTGGAGATAGGTGCCAAACTCGGCAGACTGACCGGCCACCCAGTCTCGCGCGCGCCTCGGAATCCCGACCGTATGAGTCACCCGATCGGAGGGAAGGTAATCCTCGCCGAATAACTCGGCACTCCGCCCCCGTGCCTGCGCATAGAGCCGCAGCAGCAGATCCCCATGGTTGTGCATCTGCGCGTAACCGTAGGCATGAAAGAGTCCCTCGTCGTCGCCGGCGAAGATGTGCGGTACGCCCCACGTGTCCCAGAGAATCTCGGCATGCGGTCCAGCACTAGGTTCCGACATCGGCCGCTCCCTCCTCCTGGCCCCGTTCGGGTTCCATGTCTCGCGTCTCGAGGGTTCCGATGACGTTGCGGTATGGATCGATCCGGATCTCGAAACCCGGTGTCACCAAGATCGTGCTGTCGTACTGCTCGATGATGCATGGTCCGGCGAAGGACATGCCCGGCTCCAGCGCTTCGCGCTCATAGACCGGAACCTCCCAGGCTGGATTGGCAAGCCGCACGGTGCGAACACCGGATGCCTGTGGAGATTCCATGCCGGTCGCCGCGGCGCCATCGTCCCCAGGACTCGGCTTGGCCGTGCGCCCCACCACCTGCACCCGCACGCTGATAATCTCGGTCTCGGCAGTTCGGTCGCTATGCCCGTAGATCTGCTCGTAATACAGGTGAAATCCGTCAAGTAACTGGTCGACACCGGCTGATGAAGAGAGATCGTCCGGCACCGGAACGGTCAGCTCAAATGACTGACCGCGATAGCGCATGTCGGCGGTACGGACGAGATGCACGTCGGTGATGTCGGAACCCTCGTCGACGTTCTGTTCACTCAGCCATTCGCGCGCCTCCTGCTCGATCTCGTTGAAGCGCGCTTCCAGCTCACCCGGCTGGAGTTCGCTCAGGCGCAGGTAGAGGGTACGGATGAAGTCGGAGCGGAAATCGGCCATGAGACAGCCCAGCGCGCAGAGGACGCCCGGAGTTGGAGGCACGATCACGCGGTCGATGCCGACTTCTCTCGCCAGCATGAAGGCATGGGTTGGTCCGGCGCCACCAAATGCCAGCAGGGCAAAATCGCGCGCGTCGACTCCCTGACGCGCCATGAGGGGAATGAACTCGGCATACATGTTGGCGGTAGCCACGTTGAGCACGTAGCGTGCGGCCTGCTGGGCGTCGCAGCCGAGCTTCTGGCCGATCGTCTCCAACGCCTCGTGGGCCAATTCGGGCTGCAGAGCCAGTTCACCGCCGAGGAAATGAGCTGGGTCGATGACGCCAAGCTCGACGTAGGCATCCGTCACGGTCGGTTCAGTCCCACCACGCCCGTAGCACGCGGGACCCGGACTCGACCCAACGCTGCGCGGACCGACCTTGAGCACGCCCTCAGCGTCGATCCAGGCAACCGAGCCGCCGCCCGCGCCGATCGACGAGACATCGACCGTGGGCATCGTGACCGGGAATTCGCCGACGTGCCCCTCGGTCGAGTAGCTCACGTCGCCGTCGATGACCGCGACATCGGCGCTGGTGCCTCCCATGTCGAAGGTGACGACCTTCGCGTTACCGCTCTGTGTCGCGACGGCGGCCGCGCCGATCACGCCGGAGGCGGGACCGGAGAGGAGTGTTTCGACCGGGACCTTCGCGGCGCTCGCGGCCGTCATGATGCCGCCGTTCGATTTGGTCGAATAGATCGGCGTCGTCATGCCGGTAGCACGGAGCTCCTGTTCGAGTGACGTGAAGTATTCCTCCATGCGCTGGCCGACATGCGCGTTCATCACCGCCACGAGCGTTCGCTCGTATTCGCGGAACTGCGGCCAGATCTCGCTGGAGGTGCAGACGTAGACATCCGGGAAGACGGCTTTGACACGCTCTTTGGCGGCATTCTCGTGCGCCGGATTGCGATAGCTGTGAAGAAACGAGATCGCCAGGGTCTCGACGCCATCGTCGATCAACTCCCGCGCGGCTCGCTCAACGGCGTCGAGATCGAGCGGAATGTACTCGCTGCCATCTACCATCAGCCGTTCGGGAATCTCGCGCACGTTGCGCCGTCGCGCCATCGGCTCTGGTTTGTCGCTATAGAGCTGGCTCGGATCTTCCAGGCGCAGGCGACGCAGCTCGAGAATGTCGCGATAGCCCTCGGTGACGAGCAGGCCAACTTTCGCGCCGTTCCGTTGGATCAGCGTGTTGACCGCCAAGGTGGTGCCGTGCACGAACGACACGATCTCGGACGGATCGATGCCGTAATCGCTTGTCAGGCGCTCGAGCCCCTCGAGAATGGCCCGCGACGGGTGATCCGGCGTTGAGGCGATCTTGACCAGCCGGTATCCGCCGGAATCCTCGTCCATAAGTAAGAAGTCGGTGAACGTGCCACCGATATCGACGCCGAGGCGGTATCTCCCCATCAGACCTCTTCCCGATCCCGACCACGGTGTAACAACCACAGATGACGTGACGCTCCTCGCCCGTCCCCACGACGACGAACTCAAGAACCCTGGGTACTATCCACGTCCACGATGGGGAGTGCAAGAGTCGCGGAACATTGACGTGAGACGTTCGGAGCGGAGGGCCTCTCTGCCCTCCGTGCGGAAGGCCCCAACCCTCATCCAGGCTGAAAGCCCAGGCAATCCGGACGACGTCCATGATTGTTGTGCACCTGATAGCCGGGTGAATTTGCCACATTCACGCTGGGCTAAAGCCGCAGCGCTACACCGGACGAAGTCCACTGAAGGGACTGAGCTCTGATTGCCGAATCAGGCGTCAGGCAAACGGTCGAATACTCAAACGTGGACGAATCCCAGTCCCTTCAGTGGACTTCTCTTTAATTTAGCCCGGGATCTTTAGTCCCGGGCCACGGGCCGGCTCGTACGACGGCGGTCGATCTCCAATCAGTGCTCGACCTCTCCAGGGATCCGAGCTCGAATCGCTGAATATCGCCTACGACGGCTCGTAGGAGGCGACGATCATGCCGTAGTAGGTCGGGTGCTCGTAGCTCAGCACCTCGCCCTTCATCGGCGTATGCTTCAGCGCTCCGGCGAGCATTAACGTCTGCCACAGGCCGTCGATGGCGGCGGTCTTTGCCTTCTCCTCCGGCAGGTCGATCAGACTGCCCGGGTCGTCCCGCTTGAGCGCGTCGACCACGATACCGTCCACCTCTTCAGCAGCCGGACTGAAGCCATATGGGCCACTCTCCTGGTGCGTGTGTGACCAGTCGCAGGAGGCGACGAAGACGACCCGGCGACCATCCTTCTCGGCCGCTTCAGCCACAGCCGTGCCGAACTCGACCATCGCCTGGCGCGGCAGACTGCGCGAGGGATTGGCGATGACAATCGGTGGTCCGAGGGTCTCGGGTGCGGGCGCGAGCACGCTGCCGTGACCGACCGCGTTCTGGTTGTGGCCGAGGAACCAGGCCGGAACCATGACACCCCAGTCCATCGGGATCGCACT
Source organism: uncultured Chloroflexia bacterium (assembly GCA_963763185.1). Classification (GTDB taxonomy): domain Bacteria; phylum Chloroflexota; class Chloroflexia; order Thermomicrobiales; family Thermomicrobiaceae; genus CALAGB01. Next base: position 2,262,132 of record CAVXNZ010000001.1, read on the forward strand.
CTGGTGCTTGGCGTTCCCAGCAAAGCCGCCCATAGCAATGGGTACGTCGCGCTCGCGGGCCGCTTCGGCGATCGCGTCGGTCAGTTCGATATCAACCGGCACGTTCATCTCGAGCGTTCGACCACCCCAAGAAAGTGAACCGGCGGCTCGCGAAACCGAGGCCAGGCAGATGGTGCCGTCGACGCGGAATCCGTGGGGTGTCGCGATGACAATCACGTCAGGATTTGCCTGTGAGGCCCGACGCCCGACCTCCTCGAGCGCCGCACGGGTCGCCAGACCGCCCTCGGCATCATCGCTTACGGCGGGAATGAGCGAAAATCCATGCGGGGTAATGCATGCATACACCAGCGACATTCAGGAGTCTCCCTTCACCAATTCGATGACGAAGTCGTCGTCATCCTACCCATCATACGCGACGATATCGCCAGGCTCCAGCGCCCCATTTCCGCTTCTAGATGGGAAGCACAGAGATGGTAAGCACGTGGCTAATAATTTGACAAGATGGCACAGGTGATGCGAAGGGAGGGACATAAGGTGATCACTTACGCCGGCGTGCGGGAAGCCACCTTGAGGGGTTGTTTCTGCAAGCGACTTCCAGAGAGCACCGGAAGCCCGCGGACTCCCCGAGACATGTTGTGACCTATTGCCACAGGGCAGTGAGACTCATAATATGTAAACACCTGCTTTTGGCCCGAATGTCTTGCCACACCGGCATGAAGATAGGAGGACAGATGTCCCGCCTGATCATTGCCAACCGCCGGGGTCACCAAGTGCTGGAATGGGACTCGGCAGTTGACACCGAGGAGACACGCGAGGCGATCGCTGAGGCCGAGCGCATTATCAAAGACGCACGCCAGCGAGGCTGTGCGGTGTCGCGCAAGGTCGACGGCAAGCACGTGCTCGACCGGGGCCGGTTCGACCCAGCAGCTGAGGAGTATCAGATTATTGCTCCGATTGCGGGCGGATAGGAAAAAACCAGACAGGCGGCAGGAAATCAGATTCCTGCCGTCTGTCAGGTACGAGCAAGGGGACCTCGTATGGCTCGCTTCATAGACTGGCTTCTTCGTCGCCATGTCGAGCTTCCGGCCCAAAGCCGACACGACGGAATCGAATTGCCTTGGACCCAGCGCTGGTATCACGTTCCGAAGCGCAGCGCGGGTTGGGACTTCCGTGACGAAGACTACCAGGCGGCACGCATGAACGCGCGAATGGTCGCACGTGAGACGTTAGGGTCGGACGTCTGGGAACACGTCCAGCGCTTCGGCTATGTCGATCTCCCATCGAAGCGATTCGACGGCATCACCTACCGGCTTCGCGTGGGACGACGCATCGAAGTGCGTTGCCGTCCTGGTACCGATTCACCGTGGCCGTTCCCATATCTCTGCATCAATCCCAGCTACCCGCTCCCGGAAGAGGAATTCTTCGCCCATCTCTACCTCTACGTGCGTGACTCCGAAGATGAAGTCATCCGGGTCGCGGCGCCACAACCGTGGGATCAGCGGCTCGGCCGCACCTTCTGACACAACGACGCGACAACCTGGCGACCGGCAATCTGCGACATTCTTCGGATGTCCAGGGGCACCGTTCGCGCTAAGATGGTCACGAGACACGACTCACGTCAGATTCTCGTGACCACGTCGCGTGAAAGGGGATGGCCATGGCCGTGGCAGCGGACCGACTCGTACGGGTCGGTCGAATCGAAGAACTGACCAAGCCGAAGATCGTTTCGGGAGGACGGCACGGCATCGCCGTGATCGCCGAAGGCGACACGGTCTATGCGGTCGACAACCGGTGTCCTCATATGGGGTTCCCGCTCCACCGGGGGAGCGTCTGTGACGGCATTCTCACCTGCCACTGGCACCATGCTCGCTTCGATCTCGCCAGCGGCGGCACCTTCGACCCGTGGGCCGACGACGTCCGCGTCTACGACACGGTGATCGAGGACGGCATCGTCTACGTCGATCCGCAACCAAGGCCGGTCGACCAGGAGCGCCGCTGGAAATCACGTCTGAATGACGGTCTCGAGCAAAACCTGAATCTGCTCATGGTCAAGGCGGTACTCGGACTGCAGGAGGCTGGTGTTCCCTCGGCCGACGTGGTCGAGATCGGCGCTCGCTTCGGCGCAACCTTTCGCCGCGCGGGTTGGGGTCCAGGCCTGACCATTCTGACCGCCATGGCCAACTCGCTTGAAGCCTTGAATGCCGAAGAGCAGGCATTTGCGCTCTACCACGGTATGGTTCACGTCGCCTCCGACGTCACCGGCGCCCCACCACGCTTCCAGCTCGATCCGCTTCCCCGAACCGGCGTGCCGGTGCCGCGGCTCAAGACCTGGTTCCGGCAGTTCATCGAAGTGCGCGATTCGGACGGCGCTGAGCGCGCCCTGCTGAGCGCGATCGACTCCGACGCAGCGACTGAGGAACTGGCCGACATGCTTCTGGCCGCGGCGACCGATCACGTCTTCCTTGACGGCGGCCACACGGTCGACTTCATCAACAAGGCCTGCGAAATGCTCGACATGGTCGGCTGGGATCAGGCCAGCGACATCCTGCCGAGCGTCGTTCGTGGCCTGGCAATGGCACGACGCAGCGAAGAACTCAACATCTGGCGCCACCCAGTCGATCTTATCGCTCTGCTCGAACCCTTAACCGAGCAATTGCCGAACCTCGTGCATGTTGAGCCGAATTCGAACTGGAACGGGTTTGAGAACCTTGTCGCACTCTTGCTCGACGAGGATCCCGAAGCCACGTTCAATGCAATCGTCGCGGCGATGGAGTCGGGCGCGTCCCTGACACAGATCAGCCAGACGCTCAGCTACGCGGCGGCTCTTCGGGTGGCTCGCTTCCACACAAGTAACGAATTCGCAGACTGGATTACGGTGCTGCACACATTCACCTATTGCAACGCGCTGCACCAGTCGCTGAAGCGGGCACCTTCGGCCGAACTCGCGCGCGGTATCTTCCACGGCGCGGCAAGTCTCTATTTGGATCGCTTCCTGAACATGCCCGCTGCCCGCTTGCCGGAGGACCGACCAGGGGCGGACGGGCGTGCATCGCAGCAGGAATTGCTGGACGAACTGCTCGAAATGATGGACCGTGAACAGCGTGTGAACGAATCAGCACTCGTCGTCCATCGCTACCTGACACAGGGTTACGACAAAGCTCCGCTGTTGGCGACGCTCGGTCGCACGCTGCTGCGCGAGGACGCCGAATTCCACAGCTATCAGATGTACGAGGCGGGTTTGGCCCTGGAGCGAGAACTCCGGGAATCCCGTCCCGCCGCGGCAAACCACGTGCTGGTCGCGGTAGCGCGCTACCTGGCGGCGCACGCACCCACTTCCAGAGCGATGCTCCAGACGGCGCGCACGGCGATGCGCCTGCAGCGCGGGGAGTCGGTCTACGAAGACCCCGAGGACGCCGCCGCAGCCGAGGGCTAGGTAGACCTGATCCTAAATATTCCGTAGCGGAGGGGCTTGTCCCCTCCAGCTTTGTTCAAGGCGAAGCTTGCGGGAAACCGGTGACATTCCAGAACGCGAGCCCGATTGTCTCGAGGACGTGTCGAAGCGCGTAGAGTTTGAAGAGGACAAGCCCCTCCGCTACGGTAACTTGTCGTGTCTCCACCCTCCACCTGTGCTATGTTCGGGCGCGGACGTTGCGACGGCACTTCTATCTTCACGAACGGACTTGCAGCGCGAGGAGGTGACCAGGCGGTGAGGTGGACTCCGCGCCTCAGACTGAGCCACGACAACCGGCGCATCTTCTACGGGATGGCATTTGGCGAGGGCGCGTTTGGTATCTACCAAACGCTCTGGCCGCTCTACATCGCGGCGCTCGGCGCCACCCCGCCACAGGTCGGGTTTGTCATGGGGGTGGTCGGAGTCAGCCGTCTCTTCACCCTGATGCCCAGCGGTATGCTGGCCGACCGTCTCCCGGCGCGAACGATTATGGTCGCTGGCCGAGCGCTAACGGCTCTTGGCATGATCCTCTTCGCCATCGCGCAGTCCTGGTGGATGCTCATCCCGTTTGGGCTGGTGATGTCGGTTGGATCGATGGCCTTTCCGAGCATTCTCTCGACTATCGCGGCAAACGCTGGCGAAGGTCCAGACCGAACACGCATCTTCACGTTGATCAATACGGTGGCCCCGTCTACTGGATTGCTCCTAACGCCCGCCATCGGCGGTCTCATTGCCGACACGATCAGCCTGCGTGCCGTCTTCCTCGTCTCGGCGGCGCTGGCGGCCGGCGCGGCGGTCTCCTTCTCGACGATCTCGCCGCAGCCCCCTCCGTCCAAGGAGGAAGCGAACGCGAGCTATCGCACCACGCTGTCGAACCGGTCGATCTCATCCATTCTTGTCTTTGAGATGCTGACGATCTTCGCGCTGACCGTGGGCATCGCGTTGGTGCCGAACTATCTTCAGGAGACGAAACACATCAGCACCGGGATGATCGGGCTCTTTGGCTCAATTGGAGCGGCGGGCAGCATCGCCCTCGGGCTGATCATCCACCGGGTTCGCCGCTTCCAGCATCCCTTCAACGCGCTGCTCCTCTCGGTCGGGTCAGTCGGCGGGGCGCTCCTCCTGCTGATCGGCGGCCACTCGACAGTCGCATTCGGGCTCGCCTACCTGCTGCGTGGCGGCTTCTTTGTTACCTGGACGCTATTCGAAGCAGCGCTCAGCGTCGTCGCACCGCCACGCTTGCGATCGCGCGCGTATGCCCTGGCCGAGATCATGAGCGGCGCGGGGTACTCGATCGGCCCGTTCATCAGCGGCTGGCTTTATGGCATCCGGCCCGCTTTTCCTCTCTACGCGGGCCTGGCACTTACCGCCGGAATCCTCGCGAGCATTCCGATCGCGCGGCGCTATCTCATGACCGGAGCGGCTGAGCAGATAGACCAGGCAACGGCTCCATCGTCCGAACAGATCCACCAGGAACTCCGTCGTCCACGATATGAACCCGAGCGGGAGTAGGGAGCTGCCCGTACCATCGTGCCAATCTATCGGCGCGCATCCTGACGTGCGTCGTCCGGTACTGCGTCGGAGCGCACCTGGGTTGATGGTCATTGACGAAATAGTTGGGTCATTGTCCACGCTCGCCCGGGAATAATGGTGATTGATGAATTAATTCGGTAGCCAGTTATGGTCGCCTGGCAATGATGAGGTTTGACGAATTGATTCGGTAATGCGTCCACGTCCGCCCGGGAGTAAACGCCCGGGCTACCAAGACGAAGTCCACTCAAGGGACTGAGTCCATGTCGCCGAATCGGCAATCCGTTCTTAGTCCGTTTAGGGACTTCGGCTTCTCAGCCTGGGTTTGCAACCCAGGTGGACGTGGCCAACTACCGAACTATTTCGGCAAAGACCATAAGCAGACTAAATTATTGCGCTTATCGCTGCGGAAGGCTCCGTTCGCTGCCGAATCGGTGGCTGACGCTCAGCCTGTTTCAACAGGCTTCGTCTTGGTAGCCCTGGAATTTATTCCCGGGCGAGCGTGGCCGATTACCGAACTAATTCGTCAAAGACCATAATTCCCGGGCTACCAAGGCGAAGTCCACTAAAAGGGACTGGGCTTGGGCTACTCTACTTGTCAACGTTGAGCAATTTCTGACTGTTTCGGCATCACGAGCTCAATCCCGAGGTACCCGCTTGCGGGTCGGATTTTGCGTATGTAGCCCGGCGAGTTTACTGCTGGGCAATCGTCGCCAACGACCAGATTAGCCGGTAAACCAACAACGTGCGGATCGTGATGTTCCCGGCGGAGCTTTAATCCCTGTCCAATGATGTCGCTCTAGAGTTCCTTTCCGGTTAGATTGGCCCATGGTCCGGAAAGGGGACTCCCGTTTGTTTCGCCAGCTGATTCGCCTGATCAAGATCGGTGTCGTCGCCGGCATCGTTGGCTTCGCGCTCATCCAACTGATTCCGTACGGCCGCAGTCACAGCGATCCACCCGCCTCCCATCCGGTCACCTGGAATAGTCCACAGACCGAACAACTCGCCATGAAGGCGTGTGGCGACTGTCATAGCAACCAGACGAGCTGGCCCTGGTACTCCAATATCGCCCCGATCTCGTGGGTCGTGCAGGAGCACGTCGACCATGGACGGCAGATTTTGAACTTCTCAAACATCAGCTCGTCGAGCCAGCGTGGAATAGATCGCGCCGCGCGAGCCGTTCAGAACGGCAACATGCCGCCGGGCTATTACACGATGATGCACCCAGGAGCCAGGCTCTCGGACGCTGAGAAACAGCAGCTGATTGACGGCCTCCGCGCGACCTTCGGCACCCAGATCGGCTCTTCTTCAACGCCGACAACGTCGTCCTCACAACCCTGAGCATGTCTGGCGCGGCCAGTGCGACATTCTCCGTGACTGGCCCAATTGACATCATGGCCATGGTCGCTGGGAAACAAGCGGGCCACGATGCAGTTACAGTAGATGAACGCGAGGTCGGCTCTCGCGAGCCATTCCAACTCTTGGAGCGAGCCGCAAGGCTGCCCAAACTCGCGTCCGTCGTGTCGCACACCACACAGGGAGGAACAGTATGAAGATCGGCGTCGTCTTTCCACAGGTCGAGATCGGTCCTGACCCAGCAGTCGTCCGGGAGTACGCTCAGACCGCCGAGGGATTGGGATACACCCACATCCTGGCCTACGATCACGTTATCGGCGCCGATACCTCGAATCGGCCGAACTGGCGTGGACCGTACACCGCCGACACGCAATTTCACGAGCCGTTCGTCCTCTTCGGTTTCCTGGCGGGCTTCACCAATCTGGAACTTGTGACCGGCGTGATCATCCTGCCGCAGCGGCAGACGGTCCTGGTCGCCAAACAAGCGGCCGAAGTCGATATTCTGACCGGTGGCAAGTTCCGTCTCGGCGTGGGCGTGGGCTGGAACGAGGTCGAGTACGAGGCGCTCAACGAAACGTTCAGCAACCGCGGTCGCCGCGAAGAGGAACAAATCGAGGTGATGCGTCAGCTCTGGACGAACAAGACCGTCACCTTCAAGGGGAAATGGCATAGCGTCCCGGAGGCCGGACTGAAGCCATTACCGGTACAGCAGCCGATTCCGGTCTGGATCGGCGGTTCGACTGACCCCGCATTCCGGCGCATTGGCAAGATGGGCGACGGCTGGATGCCGCAATTCCGCCCCGATGCCGAAGGTGAAAAGAAGGTCGAAGCGGTCCGGCGCTACACACGCGAAGCCGGGCGCGATCCCGACAGCCTGGGCATGGAAGCGCGGTTGAGCATCGGCATGACGCCGCGCAATGAATGGCGCCAGGACATCGAACGCTGGCGCGATCTCGGCGCGACGCACCTCTCGATCAACACGATGAGCTTCGGGCTGAAGTCACCGCGGGACCACATTGAGCTGATCAAGACGCTCTACGACGAGCTTGGTCTGGCCGACTTCAAGGAGTAGGTGACGCGGCCCTGTATTCCACCCTCATCCCCTGCCCCTTCTCCCGCGAAGCAGGAGAAGGGAGACGAAAAACCCTCTCTCGCTCGGCGGGAGAGGGTGGTGCCGCAGCACCGGGTGAGGGTGGCTCCCCATCTACTTCGGCATGGCCTTGATGGCGTCGTAGGCCAGGCGCGGGCGGCCGTACTCGTCGGTCATCGAGAATCCGTAGTAGGGTCCGCCCGAACCCTGGAAGATCGCCGGGTTCAGACCGAAGACGAACATGGCCTGCATCCAGGGCCACTCCGTTCGCGCGATCTCGTAGGCGCGCGTCAGATACTGTGCCTGCTGCTGAGGGCTGACCCAGTCGCCGTAGCCGTAGTCGGGCCAATCGTTCTTGGTCGTCCAGCCGAATTCCGTCAGCCAGACCGGCAAATCACCAAGCCCACCTTCCACCAGAATGCCGTGAATGCGCTCGGCGTGCCGAAAATAGAACTCGGGCGCATTCGTCCAGCCTGGATGATCAGCCAGGTTGCTGGGCCAAAAGGTATCTGGGGAATTCCCCGCGCCGTAGCTATGCACCCCGACCACGTCGATATACTGACGAACCGCTCCGTCCCCGATCGAGAGAAGCTCCTGAAGGTAGTCGGTATCGGAGTAGGCCCACTTGCGGTCGTGTAAGCTGTTCGGCGCCAGACCGGCCAGCACGATCAGCGCTCCGGGATCGTTGGCCCGCACGACGGGTGACGCGGCCTGGAGCATGTCGAAGTAGCCTTGCGCGTCGATGAAGCCACCTGCCTCGTAAGAGAGGTTGGGCTCATTCCAGATCTGCCAGGCATCGACCTCGCCCGCGAACGTCGCGCTCAACTTGTTCATGAATCGCGCGAACATCGCGGGGTCGGCGGGTTGACCAGCGAACGGAGTGTAGGCCCAGATTGGCACACTGTTAACGGTCACCAGAATTTTGAGGTTGCGACTACGTGCGGCGTCGATCATCGCGCCGAGCGGATTAAACGTGTAGGTACCAGGGCGCGGCTCAAGCTCGCTCCATTGCGCCTGAATACGAATCCAGGGGCAGCCTGAACTTCGAGCCAGATCGAGAAAGTACTCGTTCGAACCGAGATTGTTCAGATCGCCCCACCAGAGCACGTTGAAGCCGCACGCGACCTGATGGTCGGTATAGAGCGGCCTTGGCTCGATTGGCGGCGGCTCGGGCACATTCGCTCCTTCACGCGCCACGGCCTCCCCAGGCACAACACGTCGCTGGAGTTCTTCGCTTCCGAGCAATCCGAGCAGCACGTTGGCGGGCGCCGCGTTCTCTGGATGTAGTTCGAAGCGGGTGCGCTCGAAATATTGGACCAGATGCAGCTTGCCGTCGGTCTGACTGATCTCGTCGAACGGCTCGCTGATCGGAAAGCCAAAGCTGGCCAATCCGCCGTGCGATCGCCAGAACTCGCGAAATATGCCGCAGAGTGTGTGCTTGGTTTCGGTGTAGTAGTCGCAGTTCGATCCCGTTGCTGTTGACACCGACTGGAATGGTGTTTCGTCACGGCGGTCGATGGTGGTCAGGGAGCCGAGGCGGGTCAGCAGTACCACGTAGGGCGTCCCAGCGTTCTCGTCATGCTGCTCGAAGATGGCGCGCTCGAAATACTGCCGGTAGAACCCATCCTGGTAAAAGACGCGGCTGATAGGATAGCCGAACGTCGCCATCCCGCCATTCTGCTGCCAGAAGCCGAGAAACGGATCGGAAACCCAGAATCCGGATTCGTTGAAGTAGTGAGTGGTCGCGGTCGCGTCGAACGCCGCAACGGAGGAGGCGGCATCCGGTGCGGCCATAGCGATGCGGGGAACGAGGGACAGCAGCACCAACGACAGCAGCCAGCGACTCGACCGTGGTGCCGCGAATTTCACGGATTCCGCCCATTTCCAGTGAAGTCACCCGGGCCGGAGTGTCAGGCGACCCGCTCCGGCCCAGACACAATTGCTAGCGCGTAACTCGCAATCCGAGGATAGAAGCGGCCGTGCGCAGCGTATGGCGCGCGTCCTCGATCACGTGTCCGGCCTCCGCGGCCCCGATCAGCCGCTTCGCCATCTCGTTCAAGATGCCGATGGCCTTGGGCGTGTTGAGATCGTCAGCAATCGCCGCCATGAACTCTTCCTTCATCGGCTCGAGATCCAAAGCTGGAGTCTCGTCAGACCCGCGAATCAGCATCGCGTTCCGCAGCAGGTCGACCATCGGCTCGAACTCAGCCGGACCGCTGTCCTCATATTCGAACGATTCACGGTAGTGATGGCTATGCAGGTAAAGCCGGAGCGCGTCCGGGCTGTGGTAGCGCAACACCGTGCGCGCCAAGACGAGGTTGCCGAGCGACTTACTCATCTTCTCACCCTGGTAGCGAACCATCGCGACGTGCATCCAGACGCGAGAGAACGGCTCGGCATGGGTGTAGTTCTCCGACTGGGCGATCTCACTCTCGTGGTGCGGGTAGATCAGGTCGCCGCCGCCGCCGTGAATGTCAATCTGAGGACCGAGATAGCGCATCGCCATGGCACTACACTCGATGTGCCAGCCAGGACGACCCTGGCCCCAGGGACTCTCCCAGGTTGGCTCGCCCGGCTTCGCGGCCTGCCAGAGGATGAAATCGAGCGGATCCTCCTTGGCCGGGTCATTCGGGTCGGCGCCCCGCTGGGCCGAGATCTTGATCATCTCGTCCCGCTCGAGTTGGCTCAATTTTCCGTAGTCCGAATCGGACGGAACCCGGAAGTAGACGTTGCCGTTGCGCTCGTATGCGTTCCCACCCTCAATCAGCGACGACACAATCTCGATGATCATCGGGACCTCTTCAGTCGCGCGGCAGTAAACGGCCGGAGGCAGCACGTTGAGCGCGTTCAAGTCTTCCTGAAACTGGCGAATGTAGCGATCGCCGAGCAGATCCCAGCGCTCACCGACCTGACTCGCCTTGCGCAGGATGTCGTCGTCGATATCGGTGACATTCTGAACATATTTGACCTGCCAGCCAAGATACTGGCAGTAGCGGTTGACGACGTCGAACGTCAGATAGGTCATCGCGTGGCCCATGTGCGTCGTGTCGTACGGCGTGATCCCACACACATACATCCGGACCGTGTGTCCGTCGAGTGGTGTGAAATCCTCTTTCTTGCCCGTCAAGGTATTGAATAGTTGCACGCCCTCTCCTCCCGCCAGTTCTGTGCGCATCGTCATATCGGTGAACGACATCCGCACTATGCTACATCAACTGCCCTATTCCTGGTTGATTCCCGCACGAGACTCATGATCCGGTGACCGATGAACGAATCGTGCGGAGTTTCACGTGTCGGGGTATAGTGCGATACGTGCTTCGACCGCACCAGTATCTATCCTGATCCAGCCAGACGCCGTCTGGGCTACGGATCCTAACGCATTGAAAGGGAAGTCTATGCCACTTACCGTCGGAGAGGCGGCTCCGAACATCGCAGTCCCAAGCTCGTGGGGAGACATGTTCAATCTGAGCGAGGCGATCAAGGAGCATGCCGTTGTCCTCACGTCGTTCTTCTTTGCATTCACCGGGGGCTGAGGCAATCAGCTGTCCAAGTTCCAGGACAACATCGATGAGTTTCATCGATTGGGCGCTGAAGTCTATGGTATCTCGGTCGACTCGCATCACTCTCAGCGAGTCTGGGGCGAACGCCTCGAATTGACCTATCCACTCCTGAGCGACCTCGATCGCATGGTCATGACCGCGTACGGCATCAAGATGGACGAGTTTGGGGCCTACCACGGGATCTCCCGGCGCTCGGCCTTTATCATCGATCAATCCGGCAATCTTGCTTATCAGGAGATCATCACGGAACGGGGAAAAATCCCGGACGTTGACGCCATACTCGAAGCCTTGCGGAAAATGCGGAACTCGTAAAGACTGGTGGCGGATTATCCGGCACCTTTCCGGAAGAAGTACGTAGCACACTGAATGCGGTCAGGTCCACCGGCCTGGCCGCTCGACATCAGGAGGTGGGAGATGGATCTGCACGTTGTCGAACTTCGTGCGACCAACTGGCAATCGCGAATCCCGGTGCCACGCGAGTTGGATTCATTCCGCCAGAGCGGAGTCTATGACGTTGCTGGCGGCAACGTGAGCTACGCTCGCCCGTGGGTCGAGGAGAACGAACTCTCCGACGACCCAGTGGAGTCGCTGGCGCTTATGTGCGGACGGATTGCCGACGAAGTCGCCAAAGGTTTCGCGGATGGCGAGCAGGTCGTCATAGCGGGCGGCAACTGCGGCGCGCTGCCGGGTGTCATTGGCGGCCTGCAGCAAGCCAAGGGGTCGACGGCGCGCATCGGCCTCGTTTGGTTCGACGCCCACGGCGACTTCAACACTCCGAAGACGACGCTGAGCGGGATGCTCGGCGGGATGCCCGTCGCCGTCACCGCGGGGCTCTGCTATCCGGGCTGGCGCATCGGTGCGCATCAGGACGTCGCCCTGCCGACCGACCGCATTATCATGGTCGACGTTCGCAATCTCGACCCAGCCGAAGAGCAGTTGGTCCGCGCGACCGACGTCGCGGTCGTCCCGGTCTCTGGTCCGGACCTGACTGACGCGATCCAGATGCTCGCCGAGAAGACCGACATCATCTACCTGCATATTGATCTCGACATCCTAGACGAATCCCTGACGCCGTCACACGGCACGAAAGAACCGAATGGGCCAGATATTGAGACGACGCTGGGCGCGGTTCAGGCGGTGCTGGATACCGGTAAGGTCGAGGCGGTTGGGCTCGTTTCGGTCTATCCGGTCGGCGAAGGGGGCGACATCTCGCTTGCTTCCGGCACCGAACTGATGCGCGAGATGATTCGACGCTGGGCCGAGAGCAAGTCGACCGCGACAGTCGCGGGGTAGGTAAGCAGCCCTCACCCCCGGCCCCTCTCCCGAGATCGGGAGAAGGGAGACGAAAACCCTCTCCCGAGATCGGGAGAGGGTGGCGCCGCGGCGCCGGGTGAGGGCTGCTCGCTCCACCTCAATCGCTCGGAGATGGAACCTCGCCGGTACGTGCCACTTTTTCCTGTTGCCGGGAACCCGCGGCCGGAACCGGCTGACCAACTTTGAGCTGGGTCAACTCGGGCGGGAACGCCAGGTCGAGCGTCCAGTCAAACATCACTCTGACTCGCTTCTCCCACCGAGGAATCTGCAGCAAGTAATAGGAACGCCAGATCCACCACGCCTTGAAGCCGGAGAGCTTGACGCCCATGATGTTGGCGATGGCCGAACGATGGCCAAGTGCGACCATCTGGCCCAGCGTCTTGTAGCGCATGGCTCGCATTGGCTCGCCACGGAGCGAGGCGACGATGTTCTTGGCGACCAACCGGGCCTCACGCACGGCGTGCTGCGCGGTCTGCGGATACGGCTTTCCACTGCTCGGGTCGATCACCTCCGCGTTGTCACCGATCGCCCACACATTCGGGTGTCCCGGCACGTTCAACATGCGCGTCACCTTGACCTGACCCCGCCGGTTGCGCTCGACCGGCAGATCCTGAGTCAGCGGGTTCGGCTGAACCCCGACCGAGCCGACTACCGTGCTGGCATCGATATGGTCGCCGCTCCGCATGATGACGCGTCCCGGTTCAACACTCGACACAAACGTGTTGAACAGAATCTCGATCCCCTTGTCTCGGAGGAGTCGCTCGGCAAATCTGGAGAGATCCTCAGGCATGTCCTCAATCAGGCGAGAACCAACGTGAATCAGAACGACGCGAATGTCGTCCGGCTCGATGTGCTTGTAGCGGGGACATGCTTCAATCAGCATGTCGCGCATCTCAGCGACGACTTCGACGCCGTTCGCACCGCCTCCGACCACGACAAAGGTGAGCAGGTTCCGTTTTTCAACCGGATTCGTCTCGATATCGGCTTGCTCCAGTGTGTCAACGAGATGATTGCGCAGCGCGAACGCGTTGCTCAGCCTCTGGACGTCGAACGCGTTCTCCGCCATGCCCTCGATCATCGACGTGTTGGGGACGCCGCCAAGTGAGATGACGACGTGATCGAAATAGAGCGATCGCTCCTCGTGACGGCGCCCGTAAAGGCCGAGCCGAACGTCGACCTTCTTGTTCTCGAGGTCAATCCCGGTAACGTCGCCGACATAGAGGGTCGCCTTGGGCGCGACCAATCGGATAGGGTTCAGAATCGAGTTTGTATCAATCGACCCGGAGACGATCTCGGGGAGCAATGGGTAGAAGACGAAAAAGTTCTCACGATTGACGATGGCGACGTCGACCGGGTCATCGCCCAGGCGACGGCCAAGCTCGTAGGCCGTATACACTCCGGCAAATCCACCGCCAAGGATCAGAATTCGCTTCCGACGCGGTTCGTCGGGACGTTGCCATTCCATTCAGTTCAACCTCCGTGTCCGTCGTGTATGTTCGATGTGGGAACCGTCGCCCGGGCTGATCTGATTCATGACATCCGGCCCACCAGCACCACACGGGACGCAAGTTCCGGACAGGCACGTCAGATGGAACCAGGCGATCAGCCCTGGCCAGCGACGACGATGGCCGGCTCGTCGATCGGTCGATCGTCTTCGGCCGGTCGTTTGAAATAGGCCACACCAAATGACGAGAACGAGTAGCCGACGGTGACATCGGAGCTCACCTGTCCGCTCTGGAGGTGCACGCGATCATTCACGAGCTGATGCTGAAGGGAGACCAGTTCCCAGCCGCCGGCACCCAATTGCGCCATGGCACGCTCAAACACATCCGGAGGATCATCGCTCATCGCATCTTTGAGCTGTCGCGCCGTGGCACCATCCGGACCGAAATACGTTACTCGGCAGAGCCAGCCGAGTTCCCCCTCGTCCGTCTCGACTCCGTGTGAAACCAGTGAGCAATACTCCCACTTTTGCGACATGCCAACCTCCTTGATGCGAACACTCAAGACCGTCAGATGCTCGTGTTCCTCGCGCCCCAGTCCGATCATCCTAATGCTTCGACCAAACCCAACCCGAGTGCAACGGTCAGCAACGCGACAAACAGAAACAGATTCCGGTCGACGGCCCGCTGAAACCTCCGGCGAACACCAATGGCCACCATCACCATTATCACGCTGACGGCCCCAGGTAGCACGACCAACAGTGATCGATCCCCGAAAACCGTGCCGAAGATCGTCGCGACGCTCGCCGCGAGGAGAGTCATGCCGCAGACGGCCAGGAATCCGCGATCCACTCCGAGCCGCACGCTCAGCCCATAAACCTCATGCGTGCGGTCACTGTCGATGTCCGGGAGTGACTGCGCCAGGTGAACCGCGACCACGATCGGAGCGCCAACCGGATAGAGCAGCAGCAGTCGTGGCTCGAAGCGGGCAAGGCAGGTCCAAACCCAGATCGGAAGGAGCGGAAGCGCGACAAAGTACGGGAGCCAACTTAGAACAGTGCTTTTGAGACGTAGGTCGTAGATGACGCCCATGCTCGTCCCGCCAAGCGCGAGCAAAAGGCAGACCCAGCCGAGTGCCGCGCCAGCAGCAAGGAGCAGCATGCCGCCAGACGCCGCCAGGACCAGTGCAGTCCGAGGCGCGATCAGTCCCCTCGGAAGCGGCTTTAAGCGGCCCGCTCGCGCGTCAATCTCGCGGTCGTGATACTCATTGAGCGATCCAATCAGGACTTGACCGCCGAGCAGGGCGAGTAGCATGAGCGACAAGCGAAGGAGGTCGGGACGGCCATTCGTGGCCAGTAGACCAAACAGCAGGGCGGCACACATCACAATCAAGACGGGCAGCGGGTGGATCAGCCGCACCAGCGCCCAGAGACGAGCGCGAAGTTGTGAATGGCGGTCGGTTGAGGTCGTCAGGTTCATCGAGAGGCGCCGATCGTGCCGTCGTTTACCGAGTACGCGATCTGTTTGTCATACCACAGGAGGCCGACTATACTGGAATTAGCACTCTTCCGTCGAGAGTGCTAATCGATCCCGACAGACTCGCAGACGAGAGGAAGATCAGGCATGAGTTCGACCCGATGGGATCCTTTGCGCGACATCAGTGGGTTTCGTGAGGCAATGAACAATCTCTTCGAAGAAGGCATGCTGCTTCCGCGCGGTGGGATGGCGACTCCCGGATCGATTCCCCTCGACGTCCGGGAGACGCGCGATCGCTACATCATTACCGCGCCATTGCCAGGAGTCACCGCGAACGACGTCGATATCTCAGTTCTCGGCAGCAATGTTCGCATCAGCGGCGAGATCAAGGACCGCGACGTACAGGCGGAGCAGAATTCGGGCAATGAGTCTCGCTGGCTTTTGCGTGAGCGCAGATTTGGGCGCTTCGAACGATCGATCACCTTGCCGACGTCGGTCGATTCTCAGCATGCCGAGGCGGAATTCAAAGACGGGGTGCTGACGATCGAACTCCCGAAGGTCGACGAGGCTCGACCGAAGACGATCCAGATCAAGACCGCCGGAGACTCCTGATTTTACGCAGGCCAACAGCCGACGAGAGTTGGCCAGCCGAGCCTGCTGAGCATGCGTCCAAATCGGGCCTGGCTCGTTCCTCCCATGGTAGGCTTCACCTGACGAGGTTGACATCTGGGAGGGGACATGGCGCATTCGCCGCTGATGGCGTTCGCCCTCATACAGTCTGGCGTCAATACCGCAGTTTCGCACTCCAACGCCATGGTGGACAAGCTTCAGGAAGTCGGGCAGCACGCCGTCGGCCCAGCCCTGTCGATTCTCCTGATCGTTGGCATCGCGTTTCTGCTATTGCGCGTGATGCGTTCGGTGATCCGGCGCACAATTCAGCATCTCGTCGAACGTGGTGCCGAAGCCAACCGGGAGCTGAACCTTAAGATCAGCACCCTCTCGACCGTCGTCGAGTCTTTGCTGCGGCTCATCGTGCTGGTCATTGCAGGCATGATGGTGCTCAGTAATCTCGGCATCAACATCGCGCCGCTTCTGGCCAGTGCCGGAGTGGTTGGCATCGCCATCGGACTCGGCGCCCAGAGCCTGATTCGTGATTTCATTGGCGGCTTCCTGATCCTGCTTGAGGATCAGTTCGGCGTCGGCGACGTCATCACGGTCAACGGGTTCACTGGTACCGTCGAGCATTTGAGCCTTCGGCGCACCGGACTGCGCCAACTCAACGGCAGTTTCGCGATCGTGCCCAACGGCGATATCCGCGCGGTGCAGAACCTGACCAAGGACTGGTCACGGGCGCTCCTCGACGTTGACATCTCCTATGACGACGACGTCGATCATGCGATCGAGGTGCTGAAACATATGCTTGAGGGCATCGAAAACGACCCGGTCATCGGCGCCGCCATTCTCGAGCCGGCCAACATCCTGGGAGTTCAGGCACTTGGTCCCTATCAGGTAACAATTCGGCTCATGGTCAAGACGAAGCCGATGCAGCAGTGGGGCGTGCAGCGCGAGCTGCTGCGGCGCATCAAGGGCGTACTGAAAGAATCAGGCGTGACAATTCCGTACCCGCACAACGTCACCGTGATTCGCGCTGCAAACGGCCATGAGAGCGAGGAAGCCGCCGCGATCCTCGGCGCACAACCTCGCATCGAACAAGCCCCGCGAACGAACTAACCTTCGCGCTCCGCGACGAGCCTCCGCCATCGGCTGACGCAGTTCAGGTGTGGGACTCAGTATGGTGGCGCCAAACTCCGGATGCGACGAGTTTGTTACAGATTGTACCCGGACTGTACCGGAGAATTGATACTCCCTCTAGACAATTCCCGCCTCCAGTGAGACAGTGAATAAGGTGTCGTTTCGGCGTCTTCGAGCCAATTTGCTCGTTCGTTGCGCACCTAGATCAATTTGTCGGTCCGAGTCTTGCTGACCTGAAGCGTGTCCGTTTGCCGAGATGTCGGCCGACTCTTACACAAGATCCGTGTGTGCTGTACCTGAGCGATCCGTTGCAACAAAACGAGCGGGCGCCCAGCGGCATGGGAATGAGTACTGAACGTGCGGATTCGCGAAAGCTCTTCCCACGCCGTCTACAGACTTGCCGGAGGACACAGTCGAGCCGAATGAGACCGTGTCTCGGTCAGTGGAGACTGGGTACGGCCTCGATGTAGGAGGAGTTACGTATGTCTCAAGATCAGCGGTTCCGGGAACTTGCTGAGGGGGCAATGAGCGGAAAGCTCAGCCGCCGCGCCGTACTACGTCGCGCGGCCGCACTCGGATTGAGCGCCCCGATTGTCGCGGCTCTGCTGGCCGCCTGTGGTGGTGGCAGCAGCAACAACACGCCGACCACGTCATCGGCTGGCGCGTCGACCGCAACCTCAGCGCCGACTAGCCCGCCGGCATCCAGCCCGACCAGTGCGGCAAGCCCAACGACGGCCGCGACGGCCACCAGCGCGTCAACCCCAACCTCGGCCGCCAGCGCTTCGGCGACTAGCAGTCCGGCGGCAATGACCTTTGATCCGACTAAGGCTCCGCCGGTGCCGAACCCGAACACCCAGCACAAGGGCCAGAAGATCACCTATTACGGTGACTCGGTCGGTTCCGGTGCTGACCTCGATAAGGTCATGATTGCCCAGTTCACCAAGGACACGGGCATCGAGGTCAACATAGTGCCGAAACCGCAGGACTCCACCGAGAACTATTCGACCTACCAGCGGTTCTTCCAGGGCAAGTCCTCGGATGTCGACGTGATGATGCTGGATGTCATCTGGCCAGGCTCGTTCGCGCCGCATCTGGTCGATCTGAGCTCGGCGCTGTCGGACCTGGCAGCCAAGAACTACGACACCATCATTCAGAACAACACCGTCGACGGCAAGCTCACCGCCATGCCGTACTTCGGTGACTTCGGCATGCTGTTCTACCGCACCGATCTGCTCGAGAAATACGGTTTCAGCAAGCCGCCGGAAACCTGGGATGAGCTTGAGCAGATGGCTCAGAAGGCCAAGGATGGCGAGAGTTCCAACTCCAGCTTCCAGGGCTTCGTGTTCCAGGGCGCGGCCTATGAGGGCCTCACCTGCGACGCACTTGAGTGGATCGCCGGCGCCGGTGGCGGCACGATCATCGACGACCAGGGCAAAGTCACGGTGAACAACAAGGATGCCGTCGACATGATCAACCGGGCCAAGGGCTGGGTTGGTGGCATCGCTCCGAAAGACGTGACGTCCTTCAAGGAAGAGGATGCTCGTAACGTCTTCCAGGGCGGTAATGCGATGTTCATGCGCAACTGGCCATACGCTTACGCGGCCGGCAACGCGTCCGACTCGCCAATCGCGGGCAAGTTCGATGTTGCGCCGATCCCGTCCAATGCTGGGAACAAACACTACGGCACCGTTGGTGGTTGGCAGCTGGGCGTGTCCGCCTATTCAAAGGCCAAGGATGCGGCCATCGAGCTCGTGCGCTACCTGGCGAGCCCGGAAGTCGAGACGTGGCGTGCGGTCGTCGGCTCCTACGTGCCGACCCAGCCGGACGTTTCGTCGAACCCGGCCGTCATCAAGGCGATGCCGTTCCTGCAGAGCCTGCAGGACGTTGTTCGTGTGACACGGCCGTCGCGAACCACAGGCGAGAACTACAATCAGGTCTCGACCTACTTCTTCCAGGGCGTGAATCAGGTGCTCACGGGCGGCGACGCGTCCAGCGTTCTGCCGCAAGTCGAGCAGCAGATTCAGCGCGTGGTCGGAGGATAGCGCGAGAGCTTCGCCGACTGGGTGAAATCAACACGGACCACAGCATTCCAGCGGGGGCGACCATCGCCCCCGCCTCACTCATCACAAGAGGGGGTGTGAATGAGCAAGATTGCCGCCACCCACGAGGGAGACGTGGACGTCAAATATCAGCCTGAGAAGCCGAAAAAGACCCGAACGCTGTCGAGTTCTCAGACGCGAACCGCGTGGCTTTTGCTGTTACCCACCATCCTGGTAGTCATGGCCGTGGCCATGGTTCCGCTCGCTCAGACGATCTACTACAGTTTCACCAATGCACGCCTGGCCAGCGTTCAGCCGACCGAATGGGTCGGCCTCAAGAACTATCGCTTCCTGGTTCAGGACACGTTTTTTCGCGACGCGATCTGGACCACCATCAAGTTCACGGTCATCACCGTCGTGTTTGAGTTCCTCCTTGGGATGGTCATCGCACTCGTGGTGAACTCGAACTTCAAGGGCCGCGGCACAATGCGAGCGGCGATGCTGGTACCGTGGGCCATCCCAACCGTCATCTCAGCGCAAATGTGGAAGTGGATGTATAGCCAGATCTATGGCGTGTTCAATGACATCCTCGTTGTTAGACTTCATCTTCTCAGCAAACCTGTTGCCTGGATTTCTCAGACAAATACGTCAATTCCCGCGATTGCCGCGGTCGATATCTGGAAGACGACGCCGTTCGTCGCCCTCTTGTTATTGGCTGGACTGCAGGTCATCCCATCCGATATCTACGAGGCCGCCAGGGTCGATGGGGCGAACGGCATTCAGCAATTCTTCCGCATCACTCTGCCGCTGCTGAGGCCGGCGATCCTCGTCGCGCTGATCTTCCGCACGCTCGACGCGCTCCGCGTGTTCGACGTCTTCTTCGTGATGTTCGGCGCGCGTGCCGACACACAGACGATGGCAATCTACAACCAGCAGAACATCGTCGCCTTCTCGGACATCGGATACGGAAGCGCGATCAGTGTGGCGATCTTCGTCATCATCGGTATATTCGTGGTGGCCTACGTCACATCGCTGAGGGTTGAGCAGACATGACCAAGACCTGGCGATACCGGATCCAGCGCTTCTTCTTCTGGGTGCTGATTGTAATCATCCTCGTCTACCTGGTGTTTCCGTTCTACTGGGCGTTCCGCTCGTCGATCACGCCCAACAGCGAGATGTTCTCGACGCCAGTTCACTACTGGCCGGACCATCCAACGCTCACGTTCTACCGGCAGGTGTTTAACAACCATAACTTCATGCGTTCGATGCTGAACTCGGCAATCGTCGCGGGATCGGTCACGGCCATCTCGCTGGCCGTCGGCGCGTTCGCGTCCTTCGCGCTCGGGCGATTCAAGTTTCGCGGACGATCTCCGGTTCTGTACATCACGCTATCGATGACGATGTTCCCGCAGATCGCCGTCTTGGGTTCGTTGTATGAACTGGTCACCCGGTTCCACCTCTACAACACCCTGCCAGCTCTGATCATCACCTACCTACTCTTTACGCTCCCGTTCACCGTCTGGGTCTTGACGACCTTCTTCCAGGCGATGCCGAAGGAGCTCGAAGAGGCGGCTTACGTCGATGGGGCGACGCCCTTCCAGGTCTTCTACAAAGTGCTGTTACCGCTGGCGGCGCCGGGTCTGGTGACGACGGGATTGCTGGCCTTCATCGCGGCGTGGAACGAGTTCCTTTACGCCCTCTCGTTCTTGCAGACGCCGAACAACTTCACGATCACGCTGGCGATCTTCAACTTCAACACCAACACCACCGGCGGGTTCGAGCTGCCCTGGGGCCAGATGATGGCCGGGACCATCATCGTAACGCTGCCGCTGATCATATTGACGCTCATCTTCCAGCGTCGCATCCTGGCCGGTCTCACGGCTGGCGCGGTCAAGGGCTAAATCACGGAAGATCAAGGGCGCTCTGGCTCGTGGGCCAGAGCGCCACATAAATTTCACGCATGAGTATGGGCGAAGCGTGTCTTCGCCCTTCGTTTCGAGTTGGGCTTCGTTCGTACGGACGGCGCGTTGATGTACCTGAAGAAGAACCATGCCTCCTCGCGTTGACGTCGTCACCTGCGGTGAATTGCTTATCGACTTTGTCGCGCTGCAGACAGGAGTCAGCCTGATCGACGCCCATTCCTTTGAGAAGGCGCCCGGCGGCGCACCCGCCAACGTCGCCGTTGGACTGGCGCGGCTGGGACGCTCGGTCAGCTTTCTGGGCCAGGTCGGGGACGACGATTTCGGCGACTTTCTCACCGCGACGCTCCAACGTGACCACGTCGACATCTCCGGCCTGAGCCGATCACGGCATGCACGCACCGCGCTCGCCTTCGTTTCGCTCAAGGCGGACGGGGAGCGTGATTTCATGTTCTACCGGCACCCGAGTGCCGATATGCTTTGGGAAGCAAGTGAAGCCGACCGCGCCATCGCGGCGTCGGGCAATCTGTTTCACTTCGGGTCGATCACCCTCATCAGTGAGCCCAGCCGCGCCTCCACTCTCACCGCCCTGCGATCGGCGCGCGAGCATGGCGCGATCATCTCCTACGACCCAAACTTGCGGCGGCCGCTCTGGTCGTCGGCGGATGCGGCACGGGATGGAATGATTGCTGGATTCAGCCAGGCAAACGTCGTCAAGATGAGCCGTGAAGAACTCGTATTTCTCACGGATATCGACGACGTAACCCGCGCGGCACGCCAGATCTGGCACCCGGAATTGAGACTACTCGCGGTCACGGAGGGATCCGGTGGTTGCCGGTGGTTCACGGCGGATGAACAGGGCCACATGCCGGGCTTTCCGGTTCGCCCGGTCGATACAACGGGCGCCGGTGACGCCTTTGTAGCGGGATTGCTCGCGGGACTGATCGAGTCCGGCAACACTATGGATGTACCAACGATCGAGAGCGCGTTGCGTCTGGCCAACGCGGCTGGAGCACTCACGGTTACACGTCGTGGCGCGATCCCAGCACTTCCGACACGATCCGAGATCGACACGTTCCTGAAAAACCAGCCACACGTCCCGTCGTACTGACCGTCATTGGCGAAGTTGCCGCGCCATATCCTGAGCGGCGCGATGCGCGCGGCGCGATGGTTCCGGCAGTCGATAGCGTGTCGTCGTCTTCAGCGTCCACTCGACCGCCTCATCGAGGGTAATCAAGTTGCCAAACGACACATAGACCGGGCTCACTCCGCTCCGTGTTCGCACGGCCATACCGACCGTTTCTCGGCGCGACTGGAGCGGTGCGGTGGAACCACGCTCCTCACCAAGCTCGTCGAACCGGCCGGTCAGAATCGACTTGGCGACGCCAATGGCTGGAATTTGGAGTTCAACGCCGAGATGACAGGCGATGCCGCAGCGCCGCGGGTGCGCTCGTCCCTGACCGTCGACCAGGATCAAATCCGGCGCCGCTCCCAAAGATTGAATCGCCCTCAGACAGAGCGGCGCCTCGCGGAATGATAGAAGCCCGGGGATGTAAGGAAACGTCACCGCATCAATCGCGACTTGGGTCTCGACCGTCTCGAGTTCCGGATAGCACACACTGACCGCGACCGCGATGCCACGATCGCCGTGAAGATGCATGTCGACCGCGGTGATGAGCTTGGGTGGCGCGGGCAACGGTTCCTCGCGCACGCGGTCTGCCATCTCGCGTTGCATACGTCGGTAATCGTCGATTCGCTCGGCAGCCAACGCTCCTCGTTGTTCGGATGTCGCTCTCCTGCTTACCTGACCCTCCTGAGGGCTACCGGGACCAGTCTCCCGTATCCACGGAAGATCCAGGCCAATGGACGAGGTTGCGAGCAATCATGGAGGTAACCGCACTGGTGACGCCAGCCACAACTCAGCGTAGACTGTGCCAGGTCGGATCGTACGCGACAGCGGCTACGAGAGAGGGGGAAACCGGGTGTCACTGCTTGATACATTGGGGATGCATATTGTCGAGAAGACGCCGGAGCGCGTCGTCGTCACCATGCCCGTCACCGAAGGGCACCTGCAGCCGCGCGGCTTTCTCCACGGTGGCGCGAGCCTGGCACTGGCCGAAACCGCGGCCAGCATTGGCGCGTCAATCAACGCCGCCGAGGGTATGAATGTCTTTGGACAGGAGCTCAACGCCAATCATATCCGCTCCCTTCAAGAGGGGACGTTGATCGCCACGGCAACACCAATTCACGTCGGACGAACCTCCCAGGTCTGGAACATCACCATTCGTGATGAGCGCGACCGGTTGATCTGCATCTCTCGCTGCACCATCGCCGTCGTCCCTGCCCGTGCCTGATCGCCCTCCTACTCAGGCCAATGGCAACCGGCCTGCGAACCCAACTCTTGACGGTCGAGGCATTTCCGCGCTCCGTTTTCCCGGTCACGCGTCACGAGCGTGTTCGTTCACGACTCAAACGACGTGAACGACGTGTTCCCGCTTGCCCAAACCGAGGCATGGGATTACAATAGAACAATTAACTCGGAGCGCGGCGGAGAGGAACTGAGTGGCGCGCGCGCTGGCACTGGCAAATCAAAAAGGCGGCGTCGGGAAGACCACCACCGCGGTCAACCTGGCAGCCTTCCTTGCCGAACAAGGCCACCGTGTGCTGCTCGCGGATCTCGATCCCCAGGGGAACGCAACGAGTAGTATCGGTGTCGACAAGAATTCCATTCAACAATCGACCTACGAGGTGCTTATCGACGGGCAACCGCTCGATGCGTGCACCATCGAGGATATTCGCCCAAATCTCGACCTCCTGCCGGCCAACGGCATGCTGGCTGGAGCCGAGGTTGAACTCGTCGGCTTGAAACGCCGGGAGTTCCGCCTACGCGAAGCGCTGGCAACGATGAACGATCGCTACGACGTGACGATCATCGATTGCCCGCCCTCGCTCGGATTGCTCACGGTTAACGCGTTGACCGCCGCGAACGCGGTCGTCATCCCAATCCAGTGTGAATACCTGGCGCTGGAAGGGCTGATGCAGCTGGTCAATACGATCGACCTGGTGCGGCGCAGGTTGAACCCGACTCTTGACGTTCTGGGCGTCGTAATGACGATGTTTGACGCACGAACGCGACTGTCTCCTCAGGTCGTCCAGGATGTGCGTCGCTTTTTCCCGAGCCGGTTGCTTCCAACGGTCGTGCCACGCGCGGTCCGACTGGCCGAGGCGCCGAGCTACGGGCAAACGATCTTCGAGTACGATCCTTCGTCTCGCGCCACGGCGGCTTACGGCGCGATTGGCGAAGAGATCGCACGGCGAATTGGGCTGGCGTGCCCACACGCACCGGCGGAGGTGTCCGTCGGAGCCCATTCGCCGCAGAAGTGACCATGCCGCCGGTATTGTGCAGAATCGTTTGGCTCTATCGTTGGCGTAGCCCAGGCGTGGTTCTAGTGGCTGCCATATCTTCGTATTCGTATATTGCTTCCATCTGTTGAGTGCGGGAGTGCGACGTCAGGGTGAAAGGCGGCGGTTAATGACGATTACACAGGACCCGGATACCTCGAGGATCCTCGAGGATCAAGAACTGAATGAGATTCTCCAGGAGAAAGTGGTCGGCATGGGGTTGACCTTCGACGATGTGCTGCTCGTGCCAGCCGAGT
This sequence comes from uncultured Chloroflexia bacterium, assembly GCA_963763185.1. GTDB lineage: Bacteria > Chloroflexota > Chloroflexia > Thermomicrobiales > Thermomicrobiaceae > CALAGB01. Next base: position 2,286,720 of record CAVXNZ010000001.1, read on the forward strand.
CGAACGTCCTCCCGCGCGATGCCAGTACCGAGGCGAAGCTCTCACGACACATCACTCTGAATATCCCGGTTGTTTCCGCGGCCATGGATACGGTCACCGAGGCACGCATGGCCATCGCTATGGCGCGTGAAGGCGGCATCGGGATCCTGCATCGCAATCTGTCGATTGAGCATCAGGTCACTGAAGTCGACAAGGTCAAACGGAGCGAATCCGGCATGATCGTCGAACCGGTCACGCTGGGACCGACCGACAGCGTGCGTGACGCCCTCACCATGATGGAGACCTACCACATTTCCGGAGTCCCCATCACCGAGAGTGACGGCAAGCTCGTCGGCATTCTCACCAACCGGGACCTGCGCTTCGAAGACGATCTCGACCAGCCCATCGGCAGGCTCATGACCAAGGAGAACCTGATTACGGTTCCGGTCGGGACGACGCTCGACCAGGCGCAGGAGATTCTGCACGAGTACAAGGTCGAGAAGCTCCCAGTCGTCGACGACCACGGCTATCTCAAGGGACTGATCACGGTCAAAGACATCCAGAAGCGCATTCAGTATCCGAACGCCACCAAGGACGAGCGCGGGCGGTTGCGCGTCGGTGCGGCGATCGGCACGGGTCAAGATTCACTCGAACGTGCCGAGGCGCTCATCGAACAGGGCGTCGATCTGATCGTGATCGACACCTCACATGGCCATAATCGCGAAGTACTCGACATGGTCCGGACGGTCAAGCAGCGCTGGGGCGTCGAGGTCGCGGCCGGCAATATCGCCACCGGCGTGGCCGCACAGGCGATGATCGAGGCGGGCGCGGATGCGCTGAAAGTCGGCATCGGACCAGGCTCGATCTGCACCACGCGCGTCGTGGCCGGAGTCGGCGTTCCGCAGATCACCGCTATCATGGACGTAGTCCGCATCGCGCGCCGCTATGGCGTTCCGGTCATCGCCGACGGTGGGATTCAATATTCCGGCGATATCGCCAAGGCGATCGCCGCAGGCGCCGATACGGTTATGCTCGGCAGCCTTCTCGCTGGAGTCGATGAGAGCCCGGGCGATGTGATCCTCTATCAGGGCGAGCGCTACAAGGAGTATCGCGGCATGGGCTCGCTCGGCGCGATGAAAGCCCGATCCTTCAGCAAGGACCGCTACTTCCAGGAAGAGGTCACCAACCTGAGCAAGTTCGTCCCGGAAGGCATCGAGGGTCGTGTTGCCTATAAAGGCCCGCTCACCACGATCGTCTACCAGATCGTCGGGGGCCTGCGGCAGGCAATGGGCTACTGTGGCGCACCGTCGATCGCGGATATGCAGACCAAGACGCGGTTCATCCGCATTACGTCGGCTGGGCTGCGCGAAAGCCATCCGCATGACGTCGTCATCACCAAGGAAGCACCCAACTACCGGGTTTCGCGCTAGACGCGATCTCACATTCGAAGAGAACCTTGACCAGGGCATGCTGCATGCAGGCAGTATGCCCTGGTCGCTTTCCGCCACGAACACTTGCACCGGGCGATTGAGCCACTGTCCGATACATTGAGAGTGAATCTCTCTTCCAAACGCATAGGCGGTATATTGACATGAAACGACTCAGTCTTTATACTGTGTCGTAGAGATCAGATGACGTACCACATCCTCAAGGAGGTCGATCAACATGTTGCAGCGTTGGAGCCCGTTTACCGATATCGATCGCGTTTGGGACGAGATGGACCGGCTACTCGGAGAAGGTTTCCCACGAGGTCGCCAGGCAGGTCGGATGGGGTCGTTCAGGCCAGCGATGGACCTGTATGACAAGGGCGAAGAGCTCATTTTCAGGGCCGTTATCCCTGGCGCGCACCCGGAGGACATCGAGCTTTCGGTGGAGCAAAACACCCTGACGATTCGCGGCCGCTTCGGCTACGCGATAAACCCGGAGGAAGCCAAGAACACCACGTGGTATCGCCGTGAGATCAGCGCCGGCCAGTTCGCCGAGAGTCTGACCTTGCCTGTCCCGATCGACAGTGAGAACGCCGAGGCACACTTCGAGAACGGCATCCTGACCCTGAAGTTGCCGAAGGCGGAGCAGGCCCGCACGCGCCGGATTCCGGTGAAGCCGGCCAACATGCTCGAAGGTAACAGCCAGCAGCAGAGTTAGCCTGAGACAGCCCTCATGCCCTATCCCCTTCTCCTGCTTCGCGGGAGAAGGGGTTGGGGATGAGGGTAGTACCTGAGGCCAGTCCTACGGACGCACGGCCGCAAGCATCTCGATGAATTCGTTTAGATCGAGGCTTTCGGGTGGTGTGATGAAGACGTGCGAGATTCCGATCGAATCGAGCCGTCGCAGCTTCGCCCGGATCTTCTCGGCACTTCCGACAAAGCTCAGTTCATCCACCAGCTCGGTCGGAATGAGCGCGCGGGCGGCGTCGAGATCTCCATTGCGACGCAGGTCGATAAAGGCGCCGCCGTCGGCCAACGTCTCCGAGGTGTGCATCACCTGCCGCACCCGCTCCATGATCCCCTCGACATCGAACCCGGGCACGTCCATCGGTCGCGCCATCGCCGGGAAGTGCGTTGATCAGCGCGATCAGACTCTTGCGGCGCTCGAGTGCGGGCTCCGGGTCGTCCGTCACCTCGATTGCGGTTCGCGCGAAGATCGGGAACTGCTGCAACGATGAGCCACGCGATTCCAACGGACCACCGAGCGCTTCGACGAGGTGTTGTAGGAAACGCTCAGAGGCAAACTCGGTCATCAGCAGGCCGTCGAAACGCTCGGCGGCCAGCCGGATGGCTCTCGGGCCGACAGCGGCAAGGTAGACCGGCGGCATCCGCACTGGACCAAACGCGTGCGCCCAGTCATCCGCCTGGAGCTGCGCTCCACCAGTCGCCCGGTAGGGTGACGTCCACCACTGGCGTACCAGGTCGATCGTATCGTTCAGTGCCTGCAGCGGGCTCCCGACGTCGTATCCCAGCCGTCGCCCGTACCACTCCGGCTGACCCCGGCCGAGTCCAAGAAAGGCACGACCGCCAGACAGGCGATCGAGCGTTGCGACCGACATGGCCAGCAGATTGGGATGCCGCAAGTACGGATTCGTGACCCCGGTGCCGAGCCGGATTCGTTCGGTGGTCCGGGCCGCCGCTCCGAGCACGGCGAATGCGTCCCACCCGTCTGGGTCTTCGCTTAGCCAGACCGAATCGAGCGCCGCCCGGTCGGCGAGCCGGATCGTCTCCAGCGTTCGCTCTACGGGGTCATTCGGCGCTCCGGCTCGTGTCCACGAATGGTGCGACAGGTTAAGACAGAACTCCATCGCGTCAGAGTTCAGGGTGGCGCTTGTGCCAGTCGGTCAGACCCTGATAGGCCGATGCGACCGCCAGAATCGAGTTCTCCGCCCCCGCACGTCCCACGAACTGCATCGCGGTCGGCAACCCGCGTTCTCCGAATCCCGTCGGGACGCTGATCCCCGGCAGTCCGGCGATATTGCCCAGCGTGGTCAACACGTTCCGTCGGCTCCACTTGCTGGCGTAGTCCTCGAACGTCCGGCTGATCGGACTGGCGACGGTGTTCGACGAGACGTAGACAATCGCGTCGTAGCGTGACATCAGACCATCGATGGCATCGTTAATCTGCCGGCGGACGCGCATGGCCCGCAGGTAGTCGACGGCTGGCACGGTTAGACCGGCGTAGCCGCCCAGGCGATCTTCCGGCGCGGTCAGGCCAGAGATCACGCCTCGCTCAATCAAGTCCTCGAACGCCGAGGCGCCCTCGACCGTGAGGATGATCGAGTAGACCTCGCCGTACGGGAACTCGGGCAGGTCGATGTCTTCCAGGAATGCCACGGCTGAGAGATCCTCGCAGGCCCGCTCAAAGTTCGTGCGCACTTCAGGCTGAACCGTATCGAGCGCATCACGCAGCACGCCGACGCGGAATCCGTTTTGCCGGGCGCGTTCCGGCTCGTAACAATAGGTCTCGGTCAACGTCGACCGATCGTGCGGGTCGAACCCGGACATCGCCTGAAGCACGATGCCGCAATCATCGGCGGTGTGGCACATTGGCCCGAGTTTATCCAGCGTCCAGCACAGCGCCATCGCGCCATGCCGTGACACGCGCCCGTAGGTTGGCCGCACGCCGCTAAGCCCGCAGTAACTCGACGGACTGAGGATCGAACCGCCCGTCTCGGATCCGATGGCAAATGGCACCGCGCCCCCCGCGACGGTCGCTCCCGAGCCGCTCGACGATCCGCCTGTCCAGGATTCACGGTTCCACGGATTGAGTGGGATGCCGGTGAGCGACGCGTTGGGCTGGTTGTAGCCCATGCCACCGGCCATTTCGATCATTGCCAGCTTGGCCACGAGCACGGCTCCGGCATTCCTGAGACGCTCGACGACGGTGGCATCCGCGCCGAAGACCTGGTCTCGCAGCGGCTCGGCGCCCCAGGTCGTCGGAATACCGGCCGTGGCCAGCAGATCCTTGGCTCCATAGGGAATTCCATGCAGCGGCCCACGATCGTAGCCCGCCGCCAGTTCCTCCTCAGCCAGGCGTGCCTCACGCATGGCGCGCTCTTCCGTGACCGTTACGACGGCATTGAGCTGTTTGCCGACATCGTTCAACCGGCCGAGGAAGTGCTCCGCCAATGCGGTCGGCGTCGTCTCACCCGAGCGAATCATCCGGCCAAGTTCGCGAACCGAGGCGAAGCTGAGGCGTTCCTGTGTGACCGTCATGGTCTAGCCATCCCTTCGCTCTGGATTGAAGACGAAATCGGGCTCGTCACCATTGGTAAGCGTCCACTCACGGAGTTTGTCACCGGCATCAACCAAACGGCCAATATCGTTGCGAATCTTCTCTTCGGCAGCGGCATCGAAGCGGTCGCCATAGCGCGCAGAAAGCGGGCGATAACGAGCATCCACTTCCGCGTCGCGTGTCGATTTCTGTGATTGGCTCATCGACCTGCACCTCTTTCCTGTAGACCTGGAATCAATCCAGCAGAGTCGATTATCTCCGGTCAGCCGGAACCTGTCACGATGAGTGGACACCTTGCCCCAATTCGGATCATCGCACTCACCACCTTAAATGCGAACGCGAGCGATCGCTTTGATCGCTCGCGTATCAATCAACCAACCGGGCGATGTCTAGCCGACGACATCAACCTCGAGCTCAGACCCTGACTCGATCACAATCGGATTGAGCAGGTCCACCCGAACAGGAGTCATCAGCAACTCGCGGACGTCGGCAGAATCGACTCCCACGAACACGTTTGGGGCTCGGCGACGGCGACGCACCGGATTGGGTAGGTGCTGGCGCCTTCGCGCAAGCCGACGACGTGGCTGACCGGATCGAGAAAGATCACGCACCCGAGAAGCACGAGTCTCCATAACTAACCCTCACCCGTCTATTAGGCTGTCGCAAAGGATCAACCTACCATTCGACGACCGAACGACGCAGTGATCCCGAAATGGGCGATCTGCAGACGGAACAGCAATTTCTATGCCAATTACTCAGTTTCACGACATATTTCACGGAGGCGTGCTGAACTCTAGAGGGGGTGCAGCGTCGCTTCCTCACGGGAAGTGGACGGGCTCGCCTGTGGTATTCTTCCGGTCGACGCCGGACCGCGTGCACAGCGGCGATGCGCGGAAAACGGACACATCGAACGCATCATTGGAATTCAGGAAACGATGTTCCTTCCGATCCTCCACGGTACGGCCAACGCCCCATTCCTCACGGCCTGGAATTTCGCCCCGCCAGTCGTAATCGGATTGCTCGTCGCAGTCCTCGGATACTACCTGGCACTCCGGCAACTCGCGATGAGCGGACGCAGGCTGCCGCCGACCTGGCAGATAGCCAGCTACTATGGCGGTCTCGTTACGGTTGCGATCGCGCTGCTCGGACCAGTCGACGGCTTCAATGATGAACTCTTTCTGATGCACATGCTGCAGCACCTGCTCCTGATGCAGGTCGCGGCGCCCCTGATCTTGCTTGGGCGGCCCGTCCAGGTGGCGATCCGCGCGATTTCGGCGAAGCGAAGCGGACCGGTCTTGAAGACCGTCCTCCGGCCCCGCTGGGTACGAACCGGACTGACCCTTCTGACGGCACCCCTGGTCGCCACGATCGGCTACAACGCCAACCTGATCATGTGGCACGTGCCGAATCTCTACGACGCCGCGCTCCGCAGCGGCACCGTTCACGATCTCGAGCACGCCATGTTCTTTGGATTCGCGCTGCTGTTCTGGTGGCCGATCATCGACCCGGTACCACGCCATCACAAAATGGCCAAGCACTGGGCAATCGCCACAATCTTCCTGACGATGGTCGTGGGCATTGGAATCGGGGCAATCCTCACCCTTGCCCAGAGCCTGATCTACCCGTTCTACGCCACGACGGTCAAACCCTGGGGGCTCACTCCCATGGTCGACCAGCAGATTGGCGGGCTGATTATGTGGGTCGGCGGGGGGTTCCTCTATCTCATCATCCTGGTCGGGATGTTGATCAGCTTCCTCGGCTGGGAGGAAGAATCGGTCACCGCCTCACGACCGCCGGATCTGACCGACGCGCCGGCACAGAGTTCCTGATCCTGGCACCAGATTCGACTGACAGTCACAGAATTCACGGCGCTCGTTCCCAGGACTCTTGGGCGAGGCCCAGAACTCCCGTGTCCCGTTAATCCGGACATGACCTTCTGGGGGTCGATTTTTCGCGCCGTTGTACGTACAATTCCGCCGATTATTGGCTCAAGACATATTCGATGGGCACCTCGAATATAGGAGGATGTCCATGTCTGCGCGCAGCCCGAGGATTGTTGTGCTGTTTATCGGTGCCCTGTTGTCACTGCTTGCGGCGTACATCCATGTCCTGGTTACGGGGGAACACTTCGAAGAATGGTGGGGCTACGGGGCTTTCTTCCTAGCCACAGTCATCGCCCAGGGATTGTACGCCCCTTTGCTGATGTGGCGGCCACGAAACACCGTTCTGATCGTGGGCATCGCGGGTAACACCGCGATCGTCCTCATGTGGGTCGTTTCCCGCTTCATCGGCGTTCCGGTTGGCCCCGGGGCTGGAGAGATCGAACCCGTGGCGAGGCTTGACGTCATCTGCACGCTCGCCGAGATCGCATTGATCCAAGTGCTGGTGTGGGAACTGGCGCGAATGAACAGCAAGGAACAGTCCGCACAACTCAGCGCGCAACCGGAGATGGCGACGAGGTAGCGGGAGATTCTCCTGAGCACGGAAACCGAATGCAATGAGCAAGGTCCTCTGGAGCAATCCCAGAGGACTTCAGACTTGGCGACCGGATGCCAAAATCAATCGCCGGAATTGGCGTTCGCATTAAGCGTCGCTTCGAGGCCGCGCGCAAGCGCCTCCTTTTCGGCCGCTGTTAGCGATGCGTTGGGATGCATCATGACGTAATACGAGGGAGGCATCTCCCCTTCGCGAACGGCCTCCGCGGCATCACGCTCTCCGTGGCGGGACGACGCAGACCAGTCCGAGAAATTGAGGGTCGCCCGGCCCTCGTCGACGTCGTGTTGTGTCAGCCAGGAGACCGGCGCGACGTTGGTGTACCACGGCCAGTTCGTCTCGTTGCTATGACAATCGAAGCAGGCTGCCGACGCCAGATCACGCGTCGTCTGGCTGTCCCAGGCCGGTTCGGCTACAACAGCCGGATTACTGTGCGATCGTCCATACGGGATGAACTGAATCAGTGCGAACAGAGCGAGCAGCGCGAACGCGATCTTCCCAAGTCGAACGAGCATCGATTCACCTCCCGAGCGCACACGCTCTTGAGGTGATGGTACGGGCGATCGGATAACGAAAACGTGACAGACTCACGATAGAGGCGACGAAGCCGTTGCAGAATACAGGGGCCCGTGCCATGAATCGGCACGGGCCCAGGATTCCCATTAGTAACGGCGATCAGTTGTCCGTAGTTGGTTCGTTTTGAGTGATCTCCGCCCGCATCCGCTGCCAGGCCTCGCGCGCATCCGCGACCGACACCTCGTCCTCGATGGTCGAGATGTCGCCCGGGTCACGATCCAGGATGACCGCCTTGAAGATACGCCGCATGATCTTGCCGCTTCGTGTCTTGGGCAAGGTGCTGACGAAGTTGATCTCGCCAATCACGGCCACCGGTCCGAGCTCACTGCGCACAGTCTGTAGCAGCTCGCTCTTGAGTTCTTGTGACGGCCGGTAGTCCGCCTTCAATGCGACGAAGGCCGAGACGACCTCTCCACGCAAGTCGTCGGGGCGACCCGTTACCCCGGCTTCGGCCACCGCCGGATGGCGCAGGAAAGCGCTCTCGACCTCGACCGTACCAATGCGGTGTCCGGCAATCTTGATAATCTCGTCGGCCCGTCCACCGAACCAGACGTAGCCGTCTTCGTCGATGGCGCCCGAATCGCCAGTGAAATACACGCCTGGAATCCGGCCCCAGTATTCTTGCCCGTAGCGGTCCGCTTCGCCCCAGATGGTCGCCGTAAGGCCGGGGAACGGCCGCTTGATGACGACGATCCCCTTCTCGTTTGGCGGACACTCCTCGCCCTCCGGCGTCATCACGCCGATCTCCATCCCTGGCAGTGGGACGCCGGCCGACCCTGGCTGAATCGGGATCATGCTGATTCCATATGGGTTGCCGACGACCGGACCCCCGGTCTCGGTCTGCCACCAATGATCGATTACGGGGACGCGATCCTGGAACGCTTCCCGCTGCAGCCATTCCCAGGCGGGCGGGTTGAGCATCTCACCAGCACAGAAGACCCGCTCGACCGACGAGAGATCGTAACGTCGTGCGGGTTCGCTGCCGTAACGCAGCAGCAGCCGGGCAGCCGTCGGCGAGGTGAAGACACCCGTAACACGGTTCTGCTGGACGATGCGATAGAACGTGTCTGGCGACGGGTAATCGAGTGCGCCTTCGTAGGCGATCGTGGTGCAGCCCGTGAGCAGTTGGGCATACACGATATGGCTGTGCCCCACGGCCCAGCCGATGTCTGCCGTCGCCCACCAGATATCGGTCGGCCTTAGACCGAAACACCACTGGCCGGTGCTGAAGATGCCAACCTGATACGCGCCATGGCTGTGCACGGCCAGTTTGGGCTTTGCGGTCGTGCCGGAGGTGGCCAGGATGTACGCCGGTTCGTTGGCCTCCATCACTTCGTGGGCGTCGCTCTGCTCGGTACCGCGCAGTACGAATTCATCCCAATCCATATCGCGGCCCGCGGTCATCGGTACGTCTCCGACCTCCCGATGCAGCACAACCACGTGCTCGACCAAGCCGTCAAGCGACTCGATCGCGGTATCGACGATCGGCTTGAGCTTGATCGACTGACCCTTGCGCCAGGTCACGTCCGCGGTGACCACGGCCTTCGCGCCACTCAGTCCAATGCGATCGGACAGTGCGCCGCTCCCGAACCCAGCGAAGACAACGACGTGAATAGCGCCAATGCGCGTGGTCGCGAGCATCGTGATGACGGCCTCGGGACAGGTTGGCAGGTAAATCGCCACCCGGTCGCCCCGTTCGACGCCAATTCCGCGTAGCGCGGCCGCGACTCGCTTGACCTCCTGAAGCAACTGCGCGTAGGTGTAGACCTCGCGGTCGCCCCGCTCGTTCTCGTAAATCAGCGCCGCGTGTCCGCCCCAGCCACGATTGACGTGATGATCCAGGCAGTTGTAGCTGATATTGGTCTGCGCGCCAGCGAACCAGCGAAACGTCGGCTGGTCCCACTCGAATACGCTGTCCCAGCGCCTGAACCACGGTAGTCGCTCTGCGGCTCGCGCCCAGAATGCGTCAGGGTCGTCGTGGGCGTCGCGTTGCCAGCGACGGACGATGGGGTTGACCAGGTCCATTCCAGCACCTCCCGATATCTCTCTTTTTCGATAGGTTTAGCATGGCTCCTGGCGCCGCAATGGTCAACACCGATTATGTCATCAGTGCCAATCACGCGAATTGGCTGGACGACTCCGATCATGCGAGACTCGACCCAGACAACCATACCGCTCTCGACCGTAAGAGAGGCGCTCTTATGACGACGCTAATTCAGCATGGCGATGTCGTGACGCCCAGCGGCATCATCTCGGATGGCTCCGTCCTGATCGACGGACGCCGCATCGTGGCCGTGGGGCAACGAGATGAAATCGCGCATGACCCGTCGGTCGAGGAACGAATCGACGCGGGGGGACGCATCATCGCGCCGGGCTTCATCGACATCCAGCTCAACGGTGCAAACGGCCGTCTGCTCACCAATGAGCCGAGCGTCGATACCGTCCTCATGATGGCGAAGGTTCTTCCCCAATTCGGCTGCACATCGTTCCTACCAACCGCGATCACGGCCACGCCAGACCGGCTCATGGCCGCCGCCAACGCCGTTGCCGAGGCGCAGACGGCCGAACATCCGGGCGCGACGATTCTCGGCCTGCACGTCGAAGGGCCATTTCTCAATCCCGGGCGCGCTGGGGCGCACCGGAGAGACATGATCCTTCCGCCGTCGGTCGAACTTCTCCGCCGTCTCTCGCAAGCGAGCCTGGGTTGCCATCGGCTGTTGACGCTCGCGCCGGAGATGCCCGGCGCCCTTGAGGTGATCGAGCTCGCAATCCATCTCGGCATCACCGTCGCACTCGGGCATACCAACGCGACCCCTGCCGAGATCGACCGGGCGGCCGACCGCGGCGTGACACTGGCAACCCACCTGTTCAACGCGATGGCGCAGCTGGGCAGTCGCGTGCCAGGCACGGTCGGCGGAGTGCTGGCCAACGACCGGCTTTCCGCCAGCGTCATTGCCGACTGCGTGCACGTCGATCCTGTGAGCCTGAACGTCGCCGTACGGGCCAAAGGGCCCAATAGGATCATTCTCATCACCGACGGAATGCCGCCGATTGGCACGACGGATGATCATTTCGTGCTCGATGGCGAACAAATCGAGGTACGCGATGGAGCCTGCTACCGGTCGGACGGCGTCCTCGCGGGCAGCGCACTTACCATGAACGCCGCGGTAAGAAACATGGTCACGGCTGTCGGCGTGCCGCTCGATGCAGCAATCGCTATGGCGTCGTTGAATCCCGCGCGCGTCGCTGGCGTGGCGGACCACCAAGGCTCGCTCGAACCGGGCAAGGACGCCGATGTCGTTATCATCGATCGAGACGTGAACGTCTGGATGACAATGGTCGAAGGCCGGATCCGCCACCTGTCATCCGAAATGACGGTTGAACGTGACGGGCCCGGTCCAAACGAGTGTGCGATGTAACTACGGATGCGCCGCCTGCTGGGACGTACCGGGAGCACTTTGCCGTTCGTTCGCGGTGACCGGTGGGACCCAGTCGACCAGGTCATCAAAGTGATGCCGGGAAAGATCGAGGACGACACTTCCGGTGTTGCACCACTTGACAGAGGTGAGGAGAGCGACTTTCGCTTTCTTGCCGCGCCAGCCGTACCTGATGACGAATCCAGTCACCTCGCCATCGTCGTCTATGACGAGACGTTCGACGCTGCCGACCTTCTTGCCCCCGGAAATAATCACACGATCGCCGATCGAGGGAACGTGCGGAGATGACATGCTGACTTCCTCTCAAGTCTCGGCAACACTGTGAAGGCAGTGTGTCGTAATCGGAACCTATTTCTGGTGTAGGCCGCGAATGTTAACGCTCCGTAAAACGAAGTAAACGAATGTGTGATATGTCGATTCTTTCATGGCCGATTCGGCAGAATCGTGAAGTGGGATGGTTTCTCAGCTAGATCTCATCCTGAATTAAGATTCGCGTTACATTCACGGCCTATCATCGAAGCAGAATTGAATATCAACACATTGCAGTTCCCAAATCCCTTTCCCCCTTCCCTTTGACCCGCCCGGCTTCGGCCGGGCGGTGATTCTTTAACCGCGGATCTGTTCAGCCGCTGGTCCGTTATTGAAATGGGCGAAGATCCGCGCGAATCTTCCGTCCAACGCCACGAACGTACAAATTTGTAGGGGGATTGATGAGACGGTTTATCCAATTGGGCGCGATGTTTGTGCTGCTTACGGCACTTGCGAGCGCAAGCGTGATGGGCGCATCTCCAGCCGCGGCGGACCCGGGCTTGGACCCCATCTTCGACAGCCTGACACCCGCACCATATTCGACGGTGGCACCTGGGCCTGTCCTGATCGCCGCCCATGTCTTCGCCGACACACCATTCGAGACAGTCACGCTCTGGATCGACGGTACGCAGATCGAGCAATTGACCGACCAACCCGACAGCGCGCTGTCGATCTCTCAACAGCACGTATTGTCTGAAGGCACACATACCGCAACCGTCGAGGCGAAGGACGGCGACGGTTCGTACCTGCATACACAGTGGGACTTCATCGTGTCGAGTAATGCGAGTGAGGGGGAGTGGTTCACGGCCGCGGGACAGCCCAAAGCCGACCAGATCAACGCCACCATGCGGAGTTTGGTCGAAGCCTTCCGCTGGCATCTCTACGGCCTCTCCTGGGACGGCTCACCCCATCCGGATCTGCCGACCCACGTCGGCTTCCAGGGGACCGGTGCTCCCCTCACGCCCTGGGTGAACGGCACCACCTTCGACCAGGCCAACACCCAGGCGACCTTGCGCAGTCTGGTGGAAGCCTTCCGCTGGCACTTCTGGGGCATCTCCTGGGATGGCGCCAATCATCCCGACGTCCCGACGCATGCCTCCACGGTCCAGCCACCGCAGAGCATCGACCCCTGGTTCACCGCGGCGGGCCAGCCGATCCCGGACAACATCACCGCCACGCTGCGCTCCTTGGTCGAGTCGTTCCGCTGGCACTTCTGGGGCTATTCCTGGGATGGCAACCAGCACCCGGACATCCCCACCCATGCGACCTACGAACTGAATGACGTTCCCGGGGAAACCGGCACCATCTACCAGACGGCGATGACGGACGTCGATCCGGTCAACAGCACGCTCGGATCGGTCGGAGTGCCGACCGCCGACGGCTACGCGCTGACGGTTCAGCCGAACGTCGCGGACGGCGTATCGAACTTGGACCAGCAATTCGGCGACGCGTCCTACAGCGTAACGATGCGGAAGCAGACCGAGAGCGGAGATGCGGCGGGATGTCTGCTCTTCCGCATCGTTGACACGCCAGAGGGAGGACTCTACCAGGGATGCTTCGTCTACTCGGGAACCACCCTCGTCGAGGCACGGCTGATGTACCTGTCGGGAGCGGAAAGTTCGAACGCCCGCGTTGAGGATCTGGCGCAACAGACGTTCATGACACCATTGAACGGCGCGGACTGGAACACGCTGACGGTCATCGCCCGGAGCAATCAGTTCTGGTTGCTGGCAAACGGCATCCCGCTCGGATTGATCACTCATGACGGTAACAGCACCGGAGAAGTCGGCATTTCGGTCTACAACCTGACGACCGGTACACCACAGACGATCGAATTCACCAATCTCACTGTCAAGGGCGTCGAACCGCCGTCGGCTGACACTGATTCGTTTAGCGGACTACGTGCGACGACATCCGGCACGTTCGAAGCTATGAACGCAACCACGGTGGAACTGATCGAAGCCGGTCGACCATAGCCGCTGGAGAGGGGCCGGAAGAAGGTCTCGTCATTAACCTACGTTTCAGTGTTCGTTCAGGTGAATCTCACAATGGGGATCTAAAGTACAGAGCATAGAACGAGAGAACGACGAGACTTTCACAACCCAACCCCCAACCCCCCAGTACCCCTTCTCAACAAAACCCGCCCGGAAAAATCCGGGCGGGTGCGTTGTTTCTTGTCTCAGATGACGAATCGATCGGCCTACTGCGCGGTTACCTTGCCGTCCATTCCCGCCTCTTTGTGTCCCGGAATCGGGCAGAAGACTTCATACGTGCCAGCCGCAAGCTTCACCGTCAGGTTCACCGTTCCGCCGGGATCAATGTTACCGGTTTTCTCGTCGACTCCATTCCCCTGAATCTCAAAAGCATGAGTGACGTTTCCAGTATTCTTGACGTTGAACGTGACCATTCCCGTCGGGACCGTGGCGTCCCCATTGCCGTTGTGAAGGTCCGTTCCGTTCACGACAATCACGAATTCCTTCTCGCTCACGGACACGGTCTTGCCGGGCGCGTTCGTCGACGAGTTCGAACTCGAACCACCACCACATGCCGCCGTTCCGACAATCACGGCGATCAACGTAACCGCAAGTATGAGAAAGTGCCGGTCAATACGTCGTCGTTCTGCCATCTGCCTTGTCTCCTTGCTTCGTGTACCGCCATGATGCCCGACTGGCTTGCTCGCTGCATTCACCGCATCAGCGCGGGGATACCCTTTCGCAAGCGCCGGCCCCATCGCTGTGAAATGGCGCAACCCACAAACCGCCTTCACTGAGTACGTCACACAATCTTGGGGCCATCACTTCTGGTTGGCCTAACGACATGACTGCTCTATCATCGACTTGTCTGCAGTCAGCCCTTCGCAGGAGGAACAGGACATGTCCAGAGTCGCGCTCGGGCGGATCTCCCACGAGACAAATACGTTCTCACCGGTTCCAACGGATTTCGCATCCTTCACGGCTGGCCGCAGCGGGGTCTTCGAAGGAGAAGACGTTCTCGACGCGTTTCGCGGCACAAAGACTGGGCTGGGCGGATTTCTGGAAGTCGGCGAAGCCGAGCACTGGGAGGTCATTGGGACCGTGGCAGCCGACGCGACTCCATCGGCCAACGTGGTGGCGGAAGCCTACGACCGGCTGAAGAGCAGCCTCATCGAGCACCTGCGGTCGGCCGGCAACGTCGACGGCGTCCTGCTCCACCTGCATGGCGCGATGCTGGCCGAGAACGCTCCCGATGCCGAGGGGGATCTCTGTGCCGCAATTCGCGAGGTCATCGGCCCGGATATCCCACTCGTCGTCGAGCTCGATCTCCATGGAAACATAACGCCACAGTTCTGTGCGGTCGTCGACGCCGTGTTCGCCTACAACACCAACCCGCACGTCGACGCCTACGAGCGCGGAATCGAAGCAGCGCAGTGCCTCTCCCGCATCCTGCGGGGTGACATGCCGCGGCCCAGCGTCTCAATCTCAAAGCCACCCATGCTGCCACCGACCATCAACATGCGGACGGCCGAAGGGCCAATGCGCGATCTGCTGGAGCGGGGCGCCGAGTGGGAGGCCGGGCCCGGCATCGTCGACGTCTCAGTCTTCGGCGGATTCCCGTATGCCGATTTTCCACAGGCTGGCACATCGATCGTCGTGACCGCGACGGATCCCGCGACCGGTCAGCGTTGCGCCGACGAGATCGGCCGCTACGCCTGGAGCATCCGCGATCACTTCCTGAAGCACATCCTGGCCGTGCCAGATGCGGTTGACCGCGCGCTCGAGCTTGTCGCCACCGCCCCCGGCAAGCCGGTCGTGCTGGCAGACGTTGCCGACAATCCGGGTGGAGGTGGTTCAGGCGACACGACCGAACTGCTGCGGGAGCTGATCCGACGGCAGGCACGTGGCGCGGCCGCGGCCATCTGGGACCCGGAGACGGTTCAGCAGGCAATCGAGATTGGCGTTGGCAACGACGGCGCGTTCCGCATCGGCGGGAAGGCGGCAGGAGAGTATGGCGATCCGGTCGACGTGCGCGGGCACGTCGCGAGGCTGAGCGACGGCAACTTCACCGGCTGGGGGCCAGTCGTGCGTGGCCAGCAGGTGCGCTGCGGACTGACGGCGCGGATTGACGTCGGCGAATTGAAACTGGTCGTGACGAGCGTGCGCCACGCCGCCAACGATCGTGGCTACTTCCGGGTGGCGGGTGTCTTTCCGGAGCAAGAACCTCTGCTTGTGATCAAGTCACGCGGGCACTTCCGGGCCGATTTCGAGCCGATCGCCCACGAGATCATCGAGGTCGACGCTCCCGGCGCGGCCAATCCGAACCTCCACCGGTTCGAGTTCAAGAACGTCCGTCGACCGATCTGGCCACTCGATACGGACGTCGAGTGGAACGAGTAAACGACCGGACTAATCGGTAACCCCGGCGATGTCGTATTGGCTCATGGTCGCGAGGATACCGTCCACCACCTCGTCGACGGCGTGCTCGACCAAGGGAGAGAGCCCTTCGCCCTGACCGAAACAGCTACCGCCGATCGCGTAGACGAGCACCCGTTCTGGTTGCTGGCCAAGCAGACCCGCCAAGGTGTAGGCGTCCCACAAGCTGTGGCCGTGGGACGAGACGACCGAGTCGAGCGGAGGAATAACATCCTCCTGCAAATCAAAACGATAGATCGTTCCGGCCTCCGCTGGAGCGTTCAGCGCGTCGATCAGCATCACGAGATCGTGGCCACTCCAAATCGAGAGCAGATCGAGCGGATCCCCTTCGTGCTCGATGACCGGTAAATCCTCATCCACAGCGCGCAGCCTTCGCGCGACGACAAGCCCGACGGCGTCATCCTGACGGAAGCGATTGCCGATCCCAATGATGATCACGTCCGGTCCAGATCGAGCGTCAGGAAGTGCGTCGCGCAGGAGATGCACGGGTCATAGTTGCGGATCACCCGCTCACAGTAGGTCGACAGATCCTCCTTGGACGCGTCGAGATGCTGGAGGACCGTCAACCGCAGATCCTCCTCGATCATCTTCTGGTTCTGCGACGTTGGTGGGATGATCCGGGCCGACGTAATCAGCCCCTCATCGTCGACCTCATAGCGATGATAGAGGGTGCCGCGCGGCGCCTCGGTGCAGGCCCAGCCAGTCGCCGAGCGGGGCTCGACGTCGAGCGCCGGGTGATCGGGCTGCTCGTACTGCTCGATGATGCGCAGGGCCTCGTCGCAGGCATACACCGTCTCGACGGCACGCACGACGATGCTCTGGTACGGATTGCGGCAGGTCGTGTCGAGACCGGCGTCACGCGCGCTCTGCTGGGCCAGCGGTCCGAGCAGGTCGAAATTCAGGCTGTAGCGGGCCAGTGGCCCAACCAGGTAGCCGCCGCCATCCCGGAAGCGCGCGTGGAGCGCATGCGAGTGCGGTACCTGTTCCTCGACGATCACGTCCTCGAATTCGCTCGCGTCGATATAGAGTCCTGAGGTCGAGATCAGACGACCTTCGTTCATCGGATACTCGTCCGGATGGCGCAGCGATACGAGGTCGTATTCGGGCGCGAAGTCGGGCATGTCGAACGTCGAGACCAAGCGAACCGTCTCCAGCGCGTCTTCGCGTGCCTGCTTCAGCGGCTCGACCAGCGTGTCAAGCTCGGTTCTGGACGGCACCCGGTAGAAGCCGCCCACGCGCACGTTGATCGGATGCACCTCGCGGCCGCCGAGGAGTGCCAGTATCGAATTCCCGACCTTCTTCAGATCGAGTCCGCGCTGGACCACGTCCGCATGATCCCGGGCCAGGTCGATGCCACTGGCATAGCCGAGGAAATCAGGCGCGTGCAGGAAGTAGATGTGTAGCGCGTGGCTCTCGATCCACTCGCCGCAATAGAGCAGCCGTCGTAGTGCGCGCAACTGGCCATCGACCCGCACGCCAGCCGCGCGCTCCAGCGCGTGGACCGAACTCATCTGGTAGGCGACCGGGCAGATGCCGCAGATGCGTGCGGTTATATCTGGTGCCTCGCTGAAGCGACGACCGCGCAGCAATGCTTCGAAAAAGCGCGGCGGCTCGAAGATGCGAAATCGGATGTCGGTCAGCTGTCCGTCACGGATCCGCACGAAGAGGGCGCCCTCGCCCTCGACGCGGGCGAGATTATCGACCTTGATCGTCTTGGTCGGCATGGTTCTGGCTCTCCTGACGGAATGGTTCGGCATAGGCGTTGAAAGTCTGGTAGACGCGATGAATGGTGCTCGGGCTTGCCCCGAGGGTGATCCACTGCCGGCTCAGTGACGCGGTGTTCGGCGTCTCCATCGGTCCGTAGCAGCCATAGCAGCCACGGTTGTACGAGGGGCAGAGCGCACCACAGCCTGCGTGCGTCACGGGACCAAGGCACGGAGTGCCGTGCGCCACCATGACGCAGACGTTGCCGCTTCGCTTGCACTCGAGGCAGACGCTGGCTGGCGAAATAGCCGGACGACGACCGGCCAGAAACGCGCTAATTACCTCGACCAGCTGTCGCTTGTTGATCGGACAGCCTCGCAGTTCGAAATCGACCGGAATATGCTCACCAATCGGCGTCGAAGAGGCGAGCGTGCTGACGTATTCGGGGCTGGCATAGACGACCGAGAGATAGTCATCGAGGCTGGCAAAATTCCGCAGCGCCTGAATGCCGCCCGCGGTCGCGCAGGCGCCGATCGTCACCAGATACTTCGAGGCCTTGCGGACCCGCTGAATACGCTCGAGATCGTGGGGGGTCGTAATCGAGCCCTCGACCAGCGACAGATCGTACGGTCCACCAACCGGCGCCGACGAGGCTTCCAGGAAATACGCAATCTCAACCGCGCCCGCCAACGCAAGTAGCTCATCTTCACAATCAAGAAGCGAGAGCTGGCAGCCGTCACATGACGAGAATTTCCAGACCGCCAGCTTTGGCTTTCGTGCCCGCGCCATCTAAAACTCTCGCAATCCGAAGAAAGGCTCGACCTGATCGTAGGAGAGGACCGGCCCGTCACGACAAATCAGCGTCGGGCCAAACTGGCAGTGACCGCAAAGCCCGATACCGCATCTCATGTTGCGCTCCATCGAGAGATAGATGTGGTCATCGGGAATGCCACGCTTCTCCAACTCGCGCACCGTGAAACGCATCATTACCTCCGGTCCACAGATGAAGGTCGTGGCATGAGCAGGGTCGACATCGGCTTTCGGGATGAGTTTGGTCACCACACCGACGTGACCAAACCAGTCCCGGTCGGCCCGGTCAACCGTCACCATGACGTCGATATCGAAGCGGCCGCGCCAGCGCTCCAATTCGCGGGCAAAGAGCAAGTCCGAGGGGGTACGCGCCCCATAGATGACCGAGACGTTGCCGTAGATCTGGCGGTCGAGAATCACGCGGTAGATCGTCGATCGCAGCGGGGCCAAACCAACCCCACCCGCGACGATCAGAATGTCGTCACCAGCCGCCTCGTCAATGGGCCAGCCCCGGCCGAACGGTCCGCGTACGCCAATCGGCGTTCCGGGCTTCATCGTGCAGATGGCATGAGTCACGGCGCCGACATCGCGCACCGTGTGAATCAGGATATGACTCTGGCTAGGATCGCCGCTGATCGAAATCGGCACCTCCCCGACGCCAAAGACGTAGAGCATGTTGAACTGGCCCGGGTTGTAGCGGAAATCCAGATCCGCACGCTCAAACTCGATCTGGAGCGTGTAGGTATCGGCCGTCTCACGCCAGACACGCCGCACGATCCCGGTGCGTGGCGTCATCGGTTCGACCACCGCAACAGCAGATTCAACCATCGGTCTGTCCATACATGTCGAGCAACTGAAGGCGGGTCGACTGCAGACGATCGATGATCGTCTGGGCGAACCGTCGCATAAGCTGGTAGCCAAACTCGTGATCTTCTTCGATCTTGGCTCGCAGGCACGCCCCGTTGATTTCGATCATCCTGGTAAGTTCTACGGCGCGGGCGTCGAAGTGCCAGCGGTAGGGTGGGAAGAGCCACGACCAGCCCAGCACGTCTCCAGCATCCAGCGTCTCGATGGTAATCACTCCAGGTCCTGGCACGTCGACCTCAATCGCCACCTTGCCATGGTAGATAAGGAAAAAGGAGTCGGCGGAACCATCTTCTGAGAAGATCTGCTCTCCGGCCGACGCGTAGACGTGGACGGCGCAGTCGGCAAGTAGGTCAATATACTCCGGGGAGAGCCCGGCAAGATACGGCTGATTGGCCAGGTCAAACGCCAGTGACTCGGTACTCATGACGGCTCTCCTTCGCGCGACGCTCCGGCTGATGCATTCGCCACGTCGCTCTGACGAATGGCGCGGACTTCCTCGGTAATATCGATACCGACCGGGCACCAGGTAATGCAGCGACCGCAGCCGACGCATCCCGAGGTACCAAACTGATCCCACCAACTCGCCAGCTTGTGGGTCATCCACTGACGGTAGCGTGAGCGACCTGACTTTCGCACGCTGCCCCCGTGCAGATACGAATGATCGACGGTGAAGCAGGAGTCCCAGTGGCGCCAGCGCTCGGCGACGGAACCATCGAGCGCTGATGTCTCTTCGAAGGTGGCGCAGAAACAGGTGGGACAAACCATCGTGCAGTTGCCACAGGTCAGGCAGCGTGTCGCCACGTCATCCCAACGAGGGTGCTCCAGGTTGCGAAAGAGCAGATCTTTCAGGCCCTCAGTGTCGAGCGACCGCCCCATCTGCTCGACCGCGACGGAGGTAATGCGGTCGATCTCGTCCGCATCGTCGTCTGTTGCTGGCCGAGCGACAATTGCGCCCAGGACCTCCGCGCCCCGGTCCGAACCTGCTTCGGCGATGAAGTTATGGCGCCGCTCGTTCAGCACCTCGGTGAGGACGATGTCGAAGCCACTTCGTGCGCGTGGGCCGGTTCCCATCGACGAGCAGAAGCAACTGCCGCCCGCCTCGCCGCAGTTGACCGCGACGATGAATGCGCCGTCGCGGCGTTCGCGATACGCCGGATCCTGGTAGGCGCCACCCATGAAGACCCGGTCCTGGATGGCAATGGCGTGGAGATCGCAGGATCGCACGCCCAAGAACGCATAGTGGGGGGCTTCCGGCTCGACCTCATCGGTCGCAAAGCCGTCTTCGGTGCGCCGCCCACGCCAGACACGCAGGGTTGGGGGGAAGAGGAATCGTTTCCAGGAGTGGGGACCCACGTTGAAGCCGAAGAGCGCTTCATCGTCCCGGCGCTTTAGCCGGTAGACAGCGGCGTCCTGCTCCTCGGTCCAGCCGCGTGGCAAATCATCGACCGAGTCGATCTGGTCGTAGACAATTGCCTGATCCCGGACCAACGGCCCGACAACCTGAAAGCCGCGCCTGCTCAGCTCATCAATCAGATGCTGAAGTCCACTGAGGTCGAAAACAACCGAAGGTAATTGGTCCGCCTGTCGTGCGTGCACTGTCACGAATGTCTCCCCATTACCAAACAGCCGGTGGGCCAGACGCCCGCATCGCCGTCGCAGACGGGGCGTCACTCCGCACTCTACTGGAAAGAGCGTGGCAGGCGACCAACGGTTCCAGGCCAAGATCTATCAAGAACATTACAGTGTGGGGAGGGGCAGCGGAGATCCTTCGTCAGTCCAATCATGGAGATTGAATTGTGATGTTGGTAAGTGTCCACGTGCGCCCGGGAATACATTTCGGGAACACGACCACACACCAGGGATAGCCCGGGAACCCCGGAAGTCCACCAAAGCGGCTAGAACATTAGCCCCGATGGAGCAATTGCCTGGAGCAATACTACGCGAATGCCAAGAACTCAGTCTGTTTATGGTGGTTCGCTAGTTACATAGGTACCCGGATGCGCGTTCACGCGGGGCTCAAGCCGCCGCGCTCCAAATGACGAAGTCTGCTGAAGCAGACTAAGTTGTTGTGATTGTTGCAGGTGAAAGCTCATCATGCTGCCGATTCGACAATTGAAGCTCAGCCTGTTTCAACAGGCTTCGCTCTAGTAGCCCCGGAATTTATTCCCGGGCGAACGTGGAAGCGTTGCGAATCCAACTCGTCCCAAGTGACCGCGACTGCTCTCCGAGTTCCCGGCATGCGCCGCCACCCTGGGCGATAAATGCGCCGCCCCACCGATGTTCGGGTTGGATGGCCTTCGGCCGAAGGCGGGCGTCTCCGCCCGCCCCCCTACGGCATCGAAGGATCTGGAATCGGCCCCACTACAGTTTCGAATACCCAAACGCCTCGGCGTACTTCGGGTTGTCGCGCCGGAATGTATCCGGATTGATCCCCTTCAGCACCGCCATATGATAGGCCAAGAACTGCAGCGGCACGACAGCGAGGAGCGGAGAGATCATCTCAGCCGTCTCCGGCAGCTCAAAGACCGGAGCAGTGTCGATCCCGTCGATCGCTTTGCCGACGATCCAGACCTTCGTTCCCAGCGCGTTGAGCGCGCGCGACACCTCGGCCATACGCGTCTCGCCTGAGCCACTGACCTGTACCACGACCGCCATGTCTTCGGCGTTGACCGTGACCATCGGACCATGCAGGAATTGCTCGACGGGCAGCGCGTCGATGTGCCCGTAGGCCGCCTCGCGCACCTTGATGACCGCCTCTGCCGCCGTCACGGCGTTCGGCCCGGCACCCGTCGCGTAGACCGAGCGGTTCACCGCCTCGCGGGCCACCGGCAGAATGTCGTCTTCTCGCTCGAGAACGCCAGCGATCTGATCCGGTAGCGCCTGCAGCGCCGCGCGGAAACCTGCGACACCGTCCGCCTGGCGTGATTCGCCAAGCTCGATCGCGATCTGCGCCAGCACGGTCATGGCGCAGACATGCGACGACGTGTAGGCAGCCGATTTCTCGCGGTCGATCGTGCGCAGGATCTGCCGCGAGCCGGGATGCTCGGCGGCGCGACTGCCGATCGAGATGACGGTGGCGCCAGCCGACGTGGCCCGCTGCAGCGCCTCCGCTGAGAAGTGCTTGACGCCGGTGTGCGCCATGATGATCACAGCATCGTCGTCTCGCAGGGGATAGAAATCCGTGTAGACGGCGAAATCGAAGGACATGACGGCTCGCGCATCGGAGCCAGCCGCCCGCAACAGCCAGGATCCGACCTGTGCCGCGTGATAGCTGGTCCCGATACCGACCAGATAGACACGCTGGGCGTCGGCGATGCGCCCCGCCGCCTCCCTGGCGGCGTCCCAACCTTCGTCGAGGAGCCGTTGCACGTCGTCGGGCTGGCGATGCATTGTCTGATACATCGCGGAATCAGTCGTCGGAGCACTCATCAATTCACCCCCTGAATCGCTCACGTCAATCCCTGCCTGCTTCGGCAGGGCTACATCGCACTACTCACTTGTAGGCGACTGAATGGTTCCGGTCAACGTCCACTCTGAGGGCCTGTTCGGGAGACCACCAGGCCAATTCCCGCGGAAATGCGTGAGCTAGATCGCTGGAGAAGGGGCACGCGCGCTCCGGGTTCGCGTCATGACGGCTCCTGCACAGGCGATCAGCGCAGCAGCCGCGAGAAGTGTGGCGCGGATACCAGCGCTCCCCGCAACCGCCGCCAGGCCGAAGCCGCCCAGAATCTCGCCGGTAGATTCCGCCTGTCCCAGGAATGACTGGAGGGTTGCACGCACATCGCTTGTCGTCCGCCGGTTCACCCAGATCACGCTGACTGGGCGGGTGACGTTGATCGCGATCCCGCGCACGAGCAGCACCCCAGCAGCGCCGCTCATTGCCTCCGGCGCGTAAGACAGGGCAACCAGCCCAACAACCCCGGCGAGACACGAGAGGACGTAGGTACGGCGAGCGACGCCCGCGCCGCTGATCCGGCCTTCAACCACACGAAGCGCGCCAAAGCCAACCGCGGAGGAAAGGATCCCGAGTCCTGTGTACCAGAGGACCGGCCCGCTGGGAAAGCCGAGGTTGATCAACTGCTTGGGAAACAGCCAGGCAACGGTGCTGGCAGCATTGATCGCGAACGTTGCGGCAAGGACGAGCAAGATCTCCACGTCAAGGCGCGCCAGCCGAACGCCGCGGCGAAGGACGTCCGTCGTCGCGCTCAGCCGCCCGGCCTGCACTGGCGTGAAGTGCTCTTCGGGGAACCGAAGCGCGACCAGCAGTCCGACGAGGAGCATCGCGCCGCCCGAGACAACAACCGCGACGGCGAGCGTCGTCGCCCAGCCGAGCAGCCCGAACAGGACCATGCCGGTCGCCCCGCCGGCCAGCTCCCAGCGTGCCCGGGCCGCGAGCACCCGGTCGATGCGATCCGGCTCTCCAAGCTCGTCGGTGATCCAGGCGACATCGGCACCGCTGGAGAATCCCCACCCGACGCCCCAGAGAACCTGGGTAACGATGAGGAGTGAGAATGACGATACGAGGCCGGTCATCATCATGCCCGCCGCGATGAACAGGTGCCCGGTCACGAGTGGCCACTTGCGGCTAAACGCATCGGACCAGACTCCGGTCGGGATGTCCGACAGAAGCAGTGTCGCGCCCACGACGGTGCCAAGCAGAACTAATTGAGAGGCGGAAAGATGCGCCACGAGCACAAAGTAGAGGCTGGAGACGAGCACGTAGCCCCGGTGGAAGACCGAGCGCAGAAATGACCAGCGCAGGAAGACCCCGGCCACGCCGTGCTCGTTCGCCACGTCTACTCTCGGCGCTCGCGACGTGCCCGCCACTCCTCGCGAGCAGCGATCCATTCATCACGCGAGAGATCGAAGACCAGCACATCGCGGAAGTAGCCGTGCTGGAGCACCATCGTCTTGATCCGTCCGGCAGGCCGGTAGCCTTGGCGCTGTACCGACGCCGCCGAACGCGCGTTGGGTTCCCAGATAAAGGAGGAGACCATCTCCAGGTGCAGCCGGTCGAAACAATATTCGAGGAAGAGATGCTTCGCCTCGGTGCCGAAGCCCCGCGCTCGGTGCGCCGGCGACGAGATGTAGACCTCGGTCTCACCCGTCTGGTTGATCCAGTCGAGATTACCGATACCCACGATGCCGATGAGTTCGTCACCGTCCTTGAGACAGACCGCGAGCTGAATCTCTTCCGGCGGCTGGTGCGCGTGCAGCTCCTCGATCCACTGCTCATAGGCGATCTCGCTATACGGGATGCGCCCAAGTTCGAAAAACGTCTCGGTCTCCCCGTGACGTCCCTCCGCGAGTGCCGGGGCGTCCGACTTCTCCAGTGGTCGCAGGTAGACGCGTTCCCCGACGAGTACCGGGTTACGCATCCGTCCCCTCCCACCGTGGATTGACAGCTTCGTACATCAGCAGGTCGACGCGTGTACCAGCCCGGGCGACGTAGCGGCGCAGTCTGGCCCCCTGCGTCATACCAACTGACTCCGCGGCCGCGATCGTTTCGGTTTGATCCGACGGAATCTGCATCCGGATCAGGCGAAACTCACGCTCGTCCCGCAGCCAGGGCACGACCAGCGAGACGGCCTCAGCACGCAACGCGTCCTCGTCGTCGAGAACTGGTGCCATGTGAATGCCGATATTCGCCATCACCGGGTAGGTCGCCGATTCGAGCAGCGCTCCGACCACCTCATCGTTGATGTTCCGTACGATGGCATAGCGATGCCGCCCGTTCGGCCAGAGTCCATGATGCTCTTCCTTCAACGCCGTCTCGGCCCGGGTCGCGTCGATCGGAAAGTGGTGGCCGAATCCGCCCATTGGCAACTTCGGGTTGAACCAGGCGATACCGCTCTCCTTGTCGGAAGCGACCATCGCCCGCAGATAGACATTCGTCCCCATCAGGTAGATTGCCCGCATTGGTTCCCTGTACCTCTCCTGACTCGTCATTGAGCCAGTCTCTAGCCGCTCCGTTTCAGACGGCCGGTCCGTTTCGCGTAGCGCTCGACGATGGTGAAGACGCCCATGCCCATTGGAATCGTCAGCGCGCCGATAATCATCATCGGGATCAAGTACTGCCAGAGATGGCTGGTCGACGTACCATCCAGGACCGTCGCTCGCATCCCTTCCAGTACGTAGGTCGCTGGCGAGATGTGCGCGGCCGCCTGCATCCAGCCGGGCAGCACCGACACGGGGTAGTAGACACCCGAGACCAGCAGCAAGAGCGACGAGATGATGAAGGTCATCTCCTCGCCACGCTCGGTGAACAGCAGCGGAAGCACCGCCGCCATGATCCCCACTCCAACAAAGCTGAGACTGCCGACCAGGATGATCAGCAGCGCCCCACCCGCGTTCGCCCCCGACAGGTTGATGTCGAAGAAGAAGGAGAGCGCGATCAAGAGCAAGATCGTTCGCAAGATACCGTAGACGATGCTGAAGAGCGCCACGCCAAGCATGTGCGTCAGCCGTGAGATGGGCGCCATCATGGTGTACTCGATGGTCCCTTCCCAGCGCTCCCAGACGATCATCTCGCTAATGTTGGAAAAGACCGCCCGCAGGTAGGCCCAGACGACCGTCCCGATTCCGAGATAGAGAATCAGATTGGTATTGTCGGTTCCCTGCGCTTTGCCGATGTACATCACGCTCAGCGACGAAGTGATGTTGAAGATCAAGAACGCGATCTCCCAGCCCCAGTAGCGGCGCACGAGGAAGAAGTTGCGCTCGACGAAGGCGTATGAGGCGCGTATCTCACGCCAGACGTCGCGCGCCGCCGGGGCTTTCCACCTGGAGGGTTTGGCACTATCCATTCACTCATCTCCGTTCAGGTTCATCAGATTCAGGCGACGCGAACCTCTTCGCTCACGTCTTCGTCAAGGTGGCGACCGGTCAGGTGGATGAAGACCTCCTCGAGTGAGACGTTCAGCGCGCCCATCTCCTGGCCGACCGACTGTCTCAGTCCCTGCGCGGTATCGATCGCCACGACCTCACCCTTGTCGATCACGGCGATGCGATCGCAGAGCCGCTCGGCCTCGTCCATGTCGTGGCTGCACAGCAGGATCGTCGCGTCATGCTCCTGACGAAGCTGCAGCACGAAGTCCTGCACGTCTCGTTTCGACCGCGGGTCGAGCCCGGTCGTCGGCTCGTCGAGCAGCAGCAGCACCGGCGAGGTCAGGAACGCGCGCGCGATGGCAACCTTCTGCTGCATACCCCGCGAGAGCTGCTCGAGTGGTTGATTCACGCGCGCCGAGTCAATCTCCATACTGCCGAGGATGCTGACAATGTCACTCCGTAGTGCGCTGCCGCTGCGGCCGTAGAGTCGCGACGAGTAGAGCAGGTTCTCCATGGCCGAGAGCTTCTTGAAGAATGACGCCTCGACCGAGACACGATTGATCAATCGCTTGACTTCGCCCTCGTCGCGGCGAATGTCGTAACCGAAGACCTTCACGTCGCCCTCGTCCGGAATCAGCAAGGTGGACATCACGCGGATCAATGTCGATTTGCCAGATCCGTTAGCGCCGAGGATCCCGAAGATCTCGTTGCGCCGGACGCTCAGCGAGACGTCCTTCAGCGCGTACGTCGTCTGCAAAGTCTTGCGCGTCAGCAAGCCTTTTCGAACAAAGCTCTTGGTGACATGCTCCACGTGTAATGCCGTCTGAGGATCCGGCACCGGGCGCTCGGTATCCCTCCTGGCGACCGGCTCGATCCTGGGAAATTGTTTGGTTGTCATGTGGGCTCCCCTATCTGCCGCGAATGACCACGGCGCCAGTCCGTTTGTGAGACAAATAAAAACCGCGGGTCAGAGTTTCGACTCTGCCCGCGGCTGAAAGGTCGCTGTGAGATGTTGACTCACGTCACCCGGCACCGAGGCAGACTCCTCCCCTGGATAGCTGCGAACACGCCACTGCTACGGCGGCGGGCAGCCACGACCATGCGTGGTCGTGCGCTCATCCAGTTGTTGATGGTTGTGTTGGTGGCCATGTAAGCACCTCTAAACCGTCAACGAGTCCAACAGACAGTGCCCGAAAAACGGGGCAACATCCTGATACTAGCGGGGGAGTAGGCACCTGTCAACCTGTACTGAGATTTTGAAACTCTTGAATCTAAGGTGGGGTGAGCCACGGAGACGAACGAAATACGTGAGCCCCGGCCGGAATCAGAACGCCGGTCGCGGCGACGACCTATCCCGGCCGGGGCTCACGTCTGCAACGGTGCCCAGAGTTAGTCGAACCAGTCGATCGAATCCAGGTCAAACCCTTCCAGTCCCTGCACGCCCTCCAGCAGAACCGGGGAACCGCGGAACGGGTAGAGTCGCCGGTGGTTGATACGCACGTGGCCCTTGAATTCCTTGCCCGACGAGGTCACCATGTCGGCCTCGGCAAGCGCGCCAAAGCTATCTGGTCGAATAGCGGGAACCGCGCGAGGATTCGAAGGGTTGAGTTCCACCCGCCAGCGCTCGTCGGCATCGACCCAGAGCATCGCGCGATCGAACTTGACTGCCTCGTCGCCCAGTTTCAGTTCCACCAGGGGAATACGTCCAAACATCGTCGTTCCTCCTCTGTCCCTTCGGACCCGTCGGAGTTTCGGTCTGCTCAGCGGCTTCGCCTGCTGCATGACCTCGGTCCCGGCTTGACCATGACTCCTAGGAAGAATGTACTAGGACGGACTAGCCACCTCAACGATCCTTGGTACCTCGCGCCGAAGCCGTCGGTACCCATCAAAACAGACGAATGGATGCCTCAACACGGTACTCCAGCATGAGCTGAATCGGCTCAGTGCTATGCTGGGTTCATCAGCAGCACCAAGCAGTCGCCACGGACGGAGGGACAGCCAATGACCGTCACACACGATCCACCCTTCGATTTCGGCCACCTGATCGACGTTCGCCCGGTCTTGTCGACGGCGTCGGCCGGAGAAATGACCGTGACGATCGATTCAGTCGAGCGCTACCAGCATGGATTCATTCTGGTGCTCTGGACACAGAGCAGACGTCAGCGGATGGGCCTGATGGCGATCGCGGCCCAGGATGACCGGGGCAACTCATACGCTGGACGAATGGAGGCCGGGTACGGGGGTGGCGACGAGCAGAGCGGCTGGACGAACAGAGAAGTCTATTCCTTCACGCCGGCGCTCGATCCGCTGGCGACTCGGCTTGATCTCGACATCACGCCGGTTCGCACGCTGCGCTACACCGCGCCGCGCCAGGTCGAATTCGACCCTGCCGACATCCTCGGCGGACCGTACCACCTGAGCCTGGCACTCAATCCGGCAAGCGCGGGATCAATCGCTCAGTCAGATGCCCTGGCTAAAACGGTGTTCGGACCGCCAGGTGCGCAGTACACACCGTCGACGTTAGTATCAGTAATTCCGGTCGCGCAACGACAAACTTCGAACGGGCTTGAGATTACGATCCTGTCTGTCGAGCGCTATGCGGACGGATTCTCGCTCGTGATGCGGACTGACTACCCCGCTCCCTTTGTCATGTTCGATCACCGCTTTGGCTGGCAGGTGGACGACGGGATGGGTGGGCAATACCGCTCCGGTGGAATCGGCGGGTCGGGCGGTGGCATCCCCGGCCAGACGACCTCCTGGCGCATCGACAACCCGTTCACTCCCGCGCTCGATCCTGAGGCAACGACGCTCACGCTGCGAATCGAACAGGTGCGGCTCCGGGAACACGGGGGAGAATGGAGCACAGTCAACGGACCGTGGGAGTTCAAGATAGGTTTGTCAGATGAGGATCCCGATTGACGTTGCCGGTCGTGGTCGGAGCGTGACATCTCCGAGTAACAGCCGGGGGAATTTCATGTCGTGAGAGATCCTTCACTGCGGTTCAGGATTACAGGCATAGTGGAGTGCTCATATTTGTCATTCTGAGCGCCGCGCGAAGGATCTCTTGGCGCGTGACCCGCCACCCGATGCAATCGGACGTCCGGGTTCACTCCCGCCGCTTACCGCCGCAAGAACTCCAGCACGTCACGGTTGAACTCTTCGAGCCGCTCGAATTGCGGCAGGTGACCAACGCCCTGGTACTCGATCAGCTTCGCGTTGGGGATGGCTCCGGCAAGCCTGCGTCCTGAGCTGATCGGAATGGTCTGGTCGAGGTCGCCATGAATCACCAGCGTCGGCGCCGTGATCTTCGGCAGCGCCTCGCGCGCGTCATGCGTCATGAAGGCGGAGTCGGATTGACGAGCCATCATCTCGAAGGTCATCTCGTTGCCGCGCGACGCCTCAGCTAGTCCCTCGAGCAGGTCGGGATGGGTGTCGAAGAAGCCTTGACCCGTCATCCGTGGCCAGCGAACGCGCGTTCGCTCGACCGGATCGGCGATGAAGCTCGACTCGTTGTAGACAGGGGCCGGTCGGCCCAGCGCGCCGCCAGCTAATCCCGACGTGGCGACCAGCACCAACTTGTCGAGCCGCTCCGGGTAATTCGCCGCGAACTGAAGCGCGACATAGCCGCCCATCGAATGTCCGAGGATGCTGGCACGCTCGATTCCCAACGCATCGAGCAGCGCGACGACGTCACCAGCCAGGTCGACCATGGCGTAGGGCTCAGTTTCGGGGAGATTCTCCCCAGCGTCCCGGTTGTCCATGGTGATGACGCGGAACTCGGTCGAGAACGCCTCGACCTGCCACTTCCAGACGCCGCGAGCGGACATGAATCCCTGTAACAAGACAAGCGCGGGTAGGTCGCCACCACTGTCATCGTAGAAGATCCGCCTATCGCCGACCACAACCGATGCCATCCGCGATCCTTCCCACCACGCACCACGACGCTATCTGTCGTTGCCATCCTAGCGGATTGCCAATCGACACGCGACTGGCGAGCGCCACAGTGGACAGATTCACCGTAAGATAGCCTCGATACAGGAATATTCACGACGGGAGGATACCAGTGCCGGTCGAGATTGGGTTCGAGAATCAGGTTGTACTGGTGACCGGTGGCGCGACCGGTCTTGGATTCGCCACGGCGACAGTCTTTGGCAAGGCCGGGGCGCGCATCGCGTTGAACGACCTCAACAGCGAGCGAGCTTCACACGCCTGCGCACAGCTCGCCGCGGACGGCATCTCCGCCCGTCCGTTTCCAGCCGACATTCGGGATGCCTCCGCGATTCGGCGGATGGTCGATGACATTGAACAAACCATGGGACCGGTCGATGTGCTTGTGGCGAACGCGGGCGTCTATCCGGTGTCGTCGTTCCTCGAAATGGCGGAGGAAGAGTGGGACCGCGTGCTCGACACCAACCTCAAAGGGGTCTTCCTCACCTGCCAGGCGGCCGCCCGTTCGATGATCCGGCACCAGCGCGCCGGTCGCATCATCACCCTCAGTTCGGGCGCGGCCAATCACGCTATCTGGGGCTGGGCGCACTACTGCGCGTCGAAGGCGGGCGTCGTCCTGCTGACCAAGACCATGGCGCTGGAACTGTCCGAGTACGGAATCCGGGCTAATGCGGTGCTGCCAGGCTTCATCGACGTTCCCGAAGGTGGGAAACCGCTCAGCGCCGAGTACAAAGACCGGGCCAGGTCGGCGATCCCACTCCGGATAGGAAGACCGGAGGACATTGCCAACGCCGTCTTCTTGCTTGCCTCACCGCTGGCCGATTTCGTCACCGGAACAACGCTGGTCGTGGATGGTGGCAGCAGTTCGGGCAAGGTCGGCCTGAGACCGGTTGAGGACTGACGGGATGTATACGAGAAAGGGCAACGCCAGATGAGTGGTCGATTGGCAGGCAAGCGGGCAATCGTGACCGGAGCCGGACGAGGGATCGGCCAGGCGATCGCCCGGGCATTCCTACACGAGGGCGCCGCCGTGCTGATCAACGATATCAACGACTCGCTGCTACAGGAGAGTCTCGGGTCACTCATGGCCGAGGGCGGTAGAGTCGTCACGGCGCAGGGGGATGTCGCCAATGCGGACGACGTTCGCCGTGTGGTCGAACAGGCCACGAGAGAACTCGGTGGCGTGGACGTACTGGTCAACAACGCCGGAATCGGCGGAGTCGGCAAAACACTCCTGGAATTGAGCCAGCGCGAGTGGGATCAAATGATCCGGGTCGATCTGACCAGCGTCTTCGTCTGCTGCCAGGCCGTCGTGCCCGTCATGCTGGAACACGGCCGTGGCAGCATCGTCAACCTCTCGTCGATCACGGGCGTCGAGGGGACCGCTGGGAGTGTTCCCTACTCGGCCGCCAAGGCGGGCGTAATTGGGCTAACCAAATCGCTGGCAAAGGAACTGGCCAGTCAGCGGATCAATGTCAACGCGATCGCACCGGGACTGATCGACACCGCGATGTCACGTGCTCGCGGCCAGGAACTTTCGGGCGCATCCGTCCTCTGGCCCCGCATCGGCATGCCGGAAGACATCGCCCAGCTTGCCGTGTACCTGGCGACCGACGAGGCGGAATTCGTCACTGGCCAGGTAATCAGCGTCAACGGCGGCGCCTGGATGTAGCGCCACCCGGAGTGTTCAGAATGATCCGACGGAGGATGGAGAGGGCGACATGAGTCAAACGCGAACCGAGGTGGCCATCATTGGCGGTGGGGTGATGGGCAGCTCGATCGCCTACCATCTGGCACGCCGCGGCGTGACGGTGACGCTGCTGGAGCGGGGCGACGTTCCCTCAGCTGCCTCCGCGGCCAGCGCCGGCGGAGTGCGGCAGCAGGGTCGTGACCTGCGCGAGATGCCGCTGGCAGTGGCCAGCATCGCGCGTTGGGAGAACCTCGAAGAGGAGCTCGGCGCCGACGTCCATTACCGGCGCGAGGGACACGTCACCGTGACCGAACATATGGAGGACGTTCCCGGCTTTCATCCGTGGATGGACGCTCAGCGTGAACTCGGGCTGGTGATCGACCTGGTCGAGGGAGACGATCTGCGCCAACTCATTCCTGGGATCGCGCCCCAGGTCGTGGCGGGTGTCTACTCGCCGTCTGACGGGCACGCCAATCCGATCCTCACCACCCAGGCATTTGCCGACGCGGCCGCCCGCTTCGGCGCCGATATCCGTCCACATACGGCCGTGCTCGAGATCCAACATCAAGGCGGTCGAGTGAGCGGCGTGCTGACGGATAATGGACCGCTCGCCTGCGACCTGGTCGTACTGGCGGCCGGCGCCTGGAGCATGGAACTCGCCGAGCCACTCGGTGTGAAATTGCCAGCCGTGGCGCGCGCACCACAGATGATCGCCACTACCCCCATGCCGAGCCTGCTCAATCAGGTCATCGGGGCTCGCGGCCGGGCACTGAGCTTGAAGCAGGTGCCCAGCGGCAACTACGTCATCGGCGGGGGCTGGCCCGGCACGGTTCACCTCGACCGTCACATCGCGATCCCCTGGTACGGCAGCGTTCGTGGCAGCTTGACCGATAGCTCTGCTATTTTTCCGGATCTTCTGCGCGCGAGGGTCGAGCGCGTCTGGGTCGGTATCGAGGCACAGACCGCCGACGAGGTGCCGATACTGGGTGCACTGCCCGGCGTTGAGAACCTGACCGTCGCGACCGGGTTTTCGGGCCATGGCTTTGCACTCAGCCCGATCATCGGCCAGGTGATGAGCGAACTGATCGTCGATGGCAGCCCCTCGATCGAGATCGAGCAGTTGTCCTTCGATCGTTTTATCGGCATGGAGATACCATCGGAATGGCGCGATATTCGAGCCGGATAGTCGAGGGAGGGAGTGATGGGTGTATGACGAGAACGACAGAGCGAAACAGTGGCGGCGCGCTGCTGCCGCGACCGAACCGGTTGCTTCTGCTCGCCTTGAAGGCGCCGCGGATTATGTTCCATTTCAACCTCGGATGGATCTTTGGGCACCGCATCCTGGTCATCACCCACAAGGGGCGCAAGAGCGGCTTGATTCACCAGACACCGCTCGAGGTGGTGCGCTACGACGCGAAGACCAGGACGAGCATCGTCATCTCCGCCTGGGGCGAAACGAGCGACTGGTATCGCAACATTCGCGAGACTCCGGCGCTCCAAATCCAGGTCGGTCGCGACCGCTACGTGCCAGAGCAGCGCTTCCTCACCACCGACGAGACCGAGCATGAACTAGACCTCTACGTGGAGCATCATGGACTATCCGCGAAGATGCTCTCGCGCGTGCTGGGGCTCGACTTCGCCGGCGATCGCGCTCAGCGACGCAAATTCGCCGAGTCGGCCCGCATGGTCGCGTTCCGGCCACAGGCTGAAACCGATTCCTGAACCGGGTCCGATCAAACCAGGCGCGTCCGCGACGGCACCTTCATGAATCCGAGACGCCAGACCCGCACCCGAGCCGTATTGGCCGTTTCATCGTCAGCCATGCGCACGCTGAGCTGAACCAGGTTCGGCGCCGCGCCAGGCTCGGCTGGCAGCCGATACGCCACACCGCGAGCCAGATCAAGGCCACGCAACAACCAGTCATTCCGGTCATCTCCGCTTCGCGGTACCTCGACCGAGATGGCATATTCGGCGTCCGGCCGCGCCATGATGTCAGACGAAAGCCCGATACCCAGCTTGCCATTCCCCAGCGGCAGGCGCTCGTCCACCAGCGTGAAGCCCGCCGGTTGTGCGGGTTCATCGTCCAGATCGCGTATGCGGAGCGTCATCGAAGAGTCGCCCATTCTCCGAACGGTCGATCCCTCAATGCCCGCCAGTACCGGCAGCGGCTCGACCGTCGCGATGGCACTCAACGTAACCTGGCATGCCCCCACCAGCGAGAGGCCGCGGTGACGCAATGCAGACGTGAAGTCGATTGAGAGGAGGTACGCGCCACATTCGAGACCCAGCGCCTCTACCGACCGCGCGATCTGTCCGGCATGGCGATCGATCACGTCACGCAGACGCGCCGCGCTGTCGATTCGATCGGTTATCTCGAGAATCAGGTCATCGGCCACGAAATTCTCCGATCAAGCGAGGTCGGTTGGTTCTCATCCGCCTGCTGTCCTCCACCATTCTCCCAGTTTGACGAGTTTGTTGGCGAATATCTCAGCCTATACAGCACTACGTTCAGCCACTGGCGCGATAATTGAGAACGATGATCTCTCAGGAGAACGACGGGAGATTGGTGACTCTCCCACTTTGGTACCGACCCACTAGCCCTATTTTGCTATGTATGGTCGCGAGGGGGCTCCCTATGATTGACGCAGGTGACAAACATGGCGGCAGGCCGAACAGCCCCAGGAGGGAACCAGACATGCAGGCAACGGTGACACGTGATCGACTCGGGATTGAGACTCCCGCCCAGCATCGAGCGCTGTTCGATCGCTTCTGGGAAGACGTGGCTCCGTTCAACAACTACTCTCCTGAAGCAGCCCGTGCGCTTCTCGAGCGCCAGGCTCACCTGGCGGGCCAGCCCCTCGCTTCCGATCCGTGGGCCGCGGTCCAGGCCGCGCTGAACGAGCGCGCGGCCGGTCGGAAGATTATCCGTACCGCCTAAAGCTCTCCAGAACTGAACGCCGAGCCCGCCCACGTGGCGGGCTTTGCGTTTCTCATGCTCTTCGAGCGGCCGCTCTCGGCACTGTCAAGATCCCCGTTGAACTCTTCCCAAATCGACCCCTCTACCCTCATACTCATCGTCAAACCCCGGCGAGTTGATATATTCGCCGAATATCGAATTCAACCTGGACAGACGAGGAGATCACCCGCGTGAACGAACCACTGGACAAAGTCATCCTGCGCGTCGGGCGGCTTATCGACGGCACTGGCACCGAGCCGCGCGACAATATCGACGTGACGATCGAAAGCGGCATGATCACACGCGTCGAACCGTCGACCGGATCGACAACCGGCGATATGCTCGACCTCGGCAACAACACGCTGATGCCGGGACTCATCAACATGCACGCCCACACGGTGCTACCGGGCGACGGGTCGTCGTTCGAAGCCTGGATGGAGAACCCGGATGAGATCCTGCTGCTGACCGCCTTCGCTAACGGACGCACATCGCTCCTCTCTGGCGTCACCACGATCCGGGACTGTGGCGGCAAGGGGACGCTCATGTTCCGGCTGCGCGACGCGATTCGTGCCGGAATCGTCGAAGGGCCCCGGTTCATCCTCTCAGGTTACCCGCTGACGATTACCGGTGGACATTGCCGCTACTTCGGCGGCGAGACCGACGGCGTCGACGGAATGCGCCAGGCAGCCCGCGAGGTGCTGAAGCAGGGAGCCGACTTCGTCAAGATCATGGGCTCCGGCGGCGGAACGGTCGGCACCTACTCACAGTATCCCTCCTTCGAGGTGGCGGAGTTGAAGGCAGCCATCGATGAGGCGCACAAGGTCCGCAAGACTGCCTCGTGCCACACGATCGCGACCGAGTCGATCGTCCGGGCGTTGGACGCCGGAACCGATCACATCGAGCACTGCAGCTTTATGGCGCCCGACACGAGCTGGCAGTTTGACGAGGCAATCGCGCGACGGGTGGTCGATCAGGGAGTCTACGTTACGCCCACGTTGCAGGTGATGCTCGACCGGCTCGACGCGCTCGAAGTACAGAGCGACGGAGACACTCTCACGCCCGCCGAGGAATTGATGCTTGCCGCCGCTCAGGTGTCACGCTCCAACAACATCGAGAACATCCGCAAACTGCGCGAGATGGGCGCTAAGTTGGTCGCCGGAAACGACGCGGGCTGGCGCAGCACCGGTTTCGACGACTTCTACCAGGAATTACAGTACCTGGCGGAAGCGGGCATGACACCAGTCGAGGCGATCCACGCGGCTACCGGCCTCGCGGCCGAAGCCTGCCGCATCGATCAGTCGGTCGGCACGGTCGAGACGGGCAAGATTGCCGACCTGCTGGTGATCGACGGTGATCCGTCCAGCGATCTTGGCTCGCTACGCCGACCTGCCATGATCATGCAGTCAGGCTGCGTTATTGTGGATCGACGTTAGCACCGTTCGGCCCTCACCCGGTGCTGCGGCACCACCCTCTCCCGCAAGCAGGAGAGGGTTTGCATATTTCGGAAATTTCTCCGTCCTCCTGCTTGGCGGGATGGTCCTCTCCCTCTGGTAGAGGGAGAGGACCCATGTGTGGGTACCCCGAGGGAGGCAAGGGCCGGGGATGAGGGCCGCCAGACAAACCGTGTCGCTCGCTACTGCCAGTTTCCATCCGCGCCATGGAAGCCGAAAACGGTCCCCGTCTCTGCGTCCACAACGACCACCAACGAACCTCCATTGCAGACCGACACCCAATTGGCCGGGCAATCCTGAGGCGTCAACCCATCCTTGAACTCGACCACCCAGACCAGCCGACTCGGATCAATCCCGTTCGGCTGTGGGATTCCAAGCGCGATTTCATCCGACAGTGGGACGAGCGAGACCTTCGATGCTGGAGTCTCCAAGTTGCCACCAAGATTGGCGATTACCTGTCGCGCTTTCGTCACCGCCTGATTGCCCGTGATACCCGTCTCGGGAGATGCCGTAGCGGACGACTGTCCATCGGCTGACGCCACCGGCATCATCGACAGCGCCACGTTCATGACCTGGTCCTTGTTCAGCATTGTCGTTCCGGGCGCACCGCCAGTCTCGAGCCGGATTGAGGTCGGTCCAACTTGCCACCACATCTGAATGTCACTGTCTGACTGGAAGAGATGCGCCGTCACCCGACCGAACCCATCACTCTGGATCTCAACCCGCATGGCACTGTTCCAGACGTCGGCGGGCATGGTCTGAGCCGAATCCTGATACGGAGAGGCTTCGGTGATCGTCAACGCCTCCGCACCATTGGCGTCGACGTACTTCATGACGACGCTGGTTATTCCTCCAGCCAGCGACATCGGTGGCCCCGGCTGCTGCAATGTGAGCCCGTCCGGCATCGTCTTCGGAGCGAACAGGTTGAACCCGGCGGCCTGCTGTAGAGCGGCAAGGGTCGGATTACTCACCCCTTGCGGTGAGACAGGTGAAGGCGACACCGTTGGGATGGGTGTCGAAGTCCCCGTTGAAGCTGGGGTCGGCAGCGGGGTGTTGGCGATTTGTACAGACGGTCCGGCCCCGATGTTCGAGCCCTGCCCAGCCTGCGTCGGCGGCGTTTCCGTTCCAGAGCCATTACCTCGTAAGAGCATGGAAACCAGTCCCGCGAACAGAACGAGCACAGCGACTGCGGCCGCGATCTCGAGCGATTTGCGCCCCCAGCCTCGCCGCGACGGCAACGACATGGGGCGAGGCTCGGCACCCGGTGTGGGGAGACTCGGCAGTTGCGGCAATTCTCCGGCGTCATCGCCGATGATCCGAACCGACTCCTTAACGCTCGATGCTGGTGCCAACCTCGCCGACAGATTCGACGCGGCCCGCGTTGGGAAGCTCTCGTCTGGCCAGCGGGTATGTCCCAGCTGCTTGAGACCGCGTGCAAGCTCGACGAGTTCGGCCAGGTCGGCGTCGGCGAACCCTTCTCGCTCGGGATCGCGCGGGTCATTGAGCGCGTCGATCATTCGATCGAGTTGTTCGACGTTCGAAGTCATGATCGACTCCCTCCATGGAAGGCAGTTCGTAGCGCGACCAGCGCCCGGTGCTGCAAGACGCGGACAGCCGCTGGGCTACGCTGCATGTGTTCGGCAACTTCGGCTGACGACCGGCCCTCGAGGACGCGAAGCTGAAGAACACGCTGGTAATCACCGGGCAGGGTTGAGAAGGCGTCGGCCAGCTTGCCGAGATCGAGACCGAGCAGGGCGATCTCTTCCGGTCCGTCTTCAATGGCGGTAAGCTGTGGGGCGTCATCCAGATCGACGTATACCGGAACCTTGCGACGCCAGCGATTCTTGACGAGGTTGCGCGCGACCGTCGCGAGATAGGCGCGGAACGGGACGCCACGTTGCTCATAGCGATCGAAGGCCCTGAGCGCCCGGAGAAAGACTTCCTGGGTCAGGTCCTCGGCGTCGTGCGCATTCCGTGTCGAGGCATAGACAAGGGCATAGATCGGCCGCCACTCCCGTCTGCAGAGTTGCTCCAGCGCCGCCACGTCTCCCGCCTGTGCTCGTCGTACGAGATCATCCCCCGGCATTGCCAACCTCCCGCATACCAGAACACGGAAGTGACGCGAGCGTTACACCAATTCGCGACGTGGCTCGATTGACACAGCGTGGCCTCCCGGCTATGTTGCCAGCACCGGAGACGACATCAATCGATCTCAGCAATCCGGCCGGAGTTAACGTGACGGAGGGCGACATGGCGGACGCATTCGTAATCAAGAACGGCACAATCGCGACAATGAACCGGGATCAGCCGACGGCGGAAGCGGTCGGGGTCATCGGCGATCGGATCGTGGCAGTCGGGACGGCAACGCTGGTCGAGGATGCACTACCCCGCGGTTACAGGACGATCGACTTAGGCGGCCGGTTCTGCCTGCCCGGACTCAACGAGGCCCACAACCACATGATCGGCTTCGGCACGGCGCTCGGCCACGTCGAGGCAGGATTCCCCAAGGTTCGCTCGATCGAGGACATCAAGCGGAACGTAGCAGAGCGCGTGCGTCAAGTCTCCCCCGGCACCTGGATTCAGGGGAGAGGCTACGACGACAACAAGCTCGAGGAACGACGCCACCCCAGCCGCTACGACCTGGATGCCGTCGCGCCGGAGAATCCGGTCATCATCGTCAATGGCTCGGGCCACATGAGTGCGGTCAACTCGCTCGCCTTGAAGCTGGCTGGACTGACGCCAGATACGCCCGATCCGCAGGGCGGCCATTTCGTCAAGGACGAACGCGGCGAATTGACCGGTGTCTTGCAAGAGACCGCCCAGGACGCCGTCCGCAAACTGATCCCCAAACCGACGGTCGAGGATCACGTGGCGGCGCTCCAGCGCTGCAACGATGCCTATGTCGCTGCAGGAATTACGTCAAGCCAGGATGCCGGAAGCAACGCGCCCGATCAGATCGAGGCTTACCAGCGAGCGGTACGTGAGGGAAAGCTCAAGCTTCGCACGTCGATGATGATCCGGGAGAACCTGCTGCCCGAGATCACCGGCCTGGGCATCAAGCAAGGCTTCGGCAACGACCGCCTGCGTGTTGGCCCGATCAAGATGTTCATTGACGGCAGTCTGATCGGCCGCACCGCTGCCGTCTCACAACCATTCCTGGAAGACCCGCGGGACGACAACCTGGGACTCTTTATGATGCCGCGTGAGGAGTTCGAGAACTACGTCTGGCAGGCCCACTCGGCTGGATTCCAGATTGCGGTCCATGCCATCGGCGACCGGGCGGTCGAAATGGTCCTCGACGCCTACGAGAAGGCGCTCCAGCGGCTGCCACGTGCCGATCACCGGCACCGCATCGAGCACTGCGGCATCTTGCGGCCCGATCTGATCGACCGTATCGCGAAGATGCACGTGTTGGCGGTGAGTCAGCCGATCTTTATCACCGAGTATGGCGACGGCTTCATCCGCCATCTCGGCATGTCGCGCATTCAGCTCACCTACCCGTTCCGCAGCCTGCTCGATGCCGGGATCACTCTCGTCTTCTCGTCCGACTGCCCGGTCTCGGCCTTCGAGCCACTGAAGAGCATCAAGGCGGCGGTAACCGAGAAGACCGGCAGCGGCCGCTCCTACGCGCTGGAGGAAGCGATCTCGGTCGAGGAGGCCTTGCCGCTCTACACTGTCGCAGGCGCTTACGCGACCTTCGAAGAGCACAAAAAGGGGCAGCTCAAGGAGAACATGCTGGCCGACTTTGCAATTCTCGAGGAGGATCCGCGCCAGGTCGATCCGGAGCGGCTCGACCAGATCAAGATCAGTCAGACGATCATCGGCGGCGAGACGGTCTACGAGGGCTAAGGACAGGTTTAGCCCACAGGGACGTCTGATTCGAACAGGTCGGCGGGCTGCATTGCGGCCCGCTTGTCCATCTCTCGAAACGATGGGACGAGCAGCGTCGCCACGAGCAACGCGATGCTGCCTGCCCCAAGGACGACCATCGCCGCCGTCAACCCCAACGCACTGATCAACAGACCGGCCGCCGCCATCCCAAGCGGGACTGCCATCGTGCTCACGGCGCTGAAGGTACTGAAGACGCGGCCACGCAGCGCCGCCGGGGTCCGCTCGTGACGGATCGTGACCGACATCGGACCGAGTGGCCCATCGGTCAGGGCGGCCAGAACCATCATCAACAGAATGATCGACAGCCCCGGGCTCCAGACAAGCGTCCAGAAGGGCACCACGACCCCGAGAAAACCGGCGACCCAGATCAGTCGACGCGGCAGGCGGTCGCCAACGACCCCGTACGCAATCGATCCTCCGACCTGACCAGCGCCGAAGGCTGACAGCATGAAGCCAAGATCTCGCGCGCTGCCGAAGACGCGGTCGGCGTAGACGGGCAGGATCACGCCGAACAGCGGACCCATCAGGAAATTCGAGATGGTGAGCGAGAGAGCCATCGCCAGCAGCAGACGATCCTGGCGCAGGAAATGGATACCCTCCATGAGGTCATCGACGTAGCGAGCGCGTTGCGAGGCCGTCGACCGCCTCATCTCCGACACTCCCACGAATACGAGGGCAGCGGAAACGGCGAATGTCGCCGAGTCGATCCAGAGAACGTTGCTCGCACCGATGGCGACAACGAGGATTCCGGCGATTGGTGGGCCGAGAAGCGCGCTGACCGGGTAGACGGTTTCGAATGCCGAATTGATACGCTCCAGCCGAATGCCGGAATCCTTCGCAATCTCGGGTAGCAGCGCACGACGCGCGCTGAGCCCAGGAATGCTGAGGAACGAACTGAAGAACACGAGGAGCAGCAACTGCCAGAAGGCCAGCCCCACACTGTGGTAGAGGAGCGGTACCGCGGCAATCGCCGACCCACTGACGACGTCCGCCACAATACTTGTGTTGCGATATCCGAACCGGTCGACCAGCGCGCCGCCGAAGATCCCCACCAGAAAATACGGCAGCGCGACCGCGAAGCCAGTCAGCCCCGTCTTCGCGGCACTACCAGTCGTCTGAAGCACGAACCAGGGGAGCGCCACGATGGTGAACTGATTGCCCACCAACGAAACACTATTCGCCACCAGCAGGGCATAGAGCGGCGTTCGTTGCATCGGTCACCTTCTGGACACCAGGAATGCTGCACCAGCAGACGCTCGCCTAGTCTAACAACAAGCTGAACCACTCTGAACTCGAGTTGGTTATGATGGAATGGATGACGTCTTCGATCACCACCTTCAGGAGGAAGCGTATGCGTGAAGCGCGCATTGGACTGGATCTCGTCGACAAGAGCAACGCGCGGGACGCGCTCGACGCCATCGAACGGGCGGCGAGCATGGGAGTCACGATGCTCTGGGCCACCACCGGCCGCAACGTCCCGGATCCGATGACCTATTTCGCCGCGGCACTCGAAGCGACGGACACCGTTACGTTCGGCACCGCTATCGTGCCGACCTACCCGCGCCATCCAGCGATGCTGGCAACGCAGGCGCTGGCGCTCGACGAACTGAGTCCAAACCGCTTCCGGCTCGGGATTGGGCCGAGCCATCGCCCCACGATCGAAGGTGCCTACGGCATCCCCATGGGTAAGCCGCTGGAGCACTTGCGCGAGTACTTGACGGTGCTGCGCTCGCTCCTCGAGACGGGCGACGCTCAAGTCAGCGGGATCTATTTCAATGTTCACGCCAACCTCAACGCCACCTCGAACATGCCGATCTACATCTCCGCGCTGCGCAAGAACGCCTGGCGCCTGGCTGGTGAACTGGCCGACGGCGGGATTTCCTGGGTCTCTCCGCTCGATTACCTGCGTCAGCAGGCTGGACCAGCCATGCGCGAAGCCGCTAAGTCGGCAGGCCGACCTGCGCCACGTCTCATTGCGCACGTTCCCGTCGCGATGACGTCCAATCGCGACGCGATGCTCAAGACGTCCCGGCCGCGTCTCGAAAACTACGGGCGCTTGCCGTTTTATGCCGGGATGTTCTCCGACGCCGGGTATCCCGTCGGCACGAATGGCGAGGTCTCGGACGAACTCCTGGAACACCTCGTCGTTTGGGGCGAGGACGCGCAGGTACGCGAGCGGCTGGAAGCGGCGTTCGACGACGGTATCGACGAGGTGTTGGTGACCCTCTTCCCCGTGGATGATCTGAAAAGCGAAGAGCGTGGTCTCTGTCGCATTCTGGCCAACATTGGTTGACGACCTGACGAGCAGTCAGATAGCACGCATGGAAGTGAAGGGTATCGTTGAGCATGGCGGGTAGACTCGCAGGAAAAGTCGCGCTGGTCACTGGAGGTGGATCCGGCATCGGTCGTGAGATCTCAATCATCTTCACCGAGGCGGGTGCTCAGGTGGCCACAGCGACCCGGACACTGACGCACGCTCAGGAGACGGCCCGCCTCGCAGGCGGAGAGACGTTGGCGCTCCAGGCCGATGTCAGCGACGAGGCGGACGTGCAGAGAGTAGTCGACCAGACGCTGGAACGCTTTGGGCGCATCGACATTTTGGTCAACAACGCGGGCATCGGCACTACCAAGAGCATTGTCGAGGTCGAGCCGGACGAGTGGGACCGCGTCTTCGCGGTTAACGTGCGGGGCGTCTATCTCTGTACGCGCGCGGTACTGCCGCAGATGCTGGAACGGTCTGACGGCGTGATCGTCAACATCGCGTCGGTCCTCGGCCTGGTCGGAGTGCCCAAGCGAGCGGCGTACTGCGCCAGCAAGGGCGCGGTCATCGCGCTCACCAAGCAGGTCGCCACCGAGTTCGCGGGTCAGGGCATTC
Source organism: uncultured Chloroflexia bacterium (assembly GCA_963763185.1). GTDB lineage: Bacteria > Chloroflexota > Chloroflexia > Thermomicrobiales > Thermomicrobiaceae > CALAGB01. The sequence goes on from CAVXNZ010000001.1 coordinate 2,329,668, forward strand.
GCTGCAACTGCATCTGCCCGGGGACGGTCGACAGTCCATGGGTCGGACGCCTGCTCAACGAAACCGACGATCCGGCTGAAGCCCGCCGCGCGTTGGAACAACGCCACCCACTGAATCGACTCGCGACGACCGGAGAGATCGCCGAAGCGGCCCTCTACCTCGCGTCGGACGCCGCCTCTTTCATGACCGGAAGCGCGCTGGTAATGGACGGCGGTCAACTCGCCCGCTAAGCGGCTCTATCCCGCGAACCCATGCGTACGCACGACCCGTAGCCGTGGGTTGGCTGGCAGCGCAAACCGGTCAATTCCACAAATGCGTATGCTATAGTGTATTCAGGCGCTCCTGGTCGTATAGTTGAATTGCCACGGCGCCGTGTCGCGTGCGTTGATCGCAACAGATACGCGCAAGCCGTGGCTATTGTCCTGAACGCCTCATCGAAAACTGGCGACTCGGAACTTGGAGCGTACGCGCCTGGCGATGCCGGGCGATTATCATAGGTGTCGCGAGCGTGGGGAGCGAGTCGCGGGAGGAACCACATGGCGCAAGTTCGCTTTGAACATGTCGATAAGCGCTTCGAAAGCGTCGTCGCGCTGAACGATTTGAATCTCGAAATTATCGACGGTGAATTCCTGGTACTTGTAGGGCCGTCCGGTTGTGGGAAGTCGACAGCACTCCGTTGCCTGGCTGGCCTTGAGGAGATCACCAGTGGTCACATCTTCATTGGCGACCGGGATGTGACGGAGGTTCCGCCCAAGGATCGCGACATCGCGATGGTGTTCCAGGCTTACGCCCTCTATCCACACATGAGTGTGCGAGAAAACCTGGCGTTCGGGCTCAAACTGCGAAACACGCCGAACGATACGATTAATCAGCGCGTTGACCAGGCCGCCGAGATGCTCGGCTTGACACCGCTGCTCGACCGCAAGCCGAAGGCGCTCTCCGGTGGACAGCGACAGCGCGTTGCGCTCGGCCGCGCGATTGTCCGTGAGCCACAGGTCTTCCTGATGGATGAGCCGCTCTCAAACCTCGACGCCAAACTCCGCGTGCAAACACGTGCCGAGATCATCAAGCTACAGGAGCGACTCGGAACGACGACCGTTTACGTGACACACGACCAGGTCGAGGCGATGACGATGGGCCACCGTATCGCGGTTATGAACGCTGGTCTGCTTCAGCAACTGGACACGCCGGAGAATCTTTACGAGCGCCCCGCCAATATGTTCGTCGCGACCTTTATTGGTAGCCCCGCAATGAACGTTTTCCCGGCAGAGGTCGTCAACGGCGGCGAAGGGCTGGCGCTGGCATTTGAGGGCGTCAAGATCAAGGTGCCAACGAGCCGCGTCGGAAAGCTCGATTCGCTCGTCGGCCAGAAGGTCATCGCCGGGGTTCGGCCGGAGCATTTGATGCTTCAGAACGGTGGAACCGCCCCACCGGATACGACGATGACCCTTCCGATCGACCTGGTCGAGCCGCTCGGGTCGGAGACCCTGCTCCACCTGCGTGCTCCCGGGGGCGAATCGATCGTGGCCAAAGTCGAACCGACCGCGAGACTTCGCGCGGGCGAGATCGTCGAACTGATGGTTGAAATCGAGCACATTCACGCGTTCGACGCTCAGACTGAGGCTGCACTGAACTAGTCGCGGCAGCCCTCGCACGCTCGTCACCCTCTCCCCGAATACCCACGTAGTGGGTGCAGGAGAGGGTTTTCTCATTTTGGCTGGGCATGAGAGTGGTCAGCCTGGTTGCCGACGCGACCTCACCTCAATCGGAATCGGCGACCGTCATGGTCGCTGAGCCGATGACCGGCAAGGTCCTGCTCCGGTCGAACAAAACTCCGCCAACCGCGCCAATCGCCAGAACACCGACCAGGGCGGGCCAGAGCAGAATCGGGTGCGCTGATCCCAGCACGGATCCGCTCGCCCACGACGAGAGTCCCCACGACGTACCCCAGATAACACTGCTGAAGGCCAGGTAGCGTCCGCGAAGGCGCTCTGGCGCAAGCTCGACGACAATCACTCCTGACGTCGGCATGAACATCATCTCGCCCGCCGTGTAGACCACGATGGCGGCGAACGGCAGGACGCTCAGCCAGGGACTTGCCCCGATCATCAAATACGCAACCGCCCAGAAGACCGCCGCGGCGGCCATGGTCACACCCCGGCCCCACCGGGCAATCTTTCGCGCGACCCACAATTGAGCCACGACAACGATCACCGTGTTGATCGTGAAGAGAAGCCCGATAACCGCTTCATCGATTCCGGCCTGCGCTCGCAGGTACGGCGGCGCACTGACTTGTAGCTGCGTAAAGGCCGCGAGCAGGATGAACATCACGACCTGGCTGTACATGAATCGGCGATCGGCCAGCACGTCTCGCCAGCTTCCCGCGTTGGTGGCGCTCCCGGCTTCGGTCTGGCCCGCCGTCCGCTGTGGACTACGCACCAGAATGAAGATCAGCAGACCCGCCAGCGCAACTCCCGTTGCCGCGCTCAGATAGAGCAGCCGGTATTGAGCCTCGCCCCCACCGACGACCATCAAGCCGCCAATGAGACCACCAGCGCCAATACCGAGCGCGCTCGCGACACGCAGCATGGCGAACATCTCGCCAGCCTGCGAAACCGGAATGAGCGACGTCGCCAGCGCGTCGGACGAGGGCCAGTAGAGTTGGGTGAAGAGCCCCTGCAAGATCATGATCCCAAAGAAGAGGATCGGGGTCGTCGAAACCGGGAAGAATGCCGTCGTCAGAGCCGTGCCGGCAATAGTCACGATCAGCATGGTGCGCGCGCCAAAACGATCGATCGTTCCGGCCGCGACCAGGGTGAAGGCAACGCCAACAATGGAACTGGCGGCGATACCCGCGCCAACCAGGCCCACACCCAGTCCTACGATCTGACCGAAGAAGATCACGAGAAACGGGATCGTCATGCCACGCGCGGTGAAGAGCACGAGGTTGGCGAACGCGAGCAGCCACAGCGAACGCGGGAAGTGATTCGCGCGCTCCTTCAGCCGTTCGATTCTCGCGTGCTGGCGTTCGGACAAATTTCCTCCCATCGACCAGATACGCCCAATCTTGCCTTGTCGACGCCGCGAACGCTATCCGAAAAACGTCGCAATTTGCTGGAACGTCCGGAGAGCGAGGTCGACGAGGAGCGACGGATAGGTGCCAGGCTCCTATTCGGAACTGCTACTTGATTCCTATACAGTCAATGGAATTGGGCCAGTACGCTTTGGTCACTCTCTCCGCTCAACCGTGACGCGGCGAGGACGTAGAAAATGTCAGTGATGTGATGCGTCATGCAATGAACGGTCCGGGCCCAGGTCCAGCCGAGAACAAACACGATGGCGACGTCGAGGTGATCGTACGATCGCTGGCAGGCGTAACCGCGGATGTCGCGGCTGCTGAAGGCGCGATGCTCGTTCGACCGCCGTCGCGCTTCCCAAGCATTACAGGGTGGTTTCACTCCGACGCATCGCCGGGGTTCTCGGCCGCCGTATTCGACATCATCCATGACGCGACCGCGCTGTCCGAAAACGAGGGGCTGAGCAGGGCGGCATGCGACTCGGCACCCCGGACCACCTGGCGTCGACTCCGCGTCGCCAATGGCTCAGCGTCCATCGGCGATCTTTGGCTCTATCAGGGACGGTCCCTTCCTGACACGACACGTCTGAGTATGTTCGACAACGTCAGCCTGGGCGCGGTCGCTCCCACATTGCGGCACATTCGTCGATGGAGTGGAGCTCCCCTCGATGCATCGAACCTCTCATGGCTGCTGTCGCTCTCACGCCGGTTGAACGCGACGATCACGCTCAGCAGCATTGCGGAGGCGATTGTCGACGAGGTGAGATCCTGCGTGCGGGCGACCGCGGTCGAGATCGAACTCTTCAACAGAGAACGGGTTCTCGAGTCAATCGCGCGAACGGGGCCGATTCCGATTCGCGACGGAAGCTACAGTAGCCGGACGGCCGGACCGGAATTGCCAGACTCCCGTGTTCGACCAGCCGAATGGCTCTTCGACGTCTTTCAGCTCAGAACAGACGCGGGTGAGCTATTGGGCATCGTGACCTGCTACTGGCACGACGAATCGGACGATCAACAGATTAGCCTGACGCTCACTCGCCAACTCCTGGAGCAGGCCACGAGCGCCATCCAGCGTGCACTCGTCATGCAACGTGAGCGTTCTCTTGGGTGGTCCGCCGCGTCGGCCATTGCCGATGCGGTCGACGCACGCGACGCCTTCACCCGTCACCATGCCCGTCGCGTCGCGCGGTATAGCCGGGATCTCGCCGAGCGAATGGGGCTGTCGGGGACCGACGTGACGCTGATCGAGACGGCTGGACTGCTCCATGACATCGGCAAGATCGGGGTGCCCGACCGTGTTCTGCAGGCGGCCGGAGCACTCGATGACGACGACTGGGATCTCATTCGACGGCATCCCGAGATCGGAGCGTCTGTCGCGGAACGGTTCCCGGACCTGGAGCGGGTGGCCCCGTTGATCCGGCACCACCACGAACGCTATGACGGAACCGGTTATCCCTCCGCGCTCAAAGGGGACGACATCCCTTTCGGGGCTCGCATCATCTCCGTCGTCGAGGCGTTCGACACGCTCGTGACGGGCCGTCCATACCAGACACCGTGGACGGTCGAGCGAACCCTGACGACCCTTGAGAATCTCGGCAGCATCCAGTTCGACTCTGATGTGGTCAACGTTTTCGCCCAGGCCATTCGATCGGGATCAATTCGGGTCGAGATCCCTCCGCCCGCCAAGACTGGCGATCTTGACCTTCACCGCTGGATCGGCGCCGAGGCACGCGCGTTCGGCCTGCTGCAGCGCATCGGGAACGAAGTCGGTGAGCTCATCGACATCAACCGCTTCCTGAGCCGTCTGAAGGAGATCATTGAAGCCGAGTTTCCCGAGTCGCTCGTCGAGATTCTGATCAAGGACGGCGAGGAATCTCGCTTCATCATCTTCTCGGATACGTCCAACGAATCAGTGGAACAGAACGGCGTCTATGTCCTCAAGCTGGATAGCGGCATCGTCGGATGGGTCTCCGAGCAACGCACGTTGCTGAACGTGCCGAACGTGCTGGAAGACCCGCGCTACGTGGCTCCGGGTGACAATTCGATGCGCTCGGAGCTGACGGTTCCGATGCTGCTCGATGACCGCTGCGTCGGCATCATCAATCTCGAGAGCCCCGAGATATCCGCCTATTCACGGACCGATGAGAAGGTACTGGAGAGCATCGCGTCCTACGTCGCACGGGCGATTCAGGTAGCGGAACTCCACTCTCGAGTCAAGCAAGAGACCGACATTGATTCGATGACAGGGCTGCTCAACCATCGCGCCTTCTATCGCACCCTCGAAGCCGAAGTCGAGCGCGCCACGCGGATCAACGACGTGCTCTCGGTCGCGATTATCGACGTCGACGACTTCAAGCTGATCAACGATTCGAAGGGGCATGTCTGGGGCGACGTCGTCATCCGGCAGCTGGCCACGATTCTCAGTCAGTGCGTGCGAAATGGTGACGCCGTTGCGCGCTACGGCGGCGATGAGTTCTCGATCATCATGCCGGGCGCGACTCGCGAGATCATCGAGCGTCGCATGGTGGCGATCGAAGAGGCGATACGTGCCGGCTCAGAAGTGAGTCCACTGCCGAACGTCTCCTGGGGCATCGCGAGCTTTCCAGAAGACGGCACCAGGCCAACCGAGCTTGTCGCTCAGGCCGACGCCGCGATGTACGCGGCCAAACAGCTGTCGTCAAGCTAACGACGATCGTCAACGCGCGCGCACCCTCCACCCCATGAGCAGGTTTCGAGTCAATAGTCCTGCGTCAAATGAGACTACCTTCTTATACGAAGGTCCCAGGACTAGCCCGATACTCGAAGATGTCAGGTGTGTTCGTTCACCTGACGGATTGCAGGACAACGCGAAGTTTGGCAGATCAGGCTGCGGTGGAAAGTCAAGAATGCCAGCAAACTCAGGCCACCAGATCACTGCGAGCGACGTTCTGAGGTATGTGACGACCTCGGTTCGTTCGTTTGTCGGTCGCGCCAGCATTGCGCGAGCGCTCGACACGGCGCGCACGCTCGTGTTTCCTGCTCCATTGGCACCGAGGATGGCATTGGCAGGTGGCGTGAGCCCTCATTACTGGCCGATGTCCGTCCCTCCGCTCGATACACAACCCGAATCTTCTCACGAGATGTACATGCAGCGAAGAGAGCTACGTCGGCCGCTCCGCACGGGAGAATTCCTCGACTCGTCTCTGGGGTTCGGCGCCGTGCCTCGACCTCATACAACGTCGTCGAGTGCCCAGGCCGAGAACGACGGAGACGCCATTCAGGATTCGATGGAGCCGTTCCGCATGCAGGCGTCGTCCGCGTCCGAATCAACCCTCCTCTCCCTCCTCGCGGCGCAGACCGCGCCATCGGGCGAACGGGTGACACGCCTGGTCCGGGGTTCGACGCCAGATACCAATTCGCTGCTCATCGAATCCGTTCAGACCGCCATCGCCGAGTCGACGTCGATTCCTCAGCTATTCAATGCGGTGGCCATTGCCCTTTCGAGTGCCTTCGACCTCGGCTGCGCGCTCGCCGTCTCCGCGCGCGATCACGAGCCAATCCTCGCGGTCCACCACCCGGTCAAGGAGTTCGCATCGGCCACCGGGTCCTGGCTGGTTGACCTCATGACGAACGAAGAGATCCGGCACTGTCTCAAGACTGAGATCAACCCACTCAGCAACGATCAGCCGCGTTCGGATCTGAGCGCGATCACCAGCGGGCTGCTCACGAACGCGCCGGTCCGCGCGATTCAACTCTTTCCATTGGCGACCAAAGGACGATGGGTCGGTGGCGTCCTCCTCTTCGACGACACCCTGCTGAAGCTCGACCCCGAGACCCACGGCGCCATCAAGCACGTCGCCCATGCAATCGGTCTCGCGGTCGGAGAGATGCTGCACTCGGCTGATACGCGAACCAACAGCGAGCAGTGGCGTGGTTGGGCTCGTGTGATGACGGCGATGCTGGCGGGAGAACCAGTTGCGACTCTGCTGCGCGACGTGCTGGCAATCGGCTGCGAGATCGTCCAGGCCGATGGCGCTCTGGTCCTGATCGACCAGAATGATCTTCCCACGCGTGATCGTTACGTCGTAATGGGTACACCCGAATTCGAACGACTCGTGCGGGTGCTCGCGCAGTATGAGTCGGCAACCGAAGCGCTATTCGAGATGCCGCCTGACAGAGATCCAGTCCTGAACGGAACCCGACACGCGGCGCTCGAGCCGCTTGTGCGGACATTCCACGCACCCCTGGTCGTACCGATTCAGCATGGCGAGAAGCGGCTCGGCGGTTTGGCTCTTTTCCGCTCCGCTAATCCCCGATTCACGCCGGCGGAGCAGGCCGACGCCCGGCAGTTCGCCAGCGTGATGGCGGCGACGCTGCGCCAGCGCTCGATGATCGAACGGCAACAGCGACAGGAACGCGTACTGACCACCGTGCGCAACCTGGCCGACCGGCTGAACCGTGCCTCGACGCAACAGGCAATGGCCGAAATCGCGGTCGAGGTAGCGGCCGATGCCTTCGGCTCGGGCAAGGCAACCCTGCACGTCTATCAGGAACAGTCGGAGCGGCTGGTCATGGCAGCGGCCAATGGACTACCCTTGCCCTTCGTCACGGCGAACGCCCACCCGGCGGTCGGGGCTGGTCCTTTTGGCATGGCGGCACAGCGGCGCAACGTGGTCGTTATCGAAGACGTCAAGGCTGACGCGGACTGGACATCGGTCTGGCACATCGACGATGCCAATCTCACCTTCCGTTCGGTTTGGTCCATCCCGCTGCTAACCGGGGACGACCGCCTGTTGGGCACCCTCACCGTTTATCATGTCGACCCGGGCGGCGCGGATCGGGACGATATCGCCTTCCTGCAGGTAATTGGCAATCAAATCGCCAGTGCGCTCGACCGGGCTCGACTTGCCGATCGCTCGCAGGACCTTTACCGGGCAACGGTCGAGTCACTCGCGGCCGCCGTCGACGCCAAGGATCCGTTCACGCACAACCACTCCTGGCAGGTCGCGACGTACAGCCGGCAGATTGCCGAGGCGCTTCACCTGTCTGCTAGCGAGACCGAAGTCATCGAACTCGCGGGACTGCTGCACGACGTCGGCAAGATCGGAATTCCCGACCGGGTCCTGCAAAAGCCGGACGCACTCGCGCCAGATGAATGGGCCATGATGCAGCGACATCCCGATCTCGGTGCTCGTATCCTGGGGGACAACCCTGCGCTGGCGGCCGTCGTGCCGCTGGTACGCCACCACCACGAACGCTATGACGGCCGCGGCTACCCGGATCAGCTTGTCGGCAACGACATTCCGCTTGGCGCGGCGATTGTCGGGCTGGCGGACGCGTTCGACACCATGACGTCGGATCGTCCGTATCGTCGCGCCCGGTCACTTGGTCAGGCCATCGACGAAGTTCGCCGTTCCAGCGGAACGCATTTCCACCCGCAAGTGGTCGAAGCCTTCCTGAAGATCACTGGCACCGGCGAGATCGGCCCGCTCTCGCGAGTTGCATCACGGTCGACAACGCGCGAACTGCGACTGAAGCGAGTGGTCGGTGCCGAGGCTCGTGGCTTCGGGCTGCTCCAGCGCATCACGACCGAAATCGGGGCGCTGGTCGACCTCGACCGCTTCCTGCATCGCCTGAATGAGCTGATGAACGCGGAGTTCCCGGATTCTGTCTGCGAGATCTACGCGCAGGACCCCGCAAGCGGCGATCTGGTGGGGATCGCGAACCGAAAGCGCCAACAGGCCATGAACATCCCGCGCGGACAAGGGATTCCCGGTTGGGTTGCGGCACACGGGATGTCGCAGAACGTGCCAGATGTGCTCGAGGACCCACGCTACATGACGACCCGGCATCGTCTAATGCGTTCAGTTCTGGCCGTGCCACTCGTCGTCGACGGGCATTGCGCAGGCGTTTTGTCGCTCGAGCACCCGGAGCCGATGGCCTACTCGCCATCCGATCAGCACGTGCTCGAGATCGTCGCGACCTACGTCGCACAGGCCATTCAGGTCGCTCACCTACACGACCGGCTCAAACGCAATTCCAATCGCGACCCGCTCACCGGCCTGCTCAACCACCGAGAGTTCTACCAACAACTCGAAGAAGAAGTGAGCCGAGCCCGGATGACCGCGGGTAAGCTCGCCATCGCGATCATCGACGTTCAAGAACTGCGATCCATCAACCGGACTCACGGGCACGCAGCGGGCGATGACATCCTGAAAGGCATCGCCGACGTCTTGCGGCTCAAGGTCCGGAGCGGCGACACCGTCGCCCGCTATGGAGGTGACGAGTTCGCGCTCCTGGTGCCGCGCATTCCAAGCCAGCTCATCCGATCTCGGGTTGAATCGATCAGTGAAGCGCTGGCGGAGTTGCAACGCCCCTACCCGGTCCCGGGAATCACCTTCGGTGTCGCCAGCTTCCCGGCCGACGGCACCTCTGCTGCGGAGATCATCGCCAACGCCGAACAGGCATTGCGGGCTGCCGCTCGTTCGCGAGGAAGATCTGCGTACGCATAGCTGCGCGTTTCAGCACGTTGAACTCTCCTGAGGCACCTTCACCATCCGACACGTCAGAACAGGCACAGGATTTGCGCGTCGGTTGACGAACTCGTTACGAACCGAGCCATACCGCCCACGATGTTCCGCATCGACGGACCGCGTTTGACGTGAACAGAGCTGATCCGGCGTGTGCTGATTCGAACCATGCGGCTGGATCAGGGAGGTCCAAATGCATGAATCGTTGGTTGACTCGCCATGCACGGCACATCGCGAGTCCGCTCGTCCTCGGCGCGGCAATCCCCACTCAACGACGGGCCGCCAACCATCGGTGCGGGCACTCCCGTGTCGGTTCCGGGCGGGAACGCGTCGGACGGGGAGATCGCGATCATCTCCTACGACTGTGGTAGCCGTCACACGATTTCCGGGGTACTGGGCACGTCTAGCGCCGCGGCACCGTCACTGGCTGGATTTGCCAGCCGAACATACGTTGTCGAAAAGCTGCCCAGCCAACCAGCGAACCTGGTGCTCTGGCTAAAGAACCCTCAATCGGTCGTCCCCAACGCGCCTATGCCCAATCTCGGACTGACTGATCTTGACGCCCGGAACATCGCGGCATATCTGTACAAGCTGTATTAGGGATCAACTCGATCGGACCAACTTGACATACGAACAGGTGTTCGCTAGCCTTCAAGTGTCCGGACGATTCGTACCGGGTCAGGAGTGCGACATGAGCGCGCGAGAGCAGAGCGGGAACGACGAAACACACGGCGGCAATCGCTCGGCAGTGCAGCCCTCGCTGTTCGATCTCGGTCCCGACGGGCGACTACGGGGCCATGTCGCCGTCATGCCGGATCTCACGCCGCAGTCAGGGCTGGATGTCGCGCGCTACTGGTATCGCCGCTATCTCGAGCAATCCGGACATCCACAGAACACCGTGAATTCTTACAGCTACGACCTCTCCGTCTTCGAATTGCTGATTGGTCCGAAACCAGTCGGCGAGATCAAGCGCCGCGATGTCGCCCTCTTCCTCGACGACACCAACACCAAGTCGACGCGTAAACGTCGCCTGACGTCGGTCTCCGGCATGTTCAAATATCTCGTCGAGAAGGTCCACGTGCTCGAGACCGATCCGAGCGCCGATTTCTACCCGGAGCATATTCCGCTCAAGACACCGCGTCCGCTCTTTGCAGGAGAACAGGAGCAGCTCCTGGCTGCTGCGGAGCGTGATGGCGCCCGCGCCCACGCCGCGGTCTGGCTGATGCTCCGGCTCGGACTCTCACGCGCTGAAGTGCTTCAACTCCGGCACGAGCACCTCGATTTCTCTGACCCTGAACGACCGATCGTCTACATCTATTACGAGAATCCGCGACACCGCGGACGCGAGCGTCGACTGGCCGCATCCTCGGAGTTCGCCCTGATTTATAAGACGCTGCTCGAAGAGCATGATGCGCACGGGCCAGTCATTGGCATTCTGCCGCAGTCGATGAATAAGCTTGTCGAGCGTGTCGCGCGAGACGCCGGATTCGATCGCCGTGTCTCCCCCCAGACGCTGCGCGATACATTTGCAGTCGACCAGGCACGTGACGGAGCAAGCGAAGAAGAACTCCTGGCGCTGCTCGGCCTGGCCGACGACGCCCGCAACCGCATGAGCGTACGCCGCTATCTCAAGCTCGCCCAACCGCCTCTGCTAACACCCGAGTCCGACACACGAGCCGAGCATTCATAGCGCAGTCGTTTGGAGGGACTACCCACGCGATAACAGCCCACGCGTCAGAGTGGTGAGCGCGTCACGAAATTGGGTGGCCAGATCGACGCGGTTGGAGTCGACGGCCCACAGGAGCGTCAATCCTTCGATCAGGCAGGCGAGGTTCAGTGCGAGACTCTGCGGATTCTCGACGACGAACTCTCCCCGCTCCTGACCCTGCTGCAGGAGCTGTGTTAGCACGCCGATGTATTCATCGTAGTAGCGCGTGATGTATTCGCGAATCCGCGACACGTGACCGGACATCGCGTAGAACTCGATGCCCAGCCGCCCGAGCATTGGCTGGTCCGCCATCAGCGACGCGTAGGTATCAAGAAAGATCCCGAGACGCTCGGCCACAGTGCCCGGTGACTCGAGCAAGGTCTGGAGCTGCTGGTACTGCGCGCCGACAATCTCGTCGACCAGCGCGATTGCCAGATCTTGCTTACTGTCGAAGTACCAGTAGAGCGTTCCTTTACTCAGTCCCGACTCCGCCACGATGTCATCCATGCGGGCGCCGTTGACTCCGCTCCGCGCGAAGACAATCGCCGCAGCCTGCAAGATCTGGGCTCGGCGCTCGGTGGTCAGGTCGTTCTTGCTCGACACCAGATCATCCCGTCGTTGTTTTTCGCCAGAATGTTATGCGAATGAGGCAAAATCTCTCTCAAGGCTATTGACTGACTGGTCAGTCTACCCTAAAGTAAGGAGAGCGGCAATCGACTGACCAGTCAGTCTAGCTCCTGACTGGTCGCCATCACAGGGTCGAGCCATGACGGAATCACCACTGATTCAATTGGATTCGGTCTCCAAGCAGTACCAGATGGGCGAGGTCACGGTCACCGCCCTCGACAACCTCAGTCTCGAGATTCCCAACGGGCAATTCGTCGTGCTGCTCGGCCCCTCCGGCTGTGGCAAGACCACCGCGCTCAATTTGATCGGCGGACTCGACCGTCCAACCTCGGGCCATGTACTGATTCAGGGACAGGATGTCGGCCAATTCGACGAGGATGAACTGGCACGCTACCGGCGCGACACGGTCGGCTTCGTCTTCCAGTTTTTCAACCTGATCCCCACGCTCTCCGCGGCGGAGAACGTCGAGTTCGCGCTGGCGCTCAAACAGCACGGTTCGCTACGACGGAGAGCGCTGGATCTGCTCGATCTCGTCGGACTCTCTGAACGAGCCGACCACTTCCCGGCCCAACTCTCGGGCGGACAGCAGCAACGGGTCGCGATCGCTCGTGCAATGGCCAACGAGCCGCCGATCATGCTGTGTGACGAGCCGACCGGCAATCTCGACTCTGCAACCGGTCACCAGGTGCTGCAAGTGCTTCGGGACCTGAGCGAGCAACGCGGAACGACGATCGTGCTGGTGACCCACAACGGTGCCATCGCCCAGATGGCCGACCGCATCGTACGACTACGGAACGGCCAAATCGAAGAGATCGAGACGGTAGCGACGCCTCGCGCCGTCTCTGAACTGACCTGGTAGGCCGCCATGCCATCAATTCTCCTGCTGAAGAGTTTCCGCGACCTGCGCCGCGCCTTCGCCCAGAGCCTGGCCCTGATCGTCATCTCGATGCTCGGTGTCTCCAGCTTCATCGCGCTCATCGGCGCCTTCCGCGACCTCGGGACGTCGTACAACAACGCCTACCAGCAGCTCAAGTTCGCCGACGTCACCTTCGCACTGAATGGCGCACCGCGGAGCGTGACTGACCAGATCCAGCAGGTACCGGGGGTTGCGGCGGTGACCGGTCGACTCATCATCGACGGAGGCGTGAGTTTTCCGGCAAGCAACCGGCCAGGCGGCGAGACCGTGATCCAGGGCCGCGTGATCGGCGTTCCGGCAGCGCAACATCCCGCCGTCAACGACGTGCTGGTGGAGAACGGCTCCTACTTCACGTCAGCATCCGATCAGACCGTCCTGGTCGATTCCCACTTTGCTGACGCCTATGGGCTGAAGCCAGGCGACACGATCACGGCGGCCATTAACGGTCAGCCGGTCCAGTTCCAGATCGCCGGGATCGTCGCCAGTCCCGAGTACCTGATCGTCAGTTCGAGCCGCCAGAACGCCATTCCGTCGGCGCGCTCATTCGGCGTCCTCTTCGCGCCGCTCGACACGCTGCAGCGGGTCAGCGGCCGGGCAAATCAGATCAACGACGTCGCCGTCCGCTTCACCCCGGGCGCCGACGCCAGCGCGACCGTCGACCGAATTCAGTCAGCCCTGGCCTCCTATGGGCTCACGTCGACCACGCTCCGCAAGGATCAACCGTCGAACGCCGCATTGCACCTCGACCTGGAGGGCTACCGGGAGATCGCCTACCTGATGCCCGGACTCATCTTGCTGGTAGCCGCCGTCTCGCTCTACGTGATGCTTGGGCGACAGATTCGCTCGCAAGAGTCGCAGATCGGTTTGATGAAGGCACTCGGCTACCGCACCCACACCGTCGAACTCCACTACCTGGCGACGGCCATCGGCATCGCGGTGACCGGCGCGATCCTGGGCATTCTGGCCGGGATACCGCTGGCGCGAGCCCTGACGTCAGCCTACGCCAGTGAGCTTGGCATTCCGCTGGTGCGGACGCGCATCTATCCCGATATCCTCGGTCTTGGTATTCTGCTCAGTCTGATCGCGGCCGTGCTCGGCGCCTGGGGGCCGACGCGACAGGTTGCCCGATTGGAACCGGCTAGCGCGATGCGTCCGAACCCAGCTGCCGCCGGAATCTCCGGGCGCGCCGCCTTTTTCGAGCGCTTCACCGGGCTGCCGGTATGGTTGCGCCTATCGCTGCGAAACGTGTTTCGCGGGCGGCGTCGCGCGCTCACCACCGGTTTAGGGATCGTCTTCGCCTTCGTCCTGGTCCTGGCAGGCTGGTCGTTTATCGACTCGATGAACTTCATCACCAACCGTCACTTCAACACCATCGAACGCTGGGATGAAGCAGTCACGTTTTCGTCACTGCAGCCCGCGAGCGCGCTGAATCAGATCTCGGCGATTGAAGGGGTGACGCAGGTTGAGCCGGTAATCCAGGTTCCGACCATCGTCACGGCTGGCGAACACCAGCAGCAGATCGAACTGACGGCCCTGCCGGTTGGGCAGAAACTCCACGCGCTCCAGCTTCCATCGGGCACAAGCGAGCAATCGGCCCTTGGAAACGGCCAGATGGTCTTGACGACGGCGATCGCCCGGTCGCTCCACGTGCACGCCGGAGACTCCGTCACCATCACGAACCAGTTCGGCACCAGGCAGCTCCAGGTGAGCACGACCGTCGACGAATTGCTCAGCTCGGTAGGGTACGTCTCGATAGCCGAGGCCCGGGGATGGTCGACGCAGCAGGACAACCCGATCAACGGTGCGTACCTGACCGTGGTCCCGAGCCAGCAGGCGCAGGTACAGTCGGCTCTCTACAATCTGCCGGGCGTGGCGAGCGTGCAGCTGAAATCGACGCTGCGGAGCGACTGGTCGTCGCTGATGGGACTCTTCTATGCGCTGATGGGAGCGATCCTGACTTTCGCCGTGGTGATGGCCTTCGCGCTCCTATTCAACACCATGACGGTGAACGTGCTGGAGCGAGAACGGGAACTGGCCACGATGCGAGCGATCGGCACCGGACGTCGGGCGATCGGGCTCCTACTCTCGACCGAAAGCGCGATCCTCTGGCTGCTGGCGACCGTCCCAGGGCTCCTCGCCGGATGGTGGGTTGCGATGCAGCTTGGGAACGCGTTCCAGTCCGATCTCTTCTCGTTCCCGATGGTGATCGACCCGGTGACCTATGTCGTGACCGCGATTGGCATCCTCGTGACGATGCTCCTGGCCGCGATCCCGGCTATACGCCGAGTCAACCGCCTGAATCTGGCCGAAGCGACAAAGGTGCTGAGCTAACGGAGGCGCCCCTCAGAGCCGCCGTTGGAGATCGATCGACGACAGGACCTCGTTGAGAATCTGAGCACTCGGCCTGTCGGTCTTCAATGTCAGCATCGGGAGTTCTTCGAGCTCATCGAAGGACTCACCATAGCGCTGGCGCTGCTGCTGGTAAATGGCCCAATCAGCCTCGCTCGGCTCGAGTAGCTCTTTTGCCCGGCGGGTTAGGCGTTCTCGCGCCACGTCCGGTGGACACTGACATTCGATCAGCAGGAGATCCAACTCCAGACGTGACGCAAGCTCCTGCGCACGTTCCCGCCAGCGAGGGTTGAGGAAGGTGGCGTCGAGCACCACCGAGCGGCCAGACACCAGGATCTTCTCGCCGCGCTCGAACATGCGCTCGTAGGTCCGCTCGGTGAACTCCTCCGTGTAGATGCCGGCACCGAAGTCCACCGACTCGCGCTCGGCCGGCGACTTTCCAGCGAGCTCCATGCGAATCGAGTCAGAGGAGACCATCCCTCCTCCGACCGAACGAGCCAACCGACGCGAGATCACGCTCTTACCGGTGCCGGAGAGTCCGCCGACGAGAAAGAGGGTCTTGCGCCGCGGCTCGACGATGTAGGAGGTCGCCAAATCGAAGTACCGCTCCGCCTCGTTGCGCACGACAAAGAATTCGGGCGACTCCGGCGCGATCTCGTCCGCTCGGAAACAGGCGACCTTAGCACGAACGTGAGCCCGGTAGATCGAGAAGAACTGAACCAGACGCGGCAGATCGGGATCATCGAGATCGCGTGTCAGAAGGTCGACGATGTGGCGTGCCAGCTGCGGCTCTCCGTGATACTCGAGATCCATCGACAGAAAGGCGATGTCCACCGCCAGGTCAAGACAGCGCAGGCGCGGATTGAAGTCGATGCAATCGATGATCTGAAGGTCACCAGGACCCAGCCCTTCGACATAGATATGCGCCAGGTGCAGGTCGCCGTGGCCCTCACGAACCTTTCCGGCCTCCATCCGCGCTTGGAGGAGATCCTTCTCCCGATCCAAAAACTGGCGCGAGATATCTTCGATTAGTTCAAGCTGCACCGGCGCAACGATGCTCCCAACGTACGGCTGCGACTGTTCGAGGTTCTCCTCGATGTTGCGCCAGACAATTGGCAGTGAGCCCCATTCATTGACGCCATCTCCGGTAGCCGCCTCCGAATAGAATTGGGCCAGCCGCTGGCTCAGGGCGGGCCAGACAGCCGGGTCGACCTGGTTTGTTTCGACGAGGTATCCGAGCATGTTGCGATCGTCAAGGCGGCGCATCTTTACGGCGTAGTCGTGCGTTGGACCGTCGCCGTGGAATGAGAGCCGACCGCCGACCTCCACCACCGGCACAATTTCGAGGTAGACGTCGTGGGTCAGCCGGCGGTTCAACCGGAGTTCCTCCTCGCAGAAGAACTTGCGGCGCTCCAACGTCGAGAAGTCGAGAAAGCCGAAGTCGACCGGCTTCTTCACCTTGTAGACGAAGTCGCCAGCCAGAAACGCCAGCGACGCGTGGGTCTCCTCCAACGCGATCGAGTCGACCGGATACGGGTACGCTTCCGCGCGTCCGAGATCGGCGATCAGGCGAGCAACATGCTCACGTGCCGTGGCTTCCTCATCGACCATCCCGAGCTCCTCCTGCGTAGTTCGCACCACCGGCAGATGCCGGACGATTCGAGACTACCCTACGGTCCCTGAACGCAACTGGCAAGGTCTCTGGAGGTAATCGCATCCCAGGTGCACTCAGATGACCGGCACTGGCATGATCGCCCAAGCGGACAAGCAGAGGGCATGGAATACCGGCATTCCGCAAATCGTTAGGACGGATGGGTCCGAGGAAGCTCGTAGGACCACGTCCTCGTCACTGGATCCATGTCACACGGTCGTAACACGGAAGAAGGATATCTCGCATGCCGATTTCTCAGGAACGATTTGCGGAAGGGCTGACCGCGCAGCAGTTCGTCGATCAGATGACCAGGAACCAGGAGCGCTTTCAGCAGAATCTCGAGACCACCTCAGCGATCTTCACCGACGAGGACCGGAAGTTCTTCACGAAGCACCCGGTGTCGATCGCGGCGATCGCCGAGGACTGGTGCACCGACGTCATTCAGTTTTTGCCGCCGGTCATCAAGCTGACTGAAGCATACGATCTGCCGCTCAGCATCTTCCTGCGCGATGAGAACCACGACCTGATTGATCAGTATCTCAAGCAGGGCCAATTCCGATCGATCCCGGTCTTTGTGCTCTATGACGAGAACTGGAACGAGCTTGGCCACTTCTGTGAGCGTCCCGAAGCCGTAACTCAGGAGATGGCGAAAGAGTCGCGCCGGTTCGCTCTGGAGAACAGCGATCTCGAGGGCGTGAACCGGACCTACGAGAACATGCCGGACGAGACGCGCGCGCTGATCCGGGAGAATAGTTCCCGCTTCCGCTGGGACAATATGCTCGCGTGGAATCGCATCTTCCTCGATGACATCAAGGGAATTGCCGCGTCGGCCAAATCCGGCGTCGCTCGCTAATCGAGTCATCCGTAATGGCCCGGCGACTGTTCCATCGCCGGGCCATTTCTCTGTTCGGAGAGCAACGAGATAATCAGGCGTCGGCGCGCTTGTCCGCGTGGAACTGACGCGATATGGCGGAACCTGCGGCGGCCAGCGGGAACGATGTCCCGAAAACAAAGGAGTCAGCACAATGCGCTATATGGTCGTGGAGACATTTCTCAAGGGACCCACACCGGTCTACGACGTCGTGGCTGAACACGGGCGGATGCTGCCCGATGGGTTGACGTTTGTGGATAGCTGGATCGACGAGCGCACCCTCGACCGCTGCTTCCAGCTGGTGGAGACCGAGGATCCCAGCCTCTTCGATCAATGGGCCGAGAACTGGTCTCGCTGGGGCGATCTCATCGAGTTCGAGATCGTGCCGGTCGTCAACTCGGCTCAGGCCGCCGACCGATCACGGAGCAAGTAGACTTCTAATTCCTTCCCCAACTTCTCGGCTCATCAGCTTCTTCCCGTGTACCGCCGCATACAGTCCTCGGCGACGTGTCGGCCCAACTGCTTCGTGTGCCGCGCACGGCGCGCCAGCCACGATGCTCTTCGGCTCGTTGAACAACTCGTTGTCGCGATGCTGTAACGAGGGCATCCGTTCTGTCGTTCGTACGACACACGATGAATGTGACAATTTAGCCAAGGGAGCTGCGCACACGAATCGGTTGGTTCGATTCTCAGCTTCCGACATCTCGCGCCGCTCCTGACGGACTCGCCGGTAGGCGCAAATTCCGAGGGAATGGGGCCACGCGAATGTGACGGGATACCATGGCCATTCCCGAACTGCGTCCTAAACAGGCGTCATCGCGTTTGAGACCGATTCACGTACCGACTCACGAACGTCGACGCGATCAAGTAACGCCTCCCCCGATTGCTGACAGTCCAGTTCTCACGAGGCGCGATGTCGTCGTCTACTTCGTGTTCCTAACGGCGTGGACAACGTTCAACGCTCTATTCTGGCAATGGTGGTTTCAAGCCGATCACATCGTGAACGGGATGACGTTCATTCTCGCGACGATCGGGCTGTCCTACGACCTCACGCTGATGCCCGCGGCCTTGCTCATCTTCCTTCCACTCATGAAACGTCCAGATCCAATCTCGCCCAGCCCCGGACTGCGCGTGGCAATGCTGACTGCAATCGTACCGTCCGCGGAGTCGATCGATATCCTGGAGCAGACTGTGGCCGGGATGACCGCGGTTCGCTACCCCCACGACAACTGGGTTCTCGACGAGGGCGGCGATTCACGAGTGCGGGAACTCTGCCTGCGATACGGCGTCAACTACTGGTCGCGGAGCGGGATATCAGAGTTCAACCAGGCCTCGTGGCCGTTTCAGACGAAGACCAAGTCCGGGAATTACAATGCCTGGTTTTACCAGATCGGCTACGAGCGCTACAGTTTCATCGTTCAACTTGACACTGATCATGTTCCCAAGCCCGGCTACCTCGATGAAATACTCGGCTATTTCGATGACCCCGACGTCGCCTACGTGGCGCTGCCAAGCGTCTATCGCAATCTCGGCGACTGGACGGCGCGCGGCAGTTCGGAGCAGAGCCAGGTCTTTCAAGGGATCATGCAGATGGGGTACTACGGCTGGGCCAGAACCCCCATGATCATTGGCTCGCACGCCGCGTATCGTCTCGCGCATCTCAAGCAAATTGGTGGATTCGGACCCTCGCGCGCCGAGGATCATCTCGACACGTTGAAGCTGGCTCAAGCCGGGTATCATGGCGTCTTCGTTCCCAAGATCCTGGCAGAGGGACTTGGCCCCCACAATTTGTCGGACTATCTGGCTCAAGAGCATCAGTGGGCCTTCTCGATCGCTCAAGTCCTCATGAAATACGGGCGAGAAAAGCAGTTCCTGGACGTGAGGCAGCGGGCTATCTTCCTCTTCTCCGAGCTGTGGTACAGCATCTATTCCACGTGCTACTTATTGCTGTTTCTGCTTCCGCTGATCGCTCTAGCGACCAACGAGCCAATCGTCCGGGTGCCATTCATCGAATTCATGCTCTATTCAATTCCAGTCACGATCGTCTCGCTGTCAGTCCTGGCCTGGAGTTATCTGCGAGGCTGGCTCCGGCCAGGAACCCACTTCTTCATGTCCTGGCAGGGCATCGTGCTCGCAGTCGCACGCTGGCCGATCGTGCTCATTGCGATTGCCAATGCGATCATTTCGCTCGTCTTTCGGCAAGGAAGATTCAACTACCTTGTCACTCCCAAAGGCAACCGAGCGCTCACCACGCGCGGAGCATTGAAGACCGTTGCTCCCTTTTTGGTTCTCGGCTCAATCTCAGTTGCAGCTCCCATCCTGTACGCACGACTTGCACGAGATACTAATGGAGACGCGGCAGGTTATGTCTTGTTCGCATTGATGAGCACGATCTTCTTCATCCTGATTCTGATCGTCGCGATGATCGATTTCATTCGAGTCAACCTCAAATCGGGTGGGCGACTGATAAACGTCGTGACGAAGTCGATGCCGCTCTTCGGGGTTGCGTGTCTTCTTCTGATTGGCACCGCATTATCGACATCGCTCAATCGAGAGAAGACTGAGACCGCCCTGCTGTACTGGCCGAAAAGCACGGCACCGTCGACCGAGGTCCGGTCGACAACGGTCGTGACGCCAACGGTTGAGGCGATGGCTTCGGCCAGCCCATCTCACTCACTAGCTGGAGGTGAAGCGTTCCCACCGGTCTCGTCCTGGTTGTTCGATCCTTCGCGACAGGGAGTGACGTTCGGAGCCTACGATCCGTGGGGCGGGCTCTCGCTCGTCTCAGGCCTGGATCACATCTTCATTGCCTGGGCAAACGATGCCACCGGAGGTGTGCCGATCAGTGCAATGCTCCGATCCTATGAACGCGATCGACCAGTTCTGTTGACAATCGAACCCTGGCCGCTGGATGGACGCCCCACCTCATCGTTCCTGGCCGACATCGCGAACGGCAGTTATGACTCGATTATTCTGCGAGAGGCCTCGGCGATCCGCGCGATGCAGCAGCCTATCCTGGTTCGGTTCGGTCATGAGATGGACATGACCGAGCTCTACCCCTGGTCTCAGGGAAATCCGACGGCGTTCGTCAGCGCCTACCGGCACGTCGTCGATCTCTACAGAGCCAACGGAGCAACCAACGTTCTCTGGGTCTGGTCTCCAGGCGGACAGCTTGACGCCATCACCTACTACCCCGGCGACGACTACGTCGACTACGTCGGCGCATCGGTCCTCGAATACACGCGTTGGGAAACAGAGATCGCGCACGTCGTGACACCACGACCACTGACGATGCTAATCCAGGAGAAGTACGATCTCCTCGAGCCACTTGGAAAGCCACTCATCCTGGCCGAGGTCGGAATCGCCCTTGATCCCGCGCTGAAGGTAGAAACGGTGCGAGAGATGATTCAAACGCTCACCGGCTTCCCGGACATACGCGCCGTGATCTATTTCAACGATCGCAACCCGGTGAATGTGATGTCGCCCGATCAACCACAGTGGGCGCTGTCCTCCGATGACATCGATGCGCTGTGGAATGTGATTGCGCGAAACTCGTCAATCGAACAGCGCGAGAGACTGAGTCAATACCAAATCACGTGCGCCGATCGCCTCGAGCCACGCTAGGTCAGGGCACCGTCCGGACTATCGTTGTCAAAATGTATATCCTTCGAGGGCAACGGCTCACGAGTCGAGCGTCGTCACTCACTCTTCCGTTCGGCGCGAGCTTTGCGTATCCTGAACGCTAAGTGAAGGAGTCGCCGTGCGCCTACGAACAGGTTCCTGAGACCGTGAAGGACGCGAACCTTTCCATTGCCGTTTCAGCGAACAGCCAGCCGCTCGTTCTCGCCATCGACATTGGCAGCTCGTCATCGCGTGCCGCGCTATTCGATTGCCATGGACAGCGAATACCAAATTCGCTCATCCACGCTACGTACGACGGCAGCACAATCGAATCGCGATACGGCGCGCTCAACCCGGAACCGCTGGCCGGTGCCGTGGAGGGTCTGATCGACCGTCTCTTGGACAAGCTCGACACCGGTGTTGAAATCGGTGCCGTGGCGACGTCGACCTTCTGGCACAGCATCATGGGAATTGACGACAACGGGCGGCCGTCTACGGCGGTGCTGATGTGGTCCGACATCCGCTCAGCCGAAGACTGTGCCATCTTGGCGTCCAAGCTCGACGCTGACGCCTATTACCAGCGGACGGGAACACCGATTCACTCCAGCTATCCACCCGCCAAGCTCCTCTGGCTTCAGCGAGAGCGACCCGACGCGTTCGGTCGCACGACCCGCTGGATGTCGTTCGGCGAGTATCTCTACCAGCGCTTCTTTGGCCACGCATCAATCTCGATCTCGATGGCGTCGGCTACCGGGCTCTTCAACCAGGAGCGTCTCGACTGGGATATCGCTGTCCTCGACGCAATCAACGTCCAGCCGCGGTGTCTCTCCACGATCAGCGACGCTGATGTGACCGGGCTGTTACCCGAATACGCCGACCGTTGGCCCGCGCTGAAGACGCGCCCACTGGCATCCCGCGTTGGGAGACGGTGCCTGTGCCAACGTCGGCTCGGGCGCCATAGGCACACACCGGGTCGCGCTATCGGTCGGCACGAGCGGTGCCATGCGCATGCTCTGGGAAGGCGAGCCCGCCGCGCCACCCAGGGGGCTCTGGCTCTACCGCCTCGACGCCACGCGACTGCTCATTGGCGGGGCGCTGAGCGAAGGGGGGAACCTCTGGGAATGGATCAGTGAGAACTTTCACCTCTCACCACGCGATACGCTCGGCGCACGGGTCGCCGCGATTCCGCCCGACAGCCACGGGCTGACCTGGCTTCCCTTCCTGGCGGGCGAGCGCAGCGTCGGCTGGTCGCCGGATGCGCGCGGCGTCATCGCCGGATTGACACTGCGGACAACACCTGAAGAGATCTTGCGTGCCGGACTGGAGGCGATTTCCTACCGGTTCGGTCTCATTGCAGAACTGATTCAGCCCTACGTGGCCAACAACCGCGCGATCATCGGCAGCGGCAACGCGCTGGTAAACGACCGGAACTGGGCGCAGATGATCAGCGATGTCACCGGGTGGGATCTGATCGAGTCGGAGGAGCCGGAAGCTTCACTACGTGGCGCGGCACTGGTCGGCGCTGGAGCGCCTGGGAGAAATCGACCGGCTGGAGTCAGCGGCGGGCAACGTGCTGGAAGGAGCCCGCGCGCTTCACTCCGGACCCGGAGCGCCACGAGATCTACCTCAAGGGCATGCAACGCCAGCAGGAACTGTATACGCGGTTGTTGGGGTAGGTGGCCACCCTCATCCCCGGCCCTTCTCCCGCCAAGCAGGAGAAGGGTGGTTTTTCTCGGTTCCTTCTCCCGCTGAGCGGGAGAAGGTGGCGCCGCAGCGCCGGATGAGGGTGGTCGGAACTGAGGGCCGCTCTTACTTCCCGGTCGCGGCCTTGTAGCGCTTGTTAACTTCGTCCCAGTCGACCACGTTCCACCACGCGGAGACGTAATCCGGGCGACGATTCTGGTAGTTCAGGTAGTAGGCGTGCTCCCAGACGTCGAGACCCATGATCGGCGTCTTGCCCTCCATGTATGGGCTGTCCTGATTGGCCGTGCTCATGATCTCGAGGTTGCCGTTGTTCACCACCAGCCAGGCCCAGCCACTGCCGAACCGGCCACGCGGCCGCCTTGGCGAACTGATCCTTGAACTGATCGAAACCGCCAAAGGACGAGTTGATGGCATCAGCCACTTCGCCCTTGGGCTCTCCGCCGCCACCCTTCTTCATGATCTGCCAGAACATGGAGTGGTTGGCATGCCCGCCGCCATTGTTGCGGACGGCCGTCTTGATCGAATCGGGCACGCGATCGATGTTCTTCATCAGATCTTCGATGCTCATATTCGCCAGGTCAGGATGACCCTCGAGCGCGGCGTTGACGTTGTTCACGTAGGCGCCGTGGTGCTTGTCGTGGTGAATCTCCATCGTACGCGCGTCGATATGCGGCTCGAGCGCGTCGAACGGATACGGAAGTGGGGGCAACTGATAGGCCATAGGAAATCCCTCCTTGCTGGAACCGCTGCGGCTCAACCGGCACTTTTGCCGGCTAGCGTAACCTCGACTGTGTTTCAGCGGGTAAAACACGACGGAGGTCCGCGGTTCTCCAGTACTGTCATTATCACACACCCTACCCCGGAACTCACGTTCTGTCTCAAGGTCAAGATGACCTAGACGATCGCGCTCCGGGAAATGGCCCGCTCTATAGGGACAACGGTTTTTTGCCCGAGATCCTTCCCTCGGTCAGGCACGAGTCGCCCCGACTTGGGGTTACCGCACGCTGAGCGTGAGGCAAGAGGCCAGCGTTGCAGAACGCCCGCTTGCCCCTGGTCTCGAATGTTGACCGCTCTGATGTGTTCACACGGTTAGATCAGCAGAATTTAGGCCACCGTACGATCAGCGAGCGCGATGGTCCTTCGGATCTCCCGGCGTCACGATCGGATCGATCACGAGTGACCCATCGTCAGCGATCGCCCAGGTTCGGACGCCCGCGAAGGAGACGTTATGTTCCTCCAGCAGACGCAAGGCTTCCGATTCCTCGCCTGGCGGCGCATACACGAAGAAGTGCCGCACACCTGACGTCGTCTTGTTGTCGCATGCCGCCGAGGCGCGGGACCAGCGTCCAACGCACGACGCGTCGATCTTCACCTCGACTTCACCGATCTCGCGAATCTCGCCCGTGCCATCGATCACCACGATATCGGGGTACTCTGTGCCGTTCGAACCTGGAACTCCACGACGATGTGCCGATTGATTGGTAAGCGTGACGTAGTCGGCCGGCCAATCGACCTGACCGGGGAACGGAAAGCGACTCGCGGCGATCAGACGTACCGCGAGATCGTGATCACTCTCGGCGCGATGATTCTGGCTCATCGAGCCTCCTCTCAGGGCTTGCCGCCCGGCCACGGACCTCTGGGCTTCGACCACCGACGCAGCACGGAAGACGGTCTCCTCGTCCCAGGGACGGGCAATGATCTGCATCGCCAGTGGCAGCCGGTTCTCGCCAAGCCCGACCGGAACCGTGATGGCGGGCCAACCGAGCGAGTTGAACGGACCAGTGAACCACGTATTGCGCGGTTGCTGCTCCAGCAGCGGCGCGGCGTAGGGCATGCCAGGCGTGCTAAGCAGATCGACCTGGTCGAAGATGCGATTCAGGCGACGTCGCAGTTGACCACGCGCCTGCTCGGCTCGTGGCAATGCGTTCGGGCTGTAGGCATAGGAGGAGATGAGCCGCTGGCGCGGGAACTCGCCGAAATCCTTTGGCCGCTCGCGCAGCATCGGCTGGTGGTAGGCAGTCGCCTCCATGGCGATGATGCAGCCATTGAGCGAACGAAGTTCATTGAGCTCCGGCAGGTCAAGTTCGATCAACTCGGCACCGTCGCGTGCAAGCGCGTCCAACCCCGCACGCCACGCCTGAAGAACCTCGTCGCTCGCAAGTGGCTGATCGGAACCGTCGTTCCGTAGCACGCCGACCTTCAGCCCTCTCACGCCCCGCTCGAGCGCCGCGACGTAATCCGACACCGGCACCTTCCGCGTGCGGATGTCTCGCTCGTCGTAACCCGCCAGGACGGCCTGCATGTAGGCCGCATCGCGCACACTCCGGGTCATCGGGCCGACGTGATCCAGCGACCAGGAGAGCGTGACTGCGCCGAAGAGACTGTTGCGGCCGAAGGTCGGCTTCAGCCCGACGATGCCGCAGAGGGAGGCGGGCATGCGGATCGATCCGCCAGTATCGGAGCCGAGCGCGCCAAAGACCATCCCGTCGGCCACGGCCGCGCCGGATCCGCTGCTCGAGCCGCCGGTGTCGTGATCCGGATTCCAGGGGTTGCGCGTCGGACCGTAGTGGGCGTTGTTGGACGCTGGGGAGTAGGCGAACTCCGACATGCGCGTCTTGCCGACAACGATCGCACCAGCCGCCTCCAGCCGTTCGACCGCGGCGGCATCGAAGTCGGTCTCCCAGCCAGCCAGGATTTTCGAGCCAGCCGAGGTGATCGTGCCCCGCATGGCAAACAAATCCTTGGCAGCGACGGGGATTCCGTGCAGCGGTCCGCGATACTCTCCAGCGGCGATGGCCGCCTCAGCCGCTTTGGCTACCTGGCGGGCTCGGTCGGCATAGACGGCCTGAAAGACGTTGAACTGAGCGTCCCGTTCGGCGATGCGGGAGAGCGCCTGCTCGGTTAGCTCAACCGGAGAGATCTCGCGTCGTTCAAGTCGCGGAGCCATCTCCTCGATCGTCGGGTGGCCCGGCTCTCGTGCAGGCCCAGGAGTCTGCTGAATGTCTCCACCCCCAGCATCGAACTGAGAGGGTGGCACACGGTCCTCTTCTCCCCATGAACCAAGGTAGTCAGGAATCAGATCGGGCGGAGTTCGGTCGAATATCGCCTCGCAGGTCAACACGTTGTTCAGAAAGCCCTTGGCGGCCATCCCCTCGAGATCGTCGTCACCAACCTGAATCCCCGCCGCCTTGAGATTGGCACGAAGCCGATCGAGAACCTTCCCCTGATCCGCCGGTCCGCTCATAAACTCATCCCTTCCCGATCGACCCACTCGCCACAGTTGTTGCTCTCACGTCGTTTGTAGCACCGGTCTTTGAGGTGAGCAACGTGCGACGACTGTCTGGCACGCGTTCGCGGCGACAGATCAACCGAACTCGATCACGCATCGGGCCAGGCAATTGAAATATTTGCTATACTGTGACTATCCCAAATCTGGAACGAAACGACTGTTGACATGTGCGAGCGCTCAGAAAGTCAGCGTCAATGCAGACATCATCTTTCAGTCACTCGTCGTTCCACCGCAATCCCTTCTTCGTTGGACGCGAGCGGGAACAGACTATCCTGCGCCAGGCGCTGGACGAGATGCTGGCGGGCCATGGCTCGCTGGTGCTCGTCAGTGGCGAAGCCGGTATCGGGAAGACGACGTTGGTCGACTGGCTTGGGCGAGTGGCCGAGCGTGAGGGCTGCCTGGTCCTCAAAGGCGGCTGCTACGACCTGACAGTCACGCCACCCTATGGGCCGTGGGTTGAATTACTCCAATCGCATGCCTCGACAGGCCACGAACCCGTGATTCCCATGACTGATGTCGACTCCACGGCATTGGATGCTCTGGCGGGACAGCACGACCTCGTCGATCGCACCTGGGATGCGCTGGCAACGATAGCTGCCGAACAACCGCTCCTGATAATCCTCGAAGACCTTCACTGGTCGGATGCGGCAAGCATTGACCTCTTGCGCGTGGTCGCTCGCCGGTTGAAGGATCAGCGTATCTTATTGGCCGTCACCTACCGGAGCGATGAACTCACACGTCACAACCCCCTGTACCAAATCCTTCCCCTCTTGATACGCGAGTCGGCCACGCAGCGGGTGGATGTGCAGCCGTTGAGCCCAGAAGCGACATCGGCGCTGATCGCAATCCGATATCCGCTCGATGCCGCGAATCACGCTCGTTTGGTCGGGTGGTTGACCGATCGAGCGGAGGGCAATCCCTTCTTCCTGGAAGAACTTCTGCACGCTTTAGAACACCAGCAGCTACGTCAGGATCAAACCGTCTCGTGGGTGCTTGACGACCTCCGTGCCGTATTGGTGCCACCACTGCTCCGCCAGGTGATCGACGCTCGCCTGGCGCGCCTGGAAGATGATGCCGTCGAATTGCTTGGAGTCGGCGCGGTCATCGGCCAACGGGTGCCGCTCGATCTCTGGGCGACGGTATCTGATGCATCAAGTGACGACCTCGCACAGACTATTGCATCAGCCCGAGCGGCGTCCATTATCGTCGACCTGCAAGATGGTTCAGGGTGGCAATTCCGGCACGCGCTGATTCGTGAGGCGCTGTATGAGGAGATGGTCTCGATGCGCCGCCGTGGCTGGCACCGGCGCGTGGCCGAGGTACTGGCGGGGAGTAGCCATCCCGATCCCGACGTGGTCGCCCACCACTTCCAACAAGCGAGCGACGATCGCGCAACTGACTGGCTCATTCGGGCCGGTGAGCGCGCCGCAGCACTCTACGCATCGAAGACCGCCGTCGAGCGGCTCGAAGCAGCGCTACCAGCAATCGAGGGATCGGGTGATGGTCGGCGGCGTGGCTGGATTCAGTGGCTGCTGGGTGAGCAGTTCGGGTTCGTCGATCCAGTACGAGGGTTAGCATACTTTGACGAGGCCGAGCGAATCGGATCGACCATTGACGACAAGCTTCTGGTCGCGTACGCCCGCATGTATCGTGGGGTGAACGTGAATCGTGGGCCAACCGTTGGCGCTGGGGTGCCGGACGTTATATCCGGAGTCGATCTCCTCGATGAGCTTATCGGACATCCGCTCGAGCCGCCGCCGATTCAGGTTCCCGATTGGTCACGCCCAAGTACCTACCGTGTGTTTCGCGCGCTGTGGCGCGCGATTGCAGGTGATCTTGAGCCTGCGCTCGAAGACATTCCAGAGTACGCGACTGGCAAGGTGGATAAGGAATTCAATCAGCAAGCAGACAACCGCTCGAAGATGGCAGTCACGGCGACTTTACCAATGTCATATGCCTACAACGCGCTCGCACGGATTCGGGCGATGCAAGGACGAACGGCCGAAGCAGCTCGTGCCTTCCAGAAGTGCACGTCTCTGATGGCACAGACGAACGACAACGCCCAGCATGGGAACATGCTCAAGGATTGGCTTGCCTACCTCGTTCTGCCCTACTTCGCTGACGACCTTGAACTTCGACGCGGCCTTCTGGAACGTCACGACCGGGCGTGGGAACAGGCGGCCGAGAGATTCGGCGTCGGGCCGATGCCCGCAGGAGTCAGTAATCTCCTGACGTCCTATCTCGACGGAGCCTGGTCGAAGATGGAATGGATGCAGGAGTGGTGGCATGAGCACATGGCGACGTCTGCCGTGCCCTGGGGGATCGTGCCGCAGGTGGTGTTTGCACGGCGGGCACATGGGCAAGGTGATTTCAAGCGAGCGTGGCGAGAGATCGACCACACGCTGCCAAACGGACCGGCGAGCGAACCCGGAGACAGCGGATTTCGCGGGGCCGAGGAGCTGCAACGCCTGGCGATCGAGTTGTCGATCGACTCCGGAGATCTCTCAGGAGCACGCGGCTGGCTCGAGGCCCACGATCGGTGGCTCGATTGGAGCGGCGCACTCACGGGACGAGCTGAGGGACACCTGCTCTGGGCCCACTACCACCACGTCAGCGGCGACTCCATTCCCGCTCACAAACGCGCCGAAGAGGCCCTCACCCTCGCTTCCAATCCTCGTCAGCCCCTGGCTCTGATCGCCGTCCACCGCTTTCTCGGCCACCTCGACACCGCCGACCAGCGTCTTGCCGACGCCGATTCGCACCTGAAGGAATCGCTTCGGCTAGCCGAGGCTAGCGCCGCCCCCTTCGAACGGGCGTTGACGCTGCTTGAACTGGCCGAGCTGCGGCTGGCTCAGCACCGGGTGGAAGACGCGACCTCGCTGCTCGACAACGTTCAGGCCATCTGCGAGCCACTGGGAGCGCGACCAACCCTGGAGCACGTCCAGGCTATTCGAGACGTGATCGGCCAGACATCGAAGAGAGGTCCGGACTATCCGGCAGGGCTCAGCCCTCGAGAGGTCGAGGTGCTACGGCTGGTGGCCGAGGGTCTGACCGATGCCGAGGTCGCCGAAAGACTCTTCGTGAGCCGCCGCACCGTCACCTCGCATCTCACGAGCATCTACAACAAGATCGGCATCGGCTCCCGAGCCGCGGCGGCGGTCTGGGCCAAGGAGCACGAGCTCATCTAATTCGCCGCGCTCTATGGCGACCTTCCGCCGCTCACCATCGACCCTCGCTCCACGGACGGTGCGCAATATACGTAGTGACGGACATGCTCACGTCCGCGATCCATATCCGTACCCCTTCCGATGTTGACAGCTCCCCTCACGTCCATACTCGAACCATCGAGTTGGAGTTGGCGGGATGAACTGCAGGGCGCAGTCACCGCCGACGAGAAGGGAGCCGGAACCATGGCGACGATGCGACCGTACCTGCGGCGGATAGATCCAGGCGCAATCGGCCTGTGGGCAATTGGGGTGCTCTGTGGCGCACTGCTCATGTTCGGCGCCAACGCCGTTCATCACACTAGTCATCCGGCGACATCAGCGAGCACCGTCACCAAGGCGGCACCAGCCGTGACGAATCAAGTCGCCGGGATGCGGGATGTGCAGGCAGCCCAGCTCAACGTTGACAATGAGAACATGATCCCGCATGACCCGGTTGGACAGTCCCCCGAGAGCGCGGCTGCCGAACAGCTCCGGGTGGATCAAGAGAACATGATTCGACACGATCCAGTTGGGACATCGGCAGCGGACAACAACCGCATCATCGGTCCAGGAGAGGGGCTGAACCAGTATCAAGATACGACGAGCCATGAACTGGACAGCGGTCAACCCGCCGTCGGCCCGGGCGAAAGATTTCGCCTTTTGCCCTAATGACGCCACCACACAGCAAATGGCGCCGGCTGGATCCGACAACATTCCAGCCGGCGTCTTTGTTCTCCGCCGGCGGAGTCACCCGACCGATTATTCCGGCAGGCTTCCGATCGCCGGTCGGAATCGACGCCTCACCCAATTCCCCGTATGCTAGCCTCCAACACTGACAAGCTCACAGGAACAGGAAGGAAGCCACCATGCCAGCGCAGCCAGTTCGACCCGAAGTGCTCAAAGCGCTTCAGACGCTCAATACACCGACCGTGGCCAATGCTATCGAGACGTTCGACATCCGCCCGCGCAGCACGGGATTTATGTCCCCCGTCGTGCGTTGCGCGCTGCCAAACCTCGGCGTGATGGTCGGATACGCGGCGACCGCCAAAATCCGCGCGACGCTCAAGCCTGATCCGGGTTCGGCGGTCGACCGCCGCAAGATGTGGGAGCACATTCTGTCGATCCCGGAGCCACGCGTGGTCGTGATTCAGGACCTGGACGACGAGCCGATCGGGTCCTTCTGGGGTGAAGTCAACGCCAACATCCACCGGGCGCTCGGCTGCGTTGGGACGGTGACCAACGGCGGCGTTCGCGATCTGGACGAGGTCGAGGCGCTCGGATTTCATCTGTTCGCCAGCCACATCCAGGTCTCTCACGCCTACGTGCATGTGGTCGAGGTCGGTATTCCGGTCGAATTCGGCGGACTAACGGTCAACCCGGGCGACCTGCTTCATGGTGACAAGCACGGCATCACCAACATTCCGCTGGAGATCGCGGGAGACGTCTTCGCGGCGGCTATGCAGGTCGAGGAGCGCGAACGGAGAATCATCAACCTCTGCAAGTCACCCGGCTTCAGCATCGACAAGCTCAGCGAGCTATACG
Source organism: uncultured Chloroflexia bacterium (assembly GCA_963763185.1). Classification (GTDB taxonomy): domain Bacteria; phylum Chloroflexota; class Chloroflexia; order Thermomicrobiales; family Thermomicrobiaceae; genus CALAGB01. The sequence continues at coordinate 2,360,737 of CAVXNZ010000001.1, forward strand.
GGTGATTCCAGTCTGGCGCCAGACGTTGCATGTCATACTTGGGGAGTTGGACTCTGAGAACAGGAGAGACAGCCGTAGCATCAGGTAAGGCTGCGAGCAAGGTTGATGAACATGAGCGAGGTGAAGCCACGTTACGTCGTCGACGACAACGGTAATCGTGTGAGCGTCATCATCAGCGTCGACGAGTATCGAGAATTCTTGGAGGCATTGGAGGAACTGGAATCCATCCGTGCGTACGATGCGGCGAAAGCGTCGTCAGATGAGCTCATTGACTTCGAACAAGCGGTCAAAGAGATCGAGCGCGAGCGTCATTGACGTATTCGATTCAAATCTCGCGTCGCGCGCAACGAGAGTTGGCACAGCTTCCCTCCGACGCCTATCCCGCTGTCCGCGACGCGATCCGCTCGCTTGGGGAGACACCTCGCCCCAGCGGGATCCGGAAACTCGTCGGGCGAGATGGGTGGCGTATCCGAGTCGGACAATATCGGGTGATCTTTGAGATCGACGATGGTCTCCGAGAGGTTCTCGTACTTCATGTCGGTCATCGGCGCGACGTTTACCGCTGACCTTTTCGACGTTGTCGTCCGGTAATCGGTCGGAGGTCGCGAACGCAAGATCATCAACCTCCGCAAATCGCCGGACTTCAGCATCGACAAGCTGAGTGAGCTGTACGGGTAGCACCAACCTGGCAGTGAACCACGCAGACTCCCGCGGACAAGGTGTCGGTTTTGCAAGGTCGTTCGCTTGCCAATCTACCAGGTGAGAGATCCTTCACTGCGGTTCAGGATGACAGGGGAGGCAATCTGCCAACATTTGTCATCCTGAGCTCAGCGCGAAGGATCTCTCATCCCTTACCTGGAGCAAACGAGTGTGTCGGAGACCGGACACCTCTCTTGTCGGCGCCTAGTGAGCCGCGCCCAGGCCTACTTCGCTGGGAAATTCTGCGCCTGGTACTGGGCGAACTGCGTGTAGAAGTCATCGACCGACATACCAAACGCCTGCTGGAAGGATTTCTGCCAACTGCCCGTTGTACGGCAGGCTGGTCCAGTAGGTGGTAATCGATCCGGCGCTACTGTGCGATACGAGCCAATCGGCCGCCAGGAACCCGAGGATGTATTTCCCGACCGGGTCGTTACTGGAGTCCTTCAGGGACATGTTGAAGTGCTTGGCCGCGCTCATCTCGCCTGCCCGCGTCGTGTCCAGCGTGGTGTAACCGTGGGCGATTTCCGCCTGGGTCCCGGCGAACTCGGCGCCGCCCTCGATGAACCAATCAGGAGTGTCCAGGAAGTCAAAGCGCGCCTGCACTTGCTGTACTAAATGATCGTATTCGTGCGCCGCCACATGACAGGCGTGGGCCTCGTCGATGTAGTCGATAACGATCGCCTGGTTTCCAAACGCGATTCCCGCCAGATTCGGGATCTCTTTCTGAATACTGTCCGGGACCGTGCCGCCATAATACGCTGAGGCGACCTGCATCGAGCCATCAACCGATCCCGGCACGCTGAGCAGAGCCGGTCCAACCGCGCCAAACTGGCTAGACGCCGCGGCAACGCAGTCCTTCATGATCGCCTGCGTCCCTGATGCCACCGACGGATCGAAGCTGTACTGCACGTCGTTCAACCCGTAGCGCCAGGTGAAGTAGTGCTGGCCGACGTTACCCGCCTCTACCTTCCAGCCGTCCGGATTGCTCGGCGTGTAGGTCAGCGCCCGGCGCTCGAAGACCTGAACCAGCACCAATTTGGAGACACCGCCAACCAGCACGTGCGTCCAGTACGGTTCGGTGAGCGGATAACCAGTGGCATAGAACGGGTTGGAGAAGAGCGGACCATTCGTCACGACGTAGGAGCCAACGTGCTTGTTGGCGTCGTACGACGTGAGCTCCTCGATCGGTCCAGAGCTATTCATGAACTGCCAGAAGACCGACGCCACCGTGTGCTGGGTCGGCGCGCCGACATCCGTGGCCGTGACCGCGTAGCTTGAGAGGGACGCATCGCTGGCCACCGTCCCGTCACGCGTCACGGTATTGGTGATATTCCAGCCGTTCGGGGTCGCGCCATAGGACATCAAGGGATTGAAGGTGGCGTAGGTCGGACCATTCGGGTCGTTTGCATCCCCCGCCACATTAACGTTCGCGGGTTGCTGCTGGTCGAATACGTTATCGCCAAGCTGAACGCGTCCGGTGATCAACTCCTCCGCCAGCAGGCCGTTGGTGACGTACCACTGCGACATCGGATCGTCACCTGGATGCGTAATCTCCATGCGCGACTTGTCGAAATAGCGAACCGTCCGCCATCCGCCCGGTGCGTCCTGGTAGACCTCACGGAGGTCTCCGAGAGATGCGTCTTCCGGCCCCCACATCCAGGTGCGGCTGACACTTCCATCTGCGACGATCGCGTCGGTGCGATCCCAGTTGATCCACATGGCATCGGTGTTGCCCCACTGTGGACCAACACTTGGCGCGGCGCTCGCCGTTGGAAGGCCTGCCAGCGACGCGATAATCGCGAGCAACAATGATGTTGCCAGGAGTCGTTTCAACTATTCCTACTCTCTACCCGCGCCGTCGCTCACAGCGCCACGGCTTTCTCAATTCCACTGCGTTACGGTGGTTCGAGATATTCGCGAGGCATTTGCGCTCACTCCGCGGGCAGAGCCGCACCACCACCCAAACAAACCGATCCCAGCATCGCGCGGTCATCTGGCGACGCCGTCACAACCCTGAGATCGCTTACCATTCTGACCTACAGGATAATCGCGGCAGCAACAGAAAACGAGTGACTGTGGTACTGATTGGACGGAAAGACGAGCGGAACGCGTCCGGGCAGCCGGAAGTGCCGGACCGCATGATAAGATTGGAGGTCGGTTCGCATCTCAACGAGATCAAGAAGAGTATGAATATTCAGATCCCAGTCTCTCCACGAGTCGACAACTCAGCTTCACCAACCGAGCGGCCCTCACGGCGACAGCGACCGGTTACCCTTCACGACCTTACTCTCGACGAGCTTGAAACGACGGTCGCTGAACTTGGCCTGCCCCGCTACCGTGCCCGCCAGATCTTCAAATGGACCTATCAGCATCTGGCCGCGAGCTACGACGAGATGACCGTGCTGCCGAAGACATTGCGCGCTGAGTTACCTGAAAAACTCGATATGTCGAAATTGGAGATGGTGCGGGCGATCGAGACGGACGACGGGCAGACGCGCAAACTCCTCTTCCGTACTTTTGACGGCGAGCATCTCGAGACCGTGCTGATGTTCTACCCAGAACGCACGACAGTCTGCGTCTCCTGCCAGGTCGGCTGTGCCGTAGGCTGCGCGTTCTGTGCCACGGGAATGATGGGGCTGACACGCAACCTGACCACGGGCGAGATGGTCAGCCAGGTGGTCGAGGCGGCTCGCGAAGCGCGCAAGCTCGACCGGTCTTTGACCAACATCGTGATGATGGGGATGGGCGAGCCCTTCCAGAATTACGATGCCGTGATGAAGATGGTGCGCATCCTCCACGATCCACAGGGCATGAATTTCGGCTCTCGCCGCACCACCCTCTCAACGTCGGGGCTTATACCGTTCATCGACCGGCTGGCCGAAGAGCCATTCCAGGTCAAACTGGCGGTCTCGTTGCACGCGCCGAACGACGATTTGCGCGACCGTCTCGTGCCGCTCAACCGGCGCTATCCGGTCGGCAAACTGATCGATGCCTGTCGGCGTTATGTCGATCGAACGGGTCGTCGCGTGACCTTCGAGTACGCGTTGATCAAGAACGTCAATGACAGCGATCAGACCGCGCGCGAACTTGCACTGCTGCTTAGGGGCCTGCTCTGCCACGTCAACGTGATCCCACTCAATCCGACCCCCGCGGCGCCGTTCGAGCGGCCGTCGCCCGAGCGGATCGAACGCTTCGCGGAGGTGATCCGGCAGTATGGCATCCCAGCGACGGTCCGCTACTCACGCGGCGTCGACATTGCCGCGGCCTGCGGTCAGTTGCGAGTCGAGCACGAGCAAGAGAACAGCACATCTGTCGAGTAGTCGTCAAACCTGGTGGCGGATATTCGATGCAACCGAACGGAGAGATTCTTCGGCAGCGACCTCAGAATGACAACAAAAGGCAGGTTTCTATTCCTGTCATCCTGAGCGCCGCGCGAAGGATCTCTTTGTTTGTATCGAGGTCGACTCCCACAGTCGAAGTCACGAGCGAAGCAGGTTCATGTAGTTGGCAAGGAGCACGCCCATTACACGCGTTGCCTACTTCGATCCGTTTTCCGGTGCGAGCGGGGACATGGTTCTGGGCGCGCTAGTCGACGCCGGGCTATCACTCGACGACCTGCGTGAGCGGTTGGCAGCTCTTGATTTGACTGGCTACGAACTCTCATCCGAGCAGGTTCAGCAGCATAGCGTAACCGGCACACGCGTGACGGTTCGCCTGATTGATGCGGTCGAGCAGCCTCCGCGCAGCTGGGCGGAAATTCGCCAGATGATCGCGGGGTCGTCGATCAACGAGCGACCCAAGCAACGAGCGCTGAACATCTTTCGCTCGCTCGCCGAAGCCGAGGCGCGGGTCCACGGAACGACGCCGGAGGAGGTCCATTTTCACGAGGTCGGCGCGGTCGATTCGATTGTCGACATCGTGGGCGCGGCCATCGGATTTGACCTCCTCGAAATCGAGCAGCTCTACTGCGGTCCAATAAGCCTTGGCAGTGGCTTCGTCGATACGCGACATGGTCGGCTGCCGGTTCCGGCTCCCGCCACGGCCGAACTCCTGGCAGCCAGTCGGGCGCAGACTAAGAGCCTGGACGTCGAAGCCGAACTTCTGACGCCGACCGGCGCTGCGATTCTGACAACACTCGCCGATTTCTCTCGTCCAACGATACGAACCGACGCCATCGGCTACGGGTTCGGACGGCGCGAGCTCCCGTGGCCCAACGCGCTGCGTCTCTGGGTCGGCGATCTCGTTGACGATCCAGCGAATGATTCGCATGACGTGGACGACTGGCCCGAAGAACTTCTTCTCGAGACCAACATCGACGACATGAACCCGGAATTCTACGAGCCGCTGATCGAGCAACTCTTCGCGGCTGGTGCGCTCGACGTCTTCTTGACCCCGATTATCATGAAGCGCGGCCGGCCGGCAACGAAGGTCAGCGTCATCTGCGCCTCACGTCTTCGTGCCGAGTTGGATGAAATCTTGATTCAACATTCGTCCACGCTTGGCGTGCGCGCACTTCCGATCGACCGGACCAAGGCGGACCGGCGCATCGAGCACGTCGTCACCCGCTGGGGCGACGTGCGTGTCAAGCTGAAGATCTGGCAGGGTCGGGTGCTCGATGCCGTACCGGAATATGCCGACTGCCTGTCCATCACACGCGACACCGGCATGCCGATTCGCTACGTCTATGGCGAGGTCGCGCGCATCGCCGAGGCCTACGTCGGTCGTCGGCTGGGACAAGACCAGTAGCCTCGTCGGAAACCACGACAAGGCTACTCCAGGTGGGCCTGGCTGTTGATTCGTGCGTCAGTCTGCCGCGACCTCGAGCCTGCAGAAACAAGACGATTCGATCGGCACATCGGCCCTGGCGGCAGCGATCGCCAGACGCTGATTGATGATGCCGCAGAAATCGTGTTTCCCCTGTCGCATCAGTGCCTCGTGGTAACCATGCAGTGCCCAGACATTCTCGGGATGCTGATACGCTCGTGCCAGGCTGCCGTCGAGGCCCAGGTCTGCTCGGTAGGCGCTCTCCGCCTCCTCGAGCCTCCCCTGCTCGAGCAGCAACGCACCAAGGGCGTGCCGCACCGGCTGCATCCAGCCCCAGGGCTCAGCATACTCCAGGCTGTCATATAGCCGGACTGACTCACGCAAGTGGGCGAAGGCCTGATCGTGGTTGCCTTTGCGGTACTCCAGCTCGCCCGCCAACATTTCCCGCGCAATGTCCATCGTCTCCAGGCTCGTGCTCGTGAGGGTAGCCATCCGGCTTTCGGGAATGCGCTTGACCGCGTCTTCAAACATCCGCTGTTGGGTTTCCGCTTCGGCAATCCGTCCGGTCGCCGCGTAGGCGACTCCCTTGGCATAGTGCAGCGTCGCCGTCGTGACACAATACAGTTCCGGATCATCAGGGAGTGGCATGTCGATGATCTCTTGCCACATGCCGAACCGGATCATGACATGTGGTTTGACGGTCACGAAGTTCTCAAGGAGGTCAGCCATCGGCATTGGATCCTGAACCAGCAATGCGTCACGTGGAATATTGGCGATCAATTCATCAGCAGCCTCCAACGCCACTTCCTTTTGCCCTAGGAACATGGCGCCGTAAAGCTTGAAGTGAAGGTCGTGAATTCGGTATAGGGTGTAGAAGTTGTGCGCGCCCTCCCGTTCGACGAACTTGCGATCGACCTCGATCGCCGCCGCGTTGGAGTCGACAACGTCATGATACTGTCCACACAGGACGTCAATGTGGGTGGCCATGTGCTTGAGGTGGCCGGAATCGGGCACCAGATCGCGAAGCCAGTCCGAGGCACGCAGCGCTCGCTCCGGGTGCGGTGACATTTCCATCAAGTGGATATACATGTGGAGCACGCCCGGGTGGGTGTGACTCGCCGGGTTCTCGAAGGCGCGCTCCAGCACGTTCATTGCCTCGGCCGTTCCCGCCCCTTCGGCTGGCTTACCGGTCCCCAGATCCCAGAGTTGCCACGGCGTCCGGCACATCAAGGCGTCAGCGAACAACGTCGCGACGTCCAGATCATCACCATAGTCTCGGTAAACCGGCCGCATAGCGTTCGCATAGTCGTCGTTCCAGACGGCACAGTCCTCGACCGGGGTCGGCTGCGGCGCGCGAGCCTGGATAGCCCTGATGAGTGCCTGTTCAGCCGGATTTGCCTTGTCGATCAGCGACAGCGCGTTCTGGGCGGCCTCATAGGTAACGGCTGCGGTGTGGGCGATGATCGGTTCGGTCATCATGTCCCAGCGGAGGTTGTAATTCGGCCCTGCGGCATAGGCGATGCCCCAATAGGCCATCGGACACTCAGGATCAACCTCGAGCGCCCGCTGGAAGCACCGCACCGCTTCTTCATGGTTGAACCCGTAGGACCAATTCAGGCCCCGGTCGAACCAGAGCTGGGCGTCGGGTGACGACGTCGAGACGGGACGGTGATAGCTGCCAAGATCGAAGTAATCGGACATACGTCCCTCCTTCACCAGCCAGCAAGGCCACAAGCCTGCGGGGAAATAAATGCGGTTACCGTGCGTGTATCCCATCATAGCGAGGCAGGGCATGCTGCGCAATGGTGAACGAACACGTATTACATTACGCGAATCACCCATTGAAGAGAGGCTACTGGACGAATCGAGGGAGCCAGTGCTGAGACTGGCTCCCTCTCCGATTGCCTATTCGCGGCGGAAGTCGGCGCTCTAGTCGGCCGCGACCTCGATTCGGCAGAAACAAGAAGACTCGATGGGGACATCGGCGCGGGCCGCCGCGATGTCGAGCCGCTGACCGACGATGCCGCAGAAGTCATGCTTGCCCTGCCGCATCAGGCATTCGTGATAGCCATGCAACGCCCAGACGTTCTCCGGATGCTGATACGCACGAGCGAGTTTGCCGTCGAGTCCCAGGTCAGCCTGGTAGACGGCCTCGGCCTCTTCGAGCCGACCCTGTTCCAGCAGGAGCGCTCCCAGCGCGTGTCGTACCGGCTGCATCCAGCCCCACGGCTCAGCGTACTTCAGGCCGTCGTACAAACGGACCGACTCGCGTAGATGATTGAAGGCGTCATCGTAGTTGCCTTTGCGATATTCCAGCTCGCCCGCCAGCATCTCGCGCGCGATCCCCAGTACATCACGGCTGGAGTTCTTGAGCCCGTTGAAGCGGGTTTCAGGTACGCGACTGACGGCGGCCTCGAACAATCGCTGCTGCTCTTCGGCTTCGGCAACCCGCCCAGTGGCTGCATATGCAACACCCTTGGCGTAGTGCATGTTCGCGATCGTGACACAGTAGAGTTCCGGGTCGTCAGGGAGCGACTCGTCAATGATCTCCTGCCACATGCCGAAGCGGATCATCGCATGCTGTTTCATCGAGAGGTACCACTCCTGCCGGTCGGCGCGCTTGAAAGGCACATCAAGCTCAAGTACTTCTTTTGGAAGGGCGGCAATGATCTCGTCGGCCGCTTGCAAGGCGACCTCTTTCTGCCCCAGAAACATCGCGCCATACACCTTGAAGTGAAGGTTATGCAGCAGCGAACCGACGTAGAGACTCAGCGGTCCGACCTCCTCCAGGTGCTTGCGATCGGCGGCAACCGCCTGGGTGTTCGAGTCGATCACGTCGTGGTAGTGACCACACAGGACGTCGATATGCGTCGCCATGTGCTGGAGATGGCCCGAATTTGGAACCAGGTGACGAAGCCAGTCGCCCGCTTTCAGCGCTCGTTCGGGGAAGGGAGACATCTCCATCAGATGGATATACATGTGGAGCACGCCGGGATGCCGGTGACTGGCCGGATTCTCGAGGGCGCGCTCGAGCACCTGGACCGCTTCGGCGGTATCAGCCCCCTCGGCTGGAGCGGCCTTTTCCAGATCCCAGAGCTGCCAGGGTGTTCGATTCAAGAGGGATTCGGCGAAAAGCGCGGCCACGTCCAAATCGTCGCCAAACTCACGATAGACCCGGCGCATCGCGTTGGCGTAGTCGTCATTCCAGACGGAGCAATTCTCGATCGGAGTCGACTGAGGATAGCGTGTCTGGATCGCTTCGATCAGGGCGCGTTCGACCGGAGTAGCGTGATCGATCAACGCCAGGGCCTTCTGCGCTGCGTCGTGGCAGGTGGCGACCATGGCGACCAATGCCTTTGGGGTATACCGCTCCCACTGGAGGTTGTAGTACGGACCACCCGCATAGGCGACGCCCCAGTGGGCCATTGCGCAGTTAGGATCGGCCTCCAGCGCGCGCCTGAAGCAGCGAACCGCTTCCTCATGGTTGAAACCATAGGTCCAGGTCAGCCCTCTGTCGAACCAGAGCTGCGCATCCGAAGATGAGGTTGAAATTGCGCGATGATGATCGCCAAGGTCGTAGTCGTACGGCATCGAGAGTCCCTCCCTGATCGGTCAACGGACTTAAGTGAATTGCGAACGGCTTGTTTGGTTTGTCATCACTATATGACGTTGGATAACTCGTCGCAATCGAAACATGCAGCTCGTCTGTACAGGATCGGACACCGCCCTGGTAAATGAGCGCGATGGTGCGGCGACGACGCTCGCGGTCCGAAGACGCCGTCACTGCAACTCAAGCTCTTGCCGGTGGTCGGTTACCCTGCGCGTGGCCTGCTCATTGACGTCATCGATCCAGTCCAATAGCTCATCGCCAGAGAGCTCTTTCATGCGCGTCCGGGCCTCCACGTAGTGGTCCGTGATCGCGTCAGAGCCGGTCCACGGACGGTCGAGATAGCCGCCATCGATGACGTTATAGGTTCCGCTGACATAGCTCGCCTCGTCGCTTGCCAGCCAGCAGGCAAGGTTGCCGATGTCATCGGTTCGTCCGGTGCGCCCCAGCGGGATCGCGGCCGATGTCGACTGAAACGACTCCGCTGAACCGGCGGCCAACTCCCCTAATGGCGTATCGATCAATCCAGGGCCGATGCTGTTGACCGTGATGCCGTACGGCGCGAGATCCAGCGCCCAGCACCGGGTCATCATGCGGACCGCAGCCTTTGCGGCGTTGTACGGGAAGAGGCGGGCCGAAGGTCGTTCGGCCGCGACCGATGCCAGGGTGATGATCCGACCGCCGTTCTTCAACCGCACCATCTCACGGGCGCAGGCTTGCACCGTAAGAAAGACGCCGGTCTGGTTGACCGCGATCACGTCGTTCCAGTCGTCGAGCGGCATGTTCAGGACAGAGCCCCCGCGGCCAATTCCCGCATTCGCGACACAGATGTCGAGGCGGCCGAACTGGTCGACCGCCGTCGCGGCCAGCGAATGGACCATCTCCGGATCACGTACGTCGACACGAAGCGAGACCGCCGACCGCCCCGTCTCTCGCACGAGTCCGGCAGTCGCATCAGCCCGATCCTGAAACACGTCAGAGACCACAACGTCCGCGCCCGCCTTTGCCAACGCCAGCGTGATCCCGCGTCCGATGCCGCTGCCAGCACCCGTAATGACGGCGACTTTGCCAGTGAGATCGAGCACGGCAGTCTCCCCTTCCCGATGAACGTCGAACCATCAAATGACTCAATTGCGTCTTCAGAGCACCAGATCCTCACCAAGCCAGCGGCGACGCATAGCTTCGTCGGTTGGCAGGCCGTCACCAGGTCCGGCGTGGATGATCCGTCCATAACCGCCACCCTCCGGATCCTGCTGTCGCGCGCGCATGAAGCGCTCGCGCCGCGCCGGAGCGTCCGGGTCGTCGCTGAAGCTCAGCGATGTATTCCAGAAGATGTAGCAGCGCACCGACCAGGCATAGGCGATATGACGCCGGGCGAACTCCTCAATCGCACGCTGCCAATCGTTCTCGTCGAGCAACAGATCGCGGAGCACGCGCGCGTCTTTGAAGACGAGTGAAAGGCCGCAACCGAAGCTCGGGTCGGTCGCCATAGCCGCATCGCCGATCAGCACGACGCCGTCACCGGTGAGGCGATCGGCCCAGATATTTGTGCCGGGATAGATCGCCAGCGGACCAGCCGGTTCGGCTCTGGCAAATGAGTCGACCGGCAACGTCGATTCGCACTCCCGGATGAACGCCAATACCCGATCTCGTGACCGGTATTCGGCAAGTTTTGCAGGTTTTCCGACTAGATAAGTTCGGGCGGTTCCATCGGCACGTGAGACGTTGAACGTGAAGACATCGTCGCCATCTCCAGTGTAGACCGACACGCCGTCCATCTGGTGTCCACGAATGAGGACGCCACCGATGTGATGGTGGTCGAGCGGATCGTTCTGCATGATCGCGCCAATCCAACGGCGGGCGCCGGAGAGGCGGCCGTCCGCAGCGACTACCAATCGACACTTGATCTGTCGTTCATCACCATTGGCCGTTACCACGACTTCGGGCTCCCGTCCGACGCAGATGCCAGTCACTTTCGCCGGACGCAGGATGGTCGCACCGCATTCCTCCGCATGCGCGATAAGTGCATCCTGCATGGCAGGGTGGTAGACCGACCACTCACCAAAGCCGAGTTTCGAAAACTCCGGAATGTTCATGGGATCGTTGGCAAGCTCGCGATTTTGGAACACGCGCCAAAAGGGGAGTTCGGTGGCTCCTGCATCGCGCAGAACGTCGAGCAAGCCGAGCTTCTCGGCTTCGGCCACTCCCCAAGCGTGAATACCCTCGCCACGCACCCGATCCCGGAAACGCGCCTCGCGCTCGACGATGGTCACGCCGAGCCCGGCTTGCGCCAGCGCCGCGCCGAGGCTGGCCCCGGCGACTCCACCACCAACGATGACGACGTCCATCACGTGATCGCTACTCACCGCACCCTCACTGTCCGCTCATCATTCCGGCACCGTTCCCACCGTCACCAGGTGAGCAACCGTGAACGCGAAATCGGGTCGATTCACAATGCACTCTGGAGAATCCGGATCAGACTGCGTTTCCCAGAATGCCTGCGTTTCGGGCGAAATCGTCGCTGGATCGAGCTTCTTGAGGTTCGACAATCCCAACCGTAGATTTCCGATTATGTGCTGACGATTGATCTGATCCAGTGGCGCCCAGCGTTCGACAAGGGCTGATTTGGCCCAAACGTTCTCCAGGCCGGCACCCCGGTACCAGTGCACCAGTTGACGCGTGCGGTAGATCCCGGTGATCGAGAGGTTTGCAGCATAGAGCGGTGCCCGGTGCTCAAATGGAACTGGCATGAAGCGGTAGAGTTCGCCGTCGGTTTCCTTTGAGACCACCAGTCCCCCCGGCCGCGCGACACGCTTCAATTCGGCAAGCACACCTGATAAGTCATCGTCGGTGATGTACATCAAAGAGTTCGCGCACCAGACGGCATCGAAGGTATTGTCGGGATAGGGCAGTTCACGCAAGTCGCCAACCCGCACGCCAACCGGACACGGCAGGGTGCTCTGGTCCACTCGTCTCGTTGCCATCTCGACGTTGTCCGGATCGAGATCGACGGCACTAATGCGCCCCGTTGGCCCGACAGCCGCGGCAAGCAAGGGCAGGAAAATCCCGCCACCACAGCCCGCATCGAGCACGTGCCAGCCAGGTTGGAAACCTGCCATGGTGAACGCCTGCTCATACTCGGGCCGATGCGCCTCGAAATGAACGTCAAGCCAGTCGGTCTGGCCCATTACCGATCCGGTCGACGATCGAAACTCTTCGACTGGTCGCGAGGTCATTGTCAATCCCTCCTGCCCTCCACAGCCGAGCCAACCCCGGGGAACAGATAACTGGCGCGAACGCCGAAGCACTCGACGCCTTAGTCCTCACCTGCGCGAATTCGCGGCCGATAGCTACATTATTGATGCAATGGGACTATGCTAACACGCGCGTCTTAGCAGATCCTTAGCAACGCAGATCGCTTCCCGACAAGACATCCGGCACACATGGGATCATGTCATGCCGCCGCGTCATCTTGACTTCGTTCACTCGGGAACTATAGTGAGAGTATCGGCTGTCTTATCGTTGAATACGTCGCCTGTTTCGCAGGGTGTGGTTTTGCATCGCACGCTAGGTGATGAGGCATCAACCTTCGGGCGGGAACTTCCTGGTTTGCTCCTGGTCTTTCGGCACATGTCTCTTCAGGTCGTTCATTGGTACACCACCCGTTCGGCGACGCTCTCGCGAGAGGGGTAAATCACAATGGCCGAGAAGATTCGTATCGTTCCACACTCCGCGCTGGAGAGTGGCCCGCCGACCGCGGGCATGCTCCGCAGCCAGGCATTTTCGACCGAAAACCTGTGGATGGGTGAGGTGCGCACACGGCCCCGGACTACGTCCGGCTGGCATCACCATGGAGAGTACACCACCTACGGCTACGTAATCGCGGGTCGAATTCGCTTCCAATTTGGGCCGGGCGCAGATGAGCACATTGAAGCTGGCCCTGGCGATTTCTTCGTGGTTCCTCCTCATGCCATCCACATTGAAGGCAATCCCGCCGAGGAGGGGCAGGTGCTCATAGCAGTTCGGGTTGGAACCGGGCCAACGGTCATCAATGTCGACCGACCGGAATCAGCCTGACGTCGTTCGGTTGATCCGTTTGACGACGGCTACAGCCCCGGCCCCAGCAACTCGGCGGCCTGGTCGCAGCGCAGAAACTGGACGTCGTGCTTGCGCATGTGGTTGAGCAATCGCTCGAGAATGGCGAGCCGGTAGGGACGGCCACTGACCTGTGGATGCAACGCGAGGACAAACGAAGTCCCCTGCTCGCGTTCGGCGTAGAGTCCGTCGAATTCCCCTTGCCAGGTTTGCAGGACGGCCTCGGGCGCGGCCATCTGCCGCCCGACCATGCGCGTGCTGTAAAGCCAGAAGGGGGCGTCGTCGAGCAGCCAGGAGACCGGTAACTCGACCAGATCGGTCTTCACGCCGTCGATCACGTGCTTGTAGGGGCGATCGCTATCCATGAAGTTCGATGAATAGCGCATGCCGAATTCGCGCAGCAGGTCGAACGTCCAGGGGCTGAATTCCCAGGCGGGTGACCGGTAGCCGACCGGCTGTTGGCGGAGCACCCCTTCAAACTGCTCCAGCGCCAGTTCGAAATCCTCCCGCTCCTCCTTCTGCGTCATCGTGTCCGGCCAGCGGTGTGTGTGGCTATGGTGACCAATCTCGTGACCGCGATTGGCGATCTCCCGCACCAGGTCGGGATAGCGTCCGATCACTTCACCGGGCACGAAAAACGTGACGCTGATCTGCTGGCGATCCAGAAAATCGAGAATGCGTGGGACGGCGATTTCCGGGCCGTAGCGTCCCTGTGAGAGCGTAACTGGCCGCTGAGCGTTGGACGGATCGCGCGACGTCCAGAGGGTCTCGCCGTCGAGGTCGAACCCAATCATCACCGGGAATGATCCATTACCGCTCATCGTGTCCTCCCACCTCAACCGTCCGGTCCCGTTCCGGGTAGCCTAGTCGATCAGGGTCGCGCTGTATACGGTCGTGGCGCGAGGTCGACCGGCCATACTGGGGTACAATGGGCCGCGCGTCGTACGGGGAAGACGCATCCAGCGCGGCATGAACCGGAAGGGACTGGGGCGGCTAGTGGCACGTATTGGAGCGGCACGCTCGCCCCTGGCCGGAGTCGCGGCCCTCCCCATGACGATCCTGCTGATCGTCGTTCTCCTGATCTACGGCAGCACCTACCTCCTCATCTCACTGCTCCCGGTCCACATCCGCAATCTCGGCCACGGCGAAGCCACGGTCGGCACGATCATGAGCCTCTTCAGCATCGCGGCACTGGTGACCCGCCCGTTCGCGGGTGTGCTCGCAGACCGGGCCGGGCGACGTCACTCGATCTTCATCGGCTCGGTCTTGATCGGGTTGAGCTGCATCGGCTATTCGATCGCCGGGTCGAGCACGATATTTCTGGCGCGTCTGCTGAACGGCGTCGGCTGGGGAGCGGTCACCGCGGCCACGGCCACCGTCGCGGCTGACCTGGCCCCGCCAAATCGACGCGGCACGATTCTCGGCATTTACGGAACGGTCACCGGACTGGCGCTGGCGGTGGGACCTACCGCCGGAATCTGGCTCTCGAAGCACGTCAGCCTCAACACCTCATTTCTGGTGGCGGCCGTCTTCGGATTCGGCGCGGCGGTCGCGATCATCTTTCTCGACACGCCGAATCCCGGCAAACAGGTCAATCGTGGCGCGTTCAGTCTCAGTCAGGTCTTTACCCGTGAGGCGATTGCCCCAGCGTCGATCATGCTCAGTTTCACCTTGATCTACGGTACGGTGCTGACGTTCATCCCGCTGGTGACCATCGATCGCGGACTCGGCGATTCCGGCCCGTTCTTCGCGGTCTTCGCGGTGGCGCTCATCTTCCTGCGCATTTCAGGCGGCGGTCTTTCGGACCGGCTCGGACGCTTCGCGGTGATCGGCCCGGGATTCGTCTCGTGCGCGGTCTCGATGGTCGTGCTGGCCTTCGCGCGCAGCCAACCGCTTATGCTGACCGGCGCGGTCCTCTTCGCAATCGCATTCGCGTTCATCCAGCCAGCGACGCAGGCCTGGGCGGTCGACCGCTCGCCGGTTCACGCCCGAGCGACCACGCTCTCGACCGTAGTCGCGGCGCAGGATTTCGGCATCAGCTTCGGGGCGATTGGTGCCGGGTTCATCGCCGACGGACTCGGCTACACTGCGCTCTTTCTCATCGCGACAGTCGTAGCGGCCTGTGGATTCGCGGTCGCCATCTCGGTCTACTTCAAGACACGCGAACCGGAGACCGAGCCAGGCATGTAGACCAGATCGCTGGTACCATGCGAAGAGATGAACGTCCTGGAGGAACAGTGCAGCCGATCCTGATTCGCGCGCGCCAGATCAAAGCGCTGTATCAACGCGAGTTGACCGCGCTCAACCGGAATTCGCACCTCAAAGACGACGAGCGAAAAGCGCACGCCGAGGCGCTTTGGCGGCAGGCCTCCGGGCAGATCGATCGCCTGCGCGCGATGCAGGGGGTAAACCTCGAAGCACTGACCGCCGAGGAACGAGCCGTCTTCGATCCGCCGAAGCGCCCCACATATCTCGATCCGATCGACTGATGGACTGGGAGTTGCTGATCGAACGTCGCGGCCGCGAAGACGCCGAACGAACAAGGCGGTCATAGCGCGGTGAAGTTAAAGGATGATGTCCATGCGTGCGATGCTCCTCGAACAACAAAATGAGCCCCTGCGGCTAGCCGGCGTGCCGAAGCCCAAGCCGAACGAGGATCAGATTCTGCTCCGCGTCCACGCCTGCGGCGTCTGTCGCACCGATCTCCATATCCTCGATGGAGAGCTCACCGCGCCAAAGCTACCACTGATCATGGGACACCAGATTGTCGGAACCGTCGAGTCGTTCGGCGACAACGTCAAGGGATTCGCCAAGGGAGACCGGGTCGGCGTACCGTGGCTCGGCTGGACCGACGGCACCTGCCGGTACTGCACGACGCGCCGCGAGAACCTCTGCGACAACGCCAAATTCACCGGCTACGACATCGACGGCGGCTATGCTGAATATACGGTAGCCGATGGGCGCTATTGCTTCCCGATTCCCGAAGGCTACCCGGATCTTCAGGCAGCCCCGCTTCTGTGCGCCGGCCTGATCGGCTATCGTGCCCTGCGCTTTGCCGGCGAAGGCGACCGTCTCGGACTCTACGGCTTCGGCGCGGCCGCACACATCGTGACGCAAGTAGCCATGCACCGGGGATGGCAAGTCTACGCCTTCACCCGGCGGGGCGACGAGGAGTCGCAAGAGTTCGCCCGGCAGCTTGGCGCGACCTGGGTTGGACCATCCGACGAGAGTCCGCCGGATGAACTCGATGCAGCCATCATCTTCGCGCCGGTCGGCGCCCTCGTTCCGGCCGCGCTGCGGGCCGTCGGCAAAGGTGGCCGGGTCGTCTGCGCCGGAATCCACATGAGCGACATCCCGTCCTTCCCGTACGACATCCTCTGGGGCGAGCGATTGGTGCGATCGGTCGCCAACTTGACCCGCCGCGACGGCAAGGAGTTCCTCAAGACTGCTCCGGAAGTTCCGGTCCATACCGAGGTGACGGTCTTCCCACTCGAGAAGGCCAACGAGGCGCTCGAGACGCTGCGGTCCGGCGACGTGCAGGGCGCGATCGTGCTGCAGGTGAGCAAGGACGCGACCGACTGAGGCTATCCAGCGCCACGACGTTTGACGATTGCGGCGGAACGCACCATTCCTGCAGCACGATCCTCCGGCTCGCCCGGTTCGTACGGTGGCTCCAATGAACAGCGCCACCGTGAACGCAACTGGGTCAAGCCGCAACTCGTCCTCGGAGTCTCGCCAATCGTCGTGCAATCTCGAAGTGACTTTCGGTATGCGTTCGTGTATAAATGCCGTCGCTTCCGGGGCCCTCTACGGCTCCTCGAAGGGGCGCGCGGACAGCGCGACAGTTGCCCCGTGTACCCTCGGAGAACGGAAGCTCAAGCGACTACGACTTGGGTACCTTCGGGAGCGACATGCACATGGAAATCACGGAAGTTAGCCGGTCGGCCGATCCAGAACTGACGTCTCACGAACGAGTGGACAAACAACCGCGACATCGTCGCGGACTCACGATCCTCGCCTGGACGCTGGTGGCCGCTACGGTCGGGTTGATCCTCGCGACGATTATCTTCACAATGCTGCTGCGCCAGTATCATCTCGACTCCGACTACTCTGCCGGATTTCTCGACATCGCGGGTGATGTTGCACTGCTGGTCTTTCCGGCGGTCGGAGCACTGATCGTCACGCGACGTCCCGGAAATACCATCGGATGGCTTTTTGTCGGCAGCGGAGCAATCTGGGCCGTCTACGTGTTTACCGATAGCTACGCAACATACGGCACGGTGGCAAACTCAGGGTCGTTGCCGGCCACGACTTGGGCGGCCTGGATTACTTCCTGGACCGGAGCCACTGATTTGCTGGCGGTCGTTTCGCTCTTGCCACTCATTTTCCCGAATGGTCACCTGCCGTCTCCGCGGTGGAGACCGGTTCTCTGGATCACGGTTTCGGCGTTGATCGGCTTCGCCCTCCTCAATGCCATAAAACCGGGACCGATCGAGGGTTATTCAATACTTCACAACCCTCTCGGCCTCGACCACGGGGCCGCTTTGCAATCGGTCATTCACAAGGGTCTGGCCTGGACGCTGCTGGCGATGATCGTTGTCGCCGCTGTCGCCGCGATCGTGCGATTCCGCCGTGCTACGGGGGAAGAGCGCAAACAACTCGAGTGGTTCACCTACGCAACCGCAATGGCGGTCGTGACATTCGCGGCCGCGCTGGCATTATCGTTGTTGGGCATCCCGGACGTGTGGGTGGGCGTGGTCGGGCTTATTGGGGTCATCGGAATTCCCGTCGCCACCGGCGTCGCAATCTTTAAGTATCGTCTGTATGCCATCGAACTGATCATCAAACGGACAGTTGTCTATTCGATTCTCTCCACGATCCTCGCGGCGATCTATGTTGCCAGTATCATCCTGCTGCAGCAGTTATTGAGTCCGTTCGCCAACGGATCCGATGAGGCCGTCGCGGGCTCCACGCTGCTGGTTGCGGCCATGTTCCGACCGGCCCGTATCCGGGTTCAGGCAAATGTCGACCGCCGCTTCTACCGCGGCAAATATGATGCTGACCGAACACTGGATGCGTTCAATGCGCGGTTGCGACGAGAGACCGACCTGGACAGTTTGACGGCTGAACTGTGCGGCGTCGTCTATGAGACGATGCAAACCGATCGGGTTTCACTCTGGTTGCGACCAGCCGAGTGGCGCTCCAATGGAGAAACCGCGTCACACGATCGTTCCGGACGATTCTAGGACCGCGAAACAACTTACCACTCAACGAGTTGCCAAATGCCCGGCTGCATCTCCCCAGCCACGACGTTGATCTCGGCATAGATCTCAACCGAGCGCCGGACGTAGTCCAACGCCTCGCCGTGCCGCCCGGCACTGTGGAGGAAGTCGGCCAGATTGCTGTAGATGGCCGCCTCCCGATGGCGGTCTCCCTGCCTGACGCAGAAATCGAGCGCCTGATTCGCGAGGTGAATCGCACCATCCAGGTCGCCCTCGTCCGCTGACACGAGCGCCAGGTTGTTCAGAGCGGCGGCGCGTGCGCTGAGATCCGCCAGATGACGCGCGAGATCGAGGCTTTGCTCGAAATGGTGCCGGGCCAGGACACGATCCCCGCGCGACCGTGCCAGCATGCCAAGCAGATTATGCGCACGCGCCAATCCCGCCTCGTCATTGGCCGTGCCGGCCAGTTCCAGCGCCTGCGTTCCCAGTGCCCAGCCCCGCTGCTGATCGCCGCTCCGATAGGCAGCGAAGCTCCAGTCGGTCAGGATCGAGACCACGTCGCTCATGGCGTCGGCGGAGGATGAGGACTGTGCTAGAGATGCCGCCCGCTCGAAATGGCATTCCGCGGAATTCCACCTGCCAAGACGGAGAAAGACGTTCCCCAGCTTTTGCTCCAGGCTCGCTCGCGGCTTGTCGGCACTCTCGCCAGCGGCTCCGTACGCCGCAATCGCCTCGTCGTACTGTCCAAACAGCGTGTGCAGATCAGCAATGGCTTCGTGCAGGGTGGCAGTCGCGGGATGACCGAGGGAAAGAGCGAATTGAAAATGGGACAACGCCTCGGCATTGGCATAGAGCGCCCGGGCCTGATTCCCGGCGAGGACGAACTGCTCGGCTGCCTCTCGCTCACGCCGCGCATGAAGCAGGTGATAGGCAAGGTGCGCGGCATGGTGACCGCGGGAGCGTTGGCTTCGCGCAGTCAGGGCGTCGGCAACTCTTGAATGGAGCAATCGACGCCGCGCGAGGCTCATCTCGTCGTAGACAATCGAGCGCACCTTGTGGTGGCTGAAGTCATAGTCGGCGAACGCGCCATCGTCGGAACTCCGGGGCCAGATATCAACCAACAGACCACGCGTGAGGAGAACCTCCAGAGCACTCACCGTGACGTCCTCGCTCAGCCCACTCGCCGCTTGCAGGATCTCCCAGTCAAACGAGCGCCCGATCACCGCCGCAGTCGTCAGCAATTGCCGCTCGATCTCGGACAGCCCAGCTAAACGAGCCAGGATGAGATCCCGAATAGTTCGCGGCACGGTGGCGTCGATCGATTCTTCTGAAGGCGCCGTTCCAACACGCAAGGCGTTCAAGTATTCGACCAGAAACAGAGGGAGCCCTTCGGTCTCGCGAAAGAGGTGCTCCACGAGCCGGTCGTCAGTGGCGACGGGCCGGTCACCGAGGGACGCCGTGACAAGGGCCCGTACATCCGGCTCTCCCAGCCGCCCGATCGAGATACGCACACCAAGGCCATCCCGCTCCGGACCCGCAAAGAGGTGATCGATCGACTCGGCATCCGGGACCGGCTCCCGACGCCAACCCAGAACCAGCATACAGGGCCGGTCCTTCAGCCGACGGACAAGGTAGCCAAGCAGATCGAATGACGCCCGGTCAATCCACTGCACATCATCCACAAACAGAATACCCGGCTGATCGCCGCGTATCGCCCACTGGAGAAATTGTGACACCGCGTCGAAGAAACGGGCCTGGGCCCCAGGGCTGTCGAGGGGCGGGAGTTCATCGATCGCGACGTCGTCCGGTGCGACCTGCGGGACCAACCGAGCAACCTCGACCAAAACGTGTCTTGGGAGAGACTTGGAGAGCGTGGCACCGTCATGCAAGTCGGCGAAACCGCGTAGCGCTTCGACGATCGGACCATAGGCCAGATGCTGCTCGCCCTCATAGCCTCGGATCGTCACGCTGCTGGCACCGCGCGCGCGCACGTCCTCCAGAAATGCCTCGACCAGGTACGTCTTGCCGACACCCGCTTCACCCTCGACGAGCGCGATCCGGCCGTCGGGTCCAACCTCCATATAGGTCTCCTGAAGCAGGCGTAATTCGTTGGCACGTCCGACGAGAGGAAACGCACGCGGGCGAGCCTGTGGCTCCGAGGCTCCCACTAGTGCCACCGGGACGGCTGTTGTGCGGCGTGATAGTCGGGGGATATCGTCCGCCAGGATGCGCCCGTAGAGAGCGATGGTCTCGTCGGCCGGCGTCACGCCCAGTTCCTCGTCAAGATTCCGCACACAATCCTGGTACTGGCGACGCGCCGCTGCTCGATCGCCCGACTGAGCGAAAAGCAGCATCACCTGACGATGAGCTTCCTCCGTCAGTGGATCGACCGAAAGCCAGCGACGGCCGTACGAAATCGCCTTCTCCAGTTCGCCGGCGTCTCCAAACCAGGTGACGAGCGACTCAAGTGCGCCAGCCAGTTCGCGCCGGAGTTGCTCCCCCTGCAGGCTCTGCCAATCGTCGAAGTCAGGGCTGTCACGCAGCGAGAATCCCGCCATGAAGTCACCGCGGTACAGATCGACAGCGCGCGCGATCGGCTCCGGCCACCCGGTTACGGGATCGTCCCTTCTCGCTGAGTCGGGCTGGCGCTGTCTCACGAGCTCCTGGAATTCGGCGACGTCAATCCAGAGCGTATCCGCTTGTCGCAATTCGATCAGATCACGCGAGACGGAAAGCCAGTCTCCGTCCAGGGCGGATCGGAGTGAGGACAGGGTCCGGCGCAGAGCTCCACGGGCCCGCGTCTCATCCGCGTCCGGCCAGAGGAAGGACGCCAGTGTGTCACGGCGGTGAGCCTCTCCAGTCACGGCGAGAAACGCCAGCAAAGCGATTGCCTTGCGGGTGTCGACCTCGATCAGCGTACCGTCGCGTTCAATACGCGGCGCGCCAAGGAGGAAGATATCCAGTTGCGACATTGAGCTACTCTTTCGCGCCCCGTAAGTGTACCCCGAACGATAACCGTCCGACGCCCTGGACGAATCGACATTCGTAACGAATATCGTAACGATTCCGGAACGATCTATCCATAGCATGGTCTCCATACGATCCCGTTTGAGACTCCGTGAAGTAGGAATCGAGGGAGACGACCATGCGCGTCCAGAATATACGAATGATCAACCGGCCGATCGAGGATGTCTACGAGTTCCTCGCGAATCCGGAAAATAATCCAGAGTGGATGTCCGTCGTGATCGGCACCAAGCGAATCGCGACAGGACCGGTCACCACCGGTGAGACCTTTCAGCATACCGTCAAGTTTCTGGGAAAGACCTTCGACGTAACGTTCGAGGTCGTCGAGATCGATCCGCCAAAGCGTTACTGCGTCCGCAACGTGGGCGGCCCAGTCACGTTCTTTGGGACCTACGAGCTCGAGCCGGTCAACGGGCACACCCGGTTCACGCACACCCTCGAAGGGGACACCGGCAACCTCTTCCGCTTTGGCGGGTCGATGGTTGAGCGCACCATGAAACGCGTCTATGCCGCCGACCTGGCGACGCTGGATGACGTGCTCGAAGAATCGGTGGCCGTCCGAGGATAGTGGCCGAAAGAGGTAACACGACCGGCGACGGTGCCATCCATCGGAAGGTCTGGACGGCAGATGTGGGATTGGTAGAATTCCCGCATCTGCCGACAACCTAATGGATCTTCCGCCACGCGGCGCAGCCGGATCGCGAACGCCGATCGGAGTTGTGAAGATGCAGAAGCCGCCCGAGAGAGTCGAGGCGCGAAACGGTGCACGACAGGACGATCCGAGCCGACCGGGCTTGACGTACGTTGCCTGGATTCTCTGGGCACTGGCGGTGATCCCATCACTTGGCACGCTGACCCTCTACGCGCAATTCAATGTGCAGAACCTTGCGCTCACCGCCGTGACGCTGCTCCTGTATCCAACAGTTGGGGTGCTCATCGCTTCGAGACGCTCGGAAAACCCGCTGGGCTGGATCTTCTGTGTCGCCGCCGTCACCTTAGCCATCGGCAACCTTGGTGAAGCCTATATGAAATACGGGCTGTCGAAGCATTCATTACCAGCCGAGGCATGGCTTGGTTGGGGCGGTCCTCTGTTTGACTTCCCGGCCTTCTTCACACTCTTCGTGTCGCTCTGTCTGCTGTTTCCGACCGGTCAACTCCTCTCCCGTCGCTGGCGGCCGCTGGTCTGGCTGGCAGGCGCCTATATCGCAGCGGCGTTCGTCAAGGGCGCGTTTGCATCCGAGTTCGTCTCCGATTCATCGCAGCAACTGCGTAGCCCGGTCTTCATCCCGGCCGTCGCCCGGTTGTTTGACCTGTATCAGATACCCGAACTGATTCTTGGATTAGTCCTGCTCATTGGGTCATTACTTTCTCTGGTTCTCCGCTTCCGTCGATCACATGGGATCGAACGTCTCCAGCTCAAGTGGTTCGTCTACGTGGTCGCGCTATCGATCGTGTCGTTCCTGGCTGCTGGCACGGTTGCATCTCTTGATCCAGTCAACCAGGGCGGCTTGCTGGGCTCTGTCTTCTGGACAACCGCGATCGTTGGGCTGGAATCGGGCGTTCCCGCCGTCGTCGCGATCGCCATCCTTCGTTACCACCTCTATGACATCGACCGCATCATCAACAAGACGCTAGTCTACGGTGCTGTGACGCTCTTCCTCGCCGGTCTCGACATCCTGCTGGTCTTCGGCTTTGAGCGCCTGCTCGCGCCAATTGTTTCCGGCTCGAGTCTGATCGTGGCCGGGTCCACGCTGGCCGTGGCCGCGCTGATTCGCCCATTGCGCTCGCGGGTCCAGCTCATCGTTGACCGTCGCTTCTATCGTCATAAGTACGATGCCACACGAATTCTCGAACGCTTCAACCTGCGGCTGCGCGACCAGACGGACCTCTCGGCATTGGCAACGGAGATTGGGGGCGTCGTCCAGGAGACGATGCAGCCCGAGCACGTGTCGTTATGGTTGCGAGACACGGCTGGATCGAGCACACACCAGTAGAAATTACAACGGCTGTTTCCTCTATTCTGTATTCTCAGGTGTTTTCTCCCTCGCTTCGTAACGATTTGGTCACGACTGATCGTCACACTGGAATCATCGAGACGGTTACGTACTGACGCGAAGGAGACAGCACATGCATCGGATGGAGCGAAGCATCATCATCAATCGCCCAGTCGAAGAGGTCTTCGCCTAAGCGGAGAATCCACGGAACAACGCGGATTGGAACGCCTGGGTCGCCGACACGGCACTCGCAAACGACGAACAGATCGCGGTCGGCACTCGGTTCATCAGCAGCGTGAAGTTCTTGGGCAAGACGGTGAACAATGCTCGCCGACTTGCCGCAGCGCAACCGTGAAGTGGGGATCATGGACGCTCGTCGCTCTGCTCAACTTTTCCGGCTACTATGGATGCTGGCGCGAACCGGCTGGTGGGTCGTGGCCTTGCTCTCGCTCGCCTATGTCGCCAGCGGGCTACCAGAGCGCTTTTCGGAGCTAAGACTGTTCTGGTATGCCAATTGGTACACCGACGCCCCGGTGGTATCAGCGATTGTGCGAGATGGCCTGGCTAATCTCGGTCTCACACCCGTCCTCTACACCAGCTACACTCTTGTACTCGATCTCGTCCGGGCGGCCGCGTTCTACCTGGTGGGCGCGCTCCTGTTCTGGCGCAGGCCTACCCAGCGTCTCACGCTGCTCGTCGCGTACTGCTTGGTCGCCCTCCCAGCCGGGGACACCGATCCAGGGATTCTCCATGCCATGCGGGCGGACGAACCGGCGCGGGCAGTGATCGGCATGCTGGTGGACATGGTCGCCTTCACGCTGGTCCTGTGGCTGTGCTTCCTCTTCCCCGACGGGCACTTCCGGCCCCGCTGGACGCGTGCGGTCGCGGCGGTCTGGTTCCTGAGTGGGCTCGGCGCGCTCTTCCTGCCCGGAAGTCCGCTCGACACGCTGTCGTGGCCATCTGCCTTGAACATCGTGTTCATCCCTGCCTGTGTTGGGGTGGCGATCTACGCTCAGGTGTGGCGATACCGGCGAGTATCTGGACCAGTCGAGCGTCAACAGGCAAAGTGGTTCGCCCTCGGGTTGACGATCCTCCTGACCGAGTTCGCCATCTCGAACGTGCTCACGATCTTTGCTCCACTTAGCTGGCCCGAGGCATCGTCCACTGAGGTGGTTCTGACCGATTTGATCATGTTCACGGTTCACGACCTCGCGTTCCTGGCCATCCCGCTTACCCTCACCATCGCAATCTTTCGCTACCGGCTTTGGAATATCGACATCCTAATCAATCGGGTGCTGCTCTTCGGCAGCCTGAGCGCCATGCTGGCGGGGATCTATCTCGTCGGCGTCGTGCTGCTGCAGTACCTCTTCCGCAGTGTCACCGGGCAGGGCTCGGGGCTGGCGGTGGCCATCACCACCCTGGTTATCGCGGCGCTGTTCCAGCCGTTACGCCGGCGGCTGCAGACGACGATCGACCGTCGGTTTTACCGGAGCAAATACGACGCCACCCGCACGCTAGAAGCCTTCAGCTCCCGACTGCGGCACCAGACCGACCTGGAGACACTGGCCGAAGAGCTTGGCGCGGTCGTCCATGACACGATGCAGCCGACTACAGTCTCACTGTGGTTGCGCAGTAATGAGAGTAGGAGATCGTAGCGTGCGCCGAACACCGATTGTCTGGACCATCTGGAGGGTGCTCACCGCTCTTCGGATGTCGTTGCGTACGAATGGCGATTGTATGTGGCTTTGCGCGCTGCCGCCACACCTCGACTCGGAACAGAGGGGGACTTTCAACCTGCGGCTGTGCGAGCAAACCAATATGGCCGCGCTGGCTACCGAGCTCGGTGCCGTCGCTCAGGAGACGATGCAGCTCGAGCACGTGAGCCTGTGGTTACAGTCCGGTGGTGTGGAGGGTCTTCAGTACATGCAGAGCCATTTCCAGCCGAGTGTCCTCCGCCGATAGCCAATCGAAGGTGCTGGACTCGGGCGGTGAATTGGTTGTATGTGATCCATCTCGGAAGGGGATGCCTCAGATGAGTAGACAACGTGCACGGTGGGGAGCCTCTGTGCCAGCGCTGCTCTTTGCGGCGCTGATCCTGGTCGACAGCACGCTGATGTGGCTCATCAGCGCCCATGCCCCCGTGGACGCTCGCTGGGTAGCTATCCGCCTTCCATTCATCGCCTGTCTTGTGGTCGGTGTGTTTATCGCACTCCACCGCCCATCAAATCGCATCGGATGGTTGCTGGCAATGATTGGGCTGCTGGCCGAATTGGCTTTCACCTGTGATTCATATGCAGCCTATGGGTTTGCCATCCGTCACGGGGATTTGCCCGGCTGGAACTTTGCCCTCTGGCTCGCCGACCTGCTGTCCGCCCAGTCTTACACGCTGATGACAACCTTCGTATTGCTTCTCTTCCCGGATGGGCGACTTCCATCCGCTCGCTGGCGTGTTCTGGGTTGGCTCACGGTCGCGATGCTCACCACACTCGCCCTGACATCGTTCAAAGAACAACCGCTGTCGATCATGGCGTTGACGACCCATCCCGTAATCTTGAATCCCTACCCCCTGCGCGATGTGCGCTGGCTGACGATGACGTTTGACGTCGCGACGTTCCTACTCCTGCCTGTCAGCAGTATCGGATCGGCGACAGCGATGGTATGGCGATTCCGCCACGCACATGGCATCGTCCGTCAGCAACTCAAGTGGATCGCGTATTCCGCCGCGGTGGTTGCGGTCGCCGCCTGTGCGACCCTCGTCTCGTTCGTCGGTGACCTTCGGTACGCTGAATCCGTCGCATTTATCCAGGTGATCAGCTTCACCACGATCCCAGTAGTGGCAGGAATAGCGATCCTTCGTTATCGGCTCTACGACATCGACCGCATCATCAACAAGACGCTGGTCTACGGTGTGTTGACCGCCATCCTGATCGGCGCCGACATGCTTCTCGTCCTGGCACTGGAGCGCTTGCTCGGATCGTTCGTCTCCGGCTCGAGTCTGATCGTGGCCGGGTCGACCCTGCTGGTGGCGGCGCTGATCCGCCCACTGCGATCTCGAATCCAGACTGCGGTTGATCGCCGCTTCTATCGTCAGAAATATGACGCCGCGCGAACGCTCGAAGCCTTCAGCCTCCACTTGCGGGACCAGACCGACCTGGCTGCGCTCGCGACGGAACTAGGTTCCGTCGTCCACGAGACGATGCAGCCAACTCAGGTGTCGTTGTGGATCAAGGAACCTGGTTCGTAGCGTTTTTCGTAACGATGTCGTGACGCTCGACACCTACAGTGGAACTGAACCCGGCAGAGTGCCGGATGGAGATCGGAAAGAGAGTGACATGGTCGCACGACTGCGTTTACCCAGATGGATCGGTTGGGGCCGAAGCCGGACCGACGCGATCGAGCGAACGGTTACCGAGGAATCGGCGCGACGGCCGCTGGCGCCCTCCCCGGTCGAGATCGACATCGCACCGAATGATCCGCTGATTGCCTACTTCCAGAGTTCTGCCGTGGCCATGGACCTCGACGATCTGAAGATTGACTCTCCTGCCGTCGACGCCCTGCGCTCGTCCGGCGTCAAGCTGGTCGTGCCGCTCGTCAGTCAGGGTGAGCTCATCGGCTTGCTCAATCTCGGCCCACGGCTCTCGGAACAGGAATACTCGGTAGACGACCACCGGCTGCTCAATAATCTCTCGGCTCAGGCCGCGCCTGCCGTGCGGGTCGCACAACTGGTGCAAGAGCAACAGGCCGAGGCTCGCGAGCGAGAGCGGATCGAGCAGGAGATGCGCGTTGCGCAGCTCATTCAGCAGCAGTTCCTGCCACAGGAGCTTCCCGAGCTTCCCGGATGGCAGATTGCCGCACGCTACCAGCCGGCTCGCGCCGTCGGCGGCGACTTCTACGACGTGTTCGAACTGCCAAACGGTGAGGTCGGCATCGTCGCTGGCGACGTAACCGACAAAGGCGTTCCCGCCGCACTGGTGATGGCATCCACCCGTAGCCTGTTGCGCGCCGATGCGCCGCGCCTGGTCTCTCCTTCGGCCGTACTGGCGCGTGTAAACGATCTGCTCTTCCCGTCGATCCCAGCACGCATGTTTGTGACGTGCATCTACGCCGTCCTGAATCCGGAGACCGGGCATTTCCGCTACGCCAATGCGGGTCACAATCTACCCTACCTCTACACGGAGGACGGCGTCGTCGAGCTACGCGCGACTGGTATGCCACTCGGGCTAATGCCAGGCATGTCGTACGAGGAGTCCGAGACGACGCTTGTGCCGGGTCAGAGCATGCTGCTCTATAGCGACGGGCTTATCGAGGCACACGACGAGCAAGGCGAAATGTTCGGGTTCCCGCGACTCAAGACGCTTATGGAGGAGCCCGTCTCGAGCCACGACCTGATCGACAAGCTGATGACGGAACTGACCCGCTTCACCGGATCCTCCCGCGAGCAAGAGGACGACATCACGCTGGTCGCTCTACAGTGGTCGGCTATCCAGCACGTGCACGCACCGCAAAACGTCATCGAATCCGAGAGCGCGACAGAGCTCGGAGCCGAGGGACGCATTCTCGCCGATTTCACGATCTGCAGCGAGCCGGGTAACGAGCGCATCGCGATGGAGAAGGTCTCCGAGGCAATCACGTCGCTCAACCTGTCGCGCGACATCCTGGATCGGCTCAGCACGGCGGTCTCCGAGGCCACCATGAACGCCATCGAGCATGGCAACAAGAACCGTCCGGAACTGCCGGTCGAAGTCCGGGTCGTGATCCGGGAGACCGAACTGTCGGTCGCGATCACCGATCACGGGGGAGATGTCGCGATTGCGCCACAGGAGATGCCAGATCTCGACCTGAAAGTCGCCGGTCTTCAGAGCCCGCGAGGCTGGGGACTGTTCCTGATCCGGAACATGGTCGATGAGATGCATCAGAGCAGCGACGGGGTACATCACACCCTCGAGCTCATCGTCTACCTGAAAGGACAGTCCGATGCCGTCGCAAGTGTTTGACGTGAAGGTCCGCCCGTCGATTGATTTCACGGTTCTGGAGCTTCATGGGCAGGTCAATCGTGACGCCGAAACTGAACTTGACAGCGCCTACGATGTCGCCGCAGGTGAAGGCGCCGGTGCCCTGCTCCTGAATTTCAGCGGCGTCGACTACATCAACAGTACCGGGATCGCAGTGATCGTCGGCCTGCTGGCTCGTGCACGTAAGGACGGACGCACGCTGGCCGTCTGCGGTCTGACCGAGCACTACCGGACGATCTTCGAGATTACGCGGCTTGTCGATTTCATGCATGTCTATCCGGATGAGGACAGCGCCCTCACCGGTGCGCAGATCTCTCGCAATTAGCCGGGGTTTGTGGTCAGTAGGGGGATTGGAGAACCATCATGGCAGCGGAAAGCCAACTGCTTCAAGTTCGTTGCGTGAACGAGCGAACGAGCGTGATTGACGTCCATGGCTCGATCACCGCCACCAGCGAAGACGTCCTGATGGATGCATATAACCGGGCGAACGGGCCAAAGACACGCGCGATCGTACTCAACTTCAACGATCTGGAGTACCTCAACAGTAGCGGAATTGGGCTGTTGGTAACGCTGCTCGTGCGCGCGAACCGGCAGCACCAGCGGCTCATGGTGTGGGGACTCAACGACCACTACCGACACATTTTCCAGCTCACCAGGCTGGATGATGCCATCAGCATCTTTGATAGCGAGGCGGGCGCGATCGCAGCGGTTGACGCCTCCTGACCAGTCCTTGCCGTGATATGTATAAGGGAGGAACCCAATGAGCTCTTCATCCAGCCAGGACGATCAGTCCAAACCAGCAGCGGTCCGGTCCGACGCATCATACTGGGCGAACGGTACCGGCCGTCTGAGCGTAACGAGTGCTCCAGAGGGCGCGACCAATCTCAACGTCGAGGGCCGCATGGTCGTGAGCCCAATACAGGGGTTCGGCAAGATGTGGCAGAAGACCTACCGCGTCCGCCTGACTGGTGCCGACACGACCCCAACAACCGTCATCCGGGAGTGGAAGGCGAATTTTCCGCGCTTCTGGCCATCGGGTAACCGCTTCTACGGTCCGATCACCGGCATCGCCCCGGGGGAGGTGGGACTGATCGATCTCACGCTCCCGGGCAAAGTCAAGCTCTCAACCGGCGTACTCGTCCTCTACGCGGACGATGAATCATTTACCCTGATGACACCGCAGGGTCACGTCTTTGCGGGGTGGATCACCTTCAGGGCGTTCGAAGAGTCGGACGCGATCGTCGTCGAGGCCCAGGTACTGATGCGTGCCAACGACCCGGTCTACGAGATGGGTCTACTCCTAGGTGGGCACCAGCAAGAGGACAAATTCTGGCAGCATACTCTGACGCAGGTCGCGGCCCACTTCGGCGTCACGGGTGAAGTGGAGACCAAGACGGTCTGCATCGATTCGCGCCGTCAGTGGAACAAGGCTGGGAATATTTGGCACAACGCGAGTATCCGTACCGGCCTGTACGAGATGACACTACCACCTCGCCTCGTGTACCGGGCAATGCGGCGCGCGACCGGATCAGGATCAGGCACGGCGAAACGCGGGTGAAGCATCGTAACCGCAAGGCTGTACCGGGATCGGGATGCTCATGACGACGCACGAGTACGACGCCGTCGTTGTCGGATCAGGTCCGAACGGCCTGGCGGCCGCGATCAACCTGGCACGGAACGGTCAGTCGGTCCTCGTACTGGAAGCAGCGGAGCAGCCGGGTGGCGGCACGCGCACAATGGAGTTGACGTTGCCAGGCTTTCTGCACGACGTCTGCTCCGCGATCCATCCGCTGGCGCTGGCATCTCCATTCTTCCGCACCCTCCCACTTGGGGAGCATGGCCTGAGCTGGATCGAACCTCCGGTCCAGCTCGCGCATCCGTTCGACGACGGCACCGCCGCCGTCCTGATGCGCTCGGTCGAGCAGACAGCCTGCTCGCTCGGAACCGACGCCGACGCCTACCGCGACGTGATGCAGCCGTATCTGGGTCAGGCAGAGGCCCTGTTCGCGTCGATCCTCGGGCCGTTCCGCCTACCACGGCATCCCGTGCTGCTGGGGCGGTTTGGCCTGGTTGGACTGCAATCCGCGGTTGGGTTCAGCCGTCGCCACTTCAGCGGTAAGCAGGCGCCCGCGATCTTCGCCGGAATGGCCGCCCACGCGCTAGTTCCGCTCGAATCGACGACGACGGCGGCCTACGGGCTCTTCCTGGCGGTACTCGGACACGCCGTCGGCTGGCCGATCGCAGCGGGTGGCTCAATGCGCATCGCCGACGCGCTGGTATCACTGTTGAACGCGCTCGGTGGCGAGATTCTCACCGACCACCGGGTCGAGTCGCTCGACGACCTGCCGGATTCACGTGCTGTCGTGTTCGATCTCACGCCGCGGCAGATCCTGACGATCACCGGGGACCGCTTCCCGAAGCGTTATCGTCGACAGTTGCAGCATTTCCGCTATGGCCCGGGCGTCTTCAAGATCGACTACGCGCTCGATGGTCCGGTTCCCTGGCGTGCCGACGCGTGTCGCCGCGCCGGAACCGTGCATCTCGGCGGCACGCTGGAGGAGATTGCGCGGTCGGAGCACGCGGTTGGACAGGGACGCCACCCGGAGCACCCGTTCGTGCTGACGGCCCAGCAGAGTCTGTTCGATCCGGCGCGAGCGCCCGAGGGCAAACAGACCTTTTGGGCCTACTGCCACGTGCCCAATGGCTCGAACGTCGACATGACGGACCGGATCGAAGCTCAGATCGAGCGCTTCGCGCCGGGGTTTCGCGACCGCGTACTGGCCAGGCATGTCATCACGCCACAGTGGCTGGAGCGATACAACAGCAACGACATCGGCGGCGACATCAACGGCGGTCTACAGGATATACGGCAACTCTTCACGCGCCCAGTTCCGCGGATCAACCCCTACACCACACCTGATCCCCGCCTCTTTATCGGGTCGTCTTCAACCCCGCCAGGCGGAGGAGTCCATGGCATGGGCGGATACTACGCGACCCAGACGTTGATCCGGCGCGACCGCTAACTATGCGCAATTTGGTTTCGGCGCCCTGGGATTCGGCATCGTCATGTTGTTGCGCGAGATGACGAATGGGCAATCCCGCGGGGGATTGACAAAAGATAGAAAGGGGAGGAACTGGTCAGACAATAAAGAAAGCGCGTCGCTGACCACAGATCGGATGGTCGAGCGACGCGCTTAGTGCTCTTGTTGAGATGATCGGCTCAGATCTTCTGCAGCCAGGGGTGACCTGTCCACCAGATCCCGAGCGCCATCAGGAAGAAGTTGGTGGCAATAACGACCATCCCGATCAGGAAGAACGCGAGCATCTGCTTTCCGTAATACCCTTGGACATCCACGTTGGTGCGCTCCCTTCAATGTTCTACGTGGCACAGCATAGCATCTCTCGCCGGACCTGACCATGCACTCGACAGGGCCACTCGCGAGGTGGACGCGGTCGTTTGATTTGAGCCATCATCTAGCACGATTCGCTGAACGTCGAGTAATGGGAGGCCAGACCAGAGTGTTCAACGGCCAGCGTCCGTCTACCGGTGGAGCGATGCCATCGAGCATGACGCCCGAGCAGATCGACGTGTCCACCACGAGCGATCATCGTGCCACCAGCGAACGGGGCTGGCGAGCGGCTGCCCGGCGCCTCTCGGTGCGGCCGTTCTCGGTTCCCGAGGCGACGGCGCTGCTGATGGCAGCCTATCTCTTCTCGGCAGTTCTTGGCTCGGTCCGGCAGATGCTGCTGAACGCGATGTTCGGCACCGGTATGGCGGCGAACGCCTATTACGCCGCTTTTCGCCTCCCCGACGCGCTCTTCAGCCTGATCGCGGGCGGCGCGCTCTCGAGCGCGATGATCCCGATCCTGCTCAGCACGGAGCGAGAAGATAGTCGTGAAGACTGGGAGCGCCTGGCGAGCCTGGTGCTGACCAGTCTGTTCGTGGCGCTCACGATCGTGGTGCTGGCGGGTGAGATCCTGGCGCCCAGCTTTGTCCATCACATCCTCGCTCCCGGGTTCGATGGTGAGACGAGCCAGCTAACGATCACGCTCGCACGGCTGATGCTGATCCAGCCACTCATTCTGGTGGTTGGCAGCGTGGCGACGGCGGTACTCAACAGCCGCCGGCAGTTCTTCCTGACGGCCCTCTCTTACGCCAGCCATAACGTCGCGATCATCTCGGGCGTGGTCGCGGCCTGGCTGGTTCCCAGCGTGGGTATCTACGGTCCAGCTGTGGGCGTCGTTGGTGGCGCGGTGTTGCAGGTGCTGATCCTATTGCCAGGAATCAGGGAAAACGGGCTGCGCTTCCGGATCGCCTGGGATCCCGGCAACGTGCGGCTGCGTCAGGTCGTTCGCCTGCTCATCCCGAACGGGTTCTCGGTGG
This sequence comes from uncultured Chloroflexia bacterium, assembly GCA_963763185.1. Lineage (GTDB taxonomy): Bacteria > Chloroflexota > Chloroflexia > Thermomicrobiales > Thermomicrobiaceae > CALAGB01. The sequence continues at coordinate 2,393,541 of CAVXNZ010000001.1, forward strand.
GCGTCGGTTACGCCGGGTTTATCCTGGACACCGCGTTCGCCTCGAAGGTGCCCGGCACGATGGCTCTTCCCGCGATTCAGAACGCGTGGCTCCTCGTCGGCCTGCCGGTCGCGCTGATCGGTCAAGGCGTTGGGCAGTCGGCTTTTCCACGCCTCGCGGCCTACGCCGCAGCCTTCGAGTGGCGCTCGATGCGCCGCACGCTCATCCGGTCACTCGTGGCGGTCGTCGCGCTCTCTATTCCGGCGCTGATCGGCCTCGGCCTGCTCGGGCGCCTCTTTATTCGCGTCCTCTTCGAGCACGGTCGCTTCGATGCCGCGGCAGGCACGCTCACCTACCACGTGCTGCTGGTCTACCTGCTCGTGCTGCCGTTCGCAGTCACGACCGAGATCGTCACGCGCGGGCTTATCTCGCTGCGAGACACTCGCACGCCCCTATTGACTAACCTGCTCCAGTTGATCGGCCGGGCAGCCGTCATCACGCTGCTGCTCGACCGCTTCGGCGTGATGGCGATTCCAGCCGCCTTCGCGATCAGCGCGTCGGTCGAGACGCTGCTGTTGACGGCGATCTTGCTCCCAAGAATTGGTGAGAAAATGCGATTCGCCAGGGCTGACGCGGTGTAGTCGGCCCTCATTACCAGCCCTCACCCGGCGCTGCGGCGCCACCCTCTCCCGCGGAGCAGGAGAGGGTTTCTTCGTCACCCTGCTCCCGTTTGACGGGAGAAGCGCTGGGGATGAGGGCCGCTCGAAAATCCTTCAGCAATGAGTCCGATTAGCTACCTTTGGTCGGATCGAACTTGCGCAGGCGCAGTGAGTTGGTCACGACGAAAACCGAACTGAACGCCATTGCTCCGGCACCGATCATCGGATTCAGCAGGCCAAGCGCCGCGATCGGAATCCCAACCGTGTTGTAGATAAACGCCCAGAACAGATTCCATTTGATCGTGCGCACCGTCCGGCGCGATAGCGCAATCGCCGTCACCACGCCGTTCAGATCGCCGCCGACCAGCGTCACGTCGCTCGCTTCGATGGCCACATCGGTACCAGAGCCGATCGCGATGCCGATGTCGGCCTGTGCCAGCGCCGGTGCGTCGTTAATCCCATCACCGACCATGGCCACCACCTGACCTTCGGCCTGCAACCGCTTGACCTCGTCCGACTTGTGCTGCGGCAGGACCTCGGCCAGTATGCGCTCGATGCCGACCTGACGCGCGATGGCTTGAGCGGTTCGCTCGTTGTCACCGGTAATCATGGCGACCTCGAGTCCGAGATGCTTGAGTGCCGCGACGGCATCCGCGCTCCCCGGCTTCACCGTGTCCGCCACAGCCACGATTCCGGCTGGCTTCCCGTCGACCGCGACGAAGATGGCCGTCTTTCCCTGTGCCTCAAGATCGAAAGCGCCCTGTTCGAGCAGCGACGGGTCGATGCCGTGCTCGCGCAGCAGGCGGCGCGACCCGATCAGAATTGCCCGGCCATCGATCTCAGCCTGTACGCCGTGACCGGAGATCGCCTCGAAGGATTCCGGCTGAAGGAGCGTGATCTCACGCTCGCGAGCGCCGTCGACGATGGCCGACGCCAGCGGATGCTCGCTGCGCGCTTCGGCCGAAGCGGCCAATCGCAATAGTTCAGCACCCGGATCGGCGACGCCGTTGAAGTTCGGCGACGTAATGACGTCGGTGAGCGACGGCTTGCCGCGCGTAATCGTACCCGTCTTGTCGAGCACGATGGTGGTCAGATCCTGGGCACGTTCGAGCACCTCACCGCCCTTGATCAACGTCCCATGCTCGGCGCCTTGCCCGGTTCCGACCATGATCGCGGTCGGCGTCGCGAGACCCATTGCACAGGGGCAGGCGATGACCAGCACCGCAACAGTCGCCAGCAATGCCTGACCGCTATTCCCGGTCGCGAGCATCCAACCAGCAAAGGTCAGCGCCGCAATGACCAGCACGACCTGGACGAAGACACCCGCCACCCGGTCAGCCATACCCTGGATCGGTGCCTTTGTTCCCTGTGCCTGCTGCACCATCCGGACGATCTGCGCCAGCGCGGTGTCGCGTCCGACCTTGGTCGCACGGAAGGTGAACGAACCGGTGGTATTCAGTGTTCCGCCAATGACTTCATCGTTCGTGTGCTTCTCAACCGGCAGACTCTCGCCGGTCAGCATGCTCTCGTCGAGCGCTGAACTGCCGCTGAGTATCCGCCCGTCGACCGGCACTTTCTCGCCCGGCCGCACCACGACCGTATCGCCAGCCCGCACGTCGCTGATCGGGATATCGAGCTCTTCTCCGGCCCGGACAACGCGCGCTGAGCGAGGCTGCAGGCCAAGCAGCTTCTTGATGGCCGACGAGGTCTGGCCCTTGGCTCGTGCCTCGAAGAATTTACCGAGCAGGATCAGAGTAATGATGACCGCCGCCGTATCGAAGTAGTAGTCCCCCATGCGGTTCAGCAGCACCACGACCGCCGAGTATCCAAAGGCCGCCGTCGAGCCGACGCTCACGAGCGTGTCCATGGTGAACTGGCCGTGGCGCAGATTCTTCAGCGTCACTCGGTGGAAGCGCCAGCCGAAGTAGGCCCAAACTGGCAGCGCCAGGATCAGCAGCACATAACCGATATTCGTCACGCTCATAAAGAACATGTTCAGGATCGCAACCGGAATGGTCAGCAAGGCCGAGCCAATCAGGGCGCGTCGTAACGAACTGATCTCGCGCTCGCGACGCACGGAGTCGTCGTCGGCATTGGAGAAGACCTCTTGCGGCTCAGCGACGACCGATGCCCCATAGCCGGCGCTCGTCACGGCCGACAGAAGCGCGTCGAGGCTGACCTGCTCGGGATCGTAGTGCACCGAGGCATGCTCGGTCGCCAGGTTCACCGCGGCATCGCTGACGCCATCGACCTTGCTCAACGCTCGCTCGACGCGTCGTACACAGGAGGCGCAGGTCATGCCGGAGATAGTCAGGTCCAGTTCGGCATCCTCGACCTTCTCGTCACCGGGCTTTTCGATTTCCTCGACCGTCGCCGTATAGCCAGTGTCTTCAATCTTCTTGATCACGGATTCGAGCGAGACACGCGTCGGATCGAAGGTGATGCGGGCACGCTCGGTCGCCAGGTTGACTTCCGCGCCGTCGACGCCCTCGAGACGCGTCAGGCCGCGCTCGACACGACGCACGCAAGAGGCACAGGTCATCCCGCCGACCAGCACGGTGGCAATCTGCTCCTGTTCTGTCGAGGTATCCGTCTTGGGATCTACTACTTGCGCCATGGTCGTTCCGTTTCCTGTCTGGTCGTTACCTTATACCCCTATAGGGTATGTTAGAATTCTAGCACGACCGTCTACGATTTTTCTTACGTTTGCTAGCCGACGCTCTTGGTGAAGCGCTCGATCGCCTCGGTCAGCTCCTGAATAGAGGCTTCCTTGTCGTCAGCGTTGACGACGCAACCACGAATGTGGTCCTCCAGCAGCACCATTCCGATACCGCGCGACGCTGCAATTAGGGAGGAAATTTGGGTGAGGATGTCGACGCAGTAGCGGTCTTCCTCGACCATCCTTTGCAAGCCACGGACCTGCCCTTCCATACGGCGCAGCCGCGTCAGGATGCGGTCCTTGTCATGCCGGTACGAATCGACCCGTTTGACCGATGATTCCACCCGGATGTTGTCCTCAGTGCCGTTCTCTGCCATCTCGTCCTGCCACTCTCTACTCTGGCACACTGCCATTCATGCACTCATTATACCCCCTGGGGGTATATTTGGCAAGTGCGGCAGGCAGACGATAAAGACTCGTGTCCGGCCCTCCGAATACGTCTTAGGACCGACGACATGATGCAGCCGATCCGGACACGCCCGGATTCACACCTCAATCTTGAATGTCGTCACCTCACCGGTCTCCAGGTCGGCAACCCGGATCGCGTGATTATCGGTATCGGCGATGTAGAGCTTACCGTTCGCCAGCGACGCCCCGGCCGGCTCGAAGAATCGCGCTTCCTCCTCGACACCGTCCCGGTTGCCGGGCGTGCCATCGCCGAGCCAGGTCTCGGAGCGGCGGTCCTCCGGGTAGACCCGTTTGATCTTGTGGTTGTAGCTGTCGGTCACGTAGATCACGCCGTCGCCTGCCGCGAGGCCCATCGGATGCTGCAGTCGCACCTCGCGCGTCCGTCCGTCGATGTCGCCAAAGGCGAACAGGCCGATCCCGACGATGGTGTCGACCTCGTCACGCGGCGGCAGATCCGCCCACCGGACGGAGCTCGTCTCGCTGTCGACGAAGTAGAGTTTCCCATCCATCTCGGTGATCCCGCTGGGCTGGGCTAGCCATGCGCGTTCAAAGTCGCCGTCGCGGATACCTTCGCGTCCGCCACCAGCATAGGGGCGTAGCATGCCGCTATCGAGGTCGAGCGCCCAGATCTGATGCATGCCTGCCATCGCGATGTAGAGCGTCCCGCTAACCAGCGCAACGTCCCAGGGCGAGCGCAGGTCGATCGAACGGGCTGGACCCGCATCGGCGAAGCCCATGCCCGCTTCGCCGGTCCCGGCTATGGTCGAGACGGTCTGCGTGCTCAGGTCGACCCGGCGAATGGCGTGGTTCTTGGTGTCGGCAACGTAAAGCGTGTCGCCGTCGAGAGCGAGTCCTTCCGGATGATGGAAACGCGCCTCTCCAAAGCTACCGTCGACCAGGCCGACCTCACCGCTGCCGATCCTCACTCGATCGCTTCCATCGAGTCCGGTCATGACGATACGATGGTGACCCGAGTCAGAGATGAACAAGCGCGAGCCAGCCGCGTCGGCCAGAACTTTTCCCGGAAACGCGAGCGGCGTGGAGGGCTGCTCCATCGGCTGGAATGCCGCAAGGGGGGCGCGGTTGATCAGTCCCTGCTCGTCATATTGCCGGATCAGATCCGCCATCGCGTCGATCAGCGCATCGGCCGAGGCCTCGCCCTCGTGCTTGCCAATGACGCGTCCCTGTGGATCGAGAAACATCAGGGTCGGCCAGGCGCGAACGCTGTACGACTCCCAGACCTCCATGTTCACGTCGTTGACGACTGGATGATCGACCTCATAGCGGAGGACGGCGTTCCTAAGGCTGGCGTCGTCTCGCTCACCGGGAAACTTGGCCGAGTGAACGCCGATGACGACGAGTTCGTTCTGGAAGTGGTGTTCGACTTCCGCCAACTGCGGAAGCAAATGAAGGCAGTTAATTCAACAGTAGGTCCAGAAGTCGAGAATCACGACCTTTCCGCGCAGGTCGGCCAGCGACAGGGGCCGCGACGTATTGAACCAGGTCAGGTTAGCGGGGAAGTCTGGAGCGCGCACCGCTCCGGCATAGCGTCCTCGATCGGTCATCAGCATCCTCCGTGATCTCATGCGACATCGACAGCATGTCGGTTTACCGCTGGACTCAAGCATAGAACAGAAACGTGGTGCGGAACGTTCCCGTCAGCCTCTGTTCCTCATGTCGCCAGGAATAGGCCATGGCCGGCGAAAGAGTGCGCGTAAGCGTCGCCCCGTAGTTGTGCGTTCGGTTCCAGGCTTGCTGGTCGTCACCAATCTGGAAGTGCGGCCCATCAGGTTTCTCAACCCATTAGCATACATTGTCTGTAACATACTTGTGACAATAAGCAAGAATACCTAATGTCTTTGTGATTGGCGGGGCCACATTGTACTGATGGGCGGGGTCAAAAGTCCCAGCCACGCAGCCGGTGACCCGAGAAACCTTCGCGCGACTCATCAAGTCACTGGACCGGTTTCGATCCGCCCATGAGAAGTGAGGGAAGCAGGAAGGGAGGCGCACGACCGCGTCACACTGAAGCATCCGACGTCAAATCAGGGGCCCGAGGATCAAACGGGGCGCGTCACCCGCCAGGGTCAAACGCACCAACGTGTTCCCGGATCGCATCGGGAGCGATTCCATGAGCAACAAGAGTTCAGATCCTTCAACGGGTTCTCGTTACACACGAGCATTGCGGCTGCTGGCCGCACTGGCCATGGTTCTTGGCATGCTCGCGGCGAACCTGCCTGCCCGGCCGGTGCGCGCGGCGACCTACACCGTGACGAGCACCGCCGACAGCGGTGCAGGCACGCTGCGCGACGCAATCAATCAGGTGAACGCGGGCGGCGGCGGCGACACGATCGATATCAGCGCGACCGGGACGATTCTGCTCACGAGCTGGTTGCCCCAGTTGGCGAAGAACGTAACGATCAATGGGCCGGGGGCGAACCTGCTCGCGATAGACGGCGCGGGATTGTACCGCCCCTTCATCGTGGCGAGCACGGTGACGGATGCGACAATCAGCGGGCTGACGATCCGGCATGGCTATACCACATCACTCGGCGGCGCCATTTTCAACGATGGCACTCTGACGGTGATGAATAGCACCCTGTCCGACAATACCTCAAGCGGCACCGCCTACGGCTCAGGCGGCGGCGCCATCGCAAACCGCCCCGGCCGCACCCTGACAGTGACGAACAGCACCTTCTTTCACAACAGTGCGGCGTACGGCGGCGGCGCCATCGAGGTCGTGCAGAGCTCGTCGACACCGTACTCAGTGACGGTGACGAACAGCTCCTTCACCAATAATAGCGCTCCGACCGGTGGCGCCATCGACGCCTGGAACGGCGGCACGCTGACGGTGACAAACAGCACCTTCACTGGCAACAGTGCAACCAGCGGCGGCGGCATCTACAAAACCTACACCGGCCAGATGACGCTAACGAACGACACCTTTGCCGGCAACTCCGCCAGCAGCAGCGGCGGCGGCATCCGGAACTTCGGCCCGGCCACGCTCACCAATGTGATCGTCGCCACCAATAGCGCCCCCGTCGGCCCAGACATCTACGGCGGGTCCGGTTCTGCCGGCCACAACCTGATCGGCACCACCAGCGACGCGAACGGCATCACCGACGGCGTCAACGGCGACATCGTCACGCCCACCCCGCTGCTCGGCACCTTGGGCGACAACGGTGGGTCCACCCAGACCATCCCGCTGCTTCCCGGTTCGCCCGCCATCAACGCGGGCACCGCCGCTGGGGCCCCGAACAGCGACCAGCGGGGTAGATCCCGCGTCGACACGCCGGACATCGGCGCGTTCGAGTCGCAGGGCTTCACGCTGACCAAGACCGGTGGCGACAACCAGTCCACCCTCGTGAATACCGCCTTCACGAGCCCGCTCGCCGTCGCCATCGCGCCGGTGAACGCAGGTGAGCCCGTGAACGGTGGGCAGGTGACGTTCACCGCGCCGACGACCGGTGCCGGCGCGACCTTCTCCGGCAACCCGGCCACCATCATCAGCGACGGCACGGCCAGCCTGACCGCCACGGCCAACGACTCCGCCGGGACTTACCAGGTCACTGCTAGTGCGGCGGGTGCCAACGCCGTCAACTTCGACCTGGAGAACATCAGTGTCTCGCCTGCGGTCGATGCCGCAAATTCGACGGTGAGTGCCGACCCGACCTCGGTCGTGGCGGACGGCAGCAGCACGTCAACCATCACTGTCACCCTCCTGGACGCTTCGAGCAACCCGGTCAGCGACAGGGACGTCATACTCGGGGCTGACACCGGCAGTTCGGTGATTTCGCCGGTAAGTGTGACTACCGACGCCAACGGCCAAGCCACTTTCACGGTGTCCGACACCGTGCCTGAAGTGGTCACCTACACGGCGACCGATACCACCGACACCGTGACCATCACCCAGACGGCCAGTGTCACCTTCACCACCGGAGCGGTGGATCACTTCGCCATCAGTCAGATCAGCAGTTCCCAAACTGTTGACGGGTCCTTCAGCATCATCGTCACGGCGAAGGACGCCTACAACCACACCGTGACCAGCTTCACCGGCCCGGTGAGCCTGTCGGTCGCCACCGGGAACATCAGTCCTGAGACAAGTGGAACCTTCACCAGCGGCGTCTGGACCGGCGACGTCACCGTGAACACGGCGGCGGAGAGCCAGACCATCACCGCCAGCGACGGCACCCGCACCGGCACCAGCATCAGCTTCACCGTCAATCCGGCAACGATCACGACCACGACGACGGTGACGAGCAACCCGACGATTACCTACAGCTACAATGTGAAGACGGTCCAGTTGAGCGCCACGGTGATCGCCTCCCAGCCAGTCAACAGCGGCGGGGTGACCTTCACCGTCAAGGACGCCAACGGCAACACCGTTGGCTCGCCCGCCTTGACGGGCATCAGTAATGGCCAGGCGACGGTGACATACTCGATCCCGGCCAACCAGGCCGTCGGTAGCTACACCATCGTGGCCGACTACACCGGGTCCAATACCGCGAACTACCTGTTCCAGCCCGGCAGTTCGAATCCCAACCACAACGGCACCCTGACCATCACTCCAGAGACGTACACGACCAATACGTCGGTGACGAGCAGCCCGACAGTGGCCTACAGTGCCAGCGATCGGACTGTTCAACTCTCGGCGCGGATCGGCTCCTACCAGTCGGTCAACGTAGGCACGGTGACCTTCACCGTCAAGTCCGGCAACACGGTGGTCGGCATCCCAGTCACGAGCGCTACCGTGGTCAGCGGTACCGCGAGCGCCAGCTACACCATCCCTGCCCGGCAGGCCGCGGGAAGCTACACCATCGTGGCCGACTACAGCGGCGGCAGCAGCAGCAACTACAGCTTCCAGGCGACCAGCTCTGATCCCAACAGCAACGGCAACCTGATCATCACGTCAGGGAACGTCTCGACCGAGACGACTATGCCAGCAGGCCCGTGGCATTTGTTCTACAGCCCCAATGCCCAGACGCTCGTCTTCTCGGCGCAGGTCGAGGGGGCGCAGCCGGTCAACGCCGGCACGGTGACCTTCACAATAAAGGACGCGAATGGCACCACAATCGGGACGCCAGCGACGAGCGGCACCGTGGACGGCGGCTCGACGAGCGCCGGCTACATCATCCCGGCGGGACAGTCTGCGGGCAGCTACACCATCGTGGCGGAGTATTCCGGCGACGCCAGCGGCGACTACATCTTCCTCGCCAGTAGCTCCGACCCCGACTTCAACAGCGACCTGCTCATTCAGCAGGTAACCGTTACAACCACCACGCTGGTGACGAGCAACCCAACGCTGACCTACGGCGCGACGGGGCGGTCCGTCACGCTCAGCGCGGATCTCTCGGGTGACCTGGCAACCCCAACAGGTCAGGTAATCTTCTCCGTCGCGCACGACGGGGCTCTGATCGGCTGGCCCACCACGGCAACACTAGACGGCTCGGGCCACGCCAGCGTGGACTACGCCCTCCCGGCGAACCTGCCTGTCGGGAACTACGGGATTATGGCCACCTACTACGGCGAGGCCAGCGGCAACTACAACTTCCTCTACAGTTACGGGACCGGCACGCTGATCATCAATTCGGCCCCGGCGACGATCAACATCACGAACACCACGCAGACCTATGACGGCTCTGCCAAGAGCGTCAGCGTGACGACCGACCCCAGCGACCTGGCCTATACCGTGGTCTACAAGCAGGACGGCACGACGGTGGATCAGCCGATCAATGCCGGCACCTACGACGTGACGGCAACCATCAATCCAGGCCAGAACTACAGCGGCACACAGACCGGCACGCTCACCATCAACAAGGCCGACGCCACCATCAACGTGACCGGCTACAGTGTGACGTATGACGGACAGGCGCATACCGCGACTGCCACAGCAACTGGTGTCAACGGCGAGGACCTCAGCAATCTGCTGGATCTCAGCGGCACGACTCACACCAACGCCGGAACCTACACTGGCGACAAGTGGAGCTTCGCGGGCAACACCAACTATCAGTCCGCCAGTGGCATGGTGGATGACGTGATCCGCCCGGAGCCGGTCACCATCACCATCACCAACACCAACCAGACCTATGACGGCACCGCAAAGACCGTCACGGTGACGACCGATCCGTCGGACCTGGCCTATACCGTGGTCTACAAACAGGGTGACACGGTCGTGACGAGCCCGACCGCGTCCGGCGCCTACGACGTGACCGTCACCATTACTGACCCGAACTACAACGGCACGCAGACTGACACCCTGACCATCGAACAGCCAGCCGGCGCCCCGGAGGCGCAGGACACCTCGGCCACGGTGGTCTCTGGCGGCTCGGTGAGCATCACCCTGACCGCCACCGACTCCGACAGCGCGTCGCTGACCTTCAGCATCGCGTCGGAGCCATCGCACGGTAGCGTCACCGACCCGGTCAAGGTCTCTTGTAAGAAGGTCAAGACCGGCGGTGTGACCTGCTCCACCACCGTGACCTACACGTCAGATACGACCGGCTACGCAGGCACCGACAGCTTCAGCTTCAAAGCCAACGATGGGATGTATGACTCCAACGAGGCGACGGTCACCGTCACCGTCAAACCGGCGCCGGTGCAAACGCTGCACCTCGCCTTCACCGCCGCCTCCCTCAACGTCCGCGTCAATACCATGAGCCGCCCGCTCATGCTGCAACTCGTGGACCAGAACGGCAAAGCGGTGGTCGCGAGTGAGGACATCACGGTCACGCTGGGCACGACGGGCGCGATCGACGGCGCCTTCTATGACAATGCCGGCAAGCCCATTACGGCCACCCCTCTGACGGTCACGATCCTCAAGGGGTCGAGCGGGGTGAACTTCTACTACATGAGTTCGTCCGCGAAAAGCAGTGGCACGATCGAAGCCGCGGCAGACGGGTATACTACGCCTGCCAGTATCGCCGTGACTGTGCGCTAGCACGACCGCGGCGACAACGGCCCACTGACCACCAGAAAGGCACCAACGACATGACCAGGGGGGAGCCCTTCGGGCTCCCTCCTCCTGTTCCTAACTTCGCCAGGAATAGGCCAGCATCTGGCCCAATCCGCACCAAGAAGCACCGCAAAGCGCCGGATTTCGTCTACAATGCTCTCACAGGTACAACTGGATAATGGGAATGGGAGGACACATGACGAGTCAACATCAACTCTCTCTCGACAAGAGCCGTGCGATGTTCAAGCGCATCTCCAACTCGATCGCCGGTGGCGAGAGTTCCTATGCGCGCCTGAAAAAAGGACTGGAACTCTGCTTCGATCGCGGTGAGGGATCTCGCTTCTGGGATGTCGACGGAAACGAGTACATCGACTACAGCCTCGGCTATGGCCCGCTGATCTTTGGACACAACCCGAAGAAGGTCACCGATGCCGTCGTCGAGGCGATTACCAAGCGCGGCAGCGTCGCGACGTTTCCCTACGACCTAGATTACGAGGTCGGCGAGAAGATCGTCGCGATGGTTCCCGGCGTCGATCTGATTCGCTTCGCCAACTCCGGCACCGAGGCCACCATGGCAGCGGCCCGCCTTGCCCGCGCCTACACCGGCCGCACCAAGATCGTCCAGATGGAGGGCGGCTACCACGGCTTCTCCGACACGCACTTCTGGAGCAGCCACCCGGAGGTCTTCGCCGAGAATCCGGAGGGCTACACCGAGGTACCGCAACCGGCTTCAAGCGGAATCCCGGCCGCATACTCCGGGGCGCTGCTGATCGGCCAGTACAACGACCGTGAAAACATGGAAAAGCTCTTCGCCGAGCACGGTAATGACATCGCCGCGGTGCTGGTCGAGCCGATTCAGGCCAATACCGGTATCATCCCGCCTGAACCGGGATATCTCGAATTCCTGCGTGACATCACCAAAAAGAATGGCGCGTTGCTGATTTTCGACGAGGTCATCACCGGATTCCGCGTCTCGCCGGGAGGGGCTCAAGAACTCTATGGCGTGACGCCCGACATCACCACCTTCGCCAAAGCGCTAGGTGCCGGGTATCCGATCGCGGCGTTTGGCGGATCGCGTGAAGTGATGGGCATGGAGGAGCGCAACGAGGTGATGCACGGCGGCACCTACACCGCCAACCTGGTCGCTCTGGCCGCCGCCAACACAGTGTTGACCGAGATGCAGGAGAACAAGGACGAGATCTGGGGACGATTGAACAACTTCGGGACGCAGGTTGCGCTCGGCCTGGGCGACGCCTGCCGTGAGGCCGGTCTACCGAACATCGTCCAGAACGTCGGTCCGCTCTGGCACATCTTCTTCGCCAAGCCCGGCGCACCGGAGATCACGAAGATCCGGCACTACCGGGACGCACTGGCCTACTCGAGCGTTGACGTCTTCGACCGCTTCCATACCGCGATGATGGAGCGGGGTGTCTACTTCCACCCGTATCACTTCGAGCGCTGGTTCATCTCGACCGCGCACGACGAGAAGGACGTGCAGCAGACGCTCGAGATCGCGGCCGACGCGGCCGAGGAAGTGGCCAAGAGCCTCCGCGGCGAGGGGAAACTGTAGCACGATTCAAGACTGACGAGATGAATTGACGATGACGTGGGCGGAGATAAAACTCCGCCCGTTGTCATGTCGCGCAAACACATGTCGCGAGGCGGATATCCATCCATTCCCCGCGTCACGTCCTCGTCGGTTATCCTCGCAACGAATGAATCAGAAATTGCCGCCCGCTGAAAGCTGGAGGACCCGCATGCCGACACTCGAGGAACTGATCGTCTCGCTCCCGTATCCGGAGGACCCTCAGATCGCACCAGACGGCAGCGCCGTCGCCTACGTCGCAACACCCTACGGTCGGATCGAGCACGCCGAGGGAAATATCTGGCTGGCTCCAGTCGGCGACGGCGAGGCGCGTCAGTTCACGTTTGGATCGGGACGGGACGAGCAACCACGCTGGTCGCCTGATGGACAGTGGCTGGCATTCCTCTCGGATCGCGCTGAACCGGGTCGCCGCGCCCTCTACCGCATCGCCCGCGACGGTGGCGAAGCGGAGTTGCTGGTGGAGCGCAAGCGAAGCATCGAGCGCTTCGCCTGGTCGCCAGGTGGCGGGCCGATCGCATTCCTGGCGCCTGACGAGCCGACCGAAGAGGACGAACGGCGCGAGAAGGAGCGGGACGACGCCGAGGTCTATGGAGAAAACTGGCGTTTCAACCGGCTTCACCTGTTCGATCTCACAAGTCGTGAGACGCGGACCTTCGCAACGAGCGACATTCACCTGACAGAGATCGCCTGGTCGCCTGATGGAGATCGAATCGCCTTCGTTGCGCGTCCGACGCCCGAGCTCGAATCCGGGCTTCAGACGCGTATTGGCCTGCTTCCGATCACGCGCGACGGCGAAGCAACGATCGTCGCCGCGAACGGCGTCTGGTCGGCCCACGACCTGACCTGGTCGTCCGACGGCAACGCCCTTCTCTTCGTTGGCGGGCTCGAATCGACTCCGCAAGGATCGTCCACCGCCTATGCCGTGCCCGCCGACGGCTCAAGCGAGCCACGCCGGATCGGCCCTGGCTCCGATGCCGAGCATTGTGTCGTTGGGCTCGCGGCGGTCCACGGTTCGGATCGCGTCGTCGTCAGCCTGGCCGAAGGCTTGACATCCCGGCTCGTCTGGCTCGACTCGCAAACCGGACAGATGGAAACCCTCTACGCTGACCCGGACGGCGATTACAGCAGCGCGGACGTTACAGTCAACAACGGTCGGCCGGTTCTAGCCGTGGTGCATTCATCGGGAAGCCAGCCGCCGGAGCTCTGGGTCGGCCAGCCTGACAACCTACGAAAGCTCAGCGATCACCACGCCCCACTTCGTGAATATGCCTTCGGAACGCAGGAGCCGTTTTACTGGCAGGCACCGGACGGCATGGAGTTGGACGGCGTGCTGATCCGGCCGCCACATGCCGCTGACGGCCCGTTGCCAATGGTCGTCCTGGTTCACGGCGGCCCGTACGGGCGATCCGCCAACGGCTGGCAGCTACGACCACTCGGCTGGGGACAGTGGCTGGCGCACCATGGATATGCAGTACTGCTGCCGAACTATCGTGGGGGTCTCGGCCACGGTCATCAGTTCGCGACGAAAGCGCGCGGCAACGTTGGTCAGGGCGATTTCCCGGATGTCATGTCAGCCGTCGATGCGGCGATCGAGCGCGGCATTGCCGATCCAGACCGTCTCGGGATCGGAGGATGGAGCCAGGGCGGCTTCATGACGGCCTGGGCAGTGACCCAGACGGATCGCTTCAAGGCCGGGGTCATGGGCGCCGGGGTCAGCGATTGGAACATGTTGACGCTCACCAGCGACATGACCACCTTCGAGAGCGTGCTTGGCGGCAGCCGTCCGTGGAACGGACCTGGTCCACAACGCGCGTCCGAGATCTCACCAATCTCCTACGCCGCGCGAGCCAAGACACCGTTGCTGATGCTCCACGGCAAGAACGACGAGCGGGTACCAGTCAGCCAGGCAATCGGGTTTGAACGCGCGCTGCGTGAGAACGACATTCCCGTGAAGCTGGTAGTCTACCCGCGCGAGCCGCACGGCGTACGCGAGCGGGCTCACCAGCGCGACATTCTGCGCCGTGTCGTCGACTGGTACGATCGCTGGCTGAAGCAATCGTAGGAGCAAGTTCCGCACGGTACGGGCGACGCATACGTCGCCCAAGAACTCACTCGGTCATCGGGGAGGGCATCGAACCTGGCCATGGTTGTGATCGCCCATGCTCGCACGCGCAGGTCGCCATTTTCACGATATGGCCGGCGCGTGCGTCGCTCGCAGATGCACGAGAGTACGAACCGCTCAGGACACGCCACAGACAAACGTGACGACGATCGCGCTCGACAGGCCACCTCCGGGTAGGCGGCCCAACCTCGAGCCTGAGCCGCAAAACCGTACTTACGCACTTCACAACCATGACCGTACCGCCGTAATTCAGACCAAATTCACTCTACGAATCAGACTGCAATCCGCGCAAGATGGGGCTGAACGATGTCGGACTCACGCCCTCTCGCGAAAGGGTGCGCGGACTATGCAACCGGAACATTCACAGCAAATCGACCAGAACCTCATCACACCAGGCCGTGGATGCCATGTGCATCAATCCGCGCGGAGAGGCTCCGATCGATATCGACATGCGAGCCGTGGCCAGATCCTGATCTTGATAGCTGGCGCGCTCGTGGCGATCGTCGGCATGCTCGGCCTGGCGACCGACCTCGGCTACAACTTCGCGCAGCGCAGGACGATGCAGAACGCGGCCGATGCCGGTGCGCTCGCCGGAGCTCACACCCTTTCGAAACGGGCAACTTTAGGGCCGAGCGTTCTGCCGGACGTCCAGTCAGCCGTTGTCGCCAACAAGCTTGGCAGTTCGACCCCGTCCATCATGAGTTGTATCTATGTGGATGATACGGACAAGGATCTCGGGAATTGTTCGCTCGTTGTCCCCTCAAAGGCGACCGGTGTACATGTCACCGTGCGGGAGACTCACGACACCTTCTTCCTGCGCGCGATTCCCGGCGGACCAAACTCGATGTCCACGGCCGCCACGGCCATCGCTCACGTTCAGTACTTGAAGACGCCTCCGGGCGACGGTCCGCTCCTCGTCTGTGGAATTCAGACCAAGGTCGAGACCAATGGCAACCAATACATGGATCTCGTGTCGAAGGACACCAGCGGAAACTGGCAAATCAACTCGACCGCCGTGCCCTACACCTTCCGCATCTACGGCCCGTCGATCTCCACCTGCGATCTTGACCCGCAGAGCTACAAGGGGCTCGCATACGGTGGAGTTAACAAGAATCTGACGGTGCCGGGGTATCTCTACTTCACCAATGGGACGGCCACCGGCAATTTGGCCGTGTCGCAGGTCCAGGGCGTCAACGGCTGCGATCCGTCGAGGATCATCAATTGCATTGCGTTCCTGCCGGTCGCCGTCAACACTCCTCCCCCGGACAAGCTTGCTCAGAAGATGTATGCCGTCATGATTCTGCCCTTCTATATCACTGGCGTAAAGGACTCGAACGGGAACCTGAACAAGCTGGATGGTAAGTTGATGCCCGATTACATTACCCAGGGAGATGGAACAATCGGTTTCATCCCCGGTACCAGCAAACCCCTGGTCATCCGGCTCACTAAATAGCCTCCTCACGCAGAGCAAAGCTGGGGCCCCACCAATCCTGATGGGGCCCCAGCTTTGCAGGTGCACAAAGGATGTCGTCGAACCTCAGTCGGGCGCCTCGTGGCGCGTATGCTCTGCCGCCCAGACGGCCTGCTCGCGCGCCCTGACTGATTCGACATCGACATCGAGCGCGCCGATCAGGTTGGCGAGATAAGCATCGATCGGGATCGCCAGCCACTCGCCACCGTCGTCCCGCTCGATGATCCATTCCTCAAGACACTCATCTCCGCAAAGCTGCGCGGATGAATCAGCGATCGAGCCGGAGTTCTGCCCTGCGGGTCGCCAGAGCTGATAGCCCGCCGCAGCGACATCGTCACCGCAACGATCGCAGGTGATCGCCGGTCGCAGGTAATCCTCGGAGAGCTTCAGCGTAAAGGTCATGAACTCGCACCTCGCGCCCGGGCAGATTACACGCCGCGCTATTTATCGAAGTAGTCGCGGTTCTTCTTGAAGAACGAGGCCCACTGCTCTGGGAGGTCGTCCTCGAAGAAGATGGCTTCGACCGGGCATACCTCGGCACAGACACCGCAGTCGATGCACTCGTCAGGATCGATGAAGTACTGGTCGGCGTCATCGTCGGTGTGAATGCAGTCAACCGGGCACACCTCGACGCAGGACCCATCCTTCAGCCCGATGCACGGTTCGGCAATGATATAGGTCATCGACGAGCGTTCCTTTCAATATCATTCATGCTTGTGTTGGCGTCCAAATCATGCTCATCCAACATGCGTTCTTCAACCCCTGAGTATACGTATCACGTCTACGGGTGCAAACGGCGGATTACGCGATTTACCAAAAGAAAAGGGGCGGAAGTGCTCCGCCCCGTCAGTATCGATCGTCCAGCTACTTCTGGATCTGCCCCTGGGTGTACAGCCACTTCACAAAGCGGAGCCGGTGCCACTGGCTCCGGGAATCCACATATTCGACGAATGGGTACATCTCACGGAGGCGGCGAAGTCGATCGATCTCTTCCCTGGTGAACCCCACCTGCTCCAGTTCGCGCTCAGATTGCGTACCCACGTGTGGCTGCAGGGACATTTGTCCAGACATGATCTTTCGCTCCTCCCAGTTGAGAGGTCTTTTTCCACTCCGCCTCGAGCGGCCCCAAGGCCACCTCGTGGCGACCTCTCTTCATGAATGTTAACGCATGAGTGCAACAATTGGATTACCGGGCGAGCCCGGAATGTAACATCGGCGTGGCAAGACTGCCACGCCGATGTTTGTTTACGCGTTTGTGAGGAGTCGCTGAAACCCTATGATTCCTCGGTCTCCGTAGCCTCTGCATCCCCTTCGGGAACGATCAACTGCTCCTCACGGCGCTGAACCTTCGAGCGCTGCTCGAGTCGTTTCTGACGCCGCTCTGCCTTCTTGCGTCGCGGGGCCTCTTTGGCGGCCTCCATGCGGCGCATGAAGCGCTCGACCTGACCGGCACTGTCGACGATGCGCTGCTCACCGGTGTAATAAGGATGACACTGAGGGCAGAGATCCACGCGCAACTGCGGTTTGGTCGACCTGGTCGTCCAGGAGTTCCCGCAGGCGCAAATAACCGTGCTCTCTTCGTACTTCGGATGGATTCCTTGTTTCATGGTTCTCGTCCTTAGGCGGCCGGCTGCGACTGGCTGTCGACCTCGTAGACACTGATTCTCTTCTTGTCGCGGCTGATGGGTTCGAACTTCACTTCACCGTCGATCTTGGAGAAGAGGGTGAAGTCACGACCCATGCCGACGTTGGTGCCCGGGTAGAACTTAGTGCCACACTGCCGCACCAAAATCGAACCCGCGGTGACCCAATTGCCGTCGTATCGCTTGACACCGCGACGCTTCGCGTTGCTGTCCCGGCCGTTACGAGAACTGCCGACACCTTTCTTATGCGCCATGACGCTCCTCCATGCTCTCGTTCAACTCTGCGTGTCCCCGCCGTGGCGCGACTACGCGACGATGTCTTTGATAGTCAACTTGGTAACCAGCTGGCGGTGCCCGGCCTTGCGACGATAGCGCTTCTTGGGACGCATCTTAAAGATGATGAGCTTTTTCCCCTTGGTCTGCTCATCGACATTCGCAATCACCTTGGCCCCGTCAACGACCGGCGTACCGATCTTGACGTCACCGTCCTGCTCGACCAGGAGCACACGATCGAGAGTAACCTCGGCGCCCGGCTCAGCTGCGAGCCGCTCGACGGCGATCCGATCTCCGACCGCGACCCGATACTGTTTTCCGCCTGTTTCAACGACCGCGTACACCGAGTGATCCTCCCGAAATCCGCACAGACAAGCTGTGGGCGCGTGCGCCCACAAGCGCTAATCATATCAATGCCCGCCAAACCTGTCAATTTCGATGGGTTTCTCCGGCTTGACACCTCTTTGTGACGCGCCGTACAATTTGAATTGTGCTCAGATTTGCACAGATTTACCGAGAATTTCGCAGATTTGACGCCCGTTCCACGTCCGGTTCTGAGCTGAATTCTACCGAAGCAATCGTCGCGGTTGCCGCCCGGCTTGCTCGTGACGAATGCGATGGGTGAAAACAGCATTCCATTCGAGAGAAGCTGTCGAGATGCCTGAACGGCGCACAATCCGTGTGGGGACGCGTGGCAGCGCCCTGGCCCTCCTGCAGACAGACCTCTTCATTCATGCGCTCAAGTCAGTCGCGGCCGAAGTCGACGTTGAAACGGCCATCATGAATACCGCGGGTGACACCGACAAGCACACGCCACTCGCGATTCTGGGTGGTCAGGGGATCTTCGCCAAAGAATTAGAAGCGGCCCTCCTCACCGGACAGATTGACGTCGCGGTCCACAGTGCGAAAGACCTCACCTCAGAACTTCCAGAAGGCCTGACGCTCGGCGCGGTGCTGAACCGCGCCGATCCCCGTGATGTCTTGCTCACAGTCGACGGAGCCAGCCTTTCGGAACTCCCGGCCGGAGCCCGGGTCGGCACCAGTTCCCGCCGCCGGGTAATGCAGCTTCGCCAGGCTCGGCCGGATCTTCGCCCTGTCGAGCTGCGCGGCAACATCGACACGCGTCTGAGGAAACTCGCCGACGGGCAGGTCGATGCCGCGATCATGGCCGCGGCGGGGATCGAACGTATGGGATGGGCCGATCGCATTGGCGAATACCTGCCAGTACACACCTTCGTGCCACCTCCCGGGCAGGGCGCGCTCGGCATCGAGTGCCGCGCCGGAGACGCTGACGTCCTCGCGCTGCTCAAGAGCGTCAACGATGAGGTCGTCCAGTCCGAGGTAGAGACCGAGCGCGCGTTTTTGCGCGAGGTTGGCGGCGGCTGCCAGTCCCCAATTGGCGCCTTCGCGACGATCGACGGCGAAATGCTGACGCTCCATGCGATGCTGGCGGACGAGAACCTGACCGTCGCCTGTTACCAGAATGCGACGAGCAGCCTCGAGCGCGCAACGACTATGGCGCGCGAGCTTGCCGAGAACCTGAAACGGATGGTCCAAACGCGATTGGCACGGCCCGCATCGTGAGCCTACCCGGCCGGCTCGTTCTATGCTCCTACGGTTCCGGCGATCCAGAGTTGCTCCCACTCCGGACCGTAAACGCGCTCGGAGCGGCAACCCTCGTCCTGATGCCCGACTCGACGCCGCATGACGTGGCCGAGTTCATCTCCCCGGGCGCGCGCCGCGAGACATTTCCGCTTGGCAGCGCTTTCATGCCGGGAGAGCGCGTCTGGGCCGACGCACGAGACGAACAGTCGATCGGCGGCACGGTAGTCCGGCTCTATCCCGATAGCCCTCAGGTCGATCCGGTCGCGCTGCGCGAAGCACGCATGCTGCTGCGTGCGGACGTCCGCTTCGAGGTCGTCAATGAGCCAATGATTAGCCTCCAGGCCATCAACTACGCAGGTATCCCGCTCGATCTCGACCGGGACACGATCAGTCTGATGGGACAACAGCCGGGGTCAGCCTTGAACGCGCCGGGGACGGGCACCGCGATTGTGATGATCGGCAAGGTCGTACGCCAGAAAGAGATCGCCGAACAGCTCATGCGTACCGGTTACGCCAGCACCACGCCCTGCCTGGTGATCGAGCGACCGGCCACCCCCACCCAGACGGTTCGCGAAGCGAAACTCGGCGCGCTGTTGGAGGATCCGACCCCTGGAACCGGCGGAATCCTGGTGGCCGGCGAGGCTGTACGCCAGCGTGGGACATTCAACTGGTTCGAACGCCTGCCTCTCTATGGCAAACGGGTGCTGGTCACGCGTGCCCGGGCCCAGGCGGGCGAAATGAGCGCACGGCTGCGTCAACTTGGTGCCGAGCCGGTCGAACTGCCAGTTATCGAGATCGTGCCGCCGGCCGATCCGGGGCCGCTCGACGACGCGATCGCGCGGCTGGACGAGTACGACTGGGTCGCCTTCACCAGCGCAAACGGTGTCGCCGCGTTTTTCGCTCGACTCGACGAAAGCGAGCGCGACGTGCGCGCCCTTGGCACCGCAAAACTGGCAGCGATCGGCAGCGCCACCGCGGCGGAGTTACGCGCCCACGCTTTGAAAGCTGATTTCGTGCCGGAGCGCTTTGTCGCCGAGGAGATCCTGTCCGGGCTCATCGAATTTGGCGCGGACAGGGCGCGCATCCTGCTGCCACGAGCCGAGCAAGCGCGGGAGGTGCTGCCGGATGGCTTGCGCGAGGCAGGTGCCACCGTCGATGTCGTTCCGGCCTACCGCACGATCGCGCCGGAACCGTCTCCCGCCACCCTACAGGCGCTTCGATCTGACGCCATCGATGTCGTCACGCTGACCAGTTCGTCAACCGCGCGCAATCTGGCCGCACTGCTGGACGGCCAGATCGATTCTTTGAAAGACGCTCGGATCGCCTGCATCGGTCCGGTCACCGCCCAGACCGCACATGAGGTTGGCTTCAAAGTCGACATCGTCGCCGAAGAGTATTCGGTTCCCGGATTGATTGCCGCGATCATCGCCGCATTCGAAAGGAGCACCCCGTGAGCGCACCGGAGCTCTCATTCCGCCGCTTTCGCCGGCTAAGACGCACCGAGGGGTTGCGCCGTCTCGTTCGCGAGACCAGGCTCTCGGTCGACGAGTTGATCTACCCGCTCTTCATCACGCACGGCTCGAACGTCGAGCATGAGGTGCCTTCGATGCCGGGCGTCTTTCAGCTCAGCATCGACCGGCTGCCATTCGAGGTCGAGAAATTGCGCCAGCTCGGGATTGGTTCCGTACTCCTTTTTGGCATTCCGGAAACGAAGGACGAGATGGCGACCGGCGCCTATGACGAACACGGCATCGTACAGGACGCGATCCGGGCCATCAAACTCCTCGACCGCGACCTGGTCGTCATCACCGATGTCTGCAACTGCGAGTACACCTCCCACGGCCACTGTGGCGTGCTGATCGACGGCGACGTCGCCAACGACCCGACCCTCGAACTGCTGGCCAAGACCGCAGTCTCACATGCCAGGGCAGGCGCGGACATCGTGGCACCGTCGGACATGATGGATGGCCGTGTGGCGGCGATCCGAGAGGCGCTTGACCGGGAAGGATTCTCCCAGACGCCGATCCTCTCTTATGCCGCCAAGTACGCCTCTGCCTACTACGGTCCGTTCCGTGACGCCGCCGATTCGGCCCCGCAGTTTGGTGACCGGCGCTCGCATCAGATGGATCCGGCAAACAAGCGGGAGGCATTTCTCGAGATCGAGGCGGATCTGGAGGAAGGGGCCGACGCGATCATGGTGAAACCGGCCCTGGCCTATCTCGACGTGATCGCCGAGGCACGGCAGCGCTACGACGTGCCCATCGCCGCCTACAACGTGAGCGGAGAGTATTCGATGGTGAAGGCGGCAGCACTCAATGGCTGGATTGACGAGCGACGCGTCGTGATGGAATCGATGACCGCGATGAAGCGTGCCGGTGCCGACATGATCATCACCTATCACGCCAAGGACGTCGCCCGCTGGCTGCGGGAGGACGCGATGACGACCGTGCGCATGACGCCGATGGCGAACTAACGCAAGCAGACGATCGGATCGAGGAGCAACACAGATGACGCGTTCAGAGCAGGCATGGCAGGATGCCCAGCGGTACCTGCCCGGTGGAGTTGACAGCCCAGTGCGGGCGTTCCGGGCGGTAGGTGGCACGCCTCCGTTTATCGAGCGCGGCGAGGGTCCCTACCTCTTCGACGTCGACGGCAATCGCTACGTCGATTACGTCTGCTCATGGGGACCACTGATTGCCGGACACGCGCACCCGGACGTCGTGGCCCGGCTCAAGAGAGCGGTTGAGCTCGGCACGAGCTATGGCGCTCCGACCGAGGCAGAGACAGAACTCGCGCGCATGGTCGTCGAGATGGTCCCGTCGATCGACCTGGTGCGCTTCGTCAACTCCGGAACCGAAGCCACCATGAGCGCCATCCGGCTGGCCCGCGGCGCGACGGGACGCAACCGCATTATCAAGTTCACCGGCTGCTATCACGGCCACGCCGATTCGCTGCTCGTCTCGGCAGGCTCTGGCGTCCTGACCCTGGGGATTCCGGGCAGCCCCGGTGTCACACCCGGAACGGCGGCGGACACCATAAGCCTCCCGTACAACTCGCTCGATTCGGTGCGTACCGCGTTCGAGTCGATCGGCGAGGAGATCGCCGCGGTGATCGTCGAGCCAGTCGCCGGGAACATGGGCGTGATTCCACCGGCTGACGGCTTTCTGGCCGGACTCCGTCAGATCACGCGCGACTACGGCGCGCTGCTCATCTTCGACGAGGTCATCACTGGCTTCCGCATCGCGCTGGGTGGAGCGCAGGAACGCTACGGCGTCACGCCGGACTTGACCTGCCTGGGCAAGATCATCGGCGGAGGGCTTCCGGTCGGTGCGTTTGGTGGTCGACGCGAGATCATGGAGCGCATGGCCCCGCTCGGTCCGGTCTACCAGGCGGGAACATTGGCCGGGAATCCGCTGGCAATGCAGGCCGGCATCGCCACGCTCGAGATCCTGCGCCAGGACGGCACCTATCAGACGCTAGAAGCGCTCGGTTCACGCCTCGAGTCGGGATTGCGCAGGGCCGCCGACGTTGCTGATGTGCCGATCATGGTCAATCGCGTCGGGTCAATGCTGACCGGATTCTTCGTCGAGGGACCAGTCACCGACTACGAGACCGCCACGAAGTCCAATGCCCAGCGCTATGCCGATTACCACGGCAACATGCTGCGGCGTGGCGTCTACCTGGCCCCGTCTCAATTCGAGGCATCGTTCGTCTCGCTCGCGCATACGCAGGCCGACATCGACGGGACTGGCGAGCGTGCGATCGAAGCGATGCAGGCGATGGCGCACGTAGAACGATGACAGAACGAGTCCTCTGGGGTACGACTGGATGAACGACATATTCCTGTTGAGCCTGACGCACCACACGGCACCGATTGAGGTGCGCGAGCGTGTCGCGCTCGACGCAAATGGCAAGACACTCTTGCTCGACGACATTCGCGCGGCAGTCAACGAGTGTGTCGCCATTGTCACCTGCAACCGGACCGAAATCTACGGCGTCTCGAAACGACGCGACGCCCCGATGCAGGTTCGTTCCATGCTCGCTCGGCACGCTGGTCTCCAGCTGAATGCCCTATTGCCACACATGCGTTGCTTGCAGGGAATCGCGGCCGCCCGGCACCTTTTCCGCGTCGCCGCCGGACTCGACTCGCTCGTCATTGGCGAGCCGCAAATTCTCGGGCAGGTGCGCCAGGCAGCCGACTTCGCGCGCGAGGGCGACTATTCCGGCCCGGTGCTCGAGCGACTCTTCAACTACGCAGTCGTGACCGGGAAGCGGGCACGCCACGAGACACGCATCAGCGAGGGCGCCGGATCGATCAGCCATGCGGCGGTCGAACTGGCGCGCAATACCCTCGGCGAACTGCGGGACCGTCAGGGACTGGTGGTCGGACTCGGCGAGATGGGCCAACTTGTCGCCCGCAACCTCTCGTCACACGGGCTGACCGATCTCCAGCTTTGCAACCGCTCGCCAGAACGTTCGGCCGAGGTCGCTCGGGAACTGCACGGCTTCGACGTTGGATGGACTCACTTGGACGACGCATTGGTCACCACCGACATCGGCATCGTGGCGACGGGAGCACGTGAGCCGATCCTCACTCGAGCGCGACTCGAGCGGATCATGCCGCTACGCGACGGTCGACCACTACTACTCATCGACATCGCTGTACCGCGCAATGTCGATCCTGATGCTCGCTCAATTCCGGGGCTGCATCTCCACGACATCGATTCACTGCAGACGATTCGTGAAGAGAACCTGCAGACCCGCGAGCAGACGATTCCTGAAGTCGACGCGATCGTCGAGCAGGAACTGACCGCCTTCAGCGATTGGTACCAGGGACGTGCGTCCGCGCCGGTCATAGAAAGCCTGCGGCAGCGAGCCGAGTCGATCCGCGAGCAGGAAGTGCAGCGCGCACTGCGGCGGCTCGGGCACCTCGACGAGCGCGACCGCGAGGTCGTCATGGCGCTCAGCCACGCCATCACCAACAAGATGCTCCACGAGCCAGTCACCCGCCTGAAGCGCTCGACGTCATCAGCCGAACGTGCCGAAGCGGTGATCGACCTATTTGGGCTGGAGGATTGATTTCAGCCCTCATCCCCGGCCCTTCTCCCAATACTAGGAGAAGTGAGCTAAGTTGAACTCCGCCGATAATTGACATACCCTCTCTCAGTACTGGGAGAGGGTGGCGAGCTTGCGAGCCGGGTGAGGGCCTCTGCCCGAGGGATCGATCGCAGGAGGATGAGGCATGGCTGACTTCGAGACGGATGTGGTGGTGGTTGGCGCGGGGAACGCCGCGCTGTGTGCCGCGCTGGCGGCACGCCAGCAGGGCGCACGTGTGCTCGTGCTGGAACGCGCACCTGAGAGCGAACGTGGGGGTAACAGTCGCTACACCGCCGGGGCCATTCGCTTCGTCTACAACGGGCTCGACGACCTGCTCAAGGTCATGCCAGACCTCCCGGAAGACGAGCAGCGTGAGACCGACTTCGGCACCTACACCCGCGACCAGTATTTCAACGACATGGCCCGCATCACCCAGTACCGCTCCAATCCCGAGATGACCGGCACGCTCATCGACCGCAGTCTCGACACCATGGTCTGGATGCGCGAGCAGGGCGTCCGCTTCTCGCCCTCCTACAGTCGCCAGGCCTTCAAGGTTGACGGGCACTTCAAGTTCTGGGGCGGGCTAAGCGTCGAGGTCTCGGGTGGCGGCCCTGGACTGATCGAGTCACTCAATCGTGCGGCCGCGCGAGGCGGGATCGACGTGCAGTATGGGATGCGCGCGGTTTCATTGATCGAGAATGAAGGCGTGATAGGCGGCCTGATCGCGCGCAAAGACGGCAAACGTGTCACGATCGAGGCGAACGCCGTTGTCCTCGCCAGCGGTGGTTTCGAAGCCAACGCCGAGTGGCGCACGCGCTACCTGGGTCCGGGATGGGACCTGGCCAAGGTACGTGGCACCCGCTACAACACGGGCGATGGGATCAAGATGGCGCTCGACGCGGGAGCGCTTCCCTACGGCAACTGGTCGGGTGGCCACGCCGTCGCATGGGACCGCAACGCGCCCGACTTCGGCGACTTGCGCGTTGGCGACAACTTCCAGAAGCACTCTTATCCCTTCGGCATCATCGTCAACGCGAACGGCGAGCGCTTCGTCGACGAGGGGGCCGACTTCCGCAACTACACCTATGCCAAGTACGGTCACGAGATCTTGCACCAGCCGCAGCAGTTCGCCTGGCAGGTCTTTGATAGCAAAGTGACGCACCTGCTGCGCGACGAATACCGCATTCGCGAGGTGACCAAAGTCCGCGCCAACACGCTGGAAGAACTGGCCGAGAAGTTAGACGACGTCGACCCAGAGACCTTCCTGCGAATGATCCGCGCCTACAACGCCGCGGTGCGCACCGACACTCCCTTCAATCCGACCATCAAGGACGGGCGCCGCACCGAGGGAATCACGCCACCCAAGTCGAACTGGGCCAACCCGATCGACACACCGCCTTTCGAGGCCTATCAGGTCACCTGCGGACTGACCTTCACCTTTGGGGGCCTGAAGATCGACGAGAACGCCCAGGTGCTCGACGCCGAGGAGCAGCCGATGCCCGGTCTCTACGCCGCGGGCGAACTGGTCGGCGGGCTCTTCTACTTCAACTATCCAGGTGGAACCGGTTTGATGTCGGGCGCGGTCTTCGGACGCATCGCCGGAACGTCAGCCGGGATGGTAACCGCTGGACGCTAACCCAAGCGCTACATGCGCCACTCGAGAGGGTCGATGGCGCGGGTTGGACGCCGGTCTGGCTCGATCGTCGCATCCTTGCGCAGCACGATCACCCCTGCAACCTTATCCTGCAGGGTCTGGCGCTTCTTGTCCCAGGCGATCCAAACGTGCCCGAAGAAGCTCACGAGGAAGACGACGTAGTCGATATTCAGCAGGATAGCCGCAATCCTGCTCATGTCGCCGGTGCCACGATACGAGCCGAGCAGGATCAGGAAGAACCATGAGCCGATCAAGACGAGAACCAATCCGCCGCGAATGAGCGAATGGGCCAAATCGGGTGCCTCTCCGGTCCGAACGTCCACGATCTTCACGCCTGCCATCCGCATACCCGGAGAACTGCCGCGCATTGCGAAGACGGTGAAGTAGGCCAGGACGATGACACCCAGGACGAGCATCCAGATCACATCGAGTGCGATCGAGGACCGGGAGTAGTCAAGCGCCAGCATGATCAGGCTCGACCCGACAGACGGAATGCCAAAGCTGATGATGACGTCGACGATGAACCCACTCAGACGACGCCAGAACCCGGCGGCATCGTCCGCGTACGGATTATCCTCCAAGGGAGCAACCGGGGTTGGCTGGGGCTGCTTGGTCGCTGATCGCTGCTTCATTGCTGGTCATTTCCTGTTCGGGATGCGAATGATGTCTCGCTGAAGTGTACCGATTTCGAGTCGTCGAGACCGCCCGGACACGGCATTGCGCGTCCCTGGGCCAGGCAGCAGAATGAACGCTGACAGAATGCACGTCGGAGCCGACGCTGGAAGGGGAGCTTGATGAGCAGCACAAACGGCATTTACCGGTTCAAAGTGGGATCGTTCGATTGCACGGTCTTTCGTGACGGAACGGAGATGCAGTCGGACAAGGAGACGCCATCTCTCTCGTTCGTCAACGCAACTGACGACGAGGTTACGGCCACGCATAGGGCCTACACCGAAGCGACCGGCGACCCGGCGGAAGAGATGAGCATGAACGTGCTGCTGGTCGACACAGGGGACCATCGCGTGTTGGTCGATACCGGCTGCGGTCCAAACAGCCAGCGTGAGGGCACCGGCTACCTGCTCAACCTGCTCGACGCGGCTGGAATCTCGACAGATGATATCGACACGGTCATCATCACCCACAATCACTGGGACCACGTCGACGCGAACACCGACGGTAAAGGTCGCCCGACCTTCCCGAACGCACGCTACGTCATCAGCCAGGTTGAATTTGACGAGGTCACGGCCGATCCGGACGAGTCGGGACAGCGGCAGATCCTGTCGATCGCGAATCGCTTTGACAAGATCGCGGTGGACGCCGAGATCCTCCCGGGCATCCGTGCGGTTCCGGCTAAGGGCCACACGCTGGGGCAGATCGGCCTGCTGATCGAGTCGGACGGTGAGCGACTGCTCCACACCGCCGATACGTTCCACCACGTCGTCGAGCTCTATCACCCCGAGTGGTTCTTCGATTTCGACGCTGATGCGGAAGCGACCGTTAGCACGCGGCGGCGCATCTTCGACATGGCCGTGAAGGAGCACCTGCCCGTTATCGCCTATCACCTGACCTTCCCGGGCCTCGGCTACATCGAGCAGGATGGTGATCACTACACCTGGCGACCGAAGTCGAGCTAATCAGACCGGCAACTGGAGACACGAGAGAGGGAAGCATGTCCGCTGCTGAGGCACTAATCACCCGTGCCGATATCGAGGAGGCCGATGGGCGCATCGAGGGCCGCATCCGCCGCACTCCGGTGATCGAGCTCGAATCGGGAGCAGTCGGCGTCGCGGGGAAACTCTCGCTGAAACTGGAGCAGATGCAGCACAGCGGGTCATTCAAAGCGCGCGGCGCGTTCAATCTGCTGCTGAGGCGAGGCGTGCCGGCAGCGGGCGTGGTCGCGGCCTCAGGCGGCAACTTCGGACTGGCGATTGCCTTCGCCGCACGAGCGCTCGGCCATCACGCGACGATCTTCGTTCCGGAAGCATCAAGTCCGGCCAAGCAGGCCAAGCTGCGCGCCCTCGGCGCCGAACTAGTTGTCACCGGCCGCTTCTACGCCGACGCTCTCGCCGCCAGCCAGCAGCGCGTCACGGAGACCGGAGCCCTCTTTGCCCATGCCTACGACCAACCCGAGGTCGTAGCCGGGGCCGGAACCTGCGCGCTCGAGCTCGACCGACAACTCCCCGATCTCGACACGGTGATGGTCGCGACTGGAGGAGGCGGATTGATCGGCGGCATCGCCAGCTGGTATGGCGGCGCGACCAAAGTGATCTCGGTTGAATCGGAGCAGACTTCGACGCTGGCGTCGGCCCTGGCTGCGGGCGAGCCGGTCGACGTCGAACTGGGCGGCATCGCGGCCGATGCGCTCGGCGCGAAACGCATCGGCGACCACGGGTTCCAGGCGGCCCAGCGCTGGGTCGACCAGGCGCTGCTCGTCTCGGACGACGCCATCGTCCAGGCACAGCAGGCGCTTTGGGACGGCCTTCGTGTCGCCTGCGAGCCCGCCTCCGCCGCGCCGCTGGCCGCGCTGATGACCGGTGCCTACCAGCCTACGGATGACGAGCGCGTCTGCCTTATCATCTGCGGCGCGAATCTCGACCCGGCCAGCCTGTCGCCGAGTCACTGACCGGACTCTATCCAGAGATTCGTCTATGCCGGGGCGACGCATTCGTCGCCCCACCGCACACCGGGATGGGTCGACTCGAATGGCCGAGTACGATGGATGAAAGACGACGAGGCAAGAGATTCTGAGCCGCAACGAAGAATCTCTCCGTTCCCACACGCCCAGTGACGATCACCGTCTACCCGCGTCTAAAGCATCCTGGCAGCCTCCGCTCTCCGCCCTCACCCCAGCGCCATCTCCGGCACCCGGTCCGCCCAGGGCATCGCCTGCTCCAGGCGACGAGCAACCGCCAGCAGTGCCTCCTCGGCGTGCGAACGCCCCACCAACTGAACGCCAATCGGCAGTCCGTCCTCCGACTGACCCAACGGCAGCGAGATGGCAGGCTGCCCGGTCATGTTGACCCAGGTGACGAAGGCCCCGAACCTTCCCAGCCGCTCCCAGAATTCCGGCCCGGAGCCCATCAGCGTGCCAAGCGGCGGAGCGACGGTCGGCAGGGTTGGGCAGAGGAGCAGGTCGAAGCTCCCGAACCATCCCAGCACGCGCCGGTGAAAATCGAGCCGGGCGAACTCGGCGCGCAGGTAATCGGCCGCCGAGATCCGTGTGCCGGCCTCGAACGTTTCCCGCGCCGCCTCACCAAGCAGCGCAGGGCCCGGCACTGGAGTCATGGCCGTATGCGCGCGGACAATCGTCATGTACGGCTCGAAATCGCTCGGGATATCGGGTGCCGACTGCGTCACCTCGTGACCGAGATCGACCAGCACGTTCGCCACCTGCTCGACGAGCGCGGCTACGTCTGGACTGACAGTCGCCAGCGGATTTGCAACAGTCCAGCCGATGCGGAAGGTCGCGTCGGGACTGACCGGACGGCTCGGTGGACGAAGCGGCAGCGGGACGCTCATCGGCTCGAGCAACAGCGCGACATCGTCGACTGTGCGCGCCATCGGGCCCGGCGTTGCGAACCCGGAGATCGCGGCGAAATTGAACGGCTCGGGAATGATGCGGCCGCGCGACGGCTTGAGTCCGACCACGCCGCAGGCGCTACCAGGGACGCGGACCGATCCGCCCGCGTCGGACCCGACGGCTATGGGGCAAAGTCCCGCCGCCAAGGCGGCGCCCGAGCCGCCGCTGGAGCCGCCCGCCGACCGGGAGAGATCCCACGGGTTGCGCGTCGGCGGGAAGATGTCGTTCTCAGTCGTCATGCCCAGTCCGAGCTCCGGCGTGTTGGTCTTGCCGAGCAGAATGGCACCTGCGTTGAACACACGATCCACATCGGGACTACTTACCTGCGGGACGTTCTGCTCGAAGGCACGCGAGCCGTAGGTCGTCCTCACACCCGCCGTGGCCGAGAGATCCTTGATGGCGATGGGCAGTCCGTGCAATGCGCCGAGACCGGTGGTGTCATCCGACATCACGGCACGCTCAGCTGCTTCGGCGTTGGCCAGTGCTCGCTCGGCCGTCACCGTGACGTAGGAGCCGACCTGGGGATCGATGCGTTCGATCCGCTCGAGGAAACGTTGGGTCAGTTCGACCGGCGAGATCTCTCGCTCTCGGATGCGTCGCGCCAGTTCGGTCGCCGGGGTAAAGGCAAGCTCATCGACGTTGGGCAGCTCCATGCAATTCCTCTCGTCTAGGTCGGCTTGAACGCAATCGCGGAGTAGATCTCACCGAGGAAGCGGCTCGGCCGACTGCCGAGCAGACGCACGCCGCTGAAGCCGTTGCGCGTTGCCAGCGCCTCCCAGGAACGGTACGAGAGCGGGAACGGCACCCAGTGATTGCCCCGATCGGTGTTGTATTCCACCAGGATGAGCCGCCCTCCAGGCTTCAAATTGTCGCGCGCCAGTTGCACTACAGGGTCCTTGTTCCGCTGGTAATGGAGCGAGTTGGCCATAACGATTCCGTTGAGCGGGGGGAGATCGTGTGGCTGGGTGAAGTCCGCGACCACGTAATGAACGGATGTGTCCGGAAATCTTAGATGCATCTCGCGCTGCTGCCGATCCAGCGCGCGACGGTCGAGATCGAGCGAGTAGATTTCTACGTCCGGGCCCAGCAGCTCGGCCAGCGCCAGGGTGAACGCACCCCAGCCGGACCCGAAATCGGCCCAGGTGCCACCCGTTTCAGTAATTCCGTTCTGGAGCAGCCTCACGTGGTCATTATGATTCACGAGCTCAGGACCTCTCGCACTCGGTCTCCCCGCACCGAATATGCTGGTAGAGTGGACAGATGGAATGCATCGCGGACTTGCGCGGATTAAACCAGAGAAGGATTGTATTCGCGGCAGCGCTATCGAGAGAGGGACTGGATGAGGAAGATTCGCATCGGCGTTCATTTGAACCCGCAGCACGGCGACTATCCGGATTATCGAGATAAGGTGCTCGAAATCGACCGGATGGGCGTCGATGTTATCACGGTTTGGGATCACTTTTATCCGCTGTCGGGCGATCCGAACGGCAAGCATTTCGAATGCTGGACGCTGCTGAGCGCCATCGCGGCTATGACTGAGAACGTGGAGATGGGACCGCTGGTCTCGTCCATCGGCTATCGCAACCCGAACCTGATCGCCGATATGTCGCGAACCATCGACCATATCTCCGGTGGCCGCTTCATCCTCGGACTGGGCAGTGGCTGGTCGGAGAAAGACTATCGCGAGTATGGCTACGAGTTCGGCACAGCCGGCAGCCGCCTGCGTGACCTGCGCGACGCGCTCCCAGTGATCGAGGATCGCCTCGGCAAACTCAATCCGCCACCAACGCGCAAGATACCGATGATGATCGGTGGTGGCGGCGAGAAGGTAACGCTCCACATCGTGGCCAACCACGCCGATATCTGGCACTGTAATGCGGATGGCGACGAGCTGGCGCGCAAGAGCCAGGTGCTGGATGAATGGTGCGAAAAAGAAGACCGCGATCCATCCGAGATCGAGCGCGCCGCCGGGGTCAGCGCGAACACCTCGTTCGAGGACGCCGAGACGATGGTCGAGAGCGGGTTCACCTTCTTCACGTTCCGCTCTGGAGGACCGGAGTGGGACATCGCGAAGGTGCAAGGACTGGCTCGCCTGGCGCGACAAACTGAACGCCAAGCGGGGATAACCCGCCACTCGAATTCGTTCGTACGGGCGAGGCAAGCCTCGCCCAGCGGACTGAACAGGACTAAGCTACTCCCCGGCAAATTTCTGACTGTTGCCCATCAGTGGGAAGAGGTAGCTCTGGACGTTGGCCATCATCTGACGCACATGGTTGCGGTCGTGGGCGGGCCACTCGTGGAGCAGATCGTTGACGCGCAGGTAGCCGACCTGCGGATGCATCCCACCACGCTGCAAATCGGACTCGGACAGTCCACGAACAAGCGCCACGCTCTCGGTTCGGAGTTGGGTGAACTCATCGAGCAGGTCATTCAGGTCACGCGCGCAGTCATTCCGCTCGACCTCGACCTGATTCTGGTCCCAGGCCTGCACATCCGGCTCCTCTTCGGCCAGGATGGTCCGGATGCGCCCGGCGAATCCGCGGCGCTCGGCTTCGATGATGTGCCCCAGCGCCTCCTTGACGCACCACTCGTTAGGACCCGGGTGATAATTCGCAACCTCCGCAGGCAACGCGCTCATTTCCGTGCGAACGATGCTCATCATCGCCTCGAGCAGGTCCGCAATCTCACGCGGGGTCAACATCCGCGGTTCATCAATCATCTCCGAGTTCCTCCACCCTAACTCCAGGACATAGCCCGGCAGCACCGGACAACATTCTATGAACCCAGCCGCCGCCAAACGTGAAACGGCAAGCCGTCACTCGATGACTCGCGCGCCCCATTCTGCCGGGTCAACTGGGCGCAAGATCTGGCTGAATTCCCACTGGTGCCCTTCGGGGTCGATGGCGGAGTAAACCCGAGTACCCCATGGCTGGTCAGCAGGCGGCATCAAGATCGTGGCGCCTTCTGTTTGTGACCGCTGAAAATGGGCGCCGAC
The DNA here is from genome assembly GCA_963763185.1 of uncultured Chloroflexia bacterium. Lineage (GTDB taxonomy): Bacteria > Chloroflexota > Chloroflexia > Thermomicrobiales > Thermomicrobiaceae > CALAGB01. The sequence goes on from CAVXNZ010000001.1 coordinate 2,426,304, forward strand.
GTCACGTACCACGACCGTGATCACGTGCGACAGATCGGGCCAGGCCTGTTCTCGCTGAGGATGAAAATTGGGCAAGCGCTCGCGCATCCAGTCATTCAGCTCGGGTGGGTGCCCGGCAACCATCACCAGCCCACCATCCGGTCCCTCCAGTTTCGAGACAATGATGCCGCCGTCCGGCCGCTCCATCCGGACTCGTTCCCTGAAGCCGAAGACGCGCGTCAGCCAATCGATGGCGGCGAGCGGATCGCGATAGCGCAGGTGCGGGTAGACGGGCGCCCATTCACGTGTGAGATCGCCGGTCATCTGGCCCTCCACGAACTGAAACAACAGAGAGAAGCGACAGGCTCATCCTGACGACTTCGAGATGGTTGTGTCCACCGGCCGATTATCGCAGGAGATGCGAACGGTGCGCGAAGATGAGGCGACTTTGATCATTGACGCACCTGCGCTTCCGCCAGGGATCGGGCAGGACCGTTCCGCAATTCCGATGTCGTCTTCCCAACGACAACCTTAGCTCCTCGACAGATGCGATCGACTTCACCGTAGATGTCATGAGTTGCTAACGTCACACATTTGGTGCAGATAGCAGGTTCCCTTTAACACGTTTGCAACTACCCCCGACGTAGCCTTGACATAGATGAATGAGAGCGGTGCCGGGGGTCGAGGGGTACCCGGCCGAGCAGGCGGATTCGCAACTCAGCGTTGCTTCTGACCCGCCGCACCGCGCTGAATCTGCCATAGGCTCGGAGGTGCAGCATGGCAGAACGACATATGCCAGGTGGACCAACGTCCGCCACGAAACAGTCAGTTTCCGAAATTCGTTCGGCGACGAAAGCGCGGACCCCTGGCTTCATGACACGCCGGAGGTGGTTCATTGCCGGACTGGTCGCCGTCGTGATTCTGGCGCTGGCCGGCGCAGGCGTGTGGTTTGTGGCCACGCGCGGGTTTGAACAAGGACCCAATCACTTCGTTGGTGCGTCAGGGTCGCTTGATCCCGGGCACATGCACTATCACTACGCGACATTCAGCGGTCTTGCCCGCGAACAAACGAGTGTAACCGCTGGCCAGACGATTACTGTGAACTACGCTCTGAACGCGACCAAGGGCAGTCTTGCAGCTGAGGTCGTCGATCCCTCGGGGAATCCCGTTTGGAGTCTGAACGTTCCCCAGAATCAGGAACAGAACGGCTCGGTGAACATCCCCGCAACCGTCGATGGGAAGTATCAGGTCGTGTTGATTGGCCTGAATACGGGTGGAAGCTTCGACGTGTCGTGGAGCGCGAAATGACGCCACCGGGCCGGTGACTACACCGTCGGCCAAGCTTTGCAACGCCACTATCGTGAGTGACCCTCGCAATAGTCCCGAAACGAGTCAGCCCCAGTTCGCTCCGACCGATCGAAGTGAACTGGGGCAAGCGAACTACTTGCTCGGCGCCTGGTAGGCCGGGTCGGGATCGCCGTGAACCGGAAAGCCCATCTTGCCCTGCGGCGCGATGCTGATCTGGAAGACGATATTGTTCGGATCGTGGAAGAAGAGCGTGTTCCCTGGCGCGTACTGATGAATCGGCACGTCGTGCTCTGTCAGCCGTTGGCGCCAGGCTTCGAGTTCGTCGTTGCTCTCGACAAAGAAGCAAATGTGATCGAGCATGCGGCCCGTCTTGGCGAGGGTCGCCTCCTGGAACTCCTGCAATTCGGCATCAGGAAACTCGAAGAAGGCCAGCACCGTGTTGGGCGCGATGGTGATGAAGTAGTGCCGGGCGTTGTCGGGTCGGTCCAGCCGGTGCGCCAGCGCCACTTCGCTGCCGAGGACGTCGCGGTAGAACGCGACCGTCTTCGGCATGTCATTGGTGACCAGGGCTATGTGATGCAGCCAGGGGAAGGGACTCTTCAAACCGTCGCGATCGGGCAATGACATGGGCATTGATGACATGGGCTTCCCTCTCCGTATTTCGTCAAGCGGTGATGACTGACGCGTTTGCGCTCCCGCGATCTTGAGACTGGCTTTGGGCACGATAGACTACGTTGACCGGCCGTTCGCTGCAATCCACTCCGGCAGGCGGTCGAGGGCTACGGCGACAACCGTTCGATTACTCCCGGTCGTCAAGACCTGCACGTCGTGCGGACGCCTGGCATCGATTCGGACGACCGGAATGCGACGGTCTAGCGCTTCCTGGACAACCTGGCCGGTGCCACCCGCCCCGCGTGGAGGACCGCCGTCCCAGATCGCCAGCATCACGTCACAATGGTCCAGCATCCAGGCACCGACTGCAGCATAGCCCGCCTCGGTCACCTTCGGTGTTGTTCGTAAACCATCGAGTTCAACGACGCACACAGCGGCCGTCAACAGAGCACGGTACTCGGCCCGCGAACTGGCCGTCGAAAAATCTGCCGCATAGGTGTCGCGGTCAAAGGGGAGCGGACAAATGAGTGTCAGTCCGGCGGCCAGGGCCGCGCGTGCGACCACCTGGTCGGCCCCCTCAGCCAGCGGAGACATGATCTCAAGGTCGCGCGCGCCTGCGCTATCTCTCGCCAACGCGAGAACCTCGCGGACACGACCACGGAGAGTCGCCAGGTCGGCACCGGTGAGCCCGGAGGGACGATGGCCGGTCACCCCAATCCGCAGTGGCCGCACGCCTCCACCCGACACGATGGACCAGTCTTGGCCTGTGTCCGCCACTCAACCGTTCTCCAGATCGACGATTGCCCGGTTCATCGCGCTCCTCTACACTGGACGCAATCAGTGCAGGGATTGTAGTGCACCACTCCCGGACCGGCCAACTGTGCGGGAGTCCATTCAGGAGGGCTCGCCGTGGGGGAGGCAACTCCGCGAATCGCGATCGTAGGCGATGTGACCGTCGATTGGGCGATTCTCGCGCCCGGTCCAACAGCCCACGCTGTTGCGGCGAGCTACCGCTGGGAACAACCCGCGGCCGTACAGATGAGCCCGCTTCGTGGCTCCGCTGCACTGATCGCCGACATGCTTGCTGCGGTCGCTGACCGGGGCCACCGGAACGCCCCAAGGGTCATCAGCCCCACGCTTCCCGAAATGGCACTCGCCAACCCGGCCGACGAGCACGTCGCGCGAAGTTATGCCCTGTGGCAACCCTTCCCGGCGCAGCGCGGCGCGACGGAGCACGTCTGGCGCATGCGACAATTCCTTGGGCTGCAGCCCGCCATAGCCGCGGCACCGGTGCTCGCCACGAGCGCGGCTGGCGCAGATTGTCTGGTCATCGACGACGCCAATCTCGGCTTCCGCGACGATCCCGGTCGCTGGTCAGCGCTGCTGGAGTCAGAGCGTCAGCCCCGCCATGTCATCGTCAAGACGAGTGCTCCGTTGACGACGGGCCGGCTCTGGGAGCGGCTGCTCGCCGATCTGTCTGAGGTCGTAACTATTTATTGCTCAGTGGGCGATCTGCGCAAGGAATACGCGCCGATCGGTCAGCCCCTCTCCTGGGAACGAACCGCGCGAGACGTACTCCAGGTGGTACACAACCACCGCAGGCTTTCGCAGGCACGCCGAGTCGTTGTCTCGCTTGGTCTAAGTGGTGCCGTGATGACAACACGGGGAGGCGATACCTGGCTCGTCTTCGACCCACAACATCAGGAGGGGGATTGGGATCGCCGCTACCCCGGCTCGACGCCGGGGCTCGGCACGGCGATCACTGCGGCGCTCTCTCTGGCGACCGTAGAGAATTCCGCGCATCCCGACTGGCTGACCGCCATGAGGCGCGGTCTGGGCGCCGGGCGCCTGATGCACCAGCGAGGCTTCGTGCCGACTCCCGAGAGATTGACGTTCACGGCGGATGCGACCGAAATGCTGGCCGCAGGTGACGACACGACGTTTCAAACCTCTGCCATAGAGGATGCGCCGGGCTGGCAGATCTCGTCGGCTGCTTTCCACGGCGACGAGCGAGTCGCCGCCGAGCGCATCGTGCTCGAAGGGGACGAAGTCGCCTGCCCCAACTTGCCAGTTGAGCGAATGGGCGCCTGGTCCTCCATCGACCGGACCGAGATCGAGAGCATGCGCAGCGTGCGTCATATTATGCGGGAGTACCTGCAGCAGGAGCGGCCGCGGCGACCATTGAGCTTGGCCGTCTTCGGGCCGCCTGGCTCGGGCAAGTCGTTCGCCATCAAGCAGATGGCCCGCGAATGGATCGCCAGCGGTTCGCCGATTGAGGTGCTGGAGTTCAACCTGTCGCAGTTCGGCACCGACGAATTGCCTCGTGCACTGCAGCGCGTGCGTGACTGCGCGGTCGAGCAGCGCCTGCCCCTCGTCTTCTGGGACGAGTTCGACACCGCGGTCGGCGGGCGCGAGCTCGGCTGGCTGGCGCAGTTCCTGGCGCCGATGCAGGACGGGCTCTTTCTGGAGGGTGGGATTGGACGGCCGATCGGACCCGCCATCTTTGTCTTCGCGGGGGGCACGCACGCCACCATGGCAAGCTTCAAGGACCGCTCGGTCGAGCTGCCCACCGCCAAGGCGACCGACTTCCTGAGTCGCCTGCGTGGCTTCGTCGACATTTTGGGGCCCAATCCGATGAGCGACCAGGATCGCAGCTTCGTCCTGCGACGCGCGTTGCTCTTGCGATCGTTACTCACGCTCAAGGTGCCGCAGCTGCTGAGCGACGGCGTGCAGCAGATCGACCCGGGCGTGCTGCGCGCTTTCCTCGACGTCACCAGTTACGTTCACGGCGCCCGCTCGATGGAAGCCATTCTCGATATGAGCGCGCTTTCAGGCCGCTTGCGCTATGAACGCTCGGCGCTGCCGCCGGCCCACCAGCTCGGCCTGCACGTCGATGCAGAGGAGTTTCTGGCGCTCGTCCAAGGTCCTCGTGACGAATCGGCAACGCACGTTGCCGTCAGCTGATTGCTCAATGTGCAGGCTGGCCCGATTGTCTCAACCCCGCGAGCCTTGAATAGGGCTCCGATCAGGCGTATTCTCAGACGATCGAATAGCCAGAACAGCGAGGGACCGGATCATGCCCGCGACGGTCGAGGGTGAGCCCTACGTCTTCATCAGCTATGCGAGCGCTGACCGGGAGCGGGTGCTGCCGGTGGTCGATCGGCTGGAAGCAGCTGGCGTCACGACTTGGATCGATCGTGAGGGGATCCATGGAGGCGCCAACTACGCCCTGGAGATCGCCGAGGCCATCGAGCAGGCGACCGTCTTGCTGCTGATGTGCTCGCAGGCGTCGCTCGCTTCCCGCAATGTCAAACAGGAGATCGCGCTGGCCTGGCGCTTTGAGAAGCCGTATCTGCCGCTGCGGCTGGATCCAGTCGAGATCCCCAAGGACGTGGCCTACTGGCTGGAAGGCGCGCAGTGGGTCGAGGTGCTCGACCGCCCGGAGACCGTGTGGCTGGACGACACCGCCAAAGCCTTGTTGCCGTTTGGGATCACCCTCGAGCCAGCCTCAGTCACCCTCTCGTCAGCGACCAGCACGCCGCGAGAGCGACCGCTGCTGGTCGGCCGTGAGCGAGAGCGAGGACTACTCAGGCAGCAGCTTGACCGGATGCTGGCCGGGCAGGGTGGGACGCTGCTCGTTGGTGGCGAAGCGGGCATCGGCAAGACGACGCTGGTCGAGGACCTGAGCATCGAGGCGGAGGAACAGGACTGCCTGGTGCTGTGGGGCCATGCCTACGATCTCTCGTGTCACGCCGCCCTACGGTCCCTGGCTGGAGATCTTCCGCCAGTACCGGTCAGTTGCAGATGCGTCGCTGCCGCCGCTTCCGACCTTCGTCGGGAATGCCGAGGAACTGACGAAGGTGGGATCGCAGGAGACGCTGTTTGCCAAGTTGGCCGACTTTCTTGGCCTCCGTCGCCAGGGAATGCCGGCTGATGCTGGTCCTCGACGACCTGCACTGGTTTGACCAGGCCAGCCTTGACTTCTTCCGTTACCTGGCCCGGCAAGTCGCGAACCAGCGCATTCTGCTGGTAGCCACCTATCGTTCGCGACGAACTGCACCGCCGTCATCCCCTCTACACCCTCCTGCCGCTGCTCGTGCGGGAAGCTGGTGCCGAGCGAGTGGAGGTTCGTCCGCTTGACGAGGCCGGGCATACCGCACTGATTCATAGCCGCTATGCCCTGGCCGAAGGAGACCAGACACGGCTGGAGCAGTACCTGGATCGAGCGGGCCGAAGGGAATCCGCTCTATGCAGGTGAACTGCTACGGACACTGGAGGAGGCCGGGGCATTGGTCGCCGCGGGAGATGGGTGGCAACTGGGGGATCTGGAACAGGTACGGGTGCCGCCGCTATTGCGGCAGGTCATCGAAGGGCGGCTGGCCCGGCTACCGGAGGCGACCCGCGAGCTGCTGGATGTGGCGGCGATCATCGGGCAAGACGTGCTGTTTGAGCTGTGGGCGACGGTGGCGGAAGTGGACGAAGGAACGCTGCTCGAGGCGGCCGAAGCCGGGGTTCAGGCGGCGGTGCTGTCGATGCCGGCTGATGGCAGCGGCGTCCAGTTCCGGCACGCACTCCTGCGCGAAGCACTCTACGAGAATGTAGTGTCAATGCGTCGACGCCTCTGGCACCGCAAGACGGCCGAGGCCCTGTCTGCGACCCATGCACCGGATCCGGACGAGGTCGCCTACCACTACCAGCAAGGGGGCGACGAGCGGGCCGTTCCGTGGCTGATCCGAGCCGGCGAACGAGCACAGCATCGTTACGCCTGGAGCGCGACCGTAGCGCGCTTCGAGGCTGCACTGGCGCGACTGTCTGAGCATGAGTCTTCATTGGTGGAGCGAGCCACGCTCCAGTTTCGTATTGGACACCTTCAGCGATACGTAAATGAGCGCGAGGCACTGAGCCACCTGCAGGAAGGGCGGCGCCTTGCTCTTGCCGGTCATGAGACAGGTCTCGCGACCGCATGTCTTCAAATTGTCGCTCAGATCCAATGTCTACTGATGAAAGACCTGCGATCCGGGATCGCCGCGATGGAGCGGGCGACGGAGGAGTTTCAGTCGCTGGCACCGGAGGCGAAGAGGCGGCTTACAGAGCTCGTCGGTGGGGATTTCGGCTCGCCCGAGGGGAGTCTTGCGCTTTGGCTGGCTGAGGTCGGACGAATCGAAGAGGCGCGTGGGCACGCCGAGCGAATGATCGCCGAGTCTCCGTTGCCGGTGCTCGAACCGGGACAGGGAGACTCCTGGTATGCGGAAGGTCTGCTCGCAATGGCTGTCGCGGCATCGCTGGGAGGACAGCCGGAGTTTGCACGAGATCCCTTCAAACGGGCGACCGCGATGTACGCTGCGATCGGACATCACGATATGGTCGTTTATTGCTGCAAACGGCAGCTCGACGAGTGTGAACTCCACTACTTCTTAGATGAACGGGAAGCCCGTGCACGTTTGGTGGCCGAGGGTGAGGAAGCTGGACGTCGGGCGAGGGAAGCAAGTTCACTGATCAATCCCGCCGGAACGGTCGAGCACGGTCTCATGGTGCTAACAGGCAGCTGGCACCGAGCGCGGGAGCTCGCGGAAACCGAGATCCGACGTCGACATCCCGTGGCAGTGCAACATGCAAGCCATTGGTTCGCGCAGCTCGCCACCCGGCAAGGCGACAATGAGCGAGCCCGCTGGATGGTGGCGGAGATCATTCCGAATGGACCCGAAACGGAGCCCGGAGCGGTTCTGATCGTACCGGCTCTTTCGCTGCAGTGCATCGCTGCCGAAATAGCTCTCGATACGCAGGACCTCCCGACCGCCCGTGCCTGGCTCGAGGCGCACGACCGCTGGCTGGCGTGGTCTGGTGCCGTGCTTGGGCAGGCGGAAGGCGCGCTGGGCTGGGCCCAGTTTCACCACGCGAGCGGCGACCAGGAACCGGCACGCCGATTTGCCGAGCAGGCCCTGGCCCACGCCTCCAATCCGCGTCAGCCACTGGCCCTCATCGCCGCGCACCGGTTCCTCGGACAGCTCGACACTGAGGCGGACCAGTTCGATGAAGCTGAGGAACACCTGCAGGAGTCGCTGACGCTGGCCGACGCCTGCGGCGCGCCGTTCGAGCGGGCGCTGACGCTGCTGGAGATCGCGAAACTGCGGATGGCGCAGGGCAAGCCTGACCAGGCCCATCAACTGCTCGCCGAGGTGCGCGCCATCTGCGAACCGCTGGAGGCCAGGCCGACCTTGGAGCGGGTGGGAGCATTGGAACTGCGATTGGGGATGGCCTCGTGACGACCGCACAGCGACGCGTCTTCATCTCGTACGAACGCCGTGATGGAGACGTCGCGCGTCAGGTGCGGGCCCATCTCGCTGCGGCTGGCGTGCCGACCTGGATGGACGAATATGATATTCCGGTCGGTGCCTACTGGCCGGATGAGATCGACCGGGGGTTGGCGGCTTGTGACACCGTTGTCGGGATCCTCTCGCCGGATGCGGTCGACTCCCGCAACGTCAAAAACGAGTGGGATTGGGCCATTCAGAATGACAAGCGGCTGTTGCTGATTCGAGTCGCCCCCACCGTCATCCCGCATCGCTACGTTTCGATCAACTTCATCGACGCGGTCGGCCCCGACCCTGCCGCCGCACTGGCGTCACTTCTCACCGCACTCGGAATTGACGGACGAATCGACACGTCGACGCCTCCACGCACGCACTATGCGCAAAGCGGGTCGATTAACATTGCCTATCAGGTATTCGGCGAGGGTCCGTTCGATCTCGTGCTAACTCCAGGTTTCGTCTCGAACATCGATCTGGAGTGGGACGAGCCGATGATCGCTCAATTCTGGCGGCGACTGGCGAGCTTCGCCCGCGTCATCACCTTCGACAAACGCGGAACGGGCCTCTCCGATCGGGTCACGGACATTCCTCCCCTCGATGAGCGTGTTGACGATCTGCGCGCTGTCATGGACGCGGCTGGCGTGGAACGAGCGGCTCTCATGGGCGTATCGGAAGGCGGCCCCCTCAGTATTCAGTTTACCGCGACGTATCCAGATCGCACGCTCGCGCTGGTGCTGTACGGTACGGACGTTCGGAACACTTGGGCACCAGATTTTCCGTGGGGCCACACGGTTGAGGAGCAAGACGCACAAGAGGCGCACTGGCTGCGAACGTGGGGAACGGTGGAGGCTGAGGACATTTCCGACTTCGCGCCGAGCATGGCAAACAATCAGACCTTCATCGAGTGGTTCGCCCGGTTTTGTCGTGCCTCCGCGAGTCCCGGCGCGGCCGTCGCCTTGAGCCGCATGAACCGCTCGATTGATGTTCGTCCTCTCCTCAAAGAGTTGACGGTACCGACGCTCGTCATGAACCGCACGGGAGATCGGGTGAACTCCGTCGAGGTGGCCCGCTATCTCGCCGCCGCGATTCCTCGTGCCGAACTCGTCGAAATGCCGGGCGACGATCATCTTCCCTGGCTCGGGGACCAGGATACGTTGGTCGATACCGTTCAGTCATTCCTGACAGCGCATGTCGGAACGCGCAGCCTCGAATAGACAGGCGACCGAGCCATCCGTGGTACCGACATCGTCACCTCGTGTGCCGGCACCGTGATGTGATCGAAGGGAATTCCCGTGGCCGACCGTGACCGCCAACCCTACGTCTTCATCAGCTATGCGAGCGCCGACCGGGAGCGGGTGCTGCCGGTGGTGGATCGGCTGGAAGCAGCTGGCGTCACGACCTGGATCGACCGTGAGGGGATCCATGGCGGAGCCAACTACGCCCTGGAGATCGCCGAGGCCATCGAGCGGGCGACCGTCCTGCGTCCTGATGTGCTCGCAGGCGTCGCTCGCTTCCCGCAACGTCAAGCAGGAGATCGCGCTGGCCTGGCGCTTCGAGAAGCCGTATCTGCCGCTGCTGCTCGACCCGGTCGAGATCCCCAAGGACGTGGCCTACTGGCTGGAAGGCTCGCAATGGGTGGAAGTGCTTGAACATCCCGTATCGGTCTGGCTGGGCAACGTGACCGAGGCGCTGGCCCGGCACGGAATCGCGCCGCGGTTGCCGGAGGTTGCACCGCCGCCCGTGGTCGTGCCGTGAGCGACCGCTGCTCGTCGGCCGCGAGCGCGAGCAGGAATTCCTGCATGCCCAACTCATTGCGATGCTTGAACGCCGTGGAAGCCGGTGTTGATTGGGGGCGAGGCGGGCATCGGCAAGACGACGCTGGTCGAGGACCTGAGCATCGAGGCGGAGGAACGGGGCTGCCTGGTACTGTGGGGCCATGCCTACGATCTCTCAGTGACGCCGCCCTACGGCCCCTGGCTCGAGATCTTCCGCCAGTATCGTGCGCCTGGAGATGCGTCGCTGCCATCCGTCCCGGCCTTTGTTGGCGATGCGCAGGAACTGGCGAAGATGGGTTCGCAGGATACGCTCTTAACCGCCGTCGCCGAGTTCTTCTTGGCCGCTTCCACTCAGCGTCCTATCATCCTCGTGCTCGACGATCTGCATTGGGCCGACCAAGCAAGCCTCGACTTCGTACGATTCCTGGCACGGCAGGTTGCCAACCAGCGTATCCTGCTCGTCGCCACGTACCGGAGCGACGAACTGCACCGAAGACATCCCCTCTATGATCTCCTGCCACTCCTCGTGCGGGAAGCAAGCGCCGAGCGACTTGACGTCGGCCGGCTCGCCATCCCCGGTTATCACGCGCTCATCGCGAGCCGATATGCGCTGGACGACCGCGATCAAGAGCGCTTGGCCGCGTACCTGACATCGCATGCGGAGGGGAATCCCCTGTATGCGGGAGAGCTGCTTCGGACGCTCGAACACGATGAGGTGGTGCGGCAGCATGGTGACCACTGGCACGTCGGTGACTTGACGAAGGTGCGCGTGCCACCGTTGCTTCGACAGGTGATTGAAGGACGCTTGGCGGTTCTGAACGCGGACACACGAGCGTTGCTGCAAGTTGGCGCGGTCATCGGCCAGGAGGTGCCGCTGGATCTGTGGCAGCAGGCGACCGGTGCGAGCGACGACTCATTGATCGCGGCATTGGAGCAAGGGCGCGAGGCACAACTCGTCAAGGAACTTCCGGGTGGCGACGCCTGGTTCTTCCACCATGCCCTGATCCGCGAGGCGCTCTACGCCGATCTGATCTCACTGCGTCGGCGAGCACTCCACCGGCAGGTTGCCGAACAGTTGCTGCGGTCCGCCTCCCCCGATCCCGACATTGTCGCCCACCACTTCCAGCAGGCCGGTGATCAGCGTGCGGTGGAGTGGCTGATCAAGGCGGGTGAGCGTGCCGAGCGCGCCTATGTCTGGGCGACGGCGGCCGAGCGCTTCGATGCCGCCCTGGCCAAGCTGACCGAACAAGGGGCGCCGGTAACGGAGCGGGCGGTGCTGCTCTATCACATCGCACGCCTGCAGCGATTTTTGGACTCTCCGAAAACCGTCGAGCTGATGGGTGAGGCGCGACAGCTGGCGCTCGAGGCGGGTGAGCCAGCGCTGGCGGCACGCTGCCAGTACTTCGCGGGGATGACTCGTACCTGGCTCGGCGATGTTGCCGGATCGATCGCGGCCATGGAGCAGGCCAACGCCGACTACGAAGCACTGCCCACGCCGGATCAGGCGCGTTTGTGGTCGATGCTTGGAACTGACGCCGATGCGTTCTCCGGCACGCTGGTTGCCACCCTGGCCACGCTCGGGCGGTTCGACGACGCGGTCAGCCTTGGTGCGCACCAGATCACCAATGCGCCGTTGCCGTCACTGCGCGTCGGACAGGGAGAATCCCAGTACGCCGATGGCCTCCTCGGATTGGCGCTCGCGGCGGCGTTCCGTGGCCACCCGCACGAGGCGCAGCAGGCCCTGGAGCAGGCGCGTGCGATCTACCAGACGATCGAGCATCACGCCATGATGGCGGCTGCCTGCCAGTTTGAGCTCGAATGGGTTCAACTGCCGTACTTCGCGGACGATCTGGAGGAACGCCGGCGACTGGTGGCGCTGGGAGAAGAGGCAGCGAGGAGATCGGGGGGCGCCACGCTCGCACTGCCGCTCCGCAGGGATGCAGCGAGCCACCTGGCGCTTGCGGGAGAGTGGGACGCCGTATGGGAGATCGTAACCGACTCGCTCTACATTCATAGTTGGTTTGGCCAAAACTATGCTGCCCGTTGGCTCGTTCCCCTCGCCGTCTGGTGCGGTGATACCGACCTTGCCTGGCAGACCATCGGCCAGATCCTGCCGGACGGCCCGCAAACAGAACCCGGCACCGCCTACTTCCCGACCTCCCTGCCACTGCTGTGTCTGGCCGCTGAGCTGGCACTCGCGACTCAGGACCTCCCGACCGCGCGCTCCTGGCTCGAGGCGCACGACCGCTGGCTTGCATGGTCTGGTGCGGTGTTGGGTCGAGCCGAGGGTGCGCTCGGCTGGGCCCAGTATTTCCATGCGAACACTGACCTGACTCTGGCTCGACAGCACGCCGAGCAGTCCCTGGCACACGCCTCCGACCCTCGCCAGCCACTGGCGCTCATCGCCGCCCACCGGTTCCTCGGACAGCTCGACACTGAGGCCGACCAATTCGAGGCGGCGGAGGAACATCTGCACGAATCGCTCACGCTAGCGGATGCGTGTCAGGCACCCTTCGAGCGCGCGTTGACGCTGCTGGAGATCGCGAAGCTACGAGCGGCACAGGGCCAGCCCGACGACGCACGGTTGCTGCTGGTCGAGGTGCGCGCGATCTGCGAGCCGCTTGGTGCCAAACCATCTTTGGAGAAAGTAGCGGCACAGGAGCAGCAACTCGCGGCGGGAGGGTGAGGACACCCGAGCCCTCAGTGCCCGATGTGCAACCCCTCCCGGCTGGTAACGCGATTCGTCGACATTTTGCTGTCAGGGCTCAGGCTACTTCGACCGGCCACGCCCGGCCACGGGCCAGACCGCCTCGACCACGCCATTGCGCGTCACGATGAACTCGTCATGTAGGTTGACCGTGGTGCAGACATGACCGGGCTGGAACCGGACCTTATCACCGACCTTCAGCGCTTGCGTGTCGCCCTCTAGTCGCAGCTTGACATGCTCTTCCGACAGGCTCAGCGTGGTGGAGTCGCGGTAGTCGGCCAGCACCGGTAGACCCATCTCGGGCGTCGCCGTCTTGAGGCCGATGTCTGCCACCGCGCGCTCCGGTGTCGGACGACTGACGATGGTCGACCAGAGGAAGATAGCCGGACGGAAAACCGCGTCCGGACCCTCGACCGAACTGTATTTGGCGTCCATGAAGACGTACGATCCGGCCTGGATCTCGTCGAACCCCTCGATCTGGCTGGTGATGTCGAAGGTTCCCGTGCCGCCGCCACTAATCGCCGTCACCGGAATCCCGGCCGCCTCGATCATCCGGCGAGTCTCGATCACCGGCGCCATCGCCTCCCGCACTCGCTCGGCTCGGTTTTCGTGGCCGGCCAGCATCACCAGGTGACCTTCATAGCTCTGGATGCCGAAGAAACGCAGGCCCGGCAGATCGGCCGCCTGCTTGGCCAGGTCGACCGCAGGTGCGCCCGGCTCCACGCCGCAGCGGTCCATGCCGACATTGACCTCGACCAGCACGCGTACTGTCGAGCCAGCCTCCAGCGCCGCGTTCGAGATCTCCCGGGCGTTCTCGATGTTGTCGATGGCCACAGCGATGTCGGCATGTCGCGCCAGGCGGACCAGGCGCGCGATTTTGTGCGCTCCGACGATCTGGTTGGCGATCAGAATGTCTCTGATGCCACCCTCGACCAGCGCTTCCGCCTCGCCCAGCTTAGCGCAGGTGATGCCGACCGCGCCCGCGTCGATCTGCTTCTGAGCGACGATCGGCGATTTGTGTGTCTTGGCATGTGGCCGAAGTTTCGCCGTACTTCCGGCCATGAACTCGGCCATCCTGGCAATGTTCTGCTCCATGACGTCTGCATCGATCACCAACGCGGGCGTATCGACCTCCGCCAGCGGCCGTCCAACAATCTCACTCTGCAGCATCCTGTCATCCTCGCTTCCATCACCGCCGGTCCCGGGACCGGCACTGGGCAAGCCATCCGGCAAAGGCTAGTATGCGGAGACTGGCGGGCGCGGTCAATTGACGAATGAGAGGGCGAAGTGGAGTTCGGGGTCCACATTCCGGTGATCGTGGGGGAGGACGACGTTCCAAGCCTTCAAGATCTCGTTCAGTACGGCGTGATCGCAGAGGCCCTCGGCTACGAAGCTGTCACGACCTCCGACCACATTGTCGCGCGCGGCCCCTGGCTCGACGGCCCGACGATTCTGGCCGCCATCGCGGGCGCGACCCACCGCATCCGGCTGGCAACTGCGGTGCTCCTGCCGGTCGTGCGGCATCCGCTGGTCGTCGCTCAGGCAATGGGCTCGCTCGACCGGCTCAGCAGTGAGCGGGTGATTCTCGGAGTGAGCGCGGGAGTGCTGCGCGACGAATTCGAACTGCTGGACATCCCGTGGGAAGAGCGCTGGCAGAGGCTCGACGAATCAATTCGTATGCTGCGCATCGTCTGGTCGGAAGAGCAGCCGGACATCCATGGCCGCTTCTATCACGTCGCTGGCGCCGGACCACGTCCTCGTCCGAAACGGGGCGGTCCGCCAATCTGGATCGGCAGTTGGGGGTCGACAGCGGGTTTGCGACGAGTGGCGCATTTGGGCGATGGCTGGATCGCATCTGGCTTCAACATCACGCCGGAGGATTTTGGTTCAGCCTGGCAGTCGCTTCTGGAGCAGCGGGCGCAACTGGGCCGCGACTCGGCTGCGCTCGATAATGCCCTCGCCTCGGTTTTCGTCTACGTTACGGACGACGCCCGGGAATCGCGCCGCGTCGCCCGCGACATCCTTGGCCCGGCCCTGAATCGCGATCCGGACGACCTGCTCCGCCTGGCTCTGATGGGGAGCGCCGAGCACTGCGCTGAGCGGCTAGCGAAGTTCCGCGACGCAGGAGTGCAGCGTGTCTGGATCTGGCCAGCGACGGACCCCATCGAGCAGATCCAGCGCTTCGCCAACGAGGTCATTCCGCTGGTCAAATGACGTCCTCTTCATGAGCTCGGTCGATGGCACCTGTTGAGAATCCATCCGGAATGACGAAAGAGAACGCCGGCCCGAACGATCACGGCGATTGAAACAGGCTCTCGTCCCGCACCACCATGGCAGTGGTTATGCAAGAACCTTCTCCAGTCGATTTGGTAATGCTGGAGGTGGAGGACCGGGATGACGACATTCGCACCGAAACGTGTGGCGGAAGTCGGCCTGCCGACACACTATGGAGACTTCCACCTGGTCCTCTATGGCACGGAGACCGGGATAGAGCACATCGCGCTGACGGTCGGATCGTTTCACGACGGCGAGCCAGTGCTCGTCCGCATGCACTCCGAATGCCTGACCGGAGACGTCTTCGGCTCGCATCGCTGCGACTGTGGTGAGCAGCTGGACTACAGTCTGGCGCTGCTCCAGCAGCAGGGCCGGGGTATCCTGCTCTATCTCCGGCAGGAGGGACGCGGAATCGGACTGACAAACAAGATTCGCGCCTACGCAATCCAGGACGAGGGCTACGACACCGTCGAGGCCAACCATCGGCTCGGACTCCCGGCCGACCTGCGGACCTATGACGAAGCGGCCGCCATGCTGCGCGACCTTGGGGTGACTCGCGTGCGTCTCCTCACCAACAATCCTGCCAAGATCGAGGGATTAGCGCAGCACGACATTCAGGTTGTGGAACGCGTTCCGCTGGAGATGGCGCCGCACCCGACCAACCTGGGCTACCTTCAGACCAAACGGCTCAAGATGGGTCACCTGTTGTCAGAGTCGTTCCCGGCCGACGAGGCGATTCACGATTGACCGGCGTTTAGACGAGTTCCTGGTAGACCGCCAGGCAGCGCTCGGCACAAGCGTGCCAGGTGAACCGGTCGACGACTGATTGCCGCGCGGCGGCACCCATTCTGCTGGCCAGTGCTGGATCTCCGAGCAGTTCCGCCAGTCGATCGCGCAGTTCGGTCTCATTCCCAGGAGTGATCAGAAAACCGGTGACCCCGTCTTCGACGATTTCCGGCAGCCCACCGATCCGGCTGGCGACGACCGGCGTGCCGCTTGCCATCGCCTCCAACACGACCAGCCCGAGTAATTCCGAAACGCGGATCGTTCGCCCGTAGCAGGTTCGTTCGACCGACGGGAGGACCAGCACGGAAGACTGGCGATAGAGGGCGGGCAGGTCCGCGTCGCGAACCGGACCGAGAAACGCGACATCCTTGTTCGCCGCAAGCTGGCGCAACAAAGCCGGGTAACCATTCTCTGGCGGAGAGGGATCGTGCCCCTCGGATCCGGCGATCTGCAGGCGAGCGCCTAACGGCAGCGCCGCGATGAGCCGGTCGACCCCCTTGTGGGGCGTCAAGCGCCCCACAAAGAGAACGCCGTTGCGTCGCTCGGATTCGTCGGGCGCGTAGCGCTCTGGATCGGCCCCGCCGTAGATGACGCTGGTTCGGTCTAGCGGCGCGCCAAGCTCACGCGCGGAGTACTGGGAAACGGCCAGAAAGCGGACGAACAGCCGTGGCAGGAATCCGGCTAGGTCGCCGCCCTGAAGGCCGTGGTCAGTGACGACCGCCGGCTGGCGCGACAATTTCGCCGTAGTGGCCGCGACCTTGCTCGGCAAGCTGCGCAGGTGGTGCGTATGGACCAGGTCAGCACGCCGCAACGCCAACGGTAGACCGGGAGCAACCGGATGTGCGATGTGTCCATGGAGATGGTAGATGGTGCGGAGCACCCGGTGTTCCAGGCCACCAGGCTCATGGAACTGCCGCGCATGGGGGCCGAAGCTAATAAGTGTGCAATCGATCTCCCTGGCGAGGGCACGGGATAATTCGAGCGGATAGCGTTCGCCGCCGCCGAACAGGCCACTGGAGCCAAATGGGGTTGGAGCGACATGTATGACGCGCACGCTGACGATTGCCCTCCTCACGCTCGGTGACCCAAGCACGCTCACCGGCGGCTATCTCTTTCACCAACGCCTCGCCGAACTTGCGCCGGACCACGGGGCGCGGATTGACTTCGTCTCCTTTCCGCATCGACCGTTCCCGCTCGCGATGCTCGACGCACCAGATGTGCTGGGCCAGACAGCGGCACTTGACGCCGATGTGCTGGTGCTCGACAGCATTGCTGCGGCATTCACCGGTCCGGCGATGTTGCTCGGAGGGCCATCTGTGCCGCTCGTCGGGATGCTGCACCAACCGCCCGGTGGGATCGATCATGGACGGCTGCGCTCGGCGGTGCAGGCACGACTCGATCGGCTGGCCTATCGACGAGCAGCACGCCTGCTGGTTGCGAGCGATTCCCTGGCTGCCGACCTGGAAGAACAGGGCGTCGCCCGTGAGCGACTGCGGGTCGTCCCGCCCGGACGAGACGTCGCGACCGGACACGGACAGTCGCCGGGAGACCTGCGCCGCGGTCGCCAGGCAGCCTTCCTGTGCGTCGGCAACTGGGTCGAGCGCAAGGGAATCGTCGACCTGCTCGATGCCTTCGCACTCTTGCCATCGAATACGGCCACGCTGCACCTGGTGGGCGACGATCATGCCGACGAAGGCTACGGCGATAGGATACGCGTGCGACTGGCTCGGCCGGACCTGATCGACCATGTCGTCGTGCATGGACGGAAATCTCGTGAGGAGGTGGCCGCGCTCTACGCCGCCGCGGACGCATTCGTGCTGCCGAGCATCCGGGAGCCGTTTGGCACGGTCTATGGCGAAGCAATGGCCTTCGGACTTCCGGTCGTCGGCTGGCGCGCGGGGAATCTGCCCTACCTGGCCGACCACGGAAAAGAAGGATTGCTGGTCGAGCCGGGCGACGTCGCTGGACTGTCCAACGCGCTCCATCTTCTCGCGCGGGATCTAGACCTTCGCGCGCGACTCGGCGAGGCAGCCCACGCTCGAGCACTCAAACGCCCGACCTGGTCCGACACCGCCAGGGTCTTCTTTGATGCGGTGCGAGAAGTCGGATCCACGGAGATCTGACGTGGCGGAGGACGCCTCTGCCCTCCCGCGGAAGGTTGCACCTGCCGTCCTCGGGTCGACCATAAGTCAGGAGCCAACAACTACATCACAGATCTACTGAGGAGGTTGGCTACCCCGAGACCCGCGCCAGGAAGAGCATGGTCGGGGAGTCGGACGTGAATGCTTCGCGCCGGTAGCCGCCGTAAAGCGCTTCGATGGTAAAACCAGCCCGCTCGAGCAGGTGCTCGGCCTCGAAGCGATGGAGGTAGCGATAGGGCCACTCGACGATGCGCTTGGTGACCGACCCATCCCGCGCGATGATCTCGTAGGAGGAGCGCATCAGCCGCACCTGCCTGGCCAGATCGTTGTCGACCAGCGTCTCGGTGCGCGTCACCACCGTGCCGCTCTCGGGATCGGTCTGTGCCAGATCCTGACGCATGCTGCCCGGCCGCTCGGCCAACAGTTCCGGAGTCGGATGCAGCAAGTCGATCGCCAGCAAGCCACCAGGACGCAAGTGCGCGGCGACGTTCCGCAGGGTCCTAAGCTGATCGGCGCGATCCACCAGGTAGGCGATACTCTTCACCGCGACGATCGCCAGGTCGAATGGTTCATCTCCTTCATCCCGCAAGTCGAGCGTCCGCATGTCGCCCTGGAACAGCCGCGCGCGTGCCGCTACTTCGGCCCCAGCTGCTTGGAGCTTTTCCCGGGCCAGGTCGAGCATGTGGGGCGAGGCGTCCAGCCCGATAACCTCGAACCCAGCCTTCGCCAGCGGGACGAGCACGCGGCCACTGCCGCATGCAACTTCAAGCACTCGCCCACCCTCGGCTGCGGCCAGCTCACCGTAGAGCGGTAGATCATCCTCGAAGGGAAATACGTCATAGAGGGGCGCGAGCAGAGCGTCTCCCCACGGCTGATCCGCCCTGATAAACGCACTGGCGGCCACGCCGATGTTGCCGGTTATCACTCGCTCGGTCATCTACGCTCCTTGGAACGGTACGAATCGACGAAGCCCGGCCATTCGCCGGTATTCGCGACTCTCAAAAGCATGAGGTGTTCCCAGAACAGAGAGGCTAAACCTGGCGCCACCATCACGGTGTGAGTGTGTCGTCGCGTGCTGCGTAGACCTGGGGTGACTCCCAGACGCGGACGAGCAGCGACGCGAGGCCGACGCCGCGAAGCTCGGCGGCGATTCGCTCCCAGCAATAGCTCGCGACGTTCTCGGCCGTGGTGTTGACTCCGGCGAAGTCCGCTAACTCGTCCAGATTGCGATAGTGGAGTCCAGCCGACAGTTCGTCGACCACGCTTCGCAGGCGCCCGATGTCGAACAGGGTTCCGTCGTCCTGTAACTGTTCGCCCCGCACCGCCGCTTCGAGCCGGTAGGTGTGGCCGTGCAGCCGGGTGGCTGGACCGAAATCACCGACCAGTCGATGCGCTGCCTCGAACTGCGCCACCACACCAATCTCGTACACGTCGTGCCTCTCTTCCGGTCAATCTTCGTAGGTCAGAATCACCTGCACCGCGTTACCGGGCCGCTCGTCAACCAGCCGGTAGGCATCGGCCGCCTCATCAAAGCGGAAGCGATGCGAAATCAGCTCGCTCAGTTCGAGTCGTGGCAGCAGTTCGACGGACAATCTCAATCGCCGTGCATGATCCCAGCGCGCACTCAACTCCGGGCTGATCCGTCCAACCTGCGACGAGCGGATTCGTACACGGCCACGATGAAAGTGCTCTCCCAGCGCCAACGAGACTGTCTTGGTGCCATACCAGGAGACGACCACGACCGTCCCCTCGACCGCGACGCTCTCGATCGCTGACTGTAGCGCGGCACCAGAGCCGCTAACCTCGATCGCGACGTCAGCTCCACGTCCTTCGGTCAATTCCATAACTCGCTCCAGCATCTCGGATCCCGGTTCGAGCGCGACGTCGACTCCGAGTTTGAACGCGAGGGTTCGCCGTCGTTCCAGTGGATCG
The DNA here is from genome assembly GCA_963763185.1 of uncultured Chloroflexia bacterium. GTDB lineage: Bacteria > Chloroflexota > Chloroflexia > Thermomicrobiales > Thermomicrobiaceae > CALAGB01. The sequence continues at coordinate 2,446,126 of CAVXNZ010000001.1, forward strand.
ACCACGATGACCTGTCCCGCACCGGCGTGCCGCAGCAACTGCGCGATCAGCAAACCGACCGTCCCCTGGCCAAAGACGAGCGCGGTCTCGCCCAGCCGAATCCCCGAGTCGAGCAGCACGTTGACCGCCGTCTCGAGATTGGCGACGAAGAGTCCGAGGAGCGGATCGAGATCGTCCGGCAGCCGCACTGGTGCCGGTCCATCAGCCGGATTGGTGGGAACGACGAACGTGCTCTGGTGCGGGTGGTGCACGAACACTGCATCGCCCCGAGCAAATCCGGTGACGTCGTCGCCCAGGTCAAGTACGCGCCCGACCGTGGCGTACCCGTATTTGATCGGGAAGGCGAAGCTCCCCGAGAGGGCTGGCAGGTCGAGCGGCAGATCAACCGGAACTTCACCGCGATAGACCAGCATCTCGGTCCCCTGGCTAAGAGCGGACGCGATCGTCTGCACGCGAATCTCACCCGAGCCAGGTGGCGGAATCGTCTCGGTGCGGAACTCGACCATCTTCGGCGCGGTGAGCCACAGGGAACGAGACTCGATGTTTCCCTTGTCAGACGGCATCGGCATCCTCCGGGTAGCCGATCCGACCGTCCATCACGAGATCGACCCCATAGCGCGTAACTACCGAATCGACGAGACGCAGGGATCGAGCCAGGTCGACGATCCCAAGATCGCCGATCGCCTCTATGCCCGCGCCCAGGATCTTCGGGGCCACGCAGACCGTCAGGCGATCGACCAGGTGTTCGCGCAGCAACGAGGTGATCAAACGTGCGCCCCCCTCGACCATGACTGAACCGACACCGCACTGACTCAGTTCGCTGAGCAGCGCTGGCAGGTCCACCCGACCATCCGCGCTACCCACCACCACGACCCCCGCGCCCATGTCGACGAGCAGCGATCGTCTCTCTTCCGGCGCACGTTCTGTCGTGGCGAGCAGCGTACCGCTGGCCGCTCGGTCTGCCAGAACGTTGGCTGTCAGGGGCGTGCGTAGCGTGCTGTCGACGATCACGCGCAACGGCGATTCCCGGCCGGGTGGTATCTCGCCCAGTCGAGCGGTCAAGCGTGGATCGTCCCGCAGCACCGTGCCGACGCCGACCATAATCGCGTCATGCTCGGCACGCAACTGGTGAGCAAACTGGAGCGATTCGGGTCCGCTGATCCACTGGGAACTGCCGGTCCGGGTCGCCAGGCGGCCGTCCAGCGTCTGAGCATAGCTCACCGTCACGGACGGTCGAACTGAGGTTTTCATGTTTTCGATTGTAGCAGCGGAGGAGGGCGTTTCTCGGAAGAAGTATCGGGACTGACACGTGCAGACATGTCGGCGGGTCAGCCCCGATACGAGCGGTCGTCACGGTTTCGATTAGGCCGGAACCGTATCCTTGAATTTGAGGACGCGCGTGCCAAATGGCTGCATCGCGTATTCGAAGGTCGTCACGACGTTCGAGTCGGGGAAGATCCCGACGCATCGCAGGGTCTCGCTGCCGATGCTCTTGAAGCCATGCGGCACCATCGACGGAATGAGCGCCACCGACCCAGTCGCAAGTTCGCCGGCTTCGTCGCCGACTGTGGCGTACGCGGTCCCGCTCAGCACGACGATCACTTCATCCGGACTATCCGTGTGCATCGGCAGGTTGTCGCCTGGCTCGATCTCGAAATAGACCATTCCTTCCGCTTCGGCGCCAGGCACCCCCGTGAGTGGGAACGCAGCCTGCCCGCGTCCGTGCGGGTCCTCGTTCAACCAGAAGCTACCCAGTGACAGTTCGTTGAGTTGAAAGGAGATCATTGTTCCTCCCGGCGTCTCGGCCGAACGGATTCCGACGGCCGGTATCGTGTCTGTTGTTCGCTACACGATCGAGCGCTCGAATTCGTGTTGGTCACCATGCTAGGGAGGAATGGGCGCGGCAACATCGTGGAAGCTACGTATTGGCTGCCACGGTAACAAGAGTGGCTGGATACGTAGTCTCCGAATGGTCAGACGATGCCCTGCTCGACCGCGACTCGGGTGGCCGAGACGCGAGAACTGACGCCGAGTTTGTTGAATATCGAGGTCAGATGCGTCGTCACGGTTCGGTAGCTAATGAAGAGCTGCTCGGCGACTTCCGCGTCGGTCAATCCCTGCGAAACCAGGCGGAGCACGTCGATCTCTCGCGGACTCAGGCCAAACGGCCGGGGAGCCTTCTTCCTTTGCTCTTCGAGCTTCGAGCGGAGATTGCGCGCACGCTGCAACGCGGGTACCGCACCAAGCTGCTCGAGACGATCAATGGCGGATTCGACGAACTCGCGTGCCGCTCCGGAATCTCCGGTCTGAAAATGGGCTTCGGCAATGCCGAGAGCTGAGAGCGCCTGCTCAAACGGCGCCTGACAGCGCTCCGCCAGGTCCATTGCACGCTCAAAACTCCGAACCGCCACATCAAGCTGACCGTCGACAAGGTCGATCTCACCCTGGAATCGGATAGCCGTGATCAGCGCAAGCGGCTGATCCGGTGCGGTGGCCAGGCGGAGCGCCTCATCCGCGGTCTTCCGCGACAGAGGTAGGTCGCCCGCCTCCAGGTAATAGCGTGCCCAGGTCACCATGGCTGCGCTGCGCCAGCGGTGGGCGCCACTCCACGACAACCACCGGTTCAGCGCCAGGAGCCAGGCACGGGCGGCTTCCAGATCCGAGGCATCGAGCGAAAGATGAGCGGCCACCAATTGAAGCTCGATGGTACTCGAGAAGGTCCGGCTGCCAGGCTCGGTCTGTGAACCGTCCGGTAGCAGATCGGAAATGATCTGCCAGGCACGATCGGAATCACCGGCATCTCGCGCGAGTCGCGCCAGTGCTCCTGCCGCGCGGTGACGCCACGACGCCATGGTAGTCTGATGCGTCACCATCGGTTCGACGAGGTCACGAGCCTGCTGCCACGCTCCACGAAGAAAGTGGAGCTCGATCGCGCCAAAGCCGGGAGCGACACCGGGAGGCAGCGCGCCACTCGCCCGGCGGTACGAGGACTCCATGGCATCAGCTGCCTGCCGCAGTTCGTCGTCCTGAAACGTCTCGAACGGCAGGAGCAGTTCATGCAGCCGCATCCAACGAGTGCTACCGGTGAGAAGATGGTGTCCCATGCCCTCATAGCATTCGAGCGCGCGTTCAAAGGCCTGTCGGGCCTTTTCCACTTGCCTGAACGCGGCATAGCTCCGGGCCAGACCAAACCATGCGTCACCTGCCTGTGAGCGAAGCTGCGCTGATGGTCCATCGATCGACTTCAATTCCTCGACATAGGGCTCACCGAGTGCGATCACGTCGTCGAACCGGCCAGGCTCCGCGAGCCACTGCACCAGCGTACCCCGCCGCAGTAGGCTCGCCGTCCTTCCGGTCCACGAGCGCTCCGGAGCACGGACGTCATTCGTCGCGTCTGGAAAGGCGTCGGCCACCCAGGTGAGAACGTCAGGAGAGATCGTCGGGCCATCCAGTCGAATCTGGTCGAGCAACTGATCGCCTGCCATCATCTCAGCGATCCCCTGCTGGTACTCTCCGGACAGAACGAGCAGGTGCCCGAGATCGAAGCGGGAAAATGCGGACAGACTGGCGTCCCCAAGACGATTCCCAATATCTTCGGCGTCTCGCAGCCACCGCATAGCCTCGACCGCGCCGGAATGCCTGAGGAGCCGGCCAACGCGGTAGTGAATCCAGCCTCGCTCTCGAGGATCAATACTATTGGCGCGCAACGCGCCGGAGGCAATGAGCCTTTCGGCCGCTGTCGCCCAGGCGTAGGATCGCTGGGCTCGATCGGCGGCTCGCATGAGCCAGGCAGGCGCGTCGTCGTCCCCACTCGCCTGAAGATGCCAGGCGACGGTATCCGGATCTGGATTCGCGTTTTGCGTTAGTAGTCGCCCCACTTGCCGGTGAAGTCGTCGCCGCCGCATTGGGAGTAGCGACTGATAGAGCGCATCCCGAATCAGGGCGTGTCGAAAACCCATCGACGTGCCATGAGCGTCAAGGTCTATCAACTGTTCCGCGGCCGCGCGGTCGACAATAGCAAAGATCTCCTCTTCCGGAACATCGAGCACCTGAGACCAGAGGTCGACCGGAACGTGCTGCCCGATCACCGCGCCGGCCGCTAGGTGCTCCCTTATCTCGGGCTCCAGGCGTTCAAGACGGGCGTCGATCACCTGTCGCAGGAGGCGAGGCACTCCAAGACTGTCGATCTCGTTGAGTCTCCAGCCGCCGTCGGTCTCCACGAGTAGATCTTGCTGCTCCAGGCCGCGAAGAAGCTCCAGTGTGTAGAATGCGTTCCCCTCAGCACGCTGCATCAAGTAATCGACGAGGCGCGCAAGGTCGCGCGGTGACAACTCGTAACGACCCGACACGATGGAGTCGACAGCGTCGCGATCGAGCGGGCGAAGTTCAATTCTCTCGGGTGACGACTCACGTACGATGACAGGGAGGAGCCTGCTGAGGTGGGACCAGCGCTCCACATCCTCAGCGCGATAGGTCACGACCAACAGCAGCGGCAGAGCAACGGATCGCCGGGATAGACGGCGCAAGAGACCGAGACTTGCCTCATCAGCCCAGTGAATATCCTCGAGTAACAGCACGAGCGACCGCTGGGACGCGATATCCACCAGGAACTGCTCGAACTCATCGAACAGAGTCGACTCATCGTGTCCTGCCCGAACGGAATAATCTGCATCAAAACAGCCTGGCAGAGCGGGAAGTGCATCCACTTGAACATATGACTGCGTCAAGTCACGCCACGGTCCGTATGGCGGCGTCGTTGTCAGGTCGTAGCAAGCGCCGCTCAAGACCAATGAGTCCCTGACCAGTGCCTCATCCCGGAGGGCTTCAATCAGGGAGGTCTTCCCGATCCCCGCATCGCCGCTGATCAGGACCGTCGCACCACGTCCACCGATGGTTGCGGCAAGAAGATCGTCGAGAAGGCGCAATTCGCGCTTACGACCGGCCAGAGCCTGGTTTCGCGAACGACGGTTGTGGGGGGGATTGCGGTTGCTCGGCATGACGGCCTCCACATGACGCCAGTCGAGATTCCCTGCTTTTGATCACAGACTACCGAAAAACACATGACTTTGAAAAGTTCGGTGGCACCGGACCCACGATTGGCCTGACTCGGACATCGTCAGAAATCGCGTTCACGTGACCCATACTGCAACGCGTGAAATTCAACTATACTCGGTGGCATTTCTCGGAATTGTATCTCCGGAAAGCCTGTCTTATTCGTTATCTGCGGAAGGGACGGTTCACGGTGGGGGTCTTCCTGAACATCATTCGCGCCCTCTTCTCCGGTGCGTCGACGGCCGAACGCGGCGCGACGTTCCAAGAGCACAAGGAAATGTTCCAGATCGTTCCGCTGAACGAGGTGTTGCCGCCAGAGACGATCGCGAGGCTGCGACAAGCCCTGCCGCCGGAGACATTCGCACACTTCGAGCAGGGTGTTCCACGCGCGCTAATCGCCCAGTTCGAGCATGGTGTCAGCCCCGAGATGCGTATCGGTCTCAGCAAGTTCCTCCCGCCGGACGTGATCGACCAACTGGAGCAGGCGGTTGCGCACCGCCCAAACCAGGAGACGACTAACCCCGGTGCTGTGTCATCACCGGAACCGTCCGTGACGGCGACTCCATGGAAACCGGAGACCAGCATGCCGCAGGCAAGCGTTCCACAGGCCAATCCCTGGATACCGGACGCCAGGACCAGCGGCACCGACCCGTGGAATCCCGGCGGAACGCTGTCTGGCGACGACCCGTGGAACCCAGGGACAAAGAGTAAGAACGATCCCTGGCACCCGGAGTAGTTCGCGCCCGTCGCTGGGAATTTCCAGCTAGACGAGCACCGAGCCGAGCGGGTTGGCCAGCAATTCGTAGAGGATCGCCTTGTGAATGTGAAGGCGGTTCTCGGCCTGATCGTAGATGATCGACTGCTCTCCGTCGGCCACCTCGGCCGTCACTTCCTGGCCACGGAACATCGGCAGGCAATGCATGAAGACCGATTTATAGGCCGTGCCGGACATCATCTCGTCGTCGACCTGATAGGCCTTCAGGCTCTCCAGAGTCTGCCCGTCGAGGTCCTGCCCCATGCTCACCCAGACGTCGGTGTAGACGACGTCGGCGTTGGAGATAGCATGGTAGGGGTTCTCGAAGAACTCGATGGTGCTGCCCGTCTGCGCGGCGATCGCCTTGGCTCGCTCGACGATGAAGACATCCGGCGTGCAGTGAGCGGGCGTCGCGACAGCCACATCGAGACCAACCAGCGCACCGGCCAGGAGCAGCGAGTTAACCATATTGTTCTTGTTACCGACGTAGGCCAGTTTGTGACCGCTCCAGCCGCCGAACTGCTCCTTGATCGTCATCATGTCCGCCAGTCCCTGAGTCGGATGCGCCAGGTCGGAAAGACCGTTGATCACTGGCACCGAGGCCGACTTGGCCAGCGCGACGACGTCGGAATGCTTGAATACCCGCGCCATGATCACGTCAACATAGCGTGAGAGGACCGCGCCGGTATCCTCGATCGACTCCCCACGGCCGAGCTGCAGGTCGTTCGTCGAGAGGTACAGGGCGTGGCCGCCCATCTGCGCCATGCCGACCTCGAACGCGACACGCGTGCGCGTCGACGGCTTCTCGAAGATCATCGCCAGGGTTTTACCCGGCATGATGTGATGCTGGGGTTCGCCTGCCTTGAGTTGTGCTTTGAGTTGAATCGCGCGATCGATCAGCGCTTTCGCCTGATCGGGAGTGAGGTTGTCGTCGGTCAGAAGATCGAATTTCGCGGTCTTGGTCTGCAACTGCATGCTCTCCTCATTTCAATACATAGGTTCCAGCGAACGTCGACAGGACGCCTCATCGAGCTGTACCTACGCCTGAATCGGAAAGCCATTGCGAGCTACTCGACCCTTTCCAGTCTATTCGTTGACGGACGAAAAATCGCGCCACGGGAACGGAATCCGGCAGCGCGAACTGACAGGGCTATAGAATGAGGCATTTCGAGCCGTGTGTCAAGGGTATTAATAACGGCCAAACGAAATATTGGCGCAGGTGAGCCGTCCACCTCGCCGTTCCCTGCTATGCTGCCCGTGACCACGCACGAGAAACTGACAATCTGAACGGAGGCGGAGTTCATGTCAGCACCAGATGAGTTAGACCTCTTCGCGTTGAGCGACCTCGCCACGCCCTGGTGCCTGCACGTTGTTGCGACCCTGCGGGTCGCCGATCAGATCGCGGCGGGAGTCACGCAGATCGACGATCTCGCCGCCGCATGCCAGGCCGACGCCAATATGCTCCAGCGCGTGCTCGAGCATCTCGCCGGTAAGGGCGTCTTCCTCGAACCCGAACCCGGCCTATTTGCACTCAATGCCGCGTCCCGCCAACTACTCGAAGGTCCAATTCGGTTGGGACTCGATCTGGACGGTATCGGCGGACGGATGGCCAACGCCTGGAGCGGACTGCTTCAGCAGGTCCGCAGCGGAAAGCCCGCCTACCAGGAGATTTTCGGATTGCCCTTCTGGGAAGACCTCGATGCGCACCCTGAGATCGGCGCCAGTTTCGACGAACTGATGGGTCCGGCCGGACACGGCGATCCTGACCCCGAGGCGCTGGTCGACCGCGATTGGGACGGCGTGCGTTCGATCGTCGACGTTGGCGGTGGTGCGGGCGCGCTCCTTGCCGCGATTCTTCAGGCGCACCCACACGTGCACGGCACGCTCGTCGATTTTCCGCGCACCGTGGCCAATGCTGTAGAAACCTTTGAAGCGGCCGGAGTAAGCGACCGGGTGAAGACGGTGGGACAGAGTTTCTTCGATCCACTCCCGGCTGGAGCCGACCTCTACCTGATCAACCGTGTCCTCAATGACTGGCCCGACGTGGAGGCGATTCGCCTCCTCCAGCGCTGCTCCGAGGCAGTCTCCCTGGACGGACGCGTGGTCGTGGTCGGGAGCATCGACCTCGACGGACAGAGCTACGGACTCTCCATCGAAACCGTGCTGGTCGGCGGGAAGCACTGGAACCGGGAGCAGTTCCGGGTGCTGGCGGCTGAAGCAGGTCTGAGGATCACCAGAACTGGCCGCCAACCGACCGGGCGCTCGATCGTCGAGTGTTGTCGACGCCCATGACGCGAAACGTACCCGCGCGAGATGCTCATTGAGCGAGGTGCTGAGCGCCGGCCTATATAGTCTCCTGCCCGCGGCGGTGCTGGCGGGCGGAAGCGCGATTCCGCTCATCTATCGCCCGAGTCAGCAGGTCCGCAGCGCGACGCAGCACTTCGCGGCTGGCGTCGTCTTCGCCGTCGCCACCGTCGAACTTCTGCCCGATGTCGTCAGCGACCATGCACCCTACGAAAGCGCGCTTGCCTTCTCGCTCGGCGTCGCGTTGATGCTCGGTATCCGGTTCGTTTCGCAACGGTTCGGGGGTGAGGAAGGAGGCAGGAAGGAAGGATCGACCGCGGCCGGTCTACTGGTTCCAGTGGGGATTGACCTGCTGATTGACGGCCTCTTGCTTGGAATCGGATTCTCAGCAGCAGCGGCGGCTGGCCGGCTGCTCGCGCTCGCCCTCGCGCTTGAAGGGCTTTCACTTGGAGTCGTCACCTCGTTGACGTTGCTCGAGTACTTCGGCCGGAGGAAAGCGATCGCCGCAAGTGCTTCGATCGGTCTCTGCATCATCGGAGGCGCGATCGCCGGTTCTGCGGTCCTTTCCGGACTCTCCCAGCACGCGATTTCGTTGGCCCTGGCCTTCGGACTCGCGGCCCTCCTCTACCTCGTTACGGAAGAATTGCTGGTCGAGGCGCACGAGGTCCCCGAAACCCCGCTCATCACCGCGATGTTCTTTGCGGGCTTCGTCCTCTTTATGGTGCTGGGAATGATCGAAGGCTAACGCTTATCCAGAACGTTGCGACTTCTCCGGTCAGATTCTCAAGATGTCACCATCCTGTAACTGCCAATGCTCCGAATGGGATCCAGATGTTATGCGATCGTCACGCGTGTCGCCGTACCGTTATGAAAGCACCGATCTGGTATCACGGGAACTGTTGGGAGAGACAATCATGCGGCGCGGATTATCGGCATTGATGATTGCCGCCCTGATGCTCATGGCATTGGGTGGAGCGGCGGCGGCACACGGACCGGGAATGAACGATGACATGCCGTACGGCGGGCCCGGCCCAGGAATGAATGGCGGCTATCAGAACGGACCTGGAAACGGCCCGGACTACGGTCCCGGACCTCACAATGAGGACCCCAATCACTACTACTGCCAACAGACCGGCCACTACCTCAGCTACGGCTTCAAGTATTTCTGGCAGCACAACGGTGACGTGGGAGTCTTCGGCTATCCGATGACCGAAGAGATGGCCGAGCACGGCTACACGGTGCAGTACCTCGAGCGGCAGCGCTTCGAATACCATCCGGAGCACGCCGGAACAGCCTACGAAGTTCAGCTCGGTCGGCTCGGCTACGAGCAGGCACAGCACCTTGGCCTGATGGGTTCGTCCGCGTTCGCGCCGTTGCCTGCTGGCATACCGAATACGGCCAGTTCGACCTTTTTCCCGCAGACCGGCCACGACATCGCTTTCGGCTTCCGCGACTACTGGATGACGCACGGACTGGATCTGGGAGATCCTGGAATCACGATGCGAGAGAGCCTGGCACTCTTTGGCTACCCGATCAGCCAGGAGTTCACTGATCCAGCGACGGGCCTGACCGTGCAGTACTTCGAGCGCGCCGTCTTTGAATATCATGCGGACAACGCCGCTCCGTATCAGGTATTGCTGCAACGACTGGGCGCCGGAATGCTCCAGCACCGTTAGGCAGGACAACCGGCGATCTCGTGTGCTCGGGGTGCGATCTCGGGCACATCGTCTTGTCGCGACGTCTTCGCGAGTTCGCTCCTTGCACGCGCTCCCATCCCAAGGCCTGACCTATTGACCGCTGGCACCGAGGTTGCCATGTTTGTGGTAACATATGAATATCTATTCACTAATGAGATGTGGTCTCAATATGGAAGCGGACAGGCCCGATGCCACGACCCAGAAAAGCCGATCAATTGCGAGTATCCGAGTCGAACGATACGGTCTGTGAAGAGCAGATCGTTCACGTCGATGAAGTGCGGGAAGTCCGTGCCGCCATGCCGACGGTCTCTGAGATCGGCGTGACAAGTGGGCTCTTCGCGGCATTGGGTGATCCCACCAGGCTACGGATGATGTCGGCGCTCGCCACGCATCCGCTCTGCGTCTGCGATCTGGCCGCTTCACTGCGGATGTCGCAGTCCGCCGTCTCGCACCAGCTTCGCGTGCTGCGCCAGCATGGGCTGGTCAGATCGGAGCGCGAGGGGCGGCGTGTCTACTACCAACTCGACGACGATCACGTCGCCACGCTGGTAAGCCAGGCACTGGCACACGGACGACACACGAGCGAGGCGGATCCCTGTGATTGACATCAAAGAACTGCCGCTGCCGGATCTCCTCCCAGCCGAGTCCGCGTCCTGTGATCAGTGCTTGACACGCCTGCGCGACCTGCTTCGTCGCACTGACGGCATTGCGAGCGCCGACATCAATCAGACAACCGGCCTCGCGACCATTCATTACGATCCGGCCGTTATTTCCCTGAGCACGCTGGAGACATTGGCTCAGCGAGAAGGTACCAGGCTCGGCGAGGCCTATGCTCACCGCGAGGTCCCGGTCGAGGGGATGGACTGTGCCGACTGCGCCATGACGCTGGAGCGCGGCGTTGGCCGCCTCGAGGGCGTCACCTGGGTCTCGATCAACTTCGCCGGGGCGCGCATGTCGCTCGAGTACGAGGCGCATCAGACAAACATGGACGCCGTGGCCAAACGAGTGCAATCGCTTGGCTACCGGCTCGGTGACGGTGATGCGACCGCGGCTCTGGTCGAACGCGGACTCCTCAGTGGCTTCGTCGCACAGCGACCGAACCAGATCACGCTCATTGCCGGGGCACTCACCGCCACCGGCGGCGTGCTTGAGTTGGTTGCCGTACCTCCGATCGCGCCGGTCATATTCTTCGCCCTGGCAATCCTTATCGCCGGTACGCCGATCGTCCGCAAGGCGTACAACGGACTTCGTGCAACCCACCAGATCGACATCAACACACTGATGGTTATTGCCGTCGTCGGCGCGGCGATCATCGGCGCCTGGCTCGAGGCAGCGCTGGTGGTGGTCCTCTTCTCGCTCGGTGAAGCCCTCGAAGGCTACACCATGGACCGCGCCCGACAGTCGATCCGCTCGCTCCTGTCGCTGGCACCGGCCGAGGCAGTTGTGCGTTATGGTGATCACGAACACCAGATGCCAGTGGCCGAGATCAATGTCGGTGACGTCGTGATCGTGCGTCCCGGCGAGCGTTTTCCACTGGACGGCGTGATTCAGCATGGCAACTCGGCCGTCAATCAGGCGCCCATAACCGGCGAGAGCCTGCCAGTCGAAAAAGCGGTTGGCGACGAGGTATTCGCGGGCACCATCAACGGGTCCGGAGTGCTCGACGTACGCACGACGCGCAAAGTCGGCGATTCGACGATTGCCCGCATCATCCGCATGGTCGAGGATGCGCAGGCACAGAAGGCGCCCTCGCAGCGCTTTGTCGACGTCTTCGCCCGCTACTACACACCTGCCGTGGTCGCACTGGCGATCGCCGTCGCGGTCGTCCCTCCGCTGGCCTTTGGCGGTGCCTGGGTCGACTGGTTCTATCGTGCCCTGGTGCTCCTGGTCGTCGCCTGCCCCTGCGCGCTCGTCATCTCGACGCCGGTCTCGATCGTCTCAGCCATCTCTGCCGCGGCGAAGAGCGGCGTACTGATCAAGGGCGGTGCCTATCTGGAAGCTGCTGGGTCACTGCGCGCGCTGGCCTTCGACAAGACCGGCACCTTGACGCGCGGCGAGCCAGTCGTGACCTCGATCGTGCCGCTGGATGGTTGGTCCGACAACGAGGTTCTGGCCTTTGCCGCCGCGGCCGAGCGCTATTCGGAGCATCCGCTGGGTGAGGCCATCGTGCGGGCCGCCAGCGAGCGTCAACTGGTTCACACGCAACTGGTGAAAAACGCCGGTGCTCGGACCGGGCGAGGCGTTGAGGCGACCGTCGACGGTCGGCACGTACGCGTCGGTACTCCCCTATTCGTGTTCGACGGAGCCCTCCCAGAGATGATCGACACACGTATTGTCGATCTCGAGAGCCAGGGCCAGACCACCGTGGCTGTCTCGGTCGACGACTCGCCGGTCGGCCTGATCGGTCTGGCCGACACGCCACGAGCCGAGAGCCGTCATGCGCTCGCGGCCATCAAACGCGCGGGCATTCGCGAGACCGTGATGCTGACCGGCGACCGTCAGCCAGTGGCGCAGGCCATTGCGAGCCAGATCGGTGTCGATCAGATCGAGGCAGAGTTACTGCCGGAGCAGAAGGTCGCGGCGGTCGAACGCCTGCTCGAGCGCTACGGATCGGTCGGGATGGTCGGCGACGGCGTCAACGACGCCCCGGCGCTGGCGAGATCGACGGTCGGCATCGCCATGGGCGCGGCTGGCACCGATACGGCGTTGGAGACGGCGGACATCGCCCTGATGCGAGACGATCTCTCGGCGGTCGAATACACGATTCGCCTGTCACGTTCGGCCAAACGCATCATCGCCGAGAACATCGGCCTGGCGCTGGCGATCAAGCTGATCTTCCTGAGCCTCGCGGTCGCCGGATGGGCCACGCTCTGGCTGGCGGTCTTCGCCGATGTCGGCGCCTCACTGATCGTCATCGCCAACGGCATGCGGCTGCTGCGGTATCAGCCGACGGTTGAGGACGATCCGCAGCTCGATCCCGTGCCCGCCGCGCTTTAAGCCCAATTGCACGCCGGACTGGTCCGATATATCTCACGCGGATAACCAAGCTCCGAAAATCCATCTTGGAGGAAGGATGCACAGCCACGGCCCCGTCACCGGCAACCGGCTCAAGATCGCCGCGGGGATCACCGGAATCTTCGTGGTGGCCGAGTTCCTCATCGGCTGGTGGGCCAATAGCCTCGCGCTGATTTCCGACTCGGGTCACAATCTGACCGACGTCGCGGCGCTTATCCTCAGCGCCTGGGCCTTCGCCATGGCGAACCGCGCTCCTGACCGCCAGCGAACATTTGGCTATCACCGCGTTGGGGTGCTGGCAGCGCTGGCGAACGCGGTCACATTGATCCTGCTCGCAATCTACATCTTCTATGAGGGCTATCAGCGCCTGACTCACCCCGAGCCGGTCGCCAGTCTCCCGATGATCATCGTGGCCCTGATAGCCCTGGTACTCAACACCTCGATTGCGCTTGCGCTCCACCACGGCTCTCACGACGTCAACGTCCGTGCCGCCTTCATCCACATGGTCGGCGACGCCGTCTCGTCGATCGGCGTGGTGATCGCCGGAATCGGCATCTGGCTCAGCGGCTCGACTGTCTGGGACCCGGTGGTCTCGCTCATAATCGGCGCGTTCATCCTCTGGTCGAGCTGGAGCATCATTCGCGAGACGATCAACATCCTATTGGAGAGCACACCGGAGGATCTGGATCTGCAGTCGCTGACGCGAGATGTCGAGGCAGTACCGGGCGTGGCGAATATCCACGACCTGCACGTCTGGAGTCTGAGCTCAGATATCCATGCCCTGGCGGCACACATCGCCGTTGAAGAGCAGGCTGAGGAGAGCCAGACTGAGGTGCGCGCGATTCTGATCAACGTTCGCAAGATACTGCGGGACCAGTACGGCATCGACCACAGCACGCTCGAAACGCACTGCGTCGACGAGCCCACGGTGATCGACGACGGAACTGATTGCGCGCTCCACCCGGAGCGAGTCACGCTCCACGCTGGGCACGATTACCATCACGATCACTCCCACAGCCACTGAGAACATTCGATCGCAGGTGCCCGGCTCCCCTACGGTGTCGAGATCGTGCGCTCTTCCTCACCCAACGCCCAGTCAGCGATCTCGCCGCAGGTGGCTAACCATACGCTTGGGTGCTCCTGGAACGATTGCAGCAGCGGTTCGAGGGCACGGACCCGCAGACCACGGCCGGAACCCCAGTCGCCGCGCGGGTGGATGCCAAGCGTGAAGAGCCCGCCGATGCCGTAGGTGGCATCGAATTCGTCGAGCATCGATTCCGTAAAGGCCCGCGAGGTGCGATGCCGCTCGTAATAGGGCCGGTCGAACCAGGGCTCGTGGACCGGCAGCTCGGCCAGTCGACCACCCTGGTCGAACTCCACCACATACGGCCGGTCGTCATCGCAGTAGCTGCTGTCGTAGCGGTAGCCACGCGACGCGAGCAGTGCGCGTGTGTCGCGGGATAGGAGACGATCCGGAGCGCGGAATCCAACCGGCTTGCGGCCGAAAACACGCTGGAAGATCTCCTCGCTCAAATCCAGCACCGCCGCCTGATCCTCGACCGGCATCGTCGAGAAATCCTCGTACATGTATCCCGACGTGGCGACTTCGTGCCCGCCTCCGGCGATCGCCTCCATCGCCTCGGGATACCGCTCGGCATCCCAGCCTGCGATGAAGAAGGTCGCCGTCACGCCATAGCGCCGGAAGAGATCGAGCAGGTTGAAGGCCCCCTGCTGCGCCCCGTAGCGGCCGTGCGAGTAGCGTCCCCAGAGGGGTAGCTCCATCGCCTGGTGCTCGATGCTCTCGCCGCCAAAGTTGACGGTGATCGCCGCGGCGGCCTGCACGGCCTCCGGCCAGGTGAACTCCGCGCTCATGAGCGGCCTCCGATCGCGGTGACCGGATCGAGGAAGCCGTGGTCCGGATCGAGACACCACCGAGCCAGATCGCACATACGCATGAATTCGACGTCCGGATAACGCTTGATGTGCGTGATCAGCCGGTCGAGAACGCGAGCCCGGGCTGGCAGACCGGAACCACGCCCGGCTCGTGGATGGCATGTGACGATGAAATAACCGGTCGTGTGGTAGAGGGCGTCGAACTCTTCCATCCAGACATCAAGCACCTCGGTGCTCGTCATCATGCCGATGCCGTACATGTAGGCATCGTCGAGCGTCGAGGTGATGTTGGGAATCTCGATCATCTCGCGCGACGGCTCGCCGCGCACGACAGCTGGGTAAGGCGCATCGAAGTCTTTATCGCTCGAGTCGTAGAGGTAGCCGAGTTCGCGCAGCACCGCGAGGGTCTGCGCGCTTTTCTGGCCGCCTGGACTGCGCCAGCCGAGCGGCGGCGAACCGGCGATCTCGGTGATGATCTGGTGCGTTTTGCGCAGCAGTTCATCCTCCTCCTCCAGCGAGACATCCCAACTCTCATGCAGGTAGCCGTGCGCGGCCACCTCATGTCCTTCGGTCACGATCCGACGAACGATATCCGGATTGTGCTCGGCGTCGTAGCCGCCGAAGAAGACCGTTGCCGGAATCCGGTGTCGCTGAAAGATGTCGAGAAAGCGCAGGATACCCCGGCGCGGCGAGTAGCCGCCGAGCGAGTTGGCGCCGTCGGGGTCGAGTCCCTTGCCGATCTCGTTGCCGGTGGCGTCCGAATCAACCGTAATCATCACGACGCACTTCGCGCCGTTGGGCCACTGTCTCATTCGGCCTCCAGCAGATCCGGCAGGCCGCTGATGATTCCCGCCAGGATCGCCGCGCGACGTGGGATTGATTCGACCAGCACGTGCTCGGTCCGTCCGGAGTGGCCGGCACTCTCCGGTCCAAGCCCATCCAAGGTGGGGATCCCGAGCGCGCCGGTGAAGTTTCCATCCGAGCCGGAGGGGACATAGATACCCTCGACCTGCTGGCCGAAATGGGCGGCGCACTCCTGCGCGAGTGCCAGCATGCGCTTGGAGGTGGTCGTCGCCTGGAAGGCGGGCCGGGTGATACCGCCGGTCATGACGGTGCTGGTCTTGGGAACGATGCTCTGCTCGGCGATCTCACGGACTCTCCGCACCAAGGCTTCGGCCGATTCCGGGTCGGGCGCCCGCAGGTCGATGCTCATCGTCACGCGATCCGGCAGTACTTGCCGCGCCGTGCCACCCTCGATCAGACCCGACGCTGACCAGGATGCCCTTGTCGACGTCGGTCAGCGCCTCCAGCGCCAGGATCTTGTGGGCCGCCTCGTGAATGGCGCTCGCACCGAGATGCCGCGATGTGGCATGGATAGCGATACCGCGAATCTCGAAGTAGACGGCGCCGACCATGCCGCGGCTGATGACCATCGAGCCGTTATCGCGAGCCGGTTCCATCACCAGCGCCCAGTCAGTGTCTTGCGCTTCCTTCTCGATCCACTTGCGCCCGCGCGGGCTCCCCAGCTCTTCGTCGCCGGTCATGAAGACCGTCATGCTCTCCAGACCGTCCCAACCGGCCTCGCGCAGGGCGCGGAGCGCCCCAAGCAGCACGACCCAGCCGCCCTTCATATCACGCGACGCCGGGCCGTAGACCTTGCCGTCTTCGACACGGAACGGGTTCTCCCGAATTGAACCCTCGGGCCAGAGTGTGTCGAGGTGAATCAGCGCCAGGGCGCGACCTTTGCCAGCTCCCTTACGCCGCGCCACCAGATGGTCACCACAGTCGTCTTCTTCGATGCGTTCGATCTCGAAGCCGAGCGCTTCGAACGATTTGCTGACGACCTCGCCAACGTTGTCGACGTTTCCCTTCTCGCGCGAGCAACTCTCGACCTTGACGAAACTGCCAAGCAAGTTGATGAGCTCTTCCTGTTGAGCCTTGAGATAGTCAAAATACTGCTGAATATCCGGCATCGTTCCCCCGGTTTCAAGCCTTACGGGCCTTTGGCCGAGGGCAGACACGGAGGTCTGCCCCTACAGATTCAATCCTGCACTTCGGAGCGTCTCACCAAACGATTCTCTACAGCGTCACATCGAGCTTGGCCGGTTCCTTGCCTCGCTCCGCCGCGGCTGCCCGCAGTCCTTCCCACGATTGGCGACCAATCCGCGACCCGTACTTCTGCTTGGAGTGGAAGTCACCGCCGAGGTCTGCCTCAGCCAGCATGCGCAGCACAGCGGATTCACGGAAATGCAGCGAGAACGTACGCACGTCACGCAACGCGCGCTCGAGCGGCAGGTGACGGAAGGCGCCACGCGCCCCACAGACGTCGAAGGCTTTGGTGGTGACCATCAGCGCGGCCTGCTTGGAGGTGTGAAGGACGCGCATGGAAGCCATCTCAGCCTCGTCGTAGCGGCCCTGCTCCCAAAGCCAGGCGGCATACCACATCGAAGTACGGGTCGCCTGCAAGGCGGAATCCATCTCGCCGATGGTGTAGGCAATGGTGTCGTCGTTCATCAGGAACGGGCGCTGTTTGAGATAGTCGAGCAGGAAGTCGAACACGCCCTGGGCCGTGCCGAGGTGATTAGCGCAATAGGCCAGTGTGAAGGTGCGAGGGTCGTGCTGTACCCAGTCACCCGGCTCACCGAGGACATTGTCCCACGGAACGAAGACGTCCTTGAGGATGAGGCTCCAGCTAATTGTCGCCCGCATCCCCATCACGTCCCAGTTGTTCTCCAGCGAGACACCCGGATCGTCTTTTGAGACAACAACCACGGTGTAGCCGTCGGCGATCGTCTGAGAGCCAGGCGCCATGACGTAGACGACGTAGTAGTCGGCCGCGGGAGCCAGCGAGGCAAAGAACTTGTTGGCGTTGAGCTTGAAGCCGCCGTCGACCTCGACCAGTTCGGCCCGTCCCTGAGGAGACGACGCCTGGCGTGGATCGGTCTCGCTGCCGCAGGACGCGATCAGCGCGCCACGCGAGACGACATCGCCCAGGTAGCGCCGCTGCTGCTCTTCGTTGCCGAGGTAGCCGATGATGCCCGAGGCATGGGACTGAATCTGGACCAACTGAGCGGTCGAGGCATTACCGGTCGCCAGAGCTTCAAGAATCATGTACATCGGCAGGAAGCGCTTGTCACGCCACATACCGTAACCACCAAGCTCCTGCGGCACGGTCAACTTGAGGAAACCCGCCTCACGGAGCTGCTCGAAGTCCTTCTCGGGGAATGATGCCGCGTCGTCATACTCCCTGGCCCGGGTCGCAAACTCCTTCGCCAGTTCATGGGCACGGTCAACCATGGTCTGATCTTGCGGCGAGATCGAGAAATCCATCTCCGTCTTCCTCCCTCGTTCGAGATTCCCCACACCGGCGCGGAATCTGATGGGTCGTTTCCACGGCCACCCGGCGCTACGCGACCGTCCCTGGCTTGAATGTCTGCACTCGTGCAGCATACGGGACTCAGTTTGGCGGGTCAACGAACTGCGCCCGGCGCTTGCCAGGGACGGCAGTGATGCGATGATAGGCAGCAGCACCCAGTGACGGATCGGGATACGGAGGGACGCATGGATTACGAAAAGCGGCTGGCCAACTTTCGCCAGCGCATGGAAGCGGCCGGGGTCGACCTCGTCTACTTGACGCGCGGCGCCAATCTCTTCTACCTGGCTGGCGTGCAGCGCCAGTACGAGCACGGCACCGACCACAACGCCTATGGGGACTGGGCCTGCGGCGCCTATATCGGTCGCAACGGCGGCTTCACGCTAATCGCCCCACGCATGGGTGGCTCGTTCTACGTTAATGAGGCCGAGGGGAAACCCTGGATCAAAGAGGTCCGGCTGATCCAGGAGTCCGAGACACCGCTCGAGGTGATGAGTCAAACCGTCGTCACGTTCGGCCAGGTCAATCACGTCGCACTCGACGAACGCACCTGGGCTCGCACCAGCGGCACCCTCGATATCCTGCTGCCAGAAGCGCGCTTCTCGCTCGTCTCGGACATTATCAACCCAATGAAGATGATCAAGGACGCCGACGAGATCGACGCCATGCGTCGCGCTTCGGCATTGGCCGATAAGGTCTTCGACCTGGTGATCCCCAAGCTGAAAACGGGCGTCAGCGAACTCGACATTACGACGGAAGTCGACTACCAATTCCTGAAGAACGGTGCCGAGTTCACCTCATTCCCGACTGGCGTCTACATTATCGGACCGGAGGAAGCGGGCGCCTGGCCCGGTGAATCGCACGGTGGTGGACGAAAGCTACGTCCCGGTGACTCGCTCATGTTCGACTTCGGCTGCGTCCTCGATGGCTACTGCTCCGACTTCGGGCGCTCGGTCTTCGTCGGTGAGCCGTCCGCCGAGTACTGGCGCGTTCATAACTTGATTCTCGAAGCACAAGGAGTCGGCATTGAGGCGATGAAGTCCGGCCAGATCACGGCCAGCGAACTGAACGCGAAGGCGCGCAAGGTCATCGCGGACGCTGGCTACGACGAGGCCTTTACTCATCGACTTGGCCACGCCATCGGTGTGACGGTCCACGAGCCACCCTTCCTGGACGTGATGGACCACACCGTTCTGCAGACCGGCATGATGTTCACCATTGAGCCGAGCATTATGATGCGTGGAAAGTTCGGCAACCGGGTTGAGGACGTGGTGATGGTGACCGAGAGTGGCGGCGAGGTGCTGAACAGTGCTCACCACGATTTGACCGTGGTGGAGTAGGAGTTTGCACACAAACCTGGTGAATGCTCTGTAGGGGCAAGCTCCCGTGCTTGCCCTCCGGACGAAGTCCGGTAAGGCCCGAGACGCTCATCGTTCACCTGGGTTGAACAGAGTTTGGCGAATGAGTTGTGTACGAGGTCGTGCTCACCTGGGTTGACAACCCAGGCTGAGAAGACGAAGTCCCTGAACGGACTGAGGTCTAAATGCCGGAACAGGCAGGAACTGCGCAATCGTTGACGAATAGAGCAACCTAAGCCCAGCCCCTTCAGTGGGCTTCGTCTCCATAGCCCGCGGCTTTAGCCCAGGGCGGACTTGGTCGGTTACCGGATTTAGAACTGCACCGCGATAACGAACTGAGCTCACGTTCAACATCGGCGACCACCACAAACATTGAGGGAGGGAACACATCATGGCGCGACACCCCTGGGTAGCGAAGGCGGACGAGGGCGTCCGGTTCGGCGTGCAGGTCGGCGCAGTCAAGCGGCGCACGGCGCTGTTCCGCTGGGAACTCCGCGACGAACCGATGAAGGTGATCATGGAGGCCGGCAAATACATCGAGGAGCTCGGCTTTGATGGACTGTTTATCCATGACCACCCAATGCTCAGTCCTGATCCCTGGATCTGCCTGCCCGCGCTCGCGGTCGCGACCGAGCGGGTGATGCTCGGGTCAGTCGTCAACTGCGTCTATTACCGGCATCCAGCCCATTTCGCCCGGCTGGCGACCGACCTCGATCAGCTCAGCAACGGACGGCTGATGATCGGCATCGGCAGTGGCTGGTCCAAACCGGAATTCAACTGTTTCGACAAGCCATTTCGCAGCGACGTCGAGCGCCTGAAGGGCGTCGAGGAGACGGTCAAGATCCTGAACGGCGTCTGGGGATCCGAGCCGTTCGCGTTCGAGGGCGAGCACTTCCAGACGCGCAACATGCGGCTCAGTCCAGGCCCGGTGCAGCAGCCGCACCCGCCGATCATGATCGCGGGCACCGGGGAGAAGGTCACGCTGCGCCAGGTGGCCGAGTACGCTGATGCCTGCAACCTGGATGAATCGAAGCTGCCTGATGCCTCTCGCGACATCCCGAAGAAGATCGCCGCCATCAATCGTCACTGCGAAGCGATCGGCCGCGATCCAAACGAAATCCTGAAGACACACTTCGTCGGCTGGCTGATGGTTGCGCCGACCGAGGCTGAGGTCAAGGAGAAGATCGCGCGCTACTATCCGGACGGCCTTCCGGACGCCTTCAATCGCTTTGTTGTGGCGGGAACCCCGGAGCAGATCACCGAGTGGTACCAGCAGCGCGCCGACGCCGGGATCCAGTATTTCGTCGTTCAGATGCTCGATGGCACCGACCGCGAGACGCTCAACCTGCTGGCCAATGAAGTCGCTCCGAAGGTGAGGTAGCGTCAATCGCCAACGTGTCTTACCACTGGACCAACTGCTTGCCTTGAATCGTCTCAGCCCGTTCAGGGGCTTCGGCTTCTCAGCCCGGGATCTTTCAGTCCCGGGGCGCGCAGATGCGATACTCTGTTCTTTTGCCGCGAGTTCCGCTATCTCACGAGGGCCTTGCACGACGTTGACTCGAAAGGACCACCACCATGCCAGATGACCGGTCAACCAATTACCTGTCAGATGAGGCAGCTCGACGCGCTGCATAGCGTCAGCACCGCGACGCTGACGAGCCAACTGCTCAAACGCGGCTTCCGCAACACCTTCCTGACCGGCGTCCAGCCACTGCGACCGGATCTGCGCATGGTCGGCTATGCCTTTACGCTTCGCTTCGTGCCGATGCGCGAGGACCTGGACATTGATCGCCCGGTCGACAACCTCACCAGCAAACAGCGCATCGCGATCGAGTCGGTCGGGCCCGGCGACGTCCTCGTCATCGATGCTCGGGGTGATACGAATTCCGGCACGATCGGCGACATCCTGGCCACGCGCATGAACGTGCGCGGAGCGGTCGGCGTCGTCACGGATGGCGCATTGAGAGACCGGATGGGTATGCAGGCGACCGATTGGCCCAGCTATGCCCGCGCCACGCACGGGGCAGCCAGCCCAACGCGCCATCACCCGGCCGATATCAACGTCCCAATCGGCTGCGCCGGTGTCCTCGTGATGCCTGGCGACGTGGTGGTCGGTGATGCCGATGGCGTGGTCGTGATTCCGGCGGCGGTCGCCGAGGAAGTCGCGCTGGCCGCGCTCGACCAGGAGGATATCGAAGCCTTCGTGCTGAGCAAGATCCAGTCTGGCGCCAGCATCATCGGCGTTTACCCGCCCGGCGATGAGACGCGTGCCGAGTTCGAAAATACTCGCAAACGGTGAGGCCGCCCGGCGGCGTTAAGGTAGAAAACAATGCGCCCGCATGACGGATCAGGTCAGCAGATATCCGAGATGATATTGCGCGACGGGCGCATCCTGCGGCTGACCGGCCCACGGCTCGCACTACTGAAACCTGATGGCCGGTTCGAGAGTAGCCATATGCTGAGCGAGATTGCGGATTGCAGCAACCCTGAAGACACTCGCGAGGTCTTCCTGCGTCTGTGGAGCAACGACGAGCTCACGTTGTTGGCCTCATCGATCGCCGACGCAAGCCGGATCGTGCAGTGGGCCGCCAATGCCCCACGTCTCCAACGGCGTGCCACGAACCAACGGGCCGAACGGGTAGGACAGGCACGCATACGCCTGATCGGTGGCGGTGTTACGCTCGTCATCGGCATCGTCCTGTTGATCTTGATGGACGTGTTCAACAGTCCCTCGAGCTACTTCCTCCTTCCGCTCGGCGTGCTCGCCTTCGGCGGTTTCAGTTTCGTCGCCGGAATCGTCCAGTACTATCGAGCGTAGCCGCTCGCCACGCGTCTTTTCCGTCTACTACCGGATCCCAACGCTCCGCTGACTCAACCGATATCTCTGGATCATCCAAATGACGAGAGTTGCATTCATTCCCCACCCAACAGGCTAGAGACGATCGATGCAGGTGATGCTGTACTGACCCCAAGGGCGTGATTGGCTCGGATAGTAACGATGCGGTCTCGAAGGGGCAGAACCGTGACTTCAGCTGATGGTTCGGGTGAGGCATCCAGGGAATTGACGTTGTGGGACGGGCGGATCCTACGACTCGGCGAATCTCATCTCACGTTGTTCGGTCCGAATGGCATCATCGAATGCAGCTACCCACGGAACCACATCACCGAGTGCAATAGCTCACCCACTACATGGGATGTCTTCCTGCGATTCTGGAACAAGGAAGAGATTGCCTTGCTGGCCTCGTCCGGCAAGGACACGGATGAAATCATGCGCTGGGCGTCTGGAGCTCCGCGACTACAACGGCGGGTCGCCGTGCAACGGATCGTTCGCAAGCGCAAGGCGCGCTCGCGCATGATCAGTGGTGGTTTTTCCTTCACGATCGGCGTTGCGTTGCTGCTACTCACCTACCATATCGCCAAACCAGGCGGTTACTACCTCGTCCCAATCGGAGCGATTGGGCTCGGGGGCCCGAGATGCCTGACGGGGATTATCGAGTACTGCTTCGGCTAACGGTTAGCCGTTATGCTGACCTTTCATCGCCAGATCCCAGCGCTCGGCGGCTTCATCCACGATGACATCGACGTCTTCCGGCAATACGTAGCGCTCGTCGACCAGCCATCCGGCGGCGACGCGGACTCGACCAAGATAGTCCTCTCTGTCCTCGTACAGATCCTCCAGCGAGGGGCGCGGGTCGCCAGATTCCTCCCGCTCCTCCTCGGTGCGCGGGAAGAAGTCGGTGATACCCTGCATCTTCATGATCTGCCCGGCACCGCCGGTCTCGGCCGCGCGCGGATTCCAGCCAGTGAATGTTCCGAGCGGCACGGTCAGGTCGGGTAGCCGGATTCCGCCTGTCTCGTTTCCATAGGCGTCGACGTTCGAGACATAGGCTGGGTAGACATCTCCTGGCTTGGCGGGAAATTGTCCGACTCCCTCATGCTGGCGCGGCCCGAGGTTGAGCACTCTGATCACCGGCAGGCCATCCGGATCGGGCAGGACAAGACCCGGGAATTCCGCGAAGTGCTCGGTCACTTCGCGGCCCGGCACCGCCGTGTCGTCTGCAAGACGGGGATAGATGCTCTCGGGCGGCTCGGTCCCGTCGCTGACCCAACGATCGAGATTGACCCAAGCGGCGCGCAGCAACGGCTGATAGGCGATCACGTTGAAATCGTGCGAGCCCATGTCCCCTTCATCGGGGCTCAGCCGGCCAGGCGGCAGCGAACCCGGGCCGTGCTGGGTACTGGCGAAGAGATAGACACGCGATTCGGGCGCTGGGTCGACATCCTCCCGCCCGAGCGGGTCGGTATGCATCAGCGAACAGTCGCCACGCCAATATTCAGCCGAAGTGTTGGTGTAGAAGATCTTGGGGATGCCGCCCTTCGCGTGCTGCCGCCGCAGCAATCCGTCGGTACCGGATCCGAACGGATCCTCGAAGTCGCGATCGGCAAACGGGAAGAGGTGCCCGAAGCTGGGCGTCGGCTGCACCGAGGGCTGGGCAAAGCGGTGGTTGAACTCACCGCGTCGCGCCCCGGCGACGTGCGGGTTCAAGCCATCGAACGCCATGCGCCCCTCTTCGTCCAGATTGAGGCCCAGGTAGATGAAGTGGCGGATCATGCGCCCGGTCTGGGAGACGCCGAAGCCGTACGCGTGGTCGATCTCACCCACCAGGGGTTGGGCTGAATAGCGCAAGTAGGACGCGATCTCGCGAAAGGCGAGCAGTCCAACGCCGACGACCGGCGCCCCTTCAGTCGTGTAGATGACGGAGTAGATGCGCCCTGGCTCAAAGCCCGATTCGAGGTAGACGTGCTCGTCGCTCGGTACGACCTGGCCATTCTCGTCACGGGCGAAACGCCATGCCGAGCGCGGAATCTCGCGATTTTCGCCGTCCGGGTGATCGCGCACCAGCATGCGGGCGCTGGGATCGTTCACGTCCGCCACCCGGTACGGCCGATGGACGCGGTTCGCCAGCAACCGTGTCCGCTCCGCCATGTTCGGCTGGATCTCGACGATCACCTCGCCACGAATCGGTTTGCCGTCAATCAGCGCCTCGGGAGCTTCCAGCCCCATCAGCGCGTCGCTGCGATAGACGTCGTGCTGCCAGCCGATCCAGGCGATGCAGTAGCCGTGGCGAAAGGTCCAGCCGTCACCGGCCGGAATAGCCTCCGTGGGCACATGTGGCGCGGCGCGATTCACGTAACGCGGGATCAGCTTGCGGCCCCGGTTCGGCAATTCAACGACGAGACGCCGGTTGCCGCGTGCCGGATCGCTTGGGATCAGGAGGCAGACGTCGGAGGTAAAGCGGACGCCGCCCTCGTCGTCTCGCGGCGCCAGCTGGAGGTCGACGATCCCGGCATTGGCTTCATGCTCCGGATCGACTCTGAACGTGATCGTTCCGTCGATCCGGTCGTACGGACCGGTCTCGCCGAACGACATGCCGTCCATATACGGCGTCCGAAAGTAGCTGAAACTCATGTGCGCCATCGCGACCTCCCGACATCCGATTGCTCAGTCAATGCGTGAGGCCATCATAGCCTGGATTGTCCGACGCCGGAGCCTCGAGATCTACTCCTCGCGCAGGAACGGCGTGTGAGTGATGCCGACCAGCAGGCCGTCCGGACCGAGCAAGCGAGTTACCCTCTGGCCCCACGGTTCCATCCGGTCAGACACGAGCAGCCGGTAGCCTTTCGACTGCAACTCTTTCGTCGCCGCGGCGATGTCATCGACGTCGAACTCGATCCAGCCCTGCGGTGCCGGAACGTCACCTGGCCAGGTCGAGGTCCCGAAGCAGGACTCCGCCGCAGCCGGCAGCGGCCAGAGCGCGAAGTGCTTGACCCCCTCGACCTTGTCGGTCGTCTGGTACGTCTCGTCTCCCTCAAGCGGCAGACCGAGATCCCCGGCATAAAAGTGATTGGAAGCGGCCATGTCCTTGACGACCGGGCCGAACCCCGCCACAAACAGCACCTTCATACGACACCCCTCTCTAACACATAGACGTCTCACCAGAATAGAACGTCTGTTCGCGTTGTCAAGGGTATGACTGCCGTGAAGTCGCGATTAGGGGTTGGAGAGAGTCACCACTCCGTTTTCCGTGGTGACGTAGAGGACCGCGCCGTTCTGGGCGAACTGGAGGTCGTTCACCTGGACCTCGTCGATCGATGCCACACGGCTCCAGGTCTTACCGCTGTCCTGACTCCCATAGAGTCCGCGAATGGTCCCGGCGAGGAGGTGGCTTGTATTCTCGGGATCGACCGCGAGTACGTAGATACCGAACTTGCGCGAGAGTTCATCGTTCGGGATCGGCTGGGTAAGCGCGTTGACCGACACGGTGACCGATTCAAGTCCCGCGCGGCTGAATGACCAGCTTTGTCCACCGTCGGTGCTGATGTCGATTCCGTGCGGCTCGCCGACGATGATCCGCTGCGTCGAGGCAATCACGGTTCCGCCACCCCAGAACTCGCGCAAATCATCACCAATCTGGGGATTTGCTGGTTCCTTCACATCGACGGAGCGGATGCGACTGGTGCCACCTTCCGACGTGATCAGCACGTAAAGCTGCGTCCCGGCGAGTGAGATGGAACTCACGTCGAAGCTTGGCGTCATCGCATAATCGGTCCAGGTCTGCCCGCCGTTGATGCTGATGGCAAGCGAGCAGCGCTCGCCGTAGATTATCTGCGGATCGCGCGGATCGACGATAATCGGACGAACATTCTGCCCGGTCAGAAGAGTCTGCCAGGTCTCGCCACCATCGCTGCTCTTGCGAAGTGGAATCGCCGGTCCCCCAACAGCACAGCCAGCATGGCCGCCACTGTACAGGACCCTCGGGTTGGTCGGATCGGCCAGGAGCGAGTAGACCCGATCCCACGGTCCGACCTCATTCCAGGTTCCGTCCGCGTTCCGGTACAGCGTGTCCCCGCTCATCGCATACTGGACCGGCGCCGTGGCATCCGGCGCCACCACCGACAGAGCGCGCTGGCCATTCAGCATCAGGGGGGACGACGTTACCGCTCCGGACGGGCTCGCGACCAGACTCGGGATTGCACTCGCGGCAGGGGAGACAACCGGCGAACTGATGACGCTGCTCTTCGGGGTCGCGTTGTCGGCTGGAACGGTCGTGGCCGTCGATTTACCGCAGCCCGTGATCAGGACAAGCAGCAGCATCGTTACGGCGAGGGTGCTGACACGTCGCATTGGCTGGCCCACTCGCGGCTCCGGCTTATGGACCTGGTGTCGGAATTGGCGCGTCGGCGCCGAGGGTAACGACCACGTCGTAATTCCCCGCATCCTGAGCATCACCTTCAGACACGACTGATGCCGGAAGATTCAAAATCTCGGCGATGCGCTGAGCCGTCGCCCGGTTGCCGCTGTAATCGACGATAGTTGTCCGGTCACGGCCGGAGGAATCGGGCGCCTGGGCTGGCGTGACGCTGGTGAACCCCTCGGCAACCAGGAGATCGGACGAATTCGAGGCCAGCCGGTTGACCTGTGTCGCGTTCTGCACCAGGATGCTCGCGTTGAAATCCGGTGCCTGTGGCGTTGGCGTCGTGGCATCGGTCGGACTCGCCTCGGGAGCCGGCCCGCCCGTTACCTGATCCATGATGTCACCAACAGCCGACCAATTCGGAATCAGATAATACCCGGCCGATGTCGAGGACTCGGTCAGTGCCGGCAGGAGACTATACGAGTGAATGCTGCCGGAATTGATCTGCGTCGCGAGTTTGGCCAGGCTGAGGGCCTGGGTCTTCGACAGGTCGGTCCGCACGGTATCGCCCAGCTCGCCGATCAACTCGGGAGCCTTGGTAATCGTGCCAAGCTGAACCCCCTGCTGGCGCAAGGCTTTCAGCACCTGCTGCTGGCGTTCCCCACGGGCGAAGTCATTGTCGTCGTGCCTCGTCCGTGCATATTCGAGCGCGTTGACGCCGTCCATGTGCTGCAGGCCAGTCTGGAACAGGACGCGCATGTAGTTGCTCTTGGCGCCTGGGTACTCGTCATCCTTGATCGGGGCTGGCACGTCGAGCGTAACACCACCCAACGTATCGACGATCTTCTGGAATCCGGTGAAATCGACCTCGGCGTAGTAGTCGATATTGATCTTGAAGTTATATTCGACCGTCGCTTCGGCCAGGCCAGGTCCGGTGATCTGCTCTTTCGAGCCGTATGGGTAGGCGGCGTTAATCTTGTCGTCGCCGTGTCCGGGGATCGTGACCAGGAGATCGCGAGGGATCGAGACCATGCCGACACGTTTGTTGGCGGTATCGATCGAGACCAGGATCATCGTGTCGGACCGCGGAGGAGCCGTGGTATCACCCCGGTCATCCACACCAAGGAGCAGGATGTTTATCCGGTCCGGCCCGCTCCAGTTTGGGATTGTGTCGGCCACCTTGGTCGACTGCGACTGAGTTCCGCCCTGTTTCGGCGTCGGGGTCGGATTGATTCTAATTTCCGGAGTACCCTGGGCGTTTGGCACGATGGCGTAGTCCGGGGGTGGTGTGACAAAGATCTTGTCGGCGGCCTGGTGCGCCTTCCAGAGGACCGGCAAAACCAGAGCGCCCGAAGTCAGCAGCAGAACCAGCGGAATGCCGATCAATGCCAGGCGCTTTCCAGTCCAGCGACGGTCATCGGATGGGGTATTCGCGGTTGGCTTGCGGGCTGGCGGCGGGGTACCGTTTCGGCCGTCGGATCGAGACACCGGGGCCGCCCCCGCAACCTTTGCCTGGCGGGCCTCCCGGATCTCCTTGGCATTCAGCCGATCGACCGGCCTTGACGCAGGCTCCGAGCTCGATGCGGGCTCTGCGCTCGGCTGAGGATCCGAATCGAGCGGCGCTGCATTTCCTTGACGCGCGTTGCGTACCTCGTCCGCATTCAGCCGCGTCCCCCTGCGATACTGGGGATGCGAGTGAATCCGGCGCGGTTGTCGATGCATGGTCTTCACTTCCCGGAAGCGCCTGTCGGGCGCGTCGCGATCGCAGTGCGTTAGCGCGTCGGCAGCACGAAGGCGGATTATATCATGTTCGTTCGCCAGCATTGACGCTGGCTTGACTCGCCAGTCACAGAATCGCATACTGTACGTACAACGTGGCGCACGTCTTCTGATAAAAACAACGCACGAGCGTGCCAGAACGTCACGTGATTTGTGGGAGAGAGTTGATGATACTGGCAGATCGCGAGATTCTTCAGGCCCTGCAGGATGGACGCATCAAGATCACGCCAGAGCCGGATCTGCAGCAGCACCTTGGATCCTGCTCAATCGATTTCCGGCTGGGCGACACATTTATGGTCTTCGAGCACTCCCGCTTCTCCTACATCGATCCGCGCCAACCCCAGTCGATTGGCGATGCGATGCGCACCATCGTCGTGCCGGAGGGCGAGGCGTTCATTATGCAGGCGGGAGACTTCGCACTCGCCTCGACCATGGAATCCCTCGAACTGCCGGATGATCTCCTCGGGCGTTTGGAGGGGCGCAGCAGCATCGCGCGACTTGGCATCACCGTCCACAGCACGGCGGCCGTCTTCGAGCCCGGCTGGGTTGGCACCGCCACTATGGAACTGTCGAACTCTGGACGCATGGCCGTCGCCCTTTACCCCGGCATGCGCATCTGCTCCTTCACGTTCGAGCAACTCACCTCACCGGCACTGGTTCCCTATCGGAAAAAGCAGGGCAACAAATACGCCGGACAGATCGAGCCGCGCGCCAGTGGCCTGTCCGAAGAACTAGGCGGCCGGCAGCGAGAAGACTGAATACCCTCTCAACGTTTTGAATTCCGTTGCTGACGCGCTACGATGATCGGAAGAGAGCGAAAGGTTCGGTGCTATGGTTCTGCTCTACGTCATCGTCGGTGCCCTGGTCGTCTTCGTCCTGACCATCATCACTGCCATCGTACGCGGCACGCGGCGGCGTGGCGGGAAGCCTTCTCCTGAATCGTTCGACAATCTTCGCCGCGATGAGACAGAATTCCTCACCCGTCAGAACTAGAATCGCATTTGGTAGGACGAGGAAAATCGTCGACAAAACAATGGGCCGGCACGATGCCGGCCCGATTGACGCGCTTCAATCTCTCTGGTGCTAGCTGATCTTCTTGAACCGCAGGTACCAGCGCTTGTAGTCGTACTCGCCCTTCTTGGCCTCTTCCGACTGGAGCGCTTCGGCCGAACCAGGCGCTGGAACGATGACCTCGTCTCCTGGCTGCCAGTTGGCTGGTGTCGAGACGCTGTACTTGTCGGTCGCCTGCAGGCCGTCGACCACCCGCAGAAACTCCTGCATGTTGCGGCCAGTCGTGAGCGGGTAATAGACCATCGCCCGCAAGATACGGTTCGGGTCAATGATGAAGACCGCACGCACGGCGGTCGTCGCTGACGCACCCGGATGAATCATCCCGTAGAGCCGCGCAACTTTGGTATCGAGATCGGCGATCACCGGGAAGGGGACTTTGACTCCCAGGTTCTCCTCGATGTCCCGAACCCAGGCCAGGTGAGACGGAACCGAGTCGACCGACAGTCCGATCAACTGGACGTTCCGCTTCTCGAACTCGGGCGCAAGTTGGCTGAAGGCCATGAATTCGGTGGTGCACACCGGGGTAAAGTCGGCCGGATGACTGAAGAGCAGCACCCACTTGCCGGCCTTGGTGTAGTCTGAAAGTCGCTTGACCCCGTGTGTCGTCTGCGCCTCGAAATCGGGTGCAGGCTCATTCAGCCGGGGCAGCGAATTCACCATCGTTTGTTCTTCCATGAGTTTCGTCCCTCCTGAGCGGGTGTCGTTGTGTAATCTCATGCGACCGTCGATGTCGGCTGGTCACTCCGGCCACCATTCTCGTTAACCGGAACAACGGCACGGTTTGTTCCGCCCACGAACAGCCGCAATTTCACTCTAACGGAAGGAGGTTGGATCCTCGATAGACAAATCTCGTCTCATCGTGACAGTTTCGTGTCAACCAATGGGCGGCCCTATCCGGAGCTCTTTTCGGATTTCGCCGGGGTCGACTCGACGCCCGCCTCACGATCTTCGAAGCGAGCCAGGATGAACAGAAGCGATGAGAGCCGGTTCAAATAGGCCAGAACCTCTGGATTCTCGACCTCGCCCTGGTGTGACAGGCGCACCGCCAGGCGCTCTGCCCGGCGCACGACCGCGCGAGCAACATCGAGAGCGCCACCGGGCACCGTATCACCGGGGAGTACGAAGTGTGGAGGAAGCTGAATTTCGTCGCTCAGCTTATCGGTTTCGTTCTCGAGTCGCTTTACCTGCTCACCGGTAACGTGGTAGCGCTTCTGTTTCATATCGGGCGCGAAGGCAAGCTCAGCCATCATCAGGTAGAGGTCGCGCTGCACCTCAACCAGGATCTCCTTCGTCCGCTGTGAACTCGCCATCGCGCGCGCGAGACCGATGAACGACGTCGCCTCGTCGATGGTGCCGTAGGTCTCGGGACGCAGATGGAATTTCGGGACTCGATCGCCGAGCAGGTCGGTATAGCCCTCATCCCCTTTGCGTGTGTAGAACATCGCTCACTCCCAATCGCTTGTCGACGCATGTCAGCAGAGATCATACCTGGCACGTGCTGATGGTCGAGATATGCGGCGGAAGTGTCAAATTGCTCATGGGTCGGCTTGCTGGGTTCTGGCGGGGCAGTTCTGGAAGGAAATCAACTGCCCCTTGACGAGGCGGTGCTCGGCGCAACGATCGATCGGGATGACTCGTCGAGACAGGATCCTCAGTCGCTGGCGGCCGCTTCCGGCTGTTGGTCGTCCTCACTGCTCCACTCACGCAACCACGGCGCGATCACTCGTATGATCAGCACCCGAATCGCGCCTGCCAGCGGGATCGCCACGAGAGCCCAGAGGATGCCGCCAATCGCGGCGCCCGCGGCCAGGGCAAAGATCACCACGATCTGCGAGACGTGCGTCTGGCTACGCATGATATTCGGGGTCAGAATATGCCCTTCGAGCTGTTCAAGCGCAACGTAGAGCACCAGCGCCAGAATGGCGGTCGTGTAGGACTGGAGGGCTGCAATGCCGATGATCGGAATCGCGACCACAATCGGCCCGATGACCGGAACGAGTTCTCCGAGCATGGTCAGCACACCGAGGACAATTGGGTAATCGACACCAATGAAGTAGAGGCCCACGGCCGCGAGCGCTCCCATGATCACCGAATCAATCACCACGCCGCGAATGTAGCCGCCCATGGCGTTGCCCATTTCGTCGAGCACGCCGCTGGTCTTGTTCCGAGCATCGTTCGAAAGCAGCGAGAGAAAGAAATTCTTGAGCGATGGCGCGGCAATCAGCCAGTAGACCGACATGAAGATGATGAGCAGGACGTCCAGGATCCCCTGCGCGAGGGTAAACGGAACTGACGCCAGGCTCGTGGCGGAGGAGGCGGCCTGGGAAGACAAGTTGTCGATCAGGTTCTGCGTAGAGATACCGCCGAACCCACCAATCCTGTTCTGCAGATTGTTGAGGAGATCCGGCACCCGGTTCAGAAATTCGATCGACTGGTCGACCATGCTGGGAATAACGAACCAGCCAATCGCGACCACCAGGATAAGAAGCGCCAGATAGACGATCACAATCGCCAGGTTTCTGGACATCCACCGGCTGATCCACTCGACGATCGGTTTCAACGCTTCGGCGATCGTAATTCCGGCGATCAGCAGAGCGATCGGCTTCGAAATGATGCCAATCAACTCCCAGGTGCCAAGCCCGAGTAGCAGAGCCAGGGCCAGGGTGATGATCGCTTTCCAGTCAAGCACATGCAGCGCCGCCCCGATGTAGCCGGAGCGGGCAATGCTCTGCGGTCGAGAAAACGCATGGGTATGATCAATCGGCGTCGGGCCGTCTGGACGGTCCCGCTGGCCTTCAATTGGTTTGGACAAATTACTCTTCCCCTAGATCAGTTCGCGCAACATCGAGGATCTCGATCGGGGATCACATCACCTCCGTCCCTTGCATGTTCGGTGCCCGAGGAAGTGAGACGGTTTGGAATGGCGAGGATTGGAGCTGCGGCTGGCTAAGTCACGAGCTGGTTCAGCTTCTACATTGGATTCTCGAAGTTCCAAACGCGGCCACGTTCAATGATGTTCGGCGTAGTGCCATGCCAGCAGGTTGGCGCCGAAATCGTTCTCCGGGTCCCGCCAGACGGTGTGGACATGGTTCGCGTCATCCTGGGTGTTGTCGTATTCAACCAGGAAACGGGTGTGCTGGAGCCGGTAGTAGTGGGGCTCGCGACGCTCTACGCCGCCGGCCCAGGCGAAGTGCACGTCGCGCACGTGCTCACCGGCAAACCACGCCGTCTCGACCTCGGCGATCTCGTCCGGCATACGATTGATGTACTCCCGCACCAGCGCGTCGAGGATCTCGCGCTGGTTGGCATTCATCGCGCTGGCAACCAGACCCCTCGGCTGGCGCGTGTAACGGGTCGCCTCCTCCTGTTCCGGTGTGAACCCCAAGGCGCGCCAGCGCTCCGGAAGCTCGGTCCGTTCGGCGTCGGTCAACTCCCAGCCGAAGAGCGTCGGAGTGG
This sequence comes from uncultured Chloroflexia bacterium, assembly GCA_963763185.1. Taxonomy (GTDB): domain Bacteria; phylum Chloroflexota; class Chloroflexia; order Thermomicrobiales; family Thermomicrobiaceae; genus CALAGB01. Next base: position 2,479,074 of record CAVXNZ010000001.1, read on the forward strand.
CGAGTGGCGTCGCACCTTCGACGAGATGGGGCCGGTTGGCGGTGACGATGTCGGGCGGGGCCACGGATGAAATCACGGCGCGTGATCGCTGCTCATCATCCAACGCATGAATCAGCTCCCGCGCCAGGTCCTCGACGCCAGCGAGTGGTCGAAGCGAGCCATGACCACCCAGCGGCGTTTCGGCCGGATTGGATCCGAAGAACGTTGGGGTCGGAGCGACGATCCGTCCATACGCGATCGCGTAGTTGATCGAGAGATGGTGTCCCTCGAAACGCCAGCCCCATAGCTTCGTTTGATCCGGCTCACCGAAGATGCTCAGATAGAACATCGCCGGGTCACGTCCATAGATGCTTTGCGCCCGCTCGGATGACGACCCACGAGACTCCTGGAAATTCCAGCCCTCGATGGCGTCCAGCGTGTTCTCGAGGCCCATGATGGTCGACGCAGTGAAGTAGGCTGTTCGGCTCAGACCAGCGGCCAGGACCTGATGAGCCAATCGCTGCTGCGGTCGGTCCATCTCGGCCAGCGGCAGTCCCTTTCGACGTACAGGTGTGTAGAACCAGCGCACCCGCTCGTCCATATCGTCGAAATCAACCAGCGCCTTCGCCCGCTGATCGGTGGAAAGTGACGCCAGAAAGCGCGACACGGCATCGCCCATACGCGACACCAGCGTGCTGGCGTCGATTCCCGGCTCAACAGTCATGCTGGCCTCCTGTTCGTCGTGACGTCGCCCGTCGATACACTCATTCTAAACCGCGCTCGTGTGAGATGAGCGAGAATGTCTGTATCAAGCGATCTGCGGTACCGGCACTGCTTTATTTTGGCAATGCAAACTCCGGCATCATCGCGCACGACGATCGAAAGGATCTTGCAGTTGACCGCGCACGAGACGACCCAAAGCCACAACACCAATCACCGGCGCGACTTGCCATTCGACACGGAGCACCGTCCCTGGCCAGTGCCCGATCGCCCGTGGGCCATGCATCAGGCCTGGAACGACCTCCTCTTTGCGCACTGGCCAGTCGCGCCGAGCGCGATTCGCTCCCTGATGCCGCTCGCACTGGAACCAGAGACGTTCGACGGCGCGGCGTGGGTCGGCGTCGTCCCCTTCTGGATGAGCGACATCCGCCTGCACTGGCTTCCGGAGGTTCCGGGGCTGGCCTCCTTTCCGGAACTCAACGTCAGAACCTACGTCACCATCGACGACAAGCCAGGGGTCTACTTCTTCAGCCTCGACGCCGGAAATCGCGTTGCGGTCGAGGCAGCACGGCGCTGGTTTCACCTGCCCTACTTCAAGGCGACGATGACGGTCGAGCATGATGGCGATACGATTCGCTACCGAAGCGAGCGGAAGGACGTCCGCGGCAAACCGGCCGAACTGACGGGCTGGTACCGTCCGGCTGGAGAGAAATTCCGGTCGAAACCGGGTTCCCTCGAACGTTGGCTCACTGAACGCTATTGTCTCTACACGACCGACCGGAAAGAGCGTCTCTATCGCGCCGATATCCTGCATAACCCGTGGATCCTGCAGCCCGCCGAAGCCGAATTCGCGACACAGTCAATGCTCGACGCCCACGGAATCATCCCGATCGAACAGCCACCGCTGCTCCTCTTCTCGAAACGCCTCGAAATGATCGCCTGGACGCCGGAGCGAATCAGCTAGAGCCTGTTATGAACTTGGTTGAGGGAGGTTGCTAGACTTGATGGATGAGTACTTGCAACCAACATCGCCAACCCTACCCCTCCGATGTCAGTGACGCCGAATGGGCCTTCGTGGCCCCGTATCTGACCTTGATGACCGAAGACGCGCCGCAACGGCATCACGACCAGCGGGAGGTCTTCAACGCCTTGCGTTGGATGGTCCGAGCCGGGTCCACCTGGCGCATGCTGCCCCATGATTTTCCCTGTTGGGAAGCGGTGTATCAGCAAACGCAGCGCTGGATCAAGGCCGGGTGTTTCCAGGCCATCACCGACGATCTGCGCCTCGTCTTGCGGCTGGCCCAGGGGCGCACGGCTCAGCCGTCGGCCGCCATCTTCGACAGCCAGACCATCCAGAGCACGCCGGAGAGCGGACACCGAGCGGGCTACGACGGGCATAAACGGAAGAAGGGGAGCAAGCTGCATCTGGCCGTCGACACCTTGGGCCACCTCCTGGCCTTGGTCGTCACGCCGGCCAACGAGCAGGATCGGGTTCAGGTCCAACCTCTGGCCCAGGCCGTCCAGGACGCGACCGGCGAACACGTCGAGTTGGTCTACGTCGACCAGGGGTACACCGGTGACGTCCCGGCTGAAGCGGCCGCGGCCGAGGGCATCGAACTGCACGTCGTCAAGCTTCCCGAGGCCAAACACGGCTTCGTCCTCTTGCCCCGCCGCTGGGTCGCCGAGCGATCGTTCGCTTGGAAGACGCGTTTTCGGCGGCTGGTTCGCGATTACGAACGGCTGGCAGAAACCGTCGTCGGCTTGCATTTGGTCGCCTTCAGTACGCTGATGCTGCAACAACTGTTCGCCTTACTGATCGGTCCAACAAGTCCATAACAGACTCTAGGGCCTGTCTGCAAACCTAGATCCACTCGAAGATACAGGCGATGGTGACCATCGCGAGGTAGGCCGCGGCCCGCTTTTCGTAGCGGGTCGCAATGCGTCGATAGCGCTTGAGCCGGTTGATGGTGCGCTCGACGATCGGGCGTTCCCGATAGGCATTGCGATCATAGGATTTGGTCCCCGATTCGTTGTCCCGATAGGGAATCACTGACGCAATCTCGCGGGCGGTCAACCAGTTGCGGACCCCGCTGGTACTGTAGGCCTTGTCGCCCGCCACCGCGTCCGGCCAGATCCGGTTCAGCGTCTGCGTCAATAACGGCGTGGCTTCGGTGCTCTCATGGCGTTGCCCGGCCGTCAGCCGGGTCGCAATCGGTTTGCCGTGCCGTTCGGTGGTCAGGTGGAGCTTGCTGCCGAAGCCGCCGCGGCTGCGTCCCAGGCATTCTCCCGCAACGCCCCCTTTTTGCGGGCACCGGCCGCGTGCTGGTGCGCCCGAATGCTGCTGCTGTCGATCATGGTGAGTGTTCCGTCGATCTGGTCCGTCTCGGCCGCCTCCCGCTGGAGTTCGCTCAGAATCCGCTCCCAGATCCCAGCCTGCTGCCAGCGCCGGAAGCGACTGTAGACCGTCTTCCAGGAGCCGTAGCGTTCGGGCAGATCCCGCCAGGGAGCCCCGGTCCGGAGAATCCACAAGATCCCGTTCAGGATGGTGCGATGGTCGTGATTGGGGCGTCCCGTCGCGGGTTTCTCAGATGGAAGCCAGGGAACGAGACGCGCCCATTGCTCATCAGTCAGTTCATGGCGTCTCATCCCCCAACCTTACCACCTCCACCTTTGCAGACAGGCCCTAGTATTCGGTCACTCCTGAAGTAACGGATAGAGGTGATTGCGCTTGATGCGTGCATCAGCTTGCACGCCGGGGCCATCCCGGCGGCAATGAGGTGCTGCAATTCCGTGCGTTCGTCGGGGGTGAGGTAGTCAGAATAAGGTTGGTTCATGCTCCAACCCTATTCCGCTAATTCACGCGTCACAGACTACTAAATGGGAACCCTTGAATACAATTCGCCTTCGGGTTTCTCAGCATAACTGTTTTCGAATTCAGTGAACAGATCATGATCTGTTCACTGAATTGTGGAGTATTAACTACGTTGTACGACGACATCTAGTGTGCTACTATCCTGGCGAACCCACAAGTTAGACACGTGAAAGAGAAATAGAGGAGGTCGCCGTGGCCGTTTTTGACCCTTCCGTGTTGGAGGAGTTGCTGTGGCGTTTTCGTGCCGGGCAGCTGAGTCGGCGCGAGTTTCTCATCGCTCTTGGAGCAGGTGGCGTTGTACTTGGTGGAAGCAGCGCTCTGGCCGCATGTGGTGGCAGTGACCAACAAATCACGCCAGCCGCGGGTTCGACTGCTGCAGCAATAGGAGCCAACACGGCGACTGCAAGCTCGTCGACACAGACAACCGCTGCTGCAACTGAGGCAACCGAGGGGGATACCGTTACGCTCGCTTTGCAGAGTGATATTACGAGCATGGACCCGCATGCGAACGTCCTGCGTGACGGCATCAAAGTCTTCTATCACGTCTTCGACAACCTTGGGGTGCGAGATTACAGTTCAAATCAGGTCGGGCCCTGGCTCGCGACCAAGTGGGAGGCTGATGGCGACACCAAGTGGAATATGACGGTCCGTGATGACGTCAAGTTCCACAATGGTGATCCTTTTACGGCCAACACCGTGAAGTTCAATATTAGCCGCGTTTTGAATCCCGACACCAAGAGTCCTCAACGGGGGAACTGGGAAGCAATAGATCATATCGAGGTTCAGGACGACACTCATCTCACATGGGTGACCAAGAAACCCTATCCGGTATTCGCTGAGCGGCTGCAAAATCTTCAATTTCTCTCCGAGAACGTCGTACAAGAAAAAGGCGAATCGTGGTTAGCCGACAACGCCGTCGGGACCGGCCCGTACAAGTTTGTGAGTTACAAGCGCGGTCAAGAGATCGTCATGGTGCGCAACGACGATTATTGGGGGCCGAAACCCGCGTTTAAGAACGCAGTCTTTCGGATCATCCCGGATATTGCCACGCAAATCGCCGAACTTCTCGCGGGGCGCGTCGACATTGTCCCGGCCTTCCCGCTTGACCAGATTGACTCTCTTGAGAAGTCAGGGCGCGGCACCGCCAAGGTTCAGCCAATCCTCCGCACCGCGTTCAGGGGAATGGACATGAGAGGGAGAACCGGCGCAAATCCATTTCAAGAGAAAGAAGTTCGCCAGGCAGTGAACTATGCCTGCAACGTCAAGGGTTACACGGAGTCGTTGCAAAAGGGCGGGGACCTTACTCCGGGCTGCGTGAGCCCGCTTGCCTTCGGCTACGATGACACTGTGAAGCCCTATTCCTACGATCCGAATCAGGCGAAGAAGGTGTTAACCGATGCAGGGTATAAGCCTGACTCAGACGGCGTGATGGCAAAGGATGGCAAACGGCTGGAGTTTTCGTTCGTGACCGGTCCTTCCACCGTGCCAAACAATTCGCAACTCAACCAGGCCATCAGCCAGGATCTTCAAGCGGTGGGGATCAAAGCGACCATACAAAACTTCGGTGATTCCACACAGTATGTGACGACGGTTAGCTCTGGGAAGGCGCAATTCTATCAGTTTGACTGGGGCTACTTCTCTGTATTCGATGCCGACGGCATCCTGTGGGACATGTTCCACAGCTCGTCGCCATACAACTACTACTCTACGCCAGAGTTGGACAAACTGTTGGAGGACGGCCGCGGAACCCTGGATCAAACGAAACGTAAGGAAATCTACAGTCAAATCCAAAATATGTTACACGATGATGCCGCGGTTCTATTCATGTTTGCGGTTCACGGCATCTGGGGGGTGAGCAGTAAGATCGATTGGCAGCCCCGCTCAGACGAGATTGATCGTCTGTTTGAAGCCAAGCCGAAGAAAGCATAGTCTGCTTAGCAGGAGGGGATTCTCACGGTGCGGGCCTATGTGGTCGGTCGGTTGCTGCAGACGCTGATAGTCGTCGTCGGAATTTCGATGATTGCGTTCGTCATCACGTATATTCTCGGCGACCCACTCGCCGTTCTGCTGCCATTGGACGCGCCACAGCAGACCCGCGAACTCTACCGACGCGAACTTGGTTTGGACCAGCCGCTACCAATCCAATACTATCACTTTGTGTCCCGTGCAATTACGGGGCACTTTGGATATTCGTACGTGGTACACAAACCCGCGTACTCGCTGATTATGGAGCGGATGCCGGCAACCATCCTGTTGACGATGAGTGGATTGGTGGTGGCAATGGTCATTGCCATTCCGCTCGGGATCCTTGCGGCCTACCATAGATCCTCTTGGATTGACAATCTCTCATCGATTATTGCCGTGGCAGGATCGGCGATGCCGATTTACTGGCTTGGCCTCATGCTGATCATCCTGTTCGCGGTGCGTTTGAAGTGGCTCCCGGCATCAGGCTATGGAGGTTGGAAGAACCTCATATTGCCAGCGTTCACTCTTGGTGTGTTCCTCGCGCCCATTACGATGCGCCTTATCCGGTCTGGGATGATCGACGTTTTGTCACAAGACTATGTCCGCGTGGCTCGAGCGAAAGGTCTGACTGAATTTCGCGTCCTAATGAGACACTCGTTGCGCAATGTGATGATTCCTGTCATCTCAGTGCTTGGGATTCAGTTTGGTCAGTTGCTTGGCGGGGCAGTGGTAACCGAGACGACGTTTGCTTGGCCTGGAGTCGCCAGCCAGGCAGTACAGGCGATCCAAAATCAAGATCGGCCCGTTGTTCAGGCAGCGGTCATTATCCTGGCTGTCGCAATCTCCCTGGTCAACCTAGCAGTCGACATTCTCGTTGTATTTCTCGACCCGCGGATCAGGACATAGAACATGGTGAAATCAGCACCGGTGCTCGTCCATGACGACATGGCCGGATCTTTGGCTCGTGCGAGCTTGACTGATCGCCAGCGCACGATACGGCGCATCCTTCGTCTTAAGGGAGGAATTATCGGCGGGGTGGTCACGCTGCTGGTCATTCTCATCGCCGTGTTTGGGCCGCTTGTGATGCCTCATGATCCGGTTCAAGGGTACATGCTAGACCGCCTGAAGCCGCCCATCTGGCTCGGAGGGTCATCCAAGTATCTCCTCGGTACTGATCCTCTCGGACGCGACGAACTCAGCCGGCTTGTTCTCGGCGCTCGCGTTTCGTTGGAGGCCGGTGCGAGCGGAACGCTCATTGCAGCTATCATCGGCGTGACCCTCGGGGTGCTCTCAGGGTATTTCAAAGGCGTGTTGGACTGGATCATCTCAAGTTTCGTCAATATAATGTTGGCGTTCCCATTCGTTCTGCTTGCATTGGCGGTCATTGCGGTGCTCGGCACCAATTTCCGAAATCTGATCATCGTCTTAGCGTTGACCGCCTGGCCCATTTACACTCGAGTGGTGCGTTCGGAAGTCAGTGCTCTGCGCGATAGAGAATTCATGGTCGCTGCGCGCGTCATGGGCGCCGGTCATATCCGGATGATGTTTCGTCACGCGTTGCCGAACGTTGTCAATTCAATAATCGTTATCGCGAGCCTTCAGGTTGCACAACTCATTATTCTCGAGTCATTCCTAAGCTTCCTCGGCCTGGGCGTTCAGCCGCCCACTCCATCGTGGGGGAGTATGCTCGGAGAGTCACGAACCTACATGTTTGATCGTTGGTGGCTGGCAACATTCCCTGGCATGGCGATATTCATCACCACGCTCGCGATCAATTTGCTCGGCGATGGCCTCCGGGATCTGCTTGACCCGTACGGGCGGAATACCGTGTAGCTGCCCTCATTCTACAGCGGCAGTTCATCGACACCGCGTTCGATGCTCGACGCCCACGGAATCATCCCGATCGAACAGCCACCGCTGCTCCTCTTCTCGAAACGCCTCGAAATGATCGCCTGGATGCCGGAGCGAATCAGCTAGCTTGTCTTTTTCGCTTTCTTCTCGTCTCCTTTTTCATCCGGCTTTTCCGGTATGGCGGTGATCATGCCGTCACTCTCGATCCACGCTTCCTTGACATTGTCAATCGAATCAATACCCTGTTGCCGAAGCTGACCAATGATCTCCTCGTGCGTGAGCATCTCCTTACGAACGTTTGATTGGATGAGATGACCGTTGTCGATGAGCTTCATCGGCGTGGGGCGAATGATTCCGCGAAGCCCGTGATAGTGGTACGCCAGGTAATTGAGCGCCCAGTCCCATCCGATGATCGTTATCGCCAGAATCAAGGCATCAGGAACCGACGTGTAGTCACCGGCCATGCCATTCTGCACCGCGTCCGCGATCAACACGATAACCAGCAGATCGGAAATACCAACTCCTGCTGTTTCCCGTTTCAAAATGAACCGAAGAGCGAAGAACAAGAACAGGTAAATGATGGTCCCGCGAATGAAGATCTCGAAGAGCGGGTAGTTCGGAATGAGAAATTTGGTCCAGCTATCTGGAAAGAGTACATCGAGCAGAGTCATAGTTCTCCGACAAATGCGCCACCAGAACGACCAGTGACGAATACAGTCCAGTGCCAGTGCAAATTGACGATTGGACTGCGAATCTGTCTCTCCCGGCGAGAGCACCGTGCGATGCAGTCGTCTCGTCTCCAGCTGCTCTATACGCAGAACGCGTACACAGGCTGGAGCGAGGGTGAACTTCGTTATGACGGACCTTGACGGTGACTCTGCAAACGGGCGGAAATCAAAACGCGAAGACGGACGGCGTTGCGAACGGCATGACCGCCGGAATCATTCCGGCATGACGATCAGGCCGCGGGTCGACTGGGTCGGGGTCGCTCGTTTTCGCCCGCGATTACGGCCGTTTGTCTCGTCTCGAACCGATTTGCCACGTGCTAAACTCAGTCGCGCGGACCGCGACCAGCCAGGCAATTGAGACGTAGGATGCCGGTTGGCCAGCGACGATTCGACCGCGGTTCGCCAGATCTATTGGAGGAAACCCGTCATGGTGGCAACGACCAAGCCGGACACGACCAGCAGCGAAGCCGCGCACTCGCTCGAAACTGAACTTGCTTGGCGCATTAGCGGCGAGACACGCTTCGACCAGTACAGCCGCATGCTCTACAGCACGGACGCCAGCAATTACCAGATCGAGCCGATCGGCGTCGTGCTGCCACGGACGATCGACGACGTTCGCGCCACCGTCGAACTGGCCGCGAAGTACAACGTCCCGATCTTGCCACGCGGCGGCGGCAGCAGCCTGGCCGGACAGACCGTCGGCCGAGCGCTGGTGATCGACACCTCGAAGTACCTGAACCAGATTCTCGAGGTCGACACGGCCTCCCGTACCGCGCGCGTACAGCCCGGCATCGTGTTGCAGCAACTCAACACAAAATTGCGGCGCCACAATCTGATGTTCGGGCCCGACCCGGCCAGCGCCGACCGCGCCACCATCGGCGGTGTGGTCGGGAACAACGCCTCCGGCTCCCACTCGATCCTCTACGGCATGACCGCGGACCACGTCATTGCAGCCAGCACGCTCCTCTCGGATGGCACCGAGATCGGGTTCCACCAGTTGAGCGCCGACGAACTGGACTCCAGGGCCGCGGCCGATACCCGCGAGGGGAAGCTCTACCGCGACCTACGCGATCTGCGCGAGCGCTACGGCGACGTGATCCGGCGCGACTTTCCAAAGCACTGGCGACGAGCCTCAGGCTACAGCCTGCCGGAACTGCTCAAGACGGACGGCTTCAACGGCGCCAAGCTGATCACCAGTTCAGAAGGGACGCTGGCGTTCGGAACCGAGTACACGATCGGGCTGGTTCCAGTCCCGACGATGACCGCGATGGTGATCCTCCAGTTCGATGACATTGTCACCTGCATGGAGACCGTCACGACGATTTTGGACTGTGATCCATCCGCGGTCGAATTGATGGACGGCATGCTTCTCGGCTTGACCCGGCAGCAGCCTGCCTTCGCCCGCCAGATCGAGTTCATCAAAGGGAATCCGCAAGCTTTCCTGACCGTCGAGTTCTATGGCCAGTCACAGTCCGAGCTACGCCACAAGGTCGACCACCTGAAGGACGTTCTCACCCGGAATGGCATGACCGGCGACGCCGAGATGATCGAGATCTTCGATCCGAAGCAGCAGGCGGGCGTCTGGTCGGTGCGCAAGTCGGGCCAGGGCCTACTGATGAGCACACGCGGAGATGCCAAGCCGATCGCCTGCATCGAGGACGTCTCGGTCCCGGTCGAGCACCTGTCCGAGTATGTGCGCGAGATCCTGCGGGTCATCGAGGATCACGGCACGACCGCCGCGTTCTACGCTCACGCCAGCGCGGGCTGCCTGCACGTCCGGCCGCTCGTCAACATGAAGTCGGCCGACGGTGTTCGAACCATGCGCTCGCTGACCGAGCATGCCGCCGAATTGGCGGTCAAGTTCGGCGGCGTCATGAGTGGAGAGCACAGCGACGGACTGAACCGCGGCGAGCTGAACGAGCGCGTCTTCGGCCCAGAGCTGTACGCCTGTATGAAGGAGCTCAAGCAGGCGTTCGATCCGGCTGGACTGATGAACCCCGGCAAAGTAGTCAACAGCCCATCGATGACCGAAAATCTGCGCTTCGGTCCGGACTACCACGCGATGCCGGTCAAGACCCACCTGAGCTTCGCGCGAGATGGTGGCTTCGCCGCGGCGATCGAGATGTGCAACGGCGCGGGGGTTTGCCGCAAAGTCGGCACGGGCACGATGTGCCCCTCCTATATGGCGACCCGAGACGAGCACGACACCACGCGCGGTCGCGCCAATGCCTTGCGTGCGGCCCTCGCCGGCCGCGGCCTGAGCCAGGATCAATTCACCGACAAGGCGACCTACGACGTGCTCGATCTCTGTCTCTCCTGCAAAGCATGCAAGACCGAGTGCCCGTCAAGCGTCGATATGGCCAAGATTAAGATCGAATATCTGGCCCAGTACTACGACGCGAATGGTGTTCCGCTCCGCTCGCGCGTCTTCGGACACATCCACCAACTCAACCGGTTCGGCGCGATGGTCGCTCCACTCACGAACGCGGTGACGCGCGGGCCACTCGCCCGATTCGGCAAGCAGGTACTCGGCGTGCATCCCGACCGGGAGATCGCCCCGCTGGTCGAGGAGACCTTCACCGAATGGTTCGCCCGTCGCCGCGCCATCAAGCCGTCTGGGCATCGCGGCATGGTCGTCTACTATCACGACACGTTCGTCGACTACAACTACCCGGAAATCGGGAAAGCAGCTGTGGAACTCCTCGAGGCGGCCGGCTACACCGTCGAGATCGTCGAGCGCCGGGCGTGCTGTGGACGGCCGATGCTCTCGAAAGGACTGGTCGAAGGTGCCCGCAAACTGGCCCGCCAGAACGTCGGGGCGCTGATGCCGTACGCGCGCCAGGGGGTGCCGATCGTCGGCACCGAGCCAAGCTGCATCCTGACTCTGCGCGACGAATACCGTGATCTGCTGCCTGACAAGCCGGACGTCGAGCGCATCGCCGCCAACAGCTTCATGATCGACGAATTCCTGGCCAAACTCCTCAACGACGACAAACTCGACATCGTCTGGCGCGAGGACGAGGGACCCAGGGTCCTCTTCCACGGCCACTGCCATCAGAAGGCGCTGATTGGGATGGGACCGTCGATGACGATCCTGCGCGCTTCAGGCTGCGAGCCTGCCGAGAGCGGCGCCGGATGTTGCGGCATGGCCGGATCATTCGGTTACGAGATCGAACACTACGAGGTTTCACGAAAGATCGGCGCGGAACGACTCTTCCCCAAGGTGGAGGAGCAGTCACGCGACACGGTCATCGCCGTAACCGGCGTCTCCTGCCGCGAGCAGATCGGCCACTTCACGCCACGGCGCCCAGTCCATATCGCCGAGGTCCTTGCGTCGCGGCTGGCAGAGGAGTCGGTGCGACTGCGCGCGAATACCAAGGCGACTGTCGCGGCGGACTGAGGCGTGAGCAAGGGGCCGGGGTCGTGTTGGCCCCGGCCTCATTAGCGGGCAACTGGGACACTGTCACCGATCAACGAGGACCGCTTGATGGTGTCATCCTGAGCGAAGTGCAGCGGAGTCGAAGGATCTCTTACTGGGTGACCGACCGCGGTACGAAGAGGAGATCCTTCGCGCGGCGCTCAGGACGACAAGTCGTACGGGGTTCTTGGTCGATGACACAATCCCTGTGGTCGACTACTCAGAATGACAAGTCCACCGTGTCCTGGCCTCAACGTGATCCGGAGGTGATCCGTGCTGTCGATGTCGACCGATTACGCGGAAGATACCGGTTCACCCGAGCTCCAGCTGCGGCGCATTGCCGAGGCAGGCTTCACCCACGTCCACTGGTGTCACCACTGGGATGACGATTTCCTCTACGGTCCCGCCGAAATCGACCAGATTGCACGCTGGCTCGACGAATTTGGGCTGCAGGTCAACGGCCTGCACGCGTCGGAAGGGATCGAGAAATGCTGGTATTCGACGGTCGAATACCAACGGCTTGCCGGTGTCGAGCTGGTTCAGAACCGCGTCGAGATGACCGCCACGCTCGGCGGCGATGTCATCGTCCTGCACCTGGCAGCCGGTCCGGACAACGAGACGGAGCGGGAGACGTACTGGGACGCTGTGCGGCGATCACTCGATAGCCTTGACCCGGTTGCTCGCCAGCGTGGCGTACGGATCGCATTGGAGAACGAGACAACCGGGAACATGCTGCTCGTTCGCCGGGCATTCGAGCAGTATTCGCCCGCGTTTGTCGGTCTCTGCTACGACTCCGGCCACGGCAACATCACCGGCGACGGACTCGATCAGCTCGCATCACTCAAGGATCGACTGATCGCGCTGCATCTGAACGACAACGAGGGGCAGCGTGACCAGCACCTGCCCCTCTTCAACGGCACCGTCGATTGGGACCGGCTGTCGGGCCTGATCGCTCGCTCCTCCTACGACAAGATGGTCAGCCTCGAAGTCACCATGCACAACGCCGGGATAGCGGACGAGGCAGCGTTTCTGTCCCGGTGCCATGACGACGCCGTCCGCTTCGCCGCGATGATCCACAGCGCCCAGGCGTAATGCCCCTACGACGCTGGATCCCTCACGAGGCGCGTTCTCCGACCGGTTCATCTCGCGACAACTCGGGCTGGCCGAGCAGGATCAGGATTAGCCCCGCGGTCATCACCAGGATGTAGAGCATCGAGATCAGGCGGAGATCGCGGAAGAAGAGGGCTGAGAACCCGGCGACGAGTGGTGGTCCGACCAGGGCGATCGCCATGAGCCACTGCATCGGACGCGACGCGCGTCTCGCCACGATCATGAGTACAGCCGGAACGAACAAGAGAATCGCCCCATGCACGTGGCTGTGATAGGCGACCAGTTGCGTAACGATCATCGTGGCCAGCATCTGCACGTGAAAGTACTGTCCCCGCGGCGCCCAGCCTTTGTTCCAGATCGGAACGAGCGCGGCGAGACTCAAGATTGAGAGGATCGCGGTCAGCGCCAATCCGCTGGTTGAACCGAGCCACGGCAGAGCGTCGAAGACCATCCCCCGCCAGGTGATCAGACTATGCGGATCGATCGCGGTTCCACCGGAGTACTTTGGATAGTCGACCAGTATCATCCTGACATATCCGACGATGCCACCGATCCCGCCGACGGCTAGCGAGGCCGCCAGGACAACCAGCCCGCCGGCCGTCACTCCCGCGAACGCGTTCCAACGCCGTTTGTAGAGGAGAACCAGCACCAGCACCAGCAGGTACTGCGGCTTGAGTAGCAGACTCGCCAGCCACATTCCGGCGCGGAATTCACGCCCACTGAGCAAATCGCGGTAGGCCATGTAGAAGCCGAAAAGTATGAGGATCACCAACTGGCCAACGTAGAACTCGATGACAAGCGGGTACGAGAGCATCAAGAGTGTCACGAGGAGCGAGCGTGGTCCGGGCGCCAATCCGCTCGTCAGTTGCCAGAGGATCCAGATCGCCAGCGCGACATTCAGGATCGTCCAGAGCGCGAACCCGACGGCCAGAGGTGGCAGGGTGAAGAGCGAAAAGAAATAGAGAAATATGGGTGGGTAGGGCGCTGGTCCAACCCGCAGACCGCGCACGACCAGCCCGAAATCGGATCCGCTTCCGTAGTACGAAGCGAAGGGCTGCATCGCCTGCGCGATGGCGGCGAGTTGATAGGCAGCACGCGGACCCGCAGTCACGAAGACTTTCGCCGCCCCCCAGAACCGGCTCCAATCGACCCCGAAGAAATAGAAGGGACCGGTATAGCGGAGATCGATCGCGAGTTCAATGATCCAGAAGAGGGCGTTCACTACGACGGTCGCGACGAAGAACTTGAGGGAGATCAACAGGAGGAATTGACTCCGCGTGCCGTTTCCTGAGTCTCGTGAGAGCGATTCGAGCATGGGTGTCCTAAGAATCTTGCGGGGCGCGGTCGAGTCATGCAATCGTCATGACGCGGACAGATCGCTTCGACCCGGGGCAACGGCCGCCGGTCGCTTCTGTTAGCCGCGATTGTGCAAGTTCCGATCCGAGCGGTCGCAACAGGTCGGCCACCACGAATTAGCCATCCCGGAACGGTACGACACGTTGATGAAACTGAGATGAGAAAAGGTTAACGCTGAGTGACGAGGGCTCTCATGCCTGGTTCGAGGTCAATGTTCCTGCCATGGCGCGAACCACGGACCAGCAGGCGCGGGTGTCGGCCAGTGCCCGGTGATTGGCGACCAGCTCCAGCCTGAAGCGTCGCACCGCATGGTCCAGCGTGTGCCAGCGGTAGTCGGCGAACCCAGCAGTCCGGTCACCCACGAAAGCCGCGTATTGCTTCATCGCGCAATGCCAGCGAGTGACCGGCGGCGCCAAGCGATGGGCCGCGCAACTTTGCTGTATCAGCCGACGGTCGAAATCGGCGTTGAAGACCACCACATGGTGATGGCCCGACAGCGCATCGAGCAGGACGGGGTAGATCTCCGGCCAACTGGGTGCGCCAACAACATCGCGATCGGCGATGCGATGAATTGCCGTCGCGCCCGCGGGGATGGGTCGGCGCGGCTTGACGAGGGTGTCAAGCAGGACACGGCCGTCATTGTCGATCACCGCGATGTCGACGATCTCGTCTGTCTCTCCCAAACCGGTCGTCTCGGTATCGAGGTAGAGGACGTCACTACGACGCGTGATCATGGCGGCCCAACGCACCGCGTCAGCTTGCCCGGTCTCGCGCATCACCCCATCCTTTCTCTCGGCGACCGACTGTACGTCCACCATATGAGCGATCACCCCCACCGTCAACATGACTCTGGTGTGATGTGTCGACTGGCCGCGTAGCGAAGCGGGAATCTCTGCAAACGGGAACAATTAAGTGTCACTGAAGTGTTAGAGTCTCATGGGTGTCTGTTACGGACGTCGCGCCACGCTCTGTCGCCCCGCCCCGACCATCCCTATTCGGCGGCCTTATGTTGATGGGTGGATGATCCGCCGGCGACACACTGCTCGTCGCCCGGGCAAGGCGCTGGCGCGAAATTGGCGTTCAATCAGGCTTCTGAAAACGAATTAATCGGGTATTGAGAGGGACTTGTGACAGACACGGCGACGATTGATCAGGAGGAGATCGAAGGAGCGGGGGACGGGCCAAACCCGTGGCTCGTGCTCCTGAGCGTCGGACTCGGACTGCTAATGGTGATTGTCGACATTTCGATCCTCAACATTGCGCTCCCGTCGATCTCCACGTCGATGAACGCATCGCTGGCCGAGATCGAATGGACGTTGATCGCCTATACCCTCGCCCTGACCGGCCTGGTCCCCTTCTTCGGACGGATCAGCGATGTCTTCGGGCGCAAGCGGCTCTTCATTATCGGCGAGTTGATCTTCGCCGGGGCGAGCCTACTCGCGGCGCAGTCGCCATTCATGCTCTGGCTGATCGGCGCTCGCGTGATTCAGGCACTTGGCGGCGCGCTCATCTCGAGCAACACGCTGGCGATCATCACCGACACCTTCCCCGAGGGGAAACGGGGCGCGGCGATGGGTGTTCAGGCCATTCTTATCAGCGGTGGCGCGGCCGTTGGGCCGACGCTCGGCGGTTTTCTGGTTACCCATTTCGGCTGGGAATCAGTTTTCTACATCAACGTACCACTCGGGCTCTTCGCGGCTGCCTTCGGCTGGCGGATACTCCCACCGCTCCGCAGTAACCGGACGATGGAGCCGATCGACTGGGTCGGTTCGGGTCTCCTGTTCGTTGGACTCTCCGGCACGCTCCTCGGCGTCACGAAAGGCCCCGACTGGGGCTGGACAGATCCATCGACGCTCTTCGCCATTATCGTTGGGCTATCCGTCCTCGGGATGTTCGTCCTCTGGGAAATGCGTCGCCGCTCGCCACTCATCGACCTGTCGCTGTTCAAGATCCAGGAGTTCACCTTTGGTCAGCTCGCGGGTATGTTCGCGACGATGTCCCTATCGTCGTTGACCTTCCTCTTTCCCTTTTACTGGCAGGGAATGCGTGGCTATTCAGCGCAGGCCGCCGGTCTTCTGCTGCTACCGTTGCCGCTGTCCCTGATGGTTGCAGCTCCAATTGCTGGACGAATGTCGGACCGGATCGGAGCGCGCGGCATCTCGACGGCCGGGCTTCTAACGCTCGGCCTCGCCCTCTTCCTGATCTCGCGGATTACGGTCGGGATGTCGATTTGGAACGTCCTCTGGCGGCTGCTGTTCCTTGGTGCCGGACTCGGCATGTTCACCGCGCCAAACAACAATGCGGTGATGTCGAGCGTGCCGTCGCAGCGTCGTGGCATCGCCGCGGGGCTGCTCGGAATGTTTCGTTTCACGGGACAGAGCGTTGGGATCGCGTTCGCCGGGGTGATCTTCGCCATTTTCGCGGTCGCGCCGGGAGGCTTCGCGCTGCACGGACTGCCGTCAACGAATGAGGCGTCAGCAGTCGCGACAAGCGCCGCGCAGATGGAGATGATCCGCCAAGCCTTCGTTCACGGGCTGGACGCGGTCGCGCTGGCAGCCATCCCGCTGGCAGGACTCGGCGCGCTGCTCTCGCTCTCGCGCGGGAGAACGACCGGCTGAGTGACTACATCCGGGAAAACGGGCTGTCACGCCCGAGGCTCGCGACCGTGCCCAGACGCGACCAGACGCGGCCGGGATCATCGCTCGACGGCCAGTCATTCTTGAATAGCGCCGCGAGCGCAATGATCATCAGCGGTAGGTAGAAGAGCGAAATCATCCCGGCGTTGCCCTGGACCACAGCGGAGAAGGAGACGACGACCGGCGGCGCGAAGATGCTCACCACGATTGCCTTCTTCACCAGCGACGACCCAGCCTCTCCGGCTGCGATGAGGGCCGCGGGAACGATCAACAGCACCGCCCCATGCACCTGGCTGTGATAGGCGACCAGCAGCGTGACAAGCATCGTCGCCAGCATCTGATTATGAAATCGAGGGACACGCGGATTCCAGGGACCGCGCCAGATGACCAGCAGCAGCAAAAGCGAGATAATCGAAAGGGCGCCCGTCACAACCAGACCGGTCATCTTGCCCACGTCCGGCTCCAGATTGAGCACCAGACCGCGCCAGCTAATCATCTCCTGCGGACTGATCGCCAGTCCGCCACTGTAGTTGGGGTAATCGACCAGAATCATACGCACGTAGGCTATGACCCCGCCCACTCCGCCAACCAGGAGTGACGAGACGAGCAGGCCGAAACCGGAGGCGGTCGCTCCGGCAATCGCACGCCAGCGGCTCTTCATGAGCAGAACCAGCATCAGCACGGCAGCGTACTGCGGCTTCATCAATAGAAGTCCGAACCAGGCGCCCGCGCGCAGGTCGTCTCCTCGCTGGAGCGCCTCGTAGCCCTTCCAGAATCCAAAGAAGAGGATCACGACCATCTGACCAACGAAGAGGGCCATCATAAGCGGATAGCTGAGGAGCAGCAAAATCGTCATCAGTCGCCGCTGCTCGACTGGGAAATGCCGCGACAGAGCGCGCGCAACCGGTACCGCCAAGAGCAGATTGGCAAGCGTCCAGAGCAGGAAGCCGACCGGCGGCGGTGGCAGCGTGAAGGGCGCGAAGATCGCCATGAAGATCGGTGGATAGGGCGCAGGGCCGACCTTCAAGGACATGTCGCTGACATTGCTGGCATAGTAGCTCGACATTGGCTGCATGTAGTGCGCGATCGCGCCGAGATTGTATCCGGCACTTGGGCCAGAATGGATGAAGGCTTTCGCCGCCCCCCAGAACCGGCTCCAGTCGACTCCAACCACGTAGAAGAGGCCGAGCAGCGACCATTCCACTCCGATTCGAATCGCCCAGAAGATGGCATTGATCACGACCGCGGCACCGAGATAGCCACGCGGTGAACGAAGTGCGGCCAGCATTCGATTCCTCGTGTTGATACTCGACGAGTTCAACCTAGTTCACTCCCCTGGTTTCCCCGTGCAATTTCTGTTCACTGATCGCTCGCGAGCCCCGACCCGCGAGTGCCATCTTCAATCATGCACATAATCATTAACGTTTCCTGATGAGGCCGTTCGGTCCGCCACCCGGTCATCCGGCACGGCCTCGATCAGATGTAGCATGCCGAGCATCGAGCGATCGTGCCGGACGATACGCAGTCCCGCCTGCTGGACGAGCTCGTGTGGCTCGCGATTCCAGTGACAGCCGACCTGGCGGGCATGCCGGTCGGCGAACTGGTCCTGAATTCGCCCAACGAAGCCGCTGCTACTCCGACCATGCTCGAAGAGCAAGATCTTGCCCGCAGGACGGCAGACCCTCGCCATCTCGCGCAGGGCCGCGACCGGATCGGGAAAGGTACAGGTGCTGAGTGACGACGTGACGGTATCGAAGGAGTTGGCCGGAAACTGGAGTTCCTGGGCGTTCATGCGCTGAAACCGAACGTCCCGCCCGATGCTCCGCGCTCGTTTGCGTGCCACGCGGAGCATCCCGTCGCTCATATCAATCGCGGTAATTCGACAGTCTGGAGGATAGTATTGTAGATTGCGTCCAGTTCCGGTCGCGACTTCCAGCACATCTCCCGAGGCACGACGAAACCAGGAGCGACGATAGCGCCGGAGGACGGACAGTTCGGCCAGGACGTCGAACCGGTCATACAATGGCGCGAGTTCGTCGTACTTGTGGCCGATTTCGGCGGGGGTGAACTCCACAGGCACGCGAGTTGCCTCCTGCAATGTCGTGTGGCGCGGCCACGAATCGTCGCAAGCCGGGTCACGACGAGAAACGAACGAAAACGGTATCACGCCGTACCAGTGATACGAACCGGAAACTAAAGGCTACGGACATCGGCGCTGACTCACCGCGTCATCGTCCTGGGTGGATTACCAGCCAGACCGTCGACACTATGGAGGGGAGAAAGCAAGTGGCACACCAAGACGACGAGCACCCAATCCCGGAAATGAAGAAGAAGACGTACAAGAAGAATTTGTATGAACTTCGCGTCGAGCTGGTCAAACTCCAGCGCGACATCATCGCCAACGACCGGCGCATCGTAGTCCTATTCGAAGGGCGCGACGCAGCGGGCAAGGACGGGACGATCAAGCGCATCGTCAAGGACCTGAGTCCGCGCGAGACACGGGTTGTCGCGCTCGGCAAGCCGAGTGACCGGGAAGAGACGAGTTGGTATTTCCAGCGCTTCACCCCCTACCTGCCCGCCGCACAGGAGATGGTCCTGTTCAACCGCAGCTGGTACAACCGCGCGGGCGTCGAACGGGTCATGGGCTTCTGCACCAAGGAAGAGTACGAGCGGTTCATCGACGACGCGCCGCGATTCGAGCAGATGCTGATCGATTCGGGCATACAACTGGTCAAGTATTATCTCGATATCAGCAAGGACGTTCAGCGCGAACGGCTCGAGGAACGCCGCGAGGACCCGCTGAAACAGTGGAAGGTGAGCCCGATCGATTCGGCAGCCATTACCCACTGGGACGATTACACGCAGGCACGCAACGAGATGTTCGTTCGCACCCACACCCCGACCTCGCCCTGGACTATCGTGCGCGCCGACCACAAACGAGTTGCCCGCATCAACCTGATGCGCGACCTGTTGAGCCGGATGGACTACAAGGGGAAAGATCGCGACCTGCTGCTGGTTGACCCCGACGTCGTCTTCGAGTACCAGGACGCCTACCTGCGCAATGGCATGATCGCGTCGTAGCCACGCGCAGGGACGCGAATTACGACCGGTTTGCGTCGAAATTGCCGAGTTCGGATGCGGGCCGGAGCAGGCGCCCTTTCGGGAACAAGAGGGTCAGGCGCGTGTAGCTTCCCTCCACCGATTCGACGGCGATGCCATGGCCGAGCGCCTGGCAGAGCCTTCGGGCGAGGAACAGGCCCACACCTGTGGAGCGCTCATCGCGGCGACCATTCGCGCCGGTGCACCCCTTCTCGAATACCCGCTTGAGATCCGCCTGTGGGATACCGATGCCGTTGTCCTCCAGGATGAGAACGACCCCGTCGTCACGGCGCTCGGCCCAGATGTGCACCGACGCATCGCCATCGCGCCGGTACTTCACCGCGTTGATCAGGATCTGGGTCAGAATGAATTCGAGCCATTTGCGATCGGTGAAGACGGTCAGGTCAAGTCCTTCGAGCGTAACGGCGACCTGATTGGCGACGAACTGGCGGACGTATGCCATCCGATATCGGTGGAGGGCGTCCCCAACCACGTGAGGGGACAAGCTTCCGCTACGAGCGCATGACCATTAGTCTCCTGCCCGCCTTGACACCCACCATTCAATCAGCTATGATCATTCATATATATTTGAATGATAACGGAGCGGTGAATGAATTCACTTGGCAGCCATGTTTTTGTCATTCGAGATGCCGAAACCCTCAAGGCGATCTCCGATCCCTTGAGGCTCAAGATCTTTGGACTGCTTCAGGACGAGTCGCGCACGGCCAAGGAACTCGCTGAAGCACTCGGCGTCGCCCAAACGCGCCTCTACTACCACATCAACCTGCTCGAATCGCTCGGGCTGATTCGCGTCTCCAGCACGCGCGTCGTCGCTGGGATCATCGAGAAGCACTACCGCGCGAGCGCCAGCCGCATCTCGGTCGACCGCAGCCTCTTCAGTCCCGGTGTGGTGCCAGTCGACACCGCCATCGAGGCCATGTTGACCACCATTCTCGACGGCGTGCGCGACGCGGTGCGCGAGAGCATTCATGATGATCTGGTCGATCCCGAACGCGAGTCTCCTGCTGACGGCGGGCTGCTGCTCGGACGACGCTGGCTGCGCCTGACACGGGACGAGGCGGAGGAGTTCTACCAGCAGTTGATTGGGACGCTCAAAGAATTCGAAGCGCGCCATACGGAGAGCACTCCAGACGACACCGTGAGCTACGAGATATTGCTCGGACTCTATCCGGTCACTTCACCGGTAGAAGCAGCGGACGACAATGACGAACCCGATGCGTGAAATTCATAGCTCCGGAAACGGTAACGAGATCGGCGCCGGGCGCGATTTCTGGGTCTTTTGGGCCGGACAGACGGTCTCGAACATGGGAAACGCCATCACGCTGCTGGTAATCCCCATCTTGATCTTCAAGCTCACCGGTTCCGCGCTGAACCTGGCAATCGGCACTGCCGCCGTCTACCTGCCATACCTGCTCTTTGGCCTCTGGATCGGAGCGGCCGTCGACCGTCTCGACCGGCGCACGGTCATGATCGTGGCGGACATTGGACGGACATTGCTGCTGATCTCGATTCCATTCCTGGCGATGTTTGGATCGTTGCACGTTTGGTGGGTCTACATCGTCGGCTTCACCAACTCCACCCTCGAGATTGCGTTCAAGACGAGCGAGTTCGCCTCGATCCCACACCTGGTGGACCGGAGTAACCTGGTCAGCGCCAATGGGCGTATTCAGGCCAGCTACTCGGTATCAACCGTCGCGGGACCGCTCGTTGCCGGTCTCCTGCTCGGCTTCGTCTCGCCCGAGACGGTCCTCCTCTGCGACGCGTTGACCTTCGTCGTCTCGATTGTCTCGCTGGTGCTGGTGAAGCGAAGCCTCAATCCGGCGGCACGCGAGATCACTCAGCGGAAACGGCTGCGAACCGATGTAGTCGAGGGCCTGCGCTACGTCTGGGGGAACCCGGTATTACGCGCGATCTCGATCATGATGGCGCTGATCAACTTCGTCGGGATCACAACCTCTAGTCAGCTCGTCCTCTTCGCGACCGAGCGCTTCCACGCCAGCGACGGGCAGGTCAGTCTCCTCTACTCGGCGGGTGGGGCTGGCGTCGTCGCCCTCTCCCTCTCGGCTGGACTGCTGCGCCGCCGCTGGAGCTTCGGACGCGTCGCTCTCGGGGCGCTGTTCGTGAACGGAATGTTGATGGCCGTCTTCGCATTGACTCCGTTCTACTGGGTCGCGCTGCCTCTCTGGGCCATCGCCGCCGGCTGCGGCATCCTCTTCAACGTCAACGCCGGGAGTTTGCGCCAGACGATCGTGCCGGATCACCTGCTCGGGCGAGTCTCGAGTGTTGCCTCGGTCCTGGCCTGGTCCGGCATTCCAGCTGGCAGTTTTCTCGGCGGTCTGGCGATCGAGTGGAGCGGCAGCGTCGTCCTGGTCTATGCTGGAATAGGTATCGCGATTGCAGCTATTGCCGGGGTATTCTCAATGAGCGCATTGGGGCACGCTGGCCAGTACCTCGACCAATCCGCCGCCCAGACTGAGCCCCACGATGAGGCGGTTGCCGCGTAAGAGCAGCGACGCGCTAACGCGGAGAGAGGCGCCAGAGCCAATGGCGTCCAGCGACGAGACGACCTATCAACTGATCACAATTACCGATCAGCCTGACTTTCTCGATCTCCCCTGGGATCGACCCCTGGCCGACTGGGAATCGGACCAGATCGTCGATATCGCACGGGGCATCCACCGGCATGTCGTCCGTTTCATCGATTGTGAGGGCCGTCTCTATGCGCTGAAGGAACTCCCGGAACGCATTGCGGAGCGCGAGTACCGGGTGCTGCGGACGCTGGCGGAGCGGAGCATACCGGCCGTCGAAGCAATCGGCGTTGCTCGCCATGATCCGGACGCTCAGCCTTCGAACTCGATCGAGCGGACTGACCGGCCCGCCATCTTGATCACGCGCTACCTCGACTTCTCACTCCCCTACCGGCTCATCTTTGCCACCATGAGCCCGCCAGAACTCCAGGAGACGCTCCTCGACGCGCTGGCCGAACTGCTCGTTCGACTCCACCTCATGGGCTGCTTCTGGGGCGACTGCTCCCTGTCAAACACCCTTTTCCGGCGCGACGCTGGTGCTCTGACGGCCTACCTGGTCGACGCCGAGACCGCCGAGATCCGCAGCAGTCTCTCCGACGGCATGCGTTCGTTTGAACTGGATATCGCGATCGAGAATATCTTCGGGGACTTGATCGACCTGCAAGCGGGCGGTCAACTGTCTGAGCACGTCAACCCGTTCGAGATCACCCAGGAGATCCGGCGGCGCTACGACAGGCTCTGGTCCGAACTGACCCGTGTTGATGTCTTTGGCGCCAACGAGCGGTTCCTGGTCGAGGCGCGCCTACGCCGGATCAACGAGCTGGGCTTCGACGTGAAGGAAGTGGAACTCGTTCGTACCGGGGACAAGTTCCGCCTGAAAGTGCAGACGCAGGTGGTCGAAATTGGTCATCATCGCCGCCGTCTGCAATATCTCACCGGGCTTCAGGTGCAGGAGAACCAGGCGCGCCGCCTTCTGAATGACATTGCCGGTTATCGCGCCCATCTCGAAGGCCAGACCGGCGCGCCGATCCCGGAGACCATCGCTGCCCACCGCTGGCTGATTGAGATCTTCGAGTTCGCGATCAATCGCATCCCGCCTCAGATGCGCGACAAGCTCGAACCCGCCGAAATGTTCCACCAGATTCTCGACCACCGCTGGTTCCTGTCGGAGACGGCCGGGATGGACGTTGGCACGGCCGACGCGGTCGATTCCTACGTGCGCAACGTCCTCCCCTATGTGCCCGACCAGCGACAGGTACTGGCAAGCGCCGACCCTGACGACCTCGAACCGGATCTCTACTCGTAGCGCAGCGCCTCGGCAATCGTCACGCGCGACGCGCGACGCGCGGGAATGTAGCTGAGCAGCAGTGAGGCGACCACCGCCAGACCGACGAAGATCGCCACCTCGAGCCACGGTACCGCGAAATGGACTGTGCTTGACGTCCCGACGAAGTAGTCGCTCGTGACCAGCTTCCGAGCCAGGATCAAGCCGAGAATTGCCCCGGAGACGACCCCTAGGAACGTGATCATCGAGGACTCGATCAAAACGGTCGCCGCGACCATCGACCGCTGGAATCCGATCGCCCGCAGCATCCCGATCTGCTGGCGCCGCTCGACCACTGAGCGGAAGGCGATCACGCCCAGCGCAGCGATTCCAACGACGAGTCCCAGCATCATGAATCCCTCAATCAGGTTCAAGATTCCCTGATTGACTCGTGTCGCGTCCTTCAGGATCTTCGAATAGCTGTCGGCTTGAATACCGTAGGTCACGAGCGAGGATTCGATCGACTTGGCCATCGCGACCGAGTCCACTCCTGGACTGACACGCGCAACGTAGTAGATCAGGCTTGGCCGCGGATAGATGGCGTCGAAGCCCTGTTCCGACATCCAGATGCCCTGGAAGGTCGCGACCTGGGAATCGATCACGCCGATGATCGTCACGGTTCGAACCTCGCCCGTCGCCGGGTTGGAGAGATCGACCGAGATGGGCTGAATCGTCTCATCGCCTGGTTGAACGCCGGTCAGCGCGAAGCTGGGACCGCCAATGCGGAAACCGCCAGGAGTCACTACCGCGGCTGCGTCGACGACCACCAGGTTCGGGTTATCGCGCACAGCGGCCCAGACGTCAGCATCGCTCGCGTATCCAGTCGCCCGTGTCTGCAACGGCATCCGAGAATCGTTGATGAAGTCGGCACCGCCACCGTTGACCGGGTAGTTCTTCCACTCGTTCGTTCCCGCCAGCCGAATTTGCGACTGGGCGACCGAGATCGACTCGAACCGTCCGGTTGCCACGATCTTGCTCGTATCGACCCCGTTCGCCGCCAGCGTGCCGGTGAAGTCCGAGACTGGATTGGTCGGCGACTGCGCCGCGACCACGTCCCAGCCGCCCGACGCGTATTTCGAACCGAGTATCAGCGCGTAGGCGTTCTGGTTGATCGCAGCCATCATCACCAGGGCGAAGATCACCAGGCTGAACATGGCGATCGTCATCCCGGTACGTCCCTTCCGCTCAAGTGGATAGGCAATCGCAGTCTTCACCGCTGGGAGCCAGCGACTGAAGGCCTGTCCCAGCAGACCGACAAGTCCCGTGATCACTTCGGCGTTCCAGATGATCACGACCGTGGCCGAGGCGACCAGCATCATGCCGGAGAGGAAGAACATCTCGAGCCCGCCGCTTTCGAGCGATGGGAAGATCCGCGCGGAGATGGACGAGGGCATCAGCCAGTACGCCAGTACGAGCAAGCCCGCGACGGTATAGAGCAGGCGGGCCGACAGGCCGAAGCGACGCAGCAGGACCGCCACACCGAGCGGCACGATCGAGATCCCGAGCGAGAATGGGAAGCTCTGGTGCCCCTGCGCACCGGCATACATCATCGAGAGTCCGGCTAGCACGCCGATCACGCCCAGCACCAACCAACGACCGCTCGCCCGGACCTCGGGCGTATCGGGTAGATCGCGAATCGCCTGGACGATATTGAGATGGCTGACCCGCCATGAAGAGACGACGATCGTCAGGAAGGTCACGACCACACCGAGCGTGTAGGAGATGATCAGGCTCTGCCAGGTAGCGGTGGGATGAATCGGGAAGACCTGACCTATAAGGCGCGCCATGAAGCCAACCATCACAAAGGCAACCGCCACGCCCAGCGCCGCGCCAACCAGGGCCGACACCAGATCGTAGGCGATGCCCTCCGCCAGGAACATCTCAGTAACCTGACGCTGCTTCATGCCGACGGCCCGCGCCATGCCCAGCTCCGACTTACGCTCGGCGGCGAGCATCACGAAGATCAGGAAGATCAGCAGGATGCCGACGGAGATCGAGAAGAGCCCGAAAACGATGAAGAGGGTCATGAAGACGTTGCCAAGGTCCTCGGCCATGTTGAGATCGGCCCGCTTCGTCGCGACGGCTCCGTAGGGCGTGCCCGCCAGCGACTTGTCCAGCGCCGCCATCACGACGTCGGTCTGCTTGACTCCACTCTCGACGCCGCCCCGGTTTGTCACCGCGATCGAGCTGAGCATGCCGGTATACCCAAGTATCGACTGGGCGCGCTCAAGCGGCATCGACAGTCCGCCGGACGATCCTGGGCCCGCAAACCCGGACAAATATGTGTCCGCGGCGATGGAGTGTACCGTCAGCGCCACGGGCTGGTTACCGGCAAAGACGGTCAGAACGTCACCGACCCGCGCGTCCAGCTTGTCCGCGGCCGTCTTGCTGATGACGACCGCGTTCTCGGGCAAGGCAGCGAGATCGATCGGCGTACCATCGACCGATTTCAGGCCACCAAAGGGTGTCAGCCGCGCCGTGTCGATGCCGTTGAGCGTCAGTGCCGGTTCCGACAAGTTCGTTCGTGAGTCGATGGCGGGAACCGTTTCCGAGACGATCGGGAGCAGGCCGTCGATGTCGCTGTTACCCGCGAGTTGCTGCTCCAGGTTGCCGACCAACGTCTGCGGGATCCGCGCGCCGGTCTGGGCGCTGGTGTCATTCGCTCCGGTCTTCAGCACAACCCATTCGTCCTGCTGCCCCCAGATGTCGAGGACTTCTCCACGGATGCTCGAACTGAGGGTGTCGCCGGTGGTAAACGCGGCCGCGATGATGAGCGTGCTGAGCATCAGCCCAATCACGATCAGGATCGTCTGCGACGGACGGCGCGGAATATTGCGCACGCCCAGCTTGAAGACGACCGGATTTCTGATCAGCACCGCCAGGGTGACCAAGGCCACGAGACCGAAGAGAACCAGTAATACGAGCATGATCGACGTCGTTGAGATCCCGAAGATCGTAGTCATGATTGAGTCCCGTCTGCTCGAAATCGAGCACGACACCCCTAGCCGGAGATGATCTTTCCGTCCTTCACCTGGACAATCCGGTCGCAGCGTTCACCGATGCGTGGATCATGTGTTACCAGCACGAAGGTCTGACCGTTCTCCCGGTTGAACTCGCACATCAAGTTCATGACGTCGTTCGCGGTCTGCGTGTCGAGGTCGCCAGTCGGCTCGTCTCCCCAGACGATGCTCGGCTTGTTCACCAGGGCCCGGGCAATCGTGACGCGTTGCCGCTGACCGCCGGACAGCTCGGCCGGGTGGTGATCTTCCCAACCCGAGAGATCGACCAGATGCAGCATTTCGAGCGCGCGTTGTCGCGCTTCGTGCGGGCGTACACCGGCGACAAGCAGGGGAAGCTCGATGTTCTCGACCGCGGTAAGGACCGGAAGCAAGTTATAGAATTGGAAGATGAAGCCCATATGCAGCGCGCGAAAGTTCGTCCGGTCGAAGTCCGACAGGGCGGAGAGGTCGTCGCCGTCGATCAGGATCGAACCCGCGTCGATGGTGTCGAGTCCCGAGAGGCAGTTGAGCAAGGTCGTCTTACCCGAACCAGACGATCCCATGATCGCCACCATCTCGCCGCGAACGACGGTAAGATCGACGCCACGCAGCGCCGGAACCTTGATCTTGCCGGTTTGGTAGGTCTTCTCCACGCCCACGGCGCGAATGATCGGCGGATGCGCCTCTACCGTACGCGGTGGTGGGAAGACACTGGGTCGTTCGATCGTCGCGGTGTGATTCAGGTCCATGGCTTCGCCTCGATTCTGCGACGCAGTCGCGGTTGCCAGGCTGCTCGAACGGCTCTCCGCGAATACAGCTCCATACCTGGAGATTACGGCGGGAACCGTGGCAGTCACGCATAAAGACCTTCGCAACCGCTACAGTTTCGTTGCATCTTGACGCTGGAAGGTATCACCGCTTTAACGTTGGACGGGCAACAATAGGGTGACGAAGGGTCTTGGCGAAAGGCCAGGGTGAGATAATGCCCAGGACAATTGCGCGAGAGGCCGTATCGGAGCGATCGTTCCCACTCGGCGCCGTCTGGGACGGCACCGGAGTCAGTTTTTCGATCTATTCGGAACGCGCGACCGGTGTCGACCTGTGCCTCTTTGATGAGTCTGACCACGAGGAACGCGTTCCGCTCGAACCGGTCGGGCGGCACCTCTGGGCAACCTACCTCCCCGGACTGATGTCTGGACAGCGCTACGGCTATCGCGTTCATGGCCCATACGAACCGGCCGCCGGGAACCGGTTCAATCCCAACAAGCTCCTCGTCGATCCCTACGCCCGTGCCATTGCGGGCAAAGTCAACTGGGACGCCCCCGTTCACGGATACGTCCAGGGCGAAATGGACCTGTCGTTTGACACTCAAGATGACGCCTGGGGAGTCTCCAAGGGGGTGGTTATCGACCCAGCCTTCAACTGGGAAGGGGACGACCTGCTCCGCATCCCTTGGGAACGGAGTGTCATCTATGAGCTCCATGTGAAGGGGTTTAGCCAGCGCAATCCGGCGATCCCGCTCGAACTTCGCGGCACCTATTCGGGGCTCGCCCACCCTGCTTCGCTCGACTACCTCAACGAACTTGGAATCACGGCCGTCGAGCTTCTTCCCGTGCATGATGCCGTCGACGACGTCGCGCTGGTCGCTCGCCGCCTGCACAACTACTGGGGTTACAACACGCTCAACTATTTCTCGCCCGATGCCCGCTTCTCGAGCCGAGGCGACCGGGGCGGCCAGGTGACCGAATTCAAGGAGATGGTCAAGGCCCTCCACCGGGCGGGAATTGAGGTCATTCTCGACGTCGTCTACAACCACAGTGGCGAAGCGAACGAGTTCGGACCCACCCTCAGCCTGCGCGGCATCGACAACCGGACGTACTACCGGCTACAACCTGGGCGCGAGCGCTACTATCTCGACTACACCGGCACCGGCAACAGCCTCAATGTGCACCACCCGCAGGTCCTCAAGCTGATCATGGACAGCTTGCGTTACTGGGTGCTCGACATGCATGTCGACGGGTTCCGCTTTGACCTGGCCGCGACACTGGCGCGCGCACTCCACGACGTCGACCAGCTCTCAGCGTTCTTCGACATCATCCATCAGGATCCGGTCCTCTCCACGGTGAAGTTGATCGCCGAACCGTGGGATCTAGGCGAGGGCGGCTACCAAGTCGGCCAGTTCCCGATCCTCTGGAGTGAGTGGAACGGCAAGTACCGCGACGTGGTCCGGCGGTTCTGGCGCGGCGACGAGAGTTATGTCGACGACCTTGCTTACCGTCTGACCGGCAGTAGTGACCTCTATGGCGACGATGGTCGCGGCCCGCTGGCCAGCATCAACTTCGTGACTGCTCACGACGGCTTCACGCTGAACGACCTCGCCAGCTACGACATCAAGCACAACGAATCGAATGGACACCAGAATCACGACGGAGTCAACGACAACATCTCCGCGAACTACGGCGTGGAGGGACCAACGAGTGATCCGGAGATCCTGTCCCTGCGCCAGCGCCAGATGCGGAACTTTCTGGCCACCCTCCTCTTCTCACAAGGGGTTCCGATGATCTGTGGCGGCGACGAAATCGCTCGCACGCAGACCGGCAACAACAACGCCTACTGTCAGGACAACGAGGTCAGCTGGTTCGACTGGGATTTGAGCGAGCGCCAGCAGAGATTACTGGCTTTCACCCGCCGCCTGATTGACTTGCGGAATCGTTTCCCAAGCTTGCGACGACGCACCTTCTTTACCGGAGCAATCGATCCGCGGACCAGTCTGCCAGACATCATGTGGCTGCGGTCGGACGGCAAGGAGATGACCTATGACGACTGGTTCACCTCCTGGGTCAGAAGCCTGGGCATGCTGATCGCCGACGAGTCGGGCACGAACGAGCACCTTCTGCTATTGCTCAACGCATTTCACAATCCGGTCCTCTACACGCTGCCCAAGCCCGCCAGTGCGGGACACTGGGACGTCCTCGTCTGCACCGAAGACGACGAGCAGCAAGGACCGCCGAACGATTCAATCCTCGAAGTCTGCGGTCGCTCCCTGGTTCTCCTGCTCTGGAGAGAGACCAGAACCGGAGCGGCGAGCGACGGAACGCAGACGCCACGGAAGGAGTAAGCCCATGCATGCACGCGTAATGAGCGCCAAAGTCAAGCGAGGCTCGCTGGAGAAGCTCGAAAAGGTGCTGCGCGAGGTCGTCCTTCCAGCGGCTGCTGAGCAGCACGGCTATCGAGGCGGCTGGGGACTGATCGACCCCTCGACCTGCAACGGGATACTGGTTACATTCTGGGAGACGGCTCGCGACCTCGAAGAGACTGAACGTGAAGGCTACCTCACCGACGTGCTGGCGAAAGTCAGCAAATACCTTGACGGCCCAGCCATTCGCGAGTCGTTCGAGGTCATCCTCGAGCATCACCGAGACAAGGCGTTGCTGGTACGGTGACCTCGTTCGCGACCACGAGAGCGAGCGCATCATGGAGGCGGCCACACCAGCCGCCTCATATTCGGCGGTCTCTGCCTTCGGACAACGCCTTCGATGGCCAGGGTCCAACTTGGCTTCCGTAATGGCGGCACGTGTGGCCGCCTGTTCTTGACGTAGACGGACGTCGAATCTCTTCGCCGTCTCACCCCAACATTGACACTTCAGTCACCGCTCTCTACCCTCACGGAACTGGAGATGAATAACCGACTCACCCGTGGAGGTTTGCGATGTCCGTCACAGATTTCGTCTCGACGCGCCGGATTGGCGACGCCGAAGTCACCGTCATCTCGGAAGGGACGCTGGTCTGGGCACCAGAGTTCCCGGTTCCGGAAGTAGAGTGGCGCGCCGCCATGCCCGAAGCGAACGAGCGTGGCGCGGTGAAACTCGGGCTCAACGTCGCGCATGTCAAGATCGGTGATGCCTCAATCATGATCGATCCCGGCTGCGATATCCCTGGTTCTCCGTGGCAGGACGAGTTTTCCAATCGATTCGGCGAGGTCACGCGTACGCCCGGATTTCTGGCGGCACTCCAGCAGATGGGCATCAAGCCGGAAGAGATCACGCACGTCCTGATCACCCACGGACACGGCGATCACGTGGCGGGAACGGCCGTCGAGCAGAACGGACAGATGGTGCCCCGCTTCCCCAACGCGCGCCACTACATCGGGCGTGCCGATTGGGAGAAAAACCCTCAGCGATCCAACCCGGATTCCGATATCTCACGCTATCTCGGTGCGGTCGAGCGCGCCGGATTGCTCGAACTCGTCGATGGTGAGCGAGAGATCGTCCCCGGCGTGCGCATGATCCCAGCGCCGGGGGAATCGACCGGACACACCGTGATCCGGGTCGACTCGAACGGGGAGCGCTTTTTCTACCTGGGCGATCTCTTCCATCACGCTGCCGAAGTCGAGAACATCGGCTGGGTCTCACCCGGTCGTGATGTCGAGGCGATGACGGCATCACGTCAGCGGGTGATCGACGAGTCAGTGCCGACCGGCGCGATCTGCGTCTTCTCCCACGAGCCCTTCCCGGCCTGGGGACGCATCGAGCAGCGGGACGGTGTGAATCACTGGGTCCGAGTGTAGCGGGACATGTCGATGAAGCTCGATTGGTCCTGGCCGCCAGCATCTGGCAGCGGCGAGACGATCACCACCATCGAGGCACACGCGGCTGGCGAGCCGCTGCGGATCATCACCGGCGGGTTACCCGACATCCCCGGCGACACGATCCTCGATCGGCGTCGCTACATGCGCGAACATCTGGATCATGTTCGACAAGCGCTCATGTGGGAGCCACGCGGGCACTACGACATGTATGGCTGCGTGCTAACTCCGCCAGTGACGCCGGACGCCGACCTGGGCGTCATCTTCCTGCATAACGAGGGCTACAGCACGATGTGCGGCCACGGAGTGATCGCGCTGGTCACTACGTTGATCGAGACCGGTGCGTTCCCCGCACAGGGCAACGAAACGCCGGTCAACCTCGACACGCCCGCCGGCCTGGTCAGGGCCACGGCCCATCTCGACGCCAATCGTCGGGTCGAGCGAGTCTCGTTTCTGAATGTCCCATCCTTCCTCTTCGCGCGCGACGTCGTGATCGACGTGCCGGGCGCGGGCGCGATCACGACCGATATCGCCTTCGGTGGCGCCTTCTACGCGGTACTGCCCGCCGAGCGGATGGGACTGAAGGTCGTGCCAGAGCAGGCGTCGGCGCTCGTCGCGGCCGGTGAGGCGATCAAGCGAGCCGTCAACGCACAGCGGACACTCAGCCACCCGGACCACTCCGACCTCGGCTTCCTCTACGGGACGATCCTGACCGGTCCGCCCGAGGATCCGTCGCACCACAGCCGCAACATCTGTGTCTTCGCCAATGCCGAGGTCGACCGTTCGCCGACCGGCACTGGCGTCTCGGCGCGGCTCGCCGTGCACTTCAGCAGGGGCGAGATTGCGGACGGGGAGATCATCGCAATCGAGAGTATTCTGGGGAAAGCGAGCGTCTTCACGGGTCGGGTCGTTGGAACGACACAGGTCGGGGACCACCTGGCGGTGATCCCCGAGGTCAGTGGCACAGCATTCATTACCGGGCGCAGCGAGTTCCGGATCGATCCCGAGGATGAACTCGGGCGTGGGTTTCTCGTGCGCTGAGACCGAACCCAGGAAATGCGAGAGAACCTCTGCCATGAATCGTGGGGGCAGGACAGGTTATCCTGCCGCCCGGCTGACCATCCCTACGCTTTCGGCTTGATGTTCTGGTTTACGCGGAACAGGTTGGCCGGATCGTAGGCCGTCTTGATGTCGACCAATCGTTCGTAATTGTCGCCGTAGGTCGCCTTGACCCGCTCCTGCCCTTCATCCGCCATCAGGAAGTTCACGTAGCCGCCAGCCGAGGAGTAGGGCCGCAACGCATCGTAGTAGCGTTGCATCCAGGCCATAGCTCCCGGCATGTTGTCGGGGTTCGCATCAATCGCCACCACGTTGTGGACGTACTCGACGCCGCGGTGGTTGTAGGCGGTGGCCTGTCGATCCACCTGTTGGATCACTCCAGTCTGCGGATACAGGTGCATCGTTGATTGGAGTGTGGGAACCTCCGGCCCATACTTGGCGTGCACCTCGATTGCTGCATCAGTGAGCTCCGGCACGTAGTCGGCCTTCCAATAATGCTGCAGCCCGGGGGCGTAGATCGCGTCGAACATGCTGTTGAGCGCCGGATAGGGAATCGGCCCGGCGAGATCGACCAGGGGCTCCACGACCTGCCGCAACGGTCGAACCAGTTTCTCGCCTCTTGCCAGATCGTCGCCGGAGTAGCAAACGACGATGGCGGTCATGGGCACAAAGTGCAGATGTTCCGGAATGAACGGTGCCGGCGGTCCCTGGTGGAAGCTGAAGAACGCGCTCAACTCGTTTGGAGCCTGTCGCATAAAATCCCGGAAATAGCGGAGCAGTTCTTCGGCTTGGTCAACTGGATAGAAGATCGGACCGCCATAGACCATGTCGACGGGATGAAGCTGAAACTCGAACGAGGTCACGACACCGAAGTTGCCGCCACCGCCGCGAATGGCCCAGAAGAGGTCGGGCTCCTGATTGGCGTTGATGGTGTGGAACTGACCGTCGGCCGTCACGATGTCCGCCGAGAGAAGATTGTCGCATGACAATCCGTAGTGACGGGAGAGATGGCCGAAGCCGCCTCCAAGCGTGAGTCCGCCGACGCCAGTCGTCGAGATGATACCGGTCGGCGTCGCGAGGCCAAAGACGTGGGTCGCATGGTCGACCTGTCCCCAGGTTGCGCCACCCTCGACTCGCGCCGTTCGTCGCGTTGGATCGACGCGAACCGAGTGCATGTCAGTGAGGTCGATCACGAGCGCGCCGTCGGCGGTTGCCAGCCCGGCAACATTATGCCCACCACCGCGTACCGCCACCGTCAGGTTGTTATCGCGAGCGAACCTGATCGATTCGATGACGTCGGCGGAGTTTGCGCAGCGGACGATCTGCGCCGGGTAGCGGTCGATCATCGCATTGTAGACTTTCCGTACCTCATCGTAATTCATTGCATCCGGCGTGACGACGTCACCGCGAATTGCGCTTGAGAAACGCTCAACAAGCGCGCCGTCGATCGTCGGAGTCCTCGTAGCTGGCTCTCGAACCATGCTGTTCTCCTTACCGTTGGGCGGCTGGCGACGCCCACCACGGTCTGAGCCTCGGAGGAGGCTTGGGCCGTTGGGCGGGCTGTCAGCCAACGCGGCCGAACAAATGTGGTGCTTGGGTTCCACGATAGCGGTGTACGCGGAGGAAAGCATCGGACGAATGTCCGATTCAGCGCCACAGAGTTGGCCGAATTGACGAGGTGTTTGTCAGATGATCAGATCATTCTCGACGGCAAAGAGCGTCGCCGCGGCGCGAGTTGAAACCCCGATCTTGGTGTAAATGTGTTCGAGGTGCGAACGCACAGTGCTGGGACTGACGAAGAGCTCTTCGGCCACCTGTTTGCGCGTGAGTCCTTTTGCGGCAAGACGCAGCACATCAACTTCCCGGTTGGAAAGCCCGGCCGGCCAGCACATCTCAGTCTCGGATCGGCCATTCACGTTGTTCGTTTCACCATCGACCGACTCGGGAAGCGGGCGGCCGAGCGCCCAGGCAAGGGACTCAAACGCGGTTCGGTCGAATCGTGAGCCGACTCCCTGCCCCAGCACATGCAGAGCCTCTTCCGGATCCAGGGCGTCGCGTTCGGGTCCATCGTGCGTCAGATCGTCGTATTGATCGGCCACGGCAATGACACAGGCGCCAAACGGAATGTCATGACGACGGATCCCACGATGGTACCCGCGTCCGTCGGGTTGTTCGTGATGCGCCGCCACCAAGGGCACCGCGGCGGCAAAGGCCGGCACCCGATTCAGAATGCGTTCCGCAAGATATGGGTGCAAGCGGACGCTTTCCCATTCGGCTACCGACAGCCGGTTCTGAGGCTTGTGAAGCACGAATGATGGCACGGCCACCAGCCCGAGATCATGCAGGAGCGCTGCCTGGCGCAGCACGGTCAGCTCCGCTGCGCTCGACCCGAGATGCGACGCCATCGACTGGGCAAGAGTCGCCACGCGCCTCGAATGTCCCGCGGAATAGAAGCTTTTCAGGTCAGCGAAGTCGGCAAACGCCCGGGCTACGTCGTCAAGCTGCTGGACTCGAACGTACTTTGCGGCCGAATCCGGTTCGAACTGTCGCACGACCTCCCAGATGGCCTCTCCTTCGAGCACCTGCCAGAAGGTCTCATGATTTGCCAGTCGCAAGAAGGCGTCTACAACGTCAGGGGCTAGTGTCGTACTTCGTCTCGCCCGCGCAAGGGTCACGGCGGCATCTCGTCCCTCAGTTTGATGCGCCACCTCTAGGAAGATCGTCGCGTGCACAACGCGAGCCATAATCGGAATGGCATCCGCCTGAAGACCCCTGGGTCCTGATCCATCCCACTGTTCGAAAAGACACCGCAGCGCATGTTGTACGTCGGATGAGCGACCGAGCCGGCTGGCGATGCGAGCGGCCACCTCACTCGTATTCAACATCGCATCGAGCATAATCTTCTTGCCACGCAAGCCGAGGGAGACCATATTCCTGGCCCTTTTGGCAAGAGGTTCCGATAGCGCCCCATACCGGATAAGCCATCGGATCAACGCTCTCGGATCACGGACATCAGTTTCAAACAAGAGCGCTTTGCGGGCAGCAATCTCGTCACCGCGAATGGTGGTCGCAAGATAACTGGTCCAGGCCGTGCAACCCGCGTCCATCAGGAGTTCGGCGTAGAACAGATCGGCACACTGCGAAGGAGAAAGACCCAGATCGTGAGCGATCTGAATGCCGATGTAGGCTGCCCGCGCGCCATGACCCGCGGGCAGCCCGAGCGCCATGTCCGCCGCGAGCGAAAGCGCGAAAAGCAGGTCGATGGCCGGAATAGCCCCTTGTGGAGATTCTGCAGGGTTCATGCGGGTCACCTCAAGATGTTGACTCGGCCGCCGATCGTCACAAACACGATCCGCGGCAGGATGCGCTCGTGCGATCTACAAACACTTCGATGGGAATTGTGTTTGCTCGTTGGTGTCGTTGCAGCGTAATCCGGATCCTGGACGACGTCAATTCCGCAATTTTGTTACCTGTATGATAAACGTCCGCGCATGTACGTTCCGTTGATTTACTCACGGGTCACGATCGCGGTAAGTTCCGTTCTCGGAGATCGCGCCGCGCCATTCGTATGACACAGATCTAGAGAGCGCAATCGAGAGTAGTCTGGGAAACGCGAGCGTCTTCACGGGTCGGGTCGTTGGAACGACACAGGTCGGGGACCACCTGGCGGTGATCCCCGAGGTCAGTGGCACAGCATTCATTACCGGGCGCAGCGAGTTCCGGATCGATCCCGAGGATGAACTCGGGCGTGGGTTTCTCGTGCGCTGAGACCGCACCCAGGAAATGCGAGAGAACCTCTGCCATGAATCGTGGCGGCAGGACAGGTTATCCTGCCGCCCGGCTGACCATCCCTACGCTTTCGGCTTGATGTTCTGGTTTACGCGGAACAGGTTGGCCGGATCGTAGGCCGTCTTGATGTCGACCAATCGTTCGTAATTGTCGCCGTAGGTCGCCTTGACCCGCTCCTGCCCCTCATCCGCCATCAGGAAGTTCACGTAGCCGCCAGCCGAGGAGTAGGGCCGCAACGCATCGTAGTAGCGTTGCATCCAGGCCATAGCTCCCGGCATGTTGTCGGGGTTCGCATCAATCGCCACCACGTTGTGGACGTACTCGACGCCGCGGTGGTTGTAGGCGGTGGCCTGTCGATCCACCTGTTGGATCACTCCAGTCTGCGGATACAGGTGCATCGTTGATTGGAGTGTGGGAACCTCCGGCCCATACTTGGCGTGCACCTCGATTGCTGCATCAGTGAGCTCCGGCACGTAGTCGGCCTTCCAATAATGCTGCAGCCCGGGGGCGTAGATCGCGTCGAACATGCTGTTGAGCGCCGGATAGGGAATCGGCCCGGCGAGATCGACCAGGGGCTCCACGACCTGCCGCAACGGTCGAACCAGTCTCTCGCCTTTTTCCAGATCGTCGCCGGAGTAGCAAACGACGATGGCGGTCATGGGCACAAAGTGCAGATGTTCCGGAATGAACGGTGCCGGCGGTCCCTGGTGGAAGCTGAAGAACGCGCTCAACTCATCTGGCGCACGGCGCATGTAATCGCGGTAGAAGCGCATCAACTCCGCGGTCTTTTCGGTGGGATAGAAGATCGGCCCTCCATACACCATGCTGACCGGGTGAAGCTGAAGTTCAAATGACGTGACAATCCCGAAGTTGCCACCGCCACCGCGAATCGCCCAGAAGAGATCCTGGTTCTGATCGGCGCTGGCCGTGCGAAGCTGACCATCCGCCGTGACAATGTCCGCGGAGAGCAGATTGTCACAGGATAGTCCGTAGTGGCGTGAGAGATGACCGAAACCGCCGCCCAGGGTGAGCCCGGCAACGCCTGTTGTCGAGATGATTCCGGACGGGGTTGCAAGCCCAAATACGTGGGTCGCATGATCCACCTGCCCCCACGTGGCGCCTCCCTCGACGCGAGCAGTCCGCCGTTGTGGATCGACACGGACGCCTTGCATCGCGCCAAGGTCGATAACGATTCCACCGTCACAGGTTGCCAGACCAGCGACATTGTGGCCGCCGCCACGAACGGCAACGAGAAGTTCGTTCTCGCGCGCGAAATTGACGC
The DNA here is from genome assembly GCA_963763185.1 of uncultured Chloroflexia bacterium. Classification (GTDB taxonomy): domain Bacteria; phylum Chloroflexota; class Chloroflexia; order Thermomicrobiales; family Thermomicrobiaceae; genus CALAGB01. Next base: position 2,516,395 of record CAVXNZ010000001.1, read on the forward strand.
TGTGGATCACGTCCGCCACGTCCGCGGCACGCACGATGAGGGCTGGGTGGCGGTCAATCATCGCGTTATAGACGTGACGAGCCTCCTCGTACCCAGCATCGTTCGGAAGCGTGATGGTACCGCGGATGTGTTGTGTGAATGCCTGCATTACGCTTTGATCGATTGTTGTCGCTGGTTTCTCTGTGTTTCGGACGATTGCCACAATGACTCTCCTCTTGTCCTGTCATCTGATACATGAGATTGGTGTTGGGAAATCTGTTCGGACGCTTGGAGTGTGCTGGCATCCAGACCATACCTGATGCCCTGCTCGAGCGATGTCCTGAACTCGGTCGGTAACGGCACGCAGCACCCACGACACGCTGCGCTTCTGGAGGCGGAACGGACGAAGTAGAGTTGGCGAGCGTTCGCGCGCTCACTCGTCTGGCGCGCGAACGCATGTCCTCGTACCAGAGGATCAGCCGATTGATGGTGCTGGCACTTTCCCCTGCTGGACAGCCTGGACCGCTTCGACGGTCAATCCTTGGCCGCCGATGCCCCAGTCTCCACTCTTGACGTTATCGTCGATCACGACCCAGGTAACCGGTCGCATGTTCTCGCCTTCGACGGAGAGCATGGCATCGGTTACGCGGTCGATCATCTGCTGCTTTTGCTCGTCGGTGAAGACGCCTTCAATCAGTTTGATGTTAACGAATGGCATCTGGTGTGTTTCCTTTCATCGCGCCGAGGCGCGGATGTTTGACTTGATTAACGAAACCAATGGCTGGGTTCAACTTCGTGACGTTGAATGGGCGGACCGTCCGCCCTCACCGAGCAACCATCACGGAATCGGTTGGCACGATGTCAGCGGCGCGCTCGGCCGAGGCCCGGAGCAGGGCTTCGCGCAGGTGCTGCGAGATCCACTCCAAACGGTCATGGCGTCCGCAGTTGGGACATTCGAGCGCCAGCTCACCGTCTCCGACGTAGACCACCCGCTGATCCTCAACTTCGCCAGTCCAGCCACAGAAGCACGCTTGCAACACAATAACCCTCTCAGTTCTCTGATTCCCGACACCCCTTCTCCTTTATCGGGATGTCTCTCACGATCTAACCGCGATATCCAGAGCGTAGCGGGCACCGATCAACTGACCGTCAAAAGACTGTCAAAAGGTTATTGCGCGGAGTGGTCGAGCGTGTCATTCTTGAACGACGACTGGTTGGACGACATAAGCTCCTCTCGAGAAAGAAGCGAGTCCACCATGCCGCACCTCACACTTTCGCTTTTCGGCCCGATCAGATGCACACGCGAAGACGCCCCGGTGCAGTTTGCCTACGACAAGGTACAGGCGCTCCTGGCGTACCTGGCGACCGAGTCGGATCGTCCGCACCGGCGCGCGGTTCTGGCGGGCTTGCTCTGGCCCGACCAGGACGAATCGGTCGCTCGTCACAATCTGAACCAAGCACTCTGGAGTCTGCGCCGGTCGATCGACGACCGCGATCTCGTTGAGCCGGCCTTCCTCTCCTCCCGCGATTCAATTCAGCTCAGCCCTGGCGCCAATTGCACGATCGACATCCAGCACTTCCAGGCGCTGCTCGATCGCGTCGACCGGCACACCCATCGCAATCAGGAGACTTGCCAGGTCTGTCTCAACTGGCTGACAGAGGCGGTCGAGATCTATCGTGGCTCGTTCCTCGAACAGCTCTCACTGACGGACTCTCCAGAATTCGAGGAATGGGTGGTGGTGCGACGTGAGCGCTTTCACCAACTTGTGGTCAACGCGCTCGATCGGCTCGTCGAACAACTCGAACGACAGGGCGAACTGCAACGGGCCACTGCGTACCTTCGACGACTGCTTCATCTCGATCCCTGGCGCGAGGACAGTCACCGTCGACTGATGCGACTGCTGGCGCTAACCGGCCAGCGCGCGGCGGCTCTGGCGCATTTCGACCGCGTTCGCGAGATACTGGAACAGGAACTCGGCGCCGATGTCGAGCAGGAGACGATACAGCTACGGGATGAGATCGAGCGGGGTGAGATTGAGGCCCCGAAGCCACCGTCGAGCGTTCCGGTTCGCACCGCCCCGGCGTCGCGACTTCCAAGCACGATCATTTCGCTGGTCGGCCGTGAACGACTGCTAAGCGATCTTGCGTCGCTGATGGCGAGTGGCCAGCACCGGTTGGTCACCCTGATCGGTCCGGGCGGCATCGGCAAGACGAGCGTCGCGTTGCGATTAGCGCACGACCAGGAGAAGTCGTTTCGCGACGGCGCTGGCTTCGTGCCCCTGGCGAGCACGGCATCCGCCGCATCCCTAATTCAGTCCCTATCCGACGCGCTGGCGGTCCCCACCTATGGAAATCGCGACCCGCGCGAGCAACTCCTCTCGCATCTGCGTGAGATGGATCTCCTATTGGTCCTCGATAACTTCGAGCACCTGCTCCCGGGAGCCGGTCTGGTGTCCGACATCCTGACCGAGGCTCCTGGCGTTCAGGTGTTGGTGACGTCACGCGAGCGACTCAACCTCTACGGAGAACACGTCGTTCCGATCCTGGCGCTCGACATCCCGTCGATCATGGATGAACCGAGCAATATTGGTCGGTCGAGCTCGGTTCAACTCTTCGTGCGCAGTGCCGAACGCGCCAATGCGAGTGTTCAGTTCAGAGCCGCCGATTTCCCGGCGATCATTCGCATCTGTGAACTGGTCGGTGGCATGCCCCTCGGCATCGAACTCGCGGCCGCCTGGACGCCGCTGCTCACCTGCCACGAGATTGCCGCGGAGATCGAACGCGGCCTCGACTTTCTCAGCACTTCGCTGCGCGACGTACCAGAACGCCACCGGAGCGTGCGTGCCGCCTTCGACCACTCCTGGCGACTGCTGCCCGACCACGAGCGAGATGTCTTTATGCGGCTCTCCGTCTTCCGTGGTGGATTCCAGAAGGACGCCGCAGAGCTGATCACGCGGGCCACGCTGCCGGTTCTCCTAGCGCTGATGAGCAAGTCCTTTCTCAATCGAGGCGATCAGGGTCGCTTCGAGATTCATGAACTGCTGCGACAGTACGGCGCGGCAAAGCTGGCTGAAGCGACGGAGAAGCACGAAGCGGCGAGCGACGCGCACGCGCGCTACTACGCGGCGTTTCTCCTTGAACGCGAGCAGCGCCTCAGAGGCAGCGGCTATCTGGACGCGCTCGCCGACCTGGCCATCGAAACCGAGAACATTCGTGCCGCCTGGCGGTGGGCTTTGAACAACAAACGCGTCGACATTCTCAAAACACTCGTGCCGGTCTGGCTCTCCTACGAGGTCATGGGTCGCTATCACGAACTCCGGACGCTTCAAACAGAAGCTATTGCGATCCTCGAAGCGAGCGGAGTGCAAGCCGAGGTAGCTCTAGCCCTCGCCATGTCGCGCCGCGCCGCGACGCTCCTTCGCGTGGGGGATCGCCTGGATAGCGAGATCCTCCTACGGCGCAGCAACGAGATTCTGCTGCGACATGGTGAGTGCGCCGAGGCCGGTCTGAACCTGAACTTCCTGGCGATGAAAGCCCATGCCGAAGAGGCCTATTACCAAGAGCGGGCGATCCTCGAGGAGAGTCTGGTCCTGACGCGAAAGGGCGAAGATCACTGGGCTACGGCCTACTCCCTCAACGATCTCGGGATGGTTGAATCTCAGTTAGGTGACCTGGACCGGGCGGAACGACTGATTAAGGAAAGCCTCGAGATCTTCGATCAGATCGGCGACGGGCGCGGCAAGGCGTTCGCCCTAAACAACCTCGGCGTGGTCACCTGCAGGCACGGTCTCTACGACGAATCCCGCCGCCTGCATGAAGCTAGTCTCGGAATTCGACGCTCACTCAACAACCCTTGGGGCGCCGCACAATCACTCACACAGATGGGCAGGGTCGCTCGGCTGAGGGGTGATCATGCGGAGGCAGATGCGCGCCTGCGCGAGGCACTACGCGTCGCCCGTGAACTTCATGCGTACCCACTCCTGTTGGATGCGCTGGTCGAGATAGCAGAACTTATGCTGGCACGGGGCGAGCACGATCACGCGCTGTCCATCATGGCCAGAGTTGCCGGGCATCCAGCCAGCAGCCCGTCGATGATCGCGAACGTTCAGCATCTGCGCGAGGAGCACGGTAACAGAAGGATCGCGGTCGCGGCTGACGAGTCCGCGCCCACGCCGTCTGATTTGAGTCTGGAAACGGTCATTGCCCTGGCGCTCGGCAGGCCAGCCGACGAACACACTGGAAATCTGGTGAGGTAGATCATGCACGCAACGAAGCCGCGCGCGGCGGGCAATCTGCGCCTGCACGACTTCACTATCTATTTCGAGGAGTACGGCGATCCGGCCGCTCCGCCGGTGCTGCTGCTGCCATCCTGGCAGATCGCCCCCTTTCGCCATTGGAAGATGCAGATCCCACATCTTGCGCGTACCCGTCGCGTCATCGCCTACGATCCGCCCGGTATCGGCGGTGGCGAGCGAACGACTGACCCGCGAGCATTCGAACTGGACCGCGTAATCGACTTTGGTATCGGCCTACTTGACCATCTCAAGATCGACCGTGCCGATGTCGTCGGATTCTCTCTCGGCGGCGCTTTCGGACTTTGGATGGCAGCGCGCTACCCGGAACGCGTGAATCGCCTGGTACTGATCGCACCCGTGAAACCCAGCTGGAGCTTGGCGGACGACAGGTCCTTCTGGGAACCGCACGATCTCTATGAGGGTTGGGGAAAACGTAACGCAAACTACTGGCGCGAGGACTACGACGGCTGGCTCGAATTCTTCTTCCGGGAGGTATGTAGTGAGCCTCACTCGTCCAAAATCTTCGACGACCTGGTCTCATGGGCAAAAGAGACGACCCCGGAGATTCTGGAGAAGTCGGTGGTTAACCCCGATTTGCTGCCGAAGCTCACGCTCGACGAGGTTCTCGAGCGTGTGACGTGTCCGGTTCTGCTGATTCACGGCGATCAGGATCAGGTTGCCAGCATTGACAGCACCAACGACCTGGCCGAGCGACGGCCCGACTTCGGCTATGTCACGATCGAGGACGGAGCGCATTCGCTGCAAGCACGCCAGCCCGTGCGCATTAACCAGGAGATCGACGCGTTCCTGGGTCCGGCGGAACCGATCCGTCGTCGCTGGCCTGCGGCCTTTTCCCGCGTCCAGCCGCGCGCGCTCTTCATCTCGAGTCCGATCGGACTCGGCCACATCCAGCGCGATCTCGCCATCGCGAGAGAACTCCGCCGCCAGGTTCCAGAAATCGAGATTGACTGGCTGGCGCAGGATCCCGTCACGCGCGTCCTAGCGCAGGCGGGAGAACGCATCCATCCGCGAAGCAGTCAACTCGCCAGCGAAGCGACGCACTGGGAGCAATCGGCTCACGAGCACCATCTCCACTGCTTCCAGGCCCTCCGCGAGATGGACGAGATTCTCCTGGCGAATTTCATGGTCTTTCTCGATGCAGTCCGCGACACCCCCTACGACCTCTGGATCGGCGACGAATCGTGGGAGGTCGATCATTACCTGCATGAAAATCCCGAACTGAAGCGAGCGCCCTACGTCTTCATGACCGATTTCGTCGGCTGGGTTCCGATGAATCGAGCGGCTGGCTCGCGCGAGGCGTTCCTCACTGCCGACTACAACCAGCAGATGATCGAGCAGGTGGAGCGCTTTCCCTACGTCAGGGATCGTGCCCTCTACATTGGCGACTACGACGACCTGCTGCCGGAGCGATTCGGCTCGGATCTCCCAGAGATTCCGGCATGGACCCGCGAGCACTTCGACGCGGTCGGCTACGTCACGCCGTTCGACCCGGCCGACTTTGCCGATCGACGCGCGCTCCGAAACCGGCTCGGCTACAGGTCGGATGAGCCAACGGTGCTGATCACCGTTGGTGGGACGGGGGTCGGTGAAGCATTGCTCCGCAAGGTGATCGCGGCCTGGCCACTGGTTCACCGGGAGCGCCCCGACGTGCACGGCGTGGTGGTCGCGGGCCCGCGCATCGATCCCGAACGGCTTTCGCATCCCGAGGGGCTGGAGGTTCGCGGCTACGTCCACAACCTCTACGAGCACCTGGCTGCCTGCGACCTCGCGGTGGTCCAGGGCGGCCTCAGTACGACGATGGAGCTCACGCTCAACCGGCGCCCATTTATCTACGTGCCAATTCGCGATCACTGCGAGCAGATCTATCACGTGACTCACCGGCTGGATCGCTATATGGCCGGCGCGCGCCTCGAGTTCGACCAACTCGACGCTGAGGCGCTGGCTGAGGCAATTCTTGCCAACCTTGACGCGGATACCAGCGGCTATCGCCCCTATGAGCCGGGCGGAGCGGAGCGAGCGGCTCGCCGCATCGCCGAACTGCTCTAACGGGCCGCGAATCGGATTAAGGTAGAGTGGGCATGCGGTAGCGGATCTCGTATTACACGAACTGGGAACAAGGCTCATGGCGTCGATTACACGAGCAGACGGTGGACGAATCTACTATGACGAAGCCGGTGATGGACCTCCGTTACTGCTCTTCTGCGGCATGATCAGCGTTCGTCAGATATGGGCGCCCGACGTTCCGGAATTGAGCCAGCATTTTCGTCTGATCATGATCGATAACCGTGAGTCAGGTGAAAGCGATCCGGAAACCGCTGACTACACGATGGCAGACATGGCTCGAGACGGCGTGACGTTACTCGACGCTCTAAAGATCGACCGGGCACACGTGCTCGGGCATTCCATGGGTGGCTTCATCGCGCTTCATCTGGCCGTCGATCATCCAGCGAGAATCGATCGCCTGGTTCTCGTATCGACCACTGCCGCCACCGGTGTCGCGCTGGATCGTCCCGCGCCCCATCTCGAATCGAAAAATTGGATTGCCGACCCGGTTGAACGCAGCAGGCGTCAATTACGCTCCGCCGCGGCTCCCGGCTACTTCGACGCGCACCCCGACCAACTTGAATACATCAGTGCACTGACGAGCGGCAACCGGCTCAGTTTCGAGGGGATGCAACGACGGATGATGGCGACCTATTCGAGTCACGACGTCCGCGACCGGCTTGCGTCCGTCACCGCGCCCACGCTCATCATCCACGGGGATACCGATCGGGCGATTCCACTGGAAAGCGGCCGTGCCCTGGCCGCCGCCATGCCCAACGCTAAGCTGACCACGTTCGAGGGAGTCGGGCATTTCCCTCAATTCGAACGTGCCAGCGATTTTCACCGCGCGGTTATCGAGTTTCTGAACGTACCAGCAACATGACGCGACCCGTCACTGCTCGCTGAACCGTCCGGGGCTGAATGGATCCAGACGGGCATCGGGCGAGCCGGTGGAGATGGCGTCCGCCATCAGCTGGGCCGTGACGACGGCCATCTGAATACCGGTCTGGTAATGGCCGGTCGCAACCCAGAGCCCGTCAACGCCCGGCACGCGGCCCATGATCGGCTGATCGTCGGCCGAACCGGGACGCAACCCGGCCCACATCGAAGTGATCTCGCCGTCGAGCAATGACGGAGCCAGTTCCGCGGCCAGCGCCAGGTTCCACTGCGTGTTTCGAGCGACGACGCGCTTGTCAAAGCCGACCCGTTCTTTGGTCGCGCCGACCGCGACCGTACCATCGGTACGCGGGACGAGGTGTCCGCCGCCATAGCGGCCAATAATTGCATGCGGCATGATGGGCGCGTTCGCGATCGCCAGCATCTGCCCCTTCGACGGTAGGGCCGGAATCGCGAACCCGGCCGTTCCCGCGATCTGGGCCGTCCAGGCGCCAGCCGCGAGCAGTACCTGACCGGCTGGAATAGCTCCGTCCAGCGTCTGGACGCCAATGGCGCGACCACGCTCCACGACGAGCCCGGTGACCGGCATATGCTCGATGATCCTCACGCCAGCACGACGAGCAGCACTGGCGGTCACCCGCGTCAGGTCATACGTGAAGACGCTGGCCGCTTCGTGGACCAGAACGCCACCGAGCACACCGGGCGGCAGAACCGGCTCGAGCGCACGAGCATCTTCGCCGTTGAGCCACTCAACCCGGAACCCAAGCCCCTCCTGCCAGTCGGCCAATTCAGCCAGGTCGCCAGCCTCCTCTTCGGTCAGCGCTACGGTCAACTCGCCGCGCAGCAGAAACCCAGTTCGGCTGCTCGTCTCACCTTCAATCTGATCGACGAAGCTCGGGTAGGCCAGAATCGACTCCGCGGTTAGCTCGGCCTTGACGCGTGGCGTATCGACCGATGACGGTGGGGAGATGATCCCAGCCGCGGCGCCCGACGCTTCTCGCCCGACCGCGCCCCGCTCGACGACGACGACCGACAGCCCCTTCCGCCCAAGTTCATAGGCCGTGGCGCAGCCGATGATCCCGCCACCAACGATCACGACGTCCGGACTGTTGCCTGTACCGATCATTTCATGCGCGGCCACCACGTCCTCCTCCCGCCTGACACCACGGATCTTTCCTGCACACCCGCAAATGGGGCACACTGCTATTGTCGCCGATTGTTTGGCGATTGGATGGGCCGTACGGGTGGCACCACGATCGATATTGAGGTCAAGGGGGATCGGCTACAGCACGACCGCGCGCATCCGCTGGCGATAGACTTCGATGTGATGCAGCGCCTCCTTCTCCGCGCCGTCCGGATCGCCAGACTCGATCAGACGGAGGAGATTGAGGTGCGAGTCGTGCCAGACCTTGCCCGAATCATCAAGCTGGAACGAGAGGCGCCAGTAGCGCAACAGGGCGGTGTTGATCTCCAGCGAGAAATTCGTCAGGTACTCGTTTTCGGTTATCCGGCCGAGCTGAATGTGAAAGTCGAGATCGGCGACGGCGATCGTGGGAAAATCGCGTTTCTCCACCGGCTCTTTCATATGGTCGAGAATCGCATGCAGTCGCTTCGCCTGGATGGGCTCAATCATCATCGCGGCACGCCGGGCAAGCGGCGGCTCGATCATGACGCGGACTTCATTGAGTTGCTGGATGTCCTGGATTGACAGGTGGCTGACCCAGGCTCCGCGCCGAGGAGACCGGACGATCAATCGCTCATGCGCCAGGCGAAGCATTGCCTCACGCAGGGGCGTGCGTCCGGTGCCAAGCCGGTTAATCAATTCGCGCTCGTCGATCGGCGTCCCTGGACGAAGCTCGTGCGCGATGATCATGCGTCGAAGCTCCTGATAGGCCGTCTCAACCTTCAGCGGCCCCGGAGCCATCTTCCTACTGTCGGCGACAAACGCCACAAATCCACCTCCCCATGATCGGACCGAACGCTGGGACTCGGATCCTTCCCAACCGATCTAACCGTCTGTTTGTCTGTTCGATATGAATTATGAACTTCAAACGTTCGTACTACCATAGCATCAACCGAGGGAAATTCACGCTGGCAACGCTGTCCGTACTGCGCTATTGTGACGTTGGTCCAGGGTCAGGAGCTTCGAGAAGCGGCTGGCCAGCGAACTCGACAGACAAACCCGACGCATAGGAAGATAAACACAGACGGATGAATACGCTGTTAGTTGCCATTGGTGGGGCAATTGGAGCCGCGGGCCGCTATCTCATCGGCGGGTGGGTCCAGTCCTTGGCCGGAACCGGATTTCCACTCGGAACCTTCTTCGTCAACGCCACCGGCTCGCTCGTCATCGGCATCATACTCGGATTGTCGGAGCGGGGCGCACTCTCGGGCCAGGCTCGACTTCTCCTTGCCGTTGGCCTTATGGGTGGCTACACCACATTCTCGAGTTTCAGCTACGACAATCTTGGTCTACTTCAGGCGGGCGAGGTGGCCCGGGTCGTGATGAATATGGCTGGGCAGCTCGCGATCGGTCTCTTTGCCGCCTACCTTGGAGTCGTCATCGCACGCGCAATTGGAGGTCTCACGTGAACCCTACTCCCGCCGTGAAGCTCACCGCCTACGTGAGCGATTCGATCCGCTACGAGCACAAGCCGCTCTTTGAGGCAATCCTCGAACTGCTGCACCACGAGGGTATCTCCGGCGCTACCGTCTCACATGGAACCGCGGGTTACGGCGCCGACAAACAACTCCATACGATCAAGATCCTGCGCCTGTCGAACGACCTGCCGGTGATCGTTACGGCGATCGACACTCGCGAGAAGATCGAGTCGGTGATCCCGAAGCTCGACGCTATGATCGGCAAGGGACTCGTCACGACCGAGGACGTCCAGATCGTCTTCCACCGTCCTTAGCCTTGACATTTCGCCGGTTCGTTGAGACGTTCGTTTGGCGCACACGGCTGCGCACTGCACGACGGGCGCCAAACCGGGAAAGCGTGATCTGACCCAGAACCCAGCGCCCTGGAGCGAGAGACGACCGCCACTCAAGGTGGAGTTTGCAGATTGGCCGCAATTCGCGCGATAGGTCGGGTGCGATGGTGAATCGCGTTTTCGGAACGATTACCGAAACGCGGCAGGCCGAAGTTGTCCGTGAAATCACGCACGAAGCGCGCATCACGCGCGATTTCTTCATGCTGGTGATCTTCAGCTGCATTATCGCGACGTTCGGTCTGGTCCTCAACAGTGGGGCCGTCGTGATCGGCGGAATGCTGATCGCGCCACTGATGTCCCCGGTTCTGGCACTGGCTCTAGCGCTCGTTCGTGGTGACGGACGTCGTGCCGGCCATGCGTTTGCCGCTCTCATTGCCGGGATTGCGGTCTCGGTCGGACTTAGCACTGCACTCGGGCAACTCGTCTCGACCAGCCAGTTCAACTTCCTCACCCAGCTGCCGACCGAAGTCCTCAGTCGAACGCAGCCGACCCTGTTCGACCTGACCATCGCGCTGGCGGGCGGAGCGATCGCGGCGTACGCCATCGTCCAGCCGCAGCTTTCGGCGACGCTGCCGGGAGTTGCCATCGCGACGGCCCTGATGCCGCCTCTGTGCGTCGCCGGAATCGGCCTGTCGCAAGGCAAATCGGACGTCTACGACGGCTCGCTCCTCCTCTTCACCTCGAATTTGATCGCGATTATCTTCGCGGGGGGCCTGGTCTTTGCGGCGATGGGGTTCGGGCCATTCCACAACGCCAAACGACGAGTGATCTTTTCGAGGTCATTTCTCGTTTCCGGAGCGATGATGATCGTTATCACGGTACCGCTCGTCGGTTTCGCGATAAACATCACGACCACGGCCAAAGAGAACCTGCAAATCCGAAGCGCCTTGACCGATCAACTTCGCCAGGTTAACCCCGATTCGAGTCTGGTCAGTTTCGACACGCATCCCGAGGGAGATCACATTCAGATCGTAGCGACCGTGCGCACACCACGCAGCCTGACGTATGACGAAGCGATCAACATCCAGAAGAAGGTCGCGGCGACGCTCAACAAAGCGGTCGAGCTTCAACTTCTCGTCATTCCGCTGACCAAGCTCGACACCATGAACCCACCCCCCGAGACTCCGACCGCAAGCCCGGCGTCCACGGCAACGCCCTGAGACAGAGTCCGTGGA
>CAVXNZ010000002.1:0-794088 GCA_963763185.1 uncultured Chloroflexia bacterium
TTTTTCAGATGTCTCGAAACATGTCTCAGAATCTAGCGGTGGAGAGCGTCGCGAGACAGCGCGGTGAAGTGTCGTTATGCGCAATTAGGCAGAACTGCCAGCGATAGACGTCGTCATGACTACCAATGTCGAGCAGGAGTCGATCGACGCGCTCGTGATCAACGAAGTCACCTTCCCGGTCGGCGCCTGGTGCCACGCCTCAAGCGCGTGCCTCGAGGGTTACTCAGACCCGCCGCGCCCCGTGTCGCTTGGTCGGGGGGCAATCGGATTGAACAGGCCGAATGTCGCACCGTCTGAATCGCGCAGCACCGCCACGCGGCCCGTTCCCGGGATGTCGAGCGGTCCTAACCGCAGATCGCCTCCCAGCTCCCTGGCCCGATCGATGGCGCCGTCGACGTCGTCCGTTCCGAAGTACCCGACCCAGTGACCGGCCGGTCCACCGGACGGCCACTGCTCGCCGTCCGGCCGCGGTCCGGTCATGCCGCCGATAGGACGGCCGTCGATCAGGAGCATGCGATATTCATTGGGACTTTCCCCCAGCGACTGCACTGACAGTCCCACGACAGACTCGTAGAAGCGCTGCGACGCATCGGGATCTCTGGACATAAGCTCATGCCAGATGAACGAGCGGTTGGCCTGGCCATCCACAGCGTGATCTCCTTTCATACACTCGGCCAGGGCGGAAGATCCGGCTCAACTGCCCATCGCACAATAAGAACTCTGCAATGTCCAATAAAGGCTTGTCAAGTAGGTGCAGCATGAGCGACGGCTCAACTTGATCGCCGGCACAGACCCGGGCGAGGGCGACGCACGGCGTGGTAAGCGCCCGGACCTGCGGTCCCGGTATGAGAGCGAGGCTACCCGCTCACTGACGCCTCGGCTCCGTCACGGGCCTGACCGACAGTACCGGCACCCTCACCGGCAACACCGACTACGATGCCTTCGGGGCCGTCCGCGCGCAGACCGGGTCGTCGCTTGCCCTGGGCTACACCGGCCAGCTGACCGATCCCAGCACCGGCTTCGTGGACCTGCGGGCGCGGCAACTCGATCCGACGCTCGGTCGCTTCCTCGCGGCCGACACCGTGCAGCCGAATGCCCCCGGCACCCAGGGCTATAACCTGTACTCCTACACGGCCAACAACCCTCCACGTGGGTCGATCCGAGTGGGCACTCGGTCGCCGCGTTCGACGTCGCGGTGCTGCTGGGTCGGGCCTGCCTCTTCTTCTCCTGGTGCCGGGGACCCCTGGTCGACGGGGTCCGGCGCATCGCCGTCGGCTCCAACGCAGGGGACTGGCGCATCGTCGCGGGTGGGTTCTCGGAGTCGGTCTTTGCCATCGTCGCCTGTGCGCTGGATGGCGCCTGCTAGAATCTTGCCTTTGTGCTGAACGACCTGCTGCTGCGGTATGGCGGGGGTGCGGATACCGGCGGCGGGACACGGCCTCCCTCACCGGCCAGTTGTATCGCCGCTGCCGTAAAGGGAGCCGTTACTGGCGGTGGGTCGGAGGCGATCGATCGGTGCGCCACGGCGCTGAGCGGCGTGCCGGTGGCCGGGTTCACGAACAAAGTCCAACCCATCTATCCCATCCAGGGTGGGTCCGGGCCGACGTCTAGCGGAGACGAGGCTCTCTGTCGAGCAGCAGCAGCAAACCTGCAGATTCCTTCCAGCCGGGAAACTCACAGTAAACAGAATCACGGGTCAAACAGCCCACTCGGTGGGGGTAAAGACAGATTCACTATCGCGTGGGCCCAGATAGTCTCGATGATACAGATTGCCGTCGCCGATCCATCATCTCAGATTCGACTCGAAGGGGGTAACTGTGTGTTTGAATACGACTCGGGCTCCCCGATCGGCGCGTCGGCAGCAGGAGTGTCGGAGACGATCGTTCGAGTTGTGATGGTGTTGCAGCAGACGCCCCCTGGGCAACTACCTCCGGGATCAGTGGTCACGGCATATCCGATTGAGTATTTTGGAAAGAAATGACCATGAGCTTTGAGGTACAGTGGACCGTGCTGGACCGCGAATGGGATGAGTTGGAACGCGAGCAGTATAACCCGCTTTACGCGGATCCCTCCCTTGCGCGAATTGACCTGATGGATGGCGCGGTTCAACTGGTCGCTAATGGCGAGCACCTCTTTCCTGACACGTTGTTGCAACGGATCAAACGGTTTTCACTCGACGAGGCTGCACGCATTGAGCAACCACTTTCCGTTCCCGAGTGGTTCTTTGACCAAGGCGTTACCGTGTCACTGATAGACATCGCATACGGATTAGCTCGTGCGTCCCGTCGACTAATAAGCGAAGAGATTCCGATTGGATCCTACGTACTCTTCTCGGCACTGGACTCAAGCCTGGAAATTGAATTCACGCGGACTGAAGAAGGCCTCTGCATCACATCCAATTGGAACCGGGAAGTGCCAGAGCATATCATCGAGACCCCCGAGGCGGATTTTCATGCTGGGGTGTCCACGTTCCTCCACGATCTCGCGGTTGAGATCCATCGTCGCGCCCCGGACGCGCTTGAATGGGAGGCGCTCAAAGACGTGAAAGCACATCTCGCCGATCCGTCAGCGTGATTGGCAGCGCCTATGCAACGTCTGGATGTCGGTACTCGTTACGCGGTCATGGGCGGATGGCTCTGCGGGAGACGAACAGTAACGGTGGTGCCAGACCCTTCGATGCTGGCGATGCTGATCTTGCCGCCGTGCTGCTCCACAATTTCCTTCGCACCGGCCAGCCCCAGGCCATTCCCCACAGTCCAGCGGTCAGCATTACTCGCCCGAAAGAAGCGCTCGAAGATATGGGGCAGATCGACCGCAGGAATACCGATCCCTTCATCCTGGATCGTAAAGACCACCCACTCGCTTGTCGTGGCATCGGAATAAAGCTGCAGCTGTATGCGGCGATCGTCCGGACTATACTTGACCGCGTTCGTGAGCAAATTGGTCACCACACGCTCTAGCCGAGACGCGTCCCAGATCCCGACTAGTGACACCTGCGGCGGTGCGAAGATCACCCGACGACGCGTGGCGCTTGTTTGGTCCGCCATCACGCGGCGAATGAGCGCGACCAGATTCGTGGGCTGTCGCCGCAACGTGAGAGGATGTCCTGCCGCCAGCTGCGCCACATCCATCAGGTCGTCGAGGATCGTTGTCATCTTCCGGGCCGCCGTCTCGATCTGGTCAAGATCGTCCACGGCACGGTGGTCCGTGATCGCCCGTCCCGCGGCCCGCCGGCGCGCCCCCTGGATTCGTCCGAGGATCACCGTCAAGGGCGTGCGCAGGTCGTGGCTGACTGTCTCCAAGACCTCGGTCCGGGTGCGCATCCCGGCCTCGGCTGCCGTGCGGGCAATCTGCACCTGATCGAACCGATCGGCCTGCACGGCTTCGAGCCGTTTCCGTTCCGTATTGTCACGGAACGTCACGACCATCCCGACTACCTCGTCGGTCCTCAGAATGGGTGCCGCCGAGTAGGCCACCGGCAGCACTGATCCATCCCGGCGCATAAATACGTCGTCGTCGCGCACCGTCGTCCCAGACTGCAACACCGCGCGTAGCAGATGGTCGTGGGATTCGTGCGCGTGGACCAGGTCGTGAAAGTTGCGGCCGCGTAACTCAGTGGTCGCCCATCCAAGGAGGATTGCCCCGGTGGGGTTGACAAACGAAATCCGGGACTGAGTATCAAGCGCGCAGACGCCCTCGCTGAGGGTATCGGTAATGGCCTGGGTAAACGTGAGCTGATCGCTGAGCTGATCCTTCAGGACCTGCTCGCGCAGGCCAGCC
Source organism: uncultured Chloroflexia bacterium (assembly GCA_963763185.1). Classification (GTDB taxonomy): domain Bacteria; phylum Chloroflexota; class Chloroflexia; order Thermomicrobiales; family Thermomicrobiaceae; genus CALAGB01. The sequence continues at coordinate 3,781 of CAVXNZ010000002.1, forward strand.
AGCAGCAGCCGCTCATTCACCCGCCGGAGTTCTGCGACCAGTCGCGCCGTCGCCGCCTCCTCGTTGGAATGACGCTCGTCATCCGGCGGCATCGGTCCACTTCGCGTCATCTCTGCGCCACCGCGCGGTACGCGACTTCGGACTCATCACTCAGTTGAATCGCATATCCCAGGACGATCATCCGCGCGAGCGCGTCGGACAACGCGGACTCGGCGAGAGCCGTACGCAGCGCGAGCGTTTCAATTGTTGCCTCTCCGAGCTCAATCAACGCCCAGAGGATACGGGACTCCTGGCTGGTTAGCCCCGGATAGGCGAGCGAGCGTACGCCGTTAGTCACGTCGGGCGCGCCTGTTCGAACGCCCTGATAACCGCGGAGCGGCTCCTGCACGATCAAACCCTGGGGCGTTATCTCATACAGCCGGAGCTCCTTACTATGATCGCTGTTGCGCATCTTGACGACCGACAGGATTTTGCGAAGCCGCCCCGCGATCTCAATGTAGCGCAGCAGAATGACGTCATCGGCCAGGAAGGAGATGACATAGGGACTGAAACGGAAATTAGACGAACTCTGGGTGATCTCGGTCGTCAGCAGTACCGTGATCCCGGCTCCGGTCAGCGCTCCCACCAACCGATAGAGGGATTCGCGGAACTCCTGACGAAACGTCGGAGCCAGGGCGAGCTCAAATCCCGACAGCGAATCGATGACGACGCGTTTTGCGCCGATTCGAGCGACTGCGCCACGAATGGCGTAGAGTGCTTCGTCCGGCGAGAGATCCAGCGGCCGAAGATAGATGACCGCGACACGGCCCTCATGCTCCAATGTCGACAGACCGAAGCCGAGGTCATCGGCACGACGCATATACTCCTGCGGGTGCTCCTCGAATACCGCGATCACACCCGGCTCCCCGGCACGCGCTCCCGCAGCGATGAATTGCGTTGCCAGGACCGACTTCCCGGTGCCCGACGGACCGCTCACCAGCAGCACATCGCCAGCCGGAATTCCTCCACCTAAGAGCGGATCGAACCCGGCCACGCCAGTTGTCAGTCGGACTCGCGGTTGCTCGGGAAGTTCTGCGTCCATTCCAGTAGCAAGGTTCATGCGCGGAAAGACCTGAAGGCCGTTCTCGTTGATACGAATCGTATGGAGGCCGGGCATCGGCGCCTGCCCGCGAGACTTCACTATCTGGAGCTTCCGCACGCTGGAGTTGCGGTCGGTTTGCTGGCTGAGCCATAGAACCCCGTCGGCCACTGTGAAGACGGGATTCCCTACCGACTGGAGCTCCAGGTATTCGCCGATCAAGAACGTGGTGGCCTGCCAGCTGGTGAGGTGGACTGCAAGCGACTGAACGAACCGCTGCAGGCTCATCGGTTGGTCCGTGCCTGCACGCGTTCCCCGGACGATGGTCTGAAAGGAGTCGACGATCACGATCCCCGGATTCCTGGCCTCGATCTGCTCGATGATCGCCTCAAGCACGGCGGCGAGATCCTGTTCGAGCACAATGTCACTGAGATCGACAAAGTGAATGAACTTGCTCACGGCGGCAGGATCGAAGAAGGACATCTGCTGCTGGTAGCGGAGCATCTTGAGGGGTGGCTCCCCCACCACGGTGAAATAGAGGGCTGGTCGTTCGGGCGTCGCCAGTGTGAACATGATCTGGTGGGCAAGGGTCGTCTTCCCGGTCCCGGGCGTGCCAGCGATGAGATTGAAGGAAAACTCGGGCAGTCCGCCACCCATGACCTCGTCGAGACCGGGTACGCCGGTGGACAACTGCGTTAGCGCGACACGGAAAGGTTCAGTCATTCGACGCTGCTCCATCTTGCTCACCTGAATCCTCGTCCTCCAGCAAGAGTTCCGGCCAGACCTCCCCCAGGAGATGGACCGTCAACGCCTGGCCGAGAAAAGTCTCAAGGAGCCACAGGAAACGCACAAGGAACTCGGCAAGCGCGGCGGCGGCCTGGGCCGGCTCATCCACGATCGCGCCATTGAACGCCTCGAGTCCCGTGAGACCCGCGCCGTCCAGCACATCGATGCGCAACGCAGTCAGCATGGGGAACTGGCCCTGGGCCAGGTAGTTGGCGCGTCTGAGGAGCGCGATGAAACCTTGGTTCCCGAGCAACTCGGTCAGATGTGGACGCAGACGTTCAAACGCCCGCTTGCCCGCTTCTGCCAAGGACGTGCTTTCAGATTGTCCACCGGCCTCGATACGCAAGATCCGGGCGGCCAGAGACCGTGTCGCTGACGAGACCTCGTGCATTGATCGTCCTTCGTCACATCGATCGGTCGACCATGGCGATGCGTCGCGAGGCAGCAGGCGCTCTAGAGCTGAGCGATGGATATGCCATTGCTTCCCAACTTTGGCACCCGGCAACCGCCCCGACCGACACCAACGATAAATCGTGACCGGTTGCACCCCCAGGAGCGCTGCGACCTCAGCCACGCCGTAGAACTCTCGCCGCATCGCCACACTCACTCACGCGACCGGGTCACGGATCGTGTCACCACAGTCCAAACGGTCTCACGGCCAAACGCCATGTGTACTATTGAGTACAATGGGCTGGATTATTGGCATCACGTCCTGCAGTGTACTCATTATTGCTGGACTTTTCTAGTCACTTGCTCGGGCCAATCGAACGATCTCGGCATGCATCCTGCTCGGCAGGCGGAACCGTTCGATCCAGCCTGCGAAGAGATGAGTCACCTGAATGAACGGATACCACCCGTCCGATCTCGATTTGGCCGCGTTCCAGCGTGGGCGGGAAACTGGGAACGCCACGCCCTTATTGACGCTCTGTGATCGCTCGTGCCGGCGAGCCGTTGGTCTGGCTCTGCGCATCCTTAGTGACGTTAGCCGAGCCGAGGATGTGGTCGAGCAGGTCACATTGGAAATGTGGCGCGCTCCGCTGTTCGACCCACGATTGTTCGACAGCTTCGACGCCTGGTTCCTGGCCCACGGACATCGTGCCGCAATTGACGGCTTGCGAGCGCAACAGGACGCTGGATCGCCGCATGACGTATCCGAGGAGGTCGAGTCGCCGGCAGTCGACCCAGAGCACACGACCACGTCTGACGTCGTTCCGGATGAGCGCCAAGTGCTTGACCTGGCCTATTTTGCGGGATTGACGTACGACGTCATTGCCGAGCGGTTGGAGATCGGCCCGGCCCAGGTCCTCCGCACGAAGCGACACGGGCTTCACCAGTTGTCAGCCACGAAGCACGAGGGCCAATCCGCGGGAGCCCCGTCTCCGGCATTCGGTGACGGACAGCGTCGAGGGCAACCCACTGATCGACCGTTGAATCGCGAGGATCCCAGTCCCGCCCCAGCGGCTGACCAAGCGTCGGGCGTCTCATGGAGCCGCTCGCTCGCCAGCGTGACCAGCGTATTCGCCAGATGAATCATGCGCTGCCCGCGGCAGTGACGCGGTGTCGCGATGAAGAAAGGGAGATCCGCACCCGGTAACAAACACAGAGGTAAGAAGTTGTCGTCAGCCTCACGCCATGCCTGACCGCGTGGTTGAGGTCGACTAGTGAAGGAGATCAGGTTGTACGTTATCGTCGCGCTCGTGCTTATCGGCGTGCTCATCAAGGTTTTCGAACGGTGGGTTCCTCGTGAAGTCTATCGTCTCGTGGTCCTCGCGTATGTGGTGATCCCCTTCATCGCGCTCGGGTATGTGGCGTGGGCGTATTGGGGGACGTGGCTCGGCTCAACCGAACTCATCCTCTTTCTCGTCTTTTCGCTCTTAACGGGCATTGGAACTGGGGTCGGCTTTCATCGTCTGCTGACGCATCGCAGCTTTGAGACCCGTCCGTCGATCCGTGCATTCTTCATCATCTTGGGGACGATGGCCATACCGACGCGGCCCATCGACTTCGCCGCGAATCATCTCAAACATCACGCCTTCTCGGATCGAGCCGGTGATCCACACAGTCCGATGGACGGATTCCTCCACGCGCACATTGGCTGGATCCTCAAGGCGCCGCCGGCTGACCGCGAACGTTACGGCAAGAAACTCCTCCAGGACCCCGTGGTCATGTTCGTCGAGCGTACTACGTTGCTCTGGTTCTTCCTGGGGCTCCTGATTCCATATCTCATCGCTGGCTGGCCGGGCCTATTGTGGGGTGGTTTGATCCGCTACGGCTATCACAATCACGTGACCTTCGCCGTCAACTCCATCTGTCATACGTTCGGCAGCCGGCCATTTGATACACCCGACGAGAGCCGCAACAACTGGGTGATCGGTCTGCTGGCGTTCGGTGAAGGCTGGCACAATAATCACCATGCCTTTCCCGCCATGGCATATCACGGCATCGGGTGGCGCCAGTTTGACCTCAATTCGCTCGTGATCCGTTTCCTCGTCGCCCTCAATCTTGCGTGGAACGTGAAGCAACCTTCAGCGGAGCTCGTCGCCCGTCGTCAGCATCGGCTGAGCGGCAAGGCCGCCACCCCGAGCGGGAGCGACGTTCGTGTCGGGTGACAGGGGGGATGTTCCATACGTTTGTGCGTATGCATTCAATCTCACCGATGCGGAGTGGGCGTTGGTCCAACAGCACCTGCCAGCACACATGATCCGTCGGGCCTACGGCCCCGCTGTGCGCTGGTTGGCGACGCTGGCTACACCAAGGACCCGGTGACGGCGTAAGGCATCAGCGACGCCTTCCGCGATGCCGCGTTCGGACGTCGTCAACTCGCGGTCCTCCGCAGCGTCTCACGACTGCGTGAGCGTGTATACACATTAGAGCATCTTGCGGAGGCGTTGACGGTGTGTCACGGTAGGCATGGGGGACATCGGAGGGAAGCCGATGCGTGCCTACTCAGTCGATCTGCGGGAGCATGTGGTGGCGGCTGTCCAGGCAGGGCGCCGCCGGGTGGAGGTCGCCGAGGTGTTCGGCATCTCGCTGCGGACGGTGGAGCGCTATCTGCAGCGCCAGCACCGGACGGGAGATCTGCGGCCGACGCCGGTGCCCGGTCGACGCCGGGAGATTCCCGTGGAGCAGGAGGCGCAGCTCACCGCCCAGCTGCGCGCCCAGCCCAGCGCCACGCTGGATCGGCACGTGGAGCTGTGGGCCGAGCTCACGGGGGTACGTGTCAGTCCCACCACGATGTATCGCGCCATCAGACGCCTCGGCTGGACCTGGAAAAAAAAGCGGTGGTGGCCACCGAGCGGGACGAGGACGCCCGAGCGGCGTGGCGGGAGGCCATGAACCAGCACGATCCTCGCCAGTTCGTCTTTGTGGATGAATCGAGTGCCAACACCACGCTCACCCCCCGCTATGGTCGTGCCCCGACGCGGGAGCGGGCGTCCGGCTCGGCCCCGCGGAACTATCGCCACAACACGACGCTGGTGGCGGCCCTCACGCCCGATGGGCTCCAGGCGCCGATGGTGCTGGACGGGGCGATGAACAGCGACGCCTTCGCCGCCTATGTCCGGCACGTGCTGGTGCCGCAGCTTCGGCCGGGCCAGATCGTGATCCTCGACAATCTGAGCGTCCACACGCGGGCTGACATCCGCCAGCAGATCGAAGCCGCCAGCTGCCAACTCATCTTCTTGCCGGCCTACTCACCGGACTTCAATCCGATTGAACAGGCCTTCAGCAAGCTCAAAACCTGGTTACGCCGCGCCGAGGCCCGCACCCACGAGGCCCTCGACGACGCCATCGCCACGGCCCTGGCGACGATCACCACCGCCGATGCCCGTGGCTGGTTCCACCACTGCCACTACGATCTCGACCGACAAGCCCTATGAAGAATGCTCTAGTATATACCGCCGACGCCACGGTCAACACGATCCTTGTCCAACTATGACCACGGAATTCTTGCGCGACCAAATTCACGAAAACTGGCCGACATCAACCGATGGAGGACGGAATCAGCCACAGCATACCGCCCACCTGGCGCGTCGCGGGAAACAGCCAAACACGAGAACAGTCTCAGGCGCAGCGCCGGGTGGTACAGATTGGGGTCGTGATGCGCAAGGCGGGCATGGAGTAAGACTGTCGAAACCCCTCTTCGTCCGAAGTTACCTCGCTACTCTTCACGGTGACGCCGTGCCGACCAATCGCGTGGCGCCGTCTGCAATCCGCTCTACCTGATCGGGCGTCAGACCATGGGCCGAGATGTAGTAGAGAATGCCGTCTGACTGCGACTTTCCTGACTCGACCCAGGTCCCCGGCTCGTACCACCAGAGCCAGACCTGGTCGGTTGGATTGGCCGAATCCGCGATTACTAGATTGGCAAGCTGACCGTGGACGGTCGTCTGCTTTTGACTGGCGTTCGGGCCGATCGGCATCGACAGCGGATCGAACCCGCTCACGCCAAAGCGCAGAGCCTGCGTCGCTCCTTGAATCGCGACTGAGAACGTTCCCGATGACGTGTCGAGCAGGGTCATGCCGTCCAAACCGTCTGGCAGCCAGGATGGGTTGAGAATCGGGTCGATCGTTCCGCCGACGCCAGCCGAGACAGCGCGCCAGATCGAGTCGGAACGTGAAAGGGGTGTCGGGGATTGTTCGACCATGGTCCAGAAAAGAATCTGGTTGCCGTCGCAGTTCAGCCTGCCACGACCTACCGCAAATCGGGTCGATTTGCCAGGCTGCTGGATCGACAGCCGGAAGTCGAACGAGCCTCCGTGGGTCTCAGATGTGACGTCGAGGCGATCCCAAGCCCAGCGTTCTCCGGATTGGTGGCGCTCGACCAGCTCGGTGAGCAGGTCGGAACGACTGGCTGTTTGCCAGATCGACTGGTCCGGTCGTTTGTCCGCGAACAGGAGCTTTCCAGGCACTGGCGAGAAGAAGGTCGCCAGTTTCTGCTGATCGCCCTGATTGAACGCATCGATAAAGCGGGTGAGTGGTTGCAGTCCAGCGTTCGGATCGCAGCTTCCGCCGAGATCATCCTCAGTGAACTGATCCAGGACATTGGCCAGCGGGAGGCTGTCCGGGAGCATGACGGGCACGAAGGGCAGCTGCGGCGCAGTCCCGACGGTGTCGGTCATGTGCCAAAAGGTGATCCAGCCGTGGGGGCAGTCGAACGAGATCTTGCCAACCAGTGTGCGAAGGGGCGTGGAGTCCGACGTGACCGTTATGGAGACGTTTCCGCCACCACCGCCAACATTCACGTTGCCGAGTTGCCATACCTCATGCTGCGTATGACGCTGGGCGAAATTCGTCAGCATCTCGGACGGCCTGTCGGTGGAGAAGCCCGCGTCGTTCTGCTGATTGAAGCTGAAACGCGGCACGCTGACGTTGCTCGATACCGAGTCGTCCGGGAAAGAGCGGGCGAGTGTCGTCTGATCGCCGCGGTTGAAGGCGTCGATCACGTGCTGCAAGAAGGTCGCATCGCTTTCCTTGGTGCAGGCCAAGGGTGTCGGCGGGACAACTGGCGTCGGAGCAGGAGTTGGTACCGGATGCTGCGATACCCAAATGACGAAGCTCAGGGTATGACCTTTGTAGGTGCCCGTTATCTTCCAGCAGCCCAGCGTTGGGAAATTGACGCCGACCAGCATGGACGGGCCGAGACCTGGGGCGTCTGCGTTTGTTGGTGGTGAAACGAGGAGCGGGGGCGCAGGCGCATCGAGCAGTCGACCAGTCACCGTCAAATCAGGCATCTGTGGTCCCTGATCGTTCGCGCTCACCCAGAAGATCTTTTGCACATAACCCTGCCCGGGTTCCAGCGGCAAACCGGCCCAATTGCCACTGACCGGTAACTTGGTCCATAGGTCGTTCGTGCCGTAGGTAAAGTAGGAGAGCGAGCCCGCAGCGCCTGGCGCTGGAGTCGCAGGCACGAACGTTGGTGGAGGCAGGGTGACCGGGCAAGTACTCGGGATCGCTTCAGCTGTGGGATCTGTGCTACTGGGTGTGGCCATCGCGGCCAGCGAGGGCGATGGCGTCGCGCCAGACCCGACGGCTGGATGGTCGCCGCTCTGGTTGCCGAGAATCAGGGCCAATCCGGCCACCAGCAGAACCAGAACCAGAACACCGGCCAGCGCAAGGGCTCCGGTACCGAAGCGGGAGCGTCGGGCATCGGCGTGCCAGGTATAGACCGACGCGATCTCGGCTCGATGTGTCGTGCCTCGAGCGGTAGCAGTGTGCTGGCGCGAAAGACGGGCCTGAATAGCTGGCCAGAGATCCGGCTTGTCCGGCACCTCCTGACGTGCCAGACGGCGCAGCTTGCCAGTCAGCCGCTTCGCGTTCATCGGTCCTGCTCCTCATGGGTTCGTGTGGAGGTTGAGTTGAGCGGTTGGGGGTCATAGGAGCGCAGCAAGGTCCGCAACTTTTGCCGGGCCGCGTGCAGGCGCCATTTGATCGTGCCTCGGTTGCTGCCCAGCCGTTCCGCCGTTTCGGTGTCGGTCATACCGAGGTAGTAATGCAGCACAATCGCCGCACGCTGTTCTGGCGGAAGCTGATCGAGCGCCTGGGCGATCGATTCCGAGCGTTCCAGCATGACGGCGAGGTCCTCCGGATCCGGTGTTGCATCGATGAGGGAATCAGTGTCGACTCCGACGTCCCGGCCGAGAGCCGATTGCCGGCTCGATCGACGCGCAAGCTTCACGGCATCGTTGGTGACGATCCGAAAGAACCAGGGCGCAAACGGGCGTTCGGAGTCAAACTGATCGATACGTTCATACACCCGAACGAAGGCCTCCTGCACGATCTCTTCGGCAAGATGGCGATCCCTGGTGATGAGCGTCGCGGCACGCACGGCTTCCCACTGATAGCGACGAACCAGTGGCGCGAGCGCGCTGACGTCACCGTGCTTGAGCCGGGCAATTGCGTCGCCCTCGTCCAATCGACACCCCCTTACCTGTACTATCGTAGAGAAGGCAAATTGGTTGGGTCTACGTTGGACGATGTGGGAATCGGCCGTCATCTGGTGCAATCGGTAGAAGATAGGTCGCCCGAGCCGTTGGATGCGCTGGTTGGTCGGTAGATGAAAAAGAGGCGAATCGCGTGAGCACCTTGTGTCGATCGGCCCAGTTCATCAGAGGTGGCACACGCGTGCTACTCACAATCATGTGACCGATTTCAGCGTATGGCCAGGGGAGCAGAGAGTCTCTTTAACCTCCCTTGTGAGACTCCCCCAATACCATCCACCGAACACTCCGGATTCCGCAGAAGCCGTGTCGCAGTATCACTTCTCGAAATCTATGTTTTGATAATGGCAGTTGGCGCTGGCTTTTGAGACGGCGTCGTTCTCGTTGTCATTCGTGAAGGACAGGAGCCCGCTTACTCCTCGATCCCCTGCTCTTTGCGGTAATCGAGCAGGCGCTGACGCACTTCGTGGGGCGTCATCTCGCCGATCTCGATCCCGAGCAGTTCGCCCAGCTTCGAGCGGCTGTCGTAGCCCATGCCGCGCGCCCACTTCCAGAACTCGGTCCAGCTATAATCGGCCGGTTCGAACGCCTCGCGCTCAGGGGTCTCGACCTCCTCCCGGACCGGTCGAAGCCTGGTCGGCGCGATATCGATCGTTTCCATCGGTTCGACGGATTCCTCGACATCCAACTCTGGCGGCGCAACTACCCGCACGCGGGTCGGCTCGGTCGGCCGCACCGGCTCGATCGGGCCAGACTGGGGTACCACGTCATCAGTCGCGACTTGAGCCTCGTCAGCGGTGTCGAAGTCGAGCGCAAACTGGGTGCCGTAGCCCAACGCCGCCAGCGCGCGGCCAATCGCCTTCGTCTCCGCCTTCTCGATGTAGTCGGTGAAGTCGGCTCGTGCCTCGCTGCCGTAGCCAGTCGCGCGGCCGCCATTGGGAAGTGTGACCTCGGCCCGGAAGACCGCCGCGTTGTTGTCGTTCGAGATCATGTCGGTGATGACATGGGCGTCGGGGTGCTCGCTGCGAAGCCAGACCAATCGCCACTTGACGTCGAGGTACTCAACCTCGCTGCCACGCACGCGGATGCGCCGCAAGTAGGCACGCGGGTCGAACGGCTTGGCTGAATCACCACGCCGGGGACCACCACTCGTCGAATCTGACTTCTCTGGCATTTCACACTCTCCCGACGGCCGTTCCGGTCATCAACGTGTGTCAGTACAGGCGAGCCGGTTCTGGCTGCTCGCGACGCTTGCGCAGGTAGCGAGCGATGCCGTCGACGGTCATCTGATACGCGGTCGCGACCTCATACGGCCGCACCAGGTCATCGCTGCCGGTCGCCGCGACGATCTCGGCATCTCCGCGCTCTTGCAGCTCCGCCGTGACGACCTTGGTGTCCTTCTCCTCGACCAGCCGGGCATCGGCCCAGCCCGACCAGAAGAAGAGGCGACAGAGCAGGTCGTCCAAATGCCAGCTAATGTCATCGAACCGGCCAAAGTGGGTTAAGTAGAAGCGTGTTGGGTTCAACGCCCGGAGCTTCTGGATGCTCTGACGCCAGAGAATCAAGTCGAGCTCTGGTGGCACCGTTGGCGGCCGGACGTACGGCGCCGAATCGAGTCGAACACCACCAACGTCCCCCGTAAAGACAGCCCCAGTCGCGGGGTCGTGATACGCGATGTGATGCATCGCATGGCCGGGCGTATGCCGCACAACTAGCTCACGGCCTCCAGCCTTGATCGTCGCGCCATCCTCCAGCACGTCGACCCGGTCTTCCGGCACCGGCGCGACCTCGCCCCACAGATCCTCCATGCGATCACCATAGATCCGCGTGGCGCTGGCCATCAGCTTGGACGGGTCAATCATGTGCGGCGCGCCAATGGGATGCACGAGCAGGCGTGCCTTCGGCAGGTGACGCATCAGGACACCGGCCGATCCCGCGTGATCAAGATGAATGTGCGTAACGGCAAGCTGCGTGATGTCTTCAGGATCGTAGCCAGCCTGGCGAACCCCGTCCAGCAACGTCTCAATGGTCGGCGTGGCGCCCGTCTCGATCAGCGTCAGGTCGTTCCCACCGGCCAGGAGATACGAGGCAATGACGCCTGGTACGCCCTGGAACCGGTGGTCGATAACGTAGATGCCGGATTCGAGCTCTCTTGCGATCGGTTCTGACATGCTCTTCTCCTGAGGCTCCGCGCAGGCGGGTCAGCCACGGGGCGCTCATTCAATAGGAACGGAACGTACGGGCCGCCTGACGCGTCGGGGCACGACGGTTCAATCGTAGCAGATTCAAGGCGTTTCCCGAATCGGACGACTCTCGGCTTTACCAGTCCCGCTCTGTCCGAACGGTCAGCCCATCATAGGCAAGGTCGACGTTCGGGGGCAGCGTCTCACTGACGGCGGCATGCGAGACGTCGTGGCTCACGTGCACGATGAACGCCTGGCGTGGGCGAATCTCGGCAATGATGTCGAGCGCTTCGCCGATGCTCAGGTGCGTCGGATGTGGTCGTGGCCTGAGCGCATTGAGGATGAGCACGTCAGCGTCGCGCATCAGGTCGATCGAGCTCTCCGAGATTCCCTTGGCGTCGGTCACGTAGACGAGCGGGCCGAAACGGAATCCTTCGACGACCCAGCGGCCATGCGTGACCGGAATTGGCACGACCTCGCGCCCAAAGACCTCGAATGGGCCATCGAAGACGTGCAGGTCGAGGTCCGGTTTCCCGCCATAGAACGGAAACATGTCGTGAAAGGCGTAGTCGAAGCGCTCGCGGAGTAATTCGGCCGTTCCCGTGTCGGCGTAGACCGGCAGGTGTCCCTGATTGAGCTCGTTGAACCGGCGAAGATCGTCCAGCCCAGCCACGTGATCGGCATGCGCGTGCGTGTAGAAGACGGCATCGATCTGACGGATTCCAGCCTGTATCGCCTGAGTTCTCAGTTCGGGAGAGGTGTCGATCAGGATCGACTTGCCATTGAAGCGAACGACGGAGGAGGTTCGCCCGCGACGATCGCGTGGATCATTCGACATGCAGACTGGACAGGTACAGCCGATCATCGGAATCCCGTTCGACGTACCGGTCCCAAGAAAAGTCAATTCAACCATTACGCTTCAGTCCTTGATCGCTTCATCCACGCAAGTATACCCAGCGGTCCGGCTGCCCGAGAAAAAAGGGGGGGCAAAGACGGTACTAATGGGCCGATTGAGCAGGGGTACCTCAAGCCCAGTGTTCGCTATCATCTGATCAGGTAGGGTTCGTAGTGAAGCCGCCCATTGTCCACGTAAGGATCGTCCGTGACGTGATGTCGACAAATGTAGGACGACAGCAGAGTGCAATGAACGATCAACCAGATCGCCGGGCAGGCTGGATTGACAACCTCTCTCGGCATCTCTCGCACCAGGATGACCTGAACGAGAGCAATACCGACTCACCGTCGCTGCTTCCGCTCCTGCAGCACGTCTCCGCTCGCATTCGGGCTGAGTCCTCACCGGGAGAGCTTCTGTCAACGCTGGCGACGGCAACGTGCAAAGCAGTCTCGACCGAGGTTGCGCTGGTTCGCGTGTTCGATCCAGAGCAGAAGAACCTCTCGACCCAGGGACTGCATGGCGTCCCGCCACATCGGGTAGGCAGCCTGCTCGGCGAACGAACCGCCGCGACCGAACTGTTCCAGGGACTGCGCCCGGGATCGCTGATTACCTTTACTCCGGATCGGCCGCTCGTGTTGCAGCACGCATCCGACCTGGTTTCGGCCGAATTTCAGGAACTGCAGTCGCTCGGCGCCCAGCACATTCTCGTCCTGCCGCTCTACCACCTGGGTCGCCTGCTTGGACGGCTCGACCTGCTTCGCACGCGAGACGAGGCCTTCACGGTCGAAGATGGTTCGCTCGCGAACGTCTTCGGCACGTTGGTGGCCGCGGCCATCTACGGGCTAACCCAGGCAGATAGCGGCGAACGCTACAACCGGATCGTCGAGGCAAGCTTTGCCTTTCAACGCTCGATTGAGCCGCTGGCGAACGTCGGCGAGATGTTCCAGAACGTGGTCGAAGCGCTACGAAACATCGTCACGTGCGACCGCTGTTACGGCTTGCTCTGGAACGATTCGCGACGTGAGTTCTCGCCGATGGCCGTAAGCGGTGCCGAGCGCGGCACCGTCGACCGGCTGAAGCAGGTCGCGTTCGTTCCGAGCGCGGTGCCCGCGCTTGACCAGGTGCTGCTGAACGACGAACCCCTGGTAATCCGCAACGCCTCGAAGAGCGACCTCCTCCCCGCGTCGATCACCAGCGCGCTCAACTTGAACTCGACCGTGGTCGTACCGCTCCGGGCACGTCAGCGCGAGGTCATCGGCGCGGTGATCCTCGATCGCTCCGGCGCGGATAGCGAATTTGACGACCGAGACCTGGCAATCGTCAGCACGATTGCCCCTTATTCGGCCCTGATGATCGAGAACGCCCTTCTTTATGAAGAGGTGAAAAGAGGCTCCGACCGGCTCGCGCTGGTCAACGACATCGGCATCGAACTGGCATCGCTCACCAACGTGACGAGTCTCTTCCAGCAGGTCCACCTACACGTTGCCTCGGTCCTGACGGCGAACCGCTTCTGCCTGGGACTGCTCCTGCCCGACGGTCGTTCCATCGAATATCACTACGCCGTCGATGACGAGATCGCCACTGACCCGGTCACCATCGAACTCGACGATGGGCCGCTGGCTCGTTGTATCCGCGACAAGCACCCGATACTCATCAACTGCCGCGAGCCATATGACAAGCAGAACTGGTTTCCCCCAGCGTCAGGGATCACGCCATCTGAGTCGATGGTCGCGGCGCCGATCATCGTTGGCCAGCGGGTGATCGGCGTCATCTCGGCGCAGAGCGACAGCCGGGGTGGCTATTCGCGGCACGATCTCGACCTGCTCGGTACCATCGGCATGCAGACGGGTGTCGCCATCGAGAATGCTCGTGTCTACTCACTGGCCCAGGAACGCGGCGAACGTCGCGCCTACTTGCTCGACCAGATGATCTCCCGTCAGGAGGCGGAGCGAAAGACGATCGCCGACGACATCCACAACGACACGCTGCAGACGCTGGCGAGCCTCCTCTACAGCATTGACCTCATCAGTCGCCGGTCCAACCAACTCTCACCGGAGCAGACGCAGACCGAGCTCTGGGGTGTCCGGGACAATCTGGCGCAGAACATCGACCGCCTGCGGCACATCATCTTCCAGATTCGGCCGTCGACGCTCGACATCCTCGGCCTCGAACCGGCACTGCGCGAGCATGCCAAGTACGTGCAGCAGGATACCGGCATCGAGATCTCGCTCGCGGTTAGCCTGCCGGAACGTCCGACGAACGACATGGAGACCGCCATTTATCGCATCGTCCAGGAGACGATCCACCTGGTACGCGGGCGACAGGACGTCCATCACATCGTGGTGCGCATACGGCAGAAAGGTCCGGCCATCATCGTGACAATTGCCGACGATGGCAAGGGCCAGAAGACCGAAGAGACCGTTCAGGCCGAGCCAAGCGCCGCCGAGATGTCTGAGCCGGAGTTCTCGGTGATCGCGCTGCGTGAGCGGGTCGAACTGGCGGGCGGCCAGGTCAGAACGGCAAGTCTTCCAACGGGTGGATCGACGATCCAGATCATTCTTCCGAATCGGAGTGCACCATGAACCAGTGGGCACCGTCATCGCATATCAGGCCGGTCGACAAAGCCGTTGGCTTCCTGATCGACATCGAGTCCGCACTCTGCGGCGCCCGGACGGTCTCCGAGTTGCTGGAGATGTCGGTCGAGCAGCTCCGGCGTGTTCCTGGCACGATCGCGGCCTGGATCTATCAGCGTGACGAGCGGGGCGCACTGAGTGTCGTCCATTCCTGGGAGGCCCCCAACAGTGAGTCGTCGGCGATACCGGAGCTCGAGCTAGGCCAGTTTCTGCACCAGCGCTGGATCGCGGCGCACCGCGCCAATGCCGAGTCGAACCAGTTCATTCTTCCCTTCGTGCCCGAAGGATATCCACGGCAGACGGTGACACCGATGCTCCTGGCGGGAGAACTGATCGGCGCCATCGCCGTAGAGCGACGCGACGGCGAAATCTATCCGTACGAGATGGCTGATCTCGGCGCGATCGCGACAGTCGCCGCTATGACCGCGCAGAGTTTGCAGATCCTGGTGCTACGGAGTCGGTTGCTTGAACAGGAGGAGCAGGCTGACGTCGATCACATGCGCCGCGAGTTCGGCCGCATGTTGCACGACGGCATCGTACAAGACCTCGCGTATATGAACCTGAAGCTCGAGATGCTGGTGCGCCAGCTCGAGCCGCTATCGCCGGAGATGGCTTCCGCGGCCGAGCAAGTCCAAATTCAGGTCAATAGATCGATCGCCGACCTGCGCTCGACGATCAGCGACCTGCGCCGTCGCCAGCATGTGGCGCCTGGCATCACCGCTCAGCTCCGGGATATCGCGACACACATCCCGGACTACATCGCGAACGGCATCGAACACAACGAGCACGGAATGGAGCTCGCTCCGGAAATCGAGCGGGCGGTCATCGGCATCGTGCGAGAGTCGCTACAGAACATTCGCAAGCACGCCGTTGCCTCCGACGTTCGGGTCGAAATGCAGATCCAGGACGAAGATCTGCTGGTGACCGTGGCGGACGACGGCATCGGGTTCGACCCGGAGCGGCCGGTCGTGCGAGAAGGACACTTTGGCATGGAGCAGATGCGGGAGCTGGCCGAAGACATGGGCGGCTCACTGCTTGTCGAATCGCTGCCGGGCAGTGGCACGCGGGTCCACGCACGGATCCCGCTCGTCGACGCGCAGGAAAATCGGTAGGAGGTTATAGGGGTGGGCGAACATTCGATTCGCGTAGTAGTAGCAGACGATCACGATCTCTTTCGGGAAGGACTCCGGCAATTGCTGGAGACGATACCGTCGGTCCAGATCGTCGGCGAGGCATCGGATGGCCAGGAGGCAATCCGGTTGGTGGCCGATGCTCGCCCTGACGTCATCCTGATGGACATCAACATGCCCAGGGTCGATGGCCTGCGCGCCACCGAATACATCGTCAAGCATTATCCTGAGACGAACGTGATCGTGCTGACGATGTACCAGGACGACGAGTACGCCATTCACGCCATTCGGGCCGGGGCCAAGAGCTACCTGCTGAAAAACAGCCGGTCCGATGAGGTGATCGAGGCGATTCACGTGGCGGCCAATGGCGGCTCGACGATCGACGCGGCCCTGGCCCCCGCGCTGATGCGGGAATATCACCGGCTGTTGACCAAGACGCCAAGCAATAGCCAGCGACACCTGAGCGACCGCGAATCGACCCTGCTCCGACTGCTCGCCAACGGCTACAACAACCGGCAGATCGCCGATCAGCTTGACCTGGCCGAGAGCACCGTCAAGAACAACCTCTCGTCCCTGTTCCAGAAGATCGGCGTGCGCGACCGAACCCAGGCCGCTCTGTACGCCATCTCACAAGGGTTCGGATCGAAGCCGGTCGACACCCTGCAATAGTGCGCGCTCGCCCCCCGAGGTCGAGCGTGCCCACTCCAAAATGGTCGTGTAGACTGGCCAACATTGGAGCGGGCACGCTCGACTCTTTATCGCCGGAAAATTCAAGACGGGTTTGGGGGGGTGCATGAGCACGCAGGCACTGAGCGGAATTCGTGTCGTCGATCTGACACGGGTCATGACGGGTCCCTACTGCACCATGTTGCTGGGCGACATGGGAGCGGAAGTCATCAAGATCGAGCAACCGGGCAAAGGGGACGACACGCGCGCCTGGGGTCCTCCCTTCATCGAGGACATCAGCGCCTACTACCTCAGCATCAACCGCAACAAGCGCAGCATCACCCTTAATCTCAAGAGCGAGCCCGGTCGCGAAATCCTCTGGAAACTGATCGAATCCGCCGACGTCGTGGTCGAGAACTTCAGTCCAGGCACCATCAGCCGTCTCGGTTTCGGGTATGAAGCGGTCAAGGAGCGTCGCCCGAACGTCGTCTACTGCTCGATCTCGGGCTTCGGTCAGGAGGGTCCAGCCAAGGATCGGGTCGCCTATGACCTGATCGTTCAGGGAATGTCTGGGCTAATGAGCGTCACCGGCGAAGCGGACGGTGGCCCAACCCGTTTCGGCGTTCCGATCGCCGACATCGCGGCGGGAATGTTTGGCGCGTACGCCATCGTCAACGCGCTCTTCCATCGTGAACGGACCGGCGAGGGCCAGTACATCGACAATTCGATGCTCGGTGGACAGGTTGCGCTCCTGACGTATCAAGCCGGCATCTACTTCGCGACGCATCAGGCGCCGAAGCGAACCGGCAACGCCCACCCGATCGTCGCCCCATATCAGACCTTCCGCAGCAAGGATGGTTATGTCAATGTTGCCTCGGGGAACGACGGCATCTTCTCACGGCTGTGCAAGGCGATGGGACTTGAGCGGCTGCTCGACGACCCAAGATTCAAGGACAACGCGGGCCGCATCACCAACCTTCCAGCCCTGGTTGAAGAGATCGAGTCGTCCTTTACCGACTACACCACCGCCGAGATCGTCGAACGCCTCGACAAGTCCGCCGTGCCCTGCGGACCGATCTACACCGTCGACCAGGTCTTCCAGGATCCGCAGGCCGAGCACTATCACCTGAGCCAGCGTGTGCCGCACCCGACGCTCGGCGAGGTCGATCAGGTAGGTTTCCCCTATGCCTTGAGCGCCACGCCCTGCGAGATTCGCCTGGCACCGCCGTTGCTCGGTCAGCACAACGACGCGGTACTCTCCGAACTCGGTTACAGTCCCGAACAGATCGCGTCGATGCGTGAACAAGGCGCCATTTAGCATTTAGACGCGGATACGCGTCCGCATGAGCGATAGAATGGCATTGGCTCATCCCTGTTCGATGGCCCGGTTACGCAGCGAAAGGATTCACCCATGACGAGCGACGTCGTCCGTGTTGGACTCGTGCAGATGAACTCCCGCTCCGACAAGGAGGCCAACCTCGCAACGGCCGAGCGGCTGATCGACGAGGCGGCCGAGAAAGGCGCTCGTCTCGTCGGGCTCCCGGAGTACGTCTCCTACCTCGGTCCCAAGGACATGCACGAGGAGAGCGCCGAACCGATCCCAGGTCCGACGACCGAGCGCTTCGCGGCCAAAGCCCGGCAACATGGCATCTACCTCCTCGGAGGGTCGATTCTCGAGCGTTCTGACACGCCGGGCATGTACTTCAACACCAGCACGTTTTTCGGCCCGGACGGCCAGCTCCAGGCGATCTACCGCAAGATCCACCTGTTCGACATCGATATCACCGGAAATGTGAGCTCGAACGAATCGGCGACCATCCTGCCGGGCGATCGCACCGTGACCGTCGAAATGGACGGACACACTATCGGCCTGTCGATCTGCTACGACCTGCGCTTCCCCGAGATCTACCGGATGCTGGCGCTGGACGGCGCCGAGGTGCTGTTCGTGCCTGCCGCATTCACCCTCTACACCGGTAAGGACCACTGGCATACGCTGCTGCGCGCCCGGGCCATCGAGAACCAGTGCTATGTGCTGGCGCCCGCGCAGATCGGCCCGCACGACCCGAATGCTCAATGCTATGGCCACGCGCTGGTGGCAGATCCGTGGGGTACGGTCATCGCCGACGCGCCGAACCACGAGGGTGTGGTCATTGCCGATATCGACTTCGCCTACCTGCGCCAGGTCCGCGCACAGGTGCCGTCGCTGGCCAACCGTCGGCCCAACGCCTACCAGCGAGAGCGCGTTGGGGTGTAGGTTCGGTTCAGCACCGGTGCCCTGACCCTGGAGCACGCCAGATCGCGGCGGCCACGGTCGACGTCACGAGTCTGTGACAGCGTGACCGCCGCTTGCTCCACCTCCTTGGGCCGGTTCAATTTGCTACACTGAAACCAATTCACTGACATTCGAAAGCGTTGGCTGCTCCGGACGCCAAGACTCGGGAGGCCATTATCGAGGACGCACGCCAGCCACCGGTCGAACCGACCGGCATCCAGCATTTGGGAAACTCATCGGCCCGGTGGTCCACGTTTATCGGACGAGAACGTGAGCTCCAGGAGCTACGCGACGCCCTTGAATCGGCGCTCTCGGGCCAGGGGCGGCTTGTGCTGCTCGTTGGAGAACCGGGCATTGGGAAAACTCGCACGGCTGGGGAGATTGCCACCGAGGCCGAGCGGCGCGGTGCCCGCGTTGTCTGGGGCAGTTGTTATGAGTGGGAAGGGGCTCCGCCGTACTGGCCGTGGGTCCAGGTGCTCAACGATTTCACACGCGAAGATGACCATCAGCTTCTGTCAGAGCTCGGAGCAGAAGTCGCCGAGCTCGCCCGAATCGTTCCTTACCTCGGGAATCGCTATGCAATTCCCAGCCGCGACGCCCACCACGATGCCAGCCATAGCAGATTTCGGCTCTTCGAGGCGGTCAGCGTCTTCTTGAAGGCGCTCGCAACCCAGCAGCCACTGGTAATCGTCCTTGACGACCTGCACTGGTCAGACGAACCGTCACTTCTGCTGCTCCAATTCCTGGCGCAGGAGATTCGAAGCGTGTCCGCGCTCGTCGTAGGCACCTACCGGGCAATCGACATGGGGTGGAGACCCAAGCTTTCTCAGATCCTGGCGGAGATCAATCGTGAGCCGGTCAGCCAGCGAATCATGCTTAGTGGATTTCCAAAAGCTGACGTAGTGCGATTCATCACCGACAAGATCGGTGACAAGCCGCCATCGCCGCTGGTCGACGCCGTTTATCACGAGACCGAAGGCAATCCGTTCTTCGTCACAGAGGTCGTTCGCTTGCTGGCAAGTGATGGACCGCTCGAGCCGACACGTGCCGCGACATGGCGCATCCGCGTCCCGGAGAGCGTGCGAGCCGTAATAGGGCGTCGACTCGACCGACTGTCTCACGACTGTCACCAGGTACTCCAGATCGCATCCGTGCTCGGCCGTGAATTCAGCTTGTCGTTGCTCGAACAGGGCTTTGAGCTTGACCGGTTCGGACTCATGGAAGCGTTGGATGAGGCACTCGAAGCACAGCTCATTGAGTCTGAAAGCACGATAGGGCCTTACCGATTTAGCCACGCGCTGGTACAAGACACGCTGTACCAGCGACTGCCAACGGCGCGCCGAGCGTTTCTGCACCACCGTGCCGGACTGACGCTGAAGCGAATTCACGCAAGTGATCCATCCTACTACGCGGAAGTTGCGCACCACTTCTTCCAGGCGTTGCCGGCTGGAGATGCACGGAGCGCCGTCGAATACACCAAATTGGCCGGAGACCGTTCCATGTCTCAGGTGGCATGGGAAACGGCTGTCGGACATTATCAGCGCGCGCTTCAAGCCCTGGAGTGGTTCGAATCAGTCGATCTACACCAACGATGCGAACTGCTTCTATCTCTCGGTTCTGCCCTAAACCGATCCGGTCCCGGCTCCGGTGACTCGCCCGAAGCGCGACGAGCGTTCCAGAAGGCCGCGGATATTGCCCGCGAATTGGGAGACGCTGAACGATTTGCTCGGGCGAGCATCGGGTACGCGGGCTTCAACACCAGTGCGTCATTTGGCGGGCCGCAGCAAGTCGCACTCCTTGAAGAGGCCCTGATCTTACTCAGTACCGCGGACAGTCCACTTCGCGTTCAAGTTCTGTCGCGCCTTACCGAAGATCTGGCAATTCTCTCTTCCAGACCTCGACCCAGGATCCGGGCCCTGGGCAACCAAGCGGTCGAAATGGCTCGGAGAATCGGAGACCGCTCGACGCTGGCACTCGCCTTATCAGCACGTCATCTCGGGAGCTGGGGGCCGGATAATCTCGAAGAACGGCTGGCTGACGCCTCGGAATTGGTCGCGTTAGCTGAGCAACACGGTCACACGTTGAGTCCAAGTTGGGCGAGTTTCTGGGGTTGCATCAATCTGATGCTGGATCTGGTTGAGCTTGGTGATATTTCGCGGGCCAATCACGTTATGGACGAACTCGAGGCCATCAGCGAGAAGTTCCGGGTGCCGTACGTGACCCTTCGAGCAGTTGTGTATCGAACGATGTTCCTCCTGATGACCGGACGCTACGCTGAGGCCGAGCCGTACGTTGAACGAGCAAAGCAACTTTGGCAAAGCGAAATGCTGCAGCAGCACGTGTTTCAAACCTTCGCACTACGACGCGAACAGAGGCGTCTGGATGAACTCGACGCAGAATTCGATCGCACGTCGAGATACTCCGCACGCGGGATCAATCGTTATCATCACCTGATGTCGGTCCACCGGTTGATACTGTTATTGGAGACAGATCGCGAATCTGAGGCTCGGACACTCTTCGAGGCACTTGCGAGCCGAAAATTCGAGGATGTGCCTCGAGGTCCGTCCCTGCATGGCGCTGTCGCGCTCCTGTCAGAAGCCTGCGCAAGACTCAACGACGTCGCCCGTGCAGAGACGCTTTACAACCTGCTGATCCCCTATGCAGAACAAATCGTGGTGCTATCGGTCAACGCAGTCTGCCTTGGTTCGGTGTCGCATTACCTCGGACTCCTCGCGACGACGTTGTCGCGTTGGGAAGACGCCTCACGTCATTTCACAATGTCGCTGGCGGTGAACGAACGAACCGGAATGCGCCCATACGCAGCCCATACCCGGTATGCTCATGCCGCAATGCTCGTAAAGCGCGGTGATCGGGAGGGGCTTCGTGAAGCCTGCATGCGGGTAGAACGCGCGCTCAACGATGCCAACAGCCTCGGAATGATCCGACTTGAACGCGAAGCCGCAACATTAGCCGAGTTATTGACCGCCGCAGGCAATGCCGCACTGTCACGACGTGAAACCGATGTATTGCGACTGATCACGGATGGGTTGACTGATGCGGAAATTGCCGAACAACTCGGTATCAGCCCTCGAACCGTGAATGCCCACGTTCGATCTGTGTTCGCAAAGCTCGGCGTTCCCTCCCGAGCCGCAGCGACGCGCGCCGCAATCGAACAGCACATCATTTGATTCGCGTCCCTGCATGTTTTCGAGATCGACTTCGGCCAGACGATCTTGTCTCGCATTAGGCAGATCTGCCTAATGGCTCGGGTCGCCGCACGGCAATTCTGGTGATACACAGAGCACCGCGCCATCACCTATGGTCAAAACCTCAGGTCCGTTTGTAGAGAAAGGACAACACCATGGTGTCTGATCAGACTTCGCGCGCGTCTCGACTCGGATTCGATGAGGAGACGATCCAAGCATTCAGGGAGCGGCTTCGTGGACATCTTCTCCAACCTGGTGATCCAGAATACGGCAATGCGCGGCAGGTTTGGAATGCGATGATTGATAAGCACCCGGCTCTTATCGCCCAGTGTGCTGGCGCAGCCGACGTTATTGCGGCTGTCAACTTCGCGCGAGAACACGGAATCCTCGTGTCAATCAAGGGCGGAGGGCACAATGTCGCCGGCAACGCCGTTTGCGACAGCGGTCTGATGATCGACCTTTCAAACATGAAGAGCGTTCGTATCGATCCCACAGCCCGGGTCGCGCGTGTCGAACCCGGCGTCACCTGGGGAGAATTCGACGCTGAGGCGCAAGCCTTCGGACTGGCAACAACGGGAGGTATCGTCACCACCACGGGCGTCGCAGGGTTTACGCTGGGGGGTGGTGTTGGCTGGCTGAATGGGCTTCACGGGCTTACCTGCGACAATCTGCTCTCGGCCGACGTTGTGACCGCGGATGGGCAGCTACTGCACGCCACGGCTGATCAGAATGAGGATCTGTTCTGGGCGATCCGCGGAGGCGGCGGCAATTTCGGGATCGTCACGTCGTTTGAGTTCCAGCTACACCCACATGGCCTGGTGCTCGGTGGACCGGTATTTCACCCCGTCGACCGTGCCCCGGAAATGCTCCGCTTCTATCGAGAGTTCATCGCGAATGCTCCGGACGAATTGACGGCCGAGGCAGGGTTTCTTACGGACCCGGACGGAAACAAGCTGGTAGGCATGGTTGTCTGCTACGCTGGGGACATTGAAGAGGGAGCGCGCGTTATCGAACCCGTGCGGTCATTTGGGCCCCCGATTGCCGACATGATCGGCCCGATGCCATATACCGCTCTGCAATCGATGTTCGATGCCGCGTTCCCGAACGATCGCCAGAATTACTGGAAGTCGAGGCTCCTTCCGGAGCTGAGCGATGGCGCGATCGACACCATCGTCGAACATGCCTCCTGGATGCCCTCGCCATTCTCGATGACATTCATTCACCACTACCACGGTGCCTACAATCGAGTTGGAGCACCGGAGACGGCATACCCCCACCGGGGAGCACATCACGACGTGCTTATTCTCGCCAATTGGACGAATCCGTCCGAATCAGATACCCATGTTGGATGGGCTCGCACCTTCTATCGAGCTTTGCAGTCACACGCCGCGAACAACGCCGTGTTGAACTTCATGGGCGTAGACGAAGATGATGTTCGGGTTCGAGACACGTACGGACAGAACTACCAGCGGCTGGTCGCGGTCAAGGACACGTACGATCCCTCGAACTTCTTCCGGATGAATCAGAATATTCGGCCCTCATTCTGACCATGCCGGCGTTCGTCCATGTGGAGCGACCAAGCCCTGGCACGTCAGGGCTTGGTCGCGGTGAATCGGATTCACGTGCTATTCGTCGCATCGCACGTCACGCCGAGGCAGTGTGAACGTACTCAGTTCGTGTTGACACCCGACGTGCCCGTGCTTCAGCGCTGGGGCGCGTCGCCAAAGTCTGAGTCCTGAATCCCCATCGTCGTGACCGCCAGTGACATTCTTTGCCTAGCGCTCTGACTTGAGAGTGTGGGGATTTGTATCACCCTGGCGATCTGGTTGGGTGAGTATGATCGTGGATGTGTGCCTCTTTGCCATGAGCCTGCTCCTCACCGCGCTCGTCGTAATCGTGGCTGTGGGTCAGACTGGCATGGTTATGCTCGTGCGTGTGCCAATAGGCACGATGCTCGAACTGATCACCGTCAACATGATGATGAGTCACGTGGTAGTGGTCATGGCTGTGCGTGACCGGGTCGTGGGTGTGGGTTCCTTGTTGCCCTTCGCCTTCAGTACGCTGCTCAGCGCTCACGTGGCCTCCTTCACAAGACTGACAATCGGCCTGAATGGCTTCTTGACGAGCAGCATGAGTGATGCCAGCAGCGTCAAATCATGGATGACATACCACGATCATTGTCCATACTCCGTTCAATCCCGACATCAATCCAACGATGTCTCGACCTGCTCCACGTCTGACTGGTAGCTGACGCCTTCGCTCAGGGCACGAAAACGGGCGCTCTGACCCAACGGTGGGAGGTCTTCGTTGACCAGTCCGCTCGTGATCTCCGCCGAGAGCAGCACACCCGGAATCCCTGCTCCAGGGTGCGTTCCCGCACCGACGAAGTAGAGCCCGTCGATATCGCCGGACCGATTGTGCTGGCGAAAGTAGGCGCTCTGAAAGAGCGTTGGCTCGACCGAGAAGGCTGATCCAAGCCAGCTTCCCAGCTCATACCGAAAATCCTCCGGAGTGAAACGGTGTTCAGTGACGATGCTCTCCGAGAGCCCGTCCAGGCCGAATTCGTCTTCAAGCGTCTGGATGATCTTGTCCCGGAACGGGTCGGCCTCATGCCCCCAATCGATGCCGTGTTCCAGGTTGGGCACGGGCACCAGTACGTAGAGGCTCTCGCAGCCCTCGGGCGCCATGGTCGGATCGGTCTTCGACGGGGCGTGGAGGTAGAAGGCCAGTTCCGTCGGCAGTCCCTGCTCGTCGAAGACCTGCCGCAGCACCTTCTCGTAGTCCTCTGGCATGACAATGGTGTGATGCTTCAACTGCGCATACTGGCGGTTGATGCCAAGATAGAGGAGGAAGCAGCTCATCGAGTGCTGGTAGCGACTGAGGCGGCGCATGGTTCGCCGTCGTTGGTATCGCTCCGGCAGCAGGTGCAGCTGAGTATTTATTACGTCGCTATTGGCGATCACGGCCGAGCCGAGGTGCTCGCCGCCGTTCCGCGTCTTCACTCCGGCGACACGTCCACGGTTCACCAGAATCTCTTCAACCGGGTCACTGAGCACCAACCGCCCGCCCAGATCCGTGAAGAGACGCTCCATCGCCTGCACGACTGAGTACATACCACCCATCGCGAAGTGGACACCCTCTTTCCGTTCGAGATACGGCACGATGCTGTAGATGGAGCTCGCGCGGAGTGGATTGCCGCCGATGAAGAGTGGGTGGAACGAAAAGACCATACGCAGGGCCGGATCGGTAAAGAAGCGCGAGACGTAGTCGTAGACGCTCCGATCAGCCCGCAGGCGCGCCAGTGCTGGCACCGCGCGCAGGAAGGTCGTCAGCTTATCGAACGGCTGACCGGCCAGGTCGTCGAAGGCACGTCGATAGATCTCCTCGGTCGCGCTGAGGAAGTCGCGGAATCCCTGAACATCGGCCGGGTTGAATTTCGCCACCTCCTCCTCGTCCTCGGTCTGCCCCCCACCGTAATCGAAGTGTCGACCGTCGTCGAAGTAGATCCGGTATGCCGGAGAGAGGGGGACGAGATTCACATCGTCTTCGAGACGACGACCGGCCAGAGCCCAGAGATCCTCGAGCAGGTGTGGCGCGGTGATGAGTGTCGGTCCCATATCGAAGGTGAATCCCTTGTCATGGAGTTGGTAAGCACGGCCGCCGACGTGCTCGCGCGCCTCGATGAGCGTAACCTGATGTCCTGATGCCTGCAGTCGTATGGCGGTAGCCAGGCCACCGAAGCCGGCGCCGATGACGATGACGCGCTCTTTCTTTCCCTCATCGGCGGATCCGCCCGAGACGATATGGCTGTCCATGTTGTTGGTCCTCAAAGTTGAATTGCCTCCTGGAATGACGCTGCCTCGACTTCAGTTACGGGCTTCGAGAGTGTGCGGACTGCCTGTTCGACCTCACGTAGAACGCGCTCTCGAT
Source organism: uncultured Chloroflexia bacterium (assembly GCA_963763185.1). Classification (GTDB taxonomy): domain Bacteria; phylum Chloroflexota; class Chloroflexia; order Thermomicrobiales; family Thermomicrobiaceae; genus CALAGB01. The sequence continues at coordinate 29,498 of CAVXNZ010000002.1, forward strand.
CCGATGCAGCCGTGATGTTGATGGCGGTGCCAAAGCGCATCACCATGCGTCCAGCCGGCCCGGTCTGGTACGTCATGCCGACCGGGACAATCGGCACCTGGGGTCCATTACGCTGTGCCTGTTCCACCAGGCGCAGAAAGCCATGACGAAATTGAAGGAGTTCGTCGGGACCGCGCGTTTCCTCGTTACCTGGCTCGACGACCGGGTATCCCTCGGGGAAGACCACCAGCGCGTTACCAGCCCGGAGCAGGTCGACCGACTCTCGCACGGACCGCAGGAGATAGCGAGTCGTCTCTTCGGGTCGGTAGGCGGATTTGCCGGTGTTACGTCCGGGGTTGTCTGGGCGCAACAACGCTGGCCACTGGGCGGCCTTGCAGAGCCGCTCCATGACGAGGCGCAGCGGTCGGCTCTCGATCCAATCGAGTCCGACCAGAATGTGGAGTGGGCGTCTCGACGTCGCCACCAGCGCGCACCCGTCGTAGAGATGGTGGTAGTGACGGCTGACGAGCATGACCGGCCCGGATTCTGGCACGTTCGCGGCTCCCTCTACCGTCAACGTGAGCTTCCGCCCGATGACGGCACGTGCCAGCAGACGCATCACATTCTGCGAGACGCTGGACGGCCGCGCCTGACCTTCTCGCTCCGTTGAGCGGGGCGCCAGGTCGCGTTGCGAGCGCCAGGCCAGAAGCGCGGGGATACAGCCGAGCAGGATGGCGGCGATGACTGGCTCCCAGATACGGACGCTCAGGCTCAATGCGATCGCGAATCCCATATTCGCCAGGTAGACGCCCAGCGGAACCCAGGCCGGAAACTCTCTGGGGCTGGCATCGTGTCGCCAGAGCAGGCGACTGACGGTCATGAAGAGGACTCCGGTGAGCGTCCAGCCGGCAAAATTCTGGATCGGCATGCCGTAGTACGGGCCTGATTCGAACCAGTTCCAGAACTTGATCGGCAGGTCCGGGCTCGCCATTGCCGGATCGAGAACAAGATCCCAGACGGTGAGCAGGTAGGCGCCGACGGCGATCGCGGCGACGGTGCGATGGCGGCTAAACCGTGTTCCAGCAAGGACAGTCCCAAGCAGGTAGGCCGAGAAGCCGACCAGGAACCAGGAGAGCGGAATCGTGAACGGCACACGACCTAGGACCTTGAAGCCAAGACCGCTGGTGTAGGCGTAATTCCCAAACGGCCAGCCAGTGCCGGTCCCGATCAGTTCCGCGGAAAGCGAGAAACAGACCGTCGTGACGAAGAAGATCAGCGTTCGTCGCAGGCCCAGGAAGAGGACTCCAAACGCGAGCATGGTCGCCGCACCCAGCAGAATGTGGAGCGACCCCGCGTATGTCATCCCGAAGGAGAAGACGCGCGCGGCCATCGGACTTCCGGCCCAGAGTTCCGGATGCGGCAAGGCGATCAGCAAGCCGCCGAGACCGAAGGCGAGGGCCATGAGGTGCCCGGCGAAGAGGAGACGAATCTTGGTCATTGGGTACCTCCGCGAACGAGAAGACGGCCTCTCCACGTAAAACGTCGGCGAACGGTGCTCGCCAGAAGCAAGCCGGACGCCGGGAGATCGAACAAGGGTGACAGCCAGTAGGTGACGGGCGGACGATCGTAGGCCGGACGCGTGCCGACCAGGACACCGAACCGGGCAACGACCAGCATTGTCTGCAAGCTGAATAACCAGCGCGGCACGGCGGTCGTGCGGAACAGGATAAGAAGTGGCAGTGGCAACGCCTGAACCAGCAGCACCTCGGCCAGGCCGAGCACGCTCGCCACGCCGAAAAAGCGATCTCGCATCGGCAGCGAGCGCGGCCACTCACGCAGCGTCGACCAGCCATTCTGGTACATGCGGACCGAGACGAGATCATCCGTCTCGTAAAATCCGATCTCGCGTCCAGAGGCGACGATGAGCCGTGCCAGGGTGACGTCCTCGCAGATCGAATCTCGCACCGACGTGAATTCACCGATCGAACTGAGGAGATCGTGACGGATCAGAAAGCACTGGCCATTCGCCTGTACGTCCCTCATCGTACGGGTCGCGCCGCCGGGAATGCCGAAGCGATAGACCAGCGTCGTCAGCAGCGACGGGTGAACCAAACCTTCACCCGCAGTTTCGATCTCCTGACGCGTCGCGACGCTGAGCGCCCCAAGTTTGAAGCGACGAGCGTGCCAGATGAGCGAACGTGCCAGGCGAGGCCGAGGCCGAACGTCCGCGTCGATGGTCAGGATCCACTTCACCGAGCAGCCGATGGACTCTAGACCGCGCTGCAGGCCCCAGGCTTTACCGTTCCAGTCAGCCGGAACCGGGCTGGCGTCGATCAGCCGGATCCTGTCGTCACGTTCGATGTAGCTTCTCACCAACGCTTGAGTTCCGTCCGTCGAGCCCCCGTCGACGACCAGAATCTGGCTGACCTCACAATCCTGCGCGATCAGTCCGGCGAGGCACGGTTCGAGGCGGCTCCGCTCGTTCAGCACCGGAACGATTACCGCGACCCGGTCGTCGCAGAGTGGCTCGTTGGCTGCAGGCACTGACGTGCGCTGACGGCCCGTGCGAACCATGCGCGAAATCACGCGCAAACCGAACAGGAACTGCAGGAACCCGAACGTTGCGAGCGCACTCGTCGTGAGAACGGATTGTCGCGTCTTCATCAGGTCTCTCGCAGTGACGAAAGTGAGACCGGAACGGGCCGGTTGCCGTGCTCGCCGCGCCGCCAGAGTCGATCGACGACCAGGGCGATGCCCGCCTCTTCCAGCTTCTCGCGACGGGAAGTCGAGGCACGATGCCGCAGCGTGTCATAGCCATTCCGCTCGATAACCGTGAGAATTCGACGGTAGAGACGGGTGGCGATCAGGATCGGCAGGCGGGAGTCTGGCGGCAGAAGCCAGATTCCGGCGACACCACGCTGATAGAGGTCGCGGGCGTGGGCGATCTCGTAGCGCATAAGACGTCGCAGCCGGTAATCCGGTCCATCGCCAGCAAGCCACAGGTCGCGCAGATCGCTGCGGGTCAAACCGAATTCTGCCAAAGTATTTTTTGGTAGGTAAAAGCGACCCAAAGAAATATCCTCGCCGACATCACGGAGGATATTCGTCAGTTGCATGGCCGCGCCGAGATCCGCCGCGGCATCGAATGCTGCCTCCGATGTCGCTCCGAGTATGTGCGCCATGCCAAGCCCGACCGTCGAAGCGACGCGGTAGCAATAGTCTCGCAACTCCGACTCGTCATCGAACGCGGCTGGATCGAGATCGGACTCGAGGCCGTCGAGCAGATCGAGCAGGTGCACCAATGGAATTGCATGGCGTTCAATAACCTCAACCAGCTGGCTCGCGAGCGGTTCAATTGGGCCGGTCGACGAACGACTCCCAGTCAACCAGGTGCGCCAGGCATCCAGGTCGCGCCGGATACCAGACTCAGATCGTCCAGGAAACGGCTCATCGACCAGGTCATCGACCGTGCGGCAGAACGCGTAGAAAACCGTCGTGTCGCCGCGCTTATCGGCCGGCAGAAAACGCGCCGCGAAGCTGAAGGTCTTCGCGTGCGTCGACATGATCTGCTCATTTTGCGTTTCGGTTGACGCGATCTCATGGGATCGCCCGGAGGATGGTGTGAAGAGCCGTCGGGCGATCCGGGAATTGGCCGGTTTCGTCGACATGAGGACGGTTCCAATCGCGAAGTTCGAATGCACATGCGGGAACAGCTCATTGATGGCGTGGACGCAACCCGTTCAGCATCACGTCGATCATCTTTTCGGCCATCTCTTCCGCGGACATCGGTGAGAATCGCTGTGACACCTGGATGGTCTCGATGATAGCAAGAAACGCGCCCGCGAGGAGCCGGTCGTGCGGCATCATATGGTCGCCGCGTTCGCGCGCCGCCCGGAACGCCAGCTCAATCGGCATGACCAGCGAATCCAGGGCCATCCGTGTGAGACGCCGTGCGTGAACCTCGGAGATCGCGGGCATGTCCGAACGGATCATCCGGGCCAGGTCGAACGGTGGCTGCGAGATAAGGTACTGCGCCGCTGCGGAGAGCTGGCCGCACAGGCTGTTACCGGCTTCGGCGACGACACGCTCCAGCTCGACGCGCGAACGATCCAGTCCGCGCTCGGTAACCTCGACAAAAAGTTGCTCCTTGCCGCCAGGGACGTGATGGTAGAGGGACGCCTGGCGAATTCCGAGCTCGTTGGCGATATCACGCAGCGTAACCGACGAGTAGCCGCGCTCGCTGAAGAGCCTCTCGGCTACCAGCAGCACTCTCTCACGCGCTTCGCTGCTCCCCTCAACCGGCATCCACCCAACCTACCTTTCGTTAGGGAACTCTACCGAACAAACGTTAGGTTGTCAATGGCACACGAGTGAACTAGCCTACCCAGCAGTGGCCGCTTCACGGTTCACGCGCCGGTGCCTATTGTCCTCCATATGCCGGCGCGGCCCGGTCATTTCTATAGATTATGCGATTATCGCCGGACATGTCTGGCCATGAAGTCGCGATTCTGGTGAAATGCCGCTCGTAGAGGTGCATGAATGGTACCGGATCGCTCAATAAGGGCCACAGAACCCGAAATTATCGGCGTCGGCGATCTCCGCCTAACGGAGATCAAGCGTGCGCTCATCGTGGTCGCGCATCCGGACGATGTCGAGGGGCATTGTGGGGGGACCGTCGCGCTGCTGACGGAGGCGGGGAGTGACGTCCATCTGGTCCTGTGTACGTCGGGAGAGAAAGGGACTGCTGACCGAAACATGTCCTCTGACCTCCTGGGCCAAACGCGGGAGGAGGAACAACGAGCTGCCGCTCACCAGCTCGGGATCGCCAGCCTGGCCTTCCTACGCTATCCGGACGGCGAGGTTCCGAACGATCGTGACTTGCGCGGCCGGATCGTCTTCCAGATTCGCATGCGGAAGCCGGATCTGGTCATCACCCACGATCCCGAATTTCCCTGGCCAGCCTATACGGCGCATCGGGATCACCGCGCGAGTGGCCGGGCCACACTGGACGCGCTCTACCCGGACGCGCGTGACCACCTCTTCTTCCCGGAACAACTGCGCAAGGATGGTGGCAACGGCGTGGAGCCGCACATCACGCCTGAAGCCTGGCTGATCATGTCGCGCATTCCGGATCTCTATGTCGATATTAGCTCGACCATTGATCGCAAGATCGCAGCGCGGCTCGAACATGCCAGTCAAATGACCGATTCAGAGGCGCTCAATCGTTCTTTCCGCGCGCGGGCGAACGAGATCGGATCGATCGCCGGCCTCAACCAGGCCGAAGCCTTCAAAGTCGTGCGCTTTGCCTGAGACGGAGATGGAGTTTTGCTCGCAAGCAGATATCACGACACGGTCGACGTGCCACGTGGTGCCACCAGCATTAAGTGTGATGACGAGGGCTGGGGCCAGCGCTAGCTGACGCGGCTCGATGCCGACAACAACAGACTCAGACCATCGGCGATCACCTGCCGCTCATCCGAATTGAAACGCGAGACGAGCAGGTTGAGCTCCTCGGTCTTGATCGGATGCAGTCGCTCGATCACCTTGACGCCGTCGTCGGTCAACAGGTTGAGCACGACGCGCCGGTCACTCGGATCATCGTCTCGCGTCGTCATACCGCGGTTGACGAGCCGGTCAAGAATTCCAGTCACCGTTGGCGTCGAGACCTGCAGCCGTTGGGCCAGCGTCGACACACGGGTCGGACCCTCGCAATAGAGGATGTGCATGACGCGGAGCTGCTGAAGGGTCAACTGGGGCCAGTGTTCGGCAAGGGATTCAACGCCAGGCTGAAGTTCAATGAACGCGCGCCGGAGCAAATCGACCAATGCTTCCGCGCTCTCAACCTCGACCATGGAGTTACTTGCAACCGTCGATACCATGGGCTGTTGCATCCCCTTCCTCCCTTCGGGGTCCGCCGCTGACGTGACACCCGAAGCGCCATCGCCTCTTTACCGGGCGCGTGAAAACAACGCGACGCGTCGCCGGCGCACCGAGTCTTCAGTCCCAATCCCGCGCATCAAGTATAAGCCTAACTATAATCATAACACAATGCGCAATGCTTGACTGGGAACAAGTTTATGGGCTGCCGTTGCGCAACTTGTTCGGGACGCGCCCTGTCTCGACGTGCGATAATAACGGATGGTGCGAATCAGGACGACGATTGCCATTCTGGCGGAAGCGCACCATGTCCTGACGCAACCCTGGATACACCACTCCGTCGCGGCACTCTTGACACGCGACCGGTGACTATTCGCGCTTCCGCGTAGCGTCAAGGTAAGGAACGTATGCCCGATTACGTGAAGCTGACTGCCGAGCCACGCTCGACGATGGGCAAGGAGGTCAAGCGCTTGCGGCGCGTCGGCGTCCTTCCCGGCATCGTCTACGGTCCGGCGATTGACGAACCACAGAAGATTCGCATCGAGACGCGTGATTTTGACCGGGTCTTTCAGAATGCCGGATCGACCACATTGATCGATCTCACGGTTGGGCAGCAGTCCCATACCGTCTTCATTCGTGGCGTTCAACGAGATCCGGTTCGCAGAACCTTCCTGCATGCAGAGTTCTACGCCCCGAACCTCACCCGGATCCTCGAGGTGACGGTGCCGGTCTTGACGATCGGACACCCAGCCGAAGGCACCATGGGAGTCGTCGGCCATGGCCGCGCTGACGTCCAGGTTCGCGGACTCCCGACTGCGATTCCGCAGCACCTCGAGATTGATCTCGCGGGTCTCAAAGAGATTGACGACGTCCTGACCGTCAGCGACCTGAAGATACCGTCCGGCATCGAGGTCGTGACGCCTGCCGACGAGATGATCGTCCGGCTGTCGCCGCCGCAGCGTGCCACGGTCGAGGAAGCGGCCGAGGAAGTCGTCGCCGAAGAACTTGGGGACTTCCCGGCTGGGATCGACGAGGGCGCCGAGCCTGTTGAGGAAGAGGACGAGTAGCGCTTTCGCGCTCTTAGCTGTCCCCTCGTGGACGTCCTGGCAGCGAGAAGGCGGCGCGGCGGGCCGCGGCGGCACCAAGCAGCAGCACACTCGCGACGCTGACTGCACCAATGCCGATCCGCCCGCTTCGCCGTCGCTTGCCAAGCGCGACCTCTGGCGAGAGAGACCAGGAGTTGGTCGACCGAACCACAATCCGCCGGACCAATGGCGAGGTGACTTCGATCTCCACCTCCTGGACCGACATGCCGTTGGCGCCAGAGAGCGACTGGAGGCGGGACGAATCGTCGGACGAACGCATCGAGCGGCGTGTCAAGCGCACGAGATCGGGAACGAGCTCGACCATCGCGTCGGCAATCGGAGATCGCAGCCAGCCGCGACGCGAAGCGGCCGGTCGCCGGCCGGTTTCAATCTCGGCCTGAACTGGAACCGCCGGTAGCTGTCTTCCCATCCCGCACTCCGTCCTTATCTACCTGGCTAGCATCGTTCTGTGATCCTAGTGCATCGGTCGCGTACGATCAACCGTTCGACTCGGTCTGGGAAGTCTCTGGCCCAGCCTCGACGGCATCAGCCTCGGCCGCTTCACGCTCCTGACGAGCCTGCCATTCCTCCCGCGCCGCGGCGACAGCCTCTTCCCCTCCCAGGTACTTTTCGATCATCTCTTTGAAGCCAAAGACGACATCGACACGCACGTCCTGTTCGGCGTACTTCTTGACCAGGTTCTCGTACTGAGTCCAGTAGTAATCCTCGCCGCCCCCGGCGTGAATTTCCCACTCTGGCCGTACCTGAATCACCAAATTCTGGTCGGGATCGTAATAATCGAAGATGAATTCAATGTCGCGCGGCTTCTTGCAAACAGGGCAGCGCGTACGGTGCATCGTCCCAAGCAAGATGCCAAGTCGCGCATCGGGATGCGTCTTCACGTTCACCGAGCGCGCAACCGGCGGGTGCCAGATGGCATTGCAGCCGACACACCGCATTTCCACTTCGCTGTACTCGGTCTCCAGCATGTCTCTCCTCCGTCAGTCCGGATTGCCTGGGGCCAACGGCGTCGCCATCCACCAGTCTCACGACGATTGTGAGATCGAGGGAGCCTGCCGCGGCGAGAATGACCAAACGCGTCCCAGACAGGATGGCGTGTATTCCGCGTCTCTGGACTCGCGAAAGATGATTATAGTTCACGGTTCCGGCCCGGCGCAGGGATGAGCGATTTGACATGGCATTGTCCGGGGAGATGCCTGCGGCGCAAAAACCAGGACCGGCAAAGATGTTCTCCTTGCCGGTCCTTATGAACGTGGTTCAGACGAATTTGCGGTCGTTTCGCTTCTAGCCAAACCAGTCACTCGGTTGAAGTGCGAGATTCGAAGGCTCGGCCAGCGGCATCGCCCGTTGATTCGAGAAGAGATCGTCAAGTCTCGACTTGAGCGAGGCGATCGCCGCCTGCTCGGTGTCGCCCGTACCGACCATAACGCGATGTGTCGCATCTGCCTGATCGATGCCCGGTAGGAGGGGGACGACCCCTAGTGCGATCCATTGGGATGACGAGGGCTGAGAGGTGTAGTACTCGATGGAGCATCCACCCCCGTGGAGGATTCCCCGAGAATTTACCACCTCACCTGGAACCCCACGCCTTACTCGTTTGATCCACCGTTCCTGCGTCAGATCTCTGCTTCCACCCCGGCTCACGGCTGACCCCTTTCACGGTGTCGAACCTTTAACAACGCCCCCCAACTGCACCGAGTACCACGTCTCGGCTGCTCACAGGATTTGCGGCCGTCTCCAACCCGAATGGGTCGGAAGCAGTCGGCACGCATACCCGAGTAGTCAGCCTTGTGCTAGACGTTTCGTGCTGCTGCAAGATTCGTGCCTGAGAGTCACCTAAATCTCGAGCGCGAATGCCGAACAACATGATTTTCCTGACGTTGATTGGACACTCACCATGATAGCATTGCGGGCGGTCCCGAGGAGGTGCGTCAGCCCCTTTCGACCTCAACGAGCCTCGCGGTGCATAAAGGAGTTTCTGGTTCACGATGAGATCATTGCGGCTCGCCGCCATGCCGGTCGTTCTCTGCCTTCTGGTGATTCTCGCCGGTTGCGGAACCGGGGGCGACAAACTCACCGGCACATCGCTCGACAAAACGCCCGCTCCCGATTTCACCCTGACCGATCAAAATGGCAAGACGGTCACCCTCAGCTCGCTCCGCGGCAACGTGATCGCCTTGACCTTCATCTACACTCACTGCACCGATATCTGTCCCTTGATTGCCCAGAAGTTCCACACGGCCTACCAGGACCTCTCGCCCAGTGTTCAGCAGCACGTCAAACTCCTGGCGGTGACGGTCGACCCGGCACGAGACGACCAGGCCGCGCTCGAGAAGTTCTCTGAGGCTCACGAATTGGCGAATAACCCGAACTGGCATGCCATGACCGGGAACAAAGCGACGCTGGAATCGGTCTGGAAGGCGTATTACATCGATGCCAGCGGCATGACCGCGGAGGACCAGGTCCACTCGCACGCGGCGGACGCGAGTCCTACCCCGACAGTCGCGGGAGCGCCGCCTGCCCACACCGATGCCATCTTCATCATCGACAAGGACGGCAACGAACGCGTCTTGATGCGGTCCAGCGTCGATCCGAAGGACATCGCCGCCAATCTCAAGACACTCGCGAACTAGCCTGCGAGGCACCCACCGCTAACCGGGGTGTCGATTCAGCGACACTCGACCGGATTGACGGGATGCTTAGTTGTGCGATGATTACCGGGTTGAACGCTGGCATACCGGCGTTCAACCCGGTGACCTGCTGGTGCGGTCGTGCGGTGGCTGACCAGTGCTCCAGGATCTTGCCGGTGAGTCGGATCGACGAGGATCCCTCCCGGGCGATATTTTGACGATCCAGGCATCTCAGTCAACTTGGCGACGAATCGGGCCCGATGCAGCGCGGCGAGCGGGCGATTCGGAGCGAGACGGACAGCAGGGAACAGGCGCGGGGCACCGCGAAAACCATTCGGGAGCGTGGTGCACCCGGCTCCAACGCTCGAAATTGGCAACAAGGGAGACGTTCTATGGCAAAGATGACCGGTGGACAGGCCCTGGTCGAGTCCCTGAAAAGGCACGGGCTCGAAGTCATATTTGGCCTGCCCGGAGTCCAGCTCGACTGGGCCTTCGATGCGCTCTACGACGCGCAGGATGCGATCAAAGTCATCCACACCCGCCACGAGCAGGCGACATCCTACATGGCGGACGGATATGCTCGTTCAACCGGCAAGATCGGCGCCTGCCTGGTCGTCCCGGGCCCGGGCCTGATGAACGCGATGGCCGGTCTCTCGACCGCCTACGCGTGCTCCTCCCCGGTCCTCTGCATCGCTGGGCAGATCGAGTCGGAGCAGATTAACGCCGGGCGCGGCATGCTGCACGAGGTCCCGAACCAGATTCAGATGATCCAGTCGGCGACCAAATGGGCCGCCTGTGCCATGAAGCCGGAGGACGTGCCAGGCATCGTCAACGAAGCATTCAGACAGCTTCGCTCGGGTCGCCCGCGGCCGGTCGAGATCGAGATCCCGCCGGACGTGCTCCAGGCAACAGGAGACGTGACGCTACTCGATCCAGTCTCGGTAGAGCGAGCCGAGCCAGACAGTGACCTGATCGCGCAGGCAGCCAAGGCGCTCGGCGAGGCCAAAAAACCGATCATCTTCGCAGGCGGCGGCGTCATCGCAGCTGGAGCTTCCGAGGCGCTCAAGGAATTGGCCGAGATGCTCCAGGCCCCGGTGGTGATGACCTCCGAGGGCAAGGGCGCCATCTCCGACCGCAGCTACCTCGCCCATTCAGTCGTTGGCGGACGCCGCCTCACCCCAGACTCGGACGTCATCCTGGCGGTTGGCACCCGTTTCCTCCAGCCCACCACCTCGCCTTGGGGACCGAATGATCAGCAGACGGTGATTCAGCTCGATATCGACCCGACCGAGGTCGGACGCAATCGCAAGCCGAATATCGGCATCGTCGGTGATGCCCGGCTCGGACTCGAGGCGCTGGTCAACCAGGCAGGACAGCACAACCGCAAGCGGGAATCGCGCGAGGAAGAGCTGAGCGCGATCAAGGAGCAGGCGAACGACACCGTCTTCGAAGTCCAGCCGCAAGCCTCCTACGGCCTGACCATCCGCGAAGAGATGGGCGACGACGACATCCTGATCAGCGGCATGACCCAGGTCGGCTACTGGAGCAACCTCGGATTCCCGGTCTACAAGCCGGGCAGCTATATCGGCGCGGGCTATCAAGGAACGCTCGGCTTCGAGATCGGTACGGCCCTGGGCGCGCAGGTCGGCAACCCGGACAAGCGCGTGGTGGCGGTCTCCGGCGACGGCGGCTTCCTGTACCAGATTCAGGAACTCTCAACCGCGATGCGCCACAACATACCGGCGGTGCTGATCGTCTTCAACGACGGCGCCTTCGGCAACGTGCGCCGCATCCAGAAAGAGCGATTCAACGGCCGCATCGATCGGCTCGGATCTGCTCAATCCGGACTTCGTCAAGCTCGCCGACTCCTTTGGCATGAACGGCATCAAGGCCAACGGACCGGAAGGGCTGCGCGACGCACTGAAGTCAGCGCTGAAGAGCAATGGACCGACTCTGATCGAGGTGCCGGTCGGCGAGATGCCGTCGACCTGGTCGATCCTGCGCGGCAGCTGAGCGCCGCCTCGAAAAACCCACGATCATCAAAGGCGGGGCCGAGTTCGGCTCCGCCTTTTTTCATACTCTGCCACGCTGCACCGCACGGGCGACGGACGCGCTGCCAACGGCAATCGAGGCAGCCGCGTCGGATTACCATCGAGCCAACGTTGACTTGCCCTACATACGGAGGAACGTCCACGTGATGGGCGAGGCACACGCCACCGTAGAGCGAATTGCAGTAGAGTTGACCAGCGTTCCCAATGGACCGTAGGGGAGCAGCTTGTCTGCTCCCGCACGTCAGGCGGCGCATCACACCAGGAGCAGACAAGCTGCTCCTCTACAGGAGTCACGACCGCGTCAATCATTCCGCAGGCCGCCCTAACCGTCAGAGATGCATCCACCAGGGACGGTCGCTATCCCGCGTACCGCTCTTCTGGCAAATCAAACACGTCGCCCCAATTGGCTTTGCGGGCGCGCTTGTAGAGTTCACCCTCCCGCTTTGAGATGACGACCGCTTTGATCCCGGCAGGCGTGCAGAGCAGCAGGTGGACGTGGCCTTTGCGAATCTGTGGGTGGCGCAGGACACGGCAATAGTCGCTCGGCGCCGGTGTGTGTGAGAGCGCGACGTAGGCGTACTTCTCGTCCTCGTAGCTCAGCTCGGCGCCCTTGGCTTCGCGGTGCAGCTTGCTTCGTGACAATCGGACTGAAAAATGGATCCAGTCGTTCGAAGACACGTCGCAAGGCGGGTCGTGGGGACAAGGCGCAACGGCAAATCCACCCTGATCGCGAACCGCGTCGCGAGCCGCACAAACGCGTCGATAGCCCTCGGGAGTCCCCGGCTCGACCACCACCAGCGCCCCTCGTGCGACCTGCCAGGCTCGACCGGCAATCTCGGCGAGACGCGCCGGCTCGACCTCTCCCAGCACGTAGCCGATCAGAATTAGGTCACACGGCTCGCCGAGGTCCGCACTGTTCAGATTGGCATGTCGCCAGTCTGTGGCCTGCAGCACCGGATCGCTCACCACCGCCACGATCCGTCGACCGAGCACAATCATGGCTGGTTCGGCGTCGAGCGCCGTCACGTGCTCGATACTCGGCCAGACGTCTCGCGCCGCCCAGAGCCCCGCGCCGAGACCGGCGCCGAGGTCGAGCAATGACCGCGGCTCCCAGCCCGGACGCTGCTCCTTGAGCGCGGACAGAGCCGAATGAATGGCGGCATAGGTCGCGGGAAAGCGATAGGCGGCGTACGCGGCCACGTCTTCCGGCGAGCGCGCTACCGGGCCAGAGCCAGGCCGCTTCTCACGATAGCGGGCCGAGAGATCGACAAAGGCCTGATTCAGGTCGTGGGGGGTGAAATCAGCAACACAGGACTCGAGCGCCTGCTGTAGCGAACGAGGGATCTCGGCACTCACGACATGCTCAGTTCACTGGAATGAGAGGGTCGCGCGGCAGCATTACTCGCCAGCCAGCGCGTCGGGATCTCCCACCTTGTTGCGGAATTTCTGCCGAAGCATTTCAGCCGTCTCGACCTCGGCGACGTCTCGCGCCGCCCGGCCCTCGTCAATCCGCTCGCGAATGCGGACACGAAGTTCCTGACCGCTCTCAGGCGTCAGCAACATAGCGACGAGTGCGCCAGCGAGCGCGCCAAGCGCGGCGCCGAACAGGAAGAACAGGAGCGTACCAATCACACGCACAGTGGTTATCCTCTCCGAAACACCATCCGCAGAATCACAACGGCCACCGCCGCCCCGGCGCCTATTGCTGCGCCGAGCGCCGCCGCCGTTGGAATTGTCAGAACGGTCGAGACCTCTCCATCGGTCTTCCCGGCAAACAGCAGAATGCGCGAATCCTCGAGATGCGCCTCTCTCGCCACCAGAATGCCTGCCTGGCTGCGCACCATGCGCAGTTCGCGCGCCGAAACCTGGCTTGCCGACGATCCCTGCAGCACGGCCCGCTCGCTGTTGATCCGGGCCGCGGCGCTGCGCTCCATCTGCACGCTCTTCGCCTCGACCGAACGTGCGGCCGATCGCTCGAGCGACACCCGTTCAGCGTTGATCGACTGTGCGTTGCCACGATTCATAATGACCGTCTCGGCTTCGACGTGGTGCACACCCGTCCGATTCACTTCGGTCGCCGGAACGGGTTCCCGGCTTGCGGGTTGCTTGTACGTCGTCTCTCGAATTCCTGGTTGAGATTCATCGGCCATGCGGTTGGTCTCTCTCACGTCACAAACGGCCAGCGCCAAAGGACAATCAAAAGGCGCCCCACGTTGATCGTACGGGCGCCTGATTGCCGTGTCAAACCGGGTATTTCCCGGTATCTCAGATTCTAGACCGTCTGCTCCTGGTAGGCGTGCTCAACGATCTCGGCGAGCTCGTCCAGGAAGTAGCGGGCAAAACGATCCTGCTGGCCGACTCGCCATTCACGCGAGTTCGCCTTGACTTTGGCCTGGGTCTCTTCCGGCATGCGGTCGAACGCGCGCGTGATTCCTGGCAAGTCCGGGTTTTCCTGTTGGAAGCGGCGGGTTTCAGCCGCCATCTCCGCGGTTACCTTAGCCGGGCGTTCGATTAAGAAGCCGAATTCACGCATGTTCTCATCGAACAGGATGAAGACCGGAATCGCCTGGTAGCCGTCCTTGCGACGATAGTGTTCCGCCAGGTCCTTGTTCTCGTCCCGTTTGAGGACACGAATCTCGATGCCCGGCACTTCACGCGAGAGCCGCGTCAGAACCGGCACGAACTGCGTCGAGTCGATGCACCATTCCTCTGTCAAAATCAAGACGTGCGGCGGATGAGCGCCCCAGAATTGCCTGTCCTCTTCGGTAATGACCGTGCCCTGGATATTCGCCATGCACGAGTCGTGATTCTGGGTCATCTGCGCCAGGTAGTCGTCGATCGGAAGCGCCTGCTCGTATCGTTCTGCTGCCAGCATTAGGTTCTCCAAGTGTTCTTCGGATGCGCGTCGGAGCGACGCCGAAAGTTCGCACGCCGCTAGGTCCAATAACGCGGGGATTTTACAAATATTCCGCAATGCGTGCGCGACCCAAGCTTCAGACCTGTCGCCGCATCTCCGGCAGCACCTCACGAGCGCAGCGCTCCATCACTGGGCGGAACTCCTCCGGTGGCATCGGAAAGACGAGCTCGCTGAACCCCAGTTTGACGTAAGCGTCGACGGTATCGCGGAACTGCTGCTCCGACTCGAACGGGTGCGTCCAAGTGTAGACCGACATGCGAATGTCGTCCGGATTCCGGCCGGCGTCCTTCGCGGCTTTGCGGAACTGGTCGGCCAGCGGGGCAACATCGTCGGGTTTGCCTCGTGTGTTCCAGGTGTCGGCGTACTTGGCCGCCAGGGCGATCATCTTTGGCTTGAAGGCCCCAATGATGATCGGAATCCGCGGGTTCTGCAGCGGCTTCGGCTCGAACGGGGCATCCTGAAACTGGTAGTACTTGCCGTTGAAGGTCGTGCGCTCGTCGGTCATCAGGCTGTCGATGATCTGAACGGCCTCCTCGAGCATCTCGATACGCGTTCCGGCGGAGGGATACTCATACGAATACGCATGATGCTCGCGCTCCATCCAGCCCGCGCCGATGCCGATCTCGACGCGTCCGTTGCTGGCGTGATCGATGGTCACGGCCTCTTTGGCGAGCAGGCCAGGGTTGCGATAGGTGTTGCCGCTAACCAAGATACCGAAACGTATCCGGTGCGTCAGCACGCCAAGGGAGGCGATCAGCGACCAGGCCTCGAGATAGGGCGTTGACTCGTTATCCCCGGCAATGAAATGATCGACGACCCAGGCAGAGTCGAGCCCCAGATCCTCGATGTACTGCCACTGCCGGGCCAACTCAGGGAATGGCAACCGGTTGCCGGTTCCAATGCCGATACGCAGCGGAAAACTCATCACGCCCCCTCTTCCGACTCGTTCGAGTACGGTCCACTCAAATCATTCGTTCTCGCCAGGATAACCGAAGATACCGGATTTGCCGTTAAGCTCGGCAATTGCCGATCTCTTCCCGTGCTTGGACGGCAAGTCGCGTGCCGCTTGCGGCCAGGCACGCTCACCTGGCGGGCAACGATGAATATGAGATTGGTCTGCCGACAGGCCATTGATCGAAATAACGGAGAAATAACGCCACCCCCATATGCTGGATCCAGACCGTAGCGATATGGAGCTGCAGCTTTACGTGCTGCCGTTTGCAGGGAATGAGGGAATGTGATTTCCAGATCTCGATTCGTTCGACTCCTGGTCGTCATCGCGGTCATCGCGTTGACAGGAGCCAATTTCATCCCAATACAGAATCAGACGGTGGCGGGCGCCGCATCCAACTGTGGTTGTGCTGGTGACTACGTCAGCCCAGCAGCCAAGGCGCCGTCAGTCAAGAAGCCCAGCCAGGGCGCGAATTCTCCTAAAGGCACATACAATCTCTCGGTCTCCAGTACATCATTGACGGTGACCGACGCGAAGACCAAAGCGACCATTCTGCAGCTGTCCGGCTTTTCGAGCGACTTCGAGGCGGGATTCGGTCCGAACGACAGCAGCTTTGTTGTCTGGAGCCTGGGTACGTCGGGTGGGAAGGTCAGCCTCTACAATCTGGCGGCGACGACACCGAGCCATGTCGTGTGGAGCAATGAGTACCTTGGCGGTTTTTCAGTTGGGTTTAGCCCGCATGGCAAGTACCTGCTCGTGGCCGCACCGGCCAACGCCCAGTTCACCGACGTCAAGGTCGTCGATACGTCGAGCGGCAGCTATGGCTATAACGATCAGGTTTCCGGTGACACCAGATGGGGATTCAGTCCCGATGACGTGCGCCTGGCACTCTGGACAGGCGAGAACAATGCAACTACGGGTTCCAGCAGCGTAACGATCATCCTCTTCGACCTGACCGCTCGACAGCGCGTCTGGTTCTCCCAGGGTGCTTACAGCGGCGTATCAGTCGCATTCAGTCCGCATGGCAACTACTTCGCCTCGGCCGCCATCAGCAGTGGATCACAGGCGGATCTCGTCGTCGTGCCTTCTGCACCGAGTGGAAGCGGGACGAATTCCCCCGCATATCAGAGTTCGTTCAGCCTCTACGCCCTGCCCGGAAAGGATAAGGACAAGTTCGGGAGTGCGGCCTGGGGTTTCGGGCCAACCAAGGACGATTCCACCTTCGTCTACGACACGGTCGGTCAGCAGGGAGGCGCCGATGTGGTCCTGGTCAATCTCACCACTCGTTCGTCTCATCCTCTGTCCTACCCTGACGTGTTCTCAGGTTGGTGGAAATTCAGCCCCTGCGGCGACGTCTTTGGCATCGTCATTCAGCCGAGCTCGGCCAACTCCGTCGATGTCAGTCTTTACGTCTCGAGTACGGGACAGGTGATCGCGACCAATCAGTTCTCATCACTCAACGTCTCCTTGAAGGCGACAGAGTCCTACCATGTCGCCACGGTTGACGGGACAGACCACAATCTCGCCAAGAATGATGGTCACGCCAACTGTGACAACAGTGGCGGTTCTGGCAATGGCAGTGGCGGCAACGGAAACGGCACGAGTGGCAACGGCAACAGTAACGGGGGAGGCAATTCAGGGACCTTGCCATGCCCGAGCTGTTATACGCCCAAAGTGGTCATCACCGACCTACAGGTCAGCCCAATCGCGCTGACGGGTGGTGCGCCGGCCACGGGCACGCTGACTACGACAACCGGCGGGCCGGTCTCACTCACCAGCAGTGATCCTTCGGTTGTCTCAGTGCCAGCCGCGCTGAACACCGTCTCCGGATCCAACACGTTCACCATTACCACCCATGCGGTAACCACGGACACGCTCATTACCATCACGGCAGACGGCGGAGACACCCCCAAGACAGCCAGACTCATCGTGCTGGCCGCGTGCTCTACCGCGAATCCGTCCGTTTCCGCCAGCGTGGTCGCGGCCGCGCCAATCGCGGGCAACGGCGGTGGTCCAGGCGGGCGGACTGGCGGCGGCGTGCAACGGCCACTGGCCCAGCTCACCGTCTCCCCCATGGCCATAACAAGTGGCGGGACCGTGTCCGGCGCGATCTCACTGAGCGACGCAGCCAATATCGACACCACGTTCACCATGATCAACAGTGATGCGACCGCGGTCACCGTTCCAGCGAGCGTCGTCGTACTGAAGGGACAGAAGTCGGCGACGTTCACGCTGACCGCACTCGGCGTCACCACCGACGAATTTGTCACGATCGGCGCGCGTGCGCCCGGTTACCTCACGCGCAGCGCGACACTCGCAGTTGTGCGCGCACCGGTTCTCGACTCGCTGACGCTCGACGCGAGCAGCGTGGAGGGAGGCACGAGTGTCCCCGGCACTGTCACGATGTCGGGCGCGAACATCGGCTGTCAGGAGGAGACGGTCAGCCTGCTCAGCAGTGACGCTGCTGTCGCCTCCGTGCCCGACAGTGTCACCATTCCGGCTGGGTCAACCAGTGCAACCTTCAGCGTTCAAACGAATTCGGTGACATCCGACACCGGTGTGACCATCGAAGGAACCCTGGACAACGTCACACGTTCGGCTAGCCTGAGCGTCACGGCACCGGCGCCTCCGTCGGCGGTCTATAACGACAACATCGTTGACGCGGCAAGCCTCGACATTCCAGGCAGCGCCATCGGTGACACGAACCTCGCGACCATGGAATCAGGTGAACCGGTGCTCTCGGGTACCTGCGCGGTGTTGTCCCAGCATCACCTGGAGAATAGCGTCTGGTTCAAGCTCACACCGGCGCAGAGTGGAATTCTGACCGTGAGCACGGCGAATGCTGGCACCAACTTCGACAGCGTACTGGCGCTCTATACCGATCCGGGAACCGCGAGCGTGGCCAGTCTGGGCACTCCAGTTGGCTGCGATAACAATGGTGACGCGCTGACCAGCACCGATAGCAACAGCTCCGATGTGACACTGCGAAGTGAGGAGCATACTGGACCCGGCTCAGACAAAGGGACGATGGGCGGGTTCCCGGATTGGTCGTCGATCATGCACGTGAGCGTGACGGCCGGACAGACCTATTACCTGCAGCTGGGTGGAGTTGGTGGCGCACCGTCGGGCCACTACGTCCTCACGGCCGAAATCAACCCGACAATACCGCTGCCAAATCTACTGAGCAGTGTGAGCCCCGACTCCCCCACGGTTGCTGGCGGAACAGAGGCGACCGGAACGGTCACCTTGAGCCAACCCGCACCGGAGGGAGGGGTCATCGTGTCGCTCTCCGGCAGTGACGACGCAAGCGCCACAGTACCGGAAACGGTGGTCGTTCCCGCCGGGGTCGATCACGCGACCTTCACAGTGGAAACCAACTCCGTTGCGGCAGACGCGTCCGTCACCATCACGGCGTCCTTTGATGGCGCGCAGCGGACGGCCGATCTAACCGTCTCTGGTCCGTAGACGGCATTGAATTGGAAAGCGCCGTGGTGAATCACCACACCACGGCGCACCAAGCCGGGCACCCGGATCGCAGCGGACGCCGAAGATGATCGGCGTCCGCTGCGATCGCCGGTTGCGATGCCGCACCGGTCATGCTACGATGTGATTCTTGATCGATTCCTCGTGGAAAGAGCCGTGTCGATGCTGGCGATCGATCGCCAAAAATGGGTGAACGTGAGACGGAAGTCGGGCACTCGAGGGCCTGCTATGTCGTACTGTGCCCATTTTTCGGTGCATTTCCAGTGTGACAACGGTGAGGTGAAGCAGAAGCGATAGCGCTCCACGGACCCGTCACACAACTTGAACGAGAGACCGAACGTCGTGGGCCAGTCGAATGGCCGGCGGCGTTTTTTGTTGCTCCCGTGGCGACTCCGCTGGTCTACTGGCCGATAATCGAGCCGCCATGCCGGACGGGAGCAAGTATGGAGACAAGGTGTTACTAACCAGGTTGGAGTCAATCGAGCTGAGCTTCGGCACCCGCGTCGTGCTCAACGGTGTGAGCCTCAGCCTGAACGACGGCGAGAAGATTGGACTGGTTGGCCCAAATGGAGCAGGCAAGTCGAGCCTGTTGAAAGTGCTGGCAGGCGTCGACAAGCCACAGGGGGGCGAGCGAACGCTGCGCCGCGAGGCGGTCTGCGCCTATCTTCCCCAAGAATACGCAGGCTTCGGATCCGCCACCGCGTATGACGAGGTGGTGGATGGCCGGGCTGATCTCCTCGACATCGAAGAGGAGCTGGAGCGGATCGAGGCCGATTTGGCCGATCCCGAAACAGCCGGCGACCTCGACGCGTTCGGCCGCCTGCTCGATCGTCAGACCGCACTGCTGCAGCGCTATGAGGAGCGGGGCGGCACCCGTTTCCGGACCGATGCCGAAACGTTGCTGGTCGACCTCGGACTTCCAGTCGAGCTTCACGGTAGGCCGGTTGAAGAACTGAGCGGTGGCGAGCGCAAGATGGTTGGACTGGCCCGCTGCCTGATCGCCAAGCCAGATCTTCTGCTGCTCGACGAGCCGGACAATCATCTCGATATCGCGGGCAAGGCGCTGCTGGAGCAGGTGCTCAAAGGGTTCGCCGGTGCCTTCGTGCTGGTGTCACACGATCGCTACTTGCTCGACGACACCGTGTCACAGATCGTCGAAGTAGCCGACGGCAACCTGACGGTCTATCAGGGAAACTACTCCAGCTACGTCACCCAGCGTGAGATGGCAATGCTCAAGCAGCAGCAGGACTTCGTTTCACAGCAGAAGGAGATCAAGCGGCTGGAGGAAGCGATCGCACGCTTCGAGCTGTGGGCGCGCATGGTGGTCGACGAGCGGCACATCAAGCAGGCACGCAACAAGCAACGTCAGATCGACCAGATGGAGAAAGTCGAACGACCGGTGCTTGAGCGTCGCAAGATGGCCCTTTCGTTCAGCGCCCAGCAGCGGGGCGGGCAGAAGGTGATGGAAGCCCGCCACCTGACCAAGGAGTTCGGCGACGACCTGGTCTTTCTGGACGTCAGCTTCACGCTGCGGCGTGGCGAACGTGTTGGGCTGATCGGGCCGAACGGAACCGGCAAATCGGTGCTGTTCCGGCTCCTGCTGGGGATGGACGAACCGACCGACGGAGAGGTCTGGGTCGGACCGTCGATCCGGCTCGGCTACTACGCTCAGGGGCACGAGACGTTGGAGATGGACCAGACTCCGATCGACTTCATCCGCGGGCGACACGCCCTGCGCGAGGAACAGGTAGTGGCCAAGTTGGGCCGCTTCCTCTTCAACTATCGTCAGGCACGGAGCCCGATCTCGGTACTGAGCGGCGGGGAGAAGAGCCGCCTGCAGCTCCTCGACCTGATGTTGAGTGGGGTAAACTGCCTGCTCCTCGACGAGCCGACCAACCACCTCGACATCGACTCGGCGGAGGTGCTCGAAGCGGCGCTCGACGACTTCGACGGCACCGTACTGACAATCTCACACGACCGCTACTTTCTCGACCGGACGTGCGGCCGCATGCTTGAACTGGTGGGGGGCGAAATCAACGACTTCCCCGGAGGCTACAGTGACTATTTCGAACACAAGCAGCAACGGCCGGTCACAGCTGGACGTTGAGAGGAACGGGCCGGGGAGACGAAGCAGCGTCGGAATGACAGGAAGAGGGGTTCCCGACCCCTGCATCCTGAGTGGGTGACCATGGTGAACCCCAACTGTCCGGCTGCGAACTTCTGTGCAGGCACCTTGCCGCAACAAAACTGACACGTCTCTCACGTCCAAAGGGCCTTGCCAGGAGGGGCAAATGGCGCTAACATGGAATCAGCGGGGAACGACCTCGCGGTAACGATACCGACCTGAGAGTGTCGAAGTTGCGGCAGAATCGCCGCTGGTTTGACGCGAAAGGAGCGGCGCTGGAGTTGGAATTTCCACCGGACTCACAGCACGTCGGTGCCGGTTATCGACAAGAGGTCCTATAACGTTGGCTTTCGGCGCAACACGGACCTAAACGCCATCCTACGAAACAGGAATGCTTGGCGCCGGCCGCGAACAGAGTCACACGAAAGTTGATTGGACTGACACCCGGGACGAACCCCGGGTGTCGTTTTGTTTCGGCAGCAGACCCGGTAGGCTTGGCGCGAGCGGATCGACGCAGGAACGAGGAGACGGGGTTGTTGCCGAAACGACTGCAGTGGGCGCGTGAGATCCAGTCGATCGCGCAGACCGGATTGAGCTATTCGCCGGATCCCTACGACGTCGAACGCTACGTTCAGCTTCGCGATCTCGCCGCTCGGATGCTGGCCGAAGATGACGACGAGAGCTTCAGCCGTCTCCAATCCCTCTTCTCAAGCCAGGTGGGTCACGCCACGCCCAAGGTCGACGTGCGCGCTGCCGTCTTCCAGGACAACGCGATCCTGCTGGTTCAGGAGCGGGAGGACGGCTTGTGGACGCTGCCGGGCGGATGGGCCGACCCGGGCGAGTCACCCAGCGAAGCGGTGGCCAGGGAAACGCTGGAGGAATCCGGCTTTGCAGTGCGCGTCAACCGGCTACTTGCGCTCTACGACCGCGATCGGCACCCACACCCACCGATGGCCTTCCACGTCTACAAGCTCTTTTTCGACTGCACCATCATAGAGGGAACAGCGACGCCAAGCTCCGAGACGAGCGACGTTCGACTCTTCCGCGAGCATACGCTGCCAGACCTCTCGATTGACCGCGTGCTGCCCCAGCAGATCAGCCGGCTCTTCACCCTGCACCGCAACCCAACCATGCCAACCGATTTCGATTGAGCACCGTCAATTGTCGAATTATGTCGTAGCGGAGGAGCTTGTCTCCTCCCTCTTGACCGGTCGCAAATCTTGTCGGATCACGACGCGCGTTTCGACTGCGTCGCTGTCGCCGCGCTAGAAACGTTGGGTGAGTCGGCGCTTCACCGACCGCGATTTCCTTGGTGTTTCTCGGCAAACGAAGCCGGGAGGAGACAAGCTCCTCCGCTACAATGCGGATTGAAATTGGGTGGGAGCGTTTCAGGTTAGCTCGCCGCGGCGCGCTCGAGCGCGGCCTGGATGCCGCCGATGGACGAGAACTCCACCTTCGGATGATCCTGCACCGCGAAATCGAGATCCCACTGGTTGCGGAAGAGCATCACGACGTTACCGTCCCGATCCTCGCAGCGGGCGCGACCACGCCGGTTGCCCATTTCCCGAATCTCCTCGGGATCGCCGATCACCCAACGCACCAGTTCGAATCCGAGCGGCTCGAGAATCGTCTCGACGCCATACTCGTTCTCGAGCCGGTAGCGCACCACATCGAACTGGAGTGCTCCGACCGCCGCCAAAATCGGCTCACGACTGCCGGAATCGAGCGGATAGAGGAGCTGAATGCCGCCCTCTTCTTCGATCTGATCGAGCCCCCGCTGGAACTGCTTGTAACGATCGGTGCGCGCGTTCAGCAGACGCGCGAAATGTTCGGGCTGGAAGCGAGGCATGGCGGAGAATGGACCGTGATCGGCCGTCGTCACCGAATCACCAACGGTGAACGTGCCCGGGTTGATCAGTCCGATGACGTCACCGGCATAACCTTCGTCCACGACCTCGCGATCCTGGCCAAATAGCCGCATCGGACGAGACAGCTTCACCTCGCGCCCAAGCCGGACGTGTTTGACTGCCATGTCCTTCTCGAAGCGGCCCGAGCAGACGCGCAGGAACGCGATTCGGTCGCGGTGACGCGGATCCATATTTGCCTGCACCTTGAAGACGAAGCCGGTAAAGGCGTCGTCCTCGGCCCGGACCTGACCGGTGGAGGTCTCACGCGGAAGCGGCGACGGAGCAATCTCGACAAAGGCGTCGAGGAATAGCTGGACTCCGAAATTCGTGAGGGCACTACCGAAGTAGACGGGGGTCTGCTCTCCCGCCAGGACGCGTTCGCGATCGAACTCGAATCCGGCGACGTCGACCAGTTCGACCGATTCTCGCAGCTTCGCGGCCGGACCAGATCCAAGCAGCGTGTCGAGCGTCAAGTCGTCGATGCCGGCGATGTTCACCGGGGCTCGTCGCGCGCCGTGCTCGGTCCGATCGAAGCGATAGACCATCTCGCTCGCCCGGTCGTAGACGCCCTGAAACTCGGACCCGTCGCCAATCGGCCAGTTCATCGGACAGACGTCGAGACCCAGCGTCTGTTCGATCTCGTCAAGGAGCGAGAGGGGGTCAAGCGCAGGACGGTCCATCTTGTTGATGAAGGTAAAGATCGGGATATGGCGCATGCGGCAGACCTCGAATAGCTTGAGTGTCTGCGGCTCGATGCCGCGTGCGGCGTCGAGGACCATCACGGCGCTGTCCGCCGCGGTCAGCGTGCGGTATGTGTCTTCCGAAAAATCCTGGTGGCCAGGCGTGTCGAGCAGATTGATACGATAGCCATGGTAATCGAACTGCAGAACCGTCGAGGAGACCGAGATACCGCGCTCTTTTTCGAGCGCCATCCAGTCGGAGGCCGTCTGTCGCTGCTGCTTGCGCGCGGTGACCGACCCGGCCAGATTCACGGCGCCGCCATAGAGCAAGAGTTTCTCGGTCAGGGTTGTCTTCCCCGCGTCGGGGTGTGAGATGATCGCGAATGTCCGTCGTCGCCGGACCTCCCGCTCCAGTTCAGCTGAGGCCACCAGGTTCGCTCCTTTTGCATGAACGCAATTCAATGTGGGAAATGGTCCGGACACTCCGACACACAATCGCGTCCGCTCGTGAAGCGGACGCGTCCCTCAACATCAAGACCCTCTATTATAACAATTCGTTTGGGTTCGCCTGGTCACGAATGTCATATCAACATGCCGAGTTCCGTTATACTCGACTCCGGGCACAGCCCACCTCGGAGTACTGGTGGAACGTCTCACGTTGTCGTGCGAGTTCCAGGCACACGCTGACCTTTGAACGTGAGGCAAAAACAAGGGGAGACCATGTCCTACAGTGAACCCGCGCCATCGCCGAGCGCGGGCTGGAAGCGCTGGAGCATCGTCGTTGGGGCGACGTTTGTGCTGGCGGTCACGGCCGGTGGCCGTTTCATGGTTGGGCTCGTCTTCGACCAGATTCGAACCGGTTTCTCACTCAGCCACGGAACACTCGGCTTGATCGTCTCGCTGAACGTGCTCATCGTCGGAGCGGCTCAGCCGCTGGTGGGATGGTTGGTCGACCGGTTACCCGCGCGTGCCGTCGCCGCGGTTGGACTCGGCTTCATCGCGTCGGGAATGATCCTGACCGCCGAAGCTCATTCGACGCTTCTGCTCGTGCTCGGCTACGGAATTCTGGTGGCGCTCGGGCTTGGCGCGGTCTCACCGGTGACGATTACGCCGCTGGTCGCGGGGTGGTTCGAACGCCGCCGCGCGACCGCCCTCTCGGTCGTCAGCATGGGAAGCCCGCTCGGTCAGCTCATCATCGTCCCATCACTGGCCGTGTTGGTTGACGGAATCGGCTGGCGAGACGGCTACTTCGTCGTCGCGGCGCTGCTGCTCGGCATTGGAGCGCCGCTGATTCTCTGGTTGCTGCGGGAACGGGAAGCGTCGAGCGACACGGCGGAGCCAGTCGCTGGATGCGCACTCGGAACGGCCGTGAGGACCCTCAGCTTCTGGCAATTAGCCGTCGGGTTCTTCGTGTGCGGCTTCACCATGTCCTGGGTGATGACCTACTTCTTCGATTACGCCAAGGTCAACAGTATCGACAAGGGGCTCGCCGCTTTCGCCCTGTCGATGATGGGCGGCATCAGCATCGTCGGTACTCTGACGACCGGCTGGTGGTCGGATCGCTCGGGCGGAACCATTCCGCTCTCGGTGATCTACCTGCTGCGGGGAGTTGGGTTTGGACTGCTCTTCCTGGCCAAGACGAATCCGGTGTTCTTGTTAATCGCCATGGCGGTCGTCGGGTTCTCCTGGAGTTCGACCGTACCCCTGACTTCGGCACTCTGCGCGAACATCTACGGGCGCCGGTCGCTCGGCGCCATCTTCGGCCTGATGTATGCCATCATGCCACTTGGCAGCGCCATTGGTGCGGCGCTAACTGGATTCCTCTTCGACCAGACCGGATCCTACGTTCCATCACTCCTGATCAACGTTGGCGCGGGGACAATCGCCGCGATCACGGTCATCCAGGTCAGCCAAGTGCCGATCTTCAGGGCGATTCGAGCGGGGGTCTCGTCTCAGGTGACCGCCGACTGAGGGAGAACCGGCGGCCACGCGGTGCCCCTTTCGACGTGGCCGCCGGTCACTCACGATATGGCCGGGACGCGCGGCTCCTGCTGCTGTATGACACTCCCGGGGATCTCGTCATCTTCCAGCTCTTCGTCGGACTCCACCGTCGAGAGATTGCCGTCGGGGCGAATCAGCAGGAGCGGGACGTTCGCTTCATGGGCGATGCGCTCGGTGACCGAGCCGAACAGCATCCGTCCGATACCGTGCCGACCGTGCGTCGCCATCGCGATCAGATCGGCGTCGATCTCCTCGGCGACCGACAGGATCTGCTCCGGAACTTCCCCAATGCGAACCGACCATGTCACCAGACGCCCTTGCCGGGTGAGGCGCTCCGCGACGCTCTCGAGATAGTGCGTGGCCCACTCTTCTTTCGGACCGATGAAGGCGTCTATCGGGATGCCGGTAACATCGGTCGCCGGAACCACGACATAGAGGAGATGCAGCGCGAATTCCGGCTTGCCGAGGACGCGCAATGGCCGAGTCAGGGCAGTCTCAGAGAAAAACGACCCGTCGAGTGGCACGAGCGCCGTGCCCCGCTCCGGCATGACCGGAATGTGATACTCAGAGGGCGGAGTCGGTACGATCAAGACCGGGCACTGCACGCCATGCACGATGCTAAAGGCGATGCTGCCGAGAATCGCCCTGCCAGCACCGACGCGTCCATGGCTCGCCAGCACGATCAAAGGATTCGGCAATTGCTCCACCAGGGAAATCACCTCGTCAGCCGGTTCCCCAAGCCGAACCATCGTCTTGACCGGCAGGTCGTCGAACGAACCTGCAAGCTGTCGTAGATAGCGCTTCCGCTCGGCGACCGGTCCTTTTTCTTCCACCGCGTCACCGCCGGGCACGGCGTAGTAGGTGGCGAACTCGAGCGGGACGTCTACGACCGAGACGAGTACGACTGAGGAGCGCGTGCGGCGCGCGAGCGATTTCGCGTAGGGGATAGCACGTTCGGAGAGGCGTGTGCGATCGGTACGAGGGCCCGAGAGAGGCACGACAATGGTGCTGCTCATGAGACGACCTTCCAGATTCCCAGCATTATGGAAACGAACCAAAGCCCGTTTGTTTTCCTGAGTCCCTGACCCTCTGCGACAACTATAGGCCTCAGCGGGTGACGGCTGCGTTACAGATTGTCACGCGGCGCTACAGCTTCCTGACAAAATCGCGGACTTCTCGAGAAGCGCGGGGCCGCGGAATTCCACACGTGCGTTGGAGTTACAGTTCTCAGACAGAGAAGCCACGCAAGGCACACATGTTCCACGACGGAGAGGGATGTCGCATGAGCCAACCTGAGCCGCTGTTCGGAGTCAACATCGATCCAGGCACTGCAGATCAGGCAGACGCTTTCCGCCGCGCCGAGATCGCCGACCGCGAGGGGATCGACCTGGCACTCATCCAGGATCACCCTTACATCGACCGCTTCTTCGATACCTGGATGCTACTGGCGATGATCGCCGCGCGCACCGAACGCGTGCATGTCGGCACGAACGTCTCGCCGGTGGCGCTCCGTCCGCCGGCGATGCTGGCCAAGGCAGCCGCCTCGGTCGATGTACTCAGCGATGGACGGCTCGAACTGGGCATTGGCACGGGAGGATTCGCCCAGGGAATCGCCTCCTTCGGCGGCGAACTCCCCGACAAGCCGGACATCGTCCCGGCCTTCGACGAGGCGGTGCGCATTATTCGCGGTCTATGGGAGAGCCAGGGCGGCTTCCGATTTGAAGGCGACTACCACACTCTTAAGGGCACCCGGTTCGGACCGAATCCGGTGCATCCGATCCGAATCTGGATCGGCGCGACGAAACCGCGCATGTTACGCCTGACGGGCCGACTCGCAGACGGCGTCTCCGTCTCCAATGCGTACGTGCCGGAGAACGAGCTCCTGGACGTGCACCGGCAGATCGACGCGGGTGCGGCGCAGGCCGGACGTCAACCGGAAGAGATCCGGCGCATGTACAACCTGATGGGCGTCGTCGACCTGCCGGGTAACCCGAACACCGCCGAAGCACTCCGCCCGAATACGCCGCTCCTCGATGCCAATGGGTGGGTCGAGCACTTAACTCACCTCTATCACGACTTGCGCATGGACACGTTCACATTCTGGCCGCTCGGGGAAAAGCAGATCGAGCAGATTGAGGTCTTCGCGGGCGAGATCGTCCCGGCCACGCGCCAGGAATTGGACAAGAGTAATTAGACTCGTGTGGGCGCTGTCGCGATCAGGCTCTGCCCTTGAAATGCGGAATCACGACGCGGCCGATAGCCTCGACCGCCGCGATTGGATCGGGGCCGAGTGGCGGGCCAAAGCTGAGGTGTTGCACGCCCAATTCGACCAGGTGCTCGAGACGCGGAATCAAGTCCTGCGGTGTCCCAACGATGCCGATACGCATCATGCGCTCATTGACCAGACTCCGCGCCTTGGGCAGATCCCGTTCGGTCATCAACGCGTGCTCGATCGGCCGGAAATCGTCCTGCGTGACGCCGAGGCGGTGACGAATCAGCGGGCTCAACGCGTGGCCATAGTAGGCTATCTTGTCTTTCAAGGCATTCTCGGCCGCTTCGCGATCCTTCGAGACGGAGCACCAGACGCAGGCGGCGATGTCGACGTCATCGAGGGACCGTCCCACGCGCGCGGCTCCGTCCGCAACGAGCGGCTGCACGGTCTCGTAATGCTCCGGCGGGAAGAGGAGTGGCAGGACGCCATCGGCCACTTCACCGGCGAGCCGCAGCATGTTGGGACTCATCGCCGCCAGGTAGATTGGCACCGGGCGCGCCGGGAAGCGCAGGTAGGCTTCCGGCTCCCAGCCGGGTGCTGGCCGGCCGGAGAGAACCGCCGAGATTTG
Organism: uncultured Chloroflexia bacterium; assembly: GCA_963763185.1. GTDB lineage: Bacteria > Chloroflexota > Chloroflexia > Thermomicrobiales > Thermomicrobiaceae > CALAGB01. The sequence continues at coordinate 58,046 of CAVXNZ010000002.1, forward strand.
CTCGATCGCCTGACGCGTGTCGCGCAGGGGCCGCTCCTGTGGAATCCCAATCCACTTCAAGAACTCCGCCGCACCGGCGCCGATTCCGAGGTTGAAGCGGCCGTCACTGAGCTCATCGAGCGTCGCAGCCATCATCGCAATCTCTGACGGATGCAACGTATACGGATTGACGATGCAGGTGCCGATGCGGATCCGACTGGTCGCCTGCGCCACGGCCGACAGGATCACCGGCGCGCTCCGGACAAAGAGATCGTGGCTGACCCAGAACTGGTCGAACCTGGCCGTCTCGGCGACCTGCGCCAATGTCACGTAATCGCCGGTCGGCAGGTCGTTATTCAGGCGAACACTGAAGCGCACCGAGATGCCTTTCTCTGCGTGACTGCACGTCCGGGCACACAGCAGTGCGCCCCTACCATCCGATGGCGTAGCCGTCGCGACGCGGGTCGGCCCCGCCGCTGTACGCTCCCGTTTCCGGATCGACCAGAATTCCCTGACCGCCACCGACCGCGGCCGACCACCCGTCGACCGTCACCACCTCGTGTCCGAGCGCCCGGAGCGCATCCAGTGTTTCGGCTGGAACCCGGTTTTCGATCACCAACTGCCGGTTGGCGAGCGTCTTGAAGCGGGGCGCCTCGATCGCCGCCTGGACGCCGAAGCTGTGATCGACCACGTTCGAGATCATCTGCGTGGTAGTCTGCGTGATTCCGAATCCACCCGGGGTGCCGATCGAGAGGAAGAGCTGGCCATCGCGGAACAGCATGGTCGGCGAGAGTGGCCCAAGCATCGGCCCGCCGGGTCGGATCGCGTTCGGGCTCTTTGGGTCGTAGTCCAGGAAGAAGAGGAAGTTGTTCATCATGATGCCGGTGTCACCTGCCATGAAGCCGGAGCCGAAGACGGCGCCGATGCTCTGGGTGATCGAGACGCAGTTGCCGTCGGCGTCGATCACGTCGAGATGCGTGGTGCATTCGCGGGTGAAATCGCCCGGATTTCCAGGAAGCACGGCACCATCGGGTCGTGGCCGGGTGAAGCGATCTCCCTCGACTGGACGCGCCGCCGACTGGTCGATCAACGCGCGTCGCTGCCCGGCGTAGGCACGCGACAGCAGGCCCTCTGGTGGCGGCTGCTGAGCCCCGGCAAATTCGATCCGGTCGGCGATCGAGAGCTTCATCGCCTCGGCGATCGTATGAATCGACTTTGGGCTGTTGTGTCCCCAGGAATGCAGATCGAATCCCTCGAGCATATTGAGCGTGAGCTGCATCTCGTAGGAGGTCATCGGCCAGGAGGTAGTGCGCAGCTCATAGCCGCGATAGCTCGAGACCGACGGCTCACGCCAGTCGACCGACACGTTTGCCAGGTCCTGCCCGGTCAACAGTCCACCGGCTGCCTGGATCGCCTCGATCATGCGCTTGCCGATGTCGCCCTGGTAGAACGCCTCAGCGCCAGTCTTCGCGACGGTGCGATAGGTCTCGGCCAGCATCGGCTGGCGTACGATCGATCCGGCACCCGGTTGGCCACCCGCATAGAAGGTATCCCGCGCGGCACCGTGCAGGCGATCAGCGGCACTTCCGTAGAACATGGCGTTCTTGACGGTCAGCGGCACGCCCTGCTCGGCGTACTCGATCGCTGGAGCGAAGAGATCGGCCGGTTTTCTCGTGCCGTAGCGTTCGAGCGCGGCAAGCCAGCCCGCCAGTGCGCTGGGCGTCGTGATCGACTTAGCACCGACATCGACGCTCTCGGCATCGAGGTTCCTGGCGTCGGCCGCCTGCGGTGCTCGACCAGAGTAGTCGAGCATCAGGGTTTCGCCATTGGCGCGATGCAGCAGCATGGCACCGCCACCACCGAGCCCCGACATATAGGGCTCGACCACGTTGAGCGCTGCCATCGTCGCCACCGCGGCGTCGACGGCATTGCCGCCACCGACCAGCACGCGAATTCCGGCGAGTGATGCCAACGGGTGGGCCGAGGCCACCATGCCGCGTCGTCCCATCACGGTCGAGCGATGTGTCGTTCCGGCGTTTGTCCAGACCATGATCCGCCTCGCCTTCCCTATCGATGGCCATCCGTCGTTGCGCTCCCACTATAGAGCACATCTGGCCGATCCGCGCACAGGGACGCGCCTCAGACGTCTCTCAGGGCGCGGCGCGCCTCGTCGATACGGATGGGAGACTCTGTTGGGAAGCGTCGTGATTGTAATGTCCTATGAATGTCCCGCTTCAGTCTCAGCAAGCCGTCGCTGAAGGTAAGCACGCTCGCGGTCGTTGCCGGTCAGTTCGAGCGCTCGGCGGTAGGCGACGGACGCAGCGTCGTGACAGCCCATGCGGCGCAGCAGGTCGGCCCTCGCCGAGTGGAACAGGTGGTAGTCCGAGACGTCACCCTGGTCGCCGAGCTGGTCGATCAATGCCAGCCCCTCCGCGAGCCCGCGCGCCATGGCGACCGCTACGGCATGGTTGAGCGCGACGACCGGCGTGGGAGTGCGCTGGTAGAGGGTCGCGTAGAGGATCGCAATCTGCTCCCAGTCCGTCTCGCCTGGGTTCAGCGCTTCGGCGTGAATCGCCGCGATCGCGGCCTGAATCTGGTACGACCCAACGCGGCGCATGCGAAGAGCTCGTTCGACGAGCACGATTCCCTCGGCGATCTCGGCTCGGTCCCAGCACGAACGATCCTGCTCTTCGAGTGTGATCAGCGCGCCATCCGGTCCGCTGCGTGTCTCGCGCCGGGAATCATGCAGCAGCATTAGCGACAGGAGACCGAGAACATCAGGCTCGTCGGGCATCAGGGAAGCCAGCACCCGGCACAGGCGAATCGCCTCGCGACACAGAGAGCCGCGAATGAGCGCGTCGCCGCTCGACGCGAGATACCCTTCATTAAAGATGAGGTAGATCACGGCTAGAACCGCGTCGATGCGGCCAGGCAACTCTTCGTCCGATGGAACGCGATAGGGAATGCGTGCGTCCCGAATCTTCCGCTTGGCGCGCACCAGGCGCTGAGCCATGGTCGCTTCCGGCACGAGGAAGGCGTGAGCGATCTCTCCAGTGGTCAGACCGCCGAGCGAGCGGAGCGTCAGTGCTACCTGCGCCTCGAGATTGAGCGCGGGGTGGCAGCAAGTAAAGATCAGCCGGAGACGGTCGTCTTGCAATGAGGACTGATCAAACGTATCGAGCATCTCATCATCGCCCGGGGTGAAGTTCGGGTCGAAGGCAATGGCCTGGTACTTCTCGGCACGCACCCGCTCCCGCCGCATCCGGTCGATCGCTTTCCGGCGCGCTGTCGTAATGATCCAGGCGGCGGGCTTATCCGGCACACCGTCTCTCGACCAGCGTTCGAGCGCGACGAGCAGGGCATCCTGCATCGCCTCCTCGGCGACATTGAAGTCACCAAGGAGGCGAATGAGCGTGGCGAGGATTAGGCCGTGTTCCTCGCGAAAGAGTTGTTCGATCGCCGCCGGAGTCTCCGCCATCTGTACTCCCGCGACCCGTGACATTCGACTGTGGGCCGCGCTGATCCCATTCTAACGAAATGACATGACCGGGCGGACTTCCACCGCCATGTTGCCATATGCGGGGACCATGGCCGCCCAGCGGATCGCCTCGTCGAGGTCTTCTGCTTCGATCTCGTAGAACCCGCCAAGTTGTTCCTTGGTCTCGGCGTAGGGACCGTCCACCGTCAACATCTCGCCGTTCCGTGCTCGCACGACCGTGGCGGTCATGGTCGGCTGCAGTGCATCGCTGCCGATCAACTTGCCGAGCGACTTGAGTTCCGACGTGAGTTGGCCGTACCCGGCGAAGACTGCGTCTCGCTCATCGTTCGACATCTGCTCGAACGAGTTCTCATCACAGTAGATCATGAGGAGGTAGCGCATTCCAGAGGCCCCTTTTCCGGCGATTTCGACTCGGCAGACTCAGTGCACAACAACCGGACGTACCTCGATGACCGTTGTCGCTGAAGCAGGGATTTTCGCCGCCCACTTCACCGCCTCGTCCATGTCGTCCGCTTCGATAATGTAGAACCCGCCCAACTGCTCTTTGGTCTCAATAAACGGTCCGTCACTGGTCATCACGTTGCCGTTGTCGTGCCGGACCAGTTTCGCGGTCGTGGCTGACTGCAACTCTTCACCGCCACGGATCTTGCCGAGCGAGCCGAGTTCATTGCCGAACTGCTCGTGCCCGCGGTACATCTCGGCGATCTGCTCCTCGGTCAGCTCCGCGTTGCCCTCTTCAGACGAGTGAATCAACAGAACGTAGCGCATCGTCTCGATCCTCCTGTTCGGCAAATGCCGTCCGTGAGCGGTCCGTTTCCGCTCTCATAGATACGACGAATGACTTCAGCCCAAATCGACAGGTCGCGGTCACGATTTGCCGGCCTCGGACGACTTCTCTCAGATACGAGCGCCGACCAGGTGACTGTTATTGAGAACTACCCTCAGATCTCCTACCATGAACCGACCATAGGACCAGATGGACAGGGTAGACGTGACACAATCACGGGGAGTGAACCATGAGCGAGCGACAGAATATATCGACCGGAACCGTATGGGAAGAACGTGTCGGCTACTCGCGCGCGGTGCGAGTCGACAACTTCGTGTTCGTCTCCGGGACGACGGCGACCGACGATCAGGGCAACATCGTTGGACTCAATGATCCGGAAGCCCAGGCCCGCTTCATTCTGCAGAAGATTGGCGAGGCGCTGGAACAGGCTGGATCCTCGTTGCGCGATGTCGTGCGTTATCGCTGTTACGTCACCGACGCCGATGATTGGGAGCGGATGGCGCCAGCGCTGCACGAGGTCTTTGGCGACGTGCGCCCGGCCAACACGCTGTTCGAAGTCAGTCGACTGGTCGGCTCCGGCTACCTGGTTGAGATCGAGGCCGACGCGATCATCGGGAGCAGCATAGATACACGCTGATAGCCGCGCAGCTGCACACACGCGAGCACCGCGACGACGAAACCGGGCAGGCGCATCATGAGCTACCAATCTTCGCCGAAAAAGCTCATCGGCCGTCACGACGAGTATGCGGCCATCTGGTCCGAATTCGAGGCTTCAGCCACGGCAAGGACCCGAGTCGTGCTGATCTCTGGCGAACCAGGTATTGGCAAGACTCACATGCTCAACGTCATCGCGCGGACCGCTGAAGGCCACGGAGCGCTGATCCTCAGAGGCGGAGCCTCGGACGCCGAGGGTATGCCGCCTTACCTGCCGTTTCTGGAAGCGTTCGGTCGGTATTTCCGCGCCAGCGAACACGGACTGCTGCGCGAACTGGTCGACGGTCTGGCTCCGGTCCTGACTGCGATTTTCCCTGAGCTCAGCCAGATCGAGAGTGGCATGCCAGTCAATCATCCGCTTCCGCCCGAGCAGGCACGCTTGCGGCTTCTAGAGGCAGTGGGGACGCTGATCGCACGTTTGGCCGAGACACGGCCGATCGTGCTGCTCCTCGACGATCTACAGTGGGTCGATTCGGCCAGTCTCGATCTGCTGGTGGCCATCGTCCGCTACCAGCCTGCGATCAGGTTGCTGATATTGGCAACTTGCCGTGAACGTTCCATCGCGTCGCGTGTGCCGCTCGAACGAACAATCCGTGAACTGAGTCGCCTGCGTGTGCTGCGCGCGGTCGAACTGAGCCGAATGACGCGGGACGCAACCGCCGAACTTGCGGCCGACTACCTCGGTGCGCCGCTTGACTCCGAGAGCACCCAGATGCTCTTCGATCAGAGTGAGGGGAATCCCTTCTTTGTCGAGGAGCTGTTGCGTGGTTGGCTCGACGCCGACGTGCTGCGTCAATTCGACGACGTATCAGGCGAATCCGGGTTGCGCGTGAACGTCGACTCGCGAGCACCGATGCCCGCCAGCATCCTCATCGCCGTGCGGGAGCGACTCGCCGTGCTCAACCCAGCCACAATCGAGACGCTACGGACAGCCGCCGTGATCGGACGTTCGTTCGACATCAACGTACTTGCCACAGCATCAGGCACGCCGACCGACGAAGTCGAGGTAAGGCTCGTCTCGGCGACGGAGGCGAACATAATCGAAACGACTCCGGATGGTCTCTACACTTTCCGGCACGACCTGATCCGCGAGTTTCTATATCAAGGGATCCGGCCGGTTCGACGTCAGCGATTGCATGGTTTGATCGGACACGCGTTCGAGACGAGCCGGACTCCCGCTGATCACCGGTCGCTCTCAGACGTGGCGTATCACTACGTTCACAGTGGCGATCGCGCGCGGGGCGCTGGATACGCCGTTCGGGCCGGTGAGCAGGCGATGGATGCCTACGCGCCAGCGGAAGCGTTTGAACATTTCAAGGCAGCGCTCGAGTTGATAGCAGTGGATGACGACCGCCGAGGCGCTCTGCTGCTGCGAACCGGAGAATCAGCGAGTCTATCCGGTAACGAACAGATCGCGACCTCAATGTTCCGTGAAGCCGTGGACTGGTTCGAGCGCGACGGCGATCAGATGCGCTCGGCGGAGGCTACGCTTTACCTGGGTCGCTCCCTCTGGCGACAGGAATCCATCGCTGAAGCACGTTCGGCGTTTGAGACCGCGCGTCTTCTGTTTGAGAATCAGCCTGAGCCACTGCTGGTCGAGATCCTGGTCGAACTGAGCAGCCTCATGGCCGTGAGCCAACACGAGTTCGAGCCCGGAATCGAGATCGCTCGCGAAGCCTTGCGGTTGGCCGAACTCCTGGAGGATCACTGGCTGCTCTCCTCTGCCAGGCGCACCCTTGGCAACCTGCTGGTGCGCGTCAACGACCTCTCAGCTGGAATCAACCTCATCGAGAGCGCACTCGATCTCGCTGTTCGTGAGGGTGATCTTTCCGAGGCCGCCGAGTGCTGCGGAGCCCTGGCGCCGGCGTATTACTGGAAAGGGGAGATCGAACGCTCACGAGAGGTGACGCTACGCCGCCTGGAATTCGCGCAGCAGACTCACGATCCATACCAGATGCGCCACATTTATCCCTGGTTGGCCGTTCTTGCCGGTGTTCAGGGGCGAATCGACGACACACATGCCTTCGTTCGTCAGGCGGAAATCGAGATCAGGCCCCTCGAGAGTCCCGAACCCCACGCCTACCTGCTCTTTTGTCGATCTGCGTTTGCCTACTTCACAGGGGACTACCCCGCCGCAAAACACTACATCCAACAGGCGATCGAACTCTTCGAGCAGATCGGCGCCGGCGCGCTCGTCTGGTACAAGGGCTTCATCGCAATGATCGACATCGCTCTGGGAGATACCACCCAGACGCAAGCATCGCTGCAAGAGTTCGAGCCCCTGCTCGAATCGATGCCCGAGGGGAGCATGCCGACTTCGGAGCCCATCGCCTACGTTACCGAAGCCGCTCTGTGGCTTGGCGATAAGGATCGGCTGGCGCGCTACTTCCCAAAGTTGCGCGCCTTCGCGGGGCAGTTCCACGACCTCTCGATCGACCGGCAACTCGGTCAGATCGAAACCTTGAACGATAACTACGAGCAGGCCGAGGCGTATCTCCGTGCCGCGGCTGAAACCGCCGCGCGCGAGCAAATCGTCTGGGAGATCGCGCGCGTCGCCGAGTCTCAGGCGGACCTGGCGTTGACCAGATCACGTCGCGATGGTGTGGGCGAGGCACGCAACCGGCTGGAATACGCCATGACGGTGGCCGGCCGCGCCGGGAATGTCTCGGAACACCGGCGTTTCCAGCAGCGGCTGGAGGCTCTGACGAACAATCGATCGATCGATCCAGCTCCCGGTGGGCTCAGTCCCCGCGAGATCGAAGTGATCCGGCTGATCGCGGCGGGAAAGAGCAACCGCGAGATCGCCGGCGAACTCTTCATCAGCGAGAAGACCGTCATCAACCACGTGACCCACATCTTGAACAAGATCGGCGTCGATAACCGGGCTGCCGCGGCGGCGTTTGCTGTCCGCAATCAGATCGCCTGACGTCTGGCCCACACTGGATGCTCCACTGGGAAGTTCCTCCCATCGCCCGCAGCAGAACCCCTCAGGGCTCGCCGCACAATTAGGAAGTGGCCCCGATGTACGGCAACCAGACTCCTCCTACACTCGGATCATCGTCAATGTGATGTCGCGGTGAACCACTTAGCGTTCAGACGCGACGACCTTGCACAGGAGGCATCATGCGTGGTTCGAAGCGAGATCTTCCAGTTGCCGGCGAATTCGATACCCCGGGAGGACACGTCACCCTACGAGAGGTTGAGTGGGGCGACATGAACGTCGCGATAGAAAACTTCCCAGCTGGCACCGATACCCACCCACTCTTCAAGGGTTTGCCGAATGATGCATGTCAGTGCCCGCACTGGGGCTACATCGTCACGGGAAGCGTGCGTGTGATCTACAACGATCATGAGGAGACCCTGACGAGCGGCGACAGCTACTACCTTCAGCCAGGCCATAACCTGATCTACGTCGACGACACGGAACTGGTCGAGTTCAGCCCGCGCGACATGTACCAGGAGACGATGGAGATCGCCGGACAGAACCTCGCCGCCATGCTGGCCGAAAGCCACTGAACGATCACCGGGTCAGATCGCGAGAACATGTCATCGAAGAAGGAGCGACAAGATGGTCAAGACCAGCGAGAGCAACGTGATGACGGACGAGCGGATTACCGCACTGGCCGAAAAACTGATGCAGTACATCGAGTCTGGTGAGATCCCTGAGGGTTTGTGCGCTCCCGATGTCTTTATGGATCTCACGGTGCCGACGTGGCGTTTCCAGACGCAGGGTGTGGAAGCATTTGCTGCGCTACGCAAGGACCTTCACCCCTGGCCAGGCAAGGTTCCGCGCTGGCGCGCTGATGCGACGCCCACTGGATTCGTGATTGAGTGGGAAGAGACCTGGCACACAGATGGCAGCGACTGGTACTGTCGCGAGATGGCGCGGGTCGAGGTGAAAGACGACGTGATTACCGAAATCTCAGTCTACTGCACCGGCGATTGGGATGCCGAACGCAGGGCGGACCATAGGTGCCAGGTTCAACTCATACGTCCATGAGTCCCACGTCCTGGACTATCGCATGATACGTGGCGGCCGCCGGTCGCGGCCGCCATGTCCGTCTCGATCTTGGTCGGTTGATTTCGTTCAATCATCCGCGTGGTCCTCGTGGACGCGACTCGACGCGACCGGCTCTCCTGAGACTTCCGGCCGTTCCGTGACGGTCGAGACATCTCGTGACGGCCACCAGTTCCACCGGCCGAGGAGGAGAACAATCGACGGAACGGTGAGCGTACGCACGATGAAGGTATCCATCAGCACGCCGACCGAGACGGCGAACCCAAGCTGGAAGAGAGCCTGGAGGGGCAGTGTCATCAGCGCGCCAAAGGTGCCAGCCAGGATGATTCCAGCTGAGGTGATGACGCCGCCGGTTCGCCCGAGCGCTCGCACGGTCCCCGGTCCAAGCCCGTTTGCCTGCGCTTCCTCCCGGACGCGCGCCATCAGGTAGATGTTGTAGTCGATGCCGAGCGCGATCAGGAAAATGAAGACGTAAAACGGGACGCTCGCGTTTACGCCTTGCTGGCCGAGCACGTACTCAAAGACCACCGTCGAGATTCCGAGCGTCGAGAAATAGGTCAGCACCGACGTTGCCAGCAGGTAGATCGGCGCCACGATCGACCGCAGCAAGAGACCCAGCACCACCCCGATCGCTATCAGGATCAGCGGTATAACCACTCGCTCGTCCCGGTCGTTGGCCACCTTGGTGTCATAGTTGGTGGCCGTCTCTCCACCGATCAGCACCGAGCTCGGGTCAAGGCCAGCCTGCTCCGCCGCCGAGCGCGCCGCCTCACGCAGGTCGGGAATCCGATTGATCGCGGTGAGACTGTATGGGTTGTCGCTCAGCACGACATCGATTCGTGCGACCGTCCCGTCGGCCGAGACATAGGACTGGGAGGCGGCGAACAGTCCCGCCGCCTGGCCCTCAGGTGAATTCGGATCGATCCCGTCCATGCCGGCACTACCCGGCGACGATCCTTGACGAATCCCTTCGCGCACCGCTTCCGGCAACGAATTGACCGCCGCCTCGACCTGCGATGGTCCGACCTGCGCCGACGCGCCAAATGGACGGCTCGGCCCGGTCACCGAGCTGATCCCTTGCTGCCCAGCGAGCGACGCGGTGATCGCGTCGATCGTCTGCAGGCTCTGCGAGTCATAGACGGTCGATCCTTGCGGAAGGACGAGGTACGCCTCAGTCGGGGCCAGTTCACCGGCCGGGAATCCTTGGCGCAGCAGTTCGAAGCCGGTGCGAGATTCGCTGCCGGTTGGCAGGCTCGAGACCGTGTCGAAGTCCTGCCGCAGGGTGAGCACACCCAGCGCCATGACGATGAAGATCGCAAGCGTCGACCCGAGAACCACCGCCGGACGGCGTGAGACCAGCCCGGCGATTCGGGACCAGATCCCGTGATGTTCGGAAACCGCGCGATTCGGATCGTACTTGGGCGCGAACGGCCAGAAGGAGGCGCGACCCAGGATTGTCAGGATGGCCGGCACGAGCGTCAAGGAGGCCACCAGCATGGTCCCGATCGCGATCGCCAGAAGTGGGCCGAGCGCCTGGTTCGAGCGAAGGATGGCGAGCAGCAGAGCAAGGGTCGCGATCAGGATGGTTCCTGCCGCCGAGAGGATGGCCTCGCCGACCCGGCGCATGGTGTGGCCCATTGCCTCGTGCTTATCTTCAGTCACTTCGAGTTCCTCACGATAACGGGAGGAGATGAAGAGACAGTAGTCGGTGCCCGCGCCGAAGAGAAGTACCGTCATGATGCCGGTCGCCTGGCCGTTGACGAGCAGTCCGGCGTTCTCGGCCAGCAGCGCGCCGATCCCACTCGCCAGGCTAAACACCCAGCCGACGCTGAGAATCGGCACGAACGCCACGACTGGAGAACGGTAGATTATGACAAGCAGAACGAGTACCAGTCCGGCCGTGACCAGAAGCAGGAAGCCATCGATGCCCTGGAAGACTTTGAGCAGGTCGGCCAGCAACCCTCCCGGACCACTCACTTTGACCTGGAGGCTCCCCTGATCGAACTGATGCGTGTAATCCCGAATTCGGCTGACCGTCTGGCTGTAGGGGTCTCCTGCGGGCTGCCCAGTAATGTTGACCACCATGGTCATGGTGGTGTTGTCGGAGGAGACCAGGCTGTCTCGCGCCTGCGGGACGGTGAAGATCGAGACGACACCCTGTACGTTGTCTCCCGCCTTGCCGGACGTGAGCCAGTCGTTAATCTGCTGGGCATCTGACAGGTTCTGGTTACTCAGGCCTGCGCTATTGCGAAAAACGATGATCGCTGGAGTACCATTCGACGGGAACTCCTGTCGAACGAGGTCGGCTACCTTGGTCGATTCCGCGCCGCTCGGTAGGAAGGACGACTCGTCATTGCTGGTGACGTCGGCAAGCTTCGGAGCAAGGGGGACGATCAGCCCAGTCACCAGAATCCAGAGGACAAGAACGACCCATTTCCCGCGCCGGGACGTTGAGAAATCGGTGATGGCGTGAATGACGTTCACGTTACCCCCAGTTGGACTCAGAGGCCTGACGGATCGAACCAAGTGTCGCCGCGCTTGTATTCTACCTAATCATCGGTAGGGGATCAACTCAAGAATAGACCCGGCACTGGCCGGGTCAACCGTATTTCTCTATCGAGTTGGTCTGGCGCTACTCCGTCCCCCTGCGAGTGACCAGATCAGGAGCAACAACATCGCACCGAGAACAGCGTTGAGTACCGTGCCGATCGTCAGCGACAGCATGACCTCACCGCCGGTCGATCTGCTCCAGATCCAGCCGCCGATTACCGCGCCAACCATGCCGATAAGGATATTCACGATCCAGTCATTACGGTCACGACGTCGCAAAATCAGCGTGGTAATCCAGCCTGCTAAGGCTCCGACGATAATCCATCCGATGATACACACGGGAAATCTCCTGTTCGGTTGAGTGCATAGTTTTGATGTATCGACACGTTCACGGGACAGAGAAGTCCCCTCGATCCTGACGATCAGTTAATGCAACCGCCATGCCACTCACGTTCCAGAAACCTTCCCGGAGAGTAACGAGCACAAAAAAACGAGACCCGGCTCGTGTGCCGGGTCTCGTCGTCACGATGGAACTGCCTCTAGGTGGTGCGGCTGCCAGCGATCAAACCCCAGATGAAGAGGAGGACGATGGCTCCGACAATCGCGACCAGCAGCGTGCCGAGGCTGAACGTGGCCATGAAATCGCCACCCGTAACCAGGCCCCAGATCAGGCCGCCAACAATCGCACCGACGATGCCGACCACGATGTTCGCGATCCAGCCCATGCTGCCATTGCGTCCCATGATCATGCTGGCGATCCAGCCTGCCAGCGCACCGATAATGACCCAACCGATAATACTCATCAAGAGTCTCCTTTTCCCGATACCAACAGTTGAGGGTCTTCACGTCCATATCGTTCGCCACCTGATCGTGAAGACACCTGATTAACGGACGTTAACGCAACCGGTGTGCCATCTCCAGCGGGTCTCGCCGAATAACCTCGTTTTCCCCTTCCAGAAAACAAAACTGGTCCGGCGGTCGAGCCGGGCCAGTTGCAATTGGTTCAAGAAAAGGATCACGCGTCTCGCGCGATCAGATCGCCAACGAAAAGCACGATCATCGCACCGACGATCGAGATCATCAGGGTCATCAAGTCGAAGCGGGCGTCGAAACGCGTGCCGGTCAACAGCGCCCAGACGAGACTGCCAACGTAGGCTCCGGCGATCCCCACGACGATGGTCACAAGCCAGCCGAGACTCCCGTTTCGCCCCATGATCAGACTGGCAAAGCCTCCGGCCAGTGCTCCGATGACGATCCAAGCGATAATACTCACCCCAGTTGTCCTCCGGAATTCCGCGATGTTGGATGCCGTGCGACGGTGTCGTTCCTTGTGGTTATGTCACCTCTGTTCTGCCGCCGGTAACGCATTGCCCGTGCCACCCACGCCAATCTGATCGAGATCGGGTATTCTTGAACGTGAACTCAGGTTTCACGACACAGGTCCGAGGTACGTACGGGGTGACCCTGCCAAGTTGTCTCTCGGGCGGCCACCCTCGCCACTCAGACAGCGAGCGCCCATGTGGCGTCGTCCGCCAGCGAGCAGATCGATAGGTGAAACGGAGGTTGGTGACCGTGGCCGAGCAGAATTCTCCACACAATGAGATGAGCGCCATTACCATCTCCCGCGAATATGGCAGCGGAGGGGGTGAGATCGGCGTCCGGCTCACCAGTCGTCTTGGCTGGACATTGGTCGACCACCAGATCGTCGCGAACGTCGCCCAGCGCCTTGGCATTACGCACGAAGAGGCGAGCGCCCGCGACGAGCGAGGCGCGGGACTGGTCGCGCGCGTGCTCGACGCTCTCCTGACCACCCCGCCGGATGGTCCGGTCCCGGCAGGCGAATTCCCCACCAGTTCGAACGACCTCTATCACCAGACAGTCTGCCGGGTTATCGAGAAGGCGTTTCACACGCGTCATGTCGTGATCGTTGGACGAGGAGCCCAGGCGCTGCTACAAGAGTGCCCGGACGTGCTGCATGTGCGCGTCATCGCACCAATTGAGATGCGCATTGCCTACGTCTCACTACGGGAAGGGCTGACCGAGTCACAGGCGCGCGCCCGCATCCACAGCAAAGAGCAGGGGCGAAATCGCTACCTGCGTGCCCATTACCATAAGAGTCCGCAGGACCCCGATCTCTACGATCTGACCATCAACACACGCGGCATATCGTTGGACGATGCGGTCGGGCTCATCACGAATGCTTTGGAACAAAAAGCGCGTCTTCTGGGCATGCCTCCGTCCGAGCGCTGGCCCGGGGCCGACGTCTCGCGTTATCACGATCAGCCAGGCGATCTTCACCCGATGTGAGGTGTCTCGGGGTCGATCACGAGTCTTCTTCAGGCGCACGTCGAACTGCCCGGAAATGCTTCTGGCCAGCCTCGTGGGGAGCCGGAAACGACCTCGGAAAGGTCAGACCCTTCGGCGGAGAAGCTAAAAGTCTGTGGTATGCTTGCTCGGAGGGATTTGATACCGACTTTCGCCGTTATCCAGGATAACATCGGCCACAACTCAGGCGAAGCGACCCCGGGAGAGGAACATCTCACAACATATGGGAACGACTACAGCCTCGCGATCGAGGTCCAACGAGCCGCAACCAACGGATAAGCCGGTTGCCGCCATTGTGTCGGATCACGCGGCAAGCTCGCTAGCGATCGTCTTCCGGATCATGCTGGCCATCGGCATCGGACTGATCATTCTGGGTACCGCTATCGGGCTGATTCGAAACGGCAAGCTGCCAATCCCGGTTATCTCAGTCGGCAACTTGCCATCCCAATTGGCGAGCCTGGACTCGGCCGCGGTCCTCACTCTTGGCATTCTCGTCATCCTGGTTACCCCGGCAACGGCCATTGCCTTTATGGGAATCGCCTACGCCAGGGCGCGCGACCGCCTCTACACGCTTATCGCGGCTGGCGTCTTCACGATCATCCTCAGCAGTATCGTGGTGGCATGGCTCTCAGGTGGAAGCTCCGCGGCGGAAGCAAAACCGGCGCTTTCACCGTTGTCTGAGCTTGGTGTCGGGTTGGTCTCGGTCGGCGCGGGTATCTTTGGCTCGATGGTCGGGCTCGGCGGCGGAGTCTTCATTATTCCGATCGTCTCGGTGTTCTTCGGCGTACCCCTCAAAACCGTGATCGCAGCCAGCGCAGTGAGCGTCATCGTCAATTCGCTGGGCGGGAGTTCGGTCTACCTCAAGCACCACATGAGTAACGTCCGGCTCGGACTCTTTATGGAGTTGACCACGGCGCTTGGGGCAATTGTTGGCGGGCTCTTCGTCGTCTTCATCGCGCCAAACGTGCTGCGGGTCGTCTTCGGCGTCGCGTTGCTCGCCATGGGAGCGGCGATGTTTCGACGCCAGAAGGGGGCTGAGCCAATTACTGATGGGCCGGATCCGCTGCGCCTGAAACAGACCTTTAATGATCCTGCGGCAGAGATGGAGATTGACTACATCCCGCAGCGCCTTCCCTATGGCGCGGCCGCCAGCTCGCTGGCAGGTGTTATCTCGGGAATGCTCGGCATCGGTGGCGGCGCGGTCAAAGTGCCGATCATGAACGCCATCATGCGGGTTCCGGTGAAGGCGTCGGTGGCCACCAGCGTCTTCATGGTCGGAATCACCGTCTCAGCCAGCGCCTTCATCTACTACATCCACGACATCATCGACCTGTCGGTGACGGCTCCGGCCGTGCTCGGGATTCTGATCGGATCTCAGGCCGGCGCGCGGCTCTCGCGCAATTTGCGTAGCGTCGTCATCGTACGGGTTCTGGTGCTGATCCTCGCGTACCTGGCGATTAACTTGCTGCTCCAGGCAGCGGGCGTGAGTCTGCCGGGCGCACGATAGGCTCGACCCAAGACCCGCTTGATCGTGCATCTCTGCGAATGTCGTGCGTCACGAGGAACGCGTGATTGACTGAGCATCCCACGGGTGTTGTCATCCTGAGCACCGCCATCTGTCATTCTGAGCGCCGCGCGAAGAATCTCTCAAGGCGCGACCAATCACGGCAGGAAGGGGAGATCCTTCGACTTCGCTGCGCTCCGCTCAGGATGACAATTCAACGTACACAGCCGTAATCCCCGTACACGGTCATGATCCCCGTTGGTCGACTACCCTACCACCCTACCGGCGACGGAACTCACAGAGTACCCGGCCTACCGTCGCGATGCATTGCCCACCAATACTTTGACGAACTCTCCGGCAGATGCTTGACAACGGGTCAGGGCATCACTAGTATCGAGCTACACACGTCAGGTGGTCAGGCCAATGAGAGATACGATCAAACCAATACAACGGGATCGCGTGCCGAAGCAGATTGAGCAGCAGATCCTCGCGATGATTCGCGAGGGAGCGCTGGCTCCCGGTGAGCGCCTGCCGTCCGAACGTGATCTCTCCGACATGTTCGGCGTTTCGCGTGCGTCGGTGCGCGAGGCAATGCGGAGTCTGGAGCACCTCGGTGTCATCGACGTCCGGCAGGGTGGCGGCACGTTTGTTCGGGTGGTGAGCTGGGAGGACATTGGCTCCCGCATCACGGCCGGGTTTGTGGTTCATCCGAATTTTCTCGGACATGTCTACGAAGCCCGTTGTGTCATCGAACCGGCGCTGGGTCGCAGCGCGGCCAAGAACGTGACAGAGCAGGACATTGCCGAGCTGCACACCATACTGGAGCGGCAGGGAGAGAAGCTGCTGCGGGGTGAATCGACCGTCGAAGAGGACAACGCGTTTCACGGGCTCATCATGCGGGCGGCTGGAAACCCGATCCTCCAGACAATGGCCGAAGCTTGTCTCAGCCTGCTCGAGTCGTCACGCGAGAGCTACTTGCAGACCCGCGAGCGCCAGACCACGTCGCTCCGGACTCATCGCATGATCCTGGACGCGCTCGAACGCCACGATCCTGACGCCGCCTATGCGGCGAGCCTGCACCACATTCAGGCCACGATCGGCAAATTCGTGAGGGAGCAGTCGGTTGATGAACAGGTGAAGGAGGACGATATCGTGTCGTAGACGGTGATCACTCCGCCGGGAGCAGAAGCCTAGCGAAGCTCTCGGTCAGATCGATCTCCGCGAATCGGTCGCCCGAACGGCGTTATTCACGCCACGGAACCGGAGGTAGCTCGTGATCAAACGGGTGGAGATCAATTATCGAGGGATCTTCCAGAAGACCCTCGCCAAGCGCATCGGCGGCGACCTCGTGCTGATCGCGACCCGCATGGGTCAGGTCGGCTTCTCCAACGGTCGCTACAGCGATTCCCCGGAACGCAACGGCATCCCCTGCAAGTATTTCACCTTCATCTCGCCTGACCTCGAAGAAGAGGAACTCGAGGCCGAGTGCGGCGCCAAGATGGACATCGACGAGGCGAACGTCTCGGTCGTGCTCGACGACACCATGGTCAAGGGCGTCGAGCCCTGGGGTTGGTCCGGGATTCGAGCGATTAACGAGAAGATGGTCGAAGGCGGCTCGATGCTGGTTGTGACTCGTAAGAGTCCCCAGCAACTGCTCAAGTTCATCCCCTCAAAGCCCTTCCCGTACAACGTGGTGACCCTGGCGGGCGATGCCAGCCTGGCCGGGCTCTGGGTCTTCAAGGATGACCTGACCCACGAGCGGGTACTCGGCGCGATCGCCGGGATCGATCCGACGCTAATCAGCATCGACGCGGTTGAGGCGCACCTTCGTGCCAAGACGAAGGACGAAAACCGGGTCGCGGCGGCGCGCGAGGCGTTCGAATCGGTTCAAGAGAACACCTATGCCGTAAAGGCAGGCGAGGGAATCGAGTGGAAGCACGAGGTTCCCGTCCTGCCAGGATGGGATCATTTCCGTGAGGGAACGGTCATTCCGGCCGTCCCGCGCCACTTCGAGGTCGGCCCACGTGGCCAGTCGCGCAATCCCAATTTCAAGCGCGGCACCACCAAGACGCAGCGGCCGGTCGTCCGCTTCGATCTCTGCACCAAGTGCACCCTCTGCTGGATCGAGTGTCCGGACGAGTGCTTCGACCCCACCGAGGATGGCTACTACGACATTGACTACGAGTACTGCGTCGGCTGCGGCAAGTGCGCCGAGGTCTGTCCAGTCGAGGAGTGCATCATCATGGCCGATGAGCTCGCCTTCGAGGACTACAACAGCCCGTGGGAGCACTGGAAGCGGGACGATGTGGACTACCTGCGCTGGGCCGAAGAGAAGAAGGGCAAAGAGCGCGTCAGCTTCCCGT
Source organism: uncultured Chloroflexia bacterium (assembly GCA_963763185.1). Classification (GTDB taxonomy): domain Bacteria; phylum Chloroflexota; class Chloroflexia; order Thermomicrobiales; family Thermomicrobiaceae; genus CALAGB01. The sequence continues at coordinate 75,785 of CAVXNZ010000002.1, forward strand.
TCGTGACCGGCACCGGCCGCGTCGTGACCCATATGGAGAAGGTTCCGGGCGTGGGCGAGATCAAGCCACGCAAGGAAACGCCTCAGCCAGTCTAGGAGGAGTGACCGTGACCACTGCCACGAAACAGCAATCTGACGTCTGGGAGCGTCAGGACCTCCTGACCGGCTGCCAGGCGGTTGCCGAGGGGGTCCGGCTGGCCGACGTCGACGTGATTCCGGCCTACCCGATTCGCCCCTATACCGAGGTGATGGATACCATCTCGAAGATCATCGCCGATGGCGGCCTCGACGCTGAGTACATGATCGCCGATAGCGAGCACTCGCAGTTCGAGATCGCCAAGCACGCCAGCGCTGTCAACGCGCGCGCCTTTACCGGGAGCAGCGGCACCGGATGGTGCTACGGATTCGAGGCGCTGGTCGTCACCGCGACCGACCGCCTTCCGGTTCTCTTCCTGGTCGGCAATCGCGCGCTCGACGATCCCGGTGCGTTTGGCGTCGAGCACAACGACGCCATGTCGGTGCGCGACATGGGCTTCCTGCTCAACTGGGTCACCACGCCGCAGGAGGCGCTGGAGCACGTGCTGATCGGCTACCGCATCGCGGAAGACAGCAACGTGCGCATGCCCAACGCGCTGGCGATGGACGGCGCGTTCCTGACCCACTCGCAGCACATCGTCAACATCCCGACCATCGAGGCAGTCAAGCGGTTCCTACCGGACTACGATCTGGGCGACCGGCGGCTGCACCCGGACAACCCGATCTCGATCGCGCCGCAGGTGAACGAGGACTGGGTCATGGAGATGCGGCGCCAGAACTGGGAAGCCGCCCGACGCTCACGCGAGATCATCACCAAGGCCTACGAAGAGTTCAACGCCGTCTTCGGTCCGCGCTATGAACCGCCCTACTACTTCACCGAGTACATGACCGACGATGCCGACGTCGTGCTGGTCGGGCTCGGCACCGTCCAGGCCCCGGGCCGCACGGCGGTCAAGCGACTGCGCGAGCAGGGCCACAAGGTCGGCTACGTGAATCTCCGCTGGTTCCGGCCGTTCCCGACCATCGAACTGCGCGAGTGTCTGAGCCGCTTCAAGGCAGTCGGCGTGATCGACCGCGACTTTGCGCACGGCTCGCCCGACGACGGCGGAATCCTGCTGCACGAGATCCGCTCGTGCCTCTACCCGGCCAAGAATCGACCGGCGGTCGTCAATTTCCTCAGCGGTCTCGGCGGACGAGACATCTCGATCCAGGACTGCGAGAAGATGTTCGCGATCACCGAGCAGGCGATGCGCGACGAGACGATGGACGGCTACGTCACCTGGATCGGCGTCCGGAGCGGACAGGGTAGCTCGAACTACCTGTCGGCGCCGGCGCACTGAGAGGGGAGCAGACATGACGACAGCACCTGAAAAACCCAAGATCGAATACGAGCGCATACGCGGCGTCCACCGCATCCCGCTGGAGGAGCTCTACACCTCGGGCCACCGCACCTGTCAGGGCTGCGAATCGGCGACTGTGATGCGCGGCTTTATCAAGGCCTCCGGCCCGCGCACCGTCGTGACGGGCTCGACCGGCTGCATGTACGTGGCGAACACGTCGTACATGACGACCCCCTGGATTGTGCCGTGGATGCACACTCAGCTTGGCGCGGGCGGCTCCTCGGCCGTCGGTACCGCAGCCGGATTGCGAGCGCTCAAGCGCAAGGGGAAGATCAAGGACGAGCCGATCAACGTCATCTCGTTCTGCGGCGACATCGGCGGCGGCGACATGGGGCTCTCCGGCATTTCCGGCGCCTTACAGACCGACCTCGACCTGCTGATCGTCCTCTACGACAACGAGTCGGCCGCCAATACCGACATCCAGGCAACCGGACTGACGACCTACGGCGCCCAGACGACGTTCACGCCGACTGGCAAAAAACACCGCATCATGCAGCGCCGCTGGAAGAAGAACGTAGCCGGCATGCTGGCCGTAGGCCATCCCACGGTGCGCTACGTAGCCACGGCCTGCGCGTCCTTCCCCCCGACCGACTACCTGAACAAAGTCCGCAAGGCGCTGGCGGTCGGCGGCCCGACCTTTCTGCATACCTTCGATCCTTGCCCCAAGGGCTGGGATTACCACCCACGCTTCTCGAGCGACGTGGGAGAGATGGGCATCAAGTCCGGCATCTTCCCACTCTACGAGATCATCGACGGCGAAGTAATCTACACCTGGGACTGTCGCTCAACCGGCAAAGGGCGCATTCCGGTCAAGGAGTACCTGATGCGTCAGGGACGTTTCGCACATCTGATTGACGAAGACATCGACTACATCCAGTCGATGGTCGACGAGATGTGGGAGGAGTGGGAGATTCCCGGCGTGGTGCCGGTGAAGGGAATCCTGAAGGCGCGCATCTGACGGGGACAGATCGCGCTTCACGACAGCAGAGGGCTGGCTTCGACCAGCCCTCTGTTGCTGCCCGGACACGGAACGCCGCCTCTCTCACGCGCAAACCACTGTGGCAAACCTCGCGCGGGTTCAAGGCGGGCAAGCATTGTGCTACGCTCGACCAAGACCCTCGTGCGAATAATCCGATTCACTGGTTGCCATCGGGGAACAGCCTATGCATCACGGGGCCGACCAAGTGGGCGGCGCAAACAAGTGGCAACAGCGCTTTAGGGAGGGAATCGATGAAACAGACGCTTGGAGGCATGAGGCCGAGGCTGCTTGCAATCGTCGCGACGATCGCGGCGTTTATGGCATTGGTGGCCCCGACGAGTGCGGACGCCCCAATAAAGATACTCAACCCGATCGGGGGCGGCTACAGCGACGCGACTGAGACCGCCTTCGTCCAGAACGTGATCGACCAGGCGACCGGCGATTCCGTGCGTATCGTAGTCATCCCTTCAGCATATGCTCACACTTCACTCGGCTACGCCAAAGCGCACGTCGATGAGTTGCAGTCGATCTGCACTGCCCTCCTCGGAACGGGAAGTTCGATCCGCGCCGGGTGCGACACCGAGATGGTTCCCCTCTGGACACGTGACGATGCCGAGAACACCGAGTACGCGAATATGATCTCCAACCCGGAGACCGACGGTATCTTCATTCTCGGCGGCGACCAGGACGCCGCGATGGAGATCCTGGCGAATACGCCATCGGAAGCAGCGATGGCAACCGCCTATGAGCGGGGCGCCGTCGTGAGCGGAACCAGCGCTGGTGACGCGGTGGAGTCACACACCATGATCGCCGACTACGCGAATGGCGGCGGCCCATCAACGGCGCTCCAGAAGGACAAGGTCGACATCTGGTGGAGCGACAACTCTGACTCCCACCGTGGCCTGAGCTTCGGCTCCGACACGACGATCCTCGACCAGCACTTCTTCCAGCGTGGCCGCTTCACCCGCTTGCTCAATGTCACGGCGCAGTCATACGCGCACTTCGATGGAGACGGGCGACTCGGTGTTGGCGTCGATTACGCCACGAGCGTGAAGCTGACCAACGACGCCACGCTCTCCGACGTGGCCGGTCGCACGTCGGTCGCCATCATCGACTTCTCGAATGCGGAGTTCAGCTGGGTCGACTCCACTCAGACGCTCTCGGCCACAGGAATCGTGACGCACATCATGCCCGAGGGAGATTTCAGCTACGACGTTCCGAGTCGGACGATGACCGCGGACGGAACAGCACTCAGCGCGCCGAAACCGGGCGACCTGCCTTCTCTGCAGGCGCAGTCGACGGCGACGCTGATGCTGGGCGGTGATGTCCTGACCGGCGGCAACGTGCTCGCCGATTTCGTCGATCAGGCACGGCAGTCAAGTTCCCACCGCATCGTCGTGGTCGCGGCGGGCTTCTTCTCATCAGGCGACGCCAGCAGCGCAGGCAACGCCTACTCGCAGGCGCTCAAAAAGCTCGGCTGGAGCCGGTCAGGCGATACGGTTCAGGTCGTCAACTTCGAAGCACACACCGAATGGTCTCGGGTAGCGCCGAGCCTCGTCGCCGGAGCAGCGGGTGTGATCTTCGTCGGCGGTGACCAGTCCCAGATGTCCCGGCCGCTTGGCGACGCGACGTTCACAGATCTGGTGAGCGAAGCACTGGATAACGCGCCAGTCGTGCTGACCGATCGCGCAATGACACCAGTGATGGGCGACGATTACATGGCCAACGCCGACCCGACGGTCGATAACGTGCAGAGCGTTGCGATCGACGCGTTCCACGACGACTACGCTCAGTTCACGGAGGGGTTGCACATCGTCAATGCGGCCCTCGAGCCGCGGCTGATGACCGATCAGCGCTGGGGCCGACTCTACAGCCTGGTCCGGGCACACTCTGATGAGATCGCCTACGGTATCGATGCCCAGACCGCGATCGTGTTCAGCGGTGGAACCGCGACCGTGCGGGGCAATCGTTCCGTCGTGGCGCTTGACGGACGTGAGGCAACGTTCGCGAATGGCAAGAATGACGCGTACGCCGCGTTGAACGTGATCATGAACCTCTACGCGTCAGGGCAGACGTTGCCGTAGTGATGACGACACAACGAGATATGTGGCTCACGCGTTGAGCCACATATCTCGCGTTTACTCATCGATAATTGGACAGCGTCCCTCAGCCGCGCATGTCTGGTTGGGCCGTTTCCTTCCACAAGGCATAGCCGATCCACATCAGTCCGGCGCCGAAGATCGCCTGGGAGACCGTCATCACGATCACGCTTCCGATTGGCGGCGCAAACGCCACCACGGGACCACTCACGGCGAGCACGACACCGGCGCTACGCGGCAAGACTCTCGCGCGCGAAATCGCGATCCCCAACAGGATGAAGCCGACACTGAAAACAACGCTCTCGAGTATCAGTTCGTAGAGACCTCGCGGCGTTCCCTGATTGAAATCGGGCGAGAAGAGATGCTCGCGCCCTTCCATCAACACCAGCGCGGTGCCCATGAAGGCCGTGAGGAAGCCAGCGAATCCCAAACGGCCGGCCTGATGAAACTGGCGCACGAAGATTCCGACCAGCACGAGCATCAAGAGCATGAGCGCGAAGAAGTAGAGCAGGTGCACCGGCACCCATGACGCGTGCTCGTTCCCGTGATCGTCGTTCGGGTGTATGAACGGCAAGATGAAGAGATATGCGCCGGAGATCACGGCCAGAACACCGCTTGATCGAATCAAGGCGGCGGGCGAAAGATCGGCGCGCTGTGTCGCGGGCTGTGAGGTCAAGGTCGACACCTGTGCCATCTACGTACTCTCTTTCTCGAACGAGCCTCGGTTCTCGAAAACCAGGCTCGGCTGCAACTAATTCAGGAAGTCACTCACCGTCTGAATGGCGATGGAGACCGTGTCCGATGGCTTGCCCATCTGACGCGTTGCGAAATTCGTGGTCGAGCGGTGGACCAGTGATCTCAACTCCGTACCTGGAGGAGAGCGTGACCAATCGCTCCACACCAACCAGGCCACCCTGTACTTCATCCGGCTGCGTAAGGTCACGATGCAAACCTTCCAAACCCGCGGGAACCAGGATGATAAGCAACCGTGCGCTCTTCGAAGCGACAGTGTGACTGTGCTCGCTGCCACGCGGCATAAACAGACACGCCCCTGACGAAACCTGGTGCCGCTCGGTGCCGATCTGATAGATGATCTCTCCGCTGAGCACGCAGACGATCTCGTCCTCGTGTGCGTGCCGGTGACGTGGTACCGCGGTTCCGTGCTGCGCGATCCTCTCCACAACGCTGACTCGACCGAACGTCTCTTCGGCGGTGAGTAGCAAGCGCACTTGTTGAGCGGTGCACCAGTCACTCTCGGTCATGGTCGCTCCGGTGGCCGGCTCGGGCAGCTGTTTGCTTCTCTCTCGTCTTCCGACGGCACCCCCCGCTTCGCATGCACGATCACTGCGCTATTCGGGTCTCCATGCGAAGTGAGCGCTTCGGACCTGATCAAAACCCGCAGCGCGGCCAGGTAGGTCAAGCGCGGGCGCCGGGCATTTGGTGTAGTCTCCATCTGATCGCGTATCCTTCCTGTTCCACGGAACCTTCCTGTGAAATAGTCTCGTTCGGAGAGGTGCTGAGGAACAGCGACACCAGTGATACGCTGTCGATACAGTACGGGATACGGTTCAGCCTCGGAGCGCGACTCGGACGGCCGATGGAATTTGCGCAAGCCTCCAGAACGCCTGGAGGTGGTCGGAGCATTCAGGAATCATGTCTACGGGCTTGGATGAGTCCTTCGGAGCGCGACTACGACGATTGCGCGAGGCCGCCGGCCTGACGCAAGAACAACTCGCTGAGCTTGCGGGAATTTCCGCGGTCGCGATTGGCAAGATCGAGCGGGGAGAGCGTCAGCGTCCCTATCCCTACACCGTGAGGACATTGGCGAGGGCCCTCTCACTTTCGGAGGCCCAGACGGCCGCGCTGATTGCTGCAGTGCCAAAGCGAGGCGTTGCACCCGATCGAGTCGACGAATCGTCTCCGAAGATTCCCATTCCTCCCGCACCAATCATTGGACGAGAGCACGACATCATCCGGGTGTGCGAACTTCTGAGAGCCGATAGTGTCCGCCTGCTGACGCTAACCGGAGCGGGAGGCGTTGGCAAAACGCGACTGGCCGCGCAGATTGCGAATGATCTGGGCAACGAATTCTCGGATGGCGCCGCCTTCGTCTCACTCGAAGCGCTGACTTCCGCCGATCTTGTGCTGCCGGCCATAGCACGAACACTCAGCGTGTCAGAGGCTGGACATCGATCCACTGGAGACGCGCTTCGAGGATACTTGTACGAGCGGTGTCTCCTGCTGGTGCTGGACAACTTCGAACACCTGCTCGATGCGGCGACGGAGATCGCTGAAGTCTCGGCGTTCTGCCCTGGCGTGACGCTGCTCATTACCAGCCGCGCACCACTCCGCGTGCGAGGTGAACAGGAGTACCCAGTCGCTCCCCTTGACGTCCCGCGCCTGGATCACATCCCTACTCCGGAGGAAGTTCAACTCAGTCCGGCGATCCGTCTTTTTTTGAGCCGAGCCCGCTTGGTCAACCCCGAATTCGCACTCACTCAAGATAACGTGGCGGCGCTCGCGGCCATCTGCCGTCGCCTCGATGGCCTGCCTCTGGCTCTCGAGCTGGCGGCGGTGCGGATACGAACACTGAGTCCAACGATGTTGCTGGCTCGATTGGATCGCGCACTTCCAGTGCTCAGCGCCGGGCCGAGGGATCTGCCCACGCGGCAGCAGACGATGGAAGCGACCGTTCGCTGGAGCTACGAGCTTCTCCGCAACGATGAACAGGTGCTGTTCGAACGCTTGTCGGTCTTTTCCGGGGGTTGGACACTCGAAGCTGCCGAGGTGGTGGGGGAGAACGAGTCATCGACATCAAATGATGTGCTCAATGCGCTGGAACATCTCGTGGAGCAGTCACTGGTGGTGATCGAACCCGGCGATGAAATGCGCTACCGCTTCCATGAGCCAATCCGCCAGTTCGCACGAGACCTGCTGCGGCAACGCTCGGATGCAACGCACGTCCGCCTACGCCACGCGGACTACTTCGCATCCGTCGCCGCATTCGCCGCCCGGCAACTCGTGACAAACGACGCGATTCGCACGCTGGATTGTCTCGAAGCCGACCAGGACAACCTTCGCACCGCAATCCACTGGGCACTGGAAGAGCGGCCTGAACTTGCGGCGAGGATGGCATGGCAATTATCTCGCTTCTACTGGCATCGTGGCAACTTCGATGAGGTTTACCGTTGGATGCATGACGTCCAGGCTCGGAGTCGTGAGCTACCGCCTGCCTCGCGCGCTGAAGCCATAGCTGTCGCCGCGATGATGCGCTACCGGCAAGGCGATCCTGGTGAACTCATCTCGGTGGCGGGCGACGTCGCGACCATGTTCCGTGGCGACGTACGAAAAGACGACGCGGCGGCCGTGCTGATGCTTGCTGGCTCAGCGGCAATCACCTCGGGCGAATTGGGACGAGCCGAACGATTCCTGCACGAGAGTCAACTCCTCTATAGGGAGACCGGAAGCGAGATCGGGAACGCCGAGATCCTCATCTTCAAAGCGGCGGTTCCGCTGGCGAAAGGCGAGTTTGAAAAGGCCGCGAACTTTCTCGAGCGTGGTCTCGCGGCGACGCGGAGGGCTGAAAATCCGCTTACAGCTGCCGTCGCACTGCACCATCTCGCGGTGAGTTATCAGGGTCAAGGACAGTACCAGCGCGCGACGAGACTGTACGGCGAACTCCTCGAACTGGCCGATCGAATGAGGGACATGGCGAATCTGGCGTATGCGCTCATCGGTTTGGCGGAATGCGCTGGGGCAACCGGCGATCTCATCAGGGCGGCGCGGCTCTTCGGGTCCGCCGATGAACTGTTCCAACGAACTGGCATCACAGATCACCCATTTGGCACACCGGTGGACTTCCACCAACGGTACCGTCAGGCGGTTCGGCAGAACATTGGAGAGGAGCGTTGGATGGCGGAAACAACGTTTGGCCGCTCGCTGACGATCACTGACGTAATCGATGACGCGGTGTCGGGTACCTAGCGCGCCGCGCCTAAATTTTCCGTTGACAATCGTGGAACACGCGCTGGACATGAAGCCTCCGAGATGTCACGATTGAGCCACCGGCGCCCACTTTGGAGAGCGCCCCTATCCCCAGGAGGAGATCCGTGGCTCAACCCGCTTCGAAGGCTGATGACGGCCCCATTACCAGCATAGACGCACAGAGGCTCGCCTCGCTCGAAGCCATCCAACGTCGCGTACTCTGGCTCGCGACCAACATCATTGATCACGCCAATCACAAACGCCCGAATCCTGACAAGACCAAAGTCGGCGGCCACCAGGCCTCGTCGGCGTCGGTCGTCTCGATTTTGACGGCCCTCTACTTCCACTACCTGCGAGCGGGTGATCGTGTCTCGATCAAACCGCACGCGTCTCCTGCCTACCATGCCGTCCAATACCTGCTCGGCAATCTCGACCGCGACTACCTGCCGACGCTCCGGGCATTCAAGGGACTGCAGGCTTATCCCAGCCGCACGAAGGACCCGGATCCGGTCGATTTCTCAACTGGATCGGTTGGCCTCGGCGCCGTGGCACCGGCCTTCGCGGCCCTGGCGCACCGCTACAGCCTGGCCCATTTCGGCGAGGTATCGTCCGATCGCTTCATCTCACTTATCGGTGATGCCGAACTGGACGAAGGGAACGTCTGGGAGGCCGTGGCCGAGGAGGCGCTCAGCGGGCTCGGCAACGTGCTCTGGATCGTCGACCTGAACCGGCAGAGCCTTGACCGGGTCGTGCCGGGCGTTCGCGCCGGACGGCTGAAGGCACTCTTCGACGCGGCGGGCTGGCACGTCATCGAGGCGAAATACGGTGACCGGCTGCAGGAGGTCTATCGTCAGCCTGGCGGCAATGCACTCCTGCAACGCATCGACGACATGAGCAACGAGGAATACCAGGCCCTCATTCGTCTCGACGGCGCGAAGCTGCGCCAGCGGCTTATCGAGGGTACCTTGTCCGGCCGTGACGACCTGGCCAAAGTCCTGTCACCGATCAGTGACGACGATCTACCCAGCATCATCTCCGACCTCGGCGGCCACAGTTTGACCGAACTCCTGCGCTGCCTCCAGGTGGTCGACACGGTCAAGGACCGGCCGAGCGTCCTCTTCGCCTACACCATCAAGGGATGGGGGCTGCCGATCGCGGGCGACCCGATGAATCACTCGGCGCTGTTGACGCCCGACCAGATGGAGAAGCTGCGAGCGGATCTTGAGCGTGCCCGAAGACGACGAGTGGGCTGCCTTCTCGCCCGATTCAGATCCCGGCCGTCTTTGCCAGGAATCGGCCGAGCGGCTGTCGCAACCGGACACCGCCGTTGCTCCGCCAATCGAGGCGAGCCTGATCCCGGACGCGATCGGCGTGCGGCATCCGAACGACACGTCGACACAGGAAGCACTCGGACGTATCTTGCCGCGCCTGGCCGAGATGGAGGGGTTTGGTTCGCGCATCGTCACCGTGGCACCCGACGTCGCGACCTCGACCCACCTTGGCGGCTGGATCAATCGCGTCGGCATCTTCTCGCCAACCGAGCAGCCGGACTACGAGGGCGAGGGACCGCGACTGCTGCGCTGGCGCGAGAGCCCGGCCGGACGGCACATCGAACTCGGCATCTCCGAAATGAACTTGTTCATGGCGATCGGCCAGCTCGGCCTGAGCTACGAACTGATCGGCCAGCAGTTGATCCCGATTGGGACGGTCTACGACCCGTTCGTCTGCCGAGGGCTCGACTCGCTTATCTACAGCCTGTATGTCAATTCCAAGATGATCTTCGCGGGAACGCCGTCAGGTATCAGCCTGAGCCCGGAAGGTGGCGCCCACCAGTCGAGTGTCACCGTCTCGCTCGGCATCGAGTTGCCTGGCCTGATCAGCTTCGAGCCCTGCTTCGCCAATGAGACCGAGTGGGTGCTGCTGGAGGCGATGCGTCGCTGCTGCGATCGCGAGAACGGGCTGTCGAGCTACCTGCGGCTCTCGACCAAGCCGATCGACCAGAAGCTGATCGAACCGGCTCTGAATCGGCTGGGTGAAGATGAGTTACGACGACAGGTGCTGCGCGGCGCTTATCGCCTGATCGACCGGCGCGAGACGACACCGGACCTCCCAGCCCAGAACACGGTGCAGATCGTGGCAACTGGAACGATGATCCCTGAGGCGGTCGAAGCAGCCGCACGACTGGCGGAAGAAGAGATCGCGGCCAACGTCATCAACATCACCAGCCCCAGCGAGATCTACCGGCTCTTCCGCGAGCGACGGCGCTGGGGCGTCGACACCGCCGACCTGAACGGGCACCAATCGTTCGACTGGCTCATCCTGCCGGAAGAACGTCGCGCGCCGATCATCACGGTCCAGGATGGAGCATCGCACGCGCTCTCGTTCCTGGGCGGCATCTACGGCGTCCCGGTCATCTCGCTGGGTGTCGACGAGTTCGGGCAGTCAGGCCTACGGTCCGATCTCTATCACGCGACCGGCATTGACGTCGACGACATCGTCGGTGCCGGGCTGCACGCGCTGGAGCTGACAGCGCAGGGTTAGAGGCGACTCATCGCAACCTGCGTATTCTCGTTGTAGGGGAGCAGCTTGTCTGCTCCCGGGGTGGTTCGAAATGAATCCAATTCGGAGGCCGGGATCGTCTCTGTTCGCGATCCGACTCCCCTACGCGTTGGGTGTCCATCGACGGCGGGAGCAGAGAAACTGCTCCCCTACAAAATACTTTGCGCCAAGCGCCGTGGAATGACGTGATTTGCGCTAGCTGTGCTGGACGGACGGCAGTCCGCCCCTACCAGTCACCCCGGCAACGTGCCGCTCGGCGGGCTCTTCTCCGGGTCGTTGCGCCATTCGACGTAGGAGTAGATCACCAGGGCCGTCGTCATCACACCAAGCAGCGCCATCATGACCCAGATCAAGGCCGCGCCGATTCCGGCAATCGCCAGTCCCAGCAGAATCAGCCCTACCAGCGCGAAGAGCCAGCCAGCCAATCGATGGGTCCGAACCCAGGAGCGCTTGCTCGACAGAGTCCAGGGCGTGCGCACTCCGACGAACCAGTTTGGCCGCAACTTACCCAGCAGGTTGCCGAGCACGATGAACACCACTGCCATGATGCCGATAAAGATTCTGGTGATATCGAGCGACACGCCCCGGATAACGAGAACCGTGAACGCGTAGAACGCACCCATCATGATCACGACGATGTAGCGCACGATCAGGTAAACGCGCGAGAACTGGGCATAGTTCGCTCGGCCCGGATCGATGCGCGGCAAAAACAGGAGCAGCACGTAGATCCCGAGCGTGATGAGCGGCATCAGCAGCAGTCCCTCTAAGCGGCCACCATACCCGTCGACCTCTCCCGCCGCGTTCCAGTGAACCGGGACACGCGCCGGCGTCGACGGCCAGAGCACACCCGCCGCGATGAACATCGCCGCAAGAACCAGCCACTGGGGCAGTTCTGACTGCCATCTCACTCGCATGTCGTGCCATCCTCGTCCTCATCGCTCGAGTCTCGCGAGCCAACCCCCAGCAAATCCATAATGGTTGAAAGGAGTTCCTCGTACATGGCCACATTCAGGCTGTACATGATGGTCGTGCCCTGTCGTTCCGTCACCACCAGTCCGGCCTCCTTCAGCACGTTCAAGTGTCCAGAGAGAGTCGAACGTGCGACGGCAAATTGCTCAGCGATCGACCCTGCACTCATGTCTGACCGGCGCAAGAGCCGCAAGATCTCGCGACGCTTGGGATCACTCAACGCTCGGAATACGACATCCATTCGCCGGTTCTCCCACCGTATTTCGGCAATTACCGAAATAAGTATACGTGGTCGCGGACGTGCGCGATACCTCTGACTTAATTTCACCTTAATAATCGCGGGGCAGACTGGATGGTCGGGGCTGACGTTCTTCACGCACGGGTTGGAGCAGAACGTGGACGTGCGACTTTTTCTGGCAATCAATGGCCTGGCGCGCTATAGCGATCGGCCGAACGACCTCTTCGAGTTCTTCGCTCACAATGGACCGTTCGTGCTGGTGGGCCTGTTGCTCATCGTCTGGTTCTGGCCAGGCCAGCGAGCGCTGCGCAACCTCCGCCAGTGGGCCGTCATCAACGCGACCATCGCGGCAGCCGTGGCTTTGGGCGTCAACCAGATTATCATCCGCCTGTGGGCCCGACCACGGCCGTTCGTCGACCACCACGCCATCATGCTGCTGACCCCGTCGACCGATCCGTCATTCCCGAGCGATCACTCGACCTTTGCCTTCGCGGTGGCAGTCGCGCTCTTTCTCGGCATCCGGCGCATCGGGATCGTCGCGCTCGTCATTGCGGCCATGATCGCCTTCTCGCGGGTGTATACCGGGGAACATTACGTGAGTGACGTGCTCGCTGGCGCGATCATCGGAGGTTCGGTCGCGGTCGCGGTGAATTGGGCCCGTCCCTTCGTCATGCCGGTGCTCAACCCGCCGTTGCGCTTAGCCAGGAAGCTGCACCTGGCGTAGTGCGTAGAATCCAGGGCGAACCGTGTGTTCGCCCTCGTCTGTGTGAATGACCCGTCTACCATCTATTTTCATGCACGACGGCCTGCATCGCCTTACGACCGCGCTTCAATGAGGGTGACGGCACGTCCTGATCCCGGTGACCAACGGGAATCACTCCGACCGGGATCACATCCTCCGGAATGCCGAGCAACGCACGAGCGCCGTCCAGGTCCTGGAATCCGGCGTACCCCGCTGCCAGTCCCTCATCGACCACCGCAAGCAACAGCACCATTACCGCGCATCCGGTATCCATAATCCAGTACGGCACCGGCCAGTCGATCTCGCTGCCGTCTTCCCGGACTTTATCCGCCTCCTGGTAGCGACGGTGATAGGCTCCCTCGTTGGCGCAGGGGATAATTTGCACCGGTGCCTCGGAGATCCAGCGATGGCCAAAACCTTTCTCGTAATGCTCCTCCTCGCCGCAGAGACGGCCGACCGCACGCTTGATCTCGGGATCGGTGACGACGATGAAATCCTGGCCCTGCGAGAATCCCGCACTCGGGATGCGGCGAGCCAGGTCGAGCATGCGGTCGATGACCTCCGGGTCGATCGGATCGGGCTTGAAGTGGCGCACGATGCGGCGCTTACGAACCAGATCGGCGAATTCCATCTCTTTCCCCCATATCGTTGCATGGCACTGAATTCGTGATCACACCCTGGCAGAATACGCGCGGACCCGTCCGGGCACAAGCGAGCCACGGACGAGACATGCGCCTCGAGATGTATACTCGAACGTCGTGAATGACTCGGTTTTGCCCCTTCGCACGAGCGATCATCGAGGATAACCAGCCTTGAGCGAGAACCAGCCGGAACACGTTTCAGCCGACGTCCCGCTCCTCAGCGTGTCGGACCTGCGCTACACCTACGGCTCGGCCCAGGTGCTCTACGACGTCTCGTTCGATGTCGACCCAGGCCAGCTGGTTGTCCTGGCAGGACGCAATGGCGCCGGGAAATCGACCCTTCTGCGCTGCATCGCGGGTTGGAGCAAGCCGACCCGCGGCAAGATCCTGGTCTCCGGCAGGTCGATTGAAGAGTCCGAACGTGACGCCCGCCGCTGGATGATGCTGGTACCCGACACCCCGGTCTTCTACGATCAACTGACCGCCTGGGAGCACCTCACGTTTATCGCGCGTGCCTACCGTCTCGAGGACTGGGAAGCGCAGGCCGATCAGCTGCTGCGTCACTACGGGCTCTCGGGCCAACGCCACGCCTACCCGTTTACGTTCTCGCGTGGCATGCAGTACAAGCTGGGACTGAGCCTGGCCCTGCTGGTCGAGCCCGAACTGCTACTGCTCGACGAACCGTTCGGGCCACTCGACGCGCTCTCGGCTAGCCAGCTCTGGTACGACCTGCGAACCTACCGCGACGCTGGAATCTCGGTCCTGCTCAGTAGCCATCAACTACCATCGGAGGCCACGCCCGACCGCTACCTGCTGATGGAGGATGGCGCGATACTCGGCGATGGCTCGCCACGCGATCTGGCCGAGCGATTCGAAGTGCGCGAGTATCCGACGCTCGACCGCCTCCTGAAGGCCGCGGTCGAGCTCCAGGAGCGGCCACCCCTTGTTCGGTGATCTGCGCCTGCTCGTCTGGCTACACTGGCGGCAACTCCAGCGAACCGCCACGTACTGGCTGCGGGTCGTCGGCTTCGACCCGCTGGAGGAGACCACCTCGAACCGGCTCTACGGCCTCTATCTGATCCTGATCTTTGGTGGCTGGATCATCCTGATGTGGAGCCTGGCGGTTCATGAAGCGCTCTTTGTCGGCCAGAAGATTCCGGCGAATACCCGCCCCGACGTGCTCGACGGCTTCCTCCATTATTTTCCGTGGTTCGCGACCGCGGTCGGCCTCGTACTGCTGCTGCTCGCCATTCGCAAATCGCCGCTCAAGCTCTCGGTCGAGGATCTCAGCTACGTCGCCGCGTCACCGATGCGCCGCGACGTCATCGGACTGGTTGGCTTCAGCGGCTACACCGCGCTCGGACTGGCCGTCGTCGTGCCGCTGATGACGCTCGCCTCAATGCTCCTGGCGCATCCCAACAGCCAGGACGAGCTGGGCATCACCGCCTACCCGGCAATCCTGACGAGCATTCCGGTCGTTCTGCTCTTCGCCGCCATCGCCTGGACCCTCGGGTTCTGGCGACTGAGTCGTGTCCGATCACCACGCTTTCTCTGGCTCGCGCCGGTCCTGCTGGCAGGGCTGACGATTGCCTATCCGCCGATCATGACCTGGCCGGCCCATGTCCTGGCGCGAGCCGTGATCGCCGAGCCCATCACCATCGCCGCGGTCGAAGTGCTGGCGATCGCGTTCGTATTCGTCGCGGGTGTCATCTGGCTGGGCCGGAGCATCAACCTGATTACCGTCTCCGAGGAGCTCGGAGCGACCTCGCAGCTCAAATCGCTGGGCGTGCTCGGCCGCTACGTCTGGCGCGACCTCTCGCGCCAACTGCGCGATCGGGAATCACTGGCACGCCATACGCCTCGCTTCGCTTTGCCGAACGTGACCGGTTTCACGATGCTGGCCGGGCGCGCCGCACTCATCTTCTTGCGCCAGCCGCTCATGTTCGCCTGGGCGGTCGTGCGTGCTGGAGTCATCATCGCGGGCGGAGCTTACCTGGCTGCGATCAGCGCCCCGGCGCTCGCGTGGCTCTTCTGGCTCACCTTCGTGATGGCCCGGCCGTCGCGCGAGGTGCTCGGCGTCTACTCGGCCGACCAAAGCAACGCCTTCCTGCGCCAGTTTCTGGCGTGCGACAACCTGAAACTCCTGGTGATCGACGCGGCGCTGCCGTTCGGCACGATCTGTGTGGTGGGTATCGCCGCCTTTGCGTTCCTGTCGACCTTCGCGGGTATCAGCATCTTGACGATTCCGCTGATGGTCACCTTTACCGCCGTCATGATGCTGAGCCAAGGAGCGGCGCTGGTGCGCGCTCCGGGCGGTGACCCGACAGTCGCGTCGCTCCTCTACACCGGTCTGAGCTTCGGGATCACCCTGCTGCTGGCGGAATTCATGGGGCCGATCGCGGCGGTGATCACCTCCGTCGTCGCCATCTGGATCCTCGGTGTGGTGATCTCAACCAGCGGACGCTTTTCCGCCGCCGCGTTCGGCAACGACTGAACCGCGACTCTTGTCTACGGCCGGACCACCCTCGAATTCACAGCAAATACACAGGTCGTTCATCCCGCAATTCAGCCGTCGCTGAGCTACAACCGCGCACGATGGTGTAGGCTGACGCATCAATGTTTGACTTTTGAGGAATGCTGGTGACGACGAATCTAAGACAGCAGAATTGGCGGCGACGGTCGCCATCTCGAATGCTGACCGTCATGCTGGCAATCTTGATTCTGCTCTTGCCGCTGGGGGCCTGCTCACCAGGTTCGAAGAAGACCGCGACGATGGACACGAACGACCCGGCCCCACTGAAGATCGTCGACGGCAGTCAGTCGTCCGGCGCTTTGACGAGCGCTCCGAGGAAGCATCTCACCGGGACGGTCTTCCTGGATCCGGGACACGGCGGTGTCGATGATGGAACCAGCGGCTACACCAATAACGGAACACTGGTCACCGAGAAGACGGTCGTGCTGCAGATCGCGCTACGCCTGGCCCAACGACTGCGGGCCGATGGGCTCACGGTGGTGATGTCCCGCACGACTGACGCCGACCCATGTCTCAAGCCGTCGGATCTCGACGCTGACGGGCAAACCATCAAAGTTGGCGGTGTCCTGAATGATCTCCAGTGTCGCATCAACAAGGCGAACACCAGCAAGGCTCAGGTGCTGCTGAGCCTGCACATGAACGCGTATTCCGATCCCTCGATCAGCGGCACCGAGACGTTCTACGACTCGGCGCGGCCCTTTTCCGGTCAGAACAAGCGGTTCGCCCAACTGGTGCAGCAGAGCATCATCGACGCGCTGCACGCACAGGGATACTCGACACCTGATCGTGGCATCTCAGCCGATGGGAACGTGGGTGGTGAGAGTCTCGGTACGCTGCCGGACAGCTACAACCACCTGGTGATGCTCGGACCTACCGTTCCAGGGCAACTCTCTCCTAGCCAGATGCCCGGCGCCCTGACCGAGATCTTCTTCCTGTCAAGTCCAGGCGAGGCGACGGCGATCACCGGCTCCAGCGTGCAGGATCTCATCGCGGCTGCCCTCACCGACGCGATCGAGACGTTCCTGTCGCAGGGTGGGTGAGCGCGGGGTGCGACCGTCACTCCCATGTGGTTGTGAGCATGTGGAGAGATGCTAGACTGTTTGATCGTGGGGCGAGCGACTTTGGAGATATCATGACGAGCGATGACGGTCGAATACGGAATATCAAGAATCCCAACCCGGTTGACGAGGCAGAAGCACGTAACCGGCTTCGTGGTGTGGCAAAAAAGCTGGGCGGCTCCCTGGAGAATACGGTCAATCCTGGCTGGGAATCGACCGAATCGACTGTCGAGTGGGTGCGTTCGTTGCGTCGTGAGTCGGATGCCGGAGCGAACCTACTGAAAGATTCCTAGTCGCCTCGCACACAATCCACCTTGCCAAGCGGTCGTTCCTCGGCCTCATCTTCCTTCCCCTCAGTACCTCCGTCCTCTTGACACTGTTCGGACGCGTCCATAGAATAAGAACAAATGTTCTTATTGTGTTCGACTTCGGCTCGGAGAGGACTAACGGTGGATCAGTGGCAGCGCGTGATCGTCCATGCCGATCTCGACGCCTTCTTTGCCGCCGCCGAGATCCTGCGTCATCCGGAGTTGCGCGGCAAGCCGGTTGTCGTTGGTGGCCGTCCCGGCGGACGCGGCGTCGTTGCGGCCGCCAGTTACGAGGCGCGCGCTTACGGCATCCACTCAGCCATGCCCGCCGCTCAGGCAGTGCGACTCTGCCCGGACGCCATCTTCCTGCCGGGTGATGGCGACTACTATCGCGATCTCTCGCGTCGCTTCCAGACGATCCTGGAGAGCTTTAGCCCGCTGGTCGAGATGGTCAGTATCGACGAGGCCTACGTCGACCTGAGTCACGCAGGGAGGACCTTCCCTACTCCGTATGACGCGGCTAAGGCCATCAAGCAACAGGTGCGCGATGAGCTGAGCCTGGTCGTCTCGCTGGGAGTCGCCTCCAGCCGCATGGTGGCGAAGATCGCCTCCGATCTCGATAAGCCCGACGGCCTGCGGGTCGTCCCGCGCGGCACCGAGGAAGCATTCCTGGCGCCATTGCCGGTCGAGCGCATGCCGGGCATCGGTCCGAAGGCGACGGCGCGCCTGCATGCAAACGGCATCACCACGCTCGGTATGCTGGCTCAGATGCCGGTAACGCTGCTCGAACCGATCTTCGGCAAGCGAGCCGGTGACGTGCTGGCGCGGACACGTGGTATCGACGAACGGCCAGTTGAGCCGGAAGGCGGTCCACGACGCTCGGTCGGCCACGAGCGAACCTACAGTCGCGACATCACGGCGCCGGTTGAGATCGAGCGCGCGCTCTTTCAACTGGCCGAGCGAACCGGGCGCGACCTGCGCCGCAAGGAGTTGCGTGCTTCAGTCGTCTCCGTCAAGCTGCGCTACAGCGATTTCGAGACGGTCGGCAAGCAGCGTCGACTGCCCGGTCCGACCGATTCACATCGCGAAATCGCCGCCGT
The DNA here is from genome assembly GCA_963763185.1 of uncultured Chloroflexia bacterium. Taxonomy (GTDB): domain Bacteria; phylum Chloroflexota; class Chloroflexia; order Thermomicrobiales; family Thermomicrobiaceae; genus CALAGB01. Next base: position 94,430 of record CAVXNZ010000002.1, read on the forward strand.
CGCCATCGAGCTGGCACAGCAGATCCTGGAGCAGCGTCGCGCACCGATCCGCCTGCTCGGGGTGCGGGTGGCGACGCTCAGCCCGCTGGCGATTCAACTGCCGCTGTTCGAGAGTGATCCGTTCCGACAGCGACGGCTCAACAATGCACTGGACCGCCTGGTGGAGCGCCACGGTCAGGACATTATCCAGCCAGGCTGGCTCAAGTCCGGCACTGACCGGCAGCAGTCGATGCCGCCCTACTTATCGACGTTCGAGGTGTGAGTTCACATCCACCTGGGTTGAAATCCGGGATAAGGAGACGGAGTCCATGAATGGTCCTTGACGATTAACTTCGGCAATTGGCCACGTCCGCCCGGCAATAAATTGTCCGGGCTACAAAAGTGAAGCCCACTGAAGGGGCTGGGTTTTCATGATTTGCGTGACCAAGAGTACATCATGCAGATGAATCAGTGGTCAAAGCTTAGTCCCTTCAGTGGACTTCGTCTTAAGTAGCCCGGCGAGTTTACTCCCGCGCGAGTGTGGATAACGACCAACGTTAATCATCAACCCCCGTCAACCCAGCGCGACGATGGGTGACAAGTCAGATTATCAAACCCCTGTGGATGGAGAGTGCGAGTGAAAGGAGGTCATGAGGTGGATCAACACGAGCACGACGATCCCGGCATCCGCTGGGTCTGCGAATGCTCGAACCCGCCAGTCTTGCTGGCGATCTACGATCAGTCGGGCCGCATCGAGATCAAGGTACGCGATCGCTACTACATCGCCCACGATCAACTGCAGGCGACGTGTCCCAGATGTGGTGCACGTCACGTGCTGAACATCCACCGGCCGCCGGAGACGTAATTCCGGCCTACCAGTCGACTGGGTTACGGGAACGCCTGGTCACGCGCGCCGAGCTCCAGAGAGCCATCCAACGTCATTGAGCGCCGAAGCGCCCACACCTCATGCCAGCCGGTACGGTGCCGGCGGAGGGGGAATCTGGTCATGTCCGCGTTATCGAACACAGGTCAATCGCTTGGCGACTTCGACGTCTCACCCGAGCTCGACGCACGACTCGGCGTGATGGCGCTGCGCGCTCGAACCGATCCACAAACCCGTAACGAGCTCTACCAGGAACTCAGCTTCAAGATCGAACGCTTCGTTCGCCGCTATCGCTACCGCGTGCGGCAGCTTGCCGTTTGCGAGGTAGTCGACGTCGAGCAGGAGGCCTTCCTCGTCTTCTGCGACATCGTCGATCGCTGGCCGGGACAGGAGAGCTTCCTCGGCTACTTCTTCAGCCGCTTTCCCTGGCGGCTCGCCCGTGCGGTCGACATTCTCGAACGCGGCTGGTCGGCCACGCGCATGGTGCCGCTCGGCGAGATCGCCATCCCGTCAACTCCACCCGACCCAACCGATGCGCTGATTCTGGCCGAGATCAGCGCGACGCTCGCGCCACGCGAGCGGACCGTCCTGGAACTCCGTGTTGGCTACGGACTGCGCGTGCGTGAGATCGCCAATATCCTCGGGCTCCACTCTCGCACCATCCATCGCTCCTGGGCACGAATTGTCGACGAGTTGCGCATCGGCTGGGGTGTCGACCACGCCGCGTCTTGACAGTCTCCAGTCAGGATGGGGTAATCATTCAGCGTAACGTCTAGCGGGAGCGACAGCAGAAACCTGGAGAAGATCGATGGCAACAGCCGAGGTCGTCATCATCGGCGGTGGAGTCAACGGCGCCAGCATCGCCTATCACCTGGCCGCAGCCGGAGTAAAGGACGTGGTGCTGGTGGAGCGAGCCCATCTTGGTTCGGGCGCCAGCGGCAAGTCGGGCGCACTGGTGCGTATGCATTACACCAATCCGTACGAATCGAAGCTGGCATACGAGAGCCTCAAGATCTTTCGCGACTGGGGTGATATCGTCGGCGGCGATTGCGGCTTTCAGCCAATCGGCTTCTTCCAGGTTGTCGCACCGGAGTACGAGGAGCAGCTCCGCGCGAACGTGGCCGACCAGCAGCGGATCGGCATCGATACACGCGTCATCAGCGCCGCCGAGATGAAAGAGATCGAGCCCGACGCCAATATCGACGGCCTGACCTACGTCGCCTATGAGCCGGAGAGTGGCTTCGCCGACCCTAACGCCACCACCTATAGCTTCGCCAAACGGGCGGAAGACCTGGGCGTGCGTGTCATGACCCACACCACCGTCACCGGCATACGAACCGACGGGGACCGCGTTGTTGGGGTCGATACGACCGCCGGGCCGATCGACGCGCCGACTGTCGTACTGGCTGGCGGCGCCTGGGCCGACCGGCTGCTCAAGCCACTCGGCCTCGACATCGGTCTGATCTCCTATCGCAGCCAGGTCGTCATCTTCCGTCGCCCGTTCGGCAGTCGCGGTCCGCGCCACGTCTTCATCGACACCGTCGCCAATAGCTGGTTCCGGCCAGAGGGGGACAGCGGCATCCTGATCGGCGCCGAGTCGGGTGGCACCGGCGTCGACCCGGACACCTTCAACGAGACGGTCGACGGCGATCAGGTCGAGATGGCGCGGAGTAAGCTGGCGACTCGCTTCCCGCTCGCGCGCCAGGCGACCATGCGTGGCGGTTGGGCCGGGATGTACATGCTCAGCCCGGACCACCACCCGATCATCGACCAGCCGCCATCCGTACCAGGGCTCTTCATCATGGCCGGTGACAGTGGCACGTCCTTCAAGACATCGCCCGCGATCGGCAAGTGCATGAGCGAGTGGATCACCGGCGACGAGCCGAAGACGGCCGACCTGACGCCATTCCGCGCCTCACGCTTTGCCGAGGGAAAACCCTGGCACGACGAGACCAACTACGGCTACCGCAACCGGACGATTTCGCGGTAGATCAGGGCGCTGCCACCCTCATCCCCAGCCCTTCTCCCGCCAAGCAGGAGAAGGGAGCAGACTATGGAACTCTATTTCGTCTCCCCTCGCCCGCTTGGCGGGAGAGGGGTTGGGGTGAGGGCCGCCCATCAGGACGCCGCGTCTGCCCCAAATCGCGCGCGGAAGGACGCGGTGTCGTTCAGTCGGGGGAACGGCGTATCGACGGGCACCGGCACACCCAGGAACGCGCAGAGCGGCTCCCAGCCCTGGCTCACCTCATACACAAGCAGACGCTCGGGCGGCACGCGCTGCTTGACCTCGTCGATGTGCCGGTTGAAGACACTGATCGCGTGCTGCCGATCCTCGACAAGGCCGTTAAACGTGCCGTCCCAGATGACTGACGTGGTCATTTTCCGATGAGCCAGCGCGTCTGGATCATCAGTCTCGTCATTGTTGTTGGGGCCGATCGTGTTCATCACGCTGGTATGCCACTTCTCCGGATCGCGGACGGTGAGCAGCACTTTGGCGTCGGGATAGACATCCATCAACTCCGCGTAGAAGTTGCAGGCCGGCCAGTCGACGGACGCCTGGTAGCCCTGCAAGAGGGCACGCCAATCAACGGGCTGGCCCTCCCCGGCAGCCTGCCAAGTCTCGATGTGCGAGGGATTCTCAAAGACCTCGACCATGTGATAGCAAGGGCCGACACCCAGCATCTCGAGCGCGGTCTTCAACGAGTACGTCCCGGTACGGCCGAACCCGGCACCAATTACCTTCATCGTGCCTCACCTCTCGCCTGTGTTGTGGCGCAAACGTCAATTTCCCAGTTGAACCTTGATAACTTAGCACCAGAGGTTTGCCTATGTCTATATGCCGGTGGGCTGCCCGCTGGTACTGAGTCCAACGCGAATCGAACGTTCCCCGCCTGTCACGTCTTCGGCACAACACGTTCGTCGCTGCATCGCCGGTGTAACGCGGTCCAGCGTATGTTCGGACTGACGCATCGGTTGGGTGTAGATCCGTCGTGCGTCATTCGGTGTCCACATGAAGGAGGCAGAGACGGTGAAGGCACTCATCATCTACGACACCCTATTCGGCAACACCAAACAGATCGCCGAGGCGATCGCAGCCGGGCTCTCCGAAGAGTTTCAGGTCACCATAAAGGCGGCGACTGACGTGACCGATATCTCGGACGACCTGGATCTGCTGCTGCTCGGTGGTCCCACCCACCGGCATGGACTCAGCGACGGCATGCGCGACTTGCTGGACCGGATTCCTGCCGGCAGCCTCTCTCTTCGTCCGATTGCAACGTTCGATACCCGCTATCACGGACCGGGCTGGATCACGGGATCGGCGGCTAACGTGGTCGTCCGCAAGCTCCGGCATTTGCGAGCGCGCCAGGTCGTCCCGCCGGAAAGCTTCTTCATTTCCCGGGTGCAATCGGAAAATGGGGCGAAGCGCAATCACGAGTCGGAGCACCTCGAAGATGGCGAGATCCAGCGAGCCACCGACTGGGGCCGGCTGATCGCCGCGCTCCGGTTGCCAGTCGCATGAGGCGCTGACGATGGTGGATCAGCCGATGCAGATCAGTCCGGTGATGGTGCGGGACGGATTGGCACTCTACCGGACCGGCAGCGGGCCGCCGCTCCTCTTCATGCCCTATCCGCATGGCCTTGGTGTGATTGGTGATCACGGCCCAAGATCGCTGAGTCTCATGCACGGGTTCGCGCGCTGCGGTCGGACCGTATTGAGCTTCGATCCGCCAGGAGCCGGGCAGTCGACACGCATGCCGGATCTCGGGATGCTGGAGATGTTGCGCTGTAGTGCAGAGATGCTGGAATGCTTCGATGTCGACGGTCCGGTCGATCTCGTGGGACACAGCCAGGGGGGTGTGGCGGCTCTCGCGTTCGCGCTGGCTCATCCTGAACGTGTCCGTCGCTTGCTGCTGCTGAACACCTCGTCCGGTGGTCCGTCCTTCATGCGCGCGAACGGCGCGATCTGGAACCGCACCCATTCCGACTTCTGGCGATTCGCTCTGCGCGCATCGATCGTGGTCCTGGTCCACCGGCGTGGGCCGGAGATCTGGATGAACAACCTGATTTTCCGCGATTCTTACGTCGACCAGTCGCACTTCACGCCCGAGCCGGTCAGATGGCGCGAGTGGATTCGGCCGCCACGTCCGAGGGCTGGTTGGGGAACGAAGATCGCTCGGAAGCTCGATTACCGGACGTGGCTGGGCGAGATTCGCGTACCGACACTGATCACCGCCGGGCGGTTCGATCCACAGATGCCCGTCGAGTGCGCCGAGGAACTAGCGCGCGGCATCCCGGGAGCCGAACTGGTGATCTTTGAGCGGAGCGGCCATTACCCGTTTATCGAGGAGATGAAGGCGTTCTGGAGTGCCGTCGAGCGATTCTTGCAAACCGAACGGACGTGCTCTTCAGTCTAGACATTTGGCGTGAAATGACGGATGATAGGCAGACTCAAATTACGTGTGACAGACAAAACGCTCGACAGCATGAGCGATGTTTTCACAATCAGCCCGGCTCTATCGTGGCGGCATGCATTTTCGACTGGGGGCGGATGTGGATCGCGACGACGACGTGCTACAGCACCTGCCACCCTATCTGTCGATCGCGGAGGCGGCGTTGATCTTCAAGCGCGATCTGCCGGGGCTCTGCGACGCTCAAATTGCCCAGGCACTGGCCGAAGCCGCGAAGCTGAGCTCGCACCCGCTCGCGGTAGCGCTGGCTCCACTGGCACGGGCCGAGTTGGCACGGCGTCGTGCCGCTAACCCGCCGGTTCCTCAATCGTTCCCGAAGGACTTCCCGAGCGGCTGCCCCTGAGCGGTCGACGGATCAGTGCCTGAGTGGTGGTGGCCAGGTTGGCGCTTCGGCCGCGCCTTCGGGATCGAGCACTTTCCAGCCGGATGACGCCCGGTCGACGGTCTGTCGCTCGCTGGTGAAGCGCTCGTCGTAGAAGGTGGCGTCTGGCGTGTCGTCTGCCTGTGGCTCCAGGCCCTTGCGCTTCTCTTCCCAGCTCACCATGGTTCCGGCCGCCGTACCGCGCGCCGGTTGCGGGTGTTTGCCGCCCCGCTGGAGCTTCGCGGCCTGGGGATTGGTCTCTTCGGATCGTCGTTCGTCAGCCACGGATTACTCCCTTCATCCAACCCGTACTTTACCGAGCCGCGGCGAAAAGTACCACCTTCCCCTTGCGTGATCAGAACATTTGTTCTATTCTGGATAGAGGCTGGCCTGGGGGCTAGCAGCTCAGGACATTCTTGAAGAGGATTATGGTAGCGGCAGATCAAAGACAAACGGTGTGTATCGTCATGGCATCATGCGAGGTTCTTCGTCGATCTGGAGTCTAATGCGGGACTGCGTCCCGAGGGCCGCCACGGGGGACTGCCCCTACAAGACCTCCAACGACCATTCGTAGCCGGTCTATCGGGAAGGAGCGCCTGGACATGCCAGTTGCCTGTCTCAGCATCCCACATTTCGCTCTGCGAGTGGCGCTCCTCAGTCAGCCGGAATTGGACGGTACGCCGCTCGTCCTCAGCGCACCGCCCGGTAGCCGTCCGCTCGTGGAGGATCGCACGCCAGAAGCCGCCGCGCGCGGCATTCGCACCGGCATGACGCTCAAGGAGGCGACCGCCCTCTGCCCGTCAGTCGTCATCATCCACCCCGATCCCGTGCGCGACACCGGCGTCTTCGAACGTATCGCCGCCCGGCTGGAGGCGCTCAGCCCGCTGGTCGAGCCGGAGCGGCCAGGCGTCTGCTACGTCGATCTCCGGGGACTCGACCGCCATTACGGCTCGCCAGAACAGGCCGCAACGCGCCTGATGCGCACCACCCCGCCAATCCTCCGGCCGCGCGTTGGCATCGCCTCCGGAAAGTTCAGCGCCTGGCTGGCAGCGCAGGAGTCCGCACCCGGCGGCATCCTCGTGCTACAGGATTCAGAGCTTGATCAGTTTCTGGCCGTGCAACCGGTTGAGCGCCTTCCCTTGAAGATCGAGACAATCCGTCGACTGGAACAGCTCGGCATCCGCCACTTCGACGACCTGCGCCGTCTGCCCCTCTCGGCCGTCCAGGCGCGCTTCGGTCCGGCCGGTCGTGATGCCTGGCGGCTGGCGCGCGGTGAGGACAACAGCCGGGTCGAGCCACGCACGCACGAGGAGACGGTCACCGAACACATCAACCTACCCGCTCCGGCTGTCAGCCACGAGACGCTCATCATCGCCATGCGGCAGCTCGTCACCCGCGCCTTCAGTCGCCCGGCCATGCGCCATCGCGCCGTACGCCAGGCACGGCTGCTCGGGATGATCGAGGGAGGGGGATCCTGGGAGCACGTCGCGACGCTACGCGAGCCGCTCGATGCCGACCGGCTCATCACGGCGCTGCGTCACCGACTCGATTCGGTCGAACTGCCTGGCCCGCTCGAAGCGCTGACGCTGGAACTCTCGGGGCTAACCGTCGAGGCGGCCCACCAGGAGGCGCTGCTCGGCTCGCGGCCACGCCGCACCCGCCAGATCGTCGACGCCATTCGCCAGCTCAAGCAGCGCTACGGCACGTCGCCGATCTATCACATCGTGGAGGTCGAACCATGGTCCCGGATACCGGAAAGAAGACGGGCGCTGATCAGCTACGACCCCTGAATCTGCCCAGGCCGATCGCGGTGCAGGCCGACGGCGACGAGCCATGTGTCCTGATCGAGGGGAAGCGTCGGATTGGCGTGGCGCAGGTACAGGACGTCTGGAAGATCGACGACGAGTGGTGGCGCAACCCGATCAGCCGCCGCTACTACCAGATCGTCCTCGCCGACGGCACCATGCGCACCATCTATCACGACCTCATCACCGACACCTGGCACGAGCAGGCGTATTAGTCCATCGCCGCCAGTCGCTGGCAGGCCGTCCCTCGCAAGTTACTATCGAGCCGCTGTCGGATCAGTTCGACGCACTCCTCAGGGCTGAGACGCGACGTGTCAACTTCGAGGTCATAAATACCGGGAATGTGGACCGTTTCCTGCCAGCGCTGCACCGGCTCAGGAATCGAACCGTCCTCCGGGGAATTCCCCGGCCAGGTGGCGCGACGACGCTCCATGATCACGTCGATCGGACAGCGCACACCAACGAACAGCACCGGCAGATCGACAAGCATCCGAGCACAGGAAGGCAGTATCCCGCGCGGTTCCGCATACGCATCGTGGTGGTCAACGTCAACGACGACGTTCAGGCCCGCTCGACTGTGGGCGGCGACGGACGCATACATCGCGTAATACATCCGCACAATGACCGGTTCGAGGTCGGGACGCTCTCCGCCTGGACGCAGTCCAATGCCGGGCTGATAGCGCGCAGGCGTCATTTGCATGAACCGGTCGACACCCACATTCATCCAGAGGCCATCGAACGTCTCCTGGATCACCGCAGCGATGCTCGACTTGCCGGACCGCGGCGCACCATTGAGGATTACGATCCGGCCGGGCGGCTCGACCTGTGTCATGTGCTCCTCCCGAAACCCCTCACCCCGCTCGCTCTGCCTCGATCAGGTAATAGCCCTCGGTCAGGACGATGCCGTCTGAAGTGCCACAGGCGTCTTCAAGCGCGAGGAGCGCATCGATCTCCATGACCGGGTCGAAGCCGGGGATGGTCCAGGGGGCGGTCAGCAGCTTGAAGACGACGTCGCCGAGCGTGGCAAAGGCGACGCGATGCTCGTGGCGCGATCTCTTGACGCTCAAGCCAGCCGCCTCGAACGCCGCGGAATATTCCGTGAAGTGGTCGGGGAAGACTTGCCGGTGTGGGAAGAACTCGGTCAGTTCCGGCCAATAATCGGGGTTGACCTGCTGGGTGACGATTTTCCCGTTTGGCCGCAGCACGCGCAGTACCTCGGCGGGTTCGAGCGCCTCATGCCGGTCAAGCACCAGATCGAAGCTGGCGTCGGCAAATGGCAACGCCCGCCAGTTGTAGCGGACGACATCCACGCCACCTGGTGCCAGGCGATCACGTGCAATCGGCGCGTTGACCTGCCACTCCTCGGTCGCGACGACGCGAGCATCGAGCCCTCCGACAATCCGCTCCAGCACCTCGCCACCACCGGTCCCCAAATCGAGGATCGACTCAGCCGAGCGCGCCTTCTCGCGCGCGATGGCTTCGTACTTCCAGGGAGGACCGGGCTCCAACGGGCGCACGTCTACATCATCGAAGCTCCAGCCGGAGAAGGATCGGGCCCGGTCGATGTAGGGTCGCAGTCGCTGCAGGGTCGCTTCACGACGGCGCATGTTCCATGTCCTCACCATTCAAATCCAGGAACGAGGTGTCAGACTGATCCCCGACGCCGGTCAGCTTGAACCATTCGAGCCGACGACGTCAATCGCTCCGACCTGAGAACAGCAAGACCGGGGCTGGTCAGTTCCCAGCCCCGGTCGGTATCTCGCGGATTAAGGGGATACGACGAACGGGATCAGAATCCGATCGTCTGGGCTCCTGAGGCCATATACTCGACGACGTTCGCCGCCGTCACGACCTTCGCGCCGTCGATCAGATCTGATTCAGTGATCCCACGCGGCGTGGCGCAGGTGCCGCAGGCCCACACCTCTCCACCATTCTTCATGAACGATGTGATGACCTCGCCGAGCGGTGGGAATCCTTCCTTGTTGATGGCGTTCGCATAGCCCTTCGTCGCCAGCCAGACGCCCTCGATCGTGAGCAGGACGACGGTCTCTTGATCGGCACCGGCGGCCACGTTCCCCATGATAAAGGCTAACGTCGCGCGCTCCGGATCTTCCTTGCCACAGGTTGCGTTCACCAGAAACTTCGCTGCCATGCTAATCCCTTTCGTCTACTTCTTCCGCACGAAAAATCGCTTCATCGATCCATCAGGACGTACCCCGACCAGTGTGTGCCCGGTCAGGTTGCACCAGGAGACGATGTCTCGCTCGGCCGTAGGTTCGCTGGTGACAACCTCGAGTACCTCTCCGCTCGCCAGATCCGAGAGCCGGGACTTGATGAGCGGGGTGAGGGTCGCACAGTTGGCATCGCCCCCTTCGAGCGTCTCCGCGACCGTGATGTCGCCTCCGTCGATCTCGTTCACAGCTTCCGTCTCCGGCGAGTCCTCAGGGCGAAATCCTGAACAGACCAGATCGAACTGGACGAACCGCCCATCGTCGATGGTCGCGAATGCCTGCTGCTCGATCACGCGTCTCCCCAGCTCATCGTGAAGACGAAATCTCCACGAAAGGTGCTGACGATCGGCGATGGCGCAGCTGTGACGATCGAGCACGTCCAACCGGTCGGCGAGGCCGAACCATTGCTGAAACAACATCGCTGCCTCGGCACCCTCGGCCTCGCACGATCTGCTCGGAAGGAGCCCGCGAAAACGGGCGTCTTCACTGAAACATGACGCCACAGTGGCGAAATCCCGCTGTGCTAGGGCACTCAGAAACCTGTTTGCGACGACCTGCCCTTCGGTCGCGCTCTCCTGCATCAGTGACATCGATGCGCCTCCTTCCTTGGATGATTCAATGGTAGGACACGATAGGAGATCTCACATCGGACGAACGTCCCATGGTCGAAACACACGACGCATTCGTGGTTTCTGAAGGTCAAACGAGCAGATCGTGCTCGATCGCAAACAGCGTCGCGCTCACGCGCGTGTGAACGTCAATCTTGCTGTAGATGTGCTCGAGGTGATGACGGATGGTGTGCTCGCTAACCGCGAGCTGCTTTGCCATGTCTCGCCGGCTCGCGCCGGTGGCAAGTACGCGAAGCACCTCGACCTCGCGGCTCGTCAGTCCGCCTGGCCAGTCCTGATCCGCGACGCGTTCGTCTGACCCATTGCGTTCGGAGTTTCCCGGAGCGACCACCCTCAGTGACTTGCCGAGTGACTCAACCAGAGCCTCGAACGGCTCGGCAGAGAATTGGGTTCCAACGTCCTTTGCCATCGTCCGGAGAGCAGTATCGGGATCGAGGGCTGGTTGTTCGGGGCCCTCATGGGTCAGCACGTCGAAGTTGTCGGCGACCGCGATGATGCGAGCGCCCAGAGGAATGTCGCGGCCACTGAGCCCGCGGTGATAGCCAGTGCCGTCCGGGCGCTCATGATGCGCCGCCACCATAGGGATGACCGATACGAATGCGGGCGACCGGCTCAGGATCCGCTCAGCATAGTACGGGTGTAGCCGCAGACTCTCCCATTCGGCCGCGGTGAGCCGATCCTCCGGCTTGTGAAGCACAGACGAAGAGACCGCCACCAGCCCGATATCGTGGAGGCAGGCGGCGCGGCGAATCGTTGCCACGTCAGATGACGAAAGCCCAAGTTGCGACCCAATGGTCTCAACCAGCTGCGCGACGCGCCTCGAGTGCCCGGCGGAGTAGAAGCTCTTCAGATCGGCGAAATCGCCGAAGGCGCAGGCCGCGTCGTCAAGGCGCGCCGCATCAAAATAGCGCCTCGACGATTCTGGTTCGAGGGCCCGCACGTCATCGACGACCGAGTCTGACTCCAGCCCGTGCCAGAATTCTTCACGACTGGCGAGTTGCAGGAACGCGTCGACAACCTGAGGGTCGAGACGCGTTCCGCGGCGTGATCGCGCCAGCCGTATCGCCGCGTCGCGTCCCTGCACATGGTGAAAGACTTCGAAAAAGATCGTCGCGTAGAGTATCCGGGCGATAATGGGGATCGAGTCGGCTCGCTTGCCGCGTGGACCGGTCCCGTCCCAAGCCTCGAACGCGTGCATGAGGGCCTGCTGCACGTCAGAGGACTGCCCCAGGCGACCGGCCATGCGTGACGCGACCTCCGTCGTGTTGCGCAGACCATCAATCATGAATTCCTTGCCGTGTATCCCGAAGGTGACTATCCGGCGTGCCCGCGTACCTACGCGTTCGCTTGCGGCCATGTATCGAGCCAGCCAGCCGATGACATCGCGGGGATCGCGCGGATCGCGCATGATGAAGAGTTCTCGTCTGGCAACGATCTCGTTGCCGAGCACCGCCGCGGCTGCCTGGCTTGCCCACGCGGTACAGCCAGCATCCATCAGGAGCTCCGAGTAGAACAGGTCGATCCGCTGCTCAGGTGTCAGGCCAAGCAGATCAGCGAGGTGCATTCCGATATACGTCGCACGCACCCCGTGGCCGGCGGCGAGACCAAGCGCCAGATCGCCTGCAAGTGAGAGGGTAATAAGCAGATCGATCGTTCTGAGCTGATTGTTGCCGGATTCAGGTTCGTTCATTTGATTTGCAAAGCCACATGGCTCGCCTACCGTCGTCAATCCTGCAGATTCCAGACGCGATTCGGACCGACGGGCACTATCAGTTAGCAGCCTGTGAAGAATATGCTACTCGATTCACGAATTTGTTGCTACCATCCCGCAATATCCTGTTCGAATCTGTAATGAATTATCGATGTCTTTGAGTCATCCGGCTCGGCTAGGATGATCCTGAACGCGCACCATCGTGCCACCTCGACGCATCATGAGTTCTTTGCGGCATCGTCTGAGTGAGGCAACGCATATGACAACGTCGCACACACCGGTCATCACCGTCGAACACCTCCACAAGAGTTACGGAACGACGATCGCTGCAGACGACGTCTCCTTCACCGTCATGGATAACGAGATCTTCGGCATCATCGGTCCGAACGGTGCGGGCAAAACAACGACCGTCGAATGCCTACAAGGACTGAGGCTGGCCGATTCCGGGCAGATCAGCGTGCTGGGGCTGAATCCCGCCACGGACATTCAGCGTCTCAGACCCCAGATCGGGTCGCAACTTCAGGCATCCTCGCTTCCAGATCGGATACGGGTTGGTGAAGCCGTCGATCTCTTCGCGTCGTATGCACCCCGAGAGGTTGATTGGATGCACCTCCTTGACGAATGGAGCCTGACTGACCTGCGCAACCGCGCATTCGGTAACCTCTCGGGAGGTCAGAAGCAGCGCCTCTTTCTCGCGCTCGCGTTCGTCAACGACCCGAAGCTCGTGTTTCTCGACGAACTCACCCAGGGACTCGATCCACAGGCGCGCCGGGCCACCTGGGAGCTCATCCGCGAGATCCGCCAGCGAGGAACAACGATCGTATTGGTGACCCATTTCATGGACGAAGCCGAGTACCTGTGTGACCGCGTGGCCATCATCGACCGTGGGCAGGTGGTGACATTCGGCACGCCGCAGGGCATCATCGACACCCTCGGAGTGCCGCTCAAGGTCCGCTTCTCGACGACCTGTCCCGATCTCTCCTGGCTGCTGAGCACTCCACTGGTGCAGAATCTGACTCGCCACGGCGATTTGGTCGAGGTCGAGGGAACCGGAGCCGTACTGGCGCTCGTCGCGACGGCCCTGGTCGAGCACGGTATCGTTCCGGCCGACCTGCGCGTCGAGCGGCCGTCCCTCGAAGATGCGTTTCTCGCCATTACCGGCCGGACGATCGGAGGCTGACCATGGAGCGCAGTCGCGGCTTCTCCAAGCTAACCAGGGTCGAGATGAACTTGTTCCTGCGCGATCCATTCGCCACCGTCTTCGCGCTGGTTCTTCCGCTGATCATGCTCCTGCTGCTGGCCGCAGTCTTCGGGAGCACACCGGCCGGGGAAACGGACGAGAGCGGACGGCTCGTCTTTCGCGGAATTCCGGGTGACGACTACTATATGACCGCGTGTATCGTCCTGGTAATCGCCGCCATCGGACTGCTTACGATCCCAATTCACCTGGCTGGCTATCGCGAAGGCGGCATCCTGCGTCGCTTCCGGGCCTCGTCGATCCCGGCCTGGGGCCTTTTCGGATCACAGATCGGTGTCTCACTGGCTATCGGAACCGTGGGAAGCCTCGTAATGATCGCGGTGGCCATGATGGTCTACGGAACGCAGCTACCAGCTTCGTATGCCGGTGTCGTTGTCGCCTTCGCGGTATCGACGCTCTGTTTCGTCGCGCTCGGGTTTCTGCTCGCTTCGCTGGTTCCAACCGCCCGCGCAATGCAGGGGATCAGCTTGATACTCTTCTTCCTCTTCTGGATGGTATCCGGCACCGCGCCACCGCGCGCCGTCCTACCCAGCGGTGTCCGCACGCTGTCGGAGGCGATCCCGCTGACCCACGCGCTGATCGCCATTCAGGATCCTTGGTTTGGCATGGGTTGGAATTGGGGTGAGCTTGGGATTCTCCTGGCGTTCACCATCTGCGCCGCGATTCCCGCTCTGATTCTGTTCACGCGGAACGTCGAATCGTAGGGGACTGCTTCCGACAAGCACACATGACCCCCGGTTCAGGTACCGCGCCCTCACGACCTCGATCGCGGTACGATTAGTGCCGGGTTTCAACCAGGCAACGTCAATGCATCGAAAAGGACAGAGTTGAGCATGCAGCAACCGGAAAATGGCCGCTGGGCCGACGCGCAGGTCGCAGAGATCGTCGAGGAGCCCTATTACTTGCCGGTCGGCGACGAGGTCGAGATCTTCGAGACGGCCTACGCCCAGAAGTTGCCAGTCATGCTCAAGGGACCCACCGGAGTCGGTAAGACCCGCTTCCTGCGCTACATGGCGCACCGGCTGCAGCGCCCGCTCGTGACCGTCGCCTGCCACGACGATCTGACCGCCAGCGACCTCCTCGGCCGCTACCTGATCAAGGGCGATGAGACAATCTGGATCGATGGCCCACTGACGCATGCGGTACGCATCGGCGCCATCTGCTATCTGGACGAAATCGTCGAAGCACGCAAGGACACCACGGTGGTAATCCACCCGCTGACCGACGATCGGCGTCGCCTGCGCCTCGAAAAGACCGGCGAATTACTGGTCGCTCCGCCCGAGTTCCTGCTCGTCATCTCCTACAATCCGGGCTATCAGAGCTTGATGAAGAACCTCAAACCGAGCACGCGCCAGCGCTTCGTGGCACTCGATTTTGAGTTTCCGCCGACCGAAATCGAGTCTCGCATTGTCGCCCACGAGAGTAGCGTCCCGAGCGATACTGCCGCACAACTGGTCAAGCTCGGCAACTTGATCCGCAACCTGAGCGATTCCGGGCTCGACGAGCCCGCCAGCACACGTCTGCTGATCTATGCCGGGATGCTGATCAGCTCCGGCATCGCGCCACGCCGCGCCTGCGAGCTGGCCATTGCTGCGCCGATCACCGACGACCAGACCGTGCAGGCAGCCGTGCTCGATCTGGTCACGACCGTCTTCCCCGTCTAACCGATGCGACGCTGGTTCGACCGCATCCTCCCGGGCCGGTCCGACGAAGGGGAGAAGTCTCAGCCCACCATTCAAGAGGTACGCCTCCCCTTTACCGAGGTCGAAGGGTCGCTGGCGCTCTACGTCACGGCGCTATCGGACGGTGAGCTCCGCGTCAGCGGGACGGCCGGGGCCACGAGCGGCAGCTATAGCGACGGGCGCACCATCTTCTTTCCTGTTGAAGTGAAGGAATTCGAGACGCTTGCCGAGGCGCGTCGGCTCTACCGGGTGATGGCCGCCTGGAAGGTGCTGCAGGTGCGCCTTGGCGGGCTCGACGTGCAGAGCCTGATGGCCAGCGAGCAGGCGGGTCAGGCGCTCGGACTCTACGAGATCCTGCATGGCGAGTGGCTCGACCGAATGCTGATCGCGCATTGGCCTGGCCTGACCCGCGACCTGGCGATCCTGCGCGACGATGCACTCCAGCGCCGCAACGGCCACGACAATCTGGATGGCAGCCCGCAGGAGTCACTGTTGCGGCGTCTGCTCGCGCACCCACTCGATTCGCTGCCGCATCGTGCGCAATTGCAGGAGCAGACCGGCATCGCGCTCCCCGGCCTGGATGAAGCACTCGCCTCCGTCGAGATCGCGCCAATCCGCGAGCTTTCGCTGATGGCCGCCCGTTCAGAGCCCGATTCGACCGGCGGCTTCGCACCGGTCCACTATCGCGGACGCATCCGCTACGACCAGATCCGCATCGCGACGCCGTCAACCGGATTCGACGAGGAAGCGACGAGCACGTCCGACGCGCCACCACCGCGCACCAAGTCGCGCCACGATCCGCTGGTGGTCGATGTCCGGTCGCCCGAGCAACTCAACGTACGCGAACGTCGAGCTTCACGCGGCGGGCGGCAGTCGGTGCAACTCAGCATGGGCGATCGAGAACCAACCATGACGTTCCAGCAAGTGCCCCTTAGCGATGCCGAGAAGGCAGGGGCGCTTCTGTACAACGAGTGGGATTACCGTCTCAATGCCTATCAGGAGCAGTGGTGCGCGGTGAAGCTGAGGCATCCGAGGGGCGGCAGCAGTGAGGCGGTCGACCGCATCCTGCGCCAGAATGCGCCCCTGATCACACGGATCAAGCAGCAGTTCGAAGCGCTGCGCCCGGAACGTATTCGGCTGACACGCCAGTTCGACGGGGATGAGCTCGACCTTGACGCCATCGTCAACGCGCACGCCGACCGCATGGCCGGGTACTCACCGGACGATAAGCTCTACAGCAAGATCCTCGAGCGGGAACGCAACATTGCGCTCGGCGTGTTGATCGACCTGAGCGGCTCGACCGGCGCCTGGATTGACGACGACCCGCGCAACGACCAGGTGATCGAGGTGACGCGCCGCGCCATCGTCATTCTCTGCGAGGCGCTGACGATGCTCGACGACCGCTACGCCCTCTTTGGCTTCACCAGCAGTACGCGCAAGCGAATCGACCTCTCAGTCATAAAGGCGTTCGACGAGCAGTACAGCCAGACCGTCAAGGGCCGCATCGCTGGTATGGCGCCCGGCTCCTACACTCGCATCGGCCCGGCCGTACGACACGTCACTCACGCACTCATTCAGCAACCAGCTCGCGTCCGCCTGCTGCTGATGATCTCCGACGGCCGTCCCAACGACTTCGACGGCTACGGCGGCCGCTATGGCATCGAAGACACGCGCAGGGCGCTCCTCGATGCCCGGCAGAAGGGGGTCGCGACCTTTGCGCTGACGATCGACGCCGAAGCCCGCGATTACATGCCCTACATGTTTGGCCGCAACCACTACGTCGTCGTCGAGGACGTCCGCGCCCTCGCGATCAAGCTGGCTGACATCTACCGCCGCCTGACGGTGCAGTAGCATCGCGGCATCAACCGGCGTTGAACTCGTCTACTTGGTTCGACGTCAATCCTTGTACTCATGTCAGATTTCTTGTCACGCCGGCAATCCGCGATGGCTAACAACACAAGCCCCCGTTGTTCGAATCACAGCAGGTCCAGCCACCAGGGCATCGAACCGCCCAGTAATTGGGCCCGCTGCAGCAGGTTCCGCCCGGCAGCGCTGGATACGGGCGCCCGTCCTCTCCGATTCCCGAGCCGGAGATGATCGGACAACAGGTGTAATTGTCAAATACCGCTTCGTCACTGACCTCTGCCACGCAACCCTGGCCGGTCGGGCAACATGGGCCGACTGCGCCCGTCTGGTCGTAACAGCGTTTGGCGTTCTCATCGCAGCACGAGCCGCCGTCCGTCGTACATGCCCCGTCGCAGCAGGTTCCTTCGCTGCAGGTCGTCCCGTTGTCTACGGGGACGCAATCGCCTGAGGTTGGGTCACACGTCTCGCACTCGCCGCAGGTCTTGTTCGCGCACAGGTCCTGGCACGCACAGGTTTCCGGATCCTGTAGCTGGTCTGGAGGGCACTGGGCCGTGCACGCGCACTGGCAGGTGTCGTAGCTGAACTCCTTGTTGGCAGGGCACTGATTGCTGGTGCAGTGCTCCTGGCAGCAGACCTGTCCTGCCCGCACTGGACGCCATCCAGCTGCCCTTTGCAATAGTCACAGGTGTCTCCGCTGGTGCACGCTCCCGCGCAGCAGACCTGATCGGTGCCGCACGAGGTCCCATCGTCTGCGACCGTGCACTGGCCAGTCGATTGATCGCAAATCTGACACTCGGGGCATTCCAGCGGCTTGCATGGCTCATTCGGATCGTCCGGGTCGTACTTCTCGCAGATGTCGCACATAGGCTCGCACTTGGCGAATCCGAGCCAGGTGTGCTGGCATTCTTCACTCGGCTCGCAACAGACCGTCGGACCGAAATTCACAAACCCGAGCACCGAGTGACACGCATCTGTCCCCGCGGGACAGCTGCAATGCTTGGAGACACACCCGGCCTGATGAATGCGATGGGAGAGTTTCGCTGAACGTTTGCAGGCCGCTTTCTCTTTGGGATAGCCAATACAGGTCGCTAGGTCCGCCTTGAGGGCGAAGTCGGCTTGATCGAGGCAATGCTGGTATTCGCTATCGCATTCCTCGTTCACTTGCGCACTGACGCCAGCCGCTCGGCCGACCACGGAGATCCCGACCAGTCCACCGACCAGCCCCTTGAGCACCTGCCGTCGCGACGTGGCCTTCCCCAACGTCCGCGTCAGGTCATCGAAACGCCAATCCTGCACCATTCCCCCTTACCTGATTTCAAACAGCCGTTCCGGCAATCGCGCTGTGCCCGGCTGTGATTTCTCGTGTTTCCCCTTCGATCTCCCTTCCGGTCTCATCGTCAAGACAGATCTCCGCCGCAGGCACGATCCGACTCTGACCATGCGCTGCGCGGAAACGATCAATGGCCTTCGCTACTCAAGATAGCGGCGGGGCGTTATGTGATCGTTAGTTGGCGGCGGCGCTGATACTGGACACCACGCACCACGCCGGCGGCTTTGCCGGCATCGACCCGTCTGATGCAGCAGCTGGTTGACTTCCTGTAGCGTAAATATCTAGACTTCAGCGTAGCATAATCAGGGGACGAGTTCTCATGGGGCTGATATTCGTGCGAAAAGTGAGCGAGCGTTTGCCACCTGTTTGGCGGACATAAGATTCATTCCTATTGCGGAGAGTGCGCAGAGCCGGTTGTTTGTTGAGCTGAGCCCGGTGCTAGAATGACCGGGTCAAACGCTTTATGGTCAGGTCACGCTTGTCGGATGGGTTTCGACGGTCTTACTGGAGGTCGGGGTGGATTTCCTTGTGCTTGTGGCGCGATTGGTACTCGCAGCCGTGTTCCTCGTTGCTGGGTTGGCGAAGCTGGCCGACTTGAAAGGGTCGCGTGCGGCAATGGAGGGATTTGGCATCCCGCCGGTGCTTGCTGCTCCGTTCGGCACGCTCCTGCCATTCGCCGAGCTGGCCACGGTCGTGCTGCTCCTGCCGTTGGCCACCGCTTGGTGGGGAGCGCTAGCGGCGCTGGCGTTGTTGCTCCTCTTTGTCGTAGGCATCGGCGTCACTATGGCGCGCGGCCAGGCGCCCGATTGTCACTGCTTTGGTCAGATCCATTCCGAACCGGTCGGCTGGTCAACGCTCGTCCGCAACTTGATTCTCGGCGCAATCGCGGTGTTCGTCGTCATAGGGGGGCAGAACGGGGCTGGCAGCAGCGTGACCGGCTGGCTGGGACAGCGTTCCGGCGCGGAGCAGGTTGCCATCGTGGCAGGCGTGCTGGTTGCGCTGGCGATCGTTAGCGAGGGATGGCTGTTGCTGCAGATCATGCAGCAGAACGGCCGCCTGCTCGTGCGGATCGAGGCGCTCGAGTCACTTCCGGCCAGTGGCGACGCTCGCCCAGCCGCTCCGGCCGCCCCGGTAGCAGGACTGCCGCTCGGCACGGTCGCGCCAGCGTTCCGGCTCTCGGGACTGCACGGCGAGACGATGACCCTCGATGCCCTGCGTGCCGGCGGCAAGCCGGTCATGCTGGTCTTCTCCGATCCGCATTGTGGCCCCTGCAACGCGCTTCTGCCAGATCTGGCCAAATGGCAGCGCGAGGAAGCGCGCAAGCTGTCGGTGGTGCTGGTTAGCCGTGGCAAGGTGGAGGAGAATCGCGCGAAGGCCGCCGAGCATGGGATCACGCAGATCTTGCTACAAACGGATCGCGAGGTCGCGGAAGCCTATGATTCGCATGGCACTCCCTCAGCAGTCGTGATCCGGCCCGACGGTCGTATCGACAGCGGACTGGCCATCGGCGCGGAACAGATCCGGCAACTGGTGCAGAAGGCAACCGGCACGCTTCCGCTCGCTCCGGCCCCCAAACCGACGGCCAACGGTAATGGCTCGGCCGCTGCTCCGCGAACCGCCCCGATGCTCGGCCGCCCGGCGCCCGCGATTGACCTGCCAGACTTGAAGGGAAAGCAGGTCACGCTCAACGACTACCGTGGCAAGAAGACACTGGTTCTCTTCTGGAATCCGGGCTGTGGCTTTTGCCAGCGCATGGTCGATGACCTGAAGGCCTGGGAAGCCAGGCCACCGAAGGATGCTCCAGAACTGCTACTCGTCTCGACGGGAACCGTCGAGGCAAACCAGAAACTGGGGTTGCGCTCGACGATCGTGCTGGATCAGGGGTTCAGCACTGGTCGAAGCTTTGGCGCGACCGGAACGCCATCGGCTGTACTAATCCAACCGGATGGCACGATCGGGTCAGACGTTGCCGTCGGCGCCCAGGCGGTTCTGGCTCTGGCCGGTGCTCCGGCAACCGCGTAGGCGAATCAACGTTAAGCATCAGGTAAATGGTTCGCGCCGGAACGTTCCGGTGCGAACCAACTTTCTGTCTCGATCGTTGAGTCAGCCAGGTCGCAGCATTCCTGTCTCCATGTTGAGGCTGGCGCGAGCCTCGGTGTTCAGACCAGGAATGCAGTGCTTCTCTGGCCAGCAACTTGCGTGTCCGGACACCGCGCTCGGACAAAGAGCCTGTCGAGCGCAATCTTTCGCGCCATTAATAACCTGGTGTCGTCGTCAGCCAGGATCCGTCGCACAGCCCCGATTCACCGCACCAATCGCGGGCTGTGACCAGGCTCGGGTGGGTCTTGTCTTGACATTCGAGAGACACATACCGCGTTTCCAGGCATGACCGGACAAGGAGCCGGCCAGCCTCAGGATCCATTCAAAATGGGTAAGAGGGGGAAAGATGCAGGATTGGCGATTCGATGACCTGACGCGAACGTTGGGGAAGGCGACGTCACGTCGTCAAGTGTTTAAAGGGTTGCTCGCCGGTGTTGTGGGCATAACCGCGGCGAGTCAGACCACCAAGCATCCGGTGGCCGCGGCCAGCTGCGGCGGCAGTTTCAAAGAGTGTCGCCAGGAGGCGGCGCAGTTCTATCACCAATGCCGGGCTAACGGCGGGGGCGTGATCCACTGCTTGACGTTTGCACGCATCCAGTTCGATATCTGCTCTAACTCGCGCTGTCCCAGCGGATCAAGCTGCTGCAACACGGGGGATGGGTATCAATGCATCGATACCACCTCGGATCGAAACAATTGCGGCTTCTGCGGGCGCCAATGCCATGATTCAAACCAGGTGTGCTCGGGTGGAGGTTGTACCTGCGCCGATGGCTACATCGAATGCCTCGCCGGTATCGGCAGCGTATATCCGTTCGAATGCTGTCCACCTGGCAGCTACTGCAAATCTGGCGGCGGGTGTGGCCAGACGTGTGACCCGCCATGCAACGACTGCCAGGTATGTGAAAATGGCACCTGCACCCCCGACACGGCCTCGAATGGCGCGTCCTGTGGGAGCGGCAAGCTCTGCTGCAACGGCCAGTGCATCGACGAATGCCCCGCCGGTCAGCAACTCGATCCGAATTCCTGTCAGTGCGCCTGCGACTCCGGTGAGGCCTGCGGGCCCTACTGCTGCTCGGGTAACAAAGTCTGCTGTCCCGACTCGTTGACGGGGATGGCGTGCAAGGATCCTGACGCGAACTGTCCGGGTTGTCAGGAGACGTGTGGCGACATCTGCTGCAACCAGGGTCAATACTGCTGCCGGTCCGCTGACTACACCTTCCACTGCCTCGACACTTCAGACGTTGTCTGCTAAGGAGCCTCACGTCAGGCGAGTGCATGTCCCAGTGTCGCGGAGGTGACGTCACCTCCGCGACACTGGGCTCCGCAGCGAGCCGCCTCGTCTGGACTACCAGACCTTTCCCATTTCGATCAAACGCCGCAATCGCCCCTGCCCGCGCCAGCTTCTATCCGGAACATGCCAGAACAACACCATACGCCATTTGGCGTATTGAACGATGCCGTTGAGGCGTCTACATTTCCATAATTCTGAGACATGCCGACATCCGTACTCAACAAAGTGATATCCGGCTGGCCTGCTTTCAGCGGAGCGTCAGTGTCATGCTCGGCACGACGTGATGAACGCGACGCGCTCGAATTGATCAGTCATGTCCTGGGTTGGCATAATTTCCATGGTTGGACTTGTTACGAACGAGGCGAGTTTGGGACCGAGTGAGCCAGCAAGTCAATTTTCGCTTCAAGATCGAGCGAGCGCGTCATCTTCAGCAAGAATAGGGGTTTCATAAACTCAACATGGCCAAGGTATCTCATCTCTCAGGAGTGACGTCGCACGAGGAGGATCTCGATGAGTCGGTGCTTCGCATTGAGTTGCTCGGTGGCTTTCGGGTAACCGCGGGTGACATTGACCTGCGACAGGACGACTGGAATTTACGCAATGCCGAACGCCTGGTACAGGTGCTCGCGCTTGCTCCTGACTACGCGATGCTCCGCGAGCAACTGGTGGTCCTCTTTTGGCCGGAGGCGGACATCACCGCGGGCGCCAACAGGTTGCGCCAGACGCTCCATGTCGCCCGCCGCCAGCTTCGGGAACTGCCGCTCGACCCCACACTGATCCTGCGTTCTCAAGGCAACCGCGTGCAACTCTACCGACCCGAGCAGATCTGGACCGACGTGCACGCGTTCGAGGACGCAGCGAGACTGGCTCGCGACCGTAACGACCCTGAACCCTACTGGGATGCGATCAAGCGCTACACGGCGCCGCTCTTGCCTGATGAACTGTACGAGGAATGGACGATCTCCTGCCGGGACGAACTGGCCGCAACCTATCACACGTTGCTTGACACAGTGGCGTGGATTCACGAAGAACGCCGCGAGTATAAGCTGGCGATCGAGGCATCACGCCGGTTGACTGCCGATGAACCAGAGCACGAGGCAGCACACCATCGACTCATGCGTCTCTACGCCGCGACGGGACGCCGCAAGCTTGCGATGCGCCAGTACCAGACTCTAGTCGAAGCGTTGCGGGAATCCCTCGACGTCGCGCCGGAACCAGCGACACAGAAGCTGTACCAGGACATCAAAGCCGACCTCGGTTCAGCAGCCGAGACCGGGAACGGATCAGCTTCGCACAACTTACCGCACCCGATTACGAGCTTTATCGGGCGCAAACTGGAGGTTGCCGCGGTTATCGAGGAACTTCCTCGTCATCGTCTGATGACGCTGATGGGTCCGGGAGGGATTGGCAAGACACGGCTGGCGATCGAAGTTGCAGGCCAGTTGGTCGATGAATACTGTGATGGCGTCTGGCTCATTGAGCTCGCCGGAATCACCGATCCGCAACTCGTCCCTCAGACGGTGATGGGCGCGCTCGGAATTGACGCGCAGGCTGGACGGACACTACTTGAATCGCTGGTAACGCAACTCAAAGACGCAGAGCTTCTGCTCGTGCTGGATAACTGCGAGCACGTGATCGATGCGAGTACAGAGTTGGTTGACGTACTTCTGCGCACCAGCCCAACGGTTCAGGTACTTGCCACCAGCCGCGAAGCACTGAGACTCGAAGGTGAGCACCGCTGGCCCGTGCCCGCGCTTACGCCGCCAGACCCATCATTCGATCTCGCGGCAATCGTGGACAACGACGCCGTGAAGCTCTTCCTGGACCGGGTCGAGCGGCATCAGCAACACGTCGCGGTGACCAGCGACAATGCAGAAGCCATTTGCACGATCTGTCAACGCCTCGAGGGTGTTCCTCTGGCCCTGGAACTCGCCGCCGCGCGAACGACCGTCTTGACCCTGCCACAGCTCGCAAGTCGACTCGATAACGCGCTCGAAGTGCTGACCGCGGGATCGCGCGTTGTAGCCACCCGGCAGCAGACCCTAACAGCGACGCTGGATTGGAGCTACCACCTCCTGGAGCATCCCGAACAGATACTGCTTCGGCGACTGGCCGTCTTCGCGGGTGGTTGGACGCTCGAAATGGCGGAATCAATATGTTCTGACAGCGCACTCCCGCGGGCCTCAATTCTTGAAATCCTTGGCCAGCTCGCCAATAAATCCCTGATACTGTCCAATCTTTCCGGTCCGGCAGCTCGCTATCGATTCCTGGAGCCAATTCGCCAATACGCGATGGCACTGTCGGACGCGAGCGGGGAGACGAGCGTCCTTCGCGACCGGCATGCACGCTACTTCGTCTCGTTCCTGGAGTCGATCGAGCCTGAGTTGACCGGCCCCGGACAGGCTGACTGGTTTGATCGCATCGAACTCGAGCACGACAACGTACGCGCGGCGTTGCACTGGCTCATTCAACAGGATGACGCGGAGCGTGCTCTGCGCATCGAAGCCGTCGTCTGGCGCTTCTGGGGTATTCGCTGGCATTCCAGTGAGGGACTCAGTTGGATCGAAGACACCCTCTCACTCCGAGGTGCAGCACGGACACTGTCGCGGGCACGCGCGGCGACCGGCGCCGGAGAACTGGCGCGGCGCATCCTCGACTTCGACCGGGCGATCGCGCTGCTGGAGGAAGCACTCGATATCAGTCGAAGCCTCAACGACCCGTTCGGGATTGCCTGGTCGCTGGCCTACCTCGCCAATGCGCTTGGCATGGCGGAGCGGTTCGACGAGTCGCGAGCGCGCGCTCGCGAGAGCCTTCCGCTGTTTCGCGAACTGGACGACAAGCTTGGTCAAGCGCGCACACTGAACACACTCGCGGAAGACGCCCGCTTGACCGGCGACTATGCCACTGCCGCTACCTATTATCGAGAGGCGCTCGGCCTGGACCGTCAACTCGGAGACGAGCAGGGAATGGCAATCCGGCTGCACAATCTCGGGTACGTGGGCTTGCATGACGGAGACGTGAGTCAGGCGGTGCGGTCGTTTGGCGACGGCTATGCGCTCAGCCAAAAGCTTGGTTACCAGTCCGGTTCACTCTCATTCCTCGAAGGCATGGCAGCTTCGGCCAGTGCCGCGGGCCTTCCAGAACTGTCGGCACGCTTGTATGGAGCCTGGCAGGCACATTCAGTCGCTCCCGGTGCTGAGTTCAAACTTCACCCGCCCGATCAAGCCGAATTCGATCGTTACACAGAGCGAGCCGCGACGACGATCGGCCGTGTGACGTTCGATCGTGCCTGGCGGTCTGGTGGCCTGCTCTCGTTCACCCAGGCAATCGCCGAAGCACTGGCCTTCGAAAACGCCCAAAAGAACATCAAGGTAGGCGACGGACTGCCATCTTCTTCAGGGAGCACCCGCCACGCGGTCAGCGAGCAGTTTGCCAGACACGACGAAGGGTTCGACGTTCAACTCGCCGAGACGACGCGGTCTGAGCACTCGAATGATCGGGGCCGGCAGGACTCCGACTACGCGGGAAAGTAAAACGCGGCTTCGGTGGGGCCATTCCACACGTGGTTCGCTCGTCACAGATATTCCGAAATAATGGCTGACTAACGCCCCATCCCTATGCTGGGCTCAGTGAATCAGGTTTGGCTGATGACCGGCGACATACCAGCGGGGGGACCTATGGCACGCCACTACTGCTCCTTCCTGGTCCGTTGGTGGGTGCTCGACCATCGTGGCTTGCGGATCGAGGTCGAGCAGATCCAGACCGGGATCAAGACCGTGTTCAAGACGCCGGACCAGGCAATCGCATGGATGAACAGTCACGTTCAGACGGAATTGCCGCGTTCGGACGACACGATAGTGAGCGCAACGCCCGACGGGAGTAAACCCATGGGGGAAATAACGGAGAAATAACGCCCGACTGCTATCGTGGAGCAGGGAACCGGTGTGACGACGACGTGCCTACGGCACTGGCACGTTATCGCCAGGCTGACCACAGATTGCGCGACACGAGGGAAATAGGTTGGGCGGCACCGGGCCGCACAGACGGTGTGGATGTCATGAGGGGATCGCATGCAAGACTGGCGTTTTGACGACCTGACGCGGACCTTGGGCAAAGCCACGTCACGTCGCCAGGTGCTCAAAGGGTTGGTCGCGGGCATCGTTGGACTGTCGGTGGCGAGCAGTGCATCGGGAGCCAGCGCATCACAGCCCGAGCAATGCGACGACACGTACCAGCAATGTATCGATGAAGCCGAGTGGGCATTCAAGGTTGAAATCAACACGTGTTGGGGCGACCCGAAAGAACGAAAGATCTGCAAGCGGAATGCCAAAATTTCTCGTGCAGTTCATCTGTCCATTTGTCGCCAAGAGCATTGCAGCTGTCCGGGTGACACCGAGATCTGCAATCCCTTCCTTGGATTCGTAAATATCGGCACTCCGATCTGCTGCGGGCCGAGCGAGCAATGCGCGCACAACTTCTGGGGCAACGCGAAGTGTGAGCCGAAATGCACGCTCTGCGAGACATTTGACCCAAATGACCCATCTCAGCCATGTAAACCCAAAGAGTGTCCGACGTGTGAGACATGCGACGCGACAACGGGACAGTGTACTCCTGTTGAGGACGGGACCACTTGCGGTAACGGTCTGGTCTGCTGCCACGGAGGGTGTGTTAACGATCAGTGTACCCCGCCCGAGGTCTTCAATCCTGTTACCTGCGCTTGCGTGTGCCCAGGGGGTGGCACGTTCTGCAACAACACCTGCGTCGATACCTATAACGACGATAAGAACTGCGGCTCGTGCGGGATAACCTGCAGCAACTGCGAGCAATGCGTAAGCGGCGTCTGCACGCAGATCGATTGTGGATCCGGCAAGGATTGTTGCAACGGGCACTGCGTTGATCAATGCCCGCCGGGTCAGCAGCTCGATCCCACTACATGTCAGTGCGTCTGCACCACCGGCGAGACCTGCGGACCATTCTGCTGCTCGAGCAACAAGGTCTGCTGCCCGGACGCACTGACTGGCCAATCTTGTCGTGACCCAAATGGGAACTGTGGCTGCAATACCCCGTGCGGAGACAATTGTTGCGATCTCTATACGGAGGTGTGCTGCCGCTCCGCGGACTACTCGTATCACTGCATTCCCAAGGGAAGTAGTGGCTTGAGCGTGGTGTTGGCACTCGATTCATCCACAAAGACGAACTGGCGAGGATCGTGCTGGTTCATGGCCTCCCGCCACGCCGCTCGGGCGTCCTCGTCCCGCTCGGTGGCCACCACCGCTTTTTTTTCCAGGTCCAGCCGAGGCGTCTGATGGCGCGATACATCGTGGTGGGACTGACACGTACCCCCGTGAGCTCGGCCCACAGCTCCACGTGCCGATCCAGCGTGGCGCTGGGCTGGGCGCGCAGCTGGGCGGTGAGCTGCGCCTCCTGCTCCACGGGAATCTCCCGGCGTCGACCGGGCACCGGCGTCGGCCGCAGATCTCCCGTCCGGTGCTGGCGCTGCAGATAGCGCTCCACCGTCCGCAGCGAGATGCCGAACACCTCGGCGACCTCCACCCGGCGGCGCCCTGCCTGGACAGCCGCCACCACATGCTCCCGCAGATCGACTGAGTAGGCACGCATCGGCTTCCCTCCGATGTCCCCCATGCCTACCGTGACAGCTAGTGCATCGAACCACCACGACGAACGACGATCACAAGACTATGGCGACGAACAGACCACAACGGTCTTCGAAGCCGGGAACAGCCACGAAACGACGCTCGCCCGGCAAGAATCCCGCTCCCTGACTGCCGCGACGAGGGGCTACGCACTTCTTCCGTAGCTCCTCGTCAGACTCACATTGACCTGGAGTCCTCAGATCACCCACGCCTGATGTCCCACGGCTAACTCGCTCCTCAATGGTAGGATTAGCCTGCGCAACGTTGGATAGTCGAATTGGCAGGCGCGTGAACATCATGAGTGACGACGAACTCCAGATGCCCGAAAACGACGAAGAAGAGCAACTTCTACCCGAGAATCAGCTCGCCAAGGCTAATCAGGAAGACGGCGCGCCGGATGGCGTCATCGCGACGCTCAAGGATGTCGGCGAGCGTCTTCCGGCCTATGCGCAGTTATCCGTCAACCTGGTTTCGGCCGGGAAGATGTCAGCATCTCAGCAGAGTCAGATCCTCGGACCACTCGGCTACGGACCGGCGTCACGATTCACCCGCTTCATACCGCTCCTGAACCAGATGAGCCGCATTCTCGCGATGATCGGCACGATTCGTTTCGTGCTGACGCAGATGGACCGTGACGCCGCCAATGTCCACCTCGAATCGGTCGGGCTGAGCCGCGATCAGGTCGAGCACGACTTTCAGGTGACGCGCGATCTCGCCAAACGCGCCACTGAGACGGGCACCCGTGAGGCATCACGCGTCATCGAGACCGGTTCCCGCGAGGCCTCGCGCGCGATTGAGAGTGGCGCCCGGATTGCCGGCCGACTGACCGGTAAGGGCATCCGGTCATTTCGCAGCTGGCAGGCGCGCAACGCCGGTGACGCCAGCGACAAGGATGGGTAATATCGATGGACCGTAACGGCAATCCGGGCATGCGTGATACGCTGCGACTCCTGGCGCGCCACTTTCCCCGCTACGTCCGGCTAACACGTCGCCTGGTCGCCGACAGCCGCATTTCGGCGCTCGACAAGGCGCCGCTCGTCGGTGCAATTGGCTATGGGATCTCGCCGATCGATTTAGTCCCCGGCATCATTCCAATCGTTGGCCAGCTTGACGATATGGTCGTTTTGCTGATTAGTCTGCGCGTGACGCTCGACCGGATCGCGCCGGAAATTGCCAACGAGCATCTGATGTCGGTAGGCCTGCTGCGAGCGGATATCGACGACGACATCGACAACTGTCGTCGCGTCGTGACCACGATCGTCTCGCGTGGTGCTCGTGGAGCGGCAAAGATTGCCGAGACCAGCGCACACATCTCGCTCAGCCTGGCCAGAACCGGACTCCGGGCTCTTCGGGATCGGTGAAGTCATCGAGTCCAGATCCTGATTCATGAGCGTTAGCGTTGAACGACATGCAACGAACACAGATCCAGGCGGTCGCCTGGTAGAAGGTCTACAGCGCATCGATGTCGCGTAATGGGGTGATCGCGATTCTCGTCGTCATTGTGGCGGCGGTCCTCTTCGGCTACATCGCCTTCAAGTCATCCGAAACGAGCAGCAGCACCGCGACCGAGCCTCCCGCGGCAGGCAGCCCATCAGTCGCTGATCAGATCACGCGGGGAGAACGTCTCTTCAACCAGTTTCGCTGTAACGTCTGCCATTCGACGACGGGCGGGGGTGGCGCCGGACCGAGCCTGGTGGGACTGGCCGGGAGTCAGGTGAAGCTCACCAACGGTCAGACGGTCGTCGCCGACACACAGTACCTGCGACAGAGCATCATCAACCCAGACGCGCAGATCGTTGCCGGGTACGGGCCAAGCGTGATGAGCGCCGCGACCGATCCGTTCATGGCGCAAATCACCCAGGATTCAACCGTCGCCGCGCTGGTGGCGTATATCGAGAGCTTGAAGTAGGGGAACGAGTCGGCCACCCTCATCCCCAGCCCTTCTCCCGCCAAGCAGGAGAAGGGAGCACGTTACGGAATCCTACTTAGTCTCCCCTCGCCCGCTGCGCGGGCGAGGGGCCGGGGGGTGAAGGTTGTTGGCTACCGCTCGTTCGGGCGGACGATTGGCCAGATGCTCGGCATCTCGCCGACTGGCACTTCGATCAGCACCGGGGCGTCCATCTTCAGCGCGCTGCGCAGCACCGAACGCAGGTCGTCCGGGCTGTTGGCCCGCATTCCGACCACACCGAACAGTTCCGCGAGCTTGGCGAAGTCCGGGTTCCGCAGATTCGACGCGATGGTCCGGCCGTGGAAGGTCTGCTGCTGAATGCGCTTGACATTGCCGTAGGCATTGTCGGTGAAGACGATGCCGACCATGTTGATGTTGTGCATCGCCATGGTCGAGAGCTCCTGCACGTTGTACATGAAGCCTCCGTCGCCATTCACCGAGACGACCTTCTTGTCGGGATTGCCAACCTGGGCGCCAAGCGCGGTGGCGAAGCCGTAGCCAAGCGTGCCCTGGTAGCCGGAGGTCAGGTACGTACGTGGCTTGTAGACTGGGAACATGTTGTGCATCCAGTAGCCGACCTGGGTGCTCTCGCTCACGACGATGCCATCGTCCGGCAGTTCCTCGCGGATCACCGTAGCGAAGGAGGCCTGCGGCTGCACCTCGAAGAAGCGATCCTCGATCGACTCCTTCAGCGCCTCCAACTCGTCTTTGCGCGACTCACGCTTGCGATTGTGCTTCGGCACGCGATTAATCAGGTCGGTCAAGCCGATCTTGGCATCGGAGACGATGCCGATGTCAGGCCGGTAGTTGCGGCCGACCTCTTCGCCATCAACATCCATCTGGATGATCGTGTGATGCTCTTCCGGTTTCCATTCTGAGCGCACAGGCTGGGCGAAGCGCGTGCCGACGACGAAGATGGCGTCCGACTTCGGCAGCAGTTCCATACTCGCATGGTAGTTCTGGGCCAGGTAGTTTCGAGACGAGATGGCGCCCTTGCCGCTGCTCGACATGATCACCGGAGCCTGGAGCATCTCGGCCAGCTCGCGCAGCTCATCCCACGCCTCGCCCGCCAGGATGCCTCCACCCACAAAGATGACCGGGCTCTTCGCTTCGCCCAGCACCTTGGCCGCCTTCTCGAGTGCGTCCGGATCGCCGGACGGTCGTGAGACACCAATCGGCTCGAGCAGTTCGACGTTGCCGGTGGCCTGCAGCACATCGGGCGGGATCTCGATCTCAACCGGGCGAGTGCGACCCATCCGTAGCTGCCGGAAGGCCTCGGTCACGATGCCCGGAACTTCCTCTGGCGACATCGCGCGGCCCGACCACTTGGTGACCGAGCGGACCATCTCGAGCTGGTTCGGAATCTCGTGCAAGACCCCGCGGCCGACCTCGATCAGATCGGACTGAATCTGGCCGGAGATGCACAGCACCGGCGAACAGGTCGCGTAGGCGGTTGAAAGGCCGGCCATGGCGTTGAGCAGGCCAGGACCGGGAACGACCAGGCAGGTTCCAACGCGTCCGGTGGTCCGGGCATAGCCGTCAGCCATGTAGGATGTCGCCTGCTCGTGGCGCGTGTGATAGACCTTGACCTCGTCCTTCGCGTCGTACAGCGCGTCGAACGCCCAGTCGAGCTGTACCCCTGGCAGGCCAAAGATGACGTCCACGCCGTGCTTGAGTACTGATTGGACGAGGGCTTGCCCCCCGGTCATCTGTGCCACGGACTGTCCTTTCAATTGCAGCAACCGGCTGACCCACGCCAACCGTTCGCCCTCTCGCTCCTCTGCCGGTGACGCCTGTGTGCTCCTCCGGCCTCGATCGTTCCCCCTGGCCAAGTCGTTGACGCTGCTTCTGGTGCACACCGGCAACGTATTCCCAGGGTGATCGACCTCACATCATGGCAGGCGACGACGATGGCGCTGCCGTATCGTGCTCTCGCACGCATTGTAGACAATGCCGCGCGACAATGCAGCCCCTCGAGTTCGCCATATGCGCATGCCCGAAAACGATCAGGTTCGAGCTCGGACTCCGGAATCCCGTCTCCTCGGGCAGCCATTCGTACGCGATTGTTGCGGTTTTGTCGCACTTCGGCACCCGCTGTCACACCGCTGTCTTCGGATCGCCCGTAGCATGGATCTTGTTAGTACACAATGCCTCGCGTGTTGAGATGATCGGAAAGTTGATCGGGTCCCAAACCTGACGGCGCTCTCCGGACAACGACACAACCTCAATCCAACCCTCTCGTTCGGCCCGGCATTTCCGGGCCGTCCTCTTTAACAGACGAGGTATGCCGCATTCAGTTGCTCGCTCAGCGAGTATGATGCCAGCCATGAACGTGATCGCCGCCGCGGTGATTCTGCTTGCCACCCTGACTCTGGTGATCTTCCGTCCGCAACGTCTTCCCGTTGCTCTTCCGGCGGGCGCGGGCGGCCAACACGACGTCTCTCTTCATGCTAATCCTCACAACGATCTTCACCGGATCATTCACCGGGGTACGGGTCAGTGTCACGGCGCTGGTGCTGAGAGCGCCGGTTCCAACCTGATCAACAACACTGGACCCAGTCTGACCATCACCGGTTCGCCGGCGACGCTCATCCGGCTCAATATCGTAAAGCGGCGCGGGCTCACGATCACCGGCGGGCAATACTTGCGACTCGGCGTCGTAACGACCCCGGTCATCTTCCTGGTGGCGGTCGGTGGACTGTGGCTCTCGTTACGGGTGTTTGGATGATCCGGCCGCAAATGAAGTCAGGGATTATGCGAACACCAACCCGAGCTTCGTCAGAAATTCGACCAGCACCTCGTTGAAGCCTTCGGGGTTGTCAGCCGGGGAGCCGTGGCCCGCCTCCGGTACGACCGCAACGTCGGCGCCCGGCACGGCATCCG
Organism: uncultured Chloroflexia bacterium; assembly: GCA_963763185.1. GTDB lineage: Bacteria > Chloroflexota > Chloroflexia > Thermomicrobiales > Thermomicrobiaceae > CALAGB01. The sequence continues at coordinate 126,510 of CAVXNZ010000002.1, forward strand.
CGACCGCCATGGTCAAAGCACGATACTCCGGCTGCGTATTGGCTCCGTAGACGATGAGCGTCGGCAGGTCGAGCGCGGCCAGCGGCCCCGGCCCCGGGTTGAAATCCTCGACCGCCGTGAACCAGGCCGGAGTGGAGAGGACGTTGTGCCGCCACTCGGCCAGGCGCCGTCGCCCGACCTTGCGCTGCCAGTCGGCGCCGACACGCGGGGTCAGGAAGATATCGAGAGCAGCGTCAATCTGCCCGTTTTCCAGCAGGGGCCGGGCCTTCTCGGCCGCGGCGCTGAGGCGATCGTCATTGCCCCCCGGCAACAGCTGGGGAATGGATGGCTCGGCCAGCAGCAACCCGATAACCCGCTCCGGCCGCAGCAGGGCGAGCGCGAGGGCGACCGTCGCGCCGAGCGAATTGCCAATCACGACGGCGCGCTCGACCCCTTCGGCGTCGAGCACCGCTAGCGCATCGAGTGCCGCTCGCTCGATAGTCGGCGAATCGCCAGCGGGTGAGCTGTCGCCGTGTCCGCGAATGGCCGGGGCGATCCAGTGGAATGTCGGCAGGCGCAACATCTGGTGAATCCAGTTGGAGGTCCCGACCAGAACGCCGTGCAAGGCGAGAATCGGCACACCGTCCGGATGGTCGGATCGCACTTCGTAGGCGATCCGCGCCCCATCGTCCACCGTGATCACGCGCTCTTCGGTTACGGCCATCTTGCCCCATTCACCTGCACCCGGTCGGTTCGACGCCCCAATCGGTCATTGTACGGTGAGCAGCGCGGGTGGTGAAGGGGATGAGGGTGATTTGGCGGGTACATGATGGAGTTACGCTGGTCGATTGAGATATGAGGATTCGGTCCGATAGTCATCCGCGTTACACCCGGGTTGAAAACACAGGCTGAACATACGAAATCCATTATTGCGGTGCGCGAGTTCGCCAGGTAACTCATCCACGATCGCCCGGGAATAAATTCCAGGGCTACCAAGACGAAGTCCACTCAAGGGACTGAGATTGGATTGCGCAGGCCGTCACTGTTCCGTATGTCCTGGACGGTTTCGGCACGTGAGACTCAGTCCCGGGGTACCCGCCTGCGGGTCGGACTTCGTCTGACGAGCCTGGGTTTTCAACCCAGGTGAACGCAGTTGCGCTACCGGATTAAGAACTGCACCTCGATAATGGACTAAGGGTCAAATTGCAGATCGAGACATTCCAACTGAACACAACCGCGCGTTGCGGACGTGTTCTTCAGTCCCTTCAGTGGACTTTGTTCTTGTAGCCCGGCGAGTTTACTCCCGGGCGAATGCAGGCACTACCGAAATGCCTCGTCAACCGTCCATCACTGAGCCACGCACATCAGCCTGAGAGCGCCCGCTCCCAGAACCGGAATTCTCCGCCGGGCTGAAGGCCAACCTCTTCGGCGGCGGCGAGGGCGTGGTGGTCGTCCACAGGTATCAGGGCGCCAGTGACACCTGAGCCACCAATTCGGAGAGTCGCCAATGCGTTCGGAGTCACTGCCTCGAGCCAGACACCCTCATATCGGAAGGTCCTGACTGGCACGACGTGAACTGAGCCAGCCTCGACGGGGAGCATCAACGTGTCATCCACGCAGAGTTGAAGAGTACGATAGCCAACTTTGAAGCCACTGGCGGCAAAGACTCGTTCGCTGGCGACATTCCCGCTTCGGATCAAGCCGCGCGCCGTCATTCCCACAGCAGCAATGCCCGCCTCGACGCTCGTCCCCACCAGCCTCCGGCCAATACCATATCCTTGTGCTTCAGAACTGACTGCCAGCAGGTCAACCTCCCAGCGCGGCTGCCCGTGTTCCGTTTGGGTCAGGAATCCGTCGACGAAACCGACGACGTCGCCATCGAGCACGGCGACCGAGGTCCCCCGCTTCGTCGTGGCGATCCAGTGCTGGATGGCGGTTACGTCAAGCGGCTCGTCGGGCCAAACGCTTGCCGCGACCGCGACGATGGACGCGGCATCGCTTGGTGTGGCGGGACGAATTTGCGCGCGATCGTCACGCAACGGCCAGCACCTCATCCTGAACGTCGAGCATACGCTGGTAGAGGCCGCCGCCGAGGGACAGTCGCATGTGCTCGCCACGCTCGACAATCCTGCCCGCATCAAGCACCAGAATCTCGTCCATCTCCTGCATGCGCACGAGGCGGTGCGTGATCAGCAGGATCGTCCGGTCGCGGAAGAGATCGAAGATCGCCGCCAGGACATCACCCTCGGTGACCGGGTCGAGATTGGCGGTTGGCTCATCCAGAACGAGGAGCGGTGCATTTTTCAGCAGCGCACGTGCAATCGCCAGGCGCTGTCGTTCACCGCCGGAGAAGCGCATCCCTTGTTCGCCTACCCAGGTGTCGAGCCCGTTGGGGAGCCCGTTCAATAGAGCACCAAGCTGGACACGTTGGAGAACCTGGGTCAACTCTTCGTCGGTCGCGTCCGGTTTCGCAAGCCGCAGGTTCGCCCGCAGTGTCGCGTTGAAGAGGCGGGTCTCCTGGCTCACGACCCCGATGCGCGCGCGCAGGTCTTCCTGAGCGTACTCGCGCAGGTCATGGCCACCCAGTCGCACAGCGCCGCCAGTCGGATCCCAGAACCGGACCGCTAAGCTGGCGATCGTGCTCTTACCCGCCCCGCTCGGTCCGACAATGGCGACCTTCCGGCCGGATTTGATTTCGAAGCTGACTCCGTCGAGCACGCGGGGCTCGCCCAAAGAATAGACAAACGACACGTCATCGAATTCGAGTAGCGTCGACTCCGGAACCGGACGCGGGTCAACCGGATCAACCACGACCGGCTCACGGTCAGCAATCTCGTAGATCCGCTCGCCCGCCGTGATGGTGCGGCCGAGAAACTGGAACGAGCGTCCTAGCGGCCGGACAGCCTCGAAACTCCCGAGCATGATCAGTCCGAGCGTCGCCAGGTAGACGCCTTTGATCCGGGCGTCGTCGACCATCGGAATGGCCAGCAGCAGAATCGTCCAGATAGCGAGATTGGTTCCCAGATCGCTCAGCGACCCTTCCATGCCGGAAATGCGCGCCATGCGACGCTGAATCCGCCCAAGTTCATCACTCAACTCCGCGATGCGTCGCTGGTGACGCTCGGCCTGGCCGAGAGCGAGCAAGTCCTGCATCCCCTGAACCCCGTCAACCAGTTGCGCATTCAGTTCGGCTCGCAGCACCGGCTCACGTCGTCCGGCGCGCTTGCCCAGCCATTGGGTCAACAGCGGGATACCCGCGCCGACGGCGGCCAGAAAGAGGATCGCGACGACCCCGAGCAGTCCGCTGAAGACTGAGAGAGTCGCGAACGTCAGCAGCGCGGCGGCGATCGCGATCAAAACCGGCCCGGCGATCTGCTGGAAGAGATTCTGAAGTTCCTCGACATCCCGCATCATGCGGGCGAGCAAATCGCCACTGCGGTAGCCCGCCAGTTCGGCCGGAGCAAGCGGCTCGAGTCGCCGGTAGAGGAAGACCCGCAGCGAACCGATCAGCTTGAAGGTCACATTGTGCGAGACCAGGCGCTCGGCGTAGCGGACGAACGCGCGCGAGATGCCGAAGACTCGCACCAGGTAGATCGCGCCGGTCATCTCAATCAGGAGCGGATGATGCGCCGCGGCCGAGATCAGATAGGCGGCTGTGGCGAGCAGGCCAGTATTGGTCGCGACGGTCAGCACACCAAGGAAGACCGCCACTGAGATACGCCAGCGGAATGGAGTCAGCCGTCTCAGCAGTCGATAGAGCGTCTTCACCGGACTGCCACCCGATCCGCACGCCCGAACAGCCGGGCGTAGTGCGCATCACGCGCCATCAACTCGCCGTGGGTGCCGGCTTCCACGAGACGTCCATGATCGAGCACGGCAATCCGGTCGGCTGAGTAGACCGACTTCAGGCGGTGGGCCACGATCAGCACGGTTCGACCCTCAGCGAGCCGCTCGAGCGAGTGGCGGATGCGCTCTTCACTCTCCGGATCGAGACTGGAGGTCGGTTCGTCGAGCAGCACGAGCGGCGTGTTCTTGAGGAGGGCACGTGCAATCGCAATACGCTGCGCCTGTCCCTGGCTCAAGCGACTGCCCCGCTCGCCCAATTCGGTATCGTAGCCCTGTGGCAGGCGCTCGATGAATTCGGCCGCACCCGCCAACTCCGCCGCTTGGTAGACCTCGGCGGCCGACGCCTCCGGCCGAGCCAGGCGAATGTTCTCTAACACATTGCCGTAGAAGAGATAGGGATGCTGCGACACCAACGCTACCTGCTGACGCCAGGTATCGGGCGACAAATCGCCAATCTTGATGTCCGAGGCGACGATCTCGCCCTCGCTTGGATCGATGAACCGCATCAGCAGGTTGACCAGCGTGCTCTTGCCCGACCCGCTCGACCCGACCAGCGCCGTGCGCGTGCCCGGTTCGAGTGTGAGTGTCACATCAACTAGCGCCGGTTCGACGGCGCCCGGATAGGTGAAGCTCATGCCGCGCAGCGAGATGGTCAGCGGGCCAGCGGGAAGGCTGGCCGTCTCTGCCCCTGGCCGCGTGCTTGCCGGGGTGTCGAGAATCTCGAAGATCCGGTCGGCGGCGGCCTTGCCCTCCATCGCGGCGTGTCGATCAGCACCGAGATCCCGCATCGGTCGATAGAACTCGGGCGTCAGCAGCAGCACCAGGAAGGCGGGCTGGAAGCCAATATGCCCGGCCATCAGACGGATGCCGAGCGAGACGGCGATCAGGGCGATAGCGGCGGTTGTCATGAATTCGAGCACCAGACCAGAGAGGAAGGCGTAACGTAACACCTTCATGGTACGAGTGCGAAATTCTTCGCTCACCCCTTCGACACGGCTTGCCTCAACCTGGCTACGGCCAAAGAGTTTGAGCGTTGGAAGACCTTGCAGCACGTCGAGGAAATAGGCACTCATGCGGGAGAGCGCCAGCCATTGACGTTCGATGTGCCCCTGAGCATAGGTGCCGACGACGATCATCAGGATCGGGATGATCGGCGCGGTAAACAGCAGCAGCAGCGCGCTGGTAAGGTCGAGCGGGAAGACAAACGCCAGGATCATCAGCGGCGAGATGACGCTGAGCAGCACCTGCGGCAGGTAGCGCACGAAATAAGGATCGAGGCGCTCGATGCCATCCGTCGCGGTGCTAACGATCTCGCCGGTCTGCTCGGAGCGGGTGTAGCTCGGCCCGAGGCGCGAGAGATGCGCCAATAGCCGGTCGCGCAGGTTCGACTTGATGCGGATTGTTCCCTCTTCGGCCACGACCTGTTTGAGCCAGATCAGCCCAGCGCGAATGACGATCGCCCCCAGCAGCAGCGCCATCATCGTCGCGACCGCCGACAGCGATTGCTGTCGCAAGAAGACACGATCGACGATGCGCGCGAGAAGCGCCATCTGGCCAATTGTGGCGGCCGTTGCGAGCGCTCCCAGCGCCACGGTGGCGCCGAGGAGTGCCCGGAACGGCCGGATCTCACGAGTGAGTCTTTTATCCATGCGGTACCGGAACGATCTCTATTCTCCTGCGCTAGACGGGATCACGTGGTACGGCGATACAGCTAATAGCCTGCCTCGCCGACCCTCACCTTGCCGCGGAACATGCGGTAGATCAGCACGAAGTATATCGCCGCCAGCACCATCCCGATGCTCCACCAGATGACTCCGACCACCAGCCCGTAGTGCGGCGCCGCGGCATTGTGGATCGTCAGGCTGTTGGCCGCGGTAACTGCCGGTAAGACGGTTGGGTAGAGACCAAACGCGGTGCTGGTGAGCATGCCGAGGATGAACGCGCCCGAGGCGATCAGGCTCCAGCCGTCCCGCCCCTTCAAGTTGAAGTACCCGGTAAGGGCCAGCCCAGCGATCGCGAGCAGCGGCAAGATGTAACCGTACGGGTGATCGTTGAAACGGGTGAGGATCGAGCGGCGGATCCAGAACGTGACCGGCGTGGCGATGACCGTCAACGCGATGGTCGCGATCCAGGCGCCCCGGGCGATGGCGCGCGAGCGGCGGTTAACATCGCCATCCGTCTTGGCACTGATGAAGTTCGCGCCATGCAGGATGAGCACGGCCAGCGCCAGCACGCCGATCAGGACGGTGTACCAGTCGAGAATTCCCGGCGTGGCGCTTTTCGGATTGAAGTCGGTCCAGAGCGGCTCGAAGAAGTACCCGTTGCCATCCAGCGGCACGCCGCGCACGACATTGGCGATCGCCGCGCCGAAAAAGACCGCCAGCAGCGTGCTACCGAGAAAGAAGAGTGCGTCCCAGAACGTCTCCCAGAGCGGGTTGTTGATATGCGAACGCAGCTCGATCGACATGCCGCGCATCATCAGCAACCAGAGCACGATCATCAGCGGCAGATAGAAGCCGCTGAAGCTTGATGCATACAGGATCGGGAAGGTGAAGAAGAGCGCGCCTCCAGCGGCCAGCAGCCAGACTTCGTTGCCATCCCAGATCGGGCCGATCGCCTGGAGGATCGTCCGGCGCTCGCCGGTCGTCTTGGCGACGAACGGATGGATCGCGCCTGCACCAAGATCGAAGCCGTCGAGGAGCACATACATCCCTACCATGAACGCGATGAGAACAAACCAGAGCGTAGCCATCGATCGTCTCCCCCTCTAGCCGACCATGCTCGGCATCATCTCGGACGATTCCTCTTCGCGTGGCTCCGGTCCATGAATGATCTCCTGGAACATCAGGACGACGTAGAGGATCCCCATGATGAGATACATGCCCGCAAACCCGAGCAGCGTGAACAGGACGTTGCCGGACGAGACCGTGGGCGAGATGCCGTCAGTTGTTCGCAACAGGTTATAGACCAGCCATGGCTGGCGCCCTAGTTCCGTCGTGAGCCATCCCGTCGTGTTCGCAATGAACGGGAATGGAGACACGAGCATCAAGATCCAGAGCATCCAGCGAGACTGGTAGAGCTTCCGTCGCCACAAGAGCAGCGCGGCGATAATCATCACGGCGATGAAAATCGTCCCGAGTCCGGACATGATGTGATAGCTGTAGTAGAGCAGCGGGATGTTATCCGGCCAATTCTGACGCGGGAACGAGTTGAGACCGAGCACTTCGGCCGACCAGCGACGGTAGGTCAGGAAGCTCAGCACCTTCGGAATCTCGATAGCGTTATCCATCGACTGCTTTTCGGTATCAGGCTGACCGATGATAACAACTCCTGCGCCGCTGGTGGTGTTGTAGAGGCCCTCCATCGCGGCCAGTTTGGTCTGCTGCTTGCTAGCGACCTGACGACCTTCGAGGTCGCCACTCGGGAAGAGCTGGAACAAGGCCGCGACGAGTCCGACGATGACGCCGACCGTCAGGAAAATTCGCCCGTAGTCGACATGCCGCTTGAGCAGCAGGTAGTACGCGCCGAGTCCCGTCATGACGAAGGCCGCCGTGATCACGGCGCCACTCATGGTGTGGAGGTACATCGGCCCGATCCATGAATTGAACAGGACCGCCCAGTAGTCGGAGATCTTGATGTTGCCATCAGGAAGTGGCGTATAGCCGACCGGATTCTGAACCCAGGCATCTGCCGCGATGATGAAGAATCCGGAGGCCCAGGTGCCGAGAAAGACCATCAGCGCGGCGAACCAGTGAATTCTCTGGCCGAAGCGTCGCTCGCCGAAGAGGAGCAGGCCGACGAAGGCGGACTCCAGGAAGAATGCGAATGCGCCTTCCATCGCCAACAACTGGGCGATGATATTACCGGCGTAGGTCGAGAAAAGCGCCCAGTTCGTTCCGAATTGGAACTCCATAGGGATACCCGTGACCACACCCATGATGAAGGTCACGGCGAAGATCTTTGTCCAGAAGCGGCTCGCCTGCAGGTAGCGCTCGTCGTTGCGCCGCACACCGATCGTCTTCAGGATCAGGATGAGGAGCGCGAGCCCCATCGTGAGCTGGGGAAAGAGATAGTGATACGACACCGTGAACGCAAACTGCAGGCGAGACATCGTCGTCGCGCTATCCATGCGATAGTCTCCCTAATGGGTCGGTGCGGCAAAATGGTAGCACGTTGAACCGGACCCAACAATTCAAAAACATATCAGCATCCCCGGAGAATGGTTCCACGTCGGAGCTCTGGGCCAGACAGCTGAATCTACATGAATGGACCGTAGAATTGAGACAAAATTGTCTCGGAAGTGTATCGGAGTATGTTGGAAGAACCTTCACGCGGGGCACAGGTTCCTGTCGTCCGTAGGGGCGGCGCGTGCGTCGCGCAGCGTTGGTGGTAGTTGACGAACTGGACGGGTGATCAGGCCACGTTCGCCCGGGAATAAATTCCGGGGCTACAAAGACGAAGCCCACTGAAGGGGCTGAACGTATTTCCGGAGAGGCCCATATGCGCGCTAGCTCGATGATGCTGACCGATCCCTGTCAGCTTCGAATGGGTCGAGGCAGAACTGCCTAGCTCCGGGACTGGTCAATTATTGGTCGAGACCATCGCCGGGGCGATCAGCATCGGGACGGAGCTGCCACACTATCTCGGCACATCGCGCGGTGTCGACCTTCAGTTGCCCGTGATGACCGGCTACGAGAGCGTTGGTCGCATCCTTCAATGCGGTCCGGGTGTACATCATCTCGTGCCGGGCGATCGTGTCGTCTCATTCTACGGGCACCGGACACATGCCATCGTGCCGTCCAAGAAGGCAATTCCGGTCCCGCCGGACATCGGCGACGAACTGGCAGTTCTCACTATCCTGAGCTGCGATGCCGCCAAAGGGGTGCGCAAGCTGACGCCGCAGCCGGATGATCGCGTGCTGGTGACGGGTGGCGGGACGATCGGACTGATGGCACTCTGGACGCTCCGGGCCTACGGCGTCGAGTCGGTTGACGTGGTCGAGCCGATTGCCGAGCGCCGCGAAATCGCACGACGCTTCGGCGCGGCAAATGTTTTTGCCCTCGATGAGACCGCACAAATCCCCGGAGAATACTCGTGTGGTGTCGAGTGTTCCAGCCATGACACCGCGTTCGCGCTGCTCCAACGTGCGTCGAAGCCAAACGGTTCGATCTGCATACTTGCCGACGGCAACGTCGAGCCACTCACGCTGTCACCCGATTTTCACCGCAAGGAACTGCACGTCGTTGGCTCGAGCGACGGCTGGGACTATCAGGCCCACGCGCACTGGTTCTTCGAACGGACTCACCAGGATGAAGATCTGCTTACCTCGTTGTTTCAATGGCGTGTGTCGTGGCGCGAATTGATCGAGAGGTTCGAACGTCTGGCCACTGTGAATCCCCTACCAGTGAAGGTGTTGGTGGGGTACTGAATCGACGTGAGGGGTCCAGCCCGTTCAGAGCTTCGTCTCGTAGCGGCGGGCGCCTCTGCCCGCCTTCGTGGAGTGGCTATCGCACCTTCGATCAAAACCGATCGTCAAGTCGACCGTGATCCGATGACGGAGCTCGATGATGGCAGCAAGGCGGGCAGAGGCGCCCGCCGCTACAGTCATTCAGTTAGTTCAACATCTGACTATGTCGTCAGACCTCACCCATCCAGATGATGGCGGTTCCAGCCAGAGCGTTGAGCATTGACGGTAGTCGCGCACAAAAAGCGGCGGCCGGGTACCCACGATGTGGGTGTGGCCGCCGCTCAATCATCTGCTTGGTAAGGATTACCCTTCGAGCAGCAGGCTCTCGGGATCCTCGAGCAATTCCTTCACGCGCACCAGGAACTGCACCGCCTCCTGGCCGTCGACAATGCGGTGGTCGTAGGAGAGCGCCAGGTACATCATTGGCCGCACCACCACCGAGCCGTCGACCACCACCGGCCGCTGCTCGATCTTGTGCATGCCAAGAATCGCGACCTGCGGCGGGTTGAGAATCGGCGTCGAGAGGAGCGATCCGTAGATGCCACCGTTGGTGATGGTAAAGGTGCCGCCGAGCAGTTCATCGAGCGAGAGCTTATTGTCACGCGCTTTGGTCGCGAGCTCGACGATCTCCTGCTCGATCTCGGCGAACGTCTTCCGGTCCGCGTCACGCACCACCGGCACGACCAGACCCTCGGGCGCCCCGACCGCGATGCCAATGTCGTAGTAGTGCTTGAGGACGAATTCGTTCCCCTGAATTTCGGCATTGACCCGCGGGAAGGCCTTGAGCGCACCGATGCACGCCTTGGTGAAGAACGACATGTAGCCCAGGCTGACGCCGTGCTGTTCCTTGAAGGCGTCGCGACGGCGCTTGCGCAGGTCCATCACTTTGCTCATGTCGACCTCGTTGAACGTGGTCAACATCGCGGCGGTGTGCTGCGCTTCGACCAGCCGCTGCGCGATGGTCTGGCGACGGCGGCTCATGCGAACACGCTCTTCGCGTCGCCCCGCGGTATCGGCTTCGAATTGTGGCATCGGGCCACTTGGCGCCGCAGCCGGTGCCTGTGCCGGCGTGGCCGGAGGAATCGGCGTCTGGGTTGAGCCGTTAGTCGCGGCGGGCGCGGGCTGTGGAGCCTGACGGCTTAGGGCGTATCGGACGACGTCTTCACGCGTCACCCGCCCGTTGTCGCCACTGGCCGGAACTTGATCCAGGTCCAGGTCGTATTCAGCAGCCAAGCGTCGTACGGCCGGAGTTGCCCTGGCCGCGGTCTCGGCGGCGGCAGGCTGTGCCGCGCTGACCGGCGCCTCGGCAGCGGGTTGGGCAGCCGCGGCTGGCGCAGGCTCGGCCGCCTCCTGCTTTTCCTCAGCTTTCGGGGCTTCGGCGACCGCACCCTCTTCGATCGAGGCAATGACATCGCCAACGTTGACGGTGTCCCCCTCGTTACTCATGATCTTCTGGAGAACGCCGTCGTTCTGGGCGATCACCTCGATGTTGACTTTGTCCGTCTCGAGCTCAACGAGAGTCTCACCGGTTGAAACCGCGTCGCCCTCTTTCTTGAGCCAGGTTCCAACCACCGCGTCGACGACCGACTCGCCTAAGGTCGGAACACGAACCTCAATCGGCATGCTTCACTCCATACGTCTCTGGAACCGGCGCGCCTTCGTAGGCCTCCGTCACGATCCGCTTTTGTTCGATCGTGTGGAGTTCCGCCAGTCCTTCCGCGGGGCTCGCTCGTTCCGGACGGCCAATGTACCGCAGATCGAGTTCACTGCCCGCAATCTCTTGTAGGCGCGGCTGGATGTAACTCCAGGCCCCCATGTTTCGTGGCTCTTCCTGTAGCCAGGCTATCTCACGCGCGTTCGCGTACGAGCCGATCACCTGCCGGATGTCCTCCTCCGGGAACGGGTAGAGCTGCTCGACACGCACCACCGCGACCTGTTCAGTCGACTCACGCAGATCACTCGACATCAAATCGACGTAGACCTTCCCGGAGCAGAGGACGACCCGACCGACCGCCTCGCGATGCTGACTCGCGACCTCGTCGTCGATGACCGGTTGGAACCGGCCCTCGGCCAGTGCCGACACCGGCGACGACGCCATCGGATGACGCAGCAAGCTCTTCGGTGTCATCAGGATGAGCGGCCGCGGAGCGGTGCTCAGCAGCGCGGCGTGCGTCCGCAGCAGGTGAAAGTACTGGGCGGAGGTCGTGCAGTTCGCGATCCGGATACTGTCGTTGGCCGCGAGTTGCAGGTAGCGCTCCAGGCGAGCGCTCGAATGCTCTGGTCCCTGGCCTTCGTAGCCATGCGGTAGGAGGAGAACCAGTGAGGGCAACTCGCCCCACTTGGCGCGCGCCGACGTGATGAACTGGTCGATCATCACCTGACCAGCGTTGGCGAAGTCACCGAACTGACCTTCCCACAGGACCATGGCTTCCGGCGCGAAGACGCTATAGCCGTACTCAAAACCGAGCGCCGCCGACTCCGAGAGCGGGCTGTTGTAGACGGCGAAGGATGCATTGGCGTCCTCGAGCCGCTGGAGCGGCGTAACTGTCCCGCCATTCTCGTAATCATGGAAGACCAAGTGCCGCTGGCTGAACGTGCCACGCTCGGTATCCTGACCCGAGAGACGGATCGGCGTGCCATCAGTCAGGATACTGGCGAGAGCCAGCGCCTCGGCATGCGCCCAGTCGAGATCGCCACCCTCTTCGACTGCCTCGATACGCCGCTGAACGTTTCGCTTGAGCTTCGGGTTCAGCGTAAAGCCATCCGGAACGGCGTAGACCTGCCGGTTGAGCTCTTTCAGGCGGTCGAGCGGAATCGCCGTGTCGACCACGCGCACCACTCCGGGGAAGGCGGTCGGGGCGACCGGTGGGCTCGACTCTCCCTCTTTCTGGAGAGTCGCGCGAACCTCCTGCAACTCGTCGATGGACGACTGGACGATCTGTTCGGCCTCGTCCGACGTCACGACCCCTTCGGCTACCAGCTTGTCAGCGAAGCGAGCGCGGACGGTGGGCTGCTCGGTAATTACGGCATACATCTGTGGTTGGGTAAAGGAGGGCTCGTCGCCCTCATTGTGACCCCAGCGCCGGTAGCCGATCAGATCGATCATGAAGTCTTTGTGGAATTGCTGTCGATACGCGAACGCCAGGCGCACGGCAGACAAGCAGGCTTCCGGGTCGTCAGCGTTGACGTGAATGACCGGGATCTCAAAGCCACGCGCCACGTCGCTGGCGTAGAAGGTTGAGCGACCCTGGCTTGGCGTCGTGGTAAAGCCGATCTGGTTGTTCGAGATAATGTGAAGCGTGCCGCCGACCTCATAACCCTCGAGGTGAGAGAGGTTCAACGTCTCGGCGACGATCCCCTCACCCGGGAACGCGGCGTCGCCGTGCACGATGATCGGGAATGCGATGTCGACATTCTGATCGGGCGCGCCACGCTCGTCGCGCCGCTCCTGAGCAGCGCGAGTCATACCTTGCGCCACTGGATCGACGAATTCGAGGTGGCTCGGGTTCGAGGGAACGGTGATACGCGCGTTGACGTCGCCGGATTGCTTGCGCGCGCCGAGATGGTATTTGACGTCGCCGGTGTAGCCGCTCGTCCCCGCGTCGCTCGCGGCGGCAGGCTCACCATGATCGAGGTGCATGAATTCACCGATGAGCTTCTCGGCCGGTTTGCCGAGCACCTGCGTCATGACGTTCAGGCGACCACGGTGTGACATCCCGATGATGACATCCCCGGCACCAAGCTGTGTCGCCGAACTGATCAGTTCATCGAGCATCGGCACCAGCATGTCGGTACCCTCGATCGAAAACCGCTTCTGTCCGACGAACGCGCGATGCAGGAAGCGCTCGAATCCCTCGACATCAGAGAGCCGCCTGAGAAGTGCTTTCTTCTGATCGGCGGAAAGCGGCTGACTGTAGCGGCGCGATTCGACAGCGTCGACCAGCCACTCGCGCTCCTTCGTTACCTGGACGTGATCGAAATCGTACCCGGTGGTATCGCAGTAGATGTCGCGCAGCGCCACAATCGCTTGTGCGGCATTGGCCGCGGTCGTGGCGATTGGACCACCGACAACACTCGCGGGCATCGTCGTCAGGTCGTCCTCGGTCAGGCCATGCGACGCAGGATCGAGTGTCGGATCTCCGACCGGCGGGCCGCCGAGTGGATCGAGCCGGGCAGCAAAATGCCCGTGCTTTCGTATGCTCTGAGCCAGGTTGGCGACGCCAACGATCTTGCCGACATCCACCCCCGCCACGGCGGCGCCATTCGTCGGCGGAAGCTCGGGCCTCCACTGCTCGAAATAGGAGCGGGTCGCCGGATCAACCGAATTTGGGTCCTCCAGGAACCGCTCGTAAAGTTCAAGAATGTAGCCAGCATTCGGCCCATGAAATCGACTGTAGATGCTCATGACTCGCTACCACCCTAGCTGTGCGCGACTCATCATCGGTGCGCAACGACCGGTCGCCAGCCGCTCGCAGACGGTTGTCCGCGACGTGGATCACGACGATCGCGATTCGCGCCGGGAAAAGATCGCGGCCGCGCAACATGTGCGGAATGCACGGACTTCCGAATCCCTCAAAGCGACACCCCGCGTCCGGGAATCACCGCCTAATGGATGAAAGACAGGCAGACCCGCTAGAGACGGGGTAATCTCTCTCGCTTGGTTAATGGTACACCAACTTTCCCAAAATGGGCGCGGTATTTCAGCGACGTTCAGACGGTGAACGACCGTCTCCTCTATCCGATTTGAACATTCGCGAGGTTCGTGCCGCGTGTTTAGCGGGACAGGTAAAGCACGGTGTTGTGCTGGACTTCAGGAGGGTGCGTTTCCAGGTGAATCAACATCCTTCGAACCAGCTGTCCAAGCGCGACGCGATCAGACACGATGATTCCGTGGTGTTCCAATCCTCTGGACTTCCAAACGTGGTCTAGGACGAAGAAATCCGAGATGTTGTGCGAAAAAAATCGCCCGTCCTTGCGCCGCCGCGAATGCCAATTGCCAATGATCGTCACGACTCAGATGCGCGTTTCCCGCGTCGCGGGTGCTGATAACGTCATAGCCTCGTTCGCGGAGACTCCGAGCCAAACCGACATCAACGTCCTCGTCGGTGTAGACCTTAATGCCGAGTCCGGTCATGCGTGACTGAGGAAGTCCTGAAGTGCTTGCTCATGCCGCCGGATGTCGGAATCAACGGCATCGGGGTTCTCGCGATAGTACGCCAGAGCAGCGTCAATCTCTTCGCGGCTCAGATGCGGAAAAGCCCTGCACACCTCTTCAAGGTCGCCATCATAGAGGCTCAGCGTCTGCACCACGCCCCGGACCGGCGTGCGGGTGCCTCGGATAATCGGTGCTCCGCCCTGGATTCCGGGCTTCATCGTGATGTAACGGTTGTACCAAGCGGCCATGGCCATTCCTCAAGCGAGTGATGTCAAACACATGCGATGATCAGTTCATCCAACTTTATCATTGCACCGCCCCATCTGACCCCGAAAATCGTCACGGATTCGCGGCAATTCAAGGCTATGGAACGATTGGCTCGACGTCCTAATCCACCTCCGGCACGGCACCGTCGAGCGCGGCGCGGACAGCCTCGACCGTGTAGACCAGGTCAGGTGAGATCGCATGGGCCATGGCCGCGACGCGCGCTCGCGCCAGCGCTTCACTCTCCCAGGTCAGGCGGCCGTATTCTTTCCACTCGTCTTCGGTGAATTGGGTTTCGAGCCGGCCGGTGGTGAAGTCGTACATCGGCAGCAGATCAGCGTCCCGCTGGCGCTGATAGCCCTCGAGCGCCTGCTCCTCTGCCATGTCACCGCCCCAAGCGAGATCGAGGGCGTCGGAGAGTATCACGGCCGAGCGGACGGCATCGCCCATCCCCTGCACCGTGTGGGGGTCCTTATGCGAGCCCGCGTCGCCGGCCAGTGCCCAGCCAGGGCCGTAGGGCGTGCGGAAGAAGTTGGGCAGGTCGCCCGTGCCGACAATCGGTCCTTCGGGCTCAATCCCATCGACCCGCATTGCCACGCCCGGCACAAGTGAGATGCCGTCTAGGTAGTGCGTGCGGTAATCACGCCGGAAGCGGTCGAAGGCGGCGTGCTGTACCCCAAACCCGACCAGCGTCAGGTTGTGATCGGTCGGGAAAACGAACGCCGCACCGTAGTCGGCACCGACCGCTGGATACGAGGCCAGGCGGTCGGCCACGGCACTCGGCGGGTCATCCAGTGGCACATTCGGGAAATAAGCGTAGTACCAGGCAAACATCGCCGGGACATCATGGTAGCTCTCGGATCCAACCTCACGCGCGACGAACGAATGACGGCCATCCGCTCCAATAACGATGCGGCCGCGTGTTTCGGTCTCCTCGTTTCCGCCAATCGGCCGAAAGCGCACGCCACTGACACGATCACCATCTCGAATCAGGCCGATGACGCGCTTGCCGGTCTGTACCTCGATTCGGTCATGCTGGCGCGCCGCGTCGACCAGGATCCCATCGAGTACTTCGCGCCGGATGCAGAGGGCAAAATCGCGCCCGTTGCGACAGGGGAACGGCGCGTCGACATACGGAAAGCGCAGGCGTTTCAAGCGGGGGGCGTCGACCGCCAGCACGCGATCGAGAACACCGATGCGCTGAAATACATCCATCGTGTCGGTGAAAAAGAGGTGTGTCGAGAGCGTTCCGCTGGGAAACCGGTCCTGATCGAGAAGGAGAACAGAGTAACCCTTTTGGGCCAGCAGGAGAGCGGTCGTCGATCCAGCGACACGCGCCCCCACGACGATCGCGTCATAGGTCATGAATGTGAGTGTCCTTCACCAGAGCGGGGCCGGGTCGCGCCTCGGCCCGTCAATTCAGATCAAATCAATCGCGAGTTCGCTCCATCTCCAGCGCGACAGGACCGACGGTGGCTCTCCGCGTGCCGTGAGATGCGAGGACCCGATTGCCAGCGCCAGCAACCCGGTAGTCACATCCCCGGCACGTGTCGCGCCAGCACTAGGCGACCGGCGGGTCGCTCGGGGTAACAGACTGCTCCGGATCGTCCGCCGTCACTTCCTGAACCGAGCTACGGAACTCGCGAATCGACTTCCCGAGCGTCCGACCCAGATCGGGTAGCTTACCTGGACCAAAGATAATCAAGACCGCGACCAGAATGATGATCAGTTCTGGCGCACCAACGTCAGGCATTCCTTGCCTCCTCGAACACTGCGGCGGCGACATCCATTCCGCGCCGGCCGCATTACCAATCCACCTTGGACGAGACACCGCTGTCGCCAATCTCGGCGCTGAGCTTGGCGGTGGCTTCGGCTCGCGTCCTGACCTGTAGCTTGCGAAGAATGTGTTCGACGTGTTTCTTGACGGTCGCGGGAGAGATCTCCAGCTGCCGCGCAATCTCCTTGTCGCGCAGGCCGTTGGCGAGCAAGGTCACGACCTCGCGCTCGCGCTCGCTCAGAACTGACAGGCTGTCGGAACTCCCCTGCGGCCTGAGCTGGCGAAAATGCGCCAGCACGCGCGTCGCCATCACCGGCGTCAGTGGCAGCGCTCCCTGCGTACCCGCCCGAATTGCGTCGACGATCTCATCACGGCGTGCGTCCTTGGTGATGTAGCCCGCGGCGCCCGCTCGTAGCGATTCGAACAGGTCCTCTTCAGCCGACGAGACCGTCAGCATGATAATGCTGGTCCGCGGCATGAAATGGGTGATCTCGCGAGTCGCATCGATGCCGGAGGATTCGGGCAAGTCGATATCCATCAGGATCACATCGGGCCGGGCCGACAGCGCCCGCTCGATCGCTCCCTGGCCGTCGGTCGCCTCAGCCACCACCTGAAGATCCGTCTCCGCACCGATGATCTCGCGCAGCGTTTTCCGCATCAGCGAATGATCCTCGACCAACATAACTCGAATCATTGAGTCCCGCAGACCTTCCGTATTCGGAAGCCGAACTTTGACCGATGTCCCGCCGCCGGGACGGCTTTTGACGACCAGCTTACCCCCGCGAAGCGCGGCGCGTTCAGCCATCCCTGTAAGCCCAAACGCTCCCGGTCGAACTGGGGCCGTGGGGTCGAATCCGGCGCCGTCGTCCGTAACCTCCATCTCGACCGATTCGTCGAGCTGCCGCACGCTCAGGACGATCCGCGATGGTTTACCATGTTTGCCGGCGTTTGTAATTGCCTCGCGACAGATTCTTAGCAGAGCAACTTGCGCTACCCCCGAGATACCGGTAATCGGACCTTCCTGCTCGACGACGACCGGACAACCAAATCGATCCGACAGGTCATCGGACTGGCGTTGCAACGCCTCCAGAAAATCGGCGGGGGCGGCGGTCTGTCCACGAAGAATCGTAATCGCGTAGCGCGCCTCGGAGAGGGCTCGATCGGCCAGGCCAGACGATCCGGTTCCGTGCGGCTCGTCGGCCAGCCGCAGGCGAAGCACCGCGAGGTCCTGGGCGAGCCCATCATGGAGATCGCGCGCCAGCTGAGCACGCTCGTCCCGGACCGCACCCCGTGCAAGCTCGTCGTAGAGCTCGATCGAGCGCAGGAGGTTCGCCGTCTGATTGGCAACGACGCGCACGTACTCCTCGACGTCCTCTCTCAGATCCTCTCCGTCGACCGGTTTCACCTCGAACATACCGTAGCGAACACTGTCTCGTGAGATCGGCACACTCAAACAAAAGTCCGAGGCCGTGACATCCTCATCATCACCGCCAACCTTCAGCCGAACCGCGACCTCCTGTCCAGCCGCGCTCACGGCGGCCCGCGCCGCGTCGAACACGAGTGCGGGATTCCGACTGATGACCGGCGTCTGGCTCAGCGCCAGGAGGGCGCGGGTTCGCTCCTGCTGCCGTCGCATGCTGCCGGATGCCAGGATGTACTGATGACCAAGATGCGCCAGCAGAAGAATCGAGGCCACAAGCCAGAGAAGATCGGACGTAGTAATGGCCGGGTGGAACGGCGCCGGGAAGAAGATGAACTGGAACTGGCCAACCGCCGCGGCGATCATCGCCAGAGCGAGCCAGGTCTCTTCGCCGTGCCGCACCGCCAATGTCAGCCGGTACGCCAGCCAGAAGAAGAGCACCGCCACGAGCGACTCGATCATCATGCCAACTGGCGTCTGACCAGCGAGAACGGAGGCCGTCACGCGTCCAGATAGGTCGGCCGCCTGCCAGGAGTTGGAGCGCAGCAGCGTTGGAAGTCGATCGCTCCAGCGCCAGATCGCGACATCCGCGAGTGCTACGAACAGCACGGACAGACCAAGCCGGCTCCCAAATCGCGCCAGCCGCTGGCGGCCGGCTTCCCAGCCTGGCAGACCGAGGAGCAAGAGGATCACGACGACCAGGCGCGTCAGGGTCCAGCCCCAGACCGGACCATTGCCAATCGAGTGAAAGGTGTACCCGCGAAATGGCAGTATCAGACCAAACCAGAGTGAAGAGACCGCGATGCTGCCGAACGCCGCCGCGATCGTCGCGTCCAACAATTGTCGCTGGAAGAAATAGCGCGCCAGTGCGACGAAGCTGACCATGGTCGCAACGAGCGCGTTGAAGGTCTCGAGGGTGAAGCTCAGCGCATCGTGCGTGAAGGTCACACGAAGACCCGGCACCAGCACGATGAGGAGCGTAAAGAAGCCGAGGAAGACCCACCAGAGGTGGACGACTCCGACAGGTTGGCGTAGGTTTTCGGCTTCGCTGCGCAGTTGACGCCGCGCCGTGGTTTCCATTGGAATCATTGTCGCTAATCCGGCCGTCGCCACTCAAGTATACGCCTCGGTCGCTGGATCAATTGACAGAAGCGCCAGTCGCGCAGTGCTCCACGTCCTACCGAACGAATACACCCTGCGACGCCCCAGGTCGATACCGCATTTGGCGTATTTCGTGTTCCGCACAATACCGGATACGATCTGGCATTTCGCCCAGCGGGGAGTAGGCTTCACCTGTGCGGTTGATGTGTCTTCGCCGCACGAATGTTGGACCAGACCGGCGCAGGTCATCGAGGAACAGACCATGCTGCTTCGACCTCAGTCATTCCACGCGTTCAAGTCAACATCGAGACAGATTGCCGCGGCGCTCGTCGTGCTCGGCGGTATCTTCGACGTCGTCTCGCTGCTCGGGAACAGCCCACTCGCGCGTGTCGCCAGCTGGGACACCGCGCTGCCGTTTGCCGTGGTCCATGGCACACGAACCTTCGTTGCCCTGACCGGCATCTTCCTCATCCTCCTCGGACGCGGACTACAGCACGGCCGTCGCACGGCATGGTGGGCTGCGATGGCACTCTTGACATCGTCGCTCGCGCTCTCGATCGTCCAGGAGATCGACGTCGACACGTTGGTCGTCAAATTCGTCCTGATTGCGATTCTATTCTGGCGACGAGAAGATTTCCGGGCTCGGCCCGACGTACCGACGATCCGTCGAGGAGTGCGGGCAGCGATCTTTGCGCTCGTACTGGTGCCGGTGTACATCCTCCTCGGATTCGTGCTCATGCGACACTGGTTCAGCGAACCGGTAACGCTCGCGGCGATGGGGAAGACAGCGATCGCTCGTCTGTCATTCAATTCCACCGGACCGCTGCATGGGACCCGTCTCAGCTCGCGCTCATTTCTCGATTCGATCAGCATCGCCTGGGGCGCGATGCTCGTTTATGCGGTTGTCGTGATCCTTCGTCCCGTCCTCCGTCCGACGCTCGAGACCGCGCGCGACCGCCGCCGGGCACTTGAACTTTTGCGAAGGTTCGGTCGCTCAACCACGTCTTACATGACAACCTGGCCCGGCAACGTCGTCCTGCTCGACGGCCAGCGAGACGCGTACGTCGCCTATCGCCTGGTTGGCGACGTCGCCATCGTGCTCGGCGACCCGATCGGCAGTCCCGAAGGATGCCGGAGAGCGATCGACGAATTTCTCGACGTGGCAGCGTCAAATGGCTGGACGCCCTGTTTCTACGGCGCATCAGACCGGTTTCTGGGCGAGTTCGACCGGCACGGCCTGGCCTGGGTCAACGTCGGCGAGGATGCGATTCTCGATTTGAAAGACTTGTCTTTTCGCGGCAAGAGCTGGCAAGACGTGCGTACCGCCCGCAACCGCGCCCGGCGTGACGGGATCACCTTTCAGATGCTGAGCCAGGCAACCGCCGGCGCGGAGATTCAACGCCAGCTCTGGGAGATCTCGGACGATTGGACAAGGCAGCGCGCGCTGCCGGAAATGAACTTTACGCTTGGTCACCTGACCGACCCACCCGATCCAGAGGAACGCACGGCGGTCGCGGTCGACGACAGCGGACTGGTACATGGCTTCGTCACCTGGTTGCCAGTCTTCGCCCGAAACGGCTGGGTGATCGACCTGATGCGGCGTCGACGTGACGCGGTGCCGGGGGTGATGGAGTTTCTCATCGCGGAGTCCCTGCTCTCGTTTCAGCAGGAAGGCTGCACGTTCGCCAGCCTATCGGCGGCCCCACTGGCACAGATCTCGCTACACCGTCAACGTTTCAGCACCATCGAGCGGGCGCTCTCGCTGGCGGCGGAGCGACTCGATTCCTTCTATCACTTCGCGTCGCTGAACGACTTCAAGGCGAAATTCCAGCCCGGATGGGAGCCGATCTATCTCGCCTATCCTGGCGCCGGGCATTTACCAAGGATCGGCTATGCCCTGCTCCGCGCCTATTTGCCGACGCTAAGCGCCAAGGATGTGCGCCAGTTGCTCACCGGTTCCACGCTCGTGAGTGGTCTGTCCGGTGAGGCTGGAACGCGGGATAATGTCGTGACGCCCGCGGCGGAGACGCCGCCCCGGGCATCCGATCCAACGATTCAGAACACATCGATCGATGCGGCGGTGGGACCGCCGCAATCTCTGCAACAGTCATCAGGAGACCAGGCGTGACCATCAATCAGGAGTCGCCGGTCACGCTCGAGGATGCGCTCGAGCGACGCGACGGCCAAGCGCTGACGCTGGCGCTTCATCAACTAACCGAACGTGGCGAACTTCCGGATCGCATGTCGCGGCTGACGCTGGACGAAGCGCGTCAGATGGCGCGACTCCTCGGCGACGAAGCACTTGGTGAACTCCTGGGCGACCTCGACCCGGGAGATGCCGCCGCCATCCTGAGTCTCCTGGCAACGGTCGACGCCGCGGACGTACTGGAGTCGATGGACCCAGACGAGGCGGCCGATGTGTTCGGCGAGATCGATCCCGAGCGTGCCGGCAAGATTCTCTTCGAGATGGAGCCGATCGAGGCGGAGGAACTCAGAGGACTCCTCCTCTACCCGCCTGATACGGCTGGCGGGCGGATGACCCCCGCATTCGTCTCGGTCGCACCCGATATCACCGCGCGGCAGGCGATTCTGGCCCTGCAGCAATTGTCGGAGCAGGCCGAGACGATCTCGTACGTCTACGTCACGGACGAGTCCGATGAACTACTCGGAGTGCTGTCGCTACGACGGCTGGTGTTGAGCCCACCGGAGACACCAATCGCCAAGTTGCTCGATCCTCAGGTGGTGCGCGTGCCGGTGCTGGCCGACCAGGAGGAAGCGGCACGGGTGCTGACAGAGCGTGAGCTGCTGGCGGTCCCGGTCGTCGACGACCAGAATCACCTGCTCGGCATCATCACGGTCGACGACGTCGCTGACATCCTGCAGCAGGAGACGACGGAAGACATCGAGCGACTCGGTGGATCCGAGCCGTTGGAAGAGCCGTACCTACGGGCAAAACCGGTGCTCTTGTGGCGCAAGCGAGTCGGCTGGCTGTTGGCGCTTTTTCTGGCCGAGGCGTACACCGGCACGGTGCTGCGTCACTACCAGAGTGAGGTCGAGGCCGTCGTTGCTCTCTCCTTCTTCATCCCGCTCCTGATCGGCACCGGAGGAAACGTCGGCTCTCAGGTCGTCACGACCATCGTGCGCGCCATGGCGGTGGGCGACGTTCGCTTCGCCGATGTCTTCCGCATCGTGCGCAAGGAATTCTTGACGGCGCTGATGCTTGGAGGGGTCATGGCCGTCGCGACCTTTATCCGGGCCATGACGCTGAGCGTTGGCATTGACGTCGGGTTGACGGTGGCGGCTTCTGTCTCCGCTATCGTGATCTGGGCAGCCGTGGTTGGTGCGGTGCTGCCGCTCGCGCTGCGGAAGCTCCGGGTCGATCCGGCCGTGGTTTCGGCGCCATTCATCTCGACGCTGGTAGACGGAACGGGATTAATGATCTACTTTACTATTGCGCGGATCGTGTTGCATCTCGGATAGAGCCGGGTGCCGGGACGTGTGTCGCTATTTGAGCGCGACGCGTGACTCCGGTACCAGACCACGTTAGAGGCGAATTCCACTATGAAGCATCACAGCATCGTCGGCTTCCTGGTCATCCTCACCATCTACACCATCGCCATGCTGGCGTGGATGATGTACGACGGCCGAGCCGCGACCGATGTCGTTCTCTTCTACCTGCTCGGGGCTCCGGTTGTGGCCGTGGCCTTCTGGTGGAGCGGCCAGGCCCGGCAGCGCCGACGATAGAAAAGAAACTCGCCGGACGTTGCCCTTTGAGGACAGGTCCGGCGAGTTTGCTCAGTCGACGGATGGTTTGCCTACGGGGCGTTTACTGCACCGTCAGCGAACCGTTCATCCCGGCCTCTTTGTGTCCAGGGACCGAGCAGTACATGTCGTAGGTGCCTGGATCGGAGATCGTGACGCTCCACGTCTCGCTCTTCCCCGGTTGAACCAGGGGAGAGGCCTGCTCGGTTCCATTGACCATGACTGCGATGTCGTGGGCAACGGCACCGGTATTCTTGATGTTGAAGGTGATCGTTCCGGCCGGAGCATTGACCTTATTCGGGGTGATTGAGAATTCCTTCTCGGTCACGGTGATCGTCGATCCACCCCCGGACGAGCCCGAAGTTCCCTCGCCGCCACCGGCAGTCGTCGGCGTCTCACCCAGAGACGTCGAAGCACCGCATGCCGCCAAAACCAGGACCAGAGCCGCCGCGATTGTCGTCAGTACAACCAATCGCGCCAGAACCCCTTTGCGATTCATCCTCTCTCCTCTCGCCATCACATAGCGCGCTCATATCGTTGGACCGCTCGGAATCGGCTCCGAACGCCATCCATCAGCATGCCTCATCGCTCGCAAAAGTGAAAGGTCAGGACGATACCAGATGCGACGAATACTCTCCGAAAAAATGTTTCCAGTTGTGCCATCTGAGGGGCTCGCTCGCACGTAGACAGTCTAGAATGACGAATATGGCACGGAAGACGCGATTTGCTCGACGATCGTGACAGAAAGCAGCACACTTACCAGAGCAGTCGGATTGCCGCACGTTGATCGATCTTGTGTCAGCGTTTGCGGCCACAGTCACACAGGAGCACGCTTGCCCCTATTCGTGATCCGCCTCCACGCTGGCGGCTGGATCTCACCCGACCGCACCCAAGCAGGTTACTCACCGGACAGCGGATAGCTGGAGGCATTCGACCATGAATCGACGACGGAGGATTTGGGCGATCGTCTTTGTGACGCTCATCCTAGCGCTCGCCCTCTCAAGCGCGGCATTCACCGCGGGTTTCGTCGTTGGGCACAACAACCCAACGCCAACGACGGCGGCCGCACAACCGACGAGTACGCCCGGCAACTTTGATGTCTTCTGGCAAGCCTGGAACCTCGTCCAGCAAAACTATGTGGATCAGAGCGCCGTCGATCCCACGCAGATGACGTACGGTGCGATCTCAGGCATGTTGAAGGCCCTCGGTGACGAGGGACATACGCGCTTCCTGACACCGCAGGAACTGAAGGACGAGCAGCAGTCGCTTTCCGGCCAACTCGAGGGGATCGGCGCCGAGATCACGACGCGCAACGGGATTCCAACGATTGTGGCTCCGATTCAGGGGTCGCCGGCCCAGAAGGCTGGCATCCGAGCCGGCGACCAGATCATGAAGGTCGACGGCAAAGACGTCACGAGCATGACGCTTGATGAGATCGTGAATCTGGTACGCGGTCCGGCCGGTACGAACGTCACCCTGACGGTGATTCATCCGGACCAGAGCACGCCGACCGATATCACCATCGAGCGGGCCAAAATCACGGTGCCAAGCGTCACCTGGGCCATGATTCCGGGTACCACCTACGCGCACATTCTCGTGAGTCAGTTCGCCAGCAACGCGACGGCGCAGCTCGTCTCGGCGATCGACAACGCCAAGCAGGCGGGTGCGACGGCGATCGTGCTTGATCTGCGTAACGACCCGGGCGGACTACTCGACGAAGCCGTCGGGGTGACCAGTCAGTTCGTCAAGCAGGGAGACGTCCTGCTCGTTCAGGATGCGCAGGGCAACAAGAAACCAGTCACCGTCCGGGGTGGCGGCAAGGCTACCGACATTCCGATGGTGACGCTGATCAATGAGGGCACGGCAAGCTCGGCGGAGATCGTTGCCGGAGCGCTGCAGGATCACCAACGATCGCAGCTCATCGGCACAACCACCTTCGGCACCGGCACCGTCCTCTCGACCTATCATCTGAGTGATGGCTCAGCGATTCTGCTCGGAACCGAGGAATGGCTGACGCCGAACGGACGTCAGATCTGGCATAACGGCATCGAGCCGGACATCAAGGTCGAACTGCCGTCAGGCGCCACACCACTGACACCGGAGCAGGAGTCCGACATGTCGGCGGAACAATTGCAGCAGAGCAAGGACGACCAACTTCTGCGGGCGATCCAGTTTCTGCAGAACAAGACCAGTGCGATCGGCCAGCCGGCGGGATAAGCCGTCCGCCGTCCAATGTCGGGGAGCCGGGTACCCACGCAGTGGGTGTTGTGCTCCCCGATGGACAAGAATGGCCATCTTCCGGACCGCGTTCAGGTCAGCCTGATCAATCCCGCCTGCGTCGGGCGAAAGCCACATGCGCGGTAGAACGGTTCGAGATCAGGCTCGTAATCGACATGCACCCAATGGATACCGCGTTCACGTGCGTCCACGACTGCCCGCTGAACCAGGGCACGGCCTATCCCACGTCGCCGGTAATTGGGGAGAACGGTCGGCTCGAGCAAGAACGCGTGTATGCCGCCATCCCAGGCGAGCCGGACTAGCCCGATCAGATCCCCGTCGTCAAAAGCACCGACGACCAGCAGTGCATGCGCCAACTCGGGCCCAAAGTCATACGGCGCGTCGTGGGCGGGCCACGACGCGGCATAGAGCCGGTCGAGTTGATCGTTGGTCAGCGGCGGATTGACGACGTAGGTGATGTCGTTCGCGTGAGGCTCCCCGGTCTGTCGAACGCCCTACTCCAGATCGACGGTCAAGGTATGACCGTGCCCAATCAGGCTCGCCACGAAACTCGGATTGAAGACGAGCTGCAAGCCACGTGCGCCGGTCGGAACCTGATAGGCCACCTCGCCGTGAATCGACCCAAGAGCGGGAATCGTATCGGGAAGCTGACTGGTCGTCATGTCCGTCGAGGGAGTGACGTCTGCGTCGAGAATGTACTCCGTTCCCTGCGCATCTTTCACGATCATTTGCGCGGCCGGGGAAATCCGGTCGTTCTGAGTGTCAACCGTTTTGATCGTCATGTCGATCACCAGGAACTTCATTCCCTGCGCCGGTGTGGCACCGTCGAGATCGGACGGGTAGAGGACCCGGTCGACCGTCACGACGTAGTTGCCGATCGCGGCGGCATCACCGACTCTGTAGTGGCCGCTGGCGCCCGGCGTGGCAACATCAGCCGGAAGGGCCGCAGTGGCGTAGCCACAGGCGGCCACGCTGACGAGGATAACCAGCGCTATGAAACCTGGCACGAGCATCCGTGTGACCCGCTGGGTTCGAGACTTCATGAGATCCAATCAATCTAAACGCTGCCAAACGGCACATGCGACGGTGCTGCTCGACCGCGGTCAGTTCGTGCCGTGCCCGCAGCCGATCAAGTATTGCACCCCTCGGTCCGTATCGTGCGACTTCGAATACAAGGGTACCGGGCGTTGCGGCGGCCAATCCTGGACAACATGCGTTCGTACAGGCATCATCTTCAGGAACTGTCCAAAAGAACAGGCAACTTACCGACCGTACCGCGGTGGTAACGGCGGGCCTCGACGATTATGCTTAGACTTAGCAGACCTGAACCTGCCACGCGCAGTGCGCCGGCAATTCGATTGGGAGTCGAGTCATAGAGCAGCTGATCACACAATATGGGGTTTACATCGTGGCCCTCCTCATTTTCGTGGGGGAGCTTGGTATACCCACCGGCATCCCGGCTGAGATCGCGCTGCTGGTCGCCGGAAGCTATGGCGTGCACTCGTTTTCCGGATTGATCGCCGCCGTCGTCCTGGTTGTCGCCGCTGACATGCTCGGCACGATTTCGATCCACCTTCTTTCGCGAACTGGCGGCTCACGCTTGCTGAATCACGTTCTCGAGCGCTTCGGTCGGCGAAGTGAGGAGACGATCGATCGCTGGCGAGATCGGCTAGGAGGCCGCGACCTGATGGTCGTCGGCATCGGCCGGATGCTGCCGCTCGTGCGCATGTACATCTCAATTGGGGCGGGATTGCTGCGGATCCGGGTGCGCGATTTCGTGATCGGCGCGTTTCCAGGCGCCGTTGTCTGGGTCGGCACGCCAATTGTCCTCGGCTACTATCTCCACGCTGACGTGCAGCGCTTTGCCGTCGAGTACGCGACGATCTCGCACTTGATCTTCATGGTCCTGCCAACCTTGAGCCTCGCGGCGATCGCGATGTGGTGGGTGCGTCGTGGTCATACCCGTTGGAGCCAGCTTCGGCGGGGGCGCTCCGCTGCCGGGATTTTGATCGCGTCGGCCGCCTTCGTCATTCTGGTGCGGACGATCGTCCTTCATCACGAATTGATCTTCAATGGACTCCAGGCGATCCCGGATTCGCTTCTCTCGACCTGGATCATTGCCCTGGCGGCGGCCGCGCTCGCATTGTTGACCCTCTCCTTCAACGATCTGAGGGTCTCGTACCAGCGTCGCAAGTGGGCTCAGCCGATTTCCAACGAGGCAGCCGCGGAGCTCGCGACGACGGCAGTCTGGCTGGCGCTCGTCATTGGCACGGCGACCATCGCAATGCTGATCGTCATCAATTTCCCACTCTTCTAGTACGCAAGATCACATTGCGGCGCGGGCGGCCCGAGAACGGCCCGGCCAATTCACATGCGTGAATAGCGTGGACTTTTTGTGCGGAAAGGGTGGGTGATGCGCCTGAACGGGTTAACACCGGATGAGGTCGACGAGACGATCGGAGCCGTCTTCACCGCGCAAACGAAGAAGTGGGGGGCCCCGCTCTTCAACCATACCCTCTACGCGCGGCGGCCGTCGATCTTTCGCGGTGCGCGGGCAATGTGGGAAGGACTCGACCGGTCAGGCTTGATCGACGGTCAGTTAAGTTCGCTTGTCAACGTGCGGGTTGCCGCGCTCAACGGCTGCGTCTTCTGACAGGATCTCAACGCCGCCGTGGGCGGCCAACTGGGTATCTCCGATGACAAATTCGCGGCGCTCGCGTCATATGCCAGCAGCGATCTGTTCGACGACCGCGAACGGGCCGCGCTCGAATATGCCGACGCCATAACGATCACCGGTCAGGATGTCTCTGACGAGCTGTTTGAGCGCCTGAGCAAGTGGTTCGATCCGGACGCAATGATCGAACTGACGGCCACCATTGCCTGGGAGAATGCCTCGAGCAAGTTCAATCGAGCCTTCCGAGTTCCCTCGCAGGAGCTGCTCGCGCGGGTGCGAACCCGTTC
This sequence comes from uncultured Chloroflexia bacterium, assembly GCA_963763185.1. Classification (GTDB taxonomy): domain Bacteria; phylum Chloroflexota; class Chloroflexia; order Thermomicrobiales; family Thermomicrobiaceae; genus CALAGB01. The sequence goes on from CAVXNZ010000002.1 coordinate 154,480, forward strand.
GCAACGGTGATCAAACGCGCCCTCGGCGCATCGTCGGGGAGCCGACTCCTCCAACAGAAGTCGCCAAGCCCGACTTGAATTGCTAGACTGTTGCCCATCATGCGTGGTTGGAGATGGGCACCCATAGCTGACGTGAGTCGAGGACAACGGTCGGGACACCATCGTCGAGTGAGTCGGCGAAGTGGTGCGTCCCGGCTCATGATTTCGGCCACCTTGCTGCTGGTGCTGTCAAGCACACTCGCAAGTCCGGCGGTGGCCGCGCCCGATTTTGCCAGCGAGGCCTTCGGCACCGTCTGGACGCGAACCGACGCTCCGGTGCTGGATGGCAGTGTCTCTCGCTCCTGGCTCTGGGGACCGCAGCCCAACACCGACGCCATGTTTGAACGCTATCTCGACTCTCCCGGCAGGCAGCGGCTCGTCCAATACTTCGACAAGGGCCGCATGGAGATCAACAACCCCTCGGGAGATCCGACCAACCCTTGGTACGTCACCAGCGGATTGATCGACCGGGAACTGATCAGCGGCCGGATTCAGATCGGTTCGAACACATTCCTCGATACCGGTTCCGGCGCGAACGTCGCCGTCGCCGGTGATCCGGACAACGCCTTCCCCACCTACGCCGACTTCAGTCAGATAGTCGATCAAGGACAGCCGGACCAGACTGGCCAATACGCCACGACGGTCTTCGGCCCGAGCGGCATGTCCGAGCGTCCCGGCGCGACGTCCGACGCCGGAGCGCAATTCAGTCACTACGTCAGCTATCTCGGTCCAACGAGCGCGACGGTTGGATACAACGTTCCCCGAGCCTTCTGGAATTTCATGACGCAACCCGGCGTGGTGCAAGAGAACGGAAGCCAGACAACAGCCGACCCGCTGTTCGACTGGCTCTTTGTCATGGGATACCCGATCTCGGATCCCGTCTGGGTGCAGGTCAAGGTGCAAGGTGTCACCCAGTGGGTGTTGATCCAGCCATTCGAGCGCCGTGTACTGACCTATACGCCGTCGAACCCGGACGGCTGGAAAGTCGAAATGGGCAATATCGGCCTGCACTACGAACGCTGGCGTTACGCCTTTACTCCCCATATCGACGTCACCGGTGACGAGGCGCTGCTGGCCATGGTGCCGGGCGATCAATGGGTCTACGGCACCTCAGACGGCATCGACCGAACCTGGCAGATCACCGGAATCTCGAACAGCTTCGTTGGTGGCTCGCAGTTGCTGATGCGGCAAGAGGATGGCAGCGGTGGACGGCAGATCACCTACTGGGGCGTGACGCAGGCCGGCCTCGACCTCTACGGGGTCGACTCCTTCAACTCCACCGGAGCGTTGACCGGGTCAACGGTCTACTGGCCACCAGTGCACTACCTTCCGAACGAAGAGCCGTACGTCGGACAGTCCTGGTCCACCAAGACGACCGCCATCTCGACGGACGGACCACCGCATCTGATGACGTTCTCCGTCCAGGTCGGTGCCTACCAGGTCGTCGGCACGCCCGCCGGGCAGAGTCGCGCCTGGCGGCTCGATTTTGTCGAATGGCAGCGTGACGATCCGGCCAACCCAAACCAGACAACCACGACGGTCTGGTTCGCACCCGGCATTGGTATCATGCAGTGGTTTACCGATGGGTTCACCGCACAGCTCAAAGCGGCTACGACCCTGGCGCCGCATTGAGACTCCCGGTCACCATCAGCCTCATACGCGCGAGAAGAGAGTGATGACGTCTTCGCCATCGAGCCAACTGCTGAAACTGACCGCCCCCATTCGCGAGCGGATCCTGTCGCACCCATTCGTGTGCGGCATCAGCAACGGCTCGCTCCCGCTCGACCCGTTCACCTATTACATTCGACAGGATTATGTCTATTTATTGGAGTACAGCCGGGTGCTCGCGCTCGGGGTCGCCAGCGCGCGCGATCTCGATCTGATGGAACTCTTCGCGGAGTTAGTCCACGCCACGCTCCATGTCGAGATGGAGTTGCACCGGAGCTACTCTGAGCGCTTCGGCATCACGCGCCAGGATCTCGACACGACCCCCGCTAGGCCAACCACCCATGCCTACACTCGCCATCTCCTTTCGGTCGCCTATGGTGGGTCTACCGCCGAACTAATGGCCGCGCTCCTACCCTGTCAGTGGGGCTATTGGGAGATCGGGCAAGATCTCGCCGCGCGCGGCCTACCAACGAAACAACCGCTCTACGCTGAGTGGATCGAGATGTACAGCAGCCCAGAGTATCGCGACCTGGCGGCACGGCTGCGATCCACGTTCGACCGCGTCGCCGCGCGTGCCTCCGAGGACGAGCAGGCACGTCTGAGCGACATCTTCATCGCCAGCAGCCGCTACGAGTACGCGTTCTGGGACGCCGCGTGGCGTGAAGAGCAGTGGACGGTCTGACCGATCTCAACGATTGCCGGTAGGAGGACGGCCGCCATGGATACGAGCACGACGCGATCACGCTACCTGCTTGGCATCGATATCGGCGGCACGTTCACCGACCTGGCGCTGCTCGACGAGCAGTCAGGCAGGCTCATCACCGGTAAAACGCTGACCACTCCAGACAACCCGGCCGTTGGAGCCATCACCGGCCTCCGCCGTCTGCTCGAACAGCACGGTATCTCGCTGGCCGACATTGCACGGGGCGTCCATGCCACCACCCTCATCACCAACGCGCTCATCGAACGAAAAGGCGCGCGGACCGGATTGCTCACGACTGCCGGATTCCGCGACATCCTCGCCATCGGCCGCGAGCTTCGCTACGACCTCTACGACCTGCGGATCGAGATGCCGGCACCTCTGGTGCCGCAGGATCTCCGGAAAGAGGTCGCGGAGCGCGTGCGCAGCGACGGATCCGTACGCGAGCCGCTCGACCTCGAAAGCGTGCGACACTCGCTGCGAGATCTGGTCGAGGCTGGCGCGGAGTCCGTCGCCATCGTATTGCTTCACTCCTATGCGAACAGTGAACACGAGGAACTGATCGAACAGATTGTGCTGGACGAATTTCCGGATCTCTTCGTCAGCCCCTCCTATCGCATCTCGCGCGAGATCCGAGAGTATGAGCGCGCGTCGACGACCGTCGCGAACGCTTACGTGCAACCACGTGCGGTCCGCTATCTAACGCATCTCGAGACGCGCCTGCGTGAGGATGGCTTCGGCGGGCCGCTCTCGCTGATGGTCTCGTCGGGCGGCATCGCGTCGGCAGCCGCGGCGCAAGAACGACCGATCACGCTGACCGAATCGGGACCCGCCGCGGGAGCGCTCGTTGGCGGCTACTTCGGGCAACTGGCGGGCGAACCGAACGTCATCGCGTTCGACATGGGCGGCACAACCGCCAAGGCTTGTCTCATCGACGGAGGCGAGCCTCTGTTGACCTATCGCTTCGAGGCCGGGCGCGTCCATCGCTTCAAGAAAGGGTCTGGTCTCCCGCTCAACGTACCTGCCATCGATTTGATCGAGATCGGCGCCGGAGGCGGGTCAATCGCGCACATCGACCGGCTTGGTCTCCTAAAGGTTGGTCCGGACTCCGCCGGAGCCGATCCCGGCCCTGCTTGCTATGGCCAGGGCGGCAAAGACGCGACCGTAACCGACGCCGATCTCCTGCTCGGCTATCTGAACCCGGATGCCTTTCTCGGAGGCGAGATGTCGCTGAACCGTGATGCGGCCGTGCACGCGGTCGACCAGCTTGGCCAACGGCTCGGGCTCGACGCGACCGGCGTCGCCTGGGGGATTCACGATATTGTGAATGAGAACATGGCTTCGGCTGCCCGTATTCACATCGCCGAACGTGGGCGGGACCCACGGCGGTTCGCCCTGGTGGCCACTGGTGGGGCGGGGCCGGTCCACGCCGATCGCGTCGCGCGCAAGCTCCGGTTGTCACGTGTCCTCTGTCCGCTCGGGGCGGGTGTCGCCTCCACGCTCGGGCTGCTCATTGCCCCTCCCCAGTGCGATCTCGTCCATGCGTACGTCACCCGCCTTGATGCGATCGACTGGCAGCGGCTAAACGGGTACTTCGATCAGATGCGCGAGGAATCAGCCGCCCTCCTGGAGCAGCTTGGCGTTCCGTTCGACCAGATCGAATTTCAGGCCAGTGCCGACCTCCGCTATGCCGGGCAAGGATTCGAGGTCGTCACCCCACTCCCGGCTGGTCCGTACGACCTGTCGAGCGCTGATACGTTCGCTTCCGTGTTCGAGTCCACCTATCGCGCGCAGTATGGGCGGACCGTTCCTGGACTCGACGTGGAGGGGCTCAACTGGCGCTTGCGCGCGAGGGGACCGGCCACCGGCCCAGACCACGTCTCACGGGCTCTTCGCACCGACGACAGCGAGCCGGACGGTGCCCCATTGACTGGCAGACGCGCGGCCTATTTCCCTGAAATGGGCGGATTCACCATGACTCCCGTCTACGACCGCTACCGCTTACGGCCCGGCGACCGCTTCGCCGGGCCCGCAATAGTCGAAGAACGGGAATCGACGGTGGTCGTTGGTCCATCGGCAAGCTTCTCGATCGACGCCTACCGGACCCTCGCCATCGACCTGCAAAACGGAGGAAGCCATGCGTGAGATCGATCTCATCACGCTGGAGATTCTCTGGAGCAGGCTCATAGCGATCGTCGACGAGGCCTCCGCCACGCTCGTGCGCACGTCCTTCTCGACCATCGTGCGGGAGTCGAACGACTTCGCCTGCGTGCTGCTCGACGCCGAGGGCCATTCGCTGGCGCAGTCCACCCTGAGCATTCCGTCGTTCATTGGAACTCTTCCGGTCACCGTGCGACACCTGCTGCGCCGCTTCCCTCCGGAGACGCTGCATCCGGACGACGTGTTGGTCACCAATGATCCCTGGATCGGCACCGGACATCTGAACGACATCAACATCGCCGTGCCGGTCTTCCACCATGACCGCCTCATCGCCTTCGCGGCCTCAACCGCTCACTCGCCCGACATCGGCGGGCGGCTGAGATCACCAGATAACCACGAGGTGTTCGAGGAAGGTCTGCGAATTCCGATGGCCAAGCTGATCGACGCGGGCCGTCCCAATGACCTTTTGTTCGACGTGATCCGACACAACGTGCGGGTGCCGGACCAGGTCATCGGGGACATCGGGGCCCAGATCGCGGCGAACACGCTTGCCGCCCGCCATCTGGTCGAACTCGTGGAGGAATACGACATCAGCGATCTGGCCGCGCTGGCCGGAATCATCCAGCGCCAGTCGGAGGAGGCCACGCGTGCCGCCATTCGTGAGCTTCCGGCTGGCGTCTATCCCTACACGCTTCCGGTCGACGGCCTGGGCGAGGATCTGGTTATCCAGCTCACGCTGTCAATCGATCACGAACGAGGTGAGATCACCTGCGACTTCAGCGGCACTTCGCCACAACAACCAACCGCCTTCAACGTCGTGCCAAACTACACCTATGCGTACACCGTCTTTGGCATCAAATGCCTGGTCGCGCCGGACGTCCCGAACAACGAAGGCTGCTTCCGGCCACTGATCGTCACCGCCCCAGAGGGATCGATGCTGAACCCTCGATTTCCGGCCGCGGTCGGCGCGCGAGCCGCTATGGGCCACTATCTTCCGGCGGCGGTCTTTGGCGCCCTTGCTGGAGCGGCGCCCGAGCGCGTGCGAGCAGCGCCAGGATCACCGATGTGGTGCGTCACGCTCTCCGGCACACGGGACGACGGCCGTCCATTTGCCGGGATGTTCTTCTTCAATGGAGGCGTCGGCGGCGCCAGCGGTCAGGACGGGCTCGACTGTGTCAGCTTCCCGTCCAATCTTTCGAACACACCGGTCGAAGTGCTGGAGCACCTCTTCCCGCTGGAATTCGAACGGAAAGAGATCGCGTTCGGGACCGGCGGTCGCGGTCAATGGCGCGGTGGGCACGGGCAGACGCTCGAATGCGTGGTGGTGAACTCGACGCCCATCACCGTTTCGTTCATGGCGTCACGCATCAGTCGTCCCGCCGAAGGGTTAGCTGGCGGCGAACCGGGAAGTCTCGGGAAGGTGACGGTGAACGGCGAGCCAATCAACCCGAAGTTTCGCCGGATACTGAATCCGGGCGATCGACTGGTGCTGACAACACCGGGTGGCGGGGGTTATGGCAGGGCGGACGAGTAGAAGATTGGCCTGAGGGCTCAAGAGTCGGACGTGCCGCGCGTGACCTCGCCCAGAATCCGAGGACGCCATGCTGGAGGGCTTCCAATCAGTGCGCAATCTGATGCGCATCGCAGTCGTCCTTGAGGTTGACGAGGAATAGCGCTGGCATGATGACGCATCGGATTGGTTTGACCCGCTCGGATGCCCGCGAGCGAGTCCGATGCAACCATAGGAAGAACCGGCGATCTCCGTTACGGAGCGATCTGTGTTTGGGCGGTTACACCATGAACCGGCCTGAACGAGTAGTGACCTTGTGTGACTGGGAACGCGAACACTTCGCCAGGACCAATGGTGACCAAGTAATACGTATCAGTGGGATCCTCCGCGAACGAAAATACCCCATTCGGCACTCCGGTGGAGTATTCCCAGGTAATGTCACCTCTGATCGACTCAGCCCCTGCCCCGCCTGGACCGCCAATGCCACCAACGACGTGCCCGCAACCCGCTCCAGCGACGTCACCGGTGTTGTTGGCATCGATTTCTATCCAGAGCCAGATGCCACCCGTGCCAACCACGTCGCTGCACAACGAATACGACGGGTTGTTGCAGTTCGCCGAAAACTCAATCTGTGCGAGCGGTTGATCAGCATGACCATATGCGAGTGCTTGAGCGAACGGAATTGTCAGCAGAACGGCGAGCATTGCGCCGACTAACAGTAACGTACGCGTTTTCACGTGAACATCCTCCACGCGAAATCCAGGTGGGCTTAGCCATCTGGATATCCCATCGCCACACGAATCCTGCTCAACGCGCAAACAGTCACTCGGCAAAGGTTGAATACCCCGAACCCTCCTTCCCATTTTAGTTGCGCAGGATTATGGCAATAGTAATTATCACAGTGCAGCGATCACTGCAACAGTTGTATTCAAGATGTACCAATTGAGGCGGGATTTCGCGCTTATGGATAGCCCCCGGAACTGCGGAAACGGTCTGCGCGTACTGATTCGGAGATACTTCGCAGCACTTAATGGCGGTTCAAGATCCGCGGCACGCCGACCGCCATGCCCTCCAGGAACGGATAGTCGCCGCCGTGACGCACGCCATCCTGGTCGACAAAGACGGCGGCTGGACGGGCGAAGTTTCCACGGTAGAGCGCCGCTGGACCGCCCGCGTTGATGAACTCGTTGACTTCGTCCACTCTGTGACCACGGGCTCTGAGCCCTTCGATCACGTCCGCGTCGATCCGGTCGTCAGCAACGATATGGCCGCGCGACAGATCGATGCGTGGCGCCGAGATCGCGCGCTGCACCGGCATCCCGTGAACAAGGCAATTGAGCGTCACCTGGCTCACCGCGTTGCTGATACGCCGTGATCCCGGCGCGCCAACCGCCAGCACTGGCTGGCCGTCACGTCGCGCGATAATCGGCGTCATGTTCGTGACCGGACGCTTGCCTGGAGCGACGCTGTTCGGCGCGCCCTGACCCGGATCGAACCACTGCGCGGCGCAGTTCATCACGACGCCGGTGTTTCCCGCCACGCCGAGACCTGTCCAGCCGCCGATCAGTGTGTGGGTCATCGAGACGGTGTTGCCATCGGCGTCGACCACCGAGATGTGCGTGGTGCCGCCAGCACCTCCCGCGTGTCCCAACGGGACTACGCCGACGTCTCCAGGCGCTACCTCGATCATCGCCCGCGACAGGTCAATCTCGCCGCGCCGCCGCTCCAGGTATTCATCCGAGAGGAGCGTATCGACCGGCACGTCGCAATAGTCGGGATCGCCAAAGTAGGCGTCCCGATCAGCAAACGCCTGCCGGAAGACCTCAGCCAGGACGTGCAGGCCGTCGACCGTGTTGTGGCCGAGCGCGGCCAGGTCGAAGCCCTTGGCCAGCTTCAGGCTTTGAAGTGTCAGTAGGCCGGGACACGGGAGCGGTCCGGTCAGTAGTTCGTAATCGCCAACGCGCGCCGAGAGCGCCTGAACGATGGTCGGTTCATAGGCATCCATGTCCGCCATCTCCAGCAATCCGCCGTGCGCCTGCACGAAGTCGACGATCTCACGCGCGATCGGCCCGGTGTAGAAGGCTTCGGCTCCGTTCCGTGCGATCTCTCGCAACGTGTTCGCGAGGTCGAGCTGGCGGATCACCTCGACTCCACGCGCCATGCCGGGATCACCGTCCACCAGGAAGATCTCCGCCGATTTGGGATTGGCGCGCAGCCCGTCCAATTCCTGCAGCAGCCTGAGCGCGAGAACCCAGTTGAGGGGCATCCCCTCCTCAGCAATGGCGATCGCCGGAGCCATCACCTGTTCCAGGGACAACGTTCCGAAGCGCTCGAGCGCGGCGATCAGTCCCGCTACCGTGCCGGGCACCATGGCCGCGAGGCCGCCTTTGAAGGAGACGGTTGTGCGTGACTTGAGTGCCTCCGGCGTGGCTCGCGCGGGAGCGCGATTACTGAAGTCGACGCACATCGTCCGGCCATCCGCGCCAGCGAAGACCATATAGCCGCTGCCAGCGATGCTGGTGTTGTATGGCTCCATCACGTTCATCACCCAGGCGGCGGCCACGGCGGCATCGACGGCATTACCACCGATAGCGAGCATACGCGCGCCAGCCAGAGCGGCCTGATCCTGTTTGGCCACGATCATGCCGCCGTCTGACCTCGTACCCGTCTTATCCATTACCCAACGGGAAGTGACAAATGCCATGGTCGTCCCCCTTGAACCGCAGCTCGCTCCGGCGAACCCCGTGACTGAATCGACGCGTGTCGATAACAATGCCGTTCGCTTGCCGAGCGGTCAATATCTGAGGTTCATATCCGGCTAGCCGCGAACCCGAAATTGACGATTTCGTCCTGGTTTGGTAAGAAGAGGCTCTATAAGACCCATTCACGAGGACACGTACAGAACACCGGGGAGTTCTGGAAAGGAGTACCCATGCGAGACCGTCTACGACCGCGTTTCTGGGTCGAGAGCGCTATGTCCGCAACCAGCTTTGTTTTCGCACTGCTGACCCTGTTGTGGAAAGACTGGATCGAGTTGATCTTCCGAGTTGATCCGGACAATCACAGCGGCTCGCTCGAGATGACGATCGTGCTCGTCGCTATCGCCATCACCATCGCGGCCGGTATCCTGGCCCGCGTTGAGTGGCGCCGCCACACCGCGGCCAAAGCCTAGACCGTCATCGCCGGCGACTGAGCGTGATTTCTTGTCGCCGGCGATATTTTTTGCCCCGATTACCATGACGCGATCCACACCCCAGGTCATTTATGCCTTTCCGTATGCGGCAGGCGCTGGTCTATTTTGCGTGTTTCAGCCTACCTGGAGGAACGATGAGCGACCCGACTTGTTCGATGCACAAGCTCATCGCCGACGTAGCGGTCTTCTCCAGGTCCGACGTCGCACTGGTCCGCTATTCCTCCGGCTACGATCGCCAGACCGGCTGGTTCCTCCCGGATGACGAACTCCAGCACCTGGAGCATCCGGACGACGCGGCGCGCCGCATCCTGGCCGGGCAACTTGGTCTGAACAGCGCTCTCCCGCGACTCGATCACATCGAGTCCTTCAAAGGCAATGACGCAAGCTGGCATCTCGTGTTTCACTTTGTGGTAGAGGTCGATGAGCCGGGAAAGATCGCGCCGTCGAGCAACCTGGCGGATCTCGCCTGGTTTCCGGTCGATCGCCTGCCGGAACGTGAAGCCATCGCGCATCACGGCTGGGCGCTCGACGTGATTCAAACGATTCTCGCCAATCAGGTACACACAGGGAAAACGAACGTTGACGCAACGGGATAACATCGAGCCGACCAGACTGATCCTCATCCGCCACGGCGAATCGACCGCAAACAGGATGGGCGTGATCGGCGGGTGGTCGACTGACGTAATGCTGACCGAACCGGGACGAATGCAGGCACGTCAGACGGGTGAACTGTTGAGAAGATCCGTGGCTATCGACACCCTCTACTCCAGCCCTCTGCCACGGGCATGGGAGACGGCGACGATCATTGGAGAGGCGATCGGCCTCGAACCGGTTCCGGTCGATGACCTGCGCGAGATCAATGTCGGAATTGCCTCCGGCCAGCCACTTTCGGGCCTCGCCTCCCTCTTCCCACAGAGCCGGGATTATCCCGGTGAAGACAAACCGCCGGAAGGCATCGACGTTGCCTGGCCCGGCGGTGAGAGTCACCTTCAGCTACGGGAGCGGGCGATGCGCGCCATCGAGACGATTGTGCGGGATCATCCAGGTGAGACAGTCGCAGCCGTGTCCCACGGTGGTCCGCTAGCCTGGATCGTCCTCATGCTCGCGGCCGACGAGACGCGAGCCTACCGCGAGTGGCGCCACGAGAATTGCGCCATCAGTGAACTGTCGGTCTGGCTCGAACCAGACGGGCTCGGCGCCCAGTTGATCCGCTTCAACGACTGCGCCCATCTGGGCGACGAGTAGAGCCGGGTTCGCGCGCCATCAGACCGATGCCGTCGTATTGGTGTCGATCGTGAGCTGACTGGCGCCGCCCGAGATATCGATGTCGTAGCGGTCAGTCGCCCCTTCGTAGTCTGGTCCCTCCCAGCGCATCTCGCCGCCAAGCGCGCCGAACTGCTGGGTATCCAACCGCACCTGGCTGGCTCCGTGGTGAATCAGGATCCGAGTCGGCACACCGGCCGGGCGGTGAATCGCGACATGGCTCGCGCCCGCGCCGACTCTCACCGGAACGGTGCCTATTGGTCGAGGCAGCGTCACCGTCACCTGGCTGGCTCCCCCTTTGACGTTGAGCGACTGCAACTTGACCGTGTTCAGGTCAACATTAACATGCGCGGCGCCGGCCCGAATCTCGATGTCCCACGGCACACCGGTGTTGAGCCGGATCTCGCCTGCCGAGCGCATCAGCCAACCAAGCTGCCAGGGGAGCGACACGTTCACCTTGATCTCGCCGATTGAGCGCATGCTCCACTCGAAGTGCGGCCGGTTGCGATATTTCATCGTGACCGTGTTCCCCTGCACCTGCACCGTCGGTGACGTGCCTTCGAAATGCGCGCGATACAGCTCGGACAGGTCTGAGTCTCCACGAATGGTGATGTTCGAGGCACCAGAGGCGAACACAAGCCTGCCTGGCTCCCCACCGGTCACCGGTGCGCCGAATTCCCCGTCTCCCAGACCGTCATCGGCCGAGCGAAGCTTGGCCGTCTCCTCCAGGCTCAACTGGTTCATCTTGGTGGCAAATTCGGTGATCGTTGCCAGCTCACGATCGGTGTAGCGCGAGATGAGACGCGTCGTCGCCGTGGTGATCGACTCAAAGAGCGGATTGATCTTCTCGTCCGCCACGCCGGGAACTGGCTGGACAATGACTCGCCGCCGGTCGGAAGGGTCCTGCTCGCGCTGAACGTAGCCTGCTCGCTCGAGCCGGTCGATCACGCCGGTAATGGCTCCGGTGGTGAGCCCGGTCAGCTCGGCAAGTTGACCCGCCGTGAGCGCTCCGGTCTCCCCAATGATGCCGAGACACTCGAGGTCAGTCGGGTTGAGCCCGAGTCGCTCAGCCACGGCCTGGCTAAACATGACCGACTGCGCGCTAATCCGTCGCAGTTCGCGGTCGAGGCTCTGGATGAGGTGGTCGCGATTGAGATCGTCGCTTGACATGTCATGCCTCCTGATTTATCTTAGTTCGTGAGATACTTAGATGCTGGTATTTCAAGAGCGCAAGCATCTCACGACGCGATTATAGCAGTCGGCTGAGAGAAGTGGAAGCGGCGGAACCGTGATCGATCCGAGGGAGACCAAACTGGCGGACACGACGGAAGCTGAATCGATTCAGTCGATGGAGACGATCCAGGCGCCGGAGCACCCCGGGCAGGTCGATTTTGGTCAGTGCCATTCGATTAACTATTGGACACTCTACGGGTTCTTAACTACAGGATGGCTCTCCGCGAGGACGGACCATGACCACCCTTTGCGCGGGAGCGAGTTCGGCCACAGCCGTTCGCTCGACCATCTATCGAGAAGATTCATATCCAGTAACGGCTCGTAGTAATCGCGGAGCGGAACGAATCCGAGACGGCGATCGAGACCGGTCGACCCCCGAGCATCACGAAAGGCAATGGACGAGTGATGACTGCGCTCCCCCAACGAATTCGCCGCTTCGAGGTACGCTACCGCCAGCCGGAGACTGATTCGATGGCCATCCCTGTCACATGCAACCGCGGCATACTCGAGGTGGAGGAAACACCTGAGCCGTATGAAACTGGACGATCCGACCGAGACGCTATCGATCCCGGCGACGAGCAGCGTCGTTTCGTGCGCCAGCCGGTGAAGATCCTTCTCGTCCCGCGAAACCGTCTCGTCCGGTGAGAAGACGGCCTCCTGGTCGCGATTCATTGCCACAGGCGCCCACATCGAACAACGCAGGAGACATCTTCCGGTCCTGAAGTGGCCGCTTCACGTCAGCACGCAATCGTTCGGGCCGCCCGCCCATCCGAGGAAGTTCTAGGTAATCTCGAGCTCATCCGCTTCCGGCGTGGCCGGACGTGGCGATGACGTCCCCCGCTGGTACCAGAAGACGGTCGAGGCAATGTCGTCGTGCAGCGGCAGATAGCGCCGGTCGGCCCGCCAGCCGAGCGCCTGAATCGTGACGCGCAGGCTCGACTCGAAGCGGATCGGATCCATGACGTGCCAGCGATACATGCCAAAGCGCTGCTGGCTACGGTAGAGTCCGTCGGGACTCAGGATCTGGTGCAGGCCCAGAAAGGGCGTGCTGAACGCGGTGTAGCCCTGGCCCGGCACGTCGAAGTTCCAGGCGCCGCCGAAGTAGTCCTCGGTCCCGGTGCCACAGATAGTCGGGAACTCCTCATCGCCGTCCAGGAAGAATTTCATTTCCCCCTCGCCCCACCAACCCGAGCTATTGGTCCCCCATGCGAGATACGTCCCGACGTAGTGCCCGCTGTCGGCGATGCCATCGACCAGCGTGTGATTGGTTCCAGCCTGCAGTGGATTGCTGCGCCGCCATTGCGCCTGAAAGTAGGCAGCCTCCTCGGGCACATCCGTAAGCGCGTAGGTGATCTGATAGTAGAGTGTGCATTCCTGATCGGCGAGGTTTTCCATGGTGACACGCGCCGCCGATCGAAACGGCATCTCCCAGTAACTGTTGAAGCCGCCGTGCGGATTAACCGCGACGGGCAACGACGAGACCTGACTGAACTCGCCCCAGCCGTTGCAGAAGAAATCTCCGACCGGAACCTCGACAGCCGGACGCTGGTCGCCATCCCAGTAGAACCGAAAGAGGAGCGAACGCCAGTTGCGCGGGTGGGTTGTCAGCCAGATGTGCTGGATCGCGCCCATGCTGTCGATCTCGGCCAGCGTGGCCGTGGACTTCGGCGGGATGTGGATACTCGGAGAAACCTTCCAGCCCTGGCCAAGATCGCGTGCGGCCCCGGCGCCGGTTCCCTCGGTTGCCATGCCGCCGCGCCCCTTCTCGCCCGTGAAATTCTCCGGGCTGATCGAGCGGGTTCGCGCCACCGAAAGGCGCGCCAGGTTCCCGAGTCCCGGGCCCAGTCCGTCGAATCCACTCATCAACGCCCTCCCTCTTCCCGTCTCGCGACTAACCTCACGGCACGCTGACGATAAACGGCGAATTCACGCTGGGCAAGAGCGAGGCGAGAACTAGGGGGAAGATTCAAGCAATCGGCGGACTGGCCGTGGTGGGGACCGCGGCGTGATAGTCATCCCCGCCGAGCGAGCGGATCAGAATCGTAAAGATGATCACCAGGTAGAGCATGCCGCCGCCAACCCACATCAGCAGGCCAGCGTACTCCTGATCCTGCACTGGTGAGAGTCCCCACAGCGGTAACGCGTGCGCGTAGAACGGGTAGAGCAGCGAACCGTCGAGCGACAGGATAGCGCCAAGTGCTTCCGAAACCAGACCGGTCAGGAAGATTGATCCGAGCGCGAACCCGAATCGCAGCTTATGGTGACGCGGGATCGGCTCGATGATCGGCCACCAGTAGAGTAGCGCGGCGGAGAGAAATGCAAGATGCTCCAGATCGTGAATCGGCTGGTGAGTGAGCGCGGCATCGTATATCGCCGGTACGTGCCAGAAGATCAGCGTGACGTTAAATATCGCGAAGGCGACCAGCGGGTGACCGATGATGGTCAGAATGGCACGAACCCAGTTGCGGCGAAGTATGGCCTTCAGAACGGGTCCACTCCGCTGCGGCGAGATCGCCTGCAACGCAAGCTGCACGGGCCGGCCCATCAGCAGGAGCGGTCCGGCAAATTGCAGCAGGAGCAGGTGCTGCGCCATATGCATCAACAGAGATGAATCATTGTAGACGTCGAATGGACCGAGCAGTGCCACAGCGATCGAAACGATTCCGCCATAGAAGTAGACGGCATGACTCAGTGGAGATTTGCGGCGCCCAAGCAACTGGACCCGCCGCCATGCCAGCCAGTAGCCCGTGCTCGCGACGAGCAGCCCAAAAAAGACGGGTGGATCAATTGCCCAGGATACGAGGAACGATCGACCCGTCGTCCCCGTATGCAGGAGTGGAAGGAACACCAAACGATCTACCTCGAGTCATGCCGTCGACAGCGCGATGATGAACTGCACGCGGAACTTCGACGGCGTGAAGTGAATCATGCTCGCTGGTCACCGGGTGTGAGGGATTTCCCCGCATTTCCGCCCATGAGAGGGCCGTATATGAAACAACACACGAAAGCGGGGACTCTGCTATTGCGACGGAGTCCCCTGGCTCGAGTGTCGCTTCCTATGCGTGCGTCATCGACTGCCCGGTCTCGATCAGCGTCTTCAGGCTGCTGAGCACGAATGCCCAGCCTCCTCCCCCGACACCCTGATCCTCATGCTCACCGGCCACCATCGCAGCCAGTCCAGGCGCACCCTCCAGTTCGTGGGTGAGCGACAAACGGGTCACGCCACCCTGAACTTCGTGAATCTGGTAGGTCAAGCGGGTGAATCCCTCTTCAGCCATGGCCGGATCCATGGCCATACGCCAGGTCTGGACGAGCCGGTGCGGTGCATCAGCCTCGATGACCTCGCCGTCGACCATGACGTCCGGAACCTCATAACCCATTGCGGCGCCCGCCTGCTTGATCTCTTCTGTAGCTCGCGTGCAATACGCGCCACCAGGCCGAAGATCGAACTCCGCGCGTCCACCATAGCCATACCGCTCGGTAAATTCCGGCTTGGTGATCGCATCCCAGACCGCCTGCGGGGATGCCTTGATGTAGACCCGGTAAACCTGCGTGGTGGGGCTCGCCTTCACGGTCATACTGACTCCTTCGGGTCGCTCGCGGCGTCGCCACGGGCACGATCAACGAACAGTTCACTACCTGGTCGATCCAGAAGTCGGGTTTTCGACATCGCGCTGGAGGAACGCTTGAGACCTGCCCGGCATGTTCAGCAGTTGACGACAATGGGCCCCGCTCTCGGTCGCGATCGAGAGCGGGGCACTGAGGTTCGACGTTGCGACGCGGTCTATTTGGCCAGCGCCGCGTCGATTGCGGCCTGCACTGAGCCAGCCCCGGTGAAGTTCACCTTCTGACCATTCACGAAGAAGGTCGGCGTCGAGTTGATACCCAGGTTCGCGGCCTCGGTGTCGGACGCTTTCACCTGAGCGGACGGCTGATGGCCATCAAAGCACTGATTGAACTTCGTCATGTCGAGGCCAAGTTGCTCCGCCATCTTCTTCAATCGCGAGCGAGAAAATCCGCCGCTGTTCTCTGCCTCCTGATTCTTGAAGAGGGTGTCGTGATATTGCCAGAACTTGCCCTGGTTGTCGGCACAGACCGCCGCCTCCGAGGCGTCGATTGACTCCTGCCACCCGAAGGTCAGGTCCTTGTACTCGAAATAGACCTTGCCAGTCGAGATGTAATTCTGGATCAGGGTCGGCTCGAACGAGGTCCAGAACTGGTCACAGTAGGGACACTGGTAGTTCGCCCATTCCACGACCTTAACTGGTGCGTTCGGGTCACCCATCGTCTGTCCGCTCGTCTGAATGTTGGCCGTCGGATCGGGCGCGATCTCGATAGCGCTCGTACCACCGCCACCGAGACGCGGAACCAGGATCAGTCCGAGGGCGATTATGACCGCCAGCCCGGCCGCGCCGATCAGCGTAAACCGCTTGCGCCGCTTTGCGGCTCGCTCGGCGGCCTGCTTACGCTCGGCACGCCGTCCCTGGCGATTGGTCCGCTTCTCATCGCTGCTCATGGGTTCGACGAATCCTTCTCTTGCCTTCCACAGGCTGCTATGCTTACGTCGGGTAAGCAGCATGTACTTACAGCGCGTAAGCATAATGAGATCGACGTGCCTGGTCAAGCGGCGGCGTGTCAATTTCATGATTGATGGTGGAGGATCGCGTGGGACCCATTCGCCGGTTCGATCTCGACGAGCGGGGGCTCTCCCGAGTGCTGGGCGAGCTGGAGTCACACATCATGCAGACCGTCTGGCTGCTGGGGCAACCGACCGTCAAGGAAGTCGCGGCAGCGCTCGGGCCGGATGCACACGTCAAGACCGTGATGACGGTAATGAACCGCATGGCGGAGAAGGACCTGCTACGGCGCCAGCGGCGTGGACGGCATTTCGTCTACACGGCGTCGCTCGACCAGGAGAGTTTTATGCAGCAGGTGGCTGACCGCGTCCTCTCCGGACTTCTGGCCGATTTCGGCCAGCCGACCCTCGCCCACTTCGTGCAGGGCATCAGCGACGAGCAGCTGGCGGAATTGGAACGGCTCATATCTGAGCGACGCGTGCAAGGCGGTGACCTGTGAGCCATCCACGTTTCGCGACATCATCGATTTTGCGCCGCTACCGGGCCACCTTGACGACCCTCATGACGATCGCGACAATCGCCGTCTGGCCGGGACTCCTCTTTCCCATCGCGCGCGCCTATGTTGAGTTCAGCTTTCACCACCCGGCCGCAACGCCCTTTGCCACTCACTATCCACCCTACGTGGTCGCGGCGGGTCTTCTCTGGCTGGTGCCGGCTATCCTGATCGTAGGTTCACTCTCACTGCGCCAAGCCTTGGGACAGTACCGGCTCGATCGACGCCTGCGTGGCACGCGAATCCAACCCAACGACGAATGGCTTGCGATTGCCCGCGAATCTGAGATCGACCAGCGCATCGTCGTCGTGGCCGATCCGACGCCGTTCGCCTTCTGCGCGGGATTCTTCCGTCCAGCCGTCTACGTCAGCGACGGACTGCTCACAATGCTCGACCCCGACGAGATCGAGGCCGTGCTACGTCACGAGGCGAACCACCTGCACCGCCGCGATCCGATGCGGCTGTTCCTGCTAAACCTGATGCATGCGACCCTGGCGCCGCTACCGGTTGTCGAGACGCTCTGCGAGCGGGCTCGCATCGGCATCGAACTGGCGGCCGACCGAGCGGCGCTGGCGATGGTGCCGGTGCCCGCCCTTGCGGGCGCGGTCCTCAAGGTGGCGCGCGCCGGATCGATCCGCGCTCAGCTTACGGTCGCGGGACTGTCGGCCAGCGAAGCACGCATCGACGCGCTTCTGGGACGGCCGATCAACCTCGCGTTTGGCCGTCGTGATCTGGCTGTAACCCTGTTTGTCCTGCTGACCGTGGCGGGCGTGCTCATGCACCTCTGGTCGATCAAACTCTGCCCCGTCTGCCCGACACTGTAGCGGACCCGACTCAGTTCACTCGATCGCCTAGTGGATGGATGGCGCGTGGCAATTGCGACGCGCCATTCCAAATCTCCTTCAAGCCCAGTTTAGCGGACGATCGCCTCGTCAACGGGGTGGCGGAGCCGCATCAGACGCACTCCTACCACGGCCAGGAAGACCAGCCAACAGAGGTAGCCGATTAGCCCCACGCCAAGAACCGGCGAACCGTGAATCTCGGGAACCATGGGTGCCGCGGCGGCCGCCAATAGCGCTGCACCGGCCACGCAGGCAAATCCAAACCGCCGCGAGATCAGCCCACCCAGCGCTGCTCCCCACCCGAGTCCAAGCAGCGCGCCGGCGACTGCGAGGAGATTGATGGTGAAAACGGCGTTATGCAGGCTCCAAATGGTACTCGTTAGCGCCGGATCCTGCGCCAGGTTCTCTCTTGCAGCCACCAGCGTCGCATCCAGCACATTGACGAAGGCGAAGAAAACGGCTATAGCGATGATGGAGGCCAGGCCCAACTGAGCCCAGATCTCAGCCTCTGGGTTGCGATCGCGTGATACGCCTGACCAACCCGGCCGTGAAGAGGAACAGTGCCGGAAAGCCGAGCACATAGGTCACGACCAGGAGATTGACGGTCCAGGCCTGATCGTGGGCGAAGCGCAGAATCTGGTCTGGGACTGCATCATTGGCCGGACGGTGACGGCCCGGACGATGTTCTGAAAGCTGACCAGTGCGAGGAAGAGCAACCCACCGGATCCGGCAAGCGCGTCGGAAGTAATCCGGCGGCTTGCACGCGGCCGAGGTGGCGGAAACGAGTTGTCCTGTGGTCATCCACGCCCCCTTATGATAGGTTAACCTAGTCATTAGAGATCTCTTATAATGAATGTAGGGGAATTCTAGATCTCATGTCAAGTGGTCGATCACGTCGCGACATTCAGGCGGCAGAAACACGCCAGCTCGATCCTGAGATCGGCGTTGAAGCTCTTCACATCGCAGGGCTACGGGGCGACTTCCGTCGCGGACATTGCCGCGGAAGCCGGAGTGGCGGTGCCGACCATCTACACCAGCGTCGGTCCGAAGCCGGAGCTGCTACGCCGCTTGCTCGATCTGGTCGACGAGCAAGCCGACATCCCGCGGCTCGCAGGCGAGCTGCGGGCCAGCCAGGATCCAAACGAGGTACTGGCGCTACCAAGTACGCATCACGCGGCAACTGGCGGAGCGCTGCGGCGACATCCTGGCGGCGCTGGCTTCGGCCGCACAGGTCGACCCAGAGATGGCCAGCACATACGAGGCGGGTATGCAGCGAAACCGTGACGGCGCGCGCTCGACAGCCGAGCGAATCGAGCAACTGGGCGCCTTATCCAGCAGCGTAACCGTCGAGCGGGCCACGGCGCTGATCGCGACGCTCACGCTGCCGGAGGTCTGGGCGTCCCTCTGCAACACCTTCGGCTGGAGCTTCGACGATGCGGAAGCGTGGATTGTGGGGACGTTGAGGGAGCAGGTGGTGGAGACGTGGTGATCCTGACGTCTCAGGAGCTGTGATAACGGGACCGTCTGCGTCGACGAGCGCCCTGATTCCGGGATGTTCGGCTCAACCAGAAGCAATCATCAGTGTTGGTTGCGGGATACTCATACGCCAGTTACGGCGTGGCACTTTCGGGTGGAGCAATGGCGATCGACGGTGAGTTGAAGTCGATATTGTGGTTGATCATGTAGTGATGCTCGGCCACCATCGCCTCACGACGCAACAGATGCGTCTGCGTGCCGACCCACCAGGCGTACCAGGCTGGCGCCTGCTGTGGTTGCTCCGGAACAGCGAAGGTAATGATCTGGCACTCTTCGCCATCGAGCATCTCGGTCCGGCCCATCGTGAATTCGGTCGCACCGTCATAGTAGGTCGTCAACGTATGCGGGAAATGAAAGACGTTCTTCCGCTGGTTCCGCTGCCAGGGTTGGTTTCCCTGCTTGAACCACTGCGTCGCGCCGATGGCAATGGATGACGAACGCGAGCTCGTCTGGTAGGCGAACTTGTCCGGAGCCTCGTACTCGTTGGTGGTGTCGACGTTGTTGCCGATTCCGTCCGAGAGCGTCTGCTCGTTCTTCATCGAGGTCAGCGTCATCAACTGGTCGATAGCTGATTGGAAGACCGTCTCCGCCGCTGGATCGTTCGACCGGTGTTGCACCTTCGACAGGATCGGGTCTGGCACCATGAAGCTGAAGGACGCGCCGACCGTCTCGCCCGAGCCCTGACCAAATATGAGCTTGAGGTTCCACCATCCCTTCACCGTGAGCGGTGCGTTGGGATCCACGAAATGGCCGGAATTCTCACTCCGCAGTGAGCGATCGGGAAGGTCGATCTCTCGCTCGAGCATGCTGAATTGCGCCACCGCGACGGAGATGTTCGACACGGGATCGCCCGCCTGATCAGTCAGCCAGGCCTCGACTCGGTTTGAACCTTCGTGCAGTGGATCGATCACCACGTGGGCGACCTGGTTACTGCCGGTCGACTGGCTCAGACGTAGCGGCACGATCTTGGCCGGTTGCGGAGGGGTCCAGAGTGAGAGGACTGATGCGAGCAGGATGGCGGCGGCACCGAACCCGAGCTCGATACGCAAGGTGCGCACGAACCAGAGTGTCCGCCGGACGCCTGCGTGGACGGTGCGACGATTGATCCAGGCGAGGGCCAGGATACCGGTCACAAAAGCAATCTTGATGAGCAGAATCTTGCCGTAGCTGCTGTCGACCAGGCTCGTCAACGACGGCAGCGTGATCCCGGCGTTGAGCACACCCGAGCCGATCGCGAGCGGCGCCAGGATGAAGGCGACACGTGAAAAGCGGCGGACCGGGTCGGATAGAGCGGAGCGCACACTCCTCGGCAACAGGGCCAGCAACGCCAGGCCGCCGATCCAGAAGGCGACGCTCTCGAGGTGAACGATCTCGGAAACAACCGCCGGGAGGCGTTCAGAGGTTCGCGCCGCCGCGTGCGTCGTCATCGCCAGTTCATAGAGGGCAGTCCCGGTCAACACCACGCCGATGCCAGCAACCCAGCGATCCCAGCGTCGCCCCACGATTACGCCGAGAACCAACGCGAGCACCAAAGATTCCAGTATGAGCCGGGCAAGCCAGGCTTCAGGCATGATCGAGAGGGTATCCGACAGAGACTGGGACGGCAGACCAGCACCCGGCCAGTACGCGGAGACCGGTACCAGAGCCAGGTCAGCCAGCAGAGCCAGTATGACTCCACCGACAACGACCTCGCGTCGTGACATCGCCAGGCCAATGCCGAGCAACGCCAGGAGAAACCAACCCGCCGGAATCATCAGGCCCAGAAAGACGAGCCAGCGGAGTGCGACCGCTTCCGTCGAAGGGTGACCATTGCTCGTGGCGGCCGCGCCGGGCAAACGTGAGACACCAACTGAGAAGGTGAACGTCCCTTGAATCACGTGCCCGTCGTCGCTCGAGATCGACTTCCAGGCAACCGTATAGGTTCCATCGGGGATCTGTTGCAGCGAGACCGTCAGATGGGTCGAGTCGTTCGGGTCGACCGTGTCGTCGCCCTTATCGACCTCTTGCCGTTGCGCATCGTAGACCTTGAGAGACGAACCGGAAGGCGTGAGTCCTTCGGTGAACCAGAGATCGATTTGCGCCGGGCTGCTTCCGAGGGCGGCGCCCTGGTTAGGCTGGCTCCGTTCGAGCTCAGCATGGGCGCTCGTGGTTCCTGGACGAAGAACGAGCAGACCTGCGGTGATCAGAAACACGACGAATAGCGCGCGCCAGACACGACGACATGGAATCAGGATGAAACGAGGATGCAAGCGACAGGCTCCCATAACCGGCGGCCATTGACGAGGCGTCAAACGACGTCGCGCCGCCTTCTCATTGCGAACACGCACACCGTGCGCCGCTCCCAATTATGGCGAATTCCGCGACTCGGTGCGTGGGCACCCGTCGCCAGCCTTGAATTCTGCGTGACATCTCGACGCGGACGGTACAATACGAACGAAGCCGTCCCAAGACGAACGACCGCATACGATCCTAGGGAGAACGACAGCGCCGTGGAACAGCAGCCCGAGACAATCGAACAGGTCCCCGTCGAACAGCCAGCCGATGTCACCGCACGACCCGCCATGCTATCGAGCAGTCAGGTCCTTGCGATTTTCCTCGTATTTTTGGTGATCGGCGTCCTTGGTACGCTCTGGGGTATCGTGCCGCTGGTGGCGCTCGCCATGATCGGGCCGGTCGTCATCTCCTTCCTGGTCTGACGAGCTCACCAGGATTCCCATTCATTACCGTCATTGCCACCCAGATAACCCGCTCCGCGTTCAGGCGTCCCTCTGGTAACATCCCCACGCGAGTAATCGTACGAAGCGCTGGTGCCGGATCTGGCCCAGCGGCGCTACGGGGATAAGATCATAGCGGGTTTGACGAGCAGGCCCGGTCGCACCACCGGGATTCAGACAACCTCATGAACCGGTCAAACGCGCTGGCGGCGCTGCGGCACCGGGATTTCCGGCTTCTCTGGGCCGGGCAGGCAGTGTCTCTTCTTGGCACTCAGGTCCAGACCGTGGCGCTCGCCTGGCTTGTCTATTCGCTGACGGGCTCGGCCGCACAGCTTGGCGGTGTTGGCCTGGCTCGCGCGATTCCGACCATCTTGCTCTCCCTCTTTGGCGGCACTCTGGCCGACCGGCGCGATCGCCGCAAGCTCCTGATCATCTCGCAGGGTGTGCTCGCGGCTCTCTCGGCCTTGCTGGCGATCGCGGTGAGCTCCGGGATGTCGAGCATCCTGCTCATCGACGGGTTCGCGGTCCTGACGGCCGCAGCGTCCTCCTTCGAAGGTCCCGCCAGCCAGGCGTTCATTCCGCAGCTGGTGCCACGCGATCACCTGGCGAACGCGTTGACGCTCAACGTGCTCTCGACCGATACCGTGGCGGTGGTTGGACCGGCCGTCGGCGGCATCGCCATCGGAACGCTCGGCGTTTCGGCCGCCTTCTGGATCGACGCGGTCTCCTTCTTCGCGGTGGTTGCTGCGCTGTTCATGATGCGCACCCGCGCCGCCGCGCCGAAGGCCGAAGGGCATCCGATGCGGGCTCTTCTGGCTGGACTTCACTTCGTGCGAGAGCGGGGCATTCTCTGGCAGCTAATGGTGATCGATTTCCTTGCGACGTTGTTCATTTCACCAACCGGGCTGCTGCCGGTCTTTGCCAAAGATGTCCTGGCCATCGGACCAACCGGACTGGGAATCCTCTACGCCGCCCCGAGTGCCGGAGCGGTCCTGGGTGCCGGGCTGATGGCGCTCGTGCCAGCGCCACGCCGCCCGGGCCGGATCGTCGCCGCCGCGATCGCTGGATACGCCCTGACTCTCGGCCTATTCGGGATGTCGCACTGGCTCGTTCCAGCGCTGATTCTGCTGGGGTTGGGTGGCGGACTGGACGCCATCAGCATGGCAATGCGGCACACCGTGCGGCAGCTGGCGACGCCCGACGAATTACGTGGGAGAGTCGGATCGATGGCCGAAGTCTTCTCGGCGGGCGGTCCGCGGCTAGGGGAATTCCAGGCCGGGCTCGTGGCGAGCGCGATCGGAGCGCCAGGGGCAATGGTCGCGGGAGGACTGGCTTGCCTGGCGATGGTCGGAACCTCACGGCTCTGGGCGCCAAAGCTCTGGTCATATCAGGATGACGAGGTCACACATCCGGTTACCCAGCAGCCAGCCGAGATCGCAAACGACTAGCTCTGGCTAGGCGCCGTCGTCCTCGCTCGGGTCATACGGAATAGCACGGGCCCACTCGTCGGCCGTGGTCCTGGCGACGACCACCACGACTGGCTCGGTCTCGCTCAGGTTATGAGCGCTGTGGGGCACACCCGGTTCGACGAAGATGAAATCTCCCGGGCCGTTTACCAACGAGGCCCTAAGACCAGGTCCAAAGCGGTGCTCGAGTCGACCCTGCAGCACGTAGAGCCCAACCTCGTAGCCGTCGTGAATATGGGGTTCGATCGATTCACCCGCCGGAAGCCGCGCCACATTCATCGAAAGGATCTGCGAGCCAACCGTCTTCTCGGAGAGCCCCAGATTGTAGTGCGCGCTCTTCCACTGGTCGGCACCGGCGCCAGCGCGGATCGTCGAGAATCCGCCCAGGCGTTCGATCAGTGAATTCGGCTCGTTTCCGTCCGGCATCGCCCCTCCCCCCCGTTACTCGACATCACCGGGGCATGGTAGCACGCGACGGCCCGACCCGCTGAATCAGCGTCTCGTTCCCTACGGCTGGCAGATCGTCGCCATCATAGCGTTCGTGTCGTCGCTCGCGTCCACTTGTTTGACCGTCGCCCGGCTGATGCTCATTGGATGGAACGGCGGGTTGGCCTGAATGTCCGGGCTGGCGAGATGCGTAACGTAGCAGCCGACGAAGGTCTGGGAGCTGCCGTCGGCCATCGACGCGACAAGGGTGACAGGAACCGACGCGTAACGCTGTCCGGCCCCGGCATCTGTAGTTACGGTGCCAATCGTCAGTTTGACGGAGCGAGTGTTGGCATAACCATCCTTGAACTGAGGGAACGGTGCAAGCGTTGACGCGGGGAGGTTCGACTCCCAATAGGAATACGCGCGAACGTACTCGCTCCGATTAATTGCGTTGTAGTAGGAGCGCACTACCTCGGCGCCATCACTCCGGTCATCGAGATAGACGTCGGCAACGATGATGCTCGGCTTGCCGGTGTCGAGCCCACCCGGCCCCGCATAGGTTTCGGGTTGTGAAGGGCACGCACGCTTCAGCAGATCGCTGACATTCGCCGAATCGTTGACCTGCTTGATGTCGGCCGATTGAATCTCCATCGGATTGTATGGCGGTACGACCTGATTCGCTGGCTGGGCCAGGTGGACCGTATAACAGCCGACAAATGTCTCCACGCCCTTGTCGCTCGTTTTGCTCACGAGTTTGACGGGAACCCCAAAGTAGAGATTTCCAGCAGCCACTCCGCCACCAACCTGACCGAAGGTGACATCCACAAAGAGCGTGTTGGCATAGCCCTGCTTGAACTGGTCAAACGGCGAAAGCTGTGAGGCATCGAGTCCCGCCTCCCAGTAGGAGTATGCGCGAGCGTACTGCTGCGTGTTGATCGCGTTGTAATAGGAACGAATCACTTCGGTCGCCGAGCTCCGGTCATCCAGATAGTCGGGCGGTGTGATGCCAGTATCGGGAGTGGCGGAACCAGCCGGGACGGTCGTCGCAGCCGCGGTCGACACCGGCGTGCCAAACGGACTCGGGCTCGCAACCGGCGTCGTGAGAGCCGTCTGGCTGGCGACAGGAGTGCCCGGGGTTACGGTCACCGTGGCAGTGACGCCGGGAGTCGATGTCGGCGCACTGGCGGCGCCAGACGCGGTCGGTGTCGACGACCCTCCGCAGGCTGCAAGAGTCAACGCCAGTGTAAGGGCCAACATGACGGTCGCCAGCCGTGGCGATCGAACCGTGTTATGTCTCATGCAACCTGACTTTCTCACGTCACTCGTCGCGCCGAGGGTGTGATGGGACACGCCGTTGAAACCGATCAACGCTTCCGCACGCGCGATCCCAAATCGTTGACGAGGCGAACCGCTTGAGGAGTGGTTACCCATATGTATTGCAACGCATGATCATCTCGGGACGTTACCGAGCACGCGTAATTCCGCAGGCATGACGTGATACTGGTTGCGAATCGCAATGTACAGGTGTAACATCGCAACAGGTGTTTCGTGGGAGAGTTACATGACACAGCGTTCCTGGCTCCTTCTCGTCTATCGCGTCCCGACCGAGCCTGCCAGCAAGCGGGTCACCATCTGGCGTGATCTGAAGCGGATGGGCTCGCTCTATTTGCAGCAGTGCGTCTGCATCCTGCCGGACCGGCCGGAACTGCGTACAGAGGTCGAACGCATCGTCGAGAAGATCGAGGTGATGGACGGAGAGCACACCCTCTTCGAGATTCCGCGCCTGCGCGCTCGCGACGAGGAGCGCATCATCGAGTCGTTCCAGTCGCTGCGCAACAAGGAGTACCAGGAGATCGTCGAGGAGTGCGAGACGAAGTTCGTCAAAGAGATCGAATTCGAACACTTCCGGCAGAACTATAGCTTCGAGGAGGCCGAGGAGATCGGCCAGGACCTGGAGAAGATCCGTCGCTGGTTCGACCGGATCGTGACGCGTGACTGGTTCGGTGCGAGCGGACGAAGCAACGTCGAAACCTGGATCGACCGCTGCGCCGAGCTGCTCAGCGAGTTCGAGCATGAAGTCTACCGGCGGAACCCGGACGACGATCCAGACGCCGTGTCCGACACGCTTCGATTCGCCGTCTCGCCGCGTCCGCTGGAGGCAGTCGACGACGAATCATCGGCTTCAGATTCTTCGGACAAAAAGGAGGAGACCGGAACATGAGTGCTGCGTTCTTGGTGCTTGCGGCCTTCCTGGCTTCGGCCGTGGAGATGGTCGAGGCCCTCACCATCGTGCTAGCGGTCGGTATCACGCGCGGTTGGCGCTCGGCGCTAATCGGCGTCGGCTCGGCCGTGATCGCGCTGACGGTCGTGGTCGCGGCGCTTGGCCCGGCGCTGACGCTGATCCCGATCAATGGCTTGCGGATCGTCGTCGGCACACTGCTGCTGATCTTTGGCCTGCAATGGTTGCGCAAGGCGATCCTGCGTGGCAGCGGCTTCAAGTCGCTTCACGACGAGGACGCGATCTTCCAGAAAGAGCTCGCCGAGGCGCGGTCGGCTGGCACGGTCGTTCGCGCCAATCTCGACTGGTATTCCTTCACGCTCTCCTTCAAAGGGGTCTTTCTCGAAGGGCTGGAGGTCGCCTTCATCGTACTGACCTTCGGCAGTAGCCAAGGCAACATCCCACTTGCCGCGGCGGGCGCGGCGGCGGCCATCATCATTGTCGGCATAGCGGGCGTCATGATCCACGCGCCGCTCAGCCGGGTGCCCGAGAATACGATGAAGTTCGCCGTCGGCGTGATGCTGACCACCTTCGGCACCTTCTGGAGCGCCGAGGGAGCCGGTGTGAACTGGCCGGGCAGCGATCTCGCGATTGTCGGCATTCTCGCCTTTGTCCTGTTGATCTCGTTCGGTTTCGTTGCCTCGTTGCGCCAGCAGCGGGCACGAGTGCTGGTCGCTGAGAAGGAGACAGCCTAATGAGCTACGTCGCGAACTTCTTCCGCTTCTGGTACGACTTCATCGTCGGCGATGATTGGTCTGTCGCCCTCGGCGTGGTCGTCGCACTGGTCATCACGGCGTTCCTGGCACATCAGAACGTGACCGCCTGGTGGCTGATGCCGATCGGCGTCGTGCTCGTACTCGGTATGTCTCTGTGGCGTGTGACACAATCACGCTGATATAGACGACGTAGAGGCAAACATCAACGGTGGCGGGTTGTCCGCCACCGTTTCCTGTTCTCTTCAGTTGTCGGCACGCGTTACCGGTTTGGGCAATCTGGCGCCGAGGTCAGCAGCCAGCTCCCGTCCGGCTGCAGCTCGTAGACGTGCACGCGCTGGATCTCGGTCTGGCTTCCGTCGGCCAGCGTCACCGAGAAGGTGGCGGTGACGGTCTTGACGTTGCCGTCAACAGTCACGTCACGCGTGACCGAATCGATCGTTGCGCCATCCGGCAGCCAGGCGACCGCGCCCATTGCCTGCGGCATCGTGCCATTGGGAACATCGACGTGAATCTGGAGGCGATCCTGGGTGCGCAGCATATCGCCAGTTCCAGCCGTCATGCCCGACTGTGGCGCGTTGCCATTCCCTGAATGCGGCCCGTACGCCGCGGCGACTCCGATTACCAGCATGGCCGCAATAGCAGCGACCACGGTTGCGATCAGAACGAGGCGTTTCATCGCCTTCTCCAATCTATCGACCCACTCCTGATGGATCCCGTTCGTCGATCGACTCCCCGTCGATCCATCTATACCGTAGCGGAGCACAGTCAAGAGTCCATGACGGGCCGGGTCAAGATCTGGTCAAGGCCGGAGACGTCTCACGGATTTCAGTCGGAACCGGAAAAACAGTTGCAACGCTGTAACGCGATACGACCGAACGTAGACGCCGGCGTTGCGGCTGACGAACTATCCTCGTCGTGAGGCAAGAACGATCGATGATGAGGGAATTATCCATGGCAACCTATGTCGCACCGGCTGATTCAACACCACACCACGACAACGTACTGCGCACGCTGAGCCGCCTGGTGGAATGCGAGGACGACACCGATGACGTCGAGTTCTTCTTCGAGGTCCCGCTCCAGCGCTATTCGGTGTTGGCCCGCGGGGGTTGCCTGCCGGTGACGTCGGGTGATCTGACGCTGGCGATCTATAACGATTTGAAGTTGAGTCAGTACGTTATTGAGGACGACAATCTCACCACCTACACGCGGCGCTGTTTCTCATTGACCGACCGCGGTCGACGAGTTGCCTCCCTTTCCGTGGACACGTGATCTAGACCCACAATCCGGTGTGCTTTTCCTCTCATACCTCATGCATGGAGCGGTTCGCTCGGAGTTCGCTTCGATCATCCGCCCCACAAAATGGCCTCGCAGGATGCTCCAAAGTGACGTAACATTCGACGCGATCGGCTGTGGTGGGCCGATCGTCCGGGCGGACCCCGATGAGCGCGACGGGGGACAACGAGCGTCAACACGGATCGGTTGGAAACGATGATCATGAGCAGGGCACGAGTGAATCGCGGCCGCTGGTCATCGCCACTTCTGGTCGGCCTCATTCTGGCTGGACTCGCCTGGATCATGCGACCGCGACGAGTTCGAGCGCCGCATTAAACGGTCAATCGCTCAGATTCTCCGTTACATATGTCGCGTTCGTGCGTTATATGGAGTGTAAAGGTACTACCACGGACGTCGCGACGACACAGTGGTCGGGTGACGTCCCCA
The DNA here is from genome assembly GCA_963763185.1 of uncultured Chloroflexia bacterium. Lineage (GTDB taxonomy): Bacteria > Chloroflexota > Chloroflexia > Thermomicrobiales > Thermomicrobiaceae > CALAGB01. The sequence goes on from CAVXNZ010000002.1 coordinate 183,076, forward strand.
CGCCAGGAGAGGATCCGGTCCATCCCGCACCAAGGTCGTGCTGCGGGAGCCGGGAGGGAAGGGACAATCTGTGGGACAGTCGAAGCGTCTGCCGCCAGCACTGGCGGCGCTCCTCGTCGTTGCCATGCTCGGTGGCGGGCTATTCTTAGGCGGAGGCGTCGCTCAGGCCGCGAACGTATCGACGCCGACGATCTATTTCTCCGAAACTGGGCATCATCTCAGCGGCGCCTTCCTCAATACGTGGCAGGCGAACGGCGGACTGATGACCTTCGGCTACCCAATCAGCGAGCCAATCCAGCAGGACGGCATGACGGTGCAGTACTTCGAGCGCGCCCGCTTCGAAGAGCATCCAGACGCTGCTGGAACTCGTTGGGAGGTTCAGGCTACGCTGCTCGGTAGCTGGTTGGCGCAGAGCATTAAGAGCAACCCGGCATTCACCCCCTACCCGCCGGATACCGGCACGGGTGGTGACCCGGGCCGCCTGTTCTTCCCAGAGACCGGACATTCCCTGGCCTACGGCTTCAAGGATTATTGGGAGCAGCACGGCGGACTCTATGTCTACGGCTACCCAATCTCCGAGGAATTCCAGGAGAAGAATTCGGATACGGGACAGACCTACACCGTCCAGTACTTCGAGCGCGCCCGCTTCGAATACCATCCAGAGAATCGTGGCACGCAGTTCGAGGTCCTCCTCGGAAGAATCGGTGCCAGCTACGCCTCGTCGCGTAGTGTCGACACCGCTTCGGTCGCCAAATCGCCGGACGCCATTCTAGCCTCCTCGTCGGTGCTGGACACGCGCTGGTCGAGCGCCCTGCGCACCCAGGAAGGCTGGGCAATGGGTGTGATCACGGCCGACAGCCTGTCGATCCGCTCGGCCCCGAGTCTGAGTGCGTCGGTCGTCGGCACGACATACAAGCGGCATCCAGTCGAGATTCAAGACATCGTCAACGGCGACGACGTCGACGGCGCGCCGATCTGGTACAAGATCGCCGATGGCCAGTATGTGGCGGCGGCATGGGTTGCGCCGTTCGTGCCGCAGAAGGCACCGGCAACCTATAGCGGGCACTGGATCGACGTGAGCCTAACCAACTTCTACGCGATCGCCTACAACGGTGACCAGCCCGTCTACGCTGCGATCATCACCGCGGGCCGCGACGGCAAGACGCCGCTCGGCGTCTACCACATTCAGTATCGCGTTGAAGACGAGACCATGGACTCGGCTACCGTTGGCATTCCGAAGGGCGACCCGCATTACTACTACCTCGAGCACGTGATGTACACGCAGTACTTCAAGGACGACGGGTTCGCCGTCCACGGCAACTGGTGGACCGCCCCAGCCAACTACGGCGGTTTCACCAGCAACGGCTGCGTTGGCCTCCAGAACAGTGACGCGCTCTGGTTCTGGAACTTCCTGAACGTCGGATCGACGGTCCAGATTCACACGTAGCGACCGGCAATCGTGCCGGTCGGTCATGCAGGAGAGGACAAGCCCCTCTCCTGCAACATCCGCCAAGATTCAATTTGCAGGGGAGCACACACGGTGCTCCCGTCGTTGTTTCATGGGAGTTTCGGGGAGCAGCGGGATTGGCCGTCGGACTACACCGACGCCGAAACAACGAACAACATCACACCGAGAACCAGTGGCGGCAGCGCCATGCGCAGCCAGCGTCGCGAGAGCCGTCCCGCACCTGGTCGTTCCCGCCAGCCTTCTTCATAAACATATTGATCGTGGGCGGCCGGTGGCCAGACGCGCGTCCGGGGAGTGCGTGGGCCCCGGTAGGCCAGGATTGCCAGGAGAACACCGTCGCCGAGCAGCACAAGTGAGGCAATCCCGAGCCATTGCACCAACGAGGCGCCGATAACCAGCACTGCTCCGGCGACTGCTGTCGTTCCCACGGCCAATCCCAAACCGACACCAAGCCCCCGGCGCGCGTTCGTTCTATCCATGTGAAGAATCACCATCAACAGTACGCTGAGTGCGAGCGGTTGGCTCTGCCCGGCCAACTGCGTGTCACAATACCACCTATTTGACTACAGGACAGAAGCGAATGCGTGCATCAAACGACGAGCGTATTCGAGCCGGCCATCGAAGGGGTCGGTGACACGGGTTCCCGGTCATCGTATTCTCGCGGTCAGCGCAGGGATTTATGCGCTGGTGACATTGCCTTCCCGGTGATTACTCCATGATGGGAGAAACGATGACCAACGACACGCGTGCCATCCAGGATTGGATCGACGGGAGAGCCGACGAGATGGCGGCGCTGCTGGTCGATCTGGTGGCAATGAACACCGAGAATCCGCCCGGTCGTGGGCTTGGTGACTGCGGGCGAGCACTGCGGGACGTCCTCTCAGATTTCGGATTCTCGCCAGAACTGATCGAACTCTCACCAAGTGGAGAACTTGAAGAGCCGTGCATTTTGCGAGCAGAGATCGGATCCGGCGACCGCTTCGTCTATTTCCACGGACACTTCGACGTCGTTCCGGCTCAGCGCTCCAATCAATTCTCTCCGACGCGACGGGACGGCAAGATCACCGGTCGCGGCACCGCCGACATGAAAGGCGGACTGGTCAGCATGATCTATGGCGCGGCCGCGGCCCGGGAATTCGGTCTCCTTGGTGACGGCCGTATCGTCTTTCACCTCGTCTGCGACGAGGAGACCGGCAGTGTCGCCGGTTCGGGATACCTCCGGCAGCATGATCTGATCGATCCCGCCGCGCTTGCCATGGTCACGACCGAGCCGACCGGCGGCGCTGTCTGGCATGCCAACCGGGGCGCGCTCACCCTGCGCGTCACCGTCCACGGTAAGCCGGCGCATGTCGGTCAGGCACATCTCGGCGTGAATGCCTTCGAACATATGCTCACCGTTGCGCAGCCGCTGGTCGACCTGGCACACCAGATGCTCAACGAACGCACGGAATTCGCCCTGGAGAGCGACGACGCGCGTGGCTCGATGCTCGTCATCGGTGGAGCGTCCGGCAGCGGCGCGAACTTCAACGTGGTCCCTGATACAGCCTGGTTCTCGGTCGACTGCCGCTTCAACCCGGAAGCCGACCTGGACGACGTCCTGGGACGTATCACCGGGGCCATCAACGATGCGGCAGAGCACGTGGAGACTGACGTCTCAGTAGAGGTTCTGCAGCGTCAGCCGTCGGCTTCGACCAGCGTCGAGCATCCGGCGGCGATGATTCTGTCCCGCTGCATCGAGGACGTCGAGGGCGGGCCGCCTCGGTTCGAGCTCTGTCCTGGCGTGCTCGAGACCCGCTGGTATGCCCAACTGGGGATCCCCGCCTTCGCCTACGGCGGCGGACGGCTCGACGTGTCGCACGGCCCCAACGAATTCATCGACGAAACGGCAATGCGCCGCTGTGCCGTCGTTTATGCCCACTTTGCTGGAGAGATGCTTCGCGTGAACAACCATCGCTGATCCGTCACGTCGGCCCGTGACGCTCTCCCCAATCATGACGACGATCTTCCCAATGCAAGCTGCACGGCGTTCGTTTGGGACCGATCGTGACCGCTCTTCCAGGCTACCTGGTAAGCGGTCACACCAAGCCGCTCCTGAACCTCCGTCCGGCACCGCTCTTCTGCTTCGCCGTCCTCATCAACTGGCGGTTCAATGTCGTTTGCGGCGCGACAGGCATCGACCGCGCCCAGCAGGCTGGCGGCACAACCAGCATCTCCACGCATTAGCGCGACCTGCGCCAGCCCCGCGATCGTCTGTGCCACTTGTGCGTTGCTCCCGTGCTCGATCCGGAGCTCCAGGCTTTCCCGAAGGCGGGCCGTCGCCGACGGGGCGTCTCCGATCTGAATGGCGACCATGCCAAGGTTGTAGAGCGTCCAGGCTGTTCGCTCGGCGTCCCCAAGATCCTGAAAAAGACCGAGGCTCTCGTGAAGGTAGTCCAGCGCGCGCTCAGGATCACCTTCATAGCGAGCCAATTCACCAAGGCTCGTCAGCGAAATGGCAATGTTGAACCGGTGACCGGCCGCACGGCGCAGCGCGAGTCCCTCTTCGAAGAGCCTTCGAGCTTTGTTGTAGTCGCGCGCACGCATGGCGAGTCCGCCAAGTCCCGTGATCGGTATCGCCATGCCGAACGGATCGCCGACCGCACGGAACGCCGTCAGGCTTTGCTCATAGTGCGTACGCGCGGCGTCCGGGTCCGTGCTGGATATGGCATCACCCAGCATGAAGACTGACAGACCATAATCCCAGCGAAATTCGTCGGAGTCGAGGAGTTGGACGCTCTCGCTGAGCAACGCCCGCGCATTGACGATATCTCCGCTTGAGAGGTAGGCGCTGCCGAGTTGATTCAATGCCTGACCAAGACTGCCACGATCTCCCAATAGGCGAAAACGCTCGGAGCTCGCGGTCAACAATTGCTTGGCGGCCGTAAGGTCGCCCATTGCCCATGCCTGCTGACCGGTAACATATGACGCTCGTGCATAGGCCCAGCTCAAGCGCTTCGCGTTTGACCGACTAAGCACCTCCTCGCCCCACGCACGACCCTCTCTTCCCCGTCCAACCGCATCCCAGAACCAGAGAAGATTGCCGACCAGTTCCAGCGCGCGTTCCGTATCACCGGAATCCAACAACCAGCGGATAGTGGTACGAACGTTGTCTACTTCCGGTTCCACAAGGCGTGTCCAGGCGAGCCGTTCACCGCTGCGCAGTCTGCGATCCGCCTCCTCCGTGTACGCGATCATCACCGAAGCAAGGCGCTGCCGGACGATCACCTCTTCGCTGCTGACGGTCAGCTCGCCCTCGACAAACTCACGAATTGTGTCGAGCATGACGTACCACGATCGCCCAACGCTGTCCCGTTCGACCCGGACAAGACTGCTGTCGACCAGTGTGGCGAGTCCATCGACAACGTTGATCGGTAGGCCGTCGGCCCCTGCACAGAGATCCTCAGCACGCTCCAGCGTCCAACCACCGACGAAAACCGCAAGCCATCTCAGCAATCGCTGCTCCGGGGGAGCAAGCAGGTCGTAGCTCCAGGCGATCGTGTCACGCAATGCCTGCTGGCGCGGCGGAAGATTGCGGGGTCCATGGGTGAGTAGATCGAGCCGGTGATGCAGGCGTGTGGCCAACTCTTGCAGAGTCAGGTGTCGAGCGCGGGCAGCAGCGAGCTCAAGCGCAAGCGGCAAGCCATCCGAACGCCGGCAAATCTCGATGACCGCGTTCAGGTCGACCTCGGTCAGGACAAATCTCCGGTCGATTGCCGAAAGCCGTTGCAGCAGGAGCGCAGCCGATGGGTTATGCGCGATCGTTTCAGCATCGTTTGCTGCTTTTGGATCCGGCAGCGACAGCGGCGACACCGCGAACTGGTGCTCACCTGACACCAGCAGAGCAGATCGACTCGTCGCGAGTATGGTGAGGTCAGGACAGCGCATCAGCAAGTCACTGATGGCCGGCACAGCGGGCAGCAGGTGCTCAAAATTGTCGAGGAGCAGCAGGATACGCCTGCGGTCGAGGTACGCGGTCAGACGCAACAGCATGGGATCGCTGCTGGAATCGGACAGACCGAGCGTGTGGGCAATTGAGGTGAGCACATGATCCGGATCGCGCAAGGGCGCAAGTGGCACGAAATAGACGCCGCCTGGATAGGCGGGCCGCACCTCAGTAGCTACCGCGAGTGCGAGTCGTGTCTTGCCCACACCGCCAGGACCCGTCAGCGTCACCAGCCGAACGTCGTCCCGTCGCAGCAGGTCGCTCAGTGCCTGGCAATCCGAATCTCGTCCGACGAGACCGGTGAGCTGGACCGGGAGGTTGGCCGGCGGGCTATCGCTGGTTTCCTCTGACGGCTGCTCGACTGCATCGCGAGCTGCGGAGAGCATCACTGACCGGTCGCCGTCGTTCAAACCGAGCGCATCCGCCAGCTGGCGCACCGTTTCGAAGTACGGTCTCGATCGCCGACCACGCTCAAGATCGCTGATTCCTCGGGCGCTCAGTCCGGCACGTTCGGCAAGATCCTCCTGAGTTAATCCCGCAGCTGTGCGAAAGCGTCGGAGCACGTCCCCAAACGTCGTGATCCGTTCCACCATCACCGCCGTTCTTCTCAACTCGCCGCGTTCCGACATTGTGCGTTTCCGCAACCATACCGCACATACCGTCCGGTGACCGGTGCGTGGGAACTGCGTGGGAACTGCGCGTGGTAGTGGCAACCTCCGCTCCGCAAACTGAAGTTCGAAGGCAGTTGGTTGGTACCGCGAGCGGAAGGAAGGACAGCATGCAGGTTACCCGAACCCAGGGCGCTGGCTCGAGAGAGATCGATTCAGCAACACTGCAACAGTTCGCAGCACGGCTTCACGGCGACCTGATCAACTCAGGTGACGCCACCTACGACGACGCGCGACGCGTCTTCAATGGCATGATCGATCGCTATCCCGCTCTGATCGCTCGCTGTGCTGACGCGGCCGACGTCATCGGCGCGGTCGAATTTGCTCGGACACAGGGGCTCCCACTCTCCGTTCGCGGCGGCGGTCACAACGTCGCCGGCTCGTCTGTGAACGACGGCGGCATCGTCATTGATCTCAGCCGCATGCGGGATGTCCGGATCGATCCAACGCGGCGCACAGCGCGAGTCGGTGGCGGCGCAACCTGGGCTGATCTGGACCACGCGGGTCACGTCTTTGGGCTCGCTACGCCCGGTGGACAGGTCTCTTCGACTGGGGTGGGAGGACTGACCCTCGGCGGTGGTATCGGCCACCTCAGTCGCAAGTATGGGCTTTCGATCGACAATCTCCTGTCGGTCGACGTCGTCACCGCCGAGGGTGCGTTCGTCACCGCGAGTGTCGACGAGCACCCCGATCTTTTCTGGGCCATGCGCGGAGCTGGTGGCAACTTCGGAGTCGTTACGTCGTTCGAGTTCCGCCTGCATCCGGTCGGCATGGTCTATGGCGGTCCGATTATCTATCCGGTAGAACGCGTTCGCGACGCGCTACGTCTCTACCGCGATTACCTGGCAGATGCCCCAGACGATCTGAACGCGGTCTTCGCCTTCCTGATCGTTCCGCCTGGTCCACCTTTCCCCGAGGACTTGTGGCACAAGACGATGTGCGGGTTGATGGTGTGCTACACCGGGCCGCTCGAACAGGCCGACTCCGTCGTTCAGCCATTGCGAGACTTTGGGCCACCGGCGCTCGATCTGATGGGGCCGATGCCGTACCCGGTGCTGCAATCGTTGTTCGATCCGATCGCGCAGCCGGGCCTACAGCAGTACTGGAAAGGCGACTTCATTACGGACATCACAGACGACATGATCGATGTGCATGCGCACTACGGACCACGAATCCCGACGCCGACCTCGATAGTCCACATCTACCCAGCTAATGGCGCGGCGAACCGGGTTGGCGCCAGTGAAACCGCCTTCGCCCATCGAGACGCGCAGTTCGTGCACATCATCGGCGCGGCCTATCCCGACCCCGCCGACACACCGCGAAACGTGGCCTGGGTGCGCGACTACTGGTCGGCACTGCGTCCACATGTTTCCGGCGCGTACGTCAATTTCCTGATGGACGAAGGAGATGCCCGCGTACGTGGGTCGTACGGCAACAACTACGACCGCCTTGCCGCGTTGAAGCAACGCTACGACCCGAGCAATCTCTTCCGTATGAATCAGAATATCCGGCCGGCCGATTCTAACGGTAAATGACCCGGCCACATGATTCCAGAAGGCTCGATAACGGCCCGAGCACGAACATGACCGGAAGGATCAACGAGATGGAAACCACGATCGCGACAAAGCAACGCCGCTCCTTGGTGACGACTTCTGATGGCGAGCGGTTCGATATCTTCGATGACGAGGTACGCGTGAAGGTAACTGGACAAGAAGCAGACGGTGCCTACGCAATCCTGACCATCACCACGGCACCGGGCGGTGGTCCGCCCCTTCACGCGCATCACGACCCGGAGACCTTCGTCGTCCTCTCGGGCGAATTCGCCTTCGTTCAGCGAGATGGAGAGAGAAGTTCGACCTACCAGGGTGGTCCAGGCTGCGTGTTTCATGCGCCGGCGGGTACCCCACACCGGTTCGAGAACGTCAGCACAACCCCGAGTACCCTACTGATCGTATCTGATCCCACGGTGCTCGACTTCCTGCGAGAAACCGGCAAAGCATTTCCCCGGGGATCAGAACCGAACATGGAGAAGATGCTCGAATTGAACGCGAAACACCACATCGAGGTCTTTTATGGAGGAGAAGGATCTCGTTCGGAACCGCCTCACGACGGTGCGACGAGTGCCGCCGCTCGCGCGCTCGCATGGCGGTTCGCCGAGGCAAATCGCGCACTTATCCAGGATCTCGAGCAATGCACGCCCGACCAGTGGCGGGCGATCTGTCCCGACACCGGCTGGAGCGTCGCGGTTCAGGCACATCACCTGGCGGTCGAACATGCGTATATCGCCGGGTTGCTCAAGCAGATCGCGGACGACAACCCGCCGGAATTGAAGACGATGGACGACGTGGACGAAGTCAACGCGCGACACGCGGACGCTTTCGCCAACGTGTCACGCTCGGATACAGTCACACTGTTACGGGAGAATGGAGCCGTCGCGTTCGAGACCTACCGGCGATTGAGTGACGATCAACTCGCACACGATGCCGCGTTGCTGGTCGGTGCTCCGCCGTCAACCGTCCGGGGGCTGATCGAATACATCGGGATCGGCGAGATCCTACGACACGGTCAGGCCATTCGTGAGGCGATCGGAAACGCTCGGTAGGTAGCCTAGCAATGTTCGGTGGCGGACTCCGGGTCAGCCTGTTGGGCCACTCGAGATCCGCCACGCTTTCGGACAGGATGGTTCACAACACACCCGGCTCACTATTGCGTACGCCGTCCTTCGTGGCAGCCGCGAACAGTGCGATCAACTCCGGCGCGACACGGGCCACCGACAGTCCATACCCGGCTGTGTTATCTATTCGAGTCCGGTGCGCGCAGCGCTTTGGGCGGTCCGATTACTTCAGCCAGCACGATCGCCTGCCGCAGACCTTCGCGATTCCAGAGAGCCTGGCGTACTGTCCATCGTTGCTGCGCGGCGGGCAGATGTTGCTTCTGCGGCTCACGTCGTTTGCGAGCGTTGAGCTCGGATTGAGGTTCTCGCTGAGGCTCAGGCAACGGGCGTTGGTACGCTTGTCGCCCCGTGTCTCGAAGTCGGTCGGACTGTTGTTCGGACTCGCTTCGCCGTGACTCAACGGCCTGATCTACCTCATTCAGCATCCGTCGAATGCGATCCATCATGTGACCTTCTTACATTAGAGATGAAGTTTCCTACGTCTGCTGATCATTGCGGTCATCCGATAGAGACTCTCGCATATGTGTGTCCGATTGAATGTTCTGCATACGGTAATAGTCCATCACGCCCAGGTTGCCGTCCTGGAACGCGTTAGCGATCGCTAATGGAATCTGGGCTTCGGCCTCAACAACGCGGGCACGCATCTCTTGCTCAACCGCGACGGCCATAGCACGACGCTCTTCAGCGTTGGCCTGGGCGATCTTTTTGTTTGCTTCGGCCTGGTCAGTCTGAAGTTCAGCACCAATGTTCCGCCCGATATCGACATCCGCGATATCGATGGAGAGGATTTCAAAGGCGGTGCCCGCATCAAGACCTCGTTCAAGCACGAAACGCGAGATCGCGTCCGGATTCTCGAGCACCTCTTTGTGGTCAGCCGCCGATCCAATCGACGAAACAGTGCCTTCACCAACCCGAGCGATAATTGTCTCTTCGCCAGCACCGCCGACCAGCCGGTCGATGTTCGCACGCACGGTAACGCGCGCCACGGCGATCACCTGGATTCCATCGCGTGCCACCGCCGCAACCCGCGGAGTCTGGATAACTTTCGGATTGACGCTCACCTGGACAGCTTCCAAGACGTCTCGTCCGGCCAGGTCGATCGCGGTTGCCCGGCGCCAGGGCAGATCAATATTGGCTCGATCGGCGGAGATCAACGCGGTCACCACACGCTCGACGTTTCCGCCCGCGAGAAAGTGCGCCTCCATTTCGCTGATATCCATATCCAATCCAGCTTTGGTGGCACTGATGAGTGGCCGAACAATCGACGCAGGGTTGACCTTCCGCAACCTCATGCCGACTAACGTGCCGAGATTGACCCGCACTCCGGAGAAGATCGCGGTGATCCAGAGTCCGACGGGCACGAAGTAGAGGAGCAGGATGATCAAGAAGAAGGCTGCTCCTATGGCGATCAAGATCGTTACTGTCAAAGAATCCAATTGCGGTCCTCTCGTTTGCGGGTCCGGACTAGGCTTGATCTCGGGAGACGTCTCTTAATGTCGAATCAGCCGTGCTCGCACCATCACGCTGGACGACACGGCGATATCGTTCGTCGGCGATGACGATGATCGGCTCGCCCGCCCGGATATAGTCGCCCTGCGTCACAACGTCGACGCGCTCTCCATTGATATCCGCGATTCCCCCTGGTCGCAGGTTAGAAAGCGCGCGACCACGCAAGCCAACGAGGGAGGGCACGTCCTGATCTTGGCCAATCCTTGCCGGCGGCGAGATGGGGTCAGTGCTTCGACGCCTTAGTAGCGAAAATCTGACGGGCCCTTTCGAGGCCGGAACGACGTCCGTGCGGCCAAGCTGAGTTTGAAGGACAAGTCCGTTGAAGCGTCCGGCGCGTGGCAGAAGCCAGAATACCAGCACCACCCCAACCAGAATCAGGAGAAGCGACAAGCCAACTGTCGTCACGCCACGCTCGAGATCCGCGGTCGTGACGATCTCACCCCCCACCATGGTCAGATAGACCCCACCAAGTAAAGCGGCCAACCCGAAAACTCCAGCGACGCCAAAACCAGGAACGACAAACACCTCGAGCGCGATAAGGGCAATACCGACCAGCAACAGAACGACGCTTTCCCAGCCAGCAAGCCCGGCGATATAGTTGCCCCACAGAAACAACACGAACATCGCCACCCCGACGATGCTGAGCATCCCAATACCACCGGAATAGATGTCAACCAGGATCAGGAGAAATCCGAGTGAGGTCAGGAGTGACGCGATGATGGGGTTGTTGAGAAATCGAACCAACCGCTCGGCGAGGGCTGGCGAGGTTTCCACGACCTCAGCCGTGCCCAGGCCAAGGGTATCGAGGAGCTCAGCCTGGTTCGTCGCGACCCCATCCACAAAGCTAAGATTCATAGCCTCGTCAGTCGTGAGGGTCAGGAGTTTTCCCTCCTCGATCACTCCATCAATCTGAACAGCAGGATCGACCATCGCCTCAGCGATCTGTGGGTCGCGGCCCCGCGTTTCCGCGGTCGAACGGAATGTCTTCCGCACCGCTGAGATGACCTTCTCATCGGCCGTCTCCCCGGTTCCGGTTACGGGCGTTGCCGCTCCGATGACCGCACCCTGCGCCATGTAGATCTGTTGGCTGGCGACTGCGATCAGTGCGCCGGCGGAGAAAGCTTCACGGTTCACGTACGCAATGGTCGGCACTCCAGCATCTAGCAGCGTCTGCCGCATCTGCAGAGCAGCGTCGAGCCGTCCGCCGGGTGTGTTGATCTCGAGTAACAGGGCCGAGGCATTCGCGGCTTCGGCCTCATCGACCACACGCGATAGATAGGGAGCGAGTCCGAGGTCGATCGTCCCATTGATGTAGGCAACATAGACGGGGTTCGTATCGGACTGTGCCGTTGCAGCGTTCGTGAGCGATAGCATAACGCCGGCAACCAAGCAGGTGACGCCGATGGCGACGAGCCATGCACGCTTCCAACTCGGTCTTGAGGTTCGGCCACTGGGGTACATCGATGGGTGCACCTTTCCTGTCGGCACCCACGTGATAGAAGAGATGGGCAGCGGGTGCATGGGCATGATGACGGTGCGTGTCTAACGGAGAATGTTCAGCGATGTCGCGGCAGACAATCGAATTGCGGTCCGCTTACGGGTATGATGCCGCAAGAGGAAGAGCGGCACTCCGAGGGATGATTCAGCCCAGGGGACTTCTCTCAACACGTGTCTGTTCTTCTGCATTCGTGCAAAGCACAGTCGCATTATAGAATATCAAACAACCCGCGTGCCAGATCATCCCCGTATTCGCGAGGAAAGACGGCAAGAAGTGAGATGTCGTTAGGTCGCTCGTCGGGACAGCCGTCGCACCAGAATGGCGTAGGCGGCAATAGCCCAGACGGCCATCACGACAAAGGAGAGCCAGGTACGGGTAAAGAACTGCTCGCCACTCAGGCTGTTGATCATGACCTTGGTCGCCTGGCTGGTCGGAATGGCGTCGAAGACGGTCTGCACCCAGCCCGGTACTGGTAGGCCGACCGCGAAAGCCGGGGCCAGGATCGGCAACAGCACCACGCCACCCCAGGTGTTGAGCTGGTTGGCGCTGCGAAACAGACCACCGATCAGCAAGCCAAACCCGATCAGCGTGAGGCTCAACATCAGCACAGCAGCTGCGAAGAGCGCAACCTTCTCGGGTGCGAGGCGGGTCAGCGAGACCATGATCGTGACCGCGAGAGCGATGTAGGTCAGCCCAACCAGCGCCTTTGCCACCACGATGTCGAAATAGGAGGAAACGAGAACCAGCGCGTCGATGGTGTGCTTCTCGACCTCCTCGGTGAGAATAATCGGCACCGCCAGCATCGAAATCATTCCGATCTCCATGGCGATGGCGACAAGCACAAAGTACTTGCGTACTCCGAGCCGGTCAAAGATGGCCTGGGTTGTCACCTCTCCAGCCGTCAACCGGGTGATGCTAACTTGCGCCACCGGCTGTCGACCGACCATGCGATTGAGCGCCGCGTCCATCACCGCGGAAACATAGTTCCCGCCGACGCTGGAACTCTCCGGCATGAGCACGGTCAACGGTGGCGACGAGTTGGACTGCGCCGCGGCATCGAATCCCTCTGGGGCGATAATGCCGATGTCGGCGTTCTTCTTACCGACGGCGGTTCGTACAGCCTCAGCGCTCGACTCCTGATTGAGGGACAGGTCCACGGTGTCCGCGACAACGGCCTGGATGTTCTGGATCAGCTGCGTCGAACCGGGGGTGTAGTAGGCGATCGTCGCGCTGGGCTTGGGCGTCGTGTCCTGAAACATGAAGTTATAAAGGATGCCGATGCCGATGGGCACGAGAATCGCCACCAGGACACGCGAGTCCCGAATCGCGTCGCGAAGATCCTTGCGGTAGATCGATTGAATCATGCGCCAGTGCATCTCAAGTCCTCTTCGTTACAGCGGCCGGCCTGCGAGTTCGATGAAGACGTCTTCCAGAGTCCCCTCCTGCGAGTGGACCGTCAGCACCTCACCGGCTCCCATCCAGGTGGCGAGGCGCTCGGCATCGCCCGGGTCGTCCAGCCGCAACGTCTCTTCCTGGCGATTCTTCAGCAGGACGACGGCGGTCCGCTGCCCGTAGCGCAGCTTCAGCTCACGCGGCGTATCGAGTGCCACGATCTTCCCCTGGCTCAGAAACGCCACCCGGTTGCAGAGCTCATCCGCCTCTTCCATGTAGTGCGTGGTCAGGAAGACAGTCGTCCCCTCGTGACTCAGTCGTGCCACCAGATCGCGGAGCTCGCGCGCAGAGGAGGGATCAAGACCGCGGGTCGGCTCATCGAGGAAGAGGAGCTTGGGGTTGTTTACCAGGGCCCGTGCCACAAGTAGGCGCTGCTTCATGCCGCTGGAGTAGGTCTTGACCTTGCGACTCACCGCCTCGGGCGCCAGATCGACCATATCGAGCAGTTCATCCACTCGTCCGGAGGGAGCATCATACAGGTCGGCGAAGAACTGGAGATTCTCACGTCCGGTCAGCCGGTCGTACAAATTGGGCTCTTCGAAGACGAGATTAATGAGCGGCTTGACTCGACCCAACTGATGAACGACGTCGAATCCCGCGATCCGGGCGGTACCTCCGGTTGGCAGGGTTCGGCCGGTCAGCATGCGGATCGTCGTCGTCTTGCCCGCGCCGTTGTGGCCGAGCAGGCCGAAGATCTCTCCGTCGGCAACATCGAAGCTAATGCCGTCGACCGCGTGGACGTCACCATAATGCTTCTCGATGCGGTCCACCTCGATCATTGCTGGGGTCGCGGTCATCTCACCACCCTTCGAGGCCGCCTGTGAGCACGATCGATCACGGCGCACGGCCACCTGAATACCGTCCACACCATACCCTCACGCTGACGAGACGGTCATATCAAGAACGCGAAAATTCCCGGGCAAATCACGACAGAGTTGTCGCGCGAACCGGTCACCAGCCGATGGCATAGGCCAATCGGCGTGGATCGGCGGCGCCCGTCAGAAGTCCGCGCTCATGGTCGACGACAATCGTGCAGAGGGAGCCCGCCCGCGGTTCCCAATCGCCCCACGGCTCGACCCGGTGACCGAGGCGGCTCAACTGGGCCAGCACATCCGGGCTTATCCGGGACTCTGCATTCACGAGCCCCGGCGAGTAGGGATGAGGCGAGCTGGATCGCGGGAAATTGAAACTGGCGACGCGCGGGGCCTCGATCGCCGCTTGCGGTTCCATGCCGAAATCAATCAGGTTGACGAGCAACTGCACCATTGCCTGTGGTTGCACGTCGTTGCCCGGTGTACCGTACGGCGCGAACACCCGGCCATCGCGCATGATCAGCCCCGGACTTGGCGTCAAGCGCGGGCGCTTCCCCGGGGACAGGACGCTCGGATGCCCCTCCTCAGCCCAGGATTGAACGCCACGGCCAGAGACGATGAAGCCGAGTCCAGGGATAACCGGGGTGTTGGTCACACCATCACTGGGCGTGGCGGAGAAGACGTTGCCCGCTTCATCGACAACACAGAGGTAGCTCGTGTCGGGATCGACCTTGGCCCGGAACGAGCGCGGCTTGGTCGACGTAGTGTCGCGTGTCGCACCAAACTCGCTCTGGAACATCCAGGGGTCACCTGGCTCCGGCATCTCGCCAAAGGCGCGGTCAGGCCTGATCCGCTCTCGCCAATTCGCGGCGTACTGCGGATCGAGTAGTCCGTCGACCGGCACGTCCACGAACTTCGGATCGCCGTAGTAGCGCTCGCGGTCGGCAAACGCGGCGTCGAGCGCCTCAATGATCAGATGCAACGTCTCCGCCGAGTTGTGGCCGAGCGCTGCCAGGTCATAGCCGTTCAGAATCGCCAGCGCCTGTGGCGCGACCGGCCCCTGGCACCAGGGACCACAGCTATAGACATCGTAGCCGCGATAGCGAGCCGAGACGGGGTGCTCGATGTCAACGTGGAACGACGCCAGATCCTGGAGTGTCAGGAAACCACCCTGCTCGGCAAAGAACCGCGCCACGCGCTCGGCGATGTCGCCCGTGTAGAAGCGATCTCGCGCCGCCTGAATCCCCGCCTCCCGGCTGATGTGACGCGCGCCCTCCTCGGCCTCAACCAGCATGCGCAGTGTACGCGCGAGATCCTGCTGCACGAATCGCGAGCCGGGGCGCGGAGGCTCGCCACCTGGCAGGAAGATCTCCGCACTTGAGGGCCACTGGGCGATGCGGGCGGCGTCGGCGACGATGTTGGCGCAGAGGAAACCGTAGGCTTCAAAGCCGGTCTCGGCCAGCTCGATCGCGGGCGCGGCGACCTCAGCGAACGGGAGCGTGCCAAACTCGCGGAGCGCGGTCATCCAGGAGTCGATCGCGGCCGGCATCACGCAATGGTGAACGGCACCGGTAATCCGGCCGCCGTGCTCGCGACGGAAATACTCCGGCGTCGCCGCTTGCGGCCAGGTGCCGAGCCCGCTGATGGTGTGCGTTCCGCCGGTCTCAGCGTGATAGAGAATGACCGGCGCCACGCCGCCGATATTGGTCATGTCAGGCTGAAGCACGTTGGTGCAGAGCCCCGCCGCGACCCCGGCATCAATCGCGTTTCCGCCCATCTCCAAGATGCGCACGGCCGCCATCGTCGCCAGGTAGTGACCGGCCGCGACCACGTAGTGGCGTCCCGCGATTGCCGGACGGAACGTTGCAGGCGGTGGGAAACCGGCCATCCGAACCTCCTCTATTGGCGCAGCGCGAAACGACCGGGATCGAAAGGTGACAGGCTTGCGGCCGGTTGCCCGCGCACAATACTGTCGGCCAAGACCTCAGAGGAGCCGGGTGCGAGCAGGGCCCCGGCCCGGAAGTGCCCGGTGCAGGCCCAGACGTTGTCGAGACCGGGGAATCGGCCGAGGATCAGGCCGCCATCTTGAGACGCTGGTCGTAGACCTGCCCACAGAGAGACGAGGCGCCCCTGGCTCAGGCTGGGCGTTAGGCGATCGATCAAGGCCGCCAGCCAATCAATTCCAGCCGGGGTAACTTGCGCCGCGAATCCGGCGTCGTGCTCTTCGGTCGCGCCGACCGCGATTGTGCCGTCGGCTCGCGGAACGAGATAGCCGCCTTCGCCCTGGATCACCCCGTTTATCGGCTGGGGCGCGTCAGCGATGGCGATCATCTGGCCGCGCACGGGGCGCGTTGGGATCGGCACGCCCACATCATTCGCGAAGAGACGGCTCCAGGCTCCGGCCGCGATGACGATGGTTCCCGCATCTACGTCACCCTCCAAGGTTCGCACACCGACCGCCCGGTTACCGTCAACCCGGACGTGGACCACCATTGAGTGCTCCCGAACCTCAGCACCGCGGAGCGCGGCCGCGCGGGCCAAACCCCGGGCGAACTCGCCAAGGAGCAGGCTTGAGGCATCCGGATTCAGCAGACCGCCCGTGAATCCATCCTCCTCGCGACGAAGGGCCGGCTCACGCTCGTAGAGAGCGTCTCCCTCCAGCCATTCAGCGCTGAAATCCTGCTCCTGCTGCCAGCGAAGCGTCTCGCGCAGGCGATCGGCAGTATCTCCTTTGGCTACGTGCACAATGCCGCGGCGGGTCCAGCCGGTCGACACACCGCTGATCTGCTCGATCTCCTCAACCAGATTCGCATAGCGACGATAGGAGCGGACCGCCAGGTCGGCCTTGGCGCCATAACCAGCACTGGGTGGTGAAATGATTCCCGCCGAGGCCCAGCTCGCCTCACGGGCCAGCTGGTCGCGCTCAAGCAGCAAAACACTGGCGCCGCGCTGCGTCAGGTCATACGCCAGCGCGCAGCCCATGATGCCGCCACCGATAATCGCAACGTCGGGGCTGCTCGTCCCGGAGTTCGACTGGCTCATGTTCACCCTCGTTCTCAGATTCGCGTTCATCATTCGCCCAGCAGAGGGTACGGCGTGTGATGCCAGAGCGCAACGGGCGAGATGGCCCGGTCGGCAGAAAGGAAAGGGGCCGCAAAGCGGCCCCCGAGATGATTCCTGCGATGCCCTTAGTTTGGTCGGAACATGCCAGGGTGGGCGTGCGGCGGCACGTAGCGAGCAACGTTTCCTTGCGCCACGTAGTCATGCACCTTCTTGATGGCGATGTTCAGCCGCTCGAGCGAGCGCTCCTTGCCAAGGACGCGCAGGGTCTCGAATAGGCCCGGCGCGATGGTCCGTCCAGTCACCGCCACGCGAATCGGCATGAAGAGCTGACCGGCTTTCAGATCGAGCACCTTGGCCAGTTCACGCAGCTTCACCTGGACGTCGGCCTCATCGTCGAGATCGGACCCCTCGATGACCGCGACCACCAGCTTCAGCGCTTCCTCGACCTCTTCCGGGTGATCCTTACGCGGGATCAGATTGTCCGGATCGTAATCCGGCAACTCGTCGATGAAGAAGAAGTCGGTGTCCTCGACGACTTCGGGCAGGACACGAGCACGATCCTTGACCAGCGCCACCACCTCTTTCATGTAGGCGAACTCGTCCGACGATGGGTCGCTGGCCGCCTCGGTCACCAGCCCGGCGTCCCGGAGGAACGGCACGGAACGCTGGGCAAAATCGTCCAGCGTCAGGACGTGGTTGATGTACTTCTGGTTCATCCAGAGCAGTTTATCGAAGTCGAATCGCGCCGGGCTCGGGTGAACGTCGGGCAGATCGAACTTCTCGATCAACTCCTCGCGGGTGAACATTTCCTGGTCGCCGGAGGACCAGCCCAGCAAGGCCAGATAGTTCGTGAGCGCCTCGGGCAGGTACCCGTTCTTCTTGTACTCCAGCACGCCGACCGCGCCATCCCGCTTGCTGAGCTTTCCTTTGCCATCCGGCCGGAGAATGACCGGTGGGTGGGCAAAGATCGGCGGTTCCCAGCCAAACGCGTCATACAGGATGACGTGCAAGGGCGACGAGGGAATCCATTCCTCGCCACGCGTAACGTGGCTGATCTCCATGAAGTGATCGTCGACGACCACCGCCAGGTGATAGGTCGGATAGCCATCCGACTTCAGCAGCACGGCGTCCTCGAGCACTTTGTTGTCAAACTCGATGTTGCCCCGGATCAGGTCGTGCACGACGGTCGTACCCGCCTCGGGAACCTTGAGTCGGATGACCGGCACAATCCCCTGAGCTCGATACTCCTCCACCTGCTCCGGCGTAAGGTTCCGGCAATGCCGGTCGTATCCGGGCGGCTGGCCGCGCTGCTTCTGCTCTTCGCGGAGGGAATCCAGCCGCTCCTGGCTGCAGAAGCACGGGTAGGCATGGCCATGCTGGACCAGCCAGTCAGCCTGCTCCTGGTAGAGCTCCAGGCGCTCGCTCTGGATGTACGGTCCGTACGGGCCGCCCACTTCCGGACCCTCGTCCCAGTCGAGTTTGAGCCAGCGCAGCGCCTCGAAAATACCCTGCATGCTCTCGTCAACGAAGCGCTTCCGGTCGGTGTCTTCAATTCGTAAGATGAAATCGCCATGATGGTGGCGCGCAAAGAGCCAGGTGAAGAGGGCTGTCCGTGCTCCGCCGACGTGTAGATCGCCGGTGGGGCTCGGAGCCATTCGTACCCGAACGCGCCGGTTGGTCGTAGTCAAAATCGGTCTCCCTCGGTCAACGGCGTGCGTGCTATGAACAGTCAAGTATGGGCCAGATTCGTGATTCGATCAAGGAGATCGACTGTTTCAGACGAATCCCTGGTAGTATTCAAGGTTGGATCGTTTGGTTTGGCAATCGTGACATCTGTGGAATGGAGTATTCATGCAAGACGAAGCGATGGATAAGGTAGCGATGGTCGTCGTGGCGCATCCGGACGACGCCGAATTCGGATGCGCTGGCACTGTCGCTGCCTGGGTGCGTGACGGATGGGACGTCTATTACGTGGTCGCGACCGACGCATCCGGTGGGGGCGAGGATCTGGCCACCACGCTGAGCGTCGACGCCCGGCGCACGACGACCGAGACACGCCAGCGCGAGCAGCGCGCGGCCTGCAAAATTCTCGGGGCCAAAGACGTCACCTTCCTCAACTACCGGGACGGCACGCTCGAGCCAACGCTTGAACTGCGCCGCGACATCACCCGGCTGCTGCGCACCTATCGACCGTCGCGCGTCATCTGCCAGTCTCCTGACCGGGTCTGGACACCCAGCTACGCCATCGGGCGCCATCATCCGGACCACCTGGCGTGCGGACAAGCTGCCCTGGCGGCAATTTACCCGGCGTCACAGAACGCCTGGGATTTCCCTGAACTGCTGGCCGAAGGGCTGACACCACACAAAGTGCGCGAGGTCCTGGTCTCGGGCGCGCCGGTGATCAATCACTTTGTCGACATCAGCGAGACAATCGATAAGAAGATCGAGGCATTGCGGGCGCACGACAGCCAGCTTGGCGACCACTTCGACGATATCGAGAAGTGGGTCAAAGAGTGGTCCGGGAAGAACGGTGAAGAGTACCGCGTGAAGTACGCCGAGGTGTTCCACCGCTTCGAGAACCGGTAGACGGTGACACGCGTATCGGTTGTGTCAGCGCCATGAGTAACACGTTACGTTGCTCTTCTCATGGAAGACATGGGATCTGTCACGGCTATTGCGGAGAGACCCTTCGCGTCGATCAGAATGACAACTGCAAGAATTACGTGATGCTTGTCATTCTGAACCGCAGTGAAGAATCTCTCATTGCGTGACAGGCGGTCTGAGGCGCTGCACAGCCCGATTGCGACCTAGCCGAGCACCATTGCGACACCAGTCCGTTCAGTCGAGGCAGCCGTCCTGCGAATTCCCGTTCCAGTAAACCGTTTCGAGTGAGAGGAACGAGGAAATGAGCGGTGAATTGAAGATCGCGACGGCTGATGGCGTGACCTACTGGTTTGGCCGCGACGACCACTACCCGGACGAGGTTCGGGTCTATGGTTCGGACCCGCATCACTGGTCTTACATGCCGACGGGTGAAGCGCGCAAGCTGGTGCGCCAGAGCCTGACCGCCGACGGCGAAGTCCAGCAGGGCGATGCCGAGCGCTTCTTCTGGTCAGAAGAGGGAGAGAATATCGGCGACTGAGCGAGCGAAACAGTCGCCGGCGAACAACCGGGCTATAATCATCCTCAGGGTTCAACCCAGGCGGAGGAGAGAGCGTGTCGGACGATTTGCAGCGTCTGCTTCGATACATCGTCCAACATTACACGTGGCGAGAAGAGGCGAAGGATATTGAGCTCGATGCGTCACCGCTCGAGCAGGGCAGCGATATCGTAGCCAGCCGCAGGCGGGTGCTTCGCGAAGTCCAGCAGCGGGCCGATATCCTTTCCGATGCCTTTCGCGACGGCCTGAAGCGCGCCAGTGACGCGCACCGCGCGGGCGGTGATGCGATCTCGCTCGACGATCGCGTACCGGAGGACAACCGTATCGCCGATGCCATGATCCACTTCCTGGTCGGTCCTGGCCTGGCGCACTCGATCACTCGCGAGACCGAACCACTGCACTATATCTACACTGTGTCGGTCGATTGGACCCGGCTCAACTCGGTGGCACGCGACGCCAGAGTCGACCTGGACGACGCGATTAGGTAGGGATTTTGAACGGGCAGGCATCCGAAACCAGCGAGACATTCTGGCGACCGGCTATCTGGGACGACAATCGTGCCGAAGCAGCCGCCACATCGCTGCGCGTCACGCTTCATAACCTGGATCTCCTCCGGCTCGCATTGACGCATCGCTCATACTTGAACGAACAGGGGATCGAGCAGCTCAAAGCGGTCCATCATTCGAACGAGCGGCTCGAGTTCCTCGGCGATTCAATTCTCGGCATGATCACGGCGGAGTTCCTGTTCGAGCGGTATCCGGACGCTCCGGAAGGGATGCTGACGGCCTATCGCACGGCCCTGGTTCGAACCGAGACGCTGGCAGACTGGGCACGCGGCTTCCAGATAGATACCTGTCTGTATCTGGGCCGCGGTGAGTCATCGGAAGACGGTGAGATTCGCGATCGCATTCTGGCCGGGGCATTTGAAGCGGTGATCGCGGCCATCTACGTGGACCAGGGACTCGAGGCTACACGGCAGTTCCTGACGGGACTCCTCGAAGAGGACGCTGATGAGATTATCAGCGCAGGGCAGGAGACGAACTACAAGGGGCGGCTCCAGGAGCTCGTCCAGGAGTGGAAGCGCATCACACCGGTGTATAACACGCTGTCGGTCGACGGACCGGCGCACGATCGGACGTTTACGGTAGAGGTCGTGGTGGATGGTCAATCGCTCGGGGTGGGGGCCGGCGCCAGCAAGCGCACGGCGCAGCAACTCGCGGCCCGACGAGCGTTGGTCCGGCTCACGGCAGAAGGAGTGATCGGGAGCGATGAGCGGCCTCTACGATGAGCTGACCATATTCAGCGGAAACTCGAACCCGGACCTGAGCCAGGAGATCTGCTCCTACATCGACATCCCGCCCGGACGTATCGAGGCGTTCACCTTCAGCAACGAGAATATCTTCGTGCGCATCGGCGAGTCAGTGCGCGAGAACGACGCGTTCATCATCCAATCCCTGAGTTCACCCGTGAACACCAGCATCATGGAGCTGCTGATCATCATCGACACGCTCAAGCGCTCCTCCGCTGGACGAATCACCGCCGTTATCCCCTACTACGGCTACGGACGAACCGATAAGAAGGACCAGCCGCGTGTGCCGATTACGGCGCGGTTGATCGCCGACCTGATCAGTGTGGCCGGGGCCAATCGCGTGCTCACCGTCGACCTGCATGCCGGTCAGATTCAGGGCTTCTTCAATATTCCGGTCGACGAATTGACCGCGATGGGGATCATCGCGCGCTACTTCGTCGAGAAGCGATTGCCCAACCCGGTCGTCGTCTCGCCGGACCTCGGCAACACCAAACGCGCCCGTAACTTCGCCGAGGAGATCGATGCCACCCTGGCAATCATCGAGAAGCGCCGGATCGGTAATCACGACAAGAGCGAGACGCTTAATCTGATCGGGTCGGTCGAGGGATGCCAGGCCGTTCTGGTCGACGACGAGATCGATACCGCCGGATCGATCACCCAGGCGGCCCAGGTCTGCATCGATCATGGCGCCACCGAGGTCTACGCCGCCGCGACCCACCCGGTGCTCAGCGGTCCAGCGATCGAACGGCTGGCGATGAGCCCGATTCGCGAGGTGGTGGTGACCAACACGATCCCGATACCTCAGGAGAAACGGATCGACAAGATCACCGTCCTCTCCATCGCTCCACTATTGGGAGAGTCGATCCAGCGGATCCATACTGGAGCCAGCGTTAGCCTGGCCTATCGAAGCACGCAGCACACGAAAGGGCTTCGATAGACGATCCGTGAGGCTTGACTATTCAGTCACAGCGATGGCAGAGTTGTCCCCGCTTGTATCGGCGATGACGGAACGTTCGGCCGGGGGCCGGAAGTTCGTCGCGTGCGCCATCCCAGGAAGGCCCTGATCGTGCCTCAATACCGCTCTCCGTACTCACGACGCCCGCCTTCTCGGAACGTCGTCCCGAAGCTCGTCATGAGCCTGATGGGTCTCATGATCATCGTCCTCGCCCTATTTCTCGTCGCCGACCGCCTTGGCAAGGGAAACAACGCGGGAGGGATCATCCCAGGCGGGTCGAGTGGCTCACCGGTCGCTCAGCAAGCGTCACCAACCGGTGGTGACGGCCAGACGGCAGGCACGAGCGCGACGCCAACGGCGATCAATACCGCCGCGCTGAAGACTCCGGCCGACGTAGCTACCACCTATGTCAATCTCTGGTCCTCCGGCAACTTCAACGGGATGTATCAACTCCTCTCGACGACCTCGAAGCAGGTGATTAACGAGAAGGATTTCGTCGACCGCTACAACGGAATCAACACAGAAGTCGGTGAGACGGCCGTCAAAGCGACGGTGAGCGGCAACCCGCCCGACTCGCTGACGCGTATCCCGATTCACGTCGTCTGGCAGACCGGCAAGGTCGGCGAGATCCAGCAGGACAACGTCCTTACTCTGGTGCAGGATAGCGGAGCATGGCGCGTCGACTGGACGCCGTCGATGATCTTCGCCGATCTCGGTGACGGCTTCGTCCGCTGGATTCCGGACGTTCCGCAGCGAGGCCGCATTCTCGACCGGAAGGGTCGGCCACTGGCTAGCCTGGGCACGATCACCAAAGTCGGCATCGTGCCGGGTCAGATCAAAGACGAAGCATCGTTGCTCCAGCAACTGAGCCAGATTCTTGGGATGCCGCAGGATGAGATCAAAGCGCTCTACGCCAATGGGCAGCCCGACTGGTTCATGCCGATTCGCAGCTATCCCGACGACATTGACCCCAATCTGCTCAAGCAGTTCCAGGCGATTCCTGGCGTTTCGCTGCAGAAGTGGCCCGATCGCGTCTATCCAGCCGGACCAGCCGCCGCGCAGATCACCGGTTACCTGAGCGAGGTCACGGCCGACGAACTCAAGACACTTTCGAAGGACGGCTTTGGTCCGGGAGACCGCATTGGCCGGGCCGGGCTCGAGGCCTGGGGCGAGAAGTACCTGTCCGGAAAGCGGGGCGGGCGCATCGTCATCACCGGGCCAGACGGCACGGAGCGAACAACCGTCGCGTCGGTCAAGAGCGAGCCCGCCGATGACATCGTCACCACGATCGACCTCGATATGCAGATCGCGGCTGCCAAGGCCCTCGGCGACAAGTGGGGCAGCGTCGTGGTGCTCGACCCATCGAACGGCGCTATCCTGGCGATGGTCAGCAACCCGACCTTTGATCCCAACCAGTTCGTCCTGGGCATGAGTAGCCAGCAGTGGAACGATCTCAACGACCAGACCAAGCGACCGCTCGAGAATCGCGCGACCCAGCAGCCCTATCCGATTGGATCGACCTTCAAGGTCGTCACCATGACCGCCGGAATGCAGTCACTCGGGTTGACCGAACAGAGTACGCTGAACTGCCCAGCGAGCTTCTCGCTGCCGAACTCGAACCAGACATGGCGCGACTGGAGCGCGAACGGCCAGGGAACCCTGACTCTGCATAACGCGCTCGTCCAATCCTGCGACACCGTCTTCTACCAGATCGCCGAACAGCTCGACAAAAAGGGCGAGAACATTCTGCCAGACGCCGCCAAGGCGTTCGGCTTCGGATCGCCGACCGGACTGCAGGAACTCCCCGAAGCCGGGGGAACCGTGCCAAACCCAGAGTGGAAGCTACAGACGGTTCACGACTACTGGGCCCGCGGTGATGCAATCAACCTGTCGATTGGTCAGGGTTACTTCCTCGCCACGCCACTCCAGGTCGCCGACGCCTACGCGGCGATCGCCAATGGTGGCACGCTCTGGACTCCCTATATCGTGCAAGAGGTGAAGAGTATCGACGGCAACGCGGTCTACACCGCCAAGCCAAAAGAGCGGGGCAAGCTCCCAGCCACTGCCCAGCAACTGGCCGCCATCCGCTCGGCACTGTCCGAGGTGACCACAGCTCCGAACGGCACGGCAGCCGGACTCTCGGCCGCCAAGCCATTCGCCGGTGAGACGCACTCAATAGCAGGCAAGACCGGCACCGCAGAGAGCGGCAAGGAGACCCCGCACGCCTGGTTCGCCGAGTTCAGCCCGGCCGAGGGCGCCAAGATGGCCGCGGTGGCGATGGTCGAGCACGGCGGTGAAGGAGGGGACGTGGCGGCGCCGATCGCCCGTCAGGTGGCCGATGCGTATTACGCCGCGAACCCGTAGCACGGGCAATCACGTCGGAAGAAATTCTCTGATTGCGATAGTTTCGTGCGGGGGGACACATGGTCCTCCCGCACCGTTATGCGCCGCAAACGCATGAGAAACGGTACAAGTATCCGCGCGGGGTTACACGATAAGACCCCCAGGATGACCAATCAGCATTCCACAGATGCCTCAACGCCCAGCCTGAAACGACCTGTAACAGTACGGAGAATTGGTGCATTTTGAGAAGTTCCATTCACCGGTTCTCTGGCACCTACACGATCTGACGCAACCACGTTGAGCAACCGCGTTCAATTTCTAACGTCACTTCTTCGCGCGAAACGCTTCCAACGCAAAATTTCGGGAAATTTTCGATGGCGGGCATCACCTATTGACAATTTCCATACCATACCGTATGGTATTGGGACGATGAAAGGAGGATCCACGGCACGGACGACACGACGGGATTGGTTAGATGCGGGGTTGCGTTTGCTGGCGGAAGTCGGCGCCGACGATCTCACGATCGAAGCGCTCACCGTTACCCTCGGTGTCACGAAGGGTTCGTTCTACCACCACTTTGGCGCGTTCCAGGACTACAAAGAGGCTCTACTCGACCACTTCGAGCGTGAAGGAACGGTCAAGATCATCGCGCAGCTCGAGGAGGCGGGATCGGACATAGCCAAACTGCAACAGTTGCTCGACGCCGTCGCCGCGGGTCCGTGGCGTGTCGAGACTGCAGTTCGCGCTTGGGCCCTCCAAGATGCAGATGTGCGCGCTTGTCAGGAACGTCTGGATGCCCGGAGGCGTACCTATTTCCGAGAGCTCTGCGCGTCCCTCAGCGGGGACGATGACTGGGCACAGGTGGCGGCGGACATGCTCTACGCGCTCTACGTTGGTTGCCTGCAGATGGTTCCACCTATCGAGGGTGAGGCCCGGCGGAAGGTTTTCAACGAGTCGCTTCGTCTGTTCACCGCTTCGTAGCAATACACCCGGCAACCACGCTGGATCATCACTCAGACAATGCACCATCTCCACTGCTCCATCATGAAAGAGGCGCCAGCATGTCATCGACCGACCTCACATTATCCGGCGAGACTGTTAGCCCGACCAGGGCGACACAAGTCGGCGACACCGTGGACCGTTCCAATAGAACCACGGCGAAAGTGATCGGAGCGCTGTTTCTGTCGGGATTCCTCGTCTACGGGATCGGCTCCGCTCTGGTCCAGTCCGTGGTCGGCGGGTCCGACTTTCTCTCGACGGTTACTGGCCACCGGACCACGTTGGCCCTCGGGGCAGTGCTGATGTTGATGAATGTCGCGGTGGATGTGGGCAAGGGTGTTCTCTTCTTTCCGATTCTGGACAGGCACAGTAGAAAAACGGCGCTGGCCTATTTGGCGACGATGATCGTCGAAGTGACCTTACTCGCCGTTGGGGTGCTCTGCCTCCTCATGATCGTTCCGCTGGCCAAACAGAGTGGTGACACCGGTCCGGCCAGCGCCGGCTGGGCGCAGGCTCTTGGGTCGCTCGCGGTCCAGTCGAACACGATGGCGTATCAGGTCGCCGAGCTGACACTCGGAGTTGGCTGTATCTTCCTGTGTCTCCTGCTGTTCCAAACTCGGCTCATACCCCGTTTCTTGTCAGTGTTGGGATTGGTCGGCTACCCAATCCTGATGGTTGGCGCGATCGCGGAAATCTTTGGCATCCACATCGGTCTCGTTTTCTCGATACCCGGTGGCCTCTTTGAAGTGGCGATCAGCATCTGGCTCCTGAGCAAGGGATTCCAACCCGAGAGCGGTGTGAATCGAGTACCGATCACGCTTGCCCCGTCACTCGCCCGGCCTTAGCCAGACGTTGGCGACCCAGAAACGAAAACCGATAACCACGACCGCGGCCGGCCACTCCGCGCGACATTGAGTCTGGTGTCGGGCAGCGAGTCAACATCGATTGTGGTGCTGGTCGCCAGAGCGAAGCGCGTCTTCGACCGAACGTCATCCAGGAGGTCACGATGAAGGCCATCGTCCAAGATTCGTACGGAACAGCCTCAGTCCTTGAGCTCAGAGACGTTGACCAGCCCAAGATGGAAAACCATGAGGTGATGCTTTGTGTTCATGCGGCTGGTGTCAACCCGGCTGACTGGGCCGTTATGAGCGGCCTACCGTATATCGCTCGGCCCGTTTACGGACTGCGCAAGCCAAAGATCGTTGTCCGAGGTACGGACGTCGCAGGGCATGTTGAAGCGGTCGGCACCAACGTAACGCGGTTTCGCCCAGGTGACGAGGTTTTCGGCTGGTGCACCGGCTCGTTCGCCGAATATGTGGCCGTTTCCGACAACGCGCTCGCACCGAAGCCGGCCAATCTCACCTTTGAGCAGGCCGCAGCGGTTCCCATGGCCGGCCTCGTCGCCCTCCAGGCGCTGCGCGATCACGGCAATGTTCGAACCGGGCAGAATGTCTTGATCAACGGTGCCGCGGGAGGCGTGGGCACCTTTGCGGTGCAGATTGCGAAGTCGTTCGGCGCGAACGTGACTGGTGTTTGCGGCACGTCCAACGTGAACCTGGTGCATTCAATCGGTGCTGATCACGTGATCGACTACGCCCTTGAGGATTTCACGCATAACGAGCAACACTATGATGTCATCCTCGACAACATTGGAAACCATTCCTTAGCCGACCTGCGACGCGCGCTCACCCCCTCAGGAACGCTGGTGCCAAACGGTGGACGATTCGACAACCACTGGTTTGCCGGCGGAGGTCGCGTAATCAGTGCGCGCGTGTCATCGCATTTCGTGAGTCAATCGCTGCGACCCTTTCTTGTGTCGCCACGGGTCGAGGATCTGCTCGTCCTCACAACGTTGATCGAAACCGGCAAGCTCACGCCTGTGGTCGACCGCTCATATCCGCTGAGCGAAACCCCCGACGCCATCCACTATGTGGGGAAGGGACATTCCCACGGTAAGGTCGTGGTCACCATGCGCGAGTCCAACCACCGTGCCGCGGAGGCCGCCGGTGCGCTCCGACAGCAGGAGCAAGGCCACGCCCAGGAGATGCGCGAGATTCGCGTCTGAGACAACCGGTGATTCATCTGGAAACTTGGCAATAAGACGTGCCGACTGCCGAACCTCGCTAGGCATCAATCAATTTCTGAAAGGAAACGGACATGACAACAGCAGTTCGCACCCCAACAACCACGACCGTGCCAACTACGCGCATCGCGATGAGCTCAATGAGAAAGACCGCATTGGCAGCCGGCGCGCTGTACCTACTCTCGTTCGTCTCTATACCGACCCTCTTCCTGTACGGGTCGGTACACAAGGCGAACTACATCATTGGCTCAGGGTCGGACACAGCGGTCATCGTCGGCGTCATGCTGGAACTGATCGTGGCGCTCGCGGGTATCGGGACCGCCGTCGTGCTCTTCCCGGTGCTCAAGCGAGAGAATGAGCCGGTCGCGTTAGGCCTTGTCGGTGCGCGAACCGTGGAAGCCTGCACCATCTTTATCGGCGCCGCGAGTCTCATGGCGATTGTGGCCTTGCGGCGAGACGGCGCGGGTGTGGATGCACTGGTCACCGGGAAGACCCTGGTCGCCGTCTACGATATCTTCTTCCGCATCGGACAGAGCTTCTTCCCGGCCGTGAATGCCCTGTTGCTGGGAACCCTGCTCTACCGGACCCGCCTGGTGCCGCGAGCCCTTCCGGTGCTTGGACTCATCGGAGCACCGTTGCTCATCGCCGCCGATGCCGCCGCGCTGTTCGGACTGTTCGGGCACATGGGGATGTTCGACACGACGTCCTCAGTGCCAGGTCTGGCAGGTATGCCGATCGCGCTCTGGGAGTTTTCGCTCGGTGTCTGGCTGGTGGCCAAGGGGTTCAGCGCTGAGGGAATCGCGCACATTTCTTCACGGACGGCCGCGTCAGACGAGGTACCCGAGCTGCTGAGCGCCGACTAACGCAACGGCCAGATGGGCTTCGACAGTCAGAAAGAGGTCCAAGATGGACAGAACAGTGCCTGCAGACCAACCGACATCCATGGACAGCAGCATGCCAGTCGATGCTCCTGCCGAAAACTCTGCGAATGTGGTGGAATCTCATGCCCACTCCCGCAGACTGAACATCGGGTTGATCGTCACCACGAGCCTAATCATTGGGTTCGTCGTCGCCGTCGTTCTCGTCGTCGGAGCGTTTGCCGGGGCGCCAGAAAACGTGATCAGCGGCACGGCAATGCTCGGCTGTGCTCTTGGGTGGGGTTTGCTGGCAATGCTGTCGGTGCGATGGACCGACCAACCGCAGCGGTGGGCAGCCGTGCCGGCCGGGCTCATGGCACTAACTGGCCTCGTTTTCCTCCTGTGGTCCCATATCGTCATGATCAACGTGCTTGGGTGGTTGTGGCCCCCAGCCCTGCTCGCACTTGTCGTCTGGATGATCGTGCAAGCCCGTCGACAGCTCCATAGCCGGAGCGGCTCGCTGCTGCTCTACCCGGTGATCGGCGCACTTGCGCTTGTCGCTCTGGGCGGCGGCTACCAGACGATTAGCGAGACACTCGACCGCGGCGCTTATGCGATGCCGGGCCAAATGATTGATGTCGGTGGCTACAAGCTCTACATCGCGTGTACCGGAGCTGGCAGCCCCACCGTGTTGCTCGAGGCTGGGCTTGGCGAGCCTTCGTCGGACATCGCCGGCTGGATTGCTCCGTCCGTCGCTCAGAACACTCGAGTATGTGTCTACGATCGCGCAGGTCGCGGCCGGAGCGAATCGGCACCTGGCCCGCAGGATGGAATCGCGGTCGCCACGGATCTCCATACGTTGCTCGAACGAGCACAGATTACCGGACCACTCGTGCTCGTTGGCCACTCGACCGGCGGCGTGTATGTGCGCATCTTTGCGGCACGCTATCCCGACCAGGTCGCCGGAATGGTGCTGCTCGACTCGCAGCCCAACGAAGCCTTCACCGGGCTTCCCGATTATCCCGCCTTTTACTCCCTCTTCCGGCGAGGGTCAGCACTGTTCCCGTCGTTTGCTCGATTCGGTGTGGCACGGCTGGCCTCCCTGAATACGGGCGCGAGTCTGCCACCACAGGCGCGGACCGATGAACGTAGGACGTGGTCGACGACTCGCCACTATCGGACCCTGCGCGACGAGTTTGCCGAATTGCCGACGGCCTTGAAACAAGCCCAAGCGCTCACGACGCTCGGTGACGAGCCGTTGATCGTCATCACGGCTGGCAAGAAAGCCCAAGACGGGTGGCTGCCGCTGCAGGATGAGATGGCCACGTTATCGACCAACGGCCTCCACCGTGTGCTGCCCGACGTCGAACACGCCTCGCTGGTCGAGGATCAAAGCGGAGCCTCCAATTCCAGTCAAGCGATCAACGATGTCGTTGAGGCGGTTCGTACAGGCAAACCACTGAGCGCGATTGCCACAACCGGCTACCGATCGACGGCAGTGTCGTGGCCCAGCAGCTGATTCGGTTTCGTTCAACGAATGACGCTGGCGTGTCAACCAAAATAACTGCTGATGTGACGGTGGCAGCTTCGTGAGCTGCAGCAGATTGGTCGTGCTACTTCAACTCACGCGCACATCTCGTGGGCACTGGGGAACACTCGTCCATCAGTACTTCAACAGCGACGCTGGGCCTCAGCTGGTGTGACGTCTGCCTGAACTCGCATCTGTATCACGAAAGGAAGAATGCTCGATGACTGACCGGGTGAGTACCAATAGACCCGAGCGAGACCTTCCGGTCTTGTTCATTGCCGATGCAGATAACGATACTCGGGGCAAGATCGAGACGGCGCTGACCCGCCGGTTTGGGACAGACTTTCGCGTACTGGCGACAGGTTCATACAAGGAAGGAATCGAAGCGCTCGATCGCTTAGCGCAGAACGGCGACGAGGTCGCGCTCGTCGCCGTCGACCTCATGTTGGACGACCACGACGGAATCACCTTTCTCGAACATGCCCACACACTTCATCGAGAAGCCCGGCGTGCGCTACTGATCGTGATGGATGACCGCGGTACCCGTATACCGGCTGGCGCGGTGCCGCCACTCCAACGAGCCATCGCGTTGGGTCGGATTGATTTCTCCATGCTGAAAGGGTGGGTGTCTCCCGAAGAGTGGCTCTATCCCCAGGTTCAGGACGCACTCAGCCAATGGACAAAGTCTCAGCGGCCACACCACGAAGTGATGCGCGTCGTTGGCCACCAGTGGTCGTCGCGCAGCCATGAACTGCGCGATATTTTGGACCGTAATACCGTTCCCTTTGGATTCTACGCCGCGGACTCGGCAGAAGGATGTCGGCTAATCCATGATTATGGTGTCGACGTACGGCAGTTGCCTGCAGTAATTCAGCACAACGGATCCGTACTCCAGGATCCGACGAATATTGACGTCGCCGACGCGCTCGGAGTCAAGACTCGGCCGCCTGCTGGCATGTTCGATGTTGCCATTCTCGGCGCAGGGCCGGCTGGGCTCTCAGCAGCGGTGTACGCGGCATCTGAAGGGCTCCGAACGCTCGTCATCGAGCCACAGGCCATGGGCGGGCAAGCTGGGACCAGTTCCATGATCCGGAACTATCTGGGTTTCCCGCGCGGCGTCAGCGGCAGCGATCTGACTTTTCGCGCCTATGAGCAAGCGTTACTCTTCGGCGCCCAGTTCGTGTTTATGCAGCGCGCCACGAAATTGACGAGCTGCGAGGACTCGTACGAGATTGCGCTGAGCGACGGAAGCCATGCCATGACGCGAACGGTCATGATCGCCACCGGGGTCGAGTACCGACGGCTCGGTATTCCGGCGCTGGATCGCCTTGTCGGCATGGGCGTCTTCTATGGTGCCGCGACCTCGGTGGCTCCTTCGATGGCTAGCGAGGAGGTCTACGTCATTGGCGGCGCGAACTCCGCCGGCCAAGCAGCGCTGCATCTGGCCAAGTTCGCCGCACGGGTCACGCTGCTCGTACGTGCCGACGCGCTGACGAGCATGTCAGACTACCTAATTACTGAGTTGACGATGAGCTCGAACATCGATATTCGGCTCCACACGCGCGTCGTCGATGGTCGCGGTGAAACTCGACTCGAACACCTCGAACTGGAAGATACGCGCACTCTGGAACGTGAAGAGGTCTCAGCGGCAGCAGTCTTTGTCCTGATCGGAGCAGAGACCCGAACAGCTTGGATTGACGGTGTGCTGCAACATGACTCGCGAGGGTTTATTTCGACGGGACATGATCTCACCATCCGCAGCGATGGGCCTATCCGACAACCGCTTCCGTTCGAGACGAGTCTGCCTGGAGTATTCGCGGTGGGCGATGTGCGGCACGGCTCGGTGAAGCGCGTCGCTGGCGCGGTCGGCGACGGTTCGATGGCCGTGAGCTCAGTCCACGAGTATCTCGCCATGTCTGCAAGAGTCGCGTTGAGTGGAGATTGAATCCCCGGAGGTTTCTCGTCAGGGTGTTGATGGAAGGCACATGAGTGCAGCCGGAGACCAACAACGTCGGACATCTCAATGAGGCCCAACATCGCCATGCCGTCGAGCCTTACGCTACGCGCCGGGACGTCATCCTGCTCATATTGGAGTTTGCGTCAGGTCGCACTGGAGTCTCAAAACGAACGATCGTTGAAGCACCGTTGGATATGCTTAAGAGTTGGGAGATCATCAGCGACGTAATTCGTCATCAACGCCCCTACACGATCATGAAGATGATCCCAAGGACCACGAGAATGCCCCCAACGACGAAGGATCCGACGGCGCTCGTTCCGAGCCAGAACGCTTGTTTGCCCCAGGACGTCCGAAGATCCTCTTCGGTTCGGTGGCTCACAATGAATTTCCGGGTCTTGCTGCCAGACGGCGGCCGCCCGATGGTGCCGTCCTCCTGATAGACCCCGAGCACGTAGACCGGTTTGTCCACTTCGAGCGCGCGCACCTGGTAGCGATAACCCAACGTGCGATCGTCATCGCCCACGTTGATCGACACCCCATGAAACGTGATAGAGGGACCGGAGTTGCCCTTATGGTCCTCGAAGCGATCGAGAATCATCGGCGCGTCAATCTCGGCGCCGTCCAGGTGGACCTCGACCTGCCCGGTCGCGTCCTCCACCGTGAACGGCGTCGACTGGACATTGCTCGAAATCGTCTCGCTGGTGCGAGTCGTCTGCATTTTCCCTTCGGAATCCTTCTCCTGCTTCTCGTACTCCCGCACCACATTGGCGCTATACCAGACGCACGCCTTGTTGGCGTACTCACTGGTGAGGGGTGATGCGCAGCGCGCGGTTCCCTTAACCTCGACCATCTCGCCGGAAAGGAGGCTTGGTAGTTCGGACGTGGTCAGCGTCGCGACAGATTTCATCAGATTCGTCTTGGCCTGGGTGCGGCGGCCAAAAAAGAGGAGCGCGGCCCCGATGATGAGCAGGACCAGGCCAATCACCAGCATGACGGTGCCCATGATCTCCTACCTCATTCACGATCAATTAGCCGATCCCTTCACGCCGAAGGGTCGTCGCTCCACGGGAGGGCGAGAACGTGCCGCGATCATGTGGTTATGTCGCCGTGAGACGAATGCTCGCGGCGCCATCCTACCAGAGGACTCAATCCTCGGCCAAACATTCAGGAGACGGACATCCAGTAATCGTATTCCATCCGTCGCGCGGTCCAGGCAGCCGTGCCGGCACCGTGGAGACGAGAAACGACGTGGAGTGCCATGTCGATCCCGGCCGAGACTCCGGCCGAGGTGATCACGCGCCCTTCATCCACGACCCGCACATCGGCCAGCATGGTGACAGACGGATACTGCTGGCGCATCCAATCGACACTCGCCCAGTGCGTTGTCGCACGACGGTGGTCGAGGATTCCCCGCTCCGCCAGCAAGAAGGCGCCAGTACACACGCTGGTGGTCAGATCAGTGGTGCGATCCTGAGCCGCAATCCAGTCGAGCAGTCGATTGTTGAGTCGCTCGCGCCGGGTGCCCTGCCCACCCGGCACGACCAGGATGTCGATGGGCGGATGATCGTCGATCACGTGGTGCGGCTGGACAAGCAGCCCGCCACGGCATGAGATGATCCGGTTCTCCTCGGCGATGGTAACGACATGGAAGAGCGGACGGTCCTCCGCTGCATCGCCAGGGTCACGAGCGATCGAGAAGACCTCGAATGGTCCGCAAAAGTCGAGCACCTCGACCTCATCGAAAATCAGAATTCCGACCGTGCGCGGCGACTGAGACGTCATGTGGGCCCATCCCTTTCCGGCTGTCGAGACGCGTTCATCGATCGTCAACGAGAGTATCCACCAGGACATCGCCGCGGTCGACTAGCTTCGAGGTCGTGACCCGAGCATTGCGTCGACCTCGCCCACTGGGACCGGTCGAGAGAAGAAGTACCCCTGGCCGTAGTCGCAACCCATTTCACACAGGCGTTCGTGTTGTTCCACGGTCTCGATTCCTTCAGCGATCACCTCGAGACCAAGACTGTGCGCCATTGCCACAACCGCCAGCACCACCTCGTCGCGACGACCTTCCGGACCCATTCGGCTCACGAACGAGCGATCGATCTTGAGCTTGCTAAGGGAGAAGCTGTGAAGCACGCTGAGCGACGAGTAGCCGGTGCCGAAATCATCCATGTGGACGTGTACGCCAAGCTCACGCAGGCGGGCTAAGGTTGTCCTGGCAAGACGAACGTCGTCCATCACCATACTCTCAGTGATCTCGAGGCGCAGTCGTCGTCCGTCGATCCCTTCCTCCTTGAGGACCCGCTCGACGAAGGCTGGTAGATCCGGATCGTTGAAATGCTTCCCGGACAGGTTCACGCCGACGGAGATTCGCTCGTCATCCGGAGACTTTTCAAGCCAGAGCCGCATCTGCTGGCAAGCCTCGCGCAGAACGTACCGGTCGATCGAGACGATCAGTCCGGTCTCCTCCGCCAGTGGAATGAACTCATCGGGTGAAACGAGACCGCGCAACGGATGGCTCCAGCGAACCAGAGCTTCGAACCAGGCGATCTGGCTGTCCCGCAGTGAGACGATCGGCTGGTAGTGAACCATGAACTCCTGATTGTCGACTGCCCGGCGCAGGTCAATCTCGAGCTGGAGTCGTGACATCGCCTCGACGTGCATCTTCGAGTCGAACAGCTCATAGCGAGATCGGCCGAGCGATTTCGCGTAATACATCGCGGCGTCGGCATCTCGCAGGAGATCGATCGATTTCTCATAGTCGGTCGAACCGAGCGCGATGCCAATACTGGCACTGGTGTAGATGTCAACGCCATCCAGGTCGACCGGATCGTTCAGCGCTTCTAGGATCCGGCTCGCGACGCGAGTAGCATCGGCCCGGTGGTTCAGATCCTCCAGCAGAATAGTGAATTCGTCGCCGCCGAGTCGGGCAACCGTGTCGTCGGGTCGCACGCAGAGGCGAAGCCGGTGAGCAATGGCCACCAACAGCTGGTCCCCTTTCAGGTGGCCAAGGCTGTCATTCACGACCTTGAAGCGATCCAAATCGAGGAAGAGCACCGCGAAATACTGTTCGGTACGGCGAGTCGCGCGCACGAGCACGTGATCGAGCCGGTCGATGAAGAGTGCCCGGTTTGGCAATCCGGTCAACGGATCGTGAAAGGCGTCATGAACCAACTGCAGTTCGACCTGTTTGCGGTCGGTGATGTCCTCGAGCATACAGACGACCAACGGTGATTCTCCGTGGTCACGCCGAATCGACGACATCGTCAGACGTCCCCAGAGCTCTTGATCGTTCCGCCGCACGTAGCGCTTTTCGATCTGATAGCGATCACGGATCCCTGCGATGAGGTCGTTGAAAGAGGTCTCGTCACTGGTGAGATCGTCAGGATGGACAAACAGCTCCCGGTCATTCGAGAGCATCTCCTGCTCGCTGTAGCCGAACATCTCGTGCATCGCGGAGTTGCACGCGATGAAACGCCGGGTTTCGTCCATCAGACCGATACCAATTCCGGCACCCTCGAACATGGCACGGAAGCGCTCTTCGCTCTCGCGTAAGGCATGAGTGGCGCGCATGCGCTCGGTAATATCCTCGACCATGCCGATGACGAGTGGCTCGCCATGGTTAGTTTCCCGGATCATCGAAACCGTGAGACGCACCCAAACGATCTCGCTGTCAGGCCGGATGTAACGCTTCTCGATCTGATACGAATCGGACGTGCCCTCAATGACCTCGCGAATCAGTTGGGTCTCACGTGCCATGTCGTCTGGGTGGGTGATCGCGCGAATGCCACGTTCCTTGAGCTCGGTCTCACTGAACCCGACCATCTGCTGGTACGCCCGGTTACAGGTAATCATGCGCCCGTCGATCTTCAGCAGGGCGATGCCGATGGCCGAGCTATCGAAGATGGTCCTGAAGCGCTCCTCACTCTCGCGTAGCAGCCGCTCGGTTCGCACACGCTCGGTGACATCACGCAGGATCGAAAGGTGCAGGCCCGGCCAGAAATTGGCGGTCGCCCGGAATTCCACCTCGATGACCTCACCGTCGGCCCGGACCATCTGAAAAATGCCTTCTTGTCTGCCGTCTTCGACAAATTGATCATACTGACGGTTCGTAGCTCCGACATCCGGATTCGCGACACAGTCCTCCAGGCGCTTCCGGAGCAGATCTTCCCGACTGACGCCGAGCAATGAGCATGCTGCAGGATTAGCATCAACGTAGCGACCGGTTTCGTCGGCAACCAAAACCGCGTCGAGTGCTCCGTCGATCAGCGCTCGCAGGCGATTCTCGCTCAAGCGTAGCTCTTCGGTTGCCGCCATCCGCTCCGAGATATCGCGTGCGTTGATGACCACCCCGCGGACGTCGGGATCGTCGACCAGGTTGACGGCGACAGTCTCGAACCAGACCCAATGTCCGTCCTGATGTCGCGCCCGCACGTCGGCCGTGATTGGCGTACCGTGATTGCCAAGACAGCGCGCAAAATTTGCCCGTGCTCGATCCAGATCATTCGGATGAACAATTTCGAATATGTTGCGTCCGGTCCATTCAGCACAGTCAATCCCGAGTACACGTTCGACCGATAGGCTATAGGGAAGGATAGTCCCGTCCTGATCGACCACCACGATGGCGTCGGCGTTCCGTTCGATCAGCGCCCGAAACCGGGCCTCGTTCCGCCGGACCGCGGCTTCGATCTCCTTCCGTTCGGTAATGTCCTCGACCGTTCCCTCGATAAACACCGGTTCTCCGGCATCATCGAGAACGACTCGAACCGACTCCCAGACGGTGATCGCGCCTCCGTCGCGCCGCCACCACGTCGACTCCACGCCAGCGAGCTCGGCCGCGCGCCGTCAGTTCCGCCAGGTAGACGACGCGGTCTGGATCTGTCCGGGCGACGAGGTCGGTGACGCGAGTATTGACTACCTCGGCCGTGGTGGCATAGCCGAGCATGCGCGCGAATGCCAGGTTGGCTGTCACGACTCGACTGTCGATGGTCAGGCGATAGATGCCGATGAGCGCGTTTTCGAGCAGGCTCCGGTATTGCGCCTTTGAGTGTGCGCGGAGCCGGAGAAAGACATCCAGGCGGGCGGCGAGTTCGCTCTTATCAATAGGAATGCGCAGCACATCGTCGAATCCGGCACGCAGCAGGTGGATGCCCGAATCATCACCTGGCAGAAGAACGAGGACCGGCAGGTATACGTTTGCTGTTTAAGTGTGGATGAATCGAGTGCCAACACCACGCTCACCCCCCGCTATGGTCGTGCCCCGACGCGGGAGCGGGCGTCCGGCTCGGCCCCGCGGAACTATCGCCACAACACGACGCTGGTGGCGGCCCTCACGCCCGATGGGCTCCAGGCGCCGATGGTGCTGGACGGGGCGATGAACAGCGACGCCTTCGCCGCCTATGTCCGGCACGTGCTGGTGCCGCAGCTTCGGCCGGGCCAGATCGTGATCCTCGACAATCTGAGCGTCCACACGCGGGCTGACATCCGCCAGCAGATCGAAGCCGCCAGCTGCCAACTCATCTTCTTGCCGGCCTACTCACCGGACTTCAATCCGATTGAACAGGCCTTCAGCAAGCTCAAAACCTGGTTACGCCGCGCCGAGGCCCGCACCCACGAGGCCCTCGACGACGCCATCGCCACGGCCCTGGCGACGATCACCACCGCCGATGCCCGTGGCTGGTTCCACCACTGCCACTACGATCTCGACCGACAAGCCCTATGAAGAATGCTCTAGCCGTAGGCGCTGGAATATCTCACCATGTCGCTGTACGGCGCCCTGGTCGACAATCAGGAGATCGTACACATGGCGGAGATCGACTCCGTCATGTTCGAGACACGGCACAGTGACCGCATAGCCGAGTTCCGAGAGGAACGCGGTCATCACCTGCCGGTCCGCCTGATTGCCGATAACCAGGCCAATCGAGGGCCGCGAAGGGGCTCCAACGATCGAGAGACCCTTGAACTTTCCTGTCCCTCGGAGAACCGATTCAGTGGCGGTCATACCGTCTATCCATCTTTCCGGAAAAGGCTGTGAACTGGGATGGCGGTAGGTATGCCGCGGAGATGCTCGAGCGGCTCACGGGCCTGAGCGCACGTTGGACAGTCCGACCAGTCGAGAAACACGACCAAGCCTTGTGAGCATCTGCGAAACTGACCGTCATCTCTTGGAATCCCGGACCCGGACTGCCCCCGAACGGCCTGTGATCCCGCCAGCATCATGTTCCCATCGATTCCACCAGGAAATCGGACACCCAACTTGCGACACGAACGAGAACGAAGCGAGGAAGATTGTCTGACGCACACGACGCGCTCAATGTGACGGTTCGACTTCAGACGGCCTGGAGGAGCGCTCTCGCACGCTTTCCAATCCGGTCGATCATGTACCAAGTATGACATCGGGTTCTCTGTACTCCATGAGCACGAGGTGGCACAAAAGTACGGACTTCCCAAACCGCACGGGGAAGCCTGAGCGATTCTTCTCGTGCTTGGAGATCAGGAAGCGCGCTACGAACGCGCGCCCGGAAGTCCGGCCAAACGCTCGGCGGCTGCCGCGATCGTCTCCGGTCGCTTGGCGAAACAGAAGCGAGCCAACAGCGGTGCGGTTGCCGGATCGGCATAGAACGCAGAGGGCGGAATGGCGGCCACACCGATCTCGCTCGTCAGGTAGCGACAGAACGCCACGTCGTCGGCAAAACTGAGGCCGCTGACATCCGCCAGCAGAAAATAACTGCCGCTGATGGGCAGAACCGGGAGCCCTGCTCCTTCGAGTGCATCGCGGAGGAGATTGCGTAGGTCGGTGTACCGGGCGGCTAGGTCCGCATAGTATCCCTGGGATTCCGCCGCTTCGAGCGCGACGGCCATCGCTTCCTGGAACGGGGTGGAGGTAGCAAAGGTGATGAACTGGTGCGTGCCCCGAATCGCCGTGCTGAGCACCGTCGGAGCGATGGCGAAGCCAATCTTCCAACCGGTCATCGAAAAGGTTTTGCCGGTACTGTTGATGGTAACGGTCCGTTCAAACATGCCTGGCAGGAGCGCGATCGGCAGGTGCACGCTGCCGTCGAAAATGATCCGGTCGTAGACCTCATCGGTGATGACCAGCAGATCGTGCTCGATCGCAAGTCCGGCGATCATCTCGAGTTCCGCACGAGTGAACATCTTTCCGGTCGGGTTATGCGGGGTGTTGAGCAGGATGACGCGGGTCTTCCGGGAGATCGCGCGGCGGAGTTCTTCTGGATCGAACGACCAGTCTGGTGGCTGCATCCGCACCGGCCTGGGCGTAGCACCGGCAAAGACGACCTGCGCCGGGTAGGCGTCGTAGAACGGCTCGAAGTAGATCACCTCGTCGCCTGGATCAACAAACGCCAGCATTGCGGCCTGGAGCGCCTCGGTCGCGCCGGACGTCACGGTCACCTCGACGTCGGGATCGATCGCGCGACCATAGGTTCGCGCGAAGGTCTCCGCGATCGCCTGGCGCAACCGGGGTGTGCCATGGCTCGGCGCGTACTGATTCTGATCGGCGAGGATGGCCCGAACGGCAGCCTCTTTAACCAGGTCGGGACCCGGAAAATCGGGGAAGCCCTGGCCAAGATTGATCGCGCGGTGCTCCACGGCCAGACGGCTCATCTCGGTGAAGACCGAGGTGCCGAACCCGTCTAATCGTTGAGCCGCGGATCGAACCATTTCATTGCCTCGCGTTTCCTGACATGATTGCTTCACTTGCCCGAACCAGCATCGCACACCGGCAATTGTCACACCGTCCGCATACTCGTCATCCTGAGCGAAGCGTCGCGGAGTCGAAGGATCTCTTCCTGCGTGATCGGGTGCCCCACGTATTGGACACCGACCAACACTCCAGCGACACGCTCCTGAGCCCTCCTACGCAGTGCCCCTTCGTCAGCACCACGAAGAGATTCTTCGCTGCGCTCAGAATGACAGGGTCGACGCTATACCCTTGTCAGTTCGGCGTGCTCCTGTCGCAGCGCATGTGCGGCCCGGACCATGTGCTCAAGTGACGGCCAAACCTCGTCGTTACCACGCGTCTTCAGGCCGCAGTCCGGATTGACCCAGATCTGACCCGGCTTCAGCACCTCGCTGGCGCGCTCCAAGAGCGACTCCATGTCTCCAGTGGAGGGAACCCGCTCGGAGTGGACATCGTAGACGCCCGGACCAATCTGCCGGCCATACCTATGGTCGATGAAGGCGCGCAGCAGTTCGGAACCACTGCGGCTGTTCTCGATCGAGATCACGTCGGCGTCGAGCGCCTCGATCGCCTCGATGATGTCGTTGAACTCGCTATAGCACATGTGGCTGTGAATCTGGGTACTGGCGTTCACGCCGGACGACGAAAGGCGGAAGGAACGCACCGCCCAATCAAGGTACTCGTCCCAGTCCTCGTGCCGCAGCGGCAGACCCTCGCGCAGAGCGGGCTCGTCGATCTGGATGATCCCGATCCCGGCCTCCTGTAGGTCGGCGACTTC
Source organism: uncultured Chloroflexia bacterium (assembly GCA_963763185.1). Lineage (GTDB taxonomy): Bacteria > Chloroflexota > Chloroflexia > Thermomicrobiales > Thermomicrobiaceae > CALAGB01. The sequence goes on from CAVXNZ010000002.1 coordinate 223,870, forward strand.
GTCCCGGAGCGCCAGGGCGATCTGATTCGCCACCACGCTCCGTGGCAGGTCTTCGCGCACGAACGCCCAGTTCAGCATGGTCACCGGGCCGGTCAGCATGCCCTTGATCGGTCGGTTCGTCAGTGACTGCGCGAAGGTGCTCGTCCCGACCGTCATCGGATGTGGGCGGTGGACGTCGCCGTAGATGATCGGCGGGCGCACACAGCGGCTGCCATAGGACTGCACCCAGGCATGCTCGGTCACCGCATAGCCACCCAGCTGATCGGCGAAGAACTCGACCATGTCGGTTCGCTCGAACTCACCGTGCACCAGTACGTCGAGGCCGATCTCTTCCTGATGACGGATTACGTCCTCTGTCCGCCCGGCGATGAACTTCCGGTAGTCCTCGTCCGACATACTTCCCTTACGCCAGCGCGCTCGCGCCGCGCGGATCTCACGGGTCTGCGGGAAGCTGCCAATCGTGGTAGTCGGGTAAGGCGGCAGCTTAAGCTTCGCCTCCTGCTGGACGATCCGCTCCTCGAACGGAACGTCCCGCTGGAAGTCGTCCTCGGTAAGCGATCGCATACGTTCCTGCGTCGGGCGATGATGAATGCGAGATGAGTCGAGCGCCGACTGGAACATCGCGGCGTTTTGCTCGATATCGGACTGAACCGCGGAGCGTCCGTCGTTCAAGCCACGAGCCAGCGTCACGATCTCACTCAGCCGCTGCTCAGCGAAGGCCAACAACGGCTTGATCTCGTCGTCTAACCCGGTCTCGAGCTCGACGTCATAGGGCAGGTGGAGCAGCGAGCAGGAGGACTGCACCCAGATGTTGGACGGGTTGGACCGGCCAGCGATCTCGTCAAGCAGGCTCAGTGTCTCTTCGAGGTTGATGCGCCAGACGTTGCGGCCATTCACCACCCCTGCGCCCAGCACCTTGTTGCTCGGGAAGCCGTGCCGGTTCAGCAGCATCAGGTTCTCGGTCGTGCGCACGAAATCGAGTCCGATTCCCTCGACCGGCAGACCGGCGACGGTTTCCCAGTTGCCGTCGAGCGACTCGAAGTAGGTCTGCAACATCAATTTTGGACGGCCCGAGACCTTGCTCAGGTCGGCGTAGGCGGTCTTGAAGAGGGCGAGCTCGGCAGACGTGCGATCTTGTACCAGCGTCGGCTCGTCGATCTGGACCCATTCAGCTCCAGCCGCACCGAGGCGGGTCAGAATCTCGCGATAGACCGGCAGCAACTCGTTCAGGTGCTCCGGCAGGGACTTGGTGTGGTGTTTGCCCAGAAGCAGAAAGGAGACGGGACCAAGGAGGACCGGCTTGGCCGGACGTCCGAGCAGTTCGGTCGCCTCGGCAAACTCATCGAAGATCTTGGTGCTGGCCAGGCGGGGCGTGCCAGCGTCGAACTCGGGCACCAGATAATGGTAGTTCGTGTCGAACCACTTGGTGAGCTCGAGCGCGGACGCCTCGTCGTTTCCACGCGCCATCGCGAAATAGGTTGTCAAGCCGACCGTCTCGCTCGGATCACCAAAGCGTGACGGAACCAGGCCCGTCAGGCAGATGGTGTCGAGCACCTGATCGTAGTAGCTGAAGTCGTTGCAGGGGATCAGGTCGATACCTGCGTCGGCCTGGGTCTGCCACGCCGCGCGGCGAATCTCACGCGCGGTCTGGGCAAGCTCGGCTTCGTCAATCTTGCCGGACCAGAATCCCTCAACGGCTCGCTTCAGCTCGCGGTGCTTGCCGATACGTGGGTATCCGAGAATCGAACTCTTGGCCATCAATTGCTCCTCGTTGCGCCTGCGGTCTCTCGTCTGAACGGTTCCATCCACACGGATCGCTATTGTTGCACGTTTCCGCACATTGGGTGTGCCAAGCTGGCAGAGACAAGAATCGCACGAGCCTCAATCGGCTCGTGCGAGCGGAGGCTCACGTTAATCGACGACGCACGCCTCAGATAATCGCGGTCTCATGAGCGGCGCGACACTACCCGTCACATTTGGATGACACGGCCTCGTCATCCGCCAACCACGTCTCGCCAAAAGTACGAAGCTGATCGATGATCGGCAACGCAGCACGGCCCTTCTCAGTCAGCGCGTACTCCACCCTCGGCGGAATCTCGCTATATTGCTGACGAGTGATGATTCCGGCATTCTCCAGCGTGCGCAAGCGGCCGGACAGGACGCCCGGACTCATCCCGGTGGACGTCTCGAGCGCACGAAATCTGCGGCATCCCTCTTCGAGGTCGCGCAAAATGAGGAGAGTCCAATGATCTCCGAACAATTTCGCGGCACGCGCAATCGGGCACACCGGTACCGCTACTTCGACTTGAGTTCGATTCGGTGCCATCTTGCCGCTCCCTGAATAATGCTGTGATCTCAGTATAGCAAACCGCGTTGGACATCTCTTGACAGCCACTGCATATAAGAGTACCATATGCGAAGTAGCTATTGAAGTAGTAGTCACTCTGGAGGTAGAGTAATGGATAACCAAACGCAACAATCACAGGCCCCGAGCACGGCCACTCGCTGGAACATCGACCCGGCCCACTCGGAAGTCGGCTTCGCGGCCAAACACATGATGATCAGCACCGTCCGCGGTCGCTTCAGCGAAATCAGTGGATACATCGAATTCGACGAGAATGCTCCGAAAGATTCAAAGATCGACGTCGAGGTTGGTGTCGCCAGCGTTGATACGCGGCAGGAGCCGCGCGACAACCACCTGCGATCGGCCGATTTCTTCGACGCCGAGAACCATCCGGTCATGAAGTTCGTCAGCACCAAGGTCGATCACGTCAAGGGGAACGAGTACAAGATCACCGGTGATCTGACGATTCGCGACACGACCAAGCCGGTCACGCTCGATGCCACCTTCGAGGGTGTTCATCCCGATCCGTGGGGCGGCACGCGTGCTGGATTTACGGGAACCACGAAGATCAACCGGCACGATTTTGGATTGAACTGGAACGCCACCATCGAGGCGGGCGGCGTCGTGGTTGGACCCGAGATCAAGATCCAGCTCGAGGTCGAGGCCGTCAAGCAGGCCTGATCCCCCTCTCCTCCACAGCGGCCGGCGGGATAACTGCCGGCCGCTTTTCGTGGTCCCGGTCGCGAACCTGCCGGACCTTCAACCGCCAGAATCCGGTTTCGAGCACGACTGTCTCCGGCTCAGGGGCAAACGTGGCCGTCTTGGGGTGCAGCGAAAAGCAGAAGTTTGACACTCCAGGTGACCCAGCCGCGCGCCAGCCTGCAAGCAGCGAGATGACCCGCTCCTTAGCGGCTGGTCCGCCGTAGCACAGCATTCGCGCGCTCCGAGAGTCATCCATCGGATCGTTGATCAGGCAGAGCGACCGTTGACCGGTATCGAGCAGTCCAAACGCCATGCCGCTAAACCCGGTGATGCGCTCGTCCGAACCCGGTGAGCATCACCATCGGCTCTCTCAACGCCATGTACGTCGCCAGGCCGTACCACTCGCTGCCCCAAATCTCCTCGACACACGGCTCCTCGACGATCAGTCCACGCACGACATCGTCAACCGGCTTCCCCGACTCCGTCGCGATCAGCACACCTGGCTGCAAAACGCGGAATTGATCGGCACCTGCCAACAAACCCTGAATGCGCGTGAAGCCGCAGGGCGACGACGACCGGCTTTCGAGCACTCCATCACGCTTCACGAACGCCACGCTCAGCTGAATCGTGTTGATCCAGAGCGGAGCGACCAAAACGCCGCCTTCGACAAGCTGGTCAACCCAGGCAGGCGCGATGTCCGCCGTGCCGACGGTTAGCTCGATCCGGTCATACGGAGCGTTGCCAGGCCACCCAGCGGCGCCATCCCCTTGAACGATGTCGACCCGCCTGTAGCCGGCCTCCGCAAGCCGTCGTCGCGCCCAGTTCGCGACCTCGGGATCGATCTCGATCGAGGTCACCTGACCCGTCTCACCGGTCATCTCCTGCAAGAGCGCGGCGTTGTACCCCGTACCCGCGCCAATCTCGAGCACGCGCATCCCCGGCCGCACATCGAGCTGCCGGAGCATCAGGGCCATCATGGCGGGCTGCGACGATGAACTGACCGGCACCCCGGACTGCTCCTTCGTGGTGATGGCCCGGTCCTGATAGACCTCCTGTAGATCCACCCCAGGGACGAACATCTCGCGCGGAACCGACCGGAACGCATTGGCAATTTCGTCGTCCACGATGGTGCCGCGCTCGCGCAACTGTTCGACCAGCTGTCGACGCAACCTGGCAGAATCTTGGTTGCTCATACTGACACTCCGATCGATCGATGGAGAACGTTGATGATCCGCGTCTGTATGGCAAAAACGTTGAATCGGGCGACGGCGATGTTGGAAAGGATTTCCCCCTGTACGGAAAGACGGGTTCGGGCCTGCACGCACGGCATTCTGGAACTGTCCGTTAGCCGGACGCGACAGGGGTCGGCTCGAGCCTATTCTATAGACATGACGCGATGAGCCCGGACGGACCGGGGGATCGCGAAGAGGATAGGCCGGGAAGGCCAGAAGGAGCAATAGCCATGTACTTCCTCGATTCGACCACGATGATTCAGCTCGCGATGGAGCGCCAGCGCGATCTGACCAAGCGGTCAATCCAGATGTCGCAGCTCGCCGGTAAGAGCGCGGCATCCAAGAAGAGCGGTAGGACCCTCCAGCACTCAGCTGGCGCGGTGCTCGTTCGAATCGGTCGACATCTCGGAGCGTAGGCGATGGCGGCGAAGAGAACAAACTGCCGTCGGTCAACGACAACCGCACGAGCAGACATACCGCCAATCACTTCCTCCGAGTGGCGTGATCCCCAACAATTGAGGATCACGCCACTACTCTTTTGACTCCGCTTCAACACTCACCGTAGACGAAATACCACCATCACGGCGTTCACAGACCACATACCGATCAGCACATCACCCGCCCAGCTATGTTTCAATCCTCATATCGACCGGCACACTCCTCAGATCCTGGAGGCACTCCATGCATGAGCTTCGCATTGCGCTGCTGCAGATGACGGCGTGTGGTACCGATCAGACGGCCAATCGCAATAAGGGTGAGGAGTTCGTGCGCCGCGCCAACGCGATGGGCGCTGACATCGCCCTCTTCCCGGAAATGTGGAACGTCGGCTACGCACCGTTTGAGGGGTCGACTCCGAACTCCGGAGATATCTGGCGCTCGCCTGGTCGCTGGGACAATGGAAACCCGGCCGCCTCGCAGGTCGATCCCGAGATCCGCCGTCGCTGGCAGGACCAGGCGATCGCGCGCGACAGCCCATTCGTCGAGCACTTCCGGGCATTGGCTCGCGAACTCGATATCGCCATCGCGCTCACCTACCTCGAGCGCTGGGACGGCCCGCCGCGCAACTCGATGTCACTCATCGACCGCCACGGCGAGATGCTGATGACCTACGCCAAGGTCCATACCTGCGACTTCGATGAGCCGGAGGCCTCGACCACGCCAGGTGACGGATTCTTCGTAACGGAACTCGACACGGCGGCGGGGCCGGTCAAGATCGGCGCGATGATCTGCTACGACCGTGAATTTCCGGAGAGCGCCCGGGTCCTGATGCTCCAGGGAGCCGAGATCATCCTGACGCCGAACGCCTGCGAGCTGGAAGTCAACCGGCTTGACGCAGTTTCGCGCCCGCGCCTCCGAGAACATGGTCGGCGTAGCCATGGCCAACTACGCCGCGCCGCAGCAGAACGGCCACTCCGTCGCCTATCACCCGATCGCCTTCGGCGAGCATGGTTCGCGAGACACGCTGATCATCGAGGCGGGGGAAGCAGAGGGCGTCTACCTGGCGACGTTCGATCTTGACGAACTGCGCGACTATCGCCTGCGTGAGACGTGGGGTAACGCGTTCCGTCGTCCACATCGCTACGGGTTGCTGACATCGCCAGAGGTCGTGGAGCCCTTCACCCGCGTCGCACCCGACGGCACGCTCTATCCTCGATTGGAACGCTAAGCGATCGGAACGGTCACCGCATGTCAGCCTCCGGACATTCAATGGACATCCTAATTCACGGCCCCTTCTCGATGGAGCAGGCGCTCGATTTTCTCGCTGGATTTCCACCGGCTGGGCTGGGCGACATGGAGCATGTCTATCGCGCCGCACATGTCATCAACGGCCAGCCGCGATTGATCTCCGTGAATCAGTCTTCGCCCGGCAGACTGGTCGTCAAGGTCGACGGTGAGCAGGTTTCAAGCAGCGACATCGACGAGGCGGCGCGCATCATGCGGCGCGTCTTCAGCCTCACGATCGACGCGACGCCCTTCTACGAGCGTGTCGGTGAGGTCGACCCGGTCATCGGAGCGCTCCAGCAGCGATTCTGGGGCCTGCGCCCGGTCCTTTTCGGTTCTCCGTTCGAGGCGCTCTGCTGGACAGTGATCGGCCAGCGGATCAGTATCAACCAGGCCGTGCGCACTCAAGCGCCATCTCGCCGCGGATGTTTGGACCGCTATGTTCGCTTCGACGGTCAGGAATGGCAGGCGTTTCCGAGCCCGGAGATTCTGAGCGAACTCGATCGCGAACAGGATGCGCGAAGACTCCGGCTGCCGCCGGTGAAGATCGACCGGCTTCGGCAACTTGGTGAACGCGGCGCGGCTGGCGATTTCGACGCTGACCTGCTTCTCTCGATGCCGGTCTCCGACGCGCGGACGTGGCTCAAGCAGAGCCCAGGAATCGGTCCGTGGAGCAGCGGGTTTACCTTGATCCGTGGAGCGGGCCACCCGGACCTGGTGCCACACGGCGAACGGCGACTCATCCACGCAATTCAGTCTGCGTACGACCTCGACCACGAACCGAGCGAGGCGGAAATCGATATGCTCGCGGAACGCTGGGCTGGCTTCCGAAGCTGGGCGGTCTTCCTGCTACGAGTCGGTGCGAGCGACGACCGCTGATTCTCGTATGTCACTACTCCAGCGTCACCGAGAGGAACGCTTCGGCCAGATCGACTCCAGCCGGAACTCCAGACTCTACCGCTCGCTGACGCACACGCTGGTACAGCCCGCCCGGAAAGGCGGACCTCTGCGAGACGTGGTGCTGTAGCGCCTCGATTTTCCGATCGAAGACCGGCGCGATGTCGACGAAGGTGTCGGAGCGCTCGCTGCCGAAGAGGAGCATCGCGCCGACGCTATGAGGGGTGAGTCCCGCCGCCGCTTGCTCCGGAAAGAAGGTCGCCAGCCGGACCGACGGAAACGCGGCATGAATCGTCGCGAAGCCGGTGGCGCGATGATCGGGATGCTGGCGATAGAGTCGCGTGAGCGGGTCGTGCGTCACGATCAGGTCGGGACGAAAGCGTCGAATCTCGGCCGAAATACGGCGACGCAGATCGAGTGTGTCGAAGACCTCACCGTCGATCAGTCGCAGAAACGTCACGCTCTCGACTCCCAGATAGGTTGCCGACGCGGTCTGTTCCGCCTCGCGCGTCCGGGTAAAGACGGACGGGTCGAGCGACGGATCGGGCATGCCCTTATCGCCAGAGGTGACGATCACGTAGCTGACGGCCGTGCCCCCGGCAACCCAGCGCGCCACTGTGCCGCCACAGGCGAAGTCGGGGTCGTCCGGATGCGCGCCGACGACCATCACGCGGGACGCGACAGGCAGATCGCTCACCGATTCATCCTCCGAAATACAATGGAATGCCCGGCGCTCTAACTCGCCTCGGGCTCGGCGAGCAGGTCGCGGTTGAGTCTTATGGCGCGACCACCTGCGAGAATCGTCTGTCCCTCGCCGGTCGTCGAACCACGATCGGATGTCGACGTGGACGACCGGACGAACGCGTAGTACCCGGACTGCAGATTCTCGGGGAACGTTAGCGTGCTGGAATAGGTCTCATTTGTCCAGGAAGTGGTCTGGATCGGATCAACCGTGACAGCCGCCTGTTTCGCCCGCTGTTCGTCGGTCATAATGGGCATCTTGAGCGCGGACATATGCTGTTTGAGCGCGTCGACGGTATCGAACGGGCCAAAGAGCCCCGCGCGCAGGATTACCTCGTCTGGCTTCGCCTCGTGTACGGTGCCGTTCGACATGGCGTCCCAGGTAAAGGTAATTGCATCGCCAGGGTGGTAGTCCTGGTTCGGATCGACGTCGCCAAACTTTGCGTAGCTAAAAGACTCATGCGGCTCAGGCGTCGGGGTGCTGGTCCAGGGGGCGGTGCAGCCCGCGAACAGAAGTCCAAGCGCCATCGCCGACAGCGCCGCAATCATTAGTCGTCGAACCATGGTCCGTGAAACCAAGCACGTCACGAAAAATCTATCCTTTCTGTGTCACCATCGATTATCCCAAACCAGGATTTCGTCCGCCGGAGAGAGCCTGCTTCAAAGAGAAGACGGCACGCGCGGCCCAAATGTTCCCTGTGCCACTCGATCGCCTGAACGTTGCCGTGCCAGTCTATCGATCCCAGAGATTCAGTGGGCGTTGAGTGTGCGAAAACAGGAAGTCGTGGCTCGTCTGATACCCGCTTCCTACGCTGCTGAAACGATGTCAAATGCTTGTGACCGTTCACTCCAGCAGCGTAAACTCCGCACCACCACACTCGATCCAGTAATGGAGGCGCAGATGTCCGGCATACCACCCGCCGACGTTCCATCCTCAATGGTCGATCACTACGCCTCCGGTGTCGAAGCCGGCCGCCTCGACTCGGCCGGAGCATCCCTCGAACTGCTGCGCACACAGGAAATCCTCACACGCTTCCTACCCACGCCGCCCGCAGTGATCTATGACATCGGCGGCGGTCCCGGCAGCTATGCCGCCTGGCTGGCGCGGCTCGGCTATGAGGTGCATCTGGTCGACATCATGCCGCTCCACGTCCAACAGGCTCTCGAGGCTTCAGCGGCTCAGGCGGAGCACCCAATTGCCACGTGCACGGTCGGCGACGCTCGACAGCTCAAGTTCCCCCACGACAGCGCCGCCGTGGTCCTGCTGCTGGGGCCGCTCTATCATCTGACTGAGCGAGCCGACCGCATCACGACTCTGCGCGAGGCAGCACGTGTCGTCCGTCCGGGCGGTCTGGTCTTCGCCGCCGCAATCTCACGCTTCGCTTCGGCTCTCGACGGTCTCGACCGCGGCTTTCTCGCCGACGACGAGTTCCGCGATCTGATGCAGGCCGACTTGCTCACCGGACAGCACCGCAACCCGAACAACCACGAGCACTACTTCACGACCGCCTATTTTCACCGCCCCGAAGAGCTACGCGTCGAGTTCGATGCGGCAGGGCTCACCCACATGCAGACGTTGGCTGTCGAGGGTCCCGGCGCGATGGTCCGCCGCGTCACCGAGCAATGGGACGACCCGGACTGGCGCGCACGGGTGCTCGACCTCGTGCGCCGGATCGAGCACGAACCGTCGCTGATCGGCGCCTCACCCCACCTGATCGCCATCGGGCGAAAGTAGTCGAGGCCGCGCACACGCCGCGAGATCCGTATCAGACATCCCACGACGCTAACCACCATCCGTAAGATTTGTAAGTTACTGTTGTGCCCTATTGACACAGTCGAACATGCGTGCTAGTGTGTCCGTACACCTTATTCGTTGCTGCTCGCGAAGGGAGCGACGCGCATGTCGAACCACCCCATCGTGCACATCGAACTTGCCACGACCGACCCGGAGGCCTCGGGCAAGTTCTACTCCGAGTTGTTCGGCTGGAACGTTCAACAGATCCCCGAGATGCAGTACGCCATGTTTCAAGCCGAGGGCGGGCCCGGCGGCGGCTTCCCAACGGTCGACGGCCAGATGACCAATGCCGGCGATGTCAAGATCTACGTCGGAACAGACGACATCGACGCGACCCTGGCAAAGGCGAGTGAACTCGGCGCGACGACGCTGGTCGCCAAGACTGAGATCCCAGGCATGGGCCACTTTGCCTTTTTCCGCGACCCATCGGGAACTCCGATTGGGATCTTCTCGAACTAACGACCAATCGGACCGGCGTGTCCCCCGGCTCGCCGGACTTCCTTCCCCACCTCCCAGCGCCCGCGAGTATCGGCGGGCGCTCTTCATTCACTTTTCGGGCATGTGAATTCCGGACCAGACGGTATCGACCAACGGTTCGAGTTTCGCTGGCAGTTCCGCCGGATCGACGCGCTGGAACACAACGTTGAAGAGCGCGACGCCCGCCACCATGTCCATCACCAGACTCACGTTTACGTCCGGTCGCACGTCGCCTCGGGAGATTCCACGCTCCAGCAGTCGCCTACCGATCGCCTGCCGCGGAGCGATCAGGTTGTTCCAGGCAATCTCCATCAGTTCCGGCTCGCGCACCGCCGCCCCGGCCACCTGGCCAATCATCGGACCGAGAATGGTCGAGGTGGTTACCCGAACGAAGTCACGCACGAGCGCGAGCATGTCCTCTCGCGTGTCGCCGGTGTCGGGAACGCTCACCTCGTCATCAATCGACGCCAGCGCTGCCGCGACCAGATCACGCTTTGAAGACCATCGCCGGTAGATGGTTGCCTTACCGACCCCGGCCCGGGAGGCGACCGCCTCGATGCTCATGCCGTCGAATCCCTGCTCGACGAGCAGCTGCAATGTGGCATCCACGATGGCCTTCCGCGCCCGGCTGCTCCGCGGTCTCCCTGGCCGACGGCTGGCTTGAGTATCCCCCTCAATCGTCATGGCCGAGTGCCACCCATCTCAGCTATGGACACGCGTTCCGCCGGAATCTCCTCCTCCTCTTCGGGCGCGCGGGCGGGAAGGAAGGCGAGCGACAGGAGCGCGCCGAACATCGCCACCGCACTCGCCGCCACCAACGTGACGTCCATGGCGTGAATAAACGCCGCATTTGCGCCGGACATCAGGAGATTGCCGTCGAACCCGCCAATACGCTGAGCGACCTGAGCGGCCGCACCGATCGAGTCACGCACCAGCGCGGCCTGAGCCGGTGGCAGCGCCGAGGCGACGTTCTCGATGCGATTTCCATACGCCGTCGAGAGGATGCTGCCGAGCACCGCCACACCGAGCGCACCGCCGACCTGCCGCGTGGTGTCATTGACGGCCGAGCCGATCCCGGCGTTCGCACGCGGCACTGAGCCCATGATCGAATCGGTGGCCGGAGCCATGGTCAGTCCCATACCCAGACCAATGACCGGAATACTGAATCCGATCAGCGCGTAGCCGCTATCCGTGGTCGACTGTGACATCAGGAAGAGCCCCAGCGCCACGATCGTCAGTCCGCCCGCGACCACCAGTTTCGTGCCGAGCAGGCGGACCAGGCGCACGCTCGCTGGCGCGCCGATCAGGATGCCGACGGCGACCGGCGTGATGCGGATGCCTGCCTGCAAGGTGCTGAAGCCGAGGACGATCTGCAGGTACTGGGTCAGGAAGAACATCGATCCGAATAGAGCGAAGAAGACCAGCGCGATCGATAGACTTGCCGCCGAGAAACGCGGGTTACGGAAGAAGCGGGTGTTGAGCATGGGCCGCGGGTTGCGCCACTCCCAGAGGGCAAAGAGACCGAGCAGCACCACACCACCCATGAAGGCAACCCAACTATGCAGGCTGAGCCAACCGTAATTGGGCGCCTCGATGATGCCGTACAACAGCACGCCGAGCCCGGAAATCGACAGGACCGCGCCGAGCGGATCGAGCGAGGAGTGCTCCGGGTCTTTGGACTCCGGAATCAGGAAGAACCCGGCGACCAGAGCAACGGCGATGATCGGGACGTTGATCAGGAAGACCGAGCCCCACCAGAAGTGCTCCAGCAACCAGCCGCCGATGACTGGCCCGATCGGAATAGCGATGCCCGCCGTCGCCGTCCAGATGGCGATGGCACGGCCGCGCTCGCGCGGCGGGAAGATGTTAGTCAGGATCGACAACGTGGAGGGCATAATGAAGGCGCCACCGAAGCCCATCAAGGCACGACTGGCAATGAGCTGGTTTCCGGTGGCCGAATAGGCCGAGAGGAACGAGCCGATCACGAAGACGACCATGCCAAAGGTCAGTGCTCGCTTACGACCAAAGCGGTCCCCCAGATTGCCCGCGGTCAAGAGTATGCCCGCGAAGACCAGGACGTAGGAATCGACGATCCACTGCAACTCGCTCGCGCTCGCCGAGAGATCGCGCACCAGGGTTGGCAGCGCGACGTTGAGCACGGTATTGTCGAGGCCGATAACCAGAAGACTGCCGCAGAGGACGATCAGCGCCCACCAGCGACGTTCGTAGACGTTATGACTCATTCAATGGCTCCTACAACAAAACGATACGGTACCGTATCGTAATATAACAGGAGGTCACCCCGCTGGCAAGAGGAACGCTCGCTCAGTAATTGCGGGATGTTGCGGTGGACACCAATCGCTCGCGCCATCAAGAAGAAGAGGTTTCCGTGTTCAATGAGGAAGAACTGAAACTGCTCGATCTCCCGGCCTTCGCCACGCTGGCTACGCTGCTGCCGGACGGTACGCCGCAATTGACCGTGATGTGGTATCGACGGGTCGACAACGAACTGCAGATGATCACCCCGGCCAACACGCGCAAGGCTCGCAATCTGGAGCGGGACAATCGCGCGTCGATGGTAGTCATTGATCCAGTGAGCAGCTATCGCTTTGTCGAGATGCGCGGGCGAATCGAGCTTCGGCGCGACCCAGCGGAGATACGCGGAGCACTGTTCGAGATCGCCTCACGCTACATCGGTCCCGGTGGCGCCGAGCCCTACACCGCCGCCCGCGATCCGAACCAGCGCGTTCTCATGGTCTTCCACCCCGAGCAGGTCCACGGGCACTTCGCTGAGCGCCCCGTGCCGAAGGATCAGGAGGGCCCGCTGAACCGCAAGCCGGTGGAGTAGCGTCACGGAGCATGGGCGGGGGAGCACGGCGACCGTCACCCACTTCGTGGGTACCCGCCGCTACGGAATGGGCAACGATTTTTCGCCTCCGATGAACGCGTTCGGCGGCTGAACGTCTTCTGTCAGATCGTAGTGGCGGCACGTGTGGCTGCCTCGATCCACTGGGCCACGCCCTACCCTACCGCTGCGATCGCTTCGATCTCGATGATGGAGCTACGGGGCGCCTTCTGAAAGACGGCGAGAACTGTCATGTTCTGAGCCGGTTATCATCGCTCGGAATGGGAGTTTGCGGTGATAACGTAGTATACGTGCTATACGTAAGGAGACACATCCTTCAGGTTGAGCATCGGCTGAATATTGCGCGGCTCAGAACGTCCACACCTGCACTTTTCAACTCAGGGAGCCGACGAGACTGAGGACACACGTCTCCAGTGAGATGGGAGTGCGGGGACCTGTGCTGCAAGACGTGGATCAGCACGAAGATGATGTAAACGAGCTGATGTCGACTTCGACTGTGGACGCTGCGCTCGATCGCTGGCGTGCGGAACTCCTCGACCTCTCCAGAGGCAATCACTCGCTCTACTTCAAGCCAGGCAGACACGGTCTTCGACTGACGCATCCGTCGCCTGACCTTCTCTTCGACGGCCTGGCTAATCAGGGGAAGGCCTATCGCTTCTATCGACCGCCGATTCAACCCGAATCGGATATGTCCGACGGTTCCCAGGAATCGGATGAACCCGACTTCGACGCTGAGATGGAGGAGTTACCCGAGCCGCCAGTCCGTCCTCCGCTGAACAATGAATTCACGGTCGACGCCGATCCGAAACGCTCTGATGCGCGCCTCAATCGACTTCGGCTCAAAGCACGTTCAGCGTTGCAGGAACAAGGCGTCGGCGTTCTGTTCGCGGCCTTCGGACTGTTGAGCTGGACTGAGAGTGATGCGTCTCGTGACGTGATTCATAGCCCGCTGGTGATGGTTCCCGTGCAGTTGACGCGTGAGTCTGCACTTGCACCATTCGTGATGAATGCGCTTGACGAAGCGCCAACCCTGAATCCATCTCTCGTGGGCAAGCTTTGGTCCGACTTCAATCTTGAGTTCGGCGTAAGCATTGAATCAGACGATGACCTAACACTCGACAACGTGCTCTCACAGCTCCAGAAGGTCATCCTGCAGCGGCCCCGTTGGAGTATCACCAACGACACCTACCTCGGCATCTTCTCGTTCTCGAAGTACACCATGTATCAGGATCTCTTCGTGGAGCAGGAACGGTTCGCCGCGCATCCGGTCATTCGTCTCCTTGCGGGCGAGGATCACGGGCTGCCGGATCTGCTCGACGATCTTCCATCCGCCGCGTACCTCGACACTGTGCCACCTACGGAGATGTTCCAGGTTCTTGATGCGGACGCGAGCCAGCTTGAAGCGATCGCTGCCGTGAAGGCCGGCGCAAACCTGATCATTCAAGGCCCGCCTGGAACCGGAAAGTCACAGACCATCACTAATGTGATCGCCGAAAGTCTTACTGAAGGTAAACAGGTTCTCTTTGTGAGCGAGAAGATGGCGGCCCTTCGGGTGGTAGCCAAGCGTCTTGAGGAGGCTGGGCTCAGAGAATTCTGCCTCGAAGCCCATAGTCAGGACATTCAGAAGGCCGCCATTATCAGCGACCTCGCACAGACGTTGCGTACGAAGCTTACCGATCGGTACCCAAATGGTGACCTCCAGTACGCTCAAATTGCGCATTTTCGCGAGCAACTGAACAAATTTGTGACCGCGCTTCACGACTCGGCGAATCCGCTCCAGATGTCGGTCTTTCACGCGCATGGTGCGATCGCATCCAGACAAAGCGTGCCGAACGTTGCCTTCGATCTCCCAGATGTCGCCAGTCTCACTCCAGACCGCCTCGCCAGCTTGCTGTCCGTCGTTGATCGCCTGATGATTTCCGGCGCCACGCTTCTTCAGGGGAAGCAGCACCCTTGGTATGGCTGCACAATGACCGAGTTCTCGCCCCAGGTTCAAGCCAAACTCACAGCGGACCTGCATCGTTTGCAGGTTGTAGCAGAGCAACTTCGTCTGAGCCAGGACAAGTTGCGCAAAGATCTCGGTCTCGCGGATGCCGCATCGCTCGACACGGCCACGTGGCTCGCCGAATTCCTGGTCATCCTCGACGATCGGGTCCATGTGCCATCTCACTGGTTTCAGTGTGACTCGCTCGCGCCGCTGTTTGAGACGGCCGACGAGTACCACGCAAAGATGGACGAGTACCTCCGGCGCAAGTCAGCGAGTACGATCCAAATCGACCAGGAATTCCGACATCTGAACCTCCCACAAATTCAGGAGCAACTGAGTTCAGGCGGTGAGCCGTATACGACTATGGTGATGGGGCCGGGGAGTCCGGCGGACCGTGCCATTGAACACCGTGCGACGATTGAATCTGCAACGTGGCAAGCCATCGAATCTCTGACCACCTTCTCAGAGGTGGGAAAGGAAGCTGTTGCCCACCTGAGTGTGCCCGTGCCGGAGACGGTGCGGCAAATTCGCCGAGTCCACGATCTCTTGAAGCTGCTGCTCATCGATCCACAACCGATGGCTGATTGGTTTGATCCGGTGCAACGTGGAGATCTCGAACAATTAGTCGATGAGGCAACCCGGCATCACAAGATTCTGACCACGATCCAGCCCGCGCTGCACGAAGGGTTCAGCCAAGATTTCTTCGAACTCGCGAGTGAGGAGTTCTGCGCTCAATTCACGGAAGGCTACAACTCGTGGGCGCGGAATCTAAAACTGGGGTACCGGCGAGACATGAAGCAACTCCGCAGGACCGTGATCGGCGAGTTCACGCTTGACTATGCGAAGGCCGTCTCCGTCCTCACCGACGCCCGCCGCTGCGCGGCCTCGGAAGCCTGGTTTGCAGACCATCGCGCGCTCCTGGTTGAACGATTCGGATCACGCTACCAGGATCTGAACACCGATTGGTCCAAGCTTTCAGCCGATCTACACGCGATTGGTGACATTTGTCGATGGTTTGGCAACGAAAAGCCCTCGCAAGAGGTTGTTGATCTTCTCACGCGAGGTATCGATCGCGTCCCGGCCCTGCGACTTGCCTTCCAACAATTGGAGCGCATCGACGAGCAGCTTGAGAACGCATTTGACGAGCTAACGCGCCTCGTAAGTCTGCACTCTCTCAATCTTGGCGGATCGTACTGGATTGACACCCCGGCGACTCAGGCTCGGGACTGGCTGGATCAGTGGCACCGTGGCATCGAGGCATTCTGGCGGGCCGTCGACAACATCGACAAGTTCGCGATCAAGCCTCCGACATCTTTCGATCGGCGCGTCGCCGAATTCGCCGAAGCCGTCGAAGTCGTGGAACTTGGCAATCGGCTGGCGAACGACTCCGAACGACTCACGGAACTGTTCGGCGACCTGTTTGAAGGTCTAGACACCTCGTGGGACACGATCGTGTCGTCATTGGCGTGGACAAGCCGTGTCCTGAAGCATTTCGATGATGTTCCGCCAGATTCATTCGTGACTGCTTTCGAAGCTGGCCTCCACATCAATCCGGATGAGCGCGAACAGCTTGTGACATCGATCGCCGAGCTGAACCGCTTGCTTGAGAAGACGAGTAGGATATTCGACCTCAGTTCGCTGAGTATCAATAGTGTTGGGATGTGGCACGCGCCCCTCATTGAAATCGCAAGTTGGGCGAATCGAAAAGAAGAACATGTTCCAGACTTGGAATCGTGGGTTGACCTCGTTCAAGTCCGTAAGATGGCGCGCAGTGCCGGGCTGGCGGATTTTGTCGTCGCCGTCGAGCGCGAACGGACTCCGCCAAGCTCCTGGCGTGACTCGTTCCTCCGCCACGTCTACACCTTATGGATCAGTAAACGCTACGACGAAGTCCCCGCGCTCGGGCAGTTTCGTGGTCGCCATCATGAGGACGTGATCGCCCAGTTTCGCGACCTCGACCAATGGCAGTTTGGCGCGAATGCGCGCAGAATTCAGCAGGGTCTCCGGAGTCGACGTCCGCATGTTGATATGGTGGTGCTTCCCAAATCGGAGCCAGCCATCTTGCTCAAGGAAGCGAGCAAGAAGAAACGATTTCGACCACTGCGCAAGCTGTTTGCGGACCTACCAACACTCCTCCCCGCGCTGAAACCGTGCCTGCTCATGAGCCCGCTATCGGTTGCACAATACCTCGGCGAATCAGCGATGACGTTCGACGTGGTGATCTTTGATGAAGCAAGCCAGATCCTTCCGGCAGATGCGATCGGCTCGATTGGTCGCGGAAAACAAGTGGTGATCGTTGGTGATCAGCACCAACTTCCCCCGACCAGATTCTTTTCAGTCGATCTTCAAGCCGAGGATGATGACGACGAGGAATCACCAGAGAGTATTCTTGACGCGAGCCTGGCGTCCGGCATGCCCACGAAGCCCCTGCGCTGGCATTACCGCAGTCGGCATGAGGACCTGATCGCGTTCTCCAACCGGAATTTCTACGAGGGACGGTTGATTACCTTTCCCTCGCCAAATGCTTCGGATCGCGCCGTCACGTTCGTCCACGTTCCCGACGGTGTTTACGACCGTGGAGGGAGCAGGAGTAACAAACAAGAGGCTCTGCGAGTCGTCGACTTGATTGTAGAGCACGTTCGCCGCAACCCAGAGAAATCCCTTGGTGTAATTACGTTCTCCGAGGCGCAAATGCAGGCCGTCTATGCCGCACTCGACAGCCGGAAGCGACAGTCGCCAGACCTCGAATCACTGCTCCGCGAGGATGGTCCGGATGGATTCTTCATCAAGAATCTGGAGAATGTACAGGGCGATGAGCGCGACGTTATCTTCTTCTCCGTAGGCTACGGATTTGATCGAGCAGGAAAGATGACAATGAACTTCGGTCCGCTCAATAAGAGCGGTGGAGAGCGTCGTCTGAATGTGGCCGTCACCCGCGCACGAGAGCGTGTCGTCGTTGTCGCGTCGTTCCATCCGCAGGATATCGACACCACCAGGACGTCCGCACGTGGCGTGCATCTCCTACGGCACTATCTGGACTTCGCCGAACAAGGCCCAACGGCATTACTCGGAGAGATCACCAGCGCGGGAGGTGATGTCGAATCTCCCTTTGAGGCGGCGGTAGCCGTTGCGCTTGAAGCGCAGGGACTTCCCGTGGTCGCACAAGTCGGCGTTGGCGGGTACCGCATCGACCTCGCGATCAAGGACGACCACAGCGACCAGTATATTCTGGGAATCGAGTGCGACGGGGCAACCTATCATTCGTCCAAAACGGCGCGCGATCGTGACCGCCTCAGGCAACAGGTACTGGAGAATCTGGGATGGCGGATTCATCGCATATGGTCTAAAGATTGGATTAGAGATCCAGCTGGTGAGACCCAGCGCGTGTTGGACGCAGTAGCGGAAGCACGACGACGGCTGTTGACGCCTGAACCGGTTCCGACCACGACCCGACTGGCGTCTTCACCACGGGTCGTCCCACCAGCACAGGCACCGCTAACGTCCACCGTTCCGGATTTGGAAGGTCCAGAACAACCTCAGGCCGAGGTGCAGGACATTGCGGTGCACGGCGAAATGTATCTTCACGCACCCCAAGATCGGCGAGGTTCGCCCGAGGACTTCTACGCCGCCCTACCGCGAGATCTTGTTGGACTGATTTGCGAGTGCGTCAACGTCGAGGGGCCGGTTCATCGAGACCGCGTCAGGCGCTCCGTTACCGCGCGGTACGGCATCGCTCGGAATGGCCGCAGAATCCAGGAGAAGATGAGTAATGCGATCGCGTCGGCTGCTCGAAGTGGGCTCATCTGGATCCGGGAAGACTTCCTCTGGCCAAAGACCGTGTCGGAGATACAAGTACGATCTGCCGATTCCGATGGCGCAGTTCGACCAATACACGAGGTGCCTCCGGAGGAGATTAGTTCTGCTGTTACCCAAGTCCTACGCCTTGCCTTCTCGATCGGGCGCACCGACCTCGTGACCGCCGTGGCTCGGGCGTTTGGCTACGACCGAACTGGAACACACGTCGAGGCGGAGATCCAGGCGAAGATTGACGCGTTGTTAGCCAGTGGTGCGATTCGCGACGTCGGAGGACAGATCAGCTTGGCGTAAGTTCCAGCTGTCTGAACTCCGACCGAGTACGGTCAGACTGGCTCGCCTGCACGCCAGCAAACACATTGCGATGGCTCCTGACCGCCGCCCTACCCTGCCGCCGCGATGGCCTCGATCTCGATCAGGTAGTCGGGGTGGGCCAGGCTGGAGATGACGGCCAATGTGCTGGCAGGCGTGTGATTCAGCGGACCGAAGAGCCGGTCGCGCACCTCACGAATGGCGGGGAGGTAATCCAGGCTCGTCGTCAGGATGTTGAGCTTGCCAATCCGGTTGAGGCCGGAACCGGCCGCCATAAGCACCGCTTCGAGGTTGATGAAGATCTGCTCGGCCTGCGCCCTGGGATCGCCCTTGCCGACGATCTCGCCATCGACACTCTGCGCCACCTGACCCGAGGCGAAGATCAAGTCGCCCATGCGCACCGCGTGCGAATAGCCTTTCGTTGGATGAACGTTGGCCGGGTTCTCGAAGACGTGAAATTCCATCGGTCCCTCCCGTCAGGTCCGTTCTTAATGGTCATGAGTCTCCGGAGAGCAGGGCGGTCAGCCGCATTCCGGGCGGCACCTCAGGCCAGGCACGGTGCAGTGTCGCAACTGTCTCCGGTTCCTGGGCGAGTTTGGCCGAACGCTCCACGGCATCCTTGATGTGCCGGGCATGAAACTGCAGCGCGGTCAGCTTGACATCCGACGTTCCACTGACGTCGATCCAGGTGTTCGGCTGTCCGTCTGGCAGGTCGACGAGGTTGAAATCACGCGCCCGGTCGGGCCGAACCGCGTCGTAGTAGAGCTCGCGTACTCGTACCCCCTCTTCCAGTGCCTGGTGGAATGCGGACGTCGTGGCGCGCGAGACGACCAGGTGATCCGGATGCCGGGTGATACCGCCTGGGCCGAAGGTGATCACGATCTGTGGCAAATAGCGGTGAATCGCCGCCAGGACCATGCCCTGGAGCTGCGCCGCAGGCACAGCGGAGAGCGTGCCATCCTCGTATCCGAGCAACTCAATGCCAGCATAGCCGATGACCGCGACCGCATCGCGCAAATCCTCCTCGCGAAGCCGGGCCAGTGCCGCGCCGCTGGCCGACACCTCGTCGACCGGCTCGCCACGCTCACCAAGAGTCGCGAAGACGCCATGAATCACGGCGCCACGGCGCGCGTATTTCGCCAGCACGGCCGCCGGACCGAAACTCTCGTCGTCCGGATGGGCGTAGACGGTCAAGATCCGTGGCGCCAGCAAGCCCGCGTGCAACGGATCCGCAAAGGAGTCTGTCATCGTGCTTCAGTATCCTCTTCTCGATACGCAAACGCGCTCGCGCGGCGCTCTCCGCGCCGGAGGGGCGCCAGCCTACAGTATGATTGCGAAGAGACGGCGCGACTCTATCCACGGAAAGGATGCCAGAATGCGGATCGTCTCGCTCCTTCCAAGCACCACCGAGATCTGCTTTGCCCTCGGGCTAGACGAGCAACTCGTCGCCGTCACGCATGAATGTGACTACCCGCCCGACGCGTGCGACAAGCCGCCCATCACACGAAACGTCCTCCCGGCCGACGTCACCGACAGTGGGGAAATCGACCGGTTGGTGCGAGAACGGGTGAGCCAGGGACTGCCGATCTACGAACTGGATGTGGATCTGCTCACTCGACTCGAGCCGGACCTGATTCTGACGCAAGAGCTCTGCCCGGTCTGTGCCGTCTCTTACCAGGACGTGCTGAAGATCGCGCGGACGTTGCCACAAACGCCAACGGTGGTGTCAGTCGAGCCCACTTCAGTCGACGGGGTGCTGGAGTCAATCCTCACGATCGGTCAAGCGGCCGAACGATCCGAGGTCGCCGACGCTGTCGTCCAGGCACTGCATCACCGTCTCGCCTGGATCAAGCAGCGCGTGAACGACGTGGCTGGCTCGTCGCGGCGTGTCGTCTGTCTCGAATGGCTCGATCCGCTGATGGTCGGCGGACACTGGGTGCCGGAAATGGTGGCAGCCGCCGGGGGACGTGACATGCTCGGTCAAGCCGGGCAGGATTCGGTCTATGTCAACTGGGAACAGGTGGTCGATGCGGCGCCGGACGTGCTGGTGCTGATGCCCTGCGGCAACGACCTTGCCCATACCGTGGCCGAGGCCGAAAAGCTGCGCGAACTTCCCCGGCTGGACGCGATTCCCGCGGTGCGTAACGAACAGGTCTACGCCGTCGATGGCTCGAGCTACTTCAACCGCCCGGGGCCGAGACTCATCGTCGGGATCGAGATCCTGGCGGAGATTCTCCATCCGGAGATCTTCGGCGGCATCACCCCGGAACACGCGGTTCAGCCAGTTCAACTGCTGCTCCACAACTCGACGCGATGACCGGACGACGCACACCGTCCCTGCTGGTGCTGCTGATGAGCGTCGCAGGCGGGCTGACGATTCTCTATCCCTTTCTGCTGCCGCTGTTTGGCCAGCAGGAGCGACTCGCCCAGCGCGGCATCGAAGTGCCGCTCCTCTTCGCACTGCTAAGCGCCATCTGCCTGCTGACAATCCTGGTCCAGATCCAACGTTCGGCCACCGGCCCTGGCGCATCACAGTCGAAATTTGTCGCGCTGCTCGGGGTACTTGTCGCGACCGACGCGGCACTGCGCCTTATCCCGACGCTCCTCGGGGCCTCCCCGATCTTCCTGCTGATCATCCTGACCGGCTTCGCCTATGGCGCCGACTTCGGCTTCCTGATGGGCGCCCTGACGCTCCTGGTCTCGGCTTTCATTACCGGTGGCATCGGCCCCTGGCTTCCCTTCCAGATGCTCACCGCGGGCTGGATCGGTCTGACGGCCGGTCTCCTGCCACGCACTGGCTGGAAGCGCGAGGTCGCACTGCTGGCACTGTTTAGCGGTGTGTGGGGATTCCTCTATGGTGCCATCATGAACCTGTGGGAGTGGCCCTTTGCCGCTCCCGGACTCGAGCAGCAGGTCGGGCTCTACTGGGTCCCCGGCATGGCTCTCTGGCAGACGATCTACACCTACGCCCACTACTACCTGGTAACGTCGCTGGTCTACGACCTCTTTCGCGCCATCGCCAATGTCGCGATCGTGCTGCTGCTGGCGCGTCCCGTCATCAAGCTACTTGACCGCTATCGCGACCGCTTCACCTGGCAGCCCTGGACTCCCTATGATCCGCTCGCCGAACACGCCGGACCGGCGCTGTCCCAGCAGGACTGAGCTTTTCCAGCCAGATGAACTGGACTATCCTGATTCAGATGACCAGGTTTCACGTTGTTGAGTTGCTGAAATTGTTGAGAGAGGTCCCCTTTACATGGTGCAGCAGGTGCCGGACTCACTGACCTCACGCATTCTGACCACGCTAGCCGCTACAGGGAAGGACCTGGATGCACTGACTGAGCACGACCTGGCGCCGCTGGACCAGTTTCACAACGGCGGAACCTGGGCGACGCGCAAGCTGCTAGCGCTGGCGGAGTTCCCGGCAGGGGCGCACGTGCTCGACATCGGTGGCGGTATCGGCGGCCCAGCTCGCACGCTGGCACGCGAGGGCGGCTTTCACGTGACGGTGGTCGACTACTCGCCCGACTTCTGCCATGCGGGCGCAACGCTGACCCGCCTCGTTGGGACCGAGGACCTGATCCGCTTCGTCGTCGGCGACGCGCTCGAGCTGCCGGTGCGGGACGGCGTGTTTGAGGCTGTTCTGATCCAGAACGCAGGGATGAACGTGCCGGACAAAGCGCGGCTGGTCCGCGAGTTCTATCGCGTACTCAGGCCAGGCGGGCGTTTGGCACTGCACGAAGTGATGCGAGGCCCGGTCGAGCCGGTACGCTACCCGTCGCCCTGGGCCGCCATACCAGGTGAGAGCTTCCTGGCCGATCCGGTCGACCTGCGCGTCCTGCTGGCCACTGTTGGATTTCGTGAGGTCACCTGGCTCGACGCGACGGCCCTGATCCAGTCCTGGGTCAGGGCCCGCATCGGCAGCAATCCCGGCAAGCCACCACTCCCGCCGATGACGGCCTTCACCATGCCGGAGGTCTGCGACGCGGCGATCGGTAACATGTGGCGTAACAGCGAAGAGCACCGGACGGTGACCATCTGGGCCGTGTTCGAGAAGCCCGGCGAATGACAGGGGAAAACGATTGACCTGGCCGAATTCCAGCCTGCCCGCAGGCGCCTTCATCGATCCGACTAGTCGCAACCGGGCGGAGATCGACCAACTGGTTCGGCGATTCACCGGCACGCTGCTCGATTTCCTGGCGAACGCGGCTGATTCCCCACCAATGCCTGTCCAAAGTCCGCTCCCTGAGCCAGTCGAGATCCCGGAAGCACCCGTTGAGCTCGACCAGATCATCGACGATCTTGAGCAGATCCTGCGTGGTTCGATGAACACCGCCAATCCCGGCTTCATCGGGCACATGGACTCGATGCCGACGACCGTCTCAATGCTCGGCGAGTTCGTCACCGCGGCGCTGAACAACAACATGTTCACACTCGAGATGTCACCCGCCTTCTCCCGGCTCGAGCACCGGCTACTGCAGGAATTCGGCAAACTCTTCGGATTGGGCAATCATTCTGGCGGAGTCCTGACCGGCGCGGGCGGTATCGCCAATCTGGAGGCGCTGACGGTCGCACGCAACGTCGCCTTCGACGCACGCGAGCAGGGCATCGTCGGCATTGACCGGCATCCGGTCATCTTCGCGTCCGACGTAGCCCATATGTCGCTGCAGAAGGCGACCATGATCCTGGGACTCGGCACGGAGGCGGTCATTCCGGTCGAGAGCGACGCGAATTCGAAGATGATCCCCGGCAAACTGCGCGACGCGATCGCCCTCGCACGACGGTCCGGCCAGGCGCCGTTCGCGGTGGTGGCCACGGTCGGGACCACCACCAGCGGCAATATCGATCCGCTGCCGGAGATCGCGCAGATTGCCCAGGCAGCCGGGCTCTGGTTCCACGTCGACGCGGCCTACGGCGGAGCAGCGATCTTCTCTGAGCATGAGCGGCATCGACTCGATGGGATCGAGTGGGCCGACTCGATCACCTTCAACCCACAGAAGTGGCTCTACGTCACCAAGACCTGCTCGATGGCCCTCTTCCGGGAGTTCTCGGTCCTTGATCGCGCCTTCCGCATCACCGCCTCGTACACGAAAGCGGCCGACGACTTCATCAACCTGGGCGAGATCGGCGTCCAGGGCACGCGCCACGCCGACGTCCTGAAGCTCTGGCTGGCCCTGCAACACATCGGACGCCGCGGCTTCGGCGAACTGGTCGATCACGGCTACCGGTTAGCGGCACGAATTACCAGCGAGATCGATCGGCGGCCGTTCCTGGAGTTAGCGAGCCAACCGGAGACGAACATCGTCTGCTTCCGGGGTTGCCCGGACTGGATCGCATCGGAGCGCTGGGACGACTGGAACAGCGGGCTACAGGAATCGCTACTGCGCGAGGCAAACATCTTCGTCTCGTTACCTCTCTATCGCGGCAGCCGCTGGATGCGCGCCATCCTGCTGAACCCCTACACCGACGACGCCGTCATCGACCGCATGTTCCAGCAGGTGGATCAGCTATGCAGAACAAACAAGGATGTCTTGAGGATCAAATCATTTAGCCAGCGTCCAGGACGCCGGAGGAGTGTCGCGTCCGTGCGATTCGTTTACCGGGCTACCCCTTGTCGTCCGAGGTCGGTAGTGGATAGGTAACGCGGTGGGAGATCTTTCGCGCGACGCTCAGGATGACAGGAGTAGGAATTTGCTTACACGTGTCACCCTGAGCCGCAGCGAAGGATCTCTCTGTACTTACACCGTCGTGCCGCTCTGCGACCGGAGCCGTCCGCCGGTGTCGCCACTACGCTCGATTCACGGCTTGTATTCGCTTCACGCTCTGACCGCTTCCCTACGTGCGGTCGATGTCGCGGCGACTGGAGCCCTTCGCGACAGCGTTATCTGCCCCAGCCGGTAGACACGCACGGCAGCCGTAATCAGCCAGAGCGTGCCGGCCACCAGCAGCACCAGCGTCAGATCCGGCATCCAGAGCCAGGCCGAGCGCCAGCTCATGCCGATCAACCCTGGTGCCAGCAGCAACGCCACGCCAAGAACAATCTCCCAGACGAGCGGAACGGTGCTCAGCATGACGCTCAACCCGTTCTGTCGCTTGTGGGTAGGCCGGCGGATGGGCCGCAGAAGCGACCAGACTGGACCGCCACGATCAGGAACACGACCGCGTCGAAGATCAAGTAGAAGCGATTCAGGCTCATGGCACTCGCTGGCTGCTGGCCAAGCAACAGGCTAACTGTCTCGCTCGGGATGCGATCGAGCACGCCATCGGCTCCCGGCAGCGGAAGCTGCAGCCCGGCGTTCATCAGCATGACCATGCCGAGGTGTTGGTCCGGAATCAGGACGAACATCGAAGTGTAGTTCGGTGGCTCGCCCGTATGGAATCGGATCGACGGATCGTTCAGCGTCGCCAACGAACTAGTCCATCGCTTATATGAGCATCGGCGACGGCCCAGGCGCCAAGGTCGCGCAGAGCCGGGTTCAGCAGCGTTCGCGCCTTCCGGCGAGAGGATCGTTCGCCCGGATAATCTCCGTTGTTGAGTAGCACCATCAGGAAGTGACCACGTCTTCGGCAGTCGAGACGATGTACCCGGCCGGTAGCAGGTATTTAAATGCGGCAAGCCGGGCGACTGGACACCGAACCAGTCAGCGATGACCCTCCGCCAGATCGTCCCCCTCCGCCTCGGAGATGACCGTGTAGCTGTGGTGCATCTCGAGCGGGTCGAAGACGTTCGATTGCAGGTAATCAGCATAGGACTGGCCGGAGGCCGACTCGATCACGAACCCAAGCAGCACGTAATTCGGATTGGCATAGTCGAAGGTGGTGCGTGGTCATGGGGAGCTTTGTGCCGCTGAGGCGTCGAGGGCTTCCGCTTGTCATGTCGCGGGATGATCGATAGTCTCCGCACCGGCGGTAGCCGGGATTCCGCTCGTCTGATGGACAAAGTCCGCACGGTGATCTCGCTCGCGCGTCCGTCGGCGAGACGGAACCCCGGCACGTACCGTGTGACGGGCGCACCCAGGTCGACCTTACCCGCCTCGCTCAATTGGAGTACGGCTAGCGCGGTAAAGGACTTGGAGGTCGATCCGAGCACGAACGGCGTACGCGGCGTTGCATACTGGCCGCCGTCCGTCGCCGTTCCGAACCCTCTCGCGCGCAGGAACTGATCTCCCTGGACGATCGCGATCGCCGCGCCGGGTACGCGGGCGGAGTCGAGTCGCGCTTGAACGTCCTGATCAAACGCGGTGTAGTCTTCCGGTGGTGCGGCGCGAGCCGCCAGCAGACCGCCAGAGGTCAATGCCAGCAAGAGTGCCATGAATCCTATGATGAGCCGGTTGATGTACTTCCGTGTCATCCTGTTCTCCTCGTTTCTCTCCCTGATCCCTACCTCCAGCGACTAGAACGTGAAGCTCTTGCGCACGATCGTCGGGTCCGCGTTCTCGAACGGCGCGGGCATGGTCGTAGTCGGGTCGCGTCTCGATCGTCATGCCGGGCACGTCCGGCAGACCGTTAGAGCGCTCCTCGACCGCGATTCGAAGCGGTGCGTCCCCATTCGTCACGACCTCCAGGTCGAACCCGTCCGTCGGAACCGCGTAGTACTGCATCGTCAGCGGCTCACCTGAACCGGTGCCACCGCCAATGCTGGCCTGCTTTCCATCGATTGAGAGCCCGGAAATGCCGGAATCGGAGCGCAGCACCAGCTGCATATTAGGGGCGTGTCGAGGCGAGGTGACGTGGAACGTCAATGTCCGCTCAGTTCCGTTGGCCGTACTCCCGGTTTGCGCGACCACGGGCGTAGGCAGATCGACCAGCGGCGCGGTTGTCTCGAGCGCCGACAGTTTCATGTCAGGCAACTCGCTCGGCAGTGGCACGAAAGTAGTCGACCGCGAGCCGTTGACGAAGAACTGGCGCGTCCACTCGTCGGTTCCGGTACCAGCGCTCACCCAGCGGGCCTGCCCTGTGTCGGCGTCCAGCACGTAGGCGACGGAGTCGGGTCGTGGATGGCCGATGCCGAACCCTGAGAGCACTATGGACGCGACGAGGAAGCCGACCGTGGCAATGCCGACCGCCGCGGGCGCGGTCCAGCGCCAGGCCAGATCGGGCAACGGGAGGAACGGCAACACCAGGCCGAGTCCCAGTGCGACGAACAGGACCGAAACCGCTGCCAGCGGGAGGCGCGTCGGCAGCTCGACGTAGGAGACGACGGCATGTCCCCAGATCACCACCGGCGCCAGCAGAAGCACCGTCGGAATCAGCACCACGGCAGACGCCAGCAGCGAGCGCCAGTCGTCGACTCGTGCCGGACGGGCGTCCATGAGCAGGAGGATCCCGAACGCGAGCACGGCGCCGAGCAACGGGAAGCTGAAGAGATAGCTGACCGGCGTGAACAGGATCGACGTGGCGACGGCCAGCAGCGCCCAGATCAGCATTGCGCCCGCCATGAAGTTCAGCGCCGTGGTGCGGCGACTCATCCAGGCGTGGAACGCGAGCATCACCAGCGCGACGAGCGAGACGAAGGCGAGCAGGCGCAGGCCGTCACGATAGCCGGAGCCGCCCATGAAGACGGCGATGTTCGGCACGAATCTGGTCAGTGCCAACTCGACGAGGGTCACCAGTATGGCCGAGAGGATCACCGCGCCGAGAAAGGTGGCACTGCCGATTGCCACACGACCGGGCATCAGTTTCCGCCGCCGCAGACCAACACCCATCAGAACGGCGAACAGGAGAACCGGCACCAGTGCCAGTGGTAGGGACCACGTCGCGGGATAGTGCAGGGCATGGTCGCGCGTGACGTTGAAGAAGACTTGCTCGCCCGGGGGGTTGGTCGTCAGGTCTCGGTCGCCGAGCGACCGGGAGAGGGCCAGCAGGTTGTCGCCGTTTTGCTGGATGCTACCCGTGTCGATGCGCGCAATGCTGTCGAGTTGGCTGTGGTAGGACTGCACGCCGCCGAAGATAACGAATTCGTAGCCAGCCGCTCCCTGCGCTACATATTGGACGGTGTCGTTCCCGAGTCCGAGACTCGACATGAAGGAACTGACCAGCGGGTGCGGCAAGGCTCTGAGCAGGGATGAGGTCAGCTGACCACTGTCCGGCCCGACATAGTTCATCATGCTCGCGCCACGCGTTCCGATCGCCTCGAAGTTGATCGCGACACGGACGTCTCTGGCCCAGAGATGCTCGGCCATGAAGGCCTTGGCACCGAGCATGTCATGCTCTTCGGCGTCGGCCAGCAGAACGATCACGTCGTTGCGCAGCGGCCCGCTGGCTGTGAGCGCGCGAACCGTCTCGAGGACCGACACGACGCACGAGCCACAGTCACCGGCACCTGGGCCAGTCGGCACCGAATCGTAATGGGACGCCAGCAGCAACGCACCGGTGTTGTCAGTTCCCGGAATACGCGCCACGATGTTGTGCGCCCTTCCCGCCCAGACGTCGCCGCTTTCGGTCGTCGAGACACCGGTCGTGGCCTCGACCTCCGGACTCAGCCCCATGCTCGTCAATTGCTCGATCAGATATTGCTCGACCTCGTCGTGCGCCGCCGACCCTGCCGGATGTGGCGTCTGGGCGATGACCCGCAGCTGGACCATCGCGCGTTGGGCCGAGAAGACGTTCCCGGGCGCGTCGGCCGATACCGTCGCCGGGGGCCGGAACTGGTCAAGCGCGATCCAGAGCGAGGCACCGATCAACGCGACGATCAGCAGGCGCACTAACCAGAGCATGACAGCTTCTCTTGCAAGAACTCGTCGAATTCGTGGCAGGTGAGGCACGAAAGAGCGGAGAGCGCGCGGTCGCGATTTGGTGGACGACATGGTGACCTCCAACGCACAGCAACGTCGTAACTAGTCACACCCTACGCGCTGGCAGCTAATCGGGTTGTGACAAATTGCACAAGCAACGTCGCAATCCCGTGACATCCGGTACGCGAGTTGACGCCAATCGCTGCTCGTGCTGTCATTGCCGCGCGTTGATCCCATCGCTCGC
The DNA here is from genome assembly GCA_963763185.1 of uncultured Chloroflexia bacterium. GTDB lineage: Bacteria > Chloroflexota > Chloroflexia > Thermomicrobiales > Thermomicrobiaceae > CALAGB01. The sequence continues at coordinate 252,736 of CAVXNZ010000002.1, forward strand.
GAACGGAAGAAATGGCAAATGGACGTCACCTTCTTCGCCAATCAACAGGAGTTCCGGTCATGGCTGGAGCAGAACCACGCCAACGAGACCGAACTCTGGCTCGGCATCTACAAGAAGAACTCGGGGATGAGCGGCATCGCTCACGGCGAAGCGGTCGACCAAGCACTCTGCTTCGGTTGGATTGACGGACGCGTCCGAAGCCTGGGCGAAATCAGCTACGCGCTTCGATTCACGCCCCGCAAACCGGACAGCATCTGGAGCCAGGTGAACATCAAACGCATCGCCGATTTGACCGAGATGGGGCTGATGCACCCGGCCGGGATGGAGCGCTTCAACAACCGCAGACCGGACCGGGAGCGCCTCTACTCCTTCGAAAACGACCCGATCGACCTTGACCCGGCCTATGAGGCGACACTCCGCGCTAACGAGGCAGCCTGGACCTTCTTCACCGCCCAGGCGCCAAGCTACCAACGCGTCGTTCGGCATTGGATCATGCGCGCCAAGCGCGAGGAGACGCGCCTGCGGCGGCTCGAAAGCCTGATCGAGACGTCGGCACGCAAGGAGCGCCTGCCGCAGTTCACTAGCCCGGGGACGCGCAACCCTGCTTCGGGAACGGGCGAGCGATAGCTCGGCGGTCTGGATCGACAATGGTGCCGGTCTCGGGACCGAGTTGACGTGAATAGGGAAACGTCAACAGTCGCCTGAGAGCGATGGTAATGGACCACCGAAACTGGTGACGTTTTCACGTTCGCCCGGGAATAATGGTCTTTGACGACATACGTCGGCGCCGCATCCACGCTCGCCCGGGACTAAAGCCCAGGGCTACCAAGACGAAGCCTGTTGAAACAGGCTGAGCGTAGTCTGCTGATTCGGCAGCAAATGGAGTCTTCCGCAGCAATACGCGCAACAACTCAGTCTGCTGATCGAGGTGCGCGAGTTAATCCGGTAACGCGACTGTGTCCACCTGGGTTGAAAACCCAGGCTGAAGAGACGAAGTCCATAAATGGACTGAACTCAAATTGCCGAAACAGTCACGGGAGGACAAACAGTTAAGAATACCGTGACACAAGTTCAGTCCCTTCAGTGGACTTCGCATTTGTAGCCCTGGAATTTATTCCCGGGCGAACGTGGACAATTACCGAATTAACGAGTGCCCCTCGATCAGCAGACTTTGTCAGGCTAGCCTTGGGTTGAAAACCCAAGGTGGGCGCCACCGACGACCGATTTAATTCGTCAATGACCGTAACTCGCAGGGCGAAGGCGGCCGGTCGCCGGATTGGCCCGGGAACCGTGATCATGGACTGAGATTAACGTGTCGGAACGGTCAGAGAAGGAAACACTTCGCCACTCATCCCGCATCCCGCTCGATTCGCTATGCTGTCCTCACTGGCTCATTCGCTCGTGATTTGAGGAGGGAGCGCGACGATGACCGCAGAAGGACCAAGCGGCACACCGTTGAGTGGGCGCGTCGCGCTGGTGACTGGTGTGAGCCGCCGGGCGGGAATCGGGTTTGCCATCGCGCGGCGGCTGGCCACTCTCGGCGCCGACCTCTTCGTCCAATCGTGGGCACCCTTCGATGCGGAGCAGCCGTGGGGCGCCGATCCGGGCGGGATCGAGTCACTATTGGAATTGCTGCGTGAGAGCGGGCGGCGCGTCGAGCACATAGCCGCCGATTTCTTGCTGCCAGACGCGCCCGAGCGCGTGGTCGCGGCGGCCTTCGAGGCGTTTGGCCAGGTCGACCTATTGATCGCCAATCATGCCTACAGCACCATGGGCGCACTGGAACAGCTCACCGCTGAGGAGATCGACCGGCACCTCCAGATCAACGTCCGGGGCACGTTGCTGCTGGTGAAGGAGTGGGCCGACCGCTACGACGATAAACGACGAAGCGGCCGGGTCGTCATGCTCACCTCGGGACAGCATCGCAGTCCGATGCCTCACGAGCTGGCCTATGTCGCATCCAAAGGCGCGATTCACCAACTCACAATCAGCCTCGCCGCCCACCTGGCGCCACGTCACATCACGGTGAACGCGGTCGATCCCGGCGCGACGGATACCGGCTATGCCGACGAGGAACTGCGCCAGAGCGTGCTCGAGGTCGAGCCGCTGGGTCGCTGGGGTGAACCGGACGACGCGGCCAGACCCATCGGCTGGCTCTGTACCGATGACGCCCGCTGGATTACCGGTCAGGTGATCGCCTCGACCGGGGGCGGACCATGACGGGCAATCTGAACAGTTGGGCTAGCGGTTGGTAACGAGGACTACGGTGGCGTCGTCCGTATCGCGAGCCCAGCGCTGGAGAAATGCCAGAGCCCAGCTCTCCGGATCGGCCACGTCCTCAAGCTCCGTGGCGGGATCGAAGCGACTCATGATCCCATCGGAATGCAGCAGAAGCGACCAGTGTCCAGTCAACGCGAAATCAAAGGAGCGTACTGTCGGTAGCGTGGAGCCGACGATGCCGCGATAGCTGATCAGCCGGTGGGTCTTCCCATCCTGCTCGACAATGCCGTCGATGTTCCCGATCGAGGCGAAGTTCAGCGTTTGGGACTCCAGATCGATGTCCGCCACGGCCATCACCACGCCCCGGGTTCCACGGAGCGCGGCATGACACTGTTGAATGGCACGTGATGGGCTCTCTGAACAAATCCCTTCCAGGGCCGCAATCGCAACGTGCGTTGCCTTTGCGGCCTCCGGGCCGTGCCCCAGGCCGTCGATGACGCAGAGCCGGCAGACGTTTCCGTGACGAAGGACGTGCCAGGCATCGCCATTCTCTTGTTCGTTGGGGTGTGGGCGGCTTGCGCCCGCTATCTTGAACGGCCAGATATCCATTTGCAGGCCACAATCCAGGTTCCAGCGGAACTTGTGTCGATCCAGAATTCGTCCATCTGGCGCCGCACGATGGGCAAACCACTTCCGATGGACCCGGCGGTGCTGCTGTAACCATCCTGCAGCGCGAGGTCGAGGTCCTGAATCCCTGGCCCCACGTCGCGGCTCTCGATTCGCAGGCCACTTCGTCCGACCTCATCGACGATCGAAAGCGTGATCGAACCACCATTAGCGTAGCGAAGCAGGTTGGTCGCCAACTCGGAGACGACGATGACGATTTCGTCGATCTGATTGGCCGTGAAGTGGTTCTCGAGTGCGAGTTTCTTCGCGGCGCGGCGAGTTATCTCGATGTCGACTCTCTGTGCAATCGGAAAACGGAGTGGCAGCGCCACTCTACCGATACCACTTCCGTATCGTGACAATCGTTCCCGCTGGCGAACTCTCAATCTCCATGTCGTCCATCAAGCGCCGAGTACCGGAGAGACCCAGGCCAAGGCCACGACCCGTGGAGTAGCCATCCTGCATCACGGTCGCGATGTTTTGAATGCCCGGCCCATAATCGGTCACCACAATCTCGATGCCGACGCGCCCTTTGACATCATGGAGCGAACGAATCGAGACCTCACCGCGACCGTCCGTAGCGTAGCGCAGTACATTACGAGAGAGTTCCGAGACCGCGGTTGCGACGCGGCTCTGATCGACCAGTCGGAAGCCAAGCTGCTGGGCGGCGGCACGTGCCTGAGCGCGGGCCCGCACCAAGTCTTGCTCCCCGGCAACGGCAAGAGAAACCGCAGTGAATCCTTCGATACTCATAGCAGATCGCAGCATAGCTAACTACTGGCTATCAATTGATGCAACACGCGAAGTCCCTTCTCAGCGTTGAGTGCCGTATGCACTCCCTTGAGTTCCAAACCAAGTTCCACAAGGGTGATCGCCACGGCAGGCTGAATGCCAACCACAACCGTCTCGCCTCCGAGAAGTCGCGCTCCCAATGCGATCTCGTGTAGGAGTCGACCGAGAAACGAGTCAATAAGCTGCATGACGCTGACATCGAGGAGGACACCGCGCGCTCCGGTCTTTTCGAGAAGACCGTTCAGTTCCTCCTGAAGCTGACGTGCATCCGCGTCCGTCAGATCCTCCTGCACACTCGCAATTAGTACTCCCTCGACCTGAATGATCGGAACCCGAGCCACTTATACCTCCAGATTGGCAGAAAGCTGACGCGCGTCGTCGTCGCCACGCCGTCGGACAACCTCGAGGCCCAGACGTTGAAACGCAACTTTAAGACCTTTTGCCATCGTAGTCTGTGTCATCACACCGCCGAGATCGAGACCGAGGTGGACCATCGTCATCGCAGTTCGCGCCGAAAGGCCGACGATTAGTACTTCGGCGCCGAGCAGGCGGGCGGCCGAGACGGTCTCGAGCAGATGCTTGGCCAATGCAGTGTCGATAACGGGCACGCCGGTGATGTCGAGAATAACGATCTCAGCTCCGGTCTCGACAATCTTCTCCAGCAGCGCCTCATTCATCTCCTGCGCGCGGGCCGTGTCCATGTTGCCCACAATCGGCAGGGCGAGAATCCCATCCCAGACAGAGATGATCGGCGTCTGCAGTTCGAGAATTGTGAGGCGCTGCTCCTCGATCATGCGCTCTTGCGCCTCATCGGTTCCTTCCCGTGTGCTCAAGCCAGCCAAACCCCCTTCTTCACGACAATTCCTTCGGAAACATGACCCGGAACAGGCTTCCCTTTCCCGGCTCACTCTCGAGCTCCAAACGTCCATTATGAGAGGCGACGAACTGCTGGACCAGGGTCAGGCCCAGTCCCAACCCCTGCGAGTTGGTCTTGCGCGCTTCGGGCCCCCGGTAGAACTTGTCGAAGATGCGGGCCTGAACTTCTGGGGACATGCCGATACCGTCGTCACACACCTCAACCCAGATATGCTCATCATCCTGGCCGTGCCGCACGTGCACCGTACCCCCGGAGGGTGTATAGCGAATCGCGTTTGAGAGGAGATTGCCGAACACACTGAGCAAGGCTCCCTCGTTCGCCACCATCCGTTCAACCGCATCATCGATCTCGGGGATCAAGTTCACGTTCTTGGCACGCGCGCTCGGATTGGCCCATTCACAGGCCTTGGCCAAGACCGTACACAGTTTGATCGGCGTCCGCTCGACGTAGATCGGCTCTCCCCGGCTGACCTGGACCAGGTCGGCCGTCATGCGTGAAAGTCGATTGAGTGCTTCTTGCGTCGAACCAAGCAGTGGCACCAGCGTCTCGGTCCGCCCGCTGTTGAGCGAGCGAACGGCCAGCTCCAGGTGCCCACGGGCAGCGGTTAGCGGCGTGCCCAGCTCATGCGCAATGCTGGCCAGGATCTCGGACTTCTCCTGCTCGACGCGCTCGGCCTCGAGTGCGCGCTGCTGCTCCAGCTCAGCCCGCGCTTCGGCCTCACGGATCGACTCCGCCAGCTTGAGTTCCAGGAACTCCTTGTACTTCACGCCGTAGGTGATCATCACCTCGAGTAAGAACTGATGCGCGTCCCCGACCGCGCGCGTCTGCTCTCGCGGGGAAAGCCGCTCCATGATCCGCTCGAGACCCTCGAAGTGAAGCGCGATGATGTCGTCCGGGCCGAGGCCTGATTCCACAAAATGACCGCTCAGAAGTGACGCACGAAAGAGCGCCCCCTCGGTGCGTGAGTCAATGTAGTCTTCGAGCGCGGCCATGTACGATTCAGCGGCTGAATCTTCCGTTTCCACTAAGTGCTCCATGCTCACCACTCCATGCTCGAACTGCCGGGTTGAAGAGAATAATGGGGCCAACCACGACGGACTGGATTGGTCGTGCGCGTATGAGATGATGAAGCCAACTCATGAAATGGTAGTTTACCTGAAGTCAACATAGTGCACGAGGCTCCTTGCCTGTGTCTTTGCGCAATGACATACCTGATCCAGACTGTCTCATCGCTCGGAGGACAGGCGGATTCTGGGCACCTTTGATCGTTCTTTTGTACGGAGTATGACATCACCGGCCCGACAAGAAAAGCGCTACGGGCAATCATGACAGTTTCGTTGCATTTGAGATTCTTCATCACCAGACCAGTCGAAACAGCCGATATGTATTTCGCGAATACGTAATCACGATAGAAATGACCGAGGTCAAGCAATGCGGGAGATCGAGGTGAAAATTCCAGGGGAAGTCGACGGGGCCGTCATCGAGAGAGCAGTCGAACAGGTTATCGCCGAACTGGGACTTCAGGTTCGTTTGCTTGGGTCGCTGGCCAACATCCCCGGTAGCGTCCACTGGCATCTCAAACAGGGCCGGCAACGTGGAACGCTGGAGGTGACCTTCGCGCCACGCGAAAGGCGCCTGTGGTTATCGGTTCATGCCGGGCGAGACGGAGACTGGATTGACGCGATGCTCCACCTGATGCCGAGTCGCATCGTTGCGGCGATCGGACAGGCGCAGTCCTCGACCGGCTAACGCGTGCTCACGCTCAGAGCAGGTTCCGGTCAGGAGATCGAAACACGACCTTTTTCGCAAAGCCACTTGAGGAAGACCAAACGCTGCCACTCGACCTCGGAGTCAAGAAACTCGGCAAACGGGTATTTTTCACGCAGTGACTGGAGTTGGTCGACCGCCTCGTCGCTCATGCCGGTCTTCTTGAGATCATCCCGCGTGATCGCCGTGGCGTGTGCGTTGAGTGTCACTGCCATGTCCGCCCCTCTCTCGAGTGACTATCGACCGAGACTGCTCGAACCACGAAATCCTCGCACTGGTTCGCGTCAATGGGTGCATCCACCCCTGTCATAGCCGATCCGCGCCAGACGGTGAATATGACCTTCGTCCAGTTCCGCCGAACGGCACTGTGACGCAGCGGGCCGGTCGGCGAACCGGACCAACGGATGGCCTGGCTCCCTACCATGCTCGACTGTGAAACGCTTCGTGTTCATGATCATTGAAGCTCATTCTAACCAAGAACCGTGCCGAGAGCGCAAGACCCTGGCGGCGGTTAACAGAAGCGCGCCCGTTGCCGGGCGCGCTCTGCCGTGTTTCCACGGCGGGGGTTGGGGTAAGGGAAAGGCAGTTGATAGGGTTTAGTGCATCGCGAGAAGCTCTGAGCCGACGCGGCCCTCGACGACGTCGAAGCGCGGCGCCGATGAACCCGGAACCCACTCGAACCGGGCACGCTCGAAGTACTGAACGACCTTGCCGTCCTGCATGAATTCCTCGCTGATCGGATAGCCGAAGGTCGAGAGTCCGCCATAGTTCAACCAGTAGGCGCGGAAGCCATTGCAGGCGTTGTGGCCGGTCTGGGAGAAGTAGGTGCAGTAGTCACCGTGGCCCTCGTGAGCTGTCTGGAACGGCTGTTCCGTCGACATGCTCGCGGCCAGCTCGCTGCCAACACGGCCAAGAACGATGTCGTGGTGGGACGCGTCAGAGCCGGCATGCCGCTCCATGCGAGCCCGCTCGAAGTACTGGACCGTCATACCGTCCTGCTGGAACTCCTCGGTGATCGGGTATCCGAAGACTGGCAGTCCACCGAATTCAGTCCAGTAAGCCGCGAAATCACCGCAGGCGTTGTGCATGGTCTGGTCGAAGTAGGCGCAGCCGCTCTTCGGCTGGGCCGGTGCGGTCATCTCGCCCATGGACATCGAGGGCCCGAGATCGCCGATCGTCTGGATCGCCAGAGCGAAGGTGTTGTCACTGAGCGAGCCGTAGGCATAGACGATGTACTCGGTGCCCGCCTGCAGATCGAGCGTGCCCGCATCGAAGACCGGGTCCATGCTGCCGGTCGGCGCGATGGTGACGTGATAGCTGCCAGCCGGAACATCCGCATTGGCCTGGTTCGGGTTTGCCAGGTTGCTGAAGAGGACCGAACCATCCGCCAGGATGTCGACCGCCGGAGCCGCGGCCGTGTGCCGCACGACAAGGCGAGCCATACCCGACTCGAGGGCCGAGGTGTCATTCGAGAAGACCGACAACGTCGGAGTACCGTCCGCTGTCAGGTGCGCCTCGATGGTGACGTTCGCGCCGGCCTCGAGCGTGGCGGTTCCACTGATGGCCGGGTCACTGTCAGCCGCCGCGCCCGCTGGGCGGATGTCGATCGGGTAGTCGCCCGCCGGAAGAGTCAGGGGATCGGTTACGGTGCCGGGGGCGAAGTCCTTCAGGGTCAGGTCGTTGTTCACATAGACATCCACGGTCAGCCCGGGAACACCGTGCACCACGGTGACGGTGCCGGTTGCAGGCTCGATATTGATCGTCTGGATCGCCAGAGCGAAGGTGTTGTCACTGAGCGAGCCGTAGGCATAGACGATGTACTCGGTGCCCGCCTGCAGATCGAGCGTGCCCGCATCGAAGACCGGGTCCATGCTGCCGGTCGGCGCGATGGTGACGTGATAGCTGCCAGCCGGAACATCCGCATTGGCCTGGTTCGGGTTTGCCAGGTTGCTGAAGAGGACCGAACCATCCGCCAGGATGTCGACCGCCGGAGCCGCGGCCGTGTGCCGCACGACAAGGCGAGCCATACCCGACTCGAGGGCCGAGGTGTCATTCGAGAAGACCGACAACGTCGGAGTACCGTCCGCTGTCAGGTGCGCCTCGATGGTGACGTTCGCGCCGGCCTCGAGCGTGGCGGTTCCACTGATGGCCGGATCGCTATCTGCCGCCGCGCCAGCCGGGCGGATATCGATGGTGTAATCGCCCGCCGGAAGGGTCAGGGGATCGGTTACGGTGCCGGGGGCGAAGTCCTTCAGGGTCAGGTCGTTGTTCACGTAGACATCGACGGTCAGCCCGGGAACACCGTGCACCACGGTGACTGTCCCCGTGCCAGAATCTGGGGCGGCAAGCGTGCCGCCGAGAGAGGCAACGATGAGGAGAAGCCCGATCAAGAGGGCTCCCAGCGACTTCCGCATCGAATCAATCCCTTCTACAGGCAATCGGTGTGAAACGTCGACCCGAGCCTACGACGCGCACGTTGGCGATCCGGGCTTGGGTCAATCCGCGCGAGCGGCCGTTCGACGATGATCGCTCTGTGATGACCTCACGGTCGTAAATCAATAACTCAACTTCAACTAGAGCTATAGTATCCTGTTCGTGAGGTCCTGTCAAGCCTACCGATCATTTTGTAGGTAAGCGAGATCGATCGAGCATTCGCGCCTGACACAACGTTGGGATTGGAGTACGGGAAGTGAGTATTCCGGAAGCGGAGTCGATTGCCATTCTCGCTCGTCGACTCGTGACAGAGCAGGAGACGCTTCGTCACGAAACGGGACGCTAGGAGGGATCTACGCGTCCTCCTCGCCCTCGACGAGATTGAGAACCTGGTGCAGGGTCGTCTCGATATTGCCGTTCGCCGACGCATGGAAGCCGAGGTCGAGCAGGCGATCGCGCAGCGTCAGGACGATCTGCCCTCCGATCACGAGCTTCGGCATCGACTCGGTAGAGAGTTCCGACTTCAACGCCCGCACCGTCTGACGAACCGCGTCAAAATGGGACTCGAGGGTCGCGGATAATAGCACGACGGCAGGTCGACGCAGGCTGACCGATTCGAGCAGGAAGCGTGGCGAGACGTTCGGGCCGAGGTAATGGACGACATAGCCGCGCGACTGGACCAGGCCGACGATCATCCGCAAGCCAAGCTCGTGATACTCTCCCTCAACACAGGCCGCGACGATCGCTGGCTCATGTCGCGGCTCACGCGCGGCGCGAATCGATAGTTCGGCGATGAGATCGCGCGAGAGGGCGGAGATCTCCTTCTCCTGGCCGACCAGCAATTCACCGTCCTGCCAGCGGCGCCCCAGCTCAATCAACGCCGGAGTCAGTACCTGCTGAAAGATCTGCTCCAGTGAAAACCCGAGGTCCGAAAGCTCCAGGACCACGTCCTGCGCCGCCGGAAGATCTCCCGCCGCAGCCAGGTCGAGAAAGCGCCAGGCGATCTCCTGGGGACTGCCGATCCGGTCGGCTGCCTCGAGTCGTTCCCGTATTTCGTTCAACGAGAGGTGTTGCCGCTGCCACTCCTTGATCTGTCGAATACGGGCAATGTCCTCCGGACCGTAGAGCCGGTGACCGCCGGGCGTTCGGGTCGGTCGCGCCAGCCCCTCGTTCTCGAGAAATCGCAGGCTGGAGTGGGTAACGTCGGGATAGTCGGATGACAGCTCCTCGACGACCTTCCCGATGGGCACCAGATTCTCTCTTGCATGACTCATCCGGGCATCTCCAGATCGCGAGATCGTTCCAGTATCAAGATTCCTCAGTCGCGCAGTTCGCGTCGGTCGCTACCGCGCCGCGGACGACCTAATCGTTCCACGTCACATCTCACACTTCAACCTCACAGTAAAGTTGAGGTTCGCCAGTGTCAAGCTCCCAAGCTCCTACTCTTGATGATGGCCTCTGACGAATGAATTCGATACCGGCGTGTTCATGCACGCGAAGACCGACGTTGATCGTCAACCGCCATGATCAGTCGTCGTTCTCCTTCAACGCTGCACCATTTTGGAATTGTCACAAACCTGTTATCCGCCACCACTGCCCGTAACGACCTCGTCATGCTTCGGAACCGAGAATGAAGCGTGGGGGACACATCCGTGCCACCGCTCACGAGGCGGGGGAATGGAGACATGGAGGAGATCATGAGGCGTGGATTGGCTACCGTGTTGCTGGCGCTGACACTCGCGGTCAGCGGCTGTGCCACGGCAACCGTAACCCCAACCAGTCCCGCCCCCACTGCGACCAGTGGGAGCGGCAGTCAGCCATCGACGCCGATGCCCGCGACTCCGACACCAACACCCGTCGCCCCAACGCCGACTCCGGTAACCCCGACGCCCACTCCGGTAACTCCGACACCGACGCCCGTGGCGCCGGAACCAACACCCACGGCGACGACGCAACCGACCCCCGAACCAACCGCGGAGACCGCGGCCTGGGACAGCCTGCGCGGTGAACTGAACGCGTTGATCTCGAGCTGGTCCGGCCAGAACGCAGTCAGCGTCACCGACCTGCAGACCAGCAAAACGATCTCGGTCAACGGCTCGCGTCCGCAATTGGCCGCCTGCACGATCAAGATTCCGATCATGATGGTCGTCGCTCAAGACATTGAAGCCGGTCACTACTCCGCCGATGACGTTGAACCCTATGTCCTCTCCGCCATGGGCCCAAGTAACACGCCTCCGGCCCGCGAACTGATCCGCTACGTTGGCGGAGGCGACATCGGGACCGGAATCAGCCGCATCAACGATCTGATGCAAGCGCTGGGCATGACGGACTCGGTTATCGCCCATCCGCCCGGATACTACTGGGAGAACTACGGCTACGGCGACGAGAACCTGCTGACGACGAACGATCTGAACCTGATGCTGACCAAGCTCTACCGGGGTCAGGCCCTCTCCTCTTGGGCGACGAGCTACGTCCTGTGGAGCATGACGCTGGCGCCCGATTGGGTGAACGCTTCGCTTGGCGGGCCACTTCCCAGCAACGTAACGCTCTATCACAAGTTTGGTCAGCTCTATGAGCCGGAGAACACCTGGAACGACGCGGGAATCGCGGTCTTCCAGAGCAATGGACAGAAATACGCCTACGTCATCTCCTCTCTCGGCAGCTACGGCGATAGCTGGAGGACTGCCTACGACCACACCTACCGGGTTTCGGACGCGGCTTGGTCCTACTTTGACGCAGCGTACTGACATGCTCGCGTGACGAATCGAGGCACCCGGATGAAACGGTTAATTAGAATGATGAGTAGCGGGCGAGCCGGACGAGTCGTGATCCGGACCGGTGTTATCACCCTGCTCATCGCGCTGCTGGCGTTGAGCGGGCTCACGTTCGGTCCGGCCGCCGCTGCCCCCCTCGGTCCCGAACGTGTCTACTTCCCACAGACTGGCCATTACCTGAGCTACGGCTTTCTTGACTACTGGCAGGCAAACGGCGGGATCTCGATCTTCGGCTATCCCATCACCGAGGAACTCAGCCGCAACGGTCTGACGGTCCAGTACTTCGAGCGTGCTGTCTTCGAGTATCACGCGGACGCGCCCGCCGGGTGGCAGGTTCAACTCGAGCGCGTGGGTGCCGAACAGACTGCCACACGGATGAACGAGCCGGCCTTCAAGCCAATCGTGGCCACCAGCAACAGCAGCACTACCTTCTTCCCCCAGACCGGCCACACGCTGGCCTTCGGCTTCCGTGATTACTGGCAGCAGTTCGGCGGCCTGCGAATCTTCGGCTATCCCATCAGCCAGGAGTTCTCTGAGAAGAACCTGGATGACGGCAAGGTCTACACGGTTCAGTACTTCGAGCGGGCACGCTTCGAATACCATCCGGCCAACCCACCGGATTACCAGGTTCAACTTGGGTTGCTGGGGAGCAGCACCGCGACCCGCGACGGGGTTTCGCGCACGAGATTAGCATCGAGTCCAAGCGTGCCAGCCTATGATCCATCCCTCTGGTACGTCGCTCCGCCCGCCCCGTACGTGGCGGGGGCACGCACGGCGCCAGCCGGAGCGCCCGTTGGACAAGCAAAGTGGATCGAGGTCGATCTCTCAGAGCAGCACCTCTGGGCGTGGCAGTACAACCAGGCGATCCTCAGCACTGCGGTGTCAACCGGTACGTACCTTCACCCGACACCCACGGGCACCTTCCAAATCTACGCCAAGTACTTGACAGACGATATGACCGGCGGGACACCCGGAAGCCCCGATTACTACGACCTGCCAGACGTGCCATACACGATGTACTTCTACGAAGCCTATGCACTTCACGGCACCTACTGGCACTACAACTTCGGCATGCCGATGAGCCACGGCTGCGTCAACCTGCCGACACCAGCGGCCGAATGGATCTTCTACTGGGTCCCGATCGGCACGACGGTCTGGATCCACGCGTAATGAGGTTGATTTAGCGACGTGGACGAGCGGGAGCGCTGTTCACGCTCCCGCGGGGGACATGGTCACCGCGCTTCACGGCGCGTGACCGACATCGTTCAGTTCGTCTCCCAGGTCTCACCGTCATCGGTGGAGAACGCCTGTTCCCAGTGAGCGGAGTTCGGGCCGTCATGCTCCCAGCGGAAGCGGACCAGGACATCCAGCCCGCCGTCCGTGTCTGTGCCGAAGAACTCGCCAACGTTCCCGACGAACTCTCCGACCAACGGCGGGAGGAGCCGGGCGCCGTTGGTATCGGCCCAGTAGATACTCCACTTCTCGGTCGCTTTGTCGAACAGGCGCAATGAATAGCCCTCGAAACCGCCAAGCCAATCGGTGCGCATGAGGTCGAAATTACCGAGCCCGTTCAAAATCGGTTCGCAGTGCCCACTGGCTTCGAACTGCTCCCAGTCGTCGCTGTCCGTCAGGCGGGATGTCAGTCGTCGATTTACCACGTTCCACGAACCATGGAGGAAGTCGAAGGCACGCGCGTCGGAGTGCTCGTCGTACATGATTGTTGACCCTCTCACTACGCTGGTCCGCGGAGCGCCATTGGCTCCCCAACATCACGGTACGCCAACGTGGAACGTGGTCGAGGGCCACTTTAGCACATATGTACGGATCCATTGGTCCGTTACGACGCACAAACACGTTCGAGACCGTCCACGTCCCCGATTATTAACGCCGTATGACCTCGGTGCGCCTGGTGGTCATAAAACCGCCAGCCACTACATCTTGGGGCCGGTTTTCGCCCCAAAAACTGACTCAGATGCACAGGGACGAGATCAGATTTGCCCCTTGCCAAGCGGCGAGAGGCGAATTAGACTCGGAATGGCGTGAACGTACAGATCAGATGTTCGGGCAATTTGTGACTATGGGGCAACGTCTGGACAGGCAGACACAACGCTGCTACACTAGATGTTGCGGTTCACCTGGCGAACAGCACTAGATATCGCTGAAGATTCCTTCCGCCGCGGACCGAGCTCGACACAATACAACAGGATTGCCGACATCGCGCAGCACCTAAGGCGGCAAGATCGCTGGATTCGTGAATTGGGCTCATTATCTCTCATTGGTACGCGGTATGCGTTAGCGAATCGTTAAATCGAAGACCCCCGATGAGGTCGTGCGACTGCAACTGGGATGGGCAGGCACGGCAAGCCAGGTGAACGTAGGACAGACCGGCAAATGCATAGCGATTGAAGGGGCCGCATGGTGGAGCGCGAGACGCGGAAGAAGGCGACCGGGCGGGCACGAGGGCAGCGGGCCAAGGGGCTGCACGTTGAACGGCGGTTTACCCAGCCGGGGCAGGACCCGTTCGGCACGATTGCCTGGGCCAGCCGGACATCGAGAATCACCAACCCGGATGGCTCGGTCGTCTTCGAGATGGAGGACGCCGAGATCCCGGCAACCTGGTCGCAAGTGGCGACCGACATCATGGTCTCGAAGTACTTCCGCAAGGCGGGCGTTCCACAGTACGACGAGACGGGCAATCCCCTTCTCGATGAGCATGGCAAGCCAGTTCTCGGCTCAGAGCGCAGCGCCAAGCAGGTGATCAGCCGTCTAGCAGGAACATGGCGCTTCTGGGGCGAGCAGAACGGCTACTTTGCCAGCAGCGACGACGCCCAGATCTTCGAGGACGAACTGAAGTACATGCTCGTCCACCAGATGGCGGCGCCGAATTCACCGCAGTGGTTCAACACCGGTCTCCACTGGGCCTATGGCATCAGCGGCCCGGCGCAGGGGCACGCGTACGTCGATCCGGCGACCAACGAGGTCGTCCATTCGACCGACGCCTACAGCCGGCCGACTCCGCATGCCTGCTTCATTCAATCGGTCAACGACGATCTGGTGAACGAGGGCGGCATCTTCGATCTGGTGACGCGTGAGGCACGCGTCTTCAAGTACGGCTCCGGCTCCGGCACCAACTTCTCGATGCTTCGCGCTGAAGGCGAGCCCCTCTCGGGCGGGGGAACTTCCTCCGGTCTGATGAGCTTCCTGAAGATCTTCGATCGCGCGGCCGGTGCGATTAAAGTGGGGGCACCACCCGGCGCGCGGCCAAGATGGTGGTCGTCGACATCGACCATCCCGACATCGACAAGTTCATCATGTGGAAGGCCGAAGAGGAGCAGAAGGTTGCCGCCCTGATCGCGGCGGGCTACTCCAGCGACTTCAACGGCGAGGCCTACGCCACCGTCTCGGGCCAGAACTCAAACAACTCGGTTCGCGTTACCGACGACTTCATTCGCGCCGTCCAGAACGATGAGGAGTGGGAACTGCGCTGGCGCACCGACGGCCGGGTCATCCGGACGGTTCGGGCCCGCGACCTGTGGGACAAGATCGCCGACGCCGCCTGGCAGTGTGCCGATCCCGGCCTGCAGTACGACACCACCATCAACGACTGGCACACCAGTCCGGCCTCCGGCCGCATCAACGCCTCGAACCCGTGCTCCGAGTACATGTTCCTGGACGATACGGCCTGCAACCTCGCATCGCTCAACCTCATGACGTTCTACGACGCCGAGACGCGCCGATTCGATCTCGATGCCTACAAGCACGCCATCCGGCTCTGGACCTTTGTCCTCGAGATCAGCGTGCTCATGGCACAGTTCCCGAGCGACGAGATCGCCCGGCTGAGCTACGACTTCCGCACGCTCGGTCTCGGCTATGCCAATCTTGGCTCGCTCCTGATGACGATGGGCCTTCCATATGACTCCGACGTGTCGCGCGCCATCTCGGGTGCGATTACGGCTATCCTGACCGGCGAAGCGTACGCTGCCTCGGCCGAGATGGCCGCGGAGCTTGGCCCCTTCCCGGCCTACCCGTTGAACAAGGACGCGATGCTGCGGGTCATCCGCAACCACCGCCGGGCCGCCTACAACGCTCACGAGGGTGAATACGAAGGGCTGTCAGTCACCCCGGTTGGCATCGACCCCGAATCCTGCCCCGACGATATGCTGCACGCCGCGCGTACGGCGTGGGATCGAGCGCTGGAACTGGGCGAGCAGCACGGCTATCGCAACGCTCAAGCGACGCTGCTGGCGCCGACTGGCACCATCGGACTGCTGATGGACTGCGACACCACCGGCGTCGAGCCCGACTTCGCGCTGGTGAAGTTCAAGAAACTCTCCGGCGGCGGCTACTTCAAGATCGCCAACCAGTCGATCGCGCCCGCCCTCAAGACGCTCGGCTACAACGAGACGCAGATCCAGGACATCCTGCGCTACGTTCTCGGATCGATGTCGCTCGACGGCGCGCCGCACGTCAATCGCGAGTCGCTCATCGAGCGCGGGTTCACTGATACCGACCTCGATCGGGTTAGCAAGGTGCTGCCGACCGTCTTTGAGCTCCCCTTTGCCTTCAACGCCTGGACACTGGGCGAAGAGACGATGACGCGGCTCGGCTTCAGCAAGGAACAGTGGCAGAAGCCTGACTTCCGGCTGCTGCGCGCCCTGGGATTCAGCCAGCATGAAATCGATGAAGCCAATGACGTCGTCTGTGGCATGCAGACGATCGAGGGCGCGCCGCATCTCAAGCCAGAGCACCTGCCAGTCTTCGACTGCGCCAACCGCTGTGGCAAGCGGGGCCGGCGCTTCATTCACTACATGGGCCACATCCGCATGATGTCGGTGACGCAGCCGTTCCTCTCGGGCGCCATCTCCAAGACGATCAACATGCCGAACGAGGTGACGGTCGAGGACATCAAAGAGGCGTACATGGCGTCCTGGAAGCTCGGGCTGAAGGCCATGGCCCTCTACCGGGACGGCTCCAAGCTGTCGCAGCCGCTCTCCTCGAAGAGCAAAGAGGAAAAAACGGAGGCGAAGGCCGAACCACAGCCGGTCGAGACCAAGGTCGTCATCGTCGAGAAGCCGATCCGCCGGCCGATGCCAGCCAAGCGCCACGGCTTCACCCAGGAGGGACGCCTGGCGGGCCACAAGATCTACCTGCGCACGGGAGAGTACGCGGACGGCACGCTCGGCGAGATCTTCATCGACATGCACAAAGAGGGCGCGGCCTTCCGCAGCTTGATGAACTGCTTCGCCATCGCGATCTCGAAGGGCCTGCAATACGGCGTGCCGCTGGAGGAGTTCGTCGATACCTTCACCTTCCAGCGCTTCGAGCCACAGGGCATGGTTGAGGGGCACCCGAACATCAAGATGTCGACCTCGATCATCGACTACGTCTTCCGCGTCCTCGGCTACGAGTATCTCGGCCGGACCGACTTCGTCCAGGTCAAACCGATCCATGGCGATGTCGACGACGAGATGGACGGCGGCCAGGGCGAAACGGAGGATCACACGCCGGCTTCAGCCCCACCGAGTGAGGCGCAACCTGCCCAGGCGACGTCTCCGTCGGCCGCGGCCAAACTGGCGACCAAGATCGAGAACGGCTATCTCAACAACGGCCACAACGGGACGAACGGCAATGGCAACGGAACCAACGGCCACGGCAAGGTGCAGGTGACCAGCGAGTACGTCGCCATCGCCCAGGCGAGCGAGGCGCCCCAGTTCGATGGTGGCCTGAGCGAGCAGCTCTCGCAGATGATGGGCGACGCCCCCTTCTGCGATGTCTGCGGCCATATCACCGTCCGTAACGGCGCCTGCTACAAGTGCCTCAACTGCGGCAACAGCCTGGGGTGCTCGTAGAGCGAGACCTTCAACACACCATCGGTAAGACGACGGACCCGGGCGATGCTCGGGTCCGTTTCGTTCCTGGTTATTGCTACACTCTACGGTGACGACTGATCAATCCGGAGGCACGGATGCGACGTGACGAAGCGCTCAACATCCTTAACGAACACCGCGACGAGATTCACAACTTCGGCGTGAAGTCGATCGCGATCTTTGGCTCGGTCGCACGCGACCAAGCGCGGCCCGATAGCGATGTCGACGTGCTGGTCGAGTTCGACCCTCCGGTGGGTCTTTTCACCGTGATCAGACTTCAGAATTATCTCTCGGCGATTCTTGGTCAGCAGGTGGACCTCGTACTTCGCGATGCGATCAAGAAACAGATGAGGGACCGCATCCTCGGAGAAGCCGTCAGTGCAGCCTAACCAATGGACCATACGCCTTAGCGACATCTTGGATGCAATCGCGAGAATTCAGCGATACATCGGAGAGATGTCGTTTGACGATTTCTCTGTCGACGAGAAGACTGTCGACGCCGTGGTCCGAAATTTCGAGATCATTGGAGAGGCTGCACGAAATGTCCCAGACTCAGTCCAATACCGGCATCCAGAGATTCCATGGGCCGAAATGATCGGCATGAGAAACATTCTCATACACCAGTACGCAGAAGTGAGCCTCGCCACTGTGTGGAAGACAGTCGAGCACGATCTCTTACCGATCGTACCGGCACTCCGGTTGATTCAGACAGAGGCTAACCAACTGGAACAATACGATCCGGAATAACCAGAAAGTCGGTCCGATTGACGAGCGGGACACCGGCGAATCTCGTTTGGGGGCGGGCTGCGTCGGCGGGTAGATTCGCCACAGATCTTGACCCACAACATACTTGATTTGCATGGTTTCTCATTGGCGGTCAGGGTTGTTCGAGAGGCCATGAACTCACATGACGAAGGCCGGTACAGGTCCGGCCTCTACGTTGCTGGGTTCGCTTTTGGCACGCCGATGCCGCCTATGACTACTCCATGTAGGCGGGCAGGGGCGGCCGCCGCGAGATTTGTCTGCCCGCCTACTCGGGGCGCTCAACGACATAGTGCGTCAGGACGACGCCTGAGGCGAGCGGTTTGGCCTCGACCAGCTTGAGATTGATCCGCTCCCCTTCCGGAAAGACTTTCTTGCCGCCCCCCAGCACGACCGGATAGACCAGCAGGTAGTACTCGTCGATCAGGCCATGCTGCGCCAGCGTGTGAATGAGCACGCTGCTGCCGTCGATCACGATGTTCTTGCCCGTCTGCTCTTTCAACGCACGAATCTCTTCTACCACGTCGCCATTGATCAGCGTGGAGTTCCGCCAGGCGTCGGCTGAGTCCAACGTGTTGGAGACCACATACTTCGACATCGTGTTCATCACGCCTATCATTGGGTCATCATCCGCCATTGGCTCAAAGGCACCGCCGTGGATCTGCCACGTCTTGCGCCCGAGAAGCATGGCGTCGCTCTCGCCCATCACCTCGCCGAAGTGGACGCCGATCTCGTCATCCCAGTACGGCCACGTCCAACCACCTTGCACGAATCCTCCGTCGGTATCCTCATCCTTGCCGCCTGGCGCCTGCATCACGCCATCCAGCGATACGAATTCTGAGACGACAATCTTGCGCATTTGACCTCTCCTTCGTTCTCAGTCGGGACAACTGCCTCCGATTCAGAATCTTCAACGTATGATAGTCGAGTGGCGCCGCGCTGAATCGACATGTTCGACAATCCCGGCGACCGAGTCTTGGTCGCGGCGAACACCTTCACACCGGCGATATGGCGCGTGGGTCATGCACATGCGGACCAGCATCGGTGGTTCGCTCACTCTGATCCTGGCCGTGCCGCTCTTCGCGTATGTCGACATCGGTTGGATGATGGCCGCCCGGGCGCTGGTGATCCTCGCGACCGATGTCGTAGGCTTGATCCGCTCCGGCTTCACCGAGCCGGAAGTGCCGGCACTGCAGCTGGCTGGTGTTGGTGCGGCTGATTGGGAGCAGGAGCGATGGATCAACCAGTGGTCATTATTGTGGGAGACCGGATCGCGCTCGGTCCGTTGCGACGCGACCTGATCCCGCTCTACATGCGTTGGAGCAACGATTTCCACCTCCAGCGCACGTACGGTGATCTCCCGAAACCGGTGACGCTGGAGGAGCGCGAAGCCCGGCAAGCGCAACAGGCGACGACATCTACGGCCTACTGGTTCAATATCTACGAGATCGAACGCTGGCGGCCGATCGGCCGCACCGATCTCTTTGAAGTCGATTGGCGCAATCGCTCGGCGCGCTTCGGCATCATGATCGGCGAGGCGGACGCGCGTGGCAAAGGCTACGGCACCGAGACAACGCGTCTGATGCTCGACTACGCCTTCACCGCGCTCGGCCTGCACAGCGTCATGCTCGATGTGTCGGAATACAACCTGGCCGGCCGACATGCCTACGAAAAGGCCGGCTTCCGCGAAATCGGCCGCCGCCGTCAAAGCGACCTGCTCAATGGCCACCTCTGGGATCTCATCCTGATGGACTGCATCGCCACCGAGTTCGAAAGCCCGGTGCTGAGCAAAGTCTTCGCGCCGGACGGGGAGCGATAAGGCGAAACGCCGTCAGCCCAGCCCGTCTCCCGTGCCGCGCGGGATCGACAATCCGAGTCTTCGAGGCTCTGCCTCCACGAGCGATTTGGCCGCATTTAATATCAAGACTTCTCGCATCTGTACATATACCTGCTGATCTATAATGATCCGTCCGAATTGGTCAGGTGAGCGCGTAGCACAAGAGGGGCGAGTCGATGCCGACGGGAATGGGCCGGGATCTGACGCTCGATCAGAAGGTCGGGCAGCTCTGCTACAGCCTCCACTACCAGCAGCCGGATATCGTCGAGCGCATGGTCCGCGAAGGTCGCGTCGGTGGCGTATATCTCAGCTGGCCCGACCTCGACGGGCCCACCGATACCGCGAGGCTACTCAATCACCTGCAGAACCTCGCGCCGTTGCCTCTCTTCGTCAGTGCCGATTTCGAATCGGGTGCTGGGCGGCTTCTTGCGGGCGCGACGGAGTTGCCGACCCTGATGGCGCTTGGCGCGACCGGCTCAACCGAGCTCACTCGGGAACACGGGCGGATCACCGCGCTCGAGGCCCGCGCGGTTGGCGTCAACCACATCTTCGGTCCGGTGGCGGACGTCAACGTCAATCCCAAGAACCCGATCATCAACGTCCGATCCTTTGGCGGCGATCCAGACCTCGTCAGCAACCTGGCACGAGCGTGGATCTATGGCTGCCAGCAGTCAGGGACCCTTGCCTGTGCCAAACACTTCCCTGGCCACGGCGACACCGCGCTCGATACCCACCTCGATCTGCCCCGGCTATCACACGACCTCCCGCGCATCGAGCAGGTCGAGTTGGCGCCCTTTCGGGCCGCGATCGCGGCGGGTGTGGCCAGCGTGATGACGGCGCACATCGGCTTCCCGGCACTCGATCCGTCCGGCCTGCCTGCTACCCTGAGCCGGCCTGTCCTGACCGGATTGCTGCGTCAGCGTCTGGGGTTTGACGGGCTGATCGTCACCGACGCCATGGATATGTACGCCATTGCCCGCAACTTCGATCCGGGTGATGCTGCCGTCCGCGCTGTGCTCGCGGGCGCCGACCTCGTCCTCACCACGGAGCCGGAGTCCTGCTTCGCGGCGCTACTCGACGCCGCGATGTCTGGCCGACTCCCAACCGATCGACTCGATGCCGCAGTCAATCGCATCCTGGACGCGAAGGAGCGATTGAGATTGTTTGATGAGCGGGTCGTCAACCCAGACCGGGCCGAGCAGGTCTGCGCTACACCGGAACACCGGGACGTCGCACGCCAGATCGCGGAACAAGCCATCACCACCATTCGCGGCAGACTATCACGACCGGACGGTCGCCGCTGGCTGCTACTCGTGCCGGACTTCCAGCGCGGCAATGGAACCAGTGTCTTCCATGACGTCGCGCGGCGCCTCCGTCAGGGCGCGCTGCCAGGGGCGCGGGTGCTGGAGATCAGCGCCGATCCGAGCTCCGCGGAGATCGACTCCGTTCTCGGCGAGCTCGGCGACGCTGAGGGAGCGACGCTGTTCACGGTGGCGATGGCCCGTAAGTACGATCCGTCGAGCAGCCAGGCACGACGTGGGCAGGTTACTCTGGTCGAGCGGCTAAGCGAGCGTGTCCCCGTCTCGGTCGTCAGCCTCGGAAGCCCCTACGTGCTTCCCGCCTTCACCGGGGCGAGCGCGCTCGGCTGCACCTACGGCGCCGATCCAGCCAGCATTGGTGCCGCCTTCGCCCTGCTCGCCGGTCGTATCGAGGCGCGCGGGAGTCTACCGGTCGAGGTTCAGGGGCTGTAGTTCGCAGTTCGCCAACGAAAAACGCGAGGGGCAGACCCCTCGCGTTTTATTTCAGTGCTTGATTACCGAACTGCTAGCGCGATTCCGGTCGTAGGAAATCGCCCAGGCCGTCACCGATGAGGCTGAGCCCGATACCGGTGATGATGATCGCCAGGCCTGGCAGGGCGCTCATCCACCAGGCGTTGGTCATGTAGGCCTGCCCCTCGGTGATCAGCGCACCCCACTCGGGCGTCGGTGGCTTCGCGCCGAGACCAAGGAAGCTGAGCGAAGCTGCCAGCAGGATGTAGAGCGCGATGTCGGCCATGGCATAGACGATCGACGACGTAATCGTGTTCGGCAACAGGTGCCGGCTGATGATCCGCCAGTCAGAACTGCCCATGGCTCTCGCCGCGAGCACGTACTCCTGCTCCTTCTGCACCAGGATCTCGCTTCGTATCAACCGGGCATACACAATCCAGGCAACCGCCGCCACCGCGATATACATGTTGGTCAGGCCGGGACCGAGAATCGCCACGATCGCGATGATCAGCACGATAAACGGGAAGGCCTGCACGATGTCGAGCAGCCGCATGATGATCGTATCGGTCCAGCCGCCATAGTAGGAGGCCAGGGCACCGAGAATAAGCCCGATGATGAACGGTGAGATCACGCTGATCAGCCCGACGCGCAGGTCGATGCGCGCGCCGTAGAGCACACGCGTGAAGACATCGCGACCAAATTCGTCCGTGCCGAACAGGTGACTGACGCTCGGAGGAAGCAGCGTCTGGGTGAAATCAGGCGCCAACGGATCATACGGCGTCAGCAGCGGCGCCGCCAGACCGAGAATGAGGATGAGGAGAATGATTCCCAGACCCAACATCAGGTTTCGGCTGGCCAGCATCCGTCGCCACCAGGGCGGACGGGTGCGCTCCGCCGCGGCCGCCGCGAGCGCGGCCGACGACTCCTGGTCGCTGACACTGACTCCGGCTTTCTGCCGTTGAGTCTCTTCAACTTCCATCTCTTAGCCAAACCTTACGCGTGGATCGATAAACGAGTAGACAATATCGGTCGCCAGATTCACCACGATGACCAGGAACGCAAAGATGAGCGTCGCGGCTTGCACCACTGGATAATCCCGCGCCGAGACCGAGTCGATCAGCAGGGCACCGGCGCCCGGCAGCGAGAAGACGCGCTCGATGATGACGGTGCCGCCCATCAGGAAGCCGATCGAGATGCCCAACAGGGTGATCGTCGGGATCAGCGCGTTGCGCAGCACGTGAACCGTGACGACGTTGCGCTCCTCGAGTCCTTTCGCACGCGCCGTCTTCACATACTCGGATCGCATAACGTCCAGAATGCTGGTGCGGAGAGATCGAATCAGGATCGGCGACAGGCCAAGCGAAATCGTCAGTGCCGGTAAGATCAGGTGTTTGATGTGATCAATGGGGTTGGTTCCGTATCCCGACACCGGTAGCAACTTGAGCCTGATGCTGAAAAAGAGGATCAAGATGATCCCAACCCAGAAGGCGGGCATCACCATCGTTACCATCAGCGCCGAACGGACGATGTTGTCGATCAGGCTGTCCTTCTTCAGCGCGGCCAGTACGCCAAGTGGAAGCGAGATGAGGATCGTGATCACGATCGTCATAGCCACCACCGAGAGCGATACCTCCAGACGATGGAAGACCAGCGTCGACACCGGCACACGGAACTTGGTCGAGTTCCCAAGATCGAACTTGAAGAGATTCCGCATGAAGTAGAAGTATTGCTCGACCAGCGGCTTGTCGAGACCCAATTGATGATTGATGCGTGCAACCGCAGCGTCACTGGCATTCTCACCGAGCATGGCGTTGGCCGGGCTGCCCGGAATGAGGTGGATCATCGCGAAGACGATGACCGTCACTCCGAAAAGCACCGGAATCATCTGCAGGAGGCGGCGTAGGATGTATTGGCCTCGTGACACGGTTTACTCCATCGAGGACTGGAGCGGGTAAACCCGCTCCGGTCCGTCCCGAGATCTGTCTAGCTCTGAATGTACATGCCTTTGAAGACCCACTGTCCCATCGGGTGATGGAAGTAACCCTGGACCTTCTTGTTCAGGGCGTCGACATACGGCAGCACGTAGAGGTACACCCACGGCGCGTCGTCCTGATGGATCTTCTGGATCTGATAGTAGATCTCCTGGCGCGCGGCCGAATCGAGTGTCGTGCGACCCTTGTTGGCCAGGTCGATCGCCTGCTGGTTGGTCCAACCAGTGTGATAGTTCTGCGTGGATTCCGGCAGAATCGCGTAGGAAACCAACTCGTCCGGGTCGACAATGTCGTTGGTCCAGCCGGTCAGGTACGCCTCGAAGTTGTTGCTGCGATAGTTGTCGCGCAGCACGCCCTGCTCAAGCTGCTGGATGTCAACGTTGACGTTGACCTTCTCCCACATTGCCTTGAGTGAGGTGGCGATCTGCAGCGGCAAGCCGCCCTGGTTGCCGATCGAGAACTTCACCGTGAAACCATCCGGCTTCGTCGACTCGGACATCAGCTGCTTGGCCTTGTCCAGGTCGAACGGGTAGCCCGGCTGATCCGGATTCCAGAAGAGGGCACCACGCGGCATGAAGCTGTTCGAGAACTCAGCGTTACCGAACAGGATCGACTTGATGATCGATTGCTTGTCGGTCGCGTAGTTCAGCGCCTGGCGAATCTTGACATCGCTCAGCGGTGCGTTACGAGTGTTGAACACCACGAAGTTGTTGTACGTCGAGGTGAACTTGTAGACCTTGATGTCCGCGTTGCTGTCGAGGTCCGAGACCGAGCTCAGCGGGATGTCATTCTGGCCAATGATGCCATCGACCTGTCCGCCCTTGAGCTGCAGGATACGGCTGTTGCTGTCCGGCACGATCGGAATAACGACCGAGTCGACCTTCGGCAGTCCCTGCTCCCAGTAGTTGTCGTTCTTGACCAGCGTCATCGACTCGGCCTTCTTCCACTCTTTGAGAGCGAAGGGGCCGGTGCCCATTGGCTGGTCGACAAGCTTGTCCTCGCCGACCTTCTTGGCGTAGTCCTCTGAGACGATGCTGGCGTTGAACATCGAGATGTCGGCCAGGAACGGAGCCCACGGCTGTTTCAGCTTGATGACGACCGTCGAGTCGTCCGGCGTTGTCACCGTATCGACCTGCTCGAGGGTGAAGGTCCACGGACTGTCCTTGTTGGTCTGTGCGCGCTCGAGCGACCACTTGATGTCGCTCACCTTGAGGTCGGTGCCGTCCGAGAACTTGACGCCGCTCCGGATGTGGAACGTGACCTCGCCGCCGTCGGTGCTAACATCCCATTTTTCGGCCAGGTCCGGAGCCAGGTCGATACCGTTGTCGGCGACCTTGATGAGCTGGTCGTAGATGTTCATCAAGATCCAGATGTTGGTATTGCTGTCGTTGGTCACCGGATCGAGATTGTCGGAGTCACTGCCGCGGATCAGCGTCACCGTTCCGCCAGACGCTCCACCTGTCGAGCCGCCACTCGTCGGCGTCGACGACGAGCCGGACGACGTGGCGGACGGCGAGGCGTTCTGGTTTACGGTAATGGCTGTGGTTGGCGTCGGGTTCGAAGAACCGCTTCCGCCGGTCGTCGCGGTCGAGTTGCTGCTGCCGCCACCGCATGCCGCCAGGGCAGCGGAGATGACGGGAACACTGAAGCCGAGCGCCGTCGCGCGCTTCACGAAGTCGCGGCGGCTGATATGTCCAGCCATCAGGTGCCGTTGCAGAAGTACGAGTCGAGAATCCTCGCTCATGCTTGCATCTACCTTCCTCATCGACTCCACGTCGCGGTCCTACCACGGCGCGGAATCCTCATCTACATCCCCACGTGTGCTGCATCGCGAATCACGCGGTCTGCGCGTACCTCTCGATGCCCAGTGCGGACCGCCCGCTTGCCGTTCGGGCATCAACCGTCTTTAGAATCACCAGTCGGGCTTCCCACAACAGGGTTGCCGCCTCCTATCACGCCGCTGATCCGCTAAGTGCTATTCGACAGGTCGACGCCGTCCCAAATGATCGCCACGTCGCGACCACTGCTGTGTCAATTCGCGCAATCTATACTCTCTACCTCCGTTCCGGCAACTGTGGCACCGGCGACCGTGGATCTGGCAGGGCAACCGCCAGCCCCGTTTGCGTTAGGATGCAGAGAGCCTAGGTGCCGACCCGATCCAGCTGCCTCGTCGATCCTGGCGAGATTCCCGGTTTGCCGGTACGGGCCCCACTAATAATTACGTGAAACCTTCGCTAAAGGATGTAGTCGCCCGTTACTTGTCGCAATGATCGCAGAGTAGGCCTGGAATCGTGGGCCGATTCGTGCGCAACGTCTGACATTACCAGGATATGCCAAACCGGTCAACAGCACACCGCAATGGATCACGTTCGGCCGGTGCGCGTCACACGCGAGCGCATCGAGAATGAGCGCCGTGTGTGATGACGCAAATGATAACAAATGGCCCGGCACTAGGTCCGGGCCATACGTTCAGCCAGAGGACTTCAATCGCTGACTTGCGATCGGTCGAGCGGGGGTGAGAGAGCGGCGTACCTACGCTACCGTATGGACGCCTTGCGGGCCAAACAGGAGGAACGCGAGCGTCATCAACACTGTTGCAGCGATGAAGATCTGCAGAATGTGCTCCGCGACGATGCGCTTGGTTTCATCTCTCATGAAATTCCCCCCTTCCGGCCTTGGTGAAACGATAGGACGCGCTGTGAGCGCTATTCCACCTGACAGCAGTCTAGACACTCGACTCAACGGAGAACATCGGCCACTGGTCCAAGATTCGCGCGGGACAAAAGGACCGGCTGGCCGGTGCTGACGTCTCAGTGAGGCACGCATCGATACGCGGAGACAACCGGTCGCTCAGCGCCAGAGGGAGCGCATCTGAGTCGTGATCTCGAACGGATCCTCGCCCTGCTGCACCGCGAGGATGGCCTGGGCCTGTGGGTCTTTCCAGAAAAGAGGCTTACCAGCACTGACGTAGCGATTCCAGGAGCGGGCGAAGCTCGCAGCCCGCTCTTTGTTGGCCGCGAGGAAGGCGGGTACCGCGTGATACACGACGTTGGCACCGGTGCGGCCACCTGAAGAGGAATGCGCATAGATCCGGGCCAGTTGCGCGAAGGAACCGGGTCGTTCAACGACATACCGCGGAATGATGTAGCGCGGCGCGGCGAGAGGAGACAGAAGTTCATCCATGGAATCCGCAAAAAGCGCGCTTTCTTCGAGCGTGGCGCCGTCGAGAAAACAGCGATAGAAGCCATCCTCCTGCGCGACGATACGGACCGAGGCCGGTCCCAGCTGGCGCGGGATGCCGCCAGTATCGCGCAGTGCTTCGACGACCGCCGATGCCAGGTCCTCGAGCGAATCGGAGGGTCCTAGTCGCCGGACCACCGATTGAAACGAACGATTCAGCCAGAATCCACCACCGCTGGCGAGGACGAGTCCGCCGCCAATCCCAAGCAGGTCAGGCGCGACACTGGCCGTCCCGGCTCCAGCGACGACCGCCAACGCAAGCACACCGACCGCTCGTAGCCTGAGTCCGCGTCCTGCCGACGGGTCATGGCGCAGCAACCGGTGATTTGGGACGCCAATCGAACGTTCCGGCCTGATACGAACGGTGCGCGTCTCGACGTTTACGTAGGGCTCACCGATCTTCCAGAGGTCATAGGCGGTGCCACGGTCACCAGCGCGCCGCAGCATGGCGACGTTGATGCCGGAAAATGCCGTTATCTGTGGCGGTCCATACGGTGAGAGTTCCGCGTGCACGTGCGAGACGCCCGACTCGATCTCTCCGGCCGCGGTCGGTGCGTAATAGGAGCGATGTTTGCGCACGAACCGCGCGTAGTCGGCCACGCCTTTGGGATGTTCCGGCGCCACACAGACGACGTCCCAGTTGTTCGCCACCTTGCGCGGCAGAGCCGGATCGAGCCGGAGCGATCTACCGCGCATCTGATGAACCGACGTGCTGGTGCTGGCCGTGGTCAGGTCGATCAGGACGTTGACACGCTTCGCATCCCATCCCTCTCCGAGCAGGCCGCGTGTCCCGACGAGCACATTCGACGCTCCCTGCTCGAAGTAGCGCGTGAGGAGCGGCACGTAGTTACGCGGGCGCCACCAGGAATGCCGTGGGCGTACCGCGATCACGTCCTGCCACTGCTGATCCTCTCCGTTCTGGAGCGGCTGCACCAGCGCTTCGGTGGAGAGTGCTCCCTTCAGGTCGGGAACGTTCTGCTCGATCCACGGGAGCAGCGTCGCACCGGTCGCGCGCGAGCACGCGACGGTCCGGCCCGTAACCAGGACAGGATCGAGTTCCGCCACCGACTGGCTCGCGATGAGTTGCTGGAGCAGCAGGCTGGCACTCCCGGCTTGCGGATCGAGCACGCCGCGTAGCTTCGCCAGTAGGTCGCTTCCGGCACGCTCGTAGTCGCACAGAATGAGCGCTCGTAACTGACTTCCGAGGTCTGCTCGTTCCCGCTCGAGAATCATCGATGCGGCCACGGCTTTGCTCGCCGAGAGGGACAGGACACGATCGACTGGCGAGACGTAGGAACGGATGCCAGTCCGCGTCAATACGTAACCGAGTGAGGGAAGCGCGTGGCGAATCTCCTGCCAGGCCCGGGCGTCGCGAGGATCGGTGCTATCGCGCAGGCAGCCGGTGCAATAGTCATCGACCAGCGCGACCCAATCGTCGGCCAATGGCGGCTGCCGGTGGCGCTCGCCAATGCGCGCGCCCTCTGGGATCGGCAGGTGCTTCGACCAGAAGAGGCGCAGCGCCGCCTGGGCCAGGTCCGGCTCGTCCCGTTCGAAGCGCGCCCAGCTGACGTGAGCACCATTTCGGCCCTGTCGCTCGACGACCCGCACCCGGATCCAGTCGATGAACGGCCGCGAAGCGAAGTCCGGGTCCATGAGGCGAGTCAGGAGCTCTTCGAAGCGCTCGTGCTGCTCCGCGATGAAGGCGGCCTCATGATCCAGCGGCGAGGTCAAATAGACCAGTTCCTGGTAGGGAGCGAGATCGCCCTCCTTGACTACGGCCGGAGTCGGCACCTCGAAATCGACCTTGCCAAAGATCTCCTGGTAGAGCGTCGCCTCACGCGCGTCCATATCTGACGGTGGCGTCGCCGTCAGTCCGACGACGAATGTCTGCTCGCCTATCTCCTGCACCAGTGCCCGGACCAGCGAGCCCCACATCTGGAGCAGGTGGTGGCACTCGTCCAGCACCAGCGTCCACGGACCATTCCCCGTCATCCGCTCGATGATGGCCCGGCCGTTGGGGTGCAGCAGGCCGAGCAGGTCGTCCCGATTGCCATCACGCACGACGTGCCGGCGCACTTGCCGCCGGAATCCCGCCATGGCTTCTTCGAATTGCCGGGACCCCGACCTGGACAGGTCGTCGATCTTGCGCTCCGCTTCGTCAGTCGTGAGTCCCGACTCGCGCTGGAGTTCTTCGACCCACAGAACACGCGCCTGCTCTTCGAGATCCTGGTCGTCGCCATTAACGTTGCAGATCGCCTGATAGGTGAGGATAGTCAGCGGCGAGGTGAGGTCCACTTCGGCGCTCGCATCGACCGAGTGAGGTTGGAAGTCCTCCCACTGGCGCAGCCACTGGGCCTGGACGGCGGTATTGGGGCAGAGGACGAGCGTCCGGCTCCCGCGTCGCCGGGCAATCTCGAGCCCGACGGCCGTCTTGCCCGCGCCAGGCGGCATGACGATGTAGGAGCGACGGGAGTCGGTGACGCGACCACGCTCGTAGCCGTCGAGCGCCAACGTCTGATAGCGCCGGAACGGCCAGCGAAACGAGGTTGTCTGGAAGAGGCTCGCAAGGTCACCCGGCAGCACCACATCGGCGTTCATCGCGTTGCTCGCCTCGGCCGGGCGTCCACGGTTTACAACGAATCGGGACTCCCAGCAGCACTTGAACGAATTCTCGCCTCAAGCGTAGAGGCTAGCGCGGGTCCGCGCAACTGGTACGCGACTCGCTCGTGGCGCTGATCAGTCCTGATTTTGAAGGCGGCGCGTGCCGTCAGTCAGAAGGCGCCGGTTCCGCGAGCGGCTCTTCGCGACGGCGCATGGTCGGGTTGAAGACGGTCACCACAGTGACAAACGTCGCGAGCAACAGACCAGAGATTCCAATCGTGAGCGGCGCGCCGATGTGGTCGACCGCGATACCCATTGGCACCAGCGAGAGCGGCATCAATGACCACGTCATCATGTAGATGCTCATGACCCGGCCATAGAAGGCCTTGTCGGTCTCTTGCATCACCAGAATCCGGTTGATGGTGAAGTAGCCGTCCGTCATGAAGCCAACCACCACCAGGAACAGAAGTGCCAGGATCAGGGTCGTTGAGAAAGCGAACAGCGTCAGGCTGACACCCACCGCCACCCCAGCGCTGAGCTGGATCAAACGTTTATTCGGCGATTCGGCGGCCCAGACAGCGGCTAACGAGCCGAAAACCGCACCAACTCCAACCGCCGTGTACATCACGCCGAGTGCGGTTGGCCCAACGTGGAGGACGTCCAGCTGGAAGACGGTGAGCAACTGCTGGAACGGCCGCCCAAGCAGGATCAGCACGAAGGCCATGCCGATCAGCAGCATCAGGGTCGCGTTCGAGCGCAGGTAGCTGAAACCCACCCGCACATCGCCGAGCATACTCTTGGTCCGTTTCCCGACCGATTCAACCGACGGAAGCCGCAGCAGCGTCAGACCGGCCAGCGCATAGAAGATCGCGATGGCATAGAAGGCGAGCGTTGGGCTGACCGCGATGAGTAGGCCACCAAGCGACGGGGCCACGACCCGATTGAGATTTCGACCGGTCGAGTCGAGCGCCAGGGCGTTCGAAAAGCGGTCCTCGTCGACGATATCCGCGATATAGGCGGTACGCGTCGGCATGGTGAACGGGAAGATGATCCCTTGCACGAAGCCGATAAGCACCAACTGCCAGACCTGAATCAGGTGAAACTGGACCAGGACGGCGTTGACCAGCGACAGGACGACCAGTGAGAACTGCGAGATGATCAGCAACTTGCGTTTATCGAAGCGGTCTGCCGCCGCGCCGCCAATCGGTGCCAGCACCAGTTGTGGCGCGCCGCGTCCGAGCGCCACAAGGCCGAGAGCGAGACCCGAGCCGGAGATATGGTAGGCAAGCCAGGACCGGGAAATGATGTTCATCTGCATGGCGGCCATCGAGAAGAGCATTCCCAGCCAGAGGACCCGGAAATTTGGGATGGCCAGGGAGTTGAAGGAGGAGAGGCGACCCTCAAAAAGGCGCGTCCATTTCGACGTTTCGTCCTGTTCAGACTCGGCCGCAACAGCGCTCTGGCCTGCTCCTTTCGTGTGTCGCGAGCGTAAACCCATGATTTCTAGCGATACTCCTCCCAGAGGTTTCGTTCTTTCGGTCTTAATTCTACAACAGCGTGCAATAATTTAGTATTCCTACAGCATTAAGCGCGCTCTTCCGGGTACAATTAGGGCATGAATGAGGCCGACGAACAATCTACTGCGAGAGACGGTGACGCGCTTCGCCCGCGCGGCGCGCCTGCTTGACCCCATGCGGCTGCAGGTTTGGGAAGAGATGGGCATCAACTTTCCACAATTGCGCATCCTCTTCCGAGTTCGTTCACATCCAGGCATTGACCTGCGGTCCCTGGCCGATCACATGGGCATCAGCGCCTCGGCGGCCAGCCAGCAGGTCGACAAACTGGTCGACCGGGACCTGCTCGTTCGCAAAGATGATCCGGAGGATCGCCGGAGACTCAGTCTGGAGCTGACCGAGCGCGGACATCAGGCGACCGGCGAAATCTCGCGTGCCTCCCGCGCGTATCTGGAGTCAGCATTGACCTGTCTGTCGGAAGAGGATCTGAACGATCTCAATCGGATCCTCGGGCACGTCCTGGCAAACGCGCCGGTTCCGTCGAGCATGCCTCGTCACTGAGAAAGTCGCTCACCAAAGCCGGATGCAGGTGGAACCTGCTCAGTCTCCCTGAGCCGGTAACGGCTGCTCGCCGAGCGACGGAACGAGCACAGGATCGTCCCGCCGCCGGGCATATGGACTGAAGGCCGTAATCGCTGCAATGACCGTAGCCAGAATCAGCGCGGCCGTCCCCACCGTCAATGGCGCACCAACCCGGTCGACCATGACTCCCATCGGCAAGAGAGCCAGAGGCATCAATGACCAGGTCATCATGTAGATGCTCATGACCCGGCCATAGAAGGCCTTGTCGGTCTCCTGCATCACCAGAATCCGGTTGATGGTGAAGTAGCCATCGGTCATGAAACCAACCACCACCAGGAATGCGATCGACAATAGGATCGACGTCGAGAAGGC
The DNA here is from genome assembly GCA_963763185.1 of uncultured Chloroflexia bacterium. Lineage (GTDB taxonomy): Bacteria > Chloroflexota > Chloroflexia > Thermomicrobiales > Thermomicrobiaceae > CALAGB01. The sequence goes on from CAVXNZ010000002.1 coordinate 284,800, forward strand.
AAAGAGTGCCAGGAAGACGCCGACCGAGATTCCGGCGCCAAGCTGGATCTTGCGCTTGTTTGGCGACTCCGCCGCGTAGACCGCGGCCAACGAGCCAAAGACCGCCCCCACCCCGACAGCGGTGTACATCAAGCCAAGCACCCGGGGCCCAACGTGCAGCACATCGACTTGGAAGACCGGCAGCAGTTGCTGGAACGAACCGCCGAGCAAAACCAACGCGAACGCCATGGCAATCAGGAGCATGAGCGGCGCGCTGGCGCGAAGATAGCGGATCCCGGCGGTCATATCGCCAACAATGCTGCGCGATCGTTTCTGGACTGACTTGGCGGACGGCAGCCGCAGCAACGTCAACGCGGCAAGCAAGTAGAAGATGGCGATGGCATAGAACGCAAGCACCGGGCTAATCGCGATCAAAATGCCGCCGAGGGAAGGCGCGATCACCCGGTTCAGGTTGCGGCCGGTAGAATCGAGCGCCAGCGCGTTGGAAAAGCGGCCCTCGTCGACGACGTCGGCGATATAGGCCGTACGCGTCGGCATGGTGAACGGGAAGATTATCCCCTGGACCACGCCAAGGACAATCAGCTGCCAAATCTGAATCACGCCGAACTGGACAAGAAGAGCGTTCGCAAGCGCCAGGACAACCAGCGAAAATTGGGAGGTGATCAGCAGTTTGCGCTTGTCGAAGCGATCCGCCGCCGCGCCGCCGATCGGTGCCAGGATGAACTGCGGCAAGCCGCGTCCGAGCGCGACCAACCCCAGAGCGAGACCCGAGCCGGAGATATGGTAGGCAAGCCACGACCGCGAGATGATGTTCATCTGCATGGCGGACATCGAGAAGAACATCCCGAGCCATAGCATCCGGAAATTCGGGATGGCCAGGGAGTTGAAGGACTTCAGCCGCCCCTCAAATATCCCTGGTTTGTTCGCTGTCTCCGACGGCTCTGCGACTCCGGCGCTCGATCGCCCGTTCCTAATCCTCATGAATCCGCTTAACACCCTTCGCGGCACGTTCATTCCCAAGAGCAGAATAGTACCGCAGGGTGCAATGGTTTAGAAGAGCTGGAACAAATGGAAACGTTCCAGCCAGATCAGAGCGAGTTGTCCACCTCCGACGGCGAATTGGTATTAGATGCCGAGCGCGCTCGGGAACCGCGTCTGGAAGTCGAGGAATCCGACCCACTCCGGCGTGATCGTGATTCGGGCCATATTGGGCGACAGAGTCTTGAGTTGTTCCACCCAGGCGCGGCCCTGATCCTCGCCAAAATACCGCTCGGCCGAGGCGACGTACTCCGGCGTGGCACCCGTGACCGTTTCGAGCCTGGCCCGGCCCCGGATTGACAGCACAGCGTACGGCCACTCGCTGCTGTCAATGGTCAACGAGACCTGCGGGTTCTGCTTGATCGCCCGGTTCTTGGGAGCGTTGGGTGGACCACCCAGTACGATCTCCTTACCGTTCCACTGAAACCAGATTGGCACGACGCGTGGCGTGCCATCCGGCCAGACATAGGCCAGTTTTGCCGGATTCCGCGAGTGCAGCAGTTCCTGGACCGCTGGATCTTCAAGCAGACGCAGATCGCCCTGAGGCAGAGACGTCGCCTGTGGTACAGACATCGCTTGCTCCCCTTTCGCTCGACCTGGTGTTGATAAATCCACCATAACGACGGGGGAGCCGAACGACATCCGTAGAACTACGCAATCGTGCCCGCGTCTGACCGGCTATTGAATCCGCTCGGCGATGCGGCGCTCGGCCTGCCGCACTGACCAGACGAGCCGGTTCTGCCCGCGCGTCAGGTGGGTTCGCAGCAGGTGGTAGCGGTCGCTCCCTTCGGGCACGGTCCCCAACTCGATGGCGGGTTCCAGGTCGGGCAGCGCCGGAATCGACTGGGCCGGATCCTGCCGGAAGCGACCGTCGCGGCTGTAGCTGACGGTCACCAGCGAACGGGCGAGTTGGCGCTGCGAGGCGTTGATTTGTCGCACCGACGGATCGTCGACCGAGCGGTCCGAGAGAGACGATGCCTCCTCGTAGAAGCGCTCCAGCGTCCGGCTCAGATCGGCGCAGGCGCGGAGCGACGGCCCAAAGTCGAATGTCTCGCCGACGGCCTCCTGGTAGCGCGTGACGGTCTGCTCGATGTCTCGCACCGCTGCCCGGTAGTCGAGCGGGTAGACCGGCGCGTTGAGCGCCCGGAGCAGGGCGACCGCATAGACGCGGATGTCACGCAGCAGGTTGTCCGGGTCTGCGATCTCCATTGTGTCGTCTTCGGTATGCCAGGCGATGTTGCCGCCGCAGCCGCCAACCGCGTAGTACCCCTTTTCCTTGACGAGGTCTTCCGGCATGGTCGACGAGAGCATAAAGAAGGTACTGACGCCCAGGTTATTAAAGGAGCAGTCACCAGCGCGTAGCGGACGCCCGCCGGACGAATCCTGACCAGTGACGTCCTTTACCGATGCCTGGACGATCCCCTCTGCTTCGGGCATGAAGAAGACGTCACGATACTCGGTCGCCCAGCGGCAACCCGGCGAGTCGCAGTTGACGTGGGCAACGCAATTGGCGGTGATGTCCTGAGCGAAGCTATCGGCGTACCAGGTCGACCCAGCATAGCGACCGTGCGAGTGCCCCGACCACCAGGCGATACGAATGGTGCGCGCCAGCTGATCGCGATGCTTGTGGAAGACCCGGGCAATCTCGAGCAGGGTGGCATCGCCGGTGGCGTTGTCGCCGATGCCGACGTGCCAGGAATCGAGGTGGCCGTGGAACAGGACGAACTCGTCGGCGGCCTGGCTTCCGGCGATCTCGGCGACGATGACTGGAATCTGGCGGTAGCCCGTATCGACCTGGTTCGAGACGGCCACCGTCACCGGCCCCTGCGCTAGTAGCGCCTTGAGCGCTTCGCCATCCGGCTTGTTGATGCCGAAGACCGGCACCGGCGGGACACGCCCCTCCGACTCGAGGTCGGGCGAGCCCCAGGAGGTGGTGGTGATCCCCTCGTGGATGCGCTGGCCCGGATTGACGAAGACGGCTGCGACCGCGCCGCTTCCAGCCAGGTTCAGACCGCGCGCCGCGATGCCGAGCCCTTCGGTCATCACGATCTTGCCGCGCAGGTCCTGATGCTCAACCGAACGCCCCGGTCCAAAGAGATCGTTGATGCCGCTCGCCTGGCTGCCCGGCACGTAGACCAACTCGGCGGTAATCTCCTCGCCATTGGTCGAGGGAGAGAAAGAGGATGTCTTGACGGTAAAGCTTTTGCCATTTTGACCAACCGCGCGCAGCGTCGCCGGACCCGGCAGCGAGATCAGGCAGGTTGGGTGGTGAACCACGTAGGGCACGCCCCAGCCGGAGAGCTTGCCGGTGATGTACTCGACCGCCTGCTCTTCCTCTTGACTGCCTGAGAGACGCACGAGCTGGCTAAAGCGCTCGAGCAAGGCCCACGGTTCGTCAAGATCAATGTCGTCGAGAATTCGTCGTTCGGTCGCCTCGTCTCGCCAGTTCGTCATCATCGGTTCTGGTCCCCTTCGTCGTCATTCGCGCGCACTCGTTGGCGGCCCATTCGATTCAATGCCGAATAGCCGTACCAGATTCATGACCGTTCGATTCGTGACGTACTATAGCGCATTGCGCAATGATGTCGCGACGGGTGGGAACGGTTCAGTGATCACCAATTCACTGACCCGACTGGCGCTCGAAGTTGCGGACCATCATAGCGGTCGCGGGGCGCATTCCGAGCCGCGTGTAGAAGGACTGAAGATCGGGGTCGCACAGCAGATCAACCATGTAGAGTCCGTCGAGCTTCGCCAGCATCCGACGCGTCAATTCGCTGCCGATGCTCTGCCCACGGTACTCCGGCAGCACCTCGAGCAGCGGAATGTATGCGCTCAGCACGCCGTCACTGATGGCCGTGACGAACCCGACCACCCGGTCTGTCTCCGCATCGAGCGCCAGCACAACGTGATCGCTCCCCCGCAGAATGCGCAGGTGAGTCTCAGGTGACGGTGGATTGGGCCAGCCATCGAAGAAATCCGTGAGTTGGTCGGCGGACAATCCATCCAGGTCGTCTTGATAATCAATCACCGGCACCGCCTTTTTGGGACACGGTCATTCGACCTCGTGCACCTGCTATGCTGTCGGCCTGCCCATCACCGTTCGTCGTTCGTATTGGGGGGCAACGAATGCCTGAATCAGCAGGATTGATGCGTTTCTACCACGGCTGGGACCGCTACCAGGATCTCCTGGTTGGAGCGGTCGAGTCCCTCTCCGAGGAACAGCTCAGGCTTGAAGCCTCGCCGTCACTCCGGCCTGTCTGGGTGCTGGCCGCACATATCATCAGCGCTCGTGCCGGCTGGTTTCATTCCATGATGGGTGAAGCGCCGGACCGCTCCGACTTCGACGAGATGTACGACTGGGACATGGACGATCAGCCGCAGCGGAGCGGAGCCGAACTGGCGCACGGGCTGCGCGAAACATGGGCGATGATCGCCGATTGTCTGGAGCGCTGGACGCCGGACGATCTCGATAAGGTCTTCACTATCCGGCCTGAAGTCCAGTTCACGCGACAGTGGATTATCTGGCACGTGATCGAGCACGACCTGCATCACGGCGGCGAGCTCTTCTTCACGCTGGGCATGAACGGACTGCCGACGCCCGAGCTTTAGCAAAACGAAGAGGCCGCCTCAAGCGAAAGGCTGCCTCTTCGTTTTCCGGATCATGGATTGGGTCAGTCGGACGCGGCTCGCTGCTGATTATCGCCCAGCTCGCGCTCGACGCGCGGCATGACCTCGCGACTAACGAAGTCGAAGAACCCGCGCTGATCACGGCCGATCTGATGGAAGGAGATCTGGTCAAATCCCGCCTCCAGATGTTTCTTGATACTCGAGATATAGGTCTCCGGATCAGGTCCCATCGGGATGTGCTTCGCCAGTTCATCCGGCGTCGAGAGTTTGCTGATCGCGTCGAAGTACTTCGGCAGCGCGAGATAGGGGTGGAGAGGGCCCGGCACCGTCGATGTACGCCAGAATTCGAAGGCCGTCTTTTTGGCCGTCTCCATATTGTCCGCCCAGCACATCGTCATCTGGCAGTAGCTCGGCTTCCCCTTGCCGCCACCCTTCTCGAACGCCTGCAGCACCGACTTCTTGGGAGAGGTCGTGATCAGACCGTCGCCGATCCGACCGGCGATCTCGGCTGACTGCGGTCCCGCCGCGCCGACGTAGAGGGGCGGCGGATCCTCCGGCATGGTGTAGAGCCGGGCATCTTCGACGGTGAAGTACTCCCCGTGATGGCTGGTCAATTCACCGCTCCAGAGCGCCCGTATGATGTCGACGGCCTCCTCGAGCATCCGCTGCCGGTGTTCGATTGGCGGCCAGTGCTCGCCGGTAATGTGCTCGTTCAGGTTCTCGCCGGTGCCGACACCGAGGAAGAAGCGTCCCGGCATCAGCATCTCCATCGTCGCCGCTGCCTGTGCGATCAGTTCTGGTCGATAGCGTCTGATCGGGCAGGTAACGGCCGTACCGACCCGCAGATTGGTGGTCGCCTGAGCGACCGCGCCGAGCACGGACCAGGCAAACGGGCTTTGCCCCTGAGAATCAAGCCACGGGTGAAAGTGATCCGACATCGTCGAGAACTCGAAACCGGAAGCCTCGGCCTCTTGAGCGAACCGCACCAGATCGACGGGCGAATGCTCTTCGGTCGAAAGATGATAGCCAAAGGTGATCGCGGACAAGATTGCCTCCTAATGGGTTGATTTCTGTTCAGATTCGGCGACTTGCGCGACATCGGCGCGGCGCACCGCGCCCACCAGTTGTCCGGCTGACGTGGTGACCAGCGCGACGTCGATCTCGCTGTTGTCCATCGCATCCAGCAGGGTCTTCGGATCGGCAAACGGTCGGAAGGTACGGACGTCCGCGTCCATGAATTGCTGCACGTCGCCCTCGTCGTTCACGTGCTGGTCAAGATGCATCAGACCCTGGACGACGCGGTCATCGACGACTGCCACGCAGACATCCCACGGTGTTTCACCCAATTTGGAGCGAACGTCTGCCAGTGTGTCGGACGGTGCGCAGGTTGGAACGTCGTCATAGGCGAGCGATCCGGCGTGTGGTTTCGCGGCCAGCTTGCCTTCGGTCGGCAAGTTGAATGCCCGCCAGTCCTGCTTACCGCCGGTATAGCGATAGACGTTGGTGAACCCGAGCGAATCGAGCCGCCACGCGGCCCGGGCACTGAGATCTCACTGGCGATCGTAGCAGTAAACGATGAGCGTCTGATTGTTCTTAAACCGTTTCGGCACTTCGGCGCTCAGGTCGGCAACGGGAATGTTAATCGCACCAGCGAGATGTTCATTGTCATATTCGGTCGCGGGCAATACCTCGATCAGAACGGCACCATCCTGCACAAGCTGGCGCACCTGGTTTCGGTCGATGTTGGTTGGCATGAGGGTCCTCCGGGATGGCGTGAGCGGTCAAATTGCTGGAATCGTGAAAGCCGGCCGCGTCTCGCGTCTGGGGATGAGTCACCAGGAACCGGGCGCGGCCCCCTGAAGCCTGCGCACTCCAGGTGCCAGGAGAGATGGGGCAGTGTGGTTGGTAAGCGGCGGTATAGTCAGGATTCTCTCGTGTTTCAGAAAGACTCGATCTAGAGCACCTTGCGGAATGATTGACGCGGTCGTGACTCCTGTAGGGGAGCAGCTTGTCTGCTCCCGGTGTGATGCGCCACCTGACGTCGCGGGAGCAGACAAGCTGCTCCCCTACAGTCCATTGGTACGGTGGTCAACCATTCTGCAGTTCGCTCTAAGGCACGGGGCGGTTCTTCGTATGGGTCCAAACGCCATCCGAGGTCGATTGGGGACCGCTAAAGAGATGAGAGATCCGACCCGCTTCGCAGGACGGATCTCCTCGTATCAACCGTCGTAACTCTCAAACAGTTCGGGGGTGAATCCCCTACCTCTCATCCCCCATCCACTCGTCGAACCAGGCGATAATGCGCTTGAGTAGATCGAGATGGTAGGCGCGCTCGTGGAAGCCGTGCTTCTGGCGCGGGTAGGTGACGTAGTCGGTCGGCACGCCCATTTCACGCAGCCCGAGATAGAACTCCATCCCCTGAGTCGGCGGGACGCGCTGGTCCGCCTGGCCGTGCACGATCAGGGTCGGCGTCTTGGCGTTGCCGAGGTAGCGAACCGGCGAGCGCTCCCAGAAGGCGTCCGGCTCTTCGTGAAGCTTGCCGGGGAAGCGCGCCTCGTTGGCCGGGCGGATATCGGTCGTACCGACCTTGCTCGGCCAGTTCGTCACCGCCGCGCCAGCCACCGCCGCCTTGAACCGGTCGGTATGCGTGACGGCCCAGGCGGTCAGAAACCCACCATAGCTCCAACCGAGAATACCGATGCGCTCGGGATCCGCCACGCCGGAATCGATCAGCCAGTCAACGCCCTGCATCACGTCGTCGAAGTCCATGCCGCCCAGGTCGTTCCGGTTGGACGAAGTGAACGCCGCGCCGCGTCCGGTGCTGCCACGCGGATTCGGCCGGAAGACCGCGTAGCCGGCGGCCGCGAGTGCCTGCGACCAGTCGTGCCAGCCACCACGGAACGTCGCACCCCAGCGCGCGGTCGGTCCGCCATGGACGTGGACGATCAAGGGGAGTCGCTGGTCAGGATCGGCGTTCGCTGGCCGCACCAGCCAGCCCTCGATCATGATGCCGTCGCTGGCAGGCCATTCGACCGCTTCCATGGCGCCGAACTCCAGCCCATCCAGCTGTGGATTGAGGTGGGTCAGGCAACGGAGCGTCCCCTCGAGCGGCCCGGCCCAGATCTCGGCGGGCGTCACGGGGTCTTGCCAGACCAGGGAAACCGTCGAGCCGTCGGAACTCAGGCTGAACCTGCCATCGACCGTTCCGCCCTGCGGCAAGATCTCCTCAAGTCGTCGAGTCTGGTGGGTAGTCAAATCGACCAGTTCAAGTGGCGTCCAGAAGCCTTCGGCCGTCAGCACGAGTAGGCGCGATCCAGCCCCAACCCAAGAGACCCAGGCTGGCGTAGTGTCGCCCGGCTCCAAGGTCCGCGAGTCGCCGGAGGCGACGTCGAACAGGATAACTCGCGTGTCGTCCGGTGGCTCGCCGGTCTGGTTGATCATCACGATCTGTTTGCCGTCTGGCGACCACTGCAGCACGTCCGGCACGAAGGGAAGGACGGCCATCGTCCGGTCGGCGTGACGCGCGACATCAATGATTGCGAGGCGCACGTTGCCGAACGTGTCGTCGAGCCGGTTCGACTCGGTCGTCACGACCGCGACTTCGCTGCCGTCGCCCTTCCAGGCATAGGTCCAAACGTGTCCGCTCGCCGGTCCGATCACCCGAAGTTCGCCACCCTCGACCAGCACGCTCACAATCACACGCGGCCGGTCCGACTGGCTCGCGACGTAGATCTCGCCGGGCGGGTCCTCCTGACCAGCGAGCGCCAGGCGGTCAGCTGTAAAGCTGATGGCCTCCTCGCCCGGAACCCAGGAGATCATGTCGGCCCCTTGTCTCAGGCTGGTCAATCCGCGGGCTTCACCGCCGCCTTTATCGAAGAGGTAGACCTGCGCGGTGCCCCGCTCGTCCCGGTCCGACAGGAAGGCCAGTCTGCTGCCATCCGGAGACCAGCGCGGCATGCGGTTATCCGCCTGGCTCGTGGTGAAGCGTCGCGGTTCCGAATCTCCAGAGAGACTGGCGATCCAGATCTCGGAGGTCGGCTTCGTCTCCTCATGGGCAATCGGCGCGACGACAAAGGCGACCTGCCTGCCGTCGGGTGAGGTCTGGACATCGGACGGGACATTCAGGCCAACGGCCAGCTCCGGGGTGTACTGCCTGGTCGAATCGGTATCCATACTGTCGATATCTCTCTCTATCATGGCGTCATAGCAAAGTGCGCGGTCGTTCAGGTGAACGCGAGGAACCATAATACGTGACCTTCTGGCCGTGCGGAACCCCCGACTGTTACGCATCTGTTACGCATTCCTCATTGCGACCGTCTGCGATCGGATGATAGGCTGCGACTGATCGTGAGATGACCAACGCCGGAGCTCGTTGCCCGACAGCCCTCGTTGGTCGCATGATCGAGGGGGAATAGTTCGTGAAACCGCAGATCATCCGTGGTCCGCTGGACGCACTCGAGGCGCGTCTGGGTGATAACGTCCGAGCGTTTCGCTCGCGGTCGCCTCTTGCTCCTCTCACGATTCTCATCGGCAGCACGCTGCTGCGGCCGTACTTGCGGCGTCGTCTCGCCGAACTGCACGGCGGTGTCGTCAACGTGCGGCTACAGACCATTAGCGATCTCGCGAGCACTCTCTCAATCTCCGCCCGCGCTGCTCGCGGCGCCGAACGGCTAACTGGTCTCGGCGATCGCGTCATTACCGAGGAGGTCGCTGGCCAGGCTGACGGGTACTTCGAGCGCGTGGCCCAATCGCCCGGCTTTGCCGAGGCGCTGCACCGGCTCTTCGCCGAGCTACGCCAGGCGGACCTGGATCACGAATCGTTTGACAAGGCAGCAGCCGAACTGAGCACAACGCGCCCGGCGAGTGCCCCCAAGCTCCAGGGATTGGCAATGCTCTACGCCCAGGCGCAACAGCACCGCGCGATCTATTGCACAAACGATGACCTACTCCGGCTTGCCGATCCCGAACGATTCGACAGCACTGAACTGCTCGTCTACGGTGTCTGGAATCTAACATCCCTCCAGCAGCAGATGCTCGAACAACTGATGGAACATGTTCCGGTCACCTTCTACCTACCGGAGGGCTCGAACGACGCGAACGGGGCGCACGCCGACCTCCGAACATGGCTATACAAGAAGGACGCCACCGAAGAGTTTGTCACGCTCGATGCCAAATCGACATCGCTCACCCGGCTGCAGTCCGGCATCTTCGGCGCCCCGTCCGGAGACCCTGCGCCTCCAGATGAGACCGTTCGGCTCGTCTCGGCGCCTGACACGCCGCGTGAAGTGCGAGAAGCAGCGCGCACCTGCCTACGCTGGGCCAGCCAGGGAATCGGCTTTCACGAGATGGCGATCGCCTACCGTCAAGCCGACACCTACCGAGGGCTGATCGACGAGATCTTCGGCCAGGCGGGCATCCCGGTCTATCTCCACGACGGCCGGCCCTGCATCGAACGTCCGGCCGGACGCAGCCTGGCAACGCTCATCTCGCTGATCGGCTCCCGGCTCTCGCGTGCTCAGGTAATGGAGTTCCTGACCGAGACGCGCCTGCCGGTCCCGACTGCCGAGGGCTTCGGCGGGTTCGAACCCGCCGCCTGGGATCAGATCTCGCGCCGGGCTGGCATCGTCGAGGGGCGCGGTCAGTGGTTCGACCGGCTGGACGCGCGGGCGCATGAGATCCAGACCTATATTCCTGAGAACGGGGAACCGAGCGAACGCGTCCAGAGCCAGTTGGAGGAGATCGACCGGTTCAAGAGGTTTCTCGAAGCGTTGTTCGACCAGCTCGAGGACTGGCCACAGCGGGACAGCTGGAACGGGTTCCTTGAGCGGTTAGCCGCGCTGGCCTCCGACTACATCGACGAGATCGACCCGATTTTGGCGGAACTGACCACGCTCGACCGGCTGAAAACGGTTTCCGACGATGTCACCTTCTCGCGCTTCGTCCGGACCGTCATGAGCACGCTGCTCCAGGTCGACAGCACCAGGCTCTATAACATACAGGCCGGAGCTTTTGGTCGCGAAGGCGTCACCGTGGTCGACGTCAACTCGCTGCGGCACCTTCGTTTCCGGGCGGTCGCCCTGCTGGGACTGACAGAGCGCTCTTTCCCGTCACCACCCCGTCAGGATGCTCTGCTACTCGATCAAGAGCGCATTGCGCTGAGTGATCTGATACCTGGCGAACTTCCTCCACGAGCACTGGGAGCCGATCCCGAACCGCTCCAGTTCACGGTAGCGATCGCCGCGGCTGAGGAGCGCCTGCAACTGAGCTTCGCCCGGGGGGATGCAGGCGGCACGCGAGCGCATCTCCCGTCGTATTTCTTCCGTGCCGCGGCAGAGACCCTCACCGGACGCCCAGTCACGATCGCCGATATCGACAGCCTGCCGCCGGAGATCTTCGAGCGTGTTCCAGCCAACCGCTTCGGCGCGGCCGTGCCCGAGGAGTCCTTGACGGAGGGAGAATATGACCGCACGTTGATCGGCTCGCAGCCAGAACTTGGCAAGGCCTGCCTGCGACGCCGGTCAGAACCCTTTGCCCGGGCCTGTCAAGCGTGGGACGCTCGCTGGAGGAGTTCAACGTTGACCGCCTGGGACGGTATGCTTGGCGCAGATCGCCAGATCGCAGTCTCGCACGATCAGCGGCCGATCTCACCAACCCGGCTTGAAACCTACGCCACCTGTCCGTACCAATACTTTCTCCAGTTTGTTCTCCGGCTGGAACAGGTTGAGGAACCGGAGACGGTCGAACGCCTGAACGCACTCGACCGGGGCAGGCTCATACACGACACGCTCGATCAATTCCTGACCCGCTTCAGCAAACAGATGGTCCGCGGAACGGAAGCCGGCAAGGAACTACGGGCGGAGTTGCGCGCCATCGCCGAAGAGGTCTGTCGCGAGGCAGAGCGGCAAGGACGAGGCGGCTATCCGCTCGTTTGGGAGTTTGACAAGACCGCCCTGTTCGAAGATCTCGACCTGTGGCTCGAGCTGGAACTCCAGGATCAGCAGGGGAACGATCTGCACCCGCACGCGTTCGAAGTTCGCTTCGGCCCATCCTGGTCCGGACAGGCAGAAGGCAGCGAGTATTCAGTCGACGACCCGCTGACGATGCAGTTCGACGGCGGCACGCTCCAGTTCCACGGTCGGATCGACCGGATCGACTGGAACGACGAGCGGACCTCCTTCCGGGTGATCGACTACAAGACCGGAAGAGAAAAGAAGAACGGGAAAGAAGAGTTCACGCAGGGCACGACGCTGCAGTTGCCAATCTACCTGCTGGCCGCCGCTGAAGCGCTCAAGCGGCAGGGCCTTGACGTCACCTGGGAAGACGGCCGCGCCGAGTACTTCTTCTCCACCACGCGCGGCAGCTTCAAGCGGCTCCATTTCACCGGCCGGACGCTGCAAGAGCGCTGGGACGAGTTCCTCCAACTTCTGAGCGACATGACCGGCCAGATCGCACGGGGCGATTTCCATCCCGAGCCTGGCCCGAAAGGCGACAACTGCACCTTCTGCCTCGGCAAGCAGGTCTGTGATGCACGGGTGTTGACCCTGTCGCAGCGCAAGGCGGAGTCGCGCGAGCCGCGGTTCATCCGGATTCAACAGGTGCCGTGAGATGACGATCACGCCAATCGACCAGAACGTCCGCCACCGGATCGCGACCGAACTCGCTGCCAACCTCTGCGTCGAAGCCAGCGCTGGGACCGGCAAGACGACGGTGCTGGTCTCCCGGATCGTCGAGATCCTTCGCAGTGGCCACACGACGGTGGAGAAGATGGCGGTCATCACCTTCACCGAGAAGGCCGCAGCCGAACTCTCCGCCCGGGTGCGTGAGGGGTTGGAGGCGGCGCTCGCTGATGAACAGGACACCGCACGTTCCGAGAAGATCCGCACTGCCCTGCGCGATCTGAACCGCGCCCGGATCGAGACGATCCACGCCTTCGCCAGCAGCCTGCTGAGAGAGCGTCCCATCGAGGCCGGTCTCGACCCTAACTTCGAGGTGCTTGACGACCTGGGATCCAACCTCGGATTCGACGAGGCCTACAAGCGTTGGCTCGGCGAGGTCCTCTCTACGTCGTCGCACGAACTGCGACGGGCCTTCAATCGCGGATTCGAGTTTCAGCGCCTGCGTGATCTGACCGAACTGGTTCACGCCAACCGCTCACAGCTTCCGCTGCAGCTTGACGCGTTTCCGATCCTCACTGCCGCCGACAAATTGCGCGAGTTGACGAACCACGTTGAGGAACTGCGCGGTTTGCTGCCCCAGTGCAAGAAATCCTCGGACAACGGCTACAAGCAGATCCAGAACATCATCGAACTGTTCGAGGAATTCCAGCGCTGCGTCGACCGACCCGAAGTGCTCGAGCGTGTGATGCTCAAGCCGGTCACCTTCAAAGCCGCGGGGACCAAAACCAACTGGGAGCCGGGCGCCAGCGATCAGCAGAAAGACATCTGCAATCAACTGAAGGAAGAACTCCTCACCTATCAGAGTGACCTGCGCGCCTCAGCGCTACTCGGCATCCTGCCATTGATACAGGACTTCGTACTCAACTACGCGGAAGCGCGCCGCCAGGCCGGCCTGGCCGAGTTCGACGACCTGTTGATCTGGACCCGCGATCTCCTGCGCGACCAACCGGAGGTCCGCCGCTATTTCCAGCAGCAGTTCGACTGCGTGCTGGTCGACGAATTCCAGGACACCGACCCGATGCAGGTCGAGATCGTCCTCTATCTCACTGCCAGCGACACCGAGGAGACGGACTGGCGCAAGCTGACCCCGGTCACGGGAAAGCTCTTCGTGGTGGGCGACCCGAAGCAGTCAATCTACCGCTTCCGTCGTGCCGATATCACCATCTACGAGTGGGTAAAGCACCACGTCCTGCAGGCCGGGCTGCTCACCATCCAGCAGAACTTCCGCTCGGTTCCGGGCGTCATCACCTGGGTCAACGAGGTCTTCGACCAGATCATCCAGCCAGACGACGGCATTCAACCGTCGTACAGCAAGCTGGTTCCGGCACGGTCGGACCACGATATCCCGCATGCGCCGGTCATCCTCATCCGTGGCAGCGCCGAGAGCGCCGACGCGATGCGCCAGGAGGAGGCACGACTGCTGGCCGGGCTTATCGAACAGGCCGTGCGCGACGAATGCTGGCCAGTCAATGACGGGGAGAGCATCAGGCCCGCCTCCTGGCGCGATGTCGCCATCCTGCTACCAACCCGCACTGGAATCGATTTCTACGAGCAGGCCCTCTCTGAGCGCGATGTCCCCTACCGGCACGAGGGTGGCCGAGCCTTCTTCGATCGTCAGGAGGTGCGCGAACTGGTTAGCTGCCTCAAGGCGATCGACGATCCGACCGACCGACTCTCGCTGGTGGCCGCGCTCCGCTCCGGCGCCTTCGGCTGCTCTGACGACGATCTCTATCACTTCGTCAGCCGGGGCGGTCAGTTCGACCTGCGGGTCGCATCGGACGCTCCGGTTCCACCGGTAAACGAGGCACTGGCAGTGCTGCGCGGACTGCACGACCTGCGCGGCCAGATAACAACCCCGGAGTTCGTCAGCCGGGTTTTGGAGGAGACTCGCCTGGTCGAGTACGCCATCACCTTGCCGCAGGGACAGCAGGCCGCCGCGAATCTGCTGAAGATCGCCGACCAGGCTCGCGCCTTCGGCGGAGTCCGGGGCGGCGGTCTGCGCGCCTTCGTCCGTTGGCTGACGACCAGTAGCGGCGGACGTGCCGACGAGGCGGACGCGGCGGTGGCCGAGGCCCGCGATGACGTTGTGCGCTTGATGACAATTCACGCCGCCAAGGGACTCGAATTCCCGATCGTCGCCCTGGCCAATCTGAATAACTCCGGCGGCTCGCGGGGCCCCGTCGCCATCCCCGATCCGAACGAACGGCGGCTCGATCTGCGCGTCGGCACGAAGGGCGCCTATTTTCAGACTCCGAAGTTCGACGAGGCCGCTGAACGCGAAGCGAAGCATGACGAGGCAGAAGATCGGCGTCTCCTCTACGTAGCGGCAACCCGTGCGCGTGACTATCTACTGCTGCCCGCCGTTCTTAATAAGGAAAAGGCGAGCGGCATGCTGGCAACCCTGGCCGAGTGTGTGCCGGTCATACCCGATCCAACCGGACAGATCGTCCTCAGGGACACCATCTATCTCTACGACCAGTCGCTGATTCCGGCGGAGTCAGTACCCGCCGCCCCCGATCCAGTTCGGGCCGAAGACGTCGACGAACGGGAGGCACGACGCCGCGCGTGGTATCAGGACCGGCACGATCTGATGGCGCGCGCCAGTAAGGGACTGCCGCTGACGCTCCTCGACGAACTCGACACCTGGGACGATTTCATCGACGCCGACGGCCAAGAAACTGGCCAGGAGCGAGACGTCGACGAGCCCGAGCGGATCGACCGGGCTCTGCATCGTGTCATGGCGCGTGTCGATCTGCAGACTGCGAACAACCTGTCGGCACTCTGCAAGCGCATCGCGGAGCGGTCAGATGGTGCGATCGAGATCGCACAGCTCGTCGAGATGGCTCGCACCTGCCTCGATAGTCAAGCCATCGCACGGGCGAATGCCGCCGGGTCGATTCAGCGCGAGGTGAACTTCTCGGCCCACCTGAAACGCGGTGGTTTTGTCGAAGGGCAGGTCGACTTGATCTTCGGCGAGGGAGAAGAGATGGTCATCGTCGACTTTCGGACCGACGACATCGATACCAGTGAGATCGACCGGCGGGTTGACGTGTTCCGGAAGAACGCCGCGACGCGGGCAGTCGCATTCGAGACGGCCACCGGCCTACGGGTGCGCGAGGCATGCGTCGTCTTCGCGCGTTCCGGCACCGAGCAGACATTCATCATCGACGATGACATGCGGGCGCTCGCGCAAGCACCACCATCCCGGCAAGCACTCCAGCCCGCCGACGATTGAGCGCTGGATTGGGCACGGATGGGGAGATTGCACCGTAGTGGCTGGACTTGTGCCAGCCAGCGGCGACTTCTTCGCGGGGCGCCAAGACGTGCACTATCGTGACATCGACCGCCGCGAAACGGGCGGACGGTCTTCAGCCGTGGGCCTGACCCGCGAGCGATTACTCCGCTCCGGCCTCTACACGTTCATTCGGCCGTTGCACTGCGCCGCTAGATCGCTCCGTCCCGGCCGACGTTCTGCAGTTCGTCGACGATGGTGCGTAGCTCGCCCGAGCGCGCGTGCATGCGGACGATCGGCTCGCCATTGTTGTCGAGGAAGAGGATGTCGACGTGGTCCTCGGCATCCACCATCTCCGATCCACCGTAGTCGAGTTCGACCGTCAGGACCGGGGTGATGCGCTCCGATGGCGGCGGCGCGGATTCACCCGGCGGCGTGTTGGCGGCGGCATAGCCCCAGTGGTCGACCAGATCGACCAGCGCTCCACGCTCATTCGGCTCGCTGCCGAGATAGAGCGAGAGATCAATTCGCCCGTCGCTCAGATGGAGGTAATAGCCGTCCTGCGCCTGCTCGATCGCGACGTCCTGCGGGAACCAGAGATCGTAGATGACCAGCGGCCTGGCCGCTTCCTGATCTTCGTCTTCTTCGGTCTCTTCGTCCTCGTCGCCGGTCGACTGCTGCAGCAGCGAGTAGTGCGCCAGTCCGTAGACGTAGAGCATCTCGGCCAGGCGTGAACGGAGCGGAGCGCTGAACGTGCCGGGGAATTCATCCTCCAGCAGGCGCTCCAGCGTCCTGACCATCCGGCTGTACTCTTCCATCTCGCGCAGTTCGCGATTGACAAAAGTGCGCGCGCCCTGGAAGGCGGCCCGGAAATCTTCGTAAATGTCGTCGCCCGATTGCTCGCCGAGAAACCGGCGAATATCTTCGAAGAGATCCTCTTCGTCGTTGGGCTGACCTTCATGCTCCGGCTGCTCAGACACCGTCGTCTCCCCCGGGAATCGTGACGTGAGCGGTCAATAGAGGCAGCGAAACCGCGTGAGTATGCCGTCGCGGAAACGCCCAGTGCGCTGAACAATACCAGACTGCCGTGATAGGGGCTAGAGCCTACTGGCAACCCGGACGTCCCAGATTAACGAACTACGTGTCGTACGATATTCGGTCCCGATTGGTCCGAGCACGTCCTTGACAGCCCTGAGTCGTGTATATACACTTATCTGTATGTACACGTCAGTTGATTTGAGCGAGACCAGAAACTGCTACTGCTTGCGGGCACGACGCGAGGCGCGCGAATTGACGCGGCTCTACGAAGCGCGGCTGCGCCCGCACGGCCTGCGAGCCACACAGTTCTCAGTTCTCGCCGCACTTTCGCAAAAAGGTCCCACTCCTATTCACGATTTGGCCGATCTCCTCGGCCTGGATCGCACAACGCTCACGCGCAGTGCGTCGCTGCTCGAACGTAACGGTTGGGTTGCAACCAAGCCATCGCAGCTTGATGCACGCGAACACGTTCTTTCTCTGACCTCCGCTGGTCGCGACAAGCTCGAAGCCGCCTTCCCATCATGGAAAGAGGCGCAGATGATCGTCGACCAGTCTTCGATTCACTCTTCCCAGTAGAAAGCAGCACCGATGTCGATTCTGGCGACCGCCATTCGTCTATTGGATAGAACATTTGTTTGGGTACAGCAGGATCCAGTCGCGAGGAGGCTGCCGTCGTGGGACGCGTGAAGGTCGATGTGTCCGTATTGCCGGAAGAGCACGAGCGTGAGACGGCTGGTCACCGCTATCGTGCAATCAAGCCGACCATCCGATTTCAATCAGCGGGGCTGATCGAGCCCGAATTCGATCGGTGCCCGGAGGAGACTGACGAAGATGTGCCGCAACATCAGGACGCTGTTCAACTTCGATCCCCCCGCGACCGATGAGGAGATCCACGCCGCTGCGCTGCAATTCGTGCGCAAGATCAGCGGTTTCACCAAGCCATCCGCGGTCAACGAAGCCGCGTTCAACGCCGCGGTAGAGGACATCGCCAGCGTCTCGTCGCGCCTCCTGTCGGCGCTCGAGACAACGGCCGCGCCGAAGGATCGACAGATCGAGGCCGCCAGGGCACGGGAGCGCTCGGCCCGCCGCTTTGGCGCCTAACAGGCTCTTCGATTCCAGTTTGGTAAGGATCCGCGTGATATGACGGACCCACGACCCACCGAAGCGAAGCAGATGGTCGACGAGGTGTACCGGACAGAGTATCGCCGTGTCTTCGCGACCTTGATCCGGCTCCTGGGTGATTTCGATCTGGCCGAAGACGCAGTCCATGATGCGTTCGCGGCCGCGCTGCAGCAGTGGCCGGTCGAGGGCGTGCCGCGAAATCCGCGTGCCTGGCTGGTCTCGACCGGACGCTTTAAGGCCATCGACCGGATGCGCCGCCGGGCTCGCTTCGACGCCTCACTCGCGGCAATCGCCGAGCAGTTCGACACCGTTCAGACCGATGAGATCGACTTTGACGACGAAAGCGTTGAGGACGACCGTTTGCGCCTGATCTTCACCTGCTGTCACCCGGCGCTGGCGGCCGACGCTCGCATCGCATTGACGTTGCGGGAGGTCTGTGGGCTTACGACCGAGGAGATCGCGAAAGCCTTTCTGACATCCCCAGCCACGTTGGCGCAGCGCATCGTGCGGGCGAAGCGGAAGATTCGCGACGCTGGTATCCCATACCAGGTCCCCTCACGGGACGACCTGCCCGACCGCCTCGACACCGTACTGAGGGTCATCTACCTTGTCTTCACCGAGGGATATTCCGCGTCCTCTGGCTCCTCTCTTACGCGGGCCGACCTCACCGGCGAGGCGATTCGCCTGGCGCGCCTGCTTGCCGACCTGCTGCCCGAGCCGGAAGTGCTCGGCCTGCTCGCGCTGATGCTGCTCCACGAGTCGCGCCGTGAAGCGCGGGCGTCCGTGGATGGTGACCTCATCCTGCTGGAGGATCAGGATCGTTCGCTGTGGAACCGTGACCTGATCGAGCGAGGGATCTCGCTGGTCGAGCAGGCTCTGGCCACGCACCGTTTCGGTGCGTACACCCTGCAAGCCGCTATCGTCGCGGTTCACGCTGAAGCAGCGACACCGGACGCGACCGACTGGTCACAGATCGTCGCGCTCTACGACGTGCTCCTGCGCATCGAACCGTCGCCCGTGGTCGAGCTCAACCGGGCCGTCGCGGTCGCAATGCACGACGGGGCGGAGGCGGGTCTGGCCCTGATCGACGGCATTTTGAGCCGAGGCGATCTGACCGACTACTACCTGATCCATTCCGCTCGGGCCGATCTCTGTCGCCGTCTTGGCCAGCTCGAGCACGCGCGTTTGGCCTACCGGCGAGCGCTCAGCCTGACTGACCAGGAGCCCGAGCGGCGTTTCTTGACGCGCCGGCTCGACGAGATCGACCGGTTGTGACCGCGACTCACCGGAAGGCTGTCGAATTGACGGGTGTCCGGACGACAACTCTATGCGACGTCATCGTCGAGCGTTGGTTCTGGACCGTGCGATGAAACGGAGGAGAACATGGAATTCAATGCCACAGTCGAACTGAACGGAAAAACCGCGACAGGTATCGAAGTTCCGCCCGAAGTCGTCGCCGGGCTCGGGTCGTCGAAAAAGCCCGCCGTGGTGGTCACGATCAACGGCTACAGCTACCGGAGCACCGTGGCGACGATGGGCGGACGCTATCTCGTTCCGGTAAGCGGCGAGGTCCGGGATAAAGCCGGGGTAGCCGCTGGTGACGAAGTCGAGGTCAACCTCACGCTCGACACGGCACCGCGAGAGGTTGTGGTGCCGGAAGACTTCAGGATGGCACTGGATCAGGACCCCGCGGCGCGGACCTTCTTCGATGGACTCTCCTACAGCAACAAACGGCGCATCGTCATGCCGATCGACGACGCCAAGACCGCGGAAACCCGCCAACGACGGATCGATAAGGCGGTCAGCCGCCTGCATGATGGGCCAGATCTGACCAGGTGCTGACAGTGCAATTGAGCGTCCTGGAGAAACGTTGCTATGGTCATGTGTCCATCTAGGAGAGGAGACGAACGATGCGCAAGATCATCAATTCGACGTACATGTCAATCGACGGTGTCATCCAGAATCCTCAGCTCTGGCCTCCTCCCGACGTTGATGATGAGACTGGCGGTGTCCTTCAGACCGACCTGCTCATGTCGTGCGATGCAGTCCTGATGGGGCGCCGTACCTACGAAGCGTTTGCTCCGGTCTGGGCGTCACGATCCGGTGACCCGTTCACCGACCGCATTAACGGCATGTCGAAGTACGTCGTCTCAACGACCTTGCGGGATCCAGAGTGGGCCAACACCACGGTCATCAGTGACAACGTGGTGGAAGAGATCGCTCGGCTGAAAGACGAGCCAGGACAGGACATCGTGCAGTTCGGCTTCGGGCCCCTCTCATTCACGCTACTGGAGCATGGACTGCTGGATGAACTCCGATTGTGGGTACACCCGCTCTTCGTCGGTCAGGGTGGTCCGGAGGACCTGCTCTTTCGGCCATGCCCCCTGACCACGCTCAAACTCGTCGACAGTCAAACGCTGAAGACCGGGGTAGTCGTGTTGTCCTACGAGATCAACGACAGCCGAACTTGATCGACGCTGGTAATGGACGGCAGCCACGTATCAAGACGGCAGGCTGATCGAGCATTTGAAGCTGAAGGAGAAACAACGGTGTCACCTTCGCGCATTGATCAAGTGGTTGGCGAACTCGCCGAGGATCGCGTTCTGGCTGAGAGTCCCGTCGCGACGCGATCGGAGCGGTTCGCCGATCAGTTCAAGGCCGTGAACGACGAACTGATCGCGCTGGTGGAGGGCTGCACCCCCGACGAGTGGCGCCGGACTTCGGCCGAGGAGGGCTGGTACGTCGGCGTCGTGGCGCATCACATTGCGAGTTCCTCTCCTGCATTTCGGAAGCTCGTCGAGGAGGTTGCGGCGAACGTCAGCCTGATGCCTCGGGTCACGATGGAGATCGTCAACGCGGGTAACGCCCGGCACGCCGAGGAGTTCGCCGCAGTGAGCCAGGACGAAGTGCTCGACCTGCTGCGAGTGCACGGCCCGGAGGTTGAAGCTGTCCTTCGCGACTTGACGGAGGAGCAGCTGGCCCACACCACGTCAGTCTTTATGGGTAACGAGTACAGCTTGGCCGAGATCGTCGAGATGGTCGTGATCGGTCACGCGCGGATGCACCTGGCGAGCCTGCGGGCGACGCTCGCGGAGTAGCTCGACGCATAACCGGGAAGGGAACGTTGGTGAGCACCAAGTCCGTCGCGCAGAAGCTGCTGATCAAACCGAACACCAGTCTCTGGCTGTCCGAGCCTGATCAGCGCGCGCGAATGGAACCACTTCCAGACGGTGTGGAGATGCGCAGGCAGATGGCGGACGCAACGACCGCGGTGGTGTTCGCGCCCGACTCAGCCTCTCTGCGCATGGTACTCGACGAACATCGTGACCACCTGACGAAACCGGCCGCGTTCTGGGTCGCCTACCCGAAAGGAAACCGGACCGATATCAATCGCGACAGTCTCTGGCCGATCCTGGCTGACTACGGCATGCGCCCGATTACCCAGGTCGCGGTCGACGACGTCTGGTCGGCACTGCGCTTTCGTCCATTGAAGAAAGGAGAGGAACACTTCACCGGAGGACGTGCGTCGTAGCCCTTCCGGTCACTGGGTGGCGACGCATGACGCGCTTGCGCCGCCCGTTCGTTGTTCAGCATCGAACCTCAAAAGGCACTGGAGTTTGTTCCGTATCTGTCATCGTCCGGCGTCGTTCAAGTCAGGAGTGAGAGACCCATGATTTCGTATATCCATTCGGCCAGTGTTCTCGTTTCGGATCAGCAGCAAGCCCTCGATTTCTACACGAATACGCTCGGCTGGGAGAAGGCGCTCGACGCCCCAATGGGAAATGACGTCCACTTCATCACGGTCGTCCCACCCGGTGCGACGACCCAGCTTGCGCTGAATCCAGCCGAGTGGTTTGGACCGGATCGCAAGGCAGGCGGCGCGTCCGGTATCTCCGTCGTAACACCGGACATTGAAGAGACATACAAGACGCTGAGCGAGCGCGGCGTCGAATTCAAGGGACCGCTGGAGGTCATGCCCTGGGGAGCGAAGGCGACCTGGTTCTACGACCAGGACGGTAACGAGATCTTCCTGGCTGAGGAGCCGTAGCCAGTGGTGGGCGCGTCGGCCAGCCAGTCGTCGTCCCACATCATTAAGAATATGTGTTCGACTTGTGCGAACGTACGCGGTATAATGTCGGCTCTTCGGGTGGTCACACAACCTCAAGGCAATCGGTCGAATCGACCACGAGCTCTGGACGAATGAACGTCCGAGTACCACGAAAGGAAATTGGATGAGCGGAGTGCGGGTTCTGGTTGGTACACGTAAAGGCGCGTTCATCCTCACGTCAGACGAACAGCGCGAGAAATGGGATATCTGCGGACCACATTTCGCGGGATGGGAGATCTACCATCTTCATGGCTCGCCGGTGAACCCGAACCGGCTCTACGCCTCGCAGTCGAGCGGTTGGTTCGGTCAGACGATCCAGCGCTCCGACGACGGCGGCCAGACCTGGGAGCCCGTCGGCAATCAGTTCACCTATGACGGCGACCCCGGCACCCACATGTTCTATGACGGCAGCCAGCACCCCTGGGAATTCACCCGCGTCTGGCACCTCGAACCGTCGTTGAGCGATCCAGACACCGTCTACGCCGGAGTTGAGGATGCCGCCCTCTTCAAGTCGACCGACGGCGGCCAGACCTGGCAGGAGCTCGCCGGACTTCGTGAGGTCAAGGGCCATCTCTGGCAGCCAGGCGCCGGCGGCATGTGCCTCCACTCAATCCTGATCGACCCCAATGACGAAAACCGCATGTGGGTGGCAATCTCGGCTGCCGGTACATTCCGGACCGACGACGGCGGCCAAACCTGGCGCACGGCAACGGGCGGGCTCACCATGCAGTTCGAGCTGCCGGATCCGGAATCCGAGGTCGGTCAATGCATCCACGACATCGCGATGCACCCGTCGCGCCCCAATACCCTCTACATGCAGAAGCACTGGGACGTGATGCGCAGCGACGATGGCGGCTCGAACTGGTACGAGATCAGCGGCAACCTGCCGAGTGATTTCGGCTTCCCAATCACGGTTCACGCGCACGAGCCAGAGACCATCTACGTCGTCCCGATCAAGAGCGACACCGAGCACTTCCCGCCAGAAGGCAAGCTCCGTGTCTATCGCAGCCGCACCGGCGGGAACGAGTGGGAAGCGCTGACCAACGGGTTGCCGCAGCAGGATTGCTACGTCAACGTGCTGCGAGACGCCATGGCAGTCGATTCGCTCGACTCCTGTGGGATCTACTTCGGCACCACGGGAGGACAGGTCTACGCCTCGTCCGATTCCGGCGATACCTGGACGACAATCGTCCATGATCTGCCAGCCGTGACGTCGATCGAAGTCCAGACGCTGCGATGATCCGGGTCAAGCTTCCACCACACCTGAGAACGCTGGCAAAGGTCGGCCTCGAGCTGGAGCTCGAGGTCGATGGCCCCGTCACCATGGATGCGGTGCTCAATGAGCTTGAGTCCCGCTACCCAATGCTACGTGGGACGATCCGGGACTACGCGACGCGACGGAGGCGGCCGTTCCTGCGCTACTACGCCTGCAAACGGGATCTCTCGCTCGAGTCTCCCGACACCCCGCTCCCCGAGCCGGTCGCATCGGGAGAGGAACCGCTTCTGATCGTCGGCGCAATTGCGGGCGGATGACCTGAGATTACACGGAACGATGGAGACGATCGCGTGAAATACATGCTGCTGATCTACGAAAACGAGCAGGCCCTCGACGATGAGATTCGCGAGGACTGCTACGACGAGTCGCTTCAACTCGTCGAT
The DNA here is from genome assembly GCA_963763185.1 of uncultured Chloroflexia bacterium. Classification (GTDB taxonomy): domain Bacteria; phylum Chloroflexota; class Chloroflexia; order Thermomicrobiales; family Thermomicrobiaceae; genus CALAGB01. The sequence goes on from CAVXNZ010000002.1 coordinate 308,300, forward strand.
CGCATCCGCGAGCGCGGGCAGTTTCTCTCCACCGCGCCGCTCCACCCGACGGCCGCGGCGACGAGTGTCCGCGTGCGCGACGGCAAGCCGGTCATTACCGACGGCCCCTTTGCCGAGACGCGCGAGCAGCTAGGCGGCTTCTTTATGGTCGACGTCAACAATCTCGACGAGGCGATCGAGATCGCGTCGAAGATCCCCGGCGCGCGCCGCGGAACAGTCGAAGTTCGGCCGGTAGTAGAGTTGGCTGGACTGAAGGACAGCTGAGAATCAGATTCGGGTATCGCGACTGCCGATGACACTCGCCTCCCATATCGAGGAGGCGAGTCTCGTTTTCGCCCAGGTTCAGCGATTCTGTGTCGAATTCGGCCGAACCGGCACGACTACTTCATGACGACACCGAGGGAGACGTGATCGGAGCTTACCGTTGAAGTACCTCTGCCTAATCTATCAGGACCAGAACAAGATCGATGCGATACCCCGGGATGAGTTCGACGCGATCATGCAGGACGTCTTCGAATACCGGGACGAACTGCGCCAGGGCGGCCACTACATCACGTCGTCGCCATTGCAACCCGCTGAGAACGCGATGACGGTACGCGTGCGAGGCGGGCGCGAATTGATCACCGACGGTCCGTTTGCTGAGACGCGTGAGCAGCTGGGGGGCTTCTACTTGATTGAGGCGCGTGATCTGAACGAGGCCATTCGGCTGGCAAGCGGAATGCCGCCCGCGCACATCGCGACCATTGAGATTCGCGCGCTGAATGAGGTCTTCCCTGATTGACTCGGGCATCGACAAGAGGAACTGAGATGGACATCACCTTCCGGAGTACTAGTCAACTGGCGGAGGACATCCGGTCGGGTCAGGTGTCGGCAACTGAGGCTCTGCTCGCGCATTTGGCGCGGGTCGAGTCGGCGAACCCGGCGCTGAATGCCGTCGTCGTGCTGGACGTAGAGCGTGCGCTGGCGCGAGCCCGTAAAGCGGATGAGGCGCGGGCACGTGGTGAGATCTGGGGCAAACTCCACGGCGTTCCATTCACGCTCAAGGACACTCACGCGACCGAGGGACTGCGGACCACGTCCGGCTATCCACATCTGGCGGATTACGTCCCCACGGAGGACAGCACCGTCGTCAAACGGCTGAAGGACGCGGGCGGCATCCTGGTCGGCAAAACCAACGTCGCGTTCATGCTGGGCGACTACCAATCCAATAACCCGATCTTCGGACGCACCAATAATCCATGGGACATTGGACGGACACCTGGAGGTTCCAGTGGAGGAGCGGCGGCCGCGGTCGCTGCTGGCATGACACCGTTCGACGTCGGCACCGACCTCGCGGGATCGATCCGTGTCCCCGCTCATTTCTGTGGAGTGTTCGGCCTCAAGCCAACCGAGCACCGGGTTCCCCTGACCGGTGTGGTGCCAGGGTTTCCGCCGCCGCGTCCGATTCGCATCATGTCCTGCATTGGACCAGTAGCGCGAACTATCGATGATCTCACGCTGCTCTACGGCATCATCGCCGGGCCGGACGGACTCGACACCGACGTACTACCGTTGCCGGTGGAGGCGGCACGACCAGTCGACCTGGCGGGACTCCGAGTCGCGGTGATTCCGACCTTTCCGGGAGTACCGGTCGCGACGGAGATTCGCGCCGAGGTGCTAGACTTGGCGCGACGATTGGCTGATGCTGGCGCGAATGTTGACCAGCCCGCCCTGCCGGACATGCCATTCGCCGAGGTGAGTGAACGCCTCGGAATCCTGATCGGAATGCTTATCAACGCGACTCAACCGAGCGAGCATCCGGCCACCCTGGGTCAATACCTCAACATGCTGCACCAGCGGGATGAATCGATCGTCGCCTGGGAGCGCTTCTTCGACGAATGGGACGTCCTCCTCTGTCCAACGTCGATGACAACAGCGTTCCCCCACTGCGACACTGGCACGCCACTCGACGTCGACGGCGAGACGGTCACCTACTGGATGGTCGCCGCGCACAGCGCGCTGTTCAGCTACAGTGGGCACCCAGCGGTCGTGCTGCCCGCCGGGCTGAGCAAAGAGGGTCTGCCGATTGGCGTTCAACTCGTGACCAGACGTTGGGACGATGCGCGACTGCTGGGCATCGCCAAAGCCGTGTCGCGCGTCACGGGTCCATTTCGGCGGCCGCCAATTGCGTGATCGCGGTTGACTACGATGTCGAATCCGCGATGCCCCGAGCGACCACAACAGAGAGAGGCAATGAGGTGCCGGGAAATTCCGGCGGAGTCAGGAGGCAATGGCATGCGGTTCATGATGCTAATCTATCCGAACGAGCGAGCAGAAGCGGGCGTGCTGCCGACCGCGGAGGAGGTCAGCGGGATGATGCAGTTCAACAAAGAGCTCATCGACTCCGGCAAACTCCTGTCGGCGGACGGCCTGCACCCGTCTTCGAAGGGTGCTCGCATTCGGTTCAAAGACGGTAAGCCCACGGTCACCGACGGGCCGTTCACAGAAACGCGAGAGGTCCTCGGTGGTTATTGGATCATCAAGGTCGACTCGAAAGAGGAAGCCATCGAATGGGCGAAGCGCGTGCCGCTGATGGACGATCAATCGTTCCTCGAATTACGCCAGGTCTTTGACCCGGAAGATTTCCCGCCAGATGTTCGCAAGGCCGCTGGCTACGAGTCCTGATTAGACTAGCAACGGATACCGCACGCGTCCTGTCCCGCCGGTTCGCTTCTCCCAGCGAAAAGCGGCGGGACAGGACGCTCGTCGTTACCTCGAAGCCATGGCGAGACCATCGATGTCGTCGACGATGTCGCGGCCCTCGTCGTGTCGGATCTCAGACGGCCCATGATTGCCTCCGGCGTTCATCGTTTGCACGGCGCGATCATGAACTGACATTCTTCCGCAATCGTCGCATCCTCATGCTGTCGACTTCACATTACGCGTAAGTTCGCGAGTTTTCATTCATCAATGACAGTTCGCACAGGCTTCGACTCATTCATGAGGAGAAGTTGGCACGCGTCGTGCATCCAAAGATCACTGCGTCGCCCAGCACACGGCGGGATTACACGGCGGCGTTTCAGCAAACAGGCAATGTGCTGGTCCCGAACGTTGGGGATCCGCTGTCGAGTGAACCGAAACGGCGGCACGTCACGTTGGCCTCACCGCGTCCCAAAAACACTCCGGTTCACCGGTCAGTGGGACATAGTGATACGAAGGCTTGGAGCATCGGACAGATGAGCGTCCAGTTCGCAGCCAACCAGCAGGAGACCCATGAGCGGAGCGAGCAGGCTCGCGATTTTCCGCTCCGTCTCATGCAGGAGCTAACTCATCGCAGTCCCGAGACCGAGCAGTCGGGCTCGATTTCCTCGCGCCTGGCTGAATTGCTCCTCGAACTGGTGGTTCAGCGTTCAAGCGGCATCGAGGATCTGCCCAACTACCACGAGATCCAGTATCGTTTCATCGAGAGCGTGCTCCGTGATCCGCATCTGACCGATGCCGACATCCTGCGCGGCGGCCAACTCTTCGGCATCGACTTCACCCGCCCACGCGCCGTGATCCTCGTTGGAGCAGGCAGCTATATTCTCGGCGATGATGATGATGAGGGCCGGTACGACGACGTGACCATTCAGCGTCGTGCCAGGCGGCTGATCAAGTCGGTGGTGAGCTACTTTTCGTTGCCGCGCGATACGATTTGCGCCTACATCGGCAATGGAGAGATCGCTATTCTGAAAGCCAGCTCCTCCCGCGACCTGGCTGGCTGGGTCGACCAGCAGGACGGCGCGGACTGGGGCACGATGTCCTGGGCAAATCTCGTGGCGCTCAAGCGGGCGACGTCGGGTCTGCTCACCACTCTCCAGCGCCAGACCGGCGGTGAACTGACGATCGGCATCGGGCGCTATCACCCGGGCGTGCGGGGATTGGCTCGTTCCTATCAAGATGCGCGAACAGCTCTCTCGCTCGGACTCCAGTTCGAAGGTTCGAACCGGGTACACTGCCTCGATCAGCTGGGCATCGCCTCGTTCGTCGGTGTGTCTGACGAGCGCACGAAAATCGACCTGTCAGCCCACCTCCTCAGCCCGCTCGATCATGCGCCAGAACTGATCGAGACGCTCGAGACGTTCTTTGAGAAGAATTGCTGCCCTTCCTCCACAGCCACAAAGCTCGAAATTCACCGTAACACCCTCCGCTATCGCCTCGACAAGATCGCCTCACTCACCGGCCTGGATCCCCGGGTCTTCGATCACGCCGTCCAGATCCGGCTCGCACTGGCTGTGCGCCTGCTCAACGGCCCCACAGCTTGATTGTGCACTTGCACAATTCGTGAGACACCAATTTTGTTCACCCGCCTGATGTCTTCTGTTACCGCAACATATAGCCTTGTATTAAGCTGCCGATATCCGGCAGTGTCCGTCACGCCGCCTTTTGGCCATCGGTAGGGCTCGATCACACACGAACCATGGGCCCCGATTCAGGTCCAGCCAGGCGATGTGACGTGACTGGCGGAATTGTCCGCACGAGATGATAGGAGGAGCCGTGGCACTCAAACGTCCGGCACCACTCCTCGAATCCGATGCACGACAGGAATCTGTCGATCGGTACGGAGCACAGGCAACGACGACCCTCGAGAGCCGCAAGATGGCCTACGCGAGGGCGCTACGCGATCTATCCAACGACGCGACGACGCTCGCCAAGATCGCACATTGCCTGATTCAGGCGCTCGAGCGCGGGAACTCGGTCTTGATCGCGGGTAACGGCGGCAGCGCCGCCGAGGCGCAGCATTTCGCCGCCGAACTCGTGGGTCGCTTCAAGCGTGAACGTGCGGCCTACCCGGTCATGGCCCTCACCGCCGACAGCGCGATTCTAACCGCCGTCGGCAACGACTACGGCTTCGAGCAGATCTTCGAGCGGCAGGTGAGAGGACACGGTCGCCCAGGTGACGTACTCGTCGTGATCAGTACCAGCGGCGAGTCACGCAATCTGGTCGAGGCGCTCCAGGCGGCACGTGACCAGGCGATGACCGTGGTGGCTCTGACCGGGAAACCTACATGCACGCTGATCGATCGCGCCGATATCGGCGTCAGCGTGCCTGGTGCCGACACCGCCCTGGCGCAAGAGATCCACATGCTCCTCACCCACATCCTGTGTGACATCGTCGAGAGCGAACTTGCCACGAGGGAAGGTGGCGCACCATGAGCAGTCATGCTGCCGTATTTCTCGATCGCGACGGAACGCTGGTCGAGCCACGACATTACCCGTCGAGCGCCGTCGAACTGGTTCTCTATCCGGACCTGGTTCCCGAACTGCGGCACCTGAGCAAAGCCGGATTCCGGCTTGCCGTTATCACCAACCAGTCGGGGGTCGCGCGCGGCTATTTCACCGAGGATGACCTTACCGCGATGCATGACTCATTGCGTGACGAGCTGCGGAGCGAGGGCGTCGAGGTCGACGGGTTCTTCTACTGTCCGCACCATCCGGACGGTGTGGTTCCCGAGCTGTCATTTGCCTGTGCCTGCCGCAAGCCGGAACCAGGCATGTTACTCGAAGCGGCCGAACGGCTCCGGGTCGACCTCGAGTCCTCCTGGTACGTCGGAGACATTCTCAACGACGTCGAAGCAGGCAACCGGGCCGGCTGTCGAACGATCCTGGTCGACCTCGGCACCGAGTCGGCCCCCGACTCGCCCAGGAGAACGCCGCATTACGTCGCGCGCGATTCCGCCCACGCGTTGCGGATCATCCGGTCGGTCGAGGGTAACGGATCTGATGTCGACCTCGACTATTTCCCCGACACCTGGCGTCGAACGGGTCGGCCGGAGGCACGACTGGCCAGACCGCAGAGGAGCCGGTCATGATCGCGACGATCGACATTGTTCGCCGCTTCCGCGGTATGCGCGCGCTGGTTATCGGCGACGCGATGCTCGACAGCTATCTGGAAGGGACCGCCTCGCGCATCTGTACCGAGGGGCCGGTCCCGGTGGTGCGCAAGTCGGCAGAAGAGCGGGTGCCGGGCGGAGCAGCCAATGCCGCCGCCAATCTGGCTGCGCTCGGCGCCGACGTCATCTTGCTCGGGGTTATCGGAGACGATCTGCCGGGTCAGCTTCTACGCACCGCGCTGCGCGATCGCGGCATCGACGATTCATGGCTGGTCGAGGACCGCAACGCCACCACCCTCCACAAGATGCGCATCCTGGCTAATGGTCAGTACGTCGTTCGCTTCGATGAAGGGGGATACGACCAGTACGACGCCGAAACGCAAGACGCATTGCTGGCCTCGCTCGACCACGTCTACGGCAACTGCGACGTCGTGGTGATCTCCGATTACGACTATGGGGTCGTGACCGACAATCTGCTCGACCGGCTAAACCAACTGCGCGCGGAGGATCCTCGGGTGCTCGCGATCGACTCGAAGCGGCTCTCCCGGTTCGCCGAAGCAAACGCGACCGTCATTACGCCCAATCACATCGAGGCGGCACTCGCCCTTGGCTGGACCGGTAAGGATATCGACGAGGAGATCACCAGCGCGGCTGCCCGGCTCGGCCGCCGATTGATTGAGGCGACCGGTGCGCAGCACATTGCCGTCACGATGGGCTCGGAAGGGGTCTGCATTGTCGACCGTCGCGGCCGGGCGCGCCATCTGCCCGCCCACCCGGTGCCCCACGCCAACGACGTCGGAGCCGGTGATTCATTCCTGTCAACCATGGCACTGTCCCTCGCGGCGGGCGCGGGCGGGGTTCGAGCGGCCCGTATTGGCATCGAAGCCTCCTGCATCGCCGTCGGCAAGCGGCGCACCGCAGTGGTCCATCACCAGGAATTGCTGCAGCGGATCAGCCTGAACGAGCACGTGGCGCAGTCGAAGGGATCCAAGTCGGACCTGGTCTCACTGATCGCCGACCTCGACCGGGCCCGTATGGATGGCAAGACCGTCGTCTTCACCAATGGCATCTTCGACCTGTTGCATGCCGGGCACATCGAGTTCTTACGCCGAGCGCGGGAACTGGGCGACGTGCTCGTCGTCGGCGTCAACTCCGATCGGACGACGCAGCGGCTAAAGGGAACCAACCGTCCGGTCAACAGCGAGGAGGACCGGCTGGCGCTAGTCAGGGCGTTCGACCCGGTCGACCACGCCATCCTCTTTGATGAAGAGGCGCCGTCCGACCTGATCCGCTCGCTGCAGCCGGACATCCATGTTAAAGGCGGCGATTACGCTTGTGTGGACCTGCCCGAGGCCGATGCGGTCGAGGAGGTTGGTGGGCGCATCGTCATTCTGCCGCTGGCTGGAACCCAGGCGACGCGTGAGTTGATCGAGCGCATCGCCGTGCTCGCCGGTGGCGACGGGTTGGAGGACGAGCTGTGATCGACGAGAAGTGGCAACAGGCCAAACGCGTCCTGCTGATCCGGCTCGACAACCTGGGCGACATGCTGGTGACGACTCCAGCTTTTCACGCCGTACGCAACTCGCTGCCAGACGCCAAATTGACGCTGCTGGCCAGTTCGATCGGTGCTCAAGCCGGGCGACTCAATCCGGATATCGACGACGTGATCGTCTATGAGGCTCCCTGGATGGATCCATGGCACAAGCTGCCACAGGATCCCACCCGCGAGCAGCACATGATCGCCAAGATTGCGGCGCGCAAGTTCGACGGCGCGATCATCTTCACCTCGTATCACGAGAGTTCGCTTCCAGCTGCTTATCTCTGCTACCTGGCCGGCATTCCGTTGCGAGTCGCGGCCTCGATTGACGGGCCGGGCTCGCTTCTGACGACGCGGCACAAGCATCCTGATCGGATGATGCACGAAGTCGAGCGCGGGCTGGACCTGGTCGGTTCAATCGGAATGACCACACGTGAGACCGACCTGGTGCTGACCGTTCCCGAAGACGCGTATGACGAAGTCAGCGATCTGCTCGCCGGGCTGGACGTCGACCCGAACCGGCCAATGATCGTCCTGCATCCCGGCTGCAGCATGCCGGCCCGAACCTACCCCTGGGAGATGTACGCCGACGTGGCCGACCGGCTGATCGAGCAGCAGGGCGTCTCGATCGTCTTGACCGGAACCGAGGCCGAGCGATCGTTAGTCGAGCAGATTCAGGACCGCATGCGGCAGAGGGCCTATTCCGCCGCGGGCGCGCTCTCCTTCCCGGGCCTCTGCGCTCTAATCGAGACGGCCGACCTGACCATCACCAACAACACAGGCCCGATGCACGTGTCGGCCGCGGTCAAGACGCCGGTCATCGCCCTGTTCGCCCTCACCAATCCACCGGAGCAGTGGGGGCCGTGGAAGGTGCGACATCGCCAGCTCTATCACGACGTGCCCTGCCGGATCTGCTACAGCCGGGTCTGCCCGATCGGCCACGAGTGCCTCACGATGGTCTCGCCCCAGATGGTGGTCGACGCGGCCACGGAGACGCTGGCCGAAGCGCATTCATCGGCGCATCGGCCGCTCAATCTGCTCAAGCAACGTGATGACAATGGCGAGACGGGAGGGCGCCATGAGCGACTGGCTTAGCGCGCACAACCTCCTGATCGTGCGGCTCGACAACATCGGCGACGTGATCATGCTCGGCCCGGCGCTGCGAGCCATCAAGGGGACGTCACCCGATGTGCGGCTGACGCTACTGGCCAGCCCGGCCGGATCGACCGCGGCACCGCTGCTCCCCTGGATCGACGACGTCATCACCTGTCGTCCGGTCTGGCAAGACGCCGGCGGCAATATCCCGTTCGATCCGCGGCGCGAGTTCGACTTCATTCAGATGCTCAGCGAGCGACGGTTCGACGGCGCGATCATCTTCACCTCGTTCAGCCAGTCACCGCACATCCCCGGCTACGCCTGCTACCTGGCGGGTATTCCATTGAGAGCTGGAGCCTCGAAGGAGTTCGGGGGCGGGACGCTGACGACGGAGATTCGCAACACGCCGGACGACTTGCATCAGGTCGATCGCAACCTCGAATTGGTCGAGCAGCTCGGCTTTCGGATCCACGACCGGCGGCTCGACGTCGCCATTAGCGAGGCGGATCGTGAGACAGCACGCGTGCTGCTCGCCGACATCGAAATCGACCTGAGACGCCCATACGCGCTGATTCATCCGGGGGCGAGCGCTGAAGCCCGGCGCTATCCACCGGAACGCATGGGCGAGGTTGCCCACCTGCTCCGGCGGCGCGGCTGGCAGGTCCTCATCACGGGTGTCGAGCGCGAGGCGGAGATCATCCAACAGGTGCGGTCGCGGGCGCCGGGCGTTCGCTGCTTGATCGAGCAGACGACGTTGCCACAGTATGCGGCGCTGATCGAGCAGGCCGCGCTGGTCATCTGCAATAACACACTGCCGATGCATCTGGCCGATGCCGCCGGCACGCCACTCGTCACGCTCTACTCTGGAACCGACCTGGAGAGCCAATGGCGACCACGCGAGGTGGATGCTTGCCTACTCAGACAACCGACCGAGTGTCATCCCTGTTACCGGTTCACCTGCCCGATCGGTCTGCCCTGCCTCGACATTCCGCCATCCGAAGTGGTGCAGGCTGCCGAGTGTATGTTGAACCGGATACCGGTAACGGACAGCTACGGACAGGAAGCAGCGGGAGGTGAGGCATGAGCTCGCCTTTGACTCAGCACCCGCGGCGAGCGCAACGTATCGCCGTCTTCCGCGCGCTGCAGCTGGGGGACCTGCTGCTGGCCGTCCCGGCACTTCGCTCACTCAGGGCCGGCTTTCCGCATGCCGAGATCAGCCTGATCGGGCTCCCCTGGGCTGAGTGGTTCGTGCACCGCTTCCATCATTACGTCGACCGGCTGATTGCGTTCGAGGGTTATTCCGGCATCGCTGAAATCGACTACGAGCGTGACCGCGCCAAGCGTGGCATTCAGCGGCTGCGCCAGGAGAATTTCGACCTCGTGATTCAGATGCACGGCAGTGGCGAGGTCAGCAATCAGTTCGCCGGCGCGATTCGCTGCCCCAACAAACTGGCGGCCGGTCTCTATCGCGGTCGGCGTCCCTCCGACCTCGCCTATGCCGCGCCTTACCCGGAGGGTGAGCCAGAGATCGAGCGCAATCTGGCCGTGATGCGCGCACTCGACTGTCCTGATACCGGAACACGACTCGAGCTACCGGTGCTCGCGGAAGACCGGGCGGAAGCTGACCGGTTGCTGCACGAGCTGGCGCTCGGCCGGCCGCTGATCGGTCTGCACCCTGGCGCCAGGAATCCGGCTCGCCGCTGGCCCGCCCAGCGGTTTGCTGAAGTGGCTGACGGCCTGATTCGCGATCACGGAGCGACTGTCCTGCTGACGGGAAGCGCCAGCGAATCAGGCCTGGTGAAACGGGTCCAGGACTACATGCGTGAGACGGCAATTGACCTGAGTGGCCGAACCTCACTCGGGGGCCTGGCCGCACTGATAGAGCGACTCGACCTGTTCATCAGCAACGACACCGGTCCCGCCCACATCGCTCACGCCCTCGGTACGCCGAGTGTCGTCATCTGGGGACCGGCCGAATTCCGCCGCTGGGCGCCGTTCGATCTGGAGCGGCACCGCGTCATCCGACCGTCCGATCCAGACCGGATCGGGTTGGTCGAAGCAGGCGACGTCCTGGCGGCGGCACGAGCAAAACTTGTAAAGGGATCCGTTACGTCATGAGACGACTAAATATTCTGATCTGGCATATACACGGCAGCTATCTAAACGCGCTGGCCCGCATCGACCACGACTGGTACCTGCCGGTCAAACCGGACAAGCCTGAGGGCTACGGCGGCCGCGGACCAACCTTCGACCTGCCGGACAACGTCCGCGAGGTTCCGGCCGATAACGTGCGCGACCTCGATCTCGACCTGATCATCTTCCAGACTCCGAAGAACTACTTCGAGGACCAGTTCGAGATCCTGTCGGCTGAGCAGCGTACGCTGCCGAAGATCTACCTGGAGCACAACACGCCGAAGCCGAACGCGGTCAACACCCAGCATCCGGTCGACGACCCGAACGTCCTCGTCGTCCACGTCACTCACTACAACCGCCTGATGTGGGATAACGGCGCCAGTCCGACCACTGTGATCGAGCATAGCGTCGCCATCGACCCAACCGTGAGCTACACCGGAGAGCGGGCGCAGGGGATTACCGTCATGAACGGGATGCAGCATCGCCCGCGCATCGCCGGGTTGGATCTCTTTCTTGAGGCGCAGTCGCGACTTCCGCTGACGGCCGCCGGCATGGAGACGGAGGAGTTCGGTGGTTTGGGCGACGTTCCCTACCGGGACCTGCACCGCAAGGTCGCCGAATACCGCTTCCTCTTCAGCCCGGCCCGGTACACCAGCCTGCCGCTGGCCGTAATCGAAGCCATGACCATCGGCATTCCGGTGGTGGCACTGGCGACCACCGAACTGCCGACGGTTATCGAGAACGGCGTCAACGGCTTCGTCTCCTGCGATCTCGACGCGCTCATCTCGCATATGAAGCGGCTGATCGACGATCCGGACGAGGCGCTGCGGATCGGGCGCAACGCGCGCCGGACTGCCCTGCTGCGCTTCGGGCTGGATCGCTTTGCCCGGGACTGGAATTACGCCTTCGCCCGGGTCATCGGGGAACAACTGAGCAAGGTGCGCGCGGAGCGGAAGGTGCTGCGATGAGTCAGCGACGGGTCGCCTTCCTCAGCGAGCACGCCAGCCCGCTGGCACGGCTCGGCGGCGTCGATTCCGGCGGGCAGAACGTCTATGTCGACGAGGTCAGCCGCAATCTCGGGACGCTGGGCTGCGCTGTCGACGTCTTCACCCGGCGCGATCGGCCAGATCTGCCAGAAGTCGTCGACTTGGCCACCAATGTCCGCGTCATTCATCTGGATGCCGGGCCGCGCAAGCACCTGCTCAAGGACGATCTCTGGCCCCTGATGCCGGAGTTCCGCGACAACCTGCTCGACTTCATGCGGCGCTCCGACAGCCGCTACGATCTGATCCACGGCAATTTCTGGATGTCCGGCTGGGTCGCGGTCGAGGCGGGCGAGCGATTGGACATTCCGGTGGTGCAGATCTTCCATGCCATGGGGCTGACCAAACGACGGCACCAGGGTAGCGCCGATACCAGTCCCGATGGCCGCATCGACGTTGAGCGGGACATTCTCCGGCGGGCGGACTGCTTTATCGCCCAGTGTCCAAGCGAGCGCTCGGAACTGGTCGACGACTACGGCGTCGATGCGTCGAAGTTGGTCATCATCCCCTCGGCCGTGAACACACGCGTGTTCCACCCGATCGACCAGACCGAGGCGCGCGAGCGAATTGGAGTCACCTCACACGATCCGCTGATCGTCTATGTCGGACGCATGGTGCCGCGCAAGGGAATCCGCAATCTGATTCGCGCTGCTTCCTTATTAGTACACCGGCATAACGTTCCGGCTCGCGTCCTGATCGTTGGCGGCGAATCGCGCGATCCAGATCCAGAAGAGACGCCGGAGATCGGCGTGCTCCAGCGCCTGGCAAACGAACTTGGTATCGCCGACCGGGTGACCTTCACCGGCAAACGCCAGCCGGAGGACCTCCACCTCTATTACGGTGCGGGCGACGTGGCGGTCACCATACCCTGGTATGAGCCATTTGGGCTGACGCCACTCGAGGCCATGGCCTGCGGACAGCCCGTTATCGGATCGGCGGTCGGCGGTCTGACCTTCACCATCGAGGACGGCGTGACTGGCTACCTGGTGCCGCCCAAGGATCCGCCCGCGCTGGCGAACCGGCTACGTGATGTGTTGACCGACGAACCGCTCCGTCTGGCTATGGGTCGACGGGCACGCCAGCGCGTTGTCGAGCGCTTCACCTGGCCGGTCGTCGCCAAACGAACGCTGAAACTCTACGAGCACGTGCTGTCGCCAGCGAACAACGCACCAGAGGCGTTGGCGGGCAAATTTGTGATGGATGTAACAGAACAGGTAGTTGGGAACTAACTCGTGGCACTGGTAGATGTATTGATTCCAACCTGCGGACGCAAGACGGGACTCGCAATCGTACTGGCCAGCCTGAACGGCCAGACCTTCACCGATTTCGACGTGGTCATCTCGGACCAGACACCGGACGACGAGGCCTATATTCATAGTCGCGAGATCGACATTCTGATCCGAGCGCTGCGCTGGCACGGCCACCAGGTAACGATTCACCGCCACCTTCCCGCGCGAGGGATGGGGGAACAGCGGCAGTTTCTGCTGGAGCAGAGTCAGGCGCGCTACGTCTATTACGTCGACGACGACGTCCTGCTCGACCCAAACGTGCTTGAACGTTTGATGACCGTCGCCCAGTGTGAGGGCTGCGGCTTCGCGGGAACTCCGGCTACTGGCCTCGATTACCTGGATGAAGTACGACCACACGAGCAACAGATCGAGCTCTGGGACGGCCCGGTTCGTCCCGAGCGATTCGAGCCGGACGACCTTCCCTGGGAACGTCACAGAGTCAACAACGCCGCCAACCCACTCCACCTGGAGCAGCGGTTGGTCAAGGGCGGACAGATTCTGCCCTACAAGGTCGCCTGGGTCGGCGGGGCCAGCGTCGTGTACGACCGCCAGAAGCTCGTCGACATCGGAGGCTTCTCCTGGTGGGACCGGCTGCCGCCGAAACATGCCGGAGAAGAGGTACTCGCCCAGTTCCTTCTGATCCGGAAATACGGTGGCTGCGGCATCTTGCCGAGCGGCACCTACCATCTCGGCTTGCCGACGACCATCGAGAACCGGGAACGGAACGCGACCGAACTTTTCGCCGAGATTCTCAACGAACAGAACGTGACGACGCGCGAGACGGGCGAGTCCGTGTCGTCATACGTACAAACAGGAGAGATGACTGAATGATGAACCACGGACAAGAGAACCCTCTCAGCGGCAAAGTCGCCATCGTGACCGGAGCCGGAAGCGGCCTGGGTGAAGCCACCGCTCACGCCCTGGCACGTGCTGGCTGTGTGGTCGCCTGCTGCGACATCGATGACGACGCGGCTGCACGCGTCAGCAATGAACTCTCGAAGTACGATGTGCGCGCCATCGGGATCGGCTGCGACGTCAGCGACGAGAACGATGTCTCCGGAGCGGTCGATCAGACGGTCGACACGTTCAAACGCCTCGACATCGTGGTCAACTGCGCCGCCATCGACCACACGGTCTCGGTTGCCGACATGTCGGTCGAGCAGTGGGATCAGGTGATTGGCGTCAACCTGCGCGGGCCGTTCCTCTTCGCCAAGGCAGCACTGCCGGTGATGCAGCAGCAATCGTCGGGGCACATCTTCAACATAGCCTCGACCGCGGCGACACGGGCCTGGGCCAACGCCTCCGCCTACCACGCTTCGAAATGGGGCCTGGTCGGCTTCGGGCGCGGACTCGGCGTCGAGGGAAGGGACAATCACGTTCGCGTCACCACCATCATTCCCGGTGGCATGAAGACCCACTTCTTCGACCGCTTCGCCGACCAGGGCATCCCAATGCCGGACGAGGCGAACCTGCAAGACCCGGCCAACGTAGCGGCCATGATCGTCTTCGCCGCTTCGCTGCCCGCTGAATCGAACATTCCAGAGGTCATGGTGACGCCATTGACCGAAACGAGCTGGCCGTAAACCCGGTCATGCACAGACGTAGGAGGAACATTATGGTGATCGCGCGCGCACCAGTACGCATCAGCTTCGGCGGGGGCGGCACTGACCTCGAGGCGTACTACGCACAACATGGGGGGCTCGTGGTGAGCGCCGCGATCACGCGCTACTGCTATGCGATCGCGCGGCCCTCGATCGACGGAGGGATTCAGATCACGTCGTCCGACTACGGCGTCTGGCAGACCTACCAGCCCGGCGTCGTGCCGGAGGTCGTCGAGCCACTCGCCCTGCCGAAAGCGGCCATCGAATGGTTCGCCGGGCGCGGCCTGCTGGACGACGGAGTGGATCTCTTCCTGACCTCGGCCGTCCCGCCAGGCACCGGGCTCGGATCATCCAGCGCTATGACCGTAGCGCTGGTGCGGGCCCTGGCGGCCTTCACTGGACACCAGATGAGTCAGGCCGAGGTGGCCGAACTGGCCTGCGAGATCGAGATCGAGCGACTGGAAATGCCGATCGGCAAGCAGGACCAGTACGCCAGCGCCTTTGGTGGGCTCAACGCCATCCATTTCGAATCGGACGGCGCGCGGGTCGAACCAGTCGAGCTATCGCCAAGCGCGCTCGACGAACTGAATACGCGTCTCCTCCTCTTCTCGACCGGGCGCAGCCGCAACTCCGCCAAAATCCTGCGACAGCAGCGGGACGACACCAGCCGCAAGAAGCCGGTGGTGGCGAAGTCGCTCCACGGGCTCAAGGCAATCGCCGGTGAACTCCGAGAATCGCTGCTGGACGGGAACATCGACCAGGTCGGCGAAATGCTCGACCGTGGTTGGCAGCAGAAGAAGCGGCTCTCGAACAAGATCTCGAGCGACGCGATCGACCACTGGTATCGCCTGGCACAAGAGAACGGCGCCGCTGGCGGCAAGATCACCGGCGCCGGTGGCGGAGGATTCATGCTCCTCTACTGCGATCCGGAAAAGCACGACGCTGTCCGAAAAGCCCTTGCCACCGAAGGACTGAGCGAATTGACGTTCGGGTTCGACTTGACCGGCGCTCGAGAGATCGCCGAAGTCGAACAGCAGACGAGAGAGTTGGTCGGCAGCCATGACTGACACGTCACGACGTAAGGAGGCTCGCAACCAGCCAGGAGAGGAACGAATGACCATGTTGGAACGAGGTATCAGACAGTACTGGCAGGACATCGCCGAGATGGCGCGCGACATGCCGTTCGACGACGTGCATAGAGTGGCCGAGATGCTGCTTGACTGCCATCGTCGCGGCGGCACGATCTTCCTGGCGGGGAACGGCGGCAGCGCCGCGACGGCCTCCCACTTCGCCTGCGACCTGGCCAAAGGGGCGCGTGGCGGCTCACATCCACCGTTCCGCGTGGTTGCCCTCACCGACAACATGCCCCTCATCACGGCCTGGGGTAATGACACCAACTACGAGCGCATCTTCGCCGAACAGCTGGCTCCGCTTATTCGCCCGGGCGACGTCGTGGTGCTGATCAGCGCCAGCGGCAACTCGCGCAACGTCCTGCTGGCAGCCCAGACCGCTCGCGTCGCGCGCGCCACCGCCATCGCCCTGACCGGCCGCAGCGGCGGACGCCTAAAGCACCTGGCCGACCACACCGTCCGCGTTCCGAGCGACTCGATCGAGCAAGTCGAAGACGCCCATGTCGTCATCGCGCATAGCGTCTGCGTCGCCATGCGCTCCCAACTCCAGACCGAGACGGTCGAGACCGGCGCCAACCCGGACCTGCCCGAAGATCTGGATCACGTGCTCGACTGGTTCGTCAGCGGCAGTGGATCATAGGCGGGCTAGACAATGGCTGGATTCAAGCAATGAAGCGAATCCCTTCGTCCGGGATTCGCTTAAGCCTCATGAGATCGGAAGCGTGGACCTCAGCAGGCCGACCACGACGAACGTGGATTCGAGGCGAAACGGTAAACCCGTGCCCACGGTAGTCACGATCCGTGGGCGCCGCGAGGCATGAAGAGCATGATGATTACTCCCCCAACGCAGAGAGCCGCGCCGAAGAGGTCCCAGCGATCGGGCCGCCAGCCGTCGATCACGCGACCCCACAGGATCGCCAGCACGACAAAGACTCCGCCGTACGCGGCGTAGACGCGGCCAAAGGCGGGTTCGGATTGCAGCGTGGGAATCACGCCATAGAGGACAAGCGTCACCGCGCCGATAATGCCAAACAGCCAGCCCCGGTCGACACGCAACCACTGCCAGACAAGCCAGCCGCCGCCAATCTCGGCCAGCCCAGCCACCACGAAGAGCCCGAATGCGCGACCGACTCCCACGAAAACCTCAGCCATGCATGCCGCCCATCTCCTGTATCTCAGGTTCGCCCCGTGAATTTACACCGACCATCATCCGTGAAGGCCGACAATGACGGCAAATGGAGATCCACTCCGCAGCGAACTATCGGGAGGCAGTGCGGCGCGTGGGTCACCTCGAAGCGGCAGAGACTAGAGCTTCTTCCTCGTGGATGACGCGAGCAGGCCCGCGATCTTGCCGCGGAGCGTATCTTCCGCCAGATATCCGATCCACGGTCAACGAAGTGGATCGTCGCGAACGGGCGCGAGAATAGGGTCGAGTTCGCAACCATTCAACCTCGTCATGCACATCCGGCGCCGGAAGATGCCGGCGGACATTGGCAGCAGTCCCAGATCACCGCCGACTCGGTTTGCCGGGGCACTCGACTCGCTCGATGGTCAGAAGATCACCGCCTTGCCAATGACGCCAAACACGCTCAGCATTCCGATCGTAGAGATCGCCAACACCGCGACGACTCCCGTCCCAGTCCACCAACGGCGAGCCGTGGTCGAACCAACCCAGATCCACCCGAGGGCTCCCCAGAGGAGGCCTTCGACGAGGAACCAGGTTTCATTGAAAATCAGATCCTGGATATCGGCCGAGCGACGGTCTATCGTGGCCCAAAGGGATGGATAATCCACCTTGATCACCCCGGCGAGACTGAGCACGCGTTGCGCATCGTCGATGACCGCGTGCCCCACGAAACCGACCGTGAGGAGCCAACAGATCGCAAGCATGGGCCACCGTAGCCGTTGATATCGCCAGAGCGGGAGAGCCACCAGCGGGAGCATTGAGAGAACGAGGAGAATCGCTGCTCCGGCGAGATTGATTGCTCGCCATTCCGACTGCGACGTCACCGTTCCGACCATACCTAGCGTGCCGCCGAACGCATAATACGCACGATAGAGCGTGTACATGAGCCCGAGCCCGAAAATCGCGAGACTTACACACTTGACACGCGGTGGGAGATCCTTGACCGGTCTGACGTGCGGCGAGAATTCTTTCGTCGATGCCGAGGAAACGTGACTCTTTTGTGACTCCATGATCCCACTAATCTGCCTACATACGAGTCTTCAACCGAGCGTCGGGGGCGGTGTTGGCCTCTACAACGCGACCCTATTCAATCAACTCAGGATGTTTCTTGAAAGGCAGCCCCAAGATTGGTCACTCTGAGTGATCATGCACCACTGGCGCTCCACCAGGCATGAAGATCGTGCGTAACGGAACGTACGTGCTGTAGGGGCCGGCACAGGTCCATCTGTTCCAACTAAGTCGGGGGTGGTTGACTTCAGGCGTACGACCTTCGTCTCGCTGCTATCTCCTGGAGTCCTGGTGTCCATCGTTTCCCCCACCCCCTCAACTGATGATCTCGTCGACCACATTGACCGGTTCCTGCAGGAATGCGTGGCAGGGCTCGAGCCTGGCGAGGAACCGGGGACGATGGGCCGTCCCCGCATCCTGCCGAGCCTCTGCCTGTGGGGTGGCCTGCTCGTCTGCGTCTTGCGCGGCTTCTCCAGTCAACTCGAGCTGTGGCGCCTCCTCAGTCAACGCGGCTTGTGGGACTATCCTCGCTTCCCGGTCTCCGATCAAGCGGTCTACAACCGGTTGGCGAACGGCGGCACGGCCCCCTTGGAGCACCTCTTCAGCCAGGTCACGGCCCTCCTGGCCGAGCGTCTGGCCCCCTATACCGCACGGGAGCTGGCCCCGTTTGCCCAGGAAGTAGCGGTCCTGGATGCCTCCACGCTCGATCCCATCGCCCGCACCTTGCCGGATCTGCGCGGCCTGCCGAACGGTGATCCGACGCTCCTTCCGGGCCAGGTGGCCGGGGTCTTCGATGTCCGCCGCCAGCTCTGGCGCACAATCCGCTTCGAGCCGGACGCCCAGCAGAACGAGAAGGTGCTGGCCCGTGCGCTGCTCGCCACCATCCCGGTCGGCAGCCTGGTGCTCATGGACCTGGGCTACTTCGGCTTCGAATGGTTCGATAATCTCAGCGACGGTGGCTATTTTTGGCTCAGTCGGCTGCGCGCCAAGACGAGCCTCTCCGAGCCGATCCATACGTTCTACGAAGACGGCGAGACCCGCGATGTGCTGGTCTGGCTCGGGGCCTGGCGGGCAGATCGCGCCAAGCATGCCGTGCGCCTGGTCGAGTTCCGGTATCACGGCGTGCTGCACCGCTATCTCACCAATGTCCTAGATCCTCAGCAGTTCTCGCTCCAGGATATCGCCCAGCTCTATGCGCGCCGCTGGGACATCGAACTGGCCGTCAAGCTGGTCAAACGCGAACTCAACCTCCATCTTCTCTGGAGTGCCAAGCCGGTCGTCATTCAGCAGCAGCTCTGGGCCACCTTGATCATTGCCCAGATCCTCCAGGCGCTCCGCCTCGAGATTGCCGGTCGGGCCGGCGTCGACCCCTTTGACGTCTCGATTCCCTTGCTGGTCCAGGAGCTCCGCTGGTCAGCCCGCGATGGACTGGACCCCATCGCCTTCCTGGTCGAGCACGGGGTGGCGATGCGCGTCATCCGTCCCTCCCGCCGCATCCGGATCGTAACCCCGTCCATCGACCCCACCCACCTCGTCCCATTGCCATCCCATCTCGTCCGCCACCGCAAACCGCGCTATGCTCATCGAAAGTGCGGCCCACGATGACTTAGTTGGAACAGATGGCCCCCGTGCTTGCCCTCCGGCCGGAGGCCGGTTCTCCACCACATGACGCAACCGGGTGATGTACGGGAACGCGGAACGTTCCGAGGGCAAGCACGGGGAGCCTGTCTCAGAAGGACCGTCGGGACGCGCGGTAGCGGTACGGCACGGCGGGGAAGTCCCCTCATCCGCCCCCATCCGTCGGAAATCCCCGACGTCTCAGCCCCATGGACCCCGCTCCCCTCGGTCCTTAGCCCACCGGCCAGCCGGCCACCGGCGTCATCCGCTGCCACTGACGGCGCAATGTCCGCAGATTGAAGGCGGTGGCCAGCAGGCTCCACTCAGCCTGCACCTTGGCCAGTCCACGGACGTGGAACCGGCGTCCCCCGAGGACCTCTTTCAGGATGCCAAAGACCGGTTCAATCAGCGTCTGGCGCCGCCGCCGCAGGGCGTCCGCGTCGTCCGTCGCCATCCAGCTCCGATGTGCTCGTAACCGCGCATCCGCCGGACCGATCTCCAGCGTGCGGCCATGCCGGGTGCTGGTCGTGCAGCGGCCAAAGAGCGGGCACGCCCGACAGACCGCGGGATCGACCATGTGTCACTTTATGGCTGATACTGCACCACCAGTTGACGGCGAAGGTGCACCAGCCGTTTTCGCCTAAGATGCACCAGAGATTTACGGGCAAGGTGCACCACGCGAACGCACGAGGCTCCTGAGGAAGGGCGTACCCTCCGAGTGGAAGGAGGGGCGTCGATGGCCTCCAGGAGGATTGCCGTTATGGACCTTCGCGAACTCATTCGACTGTTGCGGGCCGGGGAGAGCGATCGACAGATTGCTGAGCTCCTCGGCCATAATCGCCGCACCATCATGCGCTACCGACAGTGGGCGACCGAGCAGAAATTGCTGACGGGGGAATTGCCCACACCGGCAACCCTGCAGCGGCTCCTGCAGGAGACGTTGCCACCAGCGCTCCCACCCCAGCAGACCTCGTCCGTTGCCCGCTATGCGGAGGAGATCAGGACCATGCGGGAGCGCGGCATGGAAGTGGCCGCGATTCGGGGACGTCTCGAGGAACGTCACGGGCACCCCATCAGCTACAGTGCCGTCTGGCGCTTCGTGCGTCGCATTGAGCCCAAGACCCCGGATCCCGTGGTGCGGATCGAAGTGGCGCCGGGGAGCGAGGCCCAGGTGGACTTCGGCTATGCCGGACGACACCTTGACCCAGCCACCGGCCAGCTCCGCAAGAGCTGGGTCTTCGTGATGGTGCTCTCGTGGAGCCGACACAGCTACGCCGAAGTCGTCTTCGACCAGCGGGTCGAGACCTGGTTGCTGTGCCACGCCCACGCCTTCACGTTCTTCGGCGGGGTGCCGGAGCGCCTGGTGCCTGACAACCTCAAAGCGGCGGTGGTCCGGGCCAGTTTCGGTGGCGATCCCGTCATTCAGCGCGCGTACCGGGAGTGTGCCGAGCACTATGGTTTCCGCATCGATCCCAATCCGCCTCGTTCGCCCCACCTGAAAGGCAAGGTCGAGCAGGGCGGCGTCCACTACGTCAAACGGAACTTCCTGGCCGGTCGGGAGCCGACGCGCAGCGACGAACTCAACGCGGCGCTCCGTCGCTGGTGTCGCGAGATCGCCGGACAACGGGTTCATGGCACGACCAAGCAACGGCCGCTGGCGCGCTTCGAGCAGGTCGAGCAGGCCACGCTCCTCCCCTTGCCTCGCACTCCGTACGACCCGGCCAGCTGGAAGCAGGTCACCGTCTATCGCGACTGCTACGTCACCGTCGACGGGGCCTACTACTCGGTCCCTTTCCGCCTGGTCGGGCAGCCGGTCTGGGTCCGGGTCGGCGCGCGCACCGTCGAGATTTACACGCAGGACCACGAGCTCGCAGCCACGCATGACCGCGCGTCGGCGCCAGGTGTGCGGCAAACCCAGTTGGATCATCTGCCGTCGGGCAAAGTTGCGGGCATCACCCTCTCGCGGGATGGATGTCGCCAGCAGGCGACCGCCATTGGCCCGGCCACGACCGCGCTGGTGGAGCAGTTGCTGGCACATCGTCCCGAAGATCGTCTGCGCAGCGCCGGTCGGATCCTGCGCCTGGCGGCCATCTACAGCCCGGGCCGCCTGGAACAGGCCTGCGCCCGAGCCCAGCACTTCGGCGAGGCCGACTACCCCACCGTCAAACGCATCCTGGCCGCGGGGCTCGAGACGGCACCGATTCCCACCACCGAGATGCCGCTGGAGTTGCCCCGCTACACCTTCGTGCGGCAGGCCAGTGAGTTCGTGACGAGTCTGTTGGGTGGTGTCCGATGAGTGCCATCAGCCTCGCACCCCACCTCAAACGGCTGCGGCTCTCCGGCATCCTCGACACGTTGGCCGTGCGTACTGAGCAGGCCATTCGTGAGCAGTGGACCTATGAGGAGTTTCTGGTTCGGCTCATCCAGGATGAAGTGGAACGTCGTAGTCACAAACAGCTTGAACTCCGTATCCGCCGCAGCGGCATCAACACCACCAAGACCCTGGAGTCCTTCGACTTCGGCTTCAACCCGAGTATCAACCGCCAGCAGATCTTCAATCTGGCGACCTGCCAGTTTGTGCGCCAGCACCGCAACGTCCTGCTCTGTGGGCAGACCGGAGTCGGCAAGAGTCATCTGGCCCAGGCGCTGGCCCATGAAGCCGCCCGGCAAGGGTTCGACATCCTGCTGACCAGCGCGCACCAGATGCTGACCCACATCCATGCGGGACGGGCGGATGGCAGTGAGGGACGGCGGCTGGCCAGCTACCTCAAGCCCCAGTTGCTGGTTATCGACGACTTTGGGCTGAAACCGTTGCCGCCCATGGGTGCCGCGGATCTCTACGACGTCATCGCCGGACGCTACGAACGGAGCAGCATCATCCTCACCAGCAACCGCGCCCCGTCCGAGTGGCCGGAACTCTTCGGGGATCCGTTGCTGGCCAGCGCCGGGCTGGACCGGCTGGCGGATCGGGCCAGTGTCGTGACCATTACGGGAGCAAGTTACCGTTTGAGTCGAAAGGAGGAGATCCCGACCGTTACCGCGTAGTCGACGATGGGGGCCTCACGCACCGAACCGTGGTGGTGCAGCTTCGCCGTAAAACCCTGGTGCACCTTGGGTGAAAACCACTGGTGCACTTACGGCCGTAAATTGACACCATGCGATAGCGCTGCACCGGCGGGCGATCGGTCCGCTGAATCGTCCCCTGCAACCGGAGTGGGTGGCCTGCGGGACAGGTGTAGGTGTCCGTCTTGGGGTCGTAGGCGAACTGATCTTTGTGGGTGGGGTCCTGCACCCGCGTCCCCTGGGACTCCGGCAGCACCACCACCTGGCCGCGTGCGGCACACGCCTCGAGCTCCGCTCCGCAGTGATAGCCGCCGTCCGCTAGCAGCACCTCCGGCGCCTGCCCCAGCGTCGTCACCGCCGCATCCCGCAACGGCGTCAACTGCCCCACGTCGCTCACCGCCGTGACCACGTCCACGGCCACGATCACCCGCCCGCCGGGCTGGTCCTCGGCGGTTGGCGTCGCGACCACCGCCGCCTGGGCGTTATAGCCCGCCACCCAGCCCTGCCGCGTTAGGAGCAGCCGGGCATCGGCATCGACCGGATTCGCCTGGCGCGGGCCGCCGTCCGCCTGGACCGTCTCCCGGGCGGCGGCCACCCGCTCCTGCAGGGCCTCCGCCTGCCGCAACTCCTGCGGGAGCCGCGGTGCTGCCGTCGCGCCTCCCGCCTGAATCTGCGCCTCCAGCTCAGTCACGCGCGCCGCCACCTGCGCCGCGAGCGCCGCCAAGGCCTCGGCATCCTTCATCCCGTCCCGTGCCACATTCCCGGCCACCTTGGTCCCATCGACGGCCAGCAGCGCCAGATCGACCAGCCCCGCTTTCCAGGCCGTCTGCACCGTCACCTGAAACAGGTGGGCCAGTGTCGTCCGATGGGCGTCGTAGAAGCGCCACAACGTGTTGTGGTCCGGCGTCTGGTTGCCGGTCAGCCAGCGGAACGAGATCTGGTCGCGACACGCCGCTTCCAACGCGCGGACCGAGCGGAGGTTGCTCATGAAGCCGGCCAGCCAGACACTGAGCAGCAGCGCCGGATGATAGGCCGGTGCCCCGATCTCGCAGCCCTCCGCGTCGACCCCCAGCTTGGCCCAGTCCTCCGCCGCCAGCTCGGCCACGAAGGCCGCCACGAAGCGCACCGGATGGTCGTCCGGCACCCAATCATCCAACGACGGCGGCAGCAGGAACGACTGGTCGCGGGTGAAGGGACGGCGCGGCATCGGACATCCTCCTTGCGGCAGTCGAGTGCGTTCCCCGATTATCGCCGATTCCCGACTTCTGAGACAGACTCCGGGGGCTTGCCCCTACAATTCGACCCCGCAGAGCCGCCGCCACACCCTCTCCCACCGCATCGCCTCTCCCCGGCAATACGGCTATACTGCCAGGAACATCGACCCCCATTCGTTCCGCCATTCATCGGCGGTCGTAACCTGGAGATGAGCGACGATGGACCTGCGCTATACGCCGGAAGACGAGGCATTTCGTTCGCAAGTACGCGCTTGGCTGGCGAAAAATACGCCACGTGAGCCGCTGCGAACGGTGGCCGAGAAGAAGGCCTGGCATCGCAAGCTCTACGAGGCAGGCTACCTCGGCATGGGCTGGCCGAAGGCCTACGGCGGTCGTGAGGCACGACCGGTCGAGCAGGCGATCGTCGTCGAGGAGATGGCCCGGGCCAGCGCACCCAGTTCGATCAACTGGGCGGGACTCGGTCTCGTCGGCCCGACCCTGATTCATCACGGCACCGACGAACAGCGCGAGCGCTACCTACGCGACATCCTGCTCGGCAACGAGATCTGGTGCCAGCTTTACTCTGAGCCGAACGCCGGTTCCGACCTGGCCGCACTCCAGTGCCGGGCCGATATCGACGGCGACGAATTCGTCGTCAACGGACAGAAGATCTGGACCAGCACCGCGCCGGAAGCCGACATGGGTATCCTGCTGGTGCGGACCGACCGCCAGGCGCCCAAGCACCAGGGCATCTCCTACCTGATCGTTGACATGCACCAGTCCGGTATCGAGGTGCGTCCGCTGCGGCAGATTACCGGCATCGCCGACGAGTTCGCCGAGGTCTTCTTCACCAACGTGCGCGTCCCGGCCGATAATCTGATCGGCGAACTGAACGCGGGCTGGCGGATTGCCCAGACAACCCTCTCATACGAGCGGGGCGGCGACACCATGGGGATCGTCGCGCGGCTCCAGCAATCGTTCGACCGCCTACTCGAGATCGTCCGCACCCCGAACCACAGCGGCACCAAGCAGATCGACGACCCGGTCATTCGTCAGAAGCTGGGCGAGATCTACGCCGAGATCGAGGTGCTGCGCTATGCCTCGCTCCGCATCCTGAGCAGTCACGAGAAGGGCAACTCGCCGGGTCCGGAATCCTCCATCGCCAAACTCCACTACTCGGAACTCGACAAGCGGGTGAACACGATGATCCTCGAGATTCTCGGCCCGTACGGCCAGATCACTGGCGATGTCCCGTCTGCCTACGAGTACAGCAGCGACGATCGGGACGAGCACGGCAACTGGCCCTATCTCTTCATGCTTCCGTTCTCCGAGACGATCTACGCGGGCTCGTCCCAGATCCAGAAGAACATCATCGGCGAGCGCGTCCTCGGACTGCCGAAAGAGGTGCGCGCCGACCGGATCACCCGCGACACGCAGGCATCGCGTAGCTGATTGACAGGGACGGGAGAACAATGCTGACCGATGGAGCAGCCTCCGGCGCCGCAGCGAGGGCCGTCGACTGGACACGCCTGGCTACCGGAGACGATCCGGCCTCACATCCGCTCTACTCCCTCTTCTATCCGCACTCGGTCGCCGTCGTTGGCGCATCCCCAAAAGGCGGCTATGGACTGCGAGTCATCTCAGCACTGACCTCGTTCGGATTCGCCGGAAACATCTACCCGGTCAATCCGAACTACGACGAGATCGCCGGCCTCAAAGCCTACCCCGAGATCGGCGCGATCCCGGAGCCGGTCGACGCGGTCGCCATCGCGGTGCCGTCGCGTGCCGTACCGGGCGTCGTTCAGCAGGCAATCGTGGCAGGCGCCAAGAGCGGCATTGCGTTCGGCAGTGGCTTTGCCGAGGCGGGTGAAGAAGGACAGTCACTCCAGGCCGAATTGCGCGTGCTCTGCGGCGATCGCTTCCCGTTGATCGGGCCAAACTGCCTCGGCGTGATGAGCTTCCTCGGCGCCTCAGGGCTCTGGGCCATTCCCCTGGCGAAATGGCGCAAAGCTGGATCGGTCGGGTTGGTCGCACAGAGCGGCAACATGGCCCTGACGCTGATGGCCTCCAGTCGCGGACTGAACCCGGCGCACGTCGTCTCGGCTGGCAACCAGGCCGTAGTCGACGCGGTTGACGTGATGAGCTTCTTCCTCAGCGAGTCCCGCATTCGCGTCATCGCGTCGGTGATCGAGGGGCTCTCCGACGTGCCGAAGTTCCGCCGAATCGCCGAGCAGGCGGCCGAGCGGGATGTTCCGATCGTGGCCTTGAAGCTCGGCCGGTCGGAAAAGGCGAGCCGCGCGGCCGTGGCGCACACCGGATCCCTAACCGGGTCAGATCAGCTCTACGACGCGCTCTTCAAGCAGTATGGCGTGATTCGGGTCGACGATCTCGAGGAACTCGCCGAGACGGCCAAACTGCTCTCGGCCGACTGCCGGCCAGCCGGACCCGGCATGGGCGTCTTCGCCAGTTCCGGAGGCGAGTGCGGCCTGATCTCCGACGTGGCAGCATCGTGCGGCGTCGACCTGCCTGATCTCCCAGAGGAGACGCGCACGGAACTGCTGGAGATCCTGCCGCCCTTCGCCAACCCGCTCAACCCGCTCGACATCACCGCCTCCGGCTGGGGTAACCGTGAGATCTACGGCAACGTCGCGACGCTGCTGGTCAACACACCCGGTGTCGACATCGTTGCTTGCATCGGCGACACCACGCGCAACTCCGGCCCGCTCTCGGGGACCGGCTGGGACAAGATGATCGCGGGCATGGCGGACGCGAAGTCGCGGACCGGCAAACCGGTCGCGATCATCAACACGCTCACCGACGTCGCCTACGAAATGGTCGACGCCGTGGCCGAACACGGACTGATCCATCTCTCCGGAGCCCACAACGCGGCCCGCGCGATCGGTCACGCCGGTCACTACGCTCGCTGGCGCCAGACACGACGCCGCCTGGATATCGACGTCGCCATCGACACGGAGCGACGCCAGGCCGCCCTGGCACTCTTGCCTCTCGTTGGGAGCGGCGGCGTCTCGGAATCGGCCAGCAAGGATCTGCTGCGGCTCTACGGCATCCCGGTCCCGCTTGGGGGACTGGCTACGAACGTGGATGAAGCATTGGCATTGGCCAACGACGCTGGCTACCCGATCGTGCTGAAGATCGAGGCAGACGAGATCCATCACAAGACCGAGGTGGGTGGTGTCGCGCTGCGGATTACGTCCGATGAGCAGCTTCGCGCCGAATACATTGCACTATTAGAACGAGTGGCGAAACGCGTGCCCGGCGCCCGAATTCGTGGCGTACGCGTGGAGCACATGGCGTCTGGCCTGGTCGAAATGATCGTCGGTGGACGAAACGACTCGCTCTTTGGCCCGGTCGTCGTGGCCGGTCTCGGCGGCGTGCTGGCCGAGGCCCTTCAGGATGTCTCGAACCGGCTGGCACCCGTCGATCACAACGAGGCAGCGTCAATGCTGGCTGAGTTGCGCGGTTCAGCTCTGCTCAGCGAATTCCGCGGACGGACAGCCGTCGACGTCGCTGCCGTGGCGGACGTCATCGCCCGCGTCTCGCACATGCTGGTCGAGTTGCCGGAGATTCAGGAATTGGACCTCAACCCGGTTCTGGCGAGAGCCGATGGCAAGGGCTGCGTCGCGGTCGATGCGCTGGTCGTCGTGTAGGGCTGCTCCGGATCAGTCCTCGGGGAGTAGACGGGTCTCAGCAATTGGAAGCTTCGTCTTCCACCAGCGATCGTAGCGACGGTAGACGTTTGCCTCACGCTCGGAGATGAGCGCCACCAAATCCCTGGCCTCGTCTGCCAGCCTGCTCCAGGTCTCGACTGAGAGCGGGTGAAAGGCAGAGGCCTCGATCTGGCCGTCGACCGGGCGCCAGACCCCGGCCACGTATCCGTCAACCAGCAGCGTCGGCAACAGATCACCGTTACTGCGCGCGACGTGTTTGCGATATGGCTCTGGAATCACCCGGCTCCGGTCGGCGTGGGACAGCAGGACGTTGTCCCACATGCCGAGCAGGCGCGGTGGAGCCGGAGTCTCCTCATCGGGGAGCGACGCGCCTGGAAGGTCGTACAGCCTCTCGCCGTTCGGCCCTTTCAACTCCACGAACTCGCCGTCGAGCCCCTGGAGCGCGACCTTCACTCTGGCACGGGTGACCAGCGCGAATTGCGCCACGTCCGCCATCGAGGCCGGGCCAAATCCCGTCAGGTAGCGTTTTATCAGCGTCTGCAACGCGCGGTTGGCAGCCTCGTCGTCCGCAAGTGCCGGCCGCCTCTCCGCCGCGACATAGGACGTCCTGGCTCCGAACGACCACGGGTCGCCGGTCGGCGCCCGCCAGAGTGGCGCGTATTGCCGAAGCGCCCACCAGACGCCACGATGCGATCGGTCGCCCAGCCGCTCGTCAAGCCAGATCTTGCACTCGTCAGCCGTGCGCGCCTGCTGGGAGAAGCCCAGAAATTCCGGAATCAGCGCGATGCCTTCCTCGGGTGTCAGTCCGCTTCTCGCAAACCGCCGGTCGCGTAGACGGGCGCCGTGCAGCGAGGGATCCACCGCTTCGCGAAAGACCTGGTAGTCGTCCGGATGAACGGCCTGCAGCGTGATACGCATCACCGTGGCTTTGACCACGGAGTAATCGGCGAACGCCCGGTCGAGATCGGATGGATTGAAGTCGCGGAGCCGGTTCCAGAGCGCGAGGTACGGCGATGCCGGGTGCTGGGCTTGAAGCGCGACGACACGGCCCACAGCCTCGGACACGCCGAACCACTTACGTTCCAGCAGCATCTGCCGGTCCAATGTGGCCCGGTTCAGTCCCCGCGCGCTGATCATCATACGTTGCCTGCCCTTTAGTAATCGTGCCGACAGCGGATAGGCTATCATGAGACGCCCAAATGTTCGCGTTCGTCAATGAACAAATAGGAGAATCGACCCGGCAAGGAGCACCGCCAGAGTAACGTTGAAGATTCGCGCGGACCGTTCGCTTCGCAGCAGTCGCTGCACGCCGGCTCCGGCCACGAGCCAGACGAAGCAGCTCGGCAGCGCGACCAGCATAAAGAGCAGGGACATCGAGAGTGAGCGGCCGATTGCATCGCCCGTCTCTTGCGCGAAATAGGTCCCGACCGCACCCGCGCAGATCAGCCACGCCTTGGGATTGACCCACTGGAACGCGGCCGCTCCCACGAACCCGACGTGCACCGGCTCGGACTCGTCATAGCCATGGTCCGACCTGGCGATCTGCCAGGCGAGCCAGAGCAGAAAGCCGATGCCGCACCACTTGAGCGCCTGTAGAATGAGATCGTTGGTCAGTATGAGGCTACCGAGCCCGATGGCAATGACGAACAACATCGACCCCACTCCCAGGACTTGCCCCACCAGCGTTGGCAACCCGCGTAGCACGCCGACCGCGGCCCCCGTCGACGCGAGGATCAGGTTACTCGGTCCCGGGGTGATCGAAGAGACGACCGCGAAGAGAGCGAAGGCGACGGCGAGGTGACTGGTCATGAGCGTGGCTCCTCTGGAGATGAACATGATGGCGACTCTCCATGCCTGATCATCGTAGGGATTCCGGCAGCGTCGGTCTTGAACGATCGTGCGGCGAGACGCCGGACTGGATTCGGAGCGAGTTTCCGGAGAACGGGGTCGAACTATTCGAGGCGCGTTTTCACGCATCGAGCTATCACCCGCACCGCCACGACACCTACGCGATTTCTCTGACAACGCACGGCGTCCTCGCGTTCGGCTACCGTGGTGCCGACGAGGTCAGCACACCGGGACGGGTGGTAGTGCTCCACCCTGATGAGCTTCATGACGGGCACGCGGGTGCGGAGATTGGATTCGGCTATCTCCAGATCTACGTCGAGCCAGCTCTCATCTTCGACGCGGTCCAGGTCCTCCGTGGTGGTCCGCGCGTGCTCCCGTTTGTGCGCGACCCAGTCATCGACAGCACGACCCTGGCGAGCGCCGTGCGCGCCGCCTTTCGCTTCCGGCCCGAACCGATCGCCATTGACAGCTTGATCGTGCAGGTGGCGGCGGGATTGATCGACGCCGATCCTTCCTGCCAGGTTATCCGCTCATCACGTCATCTCGACGTGGATGCAGTGCAGCGAGCCCGTCAGTTCCTCGACGCGGAACGACAGCGCGTCGTTCACTCGTCGGAGCTCGAGGCAATCAGCGGCCTCAGTCGCTTCGATCTGGCACGACAATTCCGGCAGATGTGCGGCACAAGTCCGTATCGCTACCTGCTGATGCGCCGGCTCGATGATGCACGGGGACTGATCGATCAGGGGTTGCCGCTGAGTCAGGTGGCTGTCGAGGCCGGATTCGCCGATCAGGCGCATTTCACGCGGGTGTTCAAGGCCGCCTTTGGTCTCACTCCAGCACGCTTCCGCGAGCTCATCTGACGCCCACCAGCGAGGAGACACAGAAGCCCGAACGAGATCTGTCCTGGACCTGAACCCGCACGACCTGTAGACTTCATTGTCTGAGTCACTTTTTTGCCCGTGCAGAGTAACTGGATCATGTCCTCGTCCTTCATGCACGTGAATG
Source organism: uncultured Chloroflexia bacterium (assembly GCA_963763185.1). Classification (GTDB taxonomy): domain Bacteria; phylum Chloroflexota; class Chloroflexia; order Thermomicrobiales; family Thermomicrobiaceae; genus CALAGB01. The sequence continues at coordinate 338,610 of CAVXNZ010000002.1, forward strand.
ACTGGAACGAACCGAGCCGTTATTCGGAGCAGGAGGGCGATTCGCCGATCCTCCGGATCACATTGCTCGGGAACTTCGAACTCTCAGCGGGAGACCGATCGGTGCCTGACGCGAGATGGCGCAGCCGGAAGGCGGCACATCTCGTCAAGCTGCTGGCATTGGCGCCTGATCATGCGCTGCATCGTGAACAGCTCTTTGAAGCCCTCTGGCCCGATCGCCCATCAACCGCCAGCAACAACCTGCGACAGACGATCTTTGTTGCCCGCCGCCAATTGCAGACGCTGCGACTCGACCCAGCGCTGCTGCTGAGTAGCCAGGGCGATCGTGTGCGACTCTACCCAACCGAGCGATTGTGGGTCGACGCGGAGGCCTTCGAGTCCGCGGCTCACGACGCCCGGCTCAGCGTTGACCCTGCATGCTACTGGTCGGCGATCGAGCGCTATACCGGTCCACTTCTTCCCGAGGACCGCTACGAGGACTGGACGAGCGCGCGCCGCGAGACCCTCGCGTCTATCTACCTGTCATTGCTCGACGATGTCGCGCAGCTTCACGAAGCATGTGGCGAGATTTCATCGGCGATCGCGGCCCTGCGTCAGATTACGGAATTGGAACCGGGTGATGAGGCAGCGCACGTTCGGCTGATGCGGATCTACGCGCTCAGCGGACGCAGACCCCTGGCACTACGCCAGTACGAGCAATTGACCCATGCGCTGGCCCGCGACCTCGACGCCAGTCCAGCGCTGGAGACACAGCAACTCTTTGAAGCGATCAAGAGCGGAAGCTATCCGGAACCAGACAGCGCACAAGAGAACACGGCCTCCTCGTTCGAACCCGCGATCTCACCTGCCACGGTCACGAACCTGCCCCACGCTCTCAGCAGTTTTGTCGGACGCAAGCGAGACGCCGACGGGGTGAACCAGATCGTCGGCGACCACAGGCTGGTGACATTGACCGGTCCGGGCGGGAGCGGCAAGACCCGGCTTGCACTCGAGGTTGGCTGGCGCGTGCTGGGCGAACAGTCAATACCCGTCTGGTTCGTCGAACTAGCGGGGTTGAACGATCCCAGCCTGATCGCGGCGACGATCGCCAGCGTGCTCGGCGTGCGCCTCGATTCCGGGCCAGATAGCGTGACGACGCTGGTCAATCGCCTGCGTGACCAGTCGCTACTCCTCATTCTGGACAATTGCGAGCACCTGATCGCCGCCTGCGCTGAGGTCGTGCAGACCTTGCTCACCAATTGCCCGGACGTGCGCGTTCTGGCCACCAGCAGGCAGGCACTGCACATCCATGGCGAACATCCCTGGCTCGTTCCGCCACTGCCGCTACCCCAACCCGGTGCGAGCCTGGCCGACGTCGCGGACAACGACGCAGTCCGGCTCTTCTTCGACCGCGTTCAGGAGCACCGAGCTGAACTATCGCTCACCGCACAAAATGCGAGCGCGGTTGCCACCATCTGCCGCTTGCTCGATGGTCTACCCCTGGCGCTCGAGCTGGCCGCGGCTCGCGCGGCCGTCCTCTCGTTGCCGCAGCTTGCGGATCGGCTCGATGACGCACTCGGTGTTCTCGCGGGCGGGCGGCGAGGCCCGGCGCGGCAGCAGACCCTTCGCGCCGCGCTTGACTGGAGCTTTGCGCTCCTCGATCCGGCCGAGCAGTGCTTTCTAGTGCGCCTAGCCGTCTTTCGCGGCGGCTGGACGCTGCCAGCGGCCGAGGCAGTGACCGGTCTTGACGCGTTGGCTCCGCCGGCGCTCGAGATGCTGAGCCGCCTCGTCGAGAAATCGCTGGTTCAGGTCGACTTGACCGGTGACGAGGCCCACTACCGGCTACTCGAGCCGGTTCGGCAGTACGCCCAGCAGCGACTCGACGCGAGCGACGACGCGACAGCGGTGCGCGCGCAACACGCGGACTATTACCGGCAACTTGCGGAGGTGGCCGAGAGCGGACTGAACGGACCAGAGCAAACCGCATGGCTCTCCTGTCTCGACCGTGAGCACGATAACCTGCGCGCGGCGCTCGACTGGTTGCTCGCCCACGAACCGGCAGCAGCGCTGCTCATGGTTGGCTATCTCGATCATTACTGGGAACTGCACGCCTACCTGACCGAAGGTCTCGCCTGGATGGAAAAGGCGTTGGCCAGCGAAAACACGGCAAGCCTAACACGGGCTCGCGTGCTGGCTGGCGCGGGTACGCTTGCCTGGCGCGCGGGTGATTACATCGCCGCGACGAGCTTTCACCAGGAGAGTCTCGACATCTTCCGATCTCAGGATGACGTGCCAGGCGTAGCGCTCGCACTCGTCAATCTGGGTGCCCAGGCGTTGAACCTACGCGAGCTCGATCGCGCGCACGCGCTGTTTGCCGAGGGTCTTCAAATCGCTGAGGAAATCAGAGACGTCAACATTCAAGCAATGGCACTGATCAATCTCGGCCTCACCACGCTCGTGCAGCATGACTACGAGCAGGCAGAGGACTATTTCACTGACGGACTTGCCGCGGCCGAACGCCTCCAGAACAAGCACTACATCTCCGTCGCGATTCAGAATCTCGGAGAAATCGCCCACCATCGGGGCGATGAAGAGCGTGCGCTATTCCTGCAGCGGCAGAGCCTCCAGCTCGCGATCGAGCTTGAACTGCACGTAACAACGGCCTACTGCCTGGAAGAACTCGCGGCCATTCATGTTCAACGGGGCCAGGCAAGCCTCGCTGCGCGGTTACTCGGTGGCAGCGCCGTCATTCGGGACCGGGCGAACTCACCGATGCCGGATAACCACCGCAAACAGGTCTTTGACCCGGCCGTCGCCTGTGCGCGTGACAGGCTGGGTGACGCGGTCTTCGAGACCGAGTGGCAAATCGGCGCGACGCTGCCATTCGACAAGCTCATGGCGCAGGCATTGGGCAGTGAGCAGACCGGCGATCCGCCGGCGGCAAGCCCAAACGACTGACTGCAGGCCGCTTCTATCGCACCGCAGTCACCCCTTTCACGCTCCACCTTCACCGAACGCCTCATCGACTACCTTACGATCCGTTACAGCGCGGACCCGGGCGCGGCGGATCGAAGAGGTGGCGCAGGTCGTCGTACAGCTCCGGTTGGTTGGCTTTGACCAGCAGCAAATAGTCGCCTCCCGCCTGCCGGACCTGCTGGCAGATCGCGCGTTGGCAGAAGAGGGCGTCGCCGGTGAAGACCCGACCGGACCAGTCGAGTTGGGCGATCAGCCGCGGCGCCACGGTCAGTTCGGCCTCGGCTTTCGGGCCATCATGGTCAATCGGTTCCTGCGCCAGGACGAAGCCCGCGTCATGGCAAACCGCCGTGAGGGTTTGGACCACGCTCGTCGCCGGATCGGCGAAGGCTTGTTGACCGCGACGGGCCTTGCCATCGACGGCGACGCCTTGACTTCCCCGAGCGCGCGGGACGGGGCGCGGATCGGCAAGGATCGCCTGGCGCAGGGCGACGGCCAGGCTGGCGGGGTCGAGCCGTTGGAACAGGCGCGTCAGGGTCGACTGATGGGGCGTCGTCCCCGCGCGAAACCCGAAGGTCACACGAGGCCTCTCTACTTGACATCATGTGCGGATGCCCGCAAGGTGGAGACATCAATGTCTGCAGGCAACGCGTCATCTTTCGAGTTATTCATGCATTCCTGGTCGCTGGCTGGGCACGCCGAATCGTGCGCACTCGACGGTCAGAGTGGACGTGGGAATGAAGGAAGGGGAACATGATGCGTGAAGTTCGTTACCTCATAAGCGCGATTGTCCTGTTCTTCGGGCTCGGAGCGACGGCCGTGGCAGCGAAGCCGCACAGCGGAGCGCCATCGCAGCCAACGGTTTTCGCTACCGGTCTTCACAATCCACGGGGACTGGAGTTCGGTCCCGACGGGTACCTCTATGTGGCCGAAGGCGGAATTGGTGGATCGAATTCGACCGTTGGTCAATGCGAACAAGTGCCCCCACCGATTGGTCCGTATACCGGGAGCGAGGATGGCGCGAGCATCGCGAAAATCAACTCAAGCGGTGGCGTCTCAACCTTCGCCAGTGGGTTTCCGTCCAGCGAGACGAGCGCCATTACCGGAGGGCTGGCGAGCGGTGTCTCGGACGTAGCCTTCATCAACGGGCAGATGTATGCGCTGCTTGCGGGAGCAGGCTGTTCACACGGCGTGCTCGGTACCGACAACGGCATCGTCCGCGTAGATTCGGACGGAACCTGGCACATGATCGCCAATCTGTCCGAATTCTGGCAGTCCCACCCGGTAGCTCATCCGGAAGCGGACGACTTTGAGCCGGATGGAACGCCCTATAGCATGGTTGCCGTGCGTGGTGACCTCTACGTCGTCGAGCCGAATCATGGTGAGATCGACCGGGTCACGACGAGCGGCAACATCAGTCGCGTGGTCGACATCTCGGCGCACTACGGCCACATCGTGCCGACGTCAATCGGCTACCACGGCAACTTCTTTGTCGGCAACCTCGGAACTTTCCCGATCGATCCTGGCGCCGAGAGTGTCTTCAAAGTAACACCCAGCGGCCAGATCAAGCCGTGGATCAGCGGATTGACGACCGTAGTCGGCGTCGCCTTTGACGCGCAGAACCGCATGTACGTGCTCCAGATGGGTGCCTACAGCGATGCCACGACGCTTCCGGCTGCCAATACCGGCAGCGTCCTGCGCGTATCACGCAACGGACGAACCCAAACGATCGCAGACGGGCTCAACCTGCCCACCGCGATGACCTTCGGTCCGGACGGCGCGCTCTACGTTTCGGTCAACGGCTACTTCTCCTCCGACGGAAGTGGGGAGATCGTTCGCATCAGTCTTCCGTAGACTCGTCGGGCCCGAATGGCCCAGACGGGGAGGGCACCAACAGCCGGTCCTGCTATACGCGGGACCGGCCGCCTTTTTGTGTTGCCGGACCTACCGCGCTCGCTGTCACCCTATGCCACCGACACGAGCCCGGTGGATCCTGCTTCTCCCAGGTCCGCCGGGCTCCGTATCTGTGACCGGCAAGCGCATGACGGCGGTGGCGTCGTTTTGCTGCTTTGGCTAGGCGTCCTAGAAGATCTCGATCCGCGGATGACCCTGGATTCCGGACCGTTCCATCGTCGTGTGGGGTTCCGGGCGGTTCAAGAATGCTTCCGCCTTCGCCAGACTGGCGAGCTGGCTCAGCAATGCAGCCCTGCCGCCAATATTGCGTGGATCATGGCAGGCTGGATCACCAAGTCAGACGACTGCCCCACCGTGCTGGTTCTCTCAAGTGTCACGTTCGTCCCTTCGAGTGACCGCGTGCTTATCGACTGGGCGGAGCGGCTGACCTGCAACGCCCTCATCAGACTCGACATTGCAAGCAAACAGTGGGTCGATCCTATGCAGGCACTGGCGACGCCGGAATGCCGCCGATCTGCTGGAGCAGGCCGAGCATGTCGGCGTGGCTCCAGCGCTCCACGATCTTGCCGTCGGCAATGCGAGCAATGTGGACTTCCTCGATCTCGAATCGCTTTCCACTCGCGGGTACTCCCATAAGCTCTCCCGTGTGGGTGCCGCGCACGGTGATTCGATCGACGACGCGGTCCCCTTCGGCAATCACGTCTTCGACAACGACCTCCATGTCGGAGATGGCGGAACGAAACATGACACCCATCTGCTTGAACCCTTCCAGGTCAGGCGGCATCCCCGGTCCGTGATGGACGAAGTCCGACGAGCAGATCTCATCCAATCCGCTTACATCTCCGTCCCGGAAGAACTGCTGGATCCCTTCGTTGAACCGGCCAACCAACGCTTTGTTCTCTTCAGCAGACATGATGTACTCCTTCTTTCAGCCCTCAGTCGACATAAGCAATTCCATGAGGGTCGCCGAGATGCCTTTCTCTCCGTTTGGCCAACCGAGTGACGCGAACGGCAACAGATCAACCAGCCTTACTTGCCGCCGCCTGGAAGGCCGCCGCCACGTCCGGCAAGAGATCAACGTGGTGATGGACCAGCTTCCAGACGCCGTCCTCGCGTCGGTAGACGTTGGTGCAGCGCCCCGAGAAGCTCACCGACGTCCCGCCGACGACGGCCGAAGCAATCTCCGTCCCGGTCGTGTAGGCGGCGGCGTCTCCCAGAAGCGTGATCTGGAGATCGCTGGCCTCCACCGATCCGCCGTTCGTCGCCTGGGCCGCCATTTCCCAGATGGCGCGCGCCTCGGGCCAGCCGATCTGCCGGCCGCCGAGGGGGTGCATCGCGGTGACGTCGCTGGCATGAGAGCAGACATCGAGCATGGCGCTTGAGTCGCCACTGATCATACGATTCAGCGCCGCGTAGAACCGATCGGATGCCTGGCGTACTTCGTCAGCAGACACAGTTGCCTCCTTGTGCTACGTTCATCGTTTAGACTCGCTTATCCCATAGGGCACCGCTCACTCGCCTACGCATAGACCTCCACACGCGGCGTCCCTTCTACTCCAGCCTGTTCCATGGCTGCGCGGAGCTCTCGGCTCGTCAGGAACGCCTGGGCCTGAGCCACGCTGGCGAAGTGATGGAGAATCAGTACCGTGTTGGGCGCCTCCGCCGCCTGATGCACCGACTCCGCCATAACACCCCACTGTCGCTGCACCTCACCGATCGAGTCGTAGACCGCGCGAAATTGGTCGTAATCCTGAACGTTATGTCGAACCACAAGTAGTGCCATAGACCACTCTCCTCCGTGCCGTGCGGGAACTCGCGGCAAGTGCCCCGGCGCGGGCGACGTATCGAACTACAAGACCGGAACCGGCCGTATTCCGGTCTTCTCCTCGCGCCCGCTTTCGATCTCACGTGAGCCGAAGCTGGGTGCTGTTCCGCCATGACGGGTCCATCACACTGTAGGGTGAATGGCTGAAGGGCACATCGTACGAAGCGCTTAATTTGGACGGCGCATCGCAGATTGTGGAGTTAAGTAGAAGTACAGGGGTGCGGTGCGTTGCGTGCCCGCGAGCGTCAGCCCCGCGTCATGCGGCAATCATCGTGGAACCCGGCCCATCTCGAGCAGGGCTGGTCGACGGCACTCTTCGGCTCGAGGACCACGAGGCTATAAATGCACCCGGATCATCCCCTCGTGCCAACCTGATTCCCGCTCGGCCGCCAGTGCGGCGCGCCGAATCTTGCCCGCCTCGTTACGCGGTAGCTGCGCCACGAACTCGTAGGTCTTGGGGGCTTTCCAGGCGGCGATGCGCTCACGGACGTGGGCGTTGAGTTCATGCACGCTGGGCGGATTAGCCGGATCATGGGTCTCGATGACGGCGTGCACGCGACGCCCCCACTCCTCATCCGGCACTCCGATCACCGCCACGTCTGCCAGTCCCGCGTGCTCGCTCAGAGCCGCCTCGACCTCGGCGGGATAGACATTGGCCCCACCCGAGACGATCATGTCGACCCGGCGGTCGGCAATATAGAGATACCCGTCCTGATCGAGCCAGCCGAGATCGCCGAGACTGGCGAAGCCGTCTTCGGTCGATTTCACGGAGGCAGCCCCGACGTAGTGAAAGGTCGGCGTCGTTCCATCGCTCCGGCGCAGGAAGATCTCACCTACCTCACCGGCTGGTAGCTCGTTCCCCACTTCATCGAGAATACGGATCTCGCTGGTGGTCGGCTTGCCGACGCTGCCTTTGTGTGTGAGCCATTCGTCGCCGCGGATGATCGTCGCCCCGATCCCCTCGGCCGAGCCGTAGACCTCGAACACTTTTTCAGGTCCGAGCTTGTCGATCCAGGTCTGCTTAAGCCAGACCGGACAGACCGCCGCCGAGGAGTGCATCGCCTCGAAGCTTGAGAAGTCCCGTTCCCAGAAGTCGGGCAGCAGCGCCAGCCGTCGCATCAGGATCGGCGGGAGATAGGCGTAGGAGACTCGATACCGCTCGATCAGCTCGGCGGCACGCACCGCGTCGAACTTCTCCATCAGAACAAGCATATGGTCGTCCGCCAGTCCGCCAAAGGCCTGAAGAAACGGAGAGTTGTGATAGAGCGGGGCGGCCATGAGCTGGGTTTGACCCTGTCGAGTACCGAGCCTGCGCCCGGTCTCGACACCGGCGACCGGGTTCCAGGCGGGATCGATGATCAACTTCGGGTTTCCCGTCGAGCCGCCCGAGCCGATGGCTTTTCCCGGATGCGGCAGGTCGGGGAGCGGGTTATCGGAATAGTCGGCGGCCGCGCTCAGGTCTTGCGCCCCGATCGTCGGCCAGGCGAGATCATCCCAATCAGCCAGCACGAGAGCCGGTTGCGCCAGTTCCAGAATCGCATTTCGCTCGCGCATGGGCAGAATTGCGCGGAGTGGCAGCACCCGCGCGCCCAGTTTCCAGGCCGCGATGGTGAATGCGATCAGCTCGGGCGAGTTCCAGACACCGGTCACGACCATCGTGTCGCGCGCGACACCACGAGCGGCCATGAGCCGGCCGATCTGATTTGTCCACCGCTCGAGCGCATCCCAGGAGATCGTCTGCTCGTTGCCCGATATCGCGGCGAAGATGATTGCCGCGCGATCCGGATGCGCGTCGGCAAGTCGCGCGATGCGGCACATGTAGCTCTCGTCCAGCGTCGGCTCGAGAAGGGACCATCTTACGCGCTCCTCATTCACATGCACACATGCAGCTCGTGGTGGCGATTCCGCATTATCGCGCCACTTCAGTCGAGCCCGCCAGCCTCCACGACAGTGAACTCCGTGTTCCCGCATAGGTTATTCCTGATGCGCGGCACAGCCGCACGAGATCCGGCTTCAAAAAGATCTCCGGGCGGTGCCCGTGCCTACGCGAGATTTTGATCGAGGGCGAAGCGAATCGCCGCCCCGCGTGAAGAGACGCCGAGCTTGCCGTAGATATTGGTGAGATGCGCGTTGATCGTTCGCGGACTGAGGCTCAGCCGATCCGCGATCTCGGCATTGGTGAGCCCCGTTGCAAGCAGGCGCAGTACGTCGGCTTCTCGTGGAGTGAGATCTGCAGGCAGCCGGACTGCTTTTCCTGTGTGGAATGCAGGTAGCCGTTGTTCGAGTTCGTCAGCCTGCGCCAGTGTCCGCGCGGCGCCCATTGGCGCGCACAGGGTCCGAACGGCATCCAGCCGCGCGCGCACGGATGAGATATCGCCAGCGGCGACGCTGAGATCCGCCAGCACCAGGAGCGTGCGGGCTTCCTCGTGACGAGCTTCGCATGCCCTGGCCAGCGCTAAAGCCGCGTCAAGATGTGTTCGCGCCTCATCGAGCTGTCCGTCGTCGAGATCCAGCTCAGCTAACAGACGATGCGCGGCGAGGAGCGTGAGGGGCTGGCGCGGCTCTGCCGCCGCGGCAAGAGCCAGCTTGGCCCGCTCCCTTGCCGCGGACCGATCGGCGATGGCGCGGAAGTATTGAGCCCAGCAGAGGTGGGCGTCAGCCAGTCCGAAGACAGCACCGCTCCACTCGAGCCAGCGGTCAAAGGCGTGAAGCCACTTCAGTGCCTCATCGAGGGCGCCTGCATCGAGCGAGAGCCGCACGGACAACGCCCGCAGCGGCACGATGTGCCCGGCTGACTCACCCGGCAGCGTGTCTGATCCGGACGGCAACCCCTCGCGCACCAGCGACCAGGCCACGTCGGCCTTGCCCTGCTGTCGGGCGAGCGGCGCGACCAGGGTCGCGCTCACCAGACGGATATATCGCGGGCTGCTCTGCTGCACGGTCGACAGAGCATCGCTCCAATTTCCGCTGAGCACATCCGAGGTGATGCTTACCAGGCGAGCCGCGCTTGGATCAAACAGATCTTCGAATGTGACGAACGCTTCGGCCAACTCTGCCTCGAGTCGCTCACGCTCGAGCGGCTGATCGGCCTGATAGGGAAGGACGACCAGTGCCAATTCGTCGAAGAGCGTGGCCAGCACCATGCTCAGATGATCGCCGACACGGAAGATTTCGCGCGCCCGGCCGAAGGCGCTCCGCGCCGCCGCCGGTTCACCAAGAGCCGCATAGGCATAGCCGAGCCCATAGTAGGCATCTCCGCGCGAGCCGAAGGTCTCTTCAGGTGGCAGGCCCACAATCTGCTCGCCAAGTTCCACGGCCCTGGCGAATGGCCCGATTTCACCGAGAACCAATGCCAGGTCGCCGCGTCCATTCTGTGGGTCAAGAGGATCACTGGTCGAGTCGAGAGCGGCCAGGCGGGCATGATCTTCGGGTGATAGCGCATCGAGAAGTGCGATGCTCTCCTCAGCCGTGGCAATCCACTGTTGGAAGTCTCCCGCTATGCGGCGCAGCATGTTCTGGAAGTAGCGCGCGTAGGCGACAAGCGCCGCGTCATCCGTTTCTCTACCGAGACGTTCGGCCGTGGCCAGCATGGCCAATCCGGAAACAGGATCTTGAAAGCGACTGAGGAGTGCGAGGCGAAAGTTGAGCCAGCCGCGCTCGTTCGGACTTTGCTCGTCTTTCTCCAACAGCGTCAACGCGGCCTCGAAGCGCTGCGCCGCCCCCTGATAGGCGAACGCGCGCTGCGCTCGCTCACCCGCCCGGATCAGCCAGGCAACAGCTCTGGGGTCGTGCGCCTGGTCGAAGTGGTAGGCGATCTCGTCAAGTTCCGGCACACCAGCCTGGCGCTCCAGCGCTTCTCCAACCAGACGGTGGTACACCCGGCGGCGCGGCGGAAGAATTCGCTCATAGAGCGCCTCACGCACCAATGCGTGGGTGAAGCGCACCGTGAGTCCATCCGGCGACGCACTGAAGATCCGCGCTTCGACGGCAGCCTCGATCAAGGGGAAGAGTGCGTCCTCTGGTGCCTGGCACACGCTTGCCCAGAGTCCGAGCGGGACCACCTCACCGATCACGGCAGCGACTGCCAGCACACCGCTGGCGTGGTCACCAAGCCGGGCCAGCCGCGTATCGATCACCTGCTGCAGCAACACCGGAACCGCAATCTGCTCGAGTTCGTCCAGAGTCCAGGCGCCGCTTTCCAACTGGAGAAGGCTCCTACCCTCCAGTGACCGCAGGAACTCCCGGACAAAGAAGGGATTGCCCTCGGCATGTGACTGGACGTAACTGGTGAGACGGATCGCATGCTCTTCGGACAGGCGATAATCGTGTTCGATCAGCGAGCGAACGTCATCGTTACTGAGTGGAGACAGATCGATGCGGACCGCAAGGGCTTCTCGCACCAGCACGGGGAGCAGGTGGTAAAGCGGGTGCTTCCGCGTCACCTCGTCACTGCGATACGTCATCACGAGCACTACTGGAACGGTCGCGACCTGCCGCGCGACGACGCGAAGGAGGTCGAGACTGGCGAAATCGGCCCAATGCATGTCCTCATGCACGATAACCAGTGGCTGTTCCCGCGCAACCGCGTTCAGGAACTGGCGCATCTCACTGAACAGGGCAGACTGACTCGTACCACCACTCAGGTCCGGTATCGGGATTTCGCTTAGCGTGCGCGGTCGATCAGAGAGGGTTTGGAACTCTTCGAGAACTTCCATCCAGGGACCGTACGGCGGGGTGTTGGCACCGTCATAGCAGTGTCCAGTGAGGACGAGCGCTCCATTTTCGATTGCCTCGCGGCATGCGTCTCTCGCGAGCGTCGTCTTGCCGATGCCGGATTCACCACTCAGGATGACGAGCCCGCCTTGGCCGTGTAACGCAGCGCTGAACTGTGCCTGAACTAGGCTCCGCTCACGCGATCGCCCGACAAGAACGATCGAGTCGCTATCAGTCACGAGTACGCCCATCTCCCGGTCTATGGGCACACCAGTCGGAACGATACTCAGAGCTACGCCAACATGCGCGAATTATACCCGCAGCCTCGACAAGAAACGTGACAGGCATGAACGCTCGCGGCGCAAACCTGGCAACACTTCGTGTCGGTACATACGGGAGCGGTTCAAAGGATATCAACCGAGGGCGCTCGTACTTGAGACACCGTCACGAGCCGACTCGTCCATTCGCCCGCATTCTCAGCATTTTCTAAGGTGACGCTAAGCAGGCGTTCAACCTCATTGTCGATACTTCTTATTGGTGCCGGATACCGTTCCAGACACCGTCGACACGAGGGATTTCATATCGATCAGGGCGATTTCTGTCCGAGGTGATAATCATGAACAACGACATCGAATCCAATTTACAGGACCGCACACCGGCGCCAAAACGCGTGCGGAAACTCGCGATCTGGCTGAGCACCGGATTGGTTTTAGCACTGGTTCTGGCCGCCTGCAGTGGCACGGTGCCTGGTACGTCGATTCACATCAGTACCGGCTCGACCGCCACACCGACGACGAGTACCGCGCCTAAGGCGACGACCACGCCCGCGACGAGCACGTCGAGCGGGGCGACCACGACCGCGTCCGCCACACCGCCGGCATCCGGCACCACGACCTCGACGCCATCAAGCGTCGTGACGGACGCAATCAAGGGTGTGATACAGAAGGCAAATCAGGAACAACAGCAGGCCTTTGCCAATCAGGACTCGTCCGTGATGCAGGACACCGCGACGACCAGTTACTACAACGAATTGGTCCAGATCCAACAGCAACTCACGAGTTCGGGTGTCACCGCGATCAAGCTCGACAAACTGACCTGGGGCGATATCACGCTCCAGGGATCGAACTCCGCGCAGGCGACGACCTCCGAGACCTGGTCCACCACACTGAAGGACAGCTCGACCGTTCAGTCGACCGACACCAACGTCTATACGCTTGTCCTTCAGGACGGCTCCTGGAAGATCCAGGCTGATCAGCAGCCAAATTCGGGACTTCAGCCAGCCACGGGCAACACGTCGCCAGGTGGTAGCGGCAGCGGATCGACCGTTCCGCTCGATCAGCCCTCCGACGCAAGCCAGTCGGCGAACTGGTCCGGCTACTACGCCAGCGGCGGAACAGTCACGTCAGTGTCTGGAAGCTGGACCATCCCAACCGTGAGCGCAAGTAGCTCCGCGGGCGCCGACGCGACCTGGGTCGGAATCGGCGGGGTCACCTCGACCGACCTGATCCAGGCTGGCACCGACGCGACCGTCGAAGGAAATCAGGTCGTTTACCAGGCCTGGATCGAGACGTTGCCGCAGGTGTCGCAAACCGTTCCGCTGGCGGTCAACGCCGGTGATAGTGTCACGACGTCGATCACGGAGCAGTCCATCGGGGTCTGGCAGATCACGATCAAGGACAACACCACGTCGCAGACCTATAAGACCACGGTCAATTACAGCTCGTCGGAATCGTCGGCTGAGTGGATCGAGGAGTCGCCCTCAGGCGGGCGTGGCCAGCTACCGCTGGACAACTTCGACACGGTCAATTTCACCAACGCAACGGCGGTGGTCAATGGGCAACAGAAGACCATCCAGCAAGCGGGTGGTCAGGCCATCACCATGAACAACGGCATGGGCCAGGCGTTGGCACAGCCCTCGACGCTCGGATCCGACGGCGAGAGCTTCAGCGTAACCCGCACCAGCGCGACGTCAACCAGTGGATTCAGCCGCGGCGGATTCCAAACATATCCGTAAACATTTATCAGCGGATCGAACGAGGGAGGGCACGTGCCCTCCCTCGTTTATGTGCGATCGGTTGGTGATCGGAATGTTACGGGGTAGGGCAAGGTTTCGCGCCGTCCACAGTGCTACGGCAGCACCAGATCGAGGATGGTCTGAACGACCCGATCGAGCGGAACCTCTGTATTGATCTCCGCCGTCGAACCCCGGCGTAGGACGGGCTCGATCAGTTCGATGTCCGCGAGGATATGGTCCAGGTCGTCCGCACTCTTGCCAAAGGCATTGTTCGAGCGGCTGGCCAGTCGCTGGAGAATGGTTGACGCTGGAGCACTCAGCAAGATGATGTGGTCGAATCGTGGATAGAACAGTCCCTGATTCGGCGAGGTGCCGCTGATGAACAGCAGGCCGGGCTCATCGAGCGCGAGAAGCTGCCGCATGCGCTCCTCCCGCCAGACCCAGTCAAACTGACCTTCGAACTCCACCCACTCATGCCAGTCGTCATAGTCAGTATCGATCGCCCGGTAGCCGAGTGCGACGAGTTCGCCAACGACACTCGACTTTCCAGTTCCGGACATCCCCGTGATGAGTACGCGAATCATGCGGGCAGCGTAGCAGATCGAGCGGAACTACGATGCGCGACTTGAAGATCACCAACCGGATCGACGCCCACATCGTGGCGATGACGAGCATTCCGCCCAACCGAGGGTCGAAGATGAAGGTGAGTCCGGCAGGATCTGACGGAACGGGGTATCTTCGGCTCGAGCACTGCGGGGCTATAAATGCACCCGAATCATCCCCTCATGCCAACCTGATTCCCGCTCGGCAGCCAGTGCGGCGCGCCGAATCTTGCCCGCCTCGTTACGCGGGAGCTGCGCCACGAACTCGTACGTCTTGGGGGCTTTCCAGGCGGCGATGCGCTCGCGGACGTGGGCGTTGAGTTCATGCACGCTGGGCGGATTAGCCGGATCATGGATCTCGATGACGGCGTGCACGCGACGCCCCCACTCCTCATCCGGCACTCCGATCACCGCCACGTCTGCCAGTCCCGCGTGCTCGCTCAGAGCCGCCTCGACCTCGGCGGGATAGACGTTGGCCCCACCCGAGACGATCATGTCGACCCGGCGATCGGCAATATAGAGATACCCGTCCTGATCGAGCCAGCCGAGATCGCCGAGACTGGCGAAGCCGTCTTCGGTCGATTTCACGGAGGCAGCCCCGACGTAGTGAAAGGTCGGCGTCGTTCCATCGCTCCGGCGCAGGAAGATCTCACCTACCTCACCGGCTGGTAGCTCGTTCCCCACTTCATCGAGAATACGGATCTCGCTGGTGGTCGGCTTGCCGACGCTGCCTTTGTGTGTGAGCCATTCGTCGCCGCGGATGATCGTCGCCCCGATCCCCTCGGCCGAGCCGTAGACCTCGAACACTTTTTCAGGTCCGAGCTTGTCGATCCAGATCTGCTTGAGCCAGACCGGACAGACCGCCGCCGAGGAGTGCATCGCCTCGAAGCTGGAGAAGTCGCGTTCCCAGAAATCGGGCAGCAGCGCCAGCCGTCGCATCAGGATCGGCGGGAGATAGGCGTAGGAGACCCGATAGCGCTCGATCAGCTCGGCGGCACGCACCGCGTCGAACTTCTCCATCAGAACAAGCATATGGTCGTCCGCCAGTCCGCCAAAGGCCTGAAGAAACGGAGAGTTGTGATAGAGCGGGGCGGCCATGAGCTGGGTTTGACCCTGTCGAGTACCGAGCCTGCGCCCGGTCTCGACACCGGCGACCGGGTTCCAGGCGGGATCGATGATCAACTTCGGGTTTCCCGTCGAGCCGCCCGAGCCGATGGCTTTTCCCGGATGCGGCAGGTCGGGGAGCGGGTTATCGGAATAGTCGGCGGCCGCGCTCAGGTCTTGCGCCCCGATCGTCGGCCAGGCGAGATCATCCCAATCAGCCAGCACGAGAGCCGGTTGCGCCAGATCCAGAATCGCATTGCGCTCTCGTGGAGGCAGCACGGCGCGGAGTGGCAGCACCCGCGCGCCCAGCTTCCAGGCCGCGATGGTGAATGCGATCAGCTCGGGCGAGTTCCAGACACCGGTCACGACCATCGTGTCGCGCGCGACACCACGAGCGGCCATGAGCCGGCCGATCTGATTTGTCCACCGCTCGAGCGCATCCCAGGAGATCGTCTGCTCGTTGCCCGATATCGCGGCGAAGATGATTGCCGCGCGATCCGGATGCGCGTCGGCCAGTCGCGCGATGCGGCACATGTAGCTCTCGTCCAGCGTCGGCTCGAAAGGGACCATCTTACGCGCTCCTCACTCCAGTGCGTCTCGTGGTGGCGACGCCGCATTATCGCGCCACGACGGTCTGCCCGCTACCTAGGGAAAGGGCGTGGACGTTGTTTCATCGCACCTTGAGCATTCTTCATGGGCGTTGCCGAAGTTGGAATTAGTACGCTTGCCTGATCGAGTGACACACTGATCGGCCGCAGAGAGCTCTGGACGACGGGAATGTCGTCCAGAGCTCTCTGCGGCCGACATACAGGGGAACCCGTGGTGAATGGATAACGCCGGGAAACTGGTCGCCAGTGTCTATCGACCAGTTTCCCGTTTCGTCATGCGGTTCTTACCGCGCTACACCATAGGGTGGGCCTGAGACATTGTCGATCTTCACGATTTCACCAGAAAGGCCAACCACGTATGCGGTGTTCCCGATGAATTCGACCGATGTCGGCCGGTCCAGCCCGTCGACCACTGTGGTGAAGGTTCCGTCCGCATTGACGCGGACGAGCGCACCGGTGTTCGGCAGTGCCGGAGAGCCAGCCTCACCACCAGAATAGTCTCCCTGCGAGAGAGCGAAGAGCTGTTGACCACGGCCAAATTCCACGTCCACGACGAGCGGTGCGCCCGATGCGATGGTGGTCACCGACGGAGTTTTGGTATCGAACGACACCACTTTACCGGCCTCTGGCATGTGAGGAATAGGTCCGGCCTCGGCCATATAGACCGTGTTCCCGTGTAGCGCCAGCCCGGTCGGGACGATATCATCGAACGCAATCACAACATTGATCGCACCATCGCGGGTGACCGACAGCACACGATTGTGGTGCCCGTCAGTGACCAGAAAGCCACCGCGGTAGGTTTCCAGCGCGTACTGGACGCCGGTCGGGACGAAGAAATCGGTATTCGGCGGATTCTGGATGGCGAAGGCACCGATGTCCGCGATGACCGTGAACTGATTCGGACCGTCGACCCGATAGATGCCGACGACGTCATTACCGCCAACATCAGGCCCGACAACGGTGACGAGGACATAGGCCGTGGAGCCGACGAACGCAATGTCGACCGGCCCACCGAAGCCGAAGCCGCGAGCGCTCTGGTCGGCAGGCCGCTGGCAAACGTCGTGATCGCCCCAGATTGTGGATCAACGCGTGAGACGCGGCCAGCGATACCTTCCGTAACGTACAGCGCCCCATCGGGGCCAATCGTGCTGCCATCCGCCCCGTCCAGCCCCGAGACGAGCACTGTCGAGGTCGGACTCGCGGCAGGTTTGGCCAGCGCGCCGGCCACACCGCTGCTGAGGACGAGCAGGAAACTGATCACTAGGCCAATCAGAGGCCGTAGGCGGTTCATGTGGTTCCTCCTGTCGAGATTCGAAAGAATGGCTGCACGATTCCAGTTGGTCATGATCACGTGGTCATCTCCCATGATTGAGTCGAGCTATCCCTACCCAATGCTCGAAACGAGCGCTGCGGGACGGTCGCGCCATTGCAATCTAGGCTTCCGGAGGCAAGTGACCGTTGTAGCGTGACTGCAGCGCCTCGTTCCCGAGCAGGCCCAGCAGCACATCGTAGGGTCGTTGGTTCTCCGGGTGGAGTTCCATCCGCGCGCGTTCGAAGTACTGCACGGTCATTTGACTGTCACCGATTTGCATCTGAAACTCCTCGGTGATCGGATAGCCGAAAATGGTCACGCCGCCGTTCTGGTTCCAGTACTCGAGGAAACGTCCACAGATGTTGTGTCCGGTCGACGCGAACCAGGCGCAGCCTGTCGAGCTCGCATCCGGCTCCGCTCGCGGTTGTTTGCTGCCGGTCGGAATCGTCTCGGCTCCCAGCAAGCCAAGCAGGACAGCGTACGGTGGCTGTTTCTCCGGATGCATTTCGAAGCGATGCCGCTCGAGGTACTGCACCCGGTAAGTGTTTCCGTCGGTCAAGCTCTGTTCGTCGAATTCGGCCGTGATCGGATTGCCAAAGATCGTCACTCCACCGTTTTTTTGCCAGTACTCCAGGAATGCGCCACTCAACGTGTGGCTGATTTGGGGAGTCGATGGCGTGCCGATCATGACGTGCCGGGTGATTTGTTCATTGCTTTCCCAGTACGTCAGCTTGTTCGCAATCAATGGGTCGTCCATGGTCGGCTGGACGTTGCCATCGACATCAGTTGTGCGCGAGGTGATCGTGTGCTCACCGTCCGATGGTGTGCTCCAATCGGCCGTCCAGATCACCCAGGTGAGATCGGTGTCGCCGCGCTGCTCGATCGTAGCCGGCATCCAATCCCCGTCGTCAATCTTCACGTCGACGCTGGCGATAGAGCCACCCCAGGCCGCGCCGAGGATGCGATACTGACCGTCCAGTACCGTCACCTTGGCCGGTGCCGACTTGAGCAGGGCGTGTCCGACCAGGGTGAAGCGGGCTATGGTAGCGCCGTCATCTTCAACCTGACGTATGGTGACGTAGTCGCGGGCCATGAAACGGCCTTCATACGGGGTACTGAGCAGTTCGATGCGCTTCAGCCACTTCACATTGGCGATGCCGAACCAGCCTGGAGCGATGAGCCGCACCGGGCCACCGTGGTGTGTTGGTAATGCCTCCCCGTTCATCCCCCAGCACAGGATGTTACGCGGGTCCATCGCCTCTGCCAGGGACATGCCGCGGGCAAACCGTTCGGTGAGTTGCAGGTCGTTGACCTGTTCTTCTCCCGTGTCGTTTCCCCAGAAGACGACCTCCGTGCCCTCGGCCAGAACACCAGCCTCTTCGAGCAAAGGGGCAAGCGGCGTGCCCGTCCAGACGGCGTTGCCGACCGCCGCGTTCAAGAACGGGAGTCCATTATTTCCTGAGCACTCAAGTGTGAAGGGAACGTCGACAGACTGGCGAGCTTTGAGTGCATCCAGCGACAGGGTCAGCGGTTTCTTGACCAATCCTGAGATCTCCATTGTCCAGGTAGCTGCATCGATTTCGGGTTGAGCGTAGTGATGGACCGTAAAGAAGCTTCGGTCGGGCGTGATCCAGGAATCGAGCTCCTCCCATTTGAGCTGATGCCCGAGGATATCGGGTACCGGGTTATCGGCTGGTTGATCCAGCCACGGTAAAACCACCTCACCTGGCCGGCTCGGGAAGTCGGATGTCGCCACGGTTCTCAGCGGATCGAATCGCTTTCCGTAGCGTGGGATCGGAGCCGACGCCAACGCCGGCAATTGAGATCCGACAAATGCCAACCCGGCCGCCGCCGCGCTGCTCTGGAGCAGCGTTCTGCGGGAGACTATGCGTGATTGCTTGCTCATTTGCGCCTCCTTACCCTGAACAATGGTCCGGTCCCGAGGGTCCGCCGGGCACTCATCATGTTTCAAACGAGCGTCCGGCGAATCCCTCGGTATGCTTCACAGTAGGGAGGAGGCTGCATCGTCGCATCCGTTGAACTATGTAGCCGGGGGTATGTAGTTTTTGGTTGGGTCTATGTAGTACGTGGAGGATGTCCTGGATCAGGCGAGTTGGTTGCGCAGGGCGAAGGCGGTTGCCTCGGCTTTACTGTGCACCTCGATCTTGAGATAGATGTTGGCGATGTGCCGCTCGACGGTGCGCGGGCTGAGGAACAGGGCGTCCGCGATCTGCCGGTTGCTCCGACCGGCTGCGATGAGGCGGAGAACCTCGACTTCGCGTTCAGTCAGACCCGCCGGATAGCCCGGCGCAACCGTCGTCAGTTGGGTCAGTCGTTGCCTGAGCGAGTCGACCCGGTCCAGCGTCGGCCTGGCCTCCAAGGGTTCGCAGATGGCCTGTACCTCGTCGAGTAGCGCGGCGGTATCAGTCGATCGGCCTTGAGCCAGGCGCACCTCCGCCAGCTCAAGCAGCGTCAAGGCTCGCTCAAAGGGTGCCTGGCAGGCGTCGGCGAGAGACTGTGACTGGAGGAGGTGCTGCTCGGCTTGGTCGAACTGCTGTGTCTCGGTCTGCAGGCGACCCAAGAAGCGGTGGACGTCGATGAGGGCGAGTGGCTGACGCGGATCGCAGGCGAGAGCAAGGGCTTGTTCCGCGGTCTGGAGTGCGAGCACCATATTATTCTCAGCGCGGTGGTATTGCGCCCAGAGAAGCGCTCCGTCAGCACGACCCAGAACCGAATCATTCCAGTCGAGCCAGCGATCGTGGGCACGGAGCCAGTCGTAGGCGACAGGCAGATTGCCAGCGCTGAGAGCCAGGCCGACAGCCAGTTGGTGCATTCGGATTGCGTGAGAAAAGAACGTACCCCCCGGCTCGGTCGACGGGCCAGCTGGCAGTTCTTGCCATATCTGTTGCCATGCTGTGGTGAGATCTCCACGATAGGCGGCAAGCTTCGCCAGCGTGACGGGCACCCAATATGTCCCTCCATCGCTGAAGCGCGTCGAAGTTTCCGCACGTGCATCCAAGGCGACAGCACGCCAGTCTCCATGAAGAAGCGTGAGCGAGACCTGGCCGGATCTCAACAATGAGGCATCGGATTCCGCGCCGCTCACCCGTTGGAGGGCCTCTGCTGCAATCGACATCAGCTGTTGAATAGCCTCACGGTCGTCAGCCTGATAGGGGATGACGACTTCGTTGAGCTCAAACAAAGCACTCGCGCCGATCAAGTAATAGCGCCCGGTTTGCCGATTGATCTCACGGGAACGTGCGAATGCGGCACGAGCAGCTTCCGGTTGGCCAGCACTCCAGTGATACGTCGAGAGAGCAAGATGCGTGTCGGCATACGATTCGAGTATCGCGGCGTCGAAACGGTGGTGCCGTTCAATTTCAGCAATGTGCCGCTGCGCCAATTCTCTCGCCTCGTGGATACGGCCCACCATGCCTAGCCGTGTCGCGAAACCGCCACGGCGAGCATTACCAACAGTCTGCACACCAGTGTCAAACGCGAAATGGCCCGACGTGAGTTCAGCGCCCGCCCAATGATGAGTGAATTCGTCTATTTCAACCCGTTCAGCGAATAGTAATTGCAACGCGGCATCTCCGGCAGCCATCTCAGTCAAGCCTTGTCGGTTATCAGTCGCATAGCATCGCAGTTCTCCGCGATCCGCTTGTGCATACGCGGCAAGTACGCGGTCGTCGACCTCCCGAGCTATGCGCTCGGCGATCTCGAGGTAAGTCACGCCTTGGGCTGGGTTCACGTAACGTGTGAGACGCCCAATACGATAGAGTAGCCAGCCGCGCTCGCGTATGCGTTCCGGTTCGGAGCCCATCAGTTGTTGTGCCGTCTCAAAGCGCTCAGCCGCGTCTAGCCAGGCATAGGCTCGTTGAGCCCGCTCCCCAGCTCGGAACAACCAGTCGATTGCTCGATCGTCATCTGCTCGAAGGAAATGCTGAGCCACGCTGTCCGCGTCGGGTGAGGACGTTGCGGCAAGCGCTTCGGCCACCTTCAGGTGCCATCGACCGCGCCTCAGAGCAATCATCTCTGCGTAAAGCGCCTCGCGGAACAGCGCATGCCGAAAGCGGTAGCTTGCCCCTAATCCGGTCTCCTCGATGAGTTGACTGGCTTGTCCCTCCTCGATCGCTTCGGCCAGATCCTCGTCGCTCGCCTCGCTTACCTGCAGCCAGAGCTTCACCGGTACGTCTTGCCCAATAATCGCGGCCACCTGTAGTAAGGATCTCGGCACCTCACCGAGGCGAGCCAGGCGTCCCTCAATTACTTGCTGCAGAAGCGTCGGTATTCGAATGTGCTCCAGATCCCCGACTCGCCATGTGGATTCGTCCTCGACGAGGACATCCGAGTCCTCCAACGTTCGCAAGAGTTCCCGAGCATACAAGGGGTTCCCTCCCGAATGAGTCAAGAGATAATGCGCCAGCCGAATTGGTCGGAGGTGGTCAACGTGTAGCGGCTCTCGATGAACGCCCGCTGTTCAGCATTGTTCAGCGGACGCATCTCCACGCGTTCAGCCCGCGCCTCACGAATCAACGCGGGCAGGAAGGTATAGAGTGGCTGGGAATGGTGCAGTTCGTCGGACCGGTAGGTCACGAAAAGAAGAATGCGCTGGTTGACGATTGATCGGGCCAGGACGCGCAGGAAGCTGAGGCTGGCTTGGTCTGCCCAATGAAGATCCTCCAGGATCATGACGAGCGGCTGGCAGCGGCCGACTTCGACGAAGAAGTCACAGGCGGCGGAAAACAGCCGGTCCTGGCTGCCAAGGGCAGCCGTGGACTCCAGATCGTCAACGAAGGGCGGCAGAGCCCGCAATGAGTCATCTTGTGGATAAGCCCGCAGGATCTCCAACCATGGACCATACGGCGGAGTGACCGAGAGATCATAGGCGTGACCCCAGAGCACCAGGTAGCCCTGCTCTTCTGCCTCACCGGCCAGCCACTCCACGAGCGTTGTTTTGCCGATACCGGCTTCACCGGTGACGAGCACCAGCGAGCCGTGCCCAGCCAGCATCTCGTCCAGCGCCTGGCGGAGCATCGCCTGCTCCCGCTCGCGTCCCACGAGGACAGGGGGCTGGCGCGCGGTGTGCCGGTGAGAGAGGTCCATCATCACATGCTCCGGTCTTGGATTGCTCAGATCAGACTCTGTTCTTTCGCCCAGACGGATGCCGCTGCTCGCGAACCAATGCCGATCTTCAAATAGATGTTGGCGATGTGCCGCTCGACCGTGCGTGGGCTGAGGAACAGGGCATCGGCGATCTGCCGGTTGCTCTCTCCAGCGGCAATGTGCCGCAGCACCTCGACCTCGCGTCGGCTGAGACCGGCCGGATAGCGGGTTCCAGATCGGGGGAGCTTGCTCAATCGTTGCCGGAGCGCGTCGACCCGGTCCAGCGTCGGCTTGGCCTCTAATGGCTCGCAGATGGCCTGGACCTTGTCGAGGAGCTGGGCTGCCTCGTCGGTCCGCCGTTGCGCCGATCGCAGTTCCGCCAGCTCAAACAGCGTCAAGGCTCGCTCAAAGGGGGCGGCACAGGCGTCGGCCAATACAAGTGATTCCTGGAGGTGCTGTTCGGCCACATCGAACCGGTGCGCCTCGGTATCCAGTCGTCCGAGAAATCGATGGACGGCGATGAGCGCCAGTGGCTGGCGTGGGTCATTTGCAAGAACAAGCGCTTCGTCGCACTGTTGATGAGACAGGTGACTATCACCCTTAGCGAGGTGGTATCGGGCCCAAAGGAGCACCCCATCGGATCGCCCCGACACACCGTTGGAAATCTCCAACCAACGGTCATGAGTCTTTAGCCAGTCATAAGCCGACTCCAGATCGGATGCGTCCAGTGAAAGATCGATGGCCAGTCGCATAACTTCCATAGCGTAGTGTGGAACCGTTCGCGCAACGCGAGTGTTTGGCCCATCGGGGTATCGCCCATTGATGACCTGCCATGCCTCCTCTCGTCGACCTTGACGCCACGCGATTGATCCCAGTGGCGCCTCCTGGAAACCAATCGCTGAGCTACGCCAATGATCCCGGGCATGTTCCGCGAATGCGCGTGCATGGGCCCACTTGCCAGCCAGGTACAGCGCTCGTGTGTTGAGATATTCCGCGGTGAAGTCCCTGTCCAAGGCACCCGCACCGGCACCCAGTAACTCCGCGGAGGTTTTCATCAGGCGGTCGCGTTCTTCGGGGTAATCGGCCCGATAAGGGAGATGCAGCCTGGTCAAAATGTCGTCCGGAACGCAAGCAGCGAGCACATGATGACCCGCTTGACGATACAAGGTGAAGGCGGTTCCGAAGGCTGCACGTGCTTCCGACAGACGGCCCAGAGCAGCGTAAGCGTTCCCTAAGCCCAGGTAGGTATCGATCCAAGACCCTCCCTCCACACTTGACGTGTACTTGAGAAGGGATTGTTCGTCGAGCGTCGCAAGCAGGGATGCGTAATCCCCGCCACGATCGATCGCTTCCTGCCATCGTAGGGTGCCCGTCGCGAGCCACAAGACGAGGAGTCCGACTTGCTCACTGGTGACTCGTGCCACCTCAGTTGTCGGAAGGTCCTGCGGTACCATCTCGTCACAGCAGAGTTCGAGGACGGAGCGCTGTAGCCGGTACGACGTTCGCCACTCGTTGTCCGTCAGATCCTGACCCGCATGAGTGCCGGCCACCAAGTCCCGCACGCCTTGCTCCGTGTCGAATTCGAAGCAGCGCAGGTGTCCCCGCACATTCATCGCGACGGTGGTAAGGACACGGTCACCGAGGTGCTCTGCAATGCGACATGCATCCTCACTGTATCTGACGCCCTGCTGAGCATCGCTGCTGCGGAGCAAGCGCGCCAAGTGAACCAGGATCCAACCGCGCAGTCGATCCTGCTTGGCGTCTCCGCTGATCTGCGCGAGGAGCAACTTGAAGCGGTCGACGGCGGAGTTCCAGTCATACGCGCGTTCGGCTCGTTCGGCGGCTCGCACGAGCCATTCGATGGCCTGCGGGTCATGCGCCTGTTGGAAGTGATAGGCGACCTCGTCAGGATCTGCGTTCGGTGATGCTACGAGTGCTTCAGCGGCCCGTCGATGCCAGTCGCGACGCTGCAGCGACATGAGATCCTCGTACAGGATTTGACGCACGAGAGCGTGTGCGAAGAGCCAGCTTGTGTCGGATGTACCCTCCCTCAACAGGTGTAGGGAGCGACCTTGCTTCAACGTTTCAATGGATTCGGCGTCATCAGCACGGGTCACCTGCTGCCACAGGTCCAGCGGCACGACTTGCCCTAGCACCGCGCCTGCCTTCAGCAGGTCTCGCGCGCGTTCACTCAGCAGGTCCAGGCGACGTTCGATCACCCGCCGGACAAGTGATGGCGCCCGCACGTCGTTGAGGTCGCCGAGATGCGTCCCGTCGTCGTCAACGGTGATGACTCGCTGCTCTTCAAGTGTCCGGACGAGCTCCTGCATGAAGAAGGGGTTTCCATCGCTCTGTAGGCAGATCCACGCGACGAGCCGCGCCATGTCACGTTCGCCGATGGTATAGCGGCTTGCGACGAAGGTACGAATAGCGGCATCGTCAAGCGGGATCAGGGTAAGTCGTTCGGCTCTTGCCTCCCGGACGATGAGTGGAATCAATTGGTTGAGCGGGTCGTCGACGGACACATCCTCCTGCCGGTAGGTTCCCAACACGAGGATGTGCTGGCGTCTGAGCGATCGTGACCAGACGCGAAGAAACTCCAAACTCCCCTGGTCCGCCCAGTGCAGATCGTCGAGCACGACGACCAGTGGCTGAACAGCCGCAACCTCCCCGAAGAATTGGGCAATTTGGCCGAAGAGAACCTCTTGACTCCTGAGAGAGGCGAAGACCGCCTCATCCGTTGTGAATGTAGGAAGTGTCGGAAGGCGCTCATCGCGTGGGTAGGTGCGCAGCGCTTCGGTCAACGGTCCATATGGAGGCGTTACACTGAGATCGTAGGCGTTTCCCCGCAGCACCACACAGCCTTGCTCCTCGGCCTCACCGGCCAGCCATTCCACCAACGTCGTTTTGCCGATACCGGCTTCACCGCTGACGAGCACCAGCGAGCCGTGCCCAGCCAGCATCTCGTCCAGCGCCTGGCGGAGCATCGCCTGCTCCCGCTCGCGTCCCACGAGGAGAGGGGGCTGGCGCGCGGTGTGCCGGTGAGAGAGGTCCATCATCACATGCTCCGGTCTTGGATTGCTCAGATCAGACTCTGTTCTTTCGCCCAGACGGATGCCGCTGCTCGCGAACCAATGCCGATCTTCAAATAGATGTTGGCGATGTGCCGCTCGACCGTGCGTGGGCTGAGGAACAGGGCATCGGCGATCTGCCGGTTGCTCTCTCCAGCGGCAATGTGCCGCAGCACCTCGACCTCGCGTCGGCTGAGACCGGCCGGATAGCGGGTTCCAGATCGGGGGAGCTTGCTCAATCGTTGCCGGAGCGCGTCGACCCGGTCCAGCGTCGGTTGGGCCTCTAATGGCTCGCAGATGGCCTGGACCTTGTCGAGGAGCTGGGCTGCCTCGTCGGTCCGCCGTTGCGCCGATCGCAATTCCGCCAGCTCAAGCAGCGTGAGGCGCGCTCAAAGGGGGCGGCACAGGCGTCGGCCAACATAAGTGATTCCTGGAGGTGCTGTTCGGCGTCGTCGAAGCGCTTGTCCGCAGTATCGAGATGACCGAGGAAGCGATGGACTGCGATGAGAGCCAGTGGCTGACGGGGGTTGGAGGCATGGGCGAATGCGAGCTCAGCACGTTGGCGAGCGACCGGGGCATCTCCCGTGAGGTAATGATAGCGTCCCCAGAGGAGCGCGTTCTCGGCGCGACCAAGGACTGACCCGCTCCACGCCAAGAGCCGATCGTGAGCCTCCAACCAGGCGCGGGCGAGGATGAGGTCGCCGTCATCCAACGCCTGTGCGGCGGCCAGTCGCGTCAAATCGTCGAGCGTCCAGTACCTATGGTTACCAAGCTCAGTGTTCGGTCCGTTAGGCATTACCCGCCGGATCTCCGACCAGACACGCTCGCGGTCACCGCAATAGCGTGCCAGCATCAGACGCGAGGTGTGGAACGGCGAGAATGAGAACTCAAACTCCGCGACGATGCGATCCAACATGCACGTCGCCCGCGTCCAGTCGCCGGACACGATGAGTTCCAAGGCGTGCACCGCCTGGGCGTCGGCAGAAGGAATCATGAATCCGGTCTCATCGGTCCACAGCGAATGGACGAGTTGAGCGAGTTCTTGCCGTGGTATCAGCTGGTCGGCTGCATAGGGCATCTGAACAAAGATATACTCCCAGGCAGCATCGGCACCGGCTCCGGATTGGGCAGGGACATGGAGCGCCTCCCAGCATCGCCGAGCTTGCGTGTAGCCCTGACGTGCCAGGTCCGGACGTCCGAGATACGCCCACACTGTTCCGGTGGCGCGGTTCGCGTCCGC
Source organism: uncultured Chloroflexia bacterium (assembly GCA_963763185.1). Classification (GTDB taxonomy): domain Bacteria; phylum Chloroflexota; class Chloroflexia; order Thermomicrobiales; family Thermomicrobiaceae; genus CALAGB01. The sequence continues at coordinate 365,070 of CAVXNZ010000002.1, forward strand.
TTCGTCCACTAGGCCACGATCGCGTCGGTTCTTCAGCATTTGCTGTGCTTGGCGGAAATATCCCTGTTCCCCCATCTGCAATATCAGGGTTCCCCGTCCCTGGACGCCAATGGCCGCCCCCAGCGCGTTTTCGATGTGGGTGAGTTCTTGGAGTTGTGCTTCGTCGAGATGTTCGAGTGCCAGGACGCCGGCTTCCATCTCGTGCAGACCCTGCCGACCTTCATTGTTCAAGAATCGCACGAGGCCGGAATGGGCACGTGCCAGTGCTTCCAAGACGTGGTCGCCCGCGCTCTCCGCCAACCGGGTAGCTTGTTCAAGATGAGCAATGCTCTTTTCGTGGTAATCATGACGGATCAAGAGGCCGATTCTGAATAGCAACCAGGCGCGGTGCCGAGTGAGCGTCGCGTCCTCGGGTAGAAGCTTCAGAGCAGTCTCGAAGCGCTCAACCGCCGCGGGCCATGCATAACTTCGCTGTGCTCGTTCGCCTGCGTGAATAAGCCACTCGACTGCGCGCGGATCTGCCGCCTGTTGAAAGTGATGAGCCACGTGATCTGGGTCAGGAGACGGCTTTGCAGCGAGCGCTTCCGCGATTCGCCCATGCCAGTCGCGACGTCGCAACGAAATGAGGTCCTCGTACAAGGTTTCGCGGATCAGCGCGTGACGAAACTGCCACGCGGTGCCACTCGCGGTCTCCTCCAAAAGATGGGCCGTCCGTCCTTGCTCAAGTGCATGTACTAGCGTTTCGTTGTCCGCCTCAGTTATCAGTTGCCAGAGGTCGACCGGCACTGATTGCCCCAGAACGGCGCCGATCTGCAGCAGTTCGCGCGCGCACTTCGTCAGACGGTTCAAGCGTCCGTCGATCACCTGTCGGACCAACGTCGGAACGCGGATCTGAGTGAGATCAGAGATCTGCCAGCCGCCATTCTCGTGCGGTACCAGCGCTTGCTGCTCTTCGAGTGTCCGAACCAGCTCATTCAGGAAGAAGGGATTGCCGTCACTGCGTCGCGTGAGCCAAACGGTCAGACGTTCGGTATCGGAATCCTCCAACGCATAGCGGGTCGCGACGAAGGAGCGAATCGTCTGCTTGTCGAGCGGAGCGATCGCGATCCGGTCCGGATGGGCTTCACGCACCAGCAAGGGGAGCACCTGATCTAACAGATGGTGGCTCGCTTCGTCGGCAGTGCGATAAGTGACGACGACAAGAATCGGTTGGCTGCGAATCGAGCGGGACCAGACGCGAAGAAACTCCAAACTCCCCTGGTCCGCCCAGTGCAGATCGTCGAGCACGACGACCAGTGGCTGAACAGCCGCAACCTCCCCGAAGAATTGGGCAATTTGGCCGAAGAGAACCTCTTGACTCCTGAGAGAGGCGAAGACCGCCTCATCCGTTGTGAATGTAGGAAGTGTCGGAAGGCGCTCATCGCGTGGGTAGGTGCGCAGCGCTTCGGTCAACGGTCCATATGGAGGCGTTACACTGAGATCGTAGGCGTTTCCCCGCAGCACCACACAGCCTTGCTCCTCGGCCTCGCCTGCCAGCCATTCGACCAGCGTGGTCTTGCCGATGCCCGCTTCCCCACTGACGAGCACGAGGGAGCCGTGCCCAGCCAGCATCTCGTCGAGAGATTGACGCAGCACAACTTGCTCGCGCTCGCGGCCGACGAGGAGGGATCTGCACTCGGAAGACAGGTATCCGTACGATGATGTCTGCAATGACGCTGACTTTCTGAGTATTCGCGCAAGTCAACGATGGGATTTGCCGCAACGCTGGAGTAGTCACAGTGTAACACGGAATTTGCGCAGCTAAGTTCCAAGTGGCAGGCACTCGGCCTTATGACATACGAAGGCGCCGTGGCAAATGCCTTAGAACATCGGAACGGCGCCTTGAACATCGGCATGGGCGTATCACGGTGTTACTCGGTTCAGCCCCTCTCCCGGTCCGGTGATCCGGTCGTCTGCACGCTTGAAGGCGGCATCAGTCGGCGTGTCGGCGCTCGCGATTCCACCGAGACGACCGCCGATCACGGGCGCACGGCTGGTATTGAGTGATTGGCGAATCGCCCAATCAGTCGCGGTATCTGAGCTGGCCATCCCGCCGAGCCAGCCACCGACAACCACCATAGTCTGTGCTTGCAAGGCGCGACGGATGGCGGCGTCATTCGCGGTATCAGAACTTGCGAGACCGCCCAGTCGACCGCCAACCAGGACAGCCATCTCGCTCGAGCGCGTCACGAAAACCAGTGACGGTGACGGTGACGGGCGCTCGTGGCGCAGCGCGGTGATCCCAATCACGAGCAGCACGCCGCACAGGGCTCCGACAATCCAAAATCCAAGCCAGCTCAGCTGGATGCGCTGCAGGTACGGTCGCATAGTTGTCATGATGCGGTCTCCCTTCGAGGACAATGATGGTTGCGATGAACGAGACACGGGACGTCATCCCTTCTTGCCAGATTCCTCCCAGCCGTGAATACCGACCTCGGCACCGACGGTCGCTGGGTACCCACCATGTTTCCGACGAGCGTCCAGCGAATCCCTCGGTATGCTTCACACTACGGAAGGTGCGGACGGGTCGCATCCGTTGATCTATGCATCGCGGATTATGTAATTATTTGCCGGGCCTATGTAGTGAGTGGAGGACGTCTCGTGCTCAGGCGAGCTGGTTGCGCAGGGCAAAGGCGGTTGCCTCGGCTTTGCTGTGTACCTCGATCTTGAGATAGATGTTGGCGATGTGGCGTTCGATGGTGCGCGGGCTGAGGAACAGGGCATCGGCGATCTGCCGGTTGCTCTTGCCGGCTGCGATCAGCCGCAACACTTCCAGCTCACGGGGTGACAGTCCATGCGTGCTAACCGGCTGGGATGGCGTGGGCTCCTCGCCGGAGAGAACCTCGTCGATGACCTGCTCGACCGGAACGGTGAGCTGCGCCGCCCAGAGTGCTTCGAACTCTTCGTGCCCAAGTTGTGCGCGAAGCTGCGCCAGATGTTGCTGGTGAGTTGCCTCTTCGTTCGACGGCGAGGGGAGACCATACCGGTGACGCTGCGCTGCCGCACTTGCGAAGAGTCGCACGGCGCGCTCAGCGTCGCCGCCAGCAAGTACGAGGGTCGCGTACTGTTCCAGACAGGCGATCTTGCCCCACGGGAATCCCAGCTTGCGATAGATCCTTAGGCTCTCATGCACCAGGCGGCGCGATTCGTCTTGGCCCAATATCTCCCAGATACACCGTGATTTGTTCAACATAGAGGACGCAATGAAGTCGTCGTCACCAGAAGCGCGCGCGATTGCGATGCCTTCGTCGCAGAATGCGAGCGCTCCCTCTATGTCGCCGTCGCTGGCCGCTATGTGGCCAAGGGCGTTGAGTGCGCGCTGCGTCGTGAATGGATCACCCACGTCGCGTGCGCCAGCCAGCGCCATCTCGGACATCGTTCGGGCGCTCTTATTCCCGGAAATGGACATGTACAGGATGGTAAGCGTGTGGAAGACGAACGGCTCCAACGCACGGTGATCGTGCCTGGCGCAGATCTCCAGCGCCTCGTTGCTGTCGGCGATGCCGCGTTCGTAGTCACCTTGCCAAAACAACAGCCACCCTCTCGTCGCGAGCGCCTCCGCCCGCTCGATGGTCGGTTCAGCCGCCGCTGGCAGGTCGAGCACGAGCGTCGCCTGCCCGACTCCCTCGCGGTGGAATCCGCACTTTAACCAGAAGTTCCGTAAGTGGCCGACCAGCATGAGGCCGGCCGCGGCCTGACCTGAATCGACGGACCAGCGCAGGACGGCACGCAGGTTGTCATGCTCGCACTCGAGACGGTCGCACCAAGCGATTGCGTCTCGCCCGAAGAGTCCAGGTGCGGCCTCCGCCGTCATCCGACAGAAGTAGCTGGCATGTCGCTCTCGGACGTCCGCCGCGTCCTGGCATTCGTCCAGCAGCTCCCGGGCGAATTGGCGAATCGGTTCGAGCATGCTGAAGCGAGACACTCCACCCGGTGACTCGCTACGTTGCACGAGGCTGCCGGCAACCAACGTCGAGAGTCCCTCCAGCACATCGTCGTCGTCATCCGCGACCGCGCTCGCCGCCTCCAGCGTCCAGCCGCCAGCGAACACCGAAAGCTGCCGGAACAACCGCCGCTCCCGTTTGTCAAGCAGGTCGTAGCTCCAGGCGATGGTGGCGCGCATCGTTTGCAGTCGCTCCGGCTGATCGCGCGCTCCTCCGGTCAGCAGCCCGAGTTGCCGGTCCAGCCGCCGTAGGAGTTCGGCAAGCGAGAGGACGTTCAGTCGTGCCACGGCCAGTTCAATTGCCAGCGGCAAGCCGCCGAGCCGGCTGCAGATCGCGGCGACGGTTACGGCGTTGTCCGTCGTGAGGTCGAACCCAGACGTGAAGATGCGGGCACGCTCGACGAACAGCCTGATCGCGTCGATCTGTTCAAGGACGTCGATGGCAGGCAGGTCAACGAGATCCGGCAGGGCCAGCGGCGGGACCGGATACGGACGTTCAGCATGGAGATACAGCGGCGTGCGGCTGGTGATCAGCACAGTGAGCTTGAGGCATTCGGTCAACAGTCCGGAAAGCTGCGGCGCCGCCGCCACAACGTGCTCGAAGTTGTCGATGACCAACAACAGCTCGCGTTCGCGGAGATACGCAATCAGCGTCTGCTCGACTGGGCGACCGCCGTAATCACCCAGATCGAGCGCCAGCGCGATCGTCGACGCGACCTGCGCGTGATCGTGGAGTGCCGCGAGTGAGACGAACCAGACGCCATCCGGAAACTGATCGGCAAGTTCGTCAGCGACGGCTATCGCGAGTCGCGTCTTGCCGACACCGCCCGGACCGGTGAGGGTGACGAGCGAGACATCGTTGCACATGAGCAGCGTAAAGACCGCGTCGATCTCGACACCGCGGCCGATCAGTGGCGTGCGCGGACGAGGGAAACGCGGAACTGGCGCGAACGGGGCGAGTGGATGCTGCTTGGCCAGCACATCGTCGCGGGTTTGGCGTAAGGACGCTTGCTCCTGTTCTCGACCAATGGTGTGTGGACGTGATCGACGGCTGTGACTGGAATCCGATGTGGAGGAGTCGGCCATCGCTCACCGCCAGTTGCGCGAAACTCCGATTCGGGACGAAAATAAGTTATGGAACTGTCTGTTCAGTGTAGCATCGCCGTCTATCCCAACACATTCACGTGTCCGACGGCAGGTGTGACGGTCAAATATCAAGCAAAGTGACCATCCTGCCATACGCTGATAGCTAACCTATCCGATTCTCCTCGGAACGGTTTAGCGATGCCCGACCGAACCAGCTCGTGTGGCCAAATTCCCTTATCCATTTTGACGAGAGGCCATTTGACGAGTTGCCATTTCGCATGCCTATCCAGAACATGGTCACTTTGCCGACTTTCTTCGGTAGCCTCTGGATTCAACGGCAATCTCTCCGCTTCGTCCCCCTCCGTCGTATCATTGTGTACGTTCACTTGAGGGGCATGGAACACGACGGTGGGGAAAATATGGCGAGCACGACCTCGCGGGACCGGCGGCAGCGACGGGAGCAGGATGTCACGGCGGAGATCGACGGGCGCTATGCCCCACAGGCCAGGCGACTGCTGGCAGAGCATGGCGTGCGCGTCTGCCACTGGCGTCGCAACATGACCGGCATCGCCTGGATCGGGCATCCCACGAGGCCAATCGAGGCACCGCACCCGCGCTCGTCGCTCAGCTTCGCCATCCTGGCGCACGAAGTCGGTCATCACGCGCTCGGCAAGGTCCGGCCCCGCTGGCGCGAGGAGCACCTCGCCTGGGAGTTCGCACTGGAGCAGATGCGACGCCTCGGCGTTCCCATTCAGCCCGCCGTGACCGATCGCTACGCCGCCTCGATGCGCTACGCCCTCGCCAAGGCGCTCCGGCGCGGCCTCAAGCAGATCCCGCCAGAGCTGGCGAGGTTTATTCAGCCAACGTAGTCTGTACCGGCTCAGGCATGCACGCCCGGCAGGAAGACGGTCGGATCGTCGACGATCAGGGGACTGTGCGCCCGGAAGATCTCGGCATGGGCCACACCGCACAGCCGCCCCATGTGCGCGTCTTCCGCCTCGTAGAGCTGCAGCAGCCGGTCCCCTTCATCTACCTTGAAGATCGAACGATATTCGGCCAGCGCTCGCTGCTTGATCTCGTAGGTCTCCGAGACATCGACCGCGAAGGCGAAATCGCCCCAGACTGGCTCCAGTTTGCAATGGGGAAAGAAGAGACGATCGACCTCCCAGGGCTCGGTGCCGGCCAGCGCTTCACCGCCTGGCACGCGATCCCAATGCTTTAGCCGCGCATAGAAGACCGCCGCGCGGGCGATTGGCTCCATCGCCTCGTGGTCGGGATGAACGCAGGCGGCAGCCGTCGAGAAGACGGTACGCGGACGCAGACGACGAATCTCGCGCGCGACCGCCAGGCGAATCTCGATGGTGTCCTGGATCATCCGGTCCTGGAAGGGGAGCATGATGCGCTCGACGCCGAGGATCTCGGCCGCGCGCTGGGCCTGCTTGACACGTTCGCCGGGCGGATCGAAGTCGGACGGCTCACCGTCGCACAGATCAACCAGGATACCCCTCTGCCCCTTGCGCATCAGCCGGGCGATGGTGCCACCCATCTGCACCTCAGCGTCATCTGGGTGCGCCGAGACGACCATGAAATCAAGCGGAGCACTACTCATGGGGCTTCCTTTCGGCTGACATCGGCCGGATGCGGGCAAGTGGAATGAAAAAGCGGAGCAGGGACGGCACGCCATAGGCTGTGTGAGGGTCCGATGAGCGGAACACGCCCCTGTCTCCTGACCCCATGGTAGTCATCACCTCATAACAAAGGTGTCACAGAATCCAGCGAAATGTTGCGAAATGGAAGAAAGCTACCGGCCAGCCAGCGTGGCATCCTCGGCGGCGTAGTCAAACCGGCCCGGGTCGTGCGCGGGAGGGCTCGATCGCTCCCACTGAATGGTCCGGGCCACGGCGTCGTCTCGCGCGATCTCCTCCCGGAAACCAAGCTCCTCGCGGATCCGGCGCGAATCGGCCGAGAGATCCTGATCCAGATTTCCCGCTTCCTTGAGGTGACCGGGCAGGTCCGCGTCCGGCAGGATCACGATCTTCCCGTTCCAGCCTACTTCCTCTGCGATCAGGGCGCCCCACGCTTGCTCGTCGAGCGGTTCAGGCTCGGCCACGTTGTAGACGCGCCCGGCGGCACGCTCGTCGGTGACCGCCAGGGCGATGGCGGTAGCGACGTTTTCGACGTAGGAGCGAGCGAAATGACGCCGCGCCGCCTTCTCGCCGAGCAGGATGGCGGGCCGGCCGTCATCCATGCGCTTCAGGTAGGGCCAGAGCCGGTGCTGGCCGTCACCGGGGCCGTAGACCATCGGCAGCCGCAGGATCGTGCCGGGCATCTCGGGATTGCCGAGCACCAGCCGCTCGATCAGGATCTTGTCGTAGTTATCGACATCGGGGAGCCGTGAGTTCTTCATGCCGCGATAGAGATAGAGCTTCTCGCGCACCGGCGAGTCCTCGGTCAGTGGCGTCGGCTCGACTGCCCCCACCTCGAAGCCGGTCAGGATGCCATAGGCGTGGTAAACGTCCATGCTGCTGATCGCCACCAGTCGTTTGGCAACGCCCTGCACCGAGTCGATCGTCTGGCGGATGTCCTGCTCGGTCAGCGCCCGCATGTCGAGCACGACGTCCGGCGCGAAGTCCTCGAACTGTGGACGAAACTCCGGCAACCGCTCCCGCTCACCATGAATATGGCGGACATCTTGCGGCAAGTCTGCCTCGGTGCGTCCACGATGAAAGACCGTCACGTCGTGGCCGTCACGACTCAAGCGCCGGACGACGTATGGTCCGATGAACTGAGTCCCGCCGATCACCAGTACTCGCATAGACACCCTCCTTGCCCATCCAAACAGTTCGGGAGAGGATACCAGCACCATGACCTACGCGCCGGGATGAGTGGGCAGGTTTGGTATAATTTGTTAGATGTAGTCGAAAATGTACCACCTTTATGTCCATTCAGCACCACGCAACACACTCGTCGCCGTCATTCCGGAACACGGGACACACGACAGCGGACGCTGACGAGAGAGATGAGAAGTTACCTATGTACGATCGAAGCACCTGGAGCCGCCTGGCTCGACTGAAAGCACGCAAGATCTACCAGGAGATGCAGTCCGAGGGACTGGAACGTGACGACCTGCCGCGCAAGCTACGCGAGGTCGCCGAACGGGAAGAGGCCGCGATTGAGCGGATGTCGCTGGAATATGGGATCGAAGGCCTCGAGGCGCGCCTGCTCCTACAGCTCTCGCTCGGTGACGAGGAGGTCGCCGAGATTGCCTGCGAACAACTCTCGCGGGGAGACAGTATCCAGCACGGAATTGCTGTCATCACCATGCTGACTGGCGAAGAGTACGAGGCCGGCAAAGGCTGGGCCAACCGCTAGCAGGGCTCACATGTGCCGAAACTCGCAGGCACGTCGCTGTGACGTGCCTGTTGTGTTTGAGGACGTGTCGCGAGTCGCGAGCATATCGTGGCAGTGTCGACTCAAGGCGGGACTGATGCCGGGCGACGAGTTGATTTGGCGATTCGTCCATACCCACCTGGGTTGATGCTGGTTGACGAATTGGTTCGGTCATTGTCCAAGACCGCCCGGGAGTAAACTCGCCGGGCTACCAAAACGAAGTCCACTAAAGGGACTCGGTTTGGACGGCTCTTTTCGTTACAATTTGCATGTCCATGATCTTTCCGGCACTTGAAGTTCAATCCATTTATGGATTTCCGGGGTGCCCCGGGTACCCTCTGGGTGTGGTCGCAGCCTTGGGTTTTCAACCCAGGTGATCGCAGACGCGTTACCGGAATTAATCGTCAATGACCATAAGCCCCAGGTGCGCATGGCCAATCACCGAAGCCAGTTCGTCAACCGACATCAACTGCGAACTATTGCCCCAGTTCCCAGATCTTTCGGTGAGCGTCCGGATCGGTCAGGTATTCGGCGCCACGGTCGTTGATCAGGATCAGGTCCTCGACGTGGAAGCTGTCGTTCGGGTAATCGTTGTAGCCGATCTCGATCATCATCGCCATGCCCGGCAGCACTGGCTCGTCGACCCAGCTGTAAATCTGCGGCGACTCGTGCAGACCCATGCCGATGCTGTGACCGATGATGCTCCACTTGAAGTCGAGTCCCAGGTCTTCATAAGCCTGCATGCCGATTTTGGCGATGGCTCGAGGCAGGCATCTCCGGACGAATCCCGAAGATGACGCGATCCTTGATCTCGGTCAGCTTGGCGTGGATGTCCTTCTGCCGCTCGCTCGCCTTGCCCATCACGGCGGTGCGGGCGATGTCGGAGTAGTAGCCGTCGAGCGTGCCGCCGAAGTCAGTCTTGAGGATCATGCCGTTCTCTACCGGAATATCGGCCGCCGTCGCGTGCCACATGCCACTGCGTGACCCGGCCGCCAGCAGCGGCGCGGTGACCATGTCGGCGCCGTGCTTCATCAGCTCGAACTGCATGCGCGCCATGATGTCCCGTTCGGTCTCGCCAGCATGGGCGGCTTTCCAGGCGGCGTCGATGGCGGCCGTCGTCATCAGGTTGACTTTGGTGATCGTCTCGATCTCGGCCGGAGTCTTGATCAGGCGCACACTCTCAAGAAAGTAGTAGGCATCCTCGAAGGCGACGTCGGGAAGGCGCCGCTGCAGCTCCATCAGGTGGCCACCCGGAAAGTTGCGCCCTTCGATGCCGACCTTGCCCGATGTGACGCCGCGGTCCTTCAGCACCTCGGCAACGACGCGCATCGAGTCGAGTCCCTCTCCCTCGTAGCCGCGCACGTCGGTGATGAAGGTCTCCTCCGGCCGCACCGTATCTGCCCGCCGTTGCACCACCACGAAGGCCGGCTCGGCGTCGCGCGGCCAGATGACGAAGTGGAAGCGCTCCGGCAGCGTTCGCAAGTCCATGTTGTAGAAGCCGCTGTAGTAGGGGACGTTCTCGGGTGACATCGCGATCACGGCATCGTAGGGACCGCTATCGACCGTCTTCCGCAGATTTTCCAGATTGACGTATTTTCCGCGTAGCGTCTGGCTCAGATCACGCATGATTTCCCTCATTCCCTGTCGGTTCCGAATCGTGCGCCCATTGTAGCGGCAGTTGTGCCGCGGCACGACAGCCGCGAGCATGGACAAAACGTCATAGATGACCGGGGGATGACCGGATGTCTCGTGAACAAATTTCCCTTCTGGCACATGTTTGAGAGAACTGCCCAGAGAAATGCAGGCGATTTGTCGAACACGGCAAGGAAAAGACAACGTGCGCGTGGACTACGGTCTACAGACGATGATCGAGAATAACCCGAGGATGAGACGGATCTTCTTGTTCGTGATCGGGATGCGTACTCGACCGGGAAATAGGCGCGAATCAGCGATGCCGCGAGGGCTATTGAGTCTCGTTGGGTTTTTTGTCAGTATTGCGGTCCTGGCAGTGATGTTTGTGCTCGCGGTCTATGTGTTTCATGTCTCAGCGCAGTTGATCTTCTTGGGGGCCCTTCCCATCTGCTTCACCCTGATCATGTTCGTTCCTCGGATAATCCGTGACCGAGTCGACTGGACACCAAATCCTGATCGAGACCGGACGTTGAACAATTGGTCCATGCTGATCCTGGTGTCAATCGTTGTCGTCTGCGAGGCAACCGTCGCCCTGATCAAGATCTGGGAACACCAGGTGCCGTATTTGGCAGTGATCGCCTTGCTCAGTTCAGTCTTTCTCGTTCGTTCAAGAGTTCGGCAGATGCGGCGGCGATGAGCCAGCTGATGGTCATTGACGAATTTGATAGGTAGTACATCCGCGTTCGCCTGGGAGTAAACATCCCGGGCTACATAAGACGAAGTCCACTCAAGGGACTGAGATGAGACTGTTGTTGTCGGCAATTCGCGGCTTCGCTGCACCGACTTCAGCCAGTACGAATTCAATCCATTATCGAGATGAACTCATAGTTGGTACCACGTCTGCGATCACCCAGATTGTCGACCCAGACGAACGTTCCCCCCTCATCCCCCTTGCCGTAGATCTCCATTCTGGAACAGGTAGATCCCGGCGGCCGTGAAGAGAAGTCCGATGCCCAGCATGGTCAGCGACGAGGACCAATCCACGCCGGTTAGCATCGGTGTACCGTAGGCGTTGAAGATCGACAGCTTCAGCACCCAGTCCGGGAAGTTCAGCAGCGATCGCAGCAATTCAATGAAGAAGGCCAGGCCCAGATACGTGCCGACGATCCCGACGACGCTTCCAGACCGCAGCCGCGAACCGAGCAGATAGACCGCCCCCGCCACGACCGTCATCGGCGGGATGAAGGCAAACGAGGCAGCGAAAACCCGACCAGCATCGATCGTCAGGTTGGTCAAATACGCGGCGAAGAGCACACCAGCCCCGGTTGCCACCACCAGCACTACGAACCCGAATAGCGCCGCGAGATAGGTCTGCAACGCGACGTGCGAGCGCGGGTGCGGCGTGCTCAGGATCATGTCGAGCCGTCCGTTATCCTGATCGCTCGGCCATTCGGCCGCGCGCGTCAAGGCGTAGAGCATCAGGACAATCGCGATGAAGGTGAAGACGATCAGCGATAGGAAGCCGTTGTTCGAGTTGAGCAACTGCTCGCGAAACAGCTTGGAGGCGAAGGTCGAGCCTCTGATTAGGTCCTTGAGCTGTTGCTCGGACGACTTAGCGATGCCAGATCCATAGGCCGCATAGGCAAAGACCCCGAGCGTCCACCAGAACAGGGCGAGACCGGAAGACCGCAACGAGCGGAGAAAGACCGAAGAGAGCCAGGGCTCAGCCTCAGCCTGTTCCATCACTGAGGTAGTCGATACCACGTTACGCCGTCGGAGTCGCCACGCGCTGATGAGCGGCAGCGGGGCGACCGAACCGACGTCACGCCGCAGGAAGATCGCCAGACTCAACCCGAGGAGCAGCAGACCGAGCGCCAGCAGGAAGGTCATCGCGGCCCAATTCGTTCCGTAGCTCGCGACCAGCGGCTTGCTCAGGTCGAAGTAATAGTTCGGCGACAGGCGCCTCATCCAGGCAACCGAGGGATAGACTCTGCCCGTTCCGTTCAGGATGAAGGCCAACGCGTAGACACCCCCGGCGAGCCCCGCGGCCGCGCCGGAAGTGCGCGTAAACTGGGCGATAAACAGCGCCAGCATCGCGTAGAAGAAGAGAAGCAGGCTCAGATCGAACGCCGCCAGCAACGCCCCACCGAGCGAGACCGGCAAATTCAACAGATTCTCGCCGATGAGCGCGCCGATCGCGAGGGCCAGACCGAGAATCAGCAGGGTAACGACTATTGCCAGCACCTTCTCGACAAAGACCCGCACGCGGGATTGCGGTCGTGCCAGCAGCAGTTCGATCGAGCCACGTGCCTCCTCGCCCCGGACAAGCCGGCCACCCATCAGCACGGCGAAGATCGAGAGAACCAGCGAGAAGAAGAAGCCATAGCGGAACGTCACGAATCCCGCGGCGGTGTCGACGGCCACCGGGTCGTTGAAGAAGATGAAGGCAGGATTGTTGATGAATCCGGCAATCTGCGTGGGGTTGACCTCCCGAAAGGCTTCAAATCCCGCGATGGTAACGGCTACGACAATCAGGCTCCAGATCAGGGTCGGCCAGAGTTGATCGCGCAGTGTTTTAAGGAAGACCGAGCGAAACACCGGCTACTCCGTCCCGTCGGTCTGCGTCTCGTAGTAACGCAGGAAGACCTCTTCCAGGCTCGGCTGACGCGCCGTGAAGGAGATTGCACCGTGTTTGGCAGCCACTCCGATGATGGCGGTCATATCCTCCTGTGTGGTGAGTTGCACCGATTGCCCGCCGTTCATCACGTGAACGTTGCTCACTCTGGGCAGCCCATCGAACCAGGTGGTCGAAGCTGGGCCCGTAAAAGTGATATCAATCACCTGGTGACGTATCTCCTTCAGGTTCGAGACGTGATCGACCTTGACCAGATCGCCCGCGCGAATGATCCCCACCCGGTCGCAAGTGTGCTCGACCTCCGGCAGGATGTGGGATGAGAGGAAAACGCTCGTACCGGCCGCCTGTGCTTCGTTGAGCAGGGCGTAGAACTCTTGCTGGTTGAGTGGATCCAGGCCAGACGTCGGCTCGTCGAGAATCAACAGGCGCGGCCGGTGCATAAAGGCCTGCACCAATCCCACCTTCTGCTTGTTGCCGCGCGAGTAGTCACGAAAGCGCTTGCTCGGGTCAAGCTCGAAGCGCTCGATCAGCATCTGCACGTATTTCTGGTCGACGCCGCCGGAGAGATGGCCCAGATAGGCGATGACCTGCGCGCCGGTCAACGACGGGTCGACATTGAACTCACCTGGCAGGTAGCCGACCAGACGCTTCACTTCAGTCGAGTCGGTCCAGCAGTTCAGTCCGGCAATCAGCGCCTCACCGCTGGTCGGCCGGAGCAAGCCCATCAGGAGCCGGATCGTCGTCGTCTTCCCGGCGCCATTCGGTCCGAGAAAGCCGAAGACCTCGCCTTCGGCGACCGTGAAGCTGAGATCCTTGATACCGAGGCTCGATCCGTAGTACTTGGTCAAGGACGTGGTGCGAATAATGTCACTCATCGGTCGACTCGTCCACTTCGAATTGCCGGGAGAGACGCTGCTGGCGTCGCTCGCGCCAGCGTTGTAGCACGCCTCGTTCCTCTTGCATGTAAAACTCGCCGAACTCGAGTAATTCCTCAACGCGCTCCCGTGCCAGCCCATCTTGCTCACGAATGACGAGCAGCCCACGCCTGGCAATGTCCGCGATGGCGTCCATCCCGACGATATTGGCGCGCAGGCTGGCGCCCCACGGATCGTTGCTGACACGGTAGTAGTCGCGCCGGTCGTTCGGGATACTGACCTGTTCAGCAAACCCGATCGCTTTGATCATCCGGATGTTCGTCGAGACGGAGGCCCGCGAAACGCCGAGCGCTCCCGCCAGGTCGTCGAGCGAGAGCGGCCGGTCGGTCACCATCATCAGGCCCATCAGGCGACCGGCGATGCTCGGAAGTCCGTATTGCGCGAAGTAGCCGCCGATCGACTCGATGAACTCCCGGACTTCACGTGAGAGCGTGAACTCATCCGTCACGCTGGGAACCTCCTGCTTCGCTCGCGCGAGCGTCTTCCGTCACTGTCACCAGAACGCAGCATACTCCTCGCATGAAGTTTCAGTCAATACTAAAACTTCTCTGACTCTCGGGGCACGATTTCTCGCGGAATTGGGGGACCATATGCGGTGCGTGTCTTCTCGCACCCAGGTTCAGTTTTCGCCGCTCTCCGGATAGTGATCAGCAGGTACGCCGAGATGAACCGGTTAATGTGGCGTTTACATTCCCAGACTACGGTGCGGGGCAGCACGAAGCGAGAGGACGGTCCAACCGATTCGTGTCTGATTTCGATGACGATGACTGGCGAGACAACATACATCTCTGACGGCCTGCGGCAGGGCATCGCTGCTGATGCGCTGGTGTGGGCTCATCCCGCCTCTCTTTCTCCAAGAGAGGCGGGATGGGAGTAGAAAGGACCGGGGTATGGGAGCCCCCTCGATCACCGAGCGATTGGAACATTGGGCTCAATTCCAACCGGACGCGACATTCATCACTGACCTCGAAACCAACCACTCACTCACCTACCTGCAGACTCTCAAGGCCGTACGTGGATTACAGCGGGAACTTGGGCCAGAGGCGTGCAGCATCGCACTGGCACTCCCCGGCGGCATGAGCGCGGCGATCGTCTGGCTGGCTTCTCTGACCGCTTCGCATCAGCTCGTGCCCTGCTCGCCCGATGCGACCGAAAGCGAGAAAGCGCGGTTGGCCGAGACCTATCGGCCCGATGTCGTAATTGCCGAGACGCCTGGAGCGGCCAGTGGTTTTGGCGACGCAACCATGCGCTCCTTCACCCGAGACAAACTGGATGATCTGGTGCTGCGCTGGGCGAACGCATCCGGGACATCCACGACGCTGGAGACGCCAGGCCCGCGCGATCGGGGAACGGTGCGGCTGACAACCTCGGGCACGACTGGCTCGCCCAAGGGTGTCAAGCTGCGCGCCGACCAGTTCGCCTGGACGGCCGATCAGATCCGCATTAGCCACCGTCTGACGACGAAGGACCGGGGACTCTCGGTGCTCCCGTTCTTCCATATCAATGCGCCGGTGGTAAGTCTCTGCACCACGATGATGGCGGGCGGACAACTGGTCGTCGCTCCGAAGTTCAGCCGCAGCTGCTTCTGGAGCTGGATCGAGCAGTACGAGATCACCTGGGCCAGCATCGTCCCGACGATCGTCGCGGTCCTCTTGCAGACCGAGCCGCCGGCCTGGTTGCCAGGCGAGCTGCGCTTCGTGCGCACCGCTTCGGCGCCGCTGCCGCTGGTTCAGCTCATGGCCTTTGAGAAGCGCTTCGGCATTCCGGTCATCGAGACCTACGGACTCTCAGAGGCAGCCGCAACCGTCTCCGCCAATCCGGCCCCGCCCGAACGCTACAAACCGGGCTCGGTTGGACGGCCGACCGGTGTCTCGATCCGCGTCTGCCGGCCCCTCGATGAGACTCCACTCGGTGGCTTGCAGGACGTCCCGAGCGGTTACGAAGGCGAGATCTGCATCTCAGGACCGAGCGTGATCGACGGCTACGACAACGGAGCGGGGGCCACGTCGTTCCAGGACGGCTGGTTCCGTACCGGCGATCTTGGCTACATCGATAACGACGGGTTTCTCTTCATCACCGGTCGCCTCAAGGAGGTCATCAACCGGGGCGGCGAGAAGATCGCCCCGCGCGAGGTCGAGGAGATCATGCTGGCCCACCCCTGCGTGCGCGATGCCGCTCTGATCGGCGAGCCGGATCCGATCTACGGTCAGCGGCCGGTCGCCTACGTCGTGCTTGAGAATCACGACGGCATCGACCCCATCCCGAGCATTCGGGAGCACCTGGCGCGTCAGATCAGTGCTTACAAGCTTCCGGCACGCTTCGTAGCCATCGACATGCTACCGCGATCGCAGACGGGCAAGATCCGGCGGCATTTGATCGGCGTCTCGCCTGAGCCGCGTGCGCAGAACGTGCGCTACGGGGTGGCCTGATGGCCGTGCCACTTCGCACGACGTACCAGAAGAGGTAGACGTCGATGTCAACCAAAGTGACGCGCCGGTCCCGCACCTTCCTGCACGAGCTCGATCTCGTGCGGGTCGTGACCGCGCTGTCGGTCGTCGCGGTCCACGTCACCGCCTTCACCGTCGTCTTCAACACGACTCAGGTCGGCGCTGAGATCCAGAATGCGGCGGTCTCCGCGCTACACTTCACGCGGGAGGTCTTCCTCTCGCTGACCGCGCTGGTGATGGTGCACAACTACAGCAAGCGTCCTTTGAAGCTCAAGACATTCTGGCGCAAGCGTGGCTTGGGTGTCGTTGTACCGTACGTCGTCTGGAGCCTCTTCTACGTCTATTTCAACGTTCCCCATACCGACCTGGGTTACTGGCTGCATACGGCGGCTGCCGACATCCTGACCGGGAATGCGTCATATCAGCTCTACTACATCCTGCTCACCATCGAGTTCTATATCGCGCTGCCGCTATTGCTCTGGTTCGTCACCAAATACCGCGCCTATCCCTGGCGCGTCCTGGGCATCAGCGCGGCGATCCAACTCGTCCTGATGTATTTCGACTTCAACTACGTCGCGGCCGGTTCGTTCTCCACCACCCATCTTGGTCAGTGGTTGAACGACTATCAGTGGCGCATGCTGCCGGAGTACCAGTTCTACGTGCTAATCGGCGCGTTCGCGGCGCTCTATTTGAATGAGTTGAAAGCGTTCGTCATGCGCCACAGCTGGTTGGTCGTCGGCGGACTGGCCGTTGGGCTCGGCGCGCTCTGGGGACGCTACGCGATCGCGCTGCACGTGCAGCACGCCACGATGGGCTACGCCACGCACGTCTTCCAACCGGTGATGGTCGTCTACGCCTTCACGTCCATCCTGTTCCTCTACTGGGCGGGATGTGTCTGGGCATCGCACCTCACCGCGGAGGGCACGCCCTACGGACGCCGTTTCGTGCACCTGCTTTCCGATAGCTCGTTCGGCATCTACCTGATTCACGCCTTCGTGCTGAACGACGTGCTGCAGTACGTCGCACCACACCTGCTGGTCGGCTGGCCGGTGGCGATCCGGGTCTTCAGCGTCTGGTTCACCGTTGCCGCCATCACGTCCGCGATCTGCGCGATCCTGCTCTACACGCCCGGTTTGAGCCGCTTGATCGGTCGGCCCGCACTTCTCCCGGCCGGCTTCGGCCCCTGGTACTGGGCACGCACCCGAGCGCTCGGACTTTTCTCGAGCGCGGCGCGCCGGACTGAACAACATCAACATGCGCAGAACTCCTGGCAGCCGGTGGAGGAGGCCGCGCAGGTTGAGGATTAACGAGTCATGCGAGATCTTGACATCACCACGGGGGTTGACCAGACTGTCCGCCAAAGTCTGTCTTCTGTCAACTCAATTGGTTTTTGGCAGGGTTCGGTTTGAGACGATCTGCTCGCTACACGCTCGCCGTGGCCGCCCTCATCGTCTTGGCGTTGATGATCGACCTGATGAAAGTGCCACAGCACCGCTCGTCAGCCAGGCAACAGACCGCGATCGCCGAGGTTGCCGCCTCCAGATCCGGCCCGACTTCACCGGCAACCTCCAGCAATCCCGCCGGACCGCTCACCGTGACCATAGCGACTCCATCGCCGATGGCTACGGCAACCGAATCTCCAACGCCGACACCGAATCCGACCGTGATCCCGTTCACCACGCCCATGTCAACGGCGGAACCAACCGCAACGCCAACGGCGACACCGACCGCGACCCCGACTCCCGATCCCGTATTGGGACCGGTACTCGTACAGGAATCGAACGGAATGAAGATCGGCTGCCAGCCTGGCCCTATCGACCAGTATTTGAGCTGTAAAGCGCAGGAGCCGCTCGGCTTTTCTATGACGTTCTACCTGTACCTGCCGCAAGGATTCACGCCAGACGCGAAGTATCCCCTCGTCCTGTTGCTCGAAGGCGGCGGAGAGCGGGCTGTCGCGACGAATACGGCGGAGAAAAACAGGCACCTGACGGTTGACGATCCGTACGCACAAGTCTGGGGTCCGGGATTCCCTGGTGAGTACAGTGAAGACGTCCAGGGGCGCTGGCCCTGCTTCGTCGTCATTCCGCAGCCGGTCACACCCGCCCGGTTCGTCGACTTGCCAGCCAATCATGGATCCTACTCGATGGCCAGCCAGCCGAATGACGTCTTGCGCATGACCAAAGAGATTGTCGACACCCTCCAATTCGCCTACCACCAGATCGATGCGGACCGGCTCTACTTGACGGGCCTGTCGATGGGTGGCTATGGAGCGTGGGAGGCAGCCGAGCGTTGGCCGGGCTACTGGGCTGCCGTGGCCCCCATCGCCGGTGCGGGGGATCCGAGCAAGGCCGATCGCCTAGTGAACCTGGCGATATGGGCCTTTCATAGCGCCGACGACGACATCATCCCGGTTACTGGATCACGCGACATGATCCAGGCGATTCGCGCCGCGGGCGGAGACCCGAAGTACACCGAATTCGCCTCAGGGGGACACGGCGCATGGCTGGCGCCCTACACGATCTTGAACAGTCCTACGCCGGTCCCCGACTTCTTCTCGTGGCTCTTTGCGCAGCATCAATAGGGGAAGCACAATGGTCTGTCTGAATCGAATGGAACGTGGTTTGCGATTTACCGGCCCGACACCGGCGAGGGGCCGTTCCCGAGCGATGGCTCGCCTCGAAACTCGCTGGGCCGGACACGTTAACGCGGATGTTACACAGCGTTGCTAGGCTCCCTGTCAGCACTCTTCGATACACAAGAGGAGCCGCTTGAGGCCCGTTGTGGGCACTGTGAACGGAGACATTGAATGGATTGGGCTGAGATCACGCTCGATCGCCTGTTACGGCAAGACATTGGGTTAGTCAGCTACGTGCCGGACGGAGCGCTCGCCAAGCTGATCAGCGGGTTCGAATCGAAGGCTGGAATACAGAGCCTCAGCGCGACCCGGGAGGACGAAGCGGTTGCCATCGCCTGCGGGTCCGCCATGTCTGGCGTTCGCTCGGTCACCCTGATGCAGAGCAGCGGCTTTGGCAACGTCGGAAATGTCCTGGCATCGCTGGCCGCTCCCTATCAGATTCCGGTGCTGATGATCATCACCGAGCGGGGCATACTCGGCGAGTTCAACCCGGTGCAGACACCGATCACCCGCGTGCTGCGCTCGACGCTCGACGGACTGAGCATCCCGCACGCTACGCTCGAAGATCTCGACTGCGTTGAATTTCTGGTCGATCGCATGGCCGCGCAATGCTTCAACACGCAGCACCCGGCGGCGCTGATCGTCTCCCCCATGCTGACCGGCGGCAAGACCGCGCCGGGCTCGGCTGCCAGCACCCGGGCGGCCTGAACCAAATCCAAGCCCTGAAAGGAATAGACCTCATGGAAACTATTGAGGCGATTGCGATTCGTTCCAACGTTCTCGACCGCACGCATTTGACCGGGCGACTAGTCGGCTTGCTCGACCATGGCGAGGCCGTGATCGGCGGCATCGGCAACGCCAACTTCGATCTCTTCGGCGCTGGTGACCGCCCCCAGAACTTCTACATGCTCGGCAGCATGGGTATGGCCGTGCCGATCGGACTCGGCGTGGCACTGGCCCAGCCCGAGCGCCAGGTCGTCGTGCTCGAAGGGGATGGATCGCTGCTGATGAACCTCGGCAGCCTGACAACGGTCGGTATGTTGGCACCCGCTAACCTGACGATCGTCGTCTGGGACAACGGTTGTTACCAGATGACCGGATCTCAGGCGACGCCGACCTCGGCGACCACCGACCTGGCACAGGTTGCGCTGGCGTCCGGGATCGCGAATAGCGATTGGGCACGCGATGAAGACCACTTCACGCACCTGGTGCGGAAGGCGCTCTGGTCGGACGGTCCGGCCTTTATCGGCGCCAGTGTCGCCGCGAAGTCGAGTGACTACCACCCGGAGTTCGACCCGGTCATCCTGAAAGATCGCTTCATGCGCGGTATTGGCGCCAAACCGGCCTACCGCTGCCAGGGCTAAGCCCCGGTCTTGTGTGACATCGGTCGTTCCGTCTCGACGCATCGCTTTCCACCAATACGGGCGGCTTTCGGCCGCAGGCCGGCACAGGTCCGGCCTCTACGTTGGATTTTGAATCACCCAAAAATGGCGGCCAGATTTGGCCGCCATGTGCTTT
This sequence comes from uncultured Chloroflexia bacterium, assembly GCA_963763185.1. Lineage (GTDB taxonomy): Bacteria > Chloroflexota > Chloroflexia > Thermomicrobiales > Thermomicrobiaceae > CALAGB01. The sequence continues at coordinate 385,330 of CAVXNZ010000002.1, forward strand.
TCATTGGACCACGAAGAACACCGCTCGGTGGGTGCGAGAGGCGAAGACCGGACCGGCTAGCGTCCGGTGAACTGGGGCTGGCGTTTCTCGACCGTAGCCCGCAGTCCCTCTTTGTGATCCTCGGTGTCGCCGCAGATCTGCCCGGCGCGACGCTCATTGCGTAGCGCATCCTCGAAGGCGAGTTCGGCGTTCTGGCGAATCAGTTCCTTGGCCAGGCCAATGGCCACCGTTGGGCCGGATGCCAGGCGCGTCGCCCACTCCATGGCCGTCGACATCAGATCGTCCGGCTCGACCAGGGCGTTGATCAGCCCGAGCTTGTCCGCCTCCTGGGCGTCGATGATCCGGCCCGTGTAGATCAGCTCGGCCGCTTTGGACGGACCGATCAAGCGTGGCAGCAAGAACGTGCCGCCAGCGTCTGGCGAGAAGCCGACCCGTATGTAGACCTCGCCGAAGCGAGCACTGGTCGAGCAGATACGGAAGTCGGCCACCAGGCTCAGATCGCAGCCGCCGCCGACCGCGACGCCGTTGACTGCCGCGATGACCGGCTTCGGAATGCGATAGAGACGGGACATCAGCCGGTGCATGCGCAGGGCCCAGCCGTCCATGTCTTCTTCGGCCTCGCCCCCGCTCTCCGAGCTCCACTCCTTGACGTCGGCTCCGGCCGAGAAGGCGCGCCCGGCGCCCGTAATGATCAGCGCTCGCACCGATTCCCGGTTCCAGGAACGCTCGACCAGGTAGTCGACCTCCACGATCGTCCGCAGGTCGATCGCGTTCAATCGATCGGGACGGTTGAGCGTGATGATGCCGACGGCATCCCGTTCCTCCCAGAGCACTCGCGTCAGTTCCATAGCCTGCTCCCGTCACTTCCGTGAGGCGCTGAAGGGCCGTTTCGCCCCATCGCGACTCGATTCATTCGCGTCAAATGTAGTCCTCATCCCGACCAACGTAGCAGCCGACCATGCCCGCGTCAATCGGCCGCGGGCGCTTCCATGACCGGCGGAAGATCGTCGATCTCGAGCGGCTCAGGCTGCTCGCGCATATCCCGCAGGGGAGAGAAATAGACCCAGACGGCCGAGAGGAAAAAACCGACGGTTGCCACCACCAGTGTCGCCTTGAGACCGATCACCTCGCCCATTGCGCCGCCTATCAAGGAACCGATCGGCACCGAACCACCGACGATGAACTTGCTGATCGCGTTGATCCGTCCCAGGTAGCGATCAGGCGTAATCGCCTGGCGCAGACTCAACGCGTTGACCTGCGAGGTTACCAGCATCAGCCACTGGAGGAATTCGGCGGTCAGCACCATCGGCAGTGCCACCTGTGGTACCAGGACGGCCAGCGGCACCGGCGCGCCGCAGAGCGCGAACAGGAATCGGCCGGCAATGACAGTCGGTCCCACGCCGATCCGCCGAGCAATGGGCCCCGCGATCATCGAGCCGATCAGTGCGCCGAGCCCACCGAGGCCGAAGACCAGACCGACCGCACTCGCGCTCAGCCCGAGGACGTTGACCATGAAGAGGACGTAGACCGCCAGGAACATGTAGCCGAAGAGAGACGTCATGGCCGCGCTTAGCGTGAGTGCGCGCAGGGTGGCATTGCCCAGGGCCAGCTGCATCCCCTCGCGAATGCCACGGAGGATCGGCGGGTGCTCGGCCGGAGAAACCGGATCACGCTCGGCTATCTTGATACGCTTCAAGAACAGGGCCGATCCCAGGAAGCTGAACGCATCGAGAAGCACCGCGTTGGCAGCACCGAGCACGCCCACGAGCACGCCCGCCAGCCCCGGACCGACCACCTGAGCCAGCGAGACCGTCGACTGCAGTTTGCCATTCCCCTCCAGCAGGTTCTCCCGGCCGATCAACTCCGGCAGATACGACATGTAGGCCACGTCGAAGAAGACCTTCATCGTCCCGGCCAGGAAGGTCACGACGTAGAGGATTTCGATCCGGAGCCAGCCCAGCCACCAGGCAACCGGAATGATCAGGAGGAGGAATGTCTGGAGCACATCGACGAGGATCATTAGCCTGCGACGACGGACGCGGTCGATCCAGACGCCGGAGAATAGGCCGAAGACCAGATTGGGCGCGGTGCCGGCCGCGGCGAGGAAGCCCATCTGCGCCGGCGTGGCGCCGAGTGAGATGGCCGCAAGCAGGGGCAGCGCCAGAAGTGTGACCTGCGAGCCGGTCTCCGACACGGCGTCGGCCGCCCAGAAGCGCAAGAAGTCAGCATGACGCCACAGACCAGACCGCCTGATACCGATCAGGCGACGGCGTGGCTGTCGCGATTGGCTATCGTCCGGTGATCCGGTTGTATCGGGATGATCCGCGCGTGACCGAGATGTATCGATCAGCGCCGGGCGTTTTCGAACCCTTTTGAGCATGACGTTGACTCCCAGTGTTACTGGGAGGAGGTCACCGTCCGCGCCCTCCTCCGCCGTCCTCTGCGCAATTCGTCAGGACAGCGGAAGATCTTGCATTCGGACGAATGGGGTCTCTGCGTACCGCATCAGCCTCGCGGCTGGGCGTGCGTCATGCACGGGTTCTCGCTCCAATGCACGGCGTGCGTTGCCGTGCCCGTGGAGTCTACTCGACATCTCAGCGGTGCCGCAATGTGCGACCGGGCTACTTCAGGATCAAGTTCCGCAGCAGGAAGAAACCGTTCGCCGGGCGTTCCGCCAACCGGCGCATCAGGTAGAAGTACCACTCGCGGCCAAACGGGGTGGCGACGAGCACTTTGTAGCCGTTCCGCACCAGGTCGAGCTGCAGATGTGGGCGAATGCCGTAGAGCATCTGAAACTCGAAGCAGTCGCTGCTGATGTTCAACCCGCGCGTGTAATTGATCACGTAGTCGATGATCTTCTCGTCATGCGTCGCGATAGCGGTGTAGCCACCAGCACTGAGCATCCGCTCGGCCAGGCGCAGGTAATTCCGGTCGACATCCGCTTTGTCCGGATAGGCGACGTTCTGCGGTTCAAGATAGGCGCCCTTGACCAGTCGCAGGTTCGGGTTCAGCGGCAAGAGTTCTCCCAGATCCCGCTGGGTCCGGTAGAGGTATGCCTGCAGGACCGTACCGACGTTGTCGTAGCCCTCGGCACGAAGCCGCCCGTAGATGCGCAGGGTCGGGTCGACCCGGCCCGACTCCTCCATGTCGATGCGGATGAAGTTGTCCTTTTGGGCGGCGTGGTCGACCAGCCGGGTGAGGTTGCGGTAGGCCAGCTCCTCGCTAATGTCGAGTCCCAGGTGGGTCAGCTTCAGAGCGATATTCGTCTGCAGTTTCTCCTCGGCGATGCGATCGAGGACGCACTCGTACTCATCGACCACTGCCGCGGCCATCGACTCGTCACGCACTCCCTCGCCTAGCAGCGTGGTGTTGGTGGCAAGCCCCTGCTGATTAAGGCGACGCAGGGCAACGACTGCCTCGTCAAGCGTCTCACCCGCGACAAAGCGCCCCGCTCCCATGCGCATGCCGTAGCGCCGGACAAAGCGTGAGACGCCCGGATTCGTCGTGGCCACCAGAATCGTGCGACGGAACATCTGTTCAGGCGTCCTTCCACTGGTATGCATTGTCCTGATCAGGGTGCGAGCCTGATTGAGACGGGCGGCGGGATGCCGGCCGTACGCTGGCGAGAGACTGGGCCGTCTCTCCATTGCAGCAGGGAACGATCACCTGGCCGCACGCCGCGCACTGCTCGTGCGCCCGCACCCAGATGACCCCGCTCGATTGTCCGCAGAACGGGCATCGCTCCGTCACACGCTCACCTCTTCCTCTCGCGTCGATTCTAACCCGAATCTGAATTCCACAGGAATACAGGAATGGTGAAGGCGGAACCTGATCGTTCGGCCGTCATGGCATTCCAGAGAGGCTCCCTTCGCAACGTTCACGCCCTGTTCAGGCTCGTAAGAACTGCGTAAGAGGCTCGGCGCAGAGTAAGCACATGGCCTACTACGTGGTCCATTGCAAAAGCTCGCGGAGGGAGATCGCGGAGCACAGCATCCTGGTCACCATCGAATCGCAGTCGAGTTCAGGAGGTTTGAATGTCAAGGATTCGCATGACCCGATCCATTCGCTGGTTCTTTGTGGCGGCACTGGTCGCTACCGCATTTGCCGCGCTGGCCAGTACCGCTGGGGCGGCCGGTTCCGCCGGACAGGTCTATACCATCACCAATGAAGCCAATGGCAACCGCGTAGCCGTGTTCGACCGGTCCGGGAATGGCGACCTGTCGTTCGATAGCTACGTCAATTCGGGCGGCAACGGCACCGGTGCTGGACTCGGATCGCAAGGGGCGATCATCTTAAGCGGCAACAGTCGCTGGCTCTTCGCGGTTAACGCGGGAAGTGACAGCATCTCCAGCTTCCGGGTGACCGGCTACGGGCGTAACCCTGGTCGACACGGTTCCGTCGAACGGCGATCTGCCGGTCAGCCTGACGCTCAACGGTGATCTGCTCTATGTCTTGAACGCGGGCACGTCGCCCAATATCAGCGGCTTCCGGGTCGACAATCACGGCATGCTCAGCCCAATCGCTGGGTCGACGCAGGCAGTAACGAGCGCCACCTCGGTGCAGATCGGCTTCTCTCCGGACGGCCGGGTGCTGGTCGTGGCTGGCAAGGCTTCGAATACGCTCGACAGCTTCGTCGTCGATCAGAACGGTGTTGCGGGACCGGCCCAGACCTTCGCGTCGAACGCCGACGTCCCCTATGGCTTCGCCTTCGATAACCGTGGACACCTGATCGTCTCCGAAGCATCCGGCTTCGTGACATCCTACTCGGTCTCGCACGACGGCACGATTAGCCCAATCACCGACGCCCAGCCGACCTTCCAGGCCGCAGCTTGCTGGCTCGTGATCACGAAGAACGGCAAGTTCACCTACACCGCCAACGCCGGTTCGCACTCGATTACCGGCTACTCAATCGGCCACGACGGTAGCCTGTCGATCCTCAACAGCGACGGCATCACCGCCGATACGGGCGCGGGCACCCACCCGATCGACATGGCGCTGAGCAACAACAGCCAGTTCCTCTACGTCAACAACGGCATCGGGGGCATCGGCGCCTTCGCGGTCCATGCCGACGGTAGCCTGAGCTCGATCGACGGCGTAAGTGGCCTGCCCACGTCGACCACGGGTCTCGCAAGCAAGTAAGCCATCACCCAAACCATCTCCCTCCCGTCCTCCTGGCCGCCAGCCACGCTGCTGGCGGCCTCCCGCGTCCTCGTCAGAGCGTCGTGATCCGCTGGAAATCATGTATAGTGCGTGCAGCAACTCTCGGCCCTTCACGATAGGCGAGCAAAGCGGATGTTAATCCTCTAATCAGGTCGACTCCACTGTTTCTGGAGCGACAGACCATCACGCCGATCCGGCTGTGAACGCGAACGCACGTTCACGGGCCTGTTTGGCGCTTTCCGATTCAGCGTGAACACGAAAGCCGTGCGGTTCGTCGTCGCGGGGTCCGGTAAAGGATCCAGACGAGGAACGGCTTGCATGATGGTGGTAGAGGATGTATTCGCTCTCGCAATCCCCAGCGCGCGTCTACCTGCTGTTGGTCGGCGCATTCGACTTGCTCTTCTCGATGTTCGCGACCTACACCGCGGTCTATCGCTTCTCCACGGTGGGACTGAACGCCTTTGAACTGCTCCTGGTTGGTACCGTCCTGGAGGGGTCGATCTTCCTGTGCGAGATCCCGACCGGTATCGTCGCCGACGTCCGTAGTCGTCGCGTGTCAGTCATCATCGGACTGGTGATGATCGGCATTGGATTCGCCTTCGAAGGTGCCATCCCGCTCTTCGCCACCGTCCTGATCGCACAGGTTATCTGGGGCGTCGGCTACACCTTCACCAGTGGGGCGCGCGAGGCCTGGATCGCCGACGAGATCAACGACGAGGAGCAGACCGGACGGCTCTATCTGCGCGCGGCTCAGATCGGTCAGGTCGCCTCGATCGCCGGGATGCTGATCAGCGTCGGGCTGGCGAGCATCCGGGTCAACGTGCCGATCGTGGCATCCGGAATCTGCATGGTCGGTCTCGGCCTGCTGATGCTGCTGGTCATGAAGGAAGACAACTTCCACCCGACCCCGCACCCTGAGCGACTCCCGTTCGCCGAGATGAAGCGGACCTTTCATCGTGGCCTGGGTGTGATTCGCGGCCGGCCGGTGCTCATCACGATCCTGGCAATCGGACTCTTCTACGGCATGTCGTCGGAAGCCTTCGATCGCCTCTGGGAGGCGCACTTCCTGGCGAATCTTGGCTTTCCTTCAATCGGCCAGCTCACTCCGATCGTCTGGTTCGGCATCATCAACGCCGGGGCGATGGCGCTCAGTCTCATCGTCACCGAGTTCGCGGTGCGCCGGGTCGACACGCGCAGCCACGTCCGCGTGACGCGCATGCTGCTCGGCATCAATGTCGTGCTGGCATTGAGCGTCATTGGGTTCGGCGTCGCCGGTGGCTTCGCGCTCGGCCTGGCAACCTACTGGGTGGCCTACTCGATGCGCGTCGCCAATCAGCCGCTCTTCACCGCCTGGACGAACCAGAGTCTCGAGCCGAAGGTCCGGGCCACGGTCTTCTCGATGAGCAGTCAACTGGATGCGCTCGGGCAGATCGTCGGTGGTCCGCTGATCGGCCTGATCGGCAGCGCCGTGTCAATCGGCGCGGCAATGATTGCCTCCGGCGCGACCCTTATCCCGGCGCTGATCATGTACCTGCGGACCAGCCTACGGGAAGAGCCGGAGCGCAAGCCAGTCGTGGCCGACCTCCCGGGGGAATAGCTCCAAACAGAAGCGAGGGCCGCATAGCCGCATACTCATTGTGCGGCCCTCGTTCATCCGAGCAGTCAACCGGACTTGCGTTTCCGGAGCGCGATTGACCTCACGGTGCTCCAGAAGCCTGCAGCTCCGCAGTCGTCGCTGAATCGCGTTCGCACTCGTCAATCAATGCGTCACGGCTCTGATGAAAATGACCGCGATAGCCGAGAACTGATCTCCGGTCGAAATGTGCGAGCATTCGCCCATCTTGATCTCGACAGACGATCGCTGGCTCGATCCTGGCCAGATCCCAGAGGATCTCCGGGGCGACCTGCGTCGCCTCAGGCACCAGTCGTCGCGTTTCGTCACGAAGGTAGATAATCGCGGCCACGTTGTTCCCTTTTCCCTGCTACATGGCGGGAAATGCCGAGTCAGTGGTGGATCAAGATATCGGACAGAGTCAGCCTCATGCGGTCAAAGCGACGACCGGATTGCCCCCGAGACCGGCCAAGTCCATCGTCGGCCCCCGGTTGACGGAGGCTGAACAAGATCAGATCTGGACGGCGCGGCTGGGCCATCTGGCCGGCTTTCCCGGGGTACAGGCTGGTGATCGAAGCAAACTCCTCAGAGGTGCGAATGGCATCCATCCGACGACGCACCTGGGAGTCTCTGTCGGCGATGAGGATGATAGGGCGGTCGAAAAACTGCCTCGAAAGCTGTCCACGGCGTCCGCGCGGACCTCGCAGCCGTCGTCGACTTCCCTGTATCCCCCGGCCTAACTGGTTCAATGAGACCACGGTACATTCCGTCGTGCGTAAGTTTCCCCTGTCCCCAGGATTACGCGCCCACTGTACACATTGACCGGTGTCGAGGTAAGGCGTACGTATAGAATCGCGAGCGTACAAATGCCTCATATTTGCGCATGCCGAGATTGCGGGACTGAGATGGATAGGGCGCAGTAGAAAGGGGTCGGCAATGATGTCGCCCTCATCCCCAGCCCTTCTCCCAATTCTAGGAGAAGGGTGCACTCCAAACCCTCTCCCAGATTTGGGAGAGGGTGGCGCCGCAGCGCCGGGTGAGGGCTGTCGGGCGACGAAGTTGGTTGGACTACTCCCCCTCGTACGCCTTCTGGAGCGCGACGACGTCGATCTTGCTCATCTGCAGCATCGCGTTCATGACACGCTCGGCGCCCGCGGCGTCCGGTGCCTGAAGCAATTCTGGCAGTGCGGACGGCACCACCTGCCACGAAAGGCCGAATTTGTCCTTCAGCCAGCCACACGGACCGGGCTCGCCACCATCGGTGAGCTTGTCCCAGAAGTAGTCGACTTCCGCCTGCGAATCGCAATCGATCGACAGCGAGATGGCTTCATTGAACGTGTATTCGGGTCCGCCGTTCAGCGCCATGAATTCCTGTCCATCGAGACGGAACTGCGTGGTCATGACGCTTCCCTCAACGCCAGGGCCAGCCGGACCGTAACGGGTGACGTTGAGCACCTCGGAATTCTTGAATATCGCGACGTAGAAGTTGGTGGCCTCTTCGGCCGCATCGTCGAACCACAGGAACGTCCGGATCTTCTGGCTCATTGTCGATTCCTCTCCCGCCTAAGCGGCGGTACTTGGCCGTTCGGGTCAACAATCTCTGTCTATAGTCGACCGCATCGAGCGGTAATCGACACAAGAGCGCGAGAGGATTGCCAGATGACGTGCGCGCAATGCACGTAATGCACTAAGAAGAGCTCTACCGAGGACTTCCGGCGGGTGATCTGGTTCATCACGCCACCGGACCAGTCTCCGAACAGGTACCGGCCCGATGACGGATTAGCCATTAGAGGTACTTAAAGACCTCGACGCGGTTGCCATCCGGATCGTAATAGAAGGCAGCCAACGCGAATGGTTTGCCATCGGAGCCAGCAATCTCGGAGAGCGGCCGGTCGACCTTGACGCCGGAGGCATCCAGATGCTTGCAGAGATCCTCGACGTTCTCCATCCCGAGCGCCACGTGGTCCAACGTTCCCGACGGATTGAGGCCGGCCTCTCCCTTGACGAGCTGAACACCCGGAAGCCAAACGGCGTCCGGATCGCCCTCCGGTCCCCGCGTGCGCGTAACCGGCAGACCGATCACGTCGTGATAGAAGTGAATCGCGCGCGACATGTCGGTCACCTTCAAGGCAACGTGGTTGAGTTCCTGCTTGATCTGCGGAACGAACGATCCAGACATCTCACTACCTCCCTGACTTTGTTTCAGCAGCATCTCGCGACAGTGTAGCCGAACTCTCCAGCCTATGGGCAGAACGGCACTACCAGAATTGACCCAACGGAAGATCGAGGTCGATGGTCTCGGAGAGCAGGGTCGACGCGGCGGCGTGGGCTCTGGGCGAGAACAGGCGCATCAGCACGACGACGCCGAGAGACGCGCTCGTCAGTGCTCCGGCGTCTCGCGAGCCGATCACGCGCACCCCTGGCGCCACCATCCAGGACCCCTGCGTGGCGTACAGCGGAACGAGTTCCGGCGCGCACGTGAAAACGCCAAAGTCGACACCACTCCGGGCGATGAAACTGGTGGCCGCGGTCGTGACGAGCCCAGCCAACCCCCGGCGACGGAAGTCAGGGTCCGTCGCGACGCAGGAGAGCCCGGCGACGACGAATCGCTGGCCGTCGTGCAAGATCTGTTTCCTGACGACACCCGCATAGCTGACGATTTGCCCGTTGACGTGGATAAAGAACGATTGGGCGTTGAGTGCCGGATCGTGCAGGGGAGCGGCATGTCCATTGGATGACGGAGGAGACGGACCGTACACGCGGTCTTGCAGGCTGTCAAATTCTCGGAGCAACCACGCTGGCGCTGTGTTGTAGGCAATTGATTCAACGATTCCGGACGTCACGCGATCCCGACTACCACTCCGAACTGACCGGTTCCACAAAATGACCCACCTCAATATGAGGTGGGTCGAAGTCTTCCACAAGAGTAACCGGCGAGTCCGCGCCTCTCCGAGTGGATGACGCGGACTCGCAGGAGTAGCTAGCCTTCCATCGTCCAGTTCTGCAGGTTCCAGAGATCCGACGCCCAGGCGGAGAACTCGAGATTCTTGAGCTTCTTGTTGGCGCCGCCAGACACCGTTGCGCTGGATCAGCGGGATCTCGACCACCTGATTCACCACCAGGTCGTTCATCGTGATGAACAGCGGCGCCTGCTTTGCGGATCGAGCTCCGTCTGCGCCGCCTTGTAGGCCTTGTCGTAGTCGGCGTTCTGCCAGCGCTCGACGTTGTTCCCCGCCCAGGAGTTCGACTTCTGCGCCAGGTTCTTCGGATCACCCCACCACGAGACCATGTAGTCCAGCGGATACGGGGTCGATGGATTGTTGGTGAACATCTCGATGTCGGCATAGAAGTGCGAGGCCGTGTCGTTGTTGCCCGGCGTCTGACGAGAAGTAGACGCTGGCATCGATCGTCTTCATGCGTGACGTCCACACCGATCTGGGCGAAGCCCTGCTTGACGATCTCCTGCTCCTTCTGGCGCAAGCGAGTTCACCGACGTCTGGTAGACGATCTTCGTCTGGACGCCGTCCTTCTCGCGGACGCTGCCGTTCTTGGTCCAGCCGGCGTCGTCGAGCAGCTTGTTGGCCGCATCGACGTCGAACTTCCAGCTGGTGTTCGTGGAGGCGAAACGCGGTAGGACCGACCAGGATATTCGAGGTGGCCGTGCCGGTATCGCCATAGAGCTGAGTGGCCATGACGTCGCGCTGGATGCCAGCGCATAGGCCTGGCGCACCTTGAGATCCGACTGGAACGGATGCGGCGCTTGGACGCTCGACTTCTCGCCGTCGACGTCCTTGTTCGGGTCGGTCATGTTGACCAGAATGCGCTCGACGCCAGTACCCGGGACAATCGCCAGTTCGCCTGGGTTCGAGTCACCCTTGAGTGACTGGAGCACGCCCCACTCGACCTGCAGGTTCCAGGAGTAATCGACTTCACCGGTCTGGATCGCGGCACGCGCCGCACTGGCGCGTCGCCACCACCCTTGAGGTAGACCGTCTTGAAGAACGGCTTGTCGGGATCGCGGAACTTGTCGTTGATCGAGTACGAGACGTGATCGCCTGATTGGAACTCGTCGACCTTATAGGGGCCGGTGCCGATCGGCTTCAGATTGAACGGGGCGTTGCGGGCCTCGGCGCCGACCGAGTCCTTCAGGATGTGCTGCGGCAGGATGTAGCCATAGGCGCCACAGAAGACACCGTACCAGCCTGGGGTCGGATTCTTGAAGTTGATCTTGACCGTGTTGGGGTCAACCGCGTCGACCGAATCGATCACGGCGTAGTTCCCGGCGGTGGTCGCCGCCGTTGCTTCGTCAGCGATGTACGAGTAGGTGAACTTGACATCATCAGCGGTGAAGGGTTCGCCGTCGGACCAGGTGACATCTCGTCTTGAGCTTCCAGGTGACGCTCATGCCGTCCTCCGCCACCGCCATTTCCGAGGCTTGGGATCTCGCTCAGCCAGGATCGGCACGGGCTTGCCATCTTTGTCGAAGTCGGCCAGCGGCTCGAGGACGACGCGCGACGCGTCGAAGTCTTTGGTGCCCTGAGACAGGTGGCCATTGAGAATGGTTGGCGCCTGCCACCAGAGAAGCTTGAGCTGATCGCCCTTGCCTCGTCCACCACCACTACTGGCCTGGGTCGCCGCGGGCGTCGACGCGGAGGTTGCGGTTGAGGCGGAGGTCGCCGTCGACGCCGAGGTCGCGGTCGAGCCACCGCTACTACTGGTCGCGGTCGACGCGGACGCCGTGGTCGGGGTCGACTTCGAGCTACCGCAGGCCGCGAGCAGCGCCGCGATGGCCGGGGCGGTCAAGCCCAGGGCGGCCGCGCGTTTGAGCACCTGTCGCCGGCTGAGGCGACCCGCAAGAGCCTCTTCACGCAATGTTTCAAATGTCTTGTCGTCCATAGGTCATCTTCCTCCTACACTGGTCAAAACACAGAGTCGACCAGAACGTGGAGCCATGCCCACGAACTGGCCAGGTTTCTCTCCGCTTATTGGCTAATGCCGCACCTCCTCGTCCGGGTAAGACGCTTCTGGCTCGGCAGCAATCCGCTCAACGTCGCGGCTCTCTGCAAAAGCCACCACTACACCGCGCCATCGACGTTGGCGAACTCACCGCGCACCGAGCGTCAATGAGCCAGGAGAGATCAGCGCAGGGGATCCCAGAGATCCCATCAACTGAGTTCCGGATTTCGACTAGGGTTACCCAGCTCACGCGAGCCGACAAAACAGTGCGAGTCGCGTAGCTATGTTGCGTGTCACTGGTATCGCTGGAACGGATAGAACAAGAATACGCCAAACAGCGTATGTGTCAACCTTAGGGCTCCGAATTGGCCATGTCTCATTTGAGTCGCGCGTATCTTGCGTTAGGAGGAACGTGGGGAAACCGGTAGCCGAGGAGATCGGAAGGGAGACGGGAGGGCTCCTAATAGAAACCCTCCCGAGCGATCACTATTTCCCGAGCGTGTCAGCCGTGAGCCGGCCAAGCAGGATCGTGTATGGCTCTGAATTCTCCGGATGGTACTCGAACCGCGCCCGCTCGAAGTACTGCACCGTGAAGCCGGTTGCCGGATCGGTGAACTCCTCACTGATCGGATAGCCAAAGAGGGCAAGCGACTCCCGATAAGAGACGTCCGGGTCTCCCATGTTCAGGCCGTGCGCATGCCAGTAGGCCTTGAAGCCGCCACCGATCCGGTGGCCGGTCTCCGGGAAGAACTCGGTATAGCCGTCACTCCGAGTGCTCGCGGGGAGCGGCTGGAAGGGCGCGCTCGCGGCGATGTTACGCCGCTGGGCATCCTCGACGCCCGTCAGACCAAGCTCGACAACGTATGGCGTGCCCTCGAACTCGGGGTGGTACTCGAAGCGCTGACGCTCGAAGTACTGCACCGTGTAGCCGTTCTCGGTCAGTTCGTCGGTCAGTGGATAGCCGAAGACCGGCAGGCCGCCATCGTTCTGCCAGAAGGTCAGGAACCGACCCGCGAGGCTGTGCCCAGTCTCCGGGAAGTAGATGGCGGGAACGACCCGGGACACCTGCGCTGCGTAGACGGTCGGATCCGTCGCAAGCGTCTGGTGATGCTCCCAAACGATTACGCCGTTCCGCACCTCCGGTGCGACGTTATAACCATTGTTCGTCTCAACCTGGAACTCTTTGCCGGTCAGCAGGTCATAGCCCATGATGTCCGAGCGCAGGGTGGTCGCCTGAAGCTGAGCGATCAGCTCTGAGACCGAGCCGCTGGCCCGGTAGTCCTGCCAGAAGACGAAGCGACCATCGGTCGTCGGATCCTGGGCGGCTTTGAAGGACGAATTCTTCACCGACACGATCGTCACCAGGTGACCATTCGACAGATCGAGCTGGTACAGGTTGAGATCGTACGCGAAGACGAGCGTGTTACCAACGACATCGAAACTCGGCGTACTCAAGGCTCCGAGCGGCCCGCCGATGTCCAAATCTTCCTCCGCGACGAGCGCCGAGGAGTTGTCGCCAAGGCGCTGCGTCTTGAGCTGCCAGTGAATGACGTGATCGCCGATCTGCGTCAGCCGGGCCCAGACGACCCGGTCGCCACTGATCGCCGGCTGCAGGAAACCACCGGAGCCAGCACCAACCGGCGCCGTGTCGATCGTCTGGACGCTATTGTCCGTCAGGTTCACGACCTTCAGCGTCATCACCGACCCCGGTACGACCGTCTTCGGACCGGTCACAAAGGCGACCCGCGAGCCTGAGATCGCCGGGAGCACTTCGTTGCCGTCACCACCCGCGACCAGGAAGGAGGTGGCCGCCTCGATATCACGACCCCGGATGTCGAGATTCCCATCCGGATTCTCCTGCACCCAGACCGCAGTGCCCGCGTCGATGTCGGGCGTCACAGCCGCACCATCGCCGATGGCGATCGGGAACTGCTTGTGATCGGCGATGCTGGCCGCAACGACGTCCGTCGCGCCCGGCCCACCAACCGTCTGGTAGACGACGGTCGTTCCATCGGTTCGCGGACTGTAACCCGCGAAGAGGGGTTGCGCCGTGCTGCCCGCCTGCGTCGTTCCAGTGAAGATGCCGCTCAACACGAGCGTGAAACCGAGTGTCAAACCGGCCCGCGCCAGGCGCGAGACCCGCCACGTTTTGCTCAACTTCTCTCGCTCTCCGGACCATTGGGTCGCATCCGACAACGCATGAACCTCGCTGGAAGATCCGGACGATACCCCCGTCAGTTCCTGTCTCGACTCGACACCCCGTCGATGCGGTGTCAATCGCACCTTTCTCATAACCATGCTACCCATACCCCTTGCTACTCGATCGTCATGAACCGTCTGTTCACTAACCACTCAATCACTGAAGACAGGTTAGCGTTACGGTGTTTTGCGGTGTCCTGTCCGAAATGATGGGGAGACGAGGCAGTGGGTACAGGACGGGCCTGTACGGGTGAGGAGGTGGGTGGAACGCACGGTTCCCACCCCCGTAGCGGCGGGCGACCCTGCCCGCCATTGGTAGACGAACCGCAATCGTCGAAGATTGCGATGGTCGTTCGGGTGATTGCGCGTCTGGCGACCACGCTTGGTGGTTCTCACCGAAAAACGGACAAAGGCGACCGCCGCTACGGTTCACGCGGAAGGGCACGGACCGCGGCGTCTGAACCCCGCGCTCGAATTACCCCCGAAACGCCCGCGCCACTGACTGCATCGTCTCACGAAAGTCGCGCGTGATCGGCTCCGTGTTAACGTGATGGCCGTCGCGCACGACCCATCGGCCGCCAACCATGACAGTGCGCACGGCACCAGGAGGGCCGCTGAAGACCCAGGCATCGAGTATGGCAGAGGGCGAATGCCCGACCAGCGCGGGATGGTTCGGATCGAGTTCGATCATGTCGGCCCGCAGGCCGGGGCGGATCGCGCCGACCGGCTGCCGTAGAGAATGCGCGCCCCCAGCCAGGGCCAGGTCGAAAAGGAGACGTCCGGCATGGGCGGTGGTCTCACGCTCAGGAGAGGCGAGGATACCCCGGCGCTGGTGAATGAGCCGCTGGCCGAACTCGAGCAACCGAAGCTCTGTGACCGGATCGATGATGGTGTTGCCGTCGGAGCCGATGCCCCAGCGACCGTTCTCCTTTTGGTAGTGGACGAGCGGGAAGATGCCGTCGCCAAGATCGGCCTCGGTGACCGGGCAGAGCCCAACGGTAACGCCATGGTGGGTGATCTCGGCCAGTTCGTCTGCTTCGCAATGGGTGGCATGGATGAAGGTCCAGCGGTCATCGAGCGGAAAGTGATCGAACAGCCAGCGACCTGGCGGTGATCCTAGACCCGGCGACACACTCCTCGACCTCGCGTGTTTGCTCGGCGACGTGGATGTGAATCGGCGCGTCCGGCAACCACTCCGGGACTGCCTCGATCAGGCGGGCGAGATTCTCCTCGCTGACGGCCCGCACACTGTGCGGCGCGGCACCGAGTCGCAAGTTGGGACGGGCAGTGAGGCGCTCCGCAAGATCGAAGAGCAGCCGCACGAAGGCATCGACATCGCTGAAGATGAAGCGCCGCTGGCCGGAAGTAGGCGGCTTACCGACGCCACCGTGGGTGTACAGGACCGGCAGGAGCGTCAGCCCGATGCCGGTCGCGTCGCCGGCGGCAATGACACGCTCCGACATCTCGGCCGGGTGAGCGTAAGGCTTCCCGTCCGGATCATGATGCAGGTAGTGAAATTCGCCGACGCTGGTATAGCCCGCCTCGAGCATCTCGAGATAGGCGCGGGCAGCGATCGCCTGGAACTGATCCGGATCGAGCACGCCCGCCAGCGCGTACATGCGGTGACGCCAGGCCCAGAAGTCGTCGGCACTGGCGGCCGGATCCGCACTGACGAACTCGGTGCGTCCGGCCAGCGCGCGCTGGTGGGCATGGGAGTGGAGGTTGACCATCCCCGGCAGGACGTAGCCGTCGATTCGCTCGATCTGTCCCGACCAGTCGTCGGGCTGCTCGGCACTCACCGAGACAATCACCCCGTCAGCGCCGACCTCGAGATAGGCGGGCGAGAGCCAGCCATCGGGCTGGTGCAGGTGAGCGATGCGATAGCGACGGGCGACTGATCGACTGCTCACGCCGCACTCTCCACGACGACCCGGCCCCGCTTGATCACGTTCTCGACCGGGTTGCGGCCCAATCGGTAGGCCAAGTCTTCATAGCGTTCGACGTCGAGGATGATGACGTCGGCCAGCTTGCCCGGCTCGAGCGAGCCAATCTCGTGCTGCCGGTCGATCGCCCGGGCGGCACCGAGGGTCGCGGCACGAATGGCCTCCTGCACCGGTATCCCCTGCAGCCGGCAGGCGAGCGCGATCACGAACGGCATACTGGTCAGCCAGCAGCCGGGGCACAGGTCGGTGCCGATCCCAAGTGTCAGACCCTCCGCCAGCAGATCGCGTGCGGCGATGGGACGCGGATGTGCCACGGCGAAGTCGATGGCGGCCATGATCACGCCCACGACGCCCGCCTCGGCCAGCAGTCGTACCTCGTCCGGTGGAGTGAAGTTCAGGTGGTCGACCGAGACGCACTTCAGCTCGGCGGCCAGCAACGCCGCGCCACTGTGGCTGTATTGATCCAGATGGAGCTTCGGCTTCAGACCATGTTCCAGCCCGGCCTCCAGTACCCGCCGCGTCTCGTCGACGGTGAAGTAGCCCTCTTCACAGAAGGCGTCGCAGAACTCGGCCAGCCCTTCCTCCACCACCTGTGGAATCATCTCCTCGATAATCGATGCCAGATAGCCCTCGCGGGACTGATCGGGCGGCAGGGCGTGGGCACCGAGAAAGGTGCTGGCGATGTCGACCGGTTGGATCACCGCCAGCTGTCGGTTTGCCCGGAGCATGCGAAGTTCCGAATCGGCCGACAGCCCGTAGCCGCTCTTGCTCTCCACGGTGGTGGTGCCGTTCTGGAGCATCTCAGACAGTCGGGGTAGTGCCTGTTCGACCAATTGATCGACGCTCAGCGCTCGCGTCGCCGCCATGGTGCCGGTGATGCCGACCGGAATGCCCGCCTCAACGAGTGGCGCTATGTCCAGCCCAGCGACCTTGGCGGCGTATTCCTCGACGCGTGAGCCACCGAAGATCAGATGCGTGTGGCAATCGACGAAGCCGGGCATCACCACCTTGCCGCGGGCGTCGATCACCCGGCTGCTGGACCGGTCAACCTGCCGCTCGATCTCACGCGCGCTGCCCGCCGCGACGATGCGGTCACCGGCGATCAGCACGCTGCCGTCGGTGATGCGGCCGATCCGGTCCGGCGCATCGGCCCGCACCGTCAGCAACTCGGCGGCGTGCTCGATCAGCAGATTCTGGGAAGTTGGATCGGTCATCGACTACCCCTCAGCTGTCGATCCTCAACAGGACATTCGACGGACATAAACGTCATTTGGCCTTGTCCTGCTCGAGCATCGGGATCGTAACGCCGAGCGACTCGGCCGCTTCGATCGCTCGTGGATAGCCCGCGTCGGCGTGCCGGGCGATGCCGCTGCCCGGATCAGTCAGCAGGACGCGCGACAACTTCTCCTCGGCGCGCTCGCTGCCGTCCGCCACCACGACCATACCCGCGTGAATCGAGAGGCCGATGCCGACCCCACCGCCGTGATGAACCGATATCCAGGAGGCCCCTGCCGAGGTATTGACCAGCGCGTTGAGAATCGGCCAGTCGGCGATGGCGTCGGAACCGTCGCGCATTCCCTCGGTCTCACGATAGGGGGAGGCGACCGAGCCAGTGTCGAGGTGATCGCGTCCGATCACGATGGGTGCCAAGATCTCGCCGTCGCGCACCATCCGGTTGAATTCCAGCCCTGCCTTATCTCGCTCGCCATAGCCGAGCCAGCAAATGCGGGTCGGCAGTCCCTGGAAGGGGACACGCTCACGCGCCAGGCGGATCCAGCGCTGGAGTGGCTCATTCTCCGGGAAGAGACGACCGATTGCCTCATCTGTCCGGTAGATGTCCTCCGGATCTCCCGAGAGGGCCGCCCAGCGGAAGGGGCCTTTTCCCTCACAGAAGAGGGGCCGAATAAAGGCGGGCACGAAGCCGGGGTAATCGAAGGCGTTCTCGACTCCGGCCACGAACGCCTGTCCGCGCAGATTGTTGCCGTAGTCGAAGACGACGGCGCCTCGCTGCTGGAACTCGAGCATGGCCTCGCAATGCGTCGCCATACTGGCCATGCTGCGTTCGGTGTAGATCTCCGGCGCCGACTTGCGCAGCGCAAGTGCGTCCTCCAGCGAGATCTCGGCTGGAATATAGCCGCCCAGCGCGTCATGGGCCGAGGTCTGGTCGGTCACCACATCGACCTGGACGTTCCGCTTCAGCAGTTCGGGAAGGACTTCGGCGGCGTTGCCGAGTAGCGCGACCGAGAGCGGCCGCTGCTCCGTACGGGCCGCCTCGACCCGGCGCAGGGCCTCGTCCAGGTCATCGGTCCACTCATCGCAGTAGCCGTTGTCGACGCGTCGCTTAATCCGTTCCGGGTCGGCCTCGACAATCAGCCCGGCTCCGCCGTTCATGGTGATCGCCAGTGGCTGGGCACCGCCCATGCCCCCCAGGCCGGCCGTGACGGTCAGCGTTCCGGAGAGCGAACCGCCGAAATGCTGGCGGGCGCACTCGGCGAAGGTCTCGTAGGTTCCCTGTAAAATGCCTTGAGTCCCAATATAGATCCAGCTTCCGGCCGTCATCTGGCCGTACATCGTGAGACCCAGATCTTCGAGACGGCGGAACTCGTCCCAGTTGGCCCACTGGGGCACCAACATGGAATTGCTGATCAGGACGCGCGGCGCCATCTCGTGCGTGCGGAACACGCCGACCGGCTTGCCCGACTGGACCAGCAGTGTCTCGTCATTCTTCAGCGCCTTCAGTTCGCGCACGATCGCGTCGTAGCACTCCCAGTTACGTGCCGCCTTGCCGGTGCCGCCATAGACAATGAGTTCGTCCGGCTTCTCAGCCACGGCCGGGTCGAGGTTGTTCATCAGCATGCGCATGGCCGCTTCTTGCTCCCAGCCCTGGCAGCTCAGAGTGGTGCCGCGCGGCGCGTGAATTTCGCGATGTTCCGTCGCCATCAGTCTCGTCTCCTCACACTCGTCGCGAAACGCTCGCGTTCAATCACTGATCGCCGCCAAACTCCGGCTGCCGGAACTCGCCCGCTTTGATGAGTTCCGCCACGCGCTCGATGTCGCCAGAGATGACCCGGTCGCGCTCGAGACGCGGCACGTCGGCATGCAGTCGTTGTACTGCCGCCAGCACGCCGCGACCTGGTTTGAGCGGCTGATGCTGCCCCACTCCCTGCGCCGCGCAGAGCAACTCGATGGCGACGACGTGGCGGGCGTTTTCGATGATGCTGGCGGCCGTGCGCGCCGAGATCGGCCCCATGCTGACATAGTCCTCCATGCCTGCCGAAGTCGGGACCGAGTCGACACTGGCTGGATGTGCCAGCACCTTGTTCTCCGAGACGAGCGCCGCGGCGGTATACTGCGCCACCATGTAGCCGGACTGCACGCCAGGCACTGGCGAGAGGAAGGGAGGCAGGCCGCTACGGAGTGAGTCGAGCATCAGATAGGTGCGGCGCTCCGAGATGCTGGCAATCTCCGCTACCGCCATCTTCAGGAAATCGAGCGCCAGCGCCAGCGGCTGGCCGTGAAAGTTGCCACCAGAGAGAATGCGCCCGCGTCCGGATTCGGCCGGGAAGCAGAGCGGGTTGTCGGTGGCGCTGTTGATCTCGATCTGGAGCACCTTGCGGACATACTCGATGGCGTCCCAGGAGGCGCCGAGCACCTGCGGCGTACACCGTATTGAGTAGGGATCCTGAACGCGCGGGTCGTCCTCGTGCCGCTTGTGCGACGCCAGGATCTCGCTCTCCGTTAGCAGCGACCGGATGCGCGCCGCCACGTGAATCTGACCGGGATGCGGGCGGATCGCCTGAATTGCCGCGTCAAATGGGGTATCGGTACCGCGCAAGGCTTCGAGGCTACAGGCGGCGGCGACCTCGGCCGATTCGAGCAGAACCTCAGCGTCATGCAGTACCAGCACACCCATACCCGCCATCAACTGGGTGCCGTTGATCAACGCCAACCCCTCCTTGGCGGTCAGTTCAATCGGCTCGAGACCAGCATGCCGCAGCGCTTCACTGCCTGACAATCTGCCCTCAACACCATCCAGCGTTGCCTCCCCCTCACCGAGCAGGACGAGCGAGAGATGCGCCAGCGGAGCCAGGTCGCCACTAGCGCCGACCGACCCCTGAGCAGGCACGACCGGCGTGACCCCGTGATTCAGCAGGTCGATCAACCGCTCGACGACCACCTCGCGCACACCGGAATAGCCCTTGGCCAGCGCATTGGCACGCAACAGGAGCATGGCGCGCACAACGTCGCGCGGGAGCGCAGGGCCGACCCCGGCCGAATGGGAACGGATTAGATTGTGCTGGAGATCGGAGAGTTGGTCGTCGGGAATCGAGACGGTGCTGAGGTCGCCAAAGCCGGTATTGATGCCGTAGGCTGTCTCGCCGCGTTCGACGATCGACTCGACCAGCGCGCGCGACCGGGCAATCGCGTCGCGAGCCGATCCTGCCAGCGTCACTGGCGCATTCTGCCGCGCGACACGAACGACGTCATCAAGCGTCAGGTACGCGCCATCGACCTCGACGGGATGATTCATCTCCGCATGATCGCTACTCTCATTCTCCTGAGTCACATCCTGCTCCTCTGAACTTCCATCTCGTCTCACTCCCAGAACGGCAGAAGCCGCCTCGCACTCTCCTCACTTTGGCACGTCTCAACCTCTTAATCAAAACCTCGCGGTGACGATCCGGCGGCCAACAATCAGGTCGCCACGGAAGGACGGGGCTGGCATGCGCACGGTGTACCTGCAATTGACATCCTCGGGTCTTCATAAGAAGATATTTCTATCGAATCCACCACAAGCGCGATCGGACCAGAGCATGCCAGGCTCTTCGCTCTCCAGTGATGAGCGCGTTCCACATCGTTTCGACTCTGGACTGGCCGGTCGATTCTTCAGCATTACCCGGCTGCCGGTCTATCTCACGCCTTTTATCGGGCGCAAACAGGAGTCTGCCCAGGCGATCGACCTAATTCGGCAGGATGACGTCCGTTTGCTGACGTTGACTGGGCCCGGCGGCATCGGCAAGACGCGGCTAGCGGTGCAGCTGGCAACGGAGATCCTGCCGGAATTCTCCGGCGGCGCCTGTTTCGTTTCACTCTCGACCGTCTCCAATCCAGCTATGGTGCTGCCCACGATCGCCCGGTCGATCGAAATTCCTGATCTCGGAAGTCGCCCGCTTCCGGACATTCTCACGATGTCACTGCGGAATCGCCAGTTCCTGCTGATTCTGGATAACTTCGAGCAAGTGATCGACGCTGCTCCTCAGATCGCAAATCTCATCGCCCAGTGCCCGGGTCTGAAAGTGATCGTGACGAGCCGTGTGGTACTGCGCGTGCAGGGTGAGCAGGAGTTTCCCGTCCTTCCCCTAACGACTCCAGCCCGCGGTCCAGGGCGAACCTGGTATGCCGCACCGCTGGACGAACTGACGACGTACGATGCGGTCGCACTTTTCATTCAGCGCGCTCGAAGTGTCCAGCCTACCTTCGCCTTGACTATTGACAACGCCCTGGCGATCACAGAGATCTGCGTCCGGCTCGATGGTCTCCCGCTCGCGATCGAGCTTGCCGCGGCCAGGATCAAGATCCTGCCCCCATCCGCGCTGCTGAGCCGCCTCACGAATCGCTTGCAGGTGCTGACTAGCGGTGCCCGTGACCAACCAGAACGCCTGCGCGCCATGCGCAATGCCATCGCCTGGAGCTACGATCTGCTCACACCAGGTGAGCAGGTCATGTTCCAATTGCTCGCGGTATTCGCCAACGGCTTTACACTCGAGGCCGCCGAGTCGGTCGTGGATGGCGCTCAGCTTCCCATCAATACGCTGGACGGCGTGGCCTCACTCGTCGACAACAGTCTGGTGCGCGAACTCGACGAACCGGATTCTGGTCAGCGCTTCTTGATGCTCTCGACCATACGGGAGTATGGACTGGAACAACTCTCCGCGAGTCACCTGGAGTCGGACGCACGGCAGCGACACGCCGACTGGTGCCTCGCGCTGACGGAGCGAGCCGAACCGGAACTGACACACGCCGACGCCCTCCAGTGGCTCAACCGGCTCGAACAAGAGCACGACAACATCCGCGCGGGGCTGAACTGGCTACTCGAGCAGGGAGACGTCGACGCATGCCAGCGCCTGTCCTCGGCCATCTGGTTGTTCTGGTTCTTCCGCTGCTACTTCCATGAAGCACGTAGCTGGCTGGACCGGATACTCGAACTCGCCGCTGATACACGAAGCTCGATGCATGCGAGCTTGCTGGTTGTCAGTGGTGTCTTCACCGAGTCCGTTGGCGATTTTGCCGAGGCGACCGAAAGACTCGAAGCAGGCCGTCGAATGGCGATCGATCTTGACGACAAGGTCTGCCTCGGGATGGCCATGCTCGGCCTCGGTGACGTCGCCGACAACACTGGTCAGCACGAACGTGCGGGAGAATATCTCTCGTCCGCCGTGGAACTGTTCCGAGAAACGGGCCTCGATTATTGGCTCGTCCTCACTCTGGCATTTCTCGGCTCGCTGGCGCAGCGGCGTGGCGATGAGGCCGAGGCTAGTGCACTGATGCATGAGGCGCTCTCTCTTTCGCGCCAGATCGGTTTCCTGTGGGGAACCGCGATCAGCCTCAATCGTCTTGGCCGCCTCGCCCGCCATCGCGCCGACTACATGCAGGCGGCGGAGCGCTTTCGGGAAAGCCTCGCTATCTGGCGCGAACTCGGGGATCACTGGCGTATGTCACGCGCCTTGATCGATCTGGCGGATGTCGCCAGCGCCAACCACCACTTCGAGCATGCCGCCCGTTTGCTTGGAGCGGCACAGGCGATCAACGAGTCCATCGGTGCGTCAGAGTCTTTTGTCGATGACACCGCCCGTCTCCGCGCCATCGCCGTCGTGACCGAACGACTCGATGCGAGTTCGCTGACCGAAGCGTGGGAAGCCGGGCGCGCGATGTCATGGGATGATGCCATTGCGGAGGCAATGACATCGACGCTTCCCGTGCGGGAGACTCCGAAACAACCCGGTGATCGCATTCCTGAATTCGGTTTGACCACGCGCGAGTTGGAGGTGCTGCGGCTGCTGGTGGCCGGTCATACCGACCGGCAGATCGCCGAGGACCTCTTCATCAGTCGCCGCACCGCCCAGGGCCACGTGGCCAGTATCTTCAACAAGCTGGGCGTCAACTCTCGCACCGCCGCCGCGACGGCCGCCCTGCGCGACGGGCTCATCGACGCGGAGGCCCCACTCTCATAAGGTGTCCTTCGTCGGCACAAACACCTTACCCATACCTACCCCAACAAACAGGTAATCCGCCCAAGCCAATCCCCGTAATCCGCACGGTGTGTCCGCCTCCCGTTAGGCGCACGATACGACCATGCCGGCGTCCAGACCGGATCAGCGTTCAGCGAAGGACGTGATGCGTGGATCCAACATCGACGACTTCCTGGATTGCGGAACTGGCACCGGCGGGAAGGTGGAAGAGAATCGAACCGACGGTCTGGATCATCCGGCCGAAACCGGCCACCACGCTCTCTGAACAACCTCCCCAGCCGGCACGTATGGGGGAAAACCCTACGTCCAAATTTATGGGCTGCACCGTGTCGCATTCTCGCAATCGAATTCAGGATGAGGATGGCGCGACCGCAACCAACACGTTGAGAAAGGAACGGAAATGATGTTTCGACACAACGGAACCACGACGATGAACGGCACGAATCGGAGCAGCGTTGGAGAGGATCTCATGATCCAGGCAGAGAACGTGGTCAAGAGCTACGAAACGGGAGCGGAACGCTTCACCGCGCTCAATGAAATCAACTTCTCGGTCGCACGCGGCGAGATGGTAGCGGTGATGGGCCCCTCTGGATGCGGTAAGACGACCCTTCTCAACTGCTTGTCGGGGCTCGACAACATCGACTCTGGCCGAATTTCGCTCGAGAACGTCGACCTGACCAAACTCTCCGATCGCCAGCGCACCGACTACCGGGCGCGGCGCATGGGCTTCATCTTCCAGGTCTACAACCTCTTGCCGGTGCTCAGCGCCGTCGAGAACGTGGAACTGCCGTTGCTGGTCGCCGGGGTCCGGCCCAAGGTCGCCCGTGAACGGGCCATGGAGGCGCTTGAACTGGTCGACTTGACTCAGCGCGCCAGGCATCGGCCTGCTCAACTCTCGGGCGGCCAAAGACAGCGGGTCACCGTCGCGCGGGCCCTGGTCACTGACCCCGCCATCATCTGGGCCGACGAACCGACCGGCGCGCTCGATTCGCGCACCGCGAACGACGTGATCGATCTGATGCGGCAACTCAATCAGCGCTCGCAGCTGACCTTCGTCATCGTGACGCACGACGCCGGCATCGGCGATCGCTGCGACCGGATCGTCCGCATGGAAGACGGTCAGATCATGGGTGAAGTCGCCCACGACGTCTTCGAACAATCGCTGGCCGTCGCGACCCATCGCAGCGATCGATAATCAGCCGCCCATAGAGTCGGCGATCCAACCGAGCCGATTGACGTGACGACACGTTGACCGGCCAACATGGAGGCTACCGTGAACGAGGTCTTCGGAATACCAATGAACAGCATCATGGTCGTCCTGGTCGCCACACTTGGTCTTTGCCTCCTGTCGGTGGCATGGATCGCCTGGCGCCGGCCGGTCATCTTCAAGCTCGGCACGCGCAATATCCCGCGACGCAAGACGCAGACGCTTCTGATCGTGGTCGGTCTCATGCTCTCAACGTTGATCATTACCGCCGCGTTAGGAACCGGCGATACGGTCAACCAGTCGATCTCGTCCGACGTCTACAGCAATCTCGGGCACGTCGACGAGTTGATCATGTCCAGTCAACAGACTGACGCGACGTTCGACCTGACCTCGACCGAGCCGCTCGATCCGGGTGCAGTCTCGCTCGTCGAGCAGACAACGTCGACGAACCCCGACGTAGCCGGCATCCTGCCGTTGCTTGATGCGCGCGTCTCGACCGTCAACGACGCACGCCAACTGGCTGAGCCAGACGTGCTGCTGGTTGGCGTCGAACCATCGCGGATCGCCGCCTTTGGTGGACTCACCAGCACCAGCGGGAAAGCGATTGATGTGGCCGCGTTGGCAAACGACGACGTGATCGTAAGCCAGAAGCTGGCAGACAGCATTGACGCAAAGGTCGGCGATCAAATCACCGTCTTCGTCAATGACGTGCCGCATCAGCTCAATGTTGTGGCCATCGCCAAGAACAGCTACTTGAGCGGCACGCGCCGTAGCATGAACACGTCGCTCGAATACGCCGGCATCGCGATGTCACTGGCCGGTGCACAGGCTGTCACGAACCAACCGGACACGATCACCGCTATCGCCGTCGCCAATGCCGGTGGCGTTCATGCGGGACTCAAGCAAACCGACTCCGTGACGGCCACACTGAGCCAGGCGCTGGCGGGACACGGTCTGGGTATCGCAACCGTTAAGCAGGACCGGGTTGACGAGGCTACCCGGATCTCCACAGCCTTTAGCAGCATCTTCGTTCTGCTGGGTATGTTCTCCGTAATGTCGGGTGTGCTGTTGATCGTCCTGATCTTCACCATGCTGGCTTCCGAACGCCGTTCGGAGATGGGCATGGAGCGCGCCATCGGCACGCATCGCCGACAGCTGATCCAGCAGTTCGTCGCCGAGGGCTCAGGCTATGCCTTGCTGGCGGGCCTGGTCGGTGCCGCCATGGGCGTACTGGCGGCTACCGGGATCGCTCAAGGGATGAAGCTGATCTTCGGCCAGTACGCGCCCATCGCGCCACACATCACGCTGCGCAGCGTGGTCGTGGCCTATGCTCTGGGCATGGTCATCACGTTCCTGGCCGTCGTGATCTCCTCCTGGAAGATCAGTCGCCTCAACATCGTCGCGGCGGTGCGGGACATCCCGGAGGTCTCCTCGACCAAGCGGAAGAAATCGACCCTGGTCTGGGCAAGCCTGCTCCTGCTTGGTGGCGCCCTGCTGGCTCTGATGGGCTCAAGTGGGAACCAGGCCGCGATCTTTTCGACCGGGATGAGCTTGCTCCCGTTCAGTTTCGCCCTCTACCTGCGCTTCTTTGGCATACCTAGCCGGGCAATCTTCACGCTGGTGGGCATCTACCTACTCGCATTCTGGCTGATGCCACAGAGCACGTTCAATCGACTCTTCGGCCAGCACAGCTTCGGTCTGGAGAACTTCTTCCTCGCCGGAATCTTCCTGGTGATCGGGGCGACGATCATCGTCGTACAGAACTCCGATCTCCTACTGGCGGCAATCTCCGCCCTGGGCGGCGTGTTCCGCTCCAAGCTGCCGGCCATCCGAACCGGGGTTGCCTATCCGGGCGCGGCCCGCGGGCGAACCGGTCTGACGATCGCCATGTTCAGCCTGATCATCTTCTCGCTCGTCATGATGGCGACGATGCAGGAGAACTACAATCAGTCGGCGCTCGGCAACGAGTCGAACGCGGGGTGGGATGTGCGAGCCGACACGCTTGCCGCCAATCCACCGACTAATCTCGTGAGCACGCTCCAGACTCAGGGCGTCAACACGAGCGACTTCACGGCCGTCGGCGTCGTCACCAATCCGAGCGATTACGCCTCGCCGGTGCGGCTGGCGGGCCAGGACGAGTGGAAGATCTGGCCCCTCAAGGGAGTCGACCAGAACTTCCTCGAGCACAGCAAACTTGTCTTCAGCCAGCGAGCCGACGGGTACGCGACCGAC
This sequence comes from uncultured Chloroflexia bacterium, assembly GCA_963763185.1. Lineage (GTDB taxonomy): Bacteria > Chloroflexota > Chloroflexia > Thermomicrobiales > Thermomicrobiaceae > CALAGB01. The sequence goes on from CAVXNZ010000002.1 coordinate 411,889, forward strand.
ACCGACGTTATCCAGGCGCTCGAGACCCAGCCGGACGTCGCCGTGATCGATGCCTTCGCCGTGCCTGAGGACGGCAATGTCGGTGATAACCAGGACTACCTGAAACTGACTGGACTCAAGAGCAGCGACAAGACGTTCGCGCCGGTGACGCTCGAACTGTCCGACGCGCGAGACGGTAGTGTCCATCCGGTGACGATTATCGGGGTCATCGACAGCAAGATCGGCAGTCTGCAAGGCCTGTACACCAATCAGAAGACGGTCGACGCTGTCTACCCGATGACCGCGACGACATCGTACTACGTGGCGCTGAGCGACCCCGCAAATGCAGGCGAAGTCGCGAAGAAGATCGAGTCGGCCCTGCTACACAGCGGGTTCCAGGCGACGTCGATTCGCGATGAGCTCAAGGATGCGCAGCGCGAGCAGAATGGATTCCTCTACATCATCGAGGGATTCATGGGACTCGGCCTGATCGTCGGCATGGCGGCGATTGGCGTGATCGCGTTCCGCTCGGTGGTCGAGCGCCGCCAGCAGATCGGCGTGATGCGTGCCCTCGGCTTTCGCCCGGAGATGGTCTCCTTCTCCTTCATCGTGGAGACGGCCTTCGTGGTCAGTATGGGAATCTTGACCGGCGTAGCACTTGGCATCGAGCTGACGCGCAAACTGGTGCACGATCCCAATCAAGGGTTCTCAGCCGACATCAGCTTTGTGATTCCATGGTCGATCATCCTGCCGATCGTGGTGCTCACGATTCTGGTCTCGATGCTGATGACCTGGATCCCAGCTCGACAGGCGAGCCAGATCGCTCCGGCAGAGGCCCTCCGTTACGAGTAGCTTTCAATCGAACACCCCGGATGAGCATGCTCATCCGGGGTGTTTCTTGAGAGTCCAACATTTGTGGAGTGGCTAGCTCGAAACGTCATCCTTCAGGTCATCGGCCTTGTCTTTGGCCTTGCCCTTCAACTGCTGGGCCTTTCCTTTGACTTCGTCACGCTGGCCCTGGGCCTGCATATCCTCGTCATCGGAATGCTTGCCGTACTCTTGCTCAGCCTTGCCCTTCAACTCGTTGGCTTTCCCTTTGGCTTTGTCTTCCCAGTCACTCATTGACTACTCCCTCTGTACTCACGAACACAACGTCGTACGAACGTTAATGCAATCCGCGTGCCTCGCGGACACAAACGTCGTTTGAACGAGCCCATGGGCGCGGCAAAGAGGGAGTCATATGGCCCAAGCGCTGGTCACTCATAGTACTCGGGCGATTTCTTGAGTTGTGGCCACTGGCCGGCATCGTGCCCACGAATGATCAGCGCCACGCGCTCTCGCTCGGCCAGGTCGACCAGTTTGCGTGTGCTCTTGCGCGTTCCCTCGACGTCGTTGTCGTACTGACCAGTCGGACGCGTCTCAGGCGTAAAGCCAGTGAAATCCTGGGGGATGGCATCGACCGCCAACAGCACCGGACCCGTCTTCGCCAAGCGCACCAGAATCGCCTGGTGTCCTGGAACGTGCCCGCTCGACTCGATTAGTTCAATGCCCGGCAGCAGCTCAGTGTCGCCCTCGACCTCACGATAGGTGAGGTCTGGATTGTCCCAGTGCTCGCGAATCCCCTGGAAGCGCGGCATGGTTCGAGCCGCCTCCATATGCTGCGTTTGCACCACGAACTCGGCTCCGGAAAACGCATCGTGGCAACCGGCGTGGTCAACGTCGAGGTGCGAGCAGACGACGATGTCGATGTCACTCGGCCGTAGTCCGATCTCGGCCAGCCGATTCACAACCCAGTTGTCCTCTCCTCGTGTCGCGTTCGGACCACGATAGTCGGTCTCCGGGTAGCCGGAATCGACGAGCACGTTCTTACCGTCGTCGGTCTGAATCAGATAGCCGGGAACCGGCGATCCGGTGTCACTCAACCCAAGTTGCATCACGTAGAGTCGCAAGGCTCACCTCCTCGGTCATAGAGCAATAGACGGACGCTCCCTGAATCGTGGTGATCAACCGCACGATACAGGGTCTTCCATCATACGCTGGTCAGTGAAACCACGCGACTCACACGGGAAAAGAGAATCGCTCGTGCGGGGCACAAGCGGGAACGCGGCGAATTTCAGTGAGTGGTTGAGGGTTCACAATGATGATCGGGCCTTCATAACGTCCTCAAGTTCGAGTCGAAGAGCCGGGGTTCCCTCGTGTTCTCACTGTGTCAACACGCGCGATTCAGCCAACTGACGAGGAGCGCAAACCGAACTCGTGAAAAGGTCACGCTGACTGTCCTGATCATGGCCAATAATCAGAGTTCTTCTCGTATGACTTGAACCAGTGTCTGCCTTACGTGTCCGATCGAGCGACCGCAGCCATCCCGGCTTGAGTCACGACATAGCGGTGGGTGTTTGACCGCTGATCAATCGTCGTAAACTCCGCGATCAGGCCATTCACGCGAAGTACCAAAAGTGCGTTCGCATCACTGATCTCGAGCGTTGCGTCGCTCGCCGCGAACTGAACGGTCGTCGGGTCTGTATTCGTAGAGAGCGTGAAGGAAAGCTGGTCGCCGCTGAGCCCGTCATTCTCACTCTCGTGATACACATCAACAAGTTGGGTGAGGAGTACTTGAGCGTTCCGGCTAAAACCGATCGACATTGTGCCGAACCCTTTCTGACAATAGATTTCTCTCGCAGCTGCGCCTAATTGCTCACGATTCTCGGTGATGGCATGCCCCGTCGATGGCGCGAACGAGATCGAAAGTTCGACAGGAGCGGGAAGCGATGTGATGACTCAACAAGATCTGACGGCGGCATCGGAGCCGCATCGTCCAGTTCTTCACCGGTCACGACGACGAGATGAGTCGACACTGACCGAGCACGTTCGTTCAGGAAATCGAACAACCCGAGCGAGTGCGGGTTTTCAACACCGTGACTTCGAGAACGAACGCTCGTTCTCAATCGCGGCGTCAACTGATGGTTACTTTTCTTCAATACGTACTCCCATAGTGAAGCATGACGATCGTGAGCTTCCCCGCCGGGACGATTCGCAGCCAAAGCGTGCCGCTTGAGCCACGTCCCACGTGGTTCGCCTGGTTGCTGTGCAACGCCTATACGTGGCGGCGTCCAAATTTCTCATAGCAATCCGGACAGTAGACTGGTTTGCCGAATCGTGGGGCAAAGGAGACGGCAATGGTCCTGTCACAACTGTAGCAGGTCGTGTCTCGCATGAAGCGCGGTTCAGACATTCCCGGGCCGACGCGACGAATGGTCGTCGCGACCGATGTACCGCGTTTTCTCCGGCAATTACGGCAGCACTCGATTTCGTAAGTGAAATTGTTCATAGCATAGAAATCTTGCTCGAACGCCGTAAAGACAAAGTCGCTCGAGCAGTCGTGACAGGTCACGGTCATATCCTGGTAGGTCATCCTGAAGAATCCTTCCGGCATCCGAAGTACGGACGAATCAGTCTCGACTTCTCTCAAGGCCGGAAGGATTCGTTGTTCGCGATCAGTGACGCTTGTCGGTGGCAGCTCGCTTCTCAGCTCAGAGGTTGCTTGGGCAGACGCTTGAACGCTCCTGGTGTGATGTCGAGAATGACCGAGTCAGAGTTGACCCACTTCACCTTGGCAACTGGCACGGACGTCAGCTTGTTGCGCAACAGTCCGTGTCGCACTACGACTGCAGACAACTCCGCGCCATCGTTATCGTGATCGAGTGTCTCAACTTTGCCGAGTGCTTTTCCATGGCCGCCGAGCACACGCATTCCAACATGAAGATGTTCCTTGGGATCAATTTGACTGGCACGTTGATCGGTCGACTTCACCTGTGATTGATCCGTGGTCTCCTGCGACATGTTGAATGTCCTCTCGAGGCCATCGGATCGAGACGTCGAACCGATGGGATTGCGGCATTACGCCAATCGACCGTCTGAATCAAAAATAGTCCGCCGTCGCTGACAGGAGGTGGACTCCGCGCAACAGACACTCAGGCTCGCTCGTGGTTTCAAAACCGGGAAACCGCTCCCGCTACCACCTGAGCAATCGACCTTGCCCGCAACCTGATTCGATTACCGGTCATTGCGAATTGATTCCGACGGTGACGGAACGATCAGTTTAAGGAGATGCGTCCGGTACGACTGTCGAACTGAGGCTGGTACGACAGCGCCTCAACAATCGGCGGACAGCGCCTGCCGATAAAGAGGCGTCCCGGAAACCTAATGTGTTCCGACTATTAAAGAATACACCACTCAGTAGGCAAATACAAGAGTGCGAACTGCCTAAATTCATCGTGCTGTCTCATGAAGAATTTTTCCCAGGAGAAAACCGTGTCGATGCGCAAGTCGTACGTATCTGTATCCGGCTTGATGCGCTCGAGAATACGGACACAAGAACTGAGGCTGACGGGTCACCCCGGCCGTCAGTTCACCTGACAGGACGGTCGTCGACCAGTTTACGCGTGCGGTTACGCGCTGCTTCGTGATGCTCCTTCTTCACCACGAATTCGACACCCAGGAATGCGTGGTGGCAACCGGCATGGGCAAGTTCGAGGTGCGAGCAGACCACGATGTCAATATCGCTCGGTCACCAGCCGATCTGTCAGGCTGCGGGCCAACCCGGTCACCTGCCGATTCCGGATGGCAGAGGCAGCTCCTTGCCCGACGAATCGAGGACGCGAAAATCGGTGATGTCCCACGGCACGACCTGCTGGTCCGGCAGGAGGAAGATGTAACCCTCGGACTGGCGCAGATCCTGGAAGTAATGAGTGCCGTTGACCGTGAGCTGGATCTGGACAGCGCCGGATCAATCGCGGCGCTGTCCACCGGCGGCAGATTTAGCCCATCTCCTCGGCTGACTTGGCGAGGTTGTAGGTCGGGTGCTGGTAGTCGCAGCCAGCGTCGATGACGAAGATCGTGTCGCTGGCGAAGCCTCGCTCGAGCGCCTCACGCATCTGCTCCGGCCGGTCGACCCGCATCCCGTCACCGCCAAAGGAGCGGGCAAAGGCGACAAAGTCGGGACCCTCAAGCACCGTCTCGCTCTTACGGCCGTAATACCCCTGCTGCATGCCGACGATCATGCCGTACTGACGGTCGTTCAGAATCACGATGACCGGGTTCAGGTCATTTTCGACGGCCGTCGAGAAGTCGGCGCTCGCCATCAGGAAGCAGCCATCACCAGTTACCGTCACCACCTTCTTTTCTGGGTAGGCGAGCTTCGCGGCCATGGCGGCGGGCAGGCCGAAGCCCATAGCGCCCCAGTACCCTTCCGGCGTGAAGGTGGTGCGGTTCAGCGTCTCGACAAGCACGCGCGTCCACTGGTTATGGCTGCCGATATCGCCCAGCACGATAGTGTCGGCGTCGACCAGGTCGGCCAGGGCATCCAACGCCACGCCGTAGTGCATCGGCTTATCCAGCCCATAATCTCGCTTGATCTGCGCGCGCATGTGCTGACGCAGGCCGGTCTTGCCCCGCTCGATCCGCTGCCGCAGTTCTTCATCGACCAGCCGCTGCTGGTCGCCGATCGCCTCCAGCAGTTGATTCAGCCCGGCCTTGATGTCGGCCACCGGACCGGCAGCCGAGCGTGGATCGGCCGGCTCACCCTCGTTCCCCAGCCAGATGCCTACGACCGGCGCCTGACTCAGGTTGAAGATGACGTCGGCGTGGCCGGTGCCGCCTCGCTCGCCGACCGCGATGATCAGGTCCGCCTCAGAGGCCAACTGCTTTTGGAGCGGCGTGCGATCGTAGAGGGCCAACTGGCCAGTAGACAGCGGATGGGTATCGGGTATGCCGCCGGACGCGTCGCCTGAGAGAATGACCGGAGCCTCGAGCAGCTCCGCCAATTCAGCCAGTTCCGTATGGGCGAAGCGCGCCTTGACCCCTTTGCCGGCCCAAATGAGCGGACGTTTACTCTCACGAATACGGGAAGCAACCGCGTTCAGGTCCTCATCGCTCAGGCGCACTGGGTCGATCTCGGTAGGTTGATAGGCGTCCATCTCGGTGGCGTCAGCCAGTAGCACATCCTGCGGGATCTCGATATGGACTGGCCCCGGTCGGCCGCTCTGCGCGATAGCGAAGGCGCGAGAGAGAACCGAGGGGATGTCCTCAGGCCGCTGGATCGAGACACTCCACTTGGTCACCTCATCGAACATGCGGACCAGGAAATCCTCTTTGTCGACGCCGTGAAACGACTCATACGAGGCGCCGCGCGGTACCGCTCCGGAGATATGGACCATTGGCGAGGCGGCCATGTAGGCCTGGGCCACGCCGGTGAGCGAATTGGTGGCACCGGGCCCCGCCGTCACCAGTGCGACGCCTGGCTTGCCGGTCAAGCGACCATAGGCATCGGCCATACCGCTTGCGGCGGTCTCATGTTTAACGGTTATGTGACGAATCGAAGGCTCGTCGGCCAGCGCGTCGTAGATCTCGAGCACGTGCGAGCCGACCAGCCCGAAGACGTGCTCGACCCCCTCCGCCTTCAGCGCCTCGATGATTGCCTTGCCACTCCGTTGCTTCACCCGTCCGCCGGTTTCGGTCTGCATGTCTACCCCCACTCCTCACTTGCTGGCTATGATGGTCGAGTATCGCCGTGGGCTTCGTGCGACGCAAGCCGACCGGACGCGAGCGAACCCACGAATGAGATGTCAAGGAGGTCGATGATGCCCGCGCCACGCTGGCTCGCGCGCCTGAACCGCCGGGCGACCAATCACGTCATGGAGCCACTGGCCCTGAGACTGCCCATGTTTGGCGTGATCATTCACCGTGGACGTAAAAGCGGACGGACCTACCGCACGCCGGTGAACGTCTTTCAGCGGCCAGAGCACTTTGTGTTCGCTCTCACGTACGGCCGCGAATCAGAATGGGTGAAGAATGTGCTAGCGGCGGGCGAATGCCAGCTCGAGACGCAGGGCCGCACCTGGCAATTGACCGAGCCGCGCCTCTATCACGATCCCCGGCACGAGGCCGTCCCCACATGGGTCAGTTTCATGCTCGGCCTGCTCAACGTGAATGACTTCGTGGAGATGCGGGTAGAGTGGTGAGCGGGACGACCTGATCAAGTAGAGCGACACCTGTGGCCGGCCGCGTTTCCGGGGCTATGAAAACAAGATGCGAATGGTGGCTTGTCGAGGAACGCTTAGACTGCATCCAGGTTCGCTCTGAGGTGATTTTGGTTGACGATTAACTCCGGGAGTGGTTCGCACTCGCCCGGGAGTAAACTCGCCGGGCTACAAAGACGAAGTCCACTCAAGGGACTGAGCTTCAGTTAGAGAATGACACTTCAGTGGGAGGTGAACCCTTGTCCGTTTCTTTTGATTTCTCTGATCGCGTCGTGATTGTAACCGGGGCGGCGCGTGGCATCGGACGCGTAATGGCGCAGCACTTCGCGGCGGCGGGCGCGTCAGTGGTAGTGGCCGATCGGGACGACGCGGGACTAGCCGAGACTTGCGCCTCGCTCGACCCAACACGGATCGAGTCGCTGGTGGCCGACGTCAGTACCGAGGATGGTGCCCAGCAGATCGTCGATGCGGCGATCCGGCGCTTCGGTCGACTCGACGTTTGCGTCAACAACGCTGCGGTCGCGCCGCACGCCTCGCTCTTCGACGAGCGCCAGGAGGTGTGGGACACCATCTACGCGGTCAACACGCGCGGCACGTTTCTGATGACGCGGGCAGCGGCGAAGGCCATGATCGACGGCGGGCGGGGCGGGCGCATCGTGAACTTCTCGTCCGGGGTGACGGTGAAGGGCTCGCCGGGTTCAGCCGCCTACGCTTCCAGCCGCGCGGCAACCGAATCCTTTACGCGCGTAGCGGCCATCGAACTGGCGCCGCACGATATCCTGGTCAACGTCGTCAGTCCTGGACTGATCGACACCCAGCCCAAGCCGCTGCCTTCAGTCATGGCCGAGGGTTTGGGCAAGCGCATCCCAACGTTGCCGCTGGCCCGGCCCGGCGAGCCCGACGAGGTTGCCTCGGTCGTCCTCTTCCTGGCCTCTGACGCCGCCAGCTACATCACCGGCGCCGTGATCAGCGTCGACGGCGGCGAAACGCTCGGACGACGGCCGACCGGCCCAGTCATCGACGACGACCCGCGCTACGATTGGGTGACGGGGCGAGAGTGAGCACGTCCCGATATTGCTGTTGTGAAAGCCCCTGCCACTGCGCAGCGACAGGGGCTCACTGTCAGGCAGCTGCCCGGCGATAGGTTTGGGTGGCCCACCAGAACACGGCCATGGTCAGCAATCCCATCACCAGGAACCCTTGACCGACCGTCCAGGTCGAGATAATCCCGGCAGACAGGGAGCGCGACGCTTCCACCACGTAGTAGAGCGGGTTGACGTGGGCGAGCAGGCGCATCCAGCCAGGCGCGAGCGAGAGAGGCAGCAGGATGCCGGAAAGGAGCAGAATCGGCAGGTTCACTCCGGTCCAGATCGCCGCCAGGCCGCCAATTTCTCGCAGGATGATCCCCAGAGCGCTCGACGTCGCGGAGGTCGTCGCCGTCACCAAGCTAAGGAGCAGCAACAGCAGCGCGATCCCTGCCCAGTGAGGACGAAAACCGAACGGAATCGCGACCACTACCACGATCACGGCCGGGACAACCAGCATCACCACATCGCGCAGCGCCGTGCCCATCACCAGCACGAAGCGGCTCACGGGAGTGACCCGAAGGCGCTCAATTACCCCGGCGTTGAGCTCGGCAATGACGATCCAACCGGCACCGGTGCCGGCCCCGAACGCCATCAGCGCCAGAACACCCGGCACGAAGACGTCCAGCACGTTGCCGCTGCCGAATCCCGGCCCGCCGGCCAGTGGCTTGAGGACTGGCGCGAAGAAGGCCAGGTACAGCAGGGGCGTGCTGAGACCGAGGAAGACCCACACCGGCTGGCGTAGCGTCTCGAGCATCTTTCGGCGAAAGAGCAGCCAGAGTTCGCGAATCAGCGTCATGTCGTCACCTGCCCATCGTGGTGGCCCCCAGCATCACGTAAGGAACGGCCGGTCTGATCGAGAAAGACGTCGTCAAGCGAGGGAGCCGAGAGTGCGATCGTCTCCAGGTCGACTCCTCTGCGGGTAAGCCACTCGAAGATCAGCGGCAAAGCACGTGTGCCATCCTCGACGTACACACGAATCCGGTCCCCTTCAGTGCGCGTTTCGCGGGCGAAGGGCTGCCGCGCCACGTCGCGCTGCAACGCTTCGAGTGATTCATCGTCAATCCGGGGTTTGATGGTCACAACGTCCCCGGCCAGACGTCGCTTCAGCTCTTCCGGCGTTCCCAGCGCCACGACCTGCCCATGATCGACAATCGCGAGTCGATCCGCGAGCGCGTCGGCCTCTTCCAGGTAGTGGGTCGTCAGAAAAATGGTCGTGCCGGACTCGCGCAGCTCACGCAGCTGATCCCAGAGGTTGGCGCGGTTCTGCGGATCCAATCCCGTCGTCGGTTCGTCCAGAAACAGCACCTCGGGCCGGTGAACGATCCCGAGCGCCACATCGAGGCGTCGGCGTTGCCCACCGGAATAGGATTGAACGATCCGATCGGCGAACGGCTCGAGTTCGAAGATCCGGATGAGATCGGTCGCGCGTCCCTTCGCGTCTGGTGTGCTCGCGCCGTAGAGCTGCGCTTGCAGCACCAGGTTCTCGCGGCCCGTAGCCGGTAGATCGCTCCCACCCGCCTGGCTCACGTAGCCGATATTGCGACGCACTTGACGCTGCTGACGACGCACGTCGAAACCGGCCACGGTGGCTTCGCCGTCGTCGATGGGCAAGAGGGTCGTCAGCATGCGGAGGACCGTGGTCTTGCCCGCACCATTTGGCCCGAGAAAGCCGAAGATCTCTCCTCTTCCAACTTGCAGATCGATCCCGCGGACCGCTTCGATGGTCTCACCTCTCACCTTAAACGTCTTGCGCAGTCCATACGCGTTGACGGTAGCTCCGCACGTCATATTGGACGACCTCCCATCTGATCCGCCATCAGGAGATCCCGAGGCGGACCAATTATCATCCATACGGATGATACTGTCAACCATCTGGTTGAATGATAGAATTGGTGACTGAATGCCGCAGGGCTCACCCAACGCGAGATCGGAGACCGACATGCGAGATGGAGATGACGAAGGGCAGGGACCGGCACGACGGGCCCCCCTGCGCGACGCCCGGCAGCGCGACGCCGAACGCTCCCGCGAACTGCTGCTGAACGCCGCGCTGGAGGAATTCGCGGCCAAGGGCTTTGCCGGGGCGCGGGTGCAGGATATCGCCGATCGCGCCGGTGTCAACAAGCAACTGATCACCTACTACTTCGGCGGCAAGGAGGGGCTCTTCGAGGCGCTTGGTCGACAGTGGCTGGAGCAGGAGGCCCGCTTCGCCAGGCCGGATCTCTCACTCGAGGCGCTCATGATCGAATATCTGCATGCCGCGCTGTCCGATCCGCGACTGCTGCGGCTGCTCATCTGGAATGGACTGACGGACGGTCGTGACGGCTCCGAGCATGAGGTGCGAGCCAGCGACGATCTGGCGGACATGCGGCGCAGGCAGGCGGCAGGCGAGATCGCGCCGGACCTTGACCCCGGTCTCTATCTCCTGGCCCTAATGGGAGCGCTCGCCGTGCCAATCACCATGCCTCAGGTCGTACGGAGATTGACCGGCCTCGATAGTCGATCACCTGAGTTTGAGCAGCTCTATGCTGAGCAGCTTCGGCGTATCATCCGGCATTTATCCGGCTGACTCGTGTCATCGACCACAATCCGCGCCTCATCGTGGTGATCGGAAGGATCTTGTCTGGCGCTCGCACCATGCGTTAAAACGGTGACGGACCTCGACCTCTATCCAGGAGTCCCATGCTCGAGAAGCCGGATCTGCCAGACCAACTGCTAATCGACTGCCTGCGTCGTGACCACGAGATCCCCGTCTCCATCGTCGAGTTCCTGCCAATCGGCGCCGACGTGAATACGGCGGTCTACAAGGCTATTGCTGGTGGAACAGACTACTTCCTCAAGCTACGCAGCGGCGATTTCAACGACCTGACGGTCGTTCTGCCGCATCTGCTTGAGACTCAAGGGATCGGCCATCTCATCCCGCCGGTCGAGACCACGGACGGCCGGCTCTGGACCCGGCTCGATCGCTTCGCCGTGATCCTCTACCCGTTCATCGGCGGACAGGACGGCTTCACCACGCATCTCACTGACCGGCAGTGGGTCGAACTTGGTGAAGTTCTGCGTGGCGTGCACAGGGCGTCACTGCCCGTCGAGATTCTCCGGGGCTTGCCATGCGGGTCGAGCAAAATCAGTCGATACTCGTTCTGGAGCGCGGAGACGTATCCCGCGTCGAACCAATCCTCGATTGCACCGCCGACGCCACCGATATGCAGCACCAGCGGAGGACCGCGTCCCACCGTTTCATAACGAATGCGTACGTCGCCATTGGAGGCAAAAGGCATGCGGTCCTCCTCATACCTGACCGCCGCGTGGGAGTAACACGCTTTGCGCGAATTCCCGCGCGTATCGCGTGAACCCTTGGGTGGCCATCGACCAATTGACGTATCGACAGTGCGCCGAGGGTACCATGAATCCGAGCCCATTTGGGTGTCCTGAGCACGCCGTCAGCCGGCCTGCTCGCCATGGCGATTCGAATGCATGCGCGTCAGCGCGGTGCAATCCATGACGCCCCGGCCGGTGACCAGGGCGTCACAAGGATGCGGGCTCAGCGGCAACGCTAGTGACCAGCGGGCTTGATGTTCTGGTTCATGCGGAACAAATTCGTCGGGTCGTATTTCGTCTTCAGCTCGACCAGCCGCGCGGAGTTCCCGCCGTAGGCGCGCGCCGCTGGATTCGCCTCATCATCGCCCAGATCGTTGACGTAGGCGGCATCTTCCAGCTCCGACTTGGCCGCCTCGAAGTAGGCTCGCGCCCACGACGATGTTTCGCTCGTTTTCCGCCGGGTCTTCCCAGTTTGCGAACGCCGCCACGTCGAATTGCTGGTCACGATGGATAGTAGGCCGTGTCGGTCTTGCCGACTCGTCGACATGCCCCATGGCAGTCGATGATAATGAGCGCCGCGTACGGGGACGGCATCTCTCTCGCGATAGTCGACGAGCGTGTCGATCAGCTTATCGCTGAGCTGGTCGCTGAGAGCCGACTTCCAGTAATTGTGACGCCCCTCTGGATAGGCTGCCGAATTATCCCCTGCATAACGGGATGCGGGATCGGCGCGATGGTGTCGACGATGGGTGGACCATAGGCACGAATCGGCGCCAGCACCCGCATCCCCTCGTCAAGATCGCCGTGTAGCAGGGGACGAGCGCCGCCACGAGATTGCCATCCGGTGCGGTCAAGAGTGCCGCATAGGTGATCAACTCGTCTGACTCGGTCGCGCTGAACTCCCGATAGAAGCGCAGCACATCGGCTGCCCGGTCGAAGGGGTAGAGGAGCATGCCGCCGAGCACGGTATGCACCGGGTGCAGCCGGTATTCGAAGGATGTGGCCACGCCGAAATTGTGACCGGCGCCGCGGACGGCCCAGAAAAGGTCGGAGTTCTCCCGGCGCTGGCATGGCGCAACTGACCGTCGGCGGTGACGATGTCGACCGAGAGCAGATTGTCGATGGTTAAGCCATACTTGCCGGCGATCGAGCTCTGGCCGCCGCCGAGGGTCAAACCCGCGATCCCGGTGGTGCCGACCGTTCCGCCTGGAGTCGCCATACCGAACGCATGCGTCTCCTTATCGATCTCCTGCCAGAGGACACCCGGCTCGGCCCGGACGGTTCGCGCCTCGGGGTCAATCCGGATCCCTTTCATCAAGTGAGAGGTCGAGCATCAGGCCGCCTTCGGCAACCGACTTACCTGAGACGCTATGTCCACCCCCTTTGATCGAGAGCAAGAGACCGTGCTCGCGCGCGAAGTTCACCGTAGCGATCACGTCAGCGGCCCCACGGGCACGGACGATTAGCGCGGGGTGGTGATCGATCATCGCGTTCCAGATCATGCGGGCATCGTCATACCCCGGCTCGCCGGGTAGCAGCAACGGACCCCGAAGCTGCTCGCGAAATGTCTGGATCGACTTGGCATCGAGCTCGTATGCCTGTTGCGCGGTAGATGTCGTCGCCATTGCAGCACTCCAGTCTCATTGCTCCCGGCGGGAGCGAACGGTCGTAACATGAGCTGTCGGTGCCCTCGACTCTAGCCACAATCGACACGCTCGGCTTCCGTATCTGTACCCATTTCGGAACACGGCCAAGGGATTCAGTGGCGGGATCTACACAATCAGGGTTCAGACAGAGGCTTGGCGCAGTGCGAAGGCAATGGCCTCGGCACGGCGGTGAACGTCGAGCTTGCGGTAGATGTTCTCGACATGACGCTCAACGGTACGAGCGCTGAGGAAGAGATCCTCCGAAATTTGCCGGTTGGATTTCCCCATCGAGAGGAGATGCAGCACTTCAGTTTCGCGACGCGTGAGCCTGAGACCGGTCGCTGTGGATGTGCCTGGCGCAAGTGCGGGAAGTTTGGCAGTTGCAAGTCGCGACTCCAGGCCATCGGCCATGCGCTGGAGCCGCGTCATGCCGATCGTGCGTGATACGGCCAAAGCCTGCTCGTTCAGAGCACTGGCACGTTTCAGGTCGGCCGGATCGCCGCGCTCGAGTAACATCCTCGCCCACTCGTATCGCGTATGCGCGACGAAGGGGCGCAGTTGGAGTCGCTCATTGATCTCCAGCGCCGTGGCAAAATGCGCGTCTGCCTCGTCCCAGCGAGAGAGGAACGTGGCAAGAATGCCGAGGAAACGAGCAACGCACCGTAATGCGTGAATTGACAGAGGATTGCGGCTACCCGATCGTGGTACGGAAGCAGCAGTTCGTACAGGGTCTGCGCGCGCCGCTCGTCCTCCAACCGGAGACAGGACTCAGCCAGGAGAATGAGGACATCAAGCCGGCGTTCAGTATGGGGAACATCACAATATTCACGGGCCGACATCATCTCAAAGCGCTCATGCGCATCGTCCCGCCCAAGCTCGATTGCCAGCAACACTTCCAGCGCGTTACGACACATCCAGGACGTCGTGTGATGCGATCCCAACTGCTCGAGATCCCCGGCAATTTCGCGGAGACGGTCCTGCTCACGACGAAGGTGAAAGTGAACCCACGGAGAGTCAACCAACGGAAGATCACCCAGAGACCGTTGCGCCCAGTCCTCCGCAGCCTGGAAATCGCCTTCGCGCAACGCGTAATGCCCACGTTTCCCATTGAGGCCCCATTCTTTGAACGGGGTCGGTGCTCGTTTCTCCACTTCGACGTGCCGTTCAAAGGCACGTAGCTCTCGCTCGAGATCACCGAGTTCAGCGTGATCCCAGAAACTAAGCAAAGTTGCCCACCAACCAGTTTCGGCATCTCCGGCGGACTCGGTGAGCATGACCGCTTCATGAGTCAGCGCGATGCGCTCGTCGAGGTTGTCATGAGTGGCGCAGGCGACGCGCTTCGCCAGTAACGCGAAGGCGAGCGTCGATGGATCTCCCAGACGCCGGGCGACGGCTATAGACTCGTCACTGAGCTGCGAAATTCTGCTTGACGGGTCCGTTCGCGCGAGAGGATTACGCGGCAAATCGATCAGGTTACGATCGATGGCGAGACGTCCGAACACGCGAGCGCGCAGTGGCGAATCCTCTGTTCCGAGTCGCTGAAGCGCCTGTTCGAGTATGTCGATCTGCTCTTCCTGGCCCGGGTTCGTCATGAGATTGCGGCCGAAAAACCCCAGCGCAGATCTGGCGAACTGCTCGGCGGAGCCAGCCGCACGCGCCAGTTCGGCCGCCCTGACGAACGTGTTGCGCGCGGCTGGCGAGCCCCAGTTGCTTCGCTCGGCAATAGTCTGCGCTTCTCCCAGGCCGAGGAGAAGTTCACACTTCGCGATGGGGTTCTGACCTGTAGTCAGGTCAGAGACCTGCAACGCTCGTTCGTAGCTATAGATGGCACTCTCCCAGGCGAACCGCGCGAGGGATTGTTCGGCGGCTCTCGTCAAGAACTCGAGTGCCCGGTTGGGATCACCGAGCGGAAGGGCATGGAAATAGTGGTGCGCCAGTTCGTCCAACAACTGTTCGAGGTCTTCCGCGTGGAGTTTTTCGAGTACCTGTGCCACCTTCCGGTGCAGCTGCATCCGGCGACTCGGCGGCAGTCCTGCATACAGGACTTCCTGCACCAGTGCGTGGTGGAAGCGATAGTTACCGACGACCGCACTGGTATCCAGTAAGCGGGATTCCACGGCTTCATCGAGCAACGGCAGCACGCGTTCCAATGGCAAATCACTCACGCGTACGATGATCGAAATTGAAAACTCGCGACCGACAACCGACGCGATGGCGAGGATCTCCTGGCACTCATCGGAAAGTCGGCGAAGGCGCCGACCAAGCACGTCCCGGATACCATCCGGCACTTGGAAGTGAAGGTCTTTCTGAGAGGAGATCGACGAGAGATCGCCTTGCGCTGCGAGAAAGCGGCCAACCTCACCCGCGAACAGCGGGTTCCCCTCAACATGGTGGCGCACTGTGTTGAGGGTCCGATCCGGTAATTGGCGGCCAACAGCGGCCTCAATCAGAATGCGTGTCTCATCAGGCGACAATCCCTGGAGCGAGATACGCTCAGTGCCTGATATGCGAACGAGCTCGCCAACCAGGTCGGCCAGCGGGTGCTTCGGACTCACCTCTCCGCTGCGGTACGTTCCCAGCAGCAGCAGTGGGAGGTCACGCGTGTGCTGCGCGACAAACTGCAGCAGGAGCAGCGACGTGGTATCGGCCCAGTGGAGGTCATCCAGAATCACCACCATCGGAGTGTCCCGCGCGACCGCTATCAGCAGCGCAACGATGCTGTCAAAAAGGCGGAATCGTGCGGCGTCTCCGCTGAGCGGTTGTGGATCGACGACGAAAGAGTGCGACGCGACAAGATCGGGAACAAGGTGCACCAGCGTTGCGAAACGCGAACCTAGCTCACGTTCGATCCTTGCCAAATCGTCGGCACGAGCGATTGAGCGGAGCACCTGAATCCAGGGCCAGAACGCTGGAGCGCCCTCCCACTCATGGCAGCTGCCCCAGCCAACTCGGAAACCACGGGATAGGGCCTCAGCCGAGAGAATTTCGGCTACCCGAGTCTTGCCGATTCCTGCATCGCCGGACAGCAAGACAGTGCGCCGCTGTCCTCTCTGCACCTGATCGAGTGCCTGACGTAGAATCGTCAGCTCGCGCTCGCGACCAATGAACGGTATCGCTCCGCGGTGCTCGTCGGCTAGCGGTATCTGCTCCGAGTCGTGCATGGTGCATGCCTCGTTACCGATCGTGATCAATTTGGCTTGACAGAGCGTTTGCGCAATCCATTCTTACCAATTCCAGCATGACCGTCAAGCCACTCGGCGATACGTCCCCAAAAGTCGTAGAATCCGTTCTGACATCATCACCCTTTGAATCACCACCATATTCTTCGAATACGGCGATGGCTGGAATTTGTCACTCGATCCAGGAGTCCCATGCTCGAGAAGCCTGATCTGCCAGACCAACTGCTAATCGACTGCCTGACGTCGTGACTACGAGATGTGCGTTTGCATCGTCGAGTTCCTGCCAATCGGCGCCGACGTGAATACGGCGGTCTACAAGGCTATTGCTGGTGGAACAGACTACTTCGTCAAGCTACGCAGCGGCGATTTCAACGACCTGACCATCGATCGTGCCGCATCTGCTTGAGACTCAAGGGATCGGCCATCTCATCGCGCCGGTCGAGACCACGGACGGCCGGCTCTGGACCCGGCTCGATCGCTTCGCCGTGATCCTCTACCCGTTCATCGGCGGACAGGACGGCTTCACCACGCATCTCACTGACCGGCAGTGGGTCGAACTTGGTGAAGTTCTGCGTGGCGTGCACAGGGCGTCACTGCCCGTCGAGATTCTCCCGCGTCTGCCGCGCGAGACCTTTCCCACGGTCTGGTTCGAGCGAGCACGTGCCTACCAGGAATTATTCGCGCGCGAGTCGTTCGCCGATCCGATCTCAGATCAACTCGCCGACCTGATACGGGCGCAGCGGGATGTGATCGACGAACTCATACGGCGGGCTGAAGCACGGCAAGCGGCCCTGCGAGTCCGCACGCCCGAATTCGTCCTGTGTCACGCCGACATCCACGGTGGCAACGTGCTGATGGAGCCGAACGGCGACCTCTATGTGGTCGACTGGGATACGCTGATGCTGGCGCCGAAGGAACGCGACCTGATGTTCATCGGTGGCGGAATCGGTACCGGCTGGGACAAGCAGCGCGACGTCGAACGCTTCTATCAGGGCTACGGCCCGGCCAAGGTCGATTGGGCGGGTATCGCTTACTACCGCTACGTGCGCATCATCGAGGACATCGTCCTCTACTGCGAGCAGATCCTGGAATCCAACCCGGACAGTCCCGATCGCGCGCAGGGACTGATCTATGTCTCCAGCAACTTCCTCCCCGACGAGACGATCGAGATCGCGTTCCGTGACGATCAGGACGATGCGCTGGCCTAATCATGCCGGGCACTGAATCCCGGTCACCCCATCTCCCCTTTATTTGAATTCTCTTACCTCCCTCTTACCGAGCTTTCATCGCGCCCCGCTAGCCTGAACGGGGAACATCGCAGCCCCAGACCGCTGGAGCCGCGATTGGGCGAATGGTTGAGGGACTAAGAGACATGCGAGGAATCAAATCAGCGCGGCGGGTTCGATCGCACGGATGGCCATGGCGAACAGCGCGCCTCCTGGCCCGGCCGGCCCGCTTCGGTGCGGTCGGGCTCACCTGCAGCGCGCTGCAACTCGGTCTGCTGGCCGCGATCATTCAGCTTGGCATAAGTCACGATCCTGCGAATCTGCTGGCACTCGGGATCTCGACCCAATGCAACTTCCTGCTCAGCTCCCTGATTATCTGGCCCGACCGTCCGGTCACGTCAGACCGCATCCGCACCAACCTGCGGCGGCTGATCGCCTTCAACGGCATCTCCGTCACCACCCTGCTCATCAACGAGGCCGTCTTCGCAATCGCTGATCACTCCATGCCCTATATCCTGGCGGGCGTCCTTGGCATCGCGGTCGCTGCGCCGGTCAACTATCTGGTCGAACACTTCCTGATCTTTCGTAAGAACGAAGGGACACCACGTCATGAATCGCCCGCTCAGCGTCTGCGTCGTCTTCCCGGCCTATAACGAAGCCGGAAATCTGAAGGCGGTCGTCGGTAACGCTCAGGCATTCCTCAGCGCGGCAGTCGCCGACTACCGCATCATCATCGTCAACGACGGCAGCCGCGACGGGACCGGCGAAATCGTGCTGGAACTCAACCGCAGCGATCCAGCGCATGTGCTCGTGGTGACCCACGAGGTTAATCGGGGTTACGGCGCGGCAGCGCGCAGCGGCCTGGCGGCCGCGCAGCAGTCCGGCTGCGATTGGGTGGTGCTATTGGACGCCGACGGTCAGTTCGACATTCGTGAGCTCGCCATGCTGCTCGACGTCGCCGGAGACCGCGGCGTCGACCTTGTTGCTGGCCGTCGGGTCCGGCGCGCCGATTCCGGCGTTCGAAAGTTGAACGCCTGGCTCTGGAGCAGCGCGTCACGGCTGCTGCTGGGCATCCACGTGCACGACGTCGATTGCGCCTTCAAGCTGATCAACCGGAGAGTGCTGGAGCGCGTCTCGCTGGAGGGGGAAGCGGCGGTCATCTCGCCGGAGCTTCTGGCCAAGACGGCCCGGGCGGGCTTCACCATCGCGGAAGTGCCAGTCAGCCACTACCCTCGACAAGCGGGCGAACAGTCCGGCGCCAATCTTCGGGTCATCGCCCGCTCGCTGACGGGACTCCTGCGACTGCGACTGCGACTGATCGAGACGCCGTGGCGTGGGCCGGAGCGGCAGACAGAGGGATCTGGCACGGGATGAGCTGCCGTCATCCGCGGCAGCCGTCACTCAGCGTCGACACGCAAACACCCTCGCCAGAATTGAGCGAGGGTGTTTGCGTATGGTCCGTCCGTCGAGCGTTTCAACGCTACTGACTGAATTGTCCGCGCTGGTACAGCCATCTCACGAACTGCACTCGACGCACCTCATCTGGCTGGAGGAACTCGACGTAGGGATAAATGGCTCTGAGCCGTTCCAGTGTGTCAAGTTGCTGATCGGTGAAACCTTCTCGCTTCAGATCCTCACGATGGAGTGGGTTCGCATACCCCGCAAGCAACGTCACCATAGTATTCATTCCTTCGCGCAGGTGCGGGTTCAACGGTACGACTTCGGTTCGGTCGCTCATCGTGGGTTAGCCACCCCGTCGCGAGAGCGACCAGTCTAGCCAGCCTTCTCTTGATCCTCGAGCACGTGTCCCATAATCATCAGCGTCGGAGCCCAGAGCCCAACGAAGATGCCGAAGCGCTCTCCGCCGGGGCGATCAGATTCCTGCCGCCGCGTCATCCACATCACGATGCTCAGCAGCACCGATGCAAGTGACGCCAGGTACAACATATTGCTGGTCAGACCCCAGTTCCTCATCCGTTCCATCAACATAAACATCTCTCTCTTTCAGTGATCTATCGGGCAATCAATCGAACGAACGTCCTGTTCGTCTCGGGTGGGTACTGGCGGACCGGGCCGTCGTGAGAAGTTCTCCTGGCGCGGCATGCCATTCCGATACGGAGTTCCTCGATACCGCCAGCACCCTCGGGTTATGGAGGAGAGCCTGCATCGTTCGGTCGGCTCTCTATAACTAAATCTATACTAGAGGTTGATCATTGTCAAGCGGGCAACGCCGCTGTTAAGGTTCGTGGAACTAGATGGCCAGTGGCAGCATCAGGCTAGCGATCGTTCCTTGTCCTCGTTGGCTTTCGATCTCAATTCGGCCGCCATGGGCCTCGGCGATGCTCCGCGCAATCGACAGCCCAAGTCCCGCACCACCCGTCTCCCGCGAGCGCGCCCTGTCGACCCGGTAGAAGCGCTCGGTGAGGTAGGGCAGGTGCTCTGGCGCGATTCCCTCGCCAGTATCCTCTACGGAGAGACGCGCCTCGCTCTCACTGGCTGAAATCCGCAACGTTACGTGCCCGCCGCCGGGTGTGTGCTTCACCGCATTGTCGACCAGGATCAGCGCCGCGCGCTCGATCTCGGCCCGATCGCCGATTACGCGTCCTTCATCCTCGACGACAGGCGCGACGTGCACCCCCTTGTCGTTCGCGACGCCCGCGATACGCCGGGCGATGCTCGCGGCGACGTCGGCCAACTCCACAACCTCTTGCTCCAGGTGGGCTTGCGCGGCATCGAGTCGCGCGAGCAGGAGTAAGTTGTTGGAGAGATGATCGATGTGCTCCGTCTCAGCGACGATCTCCTGCAGCATGCCGGCATCATCCTCTGACAGACGGTCCCGGTGACGTAGCAACAGTTCCGCGTTGGCCCGCAAAAGGGTCAATGGCGTGCGCAGCTCGTGTGAGGCGTCACCGATGAACTGCTGCTGCCGCTCGAAGGCGAGCCGTGCAGGGATCAGAGCGCGGCGCGAGAGGAAGAGCCCGCCCACCGTCGCGCCGGCCAAGGCGATTAGTCCCAAGCCAAGCAAGAGGTCGCGCAGGAGGTCGAGTGCCGACATCTGCTCCTGAATTGAGCGGCCAACCTGCACCACACCGACAATGTCGCCGGTGACCGGATCGCGCACCACCCGCGCCGCACGATAGATCGTACCGACGCCAGAGCCGCCGTCGACCCGGTCGCTGGCCGAGCCGTTCTCGAGAGCAGTCACGGCCAGCGAGCTATTCAGGAAGGGATCGGGGGCCTCATTACTCGAACCACCGAGCAGAAAGGGGCTGCTGGTGAAGGGGTCACCCTGCGCGTCGTAACAGGCGACGTAGATCGGGATCGGCGATGATGGCGGAGCCGCACCGAAGCGGGGTTCGTTCGGCGGGGTGAGACAAGCGCGGGCCGGTTCCCGTCGCCACTGCTGTGCGATGAGGGTGATCTGGTGCGAGACGTCGCTCGAGATCGGCTGAAGCAGCAGGTGCTGCAGGGTCAGGTAGAGAACGATGCCCGCCAGGATCAGCGAGGCCGCCAGGACACCACTGTACCAGAGAGTCAAGCGCAGGCGCAGGCCGTGAAACAGGCGCGCCTCCGCGGCGGACCGGCGCTCTCCGGACTGTGTCACACCACGCGTTCGGTGCATCCAGCCCGTCAAAATGGATGGCGACCAGCGCGGGCCGCTCATCCTTCGACCTTATAGCCGATACCACGCACCGTCTTGATCAACGGGCGGCTGAATCCGCGATCGATCTTGTCGCGCAGGTAGTGGATATACATGTCGACGACGTTGGAGAGCGTCTCGAGGTCGTAGCTCCAGACGTGGTCGATGATCTGGGTGCGCGAGAGCGCCTGCCCGGCGTTGTGCATCAGGTATTCGAGCAGTGCGAACTCCTTCGGCGTCAGGTCGATCACCTGTCCCGCCCGCTTGACCTCATGTCGCATCAGGTCGAGCGTCAGGTCGTCCACCTGAAGCACCGTGTTCAACTCACCCGCGCGACTGCCGCGCCGGAGCAGCGCGTTAACCCGGGCCAACAACTCTTCCATGGCGAACGGCTTGCCGAGATAGTCGTCGGCTCCGGCGTTCAACCCAGCCACCCGATCCTCGACGGCGCCGCGCGCGGTCAACATCAAAATCGGCGTCATCACCTTCGCCGCACGCACCTGCTTGCAGACCTGGATGCCGTCCAGATCCGGCAGCATTAGGTCGAGAATGATCAGGTCGAAGGTCCCCGCTCGTGCGAGATCCAGCCCGCTCGCGCCGTCATGCGCCAGGTCGACCGTCTGGCGCTCTTCGATTAGGACACGCCGGAGCAGCCTCGCCAGCCGCTGCTCGTCCTCCACCACCAGAATATGCATCTGCCCAATCTCTCACGCGCACGAGGACGGAATAATCCAGCCTCACGTTATCGCAGAAAGATTGGAATTTGGTAAGAACCGGAATCGTCAGCAAGCAGCCCGCACAAACTAAGGTTCGATTTATCTTTCCCTCAGCAAACTCACAGGTTCCTCCGTTAAGATGATGCGTGAAATCGAACATCCTGCCCTGGCCGTGAGGAACTGGCCTGCGTGCGGGGACTGGGTCCTGATCCGTCGATGGACAACATTCGCTCGCTATGTCGTGGGCGACCGGCTGGGTGTAGAGGATCGGGCATCAGGAGATTCGACCGAACGCGGTCCGGTTGACCAGCGGTACTGGTCCTGCGTTCGACACCGCTCAATTACGACCCTCGTATGAGGGACAGGCGCAACGCCTTTCACACGTTTAGAGGAGTGACGCATGAGTTCGGAGCGAATTCATCGATATGGCCAGCGGGCCGCGGCGCTCGTCGTCGTCCTGATGCTCGCCACGGCGTGCAGCATCGGCGGCGGATCGTCGCCGACCACCACGGCGACCAGTGCGCCCGCGACCACGGCGCAGTCGACGGCACAGACGTCGGCCAATACATCTGGTGCCACCAGCACCGGCACCAACCAGACGATTAAGACATCGCAAGAGACGAACACCACGACGTCGAGCGGTTCGACCGGTTCGAGCAGCGCTCCTTCGGCGGCCAGCTTCGAGAACTCGATCATCAACGTCGTCAACCAGGTCAAGCCGGGCGTAGTCGAGATCACCAACGAGCAGACCAGCGTCTCTCAGCTCTCTCAGCCGGTTCCGGTCGGCACTGGATCCGGCTTCATCTATGACAACCAGGGACACATCCTCACCAACAACCACGTGGTCGAGGGTGCCCAGAGCCTGGTCGTCACGTTGCCCGATGGCCGGACATTCAAGGGGAACGACGTTAAGCTGGTCGGCACCGATCCATTGACCGACCTGGCCGTGCTCCAGATTACCGGTGACAACCTGCCGGTCATTCAGGTCGGCGATTCGTCGCAGCTACAGGTTGGCCAGTGGGTCGTCGCGGTTGGCTACGCGCTCGGGCTCGAAGGACAGCCGACCGTCACTCAGGGTGTGGTGAGCGCGCTCAACCGAACGGTTCAGGAGCCTGGCAGCAACTCCAACAACCCGTTTTCTCAGAGCCAGTCGGCTGGGCCGTTCCTGTTCGACGTCATCCAGACCGACGCCGCCATCAATCCGGGTAACTCGGGTGGTCCGCTCGTGACGCTCGACGGCGCGGTCGTCGGCATCAATACCCTCGAGGCCGGCTCGGCCGAGCCGGGCGTACAGGCGCAGGGCATCGGCTTCGCCATCGCCATCAACACCGCCAAAAAGATCGCCAATGAGATCGTCCTGACTGGTCACGCGACACACCCGTACATTGGCATCGAGTATCTGCCGTTGACCCCGACTGCCGCGGCACAGCTCAACGTGAGTGTCACGCATGGCGCTTTGATTGAGAACGTCGTCGCTGGATCGCCGGCCGAGCAGGCTGGTCTGCAGAAGGGCGACATCGTCACCCAGATCGACGGTAAGGATCTACAGACTGACTCCTCCCTTGCCGAGACGGTCGACACGCACAAGCCGGGAGACGTCATCACGCTGACCGTCAACCGGAACGGTCAGACGCAGCAAGTCAAGCTGACGCTCGGCACCCGGCCGACGTCGTAGTTCCTGATCCAATGTCAAACGAAGAGGCGCGGCGATTTGCCGCGCCTCTTCTCGTTTCCTACTCGACTGGCAAACGTCGCTGATTGACGGAGTATCAGGCGACCGTGGTCCATGCACCAACGAGGTCGGCCGCCTTCACGATCCCGCCGCTTGCGACCGTTTCTTCACGCAGCCGCTCCGCCAACGTATCGATGTCCACCTCTTCAGCAGTCGCCAGCCCAAGTTTCAAGGTGAGCGGCAGAAGACTGCGCAGTGTCTCGGCCGCGTAGTCATATCCAGCCCAGTCAGGGCCGCCACCAATCGCGGCTGAGAGGTCAAGCCGCGGAGCCGGTAGCCCAGCTTCTTGATAGATCCGGTACAAATCGTAGCCAGCATGGGACGGGATGCCGCCGTTGTGCAGTGACTTGACGAGCCAGGTCCAGACCTGTCCCCAGAGTGGTGTTGCTGGATGTTGAATCAGGGAATCGGACGCGAAATTGTACTCCTGAAAAGCGATGATGCCGCCCGTGCGGAGGTGCTTGACAAGACTACGAAGGGTCGTCGCTGGATCGGGCTGGTGAACGAGGACCAAACGACCCACCACGGCATCGAACGGAAAGTCGAACGCAAGTCGTAGGCAATCGCCCGCGACAAACGTCGTCCAGGTCTGCCCGGCCGCGGCCGCACGGGCACGGGCAACGTCGAGCACGGCCGCGTTGACGTCGACGCCAACGACCGATCCGGACGGACCAACGAGCTCACCGGCGATGAGCGCCACATCCCCAGCCCCGCTCCCTACATCAAGCACGCGCATACCAGGCTGGATGCCCGCGTCCACCAGAAACCGGTGGGTGAAGAGCCGCTGGAAGGCTCCTTGTTGAATTAGGCGTTGTGTTTCAGTATCTGCGCGACCCAGCACGTAGGCGTCGCCACTGCTCTGCTCTTGCAGCATGAACCAGGCCCCTTCAAGCAAGCGTCCAATCAACCGGGATAAGTCGTCTCTCGATAAGCCGAGAGCACAGCAGCATCATGGACATCAATTATGAGGCGCAGATGAACGGAGACTATTCGGCCAGGGACGTTGTCAGCGGGCTCGCTACCACCGAAGATACGGACGAGCCGAAACCGTGTCGTCTCGGGCCGCGGCCCTGGTCGACGGTTCGGACGTTCGGGGACGAGATGAGCCGGTCGGTACCGCGGCATCCTCCGGGCCGTCGCGCCACTCATGGTCGTCGGATTCCCGCGTCACGAACCGGCAGCGGCATTCGGGACTGGCGCCGGAAATCTGACCCAACCGAGGAGAGAATGAGATGCGACGCTGGACGCTCCTGGCCGCGCTCGTGGCTATCTGCACGCTGATGAGCGCCCTGGCCTCATCGGCCAATGTCTTCGACCTCTACGGTCAGAAGACCTCGTATGGCTGGAATCTCAGTCCGGCTGGCCGCCAGACACAGCTTGGCGACTTTCCGATGAACGGGGTCCTCAGCCCTGACCGCCGTTACCTGGTGGTCACCAACGACGGATTGCTGTTCCAGTCGCTGCAGGTCGTCGACTTGTCGACCTCGCGAGTCGTGCAGACAATCCGCTACCTCCCACCAGCGGCCCTCTACCTCGGATTGGCGTTCAGTCCCGATGGATCGACGCTCTACGCCTCGGCGGGCGGCAACAACAAGATTCGCACCTATCACTTCGCGAATGGGCGACTCAGCAAGGAAGCGTCAATCGCGTTGCCGGGCAAGGACTATTACCCAGCCGGACTGGCCATCTCGCGGGACGGACAGTCGCTCTACGTGGTGAATAACCTGGACGACAGCGTCTCGAAGCTGAATACCGTCACCCGGAAGATCGTGTCGACGACACCGGTCGGACACAACCCGTACGGCGCCGTGCTGAGCCTGGATGGCAGCAAGCTCTACGTCAGCAACTGGGGCGAGAGTTCGGTCACGATTCTCGACGCGGCGACGCTCCAGAGGCGGCGAACCGTGACTGTCGGGCTGCATCCCAACGCCATGGTGGTCAACCCGAGCAGCGGCGATGTCTTCGTCAGCAATTCCGACAGCGACGACATCTCGATCATCTCAACGTTGAGCGATGGGGTGACCGGCACGATTTCGCTCGCCCCCTACCAGCAGGCACCGTCAGGCAGTCAACCAGACGCACTCGTGTTCGCGCCCGACGGAGCCACGCTCTACGTCGCCAACGCCGGTGACAACGATGTGGCGGTCGTCGGATTCAACAGTCAGGGTGGCTGGCAGGTCAACGGGCTTATCCCGACCGCCTGGTATCCGACCGGCGTCTTCCTCTCCGACCAGAAGCTGATTGTCTTGAATGCCAAGGGACTCGGCGCGGGACCAAATCCGCGCTATCACCAGTTCTGGGGGCCAATACCGCCGGGACAGTACGTCGGCAGCATGATGACCGGGACGATGTCGACCATTCCGCTACCCGGCAGCCTGAAGCTCTGGGCCTATACCCAGCAGGTCCAGCAGAACGATCGCTTCCTGCAGCAGATCGGAAACACGGATACCGGTCTGCCGATTCAGCACGTGATCTACATTATTAAAGAGAACCGCACCTACGATCAGGTATTCGGCGATATCAGCAGCGGAGATGGCGACCCCAGCTTGACCGAGTTCGGGACATCGATCACACCCAACCTGCACGCGCTGGCGCAGCAGTTCGTCCTCTTCGATCGCTGTTATGCCGATGCCGAGGTCAGTGCCCAGGGGCACAACTGGACCACCGCGGCGAAATCCAACGATTACGTCGAGAAAAACTGGCCCGCGAACTACTCCTATCGCGGTCGTCCGGAGGACTTCTATGGGACCAATCCTTCGACCTATCCTGAAGCTGGTTTCCTCTGGAACGCCGCTCAGCGCGCCGGAGTGAGCTTCCGCGATTACGGTGAGTTCGCCTCGTACGACCAGGCATCTGGCATCTGGGTTCCGGACGATCCGAGTATCGGCGATAATCTCGACCCCAACTATCCTGGCTGGGATCTCAACATCTCCGACCTGACCCGCTTCGATGCCTGGCAGCAGGAGTTCGACAGCTACGTCCAGAACGGCAATCTGCCCGAACTTGAGATTCTGAGGTTCCCGAACGATCACACCGCGGGCACCTCTCCCGGCAAGCTGACCCCACAGGCTTATGCCGCACAGAACGACCAGGCAGTGGGTAAGCTGGTCGACGCCGTCAGCCACTCTCCCTACTGGCAGAACACGCTGATCCTGATTACCGAGGACGACGCGCAGGACGGCCCGGATCACGTCGACGCGCACCGCACCGAGTGCCTGGCGATCAGTCCCTACACCCAGCACCAGGCGGTCGATCACAGCTTCTACGACACGGCTGCGATGGTCCGAACGATCGAGGTCTTCCTCGGCATCGACCCGATGACCCAGTTCGACGCGGCAGCGGTGCCGATGCTCCCGGCCTTCGCCGGTGATCCGGACTTCGCCGCGTACGACGAGCTGCCGCCACAGACGTCGCTGACCGACACCAATACGTGGTTATCACCCTGGGCGGAGCAATCGGCGGGAATGGACTTCTCGCAGGAGGACATCGCCCCAATGGACGCGCTCAACCGCGCCATCTGGGCCGCGACGAAGGGTGATGCACCCTATCCAGAGAACGCGGGAACCTCAGCCATGCCCGACGATTGACACGCGAGGACCGTGCGCGAATCGATATCGGGGTATTGACAGACACCACTTTTTGAGAGAAACTGTCATCTGACAGTTGATTGCGAAAGGTGGTGTCTACGATGAACAATTCCTCGACGAGACGGTGGTGGGCGCTTGGGGCGCTGACCCTGGCGGTTCTGGCGGTCGGGCTCGACGGCACGATCCTGAGTGTGGCGCTGCCGACGCTCGCCACCGCTCTGCATGCCTCCGAGTCGGATCTGCAGTGGTTTACCTCCGGCTACCTGTTGGTGCTGGCCGCGGCCATGCTTCCGGCGGGCATGCTCGGCGATCGCTATGGTCGTAAGAAGATCATGTTGGGTGCTCTGGCTCTCTTTGGCCTGGGTTCGGTGGCCTGCGCCTATGCGACGTCACCGAACTGGTTCATCGCGGCTCGCGCCCTGCTCGGCATCGCTGGCGCCGGTGTGATCGTCATGGCGCTGTCGGCACTGACGATCCTTTTCAGCGAAGAAGAGCGCCCCAAGGCCGTCGGGATCTGGGCCGCAGCCAATTTCGTGGCGCTGCCGATTGGGCCAATCCTGGGTGGCTGGCTCCTCAGCAACTACTGGTGGGGCTGGGTCTTCCTCATGAACGTGCCGGTAGCCGTCATTGGATTCATCGCCGCCGTCGCGCTGGTGCCGGAGACTCGTTCACCGGAACGCCCCACCGTCGACGTTGTCGGGATGCTCTCGTCAGTCGCCGGACTGACCGTGCTGACCTATGGGTTGATCGAGGCAGGCGACCGGAGCTGGGGCGATGCGGCTGCCGTCATCCCGATGATCGCTGGTCTAGCCATTCTGGTCGGATTCTTTCTCTGGGAACGGCGGCTTGCGCGGCGTCCCGGCGGTCAGCCATTAGTCGACCTGAATCTCTTCCGGTCCGCCGCCTTTACCTGGGGCGTCATCCTGGCCGCGGTGTCAGTACTCTCGATGATTGGCGTCCTCTTCACCATGCCCCAGTATTTCCAGGCCGTCTGGGGAACCGACGCCATGGGATCTGGTCTGCGGCTCCTCCCCTTGATCGGCGGGCTGATTTTAGGAGCATTACCAGCCGAACAGCTTGCCAAGACGATTGGAGTCAAACTGACGGCGACGCTTGGATTCGCGCTGCTGGCCACCGGACTGGTCATGGGCTCGACGACCGCGACTGGATCGAGCGAAGTCTTCGTCGCGGGCTGGATGGCGATCGTTGGCCTCGGCATGGGCTTCGCCATGGCGACCTCCGCCGCGGCGGCGCTGGCCGAGATTCCGGCGGAGCGGAGCGGGATTGGCTCGGCGGTGCTGCAAGCGCTGAACAAAGTCGGCGGGCCGTTTGGCGCGGCGATTCTGGGCAGCGTCCTCAGCGCGGCCTATCAGGCACGACTGGACCTCGCCGGACTTCCAGAGCAGGCTGTCGCGGCGATTGAGGGGAGCGTGTTTCGCGGCGTGGCCATAGCACAGCAGACGAACTCGACAGCGCTCCTCGACTCAGTCCGCACGGCCTTCGTGCATGGCATGGACCAGGCGCTCCTTGTTTCGGCGGGCTTTGCGGTGGCCGGAGCGATCCTGGCGCTGGCCTTCTTGCCTTCCCGGGTAACTGAAATTGAGGTAACGGAGCCAACGCGAGTAGAATCGAGACATGAAGTCAGAATCTAACGAGCAAAAGCCGGTGTTCAGCCTGCGAGAGCGAAAGAAAGCCAAGACGCGCGCCGCGATTCAGCGGCACGCGTTGCGGCTCTTTCAGAAGCAGGGATACGCCGAAACGACCGTCGAACAGATCGCCGATGCGGCTGAGGTCTCACCGAGCACGTTCTTTCGCTACTTCCCCTCCAAAGAGGACGTCGTTCTCTGGGATAGCTATGATCCCATCATGGTCGAAGCGTTGCGCGACCAACCGGCCGAACTGAGCCCGATCAGGGCGCTCCGTGAGGCGATCCGCTCAGTCTGGCAGCAGATGTCGCCCGAAGACCTGGCAGAACAGTTTCAGCGTTCAGCGCTGGTAATGTCAGTTCCGGAACTTCGCGCTCACTCACTCGATCAATTCATCGGCACGATCCAGCTCCTCGGCGATGCACTGGCCGAACGGACCGGCCGTGAACTGGACGATCCAGCCGTCCGCAACATGACTGGTGCGGTCATGGGAGTGGCACTCTCCGCCATGCTCACGATGGCGGACCATCCAGACGCCGACATCATGGAGTTGATGGACGACGGGCTTGCCTTCCTCGAGGCCGGGCTGCCGCTCTAGAACGCATCGCGAGCACCGCGCATAGGATTGTGCGTTGAGTCGCTACGCTTTGCGGGCGATAGTGATGAGTTCGGGACTGGAGGTGGTGAACGGCTGCTGGTCCCAGTCTCCGAACTGCTCCTCAATCGCCAGACCGGCGTTGTTGAGAAACCTGGACAAGGTTGATGCGTCGACGAACCGGAGGGTATTGCGGCTCACCAGCGGAGTGTCCCAGGCGGGACTGGTGTAGGTCATGATCGACCGGACCAGATTCCCCTCAACCGGCCCCTCAACGGCACAGGTAGCCGTTACCGGTACGCCAGTGGGATCTGTTGTCTCCCCCCTGTACTGCGTCAGCCAGCGCTCCCAGCCGCGAACGAGCGGGTTGCGCGTCTCGAAGGCGAAGCGACCGCCGTCCACAAGCGAATCATGAATTGCCGCCAGCGCCTGCCGGATGTCGTCGTCCGTGAGCAGCTGTTGGAAGGCATGGCCGGTCATCACACTCAGGTCGAACGCCTGATCGAAGCTCACCGTCGAGAGATCACCAAGGATCCATTCGACGTCGCTCCGGCGACGCGCCTGGTTGAGCATAGCCTCCGCCGGATCGAGGCCGCAGAGTCGCCCGGTGTGCCCGGCCTCTCTCGCCAGGTGAAGCAGGCTGCCCGGGCCGCATCCCACATCGAGCACCGACCGCGCCGACATGATCAGCGGGAGATAGAAGGCATAGTCGTCCCGCTCCCGCGGCGGGTGGAACCGATCATACAGCGGAGTGAGGCGTTTGTCGTTGAACTCGGCAATCTTCATGGCGTCAGGTTATACGGAGCGGCAGCAGTCGTCAACTTGCCTGCAACGATGACGAAAAACGAGGTACGGTGGGTTCAGGACGGCATTGACGCATCTGTCATGTGGCGTCGATTTGTGCGCGAATACGCCAAAGAGCGTATAGATATTCTTCCTCATCGCTAATAGAGTGAAATCCGAGTCTTAATCGGATGCGGTCCGAGGAGTCAGGCATGCCGAATTCCAGCGGCATGCATCCTCATGTTGGGCGGCCGCATTGATCGCACCACGCGCACGGTCGTGAGGACTACCAGGCATCGTCGTACTCTGCATTCTTTCGGTCCGGCGACCAACGAGACCGGTTGCAAGGAGGACGGATGCAGGATTGGCGTTTCGACGATCTGACGCGCACACTGGGCAAGGCCACCTCGCGGCGACAGGTACTCAAAGGTTTGCTGGCCGGACTTGGCGCTACCCTCATTGGACGAGGCGCCGTTCCGGACGTGGCCGCGGCTGCTACGGCAGAAGTCTGCGATCGTCACCAGTGCGTGAAGCAGGTCTACAAGGCTACCGAGGACTGTTTCCATGCCTGTAGAGCGCTCTACCCACCGACGAAGTTTGGCGGATCAAACGGCGCTATTTGCCGTTTCAGTTGCTTTGCCAACAGTCTCAACCAGCGGCGTGAATGTATGCACAATGCCACGGGTTGTTTCCTCGATGGAGTCTGCTGCAACCAGAAGTGTGTCGACGTTCAGACGGATTCAAACAATTGTGGCGCGTGCGGTGTTGTCTGTCCTTCCAGAGCCGAATGCTCCGAAGGTCAGTGCCAGTGCGACAACGATCTCACGCTCTGTGACGGCACCTGTGTCGATACACAGACCGACAACACGCACTGTGGTGACTGCCAGACCGCCTGTGACATCTGCGAGACGTGTGTCGATGGCCTGTGCAAACCGATCAGTTGTCCTCAGGGTCAGGTCTGCTGTCAGGCACAGTGCGTTGACCTGTGCCCCGACGGCAGCCAACCCGATCTCAACACCTGCGAATGCAACATCTGCAAGGGACAGATCGACGGCGCGTCCTGTGGTACCAACCTCGTCTGCTGCCAGGAGCAGTGTGTCAGCAATCAGTGCTCCTCGCCCAAGACCTTCAACGATCAGACATGCCAGTGCGAGTGCCCGCCGACGACATGCCCAACCGGGCAACTCCTCGATCCTGACTCCTGCCAGTGCGTCGACCTGTGTGCCAACAAGACCTGCGGCGACTGCCAGACCTGCGACCCGACCTCTGGCGATTGCGTGTCAGTTGCGGATCAGACGGCGTGCGGTGCCGGCCAGGTCTGTTGCAGTGGCGTCTGTAAGGACTCCTGTGGCCCCTGCACCGGTCTACCATGTTCCAACGGCGATTGCTGTCCCAATAGCTCGGACTGGGCCTGTTGCGAGGACGGCTGCTGTCCGCAGGTCACGATTAATGGTCAAACCGGAGCTTGGTGTGTGGCGGCGGGTTCGGCAACGGACGGGCTCGGCGCACCGGCCGGAGATTGCTGTCAGCCAGCCGATTTGGTCAAAGGGTCGTATCTCCAGGATGGCGTGTGCCAGTGCAGCGGTCCCGGACCGTACGAAGTCTGGTGCTCGAACAACCTGGTGACCGATTTGATCGGCACACGCTGCTCGTGTGGACCCTGGATCTCCTAGCCAAGCAACGCATCGTTCACGCATCCGGTTCGGTTGTCCCGAGAAGGTCGGTCACCCGGAACGGCTATTGCTGCGTTATTTGACCGTGGGTCGGGACAAATTCGGCTTGCAGACTCACGCGCACACGCTCGGCGGTGCTCCTGCAATTGAAATCCGTCGGCAGACAAGGAGGAAAGCCATGAACGACCAGACCATCTCCACCGGGCTCTCTCGTACGGCACGTCTCGCGGTCCTCCTGATCGGCGCCGCCGTCTACGTCGTCTTTAGCATCGCCTCGGTCGCTGCCATTGGCTTCACGGCCCGCATCTTCCAGCCGCAAGTCGTGGCGTCACGTACATCTGCCCTGATCGTCGACGTTGGGTTGGTCGCGCTCTTCGGCCTGCAGCATTCGGTCATGGCCCGCGGGCGCTTCAAAGCGTGGTGGAATCGTGTCGTGCCGGAAGCGCTCGCGCGAAGCGTCTACGTCCTCTGCGCTAGCCTGCTGCTGTTGTTGATGTTCTGGCAGTGGCGCGCCGTCGATCAGACGATGTGGGAGGTATCCGGCATCGGTCATGTCATCCTGTGGGTTATCTTCGCCATTGGCTGGATCACCGTCTTCTACTCCACCTTTCTCATCGACCACTTCGATCTCGTCGGATTGCGCCAGACCTGGTCCTACTACCGCGGGCAATCGGCGGGTAATCCCGCCTTCCGCACGCCCTCCCTCTACCGCGTCGTCCGGCATCCCATGATGCTCGGGTTTATCCTCGTCTTCTGGTCAAACCCGACGATGACGCTCGACATGCTCGTGCTGGCTGCCGCCATCACCGTCTACATCGTAATCGGCACGACCTTCGAAGAGCGCGACCTGCTGCGCTGGTATGGCAGGCAGTATCGGGCCTACCGGCAACGTACGCCGATGTTGATCCCACTGCCGCTGTGGCTGCTGAATCGGGATTGATGTCTTCCGGGCTATAGGAAGAGTTGAGCCACGCGGCTCGTGTATCAAACCGCGTGGCTCCCACAGAGGGTAGGAGGAGGGTGGGAATTAGCTCGTCTTCGACTGAAGGTACTCATCGCCCAGAAGGCCGAGCAAGACGTTATAGCGCTCCGGCCAGGCGCCCGGATGCCACTCGAAGCGCTGACGCTGGAAGTACTGCACCGTGAGACCGGTCTTCTGGTCGGTGTACGGCTCACTCAGCGGGTAGCCGTAGACGGGGAGATCGCCGAACGCCCCCCAGTACTTCAGGAAGTCGCCCGACACGTTGTGACCGGTCTCCTTGAAGTAGACGCCCTGGTGATTATCCGCGACCGGCTTGAACGGGTCGCTGTTCGCCAGTCCCTCGTTCTGCGCCTTCCAGCTCCCGAGCAGCGTGAGCAGGAAATCATAGTGGTCCGGCCACGCACCCGGGTGCCACTCAAAGCGGGTCCGCTCGAAGTACTGGACGGTCATGCCGTTCTCGTTCATCTCTTCGGTGATGGGATACCCGAAGATTGGCAGGCCGCCGAACTTCTCCCAATAGACACGGAAGCCGCCACTCAGGTTATGACCAGTGAGGTCGAAGTAGCGGCTATCCGGAGCATTGCTCTTCGGTGCCTTCGGCAGGAAGACCGCTCCGGCTGGTGGTGTCGGGCTGGTTTGCGTACTGAAGAATGGCGCGACGATCTTCATCACCTCGTCGGGCGTGCGCGGCTTGGCAAAGGCGTCCGGCGCGAAAAGGTCGGTACCAGGCGCGACGATGTCGGCCAGTGCCGAGGCGTGTTCTGCCTCAACGGCATGAATGCTTAGCGCCGCCGAGAGGACGTCGGAGTTCATGATCGACGGCGCGGCGCCCAGATAGGCGCTGGCCCCGACCGCCTCGACGGACTGGAAGAACGTGACGATCCCGGTCGGGTCGGTCGGTACGCTGGAGAAGTCGTATTGCTGGGCCTGAACCGGCGTCCCACCCAATTGCTTGATGGTCGAGGTAAGCGCGTCGACGTGCGCCTGCTCGTGGCTGCCGAAGGACTGGAAGTAGGTCAGCGCCCGCCCCGAGAGGACGTTGGCATCGAGGGGCGGCAGCCTCGAGATGCTCAAGCGTCAGGGCGTAGTTGAGAATGTCGAGGTCGCTGTCGAGCGGCGCCATCGCCGCGGCCGAGGCGGGCCGAATACCCGGCAATGTCAGGCTCGCGCCGCCACGTGAAAGGTTCAGCGGGATCGCCGAGAGCGCCACTGCTCCCGCGCCCATCGCGAGTGTCTTCTTCAACAAACTCCGGCGCGAAACCTTCTCCGGAAACATCTGGTCACGAAACGTCGTCATCGTCTGTCCCTTCGTCGTCGTGTCAATCAATCGTGTGCGGGTCTGGCCGGTGATTACTGCTCCGGACCGAGGATTGGCGTCACCATGTCGAGAACCTGCTGCGGCGTAAGCGTTCCCGCGAAGGCGTTCGGAACAGGGCTGGAATTCGGATCCATCAACGCGCGGATGATCGCGGCGTGTCGCGCCTCGACCTGAACGATCGATCCTGCTGTGGCCAGATAGTCTTTGTTGTGGATGTCCGGCGCGGCACCGTCGTAGGCCATCACGCCGACTGGCTCGAGGGTTCCGGCGATCTTCAACAGACCGTCCTGGCTACCCATGTCGCCGAGGACACTGAAGTCGTACGAGGCACGTGCCTTGACCGGCGTCCCGCCCGCGTTGCTGATCGCCTGCGTCAGTCCGCTGACGTGTGCCTCTTCATGGCCCCTGATGGTGATGAAGTCGCTCAGAACGTCCCCCTGGAGCTTGCCGGAATTCACCGCCTGGCGATAGAACTCCGCCTCCAGGTGCTCCAGGGTTAGTGCGTAATTCAAGACCTCGATGTCGTTCTGGAAGTATTGGCTCATTACGGGTTCCCTCTCTTCTCGGGGACGAACTTCCGCGCCTCAGCCGGCGCACGCCGGCTGACGTACCGTCATCCCATCTGTTCGGTATCAATTGGAACCGGGAGAGCGAGGAGTCTATCGAGGAGGGCCCTTCCGTGAGTCGACCATCAGCACGTCCCGGTTGCCTTTGACGAGTGGTACGGGGTAAGAGAGGCGCTTGGATTAATCAGGAGAAGAATTGAGGAGTAATTCAGGTTAAAGTGAACCGGCGACGCCGAATCACTCCAGCGCCGCCGGTTGTCAGTCTGGCTTAGACGAGAGGGCGATCAGTCGGTGTCCGCGGTCGACGACGCTGGAACCGGCGTCCGATCTCGCTCGCGAGACCGTTCCGCCGGGGCGGGTGCAACGGCGCGACGCATCGATGGAGCGGCGTCTTCGTCCCGAATCAGGAAGGCTACTCCGACTCCGATCAGGGCCAGGCAAGCCGTCGCCAGAAAAGCGTCATGGTAACCGAGCAGCGCCGCGTGGGCCGTTGCCGCGCGGATAGCTGTCGGATCGGTCAGTCCCTGGACCGCCGCGGTGACATGCGTCTGAACGCGGTCGACCAGCACAGTAGCCATCACCGCCACGCCGACCGACGCCGCGACCTGGCGGTTCGTACTGAAGAGGGCCGAGGCGCGCCCGGTGTCCTGACGGCTGATCGTCGCGTAGGTGGCGGCCTGCATCGGCACCATGCCGACGCCCATCGCCATACCGCGCAGCAACATCAAGCCCCGAATCCACCACTGACTGGTCTCGAGACCGACCAGCAGGAAGAGGGCCGAGACGATGGTGACGCCGATCATGCTCGTCGCGATCATGCGGCGCGGTCCGATTCGCGGATAGAGACGGCTCGACACCTGCGCGACTGCGGCCATACCCATCGCCTGCGGAAAGGTCGTCAGGCCCGACTGGAACGCCGACAGGCCCATCAGTTCCTGCAGGAAGAGGGGTAGCAAGAAGAGCAAGCCCATCATCGCGCCGAAGACCATGAAGACCACAAGATTCCCGTTGCGGAACATCCGGTCTTTGAAGAGCCGGAGCGCCAGCATCGGATCTCGCGTGCGCAGCTCCACCAGAATGAGCGCGATCAATAGGAGTACCCCCGCAATACCAGTCCCCCAGACACGGGGAGAACTCCAGCCAGCGCTCGGCCCCTGGGAGAGCGCATAGAGCAGCAGGGGTAATCCCGCTCCGCCGAGCAAAAAGCCCGGCACGTCGAACCGGCCGACATCCTTCTCGGTGTGCTCCTTGAGCGCGAACATGGCAAAGAGGAGTCCGGCGATGCCAACCGGCGGGTTAATATAGAAGATCCAGCGCCAGCTCGCATGATCGACCAGCCAGCCACCCAGAATCGGGCCGACCGTCGGGGCGATCGCCGTCGGGATGACCAGCACCGCCGAGGCCGTCGCGCGCTCGTGTGGCGGGAAGGCGCGGAAGAGCATGGCCGTGCCGACCGGCGTCATCATGCCGCCGCCGATTCCCTGCAGCACTCGGAAGAAGATTAGAGATTCGATGCTCCAGGCAAAACCGCAGAGCGCCGAGCCGATCGAGAACATCGCCAGCGCGAACATGAAGACCCGCTTGGTGCCGAAGCGATCCCCCACCCAACCAGACGCGGGAATCCAGACGGCCAGGCTCAGCAGGTAGGCTGTCACGACCCACTGGAGCGTCGTCGTCTGCGCATGGAAATCGCGCGCCAGCGTCGGCAAAGCGACGTTGACGATCGTCGAGTCCATGATGTCCATGAACAGACCGGTCACGAAGACGATCGCGACCAGCCACTTATAATCAAGAGAACGAATTCTCACAGAGTGCTCCAACCCTTTCGACGACGTCCCCGAACGGTCTGGCGGTAACACCAGGCACGCGTCGAGCGCTGGTAAATAGAAGAGCTCCAACTGACTTACCGGTCAGTCAGACTGCGTAGTATATCAACCTCTCGGGTGACATTTGTGAGTTTTTTTGGAATCCCCTGGCCAGTTGTACAGGGAGATACAAGGGCCTGGCGTGCCGAGTGAGCCAGTTGTACTCGCCGGTTACAGCGGGGTGACGATGACCTTTTCTCCAGTCGGAGAAGGGTTTCCTAGCGGTCCACTCTCGATCGTAATAGCGAGCGCCTGATACTGGCTAAGATCGGCCGCGACCGCCACTTGGTCACTCGCTCCATTCAGAACACCCGCCGCTACCGGAGTATTCCCTTGAATGAGCCAGACCTCGTAGACCTTGCCGGGCGCCAGTGGAGGCAGGCCCTCAGGTTTGACGATCATGACCTGGCGATCCTTGAGGTAGATCAGCTGCCCGCCCGCGCCCTGGATACCAGCGGCTGGTTGGAGCGCAATCACCTGCTCGTTCCCTGGCTGCCGCAAGGAGAGATTCCAGCCGAGCATCGACAACGCGAAGAGGAGGAAGACCGCGGCCGCTGCCCACGGAATGAGAGCTCGCCAGGCGGGACGCGCGCGAACTGGTTCCCGGCCTACTGACGCGATTGCCTCGGACGCTCGCTGATCAGACCTCATCGAGTCGATGACGGTCCTCAATGATAAGGAGATCGGTTTCAAGAGCCTCTCAGAGCAGATCGACACGACGACGTCGGGCGGGAAGCTGGCCTTCCATATCTTTGGGGCCCTGGCCGAGTTCGAGCGGGAACTGATCCGGGAGCGTATCTGCGCGGGCCTCGCTACGGTCCGGGCTCGTGGCCCGCAACGTGTGCGACCAAAGAAGCTGGACACGCCCAAGAAGATCGCCATGGCATTGTCTCTTTACGATCAAGGTACGCACCTGATCAACGATATTTGCCAGACACTGGGGGTGTACCATGCGACGTTGTATCGAGTGATCAAGCCGCGCGTGACACAGACATAAGGTTTCGTCGCCGGTCGCAGTTGTGTTCAGGTTCACGGTTATCTGGCCTGCCGATCCTCGTCGATGCTAAAGCGCAAGAGCGCGCCAACACCCCCGACGGCATCCAGCGCGGCGGCGGCTTCTGTCCGCGGCTGATCACGACCAGCCTCAGGAACGACTTCCTCGTCGGTTACACCAAACGGAACGTCACCATGGACGATTTGGACCTCGGCTCCCCCGACGAGCGCAAGCCGGACGAGTTCGTCCGCAACGTTGACCGGCGTAATGTTTGCCAGATCCCCACCAAGTGGATGCGCGGCTGGACTTTCACCGGCCCGAACGTACCCCAGGGCATAGTCCGCCCAGCCCGGTGCAGCAAAGTCATCGGTGATAAGCAGCATTGCTACCTGGCCAGACTGCAATGCTTCCAGGGTTTCATCCACGCCAGCCAATCCGCGCTCATCCGCACCAATCGCATCACCGAGGCTGCTCACTGCCTCGGCCTCACGATCCCGCTCCACTTGTTCGACCACTGGTAACGTCGCCGCGATGATCTCCTGCTCACTCGCCCCGATATCAAGGCGCAGCCGGGCAATGATGCGCGCGGTGACCGTGTCATGAAATGCTTCGTCCAGGGCCGAAGTAATCACCTCGTCTCCAGCCAATACCAGGAGCTCCACACCGGCCTCATCAAGATCCGACCTGATTTCCCTGGCGATATCCCGCGCAAACGCCGCCACCCGTTCGTCAGCCCGTGCCTGGAATCGCCGCTGCGACCAGCCTCCCTGCTGCTGCTTCCGTGGGTAGGTGCTACTGTCCAGCGATACGCTGGAGCCGCGCCTCGCCTGTGTTATGAACGAGAGCGTTGCCTCGTGTTGGTCGGCGACCAGCACTGCATAGGTCGGGTGGTCATCGACTAGACGCGCCAAATTGAACAGGGCTGCCGTCGGTCCGGCGCTCACCTGCGTTGGAACAGGAAGGCCGAGTGCCAGCGCTTCGAAGACATCGGAGGCTGAGCAGCTCACGATGAAGACCCCCTTGGCGCTCGGGTCCAACTCGGAATCGAGATAGGCGCTGATGCGCGCCGCATCGGCGGAGATGCTGTCGAACGCTGCTCCGCGAGGGCCTACCTCTTCGATGAGCGAGGCGATCGCACGGTCGAATGCCTGACGTGACGGGCGATGGGACTCGCCAGCGACACGAGGAGTTCCGCGTTCTGACGGTCGGGGGGACGAGACTGGTTCACGACCCGGATCGGAGCCCTTGAAACGCCAGTCCAGGCTGACGGTGACGTACGGCACGTCGAGCGATGGTGGAAGCGCCGCGAGTTCCACCAGGGTTTGATGGGCATCAAGCGCAATCGAGGTTTCATAGAGGTGTTCGCGAATACGCTGGGTCGGATCGGTTGCCATGTTCAATTCCTTTCGAGTCGACTGCGAATCGCGAGGTCACGAGCCATGCTCGATGAGACGTGTGCGGTTTCAGCTCTGACTCAGCGAGTGCACGCCGACGCCCCGGCAAATGCACCGGGATACCCGTGAGATCAGTATCGTCGTGCGATGATGTCGTCGGTTTGTTCCATCATGACCGCAAGATCCCAACCACAACGCGGAACTGAACACGTAACGTGTGGGAACTTCAATGTCTAATCCTTCGTTGTCTGAACACGTCCCTGTCCACTCCGACGCCAGCGCCAAGAAGCGGTAGCAAGCCAGGACAGCTACAGCTTACGCTTACTGTGGTACGGTAGCGCGGATGGATTCCCCGTTCTGAAGGTACCGTCCCTGACCCCGTACCATCCTCGGTGAACGATCGACATCGTGCAGGCGATCATGGCCGCCGCACGAAGCATGTGCGGGAATGATCGATGGCCCAATCCTTTCCGACCTGGCGCGATTCCGAATCGGGAACTGCCGCGCCGCCCATCCCCAGGTGGATTGAACTGCTGGTGCTGCTCGTGGTCGTTGGGATCGCGGCCGGGCTCGTCGACGCCGCCCGGCGCTGGGCCGCGCCGATGACGCCGGCCGTCGACATCAGCCTGAACCCGGCGAGCCTGCCGCGCTACGCAGGGCTGTCGCTGCTGCGGATGAGCCTGGCCTATTTGCTCTCGCTTCTCTTTGCGCTGAGCTACGCACGACTGGCAGCGGCGAGTCCAGCGCTGGAGCGCCTCATGCTCCCGCTTCTCGACATCCTGCAGAGCATCCCGATCCTCTCCTTCCTCCCCGGCGTCGTCCTCGCCTTGGTCGCGCTCTTCCCGCACAGCAACTTCGGGTTAGAACTGGCGGCCATCATTCTGATCTTCACCAGCCAGGCCTGGAACCTGGCCTTCGGGTTTCACCAATCGCTCTTGACCATTCCGCACGAACTCGATGAAGCCGCGGCCATCTACCGCTTCACCTTCTGGCACCGCTTCACCCGTCTTGAGATCCCGTTTGGCATGATCTCACTGATCTGGAACTCGATGATGAGTTGGGCTGGCGGTTGGTTCTTTTTGATGGCCGCGGAACAGTTCACCCTGGGAGACCGTAATTTTCGGCTGCCCGGCCTAGGCTCCTATCTGGCCACGGCCGCGGATCGCGGCGATGTGACGGCGCTCGTGCTTGGGCTGGTAACGCTGATTGGGTTGATTGTCGTGCTTGACCAGGTGCTGTGGCGTCCGCTGGTCGCCTGGGGAGAACGCTTCAAATTCGAGCAGATACGCACCGCCGAGCCACCCCGCTCCGCCATGCTGACGGTGCTCAGGCGGTCGCGGATCGTCAACGCCGGCCGGCGCGGGTTGCAGACGGGTGTCCGCGCGTTCATGCGGGTCCGACAGCATATCCGTCGTCCACAGATCGCAAGGCATCGTACGAGCGGCATGACCCGGCTGAGGTGGCGGGACCGGACCTTATCGCTCCTGCTCTTCGTGCTGCTGGGCCTCGTGGCGCTCTGGGGCGTCCAGTTGGCGGTCCCGCTTCTGGGCGATCTCGGAGCGGCCGATTGGCGTGCAATCGCGGTTGGCGCTGGCGCGACGTTGTTGCGCACGATCGTGGCCCTGGTCATCGCCGTGGCCTGGACAGTACCGGTCGGCGTCGCGCTCGGTCTCAACCCGCGCTGGGCGGTTCGGGCGCAACCACTGGTACAGATGGTGGCCTCGATCCCCGCCACGGCGCTGTTTCCCGCGATTTTACTCCTCTTCGTTCGATTTCCCGGGGGCCTGAACCTGGCCGCGGTCCTGTTGATGCTCCTTGGCACGCAGTGGTACGTGTTGTTCAACGTGCTGGCGGGCGCGACCGCCATTCCCGCCGACCTGACCGATGCGGCGGGCGTGTTCCAACTGAGCCGCTGGCAGCGGTGGCGGTTTCTCATCCTGCCCGGCATTTTCCCGTATCTGGTCACTGGCATGATCACCGCCACCGGCGGGGCCTGGAACGCAAGTGTCGTGGCCGAGTACGTCAGCTTTGCCGGACAGACCTATCATACGGTGGGGCTCGGTTCCTTGATTGCCGAGTCGGCGGCGCGTGGCCAGTTCGCGCTCCTGCTGGCCAGCACCTTGATCATGTCGGCGTTGGTTATCGCCGCAAACCGGCTCGTCTGGCGCCGGCTTTATC
Source organism: uncultured Chloroflexia bacterium (assembly GCA_963763185.1). Classification (GTDB taxonomy): domain Bacteria; phylum Chloroflexota; class Chloroflexia; order Thermomicrobiales; family Thermomicrobiaceae; genus CALAGB01. The sequence continues at coordinate 453,031 of CAVXNZ010000002.1, forward strand.
GTGCAGCAGCCGAGCGCTACCGATTGGATTGAACGCAGGTGAACGCGAGGTACGGATGACGACACGGTTGGACACGCAGACTCCGCGCACCGCGACGACAGCACTGCTGACCGCGGCGGACGTGAGCAAGATGTATGGGGAAGGTGCGCGGCACTTCCTGGTCCTTGATCGCGTGAGGCTGGAACTCTGGCCTGGACAATTTGTCGCGCTCCTGGGTCCATCTGGGTCAGGGAAATCGACGCTCTTGCGCATCTTGGCCGGCCTGCTCGAGCCCACGTCAGGGCACGTTCTGGTGCATGGTGAACCACTGCATGGCGTCAACCCGCAAGTCACCATGGTGTTTCAGAGCTTCGCGCTCTTCCCCTGGATGACTGTTCTGCAGAACGTCGAGGTGGGACTGGCCAAAGACGATCTGGACCCGGCCATCCGGCGCGAGCGGGCGATGCGGGCCATCGATCAGATCGGGCTCGATGGGTTTGAGGGCGCGTATCCGCGTGAGCTGTCGGGCGGGATGCGCCAGCGGGTCGGCCTGGCACGCGCGCTGGTGGCTGAGCCCGAGGTGCTGCTGATGGATGAGCCCTTCTCGGCCCTCGACGTGCTGACGGCCGAGAATCTCCGACGGCAACTGGTGCATCTCTGGCGGGAGCGACAGATGACAACCCAGGCGATTATCATGGTGTCGCACAACATCGACGAGGCGGTCACGATGGCCGACCGTCTCTTGATTCTCACTACTGATCCCGGTCGGATTCGGGTGGAGATTCCGGGGCTTTCGCTGGCGGAGCGGATACGCCCCGGGGGGGCGCACGCCCGCCTGGTGGACGCAATCTATCGCATCATGACCAACCCGCACGAGGATCCAGCCCAGCTGCTCCCCAACGTGCGGACCGTGCAGCGACCGATCTCGGTGCGGCCATATCAGACCTTACCCCACGTGAGCACTGGTGACTTAACCGGTTTCATCGAGCATCTCACCACCCTCGGGGGCCAGGAGGACCTCTACGAGTTGGCTGAGGAACTGCAACTGGAGGCCGATGATCTCCTGCCGATGGTCGAGGCAGCGGATCTACTGGACTTCGCGGATATCCGGGAGGGGGACGTGATTTTGACCCCGATCGGACACCAACTGGCGGATGCCGATGTCCTCAAAGAGAAGGAGATTTTCCGCCAGCAGGCATTGATGGGCATTCAGCTTATCCGGCAGATTGTGCGGGAACTCGAACAACAGCCCCGGCATCGCCTGCCCGAAGATCAGTTCCTTGACCGGCTGGAACAATCGTTTAGCGCCGAAGAGGCCCTTCGGCAACTCGCAACGGCCATCGATTGGGGGCGGCATGCGGAGCTCTTTGCCTATGATGCCGATCGGGGGGAGTTGTTTCTGGAAGAGCCAGAGCCTCCATTGCCTGAAGAGTGATCAGATGGTGGCTCGATATGCGCCCATGCCAATGCGCGGCGTGCCTCGTGAGCCGCCTACAGTCGGTGTCGGCGAAACAGGCGTCACCTCAGCCGCACGATGCGCATAGATTCCTTCATCGAATATAGATATTAAGACAAGTAATAGAAATATATGCGATGCGTCAACAAAGTCGCCTTGATCGGCAATGCCACCCGGAATGCCGAATTGCGGCACACGAGCACCGGCAAACCCGTTTCGAATCTTCGACTGGCCACTAACCGCGTGAGCAATTGGCAGGTAACCACTCAGTTCCACACCGTTATTTGCTGGGACAAGCCCGCCGAGATTACCAGCCAGTACGTCAAAAAAGGGAAGCCGCTCTACGTCGAAGGTCGGCTCGAGTACCGGACCTTCGAAGATGGTGACGGCGTCGAGCGCGGTACCGTCGAAATTGTGGCCAACGACGGCCAGTTCCTCTGTCGACGTCGCGGCAGAGCGGAGCCGGATACCCCGAGGGATCGTCGGGCCCCACGGATGACCTCTCTCCAGACGACATGCCCTTCGAATGTCCAGTACCAGGTTGCTGCGCATTCCGTTCTGATCTTCGTCTCTGCTGCCTGCAGTGGCAGACGGCAGGGTGCAAGGGTTAACATCGCCCAGGCGCTCCTGAATGACCCGCGGCTGCTGATCGTCGACGAGCCGACCGCCGGGCTCGACCCTGAGGAGCGCATCCGCTTCCGCAACCTTCTCTCCGACCTGGCCGGCGAGCGGACCGTCATCCTCTCGACCCACATCGTCGAGGATATCGCGCAGACCTGCCGCAACCTGGCGATCCTGACGAACGGACACGTCCTCTTCCAAGGAACGACGGCCGACTTGATCGACGGCGCCCGTGGCAAGGTCTGGACGATGACGACTGACGGCCAAAAGCCGGGGGAAGATGTCACGGTGGTCTCGATGCTTCACCTGTCAGAGGGGACGCAGTATCGCTTTGTCGGTGAACCCGCCTTCGGGTCGAACGCCGAGCCGGTGCACCCGAGCCTGGAGGATGGCTACCTCTGGCTGATGCGCTCGACACGGGCCGACGTCGCGCTCAACGCGAGCGTCTGACGGCTCAACGATCGGAACTGAAATTGTCGAAGCCTCCCGGGCGTCCTGGGAGGCTCTTTCGCGCTCCAACTGGTCCGCCAAGACTGCCCGTGATTGGCTCTGGTCAAACGGGTCAATCCATCGCAGGATACGGTGAGGCACCTCGCCAGCGAGGGTCAGCCATCGCTCGAACGAGAAGGACTGCAACACATGCCCCAGCCGTTTCCCGAACGCCAGATCTCCGGCGCCAGCGTTAACCCACAGCCACCCGGACTCTATCCAGCGCGCACAACGATCGAGGGCCGCTCTACGCGCGTCGAGCCACTCGACCCGCTCCGGCATGCTCGCGATCTCTGGGTCGCCAGTCACACCGGTGGCGATGACGACCGCCTCTGGGATTACCTGGGCTACGGGCCGTTCGCCAGCTTTGAGGCGTTCCAGAGCTGGCTACGCGACTGTTCGTCGGTCGCCGATCCGACCTTCTACGCCATTCGTGACGGGCTCGACGGACCGGCGGCCGGGATGGCGAGCTTCCTTAATATTCGACCGAAAGACGGCGTGATCGAGATCGGCCACATCTGGCTCGGACTGGCACTGCAGAACACGCGTGCGGCGACGGAAGGTCTCTACCTAATGATGCGCTACGCCATGGACGATCTCGGCTACCGGCGCCTGGAGTGGAAATGCGACGCCCGCAACAAACCGTCGCGCAACGCCGCCGCCCGGCTCGGCTTCGCGTTCGAGGGCATCTTCTACCGGCACATCATCGTCAAAGGGCTCAATCGGGATACCGCCTGGTTCTCAATCCTCGATACCGAGTGGCCGGCCATTCGCGCCAATTTCGAAACCTGGCTTGCGCCGGACAACTTTGACATGGACGGCAAGCAGATCCGCTCGTTGGGTGAGATGAATCGCGCCCTGCGCTCCGGCTGATTCACTCACATAACCCGCTCGGATTCCCCTCGCACGATCCTTGCGTATTACGCTTCTCTTCAAGAACCGGAGTTGTGCCCTCCGGTTTACCTTCCGGTTACAGAGCGTCACTACGCTTTGCAGCAAATGACGTCCGGTTCGATACCCCGATCGAACCGTCGATCCCCACGACCGCCCCACATTCTTAGCCGGACGCGTTCGTGGGCATTGCAAGGAGCAGGCCCGCCCGGGCCTTGAACCATGATTTGTCCAGACATCCTCTCACTCATCGGAGGCACTCCGCTCGTGCGACTCAACCACGTGACGACCGGCTTGCAGGCCACGGTGGCCGGAAAACTAGAAATGCTCAATCCCGGCGGAAGCAGCATGGTTTTCTCCAGGAGGACCAACCGGCACGAGCATCCCGCAGACGACGCCGGCCCGAGCCCTTCGTTCCTACCGCGGCCGAGTAGAGGCTCTTAGCCCGCGTTCAAGTACCCGGTGTACCGAGCGCCGCCCGGGGGTCCGAGCGCCGCTGCTTTCACCACAACGCCACCCCCTTATTTCAAGAATGGACCGTTTACTGCAATAAGGACAGCCTGCTGAGATTCCTATGATCGTGCGCTGTAATAAGGACCGGGCTGAACACCTCGTATTGCCGTTTTTGGCCATAAACTACAATAACGGTGTTGTCGTGGGGCGCTTGTTCTTGTGCGCTGTCTGGGGGAGGGGTCCTCACCAAAGAAGCAGCCATACTCGGCCAGCATCTCTCACGAAGGCGACTGGTTCGTCGCGCAGTGCCTTGAAGTCGACATTGCCAGCCAGAGCAAATCTGAAGCCGAGGCAGCTGCCAACCTGCGCGAAGCGCTCGAACTCTATTTTGAAGATCCGCAGCCTTCGGATTCACCGCACGTGAAAAAATTCGAGGTCGAACTCGGTGCCGCCTGGCCCGTTGCCGTTTCGTGAAGTGGGACGACGATTGGAAGAAGCAGGAGATCAGCCGCCGCGACAGTCACGTCAAGTTTGCTAAGCGAACCGATCAGGGAAGTCGCACAGTCATTGTGCCGGATCACCGCGAGATCGCGATCGGTACGCTGCGGAGCATCCTTCGCCAAGCAGGTATCACCGCAGAAGAGTTTGATCGGCTTTGAACCTTCGACACTGAGGTCCAGGAGAATCGCTTGATGACCCTCTACACCATCGGGTTTACCCAGAAATCGGCTGAGGAATTCTTCGGCCTGTTGACGAATGCGGGTGTGAAGCGCGTGATCGACATTCGCCTGCACAACACCTCGCAGTTAGCTGGCTTCGCCAAGCGGGACGACCTGCGCTTCTTTCTCAAAGCTATCGGCGGTATCGACTACCAGCATGAGTCGCTGCTTGCCCCGACCGAAGAGATCATGGACGACTACAAGAAGAAGCGGATCAAGCCGGACGAATTCAGACGCCGATTCCTGGCACTCATGAAAGAACGTCAGATTGAATCAGCCCTCGACCCGGCAATGTTCGACGGCGCCTGCCTTCTCTGCAGCGAGGTGAAACCCGAAGATTGCCACCGCAGCCTCGTCGCCCAGTACCTCAATGAACAGTGGGGCGACATTGAGGTCGTGCACCTGGTCTAGCAAACGCCCTCACCTGACTGGCAGCAGTCCAAAGGGCGGGCAGAGGCGCCCGCCGCTACGGTTAGTCTTCTTCAAAGGTCGTATGCGCCTACGATCGTACCGCCTCGACAACAGGCCGGACGTTGTCCTCCGGAATGTTGAGCGGAGGCATACAGCCGACGCTGCGACTGCTCGAATCTTGGGCGCAAACACAATTCAATCTTCGCTCGAAGCCGCTGATGAATTAGCCGTATCGCTGCCGCCGTCGTCTGCCGAGCGCTGGTTCTCCGTAGCCTCGTCTCCACCGGATTGTTCTTGTGAGGAATCGGAAGCCGTAGGCTCAGTCTCCATCGTGACGGTCAGCAAATCCTGCCCCACCATGACGATCGCGGTTGACGCGATTGGCGTGGTCGTTCCGCCCAGGCCAAGTAAGCCGCCCTTGTGGGCCACCAGCCGCGTGATCTGCCCGCTGACCGGATCAACGTCGACGTCGCTGAGCGTACCAAGGAACGTTCCGGCCTGATCGACAATCTTCAACCTCTTCAGTGCATGAAGATCGAGCAGAGCATCGGTGGCTCCGCCGCTGCTCGGGGTCTGAGTCACCTGGCTACTGGTGACCGTGATGGCATCAGTCCCGATGTGTTGAATCTGATCAAAGGGAAGGATAAACATGCCGTCCTCGCCCTTGACCTGCAATGCCCCGAGCTGTCGAGTCGCAAGGTCGAAAAGAGGCTGCTCGACGCGTCCCAGCTTCGTGCCCTCTTGCAGTGAGATCACGGCCATATCCTTGATGTCAGTCGCGTTCATGGTACGTTCCTTCGTTCCGAGGCTGGTCGTCGGGTCAATTACAGATTAGCAGTCGTTCAACTGCGGTTGCAACTTGAATGCCGTTCTGCTCATCTGGATCTGCACCGATCGTGGGGTGACTGCGGTCACCAAATTCACGGGAATCAGCCGTCGCTGGCTCACGATTTCGCGCCGAACAATGATGCCGCTCACGTGACCAGTCGCCGGATCACGCTGGAGCTCGTCGATCGTACCGATCGATTTGCCGTGCTCCCCGAGTACCCACATCTCTCGTTGGAGCTGATCGTTGCGATCGGTGGTGTCTTCTGTAGTGCTCAGGGTGAGACTGTTCATTTGTGAGGTACATGCCGTCATCGTCATGGGTGACTCCGTTTCATGAAATTAGTGGTGATTATTCACGTAGGTTGCCCGGAACACGATGAAACGTTGCGTCGGCCGGGTGCTATCTATCAAACACGTAAGCCGGATGTGATGGATGGTGCAGCCCTGCTGATGCAGTAACTTGGTGAACACATACGCCACGGAAGCCTGTTCCATCAAAATTGCCGAGGTCTCAATCGACAGTATCCGTGCCATGTTTACGGCTTATCCTGGACAAATCATCTGGAGGTGGGAGAGTTGGCATTATTGGGCACTCAGCTTGTCGAGCCGGAGATCGCATCTATGAGGTTGGGACGTGCCCTCGTATGGAATGGATTTGCGCCGGGACATCACACAGATCACACCGAAGCTCAGCGATGCAGAATCTGACGACATTTGATACTCGTGGTGTGACTCGCGGCGCACGTGCGCCGCGAGTTGGCGGAATGATAGATCCGCCCATGGTCTGATGTGCGTGTTCTATGAGGGGGTGTTTACCTCGTAGATCTCGAGATGGGTCGGCCCATCCAGATAGGGCTCGATCATCGCGACGCGCTCCTTGAGGCCGACCTGGCCGCCGGCCTGGGCGTCCGCTTCCGTCGCGAAGTGGCTGACTGATGCCATCTTCCCGGTCTTATGGTTAACGAGGAGTTCCGAACTCTTGAATCCGGGCTGTTTCTTGAGGTCCGGGGTGACCTTCTCATTGAAGACACGGACGCCCTCATCGATGGTTGCGGACTTGAGTTGGCCAGTAACGATACGTGCAAAGGTTGTCATTGTGTACCTCCGGTACGGGTAGCAGGGTAGCGAGAGGAGCGACATGCTCAAATCCGAGTGCTATCCCCGGCCAGAGGGCGACAAGACAACCCCGGCTGGCGTGTTTGTTCGTACTTTTCAATGATATACCATTGTCAGTGAAATTACAATACCAATACTTTGTTATTCTTTCGAGTCTCGTCTATAATTAATTCCACTTCATACACGATTCTTGACAATCCTGGCCGGAGATCAAGTCCCGCTTGAGCCGATCCGGCTAAGGTCCTTGTCGTACGTGAACGCGCCATTCATGCTGTTGCACGTAACGCGTCACGAGCGCCCGCAGGCGATTGGCACAAGCGGAGACCGACACGGATGGCGAAGGTTTCCGAACTCCGCCAACTGGCCGATCCGTTCTTAGTCTTTGAACATAGATAGAGGAAACGACTCATGAGCAACGATGGAAAGCATCTGATCCGCAAGCAACTCTCAGAACTCGCTCAGCTGCGCCCGCACATTGCCCCCAAACCACTGCCTATTCGCAACATCAATCTGGAGATGGAAAAGCGCCTGACCGTTGGGCAGCGGACTGCTGACGCCGTCGCGAACAGCATGGGCAGTTGGCGTTTCATCCTCATCCAGTCCGGTCTGCTTGCGTTGTGGATCCTTCTTAACGTGGTCGCCTGGATAAGCCATTGGGACACCTATCCCTTCATCTTGCTGAACCTTGTAATGAGTTTTCAGGCGGCGTACGCCGCACCGATTATTATGATGAGCCAGAACCGGCAGTCGCAGAAAGATCGCCTGGCCGCAGACCACGATTACCAGATCAACCTCAAAGCCGAAGAGGAGATCAAGGGCATTCTGTTGCACCTCGAATACCAAGATGATCTGATTCTTCAGGTTCTTGAGCGGTTGGAGCATCGCGCGGAGGTGCCAGGCTGAGGATATCGATGGATCGAACAGCGCGCGGCTTTCCGGTAGTGACGAACCCGACTAAACATCCACTGTGGGCAATCGGCAGTCGAATTCGTACATCAACTCAAGGGGTTGATTCGCTGTCGATAGAATCAGGATGGGTCGGAACTCGGACTTGAAGCGACTTTTCACCGGCAACTGGTAATGGTCTCCTTGGTGGCCCGTAGCGCTATGTCGCTGATCTCGATGGTTTCCAAGCCGTCAACGAGATCCGGGGCCAGACCATCGTGATTCCCGTCCTCAACGCGCGACGGACTCAGCGAACCAACACCCTTGGTCCGCTCGTGCCACGTCATGTTCGTCGTGGCTGACGGCATCCTGCGACGTGTGGCCGTGCCAGAATCATCACCTGGGATCGAGCACACGCACGGGCAGTGACCCGCTTGGTCGACCTGGAACAGGCGTAGTACACTGTTTTCCGATTAGGATGAACTTCACTCATTTCGGTCAAGCGACCCAGTCAACCCCCTGGTGCGGACTGGGACCAGGTTCGGCAGCGGCGTGAACTCACGACCCATTCCGCCGATGGCTTGTCTGACAGGGGTGGAGTGGAAGCATGGGGTAATAAGCGATGTCCAGCGCGCTGCGTAGTCCGGCCCGTGTACTGCTTGTGGTTGATCAGCCGATCCTCGCCGAAGTCATTAAGCTGGCCCTCAACCACGGCGTCTATGACGTCCAGGTTGCCCAGGCACCGGACGCCGCCTTGACTCTGCTCCGGGATTGGCATCCCCACCTGCTGATCATCGACATGGATCTCGCTGCAGCACAGATCCTGGACCAACTCAAGTATTCCGAGCCTGCGGTCGAACGCCTCCCGGTCGTCGCACTCACCCGCAGGGGCGACCTCAAGACGAAGCTGGCGGCCTTTGAGCAGGGCGTCGACGACATCCTGGTGATGCCCTTCTCCCCCGAAGAGCTCGTTGCCCGGGTGCTGGTGATCATGCGCCGCACCTATCGCGAACCGGCGGCGTTCACGCCCGCACTGAAGGTAGGAGAGTTGGAGATCGATATCCTCAGCCGCTCGGTGCGCATCGCGGGCCATGAATTGCACCTGACCTCGCTCGAGCAGAGCCTGCTCTACCTGCTGGCGGCCAATACCGGGCGTGTGATCACCCGCGAAGAGATCCTGGACTACCTGTGGGGAGTGGATTTCATCTCTGAAAGCAACGTGGTCGACCGGCATATCCGGAATTTGCGGGCCAAGCTGCAGAACGACTGGAAGCGGCCTCGCTACATTGCGACCGTCCCAGGTAAGGGCTATCGCTTTCTTCCGCTGGCGGCAGACTAGCCGTCATTCAGATCTCTGCTCACCTTCTATGAGATGGACAAACGGAGGGGCGTCCGCTCCTCTAATCTCCAGTACATGACATGAAGAAACTTCATGACTTCATCAAACCGGTCCGCTATCGTGGTCAGTGTCTCTCCAGAATCACGGCGTCCGCAGCTGGTGTCGTCTGCGACCGTGCCAAGGCATCGCGGACGCCGGGTCGGTTTCGTGTCCCGAGAGACGCGACCGATGGTGAGACCTCCGTTCCCTTCCGGAGACGGGTTCCCCCCGGGCCCGTCTCCCCACTCGAAATGGGCTTTGCCATCGTGCGGTCGGAGAATACATCGTGACGAGGGAGTTTCAGCGCCTTGACAAGAGGTCCAGAGGGGCCACACGTAACCGGGGCCGTTCCCACCCGCCAGGAGACAAGCATGCAACCGACCGATCAACCTATGGACTTCCGAGCCCCTGATAGCCTCGTGAAAAGCGTCGCCGAAATGCTCATATCCGGTGCCGTCTCACCGCCTGAGGGCTCTACCCTACCGGCCTGCCATCGTTCCGTGTCGATTCGGGATGCCCGCTTCCCATCTGGCCGGGTGTACGTCGTGGCCTGGGACGTCGTTTGTCAGGGAAACATTGATTTGTCTACGATGCTCTGCCGCAGCACGGATGGTGACTACTTCCTGCGCTGTCGCGCAGGAAACCAGACTGACGTCGCGGCCAGGATCATACCGCTGTCGGATATCCAGGCTGCGGTGTGGTACGACCAGCATCCGATCCACTTTGCGTCTCGAGATGCTCGATGGTAAAGCATCAACGGTCTCGTCGCTGTGATCCGACCGGAATGCGCTCCGTGACAATGAACACCGCCGCGTGGGTAGTGGACTACGGAGACCTAGACCTCATTGACGCACTGTAGTCACATGACACTCGACCGGATGAACCAGGATGGATGATGCGAGCCATGGCCCGGATTGTCCACATGTATCGTTCCTGTAACGCGCACCGCTTTATTCCTGCCGCGATTGTTACGGACGACCGCCTACCCTTGGAAACGAACGTCGCGTTCGTTATTCCGAGGCATGGCCCGGTCAGCGTCTGCTCCTAGGAACGCAGCAGCGCTCGTGGTCACCACCTGAAAATCGAATGCACGGAGGTGTGTTGGACCATGGGTGAGGCGAGGCGTCATCGATGAGCGCGCGGAATTAGTTCGGAGCGTCGTTTGAACCGTGGCTTCGTTGGTGTGATCACGAGTTCGCCAAACCGTCCCGGCACGTAGTGACGAGAGGAGTTCGCTATGGATCTTGGATTGGGCAAACGCGTTATCAGTCGTGACGGCCAGCATGTCGGTCATGTCGATGGCTTTGTGGTGGATTACTCCACGCGTGACATTGAGAGTTTTGTCGTTCGCTCCGGTGTGTTCCTGGAACACGACCGGTTCGTGTCCCTCGAGTTGATTGATCAAATCGATCCGGAGGGCACGGTCACGCTCACGATCTCGGCCGCCGAAGTCAAGAAACTCCCGGAATTCGCCGAGCGCAATTTTGTCCACGCAACCCCCGACGACCTGGGAACGATGCCGGAAATGTGGTCCAGTATGGGCACCGGCGCCCTACCGGTCTATTTCGGCACGGGCTCTAGTGCGCTCGGCTATAGAAGTGGCGGGATGTCCCGCGAGGTGGCCCAGCGGGACGCTCCTGGGTATGAATCCGAATCGAACCTGCCGTCTCAAGACATCGTGATCGACCGGGGTACCGACGTCATCACCAGCGACGGGAAGAAGCTCGGGACCATCGATGACGTGATCTCTGAACCGGATGGCCGAATCACAGGTTACATCGTCCGGGCCGGGTTCCTCTTCCATCATGACGTGGCCATTCCAGCGGAGATGATTGAGACGATCGGAGAAAACCACGTTCGCCTGCGCGTGACCGCGGAGGAGCTGCGCCAGGAGCCGAGCCCGATGTAGTTCCCAGAGAGGCACGATCAATGTCTGGGCCCAACCGATCCGAGCCGCTGCCTCCAGACCCGTCATTGACCGAGGCTTCCAGATAACGGGTGAACATGGACCGAGATGCGGATCGTGCGGGGAGCAACGTGAACGGAGGACAGGCACAGGGACCAGCGAGCCAGCAGCCGACAGGAAGGTTCGTCTACGTCGCGGCGATCTTTGCCGCCCTCGGTGGTCTGCTGTTTGGCTACGACACGGGTGTAATCTCCGGCGCGATCCTCTTCGTCAAAGACCAGTTCGCGCTCTCGTCCGGCACGGAGTCAGAGGTCGTCAGCAGCGTCCTCTGGGGTGCCGTGGTCGGCGCATTGTTTGGTGGCTGGCTCGCGGATCGATTCGGCCGCCGGCCGGTCATCTTCGGCGCAGGGGTCACCTTCATCATCGGGGCAATTGGAACTGCAGTCACACCGACCGTCTCCTGGCTGATCGCCGGCCGAGTTGTCGTCGGGCTCGCCATCGGCGTCGCGTCGCTTATCGCGCCAATGTACATCGCCGAGATCGCGCCGCCGGCCATCCGCGGAACGCTCGTATCCATCAATCAGCTTGCTCTGGTCAGCGGGATACTCGTGGCCTACCTTGTTGACTACGCACTCGCTGGGGCTGAGGCCTGGCGCTGGATGTTCGCCTTAGCGGCGTTCCCAGCGGCCGTGCTCGCCATCGGGATGCTCTTCCTGCCAGAGAGCCCACGCTGGCTTATCGCCCACGACCACCTCGATCAAGGACGCCAGGTTCTCACGCGAATCCGTGACGGCAAAACGGCTGAGACTGAACGAGAGATTGCCGACATCCGCTCTGGGCTCGCGTTGCAGTCTCATGGCTGGGACGAGATTCGCCATCCCGGAGTCCGTCCCGCGCTCCTGGTAGGGGTGCTCCTCGCCCTCTTTCAGCAACTGACCGGTATCAACACGGTGATCTACTATGCCCCGACGATCTTTCAGTACGCGGGAATCACCTCATCGTCCGCCGCCATTTTGGCCACTGTTGGTGTCGGTGTAATCAACGTGCTTACGACGATCGTCGCCGTACGGCTCATCGATCGCACCGGTCGCCGTCCGTTGTTACTCGTGAGCCTGGCCGGGATGACGGTCAGTCTGGTGGCGCTGGGATTGGCGTTCAGATCGCCAAGTACGGGTGGAGCCGTCGGCTGGTTCGCGGCGGTCAGTCTCGCCGTCTATATCGCCTCGTTCGCGGTCGGGCTGGGTCCGGTCTTCTGGCTGCTGATCTCCGAGATTTATCCACTGAGCGTGCGTGGAGTGGGCATGAGTCTGGCGACCGTGGTGAACTGGGTGACGAATCTTCTCGTCGCGCTCACCTTCCTGACGTTGATCGATCATCTGGGGAAGCCCGGAACCTTCTGGTTGTATGCCTCGATCAGTGTCGTTGCCGTGGTCTTCTCGATCTTATTCATTCCGGAGACCAAAGGAAGATCGCTGGAAGAGATCGAAGCCCACTGGCATGGCGGAGGGCGGTTGCAAGAGCTCGGACAGCATACGGACGCAAATTAACCTACGTCGTCAGGTGGACCACACGGAGTCGAATTGGGCAAGCGCCACTCAGCCGTCACCGAGCATGGTGTTGCATCGATCGCATGGATATAGATTGGTCGGTAGGAAGATCGGCGAACCACGTTACACCAGCTAGCCCAGGAGACGCCGGCCTGCCGGAGGAAACGAGGGCTGTGTGACACAGCAAAGAACCAGGGAACTTCCAGCAGCGGATCTGCGGACGTTGCCCCTCTCAGAGGTGATGATCCAGCTCGGATCGACGCCGTCGGGTCTCAGCGAAGCCGAGGCCCAACGCAGGCTCGCGGAGTACGGTCCCAATGCGTTGCCCGAGAAGCGTCCCAATTTGCTGCTGAAGGCGTTCACCTACTTTTGGGGGCCGATTCCCTGGATGATCGAGGTCGCGGCAGCCCTCTCCTTGCTGGTGCGGCACTGGGCAGATCTCGGCATTATCGTGGCGTTGCTGATCGCCAATGCGGTGGTCGGCTTCTGGGAGGAGTACCAGGCTGGGAACGCAATCAGCGCCTTACGAGCGACGCTTGCACTCCAAGCTCGCGTGCTGCGCGATGGCGTCTCGCTCCAGTTGCCAGTTCGAGAACTCGTGCCGGGCGACGTGATACGCCTGCGCACCGGCGACATCGTGCCGGCCGATGCGCGGCTGCTGGATGGCGACCCGGTTGAGGTCGATCAATCTGCCCTCACCGGCGAATCGCTACCGGTCACGCGAAGCTCCACTGAGGCCGTCTACTCGAGTTCCATCGTCAAACGCGGCGAGATCGACGCGATGGTCTACGCGACCGGGACGCAAACCTACTTCGGCAAGACCGCCGAACTGGTCGAGAGTGCCCATACGGTGAGCCACTTCCAGCGCGCGGTTTTGAAAATCGGAAATTACCTCATCATTATCGCCATCGCCCTGGCGATCGTCATTCTCACCGTCGCGCTCGTTCGGGGCGATCGGCTGATCACCACACTCCAGTTCACTCTGATTCTGACGGTCGCGGCGATTCCGGTCGCTATGCCGACGGTCCTCTCGGTAACCATGGCGGTCGGTGCGCGAATGCTCGCGCAGCGGGAGGCGATCGTCAGCCGGCTGGCGGCGATCGAGGAACTCGCCGGAATGGACGTCCTCTGCTCGGACAAGACTGGCACCCTGACGCAGAACCGGCTCACCCTTGGAGCGCCATTCTGCGTTGATGGCATCGCGCCACAAGAGATCATCCACGTCGCCGCGCTCGCGTCACGAGCTGAGAATCAGGATCCGATTGATCTCGCGGTGCTGACGTGGACTTACGGTCGGCCAGACGACGCGTGGCGAGCAGGTTGTCCACTTTCAGCCATTCGACCCGGTCGGCAAACGCACGGAGGCCACCGTGCGCGAGACGGACGGCGGCACATTCAAGGTGACCAAAGGGGCTCCGCAGGTTATCCAGGCACTGGCGGTGAACGCGGCCCAGGTGCAGGAGGCGGTCGATCAGGCCGTGAATGCGTTCGCGGTACGAGGATTTCGGTCGCTCGGCGTGGCCCGCACCGATGACCAGGGGAATTGGCGCTTCCTCGGTGTGCTGCCCTTGTCCGATCCACCCCGAACCGATTCGCAAGCAACCATCGCAAGCGCCAACCAAATGGGCGTTGCCGTCAAGATGCTTACCGGTGACCAGTTGGCCATCGCCCGGGAGATCGCAGAGCAGCTAGGCCTGGGATCGAACATTCTGGATGCCGATCGCCTGGAGGCGCATCACGGCGAGTCTGCCGAGCAGCTTGCCGACGTGATCGAGCAGGCCGATGGCTTCGCCCAGGTATTCCCCGAGCACAAGTTCCGCATCGTCGAATCACTGCAGCGTCATGGACACATCGTTGGCATGACGGGGGACGGCGTCAACGATGCCCCACCGCTCAAGCAGGCCGACGCGGGCATCGCCGTTTCCGGCGCCACCGATGCGGCACGAGCCGCCGCTGATATCGTCTTGTTGGCACCAGGACTGGCCGTGGTCATCGACGCCATCAAGGCGAGTCGTCAGATATTCCAACGCATGACGAGCTACGCCATCTACCGCATCGCCGAGACCATCCGCGTGCTGCTGTTCCTTACGCTCTCGATCACCCTCTTCAACTTCTATCCGATCACCGCGGTGATGATCGTGCTCCTCGCGCTGCTCAACGATGGAGCGATCCTCAGCATTGCCTATGACAACGTCCACTACTCTGACCAGCCGGAGCGCTGGAATATGCCGGAGGTGCTTACGGTCGCCACGGTGCTCGGGGTCGCCGGCGTCATTGCCTCATTCACGCTGTTCGCACTCGCCGAGCGCCTGTTTCATCTCGACCGGAACACCGTCCAGACGCTGATGTACCTGAAACTCTCGGTGGCCGGACATCTGACGATCTTCGCGACGCGCACGCGCGGACCGTTCTGGTCGATTCGACCGGCCCGAATTCTCGTAGGAGCCGTGATCGGGACGCAGCTACTTGCCACCGCAATCGCCGTGTCAGGTGTGCTCATGGCCCCGCTCGCATTGGCTTGGGTCGCCTTCGTGTGGGTGTATGCGTTGGCCTGGTTCCTGGTGAACGATCGGCTCAAGCTGCTCACCTATCACGTGCTGGATACACGACGACGGAACACGACGGCCACGATTGCGAACTCCGCATCACCATCATGAATATCGGCCGACGACCGGGTGAGTCAGATAACGTATGGTCACGTGATACATACTGCAACGCTCGGTTCGGCAGCTCTCAGACATATTCCAATTCGCCCGTTACTCGACTAATTGGTCAGCAGACTTACGCGTCGACAACGATTCGCGTCACGGATGCGCGTTGACTGGTACAGGGTCGACCGTCTAACTCCCGGGCGTTCCTCTTCCCAGGAACGTGTCCGACTTGGAGGTCCGTTCCGACCAAAAGCTGCTGCGCTACCAATTCAACTCACTGAGAACTACTTCCGCACGGCCTCGACGACGGCCCGGACGTTGGCGTCCGGCGTGTTGATCGGCATGACGCAGCCGGGCGCGACCATCATGTGGCGGCCATTCAGTGACTCCATCGCATCGCGCGCCTGGGCGGCGGACTGCTCCGGCGTCATCGTGGCGATCTCTTTCTCGTGGATCCCGCCGACTACGCAGCGCCCGCTCGAGCGCTCGCCCTCAGCCAGCGAGGGAGAGGTACGCCGGTCGTGCCAGTTCAGCGCGTTGGCCGGGTAGGTCTTGAGCATGTCGAACATGATGTTCGTGCCGTGGATGTGGACCAGTGTGAAGCGCGAGGCCGTCGCCGCCTCGAGTACCTGGATGTCGTAGGTCGCGCCGAACTCGGTGTACTCCTGGGATGTCATCACGTCGGTCGAGGCGCATTGCGTCGCGAAGAAGATACCGAAGCTGCCCCGATCGAGCGTAGCTGCGGTCAGTTCCCGCGTCACCTGAGTAATGGCATGTAGCGCCTCGTGTACCGCGGCGGGATCCTCACGCAGGTGCGCGATCACCTTGCCGTCCGAGAGTTTCATCGCGACTGTCAACGGGCTGAAGATTGTCTGCAGCACGGGTATCTCGCCATTCAAACGCTCGTTGACCAGTCGCGCCGCCTCGACTACCTCACGGTTGCGGCCCCGATCAATTGGAACCGGTTTGATCTTCGCCCAATCGCCAAGACTCGTGATCGGGAACGTCGTCGTCTGGCGCGTGCCGCCAAGGCTGCCCTGATACTCGCTCACCGCGCCCCAGTCGATGGTGGCGTAGTCACCGGGCGGCATCAGCTTGATGAAGTCGAAGCCGAACTTCCCCTGCCATTCCAGGGTCACGTCGGCCAGGGCCTCTGCCGTCTGATCCTGCTCGGGAAAGTGCCGCCAGAGGCTCACCGGCGGGCGATCGACCGTATCTCCAGCAAGCGCGGCCGTGACTCGCTCAAATGACGTCATCTCTGCCATGTTCGGTTTCCTCTCTTCCTGTTCGTCGGCTTTCCCGACTACCTCTCTTCATTCTCTCCATCCCGGTCGCACCTGTCGACTCAACCACCGTTCGCGTGAAAGGCGGTGACACTGGGAGCAGTTTCCCGTGCGAATCAGGACGTTCGTTCATCGTCCACCGGCGTTCATCTGCATATGCTGAAAATGACGAGCATTTGATTACGCAGAGCGGAGATTCAGTACAGTTTGGACACGACCGAGAACAAGTCGAGGTGGACAGTCGCTCCACTGCCGCGCGGCTATCAACTCGTCGGCTTAGTCGCCGGCGCACTGCTGTTGATGCTGGGTACGATAATCTTTGGTGACTCTGGGTTTAGCCAATGGGGCGTGGAGACAAACACCGGCTGGACGCTCTTCACTAAGGGAAACTTCTCCACACATGTTCTGGCGGGCGCCCGCACCGACTCGACCGACGCAACCGCCTTCGTGCGTAGCGGACATACGCTCGTGATCGACTATGACGTGACCGTCGAAGACGGCTCGACCCTCATCAACATCTATCACAACTTCAACCTGGAAGAGGACTCCCTCTATTACGAGTCGATCGAGCAGGATCGGCAGCGCTATCTTGAGATTCCGGTCAAGAAGACCGGCTTCTACAACGTCGGCATGGCCTACTATGGTTTTCGTGGGACATTCGACGTCCATTGGCACGTGGAGTAGCTGCCAGAAGCGTGGCTACTCCTGACAGGCGCCGGGAGCGTTCTGCTGGATCTGTGAGGCCAGGAGCGCGTCATTGCTGGCGTCGATCTGCTGCAGCAAGACTCCGCCGGCATCGAATAGTCGCAGCGAACAGACCGCCCTGGCCCGCGTGACGACGCCAGATGGCACGGTCTCCCCGGTGATACTCACGGCAAGCGGCCGCTGAATGACTTCACCGGTGTCGTAGCGTATCTCGATTTGCCGCGCAGATGGAGAATGTGGATTCCAGAGCGTCATGAGATAGCCTGGCCGAATGCCGTAACGAAACGTGATCGAGGACGGAGGAACCGACATACTCACAAAGCTGATCAACTCGGGTGAGCCTCTACTCGAACTGTTACCCGACGCCGATCCGGCCGTCAGTTCGTGCCACTCCCCGTCGAACTCGCCGATGACCTCCCATGACAAGCCGTCTAATTGCTGGTTGTTCGAACTTGCCGTGCCAGAAACCAGGACGGCACTCTGCTGAGGTGCCCAGAACCAGCCGGAAGGCGGGCAGAGTTTGATGCAGCCGAACATGCCGACCGGAGCGTTGATCAGTTCGGGATGTTCCCCGAGCACCCCGCTCTGCCTGCCGACCTGAAATGGATCGTTGACGCCTCCGGATGGTTGTCCCATGCGAAAGGCGGTGAAGACTAGCAGTACGACGGCTAGGGCGGCAAGGATGGCGGTGTTTCGGCGGCTGTACATGTCTACTCCATGGAGTCCGGTCAGATTCTGATAATGATCGATTATCGAATCATTGCCTACGTGATCAGACTACTCCTGGTGGGCCCCCGCTGCAACGTATCTCCGGGCTAATCCAGATCTGTCACGTACCAGCAGCCTCTATACGCCAGCTGGTATCCGAGCGACTCATAGAGCCGGTGGGCTGGCAGGTTGTCCACTTCGGTGGTGAGCAGCGCCTGATCCATGCCGCGCAAGCGCAGCAGTTGCAGCCCGCTCAGGACCATGGCTCGCCCGAGCCCCTGTCTCCGGTATTGGGCCGCCACGGCGATCGGCTCGGTCCGCCCTTCGTTGACGTGTCCACGTGTCGTTTCAACCAAGGGGATCGAGCAATAGCACATCGCGGCCAGGTTGCCGGCTTCGTCGACCGCGATGAGATCGAGCAACGGGTCGTAGTCCGGATCGGCGCGAGCGCGGCGCCAGCGCTGGAGGATGGCGGGTCGATCACCGATGGTGTCGCGATAGAGATCGAGCCAGTCGTCGAGCTCACGCACCGAATCAAGGGTCCGAAGTTTGAAACCTTCCGGGAAGACCGGTTCGGGGATCGGCTGGTGCAGATCGCGCACCATGCGAAGTTCGAACTCGTCCAGCCTGAATCCGTGCCGCTCGAGCAGATTACGTGTTGGGCGGTCGTCGTCGCGACAGAGCGCCACCAGCTGGGGAGCCATACCCGCGACGCGGTCTTCCGCCCAGTCAATGACCTGATCCTCGACGATCCCGCGCTGGTCGGGCCAAATCAGCATGCCAAGGGATTTGCCCTGCCAGAGGACGGCGAAAGCAACCAACCGATCAGCGTCATCCTCGAGGAGGAGTGTCAGCCGGTCGGCGTCGAAATTTGGATTGGTGAGCAAGATACGGAGCTCGATCGAGCGAAACTCAGCGTCGGCGGTTCCGGACCGCTGGCAGGCCAGCAAGAGACCAAAGATCCGTGGCAGGTCAGCCGGGCCCGAATACGGCCGCGCGCGCAGAATCACAGTCCCTTCCCTTTCCGAGAACGAATCGGAACCTGGCGCCGCGGCCTGGAATAGCGTTGACAGGCCAGCCGCTACGCCGCGCCAACCGGGAGGTCGTAGCGGCGACGAATGCTCGACCCGAGCGTACCGATGTCGGCACCGTAGATGTGCAGCGAGATCGCGAGTTGTTCCCCGTTGTTGACGACTTTGTGGATATCACCCGGGGGCGTCAGCGCGGCGGTCGATCCTGGCGGGTTCACCGAATGTCCGGTCTCGACCAGCACGTTCTGGCCCTGGGTATTCACCTCAACCTCGTAGAGGGTCTCATACTCCTGGCCCTCATGGACACCAACGACGCACCAAGAGACGTGATCGTGAATCGGCGTCTCCTGTCCCGGAAGCCAGACCAGCGCGACGATCGAGAAGCTACCGTCCTCCTCGACGTGGAGGATGTGCTGGCGGTAGTGGTCCGGATCGGGCTCTCGCTGGGCCTCGGTCAGGAAGCTCTCGGCTCTCAAACAGGGCGCCAGCAATTCAGCCACGCGTCCGGCAACTTCAGCATCATCGGCACCGGAGCGCACCACCTCACGAATCGAGTCGACCAGCGAGACGAGTACCGGGCTTGAGGTAGTCAGAGACATTCCGTTCTCCCTTCATGCGATTGCGCGACCGCGGTCGCGGCGTACGGGCCTAATCGGCGACGAGATTGATCCCCAGCACCCGATCGCTCGAGAGCAGGGCATCGGTCACCATCTTCTGGGCGGCATCGATCTGCTCGGTTACCACACGGGCCGCGCGATCGGCATCACCGTCTATCAGCGCTTCGATCAGATCGCTGTGCTCGTGATACATCTCGTCGTTACGGTCGCGAAGCATCAGGCCAAAGTGAAACAGGCGCTCCATCTCGTCGAGCAGCCCGGCGATGATCTCGGCCAACCGCTCGTTGCCGGACGCCCGGGCGATGCCGACGTGAAACGCCGTATTCCGACGCAGGAACTCCTCGGCACTGGCGGCGTCGCCAAGCCGGTAGCGCGCCGAACGAGCCAGATCGGCCAGTTCATCGATCTGTTGCCGGGTCGAGTGCTCCGCCGCCAGCCGGGCCGCCTCCGGCTCGAGCAGCTGACGCACGGCGAAGAGGTCGCGCACATGCTTGAAGGTGATCGGCGCGATCAGGTAACCCTGGCGCGGTACTGGCTGCACCAGCCGCTCTTGAAACAGGCGGTTCAGTGCGGTGCGCACCGCGGCGCGACCGACCCTGTACCGTTCCGCCAGCGCGGTCTCCGAGACCTGGCTACCCGGCCGCAACTCACAGCGAATAATGTCTCGCTTGATCGCCACATAGGCCGCTAAATTCAGCGGCTGCCCAACGGCGGCCGAGTCTTGAGATGTCAAATGGATCCTCCTGACATGTCACGACTCCCAATTTAGCAGCGGACGGTTGTCATGTCAACATGTCAGGCTGAAAGGGTTTTCAGGGGGATTCGTCCGTCTTGTCGATGACGTCACATTGGTGAGGTTGCCAGTCACAAGAGAAACGCGCCCCAGAGTTTGGGGCGCGTTGGGCTGCTGGGTTCACGGGTGACAGTTAGGACATCGTCCAGTTCTCGATGTTCCAGAGCTGCGAGACCCATGGCGAGAGGTTCAGATTCTTCAGCTTCTTGCTCACGCCCTGGACGTTGTTGCGCTGGACCAGCGGGATCTCGACCACCTGATTCACCACCAGGTCGTTCATGGTGACAAACAGGGGCGCCTGCTTTTGTGGGTCGAGTTGTGTCTGTGCGTCGGTGTACGCCTTGTCATAGTCGGCATTCTGCCAACGCTCGACGTTGTTCCCCGCCCAGGAGTTCGACTTTTGCGGGATGTTACTCGCATCACCCCACCAACAGACCATGTAGTCCAGTGGGTAGGGCGTGGTCGGGCCGTTGGTGTACATCTCAATGTCGGCGTAGAAGTGATTGGCCGTCTCGTTGTTCCCGGCGTCCGACGAGAAGTAGACACCCGCGTCGATCGACTTGATGGTGACGTTGATCCCCATCTGGGCGAAGCCCTGCTTGACGATCTCCTGCTCCTTCTGGCGCAAGGAGTTCACCGACGTCTGATAGGTAATGTCCATCTTGACGCCGTCCTTCTCGCGAACGTCGCCATTCTTGGCCCAGCCGGCGTCGTCGAGCAGCTTGTTGCCTGCCGCCACATCGTACTTCCAGCTCGTGTTCTTCGAGACGAAGGCCGGCGGCGCGACCAGAACGTTCGACGTCACTGTGCCGGTATCGCCATAGAGCTGGGTCGTCATGACGTCGCGCTGAATTCCGAGTGCGTAGGCCTTGCGGACGTTGAGATCTGCCTGGAACGGGTGCGGCGTGCCGAGGTGCGATTTCTCGCCATTCACGTCCTTGTTCGGGTCGGTCATGTTGACCAGGATGCGCTCCACGCCCGTGCCTGGTGAGATGTTAACATCGCCCGGATTGGAATCACCCTTGAGCGACTGCAACACGCCCCACTCGACCTGCAGGTTCCAGGCGAAGTCGATTTCGCCCGTCTGAACGGCCGCCCGAGCCGCACTGGCCGCATCGCCGCCACCCTTCATGTAGACCGTCTTGAAGAACGGCTTATCCGGATCGCGGAACTTGTCATTGATCGAGTACGAGACGTGGTCACCCGACTGGAACTCGTCGACCTTATAGGGCCCGGTGCCGATCGGCTTCAGGTTGAATGGCGCATTACGGGCTGCGGTTCCGACAGAGTCTTTCAGGATGTGCTGGGGCAAAATGCGGCCATAATCACCGCAGAAGACACCGAACCAGCCCGGCGTCGGCTTCTTGAAGTTGATCTTGACCGTGTTGGGATCAACGGCCTCGACCGAGTCGACCACGACGTAGTTTCCAGCGGTCGTGGCAGCCGTCTGCTGGTTGGAGACGTAGTCGTAGGTGAATTTGACGTCGTCCGCGGTGAAGGGCTGGCCGTCGGACCACGTGACGTCCTTCTTGAGCTTCCAGGTAACGCTCATACCGTCCTTAGACACACCACCGTTGTCGAGGCTGGGAATCTCAGCCGCCAGGATCGGGACCGGCTTGCCATCCGGACCAAAGTCCGCCAGCGGCTCAAGGACCGGACGCGTGGCGTCATAGTCCTTGGTCCCCTGGGAGAGATGTGAGTTGAGGATGGTCGGGGCTTCCCACCAGAGGAGCTTGAGCTGGTCACCCTTGCCTCGTCCACCTCCAGACGATGCCGCTTGCGTGGCGGTGGCCGACGCGGACGTGGTGGTGCTCGCTGCCGTCGAGCTCGGTGTTGCGGCGGAACCCCCGCTGCTGGCCGCCGTCGAGGCGGTTGTCGGTGCTGACGTGGAGGCGGCCGCCGTCGTCGGGGTATTACTGCTGGATGATCCGCCGCAGGCGGCGAGCAACGCCGCGATTGCGGGAGCCGCCAGGCCCAGGGCCGCCGCGCGTTTGAGCACGTCACGGCGTGTCAGGGTACCTGACACAGCCTGGTCGTATAGATGCTGAATCCGTGGGTCTTCCATGAAGTGTTCTCCTCCTACGCTAGACATCATGGTCGCCACTCACGACACGACGGTCGTAATTGGCGGGCAGAACCTGACCGGCGTCGATCTCCCTCCTCACTAGGCACCGGTTCGATGGGACACGATAGGAACGACACGAGTCGCCATCTCAGTACGACGGTGCAGTTCGCGGAGCGACGTTCCTGGCGTGGATCGGACCTCACCGCTGTTGCGGTCCTCAGCAGACGCTCGGCTGCGATGAAGGGGATGACTCACATTCAGGAGCCGTTGAGAGGAGCTGCCCCGTTCCGGAGAGGTCCGGATCCGGCATGTCGTGATGGTCGATCGCCGCTCTTCCGCTCGGCATGTGGCCACGCCCGGAAACGGTTACAGGAATATCTACCGCTCGCGAATCTATCCGCGAGAGACTGCACAGAGTACTCGGTTCCACGATAACCACAGAGTTTGTCCGGGGGAATACGCTAAAAGGCGTATCGTTGGGCGCCGGGATTACCGCGCACAAGCAACCCCGTCCAGGAGGAGCCAGACGGGGTTGCCGGTGCCGGTGACGGGTCTGCAGAGGAACGCATCACCGCACTCGCTTCTACTCTACCAAGCCGTGTACGGAGGTAAATACGCCAAAGGAGGTACATTCCGCAGGAAGTCAGTACCGTAACGACGAATCTCTTGAACTCCACTCCCAACATTGCAATATTCTCATCATCCCGCTGATTCTCGTCGGCCGGGGTGATGCGTCGAATCCGTGGACCACGCGTGGCGCTACTCGCCTTTGGCGGGACATTGAAGGGTATGCAAGAATCACCTACGCCACCATAAGCCGAGAGCAGCCGGAATGACGCCCGGCGCGCATAAAGCACCTGGAGGAGGTTCAGCACGGACCACCAACAGTCGCGCGACAGTCGCAAGGACCGACAATCCTGGTGGGTTCCGATCAGGCGGACACCACTGATCGGTCGTGAACGAGAAGCGAGAGCACTGCACGACCTGCTCGTCCAAAACGAGGTTGACCTCGTTACGCTGACTGGTGCTGGTGGAACGGGAAAGACTCGCCTCGCGCTTCAGGTTGCAGCAGGCCTGGCGGATCGATTTCCGGACGGTGTCTATCTGGTCGAGCTGAGTCCGATCAGGGATCCGGGGTTGGTTCCATCAGCGATCGCTCACGTTCTCGGAGTGGAGGAGGCCGGTACACAGTCGGTTGACAACGGGATCCGATCCTATCTTCACGACAAACGACTGCTGTTGCTCCTCGACAATTTCGAGCAGGTTCTCGAAGCAGGAACGTTCATCTCTGATCTGCTCGCGACCGCCTCCGGCCTGACCATCCTCATCACTAGCCGGAGTGTCCTGCGCGTCTCCGGCGAACGAGAGTTTCCGGTTCCACCGTTGGACCTCCCCACACCGGCTCAAGCCCAGGATCCGGCACGGGTCACCGAATCTCCCGCGGTTGCGCTCTTTCTCGAACGGGCCCGGCGTACCCTCCCCGATTTCTCACTCACGGCGGAAAATGTTGCGACGGTGACGGAGATCTGCGTGCGCGTCGATGGATTGCCGCTCGCGGTCGAGCTTGCCGCGGCTCGGCTCAAGGTCCTCAATCCGGATGCTCTCTTGTCGCGACTGCGCAATCGGCTCGAGCTCCTCACGGGCGGGCCGAGAGATCTGCCAGCCCGCCAGCAGACCCTGCGCAACACGATCGCCTGGAGCTACGACCTTTTGGCACCGGAGGAACAGCGACTCTTCCGAAGGTTGGCCCCATTCGTCGGCGGTTGCTCGCTCGCTGCCGCCGGCGCCGTATTCGCTCTCCGGCCGCGTCAAACCAGCGATACGGACACAGTAGACAACGTCGATCTGCTGGATCGCGTTACCGCACTCGTCGACAAGAGCCTGCTCCGTCCGGCGCTCAACGACGGAGCGGAACCACGCTTCGTGATGCTGGAGACCATCCGCGACTACGCGATCGAGCGTCTGGACGATGATGACGATGCCGGGGAGGTCCGGCTGGCCCACGCTCGCTACTTTCTCGATCTTATTGAGTCCGCCGAATCCGCGTTCTTTGGCGGGCAAGAGACCCGCCTCATCGATCAGTTAGAAGAGGAACACGATAATCTCCGCGCGGCGCTTAGGGCGATGCTTGACGCCGGGGAAACTGAACTCGCGCTTCGAATGGCCGGGGCGCTGGCGTGGTTCTGGTACGACCACGGTTACCTCAGCGAGGGGCGTCAGTGGCTCGACCTGGTTCTGGCGCGGGCGGAGGGGGCGCCGCCGGCTCTGCGGGCGAAGGCGCTGATCGTTGCTGGCGGATTGGCGCACCGGCAGTATGACCTTCTCACTGCGCGGCGCCAACTCGAGGTCGGCCTCGCCCTGAGCCGGTCGATCAATGACGACTGGAACACCGCGCTGGCACTCATCAATCTTGGACTCGTCGTCCACGACCAGGGCGATTACGCCCGCGCGCTGCGGCTTCATGAGGAGAGCTTGAATCTCTGCAGGGCTGCTGGCAATGCCTGGGGCATCGGCACGTCTCTCTCGAATCTCGCCTGGTCCGCCCTCTTCGCAGGCGATCTCCCTCGGGCACGAAAGTTCGCAGAGGAAGCGCTCGTTCATCGCCGCGAGCTGCACGACGACCTGGGGCTGGCCTATACCCTCTACACGCTGGGCCGCGTGGCGCTGGACGAAGGAAATGAGGCGGAATGTCGGTCTCTACTAGCTGAGAGCATCGAGCTTTTCCACACACTTGGCGAGCGCTGGGGCATTGCCGCCTGCCTCGAGGCACTGGCTGTCGCGGATGCGACTCACCAGCCAGGAACAGTCTGGGCACTCCGGGCTGCTCGTCTGTGGGCCGCTGCCGAGGTGCTGCGCGAAGTCATTGGCGCGCCGTTGACGCCAGCCGACCGGCGGGTACACGAACGCTGTCAGCGATCCGCCCAGGCACGCGTCGATGCACGGGACTGGCAGGACGCCTGGGACAAAGGTCGACGAATGTCGCTGGAGGACGTTCTCGCCGTCGCTCTTGCCGCGACGCCTATCATGCCGGAGCTCGGACCTCAGCCCCAGAGCATTCCGGCCGGTCTCACGTCGCGTGAAGTCGAAGTCTTGCGGCTGGTGGCCGACGGGCTTACCAATGCTGAAGTGGCCGATCGACTCTCGCTGAGCTCACGCACGATCGGCCAGCACCTGCGATCAATTTATCGCAAGATCGACGTCAGCTCTCGCACGGCGGCGGCTCGGTTCGCCATCGAACATGACCTCCTTTAATGCCTGATCAGCTCTTTCGACTGCTCGTTCATCACCACCGCTGCGTCAACAGACGCATCCCTCAGTTATGACTGCGTCACATGGCGCAGTCTCGACCACGCACCTGGTCAAAAAATTACGTAACTAGACTGATGTACGGGAGCTCGTTCCTTCCTAGACTGAATCCCAGAGGCCACACCAAGCAATACGCAAGGGAGGAACGACATGGTCAACCTTCGGAGCACAAGCACGATGGCAGGAGTATTGGATCACGAGACGATTCAGGCTTTCCAGGAGCAGGTACGTGGTCCGGTCCTCGGGCCGAACGACGACGGTTATGACGCCGCTCGCGCGATCTGGAACGCCATGATCGATCATCGCCCCATGCTCATTTCCCGGGCGCGCGGGGTCAGCGATGTCATGGTCACGGTGAACTTCGCCCGCAACCACCACATGCCCCTCTCGATCAAAGGCGGCGGCCATAGTGTCGCCGGAAAGGCGGTCGCGGACGGCGGTCTGATGCTCGATCTCTCCCTAATGAAAGGGATCAGGGTCGATCCGGATAGACGAACCGTTCGGGCGGAGCCGGGCGTCGTCTGGGAGGAACTCGACAGAGAAACACATGCCTTTGGACTGGCCACTCCCGGCGGCACGGTGGGCACGACCGGGATTGCCGGGTTGACCCTGGGTGGCGGCCAGAGCTGGTTGACCGGCAAATACGGCTTGACCATCGATAATCTTGTATCGGTCGACCTCGTCACCGCGGACGGACAACTCCGCCACGCCAGCGCCGAAGAACACGCCGATCTCTTCTGGGCCATGCGGGGCGCGGGTCACAATTTCGGCGTTGTTACGTCCTTCGAGTACCAGTTGCATCCGGTCCATACCGTGCTCGGCGGCATGCTCCTCTACCCCTTCGACCGGGCCCGCGAGGTCTTGCGCTTCTACCGGTCGTTCAGTGCCGAGCAGCCCGACGAGTTGACCACGTGGGCAGCAATTATGACGGCGCCGGACGGCAACAAGGTCGCAGCGCTCGTTACGTGCTACACGGGCGATCTCGACACAGGGATGCGGGTGCTGGCTCCAATTCGGGCCTTTGGTCGCGCCGATCGCCGACACCATCGCACCGATTCCGCATCCGGTCATGCAGGGGCTCATTGGTCCAGCCTTCCCGCCGGGTCGTCACAATTACTGGAAGTCCGGACTAACCAGTACCCTCAGCGATGACGTGATCGACACCCTGTGTGATTTTGGCCAGCGCATTCCGTCCCCCTTCTCGGCCCTGGTGATCGCCGACTGTCATGGCGCGTATCATCGTGTCGGGAAGACGGAGACCGCGTATTTCCACCGTGATCTCCAATACGACGTCCTCATCCTGGCGAACTGGACGGGTCCCGCCGAGACGGAAACCAATGTCGACTGGGCACGAGCGTGCTACCGGACGATCGAGCCGGATCTCGCGAAAGGTGCCTATGTCAACGACCTGGGTGACGACGAGTCGAATGGCGTAGCCCGAGCCTACGGCACGAACTACGACCGGCTCGCCGCGCTCAAAGCGAAATACGACCCGGAGAACCTGTTCCACATGAACCAGAACATCAAACCGCGGGCGTAGTTCAGGCACCGAGAGCGGAACGACCAGGACACGCGTGACGGTCGTTCCGCTCTCGGATTAACTCCACTTCCTCCGCACGGTTTCCCCTCCGGTCTCTGCTATACTTCACCACCTACGCGTCCTTTGCGAGTTATGCTCGGACGTGATGATCCCGCCTCGGCGAAGCAAAGCGGGGAGCAGGAGGGACACCCGATGACCGGGACCGCATTGACCGCAACCAATATGAAGCTGCTTGGGGGCTCCCTGTGCCTCGATTTCGCCAACACCGCCAACTGGCATAAGAGCGAGCAACCGATCGAGCTCCTGACTACCTACGAGGATCTGGTCGGCTGGAGTCGCCATGCCGGCATCTTGAACAATGCAGAGGCGGATACACTGCTACGGGAAGCCGCGAATCGGACGGACGCAGCCGAAGCCGTTCGCACGCGGGCCGTGGAGCTACGCGAGGCCATCTATCGCATCTTCGCCACGATTGCCGAGGACGCTCGGCCCGACGTGAACGATCTCGAACTGCTCAACGCGGCGCTTGGACCGGCGCTCTCGAACGCCCGCATCGTCGAAGGTCCGGACGGCTTCACCTGGGACTGGGCGGGCGACGCGGCGATGCTCGACCGGATGCTCTGGCCGGTGGCTCGCTCCGCCGCCGAACTCCTCTCGTCGGCACAACTCGACCGGGCTCGGCAATGTGCCGACGAGAAATGCGGCTGGCTCTTCCTCGACATGAGCCGTAACCGGAGCCGGCGCTGGTGCTCGATGGAGTACTGCGGCAATCGCAACAAGGCACGCACCTACTACCGGAAACAGCTCGGTCCGGACGAGATCGCCAGTGATTAGCTGGAACGGCTGACCGGCTCAGCGACCGTAGACCCATCCCCCGTTGACGTGGAGCACCTCGCCGTTCACGTAGGAGGCGACGGCCGAGGCCAGGTAATGGACGGCTTCGGCGATGTCCTCGGGACGTCCTGGTCTCCCGACCGGCACCTGGGCGACCGTCCGCTCTCGGCGCTCATCGGTCATACGATCCCCGAAGAACTCCGTCCCCAACACCACCCCGGGTGAGACCGCGTTCACCGTGATCCCTTGCGGCCCAAGCGAACCGGCCAGCGAGTAGGTCAGTCCGACCACGCCCGCTTTGGCGGCTGAGTAGATGTCGCCGCCCCCACGAAACGCCGCGATTGAGCTCAGATTGATGATGCGTCCACCGGGACGGCGGAGATGCTCCCGCAGCGCGTGAACCATCAGGAAGGTTCCGATCAGGTTGCCGGACAGGGTCTCACTGGCGTAGTGCGCCATCTCGGTCGTCGAGGCATCGTCGCTGATGTGGAGCACGCCCCCGGCATTGTTGACGAGCACGTCAACCGACGTGTTGACCTCCGATGTGAACCAGTTAACGAACGCGTCGACCTGCTCGGGATTACCGACGTCGCAGACGTGCCAGTGAATTGCCGCATCCGGGTGATCAACACGGAGCTCGTCAGCCGCGCCACGTAGCACCTGTTCGCGGCGGCCAGCAATCACGACTTCATCGCCATCCGCCAGGAAGCGGGCGGCAATCGCCTTGCCGATCCCCGTTCCCCCACCAGTAACCACGACGACCCGCTGGAATTCATCCATCATCATCTCCTTATCTTGATTTTCAAGGTATATTATCATGGAGCCCAAGCGAGCCGGGAGTTGCGGGATGGGATAGCTCAGTGATGACGGATAAACGAGCCGACGACCTCATCGAAACGGACTCAGTCGACGTGGACGCCGCGGCGTGGCTGGCGGAGATTCCGGGCGTCGATCCTGAGATCGAGATGGTCCATATGCGACTAAAGCGACTCGGACAGCAGACGACCCGCATGCTGACCGGCATCGCCGAGCACCACGGCATGACGTTGGGAGACTGGGAGACCCTCTCGATGCTGCGACGGTCGGGCCCGCCCTATGTCATGACCCCCTCCGAACTCGTCAAGGCACTCGACGTTACATCTGGCACGATCAGCGTGCGCATTGAACGCCTGATCCGGGCTGGACTCATCGAGCCAGACAACAGCCGGACCGACGGTCGTTCACGGCCGATCCGGCTTACCGAAGAGGGGGCGCTGCGCTGGCAAGCGGCAACCGCCGAGCGGAACGCGATCGAGAGGCGCGTGTTCGAGCAAGCACTCGGCTCCGTCGAAATCGAATACCTGAACCTACTCCTCCGCTGGCTACTGCGTGGATTCGAAGACGAGTTGGAGCCCAAAACGCCTGACAGGTGAGGCGAACCGCACCTGATCTGGCGCCGGTACGTCTTCCTGACGACATTCCCTTAACCCCTGACCGCTGTCAGGATGACCGCACAGCAGAAACAGGCACATGCCGATCCGGATCACGAACAGGAAATCCCTGCCACGTCGACCTTGAGTTCTGTCGTCGGACCGGTCGCCAGAAACAACGAGGCGCAGCGGCACGAGGGGCCCGTACATGGTCATTCATGGTCAGAGGACCGATTTCATCAAGGCGTATCGCGTTGCCGAGTTTGTGACGCTCACGCGAGACTGCGCGCCGGTCTGCTGGCCCCTCTCGCCCGGCTTCGAGGATGGTCGAATTACCTTCACGACCGGCTATGTCTACCCCATCAAAGCACGCAACGCTCAGCGTAACCCGCGCGTGGCGGTCCTCTTCTCTGACCCAACCGGATCTGGGCGATCCGATGCCGATCCTACGGTACTCGTTCAGGGGCGCGCCGAGGTCTTCGATCAGGATCTCCAGGCGAACACCGAACGTTATGTCGACTGGCTACTGGGCAACATGCCGCCGGGCTTCGCCACCATGCTGCGCATCCCGCCACTGCGACAGATGATGATCGGCTATTTGACGCGCATCTGGCTCGAGGTAAGCCCGGAGCGTGAGCATGTGCTGGAACGAGGCGCGCCTGTTCCCGATACGCTGACTGCCATCAAGCCTGATTCGTTCACGCCCGGGCGAGCGATCGAGCTCTCGAGCCAGGTGCGCTCGTGGACCGCCCACTATCGTCGACCACCGGTCCTCTCCTGGGTAACTGAAGACGGGTTCCCCGCGGCGGCGCGTGTCGCTGCCGATCTCTCCCACGATCGGATCGTGCTCCACAACGGCCCGCCGGCCGAGCCCGGCGCTCCGGCGTCCCTGACTCATCATCGCTTCGACTGGGGGTTCTTCTCACCCCAGAGCGATGCCTTCCTGATTCGCGGACACTTCTCGACGGACGGCGATCTGGTCCCCGAGCGCGTGGTTGGCTACGGCGGAGCCTCCGACGACCGTGGCATCGGCTCGCCTGGTGTGACACGCCTGCTCCTCTTCGACTATCGCCACCAGCTCAAAGCCCGGCTGGCTCGCGAGGGCCGACCAGTCCCGCGTGCCCGTCCATCACCGCGGTCCTGACTCGTATGCGTCGGAACTACCAGATCCGAATACGGCAGTTCGCTCCACTTTCGACTCAGTTCACCATGAAGCATGTTCGTGCCGAATCACACATCGTGAACCGTGAATCGGCTATACTGATCGTGATCCGCTTTTTCAGGGAGATGTGGCCGCTCGCCGCGTCATTGAAGCATCTGGGACCACGGCATGACCGGGCGATTCGATCAGCCGATTCTGTGTCCGACCGTTATCGGGCGTGACCCGCAGATCGCGGCGCTCAGGCACGCGCTCGAACAGGTGGACTGCGGGCAGGGACAGACGCTGCTCCTTGCCGGAGAGGCCGGCATCGGCAAGTCGCGCCTCGTTGCTGAAGCCAGGCACATGGCGAGCGAGCGCGGCTGGTTGACATTCGAGGGACATTGCTTCGAGCCAGACCACGTCCTGCCCTATGCTCCGCTGCTCGAACTGTTTCGTAACCTCCTCACATTGCGATCTCAAGCCGAGGCTGGCGGAGCTGTTGGGACCCGAGGCGCGTGATCTGATCAAGATCCTGCCCGAGCTCAGACGCTGGCTGCCGGATATCCCGACGGCGCCCAGTCTCGACCCAGCACGGGAACGCAGGCTGGCAATTGACGCCCTCTCCACCATCCTCATCAGGCTAACCGAGGAGCAGCCGGTTCTGATCGTCATCGAGGATCTCCATTGGAGTGATGACACCAGTCTCGATGCCCTGCTGCACCTGGCGCGTCGCATCCGCGGGGTTCCACTCCTGCTCCTGATGACGTTTCGGGACGACGAGATCACCACGAACCTCGGCCATATGCTCGCCACGATGGACCGGGAACGGCTTTCGATCGAACTGACCCTGTCGCGTCTCGCACGCGACGATGTCGCCGCCATGATCGGCGCGATCTTCTCCGGCCACCCGCCAGTGACGAGCCCCTTTCGGGATGCGCTGCACGCGCTTACCGATGGGAATCCCTTCTTCATCGAAGAGATCCTCAAGTCGCTCGTAACCGCCAACGACGAATCGACGCCAGTTGGGAGCTGGGATCGACGCTCACTCGTCGAGATGCAGATCCCTCGCAGTGTCCAGGATGCGGTTCAACGCCGGGTCGATCAACTGACCGTGGACGCCAAGAATCTCCTCCAGATCGCCGCCGTGGCCGGCCGGCGCTGTGATTTCCGGCTGCTTCAATTCCTGACGCGTCATAGTGAGGACCAACTGCTCGATCTCATCAAGGAATTGATCCAGGCCCAGCTCCTCGTTGAGGAATCCACCGATCACTTCGTCTTTCGCCACGCCTTGACGCGTGAAGCGATCTACATCGTCGCTGCTCGGCCGCGAGCAACGACAGCGTCACCAGGCCATCGTCGAGGCGTTGCGAAGATCTCACGGGGATGACGAAGAGCACTCACCTGGCGGAACTCGCCTATCACGCCTACGAAGCGGGTGACTGGCACCGCGCCCTCGACTATGCCGTGCGCGCTGGTGAGCAAGCCCAGGCACTCTACGCGCCACAAGCCGCTGTCGAGCAGTTGTCGCGCGCGTTGGATGCGGCGACCCGGCTGTCCCGCACGCCCGGTGCACAGATCTATCGCGCTCGCGGTCAGGCCTATGACACGCTCGGCGATTTCGAACACGCTCGCGCCGACTACGAGGCGGCACTGGATGCAGCACGACAATTGCAGGACTGGGCCGCTGAATGGCAGGCGCTGCTCGACCTGAGTCTCCTCTGGGCGGCACGAGACTACGAGCAGTGTGGCGCCTATTGCCAGCAGGCGTTGACGTTGGCGCGCACGTTCGACGATCCAGCCACCCTGGCCTACAGCCTAAACCGCATCGGCAACTGGCACACGAACGTCGCCGAGCCACGAGAGGGGCTCCCCTACCATCTCGAGGCGCTCAGCATCCTGGAGAATCTTGACGATCAACGAGGCGTCGCCGAAACACTCGATCTGATTGGAGTGGCCTACTACGTCGCGGGTGACAACCGCGAAACCGCGGCGCACTATCAACGGGCCGCGGACCTCTTCCAAGAACTTGGAAATCGGCAAGGATTGGCGTGGTGCCTTTCGACGCTGGTACTCGCTTCCGGCAATTATCAGACTGATGCCGGGATAACCGCGACCATAGGATTCGATGACGCGCTCCGCTCCGGCGAACTCGCGCTCAAGACCGCACAGGAGATTGATTGGCGTCCGGGTATTGCCTTTGCCTGCAATGTGATTGGAATGCTCTACGGCGCTCACGGGAACTTCGATCGGGCGTTCGAAATCCTGCAAGACTGCGTCACCATCTCGGACGAGATTGGACACCGGCAATGGTGGGTCGCGGGATTGTGCGGTTACGGCGCGCTCTGCGTCGACCTGCTAGCAGCGCGACCGGCCAGGGACTACTTGCAACGGGCGGTCGCGGAGGCGCGTGAGATGAACTCGCGGCTCTGGCTGTTTTCTTCTACGCCAGAACTCGCCGCCGCCTGCTTACTTGATCGGGATCTCGACGCGGCTGATGCCGCGCTCGACGAAGCCGATCTCCGACCTATTGCACTGTCGAATCAGGGTGGCCGTAATTGCTGGGTGGTCCGCGCTGAAGTCCGCCTGGCCCAGAGAGACGCGGAGGACGCTCTTCGTATCGCCGACGAGTTGATTGCCACCGCTCCTGGCGTTGCGGATGAGCGGCAGGTTCCGCGACTGGCTCGAATTCGCGGCGCAGCGCTGACACGGTTGAGCCGATTCCAAGAAGCTGAAACGTCCCTCCGTGCGAGTAAGGATGGCGCGGCCGCGGCAGGACGACCGTCACACCTCTGGCGGGCCCTGGTTGCGCTCGGCCATCTTTACCGCCAGCAGCGGCGCTATGCCGAGGCCGGCGACGCATTTGCCGAGGCCCGCGCGATCATCGCCGAACTTGCCGAGACCGTGCCTGATCCGGACATTCGAGAGACATTTCTGCGCGAGACTGCTCTCCTCCTGCCAAGACCACGAAAGACAACGGAGCGGCGTGCCGTCGCACAGACCTTCGGTGGCCTAACGGCGCGCGAGCGGGAGGTTGCCCGACTCATCGCCGAGGGACTGACCAACCGCCAGGTCGCCGAGCGGCTCTTTGTCAGTGAACGCACCGTCGCGACACACGTCAGCCACATGCTCGACAAGTTGGCATTCACCTCCCGCACCCAGATCGCGACCTGGGCCATTGAAGTTGGTCTATCACACCAGGACTGACCGTCATTCCTCTGAGAATTCCGAAATACGTATCGCCAAAGATCAGCAATCTTGACGATGTGTCGACGCCGTCTCGCGCTTACAGTGGGGTCACGCGGCTGAACGGGAGCATAAGCCTCCCGACAATATCGGGCTCGATCTGGAACGCGAGCGACTCCGTACAGCCGGAGGGCTCGTGAGGGAGGGATTCCCATGGTTACCATCGACAAGAAGAAGACAACTCCGGCGTTCGATGCGGATGCCGTTCAGACATTGAGCGAGACACTGCGCGGAGACCTGATCCGACCCGGCGATGCCGCGTACGATACGGCCCGGAAAGTCCACAACGGTATGATCGACAAGCGTCCCGCGCTTATCGTCCGCTGCGTCGACGTGGCCGACGTGATCAGCGCCGTCAATTTCGCGCGTGAGCAAGACGTCGTGCTGGCCATTCGTGGTGGGGGGCACAACGGTCCCGGCCTCGGCACCTGCGACGACGGCCTGGTCATTGACCTCTCTCAGATGAACGGCGTTCGCATTGATCCGGTGGCGCGCACGGCTCGCGTCGAGGGTGGCTGCACTCTCGGCGACGTCGATCACGCCACGTACCCCTTCGGACTGGCCGTCCCGACCGGGGTCGCTTCCACCACCGGCATCGGCGGATTGACGCTCGGCGGCGGGATGGGTCACATCACCCGTCACTATGGCCTGGCGATCGACAACCTGCTCGAGGTCGACATGGTGCTGGCTGACGGACGCTTCGTCACCGCCAGCACGGAGCGGCACCCGGATCTCTTCTGGGCTGTTCGGGGCGGCGGCGGGAACTTCGGCGTGGTCACGTCGTTCCTGTTCCGCCTACACCCCGCGGGCACGGTCTACGCCGGGCCGATGCTCTGGCATCTGGACCAGATGGAGGACGTGCTGCGCTGGTACAACGAGTTCCAGCCGAACTCTCCGGAAGAACTCAACGGATCGTTGATGGTGATCAGTGTTCCGCCTGGACCACCGTTCCCGGAGGCACTGCACAACCTGACGATGTGCGCGATTGCCTGGTGCTGGAGCGGCCCATTGGAGCAGGCGGAAGCAGTCTTTGAGCCGATCCGCACCCAGTTCGGTCCACCGGCGCTCGACTGGGTTGGCCCGATGCCGTTCCCCGCACTTCAGAGCATGTTCGACGCGGTCTTCCCGTTCGGCACGCAGATGTACTGGAAGGCACACTTCGTCAACGATCTTTCCGACACGGCCGCCGCGCTGATCGCCAGATACAGCGAGCGAAAACCGGTCGGTCCCTCGATTATCGGGTTGCATCCGATCGACGGCGCCGCGCGTCGCGTTCCCAACGACGCGACGGCGTGGAGCTATCGCGATGCGAGATGGGCGGAAGTGATCGTTGGTGCGACGTATGACCCGGCCGAGAATGACGAGATCATCGCCTGGGCCCGCGAGGCCTGGGAAGCGCTGCAGCCCCTCTCGGCTGGCGGCGCCTACGTCAACTTCATGATGGACGAGGGCGGCGACCGCGTGCGGGCATCCTACCGCGACAACTACGCGCGCCTGGCCCAGATCAAGGCGAAGTACGACCCGGGCAATCTGTTCCGCGTGAATCAGAACATCAAGCCACAGGGATAGCCGTCGCCCGCCATCGTCGATCGCCACAGCCCGTTCCGTCTCGAGCGGGCTGTTCGTTTGCGCGCGTTCCGCTCATGGTGTCGCGACGGAACCGTGCCATTGTTCCGCAGGATCAGCAGACGACACTCCCCATATCCTGCGGTAGACTGCCGGAAACGATCGGCAGGATGCATCTGACCGCGATTGGGGGTGACGATGGTCTGGAGTGAGGCAGAATGGCGCGGAAGCGGGACGATCTCTCCTGCTGGACCAGTGGTCGCGGCGCAGCACGGAACCTGGACCGTCGATTACACCGTCGGCGTCTCCGGCATCGACGATGGTGGCCGCGTTCGCCTCGCCTTTCGCAGCGTGACCGATTGGGCAACGCCGCAGTTCACCGATCCCAGCGGGGAGAACTATGTCAGGGTCCACGCGTCACGCCCGGTCGCGCTCACACCCACCTATGCGCTGGGCGGTATCCGGCCCTGGACCAAGACGATCACGGTTGGCGTCTCGAGCGGAGCGTTGTCGTCCGGGGATCATCTGAGGATCGTCCTCGGCGACACGCTTTCGGGCGGCCCCGGCATGCGGGCGCAAACCTACCCGCAGACGTTCTTTCACTTCAAGCTGCAGATCGATCCCTTCGGTACTGGTCTCTACGAGCACGTGGCTGACCTCGGCTTCCCGATCATCGGTGGCCGCGCCACGCAACTCGTCGTCGTCGCGCCGAGTGACGTCGTGGTCGGGGAACCGAGCTGGCTGCAGGTTCGCGCGCTCGACGCCTGGGGTAACCCAGATCCGAATTACCGGGGCACGATCACCTTCTCCGGCGACGTACCGAGGGATTGCCCGCCAACCTTCAGCTTTTCGGAGCAGGACGCCGGAGTGCACCGCTTCGAAAATCTCCACTTTCAGGGAGCTGGCGTCAAGCGCGTCGTTGCGACCGACGAGCCCGGGTTGACCGCGACGAGCAACCCCATCCGCTGCCATACCGAATCTCCCGAACAACGCCTCTACTGGGCCGATCTCCACGGTCAGACCGAA
Organism: uncultured Chloroflexia bacterium; assembly: GCA_963763185.1. GTDB lineage: Bacteria > Chloroflexota > Chloroflexia > Thermomicrobiales > Thermomicrobiaceae > CALAGB01. The sequence goes on from CAVXNZ010000002.1 coordinate 489,628, forward strand.
GAGACCGTTGGCACCGGCTCGATCGAGGAATATTTCACCTACGCGCGGGATGTCGCCGCAGTGGATGCCACCGCGCACTCCGGCAACGATTTCCAGATTACCACCGAGGTCTATCGACAGTTACGCGAAAACGCCGAGCGATTCTACGCACCCAACCGCTTTGTCACCTTCCATGGCTACGAGTGGTCCGGCAATACGCCAGCCGGCGGCGACCACAATGTCTACTATCGCAACGATGGGTCCATTCGCCGCTCGAGCCACACTGAGGTCGACGACAAGAGCGATATCGGCACCGATTGCTATCCGATCGACCACCTCTACGCCGCCAACGCGGGCCGCGACGACGTGATCATCACACCTCACATCGGCGGGCGCCGGGCCAACCTCGCCTATCATGACTCGTCACTCGAGCCGGCGGTTGAGATCGCCTCCCAGTGGGGCCGCTTTGAGTGGTTCGCGCGTGAGGCACTCGAGCGAGGAATGCGCGTCGCCTTCATCGGTGGATCGGACGACCACAGCGGGCGACCTGGCTGGAGCGCGGCGACCCTGGCGCATCATGGCGTCCGGGGTGGGCTGACTGGTTATCTGGCACGCGATCTCACCCGTGAGGGTATCTGGGAGGCGCTGAAGACCCGTCGTTGCTATGGTACGAGTGGCCCGCGCATCATCCTCGATGTTTCGGTCAGCGGCCACCCGATGGGCTCAGAGCCTGTGCTGACGGACACACCAGAAATCAGAGTCCGAGCGCTCGGCACGGCACCAATCGACACCATCGAGCTACGCCGGGGACAGCAGACGATGTACACGCACTCCGCGTTGCCCACACCGGAGCCCGGCGAGCCCTGGCGCATCCGCTTCGCCTGGCGCGGCGCGCAGAATCGCGATCGTACCCGAGCGCTCGACTGGACCGGCGGATTGACCGTCTGGGATGGACGCATCACCGGCGTCGAGAACTACGCGATCGACAATCCGCGAGATGGCGTCATCGACTGGGACGCGACGCGCATCAGCTGGCGCAGTCATACCTGTGGAGACTGGGATGGCGTGATTCTCGAACTCGAGGGCGACGACCAGACTCGTATCGAATTCACGTCAGCGGCGACACGGTTCAGTTGCAGACTGGCCGACATTGCCGGCGAACCGTTGGAACAGACAGGACCGGGTCTCGAGCAGTGCGTAATTGTACGGCGGCTGGCCCACCGGACCGGACCAAATGAGGTGCAGTTCACATGGCACGATGAATCGCCGACTCGTGGGCTCAACCCGTACTGGATCTGGCTGACGCAGTCCGATGGCGAGCTTGCCTGGAGCACGCCGGTCTACACCACCTGGTCGCCTGGCGTGATGCGTTGAACCCGTGCGAACGGAATCACAACGAGGTTTATTCCGAACGGGACCTCTCGCTGACGTTGAGGGCTCTCGAGGATAGTTGGGGAACAACCTTCACATGACGTCTCGACGCTGGCTCAAATGGGCCGGAGCAACCTCGGCCCTCGCGGCCATTCCGCTGCTGGCCGCCAACCGGCTTCGTCTTCGCCGCACCTCGCCACTGTCAGAGTCCGAACGCTCCGGCAGCTACTGGATGGCGACGATCCCCGATCCGCCGCACTTTCCACCGTTGATGGAGGATATCGACGTCGACGTGGCGGTGGTCGGCGGCGGGCTCACTGGTCTCGCAATTGCCTATTACGTCAAGACCGGCGACCCGTCACTGCGCGTCGCGCTCGTCGAATCCCAGCGGCTCGGCTCCGGATCAAGCTCGCGGAACTCCGGCGCGGTCGCACCTCGCTTCCGTGGCCAGGACACCAGCGAGGACGCGCGAACCGCCTACGCCCTCCTGAAGGAGTTCGCCGGAAAGGAAGGGATCGACTTCGACCTCAAGGAAGCGGAACCGGCCATCTACCTGCACCATCGGCCGCCTCGGGGTGCCGCTCCTGATCTGGTCGGTGAGCGACTCGTCCGAGAGATCGGCTCTTCGTTCTACGTAGCCGCCGACGTGACGACGACCAATTCGGTGCACCCCGGCAAGCTGGTGGCCGGGCTTATCGGTGTCTGCCAGCGGGCGGGCGTCGAACTCTACGAGCACTCGGCGGTCACCGGTATCGAGCGAGGTGAGCCAGTCGGCCTGGTGACGCCACGTGGCCGTATCCGTGCCCGAGATGTTGCACTCGCCACGAATGCCTATACCCAGCAGCTGGGCATCGCTCGGGATCTAATGCTCACCATGCACCATCGCGTCATGGTGACGCGACCGCTGACGCCATCCGAATGGGAGACGAGCGGGCTGGAGCGATGGCCGCTCCGCTTCGAGGTCGGTGGCTACACGACCCACACCGTGCGCTCAACACCCGACCGGCGCTTCTTCTTCCGGCACGTCCTTGGGCATCGTGCCTACGAAGCACCTGACTGGGAGATCGATGAGCGAGCGCGCAAGGCGGGTACAACGGCGATGCTGCGTCGCTACCCCTGGCTGGAGGGGGTGCCGGTCGAGTTCGAATGGCACGGTCTCACCGCTCGGACGCGTGATTGGTGGCCGCTCAGCGGGCAGATCGACGAGCATCTCTTCATTGCGGCGGGCTTCAACGGATCGGGGGTTATGCCGACACATTTCTTCGGTTACCTCATCGCCCAGCGCATTCTCGGCAAGCACGATCCGCGCTTCGCGCTTTTCCGCCCACCGGAGCGCCATCGCCGCATTCCCGGCGAACTCCTGCGACACGCCGCTTTCCAGGGCTGGATCAACTACCGGAGGCTGCGCGATGGCTGATTCGAACCGGGAGCAGTCCATCCAGGCCGTCATCTTTGACATGGACGGTGTCCTGATCGACAGCGAGCCGGTCCACCAGCGAGCGACGGACGAGGCCGCGCGGCAGTTCGGGCTGCCTCCGGTCGATCCCGATACGTTCGCGCGGTACTTCTTCGGCCGGACCGACTACACCGGCTTTCTCGACTATCTGGCAGCAGTCGATCGCACTGATCTCTCGATTCCGGATCTGATGAACGCCACGGCAGACGCCTATGCCCGCCGCTTCCCGGATGAAGTAGAGCCGTTCCAGGACGCACTCGACGCCCTGCACGCGTGCACGGAGCGGGGTTACCGGGTGGCGATTGTGTCGGGGGCGCGCAACAGCGAACTTGACGACGTCGTGAAGCGCTTCGATTTGGCGCCCCTACTCGATGCGACTGTCGGCGGCGATGACGTGCCCGTCGGTAAGCCAGATCCAGCACCCTATCTGGCGGGAGCGAGGGAACTCGGATTACCACCGGCGCGCTGCCTTGTGATCGAGGACGCCCCGGCTGGCGTGGCTTCAGCCATCGGCGCCGGAATGCGCTGCCTGGCAGTCGACCGGGTCGGTCACCCGGAACGGCTGACTGCGGCAGACCGCATCGTTCGCACAGTGACGATCGACGCGGTCGAGGAATTGGCGCGCCGTAGACGATAGTCCGCGCGTTTCCGAGCCTGATTCACGCAGTCGACGAACATTCAAGTAGCGTCGATGCCATATGCGCGTGGTCCCGCACCAGACGTGCTGGCTGTCTCAGATTCCTTCGGTGTTCATCAGCACGATACGCCATCCGTCGGGGTCGGCGATGGTGACACCGCGACCTTGCCAATACGGATTCTCGGGCGGAACTTCCGAATAACCCATTACGGTGAGACGTTGAGCGATCGCGTCGATGGCGGCGCGATCGGGGATGTAAAAGACCAGCAGGTTGTCCTCGGTCGGAGCCGGGCACGGTGATCCCGCCTCATGCTGGGTGAACTCGAGATGATAGTCGTGCCCCGGTAGGCCGAGCATAACGCCATCGTATCCGCTGTGTCCCTCGAATGAGCCGATGACCGGCAGGCCGAGTCCGTCACGATAAAAGCGAACGACCTCCTGAAGCTGATCGGTCGGCCGGGCAAACCGCAACTGAACGGCGGGCGGTCCGGTACTCCACGCATCTGTCAATATCTGCTCCTCGTCTATACCCCGTTGCCACTTAATGTCCGCAACCCATGCGTCAATGATCCGTCACGTCAACGCATGACTCAAATTCTGCGCATGGCACCGGCAATGTGCCAGTGTCGCCAAGGTCCGCCAATGTCTGGTGAACGCATCGATGCGTCACGTAAGACTCGCAGGTTGCCGATGCCGCATATCGTCGATCTACGTGAACGCTTGGCGTAGATCGTGCACACGCCCGTTCCCGGCCGCACCAGCGACGGCGAAAACCGAGACTGCGTAACTGGTGCTCCTCACGGAATCGTCACCTCGGTATTTGTCAAATCCGCTCGCGTTGCCCGGTTGCGCGATGGGCGGGCGATTCAGCAACGTTCCGCCAGTGAGACGGAGGTATGTGGGCATCCGAATTGCGCAGCAAGCCTATAGTTTGTTGGCGATTGGGGATGACTTCAGAACCAGGACCGCCACAATTAGAACCATCGTGTCGAGTGTCTACCATATATAGTGTGCCGATCCGTGGTAAACTGCCGCGCAATACCTTCCGGTCAAGTCGCGCTGACCGGCCTCAGGTCCAGGTACGAGAGTGATTCAGGATCTCTGACGGGACTGTAATCTCTCGCCTGGAGCGCAAAGTTACTGCCCAAAATCTTCACGTTGGCGTCCGTACGCGCCGAAATATGGCCGAATCTCGTGTCATTGAGATACAGATTCTGCCAATCCATTCATTTGCTTGTTTTTCGTGAATTATCCCTGTAGTATATGCGCGGCCCGCCGCTGGGCCTGGATACGCAAGTGGGGACTTTTCCGGTTCGCAAAACAACCGGACTCCAGTTGTGAAAATGCGGGGTTTTCCACTTCTGTGAGGGACCGTGCGTATCCGCGACATAACGGCATTATGCCAACGCTGCCGGAGCGGCACGCAGCGAGGGAGGGAATCATTGAAGAGGTGGATCTTGCTCGGCGGAATTGTCGCCTTAATGACGACGTTCGCCACACCAGCCACCAGCCTCGGGAAAGAGCTCAGCCTCGATCCACAATCAGCACCATCATCTGTCGCGAACCTCTGGGCTCGCGCCGATGGCCCCGGAGCCAGAACTGGCCAAGACCAGGCCTGGGTGTGGGGACCAGCCATGCGAGCGATGACTCGCGAACCCTACCAAGAGTCCCCCAACGGATACCGTTCGGTCTTCTACTTCGACAAGGGACGCATGGAGATTACCGATCCGAACGGTAATGCCAACTCGCAGTGGTATGTCTCGGTCGGGCTCCTGGTGCGTGATCTGATCGCCGGTCAGATCCAGGTGGGAAAGAACAGCTTTGTCCAGTCGGCGCCCGCGAATATCCCGGCCACCGGTGACATGGGAGATAATCCGTTGTCACCCACCTTCGCGTCGCTGGCTCCAATCGCGTCAATCGGGGGTAATATCGACGCGAATCGCACGCCGGATCACGTGGGCCAGGCGGTGACGGCGCTGGTCAAGGCCGACGGGACCGTCGTCCCGGGCGTCATGACAAGCAGCTACGTTACGATCAGCGCCTACGACAGCCAGCTTGGCCACAATATCCCGAAACTGTTCCAGGATTGGCTCGCCAAGCAGCCATTCTCCCAGCAGTATCTGGTCGGGCATCCGCTGACGGAGCCCTTCTGGGTCGACACGATGGTCGGCGGCACGCAGAAGCGTATTCTGATGCAGGCCTTTGAGCGACGCGTCCTGACCTACACGCCGGACAATCCGCCGGCCTGGCGGGTCGAGGCCGGTAATGTCGGTCTGCAGTATCGTGCCTGGCACGGGCTGACCGAGCCGACCGACGCTAACCTCTATCCGCTGGCGAGCCAGGTGCCGTTCGGTGAGATCATCACCAATAAGGCAGCGCAGTACGGGATCGATCCCTACCTCCTGGCTGCCGTGGCGAAGAACTCGAGTGGATACAATCCACTCTTCCAGTCACCCGACGGTCGACAGGGCTTCTTCGGCGTACGGAGCGAGTTTCTGGGGCAGCAAGCCTATCCGCTCGATCCGCTGGTCAATGCCGACGTTGCCGCCAGCAAGCTCGCCGAGCTTCACCAGAACATGAGTGACTGGCGTGGGGTACTCGCCACCTACTACACCGGCTCAGCCAACCCGAACTGGCAGGACCCGGCGTTGAACGACTTCGTCAACGGCGTGCTCAACACGCAAGGAAAACTCCTGTCGGATCTGAAGCAGCCGCTCGTCTCGCTGTCCAGCCAGAAACTGCGGCTGCTCGGCGTCGGCCACTCAGCGTTCTACTCCCCCAGCTACACCCGAGCCTGGTGGGACAACACGATACGCCGGTATTCGAGTTGGGGCCAGGCGGCCGCCGGGTGGTCGCTGGATCCGAACGGCTACTACTGCGTGCATCCCGGGTTCATCCCGGGACAGCGAATCCAGCTCACGGCCAACGGTGTCACGCTCTGGTGTACCGTCGGTGATACGGTCGCCAGCCAGGACCTGGCAAGCTGGCAGGCGCACTGGGTGATCGAGCTGTCGTACAACACGTTCCAGGCGCTCGGCCTGAACAGCAACAACTGGGTCGAGGTCCGGGCTCCGTAGGCCTGAACCCGCGATTCCCGAGGACAACGAGAACGGCTGGCTCCTGAGCCAGCCGTTCTTCATCTCCACTGATCAACGCGACTTGCCCCGGCTCGCCCGGCACGATAGCCTTTGTCATCGCCGCGACGCCATCGATTCAATCTCACTCAGCTTCGCGATCAACAAGCTTGAGCCGACCACCCGATCGCTCACGCGTCTCGCTCGTTGAGCGATCGTTGGCCGCCGCAGGAATGGGAAGAGGTCGACGTGCCGGCACAATCCGTCTCCCAGCGTGTACCCCTCTGGACGATGCTCGCCGCCAGCGCAGTGTCGAATGTTGGCAACGTACTGACCCTCGTCGCCATCCCCTGGTTTGTCTTGCAGACGACCGGCAGCGCCTCGAAGACCGGCCTGGTGGCGGCCATGACGGCCCTGCCCGCGGTGCTGGCCGGGGTCTTCGGTGGGACGATCGTCGACCGGGTTGGGTTCAAACCCATGAGTATCGCCGCCGACCTGGCCAGCGGCGTCTCCGTCGCGCTGATCCCGCTACTCGATCGCACACTCGGCATTCAGTTCTGGGAGTTGCTGCTCCTCGTCTTTCTCGGAGCGCTCTTCGACGCTCCCGGCAGTACGGCGCGGCAGAGCCTCCTGCCCGATCTCGCCGAACTCGCGGGCACGTCGCTCGAGCGGGCCAACGCGGCCTTTAACGGAATCCAGCGAAGCTCGCTCCTGATTGGCCCACCACTGGCCGGAGTTCTCATTGCCCTCTTCTCGGCCAGCAATGTCCTCTGGGTCGATGCCGCGACCTTCGCCTTCTCGGCCCTCGCGTTCGCGCTGGCGATTCCAGCCCCGTCACCCCGCTCGACAAGTGAAGGGGGAGCGGAAGGCTACTTCGCACAACTGGCCGAGTCGTTTCGCTATGTCCGACGCGACCGCCTGATTCTCACCATGATGATCATCGTGGCCATCGTCAACTTCGTCACCGCACCGCTCTTCGACGTCATCTTCCCGGTCTTCGCGCGGGAGGTCTACGGCAGCGCCGTCGATCTCGGCCTCATGATGGCTGGGTTCGGTGCCGGCGCGCTGATCGGAATACTAATCTACGGCGCCGTGGGACACCGGCTGCCGCGCCGGGCGACGTTCATCAGCGCCTTCGCCTTCTCGATGATCCCGGCCTGGCTGCTGGCGATGACGCCCAGCCTGGCCATTACCACGACGCTCCTGGTGATCATTGGAATTGCCTCCGGGCCAATCAACCCACTCTTGATGACAGTCTTTCAGGCGCGGACACCGACTGCGATGCGCGGTCGTCTCTTCGGCATGATCACGGCCATCGCCTGGGTTGCCATGCCAGCCGGTATGCTGGTCGCCGGTTTTCTGATCGAAGCCGCCGGGCTGCGCACGACGCTGGTCCTGATCGCCGCATCCTTCACCGCCGTCACGCTCGGAATCGTGCTCAACCCGACGCTGCACACCCTCAATGCCAATGCCGAGACCTCCACGGCCGCTCAGGCCGCCGAGACGGTTGTCAGCGCCGATGCATCCCGCTGAGATTGCCTGGGAGAAGCGAGCAACAGGGATAATCAGCGAGGGCGCCGGGCCAGCGATCACGTGAGCGGGATGAGATGGTTATCAACGACACGGGACTAAAGTTCCCGGGCTACACGGACGAAGTCCACTCAAGGGACTGAGATCTGATTGCGCGACGCGATGATCTCGTCGACCGTATCGTGGTGACTCCAACACCGATCTTCAGAGTCACATCCACCCATGAGACCTCACTACGTGGCGTGGTTCCTCGAATGGCGCCACCGGTCATAAGCGGAACAGAGCCCAGCACCAACGCGCCGCCAACCACAAACCCGACCACCGCGATCCATGGTCCACGCACGATGTCATCCACGACGAGGACCGCAATGACAAGGGCCACGACGACGAAGATCGGCCGGGCCCACAGCATGATGTGCCGCAGGCGGTAGACGGCGACGAGGACAAAGGCCAGGACGAGCCCGCGGAGAAGCGCCAGCATGTCGCTGATCACAGACGACGACCACCAGGCGAGACCTCGCCGCTCCTTGATCATCCCGCCAATCATCTGCTGCAGGTCAGCGTCGCCCACCGTCGCAGCCGTACCCGCACCACTCCTCGCCATCTCGATGTAGCTACTCACACCGTGATTCGTCCAGACGAAGTAGGACGTGCGAGAGTCGGAGTCCGCCACATCGAATCTGGTCACGACTATGCCCTGAATGTTCAGTTTCGACTCTGTGCCAGGGACGATCGTCATCGTAAGCGTTGCGTCAGTCGGTGGGACGAGTGAAGCCGTATTGCCGTTGACGGCGGGCACCGCTCTCTTGTTCGTCGTCTCGACCAGGACCAAACTCTGGAGCGACGAAACTGAATTCTCAGGGTAGTACATCTCGACATAGTTCGCTTTGTCAGCTCCCGAATTCCCGATGTGGTACGCGCTCACGCGGTATGGGCTGTGGAAGAGCGACCCGGAAGGGTTGGTTGGCTCAATGATCTTGAACCCGACCACCTGCTGCGCCTGCGCCACCGTTAGATTGTTGTCGGAACCTGTGCCAGCTTGAGCCGATCCGCCCGAAGAGACAGGTGTTGCCTGCCCGGTCGCTTGACCAAGCATCGAGGCGATCATGTGCTCGATGTCTTGCTCCGTCAGCGGGCCGGCCATCTGCGCGGCAACCCAGAAATGGGTTCCCTTTTCCGACCACTGGAAGTTCACGATGTTTGCCTCGCCTGGGGCAAGCTGCGTTGCCGCGCTGCGCGTGATCACCTGTCCGTCAATGGTGATCGTGGTAATGCTGCCAGTTGGAGCTTCTGGCGTGATGGTGCTGTCAAGCTCCCGGATGGCCAGACTATACGGTTGGCCAGGGTCCGTCGGGAGATACGACAAAACAGACACATGAATCTCTTGGCTCGTTGGCGTTGTTCCTGGCGGTGTCGTTTCTCCAATCATTACGCCTCCCGGTACCAGGTACGAAGGCAACCACGTGGGTTGAGCAAGATAGTAATGGGCCTTTTGCTGGAGCTGGTCAAACGTCAGGCGAGCGGGAGCTGTTGGTGACGCCTGAGACACCGGCGTTGTCGACTCGCCACCCTCGGTCAGCATCGACGCGATCATGTGCTCGAGGTCTTGCTCGGTCAGTTGCCCCGCAAGCCGTGCCATTACCTCGAAGCTCGTTCCCTGTTCTTGCCACTGATAAACCACGGCAGAACCGCTGTAGTCGTACTCGTACCGAGCGATGCGCTGACCTGAGATCGACAACGATGATTGGGTCGCATTATTTGGAGCAGTAGTCTTGACGGTATCTGGGACTTCCTGAATCATCACCAGTTCACCGTTGCCAGTGTCTCGTGGACCGTAAACCATCCTGACGACATCGAGCCTCGTTGGTATGACAGGCTCAATCGACGGTGTTCCATCCACCACGGTCATAGTCCGGTGGGCGGTCCCATCGATACCGTTGGGCTGAAGATACGAGGGTATCCATGCTGGTTGTGCCAGATAGAACGGGGCGAGCTTATGCGCCTGGGCGAAGGTCAGGACGATCGCCCCATCGGCACGTGGGGCTGGCGACGGATGAGAAGCGAGCATCTCCGGCGTGATGTGAAAAACCCACGGACCTTGTACCAGCTCAGTGGTTCCCGGGCTCGTGATCCACAAGAATTGCTGCAGTGAGATGACCGTTCCCTGCTGGTCCTGCAGCTTTGACCCAAGAACAAGCCAGAAAGATGTCGTCGTGTCACCATTGCTGTGCTGTGAGACTCCGGCAGCCGACCAACCATAGGGAGAGAGTGCAACGCCGTCAATCTGCACGTCCTGGGAAGGTCTGAAAGCCGACGACATTCCTACCGGCCACTGAGACGAGATCATGTCTCACGTTCACGCTGAAGGTGATGCGAGTACCGCCGTTCTCGGCTGTCAGCGACTCCAGCGTCACCGCAATGCCATTCGCCGTCACCGTCTGCGGCAGACCGGGAGTCGCGGTCGCGGTCGCGCCGCCACCCAGGCCACCCTGCTGGCTCTGCTGCTGGTTGCCAAAGGTGACCGCCAGGATGCCTGCTACGAGCACGAGCACCGTGACGGCCGCCACCATGCCCAGCCCCTGCCGGAGCCAGCCGGTGCGCAGACGGGTAGGTGGTGGAACCTGCACTAGACTCTGCACTGCTGTGTCCTGGTCATCGGTGTGGTCCGTCGTGCCGTTCGATGCCGAAGCTTGGCGGCGCTGTCGTGCCAACTGTGCGATGGCTCGATCGACAGCCGACGATGGCTCACCCTGACGACAGAGGACGGCGGTCTCGTGAAGTTCATCGACCATCTGGAGCAGGTCAGCATCTGGCTCGGAGTCGAAGACATCGGCGTAATGCTGTTTGAGCTGGTCCCTATCGTCCATGCTGCTGCTCCTTCAAGGTGGCAATGGCGCGGCTGAGCTGAGCGCGGACCGCCGAGTCTCGCTTGCCGAGAATGGTCGCGATCTCCGCGGTGGGTAGGTCGAGGACGAAGCGCAGGGTCAGGAGATGCTGGCGATCCGCGTCCAGGGGAGCGATGAGCTGATGAAACCGTCGCCGGGCATCGGCATCCAATGCGCGTGCTTCGGGATCCGACATCTTGCCTGACGCCCGCACATCGCCCGCGATCTGGAGCGGCACGCTTCGGTCTGGCCGCCGGAGCGCATCGATAATGACGTTATGCGCCAAGCGGTAGAGCCAGGCCCGGAAGGGGACGCCCCGCTCTTCATAGCGTGGGATGGCCTCGAAGACCTTGAGGAAGACCTGCTGCGTCAGGTCATCGGGATCTACACCAGCTGGGGCGCGCGCCTGGCAGTAGTAGAAGATCGGCTGGCGATAGTGCTGATAGAGCGTGGTAAACGCGTCACCGTCCACTTTAGCCGCCGCGACGACCGCCATCTCCTGCTCTGGAGATAGCCCGGCCTGGTCAGCCTGCGATGTTTCGCGTTGCACCCGTCACCCCCGTTGCTTCGCGCCGTCTCTTAATAGAACGGAAAAGCGGCTGAAAATGCGACGGTGAATCTGGGGCGAAGGTCTTCACAACTCTGCATTTACGCGAAATGTCCCGCTCGCGTTCAGGAGATTTTGATTCTGTCAACGTCCAGCGTCTGACGGTCACATGGGTCTAGATCGATTCTCATCGAGGTTACGGTTGGTTTGAGTTCCGTAATCCTGGTTCGCGTGTTGATTCGGAAATAAGTCTCGCTCGCCCGAGAATAATGGTCTTTGACGATGAATTCCGGTAATTAGCAGGCTTCACCTGGGTTGAAAACCCAGGCTGGGAAGCCGAAGCCCCTGAACGGGCTAGGCCTGAATTGATGATTTCCTCACGCATCCGTGCCCAATGCCGTTCCTGCCTTGTCCGGCATCCAGAGCTCAATCCATTCATGGATTTCGTCTTTTTAGCCTTGGGTTTTCAACCCAGGTGTGTGCGGCCATTCACGAGGCAACAACAAGAACCGCCGGGACCAATTCGGACCCGACGGTTATGTCAATACGTTCTCTGTGGGTCGATTGGCGACTACTCCCGGCCGACCACGACCTCGGCGACGGTCTGGATCGCCGTGTCGATGTCGGCACGCGAGACGTCGAGATGGGTCACTGCGCGGATGCGGTGCTTGCCGACCGCCCCCATGCGGACGCCTTTCTCCTTCATCGCCGCGGTGATCTCGGCCGCCGTCTTCCCGGTGTCGTTGACGTCGAAATAGACCAGGTTGGTCTCGATGTCGTCCGGGTCGATGCCGATGCCCGGAATCTCGGCCAGACCCTTCGCCAGCGCTTTCGCGTTGGCATGGTCTTCAGCCAGCCGGTCGACGTTGTGCTCCAGCGCGTAGACACCACCCGCCGCGATGATGCCCGCCTGGCGCATGGCGCCGCCGAACATGTGCTTGTAGCGCCGGGAGCGCTCCATCGTCTCGTGATCACCGGCCAGCACGCCGCCGACCGGTGCGCCGAGACCTTTCGACAGGTCGATCCAGACGGTATCCATCTTCTCGGCCCACTTGCTGGCCGGGATGCCGCTGGCGACCACCGCGTTGAGCAAGCGCGCGCCGTCCATGTGGGTCTTGGCGCCGAGGCGGTGCGCCGTATCGGCGACGGACTCGATTCCATCGATTGGCCAGATCTTGCCGCTGCCGCGATTATGGGTATTCTCGACCAGCACCAGGGTGGTCGGCGCCGAATGGTACGAATAGCCCGGCATGGCCTCTTCCAGCTGCTCGGCGGTAAAGACACCACGATCGCCTTCGATCAGCATCGTCATAACGCCAGCCAGCAGACCAGGGCCACCCGCCTCTGACGTGAACGGGTGCGCGTAGCGCTCGAGCACGATGCGGTCGCCCGGCTGAGTGTGAACTTTGATGGCGATCGCGTTGCACATCGTGCCGGATGGCAGGAAGAGCGCCTCCTCCTTGCCGGTCAGCTCAGCCACCATCTCCTGCAGCCGGTTGACAGATGGGTCTTCCCGGATCTGCTCGTCGCCGACCGGCGCATCCGCCATATAGCGACGCATCTCCGCTGACGGCCGGGTCGCGGTATCGCTCACGAGATCAATCATCAAATCTCCTCATTCCCTATCGCGCGGTCTCGAACGCGGACCATTATGACCGCTCTCCGGGCATCAGGCCAGCGTCACCGGCCCCGCTGTGACTCACAATCACGCTCTAACGATTCGACCGGGCAAAGCGAGCGATCACCCGCTATACTATCGCGTCTGTTGGGACTATGGGGTGACAGGGATTGAAACGACCAAGCCTCGGACTGAGCCACGACAATACGCGAATCTTCATCGCCATGTCGTTCAACGAAGGCTCATTCGGCGTTTACCAGACACTCTGGCCGCTCTACATCGCGGCGCTGGGGGCCAATCCGGCACAGATCGGCATCGTGATGGGGCTGATGGGGGTATTGCGCCTCTTCGCGCTCATGCCGAGTGGGATGGTAGCCGATCGTGTGCCACCGCGCCGCTTGATCGTCGCTGCCCGTTCCATGACCGCGACCAGCATGTTCCTCTATGGCATTGCCCAAAGTTGGTGGCAACTCATCCCGATGGGGATGATCATGGCGGTCGGCAATATCGCCTTTCCCAGCATCTCGAGCACCATTGCTGAGGTGGCGGGTCCGGGGAGGCAGCGCACGCGCGCCTTCACCTTGATCTATACGGTCGGACCGGCCTTTGCACTACTCCTCACGCCGACGATCGGCGGGCTCGTGGCCGACCTGATTAGCTTGCGCGCCATCTTCTTCGTCGCGGCGGCGTTGACGGCCGTGGCGGTCTTTTTCTTCTCGCGCATCACGCCGCGACCCGTTCAGCAGCACACCGGTCCGCCGCTCACCTATCGCACGACGTTGAAGCAGCGGCCAATCTTGCTCCTCTGCCTGCTCGAGATGGCGACCGTCTTCACCCTCACCATGGGACTGACGCTGGCGCCGAACTTCCTGCAGGATGTACGTGGCGTCGGCACTGGAATGATTGGCGTGCTCGGATCGGCCTCCGCCATTGGCGCGATTGGCCTCTGGTTGATCACCACCCGGGTGCGCCCCTTCGATCAGCCACTGATGGCCATCGCCCTGGCGACAGCGGCGGTTGCCGGTACGCTGGGCATTTTGACCATCAGCCACTCGATCGTTCTCTTCGCGCTCGCCTACATTCTGCGCGGAGGCTATACCGTCGCCTGGTCTCTCTTCGCGGCTGCGCTCGGCGACGTCGCCGACGAGCGCCACCGGCCACGCGCCTTCGCCCTGTCGGAGATCATGGGCGGCACCGGCTTCGCGTTGGCTCCCTTCGCGGCAGGTTGGCTCTACGAGATCAAGCCCGTCACGCCCCTGATCGTCGGATTCGTTTTGATCATCCCGCTCAGTCTGGGGCTGCTGCTGGTGCAACGAACATTGAGCGCCGAGCGAACCGCGCTAGTTGAGGAGCCAGCTTGAACGAGCGCGCGGCGGGACAGATCAGGATCCGCCCTCGTGTTCGGCCGCGGCATCCTCGGCCTCGTCGATCTGGTAGCCGGACTCTCGCCCCGTCGTTTGCGACTGGACATTGATGTTGGCCAGGCCCATGTCGCCGAAGCCACCTCGCAGGTTCTTGTCGTGGTCGCGTCCCAGACCCATATGTTCGAGCTGATCGGCCTGGCCACCGGTTGCCTGTGCCACGCCCTTGATCAGTGTCATGACGTAGCCTTTGCTGACGTCGTGACGCCGGGCAATCTCATCGGCATCGTCCCCATCCAGCGCCTCGCGCACGATGCGAGACTCCAGCGTGGAGAGCCGTGAGACGATCGCGGGCTCCTCCCGGATCTTGCTCACCATCGCATCGAAACGATCCTCAAATTGCTCTGCGGCCTGTCTATCCATGATGCCTCCTCGCTCGCTTTTTGCGTGCAATCCGTCGCGTATCGCGTGGTTGGTCGTCGAGGACCGGCGGAGATGCGTGCGGCACCTTCATAGTCCGGTCTTGTACGTTCGCGGTATCGCGTGCGGCCGCCTCTGGTTGACCGGTATAGCCAATTGCAGGGCGCAGGACGGGTTCCAAGAACGCGCCGTTCGAAGGTCTTGAACCCGGTCTCGAGAGGCGGCAAGACGGGCCACGGTCTGCTATCGTTACTCGACACGGAATGAGACGATCGCGTGCTGGACGCGACCCGATGAGAGCAGGCGTCGACTGTGCCGATCTTCGGCCGGCCGCGACAAGAGAAACCCTCGCCACATCCCACGACCGCTGAGCTGCGGGACGAGCGCGCACGACAATGGACCGAGTATTTCTCCGGCCCGTCGAGCGAAGCGGACTACCGCCGTGCCTTTCTGCGCTATTCGCCCCTCTTCTGGGATATCGTCCGATCCGACCAGCGCGAGTTGCTGCGGCTTCTCGTCGATCGGGTACCGGCCGACGTGGGCGTGCCCTCGATCTTTGGCCTGTCGGTGGCGTTCATCGGACATGCGAAGTCGGATGAGGCGGCGCGAGCCACCCTGGCGATGATCGTCAACGAACTGACGCCGCAACACGCGCGGACGCTCCTCGTTTGCCTGGCCGATGCCTGGCAGAACGTCTCCAACGCACCCTACTATCAACGCGGAGAACTCGTCGCCGCCGAACTGATGCGGACCATCCAGCGGCTCGAGATGACCCCCGCCAATGCAAACGGGGTCATCTCCTCGATACGCGACCTGGTCGAGCGCTGCGACGACGAAGAGGAGACGGAGACCGCGGAGAACGCTCCGCCGTCCGAGGTCGATCAGTAACGGAGTCGGCCGGCCATCTCAAGGAACTGCTCCACCAGCGCCCCGGTATCCTCACCCGCCTGGGCGAAGAGCGCGCGATCCCCGAGCGCGTCGATGTCGCCGGGATCCTCACGCAGCGCTCGCTCGACGGTGCTGAAGCCGAGCATTGAGAGACCGAGCGGTGCCGCGATCTGCCAGATGAGATCCTTGATCTGCGCATAGTTCACCGCGTCCGACTCCGGCACGCTCCATTCGTCGATGATGTGGCGGACCGATGGCATGCGCTCGCGCAGTACCTCGGCGAGGATTTCAGCCCGGTCTCGATCGTCCACCGTCGTTCTCCCTCTCGTTGGGCCAATACCGTCCGTCCGGACGTCAGCTTGAAGGATACCCTGGAGACCATTCCGGAGAATGACCGTTGCCAAGCCGTCACGAACGCGCGACGATCGATACAATTGACGCTATACTGCCCTGCATCGGCAGAAAGGGGGGACGGGAATGAGCGGGCAGTCGCTGCTGATCTTCATTTTGTTTCTCGGTGTGATTATCTGGGCCGCTGAGCTGGCCTGGCTCTACCGTCGCGCGCTCGTCGACGAGGTCGACCCCATTGGCTACGTCTCGGGGGCGGCGTTCTTCTTCGTCCTGGCGGCGCCAGTGGCACTCTATGCACCGGAAGTGGTCGACGTGATGGACGGCTTCTGGAGCCGCATCGTGAGGCTCGACTTCATTCCGCGCAGCGAGGACAACGCCCCACGCCTCATCGTGGCGGGCAAGAGCGTCCCATTGAACGGGCCCAGGATCCGCATCGGACGCTACCCGAACAACGACGTGGTGCTCGACCATCCGACAGTCTCGGCCTATCACGCTGAGATCACGCTGCGTCCCGATGGGCGGCATGAACTGGTTGATCGGGAGAGCCGGAACGGAACCCGGATCAACGGCAGCCCCGTTCGCTCCGCGATCCTGCGCGACGGCGATCAGATCACGCTTGGCGCGGTGACGCTACACTATCTGGTTCGTCCCACGTCAGAGCGACAGATTCAGGCCGGGCTCCCCTATTCCTCGCGCCATTAGCATCCGCGAACCGAACTCAGAGCCAGCGGCGCACTCGCGCGACGTACGTCTCGTATTCATCGCCGAACCGGCGGGAGAGGTAGGCCTCCTCGCGCCGGACCACGCCGCGCTCCATAACGGACAGCAGGACCGGCAGTAGTAGAACGTGCCAGAGTGTGCCGGCGAACAGCCCGGCTCCGATGTAGCAAGTCGTCAACGCCAGGTAGATCGGGTTCCGGCTGTATCGAAACGGGCCGTCGACCACCAGCGAGACAACCGGATGACTCGGTTCCGGATTAGTCCCCTGACGAAACATCGTGAGCGCCGCCCAGAGGGCTGGGAAGAGGCCGGCCGCGATGATCAACAGGCTGATACGTCGTCGCCCGCCCGCCCTGCGCCCATTCATGACGCGGAGCGGGACGATCCGGTGTAGCAGTAGTCCGAGCGCCAACGCGCAACCGTAGATCAATGGTGGTGGAGCGACAACTCCGGCTATCTCGCGATCGTGTTCGGCCATAGTCCGTCCTACCTCTTCACCAACGTCGCCGCCGCGTTTGCGGCTCTCTTCTGAGTATGCGCCGTGCCACCCACAACAGGAAGTCCTGGCTCCGCTCCTCCTTCCCGGTATCGCCGTTGGAGCATGGTATAGTGCGGCGGGCCAGATTCGGCTCATGCGGAACGGTTATCAACGCAGGTATCGACAGAAGACGGAGAACTTGGTGGTGGCACGGTCCGCGACAGAGACGATCACCGCGCGAGATGAGATCCGGTTGCGCGAGGTTCGCCAGTGGACCGGCGCGACGTGGTTGAACCTGATCGCCCGGCTCCTGATCCTGACGGGCGGGCTGTTCCTCTTTGCAATTGCAGTGGTGTTAAGCCTGCAGAGCAACCTCGGAGCGAACTCCTGGACGGTTCTGAGCGACGGTATCTCGCGGCAGACGCCGATTTCCATTGGTCAGGCGACGCAGATCACTGGCCTCGTCATGCTAATCGTGAGCTGGGTGGTCGGGATCGCGCCCGGCATCGGTACCGTGATGAACATGGTGCTGGTTGGATTCTTCGTCGACCTGATTCTCGGCACTGGGCTGATCGACAAGGCCGGCCCCTACCCGCTGCGCATCCTGATGCTGGCCGCGGCGATCGTCGTGATCGGCATCGCGTCGGGCATGTATATTAGTAGTGGACTGGGTGCCGGTCCGCGCGACTCCTTCATGCTGGCATTGACCGAGATTACCCGGCTGCCGGTCCACGTCAACCGCTGGATGATCGAGGTGGTGGTCGTCATCGTCGGGATTATCCTGGGTGGCGCGTTCGGAGTCGGCACGATCATCTTCGCCTTGCTGGTCGGCCCGTCGGTCGGGTTTGGTTTTCGACTCTTCGGGCTCTCAACTCGATCCGGCAAGAACAGCATTCCGAAGCGACGAACGAGCAGAGCACAGAGTAGTTCAGATTAGATCAGGGAGCGTCAGAGAGCATGAGCAGCGATTCAGCGGGTATGAGCGGAGTGACGGCGCTGCAGCGGCTTCGCGAGCGGGTCATGCCGATGCTGCAGGCAGTCGCGAAAGACTATGAAACGCGCAGCGAGCCGGGCTATCCCGTCGTGATGGACAACGTCGAGACAGGCGGGTATTTCGGCATCATGCTCGATACGTCCTATGGCCTCTATTTCATGACCGACGGCGACCAGGTCCTGGCCCAGATCAACATGGTCGGCTGGCGCAACGACGTGCGCTCCAGTGCTAATAAGGAGAAGTTCGCCGGACTTCCGTTCGGTGGCGTTCGACCGGTTTCGGACGATCTGACCAACCAGCAGCTGCGGAACCTGATCGCCGAACTTCTCTCGCACTGGAACATGCAGCCGTTGCTAATCCATCAGAGCGATAGCTGATCCGGTTTCTGGCCGGGAACGACCATGGATGTGCATGAGGGCGATCGTCTGAGATCGCCCTCGTTCGCATCCGGAGGGAGCATGGCGTCGTGCAGGTCGAGATTCTGGGGTCAGGTGGAGCGATTACCACCCCGCGGCCTCTCTGCCAGTGCCGAGTCTGCCGCGAAGCGCGCGTCAAGGGAGTGCCCTATAGTCGCTCCGGGCCGAGCGTCTTCGTTCATGGTCCGGACGTCTTGATCGACACTCCCGAAGAGAGCAAATTCCAGATCGACCGCTCGCGGATCCAGCACATCAACGCCGGTTTCTACTCCCACTGGCATCCCGACCACGTCATGGGACGGCGGGTGTGGGAGACGATGAACGGCGATTTTCGCGGCTGGCCGCGACAGCACACGCCGACCGACGTCTATCTGCCTCAACAGGTTGCGCAGGATTTCCGCACCTGGCTTGGCGGCTGGGAGCACATGGCGTTTCTCGAGCGCCAGGGCTACGTTCGGCTGATCGAGTTGCGCGACGGCGAGCGTGTCACCATTGGCGACGTCACCATCGAACCCTTCCGGCTGGCACAGGAATACGTCTACGCCTTCCTGTTCGAGTCTGAGGACACGCGTGTGCTGATCGAGCCGGATGAGACGCTGGACTGGATTCCGGACGAGCACGTGTGCGGCGTGGACCTGGCCGTCCTGCCGATGGGGGTCAATGAGTTCAACCCCCTCACGGGCGAGCGACGTATTGCCCGCGAGCATCCGGTGCTCGCCGAAGAGGCGACCTTTGAGGAGACATTGGAGATCCTTCGGGTGCTGAATGCCCGGCGAGTCATCTTGACGCACATCGAGGAGCCGGACGACCTGAGCTACGATGACCTGCTCGTACTGCAAGGACGCCTGCAAGCAGACGGACTGCCGGTCGAATTCGCCTACGACACCATGTTGATCGATGTCGGGGAGCAATGACGGAGCACGACGATTGGGATGAGGAGTTCAGCTACGGGAGGGATTCATCTCTCAAGTAGCGAACCAAAGAACTGCTCGATGTCCGCCCGTACCTGCTCCAGACTCCGCGAACCATCGACTTCATAGACCTGCAGCCCGAGCTCGCGCGCGGAATCGTGCACGTATTTCCCCATGATGAGGTCCCGTTCAATCAGGTTCCGCTGAGCCAGATCCGGATCGGTCGTCTCCCAGCGGCTACCGGGCTTGTCGCGTCGTATGGACGAGGTGACCTTGAAGGCGGGCGACGGGACGAGCCAGATCGCCTGATGGGGATCGGCCAATAATGGGGACAACAGCTCGGGGAAGAAGCCCGGACCCTCGGCAATGATGTGCGGCGAGTCCGGCATGGCCAGAATGTCTTGAAGTGCCATGCCGAAGCGTTCGCTCCAGCAGTCGATCGTCTCCTCGGCCATCTGTTCGGGAGATGAGCCAAGCCACCGTTCTTCCGTCGTCACGCGATCCGGATGAGACCCGTAGAGCGCAGGATGGCGTACGGCGTCGGCGCGGCTGAAGTGTTCCATCTCGTGACGGTCGAAGTGATAGACCTGCAGGCCATGCTGTTCGGCCAGCGCATCGGCGATGGTGGTCTTGCCAGAGTCAGGCGGCCCGCCGATGA
The DNA here is from genome assembly GCA_963763185.1 of uncultured Chloroflexia bacterium. GTDB lineage: Bacteria > Chloroflexota > Chloroflexia > Thermomicrobiales > Thermomicrobiaceae > CALAGB01. The sequence continues at coordinate 509,922 of CAVXNZ010000002.1, forward strand.
AGAGGACGTGACGGAGTTGCGCTTTCAGCTCGGTTGCGTTGGTGAACTCTACCGGTTCCATGGATTCCTCGCTCTTGCACCAGATGCGATCGGAAGGGCTGGCTCATGTTGTCGGGAGTTGTGACAGTTCGGTTGGGATTGGTGGTGTTTCACGTGAAACGTGGGAGTCTGCCACGTTTCACGTGAAACGTGCTAATCCTCGATCAGCCAAGCGTCGACGGCGCGGTCGTAGCTCACCAGCTCGTCTTCACCGAAGAAGAGGTTGATCTCATTCTGCGCGGTCTCATTTCCGTCTGATGCATGAATAAGGTTGCGGCCAATAGTCAGGCCGAAATCGGCCCGTATGGTGCCCGGCGCCGCCGAGCCAGGATTGGTCGCGCCGACGGTGTTGCGTGTCACCTCGACGGCATTCGGCCCCTCGAGCACACCGACCACGACCGGCGACGAGGTAATGAAGTCGACCAGACCTTCGAAGAACGGCTTTCCCTTGTGAACGCCATAGTGGCGCTCGGCCAGATCGCGCGAGACCTGCATCATCTTCAGGCCAACGATCTTCAAACCGCGACGCTCAAAGCGGCCCAGCACCGCGCCAATTAGACCGCGTTGCACGCCGTCCGGCTTCACAATGATTAGCGTTCGCTCCACACCAACTCCCTCCCGTTTCGCATCGTTAACAGCAAGACCGCCGGCCGTTCTGGCCAGCGGTCTGAAGCCTACCATAGCCTTCCGGCTGGTTTATCCCCTTAGCTCGCGATCTGCTCGTCAAGCGCGGCAACCGACTCGAGCATGACATTCGCCAGCGGATCCTGCGCCACCGAGGGGTCCGCCAACACCACCAGCATCAGCTCGTTGCCCTGCGTCAGAAAGAGCGACCCGCCATCCAGGTCGATGGCGAGCGCCGGGTCATCTCCACCAGCACCGCTCACGAGCGCCGAGCCAGCCGCGGCGACGGTCTCAGCGTCGAAATCATCGAGCGCCACCGATGCCACCACGAGTCCGTCTTTCGTGCTCGCGACCGCGGCCAGGACGTCCTGGTACTCCAGCAGCGAGAGAAGTTCCTCTTCCATCTATGCCTCTTCCTCCGCGCCGCCGCGATCGCGCGCCAGCGACTTCTGGTAGTGCCGGGCCGACATCCCATGGTTGCCCGCGCGCCGGTAGATCGCGCCAAGGAGGCGGTCACTGCTCGCCTGATGCGGACCCGCCGCGTCGGCGACCGCCGTCAGGTTGCTAAGATCCTGATCTTCGAAGGGAACGCGCGAACGATGCATCCACTGGAACTCGGCGAAGGCGCGCTCGAACTGCTCGGCATCCAGCAGCGCCGCGACGAACTCGCGTCGCGCATCCATATTCGCGGGATCGGCCTCCACGGCCTCTTCCAGTGTCTCTAGCGCCGGTCTCGGCGGCTCGACGCCCGGAAGCAGCTGTTCGCCCTGAATTACACCAGTCTGGACCAGCTGCGCTTTCGCCTGTCGTGCTCGCTCGAACAGCGATGCATCAACGCCCAGGTGTGCAATCGCCGCTCGCACCGCGTCACCAGCCTGGCCCTCAGTCATCGTCACTTCGCCCGTCACCGGCTGGACCAGCTCAGCCTCGACCGGCTCTGACTCCGCCTCAGCGGTCATCGCGACCGGTTCCTCTACGGGCCCAGCCGGTTCCCACGGCTCTGGCTCCGCCATCTCGACGACGTCGACCGGCGACACGACCTGATCGTCCGTGTCGGCGAACGCGAAGAGATCACTATCCGAGGGCGCATCCGTCTCAACCGGAACGACCATCTCGTCAACAGCGTGATCGGCTGGCTCGCCATCGAACGACCAGAGATCGATACCCGCGGCGAGCTCGTCCGACACCACGTCGTCTTCCAACATGACGGGCGCCTCGTCAACGTCGTCCTCTACCTCAGCCTCTGGCTCATCAGCCTCGACAAAGAAGGGCTCAACGCCGCTGACATTCAACTCGTTCAGTTCGTCGGTGTATCCGGGCGGTGTCTCGCTCGGGATTGCGTTCTGAATCTCCTCGTCGATCGTCGCCCAGCCATCGGTCAGGTCGACATCAAGTGACATCGCCTCAACGCTCGGCGGAGAGGCTGGCTCGACTGGAGGTTTCTCATCCAGGAATGAGAGATCGGCTTCGATGGTATCGTCGAACTCGACAATGTCCTCTGCCCGATCCGCGTACGCATCGCTGTCGTCCACGCCCTCAATCGTGAAGGGCTGCACCCCGATCTCATCGAGGCCGCGGAGTTCGCCGGTATAACCCGTGAGCGTGTCTTCACCGGTCGGAGTGGCCCGCTGGATCTCGGCATCGATGTCATCCCAGCCAGCAGTGAGGTCGGCGCCGTAGTCGATCGACTCGATCGATCCCATCGACGCTCCGGACTCGGTCTCCGCTTCCCCTTCGAGCCCAGCCTCTGGCTGCGTCTCCAGTTCAGCCGCCAGATCCCCCGTCTCCGTCTCATCGGTCGGGTAGCCTGGAGCGCCGTCGATCTCGAATGGCGCCACGCCTGTCTCATCCAGCGAATTCAGCAGGGTTGTGTAGCCGTGCGGGCGCTCGTCCGGCGGACGTGCCGCGTCGATCTCCTCGTCGCTAACCAGTCCAAAGACCGTGTCTTCGGTCTCCTCTTTAGCCACACGCTCAAGATCCTCAGCTTCGGTCGCCGTCTCCTCGTCCGCCTCTTCACCGTCAAGCCGGAAGGGCATCAAGCCCTCCCCTTCAAGGGATTGCAGCATCGAGGTATAGCCATGCTGCGCTTTCGCGGGAGGCCGGGCCGCCTCGATCTCAGCATCATCCGGCAGGCTGACGTCGAACTCCCCGTCATCAGCGGGGGCTGATGCCTCCGGGCCCTTCGACGCCTCGGTTACCAGACTATCGATATCTGACTCCGCCGTCTCTTCCTCGCGCGCCGGCTGTGTCCAGTTGAAATCGGGCGCGGGCGCGATACGCGGGCGCTCGACCTCGGCGGCAATTTCAACGGAGTCGTCGAACTCCGGCATCTGCGCCGGGAGCATGAACTCGGCCAGGTCGGCCGCGCCAATCGTCACCAGATCAGCCGCGCGTACGCCGTCCGGATCGACCGCCCGGGCTCGCTCCAGTAACTGTGTCGCCTCATCCGGATGCCCGGCGCGACGCTCGACGTCCGCCAGCATCAGTAGCGCCATCACGGCTGATGAAGCCGACTCCAGCACGGCCCGGCACGCGTTCGCCGCGGCGGTCAGGCTTCCACGACGCCAGAGGGACTCGGCCATGCGCAATTGCACGTCGACCCGGCCTGGATGCTCGACCAGTACCGAGGCGGCCTCGGCGGCGGCGCGGGACCAACGGCCGGCACGGAAGTGCAGTGACGTCAACGCGGGCCGGGTCAGGTGGAGCCGTCCACCCTTACCAAAGTGCCGCTCCGACAGGCTCGCGACGCGATCGCGCAGATCCGCCCGCTGCGGGCTAATCTCCCAGGCGACCTGGGCGTAGGCAAGCGCGCTCTCGACGTCGCCCTTCCCTTCCGCGATCGTTGCCAGTCCGGCATAGGCGGCTGAACTCTGTGGGTCGCGCTGCAGCGTCTCCTGGAACGCGTGCTCGGCGGCATCTACGTCGCCGACTTCCAGATGTGCTTCCGCCAGCAGGCGATGCGCCGTGGCGAATTCTGGGAATTGCCCCAGTACCCGGCGGCAGGTCTCAACAGCAAGCTGATAATTTCCACCACTGATCGCCTCTTCAGCCTGCTGGACTGCCTCACTGAGTGGACGGGCGGTCATTGCAACCTCGCTTCTCTCGACATCACGTGCGGCATGCGTCTCTCACGTCGCAGTTCGAACTCAATCGGAGCCTTCATACCGCCTGGTGGAATCGTCGACCGCCAGGCACAATACATGTAGGCTAAAGTATAGGAATCTCAGATTCGATGGCTCAAGCAGCCTCGGTAGCCTAATACTCCCAATTGACGGGCGCCGATGCAAGACTGTGAACTGGGGTAACAGGTAGGGATTCATGAGGGCGCCGGCGCAGCGCGACGAGCCGAGCCGCAAACCGCTCTACGCCTTGATGTACGCCAACACGATCTCCCTATCCGGGAATCAGCTGGCGCTCCTTGCGCTCCCCTGGTACGTGCTGCAGACGACGGGCAGCGCGGGACGGGTCGGGATGGCTGGCGCCGTCGAAGCCGTTGCCGTTATCCTCTCCGCCTTCTTCGGCGGCGCTCTGGTCGACCGCACCGGTTTCCGCCGTTCGAGCGTCCTGGCCGACTGCGCCAGCGGATTGGCGATCCTGCTCATTCCCTTGCTCGATCAGACGATCGGATTAGCCTTCTGGCAGCTGCTCGTGCTGATCTTCCTGGTCCCGGTCTTCAACACTCCTGGCGCGACGGCTCGCAATGGCTTGCTACCCGACCTGGCCGAACTGGCAGCGATGCGACTCGAGCGAGCGACATCGGTGGACCAGGTGATCAAGAACGGCGTGACACTCGGCGGGCCGCTTCTGGCAGGCGTCCTGATCGCTGGGATATCGGCCAGCAACGTCCTCTGGATCGACGCCGCCAGCTTCGCCCTCTCGGCTCTCCTCGTCGCTCTCTTTATTCCGGAACGCGCCAGTGCCGCGGCGACGGAGCACCCCCAGTACTTCGACGCGCTACGCGAAGGTATCAGCTTCATCCGCGCGGAACGGCTGATCCGGTCGGTCGCCTTACTCGGAACGTATGTCAATATGGTCGGCTCCGCGCTGATGGGCGTCCTCCTCCCCGTCCTGGCGAAGCGGGTCTTCGGGAGCTCGGTCGAATTCGGCATCCTGATCGCGGCTGACGGTGGCGGCGCCCTGCTCGGCACGCTGGCGTTCGGCGCATGGGGGGATCGATGGCCCAGGCGCCCGACCATGCTGATTACCTACACCGTCTCTTTCGTGGCGCTGGCGCTGCTGGCCATGCTGCCGAGCCTTCCGATCATGGTGGTGATCCTGCTGGTTGACGGCGCTGCCTTCGGTGTCATCGGAACGCTGATGTACGTCATCTACCAGGAGCGTATCCCCGCCGAGCTGCGCGGACGGGTCTTCGGCTCGATTTCCGCGTTGCACCGCCTCGGCTCCCCCGCGGGCGTGCTGATTGGCGGCTATGCCATTCAGATCTTCAGCCTCACCAGCGCCCTCGGCGCGGTCGCCTTCTTGTCGATGCTGATGCCGATCATCGTCGCCGTCGGACCGGCCTTTCGCTCGATGGAGCGCCGAGCAACCGCCGACACCGGTCCCACCCTGGCTGAGGTCGACTGAGCGGCACGTCGCCACATGCGTTATCCATCCGGTTGCGGACCTCTATGAACGACTACTACAATAGATGAATCGTGCAATTCACAGGTCATCCATTTTCGTGTCTCAGATTCCGCAATCGTCGGGTATCCCTACTAATCATTGGTGACACGCCAGGACCGATCTCGCGGCGAGGAGATGGAACAGGCGCATGACCGTCACGTCCGGCCAGAGGGACCGCCGTCCCCTGTTCGTCTTGATGATCGCCTATGTTGTCTCCATCGCTGGCAATCAGCTCGCGCTGCTGGCGCTCCCCTGGTACGTGCTGCAGACAACGGGCAGCGCGGGACGAGTCGGCATCGCCGGAGCGGCCGAAGCCATCGGCGTCATCCTCTCCGCCTTCTTCGGCGGTGTACTGGTCGACCGCATCGGCTTCCGCCGCTCGAGTATCCTGGCTGACTGCGCCAGCGCCGTAGCCATCGTGCTGATTCCCCTACTCGATCGCGCGGTCGGCCTGGCCTTCTGGCAACTCCTGCTGCTGATCTTCCTCGTCAGCGTCGTCAACGAACCAGGCACGACCGCGCGCAACGGCATCTTGCCGGACTTAGCGGAACTGGCGGAACTGACACTGGAGCGGGCGACCTCAATCCAACAGTCGGCCGTGAACGTCGCGTCGCTCGTTGGACCGCTGATCGCCGGTGTGCTCATCGCGACGATCTCTGCCCGTAACGTGCTCTGGGTCGACGGCGCCACGTTTGCCTTCTCGGCCGTCGTGATGGCACTGTTCGTCCCGCGGTCGATTACATCCACCACAGAAGACGAGGAGGACGTCCCCTATCTCACCGCCCTGCGCGACGGGCTGCGCTTCATCACCTCCGAGCGCGTCGTCCGCTCCCTGGGGTTGCTGGCCGCTTATGTCGACTCAGTCGGCGCCGCCTTCATGTCGTTCCTCCTGCCCGTCATGGCAAAGCGGGTTTTCGGGAGTTCGGTCGACTTCGGGCTGCTCATCGCGGCCGATGGAGGCGGAGCGCTCCTGGGCAACTTCGTCTTCGGCCTCTGGGGCGAACGCTGGCCACGGCGACCAACCATGGCGCTCGCCTTTGCCATCTCGTTCGCCGACCTGGCGGTCATCGCAGTTCTGCCGGGACTGGTGATCACGATCACAATGCTCTTTATCGGCGGCGCCATGTTCGGCATCATCGGCCCACTAATCTTTACCGTGTACCAGGAACGGACCCCGGCCGAATTACGCGGTCGCGTTTTCGGCACGCTCTCCGGCCTGCAAGAACTCGGGGTACCGGTCGGAGTCGTGCTCGCTGGTTTCGCCATTCAAGTTTTCAGCATACGAGCCACACTCGCCGCGGTGGCAATACTCTCCCTCGCCATGCCGCTGGCTCTGGTGATCGCGCCGTCATTTCGTCCCATGGACCAGGTCAGTGTTCCCATCGAGGACGTGGCCCTCGGAGAGATCGACTGAGCCCCAGCGGTCCGTCAGTCATCATGCGCGGGGTAGAGGCGCTTGAAGCTTATGTGGACATTCTCAGTGGTGAAGCAACAGCAGACAGACGATGCACCGTCGCGGCACGGTCCTTCGCCCTATTGCGACCGCGCATTCGACGACCGACCGAGTCATGCACGTCCCGCGCGTTCCCGGCGAATCGCGGCGCGCGTGCCCTCGATATCAAAGCAATCACGCTGATTGGTCTGCATAAGCCGCGTGGCGATGGCGATCGCCTGGCGCTCGGTCAGTAGCCCATCGTCCACCTCGGCCTGCAAGGCACGCGTCAGCCATGTGCGCGCCTGCGCGGCATAGGCGACCGACGCGGCAGGCCAGAACGTGTCGCCGCCGAAGGCGAATAGCTTGTTGATCGGCACGGCGTGGATCATCCGCCGCACGAAATCACGCGTTGTCCACGGATCGATGCTCCAAGCCCAGCAGAGATCGACGTAGACATTCGGGTAGTGCTTCGCCAGGGCCACCAGCTCGTCGCTGTACGGGTAGGCGATGTGCATCAGGACGAACCGCGCCTGCGGATAGCGCGCGAGCAGCCCGCAGAGATTGCCCGCGCGGATTCGATCGATCGGCATCCGGCCATATCCAGCGTAATAGCCGGTGTGCAGTTTGAATGGCAGGTCGTATTCGATCGCGAGCTCGACACCGCGCGCCCAGCACCAGTCGCCGAGGCAGAGGCGCTCATCTTCCGACAGTTCTTGCCCGGCCAGCACCATCTCGAGGACCGGTGCGACCTCGGCATCGGTGCGCTCCCGCCAGTACAGGGTGCGATTGTAGGCGTGCTGCGACTTCACCGCGATCGCGAGTGGGCCGTAGCGCGCGAAGAGCGTGGCAAAGGCCGCACGCAGGTCGGCGAGCGTCGCGACGGTGGTCCCGGTCTCGTCCTGGAGCCGTTGCAGCTCGAGGCGACCATCGCAGAAGTTGACCCAGGAGAGATCGTAGAGGAAGAAGTCCGGGCCGGCGGAATCTGGCTGGCAGATCCACTCGGAGTCGTCGATCTGCACATACTCGAGCCGCGCGACGTCGCGCAGGAGGCGCAGGCGCTCGCCCGGGTGGCGCAGGGCGGCGTGGCGCGCCGTCACCCCCTCCAACCCGTCTGGAGTGATCTCCTCCAGGTCGTAGACCAGGCGCGCGATCAGGCGCACCGCCTCGCCATAGCCGGTATGCTGGCAGGCTTCCCAGGCGTCGCGCACGCCCGCAAAGCGTGCACGGATGTCAGGATCGCTGGCGTCGACCAAGCGAGCCACAGCCTCGGCCGACGCCCCGGCGACGACAAGATCGGCAAGCAGATAATTTTCGAAGATCGCCTGAAGGACGTCCGGGCCTTCCTCGACGTAGTGCTGCTCGGTGTGGAGATGTTCGTGGGTGTCGCACAGCGGCATCGCTGCAATCGCCGTCGCGAGATCACTCGGCATGTCGCCACCTTCCCATGCTATTGCACCACCGCGCGCTTCGTCCGTCGCATCGCTCCCCGTCCTCCTGCGCATCCCTACCGGGCGGCGAGCCGAGCAACGGGCAACGCCATCAGCAATTTAGGTCTGACGGGCCACTAGTCGCGTTCAGGTAACCCGAGTTCGGTCCGCAGGCGCGCGTATTCAGTCCGGAATTCGGTCTCCAGACGTCGCTTCTCCGGGTCCGGCAAGAAGGCCGCGTTGATCCCCTGCAAGTTGATATTTTCGATATCATCAATCGTGAACCCAAAGTCACGAGCTAGCAGGAGCTGCTCGTCAAGTAGGGTGGTGCCGAACATCGGCGGATCGTCGCTGTTGACGGTGATTGGTACACCCGCCTCGAACAACCGCCGGATCGGGTGCTCGCCGAGTGAAGCGACCGCGCGGGTACAGACGTTGCTGGTGGGGCAGACCTCGAGCGTGATCTGGCGATCGCGCAGTTCCTCGATCAGTCGCGGATCATCGATCGCCCGGATGCCATGGCCGATCCGCTCCGCCTTGAGCGCCTGCAAGGCACCCCAGACGCTCTCGGGACCGACCGTCTCGCCCGCGTGTGGCGTGCTGCGTAGCCCAGCTGCCATGGCGAAGTCGAATACGTCCGCGTGCGGTTCGGGTGGGTAGCCGATCTCTGTTCCGCCCAAACCGATCCCCACGATGCCGTCACCCGCGTTCGCGGCCGCGTAGCGTGCCGCCGACCAGCGAGCGTCCTCGTCGTTCACACGAACGATATCGACCACGAAGCGCATCTCGACACCCCAGCGCTCGCGGGCCTGCCTGGCGCCATCCATGATCCCCTCGTGGAACTCGTCATAACTGAGCCTGCCGCGTCGCACTGGCCCGCCCGGACTGATCGTCACCTCGAGATAGCGGACGTTCTGCGTCGCTGCCTCTTCGCCGAGTTCGCGCGTGATCAGGGCAAAATCTTCTGACGTACGGAGGCACTGGTTAACCTCGACGTAGACCTGGATGAAATGGTCGAAGTCGCGGAAGGAGTAGTAACGCTGGAGTTCGGCTTCGTCCTTCGCCGGCAGCGCAATCCCATGCCGCTCAGCTAGCTCCAGCAGCGTCCTGGGCCGCACAGAGCCCTCCAGATGCACATGCAGCTCGGTCTTCGGCATGCGCCGGATGAACTGCTCGACGGTCTCCGACAACGCTCTCCTCCATCTGTGCGTTCAACATCATCTCATGGACAAAACGTTGCAGTGGCAAGCGCAGTCACATGATACGGCGCCACCTCGGCCAGATTTATCGTCAGTACGCAGACAGCGTCAAGCCAGGAGGCCAACTCGTGATCGGATGCCAACTCACGAAGCTAGGCGAAGAGAAGCAGCAACCCAAGACCGAGGAGCAACGCAGACGCCGCGACAATGACCGCAATCGTGCCCAATCGAGATTCGGTCCGCGTGCGCCAACGATGAATCAGTAGAGCCGTCATGGCCACAACCTAACCTGAACGATCGACAAACATCCTCTGCGGGACATCATATCAGGTCGCGGTCACCTGCCTGCTGCTGTCCCGCCAGATCCCTAGCTTCTGCTATCCTGGCTCGCGTTGGCAGTCACGCCGTGCCTCGAGGATAACTCTATGCTGACGCTCCCCAATGCACCCGATCCGCTCGGCGTCCTGAGCACGACACTGCCGGTCGTCCAGCACGCGACGTCGGTCCAGATAGACCTTGAGCAAGTCGAACGGCTCGCCCGGAATCTGATCCACCGTGAGGTTCCCGCCGCCGAATGGGAGACGGGTCTCCACTGGAGTGGTGACACAGACGCCACCACCAACTACGTCCTGGTGCTCGACGCACTCAACTTCTCTTTCTGGGGTGAGCCGCGTTGGGTGGTGAGCTTGGGCGAAGAGCGCTACAACGGCTATTGGGCCCTGGCGGCCTCGCTGAAACGAGCGCTCGAAGCGGGTGTCCCGCTCACCGATGCCAGCTATCTCGCGACCATCAACGAGGCCGTACTCGGTGAGATTCTTGCCGGTGAACATCCGATTCCACTGCTGCCGGAGCGAGTGGATAACCTGCGAGAGATCGGGAATGTCCTCCTGGAACGCTATGACGGCCACTTCACTCGTATGATCGCCGAGGCACGGGGAAGTGCGGTAGCACTTGTTCAGCGCGTCGTTGCCGAGTTCTCATCCTTCAATGACGTTGCCAGCTATCGCGGCCGCGAGGTTCGCTTCTACAAGCGTGCTCAGATTTTGGTCGGAGACCTGGCTGGAGCCTTCGGCGGCCGCGGCCCCGGTGAATTCCACGACCTCGATCAACTCACCGCGTTCGCCGACTACAAGGTGCCGCAGGTTCTGCATCATCTCGGTCTGATGACGTACGACGAGCAGCTCATGCAATTCCTCGCCGACCGCAAGGAGATCGCCGGCGGCGAACGATGCGAGGTGGAGATTCGGGCGGCAACGATCTGGACTGTTGAGGCCCTTCACCGGTGCCTCGCCAGGTACGGTGTGTCGCGACCACCGTACCAGCTCGACTGGATGCTCTGGGAATTGGGTCAAAACCTACCCACCGGTGTCCTACCGTACCATCGCACCCGCACCATTTTTTACTGACGCGTCCTCACTAATCCGTACTGTGTATTTAACGAGTAATTCTTTAAAGAAAGATAGCCTGTCGTCGTAGACCCTGTGGAGAGTGGGGAAAACTGTGGATTACGCGGTCCGGCGCGGAAATTGGCGAGGCGCGGCAGTGGATGACTTGTCCACAGTTCCACCAAGAGAACATCGGTTCTGGGTTGCCTTAATTGTCACATGGTTGACTGTCCCCAGACGTCCCACGAGCCGAAAATGGTTATCCAGACAACGAAGCAGGCTTTACACATGACTATCCACAGCTATTCTTTGTTTTCCACAGGGGCAAGGAAGTTATCCACATCCAGAAGGCGGCGGTACCGAAATTGGCGGAAGAGGTGACCAGCCGTCACGAATGAGCAACCGCCTTGAGAGAGAGTTGATCGAATGCTGCAACAACGACCGTATTCCGCGAACGAACTCCTGGCCTGGTGCCGCCTACTGGCGTTGAGTTTGACCGGTTCGGCCATGGCCTACGTGAAAGATCGGGAAGGCTCGGTCGACGGACTGGTCGACTTCTGGAGCGAAAGACTGGCAGGGCTGTCGATGGAAGCGCCAGGAGGGGGCGTGGAGGCGGCACTGCTCGGACTGCTGCTGAACGTTGAGGCGATCGGTGGTCAGATTGGCTCGCGGGCGGTGAACCCGGAAGGAGCCGAGATTCTCGTCCAGAGCCTGCCCGGAGAACGCGTGAGTGATGATATCGAGGATCGCTTCGAGGTGAGCCTGACGGGGGAGGATCTGTTGGCGGTGCTGGGGATCACGCGGGAGGAACTCAACCGTCTGCTCGACGTCTTTGGATACGCGGCCGCGAAAGGGAATTTCGAGTTCCGGCACGAGAGTGACGACGGAGCCGAGCGGCTGAATCTGCGCGTATGGTGAGCGTTCGTCGAACAGTAGTAGACATAACATATGAACCACTGATTGTACCTGTTTGAACGCCGGCGGATCGGCCAAGTGCACGTGTCATGGGGGGCCCAATCGTCTCGTGGAACCTCAACCCACGGCAGAGCGCCCGTCATTGCTCGCCGTGGTTCCGTCATCCTCTCTATCCCTAAACGCATACTATCGAACAGCATTGGCAGTGTGACCCGAACGGTCGGAAGGAGCAGGGCGTGGTGACATCGGTGAAGTGGGGTGAGCGGACCGGCCAGGAGCTCGAGCACGCGGTGATCGATAACGCGCTGGTGATCCTGCCGCTGGGCTGCACTGAACAGCACGCCGGGCACCTTCCGGTCGATACCGACACCTACCAGGTCGAGCGGTTGACCGTCGAGGGAGGGGAGAAGGCGGTCGAGCGCTTCGGTACACGCATTCTGGTTCTGCCTGCGCTCCCGTATGGTCCGGCCTCGGAACATTTCGGTCTGCCGGGCACGGTCAGCCTGCCGAATGAGATTTACGTTCCTTTACTGAAACATCTCCTCTGGAGCTTGATCGATCTCGGCGTGCGCCGCGTGGTGCTGGTACGGGGCTGTGGTGGTCATTGGGTCGTGCCGGGTGTCGTCTGGGACGTCAAGGCGGAGGCAACCCGGGCCGGGAAGGACGTGACGCTGCGCATCCTGAGCGTCGACGAGCACTGGCGTGAACTGCAGGAGCAGTATTTTCCCGGCGCGGACGGGGGCCACGCGGCGGTGATGGAGACGGCTCTCTGTTTGGCCGATCGGCCCGAACTCGTCAAGACGGATCGTATGGAGGCACCCAGGCTCAACATGCTCGACGAACGCTACCGGACAGGTGGCGAAGCGTTTCTGTTTCAGGAGATGTCGAGCACCGGTGCGCTCGGCGATCCCAGGCCGGCCACTGCTGAAGGCGGTCAGGGAATTTGGCGCGAGATCACCGACCGGTTCGCGGAACGGTTGCGCGACCTCGAGGAACAGGACCGGCAGCTCGATCGTCTTTAGGAGTTCGCATGAGCCGAGCGGATCTTCCCGTAACGTTCGCGTTGCGCGGTGGGACGTTGATCGACGGAAGCGGCGGTCCGGCGCTGCCGGATGCCACCATTCTGGTCGATGGTGGGCGTATCATCGCTGCCGGACCCGCCAGCGCGGTTGATCTCCCCAGTGACCTGCCAGTCTTCGACGTCACCGGCAAGACCGTCATGCCTGGGCTGATCGACGCTCACGTCCATCTTCGCTCCTTTGCCGGAACTGGCCACCAGGACGTCCATCTCTGGAACGTCTTGACCTTCATCGAGGAGCAGACAATCCACTGCGCGGCGAACGCCATAACCGCGTTGGAGTCCGGCGTTACCACCGTGCGCGACATGGCGGGCGGGCGGCCCGAGATCGCGACGCGGCACGTGATGGAGCAGGGAATCCTCCCGGGGGCACGGGTCGTCGTCTCGGGTTTCGTTGGGATGACCGCCGGACATGGTGACATGTTCGTCCCAGCCGGGATCGAGCAGCGCATGTGGCCCCCGGCCGACGGAATCGACGCCTGCCGCAAGCTGATTCGCGAATACGCGCGGGACGGCGTCGACTTCATCAAACTCTGTACCAGTGGGGGCGTTCTCTCGATCGGTGACAAATCGGAGTGGCGCAACTATACCGACGACGAGACGCTGGCAATCGTCGACGAAGCGCACGCGCTCGGCAAGCCAGTGGCGGTCCACGCTCACACCCGCTCCGGCATCTACCAGGCGCTCGTGGCCGGAGTCGACACGCTGGAGCACGGCACCCACCTGGATGACGAACTGATCGAGATGATGCTGAAGCAGGGCACATGGCTCTGCCCGACTCTGGCTATCGGCGATTTCATCCTTACCCACGGTGGAGAGCGGGGCGTTCCGGCCGAGTCGCTGGCCAAGTCGCGTGAGACCGACGCGTACCGGCAGGAATCGATGCGCAAGGCATACCGTGCCGGGGCGAAGATCTTCATGGGGACCGACTCCTGCAACACCATGGCATTCGGCGGACATGCGCGCGAACTGCAGTTGATGCACGAACGCATTGGCATGACGGTGATGGAGACGATCGTGGCGGCGACCTCGGCCGCGGCCGAAGCGATCGGCCTGGGAGACCTTACCGGTACGGTCGCGAGCGGCAAAGCGGCCGATCTGCTGGTCGTCGACGGCGACCCGCTGTCCGAGATTACCGTATTGCAGGACCGTTCAAAACTCCTCGGCGTGGTAAAGGAAGGGCGCATCCTGATCGATCGTGGTCTGCCGCGTCCGGTCGCGACGTTGGTCTGATTTCCGCGTCAAATCCGACAAATTTAGTCAACATTATTGTTTCGAATTCCATTGACACGGAGGCGCACGTTCAGTAAGCTGCCATGGGAATAGGACTCATTCTCAATAACGTTGCAGTCCTCAGAAACACGAAACCTGACGGACGATGAGTGAGGCAGAATGCGCGAGCGAACGATACCCGTGACACTTGACGACGGCGACGAGGAGCATTGCGCCGAGTTGCTGCTGAAGACGCTAGAGACCCATAAAGGCATCGGCGCGGTCGAGTTCGATCGCGACCAGAGCGCGTTGAAGTTGAAATACGATCCGAACATCGTCTCCATGTCGGCCGTCGAGCGGGTCGCCGAACGCGTCGGTGCGCAATTGGGCGAACGCTATCACCGGTGTTCTCTGCGCATGGACGGTGTTTCCTGTCGTTCCTGTGGAGCGGCCATCGAGCGGCGGCTCAGGGGACGAGACGACATCATCTGGGCCAGTGCCAACCCGGCCAGCAGCAGCCTGAGCCTGGAATATGTTGGAACGCGGTCGCAGCTTCCCGAGATCTCGCGAGAGATCGGAGCATCGGGTGTCCCGGTGCGCCAAGCCGAACCCGAGAATCCCAAGGAACCGCATACTGAGGAAGAAGAGGGTTGGTGGGAAGAGAACAAGCTGATGGTGATGGCCGCGGCCACAGCCTTCTTCCTGATCAACGGCTGGGGGCTGGGCGCCCTGGGGATCATCTCGCATAACGTCCAGTTAGCCTTCTACGTGTTGACCTACCTGGCCGGCGGCACCTTCGCCACGCGCGATGCGATCAACGCTCTGCGCGAGGGGAGCGTCGAAGTCGACCTGCTGATGGTGGTGGCCGCGATTGGCGCGGCGACGATTGGTGGCTGGGTCGAGGGCGGCATCCTGCTTTTCCTCTTCTCGCTGGGTAACGCGCTGGAGCATTTCGCGCTCGGACGAACCCACCGGGCGATCCGCTCCCTGATGGAATTGAGCCCAGAAGATGCGCTGGTGGTGCGAGACGGACAGGAGCGCCGGCTTCCAGTTGAAGAACTGGTCGTCGGTGACGTCGTCGTGGTCCGTCCGAGCGAGCGAATCCCGGCCGACGCCACCGTCATCAGCGGCGAGTCCTCGGTCGATCAATCGCCGATCACCGGTGAATCGATGCCGGTGGGTAAGGTCTCGGGCGACAACGTCTTCGCCGGGACGATCAACGGTCATGGCCTGCTCCGCTTGAGCGTCGAGCGTGTGGCTCACGAGAGCACGCTTTCGAAAATCATCCGCATCGTGGAAGAAGCGCGTGGCCAGAAATCGGCCACTCAGCGCTTTACCGACCGCTTCGAAGGCGCCTACGCGATCGCGATCATTGGCGCGTCAGTGATCACCTTCACCTTGCCGATGCTGATCTTCGGCACCCACGAGTTCCACACCTGGTTCTACCGGGCGATGACATTGCTGGTGGTGGCTTCACCCTGTGCGCTGGTGATCTCGACCCCTGCGTCGATCCTGTCGGCGCTGGCCAACGGCGCGCGCCAGGGCATCCTGTTCAAGGGCGCGGTTCATCTTGAGAACGCGGGCATCATCACCGCGGTCGCCTTCGATAAAACCGGCACGCTGACTCAGGGTCGCCCGCGCGTCACTGACGTCCTGCCGTGGGACGGTGTCGACGAGCGAGAGATGCTCTCGATCGCGGCCACGGTCGAGCGCATGTCGGAGCACCCGCTCGGTATGGCCGTGGTGCAGCACGCCGAGAGAAACGGCTTCGGTGGTCTGATCGACGAAGGGGACGTTTCCGGGCTGCAATCGGTGCCGGGGCGTGGCGTCCGCGCCAATGTCCAGGGCCGGGTGATCCGCATCGGCAACGACGGGCTGTTCGAGACCGAAGGTGTGGCGCTGCCCGAGGCCATGCGTGAGCAGGCGAACACCTTCCGCGAAAACGGCAAGACGACGATGTACGTCATGGCCGACGACCAGCCGCTCGGGGTGATCGGCGTGGCCGACGTGATTCGCTCGGTAGCCCCAGCCGTGATCGAGGAACTGCACCGGATCGGCGTTCAGAAGACGATCCTACTAACTGGCGACAATGAGCGCGCGGCGCGGGCCATCGCACGTCAGGTCGGAATCGACGAGTGGCGTGCCGAACTCCTGCCGGAGCAGAAACTTGACGTTATCCGCGAGCTGCAGCAATCGGGCATCAAGGTGGCCATGGTCGGGGACGGCGTCAATGACGCCCCGGCGCTGGCGACCGCGACGCTGGGCATCGCCATGGGGGCCGCCGGAACTGACGTGGCGCTGGAGACGGCCGATGTGGTGCTTATGTCGGACGACCTGACCAAGCTCCCCTACGCGGTGGAGCTAAGCCGTCGGGCGCGACGCATCATCATGCAGAACATGATCTTCGCGCTGAGCGTCATCGTCTTCTTCTCGTTCGGCGCCGTCATTGGCCTGGTGCCGCTGCCGATCGGCGTGGTCGCGCACGAGGGTGGCACCATCCTGGTGGTGACCAACGGCTTGCGGCTGCTCCGCTTCTCCAAGCCGGCCTTCGCAAAAGCGATTTCTAGCCCGGCGCTGGCAGTCGACTAACCAACCAAACAATCTGATTTCATCGTGGACGGGATCGCAATGGCGCGATCCCGTCCACGTCTGCGGGTTGACAGTCACCGTTTGCCCTCTGACAATGCCTCGTACTCATTCCAGGTCGTGTACGTCCGGTATGGTTCCTTGTAGGTCGTGATCAAGCGTTTTCGGAGTTCGTCAGGGGACGCGTCGCGTGTTCCCATGACTCTCGCGAATCGAGGATGCCATGATCGAACGCGATTCGGCGCGGCCGGTCCTTCCCGCGATACGCGCCATCTTCGTCTTGGCGGCCATTCTGGCCTCGATTGCGGGCGTGCAGCTCTATATCCTGACTGAGCACACCGACCGCTTTTTCGCCTGGACCATCGGCAACCCGCTCTCGGCCGCGTTCATCGGCGCTGACTTCTGGACCGGCACGATCTTGCTGCTGTTCGCCATGCGGGAGGAATATTGGGCGAACATCCGCATCGCAGTCGCGGCCGTGGCGACGTTCGCTCCCATGATGCTCCTGACAACCCTACTGCATCTCGATCCCTTCCATTTTCACAGCGCCGGACTCAGTCCACGGGTGGCTGCCTGGGCCTGGATAATCGTCTATGCGGTCGTCCCATTCCTGGTCGCAGTGATCTTCATCCTGCAGTTGCGCGCGCCCGGCGTTGATCCGCCGGCCGATGTTCCGGTTCCCCGCTGGATTGTCGGCCTGATCGGTATCAACGCATCGGTTTCACTGGTCGTTGGGCTCGCGCTCATGCTGATCCCAACACGCCTCTTCTCCATCTGGCCCTGGCAGTTGACAACACTTACCGCGCAAGCGATCGGATCTGGGTTGTTGTCGATCGCGATCGCCTCGCTCTGGTTTATCCGCGAGAATTCCTGGACTCGCGGGCGGGTCGGTACCGTTCCCTACACGCTGGTCGGGCTCCTGCAACTCATTGCGCTGGCGCGCTACAACAGCCATGTCGAATGGAGCCGTCCCGGGGCGTGGATCTACGTCCTGTTCTTCACTGGTATCCTGCTGGGCGGAATCTATAGCACCGTCGTGGCCTGGAAGATTGAGTTGCGAAACCAGGCGGGGACTCTGCCCGGCTCGGGACCGGCGTAGCGTCGAGAACGGAGCATGGTGGAAGCCTGATCCTGGGACAGTCGGGGCGTGGATGGTCGAATTCGAGAACCGGCAGGGAACGTTTACTGGGTATGGCGGCCTAGAGTTGTTCCAGCAGTCCTGGACGCCGGACGGGCGCTCCGCACGCGGAGCCGTCGCGATCGTCCACGGTATCGGTGAACACTCGGGCGCCTATGCAACCGTGGTCGAGAGTCTGGTGCCAGCCGGGTTCGCCGTCTACGGCTTTGACCTGCGCGGGCACGGCCGCTCTCCCGGCCAGCGCGCCTTTATCAATTCCTGGGACGACTACCGCCAGGACGTGCGTGCCTTCCTGCAATTCGTCGACGGGCAGCAGCCCGGCCAGCCTCGCTTCTTGCTCGGCCACAGCATGGGCGGCATCATCGTGCTCGACTACGCGCTGCGTTACCCGGACGACCTGCACGGCGTCATCGCCATCGGTCCGGCTATAGGGGAACTGGGCCTCTCGCCCGTGCTGATGGCCCTGGCGCGTCTCATGTCGCGCGTCTGGCCCTCGTTCTCGATGCGGACCGGCCTGGATGGCACCGCCATCTCACGCGATCCCGACGTCGTCGATCTCTACCGGGCCGATCCGCTGGTGCACGACCGGGGAACTGCTCGCCTGGCGACTGAATCGGTGCGGACCGTCGCTTGGATCCAGGAGCACGCCGCCGAGTTGCGGGTGCCGCTGCTGATTCAGCATGGGGAGGCAGACAGCATCGCGCGGCCTGACGGCAGCCAGCGCTTTGTCACGAACGTGACCGAGCCGGACAAGACCTACATCGAGTATCCCGGCGCTTTTCACCAGGTCCACAACGACCTCTGCCACCAGCAGGTCACGTCCGACCTGCTCAACTGGCTCGAACAGCATCTCGACACTGAAGCGCGATAACGCAAAACGCCCGGGTCGATCGACCCGGGCGCGCAGGAGAGTGGTGCCCCGTCGCGTTACCGCTGGTGTTCGTAGACCTCGTAGATCTTCGAATCAATGGAATCTTGAAGAAGGTCGCCGAAGGCCTGCTCGAACTGTGGCGTCAGGATAGCGTCGGCTTTCTCGGCCGCCTCTTGCGACTCCCAGAAGCTGACCGCGCCGTAGACATTGCGCGCTTCATCCAGGAAGAAGTTGACGCTTTCGAAACCTGGCTGCTCGGCCGCCCTGCGATTACCCGGTTTCAATGTGAGTAGTCCGATCGTGACATAGAGTGGCATTGCCGGTTCTCCTTCCCCGTTCGTCGACAGTTCCGCGGGGTCTATCCAGTCAGACCAGCTTCGCCAAGACCCTTCATCAGATCATCCGCGTTCATTACCGGGAAGAGCTCGATCTCGGCATTGAGGTTCATGAAGAGTGGCTCGGAGATTGATGGAATCTGTGACGACTCGCGCTGGTCGAAGAAGAGGAGTGCGGTTCGCTTGCCGCCAATCGACGTGAAATAGGTCGCTTCCGGCTTCAACCGCTCTAATGTCTCCTGAATGACCCGTGGCAACGTCCCGTCCGCGATAGCCTGACTCCCTTTTTCGACCGGAACGGTCACCTTCATCATCATTCTCATCGTGCGCTCCTGTTCATGCCCTGCGGCTCGTGTTCAGCACGTACTGATGGATAAAAACCGTATGCCGGGGATGCTAGCGGATCCTCTCGCGTCCCTACTTCCACGTCGTCGACGCATTCGGCCGGTACAAGCAGCCTATGCCCGCGCGATGCTCATACGACAGTTCACTTCCTGCTCAGTTTTCGCTCAGTATCCGAACCAGGTGGGAAATTGGCGCGAGCGCCCGGTACACCCGGGACGACAGCGCGACTACCCTCTGTTCGACCGGCTCCGTTGCCGCTTTGCCGGGCGGCGCAGGCGACCGACGACCGTGACCTCGTTGCGGTTGTGGTAGAGCTGGCGCACGAAGCGGATCTCGTACGACCGGTCGAGCAGTGAAAGGCAGGTCCGCACCGTCTCGAGCGCCTGTTTCGGTGTGAGCTTGAGCGTCATGATGATGTGCGCGTCTGGCTTGAGCCGCCTGGCGGCATCGAGCATGACCCCGCAGGAGCGGGTGGGTGTCATTCGCATATCGTTCACGATCAGATCGAAGCGCTGAGCGGTCTGGCTGATGAAGGGCCCGGCGGTCGTCCGCACGTGATGGACTCCCGGGTCGGCGGCGACGCGGGGATCGAGGTCGGCCGGATCGACCGCCCAGACGGTCAGTCCACGCTCGCGCAGGATACGGGTCCAGCCGCCCGGGCTGGCGCCGAGATCGAGCGCATTGCCATTTGTCGGCAGCGGCAGGTCGACGACCTTGAATAACTCCTCCAGCTTGAACTCGGAGCGGGAGACCTGCCGTTTGCTTCGGGCCAGGCTCAGACGGCCACCGGGCCAGTCGGACAGCGCCTCTGCACGGCCATTGAGCCCGGCGATCACCCGGTCCGGAGCGATCAGGACCGAGAGGATCAGATCGCGATTGCCACGAGCAACGGAGAAGCCCTGAGCGGTCAATGTACTGGCAAGGTCGTTCCAGAGATCGTCGGTACGTGGAGCGGCTGGTGATTCGCCGCTGCGCCAGACCTGCAGCGCGACCGCACGGTCAATCTGTTGCGTCGCCAGCAGATTGAACCAGACGGAGGAGATCTCGGCGGCCAGATCCTGCCCCGGCGCGAGGGGGATCTCCGCCACCTGTTGCATCAGATGCCGTACGAAGACGACCGGCCCGGTCCGGCAAGCAGTCGCTACGCGGGCGATCTCGACGGCTTCGCCCTGCAGGCGAGACGCATCGGGCGCGACTGCCTCGACGCGTGCCTCCGGAAACAGCCGCAGCAGTTCAGTCGTCGCCGTGGAGAGGTAGGCTCCATCGGCGGAGAAGATGACGGAGGTAACGGGCACGAGCAACTCCCATGAGACGACCGGGCGGAGAAGGCATGGATGCAGCCGCCACAGAGCGGCGGCTGGACGTATTATGCTGAAGCACGCGCCGCAACGCGCCATTTGTCTATCAGCCAGCATGGAGGATTCCAAATTGTGAGCCAGCGTGAAGTCAGCATCGCCTTTCAGACGAACAAGCCGATCTCCGCCTACGGAGCGCTCGCTGCGGCGGCCGAGGGCTACGGCTTCGACGGCGTCAGCGTCTTCAACGACATGCTCTACCAGCCGGCGTGGCTGCCGCTGCTCGAGATCGCCCGGGCCACCAGCCGGGTACGAATCGGTCCGGCCGCCGTCAATCCCTTCACCTGCCATCCGGTCAACATTGCCGCCAACATCGCGCTGATCGACGAGGCCTCCAACGGGCGCGCCTACGCTGGCTTCGCGCGCGGCGCCTGGCTCGACTTCGTTGGCCTGCAGCCGGAGCAACCGGTGACGGCGCTGAAGGAAGCGATTGCCACGGTGCGTCACCTGCTGCGGCGCTCGAAGGATCCGCTGCCGGGCGAATTCTTCTCGGTGGCGGGCGGGGATACGCTTCGTTGGGAGGCGATACGAGCGGATATCCCGTTCCTGCTCGGGAGCTGGGGACCGCGCATGATTCGTGATGGTCTGCCGCTCGTCGAGGAGGTAAAACTCGGCGGCACCGCTAATCCAGCCGTCGGCCCCTGGTTTCGCGACCTGACGGACAACGCGCCTGTCGGTCTGGTGGTGGGTGCGGTGACCGTGGTGGATGAGGATGGCGACCGGGCACGCGCGCTGGCTCGACGTGAGGTGGCGCTCTACCTGCCGGTGGTGGCCGAGCTGGGGCCGAAGCTCGATATTGATCCGAAGATTTTCGATGGTATTCGCGCGGCGGCCCAGCGCTATGATTTTGAAGCGGCCGGGAAGCTGATCTCGGATGACCTGCTGGGACGCATTGCGTTCGCGGGAACGCCCGCTGATGTGGCGCAGCAGGCGCTAGACCTGTTCGCTGCGGGCGTCGACCGGGTCGAGTTCGGCACGCCGCACGGGGTGGACGAGCGGGAGGGGCTCCGACTGCTCGGTGAGCAGGTGTTGCCCGCCATTCGATCCAATTGGACATAAGCAGTGGGAGATCAGGAATGAGTCACGACGTGAGCGAGCGCGACGACGAGTTCACGCTGTATGACCTGGAGGTCGTGGTTGAGCAGATCAACGGAAACTGCACCTGTGAGATGTCGCTCGGCGATCGGTTTCACCTGCGCGGCGGCAAGCTATCGCTGCCGGATGGCGCCGATTTCTGCGTCTACGCCCTCAATTCCGTCCTGCCGCTCCTGCCCACCAAGCAGCGACAGAACCACCCGGCTGACTGGATGGAGACCGACTCCCGCGTGACCTGCCCGGACCCAGCCTGTGGCCTGATCATGCGCATCGACCGTGTTGCCCCACGCCGCCTACGGCACGACGACGTTAGCGCCACGCCATGGGAGCCAACAGCGACTCCGGAGAAGAACTGAATCCTTCGTTCCTACTGGAGCGGGACCGGTTGTGGACCACGAATTCCACGCTACGCGGTCGCGGGTGTTAACGCATCATTGGTGATGTGACCTGAACAACCCTGGAGGAGACGCAGCATGACCGTGGTAAACCCCAGCAGGCCCAGGAGCGACGAATACGCGCCCTATTACGGCCAGTACACCCAGCTCGTTCCGGATGGCGACATCACGGCCATGCTGGAAGAGCAGATCGACGAGACCGTGGCCATGCTGCGTGACTTCTCCGAGGAGCAGGCGCAGTGGCGCCCGGCGCCGGGTGAGTGGAACGCTGTCGAGATCGTCGGTCACCTCGCGGACACCGAACGCGTCTTCGCCTACCGTGCGCTGCGCTTCGCGCGCAACGACACGACACCGCTCGAAGGGATCGACCAGGACGTGTTCATGGTCGATGCGGGCTTCGCCAGGCGACCGCTCGCCGACGTCGTGGCGGAACTGGTGGCTGTGCGCCGGGCATCGGTCGCCCTGCTGCGGAGCTTCGACGCCGCGGCCTGGGAGCGCCGCGGCGTCGCCGACGGGAACGAGGTTAGCGTGCGGGCATTGGCTTACATCATCGCGGGCCACGAGCGACATCACCGGCTCGACTTCCCGCGTCATCGCTCCTTGGCTGGCTGATGTAAGAAACAGCTGCCGGGTGGAGCGCATGGCTCCACCCGGCGAATTTCGGTGCAGTGTGACTAGCGCTGGCAGACCGCCGCGTCGAAACCGCCGTCGCCCACCGTCAACGGAGCATTTCCAACGTCGCGCGGGATCAACCCACTGATCGGACCACCATTTGCCGCGGCGGCTGGCGTGTTATCCGTCGCGTTCGCGCCCGTATTGTCGGTGTTCTGGACCGCTGGAGTGCAGCGCAACGGCGTGATTCCGTGAACGTGTGCCGATGCGGGCGCGACAACCCCGATGCTGAGCCCGGCCACGACGAGAAATACGACGAAGAGCTTCCGCATAGTACCCTCCCTATTAGAACGAACGTCACTTCTCTCTCTACGTTCGAGGAGGGGAATTCGGATTGCCAGGGGTTTCGGCGCGGTCGATGTCACGGCCCTGCTCGTTCCCGGATTTCGAAGGCGATGCCATGCCCTAACGCGATGCGAGGATCTCAACCCGCGACCGCCAGACGATCCTCCGCTCGCCGGTGCCGGACACGTCGCCCAGCTCGATTCTCTGCGGCACCAGGCGCAGCACGCCGTAGTCTGGATTGTCGACTGACCCGAACATCGGCGCGGGATCGTAGCCCAGTGGTGGCGACGCCTGCAGAAACAGATTCCAGACATACTGCTTGGTTGCGAGATCGTCCGCCCATTCGGCCAGACATTCGACGTAGACCGGGTGAACGACATCGGTGACATAGGCGAGCGACACATACGGACTGTGCGCAATATCGCGAGACTTGGGCGAATGACGTCGCGTGGCGATGTAGCCGGTCTCACCATCCCAAATCGAGTGCAGTATCCGAGAGCGGGGTCGGCCCCGCTCGTCGATGGTGGCGACGTCACACCAGACCATCGAGTGAACACGCGCGATGAACTGATCCGCGATCTGATAGAACGAGGTCGCCTGCATTTCCCCGACTCCTTCCGTTTCGATGCCTCGGAGGACGATCATAATAATCAACTACAGTTGCGCAACTAAGGTTGAATATAATACGATGCCGGTGTGATGTCAATACGACCGGAAGACGACCTGACACTCCTCATCACCGCCGTGCATGCCGCGTTCGACGCGGAGAGCTTGGCACGCCTCGCCCAGGCAGGGTTCGGAGACCTACGGCCGGTGCATGGGTACTTCTTTCAGCACCTGGTGCCGGGACCCATGCGTGTGAGCGATCTGGCGCAAAAGTTGGGGATGACGCCGCAGGGATCGTCCAAATTCGTGATCGAGCTCGAGGAGATGGGCTACGTCCGTCGCCGGGTCGATCCCAATGATCAGCGTAATCGGCTGGTGGAGCTAACCGAGCGAGGCTGGGCTGGAATCGAGGCGGCACGTCGGATCCGGGTGGAGATCAATGATGAGGTTCGCCAAACACTCGGCAAGGTCGAGACAGCCCTGTTGATCGAGACGCTGCGTCGGCTCTCCGAGCAGACCGGTGGCTTGCAGGAACTGCTTGGGCGGCGGTTGCGGCCGCGATAAGGGATGGGCGCGGCGAGCCAGGCTGTTTGCTGCTTTTCGAAGTGCCCCGTCTGTGCGAAAGTTCAGATGAATTGTCCGGAAAGGAAAGCCAATGGCAGCAGACGAGAGCTTGATGCCGTCGAAGGAAGAGATCGCCCGAAGGGTGCGGACGGTCGCCGCGCTCGCCGCCGAGCAGGGGATCGATAGCCTGGTCGCGCTCGAACCGGCGCACATCTTCTACCTATCAGGGTTCCGAACCACGCTCTATACGCGCTTCATGGGGGTTGCGCTACGTACCTCAGCGCCTGAAGAGGCGATGCTGATCGCGACGTCAGTCGATCAGCGCCTGGCGCGCGAGCCCGTCTGGTATCCATCGCTGCTGAACCGGACCGAGCTCTACTATCGTGGGGCGTCGCCGGAGAGCGGGTTGATCGCCGATCCCGGCCTCCTGCTTGATCAGGTGCTGCGCCCCGGTGATACCGTCGGGATCGACCTGCACGGCGCGAGCTACGGGAACGTCGAGGTGGTGCTGGGTCGCCATTCGAACCTCTCGTTGCGCGATGCTACACCCGTGCTGCACGCCGTCCGGAGCGTGAAATCGCCTGTTGAGATCGCCGCCATGACGCGGGCGAACCAGATCGCGGTGGAGGTCCTCTCGCGGGTTCCCTCGCTGCTGCACGACGGTCTGACCGAGCTTGATCTGGCAACCGAACTCGAGACTGGCGCACGACGCGCCGGATCCGACGGTTGGGCCTACCCGACCCTGATCGGCTTTGGCCCCAAATCGCTGGCACCCCATGCGCCACCGACAGCCCGTGCACTGGAGCCGAACCAGATCGTGACGATTGCGTTCGGTCCGATGGCTGGTGGCTACTGTGCCGACATCGTGCGCACCTTCTTCTACGGTGAGCCACCCGAGCGAGCCATGCAGAGTGGAGCGCGCACCGTGGAGATGCAGGCGGCAGCGCTGGGACAGATTCGCGCCGGAGCACGTGCTGGAGACCTGGCCGACGCCGCCAATGAGGTGGTCCATCGCTACTATCCGGATGCTCCGCGTGTCGCTAACGCCGGTCACAGCCTGGGCCTGACCGTCCACGAAGAGCCGTCATTGCTGGCGATCAACAATGATCCACTGCAACGCGACATGATCGTCGCGATCGAGCCCAACGCCCCGGCGCACGCCATGGAGGGAATCGGACTCTACCGGCATTGCGACGTGGTGCGCGTGACGGACGATGGCTACGAACTGCTGACACCGCTCGACCGGGGACTGGTCGTCGCGCCGCTCACGTAAGACGGAGGTTGATCGCGATGCAGCTGCGGAACATCACGAACGACGACCTGCGTCTCTTCGAGCAGACGCATTGTGACCCGGTCATGATGGCCGAGCTTGGCGGACCGCTGCCAAAGGAGCGCATGCCGGAGAAGGTCCGCACGGTCGCGGCCGATGTCGCGGCGGACATTAGCTGGTACTTCAAGATAATTCCCGATGTCGAGACCGGTGAGGCGGCGGGGACGGTCTGCGTCTGGGAGGGCGAACTGGACGGCCAGCCGCTGAACGAGATCGGCTGGATGGTGCTCCCCGCGTTCCAGGGCCAGGGAATCGGTACCCGAGCGGTACGGATGGTGCTCAATCGTGCTCGTGCGGTGGACCGGTGGGGAGTCATCCACGCCTTCCCCGGTGTCAGCAATGGACCCTCCAACGCCATCTGTCGCAAGTGCGGATTCACCAACCTGGGTGAGTGCGCGGTCGACTTCGCCGACCGCGTCCTCAAGTGCAACCACTGGGTGATCGACGTGCACGACGCTGTCACGTGAGCGTGCGCGGCTCGCTCACTCGTTCCGGCTACGCGGTTGCGTGGTTAGTCGGGTAGCTTACCGCTGAAGCCGCGAATGTTCAGAACTTCTCTCGCGACCTCCGCCTGAGCAATCTGATGCCCGATGGCTGCCCCGCCCATCGGGGTCACTCCAGTCACGTGATTGTTGACGCCGAGATTGACGACCGTATCAGTGTGCCCGACCAGGACGGTGTCATGCGTGCTGCTATCGAGATAGAGATCGGCCACCGTTGCGTCGAAAGTCGCGAGGTCGTTCCCCTGGAAGGTATTCGATCCCGCATCCACTCCTGTATCAAACTGCAGCACATCCAGGGCAAACGCAGCCGTCCCGCGGATGCGGTTGTTGGCAACGAGCGCATTGGAGACGTTGTCGATCATGGTGACGGCGCCATAGTAGGTATCGTGCATCGTGACCTGATTACCTCTGATCACCGCCCCGGAGATGTTTCCATAGCCTTCGAGAATGATGCCGTCCGCGTTCGGATTCGCAATGTCGAGCGTGTTGTCAACGATGCTGTAGGCCGCCCCGCGACTCTCGGAATCGACGAGACACATCCCGTTGCCAAGTGAGAACGGAGTCGGATCGCCTGGACCTGGCGAAATAGTGTTGTGCGAAATGGTCACATGCCCGCTCGAGTTAATCATGAAGACACCGCACTCTTGTGTCGTGTCAATCTGATTGCCGTCGATCGTGACATCCGCGGCAACCTCGTCGAAAACGATTGGTGCGGAAAGATCAGCATGCGAGTTGCGTATGACGTTATTATTGACAATGACGCGACCGGTAATGTCATTGTTGGGATCGCCGTTCCCGAGGAACTTGATGGCGCGGCCTTCGGTAAAAGAGAACGCGATCGTGCAGTCGGGGGGATCGTAGCAGACGGTCTCAGGATAGCCCTGAACGTCCGAAATGACGTTGCCGCTGACTTCGGAATCAGCAGACTCAGTGATGATCACCGCCGACAGGAGGGGGTGTTCGAAGTCGATCCCGCTGATCTTAATCCTGATGTTAGGTGTAATAGCCGAACCGTATCCGCGAAATGGCACGAGGCCACCTTCGATCGTCGTCTGATGCCCCCCAGTTTGTTCACCAGTGATCTGAACGTCTCGACTCAGAAAAACTCCACCATGGGCATTGGTCTCGTCCGCTGGACCGAAGTCGAACGCCGTCGGCACCCCACTCACGTTCGTCGCCTTGAGGAGAATGCTTCCGCCCTGGTCTACGGCTGCTTGTACGGCCAGCGTGTCATCCGGGAATGTTCCGGTGGGGTACACCATATGGTCCACAACGGCAGTGTCCTTCGCTGCCACGTCCCCGGACAGCATCGGTACGAATCCGAGCAGCACGATCATCAACGCAATGACGAACCGGCCGAGGAGCAATCTGCCGTACAAGCCGTGGAAAGGAGTGATGCGAATGTGCATGGAAACCTCTTTCCAGGGAGATTGAAGCTACTCGCGACTTGGCGTGGAAATGTTGCGCAATCATCCTAAAACATTGGTGCTAGTCATGCAATCACATGATGGCAGTATGAAGAGAACAGACACGTCCAATGACGCATTGGTATGCGTTTCACTCAGGGTATCTGGTCGGCGCGATCTGTGTGTGGGTGATCGATCTTTTGTCGATGCGTCAGGAGTGTTGCTCGAAGCCGAGCCATTGGCCAATGCGACGAGGCTGGCGCTGATGCAGACCAGCGCTTGAAAGGTGAGAGCAGGCGAGCTGCTCCGTACGGCCCATCAACAAGGGTCCGTCCGAGAACGTCAGTTGTTACATACTGGACATAACCAATGACGTCGACCAGGGCGGCTCAACCGTCGAACGAACCGAGTGACGTGCTGGTCCAGCAGCTCGATGACGCACTTCGCTCTGAAGTTGCTGACGTCTACGCCGGGCTGACGTTTTCCTCGAATGGCGCGATCCAGCTTCATCTTACGAAGAACTCACCAGAGGTCGAGACGCTCATCGATCGCGTGGTCGCGGCTCTCCGGAACACCGTGTCGGATGCCCAGCGACTCCCGAGCATTGAGCGGATCGTCGGTGCACGAAACAGCTTGCGATTGCTGGAGCGGACTCGTGATCGAGTCCAGATTCGTCGCCTTGGTCTAGACTCGTGCGGCATTCGCATATCCGTGTATGGGGTCGATGTCTGGGCGAATCGAGTTCGTATCGAGGCTCACGATCTGACACAAGAAGCCAAAGCGTTCCTGGAAGTGGAGTTTGGCGCCGAGACGGTCAATGTGGTCGAGGGCGGACAGAGGTCGGCGTCTGCGCCAAGCCGCTAGCTTTCGGCGACTGACGGACCCAGCTCGATCCAGTAGCGACAGACTCGCGGCTGATATCCCTCGATCTCCAGGACATTCTCCAGCACCCCGTCATTCGCCTCGATGATCTTCCGCGAGCCGATATTGTCCTCATCGCAGGTCACCAGCGCCCGCGCGAGGCCAAGTTCGCGCGCTTTCGGCAGAGCCGGCGCCAGGATGAGTGTCCCGTAGCCCATTCGGCGCTTTGACGGACGAATGGAGTAACCGATGTGGCCCCCGAGCTTCGCGAGTGATTCGGTCAATTCATGGCGGATCGAGACGCGCCCGATGAACTCGTCGTCGTCGATCAGCCAGTACTCGGTCGATGGGATGTAGCCCTCGGGTAGCCCTTCTCCACGGCTGTAGCCGATCAAACGTGCGACGAACTCCGGGAAATCTCGCCTCAGCTCCGTCAGGTCGTGGTCGAGATACAACTCCTCCTGCTGGAATTCGACCATCGCCGCGAGGAAGCTCGCTTGCCATCGCTCCGAGGGCAGTTCGAGGTGTGCCATGATCGCCGCCCCTTGACCTTCAATGGATAGAGACACGGGCAGGCCGTTCTACCTGCCCGGCTGTCGTTTCAGGACCGAGATACTCAGCTGACGTGCACGTGCCCGTTGGCTGCGGCACCGATCAGCTCGTCGCTGTGCGGCAGCGAGACGACATAGGCCGTCTCGATGCCGTCGATCTCCAGGATCTGTCGCTTCGCCGTTTCCGGAATGGCATCGTCGACATTCAGCACCATGATCGCCTCGCCGCCCCGCTCGTGCCGGGCCACCTGCATTCCCGCGATGTTCACCGCATAGTCGCCCAGGATCATGCCGATGTGACCGACGATACCCGGACGGTCGCGGTGATGGGTGATCAGCAGGTCGCCCATCAGCGGCCGTTCCAGTGAGAAGCGGTCGACCTCGACGATCCCCGCGTCGACCCGGTCCCAGCGCACCGTGACGCGGTGGGGATCACCGCCATTGACTTCGAAGGTGAATTCCGGGAGGCGCTCCGGCTCTGGCTCGGCCACCACGTTGGTGATCAGGATCGCGCTCTCGCTCGCGACCAGGTGGGCATTGACCGGCGTGACGCGGCGGTCAGTCCAGTGCGCCAGCGCATCGCTCAAGGCCGCGGCGGTGACATGCTCGACCACGTCGGACGAGACCAGCCCATGCGTCGTGACGCGGACGTAGCCGGGGCGCTCCGGATGGAGGACCGCCAGTAGATGCCCGGCGGCGCTGGCAACGCGAGTCAAGCGCTGCAGGTCGGGTGCGTTGAGCGAGGCGGGCGGCAGGTTGACCGCGTTCGGCACGGCCTCGCCGCGTAGCGCCGCGAGCGTCGTTGTGCTGATCATCTGTCCGACCGCGGCCAGCGCCTCTTTGCTGGATCCGCCGATGTGTGGCGTCAGCACGGCGTTCGGCAGGCCGAAGAGTGGGTTCTGACGGGCGGGCTCGTGCGGATAGACGTCTACCCCCGCCGCTGCGACCCGGCCCTCGCGCAGGGCGTCGGCCAGCGCGTCGGCGTCGACGATCTCGCCACGGGCGCAGTTGAGCACGATCGCGCCTGGCCTGAGCCGCGAGATGGTCGTCGCGTTGAGCATGTGGACCGTCTCGGGCGTGGCCGGGACGTGGAACGTGACGATGTCGGCTGTCTCGAGCAGCGTCTCGTAGGCGACCGGCTCAACCCCAAGTTGCTGAAAACGCTCGCGGATGATGTAGGGATCGTGGCCGATCAGGCGCGCGTCGAACCCGGCCAATCGCTGCGCCAGCGCCGAGCCGACGTGGCCCAGCCCGACGATGCCGATCGTCTTTCCCTTGAGGTCGAACGGCTTGAAGCGTTTGCGCTCCCAGCGCCCGGCATGGGTGGAAGTGTTCGCGTCGGGAATCGAGCGAGTGATCGCAAGCAGGAGCGCCATCGTGTGCTCTGCCGCTGAGACGGCGTTGGCGCCTGGCGCGTTCAGCACCAGGATGCCAGCTGAAGTCGCGCTCGAGACGTCGATATTGTCGATACCGACCCCGGCGCGGGCCACGACGCGCAGCTTGTGACCGGCACTCAGGACCTGCTTCGTCACCTGCGTCTCGCTGCGGACGATCAGCGCGTCTGCGTCTGGCAGCACCGCGAGCAGGGCGTCGAGATCGGTGCCGTCGACGTCGATGATCTCCGCGTCGGTCGCCAGCGTGGCGCGGGCCTGCGCATCGATGATATCGCTGACGACGATGCGAGGGCGAGTGGATTGGATCGTCATAATGGTCGTTTCCTGTTCCAGAGTGATGCTGTCCGGGTATGTGACGGCCCGGAGAAAGGTGCGGACGGATTCAAGATCTGGAACGCGGTGGATGGCGGAAGATTCCCCGGCCGGAGTCGACTCAGCGGTTAGTAGCAGGCAGTGGATGCCATTCGCCGCGTAGGCGGTCGCGTGCCGCCGGCTATCCTCCAGCGCATGGGTGATGCCCAGCTCCCGCGCCACCTGGACCTTGTCGTCGGCGAAGTGGACGTTGCAGATGGGGAAGCCGTGACGCTCCAGCCAGGATCGTGTCAATGAAGTGCACCGGCCAGGTCGTGCAGTGATGATCATTACGTGCTCGGCGCCGAAGAGATCGATCAGGTCGGCCACGAACGGCTGCGCGCCGACTGCCGGAACTAAGTCACGCGCCGGGCCATCTGGACTATAGACCCACTCGCGAATTTCGAGCGGCACGTTCAGCCCGGCCGAATCGACGAAAGTGTGATCCGGCAAGTTCAGGCCATATTCCCGATTGGCGGCATGGGCCAGTGGGCGTGGGTGTTCGGTCAGGACTCCGTCAAGATCGAGTGCGATACGGATTGTGGTGTTCATGGTGTAGTACCCCCATTGTCGTCAAAGCACAAAGATCGGTGGAGCATGACGAACTACTGTGGGTACTACTACTGGAGGGGTGGGAGGAACTGGAGGACGCGACGCCGAACGTGCCGGAAAAGCGGCCAGCGGTGGCGAAGCGTAGAGTCGTCTCCATGATTCCTCCAGAGGTGAATACACCTGAGCGAATCGCGTGTCCGTACGCCGGACACCTTTACGAATAACAGAGTGGACGCATTCTAGCAGGTGGAAGGGGTGAAGGGAAGGGGGATTTGAAGCGCATCCCTCATCTCAACAGTCACCCGCTTCACACCGCAGGCGAGGTCGGACAGAGCGCACGATACTCACTGGCCAGCCTCCCAACATCAATGGAACCGAAATTGAGGGGATTTGGCCGATTTCGGTGAGCGGTGTCCCGCCGCGTTTCCCCCGAAGCAGGACGAGGCGCTGCCTGGGGGCGACCCGAACGCGTGATGTTGGGTGTGAGGATCGGTGTCATGTTCTGGCTCGCGGCTGAGGCGACAAGTCCGCCGTGCTATCCTCAATGCACCAGTCGGTTTACACAGGTCGACTCTGTCCGCCGGGTACGACACCGCTAATGAGAGGGCATTGCCATGCGCCAACGCCCCGATCCGTTGATCTTGATCGCCGTCTACGAATTTGTGATGGCCGCGATGTTCCTGATCGCGTCCTGCGTGGTTCTGCCGATCGCGCTGCTGATCACGCCCTTTGCGTCGCACGGGTTCGGCCAGTTCGTCGCGCGCTTCTTCTTTGTCGCGCTCGCGCTGACCGTCGTCTTCGGCTTTGGCGTGGCTTCGGCGGTGGTCGGGTTTGGCCTTTTGACACTGAAGGAATGGGCACGCATCGGAGCGATGTTGCTGGCGATTCCGGTCCTGGTCATCTTCCCGATCTGGACCGTTATCGGCATCCTGATCCTGATCTACCTGGCGAGCGATGATGGCCGTGCTCTCTTTCGACACAGCCGCCGAGCGAGCAAGGTTTCGGCTCGCGCCTACCGTGAGGAGGCGGAGGTCGCCGCTGAGGAGCCGACGGTTAGCCCGCCGCACTGGGCATCGTCGCCCGATATCCCACGCTACGACCCCGACGATGACGACCCGATCATCGTGCCGGAAACGTCGCGGGACGACGATTCGGTCACCGTCCAGCACGAGCCGAAGCAGGACAACGAAACGATCATCGTGCGGGACGTACCCGACGATGATCAGGCGCGTGGTGACACTGACGAACAGGTGTCATGGGTTGAACCGGCAACTGAGGTCAAGGGGCACGAGCCGACCGGCGACAATGTCGATAAGCCGCCGGTCGACCGGACTGGGCGCTAGCTGTTTCGGTCCCCGCCGACTTCACCCTTTGGCTTGATCATCATTACCGGTGTGGTGCCGACCTTCAGAATCCGCTCCGCCACGCTGCCGAAGACGAGCCGTCCCAAACCGCTGCGACCATGCGTCGCCATCACGAACAGGTCGACCGACATCTCGCGCTCGAGCGCGAGCAGTTGATCCGCGGCGAAACCCTCGAGCGTCTCGGTGCGTACGTTGATCCCCTCGCTGCGTAGCTTGGCCGCCACGCCCTCGAGGTAGTCTTGCGCTTCCTTGACCAGGCGCTCGCCGATCTCGTTGAACGTGTCAGCCGACGCCGGTGCCAGGGGTTCGGTCCCGAGCATGCCGTAGAGCTGCGTCGTTTCGGCCACACGCACCAGGATCAGTTCGGCACCGAAGGCGAGCGCGATCTCCTTGGCGTACGGCAGGGCGGCTTCGGCGTGAACCGAGCCATCCAGCGCGACCGCGACGGTCGAGACGGTCTCCGCGTGCCGGTCTTTGGCACCAGAGCGAATCAGGAGCACCGGCGCGCCGCTGCCGCGCACGACCCGGTCGGCGACACTCCCGTAGAGCCAGCGGCCGACTCCACTCCGCCCGTGAGTTGTCATAACGACCACGGGATCGGTCATCTCGTCGGAGCCGTCGACGATCTGATCGGCCGGCTGTCCCATGCGCACGCTGATTTGAACGCGATCACCATACGCCTTGGCCTGCTCGCGGAGGTAGCTGC
Source organism: uncultured Chloroflexia bacterium (assembly GCA_963763185.1). GTDB lineage: Bacteria > Chloroflexota > Chloroflexia > Thermomicrobiales > Thermomicrobiaceae > CALAGB01. The sequence continues at coordinate 543,124 of CAVXNZ010000002.1, forward strand.
GCGCTTCCTCTTCATTCGATGCCGGACCGTCGGCGGGGATCACGCGCATCAGGTGTAGGGGAGCATTCGCCTTCCGCGCAATCGCCTCGGCATAGGGAAGGGCTTGTTCCGCCAGTGTCGATCCATCGAGGGGAACTATAACTGTGCCGATCATTTCTACTCCTTTGTCAATGATTGAGCGGACGGTGCCCCAACCGTCGTAGCCGGACGTTTGAGCGCGCCTGATTCCGCGGGCGACACGTCGAGCGATGCGCTTCGCGCGTCGCCAACTCCAAGTCTAGCCGAGGTTGCGTAACGCTGGAACCACCAGCCGTGGGGTAAACGTAACAACTCCGTTTCAGTCGGGCGGGCAGAGCGCTGCCGTTGCCGGTTCGGCTGCGCTATGATGGCGCTTCAGGCACTGTTTTGTCTTGGGAACGCGAGAATCACAATGTGGGAGGATGGCATGGCCGAACAGGAAAACCGGGTCGACGCGGAGATGCTCGAGGCGTACACGAGGGATGTGCTGATCGGCTTCGGCCTGAAGCCGGAAGACGCGCGCATATCCGCCGAGGTCTTGATCGCCTCCGACATCCGCGGCATCGACTCCCACGGCGTGCCGCGCATGGGTCATTACACGGAGCGATTGCGGAGCGGGATGATCAACGTCGACGCCGAACTCACGGTCGTGACCGAGACGCCCGCCACCATCGCCTTCGACGCCAACAACGGCATGGGGCACCCGGCTTCTTATCGCGCCATGCAGCGCTGTATCGAGAAAGCCAAGGAGACGGGCCTCTGTATGGCGACGGTCCGGCACAGCAACCACTTCGGCATCGCCGGATATTACGCGATGATGGCGTTGCAGGAGGGGTTGTGCGGCATGGCGATGACGAACGCCACGCCCCTGGTCGTCCCAACCTTCGCGCGTGAGCCGATTCTGAGCACCGCGCCGATTGCCGTCGCCATTCCGGCGCGTGATCAGCGCCCGATTGTGATCGACATGGCGACCAGCACCGTCGCCTGGGGCAAAGTCGAGATTGCGCGACGTGAGGGAAAGCCGATCCCAGCTGGCTGGGCCTACGATGCAGACGGCAACGACACGACCGATCCATGGGCCGCGGTCTCGCTCACGCCGCTCGGATGGACGCGTGAGCTCGGCAGCCACAAGGGCTACGGCCTCTCACTCTTCGTCGAGGTCCTCTGTGGCCAGCTGGCTGGCTCCTCCTGGAGCCGCTACGTTGGCGGGTCTCGTACCGTGCCGCCACGGCCGTCCGATACCGGGCACGCCTTCATGGCGTGGCGCATCGACGCCTTCCGGCCAGAAGAGGAGTTCTACGCCGACATCGACAGCATGCTGGCGGAACTACGCGGCCTGGAGCCGTCCGAAGGGCACGATCGTGTGTATGTGCCCGGCGATCCGGAAGACATCGCCGAGGCGGACCGCCGCGAGCGCGGCATCCCGGTGCACGCGAGCGTGCTCGACGAGCTACGCCAGCTGGGCCAGGAAGTTGGGGTTAATGCGCCGTTCTAACGCGGGGTATTCAACGATGCCGTCGGGATTCGGCGTGGGGTGACGAGGTTTAGCGGATTCAACGGCCGATCCGGCTACGTTCACCTGGGTTGAATGGTGTTTGACGATTAACTTCGGAAATCGGCCACGCTCGCCCGGGGCTAATGGTCTTTGACGAATTACATCGGTAGCCGTCGGTTCCCACCTTGGGTTGAAAACCCAAGGCTATGCTGACGAAGTCTGCTTCAGCAGACTGAATTGTTGCGTTTATTGCTGCTGAAGGCTCCATTCGCTGCCGAATCGGTGGCCAACGCTCAGCCTGTTTATGGTCATTGACGATTAATTCCGGTAACGCGTCTGCGATCACCTGGGTTGAAAACCCAAGGCTGCGACCCGCAAGCGGGTACCCCGGAAATCCATAAATGGATTGAACTTCAAGTGCCGGAAAGGTCATTAGACATGCAAATTGTAACGAAAAGAGCCGTCCAAACCGAGTCCCTTTAGTGGACTTCGTTTTGGTAGCCCGGCGAGTTTACTCCCGGGCGGTCTTGGACAATGACCGAACCAATTCGTCAACCAGCATCAACAGGCTTCGCCTTGGTAGCCCCGGAATTTATTCCCGGGCAAACGCGGCCAGCTACCCGAGTTCATTGTCAAACACCATCAATGCCGCGCCCATTCGGACAGGACATCTCGCTGCCCCTGAGGCCTCACCCCCGCCGTGCGAGCCAGGCGTCGAAACCGAGCCGCTCCGAGAAGCGACCTTCCGGGTTGATGGCACCTAACGTCTGACGTAGATCAGCCTCGAACGCCTCCTGCTTGTCGCCGAGGACGTGATGGGAGCAGAAGGAGGTGGAATAGAGGTACCCGACGATGTCGTCAATCGTTGGGAATCGCTCGACTTCTGTCTGGAAGTACTCGACTTCGGAAAAGGCCGACGCTTCGAGCGTCTCGGTGAATGGCGCGTGCCGCACGTTGTAGGTCCCGCTCCCCGCACGTCGCACGCCACCCAGCCAGCGGCGGATCACCTCCTGGGTAGCGTGCTGCCAGTCGCCCGAGATGCGCCAGATGCGCTCGGCGTCCGAGCAGACCACCACGCCGCCATCCGGCTCAATGATCTGGTCGAGCGCCCGCAGCGTCGCGTCTTGTTCCATCCAGTGAAATGCGCGCCCGAAGGTGGACAGCCGCACGTTCCCGATCTCTCCGGCGAACTGAATGAGATCGCGGTCACGCCCCTGAATCCAGCGGACGTTACTGACGTTCGCTTCGCGAGCCACACGAGCCGCTTCCGCAAGCATGGATGGGTCTGGATCGAGCCCGACAACTTCGGCGAAGTATGGAGCGAATGGGATGGCGATCTGGCCCGTGCCGCAGCCGACATCCAATAGCCTGCCGGTTCCATCCAAACCGAAGCGCTCCGCGACGTGTTCGAAGAAGACGTCAGGGTAGGGTGGCCGGTAGCGGGCGTAATAGTACGCGGTTCCGGCGAAGAGATCGTCCGGGTGCTGGTTCACGATCAGTCACTGTCCTGCTTCGATGAGCGCAGTTCGTCCGCCGCCGCCCATTCCATCTCCGTCAATTGGTCGACCCGGCGCTGGAAACGGTCCTCCTGACTGAACTCGGCTGCCAGGTATGCATGGATTAGATCGAGCGCCAGCCGGTCGCCGACGATCTGCTTTCCAAGGCAGAGGACGTTGGCGTCATCGTGCTCGACCGACTGGTGGGCCGAGTAGACGTCGTGACAGAGAGCGGCACGGATACCCGGAATCTTGTTGGCGGCGATGCAGGCGCCGATCCCCGTGCCGCAGACGAGAATGCCGCGATCGAATTCACCAGCCCGGAGCGGATCGCAGACCCGGCGCGTGACCACCGGGAAGTCGACCGGCGACGTGCTATCCGTTCCGGCATCCTCGACCTGATGGCCCCACGAGCGCAGCGCCTCGACCACCGTTTCTTTCAGTGGGAATCCGGCGTGGTCGGCACCAACGATGACGCGCATCGAACACCTCCGCTGTAATGACCAGGCGGTGACGAACCTCGTCGATTGAACCATGCCGGAGCGCAGGTGCGAAATGGGGTCGTGCCCGGGCGAGATGCTTGGTTTGAACACCTTGCCCGGGCGGTGATGCCGTTAGATCGGCGGCTGAATATCGAATTGCTGGTTGAAGTCGGAGAAGAGGATCTCAGTGCGGGTGCCAGAGTCTTCGAACACCCCCTTGTAGAGGAGGTGATCCGTATGCCCGACCCAGAGCGTCGAGGTGCCGGTGTCCGTCTTGATCTCGTAGACGTCACACTCCACGCCATTGACGGTGTCGGTTCCCTTGTTCGTGACTGTATCGGGCGCGTCGGCCGAGGTCGACACGTCATTCAAGATATCGGCGCTGGTGAATGGCGGCAGGGTGGTCGAGACATCGGAGGTCATCTTGGTCCATGTATCGCCGAGTTTGAGGTAGTAGTCGGTGCCGATGGTAATGATCTCGATACTCTGGCCCTGCTCGTCGAGGACCCAGTGTGACTTGTCCTTCATCGTCTCGACGGTCGCCGCTCCGGTCTTCTCGTTGGAGGTGGAGTCATAGATCGTCATCGTCATCTTATAGGACGTCACCTGCTTCCAGGCGTCCGCGACATCCTGCATCACTGGAACGGCGGAGATCGATATCCCAGTTGAGCCACTCGACGCCGTCGTCGGGGCTTTGGTTGCGGTTGCAGCCTGCGTCGCGATTGGTGCCGGTGTCGGAGTTGATGGCGCGGTCGTTGCCGCGGCCGTCGCGGTTGTGGTCGTGCTGGTCGTGGCGGTCGCTGTCGGCACTCCAGAGGCAGTCGAGGTCGCTATGCCCGACACTTCGGTCGCGGTCGCGGTCGCACCGGTGCTGGACGATGGAGCCACGGTGACAGTGGCGTCGCCGGACGACCCACCGCAGGCTGCGAGTGTAAGTGTGGCCGCGATCATTGCCGGAGCAAGAATGTGCCGGGGCCGGAGTCGTGATCGAAACGTGATATCCAGCCGCATGTCTATCCCCCTCATTTCATATGTCCGTTGGAATTCACTGTGCCGTGATGACCACGGAATGATAGAGATGGCCCCCGGCAATGTCCAGGTCAATTTGGGCCAGGACCTTCATCACCATGCGGGGCGGTGCTGGCACAGCGCTGGCGATCACCGGATCAAGATGCATCCGTCACGTGCCGTCAGGCAGAGTCACAGAGGGAAGAGTCATGGCCGCGATCGACCTGGCACATATCTATTTTCGAAAGGTCAACGGACAAGACGGCACCGGGGTGGCGGAACTCTTCGCCGGAGATGGGGTGATCGTCGACCCGACCGGGCATCGTCACCAAGGATGGTGGGAGATTGCCGCCTTTGTCACCTCGGCCGCGCCTGGAACAGTGGCCCACATTGCCGACCGGCATATGTCGGCCGACCGGGCGGTGATTCACGGAACGGTCCAGACGGCGAACCTGTCGCCCGCCGAGATCGAGTGGGAATTTCAGACGAATGGCGACCGGATCGAGCGTTTGACGATTCGCACGATGAACGGTCCGGCTCACGACGAGACGACCGCACCTACGAGCAGCGACAGGCAATAAACTCCATCCAGCTGGGGATGTCACGGACCGGCAGCAACGCGTGTGTCTCCGTAACGTTGGATGACTCGAACACGACGCCGTAGCGGTCGACCAGGAAAATTGCCGCGCGCGGCTGCCCGTTCGCGTCGATCAGTCCGTAGCGACGATGAATCTCGTTGTCACGATCGAGTAGGACTGGATAGGGGAGATCCGGCGCGCTGGCAGACGTGCTGGAGATTACGGCGAGGATCTCACCCGCCTCGGCCTGTACGGCTGGACGGATTGAGACGAGGTCGTGCAGGATCTGCTGGCACACGTCGCAATCGAGACCGTGGGTGAAGACGAGCGCGAGATTGCGCCGCAGGTAGAAGTCACGCAGGCGAATCTGCTCGCCGCGCGGCGTCTGGCCGGTGAAAAGAGGTAGCCGCTCGCCACGATTCGGTATCGCGGAACCTTTTGTTGCGGATTCGGTCGTCACGTGGCACCCCTCTCCGAATGTACTAGAACCCTGGACTCAGCCCAATCAGTTGCGGCTCCGCGGGAACGTCACGGCCCAGAATCAGCACGCCAAAGCGCCCCATCGCCCCAGGGTCGATCATGCGAATGACCGCCGCGCGGATCCCGACATACTCCTCATAGGTCATGCCCGGCTGCTGCTGTGTCTCGACCAGGAGTTGTCCAATCCCAGCGCCGTTGAGAAAGTCGGCCTGCGTCGTCAGTCCCAGTACCTGCAGGTCATGTCGCAACGCGGCCCGCTGTAGCGTGCTGAAATCAACGTGGGCCGTCAGATCCTGGTGGCCGATCGCGCGAAACGGATCGTCACTGACCGTATGCTGGTAGTAGGTGCGCAGCGTCCCGCCCGGGAAGTCGGGGCCGTAGAGCTTCTCGGCCGGGTAGCCATAATCGATCACCAGGACATACCCGCGTTGGATCTGCGCGGCAACGTTGGCGATCCACGCTTCAAGTCCCAGGTTGATCTCGGCGCGCTGTCCTTCGTCCAGCCTGATGCCCTCTTGCTCCAGGTAATGCTCGATCTGCGGCGTCGAGGGCGACCCAGCCTCCTCGAAAAACCAGCCATCGCGCCAGGTGACGTACCGTTCACGAATCTCACCATCGCTGCACTCGATCCGGTGCACCGGCAGGGCGTCGAGGAACTCGTTGGCCAGGATGCAGCCGGTGATCGGCTCGTCCGAAGCGTCCGCCAGCTGTCCTCCATAGCCTGCCTCAGCCAGTTCGGTGCGTAGCTCCTGGGCCCGGTGGTGACTGATCTCGACCGGGTCGTAGCGCAGGCGGTCGAGCAGCGGTGCCTTGTCGAGCCGCAGCCCATCGAGAATCGCCAATGCCAGTGTGCCCGACCCCGCACCATACTCGCGCATGGTGAGCCGGTCGGGATATCCCAGCAGGTCGTCCATCTGCGCCAGCTGGCGCGCGAGCGTCTGCCCGAAGATCGGGTCAGCTTCCGGCGCGGTCAGGAAGTCTCCCTCTCGTCCGGGCCGGGCGGCCTCGTTCCGGTAGTAGCCGTGCTCCGGGTGATAGAGGACGTCCTGCATGAAGCGAGCGAAGGTGATGCGTCCCTCACGCTCGATTGCCTGTCGTAGTTCGTCGACGAGTTTCTGGTTGCTGTCGCTGTTTGCCGCGTCTCTCTCCATAGCTTCGATTGTACCCGCATCGATCACGCCTCTATCCCAACCCAACTTGTTGCTCGATGGTCTGGATCCGTAGAATCGGAGGATGGAGCGCGAGAAACGGCCACTTCGTCCAATCACCGAACGCCGCCTCCGCCGGATGCGCGAGGTCCTCGAGCGACGCCAGCCGGATTTGACGGTCGTCGTCGAGAACGTGCACGATCCGCACAACGTCAGCGCGGTCCTGCGCACGTGCGACGCGGTCGGCATCTCAACGGTTCACCTGGTCTACACGATTGAAGAGCGTCCCGATCTGAGTCGCGGCGTATCGGGGAGTGCCCTCCGCTGGCTCGACGTGGTCGATCACGACAGCATCGAGACGTGCTATCGCACTTTGCGCGAGCACGGCTTCACCATCTACGCCACGCACCTGGATGAAAATCAGGTCGAATTGTTCGACCTGGATCTGACCGAACCCAGCGCGCTCGTTTTCGGGAATGAGCAACGGGGCGTCTCCGAGGAAGCGGTCGCGGGGGCCGACGCGACGGTAATTATTCCGATGATGGGGATGGTACAGAGCCTGAATATCTCGGTGGCCTGTGCCGTCTCGCTCTATGAGGCGTTGCGCCAGCGCCGGGCCGCCAACCTCTACCAGCGGCCTCGCCTGCCCCGCTCAGAGATCGATGCCCACATGAACCGCTGGCTCCGCCGCGAGCGGAGGGTCACTCGCTCTTAGGCGGCTCTGCCCCTCGCTCACCGTTCCGCAGGTTGTATTGTGCGTTCTGCCGGCTGCCGATCCAGCGCTCTGGAAATGGAAGAAGCGCCAGCGTAATGAGGGCGATCACCACACCGCCGGCCGCCACGATGTAGAATCCCGCTCCGACGAGGAGGCCGATGGCGGCCGCGACCCAAATCGCGGCGGCAGTCGTAATCCCTTTAACCCGGTCCCGCGATTGCAAGATCGCGCCACCGCCGAGAAAGCCGATGCCGCTGACGATGGTCGAAGCGATGCGCGTTGGATCGAGCGAGAGGGCATTGGGACCAGGAGAGAATTCTTTGGTCAGCAGCAGCGAACCGACCATGAACAGGGCAGCTCCCTCGGTGACGAGGATGTGCGTACGGAGCCCGGCTGGCTTGTCATGAAATTCGCGCTCGAAACCGAGAGCCGCGCCAAGCAACGCCGCGATGGCAATACGGATCAGGGCGTCGGTCTCGGAGATCACGGGCAGTCCCCTTCGTGAGCCAGGGTCGTAGCGAAAGTCTTGCGACATTATGACATCGTGGGCATGGTCTGTCCGTCTGACGTGACGTTACTGGCACATAAGTTGACTACAGATTGGTGTGCGCGACTGAATTCAACGCCGTTCACGGGACGGCGCGAGATCCGGCGCGCCAAGTGAAATCCCGCTATTGAGGAGTTGAGACGGATGCCTTCTGCCGATGCGCGCGGGCCAGGCCAAGATGCCTGCTGTGGAGCCCGCCGTCATGGATAACGAACAGATCACCAGGGCGTACGACTGGGCCCACTCCATGATCGAGACGCACGCCGGGCGGTTCATCCGCTTTGGCGTGGTTGGCACGAGCGGTGTGCTGGTGAACTATGTCGTTCTCTACACCCTTGTCGAGTTCGCCGGAACGAACCGCCTGATCGCCGTGGCGTTGGCGAATGAGATCGCCATCCTGAGCAACTTTTTTTGGAACAACCTCTGGACCTTCAGCGATTCGGGTCGCGACACGCCCGTCTGGGTTCGCGCCGCCCGCTACAACTTCTTTGGGCTGGGAGGGCTGCTCCTCTCGGTTGCCGTTCTCGGTGCCCTGACCTACGGTCTCGGCCTGCAATACCTCGTCGCTAACGCTTTTGCCATTGCGGTTGCGATGAGCTGGAACTACCTGTCGAACGCGCTCTGGACCTTCTCGGTCGAGCGTGAACAAGTGCGCCACGAACCCAGGAAGGAACGTCAGACTGGCCCAATACGCCAGGTCGAATCGCCCGACGCGACCGATTAGGTTCGCGTTGATGTGCTGAATCGTGCGCGAGGGATAACCGGGACGGGGGTCGACCAGCAACGGGTTGTGAAGCCGTCGTTACCACCTCCATCTCCTAACTCCTTCCCCACACCAACGGGGCATCCACGTTGTGTTACACTGTCATCCACTGTGTGACTGATGCGAGAGACGAGTGGAATGGGCCTGATGAGCCGTCATCATCTTTCAGTTCGTGTCGAGGCTGAGACATTGGATTCGCTCGATGCCGAGAGCCGACGGACCGGGGAGAGTCGGTCACAACTTACCAAGCGCCTGCTGAACGAAGGCTTGCGGATGGCAGCACACCCGGGAATCGTCTTCCGTTCCGGTCCAGCCGGACGGCGTCCTGGGCTCTACGCTGGACCGGACGTGTGGGAAGTGGTTCGCATCGTCCGAGGCCTATCCCCGGAGGAGGATTGGATCAAACGGGCTGCCGAATTGAGTGGTCTTGCCGCAGTTCAGGTGCGCGCCGCGCTCGACTATTACGCCGATTACACGGATGAGATTGATGCGTGGCTCCGCCGCGTCGACGAGGAGGCAGCGCGAGCTGAAACTCGCTGGCGTCGCGAAACAACCCTCTTCGGCGCGTGAAGCTCCTGCTTGACGAGATGTGGCCGCCCGCGATCTCCGAAGAGCTGCGGCGGCGAGGACATGACGTTACGGCAGTGTCGGAGCGGGCTGAGCTCCGTGGACAGCCAGACGAGGTCGTCTTCGCGATCGCGCGGGCCGAAGGGCGGGCCGTGCTGACCGAGAATGTCGCCGACTATCTTCCCCTTGCGTCCGCGGAGCGTGAACGAGGCCGGGCACATGCCAGCTTGATTCTCACGAGCCATCGACGCTACCCTCGTTCCGATCCACGCACCGTCGGCCGCGTCATCGTCGCGCTGGATACGCTCCTGTCGACAAACCCTGACTCCGTCAATCTCGAGTATTGGCTCGAGTGAGGGCTCAGCCGGGCCAGTAACAGCCGCAGCGGGTCAGCGCTCACGACTCCTGATGGTGGAGTCGCCGGTCGGCGGATTCCTCGTCGTCGACCACCGACAGAGCTTCCCGGTTGACGCTGAGGTGAAGCTTCCCGTCGGCATACGTGGCGATCGCATGTGGCGGGACTTCCAGATCGGCGTGCTCGGTTTTGTCCTGTGCAATCAAGACGATATGCGGGAGTACCGTTCGGACCGTGCCGAGCCGCTCCCCGTTGAGAGCGAAGACGACCGTTCCCGCCGGGTACTGGCGATGCTGCTCCGCGTGGCTCATATGCTCCATCGAAGACCTCCTGTTGTGACGACGTTGATCGTCAGATGACCGGCCTCCCGCGACTTCGAGTGCCGTGTCGATCCATCACGTACCACAACACGGGACAATCGCGATTGAATTCCGCATGACGATGGGCGGTGACATGGTGTGTTGGCGGAGATCCGCACTCGGCCCGCGATTCAACTTCGTGCCGGGGTGCAGATGCTGGGGTTGGTGCCTCGAATACATGAGCGGAGAGATGCGCTTGCGTGCCGCGTGAAATCTGCCCGCGGCACGCAAGCGCTGACCTGGTTACCCGGTTGGTTGAATGTTCTGGTTCATGCGGAAGAGGTTCTTCGGATCGTAGCGGTTCTTGACCTGGACGAGCCGGTCGTAGACGGCGTCACCGTAGGCCGCTCGCACGCGATCCTGTCCCTCTTCTCCCAGATAGTTGACGTACGTTCCGTGGGTAAACGGTTTCATGGCAGCGTGAACGCCACGTGCCCAGGCGATGTGTCGCTCGGATTCGCTCGGATCGGTCCAGACGCCGATGATGGCCAGGTTGAAATCCGCCTGGCGATGCACAAAGGCGGTCTCCTCGGCGCCGACGCGCCGCACCGCTCCGCCGAACTGTTCCAACAGCAGGGCTGACTGTGGTGACGTGATCTTTCCGTATTGCTCGACCAGCGTATCGATTGCTCCATCACTCAGCTCCGTGATGAAGTCGGAGCGCCAGTAAACCTGCAGGCCATGCGGGAATCCGGCATCGAGCGCGGTCTGCCAAGCTGCGTATGGCATGGGTTCGATGAGATCGGCCACCGGCGGCCCAAAGGCGCGGAGCGGGGCGAGTGCTTGCTCTCCCTGTTCAATGGGACCGTTGTAGCAGCAGAGAAACGCGACAATCGGCATGCCATCGGGCGAGGTCATGAGCCCCGTGAAGACGGCCAACTCGTCCGGCGCGGTCTGGTGAAATTCCCGCAGGAAGTGAAGCGCCTCGCTGGCCCGCTCGGCGGGGTGAACGAGCATGCCGGCCAGCACGCGGTCGACTGGGTGCAGCTGGTACTCAAACTCGGTCACGACGCCAAAATTGCCACCGCCGCCATGGAGCGCCCAGAAGAGGTCGGGATGCTCGCTGGCGCTGGCGCGGCGTACTGAGCCATCGGCAGTGACGATCTCGACTGAGCGGAGATTGTCGCAGGCCATGCCACAGGAGCGCATCAGCCAGCCGAGTCCTCCACCCAGGGTCAGTCCAGCGATGCCGGTGGTGGAGATGGCCCCTCCGGTTGTGGCCAGACCGTGGGCCGTGGTTGCCTTGTCAAAATCGCCCCACGTCGCGCCGCCCTGAGCCCGCGCAGTCTTGCTCTCCGGATCGACCGTGACCGCCCGCATGCCGCTCAGATCGATGACCAGTCCGTCATCGTTGAGCGCATTGCCAGCGGCATTGTGTCCACCGCCACGCACGGCCAGCAGGTAGCCATGGTCGCGCGCGAAATTCACCGCGGCAACCACGTCCTCCGTACTGGTGCAGCGGGCGATGGCGGCCGGCCGCTTGTCGATCATGCCGTTCCAGATTGCCCGTGCCTGGTCGTACGCGGCATCACCCGGACGAATCAGCGTTCCTTTGAGCTGAGAACTGAGATCCGCGAGAGACGACGCTGCCATGATCAGTCCTTTCGCGAGAGTCCGGTACGAATGTCAAACAGAACACCATCCTATGACGAACCTCGCACCATTACTAGCCGTACGTGCACAATTTCAACAATAGTTTGTGCACAGTTGACCAGAATGATTAAAGATCTGCTCGCGACGCGTGCTTCGACAAGCATCTGCTCAGCCGCGACATATTGCCATTGAATCCGGCTGTCCCAGAGAGTAGGATGCGGCTCGTTTTGGTGCTGGCCGGTCGTGAGACCGCGTGAGGGAAGATGTCGCGGCGAGATCAGACGATCGGGTCCCTCTTCGTACTCCTATCGACGGCCGGGTTCGGCACCCTCGCCATCCTGACTCAATACGCCTATCGCGCGGGACTGAACGTCACCACCACGCTATCAATCCGCTTCGTGCTGGCCGCTCTCTTTGCCTGGCCGGTCCTGCTCGCCCGGCGGCAGTGGCGCATCACCTGGCGGCAGGCTGCGACGCTGGCGCTGATCGGTGGCTGCTACCTGGTCAATGCCGTCACCTACTTCGTCTCCTTGCGCTACGCGCCGGTCTCGGCCGTCACCGTCATCTTCTACACCTATCCCGTGATAGTGATGCTCCTCTCGATCGTGCTGCTGAACGAGCGACTGACCCTGCTGCGCGTGCTGGCGATTGGCCTGGCACTCCTCGGTGGCGCGGTGATGCTTGGCCTGCGCCTGACCGGTCTGAGTGGTCGTGGACTGATCCTGGCGGGCATCTCGGCCAGTTTCTACGCCCTCTACATCGTGCTGAACGCCAAGCTGACCCGCCACATCCCGGTTGGTGTGACGAGCACCTGGGCCATGAGCAGTATGGCGGTTGCGTTTCTCATTTTCGGTGGCTTGACGGGACGGCTCGACTTCGGCTTCGCGCCGCATGGCTGGCTCGTTATGCTCGGCATGGTCGTCTTCGCCACCGTACTGCCGGTGCAGTTCTTCCTGGCGGGCATGTTCCGCATCGGCTCGACCATGGCAGCCGTCTTCGGCACGCTCGAACCGGTCGTCACCATGGTTCTCTCGGCAGTTTTGTTGGGCGAACAGATCGGCGTCTACCGCGTCGTCGGTGGCATTTTCGTGCTGGCGGCGATCCTGGTGCTGCGCCTTCCGGCTGCCTCGCGCGCGTCGACGCCCGTGCCAACGGTTTCGGGAACCCCCTCGCGCGTTTGAACAGCCAATTGTGCGGGGGCCAATCCACGTGTAGGATCGACTGGCTGGCAACTACGGGATCGGGGCCCGAATTCTCGCCAGTATGCGCGGAGGGAAGAAGGCCATGTCTATCTCGTGGGACAGCGTTCGCGACGAGGTCACCGGACACCTGCAGCAGTTGATCCGGTTCAATACGGTCAATCCGCCCGGGAACGAGACTCTGGCCGCCAGCTACCTCAAAGAGATCGTCGAGCGGGAAGGGATCGAGGCGAAGATCCTCGAGAGCGCGCCCGGCCGTGGTAATTTCGTGGCGCGAATTCCGGGAACCGGTAATGGCCGCCCGCTGATGTTGATGGCCCACAGCGACGTCGTCAGTGTCGAACCGGAGAAGTGGACACACGATCCGTTCAGCGGCGATATCGCCAACGGTCAGGTCTGGGGACGTGGCGCGGTCGACACCAAGGACCTGGTCGCCTGCGAGCTGATGGTGATGCTGCTAATCAAGCGAGCCGGGTTGACGCCCGACCGTGACGTCATCATGACCACCTTCGCTGATGAGGAGGCGGGCGGCCGCTTCGGCGCGGACTGGATGTGGGAGAACCATCGCGACCTGATCGACGCGGAAGTCGCGATCAACGAGGGGGGCGGCCTGGCTATCGCGGCGGGCGGCAAGCGCTTCTACGTCTGCCAGACTGGCGAGAAGGGCGGCGCTCGCATGCGCCTGACCGGACGTGGCGCCCCGGGCCACGCCTCGGTGCCGCTGCCCGATACCGCCATGCGCCGAGCGGGACGCGCTGTCGTGACGCTGACTGAGCACACCTTTCCCACGATCATGACCGAGACGGTTAAGCAGATGCTGACCGCGATAGGGCAGGCACTGGGTGACAAGGAGAGCGACCGGGTGCAGTCGATCCTGGCGAATCCGTCCTGGGAGGCATTGCAGCAGCTACCGCTCGGCGAGAGCGAGCTGCTTTCCCTCTACGCCACCACGCGCAACACTGCCGTTCCGACCATCATTCACGGTGGGCACCGGATCAACGTCATACCGTCGGAGGTGATGGTCGATGTCGACGGGCGTGTGCTGCCGGGTCAGGATCCCGCCGAGTTCGTGCAGCAGGTACGCGATCTGGTCGGGAATGACGTCGATGTCGAGATGCTGAACGGCTCGACCGGGCTGGAGGCTGACCCGAACTCGGCCCTGTTCGAGACGATCTCGAGCACCATGGCGGAGCTCGATCCCGGCACGTCCGTCGTGCCCTTCCTGGTCTCAGGCGGCACCGACGCCAAGAGCATTCCGGGCGTCAAGGTCTACGGCTTCATGCCGGCGCGAGACAACCCGGAAGAGTTCGGCCTGGCCCACTCCCATGACGAGCGTATCTCGATCTCGAACCTGGAATTCGGCACCCGGGCGCTGTTCGAGATCACCACCCGCTACTGCCACGCGACGCAGAGCTGACCTCAGGAGGAAATGTGCGCGGTCTGATTCTGTTCGACATCGACGGCACGCTGCTTCAGGCGGGTGACCGGGACCACCAGCGGGCCTTCGTCTCCGCCATGAAGCAGGTCTATGGTCGTCCGGCCACGCTCGACGGCGTGCCGCTGGCGGGCATGCTCGACAGTCAGATCGCGCGCCTGGCCCTCGGGCGTCAGGGACTCAGTGACGAGGAGATCGACGCCGACCTGGAGCGCATGATCGAGACGATGGGGGAGCACTACGCCGAGGCGATCGCCGAGCAGAGCCGTATTGAGCGTGTGCTGCCCGGCGTGGTCGAGCTCTCGCAGCGCCTGAAAGACGGTCGTCAGTACGCGCTCGGCGTGCTGACCGGCAACGCGCGTGGAGTAGCGCACGTCAAGCTACGCGCAGCCGGGATCCTGCAATTCTTTGAGTTTGGCGCCTTCGGTGACTCAGCGCGCGAGCGCGGGCACCTGGTCGAGGTCGCCTGGCGCGAGGCGCAGGCCCGCTACGGGACGAGATTCAATCCGGAGCAGACGCTGCTCCTTGGCGATACGCCGCGCGACATCGAGGCGGCCAGAGCCAATCAGGCTCGAGTCATCGGCGTGGCGACCGGGCGATTCAGCGTCGAGGACCTGCAGGAGCACGCTCCCGACGCCGTCTTCGCCGATTTGAGCGACGTCAATGCGGTTTTCTCGACGATCGAGTCGTTGACAAGCTAAGTTCGCGATTTACTCGTTGACCCAGATCAGTCCAAAGTGATGGTCGGTCACCTCACCCTGAGCCGAGAAGGTGAAGTTCGAGGTGATGATGCCGGAAGCGCCCGCGAACTGCCCCTCGCCACTGTCGACCCGCCACATGACGGAGCCATGGTTGAGGCCATCCTCCGGACTCGGCGCCAGGTAGCCTTCGCCGATCGTGCTGAAGGTCAGGCTGTTTCCCTGGCTGAACGAGATTGTTCCGGTCTCGGTGAAGCTGGTGCCGCCAGTCAGACGTACTTCCGATGTGAATTGAGCGTGTTCGCCGCTCGCCGGTGCGATCTGGGACGAAACGCCGGACCCGCCTACCGTCGAGGTGACCTGAGTGCTGGGCGAACTGGTGGCGGCTTTCAGCACATTCGGCTCTTCGGTCGGTCCGCCGGTGCCCTTGAACTGCATAGCATAGAGTACCTGTCGCATAGAGGCTCTCCTTTGACCCACGATGGGTCGATTCCCACTTGGCTGTCCACGATGTTGTCACTTTAGCAAGTTCGAGCCGGTCGATACATCCGTTGAACTACGTAAAATTGCATGGGTCAGGCAAACCCTCCAGCCCTCACAGGCGTAGAGTTAGGCGAGAGTCTCTGACGTATGTTCTGGTTGGAGGAGTTGAGCATGCGGGACCGGGCA
This sequence comes from uncultured Chloroflexia bacterium, assembly GCA_963763185.1. Classification (GTDB taxonomy): domain Bacteria; phylum Chloroflexota; class Chloroflexia; order Thermomicrobiales; family Thermomicrobiaceae; genus CALAGB01. The sequence continues at coordinate 558,729 of CAVXNZ010000002.1, forward strand.
GCGATGACGCGGCGCTACAGCCGCCGTGCATTTCTCGGCGGGCTGGCCGGCCTGACCGGGCTGCTCGCGGCCTGCAGCACGAGTAGCTCGACGTCGAGCACGCCGGTGTCAACCGCCGTTGGCATCCTTCAGCAAACCAGCACGCCGGTTGCGACTGTCGCCAGCGCGCGCTACGTCAACGAGAAGATGCTTTCCGACGCCGCGATGCTTCGCGGCAACGAAAGCCAGGCAAGCATCGTCGCCTTCATGTCGCAGCAGGATTACGCCAAGGGCCACGTGGATGGCGCGGTCCAGCTCGACTGGCCTGATCTGGAACTGAGCGATAGTTCGACCGATTCCACGATTCAGCAGTGGCAGCAGCAGGTCGAGCAGAAGCTCGGCGCACTCGGGCTCTCCCCTTTGGTGCGTGTCGTCGCCTACGACAACGGCACCCTCTTCGCCTGTCGTCTCTGGTGGGTGCTTGCCTATCTTGGACATCAAGACAAACAGGTGCTCAATGGGGGGCTGGCTGCCTGGCAGAACGACGGCGGGCAATTGACGACGAACCCGGTGAATCCGCGGACCACGACTTACTCCGGCACCGCTGATTCGTCGGTCCTGGCGGCGCTGCCGGAAGTGAAGAATTCATTGCAGCAGCCGAACGTCGTCTTCCTCGACGCGCGCAGTCCCGGCGAGTACGCCGCCGGGCACATCCCCGGCGCGGTAAACCTGCAATACACCCAGAACGCCATCGACGGCACGCCCCCCTTCTTCAAGCCGCAGGAGGATCTGTTGCAGATGTACCACGACATCGGCGCGACTCCTGACAAACTGATCATCCCCTACTGCTCGACCGGCGTCCGCTCGGCGGTCACCTACTTCACCCTGCGTCTGATCGGCTACCAGCAAGTGAAGCTCTTCAGCGGCTCCTGGAACGAGTGGTCCTCACATCCCGACCTGCCAGTGGACGTGGAAAACTAGGCAGATTTCCATTATCTTCAACAGCGTAGCCTTTCTCGACGGACGTCGAGTGACAGGCGCCGTCTCAACGCGGAGAGGAGCGCTCAATCAGCATCCAAACTCAACCAGTTAAGACCGAGACGATTGTCGACGCGCGGGAGCTGCGTAAGACCTTTGGTGATCGCGAGGTCGTCCAGGGCGTCAGCTTTCAGATCAACGCGGGCGAGATCTTCGGCCTGCTTGGGCCGAACGGCGCTGGGAAGAGCACCACGATCAACATGCTGGCAACCTATCTGGAGCCGAGCGGCGGCACGGCTACGGTCGCAGGAGTCCCGATTTCCGACGTCGTTCGCGCCAAGCGTATGATCGGCTTGGTCCCCCAGGAGATCGCCCTCTACGACGAGATGAGCGCCGAGCGCAACATGCGCTTCTTCGGTGAGATCTACGGCGTCACTGGCCGGGCTCTGACCGTTCGCATCGACGAACTGCTTGACCGGGTCGGCCTGCTCGACCGCAAGAAAGATCGCGTCGAGACCTTCTCCGGCGGCATGAAGCGACGGCTGAACCTGGCGGTCGGGCTGATTCACGAACCGCCACTCCTGATGCTCGACGAGCCGACCGTCGGTGTCGATCCGCAGACGCGCGAGTCGATCTTCGAGCTGGCCGAGCACCTGGCCGAAAACGGCACGGCCATTCTCTACACCACCCACTACATGGAAGAGGCCGAGCGGCTCTGCGACCGGATCGCCATCATCGACGAGGGCCAGATCATCGCCAAGGGGACGCTCGACCAGCTGCTCCAACTTCGTACGGCTGCGCCGGTTCACGTCGAGCGGCCGCACGGACTGGCCGAGGTCTTCTTGCAGCTCACAGGCAAACGGTACCGGGATTGAAAGGCTGAGCGATGCGAGCGGCATTTGCCGTTATGCTCAAGGATCTCTATCTCTTCACGAGCGATCGTCGTGCCCTGCTGATGAGCCTCGCCGTTCCGTTCTTCCTGATGTTCATCGTCGGGACGATCATCGGGTCGCTTGGCGGCTCGTCCGGAACGTCGATCGTCGATACGCCGATCTACGTCGCCGACCAGGGCGCCGTGTCCCAGCAGATCGTTCAGGCCCTGCAGCAGGTGCCGAACCTGAATCTGGAGACGCAGGCGAGCGCCGCCGATGCCCGTTCGCCGGTCGAGAATGGTGACCGCGCCGCGGCGATCATCATTCCGGACGGACTGTCGGCTTCTGTCGAGCAGGGAAATCCGGCCAGCATCACGATCGTGACCACACCGAGCAGCCAGGACTACCGGGCGTTGGTGGTCGAGTCGATCGTGCGCAATGTCCTGCAGAATTACACGGCGGCGAATATCGCGGCGCAGGTGGCGGTCAACGCCGTCCAGTCGACCGGAGCATCGGCCAACCCGACGGCGGTGGCCGAGCAGGCGCGTCAGCAGGCTTCCCAGCAGCTTGCCCAGCCGCCGGTGATTGGAATCTCGACCGAGACGGCGACCCAGACGGTCGATACCAGCGGCTATAACCAGGTCGTACCCGGCTACGCGCTGATGTTTGCCCTCTTCGCCGTGACGGGTGGCGTCGGTTCGATCCTGGAGGAGAAAGAGGCGGGCGTCTGGAAACGCCTGCTCATCGCGCCGATGTCGCGCTGGTCGCTGTTGGGCGGCAAGCTCCTGGCGCAGTTTCTGATCGCCCTGGGGCAGATCACGCTCTTATTCGTCGTCGGCTACATCGTCTTCGGTATCAACCTCGGCTCAGTTCCCGGCATCGCGTTGCTGATCATCAGCACCGCTCTGGCCGCGACTGCGTTCAGCATGCTGCTGGTGTCGTTCATCAAGAACCGGCGTCAGCTGAGCCCGGTTACGACGATCACGGTGCTGGCTTTCTCGGCGCTCGGCGGATCCTGGTGGCCGCTCTACCTGATGCCTAACTGGTTGCAGCAGGCCGGCAAGGTGACACTCAGCGCCTGGGCGATGATCGGCTTCAACAATCTGATGATCTTCAACCAGGGGTTCACCAGCGCCGTGCCGTCGATTCTGGTGCTAATCGCCTACAGCGCCGTCTGTTTCGTGCTGGCGATCCGCTTCTTCAGCTTTCAGGAAGCGGCCTAGCCACCCAGAGCGGCGGCCTGCTCAGGCGACTGGAATTGTGCGGTCCGCGGCGCGGGTCGATCCGTTGCGATCTCTCCACGGGAGAGGTCAAGGAGGTCCCGCCTCAATTTGAAGAGCGCCTGGTCCTTGCGCTTCGCCTCGAGCATGCAGTCGAAGGGGACGTCTGGTGTCAGAGCCATGAAGCGTTGCAGATCAGCCGGATCGATCCAATCGTCGTGCTTGCCGACTTTACCGCCTGGGACCTGGCTGCTGAGGTGAACCTTTGGAATGCCGTCCTTCTCTCGCCAGGTGGCGAAGCAGCGCGCGATCAACTCGACCTCATCCGTCATCGTACCTGGATTTGCCTGGTGATGCAGCCAGTCGAAGACGACCGGTAGGCCTGTCAGGTCGGAGATAGACAGCACCTCCTCGGCGCTGTAGGTTCGCTCGTCGTTTTCGATCACCAGACGCGCACGATGCCGCTCGGGTAGACTGTTCGCCACCCGCACGAACCGGCGCATTGCGGCCGGTTTGTCCCCATAGGCGCCGCCGATGTGGATGATCACCTTGCAGGTATCGTCGACCCCGAGCCAGTCGAGCAAGCGGACGTGCCAGTTGATCTCCTCGATCGCGGACTTCACCACCTCGGGCTTCGGCGAACAGAGGACGGTGAACTGCCCCGGGTGCATCGAGACGCGCACGTCGTTGGCGCGGATGAAGAGACCGAGTTCGGCCAGTTCACGGCCAAACATCTCCCACCAGCGCAGCTGATTCACGGGATGCGAGCCGAACGGAATGATCATGCTGCTGATACGGTAGAGGAAGATGTCGTTCGCGAGATTGAAGCGCAAGACCTCGCCAAGTCCGTCGAGGTTCATCGCGATCAGTTCGCGCAGGCGCTCCGGCGTCGCATTCTTCAGGCGGCAGGTGCGGTTGGTGGTGGCGTCGAGCGAGAGAGCGATGGCGACATAGCCAAGGTGACGGAGCATGAGAATCCCATTTCATGAGAGCGGCGAGATACCTACCAAATATTAGGTTTATTATACTCACATTCACGAAATTTGGGTCGGGTGTTGTATTGCAGTGCTGCAATCAATAGCTGTGAATTGGGCGCCAAAGGGGCGGATGAAACGGAGATGAGGTTGCGTCGAGGCGAAGGTGGGAGGACTAAGTTGGGAATGAGGGGAAAAGGAAACAGCCCCGGTAGGCGGAGCTGTTTCCAACGTATCCGCGGCGAATCAAGCCGCGCGGTCTGGTCTACTACTTACCAGCGTGCGCGTTCGCCTGCACGTAGCTCACGCACTCCCCCTGGTTGGTGAATGCTGGGCTATTGAACTGCTGCCAGCCGCCATTCTTGCACTGATCCTTGTCGGTTGGTGATAGTGCGGGCTCGAAGTCATACGTGGTGCCGTTCCCCGAGACGCCCACGGTCAAGGCGTCAGCATTGCCGGAGAACTGATCAGCCCAACCCGAGCCAATATTGAAGCCAACAAGGCCGACAACCTTGGCGTCTGGGTTGCTCGCGAGAATGGTGTCCCACGAGACGAAGCAGTTGAAGGCACAAACACCTGGAATGGCTTTGGTCGACCACCACACTGCGTTCCCACTGTCGAACGCGTCCCAGTATTGCCAGGCGTCCGTTTGTATTGCTCCCGCGCCAGCTGCTTGGTAAACGGGTTCATAGACCAACGTCGTGTAGCTACTCCCGTCGCCCACATAATCAACCTCAATGTTGAGACTGATGGTCTGAGCTGCAGGGTTTGTTGACGCGCTGGATTTATATGCGTAGTAGCTCAATGCATCGATGTTTGCCAGCGGCGTACCGACGTAATTATAGGTGACCATCTGGGCTTTGGCTTGACTAGTCCCTGCAATTGTTGAGTCGCTTGTCATCTGTAAACTGCCAGTCCCGAGTGGGGGTGTTGCGGGACCAGGTACAAACGAGACTGTCCCACCGGTGCGCGTGTCGGCCGTGGACCAACTGACGCCAACATCGCCTGGTAGTACCGTGACAGTCGAGGCCGCTGCCACTGACGTCGTGATCGCAAGAACGGCAACGAGCGACAGCATCGTTACCGCTGCCGTCGTTAGTGCGATTAGCTTACGCATATAGTCTCCCAATTCCTTCCAGTCGGATTGCCCCCAAGTAAGCAATCAGTCTTCTCCTGCGGCGAAGATTCCCTCTCCCATCTGCCCGACTTTCACGTGCCGGGATGTACTTTATTGCCATGTATCCACGAGTACGATGGTAGGGTGTGCTGGAAATTGTGTCAATAGATGGCGAATTACGATCAAATGAGTCGGGAATGTAATTGCAGCAACATGCTCATGGCACTGTGGATTCCACAGCCCCGCGTCAAACCGGAGTGCGCACCGTCGCGCTACACTGCCATCAACTGGAATTACCGTTGATCTAGTCGACCACAATGAAACATGAGGTGCCACCATGAAGATCTTCTTGACCGGGGCGACGGGGTTCGTGCCGTCGAATTTGGTACTGCATTTCTATCAGCAGGGCGACGAGGTGATCGCGTTCGACCGCAACCCGCCGGAGGACCGGCTGACGCAGGAACTGGGTGATGGCTGGCAGGAGCGGGTCACCTTCGTTCAAGGGGACGTGCGCGATGCCGACCTGCTGGCCCGTCTGCTAGAAGAGCATCACCCGACCCACGTGGTGCATGCCTCGGCCATCACGCCGAGCCTCGAGATGGAGCGCGCCGATCCGCGCCTGGTGCTCGACGTCAACTCGGCCAGCACGATCTCGCTGCTGCAGATCGCGGCCCAGCACGGGGTCGAGCGTTTCGTCTATTTCAGCTCGATCTCGGTCTACGAGCAGCGCGACGCGACCAGCTACGTTGTCGATGAGGACGGCCCGCTCCACCGGGGCGACCGGATGTACTCCCTGTCGAAAATCACCGGCGAACGCCTCTGTCACTGGGCCGTCGCGCACTATGGCATCGACGTGCGCATCGTTCGTCCAGGAAACGTCTACGGCCCCTACGAGCGGCCGACCTTCGCTCGCAAGAACATGTCGAGTCCTTGCCTGGCAGCGCACCTGGCGCTCGACGGCGAGACACTCAAGCCGAACATGCCGCATGCCACGCAGGCCTTCATTCACGCGATGGACGTCGCCCGCGGCGTGCGCCACGTCCTGACCAAGGCCGAAATGGAGCACGATACCTTCAACCTGGCGGGCGAGCCGGTGTCGCAGGAGCGGATGATCAATGCGGTGGCCGCGGCAGTGCCCGGGACGCAAGTGGAATGGGTGGAGACCGAAGCGGAGGCTAACATCCCGCTCTGGGCCGGGGCCGGCCAGATCGCCTACGACAACAGCCGCATCTGGCGCGAGACCGGCTACGAGCCGCTCTACCGCATCGAAACCGGAATCGAGCAGTATGTGGAGTGGTTGCGGGAGGGGTGAGTGAAACCTATCGTAGTGGCGGGCGCTCTGCCCGCCTTCGTCGGGTGTCGGCAGACTATACTGGAGGACTCGTGGAATCAGGTGAGGACGGACGGAACTCGTTTCACCGCAAGCAGATAAGGCTTCCGCCTGCCGTCTATTCAGAACCTGGTCTGCGGGCTCTGCTCACGGCCACCACGCGGCAGCGTTTTCCAACCTTCGCCGATCCAGCGTTTGCGCGAGAATGTCTGGAGTATTTACGCCTCCAGTCTTTTCAACAGTCTGTGGCCGTTCTCGCCTACAGTTTCTTGCCTGATCACGTTCACTTCTTGCTCCGCGTTGACGGCGAGGTTGGGATTGTCGACTTCGTTCGGACGTTCAAGAGCGTAACTACTCGCATGTGGTGGAGACATGGGAACACCGGGCGTCTCTGGCAACGAGCGTTCCATGACCACCTCCTTCGTGAGGATGAAGATGAAGAGAAGTACGTGAAATACGTCATCATGAACCCGATAAAGGCGGGTCTTGCGGAAGAATGGGGTGAGCATCCGTTCACGGGGTCCTTCGAATTCGACTTGGCAGATGGAATGTAGTGGCGGCGTAGGTCGAGTCCCCACCGACGGAGGTGATCACCGAGGTCGATCCGAACGTTGGAACAAAAAACGGCCTCAGTAGATGATAGACGTCCGAGTAGCCCCGCGAAGGCGGGCAGAGCGCCCGCCACTAATAACTTCCGATTTGTCCGACTCCCCCTACACGTTTCCCCGCCAAAAACAGTCCTCGACATGGTCGTTGACCATACCGACGCTCTGCATGAAGGCATAGACGATCGTTGTGCCGACGAAGGTGAAGCCGCGCTTCTTCAGGTCCTTTGACAGAGTGTCCGATTCCGGCGTGCTCGAGGGAACGTCGCCGAGACCCTTCGGCGCGGGACGATCGAGCGGCGCCCCGCCGACGAAAGACCACACATAGGCCGCGAAGCCGCCTTCCTTCTCTTGAATCTCAAGAAAGGCGCGCGCGTTCTTCACCGCGCCGGCCACTTTGAGCCGGTTGCGTACGATACCCGGGTTGGACAGCAATTCAGCCAGCTTGGCATCATCGTAATTGGCGATGCGCCGGGCATCCCAGCCGTCGAACGCGCGATGAAAATTCTCGCGTTTCTTGAGAATGGTCGACCAGGAGAGCCCGGCCTGGAAGCCCTCCAGCATCAGTCGCTCGAAGAGTTCGTCGTCGTCGTGGCAGGGGACTCCCCACTCCTCGTCGTGGTAGGCGATCATCTTGGGGTCGCTGCCGGCCCACTCGCAGCGGATCAACGAGGTTGTCATTGGCATGTCCTCATCTTTCATCTTTAAAGAAAGAAGGTCGGCGTCGTCTCGATGTAGCAGTCGAACCTGCCGAAGGGTTTGTCGCTCATCAGGTAGGAGAAGAAGGGGTCAAGCCGGAAACCGCGCGCCAGCAGGTAGCGGACAGCGGTCTGGTTGACCATCGGAACGACGACCGTGAAATCAGACTGTCCGGCCGCGGCGACGGTCGACTCGGCGTGCGCCAGCACCGCTGGGTAGTCGCCCGGGTCGAGTAGTGCGAACGGTCCGCTCTTCTCGCCGGCGTAGCCGTAGCCGACGACCCGGTCGTCGCGACGGTAGAGGAATCCCCGCCGGTCGGCCAGCAGCCAGCGGTGATCGACATCGCGCCGGAAGCCCAGCACTTCGCGGTCGATTCGTCCGAGTTCGATCAGCACCTCCGCGCTGTCGTTTACTGACTCAATGCTGAGATCAGTCCCGACGGTCGTCGTCTCGGGTTTGCGGCTGAACCCGTAGTTGGGGAAGCGGATCGAGACGCCCGTCTTGAGGTACTGGGCGAGTGCGGCCAGGTCGGGCGTCGCCAGAATGCAGCGATTCGTGACGTCCTCGACCGGAAACGCCCGGCGCAGCAGTTCGGTGCCGATTCCGGCTCCCTGCGCCTCTGGCAATACGAAGAGTTCGGTCAGTTGCCTGAGCCCGTCGCGTAGGGTCGAGCGGGCTACGCCGACCATCGTGCCTTCGCCTTCCGCCACCCAGAACTCCTCGGCGGTCCTGGTTAGGTGCTCGTACAGCGTGCGCTGTGCCTGAAGTTCGTGCTCCAGACCCGCCTCGTCGATCGGCGGCGCGCCGTCGTTCCAGCCATTGCGCTGGGCTAAGTCGTCGAACGCGCGCTCGGCCACGTTGTTCGCGGCGCGCATGTCGGCCAACGTTCCGCGCCGGTAGCGAACGCCGTCCACTTCATCGTCGACCGTCGCGCGCTCCGTCATGTGCTAGGCGACGATCTCGCGGCCGGACTCGACCTGGCGGAACTCGCCGGAGCTGATGATCTCGCGCAGCTGTTGCACGACCCGCCATAGGTCGTGGTAGGAGGTGTAGAGCGCGATTGGCGCCAGGCGCACGATGTTCGGCGGCCGGAAATCGGGGATCACTTTGCGCGCCTTGAGCGCGCGGGCGATCTGTGGGCCGTGCTCGTGCTCGACGGCGACATGGCCACCACGACGCTCCGGCTCGCGTGGCGTCCCGATGTGGTAGCCGTACTCCGGTCCGGTGAGTCCGGAGCGCTCGATCAGCTCCATCAGGTATTCGGTCTGCTTCAGCGACTTCGCGCGAATCTGGTCGATGCCCGCCTCGTTGGTGATGCGCAGCGCACCGATCAGCGGCGCCGAGGAGAGGACTGGGATGGTGCTGATCTGCCAGGCTCCCGCACCTTCCGCGCCCTCCCAGGTGTGAAGCATGTCGAACTGGCGTTCCTTCTGGTAACCCCACCAGCCGGAAAGACCGGGCAGTTTGTCGAAGTGCTTGCGGTTGACGTACAGGCTGCCGACGCTACCAGGTCCAGAATTAAGATATTTATAATTACACCAAAAGGCAAAATCGACGCCCCACTCATCGAACCTGTGCGGGATGACCCCGGCCGAGTGTGCGCAGTCGAAGCCAATCGGGATACCGCGCTGATTGGCAGCAGCGGTGAGCTGGGCGATATCGAAGAGCTGGCCGGAACGGTAGAAGACCGATGGCATGAGTACCAGCGCCACCTCACCGGTCATGGCCGCGATCACGTCCTCTTCCCGGATGGTCCGGCCGTCGCGACTCTCGACCAGCACCAGGTCTCGCTCCGGGTCGCCACCATGCAGCGCGATGTGGCTCCCCAGAGCGTAGACGTCGGAGGGGAAATCGAGCGACGTCGCGACGATCTTGCGGCGACTACCCTCGGGACGGTAGAAGGTGGCGACCAGATTGTGCAGGTTGACTGTAGTGGTGCCGGTGACGACGACTTCATCCGGCTCGGCGCCGACCAGTTCCGCGCTCTCCTCGCCGAGCCGCTCGCCCATGTAGAACCAGGGCGGGTCGGCCCGCAGCCAGCCGTCGATCCCGAGATTCTTCCAGTCACTCAGTGTCTTCAGCACGGCCGCCTCGGCATCCTTCGAGAGGAGCCCAAGCGAGTTGCCGTCCATGTAGATCGTGCCCGGCTGGACGTAGAAGCGATCGCGGAAACGGGCGAGCGGATCGCGCTCGTCGAGTTCGCGCGCATGAGCTTCACTGGTGAAGTGCAGGTCGGCGGGAGATTCAGGCATGCTCGCCTCCGTCTCGAAAATCGTGCTGTCATTCTGGTGTTCGATCAATCGTGAGACCGGCCCGGCGACCGGTTTCGGATCAGCCTATCATACCGGTTTGCGTCCCGGCGCCTTGAGTCTGAGATACCCGCTTCAGGCAAACTGGAGTAGGATGACGGGTGACGTGGCTACGATCCTGGTCGCGGTCATGCAACGCGATTTTGAAGATCGTTCTTGATACGGAGACGGTGAAACGGCGCATGAGCAGTCCTTTGAAGTCGAAGCTCCCGCTCGCTCACATCCGGCGCGAGCATCCCGATCACTCGTTGGATGAGGCGGATGTGGATGAGAATCCAATCGATCAGTTTGCGCAATGGCTCGAAGAGGTGATCGATTCCGGTGAAGGTGGTCTCGAAGCCAACGCGATGACGGTGGCGACCGCGACCGCCGACGGCGTTCCCTCGGCGCGGACCGTCCTGCTCAAGGGATTCGACGAGCGCGGCTTCGTCTTCTACTCCAATTATGAGAGTCAGAAGGGCAAGGAACTGGCCGAAAACCCGAACGCGGCGCTCCTCTTTCACTGGCAGCGGCTGGCGCGACAGGTCCGCGTCAACGGAACGGTGGAGCGCACCTCACCGGAGGAGTCCGAAGCCTATTTCCACAGCCGCCCAGCCGGCAGCCAGCTCAGCGCCGCAGCCTCGAATCAGAGCCGCGTCATTCCCAGTCGCGAGTGGCTCGAGCAGCGGCAGGGCGAACTGGCGGAAGAGTATGGCGACGAGGTTCCACTGCCGGACTACTGGGGCGGTTACCGGGTGAAGCCGACGTCGATGGAATTCTGGCAGGGTCGCCCGAACCGGCTCCACGACCGGCTGCGCTACACGCGACAGCCTGACGGTTCGTGGTCGATCGAGCGGCTGGCGCCGTAGGGCGACCCACTCGAATACTACTGACCCACCTGCACCGTCACGTCAAAGGTCTTCTCCGGAGCGACGCCAGTCTCCCACGAACGGTGATAGATCAGGTGCAGCGTCGTCTCACCTGAGCCGACCGCCTCGAAGTTTAGGACTACCTGTCCGCCTGCGCCGATCGCGGTGCTGGACGGCGTGAAGGCGGGATCTCCGACTTGCTTGAGGATTGAGGTATCGAGCGAGTCCGCTGCCCAGTTGAATCCGGTCGTCGGATTCCCCTCCAGCGTCACCTCGAGAGTGTCGCCGACCGTCAAGCTGATCGTCTTCCCGGCATCGCTGGCGCCAATGGTCTTCGTTTCGTTGCCGTTCGCGGCACAGGCGGCCGTCATCAGGGCGACGACCAACAGAGACAGGATGGTCATGCGAATGCGACGCATCTCGGACCTCCTTCAACTGGCGGTCTCGCGGACGGTTCATGGGGATGCCTGACGGAAGCCGGGCAAAACCATCCAATCGGACGACCGCCAATCGTAGCCTAGCCCCGTCGGCGTGTCAGTTGTGCCAACGTTGACGTCGACGATATACCAACTTTGCGTCATTTGATCGTGAGGGGGTGGGTCGTCATTCCTCTGCTCAAGCCAGATGTCGAGCCGTGCGCCGTGTTGCGGCCCTGTCATGATTGATCGCTGGTCGTAACAGATTCGGCACGAGCCGAAGCGCACTATTGAGGTGAGGCTTATCCCCGGAGCCTCTCGCCGCCCAAACGTGAGGGTCACGCGAGGGCGGCGGTGCGACCGGAGGCGGTGACGAAGCATCCCCTGGGAGACCGCGATCCTCGGTGCCTGCCGCACCTGAGTCGCGTTGTCGGTCCACCACCCCGTTTCACCGGCCGTGATCTTCTGGCTGGTCTCCTCATAGTGCCAAAGTCTCAAGGCCCTGGGTTGCAACCCAGACCCCTTTTTCTTTGCCCTTGCGCATACAGTCTCTTCTCTGTTGGTGGTCGTCGGTTCGGATCAGATGGACCTCGTCGATATGCCGCATTGAATGCAATCCGTGCCAGCTAAACGACAAACATGCGTCGGATGGGCAGTGGCCAGGTGCGCATGAGCGTTCTTCTCCAAGCGCTATGTTGAAACGATCGAGTTGGCAATCTTAACCGTTTTGCAATACCTCGTAGGCTATGCTTGTTGTGAACAGCAAGTTACGGAGACGTATTGTTTGGCGTGGCTGGGGTGGGCGATCATCCCGTCCGATGCCTCCTTGTCACAACACGGTTGCCCGCGTCTCCGCACCGCAAAGGAGAGGATGTATGAGCGTCCACATCGTTTTCGTACCGATCAATCGAGACCAAGGGAGATCCGACCATGACACGCCGCATCGAATTCATTGTTTCGCTGGTCACGCCGCTTTTCGTGGCGATTGGGTTCGCCTTCGCGATCTTCGGGCCCGCAACCTATAGCTACGGAACCAACTGGATTGACGCAGCCTCTCAGAGCTTGTGGGATGTGGGAACCACATCGCCAGGCTTGCTTCTCTTCTTCGCGGTCATGGCGCTGGGCGCCGCCGGGATCGTAGTCGGAACCTATCTTCGCACTCGCGGCGACGGTGCAGCTGCGCTCACCGTGCTGTGGGGGAGCGCCGTGATCCTGCTCGTCGGGACCATGATGACCTTGCCGGGCCAAAACGCGGTCTTCGTGCCGCATGAGCTGCATACCACGACGCCCGACAGCGTCAACCTCGGCGTCTACTTCATCCCCGCGGTCGGTGTGGCGTTCTTGACGGCGCTCATCGAAAGCGTGATCCATCACCAGCCGACGCGAACGGGTCGGCAGCGACCCACTTCGCCGGCTAGTACTTGTGCCGCACGCTCAAAAAAACGAGCTAAAGCCCTGGCAGGTGCGCCAGTGGAACATTGCGCCACAGGCCAACGCCGAGTTCGTCTGGCGTATGGAAGATGTGCTCAGCGTCTACACCCGCCCCTATGACCCGCGCTTCCCACAGGTGTGCTTTGATGAGGCCTCGACCCAGGTCTTGCGCGAGGCCCGGTCCCCGCTGCCGCCCAAGCCGGGACAGCCGAAACGGCAAGACAGCCACTACGTCCGCGGTGGCGTGCGCAACTGCTTCCTGGCCTGCGAACCGCTGACCGGCTGGCGCCACGTGACGGTGACCGAGCACCGGACCAAGGTGGACTTCGCTCAGCAGATCAAGGACCTGGTCGATGTCCACTATCCCACGGCCGAGCGCATTGTCCTGGTGCTGGATAATCTCAACACGCATAGCCCGGCGTCGCTCTACGCCGCGTTTCCGCCGGACGAAGCCAAGCGGCTGACCACCAAGCTGGAGATTCATTACACGCCGAAGCACGGTAGCTGGCTGAATATGGCCGAGATTGAACTCAGTGTCCTGCATCGGCAGTGCTTGGACCGACGGCTGCCGGATGGCGTGGGGTTGGCGGATGAGGTCGCGGCCTGGGAGGCGGAGCGCAATCAGCACGATGCGCGCATCGACTGGCGCTTCACCACCACCGACGCGCGCATCAAACTCAAACGGCTCTATCCATCACTTCAGGAGTAACCGTGTACTAGGCATCGATGCCGCTGCTGGGGCCGGTCAACACCGGCTCCCGGCAATGAGGGATGTCAAGACGCTCTCCGACGGACCGACTTTGCCAATGTGACTGAACGAATTGAGGTATTCCCATGACTGGGAAGACGATCCATCGCCACGAAGCACGAGCTACTCGACCCATCCCGTATCGCGACGTTCCGCTTCAGTTGCTACATCACCTGTGGAGCCATCGTCCGCTTGCTATCACCGTCGTCCTAGGTGTCGGTGGGTTGAGCGGATTACTCGCCGCCCTCGGCGTGCCACGCGGTCCCACGACAGCACTCCAGGCGCTCCTCCTCATGGCCGGCGCGGTCATCGTCGGCGTTGTCAGCGGACTCGTGATGCGCTCACGCTGGGCCATGCTCATCGCTCCGGTGATCCATGTCGCGCTGTTGGAACTCGGACGCATCAACGTCGAAGGGCTCATGGTCCGCGGCATCCATCTCGACACCAGCTACGGCATCGTGGCCTTCGTCCTTGGCCGAGGCCTCTACGGTCTCCTCGCACTGCTCCCGATGGTGCTCGGTGTGGCCTATGGAATCGTACTCGCCCGTCGTTTAGCCATTGAAACTGCCGGCCAGGGAAACGTGAGTCGACGACAACGCTATACCCGGCGCGCCGCCTTTGGTTTGCCGACGGTCGCGTTGCTGTCCCTCGCCGTGCTGATTGCCCTCCCGGCCAGCACGCCACCCATCCGTGGAGCCGACGGGAAGGTGCTGCCCGGCAGCATCGCCGAGTTGACGAAAGTTAACCTGGGTGGTCACGACCAGACGATCATGATTCGTGGCTATAGCGTCGACAAGCCGGTGCTGCTCTACTTGAGCGGTGGACCCGGCCAGAGCGACCTCGCCTACGTACGTGTGTTGTTTGACGATCTGTCGCGGGACTTCGTCGTGGTCGACTGGGATCAACGTGGGGCGGGCAAATCCTACTCGGCGCTCGACCCGACCTCAACCTGGACGGTTAATCAGGCCGTCTCCGACACCGTCGAACTGACCAACTACCTGCGCCAGCGCTTCAACGAGCAGAAGATCTACCTGCTCGGTGAGTCCTGGGGTAGCACCCTCGGCGTGCTTTCCGTGCAGCAACACCCGGAGCTCTACTACGCCTACATCGGCTCGGGGCAGATGGTCAGCCAGCGGGTCACCGACCAGCGCCTCTACCAAGACATGCTGGCCTATGCGGAGCGCACCGGAAACACCAGCGTCGCGAGCAAGATGCGGAGCTATGGGCCACCGCCGTACACGGACCTCTTCGCCATGACGTACGTCATGAGCTACTACGAGGAGCTCTCACCCTACACACCACCCCAGGCATATCGAGATTTGGGGTCTGGGTCCGGGATTGGCCCGATGGGCATCATGGGGAGTGAGTACAACCTGATCGAGAAGACGAACGTGCTCCGCGGGCTTGTCGACATGGGCTCGATCATGTATCCGCAGCTCCAGACGATCGACTTCCGCCAGGATGTCCCCAAGCTCGCGGTTCCGGTCTATATGCTGGTCGGACAGCACGAGCTGAGGGCCCGCAACGACCTGGCGCTGGAGTGGTTCAACCAGCTTCAAGCGCCGAGCAAGCAGCTCTATACCTTCGCAGACGCGGGTCACTCGGTAGTGTTTGAGGAGTTTGGAGCGTTTCACCAGATCATGACCGATACGGTCGTGCCGGCAACGTACCCGGTGAACTGAGCGTAACGACGGCGAGTCTGATTGCCCATGCATGATGCGAGAAGTGGAGAGGCTTCATCAGAGCAACGGGCTCGCCGGGTGCCGGAAAGGGCATCTCATGGTCGTACATGCGGCTACGCCGCAGAGTTGGTCCGAGGACCTGGACACGGTATCAGGACTGAGTTCCCAAAATGGATTGCTACCGCAGTATCGGTGTCATCCCAATACGCACCTCGCCATATGATGCCGGCGCCGGGATTCGCCCAGGTTCCGACCATCGTGACCAAGACGTTCAGCATCGAGTAGGTGGAGGAAATGGAGGGGCCGTTTGTCGACTGAGCAGAACAATGGCGGGGATGTCAGACCTCGCGGGCCCTCTAGCCCTGACCGTGATCACCACTGCGTGACACCGGAGGCGAAGGAGAATAGCTAATGCAGCCATGGAAGCGTACGCGATGGGCGAGTTTGGTAGTAGTGATCGCACTTGCGCTACCGTTTGGTGTGCGGGCGGCGAGTCCACTCGACTACACAGCGATCGATGCGCATGTGCAGGCGCAGATGGATGCCTCGCGCGTGCCTGGCCTGGCACTGGCGATTGTCCAAAATGACGAATCGATTCATGTCAAGGGATTCGGTGAAGCGGCGGCCGGGCGAAAGGTCATGTCCGACACTCCGTTCATCCTCGGTTCAAGCTCCAAGTCGTTCACAGCACTGGCGATCATGCAACTTGTTGAGGCCGGAAAGGTTGCTCTGGATGCGCCGGTGAACCGTTACTTGCCGTCGTTCCGCCTGGCGGATCCGCAGGTGTCGGCCTCGATTACGGTTCGGCAACTATTGAACCAAACGAGCGGAATCCCGGGAAATGCGGGCGGTGAGTCGTATCGTTCAACCCTTTTCCTCAGCGCAGCAGAAGCCTTGAGCGCATTGAAAGGCGTGACACTCGTGCGCCAGCCGGGAACGGGTTGGGAGTACGCGAATCCGAACTACGTCCTCCTCGGTCTCGTCATCGAGGCCGTCTCCGGGCAGTCCTACGGAGCATATTTGCAGCAGCACGTGTTCGCGCCGCTCGATATGCGCCACAGCTACACCAGCATCAGCGAGGCTCAACGTGCCGGTTTGGCCGACGGACACCGCTACTGGTTCGGCCAGCCAGTGGCTCATGAGCCGATCGACGTTGGGGCGTTGGTGCCAGCCGGGTACATTATCTCGACCGCAGACGATCTGAGCCACTACATGATCATGTTCCTGAACGGCGGGATCTACCACGGGCAAACGATCGTCTCAAAGACGGGAATTGACACCCTGTTGAATCCAGTGGCCAAGGCGACGCTCGGGCCATGGGCGGACGGCGCGACGTCCAGCTACGCGATGGGTTGGTTTGTCGGCGGTCCTTGGGGCGATCAGCCGGTCGTGTTTCACCCCGGCGAGGCGCCCGACTTTACCTCGGTGTTCGTCATCGCTCCTGATCGCACCTGGGGCATGGTCACGCTGATGAATGCCGATATGCAATTGCCGTTGCCGGGTGGCGAAGGGACATTGGTCCAAATTCCGGCTGATGTCACCAGCATGATGCTTGGGCAAGATCCTACTGGCGGTGGAAGCCTGACCCGCTTCTACATCCTGTTCGATCTCTTTGTCGCAGCGATCGTCGCGGTTCAGCTCTGGGCGCTCGTGCGGCTGATGCGGCGGCGATACACGGTCCAACGAAGCGCGCTGAACACTGGGCGCATGGTGGTTCCACTCGTTTGGGAGTTAGGGCTCGGCGTCTTGCTGCTGCTTGCTCCGTCTGTGGTTGGGATGAGCTGGCCCGCCATGCGGCTCTGGATGCCGGATCTGGCGATCACGCTTCTGGTAGTCGGTACGCTCTGGCTCATCTCAGGTGTGGTGCGCATTGCCCGCTTGGTTCAAGCCCATGGAATGAGTCATGGCTGGCTGGCAAGAGTGCGGGTTTCACCGCGACACGCTCTCGAGTAGATCATCGGTCTACCGCCATTGCGGCAGGGATCACGGCATACCGTAGTGGGACATCAGCCCCACGCTTCTTCGAATCTGTCGCGAACAGGAGGCACGAGACGATACGAGCGCAGGCGCGGAAAACGTACCGCACCGGTGCCGTGATCGTCTGGGCCGGCATCTTCATAGTAACCGTCGCCGTGGTGGGCGACGCGAAGGCGTTCAGCCAGCTGCTGCCAATCTTGTGTGGCGGGATAGTCTAGTTCGTCGCCATCGTTTTCGCGGTCTTTACATCACATGGAACAGGGCCATGCCCGAACTGGATCAGTGGACCCGCCGGCGATCCGTGGTTGTCGTCGTTGTGCTGATCAGGTTCGTCGGTGGGGTTGGCGTCGGTCAACGAATCGATCTGGTGACGGCATTATCGCGGAGACGATCTGAGCATATGCGGCAGCAAGCAGAACACCGTGCCATCCGCCAATTGCGAGCGCTCGGCTATGACGTCTCATTGGTCGCCTGAATGGGGATTTTCAGGAGAGGTGTGGGGTAGCGGCTGTGAGCGTGGAATGCGAGCAACTGGGATGAAGTTGCAACTCTGATTGGATGACCGTCATGCCGATGTCACGCCAGCTACCGTAGTCTGATTCGTGGGATGGTTGGCTGGATGGAACGTGCTGAGTTCGTAACCTCCCGCCAGATGGTTGAAGGCTACCGACCGATTGCGGCCCGACGCAGAATCGCCGTTCCGTCTGTGGATCTCGCGAGGTCGGCTCACGGCGCGGCCAGGAGGAGGTTTCCTCATGGCCTTATTACACGCGAAACAACGTCGCTTTCCCCGTGTTGCTGCGAGGGTCCTCATGTTGGTGACCGTTCCGCCCCACGCAATCGCCACGCTGTTCAGGGCATCCGTCAGTACCAATGATCGGTATGTCCAGGAACAGACTGACGGCTCGCCTATCCCGGCGTCGACATCGCAATTATCGAGGGCGAGCCGTTGCCCCCCATCAGGTTCGCGACTGATCCGACGATGACCACCAAGCGCTTCACGCTCGACTGGACTGTTACGAGCCGTGCATCGGCTCCTGAGGTCCAATTCCTCGGAGAGGAACCACGATGAAACTAGGACTCCGACATCAACGTCGAATCGCGCATGAGGACCCCTACACGAATATCGAAACTCCCACGCTCGCCGTACCGGACCGTCGTACCGTGATCACGCTCCAGAGCGTCACGAAGACCTTCGACACAGCGGCAGGCTCCTTCCAGGCGCTGCGTGGGGTCAATCTCAGAGTCAACACCGGCGAGTTCGTCGCTATCACGGGGCGTTCTGGGAGCGGAAAGTCGACGTTGCTCAACATGCTCACCGGGATCGATCGACCGACGAGTGGGGAGGTACAGGTTTGCGGCGCGGCATTGCACACGCTGGATGAAAATCGTCTGGCGATCTGGCGGGGGCGCAACCTCGGCATCATCTTTCAGTTCTTCCAGTTGCTGCCGACGCTGACGGTACTCGATAACGTCATGCTACCGATGGACTTCGCGGGCACGTACCGCCCTCGTGAACGTCTGGAGCGTGCGATGGCGCTCCTTGAACTCGTTGATCTGGCCGAGCACGCCCACAAGTTGCCAGCCGGTCTCTCAGGCGGACAACAGCAACGCGCGGCCATTGCCAGAGCGCTCGCGAATGACCCACCGCTGCTCGTCGCCGATGAGCCGACTGGCAATCTTGATTCGACGACGGCAGAGTCAGTCTTCAGTCTCTTCACACGCCTGGCAAGCGAGGGGAAGACGATCCTGATGGTGACCCATGACGACGGGCTTGCGCGGCGTACTGAACGGCAAATCCGCCTGCTGGACGGTCAGATCGTTGGCGAGGACGGCGGCATCCCCGTCGATGATCGTCTTCTCGTCGTTGCAAGAGGAGACGGTCATGACTAGCCCACGCTGGCACAAGACGCTGGCCGATCTTCGGCTGTCGCGCTCGCGGACCATCATGGTGATCCTCTCGATAGTGATCGGGGTCTTTGCCGTTGGGACAATGCTGACCACTCGTGATGTCCTCCAGCGCGGTGTCGAGAACAGCTTCGATGTTGCGAACCCGGCATCCGCCGTGCTGATGACCGAGCCGTTCGATCGTGGGCTGGTTGAGTCCGCTCGAGCGATACCCGGAATCGGTGATGCTGAGGGGCGCACGACGATTCCGTCCCGAATCCAGAAGGGTTCGGGCACGTGGCTCAATATCGACCTGCATGCGGTCGCCGATTTCAACGACATCCGGATTGACCGTCTGGCACCGGAGGACGGTGCATGGCCGCCGGCCACCGGAGAACTGCTGATTGAGCGCCTCTCGCGGAGTAGCGCCGGAGTCAACATTGGCGATCAGGTCGTCGTTGAGACGCCTGACGGGGCCCGGCACACATTGCGCGTCGCTGGAACGGCATACGATCCAGGAGAGGTGGACCCGGGTCTCGCTGAGAACCGACTCTCAGGGTATATCTCGATGGAGACACTCGGAGTCCTCGGGCAACCGATCGCTTTCAACGAACTGCATGTCGTGGCGGTGGACCATCCTCGCGACGTGCGCCAAGGAGAACTCGTTGGCGCATTGGCGCGTGATCGAGTGCTCGAGCCAAACCAGGTCACCGTCCATCGGATCGCCGTCCATGACACTCCGCGCTATCAGAGCGCCGTCCTGTTAGATGTGTTGTTCCTGATTCTCGGCTTGATGGGCGGACTCATCCTCGTGCTCGGCGTCTTCCTGGTCATCAACACCATCGGTGCGCTTCTCGCCCAACAGGTCCGACAGATTGGGATGATGAAGGCGATCGGTGGGCGGCGACGCCAGATTGTTGGCGTGTACCTGATGCTCGTACTGGCCTACGGGCTAATCGCGGTGGCCATCGCCGTGCCGCTTGCCGTTCTCGCTGCCTGGGCGTTGGCTAATGTCTTTGCAGGGAAGTTGAACTTTGATGCCGCTGGGCCGTGGCTGCCTGTCGGGGTCGTCGCGCTCGAACTGGGCCTGGGACTGCTCGTCCCGCTGTTGGTCGCCCTGGTCCCGGTACTACGAGGTACGCGCATTACCGTCCGAGAGGCCGTCGCCTCGTACGGCCTGAGCGATCGCGCATCCAGTGAAGGGTTCCTCGATCACGCCTTCGCCCGCCTGCGGGGCATGCCACGCCCGGTGCTACTCTCGCTACGGAATACCTTCCGCCGGCGTGGCAGACTGGCCCTGACGCTGGCTACCCTGGCGCTTGGTGGCGCGATCTTCGCCAGCATTACGACGGTGCAATCGTCACTCAATGGCACGTTCGATCAGGTGATGCAGTACCGGAGCTACGATGTCGAGGCCACCCTCGATCAGCCGGCGCCCGCTGCCACAGCGATTCACGAGGTTGCAGCGCTGCCGGACGTCGTGCAGGCAGAAGGCTGGATCGCCACGAATGCGTCGCGTCTGCGGCCCGATGGCACGCAGAACTCGAACATCTGGCTGACAGCCGCGCCGGCTGAGAGCAATCTGGTTCGTCCGACCCTCATTGAGGGGCGCTGGCTCCAGCCGGGAGAGGGTGACGCGCTCGTCGTCAACATCGACTTCCAGCGCGACGAGCCAGATGTCCACCTCGGCGATTTGGTGACACTCAAAGTTGAGGGCCACGAGCTCCGCTGGCCGGTCGTTGGCGTCGTCTCTTCTCAGATGATGGGGCCAGCCGTGTACGTGCCCTACGAACCATTCAGTACGGCGGTCGGGATGACCGGAGAGGTGAACCGGGTTGTCCTCGCTACCTTGCAACACGACGGCGCCGCACAGACTGCGACCGCACGTTTGGTCGAGAGTAGCTTGCGCGCATCCGGGCTATCGGTCGCGCATGTGGATACGGTGAGCGAGATGCGCGGCGGGACGAAGAGCCTGTTCAACGTTCTCGTCATCCTGCTGCTCTTTGTCGCCATCCTGCTCGCGGCGGTTGGCGCCATGGGCCTGATGGGCGCTATGTCACTCAACGTCATCGAACGGACACGAGAAGTGGGAGTCATGCGGGCGATTGGCGCCCCCAACGGGATGATTGCCCGGATCGTCGTCACCGAAGGACTCGTCGTCGGGCTCCTGAGTTGGATTCTCGCCGCATTGCTCTCCGTGCCGCTAAGCTGGGGC
Source organism: uncultured Chloroflexia bacterium (assembly GCA_963763185.1). Taxonomy (GTDB): domain Bacteria; phylum Chloroflexota; class Chloroflexia; order Thermomicrobiales; family Thermomicrobiaceae; genus CALAGB01. The sequence goes on from CAVXNZ010000002.1 coordinate 580,016, forward strand.
TTGTCGCAGGTTATCGGGGTCGCTCTCGTCCAGACACCGCTGGCCTACACCTTCTCCTTCGTCGGTGTTCTGCTCTGGTTGGCGCTGGTGATCGTGTTGTCGGTGCTTGCCAGCATCCTGCCGGCCAGACGTGCGTGGCGACTGAGCGTCCGCGAGGTGCTCGCCTATGAGTAATCGCCAAGAGCGCTGTATGTAGCGCACGAGCAGGCTCGAATCGTTCGAGCCTGCTCGTGGACTGTGGCACGTTGCGCGGAGGGGGTTTTGAAGAACCGGATGAGACAGCCGATTGCGGCCTCCACCTTCAAGCGGGCATCGACCGGGCGCTGCGCCTCAGCCACCTGGCCCGGCTCGCCCCGTCGCCGGCCCCCGCACAGTGCCAGAGTCCGGGTTCGACTCAGAACCCCGTGACCTTGGTCGGCGTGACGCGGATCGCGACCGAGTACGCCTGGGCGAATTCCTCCGGTTTCGATCCGATGCGCTCGATCCCCTCACGGTATTTCTCGATCATGGCGGGAACATCCGTCGCCAGGCCGACAGATTCGTCGATTTCGGCGCGTCCCTCCATGCGCACGACGTGGCCACCTCGCGGGTCGCTATTGAAGTTCAGCGCAACGCGCGGATTCTGCTGGATATTGCGAATCTTGGCCTGGTTCGGCTGAGAGTAGATCAGGACCGTCTCGCCATCCCAGAGAAACCAGACTGGCACCGGTTGGGGCTGTCCCTTCGGACTGACCGTCGTCAGCCAGATGACCTCGCCGTTGCTCAGCCGCTCTTCGGCCAACTTGCCAGCCTTCGTGTTCGTATCGACCATGTGCATCCCTTCTCCGGCATCATGTCCATTCAACGTTTCAAGAACCGATCCGCGACTCGTTCTATTCTGCACGAGAAACACAAACGGGGAGCGTATGTGCTCCCCGCCTGTGTGGGATCCGGAAAATGCAATGAGTTAGTAGATCTCGAGGTAGCGCTCGATCTCCCAGGCACTGACGTGCTTGCGGAAGGCGTCCCACTCTTGCTTGCGCGCCTCGAGCAGCCGCTCGAAGACGTGCTCGCCGAGCGCATCACGCACTTGATCGTCCTGCTCAAGTTCGGTAATCGCCTCGCCGAGCGTGGCGGGCAGCGTGGCGACGTTGCGGCGGCGCAGGTCTTCTTCGGTGAAGTGGTAGAGGTTTTCCTCCACGGGTTCCGGCAGCGGAAGCTCGTTCTCGATGCCGTCGAGCCCGGCGGCCAGCATCACCGCGTAGACCAGGTACGGATTGGACGCCGGATCGGGGCAGCGCAGCTCGATGCGTGTTGCTTCGGTGCGGCCCGCTCGAACCGCGGGTACGCGAATCAGCGCCGAGCGGTTCTGTCGTGCCCAGCTGACATAGACCGGCGCTTCGAAGCCTGGCACCAGCCGCCGGTATGAGTTGACCAGTGGGGCCAGTACCGCCGACATGCCGCGCGCGTGCTTGAGCTGCCCGGCGATAAAATGCTTGGCCACCTTCGAGAGTCCGTAGGGATCGTCCGTGTCGACGAAGACGTTCTCTCCCGTCTCGAGCGAGGCCAGGCTCTGGTGCGTGTGCATGCCCGACCCGGCGATTCCCTCGACCGGTTTCGGCATGAAGGTGGCGTGCAACCCGTGCTGTTGCGCGATCGCCTTCAGCGTGATCTTGAAGGTGACGGACTGATCGGCGGTGAGCATCGCGTCGGCGTATTCAAAGTCGATCTCATGCTGGCCGATAGCGATCTCGTGATGGCCCGCCTCAACCTTGATCCCCAGCTCGCGCAGCGCGCGGATCATCTCCTTGCGCACTTCGGCCGCCAGGTCGGTTGACATGTCGAAATAGCTGCCCCGGTCGTGTGGCAGCGTGTCGATTTTGCCGTCCGTGGTTCGGAACAGGAAGAACTCGAGTTCGGGTCCGGTCTGGTAGGCGTAGCCGAGCTTGGCAGCCCGTTCCAACTGGCTGAGCAGCACGGCGCGTGGATCGCCGGGGAAGAGATCACCATTCGGTTTGAAGACCCAGCAGATGACCCGTGCCGTCGTGTTGCGTCCCCGGTTCCAGGGAAGGACGGCGAAGGTGGTGAGGTCCGGCATCAAGTACATGTCGCTCTCGGCGATGCGCGCGAACCCTGCGATCGCTGAGCCATCGAACCACTGTCCGTGCTCGATCACGTTCGGAAAAACGTCGACCGGGATCGTGACCATCTTGACGAGGCCCATTACATCGGTGAACTGCAGGTTGACGAACTCGACGCCCTCTTCGTGAGCGCGCCGCAGGACCTCTTCAGGGCTGGGAGCCGTCGTGCGCCTCCCGGCAGGGACGATCTCGAGCGCCACGTTCTGCCTCTCACTGCTGTCGTGTTATCGGACTGGAGTCGCGGGCAAGCCTGCCGATGTCACAAACTCTATCTGGCGCGGCGCACGGAGACTACGGTCTGTAGCCCCAATTGCCCACCAGTCATTTGTGCAGGGCGCACAAGAAGAGCCCTCATCCGTCGTTGCGGCGCCACCTTCTCCCGTCAAACAGGAGAAGGGAGACGACGAACCGCGTGCGCAACTTGTCTTCGTCTCCCCTCTCCTGCTCCGCGGGAGAGGGGCCGGGGGTGAGGGCTGCTGGGGATGAGGGTGGTTCTTCGCCTACCCGAAGAACCCATCCCTCAGCGCATCCAGCATGAGCTCCGCGAGCTCGTCTGGTCGCTGGACGTGGATGTCGTGGTCGGTCTTATCGAACCAGACAGTCCGGCTCTTTGGCAATCGCTGTTCAAACGCTTCCAGCCCCGCTCGCTTCTGCGCGGCTCGTTCGGCGTCGTCGGTTCCGGCGGCGATGGCCAGTACTGGGTTCGTGACGTGGTTGTAGATCTCCTCCGGATCCTGCGACCACATTGCGTGGAGGATCTCCTTGTGGTGCTCCAGCGAGAGCCAGGGACGAATCGGTACCGTCTGGCAAGGTTTCGAAATTGGCCAGCGTGTGCTCGATCCCCTCGTCGCTCCAGTCTGGGTGGAACTCGCACATGCGCCGTTGCATCTCAACGCGTTTGCGGCCCGCCAGCACCGGCGGCTTGAGTCGCTCCCAGAACTCCTCCCACGGCATCTGAGCGCCGCGTGAACGCATGCTCATGAATCCGCCGTCGACGAGCACGATGCCACGGGCGGTCTCCGGATAGCGAGCCACGAACTGGAGCACGACACCCGCACCCCACGATTGTCCAGCGACGACTGGCCGCTCGTAGAATTTTAACGTGTCGATGCCCTCCTGGAGGTCGGCCGTGACCTGGTCGAACCCGTAGCCTGTCTCCGGCTTGTCGCTGAGTCCATGACCGCGCTGATCGAGCGTGACGACCCGGTGCCCGGCCGCGTTGAGTCGCTGGGCGACTGCCTCCCAGGTCATAGCGTTGGAGGAGAGCCCATGCAGCAGCACGAAGGGGACGCCGTCACCCTCCCACTCACGGATATGCAGTCGATTGCCCCGTACTTCGAGCCAGCGATCCGATCCAGGCTTCATGCGTTGCTCACCAATCTCGTCTCTTCAGCTAAGCGGTCGTGGATTCGATGGTGTGACCTCTCGACGTCATAACGGTCTTCGTGTTCGTCGCATTCCACCGCGATCACTTGCCTCAGTGCCCTGATGTACCCTCTCTGGCGACGTTCGCGGGCTGCATTTCCGGTTTGTCCGGATGGCGTGCACGATAGGTGCGAGCCAGAAAGACGCCGAGTCCGCTGAGCATCGCCATCGTGCCGACCGCCACCGGCACGCTAATATTCTCCGCCAGCGTGCCAAGCAGAAGACTGCCGAGCGGGGCCGTTCCGGCACGCAAGAAGATATAGAGACTCATCACGCGGCCGCGGAGCTCGTTCGGTGCGGTGAGTTGCAGCCGCGAGTTGGCCGTGGTGGTGAAGGCGATACTCGCTACCCCAAGAGCTACCAGAATGGCGATTGTCAGTGGGAAAGCACTGGAGATGGCCAGCAGTCCGAGCAGAATCGCGAAGGCGGTCGCGCCGGCCACGAGAAGCCGCTCGGTTGGTCGGCTCAGGTAGGCCGCGCCCACTGCTGCGACGAGCGAGCCGACGCCGAGTGCCGTCATCAAACCGCCAAAGCCCAGGGCTCCGGTGCCGAGGATGTACTTGGCGACCAGCGGAAGCATCACAGTGAAGTTGTACCCGAACGTTCCGATGAACCCCATCAGGATCAGCGGAAGCAGCACCGAGGGCGTCTTCGTGGCGTAGTCGACTCCTTCCCGAAGGCGGCCCAGGACCCTTCCGCGCACTGGCGCCGGGACGTTGTAGAGCTCGGACGGTCGCATCATGAGCAGGCCACCGATCACGGCGAGGTAGCTCACGGCGTTGATGTAGAAAGGAATATCGATGGTGAAGGCCGCGATCAAGGCACCGCCGATGGCTGGCCCGAAGATGCGTGCGGTGTTGAAGAGGCCCGAATTCAGCGCGACGGCATTCGGCAAATTGTCGGGGCCAACCATCTCGCTGACAAATGCTTGCCGCGTCGGGTTGCCGAAGGCGGCGGCCAACCCCAGCACCATTGCCAGAATGTAGATATGCCAGACTTGAATGTGTCCGCTCGTGATCAGGATCGCGAGGATCAGCGATTGGATCGCCATGAGCGCCTGGGTGAGGATGATCACCTCTCGCTTCGGGAAGCGGTCGGCCAGCACCCCGCCGAAGAGGGAGAAGGCCGTGATGGGAACGAACTGCAAGGCACTCACCAACCCCAGATCGAACGAGGAGTTGGTCAGGTCCAGTACCAGCCACGCTTGCGCGACGCGGGCGATCCACGTTCCGGTGATCGAGAGTAGCTGGCCAAACCAGTAGAGCCGGTAGTTGTAGTTGTGCAATGAACTGAAGATACGGCCGACCGAGCGGCTCTCGTGTTCCATCTGTTCTTCATGCGCCACGCTCTCGTGCCCGGCCTGGTCCCGAGATCGTGACTTTTCGTTCTCACGTACCATCACCCAATCCTACGGCTCAATCTCCTCCTCGCAACCGATAGGCCGCGACGCACCCGTAGATCCGGGCGGACCGGTAATTGATCGCGCAAGGCATCGAGACGCCGGTGGAAACCCGTCGCGGTTGGAGCTAATCGATCAGTGACGGTGCGGGTGTCGGTGGTGTTGCCGGGTCGACCCGGCTGTGCCGCGCATAGTAGAGCCAGGCGACGAGACAGCCAACCAGACAGAGCGATGTCATGATGCCGAGCGCCAACCGGACGCTGAAATCCTGCGCCAGCGTGCCGATCAGAAGACTGCCGACCGGCGTCATTCCCGCGTTCAGCAGGATGTAGAAGCTCATTACGCGCCCGCGCATCTGCCCTGGGGCGGAGATCTGCAGACGCGTGTTGGTCGTCGCGGTGTAGGTGATACTGGCGAACCCGAGGACGACGAGAATGCCGAGTGTCAAAGACAGGTTGGTCGAGATGGCAAGTGTGCCGAGCAGGATGCTGAACGCCGTGCCGCCAAAGAGCAGCAGTCGCTCGCTTGGCCGGTTCAGGTAGGCCATGGTGAGCGCCGAGATGAGTGCGCCGATGCCGAGCGCGGTGGTGAGCCCGCCGAAGCCCATGGCTCCGGTGTTGAGGACGTACTTGGCGACCAGCGGCAAGATGACCGTGAAGTTGTAGCCGAAGGTGCCAATGAAGGCGAGGAGGATGAGTGGCAACAGGACCGCCGGAGTGTTCCGGGCGTAGCTGATTCCCTCGCGCAGCCGTGTGACTACCGGTCCACGAACGGGAGCAGGAACGTCATGAAACTCAGCCGGCCGCATCAAGAGCAGACCGACGATCACGGCGAGAAAACTGGCGGCGTTGACGTAGAAGGGGACGGAGATGGTAAAGGCGGCGATCAATCCGGCACCAATCGCCGGGCCGAGAATACGCGCGGTATTGAAGAGACTTGAATTGAGCGCGACTGCGTTTGGCAGATTCGCTGGCCCGACCAATTCGCTGACGAAAGCCTGGCGTGTCGGGTTGTCGATCGACGTGGCTAATCCAAGGACCATTGCCAGCACGTAGATGTGCCAGACCTGAATCTGATGGGTGGTGATGAGCAGGGCCAGCACCAGCGCCTGGCCCGCCATGATCGCCTGGGTCGTGATGATGACTGGCCGCTTCGGAAAACGATCGGCCAGTACGCCGCCGAAGAGGGCGAAGAAGGTGATCGGCAGTGACTGGAGCGCGGTAACTAGGCCGAGCGAGAAGGAGGAGTTGGTGAGCTGCAGGACGAGCCAGGCCTGGGCGATACGTTGGATCCAGGTGCCGATGACCGAAAGCAGCTGGCCCAGCCAGTAGAGCCGGTAGTTGTAGTTCCTCAGAGACGAGAAGGTGCGTCCGAACGAGCCCACGCCGGTTACCACCCGAACGGGCGACGCAGGAGCGGTTGGCTTGCTGGCGCGCAGGCTCATCTTCATTCGCGTATGATACGCCGCGCGACCAATAGCGCAATGCCGCTAAATTAACAGCTTCGGGCGAACTATCGCCCGAACGCCGTCAGATTCTTCTTCACGTGCGAATCAACCTCACACCCCGTCGAAAACCCAGCGCACCGGTGTTTTAAGGAAATCCTGCTCTTTCCAGGCAAGAAGGACGCTCGGCCGGAGCCGGTAGGTCACGTCGCTTTCGCCGGGGGTATCGACATTCGGCCGGAAGCTGTATTTTGCCTCGTAGGCGTCGGCGTACCTGACGAGCGTCGCACGATCCGTCAGTTCCTCGACGCGCCCTTCCAGGATCACGACGTCGTCGCCACTTTCGACGTGCACTACGACCTCTGGGTTGTCGGCCAGGTTCCGCCCTTTCCGTGAGACGCGGCTGGTCCCGAACACGACGCTATCATCCAGCCAGATCCCCCAGACCGGGCTCGCATGTGGTCGTCCGTCAGGTCGCGTTGTCGCTACCCAGTAGTTGCGCGACTTCTCCAGTTGCTCCCGTGCCCAGTCGAGTGAGAGCATGCCCTCCTCATCGAGGTTGACGCCGTAACCTTTCGCGAACCCGGGCCTGCCTCGGTGCGGATCGCGCTCCTCGAGTCTGGTCGCCATCTCGGTCATCGATCACCTCTCATCGTGCCTCACGTGCTACTCTCGTTCACCGAACCAGCATAGGCCAAAAAGACGACATCTGTTGTCATGTTCAAAATGGGGACGGGTTATTCACCGCTGAGCCTGTGATCGTAGTACCATTTCTTTGCCGATAAACCAGTCAACGCTGAGGAGGCCGCATGCGCGCTGACCGCCTGCTCTCGATCCTGCTGCTGCTGCAGGTCAATCGTCGCATGACCGCGGGCGAGCTGGCCGAGCGGCTCGAGGTTTCGCCTCGCACGATCCATCGTGACATGGAAGCGCTCTGCGCGGCAGGAATCCCACTCCATGCGGAGCGCGGGCGCGACGGTGGTTGGGTGCTGCCGGAGCCGTTCCGGACCAATCTGACGGGCCTGACCGGGCCGGAGATTCAGGCACTCTTTATGAGTACGCCGCCGAGCGTTCTTTCCGACCTTGGACTTCGCCAGGCATCGGAAGCCGCGCTAATCAAACTCCTTGCGACCCTTCCTTCGGGCCAGCGTCGCGGTGCTGAATTCGCCCGCCAGCGCATTCATGTCGATCCGAGTGGCTGGAATCGTCCGGAGGAGAGTGTCCCGGCGCTGGCTGTCCTGCAGGAGGCGGTCTGGCAGGATCGCCGCATCTATCTCGTCTATGAGCGGAGTGATGGTGCGACGGTCGATCGGCTCGTCGAGCCGCTTGGATTGGTCGCCAAAGGAAGCCTCTGGTACCTGGTCGCTGGCGTCGATGGACGACCGCGAACCTACCGCGTCTCGCGTGTCCGCTCTGTGCGTATCTCGGAAGAGGTCTTCACTCGACCAGCCGATTTCGACCTGGCAGAGTTCTGGTCCCGGGCGAGCGCCGACTTCGTCGCAAATCTGCCCCGCTACCCGGTCGTGGTTCGTCTGCCGCAAGATGAGGTGCCCGGCATCTACGGGCTCGGTGGTCGAGCGCGTATCGAGGAAATGTCGCCGGTCGACGCCGAGGAGCGTGTGGTCGTGCGCATCCGCTTCGATACCGAGGTCGAGGCGTGTGGCTGCGTTCTGAGCTTCGGACCGAATGCGGAGATCCTCGAGCCAGTGGAACTGCGCGATCGCGTGATCGATCTGGCGTGGAGAGTGCTGGAGAGATACGGGGTAGGGAGTGTTCCGCGTCGCTGATTGGACGCGGGGCTGAAGCCACCGCGCTCTCTTTTTGCGAAGCCTGCTGAAAGCAGGCTCAGTCTAGCGGAGTGACATGCCGTATCGTAGCCTCTTCTATCATCTCGTTTGGGCGACACGTGATCGGGAACCGTTGATTACGCATGAGTTGCTATCTGACGTGTTGAGACTGGTTCGTCAGGCTGCTGAACGAGGCGGAATCGAGGTCTATGCGGTGGGTGGAACAGGCGATCACGTGCACGTCGCTGCATCAATTCCGCCTTCGCTCGCCGTTGCGGAAGCAGTGAGGCGCATCAAGGGAGGCAGTTCGCACGCGATCAACCAGATCACAGGTGGCGGCTTCGCCTGGCAGGCAGAATACGGTGTCGTGACCTTCGCGGAGCGACATCTTCCGCAAGTGATGGACTACATCCACAATCAGGAACGCCGTCATGCGGACAGATCCGTTTGGCAACTACTCGAGCGCATTGCCGAACCTGAATGAGAAGCCCAGCCTGCTTCTAGCAGGCTTCGCGAAAAGAGAGCGCGGCGGCTTCAGCCCCGCGTGAGTCCGCAGAATTGCTGATCATCTCGTCAAACCCCATTACTCCCGCATGGCTCCCGGGAATTGCCAAACGATTTCGTCAAACCCCATTAGCCCCGCGTGGTTCCGGGGAATTGCCGATTATCTCGTCAAACCTCATCCGCCCCGCGTGAAATAAGCGACTCGCATCCATCCCGTCACTCCTCCACCCTCACCCCCGCAAAGCTTCCGCCGGAGAAACACGCCCCGCCTGCCAGACAGCGACCGTGACCGAGAGGATCGAGCCGATCACGGCGATCGCCGCCGTGATCGTTACCTGACCCCAGGGAACCAGGTAGTGCACTTCGGGGTGCTGAAGCGCGACGATGCGTACCAGTGTGTGAGCCATGATCAGGCCGAGACCAATCCCCATGCCGATACCGAGCGTGGCGGTTACTGCCGCTTCGAAGGCGAGCGTCGCCCGTGTTTCCCAGCGCGTGAATCCCAGGGCTCGTAGCGTCCCGAGCTGAATGCGGCGTTCGATGACCGACTGCACACCGAGCATACCGAGCGCGGCGATCCCGGCGATCAACCCAATCCCCATGAACCCTTGCACGATGCGCGTCAGGAGCAGTCGAATCGAGCGGCCAATCTGCGCCTTGTCCGAGAGGTTGGTGACGCTCAAACCATCGGACGCGAACGAGAGCCGCAGCCCTTCCGATGCGTCGGCTGTGCGAACACCTGGTCGTACCGCGAAGAGATAGGCTGCCGGGGCTCCGAGCGACACGTTGAGACCCGTGGCGGTCTCCTGGGAGAGGTAGATTCCCGGGTCGAGCTCGCTGCGGCCGTCGATTACCCCGATCACGGTCAGCTTGATCGGATTCCCATTGTCTCCCGACCGCGCCCAGAGCGTGAATGGCGCCGGTTTGCCGTTGACGTCGGCTGGAGTCGCGATGATCCCGTTGAGTAGGGAGGCTGAAACGATCGCCGATCCTGGTTGATCGCGCAGACGCCACCAGAGCGCCTGCCCTTCAACCTGCGGCAAGCGCGACTTCACCGCTACCTGTGCCACGCTCATCAAGCCGTCATCGACGGCCGTCAGTGGCGCCGACTGCCACGTCGCCCGTGAGATGCCGAGTTGAACGATCTCCGCGTCACTGATTGGGGTGATCGAGCCGACGCTGCTGAAGGACTTCGCCGACACCGCCGACGCTGAGCCGAGCGCGCCGTTGATGTCCGTGATCGGGGTCGCCCCGGTCTGGTCGGCACGGATGTCGAACCCGGCGATGGGCGGCATGGAGGGCGAGTAGGCATTCAGCAGGGCGTTGATCATGGTGAGTGAGGTCACCATGGTGAAGACGATGATGCCGAACATTACCACCGCGAAGCCGGTGCGCCAGGGCCGGTCGCCCAGGTAGCCGACCGCTGGCCGGACGATCGAGCGGAGCCGTGCGAAGGTGGAGAGGGACCAGTCGAGCAGGTGCAAGCTCGGGCGGAGTAGGCGCATTGCCGCCCAGGTCGCGCTGAGAACCAGCATGAGACCACCGAGTGCGACGGTGGACGCGTCGGCAACGGTGCTGCCGCGCGGCGTCGGGAGGTGCAGTAATGCCCGCAACCAGAGAATGAAGAGGGCAACTCCGGCGATGGTCGTGACCCAACTTGTCGTCGTTTCCGTCTGCGCAGCGCGGCGTGGCGGCAACCGTCTGGCCAGCGCCGCACTGATCCCGGAAATGACGCACGCAGCACCCAGTACCGCGAAGGTAAGCGACCCCGGGAGGACGAGCGGACTGCGCGGTTCGTAGACGAGACGGGGAACGTGCCAGTGTTGCCAGATAAGCCAGCCAACCAGCATAAGTAGCACGCCCGGCACGAGCATCCACGAGCGATCCTCGTCGACGTCGTCCCCACGGGTTGCCGCGACGATTTGAGTGCGGCTGGCACGCCAGGCAGAGCCGAGCATGGTGAGGAAAGTCAACAGGATGCCGCCAGTGAAGGTGATCAGCGCCGTGCGTGGCTCGACGTGCCATTTCAGATGGAAGCCGAACGTCGCTAGGTTCGAACTAAGGGAGCGAGCGGTGCCGTAGCTGACGGCGAAGCCGAACAGCCCGCCGAGCACTGCTGCCAGAACGTTGTAGATTAGCCCCTCGAAGAGAAACATCGTGACGATCTGGCCTCGCTCCATACCAAGTGCGCGCATCGTCGCCAGTTCCGGTCCCCGGTCAGCCGCCAATAGCGAGAAGATGAGGAAGATCAGCAGTACCCCAGCCGCCACCGAGGCCAACCCGAGCACCAGGAAGACCGTCGTTACCACGGTGCCGTATTCGTTGGCCCGGTCGAGGGAATCCTGTTTCACCTGGAGAACCGAAAAGTCGGTGACGCCGCGCAGGTCGTCGAAGATCGACCGGCCGCTCGTTCCAACCGGGACGTCGAAGCCGAGCCGGAAGAGTTCGTGACGTGTCTGCGGGATCGCTTACCAGGCTGACGAACTGGTCGCTCATCTCGCCACGTGCCGCCTCGGCACGAATCGCCAGGATACGCGAACGGTCGATGCCGTATTCGTGACCGGCCGCGTCGAGCATCGCTCGCTGCATCTCTGGCTGATGCAGAAACTGGTAGATATTTTGAGCGGCTTCGCGATCCGCCAATGGCAGCCGGATCGCCCGGCTGGCCACAGCTGTCCGCGTGACGCTGTTGACGCCGCCCTGGTTGGCGACCAGCACCATATTGACCTGCCCAACATGGTCACTCGCCTGCTGAAAGGACTGAAGAGGCGCGATTATGGTTGGCGCCAGCCCGCCGAGCCCAGTCCCCTGGGCGATCGCCGCGAGATGTACATCCCAGGTCCGTCCCTCGACCACGATGCGGAGCGCCTGGCCCGGCTTCACGCCGGATGTTGAAGCCGCGCTGTCGTTCATTACGATCTCATCTGGCTTCAACGCGCTCAGTTCAATCGGCGAGCCGTTGGTTGCGATCAGTTGACCAAACGCGTGGTCATAGCCGGTTGGCATGGCCAGCAGTGTCAGCAATGCCTGTGCCTGATGGGTATCGAGCCGGATGGCGGTGACCTGCTCGACAATGACCGGCAGCGTCGCCTCGATTGCGTGGGAATCGCCCACGTTGCCGGCGATTTGGTTGGCCTGGGAGGCGTCGAAGTAGTCGAAACCCGCCATGGCCAGTTGTCCGAAGCCAGGTTGAGTGACGGCACTCGTCAACGAGCCGTTGGCGCCGCGAGCCGGTCCGCGCACGACGACCTCATCGATCGGCCCGAGGCTCTCGCTGACCAGGGCACGAACCGTATGGGTCATCGAGTCGCCGGTACTCATGGCGCTGCCGAGCACCGTCGTCGAGAGGGTCAGGCCGAAGATGATCAACGCGGCGCGAGCGCGTCGGCGCGGGACATTGCGGGTTCCAAGTTTGAAAAGGATTCGAGAGTGCCAGGCGAGCAGGGCGAAGAGCACAATCAGCGCGACGAGCGCGACGGTCAGGCCAATCGCGATCCGTCCCATTGGCCATGCAACGAGCGCCTGCACCGTCTACTCTCCCGCTGCGACGTCGAACCCGCTGAAGGCCGTGAGCCGTGGCTTCGAATGAACTGGCTCGTCGGCGATGATCTGTCCGTCCCGCATGCGGATGATCCGCTGTGCCTTGGCCGCGATCTCCGGGGAGTGCGTGACGATGACGAACGCCTGACCGTACTCGCTGTTGAGCCGCTGGATGAGGCCAATGATCTGCGTGGCGGACTCGGTATCGAGGTTGCCGGTCGGCTCGTCAGCGAAGACGATCGCTGGGCTGGTTGACGAGGGCCCGGGCGATCGCGACACGCTGCTGTTGGCCGCCAGAGAGGGCCGACGGACGGTGATCGATCCGGTCGCTGAGCCCGACGGCATCGAGGATCTCGAGGGCACGGCGCCGGGCCTCGCCACCACGGGTGCCGGTGATCAGGAGTGGCATCTCGACGTTCTCGACCACGTTCAACGTTGGCAGCAGGTTGAAGGACTGGAAGATGAACCCGATCATGCGAGCGCGGAGCCGGGCGCGGTCGCGGTCGGATAGCGTGCGAAGCGAGACGCCGTCGATGCAGATATCGCCGCTGAACTCCCCCTCGAGCCCGGCCAGGCAATTGAGCAGTGTCGTCTTGCCACAGCCCGAAGGCCCCATAATCGCGACCAGATCGCCCTGCTCGACCCGAACGTCGATCGCACTCAACGCGTCGACCATGACCGAACCGGAGCGGTACGTCTTGCCGAGGTCGCGCGTCCAGACGACCGGCTCACGGTTCGTGGAGCCGTCCGGATCGAGGTTCTTGCTGCGTTGGTTACGGCGCCAGAGTTGAATCATGTTCGTGAACCGTTTTCAGTACGAGATCGGCGATACGCTTGTAGCCGGCTGTCGAAGGGTGAAAGCCGTCACTGCTGACGTCTTCCGGGTGTCCGGTGACTTCGGCCGAGTTCGCATAGAGATCGACCAGAATCGCATGGTGGGATCGCGCGGCGTCTGCGATCGCGATGTTCCATTCGCGCACCGTGCCATCGAGCGCGATCGGATCGAGCGATTGGAAGGCCGGGACACTCCGTAAATCGGGGATGTTCACGAGAATGATCTTGGCGGCAGTCTCCTGACTGATCTGGTCCAGAATCGCATTCAGCTCGTGGATAAACTCGTTCAGGTTGACGCCGTGGCGAAGGTCGTTGACCCCCGGCCAAAGTGTAACCCAGGCGGGCTGCGCGTCGACCGCGATGGGAAGTTCCTGACTGGAGACATCGCTCAGCGTAGCGCCGCTGATGCCCAGATTGACGAGATTTGGGTGCGACGGAAGTCCTTCTGAGACGAGCGGCACCCAGCCCTCGCTCGACGGGCGATCGGAACCAACGCCGACCGCGTCTGAGGCCCCGAGCGCTACGTAGACCGGACGTAAGGCCGCTACGCTCTCGCTGCGAGAGGTCCACCAGAGGAGACCACCACCCAACAGGACAGTAAGCAGGATCACGATCGAGATTGGACGTCGATGCAGCAGACGAGTCACAGGAGGAAATACCCAGTCTGGGTGAGATCCGTGCTGTTCGGAGCACGTTCGCAACGGGTATGCCGGTGAACGCGGTGCCGGATCGTCCAGACAATAGTCAAAGAATCGACCAAAACGTTCGAGCGGGCTTAAGTATAGCATCGTTATGGCGAGTTACGGGATTGGCGTTATTGGCCGCGTCCGTGCGATCGCGGCAACGGGTGACCTGCTACCATAACGATTGATGCGAGTTTGGGTAGCGCCGATTTGGAGACATAATGAGCACTGTAGCTGAGATTCGCGCCGCCCTCGAGGAGGCATATGCCCGGTTTCTGGCGGCGGTGGCGGACATTCCCGAGACGACCCTCGAGACTGAGCCGGCACTTGGCGCCTGGTCGTGGCGCGATGTGACTGGGCACGTCGCTGACTGGCAGAGCGAGATGCTCGGTGCGGCCAAACACATCCTTGGCGATCGCAAGCCGCGTGGGCACCCGATCAAGAACGGCCAGGGCTACAACGCGGCTCAGGCCGCACTGCGAGGGACCGATTCCTGGGGGGCCACGATCGGCGATTTCCGGCAGATCTTCAGTGAGACGTTTGACTTCCTGGACAGTCTCGACGACGCGCAGCTCAACGCGATTGGCCCCTATCCCTGGGGCGAGGTCGGCAAGGTTCAGGGGCTCTTGCGCGACATGCGGTCGCACCTAAACGAGCATGCCGAACAGCTCGAGGCCTGGCGCCTGCAGCGGACTGGCGCCTATGTCGACCGTGGCCATGAGTAGTCCCAACGATTAGGAGCGCGTGTGCCGACCGAGATCAAGTGGGAACGAGACTACGAGCAGGCCAGGCAACGGGCGCTGAATGAGCGCAAGCAGTTACTGATCGACGTCATCAAGGTTCCGTGACGTGGCTGTGATGAATTGGATACCGTGACGTATCCAGACACCCGGGTCATCGAGGCGGTCAACACTCGTTTCATCCCGCTCAAACTGGACCTGTTCAAGGGACCACGAGACGTCATCCGGCCGCTCAACGTTATCTGGACGCCGACGATCCTCTTTGCCGATCGTCGCGGCACGGTTCATTACCAGCACGTGAACTTCTTGCCGCCGGACCTGTTTCTGACCCTGCTCGACATCGGCGAGGCGCACGTCGACCTGCACTGGTCACGAACCGACCACGCCATCGACCTGCTGACTGGCGCCTACGAGCGAGATGCGGACGGCCTTCTGGCACCGGAGACCCTCTACTGGAAAGGCATTGCCACCTATCTCAAGACGCACTCGAACGACGAGATGTATGGCGTTTGGGATGTGCTGACCGAGCGTTTTCCCGACTCGATCTGGCGCCAGCGTGTGCCGTCGCGCGGTTCAGCCGCGCCCTGATCGGTCCAACCCGATCCTCCGAAACTGATGCTTCTGAATCATCTGGCATACTGGGAAAACGACGACATTCAACGAGTCACCTGATTCGCGCTCCTGTCCGAACGCGTCTTCATCCTGTTGGAATGGAAAAGGAGGCACGATGTCCGGAGCCACGCCTTCAAGCTCTTTGAGGCTAGCCGAGCTCGTCGCTTCCCTATCCCTCGCGACCGATCTTGGCACCGGTCAACCCATGGAGCACGCGCTGAGAGTCTGTCTGCTTGCGGTTGAGCTGGGCAGCGAACTGGGCATGGACGAGCAGGAACTTGCCGACGTCTACTACATTGCGCTGCTGCGGGCCATTGGGTGTGTCTCGGACGCGCATCTGGTGGCGGCGCGGTTCGGTGACGAACTGCTGGCGAACGCACAGATCTCCCTGATCGACAGTGCTCGTCCAGGGGATGTATTGGATCTTCTGTTGCGTCATGTCGGCGCCGGGAAACCGGCTCTTCGTCGTGCGCGCATGATCGCGTCGGCGCTTGCGGCCGGGCCAGGCGAGCGAAACGAGATCATTACCGCCCATTGTGAGGTGGCGGAAGGGCTGGCTCGACGGCTCGGCATGCCTGCGCAGGTCGCAACTGGGGTCACCCAGGTCTATGAGCGGTGGGATGGTAAGGGCTCTCCAGGACACTTGCGCGGTGAGCAGATCAACCGCAGGGCGCGGATCGTCACGCTTGTCCGCGACGCCGAACTGTTTCACCGGATCGACGGAGTCGACGGCGCGACACGTGTGATTCGTGACCGCTCTGGAACGTTTTACGATCCGTTCATGGTGGAGCGATTCTGTGAGCGGGCTCTGAGCATCGTTCGGGTTCTCGACACGGATGTCTGGGAGGCGGTACTGGCCGTCGAACCCGGATCGCGCCCGGTACTCACGCCGGTTCGGCTCGCGACCGCGACGCGGGCGATTGCCGATTTTGTCGATCTCAAATCGCCATTCACCGCGGGGCATTCGAGCGGAGTTGCCAGGCTTGCGGAAGAAGCTGGCGAGCGACTGGGTCTGGACCAAAACGTGCTCGTTGAGCTCCGTCACTCGGCCTATGTGCACGACTTGGGTCGCGTCGGTATCTCGGCCGGAATCTGGGAAAAACCTGGCCCTCTCTCAACCAGTGACTGGGATCAGGTGCGCCTGCACCCGTACTACACCGAGCGTTTCCTTGCCCGATCGGCGGCGCTGTCGTCACTGGCGGCCATCGCGGCCCAGCATCACGAGCGGTTGGATGGCTCCGGCTACTTTCGTGGTCTGCCGGGCACCATGCTCTCGCCTGCCGCGCGCATTCTCGCGGCGGCGGATGTCTATCATGCGCTGACCGAGCGTCGACCCCATCGCCCATCCCACTCACCCGACTTCGCCGCGGAGCATCTCCAGGCCGAGGTTCGGGACGGACGGCTCGACTCCGAGGCGGTCAGCGCCGTCCTCGCCGTGGCCGGGCACAACGTCGTTCCGTTGAGTCGGTCCTGGCCCAAGGGGCTAAGTAGTCGTGAGGTCGAGGTGCTGCGGCTCGTCGCCAGGGGGCTGACGAATCGCGAGATGTCGGAGCTGCTGAGCATCTCTCACAAGACCGTCGGTCATCACATACAGCACATCTACGACAAGATTGGGGTCTCGACGCGCGCGGCGGCCACGCACTTCGCGATGCACCACGATCTCCTGGCCGATCCATGGATCTCTCCCGAATAGGGCGTTCACCCGATGTGGTCCCTGGGTCCTTCGGACTACCGTGGAGACAGACATGAAGCAAGCCGGTAGTGCCGGAACGACCCTAAGGAGGTCAACAGTGGTGACCACGGCGAACGCGATCAACGTCAACGGGACGACGCTGTACTATGACGAAGCGGGCGAAGGACAATCGATCCTCTTCATTCACGGAATGTGTGGAAGCGCGGCGAACTGGACCGATCAGATGCGGCGACTTTCGCCTTCCTTTCGCTGTGTCGCCTACGACCGGCGCGGTCACTCACGCAGCCCACTCGGCCAGTTCGAGCAGCGCAGGGTCGAGCTGCATGCGGACGATGCGGCAGAGCTGATCGCAGCGCTCGACCTCGCCCCATGCATCCTGGTTGGTTCGAGCAGTGGGGCACGCATCGCGCTTGACGTGGTTCGGCGCTACCCGGAGCGAGTCAAGGGCGCAGTCCTCTCGGAGCCTCCCCTGCTTTCGCTTGACCCGTCCATCAGTGCGCCGTTTATCGCGCGGATCAAGGCCGTCGTTGAACCGGCGATGGCACACGGTGGTCCAATAGCGGCTGTGGATGCGTTCTTCGCATTGGTGTGCCCGGGCTACTGGCCCTCGTTGCCGGAGGAGCGTCGAGATGCGTTTCGCGCCAATGCGTCTGAGATGTTCGGTGATTTGTCCATGCCGCCGTACGAGATCACGCGAGCGGACTTGGAGGCGATCGCGGTACCATGCCTGGTTGTCAGTGGCAGCGAGAGCGAACCGATGATGCGCACGATTACGTCCATTCTGGCCGAGACGATACCTGGTGCTCAATTGGTCGAACTCGCAGGTGCCGGGCATGTCACCTATGCGGAAAAGCCTGAGGAATTCACCCGAGCGGTGAAGGAATTCGCAGAGAGACTCTAGCGACCGCAGTTCAATCACGGCCCATCAACTGAGCCTCGTGAGACCAGGAGTTACTCACGGGGCTCAACAATCCGCGTCGCGGCATCGGAGGCCTACTTCTTCAATCTGTCTCCAAACTCTCCGGGTCCTCCTCGTCGTCCCAATCCTCGTTGGGATATTGGGGTGGCGAATCTCCCTGGCTGGCAACGACGCGCGGATAGCGGACCTTCTTGTCCAGTTCCTTGCTGGTTCCGGCGAGCTTCACCCCGAACATCCACTCGTCACCAAAGTCGAACAGAAAGAGGAACTCGCGCCGGGGAATCTGGATGTCGCGGAGGGCGGTCGCTCGAGCCGGTTTCGCTTCGGGTTCATCGGGGAATCCTGGATCGACCATCAACGCGTATTCCGTCTTGGTATCCCACGGTTTCCCACTGAGGAAGAAGGACCAAAGGTGATCTTCATCGAATTCATAGGCGTCCAGAATTGCGCGGGCGAGGTCCATCAGCGTCTGATTTCCGGCAATCTCGATGTCGCGCGTGATGCCCACCATATCTTCCGACGCATACATTCCGCCGGTAATACGGGTTCGGAACGTGTAGACGGGCGGTTTGAGCGCGCGTCGTGGTTGCGGCATGCATACCACCTCCGCTTCATGTCCCTGGAGTGACGTTGAACTCAGTCTAGCAGAGCGGCCCGGCCCGGGTGCTCAGTTATCTACGACGGTGCGTCGTCTGAGTGCTCCACCATCCAGCGGTTGGCCTCTTCCAGCGCGGTCGCCTTGTCGCCCGGTTCGAGCGTGCCGTCCAGCACCATGTCGCGCAGGTAATCCTTGAGGTCGCCGATCCAGCGTCCGGGCGGGCGCCCGTAGATTTCCATCAACTCGTTACCGTCGAGCGGGCTCTGGAGTTGATCCAGTTCATGCTGCTCGCGCAGTTTTTCGATGTGCTCACGCAGGCCCTGGATACGCCGCGCGGCCTCTCGCTGCCGGTCGGCCCGGGCGCTGGTGACGTCGGCCGCCACCAGATCGAGCAGGTCGTCGAGCAGATCGCCAGTCTCGAAGACGAGTCGACGCACCGCGCTATCGGTCCACGAATCGTCATAGCCCGCCGGGCGCAGGTGGAACTCGACGAGGTGAGCAACGCGATCGATGAGGGATCGCTCCTGCTTCAGCCGGCGTAGCGTGCGCCGGGCAAGGCCCGCGCCGACCCGCTCGTGTCCAAAGAAATGAACTTCTCCCGCGTCGTCGACCGAGCGGGTCATTGGCTTGGCGGCGTCGTGCAGCAGGGCCGCCCAGCGGACGGCCAGACGCGGCGGAGATTGCTCGATCACTCGCAGCGTGTGCAGCCAGATGTCCTTATGCCGCCCTTCGCCGGTATCCTCGGCCATCGGCACGATCTCGGGCATGATGTGCGGCAGCACATCGGCTTCACGAGCGAGCGCCAGGGCACGTGAGGCGGCGGGCGAGACCAACAGGCGATTCAATTCCGAGGCAATGCGCTCACGACTGATCCGCGATAACTCCGGTGCCATCTGGCGCATCGCATCAAGGGTATCTGGATCTAGCTCGAAGTCGAGCTGAGCAATGAAGCGCAGCGCCCGCAGGATGCGCAGTGGATCCTCGCGAAAACGGTCAGCGCCATTACCGACCGCACGAATCAACCGGCGCGGCAGATCCTCGTGACCGTTGAATGGGTCGATCACCTTGCCGCTGTGCGCGTCGATTGCCATGGCATTGACGGTGAAATCACGACGCGAGAGGTCGCCGGTGATGTCGGTCGTGTGACGGACTTCCGGGCGACGGTCGGGCGTCGGATAGACCTCCTCGCGGTAGGTCGTGATCTCGACCAGGTGCTCACCGAAAACGAAGCCGACCGTGCCGAACTTCTCGCCGACGGTGTACATGCTGTCCGGTTCGGCCGCGGCACCGGCGATCTTGGTATCGGCTGGGGTAGCGTCGGTGGCGAAGTCGAGATCGTTGACCGTCTGGCCGAGGAGCAGGCCGCGGACGCTGCCGCCCACCAGGAAGAGTTCGTGCCCGTGCTCGGCGAAGGCGGCCGCGAGTCGCTCGGTCACCTGCCGCATCGAGTCGGGCAACAGGCTGAGCAGTTCGTCTCGCTCGCTGATCTCGTTCACTTGCCGGGCCGATGGGTCCACATCACCTCCAGAGACAACCGGGACGTCGTTACCGCCTGACCCTCGATTGTAGCGTAGGGGCGGTGGTAGGGGCGAAAGGGAGGCGAGGCCACGGTGTCCAGCCCGAAGATTGTCGTCGGTAACTCCGGAGATCATGATCGGGGTGCGGCGTGTCCTGGTTGAAGTGGTCCGGCTGGGCTCGCTCGGTAACGTCCTGAAGCGAGAATGGCGTAGATACCCGTGACCATGAGCATGGTGATGAGCGCGATTGCAGTGAATACGCAGGTCCCCTGGAGGTTGGTGAAAATGTAGACAAACGGCAGCGCCAGCAACGACGTGTACACCGCGCGCAGGGCAACCCTGGAGGATTTCCAGGAGGCGGCGACCGCCATGGCCGGGATAAGTAGGAGCGCCGCATCTTGAAGATGGCTATGGTAGCCGCAGAGAAGCATTGCGGAGACCGTCGCGAACATGTTCAGGTGAAATTTCAAGGCGCTCGGTTTCCACTCGCCTTTCCAGAGAACAATCATGAAGGCGAGGGTTGCGGCCGTAACTGCCAACGTCAGGATCTGACCGGTTCGTTCCGGAGCCGAGGGGAAGACGTTCAGCAGCAGACCGCGCCAGCTAATCATCTGGGCTGGGTAAACGGTCGCCTGGACGTTCTTGAACCCAATGTAGTTGTCGATCACCAGTCGGTAGAAATCCCGGATGCCGCTGGGCCCAAGTATTAGCGCTGAAGTGATGCCAACCGCTGTACCGACAGTTCCGATCCCGGCGAGGAATTGCCAGCGCCGCTTGACCAGCATGACGAGCAGGAGCACCGGCAGGTACTGAGGCTTGAGTATCAAGAGACCGCACCAAAATCCGGCCCGAAGGTCGTGGCCGTCTTCAAGCTCGAAATAGGCATTCATCAAACCAACCATCAGCAGGATGGTGATCTGACCCAGGAAGATGGAGAACGCAAACGGAAAGAAGAAGAGCAGGCTGGGGGCCAGCCAGGCCGGTGGAGGGTCGAACCGGTGCGCCAATCGGCGAGCAACAATGGTCGCAAGCCCGAGACTCACGGCCAGCCACAGAGCGAATCCGACTGGCGCGGGAACGACCGCGAACGGGAGAAACGCCGCGAAGAAGAGCGGCGGGAATGGCGCCTGGCCAATCGTCAGCGCTGCTGGATCAGGTCGAACGTAGGCTGCGAGAGGCTGGCTATAGGTCGCGATCGCGTGTGGATCGTACGGGCCAAGCGGGCCGGTGTGGACGAATGCACGTGTTGCCGCCCAGAACATGCCGAAGTCGAGCCCGGCAAAGCCGAACAGACCGCTGTTCTGCACCGCGGCATTGACGAACAGGAAGACGAAGCTGAGCGAAAGCAACAGGAAAACCCATGGCGCGATCCGGTCAATGGCGGAACTGATGTACTTCCTGGTTCTGGATTGAGAAATCACGTGCTCAGCCATATCGTTCATCCAACTTCTCGCTCATTCGACGCCAGTTCATTCGCAGCTCTCATCAAATCCCCGGCTCGGCGACCCGGGTCGTCGCCTCCTCCGTCCCTCAATTATGAATCGTGCGAGCCCTGGTATTGATCGCGTCTGGTGAGCGCAAGGCTCGCCAATCGCTGAGGCAGAATCCGGCCACCAGACGTGACCCGCCAGTCTTGATATTCCTGCCAGAGGACGAGTCCCAGCGCCGGCAGGAAGACCAGCACGACAATCCATGGTTGGGCTGCCGGGACGGCCACGCCCATGGGCCGGTGTCCCCAGATCGACTGCCATCCGACAAACGAGACCCAACTGGTGAGCGACAAGAGCCACCCCTGCCGGCAAGTACGCGGAATCAACCAGAGCGGAAGCTGATCGTAGAAACATGGCGTCTGGGGGATCAGTGCCATCAGAAGCAGCAGTCGACCCGCCGGCCGTCGCCAGGCAAGGAGCGACAGGAGCAGGAGGGGACCAAAGGGCATCACCAGGATGGGTATCGGATTGTAGTGCTGTCCCAGCGTGCCGTACCAATCGCCGAGCCAAGTAGGAAGAACGACAAAACTGACGGCCAGCATCGCGATCGTCAAGGGAACTGCATTGAGCGACGGCTTCCACGCGCTGATCGCGAGCCCGAGGTTCGGCTTGATTGCGAGGATCGGCAAGAACGCCGGGAAGAACGCCCCCGCGACCATGATGGGCGACCATTGTGACACCGATGCCGCCATGAACATCGACGCGCTGAAAAACATTGGTAGGTAACGGCTGCCATGGCGGCTTGTGCCGAACGCCAGAATCCCAATTGACACGCCGAAGAACAATGCGGCCGCGAGATACGGCGGAAACGGCGCGAAGGGGATTGAGAAGAACACCGCGGGTAGTGGATAGGGCAAGGGATTGCTGAACGGATACGGGTGCCCCAGCGCGAATTGCGGATTGTGATAGGGGTTATGCCCGCTCAGGAAATAGCGCGCCGCCCCCCACATCCAGTTGAAATCGCTCCCCAGGTACCCACGATTTCGCAATTCAACGTAGGAGAGTACTGTCGCCAGGACAGCCGCCACGCCTGAGACGAGCACCCGCTGATGTATCGTCATTGGTGGGCGGTCGGAGACTCGACTATTCATGTGCTGAGCATAATGGTGAGTGATCGATCTGGAACGGCCAAAACGTCCCGGTGTCTAAGTGAGATCAGCGGATTTTCGTACACAGGCGATTGTCTGTACCCAATACCGTGCGGACCGACCAACGTCATCATGCTGTCACGACTGCTGCTTGAACTCGCGTTGGGTAGCGGCTTCCGGCCCACTTGACAGGCACTGAGGTTCGAAATCCGAGAAATTTGTCGGCGCAGTCCAGCGGTTGAGTGTGGAGACAGATCGACCCTCGGTCGGCTGTTCTAATCAGCTGACCAGCACCACACGTTGATGGGGCCCGTCTGAAGAGGATGGTGTGTAGGGTTGGAAGTTGCGACGCCGTGAACTGACCGAAGACCGACCGCGATGTCGCGTTCCCCTGTTGTCCTCGGCAAACCCTCCGACCGTATCAGTAGCCCGTGAAGCTCGTCAACGTGTCTAAATTGCTTGAGCGCCGTCGTCGTTCTGAGTCCTAACAGGTACTTTCCGCTCATGGTATCCATGCCTTGCTTCATTACGATAAATGCTTGCAGGTTCGCTAAACCAGTGTGTTGCACTGAACCTGCACGTCTGACGGTGGATCGTATCCAAGGCTGTTGACATGGCCACCATACATCCACACGTTTCCGCTCGGGAGCGCAGCTGAACGAGGATGATGACATGCGGTCTGTCACGGTTGACGTCGCGGAGCCGGATTCAACAAGCACAACTCAGACGGGTTCATTTGGGACGCGACTCACCGAGAGCGTCAGACTGCTGCTGCTCACGTTCGAGCATCCGTGGTTCAGCGGGCTTATCGCGCTCATGGTGTATGCGTTGTTCGCCCCACTCAGAGGCCATCTCTTTCATGCGTCAACGAACGCTTACTACAACTACCTTGCGGATGCCTTTCTCCACGGCCAGTTGTTCCTGCGCCAGATTCCGCCGTCGACACACGACCTGACGTTCTTTCACGGTCAGTACTATCTCTACTGGGGTCCAATGCCAGCCATTCTGATGTTGCCGCTGGTAAAGGTGTTTGGCGTCGGGGTCAGTGACAGCGTCATATCCGTCGGCGTCGGGGCAGTCAATGTGGCATTAGTGGCATTGCTGCTCCGGCTGGCCTGCAGGAAGAATATTGTGCGGCTTTCGGCGACGCAGCGCGCACTTCTTGTGCTGTTCTTCGCGTTTGGAACCGTCCACTTCACGTTAGCGCCCTATGCGAATGTGTGGTCTAGCGACGAACTGGTCGGCTTCTTCTTCGTCCTCCTCGCATATCTCGCGGCAATCGGATTGTCCGGCCAACGCGCATTCCTCTTAACAGGTCTTGCTCTTACGGGTGCAATGCTCACTCGGAACCATCTGATCCTAACAGGGGTGTGGCCCGCCGCGATGCTGATCTACTTCCATTGGTCCAATGGAATCCGCCGCTTAGTCGGGAGTCTGGTCCTGGCTGCATCGCCAATCATCCTGGGAGTTGTGGCAATTGGCGTCTATGATCTGGTCCGCTTTGGGAGTGTTCTTGACAACGGCATCAAGTATCATCTCATGGACAAGGCATTCATCAGCGACTTCCATCAGTACGGATACTTCAATCTTCACTTTTTCCCAATAAACGTCATTTACCAATATGTGTTCTATCCGTTTCCCATTCGATCTACGACGCCGATGGGAGGCAGCTTGTTCCTGCTAAGCCCTGTCTTCTTCGGAGCCTTTTGGGCTGTGATCAAGGGGAGACCGCGCTGGTCGGTGGCCGCGCTCTCGGGGTCGATCTTTCTTACCGCCACCCCAATCTTGCTCCTGATGGGAACTGGTTGGAAACAGTTTGGGCCGCGATACACGCTCGACTTCACTGTTCCGCTTCTGTTGCTAACGGCGATAGGCATCAGGAAGTGGCCAAGCTGGTTACTTGGAGCATGCACCTTTGTGGCAATCGCTCAGTACACTGTGGGGACCTTCTGGTTTGGCGTCTTCCGGTGAAGATTGACGTGCATCAGGGACTACAATCACGACCTCAATTGCGTCGTGCATCTTCCTTGTTGTTGGAGCGACCGTTCGGCCCGCGGCACTATCGAGGAAGCTGAGACGTAGCGGACATTGAAGTTGGGATTCGCCAACGATAGCGGACCGCGAACTCAAGTGCTTCGTGAACGCAATTCGCAGCGTACGGGATCCCATTCACATAGCATACCTCGTCACCGTAGGAGGTCGGGATCGGTACCTCCGAGACGCGAAAGCCCCGCTTGATACACTCGAACAGAATCTGAGTGTCAAAGTGCCAGTTCGTGGTCATGTACTCAAGCGGTAGTTCGCGTAGGGCTGCAACTGAATAGGCGCGATAGCCCGAGTGAAATTCGCTGAAGCTGGTACCGGCTAGGCAATTCTGAATCGTGGTCAAAGCTCTGTTGCCGACGTGCTTGTAGAACGGCATGCCTCCGGCCCGGGCAGCCCCTCTTACCATCATGCGCGATCCCATAACAACATCGGCTTTCCCGGCCTCAATCGGGTCCAAAAGATCTTGCATGATTTCTGGCGCGTACTGACCATCGCCGTGCAACAACACCACAATGTCCAGCCCGCGCGAAATTGCGTACTGATAACCAGCGCGTTGATTACCACCGTACATTAGGTTCTTGGGGTTTCGAAACACAGACAGTTTGGAGCCGAACATCTCTTTCTGGCATTCGATTCCAACGGAATAAGTGTTATCGCGACTCGCATCGTCGAAGACGAATATCTCGTCGACCTTATCCGCGATATCGTCCGGAATTCTCTGCAGCACAGTGCGTAACGTTGTCTCAGCATTGTAGGCAACGACCAGTATTCCGATGCGAGCCAATTCCGCACCTCACTTCCGAAAAGAGTTGTGCTAACAGATGCGCGAGTCCATTGGAAACCAGCATAGAGGCCAGGAAAGCGCGTGTAATCACCCAAATCGTCCTGCTGAGGCTAGTAGAAGGTACCTGATTACTGGGGCATCCTTGTCGAAGGAGTAGGAATTCAGCCCCCTGGCAAAGGTTGTCATGATGGTATGAACGGCTGCTGATGTCGTATCGTAGACTGACCGTATCGCTGGTGAGATATTCGGTGTGGCGTGAAGGGACAATGTGAGTCGATCGCAGGTTGATCGGGCAAACAAACGACAACCAGTCCTCAGCGCCGATGGAGCTTCTCTCGGTGGTGCCCCGGCTGCCGTCGCGCCGACCCAGTGGCGCGTGCCGATTCTCCTGTCGCTGGCCGAGCTTCTTGGCATGGCGGTCTGGTTCTCGGCGTCGGCCGTCGTTCCGGCGCTGACCACGCTCTGGGATCTTAATGACTCCGCCCGCTCCTGGCTGACGATGTCGGTACAGATCGGGTTCGTGGTGGGGGCCTTCGGCTCGGTACTGCTCAACCTGGCCGACCGTGTCTCGTCTCGGCACCTCTTCACGGTTTCCGCGCTGCTTGCAGCCCTCGCGACGGCCATGATCCCGCTCCTCGATGCGGGTTGGGGCCGACCCTGGTGCTGCGCTTTCTGACCGGGCTCTTTCTGGCCGGGGTCTATCCCGTTGGGATGAAGATCGTCTCGACCTGGACGATCGAATCGCGCGGACTGGGTATCGGACTGCTCGTCGGCGCGCTGACGCTCGGCTCGGCCTCGCCGCATCTGATCAACGCAATTGGTGGCTTCGGCGACTGGCGCATTGTCCTCTACGGCGCGGCTCTGCTGGCGGCGTTGGGAGCAGGTATCGGCTGGCTCTTTGTCGACGAGGGACCGTACCGTTCTCCCGCGCCTCGCTTCAATTGGAAATACGTGGCGCGCATTACAAAGCAGCGGGATGTCGTGCTGGCCAACCTCGGCTATCTCGGTCACATGTGGGAACTCTACGCCATGTGGGCCTGGGTGCCGGTCTTCCTCCTCGCGAGTTTTCAGCGCTCGGGTCGCGGCGAAGCGGCCGCCAGCCTGGCTGCCTTCAGCGTTATCGGCGCCGGTGCGCTCGGCAGCCTGCTGGCGGGAAAGCTGGCGGATCAGATCGGTCGTACGACGGTCACGATTGCCTCGCTGGTGACCAGTGGTGCCTGTGCGCTCACGGCCGGGCTCTTCTATGGTCACAGCCCGCTCCTGCTGGTCGGGGTCTGCCTCGTCTGGGGGTTCGCCGTCGTTGCCGATTCGGCCCAGTACTCGGCCAGCGTCAGCGAACTCTCCGATAAGGATTACCTTGGGACAGCCCTGACGGTTCAGACGAGCCTCGGCTTTCTCCTCACCCTGCTGACGATCCGTCTGATTCCGAGCGTCGAGGCGCGGATCGGCTGGCGCTGGGCCTTCACCGTGCTGGCAATCGGCCCGGCTGCCGGAATCTGGGCGATGGCGGCCCTGCGTCGTTCGCCTGGAGCACGACGCCTGGCTGGCGGTAACGGCTGATCGCTCTCCATTGAAAGCCACCATGATCCATTGGATGGCGAAACCTCGACGGTTTTAAGGTACGCTGGCCCGAATGGTTCCAACAGATCATCACCATCCAGTGCTCGAGGCTCCGCCTCGGAAGGGAGCAGCACTCGTGAGCCAGCCAGACGTCGCCTATACCGTTCGCTCGTCAAGCAGCGGCACGCTCAAGCGCACGATTACCACGATTCGTAACCATCACCTGATCATCGAGAGTCCTTCACTCGGCGAGGAGATCACCTCAGGCGAGGCCTTCTTCGCGGGTGTCGCCTCCTGCGGGGTGACGCTGATCGAGGGCGCGGCCCAGGAGATGGACATCCCGCTCCAGCGCATGTCGGTTGAGGTTCAATCCTTCCGCCCCACCAAGCCGGACACGGTCATCTACGACCACGTCGACATGAACTTCGTCATGCATGGCGTCAGCCAGGAGCAAGGAGAGGCGCTCCTCGACCGCTATAAGGGCGGCTGACCGCTCTATCAGATGGTCGCCGTGGCGACCAAGGTGAACTTTGGGCTCGAAGTCCGACCGGACTAGAAGGAGATGCCGCGCATGGTCGAGATTCAGGGGATTTGCGATCCGAAATTCGCTGATGTCCGCGAGGAGTTCGAGCGGAACTTCACCGAGCGGGGCGACGTTGGCGCGTCGGTCAGCGTCGTGGTGGAGGGTGAAACGGTAGTCGACCTGTGGGGCGGCGTCGCCGATCCATCGACTGGAGCAGTGTGGAACGAGGACACGATCACCGTCGTGATGTCGATGACCAAGGGTGCGACGGCTCTGTGCGCTCATATCCTGGCCGACCGGGGCGAACTCGATCTCGACGCTCCAGTTGCGCGCTACTGGCCGGAATTCGCCGCGAACGGTAAGGAGGGGATTCCGGTTCGGATGCTACTGAATCACCAGGCCGGGCTTCCCGGTTTCCGCCAGACCATCCCGCCCGGGAAGCCGTACGACTGGGAGTACATGACCTCGGCGCTGGCCGCCGAACGCCCTTTTTGGGAACCTGGCCGGAACTACGCCTACCACTCGCTGACCTTCGGTTGGCTCGTTGGCGAGGTGGTGCGTCGCGTCAGCGGCAAGTCGCTCGGCGCCTTCTTCCGGGATGAAGTGGCCGTTCCGCTCGGCCTCGACTTCTGGATTGGCCTGCCTGAAAGCGAGGAACGCCGGGCTGTGCCGCTGATCCCATATCGTGAAGCGGTCGAGACCGACGCGCCCGATAAGGTGCTCGCGGGTGAGGTGGTGAGCAGTGGTGTGAACGAAGAGCGCGGCTGGTGGAATACCCGCGCTGCCCACGCGGCTGAATTGCCCGCCAGCGGCGGCCTGACCAACGCCCGCTCGGCAGCGCGCATGTACGCGGCACTGGCGATGGGCGGTAGCCTCGACGGCGTTCGGTTGGTCAATTCGGATACTGTGACGCGCATGGCGAGAACCCAGTCGCGCCTGGTCAACGACGCGCTCGGCGCGATCGAGGCGCCGTTCTCGCTCGGCTTCATGAAGGCACCGGAGTCGACCGGTCTACCGGAGAGCGGCTTCGGACACAGCGGCGCCGGCGGTTCGGTCGGAACGGCCGATCCGAGCGCGCGCATGTCCTACGCCTACGTCATGAATCAGATGAGCGAGACAGAGCGTTGGCTTCCCCTGGCCGAAGCGATCTACCGTGCGCTTGGCTATTGTCAAGGGCGTTACGGAATCTGGATGAAGCAGTAGGCCCGGGGGAGAGGGACATAGAAGCCGGATCTGTGCCGACTCATGGTCGGGGCCGTCATGTACCCGTACGATCATGAGCGGTACTCCGACGACGTCGTCGCCGAGGGCTGCCACAGCGGACAGCCCCCACATTGCGTTTCCCTCTGGATACGAGGTCACTTGGCGATGCCAACTTACGCTCTCGCCCGCCACCGGCGGAGTAACCTCGGCATGGCAAAGAAGAGGGCCAGGCCAGCGAAAGTCGCGACGGAAGTGAGGATCGTCGAGCGGTCGACAATCGGCACGAAGCGCGCATTACCTGGCGTCAGCTCGATGTAGCCGATGCCGTTCGCGCGGATATGCCCGCCACCGCCGCCTCCGGTCGCGGTCTCAGCGTCCTGCTCATCCTTCGGTTTGCCGCTCCCCGCGCCGAACCCGTAGTTGATCACGGTCCGCGCCACCGGAATAACGGTGCGGTCCCCTTGCGTCACCGGATCTCCGAATGCCGTGTGGGCGTTGATCCGGGTCAGCGCTTTGCCGATCGCGCCTTCGATGACGCGATCCATGATGCCAGCCGCCGGACTCACCTCGACATCCGGCGACTGAATCACGCCGTTTGGCTCGACGATGTTCTCGAATTCTTGGTCAGTTGACATGATGAGCTCCTTCGGGAAGCGTGCTCGGCGCTCAGGCGGACACGCCGGACCAACCCGGCGTGTCCGTGTTGGCGTTAGATCTCCGGGCCGGTCGCATCCCGCACGATCTCGAGCTTGAGATGGGCCAGCATGGCACCAAGCGCGCCAAGCGCGGCCAGGACCGGGTTCACCAGGGTAACGACTCCGCCGACGGCGATCGCGGGATTGAGTGGCACCTCCATCAAGATGTCACCGTGTTCGTTCCGGACAATCAAGCGTCGCACGTTTCCTTCGTCGATCAGGTCTTCGACGCGCTTCCGCAGCTCGTCTCCTTTTACTTCGATGTGTTCGGTAAAGGTCTGCTTCTGTTTGTATTCCCCGGTTGTGGACATGCTTAGCCTCCCATTAGTCATACGCGTGGTCGATTCGCCGAAAACCATCAGTCACCCGGTGCTGGCTCGATGGTGCGACTCGGTGCCGCCGGAGCAGCCGGAGTCCCAGCACTCGGTCCTCGCCAGGCGTTCCAGCCGAGCAGGACCAGCGCGCCAGTTCCGAAGATGCCAGCCAGCAGGCCAACCAGGCCACCGAGGAACGGGACCAGGCCAACGGCCTGCAGCAGCACGAGACCAAGCGTCGTTGCCAGATACGGGTGGTTGCTCGTCTGCTGGCGCAAGATCACCATGCCCAGCTTGGCCCCGGCGACCAGATATCCAAAGAACCAGAGCGCCGGGATCAGGAAGAGGAGCAGGCCGAGCCCGAGCGGAATGCCAAGGACGGTTAGCATCGCCACGACAGCCAGAATCGGAATGCCGAAGCCAACCAGCACCGCTGATAGGATCGTGGCACCAGTCTGCCGCGTCATCAGCCCACCGGCCGCTGTCATCTGGCGCCCGCCGACGGCCGCGAAGATCAGCCCGGCGACGATCAGTGCGATCGTACCGCTGAGCCAGAGGTAGACCGAGAAGGCGAACAGTTCCCAACCCGACCAGGTGACTGAGCCGTTGTTGATCGAGCCCTGCACGGTCGAGGCGGGAGCACGGACGATGTCGCTGTCGATCAGGTTCACATCGCCATTCACCCGGGCGTTGCCACGCAGGTCCAATGTTCCACGATAGACCGTGACAGACCCCTCGACGGTTCCGGTGACGGTGGCATCGCCGTTGATCACGATCAACTCGTGCCGGACGATGCCGGAGACGACGGCGTTATCGCTGATCACGACAACGGTGCCGACCTCCTCGTTGGCATTGACGGTGATCGGTCCGTCAATGCGCAGCAGCAGATCGTTGACATTGGTCGTTCCCTGGGCGAGCGCTACGCCGGGAAACAGCAGTAGCGCGATCGTTAGCAGGGGAAGCAGAAGTCGCCAGCGCATGATGGGCTCCTTTCAGGTTGCTCGATGGCGCATTTGGCGGCATCTCGATCCGGAGCACGTTCACTTCGGACGGACCGCGCTGCCGGCCGACGGTTGTCCTCCGGGCGTGGCGATCCAGATCTAGCCTGACACGAGAGTGATCACAAATTCGCTACGCGTGGGGTAAGGACACAACAGTTACGTGCCAACGGAACTCGCGAAGTTTCCAGAGACGAACGGACACGAGTGATCCGTGATGATGACGGCTGGTTGACAGGCGACAGTGACTCACTGAGACTGAGCCCATGGTATAGCGTGACGTGACCAAATTCGGCGGCAGGCACGCCGCGATGATTGCGATGTCCCGTGATGCGAAGGAGCGAGGGATATGAGTGTTACCGTCGGCAGCGGCACCTTTCGATACGAAGCGCTCGCGGAATGGGAGAGCCTACCCGAGGGGATGCGCCTGATCGAATGCCCGGGTGTGGCGGTTGACGCCAGCGATCAGGTCTACGTTTTCACGCGGAATATCGACAATCCGGTGCTCGTCTTCAATCGCGAGGGCGACCTGCTGCGCACGTTCGGGCAGGGAATCTTCAGCGCCCGGACGCACGGCATCCACATCGCGCCAGACGGGTCGATCTGGTGTGTCGACGACGGCACCCATTCGATTTCCAAGCTCTCGCCTGAGGGCGAGGTGCTGATGACGCTCGGCACACCGAACCAGGCCGCGGACAAGTGGGGCGGCGAGCCGTTCAACCGCCCGACGCACGTCGCCGTCTCGTCCAGGACAGGCGATGTCTACGTCACGGACGGCTACGGCAACGCGCGCGTCCACAAATTCACGGCCAACGGCCAGCATGTCAAATCGTGGGGTGAGCCGGGAATCGATCCCGGTCAGTTCAACCTGCCGCACAATATCGTGATCGACGATCAGGAACGTCTCTACGTGGCCGAACGCGAGAACCACCGGATCCAGATCTTCGATACGGACGGCAACTCAATCGGCATGTGGAACAACATCTTCCGTCCCGACGGCCTGGCGATTGGCCCAGATGGCAATTTCTACGTCTGCGAGCTGAACCTGGGCGGCGCCGAAGACCCACCGGGGATGGGGCACCGGGTCACGATCTTGAATCCGGAGGGCAAATTGCTAGCGCACATCGGCGATCCGCTCGAGGGCGAGGAGCCGGGCAAGTTCATCGCGCCACATGGCATCGCCGTCGATTCTCGGGGCGACGTCTACGTTGGCGAGGTCTCCTTCACTATTCGCGGTCGACGGATGGACCCGCCGAAAGAATTGAAGAGCCTCAGAAAGCTGCGTCGCCTGGCATAGCCGTACCGGCGCTGATTTTCCAAAACACGTTGGTTACCTTCCGGGCATGATGGTTGCACGTCATGCCCGTCTTTGCGTCTTCTTGTTCGTACAAACCAACCGGGCGAAGACCCTCCGCTTTGTGCTCGACACGCTGTTCCTCCGTCCTCCGGTTATGGGTGGCACCGTTCTTGACAACTAGGCAGCGGCGAAAAAGGACAGCTGCTCAGCGGAGAAACTATGCACGGCGCTTCAGGCGTATCACAATGGATTGCACGAATACTCACAAGTAATTGGCGTTACGCGTTTGTAGCGCTGTGGATTGGCGCGGCAGTCGCCGCCTATCTGTACCTACCGGGGATCGGTGAGACCGAGAGTAATCCGATCGGCGTTCTCGCCCCCAATAATTCTCAGGCCGTGAAGGTCGAGAAAGAGTCCGCGAAGCTCTTTGCGGTGCCGGCCGCTAGCCGGACGATCATCGTCGAACGCAACCCGAACGGCCTGCCGCCCGCAGAGCAACAGCAGATACTTCAGCGTGCACTGAACCTGACGCAAGGTGACTACAAAGATTACAAGAACATCCTGGGAGCGCTACCGCTCATCAATGACAAGCCGCTGATCGGCTTTTCAAATGAATCGGGCACGACCGCGCTTACCTATCTCTTCTTCGATCCGGGTGACGGGATCTACAATCGCTATTACACCGCGCAGAATTTCATCAACCAGCACGTCAATGCGCCCGACAACACGTTTGTCGGGCTCACCGGCGTGGTCCCACTTCGGGCGCAGCAGGGCCTCATCATCAGTGACAAGCTTCACTGGGTTGAACTCGTCTCCGTTGGGCTTACTGCACTGATCGTCGGTATCGCGTTTAGATCCATCGGTGCTCCGCTGCTGACCCTGCTTGCGGCGGGAACTTCGTACGTCGTCTCCGAGCGAATCGTGTCGTTTATCGGCGTCCACTACCAGGTGACGATTCCGATCGAACTGCGCCCGCTCCTGGTTGTACTGGTTCTGGCGATCTGTACCGACTACACCGTCTTCTTCATGTCCGGCACGCGGAATCAGTTCAAGCAGACAGACGACAAGATCGAGGCTGCCCGCGAAGGTGCCGCGGGCGTTATCCCACTCGTGGCTGTCGCTGGACTAACGGTCGCGGCCGGCGCTACGAGTTTGATTTTCGCCAAACTCCAATTCCTTCGTGTGCTGGGGCCAACTCTCGGCGGAGCCGTCTTGATCTCGCTGGTGGTGGTGGTGACCTTCGTCCCGGCGCTGCTCGCGATCGTTGGCAAATTGATCTTCTGGCCGCACGAACCGAAGCCTGAAGAGGATAAAGAACGTGAGATGGGCTGGCGCGAGCGAATGCGTCGCCAGCGTCCGCTCATGTGGCGTTTCGTCTCGTATTGCATCATCGTCTTTGGAGTCGTGCTGCTCCTGGCTGGCGCGAGTGGACTGAAGCGGGTTGCCGTCGGGATGCCGCTCATTGAGGATATGCCAACGAGTTCCTCCTCGTACCAGGCCTCGATCGCGGCCGAAAAAGGGTTTGCGCCTGGCGCAATCAGCCCGACTGAGGTTCTGGTTCAGGCACCGGGAATCACTAATGATCAGCAGAAGTTGGCGAAACTGGAGTCGCTGATCTCGCAGCAGCCGGGGGTCGCGGCAATTGTCGGACCCCGTGAGCAACCGACCGGCCGGACGTTCGGCCTCGTCCTGTCAAATTCGGGCGATGCGGCACGGTACATTGTCATCTTCGACAACGACCCCTACGGCGCGAAATCCATCTCAAATCTGGAGACGCTTAAGAAACGCATGCCGGACCTCTTGCAACAAGCTGGCTTGCCGCAAGCGAACGCCGGTTTGGGAGGTGACACGGCGATCGCGTTGGAGATCCGGCAGGCAGTTGTTGCCAGCATCATACCGGTGGCCATCGCTACGGCGTTGCTCGACCTCATTCTGTTGACGCTGCTGCTGCGCTCGCTTATTGCTCCGATCTATCTCCTCGTCACGAGTGTGCTCGCAGTCGCGGCTCCTCTGGGGCTGATGATCTACTGGTTCCAGAGCATTGGCAGGCACAACTACCTGGACTTCTATGTTCCGGTCGCGGTCGCCGTGCTGCTCTTCTCGCTCGGCTCCGACTATAACCTGTTTGTCGTCGGTCGAATCTGGGAGCGAGCGGAGGACGAGCCGCTACAGGAAGCGATCGAGACGGCTGGCTCCGAAGCAAGCCATGCGATTCGTGTCGCCGCCATCACACTGGCACTCAGCTTTGCCGCACTGGCTGTCGTGCCGCTCACGACCTTTCGGGAATTCGCCTTTGCCATGGCGGTGGGCGTCTTCATCGACTCGTTCATCGTCCGGTCCTACATCGTTCCGGCGCTGATCTCCTTCATCGGCAATGCCAGCTTCTGGCCGTCACGACCGGAGTACGTCAAGAAGAAGGAACATGAGTCGGTGCCAGCGCACGCCACACAGGAAGTTCGCAGCTGACGGTCACGTAGATTCCACGCTAATGCCCATGCTCGTGACCGTTTGGACCTCCGTGATGCATGTCGGGTACGTCGAGCGCAGGGTTGGCGTCGAAGAAGCCGAACGGCTGTAACGTGAACCCCACGTACTGAACCGGCATGACCGGCCAGTCTTCTAGCCGGACCGGATGGTTCGAGCCCAGCGTGTACCAGACCACCACGTCGGTCGCCTCGATCGAGCGGTTCTCCCTTGTCCATTCAGGTAGCCCGGCGCCGCCCGGGTGCTGGTTCGGATAGTCACCGGCCGGGTAGCGTTCGTCGGGCTGGTACGGCGTCACCCACAGGTGCTTGGTGATGAAAGCCGCCCGCGAGGTGATGCTGGCATCGGGCTGGGCGAACGACTGCACGTTCGTCATAGGCATCAGCTTGTAGCCGACCGGCTCGCCGACCGCGTTGCGGACGTCCGGGTTGACCACTTTCCAGTAGCGCCCCCTGAGTGGATCGATCATCTGCTGTGCTTCGGACTCGGACCTCAGGAGGGTCGAAAGGCTCCGGAAGGCGTTGCCGTGCGGGTTCTCTGGGCCGGGTGGGACAGCCTCCGTGTGGACCTCGTAGACCGAGTTGACGGGGCCGTCGATGTCGAAGTCGAGGCGCATGCTGAAGAAGTGCTCGTGGATCGGCGCGTAGAGACCCTCCGGCGTCAGACGCTGGCCATAGGGATACGGCTCACCGTTGGGTAGTACACCTGTCGTGACGATCCCGGTCAGCTTGACCTCGAACTCGATCGTGCCATCCTGATAGAAATACCAGAAGAATCCGTAGTCGTAGTTGCCGACCGTCGCGATGAACGAGATGACGAGGCGCCGGGAGCGGCGCACTTCGGTCTTGCCGTTGCGGAAATCCTGGTGCTTCCAGAGGATGCCGAAGTCTTCTTCGTGGAGGCAGATGGCGTGCTTCAGCGTAACCGGCGTGCCGCTACTGTCAGCGTAGGCGGCGTCGAAGTAGTAGATCTCACCGAGGCAATCGCAGCCCAACTCCAGCGAATTCGCCAGCGCGCCGATATTGTATTCTCCGGCATCGAACGCGTTCTTGCGCCACTGAGTGGGCGACGGATCGCCGTAGGGAACAACCATCTCGGCCAATGAGGCGCGATGGAGAATCGAGCGGACTCGTCCCTTGTCCTTGTAGCCGATGGTGTGGAGCACGAGCCCCTCACGTGCGGTGAAGCCGACCCGAAAGCTCCACTTCTGCCAGCGCACTTCGTGTCCGCGCACGGTAAAGCTGGTCCCCTCTGGCTGATGGATCTCGAGTGGCTTGATGTCCTGCCGCATCGGGCCGACTTTGTCCGCCGCGAATTCACCTGGCGTGGTGGGAATGGGAACGACGCCGTGATCCTCGATGCGCTCGACCTTCATGGCCAGCAGGTCCACGATGGCGATGACGTTTTCGATCGGATGCGCGTAGCCGTTCCCGTCCGGACTGCTCCGCACCCAGGCGAGGGCGCGCAGCAGGCGCCGTCCACGCTCGGATTCATTGCCGTAATAGCCAGCCGACCAGGGGTCGACGATCACCAGGTCGAGATCGGTGACACCGCGCTTGCGGATTGCCTCGTGAAAGGCGGGATCGGCCTTGACGATGCGCTCACACTCGAAAAACTCCTCGAAGGTAATTGACGGCTGAACGCCCGGGACGTGCCTCCAACTGCGCACCGCCTGTTTGGCCAGAGAGACGACGGCCTCATAGGTCTTCCCGTCCGCGAGATCGAGCAGGACGACAAAGGCTTCGCGGTCCGCTGAGCCGAGAACAGCCTCCTTCAACGGCTCGTGGAGCGCGATCGTGATGAAGCGGACGTTTTCCAGTTTCCGTTCGTCCCGGACGATGCGCGAGGCAGTTTCGATCTCCTCGGCGGAGAGTGGATCGAGCGGATGCCGGGTTGCTGGCTGCGCCTGCGTGGTCATGCGACGAACCTCCTTCGAGCCAATGGGGTAACCGTGGGCCAGCCCGAGCGACAAAGAACGGTCGCGACGATCGCGGTTTCCGGCCTGGCGTGGACCTTGAACGAGACGATTGCCCGGGTCAGGTGTGAACATGCCGACCGGCAGCGTTTGGAGACTGTAGATACGATACGACACCGATCGATACTCGTCACCCGTATGTTCAATAGTGTGGTGCGGTGGGAACATCCGAGATTCTGACTGCTTTGCTATCATGTGCCCGGATAACATCAACCTGATTGACTGTTTACGCGCCATAGTCCGGTCGGGCCGAGATAGGGGGTACGATGTCAACTGAGGAAACCAGGGCGGTTATCTCCCAGTATCTCGATGGACACGCAGCGGACGTCCTCGCGGATAATGCCGTCTTCACCGTCATGGGAACCGGTGAGCGCGCGAACGGGCGCGACGAGATTCGCCAGATGCTGACGAGTCTGTATGAGACGGCATTCGAAGCCAGAGCGGACCTGCGCAACCTCGTGATCGGCGATGGCTCGGCGGTCGCCGAGTACGACTTCGTCGGGCGGCATACCGGCGAATTTGCGGGCATCGCGGCCACTGATAAGCATGTTCAGGTCCCGTTCTGCGTCGCGTATGATGTGGCCGAAGGAAAGATCGTTGCCGCGCGTGTCTATTTCGAGATGAGCGCGTTGCGGCGGCAGATCGGGGCTGCCGGTTTGGTGTAGTCCGTGGCTTGATTTCGTTAGCCCGCCGCAGCCCGAGTCATGCGACGGCGTTCCGGCGACCAACACGGTCATCGTCAGCATCGGCGGCGCGGGGGTGTTCGACGGTATCTTCTTGACCGGCATCCTGGCGCCCTTGCTGGCGTGAGGATGCGGCAGGTGCCGGTCGCTACGTCTTTGATCAGAACCGGATCACGACAGGGAGAGAGGTGCGACCCCACTCATCGAGGTTATCGCCCTCACGGTACTTGGCGACCAGAAGTTCGCGGGCGCGCTGGTCCTCTTCCGTACCGGCGTCGACGATTTGGGCGGTGCCGGGGTGCGTCTCGCCTCCGAGTTCGACGTTGACGTCGCCATTCACCTGGAGATTGCGTACCCAATCGGACCGGTCGCGCCCGCCGGAGAGTAGGTACATCACCCCATCCTGGACCGCGAACCAGATTTCGATCCGGTGTGGACGACCAGTCTTTCGACCAAACGTCGTCAGATAGGCATATTGTTCGCCGGACCATCGCTCCAACCATTGCCCCACATCTCGTGTTGTCTCAGTCAACGTTCACCCCTCCTCGAAGTCCAACCCGGGCTGATGGTCTTTGACGAATTAGATTGGTCGTTCATCCAGGCCCCTCTTGGCCTTTCAACCCGAGGCTACACCAACAAACCCCGTTTATCGTAGTTGCCGAAATATTCCGGTAACGCGCCTGCGATCATCTGGGTTTATGGTGGTTGATGAAATAATCCGGTACGGCGCTCGTCGTCGCGCTGGGCTGAAGCCGCCGCGCTCCATTGAGCGAAGTCTGTTGAAGCAGACTGATCTCTCAGTGATTCGTGGGATGACAAGCGCACTCACTGCCGAATTGGCAACCAGAACTCAGTCCCTTGAGTGGACTTCGTCTTGGTAGCCCGGTCAATTTATTGCCGGGCGGACGGGGCCAACTACCCGACTAATTTCTCAAACCACATAAATCCAGGCTAATGCGACGAAATCCATAGATGGATTGACTTCCTGACGACGATACACTCAGAACCTGAGATATATTGACGAAGAGAGCAGCCCAAGCCTCATCGCTTCAGTGGACTTCTCCTTGGTAACCCCGGAATTCAATCCCGGGCGAGCGTGGACATTGACCGACGTTAGTCGTCCGAGACGATCGGGCCGACGGCGCTATGGGTGTTCCGGATGCAAGAATGCCTTGACGGCGCGGCATTCGTCCATGGCGCGGTATGCCTCCACCTCCTGGCTCAGAGAAGAACTCAGGTCGCCGATCTGTCCGTGGCCGATGCGCCAGTTCACGCCCCGACATAGGCCGCGGGGTGTTCGGCGATCACCGGGCTCTCATGCGACGGGTTTCGAACGCGAGTATCACTGTCGTGAGCCAAAAGATCCCTGCGATGTAACCGCCCACCACGTCGCTCAAATAGTGGACTCCGAGGTAGATGCGACTGAGGCCGATCCCGAGCACGAGTAGGGCGGCCAGCAGCACAGCGGAGAGTCCCAGGCGGCGGCCCCACAGACTCCAGGCAACGAGCGCGAGGCTAAGGTAGAAGATCAAAGAGTTCATCGCGTGGCCGCTCGGGAAGCTGTACGTCACTGCGATCTGTGACCACGGCAGCGTCGGACGTGGACGTTGGACAACGAGTTTGATCGTCATGTTCAGGAGGGCGCCACCACCAAGGGAAAGGATGAGAAACAGAGCCTCATGCCGCCGGTGAACACGAACGAGCAAGGCCACCGAACCGAGTACGAGCCCAATGAGTACTTGCCATGAGCCGATGATGCTTAGGACGTGCATGGTCTGGTCCAGCCATGGAGTCGCAAAGCCGTGAACAAAGAGGCTGGCTCGCTGATCGATGAGCACGGTTTCATGCTCGAAGATATCCTCCGTCAGCGCCCCAAAGAGGAGGAGCGTGCCCAGGGCGACCGCGAACCCGATGATGAGGAGGATGACACGTGTGGCGGGGATCTCCGGAGGATCAGACTGTCTCCAAGGTCTATCGTTCATCCGCCGACGTACGTCGCCAGGTGCCGGCCAGTGAGGGTGGAGCGGTCGGCGACGAGGTCGGCTGGCGTGCCCGAGAAGACGATCTGGCCGCCCTCGTGACCGGCGCCGGGGCCGAGGTCGATGATCCAGTCGGCGTGTGACATGACTCCCTGGTGGTGCTCGATCACGATGACCGACTTGCCGGAGTCGACCAGCCGGTCGAGCAGTCCGAGCAGGTGCTCCACGTCCGCGAGGTGCAGCCCATTGGTTGGCTCGTCGAGGACGTAGGTCCCGCCCTTCTCACCCATGTGCATGGCCAGTTTGAGCCGCTGTCGCTCGCCACCAGAGAGCGTGGTGAGCGGCTGGCCGAGACTGAGGTAGCCGAGCCCGACATCGGCGAGATGGCCAAGAATTTTCTCAGCGGCGGGCGTATGGGCCTCTCCTTTGCCAAAGAACTCCAGCGCCTCGGATACCGGCATAGCGAGCACTTCGCTGATGTCGCGTCCACCGAGCTTGTATTCCAGCACGGCTGGCTGGTAGCGCTTCCCCTCGCAGTCTTCACAGATTGTCGCGACCCCGGCCATCATCCCCAGGTCGGTATAGATGACGCCGGTGCCGTTGCAGGTGGGGCAGGCGCCCTCGGAGTTGGCGCTGA
This sequence comes from uncultured Chloroflexia bacterium, assembly GCA_963763185.1. Classification (GTDB taxonomy): domain Bacteria; phylum Chloroflexota; class Chloroflexia; order Thermomicrobiales; family Thermomicrobiaceae; genus CALAGB01. The sequence goes on from CAVXNZ010000002.1 coordinate 619,587, forward strand.
AGAGCCCGGGCTTGACGCCGTTGGCCTTCGCGAACGCCTTGCGGATCGGGTCGAGCAAGCCGGTGTAGGTAGCCGGGTTGCTCCGCCGCGAGCCGCGAATCGCCGTCTGGTCGACCGCCACCACGCCATCCCGGCCCGAGACCGAGCCGTGGATCAGCGAACTCTTGCCCGATCCCGCCACACCAGTCACCACCACCAGCACGCCGAGCGGAATGTCGACGTCGACGTTCCGCAGGTTGTGCAGATTCGCACCGCGAATCTCCAATTTGCCTTTGGACTTTCGAATCTTCGCTTTCAGCACGGCCCGGTCGTCGAGATGTCGACCGGTGAGTGTCCCGCTGGATCGCAGACCCTCGACGGTTCCCTCGAACACGATCTCGCCGCCCGCGATTCCCGCGCCGGGCCCGAGGTCGACGACGTGGTCGGCGATCGCGATCGTCTCAGGCTCGTGCTCGACGACCAGGACGGTGTTGCCCTTGTCGCGCAGCCGCAGCAGCAGGTCGTTCATGCGCTGAACGTCATGTGGATGAAGGCCAGCGGTCGGCTCGTCGAAGACGTAGGTGACGTCGGTGAGCGAGGAGCCGAGGTGGCGAATCATTTTGACGCGCTGCGCCTCGCCGCCTGAAAGCGTGCCCGATTGGCGATCGAGCGAGAGATAGCCCAGTCCAATCTCGACGAACGAGTCGAGCGTGTCGCCCAGCGCCGTCAGCAGTGGCGCGACCGCCGGCACGTCGAGCCCGTGGACCCACTCTGCCAGGTCGCTGATCTGCATGGCGCAGGCGTCGGCGATGCTGATCCCGTTGATCTTCGACGACCGCGCCGCCTCGCTCAGCCGGGTGCCGCCGCACTCGGGGCAGGTCTTGAACGTTACCGCCCGTTCCACGAAGGCGCGCAGATGCGTCTGCATGGATTCCACGTCCTTGTCCAGGATTCTGGTCTGGATCCGCCGGATCAGGCCATCATACGTCTGGTTGACGCCCTCGACCTTCACCCTGACCGGCTCTTTATAGAGAAAGTCGTGCATCTCTTTCTTGCTGAAGTCGCGGATCGGCTTGTTCGGGTCGAGAATACCCGAGCGGGCGTAGAGCCGGCCGTTCCAGTTGTCGGCGCTGTAGCCGGGGACGATGATGGCTCCCTCTGCCAGCGATTTGGAGTCGTCGAAGAGTTGAGTGAGGTCGATGTCGGAGACCGAGCCGCGGCCCTCGCAATGGGGGCACATGCCGCCGGTGCGGTTGAAGGTCACCTTCTGTGCCCTGGCATTGCCGCGTTCGACCGTGATCGCGCCACTCGCATGGACCGAGGGCACATTGAAGGAGAAGGCGCCGGGCGGGCCGATGTGTGGCTGCCCGAGCCTGCTGAAGAGGATGCGGAGCATGGCGTTGGCATCGGTGGCGGTGCCGACCGTGGAGCGTGCGTCGCTGCCCATGCGCTGCTGATCGACGATGATGGCGGTCGTCAGCCCATCCAGCACGTCGACGTCAGGCCGCGCGAGCGTCGGCATGAAGCCCTGCACGAAGGCGCTGTAGGTCTCGTTGATGAGCCGCTGCGACTCCGCCGCGATGGTGTCGAAGACCAGCGAGCTTTTGCCCGAGCCGGAGACACCGGTGAAGACGGTCAGGCGTCGCTTCGGGATGGCGAGACTGACGTCCTTGAGGTTGTTCACACGCGCGCCGTGGACGCGAATTAGGTCGTGGCTGTCGGCCGTATGCATCTCAGGCGCCTGCGTATCCGTCCTCATGGCCATGCTCGAATCTCCATCCGTTGGTCGGCCCGTCTTCGCGATTTCTACGCTTGTTGATTGCGTCGATCTTACCAATGCGAGCAAGTACGTACGCAAGATTCTCATGCGACACAGCGACCGCGACGCTGATTGTGTCGCCGCGGCTCTCTTTCACTATGACGAATGGGGAGCGGGAAATGTGACGAGTCGTGCAGCGGCCGATCGAGTCACCCGTGGTTGCGCGAATCCTTTCGACCGCCAACCAACACCGTCTCTCGACCAGTGGACTCATGATCGAGTCAGGGACGGTCAAGCGGTTAGCGGATCAACGATGGCTGCTGCCCCAGGTCCCCATGACTTGCCTCATGATGGCCAGTTCGCCGATGTGGTACGCGTTGTGATCCGCGACGAGCATGATCTCACGGGCTATGGTTTGGCCGTCTCCCCAGGGGATGCGTGCAAAGAGGTCCGTGTCTTCGTTTTCCACCAATTTGATCAGAGCACGATTTCCGTCTTCGAAGCCCCGTATCGTGTCTAACCAGTCCTGTTGCGTCGCCTCTTTGTCGAAGTCGGGCCAGTAGTCTTGGGGCCAGCGCTTCTCCTTGTAATCTGCGTCTTGTATGAACTCGATGATGTCGTCCTGGGCAAGCCGGATGTGTTCCAGGAGCGCCCAGGCGGAGTATGGTCCGTTGGGAAACTTCTCGTTGATTCGGTCCTGGGGATACTCGGCTATGACCTCGTCATAGCGTATGTGGGCACCGCGACCGTGAAGAAGTTCTAACAAGTGTCCGCGAAGCACTCGATCGGTATCCATGGTCACACCCTTTCGGGAAATTGGGACAGAAGCGCGGGATCCGACGTTCGGAGACATTGGCAATCAGAACGACGTCGACCGCCCAGGGTCAGGTTGTCCTCGACACGCTCGTTGATCACCTGAAACGTTAACCCAGTTGATCCTCATCCGTGAAGGAGTTGCCCATAGCGAAGCTCTATTCGCTGGATCTCACCCGCTCGTAACCTCCACCACCACGCCCTCGTCGGCGCGGAGCGCGATCTCGCCCGACACGGGTTTGTGATCGTGGTCAAGACAGGTGGAAAGCACGAGTGCTCCGCGCTCGCCGGGCTGCAGCGTGAAGCGCTGCGGCTGATGTCCCAGGTTCAGCACGATCAGGAAGCGGCGTTCGCCGTCGTGACGCTCGTAGGCCAGCAGATCGCCGTCGACGCCGCGCGGGGCGTAGCCGCCGACGGACAGCGCCGCTTCCCGGCGGCGAAGCTCGATCAACCGCCGGTAGAGGGTCAGCATCGAGCGGGGATCGTCGCGCTCGGTCGCCACGTTGAATTGCTCATAATCCTCGGCCAGCGGCAGCCAGGGCGAGGCATCGCTGAAGCCAGCCTGGGGACTCGCGTCCCACTGCATCGGGGTACGCTCCGGATCGCGTCCAAGGCCGAGTCCGGGAACGTTGAGTTCGAAGGGATCTTGCGCGGCCTCCAGCGGGATCGGCACGTCATGCATGCTGATCTCGTCTCCGTAGTAGATGGTGGGCGCGCCGCGCAGGGTCAACAGCAGCATGGCGGCCACCCGGGCCTGCTCCGGGCCAACCCGGCTGGCGATGCGGTGCCGGTCGTGGTTGCCGAGCACCCAGTTCGGCCAGGCGCCGTCCGGCAGCAGGCCCTCATAGGTATCGATCAACGCCGCGATGTCGGCGGTGCGCCAGGGAGTCAGGATCAGATGGAAATTGGCCGGAAGATGCACGCCGCTATTGTTCGCTCCGTAGTACATCACCAGGCGCTCAAGCGGGAGATACAGCTCGCCGATCATGAGTTGGTCAGGGTAGTCGTCCATGACCCGGCGCAGATCGCGCACGACGTCGTGGACTTCCGGCCGGTCGGTCGAATAGATCGATAGCAGCGAAAAGTACGGTCCCTGCTCCGGCGTGTAGTTGGGGTTCGGAGGGTTGTCGCGGAATTCCTCGTCCTTCATGACCTGGCGCAGCGCGTCGACCCGGAAGCCGTCGACCCCGCGATCGAGCCAGAAGCGGAGCACGTCGAGCATGGCGTTCCGCACTTCCGGATTACGCCAGTTGAGGTCCGGCTGCTCCTTGAGGTAGGCGTGGTAGTAGTACTGACCGGTGTGCTCGTCCCATTCCCAGGCGCCGCCGCCAAAGGAGCTCAGCCAGTTGTTCGGCGGTCCGCCGTCCGGCGACGCATCGCGCCAGATGTACCAGTCTCGTTTGGGATTGTCGCGCGATGACTTCGACTCGAGGAACCAGGGGTGCTGGTCGGAGGTGTGATTTGGGACGTAGTCCAGCAGCAGGCGCAGGCCGCGCTCGTGGGCAGCGGCGATTAACCGGTCGAACTCCTCCAGCGTGCCGAACATCGGGTGGATGTCGGTGTAATCGCTGACGTCGTAGCCAAAATCGGCCATTGGCGAGGGATAGATCGGCGAGATCCAGATGGCGTCGATGCCCAGCCACTGCAGGTAATCCAGGCGACCGGTTATGCCGGGCAGATCCCCGATGCCGTCGCCGTTGCTATCCTGAAACGAACGTGGGTAGATCTGATAGATGATTCCGCGCTGCCACCACTCGAACTCGTCCGTCATGCGTCGCCTTTCCCATCGCGTGAACACCCACGGCAATCTCAGCTATGCCTGCGATCCATATCTGCTCCGGCGTGATGCGTGCCACCGTACGCACGGGGCTACGCTGGGAAGAGGCGACGACGTACGGAACCGGCTGGCTGGGGTTCGTTCTTAGCTCACCGCTCTCTTCACCAGTTCACTGATCCGTGCCTCGACATCGCCGTTCAATTCCGTCAGCGCGTAGGCATTTGGCCACATCGAACCCTCATCGAGGTGCGCCTTGTCGCTGAAACCGAGCGTCGCATATCTCGATTTGAACTTCTGCGCGCTCTGGAAGAAGCAGATGACGTTGCCGTCCTTGGCGTACGCGGGCATCCCGTACCAGGTCCGCGGCGCGAGATCCGGCGCCGCAGCTTTGATGATCGCATGAATCCGCTCGACCATGGTGCGATCCGGCTCCGACATCTCCGCGATCTTGGAGAGCACGTCGCTTTCTCCGTCCTGCTTGCTCGCGCGCTCACCGCGCCGGGCGGAGGCCTTCATCTCCTTGGCGCGTTCCCGCATCGCGTCGCGTTCCTCGGCCGTGAAACGGTCGGATGTCTCACGGGTGGCATTCGGGGTGGATCGCCGCGTGCCGGTCCTCGTCGGTTTCTTCTCAGCCATGACGATATCCTCTCGTGATTGCGCTCATCTTGCTCCATCTCATTCGCGGAGCTGCTGCAACGGTCTCCGATGGCCTCGATTGGCTCGATCTTACCAATGCTGTGTTTGACCTACGCGCCGCTCTCATCTGTCGCCATATTCGTGTTCGACATGCGTAACAAGGCATCCGCGTGGTTCAGGATTACCACCCCTGACCGGCAACTTGCCGGGTGGTCACGTTGAGGCGATTCCAGACGTTGGTGACCGCGATGGCCAGGACCAGCGCTCCCAGATCACGCTCGTCGAAGTGCTTCGTAGCCTCGTGCCAGACGTCGTCCGGCACCGGATCTGGCTGGTTGCTCATGCAGGTGACGGCCTCCGTGAGCGCCAGCGCGGCCCGCTCGGCGTCCGAAAAGAAGGGGGCGTCGCGCCAGGCCGCCACCGCGAAGAGCCGCTCGTCGGTTTCACCCAGCTTGCGGGCCGCGGTCAAGTGAAGCATCGTGCAGACTGAACAGCCGTTGATTTGACTGGCGCGGAGATGGACGAGTCCAAGCATCGTTGGTGGGATGCCGCTCTCTGTGACGACCCTCCCCAGTGATGTGAGTGCGTCGACCGCGCCGGGTACGACAGAGGCCGGGTTTGCCATTCGTGCCTGCATCGGGGTTATCTGCATGGTGACCCTCTCTCGAGCATTGCTCCGTAGCGGAGACGCGGTAGCCAGCATCTCCGCCGCACATCAGACCGTCTCCGCCGGTCTATCCTCATGACGGATGATGAGAGGGAAATGTGACAGATGCACGGGAACGACGGTCCGAGTCACAGAACGGGCGAGATTTGAGATAGAGGTAGGGCCGCCCCCAATCGGTCTCAATCGCACATGGTTGACGGCCGGGGCGTTCATCGGCATTTGGTTTGTGATTCAGTTGCTCAGTGGAGTTCGAAGCACAGGCGCCATCATTCGAGGACGAGTCGCCTACGTCGCGCATATCAGAGAGGGCATCGTCGGCATGCTGCTGATTTTTCCGTTCGGCGAACGGACGGCATCGGATGTATCATGAGCCGGTCGATCGTGGTCACTCGAAATGACATGCGCTTGCGCGGTTGAGCACTTGGGAGCAGCTATCGTGGCCCATCCACTTCCGCCCAAACCAGAAACGCATCAAGGCGAGACACATCGGTCCGATCTCGGTGGACGGTTGAACTGGCTGCGAGCGGGGGTGCTCGGCGCGAATGACGGGCTCACCTCAACCGCTGGCGTCGTGGTCGGTGTGGCCGGAGCGACGTCGACGCTCTCAACGATCATCACCGCGGGTGTGGCCGCGCTGGTCGCGGGAGCCCTCTCGATGGCGGGCGGAGAGTACGTCTCGGTGAGCACGCAACGGGACACCGAGATGGCCGCTCTGGCCCTCGAACGCTGGGAACTGGCAAATCTGCCCGAACAGGAAGAGGCTGAGCTGGCCAGTTTGTACCGGGCACGCGGCCTCTCCGAGGAAACCGCCCGGCAGGTGGCCCGCGAATTGACCGCAGGCGACGTCTTTCACGCGCACGCCGAGGCCGAGCTCGGTGTCAACCCCAACGAGTTGACCAATCCCTGGCACGCCGCTGGAGCATCCTTTCTCGCGTTCGCGATCGGCGGGCTGATTCCAATGCTGGCGATCCTGGTCCCGATCGAGGGCTGGAGTATCGTGATCAGCGTGGTCGCCGTGATCATCGGCCTGGCCCTAACTGGCTATCTGAGTGCCCGTCTTGGGAGTGCCCCAACACGGCCAGCGATCATCCGCAACGTTGCCGTTGGCAGTCTCACCATGGCGATCACCTTTGGGGTCGGCAAGCTCACCGGCGGCCTTGTCGGATGACGGAGCCGGACGACCGGTCACTATTGACGGTGAACGCGATTGACCATGATAGGTTCAGGAGCATTCGAACCGGATCTGACGAAGTGGGACGCCTGGCACCCGGCAGAGGTGACGCAGGTCTTTGCCGGGATTCAGGTACCCTGGTTTGTCACCGCCGGTTGGTCCATTGATCTCTTTCTCGGTGGGCAGCGACGTGTGCACGAGGACCTCGAGGTGGCGGTCCCGCATGACCGGATGAGTGTGTTCGTTGCCGTGCTTACCGGATTCGACCTCTTCCTTCCCATGGGCGGACCGGGCAACGGCCTGGTCTATCCGTTCGATGCGGCTGGTGAATTCGATGAGGAGCACCATCAGACCTGGGTGAGGGAGCCAAGAACTGGCCGGTGGTGTCTGGATATCTTCCGGGACCCCTCCGATGGCGACACCTGGATCTGTCGTCGCGAGCCGCGCATCCGCCGCCCGTACCACGAGATCATCGAGTTTACTCCGGATGGCATCCCTTACTCATGCCCGGAGGTGACATTGCTCTTCAAAGCGAAGCACGCACATCTGCCGAAGAACCAGGGGGACTTTGCCGCGGCTCTCCCGCGACTCGAGCCAGCACGGCGCCGTTGGTTGCGCGAATCGATCGAGCTCGTCCACCCTGGGCACCCGTGGATTGCCGTGCTAACCGAGTGACGTGCGTCACTCGCTTTCAGGGTGACTCATGCACAACCATCCCCAGCAAAAAGCAAGGGCGAGCCGAAGCTCGCCCTTGCTCTGCGATAGCGGTATCGAACCTAGTCGTCGGCCGCGGCGGCGTAATTCTGCGCGACCTGGCCCTGAGTGGTGAGCTCGAACCGGTCGAGGTTCATCACCTTGTTCCACGCGGCTACGAAGTCGCGCACGAACTTCTCCCTGGCGTCGGCGGCGGCGTAGACCTCGCCGACTGCACGGAGTTGCGCGTTCGATCCGAAGACGAGGTCGACGGCGGTCGCGGTCCACTTGAGCTTGCCGGTGGCGCGATCATAACCCTCGTACAGGTTCTCGTCTTTGTCTGATTGCTTCCACTCGGTGCTCATGTCGAGCAGGTTGACGAAGAAGTCGTTGGTCAGCTGCCCGGGCCGGTCGGTGAAGACGCCGTGTTTCGATTGTTCGAAGTTGGCGTTCAGCGCCCGCATGCCGCCAACCAGCACCGTCATCTCCGGAGCCGTCAGCGTCAGCATGTAGGCTCGATCCACCAGCTTCGTCGGTGGCGATACTACCTGTCCCGGCCGCAGGTAATTGCGGAACCCGTCAGCGGTCGGCTCGAGTACCTCAAAGGACTCGACATCGGTCTGCTCCTGCGAGGCGTCGGTGCGGCCTGGCGTGAATGGCACGGTGATGTTGTGTCCGGCGTCCTTCGCCGCTTGCTCCACGGCCGCGCATCCGGCCAAGACGACCAGGTCAGCGAGCGAGACCTTCTTATTGGCGGTCTGTGAGCTGTTGAAGTCCTGCTGGATCTGCTCGAGGGTCTGGAGCGTCTCGGCCAACTTGGCTGGCTCGTTGACTTCCCAGTTCTGCTGCGGCTCGAGGCGAATCCGTCCACCGTTGGCTCCGCCACGCTTGTCGGTACCGCGGAAGCTCGACGCCGCGCCCCAGGCGGTGGCGATCAGCCGAGGGATCGAAAGTCCCGATGCCAGGATCTTCTGTTTGAGGGCCGCGACGTCCTGGTCGTCGATCAGTTCATAGTCGACCGGCGGAACCGGGTCCTGCCACAGCTGCGGCTCGGGAACCCACGGGCCGAGGTAGCGCGTGACCGGTCCCATATCGCGGTGCAGCAACTTGTACCACGCCTTCGCAAACGCCTCTTCCAGTTCCTCGGGATGCTCGTAGAAGCGCCGCGCGATCGGAGCGTAGACCGGATCGATCTTCAGCGCGAGGTCGGTCGTCATCATCATGGGCGCGTGCCGCTTCGACGGATCGTGCGCGTCGGGCACCGTATCCTGGGCCTCGGGATTCTTGGGCGTCCATTGATAGGCACCGGCGGGGCTTTTGGTCAGCTCCCAGTCGTACTCGAACAGGTTAGCGAGGAACTCGTTGTCCCACCGCGTTGGGTGCTGGGTCCAGGCGCCTTCGATTCCACTGGTCATCGCATCGTCGCCTTTGCCGGTGCCGTAGGAGTTTTTCCAGCCGAGGCCTTGCTCTTGGAGCGGCGCGGCTTCCGGCTCCGGTCCGACGTATTCCGCGCTGACTGCGCCGTGAGTCTTGCCGAAGGTGTGACCGCCGACGATGAGGGCCAGCGTCTCCTCGTCGTTCATCGCCATGCGGCGGAACGTTTCGCGAATGTCCCTGGCGGCCGCCAGCGGGTCCGGTTCGCCGTTCGGCCCCTCCGGGTTCACGTAGATCAGGCCCATCTGCACCGCGGCCAGCGGGTTAGCGAGATCCCGGTCTCCGCCGTAGCGCTCATCGCCGAGCCAGGTATCTTCGGAGCCCCAATAGATCTCGTCGGGCTCCCAGATGTCGTGTCGTCCAAAACCGAAGCCGAAGGTCTTGAACCCCATCGATTCCATCGCCACGTTGCCGGTGAAGATCAGCAGATCGGCCCACGAGAGCTTGCTGCCGTACTTCTGCTTGATTGGCCAGAGCAGGCGGCGCGCCTTGTCGAGGTTCGCGTTGTCGGGCCAGCTGTTCAGTGGGGCGAAGCGCTGGGCGCCACTGCCGCCACCACCTCGGCCGTCTTCGATGCGGTAGGTACCCGCGGCGTGCCAGCTCATGCGGATGAAGAGCGGCCCGTAGTGACCGTAATCGGCCGGCCACCAGTCCTGCGAGTCGGTCATCAGGTCCATGAGGTCCTGTTTCAAGGCGTCGAGGTCGAGGTCTTTGAACGCTTCCGCGTAGCGGTAATCCTCGCCCATTGGATTGGACAGAGGCGAGTGCTGGTGGAGAACCGAGAGATCAAGGCGGTTTGGCCACCAGTCCCGGTTCGTTCTGGGGCGATGCTGCTTTGGAGTCGGGGAGGGCATCCCCGGATTTTCACTGTCGCTGGCGCCTGTAGTCCTGTCCTTCGTATCAGACACGTCAGTCCTGCTCCTCTCGTGGTGTTTCCTTTGACTTAGCTGGGCACCGGCTGGCGCACCGGTTCCAAGATTGCGTCACGCCGATAATGTCACACGCTGCGTGCCGACGCGAACGAGCGGGATGAGACCGAAGATGACGCCAATTTCGCTTGGTCGTTTCGTTTTCAACTCCCGCAAATGAGCGGTAAAGCGGCCAGCCGTTTTGACTCCGCATACTTTGGTCTCAAGGATGCTGCGGCGCGGCTCAATTGTAAACCGTCAGAGGCGCTTATCGAGAATGATTCGCGTTTCGCGTGCCGGTGATCGGGTCACGCGTCACCATTGAGCGTCGCTTCGGGAGCTGCCATGGTAAATGGCTCATGGCCCAGCAGGGTTCTCTACTCGCGGTCGCCAATCTCCTGGCTTGCTGATATGCATCACGCGTATCAGGACTGAGACGATTGGTCCGACCAGGGAACGCTGATTTCAACCCGAGTGCCTTTGCCCAGGGCGGAAACGATTTTCACCGTCCCGTCTAGCAGACGAGCGCGCTCCTGCATTCCGAGCAGTCCAAGCTTGCCGTTGCGCACCGACGTTGGCAGAGATTTGTCGGCATTCATGCCACAGCCGTCGTCGACGATCATCAGCTTCAACTGGTTCTCAGCTCGTGAGAGGCGTATCGCAATAGAGCAGGCATCGGCGTGACGCTCGACATTGTGGAGGGCCTCCTGGCACATGCGGAACACGCCGAGCTCGATGTCTGGCGGCAACCGGCCGATCGACCCGTCGGCATTCAGATCCACGCTGACACCAGTGCGATCTTCCAGGTCGCGTGCGAGCCAACGGAGCGCCGGAACCAGTCCAAGGTCGTCGAGAATTGACGGCCGCAAGTCACGGCTGAAGCGCCGCAGCTCGTCGGCGATCGCTTCGGCCGATTCACGCGTCGCCGTCAACGCTCCCTGGACCGCATCGGGCAGGTCGGATGCCTGTTCCAACACGTCGAGCCGGCGACACAGCAGCACAACTGACTGCAGACTACTGTCGTGCAGCTCGCGAGCGATACGGCGTCGCTCTTCTTCTTGTGCTTGCATAATACGGCGTGCGTAGGTTTCGAGTCCGAGCTGGCGCGCGCGGCGCTCAGTCACATCGCGCAGCAAGATCTGGAGCACGCCTTCGTTCGTACCACGCGCCACCATGCTACACACCGGTTCGACCCATACGGTGCGTCCATAGCCTGTCTGGAGTGAAACGTCCTGGCTGAACACTTCACCGTTCTTCCCAATCTCCAGCAGCTGCGCCGCGTTCGACTCGCCAATGAGATCCGCGAGCCGGGTTCCACGAGCACCGGCGACAGGCCGGTCGAAGAGCTCACTCGAGGCGTCGTTGGCTTGCAACACCTCACCATCACGGTCGACGACCAAAATCGCCTCGCCAGCGCTCTCGAACAAGCCACGATACATCGCCTCCGACATGCGTCGCGCCCGTCCTTCGGCTTCTGCTTGCAGCCGAGCGTCGACCTCCCGATCGACGCGACTCGCGATGAAAACGGCGAGTGCGATGATGGTCAGGTGCTGCACGGTCTCGGCAATCCGGTCCAGACCATGATGAAAGAAGATTATGCTGGGCAACGCGAGCGCTGCCAGCCAGATGGCGGTCGGAACCGCTCCTTCACGACCGAAACTCATGCTCGCATAGATCACGGGAACAAACAGAATGGCATACATCAGGACCACGAATAGGTCAGGAGATCGAATACCACGATATGCCTCGAGACCGTCAAAGCTGAGATGGATGCTGGTCGCAATGAGGATCAGCCCCTGCACGATCCAGAAGCGCCGATCGGTCAATCGGGATGGAAATTGGCGCAGAGGGCCGCGCCAAACCTGACCAGACTGCTGAGTGACCCGAGAGGAGTAGCGTTGTACCTCTGTACGGTCATACATCGTCGGTTCCTCCTCCTCCTCCCATCGATAGGTCTTAGATCGATCAGCTGAGGGTAAACCAGTGACGTGTAGCGCCATAGACGACGGCTTCGGTACGCGAGGTTACGTCCAGCTTCATCAGAATGTGACTGAGGTGTCCTTCCACCGTCCGAATACTGATCGAGAGTGTGTCTGCGATGTCTTTGTTGTGCAGGCCCTTAGCGGCTAATCGAAGTATCTGCATCTCGCGCGGCGACAACACAGGTTCGTCAGTATCCGATTGGCGCATCGAACGCCGCAGCTTGGCGGCAATCGAAGGGTGAAGGATAACCTGGCCCTGCTGGACCGCGTGAATGGCATCGATAACATCCCTACCGCGCACCGTCTTGAGCAAGTACGCCGCCGCACCCACATCCATGGCGGCAACGATGTAGTCCTGATCGTCATAGGCGCTCAGGATCACGATCTTGATCTCAGGGGAAGTTTCACGGATGCGACGCGCCGCTTCGACGCCGGTCATGTCCGGCAGCGCCAGGTCCATCAAAACGACATCCGGGTCAAGCAGACCAGCCAGGCGCACGGCTTCCTCACCGTTACCCGCCTCACCGACGACGTCGAGGAGGTCGTCCTGCTCCAATAACTGACGTGAACCCTCCCGGACCACCGCGTGGTCGTCGACGATCAGTACGCGAATTTGGCTTGCAACCGTGAGAGCACCTCCATCTATACAGAGTTTACGCTCCCCTTGACCGTTGTCTCATGAGCTGCCCACCTTAGCCAGCCGATGTCTCCAGCGTCAGCGATCGGTTTTAGCTGAAAGCGGAAGCCCAAGCTCAATTTTCGCGGTGACGGGTCAACCTTACTATCCCCCAGTCGGACGTTGACACGAATTTGTAATGTGCCCATGCACCTATGATACGGGTTTGCAATGCGGCAACGTGGAAACACGTGATTCGGCACGGTAGTAGCACGGATGCTACCTGGGTTGCCGTCTTCTAGACTGAAATCACGTTCAGTTTCCGGATGGCGGTGGTGAACCTGCCCGGTAGCAATCAGAGCATCGCCCTGCTGCTCAATCCGTAACGGACGCGACGTTCATCTCGGGGTTGGAACGTCGCGGAGTAGTCAACGACGATGGTCCCTCGTGCGAATCCTCACTCGGTTTGAGGGTTCCCCGACCCGGTGGGCTCCTCTGCCGAGAGGAGATCGGTATGCCGTATCGTTTTCGTGTTGATCCACGCACTTGTATCAATTGTGGCATCTGTATGGACCTTTGCCCGGTCCGCTGTCTCGATATGAGCCGGCCATCGGGCACGGGTGAGTTGGGAATCCCTCAGGAGCGCATCACTCCGATTCCAGGCTTGGCCGGAACCCAGCCATGGATGATGCTCGCCCCGGTACAAGTCGATTCGTGCGTCGGGTGTCAGATATGCGCGCATGAATGTCCAACCGGTGCAATTACTATCGAAGGAAGCGCGACGACGGTCACCCTGGCCGCGCGGGGGCTGGTCGAACATTTGCCGCCCGAAAATGGCTGGCACCCGCTCGACGAATACACTCGCGCCACTCCCGAGGAGCCGGGCGAGACCCCGTGGGGAGAAGGACATGCCTGGCACGTGGCCGGTCGAGCGGAGACCTGGCAGAGCTGGCGCAGCTGGCTTGGCGAGCGGGCGGAGGACCTTCGCGCTCCGTGTCAGGAGGCTTGTCCGGTCGGCACGAACGCCGGGCTCTACGTCAGCCTGGTCGCCGAAGGGCGCTTCGACGAGGCGGCGCGTGTCGCCGCTGAGTCGAATCCCTTCCCGTCGATCTGTGGACGTGTCTGCACCGCGCCTTGCGAGGTTGCTTGTCGCCGGGCGGAATTCGACGCCCCCATCGCGATTCGAGATCTCAAGCGGTTCGCGATGGACCATGGCAATCTGCCGCCGCGTCGGGTTCCGCCGCCAACGGTACAGCAGTCAGAGCGTGTGGCGATCGTCGGCGCTGGACCGACCGGCCTGAGTGCGGCCTTCTACCTCGCACGTCGTGGTTACGCTGTGACGGTTCTGGACGCCCTGCCGGTCGCAGGCGGAATGATGGCAATGGGTATTCCAGACTATCGTCTGCCGCGCCGGCAGCTTGCCAACGACGTTGACGCCATCGTCGGCCTGGGTGTCGAGCTGCGGCTCAACACCGTGCTTGGTCGCGATGTCACCTTTGCGGACTTGCGCCAGGAGTTCGATGCGGTGTTGCTGGCGGTCGGCGCCCAGCGAAGCCAGCGGCTCGGCATCCCTGGCGAACAAGAGTGGAACGGGGTGATCCCGGCCACGACGTTCCTCAAGAGTTTCAACCTCGAGCGCGACACGCAGCTCACCGGCAACGTGATTGTGGTCGGCGGTGGAAGTACGGCAATGGACGCGGCGCGATCTGCGGTTCGATCCGGTGCTGCAAGCGTCAGCGTCGTCTATCGCCGGTCGCGACATGAGATGCCGGCCCAGGAGGAAGAAGTTCGTGCAGCGCTGCAGGAGGGGGTCGTTCTGCAGGAACTGGCGACGCCAGTGGAGATCCGTGGCACCGCTGGAAACGTCAACGCCATCCGCTGCCAGCGCATGGCACTCGGCGAACCGGACGCAAGCGGGCGCCGCCAGCCGGTTCCGGTGCCGAACAGCACATTTGACCTTCCGGCCGACACGATTCTCGTCGCGGTCGGCGAAGCGCCGGACCCGTCCTTTCTTCCAGAAGGAACCAGTGTTGGTGTCGCTCCCTGGGGCGGTCTGCTGATTGATCCGACTACGCTCGCGACGGGTGCACCGGGCGTCTTCGCTGCGGGCGACGTCACCTATGGGCCGAAGTCGATTATCCTCGCGGCCGCGCATGGGCGGAAAGCTGCGCAGCAGATCCACGCATTCTTCCGGCACATTCAACCGGACGAAGCGCTGGAGATGCCTGAAGGCAGCCCCGAGACCGTATCAACGTTGCCGGAGGACGGCCGGGTGTATCTCGACCTTCGACCAACGCCACGGGTAGAGATGCCCCTTGGCGCAGTCGAGGGACGAGTCCGATCAGGTGAAGCGGCGGTCGGCCTCTCGGACGAGCAGGCACGCCGGGAGGGGAGTCGCTGCCTGCGCTGCGACCTGGCTTATCTCTGTCCAACCATCGTAGCCAAACGGGCCGAGCGGGTTGCCCACGCGTCATCCTGATCGGCATCCATCTACGCATGTAGTTACGCAATTCTGGAGGTGTTCACGTGTCAGTACAGGATCTGACCAACGCCATCATCAATGGAATCAACGATGGGGGCGAGCAATTCATGGAAGGAACGCTCGCCGCCGCTCTACCAATCATCTGGCTGATGATACTCGGGCTTCATCTGGGGCGCCCGTACATCCTCGACATGATTGGGCGCTTCACGCTTCGTCTCGGCGCTGATCTGCTCTGGCTGATCTACGTCGGCGTTCGCGACATCTTGATTGTCTCGGGCGTGGTGATGAGCTTCATGTTCTTCTTCCCGGACGTCATCACCGGCAACGCGCTACCCCTGACGGGGGGTCTGGCCGCGGCTTGCCTGTTCGGGGTGCTGCTGGTCAAGCTGATGGGAGATCCGGATCACAATCTGCGCGACTTTCGTTTGGTGACGGGACTCCTCGGGCTTGGGGCGATGTTCTACTTTATTCCGTACGTTGTCGGCGTGCAGGCAGGCGACGTGGCAACCGGATCGCTCAAGTCGGTTAGCGACTGGCTCGTCACGAACAGCAATCAGGGCTTGTCCGTACCCCTGACCTACGTCTCGATCGGCATCCTGGCGGTGCTAGGCGCAATCGCGGCCGGTTACACGCTCAAGACGGGCGGCCGCGCGGAAGTCGAATAGCGTCCCGCAACGTTCGAGATTGTCGCGTCCAACCACGAGAGGATTGATTCGATGAATCCAGATGATGTCGCAACCGCGATAAATGACGCATTGGTTCAAGGCGGCGCGAAATGGTTGGTATCCACGATCGTGGCCTTCCTGCCCGCCCTCTGGACGATGACCCTGATGCTGCACCTCGGCCGACCGTATGTCCTGCGTACCCTGCGCCGCTGTGGCCTGCGTCTGGGTGCTGACGTCTGGTGGATGTCCTACCTACTGATGCGCGACGCGGTGCTGCTCCTGACCTTCGCGCTGGGCTGGGTCTTCTTCATGCCGAATGTCGTGCAAAACTCGGACCTTCCGATCACCGGTTCGCTCGCAACGCTGTTCTTGCTGCTTGCGCTCGCGGTCAAGCTCTCGCATCGTGTGGATGACGATGTCACGGCCTATCGCGTCGCGACCGCGTTTCTCGTCGTTGGGTCGGTGCTCTATTACATTCCACAGATCTTCGCGATCGAAGCGGCTGACCAGCCGAAGTTGGCCGGATTTGCCAGCGCGTTTACCAGCAGTTCCCATCCGACGACCGCGCTGTATCTGATGTGGATCGCGTTGGCCGGTGTCATCGTGGTGGCTGGCTGGCTGGTCATTCGGGTGATGCAGAATGCCGAGAAGTCGATGACTCGCTCAACGCCGCCGACACAGCATCAGATGCCACCGACGACGGCGCCGGCGGCCGGCGACGACTAGACCTTCTTCCATTGATTACAGGCGACGTGCGCGAGGGACTTGCCAGACTCTGGCGAGCCCCTCATCTTTGAGACTCTTTACAGTCACCGACATGTGGTCTCGGCGCAGGCGTGGATCGCCTCGGACGGCGCGCTATCGGAAACGATTCCCAGCAGGTGACGGTGCAGAAACGCGATCTGATCGGCGATGACGATATCCGCCACATCTGGGTTTATCTCTGGATAGACGTCGAAGTGTCCAACCGGGTAGTGCTTCACTTCGCCGCGCAGTGCCTCGTGCGCGACGACGACGCATGGGTAGGGTCCGTGACCGAAGTCCGGTCGGTAATGACGGGCGGCACAGGTTACTCTGCCAGAGTCAAAGCTGACTTTCTCCCAGTCAGCCATGTCGAACCTCCAGCCCGGATGTTAACCGTGATATGGATGCTGTCAGAGTATCCGTCATAACCGCAAGCACAACGACCTGCCGAATGTGGCAGTTCAGCGTGAGCTCGGATGAGGCGAGCTCGCGTCTGTCCGTAAGGTGCTCCTCATTCGTTGCCCGCGCGCAGCGATCAGGAATCGAAGGCCTTGAAGGCGGCCTGGAACATCTCGCGATGATGCCGCTCTCGGTTTACGGCCAACCGAAAGCTCGCCGCCGCTTCGGTGTTGCCCTCGGCTTCAGCCTCGCGGATGAAGCGTGGGTACATCTCCTCGATCTCGTCATTCTCGCCGTTGGCGGACTCATCCAGGTTTTGGCGAGTTGCGCCAATCCCACCAGCGACCCGGAGGTGGCTGATGCCGTGGATCGTCTCCGCGCCAGCCGCTTCGAGGAAGAGTTGTGCGATCTCGGGATGCCCCTCCTGCATCGCTTGCATGGCGAACGCGGTGTACTTCAATCGAGCTCGGGCCTCCCCGGTAATTGCGGTCTGGAGGTTGTCGTCCGTCATGGTCATGGGTTACTCCTTTGCCATTGTGGCGTGGTCGGTCCCGATTTGGTTGATCGAGATCGTGTTCCGATACAGCTCGAGACCAGACGTGCGTAAGACGCGAACGCTGGTGGGGACGTGCGCGCGACGCATCTGATCCCCACAACAACAGAGTCGCGAATCGGACATGGCAGTGTTGTCGCAGGGCGGGACTGAAGGTTACAAACCTGTGACGCGATCTCCACGTCGCCGGAATTCTCAGCCGAGATACTCCCCGTTTTCACCCGCTCCGGATCCACGCCCGAGCGACAGGCCACTTCGGAGACTCTGCAGCTCACGTAATCTCCTGTCTTTGAATTGACACCTGCACGCGCAGCCGCTACAAGGGCGGATACACGATCGCGGTTTGGACGATCATGACCACGCGAGTAAGGAGCGTCCATGAGCACAGGCGCGGGCAACCAGTTCCCACCGATCTTCGATGGACATAACGACACGATCATCAGTCTGGCAGGCCAGGGCTTCGATGGCCCCGGCGGCCGGTCTTTCTTCGAACGCGCCGACAAAGGACACATCGACTTGCCACGAGCACGCGAGGGTGGGCTTGGCGGCGGTTTCTTCGCGGTGCTGGCCCAGGCCAAGAAACGGGAGGCGCCCAAACCATCGAGCGGACGAGACATCGACGACGTCGGCAAGAGCTATGCGCCAGAGGGTGGCTGGCCGCCGCCGATTCCACTGGAGGAGGCGCAATCCGATGCGCTGATCCGTCTCGGCAAGCTCTTCGATCTGGAGCGCGATTCCAACGGTCAGTGCAAAATCGTGCGGAGCGCCGCCGAACTGCAGCACTGTCTCGACAACGGGATCTTTGCCATCGAGCTCCACTTCGAGGGGGCCGATCCGCTCGATCCGGACGGACACGCGCTGGAGGTCTTCTACGCGGCCGGGCTGCGCTCGGTCGGCATCACGCACTTCCGCCAGAACATCTACGCGGCCGGGGTGCCGAACGTCTTCCCGGCGACTCCCGACATCGGCGACGGTCTGACCGACGCCGGCAAAGAGCTGATTCGCCAGCTCAACCGGCGGCGCGTGCTGGTCGATCTCTCGCACGCCAACGAGAAGACCTTCTGGGATGTCGCCAGCATCTCCGACGCGCCACTGGTCGCGACCCATTCCAATGCCTGGTCGGTCTCGAACGCGCCGCGCAACCTGACCGATACGCAGTTGGAGGCGATCCGCGAACGCAACGGCATGGTCGGCCTGAACTATCACTGTGGCTTTCTGCGCCCGGACGGCCAGATAAATCCGGACACGCCTCTCTCGGTGATGGTCGATCATATGGATCACCTGGTTGAGAAGCTGGGGATCGATTGCGTTGGTCTCGGCTCCGACTTCGACGGCGCGATGATGCCGAATGATCTGAAGGATGCCGCCGGACTGCCGAAGCTGATGCAGGCGCTCAAGGATCGTGGCTACGACGATGCGGCGCTGAAGAAGATCGCCCACGGCAACTGGGTCCGCGTACTGCGCGCGACCTGGGGTGAGTAAAAGGACCAGACATTCAACGGAGGGAAGAACACATGAAGATCTACATCTCGGTCGATATTGAGGGCGTTGCCGGTGTGGTTGACCGGAATCACGGGAACATCAATGCTGGGGGCGAGTTCGAGCTTGGCCGCCGCTTGATGACGCTGGAGACGAACGCGGCGATCGAAGGGGCGCTCGAGGCGGGCGCGACCGAGATCGTCGTCAACGACAGCCACGCCCAGATGCGGAACCTGCTTCCGGAACTGCTGCATCCGAAGGCCACCGCCATTCAGGGCCGGCTCAAGCCGATGTTCATGGTTGAAGGACTCGACGATTCGTTCGACGCGGTCTTCTTCGTTGGCTACCACGCCTCGGCCGGTATCCGGGACGGCGTGCTGAACCACGCCTATCATCCCTATGAAGTGCGCTACAACGGGACGGTCTATAGCGAGGCGGGCATCAACGCCTCGGTGGCGGGCCACTATGGTGTGCCGATCGCGCTGGTGACGGGTGACGACGCGGCAGTGCGGGATGCCGAGGCGATCCTGCCGCCACACGTCGGGGTCTCGGTCAAGCGCGGCATCACGCGCCTGTCGGGCGAGAGCCTGCATCCGGAGCTCGCGCGCGAGCGCATCAAGGATGGCGCGAAGCGGGCCATCGAGCAGCTCGGGTCGCGAGAGCCACTGAAGCTGAGCACGCCGATCACGGTCGAAATCGACTTCTATCACAGCATCGAGGCCGATGCGTCGTCGCTGATGCCGACCGTGGAGCGGACGGGCGATCGCTCGGTCCGCTTCGTGGCGCAGGACGCGATCGAAGCCTTCAAGACCTTCACCGCCTCCTACTACATCACCCGCGCGGTGGTGCAGTAACTACCCATTGAGCGAGGCGGGTCAATCGCCCGCCTCGTGCCCTCATTGCTCCATCTCCCCAGGACCTCTGTCCCGGGACTTCGCTCCCGCGCAAGCAGGAGCAATGTCCTGCGTTCACAAACGATCGTTGTGACGACACGATGACCTACGACTCTATAGTCCTGTCCTCCAAATGCCTACGATGGTGGCAGTTCGTTCGATGGTGAGTCCCGAAGGGGCACACCCGCCGAAAGGCGGGGCCGCAAAGCGACAGATCTGCCGCGGAAATCCGCAACGATGGCTGCGCTGCCGAATGACTCCCGACGCCCAGAGCGCGTAGAGACGCGCATTGGACGGAAAGGGGGAATCCGCGCATGCGTGGCGACAGTCACCTACCTCAGAGCCGCCAGAAGACATCCTGGAAGGATGGAACGCTGCGAGGTCGACATCGCTGGCTGAATTTGCTGGCGGTCCTGATGCTCTTTCCGGCACTCCTCGCGACGGCTCCAGCCTCGGCCAAGGACGAAAAGCCCAAGAAGGCACAGCCGGCGCTCCTCGACCAGGCTGAGAAGGATCCGAACGCTGAATTCCGCGTCATCGTTAAACGCAAACATGGTGATACGAAAGCCGACGATGCCGTCGCAAAGAAGGGCGGCAAGAAGCAGAAGAACGTCGCTGGCGACGCCTTCGTAGCTGATGTCACCGGCCAGAGTGTCGACGACCTCGCGCAAGATCCGTCGGTCGACTACATCAGCATCGACGCTCCGATGCAGACCAATGCAGTCCAAGAAGACCTAACTGATACCAGCCTGCTGCAGACGACCTATCCGGAGGTCATTGGCGCATCCGCGCTCTGGAATCAAGGGATTACCGGTGAAGGTGTCGGCGTGGCCGTCATCGATACCGGCGTGGTCGTGGTCAAGGACTTCAATGGCAACGGTGACAAGGGCGACAAGCCACGCGTTATCGCCGCGATGAGCTTCACGGACAAGAAAGACACAAAAGACAAGTATGGTCACGGCACGCACGTCGCCGGAGTCATCGGTGGTGATTCCTGGCTCTCGGACAAGGAATCCCAGGGGAAATACGTTGGCGTGGCGCCCGACTCCGATCTGATCAACTTGCGGGTTGGCGATGACAACGGAGTGACCTACCTGTCCGACGTGATCAACGCGATCGAGTGGGTGATCGCCAACCGGGAGCAGTACAACATCCGGGTCATCAACCTTTCGATGACCTCGACCGTCCCGGAGTCCTATCACACCAGTCCGCTGGCAGCTGCCGCAGAGCGTGCCTGGTTCAGCGGTATCCTGGTCGTCGTTTCTGCTGGCAACAACGGACCGGACTCGATGTACTTCGCTCCGGCCGACGATCCGTTCGTGATCACGGTTGGCGCGGCTGACACCAATGGCACCCTCGATGAATCGGACGACTTCATCGCGCCATGGTCCAGTTCGGGGAGCAACCCCGACGGCGTCACCAAGCCGGATGTGGTCGCGCCGGGTCGCTACATCACCTCGACGCTGGCCAGCCACAGCCGGTTCGAGAAGGAATACAAGAGTCGGATTGTCGACAAGAAGTACATCTGGATGTCGGGTACGTCGATGGCGACGGCCGTTGTCTCCGGCGCGGCAGCACTCATCTTCCAGTCGCACCCCGACTGGAGCAATGACCAGGTCAAGTGGGTCCTGACGCATACCGCGACGCCACTGAATGTCGATCCGGTCACCCAGGGCGCGGGCGAGATTAACGTCCTCGCCGCGTCGACCTACCAGGGCACGCCGGAGTTTGCCAATCAGGGGCTTCAGATCAGTTTGATTTTGATCGGTCCCGACGGCGCCACGATGTACGAGACCGCGTCGGCCTGGTCTGGCTCGGCATGGTCGGGTTCCGCCTGGTCCGCCTCGGCATGGTCTGGGTCTGCCTGGTCCGCCTCGGCATGGTCTGGGTCTGCCTGGTCCGGCTCGGCGTGGTCTGGCTCGGCCTGGTCCAGTGTGAACTGGTCTGGTTCGGTCTGGTCCGGCGCCGATCTTGAATAGCTGATCCCTTCCCACAACCCAAGGTATACGGAAGTGCGGCACCTGTCCCCGGTGCCGCGCTTCCCGTTTCGCGTCTTTTCGCGCATTGGTACGGTACTCCGACGGTCCGTTGAGCGCGGTCAGGACCCCTAGTTGGGACGTTAGAGCTATGTGCGAGCGGTGACGTGGGTGCCGCCGATTTCAATAATGAGAGAGAAGGTTATTCATTTGCCGATGAATAAGACGTCGGCGATCAACCATTTGATCGGTGGCTCGCGCCGCTAGGTCGATGGGTAACGGTGTCGCCTCTTCTGGTCGAGGATTACCGATGAGCGATCTGACATTCAGCGCGCGTGCGTACCTTACCGGTTGCTACCTGCTCGGCCTCATCGCGCTGACCGGTCTCATCATCTCGGGTGGTGGCATGCCGCCGCGCAATCAGTGGCTGCTGGCCGCCTTTCTCGCCGTGCTCGCGGCCCTCGCGCAACTGCTGGTGGTGTCCCGTCCGGGAAGCCACTATTCCGATCATGTCACCCCGGCGCCCGTCTTTGCGGCGATTCTGCTTGTTCCCGCTCCCCTGGTCGCGCTGGTGGTGTGTGTGGCGTTCCTCCCAGAGTGGATTCGCTTCCGGCGCCGCTGGTTTGTCCAGTTATTCAACATCGCCTCATGGCTCGTCGCTGCGTGGATGTCGCTCCTGGTCATGCAACGTCTTCCGAATTTCGGCGATCCGTCGAACCCCGCGGTGAATGCCGGAACGTTGCTGACCGCGATGGCGGTCTTCGTCCTGGTGCAGACCTTGATGCTGGGAATCACGCTCAAGCTGGCGCGCGGGCAATCGTTGTCCGAGCTCGGGCTCTTCGCACCCTACAAGCTCCTGTCGGAGATGGCGCTTCTCTGCATCGGTTGGTTCTTCGCGTTTGCCTGGCAGATTGACCCGGTTTACACAATCCCGGTCACGATTCCGCTCGTCGTCGTTTTCGAAGCGCTCAATATGCCCGCGCTCAAAGTCGAGGCGAACACCGATCCCAAGACTGGACTGGCGAACTTCCGTCATTTCGAGTCTGCGGTCAGCCGAGAGCTCGATCGAGCGCGGCAAACAAGCAGTGAAGTGAGCCTGCTGGTCTGCGATCTCGACCTGTTGCGTGACATCAACAACGCCTATGGTCATCAAGTGGGCGACCTCGTGCTGCAGGCTGCGGCGGAGACGATTCGCCAAAGTATTCGCGGCTGTGACCTCGCCGCCCGCTTCGGTGGTGAGGAGTTCGTCATTGCCCTGCCCGATGCCGATCTCCACGCCGCGATGACCGTTGCGGAGCGGATCCGCTCATCCTTTGCCGCGCGTCAAATCGGTGTCGAGTCCGGGGATCGGACCATCAACCCCACCATGAGCATCGGAGTCGCAAGTTTCCCCGAGCATGGTGACGCGTTCGAATCACTCTTCCGGGAAGCAGATCTGGCGCTGTTTCGCGCCAAGCGGAACGGCCGTAACGGCGTGGTCTCTGCCGGTCGAGAGAGTCGTGAGCTCCTGAGTGAGTGGAAACGGCATCGTGCGTCCAAAGACGCATTGGATGGTTTGATCCCGACAGCGGATGTCGCGGCAACTCATGATCCCATCAGTTTGCCGCTGGAGGATCCGTTCGACCTGGATCTGGGCTTCTTTGCTGATGGCGACGTCCAACCTGGCCAGGAAACTGAGACTGCAGCGGAGACGCGCGAAGCGCGTTCGAAAACCTCCGTGCGGGTTTTGGTCTTCATCGGCTTTGTGGTGATGACCGGTATCTTGCTGGCGTTGGTGGTTAACGAGCAGCACTTCCCCGAGGCACATTCTCCCTGGGTTGGGCTTGTCATCTTTGTTGGCCTGGTCGTGCTGGCACACCGCTACGCTGCGGATCTCAATGGCCTCGGGACAACGTCAGTTGCGGTGGTGCCGATGATCGCCGCTGCGCTGCTGTTCAATGCGCCTGGGATCGTTGCGGCCTCCGCCGCGTTCGCGGTCGTAGCCAAGATCAAGGCCAGCAGCCCGATCCATCGCATGCTCTTTAATTTCGGCTGCATGCTCCTTGCAACTGGCGGTACGGTCTTGATCTTCCGGTCCATGGTCCACGGAACGGTTCAACACCACGCGTTTGAGCAGATACTCGTCCCCGGGATCGTCGGCGGGTTGGTCTTCTATGCTGTCAACCACGTTTTGCTCTGTTTGGTTCGCGCACTTGCCGAGCAGCGCAGCTCGGTCGAAATTTGGCGCGAGGACTATCGTTGGCTCTGGCCGCATTATGCGGTCGCCGGTCTGCTTGGCATGACCCTCGGCCTGTCCTACGAGCTCATGGGCACCGCGGCGACGATTGTGATGGCCTCGCCGGTGGCTCTGATGCATCTCGCCATCACGCAATTCATTCAGCGCACGAACGGCTACGTCAACGAATTGCGCCGCTTGAATCGCCAGCTTAGCGATTCGTATGAATCGACCCTGCAGGCTCTCTCACGCGCGCTCGACACCCGTGACGCCGAGACAGAAGAGCACTCGCAGCGAGTCCGGCGCTACACTGAATTGATTGGACGACGAATCGGACTGGACGATGAAGAGATTGCCCATCTCTCGCGTGGCGCGCTGTTGCACGACATTGGCAAGATCGGCGTGCCTGATGCGATTCTGCTGAAACCAAAGGGGCTGACGGCGGCGGAGGTCGAGGCGATGCGCAAGCATCCCATGATCGGCTACACCATGATCGCCCACATCCCCTTTCTGGCTGCGGCTGCCGAGATCGTGCTTCATCACCATGAATCGTACGACGGGTCCGGCTATCCGGGTGGTTTAGCTCGGGATCAGATCCCCCTTGGAGCCAGGATCTTCGCTGTAGTCGATACGCTCGACGCGATGACGTCCGACCGTCCCTATCGCAATGCGCTCAGCTTCGACGAGGCGTTCGCCGAGATCAAGCGCGAACGTGGACGCCAGTTCGATCCCGAGATCGTCGACGCACTCCTCTCGGTGACGATCTCAGAATTGATTCGCTGTCGCGATGGTCAGGTGACGGAGACAGTGCCGGACGTGGCAGATTCTGTGAGCCAGGTGCTAAGTCCCGCGACGGCGTAGGCAGGACGTTTAGGCGGGGTGATGGCTCTTCTACGGTATGAGTATTCTGACGTATCAGTCCGGCAAGAACCGCTCGGCGACGTCGTTGGCGAGGAGCAGGCCGCGGCGCGTCAGTTTCAGCTGGTCGCCCTCCCAATCGAGCAGACCGAGATCGAGCAGCGAGGCAATCTCTTTGCCATAGACAGCGCGCAGCGGGGCGCCGTGACGGTGCGCGAAGGCGCGTTCCGAGACCCCTTCATGGAGCAGGCGCAGGCCAAGCATCATCGTCTCGGCCATGGCGGTCGGAGCGTCGATCGTTTCGCTGAAATCGACCGGCAGACGATCGTCCCGTATCGACGCGATGTACTCAGCCGGTAGGCGCAGCTTACTGGCCCGCACGTCGCCGATATGGCCATGCGCGCCGGCTCCAAGGCCAAGGTACTGCCCGTTGCGCCAGTAGATGGCGTTGTGGCGCGATTCCAGCCCTGGATCGCGCGCCCAGTTCGAGACTTCATAGTGGTGCCAACCGGCATCTGCCAGCATCTCGATCGCCAATTCGTACATGTCGGCGGTCGCGTCGTCGTCGACCGGCACGAGTTTCCCAGTGCGCACTGCCTCGTGATACGGCGTTCCCGGCTCGACGATCAGCGAATAGAGGGAGATGTGCTCCGGCTGCCAGTCGAGAATCGTCTGGAGGTCGACACGCCATTCGTCGAGTGTCTGGCCCGGCCAGCCGAAGATGAAGTCGAGACTAACGTTGTCGAAGCCAGCTTGCCGCGCTCGCCCGAGCGCCTTGTCAGGCACCTCCGGCTTGTGTGCCCGGCCAAGAATGCGCAGGCCATGCGGTTGGAGCGTCTGTACCCCGAGGCTGATCCGGTTCACCCCGGCCGCGCGAAATCCGGCGAGCTTGGCCTCGTCCAGTCGCTCGGGGTTGGCCTCGAGCGTAACCTCGGCGTTCGGCTCGATCTGGAACCGGTCCTGAAGCGCCGCGATGATCCTGGCGACCTGATCGGGTTCGAGCAGTGAGGGCGTACCGCCGCCGAAGTAGATCGTCTCGGCACGAATCGGCCCAATTTCGGCACGGGACAGGTCCATCTCGCCGATCAGGGCGTCGACGTAGGACGGAATCAGATGCTCCTGGTGCACATAGCGATTGAAATCGCAGTAGGGGCAGATGCGCCCACAGAAGGGGATGTGCAGGTAGATCCCAAACGGCGCATCGGGAGCGGCTGGAGCGGTCAGGTTATGCGTGCTGGAATGCGTGGTGGTTATGGATGAGATGGTCATACCTAAGTATACGGCGTGGGTCGCTCAGGACGCCTTGACCTTGCGCAGCGTCTCCCAAGCCTGGCGCACCCGGCTTGCCTCGTCTGCCGTAGCGGGAATGCCGCTGTAGCGGGCCAGCGTGTAGGCGGCGATGATGGTGCGGATCGCCGGACCGGCATCCGGAAAGCGCCGCGCGAGATCGGGCTCGTATTCGGTTGCGGTCATGCTCGGGCTCTGCTCGACGCCTCCTTTTTCGCCCCAGCGCTGCATCCGCCGGTACGTCTCGCGAATCGTGACGGTATGCGTCCAGCGCGGGTCTCCCCGTAGCCTGGCCAGCGAGTCGTCGCGCCGCAGTGGCCGGAACAACCGTCGCAGGTTGAAGGAGATCGAGCCGACTGCCTCGCCGAGCGTCTTGACTGGCTCTCGTCGCTCGGTCGCGGTGTCGCGCCAGCGACGCCTACGTCGATAGACGAAGCGGGTCAATGATGTGACGATCGCGAAGAGGATCAGCCCAACGATCAGGTAACGCAGCGGATCGGCGACGTTGAGCCGCGTGGTAGCGAACTGCTGAAAGCCGTCGAACGAGCGGAAGACGATTGGGATACGGAGCGCTCCGGAGAGATTGCCAAAGCCCTCACGCTGCAAGAGCCACAGCAGCGGCGCAATGATCACGAACGCCAGCAAGGCAATCAGGATGATGATCAACCGGACGACCAGCCCGATGACGAAGAGGATTGGCGACAGGATCAGGAGCATCGTATCGAGAAACCGGCGCGAGAAGATCGCTGCCGCGAAGATCGCCACCAGCATGATGCTGGCAATCGGCGTGACGAAGGTCGCGAACCAGCGTGGCCCGAGAGGACTTCCGCTGCGGATGCTCTCGAGCCGGAGACGCGCGACCGCGATAGCGCATAGCGCCGAGGTGAAGAAGACGATGACCGCAACGCTCATGCGCTCGCGAATCAACGCCTCCTCAGGCGCCGCCATCAAGACCAGCACCAGCCCAGTGCCGATTGCCGCGGTCCCCCAGCGCAGCATCTGATAGGCGGAGTCCATCATCGGCTCTCCGCGCATGCGACCCCGCCACCACGTGTAGGCAACGACCGCGACGATGGCCCAGGGCGGTCGTGTCGCACTTGTCTGGCGCAGGATGAGCCCGTGCACTGCGCCGTGCAGCCAGGAGGCGGAGAGGAACGGTTCTCCGGGGAACGAGGCGATCTTCAGCGTCACCAGAAACGAAAGGATCAGCGCCATGAGCAGGATCGTTTCGTAGAACGATCCCCAGACACGTCCAAGCTCGAGGCCGTGCGGGAGGTAGTAGCCGACGATGAAGAGGGCAAAGAGCAGCCAGGCCGGGAACGGCTGGTAGGGTGTGTTCAACGCCGGTACCAGTAACCCGAGGAAGAGATACGCGATCGCCGTCTCAGCCACGATCAGGCAGAAGGTCAGTAACTCGCCGCGCCAGTCGAGTTCCAGAAAGAAATCGGTGAGCGACTGCCGCGCTCTGATGACATTCGGTGACTGCAGCATGCTAGCGCTCCGGAGTGATGATGCGGGCGTAGCGCACGCCTTCGGTTCGCTCGCCGATCAAATCGCCTGGTAGGGTGTGGGTTACCAGATTCGGGATCTTGGGCACCTCGAATTCACCGATTCGCAGCAGAATGACCCGGTGCCGCTGGCTTAGCAGTTCTTCGATCGTCCGGGCCAGCGTCTCCGTCATCAAAGCCGAGACGACGACGATGGTGCTACCCCAGGGGAAGCGGCTGGCCTCCTCATGCAGCAACCGCTGGAAGTTGGTCGCGGCGAGGGGCGTGAGCTTGGCGAGCGCCTCGAGTAACGTCGCCAGTTGATCGGGACCCAGCCCAGGCCGGATACGTAGGGACTGGTCCGACCCGGCCATCACGCCGTTGGCGTACAGCCCGACCAGATAGCGCTCGTCGATGCTGTGACTGGCGAGCGATGCCGCCGCGGTGATCGCGCTCTCGGCGCGGGTGTAGTCGATCCCTTCCCACGGTCGTTCGAAGGTGTCGAGGTTGAGGAAGATGCCGAGTTGCAGCGTGACGGTCGGCTCGAAAACTTTGACCTGAGTCTCCTGCAGCTTCGCGCTTGCTTTCCAATGAATAAAGCGAAACGAATCCTCCGGTCGGTACTCGCGCACGCCGACGGTGCGCGTTGGGTCGGCGATGAGCTGATGGATGGCCCGCGAGTCGCCCAGCGGGTGACGCGGCGGCAAGCCGAGGTCTTCCAGCGGCAGGATCCGCGGGTAGACGATGATCCGGTCGGTCGCGTCGAACCGCTGCTGCTCGGAGAAGAAACCAAAGAGATCGCCCGAGCGGAGAGAGAGGGGCCCGATGGCGAACGATCCGCGGTGGGGGCAGTCGAGACGGAACGTCCAGCTGACTCGCTCGAACCAGCGGACGGACGTCGTTAGCCGCAGGACCGTCGTGCCCGGACGGTTGCTCGGCAGTGTCTCGGTGTCGTGCAGGCGAACGCGGTCCGACACCTGATCCTCGACCTCGATCCAGGGGAGTGGCAACCATTTGTTGTTGACCAGTTCGGCTGTCAGCTCGACCGACTCACCCCGAAAGACGCGCGTATTCGAAAGACGACGCCGGTAGGTTACCTGGTCGAGGGCATGCTTGCTCCAAAGCTTACTGGTGCCCGCCGTGAGGAGCGTCAGAAACGCGAGGATCGAGAGGGCGGGCTGGCGCAGCGCCATACCGAGCAGCAGCAAGACCGCCGAGCCGTAGAACCAGATGGCGTTGAAGAAGTAGCTGCGAACGCGATGCTGTTCCATGGTCTGCTCACTCGGATGTGATATCCGGTCAGGCTTGCTCGACTGGCACGCTCATCCCGGCGACGATCTCGTCGATAATCTGCCCAGCGTGCCGCCCTCGCAGGCGCGCCTCGGGACTCAACATGATCCGGTGCGCCAGTACCGAGCGCGTGACGGCCTTGACGTCGTCCGGAATGACATAACCACGGCCGCGAACCGCCGCCAGGGCTTGCGATGCCCGGAAGAGGGCGAACGTTCCACGTGGGCTGACGCCGAGCCGAATCGTGTCATGCGAGCGAGTGGCCCGGGCGACGTCGATGATGTAGGCGCGGAGATCGTCGTCGACGAAGATCTTGCGACAGCTCTGAACTGCCGCCATCAGTTCTTCGGGTGTCGTCACTGGCTCAAGATCCTCGAGCGGGTTGGCGGTTTGGAAGCGTGCCAGAAGCTGCAGTTCCTCCTCCGCCTCAGGGTAGCCGATCTCGAGCCGCAGGAAGAAACGATCCAGCTGTGCCTCGGGCAGCGGGAACGTTCCCTCCAGTTCGACCGGGTTCTCGGTCGCAAGCACCAGGAACGGCCGGGGAAGCGGCAACGTGTCCCCTTCAATGGTAACGGTGCGCTCCTCCATTGCTTCGAGCAGGGCGGACTGTGTGCGCGGGGTAGCGCGGTTGATCTCGTCGGCCAGCAGGACGTTGCTGAAGATCGGCCCCGGCCGCAGTTCGAAATCGCCGGTCTTCTGGTTGAAGAAGACGATGCCGCCAACGTCGGATGGCAGCAGATCGGGCGTGAACTGCAGTCGCCGGAACTTTCCGCCGATCGAGCGGGCCACCGAGCGGGCGAGGGTTGTCTTGCCGACGCCTGGCACGTCCTCGACCAGCACGTGCCCCTCGCAGAGCAGCGCAACCAGCACCATCTCCGTCACCGTCCGTTTGCCGACGATGACCCGGTCGACGTTGTCAATGATCCGTTTGCTTAGTTCGGTGACATCGCTTTCGCGCACATGAGCTCCAGTTGTGAACTGTTCGGCTTCTTTACCAATAGTACGCGACAGCGCGACTCTTTGGGGAAAGCTAGCGGACCGACGTCGTCGTCGTGAACGTGCCGAACACGCCAAAGAGTGCTGCGCCGACGCAGACCAGGACCAGCGGGAGCACGGTGAAGACGATGAAGAGGGCGAGCAGGCAGCCCTTCCCTTCCGGTGGACGACCGGCCAGACGCTCATCACGAGACGCGGCCTGCCAGTAAATGATGTTCGCGACCAGACCTGGGAGCCAGAGGACCAGATAGAGGACCATGGTGAGGATCGCCGGAGTGAGATAGCTTCGGGTCATCGCCGCCCGGCGTCGATCCTCGGCGTAGTCGTCATACGGATACTGATCCATGGCTTTCTCCCATTCACCTGTGTTGTGTCGCGCGTGCGAGAACCGCCCGGATGTTAGGATAGTGGCGGCTCGCTCCGGGCAGAGGATCCGCAATTGGAGCGGTACCTGTCAACAGGTGAGGGCGAGACGTTTCGCGGCTTGTTGCTGGCCAATTTCGAGGGGATGCGTTGCGGTGAGCGACTTTTCGCGGAATCTCAGGCGCGCGCTGGACTGGGTTCGCGCTCAAAGCGATGTGCGTCGCGGCGCGATTCTGGGCATCGGGTTCGGTCTCCTCCTCTGCGTGATCATGTTCATTGCGATTCTGCTGGTCACCTACGCGGGAAACTTCGGAAAATAACTCCATCTTCAGATACCAGCCGCGATCTGCCCGGTGGCCTGGCTTCAATGCAAGAAATCCGACCGAAACCGTCGGAAACCTACCAAACTATAGGTCCTAGTGGGACTGAGTACGACCGTCATGCTACGCGTACGTACGGAGTTCGCTGGTTCACGGGATCACAGGACTTGCGTGTCATTGTTGAAATGAAGGGCCAAGCGCAAACTATGTCCATAAGCGGCTCCACGGTGAGACGCAGCAATACGGAAGCGATGAAGCGCGGGCTGTAATCTGGGCACCTCGTCCGTGCAGAGCTAGTGGTGCAACCGGCCGACGATTCGACGTTAGGCCGGATTGCGCCTTGCGGCCCGTATCCGCTCAGGCGACCGGCTCGTTCGAAAGGACGAGCGCTTATGGTTTAAGTCCCCACCCATCCTCTAAGTCCCATCATTCGCAGTAGTCTATTCATCTATCCTGGTCAAACATGGAATTGCATTGAAGGAGTTATACCTTGGGAAACGCACGCTTCGGACGAATCAATCTTCGCCTATTGGCGATTCTTGCCATCCTCGCAATCATGGCCACGGCCGCCTACGGCTTCGCCGCGAGCAACGTCTTCCCGAATGAAGCTGGCTACGCTGGTGACGGTACGGGTGCGGTCAGTGGTTTCACGATCACGAATGTGAAGTGGACACTCGCGTCTGATCCATCGGTCCTCGCATCCGTCGATTTCCAGACTGATCAGAATGCGACCACGGTAAAGGCTAGCCTGGACAACGGCACCAACTGGACCGACTGCACGTCAACAACCAATGCCAAACATTGGACATGTGCCTTTTCCGGCTCGCCGTCCGTCGCGGCCGCAACCGCACTTCGCGTCGTCGCGACTCAGTAGCGATTTGGTGTGACTTGGGAAGCTGCGGCCGTATCACTGCGGCTTCCCGGGCTCTCTGATGACGACGAAGCAGATGAGACGACGAGAATCACCCATCATCGTAGGAATCACGATCGTCCTGCTGGCTCTTCTCTGGTTCTTCTTTGCTCCGGCCCAGATCGGTGGTCAGACTTCCTACGTGATCGTCAACGGCATCAGCATGGAGCCCAAGTTTCACAAGGGCGACCTGGCGCTGGTGCGAACGACCGACACCTACAACGTCGGTGACATCGTCGTCTATCGCCATCCGACCATCGGCCCGATCATCCATCGCGTCATCGGGAAGGATGGCGATCACTTCACCTTCAAAGGGGACAATAACGACTTCGTCGACTCGTATCACCCGACGCAGTCGGAGTTGATCGGCAAGTTCTGGTTTCACATACCGGCGATCGGCAAGCCATTCTCCAAGCTGCACAACCGCTTGGCGATCGCCGGGCTCGTCGCGCTCTCCGGGCTCATCCTGCTCCTTCCCTACGCCAAGAGCCCGGACGAGCGGCGGCGGTCGCGACGCAAACAGTCACCAGGTGAAAGGCGTGAACCCATCATGAACGCACAGAGCGAGAGCGGACAGACCCTCCTGACGGCGGTGGTCGTCGTCCTGCTTGCATCGCTGGCCCTCGCCACCCTCTCCTTCACGCGTCCGGGTGAGCGGACTGTCGCCGCGACCGCCGCGTACCAACAGACGGGCACCTTCAGCTACACCGCCGCGGCTCCTGGCGGGGTCTATGATGCCAGTTCCGTCAGCACCGGTGATCCGGTCTTTCCGAACATCACTAGCAAGGTCGATTTCCGCTTCGAATATCACCTGAATTCCGATCAGCCAGCCGACGTGAGTGGCACGGCGAACCTGGTGGCTGAGGTCGGCGACTCGACCGGCTGGAAGCGGACCATCGAGATGCTGCCATCGACCCCTTTCACAGGGAATGCCTTTATCGCGCTGGGAACGCTGGATCTCGCTCAAGTGCAGGAGATCATTGCTCAGTACCAGCAGACGACCGGTGTCTCCTGGCCTACCTACACCGTCTCGATCGTACCGAGCGTGCAGCTTGGGGGGACGCTCGCGGATGCCAAACTGAGCGACACCTTCGGGCCGGAGCTCCAGTTCCGGCTAAGTCAACAGGTGCTGCAGATGGCGAGCTCTTCCGGCAGTGACGCGACGACCCCGCTCACGCCAAGTCAGAGCGGTCAGGTGACGTATCACACGACCGCAGCAAACTCGATCGCGCTGACGAAGTTCCGCATCTCGGTCGCGAGGGCGCGTGTCGTGTCACTCATCGGTTGCCTCCTGTCGCTCCTCGGCTGCATCGCGTTTGGCGTGATGGTCTGGCTAGGACGTCGCGCGAGTGAGCCGGATCGGCTGCGGGCCCGCTACGGCTCGATGCTGATTCGAGTGGATGACGCAAACTTCGAGAACACCGCGCGCATCATTGACGTGACGACCTTCGAGGATCTGCTGCGCCTGGCGCAGCGGGACGATCGAATGATCATGCACCAGATCTCTGGTGTCATGCACCGCTACTATGTGCAGGATGACGGCACGGTCTACCGCTATTCCGCGGATGGGCTTGGCAAGCGGGATGCCGATGCGATCAAGCCGGTGAAACTCGCGGTGGGAGACATCCGGTGAGACGCCCCCTTCGCCGCATGCGCTGGGTGATCCTGACCGGATTACTGGTCCTGATTGCGGGAACGACCGGCTGGTCGTTTGCCGCCGAGAACATTGTCGAGCCCTCGATCATCGGATACGCCAGCGCGCCGATCACGGCCAATCAGCTCAAGCCGCCCCAGTGCGCGTCGCTCGACCTGACCAACTACGTCGTGATCACTGGGAACGCCGCGATTCACGGCACGGCGGGCAATGACCTGATCCTTGGCAGCGGCGGCAAGGACAATATCCACGCTGATTCCGGCGACGATTGCATCGTTGGTGGCGGTGGCGGCGACCAGATCTTCGGCGACGGCGGTAACGACGTCTGCATCGGCGGCGGCGACAACAAGGACAAGTTCCACGACTGCGAGGTTGTGGTGCCGTAGCAGGGGTGCGGTGGGTAGCGGTCGATGAGCCACCCTCATCCCCAGCCCTTCTCCCGCCAAGCGGGAGAAGGGTGCAGTCCAAAATTTTCCCACTTCGTCTCCCCTCTCCTGATCGTCGGGAGAGGGGGTCGGGGGTGAGGGCTGCTTACCCCTCAAACTTTCCAAACGTCTGCGGTGACAGTTCATCAACGCCGCGGCCGGCCCAGTCGCCGGGGCCCATCTCCGACCACATACGCTCTCCCGCGAACTGGAGCGCCTTGTTGGCGGCTCGCTCGTCGACGTTGATCGCGTGGTTGTCGCGCACGACCCAGCTGCCGTCGATCATCACCTCGCGCAAATCCTCCGCTTCAGCGTTGTAGACAATGTTCTTGATCGGGTCCCGCAGCGGCACCATGAACATCGACGAGGCATCCCAGAAGAGGAGATCCGCCTTGGCGCCAGTGGCGATGCGGCCGAGGTCGTTGCGGTGGAGCATCTTGGCGGCATTCAGCGTCGCGGCATTGAAGACGTCGGCCGCCGTCGCCTGCTGGCTATCACGCGACATGATCTTGCCGATCACGGCAGTTAGCCGCATGCCGGAGATCATCGATTGGGGCGAGGTGTCGGTGCCGAGCGTCATGTTCACGCCCGCCTCGATGTAGCGCGGGAAGGATTCCATGGCAATGCCGCGCCGGGCAAAGACCCAGACGCAGTGCGCCACCGACGCGCCGTGGCGGGCCAGGATCGACAGGTCGTCTCCGGCGTACTGTGGCCAGCTCGACCCGGCAATGATGATGACGTGCCCCAGGATGTTCCACTCACTGAGGAAGTCGATCGACTCAAGCCACTCGACCGGGGTCAGTCCGTGGCGTTGGACGATGGCGTCGAACTCGAAGACCGATTGGCTGGTGTGGAGCGCCAGCGGTACACCCATACGATCGGACGCGTCGCGGCTCATGCGCAGCAGCTCTTCGGTGCAGGTATCGATCTGAGCCGGTGAAAGGAAGCCTTTGACGCGCCCGTTGGCCTTGCCGTCGATGCGCTCGATGAACTCGACAGCCCGGTGGAATCCGGCGATGCCCGCCTCCTCGTCCCAGTCATACTCCATCTTTTTGCCGTCGCGCGTGAGCCAGCGGCCGGAGCGATAGCCGTTGGCAATGTAGGCGCGCAGTCCCGCCTTCTCGGCCGCCTCCGCGACGTAATCGCCGATGCCGCCGATCTCCATCACGGTCGTCGTGCCGGTGCGGAGGAGTTCGGCCATCGAATAGTCGACGCAGGCCTCGGTTCCTTCCGGATCGATGGCCACGCTGCGGGCCGGGAGCATCTCGGAGAGGCCGGACATCGAGAACTGGCGTCGCCCGCGGTCTTCAATGAAGGATTTGTCGAGCGGCGAGCCCGCCAGGTGGGAGTGGGTATTGATAAAGCCGGGCGTGATGACCCGGTTGCCCGCGTCGACGACGTGGTCGGCAGCGCCGCTGAAGTCACGGCCGACGTGGATGATCTCGTTCCCTTCAATGACGATGCAGCCATTCTCGAGCAGGCGGTGCTCGCCGTTCTGATAGGCAACGATCATCCGCGCGTTGATCCTGGTTCGCTCTGCCACTCGATGATCCCTTCCTCATTGCCGGGCGATTGTCATTGGTGCGACGTGCCAGTCTACAGCAGGTGAAGGAATGCTGGAAGATCGCGTGGTGCCTTCCATCTGCGGATGCGTACTGCTGTGCGCCCAACGTGGGGCTATCCCTCGAGAACGCGCACGTCATCCCCGCGCCGCACGACGCCACCCTGCTCAACAAACGCGTAGACGCCGACGCTGGGCCACTCGACGCCACCAAGTGTCGGGATCGCGGGGCGATTGTGGCGAGCGATGGCGCGCAAGACCGCAACATCGCGTGGCAGGTCGGACTGCGGCAGCGTCGTCACGACGCAGCGTGGGGTCGGATCGCTGACTCGCAAGCGGACTTCGCCGATCTGGAGCGTGCGGCCGACCCAGTCGTTCTCGACGAAGCCATCCTGTCCAGGCGTCGCGATGACGAGGTTCGGCCGAAACCGGCGGGCATCGAACACGCTCTCCCGAGCGACCGACGCCAGCCGGGCGAGCGTGGACGTTGTCACCAGATGCACCGGCGCGAAGTCGAAAAAGGTTCCCGGCGCGCCTCCGCTGATCGGCGCCGAGAAGGACATGCCGCTGACGGGCAATCCCTCGACTTCCGGGTATTCACGCTCCGTCTCCGCGCCGTCCGGCGGTGTGGTCACGAGCGTGACAGAACGACCGAGCAAATTCGAGAGCTTGGTGTCGACGTCGTCGCGCCCGGTGTTGACCTGTTGACCGTCTGGCAACGTCAGGCGGATCACGACCGGTTCGTCAAGCGATTGTCCCGAGTCGAGCGCCGCCTGGCACTCCAGAAGCCTGCCCCACTTGCGTGGGTACTTGACGCTGACGACTTTACCGGTCTCGCGGTCTACCAGCGCCGACATCCGGTCGCCGTCCAGTCCATGTACCGCGACGCGTGCCGATTCGAGTGGCTCGCCGCGCATGGATTTGACCGGGTAGCGCCAGAGGGCGTCGACAAAAGGAATCATCTTCATAGCGGCGTGATCTTAGCAGACGAGGGGTGCTTCAGCGCGAGCATACCGGGGGCTGTGGCCCGAGCAGGCGAGAGACCGCACATTTTCCTTGACACCGGGGAAACGAGCAGTTATCTTAATCCCGAGTAATCCGGTCGGGATTAGTCAGGGTGCCCCTGATGAGGCGAATTGGTGGGAGGATACATGTTCGGGCGTCTCGCGGCCAGTCGACGCGCAAAAATTCAGGCGCTGCTGATCGTCTTGTCGGCCGCAGTCGTCACCGGCGCGATCATCTGGCAGGCTTTCGCGCTGAATGGTTCTCCCGATCCGATGAAGGAAGGAATGAGCCCGACCTCGGTCGTCATCGAGAGCGGCATTCTGGTCTTCCGCGAAGGGCTGGAAGCGATTCTGGTGCTGGCAGCCATCACCGCGAGCATGTTGCGGCAGCCAGGTGAGAAGTGGAAGCCAATCGCCGCCGGTTCCGGCGCCGCCTTCGTGGCGTCGCTCGCGACCTGGTTCATCGTTGTTGCCATCATCTCGGCCATCAATGCGCCCGCGCTCGACATTCAGGCAGCCACTGGCCTACTGGCCATCGTCGTCCTCTTGATCATCATGAACTGGTTCTTCCACAAGATTTACTGGACCGGCTGGATCGCCCATCACAATCGTCGTCGCCGCAACCTGATGCAGTCGGGTAACGAAGGCACGCGGGCGGCGCTTCTCGGACTCGGCCTGCTCGGCTTCAGCGCGGTCTACCGCGAAGGGTTCGAGATCGTCCTTTTTCTCCAGTCACTGCGCCTGCGATCCGACACGCAGACCGTTCTTGGTGGGGTCCTGATCGGCCTCGGGTTGACCGGCATTGTCGCCGTGCTGACCTTCGCGGCGCAGCGCCACCTGCCGTACAAGAAGATGCTCGTCCTGACTGGCGTGCTGCTGGCTGGTGTGCTGGTGGTGATGGTGGGTGAGAGCGCCCAGGAATTGCAGCAGGCAGGCTGGATCTCGACGACCAGCATCGGCATCCCGATTCCTGATTGGGTCGGCGTCTGGTTCGCGGTCTTCCCGAACGTCGAGGGGCTGCTGGCGCAGTTCCTGGCGGCCGCGCTCGTCCTCGGCTCGTACATTGGCGCTCGCTGGCGGTTCATCCGGCCAGTGCAGCAGCAACAGAAGCTGGTGACGTCGGCTGAAGGGTAGAGATTACTTCCGATTGACTTCGGCAGTGATCGGCCGTTCGCCCGGGAGTAAACATCCCGGGCTACCAAGACGAAGTCCACTCAAGGGACTGGATATCCGTTGACGGTCTCAGTAATTTCGAGATCAGCCATTTATGGACTTCGACTTCTCAGCCCAGCGTTTCATGGAGTTTGACGAAATAATCCGGTACGGCGCTCGTCGTCGCGCGGCGGCTTCAGCCGCCGCGCGACATTGAGCGAAGTCTGCTGAAGCAGACTGATCTTTCAGCGATTCGTGGGATGACAAGCACACTCACTGCCGAAGTGGCAACCAGAACTCAGTCCCTTGAGTGGACTTCGTCTTGGTAGCCCGGTCAATTTATTGCCGGGCGGACGGGGCCAACGACCCGACTAAGTTGTCAAACCACATTAACCCTGGGTGACCGCGGCTAACTGTTACTCCTGCTTCTTGCCAAATCCACCCAGCATGCCGCTAATCTTCTTGGCGGCGCCCTGTGGCAGTTTGTCGGCGTACTGGCCGATGCCCGGTACCTTCGCCGCAACCGACTGAAGCTGATCGTCTGACAGGTGATTGCTCAGGAACTCGGTGAAGAGCGCGATCGCCTTTTCGGCTTGATCGGCGGAAAGTCCAGCACGTTCCTGAAGCTGCTGTTTGAGCTGATCCATAGTGGTCCCCTCTTTGATGAAATCTCGAATGCCCAACGGAGCCTGAGTCGCATTCCAGGTGCCAGGCGCGAACTCCCGACAGTGGGTTGACCCTACCAACGGTTTGCGCTCAGACCCGTAAATCAACTTTAGCGCATATCGATGAATCACGAAAGATTTCCACGGTCATGGCATAACAGACCGCACGGCGAGAGAAATGGTGGACACGGCTGGATGTCGATCCCCGTGGCGGTCTTCATTGTTTCCGAATTGGCTAACCCGGTTGCGTGCGGGAAGCTGTGATCCGGGATCTGAGCCAGTGGGTGATGGCTGCGACGACCAGGCCGACAGCGCCAGCGCACATGCTCCAGAGAGCGAGGAACGTCAACCGGTCCTGCCAGATGCGATGCACCACGGCGGCGTAGCGCGCTGGATCGTGCGAAACCTTCGGATCGGCATAGAGCGCTTCCTCGCC
This sequence comes from uncultured Chloroflexia bacterium, assembly GCA_963763185.1. Classification (GTDB taxonomy): domain Bacteria; phylum Chloroflexota; class Chloroflexia; order Thermomicrobiales; family Thermomicrobiaceae; genus CALAGB01. The sequence continues at coordinate 657,836 of CAVXNZ010000002.1, forward strand.
GTGCATCTGCCAGATAGATTCGTTCATGCCTCGGCTGTGATCCCATCCGAGGATATCGTGCGCCGGAACGGCCAGGTAGACGAACAGACCAACGTAGGCCGCGAGGACGAGATACCCAGCGAGAACACAGACCGTCACTCGGTACCTCTCCGGAATCACCTTGAGGGAAGACAGGACGCCCACCAGCAATGCACCGACCATACCGAACGGAACAACGATGATGAAGGCGAAGTAGGCAAAGACAAAGGCGTCCGTCATGTGTCCGCTGCGGCCGAGATCGGTAACCCCGGCAACGGCCACTGCCAGTAGGATGACCCACCAGCGCTTGCTGAACAACGCGATCGTCTCTAGTCGCATGGACAGCTTCCTACTCCTCTTCACGATGTCGGCGTTCCGAGACTCGAAGGAGGTAAGTACATTCCGACGAACTCCCCGGTCTGTGCGTTGGCCACGAGATTGACATGTGTGAGGTCACATTGTTTGAACCCGTGCGGACAGACGAATCCGACCTCCGCGCCCTCAACCTCGACCACCCAGACGGGCGTGGTTTCATCTGCAGGTCGCGGCACGGATTCGGTCCAGCCCAGGTCGGCGCCCTGGCCCATCTCGTCCGCCAGGGTCATCAGGTTTGCCTGAATGACCCGCGGCGCAGGATGGTCAAAGCGAGAGGCATAGTCAATTGCCCACTGCGCCGCTGCTTCCTTGGTCGGCAGTTTGGCCGACGGTGTCAGCAGGGGCTGTACGGGTGAGACATCCGACGTGGCCGGAGTCGTGGGCGCTGCCGACACGTGCGAGGCTTGCGGAGTCAACGACGCAGCCACCTGCTGCACGTCGTCGCTCGAAAGCCCCTGTGCAAAGATCCAGTATGCGATTCCTGGAGGCTGACCGGTAGCACTCTTCCACATGCCCGGCTCGCTCCACCAGAGTGACATGTGCCCGGGAACGGCATCGTTGACCTGCAATGTGGCTTGTCGACCACGAACCGCGATCTGGCTCTGAGTGCAACCGGAGCCGCAGAGCGACGGGCTTAGTACGCCAACTACGATATCCAATCGCTTGCCTGGACCAGCGTACTGCACATCGAAGACTGCCGGAATGTTGTTGCCCGAATCGGCTGCATGGGCGCTGACGATCTGAATCGAATCAATGCCGTTCGGAAGGTGTGCTGGTTTCAGAATCGGGTCGATGCCGGTGTTGACTGCCTGCATGACCTGCCTCCAGACGCTGTCCTCCTGGCTCAGCGGCAGCATGGCTGGCGTGGCAATCGAGGTTGGACTTGGGTAGGTGTAAGTCCGCTGTGGCTGGCCGCTCGGATCGAGCATCGAGGCAATGATGTGCTCGATATCCTGCTCGGTCACTGGATTGTTCAACGTGGTGTATGCCAGGAAGTAGACGCCGTTCTGCTGCCACTGATAATAGGTCACGGGAACGTTGCCCTGAACAGTTACGAGCTTCGTCACGGAGACCCCGCCGATCGATAGGGACGATTGATTCCAGTGGCTCAGTGTGATCGCGTTGTCTTGGCCCCAGATTCCCTTTACGTGAAGGGTGTTGCCATCAACGGTCGGCATCAGGTTGGTAGCGGTCGTCTCCTCCAAATCCACCCCAGTTATGTAGGCGGACGACGTTGTGGCCTGTTCCGGGTTCGGACCGTCATAAGACATAAACACGAGATTAGCCTTGGTGGAACCGGTCGCACCGACGGTGTTCACCATGACGCTCGGACTTGGCGAAATCGTGTTCGGTGTCCAGTTGGGCTTGACGATCGGAAACGCGACCAGCGGCTGGGCCTGCGCAACCGTGAGCCCATCGCGGAAGTTAGTGCGATCGGGCGTTGGTGACGAGGAGACGTTTCCTTGCGCGAGCATCGAGGCGATCAGCTTCTCGATGTCCTGCTCGGTGACGTCTGGGTCGGCTATTCGGACGGTGAGCATGAACGTCGTTCCCTGGTCCTGCCACTTGAAGAAGACCATCGCATTGCCGGTCGTCGAGGCAGTGCGCGTGATCTCGTGACCTTCGATTGTGATGGTCGAGATCGACGGCGTGCCTGGAACCGATACAGCCGTGTCTTCGATGATCTCGTCGATCTGCAGTAAGAGCGGTTTTCTTGGGTCGACCTGGCCGTAATAGAGTGTGATCCCCTGGATCGAGGTTGGTGGATGGGTCGGATCGCCATGCGGTGCGGTATCGACACCCTGCGCCACGACATACGACGGCAGCCAGGTTGGCTGGACAACGTAGAACTGAGCTGCTTGCTGCGCTTGCTCGAAGGTGAGAGGCCCATGGGTTGTGCTCGGCGTGGCAGAGGACGTCTGCGCTACCGGAACCATTGATCGCGCGATGCGAATGACCTCTTCCTCGGTGATCAGATGGGTTGGCGGCGTCCGTTGGTCCGGCGGCGCCTGGGGGCCAGCGAGGCCGGTCTGAAACTGGATCGCCACATCCCCCTCTTGCCACCAGAGCGCAATCGAATCAGCTTGGTGGAAGATGTACCCGGTCCGCGCGGATCCCAGGTCGATTGGCCGCGCGTTCTTCGTGACATATGGCGGGATGCTTAACGAATCCAGGTGTAGCGGCCAGGATTCCATGACAGTGATGCCTTGCGTATGACCGGCATCGGCATACCTGAGCTGGATCTGACTGTACCCATTGGCGTTGAATGGCCGGTCAGTCGATTGGAGCGTCCAACTGTCGGGCAGCCAGGTCGGCGCGTAGACCTGAAAGCCAACCGTCGCCTGCAGGGAGACCAGTTCGGGATCTGTGATTGACGTCGCTGTCGCCCCGCCTCCAAGCCCGCCCTGTTGACCCTGTCCCAGGTTGCCGAAGGTGACGGCCAGGACGCCCGCCACCAGCACGAGCACCAGTACCGCCGCGACCATGCCGAGACTCTGCCGTAGCCATCCGGTCCGCAGGCGGGTGAGCCTGGGTGTGCGTGTATCTGACGCTGCAATCGTGTCGAGGTCGGTCGGAGAAGCGACGTGCCCATTCCCCGATGCAGCTCGGGGTTGACGGGTCAGGCCGAGTACGGCCGTGTCCAGTTCGACGGGCGGTTCTATCCGGCGATACGGCGCGGCGGCATCGTCGAGCGTGGCCACCACCTGCAGCAGTTCGTCATCGAAATCCGGCTCGAGAAGATCGCTGTAGCGCTGGATGAGCTGTTCTCTATCGACCATGCTGCTGCTCCTTGAGTTTCTCGAGGGCGCGTTTGAGCTGGGCGCGGACCGCCGGATCGCGTTTACCGAGGATTTGGGCGATCTCCGTCGTCGGCAGCTCCAGTACGAAGCGGAGCGTCAACAGGTGCTGGCGTTCCTCGTCGAACGACGAGATGAGCTGTTGAAAGCGATCCAGCGCGTCGGCCTGTAAAGCGCTGGCTTCCGGCTCATTTGAGATATGAAGCTCGCGCAAGGTGTCCGTCTGAGGAAGCGGGACGGTCCAGTTCGGGCGGCGCGTGGCGTCGATGACCGCGTTGTGCGCCAGCCGGAAGAGCCAGGCCGTGAAGGGGAGTCCGCGCTCCTCATAGCGTGGGATCGCTTCGAACGCCTTCAGGAAGACGAGCTGGGCCAGGTCGGCGGCATCTTCATCGTTGCGGGATCTGGCGCGGCAGTAACGGTAGACTGGGTCGCGATAGCGATGGTAGAGCGCGGCGAAGGCGGCACCATCATCTTTCGCGGCGGCGACCAGTGCCGATTCTTCTTCTCTCGCTGTTGTTTCTGGCTCTGAGCTGGTCACGTCGCGCCGCATCCACGTCCCTCTCGTTCTCGCTCTTCAGTTCATACAACGAAGGAGCGGACGGAAATGTGACGGTCGTGACGAAATAGCAGCGGAGATTTGTTTGAGAGGCGGTGCGTTCTCGCGAGAGCGGCTATTCAGCCGGGACACCCCGGTTGGCGAGTTCGATGGCGGCGTTGACGAAGACGTGTACCCCGGCGACGATGTCCGCGATCTCGGTCCATTCGTCCCGGTGATGGCTGATCCCGTCGCGGCTTGGCACCAGCAGCATACCAGCCGGGCAGAGCCACGCCACGTGCATGGCGTCGTGACCGGCGCCCGAGGTGATGCGCATCGCCTGAATGCCGCAGTCCTTACAGTGCCAGTCGAGTGTTCCGATTACGCGAGCGTCGAGCGTCACGGGCTCTTCGTCGGTCAGTAGCTCGATTCGCGCTGTGAGTCCCCGCGCATCGACGATCGACCTGATGTCCGCGCGCACCCGATCCACCACGGCAGCCTTGGCCCGGCCGTCAATCGAGCGGATATCGACCGCGAGTGTCACGCGTCCGGGTACTACGTTGATCGCGCCGGGATCGACTGTTGCCGCTCCAACCGTGCCGACGACGTTGCCCGCCTCCTGTGCCCGGCGCTCGACGGCCAGGATGATCTCGGCGGCGCCGGTCAGTGCGTCGCGTCGGAGACCCATCGGCGTGGCACCAGAGTGATCCGCCTGTCCCTCGACGTGAACGCGAAAGCGAGTCGGTGCGGCAATACCCTCGACCACGCCGACCTGGGCGCCAGCGTCTTCCAAAACGCGTCCTTGCTCGATGTGCATCTCCAGATAACCGAGGAAGTCGCCCGGCTGGTGACGTGCCGCTGGCACCAGAGCCGGATCGAGCCCCGCGCGTTCGAGCACTCGGTCGAGGCGTGTCCCACGCCCGTCGGTCAGAGCCAGAACCGATGCTGAATCGAACACTCCGGCAACCACGCCACTCCCGAGCGTGCCGCGGCCGAAGCGGCTCGACTCTTCACAGGCGAAGGAGACGAGCTCCACTGGGTGCCGGGTGACAAGACCCTGCTTCCGCAGCACAGCGAGCACCTCGAGCGCGGCGGTGACGCCGACCGAACCGTCGAAGCGGCCGCCGCCCGGGACGCTGTCCAGATGCGAGCCGATGAGGAGCGGCGGCAGGTCTGGTTCGAGCCCGTCGAGGCGGGCAAAGACGTTGCCGAAGCCGTCGATGCGCGTCGTCGCACCAAGATTCTGGATTACGTGGAGGAGTAACTCGCGGGCACGTAAATCATTGAGTGAGAAGGCCAGGCGATTCATTCCACCGTCATGGCTGTAACCGATGCGGGCGAACGAGCGGAGGGTGCGTTCGATCCGGCGCGGATTGACCTCGAAGTCCGGCATCTCGTCAATCCTCGGCGCGGCGCAGGATGACCGCTTCGGTGCCGTCGGTCTCGTTCAGCAGCACCCGGACATCGTCGTCCGGGCCGGTCTGGAGCAGCCGGCCCGTCAGGTCGGGGGTGATCGGCAGCTCGCGGCCGCCGCGATCGATCAGGACAACGAGCGCGACGCGGGCGGGCCGTCCGAGATCGAGGATCTCGTCCAGAGCGGCGCGGACCGTCCGTCCGGTGAAGATCACGTCGTCGATCAAGATGACCGTCCGACCGTCGAGTGTGAAGGGTATGTCGGTCTGGCTGATGATCGGGTCGCGGCTGAGGCTGTCGAAGTCGTCGCGATAGAGCGTGATATCGAGACTGCCGACAGGCACGTCGACCTCGAGCGCCTCGCGCAGACGGTCACGGATACGCTGTGCCAGAACGTCCCCCCGGCGGCGAATGCCAATCAGGCACAGTTCGGAGGCTTCGCCAAAATGAGCGGCAATCTGTTCCGCCATGATGTCCAGCGAGGCGTCGATGTCGTTTGCATCGAGTAGTGGATGCTCATTATCGGCGGCTGAAATTGGTCCGTTCACGGCAGTCCTCGAAACCCTTTCGGTGGCTGACGGCACCGGCGATCTCCTGCACAATGCTCAGCGCACGGTCCGCGCCAATCCGTGCAGGTACTATACGTAACACCTTCTGGATGTCAACGACGAGGCCGCGTGCCGGTAACCGGATATCCACATATCCCGGGCTCAAGCCGCAGCACTACCTCTGGCGGAGTCTGCTGATCGTGGTTCACGAGTTAATCCGCTCATTGGCCGCGGTCGCCCTGGAATCATGGTCTTTGCCGAAATAGTTCGGTAGTTGGCCACGTCCACCTGGGTTGCAAACCCAGGCTGAGAAGCCGAAGTCCCTCAACGGACTAAGAACGCATTGCCGATTCGGCGACATGGACTCAGTCCCTTCAGTGGACTTCGTCGTATGTAGCCCGGTCAATTTATTGCCGGGCGATCGTGGACAATTACCGATGTTAATCGGCAACGACCATTATTCCAGGGCGAACATGACTCGTCTGGATCGTGTCGCGCCGCTGATCGGCCCGGAGCACGATCCGGATCATATCTCTGAGCGCGCACGGCAGGGTACGCCGGACTTGCGTGATTTCTTTAGAGGATGGGTGAGCGCGACGGCGATCAGCAGAGATCGCCGTCGCGCTTGCAATGACCACTGAGCTTGTCGTCAGTGATTCGAGAGTGCCTCGAGCACCCGGTCGGGCGTGAACGGGATGGTATGCAGGCGAGCGCCAGTCGCGTCGTAGATCGCGTTGCCGATCACGGCCGGGATCACCTCGGTTACCGGTTCCCCCGCGCCCCATGGTGGTGACGCCGGCTGATCGATCAGCACGACCTCGACTGTGGGAACCTCGGTGAAATGGAGAATCGAGTACTGTTTACCGGGAAAGTACTGGTTCTGCGCCAAGACGACGCTGGTCACGCCGTTGTCGTCATACGCCACTTGCTCTTTTATCGTCCGGCTGAGTGACTGAATGACGTTTCCGTCGATCTGGTTGGACAGCCCGTCGGGATTGATGATCTGACCACAATCATGGGTCACGACCACGCGCGTGACCTGCACGTCTCCGCTGTTGGGATTCATCAGCACCTCGGCCGCGGCCGCGACGTAGGCAAGTCTGTTTTCATATTCGAGATAGGCGATACCACACCCGCTCAACAGGCCGTCGGGGGCGGACGGCTTGGGATTCGACTGCCCGGCCTGCTGGTCGACAAATGCCTGCTGCAGGGGATGCGGTTTGTGGGAGCTCCCTAACCCGTCGAGCGTTGTGATACGTGCACCCTCGCTGAGCGTGTTCATCTTGGTGACGCAGGATCGCGTGATCTTGCCGTCGACCAGCACGGTGCACGCTCCACACTGGGCGACCCCACAACCGAACTTCGGTCCGTTGAGTTGAAGCTGGTCACGCAATACGTACAGGAGCGGCTCGGTGTCGTCGCGGACGGACACGTGCTGCATCGTGCCGTTGATGCGCAGTTTGCGTGTGAGTGCTGTCGCCATTTCTTCCCTCCCCTCAGCATTGATCAAGACGCGGACGGGCGCCGTTGACGGTCATTCGTTCGTGCCACTTCGCAGATCCCTCTCTTCCTCTCTGGAAATTGGTGCGCATTCATGACGCTCAGCCGAGCAGGCTGTGTCGCAGGACACGTGGTGCCTGGTCGAAGAGACGTGAATGGCGCGATCCAGTTCGGTATGCGACTGTTCCACGGGTTCAGCATGAGAAGCAGGCATTAGTGGCCCGTTACCTGGGCGTTATTTCGGAAGATTCGCTCGCTTCGGGGCGTGAGTGATGAGCAGTTGACCAGGGAGCGCGCGCGATGTGGCAGCGCTGCGTCGGTCAGAGATCTGAAGTGCGGCGCGGTAGGAATCAATTCGAGATAGCGACGTGAGGCTGATGACAGACCAGACCCAGCAGGTTGGTCTGCCATCTGACCGCAACGCCTACGGTGCCGCGGTTGTCATGATGGAGTTAACGCGGTTCGGCGTTACGATCGAAAAAAGCGCTTGACCGCAAAGGTACCCAGGCCAATCGCCAGCGCGTCCTCGGCGACGGCCCAGACCAGGTCGGGGAGACCGGTGCGCTTGCTCAGGAACGACCGGGCATAGTAGCCGCCGAAAGTGCCCGCCGCCGCTCCCACTATACCGAGTGCCAGCCCGACTGGGGCCGGTCGACCGGCATTGCGGAAGATTGCGGCTCCCGCGAGCGCGCCGGTCATCTCTCGGCCTGCCAGTGACCCGGCCCCGGTACGAGGTGGAACGAACGGCAACTTGTCGGCCGCGATCTCGCCAGCCGCCAGCGTGTCGAAGACGGCCGGTGCCCACTTCGAACGCAGGTGACTGAGCACGCCGTCATTGCCAGCGGCGAACTGCCCAGCACTCGCAGCGTTGGCCAGCATGGCGAGCGGAAGCTGCGAACGCATGCCTGCCACCAGCCCGAGCGCCGCGGCGCTCCAAGGGGCCCGGTTGCGAGATGCGTCGGTGTTTCTCTTCGGCATGAGGATCTCCTGGAAATGGTTCTGCCAGCATCCTGCCGGCGCTGAGTCCACTTGGGCGCAACGCTCGTGCCGCACGAGCGCGATCCTCACACCCCGACGTCGACTGACTGCTCGTTCCCCGGGGCGAACTGTGCCTCATAGAGCTGCTGGTAGAGCCCGGACTGCTCCAGCAGTTCCTCATGCGTGCCACGCTCGACGATGCGCCCGGCGTTGACCACCAGGATCAGGTCGGCTCGCTGGATGGTCGAGAGCCGGTGAGCGATGGCAATGACGGTTCGCCCGTGGATCAATCGCTCCAGCGCAAGCTGGATGCGGCGTTCGGCTTGAGAGTCAAGGGAACTGGTTGCCTCGTCCAGCAGCAGGTAGGGCGCCTGGCGCAGCAGAGCGCGGGCGATCGCGACGCGCTGCTTCTCGCCGCCCGAGAGGCGATAGCCACGCTCGCCGACCACGGTGTCCAGCCCCTCCGGCAGGCGGCTGACAAGATCGCTCAATTGCGCCGCGTCGACCACCGCCTCGAGTTCGGCATCCGAGGCACCGGACGCGCCGTAGCGGATGTTGTCCCTGAGCGTCGCGTGAAACAGGAAGACATCCTGCGTCACGATGGCCAGGCGATCGCGCAAGTCCTGCCGGGCAATCTGGGTCATTGACACGCCGTCGAGTAGGATCTGTCCCTCGGTCGGGTCGTAGAAGCGGGCCGCCAACGACAGGATCGTGGTCTTGCCCGCACCACTCGGGCCGACCAGCGCGACAAGTCGTCCGGGCGCGGCGACGAAAGAGATCTCCTTCAGTACCTCGTCGCCGAGGTTCTCTTCGCCCGGCCCAGTCGGATAGCGGAAACCGACCCGGTCGAATTCGATGCCGGTCGTCGACGTGGCCGGCAGCGCAACCGGCGAATCCGGTTCCGGCACGCGCGGCGGAATGTCGATCATCTCGAAAATGCGATCGAACAGGGCCATGCCGCCGAGCAGCGTGGCGTTCGCTCCCGCCAGCGATGAGGCGGGCGAGTAGAGCTGCGCCAGGTAGGTGGCGAACGCGACGATGGTGCCGAGTTGAATCTGCCCGTGAATCACGAGGTAGGCGCCATAGGTGTAGAGGGCGGCCGGACCGAGTGCGGCCAGTCCCTGAACGACGACAACCAGCCACTGGCCCTCGAGGATCTGGGCGATCTGTGCTTTGCGCGCCTTGTCGTTGATGACGGCGAAGTTGGCCGATTCCCGGTCTTCGGTGCCGAAGCTCTTGACCACGACTGCTCCAGAGAGGGTCAGCGTCTCGCCGAGCATGGTCGAGAGGTTGCTGAGCGCCTCCTGCGCCAGTTCGACGGCGGCGTAGCGGCGCTTGCCGAAGTGGAGCACCGGAAACGCGAAGGCAGGCAGAGCCAGTGCCGCGGCCAGAGCAAGCTGCCAGTCGATGACCGCCATCACGATCAGTGTTCCGATGACCGTCACCAGGTTCGCGAAGGTGCCAAAGAAGGATTGCGTCAGAACGTTCTGCAGGCTTCCGGCGTCGTTCAGGAAGCGCGATTGAATCTCGCCCGCGGGCGTCCAGGTGAAGAAGTCGATACCGAGCGACTGAGTGTGGTCATAGAGCTTCTGTCGCAGGTCGGCGATGATCCCCTGAGCCACGATCGAGGCCAGGAAGTTCTGCCCCAGCGTCAGGATCGCGCCGCTGAGGGGCACGAGCAGCATACCGGCGCCGAGCAGCAGGACCAGGTGGAAGTTCTTTTGGGGAATTGCCTCGTCGATCAAGCGCCGGATCAGGAGTGGCGGGATCACGCCGACTCCGACACCCGCCAGCATCAGCAACGTCCCGACGAAGAAGCGACTCCGATACCTTCGGACGTACTGCCAGACCCGCTTCATGGTGCGGCGCACGCTGCGCGGCGGTCCACTCTGGAGGTAGCGTAGGGCACGCTGCTGCTGCCAGACGCCACCAAGACCCATGCCGCCTCCGCCGAAGCCTCTACCAGACATGATGGTGGTCCCGTTTGATTGTTCGATCATCCATGTGTTGTTCCTTGGTTTCTATTCAGGATCCGGTCAAATTTCCGAGCAGGTGAGCCAACCTTCGCTGCTCTTCCGGGTCGAGCCGCTGGAGCGCCTCTCCGACGCGTTCGAAGTAGACGTCGTCTGCCTCCACGAGTGCCTGTGCGCCGCTGGGCGTCAGCGAGACGGCTACCTCACGCTGGTCGCCGTGCGGCTCACGCGAGCGGGCGACGAACCCAAGTTCCTCGAGCTTGTTGAGCATGCGCGTCGCTCCCGCGGTGGTGATGCCGAGGTCTCCAGCGATATCGCTGACCCGCACCTGGGACTCATCCGCGCTGAGGTCGTGTAATGCCCGTAGTGTCCGCCGCTGCCGTCGGGAGAGCGGCCCGAGCTGGCGTCCAATCTGGTGGGCCCAGCGGTCGAGCGACCGTGCGATGACGGCTGCCACGCTCTCTACGCTCGTGGGCGTCACGTCGTCAATTTCAGAGGGTGCGTTCATTGTCCAAGCCCGTCCTCAATGATTAGATAACTAACTCAGTTAAATATATCAGGTGGGGGGAGGGTGAGGGTTGATTGAACTGGTCGGCCGCGTTCGCCGACGCGGAGCCGATGGTCTTTGACGATGAACTTCGGTAATCGGCCACGTCCGCCCGGGACTAAAGTTCGGGGCTACCAAGACGAAGCCTGTTGATGGTCATTGACGATTAATTCCGGCAACGCGTCTGCGATCACCTGGGTTGAAAACCCAAGGCTGAAAGGACGAAATCCATAAGTGGATTGAACTTCAAGTGCCGGAAAGGTCATTAGACATGCAAATTGTAACGAAAAGAGCCGTCCAAACCGAGTCCCTTTAGTGGACTTCGTTTTGGTAGCCCGGCGAGTTTACTCCCGGGCGGTCTTGGACAATGACCGAACCAATTCGTCAACCAGCTTCAGCAGACTTCGTCAGGCTAGCCTTGGGTTTTCAACCCAAGGTGGGCGCCACCGAACCCCGATTTAAATCGTCAAAGACCATCAGCAGGCTTCGCCAGATGCACCACGCGTTTCAGCCGGGTGTCGCAGTAACTGATGCGTATGGTTGCCTTCGAGTGAGTCCTATAAGGAGTTGGCTGCGATCGAGCGGTTAGCTCTGACCGTTGTGTGGGCGCGCGCGAACGATATAACCGCAGACGTGGTCGCCAGCCAGCACGTGACTCGCCCGTTCGACATCCGCGTCGAGGAGTTGCTGGAACATGTCTGCTTCGTAGTTGCAGGCGATCGGGAAACAGGCCGCGACGCGGTTGATCGCGCAGTTGTACTGCTTGATGAAGTAGGTCGATTCGTCGCACTGTTCCCAGACGGCGTAATAGCCGAGTTCGTCCATTCCCTCGGCCAGCGCGACGACCCGCTCGTGCAGGTTCCGAGCGTGACGCAGCCGTTCGCTCAAGAATTCGCGCGTTCGTTCCGCGCGTCGTTCCAGCAGGAGATTGACCTTTGGCTCGCCGTCGATCTGAACCAGATCGGTCAGTAGTTCGGTGACGACCAGATCGTAGTGCTTCGGGAAGAAATCCTCGGCCATCGGCGCAACGCGGTAGACGTTGGCGGGGCGGCCAATCGCTCGCCGGACGATGGTCGATTCGATGAGATCGTCGTTCTCGAGTGCGGCCAGGTGCTTGCGAACCGCCATGGAGGTAATGCCGAGCAGGCCCGCCAGTTGGTCGGCGGTCAGCCCGTCGCTCTTCTTCAACGTATAGAGGATCTTGCGCCTGGTTGCCCCACGTGGCGCGTGGGATGTGCGGTTCGTGGACATGGGTACCTCCGCATAAGATCATAACATAAATCGCGATCTCTCTCCCTGGACACGATTGTCGGACACTGCTGGTCGATCCCGCGCGGCCGGGTTGGGACCTCCGTACCTGGACGATCGAACAATCTCCCAGTCAATTACTGACCAATGGGTCCTCGGTTCCGTCATCCACTCTCTCTATACTCGATGCTGCGAGCGGTTTCCGTACGTCGCTCGTGAGACCCTCGCGTACGTGAGCGTCACGTCCCAGCTCTGTTGGCACACGTAGCGGAGAGGCCAGGCGACGGGATGTCGTATCAGACGCGATCGATCATCGTGAATCGCCGTATTGCGACCCTCTCTTACCTCGGGGGTGCGTCGGTCTTTATCGTGCCATTTCGGCCACGGAGCCGCTATGTGGCACGGCACGCGACGGTGGCTGGCGGCCTTCACCTTGTCCGGTTCATCTGGGCGACGCTCACGATCGCGGTCTGGAGTCTGAGTTCGACCAATCAGGTCTCCTTCCGGCTAGACCGGCTGATGCTCGACATGTGCTCTCTGCTCGTCGCCGGGATCCCCTGGCCGGCGGGCATCGACCTACGTTTTGCTCTTGCCCTGTCACTTCCCGTGGGATGTACCTGGATTCTCGGACTGGTGGGCGCCTTTCTCGCGGCGACCGGACGGACGGCCGACCTCAATGCCTGCATCAACGCCGACTGGTCGGGCGAGATGGACTATCTACAGGATGAAGCGGGCCGTAATCTGAGGCTGACGGGTCGTCCGCGGAACGAGGACCGTTCTCGTTTCAAGGAGATGACGGAACAACGGCTGGATCGAATCTGGCAGGCGTCGCAGGTCGCTGCAATCGAGCGACGGCGCTCCGAGCGTCTGGAGCAGGTTCGAATTGATCAGGAATCCGTGCTGAGCCGTATCGCCAACCTGAATCGCATGCTCTCACTGGGCGAGATCAGCCTTACCCGGTTCAACACCATTTACGCCGAGTTGATCGACTACCTGAACGTTCTGCGCATGGAGTTGAACGATCTCGAGATGCGACGTCTGGATGCCGTCGACTTCAACGATAAGCGACCGCGCCCACCGGTGCTCGATCATGTTCCGACCACGCGCGTCATGACTCTGGCGATCGCTGACCCCAGCGGTCTGCCAATTCGCACCTATGGTGATTTCCCGCTTGACGAGTCGATGGTCACCGGAATGGTGACGGCGTTCGAGAGTCTCTCCGAGGAGATGTTTGGCTCGCAAGTGCATAAGACGCAACTCGCCAGTGGGAAAGTCGTCCATTTTGTGCGCGGGCGTCTCAGCATCGCCTATGCGATCTTCGAAGACGAACCCGCCGTTGAGCAGATCTTCCGGCTGCGCGAGTTCCACGAGAGCTTCGAAACGATCAACGATGTCGACCTACGCAAGCTGCCGATCGATCCCACTCGCTTGCGCGACGTTCCAACGCCGTTCGACTTCGTCCCGCGCGCCGAGCCGGCCGTGGAAGCTCCGCAGCCGGTCAAGCCTCTGCCAATTCGTCAGTTGATCAACCGGTAGACGTCCCTCACACGCAGCCCTCATCTCCGAGACGGTCGCCACCCTCGCTGGTAAAACCATCCAACGAAGAACCCCGCCAGCAACAGCAGGACTCCGATGCCCGAGATGATGGCACCGAGGTAGACCGTCGTTGGCGCGTAGCGGTAGACAATCGTGTGCGTACCGGGTGTGAGCTTGATTGCCGGAAGTTCCCCGCTGATTGTCGAGAGGGAGATCCGCTTGCCGTCCACCGTCGCTTTCCAGCCAGGGTAGACAGGATTTGCCAGCACCAGATAGGCCGGGTCTGGCGTGGTGACGCTGAACTGATCCTCCTCGCGGCTTTGCCTCTTTGGCGTGACGCCGCCAGGAATGACCGTCAACCCGGCAAGGTCCGGCGGTTGCCCGTTACGTGCGGGCCGCACCAGGTAAGCTGGGCCGGAATTCAGGGTGTTCCGATAAATGTGTGTTTTGCCCTGAGTCTCGATCAGCTTTAACCCGGGATCCTTGAGGTTGGTCGTCGAGACGACGACGCCAACGTCCATCAATCCAAGCAACCGGGCGTTCGGATGGCCATCGTCGGCGGGAATCGTGAGTTGGTAGCCCGTGGCCTCGTAGCCGCCGGCCTTCTGCATGAAGCGCACATACGACTCGATCAAGAGTGGGTCCCAACCATCGGCGAAGCGGGTATTGAGTTGCACCGCGCTCAACTGGTTGAGGTTGCGTTGGACGCCATAGACGCGGCTCGAACCGGCCAGGTCCGCGACCGTCCGCTCAAGCCGGGTCGGTGTCGTCGCTGGTTCGACGGAACCGACCTGTGCCAGTCCCTGGTCTGACTCGACCAGCGTACCGGTGACGATCAGGAGTGCGGCCAGCCCGAGGACAAGGTGCCCTCGTCGAACCAGCTGTGCGTTGCGTCCGTGGATGAGGCCGAGAAGTGCCTGAGTTCCGAACCCGGCCAGGAGCGCGATGCCGAGCAAGCCGAGGAACCAGATGCGTGCTAGTCCATGAAAGCGATTGAAGCCGGGCAGGAGATGAGAGGCGACGGTGAAGAAGGGCGACGCGTTCCCCATCGCCAGGGCTGCCACCAATACGACACCACCCAGCAACGGAAGGGCTCGTCGCCCGGCCGCGATGGCGCCGAGGATGGCGAGCATCAGCACGACGCCACCCGGATCGATGATGTTTTCCCAGGGGACGCTCGAGGACGGGGGACGGCCGAGCAATGCCCGCAGAAATGCCAGGATCGGGTAGCGATCGGTCGTCGCGATCGAGTCTTGACGTGTCGAGAGTCCGGTGAACTGCGCCAATGGCAGCAGGTGTACCGAGGCGAGCATCAGGCCGATGACGCCCGCCACCATTAGTCCCGCCACCGCGCCCCGCAGCGCGCGAATCCCTTGCACACGATAGCGAGTCCAGAGAATCCAGAGGGTGACGACGCCGGTCATCAGAAGGCCGTAGTAGGCCATCTGTGGGTGTCCGGCTAGCAGGGTCAATCCCAGTATCAGCGCGAAGGGCGCCGCCCAGCGCCGAGGATTGCGAATAGTTGCCCAGGCGCCGAGCGCCAGCCAGGGATACCAGGAGACGGTCTGGATCAGGGTCACGTGCCCCGCGCCGAGGTGTCCGAGCAGGCGTGGCGTCGCCATGTAGCTGACCGCGGCGACCAGGGACGGCCAGCGCGAGAGACGAAGTGCGTACCTGGCGAGGAGCAGCGTGCCAAATCCAGCGAGCATGATATGGCCCAGCATCAGGATCAGAAAGTAATCCCGAATCGGGAAGAGATTCACGAGCTGAGTCGCTGGATAGAACATGGCGGCCAGTGGATCGGCCGTCAACGGGCGACCACCGGCGTAGTGCGGATTCCAGAGCGGCAGCCGGTGTTCCAGCGAGATGGTTCGTTTGATCAGCAGCGCACTCGGCCAGTGGCTGATCATCACGTCGCTTTCCGCGAACGCGGCCGGGAGTTCATCGGTGTGGAGCGGCGCGGGCCAGAGAACGGCAATCGCCACGATTAGGAAGAAGAGGAGCTCGCCAAGCGGGATCAGCCAGAGCGCCGGACGGAAACGGAGTCCGACGCGTGCCCGCGTCAGTGCGCTGGAGGCTGCGGTGCGCCACTTCAGTTCCGGACGCGAATAGGAATGAACGTCATATCGCATTCTGTGTAATCCGATTTCGTCTCATTGGGGACGTTTGAGGAGCGTGACCTGATCCGGAAGCGTCCGAACGATTCGCCCCGAAGGTGCGAACGCGCCAGGATAGCGGCGGGATCGATTGGGAGGATGCGCGTATCGCGGACCGACCGTGGAAACATCAGTCAGGATTCCGTCTCAGGATTCGTCGGATAATCAGGCGGATGGATCACGATCGGTACGTTGTCTCCTCAGCTCGCGCTCGAATCTCTGGCCGCGGCCGCGTCAGGCCTCCGGGGCGTTCGACTCGGCTTGTGAACCCTTGCCCGATGTTCATGCAGCGGGCCCCTGGGCGACGGTTTGCTTCTCGGCCGTCTGAAGGTCGGCGTCCAGTTCCTCGCCTTGGTAGGCCCAGAGCGGCCGCGCCCACCAACGCGAAAGCAATGCCATCACCAGGCAGCTTACGCCACCGATGACCATGGCATTCCCCGCGCCAACGGCGCTCGCCACCATTCCGGCCTGAAAGTCGCCCAGGCGCGGCCCGCCGATGGCAAACGTCGACGAGAGCGCTCCGACGCGCCCGCGCAAGCTGTCCGGCGTTGCTAGCTGCCGAGCGGTCTGGCGTAGCGCCGAGCTGACGGCATCCAACCCGCCCGAAGTGGCCAGCAAGGCCATCGCCAGTACCAGCGAATGGGCGAGACCGAACAGAGCGAGAACGCCGCCATAGGCCAGGATGGTCAGAGCGACCAGCCGTCCGGGAGATCGGGGCTGCGGCAAAAAGGTGAAGAGGGCTGAACCGATGACGGCCCCGAAGCTGACTGACGCATAGAGAAGCCCGAGCCCCTGCGCACCGATGTTGAGTACGGTCTCGGCGAAGACCGGCAGCAGACCAAAGCGAGAGGCGAACAGGACGGCCAGAAAGTCGATCACCATGAGTTGCCAAAGGACCGGTCGCTCCCGGACGAACGTCAGTCCATCCAGCAAGGCGCCCAGTCCACGCCGGGGCAGTGGCGCGGGGGTAACACGCGAGCGCATGGCGATCAACGCGGCAACCACGACGAAGAAGGAGGCCGCGTCGAGCCAGTAGGCAGCGGCGACACCCAGATTGCCAATGATGAGTCCACCGATAGCCGGGCCAAGCACCGCGGCAACGTTGAAGGCCAAAACGTTGAGCGTCAGCGCGTTGGCCAGTCGCTCACGATCGACCAGTGCCGGAATAAAGGCTTGCGTCGTCGGCACGCTGACCGCCGATGCCGCGGCTGTCAGAACCGCGAAGCCGTAGAGGAGCGTGATGTTCGTCAACCCGGCCTGAATCGCGATCGCCAGTAACCCGCTGAAAACCGCTAGGATCGTTTGTGAGATCAGCAGCAGGCGTCGCCGGTCAACTTGATCCGCCAGGGTGCCTCCGAAGAGCGAGAGGAAGATGGTCGGTATGGCGCGCGCCAGCGCGATTCCTCCCAGCAGCGCGGCCGATCCGGTCAGGTCGTAGACCAGCCAGCCGAGGGCGACGGTCTGGATCTGTGTACCGACGTTGGAGATAAACTGGCTCGACCAGATGAGCGAAAAGTCACGGAAGGCGAGCGCCGCGAATGCCGGTGGTAGTCGCCGGTTCATGCTGGAGATATCCTCCCGCACCGGTGATCCAGGTCAGTGCTCAATGGTATTGAGTGATGGTCGACGTCACACGTATTCAACATCGCCGGGTATGGTACCAGACGGTTGACTCACTTCTCCGGGGTTCGCACGGTGAAACCTCAGGTTCGCGGTCAGTTGACCGTGAAATCCTTGTTGACCCCGTTGACGACGACGCGGTAGTTCCCGGGTTGGAGCGTGCCGATCGGGATCGTCTGCTGATACGTGCTGATAACCTGCGCGCAGGCCATGTCCGCCGGGCGGTCGCCGAGAATCGTGATGGTGAAGGTCGACCCGTCCTGGCTGATCTGCGGATCACGCGGTGAAGTGCAGGCATCGGGAATGACGCCCGTCACCTTTACCGAAACCTTGGGTGGATTGCTTTCGGCAACCAGAACGTCGACGCTCTCGATCTGGAGCGGTTTGGTGATCATCGTGGTGCTCCCCGTTGGTGACGCATTGGGACGTTTTGTTGGCTGCTCGGTTCGATTACAGGAGGTGAAGATGAGCGCCAGCCCGAGCAGCAGAACGGCGTAGCTCGAGTCAGCTAGATGCCGTCCGATAACCATCGCAACACGTTGTCGCATTCCTACTCCCCGTTGCTCTTGCCGTATGCCTGGGATAACCAGTGGTAAAGACGTGCTGAATTATTCGGCGTCCGATGCCTGGGTCACCTCTGGCAGTGCCTCGGCATCGTTGCGCGGAACCTGCTTGAGATCGGCTCCATTCACCGCGCCAGCGATGGCAGCCCGCGCGGTCGACTCGACCCTCGACGTGATCTGGATCTCGGGCGCCGTCCAGTAGCGAACGTGAAGCTCGTATTCGGTCGCGGATGAACCGAGTAGCAGAATCTCGGGCTCAGGTGCACTCAACACCCCGCGTACCGATTGTATCGTCTGGCGTAGCAGCGCCTCGGCTCGCCCAAGATCGGTGTCGGCCGGGAATTTGACCACGATCGTCGTTCGCCGTGTTCCACCGTCGGTGAAGTTCTGGATCGCCTGATTGAAGACTTGCGCGTTCGGAATGAGAACGGCGATGCCATCGGCGGTACGTAAGGTCGTGCTGCGAAAGTTGATCTCGCTGACAGTCCCCATGTTCGTGGCGACCTGAATCTGATCGCCGATCTCGAACGGTCGCCGCCAGAGGATCAGGACGCCCGCGACGAAATTCTCCAGAATGTCTTTGAGCGCGAAGCCGACGATCAGCCCGGCGACACCGAACGACGCGATGATGGTGGCCAAGCTGACTCCGAGGACTCCGAAGGCGACGGCCACGCCAAAGATGATGACGCCTGCCACGACGATCTGGCGAATGAGCAGCCGCAAACTTGGGTCGAGATGTGGCGATGCGCGTTCGACGCCGATGACGATCCGCCCAACGATCTGCGCGATCCAGGCCGAAAGAAGAATGATGACGATCGCAATGAAGAACGTCGGAATCTTGGCGGCGACCACGCCCACGTTGTGCAACGCGTCCGATCCGGCACGTTGGAGCGCATCGGTGACTGAATGCATCTGAGCTATGAACCTCGCACGAGCTATCCGGACTGCTGAATTGGGCCCAGTCTATCTCAGAATGAAACCGTACGGTCGACCGTTCGTTCGATGGCCAATCCGCCAAACAGAGCAAAAAGCAGCGAAACTCGCCACCAATTGTGCGACTTAGCATGGGATTCCTGTTTTCTTCAAGGAACAGAGGCGCGTGGTCTTCAACAGGGTCTGCCGAGATAGGCATTGTCATCTGTGGCTGTGACTGAGAAGTCAAGCTATAATGTGGCGGCCTGGGGAAAGATATCGGGGGATATCACTCAGGCGCGCATTTGGCACCTGTTCGCTGGACATATTACGTTGCACATTGAGGCATATGCCACAGCGGCACGGTGTAGCACTTAACGCTCGAAGAGGAGGGGGATTATGTCTTGGGAAAACCGTGAGGGTCCTGAGGTAGTAAATGGGTTGATGCGTCGTTTCGCAACGCGTCGAACGGTGCTTCGTAGTTCTGTTGGACTTGTAGGTGTTGGCGCGGTCGGTAGCCTGTTGGCCGCCTGTGGTGGGAGCAGTAATAAGTCGACTACGACGTCCGCAGGCCAAACGCCGACAACGGCGGGCGCATCGGGATCCGGATCTCCGGCCGCGGGACAGACTCCGGCGGCGTCGGGCGGCACGGCCGCCGCAACGGCGACGGAGAGTTCCTCCGGATCGGCCCAGAAGGGCGGCACGCTCGTCGTTGCCTTCAATGCCGACCCCGAATCGCTCGATCCGCACATTACGACCGCGCTCCTCGCGGCTCGCGTCCTCGCGCTGATTCACGACAATCTGGTCGATCAGGACTATGACGGCTCCTTCAAGCCCGCATTGTCCGAAAAGTGGGACATCAGCTCCGATGGCCTGGAGTACACCTTCACCTTGAAGAAGGGCGTCAAGTTCCACTCTGGCAAGGATTTTACGGCCGACGACGTGAAGTACACCTACGAGCGTTGGCTCAACACCGACAAGTCACCAACCTCCTACACCATCAAGCCGATCAGTTCAATCGACGTCGTCGATCCGCAGACCGTCAAGTTCACCTTGAGTGAGCCGTACAACATCTTCCTCGATCAGGTGGCTGGCTCTTGGGCGGTCATCCTGAACAAGGACGCGGTCGATAAGGCTGGTCAGAACTACGGCGTCACCAGCGCGGATGGAACCGGTCCGTACAAATTCGACTCTTGGACTCGGAACGACAAGCTGGCCTTGAAGACCTTCTCCGATTACAACTGGGGTTCGGCGGTCTTCCAGAATCAGGGTCCCGCCTACGTCGACGGCATTGAGATTCGGGTGATTCCTGAGGACAACACGCGCGTCGCGGAGTTCCAGTCAGGTAACATCCACCTGCTGCAGGATGTTCCGGCGGCCCAGGTCGAGCAGTTGTCGAGTACGCCCGGCGTTTCGATCGTCAAATACGATCAGTTGCAGACCACGTATCTCGGCATGAATACGGCGAAGCCGCCGGTCGATGACGTCAACGTCCGTATGGCTATCAACTATGCGTTGAACCGGGACGAGATCGTTAAGGGAGCTAACTTCGGTCTGGGGACGGCTGCTACGACGATGCTGGCGCCGAAGACCCCATATTTCTGGCAAGGTTCCCAGGACATCGCGCCAAAGTTCGACCTGGACAAGGCCAAGAGTCTGCTCGACCAAGCTGGGTGGACCGCAGGCTCCGATGGTATCCGCGAAAAGAATGGGACCAAGCTGACGCTGCCGCTCTGGGTCATTAATGACAGCACCACGGTGCTGCAGGCTCAGATCATTGAGCAGCAGCTCAGCAAAGCCGGTATCAAGGTCGACACCAAGCAGTACGAGCAGACGGCCTGGTTCGCCGCGGCCCGATCCGGTGACCAGGTGGGCTACATCATCGGTGTCTTCTACTCGAACGCCGACGTGCTCTACTTCTACTTCTATTCGAAGCAGCAGCCCGCGCCGAACCGCTTCTCCTACAGTAACGCGGATGTCGACAAGTGGCTGCTCGACTCCCGCTCGAATACGGACAAGAATCAGGTCACACAGGATTATCAGAGCATCCAGAAGCAGCTCATCGAGGACGCACCCGCCGCGCCGTTAATCCACTCGCTGGGAACCCTGGGCAAGGAAGATTCAGTCCAGGGCGTCAAGGTTCACCCGTCGCGCTGGTTGTATCGGATGCTCGACATCTCGATTAAGAAATAGGTTCGGTGTATGAGCCAGTACATCTTACGACGGCTGCTGGTGTTACCGATCGTACTCCTCGGCGTGTCGGTACTGGTGTTCATGGTCCTTCACCTGGTGCCGGGTAACCCGGCCCAGGTGATCGCCGGGCCTGATGCTCCGCCGGAGACCGTCGCCGCCATCGAGAAGCAGCTCGGGCTGGATAAGCCACTTCCCGAGCAGTACGCGATCTATCTCGGACGGGTGCTTCATGGTGACCTCGGCCGTTCGCTGCGAACGAAACGGCCGGTGCTCACAGACGTGATGGATGCCCTTCCGAAGACGATCGAGTTGGCGTTGGCCGCGGCGATCATCACCCCGATCGTCGCCATCCCACTGGGCGTCGTGGCGGCGGCTAAGCGAGGAACACCGACCGACAGCAGTTTGATGATCACGTCGATGCTCGGCATCACGGCGCCGGTCTTCGCGATTGCCCTTGGACTGATGTGGGTCTTCGGTTACCGGCTCCGGTGGTTTCCGATCAGTGGCTATGGTGGTCCCCTCTGGACACTGGATGGACTCCGCAGTATCGCGTTGCCGTCTATCACGCTCGCGATCGGTTCCGTGGCCACGATGGCGCGTCTGACCCGTTCAGCGATGCTCGAGGTGTTGAATCAGGATTACGTTCGTGTCGCACGTGCGAAGGGGCTGCGCGAACCAATCGTGCTTCTTCGCCACGGACTTAAGAATGCTTTGCTCCCAATCATCACCGTGCTTGGACTTCAGGTTGCCTATCTCTTGAGCGGCGCGGTTGTCACCGAGACGGTGTTCGCCTGGCCTGGTGTCGGACGTTTAGCCGTCTATGCCATCCAGGCGCGAGATTTCCCGCTTGTGCAGGGCACGGTGCTGGTCATCTCTCTGGTGTTTGTGTTGGTGAATCTGGCAGTCGACGTCGTGTATGCCTTCATTGACCCGCGAATTCATTATGGATGAGGGGAATCTCAGCGTGAGCAACCGGGCAGAACCGACGACGTACGCGGGATCTGGAGGTCCCGGCGTTCTGGAAGCTGCCCACCGGGCGGATCCCTCTCGGTCTGGGTGGCGAAGATTTCTTCGTCAGTTCCTCCGGAACAAGCCAGGAATCGTTGGCTTGATCGTGATCGTTATCCTGATCATGCTAGCCATCCTGTCCACCTCGATCGCACCGTACGGCTGGAAAGAGCAAGACATCGCCAACCGGTTTGTCGGCCCGTCTTCGGCGCACTGGCTGGGGACCGATGAACTGGGAAGAGATATCTTCAGCCGATTGCTCTATGGAGCGCGTTACTCGCTGACAATCGGTTTCGCGGCGATCATCGTGAGTTTTGCCGTCGGCACGCTGCTCGGCATCGTCTCCGGGTTCTACCGCAGGCTTGACAGCGTCGTAATGCGTTTGATCGACATTATGATGGCCTTCCCGGGAATCTTGCTGGCAATCGCGATCGTCGCCGCACTCGGGCCGGGCCTTATCAACGTCATCGTGGCAATTGGGATCAACGAGATCCCGGGATTTTCACGATTGACGCGTTCAATGGTGCTCAGCCTTCGGGAAAATGAGTTTGTCACGGCCGCGCGCTTGATGGGCGCGAGTGACACCGCCATCGTTCGACGGCATATCCTGGTGAATATGGTCTCCCCAATTATCGTGTTTGCCTCGCTGCGTATCTCAACCGCGATCCTCGTAGGGGCGACGCTGAGTTTTCTCGGCCTTGGAATTCAGCCGCCGATTCCCGAGTGGGGCGCCATGGTGAGCACGGCCCGCCAATATATCTCGATCGCGCCGCACACCTTCTTCTATCCCACACTGGCGATCTTTATTACTGTGGTTGCCTTCAACCTACTTGGTGATTCTCTGCGAGATACGCTCGATCCAACCATGCGCGATTAGCGGAACGCAGAAATCCTGCATTCGATGACCGGGATAATTCGCTCCTCATTTCAATGGAAATGGAGCGAGACGAGCGGCGCTCGCTGCGTCGATTCTCTGTCCCGCGGACCAGATGAGAAATGTGTCGTACGATCTAGGGAGAACGAGCGCCTCCGTCACGAACCTGCTAAGATGCAAGCACGTTGCGATGGTGGCCGTACAGGCATAGTCGAACGGGAAGGGGAACGGTGCCTCCGTCGCTAGTTCTCTCATTGTTGCTCTCGAGCATCTTCGGCTTACTGTTTCACAGTATGTTCGGGCGCAAGCTCTGGCAACTTCCGTGCTTTTGGCTGGCCTCGATCATCGGATTTCACGCTGGCGAGATCCTTGCGATTCTAGCCGGGGTGGAATTCTTGCGTCTCGGCAACATCCCGCTGTTCCCGGCGTCTGCCGGGGCGGTCGTGGGCCTGTTCATCTGCTGGTTTTTTACTTCATCGCCCGAGCCGAGCGCGCGTCGACGTCGATCATTGCGTCGCTGATGACATGACCGTCAATCGACCTGGCGGCAGCGACGAGCCACTCGCCGGACCGATCCGGTGAAATCCGAGCCAAACGTAGGGGAGGGATCATAGTGCGACAGGGATGGGGCTGGGTTGTCTTCATACTCATCGGGCTGGCCGTTGTGTTCATCGGTGGGGGCGTCGGTCTCTACCTTCTCGGTGGATCGGATCAATCCGCGCTCGAACGGTTGATGAATATCTCGGTCATCTTTATTGCCCTCTCGATGATTTTGGTGGTGGTCTTGCTTGGCGCCCTTGTCGGCCTCTTCGTCTGGATCGCGTTGCTCCTGAAGAACCGCACCATGCCAGCCCTCGAGGAGCTGCTGCTGCAGGTGACCGGTATGGTCGGGCGCGTTCGTGGCACGACCGAGTTCGTTAGTGAAGAGGTCGCGAGCCCGATCATCTCCGTCTACTCGCGAGTGGCGGGTATTCGCGCACTGGTGAAGACGGTGACTGGGCGCGACCGGCGCTAATACGCTGGCGGCTAATCCTGGTCGCCAGCCTCAGTCCGTTAATTCGGCAAATTTCCGATGATATACTTTCCGTTGCTCCGGCGCGCCGCGCCAGATTTGGTGCTGCCCCGGAAACACGCGGATCAGCACGGAGCGTGGTCGAGTTTCAGCGATGGGAGTTGAGCGGCACACATGAAGGGCATCATCCTCGCCGGCGGGCTTGGGAGTCGCCTCTACCCGCTCACCTATGCGACGAATAAACATCTCTTGCCGATCTATGATCGGCCGATGATCTACTATCCCATTGCCACCCTGGTCAACGCGGGGATTGACCACATCATGATCGTCACCGGCGGCCCGCACGCGGGTGATTTCCTGCGCGTGCTGCGAAATGGCAAGCACCTCGGGATTCATCACCTCGAGTACACCTATCAGGAGCATGAGGGTGGTATTGCCGAGGCACTCGGGCTCTGCGCCGAATTTGCCGATGGCGACGACATTTGTGTCATCCTGGGCGACAACACGACCGACGCCGATATCCGTCCGACCGTCGAGTCCTTTTCAGACGGCGCGGTCCTTTTTCTCTCGCCGGTGCCCGATCCGGAGCGCTTCGGCTGTCCGGTCTTCGATCCTGAGGACTCGTCCCGGATTCTTCGCATCGAGGAGAAGCCGAAACAGCCGCAGAGCAACTACGCCGTGACGGGCCTCTACATGTACGACGGTGCCGTGTTCGATTACATCAACCGTCTGGAGCCATCCGCCCGTGGCGAGCTCGAGATTACCGACGTCAACAATTTCTACCTGGAAGACAACAAGCTCAGGTGGCAAGAGCTTCAGGGCTACTGGACCGACGCCGGGACATTCGAGAGCCTGTATCGCGCCAATCGTTTCTGGGCGGCGCAGCGGGGCTGGCGCGAGTCGGACAGCGAATCAGAATCGTCACTCAGCACTGAAATCGACTGATCGTCATCAATCGCGGATCGCCGGATGCGGCGAATCACGCAAGGTGGAGTCATGAACCAGATTGAAGAGCAGCGGGCCGCGAATTTGATCAACGACGTTCTTGAGGAGCTTGGCTACGGACGGCGTGAGTTCGACATGCGTGGCATTCCGTTCTCCGGCGTCTGGGGAACCTCCTCCTCGGTCTGCTATCAGATCGCTAACGAGGCCGAGGCGGAGCGGGTCGAACGCGAGACCGAGGGACTCTCGAAGAAGGAGAGCAAGCGCCGGGCGCAGGAGATCGTGCGGGAGACAGCCCAGCAGATTGCCGAGAAGGTCGCCGAACGGCTCGGCGGTCTCGACGGCTTTGCTCGCGTTGAGGCGCAGACGGGCTACATTAACGTCCTGTTCGATACCAATGACTACAGCAACCGGGTGATTCGCTCGATTCTCGATGCTGGCGAGAACTACGGACATGGACCGGCGCGGACCGACCGGGTGATGGTCGAATACTCGCAGCCGAATACGCACAAGGAATTCCACATCGGCCACTTGCGCGGTACCAGCCTGGGCAACGCCCTGAGCCGAACACTCAAATTCGCCGGATATGACGTGCTGCAGGCCAATTACATCGGCGACATCGGGATGCACGTCATCCGGACTCTCTGGTGCTACCTCAACTTTCATCAGGGGGAGGAACCCACGCGCGAGGAACGCGGTCGCTGGCTGGGACAGATCTACGCAGAATCTGGTCGGCGGCTCAATTACCGGAAAGATGTGGTCGACTTTCTCAACGAACTTTCCCGCGAGGACCCGATCTTTGTCGAAATGATCGACCGCATGATGAAAGAGCTGTGGAAGACCCACAAGGCTGGCGAGGACGTCGCCTACCTGCTCGGGCAGATCGCACATCAGCGCGAGATCAAGACGGACGCCTTCTACGAGGACGATACCATCGTCAAGTTCTGGCCGATCGCCTGCAAGCAGCTCGCGCACGAGGTCGTGTTGGCCGAGAGTGGCGAGTTGCCGGAGGTGCCCGAAGACCAAGAGCCCGTGCCGGTCGAGGTCTATCGTGAGCGCCTGGAGCGCGCCGAGCGGCTCGGGCAGCATCTAGACTGGTGGGCCGACAATCCAATTTGGCAAGAGGAAATTCGGGAGACGTTCCAGCGCTGGGAGCGCAAGGACCCGGATTTCGTCCAGCTCTGGGAAGAGACCAAAGCCTGGAGCATGGAGGGTTTCCACCGGATCTACGAACATCTCGACATCCACTTCGACGTCTGGTTCTACGAG
Source organism: uncultured Chloroflexia bacterium (assembly GCA_963763185.1). Classification (GTDB taxonomy): domain Bacteria; phylum Chloroflexota; class Chloroflexia; order Thermomicrobiales; family Thermomicrobiaceae; genus CALAGB01. The sequence continues at coordinate 683,854 of CAVXNZ010000002.1, forward strand.
AGCGAGGTCGAGGAGCCTGGCCGGGAGATGGTCAAGGAATTGCTTGAGCGAGGTATCGCCGAGATCAGCGATGGCCTGCCGGTCGTCAAGATCGACGAGAAACTCGGACTTGAGAAGGAGACCTACCGCACCCTGCCGATCTTGCGCTCCGACGGCACGACCCTCTACTCGACCAAAGACCTGGCGCTGACGCGAGAGAAGTTCGAGGAGTATGGCGTCGACCGGGCCGTCTGGGCCGTCGATGTGCGCCAGAGTCTCTATTTCCAGCAGATCTTCAAGATCCTGGAATTGTGGGGCTTCGAGCAGGCGGCCAAGTGCTTCCACCTGAGCTACGAGACGGTCATGCTGCCGACCGGCGCTATGAGCAGCCGCTCGGGGACTGCCATCCTCTACGACGATGTAGCGGGCGCGGTGCTGAAGCGGGCACGCGAAATTATCGACGACAAGAATCCGGACCTGCCAGAGGATCTGAAGCAGCAGATCGCGCACGACGTCGGCATCGGCAGCATGAAGTACGGCATGCTGCTGCGCGACAACAACCGCGTCATTGTCTTCGACATTGAAGAGGCGCTCTCCTTCGAGGGGCATGCCGCACCATATATCCAGTATGCCCATGCACGCGCTTGCCGCATTCTTGAGAAGGTCGAGGATTTTCCCGAGGGCGACCTGCAGTTCAACCAGGTGACTCCGGAAGAGACCAACCTTATCGAGCAGATTGCCGACTTCCCGAACGAAGTGGAACGCGCGGCCGCCGAGTACAAGCCGCTGGTCATCGCGACCTACGTCTATGAACTGGCTAAGCGCTTCAACGACTTCTACCGGGCCTGCCCGGTGCTGACCTCGGATGAGCCGACTCGCTCGGCGCGCATCGCCCTGGTCGAGGCGGCGCGACAGACGCTGGCCAATGGGCTTGGCTTGCTCGGAATCGCCGCTCCACGGGTGATGTAGCCATGGAGTCTGACAGGAAACGTAACTGGCTCGTTCGCGCCGGAGTCACGCCGATCCTCGTGCCGATGGCATTGGGATCAATGCGGCGTGGTGTCGATCTGGGCTCTGAAACCCTCGCGCGCGGACTGCGCGAGCGCTGGGAGCGTCGTGGCGATACCGATCTGGTGGCCCGAATCGGCGATTCACTCGCCGTTCCCGTTGCCGCATTGCCGGAGACCGACCCGGTCCGTCATCCCGGTCAGGCGCTCCATGCTTACGAAATCGCTCAGGCCAGCCTGAAATTAGCCGAACAAACGCGAAACGTGATCGAGCAGGGGAACCTGCCGCTGATTCTGGGTGGCGATCACGCCGTCGCGATCGGGAGTGTTGCGGGCGCGGCGCTGGCCTGCCAGCGGTTGGCAGTCATCTGGATCGATGCCCACGGCGACCTCAACTGGCCCGAGGTCAGCCCGTCCGGGCATGTCCACGGTATGCCGCTCGGCGCCAGTCTTGGCCGGGGACCGGCGGAGTTGACCGGTATCGGCGTCAATCCTGATCTCCGGCCCGACGATATCTATCTAATCGGCGTGCGCAGCCTCGATTTCGCCGAACGCGCCTGGATCCGTGAGGGAAGGCTCCACTGCGCCTCAATGGCAGATGTCGATGACGTTGGCCTTGATGTCGTGATCGACGACGTTATCGCAGGCATTGCCTCGTCTGGAGCTGACGCCGTCCACGTCAGTTTCGACGTCGACGCACTCGACCCGTCTGTCATCCCCGGCACCGGCACGCCCTCGATTGGCGGGCTCACCTTCCGCGAGGCGGCGCACCTGCTGCGGCGGCTGCGGGACTGCGATCTCCCGGTCCATTCCCTGGATTGGGTGGAGCTGAATCCGGCGCTCGATCCGTCCGGAGCGAGCACCAACGCCGCCGTCAAACTCCTCGCGATCGCTCTGGGCGAAGAGATGGTGTAGGGTAACTCGTCCCTCACCGCGTGGCGGCGGCGAAGACGGCGTTGCTCACAGCCGAGAGCCGGAAATACCAGCGATCCATGTCGATGTTGGCGTGAGAATTCGAGACGTACGCCAGCGTCACGTCGTTGACCGGGTCAACCGCCAGGACGCAACCCGAGGCTCCCGCGTGGCCGAAGGTGGCCGATGAACCCAGCTCGGCCAGCCCGAATCCGCCTGCCGTGAAGTTGAGCTCGAACCCGAGTCCCCATGGCTGAGGTAAGGCGAGCTCTATCCCGACCAATTTGCCCCGCGCCGTTCCACCCGTCTGGTCGGTCGTCATCGCGCGAATTGTGGCGTTCGAGACGATGCGTCCCTCGGCATCCGGCGTGAAGAGCAGGCCAAAACGGAGCAAGTCGCCCGCACTGGCAACGGTGCCGAACGATGGATGGGCGAGCTGGAGCGCGTACGGCGAGTTGTACATAGCGCCGTTGGTGCCGTAGGCGAGCGTCCCGACGACGTGGGCGACGCGGTAGTAATCGTCCTCAGACGGCGGCATGAAGGTGTGCTTCAGGACGGCTGGTTCGAGGACCAGCGCGCCGATCAGGTCGGGGAAAGACAGTCCGGTCACGACGGATGCCATCCGGCCAGCCAGCGCTATGCCGAAGTCGCTGTACTCGAAGCCGGTGCCTGGCTTGAACAGAAGTGGGTGGATGTAGGCCTCGTCCAAAATCTCGTCGATGGGCGTCTGCTCTCGCAGGCGTTCTTCCATCTGCGGTGACTCATAGATCAGGCCAGACGTGTGGGTCATCAGGTGACGCAGGCGGACCTGTTCGCGGCCGTCGCCCCTGAACTCGGGCAACACGGCGTGGACTGGCGTTGAGAGGGCCAGTTCGCCTCGCTCAACCAGCACTATTACCGCCGCAGCCGTGTAGAGCTTCGAGATCGAGGCCAGGGGCCACAGGACGTCGGGTCCGGCGTCCAGATCTTCTCGTGCCTGACCGGCGTACCATTCGACGATCTGCCCGCCAGCACTGACCGCTAGGCCTGCCCCGGCGATCTCGCCATCCGCGATGAATCGCTCGATTCTCTGCTGCGCAACCGACAGGTCGATCGCCGTAGCACTTCTGGTCATCCACCCCACGCCTTTCATCTCTGTTCACTCTGCCGCGGGCATTATGCACGCGATCGCGAACGCCGCAAACAGTGATGTGGCGATCCGGGCGAAGCAGCTGCTGTGGCTACTTGCTGGTAGCCGTGAGGTGGTAGACGGTTCCGGTGCCGAGATTGCAGACATAGAGCTCGCCCGTGCCATCCTGACCAAATGAGCTCAGTCCGCCTGGGCCTTGCAGCACCTCGGTCTTCGTCCAGTTGCCGGTGGCGTCTTTGGTGAGCGCCCAGATGGTGCCGGAGCAGTAATCGCCGAAGAAGTAGACTCCCTCAATCGACGCGAACTGGCTGCCGTGGTACGCATAACCGCCCGTCACCGAGCAGTTACCGGACGCGTGCGAGTACTCGGTCACGGGAAGCGTAAGGCCCGACTTATCGCAGTTGCTACTCGGTGAGTAGCAGTGAAGACCTTCCATGATGTTCCAGCCGAAGTTCAGGCCGGGCTTCGGTGTCGCGGGAACGAAGTCGATCTCTTCCCAATTGGCCTGTCCGACGTCGCCAATATAGAGATCTTGCGTCGCGCGGTCGAAGCTGAAGCGCCATGGATTGCGCAGCCCATAGGCCCAGACCTCAGGCTTGCCGTTCTGACCGTTGGCAAACGGATTGTCTGATGGAATGGCATAGGGATCGCCGTGGTCGACGTCGATACGCAGGATCGATCCGAGCAGCGTGCTGGGGTTCTGCGCATTGCCGTTGGGATCGCCCGCCGAGCCGCCGTCGCCGACGCCAATCCAAAGCATCCCGTCGGGCCCGAATAGCAACTGGCCGCCGTTGTGATTGGAGAAGGGTTGTTGGATGCCGAGGAGTTGCTTGAAGCTGTTGGGGTCGACGGTCTTATGGTCCGACGCGGCGGTGAATCGCCCGATGACCGTGTTGCCATTCGTGTCGATGTAGTCGACGTAGAAGTAGCCGTTGCTCGCGAAGCTCGGGTCGAACGCGAGTCCGAGCAGCCCCTGTTCGCTGCCGGTGGACTTCACCCGGGATGTGATGTCGAGGAACGGCGGCGATTGAATCTGGTCGTTCTGCGCGACGAGGATCGTACCGCCCTTCTCCACGATGTAGATATCGCCACTGCCGTCACCGGCGTCGGTCAGGTACAGCGGCTGGTTCAACCCCTTGAAGATCGGCGTGAGCCCGATCTGGACGTTGGCGAGATCCGCGGCCGTCACCGGCGTGGCGGGTGCCGTCGTAGCGGTTGGCGAACTCGATCCGGCGTCGGTTCCTGCGGTTGCACTGGGAGTTGCGGATGCATTTCCGGACGCGGACGTGGGTGACGTCGTAGAGCCAGGACTTGAAACGCTGGCCGTCGCTGTCGATCCGGCCGCGGTTATCGCGATCGTCGGCTGAGCCGTTGTCGTCGACGAGCCGCCTGATGAGAGACAGCTTGGCCCGGTAATCAGCAGGATGACAAGCGTGAGTGCGAGAATCAGCCTATGATGCCGCCAGAAACTGCTGCGTCGGGAGAAGGTCGAGTGGTCCATGATCCTCTTCTGTGTTGCGTGCGAATGCGTTGCGAATCGGACCCGGCTGCCATGGCGGTGCCACACGTGTGACTCGGAGCCGGGATGATCGCGTTGCCGCAATCACCCGGCCACCGGCGTTATGATCGACAGTTGGAGATCAGGCGACGACGCTCATCAAGATTCCACCCTCTTTGACGGCGCAACTGGTCGTGCGGTAGAGGACCGTGCCGTCGAACGGCGCCTTGACCGACTCGACCTGTTCGCCCACGAGGTTGAGAATAGAGCCGACCTCATCGCCCGCGTGCACCGAATACCCGGCGTGGGTGGTGCACATCCAGAAACCGTCGCGCTGCGCGAAGAGCGTCTGAGCCTTGCTCGCGTGGGTTGTTCCCGGGATCTCGGGTCTGCCCGGGAGGTTGCCAAGAACCTGCAAGACTCGCTTCGTGCCGTCGACCAGAATATCGACCTCATTGAGGGTCAGTTGACCAATGCCTCCTGCCTCGGCGAGCAACGACGGAATCCCGGCCTGAGCCGCGGAGACGTAGGTCATCCCGCCGGGCTGATTCGGATCGGCGTTCCGGCCCATCGTGAAGGGCAAACCAAACGCTTCCGCCATCGCCTTCGACTTCTTCGAGACCTCGTCGTCGGCATTGGCGAGAAAGCCCGCGAATGGCAGGAGCTCCTCAACCATGTCGCCACCGTGCAGGTCGATGAACGCATCACTCTGTTTGATGACGTTGTTGAAGATGAAATAGGCGAGCGCGTCGCAGAAGGTTCCATTGGCCCTGCCCGGAAAGACGCGGTTCAGGTTCTTGCCGTCGTACGGATTGAAGAAGGCCGTGCGCTCCCAGAAGGAGGGAAGGTTGACGATCGGCACGACGACGACGCGGCCACTGACCTGTGAAGGATCGATCTCCTGGCCCAGGCGGACGGCGGCGCGAATCGAGACGTACTCACAACCGTGGATTCCGGCGATGATGGTCGTCAGCGGGCCGTCACTCTCGCCGTTGATCGCGAAATAGGGCCAGGTCCAGCCACGCAAGACCTGGAGGTCCGATTGAAGCTCTCCTGTTTTCTGCTTACCCTTATCCGGCATTTCGGGCATTGACGTTGCCATAAGCGATGTCTCCCTCACCTTTGGATCGAACGATCGGTTGTTTGCTGATTGTAGCGGCAATTCCGTGCCGTCGGGAATTGGGAGGGTGGGGGAGATGAGTCGACGTGGTTCCTGAGGACCGAAACGTGGGGAACAGCGATGGCCGGTTGAGCAACCGGCCATCGCTCGACATCTAGCCCTCGCTCAACCGCGCGATGGTGCTGACACGGTCGCCCGGTTCGACGGGCAACAGGTTCGAGCCCCTGGTCGCGCGGCCCTGACGGCGCATGGTTTTGGCACTGATCTGCGTCGAGGCGCCGTTCGACGATGCCAGGATGACGTCGTCCTTCGGCCCGACGAGCGTCGCGACCGAGAGATTGTCGGCGCCGACCAGGCTGATCGCGGCCACGCCACCGGTCGCCCGGTGCCGCTGTGGGAACTGGGACAGCGCGGTTCGCTTGCCCATCCCTTGATCGCTGACGACCACGAGGTCTTCGTCACTCCTACTCGCGGCGAAGAGGGCTCCGACCACGGTCGCACCATCTTTGAGGCCGATCGCGTTGACGCCCTGGCCGTCGCGTCCGGTCGCGCGCACTTCTTCGTCCGGGAAGCGTAGCGCCTGGCCGTCGCTGGTCACTACGACGAAGTCACCCGGCGTGCCATCTTCGACCAGCGTCACCGCGACAATCCGGTCGTCGCCCAGCAGTTTGACGTCGTTGAGTCCGGCTGCGTTGATCGAGCGGTATTCCGAAAGCGCGGTCTTCTTGACCTTGCCGTTGGCCGTGAACCAGACCACGTAGCGATTCTCGTGCAGGTCGTCGGTCGGCAGCAGTGCGGCCAGTTCCTCGTCAGGTCTTAGGTTGAAGACGCGTTGGGCTGGCTCTCCGCCCGTGGCGCGTGTTCCCTCGGGAACCTCATGTCCCTTTGCGAGGTAGACGCGACCGGCACGGGATAGCACCAGCAAATAATCGAGCGTCGAGGCTGGCACGATGGCCGACATCCCGTCGCCTTTGGCCGACTTGGTGCTGCGGCTGCGGCGGAACGCGTTTTCCGGCACCGCCTTGACCTTGCCCGACTCGGACACGACCATGAGCACCCGCTTCTCCTCGACCAGGCTGGTGATCTCTTCGATCGCGCCGTTGGACGTGTCGATCCGCGTACGACGCGCGTCGCCGTGCTCGTTCAGAATCTCGGTGAGCTCTTCCTTCAGCAGGACGACCTTCTTCTCCTCGCTTTTGAGGAGCGCCTGCAGCTCGCGAATGCGCCGGGTCAATTCCTTCTTCTCGTCGGCGTACTTGGAGGCGTCGAGCTTGGTCACCTGAGCCAGCGTCATGTTGGCGATGACGTCAGCCTGAATGTCGCTCAGGCTGTACTTGACCTTGATCTGCTCCTTCGCGACGTTGCGGTCGCGCGCCGCCTGGAAGATCTTGACGATCTCGTCGGCATTGGCAGCGCCGATGATCAGCCCCTCGACGACGTGCAATCGCTCCTGCGCCTTGCGCAGCTGGTACTCGGCGCGTTTGGTGATGACATCAATCTGATGCCGATTCCAGTATTTCAGCAGGTCGAGCATCCCGGTCTGGCGCGGCTGGCGAGCGGGCTGGCCCGGATCGCCGAAGAGGAAGACCATGTTGACCGACACCGAAGTCTCGAGGTCGCTGTATTTGTAGAGCTGGTTCAGCACCACTTCAGGCGTCGCGCCGCGCTCCAGTTCGATAACGACGCGCGTCCCCTTCTCCTCGTCCGACTCGTTGCGAATGTCGGTGACGCCCTTGACCTTGCCGTCGTTGACGGCGTTGATCATCGACTTCACCAGACGCGCGCGCGAGATTGGCGGGATCTCGGTGACGACCAGATTCTTCTGGCGTAGTTCCTCTTCGAGTCGTACCTCGCCCCGGACGACTACTTTACCTTTGCCGGTCTCGAAGTAGTCGTTGATGCCCTCGGTGCCGATGATGCGGCCGCCCATCGGGAAGTCGGGTCCTTTGAGGATCTTCATCAACGCCTTGAGCTCGAGCTCGGGGTTGTCGAGGAGCGCGATCGACGCCTTGATCGACTCAGCTAAATTGTGCGGCGGGATCTCAGTCGAGAGCCCAACCGCGATTCCCGAGGCAGGATTGCAGATGGGCGGGATACGCGCCGGAAGGTAGACCGGCTGGGTCACCTTCGGATCTTGCAGGTAGGTCTCGGCGAAGGGGACCGTCTCCTGCTCGATGTCGCGCAGGAGCAGTTCGCCAATCGGCGAGAGGCGCATCTCGGTGTAGCGATAGGCCGCGGCGGAATCGCCGTCAACCGAGCCGAAATTGCCCTGACCCTGGATCAGTGGGTAGCGCATGGTGAAAGGCTGGGCCATGCGGACGGCCGCGTCGTAGACCGCGCTATCGCCGTGTGGGTGATACGACTTCAGCACGTCGCCGACGATCGACGCACTCTTGACCGTCGAGCGAGTGGAGCGATAGCCGTTTTCGAGCATGCAGGCGAGGATGCGGCGCTGGACTGGTTTCAGTCCGTCGCGGGCATCCGGCAGCGCGCGGCTCGTGACGACCGCCAGTGCGTATTGGACGAAAGCGTCCTCGAAGAGACTTGAGAACTCCTCGGTCTCAATCTCCTCACGATGTCCATTGCCGTTCGTCACGATCGTGGTTGCCATAGGGTTTCCTTGTTCTAGGCCCTCATCCGGCGCTGTGGCGCCACCTTCTCCCGTCGAACGGGAGAAGGAAACGTCTCCCCTCTCCTGCTAGGCGGGAGAGGGGCCGGGGGTGAGGGTTGTCACACATCAATATCCGTATATTTCCGCGCTCGCTGGGCCAGGAAGGTGCGGCGGCCTTCGGCGTTGGTGTCTTCCATCAGGTTGAAGACCAGCTTCTCGGACAGCGCAGCGTCCTCGATCGTCACCTGCTTGAGCAGGCGTTTCTCCGGGTCCATGGTCGTCTCGCGCAACTCGCGTGCGTTCATCTCGCCCAGGCCCTTGTAACGCTTGATCTCGTGCGTGCCCTTGTGCGATTTCAGCCAGTCGCGCAGTGCTTCGTCATCGCGTAACCAGATCGGCTTGCCGTTCTGCTTGACCGAGTAGAGCGGCGGCGCGGACAGGTAGACGTGACCGCGGTCGATCAACTCCGGCAATTCCTGATGGAAGAGCGTCAGCAAGAGCGCCTGAATGTGCATGCCGTCGACATCAGCGTCGGTCATGATAATGATCTTGTCGAACTTGAGGCGGCTCAGGTCGAACGCCTGGCGTGACCCCGTGCCGATGACCTGTAACAGCGTGCGGATCTCCTCGTTCTTGGCGATGCGCTCGATGTTGGCCCGCGCGACGTTCAATGGCTTGCCGCGCAGCTTCAGGATCGCCTGGAACTCGGAGTAGCGACCCTGGCTGGCCGATCCACCGGCGCTGTCGCCCTCCACTAGGTAGAGCTCTGCGCGTTTCGGATCCTTGGTGTTGCACGGAATGAACTTGTCCGAGATCGCCGCGTCGATGATCTGGCCGTTGCGCTTGCTTTTGCCGGTCATGATTAGCCGCGCTGCCGCCTTGGCCGCGTCGCGCGCCTTGCGTCGCTGCACCAGGCTCTTGGTCCACTCACGCGTCATCGAGTCGTTGGACTCGCACCACCGGGTCAACGCTTCGTTGACGATCGAACGCACGGTGCCATCGACGCCAGCATTGGTCAGGCGGTTCTTGGTCTGCCCTTCGAATTGCGGTTCGGATAATTTCACCGATATCGCCGCGACCAAACCCTCGCGGATTAGCTCGGCGTCGAACTCGCGTTTCTTTGTGACGCCCAGTCGGATTGCCTGGTCGTTCAGAACTTTGGTGAGGGCCGCCTGAAAGCCGCTCTCGTGCGTACCGCCTTCGACTGTGCGCACGCCGTTGGCAAATGAGACGATGCGTGTTCGCTCGCCCCGGTTCGGCTGAATCGCGACCTCGACCAGCATGCCGTCTCGCTCTTCGGTCACCGCGACTGCTTCCTTGAAGAGGGGCACGCTGTCGCGATCGAGTGGTCTCAGTTCCTCGACGTAGTCGGTCAGACCCCGCTCCGAGAAGAAGGTCACCTCGTCCATTTCATTCGCGTCGTCGTCCCAGACCTTGAGGTGATAGGCGATGCCGCGATTGAGATAGGCGGCGGCGCGCATGCGACTCTCGATGACGTCACGCTGATAATCGACGGTTGGATCGGCGAAGATGTCCCGGTCGAAGAGCCAGCGGAACTGCGTGCCATGCCGTTTCTTGTCGCACTTGGTAATGGTGTGCTTCTCCGGCACGCCGCGGTGGAAGATCTGGTGGAATTCCTGGCCTTCGCGCCAGATGGTCAATTCCAGCTGTTCCGACAGGGCGTTGATGATCGTCGCGCCGACGCCGTGCAAGCCTCCGGCCGTCTTGTAGACAGCCTGGTCGAACTTTCCGCCGGAGTGGGGCACGGTCAAGATCACCGTCGCCGTCGGAAGTGTCTTGCCGTTGATCTTCTTCGGATCGAATGGCATGCCGCGCGCTTCATCCCGCACCGTCACCCAACCGTCGGCGTCGATCTCGACCCAGATGTTCGAGCCGTACCCGGCGATCGCCTCGTCGGTCGCGTTGTCGAGCGCTTCCCAGATCAAGTGGTGTAGCCCGGTCGCGCCGGTCGAGCCGATGTACATGCCGGGGCGCGTCCGGATCGCCTCAATCCCTTCGAGGACCCGGATGTCCGCACCGGTGTATTTGCTTTTCGACGTCGCCGTCGTTGTTGCCATTCGATCGTCCCTACCCACTGGCTGATTTCACAAAACAGTTCTGTGCACTGATGATGCTACCAGACAGAACAGATGTTCGTATCATGGCCCAATTATAGCGTATCTGGCAATGGTTTGCCAGCCCGTCACCGCGTACGTTCGCCTATTCGTCCCAGATGACGGGATGAGGCAAAACGTACTGAGCCTATCAAAACTCTGGGTAATGCGGCGAGTTCGTTTGGTCTCACAGGTACACTTATGGCTTTGGGCGGCGGGCGCTGTTGCCGAACGAGCGATGAGCGGGAATCGGGGAGCGTGGACGACGGCGCGGGAGGCGTGGAATCGACGGCAAGAATGGCCCCAGCGGGAAGTGACGCGCTCGCGGGACGAACTGACTTGCGACGAGCGCGGTTCGCCGTAGGCAGCCTCTTCTTCATCCAGGGATTCGTCGCAGCCAACTGGTTCGTCCGGATTCCTGCCATCAAGAACCATCTCCATCTAAGCACCAGCGCGCTGGGCGTTTCCCTGCTGTCACTGACGGTTGGATTGCTGCTCGTGATGCCACTTATCGGATGGCTCCTGACACGCGTCGGCAGCAAGCTCGTTTGCACCGTCACCGTGCTCTCCTTCGTGATCGTCCCTAGCTTCCCGGCGCTGGCGGTCAATCAGTGGACGCTGATGCTCGCGCTGCTGGCCTTCGGCAGCGTCGCTGGCATGCTCGACGTCTCGATGAATGTCCAGGGAGTGGCCGTCGAGAGCCGGATGCGGCGGCCGGTCATGTCCTCGTTCCACGGCATGTACAGCGCTGGCGGCATCGGCGGTTCGCTCGTCGGCGGAGCGTTGGCCGCGCTAGGGATGAGCCCCAGGCTGCACCTCTTTCTGGTCGGGTTGGTGCTGGGGTTGTTTGGCGGCTATGTCTCACGCTGGTTAGTCCGTGAGTCACCTGCAGATGAGAAGCAGGGACCAATCTTTGTCCGGCCGTCACGTGCACTGCTAGCCCTCGGCGTCATCGCCTTCTGCGCGTTGCTCAACGAAGGCGCTATGTCCGACTGGAGCGCGGTCTACCTGCGCGAGAGCATCGGCACCAGCGCCGGTTTGGCCGCGGTCGGATTCACCGCCTTTTCGCTGACCATGACCGCCGGACGCCTGCTCGGCGACCGTTGGGCGTTGCGGATAGGACCGACTACCCTGATGCGCATCGGCGGACTGCTGGCGTCTGTAGGGCTTGGCCTCTCACTCGTCTTCGCCAGTCTTCCGGCTTCACTCATCGGGTTCGCCTGCGTTGGCGCGGGTATGTCCTTCGTTTTCCCGCTGACGGTCAGCGCGGCCAGTCGCTCGGGTCAGATGGCGCCCGGACCGGCCATCGCGGCCATCTCGACGGCGGGCTACACTGGTCTGCTGGCCGGTCCGTCGATCATCGGTCTGACCGCGGGCGCGATCACACTACGTGGCGCACTCGGCGTAGTGGTGATCCTGGGCGTCGTGATTGCTCTGCTGGCCAGCGCGGCGAACGGACGGCATGAGACATAGTGTCGCGAGCAGGTGCACAATCGGCTCCGATTTGACCACTTCCATCTGACGTCTATACTGGAATTCGCACACCACAATCGTGAAGCGTTTCCTGGCGGCCCGGATCGCACGCTGGCCTGGGAGTATGGTGCTGTCGATTCGAGTCACGTCGCCATCCGCAAGGGGTCGACTCTGTCCATGAGTCTACGCGAACGTCTCCTGATTCTGATTCTCGCGATCGGTGGGTTCGCCGCCACCGTGAATGCGGTCGTCCTCGTTCCGACACTGAAACCCATCGCAGCGAGTTTGCGACGACGGAATCAATCGCGGGACAAATCGGAACGATCTACTCGCTCATGTCTGGTTTGACCGCATTGCTCGTGGCCCAGTGGATTGATCGGGTTTCCCGGCGTCGCTTGCTGCGCGTTGGCACAATAATCATCTCGATCGGCACTTTGAGCACGGCGCTTGCTCCATCGCTCCCCTGGCTCTTTGTTGGGCGGGCCGTAACGGGCCTAGGTGGGGCGGTGATCTTGCCGACCTGCATCGCGGCATCCGGCGATCTGTTAACGATCCCGGAAAGCGCAACCGCGCAGTGAGCACGGTCTGGGCCGCCACAAGTCTGACACTCCTGATTGGCCTACCGGTATTGACGCAAATTGCTGCTCTCACCGGATGGCGTTGGACGGTCGCATCAGTGCTGGTTCCTTTCGGCGTTCTCTTCATCGGAACGCGCTGGCTGCCGGGGTACCCGTCGACGTCCGCCGTTGACGAGGCTGCCGAGGGCGGGCTACACGCGGTGGTTCGCAATCCAGCCGTGGTCTGGCTCCTTGTTGCCGTTGCCCTCTTTTGGGTCGCATTTGTTGGGACCTACACATACTGGGGGGCGTTTGCCGAGAGTCGATTTGACGTGACCGCGAACGAATTGAGTCTCATCTTCCTGGTAGGGGGTGCGGCCGATCTGATCGGCACATACTCCGCGCCGGTCGCTCTACGCTGGAGATCCCCTCGCTTCATGCTGGTCGGCTGCGCGATGATCTTCGGTGCTAACCTGATTGCGATCGGCGTCATCTACAGAAGTCTTTGGCTGTTTTTCCCTTACATGGTCGTGTCCGGAATGTCGAGCGGCGCGCTTGTGGTCTATGGGTCGATCCTGTTGCTCGATACGTTGCCGGCAGCCCGAGGAGCGGTCATGTCACTGTCGGCGGCAGGAAATGCACTCGGCGGAGCAGCCGGGACTGCTCTTGCCGGAGCGTTGCTCGCACTGCAGGGCTATCTGGCAATCTATGTCGGTCTCGGACTACTCATGCCGCTCATGATTGTATGTCTGGCCCTGAGTTTTGCGCGGTCGCGATCCACCGAGTCTCAGAACATCGAACTCGCTGATGCGTAGCTTCTAGCCCTAATCCTCATCCACCACTTTCGGCACCACAATGTGACCGCCTTGGTCGCCCAGTTCCTCGATCGCAATGCCTTGCATGCCGAGGGCGAACGAGAGTTGCCCGCCGTGGTGAATGTCGTGGGCCATGATGCGCCAGAGAACCCACTGGTAGGGCACGACGTAGGTCTTCCCCTGGTAGGGATGGTGAAAGGTGCGGCTCAGGTCCTCGACCGTCCACTTCGACAGCGCACCCTCGATCATCTCCCAGGTGGCTTCGAGCCCGACCGCGAGAAGTTGGGCATCCAGGTCGACCCCTGGCTTGAGATGATGCGCCGGTCCCGGCTGGCAGGCTTCTTTCAACCATTGGTCGGTCGCGTCACTCTCGACACCGAGGATGTCGTGGATCCAGGAGGCACGCCCGGTCGCGATATGGCCGATCAGTTCACCCGCCGAGCGCAGATGCTCGCCGCCACGCCAGGCCAGTTGCTCCGGCGTCAGACCGATGACCGCGCTCATCAGCGCCTGCTGGTGCCCGGCCCAGCCGTCATAAATGGTCAAGAGTGACGTGGTGTTGCCAGACATAGATGCCTCCTTATGGCGCGAGACCGGTGGGGTGATGGTCGTTGACGAATTATCTGCTGTTGAATCCGCGTTCGCGTTGCTACTGTAGCCCGGGGCTGATGGTGGTTAATGAAATAAGCCGGTACGTTACTCGCGGTCACGCGGGGCTGAGGGTCTCTGACGATGAACTTCGGTAGTCGGCCACGATCGCCCGGGAATAAATTCCGGGGCTACAAGGCGAAGTCCACTAAAGGGACTGGGATTTCGTTACCATATTGATCAACATCAGCACATCTTCTGTCTGTTCCGGCACGTGATGCTCAGTCCATTATCGTGCTCCTGTTCTTAATCCGGCAACCGCATGTCCGCTCACGCGGGGCTGAAGCCGCCGCGCTCCATTTGCCGAAATCTGCTGAAGCAGACTAGTTTTTTGCCATTGTTGCTGTTGAAGACCACATTCGCTGCCGAATCGGCAATCGAAGTCCAGCCCCTTCAGTGGGCTTCGTCTCCAGAGCCCGCGGCTTTAGCCCAGGGCGACCGTGGACAGTTACCGAATTAAACTCGCGAACCGCGATCATGGACTTCCGAGGTACCCGCTTGCGGGTCGCAGCCTGGGTTTTCAACCCAGGTGTGCGCACCCAATCACCGGCCTCGCCTACTTCCCTTGCCACTGCGGCTTGCGCTTCTCGAGAAATGCGCTGACCCCTTCCTTGAAGTCGGCACTCATGTAGCACTTCAGAATCAGCTCTTCTGCCTTTGGTGGGCGGCGATGCAGCAGCACCCGGCGTACCGATTCCTTGGTCACCTGAATCGTCAGTGGCGCGTTGCCCGCGATCTGCTCGGCCAGTTCCTGGGCCTTGTCGAGGAGTTGCTCCGGCTCGACGATGTGGTTGACCAGTCCCATCGATTTGGCTTCGTCTGCTTCGATCATACGGGCGGTGTAGATCAGTTCCTTGGTGCGGGCAGGGCCGATCAGGTCGACCAGCCGGGCGTAGTTATTGGTCGAGAGGCAGTTGCCGAGCGTCCGGGCGATCGGGACGCCGAAGCGGGCGGTCGGCGTGCAGACGCGTAGGTCGCAGGCGAGGGCAAGACTGGCACCACCTCCGACGGCGTAACCCTGGATGGCCGCGATGGTCGGGCGCTGGACCGATTCGAGCCGTCCGATGACGCCGTCGACCCGTGCCTCGTACTCGATCGCGTGTTGTGGGTCGGTGAAGGTCCGGAACTGGCTGATGTCGGTGCCAGAGACGAAGGAGCGGCCGCCCGCGCCGGTCAGCACCAGCACGCGCACATCCGGATCCTGCTCCACCTCATCGCAGATCTCGACCAGCCGGTCGTACATGGCGAACGTCATCGCGTTGCGCTGTTCCGGGCGGTTGAAGGTCACCCAGGCGACAGCGCCGCGCCGCTCGAACAGGATGTCCTGATTCTCGCTCTCCATCTGTCCTCCGTCGTTCGTGTTTTCGGTCATTCCTGGGACGCCTCCGGGCGATTCCCGACAATGCCCTTCTGTCGCAGACCGGCGATCTCGTCACCGGAGAGGCCGATCCCCTGCAAGATCTCGTCACTCTGCTCGCCCAGTAGCGGCGGCACGCGGAAGACGTCGCCAGGGGTCTCTTGCAGCTTCACCGGCAGGCCGAGCAGCCGCACTGTCCCCATGGTCGGGTGCGGCTTTTCGACCACCATCTCGCGATGTCGCACCTGTGGGTGGTCGAGCGCCTGACCGACGTTGTAGATCGGACCGCAGGGGATGCTGTTTTCGTTCAGGATGACCTCCCACTCGTCCGAGGTCTTATCGCGCAGCTTTGATTCAAGAATCTCGGCCAGTTCGAAGCGGTTGGCGTGGCGTCCACCATTGGTGTTGAAGCGGGGATCGTTGGGCAGATCGGGCAGGCCGAGAATCTCGCAGAGTTGTGGCCAGCGCTTGTCGCCGGTCGCGCCGATGGTAATGTAGCCGTCTTTGCTGCGGAAGACGCCATAGGGCGCGTTGATCGGGTGATGATTCCCAGCGGGCGGCGGCACTCCCGCGCCGTTGAGATAGCGCGTGGCCTGGAAGGCGAGTGTGCCGACCATGCTCTCGAGGAGTGATGTGTTGACGACTTGCCCTCGTCCCGTCTCCTGGCGGGCATAGAGGGCGGCCAGGACGCCGTACGCGCCATAGAGCCCGGTGAGCAAGTCGGCGATCGGGATGCCGACTCGCACCGGGTCGCTCCCCTCGAAGCCGGTCACACTCATAAGGCCGGAGAATCCCTGGACGATCTGGTCCAGTCCGGGCCGGTCAGCGAACGGACCGTCGATGCCGAAGCCGGAGATCGAGCAGTAGATGATGCCGGGGTTACTTTCCGACATGACCGGGTAACCGATGTTAAGAGCGTCCATTACGCCGGGACGGAAGTTCTCGACGATCACGTCGGCGGTGTCCGCCAGCCGGCGGAAGATCTCCTGCCCCTCGGGCTGTTTGAAATCGAGCGTGAGTGAGCGCTTGTTGCGGTTGGCGGAGAGGAAAAAGGCACTCTCGCCATTGAAAAAGGGCGGACCGGAACCCCGGCCATGATCGCCACCTTCAGGATTCTCGACCTTGATCACGTCAGCGCCCATGTCGCCCAGAAACATGGCGCAGGTCGGCCCCGCCAGGTGGCGGCCCAGGTCGAGCACCCGGATTCCCGACAGCGGTGCGTTCTGGGTCTGCTGGTTGTCTGCCATTTCAGCCCCCTTATTCCGGGCAGTGTCGCACAGTGTTCGCTAGGGGCACGATACCGTCAGTCGTGGTGGCAGGCAAGGCAGCACGAAGCGAGCCGCGCCATGAAGTGGCGCGGCTCATCAAAATGGAGCGCGGAGTGGAGACGTCACCTCGCGCTAATTGGGCTGTTCCTCTCCGGATGCGTCGTTCACAACCGTCTCGTCGTATGGCGTTTCGTCGCCGGGAAACTGGTCGGTGCGCACCTGATACGGGTAGCTATCGACCGCGCGGGCGCCGGTCTCGTCGAGGACTTCCATGGCTTTTTGCTCGCGACCGCCCTTGTCTGCAAGGACCATGACCAGCCATCCACCTTGGGCCATCTGTTGTTCGTACCGTTCACCGACGTCTTCCGGCACGCCAATTTGCGTGATCGCGCCGAGCCAGCCACCGGCCGCCGCGCCGACGCCGGCTCCACCAGCGGCAGAAACCAGCCATCCAGCGGCGAGGAACGGACCTGCTCCGGGAATGGCCAGCAATCCGGCTCCAATCAAGCCACCTACCACTCCGCCGGTCACTCCTCCAATCGCCGCTCCGGCCGGAGCGGAGTCGCTGCCTCGCTCCGAGGCTGCTTGCGAGGGAATCTCTTCGGCCGCGTCGGAGTGGCTGAAGACGAGGGCGACGTCGTCGTGTCCGAATCCGGCGTCGTTCAGCGCAACCAGTGCCTCTTCAGCATGATCAGAGTCGCGGTAGACACCGATGACGGTATGCCGGTCTCCCTTGATGCCCTGTTCTGTCTTGCGTGTCTTGTCATTTGCGTCGCCAGGTAGAACCATCAGTGTTCCTCCAGCCATGTGCGGGCGGATGAGCCACCCGTCGATCCTCATGCGCCTGGCTCTTGTGCATGGGTTGACCATCTCGTGCGGTCATAGTCGTGTATGGCGCAAAGGATGTGCCAATTTTCCGGCCCGGTCTCTCGTTTGTCGCGGATCAAGCATCGAGTGGCTGCTGCCACGATTGGTGTACGAACCCCGTCACTATGGTTCGTTGTCCGTGGCAATCAGTTCGCACAGTACGAGGCATTGATCCTGCGTGATAAGGCGGTGTATCTCGCCCTGGGCGCACTAAAGCGCGGCCACACGAGAAGGAGAGCTCAACACAATGCCAGAGCATGGAAAATCATCACAGGCGACGAAGACCACCGCGATGAACGACGAGCGATTTTTGGAAGAGCACCGGGATAAGTTGTCCGACTCGACCCTGCGGGCCAAGTGGATTAGCTCACCGGACGAGCATGAGGATCGCAAGGGCCAAACGCTCGCCACGCGCAACCACGACGTGATCAAGCAGTGGGCGGAACACCGCAAGGCACAGCCAGCCACTGTTCCTGGAACCGAGCACGACGGGCGACCGGGCGTGCTCCGCTTCGATTTCCCTGGTTACGGCGGACAGGACTTAGAGAAGATTGACTGGGACCGCTGGTTCGAAACCTTCGATACCCGCCAGCTCGTCTTCCTCTATCAGGAGCATAAGACGAACGGAGACGAGAGCAACTTCTTCCAGCTCGACAGCCCGTTCCGCGAGCACGACTGAGACAACCACCTGGTCATCCTCTTCCTCAGACCCTGAGCCTTGCCCCTGGCGGGGCTCAGTCTTGTTGTGCCCGGGTGGTTGTGCCAACCGGTCTGCTGATGTGCTGCGGTGACGTTCGGATGGACGTTCGTTGATGAGTTAGAGCGGCAGTCAGCAGCGTTCACCCGGCCAATTTATTGCCGGGCTACAAAGATGCAGTCCACTGAAGGGACTGAATGTGGATTGCCGAATGGATTATTGAAGAGTCCAACGAATACTGATACGGCAATGATAGTCCAGCCCCTTTAGTGGGCTTCGCAAAACGTAGTGCGGTGGCTTTAGCCCCGCGTGAACGGACATGCCTCTACCGATCGAATTCATCAAGCTCCACTATTCCCAAGCGGGCGCAGCCGACAACGGAAGTTCATCATCAAATCCCCTCAGCGTCGGCAAACACAGAGGGCAGTCAGTCTCGGCGATCACGATGCCGGAACAACCGCCCCAAACGCCTTGGCGGCGATGATGGTCTCTTTGAGCTGACCCGCGCCGAGCGCCTCGACCGGGGAGACGTCTTCGAGGAGTGGGTTCAGCCCGATGAACCAGGTCTTGACCGTCGCTGGATCTTCCGAGACGAGCAGGATCTGGGCGATTTCGTAGGCGGTACGCAGTCGCTGCTCCACTTCGAAATTTCGAATCTCGGTGATTTCGCCGTTCACCCAACGGGTGATCGTCTTACCGTCCTTGACTCCAGCGACCTGAGTCGTCAATTGCCGGGTCAGCAGATCCTGTAGCGATCGGGCCAGCTCGCTGACCGGCACTTCCATCGCCTGACGATGGGCGACCTGCCAGCGTTCGACCTCGTCGGAGAAGACCGATTCCGCTACCGTGTCCTTTTGTTTGGACTTCTTTTTCTTCTTTGCCATGGTAATGCCTCTCGAATGTCCGTTGTTCGCTGTGGTGCCATCCTGCAATACAACGTCTCATTGCGCAACTCCGGTCATTCGTGGCGCTCCAGATGGCGACTCGGACACGACGTGTTTGAGGAAAACAGTGGCGAGAGAGACTCGCGACAGTCTCGCTCGCCGGTCGAGGTGGAGTGGGGATCTGTTGTTCTACTTGTGGTTGTGGCTGCTGGCACCGGTCGCGAAGAGCGACGCCATTGGGGTGACGTCCGGGTTCTGAGCGATGCAGCTGTTCTGCAAGCAGCCCATGCCAAAGGCATCTTCGACTGTCAGCAGCAGGGAGTAGTGGTTGTACGGTGTCGGATCCTGCAATCCGCGTGGACCGTGGTTCGTGATCACGATCGTCGCGATGCGGCCACCGCCGCCGCCATTCTGTGAGTCGGCACCGCAGCAGCCGAAGTTAGTGTCCTCGAAGTCGTCCTCGTCCCAGGTGACGACGATGGCGTTGTTGCCCTGTTTCCAGGACTGCGACGCCATGATGGCGGTCACGACGCTGTTGACGTAGGCATCACCCATCTGGATGAGTCCGGTTGCGTTACTGCAGTCGCTGGTGCCGTGCATGTCGTGGCACTGGTCGGGCACGATGAAGCTGAAGTTCGGCACCTGGTTGGTCGCCAGGTCGACGAAGAGTTGCGTGTCGGGCACCATCTTGGCCAGCTCGGCCGGGTCGTTCTGCATCGAGGCGAAGTTCAAAAACGGATTGTGCTTGGATTTATAGAGTCCGTTGCCGAAGTCGTAGCCTTTGAAACCAGCCGACGGCATGGTCTGCTGATAGTCTTTCCAGGTCAGTCCGGCGCCCTCGAGTTGCTGGGCCAGGGTTGGCTGATCGATGGTGTGGTCCGGCAGATCGTAGTTCGCGTCGTCCTGGATGCCGAAGTAGTTGCCCGCGATAAGCGCGACATAATTCGGCTCGCTCGGATGGGTCACGCCGTAGGAGTTCGTGGCAAGGCCATATTCGTTGGCCAGCGCGTTGATTGCCGGGGCGTTCGGATTACCGAGAATCTGCCCGGCGGCATGGTTCTCCATCACGATCTCGAAGATATGCTGATAATGCGGGAAGTTTCCCTGCCCGTCCTCCGATCGCCCCTTGGCCAGGGCAATCGCCGGGACCGACATGACGATCAGCGCCAGCATGGCGGTCGTCATAAGTTTGAACCGTTTCCGCATCGATCCTCCTTCGCGGAAGTTCGGGTTCCCCAGCCGGAAACCCGCCAACTCTTCCCATGGGAGCCACGCGGTCTCCCCACGGACTAGTTAGCGTCCGAATCGCTTCCGAGAATTTGCGGATCGATTAAGAATCGATTGGCGTTGAGTTAAGATCCGGCATCAGCATGAGACGGCCGATTCCAGGCTTTGCTGCGGGCGCGCTGTGGCGCATCGAGATCGCCGAATCTAACGAGCCAAGCGCGCTGGAAACGGTCAGTCCTCACCACCCGCCTCACTGTCCGCGTGACTCATGATCGCGACAATTTGCTGCATGCTGTCGCGTAGGTCCCGAATTCGTGCGTCCCCGAGCACTTCGCGGACCTGTGACTCCATCTCGCGTAGGATGCGGCCTGCAGTGTCGAGCATTTGCTGTCCCTGGTCGGTTATCCGAATCAGTTTGGCGCGCCGGTCGCTCGGGTCCGGCGTTCGCTTGACGTAGCCACCCCGCTCTAGGTAGTCGACGGTTTGCACCATCGCCTGGGATGTGACCCCGGCGCGCTGGGCCATGCTGGCGATGGTCGAACCCTCTGGGCTGATGTGCTCGAAGACATTTCCCGCGCCCTGCCTGATGTCGGCATAACCAGCCTCGTCCATGTGCCGGTGAAATTCAGTCGTCATGAGTCGCAACGCGACGGTCATCAGCCCGCTGAGGCTACGGTACTCCTCTTCCCATCCGTCCGTCGTCGAGTGTTCGTGTTCGGTCTTGTGGCGTGTTTCGGTCATCGGCCCATCTCTCTTGATACCCCTTGACAAAGGTAAGCAACCTGATTATAAAGATACTTGTCTTTATTTGGCTCCGTCAAGTGGTCTGGAGCCGGTGTTCGAAATGTCGTCAACGGATGAAAGGATACGGGCATGACTGAAACGACAGCGGCGGAGAAGTCACTCACGCACGTGAACCCTGGGCTGGGCGATCCCATCGGCGTCATGGGAGAGGTCGTACGCGTCCTCCTCCCGAGCAGTGACACGAATTCCGCGCTGGCACTGGTTGAGATCGAGAGCCCTCCCGGAGGTGGACCTCCGGCCCTTCACACGCATCCGCCCCTGGAAGTCTTCTATGTTCTCGAGGGGGAGGTCGAGTTCAGCCAGATGGGCCCCAACGGCCCGGAGACCTTCATCGCGAGACCGGGAAGCGTCGTCCATGTGCCGAGTGGTGCGCCGCACAACTACAAGAACGTGGCCGCGTCGAATTCGCGTATGCTCGGCATGTTCACGTCGCCGGACATGGAGCAGTTCTTCCGCGGCATGTCGTCGGCTTCGACCGACGACGCGGGAAATCCGATCGTGCCGCCCGACGTTGCGAAACTCATGGGCGTCATGGCGAAGCATGACGTCACCCTTCTTGGTGGTCCACCTCGTTAGAACCGATACCATGGCCGCGTTCTCGATCACCATTCGAGTTTCGAGCGAAAGCTCTGACAAGTCGGGTAGTGGGAGAGAACGCGGCCTCCTCATCCGCATAGCCGGATTTCTCGACCCCCGAATCCCACAATCCCACGTCCTGATTGACAGTTTGCCCGTTCGCCTCTAGGATTAGCAGTGCAAGACTTCGGGGCAGGGTGCGGCGTTTACGCCAATTCCCGACCGGCGGTGATAGCCCGCGAGCGACAGATGTCGCAGGATCCGGTGAAATTCCGGAGCCGACGGTACAGTCCGGATGGGAGAAGATTGCGTCCCCATACAGCTATGCTCCCGAGGTCCGTGTCTGAAATTTTTGGGTCTATTAGACGGTTTGTCTGTCTAATGAGCCCACGCGGGGCGTTGTGTCTCGCGATTTCGAGAGGGACGGGCCTTCTACAATGGAATCGACCGAAATCACGCATGCGCTCGGCGCTGTGCCGGGCGAACTGATCGACCGTACCGTCGAGGGGCGAACGGCGTCACGCCGTGGATCCCAGCGGTCACGCTCTCGCCAGGGAATCGGCTGGGCGGTGCTGCCGCCATTGCTGTTGGGCTTGGTCGGGGTGGCTGTCTGGAGTGCGCTGGTGCGCACCGGTGTGGTCGCTGCCTATCTCCTGCCCGCGCCGAGCGAAGTGGTGCGCGTTTTCTGGCAGTCCGTTACGAACGGCCTGCTCTGGGAGTACGCGCGCAGCACGCTCGTCGAGGCCATCGAAGGCTTCGTGGTTGGGAGCCTCTTCGGGTTTGCGACTGGCTACAGCATCTCGCGCAGCCGCCTGATGGCACGTATTCTCGAGCCCTATCTCGCGGCGAGTCAGGCAATGCCCGCCATCGCGCTCGCTCCGCTGCTGGTCCTCTGGTTAGGCTATGGCACGACGCCGATCGTGGTTCTCTGCGCGCTGATCGTCTTCTTCCCGGTTCACGTCAATACCGCACTTGGAATTCGAACCCTTGACCAGGAGATCCTGGACGCGGCCCGCGTCGACGGGGCCGGCGGTTGGTCGCTCCTGCGTCATTTCGAGTTGCCGCTGGCTATGCCGAGCATCCTGGCCGGGATGCGCAACGGCTTGACGCTCTCGATCACAGGCGCCGTGGTCGGAGAGTTCGTCGTTGGCGATCGTGGGCTGGGTGGACTGCTCACCATCGCGCGCGGCAACTTCAACACCCCACTGGTCTTCGCGACCTTACTGACCCTCGCCATCATGGCGGCGGTCTTCTATGGGTTGGGGCGGCTCATCGAGCGGCGCCTGTCGTACTTGGAGGAATAGGATGCGGTGTGTCTTCGGTGGACGACGATGGTCGTCCGCCTGGTTGCGTGTGCCCCTGGTCCTGCTTGTGGTCAGCGTACTGGCTGGCTGTGGCAATAAGGCCGGAAGCGGGGAAAAACTCAAGCCGGTCACGATCGGCCTGACCTATGTGGCGAACATCCAGTTCGCGCCGTTCTATGCGGCCGCGCAACTTGGCTATTACAAGGATGAGGGGCTTGACGTAACCTTCCGCCACCATGGCGCGAGCGAGGATGAGTTTGGCGCGCTCGTCTCGGGAACCGAAGACGTGATTTTCGCGGGCGGTGACGAGATGCTCCAGGCGCGTAGCCACGGGGTGGATATCGTCTACTTGGCGCAGGTCTTCAACCAGTATCCGGTGGCGCTGGTCGTTCCGGCCAATTCCGACATCAAAACGGCGGGCGACCTGAAAGGGCATAGTGTCGGTGTGCCAGGGGCGTACGGCGCGACCTACATCGGACTGCTGGCCTTGCTGAAGCAGGGCGGCTTGACCGAGAAGGACGTCGACATTCAGTCGATC
This sequence comes from uncultured Chloroflexia bacterium, assembly GCA_963763185.1. Classification (GTDB taxonomy): domain Bacteria; phylum Chloroflexota; class Chloroflexia; order Thermomicrobiales; family Thermomicrobiaceae; genus CALAGB01. The sequence continues at coordinate 707,239 of CAVXNZ010000002.1, forward strand.
GGCTATACCCAGGTTCCGGCGCTGATGGGCAAGAAGGTCGACGCGGTCATGGGCTACGTCAACAACGAGCCGATTCAGTTCCAGAAAGCCGGATTCGACGTGCGGACGATACCGGTTGGTGATGCGCAGCCGCTCGTCTCGAACGGGCTCGGCGCGCTCCAGAAGGAGATCGACGCCAATCCGGACATCATCAAGCGGGTCATCGACGCCACCCTCAAGGGAGTCGACTTCGTGTCGACACACCCGGATGAGGCGGTAAATCTGAGCAAGAACTACGTGCCGGACTTGAAGGACAGCCAGAACGCAGCGGATGCCCTGCAGGTACTGAACGCGACGATCCCGCTCTTCAAGACCAGCGGCAAGATGGGGCAGACTGATCCGGCTGCATGGCAATCTATGGAGCAGTTCCTCGAGGCCAAGGGTCTGCTCGATAAGCCGGTCGACGCCAGCAAGGCGTACAGCAACGACTACTTGCCGTAAGCTCATCCATACACGTACACGGCGGGTAAGAAAGCCCGCCGTGTGCGTCGACCTACCACAACGGATTGCCCTCCTGGACGAAACCATGCGCATAATGCCCCGACGACCTAGCCGGGCAACAACACACAACCCTTGAGGGGGACTGATGCTCGTTGGAAAGAGAGTGATCCTGCGCGGAATGACCCGCGAGGATCTACCGGACCTCTGGCGCTTCAATAACGACCTTGAGGTCGAATTGGCGGGTGGTGGCGATCCGCCCAAGCCGCAAGCGTTCGAGCGCTTGCTCTCCGACTACAACCGCGATATGTCAATGGGCGGGCGGGATCCAGCGCAGTTCGCCATCGAAGCCGACGGAAAATTCATCGGCCACTGCGCGATCTCCAACTTCAACCACACCGCGCGAAGTTGTGAACTGGGCATTGGCATCGGTGACAAGGCCTACTGGGGTAAGGGATACGGTCGGGAAGCACTCAGCCTGCTGGTCGATTACGCATTCCGCTATCGCAACTTTCATCGGGTCTGGCTCTGGGTACACGCTGACAACGAGCGGGCCATACGCGCCTATCGCGCCTGCGGCTTCGTCGAGGAAGGGCGCCTGCGCGAGCACATGTGGAGCAACGGACGTTACGTCGACGCCGTCTACATGGGCATCCTGGCGCCGGAATGGGCCGAGCGGGCGGAGTAAGGCAAGCGAGTCGTCTGACTCACCCCACCCACAAACGTACGCCGAGCTGTTGCAAGATCTCGATGGCGTCCCAGTCGCCGGTGCGCTCGGTGATCAGCCCGTTGGCAATCTTCAACGTCTCGATCCCATGAAAGACGACCTTGTTGCCGGTGGCCTCCATGCCGAAGAAGCGTCCCTGGTGGGTGCCTCGCGCGGTCCAGCGAATTGCCACCCGACCCGTCTCCTCATCGATGATCAGGAAGTCGATCGTGACGAAGAAATCCGGGAAGGCGACGTAGAGGTCGGCCACTGCCGCGGCATTCTCCTCGCGTGATGCAATGCTGCCAGAGGGATGGCTCAGGTCGATGAAGTCGTCGGAGTACATCGCGAGTACCCCCTCGACGTTTCCCTTCTGCCAGCCCTCGACGACCCAGCGCTCGGCAATTTCCGCCAGTTCTTCCCGGCTCTGATCGCTCATCGACCTGCCCGATCAATTGCTTCAAGGACCGGCACGAACGCCTCAACTGACTCCGGCGTGGCCGGCGCCAGCACCACCTGCAGGTGGCTGATGCCTTCATTGCCGAAATCGAGCAACTTCTCGGCGATCACCTCTGGCTCACCCCAAATTGGGTCGCAGCCGGAGGGGAGTGCTGGCGGTTCAGTCGGATAGGGGTGCACCATCACCGCGGCTGTGCGAACCAGCGTGGCCGGATCCCGTCCGACGCCGGCGCAGGCAGCGTCGACCGCCTCGCGCAGTGGCGGGATGACCTCGTGCGGCCGGTTGCTCGCGCCGACCGACCAGGTGTTCCACCAGTCGGCGTGCTGTGCCGTCAGCCGCAGCATGCGGGGACCTTTGGTCCCGACCATGATCGGCATGCCGCTGCGGCTCGGGCCGCGCGGCCGGAGCTCGCAGTCACGCGCCTGGTAATAGGTGCCATCGAAGTCGATCTTCCCCTCGCGCAGCAGCGTGCGAATAATGGTGAAGGCCTCGTCGAATCGGCTGGCGCGATGATCGTAGGGAAAGCCGAAGGCCCGGTACTCCGCTTCGAACCAGCCAGCACCCAGGCCGAGGATCAGTCGTCCATCGCTGATCTCGTCGACGGTATCCGCCATCTTTGCCAGCAGGGCGGGCTCGCGAAAGCTGGTCGCCAGCACCAGCGTCCCGAGTTGGGCACGGCTGGTGACGGCCGCGACGGCTGAGAGTATCGACAAGCACTCCCAGGCGCCGACGGTCTTGCCGTCCCAGACGCCGAACATGTGATCCGGCAGCCAGATCGAGTCGAATCCTGCCTGGTCGGCCAGTTCGGCCATGCGTCGTTGCTCCGCCCACCTGAGCGGTGTCGGCTCGGGCAAGCTCAGCGCCTCGATGTCGAGTTCGATGCCGACTTTGAGGGGTCGACTCACTGATGACCCGGATGCCTGAGGCCTGGTCATGAACTACCTCCCAGATTGACGGTGACTGGCAATGTGTTGCTGCACCCTATGCGTCCAGCATGTTGCTGTCAACGTTTTGCGCGTACGATTCGGCCGAATGCTAGCCGACGACTTTCTCGTAGAGCCGTAAGAAATTTTCGCCCAGAATGCCCCGCACCACATCGTCCGAATGTCCGCGTCGCAGCAGTTCTTCCGTAATATGCGGGAAGTCGGCGACCGTCTGGACCTCGGCCGGTGCCGCGCGCGTGCCGTAAAAATCCGCGCCGAGTCCGGTTCCCTGTGGTCCACAGAGATCCATCAGCGCTTCGATCTGGTCGACCAGTGCCGCCACCGTCGGAACTTGGTAGAAGATGGCGCAAGCCACGCCGCCCAGCTCGCCAACCCGTCGCAGCATTCGAATACGCCACTCTTCGCTGACCCGCGTGTGCGAGACGAGCAGCGGATTGGTCGCCTGCTCGAGCACCTCCTCGACGGCGGTTGGCCCCAGATGCGCCAGGTCGATTAGGATGCGTAGCCGCTCGAGCTCGACCAGCGCTTCTTCGCCGAGCGTCGTCAGGCCTCCCGGGCGTTTGGCGGTGCTGCTGCCGTCGGCCAGCGGATTCCGGTTGCTCCAGGTGAACGTGGCGATGGTGACTCCCAGTTCGCGGAAGAGTCGCAGTAGGCGCAGGTCGATCCCGATTGGATCGAGCCCCTCGAAGGCCAGGATGCCCGCAGTGACACCGTCCGTCTTGGCCCGCCGGATGTCCGCGGCGGTGGTCGCCAGGCGCAGCCGGTCCGGATAGGTGTGGAGCGCTTCGTGGAAGACCGACAGCATCGCCAGCGCGCGTGGCTGGGTCGCACCAGCATATTCCGGATGGACGGGCCGATAGTCGAGTCCGTAGGGAGCGGTGAAGATGGCGAAGACCTGGGCGGTGAAGCCGCCCGCTTCGAGCAAAGGCAACGACACCTGGCCGTTGCAGCCCTCATCGGTCGGGCTCTCCGGAGGCCCAGCCTCCCAGGTCGTGGTGCCGTCAGTCAGACCCATCAAGATGTCGGTGTGGGCATCGATGACAATGCTCCGAGCGTGCAGGTTCGTTGCTTGGGAATCGATCGGTGTCAGGCCAGATCCGCTCACGTTCTTCCTCCTCCACTGCGTGAATAACCCGAGCAGTGTCGACGGTCAACTGAGCGGCGTCAATTGGGGAGGGTGCGGGGAACAGAGTTACGGCAAGTACTTGAACGGATCGGCCCAGGAGCCGTTGTATTGAACACCGAAATGGAGGTGGGGACCGGTCGAGTTGCCGGTCGTGCCCATGTAGCCGATCAGCTGTCCCCTGAAGACCTGTTGGCCAGTCCTGACCGATGGCGTCGTCATCATGTGCCCGTAGATGGTGACCAGTCCGTTTCCGTGATCGATCTCAACCATGTTGCCGTAGCCGACATCGGTCCAGCCGGCGAAGATGACGGTTCCGGCGGCGGCAGCGGCGATCGGCGTGCCCTGGCTACTGGCGATGTCGACGCCCAGGTGGAAGTGATCGTAGCCGCCATAGGCGGGTTCCAGTGATAACGAGGTTGGTCCGTAGTATTGGGAAATCGTCCCGGTCGTGGGCCACATGAGTTGCCCTGTGCCGTGGACTGTGGTTCCAGCACCGACCGGCTGGACGTTGACGCTCTGCGCGAAGGCGAGCTGGCTCTGTGCCTTTGACTTGACCGACTGGAGATCCGTCGTCACGGCCGTTGATGTGCGCGTCGATCGAGGCCAGCGCCGCGTCGAATGCCTGCGAGGGGTCCGCCGACGTCGAGAGATTCGGGATGGTGACGGCCGGATAGGTCCCCTGTCCCATGCCGAGTGATTTGCGGAGCAGGTTCGCCTGGGTATCGAGCGCGGTGATCGACTGATTCAGCTTGTTGAGCTGATCCGAAGCCGTCGTAATGACGGCGCTCGTCTGGCTCTGAAGCTGCTGCTGCTGGGTTGCGCGCTCCGCGTCGGTCGCCGCGGCTTCCGACTGTGTCGTGCCCAGCGTCTGATCCTGCGCGCGCACCTGATCTCGCAAGGCCGCGTAGTCATGCTGAGCCTGCTCGATCTGCTTCAGAATCTCCTGGGACGAGCTTTCGAGTCCCGCGATCTGCTGCCCGGCGGTCGAATCGCCGGCTGGCTGCGGTTGTACCTGCGCGCTCCTGACCGGCACCGGGAGTTCCACCGGAAGTGAATCGGATACCACTGAGGCCATGGCGCTGCTGGTTGTGACGTCGCTCTCCGAATGGTGCCGGTGCGAGATTTGTGGCACGAGGGCGCTGGCGATGAGTATCAGGGCTGCCGTAAGTATGACCTGCCAGGCTGGGAGTTGTGATTTCTGACGCAGCCAGCGAGGAAAGTCGACCTGGCTACCGAGGTTTGCCACGGTGATCGCCGGACGGCTGCCGCGTACCCGCGTGATGGCACGGACCAGGGGCTTCGTCTGCTCGACCGTCTCCGGCTCCGGGCTGACAGGGGTGATTGGTGTTGACTGAGCCTGTTCCCGCGTAACCATGCGCAAACGGTAACGTCCGGCGGTATGCGGGTCGATAACCAGCGGTACTAATCGTCGCGGTCCCTTCGGTCCCGATCGCGGTCGGGCAATCCCGGACGCGCACTACCTCACCTCATGCGTGACCTTACGTACCAGCGTGCCGAGCACGTGTGATGGGCCATCCGTCGTGACCAGCGATTCTGACCAGAGACGTTGGACCATGAAGTCGTCGCTGAGGCATTCAGACACGAAATCTTCGTCGAAGAAGTGCCGAACCTTGCCATTCAGACGGAACATATTGTGACCGACCTGATCTCCCCGGCCATAGAGCGGATCACTGGTCGACTTGCAGAGGAAGGCGAGGAGGCCGCCATCCCGGAGAACCCGAGAAATCTCTCGGAAGATGCCGAAGGTCACCTCTCCCGAGAAGTAGTGAAGTGAGAGCCGGGCGTAGACGACGTCAAAGGCCGCATCCCCGAATGGCAGCGGATTACGCATATCGAGTAGTACAAAGCTGAGTGAGCGTTCTGCCATCAGACGCGCTTGATCCCAAACCTGCTGGCGAATGAAGTCGGTCCCGACTACCACATGGCCAGTCTGGGCGAAGAAGCGTCCATCTTGTGCGGTGCCGGAACCGAGTTCGAGGATCCGGCACGGGCGCTCCAGCTCCGCCGCGACCTCGATCGCGAATTCAGATGGTTCGGTATCGCCACGATTGATTGGGTTTCGGTATGCCCGATCCCACCAGAGACGCGCGTCCACTTATCACCGCCTTCGGCCTGTCGATCGTGATTCGCCGAGAATTGCAGCATACCCCGTGAGCGATGTTCAAGCGCGGTGCGCGGGCGGCTGAGACCGATCTCCGTTCCTGTGAAAACCCTAAGGTCTGTCACAGGTTGCTCTAAGGCTCGGATGTTTTCATAGATACAGTGACGTTGTTGAGAGCAACGCATGCTTGAACCGAAGATCGACACACATGAGCCGACGGACCGGCGAACAAACGAACGTACAAGACCCCCTTACCCCTTTCCCCTCCGCCTCGGCTGGCTCCCGCATCCGCGGACCAGTTGAGGCGGAACACTGACAGGGTGGATAGGGAGAGACGACCGGTCCAGTCAGACGTTCGCACAGAGCGGAATTGAGTGAGAGACAACGTGGTCACGATCGCACCCGATATGACGCAGACATCAACCCGGCTGCTACCAGAGCGTGGGAACGTTCGGGAGTCCCTCGATGCCTATCGTTCCGCAGGCGGTTTTGCTCAATCGACCTGGAGCGCTACTCCGGTACAGATCATCGAGATGATTGATGAAGCAGGGCTCCTCGGTCGCGGCGGCTCCTTCTTCCCAACGGCTCGCAAGTGGCGGACGGTCGCGGCGCAGCCGGGCAAGCACGTGGTGCTGGTCAACGGCGCCGAGTCTGAGCCGGCCAGCAAGAAGGATGTCACGCTGATGCTCCTGCGGCCGCACCTGGTCCTGGAGGGCGCGCTGCTCGCCGCCTATGCGGTTGGCGCGGACGAAGTCGTCGTCTACATGCACGATCGTCGCGCTAAGGATTCGATCGAACTGGCCAAGCGCGAACTCGAGAAGTCCAGCGCCAGCTTGCCGAAGCTGCGCACGTCCGTCGCTCCTCCGAGCTATGTCGCGGGGGAGCAGAGCGCGGCAATTGAATGGGTGAATGGCCACGATGCCAAACCGACCTTCAAGCCGCCGCGAGCCCACGAGAAGGGCGTTAGCGGACGGCCGACGCTCGTGCAGAACGTCGAGACCCTGGCCAACGTCGCGTTGATTGCGCGCGAAGGTCCGCAGTGGTTCCGCTCGGCTGGAAGCTCCAATCTGCCCGGGACGCTCCTTGTCACCCTGAACGGCGGCATTCACCGCCCCGGCGTCTACGAGGTCCCGGCTGGAATTACGTTGGAAGCAGTGCTGACCGAATTTGGCGGTGGCCTGACGAACGGGATGCAAGCTGTCCTGACGGGGGGGTTCTTCGGCGGCTGGATTGCTCCAGAGCACGTCTGGCGCGGGATCCGTCTCGATCCGGTGAGCATGCGCGCGACTGGCAACGCGATTGGATCCGGTGCGATCACCGTCGTGCCAGACAACGTCTGCGGGCTCTGGCAAGCCGTTCGCCTACTGCGATTCTTTGCTGATGAGTCGGCGCGGCAGTGCGGTCCGTGCACGTTTGGCACGGTCGCCATGGCTGCGGTGCTTGAGCGCGTTGCTCGCGGCACCCCTGAGCCACATGACCTGGACCGCATCCAGCATTATGCCGAACACGTCCTGCCGAAGCGCGGCGCGTGTAGCCATCTCGATGGCGCCACGGTCGCCGCGCGTACCGCGCTGGATGTCTTTTCACGAGAGATTGAGACGCACCTGCGCTACGGCGGCTGCGGCCGCTCAACGCGCTGCATCCTGCCCGGTTTGGAGACCAACCGTGATTTCTAGCGCAACGAAAACGAAAAAACGGCTTCGCGTGAGAGTCGATCCGATCAAATGCACGGCCTTCGGCTTCTGTGCCGAGTTCTGTCCCGAGATGTTCACACTGGACGAGTGGGGCTACGCCTGGCTGCGGCAGCCGGAGGCTAGCCCGAAGATGACGGAGACGATTCGAGAGACGGCACGTCTCTGCCCGCGCGGCGCCATTCTGGTCGAAGAGATCGACGACGAGGATGCGTCGCGTCGTCCAGAACGCGTGACGCGTCGCAAGGTATAGCAACAGACTAGACAGAAAGAGAGTAGACATCCGATGACGACTCCGAACCGTCCGCCAACTCCCGACTGGTATCAGGAGAACAAGCCGGTGCCGCCACACGTCGGACCGACGCAGCGGGAACTGATGGCCCGGCGAATCCGCGCGGTACGTAATTTCCTGATCGGCGTGAGTTTCGTCGGCGCGGCCACCTTCACCACGCTGGCGGCGTATCACACGCAGGGGAAGAACAACGCGGCGGCTGCCGCGGCAGAGAGCGCTCCGGTCGAATCAGCTCCACAGGTGGCGAACAACGTCTCGACCACCCAGTCGCCGTCGACCTCGTTCTTTGATGACTCACAGACGAGCGGCTTCAGTGCGGAGTCGAGCGAGCACGACCATGAGCACGAGTCGGACGACGGTGAGGGAGTCGCGCAGTCATCCGCTCCGACACAGCCATCGACCAGTTCGTCGCAGTCGTCGCCGTCGAGCACGCAGCCGAGCCCGACTCCATCGACACCGTCGAGTGCATCGTCGGTTTCGTCGCAACCGACGACACCACAGATTACCGCGCCGACCACGTCACGCCATCGCACCAAAGCGGCGACGTCCTGAGGAGTGATCCCGAATGAGCGCCCCAATCACCGAAACACCTGTGAAGTTGGATGAAAATCGCGCCCAGTTTCGGGCGCTCGGGACGACGATCGAAGTGCTGGTAACCGATCCAGCATCGCTCGAACTGGTTCTGGAGCATATCCGGAACTGTGTCGACGAGATCGACCACACGTTCAGCCGCTTCCGGCCCGACAGCGAGCTGTCGCGGTTGGAGCATGGTGAAAGCAAGCCCCAGCGGGCATCAGCCCTCTTCCTGGAGCTTCTCGAGCTGGCCGACCAGGCGACCGCTTCGACGGAGGGCTGGTTCGATCCGACGATCCGCGATGCGTTGGAGGCCGCGGGCTACGACCGGAGCATCGAGGACCTTGAATCCCATGGACCGGGACCGGCGCGGCCCGTACATCCGGCAGGCGGCTGGCACCGGATCAGCTACGACCGGCGCCGGGGCCTGGTCGAATTTCATGATGGTGTACGGCTCGACTTCGGCGGCATCGGCAAAGGCTTCGCCGTCGATTACGCCCTGCGCACGCTGCCCCACGTCGATGGCGGAGTGCTCATCAATGCCGGTGGTGACCTGGCCGTTGCCGGAGAGGCGCCGGAAGGCGGCTGGATCTGCGATATCGGCACGACTCGGGACTCGGAGTCCGAGGAGACCGTCATCTTGTGGGACGGCGCGCTGGCGACCTCGGGCCTCGGTCGTCGCCAATGGCAGCGGGATGGCAAGCAGTTGCATCACCTGATCGATCCTGGAACCGGACGGCCCGGCAAGAGCCCCTGGCAGATCGTCACGGTCGGTGCCCGGACCTGTGTCGTGGCCGAAGTGGCTGCGAAAGTTGCCTGGCTGCGCGGCGCGGACGGGCCGGCGTGGCTGGAGCGGCTTGGATTGAGCGGCCGGTTTGCCGGAATTGACGGCCGAGCCGTGACTGTCGGCAAGTGGCCGCGTTCCGCGGCGGACGGAGCAAAAGGATGAGTTCGCTCATGTGGTATGTCGCGCGCGGCAGCGGCATGGTCGCCTTTATCCTGCTGACCTTCTCGGTGGTGCTCGGTGTGCTGATGAGCCGCCGCTGGTACTCCGATCGCTGGCCGCGAATGATCGTCGACGCAATGCATCGCTACTTAACCATTACGTTCTTTACCTTCACGGTGATTCACGTCGCGACGATCCTGCTCGATCCGTTCGCGCACGTCTCGATTCAGAACGCGCTCATCCCGTTCAGCGGCGGCTACCGTCCGTTCTGGCTGAGCCTGGGGGTCATCGCCATCGAGCTTGGCCTGGCGATCGGGGCCAGCGTCTGGATTCGCCGGTTCATCGGCTATCGCGCCTGGCACCTGATGCACGGGCTGGCCTATCCAATCTACCTGTTCTCGCTGTTCCATGCGATCGGAACGGGCACGGACACCGGAACGGTCTGGACCAACGTCGTCTACGGTGGCAGCGCGGCACTGTTCGTCATGGCAGTGGTCTGGCGACTGGCGCCATCTTCCCGGGCACGAGCCTTCGCGACCTCCGCCAGCGCGATTGGTTTCGGAGTCCTGGCAGGCATCGCCGGACACGCACTGTTCGGCTGAGCCAACGACCACACCAACAGAGTCTTTCTCTACCCCCAATTACCCGCCACGACAGGGCGGCCCTCCGACAACGGAGCGGCCGTCCTGTTGGGGTTGGTGGAGGATCTGGCGCTGAGCGTCTACGAGAATGTTGGGACGATTGAGGCGTGTCGTCTTATGTCATACTTGTGGAGTAACGAATGGAGCATCTACTGTGAGCGACCCGGACAACAGCGACCGACACAAGCATGATATGCCATTCTCTGCTGAGGACCTGACGGCCCAGCCGCCAACAGATCGTGACGGTGTCCAGGCAGCGAGTGACAATAGTTCAAAGGCGATTTCACCGCAGGACTTCTACAGTCGACTCATCGAGCGCGAGCAAATCCGCGAGATGTTGTCACGCCTTGCGAAGCGCTGATTCTCTCCACAACAAGCCCGAAGCATTCTATGTCGGATGAGAAAGGTAATCCATCTCTTCAGCGACTTCTGGATCAGCTTCGGTTCGTCTTGAGCCAGCCGATTGACTTCGACAGTTCCGATCCCTCTACTCTTCCTGCCAAAGTGCGGCTTCTGACAGCTGCAGCAAGCTACTTCAACCTCATGGCGCTTTCTGACTTTGGTGGGCGAGTCGGCCCGGAGCGCGAGCCCGGCCTGACGGAGCAAGTAATTGCCGCCGCATTCCAAACGTTCGAGGGCTTTGATCCGCATCCTTCAGCGTTCGAAAAGGCGGCCATGCTGATTCGTGGAATTATTCAAGGACATCCGTTTCATGATGCAAACAAACGAACCGGATTTTTAACTGCCACATACTATCTGCAATTGGTGCATGTCCCACTGCCTGATGAATTCGACGCCGCGGAGATGGAACGACTCGCAGTCGAGGTTTCTGCCGGACGCATGCGTGATATCTCAGAGATTGCAGGTGCGCTCCAGCAACTCTGGACCAACTCATAGATGATGGAAACGACTTGAGACAGGGCATTGGCCTTGACCACCGAGCGCAACCGTCGGAATTCATTCAGGTCTGTCGGAGATCCCGTCCCCTTTTCCTGTGAACATTCCCAGGTGAATCACACCGGTTTTTCAGAACCGCTCTCTATCCTCATACCGGATGAGGGTTGACCGGGGGCGTTCACGGGAACGTCCACCTGGCGCCAGAAACAGGAGATTTCATACGTGGTACGCAAACGTTGGATTGTCGGTGGCGGTCTCGCCACCATCGCCCTGGCCACGACGGTCACCGCCGGGAGCGTCTTCGCCGCTTCGCCGCCCACGTCGACGACGACCAGTGCCCAGTCGTCCGACCAGACGTTCGTCGATCGGCTAGCTCAGAACCTTGGTCTCAGCAGCGATCAGGTGCAACAGGGAATCCAGACGACCGAAGACCAGATGGTGGATGACCAGGTCTCGAGTGGCAAGATCACCTCGGCGCAAGGAGATGCGCTGAAGAAGCAGATCGACTCCGGCCAGATCGACCAGTTTTTCTTTGGTGGGCACGGATTCGGTATCGGCGGACCGCATGGCCATGGTGAGGATATGAGCGTCATCGCCAATACGCTCGGGATCACCACCGACCAGTTGCAGTCTGACCTGAGCTCAGGCACGACGCTGAAAGACGAGATCACGAATCATGGCAAGGCGGTTGACGATGTCGTCACGGCCATCGTCGCGCAAGAGAAGAGCGAGATGGATCAGGCAGTCGCTGACGGCAAGATGACGGCGGACCAGGAAACGCAGCGACTTAGCGACATGCAGCAGCAGCTGACCGACGCGATTAACAACAACACGTTCGGTCAGGGCGGTCCCGGCGGTTTTGGCGGTCACGGTCACATGGGTGGCAAGGGCCAGCCGGGTCAGCAGACCACAGTGCCGACGAACTAATACGTAGCTCCGATTTCATCGTTCCTCTTTCAAGGGCGCGTTCACGTACGTGGGCGCGCCCTTGGTGCGTTGGTGAACGTTTCGAGCATGCCCCGTTACTCACTAATCTCCTGCTCCAGCACACGGAAGAACTCGTCTCGTGCCTGACGCTCGATCCAGGGGAGGTGCCCACAATCCTCGAGCAGGATGAAGCGAAAGTCGGGCAGCACTCGGCTCAGTGGCTCGCGAATACCCTCGGCTGGATGTGGATCATACGTGCCGTGAATGGCCACGACCGGGCACTGGATCCGGCTAACGGTTTTCAGCAACTCGCCGCTGGCGCGAAACTCCACCATATCGCTCCAAGCTGATTCGTACACGTCGAATTGTGCCTCGATCATCTCGGTGTCGAGCGTCATTGGATCGTATGCGTCGGTGCGCGTGAAGATGTGGCCGAGCGTGCGAAAGAGGTCGTTCTTCCCTTTGGCTGCCGGGTCGTCCAACATCCGCGCGAGCAGTTCCACCTTTTCGCGTTCGACATCGGTCAGTCGACTCATGCGCTCGGCATCGATGCCCGACGCGTATTGGGCTTCGAATACTCCGCTGCCGATCAGGATCAGCTTGCGGACCAGATCTGGGAAACGGGCCGCGACGATTGCTCCGAGCATCGCGCCCCAGGATGAGCCAATCAGCACGACCGGTGATCCGGCATGCATCCTGATCGTGTCGGATAGCTCGATGACCTGTCCGTCGAGCGACCGGGCCGCCTGCAATGGCTCGATGACGCCCCTCTTGCTTGCCAGTTCGCGGGCCACTGGCGCCATGGTGCCGGGCGCTCCCGGACCACCATGAACCACCACAACCGAAACGAGTGCCGTGCCGTAGATTCGCGGATTGTCCATATCAATGCTCCCTAGATGAACACATCATCGTCAAATATTATCCACGAGACGAGAATGATCAAGAATCGGCACGTCCGGCACCGGACAGACTTCGGCTGGTAGGGCATAATGGCAGGACGTAGCGGCAACCTTCCCCGGAAGCGATGCCTCATTGGACTCGGGCGAGCCGTGTGCTGCCCGGGTTTTGACGTCTCCGAATTGGTAACCGATCACGAACCGGAGCCCGCTCCTTGTCGACCGGATTCGACACGTCAACCGCCGATTCGCGTGGTGATGGCCTGATCCAGCAGAAAATAGTCGTGGCCATCGTCTACGTCTGTAGCATGCTGATGAACTCGATCGATTCGACCATCGTCAACGTTGCGCTGGCGACGCTGAGCCGCCAGTTCAGCGTCTCGGCGGCGCAGATCGACATGGTCGTCGTCAGCTACCTCGTCAGCCTGGCGGTCTTCATTCCGGCGTCCGGTTGGCTCGGCGATCGATTTGGCACGAAACGCGTCTTTCTTGTGGCGCTGGCGATCTTCACCATCGCCTCAGCCGCCTGTGGGCTCTCCGCCACGTTCAACCAGTTGATCATCTTCCGCGCGCTGCAGGGCGTCGGTGGCGGCATGCTCACGCCCGTCGGCATGGCGATGCTCTATCGCACCTTCCCGCCGCAGGAGCGCGTGAACGTCTCGCGTATTCTGATGTTTGTGACGATCCTCGGCCCGGCCTCTGGTCCGGTCATTGGCGGGCTGCTGGTGGAGAAGCTTTCATGGCACTGGGCCTTCTACGTCAACGTACCGGTCGGGATCGCGGCGTTTGTCTTCGGCGTGCTCTTCCTGCACGAGAGTCGCGAGGAGAAGCCCGGAAGATTTGACATGCGCGGATTCGTCCTGGCAGGTTTCGGGTTTGGCGCGTTTATGTACGCGCTGAGCGAGGGACCCGCGCATGGTTGGGCTTCGCCCGATATTATGATCACCGGAATCATTGGCGTGGTCGTGCTCATTCTGTTCGTGTTCAACGAGATGCGCGTTGCCACCCCGATGGTGAAGCTGAGCCTGCTCGGCGATCGTCTGTTCCGGACGACCAATATCGCCTCACTCTTTGCCTCAACCGCGTTCATGGGTGTTCTCTTCATGATGCCCCTCTTCCTGCAGGAAGCACGCGGTTTCTCGCCGCTGGAATCAGGCTTGACCACTTTCCCGGAGGCGATTGGGGTGGTGGCGTCGACGCAGATCGTGGCACGCCTCTATCCACGCATCGGTCCGCGACGGCTGATGGCGGGTGGGCTCGCCGGGGTGGCTGCCATGATGGGCCTGCTCTTGACGATCGATCTCAATAGCAGCGCCTGGCTGGTGCGGATCATGATGTTCTTCATCGGGGTCGGCATGGCCTACGTTTTCCTGCCCGCCCAGGTGGCAGCGTTCGCGACGATCTCTCGCTCCGATACTGGCCAGGCCTCAACCCTCTCGAGCGTCCAGCGACGCGTCGGCGGGGCAGTCGGTGTTGCGTTCCTGAGCAGCATACTGGCTCTTTTCGGCCCGACTGTGGTCTCGACGGTCGGCGCGGCTCGCCCGAACTTGACGGCGTACCACGCCGCGTTCGCCGTTGCCGCTGTTCTGGCCGGGGTTGCGGCTATCGCTTCGCTCCGGATTCCGGACGAGGACGCCGCCGAGACGATGCGCATGCCCGCTCGACGGAATTCCAAGCGCGAGTCGGCTGAAGCGGTTCTGGCCGTCGAGGACGACTGACCCCCTCCGAATCGAACTCGCGGGAACTCTCTTGATGCCTGATGGTGAAGTATCGGCCAGAGTTGGTGGTTGTTCAGGCGACCAGCGACTGGGCGACCTGATACAGCCCGCTCCCGGTGGCCTTGGCTTCGTACATGGCCCGGTCCGCCTCGCGCAGTAGGTCGGCAGAACGGGTAAACCCAGCGGGGCAGTAGGCGACACCAATGCTGGCGCTGACCTTGTAGAGTTGGTCGTCGATGACGAAGGGACGGGTGACGGCCTGCGCCAGGCGTGAGGCCGCCAGACGTGCCGAATCGAGATCATCCAGATCCTCGAGCAACGCGACGAACTCGTCGCCACCGATTCGCGCTACTGTATCGCCGAGGCGCAGCGATTCCTGCAAGCGCTTCGCGAAGGACTTTAGCAGCACATCACCGGTCGCATGGCCGTGCCGGTCGTTGACCTGCTTGAAATCGTCGAGATCGACGAAGAGGACCGCGAGAGATCCGGCGCCGCGCGCGGTGCGGGCCGTCGCGTGCTCCAGCCGGTCAGAGAAGAGTGCGCGGTTTGGCAACCCGGTCAGCGGGTCGTGAAATGCTTGATGCTGAAGTCGCTGGGCATAGGACTTCACCTTACGATCGAGATCGCTCATTCGCCCAATGGCGATGCCAACGACAACGATCGTGACGGCCCCGGTCAGCGACATCTCGTGAAACACGGATGCCCATCCGTTGGATCCGGCGATCCGAAAGAGCGTGGTTCCTTCGAGCGAGAGGAGAAAGATTGACGCCACGCTCCCGCGCAGGCCGAAGCGCCACCCTCCTATCATTACCACCGCGGCGGCGAACGGAGCTCCGGCAAAGGCGACACGCGGATACAGCAGGAGAAATGCAACCGCATACATTGCCGCGAACATTCCGATGATCGCGAGAGTCCACACTACATGTCGTTCAGGCTTCAGCATTATCCGCACACCTATCCTTGGCAGACCAGTCTAATGCCAGTTAGGGAGGAGCGGGATAGGCGAGGAGTACTGATTGGAACAGGAATATCTGGGCTCGCGTCCAGTGACTGGTGTCATGTGGCGACTGAGCCCGAAAAATGTGCCGTCGAAGCGATCGTTGGTTGCGTTTGCCGATAGCGCGTGATGGTCAGACTTGGACGCTCGCGTGTCATCGTCAGGTAGACACTCGTGCCCGCTTCGACGCGCTCGCCGACCGACTCGGCCGTGCCGAGTACCGGAGGTACGACGAGCAGAAGCGCCAGAGCGATTGCCCGGACCGTCGGCCGGTTCGGACGTGGCGAAATCGCGAGCAGCCGCGCGACCTGACTGCTCAGGTTGCTCCGGTCAATTCTGCGGATGAGCCAGAAGAGACCAAGGCTAACGGCGATAAGCGCGAGGAGCGGTAGCACCATCCCGTCGATGCGGCGAATTGCACTGACCGCCCGGTCGACATTCGGTCCGAGCAGCATACCGGTGCCCAACCAGGCGGCTGACCAGATCATTCCTGAAAGCATGAAGGAAATGGTCGCTTTCGGGCGTGGCACGGCGAGCAGTCCCGAAACCAGCGTGCTGTAGATGCGCAGTCCGGGCGTCAGACGCAGGAGCGCCACTCCACTGAGGGGTCGCCGGTTGAGCCAGCGTGCGGCACGATCGACGCGTTCTTCCTTGAGCCGCAGCCAGCGTCCATAGCGGCGCAGCAGCGGCCGGCCGCCACGAAAGGCCAGGGTGTAGAGGATCGACGTCCCCAGCACGGTCGCGAGGCTGATGATAAGGAAGGCCGGAGCGAAGCCGAGTGTTCCCTTGGCAATGAGCGAGCCGGTTAGCAGGAGGAGGATGTCTCCCGGAATCGGAATCGGCACACCGGCCTCTTCGAGAAGAATGATCGCAAAAAGAAGCAGGTAGCCGTGGCTGGCCATCAGTCCAAGCAGGTCATGGCCAATAAGGTTCACGTAGTCGTCTCCAGATACCTCGCCGCAACGAAATGTCATAACATTCTGATGAACTCCCTGAGTTTACACCTTGGAGCGTCACACTGCCGTAATTCGTAAGGTTTTGCCAGCCGAAGGCACAGACCGAACTTTTCCGTGCACCATCCTCTGCGACGTTGACCACGTCTTTGGAACCTGCGTACGATACGGCTGCGCCGTGTCCGGCGCTGGCCGCGACACGTAACTCTCGCTTGACACCAAGACTGGAGCCATAGGTATGTCCAGCTCAAATGTCCCGGATGGCCACGTCTTCGGATTCGACACCCGCTCGGTTCATGCCGGTCAGCGTCCCGATCCGTATACCGGCGCCCGCGCCATGCCGATCTACCAGACGACCAGTTTCGTCTTCGAAGACGCCGATTCTGCCGCCGCCTACTTTAATCTGCAGGAGTACGGGAACATCTATACTCGTATTGGCAATCCCACCGTCGCCGCGTTCGAGGAGCGGGTCGCCAACCTCGAAGGCGGGGTCGGCGCGGTCTCCTTCGCCAGCGGCCTCGCCGCGCAGACCGCCGCGCTCTTCACCCTGCTCGAACCAGGCGACCACGTGGTGGCCTCACGCGCCCTCTACGGCGGCACCATCGCCCAGTTCAAGAATGTTCTCGGCAAGATGTCGGTCGAGGTGACGCTGGTCGATCCGGACGACCTCTCCGCCTGGAAGGGCGCCATTCGCGAGAACACCAAGGCGCTCTATGGTGAGACGATCGGTAATCCCGGCGCCAACATCCTCGACATCGAGGAAGTGGCGAAGATCGCGCACGAGGCTGGCGCGCCGCTGGTGATCGACAGCACCTTCGCCTCGCCCTATCTCTGTCGCCCGATCGAGTGGGGTGCCGACATCGTGGTCCACTCTGCGACCAAGTTCATCGGCGGTCATGGCACCAGCATCGGCGGTATCGTGGTCGATTCCGGCACTTTCAACTGGTCGAACGGCCGTTTCCCGACGATCGCCAATCCCTCCGCCAACTACCACGGACTCGAATTTCACGAGACGTTCGGCATCTACGGCTATGTGATGAAGCTGCGGGCCGAGACGTTGCGCGATCTCGGTGCGGCCCTCAGCCCGTTCAACGCCTTCATGTTTTTGGTGGGGTTAGAGACGCTACCGCTGCGCATGGAGAAGCATGTTGAGAACGCGCTCGGCGTGGCGCGCTATCTCGAGCAGCATCCGATGGTCGAGCGCGTTCGCTACCCCGGCCTGGAATCGAGCCCCTATCACGCGCTGATGCAGAAGTACCTGCCGCGTGGTGCCGGTTCGATCTTCGCCATCGACATCAAAGGAGGGCGCGAGGCCGGACGGTGCTTCATCGAGTCGCTACAGCTCTGGAGTCACCTGGCAAATGTTGGGGACGCCAAGAGCCTGGTGATTCATCCGGCCAGTACGACGCACCGGCAGTTGACCGACGAGGAGCTGCTGGCGGGCGGCATTACGGCGGGGACGATCCGCCTGTCGGTCGGGCTCGAGACACTCGACGACCTGATCTGGGATCTCGATCGCGGCCTGGCGGCGGCGAAAGCGGCGACCGTGGTCGGCGCGGGTGCGGAAGGTGATGCATGACGAAGAAGCAAGAGTTCGACATCAGTCAGTATCAGGATCCGAAGCTCATCCGCGACATCATGCTCACCGCCAAGACAGTCGCGATCGTGGGTCTCTCCTCTAATGAACTGCGCCCGAGTAACTTCGTTGGCTTCTATCTCAAACGCCACGGCTACCGGGTCATACCGGTCAATCCGCGTGAGACCGAGATCTTTGGTGAAAAGAGCTACGACTCACTGCTCGATATCCCATTCCCGGTCGACGTGGTCGACGTCTTCCGTGCTCCGGAGCATGTGCCAGAGATCGCCGAGCAGGCGGTGAAGATCGGCGCCAAGGCACTCTGGCTGCAATTTGGGGTGATCAGTCCGAAAGGGGCCGAGATCGCGAAACGAGGTGGTCTGCAGGTGGTGATGGATCGCTGCATGAAGGTCGAGCATGCGCGCTCGGTCGGCCGGATGCACTGGTACGGCCTGAACACCGGCAACGTCAGCGCGCAGCGGGAGAGCCACGAGTAGCCCGGTTGACGATCTGATCCTCAATACTCGGTCAATACGTCGCGACGGCCCGGTCAATAGCCGCAGCCGGAGTTGCGGTTGAATCGTCAGCTGTTTCTGTGACGGTGAGCGTTCCCTTCTCCTTGGTGGTGCCGTTGGGGCAGTAGAGCGTGTAGCTGCCCGCCGTGAGGTCGAGCGAGAAGGTTCCGCTGAGTCCCGGCGTGAGGTTCTCCTTTTCGCCGAGAACCCGGTCGCCGTCCATCACCTCGAATTCAGTGACGGCGTTCGCGCCATCGTTGGTAACCTGGAACTTCGTCGGACCCGCGGGGATGGTGATCTCGCAGGGTCGCAGCCCGCGTCGGTCAGGGTGATCTTGACCAACCGCGTGTCCGAGGGCGTTCGAGCTGGATTGTCGTCGTTCGACGATCCGCAGGCGACGAGGAAGCAGGAGCCGGCAGCTGAGCACCCCAGCGGTGGTGAACTGGAGCAAGCACCGTCCTCCGGAAGACCCACCAGGGCGCCCGGCCAGATCACGTAGAGGCAGAAGGGCACGGCGTAGAGGATCCAGACCAGGATCTCGCCGATGCGCGGCTCTGGCTGCAAGCCGAGCATGCCGGTCAGGAGCGCGGCTCGAATCGAGCCGGGAGCGACGAGCCAGGATAGATCCAGCGTTTTCGCCTGAAGCACGTTGAACCAGCCGGCTTCGTGCGCGGAGTGGAGGGCCGACGCCGCCAGGCCCGCCGCGACCACTACCAGCACAACGCCGGTCACCCGGAAAAAGCGGATCAGGTTGATACGAACGCCGCCACGGTAGAGGAGATAGCCGAGGATGACCGCGACGAGGAGTCCAAGGATGACGCCCGCACCTGCGGCGGTCGTGTTCCGGGCGCTCTGAAAGACCGCCAGGACAAAGACCGCGGTCTCGAATCCTTCACGCAGCACCGCGAAAAAGGCCATCAGCACGAAGGCGGAGACCGTGTTCCGGGCGAGTGCTGAGGAGGCGTCCTCTTCCAACGTCTTCTTGATATCGCGCGAGTGGCGCCGCATCCAGATCACCATGTAGGTGATGAAGGCGATGGCCAGGAGAGCGATTACCGTTTCGAGCCCTTCCTGCTGTCGCTGCGGCAGGGATCGCTCCAGCATGTGGAGTGCGATGCCCACGGCCAGGCAGACAGCGGTCGCCAGTCCGACGCCAGCCCAGACCCACTTGAGCGCATCAACGCGCCCGCGCTGACGGAGATAGGCAGCGATGATCCCCACGATTAACGCCGCTTCTATTCCCTCGCGGAGCCCGATGACAAACGTCGGCAGCATGCCTCCCGCCCTTCCTGATCAGCGTTGATTCGATTTGGTTTCCATTGCCTTTGGCATCCGAGAGCAATTCCGAGTATTCTCGTCGGGATTAAGGCAGATTGGAAATCGTGTGTCAAGTGGGGGAGGTCGGATTTTCCAGACGCATCAGGGTGGTGGGATTGGATTTACGGGTGTTGGGATACGCCGGATCAGGTTATTCGAGCGATTTCGCGCGAGACAGGGACTCGATGTCCTGCCCAACGCGCACGCAAGAGGACAGTACGTCTCTGTCGATTGGTGATCGGCGCCTCTACAGCGCGGGACCGCGGAACTCTAGATTGGTGTCATCGGGCCCGAACCGGTGGTGGCGTCAACCAAATCGATCTCATAGATCTGGTTGAGCGCAGCCCTGACCTGACCGTCATTCACCAAGGGAGGCAATCGATGCGTCGTATGCAACGTCCTGGCCCCAGTCTTCGTCATCCTTACCCTGCTCAGTGCGCTGAGCGTGACCGCCGTCAGCGCTGCGCCGTCAAACGCTCCGAGCGCACAGACCCTGTTGCTGTCCTGCGATCCGAACGACCATGGCATCGACACGATCACGGCGATCGTGATTGAAAATGATGGTTCCTGGAGCCCCGGTCATATCGTCGCGATCAATGGCGATCCGACAAAGAAGATGGGTATTCCCGTCGCGTTTCAGGGCACGGTGACCGATTCGTCGGGTGCCGTCGTTGCTGAATTCCTGGAAGTGAAACCCGGGAATCGGAATGGCATCGGCGACACGCTCCAGTGCACGGAGACGGAGTCCTTCACCGATGATCAGGACACGACCTTCACGCTGACGCTAACAGTCACATTGTTCATCGCACCACGCGCGTAGCGTCGATCCGCTTCACGGCCCGGAGCGGCGGTTCCGGGCTTCGGTTCACCCATCGCCATCGATCGAACCGGACTACCAAAAAGGAGTTCCGCAGTGTCAACGATCAGCGCAACCCCAGCTGTTACTGACCGTCCTTCAACCGTTACTGCCAGTGTGTACTTGCTCCTTCTCGCCGTCGTGCTGGCCATTCCGGCCGTCATCCTGACCATGGATGGATTCGACGGCGCGTTCGTCGCCATCGCGGCAACGTTGGCCACGCTCAAACTGATCGCCGCCGGAGGACTCTGGCGCTGCCGGAGATGGGCGATGTTCGTTGGGTTCGGCGCCGCATTGCTCGATACGTTGCTCTGTATGCTGACTGTTTCGGACGCCCCGAGCGGCTCCGAGTCCGTTTTCTCGATCGTCTTCATCGTTATCGGGGTCGCCACGCTCGTCTTGCTCGTACTGCCGGCTTCGCGGCGAGCGTATGTCTGAGGTTTTTGACTAGCCGGTGCCATTTAGAATCACGCATCGCCAACTGCTGTCACGACCTCACACTCCCTTCATTCGTCACGAGGCAGCAGTTGGCATAAAATATCCAGACTCAGACCGGAAGCGAACGTGAGGCGAGTGCAGCATGGGAATTGTTCACCCATTCAGAGCCTCGAGATCCACGGCCTTGGCGGCTTATCCAGAGACGCGTCCGGTACTTGCGCTGCAAGGCCGGGCGCTTTATGCCGCGCGGCTTGCTTTTGCCGCCTTTACCATTTTGGCACTCAGCCTGATGACGATCTCGATGATCGAAGCGGCGCAGAGCGCCGGTGGGTTGTGGCTTGCCGCGATAGGAGATCCGGAGGAGGCGCGGTCCGCACTCTCGAACGGCGGATTTGACCTGTTCCGATATGTTCTGTCGGGTCTTCTCCAGGTTGCGAGCGTGACCACCTTCCTGGGGGTGGCCGCGCTTCTGGTCTGGCGTTCGCACGAGGTGATCGCGTTTCTCGTGGCGCTCCTACTGGTATCCAGTGTAGGGGCTGACTTCCCGCCGAATCTCTTTGACTTGATGCCAACTTCACCCGTCCGTGCCGTTCTGGGACTGATCGTCACCTATTTCTTCCCGCTGATGCTGTTGGTCATCTTCTTCGTCTTCCCGGACGGGCGCTTCACGCCGCGCTGGACGGTCATCCCTGCCATATTCTGGGCAGGTTCACTCGCCTGGACCTTTTTCGTCGAGCGCTCATTCAACAGCTCTAGTGGCTGGCATGGTCTCGTCGTGCCGGTGTTGTTAGTCTTGTCGATCGTCGTCGCGCAGATCTACCGGTACCGGCGCGTCTCGGGCCCGGTCGAGCGTCAGCAGACGAAGTGGTTTCTCAGCGGGTTAGGTCTGCTCCTGTTCACTTTCGTTGGCGGCAACGTCGCGCTTGGGCTGAGCGGGGGATTCGATGAGTCTCCACCGGCGAGCATCGGAACACTCTGGACCGCTTTTGAGGTGGCGGGTGCGTTGGCGAGTATCGCGCTTGGCGTAGCCCTGGCGGTGGCTGTACTCAAATATCGCCTGTTCGATCTCGATCTCATCGTCAATCGCGCGCTGGTCTACGGAGGCTTGACCGCCAGCGTCGTCGGTATCTATGTGCTGGTGGTCGGCTACCTCGGAACCCTGTTTCGCACGGGTGGGAATCTGCCTATTTCGCTTGTCGCAACGGCGCTGGTGGCGATCAGTTTTCAGCCGTTGCGCGACCGCTTGCAGCGGGGCGCGAACCGCTTGCTCTACGGCCAGCGCGATGAGCCATATGCCGTGATCGCGCAACTCGGACGGCAACTGGAGGGCAGCTTGGTGCCGGATCAGGTACTTCCCACGATCGTCGAGACCGTCGCTACGGCGCTGAAGCTATCCTACGTCGCCATAGCGCTGCGGCAGGATGACGAGGTCTCACTGGCGGCCGAGACAGGGATCGAACCAGCGTCGTCTCCGGAGATCGTTCCGCTTGTCTATCAAGGAGAACTGGTCGGTGAGCTGCGGCTGGCGCCACGTGCCGGTGAGCGAACGCTGGCCCCAGTCGATCGTCGACTGATCGACGATCTGGCACGGCAGGCGGGCGTCGCCGTACATGCCGTCCAACTCACGCGTGATCTGCAGCGCGCTCGTGAGCGACTGGTGACGGGACGCGAGGAAGAGCGCCGCCGCCTACGCCGCGACTTGCATGATGGCCTGGGACCGACGCTGGCTAGCCAGGCGCTCACAATCGACACCGCCAGGCTGATGATCGAGCGTGACCCGGTGACCGCCGCTTCACTCCTGCTCGAGGCCAAGGCGCAGTCACAGGCAGCGGTGAGCGAGATTCGCCGAGTTGTTTACGAACTGAGACCACCGGCGCTTGACGACCTGGGTCTCGTGGGTGCGCTGAAGGAGCTGGCCGACCAATTCGTCGACACCGGCCTCAGTGTCACCATCGAGACGGTCGGTCAGCTTCCAAGGCTCTCGGCGGCGGTCGAGGTTGCCGCGTATCGCATCGTCCAGGAGGCCCTGACCAACGTTGCGCGTCATGCACAGGCGCGTACCTGCGAGGTCAAGATCTCCGGCGATGCTGGCCTGGCGCTCAATATTATCGACGACGGCCTCGGCATCCCGGATCAACGCTGCGCCGGTGTGGGTCTCGTGTCGATGCGGGAGCGCGCCGAGGAGTTGGGCGGACGCTGCTGGGTCGCCCGCAACGCCGTAGGCGGCACCACGGTGACCGCGCACCTGCCGGAATAATCACGGAGAGACGATGGAGCCAATCACCGTACTCATCGCAGACGACCATCCCATGTTTCGCTTCGGAGTCGGTGCCCGGCTCGGCGCTGAGCCGGACCTATCTGTCATCGGCGAGGCTGGTACCGGCGAAGACGCGGTCGATCTTGTTTCCACCCTGGCTCCCGACGTCATCTTGATGGATCTCAACCTGCCAGGGATCAACGGGATCGAGGCAACTCGCCGAATTCGTGAGATTGCTCCCGCGGTCGCCGTGCTGATCGTGACGATGCTGGACGACGACACCGTCTTCGCCGCCATGCAAGCTGGGGCGCGCGGTTACCTGCTTAAGGATGCCGATGCCGAGGAGATGGTTCGGGCGATTCGAGCGGTGGCCCATGGCGAGGCGATCTTCAGTCCCTCCGTCGCTCGCCGGCTACAGCGCTATTTCGCGGAACCTCCACCGGCCGTTCCTTTGCCGGTCTTCCCGGAACTCACCGATCGTGAACGTGATGTCCTGGCGCTTCTATCCGAAGGTCTTACAAACCAGGCGATCGCGGAGCGGCTCTTTTTGACGCCGAAGACCGTGCGCAACTACGTCTCGAACATCTTCAGCAAGCTTCAAGTGGCGGACCGGGCCGAGGCGATGGCACGAGCGCGCGATGCGGGGCTCGGACCTCGATAACCGGCAGCAGGGGTGGCTCACCGTCACAGACGATTACCCAGGCAGCCGTGACGCCAGGTTTGGGTGAGGACCGTCTTACATGCGTGCGTGAGCGGGCCGTCACCGTGCCGCGTGCATTGCGTCTGGTCCCGCGTGGCGCTAGCATGGAACCTGCGCACCCTGTTTTCAGGCATTCCACGAACAGCGCGAGCATGACCCGGTGAAATCGCCGGGCACTCAGGAAGGCGGGTTCTCGATGCAGCAACGAAGACTGGGACGGCTTGGCCGGATGGACTCCGTCCTCATCTACGGCGGTGCGGCACTCAGCGATGTCAGCCAGGATGACGCGGACAAGTCAATTCAATTTGCGTTGGACTCGGGCATCAACCATTTCGACACCGCTGCCAGCTACGGCGATTCGGAGCTGCGTCTCGGACCATGGATGCCGAAGATCCGGGATCAGATCTTTCTCTCCACCAAGACGGGTAAGCGAGACAAGGAGTCGGCCTGGGCCGAGATCAATCGCTCGCTCGAGCGCCTGCAGACCGACCACGTCGACCTCATCCAGCATCATGCGGTCGGCGATCTGGAAGAGCTAGAATTGGTTCTGCGGCCGGGTGGGGCGCTGGAAGCCTCCATCCAGGCCAAGGAACAGGGGTTGGTGCGCAACATCGGCATTACCGGGCATGGCCACCAGGCGCCTGCGACCCATCTACAGGCGCTCAAGCGATTCCCGTTCGACACCGTGCTGACGCCGCTGAACTACATCCTCTATCAGGATGAAGCCTACCGGCTCGACCTGGAGTCTTTGGCCTCGGAGGTCAAGCGGCAGGATGCCGGGCTGATGGTTATCAAGGCGATCGCGCAGCGTCCCTGGCCGGAGGGCGCACCCCACAAGTACGACACCTGGTACGAGCCGTTCGATCGCCAGGAGTTCATCAACGCCGCGATCGCGTTTGTCCTCTCCTTCCCTGAAGTGACCGGGCTTGCGACCGCCAGCGACATCCATCTGTTGCCAATGATTGTCGAGGCCGAGAAGCAGGCCGACTCGATGACGGAGGAGCAGATCGAGCAGGTCATGTCTCGCGTGAACGACTACGTTTCGCCGTTCGCGGCCGGTGGGCCGGGCTGATATTGGGCAACGTGGCGCTGTTCCGTGCCTGATTTCATACTATCCACGATAGAGATAACTCGGGAGCACACGAGGTGCTCCCCTGCATTTTGTCCGGCCACAATCAGCCGGTTGAGATCGCGTCACGGGAAGAGGACAAGGTATGTCGCCGGTTGAGCAGATCAAGGGGAAACGGGCCGGAACCGGACTAAGAGCCTATGATCCTGAGAAGGCCTACCCGGGTTTCACGCTCTTCGCGCCACTGACCGGCGGCGGCCTAATCGAACTCATCGACATGCAGGGCGCGGTCGCCCACAGCTGGAAGATGCCCTATTCACCTGGTCTCTATGGCTATCTCACCGAGCGCGGCACCCTCTTTTACAATGGCAAAGTGCCGGATGAGGAGGGCTCCGAGCGCTTCATCGCCGAGAAGGGCTGGAAGGCAGGCGCTGCCCTGGAGGTCGATTGGGACGGCAACGTCCTCTGGGAGTTGAATCAACCCGATCATCATCACGATGGTGTCCTGCTACGGAATGGGAACGTGCTGCTCCTCTGCCTGGGCGAAGTGCCCCAGGAGATCAACCAGGCTTTGCAGGTCGGCCGGCCCGGCCCGCCGCACGAGGGTCCGATGTACGCCGATTACCTGGTCGAGATGGCGCGCGACGGCGAGGTTGTCTGGGAATGGCACTCCTGGGAGCATCTCGATCCGCGCATCGACAAGCCGATCTTCCCGCAGGACGACCGGGAGGAGTGGACGCACGGTAACACCGTCGCTGAGATGCCGGACGGCCACATCTTGATCAGCCTGCGTGACCTGAACACGATCGCGATCATCGACCGCGCGACCGGCGACTTCCGCTGGCGCTACGGACCCGGCATGCTCGCCCAGCAGCACGCTCCGGCACCGCTCGACAGCGGCCACATCCTGGTTTTCGACAACGGTACGCATCGCACCGACAGCTTCATGCCCTATTCGCGCGTGCTCGAGATCGACCCCGAGACGAGCGAGGTCGTCTGGTCCTACGAAGAGCAGCAGAACGTCGACTTCTTCTCGCCGCATCTCTCGAGTGCACAGCGCCTACCGAACGGCAACACACTGATCTGCGAAGGGACCTTTGGCCGCTTCTTGGAGGTCACGGCCGAGGGGGAGACTGTCTGGGAGTACGTCAACCCCCACTTCAACCATCCGCCTGGCAAGCCCGACAAGCCGATCCGCAACGCGGTGTTCCGGGCGTACCGGTACAGTCCCGATGCGATCGCGGCCATGCGCTGAAGGTCTGCCGGAACGGCCTCGTCTGCCAGAGGTGAGATTTGCGTGTCCCGGCTCGTCTGCTACATTATTCAGACTTCTCGTTCTATTCGACCAGTTCTGGTTAAACAGGTGGAGAGATCCATGCCGGTGATCGCCTAGCACTCCGCGACGCAAACGACAAGCACTGATCGGAGCTCATCGGGCTCCTCAATTTGCTGTGCTCGATTTCGACGCGAGCACTCACAGGCTCGCGAATCACAACGTGGAGAAGATCATGGATCTCAAACACTTTCGCTTGCTCTACGCCTACAACCACTGGGCCAATGCACGCCTCGTCGATCGGGCGGAGCAGCTGACGCCTGAACAGCTACATGCGCCGAACCCCGGCGGCTTCGGGAGCGTTCACGACACCTTCGTCCACCTGATGGAGACGGAGTTCTTCTGGGCGGGGCTCATCTGGCCCGGTAAAGCGATCGACATCGACTGGGAGCCGTTCGAGTTCGATCCTTCCGACTACCCGGATCTGGCCGCCATCCGAGCGCGCTGGACCGAGATCGAGGCGGACCTGTCGGCCTTCATCGATGAGCTCGAACGAGAAGGGGCAAACAGCCTCGAGCAGATTATCGTCTGGAATAGCGATGGCGTGACGATGCGGCGCAGGCCACTCTGGCCGCAGCTGCTAGACGTCGCGCTCCATGCCGAACAGCACCGGAGCGAGATCGCGATGGCGCTGACCAACCTGGGCTTCTCGCCAGGGGAGATATCGCTCACGCTCTACATGCGTGAGAACGAACCAGAACTTTTCGGCTAACGTCGTCACATCGCGCCGCCGGAGACCACCTCCGGCGGCGCCGTTCTCGCGCGATTCCGTCGAACTCGCCACGCAAAGGAGCGATCGATGATCGGTTCTCCGGCGAATCTGCGGCAGAATCGTCTGTTTCGTAGAGGAGAGCCGAAACGGTTCCTCGGCCAGGCGGTGAACGTGGCGTCGCGTCTGGAGCTCGGACCAAGCGGTGAACAGGGGAGCTGCACGTGACCGCGGTCATTCTTCAGTCCCAGAAGTACAATCACGCGCCGCACATGGAGTGGCCTGCGATCCTGGTAGAGCAGTCGCCGGCGCGCACCGTCTGCTATGCCGCACCGGAGACGGTGGTCACCCATCACAGTAAGGGCCTCCAGTTCGTGCTCGGGCGCCATGCCCTTTGCGTCTACGAGCCGGACGCCTGGTTCAACACGATGTTCGATTTTGATGACCGCGGAGATCTGCTCGAGATCTACTGCAACGTCGCGTTACCGTATGTATTCGATGCCCGCCTGCTGACCTGGGTCGACCTCGATCTGGACGTGGTGCTGACGCCCGAATCAGGCGCGTTCGTTGTCGATGATGACGAGTTCGTCGAGCATGCCGCTCGCTTCGGCTATCCCGATGTGGTTATCGAACGCGCCCGCGCGACAGAGTCGATGTTGCTCGACCGGTTCGACCGGCGGGCCTACCCCTTCGAGTGGCTGACGTTCGACGCCGCGCTTGCCGGGCTGGAGGTCCCCACATCGTTCTTCGAGGGCATCGGTCTGGACTGACCCGAGTGCGGAAAATTGATGTGACGTCGGCTTGATCACGCGACCGCACCCTCACATTTCGTTGCACATGCTCTATCATGGTCAGACCGCTGGACTGACCCCGGTCGCTCATCTGCCGTCCCAGCCACGACCATTGATGTCCAGTGTGCTGCCATAGGCTTGAACGAATGGTGTGAGGAAACAGATTATGACCGATCGATTGACGCCAGCAGACATGATCTACGACGCCCAGATTCCGGGCGATCCACACATTTCGCCGGACGGTTCCCAGATCGTCTATACCCTGACCCGATCTGAGCGCGACTCCCGCAAGACGATCAGTCATCTCTGGCTCTGCGATCGCGACGGCGGAAACGCACACCAGATTACCCAATCCGGCCAGAAGAATGACCTGCCGCGCTGGTCGCCCGGCGGTGCCCAGATCGCCTTCGTCTCGGATCGCGTCGCATCTCCCGCCAAGTTCGGCATCTTCGTGCTCGACGCTGCCCAGCCAGCCGAGGCGCGTCAGGTGACGACGCACAATCAGATCATCAGCGACCTATCCTGGTCACCCGACGGTGCGACCATCGCCTACGTCACCGCCTTTGACCCGGAGAATCCGGACGAGACACCGGTCGACGAGGATGCGGCGCCGAAGGTCCGTGTGACGAGCCGGATCGACTACAAGTGGGACGGTCGCGGCTACCTTGGGGACGTGCGGAATCACGTCTGGCTGGTCGACGTGCCCAGCGGTGAACGCCGTCGGCTGACGGAGGGCGCGCTTGATCACTACCAACCGGTCTGGTCTCCCGACGGCCGCACTATTCTCTCCGGTCGTCAGGCCGCCGATCACTGGAATTCGTATCTCGTGATGATCGACGTCACCTCGGGCGAGATGACGCCAGTCGGCGATCCGGAGGTGGGCGATGGCTCACATCCGTCCGCCGCGTGGTCCCCGAACGGGAAGCAGATCATCTTTACGGGCGATTCGGGCCACACCTATCAGCCCGATCTCTATCTGTTCGACGTCCAGGATGGCGAGACGCGGCGACTCACGAACGACCTGCAGGTGCTTCCGGTCGAGGGGATCGGTTCGGCGCCGGCGGTCTGGCTCGACGACCAGCGCGTTCTCTTCTGCGCCGCCGAGCACGCTCGGCACGGCCTCTACGTGATCGACGTCAAGACGCGCCAGGTCGACACGCTCACCAGCGAGACGGCGACGCTGGCAGGGGTGAGTCTCGACGCGGAGCGACGTTACGCGGTCAGCGCCTATTCGGCGTTCGATTCACCGGGTGAGATCGCCGTCATCGACCTGCGGGAGAAGACCGTCTCGGTCATCACGCACGAGAACGACAGTCTGGTCGAGCGCATGGGCGCGCCGGCATGGGAGCGATTTGAGATCGAGCGGGGCGGCTTTACCATCGAGTCGTGGCTGCTGAAGCCTGCCGACTTCGATCCGAACCGGAAGTATCCGGTGGTGCTGATGATCCATGGTGGACCGAACGGCTTCTACGGTTACCGCTTTATCCCGAACCAGCAGCTGCTGGTCAATCACGACTACCTGGTCGTCCTTTCCAACCCGCGTGGCTCGACCTCGTATGGCCGGGAGTTCTCGGTACAGGTGCTCGGTGACCGGGGTGGCGAGGACTATCTCGACCTCATCGCGGTGGCCGACAACGTCGCGTCGCGGCCGTACGTCGACGCCCATCGCATCGGTATCTTCGGCTACTCTTATGGCGGCTTCATGACCTCCTGGATGATCGGTCAGACCGATCGCTTCAAGGCCTGCGTCTGTGGGGCGCCATCGGTGGACTTGAAATCGCAGTTCGGTACCAGCGACATCGGCTGGCACTATGACACGACCCAATATCGCGCCCAGCCGCACGAGAATCCGCAGTGGTTCAAGGATCATTCGCCGCTGACCTACGCCCACCGTGCCACGACGCCGACGCTCCTCGTGAGTGGTGAGAGTGACCTGCGCTGCCCGACCGGACAGTCGGAGGAGTTGTTCATCGCGCTCTGCAAGGCGGGCTGCGAAGTCGAGTTTGTCCGATATCCCGGCATGGCGCACGGCTTCTCAAGTGCCGGACCGGCGGAATATCGCGTCGACTTTCTTGCGCGGACACTGGAGTGGTTCGACCAGCACATGTGAGAGCGTTGGTTTGGCGGCGGTTTGCCAGGGGTGGAAACCCGCTGACTTCACAAGAGTCAAACGTAGAGGCCGGACCTGTGCCGGCCTTCGTCGAGCGGATAGTGCCTGATCGGTTAATCGCGGTGCACTCCCTAATCAGGTAAGGCCGCCGTTGTGACGCGGGGCTCAAGCCGCCGCGCTTCACAAGGCGAAGTCTGCTTCAGCAGACTAGAGTTTTTTGCCATTATTGCTGTTGGAGACCACCTTCGCTGCCGAATCGGCAGTCTTCGCCCAGTCCCTTCAGTGGACTTCGCTTTTGTAGCCCGCGGCTTTAGCCCAGGGCGACCGTGGACAGTTACCGAATTAACTCGTGCACCTCGATCAGCATCAGTCGCCACATGAAACCTGATCCGAGCACAGTGAGCGGTGACCGTATCACGGCTGCCGGAGGTGCCGCCACTAGGGCGCGACAAAGGCGACCATCACCCTACTTTAATACCACCGCAAGGATGAGCACGTCGTCTTCGCTGATGACGCGTGTCGAGTGACCCTTGCCGGACGTGTCCTCCAACAGGAGAAGGCTGCCGGTCGGGAATTGCCGTTTCTCACCGTCGCTCGCCGTGATCTCGTAGGTTCCGCTCATGGTGCAAAAGAACTGGCGATAGGGACTCGGGTGCGATTCCTCGCCATGCCAGTCTGGGAATGCTCCGACGAAACTGCAGCGCTCAGCGCCGGCAATCGCGGCCACGTTGAGCGGAGCCGCTGGCGGTGCGAAGTCGACGGGCAGCAGCGTCATTTGAACATCTTCGAAATGCGATTCGCCGTCGTCTCTGGCGACAAGGCGAACGAATTCCGCTTCCTGCACCCTGACCCCCTCACTCAGTCTCGTGCGGTGCTCACGTGGGGAATAGGGGATGAATACCCTTGTTTCACCCTCGTTGCAAGGTCTTGCCGGTAACATCACCCCTCGCGATGCGTTTAAGGTGGTGTTCGAGCCGCCACGACGGTACCTCGAGAGATCGAAGAAACCTGAATCGCAACGGTCGGACAATATGAGACTGATCCCAGCCGTGGAAGGAACCTGATGAGCACCGAGATGGAAGATCGCCGGACGTTTCTGAAGAGACTCGCGGCGTTGGGCATTGCCGTACCGTTCAGTGGCGCGTTCTCGCGGGTTCAGGCGGCGTTCATGCCCTCGCAGACCCCCGCTATCGACTCCACTCCGCGAGCCGCGATGACGTCACGCCAATTGGCTGGCCAGCGGGTGATCTACTCCTACTCCGGCCTGACAGTACCAGATGCGCTGTTCCAGCAGATCCGAGCCGGGCAAGCGGCTGGCGTCATCTTCTTTGGCCAGAACATCACCAGTGACGCGCAGATCGCGTCGGTCGTCCAACAGTTGAACCAGGCGCAGCTCGAGAGTCCGGTCAACGCCCCCCTGCTGCTGATGACTGATCAGGAGGGCGGACAGGTGCGGCGGCTGCCTGGCGGGCCGGAGCTATCGGCCAAGCAGATCGGCCAATCGGCCGACCCAGCGAATGCCGCAAGTCAGGCCGGGACCGTGGCTGGGCAGAACCTTGCCAGTGTCGGCATGAACGTCAATTTGGCGCCGGTTCTCGGCGTCTATCGCCAGCCGGGCGACTTCCTCGACGAGTACGGCCGCTCCTTCAGCCAGAACGCTCAAACGGTTGCTGCCTGTGGCAAAGCCTTTATCGCAGCTCAGCAGCAGGCTGGCGTGGCGGCGACGGTCAAGCACTTTCCGGGGCTCGGCGCGGCCTCATCGAGCGAGAACACCGACGCGCGGCCGGTCACGCTGCAGGTGCCACTTTCGACGTTGCGCTCCGTCGACGAAGCGCCCTATGTGGACGCGATCGCGGCCGGAGTCGATCTGGTGATGCTCTCTTCGGCGGTCTATCCGGCGCTCGACGCCAATCGACCAGCCGTTCTGTCGTCCACCGTCATCCAGGATGAGCTACGTGGGCGACTCGGCTTTCAGGGTGTGACGATCACCGATGCGATCGAGGGGGGTGCGCTCTCGGCGTTCGGCAGCGACTCGCAGCGGTCAGTGCTGGCGACACAGGCAGGCATGGATCTCATCCTCTGTGCTGCACAGGACGTGAACCAGGGCATCAATGTGACGAATGCGCTTGCCAACGCGCTCGACAGTGGACAACTGAATGCCAACGATTTCAATGCCGCCGTTCAACGTGTGTCAGCGCTGCGCAATACGTTCGCGCCGAGCCGCCACTTCCCCGAGACTGGTCATACGGTGCGCAAGAACTTCCTGGCGTTCTGGCAGCAGTTCGGTGGGTTGCCGGTCTTCGGCTACCCGATTACCGACGAGTTCACCGATGCCCAGACCGGTTTCGTGACCCAGTATTTCGAGCGTGCTCGCTTCGAGTACCATCCCGGCGCCTGGCCCAGTCACTACGACGTCCTGCTCGGCCTGCTCGGTGACGAACTGGCGCAAAAGGAGGGGCTGCTGCAGACGACCCCATTCAAAACCGTCAATGCCGAGAGTGATGCCAACTGCACCTATTATCCACAGACCGGTCACCGGCTCTGTTTCGGCTTTCGCGACTACTGGAATAACCACGGCGGGCTGACGATCTTCGGCTTTCCGATCAGCGAGGAATTCACCGACCCGCAGACGGGGTTCACCGTGCAGTACTTCGAGCGGCAGCGCTTCGAGTATCACCCGGAGAACCCGCCCGCCTGGCAGGTCGAGGGTGGCCTGCTCGGGAGCGAACTGGCGCCGCCAGGGCGAGGGTAGAAGACCGCGCTGCATGAGCGCGTCATGATTGCGATAGAGCTGGAGCGATTGTCGCCAACGACGTACGAATCGGATTCCGGTGTGCACCCCCTCTTCGGCCTTCCCACTTGACAGAGTCGAGACTCATTCGTAGATTAGCTATAGCTAATATCGATCTCCCATAAGGTCTGCGGATCGCTGGCGTGAATAGAGAACATCCATGGTGGTTTCAGATGAGTGGTGGTAGGCGGTGAGACGTGAC
The DNA here is from genome assembly GCA_963763185.1 of uncultured Chloroflexia bacterium. GTDB lineage: Bacteria > Chloroflexota > Chloroflexia > Thermomicrobiales > Thermomicrobiaceae > CALAGB01. The sequence continues at coordinate 740,269 of CAVXNZ010000002.1, forward strand.
TGGTTTGCCCGGTTTGTCTGGGCGCTTGCGTGCTGTCACGAACGCGACATGGTGATGACGCTTCCGTGGGAATGTGATGCGAGCGATCCTGTCACGTCTACGCCCCCCATCGAACGCCGCGATCGGCGCGACGAACCTGGCCAGGACAGAGACCTTGCGATCCTCGATTCCTGGATCGTCAACCAGGCTCACCGCGGCGTTCCCCGTTAGCATCAATCCCCGTCCCGTCGAACGGTTACGTCGGGACGGATCGGGCTCGATTCATTCCACACTGGCCTTCATCGTTCGAACCTTTGGCCATTCACAAGCCCAGTTACGATCGCTGCGGTGAACCACGGCTGGACGAGACGCTGCGGACATTCTGGTTTGCCGAGAATGACCGTCCGAGCGAACCAGTCCAAGATCCACGACACCGCCGCAACTTCCTGGGAACGCGCCAGACTCAGCCAACGACGACACATTCGATCGAGCACGCCCGGCGACCGGGCCACTGAAACGGAGAGCACGATGGAACATGCACCCACACCCGATTATCCCGGAGACATCCCGATGCAGCACTTCCTGACGGGCCGACCTGACGGCACGAGTGATGAGCGAGCGACACGCGACGGCAATGAGGGTCGCGCGACCAATTGGCTCGTCAAAGGCCTGGGACTCTTCAGCATCGGTCTCGGTGCTGCCGAGGTCGTCGTGCCTGGATCACTGGCGCGCATGATCGCTGTGCGATCCAATGGGATGACGGAGCCGTTGACGCGCATGGTGGGAATGCGGGAGATCGCGGCCGGACTCGGCATCCTGGCGAGCCGCCAGCCGACCAACTGGCTGGAGCCACGGCCACTGTAGCCGGGGTGACGGTGCTTGATGTGTTGGCCACCAGACAGGTGAGCCAGGATGGCACCGGCGATCAGCCTGAGGTGCGCGCCGCCATCACCATCCAGCGCCCGGTCGAGGAGGTCTACGAGTACTGGCGCGATTTCAGTCACCTGCCCAACTTCATGCGGAACCTGGAGTCGGTCGAATCGACCGGCGGCAATCGCTGGCACTGGGTAGCCAGAGCCCCGATGGGCCGTAGTGTCGAATGGGATGCCGAGGTCGTGGCGGACGTGCCGAATCAGATGATCTCCTGGAGATCCCTCCCTGGTTCGAAGATCGACAATATCGGGTCGGTCCACTTCAAGCGGGCTCCAGGCGATCGTGGCACCGAAGTGCACGTCACGCTGCGCTACGGCATACCCGGCGGAAAGTTCACCGCGACTCTGGCGAAGATCTTCCCCGAAAACCCTGATCGAGAGATCTACGACGACCTGCGCGCGTTCAAGCAAGAGCGCGAGACCGGCGAGGTCGTGAGGTCCGACGCCGTCCTCTCCGGCGGCCGGGCGCACCAGCGCCCGGCCAGCCGCCGAGTCCATCAGAGATGGGCGACTAGACAGCCACTGGATACATCGACTCTACGACACAGCCATGATCCAAGGAGATGTAATGAAGGCCAACCTCTGGCTCGACAAGAAGACCGTCAAGGTCGATACGGTTCCGGATCCTCAGATCCTGAACTAGCGTGATGCCATCGTGAAGATCAGTTCGACCGCTATCTGTGGCTCGGATCTCCACCTCTACGACGGCTTTGTCCCCGAGATGATGCCGGGCGACATCCTGGGCCACGAATTCATGGGAGAAGTCGTCGAGATTGGACGTGAGGTGACCAACCTGCGGGTCGGGGACCGCGTCGTCGTCCCCTTCCCGATCGCCTGTGGTGCCTGCGCCGCCTGCAAGGCCGAGCTCTACTCTCTCTGTGAAAACTCGAACCCGAATGCCTGGATGGCCGAGAAGCTCTGGGGACACTCATGTGCAGGGATCTTCGGCTATTCGCATCTCACCGGGGGCTACGCGGGCGGTCAGGCGGAGTATGCTCGCGTTCCCTTTGCCGATATCGGGCCGATCAAGATTCCGGATGAATTGACCGACGAGCAGGTCCTCTTCCTGACCGACATCTTTCCGACCGGCTACATGGGAGCCGAAAACTGCGACATCAAGTCAGGCGACGTCGTTGCGGTGTGGGGATGTGGTCCGGTCGGGCAGTTCGCCATCAAAAGCGCCTTCATGCTGGGCGCCGAGCGCGTCATCGCCATCGACCGGTTCCCCTATCGCCTGCGTATGGCGGCCGAGGCGAGCGGCGCCGAGACGCTCAACTATGAAGAGGTCGACGTGCTCGAGGCGCTCAACGATCTGACCGGCGGACGCGGCCCCGACGCCTGCATTGAGGCGGTCGGTATGGAGTCGCACACCCCCAACCCGCTCTACTATGGCTACGACCGGGTCAAGCAGTCGATGAAAGTGGAGACAGGGCGACCATTCGCGCTACGCCAGGCGATTCTTGCCTGCCGACCGGGCGGCACGGTCTCGGTAGTCGGCGTCTACGGCGGGTTCGTCGACAAGTTCCCGATAGGCGCGGTGATGAACAAGGCGCTGACGATCCGCAGCGGCCAGACACACGTGCAGCTTTATCTGCGTCCGCTGCTTGATCGCATCATCGAGGGCGAGATCGATCCCAGCTTCGTCATCACCCATGAGATGCCGCTCGACCAGGCGGCCCAGGCCTACCGGATCTTCCGCGACAAGCAGGATGAATGCGTCAAGGTGGTGCTGAAACCGTTCGCGGCGTGACCGACTAATGTACGCCACACGCTGAACCTGCTACCCTCGTTTGGCCGGCCACACGTGATTTGAACCGGGCCGGAACCGAACGAGGAGATAGGCATGCGTGTCGAGGCGAAGCTTGAAGAGTTGGGATTGGCCGTCGCGGAACCGCTCAAGATGCCCCCGGGCATGAAGCTCCCGTTTCCCTGGGTACGCGTCCATGGCAACCGGGCCTACGTTTCCGGCCATGGTCCACAAGAGGCGGACGGCTCGCTGGCTGGTCCGCTGGGTAAGGTCGGAGCGGACGTGACCGAAGAGCAGGCGTACCAGTCGGCCAGGCTGACCGCGCTGGCGATCCTCGGCAGCCTGAGGCGGGAGCTGGGCGATCTCGACCGCGTCACCGCCTGGCTGCGGGTCTTCGGCATGGTGAACGCCGCGCCCGGCTTCAGTCGCATGCCCGCCGTCATCAACGGCTTCTCCGACCTGATCATCGAGCTCTACGGACCCGAAGCCGGCGCGCATGCCCGGTCGGCGGTCGGGCTGGCCGAGCTACCGTTCGGGATTCCGGTCGAGATTGAGGCCGAGGTTGAGATCGCGCTCTGAGGGAGGATAGAACGGATGACTGCCAAGGCCGAGCAGGTCGCGATCGAGGAGATTCGTGCCGCGCGTGAGCGGATAGCGGACGCGGTGCTGCGGATTCCGCTGGTGAAGCTAAATTTTGAGGACGCGCCCTGCGAGATCTACCTCAAGTTGGAGAACCTGCAGCCGATCGGTTCCTTCAAGCTGCGCGGCGCTGGCAACGCCATGCTCTCGGCGCCACGTGAGGCGCTGGAGCAGGGAGTCTGGACGGCCAGTGCGGGTAACATGGCGCAGGGCGTCGCCTGGTACGCGCGACGGCTCGGCGTGAAATGCACGGTCGTCGCACCTGACCACGCGCCCGAAACGAAGTTGGCTGCCATCAAGCGGCTCGGCGCCGACGTGGTCAAGACGCCGTTCGATTCCTGGTTCCGTATCCTCTCGACGCACGAATTCCCCGGCATGTCGGGTCTCTTCGTCCATCCGGTAAGCGACCCGGCGGTCATGGCGGGGAACGGCACGATCGGCCTGGAGATTGTCGAGGATCTGCCGGAGGTCGACGCCGTGATCATCCCGTATGGCGGTGGTGGGCTGAGTGGCGGTGTCGGCTCGGCTATCCGTGCCCTCAAACCGGATACCAAACTCTACGCGGTCGAAACCTCGACCGCCGCGCCGGTCGCCGCTTCCTTCGCGGCTGGATCACCACAGGAGTTCAGCTACATCCCGAGCTTCGTCGACGGCATGGGCGGCCCGCGGGTGCTACCGGACATGTGGCCGCTGATCAGCAACCTGCTCGTGGGCTCGATCGTGGTCGAATTGGAACAGGTGGCCGCGGCTATCCGACTGCTGGCCGAGCGTCACCGGGTGATCGCCGAGGGGGCGGGCGCCGCGCCGGTAGCGGCGGCGCTGACCGGTACGGCAGGCACCGGCAAGGTCGTCTGCATCGTCTCCGGCGGCAACCTGGACACCGCGAAGCTGATCACGATCTTGCAGGGCGGCGTGCCGTAGGGAGAAGCGTCGAACGATGAGTGAACCGTTCGAGCCGGTTAATCTGTTCGACCTGGAGCGAGCCGCCCAGGAGCGCATGTCTCCTCCGGTCTGGGACTACGTCGCGGGTGGGGCGGAGGACGAACTCTCTATCGCCGAGAACCGGCGCGGCTTTCAACGGGTGAAGCTGCGTCCACGTGTCCTCACCGGAGTGCGCGAGCCCGACCTGTCGACCTCAGTTCTCGGTCAGCCGGTGTCGTTGCCGGTGCTGATCGCGCCGGCGACTCCGATTCGCATGGTTCATCCGGAGGCTGAGCGCGCCATGGCGAGCGCGGCCGAGGCTGAGCGGACGGTCGCCGTGATCGGGACCGACAGCCAGTACAATCTGCCGGAATTGATCGAACGCGCGCCAGACCGCCTCTGGTTTCAGCTCTACGCCTACGGTGATCGCGACGTCATCACCCGTTTGATCCAGAAGGCGGAGCGGGCCGGCTGCCGGGCGCTCGTGATTACGGTCGACACGGTACGCGCAGCCCGGCGCGAGCGAAACCTGCGCAACCGGTTTGTGGTCCCGCCATACGTTGCGACGCCGGTGCTGCTGGGGATTGGCCTGGACGATCAGCAGATCGCCGATCCGGCCAGGAGCAGGCCGTATCTGGACAGCGTTCCAACGATGATGCTGACCTGGGCCGATCTCACCTGGATCCGCGCTGCCACGTCCCTGCCGATCGTGCTTAAAGGGATCATGACGGCCGAGGACGCTGTACTGGCGGTGGAGCATGGGATCGACGGGATCCTCGTCTCCAACCATGGCGGTCGTCAGGTCGATGGGACGGCCGCGACCATTGATGTGTTGCCTGAGATAGCCGACGCGGTTGGCGGTCGGATCGAGATCTTGCTCGACGGCGGGATTCGCCGGGGAACTGACGTGCTCAAGGCACTTGCGCTGGGCGCGTCCGCCGTCTTGATCGGACGGCCGGCGGTCTGGGGCCTGGCGGTCGACGGTGAATCCGGTGTTCGGCAAGTACTCCAGATGCTGCGTGACGAGATCGAGAACGCTATGGTGCAGCTCGGGCTGGGAAAAATCGCCGACATTGGGCCGGGTCTGGTGGCGCGTCCCGGCTGAATTGTGATGACCGTCTCGATTGCCTCGGATTCGGAACCGCCAGGCGGGACTTCACCGATTCTGGATATGAAACTACGCGGTTGCCGGCTGGCCCGGCGTGGCGGTAACCGGCCGCCGAGCCAGCCGAGTACCGCCGTCTCAGTCGGCCATACGCAGCGCGAGGACGCCGCCGGAGATCGTCCAGGCGACTAGGAGGAGCCCGAACGCCGGCGCGATCTTCGGGACCAGCGGCCCGAAACTGGTTACCGGGATGATCGGACCCGTCACGGGAATGGCAAAGGAGAAGAGCGCGAATCCGATCCCGCCGAGCAAGCCGAGTAGGCCGACGAGTCGGTTGCCCAGGCAGCCGGATCGCCCGAGAACCCATGCAACGCTGGCGAGCGAGACAGCCCACACGCCGTCGTATGTCTCAACGACATCCTTGAGCCAGAAGGCCCAGCTCTCGTGTGAGTTCGACAGGCTGTCGTGCCCGAAGCCCAGCAACAGGTGCACGAGCATCGCGAGCACACCAAAGGATGCGATCGGCAGGGCCACCTTCAGTACGCGTCGAGCCGAGCTGGGCAGCCCCGTGAGGCTCGATATCTGGACCAAGAAGACGACGAACAGCACGTAGCCGGTGAGCATAAGTACGTGGGCGGGCCACCAACTGGCCTGGCCCGTCTGCACGTAGGCGACCTCGGCCATGTTGGTGGCATTGGGGTCGTGGGGATGGAGGGCGGCACCGGCGAACAGAATAACCCCAGTGGCGATCAGGACCAGAGCACTGGATCTCGACGGACGGTCGCCCATCATGACAGGCAGCCCAGCACGGCGTCGGCGCACACCTTCGGCTGGTCGACGTACACGACCTTGAAGCGCGCCGGCAATTGAAGTTTTCAGAGTCGTGATTCCCACTTATGTCGTCTCCTTCTACTCGATATCGACTACGCGACCGGCTTGTAACCCCAGGCCTGAACGACCAGACCGGGCATGACATCTGTCGCGGGGTCCTGCAGATGTGATCGGAGTGAGGCAACCAGTGCGTCGAGTTCTTCGCCGGAATAGGCGCCGCCGCGAAGCAGCGGCTCGCGAATCGATGCAATGAGGGCCAGCAACTGCAGACGACGAGGCTCACCGACGCGAGCGAGACGCGCGTGGACCTCAGCCTCGACATTCAGGAACCCGCCATCGCGGAGTAGCGAGGGGAGCTGTCGTGCTCCTCCCAGATTGGCTCCATGACCGGCGACGAACGAGCGGAACGCCTCGAGCAGCGTGTCCCAAGCAGGATGGGATGGCTCACAATAGGCAGAGAAGACGTCGATCTCCTGGGCGGCAGCGACCCTTCCAGGGCGTGCCAGGGCAAACATCTCGGCGACCACCGGTTCGCGAACGGGACCGATCAGAAGAAGTCGCTCATGGACCAGATCGAACGAGTCGCGCGGTAGACTGGACGACCGCGCATCACCTTCAACGAGCTGAACGTTGGTAAGACCTCGCTTCGCCACAACCTGCCGTGCTACCGAGAGGAACCTTGGCTCGAGGTCGAGACCCACGACTTCACCTTCCGGGCCGACCCGTTCGCTCAGCAGATTGAGAATACCTATGGGCCCGCATCCAAGATCAGTAACTCGCCAGCCTCGACGCACGTCGATACGGTCCAGCAGCCACCGGGCTTCCGGCTCGAGACTCTTGGCCTGCTCGAGGAGCCGCTGTCGTTCCTGCGCAGAAATCCCGAGCACGTCCTTATACTGAGACCCATGCTGCACGCTGGTCACGCCACACCTCCGTATCGGCAGATCGCTGAGGTAGTATTAAGTTGACGAGCCTTAGAGAATATTCACTAGCTTTAGAGGATAGTTATTTATGAGTCGAAAGTCAAGCCGCCCGTACCACTCTCCTCGAAGAGCTGAGGCTGCCCGCGAAACCCGCCGGGCAGTTCTCGCAGCAGCTCGCAGGCAGTTCATCGAGCATGGGTACGCTCACACGACGCTTGCGGCGATCGCGGAGGCTGCCAATGTCTCGCTGGCAACGGTGAAACTCGTGGCCGGCACGAAGCCTCAGTTACTTGTAGCGACCATCCAGGCGGAGGTGCGACGTGACGACGACTCCGTCCCGCTCGTCGAACAACGGCGGTGGAAGGAGATGCTGTCCGCGCCCACTTCCGAAGGCATGGTTCGGCAGTTGGTTGGAGGGATTGCCGCGGCGCTTGAGCGCCAGTCAGAGCTGTTTGCGGTGGTTTGGCAGGCGGCGGCAAGTGAACCGAAGATTGTTGCGCTTGAAGAGCGAGCAAGACAGAGCCGCTGGAACGACCTGCGACAGGTGGCACAGGTACTGGCAGATCGCGGTGCACTTCGACCGCAGCTTGATGTGGACATGGCCACGGATATCATCTGGGCGCTAGCCTCGCCACAACTCTATCGCTTGTTGACTGTGGACCGAGAGTGGTCAAGAGAACGCTGGGAGATGTGGCTGATCGATGGTCTGACGACCCAGCTCCTCGGGAGGCGCCCTTTTCCGTCTGATTCGAATGATCTGTAGCGATGCGCGGTCGAATGCACTTCTCTACGAGATACCGCCTAAACGTCGTTGTGAGCGCATCAGGCTACTCCGGCTGAATCGGTCTTTGTATTCCGCGATGCGTTCAATCGTGACCACGTATGCACGTGGGGAGCGAGCGTTTGGCTAGATTCGTTCGGCCAAGAACGGTCACCTCCATACCAGACGCGTCCTCTGGGCATGCAGCCAGGTTTGATGACGAGTCTTCATATTCACGAGCCACGGAGGATTTGCCCCAGTCTCCCCATCGTCGTCCGTCGTGTCGGCGTACGCACGCACGAGTTGAGCGACTTTGATGGCGGTCATCAGAGTGATCAGGCGCGGCAAGGATTCCAACCCGGAGAACGGAAGCGGGCGCACGTCGCGGTAACCGTCACAGAACCAATTGACGTGATCCTCCCGTTGAGAATCCTCGGCCAGCCAGATCTCCTGCAGCGCGATGGCGACGTCCATCATGTTCGGTCCATAGATGGCTCCGTCGAAATCCAGCAACTGCGGCTTCAGTCCATCCCAGACCAGATTATCTATCTCGCAGTCGCCGTGAAGCAGACCGTATCCGTCTGGCTGAGTGGGTAGTGTCTCCAGCCACTCTGCGCTCGCTTCGAGGACGTGCTCGACCTTGTCTTCTCCGGCTGGAAGGCTGGCGCGGGCCTGACGGATTTCGTCCATCAAGGAGGGCCGGGCCTGATGGAACGGGAAGGTCCGGGATGCCTCGTGCAGTTGTGCGAGCACTCGTCCCCAGGTGCGGAAATGCGGTTCATCCAGTTCGTCGTGGTCAAGCTGACGACCCGGCAAGCACGCAAAGACGAGCGCGTGGTAGCGCTGGCTGTCCCTCCGAGCGTTCCGGTCGTTCGAAGCAACGTCGATCTCTTCGATGAATGATCCGGCCTGCGACGGGAGCGGCTGCGCGACGGGTACCCCTGCCCGAGCGACGTGTTGAATAAACTCCACCTCGGCTCCCAGGGCAGCCTGGCTGCGCTCAGCCGCTGGAGTGAGCCGGAGATAGCCGGTGTTCCCATCTGGCAGGGTGAGGCGAAAGACGTGATTGGCACTGCTCCGTACGTGAACCAACGACACTGCCTGCCAGCGTTCCGCGGCGTCTTGTGCGGCTGGCGGCATCTCGCCGGTAACGATCACATCGACGATCGACCGCATGCGCTGGACATTCATCATGACCATGGTTGCGTTCCTTATGGTGTTGTCGCTGTCTGGGTGGACATCGCAGAGGGCGGTGGCGCCGCATGGGCGACAGGTGGGGCTGGATCGACTGTCAGCGCCCTACTGCTTCTCTTGATCCAGCAGCAAATAATCCGGCACCGGTTCGGGGTCCAGGAGGGCGACGGCCTCGGGGAATTCGGTTGCCAGGTGTTGGACTCGCGCGGTGATTGCGGCATCCTTGCCGAGCGCGATGGCTTGTTCGATCGTCGCCGCGCGACGCTCGAGTTCGATCAAGAATCCACCGCCGAGTGCGGACGTGTGGATCGACTCGCCTGGTTGAACGATCATCTCGGCGGCCTCGCGCCAGCGCGGGTGGCCGGTCGGGCTGGACGCGGTCATCCAGCGAATCAGGAGAAAGTTGCCGTCGGGTTCAACGTGGTAGTAGGTGGCAACCGGCTCGCCGGTCTCGACGTTCACCTTGTCCCCTTCGACGACGGCCGTCTCGCCAATCGCCTCGGCAAGCTCGCCCAGGCGTTCGCGACGGGCCGCGGCCGATAGCGTCGGCTTCTCCGGCTCGGTCGTCTCGATGGTTGGCTGCTCGTCTGCCGTCATGCTGGCCCCCTTCGCCCCAGTTCGTGCGCTTCGAGCACGATTGTACATGCCTGGCCGATCCATCGCGCCGTTTGCCGGACGCCTATGCTACGATGCGGCCAGAGAAGCCGGGTCGAATCGCACGGGGAACAGTCGTTCGACCTGGCTGGCGTTCCTGTCAGGTACTGGTGCACTGTGTCCGCCCATCCGGCCCAGGGCAGGCACGACGTTCACGATCATGGCCGGTTCGACGCGGTCAGTGATAGGGAGTGAGGAACATGGCACAGCGTTATCCCGGTGTCTACCCCGCGATGTCGACGCCGCTGACGGAAGGTCGTGAGATCGATCATGACGGCCTGAAGCGCGTCGTCGGCTATCTGTTCGACAATGGCGTGGACGGGCTCTCGATTCTCGGCTCGACCGGCGAGTGCTCGGCTTTGCGGCGCGAGCAACGCAAGGAAGCACTCGAAGTGGCGCTGGAGGCGGGCGGCGAACGTGGCACGATCTTCACCGGTGCCTCCGGCTCGGTAATGGCCGACGTCATTGCGGACCTGAAATCGATCGACGGCCTGGGCGCCAAAGGCGCGCTGGTGCCGCCACCCTTCTACTATCCCCTCAACAACGACGGAGTGTTGACCTATTACCAGCACGTCGCCGAGGCTAGCCCGGTGCCGATCATCCTCTATCACATCCCGCGCGTCACCAAGGTGCCGATCGCGGCTGAGGTGGTCGCCAAGCTGATCGAGCATCCCAACATCATCGGCATCAAGGACAGTAGCGGAGAGTTCGCCTACTTCGAGGAGATCGCTCGCCTGGCCGAAAACTATCCAGGCTTCACCGTCCTGACCGGGTCAGACTCGATGCTGGCGGCCTCCCTCTTCGTCGGCGGTCACGGCATCATCGGCGCCGGGGTCAACATCGCGCCCGATATCGCGGTCGCGGTCTACAACGCGTCCATGAGTGGTGACCGCGCCACGGCCATCGCCATGCAGCACAAGCTCTCCGACGCCGTCTCGGCCTGCCGCGTTGGCAATTTCCCGGCAGCCTACAAGGCGCAGTTCGCCCTCAAGGGACTCTGCCAACCCTACATGGCCTGGCCGATTCCGGCCTTGAATGACGCGGAGATGAACCAGCTCCGCCAGAATTTGATCGACGCGGGTGTCGCGGGCGTGCTGTCCGCCGCCTGATCGCAAACAGGGAGGTTCCACCACATGCCCGAGGCATGGGAAGAGTATCTGAGCAAAACCGAACAGTCGGATCTCGACGCGTTGAAGGAGTTCTTGCGGATTCCAAGTATCAGCGCCTTGCCGGAGCACGACGCTGACGTGCGTCGCGCCGCCGACTGGATCTCCAATAAGCTGCGCGAGGCGGGCGTGCCTGAGGTCGAATTGCTGCCGACTGGCCGCAACCCGATCGTCTTCGGCAACTGGCACGTCGACGACAACCAGCCGACCGCCATGATCTACGGCCACTACGACGTTCAGCCGCCCGATCCGCTTGATCTCTGGAACTCACCGCCCTTTGAACCGGTGGTTGAGGGAGATCTGCTCTTCGCTCGTGGTTCGACCGACGACAAGGGAAACGCCTTTGCCACGGTCAACGCCATCGCTGCGTTGAAGGCGACCCAGGGCAAGCCAAAGATCAATCTGAAGTTCTTCTTCGAGGGTGAAGAGGAGATCGGCAGCCCGAGCCTGCCGAAGTTCGTCCACGAGCAGCGCGACCGCCTGGCCTGCGACTGGGTCATTTCGGCTGACGGCGACATGTATGCGGCGGACATCCCTTCGCTGACAATGTCGAGCAAGGGCCTGGCCGCCTGCCAGGTCGACCTGCGCACCGCCGGCACGGATATGCACTCCGGTATGTACGGCGCGGCCATGCCGAATGCGGTGCAGCACCTGGTTCAGCTCGCGGCGACCTTCCACACGCCGGACGGCCGGGTTGCTGTCGAGGGCTTCTACGACAAGGTCAATGACCTGACGCCACAGGAGCGGGCCGACATCGCTGAGGTGCCGTTCGACGAAGAGGCGTACCGTGACTCGACCGGTGCTCCTGCGCTCTGGGGCGAACCCGGTTACTCGCCGCTAGAGCGTGCTTGGGGACGACCGACGCTCGACCTGAATGGTTTCTGGGGCGGCTTCCAGGGCCAGGGAACCAAGACCGTGACGCCTGCTGAAGCACACGTCAAGGTCACCTGCCGTCTCGTCCCGGATCAGAATCCCGAGGAAATCCTCGACCTGATCGAACAGCACATCCAGAAGCACTGCCCGAAGTCGGCCGAGGTCAGCATGCAGCGCTTTGCCGGTTCGGCGCGCCCCTTCTCGATCAGCAAGGAGAACACGGCGCTGAAGACCGCCGCCAACGTGCTGGGCGATCTCTACGACCGCGATCCGCTGTATGTCCGAACTGGCGGCACGGTACCGGTGGCCGAGATCTTCCAGCAGGAGCTCGGCGCCGACATGATCTTCTACGCCTTCGGAGGACCCGATTCACGCGTTCACGCGCCAAACGAGTCGTTCCATCTGAGCGCCTTCAAGATGGCGCGCCGGGCGTACTGCGCCTATCTGAACGCCCTCGCGAAGTAGAACGACGAAAACGATCGACATCAGAACGGCACCCGGATCAACCGGGTGCCGTTGTCGCGTATTGTCGGTCGGGACGCGTGTTGTAGGAGCAAGCCCCCGTGCTTGCCCGCTGGCCAGAGGTCGGCGGATCAATCATTGTGAAGACACCCTCCGGAGTTTGCGCACGTATCGCGATGTAGCGCGATTGCAATGAGAGCCTGCGTCGAACGGCGACGCTGACGGTCGCTTCCGTGCCGAAATCGCTGGAGATTTCAATTGCGTTCTCGCTTTTGGCATGGATTTGTAACGCCCCTGGGTGATCCCGTTAGACCTTCGTCATGATTCGCTGGATACGATGACCCTATGGCGCCGGTGAAACGGCGTCCGCGAAATAGTCTCGACGGTGTCTGGCACTGCCTCATGTGGGGAACCTCAGGGTTCCTGGATTTATCGCCAGCGGGCCGCGCACGCCGGGGCGTCGTATGCGGCTTGAAAAGCAGATGGAGGCGATTGGCTCAATGCTGGACATAAGTGCCGACACGACCGTGTGGACCGATCTTGTCGCTGGTGTAGAGCAGACTGTTCCGGTGATAGACGGCACTCGCCGTCGCTACGTCAACCTCGACAACGCCGCCAGTACCCCTCCCTTGCGAACGGTCCGCGAGACCGTTGATCAGATGGCCGATTGGTACTCGAGCGTTCATCGCGGATCTGGCTTCAAGTCGCGGCTGTCGACCGTCCTCTACGACCGGGCGCGGGAGATCGTACTGGAATTCGTTCACGCCAATCCCAACGAAATGGTCGCCGTCTTCGCGGTTAACACCACCGATGCCATCAATCGGCTCGCCTTCCGCCTGGCGCTCAAGAAGGACGACATCATCCTGACGTCGGTCATGGAGCACCACTCCAATATGTTGCCCTGGCGAGACCTGGCTACGGTCGTTAACGTTCGCGTGGACGACGATGGCCGGATCGATCTCGACGACCTGGAAGAGAACTTCCAACGATACGACGGTCGTGTTCGTCTCATCGCGGTGACCGGAGCGTCGAACATCACCGGATATACCCCGCCCATCCATCGTATCGCTCACATGGCCCATGCTCACGGCGCCGAGATCCTGGTGGATGCTGCCCAACTCGCGGCACACCGTGCTATCGATGTGAAGCCCGCGAGCGATCCAGGCCATATCGACTACCTCTCCATTTCAGCACACAAGATGTATGCGCCCTACGGCAGCGGTGCGCTTATCGCGAACCGGCGGCTCCTGGAGACGGGGCGACCATTCATGCTGGGCGGCGGGATTGTCGATCTGGTGACCCTGGACGACATGCTATTGAGCGGACTCCCCGATCGTGAGGAGGCCGGATCCCCGAACGTGATCGGCGCGGTTGCCCTGGCCAAGGCAATCGAGACGCTCGAGCAGATTGGGATGGACGCCGTCTCTTTCCACGAGCGAGATCTCACCGCGTACGCGTTGCGCCGGTTCAAGGAGATCCCCGAGCTTACCGTTATCGGCTCGGCGGACCCCGACCACGTCGACGAGCGCGTGGGTGTACTGACGTTCAACATCGCTGGCGTTCCGCATGGGTTGGTGGCGGCGATCCTGGCTCATGAATACGGTATCGCGGTACGCCACGGCTGCTTCTGCGCGCACCCGTATCTTCTCAGGTTGCTGAAGGTCAACGCTGCCGAGGTGGAGCAGTCCAGGGCAGCCATCATGCTGCACGACAAATCAGAAGTTCCGGGTGGTGTGAGGGCCAGTATCGGTATCTATAACACGAAGGATGATATCGACCTGCTCATGGATGCCCTGACGCATATCGTGCAGGGCAGCTATCGCGGGACGTACCAACTCGATCGTCCCAGTGGTGACTACGAGCCCGAGGGGTACACGTTCCAGTCTGAGGAATGGTTTCCTCTTTAGGACGCACATTGCCGCGCCGGGCGAACGAGAAGTATCTGAACGCGTTGGCGCGGTGGCCGATCGTTACCTCATCACCTCCAAACGGCACCTGGCCAAGCCGGGTGCCGTTCTCCTGTTTCCACCAATGTTTCAGGAACGAACATGTCGATTTCCCTCATGGTTGTTCGACAATACGGTGAGGTCGGATTCAGGTGTCGTGGCGCGTGATTGATCGGTGTCTCAGGCGCGGCCGGCGAATGCGGAATGGGGATGCTCCGTGGGCAAGATTGTGATTTTTGAAAGTGTCACGCTGGATGGCGTCATGCAGTCGCCAGCCCGTCCGGATGAAGACACGCGCGGCGGTTTCGTGCATGGGGGGTGGGCCATACCCTATCCGGACGAGGTCATTGGCCGGTTCGCGGGTCGCGGCATGACCGCGGAAGGGGCACTGCTGCTCGGACGCCGGACCTATCAGGATTTCTACGAGATCTGGCCAAAACGAAACGATGGGAACCCATTCACGGACGTACTCAACCGCAGACAGAAGTACGTTGTCTCGCGTTCGCTGGTAGAGCCACTCCCCTGGATGAATTCGTCGTTGGTTTCAGGCGATCTCGCGGAGGTGATACCCCAGCTGAAACGTGAGGTCGATGGGACCTTGATGGTTCTTGGAAGCGGTGCGCTGGTGCGATCACTCATGCAACATCATCAGATCGACGAGTACATTCTTCTGATTCATCCGCTCGTTCTCGGCACGGGCCAGCGTCTGTTCGATGGCGGGGTCCCGCCGTCTACCCTCACGCTGGTCGAAAGCCTGACAAGCACCACAGGTGTCATCATCGCCACCTACCAATCGACGGCTTCAAGCTAGCCCGCGGTGTCTATCGCAGAAGAGTGCGAGTTAGCCCGCCTGCCAGCGTTGGGAACACGATGAAGGCGAGAAACGCCGCCTTCCGTGTCACAATCGTCCCATCTCCAATGTGTTCGATGATCTGTTGTGCCGCGAATCCCAGCACCAGCGACACGATCGAGAACGCGCCGCCGAGCAATACAAATTAGGCTGGAGCGTTCTCGGCATGGGTTCGCGCGGTCATGCCGGCGATCAGCAGACCAGCCCACCAGGCCAAGATCATCGCCGGAATCATGAGGATCACGATAGATTGCGGAATAGGCTATCTCTCCCGTTGACTTGCACCGAGGACCAAACCCGATTGAGATATGGCCAGAGGAAACCGGCGCAATACAAAAGGACTCCCATCTCGGCAACAAAGTGCCATCGTGAGAGTCGTTCCTCGTTCGAGCGAACGAGCCAAAACGCGGCCGCGAACAGCAGCGCGAGCATGAGGTTCGCTAGGCCGAACATGAACAAGAAATCTGGACTCTCGGCACCGCCACTTAGACTGGCGAACAGTCCGAGCAACCCAAGCGCCGTGAGAAACAGGGCAAGAAAGGGGAATATGACGGAAAGCACGGCATCGAGTCCATGCTGGAAGCGTGTCAAAGCGGTGCTCCACCAGCCCTGATATCTCTGCAACGGAGAACTCCTGCACGGCCGCCGAAATCGCCGACTTTCTGAAAGTATCAATCTCCGTCAACATTTTCAAGCGTCCGGAGCTTCAACTGACCTCTGGCATCTGCGTGAACATGGATGGCGGGTCACGTGTACTAACGGTGGTTCAGGTGCAGGCCCCCAGACAGCCACGGGCCTGCCTGGCCGTAGACGAACGCCGCGGCGACAGCCGCGACCAGCAGCGTAGCGATGAGAACCACCAAACGCGGGAAGCCGCCGGGTATGTGGTCCTTGCCGAGCCAGGGCGCCATGACCATTCGGAGCGCCGGAATCAGGCGTGCCACCGTATGCACACTGATCGCCCCCGCCCAGGCAACGATCGCGGCCTTGTGCACGCCAACCGCGTCCACGTGATATCCAAGGATCGTGAGGAATCCCGACCGGCTATCCAGCGGTCCAAGCGCGATGAGCGCTATTCCCGATCCGAGTACCGCGAGGGTAACCAGGATCACCAGCGGACCGAGAAGTCGCAGCATCATTGGCGGCGGCCCGGCGGTTCGGTACGGCGTCCTGTGAGTGTAATAGCTCATGATGCGCCACCCGGTCGAGGTTGTTTTGAGCAGCGCCAGGGGCACCAGCAGCATTCCGACCACGATATGCCAGTTCAGGAACCGGCCGAGATCGACAACCGTTCCCACTTCGACGATGAACAGGGCCAGCAACATAAGACCAGTCCAGGCGGTCAGTTGGGCATTTCCGGCTGGCCCGCCGGTGCGGGGTAGCACCGGGTCGTCTCGAGACGTTTTCCCGATAGCCTCCGCGAGTGTCTCTTCCACCCACTGTTGCAGAACCATCCGCGAGTCCCCGCTCGCCCAATTCCTCACGCAGCGATCCTTTCGGCAGCGAATATCACTGGTTACTTCATCAATCGTCTACACGAAGGCTCGTCGGCCTTCAGTTTTGTTGGACTCCACCGCACGCGCTCACCTCCCATGATCCGAGAGGGGCGCATCCGAAACCGGAGACTCGCACCCATCGTACCGGGCTCTGATCAAATCATTATGAGAGACCGATTTGGTTGCGAAGCGGCGGAACTGTTGAGAACAAGCCTTGTCGACTGATCTCACGGCCCGCTATCAGCGCAAACCGCGTTCGTGAAGTCACCAACAGACACGGTCTTGGAACGACGATCCAAGAATTGTCACACCCACTTGATAGAGGGAGATCTACGGTAAAGCGGCAGCGTCTGACTGCTGGCGGCAGCGAATCGTTATGGTGGCCGCCGCCATCCACCTCTTGTCCAGAGGGGAGGTCCGGTAATGGGTAGCGTGCTTACTGTCGAGCGTCCGCGCGCGATCCACGAGACGCAAACGACTCAACCACAACCAACGGTCGTACGGCTGCTGGGAGCAACCTTTCTAGTCGTGATCCTCACAAGTCTCGGCGGAGGTCTCCTGATTGATTCGGCGCTGGGGTCTGGCAACAGTGCCAACCTCCTCCAGCACCTGTCCACCAGACTCACCATGGCCCGTGCCGGCGTCGTGCTAGACCTTGTGACCAGCGTAGGGATTGTCGCTCTGGCGGCGCTTCTCTACGTGGTCTTACGCCAGCACGGCCGGGCTGTCGCACTGGTGGCTCTTGGGATGCTGGCTGGCGGAAGCGATGTTCATGGCGATCAGTCGCCTCGGCGCGCTGGCCCTGGTACAGCTCAGCCACAGCTTCGTCGACGCCGGCGCACCATCGCAATCCGCCTATCAGATCCTTGGTGAATCCCTCGAAAAGGGCGTCTACGCGCCAGCCTACACCGTGCATATGTTCTTCTACTGCATCGGCGGTCTGCTCTGGTACGGTCTGTTCTACCGGTCCAGATCGATTCCGCGTCTGATCGCGCTCTGGGGTCTCCTGGCGGCGGCGCTGGGATTGGTTGGAATCGTCGTGGAGTTGTTCGGTGTTCGCGCCCCCACGCTCGTATTCCTGCCGCTCCTTGGGTTTGAACTGACGATTGGCTTCTGGCTTCTGACGCGCGGCGTTCGTGAGGAGCGTGTGCTGCCTATGGCCTGAGCCGCGCATCTCAAATGCCGGGAACCTGGTGGAGAAAACGCAACTGCCTTGCGGATCCAGATCGGTTCAACGTTCCGTGTTGAACCGCGAGCGAGACGCCGATCAAGGCCGTCTTCCCACATTTGTGGCTTGACCTTGGTGGATAATTCCGGTACTTTGAGTGCGATCCGGTCTCACGATCGAAGGCTAGGAGGTGCACCGATGTCAGAGTACAACACGAACGACCAGCATCATGGAAATACTGTGTTGGCGCACTTAACGGCCTTCGTGCATTGCACGCGCTAGGATGACCGGCGCACCGATCTCGTAATCCCGGCGTTGATGAGACGCCGATGTTCTTCTCTCTCCAACTCATGTCGTCCTTGCGCTTCTCCAGCCGCGGATGTTCGGACGCAACCGTTGATGTGCGCCCCCATTCACGAACTGGAGACTGCTCTTGTCGAATTTCGACGAAGTCGAACGATACCTCGACGACGATTCGTTTTCTCGCCGTCCCTCAAGACGGAAATTGCGGCGCCGCTCGAAGCGATTCGCCGATGAACTGATCGACCCGCGCGATCTTCCGGTCAGCGCGTTTACTCCGACCTACCATGGGTCACGTCACGAGCAGCACTGGATCCTGACCTACTTGACTCCGTTCTACGACAGCGGCCACATCGTCGACGTCCTCTATCAGGTCCGTGGTGGGAAAGAGGCGAACGTTTACTGTTGCCGTGCTCACCCATCCCTCGATGTGGACTTCCTGGCTGCCAAACTCTACCGGCCACGCATGTTCCGCAACCTTCGCAACGACGGAGCGTACCGCCAGGGTCGTGAGTTGCTGGGTCATGGAGGTCAGGCCGTGCGTGACCGGCGCAGTCTCGCCGCCGTCAAACGCGGCACAGCCTTCGGCAAGGAGGTGGTTCATGCGTCCTGGCTCAACCACGAATACGAGACGCTGCAACTCCTCCACGATGCGGGATGCGATGTTCCGCGGCCGGTCGCCATGGGTGAGAACGTCATCCTGATGGCCTACCAGGGCGATGAGAAACGCGGCGCTCCGGCCCTGAACCAGGTCCAGCTGGATCAGGCCGAAGCCAGCCACGTGTACGAGCGGCTTCTTCACAATGTCGACGTCATGTTACAGGCCGGCCGCGTTCATGGAGACCTATCCGCCTACAACGTCCTCTATTGGGAGAACGAGATCGCCATCATCGACGTTCCGCAGGCGTTCGATCCGTGGAACAACCCGGATGCCTATCCACTCTTCGCACGCGATGTGGAGCGGGTCTGCCAATATTTTGCTCGCTATGGGATTTCGCAAGACGCATCCCGCCTGGCGCAGGATCTCTGGAGCAGTGTGCTGCCAGAGCCTGGAACGGAGATGGGAATGATGCCGATATGAGAGAACACGTGCCCGCCGCTTACTCGCCCAAATACTCTCGCATGAAGTCACAGGCGACTTTGAACTCGGCACGGGCGGCTGCACCGGTGAAGCGGGCGCGCAGGAAGCCGTGGACCATGCCTTTCGCTTCGCGGTAGGTGACCCAGGTGCCGCCCAGGGCCAGTTTCGCGGCGAAGGCGCGGCCGTCGTCGCGAATCGGGTCCATCTCGGCCGAGTGGACCAGCGCCGGTGGCAGGTTTGAGAAGTCAGTTGCCTTGATTGGACGAGCATACGGATCGGTGCTATCCGGATCGTCCGGCAGATAGGCCCGGTCGAACTTGATCATGCTGGCGGCCGTGAGGCCCAGCCCGCTGGCGAACTCGACATAGGATCCACCGACTTTATCCGCGCCGAACCAGGGGTAGATCAGCGCCTGAGCTACGATGCGCGGCCCGCCCTGGTCACGCGACGCCAGCGCGAGACCCGCGCCCAGGCATCCGCCAGCGCTATCACCCGCGACGGCGATGCGGTCGGCATCGACGCCGATATCGCCGGGATTCTCGGCGAGCCAGGTAAGGACTCCGTAGCAGTCGTCGAAGGCCGCCGGAAACGGGTGCTCCGGCGTAAGGCGGTAGTCGACGCTAACGACCGTGGCACCGGTTTCCGCGGCGTAGCCCCAGGCGTTTCCGTCGGAACTGTCGAGATCGCCGAGCATGAAGCCACCACCATGCATGTAGATGATGCAGGGGCGCGGACCGCGCTTGCCGGATGGTTGGTAGACGCGCACTGGCACGTCCCGATGGGCGGTGGGTATTGTCCGGTCGTAGACGTGCATGTCGGCCGGATGTGGCTGACCCAGGATGCTGGCATAGGTATTCCACCAGCGACGGGCTTCAGTTGCATCGTCGCCGCGAGGACCGAGTTGGGCACTGGTCTGCTCGCGTGCCTGGAGTAGCGCTTCCATATCTGGGTGCATCTGAGGCATGGTTACCGACCCTCTCCGTGTTCTGTCCCCTGATCCGCTCAGTCTTCCACGTCCATGCGCCAGATCGATTTCCAGGCGCGGGGAGGCTCGAAGCTCCACAGACGCTGTGCAATGCCCGGCTTTTCTGGATACTGGCCGGTCTGTTCGACATCCTCATTGGCCTTGTAGCGACCGCGTCGCACGATCTTGTACCCCAGCCATCGGACCGGCTCGGGTTCCCAGTCCAGTGGTTCGTGATAGGTCATTGGCAAGCGCGTCAGCTCGGTATCGCGCTCGGTGATCAGGTCGGCCAGCACCCGGCCGGAGAGATTTGCCGTGGCTACGCCTTCGCCGGTGTAGCCGTAGCCCATGGCGACGCCGGTGTGGCGGTCATAGCGCATGATGGGCATGTGGTCACGTGGGATCCCGAAGACTCCACCCCAGGCATGAGTGAAGCGCACACCCGCGTCCTTAAGCATCGGGAACCACTGCAGCGCGGATTGCTGACCGTGCACGAAAACCTCTGGCTGTCGGTCGATGGCGTCGGTGATGTTGGAGTTGAACGGGTACTTGCCACGGTAGGGCCCGAAGGCAATGCGGCCGTCAGCTGTGTGGTTGAGGTAGGCGCCGGTGGTGCCAAAGCCACCAACCACCTCGCGCCGTTCCCAACCGATTTCGCGCCAGAGGTCGTCCGACAGCGGTTCCGTGATGACGATGTGCGAGGTTGACGGAATAATCCGGCGCTTGAGCTTCGGCAGGCGTGACAGGTACGCTTCACCAGCTAGCACGATGACCTTCGCGGAGATGTTGCCGCGCGCAGTGTCGAGCCGCGGCAAGGGGCCCGGCACGTAGTCGGTCACCTCGGTCTGCTCGTAGATCGTCCCACCGTGCCGTTCGACCGCTCGCGCCAGCCCCCGGGCCAACCGGGCGGGCTGGACTGCCGCGCCCTCCTTGTTCCAGAACGAGCCAACCGCCCCGGCGACCCGAATGCGCTCCTCCGTCTGCTCGGCGTCCAGCAGTTGATAGTGGTCCTCGAGGCCAAGCGTTCGGAATTCCTCGTACATCTCTTCGAGTTGTGGCAGATCGTACGCCGCCCGGGCGATCTCGAGCTCACCACCCTTGGCGTAGTGGGCGTCGATGCCCTCAAGTGCGCAGACCCGCCCGACGTCGTCGACCGTATCGTACATTGCGAGCGAGACCGCCCTGGCGGCGTCTCGTCCGTAGCGGGCCGTGAGCTTGGAGGGTGGATAGGGGAAGCCCGCGAAGCACCAGCCCCCATTGCGGCCGGACGCCCCGAATCCGGCGATCTCTTTTTCCACCACCACGACCTTCAGTGATGGCTCGCGCTCGAGCAAGTGATAGGCGGTCCAGAGCCCGGTGAAGCCCGCGCCAAGGATCGCCACGTCGACGGAGATCGAGCCGTCGAGAGCTGGTCGCGGGGTCAGGTCGTCGCCGGAGTTCTCGAGCCAGAAGCTGTACGTGCCGTAGTCCTTCATCGCCGATCTCCTCACGCGCTCAATTGGCTGCGGTGCTGTCTGTGCGGGGCGTCGTGCGAGCCGCGCGAATCTCACCCACCAGCCAGATATGCTCATGATTGGCGCTCCACGACCAGGGAGTGCACCCGCGTCCGTCCGAATCCTGTTGTATTGCATGGCAAATGACTTGTCCGCAGGCTAATGCGAACGGTCATGCCCGTCAACATCCTGGACGCGTTTCCCGCTTCCCGGATCCTCCACAGTCCGAGCAGCAGTTGGTCGCCCGGCTGACTGGCGATGTTCCATGACTTGTTCGAGCTATGGGACGGTCATGCCTCCCATCGGCACCGATTACATGGTTGCTCGAAAAGCCAGAAACAGGCCGAATAGGTAGACGAATATGCGGAAGATCGCGTCAGGTTCGAGATACCAGATACGCCGTTCCGAGCGGTTCAGCACCTCCAGAATCGTCAGAGACGTGAGGAAGATAGCGAACATAGCACCGACCAGGACTGAGCGATCAGCCTGCCCCAGGATCGGTCCTGGGCGATATAGGAGATCGAGCGGGATCAAAATCACCATATTGAAGACGTTGCTGCCAAGCAGGTTCCCCACGGCGAGGTCGTACGAACCAGACCGCAAGCTTGAGACGGTGACGGCAACCTCAGGAAGGCTCGTCGTCACTGCCAGGAGCGCAATTCCGAAAAATCCGGTGTCGACACCAAGTTGCGCAGCGAGATCAGAAGCCGAGCTTGCCAGGTACCGTGCCGCGACCAGAATGACGATCGATGCCAGGCCAAAGGTAATTGCCGCCCATCGCAGGCTCGGTCCCTCCTTTACCGCCTCCTGCTCCGCACGTTTGACTTCACTGATTGTCGCGAAGGGTGGGCCTTCGCGATTCAAATAGATCAGTCGCATACCGGCAATGTAGCTGAATCCGATAACCAGTGGCGCCCAGCCAAGGCCGAAAATCGACAAACCTGGCTGAGTGAGCGCTCCAGCAACCGCGATTGCCGTTAGGATGAGCGCCAGGGTTCCGACAATAGCCTGGTTGATGGCAACACGGGTGAGCACCCGAACGCGCGTCAGTGCGATATCCGCCACGGCCAGGAGGAGCATGTTGGCCATGCTCGATCCAACCAGGTCACCAACGGCAAGGCTCCCGTGTCCCTGCACCACCGCGAACGAGTCGGTTGTGAGCTCAGGGAGCGAGGTCGCCGCGGCAATCAGGATCGCGCCAACCCAGGTTCTCCCCATACCGGTGCGGTCGGCAATGACGTCACCGGTCCGGGCCAGACGTGTTCCTGCCAGGACAACCGCCGCGCTACTAACTGTGAAGATCAACCAGGCAGGCACGATACGGGACCTCCTCGTTTAGACAGTTCGACCGCACTATTGCGCTGAATTTGAAACGGCCCAGATTGTCGCTCTCGCGGCTGGTTCTCGGCCGTCCCATTCCACCGTTCTTGGACGGGTTTATCGCTGAGGGAGCAGACAGCAGCGGGTCGTGACGCCACCTTTCAAGCCTAATCAGACGACGATAACAGAAATGTTAATCGAGTTGCGGCGCGTACCACAGGAGTGTTACAGAACACGACCGAATTCGGTGGTGGCGCTATGAGAAGATCGGGAGAGTCGCGAAACGGCACTCGATGATCCAGCGGGTTGTCGTGAATTCGAGACGTCCGCCCGGGCGGACACACTGTTCTCTCTCCCAGCGAGAACGAGCCAGTGACGGTACAATGAATGGTGTTCACTTCTGCCGTCAGGTTCGAAATCCTTGTGGATGGCGATCTGGGATCTGACCTCGGACCGGCACCGAGTATCTCGCTGTTGGCGCGACGACACGATCGAGACTCTGATCGGATGCGGAAGCCTTTGCACGGCAGAGACGACTCGAGCCCGTTTCAATCTCCGGATAAACGTGTGCGTTTGGCCGTGCAACTAATCGCTGTGACCAGGCCGGCAGGTTGGTCGGTCGATATCGGCGACGGATCCTTCCTGACCACGTCATCACATTTGCGATAATCTGGTGGGAGACGCCTGGTTTCTGTCCCCTGGCAGCCCGGGCCAAGCTCACAAAGCTGCATCGCAAATCGCGTGATCAAGACGATTTGAGGAACGACTTGGCCGTCGAAAGTGCCATTATCATTGCGCTGATCGTTGTGGTGTCGGTCGCCGTGCTCGTACGGCGCGTCAACCTGCCGTACACTATTGCCCTCGTCGTGATGGGGCTGATGCTCGGTTCATTGAGATGGTTCGGCGTCGGAACGTCGCTGCTCTCCTTCGAGCTCACGCGCAATGTCATTCTCTTTGTCTTCCTGCCGCCGCTCCTGTTCGAGGCCAGTTTTGACCTCGAGTTCGAATCACTGCGCGAGAATCTGACGGCGATCCTGCTCCTCGCCGTGCCAGGCGTGGTACTCGGCGCCTTCTTGATCGCAGGCATGCTTCACGTGGAACTTGGCCGTTCATTCGAAACAGCGCTCGTCTTCGGCGCGCTGATCGCCGCAACTGACCCAATCTCGGTCCTGGCCATCTTTAGCAAGCTCGGCGCCCCGCAGCGTCTCGCAACGATTGTCGAGGGCGAGAGTCTCTTCAACGACGGCGTCGCCATCGTGCTCTACACCGTGGTCCTCGAGATTGCATTGAGCACGACGGCAGCGGGGAAAAGCGACATCGTCAATGCATTTGTCGAGTTCTTCAAGGTTTCGTTCGGTGGCGGAATTCTCGGACTCGTTGCTGGACTGCTGGCGATGGTCCTTATGCGCCGCATCGACGATCACCTGATTGAAATCACGATCACGACGATCGTCGCGTTCGGCTCGTTTCTGGTTGCCGAAGAGCTTCACTTCAGCGGTGTCATCGCGGTCGTCGTGGCTGGCTTGGTGATGGGCCGGGAACGCGACTCCGTCATGTCGCCGACCACCCGTGTGACGCTTGGGTCGTTCTGGGAATATGTCGGCTTTCTCGGTAACTCGATGATCTTCCTGCTCATGGGTATGCGCATTGCCGTGCCCGAATTGCTCCGTTCACTTCCGACCTTCGGTCTCGTCATGATTGCGGTGCTGGTTAGCCGCACGGCGATTGTCGGGCTGGTGAATCTCGCTCTCGGGGGGCTGCGCGAAGCGATGCCCTGGAAGTGGGTGCCCGTTGTCTCGTGGGGTGGTCTGCGTGGGGCAGTAGCGCTGGCGCTGGCTTTGAGCCTCCCGCTCGAATTGCCTGGCCGCGAGTGGATCCAGCTCATGACGTTCGGCGTCGTGCTCGTCTCGCTGCTGCTCCAGGGACTAACGATGCAAAACCTGCTGAACTGGCTTGGCCTTGGCGCACCTCAGCAGAGTGAGTACGAGCGGCACCAGGCGCGCATCTTCGCGCTCCAGCGCGCGCTCACCCAACTCAATGAGGAGCGTCAGATCGGGAGTCTGCTTCCAGGTGTCGTTTCGGACATCCGCGATGACTACGAAGAGATGATCCGCAAGGAGCAAGAGGACATCGAATCGCTCGAGGTCAAGCCCGGCTTTTTCCGTGCTCAGCAGATACGC
The DNA here is from genome assembly GCA_963763185.1 of uncultured Chloroflexia bacterium. GTDB lineage: Bacteria > Chloroflexota > Chloroflexia > Thermomicrobiales > Thermomicrobiaceae > CALAGB01. The sequence continues at coordinate 765,253 of CAVXNZ010000002.1, forward strand.
CAAACGCGCCGTCGTGCGCTCCTGACTCAGCGAGCGGCCCTGCTCGAATTGCGCCGCCAGGGTCAACTCTCCGCGGAGGCGATGCACGAGTTGCTGGAAGAGGTCGACGCAGACTTGGTGCGGCTCAGTGAAGAGGGGACCGAAGCGGACCGGGACGATGACAAGGTCCCCGGAGATACGAATGGACGTAGCGACGAGGTCATCGAGCAGGAAAATGCGGAGACGACCGTCGAGCGACGTTCCGAAGCGGCAACGCGGAGCGACTGATCTCGGCCGGATCGCTCATCGAGACTCGATGTCGTCGTTGTGGACAGCGAGTGCCTGTTACCCCCTCGCACGAGTACGGCGGACCGACAACACATCCCCGCGTCCCCACCAGGCGTGTGACAGGTCCGTCAGGGAGCCTGACCGATCGCTCACCGGTTGGATGATGGCCGGACCATTGCGCTCATCGATGGTGGAGGCGCTTGGTCGATCACCCGGCCCGGCCATACCAGCGACATATCGCGATTGGCCGCTTCGGATCTCCAATCCGGCACCGTTCCTCGTGCGAATTCCCACATTCGAGTCGGTGAACCGTGGACGATGGTACCGAGGTCTCCTCGTTCGGGAGGAACTGGCTAGACCTCCGATCCTTCGTCTATCAACGCCGGGACCTCGCGACTGCGCAATTCGGGACTGCTGGGTGCTGCGGCTTCGCGGTCTCTCAATGAGAATTAGCTCAACATACCGGCGCGCAAGGAGAAAGAGGTTGTCATGCTAGCTCTCCGACTCGACGCGATTCTGATCATCGCCCTCTTCGTTGCCACGTCAGGGCTCGCGATCACGCGACTCTTCATCCGGTTGGACCGACCGTACCTGTTCAGTTTCACGGGAAGCCGAACACGTCTGGTGATCCTGCGAGGGGTCGTCTGGGTGACGGCGTCTCTGACTAGCGTCGGGGTCTGCGGGCTGCTGCTGCTTGCGCTGCCCGATTTCGCGGCCGTGGTGATCTTCTTCGCTTTCGAGGCGATCATGCTGGACGTCTGCAGCCAGCGCATCGAATTTGTCCGCTGTTCCGAACCGCTTCCTGTTCGAAGCCCAGCACGGTCCTCGCGCCACGGTACCGTCAGTGGCGTCCTCTAGACTATCTCTGGCCCTGTCAGACCGGCGTCTCGCTCAATCAGCCAGCGGGCGATTCAGGATGACGTCGGTCGTCTCCAGGTAGCGGATCTCGGGTTTCGCGCGAAACGACTGTTCCGCCCGCGCTTTCCACTCTTGGTTGTAGACACGCTCCGCCGCTTCGCGTGATTCCCAGACGTAGGCGCCGCCAGCCTCTTTGTGTTCTCGATCGACCCAATAGATCTTCTGTCGCAGGCCTTCCAGACCGACGTAGAAATCGCGTCGAGCTTGGGATGTCTGCTGGAACTGCTCTGGATCGAACTCATCCCCATATCGGAACGTGACGATTGCCAGGATCATGACTGCGCTTCCCTCTCTTGATTCGTTGACGTCTCGTCCAGCTCGCGAGCCAGGACGCTCATCAGTATCTGATCGTGCCACGCGCCGTCCCGGCACATGTCCTCGCGTAGCGTGCCATCCTCACGAAAGCCGCAGGCGGCATAGGCGCGCCGGGCGGCGATATTCTCTGCGAAGACAGCTAGGTAGACCTTGTTCAGTCCTAGTCCGCCCGATACCGCCCGCGTGAGTGCGTGCCGCAGCAACGTGCGCAGGGTCTCCTTGGCGAAACCCTGGCCCCACGCGCTTCGCTCGCCGATCATCAGCGCGAGTTCCGCCTTGCGATTGACCGGATCGACGTCGAAGAGCGTTACATAGCCGACTGGCTCGTCCTGGAAGCTGATGGCCCAGACGAGCGCAGCCTCAGCCCGGTTCCGCTCATACCATTCGCGGATCATCGCCTCGGTCGGCACATCCTGCGTGATCCAGTAGCGGGTAATCTCAGGATCCGAGCGCCAGCGCAGAACGGCGTCGAAATGCTCCGGGCCGAGCGGTACGAGCCGTATCCGCTCACCGGAAATTATCTGTGCGATTCGAGTCGTCGACATCGGGATCGATCCTTTTCCGGTGTATGGGCGGCAGCTACCTCCGTTTGAATCTCCCTCCTCTCCAGTCTAAACCCGAACGCGGCCCTTGACACCCATGCCTCCATCGCTTGACCATCGGCAGAGCGACACCGCAGGTCGTCATGGCACTGATTGAATCTGGAGGAACCGATGCCCGAATCACAACGTGGGTTTGGCGTGGCCGCGGCCATCTCGCCGGAGGTGATCCGCGCCGCCGCGCAGCTGGCGGAATCGCTCGGCTACCATTCCTTCTGGGTCAACGACACCCCGAACGGCGATGGTCTCGAAGCGCTGGCCGAAGCTGCCTCGGTTACGCACGGCATCATGCTCGGAGTCGGGGTTATTCCACTCTCGCGCAAACCGGCCGAGGAGATCGTGCGCCAACTCCGGAGCATGGACGGCTCACATGGTCCAACCCGCCTCCCTCTTGAGCGGCTCTGGCTGGGTGTTGGAAGTGGCGCCGGTGGGAAGGGTGCCATGCAGCGCACGCGTGACGGCCTCACCATCCTGAATCGGGATGCCAACTGTGCCGTCTTCATCTCGGCGCTCGGACCGCGCATGTCCCACTTCGCGGGTGAGGCGGCCGATGGCGTGCTCTTCAACTGGCTTACGCCTGGTTTCGCCGAGACAGCGAACGACTGGGTCCGCGAAGGCGCGCGCCAGGCGGTGCGAGAAGTGCCGGTGCTCGCGTCGTATGTGCGTGCCGCGCTCGGTGAGGCTGGGGCGAAGCGCCTGACGGAGGAAGCCAACCGCTACGGCGGCATCCCCCAGTACGCTGATCATTTTAAACGGATGGGTGTCGAGCCGGTCGAAACCGGCATCCGAGGCGAGACAGCGGAGGATATCCAGCGTGGATTGGAACCGTGGAACGGGGTGCTGGATGAGGCAGTCGTGCGCTCGATCACGCCGAACGACTCGCTGGAGGAGACCCTGGCACTGGTACGGGCTGCCGCACCGAAGACATAAAAAGACCGCGTAGGTTCGCGGTGCTACGACCGTGCTGGCTATTGACATACTAGAACATGCGTGCTAATGTGAAGAGTGCCGGTCGGGCTTTGGGTCAAGCCATAACGACCGGCAACCTCCTCACTTCCTCCTCTAGCCGCTGAGAGTCCCCACACTCGGCGGCTCCTCCCATGTGTGGAAAACGAGTCTTAACCCTGCTGGTTCAGGAAGGTCTCCATCTGTTTCAGGTGGTTATTATCGTGGTTGATCATGGTCTCGACGATGTCCTCGATCGCGATTTCGCCGTGCTCCTCGTGGATGCCGGTTCGCTCCCAGCCCTTGAGCGGCAGGTTCATCAACAGAGAGATTGTCTCGCCCCGTTCAGTGGCGAAGGCTTCCAACTCCGGTCGCAGCTTCTGGGCGATCCCTTCCGGGCCGACCTCGGGCTCGTACGACTTCAGGTATGGCGTCTCTTCCTTGAGCATTTTCTGAATGCGTCCACGATAGAGTTTCTCGGTGTCGATCAGGTGCGTCACGATCTGCGGCGGACCCCAATCTTCGGCCGAGCCGACCGGCACGCTGTCACCATACTTCTCGGTCATCTCCTGAATACGCGTGGTGGTGTGCGACAGGTCGTCGAGCAACTCGTGATAGGCGTCGGTCATCTCGGCCCCATTCCATCATCGCTTGTCAGCGAACAAACTCCTCAGAAGGTGACATCGGTCAAATGCCAGGTCACGCCATAGGGATCGCGGAAGCGGAATCCATGCACGTTGTCCTCGATGACCGGGAAGGAGCGGATTAGCACGATCCCGCGCAGGGTTGCCAGAGTCTGGGTCGAGACACGCAGGCCGACGTGGGCCAGCCGCGGCTCGTTCATCACGGCGCCGCGCCCGACGTTGACCAGGAAGATGCTGATCGGGCCGTTGCGCAGGATGACCAGTTCCGGGTAGTAGCCCGACCGGAGACCTTCGATCCAATCGAAGTCGGCCGGCATGACATCCCAGCCGTCACCAGAGCGACGGGCCCGCGCGACCACGTCCATCTCCAGAAACTCGTGATAGAAGTCCTCGGCCTGGTGGATATTCGCCACCCTGAGCGCAATGTGATCGATCGCCTCGAGCTGCAGCGTGTGCGGCGACTCAGCGACCATCGAGTTTGCCGCAACAGCTAACCCGTAGGGGAGACCACTCGCCGGTCCGGTCGACGCGCGCCCTCTCGTCGCTGGTGCTCGTTGCGGTTCGGAGACGACTTGCTCGTCCGCTTGCGGTTCGCGTCGCTCGGCCATGCGCGGTAACTCCCTCTCTGTCGACTCGCTCCCGGTATTCGGCCCGCCTGAATGAGTGGGACGGGCCGGATCCACGCTCGCCATTGTAGCACCGACTGCATGGCGGTCTGCCCGCGCGAGGCGTCCGAATTGGCGGTAAGATGAGCGCTCAAAGTATCATCGGCCCCACACCACCGGGACAGGGATAGGCAGGACGAGATGACGGCGTCAATACGCACCAGCTACCACACCCACAGTCACTACTGCGACGGCGAAGGTGAGATCGTCGAGATGATCGACGCGGCCATCGCCGCCGGTCTGAACGAGGTCGGCATCACCAGTCATGCGCCGTTGCCGTTCGAGACCGACTGGACCATGCCCAGTGAGCAACTCCCCCAGTACGCGGCGGAGGTCCGCGCGCTTCAGGAGCGCTACCGCGACCGGATCACCGTTCTCTTTGGCGCCGAGATCGACTATATCCCCGGCTCAGAGGTTGACCGTTTTCAGCGCGAGCAACTGTTCCCGCTCGGGTTCGACTACTTCGTCGGTTCAGTTCACTTTCTCGGCGAGCGGAACCCGCCGAGTTCCTTCGACGGTACGCCGGAAGAATATCGTCAAATCCTGGACGAGGAGTACGACGGCGACATCGCGGCCATGGTCACGGACTACTACCGCCGCATGCAGGAGGTGCTCATGATCCCCGGTGTGCGCATCGTTGGGCACCTCGACCGGATCAAGCGATTCAACGCCAATGACGTCTTCTTCACCGGCGACGAACCGTGGTACCGGGAAGCAGTTGAGGAGACGCTGCAGGCGATCGCTGCTTCTGGCCACATCATGGAGCTGAACACGTCAGGCTGGCGACATGGGCTCGGCGCGCCCTATCCGGGTCCAGAGATCCTCGCCCGCGCGCGAGATCTTGGTATTCCGGTGACGGTCAACAGCGACGCCCACACGCCGAACGACGTGAACCGATTCTTCGACCGGGCAGCGGATTTGCTGGCGGAGCTCGGCATTCGTCCCGTCACGTTGGGCGACGTCACCGCTGAGTGACCGGGCTTTTGACAGAATTGAGAGGCACCACGTGCACGAGATCCAGGCAGACCAGACAACCTTCGCCTTCCGGCCCGATGCCGAGCCGGTGCTGCGTATCCAGCCGGGAGAGACGGTCAAATTCCACACGTCAGAGAAGCCGTCACAGCGACTGCTCGACGCGGGCGATCGCTGGCTGGAGTCCCTCGACATTCGCGCCATCAACGCCGTGACCGGGCCCGTCTACATCGAGGGAGCCGAGCCAGGCGACGCGGTTAGCGTCGAGATCGTGGACGTCGCGCCCGGTCCGTGGGGCTGGAACGCCATCATCCCGAACTTCGGCCTGCTCGGCAACCGGCTGGCGAACCCGGCGATTCGCCGCATTCCGATCGAGAATGGACGGGTAATCATCTCAGACACGCTGTCGGTACCAGTGAAGCCGATGATCGGCTGCCTCGGACTGGCTCCGGCGAGTGGCGAGACGTCTACGCTTCGCCCACCGTTCCCCTGGGGCGGCAACTACGATCTGGTGCAGGTCAAGCCAGGCAACACTATTCTCTTTCCGGTGCAGGTACCTGGTGGGCTCTTCTCGCTCGGCGATCTCCATGCCGCCATGGGCTGGGGAGAGGCGACGTCGGTCTCGATCGAATGTCCCGGTACTGCCACGGTTCGGCTCGGCGTCCGCAAAGGCTTGAAGCTCAAGACGCCGCGGATCGAAGCCCCCGATCGCTTCTACACCATCGGCCTGGGGGACGACGTCGACTTCGAGGCGTCGCGACTCCAGGCAATTGCGCTGATGTTCGACTACCTCACGCAGGAGCGTGGACTCTCCCAGGGTGATGCCTACGTCATCTGCTCCGCGGTCGTCGATCTCGAATACGGCGGCCCCGCCGCGGCCGTCACCCTCGCCAGCGTTCCTCTGGACGTGTTGGGGTAGTTAGTTGCAGATCGATAATTATGTAGGGGAGGACCTTGTGTCCTCCTGGCGCCGATGAGTCGAGATTCTTACAGATGTCCGCGATGTCTCTCCGCGAACCGAAGTGTTTGCGGCACAATCAGTGGAAGGGCAAAACGGGAGGACACAAGGTCCTCCCCTACAACGAACTATTCGATATCCGCCTCTACCGATACCAGCTGTCCCCAGTGAGGACCTGGTTGCCGAGGAGCCCGAGCTGCACTTCGAACGGCGTGCCCTTGTTATCGGGGTGCCACTCGAAACGGGCACGCTCGAAATACTGGACTGTGTAGGTCTTCCCGTCAGCCGGGTTGACCTCCTGGATCTCCGGGCTGATCGGGTAGCCGTAGAGCGCCAGTCCGCCGTTCTTCTGCCAGTAATCCTTGAACCCGAACGATAGGTACTCCTGAGTCTGCGGGAAGTAGATCCGGTTGGGGTCGTCCTTGGCCGGCGGTGGCTCCGTCGGGAAAGTGCGACCCTGAGTCACGTAGCGGCCGAGCAGGCCAAGCTGCACCTCATACGGTGTGCCGGTGTACTCCGGCCAGTACTCGAAGCGGGCGCGCTCGAAATACTGCACCGCCCGGCCCTCGACGTAGAAGACCTCGGTGCGCGGGTAGCCAAACTGCGCTAGCCCACCGTGATCCTGCCAGTACTTCAGGAACGGATCGCGAAGGGTATGTCCGGTCTCTGGAAAGTAGAGGACGCGCGGACCGGCGTCGGCTGGCTTGGCGACCGGCGCGGTCGGATTGCCGCTCGGATTGGCGAGGGACTGGTAGACCGCGAAAGCCTCCTTGCGCGGCCAGGGAGTGGCGTCCGGACCGTAGACGAAGTTCTGCTCGCGCAGGCGGACCAGTCCCCAGTTAGCCCAGACGCCTGCCGCGCCGAAGTCCTCATACTTGAACCAGAAGACGCGATCGACCCACGGCGCCTGGTCCCGCAGGGTGGTGTAGACCTGCCGCAGGTAGTCTGACTGCTGCTGTTCGCTCGCGGTCGGGTCCATGATGCCGTAGCTGTTAAAGTCGGGCGGCTGCGCGGGGAAGCCAATTTCCGTGATCCAGACACTGCCCTTGTCACTATTGGACGTCTGAAGATCGTGCAGTTCTTTGGTCTCCGCCAGCACCTGGTCAGGCGTCAAGTAGTATGGGTGCAGCGAGACGCCGTCGTCCGGCGTGTGGTTGAACTCCTTAACGTAGGCCTTCACCGCAGGTGACTGGTAGACCTGGGTCATCCAGCTAAAGTTTCCGCCGTCGGTCTGAACGTCACGGTGGAGCAGACTGCCGACGACAAACTGGACGTTCGGGTGGTTCGGTTTGTTGTAACGGTAGACATCGGAAATGATCTTGCCGTAGACGTTGGGATTCACCGCCTGCTGCCTGCCGCTTGTCTCCTGGTCGAGCAAGGAGTTGGCGTTCGGCTCGTTCAGAATCTCATAGGCAGCGACGTGTTCGCCGTAGTGATCCATGATCTCCTTGACCCGTGCCTCGTAGGCCTGGCTGTAGGCGTTGCTGCCGTCCGCAGCAGGGGTGTCGTTGATATGCGAGAAGGCGTAGGTCTTGTCCAGGTCGGCCAGGATACCGGTACCGAGCACCGCCAGCACCTTGATACCGTGTTTTGGCGCGTCGACGTTGATGAATTGGTCGAACTTGGTGTAGTCGATCCAGCCTGGTCCCTTTGCCTGGTCGTACTCAGCATGGAACTCGATGCGGACCCAGCCCGCGCCGACCTCGGCCATGCCTGCCAATGTGTTGTCGATAAATGTCTGATTGACGTCGTTCGGAAAACTCATCGGGTCGGCGTTGTACTGGTACCAGGGGTCCTGGCCGACGAGGCCATAGAAGTCGTGTGGATTTGACGTGTCTCGTGCCGCGAGCGCGGTCGACGGCAAGAGCACAAGCGCGATCAGCGCGATCGAAGCCAACGCAGCGAAGGACGTCTTGCGACGTATCTCCACGGTCCCATTCCCTTCCCTCATATGGCGGTCCCGCCTGGCGGTCGTTCGCCACCTGCTAAACGTCCCGACACCGCGCCGGTTGTCTCGCGTACCACGCCGCTCGGCGGGTCTGGCATGCTTTCTGAGACGAGTAGTCGAGACCGTTCGGACGACGATGCGAGGGGCGGCATGATTAGCATTCAGGGCGTGAAGGGAATTCTGTTCGATTCAGGCGACACGCTGATGGGCCCGATTGGCGGGGAGTGGCTGCCAGGTCCCGCCTTCCGGCGCATCGTCGCGGAACGGAATGATTTGAAGCTGAACTGGACGGTGCTGGACACGGCGCATCAAGCGGCTACGAACGTGCTGCTTGAGAACCACCTGCTCCATACCGTGGAAGAGGAGCTGGACCGGTATCAGGGCTACTTCACGAGCCTGTTGTTGGATCTGGGGATGAAACCACCGGTCGACGAACTCGCTCGCGAGATCGCCCGCGAGACGATTGAACATCCGAGCGTCGAACTCTTCCCAGACGTCCGCTCAGCGCTGGAGCGCTTCGCCCGAGACGGTCTGAAGCTGGGCGTGATCTCGAACGGTTGGCCGTCGCTCGGTCGTCAGCTACGGCTGCTCGGGGTACGCGAGTTCTTCGACGTGCTGGTTGTCTCGGCTCATGTCGGCAGCCGCAAGCCGGATGAGGAGATCTTTCGCCACGCGCTGGAGGCCATGGATTTGCCGCCTGAGTCGGTCCTGCTGGTCGACGACGCATTGGAGAATGTCGTCGCCGCCGGGCGGTTGGGCATGCCGGGAGTGGTTGTGACGCGTGGGCCCGTGACCGAGGCGGACGATACGACAATCTCGTCGCTCGCGGAGCTGGTCGTCACCCGCTAGCCGGCGTTCCCCAGCACGAAGCGCTCGATCGCCTCGGCAACGCCGTCCTCATCGTGGCCGCGGACAACTTTGTCTGCCCGGGCGCGCACGTGCTCTGGCGCGTTCCCCATCGCCACACCTATCCCGGCCGCTTCCAGCAGCGGCATGTCGTTCTCCCCGTCTCCGACCGCGACCACGTCCGCCATGGTCAGGCCAAGGTCGGCCGCCAGAAGCGCGACTCCCGACGCCTTGCTGACACCGGGCATGTGAATGTTGGCTGCCCAGTGGGGCGGATCAACCTGCCAGCCGAGAGGGCCGGAGTGGAAGACGGAGTAGCCGAGATCGGCGAGTTGATCAGTCAGGTGGCGCAGATCGTCTTCGGGACCGAAGACGTCGACCGTCAGCACGTGAGGTGTGCCGCCCAGCCGGACCGCCGGTACGAACTGGACCTTGCCGATACGATAGTTGAGAAAGGCATCCACGAAGGAGCGTTGCGGCGGGTCTTTCGGGACGACCACCCCCTCGCCGCCACCGGGCCCAGTCAGCAAGACGGGTGCGAGATCGTGTCGCAGCGCGAGTTCGACCAGCGGCGTCAGCCAATCGGACGTGAAGGCGACCTCGTTCATGGCCTCCTCGCGCTCGGTGCTCCAGATGAGCGCCCCATTCGAGAGGACCAGTGGAATGCGGATGCCGACCTCCTCGACGATTGGCCGGGCCGAGCGTAGTCGCCGCCCGGTCGCCAGCGCCACCTCGACACCGCTGGCGCGCGATGCGGCAATCGCCTCGTGGACGACCGGCGTGACGATATCGGACGGGTCGAGCAAGGTCCCATCGATGTCGAGTACGAGTAATCGCGGCATCCAGCCTCCTCCAACGGAACGACAACGTTCTCCCGCTGAATCGTACACGGTGATGCGCGAATTGCGGTCCTGCGGTTCCGTTTTTGCTGGCTCTGACCGTGAAGATTCTGTGACGCAGACCGGAACGGAGATCAGCGAGACTCGAGCCGGTATGCCCGTCGCGCCTCGGCCTGCTGCCAGCGGCCGCGCTCTTCGTCCGCCGTCAGTTCGAGCGGTGGGACGGGACAGGGTTTGCCGTCGTCGTCGAGGGCAACGTAGACCAGGTAGGCCGTCGAGGTGTGGGTGACGGTACCGCTGGCCACGTTCTCGGCCTCGACGCGCACCTCGGTCTCCATACTGCTACGGCCAGTCCAGGTGAGGCGAGCGCGGATGGTGACGAGATCGCCGACATAGACCGGCTCGAGGAAGGTCATCGAGTCCATAATGACGGTCACAACCCGGTGCCGCGCGTGCCGGATGGCCGCGATGCCCCCAGCCGTGTCGACCAGTTTCATGATGGTGCCGCCGTGGACGTTGCCCTGGGAGTTCGCATCCGACGGCATCATCACCTGCGCCAGGATCGTCTCGCTCTCGCTCACGCGTCGTGGCTCCATTGGCCTGCCTTCCACTCTGGTGGGATTCGGTCGTTGCACGCCCAGTATCGCTGATGTGGGTTCTGGATGGGGATTCACCATAGAGGGGATATGCTGCGGCGAATCATGCGCCCGTCGCCCGCCCCCGGGCACGACGTTGGTTACCAGATCAGGTACGAAACGGTCCCTCTGAACGAGTTACCCGGTTTCGATTCTCATCATGAGCGGTCACAATGGCGATAATCGAAATGGAATGTGCGACAGCGGAAGCGAGGGACTATGGCCAAACGGAGTCAGGTGATGGTCGATGGGCGAAGCGTCAGCTATCTCACGGCCGGCAGTGGGCCGGCTGTCGTTTTGTTACACGGCATTGGCGGTAACGCCACGCAGTGGAACGCGCAGCTTGACGGACTATCGGATGAATTCACACTAATTGCCTGGGACACGCCCGGCTATGGCGAGTCGGACGATCCAGGCGGTGAGTGGCGCATGGGCGACTATGCTGAGGTGCTGGCCAGGCTGCTCGACAGGCTGGAACTGGATCGCGTGCACCTGATCGGCCAGTCCTGGGGCGGCGTGCTTGCGCAGGAGTTCTATCGGGGTCATGCCGGTCGAGTTCGTTCGCTGGTCCTCTCCGACACCTTTCCCGGCCACGCCACGCAGCCACAAGCTGAGCGGGATGCCGCTCTGCAAGATCGGCTGCGAGCGCTCGAGACGATGTCCCCGGCTGAGATGGCGGCCGCACGCCTACCAATGCTGGTGCCGGAGAGTACATCCGACGGCGTGAAGCAGGAGATCGAGGCGATGCTGGCCATGATCCGCCCGAGCGGCTACCGCCAGGCAGCCATCGCGTTGCACGACTCCGACGAGCGAGACGTTCTCCCGACGGTATCCATCCCAACGCTGGTCACGGTAGGCGAATTCGATCGAGTCGTGCCACTTCACCTCTCCGGTCTCCTGGCTGAGGGAATTTCTGGCGCACGGCTCGAGATCATCCAGGGAACCGGCCACTTGAGCAACCAGGAGAAGTCGGTGGTGTACAACCAGATCGTGCGATCGTTCCTAGTCAGTGCGAGCGATTGAGCGGGACGCGACCATTTCGACAGGTCTGCGTCATCAGACTAAGCGGGCATTGGCGTTGCTGTCGTAAGTTCGCGGGTGAATTGAGTTAGCTCTCCGGATAGGTTGCAGGAACGGTCAGACGTGTCGATCCGATCGACGCAATTGAAGACCCGGCGACGTAGTAGTCGCACACAGGCACGACTGCTGGCCCAGCATCTGGCAATGGACCGTATTCTGCCGGTATTCGCCTGCGTACTGAGCTTCGCGCTCTCCTTCGCCGTCTACTGGCGGGTGCTCGGTTTCTCCTACTTCCTGGACGACGCGTTTGACCTGACGCGCACCGAGCAGGAGAGTTTCTGGTCGCTCCTCACGCGGCCGCTGCCAGGTTACGCCTACTACCGGCCGATCCCCTTCATGATCTGGAAGGCAGTCTATGATCTGACTGGCCGCTACGACACGACGCTGCTGCATCTCATCCCGCTCCTGGCGCACGCCCTCTCCGGCTGGCTCCTCTTCATGCTCCTCTGGCGCCTGACCCGCTCGCCCTGGTCGCTGTTGCCAGCCGTGCTGTTCCTGCTCTATCCATTCAGCTACCAGGCACTCGAAATCCTCGGCACACTGGTGCACACGTTGGTGACGGTCGAGATCCTGGCAGTGCTGCTTCTCTGGTACGACGGCCGGACGATGCGTTCGCCGGTGCGCCTCAGTTTCGCGGCCCTGCTATCAGGCGTGGCCCTCTGGACGCACGAATACGGTGTGGTGATCCTGCCACTGCTCATTGGTATCGAGGCACTGCTGTGGTTGCGCGAGCGCCGCGTAACCCGGCCGACGCTCTGGCTGATCCCTCCGGTGATCTTCGAGGGGCTCTATCTCTGGCTCTGGTTCACCATGGACAAGCCGAAGACCGAGCACCGGACGATCGTCGATGTCATCCACAATGTCGGCTTCTGGCTAGAGGGCTTTGCCTACCCGTTCACCCGGCAGACCGGCTGGCTCTTTGGACGTCTGGGTGGGGATCCCGCGCGCATCGTGTTGCTCGTGGCCGTCGTTGGGATCCTGGCCGGGCTGGTCGCCTATTTCGTCCGGCGGCGTTTCTGGTTGCCGCTGATCGCCCTGACGCTCGGTGCGATCGCCTTCGCTCCGGCTGCCGAAGCACTGACGACTGAATACGTGCTGAACGGCCCGCGTCTCCTCTACGTTGTCGCGCCCGCGGCGGCGGTCTTCTGGGGCTTTCTGCCGTCCCTCCGCTTCAGCACCGCGGCACGCACCCAGCTCTGGCGCATCGTGACACTGCTCATTACGACCGTCGTCCTTGTACAGAGCCTGAGCTTCATCCAGCGGCGCATGACGATGCTCGAGTACGGCACGCAGGTCGCGAACGGAATCATCCATGAGGGCGAATTGCACCCGAACGGCAAACTCCTCTTCGTCAACGTCCCCTCGTGGTTCGCACCGAAAACCCAGGAGTTCCCGCTCGGCCATCTCGGCGTGCAGATCGAACCGGACTATATCGGTCTGAGTCGGGTGATCTATGCTGGATCTGGGGTCCAGGTCGATGCCGAGTCCTACTCACTGGCGCCAGACGTCTCAGGTTGGCGCTACGACTTCCAGCCCCACGGCCCGGCCATCGACCACAATGCCGTCGACGCCAAACTGCGTGCTGGTGCGACGCTGGTGGTTGTCGACCTCTATCATGATGCGCTTGCCGTGCGCGAGCCAGGTTCGCTCATGCCCAATCAGCCAGATCCCGGTAATGCTCAGGCGACCTTCGGCAAGGGACTCGATTTTCTTGGAAGCGGGATTACTCGCGACGGGAACCTCGTGACGATCACCAGTCGCTGGTATGTCCGTGCCGCGCTCGACGGCGATTACCAGATCTGGACGCAGGTACGTGATGCCTCCGGTAACGTGATCGTCGAACGCAAGGACTACGCGCTGCGCGGCATGTCGCCACCGCGCCTCTGGCAGCCAGGAGACCTCATCGAAGACCGGCTGGTGCTCGACTTCTCGCAGGTCGACGAGCCGGGTTCGCTCCGGGCACGGCTGGGTCTTGTCAGCACGGCGGACGGCGCGATGCTGCCGGTGTCGGGCGAGGCGGCGAGTTCCCCCGATTGGGTCGATCTAGGGCAGGTTCCAGCACCAGAGTGAGCGTTGGATAGCGGTTCGTACGAAGGATGATCTTGACCTGAACCTCGCCTGGATCTTACTGTCCGGCCTGGGCACGCCCAATGACATGCAGATGGCTAGCGGTCCGTGGAACCTCTCGCTAACAATTCCGTAATCAAAATAGAGCAATCTGAAATCGCTCAACCAGTGGTACAGTATTCGTTGACCCGCTCCAGCATCCTTACCCTTCTTGATCATCCGAATCCACCACGAGAGGACTCCTGATGACCTCATCTGGCAGCATGCTGGCCTCCCCCGAGGAGCGCTTCGGTTTTCGCATGGGCGCAGATCGCAAGCTCGTGCGCTGGGCCGACATGCTCCAGTATTTCCAGGATGTCGCGTCGACGAGCGATCGCGTGCGCTACGAGCAGATCGGCGAGGCGACTCAGGGACAGCCCTTCGTGCTGCTTACGATCTCGTCGTCGGAGAATCTGGGGCGGCTGGAGGAATTTCGCCAGATTCAGAAGCGGCTGGCCGATCCGCGTGGGCTGGCGGACGAAGAGGCGGAGCGACTGGCGGAGGTGGGCCGCTGCGTGGTGCTGCTGACCTGCAGCATCCACGCGACCGAAGTTGGCGCCGTGCAGATGACACCGGAGCTGGTCTACGAACTCGCGACGAGTGACGACGAAGAGATTCGCGCCATCCTCGACAACGTGATCTTGCTGCTGGTGCCCTCGCTTAATCCGGATGGCATGGAACTGGTGGCCAACTGGTACGACGAGACGCTCGGCACGCGGGCTGAGGGGTCACAGCCGCCGGAGATCTACCAGACCTACACCGGTCACGATAACAACCGCGACTGGTTTATGTTGACTCAGGTTGAGAACCGGTTGACCGTGGAGAAGATCCACAACGTCTGGCACCCACAGATCGTCTTCGACCAGCACCAGATGATGCCAGACGGTCCGCGCTATGTGCTGCCCCCCTTCATCGATCCGTACGACCCGAACGTCGACTCGATCCTGCAGTCGGAGATCGCCCAAATCGGCACGGCGATGGCGGCGGCGCTCAATTCGGCCGGTAAGAAGGGCGTCGCGACCGATATCATCTTCGATGCGTATTCCCCGTCGCGTGCCTACCAGCACTACCATGGCGGCATCCGCGTTCTCTCGGAGGCGGCAAGCTGCAAGATCGCCACGCCGATTCACCTCGGTGCAATCGATCTCAAGGAGTCGCGTGGCTTCAACCCGCGTGAGAGCCGCTGGAACCACCCAGATCCCTGGAATGGCGGTGAATGGCGCCTGCGCGATATCGTCGAATACAACAAGATCTCAGCGCTGGCCTGCCTGAAGAATGCCGCCTCTTACCGACATCAGTGGGTGCGGAATTTCTGGCATGTTCAGAAGAACGCCGTGGAGCGGGATACCCCGTTCGCCTTCGTCGTCCCGGCCGATCAGCGGGACCCGGTCACGACTGCTGAGATGCTCCAGGTGTTGCAGGACGGCCTGGTCGAGGTCAAGCGAGCCCGGGCGCCCTTCACCGCTGGCGGAGTTGAGTATCCGGCCGGGACGCACGTGATCGAGATGGCTCAGCCATTCAGTTCCTACGCCAAGACTTTGCTCGAGATCCAGCACTATCCCGATTTGCGCCTCTATCCGGGTGGGCCGCCGAAGCCGCCCTACGACATCACGGCCCACTCGCTGCCTCTCTATATGGGGGTCGAGACCGTTCAGGTGGAACACGGCTTTGAGGCTGACCTGGAACTGGTCGAACGTGTCCAACTGCCGCGGGGTGACGTTCGGGGCGCGGAGAACGACTTCTTCTTATTGAGCTGCGAGACCAACGCGTCGGTCAAGGCGATCAATCAACTGCTGGCGTCGGGTGCGAACGTGGGCAGGGCGGTGGAGGCATTCCGTGCCGTCGACCGCGAGTGGTCCGCTGGAACGTTTCTGATCGATGGAGTGGAGAGGAACCGTCTGGAGAAGATCGCGCGGGAGGCGCACGTCACGTTTGACGGTGTCGACAAGCGGCCGAACGCGCTCTTCCGGCGCCTGCGGCAGCCGCGCGTCGGGCTCTACCGGAGCTGGCGGCCGAATGCGATTGACGAGGGCTGGACGCGCTTCATCTTCGAACGCTACGACGTCGACTTCGAGACACTGCGTGACGCCGATATGCGCCAGGGGAATCTGCGCTCCCGCTTCGACGTCATCATCCTGCCGCAGCAGTCGCCCCGCGAGATCCTGGAGGGTAACGACCCGAAGGTCTACCCGGCGGAATTCACCGGCGGCATCGGCGATCAGGGGGCAGCCAATCTGCGTCGCTTCGTTCATGGTGGCGGAACGGTCATCGCCTTCGATTCGGCCTGTGACGTGGTCATCCGCCACCTCTATTTACCGGTGGTGAATTCGCTCGAAAACATCCCGAGCGATGCGTTCTACAGCCCGGGATCGCTGCTCCAGTTACTGGTCGACAGCCGGCATCCGATCGGCTGGGGCATGGAGCGCGAGGTGGCGGCGCTGTTCGTCAACAGCCCAGCGTTCGAGGTTCTCAACGGCGCGGCCACCGTGGCCCGGTATCCGCACACAGATCCGCTCCTTTCCGGCTGGGTTCTCGGCTCACACCATCTGCAAGGCAGGGCGGCGCTGGTGGACGCGCCGGTCGGCGAAGGACACGCGATCCTGTTCGGGTTCCGGCCGCAGTTCCGGGCGCAGATGCGCGGCACCTACCGATTGCTGTTCAACGCCATCTTCAGTGCCACGCTGAAATGAGCCCAGGGGGCGACACGCTCTACAGGCCGTGTCGCTTCAGGAACGCGTGAACGGCGGCGTTCCAGCCGACCGGGTTCTCGACCGCCGAGGCGTGGTGCGTGTTCGGCAGGATGACGAAGTCCGAGCGCTTGAACTGCTGATGCCACTCGTAGGAGAGTTCGATCGTCTTCTGCGGTTCGTTGCCGCCCACAATCACCAGGGCGGGCACCGCCAGTTGCCGCAGTTCCGGGTAGTTCGGTTCGGGCCGACCCATCAGCAGATCGTCGGTGGCGGTCATCGGGGGTGCCTCCGGAGTTCGGCGTGGTCGGTGCAGTAGATGCCCGGTTGGGGCCCGTCGGGGTCGTCGTGGCGGCCGACGACCAGGTAGCCGTCGGTGGGCCCGATCGGCCGGCGGCAGGTACGGCAGGTCACCGGGCCACCTCGAACAGCCGGTCGGACTCGAATCGCCATCCACCCTCGGCGCGCACCTCGACCTTCTCGGGCACGAACTCGACCGGCTGCCACGCGTGGTCACCCATGTCGACCGCGACCTCGTGTTCCCCGGTGGGGTGGACCACCACCAACAGGCGGTCGTCGCCGTGGTCGATGGTGAGGTGCAGCGCCCCGCCGGTCACTGGTCGGCCTCTCCGACATACCGGGCGTACAGGTCGTACACCTTCTCGCCGCCCACAGCGCGGATCCGGGTGACGGCCTCGAACCCGCGGTGGTGCTTCGTCATCGCCTGGGCGGACGAGGTGCCCCGGTCGCGGAGCACCCCCCACTCGCCGGGCCGGTTCCGCAGCTCGGCCCGGAACGCTTCCAGCACGGGGCTCCGGCGGCCCCGCTTCGACGGTGGTGGGGTCTCCCACTCGATGTTTGCCATGTACGCTTCTCCTTTGTTGAGCTGCCCCGCCTGGTCGTGAGCCATCGGCGGGGCAGCGGTCTCTACGGGGTCGGGTGCGGGCGCCCCGAAGGGCGGACACGTCGGGAGGGCATGTCGTGGTCCCAGCCACCCGGACCGGCACCGCGGGGAAAGGGCCACCCACCCGCGCGGTACCGGTCGAGGAGTCCAGAGCCCTCCCGGCACGCTCCAACCGGTCATCGACCATTCGCCGGTCCTCTCGCCGGATACGCCACTCGCACAGCAGCCAGCCGACCGCGGCCAACGAGGCGACCAGCACGAAGAACCACTGTTCGCCGGTCACTGGTCGTCCGTGCGGTCAACGGCACCGGAGGGGAGGCGGGGCCCCTCCGGTGCCTCATCGCCGCGCGCCCCACGCAGGGCAGCACAGCGGACCTCGTCGCGGCGTGTCACGCAGCGAGCGAAGTGGCGGACGGTGCGGGAACCGCAGTCGGGGCAACGCATCACAGGTCGCCGTCCCGGTCGGCGAGATGTTCGAGCAGCACGACCACCGTGGCGAACGTCAACAGCGCACCAGCGAAGATCAGGACCAGCACGGGCAGCACTTCGAGGACCGTCGCCCAGCTCACGTCGGTTCCATCCGCTCACAGGCCAACGTGTCGGCCAAGCTGCGGCAGAGCCGGGCCGTTGACAGGCGTGCCCAGTCGCGGGCCAGTTCGTCGTCCGATTCGAGGTCGTCGGCCATTGCCCGCAGCGCTTGGGGGGACATGCGGTCCAGGGGGGTCACGACGTCGCCTCGGTGGCGAGCTTGGCGGCCAGCCGGTCGATCGCCCCGGCGTCGAACAGCATGGCGCCTGTGGGGCCTGCGAGCTTCACCGCGGGGGTGAGTCGGCCAGCGGCCACCCACCTGCTGATCGTGCTTCGCTCGATGCCGAGGCGATGTGCCGCTTCGGCCGTTCCGACGAGGTTCGGGTTTGCCACGGCCGCCATAGTTGCCGATTCGGCAACTCCTGTCAACAGTTCATGTTCTGCGGGTCAGGCGCCCCTTGCCAAATGCGTCAACTTGTGTCATTACTTGTTGCATGAGCAACGCCAGTCCTGCGACAGTCGCTCCCCGGTGGGAACTCCACCACCGCCTTGCCCGCTCCCTCGAGTTCGGCAGCGTGAAGGTGAGCGAGATGGCCAGCTACATCGACGTCAGCGAACGGACGATGAGCAACTACCTCGCCGGTGTCACCCAGCCCCGCCGACCGGCCCTCATCCAATGGGCGCTGCGCTGCGGTGTCCCCCTGGCCTGGCTCGAACACGGCGACAACGCCCCCGACGGTGGCTCTGACCTGCCAGAACACAGTTCCGCATGCATCGTTGTCGACTTCACCGACCATCGGGACAGCCGCCCGGGGACCGCCGCCCAACATGCCGCATGACCCACACCTCACCGAAAGCGGGCGGCTAGGCACAGACAGTGAGGACGGTCTACGTTTCGAGCACCGGCGGAGCAGCGGGCCCCGCCACGACGCGGAAAGCAAGGTGCTCATGCTCGGAACGGCGACCCCCATGTACCAACTGGCCCGACGCCATCTCGACGGACGGAAGGCTGCCGGTGAAATCAACCTCGACACCTGGCGGTCCAGCCTGTTCACGATGTCGCTGTGGGCCACGTACTACGGGCGTCGACCGGTCCGGAACTGCTCGCGGAGCGACGTCCACAAGTGGCTCGAACTGCTCGGCCACTACAAGCCGTCGACCAGACGCCTCCACCTGTCGCGTTCCTCGCGTTCCTGCGGTGGGCGGCCGCCGAAGGTCACGTCTCGCACCGCGTCGTCTCCCACCCCCCGAAGGTGAAGCAACCCCGCACCACCCCGCGGGTGCTGCCCCCCGAACAGGTCCACCGGGTGCTCACCGAGGCACCCGACACCCGCATGGCGGCGATCGTGGCGCTCATGTGGTGGGTCGGGTTGCGGTGCGTGGAGGTCTCGCGGTTGAACGTCGAGGACTGGGACCGGTCGAACCGGCTGCTGTTCATCACCGGCAAGGGCGGTCACGAACGGTGGGTGCCGGTCCCGACCGAGCTGGGCCGTGCCCTCGACACCTACCTGGCCGAGCATCCGGCGCTCACCGGGCCGTTCGTCCGGTCGTTCCGCCGTCCCGGCAAGGCGCTGCTGCCGCAGACGTTGTCGGCGATGACGGGCCGCTACTTGGCGTCGATCGGCGTGAAACGCCACGCGTGGGGACGGGGTGTCGGCGCACACCGGTCGCCGCAACGCCGCCTCCGACACCCTGGACGCCTCCGGCGGGAACGTGGTGCTGGTCCGCGACTTGTTGGGTCATTCGTCGATCGCTACGACCCAAACCTATCTTCGGCGTTTCGCCACGGCGGAGATCGCGGCGGCGGTCGAGAGGCGCCACTATCCGGCGGGAGCCACGGCGGACGTCGCCTGACTCCGCCTCATAGGTCGGGGCCGCTGTTCGTCCACCCCCCCGGACGGGCAGCGGCCCCAACCACTTAGCATCGCC
Organism: uncultured Chloroflexia bacterium; assembly: GCA_963763185.1. GTDB lineage: Bacteria > Chloroflexota > Chloroflexia > Thermomicrobiales > Thermomicrobiaceae > CALAGB01. Next base: position 785,038 of record CAVXNZ010000002.1, read on the forward strand.
TAGTAGGAGGCGACTCGATGATGAACCCCATCCGCACCACCTGCCCCCGCTGCCACGGCGCCCGCGAGTCGAGCAAGGGCTGCGTCGTCTGCCAAGGCAGCGGCCGCATCTACGTCGTGCCCGAGCCCGAGCGCCGCCGAAGGGCTACGGTGGCGGCGTGAGCGGGACGCGGTACCGGGTCCGGGCGCGCAAGTAGCCGCCGGCCCCCACGAAGGAGGACCGGCGGCCGAGGGGCAGAAGCGCGGAGGCGGGCTAGCAGGACTGGTCGGGTAGCTGCGCAGCGAGCGCCGAGTTGACCGCGTCGATCCGCTGCTGCTGGGCCGGCGTCGGGTGCGCCGCCAAGGTGGCGAACACCGCCGACACCGACGAACGGATCGCCTGCCGCGTATCGTTCGCCGACTCGCACCGATGCACCCGGTACCGCGAGTTGTCCCAGGCGACCAGCGAGGTCACCACGATCAGCACGACCACCGCGCCCGCCAGCAGGCGGGTCGCCCACCGGCGCCGCACACGCTCCCGGTCGAACCCGTCGCGCACCATCCGCAACTCCTCGACCAGGCCACGCACCGCGCCGATCGTCTCGACGAGCAGCTCGGCGGTGTTCTCGCCGTCCACGTCGTCAGGGTCGAGGTCGGTCATGGCGGTCCTCCTTGATGCGGTCGATCTCGGCCCGGAGGGCGTCGACAGCGGTGGCTACGTCGTCGAGCAGCGGGGCGAGCGCCGCGTACGGGTCGGGGACCGTGGGGGGTTGGTCGTTCATTCGCGTCTCCGGAGCTCGGCGGTGGCATCCCCCAGTACCCGGACGGCGTCGGACAGCATCGGTGCGATCCGTTCGACGAGGCCCCGGTCGGACTCGTTGAGCCGGGCGATCTCGGCGTCCTTCTCCCTGATCGTCTTGGCCTGCGAGGTGACCAGCCAGATCAGGAACGCCACGAACGGTGCGGCGACCCCGACGCCCTTGGCGATCTCGGCCAGGCCGGCGTCCACGGTCAGTCCCGGTCGAGGCTGGGTGCTTCGCCGTAGCGCATCCCGCCGAGCAGCCCGGCCAACGCGGCGGCGACGAGCAGCCCGGCGGCCGCAGGCTCGACGGGACATGACTGGAAGCGGGCAGGCCAGCCGTCGGCGGTAAGCGACCCATCGCCGGCGAACACGACGCGGTCGCCGAGCAGCCAGTGGCGTGGGACTCGATTGGATCTGAAGTCGATGGGGAGGCGGGCACTCCTGCCGAGCGCCGAGTAGGCCATGCACCGACGACCACTTCGGGGCGGGGCTGCCCTGGGGAGCGGACCGTCGTCGTCACTCGTCATCGGGGAGGATCAGCGGCACGTCGACGTCTCGCTACGACCTACTTCGAGTGCGGAGTTGACTAGGAACGGACGAGCTCGAAGCGTCGCCATCAGGCCGACAGGTCGAGGTGCAGGGACACAGCAGCCGACGGCCATCACGATATCGCCGTGAGCAGGATCACGGCCACCGCGACGAACCCGAGCGCCACCAGCCACTCGACCGACGTGAGCCGCCGCCGCATCACGCCGCCTTGGCCGGGCCGGCAGCGGCACGCAGATCGACCCCGTACTGCTGGATCGCCTCCGCGACCTTCGCCGCCAGCTCGTCGGACATCTTGGCGACGTCGTCGTGGGTCGCGGCGGCGCCCTTCATCGTGTTCTGGTCGGCGTGAGCGTTGATGGCGTCCACTACCGCCTTCGCCTCGAGCATCGAGTTGCGGTCGATGTGGTCGGCGATCTGGCGGCCGATCGGGATGACCTGGGTGCCGAGGATCACCTCGAGCTTGTTCTCGGCCTTGCCGATCGACCCGTCGATCTGGTCGAGGCGGGTGAGGATGGTCTGGACGTCGGCCATCGACAGTCCTCCTTGGGTTGTGCCACCGAAGATGGTGGCGAGGTGGTGGTCGTCGACCACGTTCAGGTCGACGTTGCCGGTGCCGGGGAGCCGCCCGTACTGGGTGTATTGCCACAGGGCACAGGACGGGTCGGGTGTCGGAGGGTCGGGGTCGACGGCGTTGTACAGCGCCCCTCCGGCCATCCAGAAGTGTTCGGCGTCGACCGCTAGGCCGGGGGCGTAGGTGGCGAGCCAGTAGCGGGTCGAGTAGTAGCCGACCTCGACCCCGACGCTGGCAGCGGTGGCGGAGAAGCGTTGGGCCCAGCCGGTCACGTCGCCGACGCCCTGCTCTTCGAGGTCGAGCCACAGCTTGCCGACCATCCCTGCGGTGGCGCGCCGCTGACATGCGGTGGTGGCTTCCTGGGTGGGGTCGGCGGAGAAGGTGGGCCACCAGTAGGCGCCGATCGGCAGTCCGACCGCACGTGCCTGGACGGCGTAGTCGAGGTAGGTGTCGGTGAAGGACACCTGTGCGATGAGCCCCGCCAACGGCAGTCCGCCCCGCCCGGCCTTCATGGCGGCGAAGTCGGCGCCCTGCTGGGAGCGGGCGATGTCGGCGACGAGGACGGCCATCAGTCGCTCGGGTGCGGGACGGTGGTGACACCGTCGGGGATGGCCTGATCGTGGGCGCCGGGACCGGCAGTCGGGGTTGGGGTGGCGCCGAGCGACCGGCCGCGGACCTGCTCCCACGCGTTCTGGGCGGCGGCGACGACGGCGACGGCGGCACCGGCGGTGGTGGCGAGCGCCACACCGTCGAGGTGGACGCCGACGGTGGCGAGCAGCGCGACCACCGTGGGGAGCACGACGCCGATGGCGGCGACCACCTGGGCGCAGGTGCGCAGGATGCGGGTGACCGGGTCGACGGTCATGCGGCGGAGCCTTGGGTCAGGTCGGCGGCGACGGGGTGATCGGCCACCCGGGGTGTGAGCGACCGTCACCTGGCCGGCCGAGCCGGTCGGGTAGGCGTCGGCCAGCGCACGGTCGCCGGCGCCCCGGCGGCTGACATCGCGCCGCCGCGGTCGCGTCGGAGGCGGGGCCGCAATGTCACGCGCGACCGGTGGTGGTGGACGGTGCTCCGCCAGTCGGTAGACATTGCCGGTTCCGGGGGTGCTTCGGGATCGAGGATCTCCGACCGGCGACGCCCACGATGAGGGGCGACGGGTGGCGGACGCAACGGCCAGTGCCGGGGTCGTGAGACGGCGATCGCCGCCGGTCCTGACGGCCACTGCTGTCGAGTCGGAGGAAGACACGGTGACCCCGGAGCCGGGACGATGCCCGGCCGCGAGGTCGGCTTGCCGCCATGGCGAGCCGCGGGCATGGTCATGGGCGTGCCGGTACCGCATCGGGCCGACGGTCGGCGGACCATCCGGCCTCGACGGTCGCCGGGGTCGCCGATCACATGACCAGGGGCCGGTGACCGACGCTTCGAGCGGGTGATGGCGTCGGCGTTCGCCGTCTCGGCCGCTTCGGCCCGGGACGTCTCGGTGTCGAGGGCGAACTGGTCGGCCTTGGCAGCAAGCGAGGTGGTGGTGTCACCCAACGCTGCGGCCAGCTCGCCCAATGTGTCGAGCGCGCCAGGGGCGCCGGCGACCAGGGCGTCGATGGCGGCCGTGATGGCGGCGTTTCGAGCGGTGACCTCAGCAGACAGGTCCGCGACCGATGCCGCACCGACATCGGAGTAGTCGAGGACCACGTCCCCGGTCTGGGTGTTGACCGACGAGACGGCCCCACCGCCCCCACTACCCGGGGGCCCCTCGGGGCCAGCAGGGCCACGGATGGCCAGGCCCGACGCGGGAACCGCTGGGATGGGCGACATCACCTGGATCGAGGGTCGCCGACCGCCACGCTGGACGGGGTGTCGGCGTCGAGTGCGATCCACCACTCGACCCCGGCCAGCGACGGGACCCGCACCCGGTAGTAGGTGCCGGCCGGAGTGATGTCGCTGTTGCGAGCCAAGGACAGTTCGAGCGGGACGTCGCCCAGCTCTGCGACAGACCTCCAGATGATCTCGCCGCCGTCGAAGTGGCCGGGGGCACCAGGCAGACCGGCGACGAGGGCGACTGTGAGGCGACGCAGGGAGATCGGGTCGCTGGTCGGGGTGACCGGTGCGACGACGACGGTCACGTTGCTCATCAGCAGTGGTCTCCTTGAGGTGCGATCACGCAGCGAGGAACTGGACGAGCGGCACGGCGGCGGCCTGGAACGTGACGGTAATCATGGCTTCGCCTTCCGCTTGCGCTTGGCCTTCGGAGGCGGCGCGGCAGCGAGCTCCACGACGGCGGCGCAGTCGGCGCAGAACCCCAGGCCGGTGTCGGTGAGAAACTGCACCGATGCCGAGCTCTCCCTGACCTCCTCGGCCTCGATGCCGCACGCCGGTCGGCCGTCGGGATCAGCGAGGTGGAACACCGGTGACGTATCGGTCAGCAGGAACATCAGGCGCTCTCCAATGCGACGACACGCGGTAGTGCGCGTCGAACTCTGATTGGGTGGCGCCTTGCGCCCTGCCGCCCGCCGGGTTCGCCACCTGGAACACATTGACGATCCCGGCGCCGGCCTTGCCGGTGCCGATGTCGCCGGGGTGGAGCGTATCGACCGAGAAGTTGGTCGGTTCCTTGGCCAGGGCGGCATCGACGTCAACGAGGCGGACCTTCTTGGCCGGTGGGAACAGGGCGACCGCTGCGGCGATCTGAGCGTTGAAGGCGGCGACATCGTCGTCAGTGATGGACCCCCAGATTGGGCGTCGGTGCGGCGCTTGTCGACGATCAAGAAGTCAGAGGTGGCGTCCGGGGTGGAGGCGAACGCCGACGAGACGGTGATCGTGTCGGCGGTGTTGGCGGTGATCGTGCGCGCAGCCTGTGTGTGTCCGGGGCCGTTGTCGGGGGTGACACCCGGCCCGTTGTAGATGACGACGGACTGGCCGACCCATTGGTTCGTGGTCCACCCGGCGCCGGTCTTGCCGATGGTGGTCGACGTGTAGATGGTGGGAGCGAGGACCGTGGTCGACATTACGAACCGGGCCATGTTGAGCACGAGCACCGCGGCCGGGCTGGCGCCCTCGGTTTGCCAGCAGTCGAACTCGATGGTGCCTGAGATGACGGTGATGGTGATGAGGTGGACGCCGGGGGTAAGGCCGGTGAGGCGGGCGACGTCCTGGTAGATGACGGGGGTGCCGGGCTGGGTGTTGTAAGAGGTAGCGGCGCCCGCTCGACCTGGATCGAGACGACGCCGGCCGTGCTCGACGAGATGAACCCGAGGGCGATCGGAGCGCCGTTGTACCCGGCGGGTGTGACGATCGAGACGGTGTCGCCGGCAGTGGATGAGCTGTGCGTTCCGGTGCCGGAGTTGCGGTCGGTGCGGGTGTTCGTCGTCCAGGTGCCGGCGAAGGAGACGGATGCGTCGGCGCCCTCGTAGACATTGTCAGCGAGGCACCGCGAGATGGCGGCGACGGTGGCCGGACCCATCGAGGTGTAGTTGCCGCCGAAGATGGCGTCGTTCGTGCCCCAGCCGAGCATGGCGATGTCGTCGATTGGAGGCGGGGCAGAAGTTGCAGGAGGTCGTTCTGACCGCCGCCGCCGAGCGTCGTCGGCCCGAACGCAATCTTCGAGCCAGCATGGGAGAGGGTGAAGGAGTCGTCGAAGCGGACCCAACCCCATACGGTTGTGTAGGTGCCTCGCTGGGTGACGGGCCCGAACCCGTGGCGGGTGGCGGTGCCGCAGGCGGTCATTGCGTCGGTGGGGATTTGGATGAGGCCGGAATTGCCACCGGCAGAGAGCCACGACCCGTTCGTCTTGATCCGGATGCGGTCGCCGATCACCTGCACCTTGACCACGGCGCCGGCGCGGTTGGATCCGCCGATGTCCGCGATGTTGGTGGAGACGCCGGCGATGCGCTTAACGAGCGTCCAGCCGCCGTAGGTAGCTGACGCCTGGAGGTAGAGGCAGTTGTCCTTGTCCTTGTACCTGACCACCACCGTGTCGTAGTCCTGGGCGTCGGTGAGGAGCTTCACCGTGACCGTCTTGTCGGCGCTGCCCGTCTCCCAGACCTGAACGTTGTTGAAGACGTCGACACCGCTGGAGAAGAGCTGGGCGCCGCGCTCGGTGCCAGAGTCGACGATGCGCCACGCCGCCTTCGATCCGACGGGGATGAGGGCGGCCGCGCCCAGCCCGGATCCGGGCGTGTACTGCTGGAAGTCGTCCCAGCGGATACCGGTGAACAACGTCGAGCCGAGGGAGATGAGACCCGCCTGCCCGGCACCGTCGAATACGGCGTCGGTAACCGTCAGGGTAGTGAGCACGGCACCGTTGACCGCCACCTCTATGACGAGGCCGCCGGTCGTGGATGATCCGGTGCGAGTGATGCGCAGGGTGCGACCGTCGGCGCCCTGCGCGCCGAATCCCGACGTATAGATGGTGGTCGTGACGCCGGCCACCCGCTTGTTGACGTAGACGAGGCCAAACTGGTTTGAACACTCGACGAAGATGAAGTTGTTGGCGTCTACGTACTTGCAGATCAGCCCGGGGCGCACGTTGCCGACGCCGGAGGTGATCTTGGCGCGGATGGCGCCCTCGCCGATGGTGGGGACCAGGGCGTAGTGGTAGGACCCTGCGCCGATCGCCGCGGTGTACGCCTGGTCGCTGCCGTCGACGCCGAACACGTCGCCGGACACGGGGACCGTCCAAGGCACCCCCTGGTCGGTAGCACCGAGCGAGGTGGTCGACGGGGTGGGGAACGAGGCCGAGACGAGGCCGACGAGCGGATCGGCGCGTTCGAAGCCGTCGTAGATGTCGCCGGTGAGGTGCAGGCCGTCGCGAACGACGTCGGGGATGGCGTGCTCAGCGGAGCCGACACCCCGTCCATGTATGAGTGCCCGAAGGTGAACAGCCGGCGGCGATTAGTGGTCGGGACCTGCCGGGCCACGACTTGGCCGTCGGTGGTAACGGCGAGACCGTAGATGCCGCCGTCGTCGCCGTCGATCTGCCACGACGTGACCCCGGGTGCGCCCGCCTCGCCGGGGTCGCCCTTGATCGCCGGTCCAGGTGTCGGCGCCGGCGGCAGCGGTGATAGGACCTGGATCGAAGGGTCGCCGATCTCCACGCTGTCGGGGGTGTCGGCGTCGAGTGCGACCCACCACTCGACCCCGGTGAGCGACGGGACCCGCACCCGGTAGTAGGTGCCGGCCGGGGTGATGTCGCTGTTGCGGACCAAGGACAGTTCGAGCGGGTCGGCGGGGATCTCGGAGACAGACGTCCAGATGATCTCGCCGCCGTCGAAGTGGCCGGGGGCGCCGGGCAGGCCGGCGACGAGGTCGACCGTGAGGCGACGCTGTGAGATCGGGTCGCCGGTCGGGGTGACAGGGGCGACGACGACGGTCACGTTGCTCATCGGCGCTCCAGGCGTTCGAGGCGGGCGGGCTGGGCTCGCAGCACGGTGAAGATGTCCCGGCGCAGCTGGCCCCAGGTGACGTCGACGGTCTCGTTGCCGTCGTCGTCGATCGAGATGTCGAGGGCCTGGACCCGGTCGGTGGTGTCGACGTCGAGCCGCCCGGACGGATGCGGATCGGGATGGTGTCGCCGACGTCCATGACCCCGGGCGCCCACAGCCCGGCCTGCAGGGTGGCGGTGAAGCTGGGGGTGAGGGCGCCGTGGCGGGACAGGGCCTCGTCGGCGGCGGCGTCGACCATCGCCTGGGTGGTCCACTCCGTCGATGAGTCCTGGCCTTCGATGCGGCCCTCGGGCCGCTGGGCGAGGTCGGCGGCGAATCGGACCGGGGGGATCAGACCGTCGGTGCCCGATGCCCGCCAGCAGTTGCCGTAGTCGGCGGTGTCGATCTGGCGGGATAGCTTGGTGACGTTGCCGCCGGTCGGGGTGAGCATGATGCCGTCGCTGCGGGTGCGGCCACGCCAGGGCCACGCCTGGAAGGCGAGGTGCGGGTCGATCGACCAGTTGAACCCGCCCCACACGTTGGCGACGTCGTCGATGGCCTCGTCGACCCACGCTCCGTCCTTGACGGTGTGGTCCCGGGCGGTGCCGATGCCGTCGTGGCCGTTGGTGCCGCGGATGATGCCGAGCGGGCCGCCGGGGAGGATGACGTCGGTCTGGGTGGTGTCGATCAGGTCCCAGGCGATGTCGGCGAGGTCGGTGGCGGTGTAGGTCTGCTCGCCGTACACCTTGCGGCGGTGCAGCACCCCCCGGTAGTCGACCGCGGCGAACTGCACGGTGTGGCGGTCGGCGTCGATGTCGTCGCTGGTCGACCCGACCCGGCCCCGGAACATCAGCTCGCCGTCCCGGTAGGCGAGCAGGTCGGTGGTGAGCTCACCGAGCATCGCCGCCTCGGGGTGACGGCCGTCCATCTGCCATGTGGCCGAACAGGCATCGAGGAGCGCGACGGTGACCTTGCGGTCCGAAGCCGAGGTCAGCGCCCCGATCGGGTCGCCATCGACGGTGGCGGCGACCCACTGCCAGTCGGTCACGGGGCGGTGGTCATGGTGGCGATCAGGGTGCCGGAGGTGAACTGGGCGAGGGTGGTCCCGGTGTACTGCTTGATCTGCGCCTTGATCTTGATGGTGTTCCCGGGTCGGCCCTCGTGGATCGCCTGGGCGATGACCGGGCGGGGGTCGAGGGTGGACTGGGTGAGTCCCTGGATCTCGGGGCCGGTGGTCCATGTGGACCCGTTGTCGAAGCTGATCTGGAGCCGCCACCCCTCGAGCACGGTCCCGCGCCGCCGGGGTGACCTTGCCGGTCAGGGACGGGTGACGACCACCGAGGTCTCGGGGGAAGCGATCGACAGGGCCGAACCCCAGTCGGTCCAACTGGTCCCGGCGTAGGTGTCGGCCAGGTTCAACCCGACCTGGGTGGTGAGGATCGGCTTGGCGGCGTTGCGGTAGTCGGCGATGTTGATCGCCGCGATCGAGGTGGTGGTGGAGGACACGACCACGACACCCAACGCGACCGCCGAGGGCGGCGTCGCCGGGTCCACCGGCGACGAGGCGGGCACACCGGGGACCACCTCGAGGACCCAGTCGTCGTGGGCGCCGCCGTCGACCTGGCTGTCACGCACCCGGGCCACGACCAGGTCGTGGCGAGTGTTGCCCGTCGCCGGTGCTGCCCCGATGGTGAGGTTCACCGTGGCCGTCGAGCGGCACAGGTACATGCCCTG
>CAVXNZ010000003.1:0-210656 GCA_963763185.1 uncultured Chloroflexia bacterium
GCCATCTACGTCGACGACATCCAGCTCATCAGCAGCCCTTAGCGCTGCTTCGGACAACCCATTCGAACACTTCATCCCCATCCCGCCGCGTGGCCTGCCCTCGGGCCACGCGGTCCTTTTTCTCTGGACGACACGGAGACGCTCACGAACCTCTCGTCTTATACTCGGCCCAAACGGCTGATTCTTCGCCATCACGGTCGATAGCTGAATTCGAGAAAGGTCTCCTCCGTTGCAAGACTGGAACTACGTGTGTGAAGCCTGCGGCCACACGGAATCGCCCGACTCCGACCTCTGGCGTTGCCCTGAGTGTGGCGGCGCGTTTGGGATCGAAGGCCTCGGACGTCTCAATCCGGCGCTGCTGGATGACGACGCGCCGGGGATCTGGCGCTATGGCCACCTCCTACCGGTCGACAAGACAGACGCGATCTCACTGGACGAAGGAATGACGCCGTTGATCGAGGGCAGCCTGGCCGGACGAGCGGTGCTCTTCAAGGTGGACGCGCTGATGCCGACCGGCTCCTTCAAGGATCGGGGCGCGGCGGTCCTCGCCTCGCACCTGAGTCGCATTGGGAGACGGCGCGTCATCGTCGACTCGTCCGGCAACGCGGCGGCGGCCCTCTCCGGCTATAGCGCGGCGGGCGATTTGGAGTGTTCGGTCTACGCGCCAGCCACCACCTCACCGGGGAAACTAGTCCAATCTCGCGCCTTCGGGGCCTCGGTCACGCTGGTCGAGGGGAACCGCGAGGACGTCGCGCGCGCGGCGCAGGACGCGGCTGCCGCCGACGAGACCGCCTTCTATGCCAGCCATAACTGGCACCCGGTCTTCGTCGAGGGAGTCAAGACCTGGATGCTCGAAGTCTGGGAACAGCTTGGTCGCCAGCAGCCCGCGGCCTGCTTCGTGCCGACCGGCGGCGGCAGCGCCCTCGTCGGTGCCTGGCGTGCCATCGAGGCCCTGCCCGGCGATCCCGCCCGGATCTTCGCGGCCCAACCCGCGGCCTCTGCGCCCGTGGTGCAGGCGATCGAGCGAGGATCGGACATCGAGCCGGTGACGCCCGGCGTCTCGATCGCCGAAGGGACGCGGATCGGCGCGCCAGCCCGCACAGGGCAGATCCTGTCGGCCATTCGCTCGACCAACGGCGGGGCCCGGGCTGTATCCGAAGCGGAGATTGTCGATGCCTTGCGTGAACTGTGGGGACAGGGGCTCTACGTCGAGCCCACCGCTGCCGTCGGCGCGGCCGCCTTCCGCCAGATGGTCCTGGGCGGTGACGACGTGCCGGAGGGCGACATAGTCGTCCTGCTGACGGGATCCGGCCTCAAAGCGACCGAGACGATCGGGAAATTGCTCGAAAGCGCCTCGTTGTAGGGGCAAAGCGCCCGTGCTTGCCCTCGGCCGAAGGCCGCCCGAAGGTTGATGATGGACGCGCTGCGCACGGGGGGATACGCCTCGGCGCTTGCCCCTACCGCGCGAACGGACCGTCGTCATCAAATGTGGCCAGAAACTACCTGCCCGCCTCTTGACTTCTCAATCATCTTACTGTACGGTAACATGAATTAGACATCTTACCGTTCAGTAATACGTTGGAGGTGGTTGACGTGCCCGAAGTCGTCCGTTCGATCGAGATCAAGGCGCCGCCCAGCAGCGTCTGGCGCTGGCTGGCGACGCCAGATGCACTCCGTCAATGGATCAACCCCAATCTCGAGATCGACCTGCGGGTTGGCGGTTCCTACCAGATGCGCAATCCGGGCGAGGACGTCTGGATCAGTGGCAGAGTCTTGGAGATCGTGCCCGAGGGATGCCTGGTTCTCTCCTGGATGGAGGAGGGCGGAGACTGGGTCTACCCGGCGCGGCTCATTATCACGCTCTCTCCGACATCCGCCGGAACGCAAGTGACTCTTTCTCATGACGGTTTCGCCGGGATCGGGAAATCGAGTTGGGCAGATACGTTGAAAGCCTACGAACGAGGTTCCGATCGGCATCGCTTGCTGGAGCGCCTGGCCGAACTGGTGAGCGTCGACAGTGCCTAGCTCCACCGACGAACTGTTCAAGGCGCTGGCCGATCCCACGCGCAGGCACATGCTCGACCTGCTGGCCGAGCGTGGCTCGCTGACGGTCAGCCAGCTGGCCGCGGAGTTCCCCGATCTGGTGACGTCGGGTATCTCCAAGCACCTGATGGTCCTGCGGGCGGCGGGGCTGGTCACGGCCACCAAACAGGGGCGCGAGCGACTCTACCGCATCGATGCGAACGGACTGACGGAGGCGCTGGCCCCATGGCTGGCCAGGTACGAGCCCTACTGGACGGGCGCACTCGAGCGATTGCGCGACCTGGCCGAAGGGCACGAGCCGTCAGAGTGAGCGTACGGCCACGAAAGATCTGACAGCTATAACCGTCATCCTAAACCGTAGTGAAGGATGTCTCCTCCCGATACGGATCACCGCACGAATCCGGCTAGCCGCCATCCCTGCCTGCGTAATCTCGCCCGACGCTACTCGTCTCGCGCACCCACTCTATTCCGCAGGACGCCGATGCCCTCCAGATCGATCTCGATGACGTCTCCGGGCTTCATCGTGCCGACGCCTTCCGGCGTTCCGGTCATCACCACGTCGCCAGGCTCCAGCGTCATGACGTTCGAAATGAAGCTAATCAGGAAGGCTGGCTTGAAGATCATCGTGTCGACCGTCGTATTCTGGCGCACCTCGCCATTGAGCCGCGACTGAATGCGCAGGTGATTCGGGTCGAGATCGGTCTCGATCACCGGGCCCATTGGACAGAAGGTGTCGTAGCCCTTGCCGCGCGTCCACTGTCCGCTCTGCCCGGTGAAGCCGCGATTGCTCACGTCGTTACCGCAGGTATAGCCGAGAACGTAGTCGAGGGCCTCGTCCTCCGAAACCCGCTTCGCCTCTTTGCCAATGACCATACAGAGCTCGGCTTCGTAATCGGTGCGCGTGCCGGGAATCATCTTGATCTCGCCGCCGTGCGGCAGCAATCCGGTCGGTGGCTTGAGGAAGAGGACCGGCTCCTCGGGAATCGAGGGGTCGCCCGCCGTCGCCATCTCGGCGATATGGTCGCTGTAGTTCTTGCCGACCGCCACGATCTTACGGGGCGTTACGGGAACGAGAACAGTAACCGAGTCGAAGGGGCCGACCGCGTCGCCCTTCGTCAAGCCGCTCGAGAGATTTCCCTCGGCGCGGTAGACCGTACCGTCCTCGAGAATGCCGTAGCTCGGCGTGCCACTGTCCATGAACCGCAGGATCTTCACTGGTTCCCCCTCAATCCGGCGTCGAGCCGCCAGCGTTCGTCGCGCATTCGAATTCGTCCCGGACCATACGCGCGCGGAGCCCGCTGGTCAATCCGTCTCGCCGACTTTATGCGCCGCGAGGTCCTCGAGATGAGTCAGCAACGCCGAATGATCCAGGTCGCCGCGCCCGGCGTTGACCATCGCCGTAAACATCTGGTCCACCAATGCCGTGACGGGCAGCGAAACGTTGTAGCTCTTACCAGCCGACAGCGCGATGCCCAGGTCCTTGCGATGCAGGTTGATGCGAAACCCCGGCTGAAAATTGTGATCGATCATCGACTCGCCCCGCAGTTCGAGCACCTTGTTACCCGCCAGACCGCCGGTGAGGACCTGCACGATCTTGCGCGGATCGACGCCAGCCTTGCTCCCCAGCACCAGCGCCTCGCTCACCGCCTCGAACGTCAGTGCCACCACGATTTGGTTGCAGGCTTTCACCGTCTGCCCGGCACTCGCGTCACCAACGTGGACGATCGTCTTGCCCAGCACCCCGAATATCGGCTTGGCCCGCTCGAAGTCCTCGGCCCGGCCGCCTACCATGATGCTGAGCGTTCCAGCGATCGCCCCCTTATCGCCGCCACTGACCGGCGCATCCAGCGCGCTCGCGCCCTTTTCAACGAGAGCTTGGTTCACTTCCAGGGCCGTCACGGGTGAGATCGTACTCATGTCGATCAGCAGCTTGCCGTCACTCATCTCGCTGAGCAAGCCATCGTCGCCAAAGACGACATCTTGCACATCGGGAGAATCAGGCAGCATCGTGATTACGGTCTCAACCTGAGCGGCCACCTCACGCGGGCTTCCGGCTGGTATCGCGCCCTCGCCCGCCATCTCGTCGACCGCCTCGCGACTCCGGTTATGCACTACCAGGCTGTAGCCCGCCTTCATAAGGTTGCGCGCCATCGGTTTGCCCATGATGCCCAGACCAATGAATCCGATTCGTTCCGCCATGTCCGGCTCCTTCCCTGTCTATCGCGGCTCAAGAAAATCGTTTATGTCCAGTAACCCCACTCGCGAAGCCAGCTTAGCGAGGCCTCGGTGTTCGGCTCGGGTTTATATTCACAGCCGATCCAACCGTCGTAGCCGATCTCATCCAGCGTCTTGAAGATGAATGGGTAATTGATTTCACCGGTGCCTGGCTGGTTGCGTGCGGGGGAATCAGCCACCTGGATGTGTCCAATTCGGTCGATGTGCTGCCGTAGCGTCGCCGCCAGGTTCCCCTCCATCCGCTGCATGTGATAGATGTCGTACTGGATGCGCAGGTTGTCGCTGCCGACATCATCGAGCAAGCGGAGCGCGCCAGGCGTCGAAGTCAGCAGGAAGCCAGGAGTGTCGATGCTATTGAGCGGCTCAACGACCTGCCGCACTCCGGCTGATTCCGCCTGATCGGCTGCATAGCGCAGGTTGTCGACGACCGTCTCCCACTGCTTCTCCGGAGTGACGTCATCGAGCTCGAGCCCGATCAAGCAATTGAGCTGATGGCAGTCCAACTGTCCGGCGATCTCGAGTGCCCGGCCGGCACCCTCCTTGAACTCGGAGACGCGCCGTGGATCGTTGGCAATCCCACGCTCGCCCCCAGCGAAGTCTCCGGCAGGCAGGTTGAACAGGACCTGAGTCAAACCGTTCCGGTCGAGCGCCTCCCGAATAGCGCTCACGTCTTCGTCATACGGAAAGAGAAACTCGACGGCGTCGAACCCGGCCCGGGCGGCACGGTCGAAACGCTCGAGAAATGGATACTCGGTAAAGAGCATGGTCAGGTTCGCGGCAAAGCGCGGCATCGCTATCCCCAATCATCGTGACGACGGCTCAATGAACCATCGTGAAGGGCCTGATCCGAGTATCGCAACGATGCGTCACAACCCGCAACTTTGCGCGTATGTCAGCGGCGGTCCACATGGTTTATCATCGTAATACAAATGGTAAACGCAACCACGTATGTGGCTGGAGGTTCCTCATGGCGAAGGCGCCACTTCGTGTCGGACTGATTGGCTTGGGGACGATTGGACAGGGCGCTGTCCGTCTGCTCCAGCAGCAGGGGGCCGACTCGGTTGAGATCGTGGCGGCACTGGTGCGCGATCCGCAGCGCCCACGTGCCGTCGATACCCCGGTCGTCGCGACTCTGGATCAGTTGCTGGCACTCAGACCGGACCTGATCGTCGAGGTCGCCGGACACGATGGGCTTCGCGAGCATGGGGCGGCCGTGCTGCGTGCGGGGTTTGATCTCGTCGCCGTCAGCGTCGGCGTGCTGGCGCACCCGGAGGTCTACGATGAACTCCTGGCCGCGGCAGAAGAAGGTGGCACACAGATCAAAGTCGCCTCCGGCGCGGTTGGCGCGCTCGATGCGATCGCGTCGGCTCGTCACGGCGGGCTCGAGCGCGTGACGCATACCGTTCGCAAGCCACCCAGCACCCTCTTTGGGCCGGATGCCGCACCCCTGACCGAACCGAAGACCGTCTTTTCAGGCTTCGCCCGGGAAGCAGCGATTCGGTATCCCGAGAGCGTGAACGTCACGGCAGCGGTGAGCCTGGCGGGCATCGGACTCGATCGGACCGAAGTGCGCATCATCGCCGACCCGGCCGTCGACCGCAACCAGCACGAGATCGCCGCCGAAGGAACGTTTGGCCGTCTCCGCTTTGAAGTGCAGGGGATCCCAACCGAGCAGAATCCTCGCACGGGCCGTCTCGTCGCGATGAGTATCGTCAACACGCTGCTGGCGCGTCAGTCGCCTATCGTGGTGGGGTTATAGAAAATGAACGCACAGATGAGTCAGATCGAAGGTATCCTGATCGACGTCGACGGCGTACTCCGCATCGATTACGATCCGATTCCCGGAGCTTCTGAAGCACTGCAGCAACTTCGGGAGCACGGTGTGCCGTTTCGCCTGCTGACGAACACGACCGTTCGCAGCTGCCATTCACTGGGAGCGCTGCTGCGCCGCATGGGGTTTCACGTCGATGACGAGGAGATCATCACCGCGGGCGCGGCGACGGCCGCGTTTCTCCGCCGTCGCTTTCCCGATCAGCCCTGCTACCTGATCGCGACCGGGGACGTGGCCGGAGACTTTGCGGGCATCCCACTCACCGACGGCAACGACGCCAAGGTCGTCGTGATTGGTGGCGCCGAACAGAATTTCACCTACACCGCAATGAATCACGCGTTCCGCCTGCTGCGTAACGGCGCCAGCCTGGTTGCCATGCACCAGAACAAGTACTGGATCACCGCGGAAGGACCGACGCTCGACGCAGGTGCCTTCATCCACGGACTGGAGTACGCGACCGGCAAGCGCGCCCGGCTGGTCGGCAAACCGGCCGCACCATTCTTCCGCTCCGGCTTTCATTCGCTCAACCTGCCAGCCGCCAAAATCGCCGTGGTCGGTGACGATCTAAGCCAGGACGTCTTGCCGGCGATGAAGCTCGGCGCAACGGGCGTGCTGGTGCGGACCGGCAAATTCAACGAAGAACAGCTCGAAGAGGGCAAGCCGCATTTTCTCATCGACTCGATCTCCAGCATCGAGCAGGTGTTGCGGACTGTTCCAGCCTAACGGCCACTGAGACGGAAGACGACCGGGGCGAACTCTTCGGCGATCTGGTCGGAAATGATGTAATAGGAAAAGCCGAACTCGTCGCGACGCCGACACAGCGTGGCGCAGATTTCGTCGAAGACTGCCGATGAGGAGTGACGGCATCGACAGCACGTCGTCGCCCGTCATGCCGTCCCAGCCTCGCTCGGCGATCAGGTGCTCCGCCGTACTGAGCCGGTCCTCTGTGACGATCAGCGTCGGGATGAGGCTAAGTTCGATCTGGTCGAAGCGCTCTCCGGCCCCATCTCGAATCCAGCCAAGCTTCTGCCGCACCGCCGAGACCGTCCGCTCATGCGGATCGTCGACGACCGTCCCGGTGGCGACCGATGTCGTCAGCAGACCGACGATATCGGCCTCCCGGCCGGCCAGGGTCAGCAAGCGCCGTTTGCCGCCGCCAATCAAGAGTGGTGGGTGGGGCCGCTGCACCGGCTTCGGGAAGATATCGAGTCCGCCGACCGCGTAGTGCTCCCCAGCAAACTCGAACGCTTCGTCGCCGAAGAGCCCTTTAATCACCCGGATCGCCTCGGTCAGCCGGTCGATGCGCACCCCCGCCCGGTCATAGGCCATGCCCGCCACGTCGTACTCGCGTTGGAGCCAGCCCGCCCCGAGGCCTAGCTCGAGCCGTCCGCCCGAGAGCAAATCGAGCGTCGCTGCCTCTTTGGCGAGCATCACCGGGTGGCGATAGTCGTTGTCGAGCACCAGCGTCCCGACACGTAGCCGGGTGGTCGCGGCCGCGGCGGCCGTCAAGGCGATGAGCGGCGCGAACTGCTCGCCGAAGAAGTCAGGCACGAAGTGGTCGCGGATCAAGAAGGTCGAGTACCCGATGTCCTCGATCCGCCGCACGTGCCGGATCCAGTCTTCGGCCGGGAGTGGAGTCTCGTTGATCACGCCAAAGCGAAACGGTTTGAGCTGTGTCATCTGTGTAGGCCTCCGAGTAATGGATTCAGGTCATCGGCCCGATCGTAGTGGCTGCGCATTCGAGGAGATATCCGGATCTTGCGGTCAAACTCGGCGTCGCATTAATGGATTTCGCACCATCTTCCAATTCGAATTGCTCAGGCATAAGATTGACTGAATTCGGTGGTACCAGAATGATCAAACGATGTACGACTTTTGGCGCATGTCATCATTTTCGGTCTGCGTGCAGACTGGTGCGTGAGTCTTCATCGACCACCGAACATCGTCTCGGCGTGTCCGATACACGTGAGAAGGGCAGGTGGTGATCCGCGTCAGTGCTCCCGCGAAGTGTGCTTGCGTGCGAATCTGGAGATTCTGTCGGAAGTGGCGACCGCCGTCGATGCGGCGAAAGGAATCAGGAACGAGATGGCTGGATTTCGTAACGTCATATCAACCCTGCTGCCCGACGGGCAGGAGATCATGGGACCCAATATTCTTCTCTGGCACTATCCAAATAACGACATCATGAATGGTTCACTCCTCACCGTGGAGAGCAATCATTTCTGCGTACTGAAATCGCGCGGCGCGATACTCAACGTCTACGAGACCGGCCAGTATCCGGTCGAGACGCCTCAGCGCGTCCTGTTCGGCTCGCTGCAACAGGCCTTCTACGGTGGGCAGAGCCCGTGGCAATACGAGGCGCTCTACATCAACCGCGCCAAGCTCGTGCTCAAGGCGTCTGGCACGGCGCTCTCTCGCGAACTTGCCCTCATGACCTACGACGTCGACTACTACATCCACGTCACCTCGGCCGATGACGCCGCCAAACTGGTCCAGCACATGCCCTATCGTGGCCACGCGCTGACGACCGAGGACGTCAACGTCTACGCTGGGCCAGTCGTCGAGCAGGCGATCAACCAGGTTGTCCAGGTGACGCCGCTCGAGCAGGTCAACGAGCGCATTCACGACTTGACGCAGATCGTGCACGAGCACCTGCAGGACTTCCTGAGTGGTTACGGAATCACGCTCGACATGGTCAAGGTGCTGGTCTTCCCCGGTGACGAGCGCATGCGCCAGCTCATCGCACTCAAGGCCTTCGGTATGAGCGAACTGGATGCCGTGCGCTACTACACCGCGATCATCATGGCCGAGCACGGGGTCATCTCGGCGCCGAATATGGCCGTTGGCGAGCCGTTCCACCTGGGCGGTGTCTTGCCGAACGTGCCGATCAGCATCGCGCCCAACAACCCAACACGTCCACCCACGCCACCGCAGGCCCCAAACGCACGGACACAGGGTGTACCAAATCCGATGCCACGACCCAACGGAGAGCACCAATCGTGACCGACGCAATCCGTCGTCAGCTCGACTTGCTGATGAACGCCTACGGCTACAACCTGTATGAGAAGAAGAACCGGGCACGCGCCGACGACCTGATCGTGCGCGAGACGGCGGCTGGCGCGCTGGCATCGGCAGCGAACTCGCTGCGCACGTTGCGCACAGAGTACCGGCGACGGTTCATCCCGCCGCTGACACGAGACAACCCGGATCCGCCGCGCGCCCGGCTCGACGACCTGTCCGAGATGGCCCGACTTCAGGAAGCCGTGTCGGATCTCGAGACCCGGGTGCGCAGCATGCCCGTGCCCGTGCAGGATCGTGCCTGGGAGAAGTTCCGCGACGAACGCGAACTCCTCAACCAGCTTCTGCTGCAGGACTACAACCTGATCACGCCCTGCCAGAACCTGCGCGAGCTCCTCCGCACTGTCAAAGTCGAGGATTGGAACGCGGAGACCGTCGAGTCGATAGATGCGGCCATGGGTCAAATCGACGAAGCCATCCGCTCACGGGCAAAACTGCTGCAGCTGCCGGTGTAACTTCGGTCAGCCCTCATCCCGGCCCTTCTCCCGTTCGAACGGGAGAAGGGAGATGGGCGGCATCGTTCGGCGTTCAAATCGGTCGCATGCCGGGGATGAGGGCCGAACCCCCCAATTGACAGTTCCATTCATGGTCAATATAATCGACATTCGAAGGGACTACTCATGTCTTCAACCGACCAACTCGTTGAAAGCCTGTTCGATCTCTGGCGCTGGCTGCGTCATATGTCGAACGAGATTCGCCAGAGCGATCTGACCCGCGAGCAGTTCTGGCTGCTCCACCAGCTCAGGCGCCGCGGCACGCTGTCGATCGGCGAAGTCGCCGGCACGCTCGGCATCTCGCAGAGCACGGCCACAACCGCCTGCAAACGACTCGAAGCGGCTGGGCTGATCACGCGGTCGCGTCGAGTGGACGACGAACGGGTGGTCGAGGTCGAACTGACCGAGCAGGGCCGTTCGGCCGTCAATGGCTGGAGGCGACGCCGGCGAGAAGCGGTGGCCGAACTGCTCGCGCCGCTCAATGACACCGAGCGCGACGAATTGCAGCGGCTCATTCAATGCGTACTCGACGGAACGAGTAATGCCTCGCGGAGCACCACACGCGCGACACCAGCATTCATCCCAGCGGACGTAGCCACGACACAGACAATTGACCAGCAAACCCGAGGATAGACAATCGTCAGGACCATTCAGATCAATGCCAGGTGATTCCACGATGAAACAGACGACACCGAGCGGCGCACGGTCAATGAGCCTGGGCGCGATGAGGCGCACCTTCACCTCGTTCAGCAACCGCAACTACCGGCTCTACTTCACCGGACAACTCCTCTCGACGATCGGCACCTGGATATCTCGCGTGGCGCAGGCCTGGCTCGTCCTGAGAGTGACCGACTCTTCCTTCGCCCTCGGACTTGTCGGCACCTTCCAATTCCTGCCGATGTCACTGCTCGCCCTCTTCGGGGGTGTACTGGCCGATCGCTTCCCCAAGCGGCGCGTGCTGGTGATCACGCAGTCGGTCATGATGCTGCAATCGCTGACGCTGGCGATTCTCGTTTCGACTGGACGCGTCCAGATCTGGCACATCTATGTCCTCGCCGCGATCCTGGGACTGGCGACCGCCTTCGATAACCCGACACGCCAGGCGTTTGTCAGCGAGATGGTTGGCCAGGAGAACCTTCCCAACGCCGTGGCGCTCAACTCGAGCCTATTCAATACGGGACGCATCATCGGTCCCGCAATCGGCGGCGCGTTGATCGCCGCCTTCACCATCGGCGTACCGTTCTACGTCGATGCCGTCAGCTATCTGGCCGTGATCGTCTGCCTGCTACTGATGCGCCTGAACGAGCTACACAACGTGCCGAATCCCGTTCGTGGTCCGGTTCTGCCGCGCGTGGCCGAGGGGATTCGCTATGCCGCACGCACTCCCGACGCGGCCCTGATCCTGATCTTGATGGGATTCATCGGCACCTTCGGCTACAACTTCACCACCATCCTGCCGCTCATCGCCAAGTACGTCGTAAATACTGGCGCGCTCGGCTTCGGCAGTCTGCTCACGGCGATGGGCGCCGGGTCACTTGTCGCGGCACTCAGCATGGCGTACTTGTCGCGTCCGAGCGAACGTGTGCTGGTCATCGCGGCAGCGGCCTTTACGGTCCTGCTCGCCACGCTGGCACTCTCATCGGTCTACCTGCTGACGATCGGAATTCTGGTGATCCTGGGATTTGCCAGCATCTCCTTTACGGCGACGGCGAATTCGCGCCTGCAGCTCTCGGCGCCGCCGGAGCTGCGCGGCCGGGTCATGAGCCTGTACATCTTCCTGAACATGGGGACCGCGCCGCTGGGCACATTCCTGATCGGCTGGCTGGCCGGACGCTTCAGCGTCGAGGCTTCTGATTCTGTCGATGGCCGCCATCTGTGCCGCAGGGGTTGCGCTCGGCCTCTTCTACCGCTCACGCCATCCACAGGAGGCCGGTTCGGCATTGAACAATTCGGCCCAGCCCGCGCGTGACTGAGCGGATACCTTCCGAACGCGTTTGTTGTTGCGGTTTCGCAGATGCAGCCCACGGTCTGGGGCAGGTAGTTCAATCAGAGGGCTGAGCCTTCAACGGTCTCAATGACGCTCTGGTAGTCAACGCAACGACATCGTCCTGGGAGAGGGACTGCCCCATCCGGTACGCGTCACTCAGGGCGAAATCCCCAATCGCGGCGCGTACGAGTTCCTGGACCATCATCAAGCCCGGTGGATCGGCTGGCGGCAAACCTCGACCGACGATATCGAGCATCACCTCCCGCGCCCCGAGAAGAAAGGCTGCATCATCCACCGCGTTCTCGACGACCGCGATTCCAGCAAAACCCTCGATACACCACGGGAGATAGAGGAGATTGCCGATTTCAGCATAGAGCGCGGCCGCTACGCTGAAGCAATCCCGCGCGATCTCTCGCCGCCCCGACACAAGTTCGAGGTGTCCCTGGAGAGCAAGAATCATCGCCTGCCCCCAGCGATCGCCGAGGCGACGCACGATATCGAGTGCTTCGCTGAACATCGTCCGGGCTGTGGGCAATTCGCGCTGATGTAGTGCGACTTGGGCCAGCGTGGATAAAACCTGCGCGGCACCACGATCATCTCCTCGTGACCGTCGCAGCGCCAGGCTTTCCCGATAAAACTCTGTGGCCCGTTCGTGATCGCCCCGATATTGCGCGGAGATCCCCATCCCCCAAATCGTTTCCGCGACCTGTCCAACGTCCCCGAGAGTACGAAATTGTGCAAGGGCCTCCTCGCGAAGTTCCTCGCCACGTACTGCGTCGCCGGCATGCCAGATCATCCACCCGAGATCGCGGAGGCCAGCGGCAAGACCACGGGTGTCTCCTAATTCCCTGTACGTCGCGATAGCCTGTTCCAATATCTCGACGGCGCAAGATGCGTCACCGGTGAGAAACGTGGTCAACGCGCGTTCAGCCAGTGCGGTTGCTTCCCCAGATCGATAGCCAGTGGTGAGTGAGACGTCGAGCGCCTCCTCGAGCAGGTTCGCAGCAGCGACATATTCACTCCGCGTTCGAGCGATAAGGCCAGCCGCGTTGAGAGTGTCCACGAGCACGTTACGATCTCCGCATTGTCGAGCAAGCGGCAGGCATTCGGAGATTTTCGCCTCAGCGTCGTCCAACGCGCCGTGCTCGAGGGCGAGCACCGCCGCTCCCATCTGCGCTCTAACCCGAGCGATGGCGTTGCTAGATACGGCAGCTCCGTTGACGGGCAAACTCAATACCCGATCCAGCCAGCCCTGAGCCTCGCGCCCATAGCCACGAGCCGACCAGAATCGCCATAATGCCGCGACCAACCGCAATCCGCTGTCGGAGCCGGCCTGGTCGCAGAGCCAGGCCAAGGCCGATCTGAAGTTGTCGCGGTCCAGTTCCAATCGGACGGTCCAGACAAGCTGATCCGGTCCGCCCATCGCGGGCGCCGCTTCCTCCGCCAAATCGAGAAAGAACTTGGCGTGCCTTGCGCGCAGTGCCAGAGCTTCTCCACTCTCCTCCAGTCGTTCGAGGCCGTACTCACGGATGGTCTCCAACATGAACATGCGCGGCGGCGAGGTACCAACGCCAGTTTCCTCGCGACGCAGTAAGTTCTTATCCAGCAGCGCTGCCAATCTCGTCAGAACCGCATGCTCGTTGTCGTCCGCACAAACGCTCACCGCCGCGTCAAGGCTACAGCCACCGGCGAATACCGTCATACGCCTGAAGAGACGCTGTTCAGCCGGATCGAGCAGGCCATAGCTCCAGTCGATGGCGTCGAACATCGTTCGCTGGCGGGCGGGCAGATCGGATGGACCTCCGGCCAGCAGCGGAAGGCGCGGCTCGAGCCGTTCAAGGAGTGCCACAGGCGGCAGGAGCGGCGCCCACGCCGCCGCAAGTTCAAGCGCGAGCGGCAGCCCATCGAGCCGACGACAAATCTCCGCCACGGCGTCCGAGGTTACGTCGCTAAGCTGCAGGTCGACCCCTGTCGCGCGCACTCGGTCCAGGAACAGCGCTGCCGACGCGGTGCGCGTCAGATCGCTGGCGTGGCCGTCTCCGGCGGCAATTCCAGCGGAGCGACACGATACTCGCGTTCGCCGCGCACCCGCAGCGGAATCCGGCTCGTGGCAAGCAAGACCGACTGCGGGGAATATGCCAGGAGTCTCACAAGATCCACGGCAGCAACGACCAGATGCTCGAAATTGTCGAGAACGAGAAGCAATCGTTTGCCTCGCAAAACAGACGCGAGACGGGCTCAGGGGGAGTTCGCCCTGTTCATCAACGCCGATGTTCCGAGCAACCATGGGCAGGACCAGCGCCGGATCCCGGACCGGTGATAGATCCACGAACGCACACCATCGGGGAAGACATCGGCAACCCGCTCGGCGACTTCAATGGCCAGTCGCGTCTTGCCGACGCCACCGGGCCAGTCAGCGTGACGAACTGGTTTCCACGACCCAGCACGAGCGATGCCACTTCCTCCGCGCACGAACTCGGCCGATCAGTGGCGTGAGCAAGCGTGGTATGCGTGACGCAATGGGACCGTCGCGAGGCGGGTCGATGCCGGATCCGAGGCCGGGCAGCGTCGAGCAACCGGGAACGATCCTCCGGCGGCAGTCCGAGCGCGTTGCGAGCAGATTGACGGTCTCGAGGCGAGGAGTGCGACCGGGATTCCGTTCCAACTCGCCGATTGCCTTCGCGCTCAGACCAGAACGCTCGGCCAGCGCCTCCTGCGTGAGACCTGCCGCCAACCGCAGCTGCCTCAGTAACGTTCCGAAGGAAGACATCATTTCGTCGCGCCCACCAAAATCGCCAGATTACCCCCTCAATGTCATTGTTCACGTACATCATAACCTGCTGAGGTTGCGAGTGCATGCCGAAAGTGTGACAAACGTCCGGTAAACGTGTGGTGCTCGTCCTGTTCAGCTGCCCGAAATCGCGCACAGTAGTGAGTATCGTCATGGAGATCGGAGAGACTGTTCATGTCGAACTCGGCAGAGCTAGGACTCGTGCCGGGGAACCACGTTGATCAAAGAGGTATCGATTGAAGACGAACAACGGAGGTAATCGTGAGCAAGAGCATGTACGCGGTAGTCGGGACCTGGAGCATGGAAGCGGGACGCTGGGAAGAGCAGGTGAAGGGCCTGCACGAGAACATCGTGCCACTCACCCGGCAGTTGCCGGGATTTGTCTCGGGCACCTGGCTGGGGGACGCGACGACCGGCAAGACGACGTCGATGATCGTGCTGGAGGACGAGGAAGCGGCCCGAAACTTCAAGGCGTTTGTCGAGGGGAATCCCAGCCAGTCGGGAGCAAGCTGGCGTCACGATGGAAACGCTCACGATTGTCGAATGTATCGCAGAAGTACATCGATGATACGCAACGCCGCTATTTAGCGCGCCGAACATCGGCTTCAAGATCGAATCGGACGTTCTAGTGCGACACGAATCGGCCTCAAGCGCGCTCCTGGCCCAGTTGAATGCCCGTGGGGATCAATCCACCGCAGCAGTTCGCAAGCGGAGCACGAACAGGTCCGCCGCGCAGTTGTCCGGCAGCCATGCAAGGATTCGAGATGACCGTCTTGATTCTCAGCGCGCCAGATCACGGGACTTTTGCTTATTTCCTGCTTCGTCGTCTTCGCGGTGGGCGGTCTGATGTTCACGGCGCGAAACGGGATGGCCGGTCATCCGGCGCCGAACTTCGCCTATCTCGTGGTGGAGCGGAGTTTCGTCATCGGGGCCGTGATCTTGACGGCGCTTGGCCTACTCGCACTGGCGGAGCTCGTCGGCCAGGCGCACCCGACAGCCTTATCGTCGCACGCGAGCGGCCGCCGCATATATGCGCTTGCGGCATGCGTGATCATCATCGGCGAGTTGGAGTTCCTTCGAGACGGGAGCTTTCCTCGCGCATGATCGTCGTCGTACGTCGTCGTAGCCCTCGTTTCTCAGGCAGTCTTCGGGGTCATTCTGCTCCGCGCCGGGTTCCTGCCGTCGTGGGTTGGCTGGACGGCGATCGTCCTGGAACATCGGGGATTCTCTTGATCTTTTCCATTTTCCGGCCGCGCGAGATCTATTACCCGGCGATACACCATTTCGTGCCACTGCTGATCGGCATCGCACTGTTACGGAACAGATAGGGGACAACGCAACCGCCTACCGCCGGACTTGATTCCCAATAGACGTTGACAATGAATGGAGATATCGTCATGGCGCGTTTCCTGATCGCGAGCCTGCCGCTCACCGGTCACATCTATCCGCCGTTACCGATTGCCAGCAAACTGGTTGAGCGCGGGCACGAAGTACGCTGGTATCCGGGCGGAAGTTCCGGGAACGAATCGAAGCCACCGGTGCGCACATTCGAGACCTATCGCGCCGCCTACGACTATGATGACAGCGACATTGAGGGCGCGTTCCCCGACCTGGTCGGCACCAAGGGATTCAAGCGGGCGAATATCGGCTTCATCAATGTCTTCATGAAACCGATCGTGCCTCACTACCACGATCTCGCGCCATCCTGGACGAGTTTCCCGCCGACGTGCTGCTGGCCGATGGCGCTATGTGGGCGGCATCTTGCGTCCACGAAAAGGGCGGTCCGCCCTACGCGGTCTATTGCGAAACCTGCCTGGGTATCGACAGTCGTGACACCGCGCCATTCGGCATGGGCATGCTCCCCAGCTTTTCCCGGATCGGTCACGTGCGGAACAGATTGCTCCGGTTCATGGCCTCCGACATCCTCTTCCGACCCACCAGCGCCGAACTGGCCAGACAACGTGCCAGCCTCGGCCTGCCGCCGAAAAAATTCAGCGGAGTCGAACTCTCGCCATATCTCTTACTCGAGGCAACCGTACCCGGATTCGAATACCCGCTGAGCGACATCCCACCACAGGTTCATTTCGTCGGCGCTCTACTGGGAGATCCTCCAGCCGACAGGGTCCTCCCGTCCTGGTGGTCCGATGTCACCAACGAGCAACGCCCGGTCATCATCGTGACGCAGGGAACCCTCTCAACCGATCCGCGGCAACTGATCGTGCCGGCGATTACCGGCCTGGCCGATCAGGAGATGCTGGTCGTGGTCGCTGGAGCGTCACCTGAGACCATTGGTCTCGACACCATTCCGGCGAATGTGCGCATCGCACCGTTTATCCCGTTTGGCGTCGCGATGCCGCATGCGGACGTGTTCGTGACGAACGGCGGGTTCGGCGGCGTTCACTTCGCGTTGTCGCACGGCGTTCCGTTGGTGGTCGCAGGCGGAACCGAGGAGAAGCCGGAGATCGCCAATCGCCTGATGCGAAACGGGGCAGGCTTCAACCTCAAGACTGGCAATCCAAAGCCCGAGCAAGTCCGCAATGCCGTCAACGAGGTGCTGCGCGACGCCACGTTACCGCGAGCACGCGCGCCGTCTCCAGGCCGAACTCGCTCATCACGACGGGCCGACCGAGTCAGCGCTCTTGTTGGAGCAACTGGCGGCGACAAAGAAGCCCGTTTTGAACAAACCAGTGAGACCGGATTCGCACAGCCGTCAGCGGCCATGCCGGCGTCCTAATTCTTCGGCGCGCCCTCGGCGATCCAGCCTTTGATCGCGTCGATCTGGGCCTGCGTCAGCGGCGATGCATCGAGTGGCATCTGGGGTGTCTGCTGGCCCGTGACGCGCAGGTAGAGCGGACTCTGGTCCGGCTGGCCAGGCACGACCACCGGTCCGGAATCACCACCCACCATCACCTGCTCGTAGGTGGTCAGCCAGAGACCGCCCTGACCGCCGTGGCAACTGCCGCATTGACTGGTCAGGATCGGCAGCACGTCGCGGCTGAAGCTGACCGGGGCGTTGCCACCTGGTGTGGCGGTCGGGGCGATGGTCACCGTTGGAGGCGGTGCGCCGGATCCGCGTCCCATCATGCGCGGCGCTCCTCCGGTCGCCATCATGCCGGGCCCCATACCGGACATGCCGGGCGCCGTCTGGCTGGGTCGTGCTTGCCGCTGTTGCGGTAGCGCGGTCGTCGTTCCGGACGATGACCCGCTCGAACCGCACGCCGTCAGCACGAGGCTTATGGCGATGAAGCACAGGAGCGGCAAGCCCAGCCGAAGCCGAACCGCCGCTCGAAACGTCTCAAGAGTTGCCGTTGGAGTTCCTCGATATCGTTCTTTACGATCAGGCCGAACGAATTCGTCTGACTCGAGGCTACGCCTATTTACCCATATCGCGCAACTTCGGCAGCACTTCCTCGCCATAGAGACGTAGGAAGCGCTCCTGGTCGGTTCCGGGGCTGTGGAAGACCAGGTGCGTGAAGCCGAGATCGAGGTACGGCTTGATTCGCGCTATGTGCTCGTCCGGGTCGGTCGAGACGATCCAGCGGCTGGCGGCCTGCTCGACCGGCAATTCGTCGGCCAGACGCTCCATCTCGATCGGGTCCTCGACGTCTGACTTCTTGCTCGGCTGGCAAGGCAAGCGCCGCCCAGTTCTTGGTGTCGGCCATCGCCTTGTCGTGATCGTGGTCGTAGGAGACCTTCATCTCGATCATCAGCTCGATATCGCTCATCTTCCGGTTGGCCTTGTCGGCGCCTTCCTTGACTGCCGGGATGAGCTTTTCGCTGTAGAGATCGGGCGCCTTGCCGCTGGTGCAGATGAATCCGGCTGCCATACGACCGGCCAACCGCGCCGCCGATGGACCTGATCCGGCAATGTAGAGCGGAATTGGCTGTTCCGGCTTGTCGTACACCGTCGCGTTGATCGTGTGGAAGTACTCGCCGTCATAGGTGACACGATCCTCGCGCCAGAGACGCTCCATCAGTTCGACCGATTCCTTCAACCGGCCGAAGCGCTCCTTAAACCCGGGCCACTCGATGCCGATGGCCGGTACCTCGTTCATGGACTCACCGGTGCCGACCCCCAGAAAGACGCGGCCCGGATACATCGCGCCGAGCGTCCCCATCGCCTGCGCGACGATGCTCGGGTGGTAGCGGAAGGTCGGTGTGACGACGCTGGTGCCCAAATGGACACGCGACGTGCGCTCGCCGACCGCTGCCAACCAGGCAAACGAGAAGGGCGAGTGGCCACCGTGATGCCGCCACGGCTGAAAATGATCGCTGACGACGACCGAGTCAAACCCAACTTCTTCCGCGACGACGGCGAAATCGAGCAACTCGCGCGGCCCAAACTGTTCCGCGGAAGCCTTATAACCAAGAGTCAGCAAGAGATGCTCCTTTCGAGAGGGTTACGAGCGAACGTTCCTCACGTTGTAGGGGAGCCGGGTACCCGCGCAGAGGGTGTTGTGCTCCCGGCGCAGATGGTCCTCGAAACACCCGTTGTAGGGGAGCACCTCGTGTGCTCCCGGCGCAGATGGTCCTCGAAACACCCGTTGTAGGGGAGCACCTCGTGTGCTCCCGGCGCAGATGGTCCTCGAAACACGATCGAAGACCAGCGGCGAGACTTCGCGAGGTCCATCGAAACTTGACGCGCCCGGATGCCCGAAACGCGGGAGGACACAAGGTCCTCCCCTACAAACCATCGGCAAGGTCGTAGGCAAATGAGCCAGAAAACGGGTAATCGTTCCATGTCTCGACGAACCCAGCACGGACTGGGTTCGCGAGGATATAACGCAGATGCTCGTCTTCATCTTCCGATTCACGTAACACGTGATCGTGGAAGCTTCGCTGCCAGAGTTGCCCGCTCAACCCGTATCGCCAGCTCAAATTCGTAGTTTTGCCCTTGAATGCCTGCATGAAACGAACCACATCGACCTCGCCGTTTACACAGATAAGAAGATGAATGTGGTCCGGCATGAAACAATACGCCAGAACATCAACCTGATCTCGTCCGGATTGCTCACGAAGCATGTCCACACATGCTTCTGTCAATTCCGTACTCGCGAAGACCAGTCTTCGCCCACTGACTGTGCATGTCACCAACACCCGAATGCCGAACTCGGAATACATTTGTTCATCGAGCCGGATTCGCTTCCGCCTCGGTCGATCGTCGCCCACATTTCGCATCCCCCTCAAAACACGAACCCCGCCTTTTCCGTCGTACCGGAGGAGAAGCGCTCGATCGAAAACGCCGCGACATCGAGATCGGCGGGCGGTGTGCCGCTCACCATCCACTCCGACATGATCCGCCCGGCCGCGGGCGCGTGCATGAATCCGTGACCGGAGAATCCTCCCGCACACCATATACCTCGCACGCCGCCGACCGGGCCCAGAATAGCGTGATCGTCCGGCGTCATCTCGCGCGTGCCACACCAGCCGTTGAGACTTCGTGCCTCCTCCAGCGCCGGGACACGCCGCGTGGCGCATTCGACCACATACTCGAAGCGCGACCAGTCGACGGTCTGGTCGAAGCTGTACGGCCGTTCCCGGTCGCCGCCGCCAAGCACGATGGCACTCGGATCCTGGTGGACGTAGACCCCGGTGCTCAGGTCGATCGTGAACGGAAACAGATCGCCCAGTTCATCAACCGGCGACACCGAGAAGGCCTGGCGCGGATGCGGGAAGATCGGTAGATCAACTCCAGCGAGTTGTCCCACCGCACCAGACCACGGCCCCGCCGCGATCACGACATTTGAGGTCGCGATCGAACCCGCGGTCGTCTGCACTTCGCCTACGCGATCCTGTTCGATCTCGATCCCGGTGACCTCGACCCCTTCAACCACCATCGCGCCCATCTCACGTGCCTTGCGCGCGAAGGCGTAGCTGACGTCGGAGGGCGATCCGGAGCCATCGGTGTCGCAGAAGGTCGCGCCGGCGACGCCCTCGACCTGGATTTGCGGCCAGCGGCTGGCGATGTCTTCCGCAGACAGGATCTTGGCTGGCACGCCAAGTCCCTGCTGCATGGCGGCCGAATTCTTCATCGCCGCGAACTGCTGTACGTCACTGCTGAGGAACAGGTAACCCATCTGCCGGAAGAGGAACGGCAGACCGACCCGTTCTTCGAACTCTTCATAGAAGCGCACTGACTCGACCGAGAGCTTCACATCCGGCTCGGAGGCGAACTGCTGGCGAATGCCGCCCGTGGCATAGCGCGTCGCGCCGGAGGCGATCTCATCTCGCTCCAGCACGACCACATCCGTCACGCCACGCTTGGCCAGGTGCCAGGCGATGCTGGTGCCAATCACCCCGCCGCCAATGATGACAATCTCGGCGGAGCGCGGAAGTTCGGCGCTCATCATTGCACCAGTCCGAGCACCTGCTGCCAGGCGTGCACCGGCGGCGTCTCCTCCAGTTCCGACTCGGTCGGCACATCGATGAAGACCGGGCCGTCGGCGTTCAACCCCTGGCCGATGGCGTCTTCCAGCTGATCCGAATGCTCGACCCGGATCGAGGGCACACCGAGCGCCTGTGCGGCGCCCGCGTAGTCGATGCTCTGAAAGTCGACGTTGTGGAAGCGATTGTCGTAGTAGAGCTTCTGCAGCATCTTGATCCAGCCGTACGCGCCGTTGTTGAAGTGGATCACCGTGATCGGCAGCTTCAGCCGGGAGATCGTTTCCAGTTCGGTGCCCGACATGCCGAAGGAGCCGTCACCCGTCATGCAGACGATCCGCTCGCCGGGCCGCGCGAAGGCGGCTCCAATCGAGGCCGGGATGGCATAGCCAAGCCCACCATGAGCGCGCGGAATGACCGTCGTGCGGCCGGTCCGGTGTAGCCGGTACTGTGCAGCTGTGAAGGGGGTCATTGTGCCTGGATCAGCCACGATCGGAGAACGCTCCGGCAGACGCTCCTCCAGCGCCGCGATGATCCGCTGCGGCTTGACCGGCATCGAGCGATCGGCCACCTTCGCCTGCACGCCGGACCAATACTCGTTTGCCCAGGCGCGGATCTGCTCGGCATCTACCTCGCGGGCATAGCTCCGGTCGCCATCGGCTTCGGCGAGGGAAACCAGATCGCGCAGTCCCTCGCGCGCATCACCGAGCGCGGCGTGGTCGGTCTTGATGTTGTTCCCAAGATTCAGCGGATCGGCATCGATATGGCAGACCGTCACCGGCTTCGTGCGGTTCGGTACCGTATCACCAAGCGTGACCAGATAGTTGACCTTGGTGCCGATGAAGAGGATCGCGTCGGCGTCGCGCAGGTACTGATTGGCGTAGGGCCGTCCGCCGTTGCCGCCGATGCCGCCCAGGCTCATCGGGTGATACTCCGGCATGCTGCCTTTACCGTTGATCGTCGTGCCGACTGGGATCTGCATGAGCTCGGCGAAGCGCGCCAGGGCATCACCCCCTTGCGAGATGACCACGCCGCCACCAGCCACGATCGCTGGGCGCTTTGCCTCTTTCAACGCCGCGTAGATCGCCGCCAAGGTGTCGGCATCCGGTCGCGCCCGAAAGGACGGATAGACCGTGCATTGCTCCTGCGCGTAGATGTTGGCACCGGAGACCTCGGCTTCCAGCATGTCCTCCGGCAGCGAGATATGGACCGCGCCCGGCCGGCCGCTGGTCGCGATGCGAAACGCGCGCCGGATGATGTCGGGCAACAGATCGGCTTGTTTGACGGTCGTGTTCCACTTGGTGGCCGGACCCAACAACGCCTGCTGATTGATCTCGGTCAGCGCGCCAGTGTTCTCCCACTTGAGCGGGTTATCGGAGGTAAAGACGATCACCGGAATCGACGAACCGTTGGCCTCCGCCACGCCCGGCACGATGTATGTCGCGCCACCGCCGCTCGGCCCCTCGCAGAGACCCGGCTTGTTCGAAAGTCGTGCATAGGCATCGGCCATGAAGGAGGCCGAGCGCTCGTCGCGAGCCAGCACGTGGTTGATCTCGTCTCGCGCATTGTAGAAGGCGTCGTAGAGGGGCATGGTCGTATCGCCGGGAACGCCGAAGACCACGTCGACCTCATACGCCTTCAGCATCTCGACGATGACGTCGGCACCTCGCATCATTTCCACTCCCCTCAGCATGTCAAGTGATCAGCTCGATTTCGGCTCGCCGCCCCACATCGCACCACAGCTTGAAAAGACGCACGCAATCACGACGCGGCGCGTGGATGGCCTGATTCTAGTGTCGATGGGGAGCGGAGGATTGGCAAGTGGAGCAGGGGCTTCAACCCCAGCTACCCTCATCCGGCGCTGCGGCGCCACCTTCTCCCGTTCGAACGGGAGAAGGTCACGGAGACTCAAGACGTGCCACATGTTCACCCTTCTCCTGCTTGCGGGAGAAGGGCTGGGGATGAGGGTCGTTACCTCTCCAGCCCTTTGCTTCGTGCCACGATCTGGGCACGGTTGCCAGCCGGGTCAGTGAAGTAGCCGATCTTGTCGTCGAATTCGTTCATGTAGGGCTCGTCGAGTTTGCCGCCCGACTCCTCGATCTTCTTGAAGACCGCGTCGAACTCGTCGGCCGGGACGCTGAAGGCCAGGTGGGTCGGATTCGAGCGAATGGTCGAACTACTGGGGAAGATCTCGAAGCGGCCGCCCTGACCATCACCGAGAAACGTCAATTCACCCTCGAGCTCTCGAATGCGGTGCCAGCCGAAGACCGTCTCGTAGAATTTCACGGTCGGCTCGTACGTCTCCTGGCTCGTCCCCAGCCCAATGTGCTCCAGAATGTAGGTCATCTCCGCCCCTTCCGCGTCTCCGGTGTTAAGATTTCGTTCGAATGTGGTGCGAATATCATCGACGGGGCTTGCAGCAATTGCAACCGTTGACGCGGAAATCGGCGCATTCGCGGTACAATCCATGTTGCTCGATCATCCAACTGGGTGCGTGCCACGCTCGCGGGTCTTGCCGCGGGCGCGTTGTTTGCACACGACACGTTTCTATGAGACTTGGACCATTCATGCTCTTTGAAGACCACGACGATAAACCGGCATCGATCGACCTACCGCCACTAGTCGATCTCCATTGCCACCTCATCCCGGGCGTCGACGACGGCTCCCATGACTATCCCGAATCGATCAAGATGATGCAGATCGCCTACGAGGATGGCGTGCGCACCATCGCCGCGACGCCGCACGCGCATCGCTGCCCGGCCGACCGGGTTCCGATGAAGGTCGCGCATCTGAACGATCTGGCCGCAGAGCACGGGATCGGTATCCGGGTCGTGCCGGGCATCGAAGTGCGTTACGCGCCGAACCTCTTTCAGCGATTCGAAGCGGGCGAGTTCCTGACGCTGAACGGCACACGCTACCTGCTGTTGGAAGCGTTTCTCTCCGGCAGTTGGCCAAAGTCGTTCGTGAACACGGTTGAGGAACTGCACGAGGCGGACATCTGGCCGATCCTGGCCCACGCCGAGCGCTATGAGGACGTCCAGCGCGATCCAACGATGTTGCTCGACGTCATCGCGGCCGGCGTTCCGGTGCAGATCAACGCCGATTCACTGGCAGGTCGAGCCGAACGTGGCGCCCGACCAGCGGCCGAGTTTCTGATCAGCAACCGTATGGCGCACATCATCGCCAGCGACGGGCACAATGCCCGCTGGCGAATGCCCCGCATCCGCCAGGCAGTCGAACGGGTTGCCGAACTGGCTGGCGAGGACTACGCACGTTGGATCGCCGGAAACTCAGCCGCGGTCATTGCCGGTGAGCCGATCAGCCTGCCGGAGCCGCAGGTCGTCTACCGGCTGTAGGACGCACCGCTCTTCAGTCCGCCGGCACCGGTTCCGGACGCTGCTCCATACGCTGCGTCCCCAGCTCTTGCGCGATTGCCTGAACGCGTGCCATGCAACGGGGGTGGCAGCGCGTCCTGGAGCAGCCCTGCCAACGAATAGGCCAGCACCCGAGATAGTCCAGGCGCCGATAGCGAGGCTCTGATCAGATCGATCGACTCCGGGTCCGGATCTCGCATCTGCGTGAACCCCAGAGTGCCCTTATACATCGGCATCATCGCCTCATCGCGCTGCTCGCTGAAACGCACCCATGCGCTCGTCCCACCCAGCGCCTTTGAAGCAGTCATCGAACGCATCGGCAAGCCAGACTGACTGCTGCAGCGCGTCGCCAATTCCGCTACCGGTGCTTGGGTCCTTCAGGTACGCCGCATCACCGGTGAGCGCCCAACCGGGGCCATACGGTTTGCGAAAGAAGTTGTCGACACCCTTGACGCCAATGACCTTGCCATCGAGTTCGGCAAGACGCAGACGGGACCGCATACCATAGAGACCGCCAAACACCTTGAGAAACTCGCCCGCGGCATCGGAGCGGAAGCGCTCGAATTCCTCTGGTTGCAGTTCGAGCGCGAGACAGAATTCTCCCGGGCGCATCGGAAAGATGAACCCAATCCGGTCGCTTCCGAAGAACAATTCGACGGCTGGCTCGGGCAACGGCTCAATTCCGTGAAAGTGGGCGTAGTAGACCGGGCGTAGAGCCGGCACTGCCTCATACGGCTCCGCGTCCACCCACTTGCTAACCGACGAGTACTTTCCGTCGGCGCCGACTACCACCCGCGCATTGACCTCACGGCGCTCGCCGTCGGCGTCGCGCAGTTCCGCGCCGACGACCCGCCCCTCATTCCAAATGAGGCGCTCGGCCCGCGTCCTGTCGTGGAACTCGGCCCCAAACCGCATCGCCCGCTGGACAAGCAAGTTATCGAGCACGTCTCTGCGTGGCGCGAGGGCATAGCCAGATCCACTGGGATCCATCGAGCCCTCAAAGATGCAGTCATCCAGGTAGATGCGCGTACGTGTCAGACGACGGAAACCGAGTGAATCCACCACCTCACTCAGCACACCAAAGTGGTCCAGTAGCGGCACCACGGTCGAATGCATGTAGTGGGTCGACATCGTGTCGCTGGGAAAACGATCCCGGTCGATTACCAGAACCCGCCAGCCGCGCTCCGCCAGCAAGACCGCCAGGCTTCCACCCGCCGCGCGACCGCCAATAATCAGGGCGTCATACTCCACGCTCTGCTCCATTTGCCCTCCACTGTCAACAACTGTCAATTGAAGGCCTAGCTCGGCAATGCCGTCTGTTCGACGACCGCACGCATGCTCGTGAGATGACCACGAATATGACCGATGAGGACGTGCTCGATCCATTTCTCGACACTCATCGCGGGTACCCAGTCGACGTAGGCGCCGACTTGCTGCAGTTGCTCGTCGGTCAGCCCCGCCACGAATTGGGCGGCCGTCTCCCCATCCCGGCGCAAAATCTCCAGCGTCTCACCCCGGTCGGCATCCACGAAACGTTCACCGCCGGCGGCGTTATTTCGATCGATCTGCTCGCGCGCCACCACCGGCAGCGGCGCGCCGTCGGCGATCCCCTGGAAGTAGCGCAGTTCGTAGCGGTATGCGCCGGCCACGTGGCGCGCCAGAGCCGCGATGGTCCGCTGCTCATTCGGGCAGACGCGGCTGAGGTCCGCATCCGTCAACCCCGCGAGAAACGTGGAAAATTCCTCGTTCGCTTCACGGAACTGGGACTCCAACTGCTGCGCTCTGAGCGACATGGCGGCTTCCCCTTCCACGACTCAATAGATTCGCAAGGGACACTCTAGCGATCCGGGGTCGCCAGGTCAATCATCCGCGGCCAGGACTGGCCAACGATTCACCTCCACGTGCCTGCGTGTCACGTTGGTCGCAATTCTGCGAATTAGTTATCAGGATATTGTGAAGGAGTGGACAACGGATGTCAGGCACGATGACCAGTACAAACCCTGACTTGAAAAATGAAGACCGCATCATGCAGCTTCGTGATGGACGCCTGCTCGGCTACGCGGAATTCGGTGAACCGAGCGGTTACCCCGTCTTCCTCTTTCATGGCATTCCCGGAACACGCAGAGGGGCGGGACTCATTAGTGGCGCTGCCTATCGTCGTGGCATCCGGCTCATTGGTGTCGACCGTCCTGGTATCGGCCTTTCAACCTTTCAGCCACATCGCACCTTTCTCGATTGGCCACACGACGTTCGTGAGCTGGCCGATGCGCTCCACCTTGACCGCTTCGGCATTGTCGGAAATTCCGGCGGCTCGGCGTACGTCGCAGCCTGCGGTGTGATCATCCCGGAGCGGCTCGAGTTCGCGGGCATCATCAGCGGAATGGGACCGCCTGAGATTCCCGGCTGGCAAGAGAGATTGAGACTCCCACGTTCGCGGCGGATTCTGATCTCCATGGCGCGCCAGGCGCCGATGCTCGCCTGCCGCATGGCCGGGCCAATCCTTGTGCGCGAATTCGACCCGAAACGTGAGGGTGTACTCGAGCGTATGAAGGCGACAATGGCCCCTGCCGATGCCGCTCTGCTCGATGATGCGAACGTGGCTGAAGCAGTCCTCACTGACGCGGGCGAAGCGATTCGTCAGGGTCCGCTCGGCGTGACCTGGGACATCATGATGTACACGCGGCCGTGGGGTTTCCGGCTGGACGATGTGAAAGCGCACATCCACATCTGGCATGGTGAGGCCGATATCACGGTGCCTCCGATCTTCGCGCGCGCGATGGAAGCGTTTCTCGCTGACTGCCACGCGACCTACTGGCCGGACGAAGGACACCTTATGGCCGCGTCCCGCGCTCACGAGATCATTGACACCATCATCACCACGGTTCACCGAAAAGAGGCGAATCAACATCGCTCACACATCAACATCGGCTTGATCACTGACTCGCCGAAGCCTATCCTGAACGCCGCACGAGATGGACGGCTTTCCAGCGAAAGGCACGAACATGCAGGCGACCGAGCTCCGAGCTCTTCAGGCACCGATCAAAGCACGCTATCGCGAAGAGCCAACGTCAGCGCTCGTCACCATGAGAGCAACGGGCACGATCGATTTGAATCGAATCGCCTGCCGAGTCGAGACGCGCGACCAGCGAATTGACGCGGGACTCCACTCCGCCGCTGGCGGTGACGGAACTCTCCTATGCTCCGGAGACATGCTGCTCGAAGCGCTCGTTGGGTGTGCTGGCGTCACGATGGCGTCGGTCGCGACGGCGATCAGCTTCCCATTGGAGCGGGGAATCGTGACGGCGGAAGGAGATCTCGACTTTCGCGGCACGCTGGCCGTCGATCGAGAGACGCCGGTCGGTTTCAAAGAGATCCGGCTCAAGTTCGACCTGGTGACCAGTGCCGACGAGGAGCAGATCGCAAAGCTCATCGCGCTGACGGAGCGCTACTGCGTCGTCTTCCAGTCCATGAACACGCGCCCGAACCTCGTGGTGAGCCATAGCGCATCGGCCGGAGGCCCTACAGCGGCCCCGTAGTCGAACTCGGGAGAGCCGTCAGGCATTCGAGATAGCGGCGTGCTCGTTCTACGCGATGAGAGATCCTTCACTGCGGATCAGGATGACAGGTACAGCACATCGCTTACACCTGTCATCCTGAGTAGTCGACCACAGGGATTATGGCACCGTCCGTACCCCTGTCATCCTGAGGCCGCAGCCGAAGGATCTCCCCGGCGTCTTGTGCCTGGTCGCGCCATGAGAGATTCTTCGCGCGGCGCTCAGGATGACAACCCGAACGACGTCCCTGACCGATGACAAATTCACTGTGGTCCGCTACTGAGCGCCGCGCAGCGGAGTCGAAGGATCTCTTCCCCCGGAATTCGTCAATCACCCGCGTCGGGCACGGCGTGACGGGCGTGTTCCTCAGCGAGTCCATTGAGTTCAGCCATGCTGTGATGCACGTGCCCGTGCGCCGCCCAGGCATGCGCCGCCGCACGCGGAATCAGCCGGTCGCGGTAGTGCTGGGCCGCCACCCGACAGTGTGCGGCGGCACGCTCCAACTCAGTCGCGATCGCGTCCAGCTTCTCGGCAGCCTCGTCGCGCGAGTCAGCCATACGCCTTCCCTCCAATAGCCTGAACCGGCAAGCATCACGCGTAGTCGACGATCGAGGCATGAACGCTCCCATCGCGCACGACCGCGTAGGGGACCAGCCGTCGCTCGGCCGTCTCGTGAGCGTCCAGCGCATCGACGAAGTCGAACTTCCCGTGCCGCAGCTCGAATAGGCTGACGTCGGCCGGAGCGCCAACCTCGAGCGTACCGATGCCATCCGGCATCCCCATCGCCCGCGCCGGGTCGACGGTCGTCATGCGCACCACGTCGTCGATCGCGAAGCCGAGATGGAGGAACTTCGACATTGTCGTCGCCTGGTCGAAGACCGGGCCGTGAATGTTGTGGGAGTGGATGTCGCTGCTGATCGTATTGGGATAGAGATCCTGGCTCAGCGCCTTGCGACAGACGTCGAACGAGAAGCCGCCGCGACCATGGCCGATGTCGAGCATCACGCCCCGCTCGCTCGCGGCCCGTACCTCCGGCACGACGACGCCGTCCTCATCCAGCACGCCATACGTCTTGGCATGGAAGCAGTGGGTCATGACGTCGCCTGAGCGCAGGAGTGGAAGGAAGTCGGTCAATGGATTCACCGTGCCGCCAATGTGCACCATGATCGGCACCGAGGCCGCATCGGCGACCTCCCGCGCCATCTTCAGCGCGGCAATGGCGTTCTCGCCCGCCATACGCTTCTCGAGCCGAACCTTGACGCCCAGTACCACGTCACGATGCCGTTCCAGCATCTTCAGCGTCTCATCCGGATCGGCCCAGCGCAGGTCCTCCAGTTCGCCGACAATGTCGCTGATCATCCCCGACGCCGAGATGTTCATCAGCGCGAAGACGCGCGTCTTGACCCGGTCGATGACGTACTCGCGAAATCCGGGGAAGGTCTGGGCTCCGGACGATCCGGCGTCGAGCACGGTCGTCACGCCCTTGTGAATGCAGTTCTCGTCAGCATCGACCCCGTAGTGAGAGACACCCTCGTAGACGTGGACGTGCATGTCGACGATGCCGGGTGTCACGATCAGCCCGCGCGCGTCGAGAACCGAGGCGGCCATCTCCTGTTCGAAGGCGCCGACTCCCGCGATACGGCCACCTTGAATTGCGACGTCGTGCGGGCCGTGAAGGTTCTGGCTCGGGTCGATCACCGTCCCACCGCTGACAATCAGATCAAATTCCACGGCCATCTCTCGTTCCTCTCGACTGCTTTCTCCGCCTAGCCGGACTCCGGGCCCCGATTGTCGCATGCAGCGATCGTGCGTGCGAGCAGGCCCGCCATCGGTGAGGCGGCGCTATACTGACTTCGACCATGAACAGTTGAGGCAGTAACAGTGTGAGGAAGCGTGGAGATGAGCAATCGTGTCGTCATCGTGGGACAGTACATGGAGGGGATCGAGACCGAACGTCAGGTCCTCGAACCGATCGGCGCGGAGATCATCGATACCCGTAACTTCAGTCCCGCTGAAGAGCGCGAGGCGATGCGAACTGCCGACGCCATCCTCTTCCGGAAGCTAGGCGTGACTCGCGAACTGATCAACGATCTCGAGCAGTGCAAGATCATCTGCACCTATGCCGCAGGCTACGACGCCATCGACGTCGAGGCCGCCACCGAGCGCAAGATCATGGTGGCCAACACTCCAGGCTACGGCAACGACGAGGTGGCAGACCACACCCTGATGCTCCTCTTCGCCCTGACTCGCAAACTGATCCCGCAGGTCGATGCCCTGCGCGCTGCGGTCGCCGCCGGCGACGTCGCCAGAGCTTGGACACACCGGCCATACATGCCGATCCGGCGAATCCGCGGACAGACCCTCGGCGTCATCGGGCTCGGCCGCATCGGCAAGACGGTCGCCTGGAAGGCGCAGGGTCTTGGTCTCAAGGTCATCGCGACCGATCCCTACGTGCCGGACGAGTCTGCATCCCGACTCAACGTTCCGTTGGTGCCACTCGACGACCTGCTCCGAACTTCTGATTATGTCACACTGCACACGCCTCTCACCCACGAGACATTCAAGATGATCAAGTCGCGTGAACTCTCACTGATGAAGTCGAGTGCCTACCTGATCAACTGCGCGCGCGGCAAGTGCGTCGACGCAGCGTCGCTCGTCACCGCCCTCAGTGAGGAGCGTATCGCTGGAGCGGCGCTCGACGTGATCGAGATCGAACCACCGCCCGTCGACCTGCTCGGCGAACTCCTCGCCTTCCCGAACGTCATCGTCACGCAGCACAACGCCTGGTACTCGGAGGAATCCGTCGACGATCGCCAGCGCATCGCCGCCGAGACGGTGCGGGACGCGCTCATGGGATTGATGCCGGAATCGGTCGTGAATCGCGAGGCGTTCGAGTAGCTAACCGAGCCCGACGAGGACGATCGCAGCCGCCGCCGCGACCAATCCGGCGGCCTGCAGTCGACTCCAGTGCTCAGAGAGAAACGCGCGCGCCAGCAGCACCGTGACGACCGGATAAAGTCCGGCCAGCACCGCGACGACCGCGAGTTGACCGTGTCCCGTCGACGCCAGAAAGCAGAGATTGGCGGTACCCGCGAGGACTCCCGCGCCAATCACCAGCGGCAACACCGGTCTCAGCGCCTCGCCCGAAATGCCGGCCCGGAGCGCGAACGGCAAGGGTAACGTGCTCGACACGACCAGGCTCGGAACCAGTGGCCAGGCGCCCGATGCGGTCCCGGCCTGCTGCAACCCGATATACAGGACCGTGATGCCCAGTCCGGCCAGAACGCCCTCAACGACTCCCGGGCGACCGCGATGGCTTTCCCCTGGTTCCTCATGCCAGGAGACCAGGCCAATCGCCGGGATCGCGATCGCGATTCCCACCGCGGTCAGGACGGCCAGGTGATCTCCCAGAGTGAGCCCGACAATAACAGGAACGACGGCCGAGACGACCGCGGAGAGCGTCGCTACCACGCTCATCCGCCCGACCGCAAGCCCCCGGTACAGCATCAGCGTACCGCCCGCGCCACCCGCGCCACTGAACGCACCCCAGAGAATCACCGGCCAGGTCGGCCCAGCACCAGGAAACAGCAGCACGCCAATCAGCGCGGCGAACAATCCAGAGAATTGCACCGCCACCGTGACCGGCGCGAATCCAATCCGGCGGCTAGCCAGACCGGCGGCAAAGTCCGAGGTTCCGTAGCCAGCCGCTGCCAGAAGCGCGAAGAGAACCGCCATTCACCATCACTCACCTCATCGTCCAATACCGCTGGGGAATCTACCACGAACCATCGTCTGGCGCGTCCCGTCGCCCGGTGCTATCGTGCCGTCAGCGTGACAACATCGGCGGGACTACCGCTTGGAGGGAGCGTGCAGATGGCGGAGCGAGAAGAGCTACGTCAGCGCATCATCGACACAATCGACGCCAACCGGGACCGGATCATTGAGGTCGCCGAGACGATTCGACAGAATCCGGAGCTCGGCTACGAAGAGGTCATGGCGTCGCAGCTCATCGCCTCGAACATTCGCGAGCACGGCTATGAGGTCGAGAAGCCGGTCGGCGGGATCGAGACCGCGTTCCGCGCCTCAAAGCACGGGCGCAAGGACGGCCCGGTCGTCGCGGTGCTGGCCGAATACGACGCGCTGGCCGGCATCGGTCACGGCTGCGGCCACAACCTGATCGGCGCGTCGGGTCTGGCGGCGGCCATCGGCATGGCATCGGTCATGGACGAACTGCCGGGTATCTTTGAAGTAATCGGTACTCCGGCCGAGGAAGGCGGCGCCGGAAAGATCCTGCTCGAGCGGGCCGGAATCTTCGACGACGTCGATGCCGCGATGATGATTCACCATTCGGGGCATCAGAGCGGCGCCGCGACCGACTACCCAGGCGGCACCTGCCTGGCAGTCCAGGGATTCGCCCTGGAGTATTTCGGCAAGCCGGCTCATGCCGGGGCCGACCCCTACAACGGCGTCAACGCACTGAACGCCGTTATCGAGTTCTTCAAGGGCGTCGATGCTCTGCGTCAGCACGTCATCATGGAGACGCGCCTGCACGGCATCATCACGCACGGTGGCGAGGCGGCGAACGTCGTGCCGAAATACACGCGCGCCCAGATGCTGGTTCGCGCTCCAACGGTCAAGTACGTCAACGAGGTCATGGGCAAAGTACGCAACGTCGCCGAGGGCGCGGCGCTGATGACCGGCTGCGAGTACAAGATCACCGAGGGGGAGCTGCACTACGACATGCGGCCCAGCTACCAGATTGGGGAGCGCTACACCGAGAACATGCGCGACATGGGGATCGAGATCAACGCCGATGCCAAGCGCGGCATGCACTCGACCGACTTCGGCAACATCAGCTACAAGCTTCCGTCGATCACCGGCAGCTTCGCCATTAGCCACGAGCCAATCCCGGGCCACTCCCAGCAGGTGGTCGATGCGTCCGGCTCCGAGTTTGGCTATGACCAGCTGATCAAGGTCTCGAAGGCGATGGCGCTGACCGCCTTTGACCTGCTGAACGACCCGGAGCTGCTCGCCAAAGCCAAGGATGAGCACGCGCACTGGGCCGAGCTGCACCACGATTAGCCTGACAGTAGGACGACGAAGCGGGCGGTGTAAATCTCGCCCGCTTCGCCTTTTCGTCTGTACGGGCACGCAATCCTATTTCGTTAATGGGCTCTAACGACGCGGGGTGATGTGGGGATGTGTCGCCGCATTCGGCAACAGATTTAGCCCCTCGGGGTACCTGCTTGCGGGTCGAGTATCGCGTTCTCAGCCCCAGACACTCCTCCCGGGCGAGCCTGATCGTTACACCGCCGTCCTGTCCCTTCCCTCCAGCACGCGTCGCGCCTGCTCGAACTCCGCCGAGTCGATCTCTCCACGCGCATAGCGCTCGCGCAGAATGCGCATGGCGCTGTCATCCTGGGGATGGCGGGAGGACACCCTGTCGTGCGACGGCGACGTGAGCGCTCTCACGATCCAGATGGCCAGCACGATCACCGCAACCCAGAATAGGAACATCGTCAGAAGGCCAACCAGCGCCGCAAAACCGGAGAGCGCGAATCCATGTCCAAAGCCAAACATCTTTCAGTCCTTCACTGTCGAGACTTCTCAAATATCTCGTCTAACCCAAGCCTACTTTCTCCGGGTCAAGATCCGGTCAAGCCACCACACGATGTCCTGCTAGCTTCGTGGCACGGTGAAGCCGAAGGTGCTTCCCTGGTCGAGGCCAGCGCTCTCGGCCCAGATGCGACCGCCATGTGCCTCCACCAGGGCCCTGGCGATAGTTAGCCCGATCCCACTTCCTCCCGAGGCGCGTGAGCGCGCGGCATCGACGCGGTAGAACCGTTCGAAAATCCGCCCGAGATGCTCGGGTGGTATGCCGGAGCCCGTATCTTGAACGCGGAACTCGACGGCGTCCGGATGGCTCAGTGCATCGATCGTGACACGGCCCTGAGCCGGTGTATGACG
The DNA here is from genome assembly GCA_963763185.1 of uncultured Chloroflexia bacterium. GTDB lineage: Bacteria > Chloroflexota > Chloroflexia > Thermomicrobiales > Thermomicrobiaceae > CALAGB01. Next base: position 33,736 of record CAVXNZ010000003.1, read on the forward strand.
CACCGCATTCGCCAGCAAGTTCGTCAGCACCTGAAGGATTCGGTCCCGGTCGACCAGCACCTCAGACAGGTTTTCCGACGAAGCGACCACGAGATCGACGCCCTTGTCAGCGAACACCGGTGACATGGTCGCCACAACTGCCTGTACCAGATCGAAGGCGGGAACCGGCTGGCGATCGAGATTGACCTGACCTGATTCGACCCGTGAGAGCTCTTGTAGATCGTTGGTCAGCCGTGTCAGTCGCGCTACCTCGCCATGAAGTTGGGCCCAGAGCTCCGGTGAGGGTGTCACGACGTCGTCCAGCAACCCTTCGAGATAGCCACTCAGCGTTGCCAGCGGAGTCCGCAGTTCGTGTGCAACGTCACCGATCAATTTGACGCGCCGTTGCTCCGAATCTTCGAGCTGCGCCGCCATCTCGTTGAAACTCTCGGCCAGTTCACCGATCTCGTCTCGATCCGCCACCTCCACGCGCGCCTTGAAATCGCCCGACGCCAGGCGGCGACTGCTGCGCACCATGCCCGTCAGTGGCGCGGTGATCCGTCCGGAGACAAACAGGCTGACCGCGATGGCTACGATCAGAGACACCGCGCCAGAAATAAGCAGCGCCTGTAGCACGGCCTCGCCGAAGGCATTGCGCACCCCTTGATTCACACTCGCGCTGGCGCCAGCGCCCGAGCCCATACCCGCACCCGGCCCCATTCCATTCCCGACGCCACTGCCATTCATGTGACTGACGATGCGATCGAACAGTGGGGGCGCGACTAGGCGCACACCGATGAAGAGCCCGATGATTCCGACAGCCACAATCACCAGGTAAGACAACAGAAGCTTCAGGCGTAACCCACCGATTGAAGAGGAATGTTTCATCTCCCGGCTCGTCTGAAACGATAGCCGACACCACGCACCGTCTCGATCCATTGCGGTGTCGATGGATCATCCTCGATCTTCCGGCGCAGGTTACTCAGGTGCACATCCACGGTGTGCTCGTCACCGTAGAAGTCGGGGCCCCAGACGCGTTCGATGAGCTGATCGCGCGTGTAGACCAATCCAGGGTGAGCGGCAAGGGTTGAGAGGAGCGAGAACTCAGTGGGCGTGAGCGAGATCGATTCGCCAGAGCGCGTGACCTCGTGTGCTCCGTAGTCGATGCGCAGGTCGCCGTAATCGACGATCTCCGGCTCAGGAGGGGCGGCCGAACCGGCCAGCGTGCGCGGGCGACGCAACATTGCCCGGACCCGCGCCACCAGTTCGCGAGGAGAAAACGGCTTGGTCAGGTAATCGTCCGCGCCGACACTCAGACCGACCACCCGGTCGATCTCTTCGGCGCGCGCCGTGAGCATGAGAACATAGGCATCGGAGAACTGGCGCAGCTGGCGACAGACCTCAAGACCGTCGATCTCGGGGAGCATGATGTCGAGCACTACCAGGTCCGGCGCTGACGATCGCACGACCTCGAGCGCCTCACGACCGTCATAGGCACGGAGGACCGAGAAACCCTCGCGCGCCAGGTAGCTTGTCACCAGTTCGACCAGCGGACGCTCGTCGTCCACGACCAGGACCTTCGCCTGAGTTGACAATTAACCCTCCTCAGGCGTCGGTGCGCGCGATCGCCGGTCGGGCCGTCAGCCGTCCAAACGGACGACCACCCCTTCGTCGCTCCTGAGCGTAATTTTACCCGAGATCGGGTCGTCGTCTCGATCCAATTTGGTTGAAATGAGCAGCTTTCCCGAGTCGTACGGCGCGCAGAGTTCCAGTTCCTGCGCATCCTTACCGAAGTTCAGCGCGATAAGGAACCGCGTCCCCTCGTGCTCGCGGATGTAGGCCATGACGGTGCTTGGCGAGCGGACCGGGAGATAGTCGCCAATCGAGAGCGCCTGCTCCGAACGCCGAAGCTGGATCAGCCGGTGCTGCAGCGTCAGCATCGATGACCGATCTTCACGCTGCACTTCGACGTTGCGCGTCTTGTGGTCCTTGCCGACCGGCAGCCAGGGATCGCCGTTCGTGAAACCGGCGTTCTCGCTCGCATCCCACTGCATCGGGGTCCGCTCAGGATCGCGACCAAGGTGCAAGCCTGGAACGCGATGCTCCTCCGGATCCTGTATCAGGTGCGATGGGATCTCGACGTCGGGCATGCCGAGTTCGTCGCCGTAGTAGAGCGTCGGCGTACCACGCAGCGTCAACAGCAACATTGCCGCGACGCGTGCCTGATCCGCTCCAATGCGACTCGCGATGCGCGGGTTGTCATGGTTGCTGAGGACCCAGTCGGGCCAGGCAAACGGCGGAACGCGTCCCTCGTAGAAATCGACCGTGGCCGCGATGTACTTCGCCGCCCATGGCTGCAGCAGTAGGTGGAAGTTATGCGGCATGTGTAGGATCTCGCCGTGCTGACCGTAGTAGGCCATCAACCGCTCGATCGGAAGATAGATCTCACCAATCAACAGCCGATCGTCGTATTCGTCCGCAACCTCGCGCATCTCGCGCAGGATCGGAAACATCTCGTGCAAGTCGGAGCTGAAGGCGGGGATCAGCGAGCGATAGGGGGTCATCGACTCGTCCCACTCAGGATTCGGGGGATTGTTGCGCAGCAGCGGATCCTTGGCCAGGTGCCAGACCGCATCCAGCCGGAATCCGTCGACGCCACGATCGAGCCAGAAGCGCATGTTGTCGAGCATGGCCTTACGCACCTCTGGGTTGGCCCAGTTCAGGTCGGGCTGCTCTTTGAAATACTGGTGGAAGTAATACTGGCTCGTGGCCTCGTCCCACTCCCAGCCACTGCCACCGAAGGAACTCAGCCAGTTATTTGGTGTGCCGCCGTCCGGCGCTGGATCGCGCCAGATGTACCAGTCTCGTTTGGGGTTGTCGCGCGACGATTTGGACTCGATGAACCACTGGTGCTGGTCGGAGGTGTGATTCGGCACAAAGTCGAAGATGATCTTGATGTCTCGTGCGTGCGCTTCGGCGACCAGCTCGTCGAAGTCCGCAAGCGTGCCGAAGATCGGATCGATGTCCTTATAGTCCGAGACGTCGTAGCCGAAGTCGACCATCGGTGAGGGATTGATCGGCGACATCCAGATCGCGTCGATACCCAACCACTGGAGATAATCGAGACGGCTCGTAATACCCTTGAGATCGCCGACTCCGTCCCCGTTGTGATCCATGAACGACCGGGGATAAATCTGATAGATGATTCCGCGTTTCCACCAGAGAGTCTGGTCCGACATCACACCTCGTCAATCTTAATTACCCTCGTGGGAGGGTGCGGCTTGCTTTTGGTTACACTCCGGCAAGAATCGAACCATTGGGGCATCATACCCAATTCATAACCTTGCGCGGTCGAATCCCGCGCCGCGATCGGCGTTTCCTCTCCCTTTCGGGGAGATCGCTTGCCAAATGCAGCGTCAGATGGCGATGAGTGTCCCCGCGACCGAGATGGCCGCAATGATCTGCAGGATCGCCAGTAAGCGGCTCGCCCCAGCGCTGCCAAGCAGGCCGGGGAGTCCACGGAGACGGGCGACACCGTCGACGATCGCGATCACCACCACCAGCGCCCCTAGCCCAGCGTGAAAGGCCCCAGCCGAAAGCGCGCCCTGGCTCACCTCATACTGGCCAACCCCGGCCAGCAGGCTCAGCACGACGATGAGCAAGACCCAGTTCCGGAACGACCGGTTGAACCACTGACGCTGATCCCAGTGGACGACATCCTGGCCGCGTTCACGCCGGATCAGCCACGTGACGATCAGGCCAAACGCAAACCCTCCGACGTGCGCCATAAACGCCACGTTCGATTGCGTGCCGGTATCGAGGACGTTGATCGAACTGGCGGAGTAAGCAACCTGCATCAGGAACCAGACACCAATCAGGATCGCGGCGGCCACACCCCCGACGGCGAGGAACGGTCCGAAGATGAGGATCGACTGCACGATCGAGCGAGGATAGAGGAGGATGTAGCCACCGAGCACCGCGGCGATCGCGCCACTGGCGCCGACCAGTGGGTCGCTGGAACCCGAGAAGACGAACGCGTAGACGACGCTTGCGGCCACGCCTCCTACCAGATAGAAGGCCAGGTACGTGACATGCCCCAACTGATCCTCGACGTTGTCGCCGAAGATCCAGAGGAAGAGCATGTTCCCCGCGATGTGCAGCAGGCCAGCATGCAGGAAGATGGCCGTCACAACGGTGTACGGCTGATGCCCGTGCCAGAACTGATTCGGCGTAAAGCCGTACTTGCCCACGAACTGGTTGATCTGCGTGTCGTTGAGCGTCAGTTCGTGCAGGAAGACGGCGATATTGGCGAGAATGATCAGGATATTGACGATCGGAAAGCGGCGCGAGCGAACACGTGGATCGTCGGCATAGGGCAGCACGCCAACCTCCTGCTACGGCTACGTCGGTAGGGGCAGACCCCCGTGTCTGCCCTCGGCCGGAGGCCGGATATCTACGAACGGACCGTGCTTCGCACGGAGGGCAGACACGGGGGTCTGCCCCTACCAACCGACGGTCGCTAGCTCTGTCGCGAAATCCCCTCGCCGATCACCTCGAGCGTCCGCTCCAGTTCCGACTCGGAGATCGTCAGCGGCGGCTGGATCCGCAGGACGTTACCGTCCTGGCCTCCGACGCCGATCAGCACGCCCGACTCCCGGCTATAGGCACGAATCGCGCCCGCCTGCTGCTTGGCGGCAGTCTTTTTGGCGCGATCGGTGACCAGTTCGACGCCGATCATCAGCCCGAGGCCACGCACGTCGCCGATCAGATCGTATTCGCTCGCCATCTCGTTGAGCTGTGCCATCACCTGGTTCCCCTTGGCCGCGGCCTGGCCCGGCAGGTCCTCGTCGAGCATCACGTCAATGTTCGCCAGCGCGGCGGCGCAGGAGACCGGATTGCCGCCGAAGGTGGAGAGATGCTCGCCCGGCAGGAGCGAATCGGCGATCTCGGGTCGCGCGATGGTCGCCGACAGGGGGAAGCCGTCCGCGATCCCCTTGGCCATTACCAGTATGTCCGGCTCGACTCCGAAATGCTCGACTGCGAAAAGCTTCCCGGTGCGGCCGAAACCACTCTGAACCTCGTCGGCGATGAAGAGAATGCCGTAGTGATCGAGCACCTCTTTCACCTTACGGAAGTAGCTGGCAGGCGGAACGATAATGCCACCCTCACCCATTACCGGCTCGGCGATGAACCCGGCAACCGAACCGGCCGACATGTACTTGACGGCCCAATCAACCATCTCGGCACAGCGATCCGCCACGACTTCAGGATCGTCGGTGCCAAACGGGTTTCGATAGACATAGGGAGCCGGGGCGAATGCGATGCCGGGTAAGTAGGGACCGCCACGCGTCTTACGCTGCATGTTGCCAGTGATCGAGAGGGTCCCGGCCGTCCGGCCATGGAAGGAATGCGTCAGCGAGATGAACTCCGACTTGCCAGTGAACGCCTTGGCAAGCCGCATGGCCGTCTCGATCGCCTCGGCGCCACTGTTGCCGAAAAAGGTCTTCTGCAAGCGACCCGGCGTGATCTCAGCCAGTCGCTCGGCCAGGTCGGCCACCACCGGGACATGATAGATGTAGGTCCCCGCGTGGACCAGCTTGTCGATCTGCGCCTTGGCCGCCTCGGTCACCTTCGGATGCCGGTGCCCGGCGTTCGATACCGCGATTCCGGCAAAGCAGTCGATGTACTCCTTGCCGTCGGAATCGACTACCGTTGCGCCCGAGGCGTGATCGAAGACGATCGGCTCGACCGCCGCGACGAAGCTCGTGTTCACATATTTCTGGTATTTCTCGACCGTGTTCATGGTGCGCATGCTCCCTTCCAGCCAGCCTAACTACCGGCACAATACCGCGAACAACGGTAAGCGGCAATGCGCGGGTGGATAGTCGGTGGTTGGTCCCCGAAACATGCTAAAGTAGCGGTTAGTCGAACATGAAGAACCAGCAAGGCCACGAGAATGACGATCACTGGAGCGTTCACAACTGAAGATGTAGCCCGGCTCACCGGATTGTCGAAGCGTCAGATTCTGTACTGGGACGCAACCGGTGTCTACTCACCGAGTTTGGCAAGAGGGACAAAGGGGCAAGCGCACGGGCGCGTCTACTCGTTCCGCGACGTGGTAGCACTCCGCACGCTCGCGATGATTCGTAACAGCGTCTCTCTACAGGAGATCCGGCGAGTCGGCTCATGGTTGCGCGACCATTACCAGGCTCCCTGGTCAGAGCTTCGGTTCTGTATCCTGGGCCACACGATCCTGTTCAGCGATCCTCGAACTGGCGGACTCGTCTCAACCGCACCAGCCGGACAGCGAGTCATTCCGTTCAATCTTGAGGAAATCGCCGAGGACGTGACAGCGCGGTTTCACACACTCCAGCGGCGAGAACAGTCGGAAGTCGGCCAGATTGAACGCGACCGGTACGTGGTCAGAAACGACTACGTCGTCGCTGGTACGCGCATTCCGACACAGGCGATCTGGGAGTTCCACCGCGCGAACTATGATGCCGAGACGATCCTCCGAGAGTTTCCTTCGCTAACAGGTGACGACATTCAGGCCGCCATCGAGTTCGAACAACACCGGCACGCGAGTTAGGTCCGTTGTCCGGCCGTCCGCGACTCCGATTCCTGCTTGATGAAATGGTTCCCAACAGTGTTCGAGATTACCTCGAAGCACAGGGACATGAGGTGTTTCGCGTTCAGGAGCACGTGCTTCGCGGCGCAACAGACAGAGCCGTCGTCGCCGCGGCCAGTGAGTTGCAAGCCATCGTCATCACCTGGAATCGTCGCCACTACCGCACGCTCATCACCCGTTCAGATTCTCGCTCGCTACGCGAATTCCCCCACGCCGGTCTCGTGAGCCTTGAAGGTGAATATACGAAGGGCGTCGACACACTTTCGCGCTGGATCAGGAGAATCGAAGCGGAATTCTCCTTCCGCCAGATTGAAGACGACAAGCGAGTCATCGTCGAGGTGAAGACGAACGGATTCGTCATACGCTGAGGCATTGATAAGGCGGAGCCGCGTTATTCGGATGGACTACGTGCTACCATTTGCGCACGGCACGAAACCGCGTAATCCGTCACGACCGCACTGAAAGGCCACAGGCGATGGGCGATACGCTCGATGCGGCTGAGATCGATTCCGGTTCAACGGAGTCATCGCTCCTGCATTCGCTGCGTCTCTATCCCGGATTTCGTGCGCTCTTCAACAGCACCCTGGCCACCAACAGCGCATTCTGGATGTGGAACATGGCCGGTGGCTGGTTGGCGCTCGACCTTACCGACTCCGCCTTCTTCGTCGGCCTGACCGGCTTTCTCAGTGGCATCCCGATGCTCCTCTTTACGCTTCCGGCTGGTGTGCTGATCGACCGCTACGACCGGCGGCGGATTCTGGTCGCGGCTCAGGCAGTGGTGGCGCTGGTCATGTCGGCAGTGGTCGTGTTGCTCTTTCTCGACCGCATGCAACCATGGCACCTGCTGGTCGCCTCATTCGGTACCGGCACAGCCATGACGTTCGTCTTCCCGACGCGCAACGCACTGGTGGCCAACATGGTACCGGCCAAAGACCTGGCCAACGCCGTCGCGCTCAATTCAGCCGGGCAAAACGCGCCACGTGTGGTAGGACCGGCGCTGGCCGGGCCGCTGATCGCCGCGGTCGGACTGCCCTTCACGTTTCTCACCTGTCTGGTCATTCAGTTCGTCGCGATCCTTGCGACGACGCGCATTCCGTCGTCGCTGGCAATCGTTCCGAGCGTCCGGAGAACCATGCTCGGGAGTATTGGCGACGGCCTACAGGTCATTCGCCAGAATCGGTTCCTGACCGGCGTCTTCATCCTGGCAGTGGTTCCAACCATGCTCGTCATGCCCTACACGAATCTGCTGCCGGTCTTCGCGCGCGACGTGTTCAATGTGGGGTCGCTTGGACTCGGCCTGATGATGGCGGCCAACGGCCTCGGCGGTGTACTTGGCGCGCTGCTGGTGGCTGGATCGCGCTGGATCAACCGACGCTCGGGCCTGCTGGTTTGGACTGCGGCCGGATTTGCGCTGTCCGTGATGGCCTTTGCCGTCACTCCCGCTGTCTTCCCCGCGCTCATCCTGATCTTCATCGCCGGGCTGATCAGCTCCATCTACATGGCGGTCAATAACACCCAGATTCAGCTCAACGTCGACGACAGCGTTCGTGGTCGTGTGTTGAGTGTCTACCTCTTCACCTGGGGACTTTTGCCCCTCGGCGTCCTTCCGGCCGGGGCTGTCGCCAGTCGCTTCGGCGCTCCAGCAGCCATCTTCGCGATGGTGTCGATTGGACTCGCCCTGATCCTCGTGACGGCCGTCCGCTTCCCGTCACTGCGCGGCGCCAGCCCCACGTCAGTGGTAAAGGCCACTGCCGACGCGGGGCGAATCTAAGCGGCGTCCCTCAGTTCAACCACCGCCTAAACTCCTACACTGGAACGAAACTTGAAGGGTTCCCCGGGGGTGCGCCCGGCACAGCACGTTGTTTGCGGCCTCCGGGCGCCGTTTGTTATGGTCAAATGACAGGCCTCGCACTCAGGAACGAGTTCTCAAGAAAGGAAACTGATGCGGACGATTATTGACGGTAGCGAGAACATTCGAAACCAGAAGGAGATCGAAGAGGCGATTCAGGAGAGCGGCTTTGACGTCTCGGAGGTTGTAACCGCTGGACGACCGGGAGCCTCATCACTCGGCGCGTACTGGGGCAAGATGCACGACCGCGAGATCAGCGAATTCCGGCCCAAAGGAGACGACCTCAAAGCGCAGCAGCAGATCAATAAGCGTATGGCCAAGTACGCCGACGCGGTTATTATCGTCACCAACGAAGCGGACGACCTCGACCAGAACCTCATCGAGCACGCCGAAAAGCGAGACATGCCCGTACACGTCCACGAGATCGAGGCGTAGGCTCTGAATCACAATCCGGAGTCATCATCAAACCGGGTCGCCCGCGTCGATCCGGTTTGTGGCGTGCTCAGGTTCGCGTTGGATGGATCGTCCAATCCACATGAGGTCAATACCGCTTCAAGGTGGTGACAGCAGGCACTCGGTTGAGCATCCAGATGGAGAGCGGCAAGCCGATCAATGTCAGCCCGAGAGCCCAGGCGACGAGCATCCAGAGGAGGGAAAGCCAGACGCCGATCAGCAAGAAATAGAGCGCCCGCAGAAGGAACGGAAGTTGCGGCAGATCGGTCTCCACGATGCGCGTCGACAGGCCTTGCGTCACGGTCACGAGTTCACGGCTCGGCTCACGAAGACTGACAATCATTGGCAGCCGGTTGATCATTAGCAGACCGAGCGGCATGGTGATGATGAGAACGATCAGAAACCAGGCAAGTCCAATCCAGAGCAGCGACAGCCACCACCCCACAAACAGAAACCAGAGGACAGTTACCAGGCAGCCATGTCCTCCGCTGTGCACCACGACTGTTGTCGTGCCAATATTTGAGTCGTGATCAGCCATGTCGCATCCAATTCCCGAGACGTCTTCCCGGATGACAAGCCACCGTGGGAGCCCGCGACCGTTGAGGAATCCGCCACGCGACCCAGGCCGAACACCGCTGGGCGGGTCTTCCCGCGATCAATGTGACAGCAGCTTCGCTCGTCGCTCCGGGCCCGTTCGTTTCCCGAAATGGCGTGGGAACTCGACCCCCTCCGCTCGCAGCAGTCCAACCGACAGCACCGCCAGCCAGAGCATTGAGGCGTAGGCGTTGGTCCGCTCCTCAAGACCCATGTACGGCGTCGGGTCGCCACTCGGCACCTTGCCACCCTGCATCGCCGTCAGCAGACCAAACACGAGCAGTACGACGATGGAGGCGTAGGTGAAGTGCCGGAACCTCGTCCCGAGCACGCGTGACCCAAAGGCCATCGCCGACAGGAAGAGGACCGGCATGCCCATGCCGTAGATCGGGTGAATGCTGTTGCGCGTCGAAGGTTCGACCCCGCGCACCGCCATCGGAAAGACGATCCCGCCCAGGAAACCCCACGCGACTTCAGTGACGATCAGTACTCCAGCGATATGTTGCGCGCGATGCTCGCCTGCCGTCGCCCAGACGCCGATACCGAAGGCTGACATCAACAGGAAGTAGGGAGCACCGCTCGCCAGTGTCATGAAGAGACGCGTCGGTGCGCCCTCGGCCGAGAGTTCGCTGATCGAGTAGTCGACGTAGTGATAGCCCGGATAGCGCAGGCTTCCCACGACGTCGATTGCCACCCACCACGCCGCCCCGACGACGCCAGAAGCGAGCATCACCTTGCGCGCTGTCGGATGAAGATCCAGTCTCTCGCGAAGCCCCATGAGTGAAACGGCCATGTCGAGCCTCCTTTCGGACCAGATGCTCCTGCACGTGGCCACCGTCGTTCGGACGGTGGCCACGGGGCAGATCAGGCCGCGACCGGCGCGGGCTCTTCCGGGGCGTTGACGGTCTGTGTGCCGGCTTCGGCCAGACGCTTCAGATTGGCAAACTGGCGCGTCTGCATCACCCAGTGCTCGGGCTCCAGGAGGAGGACGCTCATCAGCGGCTGCAGCCAGCGCGGTCGGAACTCCCAGTAACCGCTCTCGACGACTCGGGTTCGTTCGTCCGGCAGGGGCTGGAGCAGGAAGCACCAGGTCGAATCGGTGAAGAAGCGCGGCTTCGGACCGTGTGGATCGAACGGTTTCCCGCGCAGATCGATCGACGTGCGCAGCGCCAGGAAGCGCTTCGGTTCCAACGCGGCAACCTCCCACCACTGGCTGCCGTTCGGCATGGAGTCGAAGTGGTCGCCTTGATTGACCGACTGCCACTCCGGGTGGATGTGATCGGCGCTTTTGCGTCCCCAGTTATCGAGACGATCCCAGCTATACCAGCCACCACGATTGGTTCCCATTTGAACGAGCCAGGGCCAGACTTTGTCCGGCGGCGCATCGATGGTGACCGCAAACGTCGCGCTGCGCGTGCCCTCCGGGATCAGGTCGTGGCCAGGATATGGCCGGGCAACTTCTTCGTCCGTCGCTCCCCACTGGAGCAACCGCGGCCGAATACCAAACGCGTACGCGGCAGCCGTCAGGCCCAGGGCAATGCCAAGCTTACGTGTTGTCTTCACATGAGTCTCCTTCCGAGGCATGGACAGTCGAGAGGATGACACCTCGCAGTCTCAGCTTGGCACGGCTGAAATGTCAAAGTCGTCTCGATGGGGACGGCGTCGCGTCAACAATGTGCATGGGGCGATTCCGAAGGTGCGGCAGGTGGCAACATCACGAAACTGAACAGACCCTGAAGGACTGTTGACGAGTTGGGCTCAGGGAATCCAATGCTTCAATCGCTATTCAGGTGTGAAGCTCGTGCTACCGATATACGTCTGACCGTTCCAGACCAGCGAGACCATGATGGTGACGGTGTACCCGATGGTTGCTCCTCCGATATTCCGCGTGCAATAGGCGACCCCGTCGGCACCGGTTTCACCCGTACAGGTTGAAGATTTGGATTTGTAGTGCCAGGTGGAGGTCATGGGCACGCCCAATTTGGGTTGACCGTTCGTGGTGAACCTCGCGCTCACTGTGACCCGACTGTTCTGTGACGGTTTGGCGTCCGACACCCAGGCCGTCACGGATTTGTCAGCCGCCACCAATGGCACTGAGGTGGTCTGTGATACCGGTGTCAGTGTGACAGGGATCACCGTTGGTGAAGGCGTGGTCGGTGACGGCCCTCCGTGAGTCGGCGTAGGGAACGGCGTCGAGGGAGTGGACGCTTGCGTCGATCTTGTGACTCGCGTTGAATCCGGCTGTACCGCCACGGTTGCAGTCGCCGCGGGCGTGACCTCGGCTGTCGTCGTCTCCTCCGGGCGTGGGACAGAGGTTTCAGATGGGACCGGTATAACCGGCTGTTCCGCGACCGTCGGGGTATCGATCGTCGAGCAGGAGCAGAGTGACAGGATGAGCAACAGCGATCCAAGCACTGGACCAGCCCGAATGCAGTACCGCCCAGCTTGTCGAATCTTGTCGAGGAAATGACGCATCTTCGGACGCTCCAACGTCGATCAAATCCAGTCACCATCTACGTCCGGGCAACGCTGTCTCATCCACGATACGGAACTGAATTACGACTGGCCATCGCCGGAAAGTCCTTGGGTTGATCGTCAGGCCTCATCCGCCCGTCCCTCCGTGCTATGCTTCTCCGTCTGGTTTCGGCGGCTGCATACCTGCTGCCTCGCCCGCCGTCGCGGGCCAGGTCGAAAGGCCCGGTGCCGGTGTCCCTCCCGTGGTATCTGCACAATCGAGTACTGCGCGCCATCCTGGTGGTCGCCGCCTTTGCTGGCGTGTCGGCCGGGCTGGTCATCCCATTCCTGACACTGACAGCGCAGGAGCGCGGCGTCTCCCTGGCGGCGATCGGCGTGATGGCGTCGAGCTATCTCGTGACTCAGATGCTGCTGCAGCTTCCGATGGGTTCCTTATCGGACCGTGTCGGGCGCGTGGGACCGCTGGCAGTCGGACTCCTGGTCGAGGCGGTGGGGACCGCCGGGTTCACCGTGGCGAACAGTTCGGCGTCGTTCATCTTGCTGCGCGCGCTCCAGGGCGTCGGCGTCGCGATTCTCTATCCCTCGCTCCGGGCCCTGATCGCCGACGTAACACCCGCCAACCGGCGCGGTCAAGCCTATGCCGTCGTCGGAGCGGCCTTCAGCGGCGGCATGCTCCTCGGTCCGCCGATCGGAGGCGTGCTGGCGACGTTTCTCAGCGTCGACTGGCTCTTCTTGGCCGGTGGCATTATCGAGGCTGTGATCGCGCTGGCGCTCCTCCCGACTATGCTCAAACTCGTCCCGCGAGAACACGTGGTCCAAGCCGCGGTAAGCGTCCCGTTCCGCGAACTGATCTCGCGGCCGCTGGCGGGTGCGTTCATCCTCGGCTTCGCGGCCCAGTTCCAGTTCGGGCTCTTCTCCGGCATCTGGAGTATCTATTTGAAGGACCTGGGAGCCAGCGACTTTCAGATCGGCCTCTCCTTCAGCACCTTCTCGGTCAGCTTCATGCTCCTTTCGCCGTTCAGCGGCAAACTGGCCGATCGCGACGAACGCTGGCGCCGGATCCTGATCACGAGTCTCCTCTACGGCGTGGTCATCGCGCTCTACGGCATATTCCAATTCGTCTGGTTCATCCTACTCCTTGGTCTGGTCGAGGGAGCGATCGTCTCGTTCTTCCAGCCTGTGACTGACGCCTACCTGGCATCCGTGGCCGATCCGCGCGTTCAGGGACGTGTTCAAGGGGCGTTCGTCACCATCGGAATGGCCGGCGCCGCGGTCAGCGCATTGCTCGGCTCAGTCCTCTATGGCATCGCGCCGATCGTCCCGTTTGTCACCGGGGGTGTGGTGCTGGTCGGCATGACGCTCGTTGCCGTCTACTTCGTACGCGAGACCGAGCAAACGCGAGCGCTCCGCCCGGTCGTAGTCGTGACCGAACCATCGCTCGGCTTGTCGCGTCCTCTCGTTCAGACGACGTCCGACCCCGCCTCACCAGTCACCGACACCGCGCCGGGCGAGCCATCGCTCCGCAACTGAGGCATTCCAGTTATCCTCAGAACATCTCCCTATAATGGAGACTGTTGCGTCAAGAGTGGGACGTCACGTTCCCGCGGCAGGAAAATCGAAGGGCATTTGATGGTTAACATCCGGCACGCCGCATCATCGCTCCGCATCCGAATCGATCGTGAACGCTGCATCGGATCGGTGAACTGCGTCGCCAGCGCGCCGTCGGTGTTTCGCGTCGACGCCGAGGGGAAAGCCGTGCTGCTCGATCCGTCCACCGTCGATATCGAGTCACTGCTGCTCGTGGCCGAGATCTGCCCGACCGAGGCGATCATCCTGGAAGACGGGGAAGGCCACCAGATCTTCCCATGACCACGACTGAGCCGCCACGCATGATTGGACGAGAACGGGAGAAAGATCTCCTGCGATCGGCCTTTCAATCCGCCCGCGCCGGATACCCGTCACTCGTGCTGATAAGCGGCGAGCCAGGCATCGGTAAGTCGCGACTGCTCGAGTACGCGACCTGGGCGTTCCAACTGGAACACGCGACCGTCATTGGCGCGCGCTGCGACGAAGCCGACCCGCCCTACTCGCCCTTCACCGTGCCACTCCGTGATTTGGCGCAGACCGATCCTGAGTTCATCGGGTCTGCGCTCGACGGTGTCTCGGACCCGGACCTCCGCAGACTGCTACTACCCAATGATGTTGACGCGGGTCTGCTCACTCCGCGCATCAGCTTCACCGGGGCCGAGGAACGAGCCCGCTTCTTCGATGCCGTGGTCGTGCTTCTGTCGCGTCTGGCCGAGGCGAGGCCACTGGTTCTGACGATCGACGACCTGCACCAGGCCGATGAGCCGACGATCAATCTGCTGCGGCACGTCATTCGCTCGCTGCGTCGTGTGCCGGTTCTCATTCTTGGGAGCTACCGTGACACCGACCTCGACCCGCGCCATCCCCTCGAAGCAACCGTCGTCGATCTCTACCGCGAGCGCCTGGCCACGCGGTTGCCAGTGCGTCGCTTGAGTCTGGGCGACATGACTGAACTGATCGCGGGCGTGCTCGACGTATCGAGTCGCGAGGTCGACCTGCTCCTGACGCAGTCGATTCAGGCCGAAGCGGAGGGTGTTCCATTTTTTGCAGAGGAACTGGTGCTTCACCTGCGCGAGACAGGACTGCTGCGACGCGGACCGGGTGGCTGGACCCTCGAAGAGAACGCCACCATGCTCATTCCGCAGAGCGTGCGTAGCGTCGTCGGGCACCGGTTGGCGCGACTGGACGCGTCGGCGGTGGAAACGCTGGGCGCGGCCGCCGTTATCGGCACTGAGTTCTCCGCCGGCTTACTGGCGGAGGTGATGCACCGCCGGGCGAACGCGCCACTGGAGCGCATCGAGCGCGACATCGAGGCAGCGCTCGAACGCCGTCTGGTCATCGAGCAGCACGGCCCACAGCCGGGTCAGCCGATTGCCCCCTACGCCTTCGCGCACGACCAGATTCGTGACGTACTTTACGTCAACTTGGGCCAGATACGGCGGCGCCTGCTCCACCAGTCCGTCGCCGAGGAAATTGAGTCCGCTGGCGGCGACCGGGACCCGGGCCAGGCCGCCGCACTGGCGCTCCACTTTGGCGCGGGCGAAGACCTCGCCAGGGCGGCGCACTATTCCGCGATTGCCGGACAGCGTGCGGTCGACCTGCACGCATTTGAGGATGCGGCTCGCCACTTCAGTGAGGCCATCGACATCCTCGAATCACGGGTTGCTCTGCAAGAAAGCGATGAATCGTCGCTGCGCCAGTATTTCGACTTGCTCATGCAGCGGGAGGGCGCGCTCGATGAACTCGGAGCGCGCGATCGTCAGCGAGCAGACCTACAGCGCCTCGACACGATCATCGAACGGCTCGACGACCGCGCCCGGCTCGGGGCCGCGCTGCGCTGGGTCCGCTATGACATTCTGGTGGGCGACACCGCTGAGGCCCTGCACAGAGCTCGCGAGGCCGCACGTCTGGCCGAGCGATCCGGCGATCCAGCTTCGCGATTGCTTGCGATGTCGCGGCTCGGCGAAGCCTACGCGGGGAGACTGATGGGAGAACCGTCCCGCCTGAAGGGCGATTGGGTCGAACTTTCGGCCGCTTCGTCCGCCTTCCGTACCGCACTCGCCATCGCGGAAGAGACGAGCGACATTCTCTGGCAGGCCCGCTTGGCCCAGGAGATCGGGGTGGTCGACTGGGAGCTGACTGACGAGACCGACCTCGAAGCACGAGCCGCCGCACGGGTCTGGCTCCTCGATGCGCTCGAGCGCTGGCGACTTGCCGGGGATCCTCGCGGCGAGATCACGGCGCTCATCGCACTCGCGTACCGGCGCTCGTTCGACAGCGACGCGGGCGGAGTCACCCAGGTCGAGCGTGGCTTCGTCGGATTTCTCGAGGAGATCCGTCGCCTTCGAACTGAAGAGCGCCAGTTGATTCGCGAGAGCCTCAAGCCGCGCTCCAAGGCACTGGCGCTCCTCGCGGTACATGTCCACTGCCGGGAATTCGGCATTTACCAGGTCGCGCTCGAACGCGGCCTCGAGTCGCTGGCCTGGGCGCGCCGGGCTCAGGACCCGCGGGTCGAGTTCTACGCGCTGGGTGGCCTGAGCGAGACCGAACGTGAACTCGGCCGCGCAACACGCGCCTTGGACTACGCCGAACGGGCTGCCGCGATTGCGACGGGCTCCGATGTTCGCGTCCCTGGACCCCGGGCTCAGGAATGGATTGGACTCGCCTGCGAGGCGGTCGGCGATCTCGACCGGGCGGAGCGACACCTGCGGTCGCTCGTCACGAACGCCGAGGGACGCGGGCTCGCAACCGAGATCGCCCAGGCCACGGTCTTGCTCGCCGAGTTTCTGTCGCGATTAGCGAACGACTCGTACGATGACGAGGCCATGAAACTGGCGACAAGGGCCGTCGAGATCTCCGACAGTCTGGCCGGAAGCATCCCCTGGGGCTGCCAAGCGCTGGTCGTTCTGTCCAGAATCGCACTGCGTCGCGGAGATGTACCGTCCGCGGTCGCGGCCGCCACTGCTTCAGCTAGCCGCATGCAACAGCGCGAGATCTCGATCCAGCGGCTGAAGATCGCGGTTCCCTTCGCCCAGTTCCAGGCGCTCGATGCCGCGGGACACTCAGCGGAAGCGACGGATGCGCTGACGCACGCAGCACGGGAGATGTACCGGGTTGTCGGGTCGATGAGCGACGTGCAATTCCGTCGTAGCTACCTGGAAGATGTATCGCTCCATCGTGAAATCTACGAAGCAGCCCACCAACACCGTCTCTGGCCAGACGCCACAGCGCCTCATCCCAAGCCGGATCTCTCGACGCCACTGACGCGCCGCGAGGTCGAGGTCTTGCGCCTGGTCGCCTCCGGCAAGACCAACCGCGACATCGCCGACGCGCTCTTCATTAGTGAGAAGACCGTCGCGCGCCACCTGACCAACATCTTCAACAAGCTCAGACTGCGAGTCCCGCACCCAGGCTGCCGCCTACGCGTACCGGCAAGGCATCGCGTAGCCGGACGATCACGGCTCTTGACATGGCCAGTCAGCCCCCTAGACTGGCGACACGGCGACCAGGCGGCTGATGGATCGGGGCTGGGTACGATGAACGTAGAAATCGACGACGCACGACTTCTGAAGGATCTCGAGACACTCGGACAGATCGGGCTGAGCCCGCGCGGCGGGCTGATGCGCGTGGCCTTCAGCGAGGCGGACGGCGAGGGTCGCGCCTGGGTCGCCGAACGCATGGGAGAACTGATGGAGGTGCGCGTCGATCCGGCCGGAAACACGATTGGTCATTATCCAGGCCAGGAATCGACGCTCAAGCCAATCGCACTGGGTTCGCACACCGACACCGTACCGGACGGCGGCAAATATGACGGCGCGCTCGGCGTCCTGGCGGCGCTGGCCTGCGTGCGGGCTCTCGCCGCGGCCAACGTCCGGTTGCGCCATCCCGTCGAGGTGATCAACTTCGCGTCTGAGGAGGCGGCGGTAGCTGGCGGCACGTTCGGCAGCCGCGCCATGGCCGGAACCTTCGACCCGACGATCTTCCAGCAGACGGCGCCAGACGGCCGCTCGATCGCCGATATCGTGCGCGCGGCCGGCATCGACCCGGATCATGTGGTCGACGCCCGCAGGCCGAAAGGGGACCTCGCCGCCTACCTGGAACTGCATCCCGAGCAGGGCGGGCGACTCGAGCAGGCGGGCATACCGGTCGGCGTGGTCGACGGCATCGTCGGTATTCGCCGCTACGTCGCGACCTTCCACGGCTACGCCAATCACGCCGGGACGACGCCAATGGAGCAGCGGCGCGACGCGCTCGTGCTGGCGGCACCATTCGTCCTGGCGGTCCGGTCTACCGCGATCCTCAACCACATCGTCGGCACCGTCGGCACCGTGCGGGTCGAACCAGGCGCCACCAACGTCATCCCAGGTCGAGTTGATCTCTCGGTCGAGATCCGCGGCATGGATGGCGGCGTCCTCGACGAAGCCGAGGGAGAACTGCGACGGCTGGCACAAAGTGGCGGCGGAGAATTCGAGCGTGTCTCGCGGCCCGAATTCCAGCAGATCTCCGGCAAAGAGGCGGTCGCGTCCGACCCGTGGATCGTCGAACAGCTCGAAGCCGCCTGCGACGATGCTGGTCTGTCCTATTTGCGCATGAACAGCGGAGCGGGACACGACGCAATGTGCATGGCGTCGATCACGCGTGAGGCCATGCTCTTCGTGCCCAGCCGCGGCGGTGTTTCCCACTCGCCAGACGAGTACACCTCACCGGAACACTGCGTCGCCGGCGCACAAGCGCTTCTGGCAGGACTACTTCGTATCGACGAGCACCTGGACACGTGACGCGCTCGACTGAAGGAGGAGAACTGGATGCTGCCTGATCTCGTTGTGACCGATTTCGCCGGGACCACCATGCGGGACGACGGCACGGTCCTCTCGGCCTATCGCGTGGCGCTGCATGAATTCGACCTCCCCTTCAGCGAAGCGGACCTGGCCGAGCGCCGCGGCGCCAGTAAGCGTGCGGTTTTCCGTGAGTTCGCGGCGCGGGTCAAGCCGTCTTCCGACGTAAATGACGTTGCCGAGCAGGCGCTCCATCGGTTCGAGGCGGCTCTGCGTGAGGAGTACGCAACCGGTGACGTGCGTGAGGTACCCGGCGCACGCGATGCATTGCTCGAGCTGAAGCATGCGGGTGTCAAACTCGCTCTCACGACCGGGTTCGATCGCGAGCTGCTCGACCTGCTGGTCCGCAGATTGAATTGGGACGATCTCTTCGATACGACGCTGGCGAGCAGCGACGTCCCGGCCGGGCGTCCCGCGCCGTTCCTGATCTACCGGGCCATGATCGAGACCGGGATTGGTGACGTACGTCAGGTAGCGGTCGTCGGCGACACGCCGCTCGATCTCCAGTCGGGCATGAACGCCCAGGCCGGCTGGGTTATTGGCGTGCTGAGCGGCGCCCACGGCCTCGGCACACTCGGCCTGTCGCCCCATACACACCTACTCGAGAGTGTAGTCGATCTACCACGGCTCTTCGGCGTCACGTAGGTCCCGGAAATCGGTTAGTCGAGGGGCTTTACAGGTCGCGGATCATCGCTAGAATAGATCATACGTTCTAGGGATCACGCCAGTGAATGGCTGGCGGCAGGCCAGTGAGAAGGGATATGCATGCTCGACCCATTGCGCGAAATCTTCAACTACCACTCCTGGGCGACGTTCACCATCATCGATCACCTGGCAACGCTGCCGGCTGAAACGCTGGACGCGAGCGTACCCGGCACGGCCGGAACGATTCTGGACACGCTGACGCACCTGGTGCGGGCTGACCGGATGTATCTGTCTCTGATGTATGGCGAGGGTCGCCTGCCGCGTGACGATCACAAATACACCTTGAGCGAGCTACGGGACCAGTTCGCCTCACAGATGATGCGCTGGGCTGACGTCCTCAATCGAATCGACGAATTCGACCCCGGGCTCGAGCGAGAAGCGAATTCGGAGCCTGTGGACCACGTGCGCAACCTGCTGCTGACCCAGGCAATTCACCACGGGAACGACCATCGCACCCACATCTGCACCATCCTGGGCGCACGCGAGCTCGCCGTTCCGGAAATCGACGTGTGGGCCTACTGGTTCTCGTCCGAGCATGACGCGGCGCCGGTCTGATTGATCTGACCCACTTGGGGAAAACGTGATGGCCATTTCGCGGGGAGGGGAGTCAGTGATCGACCCACTTGGTGAAATGTTCCGATATCACACCTGGGCCACACTGGAGCTGATCGACTACTGTGACTCCCTTCCACCAGACCAGTTGAACCGAAGCGTGCCCGGAACGGCGGGATCGATCACAGACACATTGATTCACGTGGTGGCCGCCGACAAGCGCTATCTCGAACTGATGACCGGTACGGCAACGCCCCGCCGCGCGCCGGAAGATCGGAGCCCCTCGATGGCCGATCTTCGCGCGCAATTCCAGGCACAGAGCCAGCAGTGGGAAGCCATGCTCGATCGCATTGAGGAGTATGATCCTACGATTCCCGGCCGCGAAGACCGCCCGGAGATTCCAAACGCGCGAAACTTACTCCTGACCCAGGCAATTCACCATGGGAACGACCACCGTACCCACATCTGTACTACGCTCGGGGCAACCGGGCTTCCGGTTCCGGAAATCGACGTGTGGACCTACTGGTTCTCGCCCGGGCATCAGACCAGCTAAATGCGGTCCGGCGATCCAGGCACCATCAACGGAAGGAACGACGATGAATCCGACGCTACGGGAACTGTTTCGCTACCACACCTGGGCCACGCTGGAGTTGCTGGATTACTGTGCTTCGCTGGCACCGGAACGTCTCGACGAGACGACACCCGGCACCATGGGCACGATCCGCGAAACGCTGACGCATCTCATCGCGTCTGATGCAGGCTACCAGGCCCGCATGACTGGCGATCCGTCGCGCCGCATCAAGGACCCGGACAGCCTCTCACTCGCCGATCTGCGCGCTCGCTTCGTCCAACAAAGCAAGGGCTGGGAATCGATTCTGGCGGACATGGCTGCCTATGATCCCGAGATCCAGGCGCACGACGACTATCCCCGTGTGACGCACGCCCGCGACCTCCTGATCGGCCAGGCGCTGCATCATGGAAACGATCACCGGACGCACATCTGCTCGGTTCTCGGCGCGCATGGCCTCGAAGTGCCCGAGATCGACGTCTGGATGTATTGGATCGCTGTGGAGCATTAGAGAGCGGCGGAAACCGTCGAGCCATTCCTGCTTCACGAGTTCGTCTCACGCTTTCTTGATCAGGCTCGTCGTGCATTGCCTTCGAGCAAGCCGTGAACAAATTCGTAACGCCCACCCGCGATACTTCGACACGATTGTCATGTCGGACTCTTCATGATTGGGTTGTTGGAGCGTTTGTTCTGGAGAACTCAAGACGACTGGGGGCATGGTATGGTCCGCCGTACAGGAACCCGCGTATCGCTGATCCTGGCGCTGACGATCGCCGTCGTCTTTACGCCGGCCAGCGCATTAGCAGCCAACTCCCCAAGCATGGACAATCAGGTTCAATCGCTCATCCAGACGTACGGACCGCTCCTCGTACTCAATTTCCAGGAGCAGTATCTGCTCGATAATCCGAGCGTGATGCTTGACGGTCCGTCGACGCTCAACTGGGGACTGGTCACCACGACCGACGACCCGGTCTCGCTCAACGTCCAGCGCCTTGGTGTTCGGGAGACGTCATCCGAGACGATCCTCGCGGATGAGGCCGTTGCCCAGCAGGATCCTCACTCCAGCGATCCGCGCTTCCAGGTCTGGCTGGACAGTGATCCAAGCCTGTGGAGTGGCCACATGCTGCGGGCAAAATCATATGTGCGCGTGCTCGCGCCAGACGCAAACACGCTCGATATCCAGTTCTGGTTCTTCTATGCTTACAATGGCCCGGTCAAGGTTCAGGCCAGTGTAGAACTCTCTCCAACCTTCACGCTCTACAAGAACTTCAGGCTCGAAAACGTTGGCCGACACCAGGGCGACTGGGAGCACGTAACATTGCGATTCGCTCAGTCGGGTGCGGACTGGACACTTCAAAAGATCTTCCTGGCACAGCACTCAGGCGGTGAATGGCTAAATGCCGACCAACTCTCGTATGTCGGTTCGACCCATCACCCAATCATCTTTTCGGGGCTTGATTCCCATGCCAGCTACGCAACGACCGGCACGCAAATCGGCGAACTGAAGATCTCGCAAGGTCCGTTGCAGGTGCACCAGATCGACTTCACCCGCATTGGCCGGCTCTTCGCGACATACGGTACCGGCAAGTTCGCCATTGTATCGTCAGATATTCCGGGCGTGCAGGTGACCGAGACACCAGGGTGGTTTGACTACACCGGCCTCTGGGGTCCCTACGAACTCCACGTGGACACCGCGTCGCTCGGGCCGGTCAGCATGACCTACCCGCTCGTCGACAAAGGACCGGTTGGTCCCGCACAACACGGACCGGATCCAATGCCGTAGTGTCGTTGGGACTGAATACGGAGGCATGTCAGGCACGGAGCAACCGCCCGTGCCTGGCGCCTGGCTCACGATTGTGATCGATGTGAGATTAGGCGTGGTCTCGACGACACGAGGAAAGAAGCGCATCGACCGACATCGCCTTCGTCAGCGCCTGCGCCGCCTCGAAGATGCGCTCGGCCGCGCCGTCACCAAGCTTGGGGTCGGCGAACGCCCGCATCTTGGCCAGCAGTTGATCCCGGCCAAGGGGATTGTCGGGATGCCCGGCCTGCTGAGTCACGGTCTCCTCGAAACGTTGGCCGTCGAGCAGCTCCACCACCAGTCGGCAGCCGAACTTACCTTCCTGCTCCATACCACGCTCGAACTCCGGATCGATAACCAGGTCGATGCGGCGCATCAGGTCGATCAGGTTCGGGTCGTGCCACGGCTCACCCATATAGCTTGCGGGCGTCAGATCGCCGTCCCGCAGACCGACCGCGACCACGAACGGCGTGCTGTGGTCTGCCGCCCCGCGGGTCTCAGGAGTATACGCCGCCGCCGAACCCTGGACGCCGGCCGCAACGTTTCGGTGACCGTAGACCGTGGCGACCGCGATGTTATCCGCGCTGCTAATCGAGGGATGGATCGCGACCGCGGCCTGAACCGCCGCCTGGGTGTAGATCTGCGCCGGATAACGCTTGAGCATGTTTCGCGTGGTGGTGAACTGATACGGCGACCGGAGGTTGGCGAACGCCGCTGGAACAGACTCGGACGGCAAGCGCTCAAAGAGCGTCTCAAGCGCGTCGGCCGGCGCGGTGAACCCCATCCGAGCCAGCTCAGTCGACTCCAGCGCCTGTTTGGCCGCGAATCCCGGCGCACCGCCCTTGATCAGCGGCAGGCTGGCCGATGGCTTCAGCCACGATTGCAGGATCAACCCGCCGGTCGTCCCGGCCAGGCCGATCGCCGAGATGATCCCGTCCCGGTCGAGCCCAAGCAGACGACCGGCCGCCGCCGGAACCGCCCAGGTCACCTGACTGACCGAGTGCAAGCCACTCTGCATCCAGAGATACGACTCCGCCAGGGCGGCTTGAACCTCGTATGCAATCACAATGGCGGTGATGAGATCCTTGCCACTCGCGCCTGTCGCCTCGGCCACGGCGAGCAGAGCGGGAACCGCGTCGGAGAAGTGCCCGGTATCCCGTCCTGGTGTTCCGGCGTAGAGATCGTTGGCGTCCAGGTCACGTGCCAGGCTGCAATTGACCAGGGCCGCGAGTGGCGCGTCAACACGTGCGGAAGTCCCGAGCAGGGTTGACTCGGGCCGTGACGAACGGTCGAGCGCGTACTGGCGAAGGATTGCTGGCCCCGGTTCATCGATCGCCCCAACAGCGCAAGCCAGCGTATCGGCAATGACCGTCTGAGCCATCGAGACGACCTCGTCCGGCAGGTCGTCGAACCGCACGTCGAGCACGTAGTCGGCAATGATCTCTGAAAATAACATCGAGGTCCTCTCCACTGCCCATGATCGTATCCAGGGTTTGAAACCCACTGGCTATTGTAGCGATCACGGGTAGACGAGCGGACCTCGGTATTGAAGCGGCGTGTGTCAGTCGCTCACTGAGAGCCGAGCGAACTGAGAGGATTCCACCTGGCTTTCTGCGGCAATCTCGTCGGCTTCGATCATGCTCAGAAACGCGTCGACGACCACGGGGTCGAATTGAGTGCCGGCATTGCGCCGCAGTTCGGCATATGCCGCCTCGGGTGAGCGACCCGCCCGATAAGGACGGTTACTCGTCATGGCACCATAGGCATCGACGACGGCTACAATCCGTGCGCCATAAGGGATGTAGTACCCCGCTAGTCCGTCGGGATAGCCCAAGCCGTCCCAACGCTCGTGATGACCACGGATGATCGCCGCAACTGGACGCAGCGCCGGAACCCGGTTCACGATATCGGCGCCAACGATCGCGTGAAATCGCACCGACTTCCACTGATCGACCGTGAGGCCAACTGGCGCTTGCAGGATCGCGTCAGGCACGGCGACCTTGCCAATATCATGCAACACACCGGCGATACCAAGTTGCTGCGCCTCCGACGGCGTCAGGCCAAGCTGCAATGCCAGTCGAGCGGACAGGCGTCCGACCTGGGCCATTTGGCGACCGGTGTACCGGTCACGCGCTTCAACCATTGCCGCCAGTGCCTCGACCACACCGATCAGTGTCGCGTCATTCTGATGATCCTGATCTTCGTCTCCGCCCGAGAGCGCCGCGACTGCCTCTTCGCCGCAGCGGCGGACCTGGTTGCGTCCCAGACGCTTGGCCACATACATCGCCTGGTCCGCAACCTCGATGAGCGTTCCCCGCTCCGTGGCATCGTCCGGGTAGGTTGCCACGCCAATGGAACACGTCAAGTGGATTCCGCCCGAGATCTGATACCGGTGGCGAGCCACACTCTCACGGACGCGCTCGGCACACTCGACCGCCGCTACTCCATCGACCTCGGGCAACAGAACCACGAATTCCTCACCGCCCCAACGAGCAACGACGTCTACGCCGCGCACGCTCTGGCGTACAACGTCAACGAGTTCCATCAGGGCAATATCACCCGCGGCATGCCCATAGCTGTCATTGATCGTCTTGAAATGGTCGAGGTCGACAAAGAGGAGCGAGAATTCCCGACCGTAGCGATAGGCTCGCTCGATCTCCTGATCGATGCGGTCGTTGATCGCCCGGTGATTCAGCAGGTTCGTCAGGGGATCAGTCGTCGCAAGCGACTCGAGACGGGCGTTCGCCCGGGCTAGTTCCTGGTTCGACGCGACGACTTCGCGGTTGACCTCCGCCAACCGGCTGGCATCTTCCCATGCCGCCCGGTGAAGTCGCTGGTTCTCGCGCAGTGAGAGGAACTGCCGCATGACGACGATGACCGTGAACAGGACGCAGCCGAGCAAGACTCCTGGCTCGAGGACGTCGTCACCGTCGCCCGGCGTATGCCACAAGCTTACGAAGAACCCGAGCATGACCGGCAACGCGATGTACGGCAGGAACTCGATCCATGGCGGTGACTCACGAAACACGGCTGGCGCGCTGGCCTCCCGACACGCAATGGATGAACCCGACTTCCGCCCGGCTTCCCCAAGCAGCGCGATCGCCGCCAGCCCGGCGAGCATGTCAGCGACGACCCAACCGATATCGAGAATGGTGCCGGACCGGTATGTTCCCGAAAGTTCGAAATACTGAAACCCAGAGTCTGCCACCACGAACATCAGGGTTGACGCGGTCAGGAGACCCAGGACCAGATTGAAGTGATGTCCGCTCGACCGAATCCAGAGGGCGATGACGCACGCGAATAGAATGAGATCGAAGATCGGGTAGAGGGATGCCACAACGACGTTCAGTCGCGACGCGCCATCGTCAAGGACGACTGGTCCGATCAGGAAGTACCAACTGAACGTCGCGGCCGCAACCGTGGTCGCGAGCGCGTCCAGACCGACCTGGAATCCGGCGAGGTTAGTCCCTCGCCTTCCAGGCAGGAGAAAGATCGCGGCGAAGAAACAGGGATAGACAGCCAGATACAAGACGTCAGTCCAGGATGGGAACGGTTGCGTGTGCAGGATCTGCTCGTTGACAGTCCAGCCAAGCTGCGCGATCAGTTCGAACCCAAGGCCAGTGCCCAGTATGAGCTGAGCCCAGAAGAGCTTGCGATTCACTGGAAACGCAGGCTGGCGCCACGCGCGAACGAGCATTACCAGCCAGAAACAGAAGATGAGAAAAGGCCCGCCTACCTGACCGGCATCAGAGATCGCACCCATCGTGCGTGACGAAGCCGGGGCGATGAGCAGGACGAACGACAGCGCCAACACAAACGCGGTCGTGATAACTGCACCTACCCTCAGCGCTGGTTGACTCGACATTCGCTGACCGGCTACATGGTCTGCCATCTTCTGACCTTGTCGGGTATTCGGCCGATACTCGCGAGACTCGGTCACGCCCGGATGCTGTGACCCCCTCGATTGTGCGACCGACCCGCTCCAGACGGGGGCACCTAAAGGTCCCGGAGGCGGCTCGGCGATAGTCCTGTATGTTGGACGAAGTTTCGAAAGGTAATGTTTACAAATCCGTGTGTGCTATGACGCGGCTCAGCGCAGCTCAACATGCGGGCGATTGCCCGGCACGCGGCAGTGCTATGCTAGGCTGGTGCTCGTGCGGTTGAGAGCCACGCCGGACGCGGAGGCGTGATCCGGCTGCGTTTCCAGAGATTACGTCGAGAGGACAGTCAGACGGACGCGGTCATCCAGGCCGACAACGTGACGCGCCGCTTTGGGCGTACCGTCGCCCTCGACGACGTGTCTCTGTCGATCCCGCAGGGCACGATCTTTGGACTGCTTGGGCCAAGCGGTTCCGGCAAAACGACGCTGATACGCCTGGTAGCGGGCGTCCTCAAGGCGGACAGCGGAGCCATTCGCGTCCTCGGCCATACTATGCCCGACGTCGCCGTCAGTACTCGGATCGGCTATATGACACAGTCCGCAGCCCTCTATCCCGAGCTTTCATTGCGCGAGAATCTGCGCTTTTTCGGCAAGCTCTACGACATACCGGCGGACCGGTTGGAACAGCGGATCGAGGACATCGCCCGTGAGGTGGACCTCTATGACCGGATCGACGGCCAGCTACTGACGTTCAGCGGCGGCATGCTTCAGCGTGCCTCGCTCTCCTGCGCCCTACTGCACAACCCGGACGTGTTGATCCTGGACGAACCGACTGTCGGGTTAGATCCAGTCCTCCGGCGCAATTTCTGGGCGCGCTTCCGTGAACTCGCCAGCCTCGGCCGCACGATTCTGGTATCGAGCCACATCATGGACGAAGCCGAACGCTGCGATCGGCTCGCGTTCCTGCGGAACGGGCAACTCCTCGCGACCGGAACCCCCAACGATCTCCGAGAACAGACCGGCCAGACGGATCTCGAAGAGGCGTTCCTGTCGCTGGCGACAAGACAGTCGCCGGTCTCATCGGCAACGCGGCAATGAGACGACGACGGATCATCGCGCTCACCGTCCGTATTGCCAGCCAATTGCGCCGGGACCGGCGCACGCTGGCGCTGATGATCATCGCGCCGATTCTGATCCTGTCCCTACTGGCCTACATCTACCGGGGAGCTACGCATCACGCGACGCTTGCGGTCGTCAACCAGGGAACCAGTCCACTCGCAACGCAGCTCATCGAAAGTCTCAAACAGGACGGCGCTCTTACCGTCAAGGAGATGGATTCGACCAGCGCACAGCATGCGATCGACCGCGGTGATGTCGACGCCAGCCTGACCCTACCAGCCAATCTCTCGATCCAGCCCGGCACACCGCGCACCATCCAGGTCACGCTGGAAGGCTCGCAACCCAACATCTCCGGCACGGTGTTAAGCGCGCTCAATCGTGCGCTGCCGAGTACGATCATCCAGGCGCTGAATCCATCGGGCTCGCCACTTCAACTCGACCCGGTCTACCTGCATGGCGGTCCCCAGTTTGATCAGCTCGACTATTTCGCACCGACGTTAATCGCGTTTTTCGACTTCTTCTTCGTCTTCCTCCTGACGTCCGTCTCCTTCCTGCGAGAGCGCATCCAGGGAAGCATCGAGCGCCTGATGGTCTCGCCGCTGACGCGTGCCGAGATCGTCATTGGCTACATGCTCGGCTTTGCGATCTTCGCGGCGATTCAATCGGTGGTGATGATCGTCTTCAGCCTCTACGTCCTACGAATTCACTACGCTGGGCACGTGCTGCTCGTCCTCTTCTTCACGCTGTTGCTCACGCTGGGTGCGGTCAACATGGGCATCTTCCTCTCGACGTTCGCCCGGACGGAATTGCAGGTGGTCGAGTTCATCCCGATCGTCGTCACGCCACAGGGGCTCCTCTCCGGGATCATCTGGCCGCTCGCCACGCTTCCATCGCCACTCCGCTGGTTGGCGCACATCATGCCCCTCACGTATGCGAACAATGCGCTGCGCGGGGTCATGATCCGTGGCGACTCGCTCGGGTCGCTCTGGCTGGAATGCCTGTTCCTGGCGGCATTCGCGCTGTTGATGGTGGTGCTAGCAACGCTCACGTTGCGACGGGAGATCGTGTGACGAACCGACCCGTAAGCATCGCCGCCGGTACGACAAATCCCGCCAAGCTCGACGCCATCAGGCAGGCAGCCGCCGCGCTATTCGGAGATGTACGCGTCGAGCCTGTCGCCGTCGACGCGGGCGTGCCGGATCAACCGTGGGGTGACGAACAGACCGCCGATGGGGCGATCACCCGTGCCCGGCAGGCGCTGGTTGTGGTGCCGGCCGACTACGGCCTCGGAGTGGAATCAGGGCTGGTCGATGGACCCGGCGGACGGATCTACGTCGTCTCGTGGGCGTCGGCCGTGGACACCTTTGGCGCCGTTGGCTTCGGCGGAAGTGAGCGCTTCCCGGTCCCGGTGCAGATCGAGCCTCAACTTCGATCGGGAGCGGAACTTGGCCCGCTGCTCGACGAGGTAACTGGACAGACTGGCCTGGCACTGCGAGAAGGTGCCGTCAGCATCTTCACGGGCGGGCGTCGCACCCGCAGCCAGATCCTGGCGGTCGCGATCCTCCACGCGCTGCTCGCCCTGCGCGAGCCGTGGAGACCGACCTGACCCGACGGCCGCTCGCAGCCGATCTCGCGTTGCTTCGATTAGACGGCAGCGGTTTTCTGCTCGAGCTGATCGATGATGTCCGCGACCGAGCGAATTCGCACCAGGTCCTCGGTCGAAATCGAGATGTTGAACGTCTGCTCGAACGCGATCGCCAGCTTGAGCACGTCGAGCGAGTCGACGCCGAGATCCTCAAGTGTGCTGTTCAGTCCAATCGACTCGACGGGCATATCCACCTCGCGCGCGATGAGTCGCATGACCGTCTGAGAAAGTTCGTCGCGTTGCATGATCGTTTCCTTTGCATGCGAGCAGCTCGGCACAAAGCCACTTACCGAGCGTAACGGCTGACGATCAGAACTCCGTTGCTTCCACCGAACGCGAACGAGTTGCTCATGGCATGGGCGATCGGGAGTGACCTGGCCCCATCCGCGACGTAGTCGAGATCGCATTCAGGATCGGGCACGTTCAGATTGATGGTCGGTGGGACAACCGAGTCCCGGATCGACAGGACACAACTGATGAGCTCAAGCGCTCCGCTCGCTCCCATCGAGTGGCCAATCGAACCTTTGATGCTGACTACGGGCACGTCCCTCGCGTGAGAACCGAAGACCTCCTTGATCGCCGCGGTCTCGGTCTTGTCATTCCATTGCGTCGCCGTGCCGTGCGCGTTGATGTAGCTAATCTCCTCCGCTGGGAGATCGGCGTCGAGCAGAGCCAGGCGCATCGATTCACGGATACCTTCAAGCGACGGCTGCGTGAGATGATGTGCATCGCTGGTCGCCGCGTAGCCTGAAACTTCGGCCAATATTCGAGCACCCCGTGACAGCGCTGACTCTTCCGATTCCAGCACCAGGATTCCGGCACCCTCGCCAAGGACGATGCCATCTCGATCCTGGCTGAACGGCCGACATGCCTGAGCTGGCGTCTCATTCCGTTCCGACAAAGCGCGGAGGCTGGACCACGCGTGGAGGATCGTCGGACTGAACGGTGTGTCTGCGCCGCCGGTTACGATGATTCGTGCCAATCCAGAGCGAATCAGATTGAAGGCATAGCCAATCGCATGCGCCGACGAGGCGCACGCGGCATCGACAGTCATCAGCGGTCCATGACAGCCAAAGCGAATCGACACGTTCGACGCGGGCGCGTTGTTCATCGCGAGCGGAACACTCAACGGGTTGGAGACGATCCCTTCGTCGAGAAAACTTCGCACGATGGACTCAACCTCGACGGATCCGCCGGCAGCACTGCCGATGATCACTCCCACACACGAGCGACTTCGGTCATCACCATCAAGCATTGCGTCCGCGAACGCCTGGTCGGCAGCCACGAGCGCAAACTGCGACGTCAGGTTCAACCGGCGCAGCTCACGATTGGTGAAATGATCGACGGGGTCGTAGCCTCTGACCCGGGCACCAATGCGGGAGCGGCATTTCGAGAGATCGAATTCGGTGAGAGCGACCACGCCGGAATCGCCGTTGAGCAATCCGCTCCAGAACGACTCCACGCTGCTGCCGAGCGGGCTGACGACGCCCATTCCGGTGATCACGACGCGATTCCAACGGGCACCAGAACCGACCATAACCACTCAGCTCGATTCTTTGGTCCAGCGAATCACCACTCCGCCGTACACCCATTTCGTCGCCTCGGCGGGAAGGAGAACGATCAGATCGTCAGACTTCAGTTGATTGGTCCGGTTCATGTGATCCAACGCGAGGTAGATGCTGGCCGAAACAGTGTTCCCGACCCGGGCGAAATCGGATACAACCTTGCTTGCGGGGAGTTCAAGCTGATTCACCGTGAGATCGATCATGCGCTGGTTAACCTGCGGCGGAACGATGTACGCGAACTGGTCAAACCGGTATCCGCGTTCGTCGCACAGCCAGCGAGAAGTCGATCGGATCAGGTCCGGCCCATACGTCATGATCGCCTGGTAGTCGTGCTGAAAGACCTTGGCGGAGTCATCGTGGCGAGAACCCGCTGGTGCGAGCGCACCTCCACCACGGAGGATCATCGCCGCCGGTCGCCCCGTGCTCATCGACTGGGACATGACGTCGAGGACGCCACTCTTCGCTCCTCCAGCGGTGAGAACCATGGCCCCCGCGCCATCCCCAAACATCGCCAGGCTGACCAGTAGATCCTTGTTGTTCGACTGCTCACCCCGGTCAAACATCGAGATGAACGGCGACAGCAGGTCGCTCCCGATCAGCAGTGCCGTTCTGGCGGAGCCCGCCGCGAGCATATGCTTGGCGATGACGAAGGCTTGCGCCATTCCACCGCATCCAGCTCGCAGTTCCATGACACAGCACGGCGGAATACCCAACTCTTCCTGAACGAAAAGAGCCGTGGCGGGAAACGGGTAGTCGGGCGTGGAGGTCGACATGACGATGAGATCGATTGACTGCGGATCGATACCGGCGTCATCCAGCGCCTGGCGCGCTGCCTTGGACGACATACTGGCATTGGTTTCACCGGGCCGGAGTTGGAGCGTGTTCAGATCCACGGCGAAGTGCCGGACGCGAGCGCCGATCATCTCCGCCAGCCAGATCATCTCGCGTCCAAAAACGGATGCGAGCTCCTCGTTCGTGATCGGGTCGCCTGGGAGGTAGGATCCGGTTCCGACGATCTCAACATTCTCCACGCGGATCTCCTTCAAGTACCGATGTCGTGTTGCATTCCACGCGATTCAGACAACGCGCAGATCCCCGCGGAGGTGTTTTCGATTCTCGCATTATAGTGGTTGTGTTTCGCTGATCAAGTGGTCACGAACGCGCGCTATCCTGGATCACGCGGTAAGTCGGGTCCTGGGGTACACTGCCGTCTGTTGAAAGCCGGGTCGATTAGAACGGGGTGAATGTGGCCGAGCCGACCGACGGTGGGCACCAGAGCTGGAACGCCGGCCTCTACGACGACAGCTTCTCATTCATCTGGGAGTACGGATCGAGCCTGCTCGACCTCCTCGATCCCAAGCCAGGCGAGCGCATCCTCGACCTCGGCTGTGGCACCGGACACCTCACCGCACAAATCGCGGAGCGTGGCGCGGAGGTGATCGGCATCGACCACTCGCCCGCCATGATCGACCAGGCCCGCGCCAACTATCCCGGCTTGCGCTTCGAGGTCGCCGACGCATCCGACTTCAGGATCAGTGAGCCGGTCGACGCCGTCTTCTCCAATGCCGTGCTCCACTGGGTGCGCGATCCGGAGGCCGCGGCGGGATGCATCGCGCGTGCGCTCAAGCCGGGAGGGCGTCTCGTGGCCGAATTCGGCGGAGCACGCAACGTCGGCCAGATCGTCGACGCGACGATCGATGAACTGCGCCAGATCGGCGTCACCAATCCCGCCGAGCGCAACCCCTGGTACTTCCCGAGCATCGCCGAATACGGTGCGCTGCTGGAGCAAGCAGAGCTAGAGCCGGTCTCCATGCTCCTGTTCGACCGCCCAACCCTTCTCGACGGCGGCGAGCAAGGTCTGGCCCGCTGGCTCGAGATGTTCGGCGACAACTTCTTCGCCGGGCTCTCGCACGACACCATCGCGACCATCGTCGCGCGTCTCGAAGAACGCCTGCGCCCGACCCTCTTCCGCGACGGCGCCTGGTATGCGGACTACCGCCGCCTACGTGTTGTCGCGCTTCAATCGCCCTTTCGATAGGCACGCGAGAGTTCCGCAGTCATATCCAGCAGTCGCCCACGGCATTGATGTCACTGCACGTACCCCTGTCATTCTGAGTAGTCAACCCCGGGGATTATGGCACCGCGTATCCCGGTCATCCTGAGCGGAGCGCAGCGGAGTCGAAGGATCTCTTCGTTCCCGACGCGTCTCCCGCGGACCAGAAAAGGGAGATCCTTCGGCTGCGGCCTCAGGATGACAACCCGAACGGCGTGCCTGACCGATGACAGATTCGCTGTAGTCGAGTACTGAGCGTCGCGCGAAGGATCTCTCCTTCTTTGACCGCAGCATCCGAGCATTTCGCCGGCAAGACGATCCCCGCAGTGCAATTCTCAGCATGACCTCCACCCTCCTCACGGAATATCGACCTGCGTTTTGTTCCACTTTGTTTCAGTTCAACGATTAGATGCGCACATGCAACGAACGTATGCTACGATCGCGTGGTCGACACAGTTCGCCAACTAGACGAATCTGACCTCTTAGATTCAGCAGCGCAACGTCGAGGTTCGCTCGCAGAGCGTGCTCTTGCATGTCGCTGGTTCGATTGCATGTGATGAGTACAGGACAAGGGGAACAGCGTACCTGGTTCCTCATACGTATGGCTCTTGAGATCCATAGAAAAACCAGTATTCTAAAGGCACTTGGGAAAATCGGATAACCTCATTTCCACTCACGCAATCTGTTCTCCCGGGTGGTGAGCAATCAGTTGGGTAGTGGGTTCTTCAGGGCGTCGATTCGTCGCCTCGAAGAACTGGAGGATTCGTGTGCACCGTGACGGACTGTCGTCACGGGCTGGTGGTTTCTGCACCTGAGGGGGACGACACATGGGGGCACGATTCAGTCGAGCGATGCGGGTTGTCGCGGCGCTGCTAATGGCGCTGGAGTTTGTGAGCATGTTCCTTCTCGCCAGACGAGCGCGCATAACTCATCGCATCATGGGAAGCGCAATGATGGCGCTGCTGAGCATCACCATGGTGACAGGTGGAGTTCAAGCTAATTCCCTGTGGACATCTCCCCTGCATTACCTCCGCCCACGACACACCCTACTCTGTCGGAATCACATCAGTCAGATACGACTTTCCCCGCAGACGCTTCAGCAGTGAACCAGTTTGTCGTCTCATCTAGTCAGTCCGGATGGCAGCCGACCACGATTTATGCTCAGCCGGGGCAATCATTTACGATTTCATACGTATCTGGCACCTGGACAGTGGACTTCCGCAAGTTTCCTTTTGTCGGATATCCCTGTACCAATGGAACAGATGATTATTCACGTGCAAGATCCGGCCGGCAACCCAATCTACGAATGCAATGGTCCGCGTCAATGGCTCAAATCAACCCATGACGATAGCAGGTTTCTCTTGGAGCGGCTACAGCAGCCAGACCAACCCCGTTCCAACCGATAACACCGGGAATGCTGCAATATGGCTATTTCCGACGACTACCGGCAACCCACCGATCGCGTTATCCGGGCTGCTAATAGTCCTTTCACCGCCTTCATCCTTCCAAATTCTCCTTTACGTCAAACGCGACGGTAACAATCACTTTACCCTCTCTAGGGTCCACCTTGAGCGGACAACTGACAGGCGGTCTAGGGCAGGCACTACCGGGACAAGTGGTGTATTTAGTTTCAGCGGACGATGGGACATCTCTCCGTACGATCACTGATGGCGACGGACATTACTCGTTCCTAACCGGAACAGGTGATTATTCACTGCATGTGGGTGGCGCCTTCACCTCGACTGACCTGAATGCTCCCGACTACTTCGATTTCTTCAGCACCTCCTTTTCGCTTACCCAGGACACGGTGCTAGATATCCCGCTTCCGTCAGCCAAGTGACCATACATGTCCAGGATTCGGCCGGGAACCCGCTCGCCTACATCCCAGTGAGCACGAGTAATCCCACCCAGAATCCCCTCACCGCTGGGACGCTGTCTGGCTACGGCTATTCCCACTATCATCCTCATGGAACCGATGCCGCCGGAAATCTCTCCATGTGGCTCTTTCCAACCACTAGTCAGGCCTACACCGTCTACGCGACCCCACCCGCGAATAGCCCCTTTATTGCTTTCAGCGTTCAAAACGTCAGCTTCACCTCGGATACTTCGCAGACCATCATCCTTCAATTCGCCCACGCCACGCCCATCACCACCGCCACCACCGACCCTCAGCCCAACAGCCAGGGCATCTATCCCGGCCCGGTGACGGTTACGCTCTCGGCGACGGCGACGTCCGGATTTACGATCGCCAACACCTACTACCAGATCGACAACGATCCTCAGCAGACCTACTCCGCGCCGTTCCCGGTTACCGGTGAAGGCACGCACACGGTCAAGTACTGGTCGGTAGACAACGCGGGCGTCTACGAACTGACGAAGATCGCTGACGATCACCATCGAGTCCCTGGCGATTACCACGCAATCGCCACTGAAGAGCGGTCAGGTCGGCCAATACTATGAACAACAGATGGACGCAACGGGCGGAACGCTGCCGTACCACTGGTCGATCGCTGCAGGGGGTAACCTGCCGGATGGACTGAACATCAATCCGGATACGGGCCTCATCAGTGGAACACCAACGACGGCTGGCACGTTCGGCTTCACGGTTCAGGTCACCGATAGCAGCCAGATCATCGCCACCAAACGGTTCACTTTCGCGGGGCCCCCGTCGCCGGGCACGGGCGGTGGTGACTACGAACAACCAATCGTTCTGCCTCCACCGCCGGGTTCGCCAACACCGGATCAGCCAGCCGATTGCTTGAGTGGCTCTTATGCACTCGCGGACGGAAGTACGCTCCCGGATGGTCTGACGCTCGACCCGAATACGGGCGTCATCAGCGGCACTCCGACCGACGGCGGCACCTACAGCTTCACGGTGCAGTGCACGACGGTCACGAATGAGGTCGCCCAGGGTGACTTCACCATCACGATCTACAACCCGGCACCCACGCTGACGAGCCTCGATCCGAGTTCGGCTGACGAGGGCGGGCCCGACCTCACACTGCATGTGCTCGGTTCCGGATTCGTCGCGAGCTCGACCGTCCTGTGGAACGGCAACCCGCTCACGACGACCTACGTGTCGCCCAGCGAACTCGATGCAGCTGTTCCAGCGGCCGACATCGTGTCGGTCGGCACGGCCAGCGTCAGCGTCACGAATCCGGATCTGAATGGTGATGGCGGCACGTCCAATTCACTGACCTTTACCATCAACAACGTCGCGCCACAGGTGGACACACCGGTGGTCAGCACGTCGCCGTCGAATGAAGGCGACTCGGTCACTGCCAGCGCAAGCTTCGTCGATCCGGGCAACGACGGCCCGTATAGCTGCACGGTCGACTATGGTGACGGATCCGGACCGCAGAACGGTGATATCTCCGGCTCGACCTGCACCGGACCAAGCCACCCGTATGCCGATAATGGCGAATACACTGTCACGGTCGCCGTAACCGACGCGAACAGCGACACCGGATCGAACAGCGTTTCGCAAACGGTCAACAACGTCGCGCCGACCGCGACGCTCGGCAACGACGGTCCGGTCAACGAGAGATCAGCCGCGACGATCAGCTTCACCGACCCGACGGATCCGTCGAGCGTGGACACGACAACGGGCTTCCACTACGCGTTCTCCTGCGATAACGGCTCTCTCGACGGCGCGACCTACGCCAACAGCAGCGCTGACGCGTCAACGACCTGCACCTTCGACGATGGACCCAGCACGCACATCGTCAAGGGACGGATCATCGACAAAGACGGTGGCTACACCGAACGCACCACGACGGTGACGGTTGAGAACGTCGCGCCAACGGCGACCTTGACGGCACCGACCTCGGTGAACGAGGGCGACCACTTCACCGTCTCGCTCGACAACCCGTTCGATCCGTCGCAGCGGATACCACGCTGGGTTCACCTACACCTTCGACTGTGGCGATGGCGAACGGGACCGCAGGATACGGGCACAACGGCCAGCATCTCCTGCGTCGCCCACGACGTCACCTCGCAGACCGTCGCGGCGACGATTACCGACAAGGATGGTGGCAGCAACAGCTACACGGCGGACGTCACGGTCAACAACGTCGCGCCGACCGTCGGTCCGATCACGGCTCCCGTCGATCCGGTTCAGGCCGGCACAAGCATCGACGCCAGCGCCAGCTTCACCGATCCGGGTATCGGACTCGGCGACAGCTTCACGGCAACGTGGGACTGGGGCGATGGAACGACTAATACCGATGGCGTGGTCTCCGCGGACAGCAGTCCAGGCAGCGTCACCGGTAGCCACACGTACACGGCCGCTGGGGTCTATACCATCACGCTGACCGTCACGGACAAGGATGGTGACTCCGGCTCCAGCACCTACCAGTACGTGGTGGTCTACGATCCCTCAGCCGGTTTCGTGACCGGTGGCGGCTGGTTCAATTCACCGGCTGGCGCCTATGCGGCTGATCCGAGCTTGTCGGGCAAGGCGACCTTCGGCTTCGTCGCCAAGTATCAGAAGGGCAAGACGACGCCGGACGGCAACACCGAATTCCAGTTCAAGGCCGGCAACCTGAACTTCTCGAGCACCAGCTACGACTGGCTGGTAATCTCGGGAACCAAAGCTCAGTTCAAGGGAACCGGCACGATCAATGGCCAGGGACAGTATCGCTTCATGCTGACGGCCGTCGACGGCTCGTCCAAGGGCAACGACGATACCTTCCGCATCCGCATCTGGGCCATCAACACGGACGGCTCCGATGGCGGTCTGGTCTACGACAATCAGGTCAATGGCAATCAGTCGGACACCGCTGACCCGACCACGACGCTGGGTGGCGGCAACATCGTCATCCACAATTAGCAGCTGATCAGAAGCCGTCCGATTGGAATCCTGTAGCGATCACAATGGCGACAGCGATTTCAGTCGGACGGCACACCCTCTACCGCCGCCTACGCGTGGTCGCGCTCGAGCCGCTCGCCGGCGGGCGGTAGGACCGGGTTCGCCTTCCGCACCCTGCCCGCCTCCAGCACATACCCCTCCGGCAGGTGCGCGCGGAGCTCGCCCAGCGCCGCCTCGACGTCGCCGTCGACCGGGGCGACCAGCGTCAGCGGCACACGCACCGTCGTGACACCCGCCTCTTCCGGTGCTCGCGCGGCCAGATCACCTCGCAGCACTCCGAGATGATAGACAAAGAGGACGGCCGCGATGATGACGATGCCGAGCGGCAGGCTCAGCGACGAAGCCAGGTTCGTGCCCGAGGTGACGCCCAGGATATCGGCGATCACCCGGTAGATCACGATCGCCAGACTCACCAGCATCGCCACCAGCGTCGCCGCCAGTGTCAGGTAGAGGTAGACGCGACGGATCGTCGTATCGCGCTCGACTTCATCCGCTCGCGCCACGAGCTGCTCCGCCTGGTTCCACTGCCACAGCCAGGCGCCCGCGCCGACGAGTGCCAGCGCGCTGAACTGCGCCACGTCCGCTCGCCACTGCAAGCTCGATACGCTGATAGTTCGCGTGCCACCCAGGAGCAAGTCGATCAGCGTGCCCAGCACCCAGGACGCTCCAACCGCCGTGAACGTCAATCCGATGATGGCGACGAGGTAGGTGTAGAGACGACGGACCGCCGCCATCTGGGGCGTTGATTCGCCAGGCTCGGCCGCCGCTACGACAATGAGCCGGTGGTAGGCCCAAAACGCGGCAAAGGGCAGAGCGACGACGATTGGTTCAACGATTGCGCGCGGCCATCCGATCAGCAGGTTGTCCCGTCCGGCTCCCAGAACCCAACGGAAGACGGAGTCGAGACTCGAGCTCACCCCCTGCAGCGTGAACAGGACCGACACGAACACGATAAGGTAGACATAGAGCCAGCGCAGCGACGACCTGCGCTCGCTCGCTCCCACCCAGTCCGGCTGCCGCAGCGATCGCAGCGACCATTCCCAATGGAACGACCAGAGCGCCAGGCCAACCAGCGTTCTCGCTATGGCGCTGCTGAGCGGATCGGCCCACCAGCGGTCAACCATGAAGATATTTCGCGTGCCGAACAGCACATCGTCGACCGTGCGAATGATGTCGCCCAGGCCAATCAACAGGAACATCGCTCCCACGAAGGCCGCGAGGTAGAGGTAGAGGCGCGGCAGCCAGGACGACGGCCCTTCGAACGACCCAGAGGCCTCATCCTGCCGCCGGATTCGCCAGTGATAGATCATGATCGCGGCGGCGACGAGGACCGTCGCGACATTTGTCCAGAACTGGCGGTCAATTCCGGGAAGCGCCGAATCACCAAACACCCGGTTCAGCAATCGCATCAGTGTTTCGATGGAACCGCCGATCAGGAAGAGTAATGGCAACGCCAACCCGAGCGACAGGTAGAGCGCGCGAATCGCCGATTCACGCTCGCGCTGCCCCTCAGTTCCCGGGCGATCCGCCGCTCGCTCGGCAAGCCACCAGTGGAGCAGCCAGACCGGAAATGCCACGATGACAAAGGCGGCGTAGAGGCTCAGCGTGCGCCGCACCTCGTCGGGAGAATCCTGAATCACGCTCGCACCAAGAGCGTCCGCGACACGCGACATTGCCAGTGCCAGGAGGTTGGCGAGTCCGATAGATGTCATCGCCAGGCTGACACCCGCGATGAAGTAGACGTAGAGCCTTCGTGCGATAACCATCTTCAGCGCCTTTCTGACAGCGGGAAGATAGGCCGGACCAATGGCCTGCTATTTCAGAACCGGGGGCACCGGAGCGAGGTTCGTCCCGAGCATCATCTGGTCGATCTTCCATCCACTGGGTTCCTGAACCATCGGCACAGCCACCTGGTACGACCAGCGATTAACAGAGAGCCCGGCGTCGGATTGATTTTCCACGGTCAGATAGAGCGTCGTTGTCGACCCACTCTGCTCGACGCGATTGGCAATCACCCGACTGGCGCTCGTATCGCGCGGTATCCCGGACGACTGAGCATAGGAGCGGTAGTCGTCAAACGACATCAACTGCTGCGATCTCGCCGAGAAATAGCTATATGACGTGGCAAAATCCCGCTGCTGATAGCTCGACAGGTAGCGTTGAAAGGCGGCTTCCGGGGAATTTGCGTCAAAGTGGCTGGCCGAGGGATTGAAGGCAAGCACGGCGACGACCGCGCCAAGCACGAGCACCAGCACGAGCACTGCGATCGCCATCACGGATCGGGTCGGGCGTGACACCAATGACCACCCTTCCGAACACGCTCACTTGCGCGTCGAGGTTCACATCACTATTATGTACTGTACGTACGCGATAACGTCAAGAGCAGAGCGTGACAGTCGCGCAACATATCCGCTGCGTTATCGTGTCAGTTTCGTCTCGCTGGTAGCCGGGGGGTGCGTGGGGCTGCCCTGATCCAAAGGCAGCCCCACAAACGCGATCTAGCTGAGAATCCAGCTATTCCACTTCTCCAGTACGGCATCACGGTTGTCCGCCCACCACTGCGAGTCGTG
Source organism: uncultured Chloroflexia bacterium (assembly GCA_963763185.1). Taxonomy (GTDB): domain Bacteria; phylum Chloroflexota; class Chloroflexia; order Thermomicrobiales; family Thermomicrobiaceae; genus CALAGB01. Next base: position 73,464 of record CAVXNZ010000003.1, read on the forward strand.
AATCAGCAGTTTCGACTTGATATCCGGCGCCGTCGGCAAGATCTTCAGCCGGTCAGCTGGGATGTGGTCAGTCGACTTGTTGTTCACGAACCCGTAGGGGATCAACATCGAGAGCCGTGCCTGCGAGATCGGCAGTGTAATGAAGGCAATGAACTTCATGGCGTTCTCTTTGTTGGGCGCGCCCTTCGGCACCGCCCAGGCATCATTGAGCAACTGCCCCTGTTCCCAGGCGATCTCGACCGGGGCGCCCGTATTCTGGATCGCCGCGATACGGCCATTCCAGGCGGTCCCCATCACCGCTTCCTTGTCGTTGAGCATCTGGGCCGGAATCGCACCCGCGTCCCACCACTTCACGACGTCCTTCTTAATGTTAGAAAGACTGTCGTACGCCTTGCTGATATCGATCGGATAGACCTTCGACGGGTCTGCCGCGACACCAGTCGCCATGATGGCCGACTCGAGATCAGGCGACAGGCCGCCACTACCGCCTGGCATTGTGCGCGGACCGGGAAACTTGGAGGTATCCCAGAAGTCGGCCCAGCCGCTGGGCTTGGCGTCCGAGAAGACATCGGTCCGGTAGGCGTAGATCTGCGCGTACGGCAGCATGTCGAGCGCGTATTTATACCGGAAGGAATCATCGATGTTATCGGTGTCGACCAGGCTATAGTCAATTTCCTCCCAGTAGTCACCCTTCTTTGCCAGGTTGATCACGTCGCCACGGTCGAACTCGCCGATGTCCCACTCCACGTTCTTGGTGTCGACCATCGCCTTGACCTTGGCGGTGTCAGGACCTTCGGAGTCGATCACCTTGATACCGGAGAGTTCTTCGAACGGCTTGAAGTAGGCCTGGCGCTGGGCGTCCTGGAACGCGCCTCCATAGGAAACGACGCGTACTTCACCCTTGCCCTTCAAGTTGTCCGGAATCGACGTGATCTCCGGTAACTTGACGCTGGTCGCGGGGCTGCCACTCGCCGACGTCGCGGTCGACGCGCTGCCGCCTCCAGCCACGGTCGGCGTCGATTTCGAACTACCGCATGCGGCCAGGAACGCGATCGCGCTGGCGCCGAATCCAAGCTGGAACGCCTTACGGAGAAACTGGCGACGGTTGTAGGCGGCCGCGTGCGGCGATACAAACTGCTGCGAAATCAGATACCGAGCAAAAAATTCATCGCGATCCATCAGAAACACCTCCACCTCGGTCCAACGGCCATTGCGGGCCGCGGGCACGATGTTGACATTTGGCCGGGAGTGCCCACTGCCTCGGCCAGGGCATTCGTGACGCCGTGTACCTCCTCACGTTTCCGAATCCATGGACAGTCGTTTTCTGCGTTTCGCCCGACGGCTCAGTGCCGTCCAATTCGTTCGGCCAGCGTTCCGCCAGCCGGTGGCTGGCCCGTCCGCTCTGCTTTCGCGTCGATCCGATCGTACCCCCAGAGCACGTAGTTGACACCAAGCCAGCGGAACGGCTCCGGTTCCCAATTCGGAGACTGGTGATTGGCCATTGGCAGGTGAGTCAGCGGTGACGCGACGCCGGTGATCAGATCGGCGAGCAGCTGTCCTGCTAAATTCGTCGTCGACACGCCCTGCCCGGCATAGCCGCGGGCCGTCGCCACACCCGTCTTCTGGTCGAAGCTGATGCTGGTCATCCAGTCACGCGGGACGGCAAAGACTCCACCCCATTCATGAGTGCAGCGGATGCCCTGCAGCATCGGGAACCACTCGACCAGATCGCGTTGAATCGCCTCGTGTGTCGGCGGGTGTCGGTCATAGCGATCGTCGATCGGGCCCCCATAGCGGTAGGGTGCTCCGCGACTGCCGAAGAGAATTCGCCCATCTGCTGTCCGCTGCAGGTAATCGACGTGATAGCGATTGGATGCGACGCATTCACGATTCTCCCAGCCAATCTCGGACCATTGCGCCTCGCTCAGCGGCTCCGTCAACGAGATCGTCGAATACATCGGGAGGAGTTGACGATTCAGTTGTTTGAGGCGTGTCAGGTAGGCTTCGCCTGCCAGCACAATAGTCGTGGCGCGAACCAGCCCGCGACTCGTCACCAGTACCGGGGCCGGCCCCGGCTCGAAATCAATCACCGGCGTCTGTTCGTAGATCGTCGCGCCGAGCCGCTCGACGAGACGAGCCAGACCACGCACCAATCGCCCGGGATGGACCACGGCGCATTCCTTGATCAGCAGCGATCCAACCGAGTCCGACACGCGAAGCCGCTCGTCGGTTTCCGTCGCGTCGAGTACCTGGTAATGGTCAGCCAGGTCGAGTTCTTCATAGAGCCGCATCGCGTCGTCGTTGGCTTTCGCCTGATGGGCGCCACGTGCGATGTGGAGCGCGCCCGACTTCAGGTAATAGGCGTCGATTCCTTCGTCCTGGCAGACCCGGCCGACTTCATCGACCGCGTCATACATCGCCAGCACAACATCGCGGGCCGTTTCCTGGCCGTAGCGCTCGCGCAGCAATCCCGCAGACATCGAGAACTGCGACGAGCACCAGCCGCCATTGCGCCCTGATGCCCCGAACCCGGCGATCTCCGCTTCAACGAGCGCGATATCGAGCGACGGGTTGCGCCGGAGTAGGTAATAGGCGGTCCAGAGCCCGGAAAAGCCCGCACCGAGGATCGCGACGTCGACATCGATGGACCCGTCGAGCGCAGCACGCGGTGTAAGATCGTCACCCGACGATTCGAGCCAGAAGCTGTAGTTAGCGTAATCTTTCACGTCCGCGCGCCCCCTCCCCAGCGATTCGCCCTCGTTACTCCACTTCGGCCATGATGACGGTCCGCATGCGTTCGGAGCGACGTCGGAGTAATTCGGCCGAGAGGAAGAGTGTGCCGGTGAAGACGATCAGGATGGTCGAAACCGCGGCAATGGTCGGGTCGATCTCAAAGCGGATGCTGTCCCACATCTTTCTCGGCAGGGTCACGGCGCCAGTACCCGAAACGAAGAGGGCCACGATCAACTCGTCGAACGAGGTGATGAAGGCGAAGAGCGCCCCAGCCAGAACCCCGGGCCGGATTATCGGCAAAGTCACCTGCCAGAAGGTGCGCCAGCGATTGGCGCCGAGATTCATGGCGGCGAATTCCAGCCGCTCATCGAAGCCGTAGAGCGTCGCCGAGACGTTGACCACCACGAACGGCACCGCCAGCGCCGTATGCGCCACGATCAGCGCGATCGGATGTCCGATGAGCCCGATGCGGGCATAAAAGAAATAGACACCGATCGCCACGATGATCGACGGCACCACCATCGGCGAGACAAGGAATGTGTTGATCGTCTGTCGTCCGCGAAAGCGTCCGCGCACGAGTCCGAGCGACGCTGCGGTCCCCAGTACGGTCGCCAGCACCATGACCGAGAGTCCGATCCAGATGCTCAGAAATGCCGCGTCGCGCCAATCGGCGCGGGTGAAGAACTTGTGATACCACTGCACGCTGAACCCTGGTGGCGGAAACGTGAGATAGTGCGCTGAGGAAAAGGAGAGCGGGATGACGACCAGAATCGGAAAGATCAAATAGAGAATGATCAGACCGACGACGACGTACAGCACGCGGCGAGCGATGGACGTGCGCGGTTGAGGAACGACTCGCTTCTCGCCAACCTTCTCGCTCGAGTTCATCGCGCACCCCCGAAGATCTTCTCCACGCCCAATATCCGATTGAAGATGACGAAGATCAGTAGCGCGCCGAAGAGGAGTACGGCGGCGAGCGCCGACGCAAATGGCCAGTCGAACAAGTTCACTTGCTGCGCGATGAGCACCGAGATCATCAGATCTTTCGGGCCACCCACCAGCGCGGGCGTGATGTAGAACCCCAGCGAAAGAATGAAGACGAGCAGGCACCCAGCGGCAACGCCCGGCAGGGACAGCGGAAGCAGCACGGTGCGGAAGACCGAAAGCGGCCGCGCACCAAGCCCTTCAGCCGCTCGCAGCAGACTCCGATCGATACCTCGCATGACGCTATAGAGTGGCAACACCATAAAGGGCAAGAGGATGTGGATCATCGCGACGTACACCGCAAACCGCGTGTTGAGCAGTCGCAGCGGCTGATCGATTAGCCCCGTCCATTGAAGGAAGTTGTTAATGATCCCCTCGCGACCGAGCAGCACCATCCAGGCATAGGTCCGCACCAGAATGCTGGTCCAGAACGGCACGAGAACCAGGATAATAAGCATGTTCGATCTGGACTCACTGACGCTTGAGAGGAGATAGGCTACTGGATAAGCGAGCACCAGTGTGCACGCAGTGACCACGATACTGATCCAGGTCGTAATCCAGAGAACGTGAACGTAGACGTTGGTGTTGACCAATCGTCCAAAGTTGTGGAGTGTCCAGGCGGGCTCACTGACGCTACGAAAGAGCATCGCCGCCACAGGATAGGCATAGAACATCAGGAGATACGCGAGCAGGGGTAGCACCACGACGACGTAACGCAACTGAACGTTGCGACGCAACCGTGCCAGCGCCGCCGCGTTTCGCGATTCAGGTTCCGGTCGCTCAACTGCAGGACCGGCGACCGATGAACCCGTCATGTTATCCCCTCACTACTCCACCTCGTCGACCGAAACAACGCGCGTGTCCTCCACATGCCAGACCAACTCGACGTTGTCGCCAGGAAAATGAAGCTGAATCCCATAACGGAGAGGTTGTTTGAGGGTGATCGTTAGCCCATCGTCTGTCTGCACCACGTAGCGGCGCATCTCGCCGACGAACGTCGCCTCTCGCACCGTCGCTTGCAGAGAATTCAGTCCTGTATCCGGCTCAGGAGCCACCGCGTCACGGAAGCTCAGTTTCTCCGGTCGTACCGCCAGAGCGACTACTACTCCGTTGCCGACCGGTTCACTGCCACTCGCCAGCAGCATCCGGCCGCCGACCTTCACCTTCACCACATCCCCCGCGCTCTCCACAACCATACCCTCCAGGAAGTTCGACTCCCCGATAAATGAGGCGACGAAGCGGCTGTTCGGTCGTTCGTAGAGGACCACTGGCGACCCCAGCTGCACGATCCGGCCATGGTTCATCACGGCAATACGGTCGGACATGACCAGGGCCTCTTCCTGGTCGTGCGTGACGTAAATGAAGGTGATGCCGAGTTCCTGATGCAGGCGCTTGATCTCGAGTTGCAGGCTCTCGCGCAGTTTTTTGTCGAGCGCGCCAAGCGGCTCGTCCATGAGCAACACCCGCGGGTTAAAGACAATCGCCCGGGCCAGCGCGATGCGCTGTTGCTGTCCCCCGGACAGTTGCCGTGGATAACGCCCCTCATAGCCTGGGAGTGAGACGATCTCAAGCACATCGGCCACACGGCGCGCAATCGTACTCTTGTCGAACTTCCGTTGTTTCAATGGAAAGCCGATATTCTCGGCCACGGTCATGTGCGGGAAGAGGGCATAGTTCTGAAAGACCATGCCGATATTGCGCCGGTAGGGCGGCGTGGTCACGATCGGCTCGCTATCGATGTAGATCTCTCCAGCGGTCGGAATCTCAAAACCGGCGATCATCATCAATGTCGTCGTTTTGCCGGAACCGCTGGGGCCGAGGAACGTGATGAACTCGCCTGGCTCGATGTTCAACACGACGTCGTCAACAGCCACCACCTGGTTGAAGCGCTTCTCGAGGTGATCGAGTGTCACCGACGCCCCGGTGAACTCTCGCTTCTCCGGCGTCGCCACCCGAGACGTCGTCACTACCTCGTCGTCGACCATCGAAATGTGCTGCCTTTCCTCGTTCCTGATTTGTCGCGTCAGTGCTCGAACCGTGGAGGCCGACGGTCCATGTACTCGACAGAGAATCGCCAGCGAAACGTCGCAGTCAGGCGAAGCGGAGATCTACGAGAAAACGCGACCTGGACCTGTTGGAGGAGGTCGACGCGCCTGACCGCGAATGCCCAGATGTGGACCAACGACCCGACTCTGTTCACCAGACGGCCGATTGACACCAGCCTGCATAGGATCCAGTTGGTCTGCGCAATCACTGCGCTTCCGCTTCGTGTTCGTTACTGTGCCGCGACGTTAGCAGAGCCCTGACGGGATGTCAAGCGAAGATAAGCCGACGCCTGTCAACCATCACCGAGCAGCCCGGTGGCACTCGACCGCTCCCTGCTTGATACCATGTGACACGACTCCCACACTCGAAGGATTGTTGCCTGAACGTTCTCAGCGCCAACAGAGCAGGAGGAATACATGCGAGTTCTCATTATGTCCGATATGGAAGGTGTCAGCGGCATCGTCACCTGGAGTCAGGTCAACGGTGGCGCGCCGATGTACGAGGAAGGGCGACACCTATATACCGAAGAGATCAATGCGGCGGTGCGTGGGGCCAAAGCTGCTGGGGCGACTGAGATCGTTGCGGTCGACTGCCACGGCGCGGGCGGTGACTGGTCGTTCAACTCCTACATTCCGGAGATGCTCGACTCCGACGTTGAGTGGGTGGCCCATCACACCTGGTCGCGCTACACCGAGTTGCTCGAGCAGGGCTGCGACGCCTGCCTGCTGGTCGGGATGCACGCTCACGCCAACACGCCCGACGGTGTCCTCTGCCACACGATCTCGACCACGACGTGGCGCCATCTCTGGTTCAACGACGACCTGGTCGGCGAGTCGGGTATCAACGCCGCACTCTGTGGCCACTATGGCACGCCAATTCTGCTGGTCACCGGCGACACGGCCACCTGCCGTGAGGTGACCGACCTGCTCGGTGATGGACTGACGACGGTGACGGTCAAGCACGGGCTCTCGCGCTTTTCAGCGCGTCAGATCGCTCCGGTCAAAGCCCGGCAGATGATCGAAGAGGGGGCCAAACAGGCACTCACAAACCTCACAGCGGTCGAACCCTACGTTCCAGACCGTCCGACAACCATCACGATCGACCTGTCAACGGCCGACACCGCGCAACCATTCCGCAACCGACCCAACGTCGAAATCACCGACAAAGACCTGAAGGTGATCAGCCGGGGTAAGGACTGGATGGAGGCCTGGAACAACATCTGGGCGCCGTAGCGTTGTGCTACTCTTCCCAGCGGATCAACACCCGCTCGAGCACGGTAACGAAGACGTAGCCGGAGATCCCGATCAGCGCCATGGTAAGCGCGGCGGAGAAGACGATCGATGAGCGGTACTCGGTTCGGCCGAGATTCATCAGGTAACCAAGCCCCGCGTCGGATGCGACAAACTCGGCGACCACGGCGCCAGCCACGGAGAGGGTGAGCCCCATCTTGATCCCACCAAGCAATGCACGCAGAGCCAGCGGCAATTCGACGCTCCAGAACGTGCCGAGCCAGTTTGCGCCAAGTCCGTGGGCCGCGCGCCGCATATCAGGATCGATGCTCCGGAACCCGACCACAGTGTTGATCAGAATGGGGAAGAAGACGATCAGGGTGCAGATGATGACCTTGGGCAGCAGGCCAAGGCCGAACCAGACGACCAGCAGCGGCGCGAAGGCGATGATCGGCATCGCCTGTGACGCGGCAAGGTAGGGCGCCAGGATCTCGTCCATCACTCGCGACCGGGCCAGCGGATACCCCAGACCGACACCGATGACCAGGGCAACCCCGAAACCGAGCAGCGCTTCGACGAGCGTTGCCCGCACGTGATGCCACATCGCGCCCACCCGCCAGAGATCGATCCAGGTTCTCGCCACCTGGCGCGGCGAGGGAAGCATGTACTCGGGAATACGTCCGCTCTGCCAGAGTGCCTGCCACAACCCGATGGCGATCACAATTCCGGCGATGGCGAGCCAGACCTGGCGATTACTCAGGACGCGGCGGAGACGACGTCCCTGCCGGGAGCGCGCCGGCCCGCCATCGGACACGTCGCCGGTAAGCTGTGCCGGCATCGGAGAGCCAGGCAACCGGTTCGGGCTGGTATCCATCTTCACCGGTTGCCGGCTTTCAGGACGCATCGCGAAACCCTACTTTGCCCGTTCCACGAACTGATTCGTGAAGCAGGCCGCCGGATCGACATCCTTCGAGATCACGTCGACCGATTTCAGGAAATTGACCGTGGTCGTCCAGCCGTCTGGATCGCCCCAGCCGGTGGGGTGCCCATCAACCGGCTGCTGGTATTTCTGCGTCTCCGACAGGATATCCTTCTGGGTCTGCTTGTCCTGCTCGGTGGTCAGCTCGGGCATGCGCTTGATGGTCGCCCGAAAGGCCTCATCCGGGTTCTGCAGCGCGTCGTTCATTCCCCTGACCGTCGCATCGACGACCTTCTGCACGATGTCCGGGTGATCCTGGATCATCGAGTCGCTCGTGACCAGTCCCGACGACATTAGATGAACGTAGTCGCCCACCAGCAGCGACTTCGTCTCGATCCCAATGTCGCGCGCATTGACCGGCTCGTTACTCATGAATGTCATGGCCGCATCGACCCGCTTCTGGCTCAGAGCTTCGAGCTCGGTGAAGCCGATGGTCGTGATATGCACGTCGTCCTGAGTCAGGTTCCCGGCCTGCAATAGCGCCAGCAGACCGTAGTAGGTCGAGCCATTAAGCTGCGAGACGCCGATGTTCAGCCCCTTCAGGTCAGACGGACTGTTGAGCGGGAAGTCGCTGCCTGCCAGGGCCACCAGACCGACGGGATACTTGGTGAAGAACTGCATCACCGTCTGAACTGGGATTCCCGCGGCACGCGCTGGGACGACCGAGTCACCGCCGCTCACGCCGAACGCAACGCCGCCCGTCCCGATCTGCGCGAGCAGGTCCGGATTGGAACCATCCTGGACGGTGACGTCCAGGCCCTGATCCGCGTAATAACCCTTCTCGGCGGCCAGGTAGATCGCCGCGGAGTTCATGCTCGGCTTGAAGCCAGTCGAGATCGTGATCTTGACCAGTTTCGACGACCCGGACGCGGTCGTCGCGGACGGACTCGCCTGCGCTGTCGTGCCACTTGCCGGTGGGCTGCTGGACGCTGTGGAGCTCACAGCCGACGTGCTCGCGCCTCCCGCTGTGGTCGAGGTTCCGTTCGACGACGACGACCCGCAAGCCGCTGCGATGATGCCGAGGCACAGTAGCATCGCGATAAGACCAGATCGACGTACCAATCTACCCCCTCCAAACAACATGGGTTCACCGTTGAGTCGCGCAACCGGTGCAGGGTACCACAGCGAGCCCGTCGAAGAAGAACGACTGTTCGCCGCCAGCGGGCAATAGCCTTGACAGCCACTGCGCGCTCGCCTAGCGTAAGCATAATCTCGTTCGATCAATAGTCGGCCAGGCCGGTCGTATGCCACGCGGCGGGTTTTCATGCCAGCACCCGCCACGGCGCGGCACGGCAGGTTCGGAGACTTCCGGGAGGTGACGGGCGCTATGACCACACAATATAAGGAAAAGCAATTCGCGCACGACTGGGTAAACGAAAACAGCGGGCGAATCTCCGCGTTCAACAAGAAGATCTGGGACTACGCCGAGCCGGCCTGGCGTGAGTATCGCTCGGCTAAGGATTACGTCGACCTCCTTCGGGCCGAGGGATTCACCGTGGAGGAAGGAACCGGCGACATGCCGACCGCCTTCATGGCGACCTGGGGTGAGGGGCGTCCGGTCCTCGGCACCTACGCCGAATATGACGCGGTGCCCGGGAACTCGCAACAGGTCGTCCCCTATCAGGCGCCGCGCGAAGGGCTGCATCCCTGGACAGCCGGCCACACCGACCCGCACTCGATGCTCGGCACGGCTGCCCTCACCGGTATTCTGGCGACCAAGGCCGCCATGGAGAAGTTCGGGCTTAAGGGAACGCTGAAGATCTTCGGCGAACCGGCCGAGAAGGTCTGCGGCTCGAAGCCGGTCCACGCCGCCAAAGGCTACTTCGACGGCTGCGACGCCTTCATCGCCTATCACCCACACGGTACTAACACGACCGTCTGGGATACCCAGTGTGGCTCCTACTGGAGCGCCGTCTTCACCTTCGAGACGCTCCACCCGGAGGACTGGATCGACAAGAGTCTGGTACCGGCAGGAGGCAGCTCGCACGCGGCCGCACGCTGCCCGGGCGCCATCGACGCACTCTGCCTCATGTACACCATGACGAAGTACACCAAGGAGGCGATGTTCCCGCATACCGGCACCTGGACGCTCAACGAGTTCGTCATGGCGGCCGGCGACGCCACCTCCGACAACCTACCGCCGCGCTTCAGTCAGATCCAGTATTCGTGGCGCGCCCCAACGCTGGGCATCCAACAGCAGATCTATAGCGTGCTCGAAAACAACGCCCGCCAGGCTGCCGCGACGACCGGCTGCCAGGCGTCGGTCCGCTGGGTCACCAAAACGCGCGTCGGTCTCACCAACCACGCGATGGCCGATCTTACCTACCAGAATCTGGAACTGGCCGGACCGCCCAAGCTGAGCAAGGAAGCGCGCGAATTCGGTCGCGAGATCCAGAAGAACCTGGACATCGAACCGATGGACAACCCGTTCGACGAGGGGTGCGAGAGCCTGATCTCGCCGCAGGACTACGAAACAAATCTGCGACGCTCTCTGCCCGCCTGGCAGCTGAACTTCACCTCGGACGATTATGTCGATTACACCTGGCACGCGCCGACCGTCCGGCTCTTCACCGGACGCCCCAGGCTAAAAGCGCCAAACGCGAGCTACGAATACCCCGCCTGGACCTACAACGCCATCGGCGGGCTGCCGGCCGCGGTCGATCCCGGTCTCTTCACGGCGGGCAAAACAATCGCCGGAACGTTCCTCGACCTGATCACGCAGCCCGACCTGCTGAAGCAGGCTCAGGACGAATTCAACGAGCGAACTGGAGGCGGCGTCGGCGGCTCCGAATGGGTCGCGCCGCTGCTGCCCAAGAATTTCGCGCCACCGGTCGACCTGCGCTGGCCAGAGTATATTCAGACCGTCCGCGGCGAGGAATGGTGGATTCCAACGCCAGACTCGGGCTCCGGGGCGGGCGAAAAACTGTAGACCGCGATCGATCGGCGTGGACGACCGCTTGTTTGGCCATCACCCCATATCGCGGTCAAGCAAGCGGTGCCGCCGTGGCCGAGTCAGCCCCGTAGGGCACCGGGAGATGATGATGGCTTTCCGGAGTGGCATGAGTTGCTTCGGATACCATGTCCAGAAACGTGAGTGTGCGTCCGGCGGCCCAGAGAGCGGCACGATCGTCATCGTCAAGAGACCGGGCGGCATGGCCCAGGAACGAATTCAGCAAGATACGCTCACTGGGATCACCCGGAACCAATTCCCGTTGTCGATACGCCGCCACCCCTCCGGCTAGTCGCCAGGCGACGCGGGCCTGGCCGGAAATAGCCAGATTCGCGGCAAACCCCTCGAGACACAGCGCCACGAGGCTCCTCGCGCCGATGTTGCTGGCGATTGTCAAGCACTCGCGAAGGAGTGGTAGGGCGCGATCAGGGTCTTCACTCCCGATCGCCGCCAGCGCGAGACCGAGCAGTGCGGTGCCGATCTCGAACTGATGTCCGACGTTGGTCGCCAGGACGAGGCTCTCGCGATAACGGCGTTCCGCGCCGGCGGAGTCACCTTGAAGCAGCGCCACCAATCCAAGCCCGGCGAGCACCATCGAGATATTGACGACATCGTTGGCCGCGCGCGAATTGGCCAGTTCCTCCTCCAGCAGCGCTCGCGAGCGCTCAAAGTCGCCGCGCGCTCGGTGGATGCGCGCCAGGCCGTGGAGCGTTATGCCGATCGTTCGGGCATCTCCTCTGCCACGGCGAATCGTCAAACTTTCGTTGTAGTGGTCCTCTGCGGCATTCAAGTTCCCACTGGCATAGGCGACGTGTCCCAGCTGGGTGAGTGCTCCACTCACGAAATCGACTTCGTTCTCAATATGGGCGATCGATAGGCACTCCTGTAGGTACGCCTGGGCAGCGACGTAGTCAGCCTGACGATAGGCGAGACGGCCAGCCGCGAATAAGAGCGGACCCCGACTGGGATTCGGCGGAGCCAACACGGGCATATTCAAGAAGGTATCCAGCCATCCTCGACCTTCCCGAACATGAGTACGCTCCCAAAATCGCCACAGGCTCAGCCCGAACCGAACAGCGCGCTGCGCATTCACTTTCTTAACGATCCATTGTGCGGCGAGCCGTAGATTGTCGAGTTCGCGTTCCAGACGGTGAAACCAGAGTGACTGTTTGTCGCCGACCTGCTCGACGTAGCCGCGTTCGACGAGGCAAACGTAGTATTCGCAGTGTCGATCCGACATCGTATCCGACTCACCACATTCGGCCAGGCACTCGACTCCGAACTCGCGGATTGTTTCCAGCATGGCGAAGCGCGTTTCCGCGGTCTCGCCAGGCTCGACAACCACCAGACTCTTTTCGACGAGTGAGGTTAGATCATTCAGTACCTCGCTCGTCGTGACATTCCCGGAAACTGCGACAGCTTCCGCCGCTTCGAGCGTGAATGTTCCAGCAAATATGGCCAGACGTCGAAACAGACGCTGCTCCTCGTCGTCAAGGAGGTTGTAGCTCCAGCCAATGGCTCCTCGCATGGTCTGGTGCCGCTCCGGCAAATCCAGCGCCCCACCGGTGAGCACGTCCAGGCGGCTCTCCAGACGTTCCAGTAACGCCTGGGGCGACAAGACGTTCGCGCGCGACGATGCGAGTTCGATCGCCAGGGGAAGCCCGTCAAGTCGACGACAGATTGCCGCGATGGCCGCGAGGTTCGTTGGCGTGACGGCGAAGCCCGGCTTTACCGAGCGCGCGCGCGCAACGAAGAGCGCGAGCGCGGAATAGTCGTCCACCTCGTCGTTTGAGACTTCCCGGTCTCGGGACGGCATACGCAATGGAGCCAGCTCGAAGCGACTTTCGGACTGAAGGTTGAGCGCAGTGCGGCTGGTGACCAGAAGTTTCACCGCTGGACACACCGCGAGCACGTGTGCCAGTTCCGTGGCCGCGGATAGGAGATGTTCGAAGTTGTCAATGACGAGCAGCATCTGTCGAGGTTGAAGGTAGCCCGTAACCCGTTGCGCCGCCGGTGTGGAGCTATCATGCAGAATGCCGAGTGCTTCGGCAACGGTCGACATCACCAGGGACGGCTCGCGCAGCGAGGCCAGTGGAATATAGACGACGCCGTCGGCGAAATCGTCCAGCATCGCCTCCGCGACGGAAAGTGCCAGGCGCGTCTTTCCGATCCCAGCGGGCCCAGTTACCGTGACCAGTCGAAATTCAGTCCGTAGGAGCTCGACAACGTTGCGCACATCCGTTCCCCGACCAACAAGTGGCGTCGGGGGAACGGGGAGGCGTTCCCCATTCCTCGTCGTCCGGATCCCACGACGGCGTGAAACCGACCGCTCCAGGTCATCGACGGGCACGCCCAGCGCGCATGCCAATAGCTCAACGGTATCGCGACGCGGCGCGACTTTGACGCCGCGCTCCAGGTCACTGATCGCACGCGCACTCAGGTGCGCCCGCTCTGCCAACTCTTCTTGCGTGAGCCGTGCGGCGAGTCGAAGATGCTTGAGCAGCCAACTGAACGACGATGTCATTCGAGTCACCTTGGCCCCTCTGGAGGAAACTCCCCCGTAGCGAACTCCCAGTGAACCTGACATCACGCAACGTGTGAGCTAGTTGTGTGAGTCGTGTGTGTACAGGATGCTACCGGAAACTCAGAGTAACAACAAGACACTTTCGTTCGCCGGACGTGTCACCACGCAAGCTGTACGTGCGATCGTAGTAACCGGTCGATCTCGAGATCAACGCAGACGTTTCCTTGTCATCGCTTCACGAGAAGTTCACGCGAGGCGACCCCGGTTTCGCCTCCCACGAGAAGATTTCGCACTCGCAGCCGCCCACCACCCTCACAGCACGTACGTGCCTTGTCGAGCAGGACTCCGACAGGGCGATCAACAACCTCACAACAGCGCGAAACGGTCACACCCAGGAGGTCAGCTACATCCGGCGAACGACGACGAGGTATTGAGAGGAAGGGGAGACTATTGATTCGTCGAGTACGTATATGGCTCACATTAGCGGTGCTGGCGTCGACGTTCATGGTGATTGCGACACCGTTTCACGCTGCCGCGGCCTCTCCAGTTACCGTGCGGGTAACCATCAAAGAAGTTCGAGCCCTTGAGTGTTTTGAGGGAACGGCCTTTGGGGCATGTCTCGGCAGCGCCGACTTCTATAGCTACGTCAAACTGGGGGGCGACCCCGGCACGCAAAGCTCCACGGCGGACGATGACAATGATCCGTCCCCCAACTGGCAATTTCAAACGACGGTCGACTACAGTACCGTAACGTCCCTTCCCATCTCGATTGAGATTCGCGACGAGGACGGTGGGCTCCGACTTGGCGACGATCTTGCCGACGTCAACGGAACACCAGGAATCGACAAGTCGGTGCTCGATCTGACGCTGCAGCTTGGCCAGGTGCCCTGCAAGATCACCGGCGACGCGAATGGCACGTGTGGGATTGATATCCAGACTCAAGGCAATGGCGACGGCGACGGCAGTGCCGCGCTGACATTCAAAGTGGACGTTATCAACACACTTCCTGACGTCGATGGCGACGGAATCCCGGACCTCTGGGAGTCCAATGGGGTGACGCTCAACGGCCAGTTCATTGACCTGCCGTCGATGGGAGCCAATCCCAACAAGCCCGATGTCTTTCTTCAGATCGACTGGATGCAGGACGCCACACACAACCAGAGCTTGACCAACACGGCGATCCAGCAAGTGGTAACCGCCTTTGCCAACGCCCCATACGTTAGTCCGACGGGGTCCGTCGGTATCAACATGCACGTCGATCAAGGGCCGGGAAGCACGCTCAATTTCACGACTGGCGCTACTTGGGGAGCGCTCAGCAAGGCGCAATCGATCCCCTGGCAGAATAACCTCGGCACCCTCACATCTGGCCAATACAACTGGACGCAGTTCCAGGCAATCAAGTCGGCCAATTTCGATCCGAACGGTCGATCTCCGATCTTCCACTACATTATCGCCGCCAACTATCAGGAGGCGCCGCCCTCTGGAGGCACCCAGAACACCTCCAGCGGCATCTCACGCGGAATTGGCACCAGCGACCTGCTGATCACCCTCGCCGGCTTCAACGGTGGAGTGGGCTCCAATCAGCAGCAGGCCGGCACTCTGATGCATGAGTTCGGGCACAACCTGGGATTGCTACACGGAGGAAACGAGAATATAAACTACAAACCGAACTACCTGAGCATCATGAACTACCTGTATCAACTGCGCGGTCTCGACCTCGGCGCGACGGCGGGTGTCGTCGATTACGCTGGAGGAGCATTCCCGGTCGTCGGACCGCTCAACGAAGGCAATCTGAACGAGGGCGTCGCACTCGGTGTCTCCGGGGTCGGGACCGGATCGCGCTGTGCCGTTCCGATATCGGTCAACTCGTCCGGATTCCAGAACCAGTACACGGTGAACGCGAATGGCGCGTTCGACTGGAACTGCGACAGCTCGATCAGTTTCGGGGCAGTCAGCTACGACACCAACGGCAGTGGCGGGGTGGATGGCGGGCTCACGAGCTACAACGACTGGGCCAACATCCAGCTTCGCGTTGGCGCCATCGGGGATCTTGGAGCGGCATCGCTCCCGATGACCTCGGACCTGGAGCCGGTTATTCCCTGGGACCTGATACCACCTGCGACCACGGCCAGCGTCGTTCCAGCGCCGAATGGCTACGGCTGGAATCGAGTGTCAGTCGTGGTAACGCTCAACGCTCAAGACGACTCAGCCGGATTCGGCGTTCGCGATATCACCTACAATGCGACCGGCGCGCAACCGATCGCCAGCACGAATGTGATTGGCAACTCGACCAGCTTCACCATCAGTAATGAAGGCATCACGACCATCAGCTACTTCGCGCGCGACCAGGCGCTCAACGTTGAGTCAGGCAAGTCGCTCGTGGTGCGCATCGATCTCACGAACCCGACGATCGTTCTCGGAACTGCCTACCCCGCGCCGAACGCGGCGGGATGGAACAATACCGACGTCAACGTTCCGTTCACGGCGAGTGACGGACCGTCCGGCATCGCCTACACGGTGCCTCCGGCCAGTCCACTGGTCCTCACAACCGAGGGCAACGCGGTGACGGGCACCGTTACGGCGGTCGATAAGGCGGACAATGTCACGACCGTCACGACGCCCGCCTTCAAGATCGACAAGACTCCGCCGACGATCACGGTCACGTCGCCAACGGCAAACCAGGTCTTTGACTCAGACCAAACGATGACACCGGTCTTCGACGCGACCGACGCACTCTCCGGAATGAAGAGTATCGTCGCGGTCTTCGACACCGGTCAGGTCGTGACTAGCGGCACGACAATCGGCCTCGGGTTGCTGGTTGGCCACCGAACCATGACCGTAACCGCCACTGACGTCGCGGACAACGTCGCGACCGTCGTCATTCCGTTCAGGGTGCGTCCGGTCTTCGTCGGCAACGTGTTCGACGACGCGAACAAGAGCGCGATGCGGGAGACTGGAGAAGCCGGCCTATCTGGCATGACCGTCTTCATCGACACGAACGGGAATGGCATCCTCGATGCCGGAGAAGCAAGTAATGTTACGGGCGCGAACGGCTCGTACCGTGTCGTCGGTGAAGATGTCGGACCCGCCCGGATCTGTACGCTCGCGAGTCCCAGTGGTCGCGTGCGCACGACTAGCCGCTGCCAGACGGTAATCGTGGCAACGGGCATTCCTGTTCCACATGTCGACTTTGGATCCCGCGCGCTCATACCGGGTGCAAAGAATGGCGGCGTCGCCAACGTTATCCAATCCGTCGCATTCGCCGGTCAGACCACCGAGTACTGGCGACCGGCGTCGCTGGTCGGTGCTGCTTCGGGACCGTGGGCTGGAACGCGGCTCGAGGTAGGTAATGGCGGGTCTAACCCCGCGGTAGAGGTGCAGACCGGAGAACGTGTCGCGACCGGGATCTTTGTTGGCGGAGTAGACACGTCCGCTGTCGAGAATCTGGTCCTCTCCGTGCAGATTCAACCGTCGACCAACCAGCAGTTGGTAGCTATCGTCGCCGCGAACGGAAGTGCCGCCGCGACCACCAGTGACCCCACCACGAGTTTTTCCTACTCGATGAGCGGAAACATCGTGACGATCTACGGTGTACCGCAAGATGGATTGGGAGGATATCAGGACATCTGGATCATCACTCAGGTGATCGGCAGTAATGGCAACCTGACCACAACCGCGAGTATTGCCGGCAGCCTTGAGACCAAGAACGGCAAGCTCGTCGTCCGGTCTCTCGGTAACACGTCAAACGACACGAGTCAGTCGACGATCATCAGTGGAGTCACTGGACTACAACCCGGTGCGCTCCGCGTGGATGATGTTCCGGACAATGGATCGGTGGTCAATCCGTTCTAGTTTGACCGGTCGTAACGGGGCCCAGGCAGGACTTCCTGCTCGGGCCCCGTCTATGTCGCCGATCCATACGCCGCTCAGATGAACACTGCCCCGATACGGTCATGCTTCACGATTGTCATCACGCTCGCCTCCCGCTGCCGCTTGGGCGTCACTGTCCTCGCTAGGCCGCTCGTCCCGCACCAGCACCTGACTGACGCGGTTTCCCTGCATCAGCTTCACTTCCAGACGCAGCGGCCCAGAAACGATGATGTCGCCGGCGCTTGGGATCCGTCCCAGTACGTAGCCGATGAGTCCGCCGACTGATTCCGCCTCCACCTCAGGTTCGAGCGCGTCTCGTTCCAGATCCAGCCGGTCGAGCAGGTCGTCGATCGGGACACGACCGTCGACCTGCATGACACCAGGCTCAATCACCCGGAATGGCTCGTAGCCGGGGTCGAACTCGTCGGCAATCTCACCGACCAGTTCCTCGATGACGTCTTCAAGCGTCACCAGTCCGGCCACGCCACCAAACTCGTCGATCACGATCGCCACCTGCGACCGGCGTGCTTGCAGCTCGGCCAGCAGTTCGTCGATCGGTTTCGACTCAGGCACGAAATAGGCCGGGCGCATTACGTCGCTGGCGATGCGGTCGGGGCTACTGTCTTCCGCCAGGAGTACGCGAAACACATCCTTGACATGGAGAACCCCGACGATGTCGTCAAGCGAGTCGCGATAGACCGGTAGACGGGAAAAACCACTCTCGAAAAAACGGCCCACGACGTCGCGCAGTGGCGCGGTCTGTTCGACGGCAGCCACGTCGACGCGCGGAACCATGATGCTGCGGGCCATGGTTTCACCAAAGCCGAACGCCTCTTCGATCAGATCCGCATCGGTCGCCTCGACCACCCCTTCGTCTTCGGCCGCCTCGAGCATCGCCAGCAACTCATCCCGCGTCACGCTTGGCAGCGCCGCCCGTGCGCTCGCACCGACCAGGCGCAGGAGGAGATTCGTCGTCGCGGTCAAAACTAACGCAATCGGGTAGGTGATCGTGCCGACAATCTCGAGCGGCCGGGCGATGCGCATCGCGACGCTTTCAGCCCGGTGCACGGCGATCGTCTTCGGGACGAGCTCACCGAAGACGATGGTGATGAACGAAAGGGCAGCGGTTTCGAGAATCAGGGCAATCGCGCTCGCATTATTAGCGATCGCATTGACGGGAATCGACTCGAGTCCGCCAGCAAAGATATTGACCAGACTGACCGCGCCAACAGCCGACGCGAAGAACGCGGCCAGCGTAATACCGACCTGAATGGTCGCCAGGAATCGGCTCGGAGACTCGGCGAAGTCAAGCGCCAGTTGAGCGCCCTTGTTCCCTTCTTCGGACAGTAGTCGCAGCCACGTCTTGCGCGCCGTGAGGATGGACGTCTCAGACGCCGATAAGAACCCATTGAAGAGAACCAGTACCGCGATGATGATGATTTGCGCTGTGAGCACCTGACCCTCGCTTCGTCGGCCTATTTGGAATCGATCGGGGTCGCGCGACAGCCCGAGCCGCGTGCGTGACGGAGACTAGCTTGCGCCTGAATCCTGGTCGGTCCGCACCTCAACCCCGGCGACCCGCTCCAGCGGTTTGACCAGTGCCGCGAGGTCTTCGTCCCCAAACCCGAGCGCGACCGCCTCGCGGTAGACCTCACGCGCCTCCGACGCCAGCAGCAATCGCACGTTCAAGTCCCGCCCCATTTCAGAGATCAATTCAAGATCCTTTAGCATAATGCGAATCGGGGCCCCCTCGTCAAATCGTCGTTCGAGCAACAGCGGCACGATCCGGCCGAACATCGTGCTCGCGCCGAAGCTCGTCTTGATGACTTCGTGGAGCACGCGCGGATCGGCGCCCGCCTTCGCGCCGAGGACCATCGCCTCGGCGACGGTTGCGGTGTTGATCGATGTGAGGTGCTGATTTATCAGCTTGACGACACTGCCCGTCCCCGGACCGCCCACATGATGGACGTTCTGCCCCATCGCCTGAAACGCGGGCAGCGCCCGGTCGAACGCGGCGCGATCACCGCCCACCATGATCGTGAGGGTCGCATTCCGTGCGCCCGCCGGACCACCGCTGATCGGCGCGTCCAGAAACGTGGCTCCTCGCTCCGTTATCTCCGTGTAGAGCGACCGGCTCAGTTCCGGCGAGACGGTGGAGCAGTCGACCAGGATCTGCCCCTCGCGCACGGCTTCGAGAAGGCCTCGTTCGCCACGATAGACCATCTCGACCGCCGCAGGCGTCGGCAGGCAGGTGAAGACCAGGTCACTCGAGATCACGACCTCGTCCGGCGCCGTGGCGGCATCAGCACCTTCAGCGACCAGCCGCTCGACAGATCCCCGGCTCCGGTTGTGCACCGTCACCTGGAACCCCGCGCGCAGCAGATTGCGTGTCATCGACAGACCCATATTCCCAAGACCGATGAACCCGAGCTTCATCACGCTCCCCCTCTTCACAATCATGAGGTTCTCAGACGCTATGGCGGAGGGCCGGGCACCACATCATGTCGCTTCGCAAACGGCAACGTCCGGCCGGCGGACCGGCACGATCTTGCACGTGATACTGATTTGACCGCGATTACGGAAGATATTTCAAGGGGTTGTCCCAGACGCCGTTACGCAGGACACCGAAATGAAGGTGCGAGCCAGACGACGCGCCCGTGCTTCCCATCGGTCCCAGGTACTGTCCCTGGTTGACGTACTCACCAACCCAGACCGCCGGCGGCTCGGCCATATGCCCATACCAGGTGACGAGCCCATTGCCGTGATTGATCGAGACCGCATAGCCGTACCCGGACGTGTTCCATCCGGCAAAGACGACGGTTCCCGCATCAGCCGCGACGATCGGCGTGTAGGCGGAGTTGGCGATGTCGAGCCCCTGGTGGAAGTGTGCGTATCCGGCGTAGGCGGGCTCCATCCAGAAACTGGTCGGCCCAAAATACTGGGTGATCGTGCCGTTCGTCGGCCAGATAAAGTGCCCGGTCGCGGCCTGAGTCGTGGCTGGAGCCGGCTGTGACTCCGCGGGCGCCGATGACGCCTGCTGCGTCTGCGGCGCGGGGGCTGGTACCGGAGTCGGTGGCGGTGCCGGTGGCTCACCGCCGGGGATCATGACCTGCTGTCCGGCCTGGAGCTTTCCACCAGCACCCAGGCCGTTCAACGGGTAATCCAGAATATCCTTCGCCGCGACGCCATATTTCTCCGCCAGGCTGTCGACCGTGTCACCGTCCTTCACCGTCACCATGACACCGTCGCCGGGCAAGATCGCCAGGTGCTGCCCCGGGAAGATGAGATCGCCATCCGGCAGGCTATTGGCCCAGAGAATGGTGCTGGGGTGCAACCCGAAATACTGGGCGATGCTGACCAGGGAGTCGCCCTCGCGCACCACATAGGTCACCACCTGGTCGCGGGTGGGCAGTTTACCGCCCGGCACCATAATCATGCGATAGGGCACGAGGTCGGAGCTCGACTGCACGTTGTTGGGCGCATATCCGGTGATAGCCGAGACGTCGACCTGATAGCGAGCGGCGATGCTCTCCAGCGTGTCGCCATCGTGGATGACGTGGAGCATCCCGTCGACCGGCGGCACGCGCACTTCCGTGCCGGGCGCCAGCGGCTTCGCCGGGTCGGTCAGGCTATTCGCCCAGAGAAGCGAATCGAGCGAGCGGCCAGTCTGCTTGGCGATGTCCGAAATCGTTTGGCCACTGGTCGAGCGGACGGTCTGAATGTCGAGGCGCTCGGGGATGATCGCCGTGGAAAACTGCGCCAGATAGCCGTTGTCGAACGTCGAACCAGAGGACGCCAACGTGAAGGAGACGTTCGATGGCGCGGCGAGCCCGGTCGTCGGTAGCTCCCCCAACCGCAAATCCCGGGTCGAGTCAGTCTGTGGCGGCGCCGATTGGGGGATGGCGTTCCAGAATCCGTGACCGGCCACCACCGCGATGATCGTCAATACCAGCAGTCCATGAAGTGTGACCTTGGGCAGTCCTGTGATCGGCCGCCTCGACGGCGAAGGGCTAGCCTCGATTCGATCGAGCTGCTCGAAGCGCTGAATCGTTTGCAATTCGCGGACGACCGGCGCCTGAATCGGAGGGCGTTCGACGGTGGCCGCCGACGCACGAACTGGCCGGCCCGCGTGCGACCCGTTGGATGCTCGATACCCGTTCTGATGACCGTTCGCGTGAGGGTGAACGTTCGTATGACCGTTAGTAATTGGCGGAGCGGAGCCACCAACTAGGGGCGGCCAGGGTGAGGCATCGTCATGACTGGGCACGCGCGTTGGCGCGTCCGGACGCCACCCAAATTGGGCAGGAGTAGGGTCGTTCGCCCGCCCCCCATTACCGTTTTGCGAGTCCCTTCCCATGCGCGCCACTATACCATAGCTTCGACGTCCGCGTCCGTTCGCAGATTAACGCAGTGGTGCGTGTACGTTCGCGCGTCCGGACGCCTGGTGATGCCAGATTCATCCTGATGGAGTGGCGTCGGGGGTTGGCGTGGGTGACGGAGGAGCGGGTAGCCCGAGCAGCGCGCGGGCGTCCGCATAGCGATCATCGCTGCCCAGGATCACGGCAATCACGTTCTCCTGCTGGGTGCGATAGGCGACGATCAGGCACTGCCCAGCCTGATCGGTCGTCCCGGTCTTCACTCCGTACACGCCGTTCGTCAAGAGGAGCTCGTTCGTCGTAGTCAGGCGGATCACACGAGCGTTCGGCCCGCCCACGCGAACGTCTGCAGTGGGCAGAGCGACGATCGGGCGTAGCGCCGGTTCGGCCAGAAGTGCCCGAGTTGCCAGCATGAGATCGTGTGCCGTGACGACCTCTCCTTCGGCGTCGTCACCGGACGGATTGACGAAGTGGCTGTCCTGCATGCCGAGGCGAGCCGCGGTCGCGTTCATCTCATCGACGAAGCGATCAACCGGAGGCTTGGAGGTGTCCGGCAGCCGCTCGCCCACAAAGCGCGCCAGCGCATTCGCCGCATCGTTTCCCGACGGGAGAAAGAGTCCGACGAACAGATCATGTACCGTCACGGTGTCGCCGACTTCGAGCCTCATGCTCGATTCCTGGACGGGATCAACGACGTCGGACTGCTGGACAGTGACGACCTCTTCCGGACGGGCATACTGGACAGTCGTCAACGCGGTCACGAGTTTGCTGGTGCTGGCGGGAGCGCGCGCTTGATCCGGGTCGCGCTCGAAGAGGACGTCGCCGGTGTTCGCGTCGATCAGTTCGATCGAATGCGCGGAAAGATCGAGCGACGCATAGTCCGGGCCCGCCTTCGTGAGAACCGGAGTCGCCGTCACGCCGACACCATTGCTCACGGCGGTCGTGGCCGATTGGGTATTCGATTGATGTGTGATGGTGTATGCCGTCCAGGCGGTTGCGCCGAGACTGACGATGAGGAGCGCGACGCCGAGCAGTGTCGACCTCATCCTCCGTTGTGGTCGCACGATGCGGCGCTACCCTCCCTGCCCGCCTGACCAAAAGCCCGGCAATTGTACCGCGTCGTCACCCCGGACGTGCCGGGAAGTCAACGGCGACGTTCGGTCAGGCTTCTGTGTCCAGGTTGCTGCCAATCGCGCGATCGAGCGGCACACTCAGATTAATCGCCGTCCCCCGTCCAGGCTGACTCTCGATGTCGAGTTGCCCCCCAATCTGCGTCACTCGCTCGATCATCGAAGAGAGTCCATACCGGTCCGGTAAGCGCCTGGCTTCGTCGACGTCGAACCCTCGCCCGTTATCACTCACGCGCACCGAGAGCCTGTCTTCGTCGAGGTCGATATCGAGAGAGACGGACGAACACTGCGCATGCTTACGACAGTTCGAGACCGCCTCCTGCACAACGCGCAAGAGGGCCGTCTCGACGCGAGCAGCGAAGAGCGGCAGGGTCATCGGCGCCCGCAGATCGACCGTGAAGACTCCTTCGTCACGGAGGTTCGCGGTCATACTCTGCAGCGCCTCGAGCAGCGTACGCCCTTCAAGTGGAGCAGCCCTCAGGTCGTGCACCGAGCGCCGGGCCTCCTCCAGATTCTCCCTGGCCATCGCCAGCGCCCGGTCGAGCAATTCGCGCGTGGTGTCGTCCACATCCTCGAGCTTCAGGTCGAGCCGCTCGAGATAGAGAATGATGCTGATCAGGCCCTGCGCCAGCGTATCGTGAATCTCGCGGGCGAGCCGGTTTCGTTCCTCGGCAATCGCCAGGTGCTGCGCCTGCCGGTAGAGGCGAGCATGCTCGACCGCGACCACCGCATGATTGGCGATGGTCGTCAGCAGTTGGGCGTCTCCCTCCCGGTAGGTATTCGGCTCGTAGGACTGCGCACTGAGAAGACCGACGACTTCCGCGCCTTTCAGTAGCGGCGCCGTCACGATGCTCCGCACCCGAGTCTGGGGATGGCCGACCGTGTAGAGCGGCGGGATGCCTTCGTCGTGCACGTCATCGATGACGACGGCGCGCCGTTCAGCAATGGCGCGCTGCTGCATCGGACTCATCTCAAAGGCATGCCGCGGCGAATAGCGCTGGCCTCCATCCACGATGAAGTCCAGATCGACGAGTCCATCCGGCCGGGTCAGTCCAATAATGAAGGCGTCGGTCGTCATCACCTGACGAATCTCCTGGTAGATGGCCGAGAAGACGTTCTCAATCTCCAGGCTCGATGAGATGACGTTTGAGATCCGGTGCAGCGCCGCAAGTTCGGCGATCTGATGCTGAGCTTGCTCGTGTAGCCGGGCATGCTCGATCGCGGCCGCGGCCTGCGCCGCGAAGAGGCCCAGGATGCGCCGGTCCTCGTCGGTGAACGACCCGTTCGTCCGGTCGCTCACCAACAGGACGCCCATGGACGAATCGCGCACAACCAGCGGCACGATCAGCAGCGAGCGCAACACGCTGGCGCGGCGGATATCGTCGGACATGCGGGGGTCATGCTCGAGATCGTTGCTAACGACCGGCTCTCCGGCACGATACGCATGGCCGGCCAACGAGCCTTCGATCGGCATCGCATCTGGGAAGAGGAGCGCGTCGCTTTTGCCCGCCCGGGCAATGACCCGTAAAGATCTCGTCTCCTCATCGATCAACCGGATCGCCGCCGCCTGTCCGCCGGTCAACTGCATTGCTTCCTCGACGATCGTCTGGAGCATGCTCTCGACGTCGACCTCACTCAGCACCACGGTGCTGACTCGCTGCAGACTGACCAGCCGCTCCTCATTGGAGCGGTGCAGCGCCAGTTCGTCAGCAAGCTTCCGGTTGATCGCCGCCACGGAGCGTTCGGTAACGAGGCGGGTTCCCTCACGAGCCCAGTATTCGATTGCCACCGTATCGTCACCGTCGCAGGGCGCCACCTCCCGGCAGACGTCGTTGATCAGGTTCAGCCCACGCATGACGTGCGATACGCCCAGGCCGCTCGGCGCCCAGTACTGGTCGATCTCGTCCAGAAACGGGTCAAACGGGCTCAGCGATCCTCGCGTCATTGAATCAGCAAGTGCGCGGACGTAGTCTAGCACCAGGTCACGCAGCGTCTCTTCGGGCAGGCGGCGATACGGTTCGGCAATATCCCGAAGCTGCGGCACTGCCCGTTCGGCAACGTCGGATGCACGCTCGGAGAGTCTCGACGCATAGGCAATTGGCGCCGCCAGATTGACGGACGGTCGATTGGAAGGCTGAGACACGGAGTCACCTCTCACCAGTCGTGAGCGACTCAATCGCCTCGGTGTCAAGGTCCCGTCTTGACTCAGGGCAATTGATTTCGGGTACTTCACCGAACTTTGGCCCAAAGTGTATCAACCGCGCTTGCGTCATACGAGAAACCCGACACGGAAGCAATTCCGCGTTGGACCCAAATCAGCGCTCCAAACTCGCTCAGTTGGCGCGCTGGAACTGGTAATCTTGGCAGCAGGACCTGGCATCTCTGGTCGTGATTCATGTCATACGGTCGGGCCCGCACCGGCACGAACCAGTCTGAACCGCGGGCCATGGCGATGCTCGTCAGGTTCCCGAGCACGCTGAGATGAGCCGCCGATTTCTGGCAAGGATTGATGTTGGACCGAGAGCAGAGCGATCAGGAACTGATCGAGCTCATCCGGGAAGAGCGCGATCAAGGCGCGATGGCCCGGCTGTACGACCGGTACGAGCGACCGGTCTACTCCCTCGCGTTCCGAATCCTGCGGGAGCAGCGGCTGGCCGAGGACGTGGTGCAAGACGTCTTTCTCGGATTCTGGCAGCGACCATACAGCTACGTGGATGACCGGGGCGCCTTCGCTCCTTGGATCCTCCGCGTCGCACGGAACCGGTCGATTGACGTCGTACGCAAGCGATCGCGCGAACGATCACCGGGGCCAGACGAACAGGCCACCCTTTTCGAGGAACGGATCGTCGATCCGGATCCGGAACCCGGAGATCAAGTTTGGACGCGAGCGGTTGCCGCACGCGTGCGCCTCGCGATGGAGCAACTCAGCGACGCACAGCGCCAAGTCATCGAACTGGCATACTTCAACGGCATGACGCAGAGTGAGATGGCCGAGTATCTGGATACGCCGCTCGGCACGGTCAAAACGCGTGTCCGGACCGCACTCCGGCGTCTCAACGAGATTATGTCTGAGGCTGAAGCATGGACCGACGCAGGTTGACACATCAGGAGGCGGTAGACGATCTTCCGGCCTTTGTCCTCGGCGCGCTTGATGGCGACGAGGCCGAGGCGATCTCGGCGCATGTCGCAACCTGCACGTCGTGTCAGATCGAACGAGACCGTCTCGAGCAGACGCTCGGACTTGTGGGTATGACGGTGGAACCGGTCGAGGCACCAGCCGGGCTACGCGGACGTATTCTCGGCCAACTGGGCGACGCCGAACCAGTTGAGGCGCCAGCCGGGTTGCGTGGACGTATTCTCGGGCAACTGGGCGACGAGGAACCGTTTGAGGCGCCCGTAACGATGATCCCGCAACGAAGCGTGATCCGGCGACTGAGCCAATTTGGATTCGCCGCCGCTGCCGTGCTCCTCGTGGGCGTGCTGGCCTGGGGAATTCTCATGCAGCACGATCTCAACTCGACACAGGACTCGCTGAATTCGGCGGAGGCGCGTCAGGCCACCAACGCGGAACTGCTCGCAAACGTCGTACAGACAATTCCGATGGTCGCCGACTCCTCGCCGAACGCCTACGGCACCCTCTACATCGGATCACAGACGAACCGGGCACTCCTGGTCGTCGAGCAGCTTCCGCCGACACCGAGCAACAAGATGTATCAGGTCTGGCTGAATAGTGGCTCGACGCGTGTCAGTGCGGGTCTCTTTTCCGTCGATAGTTCCGGCAGCGCGATGGTGATGATCGCGGCGCCGCAACCACTCTCAACCTACCAGAGTCTCGGCATCACGAGTGAACCCGCGCCAAAGGGCAGCACAACTCCAACCGGCTCGCGCGTCATCGGCTGCTCGCTGCATTAGAGCGAATTGCGGACTAGTTGACGAGCGTTCCAATGGATTGTAGGGGAGCAGCTTGTCTGCTCCTGGTGTGATGCATCACCTAACATCGCGGGAGCAGACAAGCTGCTCCCCTACAGGGGTCACGACTGCGTCAATCATTCCGCTCGCTGCACTAGAGCATCCTTCACAAGGAAATCTCACCATTAAGCAGAATCACGGGACCGGTTCGGTCCCGTGATTCCAGGTTTTCGATCGCGTTCCGCGAATTAGTGCTTCGCGATCTTCAGATGATCCTCCATGCGCAGGTAGACGTTCCAGTCCGGAACGAAGTTACCGTCCTTGTCCTGGGGCATATCCAAGACGTACGGCTTCAGCAGCATGTAGTTCCACGGGTTGTAGACGAAGATACCGGCGCCGTTCTCGGCGATGATCTTGTCGGCGTCGAAGTACATCTGCATGCGCTTCTGCTGGTCCTGAACACCGGCGGCGTCCTGAAGCAGCTTGTCCATCGTGTCGTCCGAGAAGGTGTTGCGCTCGCCGGTCGGGAACTTCGAGTACCAGACCAGGTACATCGTGTTGTTCGGGTCCGGATAGTCAATGTACCAGCGCCACCACATGAGCTGGATGCGATGCTGGTACATGCGGTTGTAAGTGTCCTTCGGGTCGCCCAGTTCGTGGTCGATCTCCATGCCCAGGTTCTGCTTGAGCATAGCGATCATGGCGTCACCCGCCGCGACCGGCGCATCACCCTCGTTGTTGCGCTGGGTCATGGTGATCTTCGGCCAGTTCTTGCCACCCTCGTACGGCGTGCCCTTCAAGAGTGCCTTGGCCTTCTCTGGATCGTACGAGGTGAATTCGTCGTACTTGTTGTCGTCGTAGCCCGGCATGCCCGGCGGCGTCATGGTGTAGGCCACCGTGCCCAGACCCTTGAGCACTTTGTTGACAATGGTCTCACGGTCAATGGCGTGCGCCATCGCCAGGCGGACTTCCTTGACGTCGAACGGTGGCATCTGGACGTTCGGTTCGAGATACCAGGTGCCGAACAGGTTGTACTTGTGGAACTCCTTGCTCAGCGTCGAATCACCCTGAACCTTCTGCAGGTTGCCGAGCGCACCATGCAGGTGGATGTCGATCTCACTGTTCTGGTAGGCGGTGAACTCGTCCTGCGCCGCAATGATCGGGCAGTTCTCCTGAGTCAAGGTAATGTTCTTGGCGTTCCAGTAGCCATCATTCCGCTTGAGCGTGTAGCTCTGATTGTGCTTCCACTCGGTCAGCGTGAACGGTCCGTTGCAGACGATGTTCTCCGCTTCCGTCCACTTGTCGCCGTACTTCTCGACCGACGCTTTGTGCGACGGCGCGGCAGCAATATACGCAGCCAACACCGGGAAGTAGCCGGTCGGCTGCTTCATCGTCACGACCAGCGTCTTGTCGTCGCTCGCCTTCACGCCCACGTCGTCCGCCGTCAGGCCACCCTTGCCGAGGTTGAAGTCTTCGGCATTCTTGATGTCGTAGAGGAAGCCAGCGTACGGCGCGGCTGTGGCTGGATCGAGCTGGCGCTTGTAGGAATACTCGTAGTCGTGCGCCGTAACGGGATCGCCATTGCTCCACTTGGAGTCCCGCAGGTGGAACGTCCACTCCGACGCGTCGGCGTTCGACTCCCACTTCTCGGCAATGTCCGGCTGCACGGCGTAGTTCTCATCGAACTGACCGAGCATCGCGAAGCAGAGCGCGTTGCCGTTGCAGTAGAGGTCCTTGTTGAAGTCGAAGCTGTTTGGCTCGTAGGTCGCGTTGATGATAAAGGTCTGATCCGCGGCCAGATCGGCACTGCCAGCGGACGTTGACGTAGAGGCAGCCGAGGTGCCGGTTGCGCCCGACGCCGTGGTTGCCGCCGCGGTTGCGGTCGAACCGCCGCCGCTGCTGGCGGTTGTCGGCGCCGTGGTCGCTGCTGGAGTGCTACTCGAGCCACCACACGCCGCCAGAGCCAACGCGATGGCCGACGTTCCACCGGCCGCGCCGACGTACTTCAGGAAATCACGACGGTCGACACTCATCGCATCGAACCGCTCGGCCAGATGGCGGAGCTGTTCTTTGTCTTCCCACCACTTGAGATTAACCATGAATTGAGATCTCCTCCTCGCGCCGCTCACCCTGAGCGGCACACCCAAATTTCCAAAGATGTGAGATTCAGTTCGGGACCCTCTCACCTCCCCTCGCGGAGCCGCGGCACGCAGGTATCGTGTCCAAAAATCAGCGTTTCTGCATGCGTGGATCGAGGGCGTCCCGCAGGCCGTCCCCAAAGAAGGTGAAGGTCAACATCACGATGGCGATCATGATCGCGGGCAACGCCGCCATGAACCAGTACGACTGGATGTTCACGAAGTACTGCCCCACCATCTGCCCCCAGCTCGGTCGCGGTGGCCGGATCCCTACCCCAATGAAGCTCAGACTCGCTTCCGTGAAGATCGCCTGCGGTACCCCGAACGTCAGCGCCACGATGATCGGCGTCAGCGCGTTCGGCAGCATGTGCCGCGTGATCAGCCGCCACGGCCCTGTCCCCGCCGCCCGCGCCGCCAGGATGTAGTCCCGCTCCCGCATCGACAGGAACTCCGCCCGCGTCAACCGCGCCAGCGTCACCCAGCCCGTGATCCCGATCGCAATGAAGATGTTCACCAACCCGGGTCCACGCCAGGCCATGATCAAGATCACGAACAGCAACTGCGGAAAGGCGTACATCACGTCCACGAACCGCATCAGTAAGGTATCCGTCTTCCCCGCCGCATATCCTGAGATCGCCCCGATCGGTACCCCGATCACGAACACGATCAACTGCGCCCCTAAGCCCACCAGCATCGACACCTGCGCCCCGTAGATCAGCCGGCTCAGAAAGTCGCGCCCGATCTCGTCCGTCCCCAGCAGATGCCCCGGCGCACCCGGATACAGGTTGATCGCCGCAAAGTCCGGCTGGTCATACGGGTACGGCGCCACCACCGAGGCGAAGATCGCCATCAGGGAGATCAACACCACGAAGATCAGCCCCGCCAGCGCCAGCCGGTTCTGGATCAGCCGGTTGAACGCATCCCGCCACAGCGTCCGGTGCTTGCGCGCCGCCGCTCCCCCCAGGATCGAGACCTCGCCCGCCGCGGCTGCCTCGGCACTCAACGCCGCATCGCCTGGCTGTGTGTTATCCACTGCGTCCATCTCCCGCTCCTAGCCCAGTCGAATGCGCGGATCGACCACGCCGTACATCACGTCCACGACCAGGTTCATCAATGCCAGGAACACGCCGTACAACAGGATCACCGCCATGATCATCGGGTAGTCCCGCGCCGTCATGCTGTCCACGAAGTACCGCCCCATCCCCGGCACCCGGAAGATCGTCTCGACGAAGAACGATCCTGTCCCGATCGCCGCGAACATCGGCCCGATGATCGTCAAGGGCGGGATCAGTCCATTCTTCAGCGCATGCCGGATCACCACCCGTGTCTCCGCCAGCCCTTTCGCCTGCGCCGTCCGAATGTAGTCCTGCCTGAGCACTTCCACCATGCTCGACCGCGTGTACCGCGCCAGAATCCCAAGTGGCCCCAGCCCTAACGCAAACGCTGGCATCACCCAGTCCTTAGGACCGTTCCAACCGCCGGTGTCAGGTAGCACGTGTAAACCGATCACCAAAATGACAATGAAGAAGATGGAGAGGACGAAATTCGGCACCGCCACGCCGAGGGTGGCCAAGAAACTCGAGATGTAGTCGATCGGACCGTTCTGGTTCACCGCCGCCAGGATCCCCAGCGGGATGCCGATTATGATCGCAATACCCATCGCCATCGCGCCGAGCTGCATCGAGACAGGGAACGCAGCCCGCAGAATCTCGGTGACATGACGCGTGCGATAAATAAAGGAATAACCGAAGTCGAAGTGCAGACTCTTCCAGAGGAAGGTCAGGTACTGCGCCCAGAGAGGTTTGTCCAGCCCCCAGGCGTGTGCGAGATTTTTCTGAGTTTCAGGGGGAAGGGGATTGGCATTCGCCGCCAGAGGCTGCAGCGGACTCCCCGGCGTCAGGTGCATCAAGGTAAACGTCAGTAACGACATTACCAGGATCGTCGGAATCAGCCAGATCAGACGCCTGGCGATAAACCGGCCCATGGCTCATCCTCCTCCTCGTTAATGGATGATCCACCCCAGCTGGGTGTATCGAACTATTGATTTGGTATCAGCCAATATCTCAGTACAAGAGCGGTGCGAAGACTCTTCTGAGTTAGGGTCATGGCTGAATTGGGTGCTGCGGTAGACTACCACAGGCCAAAAATGGGTGTCAATAAATCATGAAGTGCCTCTGAGGACTTCGCAGCTTGGAATTCAATTATTATGATATCGGCATATTACGCTTGAGCGTAGTTGGGCGGCCGTACTCGACGAAGCCCTACCCCGGCGACTCCCTTCTCCTGCTCCGCGGGAGAAGGGCTGGGGATGAGGGTCACTCACGCCGTTCCACCCAAAAAAATCGGGCAAATGCTGGAGGGTATCCAGACATTCGCCCGACAACGAGGAGGAAAGATACGGGCAGGCCGCACCCTGCACTGCCCGGCAGTCAGTTGTCACATGATGACGATCCCGACATTCTGCCTTGCCACCCGCCTGACTCCAGGAGTCAGGCGGGTGGCAGATCCGAATCGTCCCAAGAACTAATGCTTCGCGATCTTGATCCGATCGCTCATCCGGACGTAGACGTTCCAGTCCGGAACCAGGTTGCCATCCTTGTCCTTCGGGATGTCCATGACATATGGCTTGGCCAGCATGTAGTTCCACGGGTTGTAGACGAAGATACCGGCGCCGTTCTCGATCATGATCTTGTCGGCGTCGAAGTACATCTGCATGCGCTTGGTCTCGTCGCCCACGCCGGCAGCGTCGGCCAGGAGCTTGTCCATCTGGTCGTTCGAGAAGGTATTGCGCTCGCCGGTCGGGAACTTCGAGTACCAGACCAGGTACATCGTGTTGTTCGGGTCCGGATAGTCGATGTACCAACGCCACCACATGAGCTGGATGCGATGCTGGTACATACGGTTGTAGGTGTCCTTCGGGTCGCCCAGCTCGTGGTCGATCTCCATGCCCAGGTTCTGCTTGAGCATAGCGATGATCGCATCACCGACGGCCACTGGGGCGTCGCCCTCGTTGTTGCGCTGAGTCATCGTGATCTTCGGCCAGTTCTTGCCACCCTCGTACGGCGTGCCCTTCAAGAGTGCCTTGGCCTTCTCCGGGTCGTACGTGGTGAACTCTTCGTACTTGTTGTCGTCAAAGCCCGGCATGCCTGGCGGCGTCATGGTGTAGGCCACCGTGCCCAGACCCTTGAGGACGTTCTTCACCAGCGTGTCACGGTCAATGGCGTGCGCCATCGCCAGGCGGACTTCCTTGACGTCGAATGGCGGCATCTGGACGTGCGGCTCGAGGTACCAGGTGCCGAACAAATTGTACTTGTGCCACTCGTTCTTCATCGTGGAGTCGCTCTGCACCTTCTGGAAGTTACCGAGTGAGCCACGCAGTGATACGTCGATTTCACTGTTCTGGTAGGCGGTGAACTCGTCTGGTGCCGCAATGATCGGGTGATGGGTCTCGGTCAGCGTGATCTTGTCAGCGCCCCAGTAATTGTCGTTCCGCTTGAGCGTGTAGCTCTCGTTGTGCTTCCACTCGGTCAGCGTGAACGGTCCGTTGCAGACGATGTTCTCCGCTTCCGTCCACTTGTCGCCGTACTTCTCGACCGATGCTTTGTGCGACGGCGCAGCAGCCACGTAGGCGGCCAACACCGGGAAGTAGCCGGTCGGCTGCTTCATCGTTACGACCAGCGTCTTGTCGTCGGTCGCCTTAACGCCCACGTCGTCCGCCGTCAGGCCGCCTTTGCCGAGGTTGAAGTCTTCGGCGTTCTTGATGTCGTACAGGAATCCGGCATACGGCGCGGCCGTGGCTGGATCGAGCTGGCGCTTGTACGAATACTCATAATCGTGCGCCGTAACGGGATCGCCATTGCTCCACTTGGAGTCCCGCAGGTGGAACGTCCACTCCGATGCGTCGGCGTTGGCCTCCCATTTCTCGGCGATGTCCGGCTGCGCGGCGAGATTCTCGTCGAACTGAGCCAACTGCGCAAAACAGTTGCTGTTGCCGTTGCAGTAGAGGTCCTTGTTGAAGTCGAAGCTGTTCGGCTCGACCGTACTGTTGATGGTGAAGATCTGATCCGCGGCCAGATCACCACCAGTGGAGGCCGTGGTCGCGGTCGCGGCGGTCGTGGCCGTGGAACCTCCACTACTCGAGGTCGCGGTCGACGCCGTGGTTGCCGCCGTGGTTGCCGCCGTGGTTGCGGTCGACCCGCCGCCACTGCTGGCGGTTGTCGGCGCCGTGGTCGCTGCTGGAGTGCTACTCGAGCCACCACACGCCGCCAGAGCCAACGCGATGGCCGACGTTCCACCGGCCGCGCCGACGTACTTCAGGAAATCACGACGGTCGACGTTAATGGCGTCGAAGCGCTCTGCTAGTTGACGCAATTGTTCTTTGTCTTCCCACCACTTGAGATTCGCCATTCTTGAGATCTCCTCCTCGCGCGACCCTGTTTGGGCAGCGCTCGTTGTTCGTCATCGGCTCATCGCCGTTGCCAGAACTCCTATGAACCTGCCGAGATATAGCCACCTCCCCTCAAGACCAGCATCCGTTCATTCCGGAATGCTCAATCAGCGTTTCTGCATGCGTGGATCGAGGGCGTCCCGCAGGCCGTCCCCAAAGAAGGTGAAGGTCAACATCACGATGGCGATCATGATCGCGGGCAACGCCGCCATGAACCAGTACGACTGGATGTTCACGAAGTACTGCCCCACCATCTGCCCCCAGCTCGGTCGCGGTGGCCGGATCCCTACCCCAATGAAGCTCAGACTCGCTTCCGTGAAGATCGCCTGCGGTACCCCGAACGTCAGCGCCACGATGATCGGCGTCAGCGCGTTCGGCAGCATGTGCCGCGTGATCAGCCGCCACGGCCCTGTCCCCGCCGCCCGCGCCGCCAGGATGTAGTCCCGCTCCCGCATCGACAGGAACTCCGCCCGCGTCAACCGCGCCAGCGTCACCCAGCCCGTGATCCCGATCGCAATGAAGATGTTCACCAACCCGGGTCCACGCCAGGCCATGATCAAGATCACGAACAGCAACTGCGGAAAGGCGTACATCACGTCCACGAACCGCATCAGTAAGGTATCCGTCTTCCCCGCCGCATATCCTGAGATCGCCCCGATCGGTACCCCGATCACGAACACGATCAACTGCGCCCCTAAGCCCACCAGCATCGACACCTGCGCCCCGTAGATCAGCCGGCTCAGAAAGTCGCGCCCGATCTCGTCCGTCCCCAGCAGGTGCCCCGGCGCACCCGGATACAGGTTGATCGCCGCAAAGTCCGGCTGGTCATACGGGTACGGCGCCACCACCGAGGCGAAGATCGCCATCAGGGAGATCAACACCACGAAGATCAGCCCCGCCAGCGCCAGCCGGTTCTGGATCAGCCGGTTGAACGCATCCCGCCACAGCGTCCGGTGCTTGCGCGCCGCCGCTCCCCCCAGGATCGAGACCTCGCCCGCCGCGGCTGCCTCGGCACTGAACGCCGCATCTCCTGGCTGTGTGTTATCCACTGCGTCCATCTCCCGCTCCTAGCCCAGTCGAATGCGCGGATCGACCACGCCGTACATCACGTCCACGACCAGGTTCATCAATGCCAGGAACACGCCGTACAACAGGATCACCGCCATGATCATCGGGTAGTCCCGCGCCGTCATGCTGTCCACGAAGTACCGCCCCATCCCCGGCACCCGGAAGATCGTCTCGACGAAGAACGATCCTGTCCCGATCGCCGCGAACATCGGCCCGATGATCGTCAAGGGCGGGATCAGCCCATTCTTCAGCGCATGCCGGATCACCACCCGCGTCTCCGCCAGCCCTTTCGCCTGCGCCGTCCGAATGTAGTCCTGCCGCAGCACTTCCACCATGCTCGACCGCGTGTAGCGCGCCAGAATCCCGAGTGGCCCCAGCCCTAACGCAAACGCCGGCATGATCCAATCAACCGGGCCATTCCAGCCGCCGGTATTCGGAAGGATGTGCAGGCCAATGACGAAGATCACGATGAAGAAGATGGAGAGGACGAAATTCGGCACCGCCACGCCGAGGGTGGCCAAGAAGCTTGAGATGTAGTCGATCGGACCGTTCTGGTTCACCGCCGCCAGGATCCCCAGTGGGATGCCGATTATGATCGCGATCCCCATCGCCATCGCGCCGAGCTGAATTGACACCGGGAACGCGCCCCGGAGAATCTGGGTGACCTCACGGGTCCGGTAGATGTACGACGTTCCGAAATCTAGATGGAGGGCTTTCCACAGGTAGACAAGGTATTGCTGCCAGAGGGGTTTATCCAGCCCCCAGAAATGCGCCAGGTTCTTCTGGGTCTCAGGGGGAAGGGGATTGGCATTGGCCGCCAGAGGCTGCAGCGGACTTCCCGGCGTCAGGTGCATCAAGGCGAACGTCAGTAACGACATCACCAGGATCGTCGGAATCAGCCAGAGCAGACGCCTGGCGATAAACTGGGCCATCGCTCATCCTCCTCCTCGTTAGGGGATGGTCAAGCCGGTCAAGTCGGCCGAGACCGGAATTGCCGATATGTGAGAATCTCAAAGGGACCGTTGGGCGACAGCCCCAGCGAGAGTCTTTGTCCGTGCTATGGATGCGTGCGTAGCCTAACATGCTCTCACTTGGGTGTCAACATTTCCGAAACAAGTCCGCGAAATTCGCAACTTCTTGCGATCGGTCTACGAGGGGTTGTGGTGGGGTTTCTTGAGCGGGGATACGAAAAGGCTCCCGCGTGCACGGGAGCCTGACCAATTTCGCGTTGATGATCGGCGGACTATGATTCGGCGCGCGCCTTCTTCTCCATCAGATTGGTGGAGTGCCCCGCATCGAGACGGGCCGTGGGATCGATATAGGTGACCGCGTGGTTGACCGCGATGACCGCCTCGGCGGCTCCCGTCGCAATCAGCTTGAACTTGGCCGGGTGGGTAACGATATCCCCAGCCGCGAAGACGCCCGGTAGTCCTGTCTCCATCGTGAGGGGATCGACGACGATGGTGTTCCGCTGGATGGTGAAGCCCCACTCCTTGAGCGCGCCTAAATGGCCGGAGAACCCGATCGCGATGATCAATTCGTTTGCCGGGACGACGTGCTCCTCGCCAGTCCGCGCCTGGTGGAAGTGGACCTCCTCGAGGCGATCGTTGCCACGCACCTCTTTGACTTCATAGAACGGATAGTAGAGGTGCGCCCGCGAGCTTTCCAACTGCTCCACCGAACGCTCGTGCGCGCGGAACTTGCTGCGGTGAATGACCGTCACCTGCCTGGCGATCGGCTCCAGCGTCAGCGCCCAGTCGACCGCGGAATCGCCACCACCGACAATTACCACATCACGATCCCGGAACTGCTCAAGGTTGCGCACGAAGTAATGGACACCGCGCCCGTGAAAGTCGTCGACACCTGGGGCATCGAGCCGCTTCGGCTCGAATGCGCCGACTCCGGCCGCGATCAGGACGGTGCGCGTCCAGTGTTCGGCCGTGTTCGTCGTCAGCTTGACCAAGTTGTCCGCTTCATAGTGCTCGAGCGCCTGTACCTCTTCGCTCAGGGAAGTCACGGCACCGGTCGAGAGCCCCTGTTCGACCGCCTCGCGTACGTAATCTTTCGCCAGGATCTTCGGGAATCCGGCAACGTCGTAGATGTACTTCTCGGGGTAAACAGCAATGAGCTGACCACCCAACTCCTCGAGGCTGTCGACGATCTTGGTCCGCAATCCGCGCATGCCAGCGTAGAACGCGGCGAAGAGGCCAATCGGCCCGCCTCCGATAATCGTCAAATCAAAGATGTCACGAGACTCTTCCACGCACTACTCTCTCTTCAGTTGCTCATGCTGGACCAACGCGCGTACGGCCCAGCGACCACGAGCAATAGGCAGACCACCTGTGCCCGGGCACGCCGTCTTCCGATTATACCGAGACACGTTGCGCACCGGTCAGCGTGGTCCGGCGGAGCCAAAACAGCGGTACAATAGCGCGCCAGAGAGCACCGAATGCCCCACTTCTCCAGCACCGATAGGAAGGGAGCCCCCGTGTCCGAGACACTCAGCCACTCGATGCAAGACCTCTTTAGCGCCCGTGTCAAGCGGGTCGGTCCGCCGCGCATGGGGGATCCTCGCCGGTCCGCCTCGCTCATCTCCTTCATGGCCGGATTTCCCGACCCGGCAAGCTTGCCAAAGGGGGACGTCGTCGAAGCCACCCGGATGGCCATGGAGCGGGACGGCGAGTGGGCGCTGCAATACGGCGCGTCACGCGGATATCAGCGACTGGTCGAGGAACTACGAACCAAGCTGCGTCGCGATCAGGGTATCGAGGCCGAAGAGGAGAATCTGCTCATCACCAACGGTGCGTCGCAGGGACTGGATCTGCTGACCCAGGCAGTCTGTGATCCGGGCGACGTGATCATCAGTGAGGAGCCGACCTGGTCCGGCGCGGTGCAGACCTTCCGTGCGGCCGGGGCTGAAGTCATCACCGTGCCGCTCCAGGAGGACGGCACCGACGTCGCGGCGCTCGAACGCGAGCTGCAGCGCCTCTCGGAGTCGGGTCGCCGGGCGAAGCTGTTCTACACCATTCCCAACTTTCAGAATCCAACGGGAGTGACGACGTCGCTCGAAAAGCGAAAGCGCATCGTGGAGCTGGCGCACCAGTACGGCTTCCTGGTGATCGAAGATGACGCCTACTCCGACCTGCGCTACCGTGGCCAGCGCATCCCCACCATCTACAGCCTCGACGACCAGGGCAGGGTCGCCTACCTGAGTACATTCTCGAAGATCATGGCCGCCGGAGTGCGCCTCGGCTGGGTCGTCGCCACGCCAGAACTGATCGGGACGATCGCCTCGCTCAAGTCCGAGGGCGGCACCAGCCCCTTCGCCGGAGCAGTCGCGGCCGAGTTCTGCGCCAGCGGCACGCTGGTTGAACACGTAGCCGAGCTGACCGCGATCTACTCCAGCCGTCACGACGCCATGCTCAAGACGCTGAAGGAATCCATGCCCGATAGTGTGCGCTGGACCGACCCCGACGGCGGATTCTTCGTTTGGGTCGACCTGCCGGACGGTGTTAGCGCAACGAAGCTCTCGGCCGCGGCGCGTGAGAAGGGGGTCGAGTTCCTGCCGGGCACCGCTTGCCATTTCGAAGGACGCGGCGACCAGACCCTTCGCCTCTCCTACTCCTTCGCCAATGAGGAGCAGATCGGCGAGGGGATCCCGATCCTGGCGGACCTCATTCGCGCCCAGATGTAGGCACGCAAACGGCACGCCCGGAGCATCTCGCTAGATGCCCGGACGTGCCGCCACCCGCAACTGCCAACCCGCGATGGTCACGACCGCAAGCAGCAACGTGATGCCGCCGCAGAGCGCGTAGAGGGCGCTCCAGCCAACCTGCCCGGCAAACCACCCGGTTGCCGGAAAGGCAAAGATCATCGTCAATGAGAAGAGCCACGACTCCACCGAGAGGATGGTCGCCCGCCGTGTGGAATCGATCTGCTCGTTGAACCAGTTCGAGATCAGCGGCTCGATCAATCCCGACGCTAGATTCGCGACCAGATAGGCGACGATTGCCAGCGCGATGGCATTCAGACCGGTCCCAATCAGCCCGACGCCGCTAATTGCCGCTAGTACCGTCAAATGCAGGACGAACGCTCCGCGTCCAGCAACTCGACCGGCCATTGCCGCCCCAACCGCGTTGACGATGCCGGTCGCACCAATAACCAGTCCAATCTGGCTGTTCGAGAGTCCACGATCCGCGAAGGCCGCCTGCAGGTAGAGGTGACTGATCGTCGACGCCACCCAGTAGACCGACGAGAAGGCGAGCATCAGCTTGAGCAGTCTGCTGCCACGAAGGATGTCGCGCGTCTCGACCACGTGCTGCCGCAGCGAGCCCTGCGACGCCACCTCTTCTTCGGTGCGCCGCACACGTTTCGGCTCGGCCAGGCCGGCCGCCAGCCAGGCGCCTCCCAGCCCAACCCCGATCGCCAGGCTAAAGGTGTATCCATAGTTGAAATCCGACACCGCGGCGCCGATCCAGGCCGCCGCGGCCCCGACGAGATACATCGCGCCGAGCATCCGCCCGAGCAAGCTGGGGAAACTTCTGCGCCCGTCTTCTTCTGAGCCGAGGATGTCGAAGAGATAGGCATGGTCGGCGCCCGAGCGAAAGCTGAACGAGGCGCCCATCACGAAAAGGGCCAGCATGGCCACCGGCAACGAGTGCGCCGACCAGAGCAGCGCCGACGAGACGGCAACCAGCAACGACCCGGTCGCGAGTGCCCAGCGTCGCCCGACCAGGTCGGCGAAGGAGCCGGATGGGAGCTCGAACAACAGCGGCGCCATATGAAAGGCCGCCTCGGCCAGCCCAATCCCAGTCAGGCTCAGACCGCGACTCTGGAGGTAGATGATCCAGATCGCGCTGTCGAACCGCATTTCAGTCGAAATTTGATAAACGAAGAAGCGCCGCACGCTGCGGCGAACGACCTGACTCGCGATACCATCACGGGAATGCACTTATAGCCTCCACCAGCAGCATGTGGAGGGGCTCCGGCGAGCGGCGCCCGCTCCCACTGTCCGTCCGCGCCAAACGATCTCAGGACAGTGGGGAGGTGTGTGTCTCCGCGTGTTGTGTAGCCCGCCAGGTAGCCAGGCGGTCGGTAGATATCGCGATCATGATCCAGACTCTTTCAGCAACGACATTCACGCCGTCGTCGTGCGCAGAGGATAGCGGATGAATGCGCACGACGCCAGTCTCACATGAACGTTCACCTTCGTGGTAGATTATGGTGACGTCGCCGCAACCAGGACAAATTCCACTCAAGCGACATCGGACACGTTGTGTTCAACATGACCGAGACGTGGGGTGGCTGCTCGACATCGGCTGGTGGGTGTCGCGGAGAGAGTTCGACGAGCAGTTGTCCTAATCGCGAACAGGACGACGGCAACGGCACATCCGACAGGACATCCGATAGGCCGTTCGATCCGGGAGCTTCCAGTCGAATCGTGCACGCAAGGGGGACAGCGTGAAGGTACTTTGTGCGGGCGATCTTCATATCGGACGGAGATCGAGCAAGGTGCCGCCTCATCTCGATGGCCCCGGCTTCTCATGCGCGGCTGCCTGGAATTCACTGGTCGATGTGGCCATCACAGAGCGGGTCGATCTGGTCGCGCTCAGCGGCGATTTGGTCGATCGCGACAATCGCTACTTCGAGGCGATCGGTCCGCTGGAACGTGGGCTCCGGCGGCTCGACTCGGAAGGCATCGAGACGGTTGTCATCGCCGGGAATCACGACTTCGACGTCCTACCACGTCTCGTCGATACCCTGGAGTCGTCACACCTTCATTTCCTCGGACGCGGCGGCGATTGGGAGCGATTCACGCTGCGGCGGAACGGACAGGCGGTATTGCACGTCGACGGCCGATCCTTCGTTCAGGAGTCGAACTTCGAAAATCCGCTGGACGGATATTCGTGTGTCACCGGCGGTCTGCCCGTGCTCGGCCTGCTGCATGCGGATCTCGATCAGCCACAGAGCCACTATGCTCCAGTCGCTCTGGCCGACCTTCGTCGCGCCCCGGTCAACTGCTGGGTACTGGGACATATACACAAGCCAGCACGATACGCAGACGGCGTCGGACCACCTGTTCTCTATCCAGGTTCTCCGCAGGCAATGGACCCCGGCGAGACCGGTTCGCACGGCGCGTGGATCGTCGAATTCCTTGATGACGGATCGGTTCGCGAGCGCCAGGTATCGGTCTCGACCATCCGTTACGAGCCCGTGTCGGTAGACCTGACTGGAGTCGAAACCGAGCAAGCCTTTGAATCGGCACTTGTCCGGGCGATCCGCGACGCGCTGAACAGGTTCACGAGCGACGCGTCGAGCCTCCAGTGCCTCTGCTGTCGGGTGGTGCTGACGGGCCGAACGCCGCTCCACCGCAAGTTGCCGGGTCTGTCTCACAGCGCCCAGGACGACCTGGCGATCTCATTGAGCGGAGTCTCCGGCGTCATCGAAAAATTCACGCTCGAGACTCGCCCAGCCGTAAACCTCGATCAGATTGCTTCACGCAACGATCCTCCGGGCGAAGTCGCGCGGATGATCAGGCGATTCGAACAGGACGACCATCCCGCAGAGTACCGGGAACTGCTTTCGACGACGGTCGAACGGCTGCAACCGGTCCATCAATATCGTCCGTTTTCCGCGATCGCCGCCGACGATGAGCCCGACGTGGCCAAGGCACGCGACGCCCTGCTCCGCGAAGCGTGGTCTCTGCTTGATAGCCTGGTGGCGCAGAAGGAGGACGCGTGAGCGGAGGACAACCTCTGGTATTCGGCCGGATCGAAATACGCCGATCACCTGGCATCCAGACCCCATACGCCCTCGACGGCCTCTGCCATGGCATCAACATCATTCACGGGCCGAACGCATCCGGGAAGACCACCAGCGCGCAGGCAATTCATGCGCTGTTGTGGCCAGATACGCCATGTTGGCCGCGTGGCGCGCTATCGGGCAGGCTCAACTTCGACGGTTCGGAGTGGTATCTCGACTTTGATGCCGGTCGTTTCCGCTGCCAGCGTGACGGCGTGGACGGCAGCCGGATAGGTGTTGGTGGACCCGAGACCCGTGACCGGTACATCTTGACCCTGCACGAGTTGCTGCAGGTCGACAACGAGTCGTTCGCCGCGACGATCATGCGCGAGTCCGTCGGCGGATACGACGTCGATGCCGCCGTACGGGAGCTTCGGTATCGAGATTCGGCGTCTCGGCCGACGTTACTGTTGAACCGGCTTGACGAAGCGAAGTCCGCTCTCGAGGAAGCGCGGCAGGCACAGCAGGGACTGGTATCTCAGCAGGATGGGCTCGCGGATCTCCGAGTTCGTCGCGACGATGCGCGAAACGCGCGCAATCGCGCCGAACTTCTGGCGCGGGCGATCCGATTCAAAAAGGCCGAACTGGCGCTCGAAGATGCCCGTCGACGCGTCGACAGTTTTCCTCCAACCCTGGAACGACTCCGAGGAGACGAAACGGAGACGCTAAGCGCGCTTCAGATGCGTCTCTCTGAGCTGCGAGATCGCCAAACGCGAGAACTCACGACCATCGCGTCGGCCAAAGTCGACATCGCCGCGAGCAAACTCGAAGGAAGGCCGGTACGAGCCGGTCTCATCAGCGCATTGCGCGCGCAATGCCAGGAACTCCAGGGTCTGGCTGACGAAGTTGAGCGTGAGAAACGGAGCTGGCGGGCGGCGGGCGAGCAGCGAGAATCGGCTCGCGCACGCATCGGCGATGAGTTTTCGGAGTCGCAGCTCCACGATCTCGACGTCACCGGCTTGCGTGAACTCGCTCAGTTGGTCAAGCAGATTGAAACCGTTCGGGCGAACGAGGACGCGCAAGCGGCACTGCACGATTGGGTGGGAGACATCCTCCCGCCATCGAACCTGGATCAGCTTCGCGAGGGCATTTCCTATCTGAACCGGTGGCTGAAGACGCCCGAAGCCGGTTCCGCTCAGGCGGATGCGCGGCTTGTCACGGTGGCGCGGATCGCCGCCATCCTGGTGATCGTGATCTCACTGCTGGCCGCGCTCCTCGCCTACTGGTTCTTTGCCGTGGCCGCGCTCGCGGGTGTCGGACTCCTCTTGCTGGCGCGTCCGGCATCGGACGCACTCCAGGCGGAACGGCTGACGGTCATTCAGAACGACTACGCCCGGCTCGGCCTGGAGCCGGTGGACGCCTGGTCGTCGGAGAGCGTCGCGAAGGTGTTGGATCGTCTGAACGATGCCCTTCGCAAGGGGATTGTCGACGAAGAGAAGGCGCATCGATGGGGCGATCTGGCGGCGAAGCGAGAGACCGCAACGGCGGCTCGGCAGGATGTTGAACAGCAGCGAGACCAACTGACCGAGCGGTATGGGCTGGTGCCGGCGACATCCGCCGATCTTTTCCTTCTGACCCAGAATCTTGACCGATGGCAGGTGGCGGACGTCGAGGCGCGCAAGGCTCGTCTCAACTACGACCGGACCGAATCGGCGCGGAACAAACTCCTCGACGAGATCAATCAAGAACTCGGCCAATTCGGATACCAAGCCGCCAGCGATCACGCAGCGGTTCTCGGAAACATTGAGGATCTCGATTCCAGGGTACGGTCCTTCACCGAGGCCAATCGGATACTCATCGAGCAGCAGCGCTTGCTTGACGAGGATGTGGACCCGTCGATCAGCCAGATCAAAGGACAGATCCGCTCGCTATTCGCGGAACTGGATCTGGAAGAGGATGACGTCCGGGCGCTTCAGGAATTGGTAGCTCAGCGCGACGGATTCAATGACGCGATTGCCCATCAGAAGGAGAGCGAATTCGAACTCCGGTCTGCCGCGTCGAGTCTCGGCGACAACGATGATCTCAAACAGCGTGATCTGAACGACCTCGAAGCTGAACGAAACCAGTCACTGGAAATTGCGTCTCGGTATGACACTCTCAACGACCAGGTTGTCGCTATCGAAACACGCGTTGATGACGCGAAGGAGAAGCACGACATCGAGCGTGCCATGAGCGACGAGGCCGATGCCCTGGACATGCTCAGATCAGAGCGAGAAGGGCAGTATCACCTGGTCGCTGGCTGGAGTCTGGGCGAG
This sequence comes from uncultured Chloroflexia bacterium, assembly GCA_963763185.1. Taxonomy (GTDB): domain Bacteria; phylum Chloroflexota; class Chloroflexia; order Thermomicrobiales; family Thermomicrobiaceae; genus CALAGB01. The sequence goes on from CAVXNZ010000003.1 coordinate 116,903, forward strand.
TTCGTTCGCCAGCAGACGCGTGACCGTGATCGTCCACGCGTGTTCCACCGCGCCCGCGAAATGTTCTCTCGCATCACCTACGGGCGCTATCGCCTGGACCTCGCTGATAATCCCGGCCCGGAGTTTCGTGCAACCGACACGACGACCGGAGTCGGATTCGGGCTGCACGAACTCTCTAGCGCGACCCGGGTTCAGCTGCTGATGGCCGTGCGGATGGCGTTTGTTGAGGAGATGGAGCAGGGTCCCAAGCTACCACTGATTCTCGATGAGGTGCTCGGAAACAGCGACGAGGCACGCGCCCGCGCCATCATCGACGCGACCATCGAGATCTGCCGCGGTGGCCGCCAGGTCTTCTACTTCACGGCACAGCACGACGAGGTCGGAAAGTGGATTCAGATCCTCAACGAGCACCAGGATGTGACGTACCGGGAACTTGATCTGGCCGAAGCTCGAGGTCTCGCTGACATCGAGCGCCTACCGACGCTCGAGATCGTTGCGGCGCAGACACCGGAGATCCCATCTCCGGAGGGCAAGACTCGTCTCGAGTACCGGGAGCTTATCGGCGTCCCGGGGATCGACCCGTGGGCTGACATCGGCAGTGTCCATCTCTGGTATCTCGTTCATGACAGTCAGGCGCTCTACCATCTGCTCCGAAACCACGTTCACTCGTGGGGACAGCTGAAGACGCTGGTGGACTACGGCGGCGCGACGCTGCTCCAACGCTACCCCGGCACAGTTGAGCGAGCCGGGGCCCGGGTGGAGGTCGTTCGTGCCACGATGGAGGCCTGGCGTGTCGGCAGGGGCAAACGGATCGATCGGGCGGTATTGCTCGAATCAAATGCGATTTCGGATCGATTCATCGACGAGGTATCGCAGCTCACTGACGTGCTAAACGGTGATGCGACCGCGCTGGTCACAGCTCTCGATGACGGTCAGGTAAAAGGGTTCAGGCGTGCGGCAGTCGACGATTTCCGGACGTATTGTTTGGGTCATGGATACCTGAGCGATGCGGAACCGCTGACCGTGGACGACATCCGGGTTCGTGTCGTCGCCTCCGCCTCAAGCAGCATCACGACCGGGCTCATCAACTCGGACGATGTCGACGAGATCATCTCCTACTGGCGGGTTGCTGGTAGCTAGCACACGCAGCCTTTGCTGTGTATCAGTCATTCCCACGAACGCCCCAAACGGGTCATGTCTGCTACGATAGCCCGTACCGGTTTCGATCATGTCGTGACCGGGGATAGGATGAATCGCGTAGGACGGGGAGGTACGATGAAGATCGTTCGCTATCTGGATAATGGCTCACCACGCTACGGCATCGTGGAAAATGGCACAGTGTACCAGGCTGACGGTGATCTCTTCGGGGGGCTGAGCAAAGGATCGTCGGTCGGAGCGATGGATTCTCTGACTATCCTGCCGCCCGTCGAGCCAAGCAAGATCGTCGCGGTCGGCCTCAACTACGCTCTGCACGTCACCGAGAACGACCCGAATCGCCAGGTGCCGACCGAGCCAGTCCTCTTCATGAAGCCGCAGACCGCTCTTCTCGGGCATGGCGGGGTCATTGAGCTCCCGCAAGCCAACCGCGTCGATGAGGAAGCCGAGTTCTGCATGGTGATCGGAAAGCAAGCGTCACGTGTGGCGGAAGAGGACGCTCTCGATTACGTCCTCGGCTACACCTGCGGCAACGACGTCAGCCATCGCGATTTCCAGCGCAAGGACGGCCAGTGGGTCCGTGCCAAGGGGTTCGATACCTTCTGCCCGCTCGGTCCAGTCATCGAGACCGATCTCGATCCCAACAACCTCGACATCAAGGGAAAGATCAACGGCGAGGTGAAGCAGAGCAGCAACACCAGCGACCTGATGTTCAAGCCTGCTTTCCTGGTCAGCTTCATTTCCAACGTCATGACCCTGCAGCCGGGTGACGTCATCATGACCGGCACGCCGAATGGCGTTAGCCCGCTCAAGCCCGGCGATACCGTCGAGGTCGAGATCGAGGGCATCGGCACGCTGCGAAACACGACCAAAGCCCGGGACTGAGCCAGACCGTGTCGCAAGGGGACAGCGCAAGCGGGCCGGAAGCCGCAATCCTCGACATGCTGGTGCATGCCGGAGCGCTGAAGCGCCTGCCCCGTCAGGGCTGGGTACACCTCGGCATTCCGAAGCCGGAGTCGGTCGCTGATCACAGCTACCGGCTTGCCCTGATGACACTACTGATGGCACAGGCAAACCCCGAGATCGACGTGAGCCGCGCCCTGGTGCTTGCCATCTGCCACGATCTGCCCGAGGCGATCGCCGGTGACGCCACGCCGTTCGACGAGACGTTGGCAAACGAGGAGGTCGATCGTGACCTCCTCTTCCGCAGTCAACCCACATATTCGGAGTCCGCGGACCGGGCCAAGCGAGCAGCGGAGGAGTCCGCGCTCCGGCAGATGACGGGCAATCTCCCGGGCTCGCTTCGTGCTTTGATCGTCGACGCCTGGGAGGAATACGAGGACGGGCGCACAGCCGAAGCGCGACTCGTTCGTCAGATGGATAAGCTCGAAGCGTTGCTCCAGGCATACGAATACCGGGCATCGATTCCGGACCTGCGAATCGAATCGTTCGAGATCGGCGCCCGCGAGCGTGTGTCAGACGCGGCTCCACGACGTCTGCTCGAGGCGATCCTCTCATCTGATCTTGAGAACGACGAGTCGCCTGAGAACTGATCGACACTGAGAACACTTCCGGATCGATGGAAATAGAGTGGTTACGGCATCCGCATGAAGACCGAGTCCGAACACGTTCCGCAAACTGAGCGTCGCGGTCGAGTTACGCACCGCGCCGTCGGGCTCTGGCGAACACTCAACCGGGCGTCCGCGGCGATGTCGTTGCCACGGGGAGTCAGCCTTCGACCGAATGGCGGAGCGCTGGCTGTCGACGACTTCCGACGCTTCTGGTACGGCAGCATCATCTCGAATGTCGGTAGCTGGATGCAGATGGTGGCGCAGGGCTGGCTCATCCTGCAATTGACCGATTCGGCCTTCTATCTGGGCCTGGTCGGGCTGGTGCGTGCTGTTCCCGCCCTGACCATCACGCTCTTCGGCGGAGTACTGGCGGACCGGCTCGATCGGCGCAGGCTTCTCTTCTTCACCCAGTCAACCGCCGCCTTTCTGGCGATCATCCTTGGCGTTCTCGACATCACTGGCATCGTCACCGTCTGGCAGATCCTGCTACTGGCGTTCCTCAGCTCGGTGGTGATGGCGATCGACAACCCGGCGCGCCAGGCACTCATACCCGACCTCGTTGGCAAGGAAAACATCGCCAGCGCGGTCGGGCTCAACTCGGCGGCTTGGAACTCGGCGGCGATCATCGGGCCGTCCGTAGCCGGTGTGCTGGTAGCCGTCATCTCGACATCCGGCGCGTTCTTCATCAACGGTCTCAGCTACTTCGCCGTGGTCTTCGCCCTCTGGCGCATCGCGCCGCGCCCACAGATCAAACGGGCGCCGCAGTCGATTCTTCAGAACTTGACCAGTGGCCTGCGGTTTATGTCGGCCGACCGGCGTATCTGGGGACTGATGCTCGTACTCAGCGTGCCAACCTTTCTCGGGCGGCCCTACAGTCAGATGATGCCGATCTTCGCCAGCAACGTGCTGCACCGCGGCGCCGGAGGCTACGGCTTTCTGATGGCTGCGACCGGGGTCGGCGCGCTCGTCGGCGCGCTGACCGTGGGAAGTTTTGGCCGGTCAAAACGCAAAGGCATCTCATTGCTGATCATCATCCTGGTCTTCGCGATAGCACTGTTCGGCTTCGCCCTCTCGCGCTGGTTCGTGCCGTCGATCGCGCTGCTACTGGTGATCGGCGCCACGCAGACACTCTTCATGGCAATCACCAACACGCTGCTTCAGCTCAGCGTGCCGGAAGAGATGCGTGGCCGAGTCATGAGCGTTTACACGCTTATCCCCATGGGACTGATGCCACTCGGCGCGATGGTGATGGGCAGTGTCGGGTCGGCGATCGGCGTGCCCGCAACCGTGGCAGCGGGATCGATCATCGTTCTGGCCTTCTCGATACTGGCGTTCCGACTCTTTTCATCCGTGCGCGCGATGCCGTAGATCTCGGCTTCCGCGACCGTGCTAGACCGGAGGGGCAGACTTAGCCGCCCCAGAACCGTCGATAATGCCCTGGAGCATGCGAATCTGCTCGTGAAGCAGTTCGATCTGGTGCTCCTGGATTCGCAGCAGATCCTGCCATTGGGTCTCTCGGAGTTCGTCCATCTTCTGATGCAGCTGTTCGATCTCAAGCTCCGCCTTCAGGTTCACCTCGTAGTCGTTCTCGGCGCGCAGCCGGTCACGATCCTCTTGCCGGTTCTGGCTCATCATGATGACCGGCGCTTGAAGGCCGGCCAGCAACGAGAGAAACAGGTTCAGCAGGATGAACGGATATGGATCGAAGGCGTGGAAGAGTAGCTGCGAGGCATTCAGGGCAACCCAAATCAGGATCAGGCCGAGAAAGATGATAATGAAATTCCAACTGCCGGCCAGCTCTGCCAAGCGATCGGCCATGCGTTGGCCGAACGTCATCTGTTTCTCGAACGTCGCGTCTACATCGCGCGCGACTCGCCCGTGATGCCGGATCCGCTCCAGAACGCGCTTCTCTTCCTCGCGCAGGTTTCTCAGCGCTCCGGTCCGTTCCGGCTCCGGGTGCAGCGGCGTTTGATCGTTGGACATCGTCTCCTCATTTCGACTACGCTCACGGCTCGTTGAGCCGAATTGTTCTTCTATTTTCGTCCAATCTTCGTACGGTTTCATCTGGCGGCACGACGAATCGTCACGAGAGCAAATCACCCTTCGAAGCGTTTCACAAACAGGTGCATTGGCGACGAAACCTCGTTAGAGTTGACCTACCGGGCCGTGAACCGGCAGTCGCCGGCCATCCTGGCGTCGCTCCACCTCGGCTGCCGTGAGAAACTGGTCCAGGTAGTCCAATCTGACGCCCCATCGTCGCCGGGCGAGGGAAGGAACCATGCATTCGAAACGTTCTCGCCAAGTTACGCGTGTACCCTTTTTCCCCGCTCACGCGTCCCTGTCTGTGGAGAGGATGGATGGGGATGGAGAGAGCAGAGTGGGGCGCGCTAGCCATGGATGAGCGCGGCATTCTCAATCGCGCTCAGGCCGGGAACGCGGCCGCCTTCACCGCGTTGTTCGATCAATATCAACGGCCAATCGTGAACTATCTGTACCGGATGGTGCGGGACCGCGAAGTTGCCGAGGATCTGGCCCAGGATACGTTTCTCAAGGCGTACCGGGCGATCGAACGCACCGACGGTGAACTGAACTTTCGCGCGTGGATCTACCGGATCGCAACAAATACCGCGATGAGCTACTTTCGGAGAAAACGCGTGCTGCAGTGGATTCCGTTTGGGCCAGGTACGCCGGACCGCGGAAAGGATCTGAGGCTGGCGGATCGACTCGGGGAGTCGGAGTTGATTGAGCAAGCAATGGCCAAGATCGGACCGACACACAGTAGCGTCCTGCTGCTCCGGCACCACCAGGGACTCTCGATCGAGGAAATCGCACACGCACTCGAGATCAAACCGAACGCCGCCAAGGTGCGCCTTTTCCGCGCCCGTAAGGCGTTCGCACAGGCGTACGAGGTACTGTCATCCGAGCAGGAGCACTCCCGATGAACTGTAATCGCATCCAACAGTTGATCTCGGAGAGCTACGAACGACGTCTCTCCCCGAAGGAGCGAATCGATCTCGACCGGCACCTGGAAACCTGCCCCGCCTGCGCGCGCTTCGAGCGCATGCTTCGAACAGGTCTCGATGGTGTGGAGCGGCTGCACGAGATCGCGCCGTCACCGGAACTGTGGGAGACGGTGCACACCCGGTCGGCACTGGGCCCGGGCGTCACGCCGGGACGCATTGCACGGCAAGCCGCGGGGATGTTCGGAGCGGCGGTTGCCGTCGCCCTGGTTGCCGCGCTGACGATCTTCCTATTCCAGAACCATGGTGGAACGACCACGAATTCGAGCCAGCAGCCGCAGATCGCCGCGGGATCGATCGCGTCGCCGACCGCGACTGCGGGAATCACGACCGCGCTCGCACAGCAATCGCCGTTCATCGCGGTCGCAACGCCGCAAGCCACGGCCACACCACTCGCGAGCGGCAAAATAACTCCATCGCCGTCACCGACGCGCATGTCGATTACGATGGCGACGCCCAGCCCGGTGCCCCCGGTCGACGAGAAGACTGCCGAAGAGACGGTGGTGGGTTATTTCCACGCCATCAACCTTCAGGACTACGCGGCGGCCTATGGCTATCTGGGATCGCACCTCCAGCAGCAGCAATCCTTGAGTGACTTCACCAAGGGCTACGTGGGAACCCAACGCGACACGTTGACGATCACCTCCACCAAAGCGGATCGAGCCGGCAACCGCGTCGTCGTCATCGTGCTCGACGCCAGACAGACCGACGGGACAGTCCGTCACTATCACGGCGAGTACGTCGTCGGCCATGAGGAGAGCGTTGCCAAAATCGTTGATGCGACCGTCGTCGAAGACGTCGCGACGCCCACTCCAACGCCCAGCGCCGATTCATCGGCTCAGCAGTGCACCGCAGCCGACCTGTCGGCCACGGCCGGCTACCAGGGAGCGACCGGATCCATGGCCGGGTCGATCGTCTTCACAAACACTGGCTCTGGTCCCTGCACGCTGCAGGGAACGGCCAACGTCCAGATTCTGGACGAAAACGGCCATATCATGACGACAGTCCAGAAGACGATGACGCTCGACGGCAGCGAAACACCGGTGACGCTCCAACCCTCCGGCCAGGCATCGCTCTTCTTCGTCTGGTCGAACTGGTGCCCGCCCGGTGTGGCTGAAACGTCTGCGGCTAGCCCGGTGCCCGGTGGCGTATCGATGCGTGTGACGCTGGGAGACGATCAGAGCATGCTAAACGTAGCCGTGCGTCATGTAGATGGTGGGTCTGGAACCCTGGTGCCACGTTGCGACGCCCCGGACAGTGATTCGACGCTCTCGGTGGGATTCTTCAAGGCGTACCCAGGCTCCTAGCTTGGTCTGACCTTTCATCCAAAACCTAGGGTTTCCCCGGTTGTGCCGAATCGGCAGTGTGCCCTACCGTATGAACGGCGGGGACGCTCCAGTTCGGAGCACTACTCCTTTACATCTTCCGTTCCCGTCATCTCAGGGTTCATATACCACCCTCCTCCTGTTCCGCCTGGGCTGTCCCCGCACCCAGGCGGATCAATTTAAGCGGGAATGCGGTATCTGATAGTCTGGACGAATCTGCCGGATAGTCAGATGGTCCACTCCCTCGACAAGGTTGGCCGCTGTACACTGTCTGGAACCGGACTCGATCGAGCGCGACACATGTGAGATGTCATCCAGATGAGGACCGAGGTTCCGACATCGCTGTTGGACGAACGCGATAGTCATGACGCCAGCCGGTCAGCCTCCATGCTGACGCGAACATTGGTCCCACGCTGGACGATCGCAATCGGAGTTCTGGCAATCCTCGCGGTGATCGGCCAGTGGAGCAACAGCCCGACCGCTGAACAACGGCAGTCACTTGGGTTTCACATTGACTTCGAGTCTGGCCGGGCGTTGGTCACCTGGGTTCAACCGGCCAGCATCGGTTGGGACAACCACCTGCGGCCCGGCGCGATCGTCCTCTCTGCCGACGGTCAACCCGTTACCGTGGCCGATGATCCATCGACAATCGAGCACGCAGGGATCATCACATTTGAATCCAGCACCGGCACTCACACAGCCTCGGCGCTGGGGAACACGCCAACCTCCACACCGGAACAGATCGCACTGCTGCTGACGGCAGCCTGCTTCGCGCTCGTCGGCGTTGGAGTTTTCGTCCTGTCCAACGACGTGATTGCCGCGAACGTTATGCTCGTCAACGGCACTCTCGGCGCGATCCTCTTTGAGCAGCTTGCTCCTGGAGCCGCTGCCGACCCATTTCACGTCACCACGCTCTATCTGTCGTCCGTCACTTTTGCGGCCAGTGTCCTGTTACTCGCCTGGGTCTTCCCGATCAACTGGCTCGTCACGCGACAAGGTCGCATGCTCGCGACACTCTCAATGCTTCCGGCGGCCGGGTTGATTATTGGGTTCATGCTGGCCGTGAATGTGAACGTGTGGATTTACGAGTGGCTGAGGAATCTTAGCTATCTCTTCCACACCGCGTATATGGTGGGTGCGATCGGCTTGATCCTGTTCGCTCTCCTGCGTGCATCACCGGAGCAGCGAGCGGCGCGACGCGCGATGGGTATTGTCGGGCTCGGGATGGCTGTCGCCGTCGCACCGTTTGTCGTTCTGCTCGTAATCCCTCACTTTCTGGGTGTACGCAATCTGGCCCCGTTTGCCTACGCGACGCTCGGCACCATCTTCATCCCGCTCAGTCTTGGAATCGCGATCACAAGCCGACAGTTTTTCGGGGTCACTCGCCTCGTCCGTCGTGGCCTGATCGCGCTCATCACCTGGCTGGGGTTGATCGCCCTCCTGAGCATTGTCGTGCGCGGATTCGAAATCCGCCGTGGCAGTCAGATTCCGATTGGCGAGCAGAATCCCTTTCTGGCGGCAATCTTGATTGCCATTATTTCGATCCTGCTCTGGCCCAGCCAATCCTGGCTGCGTCGACGAGCCGAGCGCTTCCTCTTCCGCGATGTCTATGACTACCGGGAGACCCTTCAACGTCTGAGCGTCGAGATCGTCGAGATTCACGGCCTGGACGCCATCGCCACGCATGTCCTAAACCGTCTCATCGACGTGCTCGACCTGAGATGGGCGGAGGTCACGCTGCTGACTGACAACAGCCCGATCACGATTCACCAGTCCTTGGCTACCACGATATCGAGCGATGCTCTTCACCCGGTCCAGGTAGTGCCGCTGATCGTCGAACGTGACACGATCGGCGCGCTATCGCTTGGTCCGAAGCGGCACGACGCAGCCTACAACCCCGAGGACGTCGCCCTGGTCACTACGCTGGCGCCGATGGTCGCGACGGCGCTGCAGAGCGCGCTGCTCCTCAAGCGGCTCGAAGAGCAGGTCAAGACGCTGGTCGAACGCGAACAGCAACTCGCCGCGCTGAGCGGCAGTCTGATGCAGGTGCAGGAGGAAGAACGAAGCCGGCTGGCGCTCGACCTCCATGACGATCCGCTGCAACGCGCCATCTTGCTCGCGCGCGAGATCTCGGAATCGTCGCCAGGACTGGATCGACCCCGACTGCGCGCCGAGGCCGAGGAGATCATCAGTTCCCTGCGCGCCATCTGTGCCGGACTGCGACCGCCAGTTCTGGATGATTTCGGGCTAGTCGCCGGGCTCGAGAGTCTGGTCAACGAGGCCCGCGCAAGGTCAGACCTCAACATTACGCTCGACGTCACGCCCCGGGATGAGGCCGACTTCGGGCGTCTCAGTCCCGAACTGGAAACCGCTCTCTATCGCGTCGCTCAGGAAGCGCTCAACAACTGCATCAAGCACGCGGGCGCCACGTCGGTCGAAGTGACGCTCAATCGATCGCCGGCTCAGGCGCTCCTCCAAGTGTCGGACAATGGGACCGGCATGCCGGCCGACCAGACGCCCGATGACGACACAACACATCTCGGATTGATTGGTATTCGTGAGCGCCTGCAACCGTGGGGAGGATCGGTAAAAGTCGACTCACGGTCGTCGCACGGCACGTCGGTTTTGGTGACGGTTCCACTGGAGGGCAATGATGAGTAGACGGGGAGGACAGGAACCGGTACGGGTCTTCATCGTCGATGATCATCCGATGCTTCGCGAGGGAACACAGTCCAGCTTCGAGCGGGCTCCGGGCATTCAGGTAATCGGCACCGCTGGAGACGGAGGCAGCGCGCTGGAACAAATCTCGGCGTCGCCACCCGATGTGCTGGTGCTCGATATGCGGCTGCCCGACATGAGCGGCGTCGACGTCGCCCGCCAGGTGCGCAGTCATTTTCCGAGCATTGGCATCGTAATCCTGACCGGCTACGACGACGTCCACTATGCTCGCGCGCTGACCCAACTCGACATCCAGGGCTACCTGCGCAAGACCGCATCGAGCGACGAGATTGTCTCCGCGGTCCTCTGCGTGGCGGAGGGGGGCAAGGTCTTCGATCCTGAGATCGTTCGTGTCCTTGAAGACTCGTCCAACACTGCGGAGTCGCTCACCGCTCGCGAGCTGGAAGTGCTTCGTATGGTGGCGGTTGGCAAACGCAACACCGAGATCGCCGACGAACTGGTCCTGTCTATCAAGACCGTTGAGTTTCACATCAGCAACATGCTGGCGAAGCTCGGCGCTCGGTCGCGAGCCGAAGCGGTGCGCGCGGCCTACCAGCAGGGGCTGCTGCGGGATGGGTGACACATCGCTTCATTGCTCACATATTTACTTCAGAGGCCATCTCAACATCGGGCGTTCCCGCCGCTTCCATGTCTACCAGTTGCGGATCGGGTTCTTCCGGGACCTGATACGGTCCTGACCGTTCTACCCGGCGCTTGATCCCGCGCAACATTTGTCGCGCATAGACGAAATCGGCGAAGTCCGCGAGCGGCAGGAAGACGCGGGCCCAGAACGGTGCACGATCCCGGCCAAACATGATGAGTCCGCGCGTACGCAGCAACAGCCGAGTTGAGCCATCTGCCATCTCGTTCAACGCGAATACCCAGGTGAAATCGAGATACGGACCGGGGTTAGCGGCAGTGAGGTCGGGCCATCTGCCGTTCAGCGGATGCCGTCGTGAATGCAACACCAGCGCCCGTCGCGGTTCGATTCGAACCACCCGAAAATGCGCGGTTCCATCGACGCTATCAGGAATCACATCCCCCACCGAAAGATGCTGTAGCTCCGGCACGATGCGATCGACGCTCGGGTTATTGATGCGCCAGACGATCCGGTCGAGCCGCTCGGACAAATACCAGCCGCCGCGCGTGATTCCCATCTGAACCAACCAGGGCCAGATGTCGGTAGGTGAAGCGCCAATGGTGATGCCATGCGTCGTCTCCCACAGCGGATCAGCGATCACGTCATCACCAGGCAACGAGGCGCGAACTTCATCCCCTGTCGCACCCCAGGTCCGTCCAAGACGCCGGTTAAGGAGCAGCAACGCCGCGGCGACAGGCAGGCCAAAGATGGACAAACGAATACATCGCTTCATGTCGCACCGTCCCTCCGTATATGCGGGCAACGGACCGATCGTCGTCGCGAATGCCCAGTACCATCAATTTGAGAGCAGGCGCGTCACAAACGTGTCGTGACAACGCTCAATTCGTCGCGATTCCGTGAATGAATGTGGCGGTGAGGCAGCGTGAGTTCACTCCGCCAGTGCGGATGACGCAAACATCACCGGTGACGCCGTTCCCGAGCAGCCAACCTGGGCAATGATCGGAAGAATGCTACTGGCAGCGAAAATGGACGAGTGACGGCACGTTACTCCGAGTCTCAACTACAGCGCGTCGCAACCGCGTGCCGCGCCGAGGAAACACGTTGCGATTCGGTGACGTGAGGGATGGTTGGAATCATGGTCTCTATGGGACTGAACGGCAATTCGCCGCGTTTGCCGGAGACCTCGTGGTGTCTTACGATCAACCCTGGCGGTCAACCGCGGCCGCCCGGGAGTAAACTCGCCGGGCTACACAGGCGAAGTCCACTGAAGGGACTGCATTCTGACTACGGCATCAATGATTAGTGGTTCCTTCGATGCCCGCTTCAGCCCGCAGAGCCCAGTCCATTTATGGACTTCGTCTGCTCAGCCTGGGTTTTCAACCCAGGTCCCCGCCAACGAGTTACCCGATTAGCCGGTGAACCACGAACATGGACTTCGTGTGGATAGCCATCTTCAACCCAGGCCCTCGCCGACGCGGTATCGGCTTCAGGAGTGCAAGGCGATAATTCGCCGGGCGACGCATTTCTCGCGGGCCGAGCACCCCTATCGGCCACAGGCCGTGACACGCGACGAAGAAGGGCAGAGCCCCCTCCACGACGGGAGACGTGATGTCCTTTCCTCGCCGGCCATGACAGCAAAATGGGCGATCGCCATGACCGCCCAAACCAACGTTTTTCGGCTGTATAGACGAACTACCGCTGCAGGCCCTCGTAGAGGATCTCGCGGGTGCGGGCCGCAACCTCTTCAGGGTCGACCTCAACCCGTGCGACACCGGTCTCCATGGCAGCCCGCGCCACTGCGGCGGCGACGGCCGGGGGGACTCGCAGGTCGAGTGCTTCCGGCATCACCCAGTCGGCATTCAGCTCACGATCAAGCACCAGGTCGGCGATGGCCCGCGCCGCGGCGAGCTTCATCTCATCGTTGATGTCGATCGCCTTGACGTCCAGCGCCCCGCGGAAGATGCCCGGGAAGGCCAGCGAGTTGTTCACCTGGTTCGGGAAGTCGGATCGGCCAGTCGCCACAACCAGCGCTCCGGCGGCTCGCGCTTCGTCCGGGAGAATCTCCGGCTCAGGATTGGCCAATGCGAAGATGATCGGGTCGGGCGCCATGGAACGAACCATCTCCTTGGTGCAGGCGCCCGCGGCTGACAGACCGATGAAGACGTCGGCGCCATGCAGCGCCTCGGAGAGCGCGCCGTGCACGTCCGACTTGTTCGTGATTCGGGCGATCTCCTCCTTGACCTTATTCTGGCCTTCCTTGCGGCCCTGATAGATCGCACCGTGCCGGTCGCAGAGAATGATGTCCGCAACCCCGACTTGCAAGAGCAACTTGGCGACGGCGATGCCAGCCGAGCCCGCGCCATTGATGACGATCTTCGTCTCGCTCATTGGCGTCTTGCGCAGTTTGAGCGAGTTGATCAGCGCCGCCAGGACAACGACGGCCGTGCCGTGCTGGTCGTCGTGGAAGACCGGCAACTGTAGCCGCTCCTTAAGCGCGTTTTCGATCTCGAAGCACCTGGGAGCCGAGATGTCCTCCAGGTTGATCCCACCGAACGAGGGCGAGATGATCCTGACGATCTCGACAATCTTCTGAGGATCACGCTCGGCCAGGCAAATCGGGAAGGCCTCGACTCCAGCCAGCGACTGGAAGAGAACGGCCTTGCCCTCCATCACCGGCAGAGCTGCTTGCGGACCGATGTCACCCAGACCCAGCACCGCGCTCCCGTCGGTAACGATGGCGACGAGGTTGTCCTTCACGGTCAGCTCGTAGACGCTGAGCGGGTTCTCGCGAATCTCGGCGGCAGGTGCCAGCGCGGCCGGTGGCAAGTAGAGCAAGTTCAGAATGTGGTGATCCTTGATCGGGATCTTGCTCCGAATCTCGAGCACTCCATGATGCCGGCGGCGCAGGTCGATCGCTTCCTCGCGCCGCGTCTTGGGGCGCTTGTGCGATCCCGTCCACGGACGCAGTGTCCCTTCATAGACGAAGCGTCGCAGGTCTTCGGCGACGGTGTCGGGATCGACCTCGCGGCCGGCCTCGCCCGTCTCGATCGCGGCGCGCACGACAGCAGCGGCGATCGCCGGGGCGACCTGATAATCGAAGATGCGCGGCACAATGTGGTCGGCGTGCAGTTCGTCGGCTGGAACCATTCCGGCCAGCGCCTGGGCCGCGTAGATCAGAGTCCGCAGACGGATGTTTCGTGCGCGTGAATCGAGCAGGCCGCGGAAGACGCCCGGAAAGACGAGCGAGATGTCCATCATGTTCGGGAAGTCAGAGCGGCCGGTCGCGACCACCGCCGCGCCGGCGGCACGGGCATCGGCAGGCGAGACTTCCGGCGTCGGCACCGCCAGCGAGAAGACGATCGGGTTCGGCGCCATTGTCTCGATCATCTCACCGGTCACAATATCGCCGGTCGAGACGCCGATAAAGACATCCGCGCCACGCAGCATGTCGGACAGGCTCCCCTGGCGCCGCTCGGGATTGGTCTCCTTGGCCAGGTAGACCTTGGCCCAGTTCATCCGCTCCGGTCGATACGGGTAGATCGCCCCGGCCCGGTCGCAGACCACGATGTCGCGCACGCCGACGCGGTGCAGCAGGCGCGCGACACCGATCCCCGAAACGCCCGCGCCGGAAATGACGACGCGGATTTCGTCCATGCGCTTGTCGACAACCTTTAAGGCGTTGATCAGCGCGCCAAGAACCAGAATGGCGGTGCCGTGATGCTGGTTGTTGAAGACCGGGATGCTGGCGCCCTTTTCGAGGTGGTCGGCGATGGTGAAGCTGTGAGGCGCAGCAATATTATCGAGACAGATCGCCCCAAAGGTGGGCGTCAGCGCCAGGGCCGCCTCGACGATCTTGAATGGGTCTCGCTCTGCCATACAGATCGGGAACGCGTCGATGCCCGCGAAGGTCTTGAACAGAACGCTTCGGGCCTCCAGAATCGGCAGCGCTGCCTCCGGCGGTGCGTCGCCCAGCCCGAGGAGATCCGAGCCGTCGGTGATGATGGCGACCGTGTTGCCCCGTGAGGTCAGATCGAACGACTCCTGCGGATCGCGCTTGATCTCCAGGCAGGCCTCCGCCACCCCGGGCGTATAGACCAGCGCGAGCATTGCCCGGTCGCGAATCGGAACCTTGCTCGCGACTCCGATAAGCCCGCGATAACGACGCCGGTAATCGAGCGCCTCAGTCTGCTGGTCAATGAGATACACGGATTTTTTGCCTATCATCGCTATCTATGCGAGTCGATCACACTCCGTTGGCGGCGCGCCCGCCGCCCGATTGTACATGTGCCGTCGAGGATGAACAATCAGTCAGGTCAACTGCCAGAACCGTCTTCCAGCCATTCGTCACGGAGCACCCTCCGCAGCAGCTTGCCGGTCGCGTTGCGCGGCAATGATCCGGAGAAACGGACCGTTCGCGGAACCTTGTACCCTGCCAGCCGCTCTCGACAATACGTCAGCAGATCCGCTTCCACGACCTGTGCGTCATCCTGAAGTCGGACGCTTGCCACGACGCACTGCCCCCATTCGTCATCTGGCACCCCGATCACTCCGGCCTCCACGACCTCCGGATGGGCGAGCAGCACTGCCTCGACCTCGGCCGGATAGACGTTCTCACCGCCCGACACGATCAGGTCCGTGCGACGATCGAGCACGTAGAGGTAGCCATCCTCGTCCAGATATCCCAGGTCGCCAGTGTGCAGCCAGCCGTCCCGCAGGGCGCGCTCGGTCTCCTCCGGTTTACCCGCGTAACCCACCGTCACCACCGGACCGCGCACCTGAATCTCACCCGGAGTACCAGGCGGCACGTCACCGTCACCGATGCGCAGCGCGTTGGGATAGAGCGGCTTTCCGGCCGATCCCAGTCGCGGAAGCGCGTCCTCTGGCGCGAGGGTCGCCACCTGTGAACCGGTTTCGGTCAGGCCGTATGTCTGCACCACCGGAATGCCGAGTGACGCGCATTCCTCCAGGAGCGGCTGGGGCGCGGGCCCTCCACCCAGCAGCGCGCAGCGGAACGACGGTGGAAAGGGGCGCTCTCCATGCGCGGCTAACATGCGCTGGAGCATGGTGGCCACGACCGAGATAATCGTGACCCCCTGCTCGTCGATGGCTCGGTTGACCTCCACCTCGTCGAAGCGCGGGTGGATGACGGCGGTGATGCCGTAGATCGCGGCGCGGAGCAGGATGGCCATCCCACCGACGTGAAAGAGGGGCATACAGGCCAGCCAGCGATCGTCGTCGCGGATTCCGAGATTAAGCGCGGAGCCGATCGCATTCCACCAGTGATTGCCATACGTGAGCATCGCGCCTTTGGGTCGCCCCGTCGTGCCGGAGGTGTAGACGATGCTGTGCACGGCGCCCGGGTCGATCCAATCGCGCAGGTCAACCTCCGCCGCGAGCACATCCGCGAGTGACCGGATCCCATCGCCGCCAGGCTGAACCGATACCAGCGACACATCTCGCCCCGACCGGCTTCGAGCATCGAGGGCGAGGGGCACGGTCTGCTCGTCGACGATCAAGAGGTCAGCGCAGGAATCGGCAAGTTGCCAGGCGATCTCATCGGGACGCAGACGAATGTTGAGCGGAACAAGGGTCGAACCGAGACGGCTCATGGCGTGGACAATGACCGGAACGTCGGCGCTATTGTGGAGCAGTGTTCCGATGCGACTGCTCGCACCTACGCCGAGCGTCGCCAACTTTCGAGCCACGCGCACGACTTCGGCGTCGAGCTCGGCATAGGTCAGTTGCCGTTCACCACAGATCACGGCCATTCGGTTCGGCGTCACCGACGCGCGGTGCGCTACCCAATCGGGCATGGATTCCAGCTGAAGCAGTCCCTGCACAAATCCCCAATCAGGCAAAGTCGACCGCGATATATCGATAATTGCTGTAGGGGAGGACCTTGTGTCCTCCTGGCGTCGTTTGTCGTACGGCTTGGCGGGAGCAGACAAGCTACTCCCCTACAAGACGTCCGAGAACTAATCACGCCGCCCGTACCGCCGACGTTCGGCGGGATCCGCCCCGTCTTTCATTGTAGATGATGATCAGCCCGTGATTCGCGGCCCGTTCGTCACGATTCCGCGGTCGCCCATTCGGCGCAGCGCTGCATCGTCGGCAGGTCGGCCGGAAAGAAGAAGATCAGCCGGAAACGCGCATCGCGCACCAGGTGCTCGGCCGACAAGCGGAATTGCATCCGTCCGGCGCCCGGCACGGTCAACTTCAGCGGTACCAGCGCTCGCGCGGAACTGACCGGCGCCGCCTCCTGCTCGATGCGCCGCCAGTAATCGGCGAACCGCGGCAAGGCGAGCAGTCGATCCAGCACCTCCGGCACCCATGGCTCGACCTGGTGGGGCTCCATCTCGGAGCGAAAGGCACGAATCAACGCGGGCAGGAAGACATCCGGCTCGGCCACCAGTCGTGACAGCGGCGAGTTCTCATCGAACCAGGCTTCGAGAATCGAGCAACCGGCCAGTCTTCCGAGCGACGGGTCGTCGCCGAGCAGGCCGAAGAGGCGCGGCACCTGTGCGTTCCAGGCGACCAAGCGGTGTATGCAGTCGAGCGCGTAGGCTGGGAATGGCGCTTGATCGAGCTCCGGCTGACAGAACGCACGCGCCCAGGCCGTGTCTGCCTTGTCGGGTGGCGACATCGAGACCGCGTAGCCAAATTGCTCCAGCACCTCACGCCGCTCGCTGTAGCGCGCGCCAATCGCGGCCAGAATCCGTTCGAGCATCGCGCGGCCGGGCTGAGCGACGCGCCCGGACTCGATTCGTTGCAGATAGCCGGAGCCGAGATCCGCCTCCGCCTCGATCCAGAGTTGCGTCTTCCCCGCGGCTTCACGCAACGCGCGCAGTTTGTTCCCGCCCGCGTCACCCGTCACCCGATTGTGCTGGGAATTCATCACACGCCTGATTTCGACTTCGATGACGATGACTCCGTCAACATGGCCCACTAGCATAGCAAACAGGATTCGGACGACGATCGAGCGGAATGTGCGTGAACATGTGGGCGACGACCACCGTGCATGAACGGGACGATGCGCATCCGACGGCTCTCTTCTGGCGCGGTTTCGTGGCGCTGTTGCCACTCTGGACCGGCGCAATTCCGGTCGGTATCGCCTATGCCGTGGCGGCTCGCGATGCCGGGGTCAGCCCGCTGGCGACACAGCTCATGAGCCTGACCGTCTTTTCGGCCGCGGCGCAACTCAGCGTTGTCTCCCTCTTCGCCCGCGGCACGTCGGCCGTCATCATGGTCGTGACCGTACTCACACTCAACCTTCAAGTCTTCCTCTATGGTCTGGCTGCGACACGTGAAGCGCGGCCATCCCGGCTCGCTCGTATCGTGACAGCCTACTTCGTGACCGACGGCGCATTCGCCATCGCGGTTGCCGGCGGACGCGTCCGCATGCCGGTCCTGCTCGGTGCTGGAGTCAGCATGTTCGCCGGGTGGAACATCGGCACGCTGATCGGCGTCCTGTCGGGCGCGGTTCTGCCAGATCTCGGCCGGTTCGGCATCGATTTCGTCGCGCCGCTCATCTTCCTGGCCGTGCTGATCCCACTGGTGCGATCGCGACCAGCCGTGCTTACGGCTATTGTGGCCGCTACCACGACACTCGTCGTCTCTCGCGTGTCTCCTGGTGGAATCGCGATCCTCGCCGCCGGGCTGACCGGCAGTGCGGCCGGCGCCTGGTCAGCCGCGAGACACGGAGAGCCTCATGTCCCACTTCACCGGGTACCAAGCGCGGACCGGAACAAATCATGAGTGCCATCTGGACGATTCTTGTGCTCGGCATCGCCGTCTACCTGCTGCGACTCAGCGGCTTCGCCTTCGACAATGTCCACGTGCCCGACGTGTGGACTCGATCGCTCACCTACGTCCCCGTCGCGACGCTGACGGCCCTCGTCGTCACGAGTATCGACGCCAAGCCGGACGAACTGCCCGTGCGTATGCTGGCAGCTGTGGGCGCGGGCGCGGTCGTCTGGCGCACCGGACGCATGTGGCTCTGCATCGTTACGGGGATGGGGCTCTACCTGCTGTTACGACTGATCTGACCGGACAAGAGAGGGGCTGAGATGAGTGTAGGCACAACCGGAGACGTTACGATCCGCAGCGAGCTCCGCCCAGGCGATCTCGGCTGGGTGGTGCATCAACACGGCGTGCTCTACGCCCGGGAGTACGGCTGGAACGTCGAGTTCGAGGCGCTGGTGGCAAGCGTCGTGGCCGACTTTGGCAAGCAGCACGACCCGGCGTGCGAGCGCTGCTGGTTCGCCGAGATCGACGGGCGAATTGCCGGCACAATCTTCTTGGTAAAGAACACCGATAAGATCGGACAGCTCCGTCTGATGCTGGTAGAACCGGAAGCGCGCGGCCATGGCATCGGCACGCGGCTCATTGCGGAATGCCTCGGATTCGCCTGCGACGCGGGTTATCGCACAGTCAAGCTCTGGACCAACAGCGTGCTGGTCGACGCCAGACGCCTCTACCAGAAGGCGGGCTTTCGCCTGGTCGAATCGGAGCCGTACCAGGCCTTCGGCAAGGACGACCTGGTGTCGGAGTTCTGGGAAATCGAGCTGTAGAGTGCGTGCTGTCAATCACTTGCGCTAAACCTGTTGAGTTCCGCCTCATCCACCGCTACCCCAATACCCGGACCCTCCGGCAGGCGCATTCGCCCGCCCACGATGTCGAGCGCCTCGACGATCAGATCGTCTTCGAGCAGGTCCAGTGTCGCGAGTCCGCAAGCGGGTGATTCGTCCGGCAGCGTGGCGGCCAGGTGCAGTGTCGCGGCGACACCGACGCCCGTTTCCAGCGACGAGGTGACGATAGTTCCCAGCCCGGTGTCGTTAGCCAACGCGATGATCTGGCGCGCGGTCCGTAGCCCGCCACAGACCATCGGCTTGATGACCAGCACGTCAGCCGCTTCGGCCTCGATGACGCGCCGCACCAACTCCAGATTCGTCACGGCTTCGTCCGCCGCGACCAGGACTGAAACTGAGCGGCGTACCTTCACCAGCCCGTCCAGGTCGTTTGGCGCTACTGGCTGCTCGACGAACTCGATGTCGAATTGGGCCAGTTCGTTCAGGATCCGGATCGCCTGCTCCGGCGACCAGGCGCCATTGGCGTCGAGGCGCAATGCGACCTCGGGTCCGATCGCGTTTCGTACCGCCGCAACCCGCTCGACCTCGGCCGAGATTGAGCCAGCCATTCCTACTTTCAGCTTGATGGTCATGAATCCCCGGGCAGCGGCGTCACGTGCTAATCGAACCGCCTGGTCGGACGTGGATTGGCCGATGGTCGCGTTGACCGGGACCACCGGCCGAGCATCCGGCGAGAGCAGATCGGCCAGGCGCACACCCTGTCGCCGGGATTGAAGGTCAAATAGCGCGGTATCGAGCGCAAAGCGGAGCGCTGACGTGCTTGGTTGCGTGGGCAGGAGATGGTCGACAACGGATGCAACCTTGAGAAGGTCAATTCCAATCAGATCCGGGACGATCTGTCGCAGCAACGATTCGGACTGCGTGACGTCACCACCACCGAATTCGGCCAGCGGTGCGGCTTCGCCAACGCCTTCGAGGCCATCGTCACACGTAAGCCGGAGGATTAATCCCTCCCGGTGCGTGGTGACGGCATGTGCCGTCTGAAAGGGCGTCACGAACGGCACGGCATAGCGTTGCCAGGAGATCTGGCGAATCGTCACAGGATCAGGCCGATGGCCAGGAGCACCCCGAAGATCAGGTGAAGCTGGCCGGTCAGCTTCAGCACCTTGTTGAGTGGGCGGCCAGATAGCCCGAGAAAGACCGGATTGACCAGGCGTGCAGAGAGCGGCAGCGTCAGCCAGACCAGGAAGACGAACGCACTGGCACCGCCGAAGTGCCAGATGATCGGGATGAGGATGTAGGCCGCCATCGAGAAGAGAGCGTACTGCAGACGAGCACTCGTCGGTCCAAGAATGACCGCCAGCGTGTGCTTTCCCGCGACACGGTCGGTATCCACGTCGCGCAGATTGTTGATCACCAGGATGTTGGTCACCAGCAGTCCGACCGGAAACGAGGCCAGCACCGCGAGCAGCGTGACGTGGCCGGTCTGGAGGTAGGCGCTGCCCACCACCGCAATGACGCCGAAGTAGATGAAGACGAACAGGTCTCCCAGACCGTGATAGCCGAGCGGCCACGGTCCTCCGGTGTAGAGGTAGCCAAACAGGAGCGAGCTCAGCCCGATGGCCACGATCGGCCAGCCGCCCACGAACGTGAGATAGACCCCGGCCAGCAGCGCCAAACCGAAGACCGCGAGGATACCCCGCTTCAGCTCGCCCGGCGTGATCAGCCCGCTCTGCGTTACGCGGGTCGGGCCGAGCCGGTCGGCCGTGTCGGCTCCCTTATGGAAGTCGGACAGGTCGTTGGCGAAGTTCGTGCCGATCTGAATCAGCAGCGAGGCAATCAGTGCCACCACGAAGACAACCGGCCGGAACGTTGATTCCGACGCACCGACCGCCGTGCCCACCAGCACCGGCACGACGGCGGCCGGTAACGTCGGTGGTCGCGACGCCAGGAACCAGACTCGCCAGCGACTCGGCGCGCTCATCACGCCGCTCTGCTCCATCTCTCATCCTCAAAGTAAGGCGGCCGACACGATCGGCCGCCTAGAATCACACGGCATAACTTTACGGAAATTTGGGGAACTTGGAAAAGTCCGGTTGACGCTTCTCCATGAAGGCGTTCCGGCCCTCTTTGGCCTCGTCGGTCAAATAGAAGAGGAGCGTGGCGTCACCGGCCAACTGCTGGATGCCCGCCAGGCCGTCCGTATCGGCGTTGAAGGATGCCTTCAGGAAGCGAAGCGCGGTCGGGCTCTTGGTCAGCATCTCGCGCGACCATTGCATCGCCTCGTCTTCCAGCTTCTCCAGCGGGACAACCGTGTTCACGAGACCCATCTCGAGCGCTTCCTGGGCCGAGTACTGGCGACAGAGATACCAGATCTCGCGTGCTTTCTTGTGCCCGACGATGCGCGCCAGCAGGGTCGCACCGTAGCCCGCGTCGAAGCTGCCGACCTTGGGGCCGGTCTGCCCGAAGATAGCGTTCTCGGACGCAATGCTCAGATCGCACACGATGTGCAGCACATGACCACCGCCAATGGCATAGCCGTTCACCACCGCGATGACCGGCTTCGGCAGGGTGCGAATCTGTCGCTGCAGGTCGAGCACGTTCAAGCGCGGTACGCGGTCCTCACCCGCATAGCCACCATGGGTGCGCACGCTCTGGTCTCCTCCGGAGCAGAAGGCCTTGTCGCCCTCGCCGGTCAGCCAGATGACGCCGATCTCGTTCCGCTCACGCGCGTCGGCAAAGGCATCCATCATCTCGAAGACCGTCTGCGGCCGGAAGGCGTTGCGCTTCTCGGGCCGGTTGATGGTGATCTTGGCGACGCCCTCACCCTTCGACTGCTCGTACTTGATGTCCTCGTAATCCCGCAATTTGATCCACTTGACGCTCATGACACCTCCATACTATGGGCGCCGTGCCCTCTCTCACGACCGCCCGACTGATAGATCAATAACCATGTTCCAATCAACCGTAGCGGCGGGGCTTGTCCCCGCCTTGCGGCGAGTTCTCGCAGATCTCGATGTTCATCGTCGTTGACATGCGCTATCTAGCGGCGGGGGCTTTGTCCCCGAATGGGACAATCCTCACGTCCGTGTCATCGCGATGGAGCGCCAGGCGGGGACAAGCCCCGCCGCTACGGAGTATCCCGCGTCAGACGTCACCTCACCGCCACCCGGCGGAAGATGCCGGGGTAATCGAGCACCAGTCCGGCGGAATCGACGTCGAGTTCAGCGACGAAGCCAGTCGCCAGGCCCTCGTAGCGGTAGCGGGCGCCACCGGGCCGTTGCTCCAGACAGGTGTAGCGCTGCTCGACCGCCTCGACGCTCAACTCCGGCACCCGGATGTAGGCGACCTGGATCACTTCGGCCTGTCCCGGCTGGAATTGCAGCCGTCGGATGGGCAGCGTGTTGGTGAAGGCGGTCGCCGTCAGATCGATGTCAATACAACCGCTCAGGTGCGGCAGCGGCAGGCCGTCTCCGTCACTCCAGGTGCCTTCACCATCCGCGCGCAATGCGAGTCGCCGGTGTCCGGGCTCCCAGAGTTCGATGTCGACCTCGCGCACGCGCCAGCCAGCGTCCACCCGGATCCGGTAGCGCAGGCGAACCGGCCGGCCATCGAAGAGCCGGAAGAGCAGACTATCGGCCACGGCGCCATCGGTGTCCTCGATCAGACGCAGGTGCTCGATGCCTGGCTCGTCCCACGGCTGCCAGACGACGTCTCGCTCCATCAATGGTCTCCACCCGGTGACGGATCGGATGGCAACCGGGCAAAGATGAGCGTGTCGCGCAGCTCGCCAGACGTGTCCAGTTCGTTATGGCGAAACTGCCCTTCGAGACGATAGCCGCAGCGGCGAGCCACGTTCGCGCTGCGCTCGTTACGGGCGTCACAGCGAATCTCGAGCCGCCGTGCACTTAACTCTTCGAACGCAAACTTGGTAATTCCACGTACCGCCTCGGAGATGTAGCCCTGGCCCTCGAAGCGCTTCCGGCACCAGTAGCCAATCTCCATCTTCGGCACACTCCAGTCGACCTGGTTGAGACCGCTGGCGCCGACAAAGGTCTCGCTATCCTTGAGCCAGAGGGTCAGCGGAAAGTCGCGACGAGCCAGGAAGCTCACGGCACCTTGACGAGCGAATTCCTCCAGACCCTCGACCGTCTGTTCATAGACGGCCCAGTCCATCCACTCGCGCAGCGCGTCGATCGTTTCCTCTACCCCCTCGAGAATCGCTGGGCCGTCACCCGCCCGCGGCGCACGAATGAGAAGTCGCTCGGTCTCGAACCGGTCCGGCACGTCAAGCAGCAGCGGATTGGTCACCGTCACGCCAGCACCTTTCGCAACCAGCTTTCGACCGCTAAGTTGAAGAGGGTCGGCCGTTCGAGATGAACGCTGTGCCCGGCATCTTCGGCTACCAGCAGCCGGGCGTTGGGGATGGCAACTTCCATTTGAGTTCCGAGTTCTACGTACTTCTGGTCGAGTTCTCCTACGATCAGCATCACCGGCATCGACAGGTCTCCAAGTCGATCCCTGACCGGCTCCATGGCGCCGGCTCCCATACCCCGCAGGCTGTTGGCGAGACCGACCGGATTGTTGTGCAAGCGCTGGGCACGGTGACGCTGCTGGACCTCGGCCGGGAGTCGACGCTGGCTGGCGAAGAGAGGCAGGTTCTCCCAGCGATCGACAAACGCTTCCAGCCCCTCCTGCTCGATATAATCGGCCAGTGTCTCATCCGATTTGACACGCGCGTCACGCTCGGCCTTGTCGGCGATCCCGGGCGAGGCGCTCTCGAGCACCAGCGCACTGATGCGCTGTGGTGCCGCAACCGACAAGTGCAGCGCAACACGCCCGCCCATCGAGTAGCCAAGCAACGCGGTCGACTCGATCTCAAGCCTGTCCAGCAACACGACCAGATCCTCGACACACGGCTCCATACGGTAGCGTGCCGGGTCCGGCGGTGAATCAGTCCGACCGTGGCCGATCAGGTCGACCGCGTAAGTCGTGAAGTGCTCGCCGAATTCGCGGGCGTGTTCTGTCCAACCCTTGGCGCTGCCGGTGAACCCGTGCAGCAGTATCAGCGGCGGACCCGACCCCACCCGATCGACGTTAAACTGGAGATCATTTATGTCAAACAGTGGCACGGCTCACCTCCCTCGTCAGCGCCACTGAAACCGCTTTCCACACCTCCCGGTGCAGTGCAACGTTTCGCTCGCGATCGGTCCGGATCTCGACGATCTTCAGCCCCGTTTGACCGAGCGCTGATTTGACGACTGTCCGGAAATCGTCCCAGCCATCGATAAGGTGGTAGCTTGCGCCATAGAGTTCGGCGGCTGGACGAAAATCGAGCCCGTGCGGCGTACCGAACAGCGCCTCGAAGTGCTCCGGATGAGCGGCTTGCGGCAGGAAGGAAAAGATGCCTCCGCCGTCGTTGTTGATCAGCACAATCGTTGCGTCCAGACCGTGCAGCTTCGCCGCCAGCAGGCCATTCATGTCGTGATAGAAGGCGATATCACCGATCGTCAGGACCAGCGGACCGTTGCTGACCGTGCTGGCGCCCAGCGCGCTGGAGATGACCCCGTCGATCCCGTTGGCGCCCCGGTTCGAGAGGAATGTCAGATTCCGCGGCATGCTCGGGAAGAATGTATCGAGATCGCGCACCGGCATACTACTGCTGGCCCAGAGCGTCGCGTTATCGGGCAGCAGGTCGGCCAGCTCGGCAAAGACCCGTCCCTCGAACGGCTCGTCGACCGATTGTACGAATTCATCAATCGCCTCAAGGGTCGTCCCATCAATACGCTGCCATCGCCCGAGCCACTGGGAAGAATGCACCACCGTCGAATTGTCATCCTGAGCGGAGCGCAGCGCAGTCGAAGGATCTCCTCGTCGTTCCGTGGTCGGTCGCGTCCCAGGAGATCCGACCCGCGAGCGGGTGCCCCGGCGGCTCAGGATGACAACGTCACGATGGCTTCCTTTATCGGCGGCAAAGGCTGCGACGTCCGCCACGGAACCCCGCGCCGTCTCGATCCGCTCGATCAGTGCCTCACAGGTCCGGCGCGGATCGGCATTGATCATGCGTGCCGCCATCAGCATCGGGTCTTCCCAACCCTCGCCGATGACCACGTGTCGCGCGCCCGGGAAACGCTGCAGGAAGAGTAGGACCGGCTTGGACGTCGGCATGGCGCCAAAGCGCAGCACCAGGTCCGGTTTCAGATGCTCGCCGAGACTGCTATCGCGCAGGAAGGCGTCGTAGCTGTCGATCACAACGCCGCGCTGGTGCGGCCCGCAGCGAACCAGCGAGAGCGGATCGGCCAGAACTGGAAACCCGAGCGCTTCACCAAGTCGCGTGACCGGCACGGCCAGGTCCGGATCGAACTGCGGACCACAGACGATCAGCCCTCGCTCGAACCGGCTCAGGTCGGTTGCTAGGTCGTCCAGTTCAGCGCCATCCAGCATCCGCACAGCCCGATCGACCGTGACGTAGGGCTCGCCTTCGGGACGTCCGCTCCAGGCGGAACCGGCGTCAACAAACTCAGCCGGGGAATCGTCAACCGGCTGAGGGATCAGTGGCTCCCGGAAAGGAAAGTTGAGGTGCACCGGGCCAGCCGGTTCGGCCAACGCCGTTCCCGCGGCGCGGCCAGCCAGCGTGCGGGCATAGCGCAGCAGGTCGGGCGTCGCCTCCGGATGGGCCACCTCGACCGACCACTTGGGATAGGCGCCGTAGAGGCGAATCTGGTCGATCGCCTGCGGCGCGCCGACATCGCGCAATTCCGGCGGCCGATCGGCGGTCAGCACGATCAGCGGGACGCGGCCAACGCGCGCCTCGACCACGGCCGGGAAAAAGTTGGCCGTGGCGGTGCCGGACGAGCAGAGAATCGCCACCGGCTGTCGGCTGGCCTTGGCCATGCCGAGCGCGAAGAACGAGTTCGAGCGCTCATCCAGATTGAGCCAGACCTTGATCTCCGGATGGCGCGCGATCATTAACGCCAGCGGCGTCGAGCGAGAGCCGGGCGCGATGCAAACGTTGCGCACTCCGGCTCGCGCCAGTTCGTCGACAAAGGCACCGACGAAGGCGAAGAGATTCTCCGCGTGCTTCACTTCGACGCTCCTCCCAGAGCACCCAGCATCGGCCGGAGTTTGAGCGCCGACTCCTCGTATTCACGCCGGGGATCGGAATCGCCCATGATGCCGCATCCCGCGAAGAGCGAGGCGTGGTCGCCATCGACCAGCGCCGAGCGGAGCGCAACCGCGAACTCGCCCCCACCGTCCGGCCCGACCCAGCCGACCGGCGACGCATACCAGCCGCGGTCCATCCCCTCGTCTTCCCGGATGAACGCCAGCGCTGTCTCGCGGGGGTAGCCGCCAACGGCCGGAGTTGGGTGCAGTCGTTCGACCGCGTCGAGAATGCAGACCCCGTCACGAAGCCGGGCGATGATCGGCGTATAGAGATGGTGCACGTTCGAGACGCTGAGCAATTCCGGCTCGTCCGGCTTAATCAACTGATCGCAGAGTCCGGAGAGACCTTCGGTGAGTGCCCGTACGACGATCGCATGCTCTTCCCGATCCTTGCGGCTGTGCAGCAGCGCCTCACCCAGCACGCGGTCTTCCTCCGGCGTCGCGCCCCGCCGCTCCGAACCCGCCAGGCAAGCGGCCTTGAGTTCGTGACCATCCATCTCGACCAGCCGTTCGGGCGTCGCGCCGAGGAATGTGCGCCCTCCACGAGCAAATGCGAAGACATAGCACGTCGGGTAGGCTTCGACCAGACGTTCCAGCGCGACGCCGACGTCAAATGGCGAATCGGCTGACAGCCGGACTTCGCGCGCCAGCACGATCTTCTCGGCCGCTCCACGACGGATCGACTCCGAGGCATCGGCCACCACCTGCTGCCAGTCGCACGCGGGCCGGGCTTCAGTCATTGCGACCTGGCGGACAACCGTGCTGGGAGCATCCATCACCCGAGCGCCATCCAGCACGGAGTCGATCTCGGCGAGCAGATCCTGTGCCTCCTTATCGGAGTCGGCATCCGGTTCGACGATCACGTTCAGTGTCAGCAAATGCTGCCCGTCGCGAAGCGTCAGCAGCAGACGTGGCAGGATCAATCGCGCTGCGGGAAAGCCTGTCCACTGCCCGGTGCCATCTCTGCGCGGATCGAACGAGAACCCGCCAAGCAGCACCGGTCCCGTGCCACGCACGTTGCCGTCCGGTCCCTCGACGATGGCACGCTCGAACAGCTCAGATCGTGAAGAGCGAGCGGCCTCAAAGCGATCGTCGCGATCGACCTCGATATTGTGCGCTATACCAGCTCCGGCCAGCGCGAACTGCCGCGACGGCTGGTACCAGAGAGAGCGATCCTGGTAGGTGGACGCGGCCTGGAAGAAGGCCAGCGGATCGGCCGGCGCACACGGCACGGTAAGGCTGACCAGTACCGGACGACCATCTCGCCGTGCCAGGCGTTGACCACGTTCCAGTGTTTCAGTCAGGCGGCCCAGTCCGACCGCCGCGTCAAGATGCATGACCATCCGATCCACTCCGGATTTCCGGCGCGCCGACGCTGCGTCGCAACATGGCGCGCAATGCGGGAAGACTCTCTTCCAAAGGACGGGGGTTCTCTTCAAGCACCCAGTTCAGCACGACCTCGTTGATCGCTCCGAACCAGGCCCGGGCCGCCACCTGAACGTCAATCGGCGGAATCGCTCCCTGATCAACGCCATCCTGCAGATGACGCGCGATCATCCTGGCGAACTCGCGGCGGACCTCGAGCATCTTCTCGTTCAATTCACGACCGGCACCGACCGCGTCGACCAAGAAAAGACGCGTCAACCGGCGGTGCGAGCCGAAGGTGTTCACCACGACCTCCAGCGCCACGTCGATCCGCTTCACCGGATCGTCCTCGGCCTGAATCGTCGATTCGGCACGAGTCATCAACAGAGCGGCCATACGGTCGAGCAACGCCACGAAGATGGTCTGCTTGTTGGGGAAGTGAAAGTAAAG
This sequence comes from uncultured Chloroflexia bacterium, assembly GCA_963763185.1. Lineage (GTDB taxonomy): Bacteria > Chloroflexota > Chloroflexia > Thermomicrobiales > Thermomicrobiaceae > CALAGB01. Next base: position 144,860 of record CAVXNZ010000003.1, read on the forward strand.
GCCTCCCTTGGAGGTCTCGGACTCGGTCGCGATCTCGTCCATCGCGGCTTCCCGATAGCCGCGGCGAGCAAAGACATCGAGCGCCGATTCCAGGATGCGTTCCCGTCGAACTTCACTTCGAGTCGGCTCATGCGACATGTTGGCACCCCGCGTTTTCGAAAACCGACCGACGCGTCGGTCGGTTCCATCTTACCACTCGTCCCACCCACGAGAAACGCCTCACGATCGCGCGTTCGAAGGCTCGGTTGGCACTGTGTGGCGCGGTACCAGATAATCTGGTCAGTGTCTGGTTTGACGCGACGTTGTGCGAAGAGAGGGGCTGGAGTGGGCAAGACGGTCATCATCGGCGGAGGAGCGATTGGCCTCCTGACGGCCTACGAGCTGCACCAGCGGGAGGTCGAGGTCACAGTCATCGACAAGGCGGATTTCGGGCGCGGCTGCTCGGAAGGGAACGCAGGTTGGGTGACCCCTTCCCTCTCCGATCCGGTCCCGGCGCCGGGGCTCCTCGCCACCTCGCTCAAGTGGATGATCAGCCGCGACAGCCCGCTCTACGTCCGTCCAAGCTCGATTCCGACGATGGCCCCCTGGCTCTACCGCTTCTGGCGCAACTGCAACGAGGCGTCATTCAACCGGGGCATGCGCGCCACGGCTCACTTTGCCCAGCCGACAATGAAGCTGTACGACGATTTGGTCGAACATGGCGTCGATTTCGAGATGCACGAGACAGGGCTCCTGCTTGGTGCAATGGATCCCGAATACCTGGAGCATTTGGCCGACCTGCTCGATATGATGCTCGACTTCGGCTACCAACCCCCAGTCGAGTTGGCTGGCGCGGAATTGCACGAGTTCGAGCCGGGCATGTCCGACGTCGTCAAAGCGGGGCTCTGGGTGCGGGAGGAACGACACGTCCGGCCGGAGACGTTGACGGCGGGGCTGGTGACATGGCTGAGCGAGAGAGGCGTCGACCTGCGCCCAGGTGTTGAAGTCAACGGCCTACGTCGCAGCAACGGCGGTATTACACACGTCGAGACCTTCGAGGGAGCGATCGAAGCCGACGCCGTGCTGATTGCTGCCGGGGCGTGGTCGGGCCAGGTCGCTCACATGGCCGGCATAGACCTCCCCATGCAGGCGGGCAAGGGCTACAACATCACCGTGCAGAACCCGGAACTGAAGCTCCAGCACGCGACCTATTTCTCAGAAGTCCGCGTGGCCTGCAGCCCGTTCGACGGCGCGTTGCGCGTATCGGGCACGATGGAACTCTCGGGGGTCAACACGGCGTTCGACCCACGCCGGCTCGAAGCGATTCGGAAGGGGGCCGACAAGTGCATTCCGAATTGGGACCGTGGCAGCGGCGAGACAACCTGGGTGGGAATGCGGCCGATGCTGCCAGATGGCCTGCCTGCCATCGGTCGCGCGCCCGGTTTCGATAATCTCTTCCTGGCGACCGGCCACGCCATGCTCGGGATCACGCTCGGGCCGGTCACGGCCCACGCCATCGCCACGCTGATGACCACCGGCGACAACGAAGCCGAACTGAGCGCATTCAGTCCGGCCAGGTTTGGGTGAGGGATGAGATTCAGGCGGCCAGCTTCTTAACCGGGAAGACGACTTCGGTCAGGAGTTCGGACGGGTCATTCACCTCGTCCGGTCCGTTAAGATAGGCCTCACGCGGAGGACCGCTCGTCGCATAACCGTGTTCCGCGGCCCAATTCATGATGGCGCCGTAGACCGGCCCAATCTCGTCGTAAGGTCCCTGGTAGACCGTGGCCACGACCGTACCCCCATCGAGCAGGTGCGTCATGACTCCGTCAGTGGGTGCAACATCGCGAGAAACTGGAACGGCGATCTCCATGTCCATCGGCTCGTCACCGTCTGGCATCTCGTAGTAGATCGCTAGTGGAGGGCCGCTGACGTCGACGTGCTGTGTCATCAGATGATGGAAGATCTGCCCATAGACTTCTCCCATTTTCGCGGGGATCTCAGACATCCGGACTTTGCCGCGCCAGCCAAACATGAGTTGTTCCGGAAGCTCCTTGACCGCAATTTCACCGACCATATTCCGCTCCTCTCGACGCGTACCCAGTTCGCGGGTGCGCTCGCACTCACATCCAGCGTACGAACGGCAGCATAGCGAAGACGTCGCAGCGGGAGAGCAAATGTGAGAAGAATGTGTCAGCCTGTTGAGCGGTCTCACGCCCAGACGATCGCATCCGCCGCGAGCGTGCCGTCTGGCGCCGGGGGCCGTCTGATCCATCGGATGTTCGACGACGAGGTATAGCAGTAACTGATCCTATTCCTGCGCTGTGTATGCTCCTACACTTCGTACGCCGGAATTGGCAGGACGCTCCTTCTTCTCTGCTCATACACCAGTGGACCCTTGGCGCGCCAGTTCCCTCACAACCGTTTCGATCACCGTTCGTGCCTGGTCTGCTGCGGCGGCGGCATCTTCAGACGTCGCATCAGGCCAGTCACCAGGATAGCGAGCAGCAATCGCCCACTCAGTGAGCGCTCCCAAATCAAGATGTTCCTGCCGCGTCGGCCAATCGTCCGGTAACAAGTCACGGAGCAGATCAAGGTCGTGCGTTCGGGGGAAATCGATTTGTGCGAAGACCAAGAGGGACTTGATTGCCTTTTCAACCGCCTGCTGAGCGAAGAAACAAGCGTGACGAGGCACTGCGTTTGGATCGTTTACGGACGCCGCGGCGAGGCGCAGGTCCTCCTGAGCGTAGCGCAACCAGCTTCGAGCCTGGCTTTCCGGGTCATCCGCGCTCATAGACAACCCGTCCTTCGCGCAGTGCCGGACGCAATACCGAGCCGATGAGATCACCGCGTCGCGCGATCTCCTCAGGTGTCGTGACCACGATGTCTTTCGGGACCGGAATTCTGGAAAGCGCCCGTCGCATTTCGATCGCCGCGCTCCGCTTATCATCAACCTTCGGCAGCACGACGAGCAAATCCACGTCGCTATCTCGTCCGGCCGTGCCACGCGCCAGCGATCCGAACAGGATGATCCGCAGCGGATGAAACCGGTCAACGATGATGCTCACCATCACCGGAACCCAAGAGTCCATCACTTCAGGATCGCCAACCCAGCGGTTCGTGACGCTCAAGGCGGCCTCCTTCCAGCGAACACATTACACGGGCCACGACTACCCGCACCTGCCCGGCGATGATACGGTGCTCAATCACGTGCAATTCATTTTAGTGCAAGATGCTGATGATTCCGAGTCGTCCAGCCTCACGCCCAGACAATGCGCTCCAGCGTGCCGTTCGGCGCATAGCGGGCGGCGCCGACCACGACCGGCTCGGTTCCGAGCGGATCGCGGGCGATGTCATCGATCAGGAGACGAATCACGACGGCCGCGTTGTCGATCAGGTCGTACTGGTCCAGTTCATCGGGGCCAAACCAATGGAGCGTCCCTTCGGGACAATCGGGACTGACGGGCTCACTGAGCTCGCCGGTGAAGTAGAGGAGTAGGGTCAGCGGCTCGGTTGGTCGGTTGTGGAGCAGCACCCGGCGCAGTGAAAAATGCTCGATGTCGTGCGCGGTCAGCCCGGTCTCTTCGGACAGTTCACGTAGCGCGGCGGCGCGGACGTTACCCAGTTCGTCCGACTCGATCCGCCCGCCGAGACCGGTCCATTTGCCCGGCGCGAAGCGCTTCGTCTCGGCGCGCTGAAGCAACAGATAGCGGTCGTCACATGTCAGCAGGATCATACTGTAGGCAGCGATAGCCTCGGATCTTCCGGTCACTGAACCCCCTTTCAGCTACCTCAAGATTCAACAGGCCAGTGCCCATGATCCCTGCTCGTCAGTCGCTGGCATCATTGATGATGAAGTAACTCAAGACAACCGCTCTGCCAGTAACTGATGCGTTAAGCACGAACCATCGCCGCTACCATTGTCGAGCGGATTCGTGGAGGGAGTGTACCCATGATCGATCAACGGGCGAATGAACGAATCCTTGCCGCGCTGCACAAGATGCTCCAGTTGGAGCACTTCTCATCCCTCGAAGAAGCCAACGCATATCTCGCCGCAATCAAGGGCGAACGCGATCTCTACGAATCGGATCCCGAAGCGCCACTCTCACGGGCTCAAAAGATGATGTACCAGGCATTCGCCGCCACCGACTCACCGACCAAGATCAGGCTCGCAAAGCAGGCACTCAAGATCTCTCCAGATTGTACCGACGCCTATGTGCTCCTCGCCGAGCAGACGGCGAAGACTGCTGAGGAGGCGCGGGACCTCTACCAATCTGGAATCGACGCCGCTGAGCGAGTACTGGACCCCGCGTTGTTCGAGCAGCATACCGGAACGTTGTGGAACGAAGTTGAAGCCCATCCGTATCTCCGGGCGCTCAAGGGTGTCGGCGATGCCGAATGGCAGCTCGCCAACCTCTCCCACGCTATCGCGGTCCTTCAGCGCGCATTAGATCTCGACTCCAACGACAACCTGGGCGCGCGTTTCACGTTGCTTGGCGCTTTGCTCGAACGTGAAGACACGATCGCCTCGCGCAAGCTTCTTCGCGCGTTCAAAGACGACGATACCGCGTGCTGGGCATACGGCCAGGCATTGACCGAGTTCCTCGAGCAGGGGAACACGCGGAAGACGAGAGCCACGCTGCAGCAGGCGCTGCGCAAGAACATGTACTTTGCCGACTATCTTCTCGGTTTCGAGCCGGTTCCCCAATCGATGCCCGACTTCCTCGAATACGGGGCCGAGAGCGAAGCGTATCTGTGCTACCTCCAGATCGGCCGGGCCTGGCTCCAGCACCCGAAGTCGCTGGACTGGATGGAAGAGGTGATCGATCAACTGCCGGTCCCGTTCTGACGGGTCACCATCGAGCGGTGACACCCAGGAATTCGCTCCGCAAGCGGGTCACCGCACTTTTGACATGCACCGTATAATTAACAGATTTGGTCGATCGTGACATGCGGGCACGCGTTGACGCCCGCGCCGCAACGTACGTACACTTAACCTGCGCCAGGGTTGGCCGCGCGACTTCCCGCACGATATTGAAAAGAGCAGGGCGACGGTATGGAAACATCCTACCCATTTATGTCGAAGCCGCCGCGGGTCAAGCTGCTGCGCGATGAGTCGGCCGCGCACCCCTTCGCGCTGGCCGTCGCTGCCGCCTGGACCTGCTACGGACCGAGGCCCGCCAGCGTCGACAACGTGCTGAAGCTGATGGACCCGGAACTCGACGACGCGAGCGATGAGACTCGTTCGCACCGCCGCTCCCGCGCCCAGCGACTCTACCGCGACCTGTTCGAGGCCGGGCACCACACCACCTTTCAGCACGCCAACTTCGTCTTCGCGATCGATGGCGTGTCGCGTCTGGCGATCTGGTCCTTCTTCCACCATCACCCGCACTACAACTCCGAGCAGGTCTCGCAGCGCTACCGGGAGGTCAGCGGCAAGACGATGGTCACGCCTGATCTGCCGGAGAAGCTCCAGCCGGTCTACCAGGACGCGATCGATCGTGCGCTTGAGGGCTACCGCAAGCTAACCGAATTGCTCTCGCCCGACCTGACCGAGCGCTACACGGCCGTCTTCCCGGCACGCGCCAAGGCGCGCGGACCGGAGGCCGAAGAACGCGTCCGCGCGGCAGTGCAGAAGAAAGCTCAGGAAGTTGCTCGTTACGTCCTGCCGCTGGCTACTCCGGCCCACATGTATCACACGATCAACGGGCTCACGCTGCTCCGCTACTACGTCCTGGCCAATCAGCTCGACGTGCCGGGTGAGGTGCGCTATCTGGTCAATCAGATGGTCAACGAGGTGCTGGCGGTCGATCCCTTCTTCCTCGGTGCGCCAGACTACCCGCTCGACCTCGGCGTGCTCGGCGAGGCCGACACGCTGGAGTACGAGGCGCTCCAGCAGCTGCGCGCCAACCTGGATCAGAATAATGGCGAGGAGTTCTTTCGCCAGTTCGATGCGGCGCTCGACGGGCTCGATTCAAAGCTCGTCGGCTACGAATCGGACGCCGAGACGACACTGGCAAACGCGGTGCGCGCGGTTCTTGGCCGCACAGCGGAGGAACTACCAGACCGCGAGGCGATCGCACGTGTGCTCGACCCCGCCCAGAACCGCTACCTTGGCCATCACCTCTTCCTGGCGATGAATTCGAAGCTGATGCAGTCGATGAACCAGGTGCCGTTCACATTCCAGAAGCGAATCAGCGGTGCGGAAGAGGCGCAGAACCAGCGACACCGTGGCACGCTCTCCTCCAGCCCGGTGCTGACCGCCCACCTGCGCCAGGAACCGGACGTCATCGTGCCATACGACGTCACGCGCGTACCTGAAGCGCTGGAGGAATACCACGCGACGGTCGCGGCGCTCTGGGACGCCAAGAACCGGTTGCTCGATGCCGGGGTGCCATCCGAGAAGGTCCTCTACCTGCTCCCGAACAGCCACCACGTCCGCTTCTACGAGACGGGCACCCTGATGAACTACTACTGGAAGTGGATCAAGCGGCTCTGCTTCGACGCACAGCGCGAGATCTTCGAGACGGCACGTCAGGAGACGGCGCAGGTGGCCGACGCGCTGCCCGAGATCGGACGTTACGTCAACCGTCCGCCTTGTGTCGTTCGGTCCGAGGCTGGCCAGTCGCCGAAGTGTCCCGAGGGGGAGCGCTACTGCGGCGTTCCGGTCTGGCGCAACTACGACTTCAGCACGCTAGCCGAACGACGGGTGCTGTGAGCCGGCAGTGTCCACACCAATTCGAGCATGGCAAATTCAAACGCACGCAAGCTACGGAATTCGCAGAGCGTGCGCGAAGGCGTGTGATGGAACGAGACGCGAGGCCAGAGCTCAGTCGTGCCTGACGATATCGACTGAGATTTCCACCGCCGGAGTCGTGCCCCTGTTTTCAAGCCAGTGTAAGGTGTTCCGGTCCTCGGGCCAGCCCACTCCCGGCCCATACTCCGTCGCGACTCCATCACGATGGTCGGTGATCGTTCCTTGCAATATGTAGACGATCCCTGGCCTGTCTATGTGGTCGTGAAGCGGTCCGAAGACGCCTCCTGGCTCGATGGTCACCATTCGCATGCGAAGCTGGCGCCCTGACATGCCCTCGATCTCAGGGCCAAGGTCAACCGTTTCAAGTAACTCCACCGTAACACCTTTTGTCTCAGGCACCGCCCGTTGGTTGCTCAACGTGCTCTCCTCTCTATAGCTCCCAATACCGCAGGTTCGACTGTCCACCCGGAGCGAACCGACCTCCGAGGATCGCTCAAATCTCCCCGGTCGGAAGGAGAAGCGCGACGACGGATATGTTCGCAAACGCCATCAGCACAGTCTAGCTATATCGAGGTTCGATGTGGAGTGTTCCGGTCCTGAAATCGATACCCGTCATCCAGCGAGGTTCAACAACCCCATCAATACTGGAAATAGCGTGAAACAGCTGCTCCGGTCCCGGCCATCCTGAGTAGTCGACCTCAGTGGTTCTGCCGCCTGCACAGGCACCATCGTGATGCGGTCATTCCGAGTGGAGCGCAGCGATGGTTCGCTCCCGCGCGTAGAGAAGGAGTCAGCAAGGGATCCGCGAAGAATCTCCACGTCCTCGACGCGCTTACTCACATCAAGAATGGGGAGATCCTTCGGCTCCGCTTCGGTCAGGAGCGTCAACTTCTCGGTGGTCGGCTACTTGGAGCGCTCACAGAGCATCCGCCCATCGCCGTTTGCCTCACGACGATTGCGAACAACCAGAAGCGTCGACTCCACCGGTTCGACGGTTAGAACGGCAGACCCTTGCCACCCAGGACGCCCTTGAGCGCGCAGACCTCGCCGCCGTGATGGATCGCGTGCCAGACGATAATGTTTCCCAGTAATGCGCCCATCGTCGTCTCATCTACAAATGTCACCGTCTGGTCGAGGTCCGCTTCGGTCAGGTCAGCGAGCGTGGCGTCCGATTCGGCGTAGACGTGTTCGGCATATTCACGTAGCGCGGTGAAGTCGGCCCGAGGAAGGTTCTCCAGCCAACCGGCGTAGTCTCCTCCAAACGGGATCATGCTGATGCCAGCCTTCTCGGACCACCCATCCCGGTCAAACAGCGTCCCCTGGTTCTGGACCTTGCCGTTCATCAGGTAGTCCTCGCTCATGACGGTGTGCACGTAGATGGTGGCGATCGATTCAATGGTCGCGTTCTCGAACCGGTGATGCAGCTGTTCGGACGTCAGTCCAGTGATCGCCTGCTCGAGGATGTCATGTCCTTGTTTCAGATTGCCACGAAGAACTGAGATCGCATCCAAGTCGTACCCCTTTCGAAACGTTCGGCAACGAACATCTGTTCTGAACGTACATTATGGGAGGCGGGCAGTCGTTGTCAAGCGGGAACGGTCGCTTGCGGAGGGGCAAGCCTGAACTCGGACGCGAAGACACCGAAGAAATCTGCGATCTGGTCGTGCTATTATCCAGTTATTATCCGGAACATCTCAAATCATCTGCGTGGGAGGTCCTATGTGGCATTACCTTCGCTTCACGATTCTTTCTGCCGGCGCGCTCGGCCTGGTGTTGGCCTTCGGGTTCGCCTTCCAACTCGCCTGGGCAACGCGACTCTGGCCCTGGCACGATTCTCGTCTCAGCTACATCTTCGTCGGCTCGATCTTCGCCGCCGTCGCGGCACCGTGCCTCTGGATCGCGGTCTCCGCTGAACTCGGCGCAATCGCAGGAGTAGCGCTCGACGTCGCCGTCTTCGCGACCATGGCCGGGGCGTATCTGATACGGCTCTACATCAGTCGATCGAGCGGTCAGTTGCTCGCCAGCGCGATCGTCTTGCTGGTGATCGCCGCGGGGGCGGTCACGCTCTACCTCGATAGCCGCTCGATCCCGGTTCACGACCGGCGACCGATCCCCTTCCCCGTGCGTATCGCCTTCCTCGTCTTCGTAGCCGTGCTCGTTCTCGCATCAGTGGCCCTGTTCCGTCACACCGCGCACATCTTCCCCTGGCCGCTGCGGGCAGAGACGTCGGTCATGGCGGGTGCTGTCTTCGTCAGCAGTGCGGTCTATTTCATCTACAGCTTCACCAGGCGCTATTGGGGCGAGGTTTCCGCTCCGTTGATCGCGTTCCTGGCCTACGACCTCGTGCTGATCGGCCCATTCGTGCGCCATTTCGGCACGGTGCTTCCGGCGCACCGGCTCAGCCTTGTCCTCTACGTTGTCGCATTGCTGATCAGTGGTGGAATCGCGACCTACTATCTCCTGTTCGCCCCGTCAACGCGGCTCATTGGCTCGACCACTGACGACACCAGTCCGCTCGACGCCGAAACCGCTTGACCGCTAGGCATCGAGCACGTCGACAGTTCGATTGACGACTTGATCCTTCAGGTCGTCACCGAGCGCACCCTGCACCGCCTTGGTCAAGGCCTTGCCGCCCGCGTCGGCCGCCTCCTTTGAATCCCAGAGACTGGTCGAGAGAAATTCGTGGGTCCGCTCGTCGAAGAAGAACGTGATGGAGCTGAACCCATCCTGCCCTTTCACAACGTCACGCAGTCCGGCGATTGCCTGCTCGACCTGTTCGCGACTGTTCTCACCCACGATAAACGTGGTCAACTGTCCATGCATGTGCGTGTTCCTTTCCCGGCAACATGATCGGACAATAGGTTCCCATCGGGCCCCCGCCGGTTCCATGATTCGTCAAACTCCACGGCCGTCGTCGTGGATACACTCAGAAATAAGCAGGAAACCGACCATAGGCCCAGGTTATGCGATAAGTCAAGGACACGACACATCGTATGAGTCGTTCGGAGCCACACAATCCTCACTGGCTCTGTTTCAACCGGAAATGCATTGAAAGCGGTTCAAGGCATGACAGTACTTTCCGCGCTTGAGGGGTTGATCGGGCGATCCGTTGAGCGAGCGACCGCGCCTGCGGTTCACCGCCGCGCGGAGCGACGGCTGTCCGACTGGCACGACATCACCATTCCGCATGAACGGCCACAAACCTGGTGGGCGGATGATGCTCGCTGGTATTCCAGTGGCACTCCGCCCCGGACGCACAACCGGGTTGTACCCCTCATCGACGGGAACGAATATTTCGCCGCCCTGCGTGACGCGATCCAGCAGGCACAGCACTATGTCTTTGTCATTGGTTGGTTCCTGACCCCGTACATTCCGCTGACACGGGAGGACGAACAGGATGTCTCGGCCAGTCGCCTGCTGTCCGTGCTATCCGATACCGCGCAGCGAGTGCCCGTACGCATTCTTCTCTGGGGCGGCACTCCGGCATTCCTTCAGCCCACCAAACGGATGGTTCGTGCGGTGCGGCAGGTCATCGACCAGGAAGGAAGCGGCGATCTGATATGTCATCTCGATGAAACCGCTCCGGCGACGCATTGTCACCATCAGAAAATGGTTGTCGTTGATGGTCAGGTTGCCTTCATCGGTGGCATGGACCTAACGACGTACCAGGGAGATCGTTGGGATACCGCCGGTCATCCGCTTCGCCGGAGTGTCAATTGGCACGACGTCCAGGTCTGCTTACAGGGCGAAGCCGTGGCCGATGTCGAGCAGAATTTCCGACAGCGCTGGGAGGGCTGCGGGGGTCAGCCTCTGCCTCACATCGATCCGGTGGTCGATCCGAATTGGACCACGCCAGTGCAGGTTCTCCGCACCATTCCGTCGAATGTGTATGACTCCCTCCCGAACGGCGAGTTCGGCATTTACCACGCCTACTGCTCGGCCATTCGTGAGGCGAAACGGCTCATCTATATCGAGAACCAGTATCTCTGGTCGAGGGTGATCGTAGATGAGTTGAAAGCGGCGATGGACCGGCCACACACCGAGCCGTTCCGCATCGTGATCGTGTTACCCGCCCGTGCGTACAGCGGCAAGTGGGATAACGACCGCCACGTCAAGGAACTGCGCGACGCGGATAAGGGACGTGGCATTGTGTCAATCTACACACCCTATGCGTCGGGGCCGTCCGCCGGGAGCGAGGCGTTCGCCTACCGGGCAATTTACGTGCACGCCAAAGTCGCGATCATCGACGACGAGTGGTTCACGGTCGGATCGGCCAACCTAAATGAGCGCGGCATGATCAGTGACAGCGAGATGAATGTGGCCGTCCGCGATCCGGAAATCGCGCATGCGTTACGGGTCCGGCTCTGGTCTGAGCATCTCGGAATTGACCCCGCCGTGATCGAGTCGACCACGACCCTCGATTTAGTCGACCGCACCTTGCCCGAGCAGGCCAGACTGAATGAGGAGATCTCGCGGCACTCAGAGCGTCTCCTCGTCGGCACCGTTCATCCGTATAGTACCGGGCGCATGCCGGGTTCCTGGATCCTGGAAGAGGCCGAACTGTTGACGTTCGAGCACTGACCGAATACGACGCTAGCGGAAGTCGCGCATGCCACTCTTGAATGCCACTGCGTCGCCGTCTCGCAGCCCGTCCAGCGCCTCTTTCAGCGCATAGGTGCCCCGGTAGAAGCGAGCGCGAGCGCGCATGTCCGCCAGCGCCGGATATGCCAGGCACATCCGCTCGACGAGGGCGTCGCTGACAGTCGATATCGAGGCGACGTCGATCGCCGGATCACCGGCACCGGTGAAGCTGAAATCAATCACTCCGGTTAATGTCCGCGTGGCCGAATCCCACAGAATATTGCTCGCCCCGAAATCACCATGCCGGACGGACGGCCGGAACGCCAACCGTTCAGGATCCGACAGGTACTCATCGAAATGTTCCGCCACCTGCTGACGCGCGTTTGCACTCATGTGCGGAAAGAGTTGTTCACGAACCTGTCGATACATCTCGAACCAGTGCTCCCGCGTGTCTCGCACCGCACGATCGTCACCCAGCGCGTCCAGTGGCACCGCATGTAACTCGCGGAGGAACGACGCGAGCTGATCGGCCAATCGCTGAAGTTCCGCGTCGTCGAGAGCCGCCACCTGGGCGCGCTGAAGTGGTTCACCCGGGATCATCCGGTAGCCGACGAACGGTTCATCAGCGGTTGCATCCCCGAAATCCGGTTCAGGAACGGGCAGGGAAACGTAGGGTCGGATGGCCCGCAGCACGGCGACCTCGCGCGCCAGCATCGTGGCGGCGTATGGCGAGCGTGGAAAACGCACGACCAGATCGTCGTTCAGCATTAGCACGTGATTGAACTGACCATTGACGTATTCAACCTGCTCGACCCGCAGTTCGGGATGCACGCGCTGCAGCCGGGCAAGCAGCACGTCGACAATCTCCGGCCGGTCGTCCGGCATCAGACTGTACCGCCACCGTCGACGATGATGTTGCTTCCGGTCACCCAGGCCGACTCATCCGACGCGAGATAGATCGCGGCGTTGGCGATGTCGTCCGGTTGGCCGATCCGTCCCATGGGCAGCCCCCGGCCGACCTCCTCCACCAGCGCATCTTGCCGCGGCTGGCCGCCGAAACGCGCCTGACGAAGAAGCCCGGTGTCGATCGCACCCGGAGAGACACAATTCACCCGCACGTTGAAGGGTGCCAGGTCAAGCGCCGCGGCTTTGGAGATCTGGATCACCGCCCCCTTGCTACCGCAGTAGGCGGCCCGCTGCCGCAGTCCTCGTACGCCAGCCGTCGAAGCGGTGTTGACGATGCTGCCGCCTCCCTGCTGGCACATGACCTGGGCGGCCCATTTGGTCCCAAAGAAGACCGAGCGGACGTTGATATCGAAGAGCTGCTCGAATTCCTGCTCGCTCGTCTCCAGAATCGTGCGCGGCAAAACCGAGCCCGCGTTGTTCACCATCACATCGAGACGCCCGCAGCGCTCGGCCGTGTCCGCGATGACGCGTTCCAGGTATGCGAGATTCAGAACGTCGAGCTCGACGTAGTCGGCTCGCCCACCTGCTGCCGAGACCCGCTCGACCACCTCGATCCCGCGCGATGCGTCGCGACCGGTGAAGGTCACGATCGCGCCTTCGGCGGCGAAGCGCTCGACAATCGCCTGCCCAATGCCGCGTGTGCCTCCGGTAATCAAGACCACCTTGTTGGCCAGTCGTGTCCCCATGCACCCACCTTCACACTGCGTTGAATCCATCTCCGGCATACGCCACACATGTGCCGGTCACATACGCCGGATCTCACCGGATTCTATCGAGAATCGGACGCCAACGACGGCCGCTCGGTCCGTGGCTTGATCGGGCCGATCGGCCAGGACGTGATAGTACCAATGTCCTCAATTCTCGGTACTCTACTCCGCTGCGGACCCGGACAGAAGTAACGTACGCTGGTCCCAGAATGAACGACTCGACGCATTTGGCGCGCAGTGAGCACGAGAGGTGACATGATCGAGAGCACCTTCAATCCCAACACCGATGGGCTGTACGGTCTGCCGGAACTCGACGACTCGACGTTGCATGAGTGGGACTCCCTCAATCAGCTCCTGTCGGAGTTGAAGCAGCACTCGGCAACCGGAACCGGGCCGCATAACTTCGCGATCCCCGCGCTGCTTGGTGACGGTGACGGTATTGCCCGGTGGGTTATCGTGCTCCATCACGTTCGGAACCTCACTCACGTCATGCGCCTGCGCGGCGAATTGCCGAAGATTCCGTGGTGCATCGCCGCGCGCGTCATCGAAGTCGGGTCCGAGGAGATCCGGCTGGGGCTGACGACCACCCGGAGGGTCGACCTGGAGCAGGTCACATCCGCCGTGGCCGAACTGATCGACGAGGGTCCGAACACGTCGATTCGCGTGCAGCCCGTGTTGCGCGAACCGACCGGCGGCACCTGGGTGTCGGCAACGGACGCCGCGAACCGGCTGGGCGTCAAGCCACGAACGGTGAAGCACTGGATTGAACTTGGGCTCGTCATTGCCAAACAGGCCGAGACCGCGACGGGTAAGGAATGGCTCATCCGCACCGGCCGGCCGTTCACGAATCAATTGATAGGAGTCTGAGTTGGCCTTCTATGGTGACTTGAGTGACTTTCCAATCACCGACATGCTCTCGATGATCGCCAGCCGAGGGAAGTCGGGGACGCTCCGCTTGAACACGCCGATCGACATGATCACAATCGTCTTCGACCATGGCAACGTCGCCTCGGTCAGTTCCACCGAGGTCAACCAGCATATTGGCCGTCTCTTGATCAAACACGGCTATGTCACAGAAGAGCAGATCGAGCAAGGATTGGTTCTTCAGGCGCTCAGCACTCCCAGGGCACGCATCGGTGAGGTGCTGGTCGATATCGGCTACGTCACCCAGAAGCAGGTTGCCGAAATGGTGGCAATTCAGCTGAAGCAGTCCCTATTTCGCATGCTGATCGACTCGAATGGGAGTTTCACCTTCACCCCGTCGGATCCGCCGATCATCATGAACGGGTCGGAACTGCGCAGCCCGATCGAATCGGTCGTGCTCGATGCACTGCGGCTGGCCGACGAATGGCTCGCGACGCACCCCTCGCGTCAGATGATCTCGATCGCCGACGGAGACATCGACCCGAGGCTGCTGGCCGACCTGACCGACCACGAGCGGGACATCCTGACGGCCACGCTCAACGGATCGACACAGCTCCATTCGCTGGCGCTGGAGCTACCTATCTCGATTGCCGAGTTCGACCGCTGCCTGGCGCGACTGAGCGGCCGGAACCTGGTGAGGATTAACCCGCCGCTCGCCAGCGTTGACGCGGCCTGAAACGTCGACCGGCAGAACGTTCACTGGCGCTTCCCGCGCCGGCCAGAACACGTCTGGCTGACCGCCAAACCGCGAGCCGTCGCCATACGTAGTTTAATGTGTATGGGAACGTACGCAGGTATTCGGACGACCGACCCCGCAACCACGCGTCTTCCGGTACGTTCTACTCCGCGACATCCTTCTTCCTCGGCAATGAAAAGGTTCGGACTTTTGAACGCGACGATGAGCAAGGTCACGATCGACGATCGTCAGGTCTGGTGCGTTTGCTGGCGATCTCCAACCCGGCGCTCGGCGTCCTATTGGTACTTCGAACGCGAAGCAGAAGCGGCCGCGGCACATGAGCGGCTGATGAGCTGGGATAACAGTCAATCATCTGGTGGGGAACGCGGCTCCGGCGCGCGACGGGGCTAGACACTCCGACGGGAACACGTGAGCGCCCCGGCCTGGAAATATGCCGGAGCGCCCTGGAGAAGAGTTAGACGTCTGCCGTCATTTTGGCTGCAGCTTGTTCGCCACGTCGAACGGCAATGCCCCTGTTCCCTGGTCACGAACTGCGAGATTGCGATAATAGGTCTCCTCGTCGGTACGAGGCAGCCGATATGCATCGTCGCCAAGTGACGATGGGAGTAACTGACCGTCAACTCTTGTCTCGCCCGGCAAGAATTCTCCAGAGTTGCCTGTCGAGTTCGCCGCTGAGCCGCCCTTCTCCACATCGACTGCCTGGGTGTTCGACTGCCCCGACACGGTGACCGCGCCGGACTGACCCGAGTGGTGGAACGTGCCGATCGCGACCATCAGCACAACGCCGCACAGTACACCGGCAAGCCAGAGCCCGATCCACTCGAGGTGGAGTCTGTTCCCAGTCATGCGTGTCGTAACCATTGCCCCATTTCCTTCCGTCCACGCCGAGATCAATTTCTTCGTTGATCTCGCCCGCGATTCAATTCAATGCCTCGAGTATGGAGGGATGGGGGATCGGTTACATCGAGAGAAGTACGGAATTGGATGAGGACAGCTGTGGTAGATGGCACTGCGTATTTCACGCCGTTTCAACTTGGCGATACTCGACAAGGAATTTGAGCGTTACTCACCCGGCACCTGGACCAGGCCATCCCGCACCGCTACGGCGACGGCCGCGGCGCGGTTGTTGACGCCCATCTTGTTGAAAACGTTGCGAAGATGAGTCGATGCGGTCCGGCGACCAATGAAAAGTGTTTCAGCGATCAGCGCGTCGGTCAGCCCTTCCGCCGCCAACCGCAACACATCTAGCTCACGTGACGATAGTCCATAAGGATTGGATGCTCTCTTGGGCTGATCTAATCGCAACTCGACGGCCGACAGTTGCTCGAGCGCAGGTTGAGCCCGGAGCTGGTCAAAGACGGTCCGCGCCTGCGTCAGCAACGTTCTCGCCTCGGCATCCTGCCCCTGAAGACCACGCAGCTCCGCTAACGCCAGAAGCGTCATTGCCCACTCGAACCGCGACGCACAGGCTTCGGCCAATTCCAGCGATAGCCGAAAGTGCACGTCAGCCTCGGCAAATCGCCGGTCCTCGCGATCGAGCTCTCCGAGAAATCGCCGCACCGAAATGAGAACCAATGGTTGGCGGGGATCACTGGCCTGCCTCAGCGATTGCTCCCCGAGATTTCGAGCGCTTTTGGAGTCGCCGCTCAGTTGGTGATATCTGGCCCAGAGGAGCGCGCAGTCAGCGCGCCCGAGAACCGCGCCGGACCAGTCGAGCCAGCGGTCGTGAGACTCCAACCAGGCATGCGCGGCAAGCAGGTCGTGCTGGTCGAGAGCGAGTGCAGAGGCGACGCGCTGCAGTATCAGCGCAGGTAGCAAAAGCATGCTGCTCCCCGGCTCGCTGCGTGGCCCGTCTGGCAGCACATCGGCAATCACTCGCTGCGCTAGTGATAGGTCTCCCTGGAGGCGCGCCAGCGCCGCAAGCCAAAGCCCGCCAGAGATGCTGAAAGACCTGTTGTCGTCCTCGTATAAACGCTGTGCGAGGTGACGAACATCCATCCAGGAGCCTTCGAGCAATATCAGCGAGAACGCATACGCTTCAGCTGGGAAGCCATTGCCGCCGACCAGCGCCCGCTGTCCTGCGGCCACGGCTTCAACTGCTAGTTGAGCCCTGGTCTCCCGTTCGTCCGTGAAGTACCGGAGTTGCACCAACTCCAGCGTCATGAAGCAGGTTTCCGCCTCTAGCACGTGGTGGTCGACCGTGTGATAAGCGGCGCGAGCCTCCTGGAAGGTACGCTGGGCAGCGGTCGTCAGACCAAGTTGCGCCTGGGCCAGGGCGAGTCCGTAGAGTCCATCGGCATAGCTCGAGCCACCTTGTCCCCGCGGTAGCGCCGGCGTGGTGACCTCCGCCCGCATGCGCTCACCTCGGGTCCGAGCCTCCTCCAGGTAGCCGACAAGGGCTAACCAGAGCACGAGTGTGCCGCTGGGAGGAAACTCGTGCGCGCCAACAACAGACTTCAGACGCTCCTGATCACCACGCGAAAGAGATTCGAGTAGTGCGACACCCTGTCGCATCTCGAGCAGGCCGGAGCGGAAACGACCCCCGAGGCATTGATACAACCCGGCAATGATTTGACAATGGCAGACTAACCCTTGGTCGCCGGCCTCCGCCGCGAGCTGGCGCGCCTCCTCCACTAACGTCAGGGCGCGAGGGGGATCCGAATAACGCAGGAGTGTTGCGATATGCAACATCATCCCCGCGCGCTCCGTGGCAGACGCACCTTGCTCCGTCCGTTTGGCCAGGGCTGCGCCGAAGCGTTCGACCGCTGTGGCCCAGACGTAGGACCGCTGTGCCCGCTCCCCAGCTCTGATTAGCCAGGTCACGGCCCGGTCGTCCCTCGCTTGCTGGAAATGATAGGCAATCTGATCAGGATCGGGGTTGGTTGTGGCCACAAGAATTTCCGCCAGTTTCCGATGCCAGATACGCCGCCGCAGCGGCAAGATGCTCTCATAGAGCGCCTCACGGATGAGCGCGTGGCGAAAGTAAATGCAGCTCCCATCGGGCAGAACGTCCACAAGCGCCGCGGCGAGCGCCGACTCCATGACCTCCAGCAAGACCGTCGGCCCCACTGTGCTCGCGGCTTCCCACAAGTCCAGTGGAACCGTCTGGCCAATGACGGCGGCGACGTTAAGCAGCTCACGCGTCTGCTCGGATAGGCGCGACAAGCGACCTTCGATCACCTGCACCAGAAGGTCCGGCACTCGCACCTTCTCCAGGGGTCCCAGATGCCAGCCATTCGCGCTCGGCTGTAAGGCGCGCTGCTCTTCGAGCGTCCGCAGCAATTCCCCAAGATAGAGCGGATTGCCCTCCGCGCGGGCGTACAAGTATTTCTCCAGGCGCTGTTCGTCGGCAGCGGAGAGGGTGTAGTGCTGTCGAATGAGGCATCGCTGCTCTGTTTCGTTCAACCGCTGCAACCCTAACCGAATGGCGGCAGCTTCCCGCACCAGCAGGGGCAGCAGTCGGTAGAGCGGATGGTCGCGGGCGAGCTCGTCGCCGCGATAGATCGCTATCAGCAGGAGCCGGTGGTTCGAGACTTGACGAGCCAGAAAGCGCAACAGGTCCAGGCTGGCGTGGTCGGCCCAGTGCAGGTCGTCGAGGATCAGCAGGAGCGGACGTTGCGCCGCGACCGACCGAAAAAAGCCCGTTGCTTCGTTGAGGAGGCGTTCCTGGCTACCGAGCGCGACAAGTGCCTCGGGATCCACCAGGAAATCCGGCAGGGGCGGCTGATGACCGTCGGCCTCGTGACGACGCGCCAATTCGACCCAGGGGCCATACGGCGGCGTGACCGAGAGATCGTAGGCACGGCCCCATAGAACGAGACAGTCCGCGTTTTCAGCGAGTCGCACCAGCCATTCAATCAGCGTCGTCTTGCCGATACCTGCCTCGCCACTGACCAACACCAGCGAGCCATGCCCGGCGAGCATCTCGTCGAGCGCACGACGCAAGACCGACTGCTCACGTTCCCGTCCGACGAGGAACGATTTGTCATGTCCAGCCGAGTTCGACGGCGACGACTGATCCATCGTTGATCCTCTCAACTTGAGGCGAGATCAGCGAGAAAGTCTGAGAATTGTTCGATTCTTCTCCAGTGTAGCACGCTGGATTGACATGAACTGAATCGTGATCGTCTACCAACCGGACAGGGGAGGTGATTGATCCTCACGCTCGATGTCTTCGCTCACACCAGCGCGAACGCGCGAACCGGGACCGCTGATCCGTGACGGATCGGCAATGGCGCAGCGAAGAAGCGAAGATCGCTCGGCGGCAACTGCTCCAAACGACACAGGTTTTCTACGACTGGAATACCTGCCCTCAGCAGGATGGAATGCGAGGGACGCGTTCCATCGTGGGTGTCATCGACATTCCAGGAGTCGATCCCAACGAGCGCGACACCTCGTTCCCGCAGCAGCGACGCCGCCTCGGCTGTGATGAACGGGTTCGGGTCGAGATAGTCAGCCGCGCCCCAACGCGCGGACCAACCTGTCAAGAACAGAACGGCATGGCCCGACAGATCGTCGATGGGCAGCACCTCGGAGCCATATCCGCGCTTGCCCTCAGACATCCGCGGCCGCAGATCGATCACGACAGCGGGTAAATCGACGGTGCGATCCAGCGCGAGCGTTGCCAGATCGTCGCCATCTGCATAGCGATGGAACGGCGCGTCCATGTACGTTCCGCTGTTTCCAGCAAACGCGTAGTGGTGAATGACGAACGTCGTATCGCCGGCGTAGTGAGAACGCGAATCCTCGCGACTCAGCTGCTCCACAATCTGGGGCGCAGGGAGACCCGGAAACATCGGGATCCTCTCATCGAGCGGATGGCTCAGGTCGACTACGCGGCGCGACGTCATGACGCACTCCTCCGCCTGCAATCACGAACGGTTCGAGCGGCATCCTACCTCATTCAACAGTACCCTCTTGACCCTCACACTACGTGAGGGTGTAGCCTATTCCTGTCGCGACGAATGAGGCGATGGGAGCACAACCTATGACATCAAAAACCAGCGGAACGAGCTTGCGAGTCGGAGACCTGGCCAAACGAACCGGTCTCTCCGTCCGCACGCTCCACTACTACGACGAGATCGGCCTGCTCTCGCCGCCGCGCCGGGCGGAGACTGGCTATCGCCTCTACGGCGACGCCGAGATCGCCCGTCTGCAGCAGATCGCCTCGCTGCGGCAGCTCGGCTTCGCGCTCGACGAGATCCGGGAGATCCTGGCCAGGCCCGAGACGTCGGTCGCGCGGATAATCGAGCTGCACCTTTTGCGCATCGGCCAGCAGATCGACGACCTGCAGCAGCTCCGCCAACGGCTCGAGACGATTGTCGGGAGCTTGTATGCGAACGGCTCGGTGACGGCCGAGTCCTTATTGGAGACTATGAAGGTGATGAATCGCATGGAGAAGTACTACACGCCGGAGCAACTCGAACAGCTCCGGCAGCGCCGCGAGGAACTGGGACCGGAGCAGATCAAGGCGGTCGAGGCCGAGTGGCCAGAACTGATCGCCAACGTCCGCGCTGAGTACGAGAAGGGCACGCCACCCTCCGACCCGAAGGTGCGGGCCATGGCTGAGCGTTGGATGGAACTGGTGCGCATGTTCACCGGCGGCGATCCCGGCATCGCGAAGTCGGTGCAGAGCATATGGGAGGACGAATCCAGCGTCCACGGCTTTGAGACCGGCCCGATCCGCGAGCTCATGGGATATGTCGGCCAGGCGATGGCGGCTGACAGGCAGGAGTAGCCAGCGATACGGGCCCTTCAGATGGTCATTGACGATTAATTCCGGTAACGCGTCTGCGATCACCTGGGTTGAAAACCCAAGGCGGAAAAGGACGAAATCCATAAATGGATTGAACGTCAAGTGCCGGAAAGATCATGGACATGCAAATTGTAACGAAAAGAGCAGTCCAAACCGAGTCCCTTTAGTGGACTTCGTTTTGGTAGCCCGGCGAGTTTACTCCCGGGCGGTCTTGGACAATGACCGAACCAATTCGTCAACCAGCATATGAAGGGCCCGTTGCTCGACTCTTCGCTTCACGTAAGAGTCGACCGCGCTGCGATGGTCATCACCGTGTCGCCGAATCAGGCCGTCACGTCCGCCGGAATCGCATTCCGGCCCATTCGGCCGCTCCATCGCCGCACCACCCACACGCCACCAACCAACAGCAGCAGCTCGGCGCCACCAAACCCCAGCAGAATGTCTCGCACGACGGCGAGAACATGTTTCTCGTCACCCAACGGCGCGACCACTTGAATCGAGCCAAGCGCCTTGCAGCCTGAGGTTCCAGCGTTCGTTCTCTCGAAAAACGGCACGCTCATGACACGAACCGGACCATCCAGAAACGTCGTGTCATAGAAGACCGGCCCGCTCGAGCAGGTCACGTTCACCGCGCCGCCCGGTGGCGACAAGTACACGTTGTTCAACGCGGGTGACTGCATCACACCCGATCCTGAGGTGTTCAGAACCTGGATATACGCCCCATTCGCCGCAAATGGATCGAGGTCCGGCAGCTGAATTGAGGCAATATCTGAGGTTGGTGAGGCCGAGGTTGCCGCCGCGTTCACCACGTTGATGGCAACGCTGTTGAGCTGCCGGTCAATCTTCCGTCGCTGCGCGTGCGCGACGTAGAGATAGACTGAAGCGTCTCCCACGGCAAGCAGTAGCACGAGTGCGGGAACCCAGATCCATCGCATACGGGCCATCGATACCATCCCTATCGTTCGGAAATAGCGTTGTCAATTCTACGCTTACGTTCGCACGCGAACCTGAAGACATCCTGAACGATTGGATGATTTTGCATCGCTGGCGATAGGCTGTCGCTATGGCATACCGACCTGCGCGTCTTCTGCCACATGCCAGCAAGCCCGACGCGTGACACGCGGAGTTTACGAATCGCTGATATAAACGCGAGGGTAATTGCGAACTGCGCCTCATCACGATGGATCATCTGCTGGCGCAAGTTGGAGCAGACGTGCAGGGATGTTGCATGCGCAAATGGATAGCTACGGTACTCGCACTCGCAGTTCTTCTGCCGGTCGCAGCATGCGAAAGCTCATCACCGCAGACCGAGCTACCGGCACCTTCAGCGACCACAGTGAGTCCACAGGCCGCCACGGTAACCAGCACTGCGGCGCCAACCGTTCTCGCGACGAAGCCCGCCCTGGCAACGCCAACCATCCAGCAGATCCCAACCATGCCAGTGACCCCGTTCTCCACGACGGCGGGGCCTGCATCTCCACCGGCGCAGGGAAAGATCGACGTCCTCGACGTACATCACCTCCCGCTTGGCGACGGCAAGGTGAGCACGAGCCCACAGACCGGGTTCGTCTTCTCTTGTCAGACCGACTTCAAGACCGCAGGCGCACAGCATACCGGATCGTGGATTCAAGGGGACACCTGGGATCTGACCGAGAAGATCGCCGTCGAGGGTGAGATCACCTGGCCCGACGCGCAATTTGATATCAGCATGAGCGGCGACCAGCGGGTCATCACCGGCAACAGCTTACCGGTCGACTCCGAGACCGGAATCTTCCCAATTCAGCGGACTGATCCGGCCCATCAGATTGATCCGAACCCCAATAGCATCCAGAAGCAGAACATTTCCTTCTCGTTGTCGTCGAACCCGACGATCGCCACCAGCCCCAGCTTGCGTACCGATGGGCATGATCGGCGTGGCGCTCAACGGCGTCGCCATCTTCAACGCGCTCGACGCCGCGGGACGTGATGCCGTGGCGCACGAGACCCAGGACGTGTGTGACGGCCACCCGCAAGCGGCCGGCATCTATCACTACCACGGACCGAGTCCGTGCATGCCGGGACAAGACGGCAATGCGCAACTGGTGGGATATGCGCTCGACGGTTTCGGCATCTACAGCAGGTACGACGCGAACGGCAACGAGATCACCAACGCCGATCTGGATGCCTGCCACGGAACGACCAGTCAGGTGATGTGGAACGGAAAACTGACCAGCATCTACCACTACGTCCTGACCCAGGAGTACCCATATACCATTGGTTGCTTCCAGGGAACACCAGTCAGAGTCCGGCCGGGCCCGTAGGCTCACGAACCTGTATCCCAATGGTTCGGAGTTCACCTCTGCCCACAAGAACGGCAACGGGCCCCTCACATGAAGGGCCCGTTCGTGTCGTTCCACGATCTGATTATCCGTTCGCCGCTGGGTATTCTGCGAGTCTCGACCTTACGTCCCGGAAGGAACGCAAGGTCGAGACAGCGATCGAGGCTTACTTCAGCACGTCGATGAAGTTTCCGTTCGGCGTACCGAGTCCAGTCACGTCATCGTAGCCTGGTGTCGTCTTCAGACTCAGCGTCTGGTTGAACGTGCGCAGGCTGTTGACGAGCCCGTCGCTCGCGTCGACGCCATTCGCGTAGTCGGCACGAACGGTCGCGACCGTGCTCACAGGATCAACGACGTCATGCGTTGCCGTGAAATTCTTCAGGCGCGAGTAGAGCAGCGGGTTGGCGAAGCCAATCTCATGGCCCGCGGCCTGATTGACCAGCGCCATGATCCCTGCCATCAGTGGTGACGAGAGACTCGTTCCACCAAGACGATACTCCGAATACTTGATGGTTCCATCGGGGAAGGTCTGAGTCTGCCCAATCAGGTAGCCGGTGTTCGGGTCGCCATCAATGGCGATATCCGGCAGCGCGCGGCCCGTTCGCCCCTGGGCGTCGAAGACCGACTGCGGTACGACCCCGAGCTGATAGCTCGGTTCGGCAAAGAGACGACTCACGCCGCCGCCGCCACCATAGATCCAGGTGCCCGGTGGCGTCGGCGTCCACTTATTCTTGGTGCTGTCCCAGTTCGACTTCGCGGTTCCCCAGCCAGTCTCAAAGAGGTAATTGTTGCTGGCGCCAACGGCCAGGCTGGTGCCACCGACCGCGGTCACCCACGGGCTTGAGGCCGGCCAGTCAGCCGTCACGTATCCAACGGTGTGCGACTCGTCACTGTTGTCGCCAGACGAGAAGTAGATGCCGATGCCCTCAACCACGCCCTGAATGATGATGTCGTTGAACGGCTTGATGAAACCAGGCGGCAGGAGCTCGGAGTTCCAGCCGTATGAGTTAGTCACGATCGAGGCCAGATGCCGGTCGACCACGTGGTTCAGCGCCGCGTCGAGGTCCTGGAAATTGTTGGGCGCGCCGACGTAGACGATGTTCGCCTTCGGCGCCATACCATGGACGGCCTCGACGTCGAGCGTCTCCTCACCATACCAGCCCTGGGGATCCTGATAGTTTCCCTTTTCTGGATGGCGATAGGTTCCCGGCGCCACGACCTGCTGGATATGGGTCGAATCGATACCGCGCAGCGCGGACCAGGTGTCGAGGTCCTGCTGGATTGTGGGGGACGCGTAGGCATCGATGATGGCCACGGTCTCCCCAGCGCCATCGTAACCCGATATGCCGTACGCACCACGAATCTGATCCGGTGTGTAACCGCATGGTGTATAGGGTAAGGTGCTGTTGTGGTCGTACGGGTCGGTGAATCCGGATGCCTGCTTCTCGCCCCAGTATATGGAGCACGGCTGTGCGCTGACAAAGGCCGGAGCCGGTGGCGCGCCAGGTTCGGCCGCGATGTTGGTATGAACGAGCGCAGCTGAGTCATCCAGGCCGATGACCCCACTGACCAGCGGCGCGATTGAACTGGGCACCGTCAGGTCCGATTTCGGAGACCGCAGCGTCAGCCCGTCAACCGAATACATCCCGAACGTCGTGCCGAACGCGGCCGCGGCCTGGGCGACGGTTCCCTCAGCCGAGACGTACAGGTTGTTGCCAGGCGTGTAGACGACGCTGAACCCTGCCGAACGCAGCCAGGACTGAACGGCCTTGACGCTCGACTGCGACGGCGAGAACTGCTGATGGACCTGCTGCGACGTCAAGAACTGACCGTAGGATTTGCTGGCCGGATCGGCGACCGCCATGGCCAGGGCCTCCAACGCGGACTGATTCTGCCAGTTCAGGTAGACGCGAAAACCGACATTATCGGATGAATTCGCCGATGACTTGAAGTTCGCCGCCGTTGCCCACGGCGGCACGTTGCCGGTCAGCGTCGCGCGCTTCGCCGGAGCGGCGGCGGCTGACAGCACACTCGACGGGACCGAGATGATGAGTACGAGCGCAAGAACACGAAGTACGCGTCGATACATCCTGCCTCCCTGACAGTTGAGTTCTCACCGATTCTGTCACACACTCACGTCATCCCTGTGTGAAAGTCGGCGCCGAACTCAGTTCCAATTCATGCCCAGCGTGGCGAACGTGCGCCGAATCATAGTTGACGAATAAACGATGTCAATACCTCAATTGGCGTAGCTGGGATATCGAACAACACAAGTGCGTGTGAAGCTCCTGGGTTCTCGTTTTCACGGTATGGTGAGTCCTGTGATTGTGAGACAGGTCCATCGTGCAAAGCCGGATCCGGATCGTGCACGACAAACTGACGGTTACTAGTCAGTTCGATGCGATCGATGAAACACAAGGGGAACGATGAATCAACACGGCGCGAGTGGGATTTGGCGCGGGCGCTGGAGCTCGCTGCTTTGGCCGCTTCTGGCGATCGTGCTCTTCCTGCCACTCACGGCGTGTATTGTCTCGCCTGGCGGAAGCACCAGCACGACTGTTCCAACGCAGGAGACCGAGAGCGAACAGGGCGCAAATGGCGCCTGCGGCCAGGAGCGATGGCCAGTCAAGACCATGAGTGACTCGATGGCCAAACAGGTCGATCTGACACCGATCAACACAACCGTCTCGGAACTGACCAGCCTGCGCGCCCCGAAGACGCTGCCACAGAATGGCCGCGTCGTGCCGACCGAGTTGAACACCTACCAATTGACGGCACGACTGGTAGAAGCCAAGCTCGAGCCGGACAATGACGTTCACATCGTCGTTGCCGATCCCAAGCATCCCGACGACACCATGATCGTCGAGATCCCCAGTCCGGCGTGCCCAGCCGTCTCCCACTCGCGCGTTCAGCAGCAGATCTCGACGGTGCGCCAGGAGTTCGTCGGCCGGTTCGGCACGCCACCGACGACCTACTTCAGAGACCTCTCCGGCACCGCGCGGATCACGGGAATCGGCTTCTTCGACTTCCAGCACGGCCAGACGGGCGTCGCTCCAAATGCCATCGAGCTGCACCCAGTCATCGATTTTCAGATGCTCGGAGGTGGTTGACCCCTTTGAAGATTCGTGACTCTGGTGTATCACAGGAGGTACACGGGTACGGAACTCATGAGACCTGCCGATGAAGCCATCGAGGGAGCGACTCGACCATGAGCGATCAACGACCTGCCGAGATTCGCGCATCGGACCAGGAGCGCGAGCGGACCTGCGAACGACTTCGTGAGGCCACGGTCGAGGGACGGCTGATGCTCGATGAGTTCTCCGAGCGCTTCATGCTGGCGCAGCAGGCGCGCTCGCGCGACGAACTCGACGCCATCGTTCGCGATCTACCAGCAATGACGCGTCCAACTCGTGAAGTACCGGCCTCAAACCTGACCGCGATCTTCGGCAGTATCGATCGATCTGGAGCCTGGCGGCTCGCGCCGCGCACGTCGGTGACGACCGTCTTCGGCAGCTGCAAGCTGGACCTCCGGCATGCGACGATCTCGTCCGATGTCACGGAGATCAACGTCAACGTCTATTTCGGTAGCCTCGAATTGATCATTCCGGAAGGGATCGAGATCGACGTTGAAGCGGCCGTCGTCCTCGGCAGTCGTGAGATCAAGCTGGCACATCCCGCGTCGCCAAGTGATTACCGGCCACTCATTCGCGTCACGGGCGCGGTCGCGCTCGGCTCGGTCAAGGTGCGCGACACCCCGAGCCTGGGCGACCGGATTCGCGAGTCGATCACCGCGATGTTCGAACAGCCCCGCACGAACAACCAGCGCTGAGAAAGAGCCGGCCCTCACCCGGCTCGCAGGCTCGCCACCCTCTCCCGATCTCGGGAGAGGGTTTTTTCGTCTCCCTTCTCCTGCTTGGCGGGAGAAGGGGCTAGGGTACGAACCGGGTACACTGGTAACAGAAGAGACCGGGAACAGGGGTAACAGGCGTAGTGTTCGAGAGGGCATGACCAGGTTCGCATAATACGCGTACGACGCGGCATGCGTCACCGGGCCAAAGCTGGCCGGCCGCGACCGCCTGGCACATGGCGTAGTGGTAGACCGCGGCCGCATCCAGCTGAAGTTCCGTTGCCAGCGTCGCGCCGATCTTCTTCCCTGACTGTCCTCGGAGTAATCAAGATGGAGACCGTGCCCCACGTCCAGCGGCACGTCGTGGAGAAGATATCGTGTTATCTCCCTACCCCTTACGCGTCGGGTCACACCGTGAGAACCGACGAGGATTTTCGCCTGGTCAACCACCAGCAACACAAGAACCGGGGGGCGGTCGCTCCGCCACCTAGTAGACTCCCCGTATCCGCATCCAGCGATAGCCGTATCCGCCGATTCGGAAGCGTGTCTGGTCTGCGTTGAGCGGCTCATAGACGTGATCGGTAAACAGGTCCGTCGCGGTCACAAGCTCATCGCCAGACAGGTCAACCAGTACGTCCTTTTGGCGGCCCGAGAGATTGTTGAAGATTACGATCGAGCTATCTTGAACGTCATAGCGCAGGCCGAGCACCGCGTCGCTACCGGTATCCAGCGCCTTCCAGGCCCCGATGCCGATTTCTCCACACTCGCGTCGCGTGCGGTTGAGCGCGGCCAGCCAGTTGAGCAATGAGCCCGATTTTGCGCGCTGCGTTCCGACGTTGACCTGTTGGTGACCGAAATCTCCCTGACTCAACATCGGACGAACAAACTGCGTGGGGCCCGCGGTAGAGAACCCTCCATTGTCGTACGGAGTCCACTGCATCGGCGTTCGCACACTGAGCCGCCCAGGAACATCGAGATTCTCCCCCATGCCGATCTCTTCGCCATAGAAGAGCATCGGTGCTCCTGGCAGGCTATACATCAGGCTATAGGCAATCCGGAGACGCGCTTCATCGCCGCCGAGCATCGGCGCCAAGCGGCGGCGCAGCCCACGGTTGTAGATCTGCATCTCCGGCTTGGGACCGAATCGCGCAAAGATCTCCTCGCGCTGCTGCTTCGTCAACCGGCTGAGATTCAATTCGTCGTGGTGGCGTAGAAAGTTCACCCACTGGCCGGTGCCCGGAATCGAGGGAAGCTGGTTGAGCCCGAACTTGATTGGATCGGCCGATTCCTGCGCCAGTGCCAGGAACAGGTAGCGGTTCATGATGAAGTTGAAGAGGGCCTGCAGCTCGTTGCCGCCACCGAAATAGTCCGCAACGGTGCTGAGTCCGACGTCTACCTCACCCAGCATGATGGCGTTACCGCTCCGAACGGTGACGAACTGCTTCATCTCCTCCAGATACCGGTGCGCTTCCTCGAACTGTCCGTTCTGGTCGATCCCCTCAAGGTTGATCAGAAACGGAACCGCGTCGACACGAAAGCCGTCGACGCCCAACTGCAGCCAGAGACCTATGATCTCCTTGAACTTGCTCCGGACTTCGGGATTGGTGAAGTTCAGATCCGGCTGGAAATCGTGGAACTGATGCAGGTAGTAGGCGCCTGCCTCTTCGTCGAAGCTCCAGATTCCGTCTTGCTCTCCTGGGAAGACGACCTGATCGCTGGTGTCCGGGGGCTCATCCGTGCGCCAGACATAGAAGTCGTAATACGGCGATTCAGGCCCCTGGCGAGCCGACTGGAACCAGGGATGCTCGTTCGACGTGTGGTTGGGTACGAGATCGACGATGACGTGAATGCCGCGTTCGCGGGCTTCAACGACAAACTCCGCAAAGTCCGCCATGTCGCCGTATCGAGGATCGATCGCGCAATAGTCGGACACGTCATAGCCGTCATCACGATTGGGACTCGGATAGAACGGCATCAGCCAGAGACAGTTGACGCCGAGTCCGGAGAGGTAATCGAGTCGTCTGGTAAGCCCAGCGAAATCGCCCACGCCGTCGCCGTTCGAGTCGGCAAACGTCTCGACGTCCAGGCAGTAGATGATCGCGTTCTTGTACCACTCATCATGAAGCAGCATCAGCACTTCCCTTCCGCCACCGGACCTCATCGTCAGACGCGACAAATCCACGTCCGAGTTGTCGGCGGCAAAAGGTAGTACGCAGATCGCTCGCCACAACGCGCGGCACTCATTCTCTCGCCCCTGGTCCCTTCACGAACCGTCCTGGCTTGGCCCCCGTATGCTCGCCGTCCTTCAGCACGCGCTGGCCGTTGACCCAGACGTCCCGCACGCCGACCGAGAGTTGATGCGGATCCTCGAACGTGGCCCGGTCACCGATTGTTTCCGGATCAAAGACGGCGACGTCCGCGAATTTGCCCGACTGCAGCAGGCCGCGATCGCGCAAGGAAAGTCGAGAGGCAACGGCTGAGGTCATCTTGCGGATCGCGTCTTCCAGCGGGATGACCTTCTCCTCGCGCACGTACTTGCCGAGCACGCGCGGATAGGTGCCGTAGGCTCGTGGGTGCGTCAACCCGTCTTCTTTGGCCCAGAGGGGGTCGATGCCCCAGGCGTCGGTCGAGATCTTGTTCCACGGCTGGCGCAACTGCAGGTTAATATTCTCCTCACTCATCTTGAAGTAGATGGTGAAGACGCGCTGCTCCTCAGATATGAGCAGGTCGATGACCGCATCGACCCATTCCTGCCCACGCATGTTGGCGATTTCGCTCAGCCGCTTCCCGGCGTATTGCTGGTTCTCCGGCTTCTCGAAGCCGACCGGCATCACCTTCTCAGGACCAGCAGTCGTCACCTGCGGCTCCCATCCACCGGTCGGGTTGAGCGCCTCGGCCCGGATCTTCGCCCGCATTTCGGGATCGCGCAGGTTCTCGAAGAACTTGCCGCCCGCCGAAGCCCAGGCTGGCAGGCAGGCCGAGAGTTCGGTGCCGCTGGCGATATACGGGTACTGGTCGGTGGTGACGTCGATACCCTCGGAACGGGCCGTGTTGATTCGCGTGATGACCTCGCGCATCTTCGGCCAGTTCTCTTCGCCGCAAACCTTGAGGTGATAAATCTCGACCGCCGCTCCCGAGCGACGCCCGATGTCAATCGCCTCGTCCAGCGCGGTCAGGACATCGTCCGACTCCGAGCGCATGTGGGTGATGTAGACGCCACCGTACTGCGCAACAACCTTGCAGACCTCGACGATTTCGCCGGTATCGGCGTAGACGTCCGGCGCATAGATCAGGGCATAGGCGACACCGAACGCCCCATCCTCCATCGCATCGGCCATGACGCGACGCATGGTGGCCAACTCCTCGGCATCGGCTGCGCCCAAATCCATGCCCTTGCCGTACTGACGCAGCGAGCCACCTCCAAGGAACGAGCCAATATTAGGTGAGACGCCATGATCGACGGTGGCATCGAGCCAGTCCCGGAACCTCGTCCAACCTCTGGCACGTTCACGCCATTCCGGAAGGTCGATCGGAAAGAAGGGTTTGGCCATCGGATCCGGATAGCGGCCTCCAGCCGGGGCCGGAGTCCAGGCCTCCCCCATGATCTCTGTTGTGACGCCCTGGGTGATCTTGGAGAGTGAGCAGCCGTCAACCAGCAGTCGCAATCCCGAATGGCTCTGGATGTCGATGAAGCCGGGACAGACAATCATGCCCGACGCATCGACGACGTCGTCAGCCGACTCGGACGGGATGCTCCCCGGCGACGCGATCGCGACGATCCGGTCGCCCGAAAGCGCCACATCGGCATAGAACCAGGGGTTACCGGTGCCATCGATCACCCGGCCACCACGAATCAGCACGTCGATATCAGACAAGAGAATGGTCCTTTCGAGTAGGAGACGGCCCTCACCCCCGACCCCTCTCCCGTACGTACGGGAGAGGGGAGGCGAATATGTACGCTGAAAAACGTTCTGTATGGTCTCCCTTCTCCTGCTTGGCGGGAGAAGGGTCGGGGATGAGGGTTGTCAGCGTGCCCCGGGTCCTTTCACGAACTGGCCCGGCTTGGCGCCGGTATGCTCGCCGTTCTGCAACACACGCTGACCGTTGACCCAGACATCCCGCACGCCGACTGAGAGTTGGTGTGGGTCCGAGAAGGTCGCGCGGTCGCCGACAGTTTCGGGATCGAAGATAACGACGTCGGCGTAATGGCCCGAACGAAGCAAGCCACGATCGCGCATGCTCAGACGGTCGGCGACCGCCGAGGTCATTTTGCGGATGGCGTCTTCCAGCGGGATGACTTTCTCCTCGCGCACGTATTTGCCGAGGACACGTGGGTAGGTGCCGTACGAGCGAGGATGCACCGGTCCGTGTGCCTTTGCCCACTCCGGATCGAGTCCGCCCGCGTCGGTCGAGATCTTGTTCCATGGCTGCCGCAACTGGAGCTTGACGTTCTCTTCGCTCATCTTGAAGTAGATGGTCGAGATGCGCTGGCCCTCGTCGGCCAGCAGGTCCATCACCGCGTCGACCCAGTGCTGGTTGCGCATCTCAGCGATTTCATCGAGCCGCTTGCCCGCGTACTGCTTGTTGTGCTCCTGCTCGAACCCGACCGGCATAACGTTCTCGACCCCCGCCGTCGCGACTTGCGCCTCCCAATCGCCGGAGGGGTTCAACGTTGCCTCACGAATCTTGGCGCGCATCTCCGGATCGCGCAGATTCTCGAAGAACTTGCCGCCCGCCGCTGCCCAGGGCGGGAGACAGGAGGAGAGTCCGGTGCCACTCGCGACGTAGGGATACATGTCGGTGGTGACATCGATCCCTTCGGCCCGGGCCGCGTCGATGCGCGCAATGACCGAGTGCATCTTGTGCCAGTTTGCCCGGCCGGTCGCTTTCAGGTGGTAGATCTCAACGGCCGCGCC
The DNA here is from genome assembly GCA_963763185.1 of uncultured Chloroflexia bacterium. Classification (GTDB taxonomy): domain Bacteria; phylum Chloroflexota; class Chloroflexia; order Thermomicrobiales; family Thermomicrobiaceae; genus CALAGB01. Next base: position 176,307 of record CAVXNZ010000003.1, read on the forward strand.
GGAGCGACGGCCAATCTCGAGCGCTTCTTCTACCCCCGCGAAGATCTCGTTCCCTTCGGAGCGCATGTGCGTAATGTACACGCCGCCATAGCGCGCAACCTCTTTGCAGACTTCCGCGATCTCTTCAGTCGTCGCGAACGTGTCTGGCGGATAGATTAGAGCATAGGCGACGCCGAAGGCGCCATCTTCCATGGCCTCCGCCATCACCGTCTTCATCGTGGAGAGCTCATCGGAGCTCGATGGCCCCATCTCCATCCCCCGGCCATACTGCCGCAGCGTCCCCCCTCCCAGGAACGACCCCACGTTCGGCGACACGCCCTCCCGAACCATCGCCTCCAACCAGTGCCGGAACCGCGTCCAGCTCGTCGCCTTCTCCCGCCACGCCTCCAGATCCGCGTACGGGCTGTGCCGCAATTCGTCCTGGTTCCGTCCCCCGATTGGCGCGGGCGTCCACGCCTCCCCCATGATCTCGGTCGTTACCCCCTGGGTGATCTTCGACAGGCATCGCCCGTCGACCATCAACGGCACGATCGAGTGGCTCTGGATATCGATGAAGCCGGGACAGACGACCATCCCGGACGCCTCCACCACCTCACCGGCCGCCGCATCCGGGATGCTCCCCGCGGGCGCGATCTCCACGATCCGCTCACCCGAGAGCGCCACATCTCCCCAGAACCACGGGTTCCCGCTCCCGTCCACCACCTTCGCCCCACGAATCAGCACGTCGATCCCTCGGCTCATTGTTGCCCTACTTTCCGTCAATTCGATTGGCCAGACGTCCATGCATGCGAATGAAGCGCGGGTGTCCATCGTCGTTCAGGATAAACTCGACTCGCTCATCCTCCCGCGGTCCATCTCGTACCACAAACTCGGTCGCGCTAACCGCGGCGAGCGACTGCGACGGATACGGCACGGTATCGCCAGTCAATGGATGCGGCCCCTTGAAGTCGAGCCGCAATCCGTCCGACACCGTCACGTCGATCTCGTAGCCGGGTCGCTCGTAATGACCGGCCAGGTTTTGCAGCACGTCCTCGGAGAGCTTCGTCTTCGCCGGTGGCTCCTGCCGCAAGCCGCAGACGTGCTCCAGCAGCCACTCCTCGATGGCCGGATAGGCGGCACTGCCACGCCCGCTGTTGGTCAGCACGACGATCGCCGTCTGCTGCTCTGGCACGAGGGTCAGAAGCGACTCGTAGCCGCTGATCGAGCCTGAATGGCCGACGACCACCGTGTCGCCGACCGGACGGAGATCCCAACCCACGCCCCAGGAGTTGGCCCAACCGCCAGCACGAGCCTGTGGCGTGCGCATCTCCTGGGTGGCGGAGGCGCTGAGCACGCGCTGTCCGTCGATCTCGCCATCACCCATGTGCATCCGAGCGAACCGGAGCAGATCGGAGACATTGGAGATGACACCGCCAGCTGGCCGCCGGTTGCGCGGATAGTACTGACCGGTAACGACATGCTCGTCGCCGCCCGGCTCGGTCTGAACGTGACCCATCGCGCTGGGCCAGCCCAAGGCGTCGTGCGCGGCGAAACAGGTCCGCTCCAACCCGAGCGGTTTGAAGACGCGCCGCTCCATCGCCTCGTCAAAGGTCGTGTCGAAGACGCGAGCAAGCACCGTCCCGGCTAGTTGAAAGCCGCTGTTGCAGTAGGCCCAGAGTTCGCCAGGTCGGGCCTGCTGCGGCAAGGTGGCGAAGACCGGCATCGAGCGCATCAGCGCGTCGTCCCCCAGGCCGTAGTCCGCCGAATAGTCACCGTAGAGCCCACTGGTGTGCGACAGCAGGTGCCGCATGGTGATCGTGCTGCGCGCTGCGGCGTCCTGCAATTCGAGATCCGGCAAATACTCGACAACCGGCCTGTCGAGATCGAGCAGGCCGTCATCCACCGCGGTCATCGCCAGCGTCGCAGTGAAGACCTTCGAGATCGACGCGATGCGAAAGAGCATATCGGCGCGTACTGGCCAGCCGACCTCGAGATTGGCGGTACCGTACGCCCGCAGCTCAGTCCGGCCGTCCCGCAGCAAACCGACCGCGGCGCCAGGCACCGTCCAGCGTTTCAGTTGTTGCTCGACAACCTCGTCGAGCCCTTCGAGCGATCCTGGGTCGGCCATCAACTCTCGCCTTTCCTCACGCTTCGTGATCTTCACTCGCCACCGCTGGAGACACTACACAGGTCGAACAATCGGATGAATCGACTGTTGCGCCAACTCGGCTTTCGGTCAAGTCCCAAGCCCCGTCTCGGGCGACAGTTCACGGCAAAGCTGTGGCTCGCGGTCGACGGCGAAAACCGTCACGGCCGCGGGGCATCCCCGCGCATGTGAGAAAATAACCGCGAATAACCACCACGATCGCTCCATCCCCTATACGAGACGGGTCGACGACAAATGGGAGAAGCGAGACACGATGACGACGAATATCAACGAACCAACTCGAGCCAAAGTGCCAATCGAGCGAGCGCTGTACCCCATCCGGGCATTCATCCATGCCGAGGCCTCGGGCGGGATCGTGCTCATCGTCGCCGCCATTGTCGCCCTCGTCTGGGCGAACTCGCCATGGTCTGGGTCGTACACCTCGCTCTGGGAGACGAAGCTGACGATCGGCCCAGCCGGGTTCCAGCTCAGTGAGACGCTTCTGCACTGGGTCAATGACGGGCTGATGGCCGTCTTCTTCTTCGTCGTCGGACTGGAAATCAAGCGCGAGGTACTGGTCGGGGAACTGGCCTCGTTGCGACAGGCCGCCATGCCCGCCGCCGCGGCGCTGGGCGGGATGGTCATCCCCGCACTCATTTACTTCTCGATCACCGCGGGACATGAAGGCTCGAATGGCTGGGGCATCCCCATGGCGACCGACATCGCATTCGCGCTCGGCGTGCTTGCGTTGCTCGGTCGTCGCGTACCGGATAGCCTGCGCGTCTTTCTCACGGCGCTCGCCATAGTGGACGATCTTGGCGCGGTCCTGGTCATCGCCTTCTTCTACACGAATCAGATCCACTGGGAGGCGCTTGGCGCCGCGGCGCTGTTTCTGATCGTGCTCGTCGCCCTGAACCGGCTTGGAGCACGGCAACCACTGACCTACGGCATCATCGGTATCGGGCTATGGGTGGCGTTTCTCGAGTCCGGGGTCCATGCGACGATCGCTGGGATTCTCCTGGCACTGACCATCCCGGCGCGCAATTATGTGGATACGGACGAGTTCTCCCGTCGCGCCAGCAAGGCCCTCGACGACTTCGCGAAGGCGGGTGAGAGCGGAACGCAAACCCTCACCAACGCCGGACAGCAGGCCGCACTGGGAGAGTTGGAGGTCCTGTCAGCACGCGTGCAGTCACCGCTCCAGCGAATGGAGCACGCCTTGCATCCATGGGTTGCGTTCGCCATTGTTCCAGTCTTCGCCCTCGCCAACGCCGGCGTCGAATTGGGCGGCGGGATCGGATTCACGGATCGGGTGACCCTCGGCATTCTGGCGGGACTCGTTGTCGGCAAGCAACTCGGCATCACTGGAGCCTGCTGGCTAGCCGCTCGCAGCGGCTTGGCGCGCCTGCCCGAAAGCATGACCTGGCGGCACATCTACGGAGCGTCCTGGCTCGGCGGTATCGGCTTCACCATGTCGCTCTTCATCGCCTCGCTCGGGTTCGGCGAGGGATCGCTTCTCAATTCAGCCAAGCTGGGCATCCTGGCCGCGTCGCTCGTCGCCGGTGTCGGAGGCTGGTTACTCCTCTGGGGAACAGCACGACGAGCGACGTGAATGTGGGGTGAGAGCCCTCACGAACAGCCCTCATCCCCGGCCCTTCTCCCGTTCGAACGGGAGAAGGGAGAAGATTGGTACGTACCCGACGTTTTCCCTCTCCTGATCGTCGGGAGAGGGGTGGCGCCGCAGCGCCGGGGTGAGGGCCACCGGGGCCGGGGCCGCTAGCTCGCCCCTGGCCCCTTCACGAACTGGCCCGGCTTTGCGCCAGTGTGCTCGCCGTCTTTGATGACCCGCTGTCCATTCACCCAGACATCGCGGATGCCGACCGAAAGATGATGTGGATCGTCCCAGGTGGCACGGTCGCCGACGGTTTCCGGATCGAAGATGACGACGTCGGCGAAGTTTCCGGCGCGTAGCGCTCCACGATCGCGCAAGCTGAGCCGGTCCGCGACCGCCGAGCTCATCTTGCGCACCGCATCCTCGAGGGTCAGCGCCTTCTCCTCGCGCACGTACTTGCCGAGCACCCGCGTATACGTCCCATAGGCGCGCGGGTGAACCGGGCCATGCTCCTTCGCCCAGGCCGGGTCCATCCCTCCGGCGTCGGTCGAGATCTTGTTCCAGGGCTGCTGCAGCTGCATCGCCATATTGTCTTCGGTAATGGTGAAGTAGATGGTCGAGATCCGCTGGCCCTCGTCCAGCAACAGATCCATGGCCGCGTCGATCCAGTGCTGGTTACGCATCTCGGCGATCTCGGTCAAACGCTTGCCCGCGTACTGCTTATTGTGCGGCTTCTCCAGGCCAACCGGCATCACCCCTTCCGGCGTGCACAGGTCGGCCATTGGCTCCCAGTCACCGGTCGGATGCAGAGCGGCTTCACGAATCTTCGCGCGCATCTCCGGATCGCGCAGGTTGTCGAAGAACTTTCCCTCGGCATGAGCCCAGGGTGGCAAGACCGACGAGAGTCCGGTGCCCGATCCGACGTAAGGATACTGGTCGGCTGTGATATCGAGCCCGTTCGCGCGTGCCTCGTTGATCCGCGCGATCATCGACGGCATCTTGTACCAGTTGCGCTTGCCAATCGCTTTCAGGTGATAGACCTCGACCGCCGCTCCAGAGCGCTCGCCGATCTCGATCGCCTCATCGAGCGATTCCAGCAGTGTGTCAGCCTCGGAGCGGAGGTGCGTAATGTAGACACCGCCGTACTGGGCGACAACCGTGCAGATCTCGACGATCTCGTCCGTGCTGGCGAAGGAGTCGGGTGGGTAGATGAGCGCGTACGACACGCCGAAGGCACCATCTTCCATGGCCTCGGCCATCACCGTCTTCATCGTGGAGAGCTCATCGGAGCTCGATGGCCCCATCTCCATGCCCCGGCCATACTGCCGCAGCGTCCCCCCTCCCAGGAACGACCCCACGTTCGGCGACACGCCCTCGCGAACCATCGCCTCCAACCAGTGCCGGAACCGCGTCCAGCTCGTCGCCTTCTCCCGCCACGCCTCCAGATCCGCGTACGGGCTGTGCCGCAGTTCGTTCTGGTTCCGTCCCCCGATTGGCGCGGGCGTCCACGCCTCCCCCATGATCTCGGTCGTTACCCCCTGGGTGATCTTCGACAGGCATCGCCCGTCGACCATCAACGGCACGATCGAGTGGCTCTGGATATCGATGAAGCCGGGACAGACGACCATCCCGGACGCCTCCACCACCTCACCGGCCGCCGCATCCGGGATGCTCCCCGCGGGCGCGATCTCCACGATCCGCTCACCCGAGAGCGCCACATCTCCCCAGAACCACGGGTTCCCGCTCCCGTCCACCACCTTCGCCCCACGAATCAGCACGTCGATCCCTCGGCTACTCATGGCACTGCCCTCACGTTCATGCTCGATATCCACACGGTCGCACGACCACACATGGCGACAAGGTAGCAGACGCGCGCACGGCCCGAAAGCCGTTGACCACGCGCGCCGTTCAGATCCGATTCATCTTCGGAGCGTAAGAGCACCGTAAAGTGACAGTGCTGTCATATCAACGCATGCCCCCTGGCTAAATGAGACGAATTGGTGCAAAGTAGCGCGCACCGCGCAACCAGGCGTTATGTCGCTTCGTTGTAGGGAAGGCTCTGCGTAAATCGGGGACTCCGCGGAGCTGTTATTCGGAACCCTGTCCGTGCCGTCCGGCAGCACGACAGGTCAGGAAATGGAGAAGAGCGCACAGGCACCGGGGACGGGCGCCAGAACATTGCCGGGTAGTCTTTCGGAAGGGAATAGGGTTTGCTCACGCGCAGACGAAGAAGCTGCCTGTTCGGCGGCTTCCTCATCGCGACCGCGGTGACCGTCGCCTCTGTGGCGCCAGTTGCCGCCGCAAATCAGCAGCAGTCGATCAGTCCGATTACGCACATCACGACATCCGACGTCCCCGCATCTCCAGTGCAGGCGTCGTTCGACTCCGTAGCCAAGGATTCGCCAACCGGCCACGATGTTGCCGGGCGTTTCCAGACTTTCTACGACCAGTCCGGCGGGCTTCCAGTGTTTGGGTATGCCCTGAGCGGACCGGTTTACGAGAACAACGTCTTCGTCCAGTATTTCGAACGACAACGGTTCGAATATCACCCCGACAAAGCCGGTACTCCGTATGAGGTGGAATTGGGGAGACTCGGGTTCGACACCGCCCAGGAGAAGGGCCTGCTGTCGACCGCTCCGTTCCAGCCACAACCGGCCCCGTCCGGGGACAATGCCAACTGCAGCTTCGTCGGCCAGACCGGCCACTGGCTCTGTAACGGATTTCGGGACTACTGGAACAGCCACGGCCTCGAGTTTGGCGACCGTGGCGTGTCATACCGGGAATCATTGGCCCTCTTCGGCTATCCGATTAGCGAGGAGTACGTCGATCCGGCAACCGGAACGACGATGCAGTACTTCGAGCGCGCGCGCTTAGAGTTTCACCCGGATAACCCGGCCCCCTACAAGGTCGAGCTTGGGCTCCTCGGTAGCCCGTCATGGCAGGCCGCGGCAGGGAATACGACTCCGGCACCTGACGTCACACCGGTCGGCCAGCAGATCGCCGCGATGGCGTTGAAGTACGTCGGCTCACCCTATGTCTGGGGTGGCACGTCCCCGAGCGGCTTCGACTGCTCCGGCTTCGTCTACTACGTGGTCAATCAGGTGTTGGGGAACGGGAGCTTCCCGCGTTCGATGAGCGACCAGACTGTGCAGGGCACGCCGGTCGACCGCAACAGCTTGCGACCCGGCGATCTGGTCTTCCAGCAAAACACCTATCAGTTCGGCCTGTCACATGCTGGGATCTATATCGGCAACGGCCAGTTCGTCAATGCCGAGAATCCGGGCGTCGGCGTAGTGATCGCCGATCTTTGGGACAACTACTGGGGCCCACGCTACCTGCTGGCACGCCGGATTGGTGGCTAGCCGGGGCTAACACGATCCTCTTCTCCGATTTCCGACATCGACGGGGCGGCCGCTTGGCCGCCCTCTTTCATACCGTCCGCCGTGCAGACGAAGGCGCGGTACCAGGTGCGGTTATCGGGGCGATAGTCGGCACGCGGGGTGAATGTTCGATCGAGCGGACGAATCTCGGCGACATCGAGCAACGCGAAGCGACGCCAGCCGGGCAGTTTCGCGCTCTTGCTGAAGCCGGACTGTTGGTAGAAATCGACAAAGCCGCGGTCGTTGCTTCCAATATAGACGGCATGCGGCTCCACGATGCGCGGCTGTCCCAAGGGGTCTTCCGGACCAATCAGTTCGCACACCCGGTGCTCACGAATCATCTGACACAGTAGATCGGCAAGTTCCATCGCACGCCTCCTCTGTCGATCACCAGTCAAGTTCGCACGTTCGCTGCCCGCGCTTCAGACTGGACCCGCGATTCGCCACCTCCTAGACTCTTGTTGACACGAACGTGATATCGACCGGCAGCAAGGCTTGAGGAGTACGGATGGACCGGCAGGCATTTCAGGAGCAATTGACCACCGGATTGAACAGGCTGGCCGACTGGGAGCAGGGTTTCGATCCCGTCGAGCCCGACGCGAGCGTCGTGGTGCCGCCCGAGCGACTCGCCAGCGTCTTCAGCGAATTGAGCGAGCGCCTGCGGGATAACTTCCCCTTCTCCCACCCGCGCTACGCCGCGCAGATGGTCAAGACGCCGCACCCGGTCGCGGTCCTCGCCTATACGCTGGCAATGCACCTCAATCCGAACAACCACGCGCTCGACAGCAGCCAGGCGACCTCTCAGATGGAGAAAGAGGTCGTCGCCGACTTGGCGCGCATGTTCGGCTACGGAGAGACATACCTCGGGCATCTAACCAGCAGCGGCACGATCGCCAACCTGGAGGCGCTCTGGGTCGCCCGCTCGCTCCACCCGGACAAGGGCATCGCGGGGAGCGACCAGGCGCACTACACCCACGGTCGCATGGCCGAGGTGATCGGCACCACGTTCACGGCTGTGCCGAGCGATGCGCGTGGACGGATGGACCTGGACGCGCTCGAAGCCGTCCTGCAAGAAGGCCGGATCGGCACTGTCGTCGCGACGGCGGGCACGACCGGCGTTGGCGCGGTCGACCAGATTCAGGAGATCATCCCGCTGGCCCGTCGCCATGGCGCGCGCGTCCACGTCGATGCGGCGTATGGTGGCTTCTTTACCCTGCTGGCCCAGCGGGCCAACCCGCCCATCGACCCGGCACCATTCCTGGCCATCGCCGATTCAGACAGCGTGGTGGTCGACCCGCATAAGCATGGACTGCAGCCCTACGGCTGTGGCTCGGTCATCTTCCGCGATCCGTCGATCGGACGCTTCTACGTTCACGACTCGCCCTACACCTATTTCACGTCGGACGACCTGCATCTCGGTGAGATCAGCCTGGAATGCTCGCGTGCGGGTGCCGCCGCGGCGGCCGTCTGGGCCACGTTCCAGTGCTTCCCGCTCCAACCAGAGACAGGCCTCGGTGCGATCCTGGCGCCCGGACGCGCGGCAGCGCTCGACTGGTCCAGACGCCTGGACGCGCACGACTGCTTCCGGCTCGTGGTGCAGCCCGAACTTGACATCTTGACGTTCTATCCGGTTGTCGAGCGTGGAACGGCGATCAGAGCCAGCGAGATCTCGAAGCTGACCGATCGCGTCTTCCGGGGCGCGATGGAGGATGTGGACGACCCAGTCTTCCTGGCCAAGTATGTGGTGCGACAGGAGTTGCTGGGCCAGAACGACCCATCGATCGAATGGGACGAACCAACAGTGACAGTCCTGCGCAGCGTGCTAATGAAGCCGGAGCACCTGGCGTTCGTGCCGCGCCTACAGCAGGCCGTTGCGCGGCACCTGGGATAGGGGACGTTGTCGTTCGTACGGGCGAAGCTTGTCTTCACCCTCATGGATGTCCTGCGTTGGGTGCTCGAGGCATACGCGGGAGGAGACAAGCTCCTCCCCTACATCAAAACTTGACCCATGTCGTAGGGGAGCACCTTGTGTGCTCCCGTCGTCGGTCATCTACCAACGTCACCGTTCGCCTCAGAATGGTCCCCTATTCCCGCCCGAACCGGTTGAGCGCCCCCACACACACATCGTAGAACGTGGTCCCGCCGCCGTGCCCGGCATCATCCAGCACGTGCAATTCGCTGGTCGACCATCCTTTGTGCAGCCGCCAGGCCGTCACGAGCGGGCTGCTCACATCGAATCGCCCATGGATCAGCACGCCGGGAATGCCGTCGAGCCCTGAGACCTCGCGGATCAGCTGATCCTCACCCAAGAACGCGTGGTGACTCCAGTAATGGGTCACAAGTCGCGCGAAGCGCAGACGAAACTCGGGGTCTTCATAGCGCAGACTCGGCGTATGGCCGGGAGTCAGGGAGACGTGTGTATCCTCCCAGGCGCACCACTCGACAGCGGCGCGCTCGCATTCGGCCGGATCCGGATCGAACAGCCATTGAGCGTAGGCGTCGACCGGCCGCAGATGCCGCAACCGCTCGGGAATCGCCGAGACAAACCGTTCCCACTCCTGTGGGAAGACGCGTCCCATATCCTGGGTGATCCACTCCACCTCGCCACGTGACGTCGTGGTGACGAAGCCGAGCACCAGCGCGTTGACGTGGTCGGGATGCGCCTGTGCGTACGCCAGCGCCAGCGTGGTTCCCCAGGAGAGCCCGAGAATCGTCCAGCGATCCGCATCGTGCAGGTCGCGCAGCGCTTCGATGTCGGCGATAAGATGCTGGGTCGTGTTCGTGCTGAGATCGGCGTCCGGATCACTCGCCAGCGGTCGGCTCTTGCCGGAACCACGCTGATCGAACAGCACGATGCGATAGGCGTCAGGATCAAAGAAGCGGCGCTGACCGGGCGAGAATCCGGAACCTGGGCCGCCATGCAGGTAGAGGGCCGGCTTGCCCTCAGGGTTCCCGCAGGCTTCCCAGTAGATCTGATGTCCATCGCCAACGTCGAGCATGCCACTGTCGAACGGTTCGATCGGCGGAAACTGACCCGGCATTCCTCACCCCCTTCGTAGCTCCAAATAGGGGCGACACTATAGCCGATCTCGTCGACACATGCGATGCCCGGATCCGGGCGTCCGGGTCGGGATTGCGATTGACGACCGCTGCTCGATTGTGGGGCCGGACACGCTGTTCTTCATCGACCGGGGCCCGACTGGCTTTGTCCCGTGTCCGCGGCCAGATCTGCTCCATCCGAATGTTGTCCGTTAGATTTGAATCCTTGAACCACGTCGGACCTATTCCGGTCGTCCGACACCGTCTCCGTCCCATGCTCGACCAGACGCGTGAGCGGGGAGCGATTGATGTGCAACTGAAAGATATCTGGCCGCGAGTAATGGCCGCCCATGTCCCGGCTCATCTTGGCGCTGAGGATGAGATCGCGGGATAGCGTGGCGGTCAGGATGGTCTCCCCTTCGACTGGACCGGCGATGATGTTGCCCATCGGATCGATAATGCAGCTCAGACCGGGATGATCGACGGGTTCCAGTTCACGATAGCGTTCGGGAATATCCGACGCCGACCGAACCGCGCCCACCGCAATGACGTAACACGCGCCCTGGATCGCGAATGCTTGCGACAACGGCACATGCCACGAAGTGGTACTCCCGGGCCAGACGCTCACATGAACCTGCGTACCCTGGGCCATCAGCGCGTAGCCCGGCAAGACCATTGCATGCTCCCAGCAGTTCAGTCCGCTGATTCGAGCATACGGGCGCTCGTGAACCGTCAACCCGACCGCGTCACCTTCTCCCCAGACGAGCCGTTCAGTGTAGGTCGGCTTCAGCTTCCGATGACGACCCAGTATCTGCCCCTCCCGGCTGATGAAGAGCAGAGTACAGTAGACGGTTCCGCGGGTTCGTCGATCACGCTCGACAATGCCGATGACGACGTCGATCCCCGCTCGTCGGGCTGTATCGCACAGCGCACCGGTCGTCGGGCCAGGAATGTCAACAGCAGTGTTGAGATACTCCGCCGCAGCTCGCCGAAAGAGCGGCGATGCAGGGGCATCCCGGAAGAAGGGATACCCGGGTAACCAGGTCTCGCTGAACGCTGCCAGCGTTGCTCCCGTCTGAGCGGCTTCCTCAATCAGTCGGCAAGCCTTGACGGTGGACGCATCGCGATCGAGAAGGATCGGAGACGCTTGAATGGCCGCAACGGTGAATTCGTCGCGAGATTTCATTCTCGTACTCTCCTTAGACAGATTTTGCCGGTGATTGTGACGTGGCATTGTAGCACATCTGGCAAACCACCGATGGAGAGCGATTCAAACGTTCGCTGGACCGGCTGTCTGCCCTGTCCTGGCGACACGAGAATGTGGGAGTGAGATCCACCCGCTCTGTTAACGTACACCCTACTTGACAATTGGTTTGTCCCGAGTAATGTATGGACGGGAAGCGCACGTGCACTTCCCATGTTTTGCTTCCGTAGTCGTATTGCCAGCGGATTGCGTCTCGAAGTCGAAAGATTTCTCGCACTCCGTGGATCCAGGCCCGCCGCACCATTCTGTTGAGGTGGTCAGCGGGCCAATTGCTGTATCACGCGTGCTTGGTGGCCATCGGCGTTGTAGGTCGTAGCGACCTTCACCGGTGGATTGACGCTGATTCAGCAACCAGTCGCGATCCGTATCGGCTCTCGATCGATCGTGAAACACGCCCAGGCATTGACCTGGGCCATGCGGGAGAGGCTGCAGCGCAGCGGAAAATTGAGGGGGCCGGCGCCGGGTTTCCAGCGCAGCCGTGGAAGCCAGCCGGATGGTTTTTTGAGAGGTGGACGAATATGTTCACGCGCGCGTCGATCTGCGCCCTGCTCTTGGCGCTGATCATCTTGCCGGCCTGTGGCGGGAAGTCGACGACCACGACCCCGGCAGCCACCAGTGCGCCGGCGACGACCAGTACGGCAACCAGCGCTGCGACGACCGCGGCCGCGACCCCGACGACGCCCGCCACTCCAACCGAAGCTGCCGATCTCTCGTGGGAAGAGATCGTCACCCTGCTAACGCCGTCTGTCGTCATGATTCGTGGTGATTTCCCAGCGACCGCCGTTTCGAGCGCCGGCGCGGGCTCCGGTACCGGCATCGTGATGACCAATGATGGCTACATTTTGACGAACGCGCACGTGGTCGATGGCGCAGCCGCGATCACCGTGGCGGCGTCAGGCTCGAACAAGGAACGGCCCGCCCGTGTTGTCGGCATCTCGTCGTGCGATGACCTGGCGGTGATCAAAGTCGACGACACGTCCGGCCTCAAGCCAGCCACATTCGGCAAGAGCGGCGACCAGAAGGTCGGCGAGGACGTGGCCGTGCTCGGCTATCCGCTCGGCTCGTCGATCGGCACCGACCTAAGCATCACCCGCGGCATCATCTCCAAGCTCGATCTCGCGCTCGAGCCCTATCAGAGCTTGATCCAGACCGATGCCGCCATCAATCACGGTAATTCCGGTGGCCCGATGGTCAACCGCAAGGGACAAGTCATCGGCATCAACACGTTGTCGGTCGCGGGTACCTCACTGGGCACGAACATTGGGTTTGCGATCAGCAGTGACCTGGCCCAGCAGATCATCCCCGACCTGCAGAACGGACACAACCGCCTCTACCTCGGCATGAACCTGGGGACAAACGACTACGCTGACTACTTCGGCACGAGCGCGGGTCTGGTGGTGGAAGCCGTCGCGACCAACGGTCCCGCTTCGGCCGCTGGTGTTCGACCGGCCTTCCTACTGACCCAGCTCGAGGGGCTCGACGTCAACGGCGATGCTGATATCTGCAAGATCTTGCGCTCACACAAGGATGGTGACGTACTCAAGGCGCAGTTCGTCAACATCACCGACACCGAGAGTGAACTCCTCGAAGGCGAGATCACCATCGGCCAGCCGGTATCGGCGAACAAAGTTGCGATCATCGCCCGGCAGCCGTTCGAAGAGCCGACGCCAACGCCGAGCAGTAGCGGCGACATCCAGGATTTCGCCTGGGACTTCACCAAGGACGATGGCGACTGGTACACCGGAAGTTCCAGCGCGGTCACCGCGACGATTGCCAACGGGCAGTACAACATTACCGTCGCGGCCGGTAGCGACTACTTCTTCAATCCTGGTTCAGTGCCGGATTCAGCAGACCTCTCGGTCCAGGCCGACGTGAGTCTGCAGGATGCCTTCGCTGGCCTCGCTGTCCGCTACCAGAAGGACGCCGACGGAAATCTGAGCTACTACGACTGCTACATCTTCATAGATGGCACGTATGGCTGCGGCTATGAAATCGGTGGTCAATACAACTACATCGTCCAGTCCGAGGCTTCCTCGGCGATCAAAGCGGGACAGACGAACACCCTGGCACTCACAGTGGTCGGGGACGCGATCACGTTCAACATCAACGGAACGGACGTGAAGACCTTCAACGACAGCAAATTGTCGAGTGGATCGATCGCTCTGGAAGTTGGGGCGAGCCAGGACGGCAATGGCGGCAGCGCCACCTTCTCGAACGCGTCGGCAGCCGTTCGCCCGTAAGCAGGCGAAACCACGACACAACGAGAACTGGCCGGGACAGTCGCCCCGGCCAGTTCTCGTTTCAGGCGTCAGTCCGCCAGTACGATTACTTCACCTCGTACGGATACGAACCGATCAGGGTCCCGTTGAGATAGAGGTCAACCTTGTAGGAGCCGGTCGGAAAGCCGTCGCCCGGCGCGGCCAGCAAAAAGTCACCGGACTGGCTTCCATGCACGTCCAGATGCGCCTTATCGATCTCGTAGTCGGCTGGCACGTCCGCATCCACCTTGACCGCGATCCAGACGGTATCGAGCGACGAATTTTCGGGCAAGTCGGTGGTCGAGAAGACCAGGTAGATCTTCGGCGTGGCGGTCGAAAAGACCGTGGCGGGGTCGACCGGGGCGTAGTCGCTCGACACCCCCTTGGCCAGCTGTGCCTTAACCTGATCGGTCGGCCGCGGCGTTGGGCTGCCGGTCACCAGGCCAACACCTGGGGAAGCCACGGGTGTGGCGTCGACAGTCGGGGTCGGGCTGGGCGTCGCCGGTCGTGACGTGGCAGCCGTTGTCGGGGTCGCGGACGGCGACGGGGTCGGCGTCGGTGTGGCGGTCGCGGCCGGACTGGCAATTGGCGTTGGACTTGAAGCGATCACGGACGTGGATGTCGGAGTCGTCGTCGAGACACTGGCGGTTGCGGTACCTGAGCTGGTCGATCCGCCCCCACAGGCGGCGAGCACCAGCAGCGCGAGGCAGGCGATGCAGGATACCAGTCCGGCACGAAGCATCGTCGAGTCCTCCTGATCGTCGAGTGTGTGAACAATCCCCGTCACCTGCTGGGGTGTTTCATCTTCAGCACGATGCGGTCCTGGCTCGGTCGTTTTTCGGCTGAATCTCGATGAAGAACCCGACAGGAAACGAACGGTCGCTCCCTTCGCCAACGACGAACGCACGCCAAGCACAACGATGGAGTCACGATGCGGGTGACATCCTGCGTGGATGATCGACGCGCATCGTGACTGGACCACGATCGTTCGCCAGTTCTGATGCGATCTCCGCGGCCAGGATAAGAATGATCGACTCGAGATAGACGAAAAAGAGAAAGGCGACCACACCACCCAGCGCACCATAAACCTCCTGGTACCGTCCGAGATTTGCGACATAGATGGCAAAGCCGAGTTTGACCACCTCAAAGCCCAGCGCCGCCAGGAGCGCGCCAATATTGAGTTCTCGGCGGTGAAGGCGACGATTTGGGACCACGCGATAGATCATCATGAAGACACCGTAGGAGATGACAAACGGAAAGAGAAAAAAGACGATGGCCCAGGCCAGATTCACCAGAGGACCGCGGAAGAAGTCGGCCGAAACCGCCCGCACAATCCCGAGCGCGGCCGTCGCTCCAAGCGAGAGGAGCGCCAGTACACCGACACCGAGGGCGTTGAGCGCGTCGATAAGGCGCCCCGTAATAAAGGGGCGCGCCGCGGGCACGTCGAAGGCCACGTTGAGCGCCCGGCGCAGCGCGCTGAAGAGACTCCCGGCCGTCCAGAAAACACCCGCGAAGCCGATCAGCCCCAGCAACCCGCCCTGCGCGGCCGAGACCTGCACCACGCTCTCGACCTGCGCGCGAAATCCAGCCCCCGGTGGAAGCTGATTCACGATCGTGTCGACCACCCGCGCCTGCAGGTCGGTTCCCCGGGCGAACCAGCCAAAGACCGTCGCGATCAGAATGACCATCGGGAACAGGGAGAACATGGCGTAGTAGGAGATCGCCGCGGCATATACCGAGCCCTGTTGCTGGGAGAAATCGCGCATCGCGCGATAGAGAACGTCGACGGCATAGATTTTTCTGGCCCGAATCACGAGTCGATGCGATTCCACAGGCGCGACCTCCGTACCGGCCAGCATGGTCCGTTCGAGGGAATGGTCCCGCAATGTCCGGAACGCTGCATAGACCCTATCGTCCTGACTCATCTCTTAGCGGCGATGTACTTTACGTTTTGCGCGGGTGAATCGTTCGATTTCCCCGTGACGAACGGATGGTATCAAGTCTAAAGTTAAGGTGATCCGGCGACCATGTATGCCGGGCGAGAAGCGGCCGCACCCTATCATTCACTTGGGTTAACCGGGAGCCACTATCCGAACGCAACCTTCGCCTCGAACCCAATCGATCAAGCGAGTGCTCATCGGCGTACTCCTGCTCAACCTCGCGGTGGCGCTGGCCAAGCTCGGCTACGGCGCGATCTCGAACAGTCTGAGCATGTCCGCTGACGGGCTCAACTCACTGCTCGATGGAGCATCGAACATCGTCGGACTGGCCGGTTTGGCGATCGCCGCGCGCCCGCCGGACCCGAACCACCCCTACGGGCACCGCCGATTCGAGACGCTGACGTCGCTGGCGATCGCCCTCTTCATGATCCTGGCGCTCTTCGAGATTCTGCAGCAGTCGATCCATCGCATCCAGACGGGCGAGCACCCGGAAGTCACCGTGATCAGTTTCGCGGTGATGATTAGCACGCTGGTGGTGAACGTTGGCGTCACCACTTGGGAGCGACGCGTCGGTGGCCACCTGAATAGCTCGATCCTGCTGGCCGACGCGCGTCATACCGGCAGCGACGTCTTTGTGACCATATCGGTCATCGTGGGGCTGATCGCGGTCCGGTTCGGGCTGAACTGGGCCGACATCGCGCTCGCGATCATCGTCGCCCTGGTCATCGCCTGGGGTGCCTGGACCATCATCCGTGAGGCGGCGCTCTCCCTCTCCGATGTCGCGGTGGCCTCGACCGAGGAGATCGAGCAGGCCGCGCTCGGCGTGCCCGGCGTGGAGGGTGTCCATAACATACGGACCCGCGGTTCCGAGGGGTTGATCTGGGTGGACCTGCACATTCAGGTCGATCCTGAGATGCATGTCGACCAGGCGCATGACATCGCGAGCGAAGTGGCCGAACGAGTCGAGCGGGAGATCGGCCAGACCGCTGACGTCACCGTCCACATCGAACCGGCCGATCCAGTTCATTTGAGACCAGAGCGCGGCTACCGGCCTGAAATCTGAGCCGATCCAGTTAGACTGACGCGACATGGCTGGCAAATCCCTTGCGCCTACCTCCCTGGGGTATGAGCTGACGTGAGGGGTAGATGCGTGACCACGCTTGAGATCATCGCCATTATTTCGTTGTGTCTGGCCGGCCTGTCGGCACTGGTCATCCTGTTCGACATCTTCGTCGCTGGACACCGGCAGAAGATGGGCATCATGGAGATCGTCTGGCCAGTGACGGCGCTCTACTTCGGGCCGTTCGCCATATGGGCCTATTTCGCCATTGGACGGAAGTCGGAGAAGTCGAGCCAGAAGCATGGACACAAGATGTCAAAGGACAAGCCGGACAAGCCGTTCTGGCAGACGGTGGCGTTGGCCGTCACCCACTGCGGCGGTGGCTGCACGCTGGGTGACATCATCGCCGAATGGTCGATCTTTTGGATCGGCTTCACCCTGTTTGGCATCGCCCTCTGGCCGGAATTGATCGGCGATTACCTCCTCGCCTACATCCTGGGCATCATCTTCCAGTACTTCACCATCGCCCCAATGCGGAATCTCTCGCTCGGCAAGGGGATCATCGCGGCGATGAAGGCGGACACCCTCTCCTTGACCGCCTTCGAGGTCGGGCTCTTCGGCTGGATGATCCTGATGCGCTTCGTCCTGTTCGATCCGCCGCTCCACCCCAATGAACCAACCTACTGGTTCATGATGCAGATCGGGATGATCCTCGGCTACTTCACCGCCTATCCCATGAACTGGTGGCTCGTGCGCAAAGGCCTCAAAGAGGCGATGTAGGCTGGCCGCGACCACCTCACGACGACCGTTTTTCGAGAACGCATTGAAATATCACCCAGGGCTATGACATACCCCTAGGGGGTATTAACGACTTTGTAACACCAACCGGGTTCAACGACACGCAATCGTCACATGCTGTCACCTAGGATTCCCGCATTGTTGCGGTCGTGTGATGCGACCTGAGGGAGACACGATGAGACGTTCTGTAATGCTGGTCGTGATGGTCATCGGACTGACCCTGGCAGCAGTGCTCCTCAGTAGTTGCTCGCGGAGTCCTGCATCTCCGGAGGGATTGCCGGCCACGCTATCGGCGCCGCCCGGAAGGCTGCCCGATGCCGTGTACCGAGCAGGTCCGCAGACGATCGCCGCCTACCAAGCCGCGATCTCGGATCCAGACGTGCTCGCGTCGGTTCCATGTCTCTGTGGTTGCGAGAAGTCGCTGGGACACCGCAACAATCTCGACTGCTATATCGCCAGCAAGTCAAATGGTGGTGTGGTGGTCTACTCGTCGCACGGCATCGACTGCGGCGTCTGTCAGACGATCACCGAGATCACCATGAACGGTGCGCGGCAGGGCCTCACCGGTCCGGAACTGCGCCAGCTCGTACTCGATCACTACGGAGTCACATCGTGATGCGTCGCGTCCATGGGAAGGATGGATGATGTCTCAGTCGAACCGGAGAGCGGAGCGGCGGACGTCGCGTGAGAAGGCGAACGAGCGACACCGCACACTGCGGATCGCCGCGGTCGGGGTGGTGTCGGTCGGCGTCATTGCCGTCGTGGCGGTGCTGCTGCTCAACGTACTCTCGGGCGGGAACGATGCCGGATCCCCATCCTGGTCAGCGGCGGCTTACTCCGGCGGGCCGCGTCTGGCGGTCGATCGCGCGCTCGTTGACGAGGGTTCGATACCTTACAACCAGGAGGTCAAGGCGACCTACCGTGTGAAGAACGTGGGAGATCAACCGCTGGCCCTGCAACCACCGACGGTCGACGTCGTGGAGGGGTGCTGACCACCTGAGCCGGTCATCGGTCAGATGACCTTGAACCCCGGAGAACAGACGACGGTCAGCGTCAAGTTCACCATGCATCAGGGAATGGGTGGCCCGCACCGCTTCACCATCAACCTGAAGAGCAATGACCAGGTTGCGCCGTCGACTGCCCTCACGGTCGTGGCAAATTATCCGAAGCCATAGCGCCAGCGGGGCGGATCGGAACCGCCCCGCGTTCTTTTTCCAGTTCGTCTCGAAGCCAAAGGAGTCTTCTGGAAAAATGGACCCGAATGCTCCCACGGTTCTGGTCGTTGATGACGAAGAGGATCTGACCGAACTGCTCGGAAGCTACCTTCGCCGAGAGCACTTCGACGTCGTCACCGCCCACGATGGCGCGACCGCGCTGGGTGGAAGCGGTATCGGTCTGACCATCGCCCGCACACTGGTCG
Organism: uncultured Chloroflexia bacterium; assembly: GCA_963763185.1. GTDB lineage: Bacteria > Chloroflexota > Chloroflexia > Thermomicrobiales > Thermomicrobiaceae > CALAGB01. Next base: position 195,203 of record CAVXNZ010000003.1, read on the forward strand.
AAGTCCAGGGTGGCGAAATTCGCGCCGAGAGTGCCGGGCCGAATCAGGGCAGCACCTTTAGCTTCAGTCTCCCGCTCGCCTGACGCCCATCCAATATCTTGAGGAAATCTTGAGGAATCCGGACATTCGGGCTTGAGCCACGCCGTCTAGGCTTAAAGCTGAGGCCGGAACACGTCGGCTGTACGACATTTGAGAGGACACAGTCATGATGTACGGATTTGGCTGGGATGGGATGTCAGGCTGGGGCTGGATCGGTATGACCGTGATGATGGTCTTCTGGATCGCCATCCTGGCACTGGCTGTATGGGCGATTAGCCGGGCCGTCTCGCACCCGACCCAGTTGCCGTCGGGCCCCAGCGACGAAGACCGGGCCATGCGTACGCTGCGCGAGCGCTTCGCTCGTGGCGAGATCACCGAGGACGAATACCGCCAGGCAAGCCGGACGTTGCACGACACCGCAAGTTGACGGACCGCAGTGTCAGGAAATCGAGGAGAACGGGCATGAGTCGACGGAGTATGATCGCGACTGGAATCGCCACGGTCGCACTATTGGCAGCAATCGCGATTCCGGTCGCGGCGCATATGGGCCCCTGGTCCAGCACGACGCCACCGAACCAATCGTCCGGTACGACGATCTCGATGGAGCAGGCGAAGACGAACGTCGAGCAATACCTGCAAAAACTTGGCTACGATAACCTGAGTATCAGCGAGGTCATGCAATTCTCTAATCAGTTCTACGCCGAGGCAGTCGACAGCCAGAACGGCTCCGGTGCCTTTGAGATGGTGATGAGCCTGGACGGCCAGTTCATCTCTCCCGAACCAGGGCCGACGATGATGTGGAACACCACCTACAGCCCAATGTTCGGAGACCAGGGAACGGGTCTGCGGAACGGCATGCCGGGCTCCGGTTACGGCATGATGGGCGGCAATCATGGTTTGGGGATGATGGGTGGCTATGGCTCCGGCATGATGAATGGTGGCCACGATTACGGCATGATGGGCGGCTATGGCAGCGCGGAGAACGGAACGCCGACTGGTTACGGAACGATGATGGGCTATTATCCCGAGACGGCTACAACACTCGATCAGACACTTACGGCGGCGACAGCACAGGCGCGCGTGCAGTCCTGGCTCGATCAGAACCGCTCGGGCGTCACCGCGACCGACGCGGTCGCCTTCCCGGGATACTTCACCTTCCATACGGAGCAGGATGGCAAGATCGTCGGGATGCTCTCGATTCAGAGCTCGACCGGCGCGATCTGGGAGCACGTCTGGCACGGGACCTTCGTGGCGATGGAGCCGGCGTCTTGAGTCTATTCAATTCTTGATCGGATACGACACGACCGCCTGCCAATTCAGCAGGCGGTCGTTGTGTTGGTTGCGTGATTTGGGCGCCGATCCAGTTCCAATCAGATCACCGATGACAGACCCTCACCGTGCACGGTTCTCCAGACCCATGGTCGCATTATGTTCGGTGCACGGTCTGCATTAGTGTGGCTGATTCCCCACTCCGCACGGTAACTGACAAACATACCCTCCCTGGGTATAGTACTTGCAAGTAGGCCGTAGCCAATCGTCACGATAACCGTCTAACGCATTCGCTGACGATCGCCGGATTGCGCTGGGGAAGGAGCGTCGATTGACACCACTTGAACAATACGGCTTGCTCCTGTTGCTTGTTCTGGGGGTGGTCCTTCTTGTCGCGGCGCTTCATCTCATTGCGCGCGCCATCGGCAAGACGCTCAAGGAAGATGGGAAAGACCTCCCGTTCAGTGGCGGCTCCATGGACCGTAAGCCCGCCTGGGTTCGCTATCACGTTCATTACTATGGCCTGGCACTTCTCTTTCTGGCCTTCGATATGGAGATGGCCTTCATGTACCCCTGGGCAGTCGTCTACCGGCAGCTTGGGATCCCCGCGCTCGTCGACATGGGGGTCTTTCTCACTATTCTCTTCCTCGGAATTCTCTATGCCTGGTGTGAAGGAGCGATCCGGTGGCAGTAAGCGGTCCTCGCCGCGGTGCTCCCAACGCGTTTCGTCGGCTGCTCGGACGCGCCGTCGCGCGTGACCTCCGCGCGTTCGTCGTCCCTGGCCCTGAGTACCTGAGTCTCGCCGGAATTGACACTCGGGAAATCGGACTGCGTGTTGTGACGAATCCTCGGCACGCCAATGTCCTGTTGTTGGTTGGACCTATCCCCGACCGGCTCGAACAGGCGGCGACCGTCGTCTATGCGGAAATGCCGCGGCCACGCGCGATTCTGATGATCGGGAACACTCCATCCGAATCTTTGCCTGCCCCCGATGTGACCGTCGATCCCGACCAACGGGCCGTCGCCGACGGTGTAGCGGAACTCCGTCGCCGGATCGCCAGTCATGCGTTCGATGCGCACCCAAACGCCTTCAACCCCACCGTGTTACAGACCCGCACCACGTACACCTGCCCGATGCATCCGGAGGTCGTGACCGACGAGCCGGGACAGTGCCCGATTTGTGGGATGGATCTTGTGCCGCGCGAGTCGGAGGCTGACCGCGAGGCAATGCCGGGCATGGGTGAGATGGGGCATCAGCAAGGCGTCGAGCATTCCCCCGACGAAGCGGATCATCAACGCTACACCTGTCCCATGCACCCGGACGTGGTCAACGACCAACCCGGCAACTGCCCGGTCTGTGGGATGAATCTCGTGCCGGCAGCAAGCACAGACGACGCGCAGTCAGCGCCGTACGCGACAAATGACGATGAACACGCCCACACGAACCACGACGCGTCTCAACGTGTGTCCCAGCATGATGCGCGCGGAGGCTACACCTGCCCAATGCACCCAGAGATTGTGAGCGATGAGCCCGGCGACTGTCCCATCTGTCACATGCACTTGGTTTCAATCGACGACGCGCCGTCCATGCCTAAGCACACGAATCACGGTGAACATGGCCACGCCGAGATGGACCATGCGACCGGCGACGCGGAGCCGTCCGCCCACCATGGCCACGGCCAAGAGTCCTCCGACCAGCCGAGCCACGCAGATCGTCACCAATCACACCCGGATGAGCATTCTGGCCACCAGATGAGCCACGCAGAACACGGCAGCCATCGGCGGCGGTCACGAGGGTCACGGCGGCGGCGGCTTTATGTCGATGGTCGCGATGACAAAGGACCTTCCCCGGAGTCGAGACGGTCTGCCGATGGAGCGACTCGAGGCGTCATTCGGACCGCTGTTTCCCGGGCTTCCCGGCGGTCTGGACCTCACCTTGACGCTTGACGGCGACGTGGTGGTAAAGGCGGACCTCGACACCGAGGCCATAAATCAAGCCGTCGCTGGCTGGACCGGCGATCCGCGAGATCTGCCGAAGCGGCTGGCAGACGATCGCCTGGCGCCCGGTGCCTACGCAACGCTGGCCGAGCGTGCCCTTGGCTTGATTGACGCGGCTGGTTACGTGCAAGCACTCGAGCGCACGAGGCTGATCAGTCACCTCGGCTGGCTCGCTTCGTTCTATTCATTGCTCGGACTCACCTGGCTTGCAAATGAAGCAACCGAGTTGCAGATCGCGGTGGTCCGCATGCGAGACCACCGTGACATGCGCGCTCGTGCAGACAAGATCGTGCCGTTCACGCGCCAGATCGAACGGACGCCCCTGCTCGAGCGACGACTCCGGAACGTTGGCCAGTTCGCTCTAAACGACGACACAGACCTGGTGGGTCCGATCGCCCGGGCAGCCGGACTGCAACGGGACGCACGGTTGGACGATCCGCTCTATCGGGCCCTCGACTTCGCTCCTGTCGTAGAGGACGGCAACGATGCGCTTGCACGACTGCGGGTTCGCCTCGCCGAGATCCGCCAGAGTGTGGAATTGATGCGCGCCGGTTACGAATTGACGGGTGAACGTCCGACGCCCGGTGCGACGACGACCACATCGAGCGAACTCCCACGCGGACGCGCCACCTTGGTGCTCGAACGCCAGCCCGGCCAGGTCACCGTCGTGCGGCTGGAGGCACCATCACACCGGATCGCCGGACTGGTGAATCAGATCGCGACCGGACATGAGGTCGCCGACGCATTGACGGCGATCGCGTCCCTCGATCTCTCGCCCTGGGAGTGTGCCGGATGACGATCGTGCTCTTCGTCCTGCTGCTCTTGATCGGCGCGTACGTCGTTGCGGTGGTCGAGTTCTGGCTAACGTTTGGTCGGTTCGCGCCGCGACAGCCCTTTACCTCGGCGTTGGCGCTCCTGGGTCAGGAGTCGATTGTCCCGCGACAGCCGGATCGAACACTGTTCGAATCAGCTCCGATATTACTGCTGGCCGCAGCCGTGCTCGCCGCCAGTGTGCTGCCGGTCTCGACTGGCGGCATCGTAGTCGATCTGGCGACCGGAGCACTCTTCATCAATGCCGCGTTGGCCTATGTGATGGTGGCAATGGTGATGGCCGGCTGGGGAGCGGACAGTGCCTATGCGCTCGTCGCCGGTTGGCGTTTTCTGGGCCAGTTGGTCGCCTATTCGATGCTCATCGTGATGCCGATTACGGCGGTCGCTATGCGCGCACAGTCGCTGTCCACGACCGCGATCGTGGCCTCGCAGGGATCGCTGTGGAACATCGTCGCCCAACCGCTGGGCTTTCTCCTCTTCTTCATCGCCGCCATGATGCTGAGCTTTCTCCCGCCCTTTGACCTTCCCAACGCGTCGCCGGACCTCGCGGGAGGGGTCACGGGCGAATACACCGGGATGCGGCTGGCGGTCTTTCGTTTGGGGCGTCTAGTCCTGGTGGCAACGCTGGCGACCGCGATCGTGGTCTTTTATCTCGGTGGCTGGCTGGGACCGTTCCTACCGGGCTGGGCTTGGACGCTCCTAAAGTCGATCGGCACCATGTTGGCACTGCTGAGCTGGGGGCGTTATGTGCCGCGGCTGCGTGCGGAACAGGTCCTCACCTGGAGTTGGAAACTTGGCATCCCCCTGGCACTGGTGAACATCGCCTGGGTCGGTCTCACGCTTTTGGCGGTGCGGTGATGGGCGTATTCGCGATCATCGTCGTGTTTGGCGTCGCCGCGATCTGGTTCGGTGTCACCGTCTTTCGCACCTCATCCATGGTCCGCTCTGCCCTTGCCCTGCTCGGCACCATGGTCTCGATCGGGGCGATCTTCCTCGCGCTCCAGGCCGAGTTTCTCGGTGTGCTGCAGCTCATGATGATGGCAAGCGAGATGACCATCATGGCGATCTTCATGGTGATGTACATGATGGATCCGGGTGGTACTGGCAGCATGGACATGTCGCACCAGAAGCGACCCGCCAAGCTGACCGCCGTGATTGGAGCAGTGGTGGCGATCGTCGTCATTCTGCTGAGCGGGTGGGGCACGGCGACGGATTCGGTGCTCACGCCACAGGCGCAGCTCATCCAATTGGGAGATGAACTCATGCAACGTTCGCTCATCATCTTCGAGACGGCCGGTATCACCATCCTGACCGCAATGATCGCGGCCACGGCCGTCGCGATTGCGCGGCGCCGATGACGACCATGATCACCTGTCTCATCATCGCCGCCGTCCTGTTCGGTATTGGGGTCTATGGGGTTCTGAGCCAGACCAACCTGGTGATGCTGATGATGGGCGTCGAGTTGATGCTGGGCGCCGCCATGCTAAATCTGGTGGCCTTCTGGCGCTTCTTGCATCCCACCGCGTTCAGCGGGCAGATGTTCGTGCTGATCGTGATGACGGTGATGGCGCTCGAGGCCGCGGTCGGCTTTGGACTGGCCACTGCTCGGTTCCGGGCGCGAGGGTCGGTCGAAATGGAGGAAGCGACGGAGCTCAAGGGATGACGCTGACCCTCTTCATCATCCTCGCGCCATTGATCAGCATGACGCTCATCGTCGCGCTGAGACGTTTCGTCGTGCCGCTCGCCCTGTCCGGCGCACTGGTGTCCTTCGGTACCGCGCTCGCCACGCTGGTGCGGGTGGCGGACGGTGCTCGTTTCTCGACATCGTTTGGCGGACTCCCCACCTATCCCTGGCGACTCGTGGTCGACCCGATTTCGGCAATCCTGGCACTGACCGTCGCGACCGTCAGCCTGTTCGTCCTTGTTTACGCTGTGGGATACATGCGTGACGAGTCCGGCCGGGCCCGCTTCTTTGCCGAGATGGCCCTTTTTGCTGGAGCGATGCAGATCCTGGTTCTCGCCGGTGACTGGATCCTCTTCCTCATGGCCTGGGAGATGATCGGGCTCGCCTCCTACCTGCTTATCGGCTTCTGGTTCGAGCGCGACGGGGTACGCCAGGCCGCCACGCGCGCCTTTCTTGTCACACGGTGCGCCGATCTTGGTCTCTATACCGGCGTCATTATCCTGATCACGCAAGCTGGCACGTCCCGCATTAGCGACACGCTGAACCTGAGCGGGTCGCTGGCCCTGGCCGCATCCTTCACCTTGCTGCTCGCCGCAATGGGGAAATCGGCGCAGGTGCCGCTGCAGGGCTGGCTGCAAGACGCCATGGTGGGTCCGACGCCAGTTTCCGCATTGCTGCACTCGGCCACGCTGGTCGTCGCGGGCGTGGTCCTGTTCATTCGTGTGACCCCCCTGTTGCCGCCCGACGCGCGGTTGATCGTCGGTCTGGTTGGCGGTATCACCGCAATCGTCGCGGGGCTCATCGCAGTCGCAGCACGAGACTTCAAGCGCATGCTGGCGGCGTCTACTTCGAGCCAGCTCGGCTTCATGCTGCTGGCGATTGGATCCGGCTTTCCCGGCGCAGCGCTCTTTCACCTGGTCACCCAGGCCACGTTCAAGAGCAGTCTGTTCCTCGGGGCCGGCATCTTCCAGCACGCGCGACACTCGACCCGTTTTTCCGATCTGCGCGGGGTTGGCTGGGCCTACGGTTGGGTCTTTGCTGCCGTCGTCGTGGCCGGGTTGTCGTTGGCTGGCGTTCCACCGCTGGCCGGTTTCTGGTCGAAAGATACGGTGATTGCCGCGAGCTTGCAGTCACCGAATTCCTGGCTATTCGTCCCGCTGGTGACCATCGGCACGGTCCTTACTGGACTTTACACCGCACGAGCTCTTCGACTCCTGTGGCGACCACCACAGTCGCATCCGGCAGGACGCGAGCCGGTGTCCGGAATTGTGTGGATGGTGACTGGGCTTGGCATCCTGGCGGCTTTGGCGGTGGCGGTCGGATTTGGCGAAGGCTGGCTCGACAGATTTCTCCCAAGTGAGATCCCAAGTGAAACGGCCGCGATCGTGATCGGCGTGATCGCCGCGTTCAGCGGCCTTGCTGCGGGGTGGTTCCAGCCGGCGTCATTCTGGCTACGCGGCGCCAGACCCACGGTCGAACGCGGCTTCCGGATACAAGGAGGTTTCAGCCAACTGGTCGGTGAACCGGTGCTGGCCTTCGCACAACTGACCGACCGGCTGGATCGCCGGATTCACGCGCTCGCACTGACGATCGGCCGCTCCGGCCTGGTCGTTGCTGACGCCGCGCGACGGATGGACGACACGTGGATTCACTCGCTTGTGGTGGCGGTCGGTCGGGGCGGGCTGGCAATGGCGAACGCCGCGCGACGGATGGACGACGAGGGAATCGACGGCGTGATCCGTGCCCTGGTACGGCGCACGCGGGAGGCAGGCAGACTCGCGACCCAGCTGCAGTCTGGACTCGTGCATCGAGAACTCTTACTGGCCGCGGGCGGAGCCGCAGTTGTGGTCCTCGTCGTCTTACTACGATGAAATCGGGGGAGGTTCTGTGCTGCCACTCGTGACACTGACGGTCTTCATTCCGCTCGCCGGGGCGGTACTCCTGGTTGCCCTGCGTGACGCGACCGTTCGGGTGGCGCACACGGTCGGCATGGTGGCGGCCGGCCTGTCAACGGCCGGTGCCTTCTGGATCTGGGCGCGGGGTGTCGATGGAGGCTTTAGCCAGGTCGAGCACGTTTCGTGGATTCCCTCACTGGGTGTCGCCTATCGGGTCGGGGTCGACGGTATCAGCTTGCCGCTGGTCCTCCTCGCCACGGTCCTCTTTTTCGTGGGTTTCATCTTCTCGACCCGCGTTGCCGACCGCGCGCGGTCCTACGTGGCGTTGTTTTTGCTGCTTGAGACGGCCTGTCTCGGGGTCTTCGTCGCGCTCGACCTCGTCGTCTTCTACGTGTTCTGGGAAATCTCGCTGGTCGGCATGTACTTCATCATCGCGGGTTGGGGGCATGAAGATCGGCGGCGGGCCGCACTCACCTTTTTCCTTTATACATTGCTCGGCAGCCTGCCGCTGTTGCTGGCGATCCTGGCGCTGTATCTCGGGAGTTCTCCGCACACGTTCGACATGCGGGTGATCATCGCTCATCCTCCGCTCCATGGAACACCGGCGATTTTGACACTGGTGGCACTCCTGATCGCCTTCGCGATCAAGACCCCGATTTTCCCGTTCCACACCTGGCTGCCAGCCGCGCACGTCGAGGCGCCGACCGTCGGCAGCGTGGTGCTGGCAGGGGTGCTGCTGAAGCTCGGCACCTACGGGTTGGTGCGTTTGGCGCTGCAGATGACTCCCGAAGCCTTTCGCCGAGCCGCGCTCTTCGTTGCCATCTTCGCCGTCTTCTCCGCCCTGTATGGGGCCTTCGTCGCACTGGCTCAGACCGATCTCAAACGAATGGTGGCCTATACCAGCGTCAATCACATGGGCTACGTGGTACTGGGCGTGGCCGTCGCGGCCGCGACCACGAGCGCACAAATTCGCGCCATCGCGATCGATGGCGCGGTGCTTCAGATGGTGAGTCACGGCATCGTGACGGGCGCGCTCTTCCTCCTGGTTGGCATGATCCAAGACCGCACGGGCACCCGTGAGATGCGTTCGTTTGGTGGGCTGCTGGCGATTACTCCAGTATTGGGCTGGTTCTTCATTCTTGGGGCATTCGCATCGCTGGGACTCCCAGGTCTCGCCCACTTTCCGGCCGAGTTCCAGGTCTTCCTCAGCACGTTTGATGTCTGGCCGGGAGCGATCGTTGTGGTCGTCGGAATCGCGATCACCGCCGCGCTCTATCTTCGCGCGATTCAAGCCACCTTCTTCGGGAATCTATCCGAGCGTTGGGACAAAATGCCTGACGTCACCGCATCTGAGCTGTGGTCCGTTGGGCCGCTGTTACTGCTGGCCCTGGCGATCGGCGTGATGCCGTTCTGGCTGCTCGATCTGATTCACGGAACGGCGGAACGGATCCTTCGATGACGATGGAACTGAACACGATCCACGATCTGGGCTACCTACTGCCGGAGATCGCGCTCCTGGTGACTGCTATCCTCGCGCTCGTCACCGGCATGGTGCGGAAGCCGCGTTGGGCCTTGCCAATTACCCTGGTCGGACTGCTGGTAGCCATGGTGTTGACCTCGCGGCTCGTCGGCGACGATCTGACGATCTTCCTGGGCACGTTTCGTATTGACAGTCTGAGTGTCTGGGCCAATCTCATCCTACTTCCCGCGACCGGACTGGTCGCGATCCTGGCGCTGCCGGAGATTCGTGGCAGTGACCGCGAGGCGACGGTCGATAGCCTGCTCTGCCTGACAACGCTCGGCGCACTCATTCTTGCGGGAGCCGGTGACGTGATGTTCCTGGTACTTGGCGTGCTCCTGAGCGGAATCGGCTCCTTTGCGCTTGTCGCCTATCCGCGCACGGATCGCGCGACCGAAGCGGCAATGAAGTATTTCGTCTTCGGCGCGGTGAGCGGCGCCGTCATGACCTACGGGCTCACGTTCTGGTTTGGCGCGGCTGGCTCGACGCTCATCGCGGACGCCGGCCAGACCGGCCGTCTGCGACTCCCGGTGGCGTTCGGTCTGGTGGGGGTGTTCGTCGGACTGGGATACAAGGCTGCGCTGGCCCCATTCCACTTCTGGGCGCCTGACGCCTACGATGGCGCGCCCCTCGCGATCGCCGCCTATCTCTCGGTCGTGACCAAGATCGGCGCGATCTTTGGCTTGACGCAGGTTGTCCGCTCGCTGCCCGTCTCCTTCGTCGATTGGCGCATTGCGGTCGCCGTGCTCGCCGCGGTCTCGATGACCTTCGGCAATCTGGCCGCGCTGCGCCAGGACAATCTCGTTCGTCTCCTGGCCTACTCATCGATCGCCCAGGCGGGGTACTTTCTCGTTGGCGTGGTAGGAGTCGGTTCCAGCGATCTCGCGATTGAGTCGTTGATCGTGTTCGGGGCTGCCTACACCGCCATGAACCTCGGCGCCTTCGCCGTAGTAGCGACGGTCGGACGTGAGCTCGCCGCCTTTGCTGGACTCGGTCGCTCAGCCCCCTGGTTGGCCGGCGCCATGGTCGTGTTTCTCCTGTCGCTGGTCGGCGTTCCACCTCTTGGAGGTTTCTTCGGCAAGCTGCTGCTCTTCGGTGCGGCGATCGACGCGGGCTACACCTGGCTGGCCGTCGTCGCGATTCTGAACAGTGTGCTCTCACTGGCGGTCTATCTGCGTGTGGTGACGCCCATGTACCGGTTGGAGAAGGGCGAAGCCGTGCTGCACCGGGTAGCGACGATCGTCTGGACTACCAGCCTGGTGATGACGGTGGCGATTGGTCTGGGGGTTGAGATCCTCCTGCGCGGCATCGAAGTGTCAGCGTAAGTCAGGGATTTTTGCGGCGAACGATGAACGGTCGTCGCCATGTCAATGCAATGGACGACTCTGACTACTCATTGAACCAATGACATTCGTAACGAAAGGACCACCATGCGTCGCAACATCGCCCTTGCCAGCCTATCGGTGCTAGCCCTTATTCTCGTGGCCTGCGGAGGCGGGAACGCGGATACGTCTGGAACGAGCGAGCCAAAGACCACCGTTGCACCCCAATCCAGCATGACCGGCATGTCGGGGATGAGCGCGTCCCCAGGAACGTCCGACCAGGGCCAGCAGATTGCCGAGGCGGCGAAAGTCGATCAGGCGAGCCGGACGATAGCCATTTCCGCCACAGACAAGCTCGCGTTTGATCCCGCGGCCGTATCCGTCAATGTTGGTGAGACGGTGGCGTTCAAGGTCACCAATGATGGTCAGATGGAACATGAGTTCACGCTCGGCACCGCTGACTTCCAGGAAGAGCACGAACAAGAGATGAAGAACGGCATGAATATGTCAAACGTCTCACCAGACGAAGCCGCCTTTGAGTTCAGTCTCGCGCCAGGTGAGTCCAAGACGGTAGCGTACCGGTTCAGCAAACCCGGCGAGCTCATCTACGGCTGCCATCAGCCCGGACACTACGCTGGAGGAATGCTCGGCAAGATCACGGTTCAGTAGTTCAACAGGGGAAATTCACCCGGCCGATTGCACGGCCGGGTCACTCCCACGAACGTCATCGACCAGGGAACATCTCAACGTCGCGGTTCGCGATATTCACGGCAGCGTCTTCAGATACGCCAGCAGTGCGCTGAATTCCTGATCGCTCATCTGCCAGCGGGGCATCGTCGTGTCGAGGGGGTCCCCGTCGGCACCGATCCCCTGTTCCACGGCACGCTTGATCTGTGCGTCAGTGTATGTTGAACCATGGCTGCCGTCCGGCTCGATCATGCCCTGTGGATCGGTCAGGTTTCGGTAGGTGATGTTCGGGGCGGTGAACATCATGGTCCGCTCACCCTGGCCCTGCTGCCCATGACAACTGGCACACCCAGCACTGCCCATCATCCCGCCGATCGACGGCGTCGTACGGGGAATCGGCTGTCCATCTGGGCCAATCCCCGTCTGGAAGATCTGCTCGCCTTCGCTCACCAGTGATGACGACGTCACCGGTGAGGATGTCGCGGCACTCGTGGAGGTTGGCGCTGTTGTTGCCGGGGATGTAGAAGTCACCGGTGGCGCTGGACTGGTCGCAGCCGCGGACGGAATCACCGTCGGAATAGCAGTCTTCGCGATGCCGGTTACGCTGCTCGACGGCGTTCCGGTTGTCGATGCCGGGGTCTGACTGACTGGCCTGATCTGGCAGCCAGCCAACGTTATGACAATGCCGAGCCAGAGCGGGATCCTGAGCTTGAAGAGAAATACCACAGTGGAACGAGCCTGCCTTCCACATTTCGCGGAACCGGGCGGTCCATGATTGAGACCACTGTACGCCTCAGTCGTCAGTGAATCAAAACGGTGCTCCGGCGCAAGCAAGGTCTGAGGAGGGCAGAGACGCCCTCCTCGACGTATGCGTAAGACGGCCCTGCTACAGCGCCGCCTCGACCACCTCACGCGCGTTCTGTAGCGCCCAGATCAGCCGGTTCTGGCCGCGCGTCAGGTGCGCCCGCAGGATGCCACGACGCGACGGATCGTCCGTGGCCGACGGCATCGAGAGGGCCGGTGCCAGGTCAGGGAGCGGCGGAACGTCGAGTGCCGGATCGTGAAAGAAGTCCGGCATGCGACTGAAATTGACCGGCACCAGGATGCGGGCCAGGCGCCGCTGGGCAAAATTGATCCGGTCAGCTGCCTCGTCTCGCTTCGACAACGGATCCTCATAGAGGTGTTCGAGCGCCTCTTCGAGCTGGCTCAGCGCCCGGCGCGATGGCCCAAAATCGAAATCTGGGCCGGTCGCCTGCTGATAGCGATCCAGCGTCTGGCGCATCTCAGCCGTCGTCAGAGTCCAATCAAACGGGTGAACCGGCGCGTTCAGCACGCGCAGGATCGACGCGGCGTAGACACGCATATCGCGCAGCAGGTTGCTCTTGTCGGCCACCGGCATCAGGTCGTCCTCAGTATGCCACTGGATATTGCCGCCACAGCCGCCGACCGGGTAGTAGCCTTTCTCGGCCCGCATCTCCTCCGACATGGTTGAACTCAGCATGTAGAACGAGGTGATCCCGATGCTGTTGAAGGAGTAGTCGCCCGCGCGGACTGGCCGTTCCATTTGCGGCGTGAACGTCGTCGTGTCACGAATGACCGTGTCGACGAATGGCTCGGTCTCGCTCATGGCGGTCAGCTCGTTGTAGGTGTTCGTCCATCTACAGCCAGGGGAATCGCAATTGACCTGGGCCACGCAGTTGTTCGCCAGGTCGATCGCGGCGGTGTCGGCATACCAGGTCGACCCGGCGTAGCGGCCATGTGAGTGACCCGACCACCAGGCGATACGCAGCGTACGCTTCAGGCCGTGGCGATGCTTCCAGAAGACCCGCGCCAGCTCCAGCATGGTCGCGTCGCCGGTGGCGTTATCGCCGACCCCGACGTGCCACGAATCGAGATGGCCATGGAGCAGCACGAGCTCGTTGGAAGAATTGCCACCCTTGATCTCGGCCACCAGCACTGGAATCCGCCGCCAGCCGGTGTCGAGGGTCGTCGACATCGCGACCCGTCCACCCCGCTTCGCCAGCTCGATCAACTCCTGCCCGTCCGGTTTGTTGACCGCCGCGACTGGGATCGACGGCTGACGCGCCATCGAATCGAGGTCGGGGGTACCCCAGATGGTGGTGCAGATTCCCTCGTGGATGTTCTCACCTGGATTGATGAAGATCCCGGCCAGTGCCCCGGCCGACATCACATCATTGACCTTGCCCGGCGAGGCCATTCCCTCGGTCAATACGATCTTTCCAGCCACGTCGACGCCACCCATATCAACGCCAACCGAGAAGACGTCACCCGAGCCGGTCGCCGCCTCGCTGCTCGAGACATAGACCAACTCGCCCGAAATCTCCTCGCCCCCGGTCGAGACCGACATCGCGGCCGTCTTGGCCCGGAATGACGCACCGTTCGGCTCGTCAACCCGCACCGTGGCCGCGATTGGGATAGAGATGAAGCACTCCGGATCGTAGAGCGCGTGCGGAACGCCTGCCTCCCGCAGATGACCGATCAGGACGTCGACCGCCGCGCGCTCTTCCTGAGATCCAGACAGCCGGACCAACGACGAGAACTTCTCGACGACACTCCACGGCACGTCGAGCGAGATGCTATCGAGCACCTTTCGCTCGAGTCCGGTATCTCGCCACTGGACAAATGGTCGCGCACCTCGCACAGGATCATCTCCTCTCGTGTTTCGCCTGCATTCTCATAGGTTTGTCCGATCATCGGAACGGCAATCTCGCCCTCACGGGCCGAAAACATGGCATGCAGCGCCGTCGCTGTCAACGGAGCGAGCTCGGCACTCGCGCGATTATCCCGCTGCGGACGAGTTCGCCTGCCCGTCGTCCAGGAACTCCCGCAAATCCCGCAAGAACTCCTCACGCTCTTTCAGGAACATGAAAACGTGACCCCCCCTGAAGGTGATCATGTGGGATCCCGGTATGCCGGCGTGCATCTCCTGCGCCAGCGCATAGTTGATGATCGGATCGCGGCGGCCATGCATGATCAGCGTTGGTGTGGAAATCTTGCCGAGCTCGCCAGTCACGTCAAAATCCTGCGATGCCATCAGCTGACGCCGAAAGGCATACATCGGTTGACGATAGTGACCGCGAAACACGGGAATCAAAGAGAAAAGGTACGAAATTGGCCACAATCGAGAGAGGTGCGGTCGACGTGCCGCCGTCGACGCCAACACCAGCCGGTTGACCTTCGCTGGGTACCGAAGCGTGAGCACCAGCGCGATCCGGCCACCCATTGAAATGCCCAGCACGTCAGCTCGCTCGATGCCGAGGGCAGTCATCAAGCCCGCGGCGTCGTCCGCCATCGTCGAGATCGAAAAGGGGCTGTCCGGCCTGTCGGTTCGTCCCGCGCCGCGATTGTCGAAGATGACCACTTTCCGGTGTTTGGCCAGCGGTCGGACGATGGCGTTGTATTCAGTGACCTCGCTACCGAACCCGGTAATTAATATGAGCGGCGAGCCCTCACCGTGGATCTCGTAATACATGGACAGGCCATTGACCTGCACGGTCGGCATCCACCACCGTCCTCTCGTCCGGAGAAAAGACCGCGTCCGTATGATGGCCGAAGTGTACGCCTTGACCAGTCAGGACAGACGTCATGCGCGCTGGATATGGTAGCGTGTCGACCGGAGGGATGGATGAGCGACGAACCACGAATCAGGCAGGCAACGGCTGAAGAGGCTGACCGGCTCAGGGAAATCGGCAAGACCGGTTGGGAGACAACCTACGCCAGCTTCATCGAGCAGCCGAACCGCGAAAAGTATCTCGCAAGCGAATTCTGGTCGCTCGAACGCTTGCGCGACGTGATCCGGGATGAGCAGTCTGAGACGTTGGTCGCGGAGGTGGAGGGAATCGCCGTCGGCTTCATCACCCTCGAGCCAATCGACGCGGAGACCGCCGAACTGACGCGCCTCTACGTCAATCCCGAATTTCGGGGCAGCGGGCTCGGCCGGACACTCTGGGAGGCAGCGCTCGCGCAGATCCGACCCCGAGCCGTCCACGCCGTGCTGGTCAACGTCTTCGGCGACAACTGGGCCGGGCGACGATTCTACGAAAGGCTCGGCTTCGTGCTGACCGAAGAGACGACCGCTGACGTCGGCACGCAGACCGTCTACGACGTCTGGTACCGGCTGGAGCTGTGAGGGGGGCGTGTCCGTTCAATTGGGTTTATGGTCTTTGACGAAATAGTTCGGTCATTGTCC
>CAVXNZ010000004.1:0-119397 GCA_963763185.1 uncultured Chloroflexia bacterium
GCGTCGACCAACCCGGTCTGAGGATCAGGATTGGGTACCGGTTGATTCTGTCCGGTCAGATTCGGGAACGTCTGAATCAGACGCGCACCAGCGCCGCCGTACCAGCCCATGCGATAGAGATCGACCGTGTAGGTCGGCAGTGCGGTGCTCACGAAGAGTGTCACCGTACCACCCCGGTTGAGGCTGACCTGGTCGGCGTAACCGCTGATCGGCTTTGGTGCGTAGGGTGAGGCGGCCACTTGCGCTGACTGAGTTTCCCGTCCCGCTCTCTTTGACGGCGACGACGGTTCCGGCTCATTCTCCTGCAGAGAATCAGAGGTCGCGCTCGGGTTCGCTGGTTGCCAGGCAGTCGTTCCGTTCTGCTGGTTCTCCTGCGCAATCGGGTTGCTCGCCGACGTTCTCCCGACAGCACTCGTCTGGTTGACGAGCGCGAGCATTGAGAAGACGGTCAGTGCAACGACGACCAAGACGAAGGGCCGGAAAAATCCCCAGGTTGCCTTGTTACGCTCCGTGGCCCGGCCATCTGTATTTGTGCGCATAGCAGGCAACTCGTTCCTCGCAGGCTACGCCGGAACTCAGATACGCGTGCGTGTGCCGCATTACCCCACGGTAAAGCGGAGCGGAATCAGGTCATAGGGATATTCGTACTTCTGGAGCTAGGAAGTCCGCACTCTGCAATAGGAAGAGATGGCTACGGGCCGTTGATTATTCGTCCGTGGGGTGGGCGGATTGCCGTTTTGGCTTACGACTCGACTGATTCGGCTGAGAGCGTAGCCGCGGCGGAAGACCGGGATACGACGATCGTTCCGATGACGAGGAGGAGCAGCCCGACTGCCAGGACGACGCCGGTGACGGTGAACACGACGTGGACGCCAAAGGCATTCGCGACCAGTCCTAGCATGAGCGGTGCGACGGTCCCACCGATGCTCGAGGCGGTGGAGTAGACGCCCATAGCGGCCCCGCGATTCTCGACCTCCGTGTTGTCAGCCAGGTAGGTCTGGCCGGAGACGAGATAGGCTCCGAACGCTAACCCCTCGAGTGCGAGGAGCGTGGTCAACATCACGGCGTTGCCGGTGTGCGCGATCGCCAGCATGACGATCGTCTCGAGCAGCAATGCGCTGAGCATGACCGACTGGCTGCCGAGGGCGCGCGAGATGATGCCGTTCGGCAGGCGGCCGAGGGTTGAGACGAGGGCACGGATGGCGAACATGGTCCCGATCGCGGCCTGGGAAATCAGGAGCTGATCGGCGTAGATCGGAAAATAGGTCGTCACGGCTCCGACGAACGTCAGGCTCATCAGCATGTTGCCGAACGTGACCAGCATCAGGTTGTGGTTGCTCAACACGCCTCGGATATTGCTCATCCCGCGCGATGGGATCGCGCTCCGATCGGGACGGCGCGTCCACGATGCTCGGAGGATGTTGATCGCCAACACCACGCCGATCAGACCGATTGCGGCCCCGGTGAAGTAGGCGGTCCGCGCGCCGTAACGGTCGGCCAACTGCGCGCCCAGAAGTGGACCAACGGTGAAACCGAGCCCCATGCAGCTGGTGTAGAGGCCGAAGGCGAACGGGCGCTGCTGTTTCGTGGTGATATCACCGAGGTGCGCGGCGCCGAACGAGAATGTCGCGACCCCCGCGATCCCGAAAAGAACGCGCGAGACAATCAGCATCGCGGGGCCAGTCGCAACCGCCACGCTCAACAGGCAGAGGACGAACCCGACCGTGCCACCCAGGAGTACACGCGGTCGTCCGATCCGGTCGGAGAGGACGCCAAACGGCAGGGCGATTACGAGCTGCGTCAGTCCACCAGCGGTCGCGATGATTCCGAGCAGGGCTAACGAGACGCCGAGGCTTTCCGCGAAGATGGAGAAAGTCGGCGAGAGAACTCCCGAGACGACGTCGGCGATGAAGATGAGGGCGCAGAGTTCGGCGACGTCGCGTGTGAGGTCCCTGCGAATGGTCGCCCTGATCATTGACGCACGTGCTCATTTCCTGTCGGGCGAGAGTGGCCTCGGTCCAGCGCCACGCAGTGTGTCACCGCGAACGTTTCGCCGTCAAGGAGCAGGGTTGAGATCGGCCGGTCAGACGCCTTCCCACTCATCCCGGGAGATACCTGCCTGTTTCAAGATCCGGGTCAGCAGTTGAGGGCTGATGTCGTCTCCGGAATGTGGGTTTGGAATTCGGACACGAAGCGTGCCTTTGACCATGAACTGGTGCTTGGCGCCGGAAAACGGTCCCTCGAATTCGAGAGACCGTAGTCCGGCGATCAGGTTGCGGCGGCTCACAGGCCCGAAGGCAGGCATCAGGCAACTGCGTCGACGGTGATATCGACGCCATCGATCGTGGGAAATTGATGGTGAAGGGTCAGTCCGAGGGAAATCCAATCTTCGAGCACCTCGCGCAGTTCTTTCTCGCATTCTTCACGGGAAGAACCTGTGACCCAGACGCCAGGTAGCTCAGCGATTTCACCGTAGAACTCGCATGCGTCGTCGAGCCACTCATATCGCGCTCGTCGCATCGCGGCTTCGATATAGCGCGTCAACATTCTCAGACATCTCCTGAGTTGGTCCGAATTGCGGGTTAATTATGCCTGCTTGACCGAGATTTCACAGGCCCATCACTCTCTTCTACCGCAGCACGGTCTCCATCACGCGGAAGTAGTTCTCGTGGTAGATCTTGCGCAGGTCAGCCTCGCTGAGGCCGCGGCGCAGGAGTTCGGCGGTCAGGCCGGGCAGGTCCTCCGGACCGAGCATGGTGCTGAACGGCTTGGCGGTCTCACCGGTCGGCTCGATGTTCCAGTCGGCGATCATGGGCGCGGCGTTGATCTTGGCCAGGTGATCGTAGAAGTCGGCGCCGATGCCAACGTGGTCGATCCCCGCCACGTCGACAATGTGCTCGATGTGATCGACCCATCTGGCGATGCTCGGGTCACCGTCGGTGATGAACCGAGTCACGGCCACGACACCGACCACGCCGCCCGATTGGCCGATCGCGCGAATCATGTCGTCGGTGACGTTACGCGGGTGGTCGTGCACCGCGCGGGCGTTCGAGTGACTGGCGATGACCGGAGCCGTTGACGTCTCGAGGATGTCCCAGGTCGTCTGGTCGGAGGCGTGCGAGACGTCGACGATGATGCCGAGACGGTTCATCTCCTTCACGGCGGCGCGGCCGAGCCGGGTAAGGCCTCCGCGGGTGTCGTTCTCCCAGGTGCCGTCGCCGAAGAGCGTGCGGCGCATCCAGGTGAACGAGAGCATGCGCAGCCCGACCTGATAGAAGAGGCGCAGGGTCGAGAGATCCTGGCCGAGCATCTCGGCGCCCTCGAACGAGAGAAGGATGGCGATCTTCCCCGCCTCGTTGATGCGCACCACGTCGGCGTAGCTCTTGGCCAGCTCGATCTCGTCGCGGTTCTCGTCGATCTCCTGCATGAGGGCGTCAATCACCTGGATGGTGAAGCGCAATGCGCCGTCCGGCAGGTAGATATCGGGAATGAAGATCGGGGCGGTGGTGAGGCGAACGCCGCCTGACCGGAACCTGGGAACCCAGTATTCACCAAGCGAGTCCTTGTTTCCGCCGAAACGCTCCTTGAGAATCCCGATCGCGAAGTCGTTGTGCGTGTCGACGATGCCGATCTTCCGGGTGAGTTCGGCATCCGATTCGGTGAATGGTCGCGCTTGGTTGCTCATCGGTCATTCCCTCCAATTTTCGTTGACCCCGGTTGGTGGTAACGTACATATGGTCATCGCCCCGACGATGTCGCAACGGCAAGCCCTCGGACCTACCGCTCGCAATCATCGCACGAGACGATGTCTCGATCGCTGTCTGGAAACGTCGCAGCCCTGCCCATCACGCTCGTGATTCCAGCAGCCACTTTGCCATCGTAAGTTTTCGCCTGGAGGACAGCACTTGAACGCACCCGGCGCACCCGGTATCGATCCCACCTGGGCCAGTAGCGCGAAAGACGCCGTGAGCACCACGCTCGAAGGATCTCGCATCTGGATCACGATCGGCCGGGGAATTCTGAACGAGGTCTATTGGCCGCGCGTCGACAGCCCGCAGATTCGCGATCTTGGGTTCATCGTCGCCGACGATCAGGGATTCTGGAGCGAGGTCAAGCGAGATTCCACCTACGAGATCGTCACACCCAGTTCTGGAGTGCCGGTCTACAGCGTTATCCACGCGCATGATCGCTATTCCCTCCGGCTCGATTTCTGCCCGGATCCGGCTCGAGACGTGGTTCTGATCCGGGCACGACTCGACGCCGCGCCCGAGATGCGCCTCTATCCATTGCTTGCGCCGCATCTTGGCAATACCGGCTACGGAAACACAGGTCTGGTGGGAAAGGTTGCCGGCGTCACGGCGCTGACCGCGCAGACGGATAGTGCCAGCCTGGCGCTTAGCGCCGTCGGGCCACAGCATCGTGACGCGTTCAAGCGCGCGAGTGCTGGCTACGTCGGCGAGTCGGACGGCTGGCGCGACTTCGACGCGAACGGGCGAATGGCCTGGACGTACGACCGGGCAGAGAACGGCAACGTCGCGCTGATGGGTGAGATTGAAGAGCACGACGTGACGATGGCCCTTGGCTTTGGGGATATCCCCGAACTGGCTAAGACGATGGCGCTCTCCAGTCTGCAATTCAACTTCGCCGATGTCTTGCACCGGGTTTCGGAATCGTGGGGAAGCTGGCAGAGCACCTGTCGTCTTCCCGATGTCACGTCGCCTGTCTTGGTGCACCAGGCTCGGGTTTCCGCGAGCGTGTTGAAGATCCATGAGGATGAAACCGTGCCTGGTGCGTTGGTCGCGAGCCTCAGTATCCCCTGGGGGCAGAGCCGCGACGATCCGGGCGGATACCACCTCGTCTGGTCGCGCGATCTCGTTGAGGCAGCCGGTGGCCTGCTGGTGTTCGGGGCGGTGGACGACGCGCGCCGCGTTCTTGGCTACCTGATCAGCACGCAGAGAGAGGATGGCCATTGGTCGCAGAACCAATGGCTCGACGGCCGGGAGTTCTGGACCGGTATACAGATGGATGAGACTGGATTGCCGATCATCCTTGCGCAAGCGTTGAAGGAGCGAAACGCGCTCAGTGGCATGGATGTCGCAGACATGGTGCGGCGCGCCGCGACGTTTCTGGCGATCAATGGTCCGGTTACCGGGCAGGATCGCTGGGAGGAAGACGCCGGCCTGAGTCCGTTCACCATCGCGGTCGAGATCGCCGCGCTGGTCTGTGCTGCCACTTTTCTCGAGGGGCCAGCCTGCGAGTACGCACTTCAGCTTGCCGACACCTGGAACAGTCGCATCGAGGACTGGACCTACGTCCGCGACACCGACTTTGCGCGCCAGTTCGACGTTCCCGGCTATTACGTCCGTATCGCCCCGCCCGAGACGGCTGAAACCGCCGACCCGATGTCGGGCTACGTGCCGATCAAGAACCGTCCCGCGATGGCGGTCAATCAACCACCGCAGCAGATCGTCGGTCTCGACTTCCTGGGATTGGTTCGCTACGGGCTGCGCCGGGCCGAAGATCCGCATATCGTTCACTCCGTCAAGATCGCCGACGCCCTGCTCAAGACCGAGACGCCAAGCGGTCCGGTCTGGCATCGCTACAACGAGGATGGCTACGGCGAGCATCGAGACGGGTCGCCCTTCGACGGCACAGGCATAGGACGAGGCTGGCCGCTGCTGACTGGCGAGCGGGGACACTACGCGCTCGCGGCCGGAGAGCCGGTCGAGCCGTACCTGGACGCTATGTGCCGCATGTCGAGTAAAGGGGGCATGATCCCCGAGCAGGTGTGGGACACCGACGACATCCCGGAGAAGCATCTCTTCTGCGGCCGTCCGAGCGGATCGGCCATGCCGCTGGTCTGGGCGCATGCGGAGTATCTCAAGCTACTTGCTGGCATGATGGAAGGGGCGCCGGTCGATCGACCCGAACCGGTATGGGCCCGCTATCATGGCGAGCGGCCCGATGTGCCGTGGATGGCGTGGCGCTTCAATCAGCAGATTCGGACGTTCGCCGTGGGCAAACTGCTTCGGATCGAAACGCGTGCCCCGGCAGTCGTCCGGTGGACGACGAACGACGGTTCGGTTTGGCACGACGCCGAGACGGCGGATACCGGACTCGGGATGCACGTGGTCGATTTGCCTACGTCGGAAATGGCGCCGGGAGCGACGGTCCGATTCACGTTCCGCTGGACTGACAGTGACCATTGGGAAGGTCGGGACTTCACGGTCCTGGTCGATCACCAGAACACACGAGAGGGATAACGATGGACGGAATTCTGGCCGGAAAACGCGCTCTGGTGACGGGTGGAGACTCGGGTATCGGCGCGGCTATCTCGCTATCGCTTGCGGGCGCGGGTGCGGATGTCGCCATCATCTATCACAGTCACGCCGACCTCGCGGGCGCGGTGGTGCAGGGGATTGAACGGGCTGGGGTCAAGGCGTTGAGTCTGCAGGGCGACGCGTCGGATCCCGCTGACGTTGACCGTATCTTCGCGGCGCTGGGCGACGAATGGTCGCCGCTCGATATCCTCGTCTGCAGCGCCGGGATCGATGGAAAGCACGAGCTCGGCTGGGAGTCCGATCCCGAGCACTGGATGAGCGTCATCAAGATCAACCTGTTTGGTCCGTACCTGTTCGCCCGGCAAGCATTGACCCAGATGATTCCGCGGCGTTCCGGGGTGATCATCAACATCAGCTCCGTACACGAGGTTATCCCCTGGGCGGGATTCAGTGCGTACACTGCCAGCAAGGCCGGTCTCAGTATGATGACCAAAACCCTCGCGCAGGAGGCGGCGGAGTTTGGCGTGCGGGTACTGGCGATCGCGCCTGGTGCGATCCAGACGCCGATCAACCGCAGTGTCTGGGACGATCCGGAGGGGCTGAAGGACCTACTGGAGAAGATCCCCATGGGGCGCATGGGAACACCCGAGGAGATCGGGCGTCTGGTCGTGACCCTCTCTTCGGAAGATGCCTCATACGTGACGGGCTCAACCGTCTTTGCCGACGGGGGGATGACGCTCTATTCGAGTTTTCGCCACGGTGGATAGCGCGACGCAGGTCAGCATTGGGCGCGCATACGTCCTGGCTGTAGAGGAGTAGTTCAGACCAGTGGTCACCATTCATGACCGATTCGCGGTTTCCGTCATCTTGTATATGTTCATCGTCGGTGTCTGGGGCATCGTGAATTACTTCCGCAAAACCGGGTTGAATGGCAGCTATCGGGGCACGCTGGTCATCGGCGAGGCGATGCTCTTCACGCAGGGGATCTTTGGCATTGTCCTGGTGATCTCCGACTATCGCCCATCCCATAGCCTGCATTTTCTCTACGGTGGGTTGTCGATCTTCGTGCTACCGCTGCTCATGAACTACGCCCGGGTTCGTCCCAAGCACCAAGCGCCGCTCATTTATGGCATAGGAGCGCTCTTCATCATGGGCCTCGCGATCAGAGCTATGATGACCGGTGCCTGATCCGCCGCCTTCAGCCTAGAACACGTTGCACCAAGGTTGCGCCGTGTCTGAACGTTGTAGGGGAGCACCTGGTGTGCTCCCGGCGTGGGTCGCCAAGGTGCGTTCTCGGGAGCACACCAGGTGCTCCCCTACGGGCTAGTGGGACGAGCGTCAACCATTCTTCAACCTGCTCTAACGCGACGGATCAGGCTCGGGTCACGGCGACGTGCGCTGTTGGAGGAAGTCGACGAGTTGTTGGAGCTCCGATGGTTTGAGGATGGTGGCGTAGGCGGGCATGTTGTGTCCGCCGTTCGCGATTCTCCAGATGAGTTGATCGCGACTGAGGCGATCGCCGATGTAGGTGAGATCAGGCCCTCGCTTTCCTCCGACCCCCGCCATGTTGTGGCACATGACACAGCCGGAATTGGTGAAGACGTAGGATCCGGCCAGGGCATCCCCATGCAAGGGCTGTGTAACCGCGACGGGTAACGGCTTCGGTGAGAGGACTGGCGACCAGGGGGCCTTTTCTCCTTCCGCGACGAGCACGGCCAGCAAGATAAACGTTACTCCGACCGCCCCAACGGTCCACGGACGCCTCCAAGGGCTTCGCTCACCACGATTCGAGACGAACGGAACCGCCACCAGAATGATGATGCCGAGTAGCGGTGCGCCGACCATGACGTACGACTCGGCCCATGACGGCATCAGGGCCAGAATCGCGAAGTACCAGAGGAAATACCAATCGGGCCGCGGATAGACCTTGATCAGGGTTGGATCGGCATGCTCCGCAAGCGCCTTCGGCCCGATCGTGATGGCCAGTATCAGCACAATTGAGCCAATGGCCAGCGCGAAGACGACGTCGCGCCAGGCGGCATCGGGCCAGAACGGGATACCTTCCTTGTGGAGGAGCTCTTCGTACTCCTGCTCATACGTGTCCGGGTTTACCTGGTGGCTGCCAACTGGCGGCTCCGAGATCCCGTGTAGGACAACGAGATAGAGGTGAATGCCGACGAAGATGAAGATCAGCGCCGGTATCAGGAAGACATGTGTTGCGTAAAAGCGAGTCAGCGTCGCGCCGCTAACGGTGTCGCCCGCGATGATGAGATGCCCAAGAATACCGCCAACAAACGGGACGCGTCCGGCCTGCTCCGCACCGACGATGATGGCCCAGTAGGCGTCCTGGTCCCAGCGGAGCAGCTGACCGGTAAAGGCCATTCCGAGGGTCAGGAAGAAGAGCCCAACACCCACGAGCCAGTTCATCTCGCGTGGGAATTTATAGCTGCCCATCAGGAAGACGCGCGTCATGTGTAGCGTGATCAGGATGACCATCGCCGAAGCACCCCAGTAGTGGATACCGCGCACGACGGAACCGAGCGTCTCATGATCCGTGATGAACTGGAGCGACTCATAGGCGTTGTTTGGCGACGGAACGTAGCTAAAGGCAAGCGCCACCCCGGTGATCACCTGCATGATGAACGCAACGAGCGTCGCGCTGCCCAGGACGTACCACCAGTTGACATCCTTGGGTACCGGGTGCGCAACGACCTTCATGATGTATTTGGACCAGCCGAGGCGGCGGTCAAACCAGGTCCAGGTGCGTTGCAAGGTTGTTGTCTTCTGATCTGATTGGTTAATCGTCTTCACTCCATGCGCCCTACACGATTGGCAATCGCTGCGTCTTGACTTGCAGGTTCCCGTTTTGGACGCGCCACTCATACTTGATGAGGCGTCGCGGCGGGGGTCCGCCGGCTACGGTTCCGTCCGAGTAATAGACGCCGCCGTGGCACGGGCAGAAGAAGAGCTGAGCACCCTCCTCCCAGCTCACGGGGCAACCCAGGTGCGTACAGTTGACCGCGAATACCGTGAATTGATCCTGGGAACTCCGTTTGGCCCAGGCCGCGGTCAGCGCTGTCTGCCCGGACCATGGCAGCGGTGACGGATCCGTCAACGAAATGAGCTTGAATTGGTCAACGGTGAAGCTGTCGACCGGCGCGATGGTGCGCCAGACGTTCTTGGCAGGCTGGAGCAGCGGGCTCAGCAAGTAGGCGAGGATTGGAACACTCACGACGGCGCCTGCCAGGGCCGCCATGCCCAGGCTGAACCAGTTCAGCAAGCGGCGCAGCGCATCGCGCCGGTTCAGTCGTTCATTCATCCAGCAACTCCGAAACCCATCCTCCTACGCCCACGATAAAGACGACCAGACCGAACAGCGAGAATGCATAACTGGTGACGAGGCCGAAAAGTGCGAGCGCGACCGACGCTGCGATCACCGCCGGCCACACCGAGTGCGGCGCTTCATGGACTCCGGGAGGAGCGTCGTAGAGCCCAGCGGCGGTCTCGAAATACCCACCACCACGCGACTCAGTGGCAGCGAAGTGTGGTGCCTGCTCGCGATTATCGTCCAGCTCCAGCCCCTGGATGATGTACCCGTCGCCCTGCTCCTCTACGTGAAACCGGCTACGGCGTCCAGGTCGAATCTTGTCGACCAGGAACATCACCCCAAATGCAACCCCGCCGCCGACGGCATCGATCAACCATGTCCGCCAGTTCCGAGGACTCGTGAGCGGTTCTCTCTGGCCGCTATTAGCTTGGTCCGGAACACGATTCTCCGGTTCTTGGCTCATGCTTCCCGCGCTTTCCCTGAAGCCCCGTCGCCCGCGACTCTCACGAATTGAAGATACTCATGAGGTAGACGACGGAAAAGACGACGACCCAAACGACGTCAACGAAGTGCCAGTAATACGCGACCGAGCGGATGGCTCCCTCGTGCTTCCCCGCGCCGACCTTCCCGGCGAAGGAGAGAAACAGGACCGTCATCAACATGATCAATCCGACTGTCACGTGGGCGCCATGAAAACCGACGAGCGTGTAGAAGGCGGAGGTAAAGACGTTTGAGTTGATCTTGATGCCCTCGTGATACATCGTGGTGAATTCGGTGATCTGCCCGAACATGAAGATCAATCCCAGCAGAATGGTCGCGCCAAGGATCCAGTTGAACATCCGGCGCCGTTCGTTACGCAAATAGCGCTCGGCGAGTATCAGCGTGAAGCTGCTGAGCCAGAGGGCGACACTGAAAGCGGCGGTTCGAGGTACGTCAAGATCGCTCGGTGTCGGTCCGGCAACGACCCGGTGGTGGAATTCGATGTAGGCAGCGAGTAACGACCCGAAGAAGACGATTTCCGACGAGATGAGGACCAGCATGCCGGTGGCGGGCGTACCCGCGTTTGAGAAGAAGTTCTTCGCGGCCCGGGCACTTGGCCGAACTACGGGGCTGGTCTCATCGGCAATCCCATGCGCGACGTCTGCACCCGGATAGACCCGCGCCTGCTGTTCCGCGACGTGCACCTCCTCCGACTGCGGCCGGTAGAGCGGGCGTGAGTTGTTGATCGGGACGGGTGGTATGGTCGCGAAGTTCCAGGGCGGTGGCGGTGAGGACGTAGCCCATTCAAGCGTCCACGCGTTCCACGGATTGTCCCCAGCGGGTTCACCATGACGCGCACTCTCCCAGATGTTGATGACGAACAGCAAGGTCGCGAATGCCATGACGAATGCGCCGACGGTCTCGATGAAGTTAATCGTGGCCCAGCCGGGCAGCGCCGGATAGGTGTAGACGCGGCGCGGCATGCCCATCAACCCGATGATGTGCATCGGGAAGAAGGTCAGGTTAAAGCCGATGACCATCATCCAGAAGTGCCACTTGCCCAATCGCTCACTGAGCATGCGACCGAACATCTTGGGAAACCAGTAGTAGGCTCCGGCGAACATGGCAAACGCCGTCCCGCCGAAGAGGACGTAGTGGAAATGTCCGACTACGTAGTAGGAGTCGGTGAGCTGCCAGTCGAGCGGAACATTGGCGAACTGAACGCCGGTGATGCCGCCAATGGTGAACTGCGCGATGAAGGCGATGCAGAAGAGCATGGCGGTGGTGAGGTGGAGTTGCCCGCCCCACATCGTCCCGATCCAGTTGAAGACCTTGATGCCGGTCGGAATGGCGATCGCCATGCTTGCCGCGCCGAACGCCATGTCCGCTGGGAATCCAAGGCCGACGGCGAACATATGGTGTGCCCAAACGCCGAACGACAGGAGTCCGATCAGTGCGCCGGAGGCGATCACGATCGCGCGGCCGAAGAGTGGCTTGCGCGAGAAGACCGGGACAATCTCGGAGATCATGCCGAAGGCGGGCAGCACCATGATGTAGACCTCGGGGTGTCCGAACCACCAGAAGAGGTGCTGCCAGAGGACCGGGTCGCCGTTTGACGATGGGACGAAAAACTTCGTGCCGAGGGTGCGATCGAACAGGAGCATGATCTGCGCGGCGGTGAGGCTGGGAATCGCATAGAGAATGATGAAGCCGTTGATGAAGGACATCCAGACGAAGACCGGCATCCGCCGCATGCTCATTCCTGGCGCTCGCTCGGTGATGACGGTGACGACGATGTTGATGCCGGTCCCGATCGTTCCGAAGCCGGTGATCATGACACCCAGCGTCCACCAGTCGATGTTGTGGCGCAGCGTGTAGGGAATTTCGGTCAATGGAGCGTAGGCAAACCAGCCAGCGTTCGGCGGGGCGTCGTTGGCGATGCCGTAGTAGAGCACGATGCCGCCGAAGACCAAGAGCCAGAAGGTCAGCGCGTTAAGCCGTGGAAAAGCCATATCGCGCGCGCCGATCATCAACGGCATGAAGTAGTTGATGAATCCGATCAGCATCGGCATCACCACCAGGAAGATCATGGTGGTGCCATGCAGGGTAAACATCCCGTTGTACTGCGACGGCGTCAGCGCGTGGGATTCCGGAAGCGCAAGCTGAACGCGCATCATCAACGCCTCGATGCCGCCGATGATGAAGAAGAAGAGGGTGGCCCCCAGGTAGAGCAAGCCAATCTTCTTGTGGTCGGTCGTCGTCACCCACTCGAGTAGCTTCTCGTAGTGACGCGACTGCGGCAGGTCTTGAGCGTGTTCGGCAGTTGCCATTCCTATTTGAGCCCTTCCAGGTAGGCGACGAGGGCGTTCAGCTGATCTGGTGAAAAGTGGAAGCTCGGCATGCGCGTTCCTGGTTTGATCTGCTGTGCATTGTTGATCCAGCGTGCCAGGTTCTCCGGATTGTTGACGAGCACGCCCGAGCCGATCCAGCCACGCTGGCCGAAGTCGGTCAGGTTCGGGCCGACCCGGCTGAGTACGTGGCAGGTGACGCAGGTATTGCTCTCGAAGATCTGCTGGCCCTGCTTGGCGAGGGCGGTCGACGGTGGCGGTGGACCGTTGCGCTCGTTGGCGACCCAGGCGTCGAAATCACTTTTCGACTGCGAGACGACCCGGATCATCATCCAGGCGTGTTCGGTGCCGCAATACTCACTGCAGAAGCCGACATAGTCACCGGTTTGCGTCAGCTTCAGGTGCATGTCGTTGATCTTGGCCGGAATTGCATCCCGTTTCCAACCAAGCGCGGGAACCCAGAAGCTGTGAATGACGTCGCCGCTGGTGATGTTGAGCACGATCGGGGTGTTCGTGGGCAGGTGAATGTCCCCGGCGGTATCGATGCCGTAGCTGGGATACTGGAACTCCCACCACCATTGATGGCCAATGACGTTGATCTGGATCGGGTCTTTGAACGACTGGTTGACCGAACTCATGGTGAACCCGGAGTAGATGGCGAGTGCGGTAAGCATCAGCACCGGGATACCGATCCAGGTTGCCTCGATCTTCCGGTTGCCCGCTGTCTGAGCCGGCTCACCTTCCTGTCCGCGGTGACGATATCTCAGGAGGATAACGGTCAGGAGCCCAAAGACAATCAGGAGGACAATGCCGGACAAGATGAAGACGGTGATGAATTGGTTGTTGATGACCTTGCCCTCGATGCTGATCGGGGCCAGCGTGCGGAACCCGTTCTCGCAGTTACCCGCGGTCGGTGCGGACGGGAGATTGTTGCACCCGGCCGGGTTCATCTGGTGCAACCAGTTTCCGACATCGCAGCCGGTTAATATGATCAATAGGAGGCTGAGGGGAAGCAGCGCCCGAAGGCGGCGCGGACTCAAGACGCTCAGACGTTCTTTTCCCAAACGATTCATGATGCTCCTCAGGGCCCCCTCCTGGGTGAGAAGGTCAACCGAACATTGTCCTTTTTAGCTCTAGGCGACTTCAGCCTAAGGGCGTGTCAGAATAATTGGGACAAAAAAGTGAGAAAGGACGTGAATTGTCTCGTCTGGTCGGTCGATTTGTAGTCCCAACGGCCGTGACCTCGCGCCGCACAATTCATGCCTATGATGCAAACCTTACCAATCCCAGCCCTATCGACTTCGGTTGCGGCGAGACTAGCAATTCCGTGGCCGAGACGCGTGAGAACCAGTGGGTTCCTTCGTTTGGGGTAATACTGGCGACTACCCGCCCGTTCACCGCGCGGGGACGGGAGTTGGTGATCCGTCAGGAAACCGGGACCGAGCGACGCATCGCGTCGCTCGGCTGAATCTTGAATTACGGTCGACTGTTATCAAGTCTTTCAGGTGGCTGAGTTACCAAAGCGCGGTGACACCGCCGTCCACGACCAGCATCTGTCCGGTCATGAACGAGGAGTCGTCGCTCGCCAGGAAGAGCGCGGCGCGCGCCAGCTCCTCCGGCTGGCCGATACGCTTGACCGGCATCCGTTCGATCATGCTTTGCTCGTGCTCGCCCGGGTCGGACCGCTCTCCGTGAAGAAGCGGCGTATTGACGGGACCCGGGCACAGGGCGTTCACGCGGATACCTTGCGCCGCGTGGTCGACCGCGATGGCGCGGGTCATCCCGACCAGCCCTGTCTTCGAGGCGCAGTAGGCCGCGGCGTTCTCGGTGCCGACCAGCGCCAGTTCAGACGCAGTGAAGATCAGCGATCCGCCTCCCGACTCGAGCATGCGAGGAATCGCATGCTTGGCACAGAGAAACCCGCCGCGGAGATTGACCGAGATCACCCGGTCGAACGCATCCTCCGGCATATCGATCACGTTGTAGCGTGCGCTGATGCCCGCGTTCGAGAACATCACGTCGAGACGACCAAACTTGTCGATGGTCATCTCTACCAGTTGCGCCACCTGCTGGCTGTCGCTGACGTCTGTCGGCTTCCCGAGTACCGACGCGCCGAGCGACTCCACCGCGCTCTTCAATCGGTCCGCATTGATATCCGCCAATACAACACGGGCTCCTTCGGCAACGAAGAGCCGTGCGGTCGCCAGGCCAATGCCCGATGCTCCACCCGTGATGATCGCCACTCGTCCCTCGAGTCTTCCCGCCATGGTTCGTTCCTCCACAACTCCGGCGTCGCGCCATTCCTGCTCGTTGCGCTACTCTACCCTAGACCTGCCTGTTTGGCTGGTGGGCACGAGAACGGCACCGGACCCACTGGTGTCGCGAATTGAGGAGTTGACGATGGATCTGGAACTCGCGGGAAAAGTGGCGCTCGTACCGGCGTCGAGCCAGGGGCTCGGCCGGGCGGTCGCGGTGGCGCTCGGGCGTGAAGGCGCCAAAGTGGCGATGTGCAGCCGTGCTCAAAAGTCGATCGAAGAGGCGGCGACGGAGGTGCGGGCGACTGGAGCCGAGGTGATGGCGATGGCCTGCGACGTCACCAAAGCCGATCAGATCGAGGCGCTGGTGAGTGCCGCCGTGGGTCGCTTCGGCGGGGTCGACATTCTCGTGACCAACGCGGGCGGTCCTCCAGCGGGCACGTTCGATCGCTTCAGCGACTCCGACTGGCAGGCCGCCTTCGAGTTGACGTTGATGAGCTCGGTCCGGCTCATCCGGGCCGTACTCCCCTTGATGCGATCACGGGGTGGCGGCTCGATCGTCGCGATGACGTCGTCGTCGATCAAACAGCCGATCCCGAACCTGCTCCTGTCAAATGTGATGCGCTCGGGTGTCGCGGCGATGATCAAGACGCTGGCGGACGAGGTGGCCGGAGACGGCATTCGTGTGAATACCGTCGTGCCGGGACGCATCGCGACGCAACGTATCGCGCAGCTCGATCAGGCCAATGCGGAACGACAGGGCAAAGACGTCGAGACCGTCCGTAACCAGTCGCTGTCCCAGATTCCAATGAGCCGCTACGGCGAGCCGTCGGAGTTCGGGGACATGGTCGCGTTCCTGGCCTCGCCCCGTGCGTCCTACATCACGGGTGCGACGGTCCAGATCGACGGCGGCATGATTCGCTCGCTCTGGTAATTCAGCGCCTACCGCGCTGACTCGGGCTCCCAGTGCCAGCCCTTGCCTCGTGAAGTGACATAACCGATACCGGGGAACGGGAAGTGGTAGATCAGGACACGAGCATTGTCGGCCACGACCCGGTCATAGACGCGGCGCCGGGTTTCGATGGCGACCTCCGGCAGGAAATCAAACGCGGGCTGCCAGGTTGGTTCTGCCAGGTGAACTGGGTTGATGGCGACGTCGACCAGGTTCAGTAGTTGGTCGTTGCCGGATGCGATGACGAGGCCCATGTGGTGGGTGGTGTGTCCTGGAGCCGGGAGGGCGAAGATGCCGGGCACGATCTCCTGGCCCTCGTTCCCTTCGATGAGGTCGATCTGGCTCTCGATCGGCGGTAGGTAGGTGCGGGCCCAGTTGCCCATGAACTGGTCGAGTTCGCCAAGATTGTGGAGCGTACCGGCGGCGGCTTTTTCCAGGTTGATCTCGTCCGTCCAGAAATCCCACTCGCCCTGACGCATCACGATTCGAGCGTTGGGGAAGACAGAGTTGCCTTCGGCGTCGATGGTCGTGCCGATGTGGTCCGGGTGGCCATGGGTGAGGATAACGGTATCGATGCTATCCGGCTCGATGCCAGCCTGGCGCAGATTCTCGACCAGGTGGCCAGTGGTCGGAGCGAAGGGTCCGATGCCCGCGTCGATTAGCACCCGGTGGTTCCCAGTGTTGACGATAACCGACGTGAGCGACGACTGGACCATGTCGGTCGGCATGCCCCGCTCTTCGAGCACGCGGTTGCGCTCCTCTTCTGGCGCGTTCCCGAAGACCACCATCGCCGGAAATGCCGACATTCCGTCGGTTACCGCCACGCAGTCGAACTCACCAACCGAAAACCGGTGAATCGTCTGACTCACTCATTCCTCCTCAACACGAAGAAAACCCGTGTACGCACGGGCGCTAACCTGAGAATGACGCAACTTTGCGCTGTCCAGCAATTGGCTGGCGGGTCTTGTTTCCAAGAGGAAAGCTGCGTACACTGGAAGTGTACGCAGCGTGTGGCGCAGCGCCAGGCGACGCCCGTTGTGAGTACAGCCGAGCAGCTGTTTTCCGGGGGTTGTGATAGCTGCTCAGCAACCGGCCTCCCAAGGGCCGGAGGGAGCCGGACACTGACACCGGCTCCTTACTTTGTGAACGACTTCAGTGGGCAAGCAATTCCATAATCGTATTCTGCGTGCCGTCCGTCATCTCGAGCGGCTCCAGTTTCGCCCCGACCAGTTCTCCCTGGTGGGTATGCCCGCTGGTGATCAGGTCGAGCTGATCGTTATTCCGCTTGCGCCAGAGAACGAATCCGACCTCGGTCAGCCCGTGCACCTCATGGAGCTCGAGACGATAGTCATCGCTATCGATGGTCGTTGCGTTCCAATTCGCCCGTTGAATACGTTGCATGAGCTTGCTCGCGGTATCCACCTGTCTTCCAAACTCCGCTTTCTCGCCACGCTGGACCGATTCCAACGTGAGAACGAACCACTCAAGATCTGTGAATCCGGTGGATCACGAGCATGAGTCGTGCCAGTGGAGTTGCTTGGGCCTTCTGAGCGCGGAACCGCGTCAGCCGATTGCCAGCGCGACGATGCCGATGACCATGGTTCCGGCGGCAATCAGACGCCGTGATTCATGCCCTTCCGCCAGAAGTCGCGCACCCATCAGCGTGCCGATGACGATACTGATCTCCCTGGCTGGCGCGACATAGCTGACGGGAGTGAAGGTCATCGCGGTGAGCACCAGGACATAGGCGAGCGGGCTCAGTACGGCCACCCCGACAACTTCCCAGCGGAACTTCGACCAGAGCGCGCGCACCTCGGCGGGCCGGCGAATCGCCAACGGGGCGAGAAAGACACTGCGGACTGCCGACGAGCCGAGATCCTGGATCAGTGGGGGGATCATCAACGTGCTGACGGCGTGCTTGTCCCACAGTGTGTAGGTTGCGATGAAGAGTCCGGTCAGGAGCCCGAAGGCGATGGCTTGATGATTGCCCGCCGAGCGGAGTGCGCTGGGACCACCGGTGAAGATGAAGATACTCGCGATGACCAGTACGGCACCGCACGCGCCGATGATGCTCGGACGCTCGCCAAGAATCACGATGGCGCCGATGGTCGCGAGCGTCGGTCCGGTGCCACGAGCGAGCGGGTACACGAGCGAGAGATCACCGACCCGATAGCCCTTCTGCAAGATGAGGAAGTAGCCGATGTGGATGATGCCACTACCGCTAATGAAGATGATCTCGAGCGGGCCGAATGACGGATGCTGGAGCAGGATGATGAGGAGAACCAGGGGCGAATAGAGGAGAATCGAGAGCGTTCCGAACAGCCAGATGAAGGTTGGCCCACCGCCGACCCGTTTCACCAGCAGATTCCAGGATGCGTGGATGAAGGCGGCGACGAGGACGAGCGCGAGCGCCAAAAGAGACACGGCAGAGGCCCCTGTTTTACTTCCCTGGCGGCCAAGCGCCAGGCACGGTGATCCGGCTACCTCAAGCCTTTTCTGCCGTCAGTTGTGCGATCGAATTGTCGACCGTGGCGCCGCTCGGACCAGTCCCCGTCTGCCCTGATTGTGGATGGAGGTACGGGCGTTGGGCGGAACCCTAGGCGCAACCACAAGCTAGGCGGAGTATAGCACCGCCTGGTTTGGGCCGGATGTGGGGATCAGAACGATAATCTTTCCCGCAGCTTCTCGGCATCGTTGGTCTGGAACTGATTCCGCCCTGCTCTCTTGGCGGAATAGAGTGCGGTATCCGCCCGCGCGAGAAGTTCGTCCGGGTCAATCGTCTGAGTACTCGCGATTGCGATACCAAGACTGGCGGTAATGGTCACCGCTCCACTGGCCAGCGGCACGGGAATCCGGACGGCGTCGAGGACACGCGCCGCTGCCCGCTCGGCGTCGTTCAGGCTGGTCAGTCCTTCGAGGAGGATGATGAACTCGTCTCCACCAAGTCGCGCCACCGTCTCACCAGACCGAACACTGGTGCGCAGTCGCTCTCCAATTCGCACCAGCAGTTGATCACCGGTCGAGTGACCGAAGTGGTCGTTGATGCCCTTGAAGCCATCCAGGTCGAGATAGAGGATGCCGACCTTCTCACCGGATCGCTCGGAGCGCGCCAGAGCACGGCGAAGGTCATTCAGCAGCAGCGCCCGGTTGGCAAGCTGGGTGAGGGGATCATGTAGTGCTTGCCAGTGCAGGCGGTCTTCCAACCGTTTCCGGTCGGTGACATCGTGCGCGGTCACGACGATGCCACGGATGAGCGGATTGTCGACCTGATTCGTGCCAATCGCTTCATACAGGCGCCAGCTTCCGTCTGCGTGCTGAAGTCGGATCTCGACGCGCTGCTGTCCACCCGGGTTCTTCAGAATCTCTGAGAACGCTTGCGCGACACGCGGTCGATCCTGCTGGTGGATCGGGCTCTCAGCATCGTCCTTCGCCAGGTTCTCAAGCGACCCGCCAAAGACCTGGCCCGCACGCGGGGTGTACGACAGGATCGTGCCGTCCGGACTGACGACCGAGATGATGTCGGTGGAGTACGTCAGCGCGGCTTCCAGTCGTTGGTAACGCTGCGCTATCGTGCGCATCGTTGAGATCGCGATCGCGTCGGCAGCGACCTTCCCGAGAGCTTGAACGTCGCCGCTCCTGCTGCCAGTTTCACCGGGGACAGTGCATAGCACGACCGCAACGAGGTCGTTCTCAGCGATCACCGGAGTCGCCAGCACTGACCGGATCTGTTCATCCGGCTGGTCAGTCTCTTCGATTGCGAAGGCCACTGCGTCGCCCTGGATCAATGTTTCGGCACGTGACTCCAGTTCATGGCGTACCGTCTGGTCCTGGTCATCGTCGAGCGGCGCTCCCGGCGTCAGGACGCGATTGAATTCGAATATGCGTTCGTCGCTCGGTCCCTGCCGGGCAACCTGGTAGACAACCAGCCGCATCGGTTCGATGGCGCGCGCGCAGAGGCGCAGCGTCTCGCCCAGAGCGTGCTGGATGTCGTCACTCGTCAGGATCCTGCGTAGCGAGCCGGTGGCCACGTCGAGGAACGGTCCGGTGGTGTCGGAGTGAGTCGAAGCTGCGTCGCGATCCATAGAGCGTTCCTCTCCAGGGTAGCCGAATGACCGTCGGCGCGCGGAATTCCGTTCGTGAAGTCCACGCGAAACTACCGTATGCCATTCGGATTCTGACGAACATGGGAGAGAAGAGTGAAATAGGTACGGGACGCGATGCCCCGGCTGCTCAGGCGAACGTCTATGGCCGGAGGCGTTCGCCCTGGTACTGCCCGGCGTAGCCCTGGGTTGTCGCTTGTTCGAGCCGGTGGAAAACGAGCTGGACGATGCGCGCGTCACGTTCGACGCGGAAGCCCGCCGGGTTGTAGACGACCAGCAGCGCGACCCCCTGGCCGGAGTAACCCGCATCCCAGACAGCCGTATGGAGCGCCACACCGGAACGGAGCAGGCTGGAGCGTGGCCGCGCATAGGCCATCACGTCAGCGGGCAAGTTGACCGTCTCATTGAAGCGGACGAGATATGGGCCGGGCTGGAGCGTGACCGAGTCTCGTTCGTCGAACGAGAGCGGCTCGGCGTCTGGCAACACCCGGCGCTGGTTGTCGGTCGCGAGCGTGCCAGGTCCGGTGAAGACGGCAACCGCGGCCAGCGTGAGGTCGATGCCGTTTGGTTGCAGCTGAGATTCGCGATCGGCCAGGTGATCGATAATTGGCGTGTCGGCATCCAACAGAGCGGCGATCTGCTCGCGACTCAGAACCGCGCCCTCTGGACGATCACTCACACCGCTGCTCCATCTTCGCTCACCCCAATCGACACGTCAGCACAGCCTAGGGATGGGAGGACGGGCTGTCAAGGCGTGGACGAGCCGTCGTCGTGGGGCGACACGGTAGTCCGCCAGTAGAACCCTCGATCACGCTGGAGAAATCCGTTGTCGACCAACTCTCGGCGCAGCGTTGCGAAGTCGGGATGGTACTGCTTCAGGAACGTGCTGATCTCGCGCTCGGAAAGGCGGACGTCTTCAGGGACGAGCGTCGTTAGCCAGCGGAGAATGACCAGCTTCTTCTTGTGGGTGGCCGGGATCGAGGTCAGCCGGTCGTCTTTGACAAAGTCGCGCAGGACCTTCTGATCAAAGGCGTCGCCGTCGGTCTCCGGGCTGGACGATCTTGGAGTGGCGAAAGCCGCTCGACTGATGCGCCGCAGGGCGTCGAGGTCGAGCCGGAAGTGAGGCGGCTGGTCGTCCGGCACCTCGTCGACAAGTCCGCTGTCGTGCAGCAACTTGAGATGGCGCGCGATGTCGGCTGGACGAACGCCGGCGGCTATCGCGATCTGTTCCAAGGTCAGTTCCTGCTCGATCAGCGCCGCGGCGATACGAATGCGGGTTGGGTCGGAGAGGGCTCGCGCAAGTTGGACAACGGCCTCGTTTGCGTCGGTCTCCACAGGCGTTTCACCTCTCGCGTCGATCAGGTCATGACGGGCTCAATTCTGCCGCAAACGCCGCCCAGAATTCACTATTCGATCCGGACGCGCTCCGGTTCCGCGGCGGTGCTCGCCATCACCCGCCCGTCAGAGATGCGGACCACGCGATCGCACAGATCGAGCATGCGCTCGTCGTGCGTCACCATGACCGTGGCTTTCTGACGACCGTGGGCCTCGCGCGCCAGCATCTCGACCACTTCACGCCCACGCCTCGAATCGAGATTGGCGGTCGGCTCGTCGGCCAGCAGGATGTCCGGATCGTTCATCAGCGCCCGGGCAATTGCGACCCGCTGGCGCTCGCCGCCAGACAGTTCCTCCGGGTAGTGGTTCGCCCGGTTCGTCATTCCGAGTTCGAAGAGGAGCTCATCGGCGCGCGATTTGGCGTCCGCGTCGAGCCCGCCGCTCAGCTTGGCTACCAGCAGCAGTTGATCGCGTGCCTTCAGGTAGGGGATCAGGTTGGCCGACTGCAACACGAACCCGACGTGCTCCAGCCGTAGCTTGCCGAGCGCGGCTGATTTCAGTCCGGTAAGTTCGGTACCGTTGAGGACAACGCGTCCGCTGGTTGGATGGAGCAGCGCTCCAGCGATGGCGAGCAACGTCGTCTTCCCAGAACCGGACGGACCAACGACCGCGACCAGCTCGCCGCTGTCGACTGACAGGGAGACGTCGTCGAGCGCGCGAACCGCGATATCCCCCTCGCCAAACGTCTTGGTGACGTGCTCGAGGACGAGCTTTGCCATGATCAGTCTGCCCTTCCGATAGCGACCAGTGGATCGATCGACGCGATGCGGCGAAGCGACAGGAGCGTTCCCACGAGGGCAACGACGAGCAGAATGACCCCATAGGTGACGATGAGTTGATAGCTCAGCGCGAACGGTAGTTCCGGCGGTATCACTGCGGCGACCGCGAAGGTCAACACTGCTCCAATCACGACGCCGACGACCGTCAGTACCATGACCTGTCCGATGAGATCCTGCGCCAGGAAGCGCGTCCCGGCGCCGAGAGCCTTCAGGACGCCAAACTGGTTCGACTTCTGCAGTGTAATGACGTAGAAGAAGACAGCTAGCACGAAGGCCGCGATCACGAAGAGGAAGACGAGCATCATGGTGATGGTTCCGTTCTCCTCCTTGTAGCCGGGCAAGCTCTCGAGGGCGGTCTGGCGTGTTGCGACCTCGACGCCCGGAACCTGTTGCGCTACACGGCCGGCCGCGGCGCTGTCGGCCTGAATGGCCACGGCACTGATCGGATTGTCGACGCTGCCCGCCGAGCCAGGCGCGGCAAACTTGAGTGATTGCCAGAGCGGGATGTTGGTGAAAATGACCGGCAGGTGGTTGTACTTTTGTCCGGTGGTAAAGCCAGTCACCGTCAGTGGCTGATTTGACGGCGTGATCATCAATTGATCGCCAAGCTTCACCCCGTAGCGCTTGAACGTGTCGTCGACGACCACGTTGTTCGAGGAGTCGTTCGGTAGTGCCTGCCCTCCGACGATCTTTGGCGCCAGAAAACTGGTCGGATCGATCGCCAGAATCGTCGCGTCGATCTGCGTGCTGCTATTGTTGCGCTGCACCGTGACCGTGAGATGTCCGAGCGGCGCTGCTGCCTTCACCCCGCTGACCTGCTGTATCTTGGCCACGTCGGCCATCGGGAGAATTGAGCGGTGGAGGTAGAGTTTCACGTCCGACTGGAAGACAAGGTGGTCGGCGTTCATGTGAATGAGCGCGGCGCCGTTGTCGGTCGAGAGGCCGTTGGCCAGTCCTGACAGGAGAAAGACGAGCCAGGCGATGAGCGTGATGATGGCTCCGATCAACAAGTAGCGAAGCCGGGAATGGCGGAACTCTCGCAGGGCCAGAAACATGTTTCTGCCTTTCTCGGGAACGAACTCTGCGGCTGGCATCGACATCACCGGACGCTGCCGGTCCTGACGCCAGGCGAAGTATAGAGGCCAGACGGTATATAATCAATCTTGACTAATCAGGATTGAATAGGTACGAGATGTGACGGAGATTCGTGTGGACGAGCGAGCGTTGCTGCTTCTGGGGATTCTCAAGGCTCAGAGCCAGCATGGATATCAGATCAACGAATTCATCGAGCGGAACCTGAGCCGGGTGACCGACATGAAGAAGGCGACGGCGTATGCCGTGCTCGACCGGCTGAGCCGCGGAAACTACGTTGAAGTCCAGACGGAGCAAGCGGGTAACCGTCCGCCGCGCAAGGTCTATTCGATTACACCGTCTGGGGAGAAGCTCTTTCTTGACTTGTTGCGGGAGAACCTGGGTGCCTATGACGTACCAACCTTCGCGGGCGACACCGCACTGATGTTTCTCGACGAACTGCCCCGTGACGAAGCCTTGGCCTGCCTGCGACAGCGGCTCGATAAGGTCGAGCGCCAGGTTGGGATCTACGAGCAGGCACCTCCACACGGGCACGGCCTAGGCGTTGACCTGGCGCTTGACCACGTGCGGCAGCTCCTGAGCGCCGACCGCGACTGGCTGGCCGCGACGATCGTCCGTCTGGAATCCTCCAGTCGTTGACGCTCAACCGCTCCCCTGCGATGAT
Organism: uncultured Chloroflexia bacterium; assembly: GCA_963763185.1. GTDB lineage: Bacteria > Chloroflexota > Chloroflexia > Thermomicrobiales > Thermomicrobiaceae > CALAGB01. Next base: position 23,675 of record CAVXNZ010000004.1, read on the forward strand.
CGGCTAAAGTTGACGATCCGACCGAGGAGTTAGGGGAGACGATGTCATCATCCGGGTCCGCCAGTTTGCCGCGAGATCGGATCATCTGGAAGCATCCGGTGCTGGACGATCTGCCGGAAGAGCCCACGATCCATTTCACGCTTGACGGCCGCGAACTCGAAGCGTTCGAGGGAGACTCTATCGCATCGGCACTGTTGGCCAACGGAATTCGCGTCTTCCGTACGTCGCCGCACACCGGCGAGCCACGCGGTCCACTCTGCGCGGTTGGTCGCTGTCCGGACTGCATGATGACCGTCGACGGCATGCTCAACGTGCAGACCTGCATGACTCCCGTGAAAGACGGCATGCGCGTCGAGACGCAGCAGGGATTAGGCACCTGGAAGGGCAAGGCGGAGTGAAGACTTCCGATGTGGCGGTGGTCGGCGCTGGACCGGCCGGAGTCGCGGCGGCGCTGGCCGCGGCAAGCGTGGGCGCAAAGACCTCCCTGATCAACGAGACGGCTGATGTCGGCGGCAACCTCAGATGGCGACTGGCTGAGATCGACAACCTTCCGGGCGACTTCGCTGACCTGAGCGGGCAGCGTGCCTTCAAGTTAGTCGTAGCACTCGAAGAGCGGGTGAAGGGGTCGACGGTCGAGTTCGTCGATAAGGGAACTGCCTGGGGCTGGTTCGACGAGAACACCCTTGGCGTGGTGCAACGTGGCGATTCGTACGAACTGAAAGCGAAGTCGATCGTCGTCGCTACTGGCTCAACTGACATCATGGCGTCGTTTGCCGGGTCGACCCTTCCGGGTGTCATGACTGCCCGCGCCGTGATGATCTTTCTGAATATTCACCGGGTCCTTCCCGGGACACGCTTCGCCGTGATTGGGTCGGGCCGGGATGCGCTGGAGGTCTCGGACGCGATCGAGATGGCTGGGGCGGAGGTCGTCTGCCGGGTCGAGAGCCTCGACGGTGTGCGTGTCGCCGGAAATACCGAAGTTCAGGAGATTTATCTGCCGGAGCGCTCATTCAACGTTGATTCCGTGGCGGTCGCGCTCGGACGCCAGCCCGATCCGGAACTGGCTTTGCAGGCGCTGGCGCAGAACGTCTTCTCAGTGGGAGCCGGTGGATTCGTTCCACGACGCGGAGGTTGTCTCGAAACCTCAACGCCTGGCATCTACGTCGCCGGTGAAGCAGGTGGGAATGTCAGCGTGGCCGAGGCGATGGCAGAAGGCTGGCTGGCCGGGCTTGCGGCAGCCGGAGCGGACGACGGACTGATCGGGGCCGCGCAGGAAACGCTCTCAGCCCTCCGTGACGAAGCGCGTACGTCGGTGGTCGACAGTCTTCGACTCGAAGCCGCGATCCACTAACATGCAACGAAACCGGAAGGAACAACCATGAGCCAAGAGGTGGAGGGCGGCGTCTGCGTCTGCCGTTGTGAAGGGGTCGACGTGGCGGCGATCCGTCAGGCGATCAGCGAAGGTGCGATAACGATCAACGATGTGAAGCGCCGGACCCGTGCCGGGATGGGCATTTGCCAGGGCATCTACTGCACGCGTTCTATCGGCGAAATGATCCACCGCCAGGCGGGAATCGCACTTGCGGAGATCGAGCCGATGACGGCGCGGCCGCCCGCGCGACTGATGCCGGTCGGCGAGCTCGCGGGGTTGGACGAATAAGACTACCCGACTCCGGTTCCGCGCTCGCTCGCCTATCACCGAATATCTTCTAGCTCGACGTTCAGTTCAATGGGGGACACATTCGTGATCGCCTACCCGTTGCTGCTCGAACCACATTACGACGTCAAGATCTGGGGCGGTCGTCGTCTGGAGACGGTTCTCGGCAAGCATCTGCCGGATGACGGGCCGGTTGGCGAGTCGATCGAAAGCGGCGGCGACGCTCGCGTGGTCAACGGCCCGCTCGCGGGACAGACCCTCAACGATCTGATCGCGCGGGACGGACAGGCGCTACTCGGAGAGCGGGGGATGACGGCGTGTGGGCCGTTTGGTGATTTCCCCCTGCTGGTGAAGTTCATCGACGCCTCCGACGTCCTGTCGCTCCAGCTGCACCCGGATGACGCAGGAGCGCTGCACCTCAACAAACGAGGAAAGACCGAGGCCTGGTATATCGTCCAGGCCCAGACAGGCGCTCAGCTGATCACTGGCATGTCGCGCCAGGCCAGCGCCGACGATGTGCGCGCCAGTATCGCGGATGGAACCTTCGAGCAGCTGCTCGAGCGGCGAGTGGTGCGCGGGGGCGAGGCCATGGTCGTACCGGCCGGAACTATGCACGCTATCGGCGCGGGCGTCTTGCTGTACGAGATTCAGCAGAACTGCGACGTCACCTTTCGTCTTTACGACTGGGAACGTGTTGACGATAAGGGCCGGCCGCGCGAGCTTCATCTGGAGCAGGCACTGGTCGCGCTACGGAACGACCTCCACGCGCACATCGCTCAACCCCTACGGCTCGACGAATGGCGTGAGGTGCTAGTGGCCTGCCGCTATTTCGCGCTCGAACGCTGGAGCGTCGGCGGTGCACGTGATGTCCCGGCATCGGACGGCACCACCTTCCGACTCCTCTCCTGCATTCGAGGGTCAGGCAGTATTGCGGACCGATTCGACGGAACTGGAGCTCCGGCTCGGTCAGACGGCGCTTCTCCCGGCTGACCTGCCGCCAACGACGATCTCCGGGATGGCGACGCTGCTCTGCGGCTACATCCCCGATTTGGCGGCAGACATTGCCCGGCCATTGCGCGCGGCGGGGCATGATCGCGATGTCATCGCGCGCCTCGCGGGGGATACCGGCGATCTGGATTCGATTGACAAGTACAGCACCGGCGGGGGAGAGATGACGCACAGCGCCAAGACCCGGCTCACCGTGAAAGAAGCGATGCGACGTGCCGTCGAGTATTTTGGACCTCAGGGGCGCTGTCGCTTGAACGTCACCGAACGCGGAGACTACCGCATCGTCTTCGCGGGGGACGGCGGCTACGTCATCGTCTCAGCCCACCGTGCTCCCCGTGGCAGCCACCTCGAACTCGAAGTCTGGGGCTTCGACAAGGAGGCGGAGGAGTTTCTGGAGGGGGTGCGGGAGTGACAGCCCTCACCCGGCTCGCGTGCTCGCCACCCTCTCCCGCAAAGCAGGAGAGGGTTTTCTTACGTCGTAACTTTCTCCCTTCTCCTGTTTGACGGGAGAAGGGCTGGGGATGAGGGCTGTTCGTTAGGGCCGTCTACTTCCGCTTCGGCGTCAGCATCTCGTAGGCCAGGCCCATGACGGCGCCGAAAACGGCGTGTCGCACCACTTCCGCGACGAACGGCCCCGGGCGATTGTACGGCTCGAGGTCGCCACGTTTGATGCCGGGGTGGATGTGGTCGAGCACGATGATGATCGGCCAGAGAACCAGATTCTCGACCTGCCCAAAGATCAATCCACGCACCCAGGCCGGGCCGGGCAGCCCGTGATGCACCCGTGAGAAGACCGCTCCCAGCGCGATGCCGTTGGTGACGTGCGAGACACTGCCGATGACCGGCCAGAGTCGCCGCCCGCCGGGGACCATGCCGGAGAGGAGTCGCAAGTCATTCGTCCGCTGGCGCGTGATCGCCAGGTCCACGCCCATTGCGAGCATGAAGGCCACCGCGCCGATGGCACCGGCGATCGCGCCGCGCTGCGCCTCGTCGCTCGTATCGATGCTCTTCATCATTTCCACAGTTCCGTCCTTACTCGGCCTGGTTCGGATCGAAGATCGGCGCTGGCCGGCGCTTGTGGGCCGATCCTGCGATCATGCGCTGCACCTTGGCGACCTTATCGTCGGGATACTGGCTGATGTCGCCCCGGTCGAGTGCCATCAGGATGCCATCGAGGTCCTCGTAGGTGATGCCCATTTCTTCCTCGTCGGTCTGTCCGGCCCAGAGCCCGGCGCTTGGAGGTCGGTCGATGATCGCCTGTGGCACGTCGATCTCACGAGCGACCGCGCGAACGTCGGTCTTATAGAGACTGCCGAGTGGGAGCAGGTCGACACCGCCGTCGCCGTACTTGGTGAAGTAGCCGACCATCAGTTCGCTCCGGTTACCCGTGCCGACCACCAGCAGTCCACGCGTATTCGCCACGTGGTAGAGCGTCAACATGCGCAGGCGCGGCTTGATATTGGCGGTCGCCAGCTGACTGCCATCCGGCAGCTTGCCTACCAGCAGGTCGAACGGCTCCGAGAGGTCGATGGTTAGCGACTCGATGTTGAAGGCCCGGGCGACCAGTTTCGCGTCGTCGACATCGGCTTGTTGACTGTGGGCGGGCATGATGACCCCGAGGACGCGATCACTGCCAAGGCCGCGGGCAGCCAGTCCGGCTACCACAGCCGAGTCGATGCCGCCGGAGAGTCCGACCACGGCGCCGTTCGCTCCCGCGCCGTCGATCTGATCACGAATCCAGTTCGCGATGTTGTCGGCGAGGCTCATTTATCCTCCTGCATGTTCGGTCGGGTCACGACGGCATGTCCAGATAGACCGTGCGTGTTTGGGTGTAGAAATCCATCGCCGCCCGTCCCTGCTCGCGTGAGAAGGAGCTCGACTCCTTCATTCCCCCAAACGGCACGTGCGGCTCGGCGCCAGCCGTCTCGGAGTTGACGTGAACGACGCCTGCTTCGATCGAGCGGATGAACGTAAAGGCGGTCGCGATGTTACCGGTGACGATCGACGCACTCAAGCCGTATTTCACACCGTTGGCGATGCGTACGGCCTCGTCCAGGTCGCTCGCCCGAATGACGCTTACGACTGGGCCGAAGATCTCTTCCTGTGCGATGCGCATGTCTGGCCGGACGTTGTCGAATACCGTCGGTGCGACGAAAAAGCCGCTCGCGTAGTCGCTGCCCGAGAGTTTCTCCCCGCCGGTGACCAGACGAGCGCCCTCCTGCTTGCCGATGTCGATGTAATCGAGCACAGACTTCTGAGCGGACGCGGAGACGAGCGGCCCCATGTAGGTGCCACTGTCGATGCCGGGTCCGACTTTCATCGATTTGACGCGCTCCACCAGCGCCTCGGTGAAGGCGCCCTCGATGGGCTGCTCGACGATCACCCGGCTCGTGGCGGTGCACTTCTGGCCGGTCGAGCGCATCGCGCCCGAGAGGACGATGTCGACCGCCTGGTCGAGTTTGGCGTCGGCCGCGACGACCACTGGGTTCTTGCCACCCAGTTCCAGTTGGACGCGAGCGCCCCGAGCAGTGGCGATGCTGTAGATGTTGCGGCCGACCTCGCCCGAACCCGTGAAGCTGATGCCGTTGACGCCCGGATTGTTGGTCAGTTCGTCGCCCACCACACTGCCAGGTCCGTGGACCAGGTTGAGGACCCCGGCGGGAAGCCCAGCCTCCTCGAAGACTTCGGTGATGAGATGGGCGGTCAATGGCGTGAGTTCGGCTGGCTTGAAGATGGCGACGTTGCCGTAGGCCAGGCAGGGGGCCAGTTTCCAGATCGGGATCGCCACCGGGAAGTTCCAGGGCGTGATGATGCCGACGACGCCGAGCGGCACACGCTCCGAATAGAGGAACGTCGTCGGGTTGGCGGAATTGTAGGTCTCACCAGTTGGACGCCACGGCTCGCCCGCGAAGAACTTCAGGATGGCAGCCCCACGTTTGGCCTCTCCAGTGCCCTCACCGATGGTTTTGCCCTCTTCGAGCGTCAGCGCCCGGCCAATCTCATCGGCGCGACGCTCCATGATCTGCCCGGCCCGGTCCAGGATTCCCGCACGCTCAGCGGCAGAAATCCGGCGCCAGTCCTGAAAGGCACGATTGGCGACGTCAACCGCTCGCTGGACGTCTTCCCGAGAGGAGCGTGGAAAGCGGCCAAGCCGCTCGTCTGGATTGGCCGGGTTGCTATTTTCGTTCGTGTCATTGCCAGAGGCGTCGACCCACTCGCCGCCGATGTAATTCCTGTACGTGCCGCGTTGCTCGGTTTGCATCTCGATCCATCCTTCGCGTGTCAGGCTTGCGCCAGCGATCAGATTCGCGATGGCACAAACGCCAGACGAACTGGACTCGCTCAGCCTATCATCGCGCAGTCGCCATTCAGAGACAAACCAGTTTGGGGAGATCGTCAGCCGTTAACCAAATTCGCCAGGTAGTCCGGCTTGACGTAGGTCTCAACGGCGCGGTCGCCGTCCCGCTCGACCCGGAATGCGCGGGCATTGGGCCGCGACGAGATGACTCGCTTGAGCTCTGTGCCGGCGTAGTGGAGTGCGACGCCGTCGTCGGTGGCGTAGCCGGGGAGCATCTGGCCACTGGCGACCATGCGCGTGTAGGTCGGCTGGCGCTTCTCCTCGCTGTCATAGTGCGGGCAGTTGCTCCCCTTGAGGAAGCCGAGGCAGTCGAGCGCGGTGAGTTCGCCGGGAACGGAATCGGTCGTTCCCTGCTCGAACCAGCAGATTGACCCGGCGCTGACGCCTGTCAGGACGGTACCGTTCTCCCAGGCCTGGCGCATCAGTTTATCGACACCCCAGTCCTTCCAAAGGACGAGCAGGTTGCGGGTGTTTCCGCCGCCGACGTAGATGATGTCCTGATTGAGTAGGACGGAGGCGATGTCGGGGGTCTCACCTCGGAAGAGCGAGAGGACGCTCGGCACCCAGGGGAGTTTTTCACTGGCGGCGTAGTAGCGGTCGATGTAATCCTGCGAGTCACCGCTGGCGGTCGGGACGAAACAGACGTGCGGGGCCGTCTTTCCAGTCAAGTCAATGACATAACGTTCGAGCGCGAGATTGTCCGGCTCAGCCGAAAAACCGGCGCCGCCGACCGCCACGATATGCCGCTCTCGCACTGACTCACTCACCCTCGAATCCTTTCCCGTGTACCAGATCGTCCGGGGTATCTTCACATGACGGCGCGCCGAGGTCTACCCGTCGTCAGCGCGCGCTGCCCAAAGCTTTCACCTCACTGTCGAGACGAATTCCCAGAATGTGCTGTAGCGCCTCGGTCCCGTCGGAGGTTAGGTGCAGTTGGCGTCGCTCGGTTCCCGGTGCAACCCAACCGGCCGTGATGAACCGTTCGTAGATGGCCGCTCCAAGCGCCCCACCCAGGTGAAACCGTCGCTCGGTCCAGTCGCGGCAGGCGTAGGCGAATTGCCGCCGCGATGTGCGGAGCGCGTCGAGATCGACGCCCAGACATTCGAAGACGTCAATCGCTGCCGGACCGAGCGTTACCTCCCCGGACGGACCCATGCGGAGCGAGGCGTCGCCGATCGCGGGCGGCACGATCGCGTCTGCCTTGACCAGCGCGTCGAAGAGCGCGACGCCGAGCGTTCCGGCCAGGTGGTCATAGCACGTGCGAGCGGCTGCCAGGGGAGCGAGCTCCTTCGGCAATTCCGGGGGGTCGCCTGCGAGAACCGCCAGTGCCTCGATCAACTGTGCCACGGTCGAATCGGCAATGCTGTAGAGCATTTGACGTCCCTGACGCTCTCGTGAGACGAGTTTCTGCGCTCTCAGATTAGCGAGATGGTTCGACACATTCGACTGGCTCGCCCCAGTGATGGAGACCAGTTCGGCAACGGTCGCCTGACCGCCCATCAGGTGTCGAAGCAGGGTCAGCCGGAGTGGATCGGCAAGCGCCTGGGCGATCTGCGCGGCACGCTGGCTGTGATCCATGATGTCCTCCTCGAACGCATCCACATATCAGCACATACTGATGTATTGGAGGAGATCATATCACGTTTCGGGCCGCGGGCTAAACGACTGACGGGGAGCCAGCTGGCTCCCCGCTGATCAGCGGCATGATTCAGGGCGTGGGACGGGTGAGCGGATTAGATCGCGGGCTGGATGCGTGGTTCAGCCGAACCTCCAGCGCTCGGGCCGAGATAGCGCGCGTCACCGAATCCGAGAATCGGGAAGAAGATGAAGCTGAGGAAGATCATGCCAACGACGAACCCGCCGCCCTTGCCGAACGAGCGGGCAATGTCGATCAGCAGGATGATTCCAGCGATTACGTTCACGAATGGGATCAGGAAGAGTACAAGCCACCAGACCGGGCGCCCAGCGATCTTCAGCCAGATGATCAGGTTATAGATCGGAATGATCGCTGCCCAGCCCGGTTGTCCAGCTTTGGTGAAGATTTTCCAAATGCCGGCGATCTCGAGCACGATGATCGCGATGTACAGTACGACGAACAGACCGGATCCGTTGTTCATGAGACCTCCTTAGATCGCGAACTCGACGAACCGATATGGCGCGCCCTTCGCGCGCGTCTGCCCTGTCAGACTCCCGCTGACCCCAACCCCCTCTGGTCGACGCTCACGGAACGGAAAGCATACCCACGATTGGCAGATCATTTGACGTTCGTTGGCCCGTCGCGTGATTCGCACCGAACCAAACGCGTATTTCCTGAATGTCACAGTGATTTCTGACGCGATTATAGCTTGATCAGGGGTGTATGTACAGGGGTTACGCAGAGACGGGTGAGAGAGTATCCCGCCCGTCTGATCGCGATGCTGGTTTGTTCGGCTTAGTAGTGGCTGCTGACCGCTGAGCCGGGGGAACGCTCGAAATGACGGATCAGTGATAGAAATCCAAGTTCGGTGGAACAATTTGCGATGACTGCTCCCTCGCCATTCGTTCGACTCTCGTTCTTGTTCGCACGGGCACGACGTGAATCGGTAGATGTTCTTCGAGCTGCAGTTCAAGGATGCGGTCGATCACGACATCCAGCACTTCATCAGGGTCATCCAGATCAACGCATGCGGTCAGGTAGATTCCTTCCGAGCTCTCCCCTCCAGGACCAACCGTGAAGGTTGCTGTCGGAAAGTGTCTCGTAATACACGTCTGCAGTTCGGCCAACACTTCCCGAGTGCGTGGGTCATCGGCGGTGTGGTGTTGGTGGCTCATTCGGCGTCACTCCCTAGCGACTGAATAGCGTGCACAAAGTCCTGCGTAGCCTTCAGCGCGCGCTGCGCCTGAGTCTGGCTGACGAAGTCGGGCTAATAATCGGCTGTTTCTCGTAGGCTAGCCAGGCGCTCGAGTGTCGTGCGCAGCGTGGACGGATAGCGCTTCCGCCGATTAATCAATTCGCCGACGAACAGCGCCGGCAGTACCTCGTGACTCCAGCGAGGGCGCGAGCCTCGGGGAGTAAAGCCGGCTGCGAAAAGCGCCGCGGCCGCGGCGTGGAAACACGCGTAGTAGCAGCGGTTGGCGCAGTTGTTGTAGCGCCCATTGACAAACTCACTTTGAGCGCCTGCCAAACATTCGATTGCTTTGGTCAGATAAATGATGACGCGGCCATTCACAGTGCTCATCGCAATTTCACATTATGACACGGCAGCCAACGACGAGCGAAGGGAGCGAGACAAATGTCCGCGCCCCCAGTCATTCGCGCAGTATCTGCCCCGCTCGTTCAAATCTGTATTGCAGAGCGCAAATACGGTAAACACTAGTAGTGGCTGCTGACCGCTGAGCCGATGTTCAGGAAGTTCCACATGAAGTAGGCGTCGGCTTCCATCATGTTGACGCAGCCATGGCTGCCGTAGGTCCCGTACGCGGCCGGGGAACTCCAGTAGTTGGTGTGAATCGCGAACCCGCCGTCGGCGAAGTACTGCGTCCACTTGACGTGTGGCAGGTAGTAATAGCCTGGGCTCCCCTTCGGGACGCCGACGGTTGCCGAGTCCATCGTCTCGTCCGCGACGCGACGGATGATCTGGAACTGTCCGTCCGGTGTGCCGTGACCCTCGGTGCCCGTGATGATGATCGCCACGTGGACCGGCGTCGGCCCGTCGTAGGCCACCGCATAGAACTGCGACAGGTTGATGTCGAGCCAGTGACCGCTGTAGGTGGTCTGCGGCGTGTCGTAGACGAACGGCTGGACCAGCGAGGATGACACGAACTGCCCGTCGCCGATGCGGAACCAGGTGGAGTTGCCGTTGACATCGTCACCTTTGACCGGCTCGATGACCGTGACCGGGTGCTTGTAGTAGGTGACACCCACCACTGACGCGCTCAGGGACGGCGCCGAACGAATGTTGAGCGAGCCGCTGGTTACCGTGCCGACGATCGAGCCATCCTGCAACTTCATCGCCTGATCCCAGCCATCCGGCATCTGCGCCGTGTTCGGATCCGTCGTCGGAGTCGGCGTCACCGGCGTCGGCGAGGGAGTCACCACCGGTGTTGGCGACGGCGTCACTGATGGCGCAGGAGTTGGTGTCACGGGCGCCGGAGTCGGCGTGACCGGGGTTGGCGTCGGTGTCACCGGTGTGGGTGTCGGCGTCGCCGGTTTCGGAGTGGGTGTGGGCGTCACGACGACTGGTGTCGCCTCTGGAGTCTGTGTGACGGGAATGGGTGTGGGCGTGCCGTCATTCGCCGCTGCTGGCTGATCGAAGATCAGCCCACTCGAGGCACCGATGGCAAAGACCATCATCAAAACCCCCACAAGTAGGGTCGCGAAGGCAGCGGCGCGCATGTCCAGTTACTCCCTCTTTGCCGAAGTCAATCTTCACTGGGGGACAGGAGCGCTACCGCGCTTTCCCGTCCACTATTAATAAGCGCCCAAGGACCCGAATTGTTACTTCTCCAAACAGACAGATTCGGACTGTACAACCGGACAGTGAGATTCCCTGTCGGTTGGGTTGTCCACCCTGTGTTCGCGTTCGTTCGCGTAGTCGGGCGCGAATGCGGAATGGATGCAATCGAGCAGGGCAAGAAAGGAAGGGAACGCTCCTCTTGATTCAGAATTGGCTCGCGACAGATTGTAATGATCCTGTAGCCTGCTTGTGAAAACCCTCACGCGGATGTCACGTCCCTCAGCGTAGCCTGAAACACAGAGTCGCGACTCGTGCGGCTCGTCGGTTTCATCTCTTTAACGGACGAATGGAGTCGGGTGATGCAGGAAAAAGCTGACAGAATGGCGATCATCGCTTTCTCTGGCACCGTCGATAAGATGATTGCCGTCTCCACCCTGGCGACGGGCGCGGTCGCCATGGGGATGGAGGTCGATATCTTCATAACCACCTGGGGGCTTCAGGCATTCCGCAAAGGGGCTGTTGCGACCAACATGCGGATCAGCAAGGACTTCGAAGAGTTTGGTCCGGCGATGATGGAAGCGATGCAGGCCAAAAAGATGCCGTCCTGGCTCGACACCCTCAAGCAAGCGAGGGAGTTCGGCGATATCCACGTCTTTGCCTGCAGCCAGACCATGGAGCTGCTCGGCATGACCATGGACGACCTCGAGGATGTGGTCGAGGACGTCATGGGCGCGGCGGGATTCGTCGGCCGGGCACAGGATTCGAAGATTCAGCTCTTTATCTAGCTAGAGTCCGGCGGCCGTACATCGCAGAATGGCGACAAGGAGAACAACATGGCTGAAGTCACGATCGATAAAGAAGTCGATGCACGCGGGAGTTTCTGCCCAGGTCCATTGATGGAGCTCATGCGTGCGGTCAAGACCGCGTCGGTCGGCAGCACCATCGCGGTCCTCTCGTCCGACCCCGGTTCGAACAAGGACATCCCGGTCTGGGTCGCGAAGGCGAAGCACGAGTATATCGGTGCGTTCGAGGAGGATGGGTACACCCGGTTCGTGATTCGCAAGGCGCACTAGAGGGAGGGTCCGATGTCGTCACGCGTGTTGATTCTAGGAGGAGGTGTCGGCGGCACGCTCGCCGCTAATCTCCTGGCCCGGAAGCTGAGAAAGGATGATGTCGAGCTAACCATTGCCGATCTGGACGGCAAGCACGTCTACCAGCCGGGCTGGCTCTACATTCCGTTCGGCAAAGAGTCGGAGCGCAATCTGGTCAGGTCGGAACGGAGCCTGCTCGACCGTCGCGTCAACCTGGTAATCGACAATTTCAGCAGGATCGATCTGGAGAAGAAGCAGGTCGTGGCTGACAGTGGCACCGTCCTCTCATACGACTATCTCGTCATCGCGACGGGCTCACGGAACCACTCCGAGGAGGTTCCGGGGATGGTCGAGGGCGCGCATCACTTCTACTCGGCCGAAGCGGCCAACCGGCTCGCTGCGGCGCTCAAAGGAATGGAATCGGGCAGGATCATCGTCGGAGTCGGTGGCATCCCGCATCGTTGCCCACCCGCGCCGCTCGAATTCGTTCTGCTGCTCGATGCCGAGCTTCGCCATCAGCACAAGCGCGACCGGTTCGAACTGACGTATACCTATCCAATCGGACGCTGCTTCACCATCGAGAGTGTCGCAAACTTCGTGACGCCCATTCTCGCGGAGCGAGGCATTCGGGACGAAGTCTTCTTCAACCCAGAGATCGTCGATGTCGAGAAGAAACAGGTTACCTCGATGGAGGGGACGACCCTCGACTACGATCTGCTGGTGATGATCCCACCGCACCGGGGAGCCCAGATCGTCGACGATTCCAAAATTGGCGACGACCAGGGCTGGATCCCGACCGAACGGAACACCTTGCAGATGAAGGGCCAGGAGCACGTCTTCGCCATCGGCGACGCGACGGACCTGCCAGTGTCGAAGAGCGGCTCGGCGGCGCACTTCCAGGCGAAGGTCGTGGCCGACCGGATCGAGGCGGCGATCACTGGACGGCCGCTCGAGAACGGGCATTATGACGGCCACGTCATGTGCTTCCTGGAGACCGGCAACGAACAGGCGACGACGTTGAACTTCGACTACGATCATCCGCCTGAACCACCGCGTCCGAGCCGGATCTATCACTACGAGAAGACCCTCTTCAACAAGACCTACTGGTACATCGTGCCACGGGGGATTGTCTAGCCCGCAGTCACGAGGGGGTGGAATGGTTCACGGGGGCGAGAAATCGCCTCCGTCGTTCGTGTCTGTGACGCGTGGTTCACGTGCATAATTTGATCGATTTGTCGCTGCCGCGTTCACTGGTGGGAGTACCTGATGACGGACCGCCGCTGCTTACCCGACTACCATCTGCACACCGCGATGTCGATTGACAGCAAGATGTCGATGGAGGAAGCGTGCCGCCAGGCGATCGCTCTCGGGCTCGACGAGATTTGCTTCACCGAGCACGTCGACTTCATTCCTGAAGATGAGGGCTGCGGCTTCTTCGACCCGGGTAGCTATTTCCAGTTGATCGAGCGTTGCCGCGAGGAGTTTGACGGACGCATGACGGTGCGCGCAGGCATCGAGATCGGCGAAGCGCACCGGTTTGCCGATGAGGGCCGTGAACTTACCGCGTCCAATCCGTTCGATTTCGTGATCGGCTCGCTCCACTGGGTGGGGCCGGATCTGGTGATGACGCCCGACTATTTCGTGGGCAAGTCGTTGGAGCAGGCGTATGGCGCCTATTTCGACGAGTTGCTGGCGCTGGTGCGGGTAGGCGACTTTGACATCGTCGGGCATCTGGATGTGCCGAAACGCTATGCGGGCGATCTTCACGAGCGCTTCGATCCACGACCGTTCGAGGATCGGATTCGTCCCGTCCTGCAAGTCTGTGTCGAGCGAGGCATCGGCATCGAGATCAATACAGGAACGATTCGTAAGACCGGGAACGATCCATCTCCATCGATCGAGGTACTGAACTGGTACCGGGAGCTGGGCGGCGAGATCCTGACGATCGGCTCCGACGCCCATCGTCCGGAGGACATGGCCTATGGCTTCGATCAGGCGCGTGCCATGGTCCGAGAGGCCGGTTTTACCCACCTGACCACGTTCCAGCAGCGACGATCCCAGTTCGTGCGCCTGGATTGAGGCACTCTGACCCACTCCTTGGTATCCGCGCCACTCTCGCCGGTGACCACGATAGCAGCTTCACTTGTACTCCCACTGCGTCTGCTTCGAAATCCACCGGTCGAACGGATCCGCGGTACGTCATCACGCGAGCGCGAGGCGATCGTCTCGATGAAGGCCAGCAAGATTCCGATGCCGAGGATGATGTAAGTCATGGTGAAGGCTTTGCCGAGAACGGTATGCGGCGAGAAATCACCGTACTCGACGGTAGTCAGCGTGATCACACTGAAATAGAGCGCGTTGAACAGCGACCAGCCTTCGACTCGCCAGTAGAAGAGGCTGCCGACCGCCAGCAGCACCGCAACGAGCGCGAAGAGGGAGCGGAACTCTGGATCCGCCAGCGAGCGGATGATCGTGCGCACGAATCGAAACAGGACCCAGATTCCCAGCACCGCGGCACCTCCCGATCAAACCTCGGCAAACGATGGGTGTACTGTACAGTCTTTTGCGATTCGACCTGAACCGTGTTGGCGTGAGAGGTTGCCCGATCTCTGGGTCATTTTCATCAACGGGCGGGTTGCCGAACAACTGATTCCTACACAGACGGCCCCGGTTGATCACCGGGGCCGTTGCTCGTGCTCGGTTGTCGTGTGGCTCAGTAGAGTGACGTCTCCGGGTCGAAGCGCTCGAGCCAGCGTTTGACCTCGCTCAAGAAGCTGGCGGCCTTCAGCCCATCGAGTGCCCGGTGATCGACCGACATCGACAGATTCATCATCGAGCGGATCGCGATAGTGTCGTCGATGACCACCGGCCGTTTGATGATCGCCTCGGTGCTCAGGATGGCCGACTGCGGCTGAACGATGAGTGGCGTCGAGAGGACTGTGCCGAACGTACCGGGATTGTTGACCGTGAAGGTGCCGCCCTGGACGTCCTCGACGGTCAGGCGGTTCTCTCGCGCGCGAGTCGTCAGATCATTGGCCGCCCGCGCGATGCCGGCGATGCTCTTCTCGTCGGCGCCCTTGATAACCGGCACAATCAGCCCATCTTCGAGGCCGACCGCAATGCCGATGTTGACCGCCTTGCGCTGGATTACGCGCGTCTCGTCCCAGACAGCGTTGACATTGGGATGCTCCCGTAGCGCGTTGACCACCGCTTTGATCACGAACGGCAGGTAGGTGAGCGAGAATCCCTCTTCAGCGGCGAAGCGATCCTTTGCCTGCTGGCGAGCCTGGACCACGCGCGTCATGTCGACTTCCATCCAGACGGTGACGTGTGGCGCGGTGCGCTCGCTACGGACCATGTGCTCGGCAATCTGACGCTGCTTCGCGGTGAGCGTGACGACCTTGTCGCCAGGGAAGATCTCGACCTGTCCCGCCGTTGCCGGTTGTGGCTCCGGAGCAGCCGGTGGCGCGGTCTGTGGCTGGCGATCCGGCGTGGCCGGTGCTGGCTGCTGAGACGGCGCGGCCTGTGGCTTGGTCCGACGTTCGTCGATGTATCTCAGGATGTCGCTCTTGGTCACGCGGCCGCCGTTGCCGTTGCCGTGTATCTCGCCGATATCGATGCCGTGTTCTTCCGCGATACGGCGCACGGCAGGTGACGATCTCGTGCGCAGCAGCTCCATCGCGCCGTCTTCACCGGTCGGCCGCGCGGAACGCTGTTCGGGTTTGGCGGAGGCCGCCGGAGTTGATGATTCATTCTGCTGGGCCGGTTCCGGCTGATTTGCCTGGGTGGCGACCTGGGTCGCCAAATCGGTCTCGGCAGGTGATGCCGCGCCGTTGCCTTCGTCGATCACGCACAATTCGGCGCCAACTGGCAGGGTCTCGCCTTCGGTCGCGATGATCTCGACGATCGTGCCGGTAACTGGCGAGGGAACCTCGGCGTTGACCTTGTCGGTCGTGATCTCGACCAGCGGATCGTAGCGTTCCACTTGATCGCCAACCTGTTTCAGCCAGACACCGATCGTTCCCTCGGTGACACTCTCACCGAGCTTGGGCAATTGGACATGGGTTCCAGTCTTCGCGGTGGACATAGGGCCAGGCCTCCTTCCGGTCGAGGCGGTTCACACTCTCTGGTGCCGGGATCGTGATGCCGGCTAGAATGCCGCGAGCTTGTCGAGCGCGGCGCCGATCTTCTCGGCGTTGGGGAGGAACGCCGACTCGAGCGGCTTGCTGTACGGCATCGCCGGCACTTCTGGCCCGCCAATGCGCATGACTGGCCCGTCGAGCCAGGGGAACGCTTCCTCGGCGATGATCGCGGCTACTTCGGCGCCAAAGCCACCGAAGCGGTTTGCCTCGTGGACGATCAAGACCTTGCCGGTCTTCATCACTGACTGCAGGATCATGTCGGTGTCAAGGGGCCGGAGCGAGCGCAGGTCGATCACCTCGATGCTCGTGCCGCCTTTTTCCTCCATGGCCTTGGCCGCTGTCAGCGACTCCTCCAGCATCATGCCGTAGCTGATGATCGTGACGTCGGAGCCCTCCGTGACGATTTTCGCCTTGCCGATCGGGACGACGTGGCCGTTGTCCGGCACCTCATCGCGAATCGCGCGATAACCCTTCTTGTGTTCCAGGAAGAGGACCGGGTCTTCGTCGCGAATCGCGCTGCGCAGCAGGCCAGCCGCATCGGCTGGATTGATCGGCGCGACGACCTTGAGCCCCGGTTCGCGAGTAAAGATCGACTCGATGCTCTGAGAGTGGTACAGCGCGCCGTGTACGCCACCGCCATACGGTGTGCGAATCACGATCGGTACGTGGAAATCGCCATACGAGCGATAGCGAATCTTGGCCGCCTCGTTGAGGATCTGGTTCATGGCGGGGTGGATGAAGTCGAAGAACTGGATCTCGGCGATTGGGAGCAGCCCGTTCATCGACGCACCAATTGCGGTGCCGATGATCGAGGACTCGGCCAACGGCGTGTCGATTACGCGATTTTCGCCGAACTCGTCGATCAGCCCGGCGCTGACGCGGAAGACTCCGCCGCGCTTGCCGACGTCTTCGCCCATGAGAATGACGCGCTCATCGCGTCGCATCTCGTCGGCCATCGTGTCGTGGATGGCCTGAATCAAGGTCTTGGTCGCCATCTCCGACTCCTCCTAGCTGCCGTAAACGTGGAGCAAAAGCTCAGCAACATCGGGATAGGGGGCTTTCTCGGCGAAGTCGGTCGCGTCGTTGACCGCTTCCTTGACCCGCGCGTCGATCTCGTTCGCTTGATCTTCCGACATCACGTCCTCGTCGACGAGCCGCGCGCGGAAGCGCTTGTTAGGGTCGTGCGCGCGTTCTTCCTTCATCTCTTCGGCTGGACGGTAGGTCTTATCGTCGTCGTCACTAGAGTGAGCCGTGTAGCGGTAGACGAGGGCCTCGACGAGGGTCGGGCCGTCGCCGCGCCGGGCGCGCTCGACCGCCTCTTTCATCACGCCATAGACGGCTACCGGGTCGGTGCCGTCCACCGTCACGCCGGGCATGCCGTAACCCGCGGCACGCTCGGAGACGTGCTTGATCGCCATCTGCTTCTTCTGTGGTACCGAGATGGCCCAGCCATTGTTCTCGATCAGGAAGATGACTGGCAGCTTGTGAATCGCCGCAAAGTTCAGCGCTTCGTGGAAATCACCCTGGCTGCTGCCACCCTCGCCGGTCGCGGTGAGTGAGACAGCGTCCTCGCCTTTGATCTTCGAGGCGAGTGCCACGCCAACCGCATGCTGCAGGTGATTGGCGACCGGACTCGATCCGGTGATGATGTGATGTTCACGCGAGCTGTAGTGGGCGGGCATCTGCCGCCCCTCGCTGGTCGGATCACCATGCTTCCCGAGGAGGCTGAGCATCATGTCTCGCGGCGTCAGTCCGAAATGCAGGGCAAGCGCGAGGTCGCGATAGTAGGGAAGGAGGAAGTCCTTCTTCGGATCGAGTGCGAACCCTGCGCCCGCCTGGGCGGCCTCGTGTCCCTGACAGGAGATGACAAATGCCGCCTGACCGGCGCGATTCAACAGCCACATGCGTTCGTCGAGCGCTCTGGCAGTGGCCATCAACTCGTACATCTGTCGCAGCTGCTCGGCCGGAAGCTGATCGAGGCTTTTCTCGCGCTGTTGTACTCCCACCGGCCCGGACGTCGAACTCGTCATGGTGCAGCCTCCTGAACGTTGATGGGGCCCGCAGGCCCCACCCCTTTAGATGTGTATCTGGTGTCCGTCGACCGCAAGAGCGGCCTCTGCGATGACTTCGGAAATCGTCGGGTGAGGATGGACGCTCTCGCCGATTTCCCACGGAGTCGCCTCGAAGAGCTTGGCCATGGCGCCTTCGGCGATGAGCTCGGTAGCGTTGCCGCCGATCATGTGAATGCCGAGGAGATCGTCGGTGTCCTTGTCGGCGATGACCTTGCAGAATCCGTCGTCGGCACCTTCGATGAGGGCCTTGCCGTTGGCTCGGAGGGGGAACTTGCCGACCTTGATCTCGTGGCCAAGTTCGCGCGCCTCTTTTTCGGTGAGCCCAATGCTGCCGATCTCCGGATGGCAGAAGGTGACGTTGGGAATGCGGAGATAATCGATCGGCAGCGGCTTGCCGCCCGAGAGCATCTCCATGATGAACATGCCCTGGTGCATCGCGGTGTGGGCCAGCATCTGCTTGCCGATGACGTCACCGATGGCGAAGACGCCATCAACACCGGTGCGGAATTGATCATCGGTGACGATATAGCTTCGCTCGGTCTTGATGCCGAGTTCCTCGAAACCCATGTCCTCGATGTTTCCCTGTCGGCCGGTGGCGACCATCAGCGCGTCGGCCTCGACGACCTCTTCCTTGCCGTTCTGCTTGATGCGCAGGCTGACTCCGCCCTCAGTAATGTCGAAGTCGTCGGCAGTGGGGCGATAGCCGGGCACGATCTTGATACCGGCTTTGGTGAAGGAACGAGTGAGCTGCTTCGAGACTTCCTCGTCCTCGTTCGGGACCACGTTGCCGACCAGTGTCACCTCGGCTCCGAAGTCGTTCCAGACAGTCGAGAACTCCACGCCCGTCGCACCGGCGCCACGAACGATCACGCGCTTCGGCACCCAGTCCATCCACGTGGTGT
Organism: uncultured Chloroflexia bacterium; assembly: GCA_963763185.1. Taxonomy (GTDB): domain Bacteria; phylum Chloroflexota; class Chloroflexia; order Thermomicrobiales; family Thermomicrobiaceae; genus CALAGB01. Next base: position 42,341 of record CAVXNZ010000004.1, read on the forward strand.
GGTCGCTATTGATCACGCGTTTGCCATCGAACGGAATGCCGGGGATCGGCCGTGGGCGCGATCCGGTGTCAATGATGACGGATTTCCCGGTGACATCCTTGCGCGACCCGTCGGGGGCCGTAACGGTGACGGTGCGATTGTTCTTCAGGTAGCCGACACCTTCGTAGGTCGTGATGCCATGCTTGCGGAAGAGGAATTTGACGCCGTTGTAGTTCTTCTCGACGATCTCGCCCGAGCGCTTGACGGCCTGTGGATAGTTGGCCTCAACGCCACTGACGTTGACGCCGTATTCGGCGGCCACCTGCATCATGTGCATAACGGAGCCGCTCTTCAGCAGGGCTTTCGTCGGGATGCATCCACGATGGAGGCATGTACCTCCGACCTTATCTTTCTCAATAACCGCAATCTTGAGCCCGAGCTGGGCTCCGCGAATCGCGGCAACGTAACCACCTGTCCCGCCACCTAGCAGGACAACATCGTAGGCATCCTCTGGCATGCCTGCTCCCCTCTACATCATCGTAGGTCCGCGCTCACCTGGCGGTCATGGGGCAAGGGCAGCCCGCTTCGTTCACATAACCTGCGCCGGATCAACTGATCGCGGCGTCCGTTCGTACAACATGCGAGCGAATGTCCCGCCGGTGACGGCTGCACCTTCTGTGCCAAGATACACGCACCGAATTACGGGCGTCTCTATCGCCTAGTATAACAGTGGTCGCGCGGTGGCAGGTCCCAATATCGTAACGACTTTACGCATTTCTCAGCAGCCAGCCGGTCACCTTCGCCCGCGAAATGGCGAATAGCATGGGAGTTTTGGCGTCGTTCACTCAAACGAACAGCGAATGTCGGGACCAAGGTTAACGAAATGCGGAAAAAAGAGATCCATCGGCTCCGGAAACGGTTTTGAGGGGCGTGGGCATGTCTTCGCCTGTACGAACGAACGTGGCACGCTGGCGACTTCGGCGCTCTATGCGGCCATGAGTCACGTTTCTATGAGCCTGTTCCATGAACCTGTTCGCTTGATCCCGTAGCGGACGAGACCCATCATCGGCTGCGTGTCTGAGTGTCATATCCAGGTCGATTTCCAGCGAATGCCCGGGCCGATTAGGAGAGCGGAAATTCATTCGGGATGATGGCCAAATTCCTCATCCAGACGCAGAAAATCTTCACCGAATTCGAGGCCAAAATCGTGCCGAGGAGTCACGGAATTTGGCATAATTACAGGATAGAAGATGGCCCCGGACCTGGAATGGAAGCAGGCACAATGTCGTTCGTATTTGAGCAGGTGGTCCCGATCGCGACGTGGATTCGCATGTCAGAAAAGGCCGAGCGAGAGGGACTGAAAGCGTTCCGAATCAACGATGATCGTCGATCCTGGGTCGTGACGAGTTACAGTCATGACGGCGTCGCGTACGAAGTGACGATTCTCGATGGTGATCTGCTCTGCTCATGTCGCGGTAGCAGCTTTCACCCGTATTGCAAGCACCGCGCACTCGTCCTGCAGGAGCTCGGCGTGCTCGACGACGAGGATGCCGACGGACCGCTCGTTCCTGACCACGTCAAAACCGCTCTGTCCGCGGCCTGAGCTGATCGCCGAAACCCGGACACAGGCGGTTCGTCATAGTCAACGTGACGATGTAGCCTGGTCTCGTCGACGTCGCGCCTGCCGTATCGATGCTCGTCCTGACACACTCTGGGGATATTGCTCATGGACTCTCGGTTCAACTCAACCGTCCCCGATCGGACCCTCCCGTTTGGCTGGTGGGGGCACCGGTCGAGTCCGGAGCGACCCTTCACCATCATCGATCTCCTGCGCGGGGGCAATCTCGACGCGCGCACCGCCGCGTTCCTCTGGATGGCAATCGAGCGGCGCGCGTCCTTCGTTGTGGCGAGCACGCTCGAGGATGCCGGCAAGACGACGCTACTGACAGCTCTGCTCGATTTTCTGCCGCCAAACATCCAGACGCTCTACCTTCGTGGCTGGTACGAACGATTCGATTTTCGCAAGACCCACGACCCCGCTTCGACCTACCTCCTCTGCAACGAGATCAGCGACAATCTCCCGACCTACATGTGGGGGCAGGGTGTCCGGCGCCTGTTCGAGGTCGCGGGAGAAGGCTTTCCCTTCGCGACGACGCTCCACGCCAGGAGCGCACACGAGATGATTGGCCTGCTCACGTCGTTCCCACTCGAAGTGCCACAAAACCTGGTCGATCAGATTGACCTGGTGTTGGCGCTCGACGGCGGCAGCCGGTCGTCGAACTTCATACGACGTCTGATGCGTGTCGAGTTGATCAACTCTGATGTTGAGGGTGTTCGTGCGGAGACGATCGTCGAGCGAGACGTACTGCAAGGTCCGCTCGTCTCGCGCCCGGGCAGGCTCATTGGAGTCCTGTCGGATCGCTTCGGGATCGACCGCAACGACGCGACGAGCGAGCTGGCGCGCCGGGAACAATTCCTCGAACGGCTCCAGCGCGATGGCCTGCCCAAAGATGGCTCGCTGGCTCAAGCGATTCGCCAGTTTCGGGGCCGGTCCTGACCGCTTCCTTCCTATAGGTCTGACCCCATGTCACGGGGAGCCTGGCGTACTCGTCACGCCGGCCCTTGCCAATTGACATATGCTTGCCCGGTAGTACGATTAGGATCATCGTCGGTCGAGAATTTGCGTCTGCACGTTCCCACTGGACACATGACCCCACGGGACTCCCATCGGCGTATTAAGGAGCAGGTTTCATATGAGTAAGCCGCGTACGCTCGGCGAACTCCGCGAGAGCGGTTACCAGGTTTTGTCGGTGCGCGAAGAGATGCGCAAGAATTTGATCGAGAAGCTGAGATCCGGCGACTCTATTTTCCCCAATGTTCTTGGTTACGAAGAGACTGTGATTCCTCAACTCGAAAACGCCATTCTCTCCGGGCAAGACGTGATCTTTCTTGGCGAGCGTGGGCAGGCGAAGACACGCATGGCCCGTGGACTGATCAATCTTCTGGACGACGAGGTGCCGGTCGTCGCCGATAGCGAGATTAACGACAATCCGTTCGAGCCCGTGAGCCGTTTCGCGAAGGAGCGGATCGACGAGGAAGGCGACAGTACGCCGATCGAATGGCTGCCGCGCAACCGGCGCTATGCCGAGAAGCTTGCGACGCCGGATACGACCATCGCTGACCTGATCGGCGAGGTCGACCCGATCAAGGTCGCCGAGGGTCGCTACCTCTCGGACGAGCTGACGATTCACTATGGCCTGATTCCCCGGACGAACCGCGGCATCTTCGCCATCAACGAGCTACCGGATCTCGCCGAGCGTATTCAGGTCGGCCTGCTCAACATCATGGAAGAACGGGATGTTCAGGTGCGTGGTTATCGTATTCAGTTGCCGCTCGACGTCTATGTCGTCGCCAGCGCCAACCCTGAGGACTACACCAACCGCGGCCGCATCATCACCCCGTTAAAGGACCGCTACGGCTCCCAGATTCGCACTCACTATCCGAATACGATCGACCTCGAGGTCGACATCATGGAGCAGGAGCGTACCCACTTCCAGACCGCCGGTGTTGACGTGGTTGTTCCCGATTACATGCGGGAGATCATCGCCGAGGTTACGCATCTGGCCCGCCGCAGCCACGACGTCAGCCAGCGTTCCGGCGTCAGTGTCCGTATGTCGATCGCGAACTACGAGAACGTGGTGAGCAACGCGGTCAAGCGGGCAATTCGCCTGAACGAGAAGCACGCCGTGCCGCGCATGAGCGATCTCCACGCCGCTATCGCCTCGACCACCGGCAAGATCGAGCTGGAGGCGATGGGTGATGTGCGTGAGGATCGGGTGGTCGACAAACTGATCCAGGGCGCGATTCTGACGACCTTCAATCGCTACTTCTCGTCCCGCGATTTCGACGACTTGATCCTCGGCTTCGAGAACGGGCTGACCGTCGAGACGTCCGACATGATGCCGGCGATGGAATACGTCCACCAGGTGTCGCACATGGACGGTATGCGTGAAGCGGCAACGACCCTGGGAGCCAGCGGCGATCCCGCCGCCATCGCGGCCACGGTCGAATTCGTGCTCGAAGGTCTGCATCTCAATCGACGTTTGAACAAAGACCGTTCGTCCGGCGAGGGCGGCACACTCTATCGGGGGTAACACCATGCCACGTTGGTCCGGATTCGACTCTCGCTACTCACGCTGGGATGGTACCCAGGAGATCAACCCGTTCGATGCCGATGCCGTCATGGACGCAATCTCGGACGACGTCCTCTCGGATGGCGATCTGAATCGCGCGCTGCAACGGCTGTTCCGGTGGGGTGCTCAGCAGCAGGATGGCACCCAGATGCCCGGCATGCGCGACCTGATGGAGCGCATCCGTCGCCAGCGCCAGCAGGAGATGAACCGCTATGACCTCGGCTCGATTCTCGACGACCTGAACAAGGCCCTCGATGACGTGATCGACACGGAGCGCGCCGGTATTGAGGAACGGCTGCAGCAAGGGCGCGAGCGGCTGGAACAGATGCGGCAGAATCAGCAAGACCAATCTGGGCAGGAACAGTCTGGCCAGCAATCTGGTTCGCAGCAGGCTGGGCAACAGCAGTCCGGCCAGCAACAACCTGGAGGTCAGCAGGGACAGCAATCGGGCCAGGGCCAGATGGGCGAATCCGGCGAGCCGGGAGACGGCGACGCTGGCGAGTATGACGAGAACATCCACAAACTGCTCGAGCGCATGGCCGCGCGCAACCAGCAGGCGCTCGAGCAGCTTCCAGGCGATCCGGCTGGGCGCATCAAAGAGCTAAACGACTACGAGTTCATGGACCCGGCGGCGCGGCAGAAATTCCAGGACCTGCTGGCGTCGCTCCAGCAGCAGATGCTGCAGCAGACCTTCCAGGGGATGCAGCAGGCGTTGCAGAACATGTCGCCGGAAGACATGCAGGGTATGCGCAACATGCTGCGGGATCTCAACGAGATGCTCGAAGAGCGCATGCGTGGTGGCGAGCCCGACTTCGATCGTTTCATGCACAAGCATGGCCACTTCTTCGGTCCGGATATCAACAGCCTCGACGAACTGCTCGATCACATGGCGAAGCAGATGGCGGCGATGCAGAACCTGCTCGACTCGATGACGCCGGAGATGCGCCAGCAGCTGCAGGAATCGCTCGATGCGGTCATGCGCGATCCTGAAATTCAGGAGCAGATGGGCCAGCTGGCCCAGAACCTTGGCCAGATGATGCCGAACAACCCGTATCGCAGCCAATTTGACGTCGGCGGCAGTGAAGATCTGACGCTGGGTGAGGCGATGCGGTTGATGGAGCGGCTGCGCGAGATGGAAGAGGTGGAGGATCAGCTCAAGGGCGTGCGCGACTGGCGCGACCTGGAGAATGTCGACGACCAGAAGATCCGCGAGCTGCTTGGCGACGATATCGGTCAGGATCTCGACCAGCTTCGCCAGCTCACCAAGATGCTCGAGGATGCCGGGTACATTCAGCGCACGCGTCGCGGCTACGAAATGACGCCGCTGGGCGTGCGCAAGATCGGTCAGAAGGCGCTAAAAGACATCTTCCAGCACCTGAAGCGCGATCGATTCGGCGAGCACAAGCTCGACCGAGCTGGCGGCGGCGGCGAGCGAACCGACGACACCAAAACCTACGAATACGGCGATCCGTTCCTGCTCGACCTGCCCAAGACCGTGATGAACGCGGTGCATCGAGACGGCGTCGGCAGCCCGGTACGGCTGCAGCCGGAGGACTTCGAGGTCTACCGCACCGAGATGATGTCGCAATCCTCAACGGTGCTGATGGTCGACATGTCCCGCTCGATGCTCTATAACGGCTGCTTCACGGCGGCCAAGAAGGTAGCGCTGGCGCTCGATAGTCTGATCCGCTCGCAATTCCCGCGGGACAATCTCTACATCATCGGGTTCTCGTATATTGCCAGCGAGCTGAAGCCGTCGATGCTGCCGAACATCAGCTGGGACGAATACAACTACGGCACGAACATGCAGCACGGCTTCATGCTGTCGCGCCAGCTTTTGGCTCGTCACAAGGGCGGCAACAAGCAGGTCATCGTTATCACGGACGGCGAGCCTACGGCCCACTTCGATGGGTCACAGGTACGCTTTTCCTACCCACCGACCTACCAGACGTTACAGGAAACCCTCAAAGAGGTGGTGCGTTGCACCCGGGAGCGCATTACAATCAACACGTTCATGCTCGAGCGGAGTCCATACATGGCTGGCTTCGTCAGCGAGATGGCCAAGATCAATAAAGGGCGCGCGTTCTTCGCGGAGCCGGATCATCTGGGTGAGTACATTCTGGTCGATTACGTGGCGAACAAGCGCCGGCACGTTTATCAGTAGCACGCGGGTCACGCCGCGGCTGACTCGGATGGTGAGGGTCGGGGACGATGTCAGGAAATAACGGGTCCGGAGTCGAGCTCTATCGCTACGAGGACATCCTGCGTGCGATCGGGCGCTACGTCGACGACCACGGACTGCAGGATGTCGTGCTCCTCCAGCTCGAGGATGGCATTCTTTTGCGCGGATTGGAGCCGTCCGCGGGCTCTGGCGACCGGGCGCTGGTCGAGCACATGTTCACGGCCAAGGAGATGGTCGAGCACATCTTCACGCCGGAGGACCTGGCACGAATTGCCGAGTCGGCCAAGCGAGACCGTGGTAAGGGCTCGCCGCTTTTCAGGTAGAGCCGTCTCCGAGCACTCAAACACGGTTGAAAAGACAAACCCGTGCGTCGCTCGACGTGCGGGTTTGCTATTGCGTTACAGCCGGAACGGTCCGCGCCCGGCATGGCGTCGCAACAGGACATGGTCGCGATGTACTAAGAGCAGCTTGCGGAATGATTGGCGCGGTCGCGACTGCTGTAGTGTGATGCGCCACCTGACGGCTCGGGAGCAGAGCACCCAGAGGGTACCCGGCTCCCCTACAGACTCTGCTATTTGCTCTACCGGGCCCCGCCACGCAGCATGTTCGAGAACCCATCCCCGAGGACGCTGAACGAAATGCCGACGATAGCGATGGCCAGTCCAGGAAAGGTCGGCAGCCACCAGGCCAGCGTCACGTATTCCCGGGCGTCGGCGATCATCGACCCCCACTCCGGATTCGGCGCCTGCACGCCGAGGCCGAGGAACCCGAGTGCCGCGCCAGCCAGAATGTTGAATACCACGACCGACATGGAATAGATCAGAGCGGGTCCGATCACGTTCGGCAACAGGTGGCGCACCATGATGCGGCTGTCGGTGCAGCCGAGTGTCCGGGCGGCGACGGTGTATTCGAGGTTCTTCGCGGCCAGCACCTCACCACGTATGAGCCTGGCAAAGGCCACCCAACTGACCAGGATCAGCGCGTAGTACATATTGAGCAGGCCAGGCCCCAGGACCGCGATAATCGCGATGAGCAGCACGTAGAAGGGGAAGGCGACTTGAATCTCGATGATCCGCATGAAAAGCGTGTCGACCTTGCCGCCGTAGTACCCCGAGATGCTGCCGATCACGATTCCGATCGCCAGTGGAACCAGCGCCGTGATGATGCCGACTCCGAGATCGATGCGTGCTCCATAGAGGATCCGCGACAGTTGATCGCGACCGAACTTGTCAGTCCCAAGCCAGTGGGCAGCGCTCGGCGCTTCCACGGCTGCGCGATAGTTCTGCTTGAGCGGGTCGTATGGTGCGAGGAATGGCCCCAACAGGCCGACCACCAGCACCAGTCCGACCATGACGATGCCGACGATAATCGTCGGGTTGCGGCGCGCCTGCTTCTTTGCACGCATCCACCGAGTCGGCCGTGCTAACTCGCGAGTCGCGAATGCTTCAGCGGTCGTGGTCATCAAAACGTCCTTACAGCGTGATGCGTGGATCGACAAACGAGTACGCGAGGTCGGTTAAGAGATAGATCATCAGCACCAGCACGGCGTAGACGAGTGTGAACCCCTGTACGACCTGGTAATCACGGCCCATGATGGCCGAGATCATCATCGTGCCCATTCCCGGTAGGGCGAAGACCGATTCGATGATGACCGATCCACCGACGAGCCAGCCGAGATAGAGCCCGATGAGCGTCACAGTCGAGATCAACGCGTTGCGCAGGACGTGCCTCATCAACACGACCTGACCACGCAGTCCCTTCGCCCGGGCTACTCGCACGTGGTCGGATCGCAACGCCGCCAGGATCGAATCACGCAGGTTCCGAATGAGTACGGCAGAGACGCCAAAAGCCATCGTTGCGGCTGGCAAGAAGAGATACTTCAGGTTCTCGATCGCGTTATTGCCGATCCCGCCGACCGGGAAGATCTGAATCTTCACGCCGAGCAGGATCAAGAGCAGAATCCCGATCCAGAAGGAGGGTGTTGAGATGCCGATCACCGTGAAGGTGCGGATCGCCTGATCGATCCAGGTGCCTTGTTTCATGGCTGAAAGCACAGCAAGCGGCACCGTGACAACCAGCGCGATGAGCATTGAATAGGCAACGAGACCAAGCGTGAGTGGCAGCCGTTGACGAACCAGTGTCGAGACCGGCACACGCACGACGGCCGAGCGCCCAAGGTCACCACGGAAGATCTGCTTCACGAAAATGCCGAACTGTACCGGGAGCGGATCGTTCAGGCCGAGGTGGTCACGCATCTCCGCGACCTTCTCGGGTGTGGCCTGTACGCCCAGCAATGTGATCGCTGGGTCACCCGGAATCGCACGAATCATCAAGAAAATCAGTACCGCGAGGACCACAAGGGTCGGAATCATCTGGATCAAACGATTGAGAACATAGGCAGTTCGGCCCATAAGTCACTCCCTGGTTCGCGGGATGTTTGCGATTTTAGTCCGCTCGTGTATTGGGGATGACCAGGCGGGGACACGTCCCCGCCTGGTTCGTGTCGATCGATTCGAGCCTACTTCGACTTCCAGAACTCGTGCCAATACGGTCGGCCGAGCGGAGTGCGGTAGTATCCCTCGACGTTGTTCCCGATGTAGGCAACGTTCTGGGTGTAGTACAGGTCGATCGTGCCTCCAACGTCGTTGTTGTAGATCTCCTGGAGCTTGTAGTAGAGCTGCTTGCGCTTCTCCGGATCCAGTTCCTCGGATGCCTGTTTCACCATGTCCTTCGCATCTTGACTTGGTTCGTAACCACTGTTCATGCGCGGTGTGATGAAGAAGAACTGAACCAACTGATCGGGGTCGGCCATGCCATTGGTCCACTGGTACCCGGAGATCGCTTCGTAGTTGCTGTTGTACCAGTTGTCGCCGAGGGTTGATGATTCGACCTCTTCGATCTCCAGCTCGATGCCGATCTCCTGCCACATCTGCTGGGCCAGGACGGCGTTGTCGTTTCCGATCTGCGCGCCACTCGGGTATTGCAGCTTGGCGCCCTTGTGCCCGTTGGGGTATTTCGACTTGGCGATCAGGTCCTTGGCCTTCTGCACGTCGTAGGGCAATTCCAGGCTCTCGTCCCAGTCCAGTGTCCCTTTCGGGAAGAAGGAGTTGGCGATCTCAGCGGTACCGGCGGTCGCGCGGTCGATCATAGCCTGGCGGTCGAGCGCGAGGCTCATGGCCTGCCGGACGTTGATGTCGTCGAACGGCGGCTTGGTCACCTGGATGACCATGAAGTAGACCTGCTGCTGCGGCATCATGACCAGCTGGCCCTTGTTGTCTTTCTGTAGGGAAGCCACCTGGCTGTATGGCGCTGAGCCCCCGTCGATCTGCCCGGCCTGAACCTGCAGCACCTGGGTCGTGATCTCCGCGACCTGCTTGATGATGACCTCATCGAGGTAGGGATAGGGTTGGCCATCGGGTGCCATGTCCCAGTAGTCCGGGTTCTTGTCCATGGTGAAGTGATCGTTGCGGACCCATTCCTTGAGCTTGAACGGCCCCGTGCCGATCGGGTTCGTGAACTCGTCCTTGCCAATCTTCTCGATTTCGGAAGCCGGGAAGACGCCGTTGGAGAGGACCGCCATACGCGCCAGGAAGCTGGCGATCTTGGTGTTCAGCACGACCTTGACGGTCGAGTCGTCGACGGCGTCGATGCTGGTGGCGTTCTCGAGCTGCCACATGTAGCTGCCCATCGACTTGTTGCGGTTGAGTGACGCGACGACATCTTTGGCCGTCACTGCGGATCCGTCGTGGAACTTGACTCCCGAGCGGAGGTTGAAGGTGTAGGTCAGGCCGTCGTCGCTGACATCCCATTTCTCGGCGAGCGCCGGCTCAACGCCAGAGCCGTCACGGTTGGCGCGCGCCATAGCCTCGATCATTGGGGCCATGACGGTTCCATCGACAAGTGCCTGCGACCAAATCGGGTCGAGCTTCTGTGGCGAGCTCGTGTAGGCCCAGGTGAGCGTGCCGCCACGAACGACGTCGCCAGCGGGTGCTGTCGAGCTACTCGACGTCGCCGTGGATGCCGCGGCCGGTGATCCGCTGCTGCCGGAACTCTGGGTGGCAGAGGACGCCGTGGTAGCGGTTGAGCCCCCGGCGGATGCCGCAGTGGTCGGCGTATTGTTGTTGCTGCTGCCCCCGCAAGCAGTGAGCAGAGTCGAGATGGTGCCACCAAAGACGGCGAGCCCGCCCATCGCCCCGGCGCGCCGCAGGAAACTTCGTCGAGAATGTGGAGCCAGCGCCCGATCTATCCGTGCCGCTCCAAATTGGTCATTGTGTTCACCAGTCATCGCAAGAATCTCCTCCCGAAAATGATGCTTACCGGTGGCGATCAATCGCCGCAAGAATCATGCACGTCACAGCAGCGCGAGATCATGTGCTGTGGCAGGTGCTCCTTTCTCTCGCTTCGCCGCCACCTTCGATGTTCTGGCGGCAAGTACCGAACACCGGAGATTGAGTTCGTAGGTCACGTCTGCGGAATGCGCGCGATACGGAATTGACTAACGCGGGATCGACTGCAGCCGCCTGCTGTCGTCGTCAAGCTCGAAGAGTTCGGCTTCGACTCCGGCCTGCAGCATCCGCTCCCAATCGAACGCGAATTTGGGAACCTCGAGTATGTGGGCCGTTCGTATCTGCGTGATACCCTCGATCTTCCCGATCTTGTCGAGCAACAGGTGGCGCAGGTGTCGATGCGAGCGCACCATCGCTTCGGCGAGAAGATCGAAGGTCCCGGACGCCACACCCATCCACCGGATCTCGTCGAGCGCCACCAGCGCAGCAACGACCTCGTCATGCTTTTGCTGCTCTGTCCAAATTTCGATCATTACCTGGACCGGTAATCCAATTCGATCTCCGTGCGCAAACGCGGCGACGGTGATGACGCGGTCGCGCGTCATCCGTTCGATCCGGCGCGCGACGGTGGTTCGTGGAACGTTGAGCGCGCGCGCTATTTCGGCTGTTGGCTTTCGTCCGTCATCTTGAAGTTGAGCAATGATTTTGAGGTCAAGATCGTCCAACTCATAGTCGTTGGGCACACACGGCTCCACTCATGAGAACGAACGGGCAAGGTCAGAATGGTCGGATCGTAACAAGAAGATGGGCGAATGTCAACGAATTCTGGCATGATTGTGTCAAAACGACCACGCGTAGAGACCGCACGGATGGGTCACGCACGAATCGCCGGTCGCAGTTTCGCAACGCGGAGTTAGCTCGAATGGAGAGGGAGATGGCCATTTCAGGCGAGGGTTTGGCGAGGAACGCCAGCCTGAGTTGCGCTCTCTGGTCCGTATCGAGGAACGGGCTGGATGAGGACTTGACGTGGTCGTTCGCGTCTACGGAATCGCGTAGGTCCAGTCGTCGGTGCCGTATTTGTCGTGGGTGAGGACCTCGGCCGTGCTGAGTTCTTCATCCGTAAGCGAGTCCTCTTCGGCACCGTAACTGTTGACGAATTCCTCGATCATGCGGTCGATGATAGCTTGTCGAGGCAGGTGCGTTTGGAGCCGCAGCGGTCCGACGCGTTTGGCCGCGCTGGTGATGCCCTTGTCGCTCAGCTTCTCCTTGCCGATGCGGAGCACCTTGAGCATTCGGTCGGAGTTCAGGTCGTACGACATGGTTGTGTGGTGCAGGACGGCGCCGAAGCGGCGAGCCTGGGCGGAGCCGCCGATCTTACCTCGACTCGACGTAATGTCGTTGATCGGCTCGTACCACGCATCGATGCCCAGCGCCTTGAGCGCTCTGATGACCCAGTCGTCGAGGAACGCATAGGAATCGACGAAGGACATGCCTGCCACCAGGTCCGCGGGAGCGTAGATCGAGTAGGTGATGATGTTCGGCACCTCGACGTACATAGCGCCGCCGCCGGTCATGCGGCGGGTCACCGGAATGCCGAGATCTCTGGCGACCCGCTCGTCGACCTCGTTCTTGACCGATTGGAATCGTCCGATCACCACCTCGGGCTCGAGTCGCTCCCAGAAGCGGACGGTCGGCTGACGCTCGCCGGATCCGACACCGCGTGTCAGGACCTCGTCTATGGCATGGTTGACCGGCGCGGCAACCGGCTCACCACGAATCAATTTCCAGGGATATTTCGTCCAGCGAGACTCATCGCTCATCGACGGCCCGCTTTACTGCTCTGGCGACGGCCTCTGGCGAAAAGCCGATCATCTCGACTCCCTCGGCAATCGAACTCCGGATCTGTTCGGCAATCTCCACCTCAGAGGCGTCTGCCGGGAGCCCCTCGACCGATTCGGTGATCTGCGAGAGCGCCTCGGCGGGCTCGAGGAAGAAATCACCGCTGACGACGACCTGTCTGAGCCGCCGATCAGCGATCTCCAGGTCGACGACGACCAGTTTGCCGCCGGGTGTCTTGTACTCTCCATGCATCGAAATCGATCCTATCTAAGCGACTTTCCAATCCTATCTTACGACCGGGGACCCGGAGACGGCAATTGGGCCGAGACCGGCGATCCATCACTGGTAACTGTGGAGAGGTTGTCGATGGTCCGGCGATGCCTGTTGCATGGATATGCGCCGTTATTGCCGCGGGAGACGATCCGCGAGCGCGCTGGCGATTTCCTCGGCGGTCTTCCAGGTCGAGAACCGGGGGCCGAGGTCCCCATCGGGCTTGACGTCAGCGATCCACTGGAAGAGGACCGCGGCACCCTGGTGCAATTGGGGCGGCAAGCCAAGCGCCTCGAACGTTGAGGCCACCTCTTCCATCTCGCCGACCCAGCGGTCGGATTTGGCCGGCATGGTGGGGATCTGACGTTGCATCCAGGCAAGCAGTTCGCGCTGGCTGGAGCTGAACTCGGCGTCGAGCACATCGCCCAGCCCGAGTGCCTCGCTCGCGACCAGGATCTCGGTTGCCAGCGCGTTGAGGCCTTTGGTCAGCGCGCCGTAGCACATCTTGAGGCCGGACGCTTTGCCGGATTCTTCTCCGATGACGCGAATGTCGAGCCCCAGATCGCGTAGCGATTCGAGTTCGGCGGCCCCCGGGCCGGATGCATAGAGGCGAGGACCGGCCCCGTCGATCATGGGTGGGCCGCCGACGATGCCGACGTCAGCGAAACGAGCACCAACATCAGTCATGGTGGTTTCGATCGGTCGAACGGTATGCGGCGCGATGGCGTTGCAGTCAACGTAGAGAAGGCTCGTTCCGGTCTGGCGCACCGCTGTCGCCATGCGTTCGGCCACGTCGCGAGCAAGGGCTGGAGCAACGACGCAGAGAAGCACGTCAGCCTGCTCGACCAGGGCTTCGTCGCTTCCGACATCCGTGATCCCACCATTGCTCGCCCGATCGGCGGAGCGGTCGCTACGTCCAGAGAGGTTGGTTATGACGGTCGCGCCGTGGTGGTTCAGCACCGCGCCGATCGCGCTTCCCATCTGGCCCGGGCTAATCAGTCCAATGGTCGTCATTTCACGTCCTTTCGTGCTTCTGGGTTCAGGGTCTCGGCGATCCGTGGATAGTCCAGAATAGAGTTTCCATCCCGCAGCCACTGTCGAATGTTCGGCGAATTGGCGAAGCGCTGCCGGACTCGCTCGAGCACGTCGGCGGCCTCTTCCGGCCGGATCACCACGATACCGTCGTCGTCAGCTACGACCAGGTCGCCAGGCGAGACTGGCACGCCGCCGCAGTTGACGGTCGTGTTGATCTCGCTGTCGACGCCACTACCGCGAGCCAGGAGTCCGGAGACGGACCGCGAGTAGACCGGCCAGCGAAGGTCGGTGATCTCCATGGTATCGGTGATGGCGCCGTCGACGATCAGCCCAGCGATCCCTTTGGCTTTGGCGAGCATGGTGGTGAAACCACCCCAGCAGGCGATCTCGGTATCACCACCCCGGTCCATCACGATAACGTCGCCGGGCTGGGCGGCTTCGATGATCTTGCGGTTCGATATGCCGCCGGTGCTTGGCATGCGGAGCGTCACGGCCGTGCCGACGAGATGGATGTCGCGCCAGACGGGCCTGATGGCGGTGCTCATGAATCCCCACTGCAGGATATGCCCGATGTCACCGACTCCGATCGACCGGTACCCTTCGATGATCTCCTGAGGGATCGTTCGCTGGTGATCGCGAATGATGTCCGGCACGTGCCGCTCCCTTCGCTCTCGCGTCCATGATCGTGTACGGGCATCATACTGCCGGTGGACTGCAGAGCGCGAACCGGGCCAACGGCTGTGAAATAAGCACCGGAGCGGGGACGTCTTAGCGTATGATGGATTCTTCAGGCTGGACTGCGGGTATCCTGAATTCAAGAGGACGCACGCATTGTGTTGAACGAGGAGAAGGCCATGGCGAACTTTGACCGGTCGGTTCTTGATGCGGCCAGTGAACAGCGTGAGGTGGAATTGACGACGTGGGGCCGGAAGACCGGCAACCCATCGCGCAAGATCCTCTGGGTCTTCGTCGAAGACGACCGGATCTTTGTCCGCAGTGGAGGAGGGCTACAACGTGATTGGCCCCAGAATTTCCTGTCACGCGGTCACGCGATTCTCCACGTGGACGGTCGCGACATCCCGGTCACCGGACGGCACGTGACTGACTCTGAGCTAGCGCGGAGCGTTTCCGCGGCGGCCGCGCGAAAGTACCAGGCAAACGTCCAGCGCTCCAGTGGTGACGAGCCGTTGACTCCGGGAGAGAGCGCAACGTTCGAACTCCTGCCGGATCAGTAGCGCTCGAACGGGGAAACGAGCGCGCCTCCGAGTATGACGTTGTCCGGTATCCTCGGACCAGCCGGTACGTTCGGATGCTGGCGGCAATCCTGCGAGTTCGTGATTGGCTACCGGGCACTGGGCCGTCGTGTCCGACGTTAACTCGAAATCGCGTGCGTGTCCCAGCCCAGGATGGCCGCCGCGAAGAGGATTGGCTGCGATGACGTCCTTTTCACTCGACCGGTTGAAGAACAACTGGCAGAACACGAAGTCGAGTCTCTGGTTCTTGCCGACGGCCCTGGGATTACTCGCGTTGATCCTGTCCTATGCGGTGCCCGCCATTGACACCCATCTGCCGCGTCAGATCGCGGCCCACAGTGGATGGCTCTTCTATGGTTCTCCAGACGCGGCGCGCACGCTTGTCTCGACACTGGCCGGATCGCTGATTACGGTCATCTCGCTCCTCTTTTCGATCACCATCCTGACGATGCAACAGGCGTCGACCCAATTTACGTCACGCGTGTTGCGGAACTTCACCGACGATCGTGGAGTCCAGTGGGTATTGGGCACCTATATCGCGACATTCGTCTACTGCATTCTCATTCTCCGTCGCGTCCGCAGCGCGACTGGGGGAGTAGCGAACTTTGTGCCGGTCCTCAGCATTACCCTGGCGATTGTCCTGGCTGTCATCTGCGTCGCGCTGCTGGTTTACTACGTCCATCACATTGCCACGTTACTCCAGAGTGCGACCGTCATCGAGCGGGTGCACCGGTCCCTGATTTCCGTCATCGAGGATCGGTACCCAACGCGGAGTTCAGACGAGGATGAGCATGCCGACCCGGCTTCCAAGAATCGGACGGCGGACATTCGCCGTCTCGCCGCCGATCCAGATGCCTTCCAGGTTCACGCGCAGGCCTTCGGTTTCCTACGTTCCATCGACGAAAACACCGTGCTCAAACTATTGCCGGATGAATCAGTCGGCATCGTCGACGTGGCACTTGGCCAGTATGTTCCAGCCGACACAGCCCTCCTGAAGGTGAGCAAGTCGATCGATGATGCTGGCTGTCTGAAGAGGATACGTGCCGCGTTCATCCTGGACCGGCAACGTTCATTGCCCGATGACGTCCTGTTCGGTGTTCGGCAGTTGGTCGACATTGCGTTGCGTGCGTTATCACCTGCGATCAATGACCCGACAACTGCCGAACACGTGATCGCAACGCTCAGTAACGTGCTCATTGATCTGGGAGGACGGTCGCTCCCGTCGCCCGTCCGGCATCGATCGGACAGCGACGAATCGCGGTCTCCGGTAATGTGGGTGCGGCGCCCAACCTATGCTGACTTCGTTGAATCCGCGTTCTCGCAGATTCGGCGGGCGGCGCGAAACGATGTAGATGTCACCTTGCATCTGCTGCATGCGCTTCGCTCGGTTGCGCTGCGGGTAAACGAAGACCATGCACGCCCTGTTTGGGAGCAGGTCTCACGGATCGTCACTCAGATCAACGAGTCGAATTTCACGCCTGAAGACCGGGCCATGCTTCTGCGGGTTGCGAATTCTGGCGACACTTCGGAGGGTGTCGCCGGAATCGTCGAGAGTGGAGCCGGCGGCGAACGTTTCCGGTAGCCAGCTCTCACTCGAACTCAGCTATACGGAGATCTTGATCGATTCCAATGCCTGCTCGAAATCGCCGATGATATCAGTTGCGTTCTCGCAGCCCACCGAGACGCGCACCCGGTTTTCCCCGTGTGGCCAGACGAGGGTCGAGACATCACCCAGGCTGACGGCATGAGCGCAGAGCTTCAGTTCGTTCGCGAACCGGCTGGGCACGTCGGCCCCGCCCTCTATCTCGAACGAGAGCATGCCGCCGTATTTACCGTTCAGGAGTCGCTTGGCGACGTCGTGACCGGGGTGGCCCACAAGTCCGGCGTAGTTGACCTTTTTGACTTCCGGCTGTCGCTCGAGGAAGTTGGCCAGCTCCATCGCGTTCTGGCAGTGTCGCTCCATACGCAATTCCAGCGTCTTGACGCCGCGCAGCAGCAGCCAGGAATTGAATGGGCTGATGCAGGAGCCAAGGACCTCGATTTGCCGCAGGATCGGATCGATCAGGGCCTTGTCACCGGCGATGACTCCGGCGAGGGCGTCACCATGGCCGCTGATGTACTTGGTCGCGGAGTGGAGCGACAGGTGCGCCCCGTGCTCAAGCGGCCGGAAGAGATAGGGGCTACAGAAGGTGTTGTCGACGATCAAGACCACGTCATTGGCCCGGGCGATCTCGGCGAGAGCCGGGATGTCGGCCACGCGGATGCTCGGGTTGGCCAGGAACTCCGTGTAGATGACTTTGGTATTCGGGTTGATGGCGGCGCGAACGGCATCGAGATCGGTGATGTCAACGCGCGTCACCGCGACGTTGTCGGCGGGCGCCTCCTCGTTCATGAAGATGTTCGCCCAGAAGTAGATATCGTCCGAGGCGACAATGTGATCGCCCGAGCGGGCCAGCGAACGAAGCGCCGCCGCGATTACGCCCATTCCGGACGCGCCAGCCACGGCCGCCTCAGCGCCTTCCAGGTCGGCGATCTTCTTCTCCAACGCGGCGGTGGTCGGGTTGCCTCCACGCGTGTAGACCCAGCCCTCGATCTCGCCGCTCGTCACGGCGGCTTTGTCCTCGAGTGAGTGAAATTGGTAGGTCGTCGTCTGGTAGATCGGCGTATTGTGGGCGCGGGTCGCCGGATCGCTGTGCTCGCCCGCGTGGATCGCTCTGGTCGAGAAGCCGAACCTGTTGTCGGGTGCGTCCATCGCTGTTCCTCCCTGTTCGACCGCAGCGCGGCCAGTCGTGTCGCGAGGCTATTGTCGCATACCCTCTGACCGCCGCTGTCGTCGCGCGCCCAGTCATTTTCAGCCGTGGCCCTGGGGGTTAGTATGGAACCATCATCGGATTGGTCAACAACCTGGAGGATGAACCTTGGGCACGCGAAGCCAGTGGATCATCGACAAGACGGAGGCAATCTCGAAAGATGGCATGGTCGCGGCGATGCAGCCTCTGGCGGCCGAAGCCGGAGCCGCGATGCTAAAGCGCGGGGGGAGTGCCATCGACGCCGCGGTCGCAACCGCGTTCGCGGTCGGCGTGGTCGAGCCATTCATGAGCGGCGTTGGCGGCATCGCCTTCATGGTCTACCGCGACGCGGCGAGCGGCCGGACCATCTGCTTCGACGGCAGCACCGTCCTGCCGCGCGCGATTCGTCCCGAGATGTTCGAGCTCGATCCGGACGCTCCGCCATCCGGGATGTATGGATGGCCCGCGACCATGGGGGACGCAAGTAATACTGGCTGGCTGGCACCCGGTGTGCCGGGCACGCCGCATCTGCTCGGCGAGGCGCATCGTCGATACGGACGGCTCCCCTGGAGTGAGGTTCTACAACCAGCCATCAAATTGGCCGAGGAAGGCTTCGAGGTCAACCACTACGTGGCGATGTCGATCGCCGCGGCCTACGAGAACTTGCATCGGTTCCCGGAGTCGAAGCGCACCTTTTTCCGCCCGAGCGGTGCGCCGCCCGCGCCTTCGGTCGGTGGCAGAGGCGACAAACTGGTTCAGTCCGACCTCGCTCGGACGTTGAAGCTGATCGCCGAAGAGGGACCCGACACGGTCTATCACGGTGAAGTATCCCGGCTGATCGCCGAGGACATGCGGCGAAATGGCGGATTGATCACCGAAGAGGACCTGGCGGCCCACGCGACGCGCATCTTCGACCCAGAGGTGATCGAATATCGTGGATACCAGGTAGCGGGACAGCTTATCTGCAGCGGCTACCCCACGATCGCGGAAGCCTTGCAGATCCTTGAGGGGTACGACCTGGGCAAGATGGGATTCCAATCGACCGAGGCCACGCACTTGATCATCGAGGCGCTGCGACGCGCGTTGGTCGATCGTCTCTCCTTCCTGGGCGATCCGGACCTGGCGCCGGTTCCGCTCAAGGGTGCCGTCTCGCGTGGCTATGCCGAGGCACGACGCGCGACGATCGACCTGGAGCGTGCGACGCCGGACGAGGGGCCGGGAGATCCCTGGCCGTTCGAGCCGGATCGCGACGCGGTCTACCCCGAGCGCGCCGGAGTCACCGGCGAGGGGCAGACGACGCACATCTCGGTGGTCGACAAGGACCGGAACGTCGTCTCGCTGACCTCGACGCTGGGCGCCGCTTTTGGATCAGGCGTCGTGATCAAGGGGGCAGGCATCACGTTGAATAACGCCGTGACCTGGTTCGATCCGCGTCCCGGCGCGGTCACGTCGATTGGGCCAGGCAAACGCGTCATGTCGGCGGCGACGCCAGTGATCCTGATGCGGGACGGCAAGCCTTACGCGGCCGTCGGGTCGCCGGGCGGACGCCGGGTGATGTCGGCCGTCTACCAGATCATCGTCAACCTGATCGACTTCGGACTCGGGATGCAGGCGGCTATTTCGGCGCCGCGCGTCCACTCGGAAGGTCCGGCGACCGAGATCTCGACGCGCTTCCCAAGCGAGGTAATCGAACAGCTCGAGCAGATGGGACATCAGATCGTGCGGCGCGAGGAGTCGATCTCATCCAGCTTCTTCGCTCGGCCAAACGGCGTGAAGATCGATCCGGAAACCGGCGAACTGTCGGCCGGCGTCTTCCCGTACACGCCAGCGACGGCTATCGGCGTGGATTAGCCCGCGGGAGTGGCCCTCACTCCCGGCCCCTCTCCCGTACGTACGAGAGAGGGGGGCGGCCCACTCGATGTGGGGAACCCTCTCCTGATCTCGGGAGAGGGTGGCGAGCTTGCGAGCCGGGTGAGGGCTGCCGGGGGGTGAGGGCTGTTCACTCTTCCTCGAACACGATGTCCTGTGCGCCTTCCCAGACGACGAGGCGGCCGAGCTCCTTCAGGTGCTCCTGGCCCTCCACGATCGTCAGGAAGTGGTTTCCGGCAAGCTGGCCCATCTTGCTGGCGAAACACGTCGAGCCATAGGGAAACAGGATCTCGGTTTCACTGTAGCCGCCCGGATAGAGCAGGATGTCGCCGCGTGACGGGTAGCTGGTGTGGTTCTCGAAGCCGATGCCCAGGTCGAAGTCGCCGAGGGGGATCCATGCAGACTCACCGCTCCACCGCGCCTGGATAATCTTGTTGCGGAAGGGGAGTTGGGCACGAAAGGCGGCGCAAGTCTTTGGCGCTGCCTCTTCCTCCCAACGGGCGATGAACGTTAGCGGGCCGACCCTGATGCGAACTCTGCTCACGAGGTTTGTCCTTCCAATAATATGATGGGGCCGGATCGTCGTGATCCCCAGGTTGACCTATGATGACAGAGGGCCGTGATCCTGTCGCGGCGTGATAGACGTTCGCAAATTGAGAAGCTGGGTATGTCAACACCTTGTCTCGCGGTTGATCTGGTGACCTTCGATATCGGCGGTACGCTCCTGACCTTCCGGCCGGATCAGGTTCAGGAATGGGTGAGAGTGCTCGCCGAGATTGGGCTGACGGTTGACGAGAAGCGCGTCCATGCGGCGATTGATGCGGAGAGGCCCAATGCACGAGCGCGGCGCGTTAAGAGCGTGCCGGAGGATCACCGGGTTACACCAGAAGCCGGAGAAGCGAGGCGCCGCCAGTTCATTCGTAACGTTCTCGAAAACGCAGAGGTCGAGGATCGCGTCCTGGAGCGGGCGACCGCGGCAGTGAAGGAGGCGTTCGATTCTCCGCGCATGTACGTCGCGTACGACGACGCCCTCCCAACACTTCGCGAGCTCTGGTTGCGTGGCCTGAAGCTGGCCGCGATCTCGAATACCTGGCCGTCGATGCCGAAGATCCTGAAAGCACTTGGGTTCGATCAGTACCTCGGTTACTGGATGATGTCGGAGTTCGTCGGCGTGGAAAAACCGGCTCCCGAGATCTTCCAGCGAGCGCTCGATTTCGGAGCGTCGGAGCCGGGACGCGCGGTGCACGTGGGTGATGATGTCACGACCGACGTTAAAGGAGCACTTGGCGTCGGGATGCAGGCGGTGCTGCTCGACCGTGGCGGTCACTTCGAGACGCCGCCCGAGCACGGGGTCCGGGTTATTCGGCGTCTGGATGAACTGCTGACGCTGATCGGGTAGACCGGCGACTGGCTCAGGATTCAGTCCGGTCCGGCGGGCTTCGGAGCCGACTTCGCGGTGCTGGGCTCTGCCATTTCGCGTTTCACGCTCGTCTCCTTCGCAACCAGTGCGAATACGGCGGCCGCGACGATCAGCAGGATCAGATTCACATAAAGAGAAAACGAGAAGCCGGAACGGTCGGCGAGCCAGCCGAGTAACACCGGACCAATGACGAAGCCGAGGTCGCTGATGGTGCGAAAGAGGCCGAGTGTCGCGCCGTAGTTCTCGCCGCGCGCCAGGTCGGCAACGTAGGCAGCTGGAGCAGGACCGGCGATACCGGTTCCTGCACCCATGACCGCGGCAGCGACGAAGAACATCGCCGTTCCGGGCGCGGTGGCAAAGAGCAGCAGCGAGAAAGCGCTCACCAGCAGGCTCGGCACGATGACCGGTTTCCGGCCCAGCCGGTCGATGCCCCAGCCCGCGACCGGCAACGTGACAACGTTGAAAACGGCCGCCACCGTGAGCACCAGGCCAATAGTCGATTCGGACATATGGAGTCGCTCGGCGCCGAGCAGTGGGATGATCGTCGAGCGGCTGCCGGTGCGCATGAAGAAGATCGAGAGCGAGACGAGCGACACCGCCAGAAATCCGGGATTGAGCAACATCGACCAGGTCCGCGGCGCGGCCTGACCAGTTCCCCCGCTGGTGCTGGGACTTGCCCGACGCCGCGACTGGTTGGCCGGATCGAGCGTCTCCTTGACCCTGAAGTAGGCCCAGACCGCGGCAAGCGACGAGATTACCGCGTAGATATAGAAGACGCCCTGCAGCCCCACCACTCCGGCCGCGAGACCGCCGATCGATGGCCCGATGCTCGTTCCCAGCAAGAGCGAACCCTGGAAAACGGTCATCAGACGACCGCGTGTTTCCGGCGTCGAAATGTCGGCAAGCATGGTCATGGCCGCGGTGGCAAAGATCGCAGAACCGGCTCCCTGCACGAAACGCGCGGCGACCAGCAGCCAGAAACTCGGAGCGAGCCCGGCGAAAATGGCTCCTGCCGTGGTGATGAGCGGCGCGAAGACGATGAGGGGTCGACGGCCAATGCGGTCAGCCAGTCGCCCGGCCGGGAGATTGGCGAAGAGACGGGCGAGGCCGAACGCCGTGACGAGCATTCCCACCAGGGCCGACGAGACGCCGAAGGAGGCGCCATAGAGGGGGAGTACCGGCGAAATCATGCCGAAGCCGACCATGACGAAGACCATCATGATGCAGAGCGTCAGCAGGGTCTCATTCTCGCGAAGTGCTGCCAGCCCGTGTGTCAGTTGACCGCCGCGCCGTCGCAATGTCTCCATGATCGAGAGAATAGCACGAATGAGGGCAACTCGATCAAACGCCTATGAGAGAACAATGGAACGGGACCGCCACCGTGGCGGTCCCGTTCGGCTTGCAGTCCGCGCCAGGGGGACACCGGCGCGGAGCAAGGGAAGTGGGGACTCAACGTTGAACGACGCCCGCTAACGTGGTGGAACGCCGTAAACCAGCAGATACGACCGGATAGCCATGACGTTGGCGACGTATTGCCGTGTCTCCGGGAGCATGCCGTCACGCTGGAGACTGCCCGGTCCCTGGTAATAGGCCGCGACACCGAGCTCGACGCTGCCGGTTCGATCGATCAGGAAGCGAAGATAGGCCACACCCGCCTCGACGTTGTCGGTAACATTTCCGCTCACATCGAGTGGACGCCCAACCACGTCGGTCGCGAGCCAGTCGGCGGTCGCGGGCATGAGTTGCATGACGCCGATCGCTCCGGCCGAGCTGACCACATTCTGTCGCCAGCCGCTCTCCTGCCAGGCGAGAGCTTCGACCGCGGCCGGCTCCAGTCCATAGCGCGACGCGTATTCCGCCAGCAGTGACTGGACATTAGCTGACGAGGCGACGACTGGCGCCGGTGACGTCGTCGACCCACCGGGGATGACGAGATTCTGACCGACGTAGATCGTGTTTGGATCGACCAGATCAGGATTGGCAGCGATCAGTTGCGCCACCGTTGTACGCCGTGTCGCGGCAATCGACGTCAGCGTCTCGCCCGGTTGCACGGCGTAGCTTCCGGCCGGTGGCGGACCTGCCGGCGGCGCCTGGCCCGGGACGTCGATCGTCTCGCCGGCATAGATTAGATTGACGTTGACGATGTGATTCTGCGCGGCGAGCACGTCGAGTGGGACGCCGTACGCGTCGGCAATGCCGCTCAGGGTCTCACCAGGCTGAATGACGTGTGAGCTGTCCGCCGCCGCCGGGAGAATCGTGGCGGTCGACAGGAACACGGTGGTCGCGACGACAGTGCAGAGTGGCCGCCAACTTGGAACCTTGATCATTTCCCAGCTCCTAGAAGTTTTACCCAATACCCATACGGCCGCAATCGTCCGTACGCTGAGTACGTTCGCAGTCTACTTACCAGGAGGGCTGGGGTCAAATGTTGCCAATCAGGCAAAGTGACAGGTTGGCACAGAATCTGGGCAGGTGTGAGCCGCTTGGAATCAAGCGAACGTACAGCTTTGCTGGCTTGACCGTGGTTATCTGCGCGGGAGACGCGCTACGGACAAGAAGCGTCTGTCTCTCGCGTGAGCGTCTGTTCAGGTCCCATGTGGCTGTGAGTCAAGATAGCCCGTTTAACGGGTATCGAACGGGACCATTTGGCGGTAAGGTGTGAGGCTGGCGGAGCGCTCCACTTGTAACCAGATTTGAAAGGGCTCATGCTGTGACACAAACAGTTGACGTTGAACCTGGGGTTCGCTCTTATCGGGTTGTGAGAAAGGGATCGACTATGTCGAGCATACCGTCGCTGTCGTTTTCGAGAGACGAATACCGTTCGCGTGTTGACGCGGTACGGGCGAAACTTCGCGAACGTGGTGCCGACGTGGTCTTGATCGACGAGAAGGAGCACCTTGCGTATCTGACCGGATTCAGCCCGTCGGCCACGATGTATCAGGCCTGCATTTTGCCACTCGAGGGTGAGCCCGTCATGGTGCTTCGTCGACTCGATGAGACGACGATGACCGAATCGACCTGGCTTGAGCACTATGTCACCTTCCCGGACAACGCGAACCCGATGCAGATCGTCGCCGACACGCTCTCAGAACTCGGGTTGGCAAGCTCGAACGTCGCGCTGGAACTCGATTCACACTATTTGACGCTCAAGCGGTTTGAAGCGCTCAAGAACGCGTTGCCGAATGCGACGTTTGTCGATTTCTCCGGTGTGCTCTGGGAGATGCGATTGCGCAAGTCGCCCGCGGAGATTGACCTGCTGCGCCGGGCTGCCCACGTCGCGGACCAGGCGATGGGTGCGGCGATTGAGACCGTGGGTGAAGGCGTCAACGAGCGTGAGGTAGCCACCAGAATCAGCAATATCTATCTGCAACACGGTGCCGATAGCGCCGACGTTGGGCTGATCGCCTCGGGAAAGCGAACTGACGCAATGCATGGTGGCCTGAGTCATCACGTGCTCCAGCCAGGCGATATTATCCACATTGAGCTGCTGCCGACGGTAGCAGGATACAGTGCCCGCATGATGCGGCCAGCCATCGTCGGGGTGCCGTCTGACACTCAGACATGGGCCGCGCGAGAACTGGTCCGGATTCAGGACGAGCAGATCGCGTCGATGCGCCCAGACGCTGTGGCGAGCGAAGTTGACCGGATCTGCCGGGAACAGGTGCTGGCGGCGGGTTTGCGTGGAATCTATGAGAATACAACCGGTTACACGCTTGGCTACTATGGTTCGCCACTCCCGGCGCGAACCAGCGATTTCACGCGCATCTTCGTTCCCGGCGCCGATTGGCGGCTCGAGCCGGGAATGGTGTTTCACATGTATACGAGCGGCGCCGGGATGTCGTTCAGCGAGACGGTGCTGGTGACCGAGCATGGCCCCGAGCGTTTGACGTCGTTCGAGCGTCGTCTGTTCGAACGCTAGCCCGATGCCTGGCGAGGCCGGCGCGTCAGATCTCTCGCAGTGTCGGGTCGAGGATGTCGCGCAGCCAATCGCCGACCATATTGATGCCGAGGACCGCGATCATGATCGCGAGTCCAGGGAAGGTGATGACCCACCAGGCATTGTAGATGTAGAGGCGGCCGTCGTTCACCATCGAGCCCCAGGTCGGGATGGACGGATTCACGCCGAGTCCCAGGAAGCTCAGCGCCGCTTCCGTCAGCAGCACGAACGCCACCTGAAGCGTCGCAAGGACAATCACTGACGCGGCGACATTCGGCAGGATGTGACGCAGCAGGATACGCGGGCTTGATGCTCCGGCGACCCGCGCCGCGTCGACATACTGATTCTGTTTCACGGACAGAACCTGTCCGCGAACGAGGCGAGCGTACTGGACCCAGCCAGTCACAACGAGGACAAGAATCAGATTAAGGAGACCAGCTCCGAGGACGGAGATGATGGTAATGGCGAGCAGGATGAACGGGAAGGCCAGGAAGAGATCGGCGACGCGCATGATGACCTCTTCGATCCACGACTCATAGTATCCGGCGATCAGTCCGACCAGGATGCCGGCCACGGCGGCCAGGATGGTGACGGTCAGACCGATGAAGAGCGAGATCCGCGCGCCAAAGATGAGGCGGCTGAGAATGTCCCGGCCGACCGGATCGGTGCCAAGGAGGTATTTGGACGAACCGTTGGCTTCCCAGAGCGGGGGCGTATTGCGAGCCAGTAGGTCGGTTTTATTCGGATCGTGCGGCGCAAGAACGGGTGCGCCGATGGCCGAGATCACCATCACTAAGATGATGAAGCCGCCGAAAATCGCCGATGGGTCGCTAAGGAAGCGCCCCCACCACGTATAGCGCCACGCGCGCGCTGTCTCTCGGACTTCGAGCAGGGCGTTGTCGACCTGCGAGGCTGTCACGTCCGATTCCTTCCGGATCATCACGTACTCACGAATACTGAATTCGCGGGTCGAGGAACCCATAGAGTAGGTCGACCGCCAGGTTGGCCAGAATCAGTACCGTCGCCAGGAGCGTCACGGCCGCTTGGACGATCGGATAGTCGCGTTTATTGATCGAATCGACGACGAGCCTGCCGACACCGGGCCAGGAAAAGACGACTTCGACGATTACCGCACCGCCGAGTAGGAAGCCGATCTGCAGGCCGGCCAGGGTCGTCACCGGAATGAGTGCGTTGCGAAGCGCGTGACGGACGAGGATTTTGGATTCATTAAGCCCTTTGGCCCGCGCGGTCCGGACGTAGTCCGCCTGGAGAACGTCGAGCATGCTCGACCGCAGGAGCCGCGTCAGCGTCCCGGCGTAGACCACGCCGAGGGTGATGGCCGGCATGATCAAGGACTCGATGCTCATGCGTAGGCCCTCTCCACGTCCGGAGACCGGGAGCCATTTCAGCCGGACGCCGAAGAGCAGAATCAGCATCAGTCCGAGCCAGAAATTCGGGAAGGAGACGCCGATTAGGCTGACCAAACGGCTGACGAAATCAGTCAAGCCGCCACGGTGGGCGGCTGACAGAATTCCAGTTGGAATCGCGATCAGTAACGCAAAGAGGTAGGCGACAACCGCGAGTTCGATCGTAGCGGGCATGC
The DNA here is from genome assembly GCA_963763185.1 of uncultured Chloroflexia bacterium. Classification (GTDB taxonomy): domain Bacteria; phylum Chloroflexota; class Chloroflexia; order Thermomicrobiales; family Thermomicrobiaceae; genus CALAGB01. The sequence goes on from CAVXNZ010000004.1 coordinate 68,996, forward strand.
GCGACATAACTTCGTTGAACGCCGACGTCTTGTAAACCAGGGAACTGCCGAAATCGCCGCGGACCGCATGGGTAACAAAGCTGAAGTACTGCTGGTACAGGGGCAGATCGAGGTGCATCGCGTGCCGCAGCGCGTCGATGTCCTCTTTTGTTGGATTCCCCTGACTGAGCAGGATCTGAACGGGGTCGCCGGAAAGACGAAGCGCGACGAAGACGATGAGCGTGACACCCCAGAGAACCAAGATCGAATAGAGCAGACGGCGGATGATATACCGCGTCATCCTGGCGGACTACCCTCCATGATGGAGAGAGCGGGTGAGCGCCCTCTCCCAGACACATCTGTGTGATGACGTCCCGTTGTGGCTAGCCCTTGACCCAGGAGCCAACCCACCAGAGCCGCTCGTCCGGAGGGATCGAGAAGTTCTGGACTTTGTTGCTGACCCCCCAGAGGTAGGTCTGCTGGTAGAGCGCGACGTCGACGTAGTCGTCGTAGATCAGCTTGTTGCACTGCTTGGCGATCTCGAGGCGCTTGGCCTGATCGAGCGTGTTCCGCTCTTCGTCGAGCAGCTTGTCGAGGTCGGGGTTGGAGTAGCTCGGGTTGTACGACTGCTTGGTGTAGTACATGGAGTAGTACGTGTTGTCGTAGTCGAGCGTCCAACCGCCCCAGCCGAATGGAACGATGTTGTTCAACTTACCGGCCACGTAGTCATCGTAATAGGTCGCCGAGTCGTGCTGTTGAATCGTGACGTCGAATCCGACGGCGCCCAGCATGTCCTTGACCGCGTTCGCCATCTCCTTGGCCTGTGTGTCGGATCCGATGACGTCGTACGTGACCTTGACCGGTGACGACAGGCCCGCCGACTGGAGCGCCTGCTTAGCCTTGTCCGGGCTGTACTCATAGGGCGCGATGTCCTCGTAACCGAAGGAGAACGGGCTCTGCCAGATGGCGACCGGCTTGGCGTAACCTCCGAGGATTGTCTTCACGATGGTGTTGAGGTCGATCGCATGGGCGATGGCCATGCGAACCTCTTTCTTGTCGGTCGGCGCCTTGGACGCGTCGAGGCGCAGGCCCGAGACAGTCGGGACGCCGATGTCGACGACCTGCAAATTCGGGTTGCCCTTGGCGGCATCCGCCTGGCTGACATTCAGCGTCAGGACGTCAATCGACCCCGCCAGGAACTCCGACAGACGGGTATTGTCGTCCGGAATCACCCGATAGGTCAGCTTCTGGATCAGCGGTTTCTGCTTGCCCCAGTAACCGTCCCATGCCTCGAGTGTCAGATGATCGTCCTTGACGTACTCGGTCGTCTTGTATGGGCCGGATCCGACCGTCGTGCCCGTGCTGAACTTCTGATCGTCTTTGACGGCATCAACCGGCGTGATGAATGCGCCATAGCCGGCGAGCTTGGTGATCATGACCGGGTCAACCGAGTTGAAGTGGAACTTGACTGTCTGGTCGTCAATAACTTCAACAGATTCGATCGCGGTGTAGTTGAAGGCCTGCGGCGACTTGTTCGCCTTGTCGAGCATGCGTTCGAAGGTCGATTTGACGCTGTCCGCGGCGAATTTCTCGCCGTCGTGGAAGGTGACGCCGGTTTTCAGCTTCATCGTGAGCGTCTTGTCATCCTCATAGTTCCACGATTCGGCGAGGCCGAAGCCGTCGGTGGGTGGAGGGTTGCCATTCTCGCCGTCGTAGAGCACAAGATTGGTATCGCGCCAGACGAGCGGGCTGAAGACGTTGGTCTCCCAGCGCCCGTTGTTGAGAGAGTAGGTGTCGATTGGGTCCAGGCTCGTCGGGTCGAACGCGAGCGCGATCTTGAGCTCGCCACTGGCAGACGAAGGTGCAGTTCCACCACCGTTGACCAGCTTGGCGGTTCCGGACGTCGATCCCGACCCAGTTCCTGGCGTTCCGGCTGAACTCGGCGTGGCGGCTGAGGTCGCGGCAGACGTGGCGGTGCTGCCGGTTCCGCCGGACGCCGCGGTACTGGCTGGTGACGAATTGCTCGAGCCGCCACAGGCGGCAAGCAGTGCTTGTACGGCCGCGATACCGGCAACGCCACCAGACAGGCGCAGGAAATCGCGGCGGGAAACTTGCCGGCCAACGACAAAGAAGCTCGACGACTCACCTGAACCGTCGGCGGGATCGCCCTGCGGCGGTTGATTATTGAACTTTCGACTCATCTGTTCCTCCCAAGAATGGCTTCATTTCGACTGGACCTTCAACTCGTGATTGGCTGTTCACGTGTCAGGTGATCAGTACGGGATAACCACCTCACTCTTCTATCCGGTCGTGACGATGTGACATCGTTGACGTCGCTGGCAGCATCATATTCGTCGCGATCAGTCAAAATGTCCGCGGCATGGATTCACCGGGACGAAGCCACCTGGTCACACCGGAGCACCCAGAATCCGAGCACGCTCCCGGTGCCAGCACGGCATCGACCGCGCCACCTCTGGAGCTTTTCTGCTTTTCGCATGTCGTCGTGTCATTTGCGTGATTTCGTGCGATTTTCAGATCCACGCGTACACGCACCGGTATCCCAGCCGGACCGTGTGAAATCCGAATTTACTCTAGGTCCGTGATGATGGGCTGTCAAGAACGCCTTCAAAGACCAGTCCGTTTGCTGAATCAGTGACCGGACGAGACATTGATGATTGCGATCGGCAGTGCTCGGCTGAGCGTAAAGCCTGTCTACCGGAGTGTTCGTGGGTGAGAGGAGCGCGCCAGAATCCGCGAAATCGGGTATAAGATCGACGGTCATGCTGGTTGCGAGATGACCGAGCACGTTTAATGCATCGTGGTGAGCCTGGGCGAACAAGACACAGATGGGAATGGGATGGCAAAGCGACTGGTTGGCGTCGACACCGGAGGGACCTTCACCGATTTCGTTCTGCTGAACGGAGGCCGGATCGGCGTTCACAAGGTTCTGTCCACGCCGGACGATCCGGCACGTGCGATTTTGCAAGGACTGGATGAGCTTGGCGCGCGGGACAACCTCGGTGCGCTCGTCCATGGTTCGACGGTCGCAACCAATGCCGTGCTGGAGCGCAAGGGCGTCCGAACTGGGCTGATAACGACCGAGGGATTTCGAGACGTGCTCGAGATTGGGCGGCAGACTCGGCCGAAGCTCTACTCGATTCGGGTCGAGCGGGAGCCCGCGCTGGTACCGCGCGACCTGCGTGTGGAGGTGACCGAGCGACTCGACGAGCTTGGCGACGAGCTTATTCCGCTCGATGACGCGACGGTCGACGAGGCGATTGAACTGCTGAAGTTGGCCGATGTGCGCTCGGTCGCGGTCTGCCTTCTCTTCAGCTTCGCCAATCCGGACCATGAGCGGCGGGTTGTGCTGGCCGCGCGGGCGGCTGGCTTCCACGTCTCCGCCTCGTCGGAGGTGTTGCCCGAATTTCGCGAATACGAGCGGACCAGCACCGTTGTCCTGAATGCCTATGTGGCGCCGATCATGGATCGCTATCTCGGCCGCCTCGAAGGTTCGCTTCCGACAGATGTTCCCCTGCGCATCATGCAGTCGAACGGCGGCTCGATCTCGGCCGCGACGGCGCGTCAGGAAGCGGCGCGGACGCTGCTGTCTGGTCCGGCAGCGGGTGTGGTTGGGGCAGCCTATGTGGCCAGCGCGGCCGGTTTCGACCAGTCGATCTCCTTCGATATGGGCGGTACGTCAACCGATGTGGCGCTGATCGACGGTGGTGTGTCGGAGACGACCGATGGGAGTATCGGCGGGCATCCGAGCAAACTCCCCATGATTGACATTCACACGGTGGGCGCTGGAGGCGGGAGCATCGCCTGGTTCGACAGCGGCGGAGCGCTGCGGGTTGGACCGCAATCGGCCGGAGCCGATCCCGGACCGGCGGCCTATGGACGCGGCGGGACCGAACCGACTGTCACCGATGCGAATGTCGTGTTGGGGCGATTGATTCCGGATGCATTCCTTGGCGGAGGGATGCGGCTCGACCGGGACGCGGCCCTGGCGGCGGTCGGCAAGATCGCCGAACGGCTCGAGTCGTCGGTCGAAGAGGCCGCGCTCGGCATGGTCCGCGTGGCCAACGCCAACATGGAGGCGGCGATTCGCGTGATTTCGGTCGAACGCGGCCACGACCCGCGACTCTTCACGCTCGTTGCCTTTGGTGGTGCCGGACCGCTCCATGCCTGCGAATTGGCCAGTGCGCTGCGAATTCCTCGGGTTCTGGTCCCTTCGGCGCCGGGCGTACTCTCGGCGCTCGGAATGCTTGCGGCGGACATCCTCAAGGATTACGTGCAGACGGTGATGGTGACGTCAGGCGACGCTGCCGGACGAATCGAGCCGATCTTCGCCCATCTCGAAGAACGGGGACGGCACGACCTCGCGCGTGAGGGGATTGAGCCGGAGCGAACCGTCATTGAACGCTATCTGGATCTGCGATACGTCGGGCAGTCCTATGAACTGGTCGTACCGTATGAAGGAGATCTCCAGTCGGCGGTTGCCGGATTCCACGAGGCACATGATCGCCGCTTCGGTTACAGCGATCCGACCGAGCGTGTTCAGGTCGTCAACGTGCGGCTGAAGGCACGAGGCGTGGCGGAGCGTCCAGAGATCGAACGAAGCCCGCTCCAACCAGCGGCAACGGCTGAGCCGGTTCAGACGCGTCCCGCCGTCTTCAGCGGCGAATCAGGCGCAACGGTGTACGACACGCCGATCTACGACCGTCCAACGCTGGCTCCGGGCGTGGCGATCGACGGTCCGGCCATCGTGACACAATACGATACGACGACGGTGCTACCACCGGGCTGGCGGCTGACGGTCGACGAAACGCGGAGTCTGGTGGCCGAGCAGTTGCAAACGGGCTAAGCGGCGCCGTCTTTGTGCTCGTGCGTGATTGGAATCGTGACGCGAAACGTGGTCGCACCCGGTTCGGATTCGACCTCGATCATTCCGTGGTGTTCTTCGGTGACGATGCGCCAGGCGATGTCGAGACCCAAACCGGTTCCGTGTCCCTGATCTTTCGTCGTGAAGAACGGCTCGAAGATGCGAGTGAGGATCTCCGGTGGCATTCCCGGGCCGTCATCCGTGATCTCAACGACGGCGTTTCCGTCCGATCGACACGAGCGAATAGTAATCGCGCCGTGTTCATCGAGCGCGTCGGCGGCGTTGTCGAGGATGTTCGTCCAGACCTGATTCAGGCCGCTGCCGTGGACCATGACTGGGGGGATCGATCGATCGTACTCGCGTCGCACCGACACGTCTTTCAGGCGGTGCGCTAGGATGACCAGGGTGTTCTCGATCCCGTCGTGAATATCGACGGTCTGTTCCACCGCCCGATCCATGTAGGAGTAGGCCTTCACCGCACTCACCAACTCCGAGATGCGGCGGGTGCTGCGCATGATGACATCGGTCAGATCCCGGGTCTCGATCGTGCCGACGATCTGCGCGATAGCTGGGACAATCGCCGAGCCTGGGAGAAAGACTTCCAGATCATCAAGCTGCGTTCGCGTGAACCCGGCCTGAACCAGCGTGGAACCCAGTTCCCAGCTTCGCTGGAATTGTCGATCCGAGAGCCATGACTCGAGGTCCTCCTCGATCTCACTCAGCATGAGCGGATCGTCACTTCGTTCGAATGTCTCCGCGTTGGTGATCTGTAACAGCACGGTATTGAGCATCTTGCACTGCTCGACGCTGAGGCCCTCGGCAATCAGCTCGCGCAAGATCTGTTGCTGCTGGGGCATGGCTTCAGCGAGACGAGCACTTGCGCGTTGGGCGGCGGCAGCCGGATTGTTGAGTTCGTGCGCCAGTCCGGCCGAAAGCTTGCCGAGAGCCGCCATTTTCTCGAGGTAGCGTGCTAAACGCTCTTGTTCAAGGCGCGCGTTCTCACGCTCGAGTTCCTCCGTGCGAAGTCGTTCGCTGATGTCTCTGAAAAACCCGTGTGTCGCGATGATTTCACCGTCGATCTCGCGAATCGTCACGCTTCCCTCGACGGGTACCGGGTCGCCGCTTTTGGTCATGAAGATGGCGTCAGCGTTCTGAAGCGGTTCGCCGTTGAAGACCCGTCCGAAGAGTATCTGGCAGTGCTCGAGCGAGTCCGGGTGGATGATGCTCCAGATATTGAGCATGGGAAGTTCGGGCGGGGTATAGCCGAGTCGATCCAGCCAGGCGCGATTGACGAACTCGAACGTCCCGTCAGGCAGGACGCTTTGAATCATGTCCGAAGCATTCTCAATCGCCGCGCGGTAGCGTGCCTCACTCTCGACGAGACGGGGATCGCTGGTCTGAAAGACATCCTCGAGCATATCCGCCTCCGCTTACGATCCAGTTAATGCTGTGCTACCATCGTACCGTGAATGGCAAATAATGGCGAGACTTACTTGATCAAAGTGCAAGAGCCCGCTTGCGTTGCAACTAATTGCATTGCGTTCTGTGGACAATCGCACAGGGGAGTTTTGTTATGAAAAAACCGATCATCATGGCTGTCGACGACGATCCAGAAGTGCTGCAAGCCATTGCCCACGACCTTCGCAGCGCCTACGGTGACCGGTTTCGGGTGTTACGGGTTGATTCTGGCAACCGCGCCCTTGACGTGCTGCGCCAGGTGAAACTCGCGAATGAAGTGGTCGCGCTGATGTTGGTTGACCAGCGCATGCCAGGGGTGACGGGCGTTGAATTGCTATCCCAGGCGAGTCCGATCTTTCCCGAGGCGAAGCGCGCGCTCCTGACCGCCTATGCCGATACCGACGCCGCGATCAGGGCGATCAACGACATTCATCTCGACTATTACCTGATGAAGCCCTGGGATCCGCCCGAAACGCGCCTGTATCCGGTGCTTGACGACCTGCTCGATGATTGGTTGGCGGGCTATCGTCCCGAGTTTGATGGTGTACGCATCATTGGTCATCGCTGGTCGTCGGAGTCGCATGAGGTTCGCAACTTTCTGGCACGCAATCAGGTGCCGTTTCGTTGGCATAGCGTTGAGACCGATCCGGAAGCGCGCGAGCTGCTCTCATTGGCGAACGCGAGTTCCGATCGCTTTCCGGTGCTGATCTTTCCGGATGGTTCTGTGAAGGAAGCGCCGACGAACGAACAGATCGCCGACCAGCTCGGACTGCGCGGCCGTGCCGAGGTGCCTCTGTATGACGTCGCCATCGTCGGTGCCGGTCCTTCGGGTCTGGCGGCCGCGGTGTATGGCGCGTCCGAGGGGCTGAAGACAATCATGATCGAGCGCGAGGCCGCCGGAGGACAGGCGGGTACGAGCTCGCTGATCGAGAACTATCTCGGATTTCCCTCAGGCCTCAGCGGATCCGATCTGGCTCGTCGCGCGATCACCCAGGCGCGCAGATTCGGCGCCGATCTGCTCCTGGCGCAGACGACCTGCAGGTTGTCGGCGCAAGATGGCTCGCTCGGGCTGAGTCTTAGCGATGGCTCTGAAGTGCGCGCGCATTCCATCGTGCTGGCCATGGGCGTCTCGTACCGGCGTCTGAACGCTCCAGGCGTCGAGCGGCTGACCGGCCGTGGCGTCTACTACGGCGCGCCAGCCGTGGATGCGGCGTCGTTGGATGGCGAGGATGTCTACATTGTCGGGGGCGCGAACTCGGCGGGACAGGCCGCGATTCACTTCGCTTCGAAGGCGAAATCAGTGTCGATGCTCGTGCGGGGAGATGGGCTCTCATCGAGCATGTCTCAGTACCTTATCGACCGGATTGAGCATACGCCAAACATCCGCGTTCTGTCTCACACGTCGGTCCAAGAAGCGCTCGGGGATGATCGCCTGCAGTCAGTGAAAATGGTGAATTCGGCTGACGGCACGGTCGAGGAAGTCCCGACGGGGAACCTCTTTGTCTTTATCGGGGCGCTTCCATTCACCGATTGGCTCGATGGCGTGATCTTGAGGGACGAGCGCGGGTTCATCTTGACGGGGGCCGATCTTGTGACAAAGGGCCTTCCAAAGTCATGGCCACTGGAGCGTGACCCACTGATGCTCGAGACCAGCGTTCCCGGAGTGTTCGCGGCGGGCGACGTCCGGCGCGGTTCCGGGAAGCGCGTGGCGACGGCGGTTGGAGAGGGAGCGACGGCGATCATGTCGGTTTGGCAATACCGTCAGATCTCCGGACTCTAGACTCCTCGTCCGGTCGTCGTACCCGGGACAGGCTTGACGGACTGTTTCGTTGAGCAGCCGGGGCATTACCCGTGTCCCGCACGTTCTGCCCTGGAAGTTCGTACCTCGCTGTACTACCATCCCATGCGGACGCATCGACGGTGCCCGGCGCTTTGCTGTTTTTTCGTATCCATCGAACACGGCGCGTCCTTTGGGCAATTGACCTGACTGGCAGATGAGGGGTGCATGGCACAGCCGAACGACGAACGACATCAGCAGGGACAGGATCCGGTTGACCCAGTCAGCCTGGAGATTTTCAGAAGCGCGCTGACGGCCATCGCTGAAGAAATGGGCGCCGTGCTGACGCGGAGCGCCTACTCGCCAAACATCAAGGAGCGACGTGATTTCTCTTGTGCGCTCTTCGATCATCAGGGTCGAATGGTCGCTCAGGCGGCGCATATTCCCGTGCACCTCGGTGCGATGCCTGACTCGGTCGCGACCGCGCTGAAGGAGTTTGACGACTTCGCGCCGGGGGATGTCATCGCCCTCAACGACCCGTTCATGGGTGGCACGCATCTGCCCGACATCACACTGATCTCTCCGATCTACGTGACCGACCGGGGCGAGCAACGCCTGGCAGGATTCGCGGCAAACCGGGCGCATCATGCTGACGTCGGGGGAATGTCGGCCGGGTCGATGCCGGTCGCGACCGAGATCTACCAGGAGGGCGTGATCATCCCGCCGATCAAGCTGTGGGAGGCGGGTGAGCCCAACCAGGCCGCACTGCGACTGCTGCTGCGTAACGTCCGCACGCCGGATGAGCGCCGGGGTGACCTCGCGGCCCAAGTGGCGGCGAACCGGACCGCCGCACGGCGCCTCCAGGAGGTGGTCGAACGGTCTGGCCTGGATACGGTCGAGGCGCATATCGAGGCGCTCCTTGACTACGCCGAGCGCATCACGCGTTCGACCATCGCGGCGATTCCTCAAGGATCCTACGAATTCACCGACTGGCTCGATGACGACGGCTTCAGCGAGGAGCCGATCGCCATCAAGGCCAGAGTCACGGTTCGCGACAGTAACCTGATCGTCGATTTTACGGGCAGCGCTCCGGAGGCGAAGGGAAGCATCAACGCGGTCGCGTCGGTCGTGAAGTCGGCCGTCTACTACGTCGTTCGTTGTCTGATGCCGGAGGATGCCCCGGCGAATCACGGCACCTTCGCGCCGGTGACGGTGATCGCGCCCGAGGGGACAGTGGTAAATGCTCGTCCACCGCGTCCCGTCGCCGGCGGCAACGTCGAGACGTCACAACGCGTGACCGACGTGGTGCTCGGCGCGCTGGCGAAGGCGTTACCAGAAGTGATCCCGGCCGCGAGCCAGGGAACGATGAACAACGTGACCGCGGGTGGGAATGACCCGCGTACAGGCCAACCCTTTGCCTATTACGAGACGATGGGCGGCGGCATGGGTGCACGGCCGCATCTCGACGGACTGTCTGGCGTCCACGTTCACATGAGCAACACTCTCAACACTCCGGTCGAAGCGTTCGAGTTTGCCTACCCAATGCGTATCGTTGCCTATCGTCTGCGCGACGGCTCGGGCGGCGAGGGAGAAGCTCGGGGCGGCGACGGCCTGGTGCGTGAGATCGGCTTCGAGGTTCCGACCGAGGTGACGTTGCTGACCGAGCGACGAAAGCTCGCGCCCTATGGTCTGCAAGGGGGCGAACATGGGAAGGCGGGTGAGAACGTCCTCATCCGTGACGGTGAAGAGCAACAATTGCCCGGGAAGACGCGCTTCACGGCTCAGCCTGGTGACCGGCTCTCGATTCGCTCCCCAGGAGGCGGCGGGTGGGGGAAGCCCCGAACATAACGAGAATCTATTCCAATGTTGAGTTTGCCGACCGTTTAACCACTCCGGCGTGGCAATCTCTGTCATTCGGTTTTTGACAAACAGTATGCCGGGTCCGGCAGGAGAGCATTTCCCGTGGAATATCGCGAACTCGATTACGACTACGTCGAGGAGTTGTACCAGCGCCAGCAGGACTTGCAGGTCGAGGCACAGGAGATTATTCACGAACTGGACATCGTCGCTCATCTTGGTCAGGTCGGCGAGGTATTTCAGATCGGGAGTCTGGTCTCAGGTTTGATGGTCTGGCGCGATCTTGATTTCAGTATCGTGTGTCGCGATCACGACCCGTCCGCGATCTTCCGGGCGATGACGCCGATTTTGAGCGACGAGCGGACGATCAAGCTCGAGTATCTGAATGAGGCGGGCTTCCGCGCGCCGTCGGACGCACCCGACGACGAACGTCTCTATTTCGTCGTCAATCACGAAACGGCGGCCGGAAACGTCTGGAAGCTCGACTTTTCCTTCTGGTTCACCATGCAGGGGCGTGGCGAGATCATGTATCCACACCGCGTGCGAGAGCAACTGACGGAGGAGACGCGGTTAGCGATTCTCTGGCTGAAGGACATCTGGCGCCGCTCGCCAACCTACCCCTACGAAGTTGGCGGCTACGAGATCTACGACGCGGTCCTCAACCACGGCGTGCGTACCCCAGAACGCCTGCGCGCCTACCTCATCGCGCACGGGTATCCGCCGGAGTAGCGGTAGCCCTCGCCTGGTGTGCAGTCCGGTGAGTAACGAAAGGGCAAACAGTCGTCTGCCCTTTCGTGCTAACGTTCCCCGCTAGTCGCTGGTCAACGGCACGTGCATGCGTGGGCGGAGCTCGTACTCGTCCATCTCAACGGTTTGAACGACGTACTGTGCCTCGTTCGAGGTCGATGCCGCGTTGACGTTGCCCATCGCGTCCATGGCGACGATGTTCATGACGTTGGAACGCTCGGCGAACTTATCCGGGAAGTAGCTGAGATCTTCCATCGCTTGCCGCAGCGCGTCCGCGAGCGAGCTACCATGGCGCATGAAGCTCACGACGCTGTGGGCTGTCGCTGCCCGGATCGCCATCTCCCCGCGTCCGGTGCAGGCGGCCGCGCCCCAACGATTGTCGGCATAGTTGCCCGCGGCGATGATGGGGGAGTCGCCGATCCGTCCCGGCCACTTGAACCCCCAGCCGCTGGTGGTGACGGCGCAGGCGATGTTGCCCTCGAGGTCGCGGGCGATGACGTTCGTCGTGCCGAAGATTTCATCGTGAAGGAGCTTTGTCCACTCACGGACGACCTGGGTATAAAGCTGATACTGGTCTTCGTAGACATTGCCGCCCGCCTTGCCCGGCTCTTTGATCCGGTCGTTCCAGGCCTGCTCCGATTCGGGGGTCAGCAGGTTGGACGTTTTGAAGCCGTGGTGCTTGGCGAAGAGCTCGGCGCCTTCGCCGACGAGGAAGACGTGTGGCGTCAGTTCCATGACCTTGCGCGCGATGTCGATCGGGTTCGGATAGTTTTTGACCGCGCCGACCGCCCCGGTCGCCAGGGTCCTGCCATCCATGATGCTGGCATCAAGCTCGACCTGGCCCAGGATGTTCGGAATACCTCCGGTGCCGACGCCCTGATCCTCGAGGTTGTCCTCGACTTTGCGTGCCGCAGCGATCGCGGCATCGATCGCGCTGCCGCCAGCGCGGAGGATTTCGACCGCCGCTTGCATACCGACGCGCGCGTTCGCGGCGCCAACGACAATTCCAACAGTTCCCTCGGCCAATGTTGTCCCCTTTCGTCCGTGAAAGTCACAAAAGAGCTGTCTTCGCGACCAGCAGTTGCACCGGGCATTGTAACGGAGATGGGTGGATTCGTCTTGTACGCACATTCGATTCGAGGCACTGAGCGAGCGGCGATCACTGGGATGGAACCACGCGCGGGATTGATCTGGTTGAGTGAGTCATGATGATCGACGAGCACCCGCACACACTTCCGCTGGCAGTTGATCGAGGTGCGCGAGTTTAATCCGGTAACCGGCCGCGTTCGCCCGGGAATAAATTCCGGGGCTACGACCCGCAAGCGGGTACCCCGGAAGTCCACTAAAGGGACGAGGTTTTCGCTGCTCAATCATTCAATCATTGGGCTTTGCCTGACTGGTTCGGCACCTGAAGCCCAATCCCGGGGCACCCGCTTGCGGGTCGGATTTCGTCTGATGAGCCTGGGGTTTCAACCCAGGTGAGCGCGGACGCGTTACCGGTGTATGTTCTGCACCTCGATTAACTGCCCGCCGATGCGCTTTGAAACTGCCTCAAACAAAAGCGTGATGGGCGAGGATCAGTGTTCGCCGGTCCTCCCCCATCACGGTCGTCATCTGTCTTAGCTCACGAGAGACGACGATTCGCACACATCTGCGGGTTGCTCCCCAGTCAATGAGTCGCGACTCTCGCGAGGGAGTGATACGAGTCTTCGTTCGTGGATGTCGTATGCATCCCGCGCCGGCCGCTTGTTATCAGCCGATACCTGTCGTCGTCCGCATCTTGCTGTCGAGTTCGGAACCAAGACGACAAACAAGCTCTGGCATGGCTTCAATGTCGTCCTTCGACGTTCGAAAATTCACGATGCAGGCGCGCAACAGGAACGTTCCGTTGATGACGGCATTCGACATAAACGCCTCACCACCATCTTGCATTGCTCTCAGGAGCGCGGCGTTCAAGTCATTGAGGTAGCGTGCTGTCTCGTCATTCTCTTCGCTCAGATCATGAGGCCGGTAGCGAAACGTGGTAATGCTCAAGTTGTTGGTGAACGCCTCAAGATCGGGATGATCACGGGCGAGTTGGTACAGCATTCTGGATAGCGAGATATCGTCGGAGATCATTTGCCGGTAACCATCCCGTCCAGCCTGACGTAATGCGAGCCAGACCTTCAGCGCCCGGAAGCCGCGAGAGTTCTGCAAGCCGTACTCATGAAAGTTGAGCGGCTCGTCCTCGGGATCGCCAGAGAACCGGTAGTAGTCTGGATGGAAACTGAACGCATTACGCAGCGCGTCGGGATCTCGGACCAGCGTGCACCCGGCCTCGAGCGGCGCGTACAGCCACTTGTGAGGATCGAGGGCGATCGAGTCCGCCTCGGCCAGACCAGCAAACAGATCACCGAGCTCGGGTAGTACCGCGGCGACGCCTCCGTAGGCTCCATCAACGTGGAACCAGAGATCATGCTCCCGGCAGACGGAGGCAATTCCAGCCAGTGGATCGACGACACCGGTTCCAACAGACCCACCCGAGCCGACCACCAGGAGCGGGAGATCCCCCGCCGCGCGATCCTCCTCGATCCGCTGCCGCAGCGCGTCAAGCTTCATACGACGGGAGGCGTCCACAGGAATCCAGCGGATCGACTGTGTGCCGAGTCCGAATAAATCGCCCGCCTTCTCGATCCAGGTGTGGGTTTCTTCCGAGACGTAGACCCGCAGTTGTCGGCTCTGCTCCGACCTGAGCCCTTCTTCGCGAATGGACCAGTTCGCCTTTGCTCGTCGACCCGCGAGGAACCCGACGAAGTTGGCCATGTTTCCACCGCTGGTCAAGATCCCAGCCGATCCGGTTGGGTAGCCAATCATCTCGGCGATCCACTGCACGGTCTGGCGCTCGATCTCGGTCGCCATCGAACTGATTTGGTACGCGCCAACGTTTGGATTGATACTGGCCGCGAGGAAATCGGCCAACGCGCCGATTCTGGTGCCGCAGCCGACAATGTAACCCCAGAAACGAGGATGCACGTTCAGATGCGAGTGTTTGAAGAGCTGCTCTGCGACGTCGCTCAGTATCTCGTTAGGACGAGTTCCCGCGACGGGCATCGGTTGCGATCCGAGTGTGGAGCGTATCTGAGATGGTGATTCCCCAGGATTCACCGGCCGGCCTGGGAGTGATTCAAAAAATGTCGCGACTTGCTCGACAAGGGCGTGACCGAGGTCACGAAATTCGTCTGGGCTCATTTCCAATGGGGCTTCGCGCGTGAGTGATTGATCAAGCGTTCCGGAGCTCATCCTTGTTACGTCCTTATCTGCGCTCACGACATTCCCATGCCGTGAGAGCGTGTTCGGCGGCTGAATCTACGGAGCGATATTGATGTTGCCGTGGAACAGGTTGCTGGGATCGTAGCGCTGTTTGATTTCCTTCAGTCGCGCGTAGTTCGATCCGTAGCCAGCCCGCGCAAGCGCGTCCGCTTCCTCACCAAACCCCGCGAAGTTGAGATAGACGCCTCCTTTGGTCAGTTCGCGCATTCGCGACCACGCGGAACGTGTCCACTCGATGGCGATCGATGATAGGTTGGCGTCGATCCAGGTGGCATCGACGCTCAGGTTGAAGCCGGCGTTGCGATTACCGTAGGCTGTCATTGATTCCGGCACTCGCCCCATCGCCCCGCCCAGGCCACGCAACGCGAGCAGCGTCTGTGGGGATGGTCGATCGTTCGCCAGGTCCACGATTGCTGCGACAACTTCGTCACGAAGCTGTTCGGCGTACAGCGACTTCCAGTAGTAGTTCAGCCCATTCGGAAGCAGGGGGTCGAAGGTCTGCTGCATCGAGACGTAGGACTGTGGTCCGCTGAGATCCGCGAGCGGCGTGCCTAGCTCCCGCAGCGGTTGCATTACACGCTCACCGGTACTCACCGGTCCAGCGTACATGACTACCACGATGACGACCGGAGCCCAGTGCATCTCCGGCGGCGCGATCGGGAGTGGCGGCATACCCCAGAGCAGGACGTCACAGGTTACTTCATCGGGGGCATGGTTGATGAAATCACGCCACTTTTGCACCACCGACGGGGCTTCGTCCATCGGGTAGATGGTGATCGCGCCGTAGATCTCGGGGCCGAGCGGGTGGATCTGGAACTCGAGCGACGTGACGATGCCGAAGTTGCCGCCTCCACCACGAATGGCCCAGAACAGGTCCTCGTGCTGAAGTTCGCTCACGTTGAGGACTTTTCCGTCAGCGGTCACGACTTCAGCGCCGATGAGATTGTCACAGGCGAGACCCCACTTCCGGCGGAGAAAACCCATGCCGCCGACGAGCGTGAAGCCCGCTACCCCAGTCGTCGAGACCTGGCCGCCGGGCGTTACCAGTCCGTAGAGTTGTGTCTCGCGATCGACGTCTCCCCAGTTGGCTCCTGGTTGAACTCGAGCGGTGCGACGAACCGGGTCGATCTGGATTCCCTTCATCGGAGAGAGATCGATGACAATGCCCCCGTCATTCACCGCATTGCCCGCGACATTGTGCCCGTTGCCTCGCACGGCAACGCGGAGACCATGGTCGGCGGCGAACCGTAGCGAGGCAGCGACGTCGGCAGTGCCGTAGCACTGAGCAATCATCGCGGGATATTTGTCGATCATCCCGTTCCAAACCTTGCGCGCGTCGTCATATCGCGGATCGCCATGTAGGATGACCGAGCCGCGTAGATGCTGATCGAGTGCCGCGATAACGTCCTCGCTCAGTTCCGCTCCGGCTTCGTGCAGTTCAATCGCCACAATGAGACTCCCTTCAGTCTGTTGTTGCCGACCTCAGTAGGCCGCTCATGTTCCTGCTTTTGATTCTCCTCACGATGGGCGTCCGGCACATCTGACACCTGACAGATTTGGGATGGGAGAGTTCAAACGGAGATGTCATACGACGGTCTGCGGCAGAGGATCAACGTTCCGCTCAATGCCTCAGGCCGCTGTCGAATCGTGTGCATCGTGATCATTTTCTGCTGCCGCGACAGGGCGTCGTCGCACATGTGGTGACTCCAATCACATTTCGCTCAGGGCATTGGATGATGCAATTCAGCAGTCGACGTGATGAATGGCTGTAGGTATGGAAGCACCCTGTCGGTTTATAGGCCGTAGACGCGTGGTTTCGTGGCTGTCGGCGAACCATGATGAGTCACATCTACTGGATGGCAGGTTTTGTTCGCGTGAGAAGGCGTGGCCGTGTCATATGTCAGTGCTGCAGCGGCGAGCGTGCGAGCAATTCAGGGAGCTGATCCGCGAGACAGAATGCGTTCCCCGTCCGTCGTACACAGGGCGTGGGGCGTCACCATCTTGCCGAGGAGCGGGGCCCTTCGCGTGACAGTATGAGCGGATCGTCGGTCCCCTCGAACTCATTGGAGATTTGGATTTCGTCACCCGGATTCGTCGCAAATGACACAGCTTCTCCCTTTCCTGCCTGCGAGCCTGTTGGGGTTAGCTGCTCAGGAGTAGTCCGCGACGCCGCGCCAAATTCACCGCTTCGGTTCTGGTTTTTGCTCCTACTTTTCCGAGGATGTTCGAGACATGAATTCTCACGGTCCCGGGTGAAATGAACAGTTTTTCGGCGATTTCGGGGTTCGTCAGTCCACGTGCTACCAATTCGAGCACCTCGAACTCTCGATCGGTCAGGTCGCTGTGGCGACCCGGGCCGTCGCGTTCAGGCGTGACAGCCTTCGTGGAAGTTGGCTGAAACGCAAGCGCAAGGGTGATCGCATCGTCGAGTGGCATCGTCTGGCCTTCGATCCAAGCCTGCTCGAACATCTCGGTGCCGAGCATGTTTCGACACTGTTCGGCGGACTCTTCGAAAATGAGACGTTCAGGCAGGTTTCGAGGGCTGCCGACCGTCTTTCGCACGCGGACCTCGACGGCATAGAGCAGCGCGGCCAACCGAGGATGATCGGTTTGGACTGCCGTCATTGCGATACAGGCGAGACAGAGCGCGATTTCGGGGGGATTACCCATTTCGAGACGAAGTCGCAGGCACTCTTGCAGTAAGGAAACGGCCTGCTCGTGCTGCCGTCGCATTCCGCTGTACAGCCCGAGATGACACAACGAGTTTCCTTCGCCCCACATATCCTCGTTCGCGCGTTGCATCTCGAGGGCTGTCTCCGTGAGTTGAATTGCTTGGTCAAGGTCCTCGAGTCCAAGCATGACGACGCCGAGGTGGTAGAGCGCAAGCGCCTCGTTCACCTGGTCGTTCCCGGCGCGAAAGTGCTTCAGTGCCTCTTCGATTGACCCGACAGCGTCGGCGTAGTGTCCCGCGTCTTCGGCGATAGTGCCGAGCAGGAGATGAGCGACGCCGAGCCCCCATTTATCCTGCAGGCGTTCCCATTCAACGAGCGCTTGTTGCACCAGAGTAACCGCGTGTCGCTGGTCGCCGAGGAAGTGGGTGAGGTGACCAGCGCCGAGCAGTGCGCGGGCCCGGTCGAGCGGAGCAACCATGTCGGCACCGGGAAGCGCGAACGCACGGGTTATCCACGAAGCTCCCTCACTGAAATGACCACGGATGTACCAGTACCAATGAGTGCAGCTGGCCAGCCGCACCATCGCATCGACCTCACCGTGCTCTTCGAGCCAATCAAGCGCGGCGCGAATATTGTCGAGATCGGCATCGAGCCGCTGAATCCAGCGCCCCTGATTGGATCGGCGGACGAAGGCTGGCCACGCTCTCTCGGCTAACTCGACACACCAGGACGCATGACGGTGAAAGACCTCGTCCGCCTCGCTGGCCGAAACTAGTTGCTCCAGACCATACTCCCGGATCGTCTGCAGCATCCCATAACGCGACTCGCCGTCGTCGCTTGGGTACTGGAAAAGAAGACTGTTATCGAGCAGCATCGCGATGCTGTCGAAGATATCGAGATCGTTCGTTTCGCCTGAGACGGAGACCGCGGCCTCGAGAGCGAAGCCGCCCGTGAAGACAGCGAGATGACAGAACACTCGCTGCTCATTCACATTGAGCATGTCATAGCTCCACGCGATGGCATTCCGCATCGTCTGAAGACGAATCGGGAGGTCCCGCGCTCCTCCACTCAAGAGCGTGAGCCGTTGTTCGAGCCGTTCGCGAAGCGCATGCAGTGGGAGATGTCGTAACCGGGCAGCAGCCAATTCGATCGCGAGCGGGAGCCCATCGAGGTGTTCGCAGATTGCCAGTACGGAACCCGCGGTTGCGTCGTCCAGTTGGAAATCCGTTTGAACCGCGGCCGCGCGATCTTGAAAGAGGCGGGCAGCGTCGGCCTGGGTTACGTCATTCTGTGACGGCACCGCGAGTGGGAGGACAGGAACCTCGTGTTCGCCGGACACTCGAAGAACTGCACGGCTCGTGATGAGGGCTGTGACTCCCGGGCAGGCGGCAAGTAGCGTGACGATGCCTGGTCCAGCTGGAAGAACCTGCTCGAAGTTGTCCAGTACCAACAGCATTTGCCTCTTGGCGAGAGCGGCGAGCAACACCTCTGTCACGGATCGTTCACCGGCCTCGCGAATACCGATCGTTTCGGCGATGGTTGGTATGACGAGGCTGGGATCGTGCAGCGGCGAAAGGGGTACGAACCAGGCTCCGTCGCTGAACCTGCTGGAGATCGGTTTCGCGACTTCCGCGGCGAGGCGCGTCTTCCCAACTCCTCCCGGTCCGGTGAGCGTGACCAGACGGACATCGTCACGAGTCAGAAGGTCAGCAATGCGATCGATCTCCGTCTCCCGTCCGACGAACGATGTCAGCCAGGCCGGTCCGCGGAACTGTGGAATTTGGGAAACGGGTACCTGGTCGAAGCCGGCGGGTTGGACGCTCATGATGCACGTCTCCATCACGTGGTCGACGTCGTCCGGTCGTCATAGGACACGAACTCAATTGGTGCCGAACGAGCGCCGCGCAAGATTGGCTGGATATCGGGGCAGCGGAGTCGTCCGGTGACTGGAACGTCGATCATCGTAGACAGTTTGATCGGACCTGATGCGCGTCGCGAATGACGCGGCGCGATGTGCTTTCAGGACCCGCCACAATCTGATGTTCGGCGCGCCTATCGATGACACGCCGTGTGGGTGATTATCAGATTATCTCATGACTACGCAAACGGAACCGTGGGCTTCGTCACCCCGTTCGGTAACATTTTGATTTGATTTGACACGGGTTCGCTCCAGCAGCGGCGAGATGGACAATCCGCGTTGCGACACATCTGATGTGGTCAAGACTTTGAGTGGAGGTTCGAATCGTTCTTCACGAATTGCCGGACAATCTCCAGAAATCGCTCCGGCTTCTCCTCCTGCGGGATGTGGCCACAGTCGCTGACGATCTTCAGGTCCGCGGAGGGAATCTCCCCGGCCAGCCGCACCGACTGGTCGACCGGCACCACATGGTCCTGATCGCCGGTCACGACAAGCGTCGGAGTTCGCAGCGCACCGACCCTTTGATTCAAGCCGGTTTCGCGATTCGCGCGAGCCGCTTCCCACATTCCCTTGTCCCAGTTCCTCACCTTGAAGGGTCGAAGGTATCCTTCGCGGATCTCTGGAGTGATCAACGATGGGTCGTGCCATGCCCGGCGCATGATTGGGTTGGTCAAGCGAGCCCCGGCGCGCGCGATGGCGGGGCCGATGACGTGCATCATCGGACCGTTGATGAGAAATCGCATCCAGGGCGGTGGCGGAACACTCATGTAGACCGCCGGGGACATCAGCACGAGCGATTCGATCCGTTCCGGATACTTCAGCGCCGTCAGCGCGGCGATCGTTCCCCCGGACGAGTGACCAATCAGAATGGCGCGGTCTATGCCGAAGTGGTCGAGCAGTTCGATGGTCAGATCGGCCTGGGAATCGATTGAGTAAGGATTGCGCCCGTGCCACTCGGTTCGGGTTGGCCGGGTGGTAAAACCAAACGCCGGGCGGTCGAACGCGATCACCGTTCCGAACTCACAGAGGGGTGCGAAGACTTTGTGCCAGGTGAAGACGCTGGCAGCGAACCCGTGCAGCAGGACGAGTGCCGGTCGTCCCTCGCCACCGATTCGTGTACGCACCTTCAGGTTCCAGACGTCGATGAATTGACTGCCGTCGTCAACGGCATCCTCGGCTTCGAGGCTGTTGAATTCGATCGGCTCGGGTAAGAAGCGCCTGCCTGCAACAACGGCCGCGCTCCCGGCCAGCCCGAGTCCAATGATGAAGTTCCGAGTTTTCATGGTTTCTTCGTCAATCTCGTGAATCACGCGGTCGATTGAATCCGTGCCCGGATGCCGTCTATCGGCCCGATACGTCTGTTTGTATCGAGCACTGCGTCTCTCCGGCCATCCCACATAATACATCGCGAGGCGGTGACCAAAGATTCCCCGTACCATTAGTGCGCTCCAGACTGCCACTTGACGGCTCGCGTGCGGAGTGCACGATAGAGTTGTGCGCCCGACATGCTGATTGTGCCGTTCCATCAACTGGCGGTTCGTGCAAGGAGAGGAGTCTCTCGTGACGCGTTCGATGCAGCGGATCGAGATCGATCCATTCAAGCCACTGATCCAAGAGGCCGAGACTGGACATAATCGCTGGCACGAGGACATCGCGCCAATCTGCGAGGTTGAACAAGGGCAGCGTGTCATCGTCGAGACACGCGATGCTTTCGACGCGCAGCTCAACACCAAATCGACCGATGCGGATGTCGGCAACATGAAGCTCGGGCCAGTTCATCCTCTGACCGGGCCAATCTATATCAAGGATGCTGAGCCGGGGGACCTGCTCGAGATCAAACTCCATGACATCGAATGTGACCCGTGGGAATCATGGGGCTACACCTGCGAGGTTCCTGGCTTCGGATTTCTTCGGGACGTCTTCCCAGAGCCGTTCATGGTTCACTGGCACTTCGTTGGTGACTATGCCGAGTCGCCGCAGATTCCTGGTGTGCGGATCCCGTGTGCGCCGTTCCCTGGCATTATCGGTCTTGCCCCCTCGAAATCGTTGCGTGAAGCCGCAACCAAGCGCGAGGCCGAAGTGGCGGAGCGGGGTGGTTTTGCACTTCCTCCGGTGACTGACGATGCGGTTCCGCCCCATGGTCCCATCGCCGAGCAGGGACTGCGGACCATTCCGCCGCGCGAGACGGGCGGGAACATGGACATCAAGCAGCTGACGCCTGGCGTGAGTCTGTTCTTGCCGGTCTACGTTGACGGAGCACTCTTCTCGGCAGGTGACGTTCACTTCGCCCAGGGCGATTGCGAGGCCTGCGGCACCGCGATCGAGATGCGCTCGGCGCTGGACGTCGAGTTCAAGGTGCACAAGGGCGAGGCCAAGCGCCGCAACATCCGCAGCGCGCAATTCATGCGCGGCGAATACTACACGTTGCCCGAGATGGCGGCGCCCCGCCGCTTCTACGCGACAACCGGGATGTCGATTCGTGAAGATGGGAGCCAGGAATCGGAAGATGCATCGCTGGCGGCGCGTAACGCACTGCTGAGCATGATCGACTATCTCGAAACCCGTGGCTTCACGCGGCAGCAGGCCTACGCACTGTGCAGTGTCGCGGTTGACCTTCACATTAGCGAAGTCGTCGACGTGCCGAACTTCATCGTCTCGGCGCTGCTGCCGCTGGACATCTTCATGTAGGGTGAACGGCCCTCACCCGGCTCGCAAGCTCGCCACCCTCTCCCGAGATCAGGAGAGGGTTTTTAATTCCCACAATTTCCCCCTTCTCCTGCTTAGCGGGATGGTCCTCTCCCTCGAGTCGAGGGAGAGGACCCATGTGTGGGTACCCCGAGGGAGACAAGGGTTGGGGATGAGGGTGACACGGCGAGGGTCACCTCTGTCAGTTTCTAGCGGAACATGTCGCGGTCGGCTGACATGACCAAGCTCTCGACCGCGCCCATCTCGCCCGGCTCGTAGTCGTAGCCACGGACGATCGCGACCGGGCGCTTGTCGAGCTTATTCATCACCAGTTCGGCGGCCGATGCGATCTCGTCGGCAATTGCCATGACTGTGGCGTGCATCTCGTAGCCCTGGTCATCGAACTGGCCGCGATAGTCGAGCAGCGGGTTGATCCCGGCTGACCCGATGGCGATGTTGATGATGCCGCGACGCCATGGGCGGCCGAAGGAGTCCGTGATGATCACGGCGGGCGCGAAACCGACACGCGCTTCGATGCCGGATCGAATCTGGCGCGCCGACTGGTCCGGATCGACCGGCAGCATGGAAACGGCTTTGTGCCCGGCGACGTTCGATGCGTCGACCCCTGCGTTGGCGCAGACGAAGCCGTGACGTGTCTCGGCGATGATCAGCCCATGATCCATGCGGACGATGCGAGCAGCTTCCTGAAAGACGACTTCGACGTGGCGCGGATCCTTGCCATAGGCTTCGGCCCAGCGGGTCGCCAGATCGGACGCCGTCACGCGATCCAGTTCGACGACGCGTCCCTCGGCCTTCGAAACGAGCTTATGGGTGACGACGACGATGTCGCTGGTTTCGAGCGAGAGCCCGCTCTGCTCAAGGCCACTCATGATCAGCTGGACGGGGTCGTCCCCCGCCTTGACCTCCGGAATGCCGTCGACTCCAATGATGCGGACTTCACCCGCCATGTTGCGTCGCGCTCCTTGCCGAATTCCGGCGCTGGTGGCCCAACTTACCTGATCGTTGACTGGACCACGTCCGTTGAACGAGAAATGCCTGCCAGCCGCTAGACGCCGTTGGTGACGACATGATCGATCGACAGGTAGAGCGTCAGACGCTGGTCGCGCCGGAACCCATCGAGCATCTCATCGGCTTTCGGTTGCCCATGATATCGGATTGCCAGCTGATGAATGTCGTTCAAGGCTTGCTCGCGATCTTCGTTCAATTCGATACGCCCGCTGATCGCCACAAAGCGGTATTCATCCTCGACACAGATCGACACGCGCGGATCACGCCGCACGTTGCTCGCCTTCAGGCGGCCCTCGGCAGTGTTCATCATGATCCGGTTGTCCTGCAGTTCGTACCACATGACCGACTGCTGGGGCGTGCCATCCGGATTGATGGTCGCCAGGCTCGCAAACCGCTTCTCGCTGAGGAACGCGCGTACCTTATCGCTGAGCACACCATGTCCTTCCATTGTCCAACCAATTCGAGTTCGCTCCAGTAGGGGCGTCTTTCCCATCAAACGGTAACACGGCGGCGTGCATTCCGGAATTGGCCCGTTGGTCTGGACGTGGAAACAACACCGGTTGAGGGAACCCGCACGTGCCGATTCCGACGAGTCGACTTGATGCAATCGCCGACTGCATGGAGCGGAAGGGTTCACGTTGGTCGTAGCCAATTGCGCCAGAAAATTTGGATCGTGATGCCACGAAGCCTACCAGGATGAACCAGGCGCTCCCGGTCCCTGGTTTGCTTCGTCTTCCGGTTCCCAATCCCCGTAGTAGAGCTGGAAGTGGGCGGCCGTCTGGAGTTCCGGCGATTCGGCCGGCCCAGCTACACGCTCGGTGAGCGCGGCATATTTCCCACGATAATAGAGGAGTGGGTCGCCGGGCGGGTCGTCGAGGCGCAGGCCGATGACTCGCGCCAGCACGATGACGTGATCTCCGCCATCGATCTGCTGGGTTACCCGGCAGCTGAGTGCGCCGAGCGATCCGACGAGGTAGGGAACTCCGGCCCATTCCTCGAATTGGTGCTCAGGTGGCTGCGGCGAACGCCAGGACCGTGCGAAATAGCGAGAGATCGGCGACTGTGTCTCGCGCAGGATGTTGATGCCGAACCGGCCCGCGACGTCTATGAAGCTGAGCATTCGAGCGCGCCGGTCGAGGCACAGGAGGATCAGCGGCGGATCGAGCGAGACGGAGACGACCGCGTTGGCGGTCATACCGTGAATGCCTGCCTCGGTTCGGGTGGTGATGATCGTGACGCCGGTCGTCAGGTGGCCAAGCGTGCGGCGAAATGCCAGCCCGTCGAACTCATGCTCTCGCGCCAGTCGCTCTGTTGCGTTGATTCGTGACTCGTGCGACATCGTTGCTCGATTCACTAAGGTGCTGTTCCGGCTGAGCGAATATGGGCCAAAGCGGGTTCTGACCATGCTGAATGTCTCCGGCTGAAATCAAGGATACTACCTCCTCGTCCCGGTTCACCGCGCGGTGTGCAAATCAACAAGAACTGGGTTCAGGCGAACAGGCATCTTAGAATTGGGACGTGAGCGGAACTCCCCGCACACGTCACTTCCCGAGGAGGAGGCCAGAATGAGCCCGTTCCAAACCATTCTCGTACCGCATGATGGCTCGGCACTCGCTGACACCGCGCTGCCCTATGCCGTCGAACTGACGCGCGCCACGGGAGCCTCACTCGAACTGCTGCGGGTTCTTGAAGAGCTCAAGCCGATATACGACCGGGCGGGACGCCAGCTCATCTGGATTGATCCGGAGGATCCGCGTGCCGAATTGACGTCGCCTGACATGTTGGGAACGGCCGCTTCCATGTTGGCCGAAGAGGGGGTTGACCCCAAGACGATCGTCCGGGTTGGTGATCCGCGCAAGGAGATCATCGCCGAAGCAGAGACGCTCGCCCAGCCGCTGATCTTGTTGGCGAGCCACGGCCGTGGCGGGCTCACGCGAATGGTCATGGGAAGCGTCGCGTCACGCGTGCTCCAGTTGTCACCCTGCCCGGTGATGCTTGTTCCCGCTCGTGAACCGGAGGAGCGGCCGGATCACGTGAGCATTCAGCGAATCACCGTGCCACTGGATGGCTCGGTCCTTTCAGAAAAGGCACTTCCATACGCCGTCGGACTGGCCCAGGCACTCGACGCCCGGCTGCATCTGGTTCGAGTGGCTGAGACATACCGTGATGAAGTACCAGAAACTCCGCCGACGATCTTCACCTCGCCTTCCTATCAGGCGATGCTCAGGCAGTTCGAGGTGCTCGAGCGTGAGTGCCGTGAGTACCTGGAGGCAACCGCCACGAGGCTGAAGGCTGAGGCCGTGGAGGTCACCTGGGAGTCGCTGAGCGGCGATCCGTGGCGTCAACTTCTGCGTTATGCGGAACGGGACGATCCGGACTTGATCGTGATGACGACACACGGCCGCGGCGGGCTCGCTCGCTGGTTCTACGGTAGTGTTGCCGATCGGCTGCTTACGTCCGCCAGGATTCCGATGCTCCTCATACGGTCCGGAGCGAACAAGACGTGAGTTGTGCGTTCCGTTCAATCGCGGGACACGTGGCCTCGACTGCCGCCGTTCGTTGATGAGACGGAGCATCCGATCTCAGAAGGAGACGACGAGCTTGGCGCGGCCCGCATGGCATACCGCGATTTCTCGGGTTGACGAGGTTCCTGCCACCCGGGACGAGACGGGGGTGGCTGCTCTGGCACGAGCCATGATCGTGCCGTCCTTGGTCCTGCTGGCGGTCGTGACGTTTGGCGCGCTCTGCCTCTACCATTACCGTCTCCCGGGACTCTACTACGACGAGTCATTCGACGTAGTTCCGAGCATGCAGCTGCTCAAGGGAGAACCGGTCCAACTGGTTCGGGGCGTCGGTATCCACCTCTTCGGACGCGACTTTCCCGTGATGACCGGTGACTACTGGGGCTCGGTCAGCACCTATGCCGTGCTGCCGCTTTTCTGGTTGCTCGGGGTCGGCGTGCTGCCGGTCCGGCTGTGGCCGATTGGCGCCGGGATGGTAGCCGTTTTCCTGACATACGTTACCGGCAGGCGGCTCTATGACCGGTGGGTCGGAGTCACCGCGTCGGGGCTGCTGGCGATCTTCCCCTCATTCATCTTCTGGTCGCGCGTCGGGATCTACGTCATTTCGCACATCGTCGCGGTGACGTTGGGGGTGGTCCTCTCGTTTCTTCGATGGAAGGAGACGAGGCACCGGCGCTGGCTCTTCCTGGCAACGCTGCTGGCCGGAATCGGGCTCTGGACGAAGCTTCTTTATCTGTGGTTCCTGATCGCGGTTCCGGCCGCGTACGTCATCTTGTTGCTAGCCGATTGGCTTACCAGAGAGGCTGTTGGAGTGGAGCCAGCTCCCAGTGTCTTGCGACAGACGTGGCGACGGATCCAGACCGACGTGCCATTGGCTGGGGCCGGAGATGTCGTCGCTGCTGGAGCAGGATTCCTCATGGGCGCGTTTCCGGTCATCTATTACAACCTGGTGAGTCGCGGCAGCTACCTGGTGCTGCGCTCGAACCTTTTCCATACCGAGAATGGCGTCAATAACTTTGCCATCTGGTCGAACGTCAAGGTCGAAGCGGACGCGGTTCGCGTGCTGCTCGATGGAGGCTACTTCTGGTTCTACGGTGGCATCTACACCAACCCGCTCTATCCCTGGGTCGCTGGGCTGAGCACACTCGGTTTACTGGTGATGGTTCACCGGGTCGCGTGGCTGCGCCCCTACCGGCGGGCGACCGTCTTTTTGGCCGCTTTCGCACTTGTCGTCTTCGTGCTCAGCTGTTTCACGGTCTCGATACTCGGCGCGACGCACCTGCTGATTCTCCTGCCGGTGCCGCAGATGTTTGTCGCGGCGTTCGCGCTCTTCGGTGTGAAGTGGCTTCAGGAGCGCTGGAGGTCAGTCAGCGCTTCGGCGACGGCCGCCGCGTTCCTGGTGCCGGTACTGCTGCTCGGTCCACTTGCAGCACGAGATCTCTTGGTCGATGCGCGCTACCACCAGGCTCTGGCGCGAACCGGCGGTTACAGCGGGTTCTCCAGCGCGATCTATTCGCTGGCTGATTACCTGGAGCAACACCGGATGGACCGGCCGTACGCACTCGACTGGGGCCTGAAATACAACGTGATGATCCTGACGGACGGCCGGGTTCAGCCGCTGGAGATCTACGGCAGCACCTATGAGGCTGGCCCCGATTTCGAAAACGCGCTCAGGGCGGCGTTGGCCGCACCAACGCCGGTCTTCATCGCGCACACCGAAGAGGGGAGCGCCTTTCCGCGCCTCGACGACTTCAAACGCATCGCATCCGAGAGCGGCAAGACCGTGACGCTGACGCAGGTGTTCAAACAACTCGACGGCAAGCCGGTCTACTACCTCTTCACTGTCACTCCCAGCTGATCGTCAATCCGGGACGGGCAACCTCGACAGGCCCCGAGAAGATTCTTCGTGCTCGTGGAAGTGCCTCATTGGCGTCCTGCTGTGACCAGAAGTGGGTCAACAGAAGCCGCTTTGCTCCGGCATTCCGGCCGAGGCTGGCCGCCTCTTCAGGTGTGGAGGAACCCCGACTCGGGATGTCGTTGAACGGGCCGACCAACATCGATTCCGCGATGAGCAGATCGGCGTCTCGTGCCAACTCCGAGAGGTTGGCCGTGGGGCCGGTGTCGGCGGTGTAGGCGACGACGCCGTGTGCGAGTTCGACGCGAACCGCACAGGTGGGGATGTAGTGGACGGTTGGGAAAAGGCGAATCGTCCCCTGGCGAACCTGAATCGGGTGGTCAGGGGAGTGCTCGTTGACATCACAGATCTCGCTGAAGAACCGGTCGATCTCGTCAGGTCGGCCGAACGACGCCAGCGTGGCCCGGACCCGTTCGGCGCCACCTTGTGGAAGCCACAGCGGAATGGGCGCGGATAGTGGTACTGGATGGTGCAGCCATCCCCACCAGAGTGCGACGAGGTCCAGCATATGATCCACATGGAGATGCGTGATCACGATGCCGCTGATCTGGTTCACATCGGTGTGGCGGCGCAATTCGGTGAGTGTGCCCGGACCGAGGTCAAGGACAAGACAACGTTCCCCGTCCTCGATGAGGTAACCCGAGCACCCTTGGCCCGCGTTGGGCGCGGCCGAAGCGCCTCCGAGCGAGATGACCTTCATCACATTTCCTTTCGTTGACGCAGCATCATACACGGGCTATGGAGGGAACGGTGGCCGATCACACGACAACGGCACTTCCGATCCCGAGGCTTGACTCTCCCGCATGAGGAGGGTTTAGGGTAGATCCAGGAGCTTTGACTCGGAAGGCGGTGCGACAGTGCTCAGAATCGGTGATTTCTCCCGGCTGACCCAGGTTACGGTCAAAGCGCTGCGGCATTACGACAGCCTCGGACTGCTCAGGCCGGCCCACATTGATCCGGATAGCGGTTATCGCTATTACACCAGTAGCCAGCTTCCTCGCCTCAATCGGATCCTGGCCATGAAGGAGATGGGTTTCTCTCTGGAACAGATTGGACAGCTGCTCGACGCGGATCTCTCTGCCGAGCAGATGCGGTCGATGCTCCTTGGGAAGCAGGACGAGGTGCGGGATCAGATCACGGCCGAGCAGCAACGCCTGGCGCGGATCGAGTCGCGACTGCTTCAACTCGAAGAAGGATCAACGACGGCCCGCTACGACGTCGTGGTGAAACAGATCGAGGCAACGCGTATTGCGTCAATTCGAGGAATGCTTCCCCGGCGCGGCGCGATCGGCCAACTCTTTCGTGAATTGCACCAGTTGCTCCAGCAGCACGGGATCCGCGGTTCACAGCGCATGACTATCTGGCATGACTACGAATATCACGATGAGGAGACCGATGCCGAGGCAGCGGTCGTGACCGACGACGCTATACCCGCTGACTCCGGTATCTCCTGCCGGGTCCTACCCGCTGTCGAGACGATGGCCTGTGTGATCCATCAAGGACCGACCGAGACCATCGGCGACGGATGCCAGGCGCTTCTGCAGTGGATTGAGGTGAACGGTTATCGCCTCGATGGGCCTGAGCGTGTCGTGTTGTTGGAGCGCGGACCGACCTGGGCCGAAGGCGTTGTCGAGATGCAATATCCTGTGGCGCTCAAATAGTGTCCACTTGTCGTAAATCCGGCTGAAGCGAACCTGGTTGACACATGACCTCATTCTTCGTTCGAAAGATTGGAACTGCCGAGATGCGACCAAGATCATCAGAGAAGTCCCCGAGAGAGCAGCAGGCGCGATTGATGCGTGTAATCAATGTTCCGATGCGTATCGTGTTGCGATTGCCGTTCAAGACTCCGCTCAGCAAGCAGCTCATGTTGCTCTCATATACCGGGCGACGAAGCGGAAAAGCGTATCTGCAGCCGGTGAGCTATGTGCCGGTAGACGGCACATTGCTGACGCCGGGCGGAGGAAAGTGGAAGCTCAACCTCCGCGACGGCGAACCAATCACGGTGCGACTGCGTGGACGGCGAGTCCAGGCACGTCCAGAGTTCGTGCGGGATGTCGATGACGTCGAGCGGCTGCTGACAACGATGGCGGCAGCCAATCCCCGGATCGCCTCTTTCGTGCCGGTTGTTGACCAGGGTGGTGACATCGATCACCAGAAGCTCCAGAACGCTGTCGATCACGGTTTCTGCATCATCCGGTGGCACGTCGACGGATTACCCGCAGATGCGCTTGGCTATGCCATGGAGAATCGGTAACTCGTACACGCTGTTACGGCGTGAGAACCGCTCTGATCTAGCGTCGCTCCCGTCTGTTGAGAAAGAGGGGTCGATACCATGAAACTGGGGCTGCATATCAACGACTTTGCCTGGCCGATTGACACGGCGGCCACCGGTTCGACCATCAGGGAGATTGCGCAGACTGCTGAAGCAGCGGGCTTTGATGCGATCGCGGTTATGGACCATGTCTGGCAACACCCAATGATGCGCGGGCCGGAGCAGCCTGTCCTCGAGTGTTATGCGACGCTGGCCTATCTCGCGGCGCATACCGCGCGAGTCAAGCTTTTAGCGTTGGCGACGCCGCCGTCGTACCGCGTTCCTGCAATGCTGGCGAAATCAGTAACCACGGTCGACGTTCTTTCCAGTGGGCGTGCCTGGTTGGGCGTCGGCGCGGGAGATTACGACGACGAGGCCCGCGGACTGGGCATTCCGTTTCCTTCGCTCTCAGAGAGATACGAGTTGCTGGAAGAGTCCATCCAGATCTGTCTACGGATGTGGAGCGGAGAACGTGGTGACGAACGCCCGTTTACGGGTCGGCACTATCAACTTGAGCGGCCACTTAACTTGCCGCAGAGCCTGAGCCGGCCACATCCACCGATCATGATCGCCGGGAGCGGAGAACAACGGACGCTCCCGCTCGTGGCGCGATACGGGGACGCCTGCAACATCAGACCCGGTCCTGAGATTCCGGGCAAACTGGACGTGCTGCGTCGACTCTGCGACGACGAAGAACGTGACTACGACGCAATCGAAAAGACATGCCCCTGGTTCTTCGACGTGGGTGAGGACGGCTCGAATGTCGACGCCCTTGTTGAACAGCTTCGCGGATTCGCCAGTATGGGCATTCAGACGGTCTTTGGGAAAGTCGTCAGTGACCACCTGATAACACCGATCGAGGTGATGGGGCGAGAAGTCATCCCCGCAGTTGCTGAACTGTAGCAGTGCGGACGCTCTTCTGTTGCTGTGCCTATCCAGCGGGGGCTGAATTTGCAGTTGGCGTTGAACCGAGACGCTCTCGCGGATCTGGTAGCCGCCGTGCTACGCTCGTTCCGATGATGTACTCCGGCTGTTTCGCCGTAACTGGCATTGAACACATCGCGCCCGTTCAGGGCATCGGGAAGGCTCGATCATGGTTGAGACCCGTCCATTCCGCTTTGGCGCACTGGTCGCCCAGCTTGGAACCCGGCAACAGCTGCAGGAGACCGCGCGCCGGATCGAGTCGTCCGGTTATTCGACGCTGCTGATGACCGACCATCTCGGCGAAGAGCGCTACTCGCCGATTCCCGCGCTGGTCTGTGCCGCTGACGCGACCAGCAAATTGCGCGTTGGGACACTGGTGCTGAACAACGACCTGCGACATCCTGCAGTGCTGGCGGGTGAGCTCGCGACGGTCGATATCGTGACGGACGGACGATTTGAGCCAGGAATTGGGGCTGGTTGGGAGAAGGAAGATTACGACCGGTCCGGCATTCGGCTCGAACCGGCGCGCGACCGCATCAACCGTCTCGAAGAGGCGCTGCAGATTCTGAACGCCTACTTCACAACGGACTCCGTCTCGTTTACGGGTGAGCACTACAAGGTCACGGATCTTCCCTCGGTGCCGCATCCGGTGCAACAGCCTCGTCCGCCGATTCTGGTTGGGGGCGGCGGAAGACGCATTCTGACCGTGGCGGGGCGCCATGCCGACATCATCGGCGTGCACGTCCCTGCCAAGAAGGACGGCTCGGCGCAGGACTGGTCCTCGGCGGGACCGAACGATGTCGAGAAGCGGATCGGTTGGATTCGCGACGCAGCGGGAGACCGGATGTCGCACATCGAGCTGTGTCAGAACGTCTTCGCGGTGAACATCACGGACGACCGTCAGTCAGCGGGGCAGGAGATCGCCAAACGATTTGACATAACTGTCGAACAATCATTGGAGAGTCCCTATTTCCTGCTGGGCACTGAGGATCAGATCGCCGAGCAGCTTCAGCGCAATCGTGAGCGATTCGGCATATCGTATTTCATCGTTCCGGGACGTCTGACTGAGACGATGCAGCCACTCGTCGAGCGGCTCGCCGGGAAATAGGGCAGGACCCCCGGAGATTCTGCCAGCGAGCACTATTTGCTCCGTGCGAGCAGCCGCTCCACGTTGCCACCGAGCATCAGATCCTTCTCCGTGTCCGACACGTTCATAGCGCGAACAACGTCGGTGCAGGTGTTCAGATCGCCGATCTGGTGTGGGTAGTCGCTGCCGACCAGGATGCGCTCGGGGCCAGCGAGTTCGTAGGTGGCTGGGATACCGAACGTTCCGTACGGAACGGTGTCGTAGTACATCTCACGGAAATACTCGGTTGGCGATCGCCGCAGTGTACCGGAGAGTTCAGGGTAGATGGCGTAGCCGCGCTCGACTCTCTCGGCCAGCATGGGGAGCGCCCCGCCAAGCTGGCTCATGATGAGGATGAGGTTGGGGAAGCGATCGAGCACACCGCTGAGCGCAAGCCGGGCCGCCGCGAGCGTCATGTCGAACGGGAATCCGAGGAGTGCGACCAGACGCATCTCTTCCATGTTGGCCAGCGATGCCGGTCCGATCGGGTGGACGATCAGAGGCGCCTTGAGTGCCTCCGCCGCCTCGTAGATCGGCCAGAGATCGGGGTGATCGAGGGCTTTCCCGTTCAGGTTGGAGAAGATCATCGCGCCGAACAACCCGAGGTCGTTCACGGCCCGTTCGAGTTCGCGTGCCGCGGCTGACGGATCTTGAGTCGGCAGCGTCGCGAACGCGCTCAGTCGGTCCGGATAGTGTTCGACGATCTCCCCAAACGCGTCATTGGTCACGCGGGCCAGTTCGATGCCTCTGGACGGTTCCTCGAAGTGGACGCCTGGCACGGTAAGTGAAAGCACCTGCAGGTCGACTCCGGCACGGTCCATGTCGGCGATGCGTTTCTCCGGATTTTGGTGCGCTTCGACGATAACGCTGTAGTCTCCAGCATATTCGATGCGGGTCTCACCATCTGAATCGCGCGTGATACGTGCGGACGTTGAAAGACGTGCGATACCGTCGACGAACTCGGGTGGGTAATAGTGATTGTGGACGTCAATAACACGGGCCACGTGTTCACCTCTTTGTTCCCGGCCGGGCCGGGACTGACTAGCCCGGTAGTAATTGTTGGCGATATTGTTCAGCATCGGTGACGACCACCGTTCGAAGACCGTGCGTTCTCATTGATTGCCATCGCCCACGGCCTCCCGCGCCAAATCGACCGCGGTCTGCAAGTGATCGGTGACACGATTACGCTCGCGGGCCAGCTTGCTCCACCAGAGCATGTGATCGCCTGACCCAGCCTCGCGACGTTGTAATTCGACCACGTTGGCGAGGGACGGGATCCAGCGCCGTAGCGCTGTCAGTCCGTAGGTGTCCTGTCCGTAGCGGCCCACCACGCTGGTTAGAAGCGGGTTCAGGTTGGCCGAGAGGTCCAGCAGCGAGGCGTTCAATTGCTCGGCTTGCTGCTCGAGATCGGCGGACTGGTCGGCCTTCGTGAAGCGTGATGCGAGTGCTTCTGAGTGCTCCCAGAGTTGATTGGTGAGCTGCTGGAGTTCGGCTGCGAGTCGTTGCGGTTGGTCGAAATCAAGCGTGTTGTCGGCCTCATGCCGGTACTCACCAAGCGCGGTTGTGATCAGCTTGGCGGATTCGCGGAAGTCGTAGGGCAGAACTGGGCGCGTCGCGAGTTCCCAGGCATAGGCGAGGGTCATCTTCAGATCCTGGGCCAGAACGTCGCGATCAGCCACGTTCATGGTGTCGTCGGCGCTCTGATACCAGGGGCCGAGCACTCCCCCGTGCCAGCGCTTCACCAGTTCTTCCGGGAAGGAACTGCGACCACTGATGGCGGGCGTGCCAGTGCCGAAGAACGACTGGTCGCCGGTCTTTGCCAAGCGATGTGGCTCCGTCGCGTACCCGAGTGCGGCGTTCATCGCCTCATTGTGGAGGGTCCAGAGTTCGGGCGAGAGGGTAGCGCTGTACTTTTCGGCGTACTTCATGCCCGGTGAATCGATGTTGAGGTACCCAGTCAGGCCACGCGTGATCTGGTCCCAGTAACGGTCGACGAACCAGGTCGAGCCCTCCATAATGCCGTTCTCGTGCGCCTGCCAGAAGGCAATCCAGACATCGCGCCGGAGTTCGTCGCGATGCTCTGCCAGGATGCGGGCCACTTCGAGCGTTACGGCATTACCCGAGGCGTTGTCGGTCGCGCCGCCGCCCCAGGAATCCATGTGATCGCCGATCAGGATGAAATGTGGAGCGTCGACACCGAGCATGCCAACTGGTTGATGCAACGTACGCCAGAGCCGGTCGGCGTCGGCAACAATTCGCGCCTGCACGGTCTTCCGCTCAACCAATTCGCGGACTTTGATCCCCTCGACGCGTGAGATGCCGATGGCCGGAAGGTTTGGCATCTGGGCGAGATTGTCGACCGTCGGGTTGCCCCAGACCGATTTGACCGTGCCCATCGGAATTGATGGGTTGTCGTCGTCGCCCCAATTGATCAGGATCAGACCGATTGCGCCGTGGACCGAGGCGATGCGTGTCTTCTCCGGACGTGGCGGGGCGTAGGAGAGTTCGGCCAGGACGATCTTGCCTGCGACGTCCTTCCCCTCGTAATCGGACTCGCCGCCCGGGCCGACGTAGACCAGCTCACCGTCCAGGCCGCCCTCTGGCGTGCTGATGCTATGGGCGAAGGTCATCGCCTCGATGGTTCGCTGCTCCGGATTGAGCAGGGTCAGCGAGCCAGGGCGCGGATAGCTCACCAATCCCGGAAACTCGTCCTGCCTCGCGTCGTAGCCGAATTGCCGCAGGTGTTCGGTCAGGTAATCGGCCTGGCGTTTGGCGGCGGGCCAGCCGGAGATGCGCTCCGGCACCTCACGTGACATCCACTCGAGGTGCGACCAGGCCCGGTCGACCGATGATTCGGCCAGGAGTTGACGTAGCCGAGCGGCATCGATCGTCATGGGCGTCTCCTTCGCGTGGGTCCAATTGGGTGCCAACGACGCCATGATAACCGGAACGGTGGGTGATGCGAGGGTTGAGTAGCGGTACGATGGATGAAGGCAAAATGAAACCACCCGGTGAGGGCTTATCCGGGTGGTAACGATTCAGATTAGCGGTTCCCGAAGGAACTCGTTTGTCAGCTGCTGGTGATTACCAGCGGCTGTAGCTGCGCTGCTCGCGCTGTGACTGGAAGCAATCCGAGCAATAGACAGGCTTGTCGTTCCGAGGAACGAACGGAACCATCGTCTCTTTGCCACAGGCACTGCAAACCGCCGGGTGCATGGTGCGCTCTGAGCGACCACCACCACTGTAGCCGCCGCCACTCCCGTAGGAGGCGCCACTGCCAGAGCCGTTGCGGCGGGCCTTGTTGGCGCGCCTGCAGTTCGGGCAGCGAGAAGGCTCATTGGTGAAGCCCTTCTCGGCATAGAACTCCTGCTCACCAGCGGTGAACACGAATTCTTCGTTACAATCGCGGCAGGTCATGGTCTTATCTACGAAACTCATCTCGTCGAGCTCTCCTATGTTCCACTCCACCGTGCAGGTGGTGTTCGTAAAGATCTACTAGGCTCAGGTTTTCTCGGCAAGATGAGTACGGAGACAGGCCCTCTCTGCCGGACCGGACAATCGCTCGGAAACCTTTGGCCATTAATAGCATAGCTTACATGAAAACCTGCAAATATGCTAGTCTAGGCCGCCGACAATTTTCAGCACCAGCCGAACCTCGTGCGAACCTGTCGCGCCTGTGTGCAATAGGCTGGTTTACGTTCGATGCTGACCGGCGAGCCGCGGCCGGTTTTCGTCGATGAAGGAATGGGTTCGACGATGAGTGAACAGACTACCAGCAGCAAGCCGCGCCTGCGTGATCTGGGCATCCAAATTGGGGTGATGCCGACCGGCGCGTTGAATGCTATCACCGACGTTCCCGGGGTGCGCGTCGGTCATTCGACGGTCATTCATGGCGATGGCCCGCTGCATGTTGGGCAGGGTCCAGCCCGCACCGGCGTGACGGCGATTCACCCGCATGAGGGCTCAGCGTTCACCTCGCTCGTCCCAGCAGCCATTGCCGTCCTCAACGGCGCGGGCGAGATGACCGGCCGCTCACAGGTCGACGAGTATGGACTGATGGAGACCCCCATCCTGATCACCAATACCGCATCGGTTGGGACGGCCCACCGCGGCTGCGTCGAGTGGCTTACGCGCAATCACCCGGAACTGGAGAACGCCGTCTTCGTCATCCCGGTCGTGGCCGAGACGTTTGACGGATTCCTCAACGATGTCGCGGGACAGCACGTCACCGTCGAGCATGTCTTCCAGGCGCTCGACAGCGCCACCAGTGGCCCGGCTGAAGAGGGCAACGTCGGTGGTGGCACTGGCATGACCCTGTTCGGCTTCAAGGGAGGTGTTGGGACGTCGTCGCGCCTGGTGCGGTTCGACAACCAGGAGTTCACCGTCGGCGTGCAGGTCCAGGGGAACTTTGGCCGGCGCGGCGATCTGCTGGTCGACGGCGTTCCGGTCGGACGCGAGATCACCGATCTTCTGCCGATACGCGGCGCGGAAGCCAGGCGGCCGGACCCCGACGGATCGATCATTGTCGTGATCGGGACCGATGCACCCATGACCGACCGCCAGCTGATGCGGCTCTGCCGCCGGGGCATGTTGGGACTGGGCCGCGTCGGCTCAACCGCTCGCCAGACCTCCGGCGACATTCTGATCGCTTTCTCAAACGCGAAGGAGAACCGGTTCAGCCGCTTTGACACGACCCCGGTGCTGGACTGCAAGCGAATCAACGACGAACGCATTGATGACTTCTTCCAGGCAACGGTTGAGGCGACCGCCGAGGCGGTGCTGAATGCCATGGTCGCGGCCGAGACGATGGTCGGACGCGACGGCAATACGGCCCACGCCCTGCCGCACGATCGCCTGCGAGAGATCATGCGACGGCATGGGCGCCTGCGGGAGTAGATCCGCGTGCATTACCTGATTACGCGGTACCAGATGTTGCTGGCCGCAGGCGCCTCTGACTGGCTGATGCGCTCGAGCTTGACCGTCCTACCGCCCGGGTAATCGAACAGGCGGACTCCCTCACCGAGCAGGACCGGCGCGATGCAGACGAGGATCTCATCCAGTTCGTCGCGCTCAAGCAGCTGCCTGGCGATGGACGCGCCCAACACGTTGACGTACTTGTCTCCCGCGGCTGCTTTCGCCTGGGCGAGTCCGTTCTCGAGATCGCTGACGAAGACGGTGCCAGGCACCGATTGCGCGGGCGGGTGATGCGTCACCACGAACTGGGGCCCACTCCAGGCGCCCCCGAACGCCTCGCCTTCGTTCTCAGTGCCCCTATAGGGATCATCGCCGCCGAAGGTGCGTCTGCCGACGAGGAGGGATCCAATCCGCGGTGTCAGGTCGTCTACCTCAGGATTGGGGCCCAGGTAGTCGACCAACCAGGACATGTCGCCGCCAGGGCCGGTGATGAACCCATCGAGCGACATCGCGACCGAGTAAAGAGTTCTTGCCATTCTTCTCCACGTCCTTCAATCGAATGCGCCGTATTCGCCACCGGTTGGTATGCAAAACGCGAATCGAAGTGGGTGCATCGAGGGCACGAGAGCGCCGGTCAGTTCTCGATTCCGGTCGATCGTACCGAGGGTGCGCCTGCCTGGCAACGTCGCAGGAGATCTCGAACGGGGCAAGGTGTGGGAACTAAACGCAGTTCGACGAAGTTCATCGGTGCGATCGGTTTAGGGCTTCTTGGCCGCCAATTGATCCGGCGTCGCCAGACCTTGGATCTGAACGGGCGAACGGTACTGATCACCGGCAGTTCGCGCGGGTTGGGCCTGGGGATGGCCGAGGAGTTCGCCAGCCGCGGGGCAAATCTCGTCCTCTGCGCCCGGGATGGAGCAGAGCTTGACTGGGCGCGCGAGACTGTTGCCAAGCACGGCACCGAGGTTCTGGCCCTGCCCTGCGACGTCGGCGACCGGCAGCAGGTGCAACGGATGATCGACCAGGCGACTGAACGCTTCGGACAAATCGACGTCCTGGTGAATACCGCGGGCATCATCACTGTCGGGCCGGTGGCCAATCAGACGCTGCACGACTTCGAAAAATCGATGGATGTGATGTTCTGGGGCGTCGTCTATCCGTCGCTGGCCGTGCTGCCCTCCATGCGCGAGCGACGACGCGGATACATCGTCAACATCATTTCGATTGGCGGCAAGGTGAGCGTGCCACACCTTCTGTCATACAGCAGCGCCAAGTTCGCAGCCGTCGGGTTCTCGGAAGGGCTCACCGCGGAGGTCGCCAAGGACGGTGTCCACGTGCTGACGGTTGTGCCGGGTCTGATGCGGACCGGGTCTCACGTCAACGCGTATTTCAAAGGGAAGAACCGGCTGGAATACGGTTGGTTCAGTGTGGGCGCCAGTTCGCCGGTCACCGCGATGAGCGCGCGACGAGCGGCCCGGCAGATCGTCGACGCCACCTGCCGGGGGGATCAGGAACTGATTCTCTCCTGGCAGGCCCAGCTGTTGGCGCGGTTCCATGGTGTCGCGCCGGGATTGACGACGAGCATTCTCAGCCTGGTGAACCGGGCGCTGCCGGATGCGGGCGGGGTCGATGATGAGCGCCGACATGGTTGGCAGAGTGAGTCGATGTTTCGGAGTCGTTCATCACCGCCCTCGGTCGTCGCGCCGCACTCGACCTGCACCAGTTTCCGGCAGAGCACGGAGTCGAGGCCGACGTGGCGGAGCCTCCGAGCAATTGAGAATCCGGGGGCGGGTTCGGGCTCGATCACGATTCTCGCATTTGCCTGATCAACGACCATATGTCGGCGACCGGACCGAGGTGCTGAAGCTTGTCGGGATTGATCACCGACCGAACGACCTGGACTGCGCCGTCCTCGATGTCGAGCATGAAGACGCTGATGATCCGACTCGCGGCATCGCGAAAAAGAAAGCCGGGCTGGCCATTAATCTCGCGTGGCTCGACGGAGCCACCCAATTGTGCCAGCTGGCGCATCAGTCCGAGCATCAGCCGAGACACCCGTTCTACGCCGGTGATCGGGCGCGTCCATTGCGGCGCCTTTCCGCCACCGTCTCCATAGACGGCCACGTCCTCGGCCAACAGTTTGACGAGACCATCAAGGTCGCCTGCCGTCATCGCCATGAAGAAGCTTTCAGCCAGCTCGTGTCGTGCGCGCGAGGACATTTCGACACGCGGTCTGTTCGCTTCGACGTGGCGGCGAGCTCTGGTGGCCAGCTTCCGACAATTCACCGGGGTTTTGTCGACAATCTTGGCAACCTCGTCGTAGTCGTAGACGAAGACGTCGTGGAGCAGGAAGACCGCCCGCTCGACTGGACTGAGGCGTTCGAGGACGAGCAGAAAGGCCGCGGAAAGCGTGTCGGAGCGCTCCACCACGCGCGACGGATCGGCTTCATCGGTCAGAATAGGCTCCGGCAACCAGTTCCCGGCGTAGATCTCGCGACGCTGGCGTGCTGAACGCAACTGATCGATCGAGAGCCGCGTCACGGTCGCCGACAGGTAGGCCTTCGGAGACTCGATCGTGGTGCCTTCAGATCGCGCCCTCTGGTAGCGAAGAAACGCATCCTGAACGATGTCTTCGGCGTCGGCGACGCTCGATAACATGCGATAGGCGATCGAGAAGAGGAGCGGTCGGAGCTCATCGAACTCTGAAGTATCCATGGACCATTCCCTCGATGCGAGCGGGCGAGTGCATCGCCCGCTCTGTCCGCTTTGATCAGGAAACTCGGCTCATTCGACGACGTATCAGTTCCGGCGAAGCAGCGGTCAGTCCGCTGCGGAAACCGTCGCGCCAGCTGCTCCAGTGTGGCTGCCAACAGAGTTCCCGTTTGGCTTTGGCGTTCGATGAGCCTCGAGTACGTGTCATCATCGACAGACCGGCCTCGCCGATCAAAGGTTTCGCGAGCCAGGCAGGGACGCGCATCGGGCGCTTTGCTCCGAGCATCTCGGCGAGAAAGGGCAGCCACTCGGAGACCGGAGCGGGCTCATCGTCGACAATGTTGTAGATCCCTGGCTGTCCGCATGCTAGCGCGGCGGTTGTCGCGCTCGCGGCGTCGTCGACGTGGAGCCAGGACCAGATGCCGGCGCCGCTGCCAACCAGTGGCATCTTGCGCTTCATCATCATGTCAACCATCGCCTCGGACGACCCTGGTCCATAGAGGTTGCCGTAGCGCAGCACGATTCCCTCGAGTGGCGCCCCAACGACAGCCTTCTCCAGGAAACGAATCGCGGCCAATGTCTGCTCCTGCTGCTTCGGCGGGTGTGGATCGAGCGGATCGTGTTCGTCCTTGACCGGTCCACCCTGGCGGATATTCGGCCAGCCGGTGTAGCTCTGGGCAATGAACCGCTCCACTCCAGTCGCGTTGGCGGCCGCCAGCAGATACTCCGTGCCGCGCGTGCGCAGATCGTTGGTGGTGGCGAACCAGCGATCGAAGTGCTTGAAATCTGGCGTTCCAGCGAGAGCGGTCATCTGATTGATGATCGCATCCGGACGGGTCCGCGCGACCACTTCGCCAACTTCCGCGGCGTTGAGTCCATCCATGATCACCGGCTCGGCGCCGAATCGCCGCAACAGATCCAACTTGTTCGTTGACCGGGTCGTCGCGATCACCTGATAGCCATGCTCGACCAGTTTCGGCACCAGACGCTTGCCGATGGCTCCGGTGGCACCCGCAACAAAGACACGCATCGAATCACTCCTCTCGTCAGTGGGTTTATGACAGCTTCTGTCCCCAAGACGAAAAGGTAGGTCCAGATGTGACAGGTGCTGGGAATGGATCACGAAAAACTCACCCCGTCAGGTGGCTGGAGCCGATCGACGGGACGACCTGCTTGAGATCGCCGACGGCTTGCTCGACCGCGTCGCGGTCGACCCCGGTCTCGATACCCAGGCCTTCGAGCAGAGCCAGCAGTTTCTCGGTGGCGAGGTTGCCCGGCGCGCCCGGCGCGAAGGGGCAGCCGCCAAGACCGCCAGCGGCCGAGTCGAAAACCGAGACTCCGTAGTCGAGTCCGACCATCACGTTGGCGACCGCGAGTCCGTTGGTGTCGTGGAAGTGGAGACCGATGCGGTCGAAACCGAGGCGTGGGCCGGTGACAGCGAGCAAGCGATCGACTTCGGCAGGCGTGGCGGTGCCGATGGTGTCGGCCAGCGCGACCTCGTCGCAGCCCAGTTCGAAGAGCTTTTCGGCAACCTCGACGGTCTTTGCCGGATCGACTTCACCAGAGTAGGGGCAGTTGAGGGCCGTGGAGACATATCCCCGAAGATAGAGGCCGGCCGCACGGGCTTTCAAGGCGACCGGTGTGAAGCGTGCGAAGGTCTCGTCGATGGTTGCACGCACGTTCGCCTGGCTGAAAGCCTCCGAGGCGGCAGTGAAGAGGGCGATGGCGTCGCAACCGGCCTCCAGCGCGCGCTCCAGGCCGCGCTCGTTGGGAACCAGCACCGGATAGCGTGTGCCGAGGCGACGCTCGATCGTCTGCATGACTTCAACGGCGTCGGCCAGTTGTGGAACCGCCTTGGGGCTGACGAAGCTCGTCGCTTCGACGACCGGCAGACCGGCGTTGGCCAGCGACTCGATGAATCGCACCTTCGCCTCGACTGGCACCAATTCTGGCTCGTTCTGCAGGCCGTCGCGCGGCCCGACTTCGACGACCGTGACCCGGCGTGGCAACCGCTCGACGAAGCTCAACCTTCCTCCTCGGGAACGACCTCGACCAGCAGGTCACCGGCGTCGACCTGCTCATCCGCGTGGCAGTGGACCGCCTTCACCCGGCAACGCTTCGGCGCGCGCAGTACGATCTCGATCTTCATCGCGCTCAGGATTACCAAGGGGTCGCCCTCAGCAACGATTCCGTCCGGTTCGGCGTCGACGCGAATGATCTTGCCGGGCAAAGGCGCTTTAACGTTGTTGTCGGCCTCACGCGCCGTGCGCGTGGATTCGGTCGAGCGGCGCCCGGCCTTTGCGAACCAGCGACCCTGGGCGCTGCTTAGCTCAATCACGTCGCTCGAGTTTCGCGAGATCGCAACCCGGCCCGCCTCGGCGCCGAAGTGAACCGACCAGACTCCGTCACGACCTTGCAGCCACGTAAGCGTCGCCTGGCAGTCGTCCAGGTGCATTTGCCAATCGCCCCCGATACGCTCAACGGAACTGACGATCTCCCAGTCCCCGTCTGGATCGTGGAAAGCGAGGGCGCTCGCACCACTCACCCGGAAGGGGCCGATGCGCTCCCAGGGATCGTTGCTTGGCGGGCGTTCAAGCGTCATGGCGACGAGCGCCGCCGCGATCAGATCTGGTGGCGCGTCACCCGAGGCTGGTGCCGGGATCGACATGGCTGTGCGGGTGTCGTAGCGTCCCTGGCGGACGCGATCGTCCTCCAGCAGTGCAAGGAGCCAGGCACGGTTGGTGGCGACACCGGCCACCGCCGCCTGCCACAGCGCGTCGTGCAGGCGATGGAGCGCGCCGTGACGCGTGTCGCCCCAGGCGATGATCTTGGCGATCATCGGGTCGTAGCGCTCCGGAATGCGATCGCCGGCCTGATAGCCCGCGTCGATGCGGACGCCCGGCGAGGCGGGAAGGGCCAGCACCTCGATCTTGCCCGGCGAAGGCAGGAAATGGCGTGCGGGATCCTCGGCGTAGAGCCGCGCCTCGACGGCATGCACGCGCGGCGTCTGGTCGATCTCCGGTAAGGGTAGCCCGTTGGCGATGTCGAGCTGCAGTGCAACCAGGTCGATGCCGCTGACCAGCTCGGTGACCGGATGCTCAACCTGCAGCCGCGGATTGACCTCGATGAAGGCGATGGTGCCGTCGGAACCATACAGGAACTCGACGGTCGCCAGGCTCTTGAGCTTGACGGCTTCGGCGACCTTCACCGCGTAGTCGAACAGTCGCTGGCGGTCGGCTTCCGGCAGGTTGGCGGCCGGAGCTTCCTCGATCACCTTCTGGTGGCGGCGCTGCAGCGAGCACTCCCGCTCGCCGATGGCGATGGCGCGCGAGCCGTCTCCCGCGACCTGCACCTCGATATGCCGGGCGTTGGGCAGGAAGCGCTCCAGGTAGAGGAGCGGACCAACTCCGGCCGCCACTGCCTCGCGCCGGGCCGACTCGATAGCCTCAACCAGTTCGTCGGCGCTGGCGACCGGACGCAGGCTGGCGCCGCCGCCGCCGAGCACGGCCTTGACCAGGATCGGATAGCCGATCTGTTCGGCCTCCGATCTCCACTCGCCGGGATCATCACCAAGCGTGTCGCTCGCCTGCAGCAGCGGCACGTGGGCCGACTCGGCGATGGCGCGCGTCGCGACCTTGTCACCGCAGTGATCCAGCGTCTCAGCACTCGGTCCGATGAAGATGATGCCTGCCTCTGCACAGGCGCGGGCCAGGGCGGGGCGCTCGCTCAGGAAACCGTAACCCGGATGCAGATAGGTGCAGCCAGCACGCAGCGCCGCGGCGACGATTGCCTCTGGGTCGACCTCCGCGCCGGAGGGTCCAGCCACCTCGACGCGACCGATCATGCGAGCGGCGTGGCCGTCCTTGTCCGGCTCGCCGCAGACCAGGACTGACTCGAGTCCTCGCAGGCGGCAAGTCGCGGCGATGCGAATGGCGATCTCGGCCCGGTTGGCGATGGCGACGCGGCCGCTCACGAGTTCGCCGCCCACTTGGGCTTGCGCTTTTCCAGAAAGGCCGCCATGCCCTCCTGCCCCTCAGCGCTCAGGCGGCGATTCGACAGCGCTCGAATCGTCACGTCGCGTGCCTCCTCCAGCGACATACTCTCCACGTCATCGAGGAGTTGCTTGACGTCTGCCAGCGCGCCGGGAGCCGCCTGGGCAATGTGGGCAATCAGATCGTCAATGGCGGCATCCAGCGCGCCAGATTCGACCGACTTCGAGATCAAGCCGAGCCGTCTTGCCTCGTGTGCGTCGATCGGCGTGCTCGACAGCATGAACGCCTGCGCCGCGCGACGGCCGAGCGCCCGCAGGACGAACGGGCTGATCACGGCCGGGGTCAGTCCGAGCCGGACCTCGCTTAAGGTAAAGCGGGCATCCAGATCGGCAATGGCGAAGTCGCATGCCGCAACCAATCCAACTCCGCCACCGATCGCCGCGCCATGAATGCGGGCGATAACCGGCTTCGGTGAGGTGGCGACTGCTTCGAGCGTACGCGCCAGCAGTTCGCCGTCGGCGGCGAGAATAGCCGGATCGTCCGTCTGGCGGAACTCGTTCAGGTCGGCCCCAGCGCAGAAGACGGAGCCCGCGCCCGCCAGTACGATGCAGCGAACCTCGTCGAAGCTCGACGCTGTCGCCACCGCGCCATGGAGCGCGCGCACGAGATCGCGACTCAGCGCGTTGCGTTTGTCGGGTCGGTTGAGGATCAGCCAACGGGCTGGGCCTCGCTGCTCGATTCGCAGTTCGTCCATGACACCTCCTCTCAGATTCTCAGCACGCCGTAGTCGGTCTCGAGAATGGGGGCATTCAGGGCAGACTGCAGTGCCAGTCCGAGGACTTGCCGCGACTGGCGAGGGTCAATGATGCCGTCGTCCCAGAGCCGCGCCGTGGCGAAGTAGGGACTGGTCTCCTCGTCGTAGCGGGCCTCGACCTCGCTGCGTAATTCCTCGAGCGCTTCCCGGTCGATCGGCCGACCCTGATGCGCCGCCGCTTGCTCCCGGATCGTCACCAGCACCCCAGCCGCCTGCTCGCCGCCCATCACGCCGATACGAGCGGTGGGC
The DNA here is from genome assembly GCA_963763185.1 of uncultured Chloroflexia bacterium. Lineage (GTDB taxonomy): Bacteria > Chloroflexota > Chloroflexia > Thermomicrobiales > Thermomicrobiaceae > CALAGB01. The sequence goes on from CAVXNZ010000004.1 coordinate 112,791, forward strand.
CAGGTAAAGAGGAAGCGCGGATCATACGCGCGGCCACTCATGGCGTAGTTCCCGGCGCCGAAGGACGCTCCAGTCATGAGCGTAATCTTGGGCACCTGCGCCACGGCCACGGCCGCGACCATCTTGGCGCCGTCGCGGGCGATCCCCTCGTGCTCGTAACGACGACCGACGATGAAGCCGGTGATGTTCTGCATAAAGAGGAGGGGGATGCGCTGCTGGTTGCAGAGCATGACGAAATGGGCGCCTTTGCGGGCCGACTCGGCGAAGAGGACGCCCTGATTGGCGATGATTCCGACCGGGATGCCGTAGATATGTCCGAATCCGCAGACCAGGGTGGGACCGTACTCCGACTTGAACTCGCGGAATTGGCTGCCGTCGAGAATGCGTGCCAGTACGTCGCGAGAATCGTACGCATGACGGACATCGGGCGGGACGATGCCGAGGATCTCCTCCGGGTCATACTCCGGCTCGGCTATCGGCTGGCGCTGCCAGGGGAGGGATGGCGGGGCTGGTCGGGGCGTCGCCAGGATATCGCGCGCCAGCGCCAGTGCGGCCGGCTCGTCGTCCACGACATAATCGACAACACCGCTGATCCGTCCGTGGACATCGGCGCCGCCCAGTTCCTCGGCCGTTACTTCTTCACCGGTGGCGGCCTTCACCAGTGGCGGCCCGCCCAGGTAGATCGTGCCAGTGCCCCGGACGATGACGGCTTCGTCGCTCATGGCGGGCACATAGGCGCCGCCCGCGGTGCATGGTCCGAGGACAACCGAAACCTGTCGAATTCCTGCCGCGGAAAGCTGGGCCTGGTTGCGGAAGATGCGGCCGAAGTGCTCGCGATCGGGGAAAACCTCGCTCTGCAATGGAAGAAAGGCGCCACCCGAATCGACCAGATAGAGGCAGGGGAGATGGTTTGCCAGGGCGATCTCCTGTGCTCGGAGATGCTTCTTGACCGTGATCGGGAAGTAGGTGCCGCCTTTGACTGTTGGGTCGTTGGCGACGATGACGACCTCATGCCCACCAACTCGGCCGATGCCGGTGACGATCCCGGCCGCTGGAGCCTCGCCGTCGTAAAGATCCTCGGCCGCGAGAGGCGAGAGTTCGAGGAAAGGGCTGGCGGGATCAATCACCCGGTCGATGCGCTCGTGTACCGGAAGCTTCCCGCGACTCCGCTGCCGCTCGTGCTGCTTCGGCCCGCCCCCGGCACGAGCCCGTGCCAGACGTTGCTGCAGCTCTTCTATTAGATGGAGATTCGCGTCGCGGTTGGCCTGAAACTCAGGACTCGAAGGGTTGACCCGGCTGACTAGGCGCACCTGTCCACCTCTCCCATGTGTGTGCGGTTGTTTCCCTCACCTCTTCAGGAAATGTACCACCGTAGTTGAGGAGGCGGGGTGGGGAGACATCTGAGGTGGTAACGAAATGGCTATCGGGATAAGTTGGGTGAAGTGCTGGATTGATCGTCGTCACGAACGTGGTGGCGCGCTGTGGCTGACAGCGGTCGGCTAACCGTCGGCGAACTGAACGCCGGCCGCAGGCTCGGTAGCCCAGGTTTGCACAGGAGTGATGATGATCCACGAATTGACTCGGTAGTGGTCCACGATCGCCCGGTGGGTGATAGTGGTCGACGAGTAACCCTTGCAGTCGTCCAGGTTCGCCCGGGAGTAAACGTCCCGGGCTACATAAAGGCGAAGCCCACTGAAGGGGCTGAGTGAGATTAACTCGTGTTCATGGTCAGGTCATTCTCTTGCCGACACAGCAGTTGAGGCTCAGTCCATTATCGAGGTGCACTCTTTACTCCGGTAACGCGACTGCGCTCACCTGGGTTGAAAAAACCCAGGCTGAAAAAACGAAATCCATGAATGGATTGAACCGGCCAATCTCAGTCCCTTCAGTGGACTTCGTCTTTGTAGCCCCGGAATTTATTCCCGGGCGAACGTGGATGAGTTACGTGGCTAACTCGTGCACCACGATCATGGATTGAGCTCTGGATGCCGGACAAGGCCGGAGCGGCATCGGACACGGATGCGTGAGGAAACAATCAATTCAGGCCTCGCCCGTTCAGGGGCTTCGTCCGCGCAGCCTGGGTTTGCAATCCTGGTGGCCGTGAGTCGCCGAATCCATGGGCCAACACAAGGTTGGACCGTACAGATGGTTCGGCAATCGTGGATATCCGATCGGCCCGGAGACAGCCTTCGTTCGTGACCGGCGCGGGGACGAAGTCCCCGCGGGCAACCACGGAGGATTGCCGCTACAGACGCTTGGCGCGAATCTGAGATGGCGGCCACAGGTGCCGCCACTACAACCGGCTCCGTTGATCACCAGGACATGACCCGGTGGCTCTCGCTGGGGTGATAGAACGCCGCTCGGACGACAGCAGTGCTCCGCAGCCAGCGGAGATAGTGCTGGCCGATGTTGCCCATTTCGACTCGCCAGCCGCTCTCGTTAGCCGGGGTGTAGGTCAGGCAGCGACGCTCGAAGCACTGGATCAACACATCCTGTGGCGCACCGCTGACTGGTACCGTCACCCAGTACGGCTCGGTGATCGGATAACCGGTGACGGCGAAGGGCGGGCTGAAGAGCGGACCGTCGACGAACTGGCCGTTCACGTACATCGGTCCCTGCTGGTTGAGGAAGTCGGTAAAGACCGATGCCACGCCATGGCCGGTGGCGGCGACCGGTGATCCGTAGGTGACGTCGTATGCTGCCGTGCTCGGATCGGTGGATACCGTCGAATCGGCTGCCAGACGGGTGGTTATCGTGGTGCCGGTCTGTCCGGGGCTTGCGTCGAGGAGCGCGTCCAGCGTGGCGTAGGTTGCGCCACTGTTGCCCGGATCACCGGCAACCGGAACATCGGCCGGAGAGCGATAGGAGAACCGGTTGTTGCCGATTTGCTGTGAGCCGCTGATCAGTTCCCAGGCGAGTCGGCCACCGGTGACGTACCAGCCGCTGTCGAGCGGCGCGGCCGGATCGTTCACCTCCATGCGCCCTTTGTCGAAATACTGCACGATGCGTTGACCATTGGGCGCGTCCGCGTAGGACTCGAAGTATGGCGCTCCGTTGGACGGGCCCCAGATCCAGCTACGCTGGACCAACCCTTTCGCGATCGGGAAATCGCTCTGGCTACTCCAATGAGTGAAATCAGCGGTCGCCTCGTTGGGTGAATTCGCGACCACGGGTATTGTCCAACCGTAATCGAGCAGATCGATGGCATCCTGATACCAGCGGTCGAAGGTCGAGCCGATCAACACCATGATCATCTCGCGACCGTCACGCTGCACCACTTCGATCAGACAGAGTCCGGCGTTGTCGGTCCAGCCGGTCTTGCCGCCGAGCACACCCGGGTACATCGAGGGCAGCTGGTTGAGGTGGGTCCAGGTGTGGGGGCCGACAGAATAGGTCTGGGTGCCCATAATCGCGAGTAGGTCCGGGTGGGTGATGACCGCTTTGATAATGACCGAGATATCGTAGACAGTCGTGTAGTGGCCGTCCTGGTCGAGCCCGTGGGGATTCATGAAATGGGTGTCGCTTAGTCCGAGATCGGTCGCCTTCTGGTTCATCCAGCCGATGAAGCGCCCACGGGCTGCTGGATCGTCCGCGTTCGGGCTGCCGCCGACGGCACGTGCAATGGCCATCGCCGCGTCGTTCCCACTGGGGAGCAGCATGCCGTAAAGAAGATCCTTCAGGGTGAGATGCTCGCCAGCGACGAGCCCCGCGGATGACTCGCCGACCAGATCTGATGGTTCAACCGTTACACGCATCGAGAGGTCACCATGCTCGATCGCGATCAGGCCAGTCATGGTCTTAGTGAGACTGGCCATGGCGGTTCGCTGATGGATGTTGATCCCGTCGAGCGTATTGCCGGACTGGGCGTCGACCAGGATCCAGTCACGTGCCTGAACAGATGGGGCGGCGAGCGTTGCGGCCGGAAGGGAGGCGGACATAAGGCTCAATGCCAGGCAGAGCCCTGCCAGGCGAAGGGCGAGACTTCGCACGGAACGTCTACTCCTCTATAAGTAAGGCGGCGCCTACTTTGAATCGCGGAAGTGAATTGAAGGCGGCGACCTGCGTGTTGTGATGTGCAGGAGCGTGCCACAACCCACTATGAGGCGACAAGCGTGACGGGTGCGAGGTGTCGGAAGACCATTCAGGGGAGAGGGAATCTAGGCTGGCTGCACGCGCTCGCGACGGAGTACCGGTCTAATCGGATCCCGGATTCGCGCGGCTAAACCGGGCGACCAGAGCACGCGTAGTCGTCGTTTTCATTCGTACGTTCGATACATCTCGTCAGGTTAGGGGTTATGCAGAATTCATTGTCCGGTTCTCCAAGATTGCCCTTGACACCCGGAACGAGGGTGGTATGATTCCCTCTCGTTGGCCACGGCCGACGGGCTCGAAAGAGCCGCCCGGTCCGAAAGATCGGGGGTGCCCCGTCCTTGACAGGGCAGCGGAAATTGAATATACTAGTTAGGCTTTGACAGGCGGGCAATGGCTCGCTCCAAAGCCACGCGAGAGCGGAAGGAGCAGGCACCACGTAGCCGAAACGCGAAAGCGCTGAGGAAGTGTTGCCACCCGCCTTTCGGGCGGGTTTTGTTTCGCCGCAAGCACCTTGACAACTGAAGCGTAGTTCGTACAGCGTATGTATAGACTCCCGCAATTCCGATTGTGCCGAATCGCGGAAACGCGAAGCGGTGTTGATCGAGTTGCACAAACCAGGTAAACAAAACCCCGTTAACGGGGATCTTGATGGAGAGTTTGATCCTGGCTCAGGAACAACGCTGGCGGCGTGCCTAATGCATGCAAGTCGAACGGGAGCCCCTTCGGGGGTCGACCGTGGCGGACGGGTGAGGAACACGTGGGGAACCCATCCAGGCATGGGGGATAACTGCGGGAAACCGTGGGTAATACCGCATGAGCTTGGTTACTGATAGGGTAATCAAGTAAAGGAGCAATCCGTGCTTGGCGGGGCCTGCGGCCTATCAGCTGGATGGTGGGGTAACGGCCTACCATGGCGATGACGGGTAGCTGGTCTGAGAGGACGATCAGCCACACGGGGACTGAGACACGGCCCCGACTCCTACGGGAGGCAGCAGCAAGGAATTTTCCGCAATGGGCGAAAGCCTGACGGAGCGACGCCGCGTGGGGGAAGACGCTTTTCGGAGTGTAAACCCCTTTTCTGGGGGATGAAGACAGTGACAGTACCCCAGGAAGAAGGACCGGCTAACTACGTGCCAGCAGCCGCGGTAAGACGTAGGGTCCGAGCGTTGTCCGGAGTTACTGGGCGTAAAGGGCGCGTAGGCGGCTCTGTGCGTCACACGTGAAAGCCCCCGGCTCAACCGGGGAGGGTCGTGTGAAACGGCGGAGCTGGAGGCAGCGAGAGGCTGGTGGAATTCCCGGAGTAGTGGTGAAATGCGTAGAGATCGGGAGGAACACCGGTGGCGAAGGCGGCCAGCTGGCGCTGACCTGACGCTGAGGCGCGAAGGCGTGGGGAGCGAACGGGATTAGATACCCCGGTAGTCCACGCAGTAAACGATGTGGACTAGGTGTGGGGGGAGTTGACCCCCTCCGTGCCGGCGCAAACGCAGTAAGTCCACCGCCTGGGGAGTACGGCCGCAAGGCTAAAACTCAAAGGAATTGACGGGGGCCCGCACAAGCAGCGGAGCGTGTGGTTTAATTCGACGCAACGCGCAGAACCTTACCAGGGCTTGACATCCTCGGAATCTCGGTGAAAGCCGGGAGTGCCTTCGGGAGCCGGGAGACAGGTGCTGCATGGCTGTCGTCAGCTCGTGTCGTGAGATGTTGGGTTAAGTCCCGCAACGAGCGCAACCCTCGTGCTTAGTTATGGTGATGTCTAAGCAGACTGCCGGGCGCAACCCGGAGGAAGGGGGGGATGACGTCAAGTCAGCATGGCCCTTACGCCCTGGGCGACACACACGCTACAATGGCCGGGACAGCGGGCAGCCAAGCGGCGACGCGGAGCCAATCCCTGTAAACCCGGTCTCAGTTCGGATTGAGGGCTGCAACCCGCCCTCATGAAGTCGGAGTTGCTAGTAACCGCCGGTCAGCCATACGGCGGTGAATATGTTCCCGGGCCTTGTACACACCGCCCGTCACGTCATGAAAGCCGGCAACACCTGAAGCCGGTGGGCCAACCCGTAAGGGAGGCAGCCGTCGAGGGTGGGGCTGGTGATTGGGACGAAGTCGTAACAAGGTAGCCGTAGCGGAAGCTGCGGCTGGATCACCTCCTTTCTAGGGAGTCGATGCTGGGCGACCAGCGTCACACCCAGGTCAACCGCCTGCAGCAGCGAGCACGGCAACGTGCTTGGGAGGTGCAGCGGACCAGCGAACGCCGTGCCTGTGGAGACCGATCTTGTATCGGTGGAGGGCATGTGCGGTTGGTTCCTCTGTATCCGACGTTTCAGGCGTTTCGACGGAGTCACAATGCTCGTACGAACTACGCTTCAGCTGGCAAGGGCAACCTCGCCAGCTTTGCTGTCTGTTAAAACAGGCAGCAGAACCTTAACAATGGAGAGCATGGGAGCACCATGCGAAGACATCTGCAAACGACACCAAGAAGTCGACGCATCGACGAACGGTGTGCGAAGAGCGGTGG
>CAVXNZ010000005.1:0-115512 GCA_963763185.1 uncultured Chloroflexia bacterium
CGACCCAGCCCGTTGAAAAACCAGCCGGGGCGTCCTCAGTGGAGTCGAGACGGTGCGAACACGACATCACAGAGATTACATCGCTGTCTCAGCACAGCCCACAGCTCATTGCCGAGGTGGCTTAGCGTTGTTCTATAGTCTGACCCGGTTTCCGCTTAATCACCCAAGGGGGCAGAGGCTAGACGCGACGAATGGCGCGTTCAAAGCCGGGAAGCCCCCGTTCGATCATCGCATCGTTCGCTGTCAGGCAGATGCGGAAGAATCCGGGTGTCTCAAACACGCTCCCTGGGAGTACGAAGACACCGTCAGCAGCCAAGAGGCGGGTGAACTCGTCATCGTCCGGGATCGGTGACTTTGGGAAGAGATAGAACGTTCCCTCCGCCCGCTGGACCTCATAGCCCATGTCCAAGAGTGCATCGACCACCTGGTCGCGCTTGTATTGCTGGTGTGCAACATCGAGCGTCATGCCTTCGAGGTTCTCGATCGCATGCTGGAGGAGCGCGTTCGGGAAGAGATAGCCACAGGCATACTGCAGACTCTCGATTCCCACACGCAACTGCTCCCGGTCCTCGCGTGGCATGGTTGGCGGCATCGCCAGATAGCCCATGCGCTGACCGGGCACCATCAGCGTCTTGCTATAGCTGTAGGCCATGAACGCGTATGGATAGAACTCGAGCGGGGAGCGGTGGCGAAAGCCGTCGAAGACAATGCGGTTATACGGCTCGTCTGACAGGAGATAGATTCGTTGTCCAGTGCGTTCCGATGCGTCATCGAGCACGCTGGCCAAACCGGTGAGTATCTCGGCAGAGAGGACCTTGCCCGTCGGATTCTGCGGCGTATTGACGATGACGACGCGGGTACGAGAGGTGATAGCACCCTCGATCGCGTCCAGGTCCAGGTCAAACGTTTCGGTGTTGATGCTCACCTTCACGGGCGCCAACCCCGCCTCGACGCAGATGGGCTCGTAGCTGAACCAGGGAGGCAAACTGAAGATGACCTCATCACCCGGATTGGCGACGAGCTTGAGGGCAACGACAATGGCGCCGAACCCGCCATTCGTCATCGCGATGTCCTCGGACTCGAACGGCATGCCGAGCAAACGCTCCAGTGATGCGGCGACGATATCCCGCGATTTCGGTTCGCTGGTCTTGTAGGCAAACCAGTCCTTATCTCGTGGGTCGATCCAGGTCCGGAAGGCATCAACGACGCCCGGTAGTGGCATGTCGTGCGGGTTCCCGAAGGTGAAGTCGGCGCCCTCGTTGCCGCCGCCGCGAGCTGCCAAATAGCGGTGGAAGAAGTCGTCAACACGCATGCTCGACTCGATGGACATGATCGCCTTGGCACGGTCTGAGAGGAGCCGCTGCGCCATGGGATGCCTTCCGTTCTCGATGTGCTGATCAAGCAGGACGCTGTCCGGTGCGGTGATAGGTACGGGACGCTCACGCTCGATCGCCGTCACCTCATCATGTCTGAAGTCCAGACACCTTACCAGCCTGGTGGGTGTTGTCAAGTCACGGACGACCGCGCTCGATCCCGGGACGAATCGCTCACTCACAGACGTACCAGCCCGATGAAAAACCCGACGACGACGTCAGTCCGCCGGCTCGGCTTCCAGCCGCCGCACCGGCAGCCCGTGGTGGCTGCTGCCAAAGGAACTGGGCTGGGGCAGCGGCGTCACTTGCTGGCGGCGGCTGCAGGATTGGCCGGCAACCATTTCACACTACGACGCCTCGCGCCTCGCATGCCGATCGCGGACGGCCGAGGCACCATCCGCGATCTCGCTCGTTCCGTTCGTTGGTGTCAGGCAAGCACCGCGCAGAACTCTGCCCAAAAAACGCCGTCGTCGAAGTTATTGTCCGGCCCCGCCTCGAACACGACCTGGAAATCAACCTCAACATACTCACCCAGCTCCTCATCGTACTGCCAGGTGATCTGAAGGACTTCGCGGCCGGAGTTGTTGTTGAACGAGCCGTGGCCAGGCACAACGTCGTGGTACAGCAGCTGCCCGGTGGCCGTGATGGTTTCGACTAGCATGCCGTCCGGCGAGGTAGTCGCGGTGTACTTGACGTTTTCAATGTGATTGACCGACACGCTGCCGCCGGGACCGCTGAAGACATGATCGTAGCGGATCCGATCGAGCTCGACGCCGTTGGGCAGCACCTTGACCGTGAAGGTGCCGAACACGTGGACCCAGACGTCAAAGCCGCAGCGGTTGGTGGACATTGGCGCCAGGAACGTTTCGTCGACGGGAAGCACGATCGGTTTGTTCGGTTCTGGTGCGGCTTCGGCGGTGCCAGGGGAAGCTATCAACGGAGTAATTACGACGAGAAGGGCCATAGCGAGGGCGATGCCAATCCGCTTGACCGAGAACCGCGTGACCGACGTGATCTCCGTGGACCGCATTGTGGTGTCCTCTCTCAGCTCTGGGGCTGTTGCTGGCTCGCTTGCTGCGCCGCATGGCGCTTTCCTGATCTGTCCACAGCCTGGGCCGGGATGGCTGATCCCACCACAAACAACTGACACAACGACTCACATCTTTATGAGAGATGTGAGTAACCGACTGGCCGATCTGGATGTTATGATGGCGGTATCGTTGACACGAAAGTGGCTGACTCATGGCCGAAGAACCGACAGCAGACTTCGCGCAGTTGCTGCGCCGGGCACGTCGTGACGCCGGCCTCTCCCAGGAGGAGCTGGCCGCACGCGCCGGCCTGAGCGCGCGGGCGATCAGCGCGCTGGAGCGCGGAGTCAACCGGGCCCCACGCCGCGATACGCTCGACATGCTGGCCGACGCGCTCCGGCTGGATGCCGCCGAGCGCCGCCGCTGGGAGCAGCTGCGACGCAAGCAATCGGTGCGAGCCGCCGAGACCGGGGACACCGCTCCGACGCCGTCAACCGCGCTCAGCGGCACGCTGACCTTTCTCTTCAGCGACATCGAAGAGAGCACCGACCGGTGGGGACGCTTCCCCCAACGGATGCCGGACATCCTCGCGCGCCACGCTGCCATCCTGCGATCCGCGATCACATCCCGCGGCGGGACAGTGTTCAAGACGACCGGCGATGCCGTCTGTTCCGCTTTCCCGACCGCGCTGGCCGCGCTGGAGGCGGCCCTGATCGCGCAGCGCGCCCTCGTGGCCGAAGACCGGGGCGAGGCCGGGCCGATCCGGGTGCGCATGGCGCTGCACTCCGGACAGGCCGATCTGCGTGATCGCGACTACGTCGGACTGCCGCTCAGCCGCGTGACACGCATCCTCGGCGCGGGTCACGGCGGCCAGGTGCTCCTCTCGCTCGCGACCCAGCAGCTCGTGCGCGACCATCTCCCGGCGGGCATCCATCTGCGCGACCTCGGCGAGGGTGGGCTCCGGGGATTGCTGCGCCGCGAGCCTATCTATCAGGTCGTCGCGCCCGATCTGCCGTCCGATTTCCCTCCGCTCCATGACCTCGACGTGATCGACATCGAGTCGCTCGCCGGAGCGACCCGACTGGCAGCGCGCAACCCGTACAAGGGGCTCCGGGCGTTTCAGGAAGCCGACGCGGGCGATTTCTTCGGACGTGAGGCGCTGGCGCAACGGCTGCTGGACCGCCTGGCCGAGCAGGTGCCCCTGCGCCGGTTCATGGTCGTCGTTGGCCCCTCCGGCAGCGGCAAGTCGAGCGTAGTGCGCGCCGGCCTGTTGCCGTTGCTCAAACGCGGCGCGCTGCCGGGGTCGGCGCGCTCGGTCGTCGTCGACATCATCCCGGGCGCGCGCCCGATCGAGGAGTTTGAGGCGGCACTGCTGCGCATCTGCGCCAACCCCCCGGCCTCGTTGCTGGAGCAGCTCCTAGCCGATGAGCGGGGGCTGCTCCGCGCGGCAAAGCGTGCCCTGCCGGAGGACGAGGAGGTCGAGCTGCTGGTGCTGATCGACCAGTTCGAGGAGGTGTTCACCCTGATTCCGGACGAGCCAACGCGCGTCCACTTCCTGTCGAGCCTCGCCACGGCCGTGCGTGACTCGCGCAGCCGGGTGCGCATCGTCTGCACGCTGCGGGCTGACTTCTACGACCGGCCGCTTCGGTATCCCGAGCTCGGCGAGATGGTGTGCCAGCGCACCGAGGTCGTCCTGCCGCTCACGACCGAGGAACTGCACCGCGCAATCGTCGAGCCGGCCCAGCGAGTCGGGGTCGAGCTCGAGCCGGAACTGGTGGCCGCCATCATTCGCGACATCGGCGAGCAGCCCGGCACGTTGCCGCTCCTTCAGTACACCCTGACCGAGCTGTTCGAGCGGCGCGCGAGCAACGTGCTCGCCCTGACGAGCTACCAGCAGGCAGGCGGCCTGCTTGGCGCGGTGTCCCGGCGGGCGGAGGAGCTATATGCCGGTCTTACCCGCGCCGAGCGGGCGGTCGTCCGTCAGGTGTTGCTGAGGCTGGTCGTCCTCGGCGAGGGTCAGGAGGACACCCGTCGGCGGGTCAGGATGTCGGAGCTGCGGTCGCTGGACGTGTCGACCGAGATGCTGGAGGGGGTGCTCGAGCTGTTTGGCGCCGCCCGGCTGCTCACCTTCGACCGCGACGCCGCCACCGGCGAGGCTACCGTCGACGTGGCGCATGAGGCGCTACTCCGCTCCTGGGGGCGCCTGCGAGCGTGGCTGGAGGAAGACCGTGCCGGTCTGAGGCTCCATCGCCATCTCACCGACGCGACGGCTGAGTGGGAGCAAGCCGACCGCGACCCGAGCTTCCTGGCGACCGGCACGCGCCTATCTCTGCTGGAAGCGCTGGCCGCCCGCGACATCGCCCTGACCGAGGGGGAGCGTGCCTACCTCGCGGCCAGCCTCGCCGAGCGCGAGCGCGAGGAGGCGCAGGAGCGCGATCGTGAGGACCAGGCGCTCACGCTGGCCCAACAAGCGGCGCGCGCCCAGCGAAGCGCGGCGACGCGCCTGCGCTATCTGGCCGGCGCGATGGCAGTCTTCCTCGTCGTGGTGGCGGTCCTGCCGGGGCCACGTCACCGCCCGGATACAGACATTGCTGGGTCGCGGGATCCACATCCATCGGCGGCGCCGATTCCTCAGATCCACCACTAAACAGGCGCTTAATACCTCGGGCTACCTTCCCGATCACCCCTTGTACTTCGTTCGCAGCCTCCTGGGCCGTCTCCTCCATCCCTGGATCATAGAAGCCTGCACCGCCACCGCCGCCGAACTCTCCCTTGCCGCCCAATCCCGTCGGATCGGTCACATTGGTCGGATTGTTCCCCGCATAGGCATACAGATTGACGCCACTGCCCACGGCTCCCAGCGGATCGGGCGTCAGGAAGCGACTGGTGGTCGGGTCGTAGTAACGGTTCCGCAGGTAGACGAAGCCCGACTCGGGATCAAGCTGCTCCCCGGCAAATCCGAAGCCGTTCAGGGTCACCGCGCCACTGTCCGGCACGCCCCAGGGACTGTAGCCGCCCGTGCCGACCACATTCCCCGAGCCATCGGTGATCAGGCGGATGGTGCCCAAGGCGTCGGCCCCGGCGAATTGCGACGTCTGGCTGCTGTCGGTGACCTGCTCGGCCAAGCCGATGGGGCCAAAGACGTTCTCCACCGTCCCGTCGGCGATCACCGTCCCTAGCCCGGTCGGATCCCAGGTGTAATTCGTGGTTGTCCCGTTGACGGTTTTGCTGACTCGCTCGACTCCGCGCATTGACGACTTACCAGGCACTCGATAAGATACTCAATACAGTACTGAAAGGAGTGCAGAGGATGGCAACGATTCCTGCGCGAGAGATCAAGCGACGCGGTATCAGCGCCGTTGACGACGACCTGAAGCAAGGGCCGGTGCAGGTCATTCAGCACGACGAACCGCGCTATGTAGTGATGTCGACGGAACAGTATCGTGAGCTTCAGGCCGAGCGTGAAGAGGCGATGCGGCTCCGCATTCAGGCTGCCCGAGCGGACGTCGAGGCTGGTCGCGTGAAGCGCATGAGTGCACAGGAACTCATCGACGAGGCGCTGGAAGACGAGTGAGCTATACGCTGATAGCTCCGGATGCGTTCCGGCGTCGGCTCCGCAAGTTCCTCAAGCAGCATCGCGATCTCGTCGACGACGTTCATAACGTGTTGAATCGACTCGAAGCTGACCCGTTCGACCCCGAGTTGCACCTGCACCCATTGGGTGGGCAACTGAGCGGATGTTGGGCGGTCAGGATCACCTATTCCTATCGTGTGGTGCTCACGCTCGAGCTCACCGAGCAGGAAATCACGCTGCTCGACATCGGTAGTCATGACGACGTCTACCGTTGAGCGGTGCTCCCCTGTGCCATCCGCCCTCTGCCCACGACAGCCTTGCGCATCACGACCCCAATCTGTACCACCCGGCGCTGCGCCTGAGACTGTTCTCGTGTTTGGCTGTTTCCCGCGACGCGCCAGGTGGGCGGTATGCTGTGGCTGATTCCGTCCTCCATCGGTTGATGTCGGCCAGTTTTCGTGAATTTGGTCGCGCAAGAATTCCGTGGTCATAGTTGGACAAGGATCGTGTTGACCGTGGCGTCGGCGGTATATACTAATGTGTATACACGCTCACGCAGTCGTGGGACGCTGTGGGGAGCCAGCGACGGGCTCTATGGCTTGACGACGTCCAAACGCGGCAAGGAGGCGAACGTGACCCCAACCAGGATCAGCAAGCGCCATCCGCTACAGGTCAACGAGCACACCTATCAGGCTGTCCGTGAGATGGCCGAAGAGACCCAGACCCCGATGACCAGGATCGTCGAGCAAGCGGTGGAGAGCTATCGAAACGAGTTGCTGCTTCGTGCCCATAACGAGGCCTGGGCGGAGCTCATGATATCCGATCCTGACGCCATCGCTGCCTACGAAGCAGAGGACGATCTCTGGGATCGATCCAGCGCCGATGGGCTTGACGTCTAAATGACGCCGCTCCGTGGTGACATATGGTGGGTGAATTTCGACCCGATCGAAGGACACGAGCAGGCGGGCCGGCGGCCTGCTCTCGTGCTGTCGGCCGATACCTTCAATCGCGGGCCACAGCGTCTCGTGGTCGTCGCGCCGATGACGCGGACAATTCGGCCTCTCCCCCTGCACATCCGCTGCGACCCGAATGACTGCGGGCCGTCCACGACTCTGCGAGATAGCAGTGCAATCCGTTGCGACCAGATCCGCACCGTCTCGCTCGATCGCTTCCTCGACAGTGCTCCCGCTGGACACGTCTCGAACCGCCTCATGGCCAACGTCGAGTTTGCGGTTCGCGCGCTCCTTGCTCTCCCAGAAACTCCGACGTGACGCCGGGGGCCATCTTCGTCCGCCTCACCGCGCCCCCGTTACCGCACCGTCACCGACATGACCTTATCCACCCCGTCGTGCATGGCGGTGAACCAGACCTCCGACGAACTCACCCAGTGTGGTGCCGCGGCGTCGGTCTGTCCGTCGACGGCCCCGAGAAGCTCACCCTTGATCGAGTAGAAGCGGATCTGACCGGGGAATGCGGCGGCCAGCACCTGTCCGTCTGGCGACCAGTCGATTCCGTCTGCTGAGCCCTGGCGTGACAGCTCGATTGGGCTATCGGGGTGCGCCAGGGTCACGATGGCGACGCCGTCGAAGATGCCGTTGGTGGCCGACGACTGGGTAAAGTGGCGCAGCCGGTAGGCGATGGCGCCGGAGTGCTGGCTGATCGCAAGCTCGCGGAGATCGACGCCGTGCTCGTTGCCATGGGTGTGGAGCGTGGTGAGCGTCGAAACACTGCTTGTCCCGTCGTCGTTGAGCGTCATCTGTTGTAGTTGGATCTGCCGTGGCAGGCCACTCTGCCAGTCACCGGGTTCGGCGAAGAGGAGCGTCCGGCTGTCGATCCAGGTCGCGACCGGTGCGACATCGAGCTTGCTGTCAACCGGAACGGTCCAGCGCTGAACCGAGCGTGATTCCTGCCCGTATTCGGCCAGCCAGAGTTCGACGATCCCGGAGCGAGCATCGACGACGAAGAAGGCCAGCGCGCCCTCGTCGGTCGAGAACCGGGGCGCCGCGTAGTGGGCTGAGGTGCTGTCGCCGATTCCGGCGGGATCGTAGGAGCGGAAGTCGAAGTAGGGCACTGAGCGGTCGAACTGCGGGGCGAAGGTCATCAAGCGGCTCAGGTTCGACGACTGGCTCGTTCCAACTCGCCCGGCGCCGATCAGCATGTCGCTCTGGGGCAGCCACGAGAGATCGTCGGTTCCGGGTGGCAGGCGTCGTTCCGACTGAGTCGTTCGGTTCCAGATGACTGGACCGTTGTTGGCGCCGTCGTGCAACACGACGTACGTGCCGTCCGGGCTGGAGCTACTCGAGCTGTCGAGCACCAGTTGAGGTTGGCCGAAGTCGACCGGTCTGGGATCGCCAGGCCGGCCGCCCGACTCGGTGGCGGTATGGTCGCGGAGCGCGCTGGCTGGCAACCAGCCGACCAGTCCGGCGTAGAACCGGTCGCCAAGCTGGTTGCGGACGCGCTCGATGTGCCCATCGGGGAAGATCGCCGAAATCGACGTGCTCCAGACATCACCGAGCGCCGTGTTATCAACCGACGCTGTGATGAGAAACGGTCGCCAGTCCTCGATCAGGAAGATCGCCCCGTCCGGTGACCACGTTCCACGCTGGGGCAGGCTTCGTGAATCGCTGGTGAGTGCAATAGATGCGCCGGAAGAGAGGTCGGTCCGCCAGAGCCGGTATTGGGCGGGAGAGCTATCCGAGCCCTGCGCGATCGAAGCGCGGAAGAGGATCTGGCCGACCGGCGAGATGGTGAGCGGGTAGTTCGGCTCTCCTGACGGAAGCGGCGGGATGTCAGAGATGGTGCCGGTCCGGTCGATCGAGACGGTGCGCAATTCTTTGACTGACGTGCCGGGCGTCGGAGTAGCGCCGGATGTCGTTGGCGTTGGACTGACAATGTCTGGATTGAAGGCGGCGTAGAAATGGCTGCTGTCGGGAGCCCAGACCGGGTCGCCGTTGCTTCCCAGTGTGATCCTGGTGATTGGATCACCGATCTCACCGTCTGCGAGCGGTCTCAATTCGAAGACGGCCGGGCCGCCGTTTGCATTGTCCCAGGTTCGGAAGACGATCAACGACTGGTCGGGTGAAGGGAAGACCGCGGCCACAGACCCCCGGAAGAGTTCGCGCTGTTTACCGGTAAGGACATTCACTGCCACGACCGACGAACCCCGTTGCAGGCCGGTGACATAGTCGTTGAATGGCTGGTTGATGTCACCATAGGGTTCGATCACTTCCAGCACCGTGTCATTACTGAGCCAACCTTGCAGGTGGACGTTGAGCCGCTCCTGCAGCTCCACCGTCTGGAGTACGTCGCCGAAGGTAGTGAAGACGGTCAATTCATCATGGGCATTTGGCTGCCCGACCGGCTCCTGCCGGGCGATGAGGCGCTGGTTGGGCGACAGGATCGCCGCGCCACCACCATATTGCAGATTGGACGTCTGCGCCTCAGGAGGTCCAACCGGCTGCTGTGCGCCGGTCTCCAGGTCGATGGCGGTGACCGCGCCGTTCAGGTCTTGTCTGAGGATCCAGCCGCTCAGACTATCTACTCCAGTGACTGGCGTGCCGGGGGAGGCCGGGCGCTGACGTGCTCGGCCGATCAAGATCGTCGTGGTCGTCACCACGGCGATGAGCGCCACGACGACCAGTAAGCCGACCGGCAGGCGAAGAGCGTTTTTCGCCGGAGCTTCGGGTTCATCCGGCAGGGTTGCCGCCAGCCGATCGAGACGGTCGAGCAGCAGTGCGTCGCTTCCCTGAGAGCGCTCGATCGCGTCGCGACAGGCGTCACAGTGCTGGGCGTGATGGAGGAGGGTGGCGCGTTCGGTGATATCGAGCGACGGGTCACGATAGCGGCCGATGGCCGACGTGAATTCGTCGCAGGCGACCTCTCCGGAGCGCACAATCGTCTGCCGAGCGCGAAAGAGATCCTGGCCGATCTGGTTTGCGCTGGTTCCAGACAGACTGGCCAACGTCTCGGCGTTCAGGCCCAGACCCAGGTGGAAGGCGAGCGCGACCGCCTCACGAGCAGAGAGGTTCATACATGGGCCCAGTGGCGGCTGGTCTGCGGCTTCCTCGCTGGTACGTACCATCCAACCGAACCAGTGCTCGATCGTCCATTGGCGAAGCGAACGCCGGACCAGGAGGTCAAGTCGTGCACCGGACCGTCCGGCGATCCGGTCGGCGGTTGCACCGTCGAACAGGAGACGCAGGGTGGCACGGACTCGTGCAAGGTCGGGCGAATCCGGCGATGATTCCGGTCCGGATACCATCTTCTGTTGGTCACGATCGAACATGATGGCTCAATTCACCGAATGTCATGATGGTGATCGCCGGAAAGTCGTGTGAACTATCTTAGCGCACGACTCTGCTTGGTCGGTTGATCCTGCTGTAGTGTCATGGCTGAGTGGACAGCAATCCGGTTGATCCGGCTACAATGCCCGGAGACGGGAGGACGCGGGGTGCGTTTACCCCGCGCGGATAAACAAAAAGGAGTGACGCATGCCGAAGGACACGACCCCGGCCGAGTGGCTTGAAGAGCGCCAGCAGCGCTTCATCGCCATGTCGGACGACATCTGGGCGCACCCCCAGGTGGCACTCGACGAGACCTACGCCTGCGATCTGCAGTCCAAGTTCCTCGAGGGCGAGGGATTCAAGATCACGGCGAACGTTGGCGGGATGCCGACGGCCTTTATGGCGGAGTGGGGCAGCGGCTCGCCCAAGATCGGTTTCCTCGGCGAGTATGACGCCCTGCCGAACCTGTCGCAGAAAGCGACCACGACGCAGGAGCAGGACGTGGTCGGTGGCCCCGGTCACGGTTGCGGTCACAACATGCTCGGCACTGCTGCGCTGGCGGCGGCTGTCGCGTTCAAGTCCTGGCTCGAGGCCAACGGCAAAGCGGGCACGGTCCGCTATTACGGCTGCCCAGCCGAGGAGACCGGCGCGGGCAAGGTCTTCATGGCGCGTGACGGCGTCTTTCACGATCTCGACGTGGCCATCACCTGGCACCCAGCCGCCAAGAATACCGTCTCGACCTCCAGTTCGCTGGCAATTGATCACATCACTTTTCACTTCCACGGCCAGACGGCTCACGCGGCCGCGGCGCCAGAGCACGGTCGGTCGGCGCTGGATGCCGTCGAACTGATGAATGTCGGCGTCAACTTCCTGCGCGAGCACATCGTCCAGGAGGCACGCATCCATTACGTCATCACCAATGGTGGCGGTCAGCCGAACGTCGTGCCGGATGAGGCCGAGGTCTGGTATTACGTGCGTGCGCCCAAGCGAGATCAGGTTGACGAGTTGACCGAGCGCGTGATCCGCATCGCCCGCGGCGCCGAGATGATGACCGACACGAAACTGACGATTCACGATCACTACGGCATTCATAATCTGCTGCCGAACCGTACCCTGGTCGGCGTCATGAATGATGTCTTCAACGCGCTGGGCCCGATCGACTTCACCGACGAGGAGCGCGCGTTCGGTAAGGCGGTGGCCGAAGGGTATCCGGAGCGGATCCGGCGGGCCAGCATCCAGCGGGACGGACTCCCCGAGTCCGCCCTGGAGCAGCCGCTGCTATC
This sequence comes from uncultured Chloroflexia bacterium, assembly GCA_963763185.1. Lineage (GTDB taxonomy): Bacteria > Chloroflexota > Chloroflexia > Thermomicrobiales > Thermomicrobiaceae > CALAGB01. Next base: position 11,542 of record CAVXNZ010000005.1, read on the forward strand.
TGAGGTCTTCGGCCCGGAGGAGTTCGGACGCGTGATGTCCGGCTCGACCGACGTGTCGGAGGTGAGCTGGATCGTGCCGACGGTGGAGGCGCGTACCACCTGCCACCCGGCGGGCGTGACCGGGCATAGCTGGGGAATCACCGCGACGGGCGGTATGTCGATCGGCCACAAGGGGATGCTGCAGGCCGCGAAGGTGATGGCCGTCACCGCGGCTGAACTGGCGCTCGACCCGTCTCTGATCGAAAAGGCGAAGGCGGACTTCAAAGAGGCCACCGGAGGCGAGCCGTACACGGCACCGCTGCCGGAGGGGGCCGCGCCGCCGAAGCCGGTCAAGGGAAAGAATCAGTAACTCCGGTGCTCTGATCAGAGGAATCACACGTACATGCGCGAGGCGGGCCAGACGACCCGCTTCGCCACTTCTATCTGGAGGGTGATCAGGCGGTCAGCGTGCGTTCGCTTGACGGGTGGTCGATGTCAAGAACCTCGGTTTGCACTCGTCCCCCCAGGATTTCAGGAATCCACTCCGCGAGATTGGCCAGGACACCCCGAACCGTCTCGCGCGCGGAGACGTGGACCGCTTCGGTCGTGATCAGCAGCGACGTCGTCTTCAAGGTGATCTTGCCGTCATCGGACTGGCGCCAGTTCCAGCGCCGCGACCGAGCCCTGCCGGAGTCGTCGACATAGATGACTTCGCCGGCGGGAACCGGGTCCGCGTGTGTCGACCCGATCGGCAGGAACGTCTCGGTTCCGGTTGCCAACCGGACCGTCCAGTCTCCGCCAGCCACGTCAATGTCGAACGGGGCGACCGGGATCCCGTGGGTCAATGATGCTGCGTTACAGATGTCGACAATCGCGCAGATCCGCGGTAGCGATGCCGATTCCACCACTCGCCGCATGAGCGCTTCGGCAGCACACGGATAGCGATTGGGGGTTACCCCGAAGCGGGAGTAGACCTGACGCCACGCCGTGATCGATTCCGACCGCGCAATCTGGGGAACGTCGCTGAACCGACGGTGAATCAGCCCCTCGGCTGCGGCCAGCGTCTGGTCTCCGGCATCGGTGAAGGCCTGATTGGTCAGCCCTTCCGCCCAGATCACGCCCGCCACCAATTCCGGGCATCGTCGCAATAGTTCGGCGTCATAGCTGAACTGCATCGTCAGCCTCCACGGCACACGCAACAATCACTGAATTGTTGAGTCCACTGCGCCACTCCATGCATGGCGAGCTTCTATGCTGAATGTCTCGGGCATCGCCATGCTATTGTCACATACATGACATTCGCTCGAACGTTCTGGGTCATGCAACCGGCACGCTGGCGCAACCGTTGATTGGTACGAGCGGCATGAATATTCCTCGTGACTTGTCAGGCGAGTGCCGAAGGGCAAGCCGTCGCCACGGCACGAGTCGAGCGGTTCCGCTACCCCACGCGGCCCTGGACATCTGGAGTTCACGGAATTGGAGAGATCGCTCGGCATGAAGGAGCAGCTGGCTGGCCAAGGGCCACGCGCGGATCGAACGAGCGCCCAGACCATCATCAAAGCGCGGAACGTCCTCAAGACGTATGAAACCGGCAAAGTCCGGGTTCCCGCGCTGCGCGGAGTGGACCTGACCATCGACCGGGGCGAGATGGCGGCCATTATGGGACCGTCGGGGTGTGGCAAGACAACGTTGCTTAACTGTCTCTCCGGACTCGATACGATCGACGAAGGCGTGATCTACATTGCCAGCCATGGATCTCTCGCAGCTCCCAGATACCGCGCGTACAACCTTTCGTTCTCGAGAGATGGGCTTCATCTTCCAGTTCTATAACCTGCTTCCGGTCCTCAGTGCCGTCGAGAACGTGGAATTGCCGCTTCTCGTCAGCGGCATGAAGCCGTCAGACGCCCGCGAGCGGGCGATGCAATCGCTGGCACAGGTTGGACTGGAGGACAGGGCCCGGCACAAACCCATGGAACTGTCGGGCGGGCAGCGGCAGCGCGTAACCATTGCCAGGGCGCTCGTCAACGAACCGGCGATCGTCTGGGCCGACGAACCGACCGGGGATCTCGACAGCGAGACCGCCGATGAGATCATGAACCTGATGCGCACGTTGAACGTCGAGAATGGGCAGACGTTCGTGGTGGTGACGCACGATCCACGTATCGGCGCGATGTGCGACCGGATTATCCGCATGCAAGATGGCCAGATCGTCGACGAGGGGCTTGGCGAGGCGGTCCATTCGCCCTCAGTCCGACGTGACGATGCCCAGCAGCTGCCGGGCGTTGTCGACCAGAATGCGCTGATCGGCGCCGTCCTCGAACCCGAAGTCGCGGATGTAGGAGACGGCTCCGGTGAACCAGTCACCGGTCAGGTAGGGGAAATCGGTTCCAAGCAAGAGCTGACTTGATCCGAGTGCGTCACATGCGCATCGCAGCGCCGCCGGATCGTTATGACTGACGGTGTCGTACCACATTCGGCGCGCCTGCATACTGGGCAACTCGGCGTCCGCGTCACTTGTCTCATGCAATTGATGATCAAGACGGCGCAGCAGGAGTGGCAGCGCTCCTCCGAGGTGACACAGGATGACGTGCAGGTCCCGATAGCGAAGCGGGAAGTTTCGTGCGATCAGCTGGGTCGCGGCGATGGTGTCTTCGATTGGGGCGCCGATGGGCCAGGTCAGCCCCGACTCCGCGATCAACGAAGAAAAGGCTGATTTCCCGGCAGGGTGCACGAAGAGGGTCGTCCCACGACGATCCATCTCCTGGAAGACCGGCTCAAAGGCCGGGTCCACGAGCGACTGATTCCCGATCGTGTTGGTGATGCAGACTCCAACCATCCCCAGATCGTCAAGCGCTCGCGTCATCTCTTCAAGTGATGCTTCGACGTGCGGAAGTGGTAATGCCGCGAAGGCAGTAAAGCGTTCGGGAAAGCGGCGCACGAGATCGGCGTAGATGTTATTGACCAGCCGCACCGCCTCGACCGCGTCCGATTCATCCTCGAAGACGGGAAGTTGTGGGGTGATCGAGAGGACCTGCATGGTGATCCCGGCACGGTCCATCAGGTCGAAGCGCTGCTGAAGCTCGTCGTCGGAGTCGCCCGCGCCCATGCCCCGAGCGAACCGGACTGACGGGTCCCCGTGGCGACCGAGCAGGTCGAGATACTCCGTGGGAAAGCAATGCGCGTGAATGTCGATCGCCACGACAGGGTCCTTTCTACCGATTGTGAGGTCCGTATTGCTGAGGTGCAGAGCACAACGATGTTGGCGACGTACGCGCCGCCTCTTCGCAACGCACGCAGATGGGGCGCCTAGTCGTCCTGGCTGGCTGCCTTGGCCGATTCCATCTCGCGCTGCTTTGATGTGTTCGTGCTATCGGCCTGGTTCGGCGCATCGTCCTCCGCGAAATGGAGACGCTCGAAATGCCGGGGAGTCAGCAGAACGATTGCCAGGCTCACGACCGCGATGATCAGGAGCGTCAAGAAGACCTGGTGCGTTGCCTGGTAGAGGGCGTCGCGCAGGTAGCTCTCTGCCGCGGCACTGAGATTGTTGCTGTTGCTGGTGAGGGCGTCGCTGGCGTCGTTGAGCGTCGTCGGAAGCTGACCGGCCAGACTGGCTGGTGCGTTGTTCAGCTTGCTGAGCAGGACCGCGTTAGCGATGCTGCCGTAGATCGCCGCGCCGAGCGCCTGACCAAGCTGGCGGCTGAAGAGATTGGAGCCAGTCACGACACCACGCCGGTTCCAGTCGATCAAGGACTGCACTCCGACGATCAGCGAGGTCGAGAGGAAGCCGAATCCCGCGCCGATGACCAGGCTGGCGAGTACGGTCGCCCAGACGGGAACCGACTCTGTAAAGCTGTAGAACCCGATCGCCGCGGCGACGCAGAGGCTGATCCCGACCAGCGCGGTGTCGCGGAAGCCGATCCGCAGGTAGACCCTTCCGGAGAGGGCCGAAGCCAGCGGCCAGCCGATCGACATCGACGACAGGATGAACCCGGCGAAGAGGGCGCTGATCCCAAGGACGCCTTCGGCGAAGGTCGGCAAGAAGGTGGTCAGGCCAATCGACAGGAATCCGAGGGAGGCGGTGGCCAGGTTGGCCCCGAGCAGCACCCGGCGCCCGAAGACCCAGAGCGGCACCGTTGGCTCGACCGCGCGCCGCTCCTGCACGACAAACAGCCCGAGCGTCAGGATGGCGACGGCGAAGATGCCGAGACTGGTGGTCGAGAACCAGGCCCAGCGGACACCGCCCTCAAGCACGCCGAAGATGAAGAGTCCGAGTCCAACTGCCAGAAACGCCGAGCCAGGATAGTCGATCTTGTGTCGCTTGCGTGCCACGTTCTCGTGCAGGTAGCGGATCATCATGAAGACGGCCAGGGCGCCGAGCGGCAGGTTGATGTAGAAGATCCAGCGCCAGGTCAGGTATTCGGCGAAAAAGCCGCCGATGGCCGGACCGATCACCGCCGAGATGCCCCAGACACTGGAGAGCCAGCCCTGAATGCGGGCGCGTTCCTCGACGGTATAGATGTCCCCGGCAATTGTCGTCACCACCGGCTGAATCGCCCCGGCGCCGATGCCCTGCAAGGCGCGGAAGGCGATCAAGGCGAACATGCTCCAGGCGACGCCCGACAGCATCGATCCGGCGATGAAGATAAAGATTCCCACCAGGAGGATTGGCTTGCGGCCGTAGAGGTCGGCCAGCTTGCCATAGATCGGGATCGAGACTGCCTGGACGAGAACGTAGATCGAGAAGACCCAGGTGAACTGCGAGAATCCGCCCAGATCCTGCACGATCGACGGCACGGCCGTCGCCACCACGGTCGTGTCCATGGCAACGAGCGCCATCGTCAGCATCATTGCAATGAGCACGTTGCGCCGTGCCCGGTCGGAGAGTTGTGGCGTGTTGTCGACTGGCATCCCGGCTGGTTTCGCACTCATAAGCGCTGAGTGTAGCAGCCAGAGGCATTCGGGAAAACGTATGCGCGGCTGTCATTCCGGTCCTGCTAGAATGCCCTAACGCCTGTTGAGAGGAGACTATGAATGAGCAAGCCGACGATTCCCGGCGCGGAACCTGAGACCGACGCGGTCGTCGCCAGGGACATCATGGTCCCGATGCGTGACGGCGTGCGGCTGGCGACCGACGTCTACCGCCCGGCGCGCGGCGTTGATCCGCTGGCTGGCAGCTTTCCGACGCTGCTGGTGCGGACTCCCTATGACAAGAGCGATCCGAACACCGTCGAGAAGAAGGGTCTCTACTTCGCGCGACGTGGCTACGTGGTCGTCATCCAGGACTGCCGCGGGCGCTATGCGTCCGAAGGGGAGTTCTACTTCCTGGCGCAGGAGGCGGAAGACGGCTACGACACGATGATCTGGCTGTCGAAGCAGCCCTGGAGCAACGGACGCGTCGGCACCTTTGGCACCTCCTACCTGGCGTGGGTGCAGAACGCGCTGGCGGCGCTCAACCCACCGAACCTAGCAGCCATGTACGTCAACGAGGGTGGCGCGAACGCGCACACGAGTTCCGTGCGGCACAACGGGGCCTTCGAGATGCGGTTCATGGCCTGGGGCTTCCGCGCGCTCGTAACCGGCACGATGGTGGACGATCCGGCGGTCAATCAGGCGCTACGCCAGGTGCGCTTTCGCGACTGGCTCCAGCGCCTGCCGCTGAAGCCCGGAATGTCGCCGCTGGCGCTCGTCCCGATGCACGAGCGCTGGGTCTTTGACATCTGGACCCACGGCGACTACGACGAATATTGGAAGCAGCCAGGATTCGACTTCGAGGAGCACTTCGAGCAGCACGCCGACGTGCCGATTCTCTTCTCGGGCGCCTGGTACGACTCCTACACGCGCTCGACGCTGGAGAACTTCGTCCGCTTCACTCAGGGCAAGCAGGGACCGATCTTCCTGATGATGGGCCCCTGGACACACGGTGGCGAGAAGGTCGACCTGACCTGGTCCGGCGACGTCGAGTTCGGTCCGGAGTCGGCGATCGCCGGGAACCTGGCGGATGACGTCAACGATCACCATCGACTCTTCTTCGATCACTGGCTCAAGCGCATCGACAACGAGATGTCGGAAGAGCCGCCGGTGCGTATCTTCGTGATGGGTGGAGGCGACGGGCACAAGACGCCGGAGGGGCGACTCTATCACGGCGGACACTGGCGCGCAGAGCAGGAATGGCCGCTGGCCCGAACGGAATTCACGCCGTTCTACCTCGGCGAGCCCGGCGAGTTGACCAGTGATGCGCCGAAAGTCGAGTCGCGCCAGACGTCCTTTCGCTTCGATCCGGACGACCCGGTTCCAACCATCGGCGGCAATATCTCGTCGCTAACCGACGTGCTTGATGTCGATCCGGCCATCGAGGACCGGGTGAAGATGGAGGAGCGCATCGGCAATATCACCTCGGTCGGACCCCAAAATCAGCGTCCGAACGAGTCAACGTTCGGCGCCAAACCACCCTACCTGCCTTTGTCGAGTCGGCAGGACGTTCTGGTATTCCAGACTGAGCCGCTCTCAGAGCCAATCGAGGTGACTGGTCCGCTCACCGCCGTCCTCTGGGTCTCGTCCTCGGCGCCCGATACCGACATCACGGTCAAGCTCGTCGACGTCTATCCGCCCAGTTCGGATTACCCGGACGGCTACGACATGAATATCTCCGACTCGATCCTGCGTCTGCGCTACCGGAACAGTCGCGAGCATGCCGAGATGCTGGAACCGGGCGAGATCTATCGCATCGAGATTCCGATGTACGCGACGAGCAACGTTTTCAACACCGGTCACCGGATTCGTCTCGACGTTTCGAGCAGCAACTTCCCGCGCTTCGATGTCAACCCGAACACCGGTGAGCCGCTCGGCCGGAACACCCACACGCAGGTCGCGATCAACACGATCCATCACGATAGCGCGCATCCGTCACATATCGTCCTACCACTGATTCCAGGGTCGTGATGGATTCCGTGAAGGGAGCATGATGAGTCCAACGGAGCAGCCGAATCAACCGCTGGCCGGAGTGCGAGTGCTGGAGTTTGGCCAGGCAGTCTCGAGTCCGATGTGCACCATGCTCCTCGGCGATCTTGGGGCCGACGTAGTCAAGATCGAGCCGCCGCACGGTGATGCGGCGCGTGGCTACGGTCCACCATTTGTCGCTGGCGAGAGCCCCTACTTTCTCTCGGTCAATCGCAATAAACGAAGCGCGGTTATCAACTTGAAGCATCCCGAGGGCGCGCGCATTGTCCGTCTGTTGGCTGAAGCGGCCGACATCATCGTGACCAATTTCCGACCCGGAGTGATGGACCGGCTGAACCTGGGCGAGGAATCGCTGCGTGAGGTCAACCCGGGACTCATCTTCTGCCAGGTCTCCGGCTATGGCTCCAAGGGCCCATACGCCACGCGGGCGTCCTACGACCAGGTCGCCCAGGGCATGAGCGGGCTGATGAGCATCACCGGCCATCCAGAAACCGGCCCGGCGCGGGTCGGCGTGGCAATTGGCGATGTACTGGCCTCGATGTTTGCCGCTTATGGCGTTCTTGGCGCGTACATCAGCCGCCTGCAGACTGGAAATGGTCAACGGGTCGATACCTCGCTGCTGGGTGGCATCATCGGTATTCTGACCTACCAGACTGGCCGCTACCTGGCGGGTGGCGACGACCCCGGACTCGAGGGAAACGACCACCCGGTCGCCTCTCCCTATGGCGCGTTCACGACGGCTGACGGGATGATCAATATCGCGGTCGCCAGTGAGCCGGTCTGGCAGCGACTGGCGCGGACGCTTGGCCACCCCGAGTGGGTCGAGGACCCGCGCTTTCGCTCGAACGCCGACCGGGTCACGAATCGTCCCGAGATCAACGCGCTCGTGACCGAAGCACTGGCGTCCGGCACGACCGCTGAATGGGTCGACCGGCTGAACGAGGAGGGCGTCGCCTGCGGACCGATCTGGTCGATCGGTGAGTCGCTCCAGAGCGATGAGGTGCGCGAGCTCGGGATCGTGCGGCAGGTGCAGCACGACCTGGCCGGGAGCATCCCGCTGATCGGCCCAGCGATCGATATGTCCGCCACGCCGCCGGTCATCCGGCGTCCACCGCCTCTCCTGGCCCAGCACACCGCCGAGATCCTGACGGAGATGGGGCTCGACCGGGGCGAGATCGAACATCTCGCCCGCGATGGTGCCGTCACCCTGGGTCCGGTAACCCAAGATAAACCGTCCGTTACGTGCGTTCGCACATTTCCCTGAGTAATTTCGCCCCCCGCTTTTCCATCCTCGGCTTGCACGGTACGATTGAATGACGTTTCACAGACAAGGAGGGCAATCCATGACGGCAACCTACACGATCGATACCTTCATCGGTGAGGTGAAGAAGATCCTGGCTGACGAGGGCCCAACCGAGGGCGGACTGGACCGCATCGCCGGGCGGATGCGCGAACTGGCGAAGCATCCGGAACTCGCCGGCGACGAGCCGATGGGCAACATTCACACCGGCAGCCAGTCGAAGCCGCTCTACACGGACGAGTCTGGTCTGATTCTGGTCCGGGCGCGGTTCGGTCCGGAGGCAATGACCCCGATCCACAGCCATGGCAGTTGGGGTGTCATCGGTGTCTACCAGGGTCGCGACCAGTATCAGGTCTGGCGACGGCTCGACGAAGGAACGGGAGCGGGTGAGGCACGGGTCGAGCTGGTCAACGAGACGATCCTCGAGCCGGGCGACGCGGTCGTGCTGCCGCCACCGCCACAGGACATCCACGCACAGCGCGGCTATGACGGCGAGGCCACCTACGAATACGTCCTCTTCGGCGCCAACACCATGGTCCTGCCGCGACTCTACTTCGATCCGAACGCTGAGTCCGCCAAGGAAGTCCTGCCAGGCCAGCGCTAGCGCAGGAACCAGCTAAGGGCGACCGCCAGGGGCGTGCGGTGCCTGGGGAGGAGTGCGTTCGGATGCCGCCAGGAGACAAGTGGGAGACCTTCCGCGCCGCCGTAGTGCAGTCGACGCCGGTCTTCCTCGATCGTGATGCCACGATTGAGAAGACCTGCATGCTTATCGCACGCGCAGCGGCACAGGGAGCGCGGCTGATCGCGTTTCCCGAGGTCTGGATTCCTGGCTACCCGGTCTGGCTGTCGGAGGCGCCCGGCGCCGCGCTCTGGGGACATGATCCCGCGCGCGAAATCTACCGGCGGCTGGTGGCCAATAGCATCACGGTCCCCAGCTCGCAAGTCGATCGACTCGGCGAGGCGGGTCGCGAAGCCAGTGCCTATGTCGTCATCGGCGTGCATGAATTGGGTGGCGGCACGCTCTACTGCTCGCAGCTCTTCTTCGGTCCGGACGGAACGCTCCTCGGCGTGCATCGCAAGTTGATGCCGACCTATGACGAGCGCATGATCTGGGGACAGGGGGACGGGAGCGGCCTGCTCGTCCTCGACACCGAGCTTGGCAAACTGGGCGGTCTCCTCTGCTGGGAGCACTGGATGCCGCTCGCACGTCAGGCGATGCACGAGCAAACCGAACTGCTGCACATTGCCTGCTGGCCTGACGTCAAAGAGATGCACCAGATCGCATCGCGCCACTACGCTTTCGAGGGTCGCGCCTTCGTCCTGGCGGCTGGCACGGTGCTCCGTACTCGTGACTTACCGGCCGACCTCTCGATGCTGCAGGAGATTCCCGGCGACCCGGACGAGCTGATCCAGCGCGGTGGCAGCGCGATCATCGGACCGGACGGCGAATACCTGGCCGGACCCATCTGGGGCGAAGAGGCGATCGTGGCCGCGGAGATCGATCCCGGACTCGCGATTGAGGAACGCATGACCTTCGACGCCGCCGGTCATTACAACCGGCCCGACGTCTTCAGGTTCAGTGTGGACCGCACACCCCGCCGCCCGTGAGTCATTCACGGCAGGCCGGGCAGCCGAGCGTCGAACTCCGTCCGACTCCGCCCTATTCGTTCCGGCTGGCACTTGAATATCTCGAATCCTCTCCATCGTCGGTCCTTGAAACGGTTGACGTGGCCGCCGGGCAGTACGAGCGGGCGTTGCGGATCGACGGGCACGACCTACTCATCACGTTGCGGTCGATTGGATCGCTCGAGGCCCCCAGCCTTGAACTGAGCGTGGCGGGCGATCACCTCTCTCTCGCGCTGGTCGATGCCGCCCGGCGCCGGATCGAGCGCCTGTTCCTGCTCGACATCGACCCGTCTCCGTTTCTGGCACTCGCTCACGCGGACCCGCCGCTCGGCCAGCTTGTCGACGAACGTCTGGGCGTGCGGCCGCTGCTGGTGGCCGAGCCATACGAGGCGCTGATCTTTGCCATCGTCGGACAGCAGGTGAACGTCGCCTTCGCGCGCCGTCTCAAGCTCGCGTTGATCGAGCGATTTGGTCGGCGCGTCGAGCTTGCTGGGCGGGAATTGCTGATGTTGCCGGAGCCCGAGCGTATCGCATCGCTCAATCCGGCCGAACTGCTGGAGATGCAGTTCAGTCGACAGAAGGCGAGCTACCTGATCGGTCTGTCACAGGCGATCGTCAATGGCGATCTGCGACTCGACGACCTGGGCGAGATTCCGTTTGAGGACGCTATCACCGAATTGACGCGGCACCGGGGCATTGGACGCTGGACCGCTGAGTACGTGCTGATGCGCGGTCTTGGGGTCGCCGACAGTCTGCCCGCGGCCGACCTCGGGCTGCGCAAAATCATTGGCTACGCTTACGGCCTCGGACGGAACGCGAGCGAGGCTGAAGTGCGCGAAATCGCCGAGGCGTGGACTGGTTGGCGGGGCTGGGCGGCCTTCCTCTGGTGGTTGGAATTGCAGCAGAACGACGTCAGTCGCTACGTGTCATGAGCAGGTCGCTGTAGCTGACCGGCACCGGCTCTGCCTGATTCAGCCGGAGCGCGTCGAGCACATGGCGGTGTTCGACCTCTGCTTCGCCGACTGTCTGCTCGTTCAGAACCGTCTCCAGTTCCACGAATCGGCCGAGCCCCTCGACGTCATCGAGATGGATGCGCGTGGCACCGTAGAGGAGTACCCTGCGCGACTTGCGCACGGTCACCAGGATGCCCAGTGATTGCGTGAGCGCCAGTCGTAGCGAATCGGGATCGTCGATCTGGACGAGCGTATAGTCCGAGATGCGACTCACTATGTCGTCCGGCCGCTGATAGGCGATCAGTGTTCCGAGGGGAACGCCCTCATGCACCCGCAGTTTGAGCCGCCCGTGCGGGACGCGAAAGTAGGTGTCGGTGTCGACCTGGATGTTCTGATCCCGCGCGCCCAATTGGAGAGCAAGGTGGAGGACCTCATCGAGGTCCTCCACCTTCACTTTGATCTCAATATTCCGCACGTTGTCGTTCGTCTCCCGTGAGCTGATCAGGAGTTGCCGATGAGGTTCATCGCTCGGAACCGGCGAACGGCCAGGAAGGCGAAGATCGCGCTCCATCCGACGATGCTCGCGACGATCCAGATCCAGTCAGTCGCCAGGTACTTCGGCGGTGTCGCGGCATCGAGCGAGGTGATCGCGTCGAGCGCCTTGTTGGGAATCACCCGCGAGGCCCATTTGCCGATTGAACCGATCTGAGCGATCAGTCCTGCAATCTGAGAGCCCAACATGACAACCGCCAGCGTGACACCGATGCCTGCCGCCAGTGAACCGGTAATGACCGTGATCGCCGTGGCGATCAGCGTCCAGACCGCCAACACGATCAGTGCATGGAGCAGAATTCGTCCTGTATCGGTGACGAAGCTAGTACTCAGGAGATAGTCGGACCCAACCGGACTGCTCGTCGCGGCGGCCGTGACGATCGCCCCGAGCACGCCAAGGGCGGCCGTGAGGATGTACCACACCAGCGCGAAGAGCTCTAGCGCCAGCAGCTTGGCGACAAGGAACCGGGTGCGGGTCGCACCCATCATCAGGTTGCTCCGGATAGTCGCCCAGCTGAATTCACCGCCAACCGATCCTGCCGCCAGGATGATAATCATGATGGTGGTGAGCGATCCAGCGATGGTCGCCGCGAAGAAGAGGCCGTCCGGCAGGAGGATCTGTTCCTTCAACGATTCGGTATCGACCCCAGCCGACTCCGGCGCCAGCAGTGCGACGATCATCGAGGCGTAGACGAACCCAGTCAACGCCATCAGAATGATCGACAGCGTCCACGTCATCGGTCGCCGCAGCAGTTTCACGATCTCGACGCGAACGAGTGTGGTGATGGGTGTCATATCAGGACTCCTTCTCGGCCTGGCCTGTCAGATCAAGGAATCGCTCTTCGAGCTTGCTCTCACGTGCGTTCAGACTGCTGACATCGAACCCCGCTTCGATCAACGTCCGGTTGATGGTCGCTGTCAGCGCGGCCGGAGCGTCGAGGATTAGACGGCCGTCGAGGATCTCGGCGCGCTTGACATCCGGAAGCGTCCGGAGAAGCTCACATGCTTGCTCGACACCGTCAACAACCCGAATCTCGATGATCTCCTCCTGCGCCAGGATTTCGCTCAACAGTCCAGTCTGGATCAGCTTCCCACGATCGATGATCGCGACGTGGCTGCATACTTCCTGGACCTCATTCAGTAGATGGCTCGAGAGGACAATCGTGCGGCCGGACTGCGCCAGGTTGCGCACGAGGTTACGGATCTCGATTTGTCCCGCCGGGTCGAGCCCGCTCGTCGGCTCATCCAGGATGATCAGCTCCGGTTGCTTGATCAGCGCGGCGGCGATTCCAAGTCGTTGCTTCATGCCGGTCGAGTAGCCGCCGAACTTCGCGTTCGCTCGTTCGGTGAGATCGACGTCTGCCAGCGCTCGATCGATGATCGTCTGGTCGTTGATGCCGGCCAGCCGGGCGAGTAGTGACAGGTTTCGCCGTCCGCTCATGTACGGATAGAGGGCCGGGCGTTCGACCAGCGCTCCGGTTCGGGCCAGCGCTTGCGAAAGGTTTGTGCGAACATCGTGTCCCAGGAGCTCCGCGGTGCCGCCATCGATCGGAACAAGCCCCAGCAGCATGCCGAGGGTCGTCGTCTTTCCGGCACCGTTTGGTCCGAGAAAGCCGAAGATCGAGCCTCGCGGCACGCGAAATGTAAGCGAATCGACGGCCGTGTAGTTGCCGAACCGCTTGGTCAGCCCGAAGATCTCGATGGCTGTCCCGTCATATTTCGGAACGGTACTTCTTCCGTCAGGATGCGCCTTGGGCTTCAGGACGAGATTAGCGTGGTTGTTGGTTGCGATCATCGTGTTTCACTCCCTCAGAGTCCTTCGCGCAACTGATCAACTTCGCGCGGGGCACCGTACACTAAGTCTAGAGTCCGGGGCGTTACAGACGGGTAACAGCCAGCGCGGAGTTGCGCAATCACCGTTAAATCGGCGGGGAGAGGCGCCCGGGCCAGGCAACGGCGGTGCTATCATCGAAATTGATTGTCGGTAGACTTTACTGTACGACGAATCTGGAAACACGAGACTCTACGTCAGGGACAGGTAAATGTATGTTCATCATCATCTTTGCACTGATCGTCGCCGCCTTCGTTCTCATCATGGGTTGGAGGGTTTCCGGCTGGGCGATCCGGCCGCCGCAGAATTCCTATCCCTGGTCACTCAGTGATTTCCCCGGCCTGTCGCCGGAGCCGGTGACCTTCCGGAGCCGCGACGGACTCTCCCTCTCTGGCCGGTTCCATTCGGGTTCGAACGGCGCGACGATCATCCTGTCTCACGGCTACGGTGATAACAAGGATCAGATGATCCCCTGGGCCGATTTCCTCAACCAGGCCGGGTTCAATGTCTTCACCTATGACATGCGGAGTCGTGGGCAGAGTGGCGGACGCGCGGTGACGCTCGGCGCGAAGGAGCAGATTGATCTCCGATCGGCCGTAGACTACCTGGTCAGTCGCTCCGACGTCGATCCTGACTCTATCGGCGCCTTCGGCCTGTCACTTGGTGGATCGGTCTCGATTCTGACCGCGGCGAACGACCGTCGCATCAAGGCGCTGGTGAACGATAGTGGCTTCAGCTCGGCATCGAGCATCATCTCGACGAGCTACGGCAAGCTGTTCCACCTGCCGTCCTTTCCGTTCGCGCCGGTGACGGTGAAGATGGCCGAGTGGCGCGCTGGCGCCAGCGTCGGAGACGTGCAACCGGTCGAGGTTATCGGGAAGATCAGCCCGCGTCCAATCCTGTTCATTCACGGCACGGAGGACTCGCTTGTCCTTCCTGAATACGCCGAGGAGAACTTTGCCGCGGCGGGCCGTCCCAAGGAGATCTGGTGGGTCGATGGCGCCGATCACGTTGAGGCCACGATGCTTCAGCCCCAGGAGTACCAGCGACGTATCACCGAGTTCTTCGGCCAGGCGCTTGACGTACCCGTGTCGGTCAAGAAGGCGACAGCTTCCAGAATCCCCCACGACTGATCGTCGTTTTGCTGGCGGCCTATTCCAGACGGCTGAACGCGCGTACCGCCATGGCGACCATGACCGCACCTACCCCGATCACGACCAGGATATCGACCCATGGGTTCATGGTGTGTCCGAAGACGGTTAGCCCCAGCGACGTTGCCGCCTCCCTGCCCGCAGGGCTGGTGCTCAGAACCGTCTGCCGGATGGCGTCGACGCCATAGGAGACTGGATCGATGCGCGTCAGCGCCGCCAGCCAGCCCGGAAGGTTGGAGAGTGGAAAGAGCGCGCCGGAGAGGAAGAACATCGGCATCATCAAGAAGTTCATCATCATCTGGAAGCCCTCCATGCTTCGCATTCGCGAAGCGATGACCAGGCCCACCGAACTCAGGGCAAACGCAGTGCAGAACATCATGATGAGAAGCTTGATCACGACCAGCGGCGTTAGGCTTACCCCGACCAGTGGCGCGAAGAGAAGAATCAGGACTCCCTGAAACATCGCGGTCGTGCTGCCGCCGAGTGCCTTGCCCACCACCAGTGACCAGCGCGGAACCGGAGCGACCAGCACCTCTTTCAGGAATCCGAACTCGCGATCCCAGATGACCGAGACCGCCCCGAAGATCGAGGTGAAGAGTACCGACATCGTGACGATACCCGGGAAGATGAACTGCCCGTATTTGATGCCATTCTGTCCGCTACTGCCGAGTGTGCCGATGGCCGGCGAGAGCCCCACGCCAAAGATAAACAGGAAGAGGAGCGGCTGAGCCAGGCTGCCGATGATGCGACTTCGATCGCGCACGAAGCGGATGATGTCCCGGTACCAGAGTGTCACGATGCCGTCCAGCGCCGCGCGGCTCCGGCTCTGGGGAGCGCGCCGCCTGGCCCGCGCGGTCGTTCTCGCGGTTGAGGTGTGAATTGACATAGCTGCTATCTCCTTATTCGAGCTCTCATGCGCCCGCGCATCTGATCGGCGCCACCCACGGACTCGTCGCGGATCTCACGCCCGGTGATGCGGAGGAAGACGTCATCGAGGCTTGGTCGTCGTACGCTGACTGACGCGATGGGAATCGAGAGTGTCTGGACTAAGCGCGGGATGAACGCTTCACCGTCATCGACTTCGAAACGCAGCACGCGGTCGAGGTTAGTCGCCTGGATGCCGAAGCGCTCCTGTAGCTCGAAGACCGCCTGATCATTGTCGGCCGTATGCAGGCTGATGACATCGCCACCGACCATGTCTTTCAACTGATTGGGCGTCCCTTCCGCCACGATCTTGCCGTAGTCGATAATGGCGATCCGGTCGCAGCGTTCCGCCTCGTCCATGTAGTGAGTCGTCAGGAAGATCGTCGTGCCGGTCGACTGGCGCAGTTGATCGAGATAGCGCCAGATGTGCTCGCGCGTCTGCGGGTCGAGGCCAACGGTCGGCTCATCAAGAAAGAGAACGCTCGGTTCGTGCATGAGCCCGCGCGCAATTTCGAGTCGTCGCTTCATGCCGCCCGAGAAGGTGCGCACCACGTCGTTCCGGCGTTCCCACAGATCGACCATTTTCAGGAGCTGTTCGGAACGCTCTCGACGCTCCGCCGCGCTCAGGTGGTAGACCCGACCGTGGATGTTCAGGTTCTCCATGGCGGTCATCCGGTCGTCCAGGCTCGGATCCTGAAAGATGATGCCGATGGAGCGGCGAACCGCATCCGGGTCTGTCGTCACGTCATACCCGTTAACCAGTGCGACTCCGGAGCTCGGCTCTGAAAGGGTGCAGAGGATCTTGATGGTGGTCGACTTTCCGGCGCCATTGGGACCGAGAAAGCCAAATAGCTCCCCTTCGCCGACTGAAAAGCTCACGCCGGAGACGGCTTCGACCGTCCCAAAGCGCTTGACCAGGTTTTGAACCTCAACAACTGCTGCCACGTGGATCACGCTTTCTCATTCATCAGGTCAGTTTCTGACACCGTTCGGCTTCGTCGCCGGTTCACTGGAGCGTTTGAGCGCGTTGGAAATGATCTCCAGCGCGCCGATCACGTGCTCGAATTCGTCTGGAGTCAGGAGGTGAGCCAGGGCGCGAATGCGCGACTGTCGAAGGCGCCAGAAGCGCTCGATATCGCGATGCCCGAGCTCGGTCAGGTGACACATCACCACACGGCGATCGTCCGGATCATGCTCCCGGCGAACCAGATCCTTAGTCTCGAGCCGCTCCACCATGCTGGTGGCCGATGACAGGCTCGAACCAAGGTTGGCCGCGATCTCGCTCATTCGACGCGGTTGCTCGGTCAAAAAGAGGAGCGTCCGCATCTGACTCATCGTCAATTCAATGTCGGGCCAGTCCTCAGCGCCCGGACGGCCAAGCTGCTTCCCGAGCGACTGGGTCAGGTGAACGAATTGTTGGATTTGCTGCTCGGTCAACACGGGTGTCCGCCCACGAAACTACTTCGAATCACGCAAATAATTCTACTCAGATGGAGTTTCACGAGCAAGAGCGTAGGCCTATCGAGCAAGGTTGGGGTGATCGAATCTCAGCGAGTGAGAGGTGCGACGGGGTACTCCGGGCAGCTGCGAGCCTCGTGAGCTGAATGCCTTCCGAGTGAGCTGCATCACCCTAACGGTGTTAGATTGAGCCGCCGTTTCGTGATTCCACTCATCTCCAGGCTTGGGCAACGAAATTCCAGGAAGTCGCGCAAAGACCGATCTACTGTCAGCCCGTTGTGCATGTTGGAGTAAGGTCGCCGCACTTCTTAACGATATAATCAGCTATGCTCAACTCCAATGCATCCGTCAGGCTGGCGGAACTTGTGGCGACGCTGTCCCTCGGCACTGATCTCGGCATGGGACAGCCGATGGAACATGTCATCCGACAAACGCTTATCGCCTTGCGAATGGCGAGTCACCTCGGACTTTCGGAGACGCAACGAGAGGTCGTGTATTACGCGGGCCTGCTGGCGTGGGTTGGATGTCACACCGACGCGTACGAGCAAGCCAAGTGGTTTGGCGACGACATCAGTCTCAAGGCCGATGGTTTTGACGTTGGGGACCCCGGGCCGCGCTTTCTTCTTGGACACCTCGGTGCCGGACAGCCAATCCGCGAACGGGCAAAGCTCGGCATCTCAATTCTTGGAGCGCTGAAACGCGGCGAGGTCCTGGACCTGGCGAGTCATTGGCTCGCGGCTGATGAACTCGCTCGACGTTTGGGCCTTGGTGAGGAGGTGCGACAGAGCCTTAAAGAGAGCTATGAGCGGTGGGACGGAAAAGGTGTGATCGGGATGAAAGGTGATGAGATACGCCTTGCATCTCGCCTGATCTACCTCGCCGACGTGGTCGCGGTCTTCCATCGAAAGGAGGGCATCGATACGGCAATCGGTGTCGCGAAAGAACGCAGCGGGACGCATTTCGATCCTTCGCTGGTCGCACTGTTTTGCGCCAACGCCCAGGAATTGCTCCGGGACCTAGACGGTGCCAGCAACTGGAATGAGATCATCAGCTCCGAGCTTCGACTGGGCAGGTTGGTTCCACCTGGAACACTTGATGACGCTCTGGAAGCGATCGGTGATTTCACCGATCTCAAATCACCGTTTACCATCGGACATTCGCGCGCCGTCGCGAGTCTGGCCGCTGCAACAGCCTGGAAAATGCGGCTTCCTCCCGAAACGGTTGTCACCATCCGGCGTGCGGGCCTGCTCCACGATATCGGACGGCTTGGTATCTCGAATGCGATCTGGGACAAGCGCGGGCCTCTGACCCAGGCGGAAACGGAACGTGTCAGGCTGCATCCGTACCTGACACAGCGCATGCTGGCGTTTTCACCCTCGCTCGCGCCCCTCGGAGGCATCGCCGTTCAACACCACGAACGGCTCGACGGTTCGGGATACCCCTTTGGCCTTTCGGGCACTGCGATCTCCATCGAGGGAAGGATTCTGTCAGCCGCGGACATGTACCACGCGATGATCGAACTGCGGCCCCATCGCCCAGCCTGGACCCCTCAGCAGGCCGCGGCTCAACTCCAATCCGAGGTGATCGGCAAGCGACTGGACGGAGAGGCAGTCGACGCAGTGCTGAGCGTGGCCGGACATCGGGTCACCGCGCGAAAAGAAGGGCCGGCCGGACTCACGCTGCGTGAGATCGAGGTGCTGCGACTCTTGGCCCGCGGTTTGACCAACAAGGAAATCGCGGAAACCGTGTCGATCACCCCCAAGACGGCGGGGAACCACGTCGAGCACATCTACGCAAAGATCGGCGTGTCGAATCGAGCAAGGGCCAGTCTGTTCGCTGTTCACAACGGCCTCATGACCGAGACATACCGCCTGGATCCGTACCAAGGCTCGACTACTGCCATCAACGACAAGGAACAAATGAGGTAAACGCCTCATGCTCCTCGCGCACGAGATCGATATCGTGTAGACATCGGATCTTCTTGTTCGTAAGGAGCGTGGTGATGACAATGGCAAAGACGGTTTCGAGCGAGTCGAACTGCGGACAATTCGTCCGGGCAAACGGGGTAGACATCCACTATTACGAGGCGGGGATTGGTCCTGATCTTCTGTTGTTGCACGGTGGGGTCGTCTCGGCGAATCCAATCTGGAACGGTTTT
The DNA here is from genome assembly GCA_963763185.1 of uncultured Chloroflexia bacterium. Taxonomy (GTDB): domain Bacteria; phylum Chloroflexota; class Chloroflexia; order Thermomicrobiales; family Thermomicrobiaceae; genus CALAGB01. The sequence continues at coordinate 30,431 of CAVXNZ010000005.1, forward strand.
CCCATTGCCTATGCGAGCTTTATGGATCAGTTCTCCGAAAGCTTCCGCGTCATCGCGCCGGACACGCGAGGCGCGGGGGGAACGGTCAACGCGAGCGGGCGTCCGCCGTCCTTCAATGATCTAGCAGATGACGTCGCGGCCCTGGCAGAAGCGCTCCAGTTGGAGAATCCCGCAATCTGCGGATTTAGCGAAGGAGGAACAACCGCTTCAATTGTTGGCATCCGGCATCCGAACCTGGCAAGCGCGATCGTCAACGACGCCGGGTTTGACCTGTTCAACCCCAATGCTCCATCGTATGCCATGCTGAAACAGATTCTCGGTGGTAGTCCCGAGGCGACCAGGGCCGACCCCTCAGCGACGGAGCGAATGTTCCGATCGACCGAACAGATGAGTACCGTCTTCGATGTGATGGTCGCGGATCATGATGGTGGTCAGGGATCGGGCCATTGGCGAACGTATCTTGAGATGGCCTTCGACCGCAACACCCAGCCCATTGGTTTCACCGTCGACGATCTCGGCGTGATTTCTGTCCCAACGCTCATACTCGTCGGTGATCGCGACAATTTCTGCTCTCCGGAGGAAGCAGTCTGCGCCTATCAGTCACTTCAGATCGGTGAGCTTGCCATCATGCCCAACGTCGAGCACGTCATCACGCCGTCGAAAGTCAGGGCCGCGATCGACTTCCTGCGCCGGCATCTGGCGAGCGACGATAGCCGCGATGCGTAGTATTGAGCAGGGATTATTTCACCGAGTCAGCGAATGCCCTGTTCACGAAGGGCTAAAACGCCCAGAGATTCGGATGCATTGAGCATATCTCCCTGCTCCCTCCGAAATTCGTGAACGAGTGTAGACGTTCTAATGGGCGGCTCGCGATCATGACTGCGAGCCGCCGCTTCATGAAGAGATGAGGTGACCGTGGCGAGTCGCGTTCTTCGGAGCAGGTTTGTCGAGGCGAACGGCGCTCACATCTACGTCGAGGAGTTTGGCGACGGCGTCCCGTTGGTTCTCCTTCATGGCGGGCTCGGTACCGGTCGAGACTGGCTGCCAATGATTCCGAACCTGGCCGCGGATTTCCATGTCGTCACCATTGACGTTCGTGGTCATGGACATTCGACCAATCCATCCGAGACGCTCTCCTATCCTCTGATTGCGTCCGACGTGGCGGAGGTGATCAGAGTGCTGGGACTCGATCGCCCGTTTATCGCGGGGTGGAGCGACGGCGGGCAGCACGTGCTGCAAATTGGTACTCGCTATCCCGGTCTTGCTGGCGCGCTCGCGGCGGGAGCGGCGGATTACCAATCCACCGCGGAGACTCGGCGTTGGGTGCGAGACTTCTTCGGCATGGACGAGGCGGGCAACGTCAATCTTGATGTACTCGACCAGGAGCTTGGCGATCCTGCCGAGCGATTTCGTGCCAAGCATCCGGGTGGCGACAGGCAGTGGCGATCTGTGGTGGAGCAGACGGCCCGGCTCTGGCTTGATTACGACGGACTGAGCACTGAGGAGTACGCGCGCATTGACGTTCCAACGTTGGTGATGGTTGGCGACCGTGACGAGGACGTGCCAGTCGATGACGCGATCTCGCTCTATCGCGCGATTCCGCACGCCGAACTTGCCGTCTGCCCCGGCGCGGACCATTTCATCCCCTGGGCTCGCCCGGATTGGCTGGTCGCGACGCTCAGGGAGTTCTTCACGCGGCATAGGGAGTGACGAAGCTCAGGCACGCAGACGGACGGGCCACCCGATTCGGGTGGCCCGCAGTGAATTTACTCGTGCCGGGAATCTACTCCGGGTCGTCGACCGGCTTCTCGACTGGTCGCTCGGTCGGCTTGGTCGGCTCGTCCGGTTTGGTCCGCTCGTCCGGGATGATCGCGACCGCCTTCTTCAGGTGGCCGTTCTTCACAGGTTCCGCCTGTTCGATTCCCTGCAACCGGCCCATGATCTCGCTCACCTTCATCCCAGTGATGGTCTCGAAGAGTTCCGGCACCTGCGCCACCATCTTGGCGATCTCGCCCGTCAGGTTGCTGGCGCCGCCACCGTGGCCGTCTCCGGTCGAAACGATGGTGATCTTGTCGACGTTGGCCAGCGATGCCGAGAGTGCATGTGCCATCTCCGGCATCGCGGTCAGCAATTTGTCGAGCATGGCCGCCTGGTTGTACTGCTGGTATGCCTCGGCACGCAGCTGCATCGCGTCGGCTTCTGCTTGCCCTTTGGCACGAACCACGTCGGCCTCCGCCTGGCCCTTGATTCGCTCGATCTCGGCATTCGCCTGACCCTGGAGCCGGACGCTCTCGGCCTGACCGGTCGCCTCGCGAATGGTTCGCTCGCGTTGAGCATCCGCCATCACCTCGACCTTGGACCGCTCGGCCTCGGCCTGCTTGATGATCGTTGCCTGCAGTTCGCGCTCGCGACGCTGGATCTCCAGGTCCTGAATCTGAATCTGGCCCTGGCGATTCACTTGCTCGATCTTGATCTGCTCGGCGACCACCTGCTGTTGCGCCTGATTGGACGAGATCTCGTACGCTTTCTCGGCGACGGCCCGCTGGCGCCGGATACCCGCATCGTATTCTGCCCTTTTGATTTCCAGGTCGCGTTGCGCTTCGGCCTGCCGTGTCTCGGACGCCGTTTGAGCAATCACGCGCTCCTGGTCGGCCTGTGCTTGAGCTACGGCTGCTTCTCGCGTGGCCATGGCACGCTTGATCGCGGTATCTCGCTCGGCTTCAGCCTGCGCGATGTCGGCTTCGCGTTTGATGCGCGCCACATCTGGCCGGCCCATGTTGCTGATGTAGTCCTTATCGTCCATCACCTTCTTAATGGTGAAGGAGACGACTTCCAGGCCCATCTTGCTTAGATCGTCGGCGACCGTCTGGCGGACGCGCCCGGCGACCATCTCCGGCTCCTTGACGAGCTGCTCGACGGTCAGCAGACCGACGATACCGCGCAGGTGCCCTTCCATTACCAGGCGAATGAGCGCCTCGCGCTCGTCCTGTGGCTTGGTCAGGAACTGCTCGGCCGAGGTCCGGATGCTCTCCGGATCGGACTTCACCTTGATCTGGGCCACGGCCTCGACGGTCACCGCCACACCCTGGGCGGTGTACAGATCCTGAGACGGGGCCACGTCGAACGACATCAGTTCCAGCGACAACTCACGAGCGCTCTGGAAGAGGGGCCAGACGAGCTTGCCGCCTCCGGTAATGATCGTCGTTCCGCCGGAACCGTAGACGATCAATGCCCGGTTGGGGCTGACCCGCCGGTACATGCTACCCAGAATGCCCATGAGTACCAAAATGACCAGTACCGCGATAACCGCGATAGCGATGACAGGGGCAGTCATCGGCCAAATCCCTTCTGCTCTGCCGCGACGCCGGACTCAATTCCGGTCGTCAGGCTACGCTCCCTTATCGGGAGCCGGACGTTCAGGTGACGGCAGTGCCTGCTCGTAGCGCTGGACGAATTCCTCGTACGGCTGAACGAGCGCGGTACCGCGTTCATATTCGATGATGACCACCTCCGTGTCATAGGGGATCGGCTTGGAGCCAAGGCTTCGCGCCGCCTCGCTCCGGCGGGTTCCCCCCTTCGAGAAGAGGACTTCGCCGACACCTCCAGCCGGTACGCTGATGGTGATGCGGCCAAGCGTTCCCTCCAGCTCGTAGTCGGCCGGACGCATGACGCGTTCACCAGCCAGGATCTTGGCGAGCAGGAGCGCGAGCAGGACGTCGGCTGCCACACCGGGCAGCAGTGCCACCGGAGTCGCCCACACGGCGCTCCAGCCCGAGAAGTGCATCAGGATGTAGCCAGTCGCGCCAAACGCGGTCAGGAACGCGAGCAGTGACGAGATGTTGAACAGCGGCAGATGCGCGAAGAGATGGCCGTTCGACTGCTCGCCATGATCGGCGCCGTGCCCCGCGTGATCGACGTGCGCATCGATCTGGTGTGATCCGCCAATCTCGTGTCCCGGCACCTGTACCGGATGCGTCGTCGCCAGGTGACCATGACCGGCGTGACCAATCGGCAGCTCATGTCCCGGGTGGATGTCGCCGCCCGGGAGCTGGCTGAAGATCGAACCGGCGAAACCCAGCGCCGCCGATACGACGGTGAAGAGCGCGCCGAATACGAAACAGAACAGAAAGACGGTTTCCATAGTTGACATTCCGCGCCAGTCGTTCGTGGTTCAACGCTATTACCAGAAAGACAAATTTGCCACAAACGCTCTTTGAACCACAAACGACAACTACACCTATAGCATACGCTTCCCTGGCAACCTGGTCAAGATCCCGAAGGTCACGTCGCGGTACGATCGTCTGGCAGGTTGTAACGGAGGGTTTACATACGGACGCTAAAGTACGTCCAGAGCGATCCTCGATTGGCGAGGCGCAGGGAGATTCATCAGGAGGAACGATGACCCGTAAGCGATTACTCATTCTGGCCGGAAGTATGGCAGTGGTCGCGATGCTCGCGGTGGGAGCGTTCGCAACCGTCTTCGCGGCCGGATCGCCCACAGCGACGCCCGGGACCGATCAGTCGAGCCCGGCGCAGACGTTCTTGCAGCGCCTGGCGAACAACCTCGGGATCACGACCGACAAGCTGCAGCAGGGGCTAAAGGATACGGCGAATCAGTACGTCGACCAGGCACTGGCGAACGGGAAGATCACGCAGCAGCAGGCCGACCAGGCGAAGCAGAATATCGCCAACGGCAACGGGATGAACGGACTCCGGAAGTTCTTCGAGCGGCGTGACCAGCGCTGGGACATGCTGCGCCAGGCGACCTGGAACGACGCGGCGAAAGCGCTCAACATGAGCCCACAAGATCTGAAGAGCGAACTGCAGTCGGGCAAGTCGCTCAAGACGGTCATCCAGGAGAAGAACATGACCGTTGATCAGTTCGTGGCGAACGTGATCAGCGAGGTCAAGTCTCAGCTCGACTCGAAGGTCCAGAGTGGGGCGCTGTCGTCTCAGCAGGAGCAGAAGATCCTGGATACGCTGCAGACGCGGTTGACGAACATGATCAACAACGGCGGTCCAAACATCCACTGGAAGGCTGACCCGAGCGGTACTCCATCAACCGCTCCGAGCGCGTAGCTCGGCGGACGACTCAGATATACGCAGGTTGAAGGCGATGGTTATCCACCGCCTTCTCACATTTTGATCGCCTCCCGTGGGGATCCTTCGCGTTGAGCGCGTTGCTAACGTCGTTGAGACGGACTTCAGTTCTATGGCTTGCGCGCTCGCACGAAGGCCGACACGATGCGCCCCGCAGTCTGCTGCATCGTTTCGAGTTCGGCGAGATTTTCGTCGGCACCGCAGCAACCGGACTCGCCGCAGCAGCCCGGGTCGAGCAGGTCGCCAAGCTGGTGTACGCTGGTGACCTCGACGCCAATGTCGACGAAGCCAGCCGTCCCGAGCTTGCCACGATAGTCCTCGTCGCTCAGCGCTCCAGCCACACAGGCCGACCAAGCCTCGAGACTATGGCGTACCGAGGGGAGTAACTTCCCCTGCAGAACGATGTCGGAGACGGCGAAGCGGCCTCCGGGACGCAAGACACGGAATGCCTCGCGCAGGACGGCGTCCTTGTCACCGGAGAGGTTGATAACGCAATTGGAGATGATGACATCGACCGACGCATCCGGCAATGGGATCTCCTCGATGTGGCCTTTGAGGAAACGGACGTTATCAACTCCCGCGGCCTGGCGGTTCTTCTCCGCCATTTCGAGCATCTCGTCGGTCATGTCGAGCCCGTAGGCGAATCCATCCGGCGCGACCCGCTTGGCCGAGAGAAGGACGTCGATTCCACCGCCCGAACCGAGGTCGAGCACAACCTCGCCTGGCGAGAGTTCGGCCAGCGCGGTCGGATTGCCGCAGCCGAGCGACGCGAGTACGGCGTCGTGAGGTAGTTCCGAGATCTCGTTGGGGTCGTATTCGGCAATCGCAAGGGGGTCGCCGCTGTCCCCGCAGCAGGAGGCAGCCTTGCCTCCGGCCACGCTTTGGGCCGCCGACGCGTAGTGCTGGCGCACCGATTCGCGCAGGCTGTCCTGATCGACTCTGGCTCGTATCTCCATGTTCGCCTCCAGGATCATCGCCATCCGGGCGATCGCGCGACGCGGCATCGTAAATTTACGATATTCGTCGCCAACAAATTGCCACTCACCGTGGCATCGTAAAAATACGATGAATTCGAGCCAGTGTCAATACTCCTCATCGACAGCGGGTGAATCGCGTGGATGCAACCAACAACAGCGCGTGCGGGACCAAACCAACTACTGGCTTACTCGTTGTAAGTGTGAGAGGATTCTGCCGAAGGTGCGTGGTAGGATTGCCTGCCGTGACGCACAGATAAGCAATAGTTGGAGGGACTCGCAACAGATATGAGCAGTGAGTCGGATCGCGACCGGCGCAAGACCCGCCGGTCCGCCCGTAAGGTAGCCGCCGAGCGGCAGGCCAAGCGGCGACGCCAGTTCACGATGGCAGGTGCCGTAGGGGTAGCGCTGCTGATCGCCCTCGGCCTGATCGTCATCCCGCGACTCGGGAGCAGCGGCAACGGAAACGCCAGCGCGATCACCATCGCGGATCCGCAACCGTCGTCAATCCCGACCGATGGCAAGACGATGGGCGACCCGAACGCGCCGGTGACCCTGGTTGAGTACGGGAATTACCAGTGACCATACTGTGGCCAATTCACCCGTGAGGTGGAACCGCAGTTGATCAAGGATTACGTCGCGACCGGAAAAGTCAAGCTTGAGTACCGTGATTTCGCGTGGAAGACTGCGACGACTGAGTCGCAAGATGCGGCGGCCGCGTCGGATTGCGCGCTCGATCAGGGCAAGTTCTGGCAATACCATGACACGCTCTTCCAGAATCAGCACGGTGAGGACCAGGGTGCCTTCACGCGCGATCGCTTGAAACAGATCGCGAAGGATATGGGGCTCGATACCGCCAAGTTCAATCAGTGCCTCGATTCGGGGCAGCACGCGAAGGACGTGGAGAACTCGTCCAGTTCGGCGACCGCGGCCGGCTTCAACGGCACGCCGGCATTCTTGCTCAATGGCCAGCCATACAACTACTCGAATTGGGGCAACCTGAAGTCGTCCATTGACGCGATTTTGGCGAAGCAATGACCATCGCGACTCGAACGCTCGGCTGGCGTGCGATCACGGCTGTTCTCGTCGTGATCGGGCTGGCCGACGCGATCTATCTGACCTACATTCATTACAACCCAGGTGCGCTGGTCTGTACCGTTGGGAACTGCCACACGGTGCAGACCAGTAAGTACAGCATGATCGGACCGATCCCGGTCGCCGTACTCGGCTTGCTGATGTACGTAGCCATTGCCGCGATCTGCATCGTGCGGTGGCGGCGACCTGACCTGTCGTCGACGCTGACGATGGCTTCGTTCGCCATTGTGCTGGCCGGCGTTATCTACGCCGCGTACCTGACGTACCTGGAGCTCTACGTCATCAACGCGGTCTGTCAATGGTGCGTTATCTCGGCACTGGTCACGCTCGGGCTTCTCTTCAGCGAGGGTTTCGGGTTCTATAACGCGATCGACTGACCTCGTCGCGAGCCTTCCAACTCAGGTCACGTCAACGCGCCTCGGCAGGGCGATCGACCCGGCGAGGCGCGTTCCAATTCCTCACCTCACGAGATACCACGTTCCGCGCCTGAACATCAGTGGGAATTTGCATTTGAGACAATCGTGGATTAGGCTGCGAATGCACTGAGCGATGCCGCCCGTACACATCGCGGCGCGTGAATTGCGCGTTCCAATGCGGAATCTAGCCTGGCACTTTGGAAACTGACGAGAATGCACCGTTACCCCAAGAAACAACGTTTCTACCGGCGTTACACGCCAAGACAAATGCGCGGTCTCGACGGTTCAGGGGCCGATAGTAATGCGGTCGACCTCGACTTACCAGCGTTCATGCCGCGTCCGAATCCAGACGAACTGGCACCCGTCGCAGATGCGGAACGGGGCCGCGATTGGCCGGTAAAGAAGATCGCGCTCATCGGAACGCCGATGCTGGTCATCGCCGTTGTGGCGATCCTGATCATGCCCACGCTGCTTGCCGCGCACCACGCCTACAACCGGATCTTCGTCACCCGGATGCCGCATCTACATGTCGTGCTGAACGACCAGGGCACACCCGTCATTGCTGAAGATTCGACCACGCCACCCCCTGACCCAACTCAGGTTGCTCTCGGGGTTGCGGGTACACCAATCGCGACGCCAGTCCTGGCCGAGGAGACTCCGGCGCTGACGCCAATGCCGACCCGGGTGCCGCTCCCAACCTGGAACGGCACGGGCCGCGTGACCATCTTGCTGATCGGATCGGACACACGTGGTAACGGAGAAGTTGCCCGCTCCGACACGCTGATTCTGGTGACGATCAACCCGGAGACGAAGCAGGTCAGCATGTTGTCGATCCCGCGTGACCTGCTGGTAACGATTCCGAACTACGGCAAGGGCAAGATCAACGCGGCCTACGCCTATGGATCCAGCTCGACGCTGACCGGACCGGGAGTGGCAGCCGCCACGATCGAGTACAACTTCGGCGTCACCATCGACTATTTCGCTGAGGTGAATACCACTGGCCTGGCCCGGATCATCGATACCGTGGGTGGCGTAACGCTCGACGTTGCGACGCCGATCAAAGATGACGAATATCCGGGCGCAGGTACCAACTACATTCGCGTGCTGTTCCAGACCGGGTTACAGCACATGGATGGCACCACGGCGGTTCATTACGCGCGAACGCGGCACGACGACAGTGACTTCGCCCGTGGCGATCGACAGCGTCAGCTGCTGATGGCGTTGCGTTCGCAGGCCGTCGGTCTCAATCTGCTGCCCAAGGCGCCCAAGCTTCTCGGACAGCTTGGAGACACATTCCGAACCGATCTTTCGCCCACGCAGGTTCTGGCGTTGGCCAAGCTGGGATCGAAGGTAGCGTCTGACGACATCCACTCGTACAACCTGGCGAACGCGACGACGGTCTCCTGGCTCCCTGGGCAGCCGTATTACCTCATCCCGAATTGGGATGCGATTCACAAAATCCTGAATCAGATGATGTCACGCTGATCACGGGCGGAGGACGAGGCGTCAAATGAGGACGTCGACTACTGCGGGTATCCCTTGAGACCCTGCAAGCCCTTGACGCATGAGATCTCTCCCGTGTGTAGGTACGTATTTCCAATCAGCAGCGAGAGCAGAAACCCGATCGTCTGCTGCCCCATCCCCACCGGGGTCATGTCGAGCGGCCGGGCAATATCCTCGTCCGACAGTCTCGCCAGAACCCGGTCGGTGTTGGCGTAGACCGCGTGAGCATACCTGCGCGCTGCTGGGAGATCGACCTGAAGACTGTGAGCCCACTCATCCCACGGCGCACCTTCCGCTGGCAGGGTGCTGAAGCCGGTCTTGCCCGACCACGAAGCGGCGAAGAGTGGTGGTGCGCTGGTGATAAAGAGGCTCATTAGGCCGTCTTCGCCCAGCACGGTGTGACCGAAATGGGCCGCGATCGGCAGCGCCTTTCCAGGTGGGGAGAAGTGAATTGCATCCATGGGAATATCTTCGAGCGTGGCCTCGAGGTAGGCATGGGCACGGAGAAACTGGTCACGGAGTAAGTCAACGGTTTTCACGTTCCACCCCTCGACTGAAACTCGCTGCCCCCACGTTCCCCGTCCGATGCCGGTCAGAGATGGGCGAATAGACTCCGCACCGCAACGTCGCGTCTCTCAGTTCACTGTCCGCATCGCGAAACGACTATACGCTTTGATTGTCAAACTGGCTAGATACCGGGACTATTCCTGATCCGGCTCGTGATGGCTGCGTCGGCGATTGATTTTGCGCTGTTCGGTCGTATCATGCGCGTACCGGAGTAGGCATGGACTGAGAGGGGAATTGCGGTGGCGGACGGACCAAACTGGAGTGAGATTGAGCGCATCGTTGACGAGGCCGAAAAGACCGGCGGAACGGTTGGCGTGACGGTCGTCGCGCCGAACGGTGAGCGATTCAGTCACAACGGCGACCGCAAATTTGGTGCGGCCAGCACGGTCAAGATCCCACTGATGATCGAGATCTTTCGTCAGATCGATCGCGGCGAGCGGTCGCTCAATGACGAATACGTGTTGACGGCGGAGGACGTTGCGGTTGGCAGCGGAGTGATGCTCCACCTGCACCACGGGATGACCTTCACGCTGAATGACTTGATCTATCTCATGATCAGCATCAGCGACAACACGGCAACGAACATCCTGATCGACATGGCCGGCATGGATGCGGTCAACCGGACGATGCGTGACCTTGGCATGACCAATTCGAACCTGGGCCGCAAGATGAAAGGGCGCCCGGCGCAAGGGGACGAGCAGGAGAATTGGGCCACGCCGAACGACTACGCGCTCGTCGTGGGGTCGTTGCTCGACGGCAAGGCTGCCTCCGACGATTCGTGCCAGAAGATGGTGGCGATACTCGAGAAGCAGCAAAACTCAAATCGCATCTCTCGCTACCTTCCGGAACGCGAGGATGTTCGCTGGGGATCCAAGACGGGCAGTGTCAAGGGCGTGACCAACGATGCGGGATTCATCATCTCGCCCGCGGGACGGCTCATCGTCAGCGTCTTTTGTGAGGCGCTGCCCGATCAGCAGACTGGGGAAAAGGTGATCGGCGACATCAGTCGCGCCGCGATGGCCGCGACCGGTGTTGCCGATCCGCTCTGGACGTCGTAGCACATTTATCAGTCGACGACGTCGACCGGTCCGTGGTCGTCGCAGTGATCGCCGTGTGGGTGATGCAGGCGTCCATCGACTAAGTAATCCATGTGCCCGCCATGTGGCACGGCTTCGTGTCCGCAGTTCGGTCCGTGGGTGTGTCCTTTGTCGTGTCTGCGGTCGCTGGACTGAATCGGACTACAGGTGTCCGGATTCTTGTCGTTGACCGGTATGGTGTGTTCCTCGACGGTCCCGTCCTGGCGCATGAAGCGCAGGTGTCCCTGCTTCAGGTAGTCGACGTGATCGCCGTGGCGGATGCCGGTCGGGTTGGCGTCCGAGCTGCCGGAGCCGGCGAAAGCGGGATCGCTTCCAGTGGGTTGAACCATGGCGAGATTGCTCCTTCCAGGTCTGGCTCAGTGTGTACATCGCATCGTGCTGCCTGGGCCGCGACTTCCATGCCAGGGGCGTTCCAGCGAGAGCGTCAAGTTGGTACCCAATGGGAGCAGGTATGCGAAGATAACGGGCGGCGGTTACCGCCGCGTATCGAGCGTCGAGAGACGCCGCGCGGATGGTCCGTGAAGCAACAGGCACGGGAAGGGAGAGTCAATTGAACATCTTTATGTCGGTCGACATGGAAGGGATCACTGGCATCGTCCATCGGGACATGCTGGGGTCGGACCAGCGAGAGTACGACCGGGGTCGTCGGCTGATGACGGCCGACGCCAATGCTGCCGTCGAGGGATTGGTTCAGGCTGGCGCGGACTACGTCCTGGTAGTCGATGGTCACGGGCCCATGCGTAACCTCCTCTTCGAGGACATGCATCCAAAGGCGCACCTGCTGACAGGAAGCGGCAACGCCAAGGATCATTGTCAGGTCGAGGCGGCCGACAGCAGGAAGTTCGATGCGGCTGTTTTGGTCGGTTATCACGCCATGGCCAAGACGCCCAAAGCCATTGCGCCGCACACCATCGCCGGCATCGCGGTCGCCGAACTGCGCATCAATGGGAAGCCGCACGGTGAGACTGGCTTGAACGCGGCGGTGCTGGGATCACTCGGAATTCCCGTCATCATGGTGACTGGCGATACGACCACCATGAAGGAAGCGCGCGAATTCCTCGGTGATCAGATCGAGACGGTGGCCGTGAAAGAAGCGGTCGGGACGTCCGCGGCAATCTGCCGGCCACCTTCTGCCACTCTGCCGGAGATCACCGCGGCGGCGAAGCGAGCGCTCGAGAACATCGACAAGGCCCAGGTCTACAATCCGAGCGAGTTCCGGCTCGAGGTCGATTTCTTCAGCGTGCCGCAGTGCGACCGCGCCACCCGGACGGCGGGCATCGAGCGGCTCGGACCGGTCACGATGCTGGTTGAGGGTTCCTCGCCGTGGGAGAAATACCAGCGACTCTGGGCAGCTCTGCGGTCGGCTCTGACTGAACCGGCCTCCTGGCTGGCCTGATCGACGGCAACTTCCGGCGCCGGTCGAGATTGACCGGCGCCGTCTCTCGCTTACGGCGTCACCACCGTGCGCCGCGGTTCGGCCTGATTCTGGACGCGCTCACCGAGCGCCATCAGCAACGCGTCGGTATCATCCTCATCCAGGTCGGCGGTGGCGCCGTGCATGAAGTAGATGCGCGCGAACCGTGGCTGCTCGTGCAGGCGCACTTCCGTGATGGTGCTCAAATTGATGTAGCGCGTGCCAATCTTGATCCAATCGCCCATTCGCCACCTCCGACCAGGACGTAGACTGCTCCGTCTGGAGTCGTTCAACGCCATGCTAGACACGTGCCCGTTGCGCTTGCGCGCACTTTTGCCCGCTCTTCGTGACAATCTCGTATCACGGCATCGGCTTATGACGGTGGTGGGACGAAGGGTGGTGGTGGAGTCACGACCGGATTCGTAGATCCCGTCTCATCCAGTAATACGTCACCATAGAGTTCCCGCAGGGTCGACTTCTGAAATTTTCCCGTCGAGGTCTTCGGAATCTCCGGCACGAAGACGAAGGCATCCGGCAGCCACCACCGGGCAAACTGTGGTGCGATCGACGCTTTCAACTCCTGCTCGCTCACGCGAGCGCCCGCTTTCAGTGCGACAATCGCGACGGGTCGTTCGAGCCACGTTGGATGTTCGGCCGCGACCACAGCGGCTTCCGCGACAGCCGGGTGCGCCATGAGGGCATTCTCGAGCGCGATCGAGCTGATCCACTCGCCGCCCGACTTGATAGCGTCGCGGGCACGATCGTGAATCTCCAGCCGCCCGTGCGGGTCCAGACTGGCGATATCGCCGGTTCGCAGCCAGCCGTCGGGAGTGAATTTCGCTGACGAGTTGGGATCGTTGTAATAACCCGAGGCCACGGTCGCGCCACGAATCTCGAGCTCGCCGGTTGTCTGGCCGTCCCACGGCGCCAGGTCGTCGCCGGTCCGAATCCGGAACTCGGTCAACGGAACGGGGCGTCCGCACGTGGTCAAGCCGCGCATTACCGGGTTCCCCGTGCCGTCGTCGTCAACCTCGAGCAGTGGGCCCTCCGTTGAGAATGGACCGGATTCGGTCATGCCCCAGCCGGTCGCCATGGTGATGCCGAACTCATGATGGTAGCGGTGCACCGCCTCTGTTGGCATCGCCTGTCCACCGGTTCCCATCACCTTCATGGCTGACAGATCACAGACGCCCGGGTTGCGGTCCATGAAATGCAGCAGGTTGAGCCAGACGGTCGGCACCGCCCAGCACTGAGAGACTCGCTCCCTAGTCAGAATTCGAGCCAGGCTGGGCGTGTCGAGATGCGCGCCCGGTAGCACCTGTTTGGCGCCGACGAAGGTACAGGTGAACGGGAGGCCCCAGGCGTTCGCATGGAACATCGGCACGAGCATCAGCACGGTATCCTGGTCGGTCGGCCCTTGGGTTGAGCCGAGCGCGGTCACCAGTGAGTGGAGCACGATGGCACGGTGTGAATAGACGACCCCTTTGGGCCGCCCAGTCGTGCCCGACGTGTAGCAGAGAACAGCGGCTTCCTGCTCGTTCAGATCGACGTCGACCCAGGCCGCCGGGCTCTCAGCGGCGAGCAACAGCTCGTAGTCATGCAGCCCGGCCGGAATCGGCTCGTCCAGGTCGGAAACGACGATGACGTGTTCGACGTCGACCTCTAGCCGGACCTGCTCGAACAGCGGCAGCAGCGACTGGTCGACGATCACGACCCGGTCACGAGCGTGGTTGATGGTGTAGGCGATGTCGTCGGCACTCAGCCGCAGGTTCAGTGTATGGAGCACCGCACCAATTGCTGGAATGGCGAAGTAGGCCTCGAGGTGGTGGGCGTGGTTCCAGCACAGGGTCGCGACCCGGTCACCCCGCTGGATGCTGAGTCGCTGCAGTGCCAGCGATAGCTGCCGGGTCCGGCGAGCCAGGTCGCGGTACCCATAGCGTGACAGAGAACCGTCCGGCTGACGTGAGACGATCTCCTGGTCGTGGAAGAGTTGCGCGGCGCGTCGCAGCATGACGGGAATCGTCAGGGGGAAATCCATCATCAGACCGTTCACGGCGGAGCCCTTTCAGCCACCACGAACCAGCACGAATCGTGCGCGCAATTCTGCAGCCTGGAGGGTCAAACAGCAATGGGGAAGTAAAGAGTGGCCCTTCGCCCGTTCGACGGGCGAAGGGAGCCGGTGCAGGACTCCTGCAATCTTGCCCTGTAGTCACCCTTCTCCTGCTTGGCGGGAGAATGGCCGGGGATGAGGGTGGATTATGACCGCCGCTCGTTTCCCCCTTACAACAACTCGATCACCCGATCCGCCACCTGTTCGGTGTTGGCGCTGCCGCCGAGATCGCCAGTGAGGACCTTGCCCTCGCCGGTCGTCTTTTCGAGTGCCTGCATGACCCGGTCCGAGGCGTCTTTTTCTCCGAGGTGCTCCAGCATCATCGCGCCTGCCCAGATGGCGCCCAGTGGATTGGCAAGTCCTTGACCGGCGATGTCCGGCGCGCTGCCGTGGACCGGCTCGAACAGGGACGGATACTGCGAATCCGCCGCGAGGTTGGCGCTTGGAGGTAGCCCCAAGCTTCCCATGATCGCGCCACCGAGATCGGTAAGGATATCGGCGAACAGGTTGCTGCCGACCACCACGTCGAAACGCTCGGGCGAGCGAACCATGAGCGCCGCGGCGGCATCGACGAGCAGCGAGGTGACCGTGACATCCGGGTAGTCCGCCGCGACCTCGTTGATCACCTCGTCCCAGAAGGGGAAGGCGTACTGCATGGCGTTGCTCTTGGTAACGCTTGTCAGGTGCTTGCGACGGCTCTGAGCGAGCTCGAAGGAGAAGCGAGCCACACGCTCGACGTTGAACCGCGAGAAGACTGACGTCTGGATGGCGACCTCATGTGACGTGTGGGTGTGGACGCGTCCGCCGACCCCGGCGTATTCCCCCTCGGTGTTCTCGCGTACCCAGAGCATGTCGATATCGCCTGGTCCCTTACCTTTGAGCGGTCCCGTAACCCCGGGCAGCAGTTTGATCGGCCGCACGTTGACGTAGAGGTCGAACGTCTTGCGGATCGGCAGGAGCAAGCCCCAGAGGGTGACATGATCCGGAATGCGCGGTGGATCGCCGACGGCACCCAGGTAGATGGCGTCGTGCTCCTTGAGTGTGGTGAGGCCGTCCTTTGGCATCATCTCACCCGTGCTGCGATAGTAGTCCGATCCCCAGTCGAGATCGTTCCAGGTGAGTTTGGCCGAGTCGCCCACCGCGGCTTCGAGCACACGCTTGCCGGCCGGAATCACCTCGCGTCCAATCCCGTCTCCGGCGATGACCGCGATCCGGTATTCCTTCATGCTTCCCTCCACATTGAATTCGCTGCGATGGCAAGCCGTCCCCGACGCCACCCGTTGGCCCTGTTTGTACCATGATCTCTGTCGGAACGGCAGCGCGTTGGAGAATCGACTATGCTGACGATTGCCATTCGGATTGTGAGAGTGGGAGGTGGACAATGTCCGATCAGATTCGGATCGATCCGTCGTTGGTCGATCGCTATATCACGGAGTTGGCCCGGTTCGGAGCGTACGGCGAGACCGGAGTCTGGCGCACGGTCTACTCGCCGGAGTGGGTTGCCGCGCAGGACAAGGTGGCTCAGTGGTGCCAGGAGGCTGGCCTGGAAGTCTGGCGCGATGCGGTCGGAAACGTCTGGGGACGACTTGCCGGGAGGGAACCGGGTAAGTCCATCGTCTCGGGCTCGCACATCGACTCGCAGCGACCGGGAGGCCGTTTCGACGGCGCGCTGGGTGTGATTGCCGCCTTGACTGCGGTGCGAGCACTCAAGGAGCAGTTCGGCCAGCCGCGCCGCACGCTCGAAATCCTCTCCCTCTGTGAAGAGGAGGCGAGCCGGTTCCCGGCATCCAATTTCCTCGGCTCACGAGCGATCACAGGTGCGATTTCCCAGCAAGACGCCGAGCAAATGATCGGCTACGACGGTGAATCGATGGCCGAAGCAATGCGCGACGCGGGTCTTGACCCGGCGAAGTTGCCCGAGGCACGTCGAGACGACATCGACACCTTCATCGAGCTCCACATCGAGCAGGGGCCGATCCTCGAGCAGGCCGGCATTCCCGTCGGGGTCGTCCCCGCGATCAACGGAATCCGGCACTACGTGGTGGAATTGCGCGGCCGGGCTGATCACGCTGGGGCACGTCCGATGGACAACCGGCGCGACCCTATGGCGGGCGCGGCCGAGATCACGCTGGGCGTCATCGATACCGCGCTCCGGATGGGTCGCCCGGCAGTGACGACGGTGGGGCGAATGGAGGTCGAGCCGAACGGACCGGCCATCGTGCCGGAGCGCGTCACCTTCACCATCGACGCGCGACATTCCGACCCGCAGCTGCGTGACTGGCTCTACCAGCAGCACGAAGCCTGGATCCGCGCTGTGGCGGCGCGACGCGGTCTCGAGGCAAGCTGGACGATCACGACCGACCTCGCTCCGCTGATCTGCGATCCCACGATCGTCTCGACGCTTCAGTCAAGTGCCGAAGCGCAGCAGGTGCCGTACCTGACCATGCCGAGCGGCGCGGTACATGACACGCAGCGCATGGCGGACATCGCGCGGGTGGCGATGGTCTTTGTGCAGAGCAAAGGCGGCCGGAGTCACACGCCCGTCGAGTTCACCACGACGGAGGATGCGGCAGCGGGTGTGCGCGTGCTGGCGGGGGCACTGCACCAGCTTGCGTACTGACCCCACCGCTGGCTATCGCGGTACCCGGGTTTGGGTCGATTCTGGGCGTCCGGTCGCGCCAAACGGTTGACTTTCGATGAAGCTGGTGTTAGGGTTAATAGGCTCGGGTAGAGTTCCGAGCCGCTGTCGTGCGGTGTTTTGAGCTTTTGCGCCGCCGCACTTCGCCCTCGTGAAAGGGTCCACGTTGGAACCTGGTAGTCCCGGCAAACGAATAGGAATGCCTGCCGGCTAACCGGGCTAACGTGCCAATTGTGCACCTCAGCCCCCGGTCTTAGCCGGGGGTTATTTGTGTCCATTAGGACACTCCGGAGGTGCATCATGCAGACCGTAATCCGATACAGTGTCGTAAATCAGGATGGGAAGCCGGTTATTCGAGCAGTTCCTGTTCGCCGCTGGTCAGAAGATCGCGGCACCGTGAACGCTCAGCCGGTGGTGGAGCAGCGGCCGCAGACCGTACTTCGCAAGATCCGACGCTTCCGCGTCCTCGACATTCGCTGATCGAGTCTCGCAACGTCGGGTTCGACGATCAGCAACCGGTCAGATGACCGGATCTCACTACGAGTGATCTAACAGCCGCCCAAACAAATCGGGCGGCTGTTTTTTTGTGGGTAGACTCGTCGTCAATCCTCGTTCGTAGCGTCGGTGCTCGGTCGTTCAGGTCCACCGTGCACGTTGATCTCCCCTACGCAGAGGCGGCACTTGTGGCCGCCCGGTTCGATCTGCCGAGATCTTTACCGGAGTGACGGACAATCGTGCTGCCATCACAAGTTGCGAGGGCGACGCACGCGCCGCCCGTACGGATGAGTGATCATCGTCGAGGCCGGTGCTATTGACCGGCCTTGCGCTCGTAGAGGGTGATCGAGAGTGGCACGAAGATGATCAAAATGGCGAGCCCCCACACCAGCGAGTGCCAGGCGTAATTGCCGACTGGCTGTCCCAGAATGAAGGCGCGCACCGCGTTGACCACTTGCGTCATCGGCTGGTTCTCGGCAAATGCTTGTAGCCAGCTTGGCATGGTGTCCGTCGGGACGAAGGCGCTGCTGGCGAAGGTAAGCGGGAAGATCGCGATGAACATCCCGGCCTGCACCGCTTCAGGCGTTCTCAGCGTGACTCCGGCGACGACGCCGATCCAGGAGAGTGCAAAGCCGAAGAGGAGTAGCAGGCCGAGCCCGGTGAACCAGCCAAGTACGCTGCCATGTGGCCGGAAGCCGACCGCCAGGCCCACCACGAGCATGATGATGACCGCGAGCATGCCGCGCAGCAGGTCCATCAACGTTCTGCCGAAGACAACCGCTGAGCGAGACATTGGCAAGGCGCGGAAACGGTCGATCAGCCCAAGCTTCAAATCGTTCGAGAGACCGATGCCGGTGCTGAGCGACGAGAAGACGATCGTCTGCACGAAGATTCCGGCCATCAAGTAGTTGACGTAGCTCGTGCCCGGGACGTTGATCGCGCCTCCGAAGACGTAACGGAAGAGGAGGACGAAGATCACCGGCTGGACTGTCACGTCGAGCAGAAGTTCCGGATTCCGTGGAATGTGGCGCAGATTGCGCTTGGTAATGGTCCAGGCGTCGGTGAGCGCCCAGCTGAGATGCTCGAGAGCGCTTTCTTTTGTCCGCGGCTGTTCCTGGGTGCCTGCGACGCTCATGCCGCTTCTTCTCCGATCTGTGCCTTTTGGGCTCCATCAGGATCGCTGTTTGATCGACTGACATCATCGACGGCATGGCCGGTCAGCGTCAGGAAGACGTCGTCGAGCGTCGGGCGATGCAGACCAATATCGTCGACCTGCACGCCCACGTCATCAAGTTCGCGCACGACGCGAGTGACGAGGCCGGTATCGGCCGTCACCGGCACCGAGATACGGCGTCGATCGTCGCTGGCGTGAACGACGCCGGAGCCGTAGCGGTCGAGCACGTTGGCGGCGGCTGCTGGATCGCTTCCTTCCGCCAGCGTGATCTGCAGGCGCTCGCCGCCGACCTGTGTCTTGAGTTGCGCCGATGTGCCTGTCGCGATGACGCGACCTTCGTCGATTACCGCGATCTCATCGGCGAGCCTGTCCGCTTCATCGAGATACTGCGTGGTCAGCAGGAGAGTCGTCCCACCCGCGACCAGCTCCTCGATCAGACTCCACATGCTGAGACGACTGCGTGGGTCGAGCCCGGTCGTCGGCTCGTCCAAGAAGAGGACGGGTGGCGAGGCGACCAGGCTGGCGGCAAGATCGAGTCGTCGTCGCATGCCGCCGGAGTAGGTCTTGACTGGGCGACCGCCTGCCTCGACCAGGTTGAAGCGTTCGAGCAGTTCGATGGAGCGTTTGCGCGCGAAGTCCTTGGGTTGGTGATAGAGACGTCCGATCATCTCCAGGTTCTCTTTGCCCGTCAGAAACTCGTCGAGCGCGGCGTACTGACCAGCCAGGCCGATACGGCGCCGCACTTCGTCTGGGTGGCGCAGAACGTCGAATCCGGCGACCTCGGCCCGACCCTCGTCCGGCTTCAAGAGGGTGGTGAGAATGCGGACGGCTGTCGTCTTGCCCGCCCCGTTCGGGCCCAGGACACCAAGAATTGAGCCCTGTTTCACCTGAAGATCGACGCCGCGCAGGGCGTGCGTTTCGCCGAAGTGCTTCTGCAGCCCTTCCGCGATGACTCCGTATCCGGAACTCACCATGCCACCTCCGGCGCGATCGTGAGGAACAACATCCTGATCTTGACCAACTGACCGGCCGGTAAGTACACTCTAGTCAGACGCTCTTGGGGGAGCGAGCCGCTTACTAACCGGTCGGTAAGTACTGTAATGCGCGGGGCCCGCTTTGTCAACCCTTCGGGTTGGCAGTTCGGGTGTGGTTCGGGCTATGCCGAAACTGGAGACGTTGGACAACTGATGAACGCCAATTCTGGTGGCCGAGAGCGTGTGCTGCACGAAGCTCGCCGGTTCTTTCTCGAGCGGGGCTACTCCGAGGTCTCGATGCAGCAGATCGCCGACGCGGTTGGCATGACCAAAGCCGCGCTTTACTATCACTTCCGCGATAAAGACGACCTCTTTGCCCAGGTTGTGGTCCGTGAGATGTCGCGCCAGCGTGAGATCATTGAGCGACAGATTGACCGGGGTGGAAGCTTCACCGAGCTCGTCGAGCGTATTGCGCTCCTCTACTTCGATCAGCTCAGCCCAGACAGCCTGCGCATGATGACCGACTTCAAGGAACACGTGCCGGAGAACCGGCACGCTGATGTACACCGGGAGTTGGATCTCTTTGTCAACTCGCTCACTGGCATGTTCGAGCGCGCCGCGCAGCGTGGTGAGATCCGTAATATCTCGCCGCGCCTGGCCGCCTTTGTCTTCTTCCACACGCTCGTTGGTCTGGTGATCAACTCGGTCAGAGATCCGCTCCTGGCGCCGCCGGCCGACCCTCGCGCCGCAGCCCATCTGGTCGCGTCGATTGTCCTACACGGTATCGCCACATCTCCCCCCAGTCACGCCGCAAATGGTATTCGACAGCCCGAGGCTGCCACGACAGGAAGCGACACCGACTAGTCTGCGCATCGCATCTGATTTCCCCTAGCCGGCGATCCGCGCACGAGGGCATCCGCCGGTTCGCGGCCCAGAATTGCGACATTCTTCCGATGCGCCCGGGGTCGCGTCCGCCTACACTGTGGTCGCGACCTGGCAGACGTGTGCATCGAAGGAATGACGGATGGGCGTTGGACCCCGGGGCGTTGAAGCAATGATCGGTTCCCGGGTCCCGTACCTTTCATTGAGTGACCCCCTCGCCCGGCTCAACTTCGCCAATTTGCTCATCTCGGTGACGATCTACTCGCCGATTCTGGTCCTCTTCTTCACAGGTCGCGGTCTTGATCTCTTTCAGGTTCTCTCCCTCGAAGCCTTCAACGGGTTCGCGATGGTCTTCCTCGAGGTGCCAACTGGCGTGATTGCGGACCGGATTGGTCTCAAACGTTCAGTGGCAATAGGGTTTGGCCTGCAGGTCGTTTGGCTGGTCATTGTCATGATGTCGCATGCCTACTGGCTTTTCCTGCTGTCCTACGCGGTTCTGGGTCTGGCGATCACCTTTCGCTCCGGAGCCGCAGAGGCATGGATCTACGAGACATTGAAAGAGCGTGGCCAACTAGGGCAGATGAGTCGATCTCAAGGAGCCTTCTGGGCCTCGTCACTGATCGGGCGGATTCTCTCGGCGCTCCTCGCCGTTCTGATTGTCCGTCGCATGACCGAAGGCTACTTCGTGCTGGCGATCGTGCTCAGCGCCGCTGTCATGTGTGTCGGAACCCTGATGGTTCTGACTATCCCCAACCGGCAGTCGGAGCACGACCTGGCCGAGCGAACGGGAAGCGTCCGGATGGCGCTGTCCGGATTCTCGTTGATTCGCCGCAACGCGAAGCTGCGGCGGATTGTCTCGCTCTCGGTGCTGAGTGATCCCCTGCCGTACGCGATCCTGTTTCTCTACCAGCCCTATTTTCAGCAGTCTGGAACTCCCACAGCCCTCTACGGGCTTGCGGCGGCGGGCGGAGCGGGTCTCGGTGCGCTCGCCTCACGCTCCAGCCACCGGTTGGAAGCTCGCCTCGGCTTGCGTCGGACGTTCCTGCTCGGGAATGCGCTGCCGGTCGCCGGTTACCTGGCGATGGCCCTCGTATTCCAGGCCTACGCCGCGGCGCTCCTCTTCGTGGTGAGCTTTGGCGCCATGCAGATTCGCTATCCCCTGATCGCCACCATGCGGAACACGCACATCGCTTCCTTCAACCGCGCGACGGCGATCTCGGTCATCGCGATGGCGGAGGAGGCGTATGCCATGGTCATGTACCTGCTGTCGGGTTTCCTCGCCAATATCGATCTCCGTCTCGCCTTTCTGGTGCTCGGCGTTGTTCCGCTACTCACGGTGGTGCTGTTGCCGCTGCGAAACGAGCACCTAATTCCGGTGACCGACTCTCCGGTCTGAGCTGCATCCAGCGCCACCCGCGAGTCTCGGTCCCGCGTCCGAGATCGCTGATTCCCTATTCCTCAGCACGAAAACGGCCCGCAACTACATCTCGACGATCCTCGGTAAGCTGCCGGTCACCGATCGAGTTCCGCCGGACCCCCGGTACTCCCTAGCCCCAATCACCTATGGGCGAATTCCTGCCGTACCTGTAGACTACTGCCGGTCCCTTATCACGACGTGCCGTCGCCTGAATGAACCGGTGGCGGAGGTATGAGCTGCGATTCGTCGCGACTCGTTCTTGAAATTGACCGTGTCCTCATTGGCGGGGCCGTGGAACCGAGGAACTCTGGGAAGGGGTTATTCGATTGACCAGTTGGCGAAAAATCGCCTGGGCGATTGGGGCGGTGCTGATCATGGCACTGGCACCGGTGAGCGTCCTGGCGGACGAGGCGACGACATCGGGTTTCGGGGGTCCGATTACGGTGGCTCCCGTCTGTAGTGACGCGCCACAGATCGGCTATGCGCAATGTTTGTCGATTCTCCGGACCGATAGCGGCGCGTCGATCTCATCGAGCGGCATTCCGTCCGGATATGGTCCGAGCGAGCTGCAAGACGCCTACAACATTTCGGACAACGGAGCGCCTGGCACTGGACCGCTGGTGGCGATCGTCGATGCCTTCCATGATCCCAATGCCGAAGATGACATGAACACCTACCGCCAGCAGTACGGGCTGGGCGCGTGCACCAGTCAGAGTGGCTGCTTCAAGCAGGTGGACCAGAGTGGCGGCACCAACTACCCGCGCGCCAATCGGGGATGGGCGTTAGAGATCTCGCTCGATCTCGACATGGTGTCGGCCATCTGTCCCTCATGCAAGATCCTGCTGGTTGAGGCGAACAACAACAGCATGTTCAGCCTCGGAAGCGCGGTGAACACGGCCGCGGACTTGGGAGCGGTCGCCATCAGCAATAGTTATGGCGGGCCCGAGTTCTTCTTCGAAGGTTGGATGGAAGGTCGCTTCTACAATCACCCAGGAATCGCCATCACGGCGAGCTCCGGTGACAACGGCTATGGCGTCGAGTTTCCGGCCGCGTCGCAGTATGTCACGGCCGTGGGCGGCACGACGCTGACGCCTAGTGGAGTCGGTCGAGGTTGGACCGAGACCGTCTGGGATGGAACCGGCAGCGGCTGCAGCAAATACATCAACAAACCAGCCTGGCAGGTTGACACCGGCTGCGCGCGTCGCACGGTCGCAGACGTCGCGGCGGTGGCGGATCCCCATACCGGGGTAGCGGTGTATGACAGCTTCGGCTCGTGGTGGCAGCCGCATGGCTGGCTCGTTGTTGGTGGCACCAGCGCGTCGGCACCGATCATCGCTTCGATCTATGCGCTGGCAGGTCACGGTGGATCGATCAATGGGGCGTCGTCGGTCTACTCACACACCGGATCGTTCTACGACATCACCTCCGGCAACAACGGGGTCTGCAACTTGTCGATCGCATATCTCTGTAATGGTGGGACTGGCTACGACGGTCCGACGGGAGTCGGTACACCAAACGGCCTGGGCGGCTTCTAGGTCCACATTTGTGATGCAGGGTGCATGATGCGAGAAACGGGAGCGGCGTTATGCCGCTCCCGTTCGCCTTCTCGAACCGGTGTGGTTCATCAACGAGTTGACTCGCGATCGTGGCAACGCGAAAGCCGCCCGCGAATGGGCGGCCGAATCCGCGGTGCCATGCAAGCGTCGGTGCTAGATCAATCCCTGGCTCGGGGTTGGCAGCATCCAGACGATCGCGGCGACCCACACCACGAGCAGCAAGAACATGAAGATCGCCACACCAATGACGGCCTTGCGCTCATTTGGGGTTAGTCTATGGGGTTCAATTCCTCGCATGTCCTCGCCCTGCTCCTTCTCACATAGCCTCAGGCATTCTATAGCATGACGCCTGGAGTGCGGATACGCAACCCCCTGGAACCAACCGTCAGGATAGTCCCGACAGAGACCAACCACCGTCTGCCTCGTATACTTGTTTGGTTTGGCGGGATTCCCCGACAGCCTGAGAATGCCGTACTGACACACAGGGAGCACTGCATGCCAACTTCGCCGAACCGGACGCTCGAGACCTTTCCCAATCCCAATCCCGAACGGGACTACGAGATCAATATCTCGACGCCCGAGTTTACCTGCGTTTGCCCCGTGACCGGTCAGCCGGATTTTGCGACGATCACCGTGAATTACGTGCCGGATAAACTCTGCGTCGAGCTCAAGTCGCTCAAACTTTACTTCTGGTCCTACCGGAACGAGGGCGCGTTCCACGAAAAGGTGACCAACACGATCCTCGACGACCTGGTCGGTGCCATCCAGCCGCGCCGGGCGACCGTTACCGGCGATTTCAACGTCCGTGGTGGCCTGCACACAGTCGTCACTGCCAGCTACGAGGGCAACGGATAACAGCGACGCAGTCAGATGTCTGCGAGCCGGGCTCAGTCCGGCTCCGGGCGGCCACGCGTTTGCCAGGCCGTAGCCAGAAAAAGGACGCCGCCGAGTATCCACCAAGGCTCCCACAAGAACAGGTACCAGCGCACTGCCTCGGGACCCATCGATTTCGGCACGTCAATGACTCCCGCCACGATAAGTACGTCTTGTATCAGGTTACTTCCGCCATAGAGGAGCAGAGTTACTCCGGTTCCCCAAATCAAGATGCGCAGCAGTCGTGGTGCAATGCGCTTTCCCCATGGACGAATCAGAGCGAGCGCAATCGCCGCGGCGACGAGCTTCAGCACTCCGGTTGCCCAGACCTCCGCAACAAATGACGGACTTCGTTCGCGTCCCAATTGCTGGATCGACCTTGCCAACGTGCCAATTCCGATCGTCCCACCTGACGCCCAATAGAAGCTGACGATAGCGAACACGACGGCCCAGGCCGCCGCGGTATACGGAATCCACGGGCGCGAGGCGTGAGCACGGGACGCGGGGTGATTCGATTTCTGAGACTCCGTCGACATCATGAAGGCAAAGAGACTCACTCTGGGGCGGGACCGACTACATGCAATTGCGGGTAATTGTAATGTCAGAGGGCTCATACCAGTGACCTTTTCGCTCCGGGATGGAGCCGCACGGTTTATAGTAACGAGTGGTTTGGGATAGTAGCAGTGATCATGGGAGAGGATGGTTCGGTGGTCGAGACGAAAGAGCTCCATGCCGAGCTACGCAAGGCCGTGCGAGAGCTCTGCGCTCGTTTCCCCGACGAGTACTGGCGCGAGCTCGATAAGGATCGTGGTTACCCGGAGGTGTTCGTCAAGGCGATGACCGACGCAAGCTTCTTGGGTGCGCTTATCCCGGAAGAATATGGCGGGCTCGGCTTCGGCGTCACCGAAGCGTCAATCATTCTGGAAGAGGTCAATCGTTCCGGTGGCAATGCAGGCGCCTGTCACGCGCAGATGTACACCATGGGCACGCTGCTGCGCCACGGCTCGGACGAGCAGAAGCAACGTTATCTGCCGAAGATCGCAACCGGCGAACTGCGCTTGCAGGCCTTCGGTGTGACCGAGCCGGATGCCGGCACCGACACCACCAAGATTAAGACGACGGCTACCCGTCAAGGAGACCATTACGTCATTCGTGGGCAGAAGGTCTTCATCTCGCGCGTGCCGCATTCCGACCTGATGATCCTGCTGGCGCGCACCACTCCCCGCGATCAGGTGCAGCGCAAGTCGGAAGGGCTATCGGTCTTCCTCGTCGATCTTCGCGAGGCGGTCGGCAACGGACTCGAGGTCCATCCGATCGACACGATGATGAACCATGATACGAATGCACTCTTCTTCGACGACCTAAAGGTTCCGACCGAAAACCTGATTGGCGAGGAGGGGAAGGGCTTCCGCTATATCCTCGACGGTATGAACGCCGAGCGGATTCTGATCGCGGCCGAGTGCATTGGTGACGGCTACTGGTTCGTCGACCGGGCGTCAAACTACGCCAAGGGCCGCGTGATCTTCGACCGTCCGATTGGCCAGAATCAGGGGATCCAGTTCCCGATCGCGCGGGCCTACGTCAACATTCGATCGGCCGACCTGATGCGATTCAAGGCGGCCGAGATGTTCGACAATGGTGAGCCGTGCGGAGCGGAAGCCAACATGTCGAAGATGCTGGCGGCTGATGCCTCCTGGGAGGCGGCCAACGTCGCGATTCAGACGCACGGCGGCTATGGCTTCGCCGTCGAGTACGACATCGAGCGCAAGTTCCGCGAGACGCGTCTCTATCAAGTCGCGCCGATCTCGACGAACCTGATCCTCTCCTATATCGCTGAGCATGTGCTCGGTCTGCCGAGGTCGTTCTGATGCTGCCGCTTGAGGGAATCACCGTCATTACGTTGGAGCAGGCGGTCGCGGCGCCATTCGCGACGCGCCAGTTGGCCGACCTGGGAGCGCGGGTCATTAAGATCGAGCGGGTCGGCGTGGGCGATTTCGCCCGCGACTACGATCACACCGTCAACGGCCTCGCCAGCTACTTTGTCTGGCTCAATCGTGGCAAGGAATCGTTGACGCTCGACCTGAAGCAGGACGAAGCAAAAGCAATTCTGCGCAAACTCCTGGCAAGTGCCGACGTCTTCCTGCATAACCTGGCGCCGGGAGCGGTCGACCGGCTCGGATTTGATAGCGACACGGTTCGTGCCGCCAATCCGCGTTTGATCACCTGTGCCATGTCGGGCTACGGGTCGAGCGGACCGTACCGGGACAAGAAAGCCTATGACCTGCTGATTCAGTGCGAGACCGGACTCGTCTCGGTGACCGGCACGCCCGATACTCCGGCCAAGGTCGGCATCTCGGTGGCCGATATCTCGGGCGGCATGTACGCCTACTCCGGTGTGTTGACCGCTCTCTACCAGCGAGAGCGTACAGGCGAGGGCGCGGCTCTCGAAGTGGCCCTGTTCGACACGCTCGGCGAATGGATGAGCCATCCGATGTACCTGACCGCGTACGGGGACAAGCAGCCTGGCCGCTTCGGCGCCAGCCATGCCTCGATCGCGCCATACGGACCGTTCTCGGCTGGGGACGGATCGGCGGTGAACCTGGCGGTGCAGAACGAGCGGGAGTGGGCGAAGTTCTGCGAGGTCGCGCTCAAGCGGCCTGATGTTACCGGGGACTCTCGCTTCACTTCCAATGCATTGCGTATTGAGAATCGGGATGCGCTGCACGCGCTGATCGGCGAGGTATTCTCGTCGCTGACTGCCGCTGAGGTGGTCGCCCGGCTCGACGAGGCCCAGATCGCCAACGCGCGTATGAACTCGGTGCGGGAATTCATCGACCACTCACAGCTGGCGGCACGCGACCGCTGGCGGGAAATCGATTCGCCCGCCGGCCCGGTACGCGCGCTCCTGCCGCCCGTTGAGATGAGTGGCTTTGATTATCCAATGGGCCCAATTCCAGCACTCGGCGCGCATACCGACACTATCCTGCATGAGCTGGGATATCACGATGGCGCAATAGCAGTCCTGCGGGAGGCTGGCGTTGTGTGAGCGGAGTCGTCCGGAGTGAGCACCAGTAACGAACATGTAGAGATTCGATCGGCCCGTCCGGAGGATTTTCCCGCCTGCGGTGACGTTCTTCGCTCACTCCCGAAGTGGTTCGGCATCGGATCCGCGATCGATCACTTCGTCGCTGAACTTCCATCGCTTACCACGCTGATCGCCGTGCAACAGAACCACATGATTGGTTTTCTGAGCCTGAAGTTTCACAACGATCATAGCGCCGAACTTGCCGGGATCGCGATTCGAGAAGAGTTCCACCGGCAAGGAATCGGAACACGGCTGCTCGAGCGCGCAGAGCAACGCGTTCAGGAGCGAGGCTGCCGCTTTTTCCAGGTCAAGACACTCGGACCTTCGCACCCAAGCCGGCATTACGCAAGAACGCGGCAATTCTATCTGGCCCGTGGGTTCGTTCCACTGGAGGAGTTGGATGGGCTGTGGCCTGGAAATCCGTGTCTGATCATGATCAAGTATTTGGGATGAATGAGGCAGGCAGCGGACACGCCCTGTCCACTCGACGGTGGGGCGGGAAAGCTCAGGTGGCCGGGTCTTCGACGGTCGAATTCGCCAGCGCCTGATGCACCCAATCTGGTAGCGTGCCGGGTATCAATCCGGCGGCGCCACGCACGAAACCCGTTCGTAACGCAACGTCGGAGACGTTCCTGGCGATCCTGTCTACTGTTTCCCATGCGCTGGCGGCGGCAGTCTCGGCCTCCATGGTTTGCCCTTTGGATTGATAGAGGCGCGCGAGCAGCGCATCGATGCGCCACAGGAGCGTGGTGTGACTGCGCGAGGTTGCCTGGTCCCTGGTGGCGGTGAGAAGTGTGGCGGCCTCTGATTGTCTTTCGACTCGGACGAGCGCCTGGGCGCGCAGAAAGGCGAGGCTCGGAATACTGGCTTCGTGCTCGAAATTGAGGGCGGTGGCGAAAAGTCGGTCGAGAATCTCTATAGCCGAGATTGGATCGTCGCGTACCAGCGCGCAGACGGCCCGTGACATCCAGAGCGAGCGCTGACCGATAGTACGCATCGGGAGTTGGGGGTCAATCGTCTCGAGCAAGCGTTCCGCCTCGTCGACACGCCCGGACGTTGCATAGATTCGTATTAGTCCACTCAGCGTCACATTGATCATGTTGGCCGCGCCGCTCGCCCTGGCGGCTTCAACGCTCTGTTCGAGGTGCTCAACGGCCTCATCCCAGGCGAACAGCTCGCCGAGAATCAATGACGACACGGCAGCGCCCATGGCGATCCACTCGGCATGGCCGATCTCGCGAGCCAAGGACAGTCCACGCTCGGCGGCGGCCCGGGCACGATCGAAGTCCGCCGACTGGGCCAGGAGGCTGGAAAGTGTGACATGCGCATAGGCCTGTCCGGATCGCCAGTCGATCTCCTCCGCAAGTGACAGGGCCTCGTTCACCTCGGCCACGCCGAGTTCGAGCGTCGGACCGCTGGGAAGGGCCACGGTTTCAAAGACGAAGGTCGTGATTGTACTGAGACTCATTGTCGCGAGACAGGAACTCAGTCCCTGACGGTCATCAAGCGCGCGGAACATCGCTGCGGCCTTCTCGTAGCGACTGCGCATCAGGAAGATATCACCGCCGATGTCGGCGCTTGTCCCGAGTAGGTCGACGGTTCGCGCGACTCCGCCCTGGTCATCGAGTGACTCAAAGAGGTCCAGAGCTTGCTTGAGCGTCTGTTCGGCGTCGTCAATCATCTCCAGGTTCAGTTGCCAGCTTCCAAGCTGTGTCAGCGACTCGGCAATGGCAGGCTGGTCGTGTGTCACGTGGGCGAGTGACAGCGCCTGTTCGAAGGTCGATCCAGCGCGACGGTAATCGAGCCCGAGCCAGTAGCAGCCAATATCGACCAGAGCTTGCCATTCCGCATGGCGATCCTGCGCGTCACGCGCCAACTCCAGTGCTGCTTCGAAACGACGGTAGGCTGATTCGTAGTCGCCGAGCGTCACGTGAATCTGCCCCGAAAGACGATTGAGGCGTAGCCGGATATCCGGACCGGCACCGAGACGGTCCGCGGCATTGAACGCCTGGTCGAGATAGCCAAGCGCTTCGACGTTGGCGTAGGCTTCCTGGGCGGCGAGCGCGGCGTGCTCCGCGTGCTCCAGCGCCTTATCCCAACGCTCCGCCAAGGCATAGTGCTGGGCTAGCACCGGGTGGTGCCCGTCGTGGTCGGAAGCGGCGACCTCAATTGCCTGGGCCACGCGCAGATGCAGGTCACGACGCCGGCTGAGCAGGAGCGAGTTGTAAGCCGCTTCCTGAGTCAGCACATGCTTGAAGCGATAGATGCGCTCGGGGAAACGGACGCGCTCCCGAATCAGTTCGCGTCGCTGCAGTTCGCGCAGCGGTTCCTCCAGGTCGGCCTCAGCGTTCAAACCCATTTCGACGCTACGCAGGATGTCGAAGGCGAACTCGCGGCCGATCACGGCGGCGATCCCGACGACGCTGCGGGTCGGCTCATCGAGTCGATCGAGCCGCGCCGTGAGGACACCGGTGAGCGTGGTGGGGATGCTGAGCGTTTCGATCTCCCGGGTAGCGATCCAGGTTGAGCCCTGGCGCACGATGACCCCTGCATCGAGCAGCGAGCGGAGGACCTCCTCCACGTAAAAGGGGTTGCCCTCGGCCCGGTCGAGGACGACGCGCCGGATCTGCTCGGGCAGACCGTCGACCGGCAAGAGATTGGCGACCAGTTGACGCGCATCGTCGTCGGCCAACGGATCGAGGTGGATCGTCACGTAACGATGCGGGTAGTCACGAGTGGCGACCTCGTGGAAGCGCCAGGAGGGCTCATGACGCTGGGGGCGGAAGACCGCCAACAGCATGAGTTGAACCAGGTCGGGGAGACGCATCAACCGTTCAATAAGGTCACGTGAGGTGGGATCGGCCCAGTGGAGATCTTCGAAGGTGAGGATGAGCGGTTTTCGACTGGCCAGGGCTGTGATGTACTGCTCTACCGCCGCGAAGATCAGATCGCGTAGCTGCGGTGGAGTAAGGTACTTGATGCGACTCTGTTCCTCGCTCGGCACGGGAACGCCGACCAGCGTCGCGAGGTACGGTGCGATCTCGTGTACGTTGTCCGGAACGACGTAACGCACCTGCTCTTCGATCCGGTCATACGCGCCAGTTGTCGCGAAGTCGGGTGTCAATCCACAGGAGTTACTGAGCATCGAAATAAATGGCGCGTAGGGCGTCATGGTCTCATAGGAGAGAGACCGTCCCTCACACCACTGCATCCGGTCGGAGAATCCGCTCTCCTCGTCCAATAGTCCGCCGGCCACCAGCAGGTGCCGTAGTTCTGCCACCAGGCGTGACTTGCCCAATCCGGCATCCCCGATGACCGCGACGATTCGTCCCTGGCCGTCGAGCAGGTGGTCGACCTGGTCGCGCAGCGCCTGTAGGTCGCGGTCACGTCCGACCAACGGGGAGTGCAGTTCATCGAAGCCGCGCGTGGAGACGACCCCTGGCCGGGCACGCCTGACCCGATACGCAGGAACCGGTTCGGTCTTGCCCCGCACCGTGATGCTCCCGAGCGCGTCGATTTCAAATAATCGGGCAACCGCCCTGTAGGTGCTCTCGCTGATCTGGACCGTACCCGGTTCAGCGGTGGTCTCCATGCGCGAAGCCAGGTTCACCGCATCGCCCATGGCGGTGTACTCGACCCTCAGGTCGGAGCCAAGATCGCCCACCACCACCAGGCCAGTGTTGATGCCAACGCGAACGTTGAACTCCAGACCCCGTTCCCGGCGCATCCGTTCCCGAAACTCCTGAATGCCCTCAATGATCTCGAGCCCGGCTAGCACGGCCCGCTGAGGATCGTCCTCGTGAGCGATCGGGGCGCCGAAGAAGGCCAGAATAGCGTCGCCGAGCAGACGGGCGAGGGTCCCCTCGTAGCGGTAGACCGGGGTGATGAGGTAGGTGAAGGCGTCGTTCATGATGGCGGCCCAGTCCTCAGGGTCGAGCTGGTCGGCCAGGGCGGTCGAACCTTTGACGTCGCAGAACAGGACCGTGACGATGCGACGCTCGGGCTCGACGGAGCGGCGCGGGCCGGTATCACGGACAGCGTCTAGTTTGGCGCGGAGTTGGTCCGGGAGGTACTCGTGAAGCCGGTCCTGCGGCGAGATGACTACCTCCTCGTGGGTCGCTGATGAATTGGTGGTGCCGGGACTGGATGCAATCTGGCCGCCAGTGAGGGCAAAGCCGCAGTTGTGACAGAAACGGGCACCAGCCATGTTGGCTGTCCCACAGTTGGGGCAGGTGACGGACAGCGCCAGACCGCAGTTCTGGCAGAATTTCGCGTCCTCGATGTTTGCTGACTGGCAACGTGGACAGGTGACCGCCATCGTACTGGCCTCTCGCGCTATCAATGATGGTGGCAATTGGGTTGTTGGAGCGTTCGTCCTATTCTACGCGAGGCGAACTCGAAACGTCCTTGGTTCCGGACGAACCGGTTGCGGAAACCAGGCCGAGATCCGAGGATGATTTCCAACTGGTAGGGCATGAGGTGTGTATCCAGGGATGGAGTGATTCGCATGACCGAAAAACAGGGCTGGACGGGACGCTTCTATGAGGATTTCGAGGTGGGAGACGTCTACCGGCATCCCCTTGGCCGCACGGTGACGACGACCGACAATATCTGGTTCACACTGCTGACCCAGAACACCGCGCCGATCCATTTCGACCACCACTATGCCGCGCAGACCGAATTCGGCAAGCCGCTGGTCGATTCCACCTTCACGATGGCTCTGGTGACCGGGCAGAGCGTGACCGACATCTCGCAAAACGTGATGGCGAATCTCGGCTGGGATGAGGTGCGTTTGCCAAACCCGGTCTTCGAGGGGGATACGATTTATTCGCAGTCGGAGGTGCTGAGCAAGCGGGAGTCAAAGTCGCGCCCGAACGTCGGGATCGTGACGGTCAAGACGACCGGGTACAACCAGGACGGAACCGTCGTCATCACGTTCAACCGCACCATCATGGTCTACAAGCGGGGCATGGCCCCAGAGATCCCGCGTCTGGGGCCGCGCGAGGGATAGACCTGACGGGTATCCCCTGGGTTTGGCCGGCCGTTCCGTAGTGGCCGGACCTGTGCCGGCCATCGTCGAGCGGGTACCGCCTCATCGATCAGAACGGCCTGTCGTCGGAAACCAGATCCGATTACGGTTTTCGACGGCTGCGAGAAGGCGGGCACAGGTCCCGCCACTACGGAACGGGGCGGTACGTGCTCAACGAAGGCGGCCAAAACCCAGAGGGCACCCGCCGCCCCTACGTTCGAATGCCGTTGCTCATCAGCCCCAGCTAATACCCCGCTGCCTGACCGGCCCGGCGGGGGTCGGCGGCGCCGGTCAATTCGCCAGTTTGAAGATTCCGCTGAACTGCCTGCACTGATCCCGTATGCCAGTTATAGGTGCCGAGCGACTGCGTCTCGATGCCCATGTGCGCCAGTCCATCCAGCGTCGCAGCCGGAATCCGATCCTCGTGGGCTAGTCGTCCGATGTCCCAGCCGCGGCGAAAGCCCTCTGGCGGGATCATGCGGAAGCGGGGCGCGTCGATGGCCTCGGCGAGGTCCATACCGTAGTGGAGCAGGTTGACCAGCAGCAGCGCGATCGTCTGATTGGCCGTGCCCGGCGTGCCGATACCGAGCCACGGTTGACCGTCGCGGAACGCCAGGACTGGTGTCAGCGGCGTCATGATTCGCCGTCCAGGTCCGGTTGCCACTCCGGCGAAGCCGTTGCCGGAGTTGACCCCGACACCGTCGACGACCAGTCCGGTGCCAAAGGGCGTTCCGTAGACCGTGTGCAGCATCGTCAGCCAGTTACCGGCTTCGTCCACGATCACGATGTGGTTGCTGTCGGTGCTGCCGGGACCGTGCGGATCCGGCGGAGATTGACCGTCACTGTGGTCTGATGCTGACAGATCGGTGGTCGGAAAACTCTGCTGGATCAGCCTGGCCTGCATGGTGAGATAGTCGTCCGACAGGATCAGGTCGAGCGGAACGTCGAAAGCGCGTGGGTCGTGGCAGTAGCGCTCGACATGCTGATCGGCCGCGGCCAGGATGGCTGCCAGTGTCGCGACTGCCTCCGCCGAATTCAGCCATGGTGTGGACGAGTCGAGCCCGATCCGCTCCAGCACGCCCAGGACGAAGCCGGTATACAGGCCGCCGTTTACCGGCGGGTAGCCGCTGACAAGTTCGTCCTCGCCAAAGCGATAACGCACCGGCTCATCCCAGCGCACCTGATAGGTAGATAGGTCATCCAAACTCATCGTGCCGCCGGTCTCGCGCACCGCCGCTACGAAGTGCTCGGCGAATTCTCCGCGCTGGAACCAGTCGGCTCCGTCGGGCTGGGCGATGCGTCGTAGGGTCGCGCCCAGCTTTGGCTGGCGGAACGTCGTGCCAACCGGCGGCAGGAAGCCGTCCGGCGTGTAGCGTTCGCGACCGGACGCGTAGTGGGTCAGGCGATCGATGCCGACCGCCATCTCGCCGTAGAGGAACGAGTACATCGGGAAACCGTCTTCGGCAGCCTGAATCGCGGGCGCGAAGTACGAGCCCCAACCGCGCGTACCGAATTGCCCGGCGGCCGCCTTCATGCCGGGCACGGTCCCGGGCACCGCGATACGTTTGCCCGACGTCTCTGGAACCTCGCGTTCGCCCTCGGGATAGCCGCGCGGAATGTCGCTTCCCTCGGGATGATCCAGTTCGGCGTTGAGCAGGTAGACTTTCCCGCTCGCAGCCTCCCAGTAGAGCATGGCGAAGCCGCCCGCTATGGTCGACATCTGCGGCTCGACGACGTGCTGAAGTGGCATGGCCGTCAGCATGGCGTCGACGGCGTTGCCGCCCTCGCGCAGCACGTGCAGTGCTGCCTGAGTAACGGCCGGGTGTGAGGTCGAGACCATGGCCTTTGATCCGGTGGCCAGTTGTTTGGGTCCCTGCTCGGGGAGACGTTCGGGTGAGGTTGTCATCAATGCTCCTGATCGGGGAAGAGAAAAGGTTCCTGGTTAGGACCTTACGAAGGCGCCTGATGAAAAGTCTGTGTCGGTGGGTTCAGCAGGTTGAACTGCTCGATATTCTTGTAGGGGAGCACCTTGTGTGCTCCCGCCAGATACTGTCACCCATCGCCATCGGGAGCACACAAGGTGCTCCCCTACAGCCTACAGAGATGGCGTTCAATCGCTGTGTAAGCCGTGTTAGCCGATCGGCGCGACGTCGGCGCTTGAGAGTTTCTGATTCAGCGCGCTGACGTCTGTCTCGATGATCCCGCGCAGCGTCTTCAGGTCGCGGTCGGCCCATTGAGTGAGTTCCTCGAACACCCCGTAGCATTGCTTCGGCGGGCGCGACTGGCCGTAAGCGACTGTCGACTGGAGCGATGCCAGTTTGCGGTTGACCTTCGGCGGGTAGTTGAAGACGTCGGCCGTGCTCTGGCTGCGGGATTCGACCAATTCGCCTTCGGCCGCGAGGAGCTTGCCGGCCACCTCGCCCGCTTCCTTTGCCAGGTCATCCTTGCCGCTTGCCTTCAGACGCTCCTGCCACTGGCCGATCTGCTCGCGTAGCTTGCGACTGTGCAGCACCTCGTCGTGGACTTCGGTCAGCTTGTCGCGGATGTCGATCAGCAGGTCGAACTGAGCCTGTAGATCTTCCTGGCTGGCCGAAATACGCGGATCCTTGCGAATCTCGAAGCGCTGTGACTCGGTCTTGCCATCGACTTCGAGGCGGACTTCGTATTCACCGGGCACGGCTTCCGGACCGATGACGCTGCCGCCCCAGTAGCCGGAGAGTCCTGCCTGGCTGCCCGGTAGCTTGGTCGCATCCGGATAGCGCATATCCCAGATGAAGCGGTGGAAACCCTCGACGGTCTGGACCTTCGAATCCTCATCGTCGCTGGGAAAGCTCTTGATCAGGTTACCCGTTGCGTCGTGGAAGCTGAGCTTGACCGACTTTGGGTTGGCTTTGCCGATGGCGTAATTGACCATCACGCCGTAGGGCGGATTGTTTCCGGCGGTCAGCAACTGGATTTCGCTGCCACCGCGGCCGTCCGAGACGATCTCGCCCAGCGCCTCGTTGTTGCGCAGTCCCTCGTTGTAGGTCTTGTAGCCGATCGCCTCATCGCGGCCCCAGGTTTTCGGCTCGGTCATGCGATAGGTCGGCCGGAGCGGGAAGAGGGTTGCCGCCGCGTTCGCGTTGACCTCAGGCCAGGAACGAATCATCGACAGATCGTCGAGCACCCAGAACGCGCGTCCATGTGTCGCGACGACCATATCGGTGTCGTGGACGACCAGATCGTGGACCGGCACGACCGGGAATTTGCCCCCCATCGCATGCCAGATGGCGCCGTCATCCCAGGAGACGTAGAGGCCGGTCTCGGTTCCCGCGTAGAGCAGGCCACGCCGAGCCGGATCCTCACGGATAACGCGCGAGAAGTCGTTCTCGCGGATGCCGTTCGTGATCAGTTCCCAGTTCTCGCCATAGTCGTTGGTCTTCAGGAAATAGGGCGTGAAGTTGTCCATCTTGTAGTTGGTGGCCGCGACGTAGGCCGTGGCAGGATCGTGTGGCGACGGCTCGATAATACTGATCAGCGACCAGTCGGGCAGTTGCGGGGGCGTGACGTGTGTCCACTTCTGGCCGTTGTCGCGCGACACGTGCATCATGCCGTCGTCGGAGCCAGCCCAGAGAACGCCTGACTGCACCGCGGACTCGGCAAAGGCGAAGATCGTCCCGTAATACTCGGTCGAAACGTTGTCCTTGGTGATCGGACCGCCGGAGGATCCCAGCGTCTCCGGGTCGCCACGGGTCAGGTCTGGACTGGCTTCTTCCCACTCCTGACCGCCGGAACGCGACCGCAGCACGTGGTTGCCCATGGTGTAGAGGACGTCCGGGTCGTGCGGCGAGAGAACGATCGGGAAGGTCCACTGAAAGCGATACTTCATCGCCTCGACGCCGTAGCCGATCGGATCGTCCGGCCAGACAGTGATGTCGACTTCCTGCTTGCTGCGATGGTCGTAGCGGGTCATGCGCGAGGCGTAGCTTCCGGCGTAGATGATGTTGGGATCGCGCGGGTCGACCGCGATGTAGCCACTCTCGCCGCCACCGATCGGGAAGGCGTCATCGTTCATGATTGCGCCGCCGTCCGAGAAGCTCGGGATCGAGATGGTCGAGTTGTCCTGCTGCGCGCCGTAGATGCGGTAGGGGAACTGGTTGTCGGTCGTCACGTGATAGAACTGCGCGGTCGGCTGATTGTAGATGCTCGACCAGGTTACGCCGCCATTGAACGAGACGTTCGCGCCGCCGTCGTTCCCCTCGATCATGCGCTGGTTGTTCTTGGGATCGATCCAGAGATCGTGATTGTCGCCGTGCGGTTCCGGGATCTGCTTGAAGGTCGAACCTCCATCAGTCGACTTCCACATTCCCAGGTTCAGACAGTAGATCGTCTCGGCATCGACCGGGTCGGCGAAGATGTGCATGTAGTACCAGGGCCGCTGGCGGAGATCAGGGCTGTCGGAGACGAGTTTCCAGGTAGCGCCACCGTCGTCGGAGCGGTAGAGCCCGCCTTGCTCCGCCTCGATGATGGCCCAGACGCGATTCGCATTGGCCGGAGAGACGGTAACGCCGATGCGTCCTTTGAGCCCGGTCGGCAGGCCCGGATTGTTGGTCAGTTCGGTCCAGGTGTCGCCGCCGTCGGTCGTCTTGAAGATGCCGCTGCCTTCGCCACCGCTGATCAATTGGTAGGGGTAGCGCTGGGCCTCCCAGAGGGCGGCGTAGAGGACGCGCGGGTTATGCGGGTCCATGCTGAGGTCGGACGCGCCGGTCTGCTCGTTCCGGAAGAGGACGTGCTCCCAGGATTTGCCCCCATCCTTCGAGCGGAAGATGCCTCGCTCCGGATTCGGGCCAAACGCGTGTCCGAACGCCGCTACGTAGACCAGGTTCTCATCGCGCGGATGCACGCGAACCCGGGCGATGTGCTTGGTCGCTTCCAGGCCGCAGTGGGACCACGTCTTGCCGCCGTCGGTCGTCTTGTAGACGCCGTCGCCGTGCGAGACGTTACCACGAATGCACGATTCGCCCATCCCGGCGTAAATCACGTTCGGGTCCGACTCGGCGATCGCGATGGCTCCGACCGACGCCGTCTTGAAGTAACCATCGGAGGTGTTCTTCCAGGTGCGTCCGGCGTCCTCGGTCTTCCAGATACCGCCAGAGCAAGCACCGAAGTAGTAAACGAGTTGGTCGGTTGGGTGGCCAGCAACTGCTACCACGCGACCGCCCCGGAACGGCCCGGCCAAGCGCCAGTGGGCCGCTTCGAGGAGCTTTTGTTCGTCGCTCACGTCGACTCCTGTCGTTTTCCCTGATGTGATCAGGGCCCCGTGCATCCTTCTGGTGCGGGAACGCACGAGGGATATGACACAATGCGTCAATTTGTACGACGTACCTGATATGTACGTTACGATTCATCGTAGCACCGGCGCTGACTAAGGGTCAAGACGAGGGGCTGGGCTACGCGCGGATGTGGACGGAAATAGGTGTGGTAGATCTTCGGCCTCAAGCCAAGAGGCGTGTGGCTGATAACTGTAATCTGTGGCATGTCTCTTGTGTCATCGTCCCGGCGACCATTGATTAAACAGATTCCAAACCATCGTCTCCCAGAATGTGATAGGTATGAAGCTAGGGCCGCGACTCTGGGGCGCCCACCGTCTTTTGATCGTGCCTGGGGCGAGCGGCGGTTTCGGCGGGCGCGATAAATGCTACGTGGTGGCGCGATGCCCACCGAGGCAACGTACTTGACGAGAACCGGACGGTGTTGGAAGTCGAAAGACCTTGGAAGGGAACGTGCCGTTGGTGGACTTGACGCAGGGGGCCATGTCGCTGGAGATGAAGTCACCGCGGCCGGAATCCACCTCCCGAAAGTCGCTGCGCGTCAGCGTCATCATCAATAACTTCAACTACGCGCAATTCCTCCCCATGGCGATCGAGAGCGCCTTGAGTCAGACCTACGCCAACACCGAAGTCGTTGTCGTCGACGACGGTTCCACAGACGATTCGCGGCACGTGATCAGCCAGTACGCGAACCGGGTCATTGTCGTACTGAAAGAGAACGGTGGCCAGTCGTCGTCCTTGAACGCGGGATTCGCGAAATGCAGCGGAAACATTGTCATATTTCTCGACGCGGACGACGAACTCCTACCCGACACGGCAGAGAACGTCGTTGCAGCCTTCGACGCGAACCCATCTCTCTCGAAAGTTCAGTTTCGCCTAACATTGGTTGATCAAGACGGCAATGAAATTGGAGGTTCTACACCCCCATCCAGGGTCCCCATGCCGAACGGTAACATCCAGGATCGTATGCTCCGTTTTCCGCATGATGTCTGCTTTCCACCGATGAGTGGCAACGCCTTTGCCGCGTCGATGCTGAGTCAGATTCTGCCCATGCCGGAATCACGGATACACCCGACTGGGGCGGACCATTACCTTCTTGATCTTTCTCCACTCTATGGCCCGATCGCGTCGCTGCCGCTACCAGGCGGACGCTATCGCGTTCACGACCGCAACCATCATTTCACATCGAAATTCAAGATCGAGACCGTCCGCAGGACCATCAATCGTAATGTGATCAATAATGAGCTGATCGTGCGACATGCCCGTCAGATCGGCTTGTCAGGGATTCCCGCTCGATCTGAGGACGTTGTCTCGGTCACCTTGCTGGCCCATCGCCTGATATCGCTCAAACTCGAGCCTGAAGAACATCCCATTCGTGATGACAGCATGTTGCGGCTCACCTGGTTGGGCGTTCGAACCTCTGCCAGCCGGTATGACCTGTCGCTAAGAACACGCGCGGTGTTCATGCTCTGGTTTGTGGCAACCGCATGCGGACCATCCCGTCTCGCGACGTGGCTGTTTGAGACAGCCTTCTTTCCCGATCACGCAACCAAATTCACCCAATTTATTCATGGGATCACCAGGAAATCCTCAGACGCAATGCCGCGGTCCGCGGAATAGCAGGACAACGGGAACCGCTGCCCATGCGCGCCTCACGTCTCCGCGAATTCGTGCAGCGCATCCTGGTAGGCGTCGCCACCGTAGCGGTCGTTGACCACAATGGCGGGGAATTCGACGACGGTGAGGCGGTGGATCGCTTCGGTGCCGAGATCTTCGTAGGCAATGACCTCGGCCGAGGTGATGCGTTTGGCCAGCAGCGCGCCGGTGCCGCCCAGCGCGCCGAAGTAGACCGCGCCATACTGGGCGATCGCCTCGCGAGTTTCAGGGCTGCGATAGCCCTTGCCGATCATCCCCTTCATGCCTGCCGCGAGAAGTTGCGGCGTGAACGAGTCGAGTCGTCCGCTGGTGGTCGGCCCGGCCGAGCCGACCGGTTGACCCGGTTTGGCGGGAGCCGGACCAACGTAGTAGACGACGGCGCCAATCAGGTCGACGGGCAAGCCCTCGCCGCGCTCCAGGGCATCGACCAAACGTTTGTGTGCCGCGTCGCGTGCCGTCAGCAGCGTGCCGCTGATCAGAACGTGGTCGCCGCAGCGCAGGCTGTCGATCGTCTCCTGGTCGAGCGGTGCGGTGATGTGCTTCGGTTCCATGTTGTGCTCCGCGCTACAGGTCGATCACACGGTGCCGCGCGGCGGGTCCGCACTGCAGGTTGACCGCGACCGGCAGGCTGGCGATGTGGCAGGGGAATGACTCGACGTGTACCGCCAGCGCCGTGATGCGCCCGCCGAACCCGTGAGGGCCGATGCCGAGCTTGTTGATCTCGGTCAAGAGCTCCTGCTCCAGTTCGGCCGCTTCCGGGTCCGGGTTCGTCGTGCCGATATCGCGCAACAAGGCGTGCTTGGCGTGGATCGCGACCGATTCAAACGTGCCGCCGATGCCAAGGCCGACGATCACCGGTGGGCAGGCGTTCGGTCCGGCGATCTTCACCGTCTCCAGGACAAACTGCTTGATCCCCTCACGGCCCTGCGCCGGAGTCAGCATCGTTAGCCGGCTCATGTTCTCGGCGCCGCCACCCTTGGCCAGCACCGCCAATCGAATCTTCTCGCCGGGAATCACGCGCGTGTGAATGACCGCGGGAGTGTTGTCGCGTGTGTTGGTGCGCGACGTGAACGGATGCGACACCATCGACTTGCGTAGATAGCCGACATCGTACGCCTTGTGTACGCCCTGGTTGATGGCGTCTTCGAACGCCCCACCGACGATATGGACGTCCTGCCCGACCGCGCTGTAGACCACGACCGTGCCGGTATCCTGGCACATCGGCACGCGGTCCTCCTCGGCGATCGACATATTCTCCAGGATCTGGCCCAGCACTTCGCGCCCGAGTGGCGAGACCTCACGCGTCTGGGCGACCGACAGCGCCTGGCGAACGTCATCGCCCATCACGTAGTTGGCCTCGAGGCAGAGTTTGTGAATGGCTTCGGTGATCTCGCTGACGTGTATTGTGCGCACGATGCGTATCCCACTTCTCGCGATGAGGAATCTCGCCGAACCGTAGCCGAAGCATACCGCTGCGGTGAGGGAGGCGCAGCATGTGATCCCTGCATCACTTCCCCCGGTCCACTGCCGAATGATTTGTGTCAGAGCGGTCCGCCACGAATGTGGATCGTCTGGAGATGTCTC
This sequence comes from uncultured Chloroflexia bacterium, assembly GCA_963763185.1. Classification (GTDB taxonomy): domain Bacteria; phylum Chloroflexota; class Chloroflexia; order Thermomicrobiales; family Thermomicrobiaceae; genus CALAGB01. The sequence goes on from CAVXNZ010000005.1 coordinate 71,379, forward strand.
CTCCAGGCGTTCCACATCCATGCTTGGTGATTGTTGCTGGTCCCACCCAACGAGTTGTGGGGGCTTGTATGCCGCTAGTTGAACGCGGCGGCGCGCTCGATGAGTTCGTCCAGTCCCGGCTCCGACAGGTTCCACGGTTTGCCGGGATGGATGATGGCCACCTGGCAATTTTCCGCCGCTTCTACCAACTGTCGGAATGTTCCGGCGCTCAGATCCGCGATGTGGCACTGCTGGTTCTCGTCGTATGCGAACATCTTGTTGTTGATCTGAGTGCATTCGTTGCAGGTCGTACAGCGAGCGGTCTCAACGTAGGCTTCGTCGGGTGATGGACCCGGTTCAGCGTCGGCTGGAGCCGTGTCGAGCGCTGCCGCGGTCTCCGTGGGTGCCGCTACCACTTCAGCCGCAGGCGGTGGCGTTGTTGACGTGACCGCCGTGGCTTGCCGCATTTCTGCTTCCCACGCGGCGCGCTCACGAGCGAGAACGCGCTCGGCAATCGAGTTGTGGATGCCCCCGAGTTCCTGCAAGCTGTGCCACGCATCTCGACAGCGGTGGGTTGCATGGATCAGCTTGTCGTCGACGATCACGTGGTGCAGACGGTTCTGACCGTCGACCATGAGTATGCTCGGCGTCTTCTCGGGCACTCCGTGTATGGTCAGTCCGAGAGACTCACCGACGGTTATCGTGTTGCCATTCTCACCGGCTCGAGAGTCCCGCGCGAAATGCCGGGCGAAGCGATGATCGCATGCGAGAAATTCCGCGAGTGTGAATTCAATACCCGTTTCAATACGCTGGTGCTCACTGTCTTCGTAGGCAAAGGGATGCACGGGCCAGTCAAGGTTCATGCTCGGATTTGGCTCGAGAGAGAAGCGCTCTGCCCACGTATCCCCCGAGCCTGGATCGTACGTAAATGCCGGAAACGCGCGCGACTCGCTTGCCGCGGCCGCGACCAGGTACGGTGAGAGATTGCCTGTCGAGGCGCTTGCGCCCGAGAATACGCTGAACAACGCCGGGCCTTCATAGGCAAGCCCATCGAGAATCCGATCACGAGCCTGGAGGAGGTGCGAACCGCTCACCTGTAGCACGAAGACGTCGTTGAGACCAATGGCCATGTTCGTGAGCTGTCGGCTGCGCGAGCCGGGCAAGAAATGGGCTTCGCCGCCAACCGCGGTCGTCTCAAGAATGTCGTCGAACTGAACCAGCACCTTCATCGGTAGTCCGGCGGACAATATCTCCGTCAGTGCCTCGCCCTCGCTGCCGTGAAGTTGCCCCGCGTCGAGGTGTATGAGGTAGTCCGGAAACGTTGCTGCGTCCTCCGCGTCGAGACCATCCGAGCCGAACTCAGCGAACACTGCGTCGTGTCTGGCCTCGTCGTATTGTGAGTCAATCTCGAGTTCAGCGATGGCGATCGCCTTGGCCAGTTCGACGGCCAATGGCATGCGTGATTGATAGGCCTCGAGAGCACTGGCGCAGTCGTGGAACACGTAGGAAAACGACTGTTCGCCGAAGAACCGTTGCGACCGGAGCACCTCCAGCAACTGTTCGATCCGCTGGCGGCGGCTGGCTGGCAGTTGGCTGGCACGCGACGACGTGCGGAGCAGTCGCGACATCGCATCGAAGTCGAACAGGTCGGCATGCACGGTGCCCACCGCGGCCTTCAGCGTATCCGCGCTGCGTCCCGTGTCTGAATGAGCGACGTCAACACGAAGAATATTCGAAAGCTTGAGGATCAAACGATCAATCTGTTGGCGTTGCTGATCGGCCCTGGCGTGCTGCGCCTGTGACCAGACGTGTTCAAAGAACTGACCGGGCGTTTCTCGACAGCAGTCGATGAGATCGCCGTCGATGGTGAGCGCCGCGCGCATGAGCCCAAGGCTTTGCTTCAGGTCCTCATCATCGCTCGCGGTAAGCTGGTTGGTGGTGTCGTCCCACAGATCCGACAACGTACCCTTCGCGCCCGCGGCAACAGCCACTCGAATGCCCTGCTCCAACCGCAGCGCGTGACGGGCAAGCCGATCGTGTTCGGCATCGCTGGCGATCTCTCGCACGACGTCGTCGATAACGGCTGAAAGTGATTGCACGTATGCGCGCTCAGCCGTTCCGCTGTCCACCAGTACGAGCGGATAGTCATAGCGCAGCCTGGTCAGGTCCCGGTAAGCTGGCCAACGACGCTGGCCGCAAGTCGAGATCGTCAATAGCTTCGAGACTGGCCACCGATTTCCTGCCAGTCAGGTAGAAAGCAACGCGTTCCTGAAGTCCCGCTTCCATATCGACCTTCGATTCCTCTACGACTACGCTACGAGACAGCCGGTACCGGCATGTCGGCTTCGTCCGGCCAAACCGTGAACTTATCGAATTCCGCTTCGAGCCCCTGTCGAATCATGTCGATTGTTGGTTCCGCTGTCGTATGTCGCAGATCCTCGTAGCACGGGACATCCGGGTTTTGATAAAGGATGCCGACAGGGATCGGATCCGTGCTCGAGGCAATTTCGCGCGCCCGGGCAAGATCAAGCGGGTCGTGTTCTTGCTGGTTGTGGTAGACCCTGGCCAGGGACGGACTCGAAGTGATCCCGCGTTCGTGGTTGAGGAGCAGAATTCGATCTGGATCCTGTACCCAGGGCTCGAACGCTTTGGGCAGCCACTCAGGACAGCGCTGCAGCACGCGAACGAATGAGAGGCCCTTGTGGTGGAAGGCTGCTGAGAGAATCGAGTACAGCGCCTCCGGGATCCAATCGACTGCCTGGGCGACGAACGAAACGTTCTGAACGCCGAGCGTGACCGTGAGTGGATTGAGTGCCTCAAGATACGAGCCTCGTGGCGTCGTGTTACTCGTCGTGCCGATGGGGGAGGTTGGTGAGGCTTGCTTTTTGGTCAAGCCGTAGATTTGGTTATCGTGCAGCACAACCGTCAAGTTCATGTTGTAGCGGATGGCATGAATCCAGTGGGCCGCGCCGATGCTGCAGCAATCGCCGTCGCCGGTGTTGACGAACACGTGCAGGTCTGGACGCGCCATCCTGATACCCTCGGCAATTGGCAGCGCTCGACCGTGAATACCGTGGAAGCCGTATGTCCTCATGTAGTGCGGAAAACGGCTCGAGCAGCCGATGCCTGAGACGAAGACGGTTTTTTCGGGTCGCAGGTCCTCGTCACGACAGAGGCGCTGCTCCGCGGCCAGAATCGCGTTGTCGCCGCAGCCGGTACACCAGCGCGGCACGCCACTCTGGTAGTCTTCGAGTTCGTAATGTGTGTCGTACATTTGGAGCAGGCATCCGGTGGCGGCCATGCTCATGATTCCTCTGCCTTTCTTGCCTCGCTGCTTAACTTATCCCGGATCACGCCGGAGATGGTCGACGGCTTGAGCGACGTCCCACGCGTCTGACTCCAGCAGTCGACATCGACCAGATAGCGCGACCGGAGCATCATCGCCAGCGCGGAATAGCGCCGGTTGTCCTCGTCGATGATCTCGTCCTCCGGGCTATCGCTCCAGTTGCTTTCGACGGTCATCACGTGTTTGAAGCGCTGCATGATCTGTTTGATGCCGGGAGGAAGTGGTTGTAGGAATCGGAGATGCATGGATGAGACTTTGACGCCTTCCGCGCGCATCGTCTCGACCGCTTCCTCGATCGCCCCTTTCGTGCTGCCCCAGCCGATGATCAGCAGGTCCCCTGAAGGGTCGCCGAAGACCTCTGGCGGCTTGAGCGTCTTCTGCAGTGTCGCCAGCTTTAGGCTGCGCGCGCGCAGGCTCTGCTCGTTGGTTTCTGGATCGTAGGCAACGTGACTTTGACGGTCGTGGGCGAGCCCGGTGACCGCATGCATACCGTTGGGCTGGCCAGGGATGAAGCGCCGGGCGAGTCCAGTCGTCGCATCCCAATCGTAGGGTTGCCCCCCCTCGGGAATCGCGCTCTGATCGAACGGCGGCGCCACCCAGGTCTCGCTGAACGTCGGTCGTGGAAATGGCTGTTGCGACGTCGCGAGGCTCGCATCGCTCAGTACGACTACCACCATGTTGAATGTCTCGGCTATCTTGCGCGCGGTGATGATCGAGTAGAAGCAGTCTTCGATCGTGCTCGCTGCCATCACGACCTTCGGCGCGTCACCATGACTTCCGTAAATGGCGGTCAGAAGATCACCTTGCTCTGCTTTCGTTGGCAATCCGGTGCTCGGGCCGCCACGCTGGACGTTCACGACCACCAGCGGAATTTCGGCCATCGTGGCGAGTCCGATTGCCTCCTGCTTGAGCGAGAAGCCGGGCCCGGAGGTAATGGTGACCGTGCACTTGCCGGCATAGGAGGCGCCGATGGCAAACGCGCAAGCCGAGATCTCGTCCTCGGCCTGGTGGACGATGCCGCCGACCTTCTCGAACACGTCACTCAGGTAGTGAGATGCCGAGGTCGCCGGTGTGATCGGATACATGGCGCAAATTTCCATGCCAGATGCGAGGACGCCGAGCGCCAGCGCCGTGTTCCCATTGACCACGATCTGCGGCTCATGCGAGCGAGTTGCCGGTATGCGATATTTGAAATCGAGATTCTCTTCCGCCCACTGAAATCCAGCCTCGAGCAGCCTGATGTTCGACGCGATCGAGTCAGCGTGTTTCTTGCCGAATGTCAGCACGATCTCGTCACGTGCGATCTGGAGATCGAGGCTGTAAATGCTGCACAACATGCCGAGCGCGAACATGTTCTTACCGCGTCGTGGATCCTTGACCAGTTTCCGGCATTCGTACTCCATCGGAATCTCGTAGACCCGATAGCCAGCCTTCACGAGTTCGTCGTGGGTCGCGACGTACGTTGCCGCGATCGTGGGATCGGGAAATTCGCGCCACATGCTCTCGAGAAGAATGATGCAGTCGTGTCGGAGTTCCCCGGCGCGCACGCGTCCGAGCAATACCTGCTCGTTGAACGCGACCACCAGTCCTGTCTCGTCACCGCCGTTCGTGACGGGGCCGGAGCCGATGCGGATACGGTTGCCGCTCGCACCAGCCACGCTGCGGGCCGGGGGACGGATTTCGGCCGGGATGATCTCCACCGTCCAGACGCCGTTGCCCATCTTCGCGGCGATCGCTCCCAGCGCCTGTCCGCAGCGCTGGGCTCCCTCTCCGGAGTCGCTGATTATCTCGACGATATGTTCCTTGAGTACCGTGACCGCTTTCGTCTCGGCGGGAGAACTCGGCGTGTCAAAAGCCAGCTCTCGCGTTGCGGTCAAAGAAAGGTCATTGATCATCGTGCTGCCTCCGCAACCCGCACGCGCGTGAAGTTGCGCTCCCTGACGTCGATACCGAATATCCTATGGTCGTAATCATGATCGTCACTGGCGTATGGGGTGCCAACCTCCCGGATCCCCAGATACGATTTCATGCTCCGTGCGGCCTTGCGGCCGGCTCCCATCGCCTCGATCACCGTGGCGGCTCCCGTGACGATGTCTCCCCCGGCAAAGACGCCAGCAACGGAACTCGCGAGATTCTCATCGACCGCAATGTAGCCGCGCTCGGTGAGTCTCATGCGTGAGGTCTGCCCAATGATTGGATTGGCCTTGGTTCCGATGGCAAATACTACGAGATCGGTTTCCAGATCATGCTCGCTGCCGGCGACTGGCACTGGACGGCGACGGCCCGACTCGTCCGGCTCTCCCAGTTCCATGCTGATGCAGCGCAGTCCACGGACCCGTCCGTTGCCATCATCGAGAACCTCGATCGGGTGCGTCAGCCACTTGAACTCGACGCCCTCTTCCTCGGCATGATGGACTTCTTCGGCGCGTGCCGGGCACTCAACCCGCGAGCGCCGGTAGATCCCGTAGACTTGTTCCGCGCCCAACCGCAGGCAGACGCGCATCGCGTCCATAGCGGTGTTGCCAGCGCCGATCACGGCCACTCTCTTGCCAAGCGGAGGTGGCGTGTCATAGTTCGGGAACTCTCTGGCGTGCATCAGATTGCAGCGCGTCAGCAACTCGTTCGCGGAGAGCACGCCATTGAGTGAATCGCCTGGAATGCCGAGAATTGTCGGATATCCGGCTCCGGTACCGACAAACACCGCGTGATACCCCATCTCGTCGATCAACTGTTCGATGGTGAACAGGCGGCCGACAAGCGTGTTGCACTCGAACGTGACGCCAAGTTTCTGCAGATTGGCGATTTCAGCATCGATCACGTCGCCCGGCAGACGAAAATCCGGAATCCCGTAACGCAGGACGCCGCCGAGCTGATGAAACGCTTCAAAGACAGTGACGTCGCATCCCGCTTTGGCCATATCGGCGGCGCAGGCCAGACCGGCTGGACCCGAGCCGACAATGCCGACCTTGAATCCATTCGGTTCGATGTAGGGGACGCTCGCCCAGCCTTCAGAGATCGCGTTGTCGCCGACCCACCGCTCCAGTCGCCCGATTGCCACGGGCTCGAGCGTGTCGCCGACGGTGCATACGCCCTCACACTGCGTTTCCTGCGGGCATACGCGACCGCAGATAGCCGGCATCAAGTTCGTGGCGGTGAGTACGTCGTAGGCGCCACGATAATCCTTGTCGGTCAACTTTCGAATGAATCCCGGAATATCGTTGCCAACCGGACATCCGGCGATACATGGCTGCTCAGGACAGAGCAGACATCGTTCCGCTTCGAGCAGCACGTCGTCAAGGCTGAAGCCGCAGGCGACCTCTGCGAAGTTCGTAACCCGCTCCAGTGGGTCCTGCTGTCTCATCGGAGTGCGCTGCTGCGGAATGGTCCGAATGGTCTTCTTTTTCTTCGCCATCGTGGTTCCCTCAACGTGCGGTAATGTCGAATTCGCTTCCCACTTCACGAACGATCGCTGATTAGGCCGGCTCGCCCGCGGGACAGGTGGCCTGCCACTGTTCCAGCGCTGCCTTCTCATCCTCGGCGTAACGCTTCAAGCGCATCATCAGATCATCAAAGTCGATCTGGTGACCGTCGAACTCAGGACCGTCGACGCACGCGAATTTCACCTGGTCGCCGACCTTCACGCGGCAGCCGCCACACATCCCGGTGCCGTCAACCATCAAGGGGTTGAGACTGACGACCGTCTTGATGTCGTGCGGTCGTGTTGCGTCCGCGCAGGCCCGCATCATGATCGGTGGACCAATCGCGACCACTTCGTCGAGATCGGGATGCGCCTGAATTGCCTGCCGGAGTCCGTCCGTGACCAACCCTTTGATCCCCGCCGATCCGTCGTCCGTGCAAACGATGAATTCGTCGCAGTAGGACCTGAACTTTTCTTCCCAGAACATCAGATTTTTGCCGCGGAACCCAACGATGCCGATCACGTAGGCACCAGACTCCTTGAATGCGCGGGCCTGCGGAAAAATGGGGGCGACGCCGAGGCCGCCGCCGATGCACGCCACCTTCTTCACGTTGTCAAATCGACTGGGAATGCCCATGGGGCCAGTGATCGCGTGAAGTGCGGTGCCAACCTGGCATGCCTGCTGCATCTCCCGGGTCGTCTTCCCCGCCGCCTGGATGACCAGGGTGATCGTGCCTTTTTCACGATCAAAATCGGCGATGGTCAACGGTATTCGCTCACCATGTTCGTGCAACATGACGATAACGAATTGGCCTGGCTGCGCGGCCCTGGCCATTAGCGGGTGAAAACACTCCAGCAAATAGGTGACGTCTGAAAAGTCCTCGCGCGCCACGATTTCGAAGTTCGACGTTGCTTGCGAAATCATTTCAGTCCTGCCTTGCGAGTCGGGTAGGTCTTCCACTGCCCAACATCTGTACGATCGCCCGTGACCCTCGACGATGTCTGGAACACTCCTCAAGCACTCCATTTGCGGACGAAGCCAGATCGAAGCGATCCTCGCCACACGGGTCATTGCTGTCCAATATAGGTCGACCGCCGGGCACAGGGTGTCGCAATCAGAGCGGGTCCTGTTACAAATTCATGTCAACCGGGTCCTCCGGCGGTGCATCTGGTGATTCAGTCGCGCTTCTGACACGAGCGGATGCGCCGGGCCACGTCGTGCGACGTGTATCTTGACGCGTTTGGCACATTCGTTGATCGGGACAAGACTCGGGGTTGAGGTCACCTCAGGTGGTTGGCACGGGAATGTCACGTCTCGCCAGTAAACGTCACCTTCCTTTGACGCGTGAATCATTAGATTTGGGATCTAACAGCGGCCAGTCGAAGCAGCGGGAGTAGGAGATAACAGGTGCGGCATCAGAGCGATCCTTGGCTTGGCTGGCAGAGTGTCGCGCTGCGTTTGGCGATCTACCTGGTTGCCGTCATTATCGGCGCGATCGTCCTGATTCCACTAGCGGTGCCGTTGGGCATTCTGGTCTGGGTCGGCCTCGTCGTGGGCGGATTGCTCTATCTCGTTCACTGGCACACCGAGAGTTTCGACTACCGTTGCTCCTATTCGGATTGTCAGAACGTTTTCGAAATTCCCTGGTGGCTGAATCTCATCAGCCCGCAAGGCATTGGTCGACATGGTGGTCGTAAGTACCTGCGCTGCCCACATTGCCGTCGTTTTGGCTGGGCCATGGTAGTGATGCGGCATGAACGACACGTCAGATAGCCATACGGCATCATTCGAATGACGTTGCGAGAAACCCTCACCGTGTCGCACCCCGGCACGGACTGGCTGGAAGGAACCGACATGATTGGCGAGATGACACAAGAACAGATCGACCGGCTGCTGCGTGCGGAGATGATCGGACGAGTAGGTTGTTACGGCGACGGCAAAGTGTATGTCGTGCCGATCACCTACGCCTATGACGGCGGATTCATCTATGCGCATTCGGGCGAGGGGCGGAAGATCCAGATGATGCGCCAGAATCCGGCGGTTTGTTTCGAGGTCGAGAGCGTCATGAACATGTCGAACTGGCAGAGCGTCATCGTCCAGGGGACCTTCGAGGAACTCGTCGGAGACGACGCCTCGCGCGCCATGGAACTGTTGATGGAGCGCTTCCTCCCGTTTATGGGAATGACGAGTGAGACGTTGATGGCCCCGCCTGAAGGTGCGGCTACGCCTGACCACGGTTCCAAATCCGGTAATCACCAGGCCGTCGTCTACCGCATTCGCATCAACGAGGTAGGCGGCCGTTTCGAGACCAGATAGAGGCACGAGCGATCTGCCCAGAGTGATTCTGGCGTGTGATGGCCGGCGCACCGATCTCTGCGATTGTGATTTGGGCGCATAATTAGTCCGAAACAGGTATGACCGTGTCCTGTTTCGAGACCGTACCGCACAATCGTGAAAGCCGATGCAGTGTCCGGAATCGCTATTCAGACCGAGAGCCTGTCGCGCTCGTTCGGATCGGTGCGAGCCGTCGACGACGTCACAATGCAGATCCCGCGCGGTACGATCTTCGGCTTTCTCGGTCCAAACGGTTCAGGCAAGACCACGATGATCCGGCTGTTGCTGGGCCTGCTCGAACCGGATAACGGCCACGCGACCGTTCTCGGCTTCGATACGCGTACCCAAGCTGACCAGATCCGCGAATTGACCGGCGCACTGCTCGAGCACTCCGGTCTCTACGAACGTCTGAGCGCCGAGCAGAATCTCGACTTCTACGCGCGTGTTTGGCGACTTTCGGCAAGCGCGCGCGCGACACGAATCAATGAGTTGCTCAATCACCTCGGGCTATGGGAACGCCGGACCGAGAATATCGGCAACTGGAGCCGGGGCATGAAGCAGAAGCTGGCAATCGCCCGCACGATGCTGCATCGCCCGGCCTTGATCTTCCTCGACGAGCCGACCGCCGGTTTGGACCCGATTGCCTCGGCCAGCCTGCGCCAAGATTTGAGCACGCTGGTTGCCCAGGAGGGTGCCACCGTCTTTCTGACGACGCATAACCTGCCTGAGGCTGAGGCGCTGTGCGATCTCGTCGGCGTCATCCGCCATGGCCGCGTGCTCGCGGTCGATACCCCCGCCGCGCTCAGAGCCAACGTAGGTGGACGTCGTGTCGAAGTGCATGGGTCTGGTTTCGACCCGAGCCTGCTCGACGAATTGCGGATTCGGCCCGAAGTGGCCGGAGTAACGGCACGGAACGGCAATCTCGTCATCTCATTACATGGCGATAGTCAAGTCGCGCCACTGGTGCGGCTGATGGTGGAACACGGCTGCGACATCGAGGAAGTCCGCAAGGGCGTCGAGAGCCTGGAAGACGTGTTCCTGGCAATGATGGAGCAGGAGTCGTGATCGGCGACGTGTTGGCAATCGTCCGAAAGGAGATTCTCGAACTCTTCTCCGGTGGGGGCCGGGGCAAGTTCGCCCCTCTTGTGTTGCTGGTCATCGATGGGGTCTTCGTTCCGTTGCGGGCCGGGAGTAACTGGGTTGACTCCTACCAGGTCGTCGGGTTCGCCGTGGCCCTCTCGATGTTCCTCGTGCTGAGCGTCGTGGCCGATAGTTTCGCAGGGGAACGGGAGCGTCACACGTTGGAGACGTTGCTGGCGAGCCGGTTGTCCGATCAAACCATCTTGATCGGGAAGATTGTGACGGTCGTCCTCTATGGCTGGGGATTGACAGTTGCCAGTCTACTGATTGGGCTCGTCGCGGTGAACCTGAGTGTCAGTAATGGGCAAATCCTCCTCTATCCCGCGAGGCGCGCCGCGGTGACGCTGGTGCTCAGCCTGCTGGCCTCGATTCTCTCGGCCGGCATCGGGGTGCTCGTGTCACTACGCTCGTCGACGGTGCGGCAGGCAACCCAGGTTCTGACGATTGGCCCGGTCGCCGTGTTCTTCGTGATTTTCTTTGGGTTGCAGGCGTTGCCGGCTTCCGTCCGGAGTGAGATCGTCAACCGCCTCAATTCGATGGGCCTGTCGACGGTCGCCATCGTGTTGCTGGTGGTTCTGCTGGTACTCGATATCCTGATCTTGTACATCGATTCCGCCAGGTTCCAGCGTGCTCGTCTGATCCTCGACTAGGCAGTCTCTGCCATTCGCCTGTCCACAGGTGGGCCGCGTCGGGCTATCCTTGCGAGCATGAGTCGCGTCCATCGACGGGGGTGGGATCAATCATGAGCACGGTTTCCTTTTGGCAAGACCCAGCGGCCTGGTCTGGTCTGCCGCATCGACGAGAAGAAGCAGACGTCTGTATCGTCGGCGCTGGCATCGTCGGCAGTACGCTCGCCACGTTGCTGGCGTGTGCCGGTAGATCAGTGGTGGTGCTGGAAGCGCGCGATGTTGCGCTCGGCGCGTCGGGCCGGAACGCTGGCTTTGTGGCGACGCTGCTCGAGCCGACCTACTACCGGCAGGTCGAGGAACTCGGGGCGGGACTGGCCCGCGAGATTCGCGAGCTTGGCGTGCGTAATCGCGAGATCCTGAAGGGCTTTCTGGACGACTACGAAGTTTGGTACGAACAGAACGGCAGCATGATCTTCTCGGTCAGTGAGGAGGAGCAGCGCGAACTCGCGCTGGAGGCCGAAGCGCTGCGGCGTGATGGCTATGAGGTCGAATTCTTCGACCACGACCCGACGGGCCACGGCTTCTACGGCGCCATTTATGAGGCGGGCGACCTTGCCACCCAACCTTACTGGCTCGTGACCCAAATCATGGAGCACAGCGGCGCGACCGTCATCCCGAACTGCACCGTCTGGAACATCGAGCCCGGAACGGACGGACTGGTGGTTCACGGCCAGCGAGCGACGGTACGAGCGGCGCAGGTCTGCCTGTGCACCAATGCCTATTCACAGGCGATCCACCCCTTCTTCAAGGGACTCGTTGAGCCGAAGCGGGCACAGATTCTGATGACGTCGCCGGTTCCCAGATTCCTCGACGTGCCGGTCAGTGCCGAGTGGGGCTATCAGTATTTCCGGCAGATGCCGGACGGCCGTTTCCTGATCGGCGGAATGCGGAACAAGTTCCTTGACGAAGAAGTTGGCTACAACGACGTTGAGACGAATCCCGCCCTGCAAGCTGAGGTGGAACGCTTCATGGCCGAACACTTCCCGGAACTTCGTGGGGCTTCGATCGAACGGCGCTGGAGCGGCATTCTGGGCTTCACGCCAGATCACTTACCTTTGGTTGGACGTCTGCCGGATCTGCCGGACGTCTATTTTGCCGTCGGCTTCAATGGTGAGGGGATGGGCATGGGTGCGGCCGCAGCCGAGCGTGCCGCGGCGTTGATGCTGGCTAGCACGCATCCGGGCGTGCTGAGCGTGGACCGCCTGGCAGTCAGTCCGCGCGTGACAGAGGTGGAGCGATGAGCGGGGCACCCGAGATCCTATCGGAGACACTGGACGACGGCGCGATTGGCCTGATCACGCTCAACCGGCCGGAACGACACAACGCGCTGACATTGTCCATGTGGCAGCAGTTCGCAGCCAGCGCCCGAGCACTTGGCGCGGACTCGGCCACGCGTGTGATCGTCGTGCGGGGTGCGGGCGAACGGGCATTCGCCTCCGGCGCCGATCTGCATGAGCTGGCGACGCACCGCCAGACGCCCGACGGTGCCGCGGCCTACCATGAAGCGGTCGAGGACGCCTTTGCCGCGCTAGCCTCGGTTGCGCAGCCGGTCATCGCCATGATCCACGGCTACTGCATCGGCGGAGGCTGTGAGCTGGCCGTCGCATGCGACCTGCGCATTGCCGATGATCGCGCGCGCTTCGGCATTCCGGCGACCAAACTCGGCATCGTGCTTGGCGTCGACGAACTGCGGCGGTTGGTGAACCTGGTCGGCATTGCCGGAGCGAAGGAGATTCTCTTCACGGCGCGGCAATTCGACGCGCATGACGCTCTGCGGAGCGGGCTGGTGAACCAGGTTGTTGCCGCAGAGGTACTCGAGGAGACCGTGTTGACGACGGCCCGTCAGATAGTGGCGAACGCTCCAAGCGCCATCTCCGCGGCCAAGTCGCTGCTCGACGCGATCGGCCGCGAGATGGCCGCGGGTGATCTCGTTGCGCTACAGCGAGACTTTGTGGAACGCGGCCACCGGGACGCCGAGTCTCACGACCGAATCGGCGCATTCGTCAACCGGCGCGGACAGTCGTCGGGTGGATCTTAGCGACAAATAATGACGAGGGGTGGGCCGATGGCTACCGTCGTCCCCCTGTTACCATTCGCTGAATCACCTATGAGTGGCTCTCACGTTACGCCCGCGTCTGGTGTTCGCTCTCCGTCATCTGGCGTCGCAACCAGGCGAGCGAACTCTCCGGGTAGTCGTGGCGCGCCAGCCAGGTTAGGAGTAGGGCGAACGGAGCCATCATCAGCGTGTAACTCAACGCCGAGACGAACAAGAACAGGCTGAAGACGGCCCCACCTACCAGTCCGATTCGGGCCCAGCCACGCCGCGATAGTGTCAGGATCGCCAGTGAAAGCTCTCCGACGATCAGCAGAATCGTCCAGACGGTCGGATACGTGCCGACAACCTCGCTAAAGAACCAGCGATAGGAACGAACCGGTGATTCCTCGAGCCATGTAAATGGCTCGGCCATCCGCAGAGTGACAAGCGTGTTAACGGTCGCGCCAGCCAGCCAGATAAGTCCGACGACCAGGCGAATCACCTCGACGGTGGTCGACGCCATTGGGCTATGGACGCGTTTGACGGTCATGGTCGTGCTCCTCCCTAATAAATCGCGCTGTTCCTACAAGGGTACCCTCCGTCATGTGGCGCGGACGTTAACAGTCAAGCGATCAGCGCGACAGGGTCACAACAATTGAGAAGTCATCGCACGCGGTCAAGCGTTGACAGCACGTGCCAAAGTGTCGAAGATCGCTCCAGTGATTCCGGCGCGTCTTCGCGAGAGAACGCGAAGTATTGGGAGTTGAAGTGATGGTAATGCCTCTTAGCCCGGAGACCCTCGTCTATGGACTCACCATGGCAGGCGATCCGCAGATCTCTCCGGATGGAACGAAGATTGTCTACACCCTGGCCAAGGTGGATGAAGAGACGAAGAAGGCCGGCAGCCAGCTCTGGATGTGCGACATCGACGGCGGAAACAAGCGTCAGCTGACGTACAGCGGCGAGCGGAACGGTGGCGGCCGCTGGTCCCCAGATGGGTCAAAGATCGCGTTCGTGTCCGACCGCGCCGAGAAGAGCGGCATTTTCGTGATCGATGCCGGTCAGCCCGGCGACGCCCGTGCGTTGACTCGACACGGCCAGGCGATTCACGACCTGGCCTGGTCGCCTGATGGTAAATCGATCGCCTACTCGACGCTTTTCGATCCGGAAAATCCGGACGAGAAGGAACCGGAGGCCGACGAGGCGCCGAAAGTCAAAGTGACGCGCCGTATCGACTATAAGCAGGATGGCCGTGGCTACCTGAACGACAAGCGGGTCCAGGTCTTTGTGGTTGACGTGGCATCAGGTGAGCGAAGGAAGGTTACCAACCAGGCGGTCGATCACTACTTCCCGGCCTGGTCGCCGGACGGCAAGACGATTTCGGTGCAAATACCGAACCGCAACGGTATGAACTCAAAGCTCGGGCTCGTCTCGGTCGATTCCGGCGAGACGAAGCTCGTCGGTGCGGAGGACGGGGTCATTGGCACCTGGTCCTGGTCGCCGAATGGCGATCGCATCATCTTCGCGGGTGACACCGAACAGACGCACCAGCTCGACTTCTTCGTCTACGATGTCAAGAGTGGCGATGTCAAACGCCTGACCGACGACCTGCCCTCGTTGCCGGTTGGCGGCATGCCGGGCCAGAGTTCGCCGTCACGGCCGGTCTGGCTCGATGAGCGACAGGTGATGTTCCATGCGATGCGTGCCGGAGCCAGCGGACTGCACGTGATCGACGCCGAGTCCGGCTCGGTTGAGCCGGTTCACCAGTGGCAGGCGATGCTAGCTGGCCTGAGCACCGACGACGCGAACCGGTACATCGTCCAGGGATACTCCAGCATGGACTCCATTGGAGAGATCTCGGTCTTTGACGCCAAAGAAAACACGGCCAACGTCATCACCGAATACAACAAGGATGTCCTGGCTGAGCACCCGCCAGCGCAATGGGAGCGCTTCGACGTCGAGCGGGGTGGCCTGACTGTCGAGGCCTGGATCCTCAAACCTGCCGACTTCGATCCCAACAAGAAGTATCCGACCGTGCTCGAAATTCACGGCGGACCGAACGGGTTCTACGGATACACGTTCTATAACCCGCATCAGTGCCTCGCAAGCAACGGCTTCGTGGTGGTCTATTCCAACCCGCGCGGCTCGAGTTCCTATGGTCGCGACTTCACCATGCGCGTGACGGAGGACTGGGGCGGCGAGGATTACCTGGATCTGATGGCAGTGATGGACAAGGCCTGCGAACTGCCCTACGTGGACGAGACGCGCACCGGCATGATGGGTTACAGCTACGGGGGGTATATGACCTCCTGGATGCTGGGGCAGACCGACCGTTTCCAGGCGTGTGTCTGTGGCGCGCCGTGCTTCGATCTCGAGTCGATGTACGGAACAAGTGACATCAGTCACACGTTCGGAGAGCAGCAGTGGGGCGGTGCACCGCACCAGTCGCCGGAGTGGTACGCCAAGCACTCGCCGTCGACCAATGCGCACAAGGCCGTCACTCCGACCTTGATCGTGCATGGGGAAGCTGACGAGCGCTGTCCAATCGGACAAGGGGAGCAGATGTTCGTGGCCCTGAAGAAGGCCAACTGTGAAGTCGAGTTCGCCCGCTATCCCGGTGGCGCGCATTCGTTCACGCGGCTCGGTCCGCCCGAACACCGAGTCGACTACCTGCGGCGATCACTCGGCTGGTTCAAGGATCATCTGGGCGAAGCGAAGTAGATTTTCGTCGATCGATCACCGTCGTCGAGTCCCATCCGGGGCTCACGACGGTGTTTTTGCCCCTGATAACGTGAGGAGAGACTGATGGCCGAGGGATTGACGCCCGAACTGCTGGTTTATGGCTACCCAATGGCGGATGATCCTCAGGTCTCGCCTGATGGCGCGTCAATCGCTTACCGTCTCACGAAGGTCGGTCGGGAGTCGAACAGGGCGACGAGCCACATCTGGATCTGCGATGTCGACGGTGCCAACCAGCGCCAGTTGACCCAGTCGGGCCGCGCCAACGGCAGTCCTCGTTGGTCGCCAGACGGGCGTCAGATCGCGTTCGTCTCCGATCGTTCGGGGAAGACTGGTCTCTACGTTTTGCCGGTCAGCCAGACAGGCGAACCCCGGCTAGTGACGGAGTATCACGCCGGGATCGACGATCCAGTCTGGTCGCCAGACGGTTCGAGAATTGCCTTTACGGCAGCGTGGGATCCCACGAATCCCGAGGGGAAAGCCCCGGATCAGGACGCCGCGCCACCGGTGCGTGTCACCGGACGCATCGACTACAAGCTGGACGGCGAGGGATACCTTGCCGACACGCGTCCTCAGGTCTTTGTGGTCAATGTCGAGACGAGCGAGCGGCGTATGATCACACGGGATGCGGTCGATCATCACTCGCCACGCTGGTCTCCCGATGGAAAGACCCTGGCAGTCGGCGTAGCCTTCCGCGCTGAAATGCATTCCCGACTTGCTCTGATCGACGTCGAATCGGAAGAGCTGCACTACGTCACACCGAAGGGCGGGGCAGTGACTCTCTGGTCCTGGTCGCCGGACGGCTCGCGCATTCTCTACGCGGGAGACACGGTGCAGATGGCCCAGAGTGATTTCTTTGTCTACGATGTGACTTCCGACGAGACACGCCGCCTGACTGATGATCTGCAGGTCGCGCCCGCGGCTGGCTTCTTCGGCATGGCCGGGCCGTACATGCCGGTCTGGCTGGATAACGAACGGGCCCTGTTCGGTGCGTCGAGGGTGGGTGCCGGCGGGATCTATACCGTCTCGGCATCCAGCGGTGAGGTGAAGAAGCTCTACGATGCGAAGGGCATCCTCGAGGGGTTGAGCGTCGACGATGCCCATCGCTACGTCGTCCAGGGCTTCACCAACTTCGACGCCGACGGCGAGATCCACGTGTATGACATGAAGACTGGCAACGGCTCCGTGGTTACCGAGTTCAGCAAGGCGGTCTTCGCGGAGCATCCACCGGCGCAGTGGGAGCGCTTCGAGGTGCGTCAAGGAACGTACGACATCGAAGCCTGGCTCTTGAGGCCGGCCGATTTCGATCCGACCAAGAAATACCCAGTTGTACTCGACGTACACGGCGGGCCGCAGCTCAGCTGGGGCTATTTCTTCTACCCACTACACCAGGTTCTGGCGACCAACGGCGTGCTGGTGGTTGCCGCCAATCCGCGTGGGTCGAATACATATGGCCGTGAGTTTACCGAGGCAGTCGTCCAGGACTTCGGCGGTGAAGATTACAAGGACCTGATGGCGGTGATGGATTACGTCGTCGAGTTGCCCTACGTTGACGAGACGCGCACCGGGATCTCTGGCTACAGCTATGGTGGCTACATGACTTCGTGGGTACTTGGTCAAACCGATCGCTTCCGAGCCGCGATCTGTGGGGCCCCTTGCTATGACCTGGAGTCGTTCTTCGGTACCAGCGACATCGGTTTCTCGTTCGGACGTCGCCACTTTGGCGCGTCTCCGCATGAAGCGAGAGACTTTTACGAAGCGCGTTCACCATCGACCTTCGCACATCGCGCGACGACGCCGACGCTGATCGTTCAAGGGGAAGCTGACGAGCGCTGTCCGATCGGCCAGGGCGAGCAGATGTTCGTGGCCCTGAAGAAGGCCAACTGCGAGGTCGAGTTTGCCCGCTATCCGGGTGGTGATCACCTCTTCTTTCTCAATGGCAATCCCGCGCACCGGGAGGATTTCTTGGCCCGGTCACTTGCCTGGTTCAACGACCATCTGGGAGAGCCAGCGTAGATGACAGTCGCGGTCGTGTTCCGTTCGTTTTGAAGCAACGGCTGAGGAGCAATTGATGCCTGAGGCGCTGACCCCTGAGCTATTGGTCTATGGATTTGCCCTTGCTGATGATCCGCGGATCTCACCCGATGGCACTTCGATTCTCTACAGGCTTACAAACGTTGATCCCGAAACGCGGAAGGCAACGAGCCAGATCTGGCGCTGCGACGTTGATGGCCGCAACGGACGCCAAATGACGCGCGCCGGGAAACAGAACACGGGCGCGTGCTGGTCACCGGACAGTACGCAGATCGCCTTCGTCTCGGATCGGAACGGCGCACCAGGACTGTTCTTGATGCCTGCCAACGAGATCGGTGAGGCACGCGAACTGACGAGCAGGCGATCCGGCATTGGACAGATTGCCTGGTCACCTGATGGCACCCAGATCGCCTACACGTCGTCGGTAGACCCGGACAATCCAACTGACGAAGCGCCCGATCCGGAGGCGCCGCCCAGTGTACGTGTTACGCGCCGCCTCGACTACAAAGAGGACGGACGCGGTTACCTCAACAACAAGCGCATGCAGGTATTCGTGATTGACGTCACCTCTGGCGAGGTCAGCATGGTGACCCAAGAGGCGGTCGATCACTACCTTCCTCAATGGTCTCCCGACGGAAAGACGTTGGCGGTCGGCATGCTCGTCGGCCCGATCCATTCACAGCTCGCGCTCGTTGACCTGACGACCCGTGAGTCCAACGTGATTACGCCGCGTGACGGTCTTGTTGAGATCTGGTCATGGTCACCGAATGGGAATTACGTACTCTACGCATTCGACGAGGAACGAAGTGGGCAGAGCGATTTCTACGTCTATGACCGGCATTCCGGTGCGTCAAGACGGCTCACCGGCGATTCTCAGGTTGTGCCTGGTAGCGGATACATCGGCCTGGACGGGCAGAGCAGTCCGGTCTGGCTCGATGACCAGCGCGCGCTCTTCACTGGAACGCATGCCAGCGCGAGCGGCCTCTATACAATCTCTTTGAATGACGGAGCTGTCGAGAAGCTTCACGGCTGGGAGGCGAATCTCATCGGCCTCAGCGTCGATGACGCGAGACACTACGCTGTGCAGAGTCTCACCAGCTTTGAAACGACTGGAGAGATCTCGGTCTACGACCTGCGTACCGGCAAGGCCGACATCATCACCCATCATAATGCGTCACTTCTCGAATCTCACCCACCAGCCCAGTATGAGCGCTTCGAGGTGCAGCGCGGCGAGTACACGATCGAATCCTGGCTCCTCAAACCAGCGAACTTCGATCCGTCCAGGAAGTATCCCGTCGTGCTCGATATCCATGGCGGGCCTCAGTGGTATTTCGGGCACTCCTTTTACCCAATCGAACAGGTCCTCGCCACCAACGGCTTCCTGGTTATCGTCACCAATCCACGCGGATCGACGTCGTACGGCCGGGACTTTGCCAAACAGGTTCTGAAGGATTGGGGCGGCGAGGATTTCAAGGATCTGATGGCGGTGGTCGATACGGTGCTCGGGCGCCCGTATGCCGACGCCACCAGAACGGGAATGTACGGCTATAGCTATGGTGGCTACATGACCTCGTGGATCCTCGGGCAGACCGGTCGCTTCCAGGCCTGCGTCTGTGGGGCTCCCTGCTTCGACCTCGAGTCGATGTACGGCACGAGCGATATCGGCTACTCCTTTGGCGAGGAGCAGTGGGGATCTGCGCCACACGCAGGCAAAGAATGGTACGAGGCTCACTCGCCTTCCACCTTTGCGCACCGGGCCACAACGCCAACGTTGATCGTGCAGGGCGAAGCGGACGACCGCTGTCCAATTGGGCAGGGTGAGCAGATGTTTGTGGCGCTCAAGAAGGCCAACTGCGAAGTGGAGTTCGCGCGTTACCCAGGTGGCTCGCACGTGTTTCCCTGGGTCGGCGAGCCCGCGCACCGGGAGGATCTGCTACGGCGGGTTCTAGAATGGTTCACGGATCACCTCGGCGAGCCCGTCTGATCGGCACGTCGCAGTACATCGTCTCGCAGTGGGCGGCAAACCGTACGGGCGACAGAGAGGATATTCGGATGGTTCATTCGTTCGTTTCGCAGCTCCGGTTTGCCCGGGCCGAGTTTCGCCGCTCGCTCGATGGAGTGACCGAGGAGGAGGCTTGTCGACTCTTCCCGCCGATCAATTGCATCAGTTGGATGCTGGGGCACATGGCGTCGCAGGAGCAGCGATATTGGTGTGACATCGCACAAGGAGACGTGCCAGCGCAGCGCGTCTATGACCTGACGATGTCGGGCCAACCGGCGACCACGCCGTCGCTCCAAGAGATGTGGGCGGATTGGGAGGCAATTACGAAGCGGGCCGACGTTTTTCTCGACGGCCTGACGGCTGAGCAAATGAGCGAGCACTTCGAGCGAAACGGCCGACCAGTGCGAGAGAGCATTGGCTCAATGCTACTGCGCAACATCTATCACTACTGGTTCCATAATGGCGAGGCGCAGGCTGTTCGGCAGCTGCTCGGTCATACCGATCTGCCCCAGTTCGTTGGTCCATTCACCGACGACGTGATCTATCGACCGGACCGGTAACGAGACCTTCGATTTCTGAGAGCGGCGCCGACGTCGGGCATCTAATCGGTCCTGTGCGAACGGCGCACGCAAATGCGACCCCAGGAAATCGACTGAGAGTTTGGCCTAATTCAGGCTGAACCGGTCTTCATCAGGTCCGAGGTAGGGCTGGTGTTTGAAGACCATGCTGAGGTATTGCAGCAGATCCTCCATGTCGTCTGCGACGAGGACGCCCTGCTCACGGAGGATGTCGACCTTGCTCGACGGTCGACCTGATCCGCCCTCGATCATCGCCGCGGCATGGCCGAAGGCCGTTCCTTCGGGAAGCGTCTCGGTAAAGCGTCCGGCGACCATGGCAATCAGCGGTTTGGTGTAGCGGCGGTCGTGCACGACTTTCGCAACCTCTTCCTCAAAACGGGTGCCCGGCTCACCAAAGAGGACCACTCCGGCGGTCTCGTCGTCCCGCTCGAAGAGGGGTAGCAGCGTTGCGGGTGGAGTGCCGATCAGCGCGTCGCCACCGACGCTGATGGCGGTGCTGACGCCGAGTCCAACTCGACGGGTCATGAGCCCGATCTCCGAGGTCATGCCGCCGCTGCGCGAGATGATGCCGATCTCGCCCGGTGGGAAGGCTCGATCAGGGTTGTCGCCGCCGATCGCTCCGATCTTGGTGCGCGATGCGGGGTTGATCACGCCCACCGAATTCGGCCCGACTACGCGTGCTCCGTGATCGAGCGCCTTCTCGAGGATCAGCATCACGTCGTGCTGAGGCACGCCTTCCGTCGCGATAACCAGCAAGCGGATGCGGTGGCTCAGCGCTTCGAGGCAGGCGTCGAGGACCGCAGCGGGTGGAACCGAGATCAGCGTCGCGTTGGGTGAATGACGTTTGACTGCTTCTTCAACCGTGTCGTAGACGGGAACTCCGTCGACGTCCGAAGCACCACGGCCGGGTGTGATGCCAGCCACGACGCTGGTCCCATACGCCGTCATATGCTCGGTCACCATGCTCGCTTCTCGACCGGTGATTCCTTGCACGATCAGCCGGGTCGATGCGTCGACCAGAACGCTCACTAATTGTCTCTCCTATATCGCTGTTTCATTGCGTCAGTCATGGCGCGAGCGGCGTCGGTCAGAGTGCTCCGCTCGCCAAAATACTGGACGCCCGCCGCTTCGAAGATGGCGCGGCCCTCAGCATCGTGAACGCCGATTTCGCGTGCCACGACCGGGAAATCCTCGGGTAGGTTCGCTTCTCGCAACGCGCGCACCACGCCGCGGGCGATGACATCGACCTGCGTGTTGTTGGTGATGTTGTGAGCGACGAACAGGCCGCGCACGCCGGGTTTGCTCAGCACGACACTGGCCAATCCGGTGACTTTCGTCTCGGTCGGATTGCCGCCAAATTCGGAGTAGTTGGCCGGATGCCCTCCCGCACTGACCAGACTATCGAAGAGAACGAGGCTCGCGCCACCCCCGCCGCAGAGAAAGCCGATGTCGCCTCCTTCGAGCTCGAGATAGCGAGCCGATCCGCGATAGGGCTCCGCCGCATTAAGTGCGTTGACCTGCTCTTCGCGCAGTGTCAGTGGCCGCCAGACCTTTTCGCTGCCAGCCTGGACGCGATCCCGCAGTTCAGGATGACGGAAGAGTGCAGCATCATCGATTGCCAGCACAGCTCCGACGGCGACGAGATCCCCGTTGTCGGTTACTGCCAGCGGGTTAACCTCCAACAGGTAGGCGTCGAGCTCGCGAAAGGCCCGGTAGAGCGCGCTGGTCAAGGATCCCAACCGGGGGAGAAGCGCTCCGGTGATTCCGGCACGGCGCCAAAGAGTACGCGCCAGAAAGTCGGGTAGGCCGTCGGACGCACGAGTTGTGACGGAAACGAGGGAATCCGGTCGTGCACGTGCGATCTCCTCGATCTCGATCCCGCCCTCGCTGCTGACAAGGATGCGCGTGCGCGCTTCTTCCCGGTCGATCGTCAGCGACAGATAGAGCTCTCGGGCGATGGAGACACGCTCTTCGACGAGGACCGATTCGACTGGATAACCGCCAACAACCGAGCCGATGAGCCGCTCCGCGGCGGATTCGGCTTCGTCCGGAGTGTCGACGAGTCGCACGGCCCCTGCCTTGCCCCTTTTCCCGGCAACGATGTGCGCCTTGACCGCGACAGATCCGCCGATCTCGTGGGCGCGTGCTCGAGCTGCGTTGGACGACGCGGCGACACCACCCCTCGGAATGGTGATCCCGTGTTGTGCGAGGATAGTCTTCGTGTCGTGTTCCAGTACGCGGCCCATGAGTCAGTCCTGGGCAGCGACTTGACCCGCGCCGCTGGTTCCCGCGAGGCAGGTCTGAATGTCGCGCGCCATGCCGGGGATGTCGACATTGTCGAAGTCGGATGTGTCCACGCGAATGACTTCACCGTCGATGTCGAGCGGCGGCAGGAACCCTTGCAGCAGTCCCGAACGGAACGCATCCTCCTCGGAGTGCGGCGCGTCGATGTGAATCGGGTGCCGTTTGCCTTCTTCTTCGCGTTCGAGATAACGGTCGAGCAACAGTTCCCCATTTGCCTCGCAGCTGACCTGGATGATGCGTGTGCCCGTGTCATCGGCAACCCGTCGTAATCGTCCGGAGTTCTTCGCTCCCCGGAAGTCGCCCTCCAGAATCGCCGATTGCCCGGCGCGGGTCATCGACTCAGCAATCTCGAACAGGAGCACGAAGCAGGCGTCGCCGAGCGCGTGGGACCAATCGATTCCCGCGACATGCAATGTGTCGGCCAGCCGCTCTTTGAAGGTGTCCTTGGAGAAGAACGGCAGACCCAGTTCCCGGGCGAGTACCTCGCCAATCGACGATTTGCCAGAAGCGGGTGGACCGTTGACGATGATCAAGACGGGCGGCGAGGGAGGCGTCATGCTCGTCGGCCCGTCGTTGAAACGGTGTCACGTTGGGAGAGTGCGGCGCTGATCAGCGCACGTGCACTGGCTTCGCTCGAGAGCCGTTCGACCGCCGAAACGATCTCTCCGGCCGTCGCCGTCCCAATGACTCCGTTTACCAAGTCATGAAATTTCTGCTCGATCTCCTGATCGTTCATCGGATTCGCTGGCATTCCTTTCGGATGATGCACCGTCGCTTCCTCTACTGCACCGTTCGTAAGGCGAACGCGCACACGGGAAGCCCATGCGCCAGGATAGGCCGCGGTAAAGGCCTGATCCTCGCGAGCGACTGTGCAAGAAAGGAGCCGTCGCATATCGTGGTCGGCGATATGCTCCTCGCTGAACTCTTCCAGTCCGGCGCGACCATCGACGAGACCGGCCGCGACCGCGTACTGAATGCTGAACTTGGCCTGATACGGGGTGTGCGGTTCGGGCCGATCGGTGATATCGAGCGCGACCTGGTAGGTGTCGATCTCTATCCCATCGATCGACTGCCGGTTGATCTTCGGACGAATCTCCAACGCAGCGTCGATCGCGGTGTGCGTGTGCCCGCAGCAGGCATGCCGTTTGAAACCGCTCTCGACGATCTTGAAGCGGCTTCCGAGTCCGTCGGTAATTCGGGATTCGTCAGCGTTCTCGGCGGTCGCCGCGAAGAATCCTCGTGGACCTTCGAGGATCTCGCGCGCGGCGGTGAATCCGGCGGCGGCGAGCTCGGCGGAAATGATGCCGTCGTGCGCGGCATGTGCCGTGTGGAGGGCCTTCGACATCGCGCCATCGGCCAGAAACTGCCACAGACCAGACGCTTGTGTCCCCGCGTTGCCCAGGGCCTGCGCGAGTTGCTCCGCGTCGAGTCCAAGCAGGACCCCGGCAGCGGTGGCCGCGCCAAAGACGCCACAGGTGCCGGTCGGGTGCCAATAACGGTAGTGTGACGGGTTGACTGCTTCGGCGATGCGGATGGCGACATCGTAACCCAGGGTGATCGCGCGGAGGAGATCCTGTCCGCTCTGGTTCTCTCGCTCGGCGACGGAAAGGGCCGCCGGGATGATGGGTGCGGCGGGGTGGAACGTCGAGCCCTGGTGCAGGTCGTCCAGTTCGATAACGTGCGATGCCGCCCCGTTGGCGAATGCGGCACCCAGGGCCGACAGTCGTTCGCCGGTTGTCAGCACGGTGGCTTCATCGCCAGCCATCGAACGCTTTGCAACATCCAGCGCGATCCGCGCCGGTTCGACCGTGCCGCCGCGAATGGCCGACCCGATCCAATCGAGCAAAGAGCGCCGGGCCATGACCACGGCATCCTCTGGAAGGTCGGCGAACTGAGTCTGGGTAACGAATTGTGCTAGCGTCTCGCTCAATGACATCGGTATGCCTCCGGGAATCGCGACCGCACGTCAACATGAGCGATCCTAGCACAGCAGAATTTCCGGGCAAACGAAGGACGCGAACGCTAGCGAAAATACATCGTAACACGATAGAATATGACTCACGAGAGCTGTACCGAGAGCGGGTCTCGCACCACAGTACCACCAACCCTTGCTGGCGGAACTCTCACGCGACCACCCGAACGAGTTGAGGGCGATTGGTCTTGACCTCGTTCGACCGTTGAGTGACCTCGTCACCGATTGAGACTGGGGCAGGAGCAACGTCAACACCATGATCACGAATGAGGATGACTGGATCGAAAGTTCCGAACACGGCCGGAATGCCTCACCAGAGTTGATGGATAACCCTCCAAATCACGAAAGCGGTGCCGAAGCACTGGGCGATTTCATTATCAGCCCGCGCTTCCTCTTCGTTTCGGTCATCGCGCTCGGTGTTGGCATTCTGAGCGCATTTGTCGCGTTGGTGCTTCTCCGGCTCATTGGCTTCTTCACCAACCTTTTCTACTTCGGCCGGGTCAGCACCTCGCTCGTTTCTCCGGCGGGAAACAACCTTGGCGCGTTTGCGCTCCTTGTCCCGGTCGCCGGTGGCCTTGTCGTCGGACTAATGGCGAAGTTTGGTTCGGAGAAGATCCGTGGTCACGGCATTCCCGAGGCGATCGAAGCGATATTGATGAACGGCAGCCGGGTGCAGCCGCGTGTGGCTGTCCTCAAACCGCTTGGCTCGGCCATCGCCATTGGCACGGGCGGCCCATTTGGCGCTGAGGGTCCGATCATCATGACTGGTGGGGCGTTCGGCTCGCTCATTGCCCAGTTCATTCATCTCACCAGCGCGGAGCGCAAGACGTTGTTGGCCGCGGGGGCGGCAGCGGGTATGGCCGCAACGTTCGCGGCTCCAGTGTCGGCCGTGATCCTGGCGGTCGAGATGCTTCTGTTCGAGTGGAGACCGCGAAGCCTGATTCCGGTCGCCATCTCCAGTGCGGCCGCCGCGGCACTCCGTCCGGCCCTGATCGGCGCCGGACCTCTCTTTCCTACCTCGGGGTTGCCCGTGACGCTTGGCATCGAACCGTTGCTCGGCTGCGTGTTGGTCGGAGTTATCGCGGGTTTCGCCTCGGTCGTGCTGACACAAGGGATTTATCTGACCGAGGATCTGTTTGACCGGTTACCGATTCACTGGATGTGGTGGCCGGTGCTGGGCGGCGCCGTCGTTGGACTTGGCGGTCTCGTGTTTCCGCAGGCGCTCGGTGTCGGCTATTCGACCATCGGCCAATTGCTAGCTGGTAACGTCGTAGCGCGGGTCGTGATCGGTGTACTGGTAATCAAGACGATCATCTGGACGGTCGCGCTAAGCTCCGGAACGTCGGGAGGAGTGCTTGCTCCGCTCCTGATGATCGGTGGCGCGCTCGGTGGTGTCGAAGCCATGATACTTCCGTCCGTCGCTCCCGGATTCTGGGCGACGGTAAGTATGGGCGCGGTCTTCGGAGCGACAATTGGCTCACCCCTGGCGTCGATCGTTTTCATGCTCGAAGTGACCCATGACGTCAACATTCTGCTTCCGCTGCTCATCTCGGTCATGGTTGGCTACGGGGTCGTGGTTCTCGTGCTCCGACGATCTATCATGACCGAAAAGATCAGTCGCAGGGGATATCACGTGAGCCGAGAGTACTCGGTCGACCCGCTGGAAATTCTCAAGGTTGGCGAGGTGATGTCGACCAATATCACGACGCTCTCTCCAGAAACGAACCTGGACGCGCTGGACCATGTGTTCCGTGCTGATGGTCACATGACGCAACGCCTCTATCCCGTAGCAGACGACAATGGCGCGCTGCTCGGGGTCGTGGCGGCATCCAGCCTCTTCTCCCCGGAAGAGGGCCGGCTGGAGAGCGACTCCAAACGCTGCGTGCAGGACATCATGGTCAAGGCGGTCGTTGGCTATCCGAACGAGCCACTGCGAAGGGCCGTTCAGCGTATGGCCGAGACCGGTCTGACTCGGTTCCCGGTCGTGACGCACGGGCCGAAGCCTATGCTGCTCGGCATGGTCTCTCTCTCGGCAGTGTTGCATGCACGAGCGCGCAATCTGGAGGCGGAGCGCCGTCGTGAACGGATCATGCCGCTTCGGCTCTTGCCGGAACGTTTCTCTCGCCCGGTCGAACCAGAGGAAACGTCAATTCGCTCCTGATTGGGCCTGACTCGTCTCGCGCCGTTGTCCGGCACACAAGCAGCAGGTCCGTGTGTCTGGGGAGCTGTTTCCGGCCGCCGAGACGTGGCCGCTCTGCTACGAGCTCCAGACCCCGGCGATGTAACGTGCGGTGATCGCGCCGCACACCAGGCAGCGGGCATCGTATTCGTTACCGGAGCGGCGAACCCGAACGTTAGTTGTGTCTGGGTGTTCGGTACCGCACTCAGCGCAAATAGTTGGTTCCCATTCATCCCGCACACTGCTGATATTGGGAGCAGGTTCAGCCTTTCGGCGCGCAGCCCGAGGCTCAGGTTCGACGTAGACGTCGATGTCTCGCTGCCGCCCGCGGTCTCCCCGCATCGTTGTCCTCCACCGAGATGCACGTAAGGATTGACGCTACGCCTGGCATCGCGCGATCGACAGCGCCGAGTCCGCGGCAGGCGATCTGCCAGTCGATGACCCATCCGTCTATGCGGTTGCCACCTTATTCGGTTCTATATACCTTTTCCGAAGCAAAATCAAGACTTTTTGCGGAATCCGTGACCTTTAACCAGGTGACACCTTCGATAGAATCACGGAGGAGGTGTGGCTGGATGGAGCAGAATCGGCTTGAGATAGCCCGTCAGATTCTCGACGGTGGAATAGAGACGCATGCGCACGGCGACGATGTCGCTAGCTGGCCGGAAGATCAGCGTGCCGAGTTGATCGCAACGTTGCTTCCCGACCCGGCCGGGCGCCGCTGGTTGCGGAGCGTGCTACGAGACGCTCTTGATCCGGACGCATCCGCGGAACTTGCTAGTCGCCTCGTCACTTTCACTGCCGATTTCGATGCCAGTCGACGGGATTCGACGACGGCCCGGGTGGTGGAGGCCCTGCCGCTCAACGATCTGCTGGATTCTTCCGGGTTCTTCGCAGGGAGTAATGCGGCTGGACCGTTTTGGGAACGAATCGAGAGGGAGTCCAGTGCGTCACTGCTCCTGACGGGAATCGATGTGCTCAACTCGGGTGATCCGATCGCGCGGGAAACGACGCTCCACATCCTGCTGCTCGATCCGCATAGCAACGTGAGGCTGACCGGCTCCGACCGGATTCGGTTGTTGACGATCGCGCTCGATGACGCGGAGGCTGAGGTACGTGGGCTGGCGGCCGACGCACTGGCGGACGACGCCCCCGAGCTGCTGGTGCCGCGTAGTGAGGGACTGCGGCTGGATCCAAGCGAACAGGCGCGGATGGCAGCGTGGGATGCGGCCTTCACGCTCGATTTCGAAGCCGCGCGTGACGACGCGGTCCGGTTGGCGCTGGACGACTCGGCGCCGGTCGAGCCCAGGCGGACGGCACTCGCGGCACTCTCGGCGATCCTCTCGACGGTCGAGATCGCGCCACTCCTTGAAGCGCTCGTTTCGCATCCCAACTCTGTTTTGGCGGAAGACGCCGTCAACATCCTCTGGACGTATCACCGTACGCCGTCCGTTGCCACTGCCGCGGCGCAGAGCCCGCATGAATCGGTGCGGAGTGTTGCCGAGCGCCTACTGCATCCAGAGACGGGCTCTCCAGCAGCCGGTGGTTCGCGCGCAGGCGCGCCGGACATCGGCCGTGATATCTACCAGGAGATGCTCCGGGGTTACGAGAAGCGGGGAGATATAGATGACAAGCGTTGACGCAGCTAGAGATTGCCGGGCTGCGAACCGCAGAAGGCGAAGCTGACACTGGAGAAAATGGCGGAATTGAACCAGCAGATCGGGGCTGGAACGGTTGATGGCTGACATGCCTTACCGCGCACGCAGATCCGCCGGGTTGGTCGAGTCCAGACGACACGCCACGCGGGCGGCAGTGACCACTTCCCCACGTGAACACCGATCTTGGCTAGCTCTCGGCCCGCTCCAGCAACGCCCCGATCGTTGCGGTGATCTCTTCGCGGCTCAGCGCCAGGGTGGCGTCGCCGACGGTGAACTCCCACTTGTGATAGCCAGGAAGTGGCGTCGGCGAGAGCGAGCGGAGGACGCCGATGCCGGTCTCCTCGGCAATCTCGATCGCGGCGGCTAACAGGCGGTCACGGTCGCCCTTGAGGTAGAGATGCATCATGTTCGTTTGCGGCGGGTTGGGCACGATCGCGATCTGCGGAAAGACCGCGAGATCGGACGCAATCTCGACCGCCCGACGGTGATAGTCGTCCATCCGTCCCAGTCGCCGTTCGAGGCCAAGCCGCGCCGACAGTACGTAGGGATAGAGCTGGAGGAGCCGGCCGCCCTGCCGGTGCTGCCAGACGCGCGCCTCGGCGATCACCTCCTCCGGTCCGGCCAACGCGGCTCCAGTCAGCCCACCCAGCCCCTTGTAGAACGAAACGTAGACCGAATCGAACGGCGCGGCAATCTCGGCGTAGGACCGATCGTAATACGGACCGGATTCCCAGAGCCGGGCGCCGTCCATGTGAGTGGCGGCACCGCGCTCATGCGCCCAGTCGGTCTGGGCGACGAGGTCGTCCCAGGTTGGCAGCTGGCCGCCGATCTCGCGTTGGGGCAGCTCGAGCAGGAGCGCGGCGAGCGGCTCGGCGACCGACTCGAGATCGTCGAGCGTCAGCAGGCGATCGGGCTCACCGACCACGATCCCGCGCAAGCCGTGCAGCCGCTGATAGGCGTACCCCTCGTGGAGATCGAGATGGTTCTTGGAATGCATTGCGATATTAGGGCTCCCCCGGCGTTCCGACCAGATCCGGAGCGCGATCTGCTGCGCCAACGTACCGCTCGGCAGAAAGACCGCCGCCTCTTTCCCCAGCAGCTCGGCAATCTGTGCCTCGAACCCGTTGATCAACTCTCCCGTGCCGTAGCGATCGGGGTCCACGTCGGGGTCAGCCGCCTCGGCCAGTTCCAGCAGGACCTCGCGGGGCGAGCGCAGGCCGTGCTGGGTGAGGAAGCGGTTGCAACCACGGAGCGCCCGCTCGGCGCGCTCGGTGAGCGCCGCCGTCTGTTGGAGTTGGTCCTCTGAATCCATCCGATTACTCCTTCACGGTCCCAGCTGTGTAGACGAGAGACATAGGTAACACGTTCGGATGAACGAGCCGGACGCTCTAGCCCCTGCTGACGCCGTCCCGATGGGGATCGTGTTGCCCCAACCAACCGGTCCAAACGCCGGCCGTTCGGGCGCGGTGCTACCCTTACCTCGCCACGGCATCGGCGTAGATGAAGTAGCGACTGGTGAACTGCGTATGGGCGTCGAATCCGGCCTTTGCCAGGCTCTCACGCAGTGGCTCCGGCTCATAGTAAACCTTGACGATGGTGTACTCGCTGCCGTCGTTGAGAATTCGCGTGCGGTAGGTCTCTTCGTCCTCGAACAGCGGGTTGTTCTTCGCCGCTCCGGTCTGCTCGAAGCGCGAGTCGATCAGAAAGAGCCGTCCACCGGTGCGCACGGTGCGGCGAGCTTTGGCGAGGAACGCGTCAAGCCGTTCGGGTGGGACGTGTGAGAGCCAGAAGGAGAAGAAAACGAGGTCGTACTTGCGCTCCGGCTCCCACTCGAAGACGTCCTTCTGGACGTACGTGACGTTCGCGTCCGGGACTTTCGACCGGTTAATCGCGATCATCTCCGGCGATGTGTCGACGACGGTCAGGTGCTTCGCGAGCTTGACCAGTCGTTCGGTCCAGATGCCGGTGCCCGCCGCGAGTTCGACTGCTTCATCTACTGGGCCGAGTTTTTGAAACGCCGTGATCAGTTCGGCGACATCATCGAACCAGTGCTGGTTGAGTTCGGGACCGCGATCGTAGCGGTTGAGCCGGTAGAACCATTCGTCATATTCAGACGCCCGGGCACGATAGTAATCGATCTGTTCCAGGATAACGTTCGCGGGATCTACCGGCTTCACCACAGACGACCTCTACTTCAGAACGTCCGCCATCAGGTCCGCGACCTGGGCAGGACGGTCGGCAACTTTGACTCCGGCAGCCTCGAGCGCCTTCATCTTCTCGGCGGCAGTGCCACGGCCGCCGGAGATGATGGCTCCGGCATGTCCCATTTGCTTGCCTGGTGGCGCGGTGCGTCCCGCAATGAAGCCAACGACTGGCTTGGTGACATTCTCTTTGATGTACTGGGCAGCCACTTCCTCGTCGGTGCCGCCGATCTCCCCGATCATCACGATCGCCTCGGTCGCCGGATCGTTCTGGAAGAGCTCGAGAACGTCGACGAACGACGTGCCAATGATCGGGTCACCGCCGATGCCGACGGCAGTCGTCTGTCCGATCCCAGCTTCGGTCAGCGCATTGACGACCTCGTAGGTCAGTGTTCCGCTGCGCGAAACCA
Organism: uncultured Chloroflexia bacterium; assembly: GCA_963763185.1. Lineage (GTDB taxonomy): Bacteria > Chloroflexota > Chloroflexia > Thermomicrobiales > Thermomicrobiaceae > CALAGB01. The sequence continues at coordinate 102,398 of CAVXNZ010000005.1, forward strand.
GGCCAACCGGGCCACCGGGCTTGTGAATATAGCCGGGCATGATGCCGACCTTTGCCTCGCCCGGAGTGATAAGGCCGGGGCAGTTCGGGCCGATCAGCCGCGCGCCCTTTTGTTTGACGTACGCATAGACTTTGACCATCTCAAGCGTGGGGATTAGCTCGGTGATGCAGATCACGAGTGGAATCCCGGCGTCGACCGCCTCGTAGATGGCGTCCGGCGCGAACGGCGCTGGAACGTAGATGATCGACGTATTGGCCCCGGTGGCCTCGACCGCGTCTTTCACGGTGTTGAAGACCGGAACCCCATGGACTTCCTTGCCAGCGCCGCCCGGCGTCACGCCACCGACGACGTTGGTGCCGTATTCGACCATCTGCCCAGCATGGAATGAACCTTCGCGGCCGGTGATCCCCTGGACGATCAGCCGCGTCTCGCTATTGACCAGAATACTCACGCTGTGTCTCCAAACCGGCGCGTCATGCCGCGCTTCGCGCCGCCGCGACTACGCGCTCGGCTGCTTCGTTCATCGTGTCGACGGTGGTGATCCCCGCCTCAGCCAGGATCTCGCGGCCCTCTTTCTGGTTGGTTCCGACCAGCCGCACGACCAATGGAACCTCGAGCTTGATGGTATCGAGAGCCTGGAGCAGTCCACGGGCAACGACATCGCCGCGCGTGATACCGCCGAAGATATTGATCAGAATTGCTTGCACGCTCTTGTCGGTCAGCACCAGCTGCAGGGCCTTGGTCACCTGCTCGGCACTGGCGCCGCCCCCGACGTCGAGGAAGTTGGCCGGTTCGCCCCCGTAGAGCTTGATGGCGTCCATCGTGGCCATCGAGAGGCCGGCGCCGTTCACCACGCAGCCGATATTGCCGTCCAGTTTCACGAAGCTGATGCCAGAGGCCCGCGCCTCGACCTCGGTCGCGACTTCTTCTTGCATGTCGCGCAGGTCTTCGAAGTCCTTATGGCGATAGAGCGCGTTGTTATCGATGACCATCTTGGAGTCAATCGCCTGCCAGGTGTTCTCGGTCGTGATGATGAGTGGATTGATTTCGGCGAGCGAAGCGTCTGCCTGGGTAAACGCGGCGAAGAGCTGCTGGGTGATGCGCGCAAAGCCGGAGACCATCTTCGGGTCGATGCCGAGCGCGAATCCGAGCCGCCGCGCCTGGTAGCTGTGCAGTCCCAGCATTGGGTCGGCGATTTCGCGGTGGATCTTCTCCGGCGCGGTCGCCGCGACCTCCTCGATTTCGACCCCACCTTCGGCACTCGCCATGACCGTCACGGAACGGGCCGCCCGGTCGATGACCACGCCAAGGTAAAACTCACTCTGAATGCCGACCGCGGGGGCGACCAGCACTTTGTGTACTTCGTGACCACGAATGTCGAGGCCAAAGATCTTCTCGCTTGTCGAGCGTGCCTCGTCGGCCGACTTGGCGACTTTCACGCCGCCGGCTTTGCCGCGCCCGCCACTATGGACCTGCGCCTTAATGACGACTGCGCCGCCAAGCTTCTCGGCGGCTGCTTTGACCTCGTCCGGAGACGTACAGACAATACCCTGATTGATCGGAATCCCATACCGCGCGAAGATCTCCGCGGCCTGGTATTCATGTATATTCATCCATCACCTCTGCCGTGCTGGGTGACGGCCCACGTGCCGTCGCCGCTGAAATGACCCGAATTCGATCATAGCACAGGCGTTCCGGAGTCGAGCTTTTCAGCGATCATCTGCAGAAATTGTTATGGGTTCCACGACATGGCATGGAGCTTGATATGCCTCTGGAATGGCGAATTATGTCCTTGTTGCGGTAGTCTGGTAGCAGACAGGCTTGGAGAGCGGCCTCTCCGCTCGTACCGCGAATAAGGGGGATGAACAACATGCGACGGAAAAACATCGCGGTCGATCTGAAAACCATCAAGATCAAGCCACAGCTCCGACCGGTAAAGGTCGAACGCCAGGAGAGTCACCAGGGCGCGTTTTTCTTTGGCATGGTCATTGGGGTCGTCGCTGGCGCGGTTGCCGCGCTCTTCATGACTCCCAAATCGGGTTCGCAGATTCGGCACCAATTGAAGGATCAAGCCGGAGGTGTCCAGCAACTCGTGACGGATGTAACGTCAAATGTGCGCGACCGGTCCGAGGGGATTGTCGGGGGTGCGGTCGACAAAGTAACGCGGATCGCCCAGCGTGACCACCATGATGAAGTCATTGTCGTGGCCGAAGATGTCCCATCGCCGGCTGAGCGTGTCGTGGTGGAGCCGTCGGTTCCGGTCGATGACGCGGACGAGGAAACTGTGGCCAATCCCAGCTAGCCAGAACACCTGAGCTTGCGCTGATGAGTTGATTACGAAAGGAAGAAAACAATGCTGAGTCGAAGCCGTGTTGCGCTGAAGTTCATGACCTATGGCGTCCTGATCGGCGTTATTTTCGCTCCCCGGAGCGGCTCTGAGACGCGCAACGAGATCATGAACTGGATCGGCTCGCTCACGAATGGGCTGTTCGGCGGATCACAAGACTAACACGAACAACGTGACATTGAACGATGGCCAGGCTCATCATCGAGCCTGGCCATCGTCGGTTCGCACGTCTTGACGTGGCGATGGGCGCCTCTGCCCGCCGCCATGTCAAGGCTTAGTAGTAGTTCACCCCGTACTTCATCTGGAGCACCTGAGCGCCGAGTCGTCCAAGTTCGACGTCATAGCGCTCCGGCCATTCGCCGGGATGCCATTCGAAGCGAGCGCGCTGGAAGTACTGGACGGTGTAGACCTGTCCCGTGTCCGGGTTCTTCTCCTGAAACTCTTCACTAATGGGGAAGCCATAGACGGCCAACCCTCCGTATTTGTTCCAGTAGGCCGCGAACCCTCCGCAGAGATTGTGGTCAGTCTCGGCATAGTAGGTGCAGCCGGTCGCCGTCTTCGGGGTAGCCGTCTGGAACGGAGTCTCCGTGCCGCGTCCCTGGGTCACTTCGTTGCCGAGTAGACCGAGCAGCACATCGAAGTGGGATGGATAGACGCCTGGATGCCACTCGAACCGTTCTCGTTCAAAGTACTGGACAGTGATGCCGTTTTCTTGGAATTCTTCGGTCAACGGCATGCCAAACACCGCCAGCCCACCGAATTTGGTCCAGTAGGCCAAGAATCCGCCACAGAGATTGTGCTGCGTCTCTGGGAAGTACGTGCAGTCAGACTTGGCGGCCACCGGTTGCGCCGGTTGGAAGACACCCGGCGGCGGAGTCGTGGGTGATTGCCAGGTGATCTTGACCGATGCAGTCGGCTCACTCGCATTCTGAACGCCGTTGTTGTCCAAGTCGGCGAACGCGGAGACCGTGTCTATACCGGATTGGCTGCCCGTGTACGAGAGAACGGTGTGACCGCTGGCGTCGGTCGTGACCGAACCGGAGGTCGGATTCGCTCCCGCGATGCTGTAACGAACCACGACATTGCTCACGTTGCCGCTACCAGCCACCGTGACGCTGATGTATTCCGTCGTTCCGGTATTCGGGTTGACCTGAGCTGGTGCCAGGCTGAGGCTCACGCCGCCGGTGCGCGTTACCGTCGCCGACGCGGCTGGTTCGCCGGCGTCCCGGACTGCGTTGTTGTTGAAGTCGGCATAGGCATTGACCGTATCGGTTCCGGGATTGCTGCCCGTGTAGCTCACCGTTGCCGCACCGCTTGCGTTGGTCGACACAGCGCCGCCCGCGCTGTTCGCGCCGGTCACTGTGTATCGAATCGTGACGCCGGACACGCTAATGCTCGAATTCGTCAGCGTCGCCGTGACGGACGCGGCGGTTCCGATCGCGGAGGTCTGCGTCGACGGCGAGAGGGTTAGCCCGGCGCCAGACCAGACGACGGTTACTGAATCGGATGGTTCGCCATTGTCTTGCTGGTTGTCCAGGTTGAGATCGGCATAGGCAGTGACGGTGTCGGTACCCGTATTCGCACCGGTATAGTGGAACGTGGCGTCGCCGTTGGAATCGGTGATAACGCTGCCACCGGCCGAATTGACCCCGCTACCGAGTAGCGAACGCGGGCACCTGAGACGCCGTCGCTGCCGTTGAGCACCGTGGCGTCGATCTCGACCTGGCTCCCGACGGCCGATGTCTGTGTCGACGGCGACAATGTGATCGTGTAACCGATCCAGGTGACGGTTACGGTAGCGGACGGCTCGCCGCTGTCCTGGACGCTGTTACTGTTCAGGTCCGCGAACGCCGTGACCGTATCGGTGCCGACCGTGTCTCCGGCGTACGAGATCGCGGCGACGCCGACGCTGTTGGTGTAGACGGTCCCACCGTCCGAGTTCGCGCCGGTCACCGAAAATCGTACCGGAATGTTGTTGATCGATCCGCTCGGGCGTGCCAGTGTCGCGGTAATCGACGCGGTCGTCCCGATGGTCACCGTCTGTGACGACGGAGCGAGATCGAGGGTTGGCCCGGCGGAATTCCAGTCAACGGTTACGACGTTCGAGTCATAGCCTCCGACGGTTGCCGTAATCGAGTCCTCCCCGCTGTTATCTCCGGTATAGCTGAATGATGCTTCGCCCTGGAAATCGGCAATGCGGGTGGAACTGGTTGCGTTTGGTCCGTCAACCGTGAAGGTGACCGAGGCGAACGGTACCGCGAGACCCGTATTCGTTCGTTCGACGGTCGCGGTGACGGTCGCGGTATCCCCAACGGTTTTCGTCTGAGATCCTGGTGAGAGCGATACGGTTACCGCGCCAATTGGCGCAGCCTGAGCCTGGTTCTTCAAGGAGCCACCGAGCGGTGAGACAAAGATGCTGAGTACGGAGATGATTGTCAAGAGCGTGAGCCAGCGCGCAACCGTCCCGGTTCGGCGCGGGCTCGTCTGAATTGGTTCGTGAGGATCCATAAACATTCCCATCTATGTGAAGAAGTGGACTCAACCACCGATCCGATGAGAGACCGGTGATGCGTTGGTTTGCCGCTTCGCCAATACGTACCCCCTGGCGCGGCGGTTCATCACGCGTCATGTCTCGAGTGAACGGCGATCCGTGTTTCGAGCAGGACGCTTGAAAGTGATCACCAGCCCTGATGCCACCAAAATTCGGGTGACAAATGTATTGCAGGAAATGGTGGTCTTACTCGCAAGGATGCGTTTGGTGCGGCTATCGCCGCTTCACACAGCATTCCCTACACAGCTCAACGCGCAGGAGGCAACGTTTGTTACACACAAATGCGCGTTCGGACGCACCCAACTGGGAACGTCCACTGTGATCAGGCTACGGATCGAATGTAAACGGAATGTGAATTGGGTGTCGGGCGCTACGGCCCGTCCGCGTCGCGCTGTGCAGCCTCGTCGGCCCGCAAGGCCAGGAAGTCGAGGATGATCGAATCGACCTCGGATGCACTGAACGGGCGCTCTTCGAGATTCTCTCGTCCGATGAACTGCTCCAGCGCGGTGCGCGTTGCGTCGTCGAATCCTGCGTGTGTGCCCTGCAGGTCACCCAGCCCGCGAAGCTGCTTCTGGATCAGGCGAACCCGGTCGTCGTCCAACGGAACGAGCTGCGGCTCGCCTCTCCCAAAGTAGATCTCGTGTAATCGCAGTATTCGTCGCAGCTCCGAGAACGGGTCTGGATGATCGTCGACGCGCAGGTCGATATAGCGATCGTTGTTGCCACCGTAGCCACCGCCCGCCCGCACGATCAGGAGTGCGGACGATTCCATCCCGCGGCTGTCGCCGCCCGCTGCCTGACCCGCCTCGAGCGTTGAGATGAGGCGGTGACTGAACGGCTCGGTCCCTGAGCGGTAGGCGTCGGCCATCGCTGCAACCACATCGGGGCCGACGAGAATATTGCCCTGGCAACAGAATCCGTCACCGGCGCTGCCACCGGCCCAGGGCATACAGTCCGGCCCAGTGAACGTCGCGGCCTGGCCATTGGCGTCGACCATTCCAGCCTGACGTTCGGCTGCCCCGTCGTCCTCCGCGGTCAGCTTGTTCATCGCGTCCTGAGCGGACATCCCCTGCGCCAACAGATCCAGCCCCATCGGTCCCCAGGCGACGTTCGCCCGGGCCTGCGTCGCCACGGCGCCGACTCCGGCGCGCGCCCATGGAACCACGGCGCCGACCGCCAGAAATTTCGACTGAACTGCGATACCAAGATCCCCGGTCTCCGGATCTCGCGCGACGATCGAGAAGGTCGACACGAGCGGTTGTTCAGCTGATGCGGACATCGGATCTTCCTTTATGCACTACGAACCCACCGGCACCTGGGTCATTATCGGCATGAAACGATTCGACCGCAAATATGGCAGGGGAATTGCCCGCCGGCTGATGCCGACGTGCGCTGACGGGTGACAGTGGTGGTGCTCTAGCGGGTGACCCAGCGCGTCTCGTTGACCTCGAGCCGAGAGAGGAGTGGCTGCCACCAGTCCTCGTGTTCCCGGTACCACTGAACCGTATCGCTCATGCCGTTCTTGAACTGGACGCTTGGCGTCCAACCAAGTTCGCGCTGGATCTTTGACGAGTCGAGCAGGTAGCGACGGTCGTGGCCGGGCCGGTCTGGCACATAGGTCTTATAGCTATCGTCGAGTCCCAGATGTTCGAGAACCGTGTCGGCGATCGTCTCGACGTCGGCCTCGAAGCCGCTGCCGATGTTGTAGGTCTCGCCGATGCGTCCATCGCGCAGGATCAGGTCGAGCGCGCGGCAGTGATCGGTCACGTGCAGCCACTCGCGCCGGTGATTCGAACTGCGGTAGAGGGTGAGGGGCTGTTTCGTCATGCCGCGTACGGTGAAGTGCGGGATGACCTTCTCCGGCATCTGGTAAGGACCGTAATTGTTGCAGCAGACCGACACCGTCACGGGCAGGTTGAAGGTTTCGGCGTAGGCGCGAACGGCCAGATCGGCGCCGGCTTTCGACGCGTTGTATGGCGTCCGTGGTCTGAGCGGGGACTCCTCGGTGAACGATTCGGTCGAATCGAGGGCCAGGTCACCAAAGACTTCACAGGTCGAGATGTGGTGAAAGCGCTGAATCTCGGCTCGCCGCGCCGCCTCGAGCAGCGTCTGGGTGCCGACGACGTTCGTCTGGAAGAAGTCGCCCGGTCTGTTGATCGCGCGACTGTTGTGTGATTCGGCGGCGAAATTCACGATGGTCGACGGGCGCTCCGAGGTGAGCAGGTGCAGGACAAGATCGAAGTTGCCGATATCGCCGTGAACGAACTGGTAGCGGTTCGCGGCATCCTGTTCGATGTCCGTGAGGTTCGCCAGGTTGCCCGCATAGGTGAGCAGATCGAGATTGATGATCTCGTCCTCCGGATGAGCTTTCAGCCAGTACCGGATGAAATTCGATCCAATGAATCCCGCGCCGCCCGTCACCAGTAGTTTCAAGCTTCGTCCCCCAACCACGGCTCAGATCATAGCGACTCGCTCGCCGGTTTGCGCCGACATTGTCGCGGGGTGATTGTGCCAGTCACAGGTGCCCGATGGCGACTTTTGGCTGAGAAACCTGTCAGGGAAAGAAAACGGCGGCAGTGATCGATCACTGTCGCCGGGCCAAAGTGGGACGTTGGTGACGCGCTATTCGTAGCGCAGAGCTTCGGCAATCGGAACCCGCGCCGCCTGGCGGGATGGGATGTAGGCCATCAGGAGCGACGCTCCGACGGCAACCGCGATGAAGACGATGATCAGGACCCACGGCACGATGAAGGCCGTGCCGCCGGTCGTACCGGCGAAGTCCGGACTTGTCATCAGGCGATAGGCGAGCGTCAACCCAAGGGCCGTGCCCGAGATGACGCCCAGCGCAGTGATCATCGACGACTCGATCAGGAAACTTGCCGACACCATGTTGCGCTGGTAACCGATCGCACGCAGCATACCGATCTGCTGACGGCGCTCCACGACGGAACGGAAGGAGACGACGCCCAGCGCCGCGATTCCGACCAGGAGGCCGAGGCCCATAAACCCTTCGATCAGGTTCAGGAAGCCCTGCGACTGGCTAGCCGCCTTGTTCAGGATCTCGTTGATCGACTGGGCCTGAACGCCGTAGGTGATCAGGCTCGACTCGACGTCCTGCGCGTAGGTCTTCGTATTCGTGCCTGGCGTGACGTTCAGGTAGTAGGTGATCACGCTCGGCAGGCTGTAGATCTGGTCGAACGTCTGCTGGTTCAGGAAGACGCCGCTAAAGAGTGACACCTTCGAGTCGAGCACACCGATGATGGTGACGGTCTTGGTCGTACCCGTCGCCGGATCGCCGATCTCGATCTGCGTGGGTTGCATCGACTTGTCACCCTGTTTGACGTTCGTCAGCTGGTACCGGTTCTCGCCAGTGCCGCCGAATCCCTGCTGAGGGATCGCCGCCGCGTCGATCACCGCCACGTTCGGGTTGTCGCGCACGGCGTTCCATACGTCCTGATCCGAGGCGTAGCCGTTCGCGCGAATCTGCAGTGGCGCGTCGGAGTTGTTGATGAAGTCGTTGCCGACTCCGTTGATCGGGTAGACCTTCCAATCGGTCGATCCGGCGGCCCGGACTTCGGTCTTGCCCGGATTGACCGTCACCATCTGACCGATCGCAGTGATCTTGCTCGTATCGACACCTTGCTGCTGCAAGGTCTGCTTGAAGTCGTTGATCGGGTTGTTCGGCGCCTGCGTGGCCTGGATGTCCCAGCCCGCGGCGGCCTGGTCGGTGGTGAAGATCGCCACGAAGTTGGCGTTGATCGTCGCCATCATGACCAGCGAGAAGATGATCAGGCTGAACATGGCGATTGTCATGCCGGTGCGACCTTTGCTGGCGCTCGGGTAGGCAACCGCGGTCTTGACCGCCGGGAGCCAGCGACTGAAGGCACGACCGAGGAATCCGACGAAGGCGGTCAACAGTTCAGCGTTCCAGATGATCGCGACAGTCGCGGAGGCTACCATCATGATGCCGGAGATGAAGAACATCTCCATGCCGCCATCGAGCTTTCCGCTCATCCAGTCGGTCCAGGAGGACGGAGCCAGCCAGTAGACCAGGACCAGCAGCGATGCAACGGTGTAGAGCGGCCGCGCGGGAACGCCGAACCGGCGAAGCGCGACGGCAAGGCTCAGTGGCACCAGCGAGACGCCCGTGGTGAACGGGAACGCCTGTCCCGTGTTTCGCCCGATCCACATCAGCAGACCGCCGAGGATGACTCCAAGGATGCCAAGCACCAGCCAGCGGCGGCTGGCTTTGGTGGCGGTGACGTCCGGAATGTCACGAATAGCCGAAACGATGTTCAGACGGCTGACGCGCCAGGATGAGATCGTGATGGTGATGAAGGTGACGATCACACCGAGCGTGTACGCGACGATCAGACTGCGCCAGGTCGCCACCGGACGAATGTCGATCGCGTCACTGATGAGCCGCCCCATCAAGTTGACGATCAGGAATGCGACTCCTACGCCAAGTGCGGCGCCAACGAGCGCCGATACCAGGTCGTATGCGATGCCCTCGGCCAGGAACATCTGGGTCAGTTGGCGTCGCTTCATTCCGACCGCCCTGGCCATGCCCATCTCTGGCTTGCGTTCGGCTGCCAGCAGCACAAAGATCAGGAAGATGAGCAGGATGCCGGCCGCGATCGAGAAGAGACCCAGCACCAGGAAGACGCTGGTGAACGTGTTACCCGCGGCCTCAGCCGTGTTGACCGCGTCCTTCTTCACCGGAACAGCGCGATACGGCTGACCGGCAAGCGCGCTGTCGACCGCCTGAACGGCTTGGTCGGAGTAATTTATTCCGTCCTTGATGCCGCCGGTGTTGGAGACCGCGATGAGGCTGATCTGCTCCGTAGCCAATCTGCCCGCACGAATTGAGGACGGGGGTACTCAGGACGAGGAATAGCCATATATTTTCAATTCCTTCCAAGATAGTTAGGGCATACAAAATACCAGTTACATCAATCCGGTGCGGCCAACCAGTTAACGGCGACCAAACCAGCATCGGCGCGGGACTGACTCCCCCATGCCGAGCGTGGCGCACCACCTTCACCGTTGACGTGCACTAGCGCAGCAATCGCAGCTAGAGATCGTACCGCGCCCTGCCCCAATTTCAACGCCGACTTCGCCCACTTTGAGATTAAGTCGATGATCGACTGTCTTTTTGGTCGTGTAATTATGAAACCCTGTCGCCCCTGACATTTCTCAAATAGTTACAACCACAGCGGTTTGGTACAATTCCGGCAGCTGATCGTCGCGCCTGCGCTGCTGCAATCGACGGTCGAACCGTAGTTTCGGGAATAAGGCGTAGGTCAATGGAGGATATATCCGACACCGCGCTCAATTAGGTGGAGGCATTTATGATACCGAACCCGGAGCGCCAGCCACCGCTGGCGCGCATCCTGTTCATCGAAGATGCGCGCGACCTTGCGTTGGTGGTCGTCCGTGAATTGGAGGCGGCGGGCTATCAAGTCACGCACAATCTCGACGGCGAAACGGGCTTGCGACAAGCCGAAACGAATGACTTCCAACTCGTGATCCTCGACTGGATGCTGCCGGGGATGGATGGCTTGAACGTACTCCGCCGCCTGCGCACTTTCTCCGTCCGTCCCGGTGCTGATGCTCACCGCCCGTGATGCCGAAATCGACCGGGTGCTGGGGCTGGAGGTCGGCGCTGACGATTACGTGACCAAGCCCTTCAGTATGCGCGAGTTGATCATGCGCGTGCGCGCGATGCTGCGCCGCCGCGCGATCATCCAACAGACGCTCGCCGCCGATCAATCGGCTTCCAGCGCGGTGATCGTCACAGGCGTTTGCGCATCGAGCCGGAAGCCCACGCGATCAGCCTCGACGGGCAGCCGGTCGAAGCTCACGCGCACCGAGTTCGCCCTGCTCCACTTGCTCGCCAGCAACGCCGGACGCGTGTTCAGTCGGGCGTATCTGCTCGATACGGTCTGGGGCGAAAACTATGTCGATGGCGACCGCTCGGTGGACAATGTCGTGCTGCGACTGCGTAAGAAACTCAAAGCAGAAGGCGACTGTCTCGAAACGGTCTGGGGGGTCGGGTATCGATGGAAACGCGCGTGTCAAACTTCCTGAGCGGATGGGCAAAATTCTTCCTGAAGGGATCGCCGCTGCGCACCTATGTCGAGACGTTGGTGCTAGGCAGCAGGGTTGATCCTGCTCTCGATGCTGATCTACGACAGCGAAGTCGAGACGATGATGCCGACCACCCTGCTGTTCCTTGTCGTGCCCAGCTGCGGACTATACTACTCGCTGCGGCTGCGCGTCCCGACCGGGCGCTGGTATCGCCGCTTCGCCGTTGACCTGTTGTATCTGATTGTCCCGCTCGTGGTGTTCAACGGAATACTTCTGGTCTACGTTTACCGGCTGCTGGTCTCTGCCAACGATCTGCAAACGGGGATGGCAGCAGTGCTCTTCGTCGGCTTTTACGCCTTCCCCTATCTCTTCTTTCGGGTGAGCGTCCGCCTTTCTCGTCTGGTGGAACGGCTTGCGCCAGCGCCGCCTGATCTGGTCGCTCGTGACCAGCCACTTGATCGCAGTCGGGCTGCTCCAAGCGCTGATTGTCCTGCCGATAGTCGCGCTGATCGTCGGCAGCATGGAGCAGCTCGTCGCTGCAACTGCCGTCGCATCCGCTCGTGCAGGTTTTCTATCGCTTGCAGTTGGCACTGCCGTTCATCGGCGTTTCGATCCTCGTCGCCACTGCCGTCTTAGTCGTGCTGCTGCCGGTCTCGATCGTCGTCTCGTATTTCTTCGCCCGCCGCATCAAGCGACGGTTGGACACCCTGCTCGACGCCGCCCACGCCGCCGGGGATGGCAACTACGCCGTGCGCGTTCCGGTCACCGGGCAGGACGAGATCGCCAAGCTGCAAACCGACTTCAACGCGATGGCGGCGAGCCTCGGCGTGACCGTGAGCGAACTCCGCAGCGAACGCGAAAAGGTCGACGCGCTGCTCAAGTCGCGCCGCGAACTGATGGCGAGCGTCTCGCACGAACTCCGCACGCCGATTGCGACCGTGCGCGCTTATCTCAACTCGGCGCGGCGGCAGAACCCCGATCAGGACGACATCACCCTAGCGGCGAGCGACCTCGCCATCATCGAGCGCGAAACCGTGCGCCTGCAAACACTGATCGACGACTTATTCAGCTTGTCGCGCGCGGAGGTCGAGCAGTTGGAACTGAAATGTGTCCCACTGGATGCGGTCACGTTGATCGATCAGGTGGTGGAGACTGTCGCGCCGCTGGCATGGCAGATCAACCGGGTCGAGGTGCTGGCACAAACTCCGGCACACCTACCCCAAGTTCTGGCGGATGGCTCACGGCTGGAGCAAGCACTGCACCAACCTGATCCACAACAGCTTGCGGCACACGCCACCCGGCGGCTTGGTGATCCTCAACGCCAGCGCCACCCGCGATCAGATGCAGATTCAGGTGCGCGACACCGGCGAAGGGATCGCGGAAGCCGACCTACCGCACATCTGGGAACGCTATTACCGCAGCGCTGAAAATGGCGGCACCGGCATCGGCTTAACGCTGGTCAAGTCGTTCACCGAAGCCATGAACGGGCAAATCGTCGTTCAGAGCACGCCCGGTGAAGGGACATGCTTCACGATCACGCTGCCGTTGAGCCGTTCTAGCGCACCAGCAGCACAGTCAAATTCCGAATTCGTCAAAGCTGCCAACTAGAATTCATCCCCGGTCAGGACGTTGTGTGTTTAACGCCCTACGGATCCCCAGCAACTCCAACTTTTGCGACAATTTTGCGACATTTCCGCGACCGGGTGGCGACACCGCGCGAGTAAGCTACTTGCTGGGGTTTACCAAGGGAGGAATATAACCTCATGCAGCTCACGCAGAGCTTACCAACCCGCGCCACTGTGCGGCAGAACGGCACCGCCAGCAGCGCCAAATCGGAAATCATTCAGGTGCGCGACGTCACACGCGCGCTGCCGCTCGCCAACGAGCAGCTTCACATCCTGCGCGGCATCTCGTTCTCGATCGCGCGCGGCTCGTGGATCGCCATTACCGGATCGTCGGGTTCGGGCAAATCGACGCTGCTCGGCATCCTCGCCGGACTGGATACCCCTAGCGGCGGTCAGGTGATTATCGACGGCATCGACATCACCAATTTGGCAGAAAGCAAGCTGGCACGCTTCCGCAGCGACAAAATCGGCATGGTCTTTCAATCCTTCAACCTGATCCCGA
>CAVXNZ010000006.1:0-137500 GCA_963763185.1 uncultured Chloroflexia bacterium
GGCATTCCCACGATGAGCGTGGCGTCCATGCAGATGGCTGAGCGCACTCCAACTCACCAGTCAAACCACCGCTGCGCCAGCTTCAGTGCTGGCCGGTCCGGAACTCTACCGGTCCGCTCGGACTCTTCGGTCACCTTTCGCATTCCCCAGGAGACGTAACGCACACCCAGCCATCGTAGCGGCTCTGGCTCCCAGTTGGGCGAGTGGTGTGTCGCCATTGGAAGTTTGGTGAGATCGGTGTCACGCTCGGTGATCTGGTCAGCCAGCAGACGTCCGGAGAGATTGGCGGTGGATACGCCCGAGCCGGTGTAGCCATAGGCCGTGGCGATTCCGGTACGACGGTGGAACGCCATCGTTGGCATGTGATCACGCGGGCGACCATACACACCGCCCCACGCGTGAGTAAAGCGAATTCCATCGAGCATCGGGAACCGGTCGAGCGTGCCGCGAAGTGCGTGCGCGAAAATCTCCTCGTCGCGGTGGATGGAATCGGTCGCCTCGAGCCGAAGGGGTAGTTGGACCGGTAGGCGCCCCAGGCAATGCGCCCGTGAGCAGTGTGGTTCACGTAGGCACCGTAGGTACCCCATGAGCCGAGCAATTCGCGTCGCTCCCAGCCGATCCGCGCCCATTGCTCCTGCGTGAGTGGCTCGGTAACGACGATGTGACTGGTCAGTGGCATGATCTGGCGGCGCAACTGGGGAAGCCCCGCGAGATATGCCTCGCCTGCGATCACGACGGCCTTCGCCGAGATGTTGCCGCGTTCCGTATCGAGGCGCGGCAGCGGATCGGGCACAAAGCCGGTGGCGCGCGTCTGTTCGTAGATCGTCGCGCCCTTCCGTTCGACGGCGCGGGCCAACCCTCGGGCGAGTCTGGCTGGTTGCACGGTTGCGCTGTGCTTGTCCCAGATCGAACCCAGCGTCTTCGCGACCACCGCATGTTCGGTGGTCTGCTCGGCATCCAGCAACGCGTATTCGTGCTCGAGCCCGAGGTCACGGATGGCCTCATACACTCCTGCTGCGCCGTCAATTGGAACGGGAACGCGCGAGATTGAGCACGCCGCTCTTCCGGTAGTGGGCGTCGATGCCCTCCAGTTCGCATACCCGTCCGACGTCGTCCACCGAGTCGTACATCGCACATTGGATTGCCTTCGCGATGTCCCGTCCATACGTCTCGACCAGTCGCCCAAGCGGCAGCGGAAATCCGGAATAGCACCATCCGCCGTTGCGGCCGGAGGCTCCGAAGCCAGCAATCTCCGCCTCCACCATGACCACCGTCAACGACGGCTCGCGCTGAAGCAGGTGATATGCCGTCCAGAGGCCCGTAAACCCCGCGCCGAGAATGGCGACATCGGCGACGATCGACCCGTCGAGCGGCGGGCGTGGCGTGAGATCGTCTTCGACCTCGTCAAGCCAGAAGCTGTATGTGCGATAGTCCTTCACGAATGTGCCCTTCCCGTGCCAACGGCTCGTCGAGGACGCTCGGTCGAACTCACCTACTTGCTGTGCGGATCGAAGGCATCGCGCAGGCCATCGCCGATATAGTTGATGCTCACCACCGTCAGGAAGATCATCAAGCCGGGCGCGATGGCGAACATCGGCAACTGGCGCATCTTGCCCTGGGCATCATCGAGCAGCGTCCCCCAGGTGGCGGTTGGCGGCTGCACGCCGAAGCCCAGATACGAGAGCCCGGACTCGGTGATGATGGTCGCCGCTATGAGGAGTGTCCCCTGGACGATGATCGGCCCGAGCGCGCCGGGCAGGATGTGCCGGAACATGATCCGGACGTGACCAGCTCCCGCAGCATGCGCTGCCTCGACGAACTCTTTCTCACGAAGGCCGAGGAAGGTTGCGCGCACGATTCGCGCGAGGCTCATCCACGAGAGCGCGCCGATCACGATGGCGATCGGCCAGATGCTCCCCGAATACTGGCGCAGGTGCACGTTGGTGCGGATCACGGTTGCGAGCACGATCAGGATGAAGAGGGATGGGAACGACAGAAACACATCGACCAGCCGCATCAGCACGTTATCGAGCAGCCCACCATAATACCCGGCGAGCGACCCGACCAGCGTACCGATCAACAGGGCGACGGCCGTGGCGGAGATGCCGATAGCCAGTGAGATACGTCCACCGTAGAGCACGCGCGAGAAAATGTCTCGCCCAACATCATCAGTCCCGAGCACGTGACTCATCGATGGGCCCTGGAGCTTTTCGGTCGTCGAAAGGGTGTTCGGGTTGTACGGGGCGAAGACGGAGGCCAGCGCGGCGGAGAGCGCCAGTAGGCCGAGCACCACCACCCCAGCGACCGCCAGATGATGCCGGCGGAAGCGCCGGACGATGATGCGAGTCATCGTATCGGTACGCTGCACGCTCTGCTCGCCGAGCACCGGCTCGTGTTTCTGCGTTGATTTGATCTGCGTCTTAGCCATTCCGAAGCCCTCTACTCTCGGTAGTCGTTCACGTTTACGAATAGCGGATGCGTGGATCGAGCCAGGCGTAGAGCACATCTGCGAGCAGATTGGAGAGCACGATCAGCGTGGCCGTAATCATGATGATCGCCATCAACAACGGGTAGTCGCGTCGGTCGGCCGCCTGGTAGAAGAGTCGTCCCATGCCGGGCCAGGCGAAGATCACCTCGGTGAAGAGGGCACCGGAGAAGATGTAGGGGAGGTCGAGCGCCATCAGGGTTACCAGCGGGACGGCCGCGTTGCGGAAGGCGTGGCGCATGACGACGGCTCGCTCACGAATCCCTTTCGCGCGCGCGGTGCGTACGAAGTCTTGATGGATGACCTCGAGCATGCTCGCTCGCAAGAATCGGGTGTACCAGGCCACCCACGACGCGGAGAGCATTGTCACCGGGAGGATCATGTGGACAACGCGGTCGCGGATCGAGAAATCCGCACCGAGCGTGTACATTCCGCCCGCGGGAAGCAGAGGCTGGCCCGTGAACGGGTTATTGAGGGTCAGGTAGAAGATCAGAATCAGGATCAGGCCCAGCCAGAAGATGGGCACCGACTGCCCGATGAACGTCAGACCGGTCACGGTGTGATCGAACCACGAGTATTGCTTGATAGCCGACAGCACTCCGATTGGAATCGCGATCAGAATGGTGATGATCCACGCGGTGACCATCAGATACAGCGTGTTCGGCAGGCGGTCGCGAATCGCCGACGAGACAGGTCGTCGCTCAGAGGTCGATTGTCCGAAGTCGAATCGCGCGACCCGCTTGAGCCACTTGAAATACTGGACATACGCTGGCTGATTGAGTCCGAGACGCGCCTCCAGAGCCGCCATATCGGCGGCGTCGAGATTGCCGCGACGGACGTAGGCCCCCATTGGTCCACCAGGAGCCGCCTGAAGCAACATGAACACGGCGGCGCTAATGAACAGCAGCAATGGCACGGCCTGGATCAGGCGGCGTACGACATAGTCTCCCATGAGTCCTCCGGCATGTGTGGCGGAGTGGGGGCTGCGCGTCAGGACCCTGCCCTTGGCTGCCAGCCCCCAGGTCCTCACACGCTTACTGCTCGAGCCACCAGTTCTCACAATCCCAGGTTGAGTACTCCCAGGTGCTCACGGTGAACCCGTGAAGCTTGGTTGAGTACGCGCTACCCTCGGTGAAGTTGAGGACCGGGATATTGAGGACGTCCTCACGCATGGCGTCGGCAATCTTCTGGTACGCCGCGCGGCGCTTTTCCCGGTCGGGCGTCGAGCCTGCTTCCTCGATCCACCCGTCCACATCCTGGCGATTCCAACGCCAGAAGTTCTGACCAGACGGATTCGCGGCACTCGGGATCTGGTCCGATGCATAGCGGCGCCGAATCGAGTCATGGGGCTCGATGAAGAATCCGGAGTCGTAGTAGAACGTATCCCAGTCGCCAGTCATGCGCGGGGCCTTGTCCTCCCACGTGCCGAAGATAATGGCGAAGTCTTGGTTCTCGACCTTCATCTTGAGCCCGACCTTGGCCAGGTCCTCCTGAATGGCCAGCTGTGCCAGTTCGTTGGGTTTGAAGTTCGTGTATCCGTTGCAGACGAACTCGAACTTGGTGCCGTCCTCGGCGTACTTGGCGCCCTTGGCCACGCGGACGTCACCGTCCAGCGGCCAGCCCGCCTCGTCGAGTAGCTGCTTGGCTTTGTCAGGGTCATACTCCCACGGCTTGACCTTGGCAGCGATCCAACCAACGTCGAGCTGCGAGTCCTGGCTCACGACGTTGGGCAACACATCGGTGACGATCCGCTTTCGATTGATCGCGTATCCGATGGCATCACGCACCTTCACGTCACCGAAGAGCGGGTGCGGTGGCGTTGGCCCTGGATCGTTGTCAAACGGCTTGGAGAGGTTGAAGTAGAAGGAGGCCGTCCAGATACCGGGCGCGAGCCGCACCTTGGCGACATCGGATTTGTCGAACTCGGCCTCGGACGTCTCGCCGGGCCAGATCATGACTTGTGCGTCGCCCTGCAACATCTGCGCGGCACGCGACTCCTCGGACGGGATCACGAGGAAATTGATACCGTCGAGGTAGGGCTTGCCATCTTCGCGGTAATTGTCACTCTTCTCCAGAATGATATGGTCGCCGGAAGCCCATTCCTTGAATTTGAACGGTCCAGTTCCGACCGGAGCGCGGTTGAAATCCCAGTTCTGCATGTCTTTGACATCGCCGGTTGCGGTGCGCGGGATGATCCAGGGGAACTGATCGGTGAATGCGACGTTGAAAGACTTGTACTTCACCACGACAGTGTGATCGTCGGGCGTCTCGATCGAGTCGATCTTGTCATACTGCGACACGAGCGCCGATCCTCCCTCGGCACTTGACGCAGCTTCCCAGGTGAACTTCACATCGTCTGACGTGAACGGACTACCGTCGTGCCAGACAACGCCTTCGCGCAGCTTCCAAGTAACGGTGAGCAGATCCTGCGAGACGCCGCCATTGTCGAGCGTCGGGATCTCGGTTGCCAGAATCGGCGCCCACGAACCGTCGGGGTTGGTCTCTGCCAATCCCTCGAGAACCGCAGTGGACACCTGGGTCGCCATGCTGGTCTGCCCAACAATCGGGTTGAGTGAGTCTGGGTCTTCGTACAGAAGGTAATTGACCGTTCCGCCGGATACTGGTGGCCCGGGCGCTTTGTCAACATACCACGGCGTGTCACCGACCACGCCGGTCCGCGAATCAGGCGTTCCGGTGACAGCCGTGCTGGTTGAGGCGGCGCCTGCCGTCGCGCCGGAGCTGCTCGATGTCGCCGTGGTGCCGCCCGTTTCCGTGGTGGCGGCACTCGTCGCGGTGTTGTTGTTCTCGCTGCCGCCACATGCCGCCAGAAGATACCCGATAATCGGCATGCTCAGCCCAAGAGCCAAGCCCCGGCGCAGCACCTCACGGCGACTCAGTTGCGAAGCTTGACGAAACAGTTCTTTTTGCTGTTCGATGATTGACTGATCCCCCATGGCCGTCTCCTCTGCTCTTCGCGAACGACACACCACCCACCCCATGCACGCACGAGCCTTCGTCCGAGCTCTCCGAGCCTGTCGTCATGGCATGACAGTGCTTCCTCTCGCTTCCGCGGCCCGACTCAACGTTGGCACCCCAAGCGCTCGTGACAGCTCGCGCGCGGCAGGAACGAGCTGTGCACCATGACGCTGGGCGATCTGGTCATCAATGCGGATGTCCGGCCCGCTGACGACGAGGACGGCGGTGACCACTCCGGCGCGGTCGAAGATTGGCGATGCGATCGACCAGGCGTGTGGCGTCGTCAGATGGACACCGAAGGCATACCCGCGTGCTCGGATGTCCGGAAGGACCTGCCTGATCTCGTCTCGCTCGATATCACTCAGGTGCGGATCGTTACGAATCAGGCGCAGCGCCTCGTCATCCGGAAGATTGGCAAGCATGGCACGGCCACCGGCGGCCTCCGTGATCCGCAGCGTGCTGCCGAGCGGCAGTACATGGCGGATTGGCTGCGGTGATTCGTAGGTCGCGACGCAGACGCGCCGATCGCCAACACGAACGTAGAGCGCCACGGTCTCGTTGGTTTCATGAAGGAGATGGAGCATGATGGGTTCGGCGACGGCGCGGATTGGATGGCTCGCGGAAGCTCTCGCGCCCCAAACAATCAGTCGCGAGCCCAACATATAGCGCTTAGTTATTGAATCGCGCCGGACGAATTCTGCCTCCTCAAGTGCTTTGAGCAAGCGGGAGGTAGTGGCCAGATTGAGCCCGGTACACTCACTGATGGCAGTGAGAGAGAGGCTCGTTCGCCGAGCGTCGAAACAATCGACGATGTCGATGACACGTCTGAGCGTGCGACTCATAAGTGAGTTCCACCAGATGAAAGTGAATTATGGATACTGAAAGTCATTTGAACATGGGTGCCGTGAGTTGTCAAGACGGCACAAACCGCGGACGCCAAATGCCGACACGCATATGCGTCCCGCGCGGTCGTGGACGGTGTGGTGGAACCCGTCGGGCTTGGCGTCAGCGACCCGGATAAGGGTTCGGGTGGCTTGCCTCAGCCAACCTGCGACGTCATCGCAGAGTGGGGAACGAATGACCAAGCCGGACTCGCGTGAAACGCGTTCGACCAGCGGTCAGCACGCGACTCTGACAACCGGCTGCGCTCCAGCAGCCGTAGGCCAGGTTGACAACGAGTTAGACTCTCTCATCGACGGAACGCGTCATGACGGTAGCCTCAGGACAACGACATCTACCGGGAGGTCCACCGTCTCGTCCGTCCCCAGGCTGTCGTATGGCTGGCACGTCACGGTGAGTCCTGTTGCAACGGAGTTTAGAATCGCGTTGACAGCCAATTGGCTGTCAACCGAGTCCAGAATGACGAATAATCAGCGGACCGACGCGGAAATGACAGCCAAACGGCCAAATCCGGGTGGATATGGGCAGACAGAGTGGAAATTGAACCGGCGTACGTACGCATAATTCAGACGTCGCCGGAACCGGTGGAAGGGCCTTCATTCAGCTCGCAATCAGCGGGTTCGGGGTTCGAGTCCCTGGCGGTTCACTTAGAAATCCGCATGTAGACACGAAAAACGGACGCCTCGGTCGCGATGACCGGGGCGTTGATGTTGGATGGTTGTCGCATGGACCCAGCGGACCTGTCGAGACTGAGTTCGCTGGCAACGTATCGATCGCATGCGATGTTCTCACGAAGTAGAGATTCAGCGCGACTCCCATCGCAGTGATCCGTCCACGTGGTCCAGCAGATCCCAGGGCGTGACGATGCCCAGCGGCTTCTCGGTTCGCTTCGCGTTCTGAGTCACGATGATCGCGTAGAGCCGAGACACATCACGGTTTGGTAGTTGAGCAAATGCATTCTCGGCGTCGAAAACTGTCGCGTCTCGTGCCATGAGTAAGAAGCTGCCTCTTGGTTGTTCCGCCAGGACATCCCCCACCGTGGTCTCGCGCACGCTGATGAGGTCTTCGCCAGCCTGTTGTAATCTCCGGAGCAAAAGTGGACAGTGAGGAGCAGAATCCGGGATAAAAGTGGTACAGGTGTCCGCAGCTGTCGTAGAACCCCGTCGAGTGACGGGGAGGAAGGATGTTACGACAGATGGAGCGGAGCACGATCCACGTGATGGCGAGGCGTGGCAAGAGCATCCGGCAGATCGCCGGTGAATTAGGCCGCAGTCCGACGACCATTGCGCGAGTGTTGCACGAACCGGTGGACAAGCCACCAACGCCACGCCAGCGCGTCTCGAAGGCCGACCCCTACCGCCCACAGATTGAAGCGGGAATCAAAGCGGGGTTATCGACCGTTCGCATCCTCGAACTGGCGCGCGCTGATTCTGACCAGCCCTATACCGGTGGACATACCGTCTTTGGCGATCTGGTGCGGCGCATCCGTCAGGAACTCGCCCACGATCAGGCGATCGCCGACGTCCCGATCCGGTTCGAAGGCTTGCCGGCCGAGTATCTCCAGGTGGATTGGGGTGAGATCCGGCGTTTCTCCTTCAGCCAGCAACCACCACAGACCCGCTACTTCCTCGCCTGCCGGCTCAAGTACAGCCGCTGGAGCTGGGTCGGCTTCACCCGCGACATGCGTCAGGAGACCCTCTTTCGGGGGTTGGTCGAGTGTTTCCGCACGCTCGGCTGGGTGCCCTGGGTCTTGATCTTCGACAACATGAAGACGGTGACGACTGGGCGGGATGTCACGAGCCAGCCACTGTGGACACCCGCGCTGCAGCAGTTCGCCGCGGAGTTCGGCTTCCACCCACAGGCCTGTGATCCCGGTGCCGCCAACCAGAAGGGGAGCGTCGAGTCCCTGGTCAAATGGGTCAAGGGCAACTTCCTGGCGGGACGGAGCTTCACCGACGATACCGATCTGGCCGCACAAACCGCTGACTGGGTGCACCAGGTCAACCACCGTCCGTCCGATGCGACGGGCGTGCCACCCATGGAGCGGCTGTCTGAGGAAGCACGTCACGGCGGTCGGCTGCCAGCGACCGCGCAGGATTTCGGGCTGCTCCTGAGCGGACAGGTCTCGCGGGAAAGCTTGGTCGCTGTCGTCGGCAATCGCTATTCGGTCCCGGTTGAGCACGTCGGCGCGCCGATCACCATTCGGTTGCATGCGACGCGTGTCCGCCTCTGGCGAGATGCACGGTTGGTGGCGGATCACCGCCGTGCACCGGACGGCGCCCGGCACCGCGTGATCGATCCGGCCCACTTTGCTCCGCTCTTCCCAACCAAACCGCGCGCACAGGTGATGCTCTATCGTGAGATCTTGGTCAATCTTGGTGGTCGGGCTCCCGCCTTCCTGCGCGAAGTGTCTCGTCGTCAACCAGACCAACTGCGGCGGGAGATCCTCGCCTTGTACCGCCTCTCCGAGCAGGTCGGAACCGACCTCTTCCTTACCGCCATGGCTCGGGCCGATGATGCGGGGAGCTACAGCGCCGATGCCGTCGCACTCCTGGTGACCCAGCCGGCTCCAGCAGAACCCGCCCCCACCGTGCCGTTGCTGCAGTTGCCGGTGCAGAGCGAGGTCGATCGCGCCTTGAGCAGCTATGAAGCCTGGGTGGTGGTGGATGAGGAGGTGGCCGGATGAGTGACCAGCCCGATCCGCTTTTGACCGCCTTGCACCTGCACCAGGCGGCCGTCGTCCTGCCGCACTGGCTCGACCGAGCGGCACACGAGGAACTCGGCTATTACGACTTCGTGCACGGGCTGCTCGAGGAGGAGCTCACCGCCCGCACCGCCGCGGAGACGGCGCGTCGTCTGCGCCAGGCGGGCTTCCCGTTCGCGGCGACCATCGAACAATTCGACTTTCGCTTTCGGCCGGAACTCAAACGCCAGGTGGTCCTGCGCTACCTTGATCCGACCTTCGTCGAACAGGCGGGCACGCTGACCCTCATCGGGCCACCGGGCCTCGGCAAGACGATGCTGGCCATCTGCATCGCGACCAAGCAGGTGCAGCTTGGGGCAACGGCTCGCTTTGTCACCGCCCAAGCGCTCGCCAACCAACTCGGACGGACCACAACCATTGTCGGCCGGCAGCGCGCGCTCAAGCCACTCCTGACCTGCGACGTGTTGGTGCTCGATGAGCTGGGCTATCTGCCGATGGAGCCCGGTTTCGGTCCGGCGCTGTATGAGGTGATTGCGGGACGGTACGAGCGTCGGCCGACGATTCTGACGTCGAACAAGAGCCTGACCGAGTGGGCCAGCATTGTCCAGGACGTCTCACTCGCGGCGGCCATCGTCGACCGGCTGTTACATCACGGTCAGGTCTTCTATTTGAAGGGACCATCGTGGCGGACCAAGGACCGTGACGCGTTGTCCGGTCCGAGTGAGGAGGCTGCGGCGCTGTAACACTTTTATTCCGGCGCGCTGTCCACTTGCATTCCGGCGGTTACACCTGTCGTTCGAACCAGCGCGCAATGCCCTCGGTCGTGACAAGATCCAGTCCATCTCCGTCGTGGACGACCACCTGTGAATAATCCTGCGACCGTAGGTAGGCCAGAGCAGAAATGAGTGGTTCATCAACCGTGAAGACGCGCAGGTCTACGGCGAACGTCGGAATAAGCCTGGGCGGTGAGGTAACCATCGATACGATCTGCCGAAGGTCATCAACGATGTCCGGATGCGGTTCGGCAATGATCTCCTCCGGATACTTGCGGTCATGCACGATCGCGTTCCGGAGCTCGCCATAGCCGATCAGCGTCTCACGATAGCGACTGACCGCACGGTCGACCTTAGCGGCCGTCTTGACGACAAACGTGAACCCGTCTCCGTGGTCGAGGCCGGTCATCTGGTGCAAGTACGCGTCGACCTCGTTGTAGAGCCGCAGGAATTCATCCGCTCGGCTCTGTGGTTTCTGAGACACTCTTTCCCCCCTGTGCTGCGGATCGTCCCAGCTGATCTGTCGGGTTCGACACAGGCGATCTTCACCCGCAAATCGACCTGTTGCTCACGGTCGCCCACGACACGTACCAGTGCGTGCCAGGAAAATGCTCCGAGTCTACTCCCATCAAATCCTCATCTAAGCGCGTCTTACTCACAAGTCGCTATTCCGTTCACGACTGAGCAACCAGTCATCGCATGGTACTCAACGAGATTCCAGGACGAGCAGTCTGACCCCCGGTGGTCCAGTTGATCCGAAAAGTGGCACATCCTTATCGTTGTCTTCGCTGACAATCAGTTGTGAAATGGCAGGAAGCAACGTCGATACGTCGAACGCGAACGGAGCACGACAAGATGGCGGAACAATCCGGTCATAGCCTTGAATGGATCACACTCGGCCTGCGCGCCGACGGCAACTCGCTGCGCTTCCCCATCCACACCATGAACAGTGCCCGGCCTGGACCTGTGGTCGGGATCTCAGCAGGAGTCCATGGTGACGAGGTGCCGCCAGTCGAGACGGTACGTCGCCTCGTCCGACGGATCGATCCGGCCGACCTTCGTGGCACCTTGCGTATCGTGCCGGTGGCCAATCCCCTGGCGCTCGAATACCTGACCCGCCATTCGCCGCAAGATATGCTGAACTTCAATCGCGTCTATCCCGGTAATCCGGATGGCTGGATGACCGAGCAACTAGCGCACGCGTTCGTCACGCATTTCGTCCAAGGACTCGATGCCTGGGTAGACCTCCACAGCGGCGGCGTGTTCCCGACGGTCGACTACGTCTATATCCTCAATGACGAGGGACTCTCACGGTCGTTCGGCTTCAACGTCATGTACCGAACCGCGGGTGGACATGGCGACGTGGTCGATCCGTCGATTCGCCGCGTGACGGTTGAGATGGGCGGCGGCCTTGCCGCCGATGAGGAGTATATCGAGCGTGGTGTCGCGGGGCTGCTGAGCACGCTCAGATACCTGGAGATGCTGCCTGGAGACCCGATCACCCTGCAGAACCCAACGATCGTTGAACGGCTGGACTACATTCGACCACGACAGGGCGGCCTGCTGGTCCCCGAGATGGGAATTCCGGACCTCGGCCGGGTTGTCCCGCGCGGGACAGTACTTGGTCGTACCTTCAGTCCATACACCTTTGAAGAACTCGAAGTCTTCGAGGCTCCGTTCGAGCGCACAGTCTTGATTCTGCTGCGGGGCGCGGTCACCCGCGTGCAGCCGGGTGATTTCGTCTATATGTTCGGCGAGGGCTAGTCCATCTACCCGGGTGTACCACTGGCCGGGTTGACCGAGAACTTCTCGCCGATTCCCCGTATTGCTCCGCCGCCTTTCGGGAGCGAAATCGATGGCAACGAGCCGGACGACGGCGGCGCGGCAGCACTCGACAGGCCTCCCTCGTCTGTGGACGTGCTCGACGGTGGAGCGGAGAGTTGACCAACTTCAAGGCTGCCTTGAGGGTTGTAGGACGGCATGGCCGTTCCTTTCCACTGATGCACACGACAGCCGACGACACGAAGAAGACTGAACGCGAGAACTGGAAAGGCTCGACAGACAAGAGGACGACACTCAACTACCGGGCAACGGCAGAAATGTTCGCTACCGGCGCCTCGATCAGTCGAGACTTCAGAGCACTTAGGCTGCTGAATACTCGGTTGTGTCAGGAGTATTTGAATGACCTGAACTTAGTATGCCAGGAATACTTACGTAGTGAGTAAAGTCAAGCATCTCGCGAGACATTGGTACGAGGACATCAGTAATGGGTGAGGAATGTCGACGGGGCCGGACACGGAAGAGTCGATCGCGGTCCAACTAGCGCGAATTTGCGATGTCGGCCGGTTGAAGCTCCGAGCCAATCCAGGGCATGGTCCGCGACGCGGTGATTTGCGCCGGGTGCGGGACCGCGTCGTGGCGATTGACCACGTAGAAAGCCGCGGACACCGCCGACGTGAGCCAGATCATGACGATGACGGTAATCGCGATCGTGGCTGTACGTGGACGTCGTCGTGGAGGTACCGCAACAAGCGGCTTGAGCAATCCGTGCGGTTGCGCGGCACGGTAGCGCGAACACTGACGATACGCTGTGCACAAGCAATGTTGTCGCTGCCGGTCAACGACAAGTGCCTCGCGAGGCGCCAGCGAGCAGACGTGATCGACGCGCGGGTAAAGCGCGTGACTGCCTGTATCGTCTTGTAACCCGAGATGAGGACAGGTGTCCGTGAACAGACCGTCCTGACCGAGCGACACGTTCCCTCCCATGCCGATGCTCGCCAGCCGGTGCCCTTGTTAGAAATCTTCCGTATCTTACTCGAATCACGTCGGGGCCGCATGGTGATTTGCGCGACCGCATGCTGGCGTCCCGAGACATCGGAGACCAAATGGCTCAGTCTCCATGAGACGATTTGCCTCGATCGGCGAACTGGACAGAAACAGGTTGCATCGGATTTGCGAAGTGTTTTACCGGCTTACACGTTGTGTCTGGCTGAGCGAGGATTAAGCGTTTGAAAGGTTATGTAGGTCCAGTTGACCTGTGAAGTTTACATAGTCTGATGAAAAACTGTCACGTCAGCCGCGAAGCGCCGATTCAGCCGGTCCCGTTAGAAGGGTTGTGAGGGGATACATGGGACGACCGCGCATTGTAGCGCCGCGTCGAGGTTGGAAATTCGCCGTTCTACTCTTGATGTCGATGCTTGTTCTCGGTCCGGTCGGGTTGCTGCCGACTCAAGCCGCGGCGAATGCTGGCCAGCGCGATTTCGCATTTGCCAGTCCGGGCGACGCCTGGAATATCGATTCATCGCCAACGGCGACGAAACCACAAAGCAAACTGTGGTTCAACGACGGCACCTGGTGGGGCAGCCTGAAGGACAAATCCACCGAACAATTTCACATCTATCGCTTCAATATGACCGATCAGAGCTGGACCGACACGGGAACCGTGGTCGATGACCGCGCCAGCTCCCACGCCGACTGCCTCTGGGACGGCAGTCATCTCTATGTGGCAACCGCGATTCCGCCAGGTTCGAGTGGTGACAACAGTATTCGCCTGCTGCGCTACAGCTACGATTCTGGCTCTCGAACCTATACGAAGGACAGTGGATATCCCGTAACAATCGCGTCGAGCCGCATCGAAGCCGTCGTACTGGACAAGGACTCGACCGGACGTCTCTGGGTGACCTACACCCAGGATAACTCGAACGGCGGACGATCGGTCTATGTCGCGCACACAGACACGAGTGGAAACAACTGGATCACGCCATACGTCATCCCGGCGACGGGAGCCGACAATCTCACCAGCGACGACATCGCCGCGCTGGTGGCGTTCGACGGCAAAATCGGCGTGATGTGGAGCAACCAGAACGACTCGGCGATGTATTTCGCGTATCACAACGATGGCGCGGCCGACGACCAGTGGGTGCAGAATCCGGCGCTCCAGGGTCCTGGCTATGCCGACGATCACATCAATCTGAAGTCGCTCCAGACAGACGCGAATGGACGGGTCTATGCAGCGGTGAAGACTTCACTCAACGATGGCTCGTCCGGGTCCTTCAGCAAACCGCTCATTCTCCTACTCGTTCTCGACAAGCAAGGCAGTTGGAGCCGAACGACGTTCGGACGGGTCAGCGACGATCATACTCGTCCGATCGTGCTGATCGATCAGGAGCACAGCGAGCTCTACATGTTCGCGACGTCCCCATCGACACCGGGCGGCGCGATCTATTACAAGAAGACCGGACTCGATAAGGTCTCGTTTTCGAACGGAGTCGGGACTCCGTTCATCCAATCCAGCAGCGACCCGAACATCAATAACGCGACGTCTACGAAGCAGACGCTCAACAGCAACACCGGGCTTCTGGTCGTTGCCTCCGATCTCAGTACGGGCTACTACCTGCACAACTTCCTCGATCTGGGCGGTACAACCCCGCCACCAACGAGTTGCACTTCAGGACAATTCCAGGCGGACTACTTCAATAATGAGACGTTGAGTGGGTCTGCCACGTTCACTCAGTGTGAATCGCGGCCAATCAATCACAACTGGGGGCAGGGCGGTCCGGGCAACGGCATCGGCACCGATAGCTTCTCGGCTCGCTACACTGGATCGTTCGATTTCTCGTCCGGGGATTACACTTTCACGGCGACGGCCGATGACGGCGTGCGCATCTTCCTTGATGGCACCAAGATCCTCGATGGTTGGAAGACCCAAGCGCCCACGACCTACACCAGCACCGTGACACTTTCGGCAGGCGCGCATCAGGTCGTGGTGGAGTACTTTGAGCACGGCGGCGGCGCGGTGATCCAGGCCGACTGGAGTACGGCCTCGTCACCGCCGCCAACGAGCTGCGCTTCCGGACAGTTCCAGGCGGACTACTTCAACAATGAGACGCTCAGTAGCGTCCCGGTCTTCAGTCAATGCGAAGACGCTCCGGTCAACCACAACTGGGGCCAGGGCGGTCCGGGCAATGGCGTCGGCACCGATGGCTTCTCGGCTCGCTACACCGGCGACTTCAACTTTTCGGACACTGACTACACCTTCACCGCGACCGCGGATGACGGGGTGCGCATCTTCCTCGGCGACACCAAGATCCTTGACGGCTGGAAAAACCAGGCGCCCACGACCTACAGCACGAAGATCGCGGTCACCTCGGGCACCCACACGGTTGTGGTTGAGTATTACGAACACAGCGGCGGTGCCGTCATCCAGGCGAGTTGGACCGCGGCTTCGTCTCCGCCAAGCGGCTGCTCGAGTGGTCAATATCAGGCCGACTACTTCAACAACGAGACGCTGAGCGGATCGCCCACGTTCAGCCAGTGTGAAGGAGCCCCAATCAACCACAACTGGGGGCAGGGAGGCCCCGGCAACGGAGTCGGGACGGACAACTTCTCTGTCCGGTATAGCGGCGACTTCAATTTCGCGGGCGGCAGCTACACCTTCACCGCGACCGCCGATGATGGGGTACGCATCTTCCTCGACGGAACGAAGATCCTTGACGGCTGGAAAAACCAGGCGATGACGACGTACACCGCGAATGTGACCGTCCCTTCGGGCAGCCACCACGTCGTCGTGGAGTACTACGAACACGGCGGTGGCGCGGTAATTCAGGCGGATTGGTCGCAGAACGCTCCTTGAGTCTGAGTCAGCCCAGGAGCGACAAGAGGGAGGGACGCTCGGCGGCGTCCCTCCTCTTTATGTTCGTGGTCACGCTCAATTGGCGTGCGAGAAGATGGACGCGTGACTAGCCGTGGCTCCACTGCTCGACGTAGCGGCGCCAGACTCGCTTGACGGCATCCTGGCGGACCCGCTCAACCGGCAGGAGGGCGTCGATCACTTCGACGTTGGGTACCATCTTCGAGAGGGCCAACAGACGCTTCCGGTGCGCATCCAGCTCGGCTGGCGAGTGCTCACGCTTTCGTTCGAACATGACCTCAGCTGGCACGTCAAGAATCAGCACCAGGTCCGGAGATGGACACGCGTGCCCGAGCAGCCAGTCAACCACGCCCCTACGAGACCACCTCGACCAGGCTGGAACCAGAACATCGTAGGTGTAGCGGTCGAAGATCACCAGCCGCCCAAGCGATCGGTGCCACTGAGCGATGAGAAACCGACGCCAGAGCCTCAGCAGCTGCGAGCCCAGGCGCACTCCCGGAATCGGGATGAGTGGCGGTCCGTCGACATTGGTCCACAAGCCCATGTAGACAATCCGCGATGGGAAATAGAACGTTTCGGCGATGCCCTCGGCGAGGGTCGACTTCCCAGCACCGTCGGGACCGAGCACGGCCACGCTGACGCCTTTGTGCCGGAGACGAAATTTCGTTCGCTCCAACAGATCAAGAGCGCGGCTCTTGAGACCCTCGCGCGCTGAATGACGTGCCGGCTCGCCCGGAAGTGACGAGATCATCGCCGTCGCAATTTCCTGGAGATCCGAAAAACAACCGGACCGTGCATGGTCAAGAATACGTGCGGCTGTCCAATCCGCGGGGCAGAGTCGCTCGGCCGCGCTCGCCAGTGGTCCTGCCGCCTGAGCATCTCGAGCGAGGCATCGCAACGCGTTGGCCCGGTGTGCTTCGAAACGTCCTTTGTCCAACAAGCAATGCAGCATAAGCGCCCAGAAGCGATCGTCGAGCACAAGCTGGTACAGGTCGAATGACCGTTCTCGTCTCGCGAGACAGGCCCCGGCGGCGCCCGTCTCCAACGTGAAGTGCGGACCAAAGCTGAGTTCGGTGACGACATCGAGCCGTATCCAGCGGTCATCCGAGGATGCATAACCAACGAAAAACGTGTGACTGCCGTCCACGTGAATAGGGGCCCGGAGAAATTCCACGGCGAGCAGGACGTGTTCGAGTTTCCCAGCATCGTCCGGGTCAACCAGCAGATCGACATCACCGTCCGGGTCATGCAGCTCAGCCTCACCGCGAAGCAGGACCCATCGAATTCCGGCATTGTTCATGGCTCGAAAGACGGCCTGGAGTCTCGGGTGAATATCGTGTTCGAGTATGTCGAAAGTCCTATGCTCAACCGCCACGCGGTTCCCCCATTTCCCACCGATGAACCAGGCACATGCTGCAGGTGGGGCGAAAATTCCCGTAGTCAGCCGCTAACTCGATGCTCACGGGTTTCAACGAATAAGACGACGGCCTTGCCGAGTGTCGTGCTACTGGCACTGCAGCGAGCTTCGTTGAAGACCACATCGTGCGAGAACATCGAGCGGCTGGAGCGAGTCGAGCGACCTCACCGTTCCGCTTAGCTCACGAAACGGAAACGACGACCGAAAGTCATACCTGTTTGCATGACGCTGATCAGAACTTAGGTCGGGTGCGGACTGCACCAATACCAGGACGTGGCGCCCCGCTTCCACGTCGTGATCGACATCGCTGAAATGTAAGTGGGTTTAGTGGTTGCGCTTGTCCTGTGCCCCCAATGTTTTCTCCTACCCCCATGGTGCAGAACATCCTACATGAATGCTCTGCCCTTTGCTGACATCCAGACGATATGGTCATGACGAACCGACCGTCAAAATGCCGAGAGGCGAATGACCTGAAATCAATGGTCCCAGGTGACATCCGCGATTGTCCCCCGTTGATCGCGTCTCGCAGAGGTGACAACGCTTCGTCGACTGTCCGTCGGAGCGACGGTTCGTGACATGATCTCCGTCATGTGTCAAATTCGCGTCTCAAGGGGTTGGGACGCAACGCGGGAATCCTTGAGACGATGAAGTATTGACGCACGGGATATGCCAGCGGCCATTGCAATGTTGCGGAATTCTCGCCATGGTTTGCCCATAAGTGAAGTGAGAACCAGGATCAACCTACTGATGCCACCGCGATGATTCGGTGTCCTCATGACGGCGCATCTCACACGAGTGACCGACGTTGGGTTTTGTTGGCCAGACGACGAAGTTCCCGCCCTATTTCCCTAGAAGTCAGACACACTCGCTCCGCAGCGTACTGTCCTGGGAGAAACCGACCGGGGCGTGAGGACGTTTAGGGGGCGGGAATTCTCTCATCATTGCATTACCATGTCGTCGGACGAGACGTCGCCGGCGCTTCGATCGTGGTCTGACTTGGAGTTGAGAACGTGGATACTGGGCTCTTTCGCCGCACCGTGCGCCAACATCGTTTTCAGATGACAGCGCTCGCCCGGATTGCCATGGCCGCCATGGTGATCGTCTCGGTGCTGGCGCTCCTTTCGCGCCAGTCAGCCCCGGCCGCTGCGAACGGCGGTAAGGCGGATCTGATCGGCGTCTCGGGCAATGCATTCCCATGGGAAGACCACTGGTCGACGTTCAGCGGACTGATCGACCAGAGCCAAATTGGCTGGGCTCGCGTGGAGATCCGCTGGAACCAGGTCGAACCGCAGCGCAATCAGTGGGATTGGGGCGGCACCGATCTCCTGGTCAACAGCTACGCGCAGAGAAACATGAACCTGCTCGGACTCCTCTGTTACTCCGTAGCCTGGGCCAGCGGTGGCTCCGGCAACGGGACGGTCTTCGGTCCGCCGACCGACATGAACGCCTGGGAAGCATACGTCCGCACCACGGTTAGTCACTATAAAGGCCAGATTCACACCTGGGAAATCTGGAACGAGCCCGACGTCGCGATGTTCTGGAACAATCGTGATGGAGGCGATCCTGTCGTATACCAGCAGATGCTCCAGCGGGCCTACTCCGCGATCAAGTCGGTTGACCCGAACGCGACGGTGATGAATGGCGGAGTGACCGGCACCGAGCGAGGCGCCAACTTCATCAACACACTGGTAAATAACGGCGGCGGCAACTATCTCGACGCGGTGGCGTTCCATGGTTACGTCGCGAACGGATCGGTTGACGATCTCTTCTACTACAAGACCATCTGGCCACTTATCAGCAAGGCTCGACAGCACGCCAACAAGCCGCTCTGGATCACCGAGTACGGCTGGTCGAGTGGGTCGAGTGGAGGTTCTTCGGCGGGATCCGAGGCCGCGCAGGAAAACTTGCTGGCGCGGCAGTTCTCGATGCTGTTCGACCTCGGTGACGTCGCGCACGTCTTCATCTTCCAATTCAAGGACCCGAACAACCAGCCGAACTACTTCGGCATGACCCGGCCCGACGCCTCCACCAAGGCCGCCTACACCGCCATGTCGACGATCGCCGGAAGGCTAGCTGGCCTCACGTTCCAGGCACACCTCGACATGGGGATCGGCGGACTGTGGGTCCAGCGCTTCAGCAGCTCGTCACGCACGGTCGATGTCGTCTGGTCGCAGCCGAACACGCAGACCGTCAGCTTGCCGATCAGTTCGGGCAACTCGGTCACCATCTGGCACATGAACGGCAAGTCCGAAACGAAGCCGGTCAGCGGTGGACATGTCACCGTCACCGTCGGGACCGATCCGATCCTGGTTGAGCGAGCCGGGCAGGATCTGGCCATGCCGCAAGGCGGCCGCTGCCAGTACTTCGCTCCGACCGGACAATCTGCCTGCAATCAGTTCCTCGACTTCTGGAACAAGTACGGTGGACTCTCGATCTTCGGCTACCCGCTCTCATCTGAACTGACCGAGAACGGTCATACGGTCCAGTACTTCGAGCGAGCGAAGCTCGAGTACCATCCGGAAAACGCGGGGACCGATTGGGAAGTTGAGGGCGAACTGGTTGGCAACACGGTTACGCAGGGGCGCCAGAATGAAGGTCCGTTCAAGCCAGTCGCCAACGGACAGTCCGACGCGAACTGCAACTACTATCAGGAGACTGGACATCGGCTCTGTGCGGGGTTCAAGGCATACTGGCAGCAGCACGGCGGGCTCTGGATGTTCGGCTACCCGATTACTGAGGAGTTCTCAGAGAAGAATGCGGACACTGGGCAGGTCTACACCGTGCAGTACTTCGAGCGGGCACGCTTCGAATACCACCCGGAAAACAAGGGGACGCCATACGAGGTACTCCTGGGGCGGCTTGGTGCACAACTCTACAGCCAGCGCTACGGGAAGTAGCCGGTCAGGACGCTAACCAGCTGGATGATCTGAAGCGAACACGCCGTGCGGACTCCGAACCAGTCCGCACGGCATTGTCATGTGGGAGAAAAGAGGTACCGCCCGGGAGCGGGGACTACCCAGGCGGCGGTAGAAAGATGGTAGAAGTGCGAATGCAGACAGCCTACCAGTTCCTCACGCCGTTGGATCGCTCTCCGGCTGAACTGAAACCAAATGAAACAATGCGAGATCCGGGACGAACTTCAGGATGACGTTAGCGCCTCTCGCGCGAACGAATTCGCTTCGGATAGCGTCAATTCCTGACCAAAAGAGAACTCCTGGTCGAAGATCTCGCGGCCGACCAGCTCGATGACCAGACCAATCTCACGTTGATACATCGCCGCGACCGCCGGTGGCAATTCCATGGCATTGTTCCGCAGCAGCGCTTTAGCGGCACCACAGAGTCGCGCGGCTCTCACCCCATCTCGCTGGCGATGAGCGACAGCGGCAAATCCCAGCAGGGTCAGCGATACGTGCATCTTGTCATCCAGCTCCTCGTGCAGCGTGAGTGATTCAGCCAGCTGCTCAAGCGCCAGTATGGTGCTGACCAACATGCGTGAGCGCCACACCGAGATAGAGGTGCGTCGCCGAAAGCAAGTAGTTGCGTCCTGCCGATCGCATCAACTCGGCTGCTGCCTGGAGGAGTGGTACGGCTTCCTGTGGACTTCTCAGCTCAGTAACGCGTTGAGTGCCCGGTCTCGACGGACACGAGCCAATCCCTGGTTATCGCGCGCCTCAATGCAAATGGCTTCGGCTTCACGAAGATAGGTCTCGGCCGGTCCGATCCCGCCAACGGTAATCGCCACCAGCGCAAGATCACTCAGGCTAAAGGCGTACCCGAGTCGATCACCCGTCATGCGCCAGTATCCGAGGGAGGATTGAAATTGACGGATTGCCTCCTCCACCTGGCCAAGCATGTAGTTCATCCACCCGAGCTGCTGCGTGGCAAGCGCCGCGTTCCGTGAATCTCCGATCTCTTCGCAAATCTGAAGTGCCCCCTCACCATATGCACGTCCCAGGTCGAACCCACTGCGCGTCATCGACAGCGTGCAGGCGCCCGTGAGAACCGAAGCTCGGAGTCGTGAAGGTAGGGATACCTTGCCGGCCACGGCTAGCTTGAGCCACCGGCGCCCCTCGACGACACGCATGTACTCGTGCCAGTAGGGCCAAAGTGACGCGGCAAACCGGCCAAGTCGCTGGTCCTCCATCGCGTTGGAGACCCAGTCAAGCGCGGCACGGATGTTGTCCAGATCCGTGTCGACCAGCCGGTACCAGGCGTTGGATCGCGTTTGCGGAACATAGGGCGGAGCGGATTCGGCCAGGTCCAGAAAATAGTCGGCATGACGGTCACGCAGCGCCGCGTCGTTGCCTTGCGCGTGACGCCGCTCAATCCCAAATTCTCGGATTGTCTCGAGCATCCGAAAGCGGGTTGAGCCGTCGGGAAACGTCATTCGCTCAATCAAGTTGGCATCCCGCAGGTCGTCGAGCAGTTGACGGGCGTCGAACGTCGAGCAATCGAAGATCAGTTCGGCGAGGTTGTTGGCCGCGTCCAACGTCCAGCCTCCGACAAAGACAGTCAACGCAGTGAAGAGAGCCCGGGCCGGTTCGGAGAGGAGATCGACACTCCAGGCAATGGTGTCTCGCAGCGTTCGATGACGATAGTGAACATCACGCGGACCGTCGCTGGCGAGCCCTAGCCGGCTTGGGAATTCGGCGAGCAGTTTCTGGGGTGCAGCGCCGCGCAGCTGTCCTGCCGCAAGCTCAATCGCCAGGGGCAGCCCGTCCAGCCGAATACAGATCTGGGCGACAGCCTCGAGATCGTCGTCTCCGAGCGTTCTCCCGGAATGTACCGCTTCAGCGCTCTGCCGGAACAGGACGATTGCCGGACTGTCCCGCAATACATCCACGGGCGCGTGCGGGCTTGGTAGATCGAAGGGCTCGACCGGCCAGACATGTTCGCCGGACATATGCAGGGCGATGCGGCTCGTCGCGAGAACCGAAAGCTCGGGAGCACCGCGAAGCAGCCGGCCGATGTCCGCCCCGCTCTCGAGCAAGTGCTCCAGATTGTCGAGAACCAGCAGACAGCGCCGCGCGTGCAGCCATTTGACCAGGCGCTGGTCCAGCAAGTCGTCGACAACGTCGCTGAGTCCCAGGTATTCGGCGATTGTCTGCGTCACGCGGCCAGGTTCTGTGACAGGCGCAAACGGCACGAAAAAGACGCCGTCTGGATAGACATCGACGAGTTCCCCGGCAACCCGAATTGCGAGCCGGGTCTTGCCGCAGCCTCCTGGGCCGACGAGCGTCAGCAGACGAACGGCTGGCCTCGAGAGCAACTCGCCGATATCATCGACCTCTCGCGCGCGACCAACGAACGGTGTCAGCGGCGCGGGAAGGTCAGTACGAGTGCCAGGCTGCCATCGAGCGATCAGTTCCGCCTCTTCGGCGTCGCTGACGTGCTGATCGTCATGGAGCGGCGCGAATCCGGCCGCGACCAGCAGACGGTTAGTCGAAATCCGCGGAAGTTCGAGTGCCGCGGCGAGGTTGAGGAGTCCGAGCCGGTGATACGGCCGAATGGATTTGCCGGTGAGCCAGCGGTGAATCGTCGCTTTCGGAACTCCGGACCGGATCGAAAGCTGTTCCTGAGTGACACCGCGGTCCTGCATCCAGCGCCGCAGCAGCGATGCAAGGGGCGCAGCGTCCGATGAATAAGACGTTCCGTGCACCTAAACCTGAATCCGCATTTCTCGATGGCTCGACAATCACTATACTCTTCAGCATACCGCCAATCTCGGGGGCAGACAAAGTCGATTATTTCATCCGAAGTCGTCACGTAGACGAGCCAGGCTTCTACTAGCAGCGGATAGCGGAGGCAATTCGTGGCATTGAGCGAGGAAACGTTGGATATCTCAGCAGCGGTGGCCTCGCCCATCGAACGAGAAGACGACCTGCCAGTTCGAACGAAATTCTTCTGGGGAACGGCTGGCCTCGGCGCGGAAGCACTGCGTCAGAGCCGCAACGCCTGGCTGATCTACTTCTACACATCGACGGCCGCGATCGGCGGACACACCCGGCTCTCGCTGGCGCTGATCAGCGTGCTGCTCTTTGCCGGCAAGCTCATTGAGGCCTTTGTCGATCCGCTCGTCGGACACTGGAGCGACCGGACGGCGTCTCGCTGGGGACGCCGATTGCCGTTCATCATCTTCTCGACTCCGCCGACGGGAGTCCTGGCCGTGCTGATCTTCATGCCACCTTCCGACGCGGGAGTCCTCCACACGGCGATCTACTTCTTCGTCATGCTGGAACTCTTCTTCCTGGTCTCGAGTCTGGCGATCGTGCCGTTCGAGGCGCTGATGCCGGAGATTGCCCGTACCAGTCAGGAGCGGGTCAGCCTTGCCGCATGGCGCGTCCTCTTTGGCGTGGCGGGCGCGGCACTCGGACTGATTGGGAGTGGACTGCTGGTCAGCGGATTCGGGTACCGGGCGATGGCGATCGCCGTAGCCAGCTTCGCACTGCTCACCCGAGTGGCGGGACTGATCGGCATCTGGCCGCGGGTCGACCGGGGACAACCAACTGCGACAGTGTCACTCAAGGCGACGTTGAAGCAGACGGTCTCGAACCGTGCCTTCCTTAAGTTCATGACGTCGTTCGTCCTCTTCATGACTGGCCTGACCATGGTGATCGGACTCCTGCCGTTCTACGTGACGGCGGTCCTGCGCAAGTCGAACACCGGCCTCTGGTCCAGCCTCTGACGTCACTCGCTATTGGTGCCATGGCCCTGGCGATTCCGTTCTTCGCGCGTATGGGGCGACGCACGTCCAACATCCGGGCCTACCGGAAGGCCATGGTGCTGAGCGCCTGCGTCTTTCCGGTCCTGTTCGTGACCGGTCTGATTCCAGTCATTCCGCACGAGGCGCAGGCGTTGATCATCATGGTGGTTATTGGCGCGCCGCTGGCCGGGGTCTATCTTTTCCCTGGACCGATCATCGCCGAGTTCTGCGACACCGACTCCCGTAGTTCCGGCATTCGTCGCGAAGGGATGTTCTTCAGCGCACAGGTCTTCATGGACAAACTCATCGAGGCCTTTGGGCCGCTCATCCTTGGACTCGTCCTGATGCTCGGAAATCAGCCCGAGCACAACCTGGGAGTGCGGATGGTCGGCCCTGTCGCTGGTCTGGTCGTATTCTCGGGTTACCTGCTCGTTCGGAGAGATTTGTTCGGTTCCGGCGAGCGAGAGCCCGACATAACGGCGAGCTGATCAGCACTCAGTCCAAAACAAACGGCAAGTCCTCCGCTCCGCACGTGTCCGTGTCGGTACAATGACAGAGAAGACACGGGGGAACTTGCGAAGTGAGACCTACGCGATGATCGACCTGCACAGCCACATCCTGCCGGGAGTCGACGACGGCGCCGCGACGATGCACGACGCGGTCGCGATGCTCGAGATCGCCGAATCCGACGGCACCGAGATCATGGTCGCGACCCCTCACGTTCCGCTACCACAGGGCGATCCACTGCTTCCCGAGGAGATCCTGCGGCGGGTTCTCGACTTGAACGCGGTGGCCAGGGATCACGGGATTCCGCTAGAGGTTATGGCGGGCAGCGAAATCCGGTGCGAGCCGTCAATCGTCGAGGCGCTCCAGCAGGGCGAACTCCTCTCGTTGAACGGGTCGCCGTACGTCCTGCTCGAACTGCCACTCTTCGGCGACTGGCCCGTGCACGTCCGTTCGACGATCTACGACCTACAGCTTGCCGGGTACATGCCGGTGCTGGCTCATGTCGAACGCTATCCAGCGGTCCAGCGTGATCCCAATCTCCTGGCCGACCTTATCGCCACCGGCGTGCTGCTGCAGGTCAACGCGAGTTCTATCGTGCCCGGTCGTGAAGGACAGGAGACTGCCGCGGCGCGACGCCTTCTCGATGCGCGCATGGTGCATCTCATCGCGTCGGATGCCCACTCGCCCAAGAGCCGCGCGCCTCGCCTGCATGCCGCGTTCAACCGGGTCGCCGAGATGACCGACGCCGACTATGCCGCTTGGATTCAGCAAGCAGCAAACGAAGTGATCACCGGCGACATCGTCACCGTGCCGGAACCCAACCTCGAAACGTATCAGCCCTGGTGGCGACGCTTCTGGCCCGGCGCGCGCTACTGATCAGGCGACCTCACAAGCACGGCCCTCCAGGTCACGCCACTCCGGCGACCGAGTCAGTGACACGATTTCATTCGACCGGGACGAGTACTGCCTGCAGTCAATTTCGGCGATGCTGCGATGCGTGTCACGCGCGCCCTGGAGGACCAGATGCCAGCGACAGACCGAAAAACGCCCGGCGTCCGATGGACGAGTTGCCCAAACCGTGCCTATTTGGCTGCCATATTTTGCTCGTCCGTCCGTGGCACGTACGCAGATCACCATCGATTCAACATGACGTAATTGCGAACCGCGGTTGAAAACAGTCTCCGGGGTCCTGCAGAATTGCCGGGAACGGCGTCGCGTGGCAGATGATTCGCACCAGCATCTTCCCGTGCTCTGCTCCGGCGACCATCGAGCGACCGAGTGTTGGGATACGTGTCCGAAATGCTTTTAAGGTTCGTCTATCACGTGATTCCCAACCGTGAGATCACGCGACCTCAGCTCTATCTTCTCGTGGCGCTCGTCACCGGATTGATGACATTTCCGACGATCTGCAATAGCGGCGCCGAAGTGCCTCATCCGCACGCGCTCTTCATGCTCGCGCATCATCATCACGATGAGACCGGTGAGGTCGACTGGACTCCAACGTCCCGTGCAGACGGCACGAATACGTCAAGCCGGTCCGCGTTAGATAGCCCTTCCGCACAGCCAGTGACTCAATCCTTCATGAACAGCGATCAGGTCGTTGCTACCGCCGCCATCCACGTGACATTCACCACGAGTGGATCGTTGGGACCGCTTTCCGCGATCCGCTCAGGGCCGAACGGCAGCGACCGCGAAGCACCGGAACCTCCACCTCCTCGAATCTGACGATTGGGTCGCGACCACGCCTTTTCACGCCGGCTGTCGGTGTATGCGTTGTCGTGCCCACACCGCCCGCCCATTAATTCGTGCGAATCC
The DNA here is from genome assembly GCA_963763185.1 of uncultured Chloroflexia bacterium. Lineage (GTDB taxonomy): Bacteria > Chloroflexota > Chloroflexia > Thermomicrobiales > Thermomicrobiaceae > CALAGB01. Next base: position 25,931 of record CAVXNZ010000006.1, read on the forward strand.
CCGGTATTCGGGGGATGGAGGATGCATGGTTCAGCACGTTTTTCGTCGGAAGACCACGCTGCTCGCGTCCGTGATCGCGCTCCTGGCGGTAGTTCTTACCGCGGGAATCGCCAGTGCCCACGTGAAGAAATCAGCCGGGCAGTACACACTGTTCATCGGCTTCGCCCACGAGCCGGCCATAGTGGAGCAGCCAAATGGCGTCGAAGTCCTGATTCGCGATGGCGACAGCGAAGATGCCAACCCAGCTGCCGGAGTGACTGGACTCAAGGCCGACGTGACATTTGGCGGACAGACAACGACCATCGATCTCGAAGAGGTCGACGGCAGCCCGGGCGAGTACCACGGTGATTTCATCCCGACCGCGATGGGTTCCTACACCTTCCGTATTCACGGTTCGGTTAACGGCACGCCGGTCGACCAATCCGTTTCGAGCGGCCCGGAGTCGTTCTCCGACGTTCTGCCAGCCACATCGCTGCAGTTCCCGAACCAGGTGCAGCCGGTTGCGTCGGTTGAGCAGGCAGCGAGCGACGCGAGCAGTACCGCCGACAGTGCGCGGACGCTCGGAATCGTCGGCATCGTCGTCGGCGCGCTGGGACTTCTGGCCGGGATTGGTGGAATGCTCATGGCACGGGGCGCACGAGCGTCGTCCACGGCATCGTCATACGCCGGACCACAGGATGACGTGACTGGATCCACGGTTCGACCATGATCTTGCACCGGGAGATCCGGAGGCGAGGACGGCGCGCGCGCGCCGTCCTCCTCATCCTCATTGCCACCTGCGCGCTGCTGCCAGGGATCGCGTCCGCGCACGCCGTTCTCGACACCAGCGATCCCACCGGCAACGCCGTCGTCGCGACCTCGCCAGAGCAGGTCACGATCCGCTTCACCGAGCGGATTCAACCTGGCGCTTCACGGGCGGATCTGTTCAACTCCGACGCGGAGAAGGTCGAGACACCGAGCAGTCGCATCGGATCGAGCCCGAACGAGTTGGTGCTGCCACTTCCGGCGAACCTTCCCGCTGGCACGTACACGGTTCAGTGGCGGAATGTGTCGGCTGAGGACGGACACCCGAATAGCGGGTACTTCGCGTTCACCATTGGAAACCAGGCGGACGTCGTACTGCCGTCACCTCCGCCAGCCCCGGCCGGCAATTCATCGGTCCTGTCGCTCGGTTCGATTGCCCGTTGGTTCGGCCTGCTTGGCCTCGCGTGCGTCATCGGCAGCTTGCTCGTCTGGTACTGGGTGGTGGCGCCCTCCATGGCGAGAGTCGACGACACCCAAGTTGAGCGCGTCGGACAGCGCGTGCGGGTTCTCGCACTGAGCGGTGTCGCCATCGCGATCAGTGGGAGCATCCTGCTGGTCATCGCCCAGGCACAGACTACCGGCACGGGATACACGCCGAGTTCGTTCGGGGATATCGTATCCAGCAGTCGCTTTGGCCAATTGCTCATAGCGCGCATCGTGATCCTGTTTGCGCTGGGAGGACTCGTCTGGGACTCCCGCCTTTGGAAGCCGCGTCCAGACCCGTATCTTCGCTGGCTTACGCTGGCGCTGGTCATCGCGGCGCCAATTCCATACTCGCTCAGCAGTCACGCCGCGGCAGTCGACGGAGGGCGACCAACCTCGATTGTGAACGACTGGCTGCATGTGGCGGCAGCCAGCGTCTGGATCGGCGGGCTGTTGCCGCTGGTGGTCGGGCTGATCATGGCGCGCACACTCACCGATGAGCGTCGCCGGCAGCTCTATGCCGCCGCCATTCCGCGTTTTTCGACGATGGCCATCATCTCGGTGCTGATCCTCGGCATCACCGGTTTCTACGCCACATGGCTCGAAGTCGGCAACCTCACGTCCCTAGTTCACACGACCTATGGCCGGACACTCCTCGTGAAGCTCATCGCGCTGGTGCCGTTGCTCCTGCTCGGGGCGTTCAACCTGGTGATCGTGGGCCCGCGCGTGCGCCAGAGTTCCTTCTTCGCGCGTCACTTCGGACAGACAATCATGGCTGAAGTCATCCTTGGAGTTGCGATTCTGGCCATCGCGGGCGCGTTGACCGGACTGCCAACCGCGCGGGAGGTGACGACATTCTCGTCCGGACATCCGTCCTTCCAGTTCGATAGCGGAGGGATTCGCGCGGCGCTGCAGATCTACCCGGGCGCCGTCGGTCTCAATCGCTATACGGCGGACGTCCAGGCGAATAAAGGCCCCCTGCCTTCCGGATCGGACGTCTTCGTGCGCCTCTCACCCACGGGAGATGTCACGGGACAACAGCAGGTCGAGCTCCCGCACCTTCCCGGCAACCAGACACGCTTCACCGCTCAGGGAAGCGAGCTAAGCGTTGTGGGGAACTGGACCGTGGACCTGGTGGTCCGGCAACCAAACCAGGCCGACTGGGTTCAGACAACCACGTTGAGAATGTCGAAGACGCCGCTGGCCGAGCAGGCGCCCGGCTTACCGCTCCGCTTTCTCGGATTCAGCCCGGCCCTCGGCGCGCTCGTCGGCGCGTTGGGAATCGTCGCGCTCGTCATCGGGCTGCGTCGGCGTCGCGTCAGCAAAGGCTTTAGCCGGTTCACCGCCGAAGCGGGCGGCTGGATGATCGCGGGCGGAGCGCTGGTCCTCTTCCTCGCCCGTGCCCCGAGTCTGCCATCTTCGAGCGGGAATCCAGTCCCGAAGACCGCCGTGTCGGTCGCGAGCGGCCAGGCCATCTTCGAGCAGCACTGCGTAATCTGCCACGGTCAAGACGGGCATGGCGACGGGCCGATGGCGGCGACGCTGAACCCTCCGCCGGCTGACCTTCATGCGGCACACGTCGACTACCACACCGACCAGCAATTGCACGATTGGATCGAGGGCGGCGTCAATGGATCCTCGATGCCCGCGTTCAAGGGAAAGCTCTCGGATGCCGACGTCTGGAACCTGGTGAACTACGTTCGGAGCCTGCGCCATCCGCCAACGAGCTAGCAGCAGCGGTCGCTTGCTCGCGCGAGGTGGATGGGCAGGCGATCTACAATAGAATCCGACAGAACCTTCATCCGAGAGGACATGCACCGATGAATCTCGAACTTGGCGGGCTGCATCACGTCACCGCGGTGACGGCCCATGCTCCCGAGAACCTGGCCTTCTACACCGGAGTACTGGGTCTGCGGCTGGTGAAAAAGACGGTGAACCAGGACGACGTTTCGGCCTACCACCTGTTCTATGCTGATGAAAAAGGCAGCGCCGGAACCGAGGTGACGTTCTTCGACTGGTCACAGGCAGAGCCAAACCAGCCGGGCGTCGGAGAGGTCTCTGCCGTTGCGCTGCGGGTACACGGCGCTGCGGCTCTGGACTGGTGGGCCAATCGATTCGAAGATCTCGGTGTGCCACACAGACGCTCGACCGACGTCACGGGACGTGACGTGCTCGCCTTCGTTGATCCTGAGGGCCAGCGACTCCAATTGATCGATGACACGAACGCACATGTTCCTGCTGGCACGCCCTGGACCAGCGGCGGTATTCCGGCCGATATGGCAATTCGTGGTCTCGGTTCAGCGACCTTGACAGTCCGTCGCCTCGAGCCAACAGCCCGGATTCTCACGGAGATCCTCGGTTTCCAACAGACCGGCCAGTTCGACCTGAACGATGGTGCGGGCGATGTCGTCGCGAGGTTCGAGACAGGTCCAGGCGGACCGGGGGCGACGGTGCTGGTCGAGGTTCGTCCGAGTCTCCCGTTCGCACGACAGGGCCGTGGAGGCGTGCATCACATTGCGTTCCGCACGCCGACATTCGAGGAGCACGAAGCCTGGCAACGGTATCTGGAAGATTCCGGCGTGCGCGTCACCCCGGTCATCGACCGCTTCTACTTCCACTCGATCTATTTCCGTGAGCCGGGAGGCGTTCTGTTCGAGATCGCGTCAGATGGTCCTGGCTTCGCCACCGACGAGGATGCAGATCACCTGGGAGAGTCGCTGGCTTTGCCGCCGTTTTTGGAGCCGTATCGCGCGCAGATCGAAGCCGGCCTGCGACCGCTGGAGAGCAGCGTTCCAGGAGACTGACCCTAGCGGAGGGATCCGTCGAGCCTGAACCAGCGATAGCCATATGGGCCAAGCTTGAAGCGAGTCTGGCCCTTCTGTGGCTTGTCATAGGATTGATCACTCATGAGTTCGACACACCGGTGTTGATCGACGAGACCTCCGTCGAGATTCACCGTCAACTCTTTGCCCGAGAAGTTGTGAAGCGCCATCAAGTGTCCGTTGTCCCAAGACGCGGTGTGGGCGAGAACGGCCTGTTGGTCCGTTCCGATCGAAGCGAATTGCCCCCAGCCCCATTCTGGACAGCGGCGACGCGTGCCGATCGCACGCGTGATCCAGCTGAGAAACGATCCGGGATCAAGTCGCTGGTCGACAACGTTGACCTTCTCGTACCCGAACGGTCCGTCCGAGATCACGGGCCGCATCAGCTTGTCCGGATCCGCAGTGGAGAATCCGCCGTTCGTGTCGTCCGACCATTGCATCGGCGTTCGAACGCTCCAACGCTCGGGAAGATCGAGATCGTCTCCCATCCCAATCTCTTCACCCGTGCGCAACACTGGAGTTCCTGGGAGCGACAGCATTAGGCTGTAGGTCATCTCCATGCGCTTGCGATCGCCGGATACCATCGGGGGAAAGCGGCGTCGAATACCACGATTGTAGATGCGCATGTCCTTTTGCGGCGCAAACGCACGAAATACCTCTTCGCGCTCCGATTTCGACAGTTGCTCGAGATCCAACTCATCGTGATTGCGCACCCAGTTCAGCCACTGACCGACGTTGGGAAGGTCCGGCAAGTTCTTGTACGCCCGGATGATGGGCTCAGCTTGCTCCCTGGCCAGCGCCAGGAACAGGAAATTGTTCAGGTAGAAGTTGAAGAGCATGTGGATCTCGTGTCCGTCACCGACATAGTTCGGCAGCAACTCCGGCTTCACGTCCGCCTCGGCCATCAGCGCGATGTCGCCCTCGATCGCCGACGCGTAATCACGAATTCGACGCAGAACCTCATGAGGGTGGGCGCTCCGTTCCCGGTCGTCGATTGTGTCCCCCAGATAGGGTGCGGCATCGATGCGGAAGCCGTCTGCGCCAAGCGTGATCCAGTACTGGATGATCTTTTCGATTTCCTGTCGTACCGCTGGGTTGTTCGTATTGAGTTCCGGTTCGAATGGATAGAACCGGTGAAAGTAATAGGCCTGTGCCTCGTCATCATAGGTCCACGGCGAGTGGTCCTGGTGCGCGTAGACGACCTGCTCGATTTTTGGATTGTCGACTGGCTTGTCACGAAAAATGTAGTACTCGCGATAGGGAGACTTCGGGTCCGCTCTCGCGGCCTTGAACCACGGATGCTGGTCAGACGTGTGATTCACCACGAGGTCAACGACTACGCGGAGGCCACGCAAATGAGCCTCGCGCACGAACTCGACAAAGTCACCGGCGCTCCCGTAGCGCGGATCGATCCCGTAGTGATCACAGACGTCATACCCATCGTCTCGGTTCGGGGACGGATAGAATGGCAGCAGCCAGATACAGTTCACCCCAAGGGTCGAGAGATGATCGAGCCTTTGCGTCAATCCCTTGAAGTCCCCGATGCCATCGCCATTGGCATCCAGGAACGTCTCCACGCTCAACGCGTAGACGATCGCTTCCTTGTACCAAAGATCTCGTCGCGCCAACCTACGTTCCTTTGACTTGCTCCTAGCGGTTTCGGAGGTAACCCACACCAGTGCGGTTGGGGAAACCACTCTCAAGTTCGCAGAGCGAGTGCCAGAAGAAGAACTGCGTGGGAGAAACGATGTTGGGAAGCGGGTTTATGACACTTGTCACCGGAACGTGGAAAACCTCACGCGGTGACGACCCAGGTTCCTCGACGCGCGCCTAGTCTTGCCGTAGTGGCATGAACGGCAGGTCATAGCCGAAGGCTGGCGGACCAACGAACCTCAACGCCTGGGACGTGGTGAGCTGTGGTGGAGCGGGTATGCCAATGACAGTCGCACGCAGGCCGTAACGCACCACCTCCGTGGTGATAGGCGTGCCGCGATCGCTATCGACGACCGTGATCAGATCGGGCACGATGGCCACGATCTCACCGTCAACGCGACAGATCAGAAATTCATTCTGCAGATCGATAACGGCTTCTGATCCCTGCCAGGCATCCACCCCGGCCAACGTGAGTCGCCCGTAGTTGTAGCCGCGCTCGAAACGGCGATCGACGTCAGTCACTTTCCCGGAGAAGAGCTCATGTCCGCCGGTCACCCCGCAGATAGCCAGAATTGGACTCACGCCCGATGATTGAGCGCCGAGGACCGCGTTCCCAACACGGTGCGCCAGGGTGATGGTGCTGGGAATGGCGGTCTTCTTGAGGCGACGAACCGGGATCGGCCGGTCGGCGACCATAGCGCTGCCACCAAGCTGCACGCAGATGGCCCGTGACACGCGCTCCAGCGTCGTCGTCTCCTCGATTCCCTCGATGATAAAGCGACGGTGCATCGAATCGACCATCACGATCGGCGACGGGGCACGGCCGTCGAAGTAGAAGCTGATCATCGAGGTCTCGGGAAAGGCGCGACCCATTCCGTCGGCGTCGACCGTCGGCAGCCCAAGCTGGCAGGCGGCGATCATCGGCGCGAAGGAGTTGCCGCCGCCGATCTCGACCGGGATTGTCCCAGCAACCTGTACGCCGAGATGCTCCTGCAGCATCTCGATGGCGACCTTCCCTTCGTCCCCCCGTCCCAACTTTTCGAGACCGATCGTCGGCGCACCCATGCCTCCCATTGGCACGATCAGGGCGTCGTCGGGAAGTTCATCAAGCCCAACGACGGTGAGGTCGTAGCCTTCTTCGAGCTTCGTCTCGGCGCGGATGCGCCCCTGACGCGGGTTCCCGCCACCGCCGGTTCCGAGAATACCCGCACCGATCGCGATGCGCTCGATGTCGTCACGCGTCAGATTCCAGGGCATGGCATCATCAACTCTCTTAGCCTGACCACGTCACAGGCGAGCCTGCCGCGAGCCGCTCCTCGACCGGCACGTAGTCGACCTTGAAGCCAAAGTAGCGCGGTCCGGCTAATTCAAGTCCACGCGGCGTACGCCATATTGCGTTGCATGGAATGCTGGCCACCGTCACGCGTTGGCCGTAATGAAGCGCTTCGGTGGTGATTGGCGAACCGGTCTCACTATCAAGCACCACGATCAGATCAGGCGTGGTCGCCAGGATCTCGCCGGGCTCGCCACGATCAATACGCCTCGCGATCAAGTGCTCGTTCTGGAAGTCAATCCGGATGGCCTGATCCGATGCAACGCCGATGCCGGCCACAATGCCGTGGCCGCGCGCGAATCCGCCTTCGGTCCGCCGGTCGACTTCAGTCACCTTGCCCGCGAACATCGGGACAATCTGGACGATCTCCGCCAGGCACTCCAGCCAGGGCCGTCCAGCTTGCCGCGCGTTCCGCAGCCCGGCACCGATAGCGACCGCGAGGGAGATCGTGCCGTGGATGGCACCGCGCTTGACGTCAGCGCCGGTCAGTCCGATCGACGTAATCACCGATCCACCCATCGCGATCAGCGCGCGGCGATTAATCCGCTCGATCCAGGAGGCATCGATCGCGTCGATCCGCAGCACGTTCCCCTTCTCGTCAGTCACGAAGCGAGGCCCGAAGCGCACACCCGCGGCATTGAAGGACGTGATCTGAAATTCGGGAAACGCACGGCCCATCCCGTCGGCATCGACCAGAGGCAAGCCGGTGCGAGCCGCCGCAACGACCGGAATCACCGAGTTCATGCCGCCTATCTCGACCGAGATAATCGCGTCCGGCTCGCGGCCGTGCGCTTCGGCCACCCGCGCCAGCATGCGTTCGATCTCGCCGCCGTTCGGGATCTTCTCGGTCATCACGGTTGGGGCGCCGGACATGCTGACGATCGCGACAAGCGCGTCATCCTCGAGGGAGCCGGGAGCGACGACCGTCACAGGTCCGTGCTGATCGATCGCATCCAACGCCATGAGTGCCCCGATGTGCGGATCGCCACCGCCGCCGGTGCCAAGCAGCGCCGAGCCGACCGCGAGATCAGCGACGCAGTCACGGTCGAGAATCCAGATACCCTCATGCTGCTCCAGGGTCATGACGTCGCACCGACCGCCAGGTCACCAGCCGCGCGTACCCGAATGCGCGTGGCGTTGCCCGGCAGATAGGCCAGCGGCACCTCGTGCACGTCGACGATCTCGACCGTCGCGGGATCGGCACCCGCTTTGACCGCTTCATCGGTCGCCATCTGACGTGCCAGGGACAGAGCCTCATCCCGGCTGTATTCCTCCAGCGAGAAGATACGCTCGATCTCGCCACTGCACTGCGCGATCGCCGCGCCGATGGCGTTGGCGACGTCATAGTGGTCGGGCCGGTGAATCTCGGAGGCGCCTGCCAGGTCGGCCGGGATGACGACGCTGCCACCACCCACCAGCACCACCGGAACCGGGTCGGCGCTGGTCTTCATGCGGTCGATCGTCTCATCGCACATCGCTTTGACCCGTTGTGTGACGTGCGCCACCAGATTCGAGTCGAGTCCGCTCACACGTTCGGGCTGGCCCATCTCGGCGCGGCCAGTCGCGACCGCAACGTCGGAGAGGGTCAACGTGTCGCCGCCAAAGACGCGAGCCTCCTCAGTAATCCGAAACCCGGCGCTGTCTGGGCCAATTCGCAGGTCCCCGTTGTGGTGTACGCGCGTTCCGCCGCCGACGGCAATCGAGATCAGGTCCGGCATGCGGAAGTTGGTGCGCACGCCACCGATCTCGACCGCGATGGCCGACTCACGAGGAAACCCGTTCACCAGAATCCCGACATCGGTCGACGTGCCACCGACGTCGACGACGATGGCATCTCTCAAGCCGGAGAGGAAGGCCGCGCCGCGAATCGAGTTGGCCGGACCGGAGGCGACGGTCAGGATCGGATAACGTGTGGCGTATTCCAGCGCCATCAGCGTACCGTCGTTCTGGCTGAAGAACATCCGCGCGGTGATCCCGTGCTCCGTCAACGCTTGGGCAAAGCCGTTGGCGGCCACGCGCGCTGGAGCCGTGACCGCCGCATTGAGGATCGAGGCATTCTCTCGCTCGAGCAGGCCGATGCTACCGATCTGATCCGAATAGGTGATCGGAACGTTCCCCAAAACGTCGAGCAGGATGGCTCCCGCCCGCTTCTCGTGTGAGGCGTCAACCGGCGAGAAGACGCTCACCACCGCGACGGCGTCGACCTGACCCTTGAAGGACTCCGCCGCTTCGCGCACGGCACGCTCATCGAGCGGCCGGATCTCGCGCCCGTCATACTCGTGGCCACCTTCGACGATGGCGAAGTGCCCGCCGATCGCCTCGCGCAGGTCAAGTGGCCAGCCGACGAACGGCTTGATCGCCAGCGTCGCTGGCGCGCCGATACGGACCAGTCCAACCCGGTTCAGGTTGCGCCGCTCGAGGATGGCGTTCGTGCAGTGGGTCGTGCCGAGCATGGCGTAGCGAATCGAACCCAGATCGAGTTCAGAATGATTCGCGACAAGCCCAGCCAGAGCGCCACGAATGCCACTCGTGACGTCAACCGTCGTCGGCGACTTGAAACGGGCCAGCAGATTCGACTGCTCATCGAGCACGACCGCGTCGGTGTTGGTGCCCCCGACGTCAATCCCCAAACGCAGGTTCATTCACTTCCCTTTTTGCCGGACGCGTGAGGTCCACTAGAGATTTTGTTGGTACGCGCGCCTGAGCCAGGACGCGACCTCGTCATCGACCTCTTCGAGAGAAGTCAGGGCCATTCGCACGTTGACAGAGCCAGACCCCATACTCCGCGCTCGTTGGAGACGACCTTCGGCGGATTGGCCGTCCAGTCGCAGTCCGAGATCGACTCGGCTCTTCGTTGTCGGCTGAACTGCCGCGAAGGTACGTCGGGGCGTTACCAGCGCAACGTAGGTTTTGCGCGTCTGAATCGTGACCTCACCGAACGTCCCTGCCAATGCCAGAACCGCGTCCAGAATCGGGCGCAGTCCTGGCCGATCACGATACTGCGCATCGATCAATTCGTCTGAACTTGCAAGGAAGAAGTCCGGATAACCAAACCTCTCCATCACCAGCAGCATCTGTGGATATCCGGTGACACCCTGCGTCCCCAGCCAGGCACGCAGGGCGTTCTCATCCGGCAGATCCTGTTCGAGGACACGCGCGTTCCAGGCAGCGACATCCTGGCCGGTCTGCTTGAGCAGTTGACTCGCGATCCCCTCGCGAAACGTACCCCAGTCGCGCGTCTGGCCGGACACGGCAATCGCTCCTCGTTCAGTAGACTACAGCTTCTCGCCGACCGCTTTGGCTTCCATGAAGTGGAGCAGGTATTCAGGTCCGCCCGCCTTGGAGTCGGTCCCGCTCAGCTTCATGCCCGCGAACGGGTGTACACCCATCATGGCGCCGGTGCACTTTCGATTGAAGTAGAGGTTACCGACGTCGAACTCGCGGCGCGCCTTCTCGAGCACCGCCCGGTTACGCGAGTAGACCGATCCGGTCAGGCCGTACTCGGTGTCATTCGCGATACGCAGCGCGTCGTCGAAGTCCTTGGCCTTGATGATCGACAGGACCGGGCCGAAGATCTCCTCACAGCCGACCTTGGAATCAGGCGGCACATCGACGAAGATCGTCGGCTGAATGTAGTAGCCGTTCCCCTCGCCCTTTTCACCACCGTAGGCGAGCTTCGCTTCCTTCTTGCCCGCCTCGATGTAGCCCAGGATCTTGTTGTACTGGTTCTCGTCGACCACCGCGCCGACCGTGACGTCGCCCTTCGACGCCTGCCCAGCGGTGACCGTCTCGCGCGTGATCGCCAGTACCTTCTCAACGACCTGATCGTAGACGTCTGCAGCGATGATGGCGCGCGAGCAGGCCGAGCACTTTTGACCGGAGAAGCCGAACGACGAGATCACGATGCCGGACGCGGCCGCGTCGAGATCGGCTTCGGAATCGACGATGATCGCGTCTTTACCACCCATCTCGGCCGTCACTCGCTTCAGCCAACGCTGACCGGGCTGCAGTTTGGCTGCGTTCTGGTAGATGCGAACGCCGACGTCCTTGGAGCCCGTGAAGGCGATATAGCGCGTCTTTGGATGCTCAACCAGCGCATCGCCAATTTCGGCACCGTTACCGGGAAGGTAGTTCACCACGCCTGCCGGAACGCCGGCCTCTTCCATAATCTCGACCAATTTGTAGCCGATGATGGGCGTATTACTGGCTGGCTTCAGGACGACGGCGTTACCCGAGACGACGCCCGCCATGGTCATGCCAGTCAGAATGGCGCAGGGGAAATTCCAGGGTGGAATGACCACACCCACCCCGAGCGGCTGGTAGAACATCTCGGTCGCCTCGTCTGGCAGGTGCGACAAACCTGGCACCGGTTCAGCCATACGCTGCGCCTCGCGGCCATAGTATTCGAGCAAGTCGATGGCTTCGGCGACCTCGCCGTCTGCCTCGTCCCAAGCTTTGTCGAGTTCCAGCGCCATCCAGGCCGAAAGTTCGTAGCGGCGCCGGCGCAGGATGGCCGCCATACGGTAATTGACGCTGGCGCGCCCGATAGCGGGCATGTTGCGCCAGGTCTTGAAGGCCTTCTCGGCCGCCGTGATGGCGTCTTCGACATCCTGTTTGCGCGCACGCGCGACCTCACCGACGACCTGCTCCAGGTTCCCAGGGTTGATCGACTTGATCCACTGGCCGGTCTCGCGGCGCTCGCCGCCGATGATCAGCGGGTAACGCTGGCCAAGCTGCTGTTCGACCGAAGCCAGGGCCTCCTCCATCTTTTTCCGGTTCTCCGGAATGCTGAAATCGACTGCTGGTTCGCTGTGGAATGGTTCACGTAACATTTCGTTGCCCTTCCGCCTGTCTCGATTCGTGAGCATCTGCCCACTTCTGAGGGTTGAAATAGCCCCATGCCTGATTATCCGGCGCGTTACGTCTCGCGATTGTTCGCGACCGCCCGCTCGGCCAGCGCTCTTGCGTCGCGCCCCTCAAGATCATCCAACTCAGCGCGCAGCTTGGCAAATACCTCGCATCACTGGATCGGGATCGTCAGACTGGCGAGATCGCGCGGATAGTAGGTGAGGAACTCGATACCCGTCTCGGTTACCACGACGGTGTCGGAATGACGGAACCCGGCAAATCCCGGAACGTAGATCCCCGGCTCGACGGTGAAGACCATGCCGACCTCGATGGTCCGATCGTCTCCCGTGTCCAGGAATGGCGCTTCGTGGACCAGCGTCGACTTGGCGTGCCCGGTGTGATGTCGCCAGTACTCGTTCAGATCATGCTCGTCGAAGAACTGGTGCACTGCCCGGTCGACATCGGAGCACGTGATTCCGGGCTTGATGGTGTCAAGTGCCAGGTTCTGCGCCTCGAGCATCAGATTGAAGAAGCACTCCTGTTGCGGAGTCGGCTCGCCCATGATCATCGTTCGCTCGAGCTCACTGCCGTAGCCCCAGACGTTGGCGGTCGCACCGGTTACCAGCACGTCGCCAGGTTTCAACTTTGCGTTGCTCGTCATCGCGTGGGGCAAGGCCGAGTCCTTGCCAATCTGCCCGCGAAATCCAGCGAAAGCCGGCATCCCACCGCCACCAGGGCGGTAATCCGATCCGAGCGTGCGGATCATCGCCTGAGACGCCTCGTAGGAGGCGCGCATCGAGATCTCGGTCTCGGATACGCCGACCTTGCAGAATTCCTGAAGGTAGACGTGCGCCAGGTTGCCCCAGCGGCAGCTCTCGCGAATGAGATCCAGCTCGTCTTCCGAGTTGATCATCTCCAGGTACTCAATGTCGTCGTTCACGTTTTCCACTGTTGCGTCAGGAAGAAGCTCGGCAACTCGCGGACCGCGATAGCCGTAGAGGCCGCCATACCCGGGAGCGTCGACGCCAATCCGAACGTGCTCAAGTCCAAACTCAACCAGAATGTCTTTCAGGAACTGCATTGGATGCCGGTTGCCCGGATACTCCGGGTAGGAATGAAGCTGGTCGACGATCACGAATTCGGCGGCGTGCTCCTCTTCGAGACGCGGCACCAGCAGGGCTGACGAGTCCGGCGTGAGCACGTAGGCGATCGGGCGCTCGGTCGGAATGAACCCCCAGCGGCAAAAGTAGCGCACGTTGTTGGGGTTGAAACAGACGAGACCGGCGAGGTCCTTCTCGGCAAGCGTGCGTAAGATCGCATCGCGATGTCGCTGGTATTCGCCGTCACTCAGGCATAGTTGGGGCATTCGGGCCGCTCCGTTTCCAGTTATCCCGGATCAGTACACTGCCCGATTATCTGTGCGCCCACTCGCACGCGCAACGCGCCTCAGTTGGCAGTCCCTCCACTCACCGCACTTCATGCGGCTGTTTCAGCTCCCACCGACCCTGGCAACGCAGGCATCTGATCGCGGTCGGTCGCGCCTCCAAACGTGCCGGGTCGATTTGATCGCCACAGTCGATGCACTGTCCGAACGCGCCATGCTCGATGCGCTTCAGGGCCGCGTCGAAATCGGCTAACTCATGCTCGAGTTCCCGAATCGTGCTGACATCGGTCTCGGCGAGCAACGTATCGGATGATGCGTCGGCCGGATGATTGGTGAAGTTTCCCTCCAAGTGACCGCTCGCTGTCGCTCCGAGCAGTTCCGAGTGCAAGTGCACCAGGCGTTGCTCCACTTCAGCGCGCTGTCGTGCCAACTTGTCCCGAATCTGTTCCAGCGATCTCCTCTGTGATGCCATCGTAATTGCCTCTCCACTGTTCGCGCCGCACACGGGGCAGCGTTTCGATAGGACGATTGTTCCGCGGTCGAAGCGGAGAAGGCGCGTTAATTTCCGGCCGAGGCATAACAATTTGATAGCAATTTGGCTGAATGTGCTCGCCTCAGTGACGATGAAAGTCGACATAACATGTGAGTCAGGCATGCGAGTGAGCGGAGAAGAAGCGGGGTAGGGTTCGCAACCTGCCTGCTTGTTGACGTTCGCGCGGGAATCTGTCGGAATCTCCACCTCGCGGCGAGCGGCTAGGCTGGGTCCCGCTGGTGGTACTTGCCTAGTGTCGAGATCTTCCAGGATCTTGCCCCGGCGGAGATGAAACACCTGGAACAGGTGACCTCAATGGTGACCAGTCCCGCGGGAAGAGTCTTTTTCAGCCCGGCAGAGCCTGCCGAAGTCCTGTTCATTCTGAAGAAGGGCAATGTAGCCATCTCGCGCATCTCGCCGGACGGTAAGAAGCTGATCCTCACTACTCTGCAGGCCGGGACGATATTCGGCGAGATGGCGATTATCGGACAGCGCATGCACGAGACGTTCGCCGAGGCTCTGACGGAATGCGTGATCTGCATCATGAGCCAGCGCGACGTGGAAGATCTGCTACTGGCCGATCCCCGCATTGCCGTACGTCTGGTCAAGGCGCTCGGCGAGCGCCTGACCCGAGCCGAAGCCCGTATCGAGGAGATGGCCTTCAAGCCGGTTCCGGCTCGCCTGGCATCATTGTTATTGCGATTGGGTACGGAGTCTGATTGGCGGGGTCGTCCGATCGTGCAGGGGCTGACTCATCAGCAACTCGGCGAGTTGGTTGGTACCTATCGCGAAACGGCCACGGCGATCCTCGGGCAGTTCCGCAACGAAGGACTGATCGAGATTGGCCGGCGCCGTATCGTCCTGCTCGATCCCGCCGGATTGCAAGAGATCACGGAGGCCTACCCTGCTGATACTCGCCAACACTCATCATTCATGTTCGAACAGCACCTCGATAGCCGTCGGCTTGAGCCCGAAAATCACCTGCTCGTCGATCACTACGAATGGCGTGGCACAGACCGGGTGGTGCAACAGATCCGCCATCGTCGCCCGATCGTCAAGCGAACCAAGGCAGGTAGACACCAACGGTCAGCCACATGCGGAGTAATCAATCGAACCGAGCGCGTCCAAACGTGCATCTCGCTACTTCGAGTCGAACGGAACTCAACCGCAACCGCAAGCCGCTCTTGGCTGGACTGGCCGTACTCGGAACACTCGCAATTGCGTTACGCGTGACGCGCTGACGCAGTAACCTGAGCGAGCCGCCCCGCGATGGCTTGCACGTCGCGCCCTGCCGTGACATGCTCGTCATAATTACATCGCCCCGACGGGCTGATGGCGACACGGAACCACGACCCCACGACCAGATTCCCAACGCGGAGACCGACCGGAGGAACAAGATGGCCATATTCCGCGATCGAACCGATGCCGGCGAACGACTCGCCAGCGTGCTCCTGGCGCACCACATCGAGCAACCCGTCGTACTCGGGATTCCGCGTGGCGGTGTCGTCGTCTCGGACGTGGTCGCGAGACGGCTCGGCGCGGATCACGGGGTGGTAGTCGCTCGGAAGATGGGGGCGCCTCGACAGCCCGAGCTCGCCATCGGCGCCGTGACGGCCAGCGGCGGCACCTATATCGACCGATCGATCGCGGCGATGAGCGGCGCGGACGAGCAATACGTGTCGATCGAACGCCAGCGCCAGATGGCCGAAGCGAAGCGTCGCGAGGAAGCCTTCGACGGGGCCAGCAACCCAGACGTGAAGGGACGAAACGTCATCGTCGTCGATGACGGCGTCGCGACCGGGGCGACAGCCGTCGCGGCGATCCGCTCGGTCAAGGCGCAGGGCGCTGCCTCCGTCATCTTCGCCATTCCGGTCGGGCCCTCGCACACCGTCTCGCAACTCCTGAGTGAGGCAAATGACGTGATCTGCCTCGTGGTCGAGTCTGAGTTCCATGCGGTCGGTCAGTTCTACGATGACTTCAACCCAGTGATGGACGACGAAGTCGAAGCGCTGCTCCGGAACCGACCACGAAATGCCGATGGCCGTTCAGCCTCGGCAGAGGATCAAGGATGACTCCGCACAGTGACGTCGTGCTGTTCGCGTTCGAGTCGAGCCGGCCATTCGGAGGGCAGCTTGCCGCATCGCTGGGGATCGACCTGTCACCGATGGAAGAGCGCTCATACGAGGACGGCGAGCACAAGACGCGCGCGTTGGTAAATGTTCGTGGTCGCGATGTCTACGTCATCCAATCGCTGTACTCGGATTCGCGACAATCCGTTAACGACAAGCTCGTGAAACTCCTGTTCTTCATCGCGTCGCTACGTGACGCGGCGGCCGGACGGATCGCGGCCGTCGTGCCGTATCTGGCCTATGCCCGCAAGGATCGGAAGACCAAGTCGCGCGACCCGATCACGACGCGCTACGTTGCCCAGCAATTCGAAGCCGCCGGAACTGACACCGTATTGACGATCGATGTCCACAATCTCGCCGCATTCCAGAACGCATTCCGTATCCGCACCGAGCACCTCGAGGCCAGCCGTCTCCTGGCGGATCACGTCACGCACAACATGGAGCACGGCGAGCGGGTCTGCGTGGTCTCTCCGGATGCAGGCGGAGTCAAGCGTGCACAGGCCTTTCGCGACGCGCTGGCCCTGTCGCTCGGTCGTGACGTTGGGTTCGGGTTGATGGAGAAGACGCGCAGTGGGGGCGAACTATCGGCCGGCCAGTTGTACGGCGACGTGGCCAACCATGACGTCATTATCGTCGACGACATGATCAGCACCGGCGGCACTCTCGCTCTGGCGGCTCAGGCAGCAAAAGATCTCGGCGCCAACCGCGTCCGGGCGATCGCCACGCACGGTATCTTCCTGGAAGGAGCCGACTGCGTCCTCCGGGGAAGTGGCCTGGATCATGTGGTGACGACCGATACGGTCCCGCCATTCCGCCTCGAACCGAACCTTGTGGGTTCGAAAGTGACGCAGGTGACCGTCACCGGGCTCTTCGCCGAGGCGATCCAGCGACTGCATGACGACGAATCCGTCGTCGACCTGATCGGCCGGTAATCCGGGTCTCGCAACGTGCCGGGCGTTTCTCATCACATGGTCGCGACAGGAAATCCGTCCACATGTCGGCCCCGTTCTTCTCGCGGGGCACGTCAGCTGAAGAGAATCGCGACGAGGTCGATCACGACGTCGACGCTGGTGCGACTCATCTCGTGGCCATTATCGACTCACCCTACACAGTCGCGGCCGTCGAGGAAGCGGCTCGCGTGCTGATGCGCGAGACTCCACATCACAGCCTACGACGCGCATTGTGATCATTTGGGCATGGGGCCCTCCGCGCCCGACCGTTAGACTCAACTCGCTCGCGGCCTCATCTCTTCACGTCGCTCGCGACGATCCTGCTGATCATGCTGCTCGAATGACGGTCGACCCGCTGGCGCGACCTCTGGATCTTCGGGGCGCTCTTCGCGCTCTGGGCAAACGTTCACGGCGGCTTTCTCTACGGGCTCATCGTGATCGCGCTCCACGTCGCTGGCGATCTGGCTGAGACCCTGTTCGGCGACCGCGCGGCCACGTGGCGATCACAGGCACGTTTTCATGCGGCGTCGCTGGTCGCGGCCGTGATCGGCTGCTATCTCAACCCGGCCGGGCCATTGCTGTTCCGGCACGTGGCCGGCTATCTCGGCGAGACCTTCCTGGTCAATCACACCATTGAGTACAAGTCGCCGAATTTCCACCAGTTCCTGGCCGAGTTCTTCCTTCTGACCCTGCTGCTGATCATCGCGGGACTGGCCATGATCGGATCCCGTCCGCGCTTTGCCCGGCTCTTCACCCTGCTTGTGGCAGTAGCCTTCACGCTCGTTTCGGCGCGCAACATGCCGCTCTTCGCCGTCTCGGCGCTGCCGGTCATCGAACTGGATCCGGTCTGGCGACAAACCTCGGGCCGTCTGCGGCGCGTGCGCGAGGCGTTCGACTCGCGCACCGAGATGCTGGCATCCGGCGCCTGGTCAGCCGCACTCGCGGCGTTCATGAGGTGGGACGCGCATCGTCCAGGCCGAATTCAATCCATCCACCCTCCCGGTCGCGGCGGTGAATTACGCCCGCGACGCTGGACTGACCGGCCGAATCTACAACGACTTCACCTGGGGCGGCTACCTGCTCTACTCCTGGCCGGAACAGAAGGTGTTCATCGACGGGCAGTCTGACCTCTACGGTCCCGAGATCACCCAAACGCATCTCGATATCGCGGATCTTCTTCAACCTGGCTGGCGTGATCTGCTGAATCAGTGGGATATCTCGCTCATGATCGTGCGCAGCAACTCACCACTTGCCAGTGAAGCCGCCCGTCACGGCACCTGGAGCGTCTGGTACCGCGATGCCATGGCCGCCATTCTCCAACGCGACGGTACCGACCGGACCGCGGGGATCCAGCCGGACTGCGGTCTGCGCTAATTGGGGTGTCGTGGATCGCCTGTCTTGTGACCATTTGGGCATAGGTCGATCCCCACTCCCCGATTAGACTCGCTTCGAACGCGTCTGGAAGCGATCGCTTCCTGCGCCTGGCGACCGGGCCCGCAATCGGGGTTGAATCAATGGCACGTGCGATCACGACCAGCGCAAACGTCACCCAAACGAGGCTTCAGCGACTGCTGCTCCCCTCCGTCACCGATATCGTGTTTCTTCTGCTCGCGGTGAGTGCGCCGATGAGCAAGTCCCACCAGATGCTCAATTCCGACGGCGATCTCGCGCGGCACTTGCGCGTCGGCAACTACATCCTCGACCATCACGGGCTCTACTATCACGACTTCCTGTCGTTCACCGTGTTCGGCAAGCCCTTCGTTCCGTACGAATGGGGCAGCGAGATACTTTTCGCGCTGGCCGACCGGATCGGCGGGCTGCCGGGCGTCGTGATCTTCACCGGACTGATTGTCGCCGCCACCTACGCGCTGGTGACGCACTTCCTGCGATCGCGTGGTGTCGACCCGCTGCTGGCGCTCGGCGCCGGGTTGTTCGCGGCATTGGTGAGCGAGCTTCACTGGTTGGCCCGTCCGCACATCTTTACCTCGCTGGCATCCATCATTCTGCTCATCCTGCTGGAGCGCCCGCAACGCCACTGGCGAGATCTCTGGCTCGTCGCCGCGCTCTTCGTGGTCTGGACCAATCTCCACGGCGGTTTCCTGTTCGGGCTGGTGCTGATCGGGGTCTACCTCGCTGGCGATCTGGTCGAAGCCCGCTTCGAGAATGGACAGAATACCTGGCTGCAGCGCGCCAAATGGCATGGCGCGGCCCTCGTCACAGCGCTCGTGGCCTGCTGCGTCAATCCGAGCGGGCCATTGCTGTTCGAGCACGTCACGGGCTACCTCGGCAACACGCTGCTGGTCAACGTGACCGAGGAATACCGCTCGCCGAACTTCCACGACTTCGGTCCGCGACTCTTTCTCCTCGCCTTACTGCTGATCGTGGGTGGAATGGCCATCCACCGCCAGCGTCCGGCCTATCCGCGCCTGCTGACGCTGCTGGTAACGGTCGCGTTCGCCCTCTTCTCCGCACGCAACATCCCGCTCTTCGCCGTGACGGCCATTCCGTTGATGGTGCTGGAGATGCAAAAACTGTGGGAGCGCCAAGACGGAGTCCTATCTCGGATTCAGGCATCCTTCGCGCTCGGCGATCGAGCTGCTGGAACTGGCGTCTGGTCGAGCGTCATGGGCCTCGCGATGGTAGCACTGGCGTTCAATAGCGGCGTGGCGATGGGCTCGCCGGTCGTCCAGGCGCAATTCGACCCCGCGATCTTCCCGGTCGCTGCGGTGAACGACGCCCAAGCGGCGCGTCTGCACGGGCGTATCTTCAATGAGCTCAGCTGGGGTGGCTACATGCTGACGGCCTGGCCAGGGCAGCGTGTCTTCATCGACGGGCAGACTGACCTCTACGGCGCTGACGTCACGGCCGACTACCTGACGGTCACCGATCTGGAACCGGGCTGGCGCGATGTCCTAGACCGCTGGGACATTTCACTGGTGATGGTGCCATCGTCGTCACCCCTCGGTAACGAACTGGCCCGCGACCCGAACTGGGGCATCTGGCACTGCGACGCGACGGCCGTGATTCTCCAGCGGGGCGGGGCCGAGCGGCAGGGCGCTATCAGGCCGGATTGTCCGCTGAAGTAATACAACCCATCGTGATTACATCGGAACCAGGAACGGGGCGCCCATGAGGCGCCCCGTCGTGCATTTCAGATCGATTCGCCGCTACGGTCCAAATACACCTCCGTAGATGTCCGTGTTTCCGAAGTTCGCCGGACAATCCTGCTGCACAGCCGGTTTTGGCAGAGGATTGTCAGTCAGGAGCGAGGCACGATAGTCGTCAACGGCTGGACAGACGGCGGCGTTACGCGCGTCGTTCCAAACCGCAACCATGTGATCGTTGGTTGCGGCAGCGTTGTTGTAGTCGCCGAGGAATTCTGATGTCAGACTATTCGCGGACGATGCGCGAGCATCACCAGCAGCCTCTCGCGAAAGATCAGTCCAGCTACTGAGCGCACTGAACGCAGCGTGCCGCACCACGCCCTCCATGAGACGCGGGGACGTCGTATCCATCTGATACGGCTGCAGGAAATTATCGTACACCAGGTAGACGTCGTTCCCATTCGGCGAGATCGCCACCGCTGGCATGTCCGGCCGGTCGGTCGGTGGTGACGCCACGAACGGAGAACTGAACGAATTGCCGTGGTTGGTGGAACTGATCACCCACGCCTGCTCGTTCGGACCCGGATTATCAGTGGTCGGGGTCGGGCCATTACACCAGGCCACGACGATCCGATCAGTCGCACCGGCGCCAGTCGGAGCCGCATTGGCGATGTCGATCGTGGGGAAACTGCCGTCGCGTGCCCCAGTGACACCATCGAATGCGAGTCCACCTACGGGATCGTACTGACCACATTCTTCGAAGGTCCCGATTGCGCGCGGTCGCTCGAAGGTCTGGCCGCCGTCGAATGAGCGAGCCATGAACATCGTGTTCTGGCGTGTGCGTGGATTACCGCCCTGCCAGACGACGTACAGCGTGCCCTGACTGTCGGTTCGCAGTCCGCAGTCCTGTCGGCCAAAGCCCTGACCATTGTTGGTTGCCGCGGTGAGCTGCTTCTGCTTCCAGGTCTGACCGCCGTCGGTCGACCGCGCGACCGTCACCGGGTCGGGCACAGCGTTTGGACTCAGCTCCTGGCCGCGGAACGCAACCGAGCAGACGTAGACGTTTCCGAAGTACGGGCTCGACGCCGCATTGTCGGCCCACACCTGCTCGTGGTCGGAGAAGAGCGCGGCGTTCTGCTTGGACACGATAACCGGCGGCATCCAGCTGCTCTTGTTGGTGATCGTTCCAGCAGACGGATTGTCCATGCGCGAGACCGCGAGCGCCTCGAAGCCTTTGAACGCAGTTTCGGACCGCACAGTGCTGAAGTTTGATGTCAGATTGGCGTAGTAGAGTCGCACGCCGTTATTCCAGGAGAAGGTGCCGTCAGGTCCTGGAACTGGCCCGAAAGAGAGAGACGGGTCTCCATCAGAAACGAGGCCGTTCTCGTAATACCAGGGCAACGTGCCAATCGGTCCGACCTCAGGCTGGCATGCTGGATCGTTGTCGCCGACCGTTCCAAGACAGTCGCGCGCGGTCCAGCCTGTATAGGTAGGTTGGGTCCATGACGACCCGCCATCAAACGAGAAGTAGACGCCGGAGATCCCAACCCCCGCAGTGAACGGACACGAGGTGTCGTCACCCGCGTTGCACGCCTCCATATCAATCTCGTCGTTGGATCCGGCCACGACGATTTGGGTATTCAGCGGATCAATGGCGAGACCCGGTTCATTCTGCTTGTTCTGTGAAAATGGCGAAGCTGGGCTTCCAACGGTAACGCGGGTACCTCCACTCGCGGACGCCGCGAACGGCAGCGCCAACGCGAGGAGTCCCACGATCAGGAGAAGTCGATAATGACGCGGAACCGACTGATGTCGTTTCATCCCGTCGCCCTCCCTTGTTGCGTCAATGCGGATTCCGACTACTACATCCCGTCGAATTTCTCAGTGAGCGTCAAGTTCCCATACGTGATCCTCCAGTTCATACCCTTCGGGTCGAAGGTTCGAAGCCCAGCTGCGTCGCCTTCTCCACCTGTCGAGCAGTGTCCCGAATTCGACGAATGAAACGCACCCGATCGATCGTCTGCTGAACAGGTCAGATAGAATGAGAGCGTGTCGGCGAACCAGACCGATCTACGGGGCCAGGAAAGGATCTCAAAGGATGCGAGCAAATCATGTTCGACGTCGACTAGCAAGAGGCGAGCCATCAATCGGAACGTGGCTCTCGCTACCGAGCCCGGAAGTCGCCGAGTACACGAGCCGTCTCAACTTCGACTGGCTGGTCGTCGACACCGAGCACAACGCAGTCGACATTCGCACGCTGGGACAAATGTTCTCGGCCATGTCCTCCACCTCGACCGCCCCAATGGTTCGCATCCCGTGGAACGAACCGGAGAACTTCAAACGCGTGCTCGACGCCGGTGCCTGGGGCGTGGTCGTTCCGATGGTCAATAGCCGGGAAGAGGCGGAGCGTGCGGTCGAAGCGGCTCGCTACCACCCCGTCGGCAAACGCAGCGTTGGTGGCGGGCGTCACGCGCTGAGCTGGGGCACGACCGCGTCGGAGTATTACCAACACGCCAACGACGAGGTTCTGCTCGTGATGCAGATCGAGCACATCGACGGAGTCGAGCATGCCGACGAGATCTTCAGTGTGCCCGGCATCGACGCTTGTTTCATCGGACCCAATGATCTGGCGGCGTCGATGGGACTGGGACTGGGCGTGTCGCTCGAGTTCGATCACCCGGACGTTGTCGCGGCCGAGGAGCACATCCGCAAGACGGCATTGGCACATGGCATTGCACCCGGAATTCACTGCTCCAACGCCGATGCGGTCAACCGGCGCATTGCCGAGGGCTACCAGTTCTGCGCCATGGCGAGTGAGCTTCGCTATATGCTCGCCAGCCTGACGGACGACATCGACAAATTGAACTGGAAAGCTGCCGAGCCGCATTTGATCGATGAGGCGGGGCACGGCGAGATCGTGCGGTACTAGGACAGGGCGGTCGTTAAGGATTCTGCATCACGACGCAGACGCACTCGCGCGTCTGATATCGAACGGGCACGCAGCATGAACCGCTGGGGAGACACGGGTGAACGAGAAGGGAAAGCGCTGAATATCGCCCACCGGGGAGCTTCAGCGTATGCCCCCGAGAACACCATCCCGGCGTTCATGCTGGCGGCCCGGATGGGGGCGCAGGCGATCGAGCTTGACGTGCACCTGACACGCGACCGCCAACTCGTCGTCTGCCACGACGCCGACGTCAGCCGCACTACCAATGGCAGCGGGGCGATCCACGACCTCGACCTGGCGACGCTGCAAATGCTCGATGCCGGCCTTCACTTCTCCGGAGAAACGAACGACACGCCGCTTCGTGGACAGGGACTATCCATCCCAACCTTGGCCGAGGTCTTCGGCGCCATCCCGAACTCCCTGCTGGTGAACGTCGAGGTGAAGGCGACGCTCAGTCGTCCATCCAATCCCGCACTCCGCCGGCTTGTGGTGCAGACGATCTCGGGTTGGCTGGGTAACCACGCTGACCAGAATTACCACGAGCGCATCCTGCTCTCCTCCTTCGACTGGTCGCTGATTGACGCGGTACGCGCTGACGGGTTGGCCATCCCGACCGCCTACCTCGTCTCACCACAGGCTGATCTGCGTGGAGCGCTGGCCGCCACCGTCGAGCGCGGTCACGCGGCCATTCACCCGCATGAGTCGTTCATCACCGAGCAGAGCCGGTCGGTTTTGGAGGAAGCGCACCGGCGCGGCCTGTCGGTCAATGTCTGGACCGTCGATGACGTC
Source organism: uncultured Chloroflexia bacterium (assembly GCA_963763185.1). Taxonomy (GTDB): domain Bacteria; phylum Chloroflexota; class Chloroflexia; order Thermomicrobiales; family Thermomicrobiaceae; genus CALAGB01. The sequence goes on from CAVXNZ010000006.1 coordinate 49,649, forward strand.
GACCGGATGCGTGAGTTGCTCGCGCTGGGAGTTGACGGTATCGTGACGAACCGGCCGGACCACCTCGCGGAGATCCTCGCGCAACACTGATATCGAGAAGTCGCTCGACGAGCAGACTGGGCCACTCCCCCGACGACCTCTCAGAGCTGCTCGACAACGAGGACGTCTGTCAAAGATTTGCGCGACCTCGTCAAGCACCGGAAGGGTCGGGACGAACGCGTTGCCATAGCCCGCGACGGGAAACGTCTCCTCCGATTGACACCCCCGGAATCCGGTGGGCTGGCAACGTGCGCTGAGCACCGGGTTACCTCCACACTGGCACTTCGAGCGTGGTCCCATATACCTCGCGACTGCCGTCGTCTATGATGGGCGACAGAATGGCTCCTCGCACCCGGGAGTCATGAGTCGACGTGAAGGCGATCGGAGACAAATATATGGACGATGTATTGATTGAGCGGATGAGCTGGCACGACGTGCGAAACGCGATGGCCAACGGGAAGCGGACGGTAATCCTGCCGATCGCCGCCATGGAGCAGCATGGTCCGCACATGGCGATCGGAACCGATACGTTCCTCGGCTACGAGCAGTCGGTTCGACTGGCGCGAGCGCTCGGCGACGCGCTCGTCGCGCCCGCCATCAGCATCGGTTACTCGGTCGGGCACCTGCCCATGCCAGGAACCGTGACGATCTCAGAAGAAACGTTGATTGTCGTCATTCGCGAGGTGGTCGAATCACTGGTGCATCACGGCTTCACCGACGTGGTGATGCTGGTCAGCCACGGCGGGAACTACGGCGCCATGCGCGCCATCGTGCCGGAACTTCGCAAGATGCATCCAGACGTTCGATTCCACGCGCGCATGGACTTCGAGAGCAGCATGGGAAAGCGAAAGGCACTCTACGACGAACTCGGTGTCGATGAAGTCCGCATGGGAGTCCACGCGGCGCAGGGCGAGACGTCGATGATGCTCGCCGCACATCCGGATCTGGTCGACATGGACCGTGCGGTTGAGGGCTTTACCGGCGACGCCTCGATTCGCTGGACGGCGAAAGTTCCGCCCCCGATGGACGAGATGAGCCCGACCGGTATTCTCGGCGACGCGAGAGACTCGACCGCCGAGATCGGCGAGCGGCTGTTCGATTTCGAGATCCAACGCTGGGTCGAGGCGATTCGCTCGGGTGAGATCGCCGGATAGGGAAGAATGAGCGGCCCCAGCCAATCAGTCTGGGGCCGATTAGGAGGAATTAAATGCGCAAAGTGATTCGCGCGGGCCGGCTATTTGACGGCAGTGGCTCGGCACCAGAACCGGCCGAGATCGTCATCGAAGGTGATCAGATCGTCGACGTCGTCCGTGGCCAGGGAACGGTCGCGACGGAGCAAGACGAGGTGATCGACCTGCCGGAGGGGACGGTCCTGCCAGGGTTGATCGACGCCCACGTTCATATCATTGGCAGCGGCGAGCCAGGGGATTCCGCGTTCGGTGCCGGCGACATTCTTAGCTCGATTCCGGACGTGACACTCAACTGCCTGCGCAATGCCAAACGCGACCTGGAAGCGGGGTTCACCACCGTTCGTGACGCAGCAGCGCGCCACTACGCTGACGTCGCGGTGCGCGACGCGATCAACCGGGGTGAATTCGTCGGTCCACGCATTTGGACCTGCGGCCTCGGCATCACCTCGACCACCGGCCACATGGACCGGGAGAAGATCCTGCCGCCGCACCTGAGCCTGCCCGGGCCAAGCACGGTCGCCGACAATCCGGACGAAGCGCGCAAGGCGGTACGCCTCAACCTGCGCTACAACGTCGACTTCATCAAGTTCAACGCAACACTGACCGAGCACGTTCGGCGCTATCGCGGCTACTGCGCGCCCGAGATGACCTTCGAGACGATGAAGGCGCTCATCGACGAGTCCCACTGGCACGGCCGCACGGTCACGGCGCACTGCTACGGCGGCGACGGCGCGACCTGGGCGCTGGAAGCGGGCATCGACGGCATCGAGCATGGCTTCTACCTGACCGACGAGCAGCTGCAGCACATGGCCGAGCACGGCACGGTTCTGTGCCCAACGCTGAGCGTCGTCGGCCGCTTCCGCGAGTTCGGCGCAAAAGCTCTTCCAGCCAATAGCCCGTCCTATCTTGATTCCTGGCGCCAGAAGGCGATTGGCAACGCTTGGAAGACAGCCGGACGCGCCCGTGAGCTTGGCGTCAAGATCATCTGCGGCACTGACGCCGCCATGCCCTACGTCACCCACGGTGGCAATGCCTACGAACTGGAGATGCTGGTCGAGGCAGGCATGACACCGACCGAGGCACTCGTCGCGGCGACCAGCGGCGCGGCCGAGGGAATCGCGTTCCCAGAGGTCGGCACCGTGGCGCCGGAGCACTTCGCCGACCTGATCTGGGTTGATGGCGATCCGCTCAGCGATGTTCGCGTCCTGCAGCAGGTCGACCGCGTCGGGCTCGTCATCAAGGGTGGCGATGTCGTCGTCGATCGGCGAAGCGGTGTCCAGGCAGCCGTCGTCGCCTGAGGTTCGGGGACAATCTCATGGCCGTTCACGCGGAGCCGTTGGCCGTTGACGATTGACTGCCGCGATTGACCGTGCGCACCTGGGTTGACTGGTCTATGACAAAAAGGTTCGGAATTCGCCACGTTCGCCCGGGAATAAATTCCGGGGCTACAAAAGCGAAGTCCACTGAAGGGACTCAGCCTCAGATCCCGATTCGGGTCGCACTACCGAACCAATTGGTAAACGACCGTTATTCTCGGGTGAACGCGGCCCGTCAACGAACCAATCCACTAATGCTCCCGGGCAAATGAAGCCGCTTACTGGGTGAACCCGCAGACCACTATGAAGCACCAAGGAGAGGAAAGAGAATGCGCGTTACCGTTATCGGAGCGGGAGCTATCGGCGGCACGACCGGAGTCATGCTGCACCGGGCCGGGCACGACGTCACACTGGTCGACCGCGCGGCCGAGCATGTCGCCATGATCAACGAGCAGGGCTACCGGATCAGCGGCTACGTCGACCTGGTGGAGCACGTGCCCGCGATCACCGACCAGCAGCTTCCGGAACACGTCGAGCAATACGGGCCGCTCGGGATGGTCGTGCTCGCCGTCAAGGCGATGGACACCGAGGCAGCCACCGAGATGATCGCGCCATATCTCGCGCCCGACGGCTTTATCGTCTCCTACCAGAACGGACTCAATGAGGAGCGGATCGCTCGCATCGTCGGACCGGACCGAACCATCGGCGCATTCATCCACTTCGGCGGCGACCTGGTCGAGCCCGGCCACGTGGTGCTGGTCAACAGTATCCCGACCTATATCAGCGAGCTGAGTGGCGAAGTGACGCCGCGTATTCGAGAGGTCGCCGAGGTTCTTTCGACGGTCACTCCGGTTGAGATCACGGACAATCTGAACGGCTACCTCTGGGGCAAGCTCTGCTACGCCGCGTTCGGGTTCGCCGTCTCAGTAGTCGACGCGCCGGTCGACGAGATCGTCGAGGCGGATCGTGGCGTCCGCGCGGGACTGCGCGGCGTAGTGGCTGAGGTGGTCGACGTCGCACGAGCGCAAGGCATCGAATTGGAGAACATACACGGATTCGACCCGTACATGTTCGATCGCCAGAACCCCGACCGGATCGCCCAGACCGACCACTTCTTCGACGAATGGGCGGAGCGCGGCAAGGGATCGATCAAGCGCCACATGGGTATCCACCGGGATATCAAGTTCAAGAAGAGACGGACCGAAGTCGATTTCCAGGTCGGCCCCGTGGTCGAGCGAGGCGACGAGTACGGCGTGCCGACACCGCTGTGTGACCTGCTGATCGGAATTGTCCATGACGTCGAGTCCGGAAAGCGGCCGCAGGACTGGTCGACCATTCGCGACCTGGACGCGGCAGCCGGGGCGGCCGGAGAGGTCTAATCGGCCGAGGTCGTCCGCCCCAAAATCCAGACGCATCGAAACTACGAAGGACTCGGCCCCATTGACACAAACCCGACCCTTCGCTATTCTGCCTTTGTCCGACAATCGGACAATCTTTGCGCTTAGCCAACAGGATGCTGTGAACGGTGATCACGCCCCCGCTCGACCGTACTCTCGTCGACCAGGTGGTCCGCCAGATTCGTAAGAAGATCATCCTTGGGCAGCTGCCGCGCGGCGAGCGACTGACCGAGGCGCGTCTATCCGAGAAACTGGAGGTCAGCCGGAGCACGGTGCGCGAAGCTCTGCGACGCCTCGAAGCCGAGAGTCTGGTCGAGACGTCGTCGCACCGGGGAGCCAGGGTCGCCAACCTGACTACGGACGACGCGGTAGAGATCTCGGAGATTCACGCCATGCTCGGCGTGCACGCGATGCAGCACCTCACGCTTCCGGTCGGCGACAGCCTGCACGACAAGCTGTTGCGCATCACCGATGAAATGCGAGCACTCCATTTCCCTGAGGAAGTCGACCGCTTCATCGAACTCGACACTCAATTTCACCGCGCGATCTTCGAGGAGACTGGGCAGCGGAGGGTTCTTCAAGTTTGGTCGGGTGCCAGTGCCTTGCTCGGGATTATCGTGAGCATGTCGCTCCGGATGTTTCAGATCGACGGCATCGAGATCGCGCGACGCCACGAGGAGATCATCGAGGCGCTGGAGCAACCAGAAACTGAACAGGCAATACAGAGTATTCGGGAGCACTACCGGTCAAACGAAAGCCGCTTGCAGCGATTGGTGCTCCAGGGGCATTTGGGGGAAGGAACCATAGAAAATGGCCGAACCGACGAAGGCTGATTACCGATCGAGGTTTCCCGTTTTGGGGAAGCTGAAAGCGGGCGAGCGGCAGGTTCACAGCGTCACGCTTCCGGGCAACGCCCTGAAGGAGGACCCGCGAGAGGTTGTCTCGATTACCGGCAATCAACCCGGTCCGGTCGTCTTCATCAACGCCGGTGTTCACGGTGGGGAGTACCCGGCGATCGAGACGGTGATTCAGCTGAGCAAGTCGCTTGATCCGTCAAAGATCAGCGGCGCGGTCGTGCTGATGCCGGTTCTCAACGTACCCGCGTTCTGGAAGCGCAGCATGTTTGTCTGCCCGGTCGACAACCTGAATCCGAACCGGATGTTCCCGGGCGATCCGGAGGGCAGCTACACCGAGCAGATGGTCTACGCGCTGACGACCGAGTTCATCGCCCGGGCCGACTGCTACATCGACCTGCACGGCGGAGACATGGTCGAAGAGTTGGAACCCTTTTCGATCTGCCGACGTGGCGATGACGATGTCGACCACAAATCGCTCGAGCTCGCCAAAGTCTTCGGGCTGCCAAACGTATTGATGATCGACCGCCCAATTCAAGTCGCCAAGGGATCGATGAGCTTCGTCGCGGGCGTCGAACGGGGCGTGCCGAGCTTCATCGCCGAGGCAGGTGGTGTCGGCCGGCTCCAACCCGAAGCGGTCGAGCAATTGTCCGAGGGTGTGATGCGCGTTCTGAATCACCTGGGCGTGACCAACGAGCCGGTTCCCACCGCGCCCGAACCGGCGATACTGAGCCGCTTCGACTGGCTCTACTCGGAAAACGCGGGAATGTTCTACCCATCTGTCACGATTAACGATGATGTCGACGAGGGGCAGGTCGTCGGTCGGATCGGTTCACTGAGTGGAGAAACTATCGAGGTCGTCAAGAGCCCGCTGGCTGGACGCGTCATCTTCACCACCACCAGCCCCGCGGTTCTCGAGAATGGCCTGCTCATGGGTATCTGCCAGTAGTGCCACGCGGGTGCTGACTCGCGGATCAATCGGCGATGCGGCGCAAGCGGTCGCTAGGCGCTGGGACGATCCGAGAGGAGGTTAGGTCTGCAGGATGGAGCCGGTGGTGAAGCTGGCTTCGCGGGGAAAGTTCGACGTAACCAATCGTTTGCATCCTAGAGGAGGATGGTATGGGTATCGATTCACAGTGGGGTGACCTGGTACAGGGCATCCAGTCCCACGCAGTCAACCGGCGCTCGATGCTCCGGCTGATGGGCGTCGGTGGGCTTGGTCTGCTGGCAGCCTGCTCGTCGAAGAGTTCGACCGGCGACAACACACCAGCATCGACCACGGCACCGACCACCGCGGCCACGTCCGCGGCTGGCGGGTCAACGGCCACCACCGCCACGGGTGGCACTCCTGCCGCCACGACCGCCGCGTCCACGGCGACCGCTACCGAGGCATCCGGACCGCCACCGAAGCAGGGCGGAACACTCACCATCGGTGTTGACCAGGAACCGCCGACCATGGACCCGCATGCGTCACCGTCGGCCATTACCTTCTATATCACCGCATCGACCGCCGAGTCGCTGCTCTTCTTGGATGGTGATCGCAAGATCCAGCCGCACCTCGCAAAGTCATATGAGGTGTCGACCGACGGGAAATCGTTCACGTTCAAGCTGAACCAAGATGTGACCTTCCAGGACGACACCCAATTCAACGCGGCGGCGGTGAAGTACAACTTCGATCGCATCGTCGACCCGAATTTCAAGGCTGGCGGAGCGCTGTCGGCTTTGACCGGGTACACCGGAACCGACGTGGTCGACGACTACACCGCGACGGTCAACTTCAAGGATCCGTTCGCCCCGTTCCTGACCTACGCGGCTGGCGGCACGTTGGCGATGATTTCGCCGACGGCTACGCCGAAGCAGGGTGAAGCGGTCAACACGACGCCGGTGATGAGTGGTCCGTTCAAGATCACTGAGTACGTGTCGAAGGATCACTGCACTATCGAGAAGTGGGACGGCTACAAGCGCAAGTCGCCCTGGGCCTCCGAGGCCGGGCCGGGTTACCTGGACAAGATCATCTGGAAGTTTGTGCCCGAGGCCGGCACGCGCACGACGACCGTCGAATCGGGCGAGACCCAACTGATCGACGTCGTGGCTGGCCAGGACATCACGCCGCTGAAGTCCAACAGCGATCTGAAGATCATGCAGAAGCCATGGACCGGCGCTCCGCGGATCTGGCTGCTGAATGTGATCCTGGCGCCGACCGACGAACTCGAAGTTCGCCAGGCAATCAATTACGCCGTCGACAAGAAAGCCATCGCCGACACCGTCTTCAAGGGGCTCGGTACCCCGGCCATCGCGCCGATGACCGCGGCCATGCTCGACGATCCGTCGCTGCGTGCCTACTACCCGTTCGATAAGGACAAAGCCAAGCAGATCCTGGATGGCGCGGGCTGGAAGGGCGATTCCGGCATTCGCCAGAAGGACGGCAAGGATCTCAAGCTGGTCCTCAACGCCATCGACTACGGTGGTGGACCAGAGCAGACCGTCATCCTGATCCAGGGGCAGCTGCGCGAGGTCGGCATCGACGTGCAGATCAAGGCGCAGGCGCGTCCGCCGTGGTACGAGGACAACTACAAGGGCGCCACCAACGGCCCGGTCATGTTCCTCCGCTCAGGCGACCTCGATGGGCTGTTTGCGCTCTTTGACTCGGCCAACGTTGGTGGTAACTTCAACTGGTCAATGTTGAAAGACGATCAGGTCGATCAATTGCTACAGCAGGGCCGTCAAGAGAGCGACCCCGACAAGCGCAATCAGATCTACCTCCAGCTCGAGCAGAAGCTTATGGATATGGCCGTCTGCGTACCGTTGGTCGACGAATTGTCGACCTTCGTCATGCAGAAGAACGTCTACGGACTGCAGTTCAATGGCTACACCTACCCGGTGGTTGCTGGCTGCTACATGAGCTAATCGTGATCGGTTCGGATTGAGACCATGTACGCGTACTTTGCACGGCGGCTTCTCTCGACGATACCCGTGGTCTTCGGAGTGGTGCTTCTCGTCTTCTCGATGCTGCACCTCGTACCCGGCGACCCGGTCAAGATGATGCTTGGCGAGTTCCAGACCAGTCCGGCCCAGATCGCCAAGCTCCAGGCACAGCTGCACCTCGACGAGCCGCTGCCTCAGCAGTTCGGACGCTACGTCTGGAATGCATTGCACGGCGATCTTGGGCGCTCAATCCGATCCAACAAACCGGTGACGCAGGAGATCATGGACAACCTGCCCTCGACGCTTCAACTGGCGCTCACCGGTCTTCTGGTCGCAGCGGTGCTTGGGATCTCCTTTGGCGTTCTGGCGGCGGTGAAGCAGTATTCCTGGATGGACGCCGGTTCGATGCTGGTCGCGCTGGTTGGCATCTCGATGCCGAGCTTCTGGCTGGGGCTGCTGCTCATCTTCACCTTCTCGCTCAGATTCAGGCTCTTTCCGGCTACGGGAGGAGGAGATCTCAAGCACCTTGTCCTTCCCGCGGTGACACTCGGGCTGGGTGCGTCGGCCATCATCGCGCGGCTGACGCGCTCCAGCATGCTCGAGGTCATGCGCAACGAATACGTGACGACCGCGCGATCCAAGGGCCTGCGCGAGTCTCGCGTCATCATCCGCCACGCGTTGAAAAATGCGCTCATCCCGGTCGTCACGATTTTCGGTCTGCAGTTCGGCCAGCTCTTGGCCGGAACTGTCGTCATCGAGACGGTCTTCGGCCGTCCCGGCATCGGCCGTTTGATCGTTGACGCCATCCTGAACAAAGACTTCCCGCTGGTTCAGGGCATCGTCCTGGTCATCGCGATCAGCTACGTGGTCGTGAACCTCATCGTCGATCTGCTGTATGCGTTCCTCGACCCACGCATCCGGTACGACTGACGGAAGGGGCTGAACGAAATGGAATCAACCGCACGATCGCGAGCAGCGGGACAGGCAGGAGCGCTCGAGCAGATCAAGCCGACTCCACGCTGGCGCGAGTTCATGCGCCGTCTCAGACGGAGCAAGGGGGCCATCGCGGGGCTGGTGATCCTGATCCTCCTGATCGTGATCGCCCTGATCGCACCGCTCGTCGCGCCCTTCAACCCAATCAAGATCGACACGTCGCACTATCTGTTTAGTCCTGGCTCGCCCTACTACTTTGGGACCGACCAGTACGGGCGCGACGTCTTCAGCCGCGTCCTGTATGGCGCGCGCATCTCGCTGGTGATCGGGCTTATCTCGGTCGGAATCGCGTCGGTTATCGGCGTGACCGTGGGGCTCATCTCCGGCTACTACGGTGGCTGGGTCGACAGCCTGTTGATGCGACTCATCGACGTTATGCTGGCCTTTCCGGGCATTTTACTCGCGCTCGCCATCGTCAGCATGCTCGGGCCAAGCCTGACCAACGTCATGATCGCCGTCGGCATCTCGTCGGTGCCGACCTACGCCCGCTTGACGCGTGGCTCGGTCCTCTCAGCAAGGCATGAACTCTACGTCGACGCGGCACACGTCGTTGGCGTGCCAAACCGGCTCATCCTGTACCGGCATATCCTGCCGAACGTCGTGGCGCCGGTTATCGTGGCCGCGACGCTCGGTGTCGGAGCGGCCATCCTCTGGGCAGCCGCCCTCAGCTTCCTCGGACTCGGCGCACAGCCGCCAACGGCGGAATGGGGACGGATGCTGAGTGATGGCCGGCAGTACCTGCGCGACCAGTGGTGGATCTCCACCTTCCCTGGTGTCGCGATCATGATCACCGTGCTGGCCATGAATATGCTCGGTGACGGGCTGCGAGACGCGCTCGACCCACGCCTCAAGAACTAGAGAGTCCGCTCACTCCGACATCACCTCGCGACGGGGAACCCAGGGACGCCACCCGGCTAACACGGCATCGCGTCTCTGGATTCCTTTTTCTGTTCTCGCCACACACTTTCTCATCAGTCAACTCGGCTCGTCAGGGCCCACCGTACCCATGTGCCGAATCCAGGCGGGAATAGGAATTGCGCGGCCAACATCTCACAATATCACGCAAGAAGCGTTGAGCAGCGAACGGCGTGTCCATGCCAAACTCACCGTTACTATGCAGAACGGTCGGGGAGGTCCGTTGAAATCACGCTTCTCGGCGAGTCGACTCGAAGGCACCGAGTGAGCGACGCTGCGCAACGCGCAAGGCAAGGAGCAGGTACTATGCATCGCACCGTAACTCTTCTGTCAGCATTGATCCTCGCGCTCGTGCTCGTACCGGCGGCCGTCAGCGCCAGGCCGTTTCCGCAGGTCATTTCGCTACCAAATGGGTTTCAGCCAGAAGGTATTGCCATCGGGCGCGGAACCACGTTCTACGCAGGATCAATCCCGACCGGAGCGATCTTCCGCGGAGATGTCCGGACGGGCATGGGAGACATTTTCGTTCCCCCGCAACCGAATCGTGCAGCCATTGGGCTTGCCCTGGACTCAGGAGCACAGTATCTCTACGTCGCTGGTGGTCCGACGGGACAGGGATACGTCTACGATGCGTTTACTGGCGAGGCGATCACGGAATATCAATTCACAAGTGCCAGCTCATTTGTGAATGACGTGGTCGTCACAGAAGACGCAGCGTACTTCACCGACTCATTCCAGCCGGTCATCTACCGCGTTGACGTCGGACCAAACGGCGCTCCATCGTCGACGTTCGAGACGATTGATCTTGGCGGTGACTTCCAATTCGTAGCCGGAGGGTTCAATCTCAATGGCATCGAGACCACGCCAAACGGCAAATACCTGGTGGCGGTGAACTCGACCCTCGGAACGGTCTATCGCATTGATCCCAACACAGGCGTTGCCACGGAGATTGATCTGAACGGGGCCTCGGTTGTTAACGGTGACGGGATTTTGCTCGACGGAAAGACGCTCTACGTCGTACAGAACCAGTTCAACCAGATCGCGGTAATCAAGCTTTCACCAGATCTGCTGAACGGCACGGTCGTCGGCCTGATCACCAATCCAAACTTCCAGGTGCCAACTACCATTGCTGAGTTTGGCCACGATCTCTACGCGGTGAATGCGCGATTCAACGTGACACCGACGCCGGATACCGAATACAGCGTTGTGCGAGTGCCGAAGTCATAGGGACACGCCACCGGCATGGTGGATCGAACGGGTGGGACATCGACGGTAAAGACGTGGTCGATGTCCCGTCCGACCCGATGCCATCATATTCTCGTGTTACGATCGCTTCCATGAACCGGACGGAACGTCTCTACGCGGTGGTGGAAGAGTTACGCGCCCGCGCTCCACGAACGATGCGGGCCATTGAACTTGCGGAACGCTTCGAGGTAAGCATCCGTACCATTGAGCGCGACTTGCTCGCGCTGCAGGAGGCGGGCGTTCCGATTTGGGCACAGCCGGGCCCAGGCGGCGGTTACGGACTCAACGTTGAGACGACCCTTCCCCCACTGAATCTCACCGCGGCAGAGGCGGTTGCCATCGCCTCCGCGCTCGCCGCCACGCGGTCGATGCCGTTTGCCGGGGCCGGGCGGAGCGCGCTACAGAAGGTGACCTCCGCCTTGAGTGCAACCAACCGCGCAACCGCTGAACAGATCGCCAGCCAGGTCCGCGTCGTGGCCGAGCCGACAGATCCACACTCTCCTGTGCGAGAAAACATCGAGCAGGCGCTGCGCGACCGCGTCGCGATCGGCATCGAGTATGGCGATGCAGAGGAAAACATCACGCGGCGCGTCATCGAACCGGCGGGCTATTTCAGTTCACGAGGACAATGGTATCTCTGCGCCTGGTGCCGCCTCCGCCAGGCACCGCGCGCATTCAGGATGGACCGGATCGGTGACGCCTGGCTGACAAACGAGCAAATCGTTCCCCGCTCTCTAGACGACATCCTGGCCGAGCTTCCGTACGACCTCGTGCCGCCGCCTCTCGTGTGAGTTCACCGCCGCGGACAAATTCCCGACATAGGGTTGTCGCCGCCGTGCGCTACGTTTGTTCCGTGGACGATTCGACTGCTCAAACACGAGGAGGCATCGTGAGCGACAATCTTCGTTTCGGATTCATCCTGGAGTACGTTCCCGACATCGACGAAGCGCGCCGGTTCTTCACCAGCGTAATGGGACTTCAGATCGCACGGGAGCATCCCACGTTCATTCAATTTTCGGACAACGCGGGGATGAGTTACGCGGTTTCCACCGACGAGCCGCTCGGAGGAACGGGAGCACCTGAGGTCTACTGGGTCGTCGATGATGTCGAGGAGAGCTTCGCGCGACTCTCGCAGGCGGCTGACGTGTCAATGCCACTCCGCAAGATGCCGTTCGGCATGGTCTTCGCGATCAACGACCCCAACGGGCAGTCCCACTACTTCGTCCAATTCGCTCGCGAGCGTCCAAGTCGAGCAATGGAGTAGGACACGGGTGGTGACTGATGTTTCGACGTTCCAATCTTGACGGTTGGCTGCACACCGTGTTTGGCTGTCCGGTGACGCAACCACGTGCCATTCGTACAAGATCTGGTCACCACTCACCGCTGCTGGAGCGATGATCGAGAGCGTGACCTCATGAAAGGGGAGACAATGCCCGTGTGGGCTCAGAACCTGATCTGGTATCACATCTACCCGCTCGGCTTTCTCGGTGCTGAGCCCACCAATCCTCACTCCGGCATCGCCGATGGCCCCGTAACGCACCGGTTGGCCCGGCTCGAAGAGTGGCTCGATTACCTGGTCAACCTCGGCGCGACTGGCATTCAGCTTGGCCCCGTCTTCGAGTCGGAGAGCCACGGATACGACACCGTCGACTACTTTCGTGTCGACCGGAGGCTGGGTGACGAAGCCGACCTGGTACGTCTCTTCGACGCCTGCCACACGCGCGGACTCCGCGTGCTGCTCGATGGGGTCTTCAATCACGTTGGGCGACGCTTCCCAGCGTTCGTCGATGTCCAGCAACGACGCGAAGCGTCGCCGTCAGCAACCCTGTTCCGGGTTGATTTCAATCGCGGGGGACCAGCCGGGTTCGCCTACCAAAGCTTCGAGGGGCACGATGGTCTGGTGGTGCTGAATCATGCCAGCGACGATGTCCTCGACCTCACCACCGGCGTGGCGAACTACTGGCTGGAACGCGGAGCCGACGGATTCCGGCTCGACGCGGCCTACGCCGTGCCGGTCGATTTCTGGCGACGTTTCACCGCCCGGGTTCGTCATCAGCACCCCGACGCCTTCTTCGTGGCCGAGCTGATTCACGGAGACTATGCGCAATTCGTGAAGGGGACTGGGGTCGATTCGGCAACGCAGTACGAGTTGTGGAAGTCAATCTGGAGCAGCCTGAACGACCGCAACTTCTTCGAGCTCGACTGGACGCTGAAGCGCCACGAGCAATTTTGCGCGACCTTCAGGCCCTACACCTTCATCGGCAACCATGACGTCACACGCATTGCAAGCCAGCTCAATGACATTCGACACCTACCACACGCCGTCGCGCTGCTGATGACCCTGCCGGGAACGCCCGCGATCTACTATGGTGACGAGCAGGGTTGGCAAGGCATGAAATACGAGCGGCTCGGAGGAGACGACGAGATCCGACCGGCCTTCCCCGACCATCCCGACGATCTCGGCTCCGAAGGCCAGCACGTCTATCGCCTCTACCAGGATCTGACACGGCTCCGCCGGGAACGCCCCTGGCTCGCAACGGCCGCGGTCGAGGTCATCACTCTGAGTAACCAGCAGATGGCGCTGAAGATGAACGGCTCGAATAACAATATCGTCCTGCTGCTGCTCAATCTCGCCGATGAGTCATGGTCAGCGAACTTCCCGTGGGAGGGCGCCGAGCCGTCGAGAGTCATCTCGGGATATGAGGCTCATCGTCAGGTCGACAGCGGGAAACTGGAGGTGCGCAATCTCCCGCCGCACGCCTGGTCAGTCCTCGAACGCGGTTGAGCCGAACGCTGGGTCAAAAGAGTTCGCGCGTTTCGGCATAGGCCCAGGCGCCGATACTCCGCGCCAGCGCGCGTGACGCGTCGTTTGCGGTGAGATGACTGTACAGGGCGATCTTGCCGTCGCGCCGGACCGAGTGCGCCCAGGCGGCGACAACCTGACGCCCAAACCGTCGCTGCCGGTACGCGGGCACCGTCTCGACCTCGACCTCAGCGGCCACCGCGTCATCCTGGGCCGACCATGCCTCCGCCGCGATCATACCGTCGCGCTCGATCACAAAGCGGTCTCCCCGCCGCGTCACATCCGAGAACTCGGAAACGTCTGGGATGCGGGCAATGCAATACCAGCAGCAGGAGACCACGCGAACTGACGCCTATGTGGCGGACCCAGCCGTCCGTTTCGAAGAAGGAGAACAGACGAACTGGGCCAACGCCTTCGTAGCGTGTTCGTTCGGCGTCAGGCAAATCGGACCGGAACAGCACGACAGAGCCGCCCGCATGCCGGGCAACCGTCACACGAGGGACATCGCCGCGATTGGCCGGTGTTACCTGGATCGTGTTCCCGTGAATGGACACACCATATTCAAGCTCCGCCTCGAGGCGAATCAACGCAACGGGGTTCATCGACGTCGTACCCGCGCCGCGTCGCTCATGGATGCGCCAGGATCATATCGAGCACCACTGACTGACCCGACTTGAGCTTCTCCAACCCTCGACGGAGCGCCGGGAGGACGTCGCCTGGCTGCTCGACGCGCTCGCCGTATGCACCGACAACCTGCGCCAGGAGGTCATAGCGGGGCGGCGGCATAAGGTCGACCCCGACGAACTGGTCGTCTCGCACCGAGTAACCCTCGGGATAGTTCGCGACAAGCGGTCGCTTCGTCGCGTTGTAGCAGGTGTTATTGAGAATGACGGTCATCACCGGTGCCTGGTTCACCTGCATCGCCCACAGGGCGGCTGTCGGCGCGCCGAAGACGAACGAGCCATCACCAACGACCGAGATCACGGGACGTCCTGGATTGGCCAGGCTGACACCCAGCCCGGCGCCAAGTCCCCAGCCGAGCCCTGACCCGCCGCTGCAAAACCAGGTGCCGTGCTCACGGACTGGGATCTGCTGCCACATCGCGACGTTGTTGGTGACCGACTCGTCGATAAAAATGCTGTCGGGCGCTTCCTGGTAGAGCTGTCCCAGGCAATGCCCGATCCAGGTCGGGGTCATCGGGCTGCCATCGCGATCCTGCTGGGCAGCATCCTCCCACTCTGCGCGCTGCCGCTCATGCTGGACAGCCAGACGCTGGCGACGCTCCTCGATTCTCTGGCGATCTTCATCCGTCAGCATCTCGGTGGCGAAATCGACGAGCAACGACAGCGCGTCTCCCGCGTTGGCCCGGATCGGCATGTCGACCGGGAAGCTCCAGAGCGGAATCTGCTCCTTGATCGGGTCGATATCGATCTGAATGATGGTCGCGCCCGGATTCGGCCGGGTGCGTGTCGGAATGTACGGGTAATCGTGGTCGAGCGCCAGAATCACGTCGGCGTTCTCGACAAACGCCTTATCGTCGTAGCCAAGATGCAAGGGATGATCGGCCGGGAAGTTGGCCCGGTTGCGCCACTCGACGACCGGTAACGCAAGCAGCTCCGCCAACCGCACCAGGTTGTTGAAGCCAGCTTCGGTTCGACCGCTGTTCTCGCACAGCACGATCGGATTACGGCTATCGACCAGTTTACGGGCCACTTTGACCAGAGCCTCCGGGTCACCAGCACCAAGCTTGACTGGCGGAAAGCGCTCCGGCTGTTTGAGCGTTGCCTGGCCGACACTGTCCATCAGGATCTCGCGCGGCAGGGTGAGGTAGGTCGGGCCCGGAGGATCGCTCGCCGCCACTTGGAACGCGCGCGCGACGACCTCACCAACCTGATCGGGACGCCGCAATTCATAATCCCATTTGACATAATTGCGGACGATTCCGTGCTGGTCCATCTGCTCCTGCAGCCAGTGGATATAGCTGGAACGGCTGCCGCGCAGGGTCGGGTCGTCCGTGTATGGCGCGCGCCCCGCCGCGATCACGACCGCGCCATGACCACGCTGGGCATCGTGCAGCATGCTGCCGAGATTCTGCGTGCCGACATCGACGTGGACCATGACGGCCTGTGGCTGGCCCGTCGCCGCATAGTAGCCGTGAGCGGCTGAGAGCGCCACGATCTCGAACAGGCAGAGAATGGTCTTCGGCACGGGTCGTCCCATGTCATGAAGCTTCTTCAGCGCCTCCTGCACCGGGAACGTGTCGGTGCCTGGGTTCAGGAAGAGATACTCGACCCCCTGGGAGATGAGGGCCTCGACATATCCTTCTGCGGTCTCGCCAATATCTATCGTTCGCACATCGGTGCGATCCGACCTGTACGTGTCGTTGGGCCGCGACATGTGATCCCCTCTCTCGATGTCGTCTGTCGTCACTTGGTCATTATAGAGTCGGTTTCCCAGCACGAAAGTGACCCGAATCAGCCGAACCTGTGTGAGAATGTCGCCACCGGCTCCTCGCGCGGGGACGCGAGGATGAATCTTGCAGTGCGAATGTGAAGGAGTTGGTCGATGCCCAGCTATTCGACCGTGACCGTCGAACGCAACGTCGCCGTGCCAATGCGCGACGGAGTCAACCTCTATGCCGACGTCTATCGACCCGCCGGACCGGGACCATTTCCGACGCTGTTGCAGCGGTCTCCCTATGACAAGAGCATCTCCAACATGCTCCAGCTCTGGCTGAGGGCGGTGGAGCGGGGCTACGCCGTCGTCACCCAGGACGTACGCGGGCGTTTTGCGTCCGAGGGCGATTTCATGACCTTCGTCAACGAGCGGAACGACGGCTACGACACGCTGGAATGGCTCACCAACCAGCCGTGGTGTGACGGCAATGTCGGCATGTTCAGCCAGTCGTATGTGGGGCTGACCCAGTGGCAGACGGCACTGAGCGGTCATCCAGCGCTGAAGGCGATCGTTCCGGTCGTCACGGCCGATAACTACCACGACGGTTGGGTCTACCAGGGTGGCGCCTTCGAGCTCTCGTTCAATCTCTCCTGGACCTGGTCCAACCTTGCCGTCAACACTATCCTGCGCAAAAAGGCGGATGACCCGTCGGCGGCCGAGGATTACGAACAGCTCATCCAGATGATCGACGGCATGGACGATGAGTTCCGCAAACTGCCGCTCAAGCACAGTGAGCTGATCACTCGTTACGCGCCGTACTACGATCAGTGGGTCGACCACCCAGCTTATGACGATTTCTGGGCCGAGCTCGACGTGTCACGCGGACATGACCGGCTGAAGGTCCCAGCCATGAACATCGGCGGATGGCACGACATCTTCTTGAAGGGAACCATTGGGAACTTCACCGGCATGCGTGCCAACGCCGCCACGCCTGAGGCGCGAGCCTCACAGCGGCTGCTGATCGGACCCTGGAACCACTCCGGCATGCGGACCGGGAATCCAATCGGCGCGATCAATTTTGGTGTCCATTCGACCGGCGGCGATCTCGACGTCGACGGACTACACCTTCGTTGGTACGACCGCTGGCTGCGCGGCATCGACAATGGCGTCGAGCAGGACGCGCCGGTCAAGGTCTTCGTGATGGGGGCCAACCGCTGGCGGGAGTCGCAAGATTGGCCGCTGCCACAGACCGACTGGCAGAACTGGTACTTCCACAGCGCCGGGAGCGCCAATTCGCTCAACGGCAACGGCACGCTCAGTAGCGAAGCGCCGGGAATCGAGCCGCCCGACAGCTACGTCTACAATCCGCTCAACCCGGTGCCGACCATGGGCGGAGGTCTTTGTTGCAACGCCGTCTTCAGCCAGGGCGGCGCCTACGACCAGCGGAGCGTCGAAGCCCGGGAGGACGTGCTGGTCTACACATCTGATCCGCTCGACAAGGAACTGGAGGTCGTCGGGCCGCTCAAAGTCGTGCTGTATGCCAGCAGCAGCGCCAAGGATACCGACTTCACCGCCAAGCTCGTCGACGTCCACCCTTGTGGCTTTGCCCGCAATCTGAACGACGGTATCCTGCGCGCTCGCTATCGCAACTCGATGAGCGAGCCAGAGCTCCTGACACCCGGCGAATTGACCCGCTTCGAAATCGACCTGGTCGCGACCGGCAACGCGTTCCTTCCAGGGCACCGGATTCGGGTCGAGATCTCCAGCAGCAATTTCCCGCGCTTCGATCGTAATCCGAACACCGGCGAACAGCCTGGCCGTTCGGACGAGATCATGAGCGCCTTACAGACGATCCATCACTCGGCGCAGTACCCGTCGCACATCATTCTGCCGGTGATCCCGGCCGGGACGTAGAGGGGAGGTGTACAACGGTGCTACACCTACGGCAATTCGACGTAGTGGCGGGCGCTCTGCCCGCCTTCGTCGGGCGGATATCCCCTCTTCGATCAGGGACGTCTGGCATGTAAGTCCTTATCCGTCTGCACTGATTCGTGACCGCATCAAGGCGGGCAGAGCGCCCGCCACTACATCGGGTTCGAGGTCGGTCAAACACGTCGGTGAATGGTCAGGGCCCGCAGCGACCTGAACCGGTTCGGAAACGAAAGACTCGCGATGACCACCGATTCCGACAATTCAACCCCTGACTCCGCTGTTCGCACCGTGACGGTGACGCGCTACGTCACGCCGTTACGCGAGGGTGGCTCTCTACCTGCCATCGTCGAGGCGGACGATTTCGGCACCTACGTGCTGAAATTCCGCGGTGCGGGGCAAGGGACCAAGGTGCTGATTGCCGAATTGCTCGCGGGCGAAGTCGGGCGGCTGCTCGGATTGCCGGTACCGGAACTGGTCTTCGCCGAACTGGATCCTGTGATCGGACGCTCCGAGCCGGATCCCGAGATCCAGGAACTGATCGAGCGGAGCGGCGGCATGAACCTGGGCATCGACTACCTGCCCGGGTCGTTCGGCTTCGATCCATTGCAGGCCGCCGAGATTGACTCCGCGCTGGCTTCCGACATCGTCTGGTTCGACGCCTTCATGACGAACGTCGACCGCACCCCACGCAACACCAACATGCTGATCTGGCACCGTGAACTCTGGCTGATCGACAACGGCGCGTCGATCTACCCACAATACAGTGGTCCCGGCTTCGTGCAGCGGGCACAGGTCCACTTTCCGCAAATCCGGGCACACGTCCTGTTGCCATCCGCGAGCGAATTACGCGAGGCGGACGAACGGCTGACGTCGCGTCTGACCGACGACGATATCCGGTCGATGGTGGCGTTGATTCCAGAGAGTTGGCTCGGCGATCCGGCCTACGAGCGTGTGGAGGCCGAGCGAGATGCCTACGTGGAGTATTTGACTGAGCGGCTGCGAGGCCCGCGTGCATTTGTCAAAGAAGCAATCGATGCCCGAGCTCAGCTCGTTTGATTACGCCGTCGTGCGGGTCGTGCCGCGCGTCGAGCGGGGCGAGTACCTCAACGTCGGGGTAATCGTGTTCGCGCGCACGCAGAACTTCCTCGACGCACGCATGTCGCTCGACCGGGAGCGCCTGGCAATCGTCGCGCCCGAAATCGACGGGGACGAGGTCGAACGTTACCTGGAGATGATGCTGCGGGTCGTCCGCGGAGGACAGGGGAGCGGACCAATTGGCCAACTCTCCCCGTCTGAGCGCTTCAACTGGCTGGTTTCTCCACGCAGCACCGTAATTCAGACATCACCAGTTCACTCCGGCCTCTGCATCGACTCCGAGCGCATGCTCGAACACCTGCTTCGGACGACCGTCGTCAACAGGTGATTACTGATGCCTGCGAGGCGAACTTGGCGGCAGATGCGTCCGGCCCGCTTGCGAACCTCCGTTGACACCGATAATCTCCCCGGTCAGCCACGATGCATCGTCGGAGCAGATGAACTTCACCGCGTGGGCGATATCTTCCGGCGTGCCGGTGCGACCCAGTGGAATGCCCTTGAGTAATGTGCCGACGTACTCGTTTGCTCCTTCCGGCACCGGCAGGCTCATCACGTCGTCCAGAATCAGACCCGGCGCGACCGCATTCACCCGGATATGGTGCGGCCCAAGCTCGATTGCGAGCACTTTCGTGAACATATTGATGGCGGCCTTAGAGCCGCAGTAGTGCGATCCGCCGGTTCGAGCCGAGCTTCCAGCGCCCGAACTGATGTTGACGATCGAACCGTGAATGTCGCGGTCGATCATGTGGCGGGCGATGGCGCGGCTCAGGAAGAAGGGGCCGTTCAGATTCACCGCGAAAACCTTCAGCCATTCGGAGGTCTCCATGTCGACCACCGGAGCATTTGGGAATATCCCGGCACAGTTGACCAGCACGTCGATCCGTCCGGCCGTCGCGATCGCCTTCGCCGCCAGCTGGTTGACCGACTCTTCGTCGGTCATGTCGGCCACGATCGTCGTCGCAGTGCCTCCCGCATCGCGCACCGTCTTCGCGGACGCCTCCATTTTCGCTTCATCCACGTCCGACATGACGACATGATCCCCAAGCGCCGCGAACTCGCGTGCGATCGCAGCGCCGATGCGCCCGCCTGTCCCTGTCACGAGCACGCCTCGTTTTTCAGCCATCTATTCTTTTCCCTTCAGCATCACATCAATCCAGACTGGCAACCGCCAGTCTCACCGGAGGACAGGGTCGCACCCATTCGGTGCGCTCGCAAGACGCTGATGCCAGCCGTTGACTGCGCGCATCGACTGGCCGAAGATGAACGCGGGAAAAACTGATTCTCTACGAAAGGAACGGGAATGCTGGCGATCACCAACGGCAGAGTCCTGACGATGGCCGGCCAGACACACGAACGCGGCACCGTCCTGATTGACAACGGCAAAATCGTCGATGTCGGCGCGAATGTCGTCGTACCGAGCGACGCGGAAGTCATCGACGCCTCGGGCAAGATCGTGATGCCGGGCTTTGTCGAGTCGCACTCACACGTCGGCATTTGGGGCGATAGTGTCGGATGGGAAGGGCGCGACTTCAACGAGACGTCCGAGCCGATCACGCCGCACATGCGCGCGATCGACGGAATCAACCCCCGCGATCCAGCCATCAAGGACATTCTGGCAGCTGGGATCACCACCTTCATGACCGGCGCCGGGAGCGCCAACCTGATCGGTGGCGAGTGGGCCGCGCTGAAACCGGTCGGCACGATTGTCGACGACATGGTGCTGCGCTATCCGGCCGGACTAAAACTCGCGCTCGGCGAGAACCCGAAGCGTGTCTACGGCGACCAGAAAAAGAGCCCGATCACGCGCATGGGCCAGGTCGCGCTGATTCGCGACGCCTTCCTGAAGGCCCAAAAGTACGGCATAGCGGTCGAAAAGGCAGAGCGGGAGGGAACCGAGCCGCCAGACCGGGATCTCCGCATGGAGCCACTCGTGCGCGCCATGCGCCGCGAAGAGAAGACGCGCATCCATGCCTACACGGTCCAGGACATCACCAACGCGGTCCACATCGCCAAGGAGTTCAACCTCGACCCGGTCATCGAGCACGCCTTCGAGGCGCATCTGATTGCCGACTACCTGGCACGCGAGGGCGTTTCGGTCAGCACCGGTCCATTCCACATCGGTCGGCAGAAGAAAGAGATGGAGCAGATGTCATACTCCGCGCCCGGCATCCTGGCGCGGGCAGGCGTCAACGTCGCGATCCACATGGACACGACCGGGAGCACCATCCTGCTGCCGATCTTTGCCGGTTTGGCCGTGCGTGGTGGGATGGCCGAAGAAGACGCGCTCAAGGCGATCACCATCAACGCCGCGACAGTCAGCGGGCTGGACGACCGGGTCGGCAGCCTGGAGAAGGGCAAAGACGCCGATGTGATCGTCCTCTCCGGACATCCATTCGACCTGATGACCCAGGTCGAGCGCGCCTTCGTCGACGGCAAGCAAGCCTATGCCCAGCAGGGCATCGGCGCCTAGACCGGCTCCGCACGAGGCAACGCAGACAAATTCAGGGAGGAACAAGATGCCAAGCAAGATCGTCGATGAAGTCTCTGGTTCAGAGCTGAAGCGTCATCTCGAGTCGATCGCGCAGTACGTCCGGCTCTCGGGAACCGAGGACGAAGCCAAGGCGTTCGACTACATCGAGTCAGAGTTGAAGAAGTTCGGCTACGACGTGAACCGCTACGAAAGCGATGCGCTCATCGGATATCCCGGCAAGTCCTCGCTCGAGATCGTCTCGCCCGAGCAGGTGACGATCCCGTGCAATGGCTACTCGCTGAGTCCACAGACGAGCGACCAGGGGATCACCGGCGAACTCGTCTATGTCGGCGCGGGCCGCTCGGCTGACTACGAGGGGAAAGACGTGCGCGGCAAGATCGTAATCAGCGACGGGCTTGCCATGCCAGATAAGACTCTTGCCTCGCAGGACGCGGGCGCGATCGGCCAGATTCACATCAACGACGAGTACATCCACGAGATGTGCATCTCGCCGGTCTGGGGCACGCCGATCCCGGAAACGGCGCACCTGCTGCCGAAAATTCCGGCCGTCGCGGTTACCAAGGCGGATGGCGACAAGATTCGCGCGGCGATGGAGGCGGGGACCGTTACGGTCCGGATGATGACCCAGCCGTTCAAGGCCTGGACCAAGATCCCGACGCTCACCGGAGACATTCCTGGCACGAAAGAAGACACCTACGTCATGTTCAACGGCCATGTCGATTCATGGCACTACGGCGCCATGGACAACGGCACCGCCAACGCGACGCAACTCGAAGTTGCCCGGCTACTCTCCGAGCACCGGAACGACCTTTACCGGGGCGTCAAGATGGCCTTCTGGTCGGGCCACTCGCATGGCCGCTACGCAAGCTCCGCCTGGTACGCCGACACCTTCTGGCACGACCTCCACGAGCGCTGCGCGGTGAACGTCAACATCGACTCAGTCGGCGGCAACGGCGCGGTCATCCTGAGCGAGGCGCCAGTGATGGCCGAGACGTATGGTTTCGCCAAAGAGGTACTCAAGGAGACGGTCGATGTCGACCTCGACTATCGTCGCATGAGTCGCTCGAGCGACCAGTCATTCTGGGGTCACGGCATCCCGACTGTGCTGGCCAGCCTCTCGGAGCAGAGCATCGAGGACTCCGAAATGTTCAAGGCGATGGCCAGTCTGCTCGGTGGCGGCGCCAAGGGCGGCGGGCTTGGCTGGTGGTGGCACACGACCGAAGACACGCTCGACAAGATCAATCACGAGTACCTCGTGCGTGACGCGAAAGTTTACGCCGAGGCGATGTGGCGTCTCTGCACGATGGAGCGTTTGCCGCTCGATATCGCCGCGCTTGCCGACGAGATCGCCGACGCGGTCGCCAAGTACAACGAAACGGCCAAGGGAGCGATCGATCTCTCGGGAACGGTCGAGATGGCGCGGGATCTGGCCAAAACGATCCGGTCCACGGACCTGGGCAATGTCAGTCCCGAGCGAGCCAACCGGCTCCTCATGGACCTCGATCGCCTGCTGGTGCCGGTCAACTTCACCGCAAATGGGCCGTTCGAGCAGGATCTGGCGCTCGGCACCGTGCCGGTTCCGGGGCTGCGCGAGGTCGACGACTTGGCGAGCATGGATCCCGAGAGTGACGACTTCAAGTACCTGAAGACCAAGCTGATTCGCCAGCGCAACCGGGTCGAAGCGGCGCTGCGAGACGCCACGCGTGAGGTTCAGGAGTTCGAGTCGTAGGACACACTCTCAAATCACCAGATAGATCGAAACGGCGGGGACAAGCCCCGCCGTTTCGATTATCTGGTTGTTGATTGTGCCTAACTCTCGGGTTCGAGGACGATCACTGGGATCTCACGGTCGGTCTTTTTTTCGTACTCGGCAAACTGCGGATATGCCTGCTTCCAGCTCTGCCACAGGTTGTCGCGCTCGTCACCCTCAACCTCGTTGCCACGAACCGACACGGTCTTCGTGCCAACCTCGATGGATGCTTCCGGGTTGGAGATGAGGTTGTAGTACCAGTCCGGGTTTTCGGGCGCACCACCTTTTGAGGCAAAAATGACATAATCATCGCCACGTTGCTTGTACATCAGCGGGCTGACCCGTTCCTTGCCGGAGCGGCGCCCAATAGTGTGGAGCAGGAGGAGCGACGCGCCCTCGAACGGGCCGCCGACTTTGCCGCCATTGGCGTGAAATTCGTCAATGATCTTCTGATTCCAGTTGTTGTCGTCTGCCATGATTATGACTCCCTGTTGTTTCTTAGAATCTCGTTATCGTTTGTCCAGTGCGATAGAACCGTCCGGACAAGCAGAGTATTCCCGGTGTCGCAATTCCGGGGAGCATCTTCAGCGCCATATCCGCAGATGAGATGCCATCTTGAGGCCGGGACCAGGGCGGTGCTGGCCGTCGACAACGGTCCGCAATTCATCTCGAAGGCACTGGGCGCCTGGGCGTATCAGAACAAGGTCGCCCTGGAGTCTTCCCGTCCCGGTAAGCCAACCGGAACATGCCTTCATCGAGTCGATCGATGGCCATTTCCGGAAGGAGTGCTTAGATCAGCACTGGATCAAGAACCTCGCCGAGGCGCAGGAAGTGTTCGAGGCCTGGCGAGTGGAGGACAACGAGGTCCGTCCTCGTCGGGCGTCGAAGCAGCAGGCTCCGACCGTCTTTTTGGCAAGCTGGGAGCAGTTCGAGAACGCGGCCGACGAATCTCTCAGGTGGACCCACCTTGGGTCCGGTCAGGTTTCACGCCACGTCCTCACAATTCCACTCCCCTGCAGCTGGCTTGGGGCTACGAGCGAACCAGAGGAGACGCCCACACCGCCTGCAGAATCTCCTTCAACTGGATGAAGCGCTGGTCTCCCAGCACGTCACGCCATTCCTCTTCCACCTCGACGAGCAGGTCCTCGAGCAGTTCCCAGGCGGCATGGCCCCGGTCGGTGAGCAGGACCACGCGAGCTCGACCCCTTCCCGGTGCGTCCTGGCGCTCGATGTATCCGAGGCGTTCCAGGCTCCCGAGCAGCTGGTTCATCGCCTGCTTGCTCATGTCTGCCCGTTCGGCCAGGACGCTCGGGCGGACCCCATCCGGACCGGGGTATTGCAGTACAGACATATGAGGAAGACGCAGATCATCGAAGCCAGCCTGGTTCAGCCCTTCAATCAGGCGTCGCTGGACTGCCCGCGCCGGATAGCGCAGGAGCGCACCAATGAGCATGGTATCTGCCGGTCGATGGAATTCGGGGGTTGACATATGAGTACACTCCATTTATACTTAACGCCGTTACTAAATTCAGTTTACCAAAAGGAGTTCACGATGGTACAGAAGAGTACGAGCCCACGATTGAATCCGTCCGAGGAGATGATTCGAATTGGCCCACTAGAGATCCGGTTCCTGGTGACGAGTCAAGATTCGAACGGCAGTGTCGCGGTGCTGGAGATGACGGTACCGGCTGGCGATAAGTTGGCGGCACCCCCCCATAGTCACGATGCCTATGAAGAGACGATCATCGGCACGAAGGGAACCCTCACGTGGACGGTGGATGGCGATGCAATTGAGGTTGGTCCGGGCCAGACGCTCTGCATTCCACGGGGTGCGATGCATCAGTTCGCCAACCATGGCAGTGAGGACGCGAAGGCGCACGCCGTCATCAGCCCCGCCGCCATTGGTCCGTCGTACTTCCGTGAGTCCGCCGAGGTAATCAACGCCGCCGCCGGTGGCCCGCCCGACCGTGCCAAGCTAATGGAGATCATGCGCCGCCACGGCCTCACGCCCGCTCCACCTCTCACTGTCTGACACCGTCTCACGAGGTGAGGTCTCGCCGTGCCTCACCTCCTCTGAGATCCTCCCACACGCATCCACCAGGCGGAGGACCAAACGAAGCGAGGCCATGGTGATGCGGTGAAATTCCCCAGGTTCGGTTAACCCGTCGCTAAGCTCACTCAGCAAAGATCAAGTCCGCGTACCGATCGGTTCGTAAGGCAGGTGGCGTCTCCAGCCGCACCCCGAGGCCGGAGCACCACCTGTTTTCTTGTACCAGGCGCGAATCGTCGTGCCATTGGGAGGCTTGAACGGTAAGATCCTAGCGACACTGAGGAATGAGTGATAGCCGGAGGAGATTGCGTGCGTCAAGGTTTTTGGTACCTGTCCATGCTTGTGCCGATATTGCTCCTAGCGGCCTGCGGCGGTTCTTCGAGCACCGCCACAACCGAACCGACCGTCGCGACATCGACGACGCCGGCAATGAGCAGCGCCGCAGCCACATCGACGGCCGCCTCTTCGACAACCGCCGTGGCGTCACCGTCGACAAGCGCCTCGACCGGATCGACGTCTCCAACCAGTGGGGTCACGTTCACGCTCGATCAGAGCCAGAGCCAGAGCCAGGCACTCTACAAGGCGCGCGAGACACTTGCCAATATCGGCTCTCCAACCGAAGCAGTCGGGAAGACATCACAGGTGACGGGAACGATCATGTTCAAGGACAACGGCATGATCGACCCAGCCGCGTCGAAGATCACGATCGATCTCTCGACGCTCCAGAGCGACAAATCGCAGCGCGACAACTACATCAAGCGCAATACGCTCGAGACCGATCAATATCCGAATGCGGTCTTCGTTCCCACTTCGGTCAAGGGACTGACCTGGCCGCTCCCGACCTCGGGACAGTCGACCTTCACGTTGATCGGCGATCTCACGGTTCACGGGAAAGCCGCATTGACGACCTGGAATGTCAACGCGACCTTCGCGCCTGATCAGGTGAACGGAACCGCCGTCACGACGGTGAAGTTCGAGGATTTCGGCATGAAGCCACCAAAGACGATGCTCGTGATCAGCGTCGAGGACAACCTCACGCTCGAGATCGATTTCGTGTTCAAGCAGGGAAGCTGAGCAGCGCGCGTGATCAGGATTTCCGAAAAGCAACCGAAAGATCCGCGTTGGAAGATCGAGCAGATCTCTGTCAAGCAATCGGGCACTCAACAACGGGAGCACACAAGGTGCTCCCCTACAATGATGGCGAAATTCCCGTAGGGGAGCACCTTGTGTGCTCCCCCTGTTCCCAATCGAACGCCCGCGCCGTCACAACGCCCCACTCGTGAATGCATTGATCATGCGACCGGTCGCCAGCGGGCGATCCTCCGGCACGAAATGGTTTGCGTGCTCCATGATCTCAATCCGCGCATTCGGGAGCACGGTCGCCACGTCGTTCGCTTCCGCCAGGGTGAAGGTCGGGTCATCCTGGCCCCAAATGATCAGGCACGGCACGTCGAGCTGGGCGAGGGCCGCACGCCAGCGCTCGAAGTCGCCGCCCGTCGCGGCCCGATTGCGCGACAGGTTGAGCAGCGTCTCTTTGAACCCGTTCTCGAAGGGCCACCAGTAAAGCCGCATCACATCGGGCGACAGCCGGTTCTCCCGGTTGACGTAGACCCGCATCGCAAGTTTCAGCATCCAGCGACGGCTCAACGCCATGGCCAGTTCACCCGCGATTGGAATCCGTAGCAGCGATAGGGGCGAGGAGCCACCACCCCAGGAGTCCCTTCGAATGCTGGTGTTCAGCACGATCAGGCGTGTCACGGCCTGAGAAGCGCGTGAGATCAGCTCGGCCGCCACCAGCGCACCGAAGTCGTGACACACGATTGCGACACGGTCGATCCCCAGCTGCCTCAGTAGTGACTCGATCGCGTCTGCCTGCGACCTGACCGAGTAATCCCAGCCAGCATTCTTTTCCGAAAACCCGAAGCCAGGAAGATCCGGCGCAACCGCGCGATGATCCTGCGTCACCAGCGGCAGTACGTCACGCCAGAGAAATGAGTAGCTCGGAATACCGTGGAGAAAAAGGACCGGCGAGCCCTGACCCTGATCCATCACGAAGAGGGTGCCGCGAGGCGTCGCGACGAATCGTCCGCTCTCGCGATACCGGTCGACCGTCCACACCTCACCCTGCTCGCTGGTTTTCCGACGCCTGTGCACAGTCCCTCCCACGACAGCATAGCCAAGTGTGAAACGCCAGGCAAAACGTGCCAAGCTCGCTGTGCGCGCTGGCCAGATACCGGGCGATCGGTGAGAATCGAGGCGGATCCGGCGGGATGAAACGAGCATTCCACTGGCCAGCGGACGACGTGACAATCCAATCGAGAGCGAAGGTGATGCCAGTGAGCCCACAGGAGCAGGACCGAAACCGCATTGTCGCCATCCTGCTGGAGCAGGCAGGGATTCCCGTGCCGGAGTCGGAGATCGGCAAGATGCGCGAGATGTATTTCGGCGCGGAAGAGGCTCGGCAGACCATCCGATCGATCGATACGGGCGAGACCGAGCCGATGATCGTCTTTGTTTCAGAGGGTGAGGCGGGCGATGAGTAATCAAGATCTCGCCTTCCTAACGCTAGCCGAAGCTGCCGACCGCCTGCAGGGCCGAGAGGTGTCATCGGTGGAACTCACGCAGAATATGCTCGACCGCATCGCTGAGCTCGATCCGCAACTCAACGCGTTCATTACCGTCCTGAGCGAGGCGGCTCTCGCATCAGCACGCAAAGCGGACGAAACGCGCTCGCAGGACAAGAGCGTATTGCACGGAGTGCCGATCGCGCTGAAAGACCTGTACAACACGGCGGGAGTGCGCACAACCGGCGGCGGACGAATCCTCGCGCACAACGTCCCGGACGAGGACGCGACGGTCGTGAAGAAGCTCCAAGCATCCGGGGCAGTGATCCTCGGCAAGACGAACATGATGGAGTTTGCCTACGGGTATCCCCATCCCGATTTCGGCGAGACACGCAACCCGTGGGATCCCGGCCGAACGGCCGGTGGCTCGAGCGGTGGCTCAGCGGCGGCAGTCTGTGCCGGACTTGCCTACGGCGCGCTTGGGAGCGACACCGGCGGCTCAATTCGCAGCCCGGCCGCCTATTGTGGTCTCAGCGGCCTCAAGCCGACCTACGGCCGGGTCTCGCGTCACGGTGTGCTGCCCCTCTCCTGGTCGCTCGATCACGCGGGGCCACTGACTCGCACGTCCGAGGACGCGGCGATCATGCTCGACGCCATCGCCGGGTATGATCCGCTCGATCCCGCGTCAGCCCGCGTGAAGCACACGTCGACCGCGACCCGAATCCACCAACCAGTGGCGGGACTGCGCGTCGGCGTCGTTGACGAAATGTTTCAACGCTACGTCAATGAGGATGTCCGCCGCGTGGCCATGACGGCAGTGCAGCAACTGAGCGACATGGGACTCCAGACCGGCGCAGCCACGCCGCCCCACCTGGACCTGGTCATGCCAGTCATCTCGCCGATCGTCCAGGCCGAGGCAGCCGCCTACCATCGTCACACCCTTGCACGGCAGCCAGACGACTATAGCAGCGAGGTGCGGGATAATCTCCGTCTTGGCGCAATGATTCCAGCTATCGACTACATCGACGCGCAGCGCCTGCGCCGTTGGATCCGGGACGGCATCGAGGAGGCACTGCGCACGTTCGATGTGCTCGTCTTCCCGACGCAGCCAACCGTCGCACCCGCGATCGACTCCTATCAGAGCGCCGGGTCGCTGAGCGACGACGTACTCGACGTCGAGATTGGCCACACCGGCATCGCCAACCTGAGCGGGCACCCGGCGCTGTCAGTCCTGGCTGGGTTCACGAAGGATGGGCTGCCGGTCGGGCTGCAGTTCACCGGACGAAAGTTCGACGAGGCCACGATTCTGCGACTGGGACACGCGTTCGAGCAGGCGACCAAATGGCACACGCGAAAACCGCCGGTCTCATGACCGCAGTCCGCAACCCGATGGAGAGCGAGGCGTTGCGATGGCACTGATTACGACACGGTAGAGCGCATGGTTCTCAGCAGGCAGACAGATCACGCGCGCCGCTCAATAGTCGACCACGGTGGCTTTGTCATTCTGAGCCCGCAGGCGAAGAATCTCTCCTGGCGTGCCATCGGCCGGCGCGTCGAGGACGAAGAGATCCTTCGACTCCGCTGCGCTCCGCTCAGGATGACAGGTGAACGTACGCCGACAAAAACACCGTGGTCGACTACTCAGGTTGACAGGGATGGGAACGCGTCCGCATATGTCATCCCGAACCTCAGTGAAGGGTCTCTTTGTGCCATGGATAGTCGCATTGACGACAAAGAGACCCTTCACTGCAGCGCGTGATCATCTACAACGCGAGAAAAGGGTGAAGCCGTGGGGGGAGCCACGGCTTCTGCACGGGGAAGGGAATGGATAGGAGCCAAGAGTGCTCAATGGAGCCGCTGGCCCCGCCGTCCATGCCGTCGTCCGTCGTGTGGTCGGACCGTAATCGCCAGTGGGGGAACATGCGCGAGGTGGGTGCGCACTGGCGATTTCCGGATCCGGACCGTCCACCTCGTTCTCGGGCCGAATGACGGGACCAGCTTCTGTCGATATTACGGGCCAGCCCTCTGGTCGGATTGCATGACGTGACTGGATTCAGTCCGAAGGACGTTCGGCGACTCCGGCCGCCTCGGCCCGGGCAATGGTGTTCTCCGCCATGCGGATGCTGGCGACATCGACCATGCGGCCATCCACCGTGATCGCGCCACGCCCCTCCGCTGTCGCCTGCTGGTATGCCGCGACGACGCGCCGAGCCCAGGCGATCTCATCGAGACTTGGCGCAAAGATTTCGTTGGCTACCCCAATCTGCGATGGGTGGATACACATCTTGCCATCGAATCCGAGCGACCGTGCCAGCAAGCAAGAGGCGCGAAAACCCTCCAGGTCGCGGAAATCGGCGAACGGTCCGTCGATCACACGTATTCCCGCGGCACGGCCCGCGACCAGGATCCGGTGCATCGGATAGTGAAAGCGGTGACCAGGGTAGAGGTCGTCCCACTCATCGGGAGTGCCAATCGAAACGGACGGAATCCGGAGTGAGGCCGTATAGTCGCCCGGCCCGAAGACGATCGACTCGACTCGCGGACTCGAGGTCGCGATCCGCTCGCAGTTGATCAGCCCCTCAGCCGTCTCGATCAGCACCTCGAGCCCGATCGGCATGTCTCGACCGACCGTGGCCTCGATCTGCGACAAGAGTGTCGCCACCACGTAGACGTCCTCAAGGCGGTTGACTTTGGGGATGAGGATCAGATCGACCCGGTCGATCGCACCTTCCACAATCTCGATCAGGTCACGATAGAAAAACGGCGTATCGAGCGCGTTGATGCGAAAGACGCGCGGCTTTGTTCCCCAGTCAAGTTCGGTAAAGGCACGGATCACGTTCTGGCGAGCGCTGGGTTTGGCCTCCGGAGCCACCGCGTCTTCCAGGTCGAGGAAGGCCAGATCGGCGTCCGACGCTGCCGCCTTCTCGATCATGCGCCAGTTGGAAGCCGGCACGGCCAGCTCGCTCCGCTCGAGACGCATTCCGCCGCTCTCCTTCACCTCAACCGTTGTCATAGCCGTGGACCAATCGTCCCCGTCGCCATTCTGAGTCAATGGAAGAAGCCCGGCAAGGTGAGTCCTGCGGGAACAACCTCTGGCGCAATCTACCAAGTTGCGTCATGCTCCACTCGGACATCGCCTTTCGACGGAAACGTACTTCGCGGAGAGATCACATGAAGCCATCACTCCTTCGTCCAGACCCGATGGCGCTTGGCGCCGAATGGAAGACGCTCGTCGAGGCAGAGCATGAACAGACCGAGCGCCTCAGAGAGTGGCAGGAACCGGACTATTATCGTCCCATGATCGAGCATTTCGTCGCCGATCCGCGCCGTGATGGTGACGACATGCTCAATGAGCTCCGTTCCTTCGGTAACCCGAACGTCACCTGGCTCGACGTCGGAGCGGGCGGCGGGCGGAACGCCTTGCCACTTGCGCTAACCAGCAAGCACGTGACGGCGATCGAGCCAAGCGAGGCCATGCGTGAGGCACTGACGGAGAGCGCGAAAGCCGCTGGTATCGATAACGTCGACGTGCTGCCGCTGCGCTGGCCAGAGGGGTCAGCCCAGGTTCAGGCCGACTACGGACTGATGGCGCACGTCGGCTACGATATCGCCGACATCAACCCGTTCGTCGACGGCCTGGAGCGCTCCACACGAAAACGCTGCTTCGCCTCGATGATGGATCGCGCGCCAAGCAGCGGCTTTGTGCACCTGTGGCGCGAAGTTCACGGCGAGGAGCGCTTTCTCCTCCCGGCAATGCGAGAGTTCATCCACCTGCTGTTGGCGCGCGGCGTTTCACCCGACGTCCGCGTCTATGCCCGTGATATCCGTCCGTACGAACCAGATGAAGTGCGACAGATGGCCCGCCGCCGCCTCTGGTTGCGAGAAGGTTCGGACAAGGATCGTAAGCTGCAAGCCTTGCTCGATGAGGAACTCGAACGGGGCACGAACCTGCGTGAGCGCCGCATGGTGACCTCGTTGATCTCATGGGAGCCCGCCAGGCTGGAATAATCGAGCGGCCAAGGGCTGAGGGCGTGCATCGCTTCTACGAATCACGCGGATGTCGTAGTGCCGGCCCAGGGTTCACGCGTAGCATTGAGTGAGATGCCGAAGACGAATATTCGTTCGGTGATTCTTCGTGCTTGCGCCAGTCCTGGATGGATTTATCACTTTTGTGACAGACCTCTCCAAGTACCTCCGACTTTGATACTATGAAGGATGGAAAACATCGACGCCGGATCGGAGACCTGGCGCTGATGCACTCCTCCCGTCCCTACGTTGAGCCGACCACTCTCGAGCGAAGGCCGGCCCCGCGCCGGTAGGCCTATCGGCCTGCGCGATCAACGCGGCGGGATCTGCGCGGACACGGATTCCGAGAGCCGCCAAGCAGCGTCGCATCGGGCTCTTGCCAGCCGCGAGTGAGAGGTACGTGTGATATGGTCAATGGGAAGGAGAGGTCAGTTCACACAAATGAATAGCGGCACACCAAGTGATATGCCCCGCCCAAGCAGTTCGTCGCTTCTCGAGCGGTTCGGACTGGTCAAGGGCGATGGGGCGAATAACCGCACGCAGTTTTTCGCGCGATGGGTCTTTCTCGGCGTCATGGTTGGCATCGTGGCCGGCCTGGCAGCCATATCGTTCTTCTGGCTCCTCGAGACTTCCACACATATTTTTCTCGGGCACTTAGTTGGATATCTTCCTCCATCTCCAATTGGCGAAGGCAATGCACCAGAAACGAGTTGGGCCCGTCGTTGGGCGCTTCCGCTGGTCGTGGCAGCAGGCGGGCTGATCAGCGGACTGATCGTCTTTCTGATCGCTCCGGAAGCCGAGGGCCACGGCACCGATGCGGCCATCGAGGCCTTCCACCAGAAGGCTGGTCGGGTCCGCGCACGAATCATTCCCGTCAAGACGATCGCGTCGGCCATCACGATCGGATCAGGCGGCTCGGCCGGACGCGAGGGACCGACGGCGCAGATCGCCGCCGGCGTCGGATCGCTCCTGGGCCAACTCCTGAAGCTGGACGCCAATGAGCGCCGCATCCTGGTCGCGACCGGGATCGGCTCCGGAATCGGAGCCATCTTCCGCGCGCCGCTCGGTGGCGCGGTGCTGGCGGCCGAAATCCTCTACATCCATGATCTCGAGATCGAAGCGCTTTTCCCGAGCTTAATCGCATCAATTGTCGGATACACGATCTTCGGTAGCTGGGCCGGATTCGGTCCGATCTTCGGAGCGCAATCCTCTCTCGACTTCTCTCAGCCACCGCAGTTGCTCTATTACGCCGTGATCGGGCTCATCTGCGGTGCCTTCGGAGTCATGTACGCAAAGACGTTCTATGGGATCACCGACATCTTCCACCACTTTCACCTGCCTGACTGGTCGAAACCGATGATCGGCGGGCTGCTGGTCGGGATCCTGGGGTTGGCGGTCCCACAAGCGATCGGGACCGGCTACGGCTGGCTGCAGATCGCTATGAATCCGACCAACTTGCTGACGTTACCGCTCTGGGTTCTGCTTCTCGTGCCGTTTGCCAAGATCATCGCGACGTCGCTGAGCATTGGCTCTGGTGGCTCAGGCGGCATCTTCGGTCCCGGCATGGTCGTTGGTGGATTCATCGGCGCGGCCTTCTGGCAGATCTTCCACAACGTCTTACCCGCGATGCCTCAAAATCCAGCGCCGTTCGCCATCGTGGCTATGATGGCGCTCTTCGGCGGTATCGCCCACGCGCCACTCTCGGTCATGCTGATGGTGGCCGAGATGACCGGGAATCTTTCACTGCTCGCTCCGGCCATGATCGCGGTCGGACTGGCAACGCTGGTGACCGGCGACAACACCATCTACCAGAGCCAGCTCCCGACGCGCGCCGACTCGCCGGCGCATCGCTACAAGTTCAGCTTTCCCCTGCTTAACACCCTGGCGGTGCGGGACGCAATGACGTCGACCCCGCTTCTGTTTGTGTCGACCACTCCATTGACGGAGGCGGAGCAGGCGCTTGAAGAGCGGAGCTTGACCGGTGCTCCGGTGGTCAACGAGCACAAGCACCTGCTTGGCGTCATCACCTTCACTGATATCAGCAGCGTCGACCGGGCTGAGCGAAGCAAGACGACGGCGGGTCAGGTCATGACCAAGAATCCGTTCACCATCAGCACCGAGGCAACGCTCGACGTGGCGCTGGAATCGCTCGCTACGCACGGTGTGAGCTGGATGCCGGTGGTGGAAGGACGGGATCAGAAAGTGATCGGCACGATCGGCGCTGGCGACGTGGTGAGCACCTATCGCGCCTCGCTGCGCTGGACGGTCCGCCGCATGCGCGGGTTGACCGTCGACACGGTGATGCTGGAATACCGTGTCGAGAAGGCTTCGCCCCTGGCCGGCAAGGCCCTGCGCGAACTGAGTCTGCCGACCGGGTCGCTGGTTGTCTCGGTCAACCGGAACGGCTCGACGGTACTGCCGCGGGGCAACACCACGCTGTTGGCAGGCGATCTCGTCACCTTTTTGACGAGTCCAGACAGCGAGTCCAAGGTGCGAGACTACCTCAGCCTGCCCGAGGCACCCATCGAGTCAAAGCCAATAGCCGCGCTGTAGCGGTTGGCGGAGGCCAGAACTACGAAGCGGCTTGACGCCGGGCTCCGTGCCCGGCGTCTTCCTTTCGCGATGGGTTCAATCTCATGTCAGGACGACGCGAGATTTCGCTCAGCTCACCGCAGAGCACTCCGTCGATCCCAGGCACTCATGTGCGCCTCTCCGAAACTGCTCTTGAAGGCTCGCGTCCGGAATAGCAGAAGCCAACTCGTCAATCACGTCGCGCGCGCGAGCCAACGCCGCCTCGCTCGCTGCCAAGTCGCCCTGGTCACGATAGAGTGCTGCCAGTGCGAGATCGGTGCGCCAGACGGCCGGCCGATAGCCGAGCGCTCCCGCGCTGGCCAAGGCGGCCTTGAGTTCGCCCTCCGCTTCATGGTGGCGCTCTAGCCGAGCTAGGGCCTGCCCGCGAAGCAGTGCGAGATGGGGAATAACCGGCGCCTCGGCACTCTCCGGCGCAGTACGAAGCAGCACGTCGATGATCGAGAGCGACTCACCGGCGTTTCCGGAGATCAATTCCAACGCGGCCTGCTGATACCACCTTCCGCGCCGTGCCACGGTGTTTGGTGGATTACCGTCGTGCGCGAGGGTTCCCAGCACGTCCCTGGCACGATCCCGTTCATGACTCGTGAGATACACCCTGGCAAGGATGGCGCTGGATAAATTGATCCAATTGTCCGAATTCATCTGTCGCGCTTCTTCCAGCGCCCGCTCCAGGTGAGTTCGTGCTTCATCGAGTTGAAACAGGTTGAGCTTGATGACGCCCAGGCCAATACGCGAGGCGACGGTCCACTGCCGATGACCGATCTGCTTCGCGAGACGATATGATCGCTCGCCATGGGCGAGCGCGCGCCCATAATCCCCACGAATCTCAGCCATCAACGCCAAACTGAATTCAGCAAAGACCTCTCCCGCTTCCCATTCGATCTGCCGGGCCACTGAGAGCGCTTCGTCGGCGTACTGCGTAACGTCAAGCGGACTGCGGGCCGGAGCCACGGTCAGATCGAGCACGGTTCCGTGGGAGATGGTCCGCATCGTCAGACTCGAGGCGAGCCCTTGCCGTTCGTCGATGGTCCGGAAGAGGTCGACCGCCTGGGCAAAATAGTCCTCGGCCGTCGGGAGGTCGCCTGCCAGGTAGCAGGCCATCCCCAACAGGTCCCGCGTCTCCGCCAACCCTACCTGGTCTCCCAGTCGATCAAAGATCTCGACGGCGTCCCGATGTGCTCCAAAGGCGGACTGCGGCACACCGGTGTTGCTGTACCAGTTGCCGAGACGGTTCAAACTGTGGGCGAGCAGCAGCTCGTCTGAGAGCTGTTTTGCTCGCTCGAGCGCGCGGCGGTAGTACTCGCCAGCCTGGGTGTAGTCTCGCTCCGCCCAGGCCATTCCGAGACTGATCAACGCTTGCCATTCATCCCGGAGTTTACCCACTGCCTGCGCTCGCGCGACTGCTTGCTCGAAGTCCTCCCGCGCGGACTGATAATCACCGACGAGCTCGTAAGCCAGACCACGAACTTGATAGGCGTTCGCAGGCAGCACCTGGTCCAGTTCTTGAGAAAGTCGCTCGGCCATGGTGACGTATTCAATGACGGATCTTGGCTCGTAGACCGACCGGGCCCGCTCGGCCGCGCGCAACAACCAGGTGATCGCACGCAAATCACCTGCTTGAAAGTAGTGATGTCCGAGACTGGACGCGTGCTCGTCGAGGTGCTCCCGGTAATGCGCCTCCAGGGCTTCCGCCACGCGCCGGTGGACCGCCTTCCGTTGACGGCGCAGCATGGTCGAGTAGACGACCTCCCACATGAGTGGTTGGCGGAACGCAAACTCGCAGTCTGACTCGTTGCCCGATTGATGAATGAGCCCGAGCCGCTCGAGACTCGCCAGGTGATCGCCAAGTGCGCCGCTGCTGGCCTGAGAGATGGCTTGCAGGACAGCCACGGGAAACGTCCTTCCAATCACCGCTGCTTGCTGGAGAACCCGGCGCGTCTCTACGTTCAGACGGCCGATCCGTTGGAGCATGAGGGCCTGGATACTATCGGGAATCGAGATACTTGAGATGTCGATCTCCGGGACCGGACGCCAGCGACTGCTCGAACCCTCGTCAGTTGGCTCGAGCACCCCCTGGTCGACGAGCGCGCGAACGATCTCCTCAATGAACAGCGGAACGCCCTCGGCCTTCGCCAGAATGGACTGGCGAAGATGATCGTGCTGTTCAGGAATCTCGATCAGGGCATCGAGTAACTGCGTGCTTGCCGTTTCCGGCAAGGGATTCAGAACGATCTCGGTGCAGCGGTCGCCGTACTGAGTCCGCGCGACCTGCCTGAGGCGCCAGGCGGGGCTCTGCTCATCGGGCCGGAAGGCCGACACGAAGAGGATGGGCATCTGCTCGACCAACTGCAGCACATGGCGGTTCAAATCGGTTGAGGCTGGGTCGGACCAGTGAAGGTCGTCGCCGATGAAGACCACCGGACCGCTTTGATTCCAGTTCCGCAGCATCTCCAGCATGACCGAGTACATCTCACGCTTGAAGGTGCCCGCATCCAACTCCGACGCCGCGGTTTCGAGAGATGTTCGTCCCGCTTGCCGGTCAACGGCAAGGATGCGCTCGACAACGCGTTCGGCCCGCGCGTGAAGCTCAGGCGAAAGGTTCTTCACTCTCAGCCCGACCTTGTCGCGAACGATCTCTGGCGAGTCCGCCCGCTCGATTCCGAAGGCGCGCCGCACGCGCTGTTCGAGGGCGCCATACGGTTGGGGAGTCTCGTAGGAGAGCAAGCGGTTCTCTAGCCACGCAACGCGTGTCTCGCCCTGGTGGGGATCCGCTGGATGGGTTTCAGCTTTCCCGTACTTTCGCAACTCATCCAGGAGCCGGCTCTTGCCAAGTCCGGCGTCGCCCTGGACCAAGATGATTTGCCCACGCCCCGAATGTAGTTCGTCAAAGGCACGCCGGAGCAGGACCATCTCGGCATCGCGGCCGACGAGTGGTGTGTCGAGACCGGCGACGTCCCAAACCCGACCTGGGGTCGCGATAGGCCGGACAACACGGTAAACCGTCTCGCGGCGGGATTTGCCCCGAATATCGATTTCGCCGAGCGGTTCGAATTCAAACAGCGGTGCCACCAGACGGTACGTCGTACTCGCGACTTGGACCGTCCCTGGTCGAGCCAGGTCCTGGATCCGGGAAGCCAGATTGATCGCATCGCCCATAGCGGTGTATTCGAAGCGGTCACGGGCGCCGAAATCGCCAACCACGACGAGACCGGTGTTGATGCCAACGCGAACATTGAAGTCCAGCCCGCGACGGGACTTCATCCGGTCGTGAAATGGTTGAATCGCTTCGAGGATGCCTAAACCGGCGAGGATTGCTCTCTGAGGATCGTCTTCGTGCGTCTCGGGTGCTCCGAAGAAGGCCAGAACAGCATCGCCCATCAACCTCGCGACCGTGCCTCCAAACCGTTCGATCGGCCTGATCAGGTACTCGAATGCCTCTTGCATCACCTCGGCCCACTCTTCGGGATCGAGACGTTCGGCCATCGTCGTTGACCCGGCAACGTCACAGAAGAGGATGGTGACGATGCGCCGCTCGTCCGCCGTCGTTAAGAGTGAAGCGGACTCCGGTGTAGCGATCGCTGGTCGCGCCTGCACCGCAGCCATGACCGGGTCGGCGGGTGGCAAGATCATCGCCAACCCCGAATCATTGTGTCTGCCCTCCGTGCGAGCGTAGCCTTGCTCTGTCACGCGCCGGCCTTTCACTATGCTCTTCAATACGTCTGCCATTGCATCGACAGTCGCAGGATAGAGGAGATGACTGGGGCCGGCATCCGGGGAATTACCCGTTAAGCCTCGTTCGTCGCAGGCAGGTAGTTCTTTGCATCCCCGAGTGCTGGGCGATTGTTTGCCGCAAGGATTCTGTGCGCGTCGCTCGTAATGTATGATGCTGATATCAGGCGTCAGGGATGGTGGGCCATCAATGTCATTGCAAGGCGCGCCGACTGGGGAAGATACGTGGGGACGGCTCGAGCCGATCCGTTCACACCACGCAGGCACGTGGTCGCCGCCCCGGCACGACCTGCCCCGGCGCCAGACCAGTTTCATCGGTCGCTCCATGGAATTGGCTGAACTGGTCGAACTTCTCACGGCCCCCGAATGCCGCATGGTAACACTCATCGGTCCGGGCGGAATTGGTAAGACCCGCCTGGCACTGGAAGTCGCGGAAGTAACGCGCGAACGTTTCGCGGACGGCGTTGCATACGTCCCACTGCAGCTGGTGAGCGCATCTGACTCGATCGCTCCCGCAATCGCGACGGCCGTCGGTTTGCCTCTGGCAGGTCGCGAAGACGAGCGCGAGCAGGTCGCGCGATTTCTGCGCCCGCTCCAAATACTCCTCGTTCTGGATAACTTCGAGCACATCATTGGTGAAGCGCCGTGGCTGGGTGAGTTACTGGCGACTGCGCCCGGTCTGCGTGCACTTGTCACATCGCGCGAAGCGCTCAACGTGCGCGAAGAGTGGCGCTACCCGCTCGCCGGCCTCGCCATGTCGCACGAGAAGACGGACGATCCCTCGCAATCAGAAGCGGTTCGGCTCTTCGTGGAGCGAGCGAGGCAGGTACGACGCGATTTCTCATTCGAGTCGGAGCGAGACGGGGTTGTCCAACTCTGCCAGATCACCGAGGGTATGCCTCTCGCACTGGAGCTCGCGGCGGTATGGATCAAGATGCTCTCACCCTCCGCCATTGCCACGGAGATTGAGCGCAACATCGCATTCCTGGCGACCAATTTGAACAATGTGCCGGCGCGCCACCGGAGTATGCATGCCGCATTCGATTATTCCTGGGCGCTGCTCAGTGACGAAGAGCGCGCCGTCTTTCGCCGGCTGGCCGTTTTCCGGGGTGGGTTTGAACGAGACGCCGCCGAACGCGTTGCGGGAGCAACGCTGCAACACTTGTCCTCGCTGGTAGACAAGTCACTGCTGCGTGCCGCGACCGACGGACGTTTTTTTCTGCACGAACTGCTACGCCAGTATGCGGAAGAGCGGCTGCGTGCCGAACCAGAGGCGGCGGAGCAGACCTATGGGGCACACCGTAACTTCTACCTTGGATTCCTCGCGGCTCAGCACGAACCGATAACGGGAGGCAATCAACGAAAAGCTCTCACGGTCATCGGCCGTGAATTGGACAACATCCGGGCGGCCTGGCGCTCGGCCGTGGCGGCGGGCGATATCGAAGCGCTGAGCCGGGGTGCTCACACACTCTCCGTCTTCTATGACTTCCGTGCTCGGTACCGGGAGGCGCTCGGCATGCTGGAAGATGGTTTGCGGGCCATGCGTGCCGCGGCTCCTTCTCTGGTGGCTGATCGCGGTATCGCCGCCATCCTGGTGGAAGTCGCACGGTTCCAGCACCACCTGGGGCAGCTTTCAGCGATGCGCGTGGCAATTGAGGAAAGCGAGGAGCGCTACGCCCGGCTCGGTGAACCGCCACCGCCTGGTCAAATGACCGACCCACATGTGTTGCGGTCACTGCTGGCCTTGATCGATGGAGACTATGCCGAAGCCGCGCGGCTGGGTGCTGAGTCCGTTCAGCGCAGTGAGGCGAATGACCGGCCCGGGAACCTGCCACTCGCCTGGTGGGTCCAGGCAGCCGCGGCCCTCTGGCAGGAGGATATCGTTGCGGCCGTCGAGAACTCAAGGCGATGCACCGAAGCTGCGCTCGCCATCGGGGATCGCTGGTATCTGACCTACGCTCACAACATGCAGGGCCACGTCGCGACGGCGTGTGGCGACTACGTCGACGCGCGGCAGCACTACGAAACGGGTTACACCATCCGGGAAGAGTTCAACGATCCGGAAGGCATGGGGACGGCCCTTGCACATCTGGGCAAGGTCACCTCTCTTCAGGGTGATTGGGCCGCAGCGGAGAAGTTCTTCCGTCGAAGCCTGGTCATCGCCCGAGACATTGGCGACCAGGTAACGATGGCTCACGCGCTCAACGGCCTTGGGGTCGTGTATTGCGCGACCGGCGACTACACCACCGCTGGGGTGCAACTTGCCGAGGGTTTGCGCCTCATGGCGGGATCCGGATTCATGCGCCTCTTCCTCACGCTGATGGCCAGCGCTGGCGACTTGCTGTTGCAGACACAGAGACCGGCCGACGCCGTTCGTGCATTGGCGCTCGTTCATGCTCACCCATCCGCGGACCATGAAACCCGGGCACGCGCCGAGCGACTCCTCACCGCCTCGTCAATGAAGATCCCACGGGATGCATATGACGAGGCGTATGAGCGCGGCAGAGACGCCGATCCTGTTGCCTTCGCGACGCTCCTCATACCTATACTGACCGAGCCGCCACTCATCGTCGTTGCTCCGCCAACAGGTTCAACCGGGCCTAACGCCAGCCCGCTCGTTCCGCCTGACCAGAGCGCAGCTACCGGACTGTCGCCACGGCAGATCGAGGTACTGAGGTTGGTGGCGCGCGGAATGACCGACGCCGAGATCGCCAATGCGCTGTTCATCAGCCCGCGCACCGTTAGTGGCCATCTTCAGTCGATCTACAACAAACTGGGCATATCCTCGCGCGCCGCCGCGACAGCCTTCGCATACGAGCAGGGTCTGGTCTGAGCCCCTGCGTCGCAGCGGTGCAAGCCAAGTTTCTCCATCGAGAACGCGGGTCTAGCGGGTTCACTCCGCCGAGACGACGCCTGCCAGCGTATAGAGCAGCACGTAGATGCAGATCGAGTGGAGCGTCTGGGCGTTGTAGGGGAGGGCCGAGATCGACAGTCCACCGAAACGCTGCCGCCCCGCGGCCTTACCGACCTGGTAGCAGAGCTCGACCACTTCCTCGACGTGTGGGCCCAGCGGCTCATCGGCGAAATCCGGATTAGAACTGAGATCGAAGACATCCGGGTCGATGGCGATCCAGATCTTCGCCGTGCCGTCCATCATGTCGACGGCCAGGTTCGCTGCCCATTCGTCGAACCCGGTCTTTCGCGCCGCCTTGATTTCGCGGTAGGTATAGATGTTCTCACGCCTAACGCCGCGTTCGAGGAAGCGCTCGAACGATTCGCGGTCGTTGCGCGGTCCACGCAGACCAAAGTGGACATAACGCGACGGATCGACTCCGGGCAGGGACAGGATTCGCCGCGCCCAGGTGCTACCCCAGCGTGGCTGGCGCGGGTCGTCCTCTTCCCACTCGCCCCGTTGATTGTCGTGATGCGCGTCGAGATTCAGCACCGCCGTCGGACCGTTCGCGTGCGCGGCGATCGATTTGAGCACTGGATAGCCACTCGGACCGGAATTGCCTCCGAGGGTGATCGGATAGCAGCCATTCTCGATCATGGCATCAATCTCGACCTCGACGTTCGCCAGCGTCTGACCCATATCGCGCACGACCTCGGCGTCGCCACGGTCGACGATCTTAAGGTGCTCGAAGACGTCGACGTCGAGCTCCGGCATGTAGCCGCCGTACTTCAGCGAATTGGAGCGAAACTGCGACGGTGTGAGCAGCGTTCCCTCGTAGTTGGCGGCCGCGGTTCCACTGCGCGAATCGGGCGTCGGAGCTCTCCAAGGCACGCCAAGAAAGGCGACATCGGCGCCGCTCAGATCGAGAACCGTCTCCGCCAATGGAGCACCAAAGAGGGTTGGGGTGCCGCCATAGAGGCGTGGCACCAGCATGCGCATGGTTGGGTCGGACGGCTTACGAGCCCATGA
This sequence comes from uncultured Chloroflexia bacterium, assembly GCA_963763185.1. Lineage (GTDB taxonomy): Bacteria > Chloroflexota > Chloroflexia > Thermomicrobiales > Thermomicrobiaceae > CALAGB01. The sequence continues at coordinate 91,874 of CAVXNZ010000006.1, forward strand.
TTCAGTCACGGCATTCTCCACCTTCAGGTTCGCACACCGAGAGACGCGCAAAAAATGGCGCTTTCGCGTACTCTAGCACAGCATCGGACAACTTCTGGCAAGCCAACCCACACACAGTAAGAGGAGGCGCGAGATGAGCGTCCGCGAGCAACTTCGAACGCGGCTGATGAATGACCGGGAACATATCATTCAAATGTGTCAGGATCTCGTTCGGATTCCCAGCGAAAACCCGCCCGGTGACACGCGAGACGTGCTGCGATATATCACCGAACTGTTGGAACGTCACGCACTGGGTTACGAGATCGTAGCTCCCGTGGCCGAGTGGCCGAACCTGATCGCGAGCGTCGACGGGGCTCAGCCGGGTCGTCACCTCGTGCTCAACGGCCACATGGACGTCTTCCCGGCCGGCGACGCGTCCCATTGGACCGATGGACCGTTCTCAGGATCGATTCGGGACGGCAGACTCTACGGCCGCGGCGTCAACGACATGAAGACCGGCACGCTCGCCTCGATCCTCACATTCCTCTATCTCGCGGACCTGCGCGAACACCTGGCAGGGAAGCTGACGCTCACCTGCGTCTCGGACGAGGAGACTTTTGGCAGATGGGGAGCGCAGTATCTGGTGAAGCACCACCCTGAGGTGCTCGGTGACTGTGTCCTGAACGGTGAGCCGAGCACACCGCACACGATCCGGTTCGGCGAAAAAGGATTGATCTGGCTGGAACTTCTCGTCGACACGCCGGGAGGACACGGCGGCTACCCGCAGGTGAGCGCCAATGCCATCAAGATCGCGGCGAAGATTATCGGCGAGATCGAGCAACTCACCGAGATCACCGGCGATATGCCTGGCGAGGTTGAGGATCGCATCGAGGCAGGACGGGATCGATTCGACGAGATGCTCGGCGCCGGAGCGACCGACAACCTGAAGCGCGTAAGCGTCAACGTCGGGCTCATTGAAGGTGGCGAGAAGGTCAATATGATCGCGGCGCACAGTCGCACGGAAGTCGATATTCGTTGCCCAATCGGTGTGTCGACGGATCAGGTACTTCGGCACTTCGAAGAGATCATCGGACGATACCCAGAGGCAAGCTACCGGATCATCAACAAGAGCGAGCCGAACTACGTCGACCCGAACCATCAGATGATGCGCATTCTGCAGGATAATGCCGAGGCGACGCGAGGCATTCGGCCGACGCCAAATATCAGCCTGGGTGGCACTGACTGCCGGCTGTGGCGCCAGCGTGGCGTACCGGCGTTCATTTACGGTCCGACTCCATATGGCATGGGCGCGCCAGATGAATACGTCACCATTGATGACCTGCTCGGCACAATCGAGGTGCATGTCATGTCGGCATTCGATTATTTGGCGGAAACGTGATATTTCGGGTGAGATGGGGCCATTCGGGTGGGCCCGGTAAGCGACCGGATCGTCAGGCGCTCTCGGATTGCGCCATTACCGTTCAAGCGGACGCGACGAGGGCGGGCGTGATGCCCGCCCTCGTTCTTTTCTAACTCGATCAGTCCTTACCCAAGCTCGATGGCCGGAACCTCCGACTGTTTGACCAGCCAGTTGAACTCCTCGCCCGATGTGCCAAGGACTTCGTTCAACTTGGTCAGTTGCACGTTGACCTTCTTGGACAGGTCGTCGAACGATTCGTACGCCTGCTGCGGCGGCGCGGCGGTCGCGCCGGAGGCGTACCCTGCCAGTCCGGCAATCTTGGCGTTGAGCTTGATCGGGAAGTTGAGCGTGTCCTGGCGACTCTTGGCCTTCACCTGGATCAGCTCCGCCTCGATTTCATCAAGCTCTTTCTTGAACTGCTGGGCCGCCTCGTAAATCTTCTCGGCGTTACGCTTGCCTTTGGTGCGCTTCTCCCAGCTCTCAACCTGCGACCGGACCGTCCGAATCCGGTTGATCGCGTCGTGCGTCTCGGAGACCTTGTCGCGCACCTGCATCAGGAAGTCGAACTGGGCCCGCAGGTCATCCTGCGACGTGTCGATACGCGGATCCTTCTGGATCTCAAAGCCCTGCGTCTGCTCCTGGTCGCCAACGGTCAGCTTCACGGCGTAGGTGCCTGGAGGCGCGACCGGGCCTTTGATTCCGCCGACGAATTCCATCGACTTGTCGCCCGGAACCTTCGAGGCGCTCGGGTAGCGCATGTCCCAGACGAACCGGTTGAGTCCCGCCGCCTTCGGAACGTTCGGCTCCTCGTCCTTCTCATCATCCTCGTCGGCGCTGTCGTCGGCCTTCTTCTCCTCGTCATCGGGTTTGCTAACGAAGCTTTTGATCTCGTTGCTGTGCTGATCCAGAAAGGTCAGCTTGACTTCGCCTTCGGGCTTTTCTTTGAGCGAGTAGAAGACGATCACGCCGTCCGGCGGATTCTGTCCCGCGTCGAGGTACTGGACCTCTTTCTCGCTGTTCTCGCCCCGCTTCAGCTTGTAGGTCGCCATCGTCGCGCCAATCATCGAGTAGCTCTTGCCGCTGCTCGGCGGGTGCGCGATGCTGCGTGCCGTCTTGTACTGGACCGTCGTGCGCGGCTCGAACAGGCGTATCGACGCGTCTTGGTTCTCTTCGGTGATCTGATGCAGCGGTGTGATGTCGTCCATGATCCAGAACGACCGGCCATGGGTCGCGACGATCAGGTCAGTTCCTTTGACCTCGAGATCGTGGATCGGCACGACCGGCAGGTTGAGCTGCAGCGGCTGCCAGTTCGAGCCGTCGTCGAACGAGACGTACATCCCGGCCTCGGTGCCGCCGTAGAGCAGCCCCTTGCGGTTTGGATCCTCGCGGATCACACGGGTGAAGTTGTCCCCAGGGATGCCGCTGACGATCTTCGTCCAGGTCTTGCCGTAGTCATTCGTCTTATAGATGTAGGGAGCGAAGTCGTCGAGCTTGTAGCGGGTCGCCGCGACGTAGGCCGTGGCGGGGTCGTGTGGTGACGGCTCGATGATCGAGATCAGCGCCCACTCCGGCAGGTCCGGGATCGAGACGTTCTCCCAGTTCTTGCCGCCGTCCTTCGAGACGTGGATCAGCCCGTCGTCCGATCCGGCCCAGAAGAGTCCCTCCTGCAGCTTCGACTCGGCGAACGCAAAGATGTCGGCGTAGTACTCGGCGCCGGTATTGTCCTTGGTGATCGGTCCGCCGGACGACCCGAGCGTCTTGGGCTCGTGACGCGTCAGATCCGGGCTGATCACGTCCCAGCTCGAACCGCCGTTCGTCGTCTTATGCACGTGCTGCGAGGTGACGTACATCACGTCCGGATTGTGAGGCGAGATAACGATCGGATAGGTCCACTGGAAGCGATACTTCGCGGCCTCGGCGCCGGACCCGAGCGTGTTCTCCGGCCAGACGTTGATCATGCGGTGCTCGCCGGTCGACCGGTCCAGGCGGGTCAGGTAGCCGCCATAGCTCCCGGCGTAGATGATGTTCGAATCGCGCGGATCGACCTGAATGTAGCCACTCTCACCGCCACCGATGGCGAAGTCCTCGGAGCGCGTGATGGCCCCGATCGACGAGCGGCTCGGCACGCTGATGGTGGTGTTGTCCTGCTGCGCGCCGTAGAGGCGGTAGACCGGCTCACTGTCGGTGGAGACGTGATAGAACTCGGCGGTCGGCTGGTTGTAGATGTCCGACCAGGACTGCCCGCCGTTGAAGCTGACACAGCCACCGCCGTCGTTCCCCTCGATCATCCGCAGCGAATTCTTTGGATCGATCCAGAGGTCGTGATTGTCACCGTGCGGGACCGCCACAACCTCAAAACTCCGACCGGCGTCGCTCGACTTCCAGGCTTCGACGTTCAGGACCCAGACGGTGTCGGCGTCGTTCGGATCGGCGAAGATATGGTGGTAGTACCAGGCACGCTGGCGCAGGTTGCGGTCTTCCGAGCCCCGCTGCCAGGTGTCGCCGTAGTCGTCCGAGCGGAAGACCGCGCCATCCTCGGCCTCGACAATTGCAAAGACCCGACCCGGCTGCGCCGCTGAGGCCGAGATGCCGATCTTACCGAGTACTCCCTTCGGCAGACCATCGTTGCGGCTGATCTCGGTCCAGCTATCGCCGCCGTCCATCGAGCGGAAGATCCCACTCCCCTCACCGCCGCTGACCAGCTCCCAGGGACCACGGAACGCCTCCCAGAAGGTCGCATAGATGACGCGCGGATTGGTCGCGTCAATCGAGAGGTCGATCGCGCCCGCCTTGTCGCTTCGGAAAAGGACCTGATCCCAGGTCTGGCCACCGTCCTGCGAGCGATAGACGCCGCGCTCTTTGTTCGGGCCATGAGCGTGACCGAAGGCCGCCACGTAGACGACGTCCGGATTCTCCGGGTGAACGCGGAGCTTGCCGATGTTACGGGTCTGCTCGAGGCCGCAATGCGTCCAGGTCTTCCCGGCATCGGTCGACTTGTAGACGCCGTCCCCGTGCGAGACGTTGCCGCGAATGGTCGACTCGCCCATACCCGCGTAAATCACATTCGGGTCAGACGGCGCGACGGCCAGGCCGCCGACCGAGGCGCGCTTGAAGAAGCCATCCGAGACGTTCTCCCAGAAGCGGCCGCCGTCATAGGTCTTCCAGACACCGCCGCCGGTCGAGCCGAAGTAGAAGATCTGCGGATTGACCGGGTCGCCTGATACGGCGACCACGCGGCCGCCACGGAACGGCCCGACCAGGCGCCACTTCAACGCCTTTAGCGAGTTGGGATCGACCTTTGAGAGCGATCCCGTGGATCCACCGGACATAGTGTTTCCCTCCCTTACCGGTGAGCTTCAGTGCTCAATCCGGTCTCTCAATATGTATTGGGCCAGCCTTGTTTGGCGACCACCGCGATGCTGTCATCCTGAGGCTTCAGCCGAAGGATCTCCTCGCGCATGCATGGCCTGCCGGCGTTATCGACGACCACGCCCCTCCGCTACGTACGAATACACGAGACTCGCACCGGTTTATGCCTCTCGGCTGAAAGTAGGGACCAATAGGCGCAGGGCGAAGGACCTCTTCGTTCCTGGGTCGATCGCGCGCGGAGACTTGCTTTGTCTGCATGCGCCCCACTGGCTCCATCACAATCCGATCTCTGACCTACGCCTTGACCGGCTGGACGCCGCGCTCGGTCAGCATACGATTGAACGAAGCGATATCGTGACCGGTCACGGTGTCGAGACGTTCCACCGCGCCGTCGAGCTGACCCGACAGCTTGTCGAACACCTCACTGCTCTGAGCCGTCGGTCGCGTGTCGGCATTCGAGATCATCCCTGCTAGCGCCGCCAGCTTATCGTTGAGCTTGCTCGGCGGCTGTAGCGGACTGCCCGCCTTCGGCTGGATGAACTCAAGCTCGACTTCGTTCAGTTTCTCGACGATCGTCTCACCCGACTTCTTGACCTCCTCGTCGTCGACTCGCTTGGTCCAGCCCTGCACCTGCTCACGCAGGTCGCGCAGCCGATTGACCGAGTCGTGCGTCTCGGAGAGAGCATCCCGGATCTTCAGTAGCAGGTCGAACTGCGCCTGCAGATCTTGCTGCGAGCCCGAAACGCGCGGGTCGCGCACGATCTCGAGCGGCTGAGTCTGCGCATCGCCATTGACCTCCAGCTTGACCTGATACTTGCCGGGCACCGCGACCGGACCCGCCAGTGCATCACCCTGCAGCGGAGCACCGGGAACCGAATGGGCGCTCGGATAGCGCATATTCCAGACGAAGCGGTTCAGGCCCGGCTCGACGGTCGGGTGCTGCTCCTCTTTCTCCGAGCTGCTGAAACTGATGATCTCATTGCCACTACCGTCAAGGAACGAAAGCTTCAGGTCTCCGGACGGCTTGTCTTTCAACCAGTAGTAGATGATCGCGCCGTCGGGCGGATTCTTCCCAGCGTCGAGCAGCACGTAATCATTCTCTCCGGTCTTTCGCTTCTTGGTGTAGAAGGTGAAGACCATGCCTCCAACCCGTCCATAGTTCTTGTACGGGTCGGCGTTCTCCGCGAACCGGCCATAGATCTTGAAACGACTGGCCGGAGCAGGCTTGAAGAGGTGGGCGTCCTGGCTCCGAACTTGATCGGTCAACTGATGCAGCGGGGTCAGGTCGTCGAGGACCCAGAAGGATCTCCCATGCGTCGCCGCGATCAGGTCGGTCCCCTTGATCATGAGGTCGTAGAGCGGGGTGACCGGCAGGTTCAGCTGGAAGCGCTCCCAGTTGGCCCCGTCGTCAAAGGAGATGTACAAGCCCGTCTCGGTCCCCGCGTAGAGCAAGCCCGTGCGATTGGGATCCTCCCGGATGACCCGGGTGAAGGCGTTCTCCGGGATGCCATTGACGATCGTGGTCCAGGTCTGGCCAAAGTCGGTGGTCGTATAGAGATAGGGTTTGAAGTCGTCCGACTTGTAGCAGGTGGCGGCGAGATAGGCCGTCCCGGCGTCAAAGGGCGAGGCCTCGATCATCGAGATCATGGCGTGCTTGGGCAGGTCTGTCGGCGTGATCTCCTGCCAGGACTGGCCGTTGTCCTTCGAGATATGGACCCGGCCGTCATCAGAGCCAGCCCAGAAGAGCCCTTGCTGGTGGGGAGACTCCACGAAGGCGAAGATGGTGGCATAGACCTCGGCTCCGGTATTGTCCTTGGTGATCGGACCGCCCGAGGCGTCCAGGGTGGCTGGATCGTTGCGGGTCAGGTCGGGCGAGATGACTTCCCAGGACATGCCCTCGTCGATGGAGCGATGCACGACGTTGGAGGTGACGTAGAGCGTGTCGGGATCATGGGGCGAGTACTGGATCGGGAAGGTCCACTGGAACCGGTAGCGCAGGTCCTGCGCACCGTAGCCCATGCCCGTCAGTTCGGGCCAGGGGGTGATGATGCGCTGCTCTTTGGTCCGATGATCGTAGCGGATCAGACGACCATTGCCGGCACCGCTCCCGATCGCACCACCGACGACGATATTCGAATCGGTCGGCTTGACGGCGATATAGCCGCTTTCGCCGCCGCCCGGCTGGTACCAGTCCGCCTGGGTGATCGCACCGGTCGCTGAAGCGCTCGGGACGGTCAGCGCGGTGTTATCTTGCTGCGAGCCATAGAGCCGGTATGGCACCTGATTGTCGGTCGTCACATGATAGAACTGCGCGGTCGGCTGATTGAAGATCGAGGACCACGAAATCCCGCCGTTGAAGGTCACGTTGGCGCCGCCGTCGTTCCCTTCGATCATGCGGTCGCTGTTGTGCGGGTCGATCCAGAGATCGTGGTTATCGCCGTGGGGCGTCGGCACGGCGAAGAAGTTCTTACCGCCGTCGATCGATTTCCAGCACTTCCCATTGAGAATCCAGACAACGTCCGGGTCCTGCGGGTCGGCATAGATGTGCTGGTAATACCAGGCGCGCCAGCGCAGATCGTTCTGCTCGGAGAGGCGCTGCCAGGTGCGACCACCGTCATCGGAGCGGAACAGGGCACCATCCTCGGCCTCGACGATGGCGTAGACCCGGTCGGTCTGGGCCGGGGAGACACTGATGCCGATCTTGCCCAAGACCCCGGTCGGCAGTCCCTCGTTGCGGGTGATCTCGGTCCAGCGGTCCCCGCCGTCGGTCGACTTGAAGATGCCACTCCCTTCGCCACCACTGACCAGCTTGTAGGGGGAGCGCTGCGCTTCCCAGGTCGTGGCGTACAGGATCCGGGGATTGGTCGGGTCCATCGAGAGGTCGATCGCGCCGGCCTTGTCGGAGCGGAACAGGATCTGCTCCCAGGTCTTCCCGCCGTCCGTGGAGCGATAGACGCCCCGATTCTTATTGGGACCCCAGACATGCCCGAAGGCGGCCACATAGACCAGGTCCGGATTCTGGGGATGGATGCGCATCTTGGCGATACTGTGGGTATCCTCCAGACCACAATGACTCCAGGTCTGCCCCCCGTCGGTCGACTTGTAGACCCCGTCGCCATGGGAGACGTTGCCGCGGATGGCGGTCTCGCCCATGCCGACGTAGAGGACGTTAGGATCGGAGGAGGAGACGGCGATGGCCCCGACGGCGGCGGTGTGCAGAAAGCCATCGGAGATATTCTCCCAATACGTCCCGCCATCGGTGGTCTTCCAGACCCCTCCGGCGCAGGCCCCAAAGTAGAAGGTCGCGTTCTCGGTCGGATGTCCCGCCACCGCCACCACGCGACCACCCCGGTGTGGCCCCACTAACCGCCATTCCAGGCCGTCAAGCTTCTCATCAGTTGGCATAATCGATAAGGCTCCCTTCCCTCGTCGTTCGCCGCAAACACGGACCCCGAGTCGGTTCGCGGCAGATCAAGGACCGTGTTGCATTTGGCAAGCGCGGACGAGCGTCATCCGGACCCACGTTGGGGCGGACGGCAACCCGTGCGCAAACACCTGCTTCCGATTCTCGCACCGTGACGAGAACCGTCAAGGCGGCCACCGTCGTCGCGTTGCGGCGCCGCCTTCTCACCCTTGGGGTACACGCGAAGTGGGTCCTCGCCCTCCACATGGCGATTGACGATTCAATCCGGTAAAAGCATGTCTGCTCACGCGGGGCGAAAGCCACCGCGCTACAGATTGCGAAGCCCACTGAAGGGGCTGGGCCCTATTACTATCTGAGTAATCTATTGTCCCTCTGATCCCTATTTCGGCGATGCAAACTCAGTCCCTTTAGTGGACTTCGCCTTTGTAGCCCGGCGAGTTTACTCCCGGGCGAGCGTGGACGCGTAACCGAACGAAATCGTCAAACCTCTACGAGAGAGCGAGTCAGTAGGGAGGCAAGGGATGGGGATGAGCGCCGCACCTCATCTTGACCCGCCACCTCCACTCCCGTACTCTGGCCCATTGATGCCGGATCTTTAGACCAGTGTGACGCATCCCGATCCGCGCTGGCGGACCTCTATTTGAAAGGTGGCTGCACAGTGGCACAACGCTACGCCATGAGCGTCGACGTCGGCGGCACGTTTACCGATTTCGTGCTGTTCGACATGGACACGGGCACGATCAGCGCATTTCACAAGGTGCTGACCGACAGCGAGCGCCCCGCCCGGGCCGTGGTGAAGGGCTGGCGCGAGATTCTCGACATGGCGGGCGCTACGTCAAGCGATATCGATTATGCGGTCCACAGCACGACGATCGTGACCAACGCCATCGTCGAGCGCCGCGGCGTCAAGACCGCGCTGCTCACTACCAAAGGCTTCCGCGATGTCCTGGAGATCGGCATCGAGCAGCTCTACGACATCTACAACCTGTTCGCGCCCTATCCCGAGCCTTTGATCCCACGTGAGCTGCGGCTGGAGGTCGACGAGCGCGTCACACGCGATGGTGACGTGGTCGAGCCGCTCGACGAACATGGCGTCCGCGCGATGGTCGATACGCTGGCTGCGGAGGGCGTGCAGTCGATCGCCGTTTCGCTGATTCACTCCTACCGCAATCCGGAGCACGAGCGCCGCATTGGACAAATCATTCAGGGGACGCATCCGGAGATCACCGTCTCTCTCTCGTCGCGAGTTGCGCCGCTCATCGGAGAGTACGAGCGAACCTCAACGGTCGCGGCCGACGCCTACGTCAAACCGCTGCTGCGCCGCTATATCACGGATCTACAGGCACAGCTGCGCGAGCTTGGCTTTACGCGCGAGCTCTACATGATGCTCTCATCGGGTGGCATCTCCACCGCTGATGCCGCCATCGAATACCCGATTCGCCTGCTCGAATCCGGCCCGGCCGCCGGAGCCTTCGCCGCCAGCTATTATGGGCGTCTGACCGGACACGAACACGTCCTCTCGCTCGACATGGGTGGGACGACAGCCAAGGCCTGCTTGATCGAGCACGGGACACCGGGCGTTGCCCACATGCTGGAGGCAGACCGCGTGCATCGCTTCAAGCCGGGCAGCGGGCTGCCGATCATGGCGCCGACCATCGACCTGATCGAGATCGGCGCGGGAGGGGGCAGCATCGCCCACCTGAACGAACTCGGTCTGCTCAACGTTGGGCCGCAGAGCGCCGAGTCGAATCCCGGTCCTGCCTGCTACGGGCTCGGTGGCGAACTACCGACCGTTACCGACGCGAACGTGACGCTGGGCTATCTCGATCCGAGCTACTTTCTCGGCGGCCGCATGACGCTGCAGCCGGAAAAGGCACGCGCGGCCATCGAGCAACACGTGGCTGAACGACTGAACGTCGACCTGATCGAGAGTGCGGCCGGTGTTCACGCCGTGGTCAACGAGAACATGGCACAGGCGGCTCGGACACACCTGATCGAGCGCAATCGTGACCCTCGCGACACGGCCATCGTTGCCTTCGGGGGTGCCGGACCGGCCCACGCGGTCGAGGTGGCTCGCATCCTCGGGATTTCGCGCGTCATCGTCCCGTTCGGCGCGGGGGTCGCTTCGGCCATCGGCGCATTGACCGCCCCGATGTCGCTCCCGTTCGCCCGCTCCTACATGACGCTGCTTCATCAATGCGACTGGGAGACGGTTCAGCGACTCTACGATGAGATGCGGCGTGAGGCAGTCCAGGCGTTTGCCGAGATCGCGCAAGCGGGCGACGTTCGCTACCGAATGGCGGCCGACATGCGCTTCGCAGGGCAATACCACGAGCTGCGCATCGACCTGCCAGATGGGGCCGACAAAGCCGGGGCGGTCGACGCCATCGAGGCGACTTTTCGCGCGGGCTACACCGAGGTCTACGGACGCGCGCCAACCAACCTGACGCCCGAAGTCCTCAACTGGCATCTGATCGCCGAGCTTCCGCGCTCCACCTTTGACCTGGCGGGTCAGGAGCAGCACGACGCGGACGCCAGTTTGGCGCTCAAGGGCGAACGATCCGTCTTCTTTACACGGCCGCGGCATGATTTCCAGCAGACCTCGGTCTACGATCGCTACCGGCTAGAGCCCGGGATGCGATTCGATGGTCCCGGCATCATCGAGGAGCAGGAGGCCACCATCGTGGTACCGCCAGGCTGCGTCGTGACAATCGACCAGTACCGCGACGTGATCATTGCGCTGAGTGACAAGGAAGTATCCGCATGAGCAGCCAGCCACGCTTCGACCCGATCAGTCTGGAGATCATGTGGAGTCGCCTGATCGGCATCGCCGACGACATGTGGACAACGGTACTTCGTACGGCGGTCTCGACCATCATCGGCGCGGCGCAAGATTTTGGCTGCGAGATCCTGGACGCCGAAGGAAGCTCGATCGCCCACTCGAACCGCAGCATGCCGGTCTTCAACCTGGTGATGCCGACCGTCACACGCGCGGTGATCGAGCGGCACCCGGTCGAAACAATGCGGCCCGGCGATGTCTACATCACCAACGATCCCTGGCTCTGCGCCGGGCACCTGGACGACATCGCCACCATCTCGCCGGTCTTTCACGGCGGCCGCGTGGTCGCCTTCGCCGTCACCATCGCGCACACCTCCAGCATCGGCGGTTCCCTATCGAATCGCACCGTGCGGGACATCTACGAAGAGGGACTGCGCATCCCGGTGTTGAAGCTGTACGACGCGGGTGAGCTGAATCAGACCGCCTGGGCCTTCATCCGCGAGAACGTGCGCACGCCGGAGATGGTTCTGACCGACATCGAGGCGCAGCTGACCGCTAACGACCTCGGCGTGCGCCGCATTCAGGCGTTCCTAGAGGAATACCGACTACAGGATCTGCGGGACGTCGTGTCGGAGATCCAGGCGCACTCCGAACACGCCATGCGTGAGGCGATTCGTGCCCTGCCAAACGGCGTCTACGAGAACGACGTCTGGGCCGACGGGCTGGACGACCCGGCGCATCTACACTGTCGCCTGACCGTGCACGACGACTGGATCGAGGTCGATTACGCTGGGTCCGATCCACAGCGCGCCCGCGGCGGCCTCAACTGCACGCTGATCTACACCCAGGCACACACGGTCTACCCATTGAAGTGCCTCCTCTCGCCGAGCGTGCCGGCCAACGAGGGAACCTTCCGGCCCTTCGTCATCACCGCCCCGGCTGGCTCGATCCTCAATTGCGAGGTCCCGGCCTCGGTCGGATCGCGCGTCCGCACCGGCTGGCACCTGCACCCGCTGATCTTCGGCGCGCTCGAAGCCGTCATGCCTGATCGGGTCCAGGCGGGTAACGGCCTGATGCACTCGCTTCACGTCTACGGCCAGGAGCGAGATGGCAGTTTCTACAACGCGCATTTCTTCATGGCGGGTGGACGCGGAGCCAGCCGGGGGCGTGACGGCATCGGCCGCAACTGCTTCCCGAGCAGCGCGCGCAACGTCTCGGCCGAGGTGTTCGAACTGCGCACGCCAGTCATGCTGCGGCAGCGCTCGCTGCGACCCGATTCCGCCGGCACCGGACAATGGCGCGGAGCGTTCGGTCACCAGATCGAGTTCAGCTCGCTTCCCGGGTATCCCAAGCCGGTCTCGTTCTTCATCAATCCGGACCGGCTGCGCTTTCCTCCGGCAGGTATGCAGGGGGGCGAGGACGGTCCCTGCACGTCAGTCGTCGTCAACGGCGAGACGCTCTCGATCGACGAGATCGGCTCGGGGCAGATCACGCTGGAGACGCCTGACGGCCGGTTGGAACTCGACATTCCGGGCGGGGCGGGATTCGGTCCGGCCGAGCGGCGAGAAGCCAGGGCCCGCGAGCGCGATCTGCGGAGTGGGCTGGTGACCGGCGGAGCCCAGGAACTACGACATGTCGCGGATGATTGAGCCGGCGAACCTCCTCACGCCGAGCGTATACTTCAGACTGGTCTAGACTGGTCTGAACAGGAGCGAAGCATGCGAACGGTGGGTGCCTACGAAGCGAAAACACATCTCTCGCAGCTGCTTGACGAAGTCGAGCGAGGCGAGACGATTACGATCACCAGGCATGGAGTTCCCGTGGCGGAAATCGTACCCCTGCGAACATCACGGAAGCGCGATGTCGCGGAAGTCATTGACGATTTGCGAAAGCTTCGTGAGGAGATTGGCAGCCTCGGAGGTCTGTCAATTCGTGAAATGATTGAAGAAGGTCGCAGTTAGTGCTCTTCGTGCTTGACGCGTCAGTCACTCTGCCGTGGGGACTTCCGGACGAGACGAGCGAGGCAGCGGTGACGATTCTGAACCGTTTTGGCGAAGATCAGGCGATCGTTCCAGTAATCTGGCCGCTTGAAGTTGCCAACGTTCTGTCTGTAGCCGAGCGTCGAGGGCGAATATCGCGAGAAGCGGTTAATCGATTTACGCGCGATTTGCGGCAGTTTCCGATCATTACCGAAGACGGAGATGTCGACACGGTCTTCGGTCCAGTTTTGTCACTCGCGCGTGATCACAACCTCTCCGCCTACAATGCCTCCTATCTCGAACTGGCGGTTCGTCGAAGCTTGCCACTCGCCACGCTTGACGACCGGCTGCGACGTGCCGCGAACGACTTCGGCGTCTCGCTCCTTTGACATCCGTTGAATCTGTGGTCTGAGTGACTCGTGGATTGGACCTGAGATGAAGATCACCGGCGTCAAGACCTACCTCTGCGGCAATCCCTGGAAGAACTGGGTCTTCGTACATGTCGAGACGGACGAGGGCATCACGGGTGTCGGCGAAGGCACGACCAACGCCTTCGCCCGAACGGTCGAAACCGCTATTCATGAACTCCAACCCCGATTCATCGGAGTGGACCCGTTTCAGATCGAGACGATCATCCAGCGCATGACCCGTGACGTTTACACAGAGGGCGGGCAGATCCACGGCTGCGCCGTCGCCGCGGTCGAGATGGCCTGCTGGGACATCATGGGTAAGGCGCTCAATCAGCCCGTCCATAACCTGCTGGGCGGAAAGTATCACGACAAGCTGCGCGCCTACGCCAACGGCTGGTACCAGGGCGAGCGGACGCCCGAGGCCTTCGCCGACGGAGCACGCGAGGTCGTCCATCGCGGTTACACGGCGATGAAGTTCGATCCGTTCGGCGTCGCCTGGCGGGTTACCGACCGTCGTGACGAGGACCTATCGATCGCCATCGTCGAAGCGGTGCGCGACGCGGTCGGACCCGATGTCGACCTGATGATCGAGGGACACTGCCGCTTCAGTGTCGCCAGTGCGGTGCGCATCGGCGAGCGCCTGGAGCCGTTCAACTGTGCCTGGTTCGAGGAGCCGACACCGCACCAGGACATCGCCGCCGTCGTCGAAGTCGCACGCCACGTCAACGTACCGATCGCCACCGGCGAGAGCTTTTCGTCGATTCACCAGTTCGCCGAGCTCCTGTCGCATAACGCGGTACACATCCTTCAGCCAGAACCGCTCTATCTCGGTGGACTCTGGACCGCGCGCAAGGTGATCGGCATGGCGGACGCCTTCTACGGTGTGGCCGCGCCGCACAACGCGCAGGGCCCGGTCGCGTCCGCTGCCAGTGTCCAGCTTGGCGCCGCCTGTCCGAACCTCTACGTGGCCGAGATGTTCGACGAGTTCAATGTCGATTGGGAACGGGAAATCGTCGATCATCCGGTCGAGATCGTCGACGGCTACGTCATCGTGCCGGACCGGCCGGGCCTCGGAGTCGAGCTGAATCTCGACGAGATCAAGAAGCATCCCTACCAGGAACGCAACTACCTACCACTCTTCGCCGAAGGCTGGCAGCGGCGAGTCGGAGATCAATGAGCGTTCAGGACTACCGATCGTAGCGCACGCGGGGCTGATAAGACATACTAGAGACATGACAATCGACGACTTCATTGAAGATGTCATCAAGGCGATCGACTCCTCGAGCCGGACGCCGCTGTATGAGCAGATTGCTCAGCGCATGTTGGGCGCGATTCAGAGTGGCGAGCTTGCTCCGGGAACGGTCCTGCCGCCGGAGCCCGAACTGGCGGAACGACTGCGCGTCAGCCGCCAGACCGTGAACCAGGCGCTGACGACTCTGGCGCGACGCGGACTGCTGACCCGGCGGCGCGGCGTCGGCACCTTCATTGCTGAACCGTACGTCGAGCAACCGCTCAACGGCCTCTACAGCTTCATCCGGACCCTGACCGCCCAGGGACGTCTGCCGACCACCAAAATCCTCGGCTACCGCGTGACCATCGACGACCAGGCCTCAACGGTGCTGACCGGCTCGCATAGCGGGCTGGTGTTCGAAATCAGCCGCGTGCGCCTGGTTGACGGTGAGCCGTTCGTCGTCGAGACGATCTACCTGCCGGTGGAGTGCGGCGAAAAGCTGCCACTGGAACGGATGCGCACTGAGGCACTGCACGACTTGATGTGCGAGATCTGCGGCATCGAAGTTGGCTATGCCGACGAGACGCTCCACCCGGTCAAGCTGGAGCCGGTCGACGCCGCTTTGCTGGGACTCACAGCGGGAGATCCCGCATTCCTGGTCGAGCGAACCGGCTACAGCAACGATCGCCCGGTTGAAGTCCGCCGCAGTCTGATCCGCGGCGATCGCTACCGCTTCCGCGTCCGCCTCTCCGGCGCGCAGCTCTAGTCAATCGCCATCTTCTTCCGGCAGCAGGCTCGTCGTCACGCGCTCGCGCGAAGCCCAGCTTCCCACCGCGACCTGATCGAGAAAACGGTCGATCGCCTGATTGAAGAGATCCGGCTCTTCCAGGTTGATGGTGTGGCCAGTCTGTGGCAGGACAACGAGGCCAGACGATGGGATGACGCGTCGCATGAAGACGGCCGGGTCGACACAGGGTTCATCCTCGTCCCCAATCAGGATCAAGGCCGGCACGCGAAGCTGGCGTAGGTCTGACTCCATTGAGAAGATCGTGCGTCTGCCAAGCTGAACACCGAGGCGCGTCAGGGCCGAACCGCGCGCCGAGTGCGAAGCGAACTGCGCGCGGAAGGCGAGCCATCCGGCCGGATCCTTGCGTTTGAACGGCAGACGCGTCGCTCCTTCGGCATAGACGGCCGCGAACTCCTCCATGCCGCGTCGCTCGAGCAGATCGACGATCCTCCGCTCGTTCTCCTCGAACTCTTGCCGGTCCGTCGATCCAGCGCCACATCCGGAAACAACCAGGCTGGCGCACCGTTCCAGATTCCGCAACGCGATGTCGAGCACCACGTTGGCGCCCATCGAGAGACCAACCAGATGAGCTTGCTCGATAGCCAGGTGATTCAGAAGGCCAAGCAGGTCGGCAGCGAGTAGCTCCGGCGAATACGCGGCCGGGTCATCCGGCACGCTGGATGGCGGGAAGCCGCGATGGTTGTAGACCAGACAGCGATAGCGGGGAGCGAAGTGTTCGACCTGCCCGGCCCAACTCTGCATTTCACCGGCGAACTCGTGACTGAACACAAGCCATGGACCGTCTCCACGCACTTCATAGGCAATATCAACGTCGCCAAGCCGTACGCTGTCGGTCATTCAACCCTCCGTCACCGCGTCACATAACACGTTTCGGGTGCTATCCGCAGGTTCCAATCATTCTCATCATCCTGCATTGATCACTCAAGGGGAAGCGTGTGGAGAGGTTCTTCGGGCGACACTGCACTCGTTGTCCCGTGTTTTCAGCACCAGAGTGTCAAATGCTGCGAGCCGCGTGCGTTCGGCCGTGGCGGAGCGCGGTACTCGGAAGTCGACGGCAGGAGAGATGTAGGATTCTCGAAAAAGTGGAGGGCTCGAGGCACACGGTGAGAGATCCTTCACTGCGGTTCAGGATCTCTTGTTGAATTTGTGCGACGCCTTGATGTCTGGCGAGAGTGACATCTCGCCCCTGATCCACCGCTGACGCGCATGAGACCCTGTAAAGCGATTCTCAACGATCATAAATCCCACGTTTGTCTGGCCGATTTTCAGACAAACTCTCGACATGTCCGGGGTTTGTCCGCTATACTGTGCATATTGTGATAACTCTCCGGTGTCGCGAACGGCATTGAGGCATGGCAGGGATCGACCTGTTCGTCATCGAGATCTTCGTCGCGGCGATCGCTGCCGGTCTGATCGGCTCGCTCGTCGGGCTCGGTGGCGGCGTGCTCATCGTTCCGCTGCTAACGGTGGGCTTTGGGCTCGACATTCGCGTGGCGATCGGTGCCAGCATCGTGTCGGTAATCGCCACCTCGAGCGGCGCCGCCGCTGCCTACGTTCGCGACCACTTGACCAACATCCGAATCGGCATGTTGCTGGAACTGGCGACGTCGATCGGCGCGGTCACCGGTGCCTTCGTAGCCGCTTACCTGAACGCCCAGGTCCTCTTTATCCTGTTTGGGGCCATCCTGTTTTTCTCGATCCTTCCAATGGTCAAGAAGCTGGGCGAAAACAACCCGATCGACGTGGTCAATGACCGGCTGTCCGAACGGCTTAGGCTCTCGAGCACGTATCCCGACCGGGTTACCGGAGGAGCGATCGCCTACAACGTCACCGGCGTTCCAGCGGGCTTCGCCATGATGTACGTGGCGGGAATCGCGTCCGGACTCCTCGGAATCGGCTCGGGCGCGCTCAAGGTGCTGGCGATGGACACCGCGATGCGCCTGCCGATGAAGGTCTCGTCGGCAACCAGCAACTTCATGATCGGTGTGACCGCTGCCGCCAGCGCGGGCATCTACTTCTGGCGCGGCGACGTGGTTCCCGTTATCGCGGCGCCGGTTGCCATCGGGGTCCTGATCGGCGCAACGGGTGGCGCCAAGATGCTGGTTCGCTTCCAGAACACGACTATACGACGGCTCTTTTTGCCGGTGCTGGCGGCGATCGCCATTGAGATGTTGTTACGTGGAATCGGGGTAGCCTGATGAGCGCACACAAGACCGTCGGGTCCATTGCCGGACTACCCGCTCAACCGGACGAGACCAGGGCGGTGCCGGCCGTTCCCTCGCACTCGATGGAGCGTTACATCAGCCAGGTTCTGCGGATTGGCGTCTTCTTCTCAGCCGCGATCATTCTGTTCGGATTGATCCTCTACGTGAGCAAGGACACAACAGGGCAGACGAGTGTCAACCAGGTGATCGACAGTAGCCGCTCGGTCTCGGTGAGTCCCGCGACCATCTGGCACGGCATTCTCTCCGGCGACGCGGTCGCGATCATTCAGCTCGGCGTGCTGGCTCTGATTCTGACCCCGATGACGCGAGTGGCCATGACGGCCGCACTTTTTTTCGTCCAGCGCGACCGGGTCTTCCTCACGATCACCACCATCGTATTCTTTGTCCTTGTCCTGGGGCTGATCGGAATCGGCAGCTAGTCCAACGACCTCCAGATCATTGCCAGCGCTTGACACCACTGCTATAATCCTAAATTGGAATGTAGTTGTGTTGTTTGGAGGCGTTTGCCTTGGTCGATCTGCGAGAGGCGTCACCGGAATTGCTGCAGTTGGTCGCGTCGAGGTTCAGCACGCTCGGCGATCCGGCTCGCATCCGCATCCTCTATGCACTGCACGAAGGTGAGCGGACGGTCAGCGAACTGGTCGACGAGACCGGTTTCCGGCAGGCAAAAGTGTCGAAACACCTGCAGATGCTGCACCGCGACGGCTTCGTTGCGCGACGCAAAGAGGGGCTAAACGTCTTCTACCGCATCTCCGATCCGGACGTCTTCCGGCTCTGCGACCTCATCTGCGGTCGACTGCAGATTGAAGCTGACCGGCTCCAGCGGACGGTGCGACTCGACCCGCTCAATCCGACGTCTCCAGAAGATCCCGCCTGATTCTTCCGAACGTGTGGGTCAAGGCAGGGGCAAGTACAACCATGCGAATACCATACAGGGGTATGGTACGTGATCAAGCCGGACGTCGAACATCGTCGCCGGCTACACAATCGAAAGGGACACTCCCAATGGCAATCCTCTCGAACGAGGACCGCGATTATCTGGTCAAGCTGTTTGGCGAGCACCTCGTCAACGACATAGCGATCCATCTCTACACTCAGCCGATCATCGTCACGGCCGAGGAGCGGGACTGTGAGGCGTGCGAGCCGACGCGCGACCTCCTCGAGGAGGTCGTGGCCCTCTCAGACAAACTGACTCTTGACGTACATACGGTCTCACCCCAGCAGCGGGCGACCGAGATTGGCCTGCGCGAGATCCCGGCCATCCTGCTGAGGGGGAGTAACCGCGGGGAAGTACGCTTTATCGGCATTCCGTCCGGCCACGAGTTCGGCACACTGATCGAGGATCTTGTCGAGATTTCGTCCGGTCACAACCATCTCAAGCCACATACGCTCGAGGTGCTCGACGGTTTGACCGATCCGGTGCATATCCAGGTCTTCGTGACTCCCTCGTGCCCCTACTGCCCGCAAGCCGCGCATCTGGCGCACACCATGGCGGCCTATAGCTCGATGGTGACGGCGGACGTGATCGAGGCGAACGAATTCCCGGAGATGGCCGATCGCTATCAGGTCTATGGCGTGCCGAAGACGGTCGTCAACGAGACGCAGGAGTTCGAAGGAGCCCAGCCCGAAGATGCGCTGGTGGCCCTCATCGAGGCGGCCACCCGGGCGGCGGCCTAACCGGATCCAGCACCCAAAGGGGAAACAGCATACATGTTCAATCTGAGTATTCCGCGCGGTGATTCGCGCGTTCCAGAGCAGACGGTCGACATCGCCATCATTGGCGGCGGTCCGGCTGGTTACGCGGCCGGGCTCTACGCGGCTCGGGCCGGGCGCAACACCTGGCTCATCGAGAAGGGCGTACCCGGCGGCCAGATGGCCACCACCGAGTTGATCGAGAACTGCCCAGGCTGCGTCGAAGGCTCCGGCGCCGAGATCGGCGGGACGATGCGCCGGCAGGCGGTGAAGTTCGGCTTGCATGAGATCACCGGCGAGGTAACCAGTGTCGATCTCCGGTCAGATCCGAAGGTAATCGAGACGACCGCCGGCACGATGACCGCGCGAGTGGTCTTTATTGCCACCGGTTCGATGCCGAAACGATTGGGCATTCCGGGCGAGGAGACCTACTGGGGACGCGGCATCTCGGCCTGCGCCACCTGTGACGGCCCCTTCTTCCAGAACAAAGAGATCCTGGTGATCGGCGGCGGCAGCACCGCCCTGCAGGAGAGTCTCTATCTGACCCGCTTCGTCAAGCACCTGACGATCGTGCACCGGCGCGACCACTTCCGTGGCGAAGCGATCCTTCAACGGAGGGTGCTGAGCGACCCCAAGGTATCGACGATGATGACCAGCGTGGTCGACGAAGTGCTCGGCAACGAAACCGTGAATGCGGCGTTAGTCCGAGATCTCAAGACGGGGAAGAGCCAGGTCGTACCAACCAGCGGTCTCTTCGTCTTCATCGGAGTGCAGCCGGTCGTCGACTTGGTTCGGGGACAGATTGAACTCGACAGCTACGGGCATATCCGCGTCGACGATAAGATGCGGACCAGCGTCGAGGGTGTGTTCGCACTGGGCGACGTCCGGAGCGGCGCCGAGGCGCAGGTCGTCACGGCCATGAGCGACGGCGTCGTCGCCGCACTTGCCGCGGAGCACCTGCTGGCGACGAGCGTCATCGAGCCTGTTCAAGCGGTCTCGATTCCGGTCTAGAATACGGATGAGCGTGATATCTCCCCGCCCGGTGATCCCGGGCGGGGAGATATCATCACCGTCTTCAGCAGAGGAGCACTCGTGCCAAAGTCTGTCCTGATTCTCGGCGCCGGACCGGGTGGCCTGCACGCGGCGGAACGACTGCGGTCGATGCTGGCCGAAGACGACCGGGTGGTAATCGTCGACCGGCGCGACGAGCAATATCTTGGAGTCTCATTTCTCAACGTGATGCGCGGCTGGCGCACGCCAGCCGAGATTACCATCCAGCCATCAGTCTTACGCGAGCGGAACGTCTACTTCATCAAGGCAACGGTCGAAGGGATCGACCTCGAACGGAAGCGCGTCAAGATCGACAACGGCGGCGCGGATTTGGGCTACGACGCGTTGGTCGTCGCCCTCGGCGCCGAACTCTCGCCACAATCCGTTCCTGGGCTGGCCGAAGCGATCGCCAGTGAATCCGGCGGCGAGTACTACACGCGAGACGGCGCCGCGCGACTTCATGACCTGCTCGAGCAATTTCACGAAGGGCGGGTCGCGATCGTCGTCTCGCGACTGCCATACAAGTGCCCGCCCGCTCCCTACGAGGGAGCACTGCTCGTCGACGACCTGCTGCGCGGGCGCGGCATGCGCGACACGTCCACGATCGACGTATACACTCCCGAACCGGCTCCGATCGCCCCGGGCGGACCTGCCGTCAGCGAGGCCGTCCGTCAGCTTCTGACTGCACGCGACATAACGCTTCACACGTCGGCCGCGCTCGTATCGGTCGACCCAGAATCACGGTCACTCTCGTTCTCCGGCAACGTGCAGGCGAGCTACGACCTGCTAATCACCGTGCCGCCGCACGTGCCACCGGCGGTCGTACGTGCGTCGCCGCTCGGTTCGAACGGCTGGATCGAGATCGATCGCGCGACCATGCGGACCTCAGTGGAACATGTCTGGGCAATTGGCGATGTGACGCTGCTACGGCTGCCGAACGGGATGCCTATGCCCAAAGCAGCGGTCTTCGCCGCGGGCGAAGCCGAGGCCGCTGCCCGCGACATCGCTCGCTCGTTTGGATACGACGCTCCCGAGCCGGATTTCGACGGGCGTGGTCGCTGCTGGTTTCTGACGGCCGAAGGGGAGGCCGGCTACGTCGACGGAGAGTTCCTCCATGAGCCCAAGCCTGCCGTCACTCTCCTCTCACCAACGAAAGCCAACTTCGCAGCGATGACGGAGGACGAACGTCGCTGGCTGGCGCACTGGCGGGAGTAACAAACGCCCCTTACCGCAGCCCGCTCGGTGGGAATGCGAGCGCGTGCGCTTTCTCGATGACACGCGCCGCGCGGAGCAGCAACGCCTCTGTCCAAGGCAGGCCGATAATTTGGAACCCGATCGGCATACCGGTCTCCTCCGATAGACCCACCGGCACGGTGATGGCCGGCCAGCCGTTGTGGTCCCAGAGGCTGGTGAAGCGCAGCAGCGGGTAGCATATCTCGCCCGCGGGCGGCAGCGTGCACGCCGAGGGTCGGGCTTACCGCCAGGTCGAAACCGCGAAGGCGCCGGTCGACCTGATGCAGCACGGCGTCCCGCTCCCGAATTGCCTCCATCACTCGCGCACCGCTGATCTGTCGACCTTCTTCAAGTGCCCCGCGCACCTCTTGTGACAGCTCATCCGCGTGTTCGGCGAAGGTGTCCGCGTAATGCGAGTACATGTCCGAAGTGAAGATGTCGTCGGTATCCATCCGCGCAATGAGATCGCTCATCTCAATCGGTTCGATATGCGCTCCCGCCGCTTCGAAGGTGCGCAATCCACTCTGGAAACCGTCCAGAATATCTGTGGGAACCGGATCCTTGCCGTCGTCGTGGAACGACGCGATGCGCAATCCGGCAATGCTATTGTCCAGTCCTGCGGCATAGTCCTCGACCGGCGCGTCACGTGAGTAGGGATCGTCGGGGTCATACCAGGCCAGTGCATGCATCAATATGGCCGCGTCCCGAACGGTCCGTGCCATCGGACCGATGTGATCACGCGAGGCGGCCAGCGGCATGACCCCACGTAGACTCACCCGGCCGTACGTTGGCTTCAGCCCGACCAGACCGCAGGCCGCTGCGGGCATGCGGATCGAGCCGCCGGTGTCTGATCCCGGTCCACACCAGGCCATACCGGCAGCGACCGCCGCGCCGGTACCGCTACTCGATCCAGACGTGTCGAGCTCGAGATTCCACGGGTTATGCACCGCGCCGAATACCTCGTTGGTCGAGGTCGGCTGGTTCGCAAACTCAGGCATGCCGGTCTTGCCGATGAAGACGGCACCGGCGTCCCGCAGCAGACGGACGACGGTGGCGTCCTCGTCCGGCACCCACTGCTCGAACGCCCGCGAGCCACCGGTCGTGCGCACACCTGCCGTCTGAAGGAGATCCTTCAGCACGACCGGAATGCCGTGGAGCGGACCACGATCTATGCCGTCCTCCAGCTCGGCGTCTCGCTCCCGGGCCATGTCCAGGGCCAGGTCAGCCGTCAGCGTCACGAACGGGTTGATGCGCTTGCCCCAGCGTTCAACCTGCCGCAGGACCGCCTGGGTTAGCTCGACCGACGAGACGTTCTTCTGGCGAAGCCGCTCTGCCGCGACCTGCATCGGTTCGAAAATGATGTCGCTCATGCTTGCCAACTCCTCAAGTGCCTGGTTCAGCCCTGCCGCATACCGGCATCATAGCAGTCAACTCGCTCGTCGCATCGTTGACCATGGATGCGCCCCGTGACATCCTTGGCTTGGGATACGGGGCAGGCGATCGACAAGACACATCCAGGCTGATGCTGGGGTTAGGACATACACCGATGATGCAACGTGGAACGAACACGGTCTGGGATCGTATGGTTGGAGCAGCGCTGCTCGACCCCGCTGCGTACGAGGCTGTCGAGCGTGACACCGACTCGACCGTCACTGCCTTACTGATTGTCGTGGCGGCCGCCGTCGCGACGGGAATCGGGGCCTTTACCGCCACCGGGATCTCCGGACTCTACCGGAGCATCATCGCCGACCTCGTTTCGTGGGTCCTCTACGCGACGTTCGCCTATTTCATCGGCACGCGATTTTTCAAGACCGATGAGACCCGCGCCACTGTGGGCGAACTGCTCCGCACCCTCGGATTCGCGCAGGTGCCGTCCTTCTTCCTGATCTTAAGCGGGATTCTCTTCGTGGGCGGTTTCATCAGCATCATCGTCTTCTTCTGGATTCTGGCGACGACGGTGGTGGCCCTTCGACAGGCGCTCGAACTCACGACTGGCCGCGCGATCGGCACGGCGATCGTAAGCTGGCTTCTCTACGTCATCCCGTTCTTGATCATCGTGGCCTTAATTCCATAAATCTCTTCTCATCCATCGATTTCTCGGTAGGATAGCCATGGCACGGTGGTCGCACCGAGACCGAACCGTATGCCGACAGGTGAAAGGGAGATCGATGGCGAACGAGCGACTTCAGAACGAGGCGCGGGTTCCAGCCGAGCGACTGCGTCGGCACATGGACCCGAACAACCTGCAATTTGACACGACGGCTGAGGTCAAGCCGCTCATTGGCACGATCGGGCAGCCACGGGCCGTCGACGCCATCGAGTTCGGACTCGAAATCGACACCCACGGCTACAACCTCTTCGTCACCGGCAGCACGGGATCCGGTCGCGAGAGCACGGTGCTCGACTACCTTGCGCAGCTCTCGGCCAAGCTGCGGCCACCTTCCGAATGGATCTACGTCCACAATTTCTCGTCACCTGATCAGCCGCGGGCGATCGAACTGCCCGCGGGACGCGGAGTTCAATTCGAGCACGACATGAATGACTTCGTCACTGCGGCGCAGCGCGAGATCCCTCGTGCCTTTGAGAGTGACGAATACGATCGCCGTCGTCGTCAAGCATTGGACGGCCTCGCCCAGCAGCGCGACGCCCTTTTCAGCGAACTGCAAACCTACGCCCAGGCCCACGGCTTCACGCTCGAGGTGACGGCCGCTGGGATCGCGACCATCCCCGTGGTCGACGGCAAGCCGATCTCGCCAGAGGACTTCGAAAAGCTGACGCAAGAGCAACAGAAAGAGATCGCCAGCCGGAGCGAGGACGTCCAGGCGCGGACCGGCTCAACCGTACGTGAACTGCGGCAGATCGAGAAAGCAGCGGCGGCGCGCATCAGCGAACTCGATCACGATATTGCCATCTTCGTGATCGGCCCATTTCTCGAGGAACTGCGCGAGCACTACAGTCTCTTTCCCAAAGTCCTGGCCTACCTCGATGAAGTGCAGAACGACGTGCCACGACACCTGCACGACTTCCTGCCAAACGCGATCGATCAGGGCCAGTCGGAGGGATCGATCCCCCTGGCCCAGCTCCAGGCTCAGCAACGCGAGGAGCGCCTGGCGCGCTATCGCATCAACGTTCTGATCGACAACAGCCAGGCGACCGGCGCTCCCGTCATCTTCGAGCGTAATCCGACCTACTACAACTTGATCGGTCGGATCGACTACCGCGCCACGTTCGGCGCGATGGTGACCGATTTCTCGCAGATCAAATCGGGCGCGCTACACCGGGCGAATGGCGGTTTTCTGGTCCTGCAAGTTGTCGACGTACTGCGCAATCCGTTCTCCTGGGATGCTCTGAAGCGCAGCCTCGTCTGCCGCGAGATCGTAATTGAGAACCTGGGCGAACAGTACAGCGCGTTGCCGACAGCGCGCGTGCGTCCCGAGCCAATACCGCTGAACCTCAAGGTGGTGCTGATCGGTTCGCCGATGGTCTATCAGGCGCTGCTCGCGATGGATGAGGAGTTTCCCGAACTGTTCAAGGTGAAGGCCGATTTCGCCCCCGACATGGACTGGTCGGACGAGCACGTCCAGAATTACGCCGCCTTCATCAGCCGTCACGTGCGCGATGCCCATCTCCGGCATTTCGATCGATCGGCCGTCGCCCGCGTCATCGAGTACGGCGCACGACTTCGCGAGGACCAGCGCAAGCTCTCTACTCGCCTGCTCGAAATCGCCAACATCGTCACCGAGGCAAGCTACTGGGCACAACGATCCGGACACGATCCGGTCATGGCGCAGGATGTCGACACCGCCATCCGCAAACGGGTCTATCGCTCCAATCTCGCCGAGGAGCGCCTACGCGAGATGATCGACAACGGCACGATCATGATCGACACGACCGGCGAGCGGGTCGGTCAGGTCAACGGCTTGGCAGTGCTCAATCTGGGCGACTATGAATTCGGCCAGCCGTCCCGCATCACCGCGCGCGTCTCGCTCGGACGCGGCAACATCGTCAGCGTCGAGCGAGAGACAGAGCTTTCTGGCGCGATCCATTCCAAAGGCGTGATGATCCTGAGCGGCTACCTGCGCGGCGTCTATGGCGAGCACATGCCGCTGGCCGTCTCGGCGACCATCACGTTCGAGCAGTCCTATAGCGAGATCGACGGGGACTCGGCGTCCTCGACCGAGCTTTACGCGCTCCTGTCGGCCATCTCTGGGTTGCCGCTGAAGCAAGGAATCGCGGTGACCGGTTCGGTGAATCAATACGGACAGGTGCAGGCGGTCGGAGGGGTGACGCACAAGGTCGAGGGATTCTTCGCTGTCTGCAAGGCAAAGGGCTTGACCGGCGACCAGGGGGTAATGATCCCGGTCACCAACGTCCCGACGCTGATGCTCAGCGATGAGGTCGTCCAGGCGGTGCGTGACGGAAAGTTCTCGATCTGGGAAGTAAAGACGATCGACGAGGGAATCGAGCTGCTGACCGGTGTTCCTGCTGGGGATCGGGGCGAGGACGGCACGTATCCGGAGGGAACGGTCCACCGGCTGGTCGAGGATCGACTGCGGCAATTCGCCGAGACGGCGCAGTCGTTTTCGGTGAGTCACGACGCGGCGACCACCCCGGCACACGGGCACGCCAGTAATCAATCGTAGATGTCGGTCTGATTCAACGATTGTCCCGGCGGCGCTGGTGATCACGTTGCCATCGCTCGACGCGATCGAGTAATTCTCGCGCGCCGCCACCCAATTCGTCCGGCCGATCCGGATGGATGTGAAGCCGTTTCAGGATGCGCTCGACGACCATCATCAGCAGCGCCGCGACCGCGAAGATAAGAACAATCCAGGCTAACACCGTACCATCCTCCACATTCTGGGTATCGTACCAGTGAGTGTAGCGAATCGTCCGGCAGGTCGCCTCCCAAGTGGTTTGATAGCATTGTCCACTCCTGGGTCCGGCAGACTGTCGGGCACAGAGAAGCGCACGGGCCTTCCGGTCACCGTTGACCGGCGAGCCCTGCCAGGCGGCAAATAGATGGCTGTCGCCTGAGAATGTGACTACGGACGACGCTCATCGGGTTCGAGGAATGGCGTTCATGAGTTTTGGGGATATTTCTTTCATCGCCGCGTTCATCGTGTTACCGCTGGTCGTCGTCGCCCTGAGCGTGATGGCGCTCCGTACGTTGAACCAGCGACAGCACCGGCCAATCGCGCGCTTTCGAGATCCGAGCGTTGAACGCACGGTCGAATCGACCCAGGAACTGCCAGTGGCCGGGGCTCCTGAGCCTCGCGACTGGGCAGCCAGTGTGCGGCCAACCAGGGGTCCGGTTGCCGAAGAACAGGCACACGCTGAGGCTCCAACGCAGGCTTTCAAGGTACCAACCTACCGTGGCCGTACCAAGGGCGTGGTACGTCGCATGAGCTTCCGCGCGCGGCCCATCCCCCGTGGAGAGAACACCAAGCCAGCGGAGAATGCTCAGAGAAAACCGGATCCGAACATGGAAACCGGACCGCCGGAGGGGGAGGGGAGCGATTGAGGGCAGAGCGGCTTTCCCGAACAGCCCTCAGCCTCGGCCCGGAGAGATCAATCGTTTAGGTCGTTCCCCTTCTCCTGGTATTGAGAGAAGGGGTTAGGGACTCCGGTGAGACATACCGGCTCTAACGTGTCCTGCCGAGGTCGAAGGCCCGGTGTAGCGCGGGCACAGCACGCGACAGGTCGTCCAGCGAGATCACGCAAGAGATGTTGAGCTCGGAAGATCCCTGCGCGATCGTCACGATATTGATGTGCTCGTCCCCGAGTGTCCGGAAGACACCGCCCGCCACGCCGGGAGTGCCGCGCATTCCGGCGCCAACCACCGCCACCGCCGCGAGGTCCGGGTTTTCGGAGATGCTCAGCACCGTCTCCCGGTGAAGCTCCAGTTCGAGCTCGCGCTCGAGCTCGCGCACGGCGCGCGTACCATCTGCGCTGGGCACCGCAAAACTCAGGCTGTGCTGTGACGAAGCCTGCGAGATCATGAAGACGTTGATCCCGGCCCGGCCGATCGCGCCAAAGACGCGCGCTGTGACGCTGGCGACACCGAGAAAACCGCTCCCCTCAACCGTGATAACGCTCACGTTCGGGATCGCGGTAATGGCCTTCACCGCGCCGTTCTGAGCGGGCTCCGGACCGATTCGCGTTCCGGGATGATCCGGGTTGAAGGTGTTCTTGATCCAGATCGGGATGTTCGCGACGGCAGCGGGCTGCATCGTACGTGAGTGGATGACCTTGGCGCCAAAGTAGGCCAATTCCGTCGCCTCGCTGAAGGAGATGGCTGGGAGGGTGCGGGCGTCGGGAACCAAACGCGGGTCAGCTGTCATCACTCCATCGACATCAGTCCAGATCCAGATCTCGTCGGCGCCGACCGCGTTGCCGAGAATCGAGGCCGAGAAGTCTGAACCGCCGCGACCGAGCGTCGTGGTAGCACCCGACTCGCTCGCGCCGAAAAAGCCCGTGACGACCGGCAGGATGCCCGCGTTGAGCAGCGGACCGATCACCTCGGCCGCTCGTTCACGCGTTTGATCGAGGAATGGACTGGCGTTCCCGAAGATGTCGTCGGTGACGATCACCTGATCGGAATCGACATTCCGCGCCGGAGTGCTCCGCTCCTCCAGCACGGCCGAGACGACAACCGAGCTCATGCGCTCGCCGAACGATACGATCAAGTCGCTCGAACGGGGTGAAAGATCGCGCAGGACGTGGACCGATTCGATCAGGCGACCGCAACGTTCGACCAGGTCGTCGATGACCGCGCGAACCGACATGGCGCGGTTCTGGTCGGCGATCAACTCGTCGACGACCGCGAAGTGACGCTCACGCAGCGTCTGGCGCAGTTCGAGAGCTACGTCGCGCCGTCCGGTCGCCGCCGCTGAGGCAGACTCCAGGAGCATGTTCGTAACACCACTCAACGCCGACACGACGGCGACCACCGAGTCGCCCGCTGCTCGCTGGCGTATCAGAATCTGGACCGTCTGATCGATCGCGGCGGCCGACCCTACCGACGTGCCGCCGAACTTCATCACTCGCAGCATGGATGTCCCAACCCATTCCCCCACACCGGTCATTGTTCGAAAGAAGGCTGCTAAGAATACCTGACGATTTCGCGAATGCCCAACGTATCTCGAACGGCGCTGCGAATTTCGTATGGTAGAGTAGGGTGTTACGGTCGACCGTGACCGGAACGGATCAAGCGAGAGGGGTCTCATGAATCACACATTGATGATCGAATACTGCACCTCTTGAGGCTATCGGGAGAAGGCCACCGGTGCGGTGGGCCAGCTGCTCGATCGCTATGACGCGTACTTCTCCGAAGCGACGTTGAAGCCATCCGATGGTGGACGGTTCGAGGTCAGCGTCGACGGAAACGTCGTCTTCTCGAAACTTGAAATGGACCGCTTCCCTGGGGACGAGGAACTGACAAACCTCGTCGCGACCAACATCGGCGCGGACGCGTAGCAAAGATACGCGACGTTCGCCAGCAGAATCTTGGTTTGTGTCCACCGAGCGCCCACAATTAGAGGCGGAGAAGACCTGGTGGACACAGACACGACCGTCTACAAGGGCGCCTATCTGAACCAGCCGGGATCAGTTTCAGCAGGGCGCCCTCACACTTGTCATAATTCATACTGAGTTGAATTGAGATGCTCGCAGTTGTGGGGTTGACCGCGCCCGGCAGAGGTCGTTTGATCCGCCGAGCTCAGCTAAATCCGGGACAGAGGGGACGTCAGGGGAATTGGACGCAACGCACATCCGGCCAGTCGTCATTGCCAGAGTTCACGAAGTGGCGCTGAAGGGCCGAAACCGGCGCCATTTTATGCGGGTGCTGACGGGAAATATCACCTGCGCGTTGCGCGACGTGCCGTACCATTCGGTCAAGATTCGGACTGGGCGTATTCTGGTGACACTGCAGGATCTCGCCGACTGGCCAGACGTTAGAGAGCGGATCGGCCGAGTCTTCGGCATTCAGAATTTTTCGCTCACACTTGAGTCTGATACGCGTATGAGCTCGATTGAGCAGGCAACCGCCATGCTTATCGAGGCACAAGGCCCGCCTCAGGGCTCCTTTCGCGTCCGCGTGAAACGACCGGATAAGTCCTACCCGATGACGTCACCCCAAGTCGAGCGCGCGATTGGCGCGTTCGTCCAGGATCGAACCAACGCGCCGGTCAATCTCACGCATCCCGACGTCACCTTTCAGATCGAGATTCTGCATGAGGGCGCCTATGTGACGTCGGACGTGATTCCTGGCCCCGGAGGATTGCCGGTGGGTACGAGCGGGCATGTCGTCGCGCTGCTGTCCGGTGGATACGACTCGCCCGTCGCCGCGTACCGCATGCTCAAGCGTGGCTGCGCGACGACGTTCGTCCATTTCCATGCCTACCCGTTCGTGCGTTCGACCTCGATTGAGAAGGTGATCGAACTGGCGCAGGTCCTTAGCGCCAGCCAACCGCCAATTCGCCTGATGACCGTTCCGATTGGTGATCTGCAGCGTACCATTGCGGTCGCCTGCGAACCGGAGCTGCGGATCGTCCTCTACCGGCGGCTGATGCTGCGCATCGCCGAGGCGATCGCACAAGAGGCCGGCGCGGGCGCGCTGGTGACCGGAGAGAGCCTGGGACAGGTCGCGTCGCAGACGATGGAGAATATCCGGACCATCGAGTCAGCCGTCGACCTACCGGTGTTTCGACCATTGATTGGCACGGACAAGGTCGAAATCATCGAGGAGTCGCGACATATCGGGACGGAGCCAATCTCGAGAACACCGGACGACGACTGCTGCGCCGTCTTCGTTCCGCGGCATCCGGCAACCCATGCCACCATCGCGGAGGCGGAATATGCGGAACGTTCGCTCGACATCGATGCGCTCGTCGCGCACGCGATGGCCCAGCGAACCCTGTTTGATGGGAATCCGGCAACGTGGAATGTCATGCAGGCACTGGGTTCGGAACCGCCCGCTCTTGCAGCCGCGGCCGGCGAACGCGCCGTTGTCATTTCGCCAAGAGGACACTAAATCGGTATCATCTGGGCGCGGCGCCGATCGTGGGATCGGCAGCCGCCACATACGTGCCCATCGGCGACGGAGAGCCGACAACCTTGCCCTTGTGATGAAAGGTATTCATGGAACCCTCGGACTCGAAGGCCCCCCTCTTTACGCCCAACGGGAATGAATCTGACCAGGAGCAATCCGAACCGTTCAAACGCGTTGGTTGCACGATCCTGACCGTGCTGGTCGTGCTGCTGCTCGTCTTCAGCGTCATCTACTTCATCACTGGCCTCGCCGCGATGGGACTCAGCTTCTGGCAGACCATGCGCTAAACGGCCCAGATCATCACTAGCTCGACCCCATCATTCGGCGGAACCAGGAACGCCGGGCGTTTGGATCAGGCGTTCGTGCCGCGGTGATCTCCGATTCCAACTGTGCCAGACGCTCGCGCAGCCGATCACGCTCCGACGCCAGATCGGCAATCCGCTCGTTGTCCCGTTTGGTCTGCTGGTCTCCGAGTCGCTCAATCTGCTGTTCGAGTGAGTGAATCTGGTCGACAAACGGCTGCAGCCACTGTCCGCCGTTGATCCAAGCGACAATCTGGCGGTCCTTCTCCTGGCCCTGCTGACGCAGGAATGCGACCTCTTCCCGAAGGTGGCCGAGGAGGTCAATTTCTTCGGCGGTCAATGGCCGTCGTTGCGCTTCGCTGGTCTCCTGAGCCTCTTCCTCAACGGTTTCCTCGGCGAACGCCTCGCCTTCGATCCGCTCCTCCGGCTCTCCCGCGCCGGCAACCATCTCCTCGGACTCGATCGACTCTGCCGACTCTTCGGCTTCGGCAGCCACCTCGTCGGATTCAACGGCCTCTTCCGAATCTCCAACCTCGGCAACCGTCTCGTCGGACTCAACGGCCTGTTCTGGCTCGGCGACGAGCTCCGCCGGTGCCTCCTCAGGTCCTGCGACAACCGGTTCTTCGATGACCCCGGCTGACTCCTCGTCGATCGGAGCGGGCACAGCCGGAGCGGCCTCGTCAGACTCGATCATCTCAGCAACTGGCTCGCCGCTTTCATCCAGCGGCTCCGGCGTGAGAGGCTCGGTATCGCCTTCTTCGGCTGACTTGGTCGTCTCACTGACAACCGACTCTGCCTCCACGTCGTCGGACGGACCAGCGACCACTGAGTCGACCGCCTCTTCGGTCGCCGTCTCCAATTTGCCCTCAGCCGATTCAATCTCTTCCGTCGCATCCGCTTCAGCGGCAACACCTTCAGGCCGCACGGCGTCCTCGTCGGCTGTCAGGATGATCTCTTCCTCGCCCGGTTCTTCGTCGTGCAGGCTCTCTTGCTCAGGTTCCGCCTCAATCTCGGTCTCCGCTTCGGCGTCCATCGTCTCGGCCGCCGCGACTGCTTCGGATTCAGCTTCGACCGTGGGCTCCTGCGCAGGCGCTTCCTCGGCAGCAGGCTGAGCCGCGGCCTCTTCGGTGGATGGCTGCTCGCCGGCCGGATGAAGCTCGCGAATGAAGGTGTCGATCTCCACGACGAGGAACTGCTCCATGACCGATTCCGAGATCAGTTGATCGATGGCACCCGGCACAGGTTCCGGTTCGGGCTGTTCGGACTCGGGTTCGAACGTAGGCGGAGCACCGAGACCGGCTTCGCGAGCCAGCTCGTCCCGGGCCGCCTGCTCCTCAGCCGCCGCCTCCGATGCCAGCATCTCGTCGGAGATTTCCGGCCCTTCCAACTCGTCTGCTGCCACGGCTTCAGCGGCCAGTGGTTCCTCTTCAGGCTCGGATTCGACCTCGGCGGCAGCAGGAGTTTCGACCTGTGGCTCGACTTCCGGCTCCTCCGAAACGAACGCCGCGAGGTCATCCTCTGTTGGGTGTTCTGACTGTTCGGTTGCAGAAACGTCGGCCTCGGTGATTGCTTCCTCTTCCACTGCGGCGGCCTGATCAGCCTGGTCCGCGGACTCTTCCTCAACTGTGACGAACGGCTCCGCCGCCTCCGATTCCGATGCGGCCGTCGTCTCCGCCTCCGTGGCGTGTTCCGGCATCTCTTCGAACGGGCTAAGCGACGGCGCCGCCGGAGGCGCGGTTGGCACCGTCGCGTCGTGCGTGCCGTTCTGTTCGGAGGCTCGCGAGCGCGTCAGGTTATCGAGCACGACGTACCAGCGCCCGTGCATACGGTAGGCCTGGAGGGACTTGCGAGCGATCCGTCGACGGATCGAATCGAGGGCACTGGCCGAGAGCTCAAGCCGCTGGGCCGCCGAGAGGGATGTGCGCGCGTGACCTTCCCGTTCCAGGGCCGACGCCGTCTGCCGCAAGATGTCGCGTCCTTGCGTCGAGAGCTGCAGGTCACGTGGCTGCCCGATCAGGTGAAGCGGGAGTCGCCAGGAACGATCGTCGGCCGCGGCACGCAGCACTTCGGCAAACTGGTGTGCCGTCTCGTCATTGCTGGCGCGAAGATCCATCCCAAGCAGGGTCAGGGCGCCGACGATCAAGAAGGACTCGGGACCGTGACGTCCCAGAATCTGGAGTCCCTCGAACAGCTCGCCTGGCGTGAGCATGCGCGACGACTTCGCCCCATTCTCATCGATCTCGACCGTCTGAATTTCGTCGTCTTCGCCCACCACAACGCCAATGGACCAGACGTAATCGCCATTATCCGCACCGACGAAGGTGGCGCGGTTCTGAGGACGGAATGAGACACCGATCAGGCCGAAGCGATCGTCCTCAAGCTGAATACGGGATGGATCCATATCTGGTACCCTCAACCTTTCGCCTCGTGAGGATGACATACGACTACCGTCAGGTACCGCTCTCGTTGGCGTCATTCGACGTCGCTTGAGGACGTACCGCGTTCATCAGCTCGTCCGTATCGACGAGCTTCTGGCGGCGATCGAGTGGATTCTCGAAAACCCTGAAACGGCGTTCCTTGACCAATCTGGCCATGGTGACCTTGCTAATCCCGAGCTGTTCCCGGGCCTCCTTCAGTGGAATGAGCCGCCGCTCGCCCAATGATGGGCTCCTCTCTCGCAACGAGTTGACTTGAAGACAAGGTAACATGTACGTACGCCTGAGTCAAGTTGGGTTTGAACGCGTTTAAATACTGATCGTACGCGGATCGATCCAACAGCTATGCGGTTACCGCGTTGACCGAGGTTGCATTCGTTCAGCGTGACCGGACAGAGGGAAAAGAGGATTGACTCGTCGGCTGGGTGGTTAGCCGGATCGCCTCGAATGATGGCAATTGAACAGTTTGTCCGGTCATGGTGCGGTGGTTTTCAACCCGTGAGAGAAGGGGATTGACGGGCGTATTCCGCTCATCCTCCGGTGTTCAAATCCGTCTGGCAGATACTCTCGCCCGTAACGGCATCCAGGTAGACCAGGCGCGTCGCGGCTTCGCCCGTTGCTTTCGTACCGGTCATCTTCACCAGCCAGACCGCCTCCGGACGCTGCTGGAACTCACGGCAGACGCCGGGCGTCGTCTCGCGTGCAGCCTTCTCCGAGACCATGCTGGCATCCTCCACGTTCACCTGGGTCAGGCCGCTCGACGCGGTGGCAAGCTCGACCGCGGTGCTCTGACCGATGAACGGACCTGCTCCTATATTCTCGTTCGCCGTCAGCGTCGGATCCATTGGGTCCGAGATCGCCAGTGGCTTATCGAACCGGAAACTCGATGTCATGCCGGTGAAGATACCGAGCAGCATCGAGTCGAGCTGCGCGCCATCGACGAAGCGCACGCTCATGATCACCGTATTTCCACCGTAGTTGAAGACGAGTCGCAATGTTCGCTGCCGGCCGGTGCCGGTTGGGTCACCGACGACGTCCACCAGACGCGCCAGCGCTTGCCCCGCGCTCGTTAGCACCTGCCGGTCACCCTGCAACGGGGCCGGAGCCGCGTTCGCGGATTCCTGCGACCAGAACGTTTCGCCGGCAACCACGTTCAGCGAGATATGGCGCGTGTCATCGGACGAGGCGAACTCGGCCGTAACGACCGATCCGACGTTGTGTGTGACCTGCACTCCCCAACCGTCGGGGTAGTTCAACGCAAACCCGGCGGTCGGGTCGGACCAGACCTGCCACGATGCCGTCAGTTGATCATTGCTCGTCGCCTGCGCGGTCGGACGCGGTTCCGGGTTCTCGATTGAATCGAGCACGAAGAGATGCTTCGCATCCGGACAGCTCGCGTAGGCGGGATCAAAGACGTGGCCATGGAATTCCGCCTGCTGAGGCAGGTCGATCATTCCCAGGCTGAACGGGATAACCAGATCAAGCGCTGGCAGGCCCGCCGGTATCGCGTTTGGAAGTTCGACACCAGCCACGCGAAAGGTGGTTGGAAATGGGTCGTCGGTCAAGGTTGGCAAGCGCGCCGCTACCACGGGGCAGTTCGCCGGGGGCGCCACGGTGCCGTCCCCCTGGGTGGGTGGCTGATTGACGTGAGCACGAAGCGAGAGCGGGAGCTGCGCGGCGCCGAGCGGCGCGTCCTCAACCACCGTGGCCGCATCGGCGACGTGCAGCACCTTGGTGGTGTCAATCGTCGGCGACAAGCTTGGCGTTGCGGAATGCGTGGACTGCGATCCGGCGTTAGAGCAAGCAGCGACAATGAGAACGAACGGCAGCCACACGACGAATCTGAGCAATCGAACGTTCAGTACTCTCTCCACTCAATCAGCTTGCAAGACCGCCGCGTCTAGCCGTGTCTGTTGAATGGCCCGTATTATAGACACCTTGACATCTTGACGCAGCAACGTCCGGGGATTTCCCGGAAACTGACACAGGGAGGCTCTCACGATGCGTGATGATCGAATCGAGAAACTGGCCCGGGTACTGACCGAATATTCGATGGAGGTTAGGCAGGGCGATTTCGTTGTATTGTCGGGTGGCGTACTTGCCCTGCCACTCCTGACCTCGGCCTACGGGCACGTGCTGCGGCTTGGCGGAAACCCGGCCATCGATGTGCGCGTGCCGGAAGTGACCGAGATTCTCCTGACCGAGGGAAATGACGAGCAATTGGCGGCCATCGACCCGTTCGAGCGCGTCGGTTCGGAGCAGGCCGACTGCCACCTGAGCGTCAGCGCATCGCAGAACACGCGGTCGATGACCGCGATCGATCCGAAGCGGCAGCAGAAGTACTCGCGCGCGCGCACTCCACTGCGGGCGAACCGCATGGACCGGGCGGCAACCGGCAAGCTGCGCTGGTCATCGACGGTCTATCCGACTCAGGCGCATGCGCAGGAGGCCGAGATGTCGCTGCGCGAGTACGAGGAGTTCATCGCGGCGGCTGGTTGGCTGGACGAGGACGATCCGGTGGCCAAGTGGCGCGAGGTCGGCGCCTATCAGGATCGCCTGATCAGCTGGCTGACGCCCAAGAAGGAGATCCGGGTCGTCTCCGAGGACACGGATCTGACCGTCCGAGTCGACGGCCGCACCTGGATCAACTCCGATGGCCACCGCAACTTCCCGAGCGGCGAGATCTTCACCGGGCCGATCGAGGATTCGGTCGAGGGACACATTCGTTTCAGCTTCGCTTCGATCGTGCAGGGTCGCGAAGTCGACGACATCAAACTCTGGTTCGAGAAGGGAAAGATCGTCCGGGCCGAGGCCGCCAAGAATCAGGACTTCCTCGATTCGATGCTCGATACCGACGAGGGAGCCCGCTACCTGGGCGAGTTCGCCTTCGGCACCAACGACAACATCTCGCGCTTCACGCGCAACACGTTGTTCGACGAGAAGATGGGTGGCACGGTCCACATGGCACTCGGCGCCGGGTATCCCGACAGCGGATCGAAGAACCGCAGCGCCATCCACTGGGACCTGATTCGCGACCTGCGCGGCGGCGGCGAAGTGTGGGTCGACGGCGAGCTGTTCGAGAAGGACGGCAAGATCCAAATTGGGTAGCCGACCCGTGGTCGTATCGACATAACGAGAAGACATACGTGAGACAGCAGGAGAGGGACGATGACGGGAACGGGCTTCGGGCCGCTGGTCGAGACCGGCTGGCTCCAGGATCACCTGAACGACGATGACCTGCGCATACTGGACTGCACGGTCATGCTGCCGCCGGTCGGATCAACCGACCGGCGGCCGATCAGCGGCCGGGACGACTGGGAAAAGGGACACATTCCTGGCAGCGACTTCGCCGACCTGATCAACGATCTGTCGGACCCCAACAACACGCGCTACTCTTTCCCGTTCCCGCCAGCCGCGCGGTTCGCCTCGGTCATGTCGCGACTCGGCATCGGGGATGGCGCCAAGGTCGTGCTGTACGACAGCGGCGCGATGATGTGGGCTGCGCGACTCTGGTATCTGCTCAAGGCCTACGGCTTCGACACTGCGGCCGTGCTGAATGGCGGTTTGAAAAAGTGGATTGCTGAAGGCCGTCCGCTCTCGACCGAGCTGGCCAATCGTCCGGAAGGCAGCTTCGTCCCGCGGCCACGGCCGGACATGGTCGCCAGCAAGGACGATGTACTCGATGCGATCGGCGATGAGACGACCGTGATCGTTAACGCCTTGCGGCCGGAAGCCCACAGCGGCGAGGCGCCGCCGCGCCACGGACGGCCGGGCCACATCGCGTCAAGCGTGAACGTGCCCGCGTTTGGCCCTGGCTCGATCATCGACCCCGATACCTCGACCTACATTCCGCTGGAGCAGATTCGTACCAAAGTCGCTGAAACGGGCGCTCTGAACAAAGCGCGTGTGATCACCTATTGCGGAGGGGGCATCTCGGCCAGCAGCCTGACCCTGGCACTGCACCTGATCGGCGTCGAAAACGTTGCCCTCTACGACGGCTCGCTGTCGGAATGGGCCAACGACCCAGAACTGCCCATGGAGACCGAATAGGGAGACATCAGTTCTCCAGCATGACTGCCAATTCGATGAGCAGTCGTCTCAGTTCGATATACCGGTCCCGGGCCAGCCGCGTTGCCCAGTCCGCTTCGATGCCTGCAATAACCCGTTCGGCCGTTCGCGTTAACTGAACTCCACGTTCCGAGAGTTGCACGAGCTTGGCCCGACCGTCGGACGGGTCGTCCACACGTTCCAGGTAGCCCAGGCCATCGAGTTCCGCGACCAGACGACCAACATACTGCTTTGTGAGCTGCGCCCGTTCCGCAAGTTCGGTAACCCGCATTCCGTCGATCCCAACCTGCTGAAACACCACGGCATGGGACGGATTAATGTCCGCGAACCCTTCAGCCGCGAGGCCCATAAAGATCTGTTCGATGAACGCCTGATACGGGATACGCAGGAGCCGCGACGTGTTTTGCTGGCCGAGTTCTGCCTGGGCGCGCCCATTCGTATCGGTCATGGTCTCTAATCCCCGCTTGACTATTAGGAACTCTTGGTTACTATATAAGAGCCTTAGGTTCCTAGTTTATCCGTTCGACGACTGACTGTCGAACGCGAGCGATAGTATGGAGATCAACCATGACGCACACGGCAAGCCAACCGGGATACGTACTGGACGAGGGCGATGGAGAGTCAATCTGGTTTCTGGGAACCCTGATGACCGTCAAGGTCGGAGGGGCACAGACGAACAACGCATTCACATTACTGGAGTGGTCGGCCCCTCCTGGTTTCTCACCGCCGCCTCACGTTCATCACCAAGAGGACGAAGCGTTCTACATCTTGGAAGGCGAGATGTCGGTAAACTGCGGTGACCAGACGTGGACAGCAACCGCGGGAAGCTTCGTCTTCCTACCAAAGGGAATTCAGCACGGATTCACCGTAATCAGCAGCGGTCCGCTTCGTGGGCTGCAGCTCACGAGTCCTGCTGGCTTCGAGCGCTTCATCAGCGATGCTGGCGAACCCGCTCAGTCAATGACGTTGCCAAACCCGTCGGCGCCAGACATTCCACGGCTGTTGCGGGCAGCCGAGTCGATCGGTGTCGAAATTAAGTTACCAACTCCCGCGAATGAATAGCTACTGACGACACGAGGCACCCAAGCGGGGGCTCATAGATCAGATCCGACGCGGAGAAACGGTCGTCAACCCGAGAAAGGCTGGTACGGGGACCAGTCCCCTGAACGTTGGACAATACGACATAACTGTAACATCTCAGAAACCTGCACGCCCCCTTGCTGCCGCGTAGGCTCGTGACTGAGCCAGGATCAGTATGAGGATGGCGACAATGAACGACACCGTGACGGTGATGGCCAGCGTGCCCTGGGCGATGAACTCGCCGGCGATATCGGCCAGCGCCAGCAACGTGAGTAGCTTGAGGCTCCAGTAGCGATCATGCTTGAGCGCCGCCAACGCCACGGCATACAGGACGCCGATTATCGCGCCCGTAATAACGAGCCAGCGGTAATCGACGACGACCGTAGACCGGATGGAGCGCCAGTCACCCAGCAGGGCCACCGTGACCGTTGCGTGCTGGACAATCTTCTCAAGTGCCAGCAGAAACAGCACCCAGAGCGACAAATTGTGCGTCGTGCGTCTCGTCACCTCGTCACCTCGTCACCAACCATTCATCGGCGGAACACCGATTCCAGCAAATCACGAGATGCGTTGCAGAAGCAATCAATGTGGAGCGCAGGTCGTCACATCCCCGTGTCAGCACAAAGTGCCCGGTAGACGACCAGGGGTGCTTTGCGCATAAGGAAGCTTATGCGCAAAGCATGTGGATAGCATCGTGGACTGCTCGGAACTGCTCGTCGTCCACCAGGAGGGCGCGACGGTGGGCTCAACGTCTAGATCCGTGATATCCACATGCATGACCGATCGACACGACAATCCAGCCGCCGGGCATTCGAACTCGCTCGCGCGGTCTTGGCTTTAGGTAGCGTGACCGCGTTTCAACACGCGCATACGTGCCGGATCACCGCGCTGAACACCCTGGCGACAGCCACGCACGGTAGTCTGCCGTCGGCATCGATGTCACTCCGTCGTCGTGCGAGAAACGGCGCGCGACATGGTGCAATTATGTCGCTCAAATCGCGAGCGACCCGCGCCATGCGAGTCGCTCATTCGCCATCATCGGTTTGTGCGCGCGATCAGTTCACTGCGGCGGAATCTTAATCGTCGTTCCGGCGAGGATGTAATTGGGGTCGGCGATGTGATTGAGATCGACCAATGACTGCACCGACACGTTGAATTTATCGGCAATGCTCGTCAGCGTGTCACCAGGCTGAATCACGTACGACTGCGGCACCGGTGGCGTTGGTGATGGTGTCGGCGTCGGCGGCATTGGAGTCGGCGCGGCAGTCGGCACCAGAGTTGGTGTCGGTGTTGGTGTCGAAGTTGCCGACGCGGTCGGCGACAGCCCTGGTGTTGGCGTCGGTGTTGGCGTTCGCGTTGTCGCCGGTGATGGTATCTGAGTTGGCAAGGCGGTCGCCTGATTGCTCATCGCGATTCCAACCGTGCCCGTGGCCGCCGGTGTCGCGGCGATAGCGTGGGCTGGCGTCGGTGTCGCGGCGATAGCGTGGGCTGGCGTCGGTGTTGGCGTTGGAGCGGCCGCCAGCGTCTCTCCGCTTGAGGTGAATCCACGGCTCGCGGCGGCAACAATCAGTGCGATCACCAGTAC
This sequence comes from uncultured Chloroflexia bacterium, assembly GCA_963763185.1. GTDB lineage: Bacteria > Chloroflexota > Chloroflexia > Thermomicrobiales > Thermomicrobiaceae > CALAGB01. The sequence goes on from CAVXNZ010000006.1 coordinate 131,995, forward strand.
GCCTAACGCGCCACCGCCGATCACGAGAAGACGCCAGGTCGTCGATTGTCGATTCATCTCATTCATCGTGGCACTCGCCCATCACGAACGCCGCGGCCCGGTAGCAGCCCAATCGACGCTTATTGGCCTTCTCACGTCCTGCTCGCTGCCCCTTCACCCACTCCTCCTGAGTCTCTGTATTCCACCGAGTCCGACACGTCCGGTGCTACACGCCTGTTGGCGCCGAGTGGCCACCGGCAATGTTGCGCATCATGATCAATTCAACTTGCGGAAGGTGTCCCCTGTGTCGATTCGGGACATCGACGCCCAGGTCACTGTCTCTCCAGATGAGAGGATTCCGGTCACGCGGCAATGTCCGCATCTAGCCCGACTTGCGCAGGATGCTCTCCACCGATTTCGGACGTCTCTGGGGAAGCTGTCCAGACAGAAACGGCCACGATCGAGGACCGGAGTCGACGACAAGTGAGTCGAGACCGCGACCGACGAGACCGACAGCGAGTCACATGTCCGCTCGTCCGCCTGATCAAGCTAATCTGAATTTCCGTTCAGACAACGACCTCTCATGGATCACGGAACGGCCACGTTCATGGCGATGGTGACGTTCTGTCACAAATGCACGTCTTCATTGCATCGACAATTCTTGCGCGCTATCATGTGCGCAATGACACGCGCGATTCATGTGGCTGGGCAGTACTAAGGTCCCGATCTCATAGGAGGAATGGGCCTATTGTCGGACTCACCCAGGTCCTAGAATTAAGGCAGCGTAAGGTCAGCGAACAAAGCACCTTACGAGATTGCTAGAAAAGTCAATACGGACGCGAAGAACTTCGGATTGAGTTTGGGCACCTGATCCGAAGGGAGCGAGTGGTGCAACCGGCCGTCAGCAATGTCGAGCCGGTTTTTTGTTGCGCGTCGCGCATCGCACGCCAAAGCATCCGTCGACCGTAATCGACATTCGCAACGACGATCGAAGTTTCGGACCAGACAGGGATTTGGAATCGACGGGTGAACCGTCTATGTGGACGGAGAGAGCCCGATGTTCACGACACAGCAATCTAGTCAGACATCACAAGGAGCATCGATGGTCTTGTGCCGGTTTCGGAGCCCCCGACGAAGTTCTGATCCCACAGTTAAGCACGCCCTCATTGGACACGACGGCGGAAAAGATCTGTCCGTGTCTCGTAGATTCACGACGAGCCCCTCCGCCAGCACAATCCGGAACTCTCTTAGTTCAGGGCTGATGCAGTGCCAGTTCGGGTCGCGGTCATTCAAGGGAAACGGCGGGCGGTGCCATGGATACGCCTAGCCAGCAGATTCCACATCTCAGCCCGTCTCACACGTCGGAACGGCCGCTTGCCGCACCGTTCGAGCATGTTTCGAGGACCAGGAAGGTCGTCGACGAATACGTCTTGCGTGGTGCCGACCGGCTGGTCTACGCGGTCATCTCCTCGGTGTGGGTTGTTGCGACCGTCACCTTCTGGCTCTGGTGGTTCCGCCCAGACAGAATCGTGACGACCTGGCGCTTCATCCTCACGACCTTCGCTCTGTCGTACGATCTGACGTTGATGCCACTCGTCTTCATCTTTTTCCTGTATCACATGAAGCGGCCTCAGCCGATTCCTGCCCAGCCTGGCCTACGCGTCGCCATGGTCACCGCCATCGTACCGTCAGCGGAATCGATCGAGGTCCTCGAGCAGACGGTCGCCGGGATGTTGATGACCCGGTACCCGCATGACACGTGGGTTCTCGACGAAGGAGGAGATCCAAGGGTACGCGCGCTGTGTGACGAGTACGGGGTCAACTACTGGACGCGCAAGGGAATCGCCAAATTCAATCAGCCGAACTGGCCGTTCCAGGCGAAGACGAAGTCGGGCAACTACAATTCTTGGTTCAGCGAGATTGGCTACGCGAACTACGACTACCTGGTCCAACTCGATTCCGATCACATCCCCGAACCCGAATATCTCGACGAGGTGCTGGGCTACTTCAGCGATCCGGAGGTGGCCTACGTCGCACTTCCGAGCGTCTATCGCAATCTGCACGATTGGACGACGCGCGGTAGCTCGGAACAGAGTCAGGTCTTCCAGGGGCCGATTCAGATGGGATACTACGGCTGGGCCAAATCGCCGATGATTATCGGCTCCCACGCCGCATACCGGATGAAGCATCTCAAGGAGATTGGCGGGTTCGCTCCGTCGCGGGCGGAGGACCATCTCGATTCGCTTCGCTTTGTGCAGGCGGGCTATCGTGGGGTCTTTGTGCCGAAGATTCTGGCTGAGGGGCTCGGCCCGCACAATCTGTCCGACTTCCTTGCTCAGGAACACCAGTGGGCGTTCTCGATCGCGCAGGTCCTCTTCAAGTTCGGGCGCGACAAAGGTCTGTTGACCGCGCGCCAGCGGACTGTCTTCCTCTTCTCAGAGATCTGGTACTTCCTCTATTCGGCGACGTTCCTCTCGCTCTTCCTGATCCCATTGCTGGCGCTGATGACCAACCGCCCGATCGTCAACGCGCCACTCTTCGAGTTCATTCTCCGGTCCGCTCCGGTGACGTTGACGTCGCTCGCACTGCTTGTCTGGGCGTACAGTCGCCGGCTGTTCAAGCCGGGGACCCACTTCTTCATCTCATGGCAGGGGATCCTGCTCGGATTCGCTCGCTGGCCGATCGTGCTGTTAGCCATTGCCAGTGCGACCATCTCGGTTCTCTTTCGGCAGGGACGCTTCACCTACCTGGTGACACCGAAGGGTGGCGCGGCGATGTCGGTGCGCACGGCCTTGCGCTCGCTCGCGCCTTTTCTCGTCCTCGGTTTGGTCTCCGCCTTCGTGCCCGTCATTTACTGGAAAGTCGGCGGCGACCCGGTCGGTCATGCCGCCGGATACGTGCTCTTCGCGCTCGTCGGGGCGATCGCCTTCATCGTGATCCTGCTGGCAACGACAGTTGATTTCATCAAAGTCAACATCAAATACCAGCCGAATAAGCTCCGGCTAGCCGCGAGTTCGCTGCCGCTCATCGCAGCAACGGTGCTGCTGGTCTCAGGCACGTTTTTCTCCGGTTGGCTAAACCGCTCACACACGCTCGCCGCGATCACCTATCGGCCGTCGACCGCGCTCCGAGTGACGAACATCGCCTCCCCGGTGGCAACAGTGATACCGGCGGAGGAATCGGCGGGAAGCCCGAGCAATCCAGATAACGCCACATCGGCCGCGCTACCGGCTGTTTCCTCCTGGCTCTTCGATCCGAGCCGCAACGGCGTGACGTTCGGCGCCTATGACCCGTCGGGGCAACTGAGTGCCTTCTCCGGTCTCAACGAACTATTCGTCTCATGGGATGCTGGTGAAACCGGCGGCATTCCAGCGGCCAAGATCCGCCAATCCTATACGGCCGGGACTCCGGCATTGTTGTCCGTAGAGCCCTGGCCGCTCGGCGGCCGGTCACAGCAGACGCTCCTCCAGGACATTTCCGGCGGAGTCTACGACTCAACGATCATGGCTGAGGCGCACACAATCGCGACGTTCGAGCAGCCCATCCTCATCCGCTTCGGACACGAGATGGACCTGACCGGACTTTATCCATGGTCGCAGAACGATCCGGCGGCCTTCATCGCGGCATACCGGCACGTCGTCGACCTCTACCGGAGTGCTGGCGCCACCAACGTCCTCTGGGTCTGGTCGCCCGCTGGGAATAACAACGCGCTGGCCTTCTATCCCGGCGACAATTATGTCGACTATGTCGGCACGACGATTCTCGAATACAGCGAATGGGAAACGCAGATAGCGCACGTCCAGACGCCGCGGTCGTACCGCACGCTCATCGACGAGAAGTACCGCCTCCTGGTGACGCTGCGCAAGCCGATCATCATCTCTGAGGCAGGAGTCGACCTCTCGCCGATGATGCAACAGGAGCGTCTGACTGAGATAATCACCGCGCTGCCGGACTTCCCCGCAATCCGGGCGGTCGTCTACTTCAACGACCTCAACGCGCTGAACTCGTACGTTATCGGACGCCCCGATTGGAGATTGAGCGCGGACGAGATCGCGACGTTGCGGACGGTCATCTCACAGCAGTCCTGGATTGAGCAGCAGACCAAGGCTAGCAACGCCGAAGCGCCGGGTGTATACCCGGCGCCACGGTAGACCGACTCGCGTGCACGTTCTGGGATGGCGACTAGTTTGTCGCCGCGCACGTACTTTGGAAGGTTTGCTGATATCGTCCAAATGCCGGTTTTGGCGTCAAGTCGGACCGTAGCAAACCATAGTGGTCATACATGCTCGATGAAGCAGAGTTTGCATCCCACAGGTCAAACCAGGAATAGCCACTTATTCCGACCGTCGAAGCGTTGTCGCAGACGGCGCGAACGAAAGCGTCGAGGTTCGTCGACTGAAGATTCTCGTCGGTCGTCGGATAGCCATTCTCCAGCACGTCAATCGTCACATCCGAGCCGAATCCAGCACTACTGAGCGTGTAGCGTGCATTCTTCAGGTAGGTCGACATGTCGACGTATGCATCGCCTGATCCGACCGGCCAGAGACCCGGATAGACGTTCAGACCCATGAACGACATGGCGGACGTGAAGCTCTTACCGCCCTGGGTCGCCAGGCTCTGCATGAACTGCGCATCAACGTTCCGTTCGAGCACCGCCAGGTCGGTCCCTACGCGAGCGCTGGAGTGCAGACTGGAAAGCGTTTGGCTGGCGACGATGACGCCCTGGATCGTTGCGTCGCGCACACCTGAAATCGGGCCATCGGACGAGCTGGGATTGCCGTTGACAACGTTGATCTCGTTCCCAATCACGAACTGCGTGACATTCGGGTTTGAGCCATAGCGACCGACGACGCTCCGCACGAAGCTGACAAAACCGGACACGTCACCAACATGCCCGCTCGGCGGTGAATACTTGACCGTCAGGGACACGGCGTAGCCGGCCCCGGTATACGTCGCGATATCGGTATCAAGTGATGATTGGTCGTACCAGCTCCAGGCGGTGTAGAGGTGGACGCTCGCGGGGCGGCCAGATCGCAAGGTGTTCACGGCGGCCACGATCTCCGACGCCGAGGGCGGCGTAACGAAGCCGACCTCGCCATTCCCACCTCCAGGATAGACACCAAACAGAACGCCTGTTGAGGTCATCGCCGAGCCTGTGTCAGCGGCCGACGTCGCGGTTGCGCTTGGCGTCGTGGTCGGCGTTGGAGATGGCTGTTTGGACTTGGGCGGCTTGGACGGCTTGCGGAGACCATCATTGGTCGCGACCACCTGACTGCTCACCTGCTGCTCGAGCACGCGCTGCCCCAGCAACGACAATTCCACCACATTCGCGGTACCGGCCAACTCGGGATGATACTCAAACCGAGCGCGCTCGAAGTACTGTACCGTCAGGCCAGTCGATGGATCGGTGAACTCCTCGCTGATTGGGAAGCCAAAGAGCGCAAGCGACTCACGAGTGGAGGCACCAGCATCACCAAGATCGGCCCCATGGCTCTGCCAGAAGACGCGGAATCCGCTGCAGAGTCGA
>CAVXNZ010000007.1:0-1213096 GCA_963763185.1 uncultured Chloroflexia bacterium
TGCAGTGACCGCCAATGCCCGGGCCGGGTAGAACGGCATGAAGCCAAACGGCTTGCTGGACGCCGCCTTGATGACCTCCCAGACATCCAGTCCAGCCGATCGCACATCAGCGCCGTCTCGTTTGCCAGCGCGATGTTCACTGCACGGAAGGTGTTCTCGAGCAGTTTGACCATCTCGGCCGATTCGGGCGACGTCACGGGAACAACCGTTCGATCGCCTGGCTATAGAAGAGCGCGGCCAGGTCGGTCGAATTCGGATCGAGGCCCCCGACCACCTTGGGGTGTTCTTGATACCGTACTTCGCGTTGCCAGGATCGACACGCTCGGGCGAAAAGGCCACGAAGAAATCCTGGCCTGCCTTCATACCCGTCTTCTCGAGCAGCGGCACGATCACGTCTCGCGTCGTGCCCGGGTAGGTCGTGCTCTCCAGGATGATGAGCTGGCCGCGACGCAGGTGTTTCACGACCTGCTCCGACGCGGACACCACGTACGAGATGTCTGGGTCGCGCGTCTTGCTGAGCGGCGTCGGCACGCAGATGCTAATGATGTCGGCGTCAGCCAGGCGTTTCGGATCGGCGGTCGCCGAGAGGAAGCCATCCTGCACCAGCCGGTCAATCTGACTGCTGGCGACGTCCGGAATGTGCGACTCGCCGGAGTTGACCTGGCCCACCCGCTCCTTGTTGACGTCGAAGCCAAGCACCTCATAGCCGGATTCGGCAAACGCTACGGTCAGCGGCAATCCCACGTATCCGAGCCCGATCACCGCGAAGCGCGCTCGGCGCGACAGAATCCGGCGGCGCAGGTCACCGACCAGATCGCCCAACGTTGCTGGCTCTGTCGTCGGCGCAGCTACTGTCGCTTCAAGTGCTTTGACCATTAGTACGAACGCCTCAATCTCTCACGAGCTTATGTCAAACTGCATGCGCAGTCCACGTATCGCATTCAGTCCTGCATTGAACGGCTGCAAGCGACCACCAGCTGACGCGATCCCGAATACCGGGGCGTGCCACGCCGAATTGCGCTGGTGAGACCAGCGGCCCGTCCGCAAGCAGCCGGCGCGGGTTCGTCTCAAAGATGGCCCGTGCTGCCTCGCGACCCACGAGACCTGCCACGAGCAGTCGCGCGAGCCGCAGCGACCTCGGGTTGGCCGGGACCGTGCTGTTGGATGCCACCAGCGAAATGGCGTTCATCGCGAGCAGTTGGCCCGCTGCGTGCTGCAGCGCCTTGCCATCACGTCCAATCAGCGCCGTGCTGCTGATCTGAAGCACGCAACCCTGGTCCCGCAGTTCCCGCACACGATTGGGGTCGACGGTAAGGGCCTCGCAACGCTCTGCGTGGACCACCACCGGCGTGATGCCCGCATCGACGAGTTTCCGCAACACCGTCTGAACGAACGGTGGCCAGGAGCGTTGCGGCAGTTCGACCAGCAGATAGCGAGAACGGTTGACCGTCAACTGGCGTATGTGCGGAAGCAGATCGATCACCGCCGGGCAGAGCTGGACCTCAAAGCCGAGCGCGAGCTCAACGTTTGCTCCCGTCGCAACGATTTCCGACGTAATGCCCTCAAATTGCTGTCGTACCTCATCCGGGAACTCGCTCGAGTAGCAGTCGTACCGCGCAGTGGCAATCAGCGACAGGTCGCGCAACTGCGACACGCTCGACAGCAGCTCGGCGTCCGAGTCCGCAAGCGGGAACAACGTCTGAATGTCGACCGTTGCTTTTCCTCGGGTCGTCATTCAGCCATCCAGTTCGGTACCACGTCGGAGAACCGCTCGCTCATGTTCCCGCATCCCCCTGAGGAACCGCCCGAACGGCTGGCAAGCGTACGGGCGATCGGCGGGATTGCGGGGATGTAAACCGGGTCCGCCCGGTCGCGGTACCTCGCCCACGCGGCGCTGCCGCCTCATGTCCGGTGTATTCCGGAACGACCGCCTTCAGCGTGCGTACCGTGCCGAGGTCGTCCCCACGCATCATGCATCCACGCAGCATTTCGATCGTCTCGTTCAGTTCGTCCGGAACCGATCGACTGGCACCGGCGGCAATGAAGACGCTCTGGTGATGCGTGCGGCGATATTCCTCGTCCGGCAGGAATAATTCTTCGAAGAGCTTCTCTCCGGGTCGCACCCCGGTGATCGCGATATCGATGTCCTCGCCCTCCTCCAGGCCCGAGAGCCGGATCAGGTCGTGCGCGAGGTCGAGAATGCGAACAGGCTCGCCCATGTCAAACGTAAAGACCTCGCCACCGGTTCCGAGCACCGAGGCTTGCAGTACAAGCTGCACCGCCTCCGGAATGGTCATGAAGTAGCGCACCATCTCCGGGTGCGTCACGGTGACCGGCCCGCCCGCGGCGATCTGCTGCTTCATGGTGAGCACAACGCTTCCGCGGCTGCCGAGCACGTTGCCGAAGCGCGTCACCATGAACGGCCGGCCACTCTGTTCCGCGGCCTGATGCACCAGCAGCTCGGCCACGCGTTTGGTTGCGCCCATCACGCTGGTCGGTCGCACGGCCTTATCGGTCGAGACGAGCACGAAGCGCTCGACGCCGGTCGCCATCGACGCCTGCAACAAGTTTCGCGTGCCGAAGACGTTGTTCGAGACCGCCTCGCTCGGGTTGAACTCCATCAGCGGCACGTGCTTGTGCGCTCCGGCGTGGAAGACGATCTGCGGCCGGAATTCATCGAAGACCGCGTTGATGCGATGCTCGAAGCGGAAGTCCGCGATGACGGGATGGAGCGTCGGCGTGTCATTGGTTTCCGCCATCGACCGGGAGAGTTGGAGCAGCTCGTTGTGAATCTGAAAGATCGAGTTCTCGCCATGCCCGAGTAGGAACATGTCGCTTGGCCCGAAGCGGAAGATCTGGCGACAGAGTTCGCTGCCGATCGACCCGCCCGCGCCGGTGACCAGCACCCGCTTCCCACGAATAAGGTTCTCGACGGCGAGCAGATCGGTTTGGATCGGATCGCGCCGCAGCAGGTCCTCGATCTGGACGCTGCGGATCTGATTGACGTGGATCTTGCCGTCGAGCAGCTCATAGATGCCGGGAAGAATCTGTGTCGTGGCGCCGATCTGCTTGCAGACGTCGACGATCTCACGAATGGTGCGCCCCGGTGCGGTTGGCATGGCGATAATGACCCGGCGCACGGCGTGCTCACGCACCATCAGCGGCAGGGCCGCGCGTCCGCCGAGGACGGGGATGCCGTGAATACGTTTGCCGATCTTGTTCGAGTCGTCGTCGATGAACCCGACCACGTGCATACCGAGCTGCGGATTGCGCCGAAGTTCACGCGCCGTGAGCGATCCAGCGTCGCCCGCGCCGATGATGAGCGCCGGCGTCGATCCGTGCTCGCCAGGTGCGCCGCCTCGGGGACCGACTGAGGACGCCACGAGTCGGACCAGCAGCCGCGGCCCACACACCGCGCCGACCGCCAGCAGGTAGAAGATGGCCGGTATCGAGCGCGAGATCGGTCGCACCAACGTCGGGGTCACCATCGGCACGATGACCGTATAGATCCCGCCGATCACAAGAGCAGCCGCGGTGGTCGCCCCGATCAGGAGTGGGATCTCCTCGACCGAGGCATACGGCCAATAGCGCCGGTAGATGCCGACGCGCCAGAAGATCGGCGGCGTCACCAGAATAGTCAAGGCGAGGAAGAGGACGCAGCCGGACCACTCGTGACGCAACCAGGCCGAGTCGAGCCGCAGAACAAACGCGGCATAGCTCGCCACACTTAGAAGAAGGAGATCGCTCACGAGGAAATAGCGGTTGCGGAGGATACCGACCGTGTTCGCTCGCGTGATCATTGGCAGCTCCGACGGTCACGGGCGGCCTGTCGGGCAAACGCCTTCGTCGAATCGCACTCGATGCGCGTGCCGTCGCTGCTGGATTGCGCCCCGTGTGGCCGGATGAGTTCCCTACGCCGTCCCGCCCGGTGACTCGCGGCATCCGCCTGAAGCAGCTCCGCAGCGTCGACCGAGGAAGCCGGCGTCCCCTTCCCAAACACCGTTACGTCTCTATCCCCCAAATTGTTTCGAATTTCAGCCGCCGTGCCATGGTCCCCACCCGGCGCGGCGTGATGTGCTGAAGCCCTCTACGTTAACACATTCCTATTATGTCTAACTTCTAAGCAATAGTACAGCGTCCGCCATGCAAACCGCAATGGCCGTCACATTAACGTGTGCTGCGGAACCGGCGTTCCAGGCCGGCCTGGCCTGAAGGTGGTGAGACGACGTGTGAGCCGCGGCGCGCTGCATCGGAATTTTGGACCGAATGCAAAGTCCATGTACTGCGTCCCGTTGAAAAGTCAACAGATTCCGGTGGCGGGGATGATCTGTACGGATGCCCGGAAGTCGATGTGGTGCTAACAGTATGGTCCCGCTGGTGTCGCGAAGTCAAGTATGCGCGCGACATTGGAACGGGATTGAAACCTGCACACGATGCTCGCTCTTGTCCAGCAATCGTACCCGCGGTCGGCCCGCTTGCCGCCCCCCAAAGGTCCCACGTCGCGCGCCATATTTCCCACGACTCAATGGCCGGTCGCGCGCCATCGCGAATGCTGGCCAGAAACAAAAACGCCCCGGCCAGTTCGGCTGGGGCGTCTGTTTTCCGCGTCTGAATGGGCTTTTTGTTGTGAGCCGCCAGGGACTCGAACCCCGAACCCGCTGATTAAGAGTCAGCTGCTCTGCCAATTGAGCTAGCGGCCCAGATGCTCGTGTGCGATCTGGCCCTCGTGCCGTCTCGCCACAGCGACGAGGATTCTACCACAAATCGCGCGGACGGTCGAAGACGGCGCCGCTATTCGGAATCGACGCTGGTTGGCCTCAATACAACACTTCGACGTGGACCGGGCCATCCTTGCGGGTCACGGCCACGAGTGTATGCGCGCCGGATCGTTCGTAGCGCAGGTCGACCGTGCCGCCGGCGATGTTCAGGTCGAGCACGTTGACCCACTCGAGCCAGTCGGGCAGCGCGGGGCGCACGATCTTCAGCCGGCCGTTCAGCCCGTCCGGCTGGATGCCGAGTGCCGCTTGCAGCATGAACGGGATCGAACCGGACGCCCAGGCCTGGGGGCTGCAAGCCACGGGATAGTGTACGGGGTCGGGCGCGTAGTCACGGTCGTAGCCGGCGAAGGTCTCGGGCAGCCGGTGGTTGTCGAAGATGCGCGCCGCTTCGAGGAGCACGCTGAAGATCTGGTGCGCGGTCGCGACGTGCCCGGTGCGATAGAGCCCGTTGACGATGAACGCGTTGTCATGGGGCCAGATGCTGCCGACCTGGTAGTCAACCGGGTTGTACGAGCGGTCGTCGGCCGAGAGGGTGCGGACGCCCCAACCGCTGAACATGTCGGGCTGCATGATCCGCTCGGCGATGGCGTCCGTGCCAGGATCGTTGACGATGCCCGTCCAGAGGCTGTGCGCCGGGTTGGAAGCCACGCTCATCGAAAACGCGCCGTTCACCTGGCGACAGAGGGCGTAGTAGTTGATCGTGGGCTGCCAGAAGTCGCGGTTGAAGCGCTGGTAGAGATCCGTGGCGGCATCGTCGAGTTGGTGCGCCTTCTCCGGTTCGCCTGACCGTTCGAAGAGCCGCGCCATGGATCTCCAGGCCAGATAGGTCTCTCCCTGCACCTCGGGTAGCGCGACGGGTGGTTCGGCCAGCGACCCGTCCTCCATGACGATGGAGTTGCCGGAGTCCTTCCATCCCTGGTTGCGCAGTCCTTTTTTCGAGCGACAGAGATAGTCGATATAGCCGTCGCCGTCGCTGTCGCCATACTGCTCAATCCACTCCAGTGCCGCGTCGACGTTCTGTCGCAACTCGTGGAAGAGATCGAGGTTGCCGGACCAGTCGCAGTAGACGCCGAGCAGGATCAGGAACTTCAGGGTGCTATCGACGCTACCGTAATAGGGGGTCTGGGGAATCTCGTTGAGGTTGGCCATCTCGCCGACGCGAAATTCGTGGAGGATCTTGCCGGGCTGCTCGTCGCGCCAGTCGTCGACGCTCGTTCCCTGGTACGCGGCCAGCACCTGCAGCGTGTTCTTGATCACGTCGGGCTCGAAGGCGGCAACCTGAAGTGCGGTCACCAGGCTGTCCCGTCCGAAGAGCGCGACGTACCAGGGAATGCCGGCCGCGAGGAAGTGATGCCCGTACTGGCGCATTGAAAGCATGTGAATGTCGAGCAGTGATCGCGTCAGAACGGAGTTGAAGATGCGGTTGTCGGTCTCGACGCGGGTTCCGGTCCCGAGCCCGCCACGCTGGGCATGACCAATCGATTCGCGGCGGGCTCCCTCGTCCGCGGTCGGGGTAATCTCCAGCCCGATCTCGTTGACGTCCAGAAGCTCGAGCACGGCCCTCATCTGCCACTGGCCTTTCGGCGGCAGCGCAATGTTGAATGTCGCCGACTGTCCGCGGTGGCTATCTGGCCGGGGCGAAAAGTGAACCGTCGAGCGCCGCTCGTGGCCGTCGGCGCCGTCGTAGCGCAGGGTCAGCGCGTCCTTGTTCCACTGCGGCTTGTGCCGTTCCCCGGTCTTCTCCGGCACGGCGCCGCGAACCGCCATCATGTCGGCGAAATCGGCCTCGTAGCTGAGCGTTAGCGACAGCTTGACGGTTTCTGAAAGGTAGTTGTCGATCGTGATGGTCTCGGTGAACTCGTTGCCGATCCAGCGATCGCAGCGGATCCCGAGCGATTCTTTCTTGACGAGCGCGGAGTTATCGGTCGAGAGGAGGTCGGGATTGGTGAGCTGGATCACGCATCCGCCGAGGTCGAGCGCCTTGGCGAGGAGCGGCACCATGCGTTGCCCGTTGATCTCGAGCGTGTGCCCGGATAGATAACGTGTGTCATGAAAGTAGAGCCCCTGTTCGGAGTCGGGGATGACGTTGCCGTCGTGCGCCGAGACCATGAAGACATTGCCCTGCTTGAAGACAAGCGACCCATGCGTGCGGGCGCGCGTGGCGGGATGTCCCTGATTGAGGATGCGGTGTGAATGATTGTCGTGGTCGGACATGATGCGACTCCCGGGTACTGGGTCGTGCCAGGACGGCTGAATCCGGGCACGACCCAGTTGCCCGTTCGTCGTGTCCGGTCAGTGCCCGATGAAGGTTGGCCGGTCGGCCATCTCCGGCGCGATTAGTTCAACAAAGCCGTCACCATTGAAGTTTTCGACGCGCGACGAGTCGTTGAACCAGCTCTGCGGCGCGGGCTGCCCCCAGTACGTCTGTCGCTTCGGGTCGTTCAGTCTCCAGCGAATCGGCTCGAAATCCGGATCGGGAATCAGGTAGTCGTTCGTATAGAGCTCGATGCGGTTCCCGTCCGGGTCCCTGAGGTAGAGGAACATCGCATTGGAGATGCCGTGCCGACCAGGACCACGCTCGAGATTCTCCGCGTAGCCCGCTGCGGAAAGGATATCGGCCGCGCGCAGCACGTTGCCTGGCTCCTGGGTCCAGAATCCGACATGGTGGAGCCGCGGGCCTGGCCCGGTCATCAGCGCCACATCGTGGACGTTTTGTTTGCGATGCAGCCACGTCGCCCAGAGGCGAGGCTGGTCCTCTTCCGTCTCGGTGTACTCAGCGCATCGGAACCCGAGGTCGTCGGTGTACCACTGTGCCGCTGCCGAGACGTCCGGCACATGTAGGTTGACATGGTCAATGCGCATGATGTTCGGCCCGCGATGCAGGTGGAACTGCTGCAGCAGCCGTTCCACTCGCTGAACCTCGTGATAGAACTCGACGGGAAAACCCATCGGATCACTGATCCTTAGCGCGCGTCCTTGCCCGGGCTCTTCGTCCGGCTCAACCCAGCGCGCCGAAAGATTTCGTTCGCGTGCCAGCGTGAACAGGGCGTCCAGGTCCTCGTCACTCTCGACCCGGTAGCCAATATGGCTGACGCCGGGCGAATCAGCCTGACGCAGGATGAGGGAGTGGTGCTCCCAATCCTCGATGCAGCGCAGGAAGAGCCGGTCGCCGCGGCGCTCGGTTTCCGTCAAGCCAAGTAACCCGACGTAGAAATCGTAGGCCTGGTCCAGATCAGTAACGCGCAGTTCGACGTGCCCGGTCTTCAGAATATTGAATGGCAGTTGACGTTTCGCCGCGGACATGGCGCGACTCTCCATTTCCGATTAGCTCGGTCCGATCGTCGTTCGGATGACGGGCCCCCTATGCGTCGTGTCCTGGCCGCTCGAGGAACTCCTGCACGCGCCGTTTATAGGGCTCCTTGTCGTAACTGGTGTAGAGCGCGCTGGCCATGCGCACGGGGTCGCCGAAGAAAAAGCGTTCGTAGAGAACCTGGCGCGAGCCGAATGCGCTCAGCGCGATATCCCAGGCCAGCCGGAAGAGTTTGACCCGGTTGTAGGCGTCGGTGTTGCGACCTTGCAGGTATTTGCTGATCATCGGGCCAATCGGGCTTTTGGTGTCGGCCTCGGTCGGGATCGCCATCAGTCCACTGGCGCCGAGCAGGTGCAGGATTTCGATCATGCGTGGATAAAGCTTCGGGAACATGTTGCGCGCGGCGTTTAGCGGGGCGAAGGCGGGCGTCATCAGGCCCCAGCTGTCGACGTTGGCGTCGGCCTCAGCCGCGCGCAGAAAGGCGCGCATCGACTCGATATCGAGAATGATCTCCGAGAGCTTCTCTTGCACGTGCTGGAAGCCATCAATGCCGATGCGATCGCCGATTAGCGCGGCGACACCGAAGACGAACTCGGCCTTCGCCAGATCCTTGACAATCACCTGGTTCGCCATATGGACCACGGCATCGGTCTCGGCGAAGACGCCGTTACAGAGCCGCATGTCGCCGTATATGAAGACGCGCTCCCATGGGACTAGCACGTCTTCGAAGACGACTATGGCGTCCATCTCCTCGAAGCGGGCGCCGAGCGGATGGTCAAAGGTCGAGCGGCCGTAATCGAACGACTCGCGGCAGATGAACTTCAAGCCAGCAGTATCGACCGGAATCGAGAAGGCAAAGGAGTAGGGAATGTCTTCGTCCCCTCCTCGCAGTACGGTGGACGGGAAGACCTCGATCTCGTCGGCGATCGGGCCGAGCGTCGCGAGCATACGCGCGCCGCGAATCACGAGTCCGGCGTCGGTCTCCTTGACCACGCGAGCCACGATGTAGGGGTCGACCTGCTGGCCGGGGCCGACGGCGCGGTTTACCTGCGGTGTGATCAGTGTGTGGGTTAGGCAGAGGTCATTCTCGCGCACGTGTTCGTAGTAGTTCTGAATGTTCGCGCCGTGCCGCTGGTCGCCCTGGGCGAAGAAGCTCGAGGCCGCGGCGAAGGCGGCCAGTCCGACGTTCAAGTAGTCGGGTGTGCGCCCCATCATGCCGCCGGAGAAGTCCGCCCAGTGCTTCATCATCGCGTTACGCCTGGCGAGGTCCTCACGGGTTCGCGGTTGAATGAACGAGAGGCCGACCCGGTCACCGCTGGTGGGAGAGATGTAGGTCATCTCATCGCGCAGGCTCGGGTCGCACTGCATATCGTAGAGGGCGGCCAGGCTGCGAGTTATGTTACGGAAGGCCGGGTGCTGGGTGATGTCGCCAAGAACCCGCTCGCCCTCAATCCAGACCTCGCGCGGGTGCTCGCGAAGCCTCTGCAGATATGCCTCTCCGTTACGCGCTCCCATACCGGTCTCTCCTCATTTTATATTGTCCACAGACTGGCTGGTCCTGGAACCTGTTCGATCGTAGGTAGGGGCAGACCCCCGTGTCTGCCCTCGGCCAAAGGCCGCATAAACTATATTGCTGGCCGGCCTCGTACGGAGGGCAGACACGGGGGTCTGCCCCTACCGAGCCTATCCATCTTCCACGGAACGTTGCTGCGACCGGCCGCAATTACAGAGGTTAGTGCGCTGTCTCCAGATCCTCTTCGCCGATGACCTGGTTCTCCAGCGCGCCAACGCCGACGGCCTCGACTTTCAGCACGTCGCCGGGCTGCACGAACGAGATGCCCTCCGGTGTGCCGGTCAGGATCACGTCGTCCGGCTCCAGCGTCATGAACTCGCTGATGTATTCGATGAGCGGGGCGACCTTGAAAATCAGGTTCGAGGTGTGCCCCTCCTGGCGCAGCTCGCCGTTGACGTAGGCGCGCAACTGCACATTGTCCGGATCGATATCCTCGTTCTCGACCACCCAGGGTCCGAGCGGACCGAACGTGTCGTATCCCTTGGCCTTGATGGGCGGGCGATAGTAGTTCGTGATGTAGTCACGCGCAGTCACGTCATTACCGACCGTATAGCCGCGAATCACGCTTTCTGCGTCGGACGCCTTCACCTTGCGGCAACGGCGGCTGATGACGACCCCGAGCTCCACCTCGTAATGCAGTTGCTCTGCCCCTTTTGGCCGGATGATCTTGGCCCCATGGCCGATCAGGGAGGTGAGCGGCTTGAAGAAGAGGACCGGCGCGGTCGGCGTCTCGAGCCCCAGTTCCTTGGCGTGGTCGGCGTAATTGAGGACGAGTCCGACCACCTTCTTCGGCTCGACCGGCGGGAGCCAGGTGATCGCCGACTGGGGGTAAACCCGGCCCGCTTCGTCGACGACCTTATCCTCGACGACCTCACCGTGGTGAATCCGGCCGTCCGCCACAAATCGCGCGGTTCGCATCAATTGTCTCCGTTCCCGGCGGCCGCGGCCCCGGCTGGAATCAATCCGTAGCGCTCCGTCACAGCGCGGAGCTTTCGCTTGTTCTCTTCCGATGGCAGGACGAGCGGCAGGCGAATTTCCGGCGTGATTTTGCCCATCAAGCCGAGGACATACTTTACCGGGCCCGGATTCGTCTCGAAGAAGAGCGCTTCGTTCATGGCGAACATCTCGTGATGCAGGTCGCGCGCTTCCAGCCACTTGCCAGAGGCGGTCAGGTTGTAGAGCTCGGCCGACTGGCGCGGCATGACGTTGCCGGTTGCGCTGATGTAGCCCGCCCCACCCAGAGCCAGCAGCGGAAAGCAGAGCGCCTCAATACCGGAATAGACCAGGATGTCGCGGCCACAGCGGTCGAACAGTTTGGTAACCTGCTCGAAATCCTTGTTGGCCTCCTTGACGCCGATGATGTTGCTGCGCGCTTTAAGGATGCGCGCGGCGGTGTCGGGCTCCAAATTGACGGCTGTTCGGCCAGGGATGTTGTAGATGATGATCGGCAGCGACACGCGCTCGGCTACGGCCATGAAGTACTCGTAGAGCCCTTGCTGGCTTGGACGGTTGTAATAGGGCACCATCATCAATGAGGCGTCGGCGCCGACCTTCTCGGCGAACTGCGTCAGCCGCACGGTCTCTTCGAAGTTGTTGGTGCCGGTGCCGGCGACAATCGGCACCCGACCGCGAACCGTCTTCACCGTCGTCTCGATGACGTGCTCTCGCTCGTCGATGGAGAGCGCCGACGGCTCTCCGGTCGATCCGGTGATCGAGATCCCGTGGCTGCCACTTTCGATTTGCCACTCGATCAGGTCCTTGAAGGTTGGCTCGTCGAACTCGCCGTTCTTAAACGGCGTGACGAGCGGAACGATCGAACCTCTCAGTTCTTTGCTCACGTCTCCACTCCCTTTCGAATCACGTCTGGTGGTTGATGCCTAGATCTCGTTTGCGTGCTGCAGTCCGGTTGGCTGTGGCTGGCCAAGCGCCCGGCGAGCCGAGCGGAATCGAATCCAGATGGCATAGCCGAGGAGTAGTGTCGATGCGACGGCGAGCAGAGGTTGGAGCGGCTGAAAGTAGCTCATTGCTCCACTGGCGCCGAGGGTAAGGAGGACGACTTTGTTGCAGACCGGGCATCCGACGGCCAGAAAGGAGAGAAACCCTCCCGCGGCCATCTTGCCGTCCTGCAGTGAGCAGGTTGCCGGCAACGCGTAGCTTGCCGCCAGGATGCTGGTCAGAAGTACGGTGATGCTTAGGAAGAGATAGTCACGAGGCTGGACCGGAACTTCACGTCCGAAGATGGGGTTGGGAATCAGGACGGTGGGAATGCCGATCAGGAGTGTGGTTGCGATGCCGGCGGCAACACCGTATAGGGTTGCACGCCCGCGAGTTCCGGGTGGAAACAAGTGAGCCGCGTTCATCCGCGCCTTTCCTCGAATGAGGCAATGTCAAAGGCTTCGCTGGGTTCCAGTCTACGTCCTCGTATTAAGTTTGCGCAAGCAACAGTCCCAGGCTTGTGCTCGCCTCTCGACAGCCTTCGCGCCGTGTGCTGAACTAGCCTGCATGTCGATTCGCGCTCCGCGGAAACGGATGGATGGCACGATGGCAAGCCCGCTTACGTACGACGATCTGCTTGGTATGAAGAACCTCGACGACCCGCAGCTTTCCCCCGACGGTTCACAGGTCGCCTACGTGGTGGCCGATGGCGCTCTGGAGGTGGGTCAGCCGTCCGCGGAGAGTCGCATCTGGCTGGTTGATGCCGCGGGAGGAACCCCCAGGAAGATCACACGCGGCCCTGGGAGCGACGAACTGCCGCGCTGGTCGCCCGATGGCCGGTCCGTCGCGTTTTGCTCCGACCGTGCCAAGCGCGGTACCGGGCGGCTCTACCTGTTGCGCGGTGGCATTGGTGAGGCCGAAGAACTGACGGAACTCCCTGGCGGAATATCTGATCTCGCCTGGTCGCCTGATGGAGCGACTATTGCCGTGGTCGCTCGCGACGCCGCGCTGGAGCATGACGCAGGGGCCGACGAGATCCTCTACGAGGACCGGCCGCTCTTCAATCGAATCTGGCTCGTTGATTCAGAGACTGGCGAGAGCCGGAAGCTTTCAGTCGTGGAATTGCACGTATGGGAAGTCTGTTGGTCTCCGGATGGATCGGCGCTCGCCGCGATCACGTCAGAGACGCCACACCGTTGGAATTGGTACCGGGCTGCGCTCACCCGGTTCGACGTGGACAGCGGCGAGGCGACGACCCTGCACCGGCCACAACGGCAGATTGCGCGCCCGGCCTGGTCGCCGGACGGTCAGTGGATCGCGGTGACGACGAGTATCTGGAGTGATCCGGGTATGACCGGTGGGGACATACTGCTTGTGCCGGCCGAGGGCGGCGATGTCCGTCGCCTTGCCGGAAACGACGCGCGTTCACACTTCACGGTTCACTGGGAACCCGAGAGCCGGTCGCTGTTGACGTCGGCCCTGGAGCGCGGGGCGGCCGCCCTGTGCCAGGTGACGCTTGACGGATCGACCGAGACTCTGTGGCGCGAGGAGCGGGGTCTGGTGACTTACGGAATGAGTATGTCGCGCGACACGTCGACGGCGGTCACGGTCTTCGCGGCGTTCAATGAACCACCTGAAGTCTGGCTGGGTCGAACGGGCGGAGATGTCGCCTGGACTCAGCTGACACGTCACAACGAAACACTCGCATGTCGACTCCCCGGCACGCTTGAGACGAGGTACTGGAACGCGGCCGACGGACAGGAGATCCAGGGGTTGCTCGTGCGACCGAACGGAGTTCCCGCGGACCAACTGGTGCCTATGGTAACCATGATTCACGGCGGGCCGACTGGGATGTCGGGCTACATGTTCCCCGCGAACGGCACCTCTGGCTGGGTGCCGGAACTGTTGCGACGGGGCATCGCCGTCTTCTTCCCGAACGCGCGCGGCAGCGCGGGTTGGGGGCTGGCGTTCGCCGAAGCGAACCAGCGCGACATGGGTGGGGCGGACCTGCAGGATATCCTGGCCGGCGTCGATCACGTCGTTCATGCCGGAATCGCCGATCCGGAGCGGCTGGGTGTCTGTGGCTGGAGTTACGGCGGCTACCTGACCGCCTGGGCCGTTACGCAGACCGATCGTTTCAAGGCCGCCATCGCCGGAGCCAGCATCACCAACTGGGTTTCGTTTCATGGCACAAGCGACATTCCGGCGTTTGACGAGGTCTTCTACCGCGCAAACCCGTATGACGTCGACGGACCCTACATCACGTTCTCGCCTATCTTCGAGGTTGACCGGGTCACGACGCCGACCCTCTTCCTGCATGGAGAGCGAGATCTGATCTGCCCGATCGGGCAGGCGAAGGAAATGTTCCGTGCCTTGCGAGATCGCGGCGTGGCGACCGAGTGCGTGATCTACCCGCGTGAGGGTCATCCGATTCGCGAGCGAGCGCACCGCCTCGACATGCTGCAGCGCGGAGTAGAGTGGTTGTGCCGTTGGATGGGGGTGTGATCGCCCTCACCCCGCTCGCAAGCTCGCGACCCTCTCCCAATTCTGGGAGAGGGTTATGCGCTCCCTTCTCCTGATCTCGGGAGAAGGGCTGGGGATGAGGGCTGACTCCTACTCCGACAGTCGCGGGTCGAGCGCATCACGCAGGCCGTTGCCGAGCAGGTTGATCGACAACACCGTGAAGAAGATCATTAGCCCGGGAATGACCGCCAGTGTCCACGAATGCGTCATGTACGACTGGGCGTCGGTCAGCATGTTGCCCCAGGACGGCGTCGGCACCTGCACGCCCAGACCGAGATAGCTCAGCGAGGCCTCGACGATGATGAAGACCGGTACCGCCAGCGTCGACCAGACGATCACCAGGGGGATGACGTTCGGGAACATGTGACGGGCGATAATCCGGGCGTCGGTCGCGCCGACCACTCGTGCCGCCTCAACGTAGTCGCGCGTTCGGAGCGACATGACTTCGCCACGGATCAGGCGGGAAAGTCCCATCCAGCTTACCGAGGCGATGACCAACGCCAGGACGACGGCTCCGACGCTGAACAGCGTGTTGATGAAAATGAGTAGGAAGAGCGCCGGAATCGACAGCATGATGTCGACGAAGCGCATGATGATCGAATCTACCCATTTGCCATAGTACCCAGCGATTGAGCCGAGCGTTCCGCCGATGAGAAATGCGCTCAACGTCGCCCCGATGGCAACCATCATCGAGACTCTGCCGCCGTAGGCGAGACGCGTCAAGACATCACGCCCGAGGTTATCCGCGCCAAGCGGGTAGCCCGGGCTGAGCGGCGGCTTGAACCGCGCGAGCAAGAACTGCTGGCTCATGCTCTTATGGGTAATGAAATGGGAAATGAGCGGCGCGCCGAAGCTGAACAGCAGGATCAAGATCGTAACGACCAGTGCTGCGACCGCGATCTTGTTGTGCTGGAACCGGCGCCACGACTGGCGCAGGTAGCCTTCCGGCTGGCGGCGTGCCACTCGACTCAGGTCACCTGCTTCAGCGAATTTATTCGCCGCCGCGCTCTCCGACGTCAGGACTCCGTCTTGATGCTTGGCATTCACGTCAGCCACGATACATCTCCAGGTTGTCTATTCGTACCGGATGCGCGGGTCGAGAATCCCGTACGCGATATCGGCAAGCAGGTTGGCGACGACTGTCAGGATGGAGACCATCAGGACGGTACCCATCACAACCGTGTAGTCACGCTTGGTTGCGGAATCGAAGATCAACCGGCCAATCCCGTTCCAGGAAAAAATCTGTTCGGTGACGACCGCCCCGCTGAAAAGCGTCGGGATATCGAGTGCCAACAGGGTCACCAACGGCAAAATGGCGTTGCGCAGCGCGTGCCCGAAGATGACCACGTTGTCGCGCAGTCCCTTTGACTCGGCAGTGCGAACAAAGTCCATCCTGAGTACTTCGATCATCTGCGACCGAATGTAGCGCGTCCAGGCGGCAGTCTGAACAAAAGCCAGCACAAACGCTGGCATTAATAAGTGTTTGAGCAAGTCAAGGAAGCCGCCTTGCCCCAGTGTGTGGACGCCACCGGACGGGAGTGCCGGGAGACCCCAGTCGCGGAACTTCACGGAGAAGAGAATGATCATCATCAGTCCGAGCCAAAAGATCGGCACCGCCACGCCGCCGACTGCTCCCACCGTTGTGATCTGGTCGAAGACGGAGTTACGTCGCGTTGCGGCGTAGACTCCTACGGGTATCGAAAATAAGAGAGAAATAAGGAGAGCGGTTCCCGTCAGGATGAGGGTATTCGGCAGTTTCTGCAGGATCAGTTCGGAGACTGGCCGATAGGTTACCAGCGAGATGCCAAGGTCACCGCGGGCAATGTGTGAAATCCACTGGAAGTAGCGGATGTAAAGCGGCTGATCGAGTCCGAGACTGTGACGAATCCGCTCCAAATCCTGGGGGCGGATATTCGGATTGAATTCGAGGTCCGAGATCGGGCTACCCGGGACCAGGTTCGCCAGGGCAAATGTCACAATGGTTATCCCGATAACCAACGGGACCATCTGGATGACCCGGCGGAGCACGAAGCGCCCCATCGTGGTTCCCTTCTATCGTTACACGTTCAGAGACGGCCGCACAGTAGTTCGATTCCTACGAGATCGGGTACGGGAATGGACTCGAACAGTCCATTCCCGTACGCTGATTTGAGTTACCAGCCTATGCGTCGACCCACCATTGATATGCATTGAAGGGGATGTCCACCGCGTTCGGGAAGACGTTGTGGACGCGATTGTTGACGACGTAAATGCCCTTTGGGAAGTCCGTGATCGCGTTCGGCAGATCGTCCATCAAGATGTTCTGCATCTGCGTGTAGATCTCCTTGCGCTTCGACTGATCGGTCGTCGCGAGACCCTGCTTCAGCAGATCGTCCACCTGCGGGTTGGAGTACTTGTTCATATTGAAGCCGCCGGTGTATGAGTCGGTCGCCCACATCGTTGTCTGATCCGGGTCGGTGTCCCAACTAAAGCCGACCAGGAAGACCTGGAAATCCTTGGTGCCGGTAATCCGGTCGAGGAAGGCGTTCCACTCCTCGAGCTTCGGCGTCATATCGACGCCGATCTCTTTCCACTGCTGCTGCATGACGGTCAGGTACTGCTCGCGGACCTTATTGCCGGAGTTGGTGTACATCTCGAACTGCAGCTTGTTGCCGTCCTTGGCCCGAATGCCATCGGAACCCTTTGTCCAGCCCGCCTTGTCGAGCAGATCATTCGCCTTCTTGGTGTCGTACGGATATTTGTTTTCAATGCCGTCCGGATTGTAGGCCCAGGAGAGAACCGGAACGGTGCCAACGGCCACAGTGCCAATGCCGTACCGGATGGCGTCGATCATCGCCTTGCGATCGAGCGCGAAGAGGAGCGCTTGACGCACTTCTTTGTCCTGGAACAACGTGCTCTTCGAAGTGTCGAGCTGATAGGAATAGAAGGTGAAGCTGAAGGTGTCGTACTGAACGACCTTCACGTCGTTGCGCTTGCTCATCTCGTCGACCGAGGATTCAGGAATCTGACCGTAATCAATTTCGCCGGTCTTCAACTGTTGTACGAGAACGTTCTGGTCTGGCACGATCTTGTAGATGTACTTGTCGAGATTCGGCTCGCCCTGCCAGTAGTTTGGGTTCTTGGACAGGGTCATGTGATCGTCCTTGACCCACTCCTCGAACATGAAGGGGCCGGTGCCGATGGTGCGGCCCTTCTGCCCTGTCGAGAATGCGTCTTGCGCCAGTGCATCCGGCGCCACGTCCTTGAGGACATGCTGCGGAATGATGTTGTAGATCATGTTCGAGACCAGGAAAGCGGCGTTTGGCTTCGTCAGCTTGACGGTCACCGTCTTGTCGTCGGTCGCGTCAATGGAGGCGACGCGCTCAGTCAGTTCCGACGTTCGCGGCGAATTCGTCTTTGGATCCATTGCCAGGTCGTAGGTGAACTTGACGTCCGCGGAACTAAATGGCTGACCGTCGTGCCACTGAACGCCGTCACGGAGCGTGAAGGTGTAGGTAATCCCGTCGCTCGAAATGTCGAATTTCTCGGCCAACTCACCCTGCGGTGAGACGTCCTCAGGACTGACGGTCATGACGCTGTTGAACATCATGTCGATGACGCGACCGGATGACGTGTCGGTCGAAAGGATCGAGTTAACCGTCTTCGCGTCGGCGAATGTTCCTTCAATAACCTGGCCGCCTTTGTTTTTGGCCTCTTCAACCGGGCCGAGGCCGGAAGACGCCTGGGTCGCGGAGGCCGTTGCCGCGGTCGTCGCGGTCGATGCCGTTGTGGCCGTGGAAGCCGATGTCGGCGTTGAGGCCGATGTTGCCGCGCTCGTCGCGGTGGAACCGCCGGCTGAGCCTGTTGTCGGCGCGGTGGTCGCTGCTGGCGTGTTGCTCGAACTTCCGCCGCAGGCGGCCAGCAGCGCGCTGACGACCGGGACGCTCAGGCCGAGCGCGGTCGCGCGCCGGACCAGTGATCGCCGGGTCAGCTTGGTCTCACTGACAAAGCCTGCAAGATCGTTGGACAATTCATCGCGCAGGGTCATCTAACACTCCTCCCCAAAAGGGTCGTAAGACGAGAACTGAATGCTCAGTTCTCGGGACGGTGCTCCGGGTGCGATCCCCTTCGCTTCTCGAAGCTCCGTGACAGTGCCTGCCGTGCCCATCAATGGGCAATATTGCGTGAAGACCAGTATCGTGTCGCTTCATTACGGTCCTGTGGACGAGAGTTTCGTGTACCAGCCAAAGAGTAGCCAGAAATCACCAAACCCTGATTCAGGACCGCCACCTCCTTTCGCGCCCAGTGGACGCCACCACGTCGATCTGGCGGGAAAGTATACGTTGACGTACGAATTGGCAACGCGCAAGTTTCAAAACTCAAACTACCGACCTTTTAGCACGTACTGGCGTACGCGTCAAGTTCATCAACCTTGCTGCTTGCCAATTGGTCAGTCCAATTGGTGACCAGGATGTCCAGAATCGTGCGACATTATGCAAACGCGGTCGATATCTTCAGCATTTCAACACGCTCTTCCAAAGCAGCAGCGCATCGCGTTAATGGTACCCTGTACGTTCGGCCCACCAAAGTGTGGAACAGTCTCCTCGTTCCCTACCTCTTCGTCAGGTACCGTCGAGATGAATCTGTTTCGATACTCGTGTGCATTGCCGGTTCGACCGGTTGGTAAGATTCGTCCGGCGCCCCGCGCCCGCGCGACACACGTCTAACTCGGCTGGGATGTCCTCAAGAATGCCGGTCATTCATGTTCTATTGCGTCCCGCACGGCCGGGCTGGCGCTCGTGAGGCTTCCCGCGGCTCTCGCATCGCTCAGGTATCACGACTTCCGCCTGATCTGGTTCGGTCAATTCGTCTCGATTCTGGGAACACAGATCCAGACCGTCGCGCTCGCCTGGCTGGTTTATACCCTGACCGGATCGGCGGCCGCGCTCGGCGTCGTCGGTTTGGCCCGCGCCATCCCGATCATTCTGCTGTCTATGTTTGGCGGAACGCTCGCCGATCAAGTCGACCGGCGCAAACTTCTGCTGCTGTCACAGACGGTTCTCGCGTTCTTCTCTGCGTTGCTCGCCATCTCGGTGTCGCTGGGCTTCGTCAACGTGGGATTGCTCTACGGTTTCGCGGTCATCACTGCCGCGGCCTCGGCGTTCGACTCACCAACCCGCCAGGCGATCATCCCGGCACTCGTGCCACGAGACAAGCTCGCCAACGCCCTGACGATCAACGTGCTGGCCCTGGACACCGCGGCGGTCCTCGGTCCGGCGGTCGGCGGCGTCGTCCTGGGAGTGCTTGGCGCCTCCGTCGCCTTCTGGATCGACGCCGCTTCATTTATGGCGGTGGTCGGCGCGCTCGTGGCAATGCGAGAACGCCCTCCGATCCCGGTGATTCAAAGGAAGGGCATGGCGGCGCTGGTTGATGGCCTCCACTTCCTGCGGGAGCGCAAGATCCTCTGGCAGCTTATGCTCATCGACTTCTTCGGGACACTGCTCGCTTCGACGCTCGGACTGCTGCCCGTCTTTGCTCAGACCGTGCTAAAGGTGGGCCCGAAGGGTCTCGGCTTTCTCTATTCGGCTCCCAGTGCCGGAGCCGTTCTGGGCGCGGCGCTCTTCACGCTGGTTCCCACGCCGCGGCATCCGGGTCGGATAGTCGCCATCGCCATCGGTGGGTATGGTCTGGCACTGAGCCTCTTTGGCCTGTCGCAGTCGTTCATCGTCGCGTTGATCTTGCTGGGAATGGCGGGCATTCTCGACGCCGTCAGCATGGCGATGCGTCATACGGTACGCCAGCTGGCGACGCCGGACGAGTTCCGGGGACGTATTGGCGCGGTCGCGAGCATCTTTTCGGCGGGTGGTCCGCGGCTGGGAGATTTTCAGAGCGGGCTTGTCGCCAGCCTGATCGGACCGCGCGGTGCCATGGTCTTCGGCGGCGGCGCCTGTGTCCTTATGGCCGTGAGCTCGCTTGGCTGGGGGCGCAGCCTCTGGCGCTACCGGGGTGAAGAGAATGTGACTGGCTCGCCGCGACAGAACCGCTCGCACCCGAGGCGCGACGAGCCGGCCGACGGGAAAGAATCAGCTCATCCGGTTGTAGCTGACGATCTCTGACAGGGGCTTGCGACCGCCCTGCGAGGGATTCGGCCTCGGATCCTTGGACGTAATCGGGAAGCCAATGGCGACGACCGAGCGGAGCGTTCGCTCCTCGGGAACGCCGAGAATCCGCTTTGCATCGGCCTCATTTTCGTCACCGAGGAACCAGGCGACGCCGCTACCGAGTCCGAGTATGCGTGCAGCGATCATCAGGCGCTCGGTGACCCGTCCTTCATCATAGGCCTCGCTCGCCTCGCCCCCTGTTCCTTCCAGTACGATGGCAATCCCCAGCGGCGCGCCCGCTACCCAGTTGATCGGAGTGCGCAGCTCGCTCAGTTTCTTCAAGACGTCGCGGTCGTTGATCACGATAAAGTGCCAGGGCTGGGTATTGCGGGAACTTCCAGTCCAGCGAGCGATTTGGAGTAATTCGTTGACCAGTTCTTCCGGCACGGAATCCTCGTGGTACTGGCGAATCTGTCGCGCGTGATTCATCTGATTGATGAACGTGCGAGTGTTGGCGTCGACACTCATATGGTCCCCTTTCTTTCTGCGTTCGTCTCGTTTCTCGGTAATGATCGGCCGATTTCTGTCATCATATGAGAGACGGCCATGCCCGTCCAAACGAAACTGGCTGTGAGGCATTCCCGCGAGCCAGTTCTGTACCGCCCGAGACTGGAGGCAGACATTGGACGAATCAAGAACCCCGGTCTACTACGGAGACTACCTGCAACTCGATCGCCTTCTCTCGGCACAGTCGCCGCTCAGTGACGTTCACGACGAGATGGTCTTCATCGTCGTGCACCAGGCGTTCGAACTCTGGTTCAGGCTGATCCTGCACGACCTCGACGCTATTCTGGCGCTGCTCGGCAAGGATTATGTCGACGAGAGCAGCGTCGGCACCGCCGTGGCACGACTGCAGCGCATCGTCGAGATTCAGCGCGTGATCATCGAGCATTTCACCGTGCTCGAGACAATGACGCCGCTCGACTTTCTCGAATTTCGTGATCTGCTGGTTCCGGCGTCGGGATCGCAGAGCGTCCAATTTCGGCTCATCGAGAATAAGCTCGGCCTACGGCACGATCGCAGAGTTCGATTTCATGGCGGCGACTACTGGCGTAACCTCTCGGCCGAGGATCGCGTGCGAGTCGAAGCGTCCGAGGCTGAGCCGACCCTGTTTGACGTCGTCGATCGCTGGCTGTCGCGAACGCCGTTTCTCGACTTCGGCGGCTTCAAGTTCTGGCGCAGCTACAAAACGGCGGTCGACGAGATGCTCGAGCGCGACCGGCACATTATCGAGGTTGGCGCGAACCTCGATCCCGAGGATCGCGCGAAACAGTTGGAAGGACTCGAGCGCACACGCGAAAAGTTCTCGCTGGTCTTCGATCGGGATGCCCACGCCCGGTTCGTCGAAGCAGGCGAATGGCGCCTTTCGTTCCACGCGACGCTGGCCGCTCTGCTCATCCTCCTCTACCGCGACCGTCCGATCTTGCAGCAGCCATTCAGGCTCCTGACGACGCTGGTGCAGATCGACGAGATGTTCACGGCCTGGCGACAGCGCCACGCGTTGATGGTGCAACGAATGATCGGCGCCAAGATCGGCACGGGTGGCTCGTCGGGCCACGATTACCTGATGGCGACGACGCGGTCGCACACCGTCTTCACTGACCTATTCAATCTGTCGACCTTCCTGATTCCGCGGTCGCTCCTGCCCGTGCTGCCACCCGAAGTGGAGCGGGCGCTCTCGTTCGTTAATGAAGCCCGTCCTGGAAAAACGGAGATCACCTAGAGCAGGTTGAGGAAGGGTTTACCCCCAGGGGCTTGTCCGGCACTCGTGAACAGCCCTCATCCTCGGAGCCACCCTCATCCCCAGCCCTTGTCTCCCTCACTGACTCTCCCTCGACTCGAGGGAGAGGACCATCCCGCCAAGCGGGAGAAGGGGGAACCAACGGCAACGCTGACGGTCTTTCGTCTCCCCTCTCCCGTACGTACGGGAGAGGGGTCGGGGGTGAGGGCGGTCCACGCGGTCCAACTACGGCAGGCTCGTCAGTTTTCGCGTGACGTGATTCAGGCGTTCGGCGCCATCATCGGTGACCACTACCGAATCCTCGATCCGCACACCCCACTTGTCCGGAATGTAGATGCCGGGCTCGTCGGAAAAGACCATACCTGCCTGCATCGGCTCGGTATTCCCTTCGACGAGATATGGATCTTCGTGGCCGGTCAGGCCGATGCCATGTCCGAGCCGGTGAATGAAATACTCGCCATACCCGTGATCGGTGATGACCTTGCGCGCCGCCCGGTCGACGTCCTGACACGCTACGCCCGGCTTGATCGACTCGAACGCGGCCTGCTGAGCCTCCACCACGACGTTGTAGATCTCGACGAAGTCCGGGTGCGGTTCGCCAGCCACCGGCGTGCGGGTGATGTCCGAGTAATAACCCTCGTGAATGCCGCCAAAGTCGATGACCACTGGATCACCCGATTGAATGACCCGATCGCCGGTGCGATGGTGCGGCGACGATCCGTTTGGTCCGCTACCGACAATCATGAACGCGATCTCGGGCATACCGTGCTTTTCCATAATGGCTGCCAGCCGATTGGCGACTTCTCGTTCCGTTCGGCCGGTTAGCCGTTCGGTGGCACAGAATTCCTCCCAGGCCGCGTCGGTGCGGCGTGAGGCCTCGCGCAGCAGATCCAGCTCCGTCTCATCCTTGACGGCGCGGAGCTTCGAGAGGACGTCGTTGCCGCTCTGGTAGGTGGCGTTGGGAAGCGCCTTCTGAAGCCGGAGCAGGAATCCACTCCAGAGCTGATCGTTGACGCCAACCGACTCCGAATGGGTCTCACGAGCGACCGTCGCGACGCGTTCCAGCGGGTTGTCGGTCTCGTCCCAGACAGCGAAGTCGAATCGCTCGCGCAAGTGGGCGATCAGGGGCGCTTCCAGTCGCGGCACGACGATCGTTCCCTTGCCGCGCCAGGGGAGGATCAGCGCCGTCAATCGCTCGCTCAAATGTGGAACGTGGCCGGTCAGATAGCGGAAATCAGAAGACGGTCCGATCATGAGCAGGTCGACGCCGGACTCCTCCATCAGGAGTTGCGCGCGCTGCACGCGGTCGGCAAGTAGGTTTGGGTCCATGGGCATGGCAGCTTCCCTCTCTCTCTCTGAGTTTCCGGTTACGACGCCGCGTTGACGTAGATCTGCTCGCTGTTACCGTGCAGGATCATCGCTGCGGTCTCGATGGCCTCGCCGAAGGTCATGAAATCCTGGTCGACGATGGTGCTGAGTGCGTCAACCAGCGAGGCGCGCCACAGCCGTGCGGCAAACCATTGGAACTCCGGCACCGCGTGGCCGTCGCTGGAGGCGAGGATCTTATGCGCTGGAGCCAAACCAATCGTCTCTGCAACGAGCGCGGGGCAGTTCGATCCGGCCAGCGGCACGGTTAGTCCGAGGTCGATGTAGGCGTTCGGGTAGATGCTGGTGAGGTAGGACGCCTCGCGAATATACGGGTAGTTGTGCAGCATGACGATCGGGACATCCCGGTAGCGCGACTCCTGAAAGATGGCTCGGAGCAACAGCGGGTTGGATTCTGGCAAGTAGCAGTCGTCGTCTCCCAGAGCGACGTGGAACTGCAAAGGAAGCCCGAGCTGAGCGGCGACCTCCAGCGTTTCCCAGATGAGCGCATCGATCAGCGGCTTGTTCGCTAGCCGTACCCGCTCGTTATCCGCCTCTTCGATCTCGGCCCGGTACTCGTCGAACGCATCACTGGCCGTGGCTGCGTCGACGGGCTGGACGTCCAGCCCGGTTCGATAGGCTGCGATGCTCTTGAAGCCTGCTCCATTCTCTGACTGACCAGCGACCAGCGCCTTGGCAAACTCCTGCCGGAAATCCTCCCAGGTGTCACTTTCGCTCACCATCTGCTCGGCCAACGTCTCGATCCGCAGCAGCCCGCGCACTTCGCGTCCGGTCATCTCTTCCCATTCGGACGATGAGTAGCACAGCTTCTGTTGAAAGAGAAAGTCGTTATAGAGTGGCCCGAGGCGCGCGTCATCGGCCAGTAGCCGGTGGTAGTCAGCAGGATTGCGGCGGTTGCGTGCCTCAAGGACGGCGTTTTCGGTCGGATCGGCGCTGAGCAGTCCAGCCAGCCAGCGGATCATGGTGCGGTAGCCTGAGGTGTTGGTGACGTCTTGTTCCTGGACGATCCGGTTGGCCGATTCGGTGAAGGTTGCACGGAGCGTTACGGCGTCGAGCGGTCCATCGAGCCTGAGCGGCGCGTGACAATGATGATCGAGCAGCTCGATCTCGCTGATCTCCTCGCGGAGCTGGTCGCGTGTGAAGGGCAACGGATTCTCCTCTCGAGCGCGGGGCGCTACGGTGCGTCGAAGTACGCGGCCCGCTCCCACGCGGTTACCTGCAGGTTGTAGGTCGCGAGCTCGTGACGCTTGACGCGCAGAAATTCGGAGTGAATGAGGGGTCCGAGTCCGTCTCGCAGTGCGTCATCCTGCTCGAAGGCAGCGAAGGCGGTCTCCGGGTCGCGCGGTAAGAAGCGCATGCCACGCTTGGCAATCTCCTGAGCACTGAAGTGTCCCGCATCGGCGGTGACTGGATCGCCTGGTTCGAGTCCGCGACGTATGCCGTCGAGGCCCGCCCAGATGAGACCGGCGAGAAAGAGGAACGGGCTGGCTGTGTTGTCACCGGCCCGGAATTCCAGCCGGGCGCGCTTGCCCGGTCCCGGCACGCGGACCAGCGCGGCGCGGTTGCCGATGCCCCAGCAGATGTGGGCCGGCGCCCAGGAGCCCGGCTGCAATCGTTTGTAGGAATTCGGTGTCGGCGCGCCGAGCGCGGTCAATGATTCGGCGTGCGCCAGCCAGCCAGCCATAAATGCGCGGGCCGTTGAACTCAGTCCCGTCGTGTCTGACGCGTCGGCGGTCCGGTCGGCGCCCGTTTCGGCGTCCTGCAGACTCAAATGCACGTGCAGACCGGACCCGGCAGCCGAAGGCGTGAGCTTCGGCATGAAGCTGGCATGTTGGTCAAGCTGCCTGGCGACGCCACGGATGCCCATGCGCAGCAGGAAGAGGTCCTCCGCGGCTTCGACTGGGCCGTCGGGCGCGATGTTGGCTTCGAACTGTCCCTGGCCGTACTCTTTTCCGATTTGCTCCATGTCGACGCCCATCTCGGGCAGTGCCTCGGACAGGCGCCGCACGAACTCCATGCCGTCACTTAGTCCGTCGATGGTGTACATTCCAGCACCTGTGATTGGGTCGGCATTCTCGGAATTGAATAGGTAGAACTCCGGCTCGTAGGCCACTCGAGCACTGAGACCTGCTTCGGCCAGCGCGGCCACCGCGCGTTGTAGTGCGGCCCGTGGACATCCATCCCAGATTTCTCCGTCTTCGGTTCGCAACGTAGCGAAGGCGATGGCGGTCTCGGTTTGGTAGGGAACGCGCGCGACACTAGCGGGATCGGGAATGGCGAGAACGTCGCCACTGTCGGCACCGAAGAACGGCTGCGGCACCTGCTCATCACGGATGGTGAAGTTGAAATTGGCCTTCGCGAAATTTGTCCCGCGCTCGCCGACGCGCTGGACGCGTGAACGTGGCACGTCGCGCCCGGCCATGCGGCCGTGATAGTCCGTGTAGACCACCCAGAGATGGTTCGCACCGTTCTCCGCCATCCACGCTGACAGGTCGTCGGCCATGTGCCACTCCTTTCCAATTCACCAAGTTCCTAGACTAACAGAGGAGAGAAATCGCAGGAAGGGGCGGTCGACGATGCACGCCGGATGGTTCGTCACAATTGCCACAACGCTGGCAGGCATGCGAAAGCCCGCTCGCAAAGCGAGCGGGCGTGGATGATCGCGTTGAAAGGCGAATTACGGGGTGGCAGTTGCCATCGGCGTCGCCTGTGGCGTGCCCTGGTTGGAGTTCGGCATCTGCTCAAGTGTGACCTGCATCTGCTGCGTGTTGCCGTTGCGCAGGACGGTCAGCGTAACCTGGTCGCCAGGCTTCTGATTCGCGATCGCCTGTGCGAGCGCCGAGTCACTGTCTAGTTCATTTCCATTGATCTTGGTGATGACGTCACCCTGCTGCAGGCCCGCCTTTTCCGCCGGGGAACCCTGCTGCACCTGCATCACCACGACACCGTTGGAGGTGTTGATGTTGAGCTGGGCCGCGATCGCGGGGTTCAGCGGCACGTATCCAATGCCGAGATACGCGTGGTTGACCTGCCCATTCTGAACGAGCTGGTGGGCGATATTCATAGCGGTGTCGATCGAGATCGCGAAGCCGATACCCTGGACGTTCGCGCCCGAGCTCGTCTGCTGCGCGACCAGCGTGTTGATGCCGATCACCTGACCGTCAACGTTGACCAACGGACCCCCGGAGTTGCCCGGGTTGATCGCCGCGTCTGTCTGAATAACGTTGAAGAGGAACGGGCCAGCCTGGTTGCTGTTCTGTCCACCCGGCTCCTGAACCGTGCGTCCCAGCGCGCTCACGACGCCCGTGGTCACCGTTGGTCCACCTTTAAGGGCCAGCGCGTTACCAATGGCGACAGCCCAGTCGCCAACCTTCACGTTGTCGGTGCTGCCGATGCGCGCCGTGGGAAGGTTGTCGCCGTTGATTTGAATCACGGCAAGGTCGGTCTGCGGGTCGGTACCAATCATGTTCGCGGAGAACGTGCGACCGTCAGGCAGCGCGACCTGAAGCTTTTGAGCTCCCTCGACCACGTGGTTGTTGGTCAGGATGTGACCCTGATCGTCGTAAATGAATCCCGAGCCAACGCCAGCTGGCACGGTCGGGGACGTGTACTGCTGCGGTGAAGCCTGCAGATTCGTAATCTGCACCACGGCCGGTTTCGTTTCCTGAACGACCTGGTTGAAGCCATTCATCGCGTTTGCGGCATTGGAATTCGAATTGTCGTTGCTCGACGTGGTCGGCGATGTGGACGGTGATGCGGTGGTTGCGGCGGCGGCATCTTTGGTGGCGGTCGTACTGCCGAGCGTGCAGGCGGTGCCCGCAACGGTCAGGATAAGCACGAAGAATAATGCCGCGCCGTAGCGTCTGAGCGACTTAAGGATCATGAAGACCTCCTACGGTTAGGTGTGTAATCGCGAGATGATCGCGTCGTTTCAATGCCGGCGCTGAATCAGTCGTGCCTTCCGAGTGAAGGATCAAGGTCAATGCCTAGCCGCTCGACTCATGGTCACGTCACCGATCGTTTCGGCGGCGCATGCGGGTTGCATGGCAAGGCTGGCATCGGTGAACACGAGGTGTCCCCCAGCATGTCGCCGTTCGTGAATCAGCTGCCTGAAGCGTCCATCCGTGCGACCGGGCAGATACGTGGAATTGCGTCCATGTGGCCCAGGTCGCTGAGCGTGTGTTGTTGTTTGGGAAACGCTCGATTTTGACAATTTGCCGTGTTCGAAACAGCGCTGCCCACTAATAGTAAGGCGCATACGCCGTGCCGTCGGATTCGTGTTCAGTCGGGGAACATATTCTGCAGAGAAGAACTTCTCGGAAAGTAACGACGTGAATATCGATTCCGACGCTGGCGACGGGACCCAGGCTCGATGCCTGGGTCGACAACGTGGCTCAGTCGGCGATTTCAGTGGCCATGCGAGGCTCGGCCCGGCGTGATGGACGAGCTGGTGGATCTGGCCGTTTTGCCAACAGGAAGAAGACCGAGCCAACCACGGCGAAGCCGGAGAGTATCGTGAATCCGACCGTGTAATTGCCGAAGTGGTCGGCCATCGCTCCCGCGATGACAGGGCCTCCCACCGTTCCGACCATGATGATCGTCGATGAGAACCCCATGACCTTCGCGAACGACGCCCGTCCGAAATAATCGGCCCGCATGGCCTGCATCAATGGACCACGAATGCCCCAGGCCATGCCGTGCGCGATGGCGAACAGACCCACCATGACGATCCCGTTCGCATACGCCAGCATAATCAACCCGAACGCATGACCGAACATCGCGATGGCGGTGATGTATCGCTTGTCGAAGCGGTCGCCGAGCAGCCCACCGGCGACGCGGCCGAAGATCATGATAGTGGTCATGAAGGCGATAACAGTTGCCGCCTGCCCAACGGTGTAGCCGAGGTCGTCGACCAAATGCAGCACGAGGTGCACGGTTACCGCGGAGACCACGAAGAGTGCCAGGCCGTGTCCAAAGGAGATGTACCAGAAGGCGCGGGTCCGCATCGCTTCGCGAGCGGTGAAGTCAGGTCCGGTGATCACGGGCCGTTGACCGGGCTGCGCAGACTGCCGAGGTGGGTCTCCATCTGGCTGCAGGCCGACCTCTTCAGGCGTTCGGTGCATGATCCGGCTGAGAGGAAGCGCGACGAACAGGATGATCATGCCAGAGGCGAACGCGGTTGCTCTCCAGCCGTTGCTCGTCAGCGACCAGGCGATGATTGGCGCGATCAGGCCCGCCACGCTCAGCCCAAGCTGGGTCAACGCCATCGCCATCGACCGCCGGCGCTCGAACCAGTTGACGACCACGGTTGTAACGGTCATGAACCCGGAGAGGGTTGCCCCGAGCGACGTGATCATAAAGATAATGAAGAACGTGGTTAGCGAATCGACCCTGCTGAATGCAATGAATCCGAGACCGAAAATCACCGCGCCGACTCGCATGATGGTGCGCGGGCTGTAGCGATCGATCAGTGCGCCTTGCACGGGGCCGATCAGCCCGGTCTGGACGCTCTGGAGCGAGTAAGCCAGCGAGAGGAGCGTCTTGCTCCAACCAAACTCGTCGTGAAGGAGTACCGCGTAGGTTCCATAAGCCTGCTGAAGCAAGCCGGTCTGCAGCGTCTGGAACAGGATCGCTCCGGTAACGATCCACCAGCCGAAGAAGAGTCCCTGGGCTCTTCCTCGCGCCGACGTGATCCATGCCAAAATCGCCTCCAAAGAGTCGCGGGAGTAGGAGTCTCAATCGTCGGAACGGACGGAGCCGCGCCTGCCATCTTAGCATGGGTGTCGAGCCCGAACGGTGACGCAATGGCCCCTGTGTTACACTCGGGCCATTCTTGGCATAAGTAGCACGCAAAGCGCATATAGGCGAGGTGGTCGACAGCGACAATGGCGACCGATTCGAGGATCACCGATTTCCCCGGGGATCAATTCCTTACCGACCAGAATGGCCGCCTGGATGAACTCGATTCGCTCTACGCGATGTCGGTCGAGATCGCGGGGCTGCGGAAACTAAACCTGGTCATGGACCGGGCGCTCGACTACTGTCTGGAGCTGACCGCGTCCGAGTTCGGGTTCGTTGGCCTGATCGACGATCCGCGCTTTCTCGACGTCGCGGCCATCAAAGGGTTCTTGCCCGACAAGCCAGAGTTCTGGGAACGCTTCCGCCGCATTCCGATCCGGCGCACCATTTTTGGTGTGGTGATTATCGAGGGTCGTCCCAATCTCTCGAATGACGTGCAAGCTGACGACCTGCACGTCGGGGCCCCTCGCGGACACCCGCCGGTCCGCACCTTTCTCGGCGTGCCGCTGCGGCTGCGCGACCGGACGATCGGCATGATCGGGGTTGCCAACCGGTCCGATGGCTATCATCAAGGGCACGAACGGCTCCTCTCCACCTTCGCCAATCAGGTTGCGGTAGCCATCGCCAATGCTCGTCTCTACGAAGAGCAACAGACGATGATCGGCGCCCTGCAGTCGCTCCATGCGAGACTCGACCAGGCCGAGATCCAGGCAATGATCGATCAGGAGCGCACCCGAATTGCCGAGGAGTTGCACGATCGGGTGGCGCAGATCATGTTCGGTATCGGCATCACCGCCAACTGGTGTCTCGAGAACTGTCCGGGCGACGAGCTAGCTGGACAACTGGAGCGCATTCGTGATCTCGCGGCGCGTGGCGGCGAGGAGATCCGGCGGTCGGTCTACGACCTGGCCAATACCGAGTCGACGAATGGCTCGCTGGTGGATGAGATTCGCGAGACGATTCGCGCCATCACCGGCGCGAGCACCGTGCAGATCGACCTGGTTGTCAACGGGAAGCCGCGAAAGCTTCCTCAGCGGGTCGAGGACGCGCTGCACCGGGCGGTCATTGAGGCGCTGACCAACGTCCAGCGTCATTCGCAGGCCGACGTGGCGATCGTTAGCCTGTCGTACGAGCCACGCCGCACACTTCTTGTCGTCCAGGATAGTGGACGGGGCATCCCGCCCGAAACGTTGTCGACCTTCCGCTCCAATGGCGCCCATTTCGGCCTGAAGGGTGTTGAGCGGCGGGTCACTGAAGTGGGAGGAAAGCTCGACTTGCAAAACAGTGACGAAGGCGGCTTCGTTATCCGGGCTTCGATTCCAGTCACGTCGAGCGGGGCGACGACATGACGGTTCCGCTACGTCTCGTCATGATCGACGACCACGAACTCGTGCGAAACGGTCTCAAGCATATCCTCGATGGGGACCCCGAATTCGCGGTGGTCGGCGAGGCGGAAGACGGGCCAAGTGGACTGGCAACCGTTGAGGCGACACGGCCGGATGTCGTGTTGCTCGATGTGCGCTTGCCGAGTCTCTCGGGGACGGAAGTCTGCCGACTCATCGTTGAGCGTGTTCCCGAATCGCGCATCCTGATACTGAGCGCGTTCGGCGACGATCATCTGGTCTACCAGTGCTTGATCGCCGGAGCGGCTGGGTACGTCCTCAAGGACATCGTCCGCTTCGATCTCAAGAAGAGCCTCAAGGCAGTGGCGCGTGGCGAGTCGGTGATCGATCCACGGGTCGCGTCGGCCGTGGTGGATCGTCTTCGCTCACCGGGCGACCAGCCCGCCCACAATCTCTCACCGCATCAGGTCTCGGTTCTCCAACTGATGAGTCAGGGATTCTCGAACCGGGAGATTGCCGACCGGCTCTTCCTCAGCGAGAACACCGTCAAGGGCTATGTGCAGGACGTGCTTCGGCGCCTAAACGCCAAAAATCGCGTCGAGGCGGTCATGATCGCCAGCCGCAAGGGTTGGCTGTAACCGTCCCAATCACCCGGTAACAATTCATGCGTCACGGTATCGTCAAAGTTCAGACGATACGCGTGTAATGCGGTACGATGCCGGACGGTAGCCCGACGGACGGGCCAATCGACAAGTATGGATCGATGGAGGAACGCGCCAATGGTCAAACAGGCGTCGACTGGAACCGGCACCAGCGCCGGATCGGGCCAACCTCTTGCGTTCGAGCAGATCGTGTCCTGGGAACGACCAGGGGATGCACAGATCTCGCCCGACGGTGAGATCATCGCCTTCGCCGTGAAGCCGGTTAGTAAAGAAGACGAGCACGCAAAAGGCTCGATCTGGGTGGTGCCGTTCTCCGGAGGCGAACCTCGAAAGCTCACCGGTGGTCTGGGATTGGACGACGCGCCACGGTGGTCGCCCGACGGCCATCGCCTCGCGTTTCTTTCCGATCGCGCCGAGCGTGGAAAGATGAGCGTCTACGTCATGC
Source organism: uncultured Chloroflexia bacterium (assembly GCA_963763185.1). Lineage (GTDB taxonomy): Bacteria > Chloroflexota > Chloroflexia > Thermomicrobiales > Thermomicrobiaceae > CALAGB01. Next base: position 31,636 of record CAVXNZ010000007.1, read on the forward strand.
CGGTCGACGGCGGCGAGGCCGTGCGCATGTTCGATCAGCAGGGGGAGATGACGGGACTTCGCTGGTCGCCCGACGGCCGGCACCTGAGCGTACTGTTCACCGATCCCGAGACAGAGGACGAGAAGAAGCGCAAGGATGAACGAGACGACGCATTCGTCTGGGACACCGACTACAAGTATCGTCGTCTCTACGTGATTGACGTCGAATCGTCGGAGTCGAAGGTCGTCTCACCGGACGGGCGCCAGGTTCAGACCTACTGCTGGTCGCCCGATTCGCGCCAGCTTGCCATCAACACCACGGCAACTCCTCGAACTGACGACACGTTTTACGATACCGACGTCTCGCTCGTGAGCCTGGACGGCGCCGATCCGTCTCACGTAGTCTCCGTTCGCGGCGTAGCAGGCGATCTGACATGGTCCGCTGACGGCGACTCACTCCTCTACCTCGGCCCAGCCGGACGAGTCGTCAACGAAGATTATGTCTACTCAGTACCGGTGTCCGGTGGAGAGCCGCGCTGTCTGACTCCGGACTATGACGGTACACCTGTTGAATTGCGAAATGGCGCGAACGGAGACTTCATACTCACGTGTGTCGAGGGGCTCGATTCCGTCGTCTACCGGCTCAACGCTTCAGGCGAGCGGTCGCCGCTGGTTTGGCGAGCCCTGGGTGGTCGAATTTCCCCACCCATAACGACCAGCGTCGATGGGCAACGCGTGGCGTTCGTGCGCGACGACGGAACTAGCGCACCGAACGTGTTCGCTTGGGACTTAAACGACATATCCCCTGCGCTCCCACGTCGTCTGACGCACCTCGGGGCGGAACTCGAGGCGGCGGCGCTCGGCCAAGCCGAGATCGTTCGGTGGACGAGTGACCCGGGCGTTGAGGTGGAGGGCCTCCTGATCAAACCTCACGGATATAACGAAGGCGAGCGCTACCCACTCGTCGTTCAGGTGCACGGCGGCCCGACCGGGCACTGGAGTAACCAGCTCGCCGCGACCTGGCATGACTGGGGGCAGGCACTTGCCAGTCGTGGCTATGCCGTATTGATGCCGAACCCACGTGGCAGTACCGGACGCGGCCCAGAGTATTCCAATGCAATCTTTGGTGATGTGGGTGGCGGCGAGTATCGCGACATGATGACCGGCGTTGACGCCATGATCGAACGCGGCATCGCCGACCCAGACCGGCTGGGCGTTGGTGGCTGGAGCTGGGGTGGCTATATGACGGCCTGGACCGTGTCGCAGACCGACCGGTTCAAGGCCGCGGTCATGGGCGCCGGGCTACCAAACATGATCAGCGACAATGGTCTCGGTGACATCCCGAGCGCGAATCTCTCGTACTTCGAGTCCACACCATATCATGATCCGGAGCCCTATTTCGAGCGTTCAGCGATCCGGCATATTCGGAACGCAAAGACGCCAACGCTTGTGCTACACGGCCAGGCCGACGACCGGGTCAATCCGGCCGAAGGACAGCAGATGTACATCGCGCTTCGAACGCTCGGCGTCGAGACGCAGTTCGTGACCTATCCTCGTGAGGGTCACGGAATCGCCGAGCGCAAGCATCAACTCGATCTCATTCAACGAGTTGTTGGCTGGTATGATCGCTTCTTGAAGTCAGGATCGTAATACGGGGCGATCAAGGTTGAGGAATTGAATAGGGCCCCGAGGGCATGGTCGTCCGGGATAGATTCTCCCGGGCGGCCCTGGAGAATTTCCGGCTTCACTGGTGAACGACGATTGCGGATATCGCCGGGGTAGCCCTGGGTTGCACGGAGTTTGACGACCGCGTTCGGTCATTGTCCACGATCGCCCTGGCAGTTATCGTGGTTGCCGAAATATTCCGGTAACGCGTCTGCGATTACCTGGGTTGAAAACCCAGGCTAAAAGGGCGAAATCCATAAATGGATTGAGCTCCCGATGCCGAAACGGTCAGGAACCATGCAACGTTGCCGATTAGAGTAGCCCAAGCCCAGTCCCTTTAGTGGACTTCGCCTTGGTAGCCCCGGAATTTATTCCCGGGCGAGCGTGGAGAGTGACCGATCGAAATCGTCAACGACCATTATTGCCTCGTGCGGGTTTGGACCGGTTCCCGGATTAGCGCGTGCAGCGCGATTATGGACTTCCGAGGTACCGGCGCGGCTCGCAATCCTGGGTTTTCAACTCGGGGCGATCGTGGGCAATGACCGATGCTAATCGGCAACGACCATAAGACCCACGGTGAGCGTGATCGCAATATTGAGGCGAATCGTCAAACTTCGATCGCCGCGGTCCTCAGCGGATGGCATGCCAGCTTCGCCTCGCGAAATCACGCTGTTCGTTCACCCGATCGGAGGGTTACATCCCTCCGGTTGGGTGAACTCCCCCCTCAATTCGGCTCTCCGATCCCTCCGATCTCCGGGTATTCACCGTTATCGTGGCTGGCATAGACTGACGCTTAACCCGTTGATGTGGTGTCTTGATTATTTGATCAAATGGGATATGACGCCTAATAGGGGGTACCTGGGTTGCTCGCTTCCACGAAAGGAGTGGCGCGCCGATGATTCCTGGTTCTTTCACCTATCTCAAGCCGGGCACGCTCGATGAGGCTATCAAGCTACTCGGCGACCATCCGGACGGAAAACTCCTGGCGGGAGGCCAGAGCCTGATCCCGATCATGCGATTCCGGCTGGCCGAGCCTGCCTACATCATCGATATCAACGGCATCGGCGGGCTCGACGGCGTCGCAGAGAATGGTAACCACCTCTCGATCGGCGCGCTGACCCGCGAATACCAGATCGACCGGTCAGACCTCATACGCCAGCGTTATCCGATTCTCAACGACACCGCCGCGATGGTCGCCGATCCACTGGTCCGTAACCTGGCGACACTCGGCGGCAACCTGGCGCACGCTGACCCGGCCAACGATCACCCGGCGACGATGCTCGCACTGCGGGCATCCGTGGTGGCGCGCGGTCCGAAGGGTGAGCGGATCATTCCCATCGATGACCTCTTCGTCGATGCGTTTACAACTTGCCTCGATCCAGAGGAGATCCTGACCGAGATTCGTGTGCCGACGCCGCCCGCCAATTCTGGCGCGGCCTACGTAAAGTTTGAACGCAAGGTTGGTGACTACGCTATCGCGGCGACGGCCGCGTACCTCGAAATCGGTGAGGACGGCAAGATCGCGAATGCCGGTATCGGCCTGACCAACGCGTCCTACAAGCCGCTTCGGTCCGAGCGCGCCGAAGCGGCGCTAAACGGCCAGACGCCGTCCGCGGCGGTCTTCAAAGCGGCCGCGGAGGCAGCATCCCAGGAAGCCGATCCAGGAACCGACCTGCGTGGGTCGGCCGATTACAAGCGGGCCATGATCCGCACCATGACCGTTCGCGCGTTGAACAAAGCGGCCGAGCGGGCCGGTGTCACGATCTGACAGGCACGAAGGGATCACGCATGAGCAAAGTACCGATTACGGTCAACGTCAATGGAGAAGAGATCTCGACTGAGGTCGAGCCGCGTATGCTCCTGGTCCACTTCATTCGTGAACAATTGGGCTTGACCGGCACACATATCGGCTGCGACACGACAAGCTGTGGCGCTTGCACTGTGCATTGGAACGGGCGACCCGTGAAGTCCTGCACCGTCTTTGCGGTTCAGGCCGACGGTGGCGCCATCCGCACCGTTGAGAGCCTCGAACAGAATGGTCAGCTTCACCCAATTCAAGAGGGATTCTGGCAGGAGCACGGACTCCAGTGCGGCTACTGCACCCCCGGCATGATGATGACGGCCGTCGCACTGCTCGACGAGAATCCCAACCCGACCGAACTGGAGATTCGCCAGGCAATCTCGGGCAATCTCTGCCGTTGCACGGGGTACGTCAACATCGTCAAGTCGATCCAGTACGCCGCGGAGAAGATGCAACAGTCAGCGGACACGTCGGCCGAGCCGGTCGCGGTCGGAGGGGAGTAAGCGATGTCAGCTACCGGGATTCAAGGCCTAGGTAAGCGCGTCAAGCGTAAGGAAGATCCCCGTTTCATCCGTGGCAAGGGCAACTATATCGATGACATCACCCTGCCCGGCATGCTCTATCTCGATATCGTGCGCAGCCCGCATGCACACGCCAAGATCCTGAACATCGACGCATCGAAAGCGTTGGCGATGCCCGGAGTCGTGGCGGTCATCACTGGGAAAGACCTCGAAGCGGCTGGGCTGGCCTGGATGCCGACACTGATGAGCGATCAGCAGATGGTGCTCCCGGTTGAGAAAGTTGTCTACTACGCACAGGAAGTCGCCGCGGTCATTGCCATCGACCGCTACACAGCCGCCGACGCGGTTCTCGAGGTCAAGGTCGATTACGAGCCGCTCGAGGTCGTCGTCGACCCCTTCAAGGCACTCGAGCCCGATTCTCCGCTGGTACGGACCGACCACGACAAGACCTCGAACCACATCTGGCACTGGGAAGCGGGGAACAAGGACGAGACTGACCAAATCTTTAGCGAGGCCGAGGTTGTCGTCTCGCAGGATCTGTATATCCCACGCATCCACGTTGCTTCGATCGAGACCTGCGGGTGCGTCGTCTCCAACGAGCCGATTTCCAACAAACTGACCATCTACATGACCAGTCAGGCGCCCCACGCCCATCGCACGGTCTGGTCGCTTGTCACTGGTATCCCCGAGACGCAGATTCGCATCATCTCGCCCGATATCGGTGGCGGCTTTGGCGGCAAGGTTCCCGTGTATCCTGGCTACGTCCTGGCGACCGTGGCAGCCTTGACCACCGGGAAACCCGTGAAGTGGATTGAGGATCGCTCCGAGAACCTGCAAGCCGACTCGTTCGCCCGCGATTATCATATTCACGCGGAGCTCGCAGCCGACAAGGACGGCAAAATGCGAGCGATGCGCGTCAAGACGCTGGCGGACCATGGTGCGTTCGACGCCGCGGCCAACCCCTCGAAGTTCCCGGCGGGCCTCTTTAGCATCTGCACCGGCTCCTACACCTTTGAGAACGCTCACGTCGAGGTCGACGGCGTCTACACCAACAAAGCTCCCGGCGGTGTCGCCTACCGCTGCTCCTTCCGGGTCACCGAAGCGGTGCACACGATCGAGCGTATGGTCGACGTATTAGCCGATGAGCTGAACATGGACGCGGCCGAGATCCGGTTCAAGAACTTCATCAAGCCCGAGCAGTTCCCCTACAAGTCGCCAACCGGCTGGGAATATGACAGCGGCAACTACCAGGGAGCGCTCGAGAAGGCGCTGAACGAGATCGGCTATCAGGAATTGCTGCGCGAGCAGGCCGAGAAGCGCGCGCGCGGTGAGTTGATGGGTATTGGCATCAGCACGTTCACCGAGATCGTCGGTGCTGGCCCCTCACACACCTTCGACATTCTCGGTATCAAGATGTTCGACAGCGCTGAGATTCGCGTTCATCCGACCGGCTCCGCGATCGTTCGCATAGGCGTCCAGACTCAGGGGCAGGGACACGAGACAACCTTCGCCCAGATCGTTGCCGAGGAACTGGGCCTGCCGATCGAGAAGATAATCGTCGAGCATGGTGACACCGATACGGCACCATACGGACTCGGCACCTACGCCAGCCGCAGCACGCCGACGGCGGGTGCGGCGACAGCGGTCTCCTCACGCAAGATTCGCGAAAAGGCACGCCTGCTGGCGGCACATCTGCTCGAGTGCAGCCCGGACGACCTGGAATGGTCCGACTACGCATTCCGTATCAAAGGTGCGCCCGAGCGATCCAAAACGATGACAGAGTTGGCATTCGCGGCCTACACCAACTTCCCACTGGGACTCGAGGGCGGTCTCGAAGCCGTCACCTACTACGATCCACCGAATCTGACCTTTCCCTTCGGCGCCTATATCTCGGTCGTCGATATCGATCGCGGCACCGGGCAGGTCAAGATGCGCGAGTTCCTGGCCATTGACGACTGCGGCACGATCATCAACCCGATGATCGTCGAGGGTCAGGTTCATGGTGGGCTGACCATGGGCATGGCGCCGTCCCTCTTCGAGGAGATCATCTACGACGAGCACGGCACGATGCTCAACGGTACGCTCATGGACTACCTGCTGCCGACCAGCATGGAGACGCCATCCTGGAAGACCGGCAACACGGTGACGCCGTCCCCGCATCATCCAATCGGCGCGAAGGGTGTCGGTGAGAGTCCGACAGTCGGCGCACCGCCAGCCATTGCCAACGCCGTCGTCGACGCCTTGAGCCATCTCGGCGTACGGCACGTTGATATTCCGATCACGCCCTGGAAGCTATACGGCATCCTGCAAGAGAAGGGCGTGGCTGAATAACCGGAACGTCGCTACTACCCTCACACAAAATGCGCCGGAGGTTACACTCCGGCGCATGTCATCCCTCGAACGCACGGACGCCGGACTACTGATTGCGGGAAACCACACCATGACGGCGAACAACCTCCACATACACGAACACAGCGACACGCTCACGGAGGACATCTTTGCCCGGGCGGCAGCACTTCGTCAGGAGAGCAAGCCGTTCGTGCTGGCCACGGTCGTCTGGAGTCAAAGCCCGACGTCGGCACGCCCCGGAGCGAAAGGAATCATCACGCCCGACGGCGCCCTATTCGGCTGGGTCGGCGGAAGCTGCGCGCAGCCAACTGTCGTACGTGAGGCGCTGAAAGCCCTGGGTGATGGACAATCGCGCCTCCTGCGCCTTGATCCAGAAGGTGTGCCGGATCCGAGCCGGCCGTCGGTCATTGTGGCTCCCCTCACCTGTCAGAGCGGGGGAACAGTCGAGGTCTTTCTCGAGCCATTTCTCCCCTCGTTGCAGCTCGTCGTGTTCGGTCAGAGCCCTGTCAGCGACGCGCTGATTCGCCTTGGCCACGTGATGGGCTACCACGTGGTCGCGGCTCGGCCCGGCAGCACCGGGTCAGCCCCCGACGAGGCCGACCTGGTGCTCGACGATTTGAACGTTGAAATGATCGCGACCGGTCGCCAGACCGTCGCCATCGTCGCCAGCATGGGGGTGTACGACGAGGATGCGGTTGCGTCGGCATTGCGAGCTGGAGCAGGATATGTCGCGCTGGTCGCCAGTCTCAAACGTTTCCAGAGCGCTCGCGAACTCCTGGCCGATTCCGGAATCTCGAACGACCTGCTCGACCGGGTGAAGGCGCCCGCCGGACTGGACATTTCGGCGAGCACCCCGGAGGAGATCGCGGTGAGCATCCTGGCGGAAATCATCGCGCGGCGCTCGTCGCTCCCGCTGCCCAGCCCGTCCGAGGATGTCGTTGCGACCGGCGAACCCGTAACCGCGATTGATCCAGTCTGCGGCATGGAAGTCGACATCTCCGGAGCGCACCACATCCTCGACTACCACGGAGAGCGCTATTACTTTTGCTGTCCTGGTTGCCGGCGACGGTTCGAGAAGGATCCGGAGACGTTCCTGCAGGCTGGATGATCTATGGGAACGTGACCGGTCGGGGCGCGGCGAGAGGACGACCGGCGAACGGTCACTCTTGCGTACCCCGCCGCCTCTCACTGGCCGCGTTCATGCGACAATATGTCCGGTTCGAGCCCATCCATTTGACTTGCCGTTCGGCAAATACTCCGATTCCAGACAGGAGCGCCCCATGTTCGACCCGTTCCGCTTTCGCGTCCCGACCGAAATCCATTTCGGCAACGGCGTCGCCAGCACGCTCGGAGAGCACGTGGCTGCGATGGGGGCCCGAGCGCCGTTCATCGTGACCGATCCAGGCATTTGGGAGGCGGGCATCGTCGACCAGGTGATCCAGTCGATCATCGATCGTGGCATCGCTCCCGACGTTTTCGACAAGATCAGCGCCAACCCCCGCGATCACGAATGCGTCGTGGGGGCCGAGGCGGCACGTGAATTTGGCGCCGATCTGATCGTGGCAATTGGTGGGGGCAGCCCCATCGACGCGGCCAAAGCCATTGCCGGGCTTACGACGAACGGTGGCGCCGTTCAGGACTGGCTTCCACCGAAGACGTTCGAACGCGCTCCTCTACCGCTCATCGCCGTGCCGACCACGGCCGGAACCGGCAGCGAGGTGACACGCTCGGCGGTTATTACCGACGGCCGTCAGCACACGAAACTGAGCCTGCGGGACTACCAGATCGCACCGAGGATCGCGCTCGTCGACCCACACTTGACGCTCTCGCTTCCACGCTCGATCACGGCAGCGACCGGCATGGACGTGCTGACCCACGCCGTCGAGGCCTACACCTGCAACAAGGCCACTCCACTGAGTGACATGTGCGCGTTAACCGCCATCGAATTGGTTCAACGACATCTCGTCACCGCAGTGCGGGATGGTAACGACACCGAGGCACGTGAGGGGATGATGCTGGCGAGCCTGATTGCCGGAATGGCCTTTAGCAACGCCGACGTCGGCGCGGTTCACTGCCTGGCCGAAGCAATTGGTGGGCTGTACGACACGCCGCATGGCGTCGCAAACGCTGTCTTCCTCCCGTTCGTCTTTGGCTACAACGCTGACGCTGACCCGAAGCGACACGTGGCGGTTGGCCGTTCGCTTGGCGTCAATGTCGACGACCTGACCGATTTCGAGGCAACACGCGAAGCCGGGTCAGAGATCAAGGCGCTGGCAACCGCCGTGGGCATCCCACCGTTCAGAGAACTTCCCGGCGTGAGCGAAGAGGGATTCGACGCCATCGCGACCTCGGCGGTGCAGAACGGGTCAAACAGCAGCAACGCGCGTCCAGTCGGCAAGGAACAATACCTGGAAATTCTGCAACAGGCCTGGGTGGACTGAGCAAAAGCACATCGGACCGAATCAGCTCTTCTCTGGCATCGGGCGAACGAGCGTCCCGCGAAGCAGGAATTCGCGCAGCATGTCCGCGGCAACTCTTGCGTCTTCCGCTTTGCTGCTGAATTCCCGTTCGAGTTCGTGCTGATGACGATCGCGAGCAGTCTCGACTAATCGGCGGCAGAGGTCAATCCGTTCCAACATTCCGTTGAACGCGGACCAGAGTTCCTGCTCAAGCGCCATTCCCTGGGCTTCCAGTAAGCTGAGCAGCGAGAAATTGTGACCGACACGACAGCGATATGCCGGAAGCCCCTCCTCGATCGACTCCTGAAGGACACCACCGCAGTCGGGGCAACGTAGCACGAGTTGCTGATCCATGATTTGGTCCTCGAAACCGATTTGCGGGTCAGGAGGCGCCATCAAGCTGATCTCCAATGGATCGCCCGCTCCAGTCGTGATTGCGGTCGTTGCTGATCCCGGTTCCTCGGATCCGAATGACGGCAACTCATTCACCAAGTCGGTTAAGACGTGACCCAACTGAACGATCGGCGCAACGCAGTCGACCAACGCGCGTGCCATCGCATTGGTCGGCATACTCGGAAATGGCGCGTCTGCTGGGTCCTGCACGGCACATTTTCCGCCGAGCAGTCGGATATGACGCATCCCGGCGCTTCCGTCATCGAGTCCACCTGAGAGCACCACGCCAATTACCGATCGTTGATACGCTTCCGCGGCGGATCGAAAAAGGGCGTCAATCGATGGGCGATAGCCGTGCTCGCGCGGCCCGTGTGAGAGATGACAGGTTTGACCTTCGATGAGCAGGTGCCAGTCTGGCGGCGCAACGTAGATGGTTCCGCTCTGGAGCGTTGATCCTTGCGAAGCCTGCTCAACGTGCATGTCGGTGCGCCGTCCAAGCAATTTGGGCAAGAGGCTGGGACTCTCCGCAGGAAAGTGAATAACGACGCAAACAGCCGCATCCAATGTTTTCGGCAACTGCGGAACGAGCGAGAGGAGCGCTTCGACGCCACCCGCCGATCCACCGATCACGATGAGCTTGCGAGCGACCACGCGTTACCTCCCTGCAGTTTGGTGCGTCGCGCGTCTTTCCCAACGCTCACGCTGGCTGCCGTATACGTTGATCGGTGGTTCACCCCGGTGTCGATCTGGCACGCGCCAACTTCGCAGACCACGCGCTCAGTGAGGCCGAACGTTTGAACCTTGCATCGACACCAATCGACGACTGGTGACTCAATCAGTAACGGGCGCATCTTCATGAGATAGAAGCGGGAATTCGGCCACAAAGCAGGTGCTGACACCAGAAGGGAACTCTACTCGCAAATCGCCACCATGGAGACGCATGATCTCTCGGTTAATGAACAGACCGAGTCCAATTCCTCTGATATCTGTTCGCTCGTGAGCGAGGAAGAAAGGATCGAAGATGCGGTCTCGGTGCTCCGCTTTGAGTCCGATGCCTTGATCGGCGACCGTTAGTCGCACTAGAGCATCGCTTGGCCGCTCGAGCCGTACGTAGATCATCCCACCGCGGAGACTGAACTTGACTGCATTGTCGAGGAGGTGAGCAACGACCTGCTCGAAGCGTACCCCATCGACCATTCCAACCACGTCAGGCTCGACGTATCCATCGATCCGGTGCAGATCCGTTGTCGCTTGCGCGGTCTCGATCAGATTGCTCACAAGCGATGAGAGATCAATCTCCTCCAGTTGAACAGCAAGTTGGCACGATTCCAGCCGACTCACGTCGACCAGCTGCTCGACCAACGCAGACAGCCGGTCGGCCTGTTGCTCGATGGCGACTGCCATCCTGCGAGCTCGCGCGCGATCGAAATCGTCGGGTCTTGTGAGAAGACGGGAAAGAATTTGCGCGTAGCCACGGAAGACCGTGATGGGCGTGCGAAGTTCGTGTGCGGCGATCGCCAGAAACTGATCCCGCACGGCGTTTGCGACACGAACGCGACCAGACATGCGAGCAGCGTCAAACGCGGCGGATGAACGCCCGGCGGCGATCAACGCGTACGAAAGATCGTCACTGTCAAACGGGGCCCAGGTACGACCACGGCCAAGCTCGAGCACTCCAATGGTCCGACCGCATGAACGTAACGGGATGGACAGGATCGAGAAACTGTTCGCGTTTTCAGCAGTAAACAAGCTGCGCGCCGCGCGATCGTTCGCATGTCCCGGACGCTCATCTCCCTTAGCCAGTGAATGAGGCATTCCAGTAGCCAGTACGTCGTGCGCGCAGATCAACAGCGAACCCGGCTGGAACGATTCAGACCCGATACTGTCCTTCAGAGCATGATCCTGCTCGGAGTTCTCATGAGCCGTCAGTGATTCGACGAGCTGGTCATCGTCGTTGACGAGTGCGACGACGCCCCAGTCAGCCAGCGACGGAACGACGCAGGAGAGGAGCAGGCTCAAGGCTCTTCCAGCATCTTCCACTTCCGTCATCGTCTCGCTCGCTTCGGCCAGAAACGCCAGGCGACGAGAGGCAGACTCGGCCAGCCAGTGGGCCGTCGACTCACGCGCCACTGCCGCGTCGCGCTCAGACGCCACTTTGTTCAATCTGGCGACCTCTTCGTCAAGTCGCTCCTGCAACATCGCGTTTGTCGCGGTGATCGCGCGAAGCTTCCGGTCGCGATCAGTCACATCCCGGAACACCCAATTCAGCATCGCCAACTCGCCCAGAGCAACGGTCGTAGCGCGGACGGAGACCTCGGTCGCCACCGTCGCGCGGCCACGAGGTTGCACCGCAACGTCAACGACATGGCGCATGTCATCAACAGCGATGTTCTGGAGGAGGCGGCGGAACGTACGGCGGTGATCTTGATCGATGTAGACTGAGAGGGGCTTGCCGATCAACATCGGCATCTCGACATTCAACAGCCGCCCCGCCGCGTTGTTTGCTTCGCGAATAACGCCCATCTGGTCGGTGACGATATACGCAAGGGGAGACTGTGCGAACATCTCGTGATAGCGCTTGATCTCGGCATTCTGAAGATGACTCGAAATGTTGAGTTCCTCGTTTTGAATTTCCAGCTCTTCGATGGTGATGCTCAACTCCTCCAAAACGGAATCAATCACCGTCGCGAGTTGCTTCGATGTCGTTCGTGGAGAACGTGATTTCTGAACTGCGTCCCGATACTGCTGCAACTGAACGGAAATTTCGTTCAAATCGATCACGTTAGTGCCTCCAGCGACCTCGGCAGTTATTCAACAATTGGAGCCGGTCCGCGTTCGTCGACCCAGAGAATAGCGCCGTCAACATTCTTTCCGTCGCGTACCAGCGGGTCACACGTCACAATACAACGCACATTTCTCCCACGTCGATTGAGAGCGAGAACCTCCACGCTAACCCGAGCTTCCGCGTTAGCGAGACATTCGCGAATTGCCTGGCGCAATCCCTCGACGGGCAGTCCGATGTCGAGGTTTAGTAAATACTTATTGTTGACTTCGTCGACTCGCAGCCCCCAAAGATCCTCGGAGCGGCGATTCCACACCATGACGCGCATTTCGCGATCAACCACGATGACGCCTATGAGCGATCGACTGAGGATCGATTCCATCATCATATTGGCCGCATCGAGTTCCGCGGTCCGGACCTGCAACTCAACGTTGATCGTCTCGAGCTCCTCGTTGGTTGACTGCAACTCCTCGTTCATCGTTTCAAGTTCTTCATTCGTCGACTGAAGCTCTTCGTTGGTTGTTTCGAGCTCCTCAACCGTCGAGTTCAGCTCTTCGTTGGTGGTTTCCAGTTCCTCGTTCGAGGACTGCAACTCCTCGTAGGCAGTCTCGAGTTCCTGATTCGCGTTCTCGAGATTGCTCTGCAACTGAACAGCGTCGGTCACGTCGATGAAATTGAGACTCACGCCCGCAGGAGATGTACCGCCGTCGTTGAGGGGTTGTGCAATGACCTTGAAATAGTGAACGTCACTCGCCGCCAGCTGCCACTCCGCGGGCCCAGCCTCGACGGCTTTATAGGTCTTCGAGACCTGGTCGATGATCGAGCGTAGGTCGATCGGTCGATAGGAAATTTGGAGATCCTTGATCGGCGTCCCAATTGCGTCGGGCGACAGGGCGAAGGCGTTCCGCGCAAATGAGTTGATCAAGGCGATTCGCCCGTCGTTCGCAGTGACAATCTGAGCAACGGGGGCGCTGTCGAATGCTTCTCCCCGCAAGCGGCTCATCTCGGACAACTGTGGGTTCGACTTGAACGATCGAGCTTCCGCCATGATGTCGAACCGCTGGCGCGTTGAGAGGTTTCGTGTCTTGGTGAAGACCCGCCACTTGGGGTCGAGTGGCGTGAAGAGACGACTGTGAGAAACGAGCATCTCGGCCTTGCCGAGCAGCAAGACGCCCGAATCGTTCAACGCAAAATGAAAGCGCGCCAGAATCCGCGCCTGCGTGGCCGCGTTGAAATACATGAACGTATTGCGGCAGACGAGCAGGTCGATTCGCGAGATCGGTGCGTCTTGCACGAGGTCGTTTCGACCAAAGATGACGACACGCCGTAAGTCGTTTCGGAAAACATAGGAACTGTTGACCTGCTCAAAGTACCGTTCGAGGTACTCCGGAGGCACCCCTGCTACGGCCGATTGCGTGTACCGTCCGTGCCGGGCTCGAAGGAGTGCCTCTTCGTCGACGTCGGTTGCGTAGATTTTGACGCGATCCTTGAAGGCATTTTCGCCAAGCGCCTCGCAGAGCATCATCGCGATCGTGTAGGCCTCTTCGCCGGACGAGCACCCAGCACTCCAAACACGGATCGACTCGCTGTTCGAGTTGGCGGCAAGAATGCGTGGGATGACCTCTTTGGAGACGAATTCCCAGACCTCCGAATCCCGGAAGAACTGGGTGACGTTGATTAAGATGGTGTTGAACAGAAACTCAAACTCTTCGGCATGCGTCTGGAGATAAACGATGTATTGAGAGTAATTGTCGACGTGAACCTCGTGCATACGGCGATTGATACGACGCGCGAGCGTGCCACGTTTGTATCCTGTGAAGTCAAACCCATGATCTATCCGAAGAAACTCGAGCAATTCTTCGAGGTAGCGATTCGAGGTGTCTTCAGCCATACCAGTTCTCCGCGCATCGCCTGCGCTGCGGTCACCCGTACATTGGACCCTGTCCTTAGGCATGTTACCGCCGTTGGTGCCTATCGTCATGCGCAAGAGCATGACTGGTACTGGGTTCGCCTCTTTCCAGTCGACTCTGTACCCTCTCGAAGAGGTGGTGCGGACTAACCGCGTATCGTCGTCACCGGCGCGCGCGATGTCGTAAGACCAGGATACCCGGTAGAGTGGCCTTCAAACGAATCTCACATGACTGCTGTTTCCGTTGCAATGGTGGGCAACTCGTTGTCCGCAAAAACATCTCGCGGCGCTGAAGGCCGCGGACACAAGGGCATCGACGGACACGGGGAACCTGGACTCGACCATTCACACTGGATATGTGACGAGTTTACATCAATTTGCCGCTGGCATTACGATCCGACCAGGACATCCGACAAGACATCAAACCAATGAATCAGGTCGTCGAGACGGTAGCGCGCGTTGGCTGGGCTCGGATTTGGCATCAGAAACAGACTGGTCGGACCCAGCGCAATCTCTTGCAGGCCGAACGAGAGGTCGTCGACATCCAGATCGAGGGCGTGACGCAAGAATGGGCGGAGGGCGGTGGCGCCCTGGAAGCAAGCGATGGCCGGGGCATAGTGCTCAACGCGGGAGCGCGTTCGAGGGGCCCATTCGGCGAAATCAGCCGCATGCAACTCCGATGCGGACGAAGTCGGCAGTTTCACCACGTCGGTAAACCCAAAACCGTCCTCGAGCAGGCTGAGATCGTGCTCGGGCAACAAATCGATGCACCCGAGCCGGTTGCGGGTCGTCACAGATAGCCTCGACTTCGAGAGCGCGGGCCAGAAACGGTTCGCCGGACGAGCGAAGTAGTGGCCCTGTTCCACCGAATAGATGGATGGATTGATTCCGACGAAGACAGCCTTGAGGCCGTCCCCAAGAATATCCGGTAGCGTCGAAACCATCCCGTTCTTCGCAATCTTCATTACTCTCGCGCCTTCCCTGCGCATCGAACCTGCACACACTCGCGTACGCTGGACATCTCCCCGGTCTACTAACCGTGCGAATGGTGAACAGACCGGGAGTCTCGTTTGATGTGGAGCGCGTTGAGATGCGCTACTTAATCCCGCGGCGCGCAGAAGTAGTAGATCAGCTCCTTCACGTGCGCCTTTGCGTCCGAAATTCGAACGCTCTCGTTGCTGCCGTGCGCCTTGCTCTCCTGTTGACGGCCGAGACCGACAGTGGCGATCTCGTCGGTCTTCAGCACCTGGGCGATAAAGGCCATGTCGGTCGATCCACCCGATCCGGTTTCCACGAAGTCGTCGTCCGAGTAGCCCTGCACCAGCTTCAGTGCCTCTTTCAGGCGCTTTGCGCCAGGATGCGTGGCCGACTGGTAATAGGATGGGTAGTTCTCGGTAAACCGCACATCAACCTCGAGTGCGCGGCTCTTCTCCATCCCGCGGTCGACTGCTTCCTGAATCTCCGCCTCGACATCCTGGATGTTCTCTTCCGGAATGAATCTCCGGTTGATGACGAGAGTGCACGTCGCCGGAACGATATTGGACTTCACGCCTGAGTTGACGATGTCCAGGTTGAACATTGGCCGAAGGTTCGACGGTGCGCCCGGCGCTGGCGCCAGCGGCAGCTTGGAGCGACGCTCCTCGACTTTTTGCTTCAAGGCCAGAAGTTCCACCATGATCGGAACCGATTCCTCGAGTGCGTTGATACCCAGGTAGTTGGCTCCCGAGTGGCAACTCTTCCCTTTAACCGTAATGGTCACATCGAGCGACCCATTAGAGCCTCGTCGCAGGATAGGGTCCTGGCTTCCTTCCATACACAGCATGGGAGCCGTCGCGTAACCCTCGAGCGCCAGGTGATACAGACCCGGATAGACGCCGATCTCTTCGTCAGTACAGAGGAGAATGTTGAGATCCCAGACCGGTTCTAGGCCCTCTGACTGCATTACCTCGAGTGCCGTCAGCACCGACGCAATGGTTCCCTTCATGTCGGCGATGCCGCGTCCGTAGATGCGCCCATCCTTTATTTCACCGGCGAACGGGTCGAAATCCCAGCCCTCTTCGATCGGCACCGTGTCCATGTGCGCGTAGACCGAGAGCGGCGGTTTGCCGTTGTTCAGCCGTGCCACCAGATTGACGCGCTCGCCCTTCAATGGAAGCGGGATCTGGGCGACTTTCTCGGGCGGGATGACGACGCGAGTGGTTTTGAAGCCGAAGCGCTCGAATTCGGGCTCGACCAGATCGAGCACCTTGTCGTAGTTCTCGCCGGGCGGCACGCAATTGTCGATCGCGATGATCTTGCGGAGTCGTTCGATCAGGGTCGACTCACGCGCGTCGACCGCTGCAAAGGCCGAACTGAAATCCATCTTCTCTCTCCTTAGTAATCCACTACCGCATTCGGCGTATTCGTGATGCCGTTCGTACATCTGTCAGCCTGAGTCGGCGACCACAGGAGAGATGACACCGAACGTGCCCGGTCATCCTGAGCGGAGCGCAGCGGAGTCGAAGGATCTCTTCGTCGTCTTGTGCTTGGTCGCGCAATAAGAGATTCTTCGCGCTGCGCTCAGAATGACAAATCCACTGTGGTCCGCTACTGAGGCCTCGGAATAACGCCTCCACCGTGTCGACTCCGAGGTCATTCACCGCACCGCCGCCAGGAGAGCCTGGAGGAGTTCCGGCGTACCGGCGGCAAACGGCATGACCCTCGCTTTAAGATCCAGTCTAAGTGAGAGCGGCTGCCCATGCTCGTCCGACGCCACTCCACCCGCTTCCTCCAGAATGAGTAGCGCCCCCGCGTAATCGACCACCTTTTCGCCAAAGTTCGGCGGCCAGTGGATGTTCGGGTTGGCAAAGCCATGCAACGTTCCCGACGCGATCAGGCACAGGTCGAGCGCGGTGCAGCCGGTAATGCGCACCCGACTTGACTCGAGCATCAGGCGGGACGAACGGCGCAACCCCTCCTGGTCAGCGGGTCGCACCAGTGCCACCCACGCATCCTTGAGCGCTTTCACTGATTCGCAGTGTATCGGCACGCCATTCATGCGGCTTCCACCATCTCGCACAGCCGTGAAGATATCGCCGCTCGGCAGATTCCGCACGCAGGAGGCGATTGGCTCACCGTGAAGCAGGGCACCGACACTGAACGCATAGTACGGAAACCCGAACTGTCCACTATGGACCAGAAGTGACGGCGGCACGTCGTGGAGGGTGGCAGGGAGATCCGTCAGGTGCAGTTCAGCCGCGGCGGTAGCGTTGGTCGTCGCGTCGATCGGATCGACGATAACCGTCACAGCGGAACCGCGATCGATGTAGCCGACCTCTTCACTGAAGATGTTGACCGGTGTCTCCAACCCGTCGAAAAAGGCCACGACCGCATCCTCGGCGATCTGGTCGATCCCCTTGGTCTCGGCGCCGTCCGCGCCCATGCCGACGATCTCCGCCAGTTGGTGTCGCTCGCTTGCCACGATCGCCTGCAGCACGCGTTCACTGCATTCGACAAGCGACCAGAGCAACCGTTGGGCATCGACCATCGGACGTCCTCCTCACTACCGAAGCCATGCTATCACCCCAGAGCCGCGCTGCAACCGAGTGGCGGCGCGGGTCGTGCAGCACAGATTGCGAATGCGAGGACCCATGCTGAAATTTGGTCTGGGGAATCGCCGTCTCCGTGGATCAGAAACCCGTGGTATGCTGGCCTAAGCGGGCGCTCGCGCGTGTCTTGTCATGAATTCTTTCGCGTGGCGCCGAGGCGGGCTGTGGTACTGATCTCGCCGCTCGCACACCCAGATGAGGGAGGATGGTATGGCAAACCGACCAGATCCGTTTGGCGCGCGCGCGTCGCTCACCCTTTCAAACGGTGAGACAGTCTCCTACTACCGGCTCGCCGCGATAGCCGATCGAATCTCCGCGGGACTCGATCAACTTCCATATACCGTGAAGGTCCTGCTTGAAAACGTTCTGCGCAACGCAGGCACCGAACCGTTCAGCGAAGAGCACGTCGAGACGCTTGCGTCGTGGCGGCCAGGTGGCAAGGAATTCAACGAATTTCCGTTCCTGCCCGCTCGTGTGCTGCTTCAGGATCTAACCGGAGTTCCGGCCGTCGTCGACCTGGCCGCGATGCGCTCAGCTATGGCGCGACTGGGCGGCGATCCGTCAAAGATCAACCCGCTGGTCAATGCGGATCTGGTGATCGACCACTCGGTGCAGGTCGATGCGTTCGGCACGACGCTCGCTTTTGCGCGAAACGTCGACTTTGAATACCAGCGAAACGGCGAGCGCTATGGCCTCCTTCGCTGGGCTCAGCAGGCGTTCCAGAACTTCAACGTCGTGCCACCGGGGACCGGTATCTGCCACCAGGTGAACCTGGAGTATCTGTCGAAAGTCGTTCAGCTTCGCGAGGAAGACGGCGAAAAGGTTGCCTTACCGGACACGCTGGTCGGCACCGACTCGCATACCACCATGGTCAACGGACTCGGCGTCCTCGGATGGGGCGTCGGAGGAATCGAGGCGGAGGCCGTTCTGCTCGGCCAGCCAATCTACATGTTGACCCCGCAGGTGGTCGGCATTCGCATGGTGGGCGACGTGCCAGAGGGCGTCACGGCCACCGACCTGGTGCTGACCGTCGCGCAGCTCCTGCGACAGGTTGGCGTAGTCGGCAAGTTTGTCGAATTCTTCGGCGATAGCCTGCGCCACCTGACGTTGCCGGACCGGGCCACGATTGGCAACATGACGCCTGAATATGGTGCCACCGCGACAATCTTCCCGGTTGACGACGAGACCCTGACGTACTTGCGACTGACGGGACGCAGCGCTGATACGGTCGAACTGGTTGAGCGCTACGCCAAAGAGCAGGGCATGTTCCGCACCGAGGGCGGAGCGGAACCGCTCTACGACCAGGTTGTGGAACTCGACCTGTCAACGCTGACGCCCAGTGTCGCCGGTCCGCGACGCCCGCAAGATCGCGTCGACTTGGGTGATATCGGCACGAGTTTCCGCACCGCCTTTGCCGACCGCATTGCGCAATCGAACGCTGCGGCATCATCGGCCGATTCGGGTGGCGGCGCAGCCACCATGGTCAAGGAGCGAACAGCGACAGCCACCGACCGCGAGCCGATCGAGGTCGAACTGGACGGACACGTCGGTGAACTGAACCACGGGTCGGTCGTCATTGCCGCGATCACGAGCTGCACCAACACCTCGAACCCGGCCGTCATGATGGCAGCAGGTCTGCTGGCCAAGAAGGCGGTCGAGCGGGGCCTCGACGTCGCGCCAACGGTCAAGACGAGTCTCGCTCCAGGGTCCGGCGTTGTGACCGCGTATCTCGAGAATGCTGGACTGACGCCGTTCCTGGAGGCGCTGCGCTTCCACCTGGTCGGCTACGGCTGCACCACGTGTATCGGCAACAGCGGCCCGCTGCCCGAACCGGTGCAGGATGCACTGGTGAAGCACGACCTGGTCGGCGCGGCGGTTCTGAGCGGTAACCGAAACTTCGAAGGACGCATTCACCCGCTGGCACGTGCCAGCTACCTGGCGTCGCCACCGCTGGTCGTAGCTTTTGCCATTGCCGGAACCATCGACATCGACTTGACGAAGGATCCACTCGGCACGGACCCGAACGGCGAACCGGTCTACCTGCGAGATATCTGGCCGAGCACGGATGAGATCCGCGAGGCGATCACGCAGGCCGTGACACCCGAACTCTTCGCGGAACGCTATGCCGACGTCTTTCATGGCGACGATCGCTGGCGCAGCCTGCCGGTTCCGCCAGGCGATCTCTACGAGTGGAATCACGAATCGACCTATGTGCAGGAACCGCCCTTCTTCCAGGGTCTCAGCCGCGAACCCGGCTCGATGAACGAGATCATCGGAGCGCGTGTTTTGGCGCTGCTGGGCGATTCGGTCACGACCGATCACATCTCGCCGGCCGGATCGATTCCGCCGCAGAGCCCTGCCGGGCGCTACCTGATCTATAACGATGTCGCCGCCAAGGATTTCAACAGTTACGGCGCGCGTCGCGGCAACCACGAAGTGATGGTCCGCGGCACGTTCGCTAATATCCGGCTGCGAAACGCGCTCGGCGACGGTCGCGAGGGCGGATGGACGACGGACCTGCTCAACGGCGACGTGACCTCGATCTTCGAGGCGTCAGTCCACTATCAGGACGACGAAGTGCCGCTCGTCGTTGTGGCGGGTAAGGAATACGGAACCGGTAGCTCGCGCGACTGGGCTGCCAAGGGAACCTTGCTTCTCGGCGTGAAGGCCGTCATCGCCGAGAGCTTCGAGCGCATCCATCGCAGCAACCTGGTCGGTATGGGCGTCCTGCCACTTCAGTTCATGTCGGGAGACAACGCCGCATCCCTCGGGATAGACGGCACGGAAACCTTTGATATCACGGGCATCTCTGACGACATGAAGGCCAACGAGACCTTTACAGTCACGGCACGCAAGCAGGACGGAAGCACCAAAGAATTCAAGGTGCGGTCACGCATCGACAGTCCGATGGAGATCGAATACTACCGCAACGGTGGCATTCTCCAGATGGTCCTGCGGCGACTCCTCGACGCATAGTCGAGGCAGCAAGTCGAGATACAACGGGAGGGCACACGGTCCTCCCGTTGCGTTTCCGTCAATGTTCCATAGCGGAGGAGTCTCCTCCAGATTTCTTGTTCCTGGTCACGAGCGTCTGTGCAGGAACTCAGGGAAACAGACCATTGAACACCAACCTCACGACCGTCGACTGGAAGATCCGTCTCTTTATCTACCGCTTCATCGTCGAAGAGGGCCGCGCGCCGACCGTCGAAGAGACCGCGGACGAATTCGCGATCTCGCCGAACGAAGCACGTCGCGCGTTTCACCGGCTCGAGCGCCCGCATCAGATCGTCCTCGAACCGGGAACCGCTCGCATTCGCATGGCGATCCCCTTGGCGGCAGTGTCGACGCCGCACCGCGTCTGGATCGGCGGCAAATGCCACTATGCCAACTGTGCCTGGGACTCGCTCGGGATCGCCGCTATGTTGCATTCGGACGCCGAGATCGAAGCGCCGTCGGCGGACGGTGGTGAGTCCATCTGCTACGCGATCCGGAACGGCGAACTGATTGCTCCCGACAACCTGGCAATCTCGTTCCCGCTGCCCCTCAGGCGATGGTTCGAGAACATCGTCGACACCTGAGCATCCATCACGCTCCTCCGGTCGGAGGATGAGCCATTAGGTGGTGAAATCGTGTCTCTGGAGACGGCGTGGCGCATGGGCACGGCGTTCTTCGGCGATTTCATGGACCCGGATTTCAGGGGCCGCACGCACGAAGAGGACGTCGAGATTCTGAAATCAATCGGTCTGACGTCTCCGTTCTGGACGGCGTCGTGCTGCCTCTGACCCAATTTCCGAGCAGGCGCCCACAATTGTTCGCCCGCTCGCCCGTCCAGGCATCATTCGCCACCTCGAAACTGCGCCTCCATATCCAGCAGCCACTGCTTCTCATGCAATCCGCCGCCATAGCCGTGCAATTTCCCGTCAGACCCGACGATGCGATGACACGGCACGATGATCGCGGCCGGGTTCGCGCCGTTGGCCGCCCCGACCGCGCGAAAGGCCTTTGGTGCGCCGATTCGCTCGGCGATCTCGCGGTAGGTAACGGTCTTGCCGTAGGGTACCGTCGAAACCGTCTGCCAGACCCGCGTCTGAAACGTCGTGCCGCGCAGGTCGAGTGGTATGGTGAACCGGCGCAGGTCGCCCGCGAAGTAGTGTCGAATCTCCTCAAGCGCTCGCATGACCAGTTGCCCACCCTCGACCAGACGAACGTCCGTGCCACATCGGCGCACGACCTCGTGCATCAGATCCTCACGCGACGCACCCGGCACGGTCATCACCACAATCCCCGTTTCGCTGGCCGCCACCCCGACCGTACCCAGCGGCGTTTCGCACGATCCAACGGAGATCTCCTCGCCTTCGCCAGTCATCGTAATCCTCTCTCGCTTCCGCCAACTCTTGTCTCAAGTATCGATCGTGCGTGACCCGATGGTATAAATCGAAGCAGTCGCCGGTGGCGACACGACACGATTGTTCGATGTCGCGAGCGCGCTCGCAAGGATGGGACGATGCCTGAACCCACACCGCTGGTCGATCCGATTGGCTTCGACCACGTCAATTTGAAGACACGCGACATGGGCCGGTCGATTAGTTTCTATACCGAAGTTCTGGGGATGCGTCTCGTTCGTGCCGAGCGGGCGGACGACGGAACGATCCGCTTTGCGTCGCTGCGGGTTGGCGACCTGCTGATCGACTTGCAGCCACAGCGCGGCGAATGGTCGGCTTCCGCCGGGGGGCTCAATCACGTCGCGATCCTGATCGAACCGACTGATCTGGAGGCGCTCGCCGGAAAATTGCGTGGTCTTGGCATTACGATCACCGACGGCCCCGTCCGTCGCCAGGGCGCGTTTGGCTACGGCCAGGCGCTGTATATTGAGGACCCGGATGGCCACGGCATCGAACTGAAACACCACGAGTGGCCAGTCCTGGACGAGTAGAAAACGGTAGGGAGAGAACACGAATGGCAGAACGACAGCCGGTCCGGCGCACCGTTCTTGACAATGGCTTGACCATCTTGACGCGCGAAAGCCGCCGGGTTCCGGTTGCGTCCTTCTGGGTCTGGTATCGCGTTGGAGCGCGGAATGAGGTGCCAGGTATCACTGGCGTCTCCCACTGGGTCGAGCACATGCTCTTCAAGGGCACGCCGACCTGGAAGCCGGGCGAAATTTTCCGCTCGGTCAATAAGTACGGCGGCACACTCAACGGCTTTACCTGGATCGACTACACCGCGTATTTCGAGACCCTTCCGGCCGCCAATGTTGGTCTCGGAATCGATATCGAGTCAGACCGCATGCAACACGCCCTGTTCGATCCCGATCAGGTTTCAAGCGAGCGAACGGTCATCCTCTCGGAGCGACAGGGAAACGAGAATCAGCCCACATTTCACCTTCGTGAGGAGTTGAACGCGGCCGCGTTCCGGGCTCATCCCTATGGCCAGGGTGTCATCGGCTTCCGCTCGGATCTCGAGACCATGACGCGCGAGGATCTCTTTCGCCACTATCAGACCTTCTACTCACCCAACAACGCGACGGCCGTCGTGGTCGGTGACTTCGACACTGACCAGATCGTCGAGAAAATCCGTGGCAAGTTCGGCGACATTCCGCGCATCGACACAATTCCGGTGGTGCGAACCGTGGAGCCCGAGCAGATGGGGCAGCGACGGGTAACGGTCCGCCGCCCAGCTCCGGCCGCAACCATCCTCGCCAGCTGGCACGCTCCGGCAGCCGGCGCCGCCGACACACCCGCCATGCTCGTACTCGACACCGTCCTCTCCGGCGGCAAATCAGTCGGATTCGGTGGCGGCGGCGGCATGGGGAGAAGCTCACGGCTCTATCGCTCGCTGGTCGCGGCCGGGCTCACCTCGTCGGCCGGGTCGTCGTTCGCTCTAACAATCGATCCGTACCTCTTTAGCGTCTCGGCGACCCTTGTTCCGAACACGCAGCCTGACCGGGTGGAGAGGATCGTGTTCGAAGAGATCCAGCGCTTGCGTGATGAATCGGTGCCTTCCGACGAACTAGCGCGCGCCATTAAACAGCTACGGGCACAGTTCGCGTATGCCGGAGAGAGCGTCACCAGCCAGGCCTATTGGCTTGGATCTCTGGCCACTGTTGCATCGGACATCGATCCGGACGAGTTCGAGGAGCTCATCGCGAACGTTACGGCGGAGGATGTCCAGCGCGTGGCGCGATCCTATCTGACAACAGACAACAGCACTGTCGGCTGGCTGGAACCGACCGAGGAATCCGGCGAACAGGACGACCTGCCCGCGGCGGCGATGGTCCCGCACTTCTTTACGGGTATCGATCCGAATCCGGCCGGTGGCAGCATCCCGCACATCGAACTCAGCGAGCGCACCCTGGACAACGGTATCTGGCTGCTGGGCCATCACGATCCCACCAGTGACGCCGCGGTCATCGATATGCGCATCGCCGCTGGCTCGATGCTGGACGGAGACACGCCCGGGCTCGCCTCCTTCATAGGACGCATGCTCAGTCGTGGCACCGAGAGCCAGAGTTTCGCCGAACTGAACGAAGAACTCGACAGCCTGGGAGCCGCGATCGGCGTGGGCGCTGGACGCGAGCATCTCGACGTCACCGGTAAGTGCCTGAAAGAGGATGCCGGGCGACTGATCGAGTTGATGTCCGACATTGTGCTTCGGCCAACCTTTCCGCAGGACGAAATCGACCGAGTTCGCGAGCAAACCTTGAATGGTCTGAAGCAGACGTTGAACGACACGCGCTCCGTCGCCAGTCAAGACCTGCGCGAGATGGTCTATCCGGAGGGCCATCCATACCGCCATCGGACGATTGGCACTGAGGAGTCGATCAGGAGTATTGACCGGGACAAACTGGTCCAGTTCCACCGGGATCACTTCCGGCCCGATCAGACGATCGTCGCGGTCGCGGGCGGGCTGGAGGTCGACCAGGCCTGGAGCTTGATCGAGCAGGCCTTCGGCGGCTGGTCCCCTGAAGGCGATGCGACGAAGGTTGACGTCCCAGACGTCCAGCCACCCGCACAGGTCACGCGCAAGGAATCGACGATTCCAGGGAAATTGCAGGCTGATATCGCGATTGGCTTACCAGCTCTCTCTCGCTCCGACGAGGAGTACGAACCCCTCCGTGTCGCCAACATGATTTTGGGCCGGTTGGGGCTGATGGGCCGCCTCGGCGCGAGCGTTCGCGAACGCCAGGGCATGGCCTACTACGCGTCCAGCTCGCTCGCGGCAGGTCTCGGACGAGGTATGTGGACGGCCTATGCCGGGGTCGACCCAGCAAACATCGACCGGGCAATCGAGAGCATCCTCGAAGAAGTAGACAAACTACGCGACGAACCGGTCACCGACGAGGAACTCGCCGATGCGAAGAGCTATTTGATCGGGAGTCTCCCCCTCAGCATGGAGAGTAGCGACAGCATCGCCGACGCGGCGCTCGACGTCGCGTTCTACAACCTGGGGCTCGATTATGTCGACAAGCTTCCAGACCAGATCCGTGCGCTCACGGCCGAAGACCTACGCGAGGCGGCCCGACGCTATCTGTTGACAGACCGAATGGCGATCGCTGTCGCCAAACCGGCGCCCCGGCGATGATACTGAGCAAATCGTCATCGACGTCGCGGCGGGGTCATTCCAGGCAAGAATGGCATAATCGACTGCGGTGGCCGCGCACCGGCTCCGGAGTCCTGCTATGAGAGGAGACACCCGCACCCATGTCAACTGGCTCAACCTTCACGGCGTTCTGGCTCTTCAAGGCAAGCAATGAGTGGCGAGCTCAACCCGCCGAGATGCGTCGTCAAGGACGCGAGGAATTCATCAACCTGCTCGAGCAACCGGGAGAGGGGCTGACGATTCGCGGCCTCTATTCCACGGTCGGATTCCGCGCCGATGTCGACCTGATCATCTGGGCCGTTGGCGATGACGCCGATCATATTCAGCAGTTGGCTGTGAGACTTCGCCATAGCGCGCTCGGCAGCATGCTCGATATGAAGCACGCATACATCGGCATGGCCGCGATGTCGCAGTACGATCCCACCCACGGCCCCGCTTTCCTCAAGGGAAAGGCGCCAGCCAAGTATCTCAGCGTCTATCCGTTCACCAAGACGCCCGAGTGGTACCTTCTCACATATGAGCAGCGCCGCGAGATGATGGCAATTCATGGTGACCTCGGAGACGAGTTCCCCTCGATTCTGACAAATACCGTCAGTTCGTTTGGCATTCAGGATCAGGAGTTCATCGTCGCGCTGGAAGACGACGACCCGACAATCCTGGTGAAGATGGTTCAGCGATTGCGCCTGGCGGAAGTGCGCAAGTACACCCAGGTCGACACGCCGATCTTCCTCGGTCGTCTCAAGGACCCGTCCGCGGCACTGAGCGACCTCGAATAACTCGCTCCCGAAGAAGCAAATCCGCATCACGGGCAGGCTCTAACCTGCCCGTGATCGTTACACTGAACGAATCGTCAGCCCTTCGACAAGCACTGCCATCCTGACTGCCATGAGTGACGTTCAAGCTTGAATCTGCCAGCGTCGGCGGCACGGACGCGACGGGTGCGATTGTGGAGCAAGGTGGTGCCCCCTTTCCCACGGTCAATCTCTGACCGCTACGGCTTCCGGCGTTGGTCTCTTTCCGTCAACGCGCACCGTCCCGTTCCCCAGATCCCTCGATTCCCCCCAAAAGTCATATGGATGGCCCAGGACCATCGGGGTGACGGCTCACGACCATTAGGTCGTCGTAGTCGTCCCATATCTCGATCATCATTGAGCCCGCAAAGACATCTCCCTCCGTGCAGGAGGCCATGAGGAAGGGCTCTGGGCACCCCCTTCTCAATATTCGCTTGCGTGATGACGCGCATTCGAAGATTGGGGGCGCCGTCAGACGACGTCACGTGGTTCATGACACCGAATGTGCATCTCGGCCTAGTTCGGCCCGACGTTGTCCTCGGATAGGGCAAAGGGGGATCTGTGCGTAAGAGACACCTATTTATCTCGCTCTTCGTCATCTCAATCCTTTTGATCGCTACGCCGTTAGTAATGGCGGCGACCCGGTCGATGACAATGCGGCCGGGGGCGCAGTGGACGATCCACTGTGACACCCAGTTCGCGGTGTCGGACAGCGCCGCGTCGGGCACCGACCTGACCGTTCGCTGTCTCTCGTCGGTTCCCACGGCGACGGCGACCAGCACCGCGACCAGTACCAGTACCGCCACCTCCACGAGCACGAGCACGTCAACCAGCACCGCGACGAGCACGGCCACCGCCAGTGCCACAGCGACGAGCACGGCGACGTCCACCGCGACCAGCACGGCGACGGCGACCATGCCACCGATGGACATGGGGATGCTCGATCCGTACGGCTATGCCCTCGACGCGCCCTGGACGAGCAAGCCCTCCTGGACCCAGCCGGCCGGTGCGCCGAGCCCGGTCGCCGGCCAGCAGTGTCCCGCCTGGGTCAATGACCGCTATGCCGCCCAGGGGCCGGACGGCCTGTGGTATCCCACCTGGCACCCGCCGACCGATCCCCAATTCGGCTGCCACTTCGGCTTCGAGTATGGTGATGACCCGACCGGCTCCCCCGCCCTGCGCGGCCATCCGGTCCTGTTCGGCTATGCCGAGTACCACGCCGAGGGCCATATTGACCCGCTCGAAGGCTTCAAGGTGTCGGTCTGGAACGCCGAGAAGAACACCCACAATACCCCGAACAGCCACATGAACGCCTACGCCGTCATCGTCCAGCACCAGCTGACCAGTTCGGATCACCGCTTCACGGCGGTCTCCCACTCGCTGGAGTTCCACTATTACAATCCGGACGACGGCCGGGAACTGCATGTGGACGTGATGGACACCTTCAACGACCTGGTGGTCAAGGGGTGTGGGGTGACGCCGGATGTGACCATCCACCGCACCAACCTGGGCAACTACGGCTCACGGATCCAGGTGCCCGGCGCGCACTGCTACCAGAACGGCATGAACGGGGACCAGTACGAGGACTGGATCAGTCCCAACTACATCGGCGTGGATCAACAGGGGAACTACCTGGCCTACTTCGATCCGCACTTCGCGGTCTTCAACCCGAACAGTTACTGCGATCTGCAGCCGGATACCACCTGCAAGCTGGGCCGGTCCGACACGGCGTTGGGCGACGGGCAGGATCCGCTGGGGACGAGTTCGTGGTTCAAGGGGGATCACCGGGAGACCTACCTGAACCAGGTGCAGGTGAAGAACACCAGCGGCTCGACCACGGTCTGGACCGATCCGTACGGCAAGCGCGTGTCCCCGGGGACGGCGAACGCCATCCCGCAGTACCTCTCTCAGGGCGTGGTGGCTCCGCAAGACCCCTCAAATGCCTTCGGGGCCGATCGGAATCATGACCCCGACGGCTCGGTCCACGCCCCCAACTAAGCGACGGTCGACGACAAGAATTGGCGGTGCCCGGTAACGGGCGCCGCCAAATCTTGATTTAACGATGAAATTCGATCACTCGATCGATCCGGAGACTCGACTGACGAACTTGTCACATGGAATAGCGGCTTCGCTCAACTGTGCTGGCGCCGAGATCAGGCATCGTGTACTGGACGTTGAAGTTAGGGTTGCGGAGGTTGAGCGTGTTAGCAGAATCTCCAATAGCGGTGATCATTCTGAATTGGAATCGTCGGGACGACACGCTGCGGTGCATCCATTCACTTGTCGCGTCAAACGACATTCCGCTCGACGTCATCGTGGTAGACAACGCGTCGACTGACGACTCCGTGCAGGCAATTGAGTCAGCGTTTCCGCATGTCTTGATCATTCGAAACGAGCGGAATCTGGGCTTTGCCGAGGGCAACAACGTTGCACTTAGAGACGTCACCGCGAAGAACTATGAGTACGTTCTACTCCTGAATAATGACGCGGTCGTCGCGCCGGACACAATCACGCGAATGATCGCAGTAATTCGCAATCGCCCTGATGTTGCTATCGTCGGACCGTCTATCTGCTACCTCAAGACGCCGGACATCGTGTGGTCCGCTGGCGGACAGATTGACTGGCAGACCGGCGACGTCACAAGCACACACTATGGGCGGCCGATTTCGACACTGCGAGCAGATCCATTCGAGGTAGACCATCTTTCGGGTTGCTGCATGCTGATCCGCGTTGCGGCAATCAGAGTGGCTGGTCTGCTCGACCCGCGATTCTTCATGTATTACGAGGAATCCGAATGGTGTGCTCGGTTCAGCCGCTACGGATATTCGTTGATGATCTGTCCGTCGGCACGTGCCTGGCACGACATTTCACCAAGAGCGCAAGAAGGCTCTCCGGCAATTGCCTACTACATGACGCGGAACCACCTCCTCTTCCTGAAGGCGACCAGAGCACCATTCGGAGCCTGGTCGCACACCGTAGTCGCGCAATGTCGCACCGTCGTCAGCCTATTTATCCGGCCGCACAGTCCAGAACGTGCGCGAGGACGAATTCCGATGCTACGCGCGATGCGTGATTTCGCGCTGGGTCGCTACGGACAGGCCCGCGCTCGTGGGTGACTGCGGCTCGCGTATTGGAATTGACGCCCGCTATCTCTCACACGGTTTGATCGGCGGCGTTAATACCTATGTCTCCAGCCTGCTGACCGCGATGCTCCGCTTGAATTCGCCGCATCGGTTTGTTCTCTATGCGGACTCCAAGGCACCGTTTGACCTCGAAGAGCTTCCTCCCAAAGTAGACCTGCATGTTCTACCCTGGCGCAGCGGTGTGAGTACCATCAAAAATGATGTGCGAATTGGATCGTTCATGGCGCGTGACGGGATCGATCTCGCCCACTTCCCAGCCAACTACGGTTTTGGTCCCCACGGCACGCCAACGCTGATCACGTTGCACGACGCAATCAACACCTATCCAATTCGTCAGATATTGAAAGACGACAGCAAGAACCCGCGGCACATCGTGATAATGATGTACCTTCACCTCATGACGCTGCAAGCCCTACGACGATCTCCCGCGATCATAACGGTCAGCGAATATTCCAAGGCCGGAATCATGGAGGCGACTGGGATTCCGGCGAGTCACATCCACGTCGTTCACTCAGCTCAAGACGCCTGCTTCAGGCCAACTGATCGGTCCGTCATTGAAAGTACTCGTGCAAGATACGGACTGAAGCCGTTCGTGGTCTTGGCGGATGCGATCAAGAACCCCTACTGCACTCTCCGCGCGTTCAGTGCCCTTCCAGAAGATGTCAGGGATCAAGCGAGTCTCGTATTCTTCTCCCGCCGTGAACCAGTCAAAGGGGTGGTCACAGCGGCCCGTGATGGATTCTGCAAACTCGTGCTGCGTCCACCGCGCGATGAGTTGATCGCGCTCTACAGCCTGGCGGATGTCTTCGTCTTCCCATCCTGGTACGAGGGGTTCGGACTGCCCGTTCTCGAAGCGATGGCGTGCGAGACTCCCGTGATCGCCTCGAATCGGGGGTCGCTTCCAGAGATAACTGGCGACGGCGGCATGGTTGTGGACGCGGAAGACCACGATGTGATCGCCAGCGAAATTCATCGCTTATATCGAGATACGGGTTATCGCTCATGGATGTCAGAACGCGCGCTCCGGTGGTCGACGCAGTTCTCTTGGGAACGAACCGCACAGCGCACGCTCGAGATCTACGCGCAGTTAATCGAGACGACAGCCTCGCCAGAATCACAGAGCGGGAATCGCGGAACAGATCTTCAACGATCCTCACGAGAATCGGCATCAATGTCGATCCGCTAGGAACATCCAATTATTGTCCAGGCGAGATCCGACATCTTCCTCGAGAGAGGAAGGCGGAGGTAGCGATGTGCTACCTCCGCGCTTGCGTTCACGCAAGTGTTTGTCGCTTAGTTGGGGGCGTGGACCGAGCCGTCGGGGTCATGATTCCGATCGGCCCCGAAGGCATTTGAGGGGTCTTGCGGAGCCACCACGCCCTGAGAGAGGTACTGCGGGATGGCGTTCGCCGTCCCCGGGGACACGCGCTTGCCGTACGGATCGGTCCAGACCGTGGTCGAGCCGCTGGTGTTCTTCACCTGCACCTGGTTCAGGTAGGTCTCCCGGTGATCCCCCTTGAACCACGAACTCGTCCCCAGCGGATCCTGCCCGTCGCCCAACGCCGTGTCGGACCGGCCCAGCTTGCAGGTGGTATCCGGCTGCAGATCGCAGTAACTGTTCGGGTTGAAGACCGCGAAGTGCGGATCGAAGTAGGCCAGGTAGTTTCCCTGTTGATCCACGCCGATGTAGTTGGGACTGATCCAGTCCTCGTACTGGTCCCCGTTCATGCCGTTCTGGTAGCAGTGCGCGCCGGGCACCTGGATCCGTGAGCCGTAGTTGCCCAGGTTGGTGCGGTGGATGGTCACATCCGGCGTCACCCCACACCCCTTGACCACCAGGTCGTTGAAGGTGTCCATCACGTCCACATGCAGTTCCCGGCCGTCGTCCGGATTGTAATAGTGGAACTCCAGCGAGTGGGAGACCGCCGTGAAGCGGTGATCCGAACTGGTCAGCTGGTGCTGGACGATGACGGCGTAGGCGTTCATGTGGCTGTTCGGGGTATTGTGGGTGTTCTTCTCGGCGTTCCAGACCGACACCTTGAAGCCTTCGAGCGGGTCAATATGGCCCTCGGCGTGGTACTCGGCATAGCCGAACAGGACCGGATGGCCGCGCAGGGCGGGGGAGCCGGTCGGGTCATCACCATACTCGAAGCCGAAGTGGCAGCCGAATTGGGGATCGGTCGGCGGGTGCCAGGTGGGATACCACAGGCCGTCCGGCCCCTGGGCGGCATAGCGGTCATTGACCCAGGCGGGACACTGCTGACCGGCGACCGGGCTCGGCGCACCGGCCGGCTGGGTCCAGGAGGGCTTGCTCGTCCAGGGCGCGTCGAGGGCATAGCCGTACGGATCGAGCATCCCCATGTCCATCGGTGGCATGGTCGCCGTCGCCGTGCTGGTCGCGGTGGTCGTCGCCGTGCTCGTCGCGGTGGCACTGGCCGTCGCCGTGCTCGTCGCGGTGCTGGTTGACGTGCTCGTGCTCGTGGAGGTGGCGGTACTGGTACTGGTCGCGGTGCTGG
Source organism: uncultured Chloroflexia bacterium (assembly GCA_963763185.1). Classification (GTDB taxonomy): domain Bacteria; phylum Chloroflexota; class Chloroflexia; order Thermomicrobiales; family Thermomicrobiaceae; genus CALAGB01. The sequence continues at coordinate 63,129 of CAVXNZ010000007.1, forward strand.
TCGCCGTCGCCGTGGGAACCGACGAGAGACAGCGAACGGTCAGGTCGGTGCCCGACGCGGCGCTGTCCGACACCGCGAACTGGGTGTCACAGTGGATCGTCCACTGCGCCCCCGGCCGCATTGTCATCGACCGGGTCGCCGCCACCACCATCGGTACGATGATCAGCATGGCGGCCAGAACGCCTAAGGCGATCAAAATGATCAGAGGCTTTCGCTGCAACGGGGCTTCCTTTCGATAAGCCAGTGTGTACGCCATGTCAATCGTGACGTTAAGTCACGTTCAGAGACCTAACATGGCCTGTCGCAAACCCCCGAGTTTGCTCACTCTGGCTTTCCCTTCCCTAAACGTACGCCTGCGTATGATGTCTAACCATGGGTGCCCCGTATTATTACGCATGGCCCATACGCATATTAGTGAACCTCTCCTTTCCTATTCTCAGATGCGCAATCCGGCGTCCCCCGCTCGGACTCGCGAAGACTACTCCATGACTGTGAGGCAATGCAATTAAGGGAACCTTAATGACAGCGAGTCACCGTCCACTTTGGGCGGCGACTCGCGAAATATTCGTCGAGAACTAGGGGTGCTCGATGGCAATGTAATAGAGCGTCTGGTCGTTCAAGGAGCCGTCATCGTTGGTATCTTCGTCGAAGAAGAGCAAGTCGAGAATCGCGTTGTCAGTCTGCGAGAAGGCACCGGCCCAGCGGAAGACCTCCGACCCGTCCGCATGAATTGACACCAGTGGACTCCACGACCCCCAGTTGGAACCTGATCCAAACAAGACGTCGATCGCGTTCGGAGGACTGGCATGGTCGTGACCAGCCATTGCGAGGGTTCCGTCCGCGAATACACCCAGTCCCGGTGCATGCGTGAAGAAATCTCCACCCAGATTCACGGGTGTCCATTTCCCTGCGACGAACTGCTGCATCCGCAGGTATGACCCCGAACTGAGATAAAGCAGGGTAGGCACCCCAGACGGCGTAACGAGCAATGACGGCGCTTGATCGATGCTCTCGGGACCAAGGGCGTCCGACGACACGATGTCGGGGGTTGACCAGGCTCCGGCCTTCGAACGGTGAGCGGCAAGTATACGCTGGTTGGTGGAATCGTACGCCGCAAGATACAGCGTGCCCTCCGAGTCGAGGGCGAGCGCAGGATGCCACACGTATGCTCCGGAGACTGGAAGCGGCTCATCTGGCGTGCTCCAGCCAGTCGCGGTCTGATGAATCACGTGGATCTGATTCTGAAATTTCGCGACCGCGTACGCAATATGGACATATCCGTCGGCGTCGAGGGCAAGACTCAGCCCGCCTTGAGCCGCAAGACCGCCGTAACCGGATAATTGGGTCGAATCGAGAACTGCCGCGGGAGATATCCACGCTTCCTGTCCAAGATCAAAGATGCGGAATTTCAGTGGTTGCTGACTTGCTCCATGGTCGACCCAGGCAACCACGATCTGGTTGTTACCATTGATCGCCGCATCTGCAAACGGGATCGTTCCGTTGTTGGACGCAAACACGGTTGCCGCCTGAATCCGCGCGAAACTGGACGGGATCCCGATCTTGTCGCCCTTGTAGATCCGAAGTTCAGACGGTCCGGTATTGCTGTACGCAGGGTCATTGTCAGCGGCCACAATCCACACGCGGTTGTTCCGGTCGCGAACGATCGACCTGGACCAGCTATCGACCGCTCCGTCACCGACTTTGACGAGAGTTCCGGCGCCCGTTGGATCGATCGTCGCCGTAGTCGTAGGTGTGAGCGTCGGAGTGCTGGTTGTCGTGCCAGTTGAGGTCGGCGTCGGCGTTCTGCCGAAGCTCAATGACGCCCGGTAGACGACCTTGAGTGTGGCCTCTCCTACACGTCCTGAGAACGAGACTCCGGCGTCAACCGGGTCGGACGGCCCGATTGCCAGGACGACGACACTCCCGCCCGACTCCCACCCGGTCAAGTTCACCACTTCCTGCAGTGACTGACCCAGCACCGATGAATCTCCAATCGCGTATTGACGACCATCGAGGCGCCACGACGTGTTATCGACGTGAGACACGGCGCCGGTGACCGGTCGCTGATCGAGCGGAGTCCCGGAGGCAAAGCCGGCGGCATTCACCGAGCGTTCAAACGCCACGTCTACTACAAGGCGGTGCTGCTCAGATCCACTCTTCGTTAGCAACAGCGTGGTCGACTCAATCGTCGCGCCCGCCGGAACCGAAAGACTTGGGAATCGGAACGCCGAAATATTAGTCTGTCCGGAATCGGCACTGCCGACAACAATGCTCGCCTGGCTTTGGGTCGTGAAGATGCTTCCAGTCAGCGTCGCGACGTCCTGTACAGACAAAGTCACGATCTTGCTGAACCCACCGAACGGAGGAAGCTGGCATGACGCCAGTACCATCACGAGCGCCAGCACGATGACCGCGTAGAGTCGAACAGACCGCTTCAATTCACTGGTGTGGCTCGACAATGCGCACCTCCGACTGACGATGGCGCTGACTCAACAATTGAAAGTGCTCGTTGAGCAGTTCGCGAATCGACTGTTCCTCGCATCGCATCTCGTCATCTACCGAGTGGGGCGGGACAATGCCTGATCTCAGTTGCGGAAGCAGGTCCGGCTCGACACAGAGGCGGCGAAGAGCGTCGTACAGTGCATCGCGATTGCCCGGCGCAAAGAGAAGGCCGTCCACTCCGTCCCGAACCATTTCGGCCATGCCGCCCTGGTTGGCAGCGATCACTGGCTTTCCGGCGGCAAACGCCTCGAGAATGACGTTCGGGCTGTTCTCATACCAGCGCGACGGCACGACAACGGCGTCATGGCGCACCAACTCTTGGATGATCTCGGTATGCGGGAGCGAAGGACCGATCACCGTTGCTCCGAATTTCCGGCCAGTGATCGTGTGCTGAAACGTCCGGTCCATGTCGGTCAGTGGACCATGCACAGCAAGCTGGATATCGTTCCCGCAGTCAGCCAACCGCTCAACCGCATCAATCACCAGATCAATGCCCTTGTGACGCGAGATTTGCCCCATATAAAACAGCCGAATCGCCGAATTTGACTGCCCGCGCTGGCTTTTCGCGTCCGTGAAATCCTCCGAATTTATCCCCTGTCGCATGACTAGGATCCGCTCGCGCGGCACACCTGCTCGTTCCAGCTGGTCTGCGAGAAATCGTGAATTTGAGATCACGAGCGAGAATTGAGGCAAATCTTCTCGAATTACGTCAATCCGCGCGTCGATCTCTCCTACCGCGAACGGATCGATACGGCCACGCTTCCAGAGCTGATGCCCTACTCGTTCCGCAACATGCCAAACAAGCTCATTGACACGCTTGCCGCTTCGCTGGACCAATCTCCGGTCAGCAATTCGACAAGCCGCGCACTCGGCCGGGCGACGAGGACCGGGGCAACACGTGCCAGATGGCCGAAGAAGTGTAATCCGAGGACAAATGTGCCAGAAATCAGTGGCAAACAATACTGCCGGGATGCCGAAACGACGACCGAGTCGTGCGGGGAGGGTTCCAAAGATGTAGCCACTTGTCTGGTAGATCAAATCCGGCTGAAAGTCGATGATTTCGCGCTCAAGCAGCGACTCGAGAACCGGATGACGAAACGTCTCGACAAGCGGCCGCCTATGTCCCGGAGCCGCAAATGTCAACCGCACGACGTCGATGCCGTCTACCTGCTCTCGCGTCTGATGAACGGCTCCGGTTGTCGTCCCGGTTTGTGAGACTGGATCTGCCGCGACGACCCGGACTCGGTAGCCGTGGGCGGACCACCAGAGAGCCTTTCGGTGGGTTTGCAGTTCTGCACCGTTTGACTGTCGAGGGGGGTATCCCTGAACGACAACGAGAATTCTCCTTGCTTCGTCAAAACTCGGACCCGATTCGATGCGTTGCAAAATGCCCATTACCTCGTCTCTGGTGAACGACAGGAGCCGCCGGGAACGACCTGGCTTTCATTCAAGATCGTAATCAACATCTATGTCGTCGTGACGGATTCTCGTCCGACTCGCCGAACGAGCAGTCCCCGGGCCATCCGAAATTCCTCGACTCCGATCGCCCTTAGCAAGACCAACAGTGCAGCGTAGCTGACCGCTCCAATTGCAACCGCGGCAATCACTGGCAGATCTCGCGCACTCAGGACCACGACGGCCATTCCGAGGACAGCGAATAACGGACGCAGTACGAGCAATGACCAATTGAGTGTTCGGAGGGTGGGAAAGAGCAACCAGACATACTGGCTGACGAGCACAAGCTCGGTCAAAACCGTCATGACAGCGGCCGCGATGAAGCCGAACCATGGCACCAGCACAAGATTTAGTGCCACGTTGAACGCTGTGCTGACGAGAACCGAACGGGCGACTCGGCTTTCGCGACCCGACACGACCACGATGTATCCCAGAAACTCGGACACAAACATGAGCGGCACGACCCAAATCACAATCCGTAGCGCCGAAATCGCCGGCAAATACTCACGATCAAAGAGAAACGGAACGATTCTGTCTGCCAGGACGAAGCCTCCGACAGCGATCGGCAGTGAGATCATGACGAGGTAACGGAGAAATCGCCCGTAAATAGCATTCGGCGACGCCGACTCGCGCGCCACGTGTCTCGACAACGACGGATAGAGCGACGTGTTGAGCACGTTCGAGATCACCGCAGCCGAGAAGACCAGGTTGTAGGCCGCACTGTAGTAGCCCGTCTCGGAATCGCTACGAAAGAGATTGAGCAGGACACTGTCGAACTGCCAGGACATGCCGAGCGCGAAGCCGATGACGCCAAACGGAAGCGCTCTGCGAAGCAGCTCCTTCCAGATGGACGGATCGATCTGACCAACCTGGAACCCCAGGCGCCGTACCGAGCGCCAGCAGAAATTGCTCATCAAGAATATTCCGACGAGGCTCGCGATGATGAGACCGTAGTAGCCCATGCCGAGGAGGAGCACCGTCGCGCCGACGACAACAAAGACTGTTTGGTTGAGCACCTTTGCCGCGGCCGACAGGTCGAGACGTTCGTAGCCAGCGAGCATGGCGTCGGTGGTCCCCTGTACCGAGTACATCAGGAGGCCGATGGTGCCGAGTGCAATGGCCCCGACCATGACCAGTGGCCGTCCGGTTAGCCAGGCAGTCAGAATCATCAGAATCGCCGCAAGCGTCGACAGGACCAGTCGAACCGCGAGCACGTTCGACACCAAACGTTGCACCCGCGGTTGGCCATCGGTCTCATCCCGCAATCGAGCCACTTCTCGAACGAGATAGGGACTCAATCCGAGGTCACCGATAAACGTGAAGAGCGCTCCAAAGGCAAGGACTGCCGCGTACTGACCATAGGAATCGACGCCGAGGTGGCGTATGACCAGAACTGAGAAGATGAACGATAACACCTTTATTGCGACCTGCGCCGCAAGTCCGAATGCCGAATTCCGCATCACAATGGCTGACATATTTCTGACGATTCCAAGTCTTCCAACATGCGGTCACGCCTTGCATAGCGTGACGCGGTCCACGCGAATCGAGTGCACCGCTACGATAGGGGCGAAACGCATTCAATTCGAAGCACCCGTTCTTCCCCGCGTCTGACAATGTCCTCATCGGAAGGTCTCATCCGAAATTTCCGAACAGTTCACTAAGCATTCGCAGTCATGACCACCTCGGCAACAGTGTCCACCAAGCTTTGTCACCACTCCATTCAACCGAAAGGCCCGCGGTGTGCCGCACAGGACGTGAAAATCGCCCCGTTGAGGGAACTGACAGAATTCTCAGTCCTGTGGCGCTGATGGTCAGCGTCAGTACCTGCGAAGACTCTAGGATGAACACATCGTATTTGGCACAGGATTGGGTAGGGCAATGGCAATAGAGTTCGCGACCCGGCGGGTACCACTGGCTCCGCCGAGAATCCATCCGACAGCCGACGTCTCGGACAGCGCCCGCATCGGCGCAGGCGTGCAAATCTGGCATCAATCGCAGGTGCGAGAACGCGCTTCAATCGGCGAAGGATGCATCATCGGCAAGGGCGTCTACGTCGATCTCGACGTTGAAATCGGCCGGTACTGCAAGATTCAGAACTACGCACTGGTCTATAAGGGAGCGATGTTAGGTGATGGCGTGTTCATCGGCCCGGGCGCCGTTCTGACGAACGATCGGTATCCCCGAGCAATCACTCCTGACGGTGAGTTGAAGAGTGCCGACGACTGGGAGTGCGGCGACATCTTTGTCGACGATGGCGCGTCGATCGGCGCGGGCGCGGTGGTAATTAGCGGTGTCCGAATCGGACGGTTCGCGACTATTGGCGCCGGCTCCGTTGTGACTCACGACGTTCCGCCACACGCGCTAATGATCGGAACACCTGCCTGGCTTGCAGGCTGGGTATGCCGATGTGGACGACCCCTCACCACGACCAACGGCCAATGTCTCATGTGTGGAGATTCACTGGAGGCGGTGAGTTCATGATTCCGATCGCACGTCCGCAACTGAGCGACGAAGAGTGCGATGCCGTTGTTCGCGTCCTCAAGTCCGGAAACCTGGCTCAGGGACGCGGTGTTGAAGAGTTCGAACGAGGGTTCGCCGAAATCGCGGGTGTTCCTCACGCAGTCGCCGTTTCCTCAGGAACGACCGCGCTGCATCTCGCGCTCCTCGCCCATGGTATTGGGGCCGGAGATGAAGTCATTGTTCCATCGTTTAGCTTCGTGGCAACAGCGAATGTCGCGCTCTACGTCGGCGCGAATCCGATTTTTGCCGACATTGACCCAGCGACAATGAATATTGACCCCTCCGATGTTGAAGCCAAGATCACACCCAGAACTCGCGCCGTCATCGCGGTTCATCTCTATGGCAATCCGGCGGATCTGGCGCGGTTGACCGACATCTGCGAGCGTCACAACCTCGTCTTGATCGAGGACGCTTGCCAGGCGCACGCCGCAACCTACGAAGGTCGGCCCGTGGGTTCGTTCGGTACCGGCTGCTTCTCCTTCTATCCCACCAAAAACGTGACATCAGGAGAAGGCGGGATGATCACGACTGATGACGAATCGATCGCTGAGCGAGCGCGTTTGCTGCGAGCGCATGGAAGTCCGCGACGGTATCTGCACGAGATTCTCGGCTACAACTTCCGCATGACCGACATTCATGCGGCCATTGGGATCACACAGCTCGAACACTTGTCGACGTGGACAGCTCAGCGCCAGGCAAACGCGGAGCGGTTGAAGGATCTTCTCGGTGGGCTCGACGTGTCATTTCAGCAGACGACGCCGCATGCGACGCATGTCTACCATCAGTTCACCATTCGTATACCGCATGGTCGAGATGGTGTCGCGATGTATCTCCGCGAACACGGAGTTGGCTGCGAAGTCTATTACCCGATTCCAATTCATCAACAGCCCCTCTACCGGGGAATTGGCTATGACGAAACACTCCCGGTTACAGAGAAGGCCGTGGAACAGGTTCTGTCTTTGCCGGTTCACCCGGCGTTGACCGAAGAAGATGTTGCGCAGATTGCTCAAACGTTGACCTCGGCGCTGGAATCAGTCGCCATGTCTGTCGCACGCTGAGTTGCCAGCACAGTTTGTGCAATCATTTGAATTCGAACGGCGGCCATCAGGCCGCCGTTCAGTCTCTAAGTGGACTATGCTCAAGCACGTCAGGTCCGGAAAATCCCAATCCGATCAATGCAGGCCATGATCGCGTCGCGGCTGTCACGCAACCTTTCGTGGCATGAGCCTGAGCTGAGAACCGCGGCTCGTCATCAGTGCCCAGGAGAAACTAGCTCAGCCTCAACAGTTACGGGCTCTCTCTGGGTGACCTCCCGGGCCAGATCCTCCCCTAACTTGACTACCGCATCGCCATTATTGAGTCGTGGATAGAAGTGCTTGGTCGATCCGATCGAGAGTCCGTCAATCGGCGTGCGAGTCGACGGAATATCCTGCGATCGGCCGAGCGGGTGAAGTGGCTCGACAAACGGCGCTCGAAAAACCGGCGCGGCCACGATGTCTTCTCTTCGAAAATCCGGATACACGCGCTGCAACGACTCGACAAACCACTCTCGGATCACGTCGTCCGACATGCCAAAAAGTTCATCGTCCGGGCTGAGATATTTTGGCAGGTACACGAGATGATGATTACCAACCAGCGCAGGATCGATCAAATTTGTTGTCTCGATCACTGCAGTGAACGGCAGGTGCGAATCTGCCAGATAGAGTGTGTAATACGAACTGAGTGGGCGACGAAGCATGAGCAGCACGCAGATAACCCCGAGGTACCCGTCAACCCGTTCCACGTGCGCCGTGTATGCGTCGATCTGATCGCGACGTTCGGGGCTCTCGGTGCCCGAGGATATTCGGTTTCGCATTAGGCGAGCGCTAATCGGGAGTGGCGCCGTCAAGACCGCGGCCTCAGTCTCGAACACGCGTTCGCCCACGTGAATTGCCTGAATCGAACCATCCCGGCAGTCGATCCGATCGACGGGTGCGCTTAGAAGAATCTCGCCGCCTCCGTCTTGAATCGTCGTTGCAAGTCGTTCGGCCAGTGTTCGATAGCCACCAACAAGATGACCAGCGAGTTCGCGGCTCCCGCCAGCGGAACGCGTGTCGGTCATCCGAACGGTCCGGGACCAAATGTAGGTCGCGGGAACTTCGGAGAATGACCCGTTGAACTTGGCCGACAGCAGTGGTTTCCAGACAGTCTCGAAGACGCGGTCGCCACTTAGATGCCGTAGCCAGGTCGAGACATCTACATTTTCGAGCGCCTGCCAGTCTTCAATCCTTCGGCATGCCAGGAGAGAACGAATGAGCCGCGCCCGGTCAAGTAGTCCGAGTGGTGGAAAGCGGAGCATGTCCAATGGGGTCGAGATGGAGTATGTCTTCCCTTTCCAGAAGAATCCAGCTCGCACCGGATGCATCCGTAGCTCGTCCGAGAGCCCAACCTCTTCGATAAGACGTAGCAGGTGATGGTCGGAATTTAGAATGCAGTGATAGAAACGATCGACCTGCGTCCCAGCGACTTCCACGTCAGTCGCGAGACCACCGAGCTGTTCGCCTGACTCTAGTACTCGAACAGAGTGTCCTTCCTTCGAGAGATAGTACGCGGTACTCAGTCCGAGCAAACCTCCACCGACAACGGTCACCCTCATCTGACTAACCCTTGACCAGTCTGCGAGATAACGATCACCCCAAGGCAGATCAGCGCTACCCCACCGAGACGAGGGAGGCTTGGTGATTCGCCCATCAGACGCCACGAAGCACCGATCATCACGACGTAGCTCAAGCTCGCGAACGGATATGCGTACGAGAGCTCGACCCTTGAGAGTGCGATAAGCCAGAAAAAGGTTGCCGAAACGTAGATCAGAAGCCCCAACACGACCCATGGAGACGTGGCGATGCGCCAGAGAATGGTGGGCACCTTATCTGGAGACAGCGATTGTGGTCCGATTACCGTCATGCCCTGTTTGAGCATCAACTGTCCCACGACGCCGAGCATGACGCTGATGACAATCGCGATCGTTGTTGACGTCACGAGAACTCGTCCTTTCCGTTTTGCTGCCCACGACTGAACGAAGCTGGTTCGACTGCGCGTGGATCCAGATACTAGTTCTGTATTGGGTGAGTCCACTGCTTACGCCCTTCCGATGACATCCGCAATGTCCGCATGATTTTCAAGACGCGCCCACTAGCTCCCGCTCGCTCGCTGCCGATGGGCTGCCGCATCTGAGCCTCGATCGCTCCGCCATCAAGGCCAGTGGTAACTCCCTCGATGATTGATTTCCTTTCGTTGCCAACGAGACGATGCCGTCCTGCTTCCACGAATGACATCCACTCAGTTTCGTTGCGCAGAATGAACGTCGGGGTTCCGATAACAGCAGATTCCTCTTGAAGCCCACCTGAATCGGTCAGCAGCGCTCGCGCTCGCGCGAGGAGATACATCATCGTCCGATAACCAAACGGGTCGAAGAAGTGGATATTTACGGGGCGGTCCATCCGCTGCAGCACCTGGTTCGTTCGCGGATGAATCGGGAAGATGATCGGAATCTCGCGTCCGAGTTCGTCCAACGCGAGCATGATCTCCCGAAGCCGATCAATCGTCGTGTTTTCAGCTCGATGAACGGTGGCCAGGAGAAAGGGCGTGTGGTTGAAATCAAAGCAGGCTGGCAAGTCGCGTGGTTCGCCAAGCTCGGTCGCGCGCAAACACGCATCGACACCGGTCGAACCGACAATCGCGATTCGTTGCGGCGCGATTGATTCAGCCCGGAGATTCTGCGCCGCGATCTCGTCGGGAGCGAAGCAAATCGTCGATAGGTGATCGACGAGCACCCGGTTGATCTCTTCTGGCATTGAGCGATTGAACGATCGGCAACCTGATTCGAGATGGGCGACCGGGACGCCCATTTTCACCGCAGCAAGTGCCCCAGCCAATGTCGTGTTCGTATCACCCTGAACGACGACCCAATCGGGACGAGCGGACTGGAGCACAAACTCGAGCCGCTCAATCATTCGTGCCAGTTGGCTGCCCGGGGTGCCCGAACCGACCGCGAGATTGACGTCGGGTCCACGAAGGTCGAGGTCTTTGAAAAAGATAGAATCCATCAGGAAATCGTAATGCTGGCCGGTGTGAACAACCGTGTGATCGAACGCGCTGTCGAACAATGGAATCAGCGGCGAGCACTTGATAATCTCGGGCCGAGTTCCCAGGACAGTTACCACAGATTGGCGCCGGCGTGACTTAGCCATTCTTCACGACCTCATGCGAAATCGGCGAGAAGGGGGCCTCGGAGTCTCGAATCCAGAACCTCGAAGTGACCCTGAGCTTGATAAGGTGCGACAGATACCGAAGATGCGCTGACGTGATCTTCGCCAAGCGCGCTTTCGATCGGCCGACCTGGCGCCGGCTCAATGTTGCGGGAACCTCGGTGACGACCGCGCCACGACGAATTGCCTCAACGAGCGTCATGGCGACACTGAGAAACCCTGATTCATTTGAGATCGACTTGGACAGAACGTTCGCACGGTAGCCGCGCACCATCGCCGTATACGTTGCGATGTGTCGATCGACCACGACCCGGTAAAGAAGCGACGCACCTCGGCTGAAAATCAACCGAACGCCGGATACGTCTTCGACATGCCCCAGACGGTGATACGGTGAAGCGGTAGCTATATCCGCTCCTGAGTCGATCGCCGCGACGAGTGACTGAATAATAGAAAATGGGTATGTTCCGTCGGCGTCGACCGTAACGACCACATCGCCGGTCGATCTTTCGAATCCCGTACGCAGCGCCACTCCAAGCCCACGATTGTGGTCGTGTCGGGCGAGAACGGTTGTCCAGATCGGCAGAGCCTGGTGGACATTACACAGTTGTTCCCAGGTGCGATCGGTACTGCCATCGTCGACGAATATGACCTCAACCGAGAATGCTGGTCGCAGCGGAGCAAGGGCGGAAGTCAGTTTCTCAACAAGCGCTGGCAGGGCTTCTTCCTCGTTACAGCACGGAATGATGACGGACAGCTTCCGAAGGTTCGTATTCGCTGCAGCGTTATGCATGAATGCCGGTCCGATCGAGTGACGGTTCGATCCCAAGGCCGGGGATGTTTTGCCGCACGCTTTCCGAGATTTGCATCGCAGCAAGGCCAGCGGAAGTTCCGACGGGGGACGCCATGCCCGTTCGCGCGCAATCGATGAAGTGTTGAAGCTCAGAGCGGAGCGCGTCTGCTCCATCGGTAACAACCGTTACCTGATGCCCGTGGTCTGGTGGTCTATTCCTGGTCGGAGGCTGACCGAACGACGTCGTGGTGATCGTCTTGGCGAGTAGGTCGGCGACAATCCACTGATCGTCTGTCAGCACCTCGATCATCCGCTCTTTGAACGGGGCGACTCGCGATGCGATCAGCGTTACTTCCGTACTGGCTATGGAGGTGTACCGGGCAGTGGCTTCATCGATCTTACCAGTCAGTCGTATCTCTCCAACGGAGCGAATCGGCCCCGCCGGCGATCCGAAAAACGACAGAGAGAGATCGATGTCGTGAATCATGAGATCGGCGATGACGTCGGTGTCGAGACATCGGCCGTGAAAGGGGGTCGTCCGCCGGAAAGTTGCCCGTTCCACACGTCGATCGCTAACGTGATCCCGCAGAGTCTGCACCACTGGATTGAACCGTTCAATGTGACCAACATTGACAACGAGGCCACGATGGCGCTTCAACGCCGCGACGATTTCGTTTGCCTCTGAAACCGTCTGCGCCAACGGCTTCTCGATCATCACGTGTTTGTCGCGATGGATCGCGGTCAGCGCAAGACGAGCGTGAAAGCGCGTCGGAGAAGCGATCGTCACCGCATCAACATCGTCCAACAGATGTTCCGCGCTCGGATACACTTTCCCGCCAAATTGCGCGACAACATTCTCAGCGCGTCGCTGGTCCGGATCGCACACGCCGGCAAACGTTACGCCCGCCATGTCCGCATATGTTCGGACATGGCGCTCTCCCATGACACCCACACCAATGACACCGACACGGATCGTCGGACCGCTCACGGATTCCCTCCATCGTGTCCAATCGCTCGCCGAGAGGCGGTCGACTGAAATAACTCATAGTCTCCAACGCGAAGAACCGAGTGATATCGGCCGTCGTCAACTGCGGACGAATAAACGCCGACCCAACGGGCAAACGGTCCAACAATCAGGTAGTCCGACTGGAGCGAGAAACCGAGATCGACCACCCTCGAAGAGGACGTCCACTCACGTTGAACGACCTGGTTGAGCGTGGAACCAGGCGGATACTGAATCGGGTGATTCAGGAAAAACCCCACCTCCGGTTCCCACCCTGAAACTGAGGCGCTGGGCCCCACGGTGGCCTCAACAGCTCGCGCGAACGCCTCAGGCGACGTGTCACCTGATCGACTGAGAGGACGAAGTTCGTGTACGACGCCGACCATGACGACGACGAGAAGAACCGTCAATCCAGCTACCATCAACGGTCGAACCCAACGAGCGGTCCGTTCGCTCGACCGAACTGTCCGAACAGACTGAACGAACGCCGCCAGGAGCGCTCCCATGAAGACGGTATTCAGTGCGAGTGCGGGGAATACGTAGCGGGTCCAGCCGATCGACGCCGTAACGAACCAGAACATCCAGACAATCTGGAAGATCCAAAGTCCGACAAGCCGCTCGCGCCGCTCCCCCGACGACCGTGAGATCCACCACACGCCCGCCATGACGGATGGGACCACGAGCATCAGAGACGACGGGCCAACCAGAAGACGGAGCGCCGCTTCCATTCGTCCGAGATTGAAGACAAGCAAAGCACCGCCTGATGCGGCGCGGAGCTGCCGGTAGCTCGAACCCAGATCGCGTCCCCCGATTATCAACAGAATCGTGAACATCCATGTCGCATAGGTGGCAAGCGCCGACATGAGCAACGCGACGAACCAGCGCAGCCCGCGTCGCCGTATGAGAAGGACATCGATGAAAGCCAGCAGAACGATCGTCGCCGGGAGAACCAGTAAGTACTGGCCCTTGGTCATCATGGCGAGTCCGAGTAGCAATCCCGCGATCAGGACACTGACAATCGAGCGTCCTCGATATGCGACCAATCCACCGGCGAGCAGGAAGGTGACTGCCGGAACCTCTCCCAGCGCTTGGCGTCCCGTCGCAACCCAATCGAGGGATGGCAAACCGACCAGGCACACGAGTGTCAGCGTCGCGGCGAGACGGCCAAAGAGAGATTTCGCGATCACATAAAGAAGAAGCGTCGCAACAAGCAAATAGAACACCGACACCAGCCGCGCCGTCTCAAGCGATATCGACGTGAGGCGAAAGACTGCGGCGATCGGGAGAATCAATGTTGGGCCAACTCCGACGGCAGGCGCGAAGTCCAGCGTACCGTCAGCCGAACGGACGGCGTACGTATGCGTGAGAGCCAGGTTCTTTGCCGTCTGAAGGTACATACCTTCGTCGAACCAGGTCCGTGGGAGCGATCCCAGGTGGTACAGAGAAACCATGGCAAACATGACGAGCGCGGTCATGAGAACAGGGTCCTGGCGGGCGAAAGACCATGTTCGGACCGATGACGCTCGAGGCTCATCAGCCGCGACTTTTCCCGTTTCAGCCTCTTGTCCGAACCGCGCACTCGTCATCCAACGTCCAATCAAGCTGAAATCGACCATGTCCATCCCGATCCGACCGCGACATCGCGTTGTTCGGGACGACAGTGAGTTCCAGGCGCTGTTCAGAGTCTGAGTCGCGCATCTGACATCAGGTCATGCCGCGAAATGCTGTTGCGATGACAAACGTGTCACGACGCGAGCGCGGGACACATGATGAACACGCTATTGATTGGAGGAGTGAACAGAGTGTCAGACGGAGTCCGTCGGACTATCAGAATGACGTGCGGGAGTTGATCGTACGTTAGAGCCACACGCGCGACATCGTGGCGTTCGTCAGTTGATTGTTGCAATCAGGTTGTGAGGATCACTCATGCAGACTCGCGTCGGCGTCTCCCTCTACTTCGAGGACATCCGTCGAGCGCTCGATTCAGTGTCCACGGAAGCGGTCGAATCGCTGGTCGAGCTCTTGATCGAGGCCGCCTATGCCAGACGCACGATCTTTCTCCTGGGGAATGGCGGCAGCGCGGCGACGGCATCGCACTTTGCCTGCGACCTGGGAAAGGGCACGCGGTCACTCAACGCACCAGCGTTTCGTGTGCTGGCGTTGACGGACAACGTTCCGTTGATCACCGCGTGGGCCAACGACGTGAATTACCAGGACGTGTTCGCCGAGCAGCTCCGCAATTTCTGCGAAGCTGACGACGTGGTGGTGGCCATCAGTGGCTCCGGCATGTCACCGAATGTGCTGCGCGCGGCGACGGTGGCCAAAGAGGCGAACGCAAAACTGGTCGCGCTGACCGGAGCGGGTGGTCTGCTTGGCCCAATGGCCGACCTGTGGATTTCGACTCCCGCAAGCTGCATCGAGCAGATCGAGGATCTCCATCTCATCATCGAGCACTTGGTGTGCTGCCAGATTCGGGACCGGCTCTCATGATCGGGAGAGCGGCGATCTTTCTCGATCGCGACGGTGTCCTCAATGAGAATCGCATTGACCACGTGAAGAGCTGGGACGAATTCCGCTTCTTGCCCGGCTCACTCGAAGCGCTTCGCTCCCTCAGTTCGATTGACGCCGGGATATTCATCATCACCAATCAGGGCGCAATCGGACAGGGAGTCACCACCCGACAGGCAGTCGAGGACATTCACGATCGGATTCTGGCAAAAGCGCGCGACGCCGGTGCGCGAATCACGGACATCCGATACTGCCCGCATTCCGCCACTGAAGACTGTCACTGTCGGAAGCCAAAACCCGGTCTCATTTTCGATGTTGCATCTGAATACGACATTGATCTCTCTCGATCAGTCTTTGTTGGAGACGCCGCAACGGACATCATAGCTGGTCAGCGCGCGAACTGCATGACCGTCCTGGTGCTCACCGGGCGTGGACGACAGGCAATGGAGACAATTTCTCTGGCGAATGGCCCGAAACCGACGGTCATCGTCAAGAGTCTCTCCAACGCCGTGCCCATCATCAATCGATTGATCAGCCGGCCAATGCAATATGCGTTGGTGGGCGCCGGACAAACTGCGCAACAGGACGGTCTTTTGTCATCCTAGAGGAAGGGCATCGGATGAGTGTGGGGGACAAAGTAGGCAGCAAGACGGCTCGAATCATCGTATTCGCGGTGGTCGTTCTGAGTCTGATTTCTAGCCTGGTGGTATCGAATCAGGTTTTGGCGGCCACTACACCGTCAGTCCTTGTCATTACCGACACGAGCACAGGAAATCCGTATGCGCCCTACCTCAAGGAAATTTTGGCCACCGAGGGCGTCGGCGATGTCGAAGTTCGACCCATCGCGGACCTCAACAGCACGCTGCTTTCCGGCCGGCGCGTCGTCGTTCTTGGTGAATCAACTCCAACAGCGACTCAGATCAGCGACCTTGACGCGTTTGTGACTGCCGGTGGAGGGCTCATCGCGATGAGCCCGGCAAGTTCATTGGACACCCTGTTGGGCATTGCGACCCAGAGCGGTACAACCCTTGATGGGTACATGCAGATCACCGATCCATCGGCTGGCGCGGGACTATATACGGGGACAATGCAGTTCCATGGTCCGGCAAAGCACATGTCACTCAATGGCGCATCACAGGTTGCGAAGCTCTATAGTGATCGATCATCCCCCACGAGTTGGGCGGCGGTTACGCTCGGCACCCACGGCAGCGGACGAACGGCGGCATTCGCGTACGATCTCGCCCAGAGCGTCGTTCTCACCCGGCAAGGGAATCCGGCCAACGCGAACGTCGACGTTGATCACGACGGCTACTTCCGCAATGTCGATCTGTACACTAACTGGGTCGACCTTCAGCGTACCGAAGTTCCGCAAGCTGACATTCAGCAACGACTGTTCGTACGACTGATAGAACAGGTGAACGCTCAACCGGTTCCCCGGATCTGGTACTTTCCGAACGCGGCTCCGACGGTGTTGGTCGTGACCGCGGACGCTCATGCGAACCCGGTATCCTACTATCAGACTGAGATCGACACACTGCTTCAGCACAACGCAAAATTGACAATTTATCTCGCGCCCACGGCACCCCCGAAATCGACCATCGATGGGTGGATTAGCCAGGGGGTCGATTTCGGACCTCATCCATACGTGGATTGTGGCTACGACTGTGGTTACTCGGACGAGATGAGTTCGTTCAATGCCGCGTACGGATACAACCCGCAGACCACTCGAACACACATGGTTCGGTGGGCGGGCTGGGCTGACGCAGCCGCCATCGAGTCAAGTTACGGCCTGAAAATGGACTTCACAGCGGGTTACCAATGGGGACCCTACCTCACTCCCCCATCCGGACCCGCGCTCGGGTATATGACCGGTAGTGGTCAGCCGATGCACTTCGTCGACGCGAGCGGGAATATTCTGCCGCTCTACATGCAGAACACCCTGTTGGTGGACGAAGAACTCGCTCCAGGTATCGGCATTGCCAATCTTGACCCGTCGACCGCGATGGCGGCATCCCGGAGCGTCATCGACAACAGTGTCTCGAATTACCACACCCCAATCACCATGCAAGCTCACGTAGACTACTTCAGCTTCGGCGGCGTGTACGACTGGGATCTCGGGACCATAGACTATGCCCTGCAAAAGGGTGCTGTGTCCCTCACGGCCCAGGATTGGCTCAACTTCGTCAATCAACGTGCTGCGACAACCATGTCGGACACGACGTGGTCGAATAACACACTCACGTTCAGTGTGAGCGCCGGCGGTGCCGGTCAGTCGATGCTTGTTCCACTCCGATTCCGCGGCGCAACGCTGACTGGCTTGAAGATCGGCGGGGTGAGCAAGACGTACACGACGCAGACCATTGATGGAGTGTCGTACGCGGTCATCGGAACTCAGTCCGGCACGTATCAGGCAAGCTACACAGCCGATACCACCGCTCCGACGGTCGCATCGCTCACTCCCGCAAATGGATCGAGCAACGTTCAAACCACCTCGTCGATTCAGGTCCAGTTCTCCGAGGTCATGGACCGCTCAACCGCGCAGGCGAGCTTCAGCGTCAATCCGGTTACCGCGGGATCCTTCTCATGGGATGCGTCGGGCACAACGATGACGTACACGGCGAACTCTGGATTGACCGGTTCGACCAACTACACGGCTACCATTTCAACCGGTGCGACTGATCTGGCCGGCAACCACCTGGCCGCGAGTGCTACAACCTCGTTCACGACAGCCCGGATCACGCCGCCACCGACAATTACCTCGTTGTCCCCTGCGACAGGCTATACGAGTGGCGGAACATCGGTCACGATTACGGGCACCGATTTCACCAACGCGACGTCCGTCACGTTTGACACCAGTCCGGGGTCGTTCGCCGTCAACTCAGATACATCGATAACCGTCACGGCACCAGCGCATGCGGCCGGCGTCGTGAATGTGTCGGTCACCACTCCCGCTGGTACATCGGCGGCGAACAGTGCCAGCCGCTTCACCTATCTTGAACCATCGGCCGTAACTGCTGAGCAGGCCGATCCTGGCCTCGCGACATCCGTAGGCGGAACGCGTATAACGATCACCGGGTCGGCGTTCGCGGGAGGCGCTGCCGTGGCGATCGGCGGCGTTGCTGCTACCAATGTTACGGTTATCAACAGCGAAAAGATCACGGTGACGGCGCCCGCACATGCAGCTGGTGTCGTAGACCTCGTGGTGACCAACCCGGACGGCCAGCAGGCTGTCTTGCCCGGTGGCATTACGTACATCGACTGTCCGACCGGCTGTGTCAGTGACACCACCTCCGCCGACTTCCAGGCTGGTTCCCTCGATGCCAATGGCTACGTCGCCGAGTCCGGCGACGGTGAACTGCAATTGGCGCCAGCGAGTGGCAGCGAATTCACGGGATCGAGTCTCCCCAGCGGCTGGACGACCAGTCCCTGGAGCAGTGGCGGATCAGCCTCCCTCGCCAACGGCAGCCTCTCCGTCGATGGCGCGCTGGTCACCGCCGATCCCTACCGTGCCCCCGGCCATACCCTCAACTTCGTCGCTACCTTCGTCGCCGGGGCTCCCTTCCAGCACCTCGGCTTCGGCACCGATCTCAATAGCGCCCCCTGGGCCATCTTCTCGACCGGCGCCTCCGGCGATACCCTCTATGCCCGCTCCAACTCCGGCGCCGGCAATCCCATCGATACCCCCCTCTCGTCCAGTTGGCTCAACGCTCCCCATCACTTCCAGATCATCTGGACGAGTTCCTCCGTTACCTATCTCATCGATGGCACGCAGGTCGCTGAACATGCCCTCGCCATCACCGGCGCCATGCGACCCGTCATCAGTGACGGCCCGGTCGGCGGCGCCACCCTGCAGGTCGACTGGCTCCGCCTCAGCCCCTATGCCACGCCGGCCAGCTTCGCCTCGCGGGTCTTCGATGGGGGCGGGACCACCACCTGGACCAGCCTCGGCTGGACCGCCGACCAACCCTCCGGCACCAGCCTGACCCTCCAGGTCCGCACCGGCACCACCCCGACGCCGGATAGCTCCTGGTCCGCCTGGCAACCCATTACCGCCTCCGGCCAAGCTCTCAACCTCGTCGGTCGCTACCTCCAATACCAGGCCCAGCTCACAACGAGTAACCCCGACGAGACACCAGCGCTGAGAGACGTGCTCCTCGCATACAGCCGGAACGGCACGCCTGCTCCGACGATCGACTCGATTGCGCCTGCCGCCGGCGGGACGGCTGGCGGCACCAACGTCACCATCACAGGGCAAAACTTCGGATCCGGCGCAACCGTGAGCTTTGGCTCCAGCGCCGCAACGAACGTTGCCGTCATCGACGCGACGACGATCACCGCCACGTCGCCTGCGCACAGCGGTGGGCCTGTTGATGTCGTGGTAAAGAATCCTGACGATCAACAGGGAGTGCTGACCAACGGCTTCACCTACCAGTTGCCGCCGCCTGCCATTACGCAGGTCAGCCCGAACTCAGGTTCAATTGACGGCGGAACCACTCGTCACGATTACCGGCAGCAGCTTTACGGGCGCTACGGCCGTACAGTTCGGTAGCACTTCCGCAGTCGCGTTTACCGTCGATTCCGATACGTCGATCACCGCGACATCCCCGTCAAATAGTGCGGGAACCGTCGACATTATCGTCACGACGCCGAATGGCACTTCAGCGGTCACCGCGAACACCAAGTTCAAGTACATCGATACTTCCTCTGCCCCGATCATCTTGTCGCGGGATCCTGGCACTGGGACGACCAGCGGAGGAGTCACGGTCACAATTCGCGGAGTCAATTTCGACAGTGCCGCGATCGTTCAATTTGGCACCGCCAGCGCGAGCACAACCGTGGTCAACAACACGACGATAGCCGCCGTGGCGCCGGCTCACGCTGCCGGTGTGGTCACCATCACCGTCACGAATCCGGATGGCCAATACGCGAGTTTGTTGAACGGGTTCACGTACATCGACTGTCCGACCGGCTGTGTCAGTGACACCACCTCCGCCGACTTCCAGGCTGGTTCCCTCGATGCCAATGGCTACGTCGCCGAGTCCGGCGACGGTGAACTGCAATTGGCGCCAGCGAGTGGCAGCGAATTCACGGGGTCGAGCCTCCCCAGCGGCTGGACGACCAGTCCCTGGAGCAGTGGCGGATCAGCCTCCCTCGCCAACGGCAGCCTCTCCGTCGATGGCGCGCTGGTCACCGCCGATCCCTACCGTGCCCCCGGCCATACCCTCAACTTCGTCGCTACCTTCGTCGCCGGGGCTCCCTTCCAGCACCTCGGCTTCGGCACCGATCTCAATAGCGCCCCCTGGGCCATCTTCTCGACCGGCGCCTCCGGCGATACCCTCTATGCCCGCTCCAACTCCGGCGCCGGCAATCCCATCGATACCCCCCTCTCGTCCAGTTGGCTCAACGCTCCCCATCACTTCCAGATCATCTGGACGAGTTCCTCCGTTACCTATCTCATCGATGGCACGCAGGTCGCTGAACATGCCCTCGCCATCACCGGCGCCATGCGACCCGTCATCAGTGACGGCCCGGTCGGCGGCGCCACCCTGCAGGTCGACTGGCTCCGCCTCAGCCCCTATGCCACGCCGGCCAGCTTCGCCTCGCGGGTCTTCGATGGGGGCGGGACCACCACCTGGACCAGCCTCGGCTGGACCGCCGACCAACCCTCCGGCACCAGCCTGACCCTCCAGGTCCGCACCGGCACCACCCCGACGCCGGATAGCTCCTGGTCCGCCTGGCAACCCATTACCGCCTCCGGCCAAGCTCTCAACCTCGTCGGTCGCTACCTCCAATACCAGGCCCAGCTCACAACGAGTAACCCCGACGAGACACCGGTGCTCGAGAATATCGTGATCGGATATGAGGCGGGAAGCACCAATCCGGATCCGACGGTCTCCGCGGTCAGTCCGGCACAAGGCACGACCGAAGGCGGAACAACCATCACGGTCACCGGTAGCAACTTCCTGGTTGGCGCGACGGTGTCCTTGGGTGGAAACCCGGCATCCGATGTGACAATCGTGAACAGTACGACCATTACGGCAACGACTCCCGCACACGCTGCCGGTGCGGTCGATGTGGTCGTAACCAATGGAGACGGCAAGCAAGGAACGTTGAACGGTGGCTTCACCTATCAGACGCCAGCACCATCGGTCGGGCAGGTGAGCCCGGCAACGGGTTCAACCAGCGGTGGCACAACCGCGACGATCGACGGTACGTTCTTGACAGGAACGACGTCTGTCACTTTTGACGGTACTCCGGCGACGTCGTTCACGGTCAATTCGGACACCTCGGTCACCGCGACGACACCGCCACATGCGACCGGCGCGGTTAGCGTGACGGTAATCCGAAGCGATGGCCAGCAGGGAACACTCGCCGACGCGTTCACCTATCAGGTGCCGCCGCCGGCTATCACCCAGATCAGTCCAGCGACCGGTTCAACTGTAGGTGGGACATCCGTCACCGTCACGGGCACGGACTTCCAGAGTGGCGCAACGCTTCGGATCGGCGGGGTGGCCGCTACGTCGGTGGTCGTCGTCAACGCCACGACGATCACGGGAACCGCCGGCGCACATCCGTCCGGGACCGTTGACGTCGTTGTAACCAACACTGATGGACAGAGCGCCACGCTGCCCGGTGGCTTCACATATCAACCGCCTGCGCCTACCGTTAGTGGCATCAACCCGACTTCGGGCACGACGGACGGTGGCGATACGGTAACGATCACGGGAACCAACTTTACCGGAGCCACCAGTGTTGACTTTGGCTCAGCGGCTGCGTCAGCCATCACCGTCAATTCCGACACCTCAATCACGGCAACGACGCCGCCGCATGCGGCTGGCGCGGTCGATGTGACCGTAACGACGTCGTCGGGAACATCGACCATTGTTTCGGCGGATCAGTTCACCTTCGTCGCGATAACCGTCTTGACCGACTCCACGCTTGAAAACTTCAACGCTGGCACGGTTGGCAATGGCGCGTACGTCGCACAGACCGCTGACGGTGAAGTCCAACTGGCGCCCGCGGGCGGTAGCGAGTTCTCCGGCTCGTCGCTCCCGGGCGGCTGGACCGCCAGTTCGTGGAGTAGTGGGGGATCAGCTACCGTTGCGAGCGGGAATCTCAGCGTTGATGGAGCGCTCGTTACGCTCAACTCCTATGGCCAATCGGCGCGAGCGCTCGACTTCGTCGCGACCTTTGTCGCAGGTACCGCGAATCAGCACATTGGTTTCGGCACCGATCTCAGCGGCGCGCCATGGGCCATCTTTAGCACGTTCAGCGGAAACAGCCTCTATGCGCGAACGAATTCGGGTTCCGGAACGCCGATCAATACGGACCTCGGCTCGAGCTGGTTGAACGCGCCGCATCACTTCCGAATCGTCTGGACATCGAATACGGTGACCTACTTCATCGACGGAACTCAAGTTACCCAGCACAGTCGTACAATCACCCAGAGCATGCGCGCGGTGATCAGTGATGGAGCAGTCGGCGGAGCCAACCTCGAGGTCGACTGGCTGAGGCTCAGCCCATATTCCAGCTCCGCGACCTTCACGTCTGGCGTTTTCGGCGCCGGAAGCTCGGTGACCTGGAGCAGTATCGACTGGACCTCGGATCTTCCATCGGGCACATCCGTGACCGTGAGCATCCGCTATGGCAAATCGCCGAATCCGAATGGAAGTTGGAGCTCGTTCCAGACGGTGCCGGAATCGGGAGGTAGTCTGAATGTTCAAGGCCGCTACATCCAGTACCGGCTGGTATTGACCACCAGCGACAGCCTGGTGACTCCCTCGGTAAGTCAGGTGACGGTGCGCTACTTAGCCCCGTAGCGACGAGGCGAGACGACCTCACCAGTAACAATTCGCATCGTGACGAGGCCGGCCCCGATCGGGGTCGGCCTCGTCGCGTCAATGAGATGAAACTGAAATAAGAGACACCCCCTTTTCCCTGGACTCTTCCTGCCGGGCGGCAGCGCGAAGAACCACCAGATAGGCATGGGCCAGGAGGCAGAGCGTCGTGAACCGGTACCAGGCGACCCAGGTGCGGACCTCGTACTGATCCAGGCCAACCTCCCCCTTCGCTTGCCCGAAACATTCTTCGATCTGCCAGCGCGCCTGGCAGACCCGCACCAATTCCTCGTCGGGTGTCTCCATTGGACCGTAGGTCAGCCAGTAGGCGTCCTCGTCCGGTTCAGCCGCGTCGTGGTGGATGAGCAGCCAGCGCTCCATTCCTGCCGCGCATCCCGCGGAAAGTTCGATGCGTAGCCACGCAGGGGATGCCGGCACGATGAGTCGCTCGGCCAGTTGCTCCACGCGGATCCGTTGCCCGTCATACTGGACCGCATTCGTCCGCGGGATCATTACCGCGTAGGGTCGGCCGCGCTCCTCCAGCCAGCGCCGAAACGCGCCCGAGCGGCCGTAGAAGGAATCCGCGACCACCCAACTCGCCGGGATAGCCGCCGCGAAGGCCCGTGCCAGCATCTGCTCGGCCAAGGTGATCTTGCTCGCGAAGTGCACGTCCACCGGGATGCCTGCCTCAGAGCAGCGTTGCGCATCTTGCGTCCACACGCGCGGCAGATAGAGTGCGCGGTCGATGAACGCGGCACCTCGATCCGAGGCATAGGCGAGGAACACCCCAACCTGGCAGTTGACGGTAGCGCCCGCCGTGCCCGTGTACTGGCGCGCGACCCCGCACGACTTCGTCCCTTTCTTGAGGAAGCCGGTCTCGTCGATGATCAGGACGCCGCTCGTTCCGTCCCCGAGGTGTTCCACCACGTAGCCGCGCAGATCGTCTCGCACCCCGTCGGCGTCCCAGGTGGCGGCGTTCAAGAGACGTTGCACACCCTTTGCCCCGTGCTCGCCGATCGCCTCGGCCAGTTGCCAGCCGTTCTTGCGCTCCACCCGATCGAGCAGGCCACTGAGGTAGCGTCGCGCCCGCTCGCGCAATCAACCAGCGAGTGTAAAAACTGTCAACTATCGCCCGCCTACGCGCCGCCTGTGTTTCACTCCGCGAATCCAAACTGGTCTACAACAAGCAGCCAGACCGACTCGTTCCGCACTGAGGTCCGTCGCGATGCGCATCGGATCTCATGGAGGCTCCGTGTTCGACCAGGTCCGAGAGTACATCTCGACGCAAGCATCAGGCACCCGCGCCTATATCAAGCAGGAGGTCATTACGACTGCATGCTCGTGGATCCCGTCACTTCCCGGCATCGCGATTCGGAGCGTGGCCTATCGCCCTGTTATGACGATGCACGGGCGCGCCGCCATCGAGGCGTCGGTGAGGCTCCGTTACACCGAAAACATCCGGCTGGGTTCGGGCGTTTATCTGGATCATGGTGTCTACCTGCATGCGTGTCCCGGCGGCATCTCGATAGATGACGACACCGTCGTGATGCACGAGTCAATTCTGCATGTCTACAACTTCCGAAACCTTCCCCAGTCGGGCATTTGGATCGGGAAACGCTGCTTCATCGGCGAACGCACCGTGATTCGCGGCCAGGGTGGAGTCACGATCGGTGACGACGTCCTCATCGCGCCACATGTCCAGATTCTCGCGGTCGATCACGTAGTCAGCACCTCACGGGTTCCCATCAACGCACAGGGGCTGTCGGCTCGAGGCATCGTGGTCGAGGACGGTGCCTGGCTCGGCGGCGGCGCCATCATCACCGATGGCGTGCGGATCGGCCGTAACGCCGTCGTGGGCGCGGGATCCGTCGTGACGCATGACATCCCGGCTGCGTCGGTCGCGCTCGGCGTTCCGGCTCGCGTGGTCCGCATGATCGAAGACAGCGAACCTCCCCTCGACGATTCACCACCCATCGCCTGGCTAACCCAGGAACGAGAAGAGCGCGCTGCTTGGCGCGTATAGCCCGTCAATCGCGGAGGTGACGCGGAATGGAACGACTCGACTCACAGCAGCGTGTTGCGATTCTCGGAGGTGGAGTTGCCGGGCTGAGCGCCGCCTGGAAGCTTGCCGAAAACGGCGTCGGCGTCGACCTGTTCGAAGCCGCCCCGGTTCTCGGTGGCATGGCTGGAAGCATACGGCGCAACGACTACATCTGGGACTTCGGCCCGCACCGATTCCACAGCGCGAACCCGGCCATTATCAACACCGTGCAAGACCTGCTTGGTGATCAACTGCGTGGACGACAGCGCAAGACGCGCGTCCACTTCATGGATCGCCTCTATGACTATCCATTGAACGCATCCAACCTCCTAGCCAACTTGCCGAAATCGCTCGCCGCCTCGGCATTGCTCGATTTCATGTGGACGCGGCTGAATCAGCGGATTCATCCATCGCTCGATGATTCCTTCGAAACGTGGGTGGTTAACCGCTTTGGCCGGAAACTCTACGACCTCTATTTTGGCCCATACACCGCCAAGGTTTGGGGGCGTGATCCGTCGAAGCTCTCGGCCAGTTGGGCTGCCCAGCGCGTCGCGGTAGTTGACCTGTGGGACCTGCTGCTGCGCGTGATGCACCTGCGACGAGGCGACAACGGGTTCCATCACTCAGAATACAAAGACGATTTCTGGTATCCCCGCTACGGCATCGGGCAGATCGCCGAAGCGCTTACAGACAAAGCGCTACAGCACGGCGCGAACCTGATGACCGGCACGCGGATCACGGCCATCGAACACGACGCGGGAATCATCCGCGCGATTCACTACCGTCGCGGCGATGAAGAGGGAATGCTCCCATGCGACGCGGTTGTCTCGACTCTCCCGTTGCCGCTCCTCGTGCAACTGTTGAGACCCGCCGTCGACGACGCGGCGCTCGCGGCCGCTCGTTCACTGCAGTACCGCGCGATGATCTTCGTCTTCGTGGAGATCGACAAGCCCCAGGTGACTGACGATCACTGGATCTATTTCCCGGATCCCGACATCATCTTCAACCGCATTTCGGAAATGAAGAACTTCTCCGAGGATGCCGTACCGCACGGCAAGACGTCGCTCACGTTGGAGATCACCTGCGACATCGGCGACGAGATCTGGAATACGCCCGAAGACGAACTATATCGCCGCTCGATCGAGGGACTCGAACGGGCCGGACTGGTGAAGAAGGATGAGGTCCTCGGACACTTCTTCCGTCGACTGTCTCACGCCTATCCGAGCTATGACGTCGAATTCGAGGCCAAACTCGGTCGCATCGCCTACAGCCTGGCAGATCTGAAGAACCTGACGAATGCCGGCCGCCAGGCGCTCTTCCGTTACGTCAACACAGACCACGTGATGGAAATGGGATTCTGCGCCGCCGACGAGTACCTCCAAGGGAGCCTCGGAACTCGGGTCACCCGGGTCGGCAACGAGCAGGTTTGGTTTGGATAGCACCTGGCCGCGTCCAGCGGAGGACGCAGCCCGACCCGTGCGCTTCATCAGGGAGGAAATTCGATGAGTGATTCCCGAGACAACGGGAAAGTGACAACGATGCCAGAAGACTCGATCGTCGAAACGCCCGAGACTGACACAGCGACCGAGAAGCGGACGTCGTCTGTCAAGCGAAAGCAGATACTCAAGGTGACGCCCACGGTCGGCAACGTCAACCTGCTTCAGATCAGCAGCGTCGGGATTCAGGATTTCGCGGGCAATAAAAAGAGCATGGTCGACGTGTTGTTCGTCAACCCGCCCTCACCCGACGGTGAAGTCTTCATCCGCGACATCCATCGGGTCGGTCGACGATCCAGAGAGAAGATGATCTGGCCCCAGACAGAACTCGCGGGCCTCGCGGCGGTCATGGAGCAGGCCGGACAATCGACCGAGATTCTCGATTGCATCGCCGACAACATGGACTGGCCGGAGTTTCAGCGTGTACTCGAAGAGAGACGCCCACGCTACATGGTGATCAACGTCACCGCGCCCACTCTCAAGAATGACATCTACGCTTCGTTCCTGGCAAAACCCTTAGGAACCGTGACGATCGCCATCGGGTCGCACGTCACACCGATGGCCAGGGAAACGCTGCGCGATTTCCCGTCGCTGGACGTCGTCATCCGGCTCGAACCCGAATACACCCTGCGCGAGCTGGTACAGAAAATCGACGCCGGGGAAACGCTTCTCGGCGTTCAGGGCACCGTCTTCCGTCACGAGGGCGAGATTGTCGTCAACCCTGACCGGCCCTTCATTCCGGATCTTGATGATCTGCCGATGCCGCTGTATCACAAGCTACCGCTGCAGAAATACCGCATCCCGATGATCAAGGGGCCCTATTGTTTCGTCGTGACGAGCCGTGGATGCGCGGCAGGCTGTCGCTTCTGTATCAAGCACGTTATGTGGCAGAACACCATCCGTTCACACTCTCCCGAGCGAATTCTGGAAGAGATCAAGGTGCTGGTCAGCCTGGGCGTCACCAACATCCACTTCTATGCTGACCTCTTCACGGTCGATCGCGAGGTGGTGCTGGCGCTCTGCAAGATGATGGTTGAGCAAAACGTCAAGGTTCGCTGGACGAGCAACAGCCGCGTCGATTTCGTCGACGAGGAGATGCTCTACTGGATGGCCAAATCCGGCTGCTGGATGATCTCCTGGGGTCTCGAGTCCGGGGCTCCGGAAGTCCTGAAGCGCATGCGTAAGGGCATCAACCCGGAAAAGACTCGTCGCACGATCGAACTCAGCCACAAGCTTGGCATCAAGAACTGGGGCTACTTCATCATTGGCATGCCGGGCGAGACGGTCGACACGATCAACGAGACGATCGCCTTCGCCAAGTCCCTGCCGCTGACACTGGCACTCTTCCATATCGCTGTGCCCTATCCAGGGACGCCGTTTTACTACGAGGCTGTCGAGAACGGCTGGATCAGCGCCACACGCTGGGAAGACTTTGATATGGACCGGTCGACGGCCCTCAACTACCCACATCTGTCCGCGGAGGAACTCGAATATCACGCCAAACGGGCGTTCAGACAATGGGCACTGCGGCCAGGCCCGGCCCTCACGTACCTCAAGAGCATGAACTCGAAGCAGACCATCGCGTCGGCTCTCAGTCTTGGATTCGAGCACTTGAAGTGGATGGCGTCGAGCCGCTCAGGACCAAAACGCAGAGACGTAGCGGCAACTGAGCGGCCGGTTTAGCGGCCGCTCAGGGCAGCGAATTGGGGCACCACATGACCAAGGCATGGACTGATGATTCCGATAGCGGCAGAACCCGAGTTGCGCTGCTTTCGACTTGGCCACTGGATATCATCGACAATGGTCGGAAGCAGCGCACGCGCGCCATGATTCGAGCACTGACCGATCAATTTGAAGTCATCCTGATCTCACTGCTTCCAACGACTGCTGTGTCCTGTTCGAAGGGGCCACCCATTCAAGGCGTCGTCCGTCATCACGCCCTTCAACTGCCAACGTTTGAACCGGGATCACTCTCGGCCGTTGCAAGTGGAGCGAGTCTCCTGCCGAGGTCGCTAGTTGAGACGTGGGACGATTCGACCGCGTTCGCTATCCAATCCATCGTGCGTGAATCACGCGTGCGCGTTGCGATCGGCACCGACATGCGGACGCTTCGTTACCTGACGCATCTCGACAGCAACGTGCGCAAGATCCTCGACGAACCTGACGTTTCGTTCGTTCTGGACGATCACGTTGACGTCCGCTCTATCTCAGAAAACATCCGGTCCCAGGCGAGGCGACTCAAATACCGGCGACTACTTCACCAGGCGGCGGACGAGATAGACGTCGTTCTCGTGGCATCCGAACTGGAAGCTGAGGCGTTTCGACGCCTTTCTGGATCTGGTCACGTGATCGTCGTCGAAAATGGCGTCGACGAGGTCTCGAGTAAACCGTGGGTCCCGCCTCCGGGCAACCAACTCCTCTACGCGGGATCGCTCACGTACTCTCCGAACGCGGACGCAGTATCGTACTTCATGAACGGAATCTTGCCGCACGTTTCATCGAGGTTCTCCGACGCGCGACTCGTGGTGACGGGAGCCCTCCCCGACGTCGCGCCTCCCAGCACCGCATACGCGCGCCTCCGGCTCACGGGTAGAGTCCCGTCACTCCATCCGATCTACCGCCAGACGCGTCTTGTGGTTGTTCCACTCCGAAGTGGAACCGGAACTCGGGTGAAGATCCTTGAAGCGCTCGCGGCGGGGCTGCCGGTCGTCACGACCAGCAAGGGGGCCGAAGGGCTCGACGTCATCTCTGGTGAACATTTGATCATCGCCGATACAGCGCACGAGTTCGCGGTTTCGGTCATTCGCCTGCTTGAAGACCCTGATGAATCGCTGCGGCTCGGGCAGCACGGTCGCGCGCTCGTCGAAGAACGCTACAACTGGGAAACCATCGGCCGGCGATTGCGCGGCATCGTTGAGGACGTGGTCCACGCAGGTGAGCCTGTATTCGCTCAGGCTGAGTTCTGATTCCGAATAACACGAATTGGGCCGGCACGTAGGAACGACACGGCCATAGCGAGGAACGAGTGATGCAGGGTCGACAATCCATAAGCCCGACAATAGCGATGCCGCGAAGTGCTGGTGCACTCCTCATGATCCTCTTCGGCTTCGTCCTGATGTCGCTGGCGCTCTTACGATTCCAGACGAACGGATCGGTGATTCCGCTCTTGGCGCTGAGTGCGCTGCTGCTCGGAGCCATTGTCATCATCAACCCAACCATCGGCGTATACGCAACGCTTTTCGCCGCAGGCTTCGTGCGACTTACCGTGTCGACTGGGACGCAAACCCCGGTTGTCGCGAGTCTTGGATGTGCCGGTGTTGTGTGTGCCGGTTGGCTCATTCATCAGATTCTCCATCGCAAGCCGATCGTCCAGCCCCCGGCCGTGATCGCGTTTCCAGCGCTTGGAATCATGGGCTTTATGACGTTCGCGCTCTTCTGGGGACGGGCGACGCTCGATCCGCGAATCTTCTACTATAACGCGTTCTTGCGGGTTCAACTTTCAGAACTCGGGCTCGTCATCATCACCTGCACGCTGATTCTTGTCGGTGCAGACGTCTTCGCCCGACCGCTTGCGAGGCACGTTCTCCTCGGGGTACTGGTCTTCATTGGTCTTCTTCACCAGGTTCTCAGCGTGTTCATCCACAATGTGCCGGTGCTTGGGGTCGGAGGACTATTTGGCATGTGGTTTGTCGCGATCACATGGTCTCACGCGCTGGTGAACAAGTCGCTGCCACGTGCCGTTCGGGCTTTGCTCGGACTTGCCGCGATCATTTTCATAGTGGACCAGTTCATTTTTCAGCGCTCGTGGGTCAGCGGTTGGCTTCCCGTCGTGGTGGTGTTCGTCGCGATCACCACGCTGGTCCGCCCGCGTATCGGACTCGCCTCACTCGCGCTCATCGTCGGGTACTTCTTCGTTTTCTCAAATCAGGCTTCGCTGATCTGGCAGTCGGAGGAATCACAGGGAAGCGCGGCTGGCAACTTCGGCCGTGTCGAGTTGTGGCGCCGAAATCTCCAGACACTCGGTAATGACGTGATTCTTGGGACGGGTCCAGTCACATATGCCCTCTACTACATGACGTTCGAGCCAACAGAAGCCATGTCGACCCACAACAACTACATAGATATTCTCGACGAGTCGGGTGTTCCTGGGCTCGCCTCACTGTTGGGCTTGCTCGGGGGCCTGATGCTCGTCGGACGGCGACTCCGGCGTCAAGCACTGAAACCGTCCGATCAAGCTCTGACACTCACGGTGATGGGCGGTGTCGCCGGAGTGGCGGTGGCCATGTTATTTGGCGACTGGGTCATCCCCTTCGTCTACAACCAGACTCTCGCCGGCTTTGACCACGCGGTCTACACCTGGCTGATGTTCGGCGCTCTCGCCGGACTAGCCGTGCAAATGCGCAGAACCAATCACAGCCATGCATGATCTCTCGGTCGTTATCGTCAGTTTCAACACCCGTGATCTCCTGGCCGTTTGTCTGGACCACCTGATTGCCTCATTGCCGGAGTTCGACACTCAGGTCATCGTCGTCGACAACGGATCGAGCGACGGCAGCCCGGATCTCGTCCGCGAATGCTATCCGTCGGTGAATCTGATCGAGAGTCACCAAAATCTCGGATTCGCGGGCGCCAACAACAGGGGCATTCGGGCCGCGGATGCGCCGTTTGTCCTTCTCCTCAATAGTGATGCCTTTATCAACTCAGATGCTATTTCATCGGCTCTGCGGGTTCTGGCAAACCAGCCTGACGTCGGGATGGTAGGCGTGAAGATCCTGAACCCGGACGGTTCGGTGCAGGCAAACGATGGAAAGTTCCCGAACTTCTGGACGGACGTCGCGGTGTCGCTCGGCATCAACAGAATACGTGTTTCCAGGCGGCGTCAAGACGTTCAGGCGATCCGAAACGCGGAATGGGTACATGGCGCCTGCCTGTTTGCTCGAAGCGCGGCAATCGCCCAGACCGGGATGCTCGATGAATCCTTCTTTATGTATAGCGAAGAGGTCGAGTGGTGCTTCCGATTCTGGCAACACGGATGGCGCGTCGTCTTCTGCGGTGAGGCGTCGGTGATCCACCTTGGCGGCTCGTCATCGAGCAACAACGACCTCGGGAGACGGTTCTGGCTCTATCGCAGTCGACTCGGTCTTCGACGGAGAATGGCCGGGAGATTGTCAAGCGCGCTACTGTGGGCGTTGGTGGTGATCGGATTCGGCTTGCGAATTCCGGCTCAGTTCGCTATTCGGCTGTTCTCCGTCCGGTCGAACCACAGTCACGGGCCACAGGACGATTGGCAACTGCTCCGCCAGATCCTCAAAATGGACCCTCTCTCGAACTGGGCGCGCTCTGACTAAACTGACAGAAATTCGAAAAACGCGTATCAGAATCCCCGCCCCCCAGTGTGCATAAGCTGTCGGTGGAGGAAAGATTGATGCTTCGCACGTCGACAATTTCCATTCTGGCCTCTCCGATGCGGGAACGTTCTCGGGTTCATCTCCCACGTCTGATCAGGTCACCATATCTGCTGCTCTTCCTGACTCTATGCGGTGTCTACGCCTACACCCCGCCTCGCTGGCAGGACTGGAACCAAAACTCGCGAATCGACCTGACGATGGCGATCGTCGATCAACAAACCGTTCGGATCGATTCCTATGTCAGCAACACGGGCGATTATGCGACGATCGGTTCGCACGCCTATTCCGACAAGGCTCCGGGCCTCTCACTGCTCGCGGTGCCAGTTTACCTGGCAGTCAAGGCCACGGGACCACTGGGATTGACCGCGGCGATCGATCGTCTCAGTGCGACCAGCGCGGTGACCGCCACGCTCAATCCAGACGGCCGCGGGATGAACGAAAACACGGCTGAACGTCGCTCTCGCCCTCTACCTCGCCACGCTCATCTGCGTCGGAATTCCGGGAGCACTCATCAGTCTCCTGGTGGCGGCGTGCGTCGAGCGATTGTCCGGCTGCCGCACTTCAGGAATTGCTGCCGGCCTCATCATCGGACTGGCGAGCCCCATCTTTAGCTACTCTCAAGCATTTTACGGGCATGTACCGGCCGCATTCTGCTTGACGGCCGCCTTGGCGTTACTCGTTCTCACGGAACAAGCAAGCGAGCGACCGCGTACGTTCGTTTGGGTCGGGTTCTTGCTGGCGCTTGCCGTGCTCATCGAGTATCCGGCGGTGGTCGTCGGCATTCCGATCGCGCTCTGGGCGGTCGTCCGGGGCAGATCCCGAGCAGCAATCTACGGAATCCTCGGCAGCATCGCGCCGTTCGTCGTTCTCGCGCTGTACGACCTGGCCGCCTTTGGGACGATCCTTCCGGTTGGCTACGAACATTCAACCTTGTGGCAGGACGAGCATCAACAGGGATTCCTCAGCATCACGCATCCGACGTGGGACGCCATCTGGGGACTGAGCTTCTCGCCGTTCCGTGGACTCTTCTTCTCAGCCCCAGTGCTACTCCTTGCGGTGGTCGGGGTCTGGTTTGGTCTTCGCGGTGCCGTCTCGAGACCCGCCACCGTCGTTACACTGTCCGGTTTCGCTGCAATCTTCCTGATCATCGGTTCGTCTGTGATGTGGTGGGGCGGATTTGCGGCCGGGCCGCGTTACCTCGTTCCCGGCATTCCATTGCTCGGCATCCCGCTCGGGTTCGTGATCTCTCGGATCAACGGGAGCGCGTTGCCGAGACGTATCTTCGGATTCCTGGTGATCGCGGCCCTGAGCGCAACGTCAATCGCCCTCACGTGGAGCTTGACGTTTGCGGGACAGAACTACCCGCCCGACGGTGACCATTCCCCGCTTCGCCAGTACGTCCTCCCGGCCTTCAAATCAGGGAACATCTCGCGGAACCTCGGAAACGTGCTGCAACTATCGGGCATCGCGAGCCTTGCGCCACTTCTGTTCATCATGATTGCCGGGGCCGTGATCATTGCAATTCAGCTGCGGCCGCGGCGATCGGGACATCCCGCGTTTGTACTCGTCGGGTCGGGTGGACCCGGCTCTCCGAAGTTGGGGGGCAATCGATGATCGGATTTGCCCGGGGTATTCGTCAGCGGAGACCACCCCGGCACGACGGGCAACGACAGTGGATCTCTCGGTTACTGAAGCTCGGTGCTGCGATCGGCGCTCTGGTGTCGGTCATGGCCGTGGTCGAGCCAACGTTCGCGAGTGATCCCCCAACCTGGGGAAAGCCGACGCAGATCTCGCCCGAATTGCCGACATCCTGGTTTCCCGACCTTTACGCTGACCCGACCGGGGCGGTCCGCGTCGTGTGGACCTCAAATTTGTCGTGGGACCCAAACAGCGAATCCAACCATCTGGCAACCGGTGCAGTGATGTTCAATCAGCTTCAGGACGGCGCGTGGGGAACGTCCAGAGACATTCGAGTAATGGATGCCGGAATTGCTTCGCGCCCGATGATCGCAAGCGACGGAACCTACGTCCACATGCTCTATCGCACTGGAACCGAGGGGACGACTACTCTCAACTACATGCGCGCGCTCGCAACCTCCGACCTGGGAAACGCCCATTCTTGGACCAATGAGACGAACATCTCGACTGGGGCCTACTACGCTCAGCTCATGGTGTTGCCCGATCAGTCGATCGTGGTCCTCTACAACGAGCCGTTCCAGGTTTCTGCCGAAATCCTGGCCCAGTCAGCAACGCCGGTCAATCGATTGAACCTTCTCCTCGATGCGACCGACGGCCCTCCGGACGTTCGGCCCGTGCTAATGTCCCGCCGTTCAACTGACCACGGCTTGACCTGGAGCAACCCACTTCGCATCTCAACAATCGGAAACCGAGTCGGGCGCATCTCGCTCGCGATGTCTCCAGACGGTTCCGACCTCATCGCTACGTGGGATCAGGGCTATGACAACAACACCGGGCTCGGCGATCCAAGCACTGTGGCGACGGCAGACTCGCGGGACGGAGGTGCAACGTGGCAGCACGTTCAAACGGTTACGTCGACCGTTGGACCAATCGAACAATCGGTTGTTGCGGCCAACGACAAGGTATCTGTTTTGGCATACCGATCGACCGTCGAGAATAAGATCTTCTATCGCGTGAGCACGGACGGTGGAGCAACCTGGTCCGATGAAGGTCCGATACCCAACGTCATCGCGCGTCCGTATCTCGGCAAGCATACGTTTGACAAGCTGTCGATGGCGGTAGATGGCGACGGTCGAGTGTTGCTGGCATATGTTGGTCGATCAAACACTGACACTGAAGACCTCTCGGTGATGGTGGTGACGTTCGGGAACGGCGTCTGGACAGAGCCGGCCGTGGTCGCGACTCCCGTTGGGTTTGCCGAGTATCCGCGTATTGCGATCGGTCTCGGCAACAACGTTCAGATCGTCTTTTTCGTGCGAGACAACGAGTTCGACACCGGGCACTACATCCTGTGGTCGGTAACCGGAACGAGTGACGCAAAGCCGATCCCACCGGTCGCGGTTACCGCTCCCGCAGCCGTGGCGCCCGCGGTCACGACGACCCCTGCGTCAGTAGCGCCAACGCCGTCTGCTGTTGCGGTCGTACCTACCGTCCCGTCGACTCACGTCATTTCTCACGACACGAGGATACCGACACCTCGCGTGATCCAACGCAACCCTATCGTGGAGACCTCGCTTGTCAGCTTGGTCGCTATTCTCGCACTTTTGGTCCTGGCGAATTCGGTTCGATTCATCCGTGATCGGCTTGGATAGTGAAGGAAAAACGGCAACGGCGCCGCCTGTTGCCAGCCTCTTGATCGGCTTA
Organism: uncultured Chloroflexia bacterium; assembly: GCA_963763185.1. GTDB lineage: Bacteria > Chloroflexota > Chloroflexia > Thermomicrobiales > Thermomicrobiaceae > CALAGB01. The sequence goes on from CAVXNZ010000007.1 coordinate 98,279, forward strand.
GCGGAATCGGGGACGTTTGACATGGACGAGTCGTATATCAAGTTTGCAAGACGTTGGTGGTGGCTGGTCGTTTCAGGATCGATTGTCGCGCTCCTGGTGACCGCGTATTCGCTGAGGAATCAGTCTGTGCTGTATACCTCGACCGCGACGGTTCAGGTTGGACGCACAATTCAGGACACTAAGCCAACCCAATCCGAGTTGGATGTGATCAACCAACTCGTTCCGGCATACACAGAGATCGCGAAGCGTCCCCCCCTGTACGAGAAGACGATCGAGGCGTTGGGACTACCACTCACCGTCAGTCAGGTCCAGTCGATGACGCTCATCTCCCAGGTCTCGCACGCGCCATTGATCGACATCACGGTTGTCGACTCGGATCCGCAGCGCGCTGCGGCGATCTCCACCGAAATCGCGAAGCAGATTGTGGCCGAAGCGCCGGCCCCGTCGCAAGAAGATGAAGCGACACAGGCCTTCATCCGGTCGCAGCTCGATGATCTGAAGAAAAAGATCTCTGACGGCCAGAGCAGTCTCCAAAGCCTGCAGGATCAAATTGCTCATCTGACAAGCGCTTCGACCATCAGTGACGCACAGCGACAATTCGATGTCCTCAACCAGCAGGTGAACTCCTGGCAAGATGCCTACGCGCAGTTGCTTCAATCAGTTGGGCCGACAAATACGAATATGGTGTCGCTGGTCAATCCTGGCTCGATCCCGTCGTCTCCGATGGCTCGCCCACGCATGATGTACTACGGGCTCGGAATCGTGATCGGCGCTGGACTGAGCGTCATCATCGCCCTGCTCCTTGACCTACTTTGGCCGTCCATTCGTGGTCCAAAGGACCTTGGGCCAATTGATGACGGCACACCAGTCGTCTCAGTGCCTCGATTCCGAACGAGCGCTGCTGAAGTTCATGTTGTCGTGGCAAAGCCATCGACATCAGCCGCAGGCGCGTACCGGCAATTGAGAAACGTGATCAAGTCGGTCCCAGAGACGGTGCTCAATCGAATCGCGGTAGTCAGCGCACGATCTGGCGACGGAAAGACCACGACAGCGTCAAACCTCGCGATTTCGATCGCTGCTTCAGGACAGAACGTGCTCCTGGTCGACGCCAACATGCGCAATCCCGAACTGGCCGAACGTTTCGATCTTCCCTGTGCCCCTGGATTCAGTGACCTGCTTCGCCAGTCGACGACATGGCCGGAAGTAGTACACCAATCGAAGTACCGAAACCTGAAGGTCGTCACGGCCGGTCGGCTCAGCGCCGATTATGCCGATCTCCTGTCGAGCCAACATCTTGGCCCGGTGATTGACCAGTTGTCGGCAATGCATGACGTCATTGTGTTCGATTGCCCGGCCGTTCTCGAGGAGAATGAGCCGCTGCTGCTGCTCAAAAATGTCAACAGCGTGATCGCTGTCGTCGATCTTGGCAGCACGAAATCAGGCATCTTCGAGTCATTACTGGAGACGCTCAAAGCAAGCGGCGTCAACGTGATGGCCGTCGTTGGGAACAAAGCTCCGAGAGATGTTTGGAATGGAATCGCGATGCCATGGTCAAAGCCAAGACGGCGACGGCGCGAAGCGGACGAGAGACGTCTGCGGCACACCGAAGGATTCGAGGCAGCGCCAGTGCAAGCTACATCGAATGATGTGGCTTAGCGCACTTGTGGCTGGAGCGAGCGGCGAAATCGATCAGCCGGGGCTGGTTCTTCGACGATGATGGAGGAACATGCGCGTTCTGCTGTTGGCGCAAGTTGCGCCCAGTCCGCCGGATGCCGGCCCCAAAGCGAAGACGCATTACGTCCTGCGTACGCTGTCGCAGCAACACGAAGTGGACCTGATCACCTTTGTTCGAGACGACACCGAGACGGAGAACGCTCGAACCCTGAGCTCTGTGTGTTCGTCGATCACGACGATTCCACTTAAGCGATCGAAGGTACGAGAGCCCTACTACGCCGCGAATGGTTGGGCACGTATGCAGCCATTCCTGGTGGCACGTGACCAGCGCACAGCGTTCTCACGTGCTGTTGTCAATCGAGTAAAAAGGGGCGACGTCGACGTGATCCACGCCGATCAGCTTTCCATGGGGCAATACATGATCGGGGCCGGGCCGGGTCGATCTCAACGAATCTTTGACGCTCACAATGCGGTATGGGAACTGGTAAGAGCGCTAGCCCCACGACAACCGACTCCCGCGCACCGCGCGGCGGCGGAAATCGAGTGGCGCCTATTGAAGCGCTTTGAGGGACGCCTCTGTCGCCAAAGCGACCTAACGTTTACGGTGTCTCAGCGCGACCTCGATTCCTTGACAGACGCGGCGAGGGTGGGGTTTCCATCAGCGGTAGTGCCGATCGGAGTCGAGGTTTCCGAGATCCCGTTCGAGCCTCCGCCGCCGAATGCGTCCGGAATACTGAGCGTCGCGACGATGCACTATCCGCCAAACGCGGACGCCATTCGGTGGTACCGGGACGAAATTTGGCCGCTCGTGAAGCAGTCCGCGGATTCATGCACGACGACCATCGTGGGGCCACGCCCCCCTTCGGATCTCGTCGAATGGGGCGCTGCGGACGATCACGTCGCTGTGACGGGCTACGTGAAAGAACTCGATGATGTATACCGGGCCGCCGGGGTCTTCATCGTTCCGCTCACGAGTGGCAGCGGGGTCCGCGTCAAGATCCTCGACGCGATGGCGCGCGGCGTCCCGGTCGTCTCGACATCGATCGGCGCGGACGGCCTCGACCTCGAGCCAGGTCGTCACTTGATGATTGCCGATAGTCCAACCGAGTTTGCGAGAGCCGTTCTCGATCTACTCGCACAACCCGGTCAACGGTACGCGATCGCGCAGGCCGCCAGGGAACGAGTACTCGAACGATACGACTGGCGTGTCTGCTGCGCGCCGGTTCTCGATGCGTACGATCGACTTAGCCTAGCTCAACCCAGCGCCTTGCGCGTCCTGGCAGGTACGTAATTCGCCGAGAAGCAACCTCTCGCTACGGACCCACGACCTTGAAGATTGTTACCTGTCCAAACGTCTGAACCGGAACCAGAAAGTCTCCGCGCTCGACGGCCGACCGTTCGTCGCCTTCCGCGACGACGTACGTGACCGTGTTCGTTGTGTAGATCTGCTGCCGCGCCTGACTCGACGTGGCCGGGTTCATAACCGTTGCGACGTCATCCTGCTTTTGTTGAAAGTTCAGCGTGTTTGCCCAGTGACCGAGAAACGTCCGGGCATCTGACCACACGGGAACAAACTGTCCCAAGTTCAGATCGGTCAGCACCACGTCGCTCCCCGTGAGATTCTGTCCCATCCAGGTCAGGCTCGCTGCTTCGTCGCTTGTCAAGAAATACGGAGCCTCGTGTCGAGACAAGTCAACGAATCTCCACGCGAAGAGGTAGACATTGGTCATGACTGACAGGAGCAGCAGCATCGCGATGACCTGGCGTGGCTGAACCCGAACCCGTCGCGAAACCCAGGGACCGATGTGCCGGACAAGTGCGCTTGCGGCGAGAATCGCGATCGGGATCTGCCAGCCGAGCAGGAGGTGAATCTGAAAATTCACCGGGAGGTAGATTAGCGGAAAATGGGCCAGAAACCAGACAGCGACCAGAATCTCCTCATCCCGCGCTGACTGCAGCATTCGCGCGCGGAATCCCAGCACTGCCAGCAGCAACGGCACGCCCATCAGGATCGGCAGGTGGAGCAAGTTTGGGGTGAAGGCATCCGCATTGTCGAACTGGCTGAGAACTGCTCCCCAGACCGGATTCCCCCGAACGAGCAGGAGAGAATAGAGTGCCGGCGGAGCCGAAATGCCCGCAATCAACAGCCCGCAGATGGTGAAGAAACGAGGAAAGCGGCGATCCCGGATCCAAAGCGCGAGACCGAACCCTCCAAGAACGGAGTAGATGGTCACAAGATCATAGGTGTGCTGTAGCCCGAGAATCAGCGCGACCGAGCCTGCCAGCACCGCATATCGCAGCTCCATCCGCCGGATTGCGATGAGCACCAAACCGAACGTCGCAATGATCAGGCTCAGGGCCAGCGCGAAGTGCGGGTAACCGAGCATGAGCAGGAAACTGTTCGGCTCTGCAGTGAACAGGTCGAATGGATGTGGCGCGTCCGAGAGGTGGCGCAGGTACTTGAGAACGACCCAGATCACGCCAAGACCCGACCCAAAACAGAAGAGGATCAACGCAATCTGTCGCTCGCTCCGCGGCTGAATCACCAGCCGGAAGAACCAGTAGGTTGTGCTCAGAACCGAGATCACCGCGATCACGCGCACGATCGCAAAAAGGTCAGCGTATGACAGGCCGGACAAGGCCTCAACGCGACCAACTACCCACCAGAGAAGATTAAAGAACGCGGGCACGTTCGGCTCGGAAGTCATCCGATCGCTTGCGAGATTTCCGTAGCGGAAATCACGTGCCCAGGCGAAGTACTGCGCATGGTCCGGCACGTCGAGAAGAAAACCGGCGAAGTGCCAACCGCGTGGAACCCTCGTCATGGCAAAGATGTAGGGCAACGACGTGAGGGCCAACACAACCATGCCAATTGCTGCCGCGAAGACATGATCCGACCGTTCAGCTCTCCTTGACCGCAGACGCACGACGCCATTGAGCACCCGGTGGCCACCAACTGCAATTTGACTCATCACTGACTGACATCCTCACGTGCCGGATCTGCCATAACTCACGATCACCATCGTGCGGGTTTGCTCGACGGCGCCGCTCATATGCACCATTCTCAGCACGAGCACTGACACCGGCGGCACAGACACGCGGTGCTTCATTGACAATGTTGTCAGTAGTGGTTGGATGACACACGTCAACGTCTAGATGACCAGACCGACTCAGGTCCTCGCACGCCTCCAGTAACCCGTTGCTTCCCTGACAGGCCGTCACCACGGTGACACCACGAACGCTGCGTCATCACATCCGCCGCTTGAAATCCGTCCGAACAGGCACAACTCGGACGGCGCTCGCGACCAACTGACGCATTTGTCAGCACTTCACGGATTCCATCGCGTCTTTGTTTGGGGGATCCGTTGCTACCGTATGTCCTGTAGTGTGCACCGACGACACGCCCTGCTGAACGATCCCGGAGGGCTGCAAGCAATGCGGATCCTGATGGCGCTTCCCTACGGACCAACGAGAACTCGACTTCGCTCGCGAATGCTCCTCGATGAACTGTCGAGGCGCCACGACGTAACGCTGGTGAACCTGGCATGGGGAGCAGAAGATGTCGCCGCGACAAAGAGTTGGGGTGACCGGCTCGAGAAGGTCGTCTCGGTACCTCACCGGCGGACGGACATTGCGAGAGCTTTCGCCCGGCGCCCGAAACTCCCGCTGCAATACCAGGTTTCTCGGTCCCCAGAAATGGCGGCCACGATTCGGGCTCTGGTAGTCGACGCACAGGCACGGCAGCGGCCGTTCGCGGCCGTTCACATTGAGCATTTGCGTGGTGCGGCAGCAGCGGACCTGACCGCCGGAATGGATACGCGGATCGTATTCGATGCTGTGGACTGCATCGCGGAACTCGCTCGACAGGCACGCCGTTCGAGCCCGTCCAGCATGGTTCGAATCGCTGCACGACTTGAAGAAGCGAGCACTCGAAGGCTCGAATGCCAAATTGTCTCGATAGCCAACGCAACGACCGTCGTGGCCGAGCGAGACCGCGACGCGTTGATCGTCGGTGGCGCACCACCGAATATCAACGTGGTGCCGAACGGTGTCGTCGCGCGAGAAACCCCCGTTCCCCTCACCGACTCACCCACCATCGTGTTCACGGGCAAGCTGTCGTACCACGCCAACGACGCCGCGCTTCGCTGGTTCGTCACAAACGTCTTCCCACGCATTCGGGGCGAGCGGCCAGATACAAAACTTCTCGTCGCGGGCGCAAACGCTCCCACTTGGTTGCATCAGGCGTCGCCACAGAGTGGCATCGAACTCATCGAGAACCCCGAGGCCGTGGAGCCTTGGATCGAACGGGCGCGGGTAGCCGTTGCCCCTGTGCAGTACAGCGTCGGCGTTCAAAACAAGGTCCTCGAAGCGTTCGGTCGCGGTGTTCCAGTAGTAGCAACGCGGTCGGCGGCCGATGGCTTGTTCGATGACGTGCAGGACTGCTTGCTTATCGCTGACCGGGCCGAAGAATTCGCGACCCAGGTCATACGCTTACTCAACGACCGGTCGCTGTCAACACAGATCGGGAGACGTGGCCATCAGTCCGTCAAGCGACGATATAGCTGGACGCGAGCGGCAACTGCGTTTGAGGATCTCTACAGCCACGCTCCGATGATTGAAACGATGAAGGTCGCATAAGTGGTACATCAACCAGTTGGACATCCAGCAACGTCCATCGCAGCCAAGCGTCCGGATTCACGCCAGCGTGGTCCGTGGGCGGTCAGTTCCTCGTTCAGAGGCAGAGCCGCGCTGACCGCGATGCTCATGATGACCGATGCTGCCGCTCTCACTCTCGCTTTCGCGCTCGCCTATGTCGTTCGGTTCAAGACGCGAGCCGGGGTATTCTACGTACCGCCCGAATCCCCACTCGAGTTCTATTCGTCACTCGTGTTCTGGCTTCTTCCTCTCGTACTCGCCATCTTCGCCTTCTATCGACTCTACCGGCCAAGCTACCTGTTTGATGGCGTCGATGAGTACACCCGTATCGTCTCGGCGGCCACGGCTTCGATGCTCGTTATCGTGCTTGCGAGCTTCCTCCTCGACTCCGCCATGGTGATCTCGCGCGGATGGATACTGATTTCGTGGGCAATGGTCATCGGCTGCGTTGCGCTCAATAGGTTCCTGTTTCGCAGGGCCGTCTACGCCTTGCGGCGAAGTGGACGGGTGACACAGCGGGTCGTTTTGCTTGGCGCGGGTACGTCGCTAATGAAGATGGCGAACCGCATTCGATCGAGTCCCGAAAGTGGCATGCAGATTGTTGCCGTCTGCGACGCGCAAGACGCGGATGATAGCCCGGATCGACTCGACCTCGAGCGGATTGTCGCGGAGACGCGTGCCAACACCGTCGTTGTTGCGCCGGGAGCGCTTCCTCAGCGAGTCCTTAGAGCCGTCGTCGGACAACTGACTGGCCTCGAATGCGATCTCCAAATCGTGCCTGAGGTGCACGAGATTTTGACAACAGGCGTCCGAGTGCGCGAGATCCGGGGAATTCCACTCGTGACGGTCAACAAGGTCCGGATCACCGGCTTCGACTTGGTACTGAAGCGAACGCTTGATTGTGTCGTCGCCGCGGCGGTGCTCGTACTGCTCTCGCCGCTGTGGGCGTCGATTGCGCTGGCCGTGCGGCTGACCTCTCCTGGTCCGATCTTTTTTCGGCGCCGTGTCGTCGGACAGCAGAAAAGATCGTTCGAGGCGCTCAAATTCCGGACGATGTATGTCGACGGCGAGCGCATCCTCGCGGAACATCCGGAGCTCGCACACCAGCTCGCGACGACCGGCAAACTGGTCGATGATCCACGGATCACACCACTTGGCAGGTGGCTCCGACGGTGGAGTCTCGATGAGTTTCCACAATTGATCAACGTGCTGCGCGGACAGATGAGTTTGGTCGGGCCGCGGATGATCACCGAAGCGGAACTCCCGCATTTCGGTGACTGGCGCGACAACCTGTACACGGTTCGCCCCGGCCTGACTGGGTTCTGGCAGGTCAGCGGACGGAGCGATCTCGGTTACGACGATCGCGTGCGGCTTGACATGCACTACATCCGCACCTACTCAATATGGTCCGACATCGAGATTCTCTTGCGGACCATACCCGCCGTCCTGACTGGGCGCGGGGCCTATTAGCTTCACGGTCGATGGCGACCGTAGACGGTCGCTCAGTTCACACAACAGTATCGATTGAAGGGAGAATTTTGGCATGCGCATTCTGGTCACGGGAGGGGCAGGGTTCATTGGGTCACATGTGGCCGACGCGCTGATCGGCGCCGGACACGACGTGGCCGTCGTGGATGACTTATCCACCGGATCGATCGACAACGTACCGACGGCAGCAACATTCCACCGAATGGACATTCGCGACGAACGTCTCGACGGCGTTTTCCAGGAGTTCAAGCCGGAAGTCGTGAGCCATCACGCCGCGCAGATGAGCGTTCGAGTCTCCATGCAGCGACCGCGTTTCGACGCATCGGTGAATGTCGAGGGGTCGGTCAACCTCCTCGAGTGCGCGCGCGACCACGGTGTGCGTAAGATCATCTATGCCTCCACCGGGGGTGCCATCTACGGCGAACCGAATTACCTCCCGTGCGACGAGCAGCACCTCGTCGCCCCTCTCTGCAACTACGGCGTTTCGAAATACACCGTGGAACTCTATCTTCAGCTCTATGCGCGTCTCTATGGACTCGACTACACCATCCTGCGCTACCCGAACGTCTACGGTCCGAGGCAGGATCCGGAGGGCGAAGCCGGAGTAGTCGCCATCTTCATTGGTCGCATGTTGAGTGGGTTACCGGTCACCATCTTCGGCGACGGCCTGCAGAGCCGCGATTTCGTCTACGTCGGAGACGTGGCACAGGCGACCCTTCATGCGCTCGAACAGGGGTCGCAGACCGCAGTGAATCTGGGCTCTGGTGCTGGGACATCTGTCCGTCAGATATTCGAGCACCTGGCCGACATCACTGGATTTGCCCAGCAACCGGTGTTTGAGCCGGCACGACTGGGCGAGGTCTATCAGATCTATCTCACCGGGGACCGGGCATACGAGGAGATCGGCTGGACTCCAAGAACAGATCTTGTCCACGGCCTGCGCCATACTGTCGCAAGCGTCGACAAGCGTCGAGATCAGGTCGCGGCAACCGCATAGCGCGGCTACACAACGAGCGACTGTGGGGGCGCGAGAACAGTCGTGGCCCCCATTGACTCAAATTGCACGTCGACCCAGATTAGTCCCTCGCCGTTCAGGCGTTGAATTACCGAGCGACGTGCATCGGGCTCCGCGTAGACCATGAGGAACCCGCCACCACCCGCACCCGTGATTTTGCCACCCAACGCGCCCGCATCTTTCGCTGCTCGGTACCATTCGTTAATCGTGTCATTGGTGACACCGGGGGCGAGCATCTGCTTGCGCTGCCAGGAAAGATCAAGGAGTGCTCCGAATTCATTCAGGTCGCCCGCTTCGAGTGCGACAATCATCTCTAGAGCGATCTGCTTGATGTCATGCAGTGCCGAGAGCGTGGCGGAGGACGGCTTTGCGGTTGCCGACTTCTGAGCTTCGAGAATGTCGGTCGACCGTCGTCGTAGTCCAGTGAAGAAAAGGAGCATGCCTTCCTGCAACTGCGTCCGGACTTCCTCAGGGATGCCGCAGGGCGAGACGTCGGTTCCGCCGGCCGTGAATCGCAGGACATTGAACCCGCCGAAGGCCGAGGCGTACTGGTCTTGTCGCCCGATCGGCATGCCCATTCGCCCAATTTCAATCTGACACGCCAGGTCAGCCCTCGCTCGTTTGCTGAGACTGACGCCACGGAACTCGGACAGAGCCGTGATCAATGCCACGGCAGTCGCGCTGGATGAACCGAGGCCCGTTCCAGGCGGGACCTCAGCTGCCGTGAAGATGCGACAGCCTCCGGAAATGCCGAAATGGGCGAGGGTCTCAAGCGCGAGCCGGTGGTCCGCGCCCCAGAACAGTGCGCTGTCGAAAAGGGGCTCGCGGCGTGACAACATGGTAGCCGCGTCGGCCGACGTTATCTGAAGGGCGTTTTGGTCCGCATCTGTCAGAATCACGTAAACGTAGCGGTCGATAGATGTGCTCAGCACGAGGCCGCCGAAGCGATCGGAATACGCAGGAAGATCCGTTCCCCCGCCACCAAGACTGACACGAAGGGGCGCTCGAGCGATGATCATCATATAGGTGTCCGTTCGTTCCCTTTTCCCAACGTCATCTATTGCACAAGCGTACTCGTAGTGGAGGTAAGCAAACGACACTGTGACAGCGTTTATTGCTGAAATTGTTGTCAATCTGTTGCTCCGATTTGGTGATTGTTATGTCGAAAATGGCAGCGTTCTGCATCCCTCGTTCACGGAATCAGCCAGAAATCTGGGTAAATCAGTCGTGGTTCTGTCAAACAGTTCACCAACCATCCACAAGCCCCATAAAAAATCAAACTTGAACATCTTGACAGGTGACGTTCGACCGAATACGCTGTCAACATAACGGTTTCCGGCGGACCCATAGTGGATAATTGAATTCGAATCTCGGACGCAACGAAACGAAGACTTTATCTGGGCACCTTGTCTTCGTGGAGCCAGTGGTGCAACCGGCCGATTGGATCGGCCGGTTTTGTCATTTCTGAAAGAAACGTGAAAGGGGGATCGTTCATCTGTTCACATCGCGGCGCAGCGACCTGGTGAACGAAGCGTCGCGGAAATGGTGAACATGTTGGTGTTTTTTCGTCCGTCTTCGGGATATTGACTGTGTGATACACGATCCCATAGTCAAGGTGAGTCGCGGCACCACCCAAGACCGTTCTCGATAGCGCGTTCTCATCGTGACATTTAAGGGAGGGAACCGACCATGCGGATTGTGGTAGCAGACCCGGATCAGGTGATGAAACAACTCCTGTGCTTCATCCTCAATAACGCCGGTCACGAAGTCGATTTCGCCAGCAATGCACCGGAGGCAATTAAGGCAGTCATCGGACGGGAAACCGACGCCGTCCTTCTTGAAGTCGACCTGCCGGGCACGGACGGTTTCGAAACGTGCAAAGAGCTTCGAGCTCGCCGTTACAACGGTCCAATCATCTTCGTCACTGAGCGCACAGCAATGTCTGACAAGGCTCGGGCATTCTCTTACGGCGCCGACGATTACATTGTAGAGCCATTTCACGTCATCGAACTGGTCGCGCGCGTCGATTCAGCGATGAGGCGCTTCAGACAGTCGCATTACCAGTCATTGGGCAACGTGCTCAAGGTTGGCAATGCTGAACTTTTCACGGGGGAGCTCAAATTTCAGATTCGCGGGCAGACCCCTGTCATCCTCACACCAACCGAAATGCGACTTCTCCAATGCTTGATGCGCAACAGCCAGATCATGATCAGTCGCGAGACATTGATCGAACAAACGTGGGGATACGATTTTCTTGGGGACACCAACCGGGTTGACGTGTATATCCGGCGGCTTCGCAAGAAGATCGAGCGGGATGTAAAAGAGCCCGAGTACATCCATACCGTGCGAGGAATTGGATACGTGTTCAGAGCACCAGCGGAGTCCGAAGATTTCGAACTCGCCGAGCCGGATCAGCTTTCGAGCGATCGCTGGGCAAGAAGCAATGGGCACGCGGCTCGCCGAATCGAGCCTGGGCGATTGAACATCGACGGGCGCGAATACTCAGCCGCGTACGGCGCGTGACGTAGGTCAAACCAGAACCAAGTATGTCATGCGACAAGGAAAGGTGGGCGGCTCAACGATCGGCCGTCCACTTTCCTTAATTAGGAAGAGTACTCGAATCAGTCCCCGACGCTCGGCGTACACCACCAGAATGCATGCACCTTCACCTGGCAGCAACAGTCAGCAGCACACCGGCAACGGCGCCAAAGAGCGTTGTCAGTCCGTTCACCACGTCGTTGGTGACCCCTGGAATTCCACGTAGATTGACAGTCCGACTGCCGCAGTCGTGAATGGTGCGTTCCGTCGAGACGCGACAGGTGGGACACTGATTGACTTGCTGGATGGTTGCGCCGAGAAGGCTGTCGAAGACTGACCCTGCAAACCCAGCCACGAGCCCCGTGACGATCAGCTTCAGTACATCGTGATTCCACAGCCCACCGGCGACGCCAATGACGAGCGCACCCGCGATCGCCCCCGTAAAGCCTGCCGAAGTCACGCCACCGGACGTACCTGGTGGAACGAGCTTGCCGGACACGATTGACCGGGGGTCTGCACGGCTGAGCGCACCGATCTCCGTCGACCATGTATCGGCGGTCGCCGCGGCCATCGAGCCGAGGAACGCCGGGAAAAGCAGCGTGGCATCCGCCCTGATCCCGTAACCCAGCGCGATGAGCCCAGCCACACCGCCATTGGCCAGCACCTGAACGGCGTCGCGTCGGGACCCTTTCTCGACAAGCTCGTCGGTCGCATGTTTTCGTCTGCGACCGACACGAGACAGCGCGCTCGAAAGGACAAAGAATGCCACCATGACCGCCGCCCAGCGCCAGCCGCCGAAGCCAAAGATCGCAGTGCCGACCACAGCAGCGGCGACGGCGCCATCGCCCGTGAGTGCTCGAGCGCGGTAACCACCCGCAGCCACGGCACAGGCAGCGACAAAGCCAAGCAGAAGCGCGCTAGGCTCAGACACTGCACATCACCGCTACGAATCCCGCGAGACCGTACATGAACTACGAAGGTCCGAAGAGCTTGATCAGTCCCTCGGGACGGATGTCAAACACGTAGCCTTCCACCTCCACGACGGCCGGACCGCTCGCCTCCCCAAAGCGGATCAGCACCTGGTGCCCTTCGATCTCCAGTTTTCGGTTCGCATTCATGGCGAACGGATGGCGTGGATTTCCGTGGACGTGCCGGTTTCCTCCGGCCTCATCGACAGCTTCCTGTGCAATGCGTTGGGCCGATTCGTCATCGAGCGTCACGACAGATGATCTCCTCGCGCTGCTGAACAGATTGGAATCACTCTCGGTCGTGCCCGGTAATCGAGCACCATGACGAGAAGGATAGCACCAGGTTTGCCGCCAGCGTGCACTACTCGTTGAGCCAATGCGCCGCATCGAGTAGGATTAGCCACGCGACCCGGCACAATCGCCTGTCGCGAGCCCGTAGCTCAGTTGGTAGAGCAGCGGACTTTTAATCCGCGGGTCCTGGGTTCGAGTCCCAGCGGGCTCACCGCCGAAAACCGCATGAAATCAACGAAAACGAGGGTTCGGTCGATAGTGATCGGGCTTTTGTGTGCCTAAGTTTGAGTGAAATATCGGATCACGACGCGACACCGATAATTCCTGCTGACTATGGATGCGGTCGTGTCCCACATCGATGCACGACGACACAACCGGTCGCACCGAATTGTTCGTGCAGCGAGAACCTTCGAGCAACCGGGAAAACCCAAATCCGACATTGAAACGCTCTTGTAACTCGGCCCCTCATATATTCAGGAACGGTTAATCATTTGAGCGCTATTCTGTAACCGTCGTTACTGTGGTCTGTTTGAGACTCCGAGGAATCCTCATGGGAGGTGGATTCCGACCCCTCTCTGCCTTAGCAAAGCGGCTCAAGGTCGAGCCGCGGTTGGTGACGAGGTCGTCGACTCGAGACGCGGCCGCCCAAGCCGCGGGAAGCACGGACGGGAATGGGATGGCTGCAACGCTGTATCTTCGTGACGGACACTGTCCCGTGATCAGTGACGCGAATTCGGTCAAACGTGAACTCGTTTCCACACCGACTGGCTATCAGCCGGCGGTCGTTTGCAGAAACCGCTGCGGACGTGTGGTCGCCCAATTCGAAGTCAACGATGTGCTTGCCTACCGCTGCCCACCGGTTTCAGCGATGCAAGCTGAGGCCTGACCCGGAAGACACTTTACTGACACCGCCGTTCTGCAGGATTACCGCGTTGGGCTGTCATGACTTTGACTCAGACGGCTGACCACGTCCTGGTGGTCGCGGCCAACATGTTGTATCTCCGTTCCTGACACGCGTCACCAGCAACAAAACGGCCGAGCGTTTGCTCGGGATAGGAAGAGTCGTGCTGACGCCCCCCGCGCCAGCAGTGACGATCTTGATCTTCGCTGCCGGCCGAGGTGGTGGTAGGTTGTCTTGCGAGTTGTGCTCCTGGGTTCCCGCTCGTGGAACTCCTGCACGACAACGTCGCGCATTGGGACCGCACCAACGCGTGGCCCTGAATTTCATCGTATTTCGATATCGTGTTACGATAGGTTTCAAGGGGAGTATGCCTGTGCCCGTCACTATCGAGGAGTATCGGCAGCTAGCGGAGTTCCGTTACGAAATTCGACGCTTCCTCAGTTTCAGCTCTGATGCCGCGCGTGCTGCAGGACTCGAGCCGCGCCAGCACCAGTTCTTGCTCGCCCTGAAGGGGCTACCACTGAATTTGGAGCCGACGATTGGCGAACTGGCTGAACGTCTGCAGATTCGACACAACACGGCGGTGGAACTGGCCAACCGACTGGAGGCACACGGCTTGGTTTCGCGTCGCCGCAACAGTGACGACCGCCGCAAGGTCTACCTCGATGTTACAGACCAGGGCGAGACGATTCTCGACGAACTGTCGCGGCACCACCTACGTGAACTGCAGTCGGTCGGTCCAAATCTGGTGCGCGCGTTGAGCGACCTCATCGGTGCGTGAGGACCGTCGGAGCCGGTCGACGGCACTGCCTGCATTTGCACGATTGTCTACCGGCACGACACCGACCTGAGCAGACGGACTCGACTCGCTGGCGACGAACCACCGCTCGGATTTGATCGCACAGTCCTACCCCGTTGGGTGGTACGAACCTATCCAGCCAGATCGGGTGAGTGCCAGATGTCGCGTGCCAAGCTTGACGCGAGCAACCCGATTCGCCTGTGTATCATGGAGAGAGCCGCGCCAGTGAATGCAAACCATGAGCATTTTCGACAAGCCTCGCCGTCCAGCCGGAAGTGGACTGAGACAGGGACTGGTGCGCCGTCATCTCCCGCAAAGCCGCCGATGGACGGATTGGACTTCGCGCGTCAGCCATTCGTGCTCGCCTGGGAACTGACTCAAGCCTGCAATCTCGCCTGCGTTCATTGCCGCGCCGACGCTCAGCTTCGTCGTCATCCGCTGGAACTGACCACATCCGAAGCCTATCGAGTCATCGATGACATCGCCGGGTTCGACACCCCACCAACACTCATTCTGACCGGCGGAGACCCACTGCGACGCCCCGACGTCATCGACCTTATCCAGTACGGCACCGAATGCGGACTGCGCGTCACATTCACGCCCGCCGGGACCGCGCTCGCGAGCAAGAAGCGGCTCGCCGCCGCGCAGGACGCCGGGCTCGCGCGAATTGCCGTCAGCCTGGACGGCGCAACTGCCGTGACCCACGACGCTTTTCGCCGGGTTCCGGGGTCGTTCGACTGGACGCTGGCTATCGTCCGGCATGCCCGCGAACTGGCGCTACCCGTTCAGATGCACACGACACTTTGCCGCCGCACGCTAAATGAACTCCCGGCCATCGCCGACCTGGCGGATTCACTCGGTGTCGTGGTCTGGGCAGTCTTCTGCCTGGTGCCCGTCGGGCGCGGGGACGTGCTCGAACCGATCACCGCGGCCGAGTACGAGTCGGTCTTCGCCTGGTTGTACGAGCGCAGTCAATCCGCGCGCTGGACGCTCAAGCTGACCGAGGGCTACCACTATCGCCGGGTGTTGATAGAACATGGCGATCGTCCGGTCGCCGTGCAAGGATCCCAGGGTTCTGACGGACTACGCCGAGCACCCAACCCGGTCAACGCAGGCAATGGATTCTGCTTCATCTCACACACCGGGGACGTCTGCCCCAGCGGCTTCCTGCCAGTCGTCACCGGCAACGTGCGTCGAGACTCGGTCGTTGAACTGTACCGAAATCATCCGGTCTTTCAGGAACTGCGGGATCCAAGCATGCTCCAGGGGAAGTGCGGTCGCTGCCGCTTTCGGTCGATTTGTGGAGGGTCCCGCTCGCGTGCCTACGCCGCGTCGGGCAATTATCTTGCGACCGATCCGGCATGCATCTACGAGCCTGATGCCGCATAGATCGGCTCCCATGACCGCTCCCGTCCAGCGGCGTGGTTGCGGGGAAATGTCACTCCACGCGAACCCATGGCGTGCTCAACAGAGTCCGTCAGCTATCATGAGGAGGTGAATGCATGGCGACATCACAACGACGGGCCGTTTCCGTTACCCTCGTGGTAACCGTCGTACTGCTCATCCTCATCTACGTTGGATCGCGGCGCTTCCAGGACTTTGACTCTGCGCTTATCGGCTACATGGTTGGGTCGGTCTTTGCCATCGCCGCACTTACCTACCGGTACACGCTGTGGATCGCCCGCCCACCCACCTGGCGCTACTTCCGGGCTGGATGGGCCCAGTTCCTCTCCTGGAAGAATTTTCGACGCTACACGTTCCTGATTCCCAAAGCCTGGTGGAGCGACATCTTCGGCCAGTCCTTCATTCGCCGGCGCGGCTGGACACGCTGGGCGATGCACATGTCGATTTTCTGGGGTGTCGTGCTCTCCTGCCTCATTACGTTCCCGCTGACATTCGGCTGGATACATTTCACGTTGGTACCACCGGACCGCTACAAGGTCTGGTTCTTCGGCTTTGCCATGACCACGTTCCCGATCTCGTCCGGTTCGGGATTCGCGATCTTCCACGCGCTCGATTTCACTGCCGCACTGCTCATCATCGGACTGGCCATTGCCTTTTGGCGCCGCGTGCACGTGTCCGGACTGGCCTCGATGCAGCGCTTCGGATTCGACCTGGTTCCACTGGTGCTGCTTTTCGCCATCGCCATCACAGGGCTGGCCCTTTCCGGGTCCTATGCCTGGTGGGACGGCCGCTACTACGCCTTCATTTCGCTCACCCATGAGGTGGTCGTCGTGGTCTGGCTCCTCTCCCTCCCCTTCGGCAAGTTCTTCCACATCGTGCAGCGACCAGCCAGCATCGGCGTCACGCTCTACCAGTCCGTCAACCAGGATATTCAGCATTATGACGAGGACCGCTCTGGGCAACCAGGGACCTGCCGCCGCTGCGGACAGCCCTTCCCGTCATCGCAGTTCATTCACGATCTCGAGGGTGTGCTGCACGACCTGGGGCAGCAGTACGACCTCGGCGAAAGCCGCGGCGAACTCCAGGACTATTGTCCGACCTGCAAGCGCGTCCTCCGGGGCGAGGCTTACTACGCCCTGATGGGTAAACACTTCCTCTAGGAGGGCCGAGATGAGCGTCAACAAGACCATCTTCCAGCGCGACCGCGAGTTCAACTACGACTTTCAGTCGGTGGGTTCACCCTCTGTTGGCTGGGACGACGCCAATATCGCGGCTGAGGATCTGGTGCCAACGCATTGCTGTTTCTGCGGGGTGCAATGCGGCATGAACCTGCGGGTCGCCGATGGAAAGGTCATCGGCGTCGAGCCGCGCGATTATCCCCATAACCAGGGATCGCTCTGCCCAAAAGGCGTCGTAGCCTACCAGCAACAGTCACATCCGCTGCGCATCCGCTACCCAATGATCCGGCGCGGCGGCAAAGGCGGAAGCCTGGAGCGCGCCAGTTGGGACGAAGCGCTCGAGTACATCGTGGCGCGCTGGACTGACATTCAGGAGCAGCACGGCAGGGACGCCGTTGCGGTCTACAGCGGCTCCTCGATGACGAACGAGAAGTGCTATGTGGCCGGGAAGTTCGCCCGCGTCGGCCTCCGTACTCGGAATATCGACTACAACGGACGGCTCTGTATGTCCTCATCGGCAGGCGCCTACAACAAGGCGTTCGGAATCGACCGTGCCCCGATGCCGATGACCGACTTCCCGCTCGCCGACTCTATCCTGGTAGTCGGCACCAATATTTCGGAGTGCTTCCCGATTGCCATGCAGTGGATCTGGCGTGCCCGCGACCGCGGGGCTTCGCTGGTCGTGATCGACCCACGCGAGACACCCATCGCCCGCACAGCCGACCTCTGGCTGCCGGTCAAACCTGGTACCGACCTTGCCGTCCTGAACGCCATGCTCAAGGTCATCATCGACGAAGGGCTCGTCGATCTCGATTACCTACGCGAACGCACTACCGGTTGGGACGCGGTTCTCAACGCGGTCAAGGACATCTCGCTGGAGGAAGCACAGCAACTCTCGGGTGTCCCGGCGTCCAGGATTGTGGCCGCGGCGAAGATCTATGGACGCGCCGCGACGTCACTCATCCTGCACGGCAAGGGCATTGAGCACAGCACGCACGGCGTCGACAACTGCAGTGCCTGCATCAACCTGGCGCTTGCTCGTGGCCAGGTCGGCAAGCCGGGCGGCGGCAGCATGATGCTGACCGGCCAGGGGAACGGCCAGGGGGGCCGAGAAGTCGGCCAGAAAGCGAGCCAGCTTCCCGGCTATCGCCACATCGACGTGCTGGAAGAGCGTGAGTACATCGCGGGTGTCTGGGGAATTCCCGAAGCCGAGATCCCGCCGGAAGGCGCCTCAGCCACTGAGATGATTCACCTGATGGCCGCGGGCGAAATCAAGAGCTGCGTCGTCCTCTGCTCCAACCTGATGGTCTCGCTCCCCGAGAACGCGGTGGTGGCACAGGCGCTCGACTCGCTCGATCCGCTCATCGTGATCGACTTCTTTATGTCGGAGACGGCCGAACGGGCAGACGTCGTGCTACCGGGCACCGTCTGGTGCGAGGACGAGGGAACGACAACGAATCTCGAAGGGCGAGTCATCAAGATCAACAAGGCGGCTCCTCCGGCCTTCGAGTCGCGACCGGATTGGCAGATCTTCGTGGAGCTGGCGAAACGGCTCGGGCGCGGACAGTTCTTCCCCTATCAAACGGTCCACGACATCTGGGAGGAACTGCGAGTCGCGTCACATGGTGGCATTGCTGACTACTTCGGCATGAGCTGGGAACGCATTGACGCCGAGCAGGGCATGTTCTGGCCTTGCCCCTCGCCAGATCATCCGGGGACGCCACGGCTGTTTGCGGAACGCTTCTATCACTCGGACGGCAAGGCGCACATGACGCCTGTGCCATACCAACCACCAGCCGAGGAGCCCGGTGGCGACTATCCGTTCCGCCTGACATCGGGTCGCGTGGTCTATCACTATCTCAGCGGCACCCAGACGCGCAGGCTCGAATTCCTCAACTCCCAGGCGCCGGAGCCGTGGGTGGAGATACACCCGCAGGCAGCCGCCAAACTTGGAATCCAGGATGGGGAAATCGTGCGAGTCAAGACGCCCCGGGCGGCGATGGAGCTCAAGGCGCTGGTCGTGCCGACGATCCGCCCCGACGCGATCTTCATTCCGTTCCACTACGGCAGTCAGCAGGCGGTGAACCAGCTGACCAATCCCGCCATCGAGCCGACGGTCAAGATTCCCGAGTACAAAGCCTGCGCCGCCGCGGTCGAGAAACTGGAGACGCCGCCGTCCGCGGTGCGGGGAGTGGCGACCGAACACTTCACGCCCGAAAACGCGCCGCAACTCTTTCCCTACACTGTGGGCGAGACAAACAAATATCTGAAGAAGGAATCGGGCGCGCACTGATCGCGGCCTCGCGAAAGGAGGGAAAAGGCTCAATGGCCGTCACTGTCAAAACGCTCTTTGTCGATCCGTCGCGCTGTATTGGCTGCCGCGCATGCGAAGCCGCCTGTCGCGAGTGCGAATCGCACAAAGGCGAGAGCATGATCATGGTCGATTTCATAGACCGCGGCGCCAGCGTAGCGACGCAGCCAACGGTCTGCATGCATTGCCAGGATCCCGTCGCGCCGTGCGCTCAGGTTTGTCCAGCGCTCGCGATTCTCATCTCGCCTGACGGGGTCGTGCACCAGGCCGAGCCCTCGCGCTGCATCGGCTGCCGCAACTGTGTCTACGCTTGCCCCTTCGGAGTGCCGAAATTCGACATCGAGGCGCGACTGATGAAGAAATGCAACCTGTGCTACGACCGTACCAGCCAGGGCCTCAAACCATGGTGTGCCCAGGCCTGTCCGACACAGGCATTGTGGTATGGCGACTACGAGGAATTCATGAACCAGCGCGAGGGGCGGCCGGTTAACGTCACGGCCTTCGGCAGCCAGACAGTGCAGACCAAGGTCTATCACGTCCTACCGACCGACGTGCGCCGACTCGACGTCGCGGGACTGCTGGCCGAGGCAGAGGCGTCGCTGGCACAGTTGACCGGACAACGGGAGGAGGCCTGGGTTCTGTGACCGAGATTGAGAACAGCACGCGCGGCCGGCGCATCCACTATCGTCCCAGATGGCAGGCCGAGTTCCCCTACGCCTGGGACTCGGACGATCTGGTCTCGCGACGACAGCTCTTGCGCTTGGCAGTCTTTGCCTCGGGCGCCCTCTTTACCGCAACCGGCGTGCTGGCGGGCATGAGCTTCGTTCGCGGCAAGAGCCGGGGCACGCGACAGTCGATCGTCGCGTCGAACGACGTACCGGTGGGCGGTGTGCATTACTTCTCGTATCCATCGTCTGACGACCAGGCGCTCCTGCTTCATCTCGCGGACGGGCGGTTTGTCGCCTATAGCTCCAAATGTACCCACCTCTCATGCGCCGTCTACTGGGAGGCACAGCAGGGTCGACTACTCTGTCCCTGCCACGAGGGAGAATTCGCGCCAGAGACAGGCGACGCGATCAAAGGACCACCCAACCGGCCGTTGCCAAAGATCGTGTTGGAGGAGCAGGACGGCATGCTCTACGCGGTGAAGGAGCTCCTGTCATGATGGACGGACGCGACGATCGGCGCGCGATGAACCAGCCCGAGCATCGCCAGCCGATCGGGGCTCGTCTCGCGCTTATCATGTTCGGGCTCTCAGTCGGGCTGGTCCTGATGGCCCTGCAATTGTGGTTGCTGACGCTCGCCTTCGACCTGTTCCAGTCCGGCGTACGTTTCCAGACGGCGGTCATCGCTGGAATCTCGGGGTTGGTCTTCATCGGTGGGTTAGCCATGCTCTGGCTGCTCGACCGCAATCCGCCTATCGGGACCTAACGAGATATGTCGAAGAGACCCGATAACCCCGAGCCGAACGGCCGCTTTGAGCCCGGTCCAATCGGCGGTCAGCTTGCCAACATCGTGCATGGACTGCTCATCCGTGCTCGCTTCGTCAACCTGGCCCGGCGCCATGACTCCCTGCTGATCATCAGCCTGTTCAGTTTCGTCAACGGCTGCCTCTCGATCGCCATCATGGCGGCGGCGGCGCTCGTGAGCGGACAACCCTTCATCTTTCCGTCGCTGGGCCCCACCGCCTTTCTTTTCTTCTACACGCCGCTCACACCCCCCGCGAGTCCGCGCAACGCGCTCATCGGGCATTTCATCGGAGTGGCGGCCGGCTGGTCGAGCCTACTCGTCTTCGGCCTGCGAGATGTCGGTCCGGCAATCGCGACCGGAGTGACCGGTCCACGCGTGGCAGCGGCCGCGCTGTCGCTCGGCCTCACCAGCGGGCTCATGGTGCTGTTCAAGGCACCGCATCCCCCGGCGGGTGCAACCACCTTGATTGTGTCACTCGGGATCCTACGCACCTTCGACCAGATGGTCGTGCTGATGGCAGCAGTGCTGCTGCTCACTATTCAAGCGTTCGTCATCAACCGGCTGGCGGGCATGCCCTATCCGGTCTGGTCAGCGCCACCGGCGGATTCCAAGATACCGGGACAAACGAAGTAGCGATCGCATGGGAGGGTAGTATGAGCTGGGTTCCCTGGATTATCGGAATCGCATTCGTCGTGGTCGGTGTACCAGCTCTCGGCGCGCTCGGCGTCGGAGCTCTGGCGGTGTCAGTGCGCCTGCTGATCGGAATGCTCGGCACGCACGAGGAGCCGGAAGAGACGCCAGCGTGACGACGAGCGTCGCCCCATTTTCCGCAACGTCTGACACCACATAGTGCTCACAACCGCTCCCATCGTGAATGACATCGCACGACGGGAGCGGTCCGGCACCCGCTGTGGTGGCGGTGGCTGATTCAGGACTGCGTTACCTGCCCGACCCAGTGGTCGATGCGCGGCGGGAGGGTGTCGATCATGGCGTGCAAGCGCTCGTGCGTTCCCGCGCCGAGCTCCTCGAGCTCGATTCGATCGAATTCGGCCGTGATCTCGGCGTCTCGTTCGGCCATCGATGCTTCCATCAGCGGAAAGAGGTCGGTGTTCTCTTCTTCGATATGTGCCCGGAGCATGACATCGTAGGCGCGCGCGGCCTCGGCCAACTGCCGGACCGACGCCGCATCACCGGGGACGTAGCCCGCAACCGCAGCGCGGTATGCCGCCGCCAGGGCTCGGCCCTGATGGTGCTCATCCGTCAATGACGTTGTCACGCGTCGACTCTCGACACCGCGCAAGCGCTCGAAGACAGCGCTCTCCTCTTTTCCGTGATGACATTGGTCCACGAAGACGGTGAAGAATTCGCCGATATCAGTGAAGACGTCGGTGGGCACCGGAGCGCCGCCCTCCGCCGCACCTAGCGCTCGCTCGAGCTGATCAAGCACCACGAGCACCGCGTCGTGTTCCGCTCTTAGTGTTTCGGTCGATTGCATGTGAGTTCCTTCCTCTCACAATCTGTTTCTGCCGATCGCAGTTCGTGTTCGCGCCGTTTCAGCCGGTCGTGCGCCGTGTGATCTGGACGCGCCAGACTTCGGGGCCTTCTTCTAAATACTGCCAGCCTGCCTGCTCTGGCCGCTCCGCCATCAGTTGGTAATACAGCGGCTTCGGGTCGTGATCGTTGACCAGGAGCATTGCCTGGCCCGATGGCAGGCGGTCGAACGTAGCAAAGATGAGCGGGTGTCGCTCGCGCGGTACCATGTCGCGCACGTCGATCGTGACCATTTCGTCTGAAATAGAGCTCATGAGTGCTTCCCTTCTTGTGTCGCCTGCGCGTGCTCCAGTCGGAGTCGCGCCAGTGTCTCGTTTCGTTCCAGTGGGCGCTGGTACCACACAATGCGCGTGAGGTTGGCCAGAAACAGCGCCAGGCCAAGCCCAGCGACTAGTCCGCCGATTCGGCAGATCGCCGAATTGCTGGCCAGGATTCCACTGACCTCGAGCAGTAGGCCGCTCGTCCAGCACGCCCAGCCCGCGCGAGCCAGACGAACGTCGTAGAGGTCTTCGAGTTTGGGCACCTTCCAGCGTCCAACCAGCGGCGCGTATCGATGTAGCCAGACCAGGAACGTGGATATCTTGTAGAGAAATCCCTGTATCGCGGTTTCTGCCAGCCCAGCCAACGCCAACCAGACAACCGCGATCCAGACCGGGGAGCCGGGTCCAACCTCGGTGACGAACCCGGCACACAGCAGTGCTGCAGAGGCGATGCCGAAACCGACTGCCGCTACGGCAAACGGGATATGCACGTCCGACCCGCGACGTCGCCGCACCTGATAGAGATGAAGCAACTGGCCGGCAAACAGGATCTGCCCCAGCAGCAGCGCGAGCGCGCCGCAGATCAGAACCGGATGCCCTGTCCCAAGCGCGAAGCCGAGCGCCAGTATCCAGGCGCCTCCGGCGGTCAGCGCCAGGCCACCCCAGGCGACCGGCGTCCAGAGCGCCGCTTTGCTCAGCGTGAACATGGCAACGAGCCGGTACGCGACCCCACTCAGCAGGACGGCGATCCAGCCGCCAAAGAGCAACGTGATGTGCGCCGCGAGCAAGCGAGGAGTGCGTGCTCCGAGGAAGCCCGTCGCCTGGTTAAAGGCCAGCAGCAATCCGAAAAAGATACCGCCCGCGAGCCCAGCCTGCGCCACCAGCAGGTGCCACGCGACCACATCGCGCCGCGGCGCCCGGAGGAACGTGCGCACGATCACTGAGATAGTCAACAGCAACCCAGTAAAGAGGAGTGTTGCCCCAACTCCAATACCTGGGATCCAGCCACGCAGCAGACCCGGGAGAAAAAGGCTCAGACCGCTCAAATGCAGCCAGAAGGCAACGCGCCCGGTCCGCTCGGAGGCAAGCGTGGTCTGGAGCACGACCGGGACTAACTGATAACCCGCGCCGACGATGACCGTCGCCACCACGCCGAGTGTGTTCAGGTGCACGAAGGCGAGCACCTGCGCACCGCCGTAGCCCTGCGCCAACAATGGCAAAGCGAACGGTGACATGATTGCGACACCGAGCAGGCAAAGCATGCCCAGTAGCAGAAAACGCGCAGGGAGATCAAGCGCCGGAGCGGAGTTCACCGAGATCCCCGATCCCGCGTGGCCGGACGCACTCATCGCTCAACCGCCGGTTTCTCGATGAGGAGTTCGACCTTCCCTGGTCCGAGATCGCGCGTCTGGTGTCGATAGCCCGCCTCATCCAACTGTGGATAGAGATAGATCGGCCGCCGCACATGATGCACGAGCAGACTGCCCCCCGGCGGCAAGTCTTCCAATGCGCCCATAATGCGTATCAGCGGTTCGGGCGGGACCAGATCGCTGACGTCGATCGTGACACGAGCGGTCGGAGTCGTCCAACTTGCCGCGATGGTATCGGCGGGCTGAGGCGCCGGGGCGCTGATCTTTCCGGTTGGACGTCCGGCGTTGAGGAACAACACCTCCCAGTCGTCGTCTTCATGGCGTTCTGTCCAACGGTCGAAGCCTCGCTGAGCCATTACCGTATAGAGCGGGACCGGTTCGAAGCTTGAACGCAAACGCAACATCTGACCGGCAGAGGTCAGTCGGGCCGCCGCCATAATCCGGCCGAACGGCTCTTCACCGCCCCGCTGCAGATCGCGGACATCAACGTCGGCCACGACGGGCGCCTCCGTGGTCCAGACGGGTGCATGTTCGAGTTGTTCGGGCACACACGCGTCGTCGGGCGGAGCCGCTTCCGCCGTAGCACCGATCGCCGCGTTCAGCCGATCAAGGAGTCCTTCCGGCGCCATGCCACCGATGCGCGCGGCCTGCGCCACCGTCACGAGGCGTGACTGGACGCGCCGGGCGACGGGATTCTTGAGCAGACGAAAGGTCGGGTTCAGCGAGACCAATTCATCAACCAGCTGGGGGTAGCGCGCAATGACCTCGCTGATTTTCCAGTCCATCCGGATCGGCTCTCGTTCCGTGACCGAAGACATCGGGCAGCCTCCTCAATTCCAGCCAAGCGCGGAGAGACCAGCATCGCTGATCCGGTCGGGACTCCAGCGCGGTTCCCACACCAGCTCCACGGCGACCGCCTCCACCATTGGAACAAACAGGCGCACTGACTCTTCAACGGCGCTCACGAGGCTGTCGTGAAGCGGACATCCCGGTGTGGTGAGCGTCATGGTTACCTGCACCCGGCGTCCGTCGAGTGTCACACCGTAGACCAGGCCGAGATCGACGACGTTAATCCCGAGCTCGGGGTCGTAAACCTCCGAAAGCGCCGCCCAGACCGCATCGGCTGTCACCAGAAAGGCCGTCATCGAATCCGCTCCGTCATCACCGCGCCACCGCTCGTTCGCGACTGGTCCACCAGGGAACGAACCGGCTGAAGCGCGTTCAACACCTCACGACCCTCGCTGAAAGTACTTGCGGTTGAGGCCGAGAAAGTTGGCCCACTGCTCAGGGAGATCGTCTTCGAAGAAGATGGCCTCCACTGGGCAGACCTCGGCACAGACACCGCAATCGATGCACTCGTCGGGATCGATGAAGTACTGGTCCGCCTCCTCGTCGGTGTGGATGCAATCGACAGGGCACACCTCGACACACGATCCGTCTTTCAGTCCGATGCATGGCTCGGCAATCACGTAAGTCACGCGTTCTCCTTCATAGTTACGCCGGACGTATCAGCGCCCGTCAGCTGGGCAACGGCTTGCGTCGCCGGTCACCATGTACTGACGCGCGCAGGTCGCCCAAGAATTCATCAAGCGGGAGATCGTAGATCTCGCAAACGTCGGTCAACGTCTCGAAGCGCGCCAGCGGGCAGCCGACGCAGTGGAGTCGTCGCCGTACGAAGACCGGCACCACCTCTGGAACACGCTCGATCAACCAATCGACGTTCGTGCCCGCGTAGATGGACGTTTCACATGTTGAAGGCACGGTGAGCTCCTCCGCTCGCTCGAGCCGCCCACGCGGCACTCACTGGAGGATGACACGGTCAGGAGATATGGTCTTTGCGCTGGAACAAAGAAGGGGGAAAGAGCGGTCGGACTAGATGTCCTCGGGCTGAGCCGGTGGAAGATCCTCGGCGACGGAGACAAGGCGGTGTGGGTTGAGGATGATGACTTGTTCTCGGCCCGCGTGAATCAGCCCTTCCCGATCCCAAGCACTCAGGGTGCGGCTGGCGGTGCTGAGCGTCGTGCCAGCGAGATCGGCCAGGTCCTGACGCGAGAGGCGTAGATCGAGTCGGATGCCGTCCGGTGTTTTCACGCCCACTTTCTGGGCGAGCCGCAACAGCGTGTGGGCGATGCGCCGCTCGACGCGCTGCGTCTGGAGTTCCTCGATGCGCCGTTCGGCCAGGCGCAGCCGCTGGGCAAGTTCATGAATCATGGCCATGGCGAAGTCCGGATGCTGGCTGACCAGCGCCGCGAAATCGTTCGCCGGTAGACGCAGCACAACCGCCGAACCGAGCGCCACCGCGCTCGCGGGATAGACCGACTCGCCCCAGCCCCCCGCACCGCCGAAGAGCTCACCAGGCCGGATCATCCGGAGGATGACCTCCTGGCCGTCTTCGGTTTCGCGGATCACCTTAATGTCACCATGAGCCAGTACGTTGACCGCATCAGCCTTCGTACCGGCGAGAAACACGAAGTCGCCATCATCGAATTCACGCTGGCGCATCCGCCTGGCGACTGCCTGCAGTGTCTCCGTCGCCAGATTTCGAAACACCGGCACGTTCGTCAGAAAAGCGCTGCGGTCACGGAGGCTGGTCAAAACTTCGTCAGCGCTGGTCATTGCGTCTCGTTCGTGACAACGGTCCGCTTCTGCGCAGATCGGTTAGCCAGCTGCTGGCTGGCCGGTAGTCTCTCGAACTGGCCTACACCATGATTGTGGACGGGCCAAGTGAACGTCGCGGGATGCGCGTCAAAGACACCAGAGACCGACCAACCGGAGGCCGATCTCGCCACGTCGTCTCTCCTCACTTCCTGAACCGCCTCGCGCACAAAGCTAAGTCGCTCCGTTGTCGACTCCCCGATGTTAGTCTGCAGTCTGGAGCATTTTCGCGGCTCTTTTCACCACATCCGGTAGGTCCGCCTCCAATGCCCCTGCCATGCGCTCGAGTACCAACGCAGGCGGAATTGGTCGCAGGAGCGTTCGCATAATTTCCGCGTCGTTGAGTTGCACCATCTGATCTGGCGCTGACCGCATGTTTTCTTCGATCGCAATTTCGATGGCCACCTCGCGAATGACGTCCTGGGTACGCTTTCGATAGCTCGATTCAAGTTCGTTAAGCTCGCGTTCAATGGTCGCACCGACTACTTGAAGCAGCTTCGATTCGGCCACGGCCTTGTTCATTGCTGATTCGGTGGTATCGCTTGGCCAGTCCTGATTGATGGCCTCGATAAGCTCCGCAAGGGAGCGAAGCATTGACGTTCGAGTGATCGAACTCGTCATCGGTCACCTCATACACAACTGAAGCGAGGCCGGCCCCCTGAACCTCGCTCCCCTCTCTCTACGTTCTCACAGGCACGCCCCTCTTGACAATGGGTTGGCAAGAAGAGAAACGGCAGGAGCACTGAGTGCCGACCCTTTCGCATTGACGATGCCGCTGGGTCCCAACAAACAGATCCCACCTATCTTGAATGAATCGTCACCCACAATACCGCCGTGCAGTGATCACCTGAAAGACTCATCGACGATGCTAGAGATCGCCAGCGTCGGTGACAAAACATGTCGGAAGTGAAAGCGGTAAAGGTGGTGCCCCCTCGTTCCGCGCAAACTTCACGAGTGTTGCGAGACCAGCGCTGGTCTTTTCTTTGACCCAGTATTCGAGTTGAGCGGGCACCGCACCGCACAGTTTCCACCGCTCACCAGCTGTCACAAATCGACACCGTCGTCCGCGACGTCAAAGCACCCTCCCGTCGCTTCGTCGAACTGACGCTTCGGCAAGAACGCGGCACTGCAATGCCGATTCGCAGTGCCGATCAGCGTTTTGCATGTATGTCAATCACCTCTGATGACGAATCATTCATCGCTCTATCCGTAATTGACGCGATGTCACACTGTGACTTGCGGGAAAATGCTTGCAAGATGTTCCCGGATCCGGTACTTTAGTATTGGGGATGCTAGGGAAGCGAAGGCTCTCTGTTTACAGTTCATCAATGTCGCTACGCGGCCGAAAGTCCAGTCGGACTCGCCGCGGGCAGGCATGCCTGTATCGCGTGACTGGGATGTGGGACTTCGCTTGGGGGGACGGCGCCGAATGGAGGAATCCATCTTTGCGCAGCCGGAATGGCTGCCATCACTCTTCAGAACTGGACCAGCGGAGGGGCTGACCAGGCGGCTCCCTCGTGTCGCCGTCGATCTAGCTGCGCGTCTCGTTAGCGCGCGCCGTTCCTCACTCCTCCTCCCAAGCGAAGAGCGCAACGTTCTGTGTGTCGCAGCGTCAAACGGGCTGGGCGATCTATTGGCCGAACACGTCCGGGTGCGCGTCGGCGATCCGATTGCTGGAGCCGTGGCCGCAACTCGACAACCAGTCATTGTTAATGAACGGAAGGTGAAGCCGGGGCAACGTACGCGCGGTTACGTAACCGGATCCTACATGAGCCTTCCAGTTCCCCTCGACGACCATTCTTGTGGAGTGCTCAGCGTTGCCGATCCGCTACATGGCGATGGATTTCACAACGACGACCTGCATGCCCTGGAAGGATTCGTGCAGCACGTGTCGACAAGTCTGTCATTTCAGGTGATGAGTCAGCAGGCCGCGTCGCTCGAGCAGACCGTGCACCGACTGCGTCGTCAGGTCGTCCAAGTTCAGGAGTCCGAACGGCAGCGAATCGCCCGCGATCTGCACGACGAGGCTGGCCACGCCTTGACTGCTGCGATCTTGCGGCTCGACGTGCAAATCGCCCAACGTTCGGACGACATGGCCGCGCTCGCGACCCTTCACAGCGCCCGCGAGGAATTGGTGGAATGCGCAAAATCGCTGCACGAAATTGCGTTCAACTTGCGCCCACGAATTCTCGAAGATTTCGGGATGCACGCGGCGATTCGCAGCTTGGCGCGCTACACCATGGGCGTGTCGGACCTCGACGTGACGGTTGAGATCGACGGAGACCAATGGAAACTCGGAGAGTTGGAAGAACTCGCGATTCTACGAGTCACGCAGGAAGCCCTTACTAACACGCGCAAGTACGCCCACGCCAGCAGCGCCTCGGTGACGCTTCATTACGAGCGAAACTATGTGACGTTACACATTCAGGACGACGGAATTGGAATCGGCGCGCAGGTGACTCGGCAAGACAGAGAAGATTCGCGCGTTGCGATGGGAATCGCGGGCATGCGAGAGCGGATCGAGCTTCTCGGTGGCCGGTTCTGGATTGGCCCGGGACCGAACGGGGGAACGCTCGTGTCAGCACTGTTGCCGCACTGACCGGCGACATGGAGGGGGATCAGATGTCTCTGGGAACGGTGATCGACGAAACAACCGAGCAGACCGGCGCAACGCTCAAAATCATGCTGATCGACGATCACACCATCGTACGTGAAGGGCTCAAGCTGATCATCAGTCAGATGGACGGCATTCGTCCGGTGGGTGACGCGGGCTCTGGCAGCGAGGGTGTTCGCCTGTTCGAGCATCTGACCCGCCGCGGCGAGCGAATCGACGTGATCGTCAGCGATCTCGGATTACCGGATATCAGCGGCATCGAGGTTGCCCGTCAGATCAAGAGCCTATCGCCTGAGACTCGCGTGCTGATCCTCTCGATGTATGCCGACCAGGAGCACATCGCCACCATTCTCGAGACCGGCGTCGACGGCTATCTGCTGAAACAATCGACGCCGGCCGAACTTGAGGAGGCGATCAGGGCTGTCGCCGGGGGCGGCATGGCACTCTCGCCGGTTGTCGCTCGCCGTTTGGTCAATCAAATGCACCGCCAGATTCGCCAGGAAGAGACCACACAGCTACTCTCGGATCGCGAACTTCAGGTGCTCTGGATGCTGGCGCACGGAGCGACGAGCAAAGAGATCGCGGCAGATCTCGACCTGAGTGTCAAGACGGTCGAGAATCATCGCGCCCGAATACTCGAAAAGCTCGACGCCGTAAACACGGCGGCGGCCATCGGCAAAGCGTACGAGCTCGGGATGATGTCAGACCAAACCGCGCGCTGAACACACCCGGCACATCGGGAAAAATCGCTCGTTGCTGGACTTTTAGGTCGACGCCACCGGTGACGAGCAGGTTCGATGGTGCGACCGGCCTCACCGGCATAGGCGCCTCATTTTCATCCCCCCACGATCCAGATCGAGTTTCGTAGAGAACCAACTTCTCCCCGCATTACCCATCGCACTCAGTAATTCCACCTAACCATTCCTGGGAACTTCTCTCCCCGCGCCACGAGGGGTACTGCTCATGTGCCCGACTTCGCCTGCCCCTACTCTGAGAACAGTTCAACGGTGAACAGTGATCGACACGGAGGCAAGAGGAGAGGCCGGGTGAAGCTGAAGGCGCTCGTCGTGAGTCATCACAAACGTTTTCGGCGAGATCTGTCCCAACTGGTCGAACTCGTCGACTGCTGCGTCGACGTGGTCGGCGAAGGGGCGACCGCGAAAGAGACTCTCGGCCAGATCGACCTCGACACGCCCGATCTGGTACTCGTCGATCTTGCCCTCAGGAACGTCAGCGGCCTGGAACTGACCGAACGGATCCACGCACGCTGGCCCAATATCGCCGTGGTGGTGATCGGAAACGAACCATCAAACGATTACCGGGCGGTCGCGCTCGAGGTGGGCGCGGTGGAGTACGTCGACGTGCTCGAGATTTCCACGCAATTGCCAGAAGCGCTGCAGAGGATCCATCGCGACGGACACTGCCGCGACGGTAACAGCGTGACGGAAGCCTCTCAAGCGAGCCAGCAGTCGGCTCCGGTGAGCCTGCGCTCCCGGCTCCGCACTTCACCGACCGGACCACAGCACGGACCGTTCACGGCCTGGCAGTACGTCCATCTGGCCATCGCGTTTTCGCTTGTCTCGGTGGCGTTGAACCTCAGGTTCGGACAGCGCGTTCGAGACCGAGTCGTTCTTGACGATGATGTTCGGGATTCTCGGGCATATTCGTCATCGAACTTCGCCAGTTCAACCGGGCACGACTCGCGGCAATCGCGAATCCAGTCAGATACGGGAGAGGAGGGATGATCGGGAACTGATATGTACGGTAAGCACGCGTCGTTTCGTTGTTCACGTCTCAAGTGGGAGGTAGGAAACACATGCTTACACTAACAGTTGTGGCCCAGGCGTGGATCATGTCAGCGGTGTCGAAGTTGGACCGCGAAGAGGGTCAGGATTTCGCCGAGTACGCGATTATCTTCGCGCTGGTCGTCGTTGTCGCTGCTGCAGCCTTTACGCCGCTCGGAACTGCCATCAGAGACAAGGTTCAAGCAGTCGCTGATGGTCTGGCGGCCAGTTCGTTCTAAACGATCGAAGAGCGTAACCCGCGCGAAAAGCCGGGACCACAGGTGTCGAAGGGACAAGATGAGTAGGACGGTGGTTGCATCAATGGCTGAATTCACGACTGACGGGAGTTCACGCGGTTGTGCAACCACTTTCTCTAAAGGACGTCCCTTCGCGCCGTTCAGCTCGATACATGATGCCGAGAGAGGCCAGACTTTCGGCGAGTACGCAGTAATTCTGGCACTGGTTGTCCTTGTGGCGGCCATTGCATTTACCGGATTTGGAAATGCTCTCGGCGATGCTGCGACAAGTGCGTTCAGTGGCGTAATCGCTTATCTTGCCTAATCTAGCCTAGGATGCTCAGATGCCCATGGCTGCCAGGAGGATTCAATCTCTGCACCAACTCGGCCAAGGAATGGCTGAACTTGCCGTTATCCTCCCACTTCTGCTCGTCATCCTCTTCGGCACACTCGATCTTGGACGCGCTTTCTACACCTACATCGGTCTGACGAACGCCGCACGTGAAGCAGCGCGCTACGCGGCGGTCAATGACAGTAGCGCATCGATCACCCAGGTCCAACAAGAATTGAACTCCGGCGGCAGCGACATAAGCGGCTGTGCAGCAGGGACACTCACCTACTCCGCGACTGGCGGTGGAGCGCGGGGGACTGACTACACAGTGAACGTGAGCTGCAGATTCACGCTCGTCACGCCCTTTATGTCGTCCATTCTTGGCGCCACGACAACGAGATCACGATTCACAGCACCGCGACGTTCGTATTGGACTGATGCGATGAGGCGGACGTTCCAAAATATGATTTTCGCAGCGGCGCAGTTCCGGTCAGGCGATGGTCGAGTTCGCTCTGACCGCCCTGATCTTTTTCATCGATCATTTTCGGTGTCATCGATCTTGGACGCGCGGTTTTCGAATACAACCTCCTCTCCAGCAGCGCCCGCGAAGGCGCTCGTATGGCGATCATCCATAGCTACTCAAACACCGACGTAACCAATCGAGTCGTCGAGTCGTCCGCCGGGTTCATCAGCAGCGGTGATGTGACCATATCAGGCAGCCGGACCTGCAATTCGAATCCGTGCCCCACCGTGACGGTCAAAGTCACGCACACGTTTACGCCGGTGACCCCGCTCATCGGGACGATCATCGGCGGCTCGATAACGATGACGGCCTCCTCAACGATGGTGGTGGAACGATGAGAGACTTCCTACCCCGACCGGTCCAGCGCGCGTTGCTGACGCAACGCGAAGAGCGCGGCAACTTCTTCGTCACCACGGCTCTGATCCTGACAATCTTGATCGGCATGCTGGCGCTCGTAATCGAATCGGCTTTGCGGCCGGGCAGCGCCGCTTTATGCAGAACGGAGCCGACGCCGCCGCGCTTGCAGCGGCTGATCTCCTCTCCGGCTCCGTCTCGCCGTATCCGCGTTTCGATCCGTGGCCCAACGGCATACCGAGCTTTTTCAACGTCACCGATGAATTGGTTCGTAACAAGGCATCCGACATCGCCGCCAAAAACCAGAACACCGGCCTGAGCGGGCGAACCGAGAGCTTCAACGTGACAGTCGAGTATTGCGTGGCGGCCAACAACAACTCATACGCGCCGCAGACACCCGGGTGCCCGTCTCCCAATAGATGGGTTGCAGGCCCAACGGCTGACGGTCGCGTCCCAGATGGCACCTACAAGGTGCGGGTGACGGTCACGAGCTCCCTCTCGACGATCTTTGGCCGCGCCATCGGCAAGAACAGTACCGAATCAGTTGGCCAGAGCATTGCCGTTATTCTCGGCGTCTGCCCGCCAACCGTGGCGACCGGCAACGTTCTCCCCCTGACCATGTGGGACCAGCAAGACTTCGGAGCCGACCCCGATCAGCTGTTCCAGCTATGGAGCTCGAACCCGCCGGCGCCGAAGAACGCCGACAGCGCCTGGAAGAACGTGCTGGACCTCAGTCCGTCAACGGTCTGGTGCGACGGAAGAACGTCTGACTATGACTGGGTGAGTGACCCGACATACGCGGACATGGTGCCACAGGGCACAGGCTGTACACCGAATCTGGGTGATCCCACCAAGAACTTCACCGGAGCCAACACAACCTGGAACAATTCTCAATATCGGCCGGATCTGCGGGCTCCAGCCTGCCTTGGAACCTCGACCAACCCTGATGACATCTACATGTGGACTTCGGCGCTGTTTGGCGGGACGCTCGCGGTTGGCATGAAAGTGCCTGTGTTCCCGCACCTGGGCGACAACGGAAACAACATCGCCGACTCCATCTGGGGCACGACGGCAAACGTCTGCACGAACACGTATTTCTTCCAGGGGATTACCGCGATCGATCCGGCGCATCCGTCGTGGGGCCCGTATCGCGACGTCGCCGTCTTCACCTATGATCTGCCGACCGGTGTCGGTGGACACTTCTACAAGATCAATGGGAACTCCCACCAGCCCTGGAAAGACAGCAACGGTAATGGTGATTCGATGGGCCGCGTTAGTCTCATCCGCATCCTGAATGTGCGCATCTATCGTGATGCGCCGCACTCGGCGTCGGGTGTCTCCGCGCTTGTGGTGAGCCCGCCTATCCGCCGGGCTACAACCCGCCCGGTGCCCAATTTCGGCGGTGGGCCCAGGCATCTATGGCATCGTTGTGCGGTTGGGCGCTGCTTGCGCGCTAGGCGATGGTGGTGGAACGATGAGACGATTCCTACCCCGACCGGTCCAGCGCGCGTTGCTGACCAACGCGAAGAGCGCGGCAACTTCTTCGTCACCACGGCTCTGATCCTGACAATCTTGATCGGCATGCTGGCGCTGGTGATCGATATCGGCTTCGCCGCCGGCCAACGGCGATTCATGCAGAACGGCGCCGATGCCGCCGTGCTCGCAGTGGCCGATCTCCTGTCCGGTTCCGTCTCGCCGTACCCGCGGTTTCGATCCTTGGCCCAACGGCATACCGAGCTTCTTCAACGTCTCCGACGAATTGGTTCGTAACAAGGCAACCGACATCGCTGCCAAAAACCAGAACACCGGCTTGAGCGGGCGAACCGAGAGCTTCAACGTGACGGTCGAGTATTGCGTGGCGGCCAACAACAACTCATACGCGCCCCAGACGCCTGGATGCCCATCCCCAAACAATTGGGTTACCAGTCCAACAGCGAACGGCCGTGTCCCCGATGGCACCTACAAGGTGCGGGTGACGGTCACGAGCTCCCTCTCGACGATCTTTGGTCGCGCCATCGGCAAAAACAGTACCGAATCAGTTGGCCAGAGCATTGCCGTTATTCTCGGCGTCTGCCCGCCAACCGTGGCGACCGGCAACGTTCTCCCCCTGACCATGTGGGACCAGCAAGACTTCGGAGCCGACCCCGATCAGCTGTTCCAGCTATGGAGCTCGAACCCGCCGGCGCCGAAGAACGCCGACAGCGCCTGGAAGAACGTGCTGGACCTCAGTCCGTCAACGGTCTGGTGCGACGGAAGAACGTCTGACTATGACTGGGTGAGTGACCCGACATACGCGGACATGGTGCCACAGGGCACAGGCTGTACACCGAATCTGGGTGATCCCACCAAGAACTTCACCGGAGCCAACACAACCTGGAACAATTCTCAATATCGGCCGGATCTGCGGGCTCCAGCCTGCCTTGGAACCTCGACCAACCCTGATGACATCTACATGTGGACTTCGGCGCTGTTTGGCGGGACGCTCGCGGTTGGCATGAAAGTGCCTGTGTTCCCGCACCTGGGCGACAACGGAAACAACATCGCCGACTCCATCTGGGGCACGACGGCAAACGTCTGCACGAACACGTATTTCTTCCAGGGGATTACCGCGATCGATCCGGCGCATCCGTCGTGGGGCCCGTATCGCGACGTCGCCGTCTTCACCTATGATCTGCCGACCGGTGTCGGTGGACACTTCTACAAGATCAATGGGAACTCCCACCAGCCCTGGAAAGACAGCAACGGTAATGGTGATTCGATGGGCCGCGTTAGCCTCATCCGCATCCTGAATGTGCGCATCTATCGTGATGCGCCGCACTCTGCGTCGGGTGTCTCCGCGCTTGTGGTGAGCCCGGCCTATCCCCCTGGCTACAACCCACCAGGGTGCCCAAACTTCGGCGGTATGGGCCCAGGGATCTATGGCAACGTCGTGCGGTTGGGGGCGTGACCATGAGATTCCGGAGCACTCCGCGTCGATCACCCTCTGGTATGGGATTAACCCCTATTCCTACCCGGGCGTTGTTCCTGTCGGGTAGGGGGTGCAGACCCCCATCACACGGAGCGGCTGTGCTTCTAGACTCGATGCAGGCTGACGCGCTGTCGGAACTGGTGGTTTCGCGGCTAGACGCCACGAAGAACTTCGCCATTTTACGGAATCGCGAAAGTCAGCCGAACCGGCGAGTAGACACGGAGGAACGAGATGCGTAAACGGGCTGGAACGCTGATCATGATGGTCGGGCTGGTTCTCGCCGTGGTCGCCGGATTCACGGTGTTTGCCATGGCCCGCCAGGCGAAGGCCGACCGCACCGCTCAGATCGACCAGGTGCTGGTCGTGATGGCCGCGCGCGACGTGCCGGATGGCCAGGCCATCACCGCCGACGAATTGACCATGCAGGCGTTCCCGTCCGATTTCGTGCCTCACGGTGCGGTCGCCAATCCTGAGCAGGCGATCGGCAAATACTCGACGACCCGCATCACCAAAGGGCAGATCGTTCTCTCGGCTCAGCTGTCCGACACGCTCCGAGCCGGGAATCTCTCACTTTCGGTTCCAAGTGGGATGGAAGCCGTCGCGCTGCCGATGTCCGACCTGATGAGTCTCAACGGCGCGATCAAAGCCGGCGACCACATCGACATTCTGCTGACGATTGACTTGAAGGAGATTCAGCTGAAGAGCGCCGACCCGAATGCGCCCGTTGAATCGTCAGGTGCTGGGAACACCAAGAACCCCGTCACACAGACGACACTCCAGAACGTCGAGGTTATCGCCGTGGGCCGGGCCCCAGACGACGGCTCGGGCAGTGGATCGAGCGCGACATCGCTCGGCAGCGGCAGTACCGGCAACGCCAAAGGCGCGGTGATCGTGCTGGTCAACCCGCAAGACGCCTTGGTGCTCAAGTACGCCAAGGATTCCGGCGGGGTGGTCGACCTGGCGCTACGGGCTCCTGGTGATACGCAGCAGGTGACGACCGACCCCGTAACGATCGACCGGCTCTTCGCACGATTCAACTTCCAGCGACCGGGGCCGATCCCATAGGCAGCAGCTCATTGCGATGGCGACGGATGGTGCTCCAGGAAAGGACACGACGATCATGAGCGGAACCCCTATCGGCAAGGTGCGTTTGCTCTTGCTCGAGGACGGCCAGGGGCAGACCGAAAAGGTCCGTGAGTTGATGCACGGGGAGGACATGGATCTGAGCGTCGCCTCGCAGGACATCGACGAGGCGCTCCAGCAGGTCCGAACCGTCTCCCCCGACGTCATTCTGGTCGCCCTCACCGGCAAGTCGCTCATCGAGTCCATTGAACGGCTCGATGCCGTCTCGGGCGGAAATCCGATCGTCGCCCTGTTGACTCCGGAGCAGTTCCCCTCGTCCCGTGACGTACTCCTGGCGGGTGCCCGGGCGTACTTGCCGCTCGACACGACGCGCGGGGAGATCGTTGACACGATCACCAACGTCCTCGAGCGGGAGCGGCGGCGGCGCGCCGCTCTGGCGCGACAACTCGGCGTCGAAATCGATCTCGGACAGATCGTCGCGGTGCACGGCTCCAAGGGCGGTGTCGGCGCGACATCGATTTCGGTCAATCTGGCGGTTGCAATCAAGCGCTCGACCCACAAGCGAGTCGCACTGGTCGACGCCAATCTCTATTCCGGCGATGTTGCTGCCAGCCTCAATCTGATGTCCCGCAGCAGCCTCGCCGACCTGACGCCTCACTTGAAAGAGCTCGACGAAGAATTCCTCGGCCGGGCGTCGGTCGGTCATGCCAGCGGCATCCGGGCGTTCCTCGCGCCAGACGACTTCGTCCGAGCCCAGATGATCAACGGCGAGCAAATCTCGCGCATCTTGAAGGTAATGCGCCAGTATTTCGACTACATCGTGGTTGACACCTGTTCGCTGCCGGATCAGGTCACCTCGGCCGCACTCGACGAGGCCAACCGGATCTTGCTGGTGACGACGCCCGAGGTTCCAGCACTAAAGAACGCCGCCCGCTTCTACCGCCTCGCCGATGAGTTCGGATACCGGTCGAAGATTGCCCTGGTGCTCAATCGCGCCAGGAGTCGCGGCGCCATCGGCCTAGCGGATATCGAGGAACATCTCCATTCACGGGTAGCGGTGACCATTCACAGCGACGGAGGGACGGTGCCGACCGCGATCAACGCTGGGGAACCGGTCATCTATAGACGTCGCAGTAGATTCACTGCTGGCATCTGGCAACTTACCTCAATGCTGACCGGAGTCTCCACTCGTAAGCTCGTACACGCCAACGACCAGGCTGACGAAGACGGGACACCGACAAACGGGACGCCAGTGCCGGTGCATAAATTCGACCTGGCTCGTGAATCCGCCTCAGCGGTCGTCGCCGATTCGAGCTTCACGCAAACGGTCGCCCCAGTCCGGAATCTCTTTACGCGCATTCGGCCTGGGCGCTAGTCGCCGGTTGAACATGATCTGGAGGAGTCAATGAGTTTCTCGATCTCTCCTCGGTACACCGCCCCGCGCCCGAAGCCGGTCGAGGAGACGATTATCGCGGACCCCGTGGAGGCAGGCGAGCAACCGGATCCACTTCCTCCGATGGCGACGTCCCTCCGGGCCGACTTGCGACAGCTGCGCGCCAAGCTGCTCCAACGTGTGATCTCGGAGTTGGACCCCGGACTGCAATCAGATCCGAGTCGCATCCGTCGCCAGATCGAACAGGTATTCAACGAAGCGCTGGAGAGCGAGGATGTCCCGCTCCCGCGTATCGAGCGCAACCGGCTGCTCGAGGCCGTGATCGCCGACATCACGTCATACGGCCCAATCGATCCGCTCTTGCACGACGACTCCATTACTGAGGTGATGGTCAACGGACCCGATCAGGTTTATGTCGAGCGGGCTGGACTTATCTACGAGACGGATGTCAAGTTCGACAATGACGACCACGTCAAACGGATCATCGACCGCATCATTGCCCCGCTCGGCCGACGCTGCGACGAGAGCTCGCCGATGGTCGACGCGCGCCTGCCCGATGGCTCACGCGTCAATGCGATCATCCCACCACTCTCTCTGCAAGGTCCGACCCTGACAATTCGAAAGTTCTCCACCGTTCCCTATAAGGTCGGCGACCTCGTCAGTTTTGGAACCATTTCGCCGGAATTCGTCGAGTTCGTTCAGGCCTGCGTACGTGGCCGGCTGAACCTGGTTCTGTCGGGAGGCACGGGGTCCGGCAAAACGACGCTGCTTAACGTCCTCTCTTCCTTTATTCCCGGCAACGAGCGGATCGTCACGATCGAAGACGCCGCCGAACTGCAGCTTCAACAGCGGCATGTCGTGCGACTGGAGAAGCGACCACCGAACATCGAGGGCAAAGGCGAGGTCACGATTCGCGATCTGGTCATCAACTCACTGCGTATGCGACCAGACCGCATCATCGTCGGCGAGGTTCGTGGCCCTGAGGCACTCGACATGCTCCAGGCCATGAACACCGGTCACGACGGTTCGATGACGACCGTCCACGCCAACAGCCCGCGCGATGCGCTGTCGCGTCTTGAGACCATGGTCCTGATGGCAGGAACAGAGCTGCCACTCAAGGCCATTCGCGAGCAGATCGCGTCAGCCATCGACCTGGTCGTTCACGAAGAACGCATGCAGGACGGCTCGCGCAAGGTGATGCGAGTCAGCGAGGTCCAGGGGATGGAAGGAGATGTCATCACGCTGCAAGACATCTTCGTCTTCCAGCAATCGTCCGCCGATTCGCGACGGGTCGTCGGGTCGTTGCAGCCGGTCGGCTTACGACCGAAGTTCCTGCCCAAACTCGAGGCGCAGGGCATTCGCTTGCATCCCACGGTTTTTGGAACGACCGACACGCTGCTCGCGGACGAAGTGCGCACGTTCCGGCGAATTTAGGAGGAACGATGTCCCAGCCGATCGTCGTCGCGATCCTCGCTGCCATGGCGGTGCTACTTGTCGCCACGAGCATCTGGGTCCGGCTCGAAGTCCGAACCCGAACCGCCCGGCTACATCACTTCATTGGTCAGTATGGATCCGGCACGCAGACATGGGACGACGATACGCCGCCTGACTGGCGCGACAACATCGCCAGTCGTCTGAACCGGTATTTCGCGCGGCGGAACTACGTTCAGCAAACCAGGCTTGACCTGGTTCGAGCTGGCTTCAGCATCAAACCGACGCAGTTCTTTCTCTTTCGCGTCGTGGTGGCACTCGGGTGCGGCGTCGTCGGGGGCGCCCTGCTTGGAGGATTTGGTGGATTCGCCCGCCTCGCCGGCATGGCAGCCGGTGTCGTTTGCGGATACTTGTTGGTGCGGCCGTTCCTCGACTATCGCCAGCGCAAGCGGATGGGCGAATTCGAAAAACACTTCGCCGACGGGCTCGACATCATGGTCGGTGGTTTGGAAGCGGGCTCGAGTCTGAACACCGCGGTTGAACTGGTGAGTCGCGAGATGCCCGCTCCGGTTTCGACCGAGTTCTCCCGCGTGCTGCGCGATGCCAGCCTCGGCATGTCCTACGAAGAAGCCTTCAACGGTATGTACGGGCGGGTTCCGAGCGACGATGTCGGCATGCTGGTCAGCGCCATCGGTGTGCAGTTCCGGGTCGGCGGCAATCTCGCGAACGTCCTCCGCACGCTGAGTGAAACCGTTCGCGACCGGCAGAAGATCCGGGGCGACATCAAGACCTTGACCGCACAACAGAATATGACCAGCTGGCTGATCACGGCGATTCCGGTCGGCATGGTTTCACTGCTCTTGGTGATCAACCGCGACTATATGTCCCAGATCTTTCAGCCCGGGCCTCAGCGTCTCTTTGCGCTTGGCGGCGCGGTGATGATCCTGGTCGGAAACGTCGTCATCCGGCGCATTCTGCGCATCGACGTCTGACGCTGGAAATTCGATCGATGGGTGGACAGACGATGAACACGAGCAAGTCTCACGTATTTCAGCCACGGAGGCCCGGATTGACCCTGCGGACATGGTCAACGCGTCCGATTCGCCTAGTCGCGATCGCGATCCTCCTGGCTCTGCTGGCGACGTTCATCGTGATGATCCCATTGCGCGCGTACGCCGAGGGGCCACAGCTCAATGCGGTCGAAACCGACACGTCTCATTACCCGGCCGTGACCATTACGGTGGAGGCGCTCGGACCAGACGGATCGCCCATCTCAGGTCTCGACCAGAGCGCGTTCAGTGTCTACGAGAATGGGGTCAAACAGAACGTCGAATCCAGCACCGTGCTAGAGAACAGCCCAACCCCACTGAACGTGATGCTGGCACTCGACACCAGCCTGAGCATGGCTGACGGGGGGAAGATCGATCAGGCCAAGCAGGCGGCGACGGCGTTCGTATCGCAGATGCGCCCGATCGACCGGGCTGGAATCATTCAATTCGACAGCCAGCTGACGCTCCTCTCACCAATGACGAACGATACCGCCACACTGCTCAGCGAAATCAACCGGATGACCGCGCAGGGAAACACGCGTATTTACGACGCGCTCTACCTGGCACTCCAGCAGGCCCCGAACGCCGACGGAAGCAACGCCATCGTCTTGATGACGGATGGCAAGGACACCGAAAGCGCCATCGAACTCCAGGGCGCGCTCAATCTCATCCGTCAGACAGGTATCCGGATCTACACCATCGGAATCGGCAGCGATATTGATCAGCAAGTGCTGACCGAGATTGCAACCGAGAGCGGTGGACGTTTCTACAGCGCACCGACTCCCGCCGATATCGGCAACGCGTTCCGATTGATGTCTGACCAGCTTCGGAACCGCTATCAGGTCACCTACCGCTCACCTGCGACATCGCCGCGCGGGACCAAGAACAGCGTTCAGCTGACGGCGCAAACGAGCGAGGGACTGGCGAGCCTGCAGTTCAATTACGTGACACCCGCGATTTTGACCCCGTCCGATTCGGGTCCACAGCCAATGGAGCAAGCCCAGATCACGTCGCCAGCCGTCATGAGCACGCGCACCGCGATCCTCGTCAGCATGGGCATCGCGTTCGGCGTGCTGCTGATCGCCGGTGGTCTGGCGCTATTGCAGGTCCAACGGACGCGACACACGCGCCTTTCGTTCTTCCTCGGCAACCGAAGCGAGGAACCGGAACCGGAGCGCGAAACGCTCATCGGCGAATCACTGGTGGCCATGGTGCGAATGGCCGTCTCCGCGGTTACCAAGGTCCTTCCACCTCGCCAGGTTCAGACGCTCTCGCGTCAGATATCGCTCGCCGGGAATCCCTACGGCTGGCGCGTTGGTCAGCTCGTCGCAGCGAAATTTCTGCTCGGAGCACTCGGCATCGGCCTGGGAATCTTCTACTTCATCCGCGGCGGTGATCCGATGCGGGGCGTACTGCTCATCGCTGGTCTCGGATTCCTGGGATACCGCCTGCCGACCTTCTGGGTCAAACGGCGAATCAGGCAACGCCAGAACGCGATCTTGAAGTCATTGCCCGACGCGCTCGACCTCCTCACGATCTGCGTCGAAGCGGGACTCGGCATGGACGGCGCGATGCTCGAGGTGGTCAACCGCTGGGACAATGCGCTGTCGGATGAATTCTCCATCGTCCTGGCGGAGATCAAGATGGGGCGCAGCCGCAAAGAGGCGCTGCGTGGACTCTCCGAGCGCTGCGGGTTGCAGGAGGTGACGGCGTTTACCTCGGCACTGATTCAAGCTGACGAACTCGGCATGGGCATCGCTCGCCCACTGGCACTCCAGGCCGCGCAGCTACGCATCAAGCGAAAGCAACGAGCCGAGAAGCTGGCCCACGAGGCCGGCATCAAGATGGTCATGGCGATGGGCGTCTTCATCATGCCCGCTCTTTTCATGATCATTCTCTCGCCAGCCGTGGTTCAGATTCAGGCGATGTTCGGTGGCCACTGATGCCTGAGCGCATTGAAGCTCCACGAACCATC
Organism: uncultured Chloroflexia bacterium; assembly: GCA_963763185.1. Lineage (GTDB taxonomy): Bacteria > Chloroflexota > Chloroflexia > Thermomicrobiales > Thermomicrobiaceae > CALAGB01. The sequence goes on from CAVXNZ010000007.1 coordinate 140,549, forward strand.
ACCGGGAGGTTGGTATGACGCTGACGAAGCCCAATACGACGTCGATGGGACGCATCGCCTCCGAGATCACGCGAGACTCCCGGCGCCCGAAGACGGTCGGGATGGTCATGGAGGATCTCGATCGTGCGCTCAAGCAGGGGGAGATTGGGGTGCGGCAGGCACAACCGACGGGATTCGAGGAACTCGACCGCGTGATGTCTGGTGGCGTGAAGGCCGGTGAACTGACCCTGATCGGTGGCGGGCAAGGTATCGGTAAAACGACCATGACGCTCCAAATGGCCCGAAATCTTGCCGCGAACGGGTCGCACGTTCTCTACGTCTGCTACGAACACGACGAACGCTTCCTGGTCAACCGGTTGCTGGCCATGGAGAGCCAGGACCCGTCCGACCTGGACGTCGAGGATGGACTGCGCCTGCGAGATCTGCTCACGAGCATCGAGCGGGCTGGAGCGCGCCAGGACGCCAGCTTGCGCGCACTAGGCCGCGAGGCGCCGGTACTGGCGCGATCGGCCCGCCGCGTTGCCGAGTATGCCGATCGCTTGTTGCTGCTGCGCGGTTCGGCCACCTACACAGACCTCTCCGCGCTCGCAGCGGAGCTGGTGGCTATGCGTGACGCACATCCAAACACGCCCTGTGTCCTCTTCGTCGACTACCTGCAGAAGATCCCGGTCTATCCCGAGGCGCTGTCGGAGACGGACCGGGTGACCAGAGTTGTGGAGGGGTTGAAGGACCTGGCCCTTTCGCTGGCACTGCCGGTCGTCGCCATCGTTGCCGCCGACAGTGAGGGATTGAAAGCTCAGCGGCTGCGTATCCACCACCTGCGGGGAGGATCGTCGATCCTCTATGAGGCGGACATCATCCTGATCCTCAACGAGAAACATCGCATCGTCACCAAGCAGAGCCTGACCTTCAATCCACACCAGGCCGAAGCCTTTCACAACTGGATTGTCTGCTCAGTCGAGAAGAACCGCGGGGGACGACAGCTCATCGACCTCGAATTCCGCAAGCGATTTGCCTATGCGTGCTTCGACCCGGAAGGTCGCCCGGTGTCGGAAATGCTGGTCGACGAGCGCATCCAGGTCGAATAGTAAGAAATGGAAGGACGAAACGATCGATGCTCGTGATCGTGCTGCTGGGAGTGATCGCCGGACCCACGCTCAACCTGCTGATCGACCGCCTTCCGGCACGCCTCCCTCTTCTCGCCGCTCCAACGTGCCCCACCTGTCGACAGCGGCGACCGCGGTCCTCTCTGCTTCCGTTGACCGGCTGGTGGCTTGGAACCGCGCGCTGTCCAACCTGCAAGGCGACCGTGGAACGCCGAGTTCTGCTGGTGAATCTGGGGCTGCCGTTGGTGGGAGCCGCACTTTGGCTCCGGGATGCTGGACAACCCATCGCCTACCTCCATCTCACGCTTGCGGCCTATTTCATCGCGATCGTGGCCATCGACCTCGAACATCGCCTTGTCCTCAATCGCATGACCTTCGCCGGGCTGGCGGCTGCGGGGATCCTCTCGATTGTGGGACTTGGGCCCACGATCGAATCCACGCTGATCGGGACCGGAGTCGGGTTTCTCTTCCTCTGGATCCCGGCCGTCCTGATGCCGGGGCTGGGCATGGGAGACGTAAAGCTCGCGGCCGTGATCGGTGCGCTGGTTGGATTCCCCGCCGTCCTGACGGCACTCACACTCGGCGTCATCGTGGGTGGGTTCGCCGCAGGGCTGCTCATGCTGACGCGACAGATTGGCCGTCGCGGGACGATCGCCTACGCGCCCTATCTCGTGATCGGAGTATCGCTCGTCCTGTTCGGATTGATGGGATAGGGGACAGGTTCGATGGCGCGACAGAGGTGGGATTGGCGAACAGCTTGGACGATCGCACTCCTGCTCGCGCTTCTCACCACGCTCGTCGCTTGTGATCTTCCGGTGGGCCGAGAGCACTACACCCGTGCTGGATCGGGAATCGACCCATTCGCCAATGTTCGGGCCAAGGCGGACGAGTATTACCAGGCGGGTCTCACTGCTGAACGGAACGGCGATTGGCGAACCGCGCTGGAAGACTTTCGCCAGGCCAGTCTCTGGGATCATGACGGGCGCCAGGAAATCGCGGACGCGCTAAACCGGGCTGAGACTCAAGCCGACTGGCAGGCATACCGTCAGACCAGCGGGTCCTCCGGCGCGACGATGTCGACGCCACCGGTCGAGTCCCATGCTAATTCAGATCCCACGCTGCCTTCGTCTACCGGGACACCGGGCACGGCCGCGTCGGCACCGTTAAAACGGTTTAGCTCGCAGAGCTTCCCATATTCGATCGCCTTCCCGAGAGATTGGGTCGAAGAGCCAGGCGGAACGAACGAACTGCCGGCCGACACCTTCCTGGGTTCCGCGGGACCGAATACCGGCACGCTCGTCTTGGTCACCGTCGAACCGGCGGACTTCAACATTACCCTCGATGAACTTGATGTCGCGACCGAACGCGGTCTCAGTGCCCAAGGGATCAACAGCGTACAAATCTACGCGACGCGGCAGGTCGCCGGACAACCCGCCTACGTGCTGAGCTACCTCGATTCGACTGGCTCTGGAACGGTCTCCGTTCGGCACGCAATCTTCGTAACGCCCGGGATGGCCTGGCATGTCATCTTACTGGCGTCTCCGGCCGTCACCGCGGAATTGGATAAGACACTCAACGCAATGCTCGATTCCTTCGAATTCACTGCGTCCGCCTTTCCGGTCCAGTAGCGTCGCGCCGCGCATACAGGTTGAAGGGTTCCATCATGATTAAGCTCACCGGACAACGGAGTAGCATTCGCATCACGGCTGCAGTTTCGATCACCATCCTGTTGACCGCGTGCGGCGGCGTTCAGACGCCAGTCATTCCGACTATGACACCGGATCTCAGCCAGACGCCTACTCCGACCCCAGCAGCCGCGAACGCTCCAATGCGATCAACACCCCAGTTCGAGACATCATCGCTCAAGGTAGATGACCACGGCTTCGCTGATCCGGCGTTCCGGACACTCTGGGAGCGATTCGACGGTGACGTTGCCAGCGGCAAGGTCTCGAGAAGCTGGTATTGGGGCCAGCCGGTGCCATTCGGCGCGGTCATGGAGCAGTACGCCGAGTCCCCCGGAGGACAGCGACTGGTGCAATACTTCGAAAAGGGCCGGATGGAGATCAACGATCCATCCGCAGATCCTGCACAGGACTGGTTCGTCACCAGTGGATTGCTCACGGTCGAGCTTGTGTCGGGCCAACTCCAGACCGGTGAAAACTCCTTCGAATCACGCGGCCCGGCTCAGATTCCCGTCGTGGGAGATCTGGATCGTTCGCTGAAAGAGACGCCGCTTTACGCTGATTTCACGTCGACTCGCCTGGCAGCGGCGGTAGACGAGACCGGCCAGAAAGTTACACGCAAGCTCACACGTGGGGAGAACGAAGAAAGCATTGCCCCGCCCGCCAACGTTCAGCTAGCATCCTATGACCAGACACTTGGCCACAACATCCCCGACGTCTTCGTCGACTATTTCGACCACGACCTGTCGGCCATGGGTTTGAACTGGCTCTATGTCATGGGCCATCCGATCAGCGAACCGTACTGGGTCAATGCCAGCTTTGGCGGCCAGACGCACCTGGTACTCGTGCAACTATTCGAGCGACGCGCGCTCTCGTTCGATCCCTCGAACGTCGCGGGACAACGCGTCGAGTTCACCAACATCGGTCTTCATTACTACCGCTGGCGCTATCACGATCAGACCGGCTCAGCACCTTAGCTCTCCGTCAGAGCGGTCGTAAGGCGTCAGCGCAGACGAGCCACAGCGAAACCTGTACAACGAGCAGACCCGCGACTAAACTCGTTTCACAAGTGCATGTTCGAAATACAAAGGGACCCCAACGGGAGGTGCCATGTCAGGAGATACTGCGCTGGCCGCGGCTGCGCATGCCGACGTTCGTGGGGCGCCGTCACTACCCGACTTCGAGATCGTGCCAGTTCGGGGATTGCCGATTGCCGGGGCGGCCATCGCCCTGCTAATCGTGGCAATCGTCGGAAACTGGTTCTGGGCGCTGAACTTCTTTCACGTCGTGGCCGGAGGGCTCTGGACCGGGATCGATCTCTTCGTCGGACTCATAATTGGGCCAATTCTCGGGCGGCTTTCGATTCAAGCGCGCACCGAGTTCGCCGATCCGCTTCATGCCCAAAATGCTCCTGTTGATGCCGACGTTGGTGACACTGACTCTGGCGTCCGGCTGGCAACTCGGACGCTACGAGGGGACCATCATCCTGCCGTATCCGATGCACTGGTGGCTGACCGCATCGTACGTTGTGGTTGGCGTCATGACCGTCATCGCTCTCGGTATTCTGGAACCCGCAAACCTAGCCGTCCTGTTTGAACTGAAGAAACCGAGACCGAACGGCGAGTTGATCGGACGTCTTATGCAACGCTTTGCCTACACAGCCGCAGTCACCGGCATGCTGCAGTTGGCCATTCTCGTGATCATGACCAGGATCACGACATGGTGAGCCTGAGAACGCGTTCGAACGGGCATGCCCAGAAAGCGCCTGACACACTCCCGCCGGTCACCGAAATGGCCATCGGGACGATGGCCTTGATCATTATCGGCGCGATCGACATCGTCGCTCGCATGCCACGGCATGTGTCGCTGATAATTCCAGGCATATTGCTCGTCGCCGCGGTCATGCTCCTGGCGGCCAACGTCGTCGCGCTGACGCGCGTTCGCCAGTTCGCCTGGAAGACGTTCTTCATGGTCGGCCGCTACGCCCTTCTCGCATATGTTGTGATCGCTGGGATGCTGGAACTCGTCTTCGTGCTTGATCACACTCCTGGACGAATCCTCATCACGCTGACCCTCATGCTCCTCGTCTATGCCGTCGACATCCCGCTTCTCTTCGCGTTCTCGGTGGCACGTCACCAACCGCCCGATGTGGCAACGCAACAATGACCTCGCGATTTGAGCGTAATCAGGCACAACCTCCAGGTCAGTACACCGGGTGTCGACGGCTCTCCCGCCGTTCTTCCAACTCGAACATATTACTGTGTAATGTCACATCCTGAACGAAACTCCACGTATCGTGCTGATCACGGTCAGGGTCACGCGACCGCATCGCTAAGACCTGCTCGACGACGAAACCGACCGTTAATCATTGCGTTATGTTCGACTTGGTACGCTGCGGTAGAATGGAAAAACGATTAGGCTCCGGAGGACGGCCTGATCTCGAGATTCCAAGCGAGGAGCTACCATTATGATTGAGGGTCTGTTTCAGCCCCTGCATTTAATACTCATCCTAGCAATCATCATGATTGTCTTCGGAGCCGGCAAACTCCCAGAAATGGGGGGCGCGATTGGCCGTGGCATCAAGGAATTCCGCAGTGAAGTTCACGATGCAACCGAGCCAATTCCCACGCCCGTCGAACCACCAAGCATCAAGGTGAAGACGGAGGCGCAGCAGGCATCGGTCGCGGCCTTCTGCTCAAATTGTGGCGAGCGCGTGCCAAATAGCGCGAAATTCTGCCCAAGTTGCGGCACCGGCGTCGCTCCGGCTCAGCCGGAAGTAGTCGACGCAATTTCAGTCGAGACTGAAACCGTGCCGGAGCAGTCCCAGGTTCCGACAGCCTAACAGCCCGACAAACGGCAAAACCAAACAGGCACCCGCTGGCGCTTTGCGAGCGGGTGTTGTTGTTCCATTCACGCTTCCCTGGCCTCACACATTCCCTCGATCGTACGCGATCGATCTCCTACCAATTCGTGAAATCCTTTGGTCGTACGTGACGGATCGCTTTGTGCGCTCCACTGTGTCAATGTGAGCAACCATGTTCGTCCTGTTCGTATCGTCGTCCGTGCCGTTCGCAGATCAGCAACACATCGACCGCGACGTGCAGCGCACGAGCAACCGGATCGAGTCGAACACGTGGAACACTTGCGACCATACGAATGATTGAGAGGTGCAATATATGCAACGCGTCGCACCGACGCCCAGATCCATCGCTTCATATCGAGGTGAAGCGACGCCGGAATCGATCACCGAACTGGAGGATATGGCTCAGGAACTAAAGGGGCTACGCGTACTTCACGTCAATGCCACGCCCGTGGGAGGTGGAGTCGCCGAGATCCTCCATTCCGAGATTCCTCTGCTGAGATCGCTCGGCATCGAAGCCGACTGGTGGACAATCGATGGACCGCCCGAATTCTTCGAGACAACCAAGACGATTCACAATGCGCTTCAGGGAAATCCCAACGGGCTTACCGACGAGCAGAAGTCAATCTACATCGAAACGCAGAAAGAAAACGCCAAGCACTTCCCTCACGAGTACGATCTCGTAATGATCCACGACCCGCAGCCGCTGGGACTCCTCCAGTACGCGGGAAAGGGAAACGCCCATTGGATCTGGCGGCTCCACATCGACTCGTCCAATCCGAACCCGTCGGTGAGCCACTTCGTTTTTCGCTATCTCATGGGATATGACGCCGCCGTCTTCACGATGAACGAGTTCGTGCCACCCGATTTGCTGACCGACCACGTCCGAATCATCGCACCGGCGATCGATCCCTTGACGGTCAAGAACCGAGCGATGCCGTACGGCACCGCGATGCGAACGCTGCAGTCGATTGGACTCGATCCGCGGCAGCCGATGGTGTCGCAGATAGCTCGGCTCGACCCCTGGAAGGATCCCTGGGGCGTCATTGACGCGTACCGTCTGATGCGTAAACGGCAGAATGATCTCCAACTCGTGCTCCTTGGCGTGATCGCGGCCAAGGACGATCCGGAGGCATTCGGCGTCTATGATCAGGTGCGTGCCTATGCAGGCGGCGACCCGGACATTCACATCTTCGTCGATCCGGCCGTCATCGGCGAGACCGAGGTGGCTGCAGTCCAGCTCGCGTCCCAGGTCGTCTTTCAGAAGAGCCTGCGCGAGGGGTTCGGACTCTCGGTCAGCGAGGCACTCTGGAAGGCAACCCCAGTGGTGGCAGGTCGGGTCGGCGGGATTCCACTCCAAATCTCGAACGGTAATGGTGGTTATCTGGTAGACAGCGTCGATGAGGCAGCCGACTATGCCAGTTCGCTGCTGGACGATCCGGCCGAGGCCAGGGTCATCGGTGCGAGAGGGCGCGAGCAGGTTCGCGAGCAATTCCTGATTACCCGGCTGCTGGCGGACGAAATCCGGCTCTATAACGACGTAATCAATTCCAACGACCAGCAGCAGATCGAGGTCGACCAATTCGAGGCCGCGGGATAACGGCGCTCCCGCCTCCGACTCAAGGTGATCCCGGCCGCCGTTGCACTGCGCTAGACTCAGAGCGGGTAAAGCCGGACCAGATTAGTGTCGCCGCCGGAGGGACGATCCATGAGCAGCGAACGCGATCTTCGTCGTCTCGAACGCCAGATTTGGGAACTTGTCGCCTGGCGCAACGTCGCGAGGACGAATCTCGAATCATGGATCGCGACCAGTGCCAGCGGGGAGAAGCGTAGCATTCGCGCAGGTGATCGATGGGACGATCTCACCCATCCGGTTCGGCTCTCAACGACCTTGTCCACGTCCGCGCCCCGTGATTCCCTGCTCGAGTTTTTTGCCGAAGGGGATGGCCTGGTCTATCTCGACGGGGTGCTCGTGGGGGCCGTCAGTCCGTTTGAGCGCGAGGTCCCGTTAGGAAACGCGCGCGAGATCGTCGTCGAAGTCGCGCCAAACGACTCTTTTGGGGAGATCGTGACGCCTGCGCGGCTCGTCACCGGTCGAGTCATTCAGCCGAACCATGATATGCGCGCCCTCCACCGGGCGCTCCTGATGGCGTGGGAGACCTGCACCGTGATGTCCAATCAGGATGTCAGCGCACCGCTGTTCCGGACGATCGAAACGGCGATCCCAATGGTCACGTTACCGTCAGACGCACCGACGGTCCTCCGCCGCATGGCGATGCTTCGCGAAGAATTGAAGCTCGAACGGGAACCGGCCCGCTCGCTGAACCATCACTATCACTATGCCGGGCCGTTGGCCGCGATCGAGCGACTTTTGACCGAAACCATGCATTTCGATACCGTCGACGTCAGCCAATTGGGCGACGAAAACGGGCAACCAGTTGGAGTGAGCGAAGCGCTCGCCTATCTCCACGAGCAACTTGCCGAAATTGCCGGGACGTTTCCTCCAACTGGACGGCTCGGGGCATCCTCGCACGCTCATCTCGATGTGGCCTGGCTCTGGCCGCTGTCGGAGACTCGCCGTAAGATCCGCCACACCTTCGCTTCGGTCTTGTCGCTGATGGACCGCTATCCCACGTTCCACTTCACAGCCAGCAGCGCGCAACTCTTCCGCTACGTCCAGAAAGATGATCCGGCCCTCTTTGAGCGTGTGCGCGAGCGAGTTCACGAAGGACGCATCGAACCGGTCGGCGGCATGTGGCTCGAACCGGACTGCAATCTGCCCCACGGCGAATCACTCGTCCGGCACCTGCTCCTTGGACAGCGCTACTTCGACCGGGAGTTCGGACGTCGCGACAAGGTCGCCTGGCTGCCCGATACATTCGGGCTATCCGGAAACCTGCCGCAGATCCTGGCTGGCGCCGGGATCGAGTACTTCTTCACGCAGAAGCTTAGCTGGAACGACACAAATCGCTTCCCGCACGATCTCTGGCTCTGGGAGGGGATCGATGGAACGCGCATCGTGTCCCACGCATTTCAGAACCCGATCGGCGGGTACAACGGAGTCGTGTCGCCCGAAGCGTTCGAGGCGACCTGGCGCAATTACCGGGAGAAGGCCCGGCATCCCGAGAGCCTGTTTACCTTTGGCATGGGTGATGGCGGTCGCGGACCGACGTCAGATATGTTGGAACGCTTCCGGCTGCTCGAGGGCTTCCCGGCGCTCCCTCGGGCGCGACACACCACCGTTGAGGATTTCTTCAACCATATTGATCCATCCGATCTGCCGGTGTGGCTCGGCGAGCTCTATCTCGAATTCCATCGCGGCACCTACACCACACAGGCGCGCATCAAACGGCTGAACCGGATGGCAGAGCATCGACTCCTCGAAGCCGAAACGGCCGCGACGTTGGCCAATATGATTGATGACGACTACCCCGCTGACGAACTGGACGATTACTGGACGACACTGCTCCGCAACCAGTTTCACGACATCCTGCCAGGGTCGTCGATCCGGGTCGTCAACGAGCAAGCCGAAACCGAGCTCGCACGTGTCGTCCAACAGTCAATCGAGCTGAGGGACCGGGCGATCGCACAGCTTGGTGGGCCGGTTCAATCCTCGGACAGGCCGGGCAAAAGCATCATCGTCGTCAATCCGCAAGGGTTCGCGCGTCCGCTCTCGTGTGTGGTCTCGCGTCCGGTCGAGACCGGTGACTTCCGCTTGCTGACTGGAGACGGAGTCGAGGTCCCGTGGCAATCGACGGATTCTGGTGCCGTCCTGATCCATGACCCGCACGTCGCCGTGCCCGGTGTTGGCTATCTCGAGCTTGGCGTCGAGCCGACCCCACAGTCCGTTCCCGCTCACGGCGTCGACGTCACGGATCGACTGCTCGAGAACGACGTGATCAGCGCCACGATCGGAGAGGACGGATCGATCGCATCGCTGGTGGATAAGCGATCCGGACGAGAGGTGCTGGCTGAGCCCGGTAATCAGCTCCGGCTCTTTCATGACCTGCCGGCGGCCTGGGAAGCCTGGAACCTCACCGATACGTCACGACAAACTGGAGAGCCATTAGGTGACGAGGTCTCGTTGCAGGTAATCGAAGACGGCCCTCTCCGGGGTGTCATCGAAGCCACTCGAACAATCGGAGCCTCAAGCATCAGCCAGCGGTACGTCATCCACGCCGGTTCGGCCCGCCTCGATATCCATACAGTCATCGACTGGCACGAACGGCGGCGCCTGCTGAAGGCGTTCTTCCCGTTCGCGGTTCGGTCGGCGCGCGCGACATTCGAAACGAGCTATGGCGCCATCGAGCGACCGACCCACCGCAACACGAGTTGGGACGTGGCGAAGTTCGAGGTTCCGGCTCAGCGTTGGGCTGACCTATCGGAGCCCGGCTACGGTGTGAGCCTGCTGAATGACGGGCGTTACGGGCACTCCGCGATTGGCAACACGCTGAGTCTCTCGCTCGTGCGATCCCCCGCCGATCCGGATCCGTTCGCCGATCTCGGGCGTCATGAATTCACCTACTCGATCTTCCCGCATGAAGGTGTTTGGCATGAAGCGAGCACCGTTCGTGAAGCCATCGACCTGAACAGCCCGCTGATCGCGCACGTGCGCGACGTCTCTCCGGGATCGGCCTCGGCATTCTCCTGGCTCGATGTCGACGGGCTGACTCTCGGCGCCGTCAAGCGAGCCGATGATTCAGCTGACGTCGTCGTTCGCCTCTACGATCCCTATGGGAGACGCGGCACGGCCATAGTGCGTCCGCACTTTCCCGTCGTGCAGGCTGCGTTGACAAATCTGCTCGAGGAAGCCGAGGAAGAACTCGAGATCGAAGCGGACGGCTCGATCCACATCCCCTACCGGCCATTCCAGCTCGTGTCGCTTCGCCTACGCCGCTCGCGCGTCAATCGACTGTAGCGTTGAGACATTTCCCGGGCAGCCTCCCGTTTCGGAGCAATCGGGCGGAGCGCGCTCAAGACGTTGCTCTGCGACGTCATCGCATGCTTTGATACACCGGTGGCTTTCCCTACGCGACGTTCGCTGAGTGAAGGAGTCTCCCATGGCCGAGCCATCCTTCCTGTCGCCCGAACAGGACCAGGATCCGTCGCCGTCCCCAGCGATTGACCGTGGCTATCTGGTCGAGACGCTCTCGAAACTGGCGCAAGTACCGACCGACGTTCCGCTCGGCTATCAGACGTTCATGGAGCCGGATGACCCCAAGCTTGTGCATTATGTCCAATCAGTCGTTCGCCCCGAGCTGGTTCGGCTCGGCTGCTACGACTTGATTGATGCGCCGCGCAACAATCTGATCGTCAGGGAAGGAAAGGGCACTTCCGGCCGGTCGCTCCTGATCATGAACTACACGCCGGCCCAGCATCACAACCTGATGGACGAGCCATTCTCCGGCAAGATCGCCAGCGCGCGGGACTTCGGCTACGACGAGCCTGCCGTATTTGGTCAGGGGGTGAGTCAAAACAAAGCTCATCAGGCCGTGATGCTGAGCGTGTTCAAAGCGTTGGGAGATTCGAAGACTGAACTGAGCGGACGACTCTACTGGGCGGTAAACAATGAAGGGCGGAGCAGCCACGCCTGCTCGGACGCCATAATCGACACGATTGGTGAGAGACCGGACTTCGGTGTCATTCAAATTGGGACCGGACTGCGTGTCTCGCTCGGCAACCGTGGCCGGGCCGACGTCATCGTCCACGTCCAAGGCAAGGCGATCCATTCGAGCGAGCCGGAACTCGGTCTGAGCGCCATCGACGGCGCCAACGAAGTCATCAACCGCCTGAAGCGCCTGACTTGGCCCGACAGCCATCCGATCCTGGGCGGACGACACGCGATCCCCTACAAGATACGCTACGAGCCCCTGGCACCCCATACCCTGCCGTCTGACGCCTACATCAGTATTGACCGGCGCCTGTTACCCGGTGACACTTCCGCGCGAGCGGCCGACGAGATTCGCGACGTCATTGGCGATCTGAGCCCGTTCGAGGTGACCGTGTCGCCAGACGTCTACATGCTGCCAGCATTGGTCGACCCGCGCGAAACTGGCGTGCGACATCTGCTCGGAGCGCACATAACGGTCACCGGCGAGCCGCCCGAGTGCATCTACGGACAGGGAACGTTTGACGCCGGCGGACCGTGCGCTCGCGGTATCCCGACGGTGATGTACGGAGCTTCGGGAGGTGTCGGTCTGCTTGGCCCAGATTTCGTGCCAATCTCGGCCGTCGAGACTGAAGCGCGTGTGCTTGCCCAGATGATTACCAATTTCCTCGAGTAAGGACGACCGATGCCAGATGCCGTGACGCTCACCCGCCCACTGACCTTTGGCGTGAGCCTGCCCAATCGAGCGGTCCTATTCGGTATGCCCGTCGACCGGCTCATCGAGACCGCGGAGCAGGTCGAGGCTGCCGGAGTATTTGACTCACTCTGGGTCGGGGACAACTTTCTCTCGAAACCGCGACTCGAGGCGGTCACGACACTCGCGGCACTCGCCACGCGAACCTCGCGCCTGAAGTTGGGCACGGTCTGCCTGGCCAGCTTTCCGCTGCGGCATCCGCTCAGCTTTGCCATCGAGTGGGCCAGCCTGGACGTCATCTCACATGGACGGACTATTCTGGTCGTCTGCCTTGGCGGTTCCGACAGCATGGGCCCACAGTTCGCGGCAGAACTACGGGCCATGGGAGTGCGCTCAAACGAGCGCATTCGCCGCATGATCGAAGGTGTCGAACTGCTCAGGCTCTTCTGGGGCGCTGATCCGGTCAACTTCCACGGCAAGATCTACCAGTTCGAGGACATCAACGCGCTGCCCAAGCCCGCGCAGGATCGCGTGCCGATTATGATCGCCTCTAATCCGGCCTGGGATGGCGATCCGGTGGTGGAAGCCCGGGCGCTACGTCGCGTGGCTCGGATCGCTGACGGCTGGCAGACCGACGGCCTTCCCGTCGAGCTGTTCCGTCAACGCTGGCAACAGATCCGGTCCTACGCCGAGGAATACGGGCGCTCCGACGTCGTCACCGACGCGAGCCTCCACATCATGGTCAACATCAATGACAATGCGAACGCCGCCCGCCGGGAATCGATCGAATTCCTGGAGCACTACTACGGTCAGGGTGTCATCTCAGAGGAGAAGCTGGACTCCTGGCTGGCGTTCGGCAGTCCAGAAGCCGTGCAGAACAAGATCGCGACCTTCATCGAAGCAGGCTGCACCACACCGATCCTTCGCTTCACGTCACTCGACCAGCGTGGACAACTGGAGCGCTGCGCCCGCGAGGTCGTTCCCCTGCTGCTCGAACGGTTTGGGATGGCGCATCACGGACAATAGACCGCGCGGGTTCCTCACGTCGTCAACGGAGGGGTGATGACAGCGACCAGGAACGGTGAGTCAGAGCTTCCTCGACTCGCGCGCGACCGGCTGCACAATCTGCACATCACGGGACGCTTCCTGAACGATCCCGTCGAAGTCGTTCAATGGCATGGAGCGATGCAGGCGCAGGACTTCGCCGGGTCAAAGTGGGCAATCGGTCTGCGGCTGCCGGGCATCACGGACGGTGACATTGGCGAGGCGTTCAATCAGGGCAAAATCCTGCGCACCCACGTTCTCCGCCCAACCTGGCACTTCGTCTCCCCCACCGACATCCGTTGGATGCTCGAATTGACTGGACCGCGCGTCATCGCCTCGGCTCGGAGTAGCTTCCGCCGCGAAGGGCTCGACGACGAGACGATCGCTCAATCTCAGCACGTAATTCGATCGGCCCTCGCTGGCAGCAACAGGCTGACGCGCGCCGAGCTTTCGACCACTTTGCAGGGTCACGGACTGGCGCTTGGCGGACCCGCGCTTGGACTCCTGTTGATGCGAGCCGAACTTGATGGACTGACATGCAGTGGTCCGTTGCGCGGGAAACAACACACGTATGCGCTGCTCGAAGAACGCGTCGCGGCCGCGCGCTCACGCACACGCCAGGAAGCCCTGGTCGAACTTACCCGGCGCTATTTCACCAGTCACGGACCAGCAACGATCAAGGACTTTGCCTGGTGGTCGGGCCTGACCGTCCGCGACATTCGGTTGGGAATCGCCGAACTCGGCTCGGAGCTCGAACGAGTCTCGATCGACGGTGCGGATCACTGGTATGCGCTACCTGAGCCGGTGATTAGTATCGGTCGTGACGCCACCCATCTTCTGCCAAACTACGATGAGTACATCGTCGGATTCGCCAATCGCGACGCCTATTGGCATCCGACGCTCGAACAGGCAGACATCTCACGCGGCAATCCCCTTTTCCACAACACCATCGTTCATGACGGCAAGATTGTCGGCACATGGACGCGCAACATTAAGCGCGATTCGGTCGCAGTGTCGATCAACCCGTTCGCGCCGCTCAGCCGCTCAGCGACCGACTCTCTCCGGACATCGCTCACTCGGTACGGTCAGTTCATCGAACGTCCTGTTCAACTTGATTGACGCTGTATCCTGGAAGGGCATCCCTTCCTGGCATCGCGCCGGCCCGCAAACTGACGCACGTTTGCAATGTCGTGCCGGATTTCGGTGATGCCTCTGTTACTCGATCTGGTTGAGCATGTACCTATCAGACCGGCGAGATGACTCGGCTGGCCGTGGACGGCACATCCGTACCGTCGCCCGTCGACTCTCAGCTGACCCGGTGCGCCCGCGATGCAGTCACGTCAACGGAGGGCGACATGTCAACCGCAGCACGATCTCGAACTATCGCTCGTCAAACGCTCGGCATTCCCAAGGTCGAGGCAGCGTCCATACTCCTGGCGACCGCCGCCCTGATGACGATATTTGCCCTGCAGGCAATGCGCGTTCTCGTGTCATATCTCGTGGTCGTGGTAGGTCAAGCCAACCGCGGCGCTCTGGAACGCGACGTCTTCGTGACGTTCGGTGCGATCATCCTGGCGCCGCTCGTCATCTGGCTCGTTGGCTTGCGAGTGATCTTCGTCTTCGCCGCGGTGACTGCCGCCGTCGCTCGAGTCGTGTTGCAGTTCTGGACTGACCCGAGCGGCCGGCTCATTCTGGCGGCAATCATTGTCGTTCTTTGGGGTTGGCTGGTTGTGTCCCTGCTCGATATCGATCGCACGGCGCTCTCGCTCGGGATCATTTCTGGTTTCATACTCGACGTGGCAATTCGAGCCGGGTTCATGACACTCGACCTCCCCTGGAATTCCGGATTCATCGCTCGAGCAATGACCGTCCTGCTGGCGGTGCCCCTACTACTCGGCCCAGCGCTAGTGTGGAGCTCGTCCGAGATCAAACGCTCGTCCCACTCGTCCGGAATCGCATTGGTCGGGGTGGGACCAGGTATCGCGCTCTTCTACCTGGTTGGCGGCAATCTGGGTTTGGCTCAGACCAAGACAGGACTCGACTTCGCTCCGGCATTGGCGTTGCTCTCCGCCGGACTTGCCGCCGGGGTGCTGATGTCGACGCTACTCGTCCGGCAACCGGAGGGAATGAAGTCCCGAACTCGCGTCGCCGTGCAACTGATGATTGTGACCGCCGGTGGCGCCGCGCTGTGGCTGATGTGGACGAATCAGTCGCTCGCGCCGTACACACTTCCAGTGGTTGCGGCCGTGAACGTCATACTGGTTACCTCGACCATTCAAGCAGATCGCCGAGAATCAGACAGGGGCGTCTCGATCGCCCCCGCAATCTGGTTCACAATTGGCATGCTGCTTCAGGCCGGGATTCTCTTCTATTACTATGATGCGTCAGGTCGCCCTCGCTACCTGGCCGTCGCGGCGATCTTACTCGCGCTGGCGTCGCTCGCCGGTGCCACGCTGAATCATCAGCGTTCCGTCAGTGCCTACCCTGGCTGGCAGCCATTCGGGATCGTCGGGGTTCCTATCATTGTCCTGGCGATCATCTGCGCGTGGCAGGCCACCGTGGTCAACGCGCCCGCGGTTGGTTCCACGCTTCCGGGAACATTCACCGTGATGACCTACAACCTGCAGGACGGATTCGCCGCCGACAATTCGTTTGATCTTGAGGGGCAGGTCGAGACAATCGCGGCGGCTCACCCGGACGTCGTCGTCCTGCAGGAGGTCAGTCGAGGCTGGATCGTGACCTCGGGTGCCGACGAGGCACTGTGGCTCAGCCACCGGCTCAATATGCCGATTTATTTTGGCGGCAACTCGGATGACGGTCTCTGGGGAAACGCTATCCTGACACGGGGGAAGGTCACCGACGTGCGACAAGAGCACTTCACCGTGACCAAGAATCTGAAACGCGGGATGGTCCAAGCCCAGGTGGAGACTGATGGCGGGCCGGTGTGGATTGTCGGAACTCACCTCGACAATCCAAAAGCGGCCGATGACATTCGACTCGAGCAGGCGCGCCAGATTATCGCCAAGACCGCTCAGCCAGACCCCGTCATTATCATGGGAGACTTCAACGCCGACCCGGGCACGGCCGTGCTGGGGGCCTTCGACGAGGCCGGCTTTACCGATCACGCCGACCAGCTACTGCCCGGTACCTACACCACCACTGATGACCGCCGTCTCGACTACATCCTGACGTCAGACGCCATCCGGGTCGAGTCGATGCAGGTGATCGAAAGCCAGGCGTCGGATCACAGTCCGGTAGTGGCGACGATATCGCTCCTGCCGTAGCATCTGAAATCGCACCCCAGGCCAGCGCAGGAAATCGGCTGGTTCAGAACCGTTGACGGGCACCGCAACAGGATCCTCGTTCTGTATCGCCCGGACGAGGATTCTTTATGCTACGGTTCTTGCGATGTGAATGGACCAGTGCCGGGGAGATCCGGGAAGAGGGGTGACGGGTGCCCGACCTCGAAAAAATCGCAATCTTCACGAACGAGTATCCACCCAACGTCTATGGAGGCGCGGGGGTCCACGTTGAGTACTTGAGCAAAGCATTGTCGCAGTTCGTGCTGGTGGAAGTTCGTTCGTTCGGCAAGCAGAACGAGACCTCGCCGAACCTGAGCGTCCGAGGCTATGAGGGCTGGGACACGCTACGTCAGAATACCGACCCTCGCTTTACCGGAGCGCTCGATGCGCTGTCTCGCAGCCTGGCGATGGCCAAGGACAATTTCGACGCCAGCATCGTGCATTGCCATACTTGGTACACCGACCTGGCGGGCTTCCTGGCCAAACAACTCTGGGCGGTTCCTCTTGTCGTGACCATTCACTCACTGGAGCCACTCAGGCCCTGGAAGGTGGAACAACTCGGGAACGCCTATCACGTCAGCTCCTGGATGGAGCGAACCGGCATCGAGCAGGCCGACGCCGTGATCGCCGTTTCAACCGAGACACGTAAGGACGTGCTGAACCATTTCGACATCGCTCCAGAGCGCGTTCACGTCATCCACAACGGGATCGACCTGGACGAATACCAGCGCTCGGGTTCCACTGAAGCCCTGGTGCGACATGGGGTCGACCCAAACCGGCCGTTCGTCCTCTTCGTCGGACGCATTACACGTCAGAAGGGGATTATTCACCTGGTCAACGCTATCCCCGACATCGACCCATCCCTGCAGGTGGTCCTGCTGGCGGGCGCTCCGGATACCAGAGAGATCGGCCAGGAGATGGCCGAACGCGTCGAGGCCGTCAGTCAGGGGCGCAGCGGTATTGTCTGGATTCCGGAGATGCTGCCGCGCGAGGAGGTCATCGAATTCTATTCGAAGGCTGCGGTCTTCGTCTGCCCGTCAGTCTACGAGCCCTTCGGCATCATCAATCTCGAAGCGATGGCCTGTGAAACCGCAGTTGTCGCCTCGGCGGTCGGCGGCATTCCGGAGGTCGTTGTCCCTGGCGAGACCGGTCTCCTGGTTGAACCGGATCTTCGGCCCGGCACCTTCGAACCTGTCGACCCAGCCGCATTCTCGCGACGTCTGGCGGAGGCCATCAATCGTGTCGCGCTCAATCCGGAGATGGCGCGACAATACGGACGCGCGGGTCGCGAACGCGCGGAACAGCACTTCAGCTGGACCGCGATCGCCGAAAGAACGCTCGACCTCTATCGTGATCTCGTCACGACTGGGTAAGACTGTCGAACGTACCGCAGGCGTCCAGATCCCGTAGAGGGCCCTGAGCCGCCAGAGAGGAGCGAGTAGCCGATGAGCTTTCAGCGACCCGACTGGCCCAACAACGCACACTGTGCCGTCTCACTCACGTTCGACAACTTCGGTGAGTCGTATGACCTGCTGCGCTACGGTCACGCAGGAGGGGCCAACGCCGACGGGGTCTACGCGCCGCGTCGGGGCATCGAACGCATCCTCGACCTGCTGGCCAAGCATGCAGTCCCGGCGACCTTCTTTGTCGAGGGGTGGAACGTCCAGAAGTACCCGGGCCTCGCTCGTCAAATCGTCGATGCGGGACATGAGATCGGCGCGCACGGCTGGATGCACGAGCGCTGGAGCACGCTCGATGAAGCGACCGAGCGAGAACTAATTCACCGTACCACCGAAACCATCGCCGATGTGATCGGACGACGCCCCGCGGGTTGGCGCGCACCAGCCGGGCTGACTACGGTCAATACGCTGCGACTGGTCCACGAGGCAGACTACCAGTACGACAGTTCGTTCGGCGATGACGACATTCCGTATCTGATAACTACCAGCGATGGAGGCCAGCACGAAATCGTTGAACTCCCCTGGTCATGGTCGCTCGACGACGCCGCGTACTACGCCTACCCGGGGACGATCCGCAATCCCGCCGATGTGATCGATCTCTGGACCGATGAATTCGACGCCGCCTATAACATGTCCGGGAATTTCATGCTCGTCTGCCATCCACGCTACTCGGGCCGGCCGGCCCGCGTCCGCGCGCTGGATCAGTTCGTTCAATTCATGCGCGCGCATGACGATGTGTGGTTCGCCCGCTGCGACGAGATCGCGGTTCACGCCGCCTCAGATACCAAAACGCCACACTACCCGTTTCCCGCGAGGATGCCAGGTGAGGCAATGCCGACGGCTTGATTTCGAGATGTTTTGAATCGGATCTGCGAGTCAGAATTCTCACCACGGCTCGCCGCGGCGCGGGGTAATAACGAGCAGGCTGCTCAGATCAAGCATGGGCGTGCGCCGCGTCCGGCGGATCATGACGCGCTGTTCCGGTGTCATGTCGATCCCGTCGTCCAGCTTGACGCCTTTTGGTCCCGCCCAGAGTTCCCAACCGTTGCCCTCGTAGAAGCTGACCCGCTCGGTCGACAGGCAGCCGACCTCGTAGTCGTCGATCTCGCGATTCAGCCGTTGGATGACGGCCGAGCCAATACCGCGCCTCTGAAGATCCGGCTCAGTCGCGACCGCGTCGACGTAGGCGCTCTCAAGCCCAGAGCCATCGGACATGAACACGGTCCGAGCGCTCCAGACCGCATGGCCGACGAGCCGGCCGTCGCGGCGTGCGATGACGTGCGTCGGCCGCACAGACGACTCGATCAGGTCGAATAGTTCGTCGAATTCCGGTTCGTTGAAGGCTCGGCGCCACAGGGCGACGATCTCGTCCTTCGTCTTCTGATCGAGTTCGGATGTCGGCGCGACGCGGATCTGAATCGTGGCTGACAGGTTCAGGGCAAGTCCCCTCTCGTGGTCGTCGCGTCAGTGTCCGTCGTGCGCGATCGCGACCAGCAGCCGCGCCAGAAGCGCCTGCCGCGGCACGATACTGCTTCGCAATATGTACTCGTCCGGGCCGTGATCCAGCCCACCGACCGGACCGAGTCCGTCAAGCCCCGGCGTCCCCGATCGCCCCGCGTAGCTGATGTCCGACGCACCGCCGGTCGCGGCACCACGCAGTTCAAAGCCGAGGTCGTGAGCAATTTGGATCGCCATCTGTTCGAGTCGCTCGACACCCGGCGTTCTCGGCATCGCCGGACAATCGGATCCCGGCTCGAGCGTTATCGTGAGCTCGACTCCCGCCACCAGATCCCGTTCGCCAATCGCGGAGAACGCCACTTCGAGGTCGTCGAGCTCCGCGTCTGTCCAGGCTCGCAGGTCAAATCGGGCACTGGCCAGGTCCGTCACAATGCTTGGTGACGCTCCACCACTGATCCGGCCAGAATTCACGGTCATGCCGGACTTCAGACTATTGAGCCGGTCTGCCTCGACGATGAACCGAGCGATCGCCAGGGTGGCGGAGCGGCCCTTCTCCGGCTCGACTCCCGCGTGCGCCGACCTACCCCTCGCTTCGACCGTGAACCAGCGCACACCCTTGCGAGCAGTGACGATATCTCCGTTTTCACGAGCGGCCTCGAGCGTCAAGATCACCTCATGAGCGTCGCCTTCACGTTCAATTAACGGTACTGACGCGCGATCTGCCGTCTCCTCATCAGACACGATCAGAAAGCTGATCTGCCCGAACATGTCCCAACCGGCTGACCTCAGCGCGTCCATTGCGTGGACTCCGGAGAGCAAGCCAGCCTTCATGTCGCAGGTGCCAGGTCCCTTCACACGATCGCCGTCGATAGTTAGCGGCCGCTTTTCGGCAGTGCCTCGAGCATAGACAGTATCCGAGTGGCCCAACAGCAGGACGCGGCCCGAGCCGGTGCCACGGAGCCGGGCGATCAGGTTGTCACCGAGCCGGGGCTGCCGGTCGCGCTCGACCTCACAGCCCATGGCCCGGAACCGAGCCTCGAACCAATCGACAACCGCGTCCACGCCCGCCTTGTCGTCGCTACCGGAGTCCAGACCAGCCAGCAGCCGAAGATCGCGCAGGTAGTCGTCGAGATGTGCGTTCAGATACGGCAGAACGTCAACCATCAGGATTCGAGTGACGCCAGCAATGAGCGGAGGCGCAGTACTCCTTCGGTCAACTGCTCCCGGTCCGTCGCGAACGCCAGCCGCACGTAGCCGTCGCCGGATGGCCCATACTCCGTTCCCGCTCGCACCGCGACGCCCATATCGTAAGCCTCCTCCGCCACCTCGAGCGGCGGTTTCCCGCCCTCATACTTGACGAAGGCGTAGAACGCGCCGTCAGGCGGGCGGACGCTGACTCCCGGCACGTCGGACAAAAGCTTGATCACCAGCTCGCGGCGCGCCTCGTACTCAACGCGCATGCGCTCCGGCCAGTCGCTCTCCGTGGTCACGGCCGCCAGTGCGGCCCGCTGCACTGCCGAGTTCATCGGACCAACCAGCGTTCGGTGAATGCGCGAGGCAGCGGCCGTGACCTGCGGCGGCGCGATCAGGTAACCAACACGCCAGCCAGTCATTGCGTAGGTTTTCGAAAAGGTCTGGCAGTAGATCAGCCGATCGCGGAGCGAATCGATCGCTAGAGTCGAGGTGAACGAGTGACCACCAAAGACGATGTGATCGTAGGCCTCGTCCGACAGGACCAAGAAGTCGTACTTCTCGGCTAGCTGTCCCAACTGTTCCAACTCGTCCTCACGGTAGATCACGCCCGTCGGGTTGCACGGGTGACAGACAACGAGCAGTGCGGCGCCCTTCGCCGCTTCTGTCTCGATTGCGTCAAGGTCAAGGTGCAGGTCGGGCGTCTGTGGGATGAAGACTGGTTCGGCACCAATCAGGAGCGACAGGTCGGCATAGAGCGAATAGGTTGGTTCCGGAATGAGCACCCGGTCACCCGGATTGACTGCGCCGAGAATGGCCGACGTCAGGGCAGCGCTTCCGCCATGCGTCACCAGCACCTGTCCAGATTGAATCGCCGCTCCGGCCGTCGCTGATGCATTTGCCGCAAGGGCCGCGCGCAATTCCGGGTCGCCCTGGCCATCCGCGTAATGAGAATAGCCAGATGAAATAGCGTCGATCAGCGCCTGGCGGATGTATTCTGGCGTCTCGAAGTCAGGATCGCCCGACGCAAGCGAGATGACACCTGGTCCGGGTCGCCGCGATGGGCGCTGCGAAAATTCCATGATGCGCTGGACCGCGAAAGACGGCTCAAACACGTTCGGTTCCTTCCATTTATCAGCATGCTGGGGACGTAGCCTGTACCGATTCTCCAGGGCAGGGCAACGTCATATGCGCGATGGTCCTGGTTCGCGCCGAGCCTGTCAACAGGCAACAGGCCGCCAACTGCCGCGGAACGCGTCACTCTGTAGCGCCAATTCCTACGCCCTCGCCGAAATGTCGCGAATCTGTAACAGTCGGCGGCCGATTCCGACACGAGCGCTACGTTCACAGCATTACAGTTTAGGCTGAAAGCCGCGAGAGAACTGGCGACTTTCGGCCGTGGCGAGAATCGCCGTGAGTACCTCTCGGCACTTCGCGCCCGCGTATCGGGTTACAGGCACACGTACAGGAATTCAGATCGATACGGAGACAATCCGCTACGGGTGCGAGCTTCGCCAACCATGGATCGGACCAGAGATGAGCACCAAGCCGCCTCTGCGAAATTCAGGCAAACGTCCAGACGATGACAAACCGACAGGAGGATCTCAGGTCAGCCGTATGAGCTGGCTCGGATGGGTCATCTTGACGGGAATCATCGTCCTGGCAGTCTATATCTTCTCCGAGTATCCCAATGGTTCGACACCGCTCAACGTTCCCTACTCGACATTCGTCACGCAGGTCGAGGCCGGACAGGTGAAGTCGGTCACGATCAAAGAACAACAGGCCAGTGGCTCCTTTGTCATCGAGAAGCGACTGGCTGGGGACCAGATTCTCAACATCAACGATCCCGTTCCCGAGAACATCAGTCCATCCGCCGTCAAGAGCGGCAACACCTTTACCACCACGATCCCATCAGGTGTCGAGAAAGACGTTGTCGATCTGTTGCAGCAATACAACGTGCCAATTCGAGCGCAGACGTCGTCCGGGTCGATGTGGGGCGCCGTGCTCACGTTCGCGCTCCCCGTGCTGCTGATGGTCGGGTTCTTCTTCCTGATCATGCGCGGCTCGGGTATGAACCGGGGACGCCAGGAGATGTTCGGCTTCTCCCGTTCACGCGCGCGAGTCTACGATGAGAAACGACCACTCGTAACGTTTGCGGACGTGGCTGGTGAGGATGAAGCCAAAGCCGAACTGTCGGAAGTGGTCGATTTCCTGGTCAACCCCGCCAAATACCACCAGATTGGTGCGCGGCTGCCACGCGGCGTCCTGCTCGTCGGCCCTCCAGGCACCGGCAAGACGCTGCTCGCGAAAGCGGTCGCCGGACAAGCGCACGTTCCTTTCTTCACCGTCAGTGCCTCCGAATTCGTCGAGATGTTCGTTGGTGTCGGCGCTGGTCGCGTGCGCGACCTGTTCGAGAAAGCGAAGGAGGCCGCGCCGTCGATCATCTTCGTCGATGAGCTGGATGCCGTAGGTCGCCAGCGCTTCGCCGGTATCGGTGGCGGCAACGATGAGCGTGAACAAACGCTCAATCAGCTGCTGGTCGAGATGGATGGCTTCGAACCGCATCAGGACGTGGTCGTCATCGCGGCGACCAACCGCCCAGACGTGCTCGATCCGGCGCTTCTCCGTCCTGGGCGATTCGATCGACAGGTCACGCTCGGGTTGCCCGATCGTCGAGGACGCACCGCGATCCTCGAGATCCACAAGAAAGGTATCGCCGTCGTCCCCGGGCTCAATCTTGGCGACATCGCGGCGGTGACATCCGGATTCTCGGGCGCCGACCTGGCGAACCTCGTCAACGAGGCCGCCCTGATCGCCGCGCGCAGGAACAAGGTTGAGGTCGACCGCACCGACTTCGATGCGGCGCTCGACAAGATCCTGCTGGGATCCGAGCGGCCGTTCCTGCTAAGCGATCAGGAGAAGCGCGTCGTCGCGTTCCATGAGGCGGGGCATGCTCTGGTGGCCCATCACACGCCAGGTGCTGACCCACTGCGCAAGATCAGCATCATCCCGCGCGGTCAGTCGCTCGGCGTAACCGTCCAGGCGCCCACCGACGATCGCTTCAACTACGCCCGTGCGTACCTACGAGGCAGGCTGGCCATCTTGATGGGCGGCCGCGCCGCTGAACGGCTCATTGTCGACGAAATCACCACCGGGGCGCAGAACGACCTGAAAGAGGCCACCTCGCTGGCGCGACGGATGGTCGGGCTCTGGGGCATGAGCGACGAAGTTGGTCCATTCTTCCTCGGCACCGGTGAGGAGCACGTCTTCCTTGGACGCGAGATCACTCAGGACCAAAACCTGAGCGAGGAGATGCTGAATCGCTCGGAAGCCGCTATCCAACAATTGCTCAAGAGTGCTGAGGAGCAAGCGCGGTCGGTCCTCAGCGAGCACCGGACTGAGCTCGAACAACTGGCGGGCATTTTGATGGTCGAGGAGACTCTGGACCAGGAACGCATCGAACAAATCCTGACCAAACCCGTCGCGACGGAGCAGCCAGCCGAACTTCTTAGTGCCGCGGCTGGCTAGCCGTCGGAACGACCGAGATCACGGCCTCTCGGAGAAGGCGAGATGTTGCCATGAGACGAATAGGGGTCCTGACGAGCGGCGGCGACGCAGCCGGAATGAACGCGGCCATTCGCTCCGTCGTGCGCCGCGGCATCGACGGGGGCTGGGAGGTCGTCGGAATACGGCGCGGATTCGCCGGGCTGATTGAAGGCGACTTCTCGGTCCTCGGCGCGCGTGACGTCGGCGGCATCATTCAGCGCGGCGGAACGATTCTTGGCAGCGCACGTTGTGATGAATTTCGCACTGAGTCGGGACGTCGCCGCGCTCTCGACTCGCTCGAACGGATGCAGGTCGAGGGACTCGTCGTGATCGGCGGCAACGGCTCGCAGACGGGTTCGCATGCTCTGTGGAAGATGGGGTTCCCGGTCGTCGGGGTAGCATCGACCATCGACAACGACCTCTGCGGCTCCGAAATCACCATCGGCGTCGATACCGCCCTCAACATCGCCCTCGAAGCCATCGATCGGCTGAAGGTGACGGCGTCGTCACACCACCGCGCATTCCTGGTCGAGACCATGGGCCGCAACTGCGGCTACATCGCGTTGACGGCCGGAATCGCTGGTGGCGCCGAAGCGGTCGTCATTCCGGAACACGAGACCGACCCAGAAGAACTAGCCGAGGTCGTTCGCGGAGCGTATGAGCGCGGCAAAGCCCACGCCATTGTCGTCGTGGCCGAGGGGTCAACCTATAACGCCACGCGTCTGGCCGAATACTTCACGAAGCACCGGGAACGGCTTGGCTTTGAGTTTCGCGCCACCATTCTCGGCCACGTCCAGCGGGGCGGAGCTCCTGGAGCCTTCGACCGGCTCCTCGCGACCCGGCTCGGCAGCGCGGCCGTGGATCTGCTCGATAACAGCACGTACGGCCGTCTCGCTGGGCTGGTGAACGGCGCCATCGCCTCGACACCATTGGACGAAGTCGTCGGCCAGACAAAACAGCTTGATCCCGATCTCATCGAGCTTGCCCAGGTGCTGGCGAAGTATTGACGCGACAAGAGAGCAACCGGGGACGGACTATGACGACCATCGAGCAATTCTACGACCATGTTGGCAGCCTCTATGACTGGGCTGAGCGCTTTGAGGGGAAAGCCAAGGCTCGCGCTTTCGAGCGGTTCGTGCTGACTCGCGGCGATCGCGTGCTGAATGTCGGCGCTGGGACGGGAATCGACCACGCGAGACTGGCCCGGCACGTCGGATCGGATGGAATAGCCGTCGCACTCGATGTCTCGGAGGTCATGCTGCGACTGACGCGCGAGCGGACCGGCCAGCCAGTCGTCCGAGCTGATGCGCGCAACCTACCTTTTCGAGACACGGTGTTCGACGGTCTGTTCTGCTCCTACACGCTCGACCTGATTCCCACACCCGACCTGGACAGGACGGTCCGGGAGTTCTGGCGTGTCCTGAAACCAGGCGGTCAGATCGCGCTCGTCACAATGAGTAGCGGGATCACTCCACTAAGCCGCGCAACCATCGCTCTCTGGAACGGCGTATACAAGATGAGCCCGATCGCCTGCGGCGGCTGCCGACCGATCGAGCTCATACCACTCCTCAAACGTGCGGGCTTTCACGACATCACGCACGAAGTGATCGTCGAGGCGGGCTTTCCGAGCCAGGTGGTGCTGGTACGACGCTAGTCGATCGTCGCGCGGTCCGGCTTGCCCTCGATGCGCAGCCAGGAGAGAATCCGCCGCCGAACGCCGTCGCGATCCTCTTCTTTGAGCTGCTTCCCGACTGACGCCCAGTTGCCCTGATCGGTCTGGTAGATAGTCGAACTGCCGTCGACCAGGAAAAAGGCGACGTAGTCCGGCGACTCAATCGCGAACCAGTTGTAGGTCAAGCCCTTGGTCAACGCGCCGGTCATCAAGTAGATGGGGTGGAAGGCTCCCTCGTACTGAACCTCGTCGACGAAGATCTCACGCAATGCGATGACGCCCGGGTTCTCGACAACTGTCTGTGCGACGGCGTGGTAAATGTCGGGATACCGTTCTGCCCGTGTATGCCAGCACGCCCCATGGTCGGCCTGGAGCAGCCCAACTTGCGTCACCTTCTCCAGCAGTGCTTCGATGGCCGCTTCAGGGTCTTCCTGGAGCATCGATCCGAGCGGAAGCTCGCTGCCGTCCGGCGCAACATAGACCGGCGCATCCTGACCGGTCAGCATAATAGTTCCGAACGAGTCCGCCGACTCACCCGCACAGGGGACGCAGGAGACCCGGCGGGTCAACAAGAATCGATCCCACCCGTTCTCCGGATGACAGATCGGCAGTGCATCGATCGCCGACTCCTGATAGCGGTTGGCCACCACGGCGTCGCCCAGGACCCAGCCAAGGGCGTACCCCAGAGGATTCGGGATGATCGTGGCGACGGCGTCCGGCGCGACATCCTGTGGGACTTCAGTCGGCTCAAGGTCCGCATACGTGCGAACCGCGGTTTCCACCAGTTCTGATACGTTCATCGCGCCTCAATCATCTCCCTCTACGAGCGAATCGTGCGACCTGATTCGCACCGATTTTACGCAATTTGCGCGACACGCTACGTCGCCTGCCAGCGAGCGGCTAGCGGTTCACGCTCCAGGAACGCCAGAATCAGGTCGACGCAGTGTACCAGATCGCTCTCCGTCACCATCTCGTTGGGCGAGTGCGTATACCGTGTCGGGAAGGTCAACAGCACCGTCTCGATGCCCCGCCGGATCAACTCCGCGCCGTCGCTGCCGTAGTTCTGGAAGACCGCCTGCTGCGTCGGAATCCCAGCCACCTTTCCAGCCTCGACGAGCGCCATCGACATGCGGTGCGAATAGTGAACCGACGAGTCCTGGTGCACGATGATCGGACCACCGCCCAGCTTCGAGGGGTGGCTCTCAGCCTTGGTTCCAGGAACCTCACCGCACAGGCCGACATCGAGGTTGATGGCCGCGTCGAACGGATGAATCTCCGGGATACTCGACGCCCCGAGCAGGCCGTTCTCCTCCTGGACGCTCGATCCAATCCAGAGCTGATAGCGCAGCTTCGACGTGTCGGCCCGCTCACCCACCGACGTCGCGATAGCGAGCGCCGCCCGGTTGTCCATGGCCTTGCCAACGATGGTGTCGCCCAGTTTTCGCGTCGGCGGATTGAGACAGATACGCGTGCCCGGGTGAATGCCCAAACTCTCGACTTTGTCGTGGCTCGAATAGCCAAGATCGACGAACCAGTCGTCCCAGGTGAAGTACTCCTTGTCGGAGCCACCACCAATGACGTGGCCGCTGGCATAACAGAGTTGGCCATCGACTGGACCCTGCTCACCGAGGACGACGACCGGCTGATTCACCGGACTGTACCAGTGCGGCGGCTTACCACGCGAGTCGCGCCAGGCTGGCCAGACGTGGAGCAGCCCGTTCTCCGATATCGACTTCACGACCAGGGCAAGTTCATCCCCGTGCGCCAGCACGATCAGGCTTGGTCCGCTTCCGCCAATGCGCGCGGCCACGTTCCCGACCCGCGTGATCTCGACGTGTTCGGCGAGCCCCGACCAGTGGTTTGCGCACCATTCATGAACGAGATCTTCCTGGCCGATCGGACCCGGCATCTCGGTCAGCGTCTTGACCAGTTCGAACATCGGTGTCGCCATCGCGTTCTGTGATCCTTTCCGTTCTCGCTCTTCGACGTCGAGATCATACCCGCTGATGACGATTTGCGTGAACCGACTATCTGCTGTGCTTCACGATGCTCCCGCGCCAGGCGGGAATCCCGTACACTGGCGAAAGAGATCGTAACACTCCGAGATTCGACGGCGGGGGGAGAGGATGAGTAACGTCACGTCAACTACAGGAACACGTCGACGCTTCGAGACCTGGTCGGGCGATACCGTCGTCATCGGCGCGGGCATCGTCGGACTCGCTGCCGCCCGCGAGATTCTGCGACGGCATCCGGATCAGAAACTGGTCGTCCTCGAGAAGGAAGACGCGATCGCCGAACACCAAACTGGTCACAACAGCGGCGTCATCCACTCCGGCATCTACTACGCTCCTGGCTCCTTGAAGGCCAAGGCCTCTGTCGCCGGCGCCAAGAAACTGATGGAGTATTGCGACGAGCACGAGATTCCTTATCAGCTGTGCGGTAAGGTGATTGTGGCGACCGACGAGACGGAGATTCCCCGTCTCCAGGCGCTTTTGGAACGCGGTCAGGCGAACGGCGTTCCTGGGCTGCGTATGATCGACGCAGACGAACTGCGCGAAGTCGAGCCCCACGTGACGGGCGTGCGCGCCATCCTCTCCCCACGGACCGGCATCGTCGACTACCGGCAGGTTGCCGCCTCTTATGCCAATGACGTCCGAAACCTGGGCGGCGTGATTCTTACCAGCAATGAAGTCGTCAGCATCATTCGCGGCGCGACTCGAACGTTGGTCAACACTACGGCCGGCGAATTCGAAGCACGGCGGGTCATCTCCTGTGCTGGAGTCTACGCCGACCGTGTGGCCGCCATGACCGGCGCCCCACTGGAACCGCGCATCGTGCCCTTCCGTGGCGACTACTATGTCCTGCGACCGGAACGGCGCGATCTGGTGCGCGGGAACATCTACCCCGTGCCCGATCCACGATTCCCGTTCCTGGGCGTTCACTTCACCCCTCGCATGAATGGCGATCTCTGGCTCGGCCCAAACGCCGTCCTGGCGTTTTCCCGCGAGGGCTACCGATTCGGAACATTTCAGCTTGGTGACCTGAGCGACATGGCACGCTTCGGCGGGTTCCGCAATTTCGCGCGGAAACACTGGCGTACTGGACTCGACGAAATGGCGCGCGACCTGAGCAAGACGCGTTTCCTGGAATCACTGCGCAAGTACGTTCCCGAGTTGGAGATGGATGACCTGTTGCCAGGTCCGTCTGGTGTCCGTGCCCAGGCCCTGAGTGAGGATGGCAACCTGGTCGACGACTTTGTGGTCGACCAGGAAAGCCGCGTGCTCCACGTCCGCAATGCGCCTTCCCCGGCGGCGACCTCGTCACTCGTCATTGGGACGATGATCGCCGACGCGTTCGACCAGATGGACTGACGCGTGCGCCTGAACTGAATCCGGAGGAGAGATCGATGTACCTGACCCGACATCAGACGAAGCAGGGACCACGCTGGGCACGTAACGATCAATTTCTGCCCCGATCCTTCAGCCTCAGCGGTTGGTTGGAGCTTTCGGTCCCAGTTGCGACCGACATCCTGAAACGACTTCCCGTTGCCGGAGAGGTGCCAGCCGATCTCCTCCCGCCAATCGATCCGATGCTGGAGGTGTGGGCCAGCGGCGTGACCTATCTCCGCAGCCGTGACGCTCGCATGGCCGAATCGGCCGGCAACGACATCTACCAGAAGGTGTACGACGCCGAGCGGGTCGAGGTGTTCTTCAAGGCGCCGGGCTGGCGGACGGTCGGACACGAGGATTCAGTCCGCGTGCGACAGGACAGTACCTGGAGCGTTCCCGAACCAGAGCTGGTGCTCGTGTTCAACCGCGACCTAGACATTGTCGGTTACTGCGCCGGGAACGACGTCTCGTCACGTTCGATCGAGGGAGAAAACGCGCTCTATCTCCCCCAGGCTAAGTGCTACGACGGAGCCTGCTCCATCGGACCCGGCATCGTAATGACGGGTCCCAACGAGATGCGCCACCTGGCAATCGAGATGCGCATCTTCCGCGAAGGTTCAGAGATATTTCGTGGGGAAACCAACACCGACTCGATGAAACGCTCGCTTGAGGACCTGGTGAAATACACCGGCGTCGAGCTTGCATTCCCGAATGGCGGATTCCTGATGACCGGAACCGGCATCGTTCCGCCCGACGAATTCTCACTGCAGCCAGGAGACAATGTCGAGATCGACGTCGGCGAACTGATGCTGCGAAATAGCGTGCGGTCATAGCGACGAACAGAGTGTGTTCCGGACAGGAGGGTCGATGCCAACGACAATTACCGGCATGACGGTGCGGGATATTCGCTTTCCGACATCGCGGCTGCTCGACGGCTCCGACGCGATGAATCCCGATCCGGATTACTCGGCCACCTACGTGACGATCCAGACTGACCACCCACACAGCATCAACGGCAACGGCCTTACCTTCACCATCGGCCGCGGCAACGAGATCTGCTGCACCGCCGTCGAATCGCTGAAGCCGCTCCTACTCGGCAAGACGCTCGAATCGCTCACGGCCGACATGGGTCGTTTCTGGGCCATGATCACCGGAGACAGTCAGCTTCGCTGGATTGGACCGGACAAAGGGGCAATTCACCTTGCCACGGCTGCCGTCGTCAACGCCGTCTGGGATCTCTACGCCAAAGTCGAGGGCAAACCGCTCTGGAAGCTACTCGTCGACATGACGCCGGAGGAACTGGTCCGCTGCGTTCCCTTCCGCTACATTACCGACGCCATCACGCGCGAAGAGGCGCTCGAGATCTTGCGAAGACTCGAAGGATCGAAAACGCAACGCGAAGCCGAGATTCGCGAGCAGGGTTACCCGGCCTACACCACCTCGGCTGGGTGGCTGGGATACGATGACGAGAAGTTGCGGCGACTCTGCCGTGAGGCGATCGACAGCGGCTGGGACGTCTTCAAGATGAAGGTAGGCGCCGATACCGACGACGACGTGCGCCGTGCCGCGATCGTGCGCGAGGAGATTGGTCCCGGCCGCAAATTGATGATGGACGCCAACCAGTGGTGGGACGTCAACGGGGCGATCGCCGCGATGGAGCGTCTGAAAGAGTTCAATCCTTGGTGGATCGAGGAACCAACTCATCCGGACGATGTCCTCGGGCATGCTGCCATTGCCCGAGCCGTCGCCCCCGTCGGCGTCGCGACCGGCGAACACTGTGCCAACCGCATCATGTTCAAACAACTGCTTCAGGCGGACGCCATCTCTTTCTGCCAGGTCGATAGCTGTCGCCTGGGCGGCGTCAACGAGGTACTCGCGGTCTTGCTCATGGCGGCCAAATTCGGCGTGCCGGTCTGCCCCCATGCCGGAGGCGTCGGTCTCTGCGAGTACGTCCAGCATCTCTCGATCTTCGACTACATTGCCGCCAGCGGTTCGCTCGAGAATCGCGTGATCGAGTACGTTGACCATCTGCACGAGCACTTCGAGAACCCGGTCGTGATTCGCGACGGTCATTACATGCCGCCCGAAGCGCCAGGCTACAGCATCACCATGAAGCCAGCTTCGCTCGTCGAATACGAATTCCCGAACGGAGTCGCCTGGTCACGTGGGATTGGCTGAGTCGGGCAGCTGCGCCCGTACGGGAAATCTTGAGCTCCGCGGATGAGGAGCCGACCACGGTAGATCTACCCGGACCCCGAAACAGTCGGCTGCTTCATCCCAATGAACCGTCCCACCCTGCACGCAATCGCGCCGTCGCAACCTCATCTACCACCCAGCGCTCGACATCGAGCACCACACCGTAGTCGTCCCGCGCATGCTCGAGCGAGACCAGCCCGTTGCGCACGTCGGTCAGAACCGCCGCTGGTTCTCGTTCGAACGGGTCACCGTAGCCGCCGCCACCCGCCTGAAAATGATCGAGCGTGTCACCACGGTGAATCCACCGTGTGAACTTCGACGGCATGACGCACTCGTTGTCACGGCCGATCAGGACGTTGCGCGTCGGCGCGCCCGGATCTCCTCCCTCGAGCCCGTAGGGTTGGTGCGACATGCGATCGCTGCGCACCTGGAGGACCGCCTCCTCCTCCAGAAACGCTATACGCTTGCGCACGCCCATGCCCCCGCGGAACTTACCCGCCCCGCCCGAATCGGGAATCAGCTCATAGGATTCGACCCGCAGCGGATGCTCGGCTTCGATCACCTCGACCGGGTTGTTCGAAAGATCGGAGAACGGATTGGTAATACCGTCGACGCCGTCCTGACCCGCTCTGGCTCCCCAGCAGCCACAAATGAATTCAACGTAGATGAACGGGCGTCGCGCGCGGTCATAACCTCCGATCGAGATGCCGCTGTTGCCGCCTTCGCCCGCAGCGATGGCACGCTCCGGCATCACCTGCGCCAGAGCGCCAAGCAGCGCGTCCCCCATGCGGAACGCGGTCAGACCACGCGCCGCCACGGCTGCTGGCGGCAACGCATGCACGATCGTTCCCGGTGGAGCCGCGACGCTAATCGGTCGGAATAATCCCGCGTTGTTCGGAATGTCTGCTGGCAGCATGCAGCGGATCGCGGCGTAGGCCATCGACTTCGTGACCGAAAAGGTGGAATTGATCGCGCCTTTCACCTGGGGCGACGTGCCATCGAAATCGACATTGAGACGGTCTCCCTCCACCGTCAGCGCGACCTGAATCGTGATCGGCTCCGGATTGATTCCGTCGTCGTCGATATGGTCGGTGAACTCGTAGCGACCATCTGGCATGGACTCGATTTCGGCGCGGACAAGCCGTTCGGTATAGTCGAGCAGTGCAGCCAGGTAGTTCTCGAACGTTTCCCGGCCGAAGCGCGCCCGCAGTTCAAGCAGGCGCTCCTCAGCGATATGACAGGCCGCGAGCTGGGCGCGCAGGTCGCCCATCACCTTATCCGGAACGCGCACATTCATCAGGAAGAGCTTGAAGAAGGTCTCGTTCGGCTCGCCCCCGCGGTAGAGCCGGATTGGTGGAATGCGGACCCCCTCCTGGTAGATCTCGGTCGAATCGGACGCATTACCACCGGCGACTCGACCACCGACGTCGGTCTGATGGGCAATCGTCACCGCGAACCCGGCCAGGCTAGCGTCACTATCGACCACGGGTTTGACAATAAAGACGTCTGGCAGGTGCATCCCGCCACTGAACGGGTCATTCATGATCCAGACGTCACCCGCCCGAATGTCTTCGCCGAATTCCTTGAGGAGCGACGCCATCGCATCCGGCACCGAGCCGAGGTGCAGCGGAATCGTCAGCCCCTGTGCAACGAGGTTCCCGTTCCGGTCACAGAGCGCGGTTGAGAAGTCCATGTTGTCCCGCACGACATTGGAGTAGGCCGTGCGCACAATGGTCAGTGCCATGTCATCGACGATCGAGCCGAGTCCGTTAATGATCAATTCGAACTCCACCGGGTCGACTGAGAACTCGTCCGGCATGCTCATGTCCTCTCGATCCAAACGTTGCCGATTGAGTCAACGCTGGCGCGCCAACCAGGCGGGACGATGATCGTCGTGTCCGGCTCCTCGATGGAAAGCGGTCCATTGCGCGGCGATTGCAGTGAACCTCGCCCGATCACCGGCGTATCGACCGGTCCATCGCACCCGGGAAAGAAGAGTCTCCGCGACACGGCTTCAGCGGCAAGGACAGACGAGCCAGCGGCAGTCGCGACCGGCCAGCTCACTTCCCGGCCGACCCGTGCTCTCAGGCGCAAATTGACGATCTCAACTGGGTCGCTGGTCGAATGGTGCCCGTAGACCGTTTGATGGTGCTGGGTGAACGCGTTCCTGGCCATCTCGACCGTCCGCTCTCCACCAGCCAGTGCCTCATGCAGATCGACAGCCAGGCTGAACGACTGTCCGACGTAGCGCATGTCCGCCGTGCTCTCGAACACCAGATCACCGGCCGGGAAGTTCAACGATTCGAGACGGCGGCGCAATGTGAGTTGCATACTCGAAATCACCGAGAGGAGTTCGAACGCGGCAAGTTCGTCCAGATTACGCCTGAAAGTGTGAACGACGACATGACCGGCGTTGGCAAGGCTGAGTCCGAGAGCGCTGAACAGACCGGCATAGGGTGGGATGACGATCCGCCGGATTCCCAGCTCAGCCGCCAGCGAGGCGGCATGGATGGGTCCGCTACCGCCAAAGGCGAGGAGCGCGAAATCACGCGGGTCGAGCCCACGTTCGGTCGTTACTGAACGAATAGCCCGGCTCATTCGCGCGTTGGCAATCGTGTGAACAGCGCTGGCCGTTTCGATTGCGTTGAGACCGAGCTTCGTACCGAGATACTCCATTGCTTGCTCAGCCCGTGCGGAATCGATCTGCACCGATCTCCCGACGAATGACTCTGGACTGATAAAGCCGAGCACTACGTTCGCATCGGTGATCGTCGGCTCGGTGCCGCCAAGCCCGTAGCAGGCCGGACCAGGCGATGACCCGGCGCTTTCCGGTCCAACCTGGAGCCTCCCGCCAGCGTCCACTCTGGCAATTGACCCACCTCCCGCGCCAACCTCGGCCAGGTCGACCGCCGGGATGCGCAGCAGGTATCCGTCCCCCTTCATCAGCCGCGTGCCGACCGTGATACCAGCACCGACCTCGTACTCGCCGGTCAGTGCCAGCCTACCCGCTTCAACAACAGCGGCCTTGGCCGTGGTGCCACCCATGTCGAAGGTGATCAGCTGCGCGGTCTGTGTTCGTTGGGCCAGCGCCTGGCCCGCGACCGCCCCAGCTGCGGGACCCGATTCGATCAGGAGACAGGGCGACTCTCGTGCCGCGTCGAGGCTCATGATCGCGCCGTTCGACTGCATGACGAAGAGCGGTGCGTTGAAACCGCGATCATGCAGGCGACGTTCGAGCGCGGCCAGGTAGCGGTCGACGACCGGTTTGACATAGGCGTCGACCACGGTGGTGCTGGTCCGCTCGAACTCCATCATCTCGCGGGAGATAGCAGTCGAAACGCTGATGCTCACGTTCGGGAGCAGCTCGTGCACCATCTCGGCGATGCGACGCTCGTGCAATGGGTTGAGATAGGCATTGATCAGACAGATGGCGACGGACTCGACCGTTTCCAACCGCAGCGCATCGACGATCCCACGCACGCCCTCTTCGTCGAGCGTCACAAGCACCTCACCCTGAGCGTCAACGCGCTCGTGAGCCTCGAAGCGCAAATAACGCGGCACCAGCGGCGCGGGCTTGACCCATTGAACGTCGTAGAGGCGGGGTACGCGGACCCGGCGCAGTTCGAGCACATCTCGGAATCCCGCGGTCGTGATCAGCGCCGTCCGCGCACCTCGCTGCTCGAGAATCGCGTTGGTGGCGATCGTCGTGCCATGGACAATCTCGGCTATCTCTCCCGGCCCGATCCCTCGCTCCCGTACGATTCGCTCCAGTCCATCCAGCACCGCACGGCTGTAGTCGTCCGGAGTCGAGAGGACTTTGACCGGCCAGACCTTGCCGCTGGAGGAAATCAGGATGACGTCGGTGAATGTCCCGCCAATATCGACTCCAACCCGGAATTCGCCGCTCTCTCGCTGTTTCAACCCGGCCGTGTTCCTCTCGCTTCGTGGGTACGTGCCCAGGGTCAGCACCCTTCGTGATTCATCCTATGACGCCCCTGAAGCGTGCACAACACGAACTGCTCCGGTTGGTGACTGGGCGGCACTGTTCGTGCTTCTGCGATATGTCGCGCGAACGGCGGGTCAACTTCCGCCGTTCCGTATACTTGGGGGTAACCGGAGCAACAAGAGGTGGAAGAAGGTTCACATGACGATTGACCAGGATCGATTCAAAGAATTGGTCTCGAAGTTCGCGTCGGGCGTTACGATCGTCACTACTGCCGACGATCACGGCTACCATGGAGTGACGGTCTCTTCCTTCTGTTCCCTATCACTCGATCCACCTCTCGTCCTTGTCTGCATTGACAAAGGAATCCAGAGTCACGACCTGATCACGTCCGCGCCCTCCTTCGCGGTGAACATCCTTTCACGCGGGCAGTCCTTTCCCGCCGAACAGTTCTCCGGGCAGACTCCACTCGCCGACCCGCATTTCAGCCGCGTCACGCATACGGTGAGTGATTCCGGATTGCCAGTCCTCGACGATTCGATCGCCTGGATCGAATGTGAATCGTGGGGTTCCTACGACGGAGGCGATCACACCATCTTCATAGGAAAGGCCCTCAACGGCGATCTAGGACGGGAAGACGATCCGCTGATCTACTTCGATCGTTCCTTCTCCGAGCTGAGCTGGGGCTGATTGAACGTGCCAGCCGCTCAATCACGCGACCATGAGCTGGTCGCTCCGTTGAGAATGGCGGAGTGAACGGAAGCGTTTTTCGGCTGGCCAAATCCTGGACATTGCGACCGTGGTGGACGGCGACACGAGCGATATTCCGCTCCCGCCCGCTGCTGGTCGTCGCTGTGCTACTCGCCTGTACGATTATCATGCTCTGGCCGCTTCCGCCTCACGCGGGAAGCGCGGTTCAGGATCTGGGCGATCCCCTGTACGAGATCTGGACGATGCGATGGGTCCAGCATCAGCTACTTCACGATCCAACGAACCTCTGGAATGGCAACACCGGCTACCCGTTCGCCGACTCACTCCTCTTTTCGGAACCACGCATCAGCACCAGCCTGATCGCCTGGCCAATCCAGATCATTAGCGGCAACGACGTTCTGGCGTACAACCTGATGCTGATGGCGAGCTATTTCCTCGTCGGGCTTGGCATGTCGCTCGTTATCTGGGAGATTACCGGCGAAGCTGGCGCGGCGTTACTGTCCGGGTTCTTATCAGCTTTCGCCCCCTATCGATACGGACACCTCAGCCACCTCAACCTCCTGAGCTACGGCTGGTCTTTGCTGGCGCTCTGGTCGCTAATCCGGTTCGCACGTCGTCGCTCACTGCTGGACGCCGCGTTGGCCGCCCTCTTTCTGGCCGTCCAACTGCTGGCGTCTGACACGTTGGGTCTCATGGCGGGATTGATGATCGCCGCGGCGATGGCCGTCCTACTCTGGCAGGAGCGTGCGCGCCTGGACTGGCGATTCGGCACCGGACTCGCCGCAATCATCCTCGTTCCGGCCCTGGCCGAACTTCCGGTCGCGGTAGGCCGGTTTCGGGTCGACCGGCTCTACGGATTCTCGCGGGACCTCGAGACGGTGAGCCAGATGTCCGCCACGCTACAGAGCTACGTGTCGGTCAGCCCCGGCAATCACTTCTGGCATGGGCTGGGGCTGCTTCCGGTCGCCTATCCGAATCCCCTCTTCCCGGGCGGGATCCTCTGTCTCGCTGCCATAGGTGGACTGTTCCTCGCATTGCGTCGCTGGCTGAGCTGGACAGTCTTTGCAGCGGCGATGTTCACGTTCGGGTTCGCCCTGTCGCTCGGTCCCTATGCCGTGGTCGATGGCCATCGCTATCGCCTTCCCTACTACCTGCTGTACCAGGTCGTTCCGGGATTCGACGCCATGCGGGATGCTGCTCGCTTCGGCATGCTGGCGCTGATCGGGGCCCAGATCCTGGGCGGAGTGGGCTTTGCGGCGATCTGGAGTCTGCTACGTATCCGTATACGACGTTTTCGTCCAGAATTGGTTGGCGTAGCTCTGGTCCTCGTCATCCTCACGCTGGGAGCGGTGGAGTTGAAGACTGACGTCGGAACAGTGCGGGTCCCGAACGATCCGACGACGAACGCCGTCTACGACTGGCTGTCCGCGCAGCCAGACGGCGCGGTGATGGAATTTCCGGCGAATGGCCTCTGGGCCAATCTCGGTTGGACGACCCGGGAGGTCTACGCATCGACGCGGCACTGGCATCCGATCGTCGCCGCCTACACCAGCTTTTTGCCACAACGTGACATCAATATGCTCGTGGCGATTCACGGCGGCACGGAAACTCCGTCGCTCGTGAGCAGCGCGAACGTTGGTCTGCTCCAGGATCTGAAGATTCGCTACGTCGTCATCCATCACTGGTCCGGGTATGACTGGCAACAGGCGCTCGCCGAGGCCGACAAACTCCCGCACCTCTCTCGGATTGGCGAGATCGGCGACGCGACGGTCTACACCCTTGCTTCTGGTGATCGGATTCCGGTCAGATACCGCCTCGTCGCCCCCGCCGACGCGATCGCAGGGGAACCGATCGTGGCCGACGTAATGACACGCAATGACAACTCTACGGGCGCGATCAGCTGGCTGGATCTCGATCCGACTATCTCAGTCACGTGGCAGTCGACAGACGGACACGTAGTCTCCTCATCTCAGCTTCCGGTGCATCTCGGCGTGACCGCCAATCCCGGTCTGACCCACCAACCGGTGCCTGTCGCCGCACCGAAAAGCCCGGGTATCTATCACCTGATCATTGACTGCCCCGCGCTGCACCAGCGACTGGATCAACAGGTCGAGGTCGCTCAATCGCGCCAGCCCGTCTCAAACGGCCAGGAGAGGCCGCTTGCGCTGCGAAGCCTGACGATGCCAGATGGACCGTATCAGACTGGCGAGAGCGTCGTCGTGGTGGCGGAGTGGGAAGTTCGGCAACCTCTACCTCGAAGAACCTCACTGCCACGCTTCAAGCCCTGGACGAACAGAACAAAAAGATCGCTCAGTGGGATGGACTTCCCCTCGGGCCAGACTTCCAGACGAGCCAGTGGACGGCCGGATCGGTCATCGTCGAGCCGATCATGATCACCATTCCGCCAGACGCGACGGCTCAACAGATCAGGTTGATGCTCGCACTCTACGACGATTCGAGCCCGTCACTCACCCGTCAGACCATCCTGCGTCCTGACGGTTCAAGCGGCCTGCAATACTTCAGCGAATCGATTCTGCTCCGAGTGGACAAACCATGACCAGAAAGCTGGAAGTGTTGGACGTCGAGTGAGCAGCGACACGACAACTTCACTGGTCACGATATCGTCGTTGGCCCGGGCAACGCAGTCTTATCGTGGACGCCTGTTCGCGTTTCTACGGTCGCCCCTCTTCATCGACGTGTCACTCGCGTTCGCGCTGACGAAGCTCATATTCTACGGTGCGATGCTGGTCGCCTTCCTGGCGATTCCGGAATACGCAGGCGGTCAGTACCAGCCCTGGCATATCCCCGGATCGTCGATCATCGACGCAAGCTGGCGCTGGGACTCCGGCTGGTATGGCAGTGTCATTCAGCACGGCTACCAGGTCCGGGCGGGCGAAAACAACATTGCGTTTTTCCCGCTCTACCCGCTACTCGTGCGTCTCGCCGTCGGTCCCTTCTCGATGCGATGGATGTACCTGACTGGGGTTCTGGTGACGAACCTGGCCCTGGTGCTGGCCCTGTTCGCGGTCTGGCTCTACGCCGACAGCTTCGGCGGCCGAGGTGTCGCCCGGCGCGCCATGCTGCTCCTCGCCATGTTTCCGGCGTCCTTCTTCTTTTCGGCCGCCTACAGCGAGTCGGTCTTCCTGATGGTCGCCGCCTGGACGCTCCTGTTCCTCCGGCGCGATCGATTCGCCCTGGCGGGAGCGACCGGCTTCTTTGCCGCGCTGGCGCGACCGCCTGGCCTCTACGTTGGACTACCGTTTCTGATCGATGCGTGGCAGCGCGGACGTCCGGGCTTTGCAGGCATCGCGCGTCGCCTCGCCTGGATCACGCTGATCCCGGCCGGACTCGGGGTCTTCATGCTCTATCTCTGGTGGAAGTTCGAAGACCCGCTCCTGTTCCTGTCCGCGCAAGAGGCCTGGAACCATGCTCGCGCATTTCCGGCCTTTTCATTGGCTGATTCGATCCAATTGATGATCGCGAGAGAAGGAACCAATGTCGCCCAGTTCATGAATGTCATCAATACGGCAGCGGCGATCATGGCCATCGTGCTCGGTGTCGCGCTGCTCAGGCGGAACCTCGCAGGCGCGCTCTTCGTGCTGGCGGGCGTCCTCGCACCTCTCACGTTCCCCATCGAAGGATCGCCCTCGATCAGCCTGGCCCGCTATGTCGTGGTCCTTTTTCCGATGTTCGTTCCGCTGGCTCGCTGGGCTTCTCGTCGATGGGTCATGATCCCGCTCGCACTCGTCTTCGTGCCTCTGCAACTGCTAATGGCAGCTCTCTTCATCCGTTGGTACTGGGTGATCTGATCGGCCCGAGACTTATGTCACCTCGGTCAAATAGTCCAACGCTATTCCGACGCTATAATGAACGCGTTCGGGATTGCCCACGGGCTCGAGACGCGGGAGGGGTATGAACCAGCCACCAGCGAAGGGACCGATGTCGGACCGCAGCCAGCCGACTCGCGAGCAGGTGCTCGAGATGCCGGAACTGACCGTTCTCGACCACCCGCTCGCGAGCAATCTCCTCACAACTCTGCGTAACATCGAGACACCTGCCGTGGATTTCGAGCGCGCGATTCACGAACTTACCCTGTTCCTACTCTGGCGTGCGACCACGGACGAGCCCCTGAACCCGGTCTCGTTTCCGAGTTTTTCCGGCAAGCGTGTCATGGGGACGCGTTTCGCACGCGACATGGGTGCCCTGGTCATCTTGCGCGCGGGGCTGAGCATGGTACCTCCATTGCGCAGACTCGTACCAGACGCGCCGGTATACCAGGTTGGCGTGAAGCGAGACGAACAGTCGCTCGAACCACGGCTCTATTACTCAAACATCCCTGCCGGCTTTGCGGACATCGAACACCTGTTCCTGCTCGACCCAATGCTCGCCACTGGCGGCTCTGCGGCGCTGTCATTGAGGCTAATCCGTTCGGTCTATGCGGGCGACGTGTCATTCCTGGGCCTGATCGGTGCTCCAATCGGCGTGACGACACTCCTTGAAGCGGACCATCGCGTGCGCATCTACCTGGCGTCACTCGACGAGCGACTCAACGATAATGGCTATATCGTGCCAGGTCTCGGCGATGCCGGGGATCGCCTTTTTGGTACGAATTGACCGCGGAGATCCGGCCAAACTGGCTTGGAATTGTGGTGTACGTACGTTGACTTTCGGGCGCTGGATGCTAGGCTTTGACAGGCAGGGTACGATTCTACGAATGCCTCGGAATAGGCAGGAGTGCTGTCCCTGAGTTCGGTGTCCGCGCAATTGGAAGTGCGTTCGCGCATCGCGGACTCACCGGTTTACGCATTGTTCCTGGCATTCTCGTTACGTGAGAGAGGGCAGTTTTCTTGCCTGTTTGGTCTCAATTCGTCAGTGTGATCGAAGTTGGGTTGCGCTATTTAGCCGATTTCTTCGGTAGCGCGGGCCTCTCGGTCATCATCTTCACTATCCTGTTCAAGACGTTGCTGCTGCCGCTGACCGTGAAGTCAGTGAAGTCGATGTCTTCGATGCAGGAGTTGCAGCCGAAGATCAAAGACCTTCAAAAGCGGTACGCCAAGGACCGGCAGAGGCTCTCCGCCGAGACGATGAAGCTCTACCAGGAGCATGGGGTCAATCCGGCCTCCGGCTGTCTACCGATGGTCTTGCAGATCCCAATCTTCTTCGGCCTCTATTTCGCGATTCGCCACCTCTCCCAATCCGGCGTGGGCGTCTGGGGAAATGGATTCCTCTGGCTGCCGAGCCTGGCCAAGGCTGACCCGTACCACGTCCTGCCGATCCTGGCAGGTCTCTTCCAGTTCGTTCAGACCAAGATGGCGCGGCCAGCGCATCAGGGCAAGGCCGCCGATCCACAGCAGCAGATGATGAACACCATGATGACCTTCATGCCGCTGATGGTCGTCGTGTTTGGTTGGGGATTCGCCTCCGGTCCAGTCATTTACTGGGCTGTATCGGCCATCTATAGCGCCGTGCAGCAGTGGTTCATCACCGGTTGGGGCTCGATGCTCGACTGGATGCCCTTCCTGCCGGACCTGCCGGAGCACCGGCGTCTGGGTTACGAGGCACCCGAGAGGCGCGCCGCGCGCCGGGCCCAGGCGGGCGAGCCGAAGGGTTTCTTTGGCATGCTGAACCGGCAGATTCAAGGCCAGGTTCATAAAGTCGACGAGCAGCGTGCTGGTCAAGAAACCGATGAAGTGAAACAACCTTCACAGGAGACGCGGAAGTCCGCAAACGGGCGCCCGAACGCTCGGACAACTCCGCGCCGCACGCCACCAAGCCCCGATTTGGTCCCACGGCGGCGGAAGTCGTCGAAGGACAAGAGTTCGCGCCAGGGCTGATCTCAGTCCAACCAGCGAAACTGACGGTTCCAGGGGTGTCGTGATGACGCCCCTGATCTTTCCCACCTCAACTGCGCGGACCACCAGGTCGTTACCATGAAAACTGCCTCGACTGCGCACTGACGCAGGCGCACTCCGAGCAGGCACACGAATTGCACCGTACGACGTGTCACTACCTCACAACCGGTATCGGAGGCATCATCAATGGCGGCATACGATCGCGACAATTCACCACGCCGGAACGATCCCGACGGGCGAACTCGCCGCATGCGGCAGGTCGAACAAGACGTCGAATTCGAAGCGAAGACGGACCACGCATACGTCTATGAGCACGCCCGTCGCATGGACATCTACTCCCGTGCGTCGACCGTGGTTTGGACGTTGACCGGGTTCGTCGAGATCGTGGTTGCGATTCGCATCATCTTCAAGCTCATCGGCGCGAACGCGGGAAACGGCTTCGTCCGCTTCATCTACGATATCAGCGGCGTCTTCGTGAACCCGTTTCAGGGCATTGTGCGCGATGTCTCGTCGGGCTCGTCCGTCTTCGAGATCAATTCGCTCATCGCCATGCTCATTTTCATCCTCATTGCCTGGGGCGTCCTGAAGCTCTTCTGGCTCATTCTGACCGTAACCGAGCCGTCGGATGACTAACCAAAAACCCGCGTACGAACGACGCGATACGGCGAGGCACAAGATTTGCATCTACCGCACCGTGGTTTTGGGTTAGATGCTATCGGAGGTGTGAAGAATGACTGTACATAGACCAGAAGAACCACCACGCGTGACCGATCCGGACGAGCCGGTGCGTAGCGTTGATCGTGTTGACCGCGAAGTGGTCTACGAGGAGACGCACGACACGGGTTACGTCGCCGACGATCACCTGCATCGCGTCGACGCGTATCGTCGCATCGCGGCGGTTGTCTGGACCATTACTGGATTTGTCGAGATCGTCGTCGGGCTCAGAGTACTTTTCAAGTTCCTGGGCGCCAACGAAGGCAATGGATTCGTCAACTTCATCTACAACGTGAGCGGCGTCTTCGTGAACCCGTTCCAGGGGATGGTCGACAACGTCACCTCTGGGTCGTCGATTCTCGAGGTCAATTCGCTGATCGCGATGTTGCTCTTCGTACTGATCGCCTGGGGCGTGATGAAGCTCGTCTGGCTTCTTCTGACGGTGACCGAGCCGTCACGAACCTAAGCGGCAACCACCGGCGCTTGTAGCGTCGAAGTGAATGACAGAGACAGCGGGATCCCGGAAATGATCCGGGATCCCGCTTTGCTTCATGCGAGGAAGTGAATTCCGCAGCTTCAGCGGCTCGGACCGACCGCGCTGGCTCTTTCCGGAGGACAAGCTTGGCGGGCTGTCGCCAACTGGCAACCTCGTCGGCGCACGGGAGTGAGTGCCCGATGCACTACGGAATGAGCTTGGTCGGATCCTCGGCCGCTGGCCCAGTGGGAACCTGCCCGTAGCGCCAGCGATAGTAGTGCTGACCGACGTTCCCCATCTCGACCTGCCAACCAGCCGGATTGGACGGTGTGTAGGTCAAGCAGCGACGCTCGAAGCACTGTACCAGCACGTCCTTCACCGTCCCGGCAACCTTCACACGTGCCCAGTAAGGTTCGGTAATCGGATAGCCGGTCTCGTAGAAGCTCGGATTGTAGAGCTTTCCGTCAACCTCCTGGCCATTCTGATATACCGTTCCGTTGCTATTCAGGAAGTCGCTGAAGACGCTTGCGATCCGGTGACCGGTCTCCGGAACAAGATTGACCGCCGTCACGCCGTACGTCGAAAGAGTCGAGTTGTTACCGACCGCACCGTCTCG
This sequence comes from uncultured Chloroflexia bacterium, assembly GCA_963763185.1. GTDB lineage: Bacteria > Chloroflexota > Chloroflexia > Thermomicrobiales > Thermomicrobiaceae > CALAGB01. The sequence goes on from CAVXNZ010000007.1 coordinate 184,068, forward strand.
CGAGACAGTCTGAGTGACCACGCTGCCATCAGGAAGCGGCTGAACGTTCTCCAGCGGCAGGAAACTGGAATAGGTCGGCCCGCTCGTGTCGTCCGGATCCCCGGCAACCGGAATCGCCGCCGGCTTGCGCTGCTCGAAATCCTGATCGCCGAGCTGGAGTCGACCGCTGATCAATTCCGAGACGAGCAGGCCGTTCGTCACGAACCAGATGCTGCTCTTGTCACCATACGGATTGGAGATCTCCATACGCGACTTGTCGAAATAGACCACGAGGCGCTCGCCCTGCTGGCCCTGGGCGTACTGCTCCGTCCGCACGACGAACGCGTTCGGGCCCCAATTCCAGGTCCGTTGCACGGCGCCCGTTTCGACAGGCTGGTCGAGTGGCGCCCAGACGTTCGCGTAATCGGGCAAGAGAACACGACGCAGCGCGGCTCCGACGTCAAGCAAACCGGAGCCTGCCCCCTGAGAGGACTGCAAGTTCTTCTTGGCCGTTCCGGTCAAGATCGAACGCACCTGCTCCACCGTCAGCGACGGATTGACCGAATGCATCAGCGCGACCGCTCCGGAGACCATCGGGGTGGAGAAGGATGTGCCGGACGCCAGCGCCCAGCCGTCGCCCGACGATGGATCCCAGTAGCTCGTCAGAATGTCGACGCCCGGCGCCGCCAGGTCGACGCGACTGATGCGCGATGAGAATCCGGCAACGTTGTCTCCGGTGTTCGTGGCGGCGGCGACGGAGATCGTCTGCGCGTAGCTCGCGGGGAAGGAGGCCTGATCCGGCTTGTTCCCGGCGGCCGCGACGACCACCACGTTATGGCTGTAGGCGTACTTGATCGAATCCTCGAGCGTGGCGCTGGGCGTGTCGGATCCGAGGCTCAGGTTAATGACCGATGCACCGTGATCGACCGCGTAGTAGACGCCCTGGGCGATTACACTCACCGGCGCGCCATCGGCGTTCCCTACTTTCACCGGCAGGATCTTGACGTTCCACGCAGTGCCGGCGATGCCAATGCCGTCGTTCCCATTCGCGGCGATGATTCCGGCCACACCCGTTCCGTGACCGACATCATCGAGCGGATTCTCGTCGTTGTTGAAGAAGTCGTAGCCAGGCAAGATCTTGCCAGCCAGATCGGGATGTTCGGGACGAACACCCGAATCGAGCACGGCGACGATGGTGCTCGGCTGTCCGCTGGCAATGGACCAGGCGGCCGGCAGATCGTCGGTCTTGGCCCACGTCTGCTGCGGATAGAGCTTGTCATTCGGGTCGAACTGCCACTGGTAGACGACATCCGGCTCGACGTAGGCCGTCGCGGGAAGACCGAGCAGCGACGCGACCACGTCCGACGGTTTCGACTGGCCAGCGATCTGGACGCTGAAGGCGTTCGTCTTACCCGAGAGACGAGCGATGCGCGACGCGCCCTGAATCCGCCGGATCGACGAAAGTCCGTCGGCGTTTGTCGATCGGAAGCCAACGATCCAGTTTCGCGTCGGAACGCTGACATCCGAGGGTGGGTTCCCTGCGGCGCCCACTGATCCAACAGGTAACAGCGCGATCAGACTCATGATCAACGCAACGAGGCAGACGATGCTTCTCCGGTCGAGCTTCAGTTGCGCCAAGATAGATCCCCCAAAGCAGGTCGCCGAGCGGACTTCACGACGACTGAGACCGCCACCTGGACTGGCGGCTGGTCTGATGACTCAACGTGCTTCGTGCTGCTGTCCGGGAACGCTGGCCACGATCGTTGGTGGATGGAGAGGACCGGCGCGTCTAATTCCGGTGATCGACTCAAGCGGTCCCGATTCCGTGATAGACATGCGCGTGACGATTCAGATTACTAGCTATAACGTGGCTGCGGATTCCCGGTTCCCTCCTCGTCACCCAACCCTTCCCAGGTCGCTCGCGAGATCATAACGCCGTCTCCGGTCGGCTGCCAGTAGAATTGCGTTCACGTCACGGCGCAACTGTGTCTTCCTGGCGCAATACGCCGGGCAAATCGGTCTGTTTCAAGCTGTTCAGGATTGTACGGAGCCGAACCAGACACGCCGGAGAGGTGGCCGACGATAAGACAGCCCAGGCACATCGACAGCTTCCTGACGCTCGTCGTCGTCTTGATCACGTTCGGCGCCTGCTCTGGACCGGAACGTCCGGTTCCAGCCCAGACTCCGGTTCCGGCAACGGCTGTGGTCACGCAGATGGTGCCGACGCCCACGGTTGCACCCACCTCCACTGCCCTGCTGACCGCCACGCCCACGCCGGCGCCGCCTGAAGCAACTGGTACAACCATCCCAGCGCCCACTCCATCCCCGACTCTTCCACCACCCCCCTCGGATCAGACAGTCGATCTTCCGGACGTCGACGCGCACTATACGCTCGAAATCAATAGTTTGAACCTGCAAGCCGGTCTAGTCGACATCAGCGAAACGGTTGACATCATCAGCCGTCAGGGGGCTATTCCGGAGCTGTATTTCTCGGTCGCGACGGCCAAGTGGGGATATTTCCGTTTTGGGAGCGCGACGATCGATGGCGGCCCCGTCACGCCGGAGAGTCTGAACGACGGCTTCACGCTCCGGCTCACGCCACCAGACGGCGATCGCTGGACCGTGGGCATCACCTATCAACTGCAACTCGCGCAGGTCCCGCGCGACTGGTATGGAAGCGGTATGGATGGCGATATCATGCGCCTGGGGTACTGGTTCCCGCTCTTTTCGACGAACTTCCCCTATCCCTCGACAGCCGATCCCGCCTATTCTCGGGTCGCCAGTTTCGATGTCTCGCTGCCGCTTCCGAATAATCTCCCGTTCGTCTCAAGTGGTGTCGAGGTGAGGAGTGAGAAGATCGACTCCGAGCAGACGCGTCACTTTCTCCACGCCGACAAGATCCGTGATTTCGCGCTCGTGATCGCACCCGGCGGCCAGATCGACGAGGTCCAGACCAACAATGGCGTTACGATCCGCCTGATGAGTGATGCGGCGAGGAGTGCTTCAGACCGCAACATCGAGTTAGAAGCCGCGAAACGCGCGATCGAGCGGCTGTCCGAGCTGATCGGTCCCTATCCGTATCACGTCTTCAGCATTGCCGAGGCAGGATCATCGTTGCCAGGCGGAATCGAGTTCCCGATGCTGATTCAGATCAACCCCCAGATTGACCCGATTGATCGGCTCATCTATCACGAGACGGCGCACCAATGGCTCTACGGCATCATCGGCACGCGTCCGCAGGAAGACGTCTGGATTGATGAGGGCGGTGCGCAATTCCTCGAAGGATTCCTCGACTCTGGATCGTCCGTCCCGACGCCACCAGCCGATGGCTATTCCTATCCGCTCGACTCGACCGACAGCGAACTGCCGCAGGGAGCCGGAATTCCTGGTTACGCGTCGATCTATTTCCAGGGACAGCGCTTCTACCAGTCCGTTCTCGACACGATGGGCCCCGAAGCCTTCTGGAGCGCGATGCGGGAGCTATATCAGCAGTTCGCGTTTGGCATCGTCACTCCGTGGGACGTCCTGAGCACCTGGCAGGCGCACAGTAAGGCGGACCTCCGCCCACTCTTCCACTCCACGTTCCGCTACGACTGGATCGACCAGCTCAGGCCGCCGGAAGGCTGACGTCTTCGCGCTTTCAAAGAATGCGTACGTCCTCTACACTGGCCAATAAGAGCAATTCTAGCTGTACGGTCGACTGATGCTACGGGTACACGATCATTGACGACAGGGAGCAGGCAATGAAGATAACGATTTTCGGCGCGGGCGCGATCGGCGGCACCATCGGCGCTTTCACTTCACAAGCCGGCCACGACGTGACCCTAGTCGACGTCGTCCCGGAACACGTGAAGATCATGAACGAGCAGGGACTGCGGATCACCGGAGCTCGCGGCGACCATCGCTACCCGGTGAAAGCCAAACTCGCGAGCGAGGTCACCGGTCCGCTCGGAGTCGTCTTCCTCTGCGTGAAGGGGCATTTTACCGAGGGCGCCATGCAGCAGATCGCACCGATGCTGGCACCTGATGGCTACGTGGTCTCGATCCAGAATGGCTTGAATGAGGAGATCATCGCGAACCACGTCGGCAAGGAGCGTACGGTCGGCTGTTTCGTTCACTTCAGCGCCGATTACCTCGAGCCAGGCGTCATCCAGTTCAGCAACGAGCAGGTGATTCACATCGGTGAGCTGGACGGCAGTGTCACGCCGCGACTCAACGACATCAAGAGCGTGCTCGACAGTGTCATGCCCTGCGTTATCACGTCGAATATTTGGGGCTATCTCTGGGGGAAATTGGTCTACGCGGCCATGGCATTCGCGGTCTCTACCGTCGACGCAACCGTCTTCACCGTCTTGTCGGACCCGCGCGGACGACGCATCGGGCTCGAGGCGGCCACGGAGGCGGCCGCCGTGGCGTCTGCCCAGGGCTACGAACTACAGATGATTGGCAATTTCAACCCGAACGCCTTCGTCCGTAAGCCAGGATGGGAGACGGAGGCCAACCGCGTGCTCGACGTCCTGGGCGAGGAGATGGAGGGCTCGCTCAAGAATCACATGGGCATCTGGATGGATCTCAAGATCAAGCGACGGAAGACGGAAGTCGACATGCAGATGGTGCCTCTCGTCGAGACCGCCAAACGATTGGGCATCGCCGTACCCGTCTGCGAGAAGATCGTCGAGGTCGTTCACGCCATTGAGAACGGCGAGCGCGGCATGGATTGGGACAATCTCGACGTTTTGGAGTCGGCGATCCCGGCCTCATCGCGTTGACGCTTCGGGGCAATATCTGATAGAACGTACGCGGTACGAACTCAGATCGATGGAACGATGTCCGGATGTTCATGCACCTGGGAAACGCGGTTCGAAGTCATGATCCGGCTCGCGAATCGACCGTCGATGCTACTCAGTGAACGCTGTCTCGGAGCCTGAGTCCGTGCCCGAGCGTATGCGTCTCCACGATAACCCGGTGGCGGGAGGTAACGGTGGCCGTCAGCCAGGACGACATCACCAGTCTATCCCGAGACATCGGACCACGACTGCCGGGCACCGGCAAGGAGCGCCGTGCGGCGCAGTACGTAACCGAGCGGCTGCGCGATATTGGCGTGCCGTCGACGCTCTTGCCGCTCAGAACGGCGCCGAGCTACGTTCCCAGTCTACGTCACGCTCTTCGCCGTGACGGCGGTCTCGGTTCCCCTCGTCGCTGCCTCCCGGTTTCTCGGTCTACTGATCGCCGTCTTTGGGGCCGGGTTGATCGTGCTAGAGCTGTTCGATCGGCCCCGCGTAAGCGATTTCTTCTTCGCCAAGCGTCGAAGCAATAACGTCCTCGGACTGGTTCCGGCCAATATCAATGACGAGATCGGCGAACCGGCGCGCCGCGTCATTCTGACCGCGCATCTCGACACCGGGCGCGGCGGGCTCTTATGGCATCACGTGGTGGTGCGGTCGTTCCGACTGATCGCCATCGGTGTCCTAGCATCGGCACTCATGATCCCCGTGCTGCTGCTGGTCTACACCATCTGGCAGATCACGGCGGTTTGGATCGTTTCTTGGGTGCTCATGGCGATCCTGCTCCTCGCGGCAATCCTCCTGGCCGAATCGGAGCTAAATGGAACGCCGCTGCTGGGCGCGAACGACAACGCCTCAGGGGTTGCGGCACTCCTGGCAGCCGCGACAGCGCTGGAACGAGCTCACCTGGATCATGTCGAGACCTGGTTCCTCTTCACCACCGGGCTCGAGGCCGGACTGACCGGAATGAATCGATTTCTCGATGAGAACAGCTTCAATGTCAACACGACCTACTTCATCAACGTCGATCACGTCGGTTCGGGTCACGTCCACTACACCCGTGCCGAGGGCTTGCTCCGCACGCTCAAATCATCGCCGCCGCTCACCCGGCTTGCGGCCGACATCGCGTCCCATCATCCCGAGTGGAACGCGACATCGGAAGTTTACCGGCTGCTGCCGACCGACCAGTACGCGGCGCTCCGGCGCGGCTACCAGGCCATCACGATCATGGCGCTGGACCAGGAGTCCTATCTGCCGCATTGGCATCAGGTAACCGACACTCACGACACAGTCAATCTCGAGACGATTCAGGTCGCCACGGACCTGGTGCTGGCGCTGATCCGGCGACTCGATGCGGAAGTTCGAGAGCGAACGGATAGTTCCCAGCGGGCCTTTTCGTCCGGCGAAACCGTGGAGTTTCCTACACCAAACGACGACCCCAAAGATGAATAGATCATCAGCATCGGTGCGTTCATACAGTCCATCCTCGTTCGCCATATTCCACTTCTGCGGATAGACAACGAAAACGCGAAAATCGCGTCCCGATTGAGGTTGAAACCACCGAATCAACCCGCCTCATCTTGTCCTCATGTCAAGGCATCTGGTGGCACGGCTATTGCCTTTAAATGTGGCGAGCCGGTAAAACGCGGCTCAACCATTGACATTCATTATGTCAAATGGTAAAAATACAGCACCGGGAAGCGTCAAACGACACAGCCCGGAACCCAATCCCTTCCCTTCCCTTGACGCGGAGTGCTACGTCCCCCAGCACCCCGCGTCGCCTCTTTAAATCGCTATTGCCGGTAAGTCACACAAACGGACGCACGAACCCGCGAGCGCCAACCGCCGCACGTGCCCCCGGGGGAGACGCGAACCACCAAATCTTCCGTTGGCACCCGGATTGCCCGATAAGCAGCAAGAGACGATGGCGAAAGGAGGCATCATGCCGTACGACAGACGATCCGAACTCCCCGAATCAGTGCGCGACGCGCTACCCGCCCACGCCCAGGACATCTACAAGGAAGCGTTCAACAGCGCCTGGGATGAGTACGGACACGATGAACCGCGCGCTCACCGCGTTGCGTGGGGCGCGGTCGAGCGTTCGTACCACAAGAACGACGAAGGCAAATGGGTTCAGGGTGGATCCAAGGATTGACGAGCGGGCCTATGCCACCTCGTCTGAAATTGCTGCTGAAAGCTGGTGACGGCGCCGCTGAAGTACCCGCCAGCTTCCGGCGGCGCCCATAAGCGCCAGGGCAACCAGCACGGTTCCGACACCACGCGCTCCGGCGATTTCGAACCCGATCGACCCCAATCCGATTCCCGAGAGCGCGCCCGCCGCAGCGCTCAATTCGTTCAGCGACATCGCGGCTCCGCGTGCCTGAGGGCTCAGGTCCAGCACCGTGAGCGTCGACGCGTTCTCCTGCAACGCCAGACCGAACATGGCGGCGACGATCAATCCGATCGTTGGTAACGCCGGAAGCGCGAATACGAGCGCCAGCAGAAGCATCAGCGCGACCACCAAACCGCCCTCGACCAGAGCGAGTCGAATGCGTTGGTCGTGCAGCAGGAAGCCGCTCACCGCGCTGCCAGTGAAAGACGCGGTGCCCGCGATCGAGAAGACCAGGCCAATCGTCGTGACCGACAAGCCGAAACGATCCACCAGAATGGCGCTCAGGAAGACCGTTATCGCTCCGTATTGCGCGAAGCGAATGAGAGCAGAACCGAGCATCAACAGGAGCTGCCGGTTCGCAAAGAATTCACGATAGCGCGACCGGAGATCCAGCGTCGCGGTGTGACTGCCCACCCGTTCGTTGGGAGCCAGCATCAGCGCCACGACCAGACCGGTCGTAATCACCATGGAGGTCAAGACGAACGTCGAACGCCAGCCAAACTGATCCGCCACCCGACCAGCGACCGGCAGAAAAACGATCTCGGACAAGGCAAACCCGGCAATCAAGAATCCGGTCGCACGGCTCAATGCGCGGCCACGCGTGAAGTCAGGTGGGATCGCGAAGGTCGTGCTAATCGCCAGCATCACCGCCGCGCCATTACAGAGGAGATAGGCGGCAACACCGAGTGTTGTCGGCATCGCCCAGAGAATCAGCGCGGCAACCACGCCAAGCGAAAGCCCGGCAGCTAACGGCCAGCGACGCGGGTACCGGTCGACGACCGGCGCCAGCAAGAGCGCCACGGCAATGGAGGCCGCGTTCTCGAGTGTACGCATGCCGCCCACCGCCGCGACCGAGAGTCCAGTCGAATCCGCCACCCGCACCAGGAGCAAACCAAACGTCTGCGTGTTGATGGTCGCCGCGAAGCTGAAAAAGACACACGCCGCGAGCAGGCGGCCGGGCAGCCCGATCGCGCCCCTGCACTCCGTGTCAGTCCTGACCGACACGCGCCCCGTCAAACATCTCGGTCCGCACAACCCTTCGCATGAATGTGAGGTACTCGTCCTTCGTCATGCGCGGCGTGTCGCGATCGAGTATCTCCTTCGCTTGAGCGGCCCCGTTCGCGAGGAGGTCAACAACGGTCATCGCCATCAGTTTGGCGGGCAGGATATAGGCAAGATTGCGGTCTTCGATCGACCAATCTGCCCCATGCCCGGCTCCGGCGAATCCACCAACGTACGGATGCAGGGCCGGCATGATGTGGGCGAGGTCACCCATATCGGTCGAACCGGTTCGGTGCCCCATCTCCTCCCACTGTTCCTCTTCGTAGAAGTGCCGGAAGTTGTCATGAAACAGGCCCGCCATTTGCCGGTTGTTGAACAGGGGCATGTAGCCCGGGAGCGTCTGGATCTCCACCGATGCTCCCAGGGCCACGGCCCCCGCGCGAAGCGCTCGATCGACCTTCGTCGAGGCCGACTCGATTCCCTCGGTCGTCTTGCCACGCACATAGGTCTCGAGGCGGACGTCATTCGGGATGACGTTGACCAGGTCGCCGCCCCGGGTCAGAATCGGGTGAACCCGAATCGCGTCCTCATCGCGGAAGGTCTCACGCTGAGCGTTGATCGACGCCAGGGCGATCTCGGCCGCGTAGAGTGCGTTGATACCGCGGTCTGGTGCACCGCCCGCGTGGGCGGCCTTTCCGACAAACCGCGCCTGCTTCCCTACGAACCCGTTGTTCGATGCCGATACACCCGCGATGGCCGTCATGTTCTGGCTACTGGCGGCGTGCACCATCATCGCCATGTCCACGTCATCGAATTCACCGCGTGCGATCAGCTCCCCCTTGCCACCCAGAAACTCAAGTTTGCCTGCCTGCCGGAGTCCGTTGCGGTAGTCGATTTCGACATACTCTTCCGCGGGTACGGCAAAGAAGCAGAGACGACCCGCCAATTCCGGAAGCACGCCGGAATCGAGCAGTCCCATGGCCGTGCCGAGCATCGTCGCAATCTGCGCGTTGTGGCCGCAGCAGTGCGCGGCGCCAGTTTCCGGGTTGCACGAAGGGTGATCCGCGACCAGAACCGAATCGAGTTCGCCGAGCACGGCAACGGTAGGCCCCGGATTCCCAGTCTCAACGAGACTCTTGACCCCGGTGACCGCCAGTCCGTCGCGCGGACGCAGGTCGAGACTCGTCATCACGTCCTTGGCAATTGCGGCGGTTCGAAACTCTTTGAAGCCCAGCTCAGGATCGCGAAAGATACGCTCTCCGATTTCGATGATCCGGTCGGCGTTCCGGTCGATCTCGTCACAGACCTTCTGCTTGAGTTCCTCAACATTCACGATTTAGTCCAGCCTTTCCTTGATCAATCGTCGTAGCCCTCGCTCGCCCGGTAGGTGTGTCGCGGCGAGCCGGGGAACGCCATTCTAACCGACTCCAGCGGAATTCAGGCTAGAGCAACCTACGTCTCGTAGGTCCGGTACAATTCAGGAGTGCATAACGTTGCCGGGCGCCAACAAGCGGATTCCATGGTGACCGTAGTGCGTGGCGTCCAGGGGAGAGAACAACATGGAATCAGTTCCAGGACACGAGCAGACGACCGTCGCGACCCTTTCCGGACGTATCCTCATCTGCGGAACCGGTTTCTTGGTCGCGGCCGGAATGTGGGCGATTCTCGGGTTCTTTCGCTACCAGGGTGGCATGGGAACCGTGGCAGTGATCGACCTTACGCTGACCGTCTTGCACGTAATTGTGGGGATCATGGTATTCCGGCAAGCGCGGAACATCTGGTATGTCGGACTGGCGCTCTGTGGCATCGGATTGTTTGCCACGTTGCCGAATCACTACTATTTCCCACTCGGTGTAGAAGGCGTGCTGGGGATTCTATTCTTCCTGTCGCGGACCGATTTTCCGGACGCGGCAGTCACACCTGACTCCGCACGACGCTGAGACTGATCGCTCACTGAATCGGCTCGCCACGTTGGCGAGCCTACGTCACGATGGGATGATCATCACCGGCGTGCTGCCGCGTTGCAGCACGTCATCCGTGATACTGCCGAATGCCCAGCGGCGGATCCCTCCACGACCGTGCGTCGACATCACCACGAGATCGGCCGCTGTCGTCTCGGCGATGCGAATGATCTCGTCCGAGGGACGACCAAGCCGCACCTCCCAGGTGGCTCGGATCCCCTGAGAACGGACTCGTCGAACCACCTCGTCAAGATACTCGCGAGCGAGATCGCGAGCCTCGTCTTCAAGCCCTGCCAGCAGATCTGGTTGACGGTCGATTCCGGCATATGCCGCAACTTGATTGACGTCGATGACGCTGACAAGCGTCACACGTGCATCCGTCTTTCGTGCGAGGCTCATAGCCCAGGGGAGAGCCCGTTCCGAGAGTGGTGAGCTATCGAGCGGCACCAGTATCGAACTCAGGGAATGGCGTGGCAGGCGCATGTCTTCTCGCGTTACAACGACAGGGACCGGCGATAGACGAACTATCTGGTCGGACACGCTGCCAAACACGGCACGGGAGAGACCAGCCCGGCCTCGCGACGGGACCACCAGAAGCGAGTCCGAATTATGCCGAACGAGTTCCAGCACGCGTTCGACCGGGTCGCCGCAGACAACGGTGGTTCGAACGTCGATGTCGGCGGCTAAGGCAGACCGAGTCTCAGCCAGAAACAGCTCCGCCTCGATCGGATTGACGTCTCGCGTCGCGGGTACCCACACACGAGCCTGGACGTGTACCAACTCGACGCGTGCATCCAGAACATGAGCCAGGGTTGCTACCAGGGAAAGCGCGTTGGTAGGAGCGTCGGAAACGTCGAGCGGGACGACCACCGTTTTCATGAATGAACCTTCCCCACCGTCAACCCGCGCGCGGCACACGCCACGCTGGAATTGCCCAAGCCTATCAACGAGACAGGCGAAATTTTGTGAAGGTTGAGCCTTGAGCGTTACAATGACGTTGCAATATCCAGCGCCCGAGTCGCGAAATGCCGCTCAAAATCGCCGCAACGCGTATCATTGATGTGTGTTCGGCAAAGAGACTGAACCCCAGCAGGACAGGAGTCAGCAATGCGCAAACAAATGGTGCTCGTCGCCGACGACGACGCCCCGATTCTGCGGCTCGTCCGGGCAAAACTACAGGCCGACGGGTTCACTGTCCTCACCGCGATGAATGGTGAGGAAGCCGTGCAAATATTCGATCAGGAGCGCCCCGACATCGTGGTGCTCGATCTGATGATGCCGGTCATGGACGGATTCGAGGCAATGCAGCGCATCCGTCAATCCTCCAACATTCCGGTGATCTTGCTGACGGCACGGTCTGGAGCGCAAGACAAGATCCGTGGTCTCGATCTCGGCGCCGACGATTACATCACAAAGCCGTTCAATCCGGACGAACTTTCGGCACGCGTCGCGGCCGTGCTGAGACGTTCGAATGGCGCGCAGGCCCCGGCCGCCCAGACGCTGGTGTACGACAACGTGACGATCGACCTTGCAAACCGGCAGGTCACCGTCCACGATAAAGAAGTCCGGCTGAGTCGAACTGAATGGGAGCTCCTTTACCAGCTCGCAAGTAATGCAGGACGAGTGATGTTGCACGGAGAGCTCCTCTCACGCATCTGGGGTCCGGAATTTCGGGATGAGACGTACTATCTTCGGACGTGGGTCAGCCGATTACGGGCGAAGCTTGAGGACGACCGAGAAAACCCGGAACTGATCACCACGTTCCCCGGCATGGGTTATCGCCTGGAGCCGCCAAAAGAGGTCGCGTAGTATGCCCGGAAGCGCCAGCTCTCCGGCACTGTCCGCCGTTGCCAGTGCATTCGGTGTCAAAGTCGAGTCGACCTACGCGGCCAATGATGACGTCCGCGATGCGGCACAGCTCGCTGTGGTGGAACCATTTGAACCTCGTTCGATTCAGATCGGCAGCGAGCGGTACCTGTGCTGCGGCTGTGATACTCCCCGCTCCATCATCGTATTCGGCCCATATCGTCGACCAGATGACGAAGACAGCAACCTGGTCGTCCTCTCTGGAGAGATGGAACAGAGAGCCGAACAGGCCCTCTGCAGCGCCGTTCGCGCCTACTGTGAACTCGAGCAGGTACGACACGACCGCATCGAAATTGCGAGTCAGCTCGAACTCGTTGGTAGCGCGGTCATCGCGATCACGGGACAGCTCAGCATTGGGACGGTCCTGCGTCGCATCGTCGACCTATCACGCGAACTTGCCGGAGCACGGTATGCCGCCCTCGGGGTACCGAACGACCGTGGCGAGCTCGAGAGCTTCATCACGTCGGGGATCACTCCCGAGCAAGAGGCAGCAATCGGTGCGCTTCCCAAAGGCAAGGGCATTCTCGGATTGCTATTGCGAGAACCGAGAATCATTCGCCTGGCGGATCTGCGCCAGCATCCAGATTCGATCGGCTTTCCACCGAATCACCCGCCAATGAAGAGCTTTCTCGGTGTGCCGATCGTGACCCATGGCCGGGTCGTCGGCAATCTCTATCTGACCGAGAAGCGCACGGGCACAGAATTTACCGAAGAGGACGCCCGGCTGGTCGAAATTCTGGCCCGACATGCGGCTGTGGCGATTGAGAATGCGCAACTTTACCGGCGGCTCGAGCTCGACCGTCGCCGCTTAAACCTGCTGATCGATCAGCTTCCCGAGGCGATCATCGTGGTTGAGCCGGATCCGGAACAGGTAACCATCGTGAACCAGCAGGCTTCGGAGCTGCTTGGTTGGGATATCCAGACGCCGATTCCACTGGACGAGTTCCTCGCGCATAATCGGCGATTCGACCTGAATGGCAATCCGGTTGCAACCCAAGATGTTCCGTTGGTTCGTGCCCTCCGCCGGGGCGAAGTGCTGACGCGCTCAGAGCTCACGTTTGAGCGTCCTGACGGTCATCGCCTTACGATCCTGGTGAACGGCGCACCACTCATCGATGAGAGCGAGAAGGTCATCGCCGCAATGGCCGTTTTTCAGGACTATACGCAGATTCGTGATGCCGAGCAGATCAAGGACGACTTCCTCTCGCTCGTCTCACACGAACTCCGCACCCCGCTGACGACAATTCGAGGCGGCGCCTACATGGTGCGGCGTAATCGCGATGGTCTTGATGAAGCGTCGGAAGACGCTCTCCTGGCGGATATTGAACGTGAAGGCGAGCGCCTCCAGTTCATCATCGAAAACATGGTTCAACTCGCCAATATCCGCGCTGGACGCTACACGCTCGAGACCGAACCGCTCCATCTGCGCCTGGTTATCGACCGAGCAATTCAGGTCGCCCGGGAGTCGGCGCCCGCGCGGACATTCACGACGAACATCGAGCCGAACCTCTTCGCCGAGGCGGACGAAACCAGCGTCGATCAGATCCTGATGAACTTGCTGCGAAACGCGATCAAGTACACGCCGTCGAGTTCGCCAGTCGAGGTTGGCGCGCGTCGACTTGACGACAAAATCGAGATCACCGTGCGCGATCACGGGCCCGGTATCTCGGATGAGGATCTGCCCTTCGTCTTCGAGCGATTCCGCCGCGGGGCTGAGAGCCAGCGGAGCCGTATCGAGGGGATGGGGGTCGGTCTCTACCTGGCGAAGAACCTCGTCGAAGCACACGGCGGCACCATCGCGGCAGAGCGACCGATCGACGGCGGTACGCGCATCTGTTTCACTATCCCCGCACTTGAGGACGAGTAATACACGGTCCTTGCGATCGCGAACGTATTCTTCTCGTATCGCCACCGCCGCGACCCAGGGCTGATGGGTTTTGACGAGCTCATTCGTCTAATGTTACGAGCGTCTCAGCACAACCCGTATCGAATGGGAACACATTCTGCCCGTCCAAGCGGAAATTCGCTCGACGGGCAGTCGTTCTGCGTCACAGTGTTGATAGCGGCTCGCGCCTAGTCGGCCCACAGCGCGATCGGCGCCGCGGGCCGGATGTTCTGATTCAGGCTGAAGACGTTCGCCGGATCGTACGCCTGCTTGACGCGGGCGAGACGTTCATAGGTCTCACTGGGATATGCATCCCGAATTCGGTCTTCGCCCTCGTCGCCCACGAAGTTAACGTAGGCGCCAATTCCCTCTTGGCGCACCTGATTCCACAGATCTTCGGCCCAAGCGTGGTGTGGGGCCGCGTCCTCGTTGGGATCGAGCCAGACTGCAATGATCGCCATCATATAGCGCCGGTCACGATGGGCGAACGCCGTGGCGTCTTTGCTAACGCGAGACATCTGCCCACCAAGCCCACGGAGGTGCACAACGCTATAGGGCGAAGACGCCCACTGGATCCCGCGGATGAACGCGTCGAGGGTGTCATCACTCAGCTCATCCGCGAACATCGTGCGCAGCACCGCGCCATGCGGCGCAGCCTGATGCTCGGTCGAGAGGTAGATATCCGGATATGACATCGGCCGAACGGTGTCGGCCACCGGCGTCGCCAGTGAACGCAGAGGCGCGACCGCGGCCTCACCCTCCTGAAGATCGCCTGTCCAACAGACTATGATGGCCAACACCAGCGACCCAACCATATCGGCGGGCACGAACGGCGCCGGTGGGGCGTGCATCACGTGTGCGATGGTTGACAATCCGTCTGGAGCGTTCACGGTGTAATCGAGATACCCCCGGATGACCTCACGGCTTGCTGGAAGCAGCAGATCGCCACCCAAAATCGTCCCGACTTGCTTGAGCTGGAAAGTGAACTCGGTCACCACGCCGAGGTTGCCACCACCGCCGCGAATCGCCCAGAACAGCTCTGGATGCTCGTCCTTGCTGGCCGTGATGATCTCACCGTCGGCCGTGACGACTTCGGCCGCTAGCATGTGATCGATCGTGAGCCCATGTTTCCGTACCATGAAGCCGATGCCGCCACCCGTCGCCAGCCCGCCAAAACCGACCGACGACGTATCTCCAGTCGAAATCGCCAGCCCGTGCTGGGCCGCGACCGGGGCCAGCTGGCCGGACGTAACTCCTGGCTGAACACGCGCCACACCGGTTGCTGGATCAATCTCAATCCCTTTCATATGCGAGAGATCGACTACGATGGCGTCGTCGACCATGCTGTGACCGGCGACGCTGTGTCCGCCGCTCCGCACCGCGACGCGGAGTCCGTGGCGGCGGGCAAAGCGAATCGCGAATGACACATCCTGAGTGTTCGCGGCCCGCACGATTGCCAGCGGGTGCCGGTCGAAGTCGATATTCTGAACCTTCCGTGCCTGACCATACTCGTCGCTCTCGGCGGTGATGAGCTTGCCGGCCAGCGCTGATTCCAAATCTCTGAATCCTGATGCGATCGATACCCGAGTGATCATGGTAGTCATTGTGATCTCCTTGGTCGTTTCAATTCGCAGAAGTCGGTTCGAACGAACTGGTCAACTCCGTTGGTGCCGTGGAGGTGGTACTGAACGCAGAAGGTCGTTCCGTAACTTGTGACGGTGTAGCGCGATCGGCCGCTCATCACCTTCAGCAGGTCGTTCATGGAGAGGGCGTGAACGTGCTCATCGCTCGTCTCTTCCCAGGTCACGTCTGTCCCATTGAAGACGCGCAGCGTCTCCCGGTAGTTCGCGACGTAGTTTTCGAGCCCGGACGGCGTCGTGCTCTGCTTGATGACGCCCTTCGATTCGACGCACACCTGCTGCACGTCATCCAGGGCTACACACGTATCCAGGTTCATTACGTTCGCGCTCTGCGGCGCCCGGTTCGCAGCGGCGGCGCCGATCCCAAGGAATTGAGCCAACACCGCCGCGAGAATCAGCATCGTGATTCGTTTCTTCATGACAGCCTCTCCGTTTCTCTGCGACTGGCACCCTGACGAGCCGCGCATACCGTCAATCCACGAGAGCGTCCGCTCATTGTCGATGCGATGGACCACTGATCGAGACGCCGAACCGGGCAGCCGTCGCGACGAATCGCTCGACGGCCGGCGAGCCCCCGGTAAGTTCCTCCCCGTTGGCTACGCCGGCCCAACTCTCGAGTCCAGCCGGAAGCAAGAGAACGAGCAACCGTGCCTCGTTCGACTCGACAATGAATGTGTGCTCGCTCCCACGCCGCAGAACTGCGCAGGTCCCGGCCAATCCTTCGTGTCGCTCGCCGTCCAGTTCGAACGTCACGCACCCATCGAGTACATAGACGACTTCGTCCTCCCGGCTGTGCACGTGACGTGGTGGCTCTGAACCCGGTCGAACGAGCGTTTCAACCGCCGAGAATCGGCCCCCGGTCTGATCGCCTGACACCAGCACGACCCATCTGGCCGGGTCCGTCTCGGCATTCATGGTCGACCTCCTTTCTCGTAGCTACGTCTCTGCCTGATCTCCGTCCGGTGTGTTTCTCCTGCGCTCCATCCTGACGTCGCGCGAACACGGGCAACAGGCACGGAATCGGCATTCTTGAGTGGGGAGTCAAAGTGTGGGGGTAGCGTCACCCTGTGCCAGGCGGTTGACGGGGTGCTACGATTCAGCCGTGCTGAGTGCCCAGCGGTACGGAGATAGCCGACATGGACCGACAGCAACCCCTCGAATTCGGACAACGTTTGCGGCAATTGCGCGAGGCCGCGGGACTCACCCAGGAAGAACTGGCAGAGCGCGCTGGAGTCAGCGTGAAGGCGATTGGGGCGCTCGAGCGTGGGCGTCGTCAGCGGCCGTACCCGAACACCCTCCTCGCGCTGTCTAACGCACTCAACCTGACCGAGGCCGAGCGCGCGGAACTGGCAGGCTCACTGCCGGAGCGCACGCGCCAACAGGTCGTCTCCGCCAACCCTCCTTCGGCTCTTCCGGCCCCTCCAACTCCGTTGATCGGCCGTGAACGAGAGATTGAGGAGATCACGAGACTCTTCAGAGATGAGGAAGCCCGTCTCGTGACGTTGACCGGCGCCGGTGGCGTGGGAAAGACGCGCCTGGCCCTCGAGGCGGCCACGCGACTGGAGAGTGAGGTTCAACGGCCAGCGATCTTCGTCTCGCTCGCGTCGCTGTCGGATCCAGCCGTGGTGCTGTCACTGATAGCGCATGCCGTTGGACTATCGGAGATCGACGACATGCCGGTTCGGAGTCGGCTCGTGATCCAGCTTCGCGAGCGACCGTGTCTGATCGTCCTGGACAGCGCCGAACGCGTGCTCGATATCGCACCAGCAATCGCGGAACTGCTGGCCGACTGTCCAGACCTGGTTCTGCTCGTGACGAGTCGCGCCCCGTTGAAGATCCGCGCCGAGCTTGAATACCCAGTGCGGCCACTAGAATTGCCCGACTTGAACCAGGTACCTTCCCTGGACGACGTGGAGTCCAACAGTTCTGTACGGCTCTTCGTTCAGCGAGCCGTGGCAGCGGCGCCGAGTTTTCAATTGACTCAGGGAAACTGCGCGGCCATTGCCGCAATTTGCCGGCGTCTTGACGGACTGCCACTCGCGATCGAGCTCGCCGCATCGCGCATCAGGTCGCTCAGCCCGACGGAGCTGCTGGCAAGACTCGATCGAACCCTGCCGCTTCTAGTCGGCGGCTCCCGTGACCTTCCAGAACGGCAACAGACGATGCGCTCCGCCATTAGCTGGAGCTACGAACTTCTGCCAGAGGCACAACAGATTCTCTTCCGGCGCGTTTCAGTCTTTTCTGGAGGATGGACGCTGGCAACCGCTGAGTCCGTGGTGTCGTGGGGAGGAATCGCAGTCGATGATGTTCTCGACCTGCTCTCCGGGTTGGTCGAGCAGTCTCTGGTCGTGGTGGATGTCACGACCAGCGGGCTCAGTCGCTATCGCATGCTGGAGCCGATTCGCCAGTTCGCGACGCAGCAGGTGCTGGATTATGAAGAGGAGCACGAACTTGCGAGTCGTCACCTTGTCTGGTGTATCGAGTTCGTCCAGCGGGCGGCTGAGCACTTGCGGGGACCGGATCAGGGGGAGTGGTTCGACCGGCTTGAACAGGAACACGACAACCTGCGCGCGGCACTAGCGGCGAGCCAACGGCATGACACCATGAGGGGTTCCGGTCTTCAACTAGCGACGTCCCTGTGGCTGTTCTGGGAAGTTCGCGGGCACCTCACGGAGGGTCGGCGATGGCTCGACGCCGCGCTTTCGACAACTGCCGTCATATCGCCAGATCAACGAGCAGACGCCGTCAACGCCGCTGGAAATCTAGCACGCGACCAGGGCGACCATTCACGTGCCGTCGAACTGCACGGCGAGAGTCTCGAGCTTCGACGACAGACCGGAGATCGTCATGGGGTCGGCCGATCACTCGTCAATCTCGGCAACGTGATGCTCGATCAAGGCGACTATGACCAGGCATCACGGCACTATGCCGAGGCGCTGGAGCTTTTTCGCCAGATTCACCAAACCTGGGATGTAGCGAACGCGCTCAACAACCTTGGTATCGCGTTCGGCTACCTTGGCGACGACGAGCGGGCCACGGAGATGCTGGAAGAGGCACTTGCCATCCGCAAGGAGATGGGTGAGCTGGCGTCGCAAGCACGCTCGCTCGATGCGCTCGGAGTCCTGAGGTACCGGCGCGGTGAACTAGAACAAGCCGCGCGCCTGCACGCAGAGAGTCTGGAGCTGCGACGCCAGCTCGGGGACAAACGCGGAATCGGCATCGCGTTGAACAATCTCGGTGCAGTCGCGCGAACGCGAGGCGAGCTTGCCACAGCCGCTCGGCTGGCCGAGGAATCGCTCACCATCCGTCGCGAGATCGGCGACCGTCACGGAGAGGTTCTATCCTTGTCGGTACTGGCCGATGTCGCGCGCGAGCGAGGTGACCAGGATGCAGCCCGATCACTCTTCCTGGAGGCGTTGACGCTTCAGCGGCGCGCAGGAATACGTGACGGAATCGCCGATAATCTACTTGGAATCGCGGTCATGGCTGCGGACGGCGGCGAACTCGAACAGGCAGCACGCCTTCTGGGCGCAAGTGGCGCCCTCCGCCAGGCAATGAACCAGGCACCGACGCCAATCAGCCAGGAAGTCAATCTTCGGCTCACGGCGCACCTCCACCGCGAGCTTGGCGCGGACGTCTTCTCTGACGCGCGACGATCAGGGGAATCGATGACGCTGGAAGAGGCGTTCGTCGAAGCTCGCATGGCACTCGAAAGTAACTGACGACCTTCGTTGACCATTCACTCGTCATTGACGAAACGCGGTCCAAATTGGGACCGGATCCCTTCAATCGGCGATTTTTGCGCCTAATTCACGCCGAATTCGACGGTGAATCGCGCCAACCTCTTCACAGATTCGCGAAGTGTCGTTTACAATGCTCAAACCCGATACGCACATTCGATCTCACGCGAGGAGCCAGCGCATATGGTTAGACTGATCGATGACATCGACCACGCTATCATCACCTGTCTCCAGACTGATAGCCGCACACCGAGCGCCGAGATCGCGCGGCGCGTCGGAGTTGCGGAGCGGACTGTACGCGCCCGGATTGACCGCCTGGTCCAGGATGAGGTGGTCCGGTTAGTCGCGTTGGTCAGTCCAGAGGCGCTCGGCTATACCGTCACGGCCGACGTCTTTCTCGAGGCCGAGCTCGGACGCGTGCAGGAGGTCGCCGAATTGGTTTCGAAATTCCCGGAAGTGACCTATGTGGGGCTCACAACGGGGGATCGGGACATCAGTTTGCAACTCTACGCACACTCGGTCGATTCGCTCTACTCGATCGTCACTGAGCGATTGAACCGTATTCCGGGGGTACTACGCGCGCGAACCTTCGTCATTCCGCGTATCATCAAATCAATCGAGAACTGGTCGATCCCGGAGCGGTCCCTCGACGGCGCGAGTCGCGGCCAGGAGGCGCAGGCGCTGATCACGAGCAACGACCGCTAGCGAGGTGGCCATGCCGGTTGCGGTTCGGGACATTCAGATTCGGAGGACGATTCCGTGGAGCCTCGATCGTCGCACCAGGAACATCTACTCGCTCGCTCGAATGAGGTCCTCGGTGGAACACTCGGCGCGTTTCGCCTTCCGGCGGATCGCGCCATCGTCGTTTCCCGAGCTCAGGGAAGCAAAATCTACGATGTCGACGGACGCGAATATGTCGACTATCTGATGGGATCTGGGCCGCTGCTGGTCGGCCATGCACACCCGCAAGTGGTCGAGGCCGTGCAACGTCAGGCGGCGCTTGGCTCGACGTATTACACCCTCAATGAGCCGATCATCGAACTGGCGGAGCGGATCGTCGAGGCGGTTCCGTGCGCCGAAGAAGTCCGCTTCGTCAGTACCGGCACCGAGGCGACCTTCCACGCCATGAGGATCGCGCGAACCTTCACCGGCAAACCGAAGATCATGAAGTTCGAGGGCGGATTTCACGGGGTGAACGACTACGCCATGATGAGCGCGCATGCCACGCGGCAGACTTCCTACCCAACCCCGATTCCTGATTCGGCTGGCATTCCCAAGGAGGTTGAGGCGGACGTATTGGTTTCACGCTGGAACGACGTCGATCTGACGCGCTCGATCGTCGAAGCGCACGCGCACGAGCTGGCGGCGATCATCTGCGAGCCGCTGCAGCGCTCGCTCGTTCCGGCCCCCGGTTTCCTGGCGGAACTTCGGGAGCTTTCGCGCAAGCATGGCGTTTTGCTCATCTTCGACGAGGTGGTAACAGGGTTCCGGTTGGCCTACGGCGGAGCGCAGGAGCGATACGGAGTCGTGCCCGACATCGCCGCCTTCGGCAAGGCGGTCAGTGGCGGCTACCCAATGGCCGCCATCGCTGGATCGCACGAGATCATGTCGGTTACCGACCGGGAACGACGCAACGGCCAGCCCGTGGCACACCTTGGTGGCACGCTCAACGGCAATCCGGTCGCCGCCGTGGCGGGATTGGCCACCCTCGACATCCTGCGCCAGAATGGCGCCTACGACCGGCTTTACGGCACCACCGAGCGAATCAAGGGCGGACTGCGAGAATTGCTCACCGAGCGTGACATCGCGGCCGATGTCTCCGGCGAGGGACCGCTCTTCCAGGTCTTCTTCACCGACTCGACCGTCACCGATTACCCGGGTGTGCTCGCGAGCGACCGGGAGCGGAGCCGGCGCTTCGGTCTCCTCTGTGTTGACCGCGGGCTGATGGTCAATCCGGGCGAGAAATTCTACGTCTCCCTCGCGCACGACACTGAGGACGTCGAGCGGACCCTCGATGCCTTTGCCGATGCCCTCGACGCGCTCGACTGAGACGTTGCTCGCGCGCGGGCGCTGGGTGCGATCGGTTGACGACGCGCTGGAGTTCGTGCGAGCGGTTGGTCTCTGCCTGATCTTCGAGGAGAAACGAACCACCAAGCGCGCCCCGTTGCCCGCTCTCTGGGACGTGGTGGACGCGCCGGACAAGCAGCCGGGCGAACGCGGCTTCGGCGAGCGTGCCGGAGTTGTCTGGCGCCTCAAGAACGACCTGCCGATGACCTATCCGGACGAGATCTTCTACGGCAAGCTGCGCAATGGCCGGGCGATGCTCTGCACCATGGACCGGCTCAACGAGATCTATCGGGAACAGCGAAAGCGGCCAGACGATCTCAGTCATGACGCTCGCAAACTCTTCGAAATCATCAGGTTGCGCCCGATAACGAGCGGCGATCTGCGACTGGACTCAGGTTTCCACCTGCCCAATGCGCGTTCACGCTTCGAACGCGCGCTGCAAGAGCTTCAGATCGGCCTATTGATCGCGCGCGTCGACGTCGACCCGGACACCTGGTTCCTCTTCGACGCAGTCTATTCTCAGGCAGGAAACTGTGAGACGACCTAGGGCGCCGGCGGGTCAACGCTGAGTTGACTCGACGGTTCGCACTGCACTTGTTGTGCGCCTTGTCATCGCGAGCAGACAGACCTATCTCAAGCTGCTGACGACCAACCGGCCCATACGGCGCGACGCTCGTCACCCACCCCGAATCGCGTCGTCGATGGCTGATTGCAGTGCGCGCAGCCGTCCGTTGATCGCCCGGCGCTCGTCAACGCCGACGTCCGCTCCCTGGTAGGCACGCAGCAGGCGACCTATCTGTTCGATCTGTCCGTCGAGGGTGGCACGAGTCGACGTCGTCCAACGAGCGTCCCGGTCGATCGATTTCAATTCGACATCGGAGAACAATTGGCGGAACCCGGCTGAGTGGTCTGCCGACGACATCTTCTGTTTGGCACGCTGTGCCGAGGCATCAAGCGCCTCCCGCATGGCACCGAAGCGACGGTCGACTTCATCTCGTTCCAGTTCGGTGAATGACGGATCGGCGCGGACCGCGCGCGCCAATCGCTGCGCGGAGGCTTGCGGCAGGCCGTCATCCAGGATCAGTCTGGCCAGCACCTCCTGTGCGGCCTCAGGCAGACCTTGCAGCACGCGGCTTTGCTTCTCGGAGAGTCGTCCGGCACGCAACTCATGCTGCACCGTCTCCGGCAGCTTTTCGGTGCCCAGCAGTTGGAAGAGACGGCTCCTTCGGATGCCGACCGATTCAGCAACCTGCTCCCACGGCGCGTCGTTCATTTGACTCTTGAGCGCGCGCAGTGCCGCGGCACGGTCGATCGCGTTCAAGTCCTCGCGAACGACGTTCTCCATCAGCTGCTGGATCAGTCGCCGTTCTTCTGGCACATCACGGACGATGGCAGGGATCGACTCCAGCCCCGCGAGATGGGCGGCACGCCAGCGACGCTCGCCATGGATGATGATGTAGCGGTCGTCGGCCCGCTCGTAACGAACGGCGATTGGTTGGAGGATACCTTCCAGTCGCATCGAGGCCGCTAGCTCTTCCAGACGCTCGTCATCGAAGGTCTGTCGTGGCTGGGACGGGTCCGGGCTGATCCGGTCGAGCCGAATCTCCTTGGCGTTCGGCAGATCATTGACACCGGTGGCCCGGGGCGTGGTGTCCGCAAATAGGGAATCAACGGTAAAGCGACGACGGCGGGCCGATCTGGTGGCAGACTCAGACACGGGCTACGCTCCCTACTCGTCGCTCGACAAATTCCGCGACTTCCCGGTAGGCAATCGAGATCGAAGACCGGGGCATGTACTGCAAGATGGACGAATTCTCGGCAATCGACTCCGCACTCTTGACAGAGAGCGGGATCGCCGGCAAAAGCGGGAGCTCTGGGAAGCGTTCCATCAGCGTCTCGATCATGTCAGCCGCAAGACGCGACGAATGATGGACCTTCGTCGGCAGAAAACCGATGATCTCCAGGTGCGGATTCAAGCGACGAACTTTGTCGACGGTTTCGAACAGACGACGCAGGACCATCAACGAGAGCGGGTGAGGCTCGATCGGGATCACCAGCGACGATGAGGCCACCAGGATGTTGATGCTCAGGATATTCAGCGCGGGCGGGCTATCGATCAAGACGAAGTCGTAAGCCAACGGCTGAGCCGCGCGCAGCTTCTCATCCAGCCGGCGCTCGCGCTCGAGCACGTTGAGCAGTTCCAGCTCGGCCGCGGCCAGGTCCGGATGACTCGGTACCAGATCAAGATGCTCGATGCCGGTGTGCAGGATAACTTCGGACAGCGGCAATCGCTCGTCTGCAAGCAGGTCGTAGACCGAGAGATCAAGCGACGTGACGTCGATACCCAGGGCCATGGTCAGGCTCGCCTGCGGGTCCAGGTCGATGGTCAGCACCCGGTGGCCACGCTCGACGAGCGCCGCACCAACGTTGAGCGTGCTGGTCGTCTTGGCGGTTCCGCCCTTTTGATTGAAGAATGCGACGATCGGTGTCACGGCAGACTCCCCGATCCAATATGTACGTACATTATGAACGCCAAGGATAGCAGAACTCCTTGCCCGAGTCCAGTGATTCTCTGACTTTTTGTCAACAGACCTGGAGCATGAGTCCAGAGAGGTGCAAAAGGGACTGAACGGCCTCGGTACGTACCGTACTGATCGGACCGTTGCTGAACCTCGATTCGACCCTGACACCCCGAAACCCGTACAATCGCTGCGGGAAATCGCCGTCGAACGTCGATGGCCCGTTAATGAGGAGGTTGAGTGTCCCTCGCGCTGCCGTACGTTCTTGCCGGCCGTTATCGACTGACGGCACGTATCGGCGAAGGAAGCTTCTCCGAGACATATCTCGCAACTGACACGTCACTCGAACGACAGGTCGCCGTCAAGATCCTGCGCGAGCATTACGCGCGCGATCCGCGCTACGCGACTCGCTTCGAGCGAGAGGCGCGCGCCGCCGCGGCGGTCTCGCACCCAAACGTGGTCGACGTCTTCGACTACGGCCGCGACGGCGACACACTCTACATCACGATGGAGTGGGTCGACGGAAGCGACCTCAAGAAGTTGATTCGTGACAGGGCTCCGCTGGCAATCCCCGAGGCAACCAGACTGATCCGGGAAATTCTACGCGGTCTGGGCGCAATCCACCGAGCGGGCATCGTGCACCGCGACGTCAAGCCGCAGAACGTTCTTCTGTCACGCGATGGTCAGGCGAAGCTTAGCGACTTCGGCATCGCGAGAGGCAGCGTCGACTCCGGACTGACCGATACCGGCATGGCCCTCGGCACTGCCGCCTACATGGCACCAGAACAGGCGAGTGGTGGTTCCGTTACCGCCGCGGCCGATCTCTACTCCGCCGGGGTTATTCTCTTCGAGATGCTGACCGCCCATCTTCCGTTCTCCGGGGACAATCCCGTTCAGGTGATGTACCAGCACGTCAACGACGCCCCTCCCCGGCCGGCCGACTTCAATCCGGCGATTCCAGCGTCGCTGGAGATGGTGGTGTTGAGATCCCTCGCCAAGAACCCGGAGGACCGCTTTCAATCTTCCCAGGAGATGGAAGCCGCGCTCGACCACGCTCCGTCAGCCGACGAAGCAACACGCATCATGGCAGCCATCGCGCCGGGTGTCGTGCGGCGCCCGGCACGAGCGGGTGGCGGCGGCGGCGTGCCTCCAAGACGCAGACCGGTCGCAGAAAGCTCCGGCCCGGCCTGGCCACTCATACTCATCGCGGCGCTGCTCATCATTC
This sequence comes from uncultured Chloroflexia bacterium, assembly GCA_963763185.1. Taxonomy (GTDB): domain Bacteria; phylum Chloroflexota; class Chloroflexia; order Thermomicrobiales; family Thermomicrobiaceae; genus CALAGB01. Next base: position 209,128 of record CAVXNZ010000007.1, read on the forward strand.
TCGGACTCGGTGCTATCGCGATCCTTGCCACACGGAATGACAATTCGACGTCCCCGACGCCGAGTCCGACGCTTCCGGCCGCTGCCGGAACGTCCACGGCGCAGCCGACTCCGACGGTGGCCCCGACTCCAACACCGGAACCACCAACGCCGACGCCGGTGCCGCCAACACCGACGCCAGTACCGCCAACGCCAACTCCGGTGCCACCAACACCGACGCCGGTGCCGCCGACCCCAACACCGGTGCCACCAACACCGACACCTGAGATTGCCTCTCCACCGGCTGGACAAATGCTGCCGATCGACCAGTACGCGGCGCTGCTCAAGACGATGAAGGGAATCGACCTAAGCGGCGCCGACTTCGAGGGCGCCCTTAGTAGCTCCAACCAGTCGCCGATTCAGAACACTCCACAAGGAACAGCCGTCTTCTTTAGCCAGCAGACTTCGTTCAGCACGGGCACTGCGGCGTTCGGCGTAAGCTCAAATGGTCCAGTCACAATCGCGGTGGTAGAACTCACCGGCTACGACGACAACCGCCCGGGCAAGGCACCGATTCAGGTCGCGGTGAACGGAGCGGTGATCTACCAGGGAGATAGCCCCTTCCCCAACGCCGACTGGGGCACGTACGGGATCCTGCTGCCCAACGCGAACGTGATGCGCCAGGGATCGAACCAGATCACGATCAGGAACATGGCCACCGACGGACGCATCCTCGAGCCCCCCTGGTTCCTCATCCAGACCGTTACCATTCACTTCCGGTAAGCCATATGTCTGATCTGGCACAGAGCACGAAATCAGGTCGTCAACGGATCTTCTCCGGCTTGGTGCCGCGCGCCATGCTCGCATCGGTCGTGCTGCTGCTCGGTTCATCCGCGTTTTCGGTTAATGCGCAGGTCCCCGTGACGAGCGCATTCCTGGCGCTTTGGCAACGTACCGATCTCCTGGTCGCGACGGGCGACGTTCAACGAAGCTGGATGTGGGGAGACCAGATCCTGGCCAATCCGGCCGTGGAGTCGTATGCGGATGCGCCCGGCAGAATCCGAATGGTGCAGTACTACGACAAAGGCCGCATGGAGATCACCGACCCGCAAGCCGACTCCACGTCTCCGTGGTATATCACCAGCGGGTTGCTGACCCGAGAGCTCATATCCGGCAAACTCCAATTGGGCAACGACAGGTTCGACGACACGGGCCAGCCCGCGCGAATCCCGATCGCCGGCGATCCGGACAACGCCTTCCCCACTTACGCTGACCTCGGAACCTGGATCGATCAACCGGCTCCCGACCTCGTTGGGCACGCGGTGACCACAGCGATCGCGAGGTCGGGTATGTCAACCTATGGCGGAGAGACGGGCGACAGCGGCACGACGATTAGCACGTACGTTACCTATGCCGGCGCTGGCGGCCAGCAGGTCGGCTACAACGTCCCACGCGCTTTCTGGGATTTCATGAATCAGTCGGGGCCGGTCTACGTTGATGGGAAAATCACGCCGCAGTCGCCGCTTTTCCAGTGGCAGTTCCTGCTGGGTTACCCTATCGGTGAAGCGTTCTGGAGCCAGGTCGCACTCAACGGACACGCTGTCTGGGTCATGATTCAACCGTTTGAGCGACGAGTGCTGACGTACACGCCGGCCAACGCGCCGAACTGGCGAGTGGAGATGGGAAACATCGGCCAGCACTATCACACCTGGCGCTATCAGCAACTCTCAACGCCGGTCACTCCTACCGCCGTGGAACTAGGCGATTTCTACTTCACTCCTTCGACGCTCACCGTCGAACCTGGGACGACGGTCGTCTGGACCATGGTCGGGCAGCGGACGAACGCCGTGGCGGCCGATGACGGAAGCTGGGACAGTGGTGACCTGATTCACGGTGATCTCTTCACGCACGAGTTCGACCAGCCTGGCGTCTTCCACTACCACAGCCGCTACTACGCCTGGATGAGCGGAACGGTCGTGGTGCAGGCAGGCAGACCGTGAGCCAACCGACCGAGTCGCCGAGCGTGCTCCTCATCGCGTCTGACACCATTGGCGCGAACATGGCGGGCACCGGCATTCGCTACTGGAACATGGCTCGCGTGATTGGCCGAAATCAACCGGTGACGTTGGCCGCGCCGAAGCCAGTGAGTCTGGATTCTCCGCCAGGCGTCCAGTTCGTCTCGTACGCCGGAGCGGACCACGACGTCGAGGGGCATAACCTCGCCAGCCTGATTGCGGAACATGATGTCGTGATCGCCCAGCACATTCCTTACCTGTACACGGATCCCGAGATTCTGCATGATCGCTTCTTAATTATCGACCTCTACGCACCCTGGATCCTCGAAAAACTGGAGCACGCGCGGGTCGACCCAGAGGTCGGTGAGCCGAATCGCAAGGACGATGTCGCCATCCTCAACCGGCTACTCCAGCTTGGGGACGCCTTTCTGTGTGCCTCAGAACGCCAGCGAGATTTTTGGCTGGGGGCGCTGGCCGCGGCGGGAAGACTCGATCTGGCTCATGCGCAAACAGATGCCGACCTGCGTACATTGATCGATGTCGTACCCTTCGGTCTGCCGTCCGACCCGCCTCTCATAAACGGATTCGGACCACGTCAGACCATCCCGGGCATCGATGACGAGTCGATCCTCATCCTCTGGAATGGCGGCATCTGGAACTGGCTTGATCCGCTAACGGCCATCCGCGCCATGGCAAACGTCGCCGACCGCGAGCCCCGTGCCAAGCTCGTATTCATGGGGGTCCGGAGTCCCGTCGCGGACATCGCGAAGATGCGAGTCGTCGATGATGCAAAGGGGCTGGCAAGCGACCTCGGCCTCCTCGATCGCCATGTCTTCTTCAACGACTGGGTGCCCTACGACGAGCGGCAGAACTGGTTGCTCCAGGCCGACCTCGGAATCTCGCTTCACCTGGATTCCCTGGAGGCGCGCTATGCGTATCGCACCCGCGTGCTCGATAACATTTGGTGCGGGCTGCCAGTAGTCGCGACCGCGGGAGACGTCCTGGCCGATCTCATCCAGCAAGAACAGATCGGAGTCACGGTTCTGCCGGGAGATCACGAAGCGGCCGCGCGCGCCATACTCTCGGCGCTCGATCCCGCACGACAGCGCGAATTCCGCGCGAACCTGGCCCGCCAGGCCGAGCGGCATACCTGGGAACACGTCACCGAGCCGCTCCTCGCGTGGTGCCGCCGTCCGATCAAGATCGCCGATCGTGGAGAAGATCCGCGCGACAAATACGTCCACGATCTTGAACGTATCTATAGTGAGACTGCCGAATATGCGCGCCGGCTTGAGCGCGTCATCGCGGAGAAAGATAAACAGATCCAAGCGCAGCGGATCACCGCGCGGAATCTCGCCAGATTAGCGACAGACCGGCTGCGACGGCTGGGCGGTCGATAGGAGAAGAGCTGGGAATGATGACCACTTGTGAGTGGCATTCCACCGTCGCAGCGAGACGCGCTACGTCGTTGCCACAGGCTCGATGTCCAGTACCACCACGCTCTCCTGCTCGTTCGGGTCAGTGCGCGCCAGGACAGCGACGCAGGGATCCGTTTCGCTCAGGTTCGTCGGAAGATGCGGCATGCCCGCCGGAATATAGAGAAACTCACCCGGCTGCATCGTAAGGTACTTTTCGAGATTCTCGCCGTACCACATACCCGCTTCACCCGAGATCACGTAGATGGCAGTCTCGTGACTCTCGTGGTAATGAGGCTTGGCTCGCCCGCCGGGCGGGATCGTCAGCATGTGCATGCAGAGTCCCGTCGCACCAGTCGTCTCTTTCGAGATCCCGGCGAAATACGAGAATCCCTGTTTTCCGGCATAGGTTGAATCCGGCCGGATGACGACGCAATCAGCCTTCTTCTCGGTGCTCATGATCCTCCAGGGTGATACGCCGCTGTCAGTCCAGCGAGCAGCCTAACCCTCGTACCTACCGAAGATCGCGACAGCGTTCTGGCCGCCAAACCCGAAGGCGTTCGCCATCGCCGTATTGACGGTCATCTCACGAGGTTCGTGCGGCACGTAGTCGAGATCACAGTCCGGATCAGGATTGTCGAGATTGATCGTAGGAGGCACGACGTTGTTCTGAATCGCCTTCACACAGATGAGGCCGGAGACGGCTCCGGCGGCACCAACGAGATGTCCAATCATGCTCTTGGGAGAACTGATCGCGACCTTGTAGGCTGCCTCACCGAACGTCGCCTTGATCGCCTCGGTCTCGGCGGCGTCGTTCAGCGGCGTGCTCGTACCGTGGGCGCAAATGTAATCCAGGTCCGACGGTCGAATATTCGCCAGTCTGAGCGCCTGCGTCATGGCCCTGGCCGCTCCGACTCCGCCCGGCAAGGGCGCGCTAATGTGGAACGCGTCGGCCGTGAGAGATCCACTCAGCAATTCACAGTAGATCCGCGCGTTGCGCTTCTTGGCATGCTCTTCGGTTTCGAGCACCAGCACCGCCGCGCCCTCACCAAAGACAAAGCCGTCACGGTCACGATCGAACGGCCGGCTCGCGCGCTGCGGATCGTCATTCCGTTTGGACAGCGCACCCATGTTGCCAAACGCCGCGACCGCGACCGGATCGAGTCCCGCCTCGGTGCCTCCCGTGATCATGGCGTCGATTTCACCCAGGCGAAGCATTCGCCAGGCATCGACAAAGGCCTGTGCACCGGCGGCGCATGCGGCGACAGATGCCATGACCGGACCCGTGATTCCGTAGGTAATGGAAACCTGGCTCGCGGCCATATTCGGTGCGAACATCGGAATGAAAAACGGGCTGACGCGCCGCGGTCCCTTGCCGTAGTGAACCCGAACCTCACGCGTGAGTGTCTGGATGCCTCCGCCGCCCGTGTTCATCATCACGCCGATCCGCTCGGCATTCGAGTCGTCAATCTTCAGGCAGGCATCCTTGATCGCCTCGCCCGTCGCGGCGACCGCGAGCTGTGAATAGCGGTCCATGCGCCGCGCGGCCTTGAAATCCATGTAGTCTTTGGGATCGAAGTCCTTGACCTCCGCCGCGATCTGAACTTCAAGATCCGACGGATCAAACGACTCGATCCGGGCGACTCCCGACACGCCAGCCAACAGGTTGTTCCAGAACTCGGGAACGCTGTTGCCGATCGGGGTCAAGGCACCCATACCGGTCACCACGACGCGGTGCACGATCTACCCTCCAATTACCCCAGCGTGGAGTTAGCCGCCAAGGCCGAAATCCTTCACGGTGACGACCTCAACGTCGCTCTTAATGCGACGAATCAGACCACCGAGCACGTTGCCCGGCCCCACCTCCAGGAACGTGCTGACGCCACTATTGACCATCTCGAGCACGGAACCGGTCCACTGCACCGGGAGGACCACGTGCTGAGCGATTTCCTTACGGATATCTTCAGCCGTGACCACCATCTGCCCCGTGATATTCGCGATGATCGGCACACTCGGCTCATGTAGGTGAATGCGCGAGACAAACTCAGCAAACTGTTGTCCGGCCCGCTCCATCAACGGAGAGTGGGATGCGATCGAAATTCCCAAGCGGACGACCTTACGCGCGCCACGCTCCTTCGCCAGCCGCATCGCGTGATCGAGCGCGGCATTCTCGCCCGATATCACCGACTGTCCTGGACAGTTGTCATTGGCCAACACGACGATGCCGACCTCGCCAGCCTCGGCACAGACAGCTTCCAATGTCGCCCGGTCGAGCCCGATAACCGCGGCCATACCACCTGGAAACAGGTCGCCGCTCTCTTTCATCAGCCGTCCACGCTCACGCACTACGCGCAGCGCATCGCCGAATTCGAGAACTCCGGCGGCCACCAGCGCGGTGAACTCGCCAAGGCTGTGACCAGCCACTACGACCGGCGCTACGGTCGAACCAAGGGTATGCCAGCGCTCGCGCAGTGCTTCGAGATAGGCCAGGCTCACCGTTAGGATGGCCGGTTGCGCATTGATGGTGTCGTTGAGGACGTCGTCCGGACCTTCAAAACAGAGTGATGAGAGAGGAAATCCGAGGATATCATCCGCCTGGTGAAAGACACGCCGCGCGGCGTCCGACACATCGTAGAGACTCTTGCCCATGCCAACGTACTGGCTACCCTGCCCGGGGAATACGAACGCGATCTTGCGTGAGATCACGTCGCCGAGACCCATGGTCGTACCCCTTTCTCGCACAACGATGTCACAGGCGTCATCCGCAAACGATGAACAACGATGAACGCACGCGCATATACCAGCCCTCGATTGGGGCCTGGCGGAATAATACCATGCCCCTCTGAGTTCCCGTTGTGCGCTTTATGTCGCGCACTCAGATTTAGTCCCAACGCAATGGCGAAAACTCGATCGCGCGGTCAAACGTGTCAACCCCCTCTGTTCTCTTGAGAAAGTTAACGACGAAGTACGTCAACGGCGTCGCCAGCGTCTCATAGCCACACTTAACCAGCCAGGCGGTTACCATCGTTCGAAACAATTGGTCGTTCGAGATAGTACCGGCGAACGCAATTCCCACGAAGACCAGTGAATCGAGCCCTTCGCCGATGATGGTCGAGCCGATCGTGCGCGTCCAGAGCCAGCGTCCGCCGGTGATGACCTTCATCCGTGCGAGCACGAACGCGTTGGCGAACTCCCCGATCAGGTACGCGACGAACGATCCGACCAACAGGCGTGGAACGTAGCCGAGGATGCGGACGTAGGCACCCTGGCCGTCCCAGTAGACCGGCGCAGGCAGCAGCTGCGTCAGGTAAATAGCCAGGACAGCAACCGCGTTACAGGCGAAGCCAAGCCAGATAACCTGTCGCGCACGACGATAGCCGTAGACCTCAGTCAGCACGTCGCCCAGGATGTAGCTGATCGGGAAGAGCGTAACCGTCCCGGCCGGCACGACGATCCCGCCGATGTCAACGAGTTTGACGGCAACGATGTTCGCCGTAATCAGGCAGGTGACGAAGAGCGCGACGACGCCGACGAACCACGGGCTGAGCGTCTCCTCGACTGGTTTCAGCGACACTCGCGCGGCTCCACCTGCGTCTCGCCTCTCTGCACACTGTGTGAACTGAGAAGCAATTGACCGGCTCCAGATCGATGAGACCCGGAGCCAGCCAGATGATGCATATTCCATGTTCGGACCGCGGATGAAATCCTAGTCGTCATCCCCGTCACTTCCGCCGACTGGAGCAGCCGCCGGAACCGGGGGAACGCCGAGGACTGCGGCGATCTGTTCTGAATCGACCGTCTCTTCGGTGATCAGTGCTTCGGCTAGAGCATGGAGCTTCTCCCGGTTCTCGGTCAGGATCCTCCGGGCGGTATCCATACCTTCAGTGACAAAGGCTTGAATCGCCTGATCGGAACGCTCCAGCAGACTTTCGCTAATAGGGCGATCCTGTCCACCCATCTCTCGACCGAGGAAGACGTGCTCCTCGCCCGTACCCAGGTAGACCGAGCCGACTTCGGGGCTCATGCCCCAGAGCCCGACCATCCGCTTTGCCAGGGATGTCGCCTCTTTGAGATCGTTTTGCGCCCCAGTCGTCACCTCCTGGAAGACGAGCTGCTCGGCGACGCGGCCACCCATCATGACCGCCAGGCGACCCCTCAGATAGTGCTTGCTGTAGTTGAAGCGGTCCTCGCTCGGAGACTGCACGGTGACGCCCAGCGCTCGACCGCGTGGCACGATGCTGACCTTACGCAGCGGATCGGCACCTTCAGAGAAGTAGGCGACGATCGCGTGTCCAGCTTCGTGATACGCGACAACCTGTTTGTCGTGCTCGCTCATGACGAACGCTCGCTCGGTGCCAAGCACGATCTTGTCGATCGCCTCGTCGAAATCAGAGCGCTCGACGACCTTCTTATCCTTACGAGCTGCCAGGAGCGCCGCCTCGTTGACCAGGTTCGACAGGTCGGCGCCGGAGAAACCGGGCGTAACTGACGCGATGCCATCAAGGTCGACGTTGTTCGAAATCGGGATTCCGCGGCTGTGGATCTTGAGAATGGCTTCACGACCTCGCTTGTCCGGCAGGCCGACCGTTACCTGGCGGTCGAAGCGACCGGGGCGCAGCAGCGCTGGATCGAGCACGTCGGGGCGGTTCGTCGCCGCGATGACGATGACGTTCTGATGCACATCGAAGCCATCCATCTCGACCAGCAACTGGTTCAACGTCTGCTCGCGCTCGTCGTTGCCACCACCCACGCCAGCAAAGCGCTGGCGACCGACCGCATCAAGCTCGTCGACAAAGACGATCGACGGAGAAGACGCCTTGGCGCGCTCGAACAGATCGCGGACACGACTCGCGCCGACACCGACGAACATCTCGACGAACTCCGACGCACTAACGCTGAAGAACGGGACTCCGGCTTCACCGGCGACCGCTCGAGCCAGCAGCGTTTTACCAGTACCAGGAGGACCTATCAGCAGAATTCCTCGTGGCAGTCGGGCGCCGATGCTGTGGTACTTGGCCGGGTTCCGCAGGAAGTCGACGACCTCGGTCAGTTCGTGCTTGGCCTCTTCCTCACCAGCCACGTCCGCGAATGTAACTCGCGGCCGCTCGGCGTCGTACATCTTCGCCTTGCTTCGGCCAAAGCTGAAGATATTTTGCTGCCCGCGCGACATGTTCCTACCGAAGAACCACATCACGCCAACGAAGAGGAGGATCGGCAAGCCGAATAACAAGAGGCTCGGCCAGATCGATCCTTGGGCGACCTTCACGTCCGTCGTGACGTTGTTCTCCCGCAGCAGCGTTACGAGGTCAGACTGCGTGTTCTCTGGAATCGTCGTCTTGAAATTCGTCCCTGTCGAAATGTCGCTACTCGAAGTCCCCGTCGGAGTCGGCTGAGACGCCGGAGAGAGCTGGTTGTTGACCAGCTGCATCGGTTGGGTAAACACCCCATTGACGGACTGGCCCTCGATCGTGACCGACTGGACGTTACCTGCCTGCACCTGACTGATGAAGGCTGAATACGGAACGTTCAAATGGGCCGCCGTACTTGGCCAAAACAGAACATAGATGTAATACAGGGCAAACCCGCCAAGCACGACCCAGATGATCCACGTCGGAAAACGAGACCGGTTGGAGGGCGGTTGGGGACCATTCGGTCGGTCGGGTCCGTTGCGGCCCGATGGGTCTCTCATGAATGAAGAGCACCTTCCTAAAGAACATTCCGTGGGGGAGGATCGGTCGTCTGTATGTTTGGCCGATCCCTGGGAGGAACCGTCGCACCTGCGATGCCATCCCACGGAGACTGAGCCTAATTGTATCCACTACTGTCGCTGATGTCCCACCGGGACGCGTTTCATGATTGCAAGAGGGCGAGCCTGCCATGCCAACGACACCATCTGGAAACGCATTGGGCAGGCCATGAATTGCGAATTTCGCCAAACCGCACGAGGCAGCCGCTGGTGGACGGCTGCCCCGCACGTGAGGAGGAGATGAGTCTGGTGTTCGTAGTAAGTGCTGGCCGGTTCAGATTCACTTGACCGGCCGTCACGTCTATTGTCGCCGTTTCCGGCTCGTTTGTCTAGGCCGAACCCGAACGATTTTGTAGTGTTTTAATCATCCGTCGAACTTGGGCTCGACAACTCACTGAGTAGCATTTTCGACGCCATCAGGTGAGAATAGTGAAGCGGGATTGGGCGATGGGCTGGCACGACGCCGCCCGGAGAGTAGTTCGAGGAGATCTTGATGGTCCTGGGAGAGGCGTTTCACCGCCAGGTCGGCAATCGCCTGGCCGAACGACTGGAAGCCGAGGGCAAGAATGCTGCCCTCATCTTCAAGCCGGACAACATCCGCTACGTCACCGGGATCGCATTCGAGCCCTCGGATCGTCCACTGGCCGCCTGCGTTTGGAAAGATCACCGCGTCGCGCTCTTCGTCCCGCAACTCGACGCCGAGTATGCCGCAAGCGGCTCGGTTCGTGATGTTCGCTGGTACGCGGAATTTCCAGCCGAGGAGAATCCAATCGTCTGGATGGCCCGGGAGGCCCAGGGCCCGCTGGTCTTCGACACGATGCCCGCGAGCGACTGGGAAAGCGTCAAAGCGGAAATCGAAGAGGTGGAGATCAACGACTACGTCGCGGATCTCAGGATGATCAAGACCCAACCGGAGCTCGATCTGATTCAGCGCGCCGCAGACTTCGCAGACCTGGCGCTCGAACGACTCTTCGCACGCCTGACCAGCGGCTCGCCGGAACGCGACGCCTTACACGAAGTCACCGCCGCGGTCGACGCGATCATGCGTTCGGAGCTTGGCGATCTCTACGATCCGCGCTCGCGCCCGATCACTGGAGCGATCCGGAGCGGTACGCGCGCTGCCTTCCCGCACGCCCCGACGAGCAGCCGCAAACTAACCCGCGGCGACACCGTGATCGTCCAGTTCACGGCCAGCGTCGCCGGATACCATGCCCAGGCTGGCTCGACCTTCTTCGTCGGCGATCCGCTGCGGGACGTCGTCCGTTGGGTCGAGGCGACCGTGCAGGCGCAGGATGCTTCGCGTGAGGCCATGGTTCCAGGAGCCACGGCGGAATCAGTCGACCAGGCCGCCCGCAAGGTCATCGAACGACTCGGGTTCGGCAACATGCTGCGCCACCGCACCGGCCACGGCATTGGTCTGTCGACGAGGGAGGCGCCCTGGCTGGTCCGCTCCCAGCAGACGACTCTTCAGCCGGGCATGGTCCTGGTGAACCATCCAGGCCTCTACGTGACAGGGCGCACCGGAGCGCGCAACGTTGAGACCGTCGTCATCGAGGAAGAAGTCGCCCGCGTCATGAACCCGCGCATCGACCGCTGGAGCAAGACCGAAGCACGACTCAAAGAGTTCTAGCAACAGGCAATTAGCTCACGACCCCGTCCACTGCCACGTCGGGAGCAGTAGTTGGGTCAAACTGGATGTTCGATCGGATTTGCAGCGCTCCCAATGAGGCGAGCGCCGAGGCGATCAAGAGGGTCCAGAAGACCGGCGTATAGCTGCCGAAGGCGCCAAAGATTAGTCCAGCCACGAAGGGGCCAAGCGCGCGAGCGACGGTGACCCAGAGCGCCAGCACTCCGGCGATGCTCCCATAGTTGGCTGGGCCGTAGAGATCTGCCACCAGGGCCGCTCGAGCCGGCGTGATCGCACCGAACCCCGCACCAAAGAGAGCAACGAACGCGAAGATGCCGACGGTGCCGTGCCACATCAGCAGCACCACGATCGAGAGCGTCTGTAGAGAGAAGATCAAGGCGGTAACGTAGCGGCGATCAATCCGGCCGCCGAGCGGAGTGAAGATCAAACGGCCAGGCAACGCAAATAGACCGACGAGGCCAGCCATTGAGGCGGCAAACCCCGAGCTGTATCCACGGTCGGTCATGTAGGGAATCAGGTGGACTGTCACAGCCACCGACGTAAACATGACCAGACAGAATGAGCCAGTCAACCACCAGAAGGCGGGGTCATGAACTGCCTGGGGCATGGTTGCGCCCGGCGTCGCCACGCTCGCACGCGCATGCTCCGCCCGCAATCCGCCGTCCGGCTCAAGTCCCAGGTCCCGCGGATGACGACGCAGCAGAAACACGTCAATCGGTAGCGTTCCAATCAGGAGCACCGCCGCCAGGATCAGCAGGGCTTCGCGCCAACCGTAGCTCCGCACCAGCCAACCCGCCAACGGTAGATAGATTACACTCGCGAAGCCACCGATGAACGTCAGGAGCGTCAGCGCACGACTACGCCGCCGGTTGAACCACTGCGCCACCACGTAGAAGGCAGGTTCATACAGGACAGTCGCCATGACCGCCCCGATGCCGATCCAGATGGCGTAGAACGCCAGAAGATTGTGTACCGTGGCCCAGGCCACCAGCAGGAGAGCGCCCGAGACCGAGCCAACGCTCATCAACAGGCGAGGCCCGCGGCGGTCGAGCCAGCGGCCGACCGGGATCGCCGCGAAACCCGAGAGTAGGAGGGCCAGCGAATAGGCACCAGTCAGCTCAGCGGTCGACCACCCCAGCGCATCGTGCATCGGATTGAGGAAGACAGAGAACGAATAGTAGAGAATGCCCCATGCAGTCACCTCCGCGATAGACAGACCCAGGAGCATTCGCCAGCCATAGTAGATCGCAACTCGGCGTTTGAACGTCACCACGTCACCTCCTCACCCACCCTTGTCGGGCCGCCCCAATGACCCGGATGGCGATTGGCGGCGGTGACGCTGCCAATCGCACTTCGCACCGGTCTGATTCGTTTCACCGTGTCGCGTCGTTCGACAGCGATTCACTTCTGTAAACCTCACTCACAACAACGGGCACTGCCGTCACTGCCTGCCCCCACGAGTTCAAGGTCCCGCGATTCCTCGCAGCAGTGTGCGCTTCCACCGGGCAGTGGGGTGCAGCAGGAAACCTCAGTCGTTGGCGTCGAGTCGCAGCAAGGGACAGTCTCGGCCGCGCCCCCTCCATCGATCGAGCAGACCCCGGTTTCGGGGAGTTCAAGCTCGACTGCACGCGCTTCATCCCAATCGCCACGAATGGCCGCGACCACCGAGCGGACTTGCTCGTAGCCAGTCAACATCAGGAATGTTGGCGCGCGACCGTAACTCTTCATGCCGACGATGTAGAAATTCGCCTCCGGGTGCCGGAGTTCCTCAGCGCCATGCGGCCGGACAGTGCCGCAACTGTGGACGTTCGGATCGATCAGCGGAGCCAGCGCGCTCGGACTCTCGAGCGCTGGATCAAGCGAGAGTCGCAACTCGCTCAGTATCGCCAGTTGCGGCCGGAAGCCGGTCGCGACGACCACCTCGTCGAACGGGCCAAGGACGCGCCCGTCCTCGCTCTCGACCATCAATCCTCCGTTGAGCTCGATCAGACGCTGGATCTTGAAACCACTTGCTAGGTTGATGTCTCCGCCCTCAACGTACTGCCGCACGCGCATGCCGATACTCCCGCGAGCAGGCAGTGCGTCGTTCTGCTCGCCACCGTACATCTGTGGCGTCGGAGTCCGGCGCACCACCCAGCTGATCTCGGTTTCCGGGGCCTCGTGCGAGAGTTTGACCAGATCGACGAGTGCGTTGAAGGCCGAGTGACCGCTTCCGACAACGAGCACCCGTTTCCCCGCATAACGTTCGCGGTCACGCTCCAGCGCGTCAGGAATGCCGTAGAAGAGCTTGTGCTGGAACTCCTGTTCTCCGATCGCGGGCACACCCCCGGAACCGAGGGGGTTCGCGGTCTCCCAGGTTCCCGACGCATCGATGACCGCCCGCGCCAGAATGCGCTCCTCGCCCGTCGGCGCGGTAGCGATTACCAGGAACGGGGCCTGTTCGCGTTCACGAGTCTTCATCTTGTCGAAGCCCGCGCGGCTTACCGACGCTACACGCGTGCTGAATCGAATGTAGGGCGCGATCTCTGGCAACGCCGCGAGCGGTGCCAGGTAGTGGTCAATAAGGTCACCACCGGTCGGATAGTCGTCCCCGTCCGGCATCTGCCAGCCACGAGCGGTGAGCATGGCCGCGGCGACGGCGTCGACGTCGTAACGCCACGGGGAGAAAACATGCACGTGCGCCCACTGGCGTACCGCTGCTCCAACCTCGGCACCCGCTTCCAGCACGAGGAACGGCTCTCCTGCCGTCGCAAGATGTGCCGCCGCGGCCAACCCAACCGGCCCGGCGCCGATAACCACCACTGGCAATACCGTTTGTTCCGTCTCCATGTCTGTCTTCCTCTTTGCTCCGACCGCTCCATCACTTGTGTTTGCGGTCAATCCATGCTATCGTTGCGATACACAACGTTGTTGATGACAACAATACAGGGGAGGAAAAAGGATGTCAATAGCAACGACTACAGCGCTCCTGCGAGACGTTGCTCGCTTGCATGGGCAGGTACAGCGGGAGGGCGCAGCCTGCTGTGGTGGCACCACGAACACGCAGTGTGTGATTCTCACCGCGCTTGGTCGAGGTGAACCCACTACGGTCGCGGACCTGAGCCGGCAGCTTGGACTGGACAAGGGGTGGGTGAGCCGAGCCGTTGAGACGTTGGCGCGAGAAGATCTGCTCATCAAGACGCCGAGCGACGAGGATCGACGCGCCGTCCTGATCTCGATGTCACCGCAGGGACGCGAACGGTTCGACGATCTGGAGCGAACCCTGAATGCGCAGTCGGACCGGATTATGAATCACATTCCGGAAGCGGAACGACCCGGAGTGTTTCGCGCCCTAGAGCTTCTCCGCGCAGCATTGTTGGTTGAGGCCGAGGCGGGCACGACCTGCGAACTGCCGCGACTGGAGATTGAGGGCTGAGTTCGTTCGATTACGTCGAATCCGCCCCAGGCACTGCCGGTGCTGACCGCTGAGACAGAGGCAATTGCAGCCAGGTTCTCAGCCGGAGTGCGAGCTGCGTTCGCACGTCCACAAACGCGCGCAGTCGCTCCGCCTCCGAACCATCGACCGCACTGGGATCCGGAAACGACCAGTGAATCCGCTCCGGGTCGCCCGGAAAGATCGGGCAGGTTTCGTTGGCCCGGTCACACACGGTGATGACGTAGTCGAAATCCTGACCGAGAAACTCCTCGACCGGTTTCGACCGGGCTCCCGAAATATCGATGCCGATCTCCTGCATGGCCCGTACTGCAAGAGGATGGACCACGCCCGGTTCGGTACCCGCTGATGCGACCTCGATCTGGTCCCCAGCGTATTGGCGCAGCAGACCTTCAGCCATCTGCGAACGGGCGGAATTGTGCGTGCAGAGAAACAGCACGCGAAGTCGATTTCCCTTCATCATTCACTCCCTATCCGTGATCCGTCAGCCAACCGCATTTCCTGAGTGAGACCACGACCACACCATCAATCGCCCGGGACGGCCGACCGGGGAAGCCGTGTTGCGGAGGTTTCGCCGGAAAAGAGACGCCGCCGCAGCCAGAGAGAGACAGAGACCAGGCCAATCAGCACCGGGACCTCGACCAGTGGACCGACAACAGCGGCCAGTGCCTGCCCCGAGCCGATGCCGAAGACGCCGATGGCCACGGCGATCGCCAGCTCGAAGTTGTTGCTCGCCGCCGTGAATGAAAGCGTGGCGGTCTCGGCGTAGCGAAAACCGAGCAGGTAGGAACCACCAAAGGCAAGAGCGAACATGATCGCGAAGTAGACCAACAGCGGCACGGCAATGCGCAGCACGTCGAATGGCAGCGACAGGATGACGTCCCCTTTGAGCGAGAACATCATGACGATCGTGAAGAGCAAGCCGATCATCGCCGTCGGTCCGAGCCGCGGAATAAACGTGGTGTCGTACCACTCCTGCCCCTTCGCTCGTCCCAGAAATAAGCGCGTCAGGAATCCGGCGGCCAACGGAATACCCAGGAAGATCAAGACGCTCTTCGCGATCTGCCACATTGAGATATTGACCGTCGCACTCTCAGCGCCAAACCACCCCGGCACGGTCGTGAGGTAGAAGTAGCCGAGCACCGTGTACATCAAGATCTGGAAGACGGAGTTCAGCGCGACGAGCACCGCCGCGTACTCGTTGTTGCCGCCAGCGAGCATGTTCCAAATGAGCACCATAGCGATGCAGCGAGCGAGACCGACCAGAATCAGTCCAGTCCGGTACTCTGGTTTGTCGGGCAGGAGCAGCCAGGCGAGGCCGAACATCAGCGCCGGTCCCAGGATCCAGTTGAGGAAGAGGGACGTGCCGAGCAGCTTGACATTGCTCATCGCCGCCGGTACCCGCTCGTACTTCACCTTGGCCAGCACGGGGTACATCATCCAGAGCAGGCCGATCGCGATCGGCAGCGAGACCGTGTCGATCTGGAGCGAATCGAGTGCGTCGGGTAGGCCAGGAACAAGCTTCCCGAGTAACACACCCACAGCCATCGCGGCGAAGATCCAGAGTGGCAGGAAGCGGTCGAGCGTCGACAGTCGGTGGCTTACCGGTTCGGTTGCGGGTATTGACGTTGAATGAGCCTGCACCATCTAAATGCCTCCCTCACGTTCGCGCGAACGATCTGGCATCTCGTCGTCCGCTGCCCGCTGCTGAACTGTCTGTAACGCCTCCACGACGATCTCGCCGTCGACGGCACAACTCGCCGCCAGGGTGTTGTAGATCGTGCCGAATTTCTTGATGTTGCGATGCAAGAGATCAACCCGCTGCGCCGGTTCATCGGTCTGGATGTGCAGCGTGTAAACGACGCGCGTGATTCTTGGCGGGGAGGACTGCCGCTCGGATGTCACCTCAATTGACGCTCCGGAATACCGGAACGGAAGCATGCGCGAAAAGCGCTCAACGTTCTTCAAGACACACGCCGCAAACGCCAGCGTCAGCAGGTCCGCCGGACCTGGCAGTACCTCGCTCTGACCATCGGACGTGTCAAACGTGATCGCGGTCTGCTTGATAGTGGCGGCCGAGGCACCTTGCCCCAGTGTTCGAGCTTCCACGTGGTACGACAGAATTTGCTGATTCATACTGCTCTGCTCCAACCTGCCAACGACCAGCTCGTCACGATGCCGCACCGCTCTGATGGCACGGTGTCACTTCTTGCTCAGACGTTCGCGCAACACCGACCGAATCCCGTCATGGCCGTCACCCAATCCGGATAGCCACGGAATGACCCACATGCGTCGCGACAGATCACCGGCCACATGTGCGATGTGCGCCTGTTCCCGCTCGATGCGCTCAGCCAGCACCGGATGCCGGGTGCCGGTCATGCTCAGTGATTGGTTGACGACCCAGCCAAATGGCTCGATCGCCGCCCGCTGCAGGTCCTCCTGCAGACGTTGGGCTTCGAGGATCGGCGTGCTGTCGGGCAAGGTGACAATCAACATGCGCGCGAATGAGGGGTCTTGCAGACGCATGAGCGGCGTGGTCAAACGACCGGACGTGCCATCGGAGTTCCGCATGATCTCTCGATGATAGGCTCCGGTCGTGTCGAGCAGCAGTAGCGTGTGGCCGGTCGGCGCCGTGTCCAACACCACGAAGCCGCGCCGCGCCAGTCCCAACGTACGTGAGAATGCGCGAAAGACCGCGATCTCTTCGGTGCAGGGAGATCGGAGATCCTCTTCGAGCAGGGCACGCTCCTCCGGAGTTGTGTCTCCAGCCGCCCTGAGGACGTCTTGGGTATAGCGGTCCACTTCGACGACCGGATCGATGCGGGTGACGGTGAGTGTTTCCAACGACAGCTCGCCGAGAGCGTCAACGAGGTGGGCGGCTGGATCGGTCGTCGAGAGATGCACATGATGCCCGCGTTCCGCCAGCGCCACCGCGACCGCCGCGGCAACCGTCGTCTTCCCAACACCACCCTTCCCCATCGTCATGACCACGCCAGGGCCTTCTGCTTCCAGGGCGTCGACCAGTTCATCGATCCCGGCATAGTCCTTACGAGGAGTGGCCAGCGACGGTGCTGTGGACGTCGAGGTGATCACCTCGGGCGATGCGAGCACCCGGAGTGCGTCGATCCCAGTCAGGTCGTTCGACACCAGCGAAACAGCCGAGACCGGCAATCCTCGGAGGCCGGCTGGGAGATTCTGAAGCGCCAGTCGCTGCAACCGGGCGAGTTCCGATGCAACGCGATCTTCCCCGGTCGGCACGCTCAACACGCCATTGACGACAAGCTGCCGATTTCGCATACCGAGCGCTGCCAGCTCCGCTCCGGCTCGCGCCGCCTCGCGGAGTGCGCTGACCTCCGGGCGGCTTACGAGGATGAGCGACGTACGTTCCGGATCGGCCAGGGCCTCGACGGTCGCGACATACCGCTCGCGCTGCGCGGTCAATCCGGCAAGTGGCCCCAGACAACTGGCTCCGTTCCGATTCGATTCAATGAATCCGCTCCAGGCGCGCGGCAGGCTGAGCAGCCGCAGCGTGTGTCCTGTTGGTGCGGTGTCAAAGATGACGTGGTCAAATCCGAGTGAACCCGATGGATCCGCCACGAGTCGCGTGAACGCGTCGAACGAGGCGATCTCTACCGTACAGGCCCCTGACAGCTCCTCTTCCATGGCGCGGAGCTCAGCCGGTGACGCAATCCCGCGATACGGGCCCACGACCCGCTCCCGGTAATCGGCGGCAGCCTGATGCGGATCGATATTGAGTAACTGGAGTCCCGAAACACCGGGAACGTCGGTCGGTCGATCTCCAACCGACACACGGAAGACGTCCCCAAGGTTCGACGCCGGGTCGGTGCTGACGAGGAGCACGCGGCGTCCGGCATCCGCCAGGCTGACTGCCACGGTACTGGCGATGGTCGTTTTGCCGACTCCGCCCTTCCCAGTGAAGAACAGGAACGGCGTCGTCCAATTGGTCCAGTCTAGCGGCGGCAACGCGGTCGCGATTGAAGCTGTGTCCGGAATGTCGATCGTGCCGTTGCCAGACGTTTCGTCCAACAGACTCATGTGGCCCGTCCTCTCGCACTCAGATAATTCAGTCATCTTTGAACTATTTGTCCAAAACGAAGGCGCGAAACCGCGCCAGACTCGTCGTTACTCCTGAGTCGCCACGCCGCAGCGCGGTTCACGCTGCTGTATTCGCGAGGGATCGAACGTCGCGCCCAGGACGCCGTGGAGATTCCGCAGGGTCTCCGTGTTAATCGAGTAGTACACCCAGCGGGCATCCTCTGGATCACGCCGCGCCACGATGAGGCAAGCTCGTCGCAGCACACCCAGATGGTGCGAGATGAGATTGGGAGCAAGCCCAAGTTCATCGCCAAGCTCGCAGTTGCAGTACTCGCCCTCCATCAGCAAGCTGACGATCTTCAAGCGCGTGACATCCCCCAGGGTCTTCAGAGATTGGGCGAGGAGTGGCAGGTTCCCCACGCTATCGATGGTCGTGACCATGTTGTCCTCCGTGTTCTGCCAGGCCCACCCGGACATTTCAACATCCATTGAACTATAGGTCTGCTCGTCCGCCCACGTCAAGCGTTCAGGAACGTCCAAACCCTTAATGTCACACGATTGTTACGTCGGGCGCTCGTGGTTTACGGACATGTTACCGGCCCGTTGTTAGGGTTGGAATGGCGCCCAGAACGGCATGAAATTGGGGGCGCGATCCGCGACTGGGCAAAGGAGATTGCGACCGCCTGGCAGGCGGAGATGGACACGGGCGTTACCGGACGAGCGGAAGCGAGTAGAGACATGATTGGACGACGTCTGGTCGGATTCGGATTGCTGGCGCTGGGCGGAGGGCTCGCCGCGAGCGCGGTACTGGGGCCACTCATGCTCAAGGTCATCGAGTATCCGGTCTCCGATGCGATGGAAAACCAGATTGTCGGTGGTGACTTGTCCTCACTGGCCGTGGCGGCTCCGGCGGCGATTGTCGCTGGCGTCCTGTGGCTGCGACGACACCGGCTGGCGCCCGCACTTGCACTCGGTCCGACACTCTATGCGCTCTACTACGCGGTGTCGCTCGTGGTAGGCGAGCAGTACGAACGATATCCGGGGAACGTCGGCAAGTTCTTCCCCCTCTATCTCGGACTGACCGTGCTGGGATGGACGCTCGCGGCCCAGGCCTGGTCGGCGCTGAAGGGCGACAAACTTCCTGAGCCTGACGCGCGACTACGACGCGTCACCGCCGGGATTCTCCTCGCGTTGGGTACGCTGCTTGGACTTGCCTGGACTCAGGCGATCTGGGGTGTCGCGAGCGGAACTCGCGTGACGGAGGAGTACCTCGGCGATCCCAACGTCTTCTGGAGCATCAAACTCCTGGATACCGCCTTCATCATTCCGGTGGCCCTGGCGACCGGCGTGGGGTTGCTGCGACACAACTCGACGGCCAAGAGAGCCGCGACCGGCATCATGGGATATCTGACCTGTCAGGGCGCCGCGGTTACCGGCATGGCCGTGGTGATGGCCTGGAGGGGGGATCCGTCCGCGAGCATCCCGTTCCTCGTTCTCGTTGGGATCGGTACGCTCAGTCTCGCGATATTGACCGCGCTCTGGTTTCGGCTCGACGCTGTCGGCGAGTCAACTCGAGTACGAGTTCGTGGTGTGGCCCAGCCTGTCTAGGCAGACATTGGAACACGTTTGACGCACGCGGCAGGGGATCCGAACCGTTATGGGGGACCATCGGCGTCAGGAACAGGTAGATCCTTCAACATCCATCAAACTAACGGTCGGCACTACCCGCACATGTCAAGCGTTCAGCGGCGAGCACGAGACGCAGATCGCGGCGTCTATGGCGTCATGTCTGGTGGTTGGTTGGTCGGGGATTGACACCGGGGCGGATACTGGTGATACGCGACTAGGCTCATTGACATGCCCGCTGGGGCAGCGCCCTGACGCGCGACGGAGGATGCCAATGGACAACGCAGATGCCGCGCTCGTCTCCCTCGTCGCCCCGCAGCACACGGCGGTGCTGGTGGTGGACGTGCAGCCGATGTTCACCGCAATGCCTCTAGCGCCCGCTTTAGACGACGTGTTGCCGCGCCTGCAACGCTTCATTGCCACCGCCCGCGAAACTGGAGTGCTCCGCGTCTTCATCCGCCACGTCATCCCTGCGGACCGTTGGACCGCGGTCTGGGAGCAGCAGCACTCCGACGGTGTGAAGTCGGCCCTCGCACCGGACTCTCCGGTGAGCGGCTTCGCACCAGGGTTCGAGCCGGGGCCAGACGACCTGACGGTCGTCAAGTCGCGGTACAGCGGGTTCGTGGATACGGAACTGGCGGCAGTGCTGCGCGAGCGCCGGATTCGTACCGTGGTGCTGGTCGGATTGACCACTGACATCTGCGTGAGCAGCACCGCCCGCGACGCCTTTCATCACGAATTTCACACCGTCACGCTATCGGATTGCACTGCCGAACAGACCTTGGCGCGGCACGAGGCAGGCCTGGCCTCGCTGGCTTCGTGCTTCGGGCGTGTCTGCACATCCGATGACGTCCTGGCGGCGTGGCGGGCGTTGCCCGTCCCGGCCGCAGTCCCGGCGTCTTAACCGGCTTCAGGCCTGGCGGGGACGATCCAGTTTCCGCCACCGGCCCGATTCACCGGACACGCACTCGCCCCGTATCTCTGTTTTCCGCCTTCTGGCCTGTTGCCTCATCGTATGATAAGAACTGGTGATCGGATCAGGCGCCGATCACAAGAGCCGTATGCCGGGCTTTGAGACTCCAACCCGTATCCAAAAACCTGAATGAGCCAGGCATTACACCGTGAGCGAGGGAAAGTTTGAGCACAAGCGGGAAACGCTACTACATCACGACGTCCATCCCCTACGTCAACGCCGCGCCGCACATCGGGCACGCGCTCGAGTTCGTGCAGACCGACGCCTTCGCGCGTTTTCACCGCCTGATGGGGGATGACACCCGCTTTCTCACCGGCACCGACGAGAACAGCCTGACCAACGTCCTGGCCGCCGAGCGGGAGGGCATTCCGACCGCCGATCTGGTCAACCGCAATGCCGCCACGTTCATGGGCCTGACCGATCTGCTCAACATCTCAAATGACGATTTCATTCGCACGGCCGTCGAAGAGCGACACATCGAGGGCGCGCGCAAGCTCTGGCAGAAGTGCGCCGAAAACGGCGACATCTACAAGAAGCACTACAGCGGGCTCTATTGCGTCCGCTGCGAGCAGTTCTACACCGAGGACGAGTTGGACAACGGGCTCTGCCCGGAGCACCACATTCCCCCGGAACTGGTCGAGGAGGAGAACTACTTCTTCCGGCTATCCCGCTATGGTGACAAACTGCTCGAACTGATCGATTCCGGCGAGATGCGCATCATCCCGGAGACGCGGCGCAACGAGGTCCGCTCCTTCGTAGCGCGCGGGCTGGAGGACTTCAGCCTGTCGCGCTCGCGCACGCGCGCCCGCGGCTGGGGGGTCGAAGTACCGGACGATCCGGACCAGGTGATGTACGTCTGGTTCGACGCGCTGGCCAACTACATCACCGCGCTCAACTACGGGGGCGATCAGAATCTCTACCAGCACTACTGGGTCGAGAATCCCGAGCGCGTCCACGTCATCGGCAAGGGTATTCTGCGCTTCCACGCGGTTTACTGGCCAGGGATGCTCCTGTCGGCCGGTGAGCCGCTACCGACCACCATCTTCGTTCACGGCTATCTGACGATCGACGGCGAGAAGATGAGCAAATCGCTCGGCAACGTGGTTGATCCGGCCGAACTGGTCGAGCGTTACGGCGCCGAGGCTGTGCGCTACTGGATGCTGCGCGAGGTTCCGCCGAACGGCGACGCTGACTACACCGACGAGAAGCTCGAACGCCGCTACAACGCCGACCTGGCGAACGACCTGGGCAATCTGCTGAACCGGACCGTCTCGATGATCAATCGGTATCGTGGTGGCGAAGTTCCTGAAACCGAATCGGGAAATTCGCTCGGAACCGAAGATCTCGCTTCGCGAATTCAGTCGACCATGGGGCAGGATTACGACCCGCAGCAGGCGCTTGCCGCTATCTGGGATTGTGTCGTCCGGGCCAACCGCTACGTCGAAGAGACCGCGCCGTGGGTCCTGTCCAAGGCAGAACGCAATGGCGATGAGGAGGCCAGGAGCAAACTCGACGCGGCCCTCTACTCGCTGGCCGAGGCGTTGCGTGTCGTGGCGGTCGCCCTGCGACCGTTCCTGCCGGAGACTTCGCAGCGCATGGCCGAACAACTCGGCGTCGAGATCGGGAAGGTCGGCTGGATCGAAGAACTACGCTGGGGTGAGCTTGAGGCGGGTACCTCCGTGACCAAGCCGCAGCCGATCTTCCCCAAGCTCGAGACTCCTGTCGCCGAGTCGTGACCGCTGAACTCTCGACCGTTGAGTTGTCCCGTCAAGGGCATCACCGTCAATTGCTGGTCGCCGGAGACGACTGGCTTTCCAGCGGCCTGATTGCCCTGTTGCCCGATGCTTCCTTCGATTCATCGCCTGCGGACGAACCAGAAGCGCTCGTCGTCGATCGCGGCGCACTGAGCCTGGTGTCAGATGCCCAGCTTCGCGATGTCACGTGGATCATCCTGATCGACCCCGACGAACCCGACCGGCGACGTGCGGTCTCCGCCAAGGCCGGTGACAGGCGGGCGCGTATCACGGTCGTCCCGTCGATCGCGGCCACTGGAGCCGCAGAACATGCGTTGCTCCTGATGCTCGCGCTCTCTCGCACGCTGCTGGCGGACTATTCAGCGGTCGTTGACGGAAGCTGGTCACGTCCGAGATCGGGTCCCGCACTCGCTGGACGCACACTCGGCATCATCGGTCTCGGACGGAGCGGTCTGGCGCTGGCCGAACGCGCGCTGGGAATGGGAATGCGGGTTCAGTTCTTTGACGTGGCTCCGAAGGACGAAGCCATCGCCAGGCTCGGAATCGAAGCCTGTCGCTTCGATCAAATCCTGGCCGAATCGGACATAGTAAGTCTCCACCTCCCTGCTACTCGGGACACGTTTCGCCTCATCGACGCGCCAGAGCTGGCCGCCATGAAGCCCACCGCGCTTCTGATCAACGTCGCGGACGGTCGGCTGATCGACGAGGGTTCGCTTATCAAGGCGTTGCGCAGCGGCGATATCGCCGGAGCAGGACTCGACACCTTCGCCTACGAACCGCTGTCGCCGGACAGCCCACTGATCGGCTTCGAGAACGTCGTCCTGACACCGCGCACCGCCTGGATCAGTGTTGAGGATGAGCGAAAGCTGTGGCTCGACCGAATCGTGACACTGCTGTGAGCCGCCTCAAACTCCCGTGCGGAGTTTCGTCGAGCCGTACCGGGATCGCGCGTTGGGGCCAACCTTGGCTGAAGGAGACACGATGACAGAACCGCGACGACAGCTCGTATTTGAAACTCTTCCCGCGACGGACCCTCAAGTCGGCAGAGCGCTCTGGGCGATCGAGGACGCACGCACGCGCACCAAGACGTCACTTGCCGGGCTCGATTCAGCCATGATGGACGTTATTCCTGACGGGTTCGAGAACAGCATCGGCTCACTTCTCTATCACATCGCGGTTATCGAAGCCGATTGGATGTACGCGGAAGTTCGCGAGGAGGAGATTCCGGACGACGTCTTATCCAGATTCTCCGAGGGCGTGCGTGATACATCAGGAATGCTCGTTGCACCGGCAGGGCGCTCGTTGGAAGAGCAGCTACACGTACTCGATTTGGTCCGCGCTCGCCTGGTCGAGACATTCGGCTCGATGTCGCTCGACGAGTATCGCCGGGCACGACGGCTGCCACAGTACGACGTGACTCCCGAATGGGTGCTCCACCATCTCATGCAACATGAAGCCGAGCATCGCGGACACATTGAGACCCTGCGGCACATCATCGAGACGGGACCTCGCGCAGACGCCTCGGCCGTCACAGACTGAACGTGGCGCGAATGTCTCAGAGGTGGCTTCAGACCCGCTAGCTTCCAAGCAACTGATCAAGTGCCCGCAGGTCGTAGTAGCTGCGCTGCTCGACGATCAAGTTGTCTCGCAGCGTGAAGAAGGCCGCCATCGGATGCCGGAGCGTGACGCCACTTTCCGTCGCGACCATCGTCATCTCGACGGCCACGCGGTCACCGGAGCAGAGGATCGAGTCAATGGAGGTCCAGCTATCGGGCCAACGTTCCTCCGACGAGTCGAGCATTTGCCGGAGATCCTCTTTGCCGCGAACCTCCTGGCCCGTCAGGTCTGCACCGGGTGCCCACACAACCACGTTGTCGTCACATAGTGCGAGCACCTGATCGATGTCGCCACGATTGAGCGCCGCGACGACCCTCTTGACGATCTCGGCCGCATCGCTCGCCTGCGGGTCCATTCGTCGCCGTCCTTTCTGGAACAGCCACGCGCCATCTCCTTGTTGAGGTCATCATGCTACCATCGATGGACCAGATGTCCCGCGTCACCTGAGAGGCAACGAGAACTACCATGAGCCAGACCGACATTCCGATCTACCTCGACTACAACGCGACAACTCCCATCGCGCCTGAAGTACGCGACGCGATGCGACCTTTCCTCGACCGGCATTTCGGCAATCCCTCCAGCAGTCACGCCTACGGTCAGACGACGGCAGCGGCTGTCGAGAAGGCACGTCAGCAGGTGGCGAGCCTGCTCGGCTGCGACCCTGGTGAGATTGTCTTCACCGGCGGCGGCAGTGAGAGCGACAACATGGCGCTGGTGGGCCGCGTCTGGGCAGCGGGGGTGACAAATCCTCACGTCATCACCTCCGTCGTCGAGCACCCTGCCATTCTCAACACCTGCAAGTTCCTCGAAGATCGAGGCGCGCACGTGACCTATCTCCCGGTCGACTCGTTCGGCCAGGTTGATCCAGATGACGTTCGCCGGTCAATCACCGGCAACACAGTCGTCGTCTCGATCATGCACGCCAACAACGAGACCGGCACGCGGCAGCCCATCGCCGATATTGGAACGATCTGCAATGAGGCCGGTATCCCGTTTCACACCGACGCCTCGCAGAGCGCCGGCAAGATTCCGACGCGGGTCGATGCGTTACGGGTCGACCTGTTGACAATCGCCGGACACAAGCTCTACGCCCCAAAGGGAATCGGCGCACTCTACATTCGATCGGGCATCGACGTTGAACCATTGATTCACGGCGCGGGTCACGAGTCTGGTCGCCGAGCGGGCACCGAGAACGTACCGTACATCGTCGCACTCGGGGCTGCCGCCGAATTGGCACGGGCTTCGCTTGCGACCGAAGAGCCGCGCCAGCGCCAACTTCGAGACCGGTTGCAGGCACTACTGGAGCAGGATCCGGGGAACGTGACCGTTAGCGGGCACCCGGTTGAGCGCTTGCCGAACACGCTGAACATCCGCTTCTCGGGCATCGACGGCAATCAGTTGCTGGACGCCACACCGGGAATCGCTGCCTCCACCGGTTCCGCGTGTCATGCCGGTTTATCGGAGCCGTCACCGGTGCTCGTCGCCATGGGCGTTGACCCGGTCGATGCCATCGGCGCGGTTCGGCTCAGTATCGGACGTCCGACAACGCAAGCTGACGTCGAACGCGCGGCGCACGAACTGTCCGCAAGCGCCAAAAGGCTCCGGGCCAGCGGCGCAAACGTCCGTGAAGGCGCTACGAGTTGAGACTCAGGACCATCTCGCCTGGACGCAACGCCACCGAGTTCACTTGAACGCCCGCTTTGGTGACCGCGGCGGCGATCTGCTTGTTCAAGGCGTTTTCGACCGTCGACGTCGAGACGAACATGCCCAGGGCCCCTGTCACCTTACCGTTGGCCAGCACAGGCTCGCCATTCTGCATGACGACCTCACCAGCGTAGCGACCGCTCATGCCGTAGGCGCTAAAGGTGACGATGAACTGGTTGGTATCGATCTGAACCTGAACGTTGCTGACTGGTCCAAACGACCCGGCATTTTTCGCGATCTGATTGTTGATGTCTTGCTGGGTGATAACCATCTTCAGCGCGCCGCTGGCGGCGGTCGTCTGATCGCCCGCCGAGTTCGTCACGGGCGGCACGGTGGCAACCGCTGTCAGCACCGGTGAGTCGCCGTTCTTGTTGACCGAGCGATCAACGTAGGGTTTAACGACGTTCGACGAGAAGAATGCTGCCAGGCCGACCACGGCCGCGATTACCAATCCAAGGACGAGCAGCCAGGCGACGACCGAGCGACGCGCTCCCGTGCGACGTTCGTGGCGATAATTGCTGGATGGGGCCGCGACGGAAACAGACCGTGCGGCAGAGGAACGCTTGGAGGCTTCTCGCCGGGTGAACGGAGCGCCACATTCACCGCAACGAGCGCTACCAAGGGGCTGTCTCGATCCACAACGCGGGCACAACACTTTACACTAACCTCCTGGGACCGCGTCGAGAGATGCTCTATCAATCAGATGCACTTGGTCAACGCCTCGCCGGGACTGTGATAATGACGAATCGAATCGAGCGGCGGTTCCGTGGCATGGCCGGTAATCCCGGCGCGTCGAGTTAAGCGTGCCACAGACCATCGTGCGACTGCACCCATTTGAGGCGCTCGTTAAACGTAGAGGGCCGGTGGTTTGCTCGTGACGAGCGCACGCGTTGGTTGGAGAAAGAGCATGACAGGTTATGTGGTGGCCGTAAGCCAGAGCCCGTCCCACACCTTGACGAAAGGAACCCGGGACGAGATTCGATTGATCGAAGGACTGGGCGTCGATGGCGACGCGCACGCGGGCGAGACGGTGAAACACCGTTCGCGTGTGGCCCAGGATCCGAATCAGCCCAATCTCCGTCAGGTGCACCTTATGCACGCCGAACTGTTCGACGAATTGCATGACGCGGGGTTCGAAGTCTCGGCGGGCGTTATGGGTGAGAATGTCACCACCAAGGGGATCGACCTGCTCGGACTGCCCACCGGATCGCGGCTACGTCTCGGGGCTGGCGCGTTGGTGGAGATCACCGGCCTGCGCAACCCGTGCTCCCAACTCAACAAGATCCACCAGGGACTCATGAAAGCAGTTCTCGACCGCGACGCGGACGGCAGCCTGATCCGCAAAGCCGGGGTAATGGGCGTAGTCGTTGAAGGCGGCGTCATTCGACCAGGAGACCAGATCGAGGTGATCTTGCCACCGGAGCCACATCAGCCACTGCTGCCAGTGTAGGCTGAATACGTATAACAGAGAGCGCCAAGCGGGGAATGTGGTGGAGGTATCAGCTTTCCGAGATCACAGGCTCGGCAGTCACATCAAACGCGGCATTGCCCTTAGCGGCGGGCGCCTCTGTTCGCCCCCGATTCGTTTCCCCGGCGCACAACGCGTCTCAGATCACGCTCAACGCTTGCGGCAATCCGGTTCCGGATTGCTGATGCAAACGCAAGCGGGCACAGGTCCTCCCGCAGCAACGGAATGGGACAAGATGGTCATCCTCAGCCCATTGAGGGTGGCTCGCAGTCTAACCTGTGATTGGCCACGTTCGCGCGGGAATAATCGAGATGCAGAACATACACCGGTAACGCGTCTGCGACCACCTGGGTTGAAAACCCAGGCTGAAGGGACTGAAATCCGCTCCCGAATCGGGTCCCCGGTATTGATCTTCCGTGTGCTGGGCAGTCAGGAAACTTAATCCCTTCATGGATTTCGTCTTTTCAGCCTGGGTTTTCAACCCAGGTGCGCGCAGACGCGGTTATCGCGATCGTGGTTCAGTCACGATCAGGGATGGCAGGCAAACACACACGGGCATAAACCCGTGCTCGCCCAGTCTGCGCGACCACTTGAACTCTCCAGCGAGACAGGCTACGGTTCCCGCCGTGGTGACATGGAGTCCCCGCGAGCGGGACGGAACGACGGGTCGAGATGAAACCATCACAACTGGTCCAGCTGCTCTTCCTCGGCCTGCTCTGGGGATCGTCTTATCTCTTCATCAAAGTCGCTGTCGCCGGGGTCGACCCGGTCACGCTGGTCGAAGGCAGGCTCGTCATCGGCTCGGCGTTTCTCTACAGCATGATGCGCATGCGCGGGTTGCGACTCACTCGCGACCGCGGCATCTGGATCCATATTCTGGCGATGTCCTTGATCGGGATCATCATCCCGCAAATTCTGATTGCCTGGAGCGAGCAGCATGTCACATCGAGCGTCGCCTCGATCCTCAATGCGACGACGCCGTTCTTTACACTGATCTTCGCGACGGTCGTCTTCACGACGGAGCGCTTCACGGCAGCGAAGGGCATCGGACTGCTTGTTGGGTTCACCGGCATCGCCGTGATGACCGGGAGCGGCATCCTCGAGGTCGCCTCCAGTGCGTCTCAGGGGGAGATCGCGCTGCTGCTGTCATCGGTCGGCTACGGCGTGGCGTTTGCCTATGCTCGCCGGTTCCTCAAAGGTGAACCGCTGGTGCTGGCTTCGGGCCAGATGATGCTGTCGGCGCTGCTCTTGATTCCTGGCGTGATCGTCTTCGGGCAACCCGCCCAGATGGACCTCACGTTGTCACGGGTTGCGGCCTGGCTCGCGCTTGGCGCCTTCAGTTCCGGCGTCGCATACATCCTCTACTACAAGCTGATCGCCGAGATTGGGGCGACTTCGGCATCGTTCGGAACCTATCTCATCCCGATCGTCGGGGTCTTCTGGGGCTGGCTACTTTTGGGAGAAGCCTTTGGAGCACGCACCATGATCGGGGTCGGGCTCATCCTCGCCGGGCTGGCGATCGCAACCGGACTGCGGCACCGCAAGCGCGTCATCGACTCCCAACCTGAACCACGACTGGCCGCCAACTCTCCCGTCGACGACTGATTCCAGACACAATCAGAGGCGCGAGATCTCGCGCCTCTGATTCTCGTTGACGAATTTGAATGGGATCGACTACGGGAAGAGGGTCAACACTTGCGGACCGTCGTCGGTGATTGCCACGGTGTGCTCGAACTGCGCGGCCCACGACCCGTCGAGCGTTACGACCGTCCAATCGTCGCTCAACGTCTTGGTCGCTGGCCGACCAGACGCAATCATCGGCTCGATTGTCAAGACCATGCCCGCCTTCAACAATGGACCGTGGCCCGGAGGTCCGTAGTGCGGCAGCATGGGCTCCTCGTGCAGCGCCCGGCCAATACCATGACCGTAGAGATCGCGCACGATGCTGAAACCCGCCGCTTCAACATACTCCTGAATGACCGCCGAGATGTCGGTCAGGCGTCGCCCAACCTGCGCGGCCTCGATGCCAACATCAAGTGACTCACGGCAGACACGGATCAGCCGCTCTGCCTCGGGGCTGATCGTGCCAACCGGCACGGTGATGGTCGCGTCACCATGGTAGCCGCGATAGCGGGCGCCGGTATCGATGCTGATGATGTCGCCCTCCCGTAGCATCTTTGGCCCCGGGATGCCGTGAACCACTTCCTCATTCACCGAGACACAGATCGAAGCTGGGAAGCCACGGTAGTGCTTGAACGACGGGATGGCGCCATACCGGCGAATGTTCTTTTCCGCGATGCGATCGAGCTCGGCGGTGGTAATGCCCGGCCGGACCGCGTCGCGCAGGATTTCCAGCGTCTCGGCGACGATGCGACCCGAGTCGCGCATCTTTTCGAGTTGTGGCGGCTGCTTGAGCTGAATACTCACGGTGTTTCCTTTGATCTGCGCTGGTCGCCGCTCAAGTCGCGGGACAGACCGGTAATTTGCAACGAATCTCGATACCTGCCTAACTGGCTAGTTTACCACGCAACGCCGCGTCTTCCGTGGAGAAATCGCATACCGCGCACCGCCAAAATGAACGCCCGCTGAGCCAGCAATTGAGCCAGTCGTTCAGGCTCGCGTACAATCATTGGAGCGTCCGTGATGCCGCTCGCGTCCCAATGGAGTTCGGCGCGCGGATCTCACGCCAACGACTTCGGAAGGGCAAAGCATGCAACGCTTCTGGCGCAAGCAACAATGGTCACCGGTTCAACCCAAGCGCGACGTCCCAACGATGCCCGGCGCACGCCTCTTCACGCTCCGCTCGGTGCCGCATCACTATGCCGGTATTCTCCACGCTATCCAGTCAACCGGTGAGGCAAAAGTCTATTTCGGCGAGCCGCTGGCCTACATTCACGGTCAGGGCGTCGCTCTGTTTCGGGTGGAAGCGACAGGATTCGGCTGGCTGAAGAATCTCTACGATTGGTGGAACGAGGCAGAGCGTGGAGAAGCCGCCGGGTTCGACATCCGGCTCTACGTCCATAACAAGCAGTTCGTCGCCGGCCTGCGCGGACTGACCCCAGAGCAGGCTGAGACCTTGATCTGGGAGCACTCGGCCATCAACGAAACGGTCGTCCCTTCGGCAGGGTAGCGGGCTGGACTAGACCAGGCCACCAAGACGAGGCAGGAGCAACTCCTCCCAGCAGTCGCGGACCCTGGCGCGCAGGCGCTCGGTCGTGACGATGCGGATGACGCGACGGTGCTCTTCGTAGCGCTTCAGATCCTCGTCGCCCAGGCCGACGACATCCAGCCAGTGCATCAGTGACCGAAACCCGACCGGCGGGTTGTCGAACTGCACCCAGACATCGGTTCGCCATCGCTCCGGTTTTGGAATGTCGATGAGGATCTCCTGCGAGCCGACTTCGATTCCCAGGTCATTCTGAAGCTGATTTGCCATCTCGATCTCGACCTGGCGTCGCGCGGCCGGCTGAGCGTAGAGGGCGTTGAGGTGCGCGAAGAGTTCACCAGCACGCGGGCTGATCTCGATGGCGCGCTTATGGAGACGCCGCAATTCGAGCGATTCCACCAGTTGGCGCGTGGTCGACGGCATCTCGTCACGGTTGAGCGTCGCCAGAAGAGTCAGGTCATCCAGACGCGTCAGGTCATGGGCGCCGAGCGCGCCGGCCACCAGTGCGTCCTGCACCGCCCGTAGCAGCATCACCATGCAGGCCCGGTTCGTGTGGTGCCAATAGACGTTGTCGAACATCTCCTGCCGTGCATTGATCAGTGAATAGAGCGGGCTGATTCCCTTCTCAGTCACGACAATCCGCCTGCGGCCCTCGACTTCGGCCACCCGCAAGGCGTCAAGCAGCCGCGGCGTATCGACGCCGCCATAGGGTACGTTGCAATTACGGGCATCACGTGGGAGATAGTCGAGCTTATCGACGTCCAGGGCGCCACTGAGCAGGCCGCGAAGCAGCCGGTCTTCGTCCGATAGTGGTTCCCGCGGATTGATGAAATTGGCAACTCGTGCTGGATCGACTGACCACTCAGCCACGAGTACACTGGCCACCTCGCCCCGCTCGATGATCATCCGTCCGACCGCCTCGTGCGACAGAACGGGCGGCCCCAGCTCCTCGATGGCATGGCTGAATGGATAGTGACCGATGTCGTGCAGCAGGGCCGCGGCCGCCGCCGTTCGCAGCGCCTCCGCGCTGACCCAATCCGCGCCGTGGACCCGCTCCAATGCCGCCAGTGCCTCCCGCATCAGATGATAGACGCCGAGCGAGTGTTCGAATCGCGTGTGCTTCGCTCCAGGCCAGACCTTGCTCACAAACCCGAGTTGTTGAATCCGGTCGAGCCGCAGAAAGTCAGGCGTCTCGATCAATGCCACGTCGGCTCGTGTCAGCGGTATCCGGTCGTAGAGACTGTCACGAATTGTCGTCACCCAGCGATCGCTCATCGATTCCACCAGATCCGTCACGTCCAGCTGCCGTCACGCACTATTGTATGCGAACATACGTTCGAGCGAAATGGCCCGCGGCCGAACCCACGCTCGAAACTTCGACCCATGCTACACTGCAACGTGGTGCGATCGTCGCAGTTGAAAGGTTCGTACGTTCAGCCATGTTGCGTTCGGTAATGTTGCATCTCGCCGGAAGCCAGCACGTGACGGATTTCGTCACGCACAATAGCGTTTCAAAGAATCTCGCGCTGAGGTTCGTCGCGGGTGACACCTTCGACGACGCGGTGGCGGTGGTGCGGGACCTGAACAAGCAGGGCATGCTCGCCACCCTCGACGCGCTTGGTGAGAACGTCAGCACCGAAGCCGGGACCACGGCTGCACGCGATCAGTACCTCTCAATGCTCGACGGCATCGCCAGCGCCAGCATCGGGAGCACCATCTCGCTCAAACTGACCATGCTTGGTCTCGACATTTCGGACGAACTCTGCCGCGCCAATCTCCGTCCAGTGCTGGAGCGTGCTCGCGAGCGAGCCACGTTCATCCGCATCGATATGGAAGGCTCACCCTACACACGCAAAACGCTCGAGATCTTCTACGACATGCAGGAGGAGTTCGGCGACCACGTCGGCATCGTCCTTCAGGCATATCTCTACCGGACCGATCGGGATGTCGCGGACGCAATCGAGCACAACGCGAGAGTCAGGCTGGTTAAGGGCGCCTATGCCGAACCGCCCGCCGTCGCCTATCCGCGCAAGGATTCAGTCGACGCCGCGTTCCGGCGTCAGATGGAAGCGCTGCTCGACCGGGGGCGTCACGTGGCCATCGCCACTCATGACGGGGCGATCATTGACGCGGCCAAAGGCTACGCGTTGCGGATGCAGATTCCGCATGAGCGCTTCGAATTTCAGATGCTCTATGGTGTACGTAAGGAACTTCAGGAGCGGCTAGCGGCAGAGGGTTACACGGTCAGGGTCTATGTGCCGTTTGGGCGTCTCTGGTACCCCTACGTCATGCGAAGAATGGCAGAACGACCGGCCAACCTACTCTTCGTCGCGCGAGCAATTGCCAGGGGTTGACGAATGGTCTACTCACTCGCTCGCTCTTTGGGAACCATGTAGATACGTACGCCCGACTTGATGAGCCGGTTGAGCATGTAGACGCGCGTCTCGAACCCGATGCGCCCGATCGGTACGATCATATTCACCCCGGAGATCTCCGACTTTGCCTTGATCCACTCGCGAAATTGGCGATCGGTCATCTGCGCGACCGTGAGGTTGAGTGTCCCCGGACCGTCTTCGCGTGGCACCAGAATATAGACCCGGTTCAGGTCCGCAAGCGTCAGTTCTTGCTGCTGATCGTTCATATCGTTTCGCATCCTTCAGACGTCAACGACTAGGCGTTGGATTCGGCCTCGCGCTCCGATGGCCGGTGCGGCGACTCGTCCTTCCGCTCTCGTCGCCAGCGAAGCAGGTTCGGCACCAGGATGACAACCAGCGCGATGATCGACAGGCCGGCGGCGTATAACAGATGCCCCGATTCGCCAATCACGCGATCGACCATCTTGTCTTCAACGATCATCCTGGCGGCCGTCACCGCCAGCACACCAGACCCGCCGATCATCAGCCAAGGGTAACGGTTGAGCAAGCGGGCAAGGTAGTTACTCCCCAGAAGGATAAAGGGCATCGAAAGCCCAAGTCCAAAGAGGAGAAGTTCGATGCTTCCGCCGGCCGCGCCGCCGATCGCCAGCATGTTGTCCAGACTCATGACGACGTCGGCCACGATAATCGTTCGGACGGCCGAAATCAACGATTCCCCAGCCTCAACGTTGTCGGCGTCCGATTCCTCGTTCAGCAGCTGATAGGCGATGTAGATCAGCACCACACCGCCGATTGCCTCGAGCAATGGGACGTGGAGGAAGAACGCGGCGATCGCCGTAAAGATGATGCGGAGTATGATCGCACCCGCACCACCCAGGATGATCGCCATGCGACGCTGGCGAGGGGCCAAGGTGCGTGAAGCCATGCCGATTACCAGGGCGTTGTCGCCGCTGAGAACCACATTGATGACGATGATTGACAGAATTTGGGTGAGAAGTTCGACAGTCATCCCGTGCCCGTGAGCCGGTCGCGCCCGCAACAAAGACCGCACATACAGTCAAAGCGTTACGCGACCTCGCCGGGCTACGCGCAACGCACCATCTGTGATACTACCATGTGGCGATCCTTGCGGGTGGAGCAGACGAATCGCGAATCGAGCCAGAGCGGCGGTCTGCTATGATCGCGTCGATTGAATTTAGAGATCACGTGCACGACGGATGGAAGGAAGACTCATTGAGCGTTATCGAGCGAGTTCAGGTCTCGTCTGAACTCGACGCATGGCTGCGCGAGACGCGCCGCTATCTGCATATGAATCCCGAGCTCTCGCTCGAAGAGAGCAATACGTCGCGGCTGGTGTCGGGCCATCTCAAAGAGCTTGGCGTTCGGCATCGTACCGGCATCGGCGGCGATGGTCGACCGCTGATGGCGGACCGGGCGGCACTGGAACGCGCGGGATTGACACTGAAACCGTCAACCGGAGGAACCGGGATTCTCGGAACGATCGAGGGCCGGAAACCGGGCAAAACCCTCTTGGTCCGTGCGGACATGGATGCGCTGCCGATCGACGAGCAGAACGGCACTCCGTACAAATCGACCAAGCCGGGGATCATGCATGCCTGCGGTCACGACGCCCACACGACGATCCTCATGGGCGTTGCCGAAGTGCTGAATGGCCTGCGCGATCAGTTCGACGGCACGATCAAGCTGATGTTCCAGCCTGGCGAGGAAGGCTATGCCGGAGCGCTCGCCATGGCGCACGACGGCATCCTGGACGACCCACCAGTAGACGCCGCCATCGCACTCCACGTCAACAACGAGTACCGCGCCGGTGAGGTGGGTGTACGCAGTGGTCCGGTGGCCGCTGGCGGCGACATCGTCAACATCACAGTCGAGAGCGTCGGAGGGCATGCCGCCTATCCGCACACGGCGGTCGACTCGACTCTCGTGGCCGCGCACATTCTCGTGGCACTGCAGGACATCATCAGCCGCGAGATCGATCCATTCAACTCGGCCGTCGTCACCTTCGGCGCGCTCAACGCCGGTACTGCCAACAACATCATTCCGGCCACCGCCGAACTCAAGGGGACAGTGCGTATCTTCGATCCGAACGTGCAGGATTTCATCGAGCGGCGGATCAACGAGATCGCAAATGGCATTGCCGAATCGATGCGGGCAAAGGCCCATGTCAGCTACCTCCGCTGGTATCCGCCCTTGATCAACAACGACGAACTCACGGGAATCGTCCGTGAAGCGATGATCGAGAGCCTGGGAGCGGAGCACGTTCACGAGGCCCAGCCGACGTTTGGCGGTGAGGACTTCGCGTTCATCGC
The DNA here is from genome assembly GCA_963763185.1 of uncultured Chloroflexia bacterium. Classification (GTDB taxonomy): domain Bacteria; phylum Chloroflexota; class Chloroflexia; order Thermomicrobiales; family Thermomicrobiaceae; genus CALAGB01. The sequence goes on from CAVXNZ010000007.1 coordinate 244,432, forward strand.
GCGGCAGGTCCCCTCGTGCATGTTCTGGCTGGGCGTCGGGAACCCCGACCGGGACATCACGTATTCGATGCACCACCCGCGCTTTGACATCGATGAGGATGCCCTGGCCGTTGGTGTCCGCGTCATGTCCGAGGCGGCGCTGCGCTACCTCACTCAGTAGGCAACGCGGCCGTGGAACACGTGCACGAGAGTAATTCGAGAAGGGAAAACAGACACGATGTCAATTGCCGACAAGATCACGGTCTCGCCTGAACTCGACGCCTGGATGCGGGAGACCCGCCGTTACATCCATATGAATCCGGAACTCTCGCTGGAGGAGAACAATACGTCGAGGTTGGTCTCCGGCCATCTGAAGGAGTTGGGAGTCGAACATCGCACCGGAGTTGGTGGCGACGGACGGTCACTCTTCATGGACGCCAAGGCGCTCGAAGCCGCTGGAATCAAGCCCGGTCCGGCGACCGGAGGCACTGGGATTCTGGCAACGATCGAAGGTCGCAAGCCGGGCAAAGTCCTGCTGCTGCGTGCCGACATGGATGCGCTGCCAATCGATGAGCAAAACGACGTGCCGTATAAGTCGACCAAGCCCGGTGTGATGCACGCTTGCGGGCATGACCTCCACACCACCATCCTGATGGGCGCTGCCGAAGTGCTCAATGGCTTGCGCGACCAATTCGATGGCACGATCAAGCTGATGTTCCAACCCGCCGAAGAGGGTCCAGGCGGAGCGGTCGCCATGATCAATGACAAGATCCTCGAAAACCCCAAGGTTGACGCCTGCATCGCGCTGCATGTCGGGGTCGGAATGCGGGCGGGCCAGATCGCGGTGCATGGCGGACCGGCTCACGCGGCAGCGGACACCGTCAAGATCGTCGTCCGAGGCGTCGGCGGTCACGCGGCTCGCCCGCAGGCCGCGGTCGACACGATGGTCGTTTCCGCCCACATTCTGATCGCGCTGCAGACCATTGTGGCCCGTGAGGTCGACCCGTTCCAGCCGGCGGTTGTGACCTTCGGCACGCTGCATGGCGGAACCGCGAACAACGTCATCCCCGCCGTCGCAGAGATGAACGGTACCGTTCGAACGCATTCGCCTGAAGTCCGCGACCTAATCGAGAAGCGCATCGGCGAGATCGCGACCGGCGTGGCGAAGGCGATGCGGGCCGAGGCGGATGTCATCTACCTGCGCGGTTACCCCTCAATGCGCAACGATGATCATCTTGCCGAGGTCGTGCGTGAAGCCGCGACCGAAGTCCTTGGGGCCGACAACGTGCTCTCGCGTGAGCCGTCGATGGCGGGCGAAGATCTATCCTTCATCGCGGAGCGGATTCCGACCTGCATGTTCGGGCTGGGCGTCAGCGATCCGGAGCGGGACATCATCTACCCACCACACCATCCACGTTTCGACGCCGATGAAGACGCGCTCGCCACTGGCGTCAAAGCTATGGTCGCCTCAGCGTTGAAGTTCTTGGGGGAGTAGGCACAAGTTATCAGTGTCGAAAAAGGTCATGCATTTGTGGTGCGCCACCAGCGCATGGCCTCGCAGGAGCGTAATCTAATCGAGTTCGGTTCTCCGTGACCGCGGAGTGCTCCGGGCACCCGATGAGAGATCCTTCGCGCTGCGCTCAGGATGACAGGAATAGGAACCCGCTAGTATTTGTCATCCTGAACCGCAGTGAAGGATCTCTCCTCCCGTAATTGACGGTGCTGTTGCCGCGACAGGGAGCGAATGAAGACGAGATCGTTCTGGGTCTATATCATGGCGAACACGAATGGACGCGCTGCGACGATCTACACCGGCGTAACCAACGACCTCGAACGTCGCCTGTATGAGCACCGTCACCCCGACCCGGCCAACACGCGCCGTCAATTCGCTGTCCGCTATCGCTTGACGTGTCTGGTCTATTTCGAGGAGTACACCGACATTCGGGACGCGATCGCGCGGGAGAAGCAGATCAAGGGCTGGCGACGGGAGCGGAAGCTAGAACTGATCGAGTCGATGAATCCTGAATGGCAAGACCTGAGCGATGAAATGTAGGCCACCGAATACGACCGATTGCTGACCAATGAAAGGAGGGCAGGGGCGCCCTCCGCTACGGCTAATGCGGCCGTGCGTGCTTACGATGTGGGTATTGTGATAGTCGACGACCGGAGGGCTGGGGCGCCGTCCGCTACGGGCCGAGCGAGCACAGCGGCCGCGGTGTGGAATCGGAAGACCATGACGATTGCCCCTTCACAGAGCCCTATATGACAAATCGCTCCGGCTCGGGCATCATGAGGACGCGAGCCGTACGACCTGATTCCTCAACCCAGCCGAAAGGAGCCGCCCCTTGCTCGAAGATCTCCGGGGAATCATTCCTCCCATGGTCACCCCATTTGGTAGCGACGGCGGCATCGACGAGGAGGGCCTGCGATCCGAGGTCCAGGTCTTGTTGGGTGCGGGAGTCGACGGACTGGCGGTGTGTGGCAGTACGGGCGAAGGCCACACGCTCTCGCCCGACGAGACGGCCCAGATCTGTCGCATCGTCGTCGACGAGGTCGACGGCCGGGTGCCAGTCATCGCCGGTATCATCCAGGACTCCACCCGGGCGGTAATCCACTATGCCGAGCCACTCGGCGAGATCGGTGTCGCGGCAATTCAGGTGACCCCGGTCCACTACCTCTTCGCTCCAGGTGAGGAAGGTCACCTCGCGTTCTACCGCGAGATCGGCCGCGCCACCGGACTCCCGATCATCATCTACAACGTCATCCCCTGGAACACGCTCAGTCCTCATATCCTGTTGCGTCTGGCCGAGGTCCCTGAGGTGGTGGGTGTGAAGCAGAGCGGTGGCGACATGCACGCGCTGGCTCAGCTCATTGAGATGAACGACCGCGATCTCAAGATCTTCACCGCAGTCGACGATCTCCTCTACCCCTCGTTTGTGCTGGGCGCCGACGGTGCCATCGCGGCCATCTGTACCGTGCTGCCCGATCTTTGCGTGCCCCTCCTACAAGCCTGCCGGGACGACAATCACGTCACCGCGCGCGACATTCACCAGCGGATGCTGCCGGTCTGGCGAGCACTCAATCATCCCGACATGATCACACGGGTCAAGGCGGCCATTGAGCTGCGGGGTCGCCGGGTCGGTTCGGCACGCCATCCGTTCCTGCCCATCTCGTCTACGGTTCGCGCCGAGATCGACACGGCGCTACGCTCGGCGCTGATGGTGTAACACGTTCGTTGTCAGCTCAGGCTCGACCGTCTGAGTTATCACGTGGACAACTGAGGAATGCGCTACACTGCGGCGACGATGATCTACCCGGGATACTGGATGGAAATGGCGCGTGCAGTCTGTCGCGATTGGCCTCATCCTCCTTTCCGCACTCTTCCACTCAATCTGGAACCTGCTGGCCAAACGCAGCGCCGATCCGCTCGCGTTCATGTTCTCGTTTCATCTGGTCAGCATCATCGTCTATGGCATCCCGGCATTCGTCGCGCTGCGCGGTCACCCAATTCCGGCAGCGGGCTGGCCGTTTCTGATCCTGTCAACCGTGTTCGAGGTCGGCTACTACCTGTCACTGGCGGAAGCCTACCGGCATGGTGCGCTGGCACTCACCTACCCGGTCGCCCGCGGGACAGGGCTGCTCCTTGTTGCCACACTCGCCCTCCCCATCTACGGCGAGCAACCCTCAATCGCAGGGACCTTCGGGATCGCGGCGATCTTCGCGGCACTGGCTATCCTTGGGCTCGACAGTCTCCGCTTTCAACGACGGAGCGGGCGCCCTGCCGGTCGACGTGGCATCTTCTTCGCGCTGGCCGCAGGCTGCTTCATCGCCTCCTACTCGCTCACCGACAAGTCAGGAGTCAGCCACGTCTATCCTCTGGTTTATGTCTACGTCATATTCCTTCTGGTCGCTATCGTCCTTGCGCCATACATGGTGACCCAGCGGCGCTCGGCGGTGGTCGCGGAATGGCGCGGGAATTTGCGGTCGGTTCTCCTTGGCGGCGTGCTCCCACTCGGCGTCTACTTCATCGTACTCGTCTCGTTGCGGCTGGCGAACGTCAGCTATGTGGTCCCGTTGCGTGAGGTGAGTATCCTTTTCGGAACGATTCTTGGCGTACTCGTGCTCCACGAGCGACTCCGACGCTGGCAGACTGTTTCTTCGGCCTTGATCGTGGCTGGGGTACTCGCGATCGCGCTTGGGGGATAGATGGTCAACACGTTTGGGTCCGTTCCAGGAGGGCACTCACATGACTGATTCAGATTCGACCGCTTCGTTCTGGACCACATTTCTCGCAGAAAATGCGTCCCGGCTTTCACCGTCGATCGAGCTGTACGAAACGTTCTCCTTCGGTAGCGAGCCCGAATCGGCCAACCGTCTCGCTCGGCTCGTCCTCAGTCAGGTGAAGACCGCCACCTCCGGCTCGCTGCGCGAGTACGAGGTATCTGGCCGTCGACCGCCACGAGCCGGTGACCACAGCATCGTGCTCGACGGCACAGGAGTACCGCTCTGCGTCATCGAGACAACAGAAGTCACGATCACTCCGTTCGCCGAGGTCGACGCGAGCTTTGCACGAGACTATGGTGAGGGAGACCGGACGCTCTCGTGGTGGAGCGAGAACCTTCGCGAATGGTACGTCGAGGAGTGTGAGGCGAACGGCTGGGAGTTCGACGAGACCTTTCCTTTGGTCTGCGAACGGTTTCGCGTAGTCTGGGTCCCGAACGAGTCATCGGACGCCAACCGTGAATCTTGAGCAGATCGTCGGACGACGGGTTCCGCCTGAGCCGTGGGAAGAAGGGGAGAAAATTCCCTGGAACGACCCGGAGTTCAGCCTACGGATGCTCAGCGAACACCTATCGCAGGAGCACAACCTGGCGAGCCGCCGGGCCGGGATCATCGACCAGCACGTGGAGTGGATTCACCAGGAACTCCTTCACGGTCAGCTCGGGCGCGTGCTCGACCTCGGCTGCGGACCCGGGCTCTATACCTCCCGGCTCGCCGGGATGGGACACGACTGCACTGGAATCGACTTCTCCCCTGCGTCAATTGACTATGCCCGGTCCCATACCGGCACACACGCTGGGAACACCACCTACCGCCAAGCGGACATCCGGACCGCCGATTACAGCAGTGGGTACGATCTTGTCATGCTCATCTTTGGCGAGCTGAACATGTTTACTCCCGCGGATGCAGGTCACATCCTGCGAAAAGCGCGAGCGGCACTTCGAAGCGGTGGCCAGATCGTCTGTGAAGCCCACACGTTCGATTTCGTGCGAGCCATGGGTGAGGGCGAGTCGACATGGAGAACGGCGACGACCGGCCTCTTCGCCCAAGAGCCTCACCTCATCCTGAGCGAACACTTTTGGGATTCGAAGAGACTCGTGGCGACACAGCGCACTTTCGTGGTTCATGCCGAAAGCGCGCAGGTCGACCGCTTCGTCGAGACGACACAGGCCTATTCGATGACAGACTACGAGTCGCTGCTCAAATCGGCCGGATTCAGCCTCAGCGCCGCGCTCCCGGCCATGCCCGGACTGCCCAACACCGGGGAGTTCCTCGTGCTACTCGGCGAGGCGGTCGAGGCCGGCGTGTGACTTACGGAGCGACCAACCGGTACGTCTCGCGCTCGCGGCGCTCGAGCAACGGCACAGCCCCCTGCAGCACCAACTGGTTGAAGTAGTCCGTCTTGGTGTGTGCCTCGAACCCGGCCTCATCGACATATTGTTCGTACAGGAGGAACGACCGCGAATTCTCGGTCGACTGGTTGATGTGGTAGAGGACGCAACCGGGCTCGATGTCGGAGTTCGACAGCGCTGCCATGCGTGACAGAAAGTTGGCGACTTTCTCCTCTTCACCTTCTTTGGTCAGGAATCGCGCAACAAGAACGAACATCGGCCTTCCTTTCTTCCATCTTCTTCATCCCGAATCGGAGTGGTATTCGGTCTGCTCTATCGCCTCGCGATCGTAGCATGGCAGCCGGGAATACGCGCACGAACAGGCACGTTTGTTCATGGAAGATGTGGCATGGCAATTGCTATTGACACATCTCAACTTGGTTCGTGACGCCAGGCATCTGGCGCGCAAGCCGCAGGAATGGCCGCTTATTCCTGAGCTAACACACGGAGGTCACACCGATGACTGACGAGATGCGAGTCATGCAAGAGCTGGCGCCGATTCGCCTTCGTACCGGCGTACTCGCTCAGATTGAACAGTTGTCCGACGAGCGTCGCAGGCTACTTGGAACGCTGACGCGCTTCGATGATGGACGTTCCACCCGTTCTCGACTCAACGAAATTAACGAACAACTCACACGTTTGTGGGAAGTTCGGCGTCGCGAGTTGAGCTAACCTGCCCACACAACATCTCGATCCAATGACGCTCCACAACCGATATTCTGAGGCGTCCCGACGAGAACCACGTATCGGGGATCGGGGGACGTGTGGCCCGCAAGATTGAGCAGCATGAAATCTTCATTCTGTTTTAAGGTTGGCCTGCCTAAGATTCCGTTCAATGCTCGTGGTCACGGTCCGGGCCCGTCCCGGGTCGAGCGTCCTGATCGGACTAGAGCGAGGTTCACACGAGCAAACGGACGCGGCACTCCGGCATCTCGAGAACACCGCCGGTGGCGTGTTCGAAGCGGCGAGCGTGGACCTCGTCGCGCCCGGATTTCTCGAATTGAGTCAACTGCATGGGTTCACAACGGAGTGGGCCGGAACAGATGGTCTGCATGCAGCACTTGAGGAGCGTTGATGCCCCATTTCGACCTCGTCAGTTTCGTCAAGGCGGCCGGCTACATCGGCGTCGCGACCATGGTATTCGCCGAAAGCGGACTCCTGGTCGGGTTTTTTCTCCCGGGAGACAGCCTGCTCTTCACCGCCGGATTCCTGGCATCGCAGGGTTATCTCTCGGTCTGGATCCTAGCGCCCCTCGCTTTCGTGGCCGCGATTGCCGGCGACGCGGTCGGCTACGCCTTCGGACGGCGAGCAGGACGAGCGCTATTCCGCCGCCCGGAGTCGATGCTATTCAAACCGGAGCATCTCGAACGAGCCGAGCAGTTCTTCGAGCATCACGGCGGCAAAGCGATCGTCCTCGCCCGGTTCCTTCCGATCGTACGGACCTTCACGCCGATCGTCGCCGGCGCTGGCAACATGCGCTACTCGCGATTCGCGGTCTTCAACGTCGTCGGGGCGCTCTTCTGGGCGGTCGGGGTTACTGTCGCCGGTTTTTTCCTTGGCAACCTGATCCCGAATGTCGACCGGTATCTCCTTCCGGTCATTCTCGTGATCATCTTCGCGTCGATCGCGCCGACGGCAATTCACCTGTGGCGCGAGAACGGGAGCGAAATCAAACAGATGCTACGCCGCCTGGGACGATCGGCGCCTCCCCGGTGAGCCACGCCACGCAGACGCGTTCGTATGCCGATCTCGTGAAGGCGCTTCGACCCGGCACGATATCTGCGCCCTCACACCGTATGGAGCCCGAATCTCGGAGGAGAGAAATCGGGCCTGAATACCGTAACCGTACCGGATCATTGAATGGCCGGACGTCAGCCACACGCGCAAGCAGCATTTTCACCCTTGCTGGCGACGGTCTTTGGCTCTTTTGAGCCAGATTCGAAGGGACGTGTTCGAATTGGTCGAAATGCGTGAACGACGACCAACTTCCCAGGGCGAGCGGGCAATCGTCGTTCTTCCAACCTATAACGAGCGAGAAAACCTCACGAAACTGATCCCGATCGTGATGAAGGACCCTCGGTTCGACGTCATCGTGGTGGACGACAATTCTCCTGATGGAACATCAGAAGCAGTTGAGGAGTTGAAGCGAAAATACCCGGGCCGGATTTACTTGAACTGCCGGAGTGCCAAGCTCGGCCTTGGCACCGCCTACATCGAGGCGTTCAACTGGGCGCTCGCACGCGATTACCAGATCATTTGCCAGATGGACTCCGACTTCTCACACGATCCGCAAGTGCTGCCGCACCTCGTCGACGCGGCCGCCTCGGCTGACGTCGTCATCGGCTCGCGCTACGTTCCTGGAGGCAAGACCGTCAACTGGTCAGCTGGACGCAGGATGCTCAGCCGGTGTGGCTCCGCCTATGCCCGCATGATTCTTGGGATCAAGTACCGCGATCTAACCGGTGGCTTCAAGTGCTTCCGGCGCAAGGTCCTCGAATCGATCGACCTGAACTCGATCGATTCCACCGGATATGCCTTCCAGATCGAGATGACGTACCGCGCACACCAGATGGGGTTCAAGATCATCGAGATACCGATCACCTTCCGTGACCGGCAGGTCGGTACCTCGAAGATGGACGCGTCGATCGTAACCGAAGCGCTGATGCGCGTCTGGCTCCTGCGTTTGCCGAAGCGCGAGACGATCCCGTTCGTCAAGGGGCATGCGTCCCGCACAGTCTCCTGACGTTCCCTTCTCGGCGGCCAGCAAACCCGTAAGAATCGGCCGCCGAGGAGATTGCCGGACGACCTCCAGCGCCGGTGTGCGACCGGCGCTGGATGGGTGTATCCGGCACGCGGTATGCTGCGGAAAGCTGAGCGACGAGTTGACACGTATGAACGGAGAGGACCGACTTGAGTTCTGATAACAGACCACGCTGGGCAATCTTCACCACCTCAGTCCTCTCGCCCGTCGACAACCCGGACGCTTACCTCTGGCGCGCGCTCGGCACGCGCTTACGGCAGTTGGGTCACGAGGCAACCTTTTTTGAACCGCGCGGCAATGCCGCCTTGCGTGCCTTACTCCAGCGCTCGGGATCGAATGCGCTCAAGGATTTCCGCATTCAGCATCCGGACATCGAGTACCGGACGCTGGAGCCTAAACAAGGTGCTGAGTTCGTCCTCTGGATGACGCGGATTCTGGCGACTACGGATGTCGCACTGATCCAGTCAAGCACAACTGCCGACTTCATCGAATGGCTCGGCAAATTGACGAGACCGCACTTGCAGACGTTCTTCGTCGATACCGGCTGGAACGAGCACTCTGGATACGAGATGACGGACCGCGATAACCTTCAGCGTTACAGTTCGGTTCTTGTTGGTAGTGATCGACTGATCGAACCATACGAAACGACCACGGCGAGCGCCGTGGCGGTTCACTCGTTCGGACCGCTCCCGAACATCGATCCTGGCGGCGAGCCGATCGCGAACAATGCATCCGCTCTCAACCAGGCGATCGATCGTCTGATCGAGGTCGTGCTCTCGGTGCACACTCGGATCCAGGCTCAACGGTCTGGCCTCGTTGGGCCAAACGGCCACCGGCGTTTATGACGCGTTCGTCAGGTCGACACGTCAGGCCAGCGGCTGGATGCCGCACGACCGCGGGTGCTCGCGGCTCAGGCGCACCAACTCCTCATATTCATGTTCGTCCAGCGTGAACATCTCGTTGCAATCGGGGCATTGCACCACGAAGACGCAGTCGTTTCGCATCTCGCACCACTCGGTCACATCTCCGTAGAGATCCTTCGAGCATAAATGCGCGAGAATGTGTTCAACGGGTGAAAGTTGCTGGCGAAGCATGGCGCCCTCCAGTTCCTGGGTAGGTGCATTGTACGTCGTATCTATGTAGCCTACTCCCACTTTTCGCAAAATGCAAGCCGAAGATTACGATGTGCGCGTACGCGCAACATTAATACTACGCTGAGCGAGTCGCGTCCCAGTTCGCCAGGGCCATCTGAAGCGCCGTTCAACACGCCTATCCGGAGCCTGTCCGGCGCCCGATACGCTACACTCAACGACGAGATAGGAACTTCGTCTGGAATTCAGTGCCTGGTACAGGAAAAGGCCGAGTCGGCATGACAGAGAGTGAGATGCACATCGACAACAGAGTCGACCACCACGCGACCCCAGGTTGGCCTGAGACGCGCAACCTCGAACTTTCCCGGCTCATACGCGAGCGCCGCTCGGTGCGTCATCTGAAATCGGATCCAATTCCTGACGAGATTATCAAACAGGTTCTCGAAGCTGGGCGCTGGGCGCCTTCGCCCCACGGGACGCAGCCCTGGCGCTTTGCGGTGCTGCAGGGACCGGGTCTACGCGACCATCTCGTCATGGCAATGGCAGACGCCTGGCAACACAATCTCTCGATGGACGGGCAGGATTCCGATATCGTTGCCAGGCGCCTGGCGGGTTCACGTCGCCGCATGCTCGAATGCCCGGCGCTCATCGTCGTCTCGCTCTATACCGTCGATCTCGACCGGTATCCGGACGCGCAACGTCAGGCGGCTGAGACGACGATGGCCATTCAAAGCCTGGGCGCCTGCGTGCAAAACATGCTCCTGATGACCTACCAACTTGGGCTCGATGCGGGCTGGATGTGTGCCCCCCTCTTTTGTCCCGATGTAGTCCGGGACGCGCTGGAGCTTCCCCACACGCACGTACCACACGCGCTGATTCCCATTGGATACATCGAATCCGAGCCGAAGCGCCGCGAACGGCGGCCGCTGGACGAACTGATCTCTCGCTGGGAATAGCGTGATTGCGGGCATCGCAGAACGGGATCTGACTGTCGTGGAACATCGGAGATACTGGCGCGGGCACATTTCGTGCGCGTCGGCACCGCGTGGCTCGGACGAACGGAAACACGCACGAATGGTCAGTCGCATCGTACGGGCAGGCATCCCGGTCAAGGCGAGCGGGAGATGTTCGGTATGCGCTGTGCAGTGGGAGATCTTGATGCCGGCTCAGGTTCCAGGACGTTTGGTGGTGTTGGTGACGTTCGTCGCACTTTCCGTGGTGCTCGTGGCATGCGGATCGACGCTTCAAGCTCCACCAGAGTCACAAATCAGCAATAGCACAACGACATCGGTATCACAGGGAACGCCACCATCGCAGCTCACTGGACTGGCCCAGCAAGGGTATCAACTCTTCCAGCAATTCAAGTGCGCTGAATGTCACAGCCTGACTGGCAAGGTGATCGTCGGCCCGCCGCTCAACGGCCTCTTCGGCAGCAACGTTCATCTCCAGAACGGCAAGACAGTGGTCGCCGATGACGCCTACGTGACACTGTCGATTCTCGAGCCCGACGCTCAGATCGTGAATGGGTTCAACTCCGGTGTCATGTCGGGCCACATCATGCAATTCCAATCGCAGATCGCGAAGGACAACAACCTGCAGGCGCTGATCGCGTTCCTGAAGAGCCAGTCCTAGCGCGCCTTCAGTTGGCTACATTGGGATCCCGGCGTCGGAAACCTCGTCGACACGGGCATCGCCGCCGGAGAAGCCCATCGGCGCCCCGTCAGCACGCCAGCAGGCAGCACCGTGCATCAGTCCGGTCTCTGGGTCGACCAGAATCCCATTCATCCCGCCAGCCACCTTCAACGGCGTCTCGACCTCGTGCCCGCGACGCTCCAACTCCGCCTTCAATTCCGGCAAATTGGTGAACCCGGTCTCCAGTTCGAGCACTGGCCCTCGGTCCCATAGTCGTGGCGCTTCGACGGCCTGCTGCAGACTCATACCGTGGTCGATTACGTTGATGATCGCCTGCATCACCGAACCAAAGATGCGCACCCCGCCAGGAGTGCCGATTGCCATGAACGGCTGACCGTCTCGCAGGACGATGGTTGGCGACATCGACGACAGAATGCGTTTGTTCGGCGCGATCGAGTTTGTCCGTCCGGAGTTCGGGTCCATCAGGTGCATGCAGTTGTTCAGGAGCATGCCGGTCCCTGGCACGGTCACCTTCGATCCAAAGCCTGAATTGAGTGTCTGAGTGGTCGAGACCACGTTCCCATCGGCATCCATCGCGCAACAATGCGTGGTCGATCGGCCCTCGCCGTCCGAATAGGTCGCCGCGGTGTACTGCTGAGTTCGGCTCATGCTGATCTCCGCGCGTCGCGACGCCGCGTAGTCCTTCGACGTGAGCCAGGAGACTGGCACGTCAGTCCTCTCGGGATCGGCCATGTAGCGGAAGCGATCGGCGAAGGCGATCTTCATCGCTTCGGCGATGACGTGCACGGTGCCGGCGGTACCAAATCCCTGAACGCCGAGATCGAACCCTTCCAGAATGTTGAGCATCTGAATGATATGCGTGCCACCTGACGACGCCGGAGCCATCGAGACGATCTCATAGCCTCGGTATGTGCCCCGAACCGGAGCACGTTCGTGAACGCGATAACCGTCCAGGTCGGTGGTGGTAATCAGACCGCCGTTCTTGGCCATGTCCGCGGCGACCGTCTCGCCGAGTGGTCCACGGTACAACCAGTCCGGTCCCTCCACGCTGATCCGCTCCAGAGTACCGGCGTAGTCGACCCGTTTGAGGATCGAATCGACCTGAGGAATCTGGCCATTCGGGAGAAAGACCTCGGCGCTTGCGGGGAAACGTGCCAGCGAATCCCGTGACATCTCGATGATGCTCCGCAGATAGGGGCTGACCCGAAAGCCATGACGAGCGAAGCGGATCGCCGGAGCCATAACCTCCGCCAGCGACAGGCGCCCGAAACGTTCGACTGCCGACGCCCAGCCCAGCAGCGTTCCCGGCGTAGCGACGGCCTGATAGCCGACGTCATTGAGACCGGCTTCGACGTCATTATCGAGCGAGCCAGGCATCGGGTTGAACATCGTCTCGCTGGCCGCGCCTGGCACGGTCGCATAATTGTCAATCGTCGTCTGCGTGCCGTCCGCCAGACGGATCGTCAGAAACCCAGCGCCGAAGATGCTCGTCATCATCGGCTCGACGACCGACAGGGCGAACATCGTCGCGACGGCCGCGTCGATGGCGTTTCCACCCTGAACCAGCATCTCGGTTCCCGCGAGTGACGCCAGTGGATGGTTCGAGGTCACCATGCCGCGATCCGCGACTGCCTCGCGCTTGAATGTCGCGCGGTTCCGGCCCGACAATCCATGCGCGGTCGTCGTCTGCGTCTTGCTCATATCGATCTCCTTGGCGCTGCGGGATCACACTCAACTGGTCAGGTTCGACCGGAATCGGTGGCACGTTCGATACGTCTCGAGAGTATATGCGTCGTTCCGGCGAAGTGAGGATCACCATACCGTCGAGTGATCGAGTCGGCAAGACCAGTCCGTTCAATTCCGGCTTCGTGGGGGAGAGTTGAAAATGGTGAAGCCTGGGTCAGACCCAAGGCTTCACCAAGAGAGGGTCGGGAACATCAAGAGTAGATTGGAGATCCAACGATCTGTGGATCAAGCTGATGACGGTGACCGCGAGTCGCGTCAGATCGTCGGCACCTCATGCTCGAACTGTAGCGTCAAGGACGTGACAACCGCGTCTCTTGACGACCTCGCCCGTTGCAAAAGCGTGACAATCGACCGGCAGGCCGGATGGGAACATTCCGAAATGGGTATGCTAGGTTGCGGCGCGAAACCGTTCGCGCACGCTGTTCATTGGCTCAATAGATCACCGGAGATGTCGTTTTGAAGCGTGTCGAGATGCAGCCGTCGTCACGAGGTCGTTCGTTGCAGACATCGCCGATTCGCCGGATCGCCCCACTGGCGGAAGCCGCCGAAGCCCGCGGGCTGCACGTCTACTACCTCAATATCGGCCAACCCGATCTCACTCCGCCGCCCGGAGTTACCGCGGCGCTCGAGCGCGCTGCGTCGATTCGTCTCGCCTATGCCCCATCGCGAGGCCTTCCGGGTGCCGTCGACGCCTGGGTTGGTTACTACCGTCGTTACGGTATCGAGGTTGAATCGAACGACGTACTCGTCACGGCCGGTGCGAGCGAAGCGCTCTCCCTGGCGTTTCTGACGACATGTGATCCGGGCGACGACGTGCTCGTTCCGGAGCCGTTTTACGCGCCGTACCGGGGTGTTGCGTCCATCAGCGGAGTGCGGCTCGTGCCGGTTCCACCCGGAAACAACTTCAGTCCGCCAACGGTGGAGCAGTTCGCACAAAGCCTGACTCCTCGGACACGCGCCATCCTGATCGCCAGCCCGAACAACCCGACCGGAACGGTTTTTGACCATGACGACCTGCAAGCCATCGGTGCTTTCGCGCGTGAGCATGGCCTCTACCTGCTCTCGGACGAAACGTACCGTGAGATCGTCTTCAACGGTCCGCCCGCGCCGAGCGCGCTCTCGATCCCGGCTCTGGAGGAGGTTGCCGTCGTCATCGACAGTCTCTCCAAGCGATTCAATGTCTGTGGCATCCGAATTGGCAGCCTCGTCACCCGCAATCGGCAGGTGATGGCCGCGGCGATGGAACTTGCCGAGCTGCGACTAGCCGTTCCGGCCGTGGAGCAATATGCGGCGATCGCAGCCCTCGATACACCCGAGTCGTACCTGACCGGACTCGTCGAAACCTACCGGCGACGAGTCGGTCTGGTCGTCGACCGTCTCTCGGCGATCGACGGTGCCAGTGTCCGGCATCCCGATGGTGCCTTCTACGTGGTGCCACGGCTTCCAATCGACGACGCGGAGCGTTTCGCGGCGTGGCTACTCTCCGAGTTCTCCCATGAAGGTGCAACGGTGATGGTGACGCCAATGAGCGACTTCTACGCCACACCAGGGCGTGGCAAGGACGAGATCCGCCTTGCGTGCATCATTGACGAGCATGCGCTTGACAGAGCCATGGGCGTACTTCGGGCCGGACTTTCCGCGTATCCAGGTCGCAGATAGTCGCGAACCCGCGCGGCAACAGACCTTGTCAGAACCGGTTTGGCGCGCTATACCGTGAGCGGAGATGAACGCAGCCGCGAGGAAAGGCAAGACCCAGCATGAGTGACGGTGAACACAAGGACGCAGTTGGTCGCAATGAGCAGATCCGCGCACTCGAGCGTGCGGGCACGGGGATTCTTGGTGTGGGCATCATCGTCATGATGATCTCCATCCCTCTCATGCTCGCGATCCTCCTCTTCTACCTCTGGATCAGATAACCACCACCCCGTACCGCGACCCGGCGCACGTGTGTTTGCGCCGGTCGTTCCGGTCACGTCCAGGACACGTCACGCTTTTGTAACGGGTTCCGTACGGATGTCGCTACCTTGCAACTCATCCAATCGTAGTCTTAGGCTCAATCGAAATGGCGAATTCACGTCCGACTGAGTCGCCGGTCCTCGGTCCGAGGAAGAACGGGCGTGTGCTAGACGAAACGGCAGAGATCTGAAGGTGGCGGCGAAAATCGGCAGGCGAACCCGGACGAGCGAGTCCAATCATCGCGCAAAGGGGCCGCACATGGAGACTGGAATCATCAGTCGCGGTATTCTCTCAAACGGAACACTGGTTGCTCATTACTACACGACCGAGCCCTCGCCGGGGCAGTGGATCGCCGTCGGTACGATCATGTTTTGGCAAGTCCAGCGCGACGATGGATTCCCACGATGGATGCTGGTCGGCACCGGACGGACCGAGAAGCTTGCCGTGGCGAACTTGCGCGTGCGCATGCGTGAGGCAAGCCCGCCGCGCTGGCGTGTCAAGTGCGACCCAGTGGCAGTCTCCACCAGTGAAGAGCAGCCGCGTGACACGGAACCGTCAACCGCTGGGTATGTCGTCCCGTGGGAGATCGGGTTGGAAGAGACGACGGACCCACTGGGCTTGAAGATTCTGGAAGCCGCGCTGGCCTAATTCGGACAGTTTGTCCACTCGGGTCGCCTGATGGCGTTCTCGAACCAAATTTTCTGGTCCGCGGCCCGACAAAAACGCCCCCCTGGCGAATTCGCCAGGGGGGCGCCGCGTTCGAAGGGGAAGACCTGCAGGGAGAATCGCACCGTATGCGGAATCTGTGACTCAGTAGCCGTTCAAGCCGACTTCGCGCGACCGTTCGCCGTCGGAGCACCTCTGAACATGTCGAGGGTGAGCAGTCCATCGATCTCGACGAACTCGTACATTCTCATCATTTGTCGGAACTCGGCGTCGGTGTGCAGGTAAAGCCCTTCCATCAGGCCCTGCGAGACCACCGGCTCGAACATCTTCGAGAATTTGTTGTTCTGCACCGCGATAAAGAGCTTGTACAGGTCGACCAGTTCGACCGGCGTGATCGGCGTGTGCAGGTCGCTCATGATGATCTTGCCCGCCGCCATACGAACCTTGAACCGGTTCTCGATTGCGAATCGATTGAGCTGATGCTCGAACTCCAGTGCGATGCGCGCGCGATCGAACAGGCAGAGCTTCAAGTAAATCGACTCCACCGCCAGGTTGAAGAGCTCGACGACCTTCTGCTTGTTCGGCGGAACGGCCTCGATATACCCTTCCTTCACCAACTCGTAGAGCGCTCTGGCCGTCTGGAACTGCGTGACGCCCAACCGGCGCGAGATAGCGTAGACATCGCGCTTGGCATCGACGAGATCGAGCGTGACCCGTAAGTCCTCACGCGGTGGCTGGGCCGGGCGATCGCGGCGCCAGCGGAAAATCATGTAGATCGATGGAACCACAGGGCTCAGTTCGATCCACTCATCAACGCGACGGGTCCCCTCAATAATCACTTGCATGCTGTCGACATCGACCTCGACGCCGCCCTCATGAACGATCTCGCCCGCCTTGAACGTGAAGTAGCAGTTTCGCCAGAGGAACAGTGTATAGATCGACATCTCGAGCATCTGCTCACGGCAGATCTGAAGATCCGCGACGGAGATGACGCCATTCGAGCGAAGCTGCTCGATCATCTGCGACTCGTGGCGAATTCCACGCTCGCGCAGCGACTCGATCTGCTCCTTGCTGACTTTCCCCATGCGGTGAAGAAGTTCGATAAGGCTCGGCAGTCGGCTACCGGCCGCGACGTAGCTGACGCGTCCGTCCTCGAAGGTGATCGTGCGTGAGTTCCAGCCCTGGAACAGCGTCACTGTTCCGGTCTTCTGCGTGAAACTAAGCATCTGAAAGAGATCAGACAGGGTGAAGACGCTTAGTTTTCCCTGAAGATCGACATCCGGGTCAACGCGCGTCGCAATGCCGGACTGAGATGTCATCATCCAGGTCAACCTCCCCCGTTAGACTGTGGGAGTGCCACGTTGACGTCGGCCGTCGTGACATGCCCCGCAAGATCGGTCACGTGAATGCTGAGCGTTACCTGTGAGGCGGTCGCGTTACGTCCATCCCAGAGTCCGAGGTACTCATCGAGCTTCGGTTCGTAAATCAAGGACGAGACCTGCTTCCCATCAACCCAGAGCTGTACGTCGGAGACACCCACGTTGTCATTCGCCGTGACGGCGACGGTCGGAATCGACCGTGTCAGCTCGCCCGCCCCAGGCTTGACAACCGTCGCGTTCGGAGGAGCCTGGTCGAGACCGGATGCCTGCCAGACGAGTCTCGCGATTTCTGCGTGGCCGTCATTGTTCGGGTGGACGTCCGTCGGATACCAGGTCCAGTCCTGGATGTGATCCCGGAACGCCGCTTCAAGATCGGCAATCTTGAAGCCATGTTGCTGAGCCGTACTGCGAATGACGTCGTTGAACTGGGCAACCCACCAGGCATCGCTATTCTGAACCTGTGGATCGCTGCCGGTCAGATCATAGTAGGTCGTGACCACCACCGTCGGCTTGAGATCGCCGAGCGCCTGTTCGATGTCAGAGACCGTCGCCGGATAGCTCTGCTTGAACTTGTCGAGCCCAGCCTGCCGCGCGGCGTTGTCCTGATTCTGCAGGTTCAGGATGTCGTTGCCGCCAAGTGTCAGAGTGACAAGCTGAAGGCTCGCACCACGTGCTTTGACCGCGGCGACCTCGTCCTTGAATTGTTGTAGCTGGCCATTCGACACGAACGATTCGTCCGTCTCACCCGGCACAGCCAGGTTGACTGACTTGAGCGCGGTCGGCGGCGACTGCGAGGCATCGAGCTTCTGCAGCAAGTTTGACACCAGCGCTGGATAGCCGCGGTCATGTGGCAGGCTCGTTACCAGGCCAGCGGCGATGGAATCCCCGAGCGCGATATACTCCTGCTGGTCCGCAGCGGCGACCGTCTCACCGAGCGCCGGAAGTCCGATCAGCACGACAAGCATCATCGCGACAAGTCCGGCAGTGCGGCGCGTCCTCGCATGCATTACCCGGCGACCTCACCGTTCAGGCCGAACTCCCGAAGACCCGCGGTCATAAGAACTTTGTCATTCTCGAAATCGAGCGAATCGACCGCATCAGTCGGATCGACGAGCAGCGTGTCGCGCTCCAGGTGGCGCTCGAATTCCGGGCCTGGTTCGGCCGACGCCGAGAAATAGGCGATCTGTCGGTCTTCGCCGCCATAATCCAGACGCGTAGCGCCGGCCCAGCCACGGATCTCGGCTCGAAGACCCATCTCTTCGCCAACTTCGCGCACGGCCGCCTGCCAAGCTGATTCGCCAATCTCGACGTGCCCCTTCGGCAGGACGATGCTGCCATCCTTCGCTTTTCGCAGCGCGATCTTCCGGACAGAGGGTACGTACACAACCGCGCCGGCTTGCGGTACGATGTCATCGGCGGGGTCTTTGTCAAGCATCGAGAGTTCCAACTCGGCCCTGAGTTTTGCGTAAGTAATCGGTATCAATTCTGGTAGAACCATGGTGTTCGCCAAAATGGGCATGAAGTTTGCGTCACCCTCCCAGCGCGGAACGACGTGGATGTGGAGATGATCCGCCACGCCGGCTCCGGCCACTGCGCCGAGGTTGAGCCCGACATTGAATCCGGCGCAGCGAAGAGCACGTCGTTGCGCGATCGTGACCCACGGAAGTAATGAAGTCAGACCCTGGAGCGCATCTGGCGAAAGTTGGTCAACGTCGGAAGCGTGCGCGTTCGGAACCAGCATGACGTGTCCGGTGTTATAAGGATAGAGATTCATGATGACGAAGGCGTGCGGCCCACGATAGAGGATCAACTCGGCAACATCGTTACCGGACGCTGGCTTCGTGCAGAAAATGCAGGATGTTTCCCGTGCGTCTCCACCAACATAGCGCATACGCCAGGGCGTCCAGAGTCGTTCCATCGTGGATCCTTGACCGGGCAGGGCTCATCATCATCAAGATCTTAGCACAAGGCCAACCAACGGCCTTGACCAGAAAGTCCCAGCGCGGACGTGACCTGTGGTCTATCACGACTGTAGTGTGTACCAGTCGAACGAACGGGCTCTGCTATACTTCGGCACCAGGCTCAGTCGCTGATGCCACCAGTCGAAGGGGGACATGACACAGCGTGGCAACGTCGACGAGACAAGAGGCCATTGCGGCCGCGACGGTCGAGCGCCGTGAACGACGGCGAACCTTTCTTCAACGCCACCGGTGGGTTTCGCCAGTCGTAAGCGCGTCGGTCGACGCCGCATTGGTCTGGTTCTCCTTTCTCGTTGCCTACTGGCTCCGCTACCGGCTCGAAATCGGCGGCAGCGTGCTGCCGGGGTTTGCCCAGCCGTTCAGCTTCTTCGTCAGCAAAGCCCTTATGCTCGTGGTCATCTCAATTGCCATCTTCAAACTGCGCGGTCTCTACAGCCAACCTCGCTGGACAACCTTTCTCGACGAAGCGTCGACCATCCTGAGCGGCGCCACCACAGCGATGGCGGTCGTCATTCTCTTCAGCTTCCTGCAGCGCTTCTACCCGTCGCGTTTGATCTTCATCTACGCCTGGCTCGTGATGATCGGTCTGCTGGCGGCCAAGCGCTTGATCACACGGACAGGTCGGCAGTATCTCTGGTCGCGCGGAATCGGCGTCGACCGGGTGC
Organism: uncultured Chloroflexia bacterium; assembly: GCA_963763185.1. GTDB lineage: Bacteria > Chloroflexota > Chloroflexia > Thermomicrobiales > Thermomicrobiaceae > CALAGB01. The sequence goes on from CAVXNZ010000007.1 coordinate 263,979, forward strand.
TGGTCGTCGGCGCAGGGCCGGCCGGACGGCGCTACATGGAGAACATCCTCAACAGTCCGCACGTTGGCCATCAGCTGATCGGGTTTGTCGATTCAGCTCCGGCTGAGGAGAGCTGGGCGGTCGCCACCGAGCGGCGCGTCGTCCGGCCGGACTACCTGGGTCACCTGGCGGCAATTCCGACCGTCGTACAGGAACAGAACATCGACGAGGTGGTCATCGCGCTGCCACCGACGGCACACGAGCAGGTGTTGCCGATCCTCGAGCAGTGCCGGGAACAGGACGTCTTGTTTACTCTAGTGCCGGACCTGTTTGAGCTGGCGATTGACCGCGTCATCACGTACGAGGTCGGTGGGCTGCCCCTCATCCGGCTGAAAGAATCGCGCATTCGCGGCTCGAACTACGTGATCAAGCGGGGTATGGACATCTTCATTGCCTCGATGGTCCTATTCGTGACATCGCCGATCATGCTCCTGATCGCGATCGCCATCAAGATCGATTCGCCTGGGCCGATTCTGTTCCCACAGGAACGCGTCGGAAAGAACTGGAAGCGCTTCACGCTCTTCAAGTTCCGCACGATGTACCGCGATGCCGAGCAGCGCAAGGCCGAGCTACAGGCCGCCTACAACGTGGGAGATCTCCTCTTCAAGCTGAAGGACGATCCGCGGCGGACGCGCATCGGCCGATTCTTGCGACGAACGAGCCTCGATGAACTACCCCAGTTCTTCAACATTCTGGTGGGTGAGATGAGCGTCGTCGGCCCACGACCGCAGGTGCCCGCCGAGGTCGAGAACTACGAGGAGTGGCACTGCCGCCGTCTCGACGTGACTCCTGGGCTGACCGGTCTCTGGCAGGTGAATGGCCGCAGCGACCTCACCTTCGACGAGATGGTCCGGCTCGACGTCTACTATGCCGAGCACTGGTCACCATGGCTCGACATCAAGCTCATCCTGCGCACCATCCCCGCCGTCCTGCTGGCGCGCGGCGCCTACTGAGTCGCCCCACATGACGGCCAATGACCATCAGTCGTTCTCGTTTCGCCCGCTCAAGCCGGACGATATGCCGCTGATGCACCGCTGGCTGCACACTCCGCACGTAGCGGAATGGTGGGCAGACGAACAGGAGCAGACGGTCGAGGCCCTCGAAGCGAAGTATCTCCCGCGCATTCTCGGCGAAGATCCGACCGATTGTTATGTCATCTTCGAAGAGGATCGTGAGATCGGCTTCATCCAGTGCTACGTGATCGACGATCACCCGGAGTATGCGCTAGCGGTCGATGTACCCGAGCGCACGGCGGGGATCGACCTCTTCATCGGCGAGCCGGACCGCGTACATCGCGGGCGTGGCCCCGCCATCCTGCGACAGTTCATGCGGGATGTCGTATTCACGAACTACGATGTCACGTCCTGCATCATTGGACCGTCGGTCAAGAACACCAGCGCCATCCGCGCCTACGAAAAGGCCGGATTTCGCTACCTCAAGACCATCGACATCCCGGGCGAGGACGAACCGGAGTTCCTCATGCGCATCTGGCGGGACGCGGTGGTTGAGAGCACCTAGCGTCGCGAAACAACGGCCGGCGATCGTGGATTTCGAAGCAAGATCGGGCCGAGCGCGCTTTCCCCTACTTCGCCTCCCCCGGCCAGTTCGCGTGCTCCTCTTTCGACCGCTGCACCAGGTCCTCGTCGGTCAGGAGGTCGAAGGCCGTCAATGCCATCGCCTTCGACACCTTAATTAGCTGGTCGTAACCGAATTCGGAGCCGGAGGCGTCCACCACCTGCTGCGAGTGTCCGGGAATCGGTTCGTGACTGATCGCAAAGCTGCCAGTCGCGGCGGGCATGAGATAGCTGACGTTGCCGAAGTCGGTCGAGTACATGCCGCGGCCCTCTGGTCGCTGGTTAATCTCGAGCCCAACTGCTTTCATGTTCTCCAGATAGGTCTTGCCGACCTCGTAGCTGGGCCGCATGTCGTAGCAGGTCTCCTGCTGCGTGATCTTGACCTCACAGCCGGTCATCAGCGCCGCGCCCCTGGCGATGTTGTTGACCTTCTCAACCAGTTCCTCGAGATAGTCACGCGACCCGGCCCGGACGAAGAACTGCGCGGCAGCGTGCTTCGGCACGACGTTCGCAGCATCGCCACCGTGCGTGATGATCCCGTGAATCCGCGTCTCCATCAGGACATGCTGGCGCAGCGCGTCGATGCCGGTGAAGAGCTTAATCACCGCGTTGACCGCGTTGACGCCATTCTCGGGATCACCGGCCGCGTGCGCGGGTTTGCCGAAGAACTCGAAGTCGAGCGTCGTCACGGCGAGGTTGGTTCCGTTCGGATACTCCGTCGCGACACCAGTCCGGTCGCCCGCGTGGTGCACCATCAATGCCGCGTCGACATCGTTGAAGATTCCGGCGTCAGCCATCTGGATCTTGCCGCCACCGTTCTCCTCGGCAGGAGTGCCGATCACCTCGAACATCCCGTTGATCTGGTCCATAACGGCATTCAGCCCGATGGCCGCCGCGTAACCCGACCCTGCGATCAAGTTGTGTCCGCAACCATGGCCGATCCCTGGCAACGCATCGTACTCAGCCAGCACCGCGACGATTGGTCCGTCGCCACGTCCATGCTTCGAGGCACGAAACGCGGTCTCCAGCCCACCAGCTTCACGCTCGACCTCGTAGCCCAGGTCGGCGATACGCGATGCCAGCAGAGCAGAAGACTGGCGCTCCTGGTAGGCAATCTCGGGTTTCTGGCGAATCGTCTCGGCAACCTCGATGATCTCGTCGCGCCTGGCGTCAATCGCGTCAATGATCGACTGGCGCAATTTTTCTCGATCCACGGTTCCTCTTTCTCCCTCGTCGTTAGGCGGCTATCGAATCTATTGTTCACCGCCCTGATTGATCTGACAATCGAGACATCGCACGATACCGCCGCGTCATTGACGCGTTTCAGTGACGGACAAGCGGCATGTGCCGGTAGGACAAGTCAGCTCGCAGCATGGCATCACCAGCCCGAGTGTGTATCCTTACCGGGTGGCTGATTCCGACCATGATTGAACCGGGGAACGATCGTACTATGGCGCATGGGCGCATCGCGCTGGTGCACGACTATTTGAATCAATATGGCGGAGCAGAGCGTGTGCTGGAGGCCCTGCACGACCTCTACCCTGAGGCCACGGTTCACACCTCAATTTACGCGCCGGAACTGATGCCGGAGTCGTACCAGAAATGGGCGATCGAGACGTCGTTCATGCAGCGCCTGCCGCTGATTCACCAGCATCATCAGCCCTATCTGCTCCTCTACCCGCGCGCGTTCGATCAATTGAAACTTCACGACGTCGACCTGGTGATTAGTTCGAGCAGTGCCTTCGCCAAGGGCGTGCGTGCTCCCATCGGCGTGCCGCACGTCTGTTATTGCCACAGTCCGATGCGCTTCGTCTGGGACTTCGACCGCTACGCCGAACGCGAGCGACTTAATCCGGTCGCCCGTCGCTTGTTGCCGGTCGTCCTGTCGCGACTGCGCCAGTGGGATCTCAAGACATCGCTCCGGGTTGATCACTTCCTGGCGAACTCGAATACGGTCGCGCGCCGCATCAAGGAATTCTGGAACCGCGATTCGACTGTGATTCATCCGCCGGTCGAGACTGAAAAGATCTTCCCGGTGTCTCAGAATGAGATCGGCGACTACTTCATGCTGATCTCGCGGTTAGTGCCATACAAGCGGTTCGATCTGGTTATCCAGGCGTTCAACCGGCTGCAACTGCCGCTCAAGGTTGTCGGCAACGGTCGTGCTCGTGCCGCGCTCGAACGCCAGGCCGGACCGACGATCGAGTTTCTCGGCAATGTCTCGGACGAGGAGAAGCATCATCTCTTCTCCCACTGCCGCGCCGCGATCTTCCCCGCCGAAGACGATTTCGGCATCGCCCAGGTGGAGGTTCAGGCCGCTGGCCGACCGGTGATCGCGCTCGCCGCGGGCGGAGCGCTCGAGACCGTGATTGACGGCGTTACTGGAGTCCTCTTCCAGCCACAGACGCCAGATGGCATCATGGCGGCGATTCGGCAGTTCGACGAAATCGAGTTCTCGACCGAGGTGATCGTCGAGCACGCCTCCCGGTTCAGTCGACGCCGCTTCGAGCAGGAAGTCACGACGTTCGTGGAGAGCTATCTTGTGTCAGCGCCGGAACGCGCACAGCAATCAGTGATGAAGGCAGCCCCATCTTGGAACTGAAAGACTATCTGGCGACGCTCTGGCGACGCTGGTACATCATCGTGCTCGTGCCCGCCATCGTCCTGGTTGGCGTGCTCTTGCAGTCTCGTCACTCGGCCGTGTCATACACGTCGGAGGCACGACTATCGGTGGTCCGCGCGGCTCAGCAGCCAAACGACCCGAACGTCAACCAGTACGACGGCTATTACCAGTACCTGGCTAGCGAATACGCACTCGACGATCTGGTACAGGTCGTTGAGGGCAACGTTTTCGCGAGTGATGTCGCGGCGCGCATCAAAACCGATGGCGGACCTGATGTCTCGGCCGGTGAGGTGCAGGGCGCCATCCAATCATCCCGCCTCAATCGGATCTTGACCATCACAGCCACGTCCTCAAGCCCCGACCGGGCAGTGATGATCGCCTCTGCTGCCGCGAAGACTCTGGAGGCAAAGGGAACACAGTATTTCAAGACCGAGCCGGCCGTTCCGGCCTCGATCCAGACGATCCAGCAGCCGCTCTCGGCGAGCCAGAACACCAGTAAGCGAGTAATGCTCTACCTCATGCAGTTGCTCGTGGCCGTCTTCGCCGGAGTCCTCATCGCACTCTTCGTTGACTACCTGGATGACACGCTCCGAACGCCCGAAGCGGTAACGAACGCGCTCGGATTACCGGTGATCGGCGTGATTCCAGCGGATCGGAGAATCCGGTGAGGCCGGAGGAATACGCGTTGATCGTCATCCGGCGCTGGTGGCTGGTCGTCCTGGCCGCCGTTGCCGCGGCTGGCATCGCCTATGTCTACACGAGCCAACAGCCAAAGACGTACCAGACCAGCACGCAACTGATGGCCGTCGCACAGCCGCCGGACTACTGGCTCGATCTCTATGCCAAGAATCGTCTTGTCTCGTACATGGATCAGATCAACAACTGGGATTTCGTGGCCAATGCGCTGAAGCAGGCCAATCTGAATATCGATCCGAGCCAGGTAATGGGCAAGCTCACCGTCGGGCACAATCCAGACGCCAACACCGTGCAGATCGTTATGACCGACACTAATCCACAGCGTGCGGCCCAGGTCGTTAACGCACTCGGTGACGCCTTCGTGGCGAAGTCGCAAGCGGAAGCCAGCGACATCGTCAAGACCTACACGTCGTCGACCGACAAGACGCCGCACGGCACGGTGCAAATCACGAAGCTCGAGACGCCCGGCCCGCCGACCACGCCGATCGGGCCGAGGGTCAAGCTCAATACCGTTGCCGCCGGCCTCCTTGGCGCGGTATTCGGCATATTGCTGACGTTTGTCGTAGAGTATTTCGACGATACGCTTCGAACCGCGGACGACGTAGACCGCTATCTCGAGATCCCGACGCTGGTCGGAATCCCTCGGGGCTAGTCCTGGCGGCGGAGCGAGTGATGGGATTGCAGGAAGAAGGCATGCGCGTGAGCCAGTCGCAGGAGCGAGTCGTTAGCCGGGATGTCATTTCGCCGGCCCCAGCCAATCTGACCATTCTGGCTGATCCAGCCTCCGCGACCGCCGAAGCCTACCGGTCCTTGCGGGCGAGCGTCAAATTCGCTAACGTCGAGCCGCCGATTCGCTCGGTACTGGTGGCGGACGCGGGCACCAGCGACCAGCACGCGGTGATCGCCGCGAACCTGGCAGCGGCGCTGGCGCTCGGCGGCGATTCAGTTCTTCTGATTGACGCCAATCTCCGCAACCCGCAGATCCATCAACTCGTCGGCGTGCGAAACGAATCCGGTTTGGCCGATTGGTTGGCCGCCGAAAACCCGGAAGCATTCACGCCGCTCCAGGCAACGTCGATCCGCGGACTGCGCGTCCTTCCGGCTGGCTCGGCCGCCAAACTTGGTCATGGTGGATCGACGGCGGCTGATCAGCTCGGGAGCCCGCTCTTTACGCGCCTTCTCGAACGACTGCGCGACGAGGCCGACTATCTCGTCTTCGACGCTCCGCCCCTCTCGGAAGTCGGTGACGGGCTGGCAATCGCCGCGCGCGCCGATGCTGTTTTGTTGCTGGTCCGCTCTGGCCGGACCAAACGAGCGGCGGCGCAACGCGCCAAGGAATCGCTCGACCGGGTCGGCGCCCGCATCCTCGGCGCTGTCCTGACCGATTCCGGCGGACGATTGCGGCTCGGGCGGTAGCGTTCGCGGAAATCAGCCCTTGACCCGAGGACAATCACCTGAGCATAACGTCAAGCCGACGTTTGATTCAGTCTTGACCACCTGGAGTCCAGACTGGTCGTTCGCCCTGATCGCGGCTGTCCGTCGTAGCGTAAGATCCCTCTTCCCAACTGATGAGACGTCGCAGGATCCGCCTGACATCTTCACGAACACATCTACTGGCTCCAGCTATTGGCTGTGGGGCAGTTTCAGGTTACGCTGCAGTCTCGACGCGCAATGCGACACCAAAACCAAGGAGAACGTTGATGAAGCTGCTTCTCGCGTCCGCCGGAATCAAGAACCCGAGCATCCACACCGCGTTGCTCGACCTGCTGGGCAAGCCGATTAGCGAGTCCACCGCTCTGTGCATTCCGACCGCAAGCTATGCCCATTCCGGCGGCGCGGGAAGGGCATGGGCGTTCATCACCGGACAAGAACCCCGTTGCCCCATGTGCGAATTGGGTTGGAAGTCACTGGGAGTATTGGAACTGACCGCCCTGCCCAGCATCGATCAAGACGTGTGGGTGCCCACGGTCCGGGAGACAGACGTTCTGCTGGTGAACGGCGGCGACCCCTTGTACCTGTACTACTGGATGCGCGAGTCGGGACTGGCGGACCTCATGCCGTCACTGCACGAGACGGTCTACGTCGGACTGAGCGCCGGGAGCATGGTGATGACCCCCAGAATCGGGGAGGACTTCGTCGGCTGGACTCCGCCCACTGGCGGCGATGAGACGCTCGGCGTGGTCGATTTTTCGATCTTCCCACATCTCGATAACGTTGACCTGCCCGGAAATACCATGGCCGCCGCGGAGAAATGGGCCGCCGGCATGCCCGTACCTTCGTATGCGATCGACGATGAGACCGCCATTCAAGTCGTTGACGGCACTATCGAAGTCATCTCCGAGGGGCACTGGAAGCTATTTTCTCGCTGAAAACGAGAGGCACTGCTAGATCGCGATTACCTGCCGGTCGAGGTCGTTGGAGGTCTCGTCCGGCTCATCTTCCTCAATCGGGCGCCGGACAATCATCGTCATATCGGTCAGGGCGATCAGGGCCGCACGAAGCTCGGGCGCGGGCAGGCCAGTGGACTTGGCCAGCTCGTGCGAGGTACGGACGCCATTCAGGATCGCGAGGAGAACGCTTCGCTCCGATTCCCCCAGTCGATCGAAGATACGCGGGTTGAATGGCCGCTCGTCGAGATCGACGAGCTCATCCGGCGTATTGGACGCCAGCCACTCGTCCGCCATGCGCACCGCGTTCAAGATCATCAATTCGACCGACGTGTCCTGGATGAACGGATCGACCTTGATCGACTCCTCCGGCTCAAACTCGAGCGTCCCGTTGGGGTGAAGCAAAACCCGGAAGAGCGAGGCTTCGAACTGCCCAGCGACGGCCTGACCAATCTGCTGCCGCGTGACGAAGCCAAGCGCCACCAGCACGTCGCCGATGCGCGCCGTCCGGTCGGTCACATCCTGAAGTGCGAGTGCCTGCTCGAGCTGTGCTTCCGAGACGTATCCCTGCTCAACGAGCAGCCGGCCAATCCGCAGGCTGTCGTCGTCGGTGATGACCGAAGCGATCCGTCCATGGTCGAAGAGAATCTCGAATTCGTTCATGGCCGTGCGCAGCGTCAGGCGTCCCGACTTCCGGCGAGTCGAGAGAAGATAGAGAATATCCTGCAGGGGAAGATCTTCGAGATCTCCGGAGAACCCCATCAGTGGACCGGCCTCATGTTACGCGCGATCACCTGCGCCTTTGGAACGTCCCGGCAGGCCGCAACGACAAACTCCAGCTGCTTTTGGTCGACATGACCAGAGGTCGTGACGCTCATACGAATTTCGGCTGACGATAAGGAAACCACCTGCGCGGCATCGCATCCAGGCATCTTCGAGAGCCGCTGCCGTACGGCCGCGATGGTCGTCAAGCGATCGATCCCCTGCAGCACGATCCACCAGGCTCGCTTCTGGCCATTGCCGTTTCCGTTCGGCACGACGATGGTCGCCCCGTTCGGCTTTCCGTTGCCGTTGGTCGCCGGCTGCTCGATGTGCGCCAGGTATTCACGCAAAGCAAGAAACTCGCGCTGCACCGCGTCATCGATATCGGGGAAGGACTCTGGTTTAGCCCGTTCGTTTGGCAACGGTGATCTCCTGAACCCTGCGCTCATCCCAATGCGTCAGACGTCTGACACTAAGCTAACGATCGACGGGAAAACCCGTCAAGCGCTAGAGGTACTAAGGGATCAGGACCATCGTATCGATCGGGAACCTCGGGGTGAGGACTCTCGCATCGGCGACGATCTTGGATCAGACGATCAGGCTGTCACGCGTCCGCCCTCGCGCAGCGGCACGCGGCTGACGTCGTGAATCTCGGCCCGAGTACGGGGCAGACTCTCCGGGTAGTTTTCCCGAACGAAACGGATCAAGTCTTCGCGGACCAGACAACGCAGATCCCATGCGACCGACGAATCAGGCGCGCTGAGCAATGCCCGCAGCTCCATCACCTGTGCATTGGCGTTCGTGACCTGAAGGCCGCAAACCCGGCCGTCCCACTTGCCGGATCGTTCCAGCACCTGATGTAGCTCCGATCGGAGCTCGTCGACCGGGACGCTGTAGTCGGTGTAGAGGTAGACCGTGCCGAGTATCTCCGCCGACTGACGGGTCCAGTTCTCGAACGGATGCTCGATGAAATACGTGAGAGGAACAACCAGGCGACGCTGGTCCCAGATCCGCACCACGACATAGGTTGTGCCGATCTCTTCGATTCGCCCCCATTCTCCCTCGACGATAACGACGTCGTCGAGTCTGATCGGTTCGGTGAGGGCGATTTGAACGCCCGCGATGACGCTGGTGAGGGTAGGTCGCGCGGCAAGGCCAGCGACCAGCGCGGCCAGACCGGCCGACGCGAAGAGACTCTCACCGATGCGGCGGATGTTGGGAAAGGTCATCAGGATCGCGGCCAAGGCGATGACGCTCACGACCACCAGCGCGATGCGCCGCAGCACTTGCACCTGGGTTCGCAACCTGCGCGCGGTGAGGTTGTCCTCGACGTCCATGCGGTATTTCAGCGCGGCCAGATCATCGAGTACGTCGACCATCGCCACAACCAGCCAGGCAAACGTCGCGATCAGACCGATTCCGACGGCATGTCCGAGAGGGTGAACGACGCTGGAGCGTTCCGGCAACAATGGCAGAGTCAGGATGACCGCGATGAGCGGCAAGATCATTCGTGCCGGACGCTGGCTCCGTCGCACCACCGACTCGTTCAACGCGCTCGCGTCGGACCACCAGCCACGTTTGATCTTGATCATTCGCCGCGCGATGATGTAGACCACACGGTGGACTATTAGTCCGATGATCCCCGCTCCCACGATGAGCCCAACAGAGACCAACGCGCTCTGCCAGTTGTTCAAGCCTGTGAACATATTGGCTGTTCCACTTCCCTTCCGTTCAGTTGGTCGATCTACGCCTAACCCTAACGCACGTCGTCGCGTCCGGACAGGAAGCCGTCGAACTCAGGGCAACTCCTACAAGCTGGCGCATCATAGTTTCGCGGTCGCTTTTGCGCCCCTGTAGACGGAAACCGAATCGGGGCGAACGGCGGGATTAACAAGCATTAACCGGAACGAACTCGATGGCAGACCGGCTTAGTTCCAGTCGAACTGGCGTTCCAACAGGGACCCGCTCAAGTGCATCAGCAATGGGGAGCCATGAGGACAGACCGCGGGGGATCTGGTCTGGCCGAGGGCCGTGACGAGCGCCCGCATCGTGGTTTGATCGAGCGGACGGCCGCGCCGGATCGCTGTGCGACAGGCCAGACTGACCATCAGTCGCTCTTGCCAATCCTCGCCCGATTCATCCTCATCAGCCAGATCGAGCAGTGTGCCCGCGAGATCGCCCGGCTCGCCTACCACGGAGTCATATGACGACGCGCGACCGTCGAGCGACTGGAGTACACCCGGGAGGACGGGCGTGGAACGGAGCAGATACGTCCGGCCACCGAACTCCTCGCATTCAAAGCCAAGCGCGGCAAGATCGCCCATCCGGCGAGCGAAACGCGCAACCTGTGCCGGACGTAGCTCGATCAGGATCGGCTCCGGCAAGGCTTGGTGTTCGGGAGCCAGTCCCATGCGGCTCGACATCAGCCGTTCGTAGAGAATTCGCTCGTGCGCCCGGTGTTGGTCAACCAGATAGAGCCCTTCAGCCCCCTCGAGCAGCACGAGTCGCTGCTGCACCTGACCAATCAACCTGAGTGGCGGAAGTGAGGGAGTTACGATGAGCCGCTGATCGTCCCAGCCTTCGGATTCCTCGCGTAATCCCGGCAACGGGTCCAGAGCCGCGCGGCCGAACGACAACGGCTCCCGGAATTGGACCGCACGATTGCCCAATGCGTCGCGGATCATGGAGCCAAGGGCCGATCCGATCACCTTCTCGTCGCGCAGCCGGATTTCGAGCTTGGTCGGATGAATGTTGATGTCGATGGTCTCTGGCGGTGTCTCAACTGAGAGCGTGAGCACCGGATGTCGCCCGCGCGGCAAGAGTGGGCGATAGGCAGACTCGATCATGGCAAGTAACGCACGTGGCCGGACCCAGCGATGATTGACGATCAGATTGACCTGACCGCGACCGGGTCTGGTCAGTTCCGGACCACTCATCACGCCGCTGAGCCGGGCACCGGGCACCTCCACGACGCCCAGATCGACCAGGATTCCGGCAATACGACTGCCGTAGATCTCGATCATCGTAGTCGAGTAATCTCGCGACCCTGTCGTTTGTAGCGTCAGGCGATCATCGAGGTAGAGGGCGAACCGAACCCAGGGTGCCGCCAGCGCGAGCCTGCGCATCATCTGCGTGATCTGCGCCAGTTCGGTCTGTGCCCGGCCCGCCGCGGCCAGACGCGCAGGCATCCGTTCGAAAAGCCGCCGCACCGTAACGGTCGTACCGCGAGGGCGGGGCGCGGGCTCATCGGCAGTTATGCGACCGTCCAGCATGATAAGCCGGTGGCCGATGCCCGAGTCATCGACCGCGCTGACCAGACTCAACTCTGCCACCGTCGCGATGCTCGGGAGCGCTTCGCCACGAAAGCCGAGCGTCGAAACCTGCTGCAGATCGTCGTGTGGCAATTTGCTCGTCGCATGACGCTGGCAGGCCAGCCAGATCTCGCTGGGCGGAATGCCGACTCCATCGTCGCTGACCCTGATCATGCCCAGCCCGCCACCACGGACGTCAACGCGAATCTGGCTGGCGTCCGCATCAATCGCGTTTTCGACCAACTCCTTCACCACCGATGCAGGCCGCTCAATGATCTCGCCCGCCGCGATGCGCGCGGCCGTCTCAGGCGAGAGCACGCGCACCACTGGACGTGCCGCGGGTCTATCCATTCTGGCCGCAGCAGGCACGTCCATCATTTGTCGCTGGATGTCGGGCACGCGCGGGTCAAGTTCCACTCGCACCCCCTTCCATCCGTCGTTTCTGGGTAAAAAGCCAGTCGATCGCCTGGCCTGGCGTAAGACCGTCGAGGTCGAGCGCGTGAAGCTCGCGGGCAAGAGAAGTGGCCGGGTCGGGCGTCGTCGGCAGACCGCTCAGTCCAAGCTGATAAACGGATCGCCGTTCGGCGATCTCAGCCTGAACGGGATGGAAATGACCATCTCCCTGGCATCCATCACCATCCATACTCAAACGGTCGAGGTCGGACAGGACACGCTCGGCACGATCGGCCACCCAGGCTGGCAGACCCGCCAGTCGCGCTACGTGAATGCCATAGGCACGGTCGGCTGGACCCGGCTTCACCGCATAGAGGAAGATCACGCTCTTGTCCCGCTCGAGGACCGATACGTGGACGTTTTCGAGCGACGGCAGATCGCCGGCCAGTTGAGTCAGTTCGAGGAAATGCGTGGCAAACAGGGTGCGCGCTCCGACCCGGTCGTGCAAATCCTCCAGCACCGCGCGGGCAATGGCCATGCCGTCTCCGGTACTGGTGCCCCGGCCGACCTCGTCCAGCACAACCAGACTACGCCGTGTCGCCTGGTTCAAAATAGTCGCGGTCTCGATCATCTCGACCATGAACGTGCTGGATCCACCCGCCAGGTCGTCCTGTGCGCCGACCCGGGTGAATATGCGATCGACAAGACCAATGCGCGCCGATGTCGCCGGCACAAAGGAGCCGATCTGTGCCAGGAGCACGATGAGCGCCGTCTGACGCAGATAGGTGCTCTTGCCACCCATGTTCGGGCCGGTCAACAGCAGCACCCGGGTGGACGCATCAAGACGGCAGTCGTTCGGGATAAATGCCTCCCCAGCGCGAGTCGCCTCGACCACCGGGTGGCGTCCACCGACGATCTCAAGATCGTCTCCGTCATCCAGCACCGGCGCGACCCAGTTCCCGCGAACCGCGACCTCGGCCAGCGAGCTCAGCGCATCCAGTTCGGCCAACTGACGCGCCGTCTCGATCAGACGTCCCGCATTTGCGGTCACCCGCGCGCTGAGGTCCGCCAGCACCTTGCGCTCCAGCGCAGCAATCTCCTCATCGGACGAAAGAATGCGCGCTTCGGCTTCTTTGAGCGGAGCGGTGATGAAGCGCTCGCCATTCGCGATCGTCTGTTTGCGAACGTAGTCCTCTGGCACAAGCGCAAGATTCGGGCGCGTTACTTCCAGGTAGTAACCGAATACCTTGTTGTAGCCGACCTTGAGCGAGCGAATGCCGGTGCGGTCTCGCTCGGAGCGTTCCAGGCCCGCCAGCCAACGCCGCGTGCCATGGATCCGATCGCGGGCGGCGTCAAGCACGTCACAGCAGCCGGACCGAATCGCGCAGGAGCCGTCTGGCAATTCCTCGACAGCTGCCTCAATGTCCCGCGTCACGTCGACGCAGGGATCGAGCTTCGCCAGAATCGTCCAAAGCGCATCACCGGATTCACAGGCTGACGCCACGCCGGACGGAATGTGTCGCAAGGCACGCGAGAGGGCCATGAAATCGCGCGCAGCGGCGACACCCTGAGTGACCCTGCTGATCAGCCGCTCCAGGTCTCCAACCGCCGACAGGGCGCTCGCGAGCGAGACCCGCTCTGCGGTGTCGGCCACCAGGTCGGCGACAATGGTCTGGCGTCGCTGGAGCTCAGCCAACTCGCGAATCGGCTGGTTGACCACACGCCGAAGGGCCCGTGCACCCATCGCGGTCTGCGTCTGGTCGAGCACGCTAAGCAGGCTGCCCTTGGTGCCGCCGGAGTGCAGGCTGCGCGTTAGCTCCAGATTGCGCCGAGTCGCGGCATCGATTCCGACTCCGCGGTCCGGCATTTCGGTGCGCAGGCTCCTGAGCAGTGGCAGGAGCGCCTGGTTGGTGTGTTCGAGATAGGCGAGTACCGCTCCCGCGGCGCCGATCGCGAGTGGCAGATCGCCACAGCCATAGGCCGCCAGGGAATGAGTGCCGAACTGGCGGCAGAGCCGGTGTTCGGCACGATCCGGTTCAAACTGCCAGCGTGCCAGGCGCCGCACGTGTCCTGGCAACTGCCACTCACCCGGCTCGAAATCATCCGCAATCAAGCATTCGGCTGGGTTGAGACGCGCCAACTCGTCATTCACCGCCGACATTGGCAGTTCAATGGTGGCGAATTCGCCGGTACTGACGTCGACCCAGGCCAGGCCCGCTCGACCGCCGTAGGGAGAGAGCGCGGCTAGATAGCGATTCTCGCTGGCGGGCAGGAGGGAGGCTTCGCCAACAGTGCCAGGACTCAGGACCCGTGTAATTGCCCGCTCGACCAATCCACGTCCAGGCTCCGACATCTGCTCGGCGATCGCGAGCGTGTGGCCCGCCGCCAGCAGACGACCGAGATAGTGGTTGAGCGCATGGTGCGGGATTCCCGCCATCGGTGCTCGGCCGCTGCGACCAAAGTTCTTAGTCGTCAGTGTGATGCGGGCGTCACGGGCCACAATCTTGGCGTCATCGTCGAAGGTCTCGTAGAAATCACCGAGCCGGAACAGCAGAATCGCGTCTGGGTGCTGGCGCTTCAGATCGAAGTACTGTTGACGCGACGGCACAAGGCCCGATGACGAGCGACGGCTCGTCGTCGCCCGCGCACGCGATTGGTGGGTCTGCCGCGTGGTGTTTTCCCCGCCCATGGGAGCATTATAGCGTTGAACGGCCCGAGCTCAACGTCCAAACGTGCCACGATGACACATAGACGTCGCGCGTTCAGTACAGATCTTCGGCAGCGTATCGTTCCCGCCACAACTGCTCGAGCGTCTGCAGATCGGCTTGAACCTGCGCATCGGACATCTCCGGCTTCACGTCCAGCACTTCGAGGACCTCTAGCTGGAACGCGTCGATACCCATTTGCTGCACGTCTGCTTTCAATTGGTAACCGAGCGTGCCGGGCGAGTTTGTCTGCCTGGCGAACGCCATCTTGTTGCGCACGCTGTCGAGGTTCAGGCTCGATCCGAGCAGCGCCTTGCCGGTCGTCGTGTTGACAATCCGATAGACGCCTGCCTCCCGGCGCGACTGCTTATATTCCGACGTCAGTTCCTTGCGACGATTACGATCCGACATGAATATCCCCTTCGCACTCGACGAGACGGAGCGGCAGGCCAACACACGGTGAGCCGATCGCGTGGGACGCAATCATTCCACGCAAGCGCGGTTTTGTCTCTCGGATCACATGCTATACTCGCCCAGCGGCGAACTGTACGTACCACTCATGCGCGAAATGATCAGCATACGTGAATTCAAGGAGGGCCGCGTGCTCGCGACAGTGCTCACCTGCGCCGTCATCGGTCTAGACGGCGAATTGGTCGAGGTGGAAGTCGATAGCGGTCAAGGCAAGCCCGGCATGATCATCGTTGGGTTGCCCGACGCTGCCGTGCAGGAATCGCGCGAGCGGGTCCGCTCGGCCATCCGCAACTCCGGAGCGCGCTTCCCTCTCGGCAAGATCACGGTCAACCTCGCTCCGGCAGATATCCGTAAAGAGGGACCTGCCTACGACCTTCCAATCGCGCTGGGCATCTTGATCGCGTCCGGCCAGTTGGCCGCGGATATCAGCGACGCGCTGGTGATCGGCGAGCTTTCGCTCGATGGCAGCCTCCGGCACACGACGGGCATCTTGCCGATGGTCGGACTGGCCCACGATCATGGTCTCACGCGCGCCTTCGTTCCGGCGGTCGACGCGGCGGAGGCGTCACTGATCGACGGCGTCGACATCTTTCCCGTCGAATCACTGGCGGACCTGGTCCGACACTTGACCATGGAAGCACCGATCCCGATCTTCACCACGTCGCCCAATGGCCTTCATGATGATGAGCCACTCGTGGGCGTCGACTTCGGCGACATTCGCGGCCAGGAGCATGTGAAGCGCGGCCTGGAAGTGGCCACCGCTGGTGGCCACAACTTGCTGATGCAAGGTCCTCCAGGTTCCGGCAAGACGCTGCTGGCGCGTGCCGTCCCCGGCATCATGCCCGCACTGACCCGTGAGGAAGCCCTCGACGTCTCCCGCATCTATTCGGTGACCGGGCTGCTCCCGTCTGATCGCCCACTCTTGCAGCAGCGGCCATTTCGCGCTCCGCACCATACGATCAGCTATGCCGGCCTGGTCGGCGGGGGCACCTGGCCGCGCCCAGGCGAGATCACCCTGGCCCACCGTGGCGTACTGTTCCTGGACGAACTGCCCGAATTCGGCCAGCGAGTACTCGAGGTCCTGCGCCAGCCGCTCGAAGACCGCATCGTGACCATCTCCCGCGCCACCGGCGCTATTACGTTTCCCGCCAATTTCATTCTTGTCGGGGCCATGAATCCCTGTCCCTGCGGCTTCGCCGGGGATCCGGTCAAGCCCTGCAGCTGCACGCCACAATCGATCACGCGCTATCAGAAACGCATCTCCGGCCCACTCATGGACCGCATCGATATCCACCTTGAGGTTCCCCGCATCGAATACGAGAAACTGGCTGACCGTCGTCCCGGCGAACCGTCGTCGGCCGTCCGGGCGCGCGTCGAGCAGGCTCGTTCCGTCCAGGCCAAGCGTTTCAAGGGCACGAACGTCCGCCTCAACAGTGACATGGGCCCGGCCGAAGTGCGCGACTTCTGTGTGCTCGACTCGACTGGCGAACAACTCATGCGCGCCGCCATGCGCCAGCTCCAACTGTCGGCCCGCGCCTATCACCGGGTGCTGAAGCTGGCCCGCACCATCGCCGACCTGGCCGGTGAAGCCAACATCACCCCGCCCCACCTGGCCGAAGCCCTCCAGTATCGGCCGCGGGAGATGGCGTAAAATTCTGCACAGAAGCGAGAACTGATCCTGTCCATACACGGAGCGTCACGGTGAATGAGAATGCAACGCCGACAATCCAGCAACTACGAACCCGTCGTGAAGAGATCCTGCGAATTGCGTCCGCACACGGAGCGCGCAACATCCGGGTCTTCGGATCCGTGGCAGCGAATGAGGCGCGCGTCGACAGCGACATCGACTTCCTGGTTGAGATGGACCCTGACCGAAACGTTCTCGACATCAGTGAACTCATCCTCGCACTGCAGGATGCACTTGGTCGCGAGGTCAATGTGGTCGAGATCCGCAGACCATCCAGTATGGCGGAACGTATCCAGCGCGAGTCGGTACCGCTGTGATCTCGGATCGTGACAGGCGTCACTTAATCTACATCCGCGAGGCAATTGACCTGATTATGCGACGTACGGCGAGCGGACAAGAGGCATTCATGCGGGACGTCGACGTTCAGGATGCGGTCCTATGGAGGCTCGAAACTCTGTCAGAGGCGACGGTCAAACTGTCGGACGAGTTGAAGGCTCGTTATCCGGAAATTCGTTGGCAGGCTGTACGTGGATTCCGCAATATCGTCGCTCACGGGTACCTCGAACTTAACCTCGACCTCGTCTGGGAAATCATAGACTTCCACCTGAAGGATCTCGCAATCGTCGCGGATCAAGAACTTGGCAACCGGTGAGAACGTGTGAATTGCGAAGTCTGTTGAGACATTGAAGTGCGCCACCATTTGACAGCGTTCGTTCTCACCCGCACCGTCGCCGACCTGGCCGGTGAAGCCAACATCACCCCGCCTCACCTCGCTGAAGCCCTGCAGTACCGACCGAGGGAGATGGCGTAACCCATCGATGCAAACAGCAGCTACGCTTCGAGTCGCTACGATCACTACGTGTTCGCTGACATCACCTCGTACCAGCTGATTCAGAACATTCCGGTAGCGCGCCGTTTGTGCGACAATGCTTCACTCGTACTTTCGTGAGTTCCCGCAAGGGGAAGGGAGAGAACCATGGGACATTTGCGCCTCTGCCTTATCACGGGTTTGCTCCTCGCATCCTTCGTGATGTCCACCATCCCCGCGGGCGCTGCGGCGCCAAGTAGTGACGTTGCGGACGTTTGTTCAACCCTCTATGGAAATGTATTTGGCACGCCGAACACCGAGCCGTTGGGGGCCTGTCAGTGGGACATGGCGCTGATTCACGCCTCAGATGATGGTAGCTATCAGTACGCCACCGGAAAAGGCGTCACCGTCGGCGTCATCGATAGCGGAGTCGACATCGAACACCCGGATATCGCGCCTAATCTGAACCTTGACCTCTCATGCTCGTTCATCTACGACGACACACCTACGGCCGCCCCTTCGGAGATTGCCAACGGTGATTGCTCCAACAAGGCGGCCGTGCGAGATCTCGGTGGACACGGAACACACGTCGCATCGACGATCGCCGCACCCATCAACGGCGTCGGCATTGCCGGTGTGGCGCCTGAAGCCACGATCGTCGCGCTGAAGGCGTGCACGCAAGATGGCTTCTGCTTTGCCGATTCTGTCGCCGCGGCGCTTCGATACGCCGGCGACAACGGGATCGACATCGTCAACCTGAGTCTGTTCGCTGATCCGTACCTCTACTACTGCGAGAACGACGCAGCACAGCGCGCGATCCTCAAGGAACTTGCCTCAGCCGCACAGTACGCTCAGCAGCGCGGCGTCTTGATCGTGGCCGCCGCTGGCAATGAAGCGGCAGACTTGCAGCACCCGGGCGTTGACGGCATCAGCCCCGACTGGCCGCCAGATACGGCCGAAACGCGCTACGTCCAGAACAACTGTCGGGTTGCTCCTGCTGAGCTTCCGGGCGTGCTCACGGTCTCGTCTACCGGCCCATTCGGCTACCCCGGTTACGACCTGTGGATCGCCGATTACTCCAGCGTCGGCATGTCGCGCGTCGATGTGGCCGCGCCAGGCGGTGATTACTTCCGCGCCACTGGGACCATCCACGATGCCATCCTCGCCGCAGTGCCGATTGGCTCGGAGATCTGGAATTCTTACGATCCGCTCAATCCAGACTACCCGGGCATAACCGTCATCGACCAAGGTGCCGGCTACGCCTACCTGAACGGCACGTCGATGGCCTCACCACATGCAGCCGGCGTAGCCGCGTTGATCAAGCAGCAGCATCCGAGTTGGTCGCCCGGCGCGATCAAGGCTGCAATCGAGCGCACCGCTCAGCAGATGACGTGCCCGCCAGACTGGCAGCCACTCAGTGCTAGCGACGAGCGTGATCGCTGTTACGGCAACAACGGCCGGACCTCCTTCTTTGGTCATGGTCTGATCGACGCGTTGGCCGCCGCGCAACAGTAGTCGTACAAGTCACCCGGGTCGATCATCTCGTCCCAACTCAGAACGCGACACCTCGGAGAGTATCTCTCCGAGGTGTGGCCACTGGCTCAAGGCCGCACTTCGTCTGATGAGTAAGCGGATCCTCGACCAGTCGAGTCTTGAACACGTTTGGGTTGTCACCCTTTACAGCGTCGCGATCGGTCCGAGATCGGCCCTTTCTGGTCGTCGACGTGACCGTTTCGGCAGACAACAGCCAAACGGATCAGCAAGGCCTCCGCAGATCCACAACGTGAAACCCGGCCCAAATAGTGCGGTTCCCTTCCACATGACCGGCGCCACCGGATTACACAGGCCCACTTTCCGGTTGTGATGCTATGGACACGACGAAAGGAGCCAATCCATATGGACGTCTTCGATACAGTACGCACGCTACTCGCCGTCCGCAGCTACCAGGACAGGCCAATCCCATCCGACGTGGTCAACAAGATCGTCGAATCGGCGCATCTGACTGCCAGTTCGATGAACAAGCAACCGTGGCACTTCGTGGTGGTGCAGGACCGCGACGCGCTCAAGAAATTGGGCGAATTGGCGACGACCGGGCACTACATCGACCAGGCACCGCTGGCGATCGCCGTGCTGGTTGAGAAGGATTCCCGCTTTGGCGTCTCCGATGGCAGCCGCGCAATTCAGTCGATGATGCTCACCGCCTGGTCCGAGGGAGTCGGCTCGAATTGGGCCGGTTTCCGTGGGTTCGAGCCGGTCAAGGCGGTGCTGAACATCCCGGATGACTACGAGATTCTGGCGATCGTGCCGTTTGGCTACCCAACGGAGGACATCGGTCAGGGCAAGAAGAAGCGTAAGGCTCTCGGCGACGTCGTCAGCCGCGAGCGATTCGGCCAGGCGTTCATGAAGTAGTCGACCACCGTGAAGATGGCGGTGTGCGTTCACCAGCCATCCTGAGCGATGGTTCTCGCTCCGGGGTACCCGCGTACGGGTCCAGGAGAGAGTGTGCAATCGGGGAGATTCTTCACTGCGGTTCAGGATGATAAAAATAGGAAATCGCTTTCATCTGTCATCCTGAGCGGAGCGCGAAGGATCTCTCCGTGTAACCTTGAGACGTCCTGAACTGTCAGAGCTAGGCCACGTCTCGAATGTGGTCCCGTTGGGAGCCGCTCACACCTGAGACGACTTCGAATGAGCCTCGTAGATGACTGAGACGGTCATCTCGATCGACTGCTGCCCCGCCTCAATCGTCGGTGGTGCGGCGCTCCGCGACTCCATCAACATATATGTGCCCCGTTCGAACGGCTCGTCGTCTTCTCCCTCGACAATCCTGAGTGGATCGCCAAGTTCCAGATTCCCGTCGTCCGCGAGTTGCTGGGCGCGTGACCGCGCGTCGGCCATCGCCATCGAGCGTGCCTGCCGGATCGCCTCTGATTGGTCTGCGATCGTGAATTCGACATTGTCCATGGAATTCGCGCCTGTTTCGACGACGAGGCTCAGCAGGTCGCCGACTCTCGCGATTGGAGTGACGCTAAAACGCAGCTTGTGCGAGACGGTGTACCCGGTGATGGGGCGGCTTGGGCGTTCATAGTTGCGGTTCACCTCGACGCGATAGTCGATCGTTTTCATCTGTTCAGCAGGAACTCCACTATCCTTGAGCGCCGCGATTACGGCGTTCATCCGTTGATCAACCTGGCGGAGCGCCGCCTTCAGCGACGGATCGGTGATAACCGCGCCGACCCGCACGCTGGCGGTGTCCGGGGTGACGGTAATCGTTCCGACCCCACCGACCTTGATAATTCTCTGCACATCTGGCTGAGACATGGTTCTCCCAGTCCTTTCGAAGTCATTCAAATCCGTCAACGCTGAAACTCGGTGCGCGTTGATGAACGGATACCGTGGCCCACCCTACCACGAGTGGATCATGGTCATGTTCGATTGGCATGTTGGATAATGCGATCCGATCCGCAGTTGACCGTCAGGATGATATGAGCAACAGCAGGCCACGATCAACTGGTGATCAGGCGGCGCGAACACACTCGCGCCTCGCGGTCCTCCGATTCCGCGATTTCCGGCTCCTCTGGGGCGGCGAGCTGGTCTCGATGATCGGGACCCAGATGCAGCTCTTCGCGGTGAACTGGCAAGTGCTGCAGATCCTTCGCGGCCAGACGCACCACCTCTCACTGGCCGGACACGAATTGACGCTGAGCGCCGACGCGCTCGGCCTGGGCGCCCTCGGTCTCGTGCGCGTCATTCCGGTTCTCCTGCTGGCGATGATTGGCGGGTCGTTCGCCGACGCTCATAACCGGCGCAATGTCATCACGATCGCACAGAGCGTCGCTGCGATAAACGCCGCGGCACTGGCGCTCATCTCATTTACCGGTCATGCGAGTATCGTCGCACTCTATGGGCTGACCGCCGTCGGGATCACCGCGTCGGTCTTCGCGCAACCGGCCCAGCAGGCGTTAGTGCCGCTCCTGGTCAGTCGCGAGTACCTCACGAACGCCTACAGCCTCTATGCGCTTATCTGGCAGGTCGGCGCACTGATCGGCCCACCGCTCGCCGGCGTGATCATCGCGCAGGCCGGGTTCGGCGCGATCTACCTCGTCGACGCGCTCTCCTTCGTAGCGATTGCCATTGCCATTCGTGCCATCCGGCATCGATCTCCGACGAGCGAGCGCGCGGCGATCAGTCATCGAGCTGCCATCCGTGAAGGATGGGACTTCGCGCACGGCACCGCGTTGGTCTGGCAGACGCTGATGATTGATCTCTACGCGACGTTCTTCGCCTCGGCGCGGGCCATGGTCCCCCTGATCGCCGCCAACGTACTGCACGTCGGCGTGCGCGGCTACGGTCTGCTCGCTTCGGCGCAGCCGGTCGGCGCGTTCATTTCAGGTACCGTTCTGACGTTGCGGCGCGACATCCGCCACCAGGGAACGGTGCTCTTTGTCAGCGTCGGGGTCTTCGGTCTCGCGTGGACGTTCTTTGGCCTAACGAACGTCTTCGCCTTTGCCTATGCGCTCTACGCGGCTACCGGGGCGACGGACACTGTATCCTATGTCATCCGCACGACGCTCAGACAATCGCTCACTCCGGACGCGATCCGCGGCCGGGTGGCAGGCATTCACATGACGCTCGGAGAGGCCGGACCAGCCCTGGGCGAACTGGAGTCGGGCCTGGTGGCGTCGGTCTTCAGTGCGTCAGTCGCCGTGGCGACCGGCGGCTTGGCCACGTTCGCCATCACGGTCTGGGCCGCGTTCCGCTGGCATGAGCTGCGAACATATCAACCAGGTCAGCCTGTTCGGGTTAAGGAGACGACCGAGCCGGGGCTCAGCACCGGAGAGTGACTCCCCACGAATGTGCCGTCGGTCCGAGGCGGCGGGCCTCATCTCTCAGCCGCCTGGCTTGGCCGAACCTGCGTTTGATAGAATCTGTCGTCCAAATGAAACGCGGCCAGATTCAGTATCTCGGCATAGGTGGCAGCCATGACTGCGAACAGCATGCGGCGCATTATCGTCGTCGGCAGCTCTAATTCGGGCAAAAGCACATTGGCGGAGCGGCTCGCAAACAAACTCAATGCGTCCTTCATTGAGCTCGACGCGCTCTTCTGGGAGCCGAACTGGGTCGAGGCGGAAATCGAGGTCTTCCGAGACAGAATACGCCACGCGATTGCCGCCGATTCGTGGGTGATGGCCGGGAATTACAGCAGACAGGTCGATGTCAGCTGGCCACTTGCGGACACCATCGTCTGGCTCGATCTTCCAATGAGGACGGTGTTGATTCGTTGCATTCGCCGCACCTGGGGTCGCTATCGCAGCCAGGAACTGCTCTGGGGAACCAACCGGGAGAACTTCTGGGAGCACTTGATGTTCTGGAGCCCGGAGAAATCGCTGATCACCTTCACCGTCAGGCATCACCGCTCCCGTCGTCGCCGGTTTGAGGCGGCTATCCGCGATCCCCGCTGGTCACATATCAACTTTGTACGCCTCAGGTCGGTGGAAGAGGTGGAGCAGTGGGTGGAAGATAACACGACAGCGTTCAATGCTGCGGGCTAAAATCTAGCGCGGCGCTGGTTGGCGCCGCGCACGTGTGTCACCTACTTGGCAGCCGCGAGGACGTGCTTGGGAACCGGAGGCTTGAGGCCCTCCGCCAATGGCGTCTTGTACGGCTGTCCGCCGGTCTTCTGTTTGAACTCGGCTTGCGCCTGCTCGATCAGTGAGTGATCGAGGTACAGCGCCGCTCCGGTCAGGGCCATCGCCTTGGCCGCCAGCATCATCCCCTTGTGGCCAATCGACATGCCCGCCGTGGCCGTGATGCCCCAGCTGTGGCCTGGGATCGCTGTCGGATGACAGGTGGTGTGCACCTGGACCGTCGGCGTGATGTAGCTGACGTCGCCTACGTCGGTCGAGCCGCCGGAGACGTGCCCTTCGTCGTAGATCGGTCCGATCTCGCCGTGGAGCGGCTCATCGATCAGGCTCGCCGGCAGGTTGCGCGCCTGCAGGTTCTGTTCGCAGGTTCCCGGCGCGAAGCCCGAGATCACCGCTGACGCGTAGGCCTTCTCTTCCTCGGTGTACTCGATCGGCCCAATCTCGTGCAGCATCGACTGCGCCAGATCCGCCAGGAAGTCGTTCGGCAGCACGTCGTAGCAGCCGCCCTGCATATCCTCTTCGAGCGTCGTGCCGGTCATCAGCGCCGCGCCTTTGGCGATATCTCGCGCCCAGGCCGTCAGATGTTCGACCTGATCGCGGCGCGGGGCCCTCAGGTAATACCAGACCTCGGCCCGGTCCGGCACGACGTTCGGCGCACCGCCACCGTTGGTGATGACGTAGTGAATGCGTGCTTCCTGGATGACGTGCTCACGCATGTAGTTGACGCCGACGTTCATCAGTTCGACCGCGTCGAGTGCCGAGCGACCCTGCTCCGGGTTGCCGCCCGCGTGCGCCGTCTTGCCATGAAAACGGAACTTGATGTTGTCCATGGCGTTGCAGCTACCCTTGGTGGCGTTGTTGAAGTCGGACGGGTGCCAGGTGATGGCCGCGTCGAGATCATCGAAGACGCCGGCACGGGCCATATAGGTCTTGCCAATCAGCGTCTCCTCGGCGGGACAGCCGTAGTAGCGAACGGTCCCCTGCTGGCCAGTCTGTTCCAGCCACGCCTTGATCGACATCGCCGCCGCCAGCGCCGCGGTACCTAACAAGTTATGTCCACAACCGTGCCCCGGGCCGCCCTCGACGTCCGGATCCTGAGTTGCCTGCAGCTTCTGCGATAACCCGGGCAGCGCGTCGTACTCACCCAGGAAGCCGATGATCGGCGAGCCGCTGCCCCACTCCGCCATGAAGGCGGTCGGCATCCCGCCGACGTTCTTTGTGACGTTGAAGCCTTCCTTCTCGATCTCGGAGATGTGGAGCGCGCAGGCTTCGGTCTCGGCCAGACCGAGCTGCGGTTTGCGCCAGATCTCGTCGGCCACCGCGATGAAACGGCCCTCACGTTCTTCGAGCCATTCCTGAATCTCTTCGTTCGTCGCCAAGGTTCCCTCCTTAATCACAGGAAATTTCTCTTGGAGCACACAATAGCACAGACCGGGCGAGACCAACGCGACCGCACGTGACAACGCCTCGCGACCTGGTGGACGCGAGGCGTTTTCGTTCGGCACTCAGGCTGTGCGGAGCAAGGGATCTTACCGCGCCCCTGACAGCAGCGAAACTACGGGTTGTAGAGCTCCGCCCCGAGCCGCTGCAGCAGGATTCGCCATTCCTGCGGATTGTCCGGATGATATTCGAAGACCGCTCGCTGGAAGTACTGGACGGTCATACCGGTCTGCGGATCGGTGAATTCGTCCGAGATCGGATAGCCAAAGAGCATCAGCGATTCACGATACGAGACTCCGCTATCACCGAAGTCCAGACCGTGTGTCTCCCAGTAGTTGCGGAACCCGTAACAGAGGTAGTGACCAGTCTCCGAGAAGAAGATGCACTGATCCCGTGTCGGCGAGTTCGCTGGGTGCGCCATGAATGGTTGCGTGTCCAGCAAGTTATTGTTCTGAGCCTTCTGGTGGCCGAGCAGTCCGAGCAAGATATTGAACGGCGCCTTGTTTTCCGGATGGTACTCGAAGCGCTGGCGCTCGAAGTACTGCACCGCGCGCCCATTCTCGACGACCACGTCACTCAGCGGGTAGCCGAAGACCGCCAGACCGCCGTTGTTCTGCCAGAAGGTGAGGAACTCGCCAGAAACGGTGTGGCCTGTCAGCGGGAAGTCCCGCGTGTTGCCGCCGGGCAGCAACGGTTCGCCATTGAGCAGGACGACAACGCCGGTCACGTCGGGAAATTGCAGCACGGTCTGCTGGATCTGTCCCTTGACGCGTGGCTCGTCGCAGACACCGCCAATGTTCAGGCTGCCCGAGAGCTCGACCGTCACCGCCCCATCGGGCAAGACGTGGACCGCATCGATGTTCAGATTCGCCTGATACAGAGCGTTGTAGAGTCCAGACTGTCCGTAGTATTGGTCTTTGATGTTGAACAGCGCCTGCAGCGCTTCGGTGATCTTCTGTTCCGTCGTGTTCGCGGGCTGGACATTCTGCTGAACCGCGATCAACTGATCGCCACAGCCAATGAGCTGGTCTTGCGGCGCATTCGCGTCGATCGCGACCAGATAGACCTGAACCGTGCTGGTTGAACTTGATTCGGCCGCGGCAGGCATAACCGCGCCGAAAATCAAGGTAAATGCCAGCATGCCCATGGCGAACCGGGCGGCGAGTTTCGTCGTCATCAATTCTCCCTTTATTCAGCCAATGATTTGGCTTCGGCGAGTCGCGCAATGAGGTCAGCCGCACGTGCAGTGCCTGTGATTACACGGACAACCGAGAATGCGACATGAGAAATAGGTTAAGGTCTCGTTTTCCGTTCGTCGATAGCTGCGATCCACAGGGTGATGTTGCGCCGAAACCGTACTAAGATGGAAGCCGTGCGATGTGAACGCTGACGCGTGGCCGCCGTCACGCCGGAGGGAGCAGACCGTGGACAAGGATCGCCTGTACGACTACGTCATCGCTGGCGCGGGATCGTCAGGAGCGGTTCTGGCAGCACGGCTCAGTTCGGACCCTAACGTGTCCGTCCTCTTGCTCGAATCAGGGCCGGATTATCGCGCTCATGAAGCACCCAGGGAAATGCACAGCATCAACCCACTCGGCATCAACAATCCACTGGTTCATGCGGCGCACCAGTGGCCAGAATTACTGGCTCGACGCACCTCAATGCAAGAACCACGGCGCTACGACCGTGGGCGCGGTCTCGGCGGCAGCTCGGCGCTGAACTACATGATCGCTCACCGCGCAATGTTAGAAGACTACGACGGCTGGGCTGAGCAAGGATGCGAGGGATGGTCGGGCGAAGAACTCCTCCCAGCGATGAACCGGCTCGAATCCGACCTCGATTACGGCGACGCGCCCTATCATGGCAACAGCGGCCCGATCACCATCTACCGGCCGACGCTGTCGCAGTGGGGCAAGGTTGACCTCGCTATGCTCGAAGCGGCACTGGAGCTCGGCTATCCGTGGGATTCGGACCTGAACGCGCCGGGTTCGACGGGTATCTGCTCGCTTCCGGTCAACCGCACGACGGACGGTCGGGTCTCGACCAACGACGGTTACCTCGAACCAGCGCGCAGCCGCCCCAATCTCACCATTCTCGGCCACGCCCACGCCGACCGGGTCCTGTTCGACGGCACCCGCGCCACCGGTCTTCGCGTCATCCTGGACGACGGCCCTGTCGAGATTCACGGACGCGAGATCATCATCTCGGCAGGCGCCGCCTTCTCACCTGGCATTCTGATGCGCTCTGGCATTGGGCCGGCAAGGCATTTGCAGTCAATTGGCATTCCGGTGATGAAGGATTTGCCGGTCGGGGACAACCTACTGGATCACACAGCGGTCGGCATCCGCGTCGACCTCAATCCCGAGGCACGAGCCCCGCACTGGGACGCCCGTTTGATGTGCAGCTATATCCGCTACAGCTCGGGCATGGCCGGTGCCGGAGCGAACGACATGGTCATCAGCAGCCGGAACATCGGCGGCTACGATGAAACGGGGCTGGAGACCGGTGGGCTGAACGTGCTGACCTGGCAGAACTTCTCGCGTGGCACGCTCCGCCTGACGGATGCCGACCCGTTCTCACTGCCCGAGATCGACCTCAATTTGCTCAGCGACGAGCGTGACTTGATTCGCTTGCGCGACGGGGCACGTCGTCTCTTCGCGATCGCACAGCATCGCTCGATTCGAGCAATAACCGCCAAGTCAACCCTGGTCACCTACGTCCCCGATTCTCCGTTCGCTTCAATCGACGACGTCGCGGACGACCGGGCACTCGATGAATGGCTGTTGACGTCAGCGCGTGACACCTGGCATATCGCTGGGACCTGTCGCATGGGAGCGGCCGACGATCCGCGCACAGTGGTCGACTCGAACTGTCGCGTACTCGGAGTCGAACATCTGCGCGTCATCGATGGCTCAATCATGCCCGACGTCACCCGTGCCAACACCAACCTGACTTGCATGACCATCGCCGAGCACATGGCGACGAAGTTGACGAGGGGGTAGTGGCCCTCACCCCGCCGCAGTGGCGGCACCCCTCTCCCGACGATCAGGAGAGGGGACAACGTAGTCAAAGCGATGTGCGGTTTGAAACTCGGACCGGGGGTGAGGGCCGTCTACTCCGGCTTGACGTTCTGGTTCAGCCGGAAGAGGTTCGTCGGGTCGTAACGGCGCTTCACTTCGGCCAGACGAGCATAGGTCTGTGACGGATAGGCTTCACGCACTCGCGCCTCGCCCTCGTCTTCCAGAAAGTTGACGTAGGCACCGGACGTCAAGGGCTTCAATTTTCCCCAAAGATCGTGAACCCAGGCAAAGTCGTTTTCCGATTCTCCCATGTTGATGAGCGCCAGGAACATCGACTTGTCCCGGTGCGCGAACGCCGTCGCGTCGTTTGACACTCTTGATACCGCGCCGCCCAGTCCTCGCAGTTGAACGATTCCAAAGGGAGCAGGCCGCGTTTCAATATGATGAAGGATCGTGTAGATGGCCTCATCTGGCAGTCCCTTCATGAACCCGGAGCGAACCGTTCCCGCGTGGCGATCAGAGGCAGCCGCGGTCAGTTGATACATCCCTTCGTAGGGCATCGGCGCGACCAGCTCGGCAATCGGCTGCGCAAGCGCGCGCAGCGGCTCAAGCGCTTTCTTGCCCTCTTCCAGGTCGCCAGCGTACACAAACATCACCAGCAGCGCGGGCTTGAACTGCGCCTCCGCTGGGATGATCGGAAGCGGCGGCAACGCCATAAGATTCGCGATCGTCGTCAGCTCTTCTGGCGCCGAGGTCGCGTACTCCGCATACCCTCGGAGAACCTCTGGAGTCGGCGGCAGCACAATCGCACCACCGAGAATCTGTCCGACCTCCTGAAGCTGGAACTCGAAACCGGTCACGATGCCGAAGTTCCCGCCGCCTCCGCGAACTGCCCAGAAGAGATCCTGATTCTGATCCTCACTGGCGACGATCAGGCGACTGTCTGCCGTCACGATCTCCGCCGAGAGCATGCTATCGATCGTCAGTCCGTGTTTCCTGGCGAACCAGCCGATACCGCCACCCGTCGCGAGGCCGCCGAGGCCGACCGACGCGGTATCACCCGTCGACAGGGCCAGGCCGAGCGGACCGGCCGCGACCAGAAGATCAGCGGTCTTGGCTCCTGGCTGCACCCACGCCGTCCGCTTCACCGGGTCAACGCTCACAGCCTTCATCCCGCTCAGATCGAGCACCAGCGCGTCGTTGACGGAGCCATAGCCACCATGACCGCCACTGCGGACCGTGAGCGGAAGATCGTTATCCCGAGCGAACTCGACGGTGCGAATCACATCGGCCGCGTCCGCGGCACGGACGATCAGCGCTGGATACTGGTCAATCAGCGTGTTGTGAACTTGGCGAGCAGTCTCGTACTCCTGGTCACCTGGGCGAACAATCGTTCCGAGCACGCGTGATTCGAGCGTCTGAAGCGCGATCGGGTCAATTACGTCGAGCTTTGAGAATTCGGATATAATCACTGCGCTTTCCTTCCCTTGCCGTTGTCTGACATTCATCAATCCGTTTTCGGTTCGCGCACCGCAGTGCGTCATGTGACCAGTATGGTGATCGAGGTAGTGGAAGAAACCGGGGATATTCAGGGATTGCGGACTGTGGAAGGGAACGGGAAGGGACCCTGTTTCAAAGGCCAGGCTGGTCTATGACCTCAGGGCAGTCCGGGACAGGCTCGCGAGACTGTACGTTCCGCGAGCGTGGTGGGTGAGAAACAAACATGAATGAGACAGTGCCAGCACTCAACGCGCGCCAGTCCGCCCAGGAAGCCGATGACGAAGCCGATCCGCCAGGCTCCGACCCCTCGTGGAGTCCAGATGTTCCGGCGACGGAACTCCAGTACCGGGAGATCTTCAACGCCGTCAGCGATGGTCTGATTATCAACGATCTCGATACTGGGCTCGTGCTCGAAGCTAACCCCGCTGCCTGCCGCATGCACGGATACGACGACATGACGGGACTTCATCCGGCGGCCTTCATTCATCCGAACAGTCAACACCTGTTTGTCGACTACGTGGTCGCGTTGAGGGCGGGCGAGGAATATCGCTGTCGTGCCCAGGACATCCGCAAGGATGGCGCGGTCATCGATGTCGAGGTGCTGGGCCGCCCGATTTCCTACTTCGGCCAGACGGCCATGCTTGGGGTCGTTCGCGACATCAGCGATCAGGTGCGGGCCTATCAGGTACTCGAGCAACGGGTCGAGGAACGGACGGCGGAGATCGAGCGTCGGCGACGCGTGGCCGAGGGTATGCGCGAGCTCATCGAAGTGGTTAATTCGCGACAGGCACTCGACGAGATCCTGGGTCATCTCGTCGATCAGGCGAGGGCGTTGCTCGAATGTGACGCGAGTGCAGTCTTCTTGCCGATCGAAGAACGTGGCGGTGAGCTTCTCGCGATTAGAGCGTCGTCTGGCCTGGAGTCGCGGCACTCAGGAGTTCGAATGCCGTTACACGGCTCATCAACCGGCCTTGCAATCGCACGCCGCAAGCCCGTCTATGTCACCAATCTGCGGGATGTGGTTCCCCACAGCGAGGACATAGGCGACGACATGATCACGACTGAGAACGATGATGCCATTCAGGTCCACCGGCTGCCCTCGGCGCTCAAGAATCCCGAACGCGACCCGGGAGCCGACCCAGAAGGGGGCCTCGCGGCCTTTGCCAGCGCGTACGGAGCCATCCTGGCGATACCGATGATCTCCAAGGAGACGACCCACGGGACGCTGTCGCTCTACTATCGCGATCCGCGAGAGTTCAGTCACGACGACCTCTCATTGGCTGGCGCTTTCGCGGGTCAGGCTGCCCTCGCGTTGGAGAACGCAAGCTTGCGCGAGCAGGCCGGGCAGGCAGCCGTACTTGAGGAACGGCAGCGCCTGGCACGAGAACTTCATGACGCGGTCACCCAGACGCTCTTCTCAGCCAGCTTGATCTCGGAGGTCATACCAGACCTCTGGGAGACGAATCCGGACGATGCCCGCAGCCGGCTGGATCAACTACGAAAGCTGACGCGCAGCGCTCTGGCCGAGATGCGCCTGCTCCTCCTCGAACTCCGGCCGACCGCGCTTACGGACATCCCGCTCACGGATCTGCTTCGTCAACTCGTTGAAGCCACCACGGGCACGACACACGCCGAATTCAAGCTCGACATCAAGGGCGACACGCGCATGCGCATCGGACCGGACACGCAGATCGGAATCTACCGTATTGCCCAGGAGGCGCTGAATAATATTGCCAAGCATGCGCAGGCCCGGAACGTCGAAATCGTCCTCGACTGCACCCGCGCCGGTTGCATTGACATGCTCATTCGCGACGACGGTCACGGTTTTGATCCCGCCAGAATTCCGGCTGGGCACCTCGGAGTCGGAATCATGCACGAGCGAGCGGCGGCCATCGGTGCCCGAATTCAAGTTCAGAGCGCGCCGGAGTGCGGAACGCTCGTCAAGGTTCGCTGGCGAAACAGAGAGGAAACACGGCGGTGACGTCGACCGGCACGAGCGGCTCGCCAATTCGCGTCCTGATCGTCGACGATCATGAAATGGTCCGGAGCGGACTCACGGCGATCCTGAATACGACCGGCGACCTCGAGCCCGCCGGTGAAGCCGCGAGCGGCGAGGAGGCCGTCCAACGTTGTGAGGAATTGCATCCGGACGTGGTGCTTATGGATATGTTGATGCCGGGCATCGGCGGGGTGGAAGCGACGCGGGAAATAACTCAGCGCTGCCCTCGCACGCGCGTCATCGCGCTCACGAGCTTCCCCGAGGAAGACCTGATTCAGCGCGCCCTGCGGGCGGGGGCGCTCAGCTACCTGCTGAAGAACGTCGGCTCGGCCGAACTTGCCTGCGCCATTCGGGACGCGGTTTCGGGCCGCCCTACGCTCGCTCCGGAGGCCACCCAGGCACTCATTCGCCAGGCAACACGCCCGAACCCGCCCGGACACGATCTGAGCCCACGCGAACGCGAAGTTCTGGCCCTGATGAAACAGGGACTGAGCAACCGCGCGATCGCCGACGGACTCGTCATCAGCCGGTCGACGGTCGACTTCCACGTGAGCAACATCCTGGGCAAACTCGGCGTCACCAGCCGCACCGAGGCCGTCGCCGTCGCGATCCAGCATCATCTGGTGGACTAAACATGAACGAGCAACCGACATGGTGTTCGAGAGACGACCCAGGCTAGTGTGACGCACAGGCTTGCTCCACGTCGGACCTCATCTTGCCCCATCGGCCGAGCATCGCGTCGCGCAGCGCCAGCAACCGGATCGTCCGGCTACGTAGCCGTTCCGGCGTTCGATTCTTGACACTAAACGCGGCGATAATCTTGAGCGTGCGGGCGATTGAAAGGCCAAGCGAGACGGGACGTTGTGCCCCGCGACGATTCTTCCAGAGAAACAGAAGGCTGTTTCGTGTCATGTAGTAGTCAGTCGATAGAGACGAGACGCCCATCGCCGCCGAAACCTTGTGCCAGAGTCGAGCCGAGGGAACGTAGACGACGCGCCAACCGTCGCGGTTCGCACGAATGCACCAATCTGTCTCTTCAAAATAGATGAAAAAGCGTTCGTCGAGCAGACCGATACGATCGATGACCTCCCGTCGAACGCAGATTGCGCACCCGGTGATGTAGTCAACCTCTTGCAACGCTGTATCGGATGGGTCGTCACGACTCTCCGCCTGCAGACGGGAGCACTCCCCGGTGTGCCAGTTGACCTGATTGCCGGCCGACCATATCGTAGCGGGATGATCGTAGTACAGCATCTTGGGCCCGGCGGCCCCGATCGTCGGATCCTCCTCCATCACCCGAATGATTTCGGAAACCATCTCTGGGTCAACGATGGTGTCGTTGTTGAGCAGCATGATGTACGTGTAGTCCCCTTTGAGGGCGTGATACATCCCCACGTTGTTTCCGCCGACGAACCCGAGATTCGCGTGCGTCTCAAGCACCGTCACCCGCGGATACGATAACCGTACGCGCTCGACCGTGTCATCCGAAGAGCCGTTATCGACAACGATGACATCGGCCGCGTCGTAGTGCTGTTCGGCAAGCGATGAGAGGCACTCCAACGTCACCTCGCATTGGTTCCATGTCAGCACAATGATCGCAATGCGCGAAGTCAGTCGATCCGCCGATTTTGGAATACTCATCTCGCGAGCCCCCGGAGTTCCAATTCCCTCTGGGCGATTACCGTCGAATCAATCGCCTGTTGAGAGCGAACCCACAGAACCAACTCACGAAACCCTTCTTCG
Organism: uncultured Chloroflexia bacterium; assembly: GCA_963763185.1. Classification (GTDB taxonomy): domain Bacteria; phylum Chloroflexota; class Chloroflexia; order Thermomicrobiales; family Thermomicrobiaceae; genus CALAGB01. Next base: position 296,782 of record CAVXNZ010000007.1, read on the forward strand.
AAGGAGACACGAGGCTCGAACCCGAGCAATGTTCGGGCGCGGCTGATGTCCGCAAAGCAGTGCCGGATATCTCCAGCGCGGAACCTGTTGACGACGAGAGGGGCAATATCAACCTCTAGACTGTTTGCCAGGGATTCGGCGACGTCAAGAATCGAATGTTGGATCCCGGTACCCAGGTTCACGGCCATGTAATCTGCATCGGACCGATCGAATGCAAGCATGAGTCCCTGCACGATGTCGGTCACGTGGATAAAGTCGCGAGACTGTAGCCCGTCCTCGAAGATCAAAGGTGGATTATCGTTGAGTAGTCGGGAAGAGAAGATTGCCGCGACTCCCGTATATGGATTCGACAGAGCCTGATGCGGGCCATACACATTGAAGAATCGCATCGCGACGGTGGGAATCTGATACGCGCGACCGACGGACAGGACAAGTTCCTCCTGATCGCGCTTCGAAATTGCATAGACAGAAGTTGGCCGGAGCGGCTTATCCTCGTTCGTGGGACGCGGTTCCAGCACCTGGCCACACTGCGGGCAACAGACTTCCCAGAACTGCTGGGCAAGTTGATCGTCACTTCGAAGCGACGGGAACATGCCACCGCAGGTGACGCACCAGCAGGCGCCCTCTCCATAGATTGACATCGACGACGCCACGATAACCTTCTGAATCGGGAACCGTCCCGAGATCAAGAGTTGCAGGAAGATCGACGTTCCCAACGTGTTCGCGTTCATGTAGCGAACGATCTCGTACATCGATTGGCCGACGCCGACCTCCGCCGCTAGATGAAAGACGATGTCGACGCCGTCCATCGCTCGTTCCCAGGCGCCCTCATCGGTTACATCGCCACGGATCCGCTCACACTCGTCGGGGAGACGTTCGGGCCAGGACGGGTCGTCTCCATGCACCTGCGGTACCAGCGCATCGAGCACGCGAACATGGTGCCGTTCTCGAATGAGACGTTCGACCAGATATGAACCGATAAATCCCGCTCCACCGGTGACCAGAACTCTCATGTGCGCCGCTCCTTTTCAGTGCGCGACAGTTGACATCTCGATCTATATCGATAGCCCGAGACAACCGCAGAACACGTTGCACGATATCGACAAATCACATCCTAGTCGGCGCTCAGGGGCGTCAACGCGTCAACGCGCGTTCCGAGTCACTGACATTGTTTTCAGAAGAAAGTTCTCATACGTGACGGCGAGACCCATCTGTCCGACTTACGTGCGGGCGAATAACGAGCCAGGCCTCCAAAGTGATCGGGGGAGACCGACAACGTTCTGTCGGGGAGAGAGTCGGCGTTGCGCCGCACTCAGCAGCGTGCTCTACTGCCTAGCACAAAGATCGATAGTCCAGATTGAAGTCAACGAGGGGGAACGCTATGCCGCTCGACGATATTCTGCGCGAGGTCTCGGCCGATAACGCCTGGGATAGTGTGCTCCACATCACGGGCGAGATTCCGTCCCGCCTGGCAGGTTCCGAGAACGCACGTCGCATGGCCGAATTTGCACACCAGAAGCTCCAGGGCGCCGGGCTCGACGCACATCTGGACACATTCCTCGGCCTCGTCTCCTTTCCAGAACCCGCGACCATCACGGTCCTCTCACCCGAGCAATTCACCATCGACGGCTTCACGTTGGCACAATCAGCCTCGACCGACAGTCTCGAAGGGGATCTGATCTTCATCGGTGCGGGTGCTGAGGCCGACTATGAAGGTCGCGACATGCACGGCAAGATCGGGCTGACGGCCTTCCCCTACGCACCCGCGCGCCACGAAAAGGCGCTGATCGCCTGGAAGCACGGCTCCGGCGGCCAGATCATGATGAACTTTGGCGACGAGAAGTGCGACGCCTATGCCTTCGGGTCGGTCAAATCCGCCTGGGGCAACCCGACACCTGAGGCACTCGAGCACGAATCACCCGAGCTGCCCTGCGTCTCGATCTCGCGCGTCGACGGGCTACGCTTGCAGGCGCTCTGCGAGCGTGGTCCGGTCCGCGTACGAGTCCAGTGCAAGACCGCCAACGGCTGGCACGAACTGACCATGACCAGCGGTGAATTCGGCGCAGACCCGGGACGCGAATTCCTGCTCCTCGGCGGGCACATGGATTCCTGGTTCGGTCCACAGGCGACCGACAACGCCACCGGCGACGCCTGCATTCTGGAACTGGCCCGCGTCTTCAAGCAGCACGAAGGAGAATTGCATCGCGGCCTGATCACCGCCCTCTGGATGGGCCACGAGACCGGCACGATGATCTCGTCCACCCGCTTCGCGGACGTCAATTGGGACCGGTTGCGACAGAGTTGCATCGCCTATCTCCAGGTCGACCAGCCCGCCATCGCCAATTCCGGACTCTGGCATACCGCCTCGACCGAGGACATCCAGAGCTACGCGATGCGAGTCACCCGCGAGACGATCACCGACATGCCGGTCCGCTGGGGCCGCCAGCGAAAGAATGGCGACTCGTCCTTCTTCGGCGTCGGATTGGCCGCGCTGGCCGGTGAGATGATGATGAGCGAGGAGGAGACGCAGCGGACCGCACTGGCCAATCTCGGCTGGTTCCACCACTCGGCCCACAACACGCTCGACAAGGTCGATCGTCGCCTTCTCGCGCCGCATCTCGAGGTCTATGCTCGCTGGATGTGGGGATTGCTGACCGCACCGATCCTGCCGCACGAATACGAACCCCTCGGCCGCGCCTTCGTCGATCGCCTTAGCGAACTGAGCCGCTACGACGTGCCCGGTATCGACCTGGCCTACGCGCTCGACCGCGCCCGGGAATTCCACCGGCTCGCGTCCGAGCTCGACCGACAGTCATCTGCCTGGGGCGACAGAATAGCGTCAGGAACGTCCGCCGACGACGTCGCCGACCGGATCAACGGAACGAAGTTGCGCGTCTCTCGTGTGCTGGTGCCGATCGCCTCAACCGTCGTTGGCGCCTATGGCCAGGATCGCTACGGCCACGCCTGGCAGTCGCAGATGATCCCGTCACTCGCTCCATACCCGACACTGGCCAGCTACGCGCGTGACTCCGAAGAGTTCCAGACATGGTGGGTCTCGATGATCCGCTCCCGCAACCGCACCGTCGACGCGCTGAACCTGGCAATCGAGGTGGTGGGAAAGACGCTGGCAGATGCGGGATAATCGATGTAGAATCCTTACAGGATGACGTGTAAGGATTGAACATAGTAAGGCAGGTAGTGGAATGACCACCGCCAAGATCACATCCAAGGGACAACTCACTGTGCCACGCGAGGTGCGCGAACGACTCGGGGTCGGGCCTGGCGATGCCCTCGACTTTAAGTTCCAAGATGATCAACTCATCGTTACGCCCGTAAAGCAGCGCCAGATCAACGAGTTCCGCGGGATTTTTCACCTTGAGCAAGCTCTTGACTTCGAGGAAGAGAGATCTCGAGCTTGGGCTCGCCAGACACGACGGTTAGCCAGCCCGGATCGATCTAGTGGTGTCTGATGCAGTCGTGGACGCCAACGTTCTGCTACGTTTCCTGACTGACGAACCTCGTGAACTGGCCGACCGGGCAGCACAAATTTTCGATCGATCCCGGTCAGACCGTTCAACACTCGTCGTCATGTCGCTGACTCTCGCCGAAGTCGTCTACGTGCTCGAGTCCGTCTACGAATGGAACCGCAGTGCGATTGCTGATCATCTCAATGACCTGATTGCAGCGGAAGTCCTGGAGTTTCCGGAAGAGGAGATACTCGTTCAGGCACTCAAGTGGTACCGGGCAGTTCCTTCCGTACACTTTGCGGATGCATATGTGGCCGCCGCAGCGGCTCGCGAGAATTCCGTGCTAATCTCGTTTGATCGTGACCTAAGACGCATTCCGGAGTTAACCGTCATCCAGCATGTCGATGACCTCAAATGATCCAGCACTGGCGATTCCACATGCTAAGGGCGATCCATCGTTGATTGCTTCTACTCAAAAAGCGATGAAATTGGCCCTGTCGCGGAAAGAGTCAGCAACGTGAAGATCAGGGCCGATCAGCAGGGACGGGTAACAACTACCGCAGCAGTGCTGCGGTAGATCGGCGTCAGACCCGTTGACGAACTCACGGCCGAGGTCTCCGACTGTGGGATCATCCTGATGCCGATACTCAAAGATTACGCCACCGCACTGCTCGAGAATCACGGCGAAGTCTGGCAGGGCTCAGATCCGAACGAGTATGTGAAGCGCGAGCGAGACTCCTGGGAACGGTAGCTTTCGGGGATGCAGGGCGAAGACAAGCTTCGCCCGGACGTACGGTTATGGAGAAGTGCGTATAGCGCTTGCGCCTACCCCATCGACGGTCCCTGGATCTTGAACCCCTCCGGCGGTTCGGCGCCGAGCAGGTTGCGTACGAAGAAATCCCAGCGCTTGCGCGTGAAGTAGGTGTTGCCGCCACGCATCCAGCCCGACTCGTACGCCTTTAGACCGCGTCGAAGGTCAAACAGCCCGTGGTTCGTATTCGGGATGATCAGCATCTCGAAGTCCTTGTTGGCCGCGATCAGCGCGTCGACCATGCGCAGCGTCAGCGATGGATGCACGTTGTCGTCCATCTCCCCATGCACCAGCAGCAACTTGCCCTGCAGGTTCTCGGCCAGACGAACGTTGTCCTGGTGAGTATAGGTCTCCTCGTCGAATAGGCCGATCCAGGATTCGGCCCAAGCCGCGACGTACCCCAGGTTGTCATGGTTTCCGGCCGATGAGACCGCCGCCTTGAAGAAGTCGGGGAAGAGGAGCATGGCGCGCGTCGAGGCATAACCGCCGCCCGAATGCCCGTAGATGCCGACGCGGTCCAGGTCAAGCGACTGGTCTTTCTCGCCAAACTGCTTGATGCCGACGACGTGATCCTCGAGCCCGCCAGCTTCGCCAAACCCGGCTCCGGTCGCCACATCGATCATCTTGCGCGAGCGGAACGGCGTGCCGAGGCCATCGATCGTGATCACGATGAAGCCGAGCTCGGCCAGCGCCTGATCCTGCCAGAATCCAGTCTGTGCTGTCGGGAAGGCCTTCGGTGTCCGGATGATCTGTGGACCCGGGTAGATTGCGTCGAGCACAGGATACTGGCGGCTCGGATCGTAGTTACTGGGTCGGATGATCGAGCCATAGATGTCGGTCACGCCATCGCGCGCCTTGACACAGAAACGCTCCGGATAGCGCCAGCCCTTCTCCAGCAATCGCGTGATGTCAGCCTGCTCGAGTTGCGCGATCATGCGTCCGTCGGCCGAACGCAGCACCGAGGTCGGCGGCTGGTCGATCCGCGAGAACGTGTCGACGAAGACGTCTCCCTTCGGCGAGAACGTCACGCTGTGATCGGAATCCTCCGGCGTCAAGAGTTCGAGGTTGTTGCCATCGAAGTCGACTCGGTAGAGATGTTGGTAGTAGGGATCGCGGCCGGATTCGCGTCCACTGCCCGTGAAGTAGACCCAGCGCCCGTCTTCATCGACGCGGACGACCTCCCGAGCGTTCCAGGAGCCGGAGGTCAATTGCTGGCGAATCTCTCCACTGGAAATGTCGACCAAATAGAGGTGACTCCACCCGGAGCGACTGGAGAACCAGGTCATGAGCTCACCGTCGCCGATCTCACGCACGTTTTCGACTTTGGTCTCGACCGGAATATGCGCCGGGTAAACCGGAGTCGCGCCCGACTCATGGAGGATCACGCGCTCTTTGCCAGACTTCGCCTCGACCTGGGCCAGGGTCACGCTGCGCCGGTCGCGAGAACCGCGAATAATGTAATAGCTCCGGCCGTCCTTACTCCACCAGACCAGATTGAGCTCCATCGGACTGTGCAGCACGCTCACGATCGGGTCGCCCTGTGACACCACCTGCTTACCATTCGAGACGTCGATGACCAGTGGCTGCATCACCTCTACATGATCGTCACCGACGAGCGGATAGCGGTATTCGTGAAGCACGGGCCGAACCGTGCCCGGAGGGACTGCGGTCTGCAGCAGGTACATCGGCTCGATGTCACGCTCGTCCAGACGGTAGGTCAGCAGGCGGGAGGAATCAGGCGACCAGGCAACACCGGGCTTGAGTGGCGTTCCAAGCAGCTTGTCGGTGATTTCCGATTGGCGTCCTGCTGGAAGCGTGCCGTAGCCGTAATGAGGCTCGGCATCGTTGGTAAGCTGGCGCTCGTTGCCCGACTCGACCTCCCGCACGAAGACATTACCGCCCAGGATGAACGCGGCGAGATGACCGTCTGGCGAGCGAACCTCGTCCCGCTTTTCTTCTTCAGGGGCTTCACCGCGCGTGCATTCGTAGCTCTTGAGGTCGCACGTCCACCGCGAATCATCGAAGGTGAACTCGGCCTGTTCGTTTCCGTCCGCATCCGTCTTGAGCGTGATCTCGTCGAATGGCATCTGATTATGGATGACGTACGTGTCTGAGGCTTGCGACAGGGCCGCGGCCAGCCGCTCATGATCGAACGCGGGCCTCCTGGATCCGTGCGCCGGGTCGATCACGACGAATTCGGATCCATCGCGGCCGGTCCGGCGATACCAGAACCGGTCGGACTCGTCGAGCCAGTGTGGCGTAACACCAGTGTTGAACATGAGTTTCGCCACGTTCCACGCCAGGTAGCTCTCGGCCCGCTCATAGTCCGCGCGCGTCAGTCTTGTGCGCGCCTCCCTCTCGTTCGCCATGTCGCCCCTTCCAAAACCAGTCTGCCAATCCGTTCGCTGCGCCTCAGCGTCGGTCAGTCGCGACACACTGTCAAGACAGGAGGAGGAGTTCCGATCTCGCCCAGTCTGACACTGGTTCATTGACACGACCCGGCGATCCGCGTAGGGTCATCTGATGACCATTCCCGGAACATTCCGCCCAGCGACAGGAGACGCATGTGACCTCATCTCGTCAGCGTGACCGCTACGGGCTACCGATCTCGACCAATCCGGCTGCCGCCGAGGCCTACGTGAGTGGCCTCGACCTGGTTCTCTCTGGCAACGTCGGGGCCGAGGAGCACCTGACGCGATCGATCCAGGAGGATGAGGGTTTCGCGTTGAGCCGTGCCGCGCTGGCATCGATCGACTTCCGCTGGCGACGATTTGATTCAGCCCGGGCGCATTCCGACGCCGCAGTCTCGCTCAGCGAGGGGACGAGTAGGCGCGAGCAACAGCACGTGAAGGTCATATCGGAGATGATCCAGGGCAACGGTCCTCAGGCGCTGGACCTGGCACGCGAGCATCTGGACGAATTCCCCAACGACGGCTACATCCTGAGCCAGTACATCGGCCTGCGGCGCGGACCGGGGTGCCTGGAGATGAGCGCCGCGATCCTCGACACCATCGAACGACTCGAACCGGCCTACGGCGACGACTGGTTTTATACCGGCGCCCGGTCGTTCCAGCTTCACGAGCTCAACCGGTTCAACGAGTCACGCACCTTTGCCGAGCGTTCGCTGTCCGGAAATCCGCGCAATGGCAACGCCGCGCATAACCTGGCCCATTGTTTCTACGAAACGGCCGACTACGAAGGCGGGCTTGACTTCCTCAACGACTGGATCGTCGACTATCACCCGGACGCGCCCCATTACGCGCACTTGAACTGGCACAAGGCGCTATTCGACCTGACCCAGGGGCGATACGAAAGCTCCTACGACGTCTACCGCGAGACGATCCGTCCCAGCGTCCTGAAACAAGATGTCGGCGCACTCGGACCGCCAGTCGCTGACGCAACCTCCCTCTTCTGGCGCTACCGGCTCTATGGCTCGCGGCTGGAGCATGCCGCCGACTGGAGCGAGATCGACGGTTTCGCCCAGATGGTGGCCGCCGGCCCGCGATCCGGCTTCTACGACGCCCACTGCGCGCTGGCCTTTGCCGCTACTGGAAACGACCAGGCAATGTCGACGCTGCTCGATCAATTGGCGAATCTCGCGCACAGCGGCCACGCCCTGACGGCCGAGGTCACGTTGCCACTGGTACGCGGCATCGAGGCTTTTGGTCGCGCCGCCTACGCCGAAACGATCGCGCAGATCGAACCGATTCTGGATCAGCTTCCGCGCATCAATGGCAGCCAGGCACAGCGAATGGTCTTCGAGGAGACCCTGCTCCGCGCCTACATGCTGGCCGGACGTCACGAAAAGGCTGACGGAATGCTGCGTCGACGCCTCGAACACCGGCATTCCGGCCGCGATTTCTTCTGGCTTGCCGACGCGGATTCGAGTCGTGGCTTGTTCGAAGACTCTCGCTCAAGCCTGTTGATGGCACAAAAGCTCTGGAACAGTGCCGACCAAAACGCGCCGGAGCTGCGGAGACTGGGGGAGTAGAGAACATGTGGATTTCCGACTGGAAAGACGAGGCAACCGAGACAGCCATCGTCGGAGACATCTCGATCGATGAGCCGGTGGCGCTCATTGAGAAGTTCAGCACGCTAACGCGTCTCTCCGGAAGTGCGGACGAAGCCGAAGCGGTCCGCTACATCACAGGACGTCTCAGCGAATGGGGCGTGCCGCACACGGTCCATCACCCAACCTGTCTGATCAGCCTGCCCGGTCCTGCCACGCTGCGGACGATGGGAACCGACGAGAGGTCCTTCACGGTCAAGACCTCATCCTTTTCACCGTCGACGGACGGTCGCGAGATCGAAGCGGAGCTGGTCTACGTTCCCGGTGCCCAGGCGGCCGACCTGGCTGATCTGCTCGGTGCATCGCGTCCCGTCGAGGCGGGCGACCTGAGCGGCAAGATCGTCATCACCGAAGGGCTCGGAATCGCGGCGCGTGGCATGGACTTCGCCGGTTCGGGCGCGATCGCCGCCATCTTCATCAACCCCGGCGAGCGTATTCACGAGGGGATCACGACTGTCGCCTGGGGTTCTCCGGACCTGACGTCGCTGAATCGCGCACCGGAGATTCCGATCCTGGCGATCAACAAGCCAGATGGCGAAGCGCTCAAGATGATGCTTCAGAGTGGACCCATCCGGGTCGCATTCTCCAATCAGGTCGATACCGGCTGGCGCGAGATTCCGGTGACGGTTGCCGAAATAGCGGGGAACGAAACACCGAACGAGTTCATTCTCCTGCACGGGCACCTCGACTCGTGGCACGTCGGCATCAGTGACAATGCCACCGGCGACGCGACGTTGCTCGAGATCGCCCGCGTTCTGTGGAAGCACCGTGAGAAGCTCGCGCGAACGCTGCGAATCGCCTGGTGGTCTGGACATTCGCACGGGCGCTACGCCGGATCGACCTGGTACGCCCAGGAGTTCGCTCTGGAACTGGTCGAGAACTGCGTCGCCCACGTCAACTGCGATTCGCCCGGCTGCCGCTTCGCCACCGAGTTTCATGAAGTCGCCTGGACCGCCGAGGCGGCCGATCTCGCGCAACGAGCAATCAAGGACGTTACCGGTAAGGATTCGAGTGGTGATCGACCGCTCCGGGCCGGGGACTGCTCGTTCAACAACCTCGGAATCTCGTCGTACTTCATGGGATTGTCTGAGATGCCAAAAGAGGTCGCGCAAGAGAAGGGCTATTACCCTGTCGGTGGTTCGGGCGGAAATATCGAGTGGCACACCGAAGCCGACACGATCGAATTGGCCGATCCGGACATCTTGATGCAAGACATTCAGATCTACGCGACGGCCCTGCTGCGCGGTCTCAACGCGCCAGTCATTCCGCTGAGCTACGCCGACGCGGTCAATGAGCTGAGCCAGCATCTGTCCGACTACCAGTCGCGCGCCGGAGATACGGTTCGATCTCGGTCCCGCGCTCCAGGCAGCGCATGAACTCGAACAAGCGATTAACCACGTGTACCGATACGCGCTGCAGCTGACCGGGAAGACATCCTCCGATCCGGCGGTCCGCCGCGTCAATCAGATGCAGCGAATGCTCGCCCGTATGCTGGTGACGCTAAGCTACAGTCAGGACGGCCGCTTTCGGCAGGATCCGGCGCGAGGCATTCCGGCTGTTCCCGAGCTTGCGTCGATCGACGAACTGGCCAACGTCGAGCCGGGGAGCGACCGGTACTTCGTGCTCCAGAATGAGCTTACGCGCGCGCGAAATCGCATCGTTTGGACGCTACGTCAAGCGACACACCGTCTCGATGGCCGAATGGTCTAGCCGTTCAGAAGACGACCTCGTCGGCTCTGGTCACGCTACCGCCCCACCAGGCGAAGATACCGACGAGTCCGCCCGCGTACAACGCGAACGTGAACGCGAAAATACCGATTGCCAGCGGCGCCAGATAGTGAAAAAAGCCGAGCCAGTAGATGAGCGGCAGTGGGATTCCAACCGTGATCGCGGTGATCAGGCCGAGAACGAAGGACTCGCGCTCGGACAGCCGCACATTGTGACCAGCCCAGTAGCCGCCGAGCATCGGGGCGAAGAGCGGCGCCGCAATGTGAAATACCGCAAGCGGACCGATACTCATCAAAGTGACACCCGAGGCGATCAACGTTGCTTTCGCCTGTCGCGCGAGTTCATTCACGAGACCCTCTCCAATCACATCGACGGATAATGAGGAACGACGAACAGCGCGTTCATCCAGCACATCGTAAGTGACTCCTTTCTCAATTACTATCGTGATTTTCCCGTATTTCTGGAGATCATCCGTCCGGAATAACCGCACTGTCTGGTTCCATCCGATGACGCGGCTGCATTAGTGGGGGTTAACCCCACCCGGAAATTTCCGGGTCGCCCGGTTCTGCCGATTACCAGCGTCTCCTACGATGTGGTCAACGTGGTTTGATTTGCAGGGACGTGCGCGACGTCCCGTTTCCGAAAGGATCCCAGACATGTTTGCCATCGGAGGCCTGCAATCGATGCTGGAGTACGACCGGAGCGAGCCGCCGGTTCGGGGCCGCGCTTCACTGCGCAATCCACTGCGCCTGCTCGTCTCGCCAGAACCCTGGCTGGCATTCCTATTCATGCTTCTGAACCTGGTGTTCGGCGTACTGTGGTTCAGCCTGTTCGTTACGCTCATCTCCACCGGCGTCGGACTGGTGATTACGCTCATTGGGCTGCCGATACTGGCCGGAACACTGATGCTCTGGACCTACGCCGCGCGGTTTGAGCGCCGTCGGACCAACGCGATGCTCGGCGTTCGCATCGACGATCCCTATCGACCGCTGCCTGAGGGTCCGGCTATCGAGCGACTGCGCGCTCACGTGCGCGATCCGTACGTCTGGCTCGACCTGCTCTACCTGATCCTGTTGTTCCCAATCGGCATCATCGAATTCGTCATCGCGACGGTGTTCGTATCACTGCCAATTGGGATGATCACGCTTCCAGCCTACTTTCAGACCGGCGACTACTTCGTCATCGGCAATTACAACGTCAACACCTGGCCAGTCGCGATTGCCGTATCAGTACTCGGTGTTTTGCTCTTGCTGGTCGTCCCCTACATCTTCGTGGGAATCGGCCGCGGACATGCTTGGCTGGCTCAGGCCCTTCTCGGCGCCAACCGGGAAGCTGCGCTCAAGGCGCGCGTGGGACAGCTCTCGGAGAGCCGCTCCCGCGCACTCGACGCCGCGATCACCGATTTGCAACGCATCGAACGAGATTTGCACGACGGAGCTCAGCAGCGCCTGGTGAAGCTGGCGATGGATCTGGGCATGGCCAAAGAGAAGATGAAAACCGACCCGGCCGCCGCCGAGGAACTGATCACCGAAGCGCACGACGAAGCAAAGCTCGCCATGGCCGAGATCCGCGATCTCGCGCGTGGTATCCTGCCAGCCGTACTGACCGATCGCGGGCTCGACGCTGCCATCTCAGCGCTCGCCGGCCGTTCGCCGATTCCGGTGACGGTGGATGTCTGCCTCTCCGAACGGCTCCCGGCGCAGATCGAGACCGCCGCCTATTTCGTGGTCGGTGAGGCGTTGACCAACATCGCACGCCACAGCCAGGCGACCGAAGGACACGTCGTGGTGAAGAAGATCGACGAAAAACTGGAGATTGACGTGGTCGACAACGGTATTGGCGGCGCCGAAGAAAACAGCGGCACCGGACTGGCTGGCCTGCGCGACCGTTTGGCGGCGCTCGACGGCACGCTTACCCTGTCCAGTCCAAAAGGCGGCCCGACGAGACTCCATGCGGAGATCCCGTGCGCGTCGTGATTGCCGAGGACGCGGTTCTGCTTCGTGAGGGGCTGGCCAGACTCCTCATTGACGCCGGACACGAGGTCGTCAAGCGCGTTGACACCGGTCCAGATCTCATTCAGGCCATCGTCGACGAGACGCCCGATCTCTCGATCGTCGACGTACGCATGCCGCCGACTCATCGTGACGAAGGATTGCGGGCCGCGATCGCGGCCCGCCAACTCGTGCCTGGCACCGCGATTCTGGTCTTTTCCCAGTACGTCGAGGAGCGCTATGCCGCCGACCTCCTCGCAAGCGGCGCGGAGGGTGTCGGCTATTTGCTGAAGGATCGGGTGGCAGACGTCGGCGACTTCCTCCAGTCAATGCGACAAGTGGCCGAAGGCGGGACGGTGCTCGATCCAGAGGTTATCGCCCAGATCCTGGCTCGGCATCGTCGTGACGACCGGCTGACCGAGCTCACGACGCGCGAACGCGAGGTTCTCTCGCTGATGGCCGAGGGCCGCTCCAACAGTGCGATCGCCGGCTACCTCTCAATCGGCGACGGTACGGTCGAGAAGCACATCAGCAGCATCTTTAGCAAGCTGGGCCTCGAAGACTCCACCAGCCAGCACCGCCGCGTCCTTGCGGTCCTCACCTATCTCCGGTCGTAGCCAGCGCCCGGCTGCTCGACTTTCCTTAGATTACCTTTTGCGTAACTCCACGCAGCGCACGTTGACACTCACATAGCGCCCGGCTATGGTGGAATTCAGATATCCAACACAGCCGGAGCTCACAGGTCGGTCACCCGACCCGCAAATTGAACGACGAGGAGTCGCGAGTATGACGGCACTCTCTTATGCACATGGAACGTCAACGGTTCCGCTTCTTGGCGAGACCATTGGCGAGAATCTGCGCCGAACCGTGGAGCAATATCGAGACACAGAGGCCCTCATCGTGCCGCACCAGGGTTACCGCGCAAGCTACGGCGACTTCTGGGAACAGACTGGATTGGCGGCACGCGGGCTGATGGCACGTGGAATCCGTGCCGGGGATCGCGTCGGGATATGGTCACCTAATCGCTACGAATGGGTCGTGACGCAATACGCAACCGCGCGCATTGGCGCCATCCTGGTTAACATCAACCCAGCCTACAAGACAACCGAGCTCGAGTACGCATTGCGGCAGTCCGGAGTAAGCCTGCTGATGCTGGCCGCCCGCTTCCGTGCCAATGATTACGTCGCGATGCTTGATCAGGTTCGTGACGACCTGCCGGAACTGAGCCAGGTACTGGTGTTGGACGACGACTGGAACGGACTTATCGCCGACAGCGCGCGGGTGACCGAGAACGAACTAGCCATGCGGGAAGCATCTCTCCAGTTCGACGACCCGATCAACATCCAGTACACATCGGGGACGACCGGGTTTCCCAAGGGCGCCACGCTGTCGCATCACAACATCCTGAACAACGGCTTCTTCATTGGCGAGATGCTGAGGTACACAAACAAAGATCGGGTGGTGATCCCGGTACCGCTGTATCACTGTTTCGGCATGGTGTTAGGCAATCTCGCCTGCACCACGCATGGGGCAACGATGATCTTCCCCGGCGAAGCGTACGACCCCGTCGCTGTACTCGAGACCGTTCAGGCCGAGAAGTGCACCTCGCTCTATGGCGTGCCGACCATGTTCATTGGAGAACTCGATCACCCGAGCATCGGCGAGTTCGACCTGAGCACGCTGCGCACCGGCATTATGGCCGGATCCCCCTGCCCAATCGAGGTGATGAAGAAGGTCCAGTCGGCGATGCACATGGACGAGGTGACGATCTGCTACGGCATGACCGAGACCTCGCCGGTCTCAACGCAGACCGCCACGGACGACCCGCTCGACAAACGCGTCGAGACCGTCGGCCGGGTCCATCCGCATCTCGAGGTCAAGATTATCGACGCCGAGGGACACATCGTCCCCCGGGGCGAATCCGGCGAACTCTGCACGCGGGGCTATAGCGTGATGCTGGGCTACTGGAATAACGAGACAGCAACGCACGAGGCTATCGACGCGGCGCGTTGGATGCATACCGGCGACCTGGCGACCATGGACGACGACGGTTACGTCAACATCGTTGGGCGAATCAAGGACATGATCATCCGCGGCGGCGAGAACGTCTACCCGCGCGAGATCGAGGAGTTCCTCTATCGACACCCGGATGTCAGCGACGTTCAGGTCATCGGAGTACCGAGCGCGCGTTACGGTGAAGAGGTGATGGCCTGGGTGCGCTTGCGTGAGGGCGCCAACGCAACCGAGGAGGATCTCACTGACTACTGCCGAGGCAAGATCTCGACGTTCAAGATCCCGCGTTACTGGAAGTTCGTCGACACGTTCCCGATGACCGTGACGGGGAAGATCCAGAAATTCAAGATGCGTGACGAGTCAATCGAGGAACTTGGGCTGACCAGCGAGGCGCGGATGCCAACGGCGTGAGGCAGCGCGGACGAGTTTCGTATTCGAGGAAAGGCACTGGCCTCGGAACTACCCGTAGCGGCGGGCGCCCCTGCCCGCCTTTCTTGAACGGAGCCCCATCCATTTCGGAAGCGCCGAACCTCGGCAGCGATAAGCGCAGACCCAGTGATTCGACGCGCTTCGAACGGGGGCGGGCAGGGGCGCCCGCCGCTACGAACCTGAGTTCGATGGCAACGGTCACCATCGCACTCAACCCTCACCCTCGATCCGGCAGAAACAGGATGCGTTGATCGGGATGTCGGCCCGGGCGACGGCCATATCGAGCTGCTGCTTGATCAACCCGCAAAAATGGTGCTTGCCGAGCCGCATCAGGCACTCGTGATAGCCGTGCAGGCTCCAGACATTCTGCGGATGCTGGTAGGCACGGGCCAGGCTGCCATCCAGCCCGAGATCGGCCCGGTAGACGGCTTCCGCTTCCTCGACTCGCCCCTGCTCTAACAGAAGCGCTCCGTAGGCATGTCGCGCGGGCTGCATCCAACCCCAGGGCTCGTCGTACGCCAGGCCGTCGTCCAGTTCAATCGAGCGTCTCAAGTGAGCATACGCGGCTTCGTAGTTGCCCCTGCGATATTCCAGTTCGCCCGCCAGCATCTCGCGCGCGATCTCCAGAATATCCAGGCAGCTATTGTTGAAGAGCATGCGTGTATCGGGCACCCGGCTGACCGACTCCTCGAAGCGTTGCCGCTCGGCCTCGGCATCAAGGATCCTCCCGGTCGCAGAGTACGCCACACCCTTGGCGTAGTGGATCATCGCCGTTGTCACGCAGAACAGATTGGGGTCGTCCGGCAGCGGCGTGTCAATGATCTCCTGCCACTTCCCGAAACGAATCAACACGTGCATCTTTACCGGCATGAACCCTTCGAGCCAGTCCGCCATATTCACTGGCTCAGTCTGCTCCAACAAGGCGCGCGGAATCGTCGCCACCACCTCGTCGGCCGTCTTGAGCGCGACCTCCGACTGCCCCATGAACATCGCGCCATACAGCTTGAAATGGAAGTTGTGGACACGATAGGTGGTGTAGAAGTTCATCGCACCTTCGCGCGCGAGATATTTGTTATCGGCCACGATCGCGTTCGAATTCGACTCGATCACGTCGTGGTACTGACCACAGAGAACGTCGATGTGCGTCGGCATATGCTCCAGATGTCCGGCGTCTGGAACCAGTCCACGCAACCAATCGGCGGCCCGCAGCGCCCGTTCTGGAAACGGCGACATTTCCATCAGGTGGATGTACATGTGAAGAATGCCAGGATGCCTGCGACTGGCCTGATCCTCAAAGGCACGTTCGAGTGCCGTCATCGCCTCGGCCGTGTCGGCGCCCTCGGCCGGCTCTCCGTTCCCCAGATCCCACAGCTGCCACGGCGTGCGATTCATCAGTGCCTCGGCAAACAGCGCTGCGACGTCCAGGTCATCGCCAAATGCACGGTAGACCGACCGCATTGCGGCGGCGTAGTCGTCGTTCCAGACCGAGCAATCCTCAATCGGAGTGGGCGACGGATAGCGTGCCTGAATGGCATCGATGAGCGCACGCTCGGCAGGACTCGCGCTATCGAGCAGCGCCAACGCCTTCTGTGTCGCGCCATGAGCAGTCGAGATCGTCTGTTTCAAGTCCAACGGATCGAACGCGTCCCAGGCTTTGTTGTAGTTCGGACCGGCCGCGTAGGCAATGCCCCAGTACGCCATGGCACAGTCGGGATCGGCTTCGACGGCCCGCTCGAAGCACTTCACCGCCTCGCCATGGTTAAAGCCGTAGGTCCAGTTCAGCCCTCGATCGAACCAGAGCTGAGCCTCGTGCGAGGTTGTGGTGATCGCGCGATGATGATCGCCGAGGTTGTAGTAGTCAGACATCTTGCCCCCTTGAATCTCCCCGATCAACGATTTCAACCGCCAGATTGACCGCGGACGCGAACGCAACAATAGTACTCGCTGTGCGTTCGGGAAGGGAGCCAGCGCGAAACTGAGCATTCAGACGTTGCCCAGCAATGGCATTGCTGGCACCACGACAAGTTTCGGGGTATTCTGCGGCGTCCCACAATTGCCGGTGCCGTAGGTCAGGGGGATCGCGCGTGAGGGTGCTATTTGCGACACGTCATGAAGTGCCAGGCATTGACCCGGATGACCAGCCACTCGCGGACGCACTCATAGCGCGTGGGGTAGAAGTCATGCCTGCTGTCTGGAGCGACCCGGTGGTTGACTGGGCCGCCCCTGACCTGTGCCTGATTCGCTCGACCTGGGACTACCACCGGCGTCTGCCCGAGTTTCTGGGCTGGGCCGAACGCGTATCGGCGGTCACGCAGCTGTGGAATGAGATCGCGTTGGTGCGCTGGAACGCGCGAAAGCAGTATCTCGAAGATATCCGGAGCGCTGGGGTGCCAGTCATCCCGACGGTTTGGCTCCAACGAAGTTTCCCAATCGACCTTGCCGGTCTTCTCGACGACCAGGGATGGTCCACCGCCGTCATCAAGCCGACCGTTTCAGCCGATTCCTTCGGAACGCACAGAGTGTCCCGATCGTCAGCGCAACAGGCTCAAGTGACGCTTGACCGGTTGCTCGAGTCCGACGACATGATGGTGCAACCATACTTCAATTCTGTCGAGAACCTCGGAGAACGCTCGCTGATATTCATCGCTGGAGAGCTCACGCACACCATTCGTCGTGGGGATGTCTTTGGGAAGATGACTTCACCATTCAATTTGATCGAAGCGAGCTCATCTGAGCAACAGTTGGCACGAGCCGTGCTCGATGCCGTCGGAAAGCCGGTTCACTACGCTCGTGTCGACCTGGTACATGACGAATCCGGCGCGCCGGTGTTGATGGAACTCGAACTCATCGAGCCATCGCTCTTCCTGCCTCGCATGCCGTCCTCCGCCGAACGGTTTGCCGACCACATCCTGGCAGTCTTGCGGTAGCCCAATAATGTCCCGCTACGATTCGCTACTCTCTGGCTCGCCCTTTCCATTCGCGATTGGATACCCCGATTCTCGGATAATGTGCTCGATGTACTTCTCGCTGGCGTGATCGGGATCGAACTCAACAGTCAGCACGTGACGCTCGGTGTCCGCTACTGTTCGCCAGATGCCACTGATGCCAACCAGGGCATTTTCGAGGTCATCCGCTTCGCGCCGCTGGTCGAGCGAGGGAATCTCGACTTCGATGGTCCGTGTCGTCGCTTCGGCCACTGTTTCACTCCTGGTGTCTAGCCTTCAACCGCGTCACGGCTACGCCACTCCGGCGGAATGTCGGAACCTCGAACATTAAGAATCAGCCGGTCCATCGCGATGGAATGCACTGCATGGACGGGAACGTAGAGCGGTCGCGCGAACGGGTTTACGAGACCAGGCCGGACGACAATGCCGCTCACGTCCGCATGTCCCGCATGACGTCGCGTGGCGTAGTCGTGGGTTACCGACTGGCTAAGCGGACCCTCGTTGCCGAGCGCGATGGTCGGGAACGGGCCGAGTTCCTCGCCGGAAGTTCGATCGCCATTCGCACCGGTTCCGTCGTCGTGGACACTGACAGCCCGCGGGATATCCTCCATGGACGGGCCGGTTACCAGATCGACGACCGAGCCGATGTAGACGTCCTGGTAGGCGTCGTAGACGTCCATTCCACGTCGAATGGCCAATCGACGCGCGTGAGTGTGATCGCCACTGCTCATCGCGATCCCCCCGCTCCATTGGCACGGCGAGTGTACTCGAAGTAGTACTTCGGGTCGTTGGCTGAGTCTTTGCCGGCACGGACCACGACCATGCGGAAAATGAAGCCGCCGATCAGTGCCAGGACCGCCCCAGCCATCCGGCGCCCCACGGTCCGCTCATGGTGACCCTTCGACGCGCCAACCTGTAGCGCTAGTGGCGCAACCATTCCAGCGCCGACGTATCCTGGCCAGAAGAACTTGCCCCAGCGACCGCGGGTGAGCGGCTCGCGGAACTTTCCGAGACGCACGAGGCTCGCAAGGATCAGGACAACCTCCGTCACGAGCGTGACCGCTTCGGCGTGCCGCAAGGCATCCGCGGTCTCATGGCGCTCATGACGGCTGACTCGCAGGATCACCGAGATCGCGGCCAAACTGGTTGAAAACGCCGACGCGACAAAGGCTGGCCCCCAGAGCAGGTAGTTACGCGCCCAGAGCGGCACGTTGGTCGCCGCCACCAGCACGCCCGTATAGCCAGACACAAAGAGCGACGCGGGAATCCCGAGAACCCCGATGACCCTGCGAGGAGTGCCGAACACGTCACGCCGCGTGATATCTTCGAGAACCTGCAGTACCGTCATCGGTCCGACGAACATTCCGAGCATCAACAGCGCCCAGGAACCAGTGCTCATGGGCGACTTCAGTTTGACGACGCGAAACATGTGGTGCGCCCGGTCGGGGCGTCCAAGATCGAGCATCAGCAGAATTGGAGAGATGACACCGGTGACCAGCGAGAGGTAGCGGCCTGCCCGGACGAGTGCCTTATCCTTCGAGAGCAGATCGGCCAAGGTCGCAATGATGTACGAGCCAGCGGCCAGTCCTCCAGTGAAGAAATACGCGATGATCAGCCAGTTCCAGTGTGGAGCCTTGACGGGTGGGACGCCATAATAGTTCTGCGCCAATTCCTTGGAGACGGTTCTCATTTCACGCGGTCGTGTCTGTTGCATGTCTCTCCCTACTTGCGCCACAACGAAACGGCTGTCGCGGCGCTCAATGCCACCGCCGTCGCGGCCATCGTGAGAATTCCAGGAAGAACTTTCTTCTGGGGAAGCTGGGGATGTGCGGGCAAGTTGTACTGCTCCGGCTCGTCCAGCAGGATGAAGAAGGCGTTGAGATCGCCGATGCCGCCAGTGCCGCCGACCTGATCATCGCCGTAGACGTAGGCCGGTGCCCCCTGCGATTGAAGCTGACGCACCCGATCATTTGCGCGCTTTCGGAGCTCAGTGACGGTGCCAAACTGGATTGAGTCGGTCGGACAGGATTTTGCGCAAGCGGGTTCGAGCCCGTCCTTGAGCCGGTCATAGCAAAGCGTGCATTTGTGGGCCTTACCGTCCCGTGCCACCGCGACCGACGCGTCCTTCTCAGGAACATCGATGTCAATCACCCCAAACGGACAGGCGGGAACGCAGTAACCACAACCGTTGCACACGTCTTGCTGCACTACCACAGTGCCGAACTCGGTTCGGATCAGCGCTCCGGTCGGACAGGCCTCCAAACATCCGGCATGCGTGCAGTGCTTACAGACGTCGCTCATCATGAGCCAGTTCGACTGCGTACCCGCGCTTCCAGCGCCTTGCCTCTCAACGAACGCGACATGTCGCCAGGTTGAGGCGCCCAGAGCCAGCGTGTTGTCGTAGCTCGTCCCTTTCCAGTCCAGACCGTCCATCGGCAGCTGGTTCCACTGTTTGCAGGCGACCTCGCAGGCCTTGCATCCAATGCAGACAGACGTGTCGGTCAGGAAACCGACCGGTCCATCCGAGTACGGTCGGGCACCATTGGTGCTGGTCACACTCATCGCTGGATCCTCCCAGGTCGCAAGTTGCAGGTGAAGGCTTTCGCCTCCTCGATCGAGACGTTGGGGTCGCCGACGAGCGAGACCAGGTCGTTGGCGGCATCTCCGGTAATAATCCCGGCATAACCCCAGTGATACGGGAGGCCGACCATCTCGACTTCGTGGCCGTTCATGCGGATCGGCTGCAGTCGTTCAGTGACGAGTGCTCGGGCCTCGACCGCGCCTCGTGCGGAACTGATTACCACCCAATCGCCATTGTTGATCTGGTGCTTATCGGCCAGCGACGGACTGATCTCGGCGAAGAAGGCAGGCTGAAGCTCGGACAGCCAGGGGATCCAGCGGCTCATACCCCCGGCGGTGTGATGCTCGGTTACCCGGTAGGTCGTGATCGCGTAGGGAAACTCGTCGCTGATCTCCGATGCCAGCCGGTTGTCTTTCCGGGGCCAGTACTTAGCCGTCGGATTTCGTTGCTGCGCATAAAGCGCGTTCTGCACCGGCGATTCGACCGGCTCGTAGTGCGTCGGCAGGGGACCGTCACGCATTCCGTCTGGCGCGAAGAGCCAGCCCTTGCCATCGGCCATCAGGATGAAGGGGTCGGAACCGGAGTGCGCATCCATCCCGGTGCCATCCGATTTCGCCGCCGTACTGGGAGATTTGTCTGTCAGGAAGTCGGGCGAGTCGTAGCCAGTCCAGCGCTGTTTCTCTTCATCCCACCAGACCAGCTTCTTGCGCTCAGACCACGGTTTGCCATCCGGATCGGCCGAGGCGCGGTTATAGAGGATGCGGTGATTGAGCGGCCAGGCGAAGCCCCAGTTGAGTGAGTACATGTCGTCACTCACCCGGTTGCGCGCTCTGTTCTTACCCTCCTCCGGATAAACCCCGGAGTAGATCCAGCAACCGCAGGCGGTCGAGCCGTCGTCCTTGAGCGAACGATAGTCTTTCACCAACTTGCGGTCGGAAACCGTCCAGCCGTTGATCTCTTTGAGGATGGACTCCACAGCCGGCTCGTCATTGGGACCATGAACCGGATAATCCCAGGTGAGCGTCTCGATCTGCCGCGCCTCGGGCGTGTCTTCGCCGGCGTACATCTCACGCAGGCGCTTGCCGAGGTGATAGAGGAACCACGGCTCGGTGGTGCAATCGCCCGGTGCGTCAACGGCTTTGTCGTGCCACTGGATCAGCCGCTGCGTGTTCGAGAAGGTGCCTTCCTTCTCCGAGACGATTGCCGCTGGCATCAGAAAGACCTCGGTCTTGATCTGATCCGTCTTGAGTTTGCCGCTCTTCACTTCGGGCGAGGCATACCAGTAGTTGGCCGACTCGATCTCGAACAGATCGCGCACCACCAGCCAGTCGAGACTGGCCAGCGCTTCGCGCATCAGTCCGCCGTTCATGTTGCCGACCGCTGGATTTTCACCCATCAGGAACATGCCCCTGATCTGCCCGGCCTGGGCGGCGAGGAACATTGGCAGCGCTGAGTAATCGCCGCTGATCTTCGGAATCAGATCGAAGCAGTAGTCGTTCTCCTCAGTCGCTTCGTCGCCGTAATAGGACTTCAGCAGTGAAATCATGTACTTGGGCAGGTTGTGCCAGTAGCCGGTCTTCGGCGTCTCACAGTCCAGATACTGCTGCAGGGTCGAGTGTTTATCGAACGTATTCGGCATCGCCAGGTAGCCCGGCAGGATGTCGTAGAGCGTCGGGATGTCGGTGGATCCCTGAATCGAGGCGTGCCCGCGCAGCGCCAGAATGCCACCGCCTGGACGCCCGATGTTCCCCATCAAGAGTTGCAGCAGCGTGGCGGCACCGATAACCTGTGGCCCGGTCGTGTGTTGGGTCCAGCCGACCGCGTAGCAGAAGGAGGTCGTCCGTTCGCGGCCCGAGTTCTCGGAGATCGCGCGGGCGACCTCGACAAACTCTTCTTGCGGCACGCCGCAGATCTTCTCGACCATCTCCGGCGTATAGCGAGAGTAGTGGCGTTTGACGATCTGGAAAACGCAGTGCGGATCCTGGAGCGACATGTCGGATTTCGGCGGCCAGGTGTCGTTCGATCCGACCACGCGCTCGGTATACGCCATGCTGCTGAACTGCTGGTGCAGGTTGCTCTCGCGTGTCTCCTTGGACCCCTGATACTGCCAGGTCGTGTTGTCGTAGGCGTGCCGCTCCTTCTCGAAACCGGAGAAGACGCCATTCAGGTCCTCTGTGTCCTTGAAGTCGGCGTTGATGAGCGTCGAGGCGTTCGTGTAGTTCTTGACGTACTCCTCGAAATACGTCTCGTTCTGAATGACATAGTTGATGATCCCGCCCAGGAACGCGATGTCGGTCCCTGGCCGGATGCGTACGTGCTGCGTCGCCACGGCCGACGTTCGCGAGAAGCGCGGATCGATGTGGATTACCTTCGCGCCGCGCTCGCGTGCCTTCATCACGAAGCGGAAGGCGACCGGATGGTTCTCCGCCATGTTGGAGCCCATGATGACGACGCAGTCGCTATTGGCCAGGTCGTTCTCGGCGGTCGTCGCGCCGCCACGTCCGAGTCTGGTGCCCAGACCGGGCACCGTCGCGCTGTGTCATATACGAGCCTGATTCTCGACGTAGACCATGCCAAGCCCAGCCGTGAAGAGTTTCTTGATCAGGTAGTTCTCTTCGTTGTCGAGCGTCGCCCCGCCAAGGTGAGCGATGCCAGTGGTGCGATTGACGGTCTCGCCATTCGGAGTCTTGTGCACGAAGGTCGCGTCACGGGTCTCTTTGACACGCTGGGCGATGCGCTCCATGGCCCAGTCGAGTGGCTTGTCCTCCCAGTGATCGCTGTAGGGTGCGCGGTACTTGACCGTGGTCACACGGCGCGGATTGACGACCAGCCCGTACGTGGCCGCTCCTTTGGGGCAGAGCGTTCCGCCGTTGATGAAACTGTCGTAATTGCCCTCGATGCTGAGGACCGTTCCGTCCCGGTGATAGACGAGCTGCGAGCACCCGACGGCGCAATAGGGACAGACGCTGACTGCCACGTCGGCGCCGTCGAGGCGTGAGTGGATCGATTGCGTCTCACGACTGATCGGTTTGTCCGGAACAACGCCGATGTAGTCACGAATCCGGGACAAGGAGAATCCGTTTGCCATGCGTTACACCACATTCCATGCAGGTCGGCTGATCAGGAACGCGTCCCCGCGAACGAGGGCGGTCAATAGTGCTGGCAAAGGAGCAAGATTTGGGCCGGGAGAGGGAGCAAGGTCGGAGCGATACGAGGCTCCACGTGTTCGACTGGTGCGAGACCAACTCGAACGCTGTAGGGGAGCACCTTGTGTGCTCCCGGTGTAGATCTGCTCATGAGCTAATCAGGAGCAGACAAGCTGCTCCCCTACAAAGGTAAATCCAGCGACGATCGAACTTCAAGTCGCTCTCGTCGTCTAAACGACCGTTTTGCTCGTGGTCGAGCATCCGAGAACCGGCGCGCCTATCAAATCCGATCAGTAGTCAGCCGAATGAACTCGTCGGAGAACCGCGCTTCAACCGGATCGGCGCCAGCCGCTCGCAGCCGCTTAAGCGCTTCGTCCGCTTTGTCCGGCTCCGCATGGAACACCACGGTGAATGGTGCCACCGGTTCATCCATATTTGCACGGTTCGGAATCTTCCATTGGTCGTGAGCTCTACGAAGAGATCTGACAAAAATGTTGAAGTCATCCGCAAAATCGTGCAGCACTTGGTCAATTTGAGTCACGGCTAACACGTAACACGTACCCGGGAGCCACCCAAGATCAATGATGCACTCGTCAAACGCGTCCCAGTTGTGGCCGAAGTAATACGGGAACTGAAGCGCGGCCGACCACTCCCGAAAAACGCCCTCTGGAGTTTCCGAATGACGTCCTCTGAGCACTCGAATCACAATCTGATCGCTACGCTGGCGCTGCTCGTAATCGAAGATACCGAAAAACGAATCTGCACTTCGCAACGGTGCCGTTACAAAGTAACACCAGGAAGTATCTTCTCGACAAAAGTCGATTGTGTGGAGCTCGTGCACGAGACGACTCTCCTCAAATTGAGCAGGTCAGTTAGTTGTTGGCTGTTGGCCAGCTTAGCGATCCGCCATCGCCTGAACCACCCGCTCCCCACCCGTGTAGATGTTGAAGCCATCCGGGCGGACGAAGCCGAGCAACGTGATGTTGAAGGTGGTGGCCACCTCAACGGCCAAGCTCGACGGAGCACCGACGGCCGCCACGATCGGCACACGGGCCGCCAGAGCCTTCTGCAGCAACTCGAAGCTGGCACGGCCACTGAGGAGTACCACACGACCGGAGAGATCCTTCTCGTTCTGGAGGAGCTGTCGGCCGACGAGCTTATCGAGCGCGTTGTGGCGTCCGACGTCCTCACGCAGGTCGAGCAGATTGCCTTCGAGGTCGAACAGACCGGCCGCGTGCAGCCCGCCGGTCGAGCGGAAGACGGCCTGCTCGCGGCGCAACTTCTCTGGCAACACGCGGATCACGTCCGCCCGGATCCGTGGACCGTCCCTCAGTGGCGCGTACCCCTGGAGGTCGAGCGAGTCGAGCGCCGCCTTGCCGCAAATGCCGCAACTCGAGGTGGTGTAGAAGTTTCGCTCCAGGCGCGAGAGGTCGAAGGTCAGACCCGCGCCTAGCGTGACGGTGACGACGTTGAGTCGCTGGTCCTCAGCCTCGTCGAGGCAGTAGTTGACGTCGAGCACGTCCTCACGGCTGGCGATGATCCCTTCGCCGTGAAGAAAACCCAGGGCGAGTTCGAAGTCATCGCCCGGCGTGCGCATGGTGATCGCCACGCTCTTGCGCTCGGTCCAACCGTCTGCTGCCCAGAGCAGACGGATCTCCATCGGCTCTTCGGCCGCCAGGACATCGTCACCGGGCTGCCAGGTGCCGTCCCGCACCCGGATGACCGGATGCCCAACCTGAACCGGAAGCTCATCCACCGTTGGAGGATCCGTTGTCACGGCTCTGCACGTACTGGAAGCCGAAGCGCCCTTTGATGCAGAGGTGTCCCGAGGTGACGTCGTGATCGAGCGGCGAGGTCACCTTGACAATGGTGTTGTCCTGCACGTGAAGCTGCAGCGTGCAACCGACGCCGCAGTACGGGCAGATGGTGTCGGTGACCGTTTGTTGCTCTTCCACCCACGTGCCAGCCTGGCGCATGTCGTACTCGCTCTTGAACATCAACGCGCCGGTCGGGCAGACGCCGATGCAGTTGCCACAGTAGACACAGGCCGAATCAGGCAACGGCAGGTTGATCTCGGTCGAAATACGGGCATCGAAGCCGCGTCCGGCGACCGAGATAGCAAAGGTATTCTGCGCGTCGACGCCGCACGCCTCAACACATTTGTAGCAGAGGATGCAGCGGGAGTAGTCACGCATGTAGAGATCGTTGTCGATCTTGGCGGGCTGGGCAACGGTCGCGGCCTTACCCACGTCACCGAGGTGATGATGCCCGGTCTGGGCATGATCCCGGTCTGCACTTCCGGCATCAGGCTCACCAAAGCGACCGGCATCGACGTCGTAGCGATCGAGATAGCCCTGGACTTCATCCGGCGCATAGCTGAGGTCGACTGAAGACGCCAGCAGTTCCAGGACCAGTTTTCGACTGTGCCGGACTCGTTCGCTGTCGGTGTGAATCACCATACCCGGCTCGGCCTTACGGGCGCAGGCGGGCACCAGGACACGCGAGCCCTCCAGTTCGACAACGCAGACGCGGCAGGCGTTCACCGGAGTCAAGGTCTCGAGATAGCAGAGGGTTGGCGTGTCGATACCGACCGTGTTGCAGGCATCGAGGATCGTCGCCCCTTCGGGCACCACGGCCGTCTGGCCGTCGATCGTCAGCGTGACCGTGCGCGTGGCCGGCCTCAGTGCAATGGCTGTCATGAGCGCTTTCCGTTCTGGAAGAGATGGAGCTTCTGAACGCCAGAGAGGACGGCTCCGGCCGCTGTCTGTCCAAGACCACAAATCGAGGCGTCCCGCATCACCTGTCCAACGTCGTTCAACAGGGCCAGTTCGTCCTCGACCGAGCCAAGCGTCTGGCCGCCGATCAGACGTTGCAGCGCCTCCTCCTGTCGCACCGTGCCGACCCGGCAGGGAACACACTGCCCACATGACTCATCGCGGAAGAAGGCGGCGATGCGCAAGAGCGTGTCGGCCATGTCGACGGTGTCGTCAAAGACCATTATCACGCCCGAACCGAGTGACGCACCGATCGATCGCGTTCCTTCAAACGTGAGCGGCACGTCAAGCTCGTTCGGGGTGACGAAGCTTCCCGCCGCGCCGCCGAGCAGTACAGCCTGAATCGGCCGACCATCCGGCACGCCACCCGCCAGGTCGATCAGATCGCGCAAGGTCTTGCCGAACGGCACTTCGTAGACGCCGGGCTTCGCCACGTTGCCGGACAGGCAGAACAGCTTCGTCCCGGTCGATCCGTCGGTGCCGATCTCGGCGTAGGCGGGACCGCCATCACGAACAATTTCCAGCACGTTGACGAACGTCTCGACGTTGTTGACCAGCGTTGGCTTGCGGAAGAGCCCGGCCTGCGTCGGGAACGGCGGTTTGTTGCGCGGTTCACCACGCATTCCCTCGATCGAGTTGAAGAGGGACGTCTCTTCGCCGCATATGTAGGCTCCTGCACCGCGCCGGATCTCGATGTCGAAGCGGACACCCTCGCCCATGACGTCATCACCGAGGAAGCCTCGACGCCGCGCATGATCGATCGCGCTTTGCAGTCGCGCCGTCGCCAGCGGGTATTCGTTGCGAATGTAGATGTAGCCCTTTTCACAACCCGTCGCATAGCCGCCGATGGTCATCGCCTCGATCAGCGCAAAGGGATCCTCCTCCATCAGGACGCGATCCTTGAAGGTCCCCGGCTCTGATTCGTCGGCGTTGCAGATCAGGTAGTGTGGACGGACCGGCGCATGCGCCACGTCGTTCCACTTGCGCCCGGTGGGGAAGGCGGCGCCGCCGCGACCCATCAGGCGCGAGTCCATCACCTCGCGAATCACGCCATCTGGCCCAATGTCCAGTGCCCGACGCAGCGCCTGGTAACCGCCGCTCGCCCGGTAGGCATCGAGACTCTCGGGATCGACGCGTCCGACGCGTCGCAGGAGTCGTAAGTTCACCGGCGTTCGGGCCGGTCGACTGTGGCGCTGAGGCCGATCCACCACTCTCAGCGGTCAGGGTGTCGACGCCATTGGCGAGCGCGCTCAGCAAGTCAGGAGCGCTGACCGGCGCGATCGCGACTTCGGCCGCGTGCTCGCCCGCCTGCTGTAGCAGTACCGCTGGGGCACGCTCGCACAGCCCCAAACACGGACTGCGACGCCAGGTCGCTCTGCCGTCGTTCGACGGTGTCCCCTCCGGCCCGATCTCGCGCTCGAGCGCCTCGCACAGTCCGAGTCCGCCACGTATCCGACAGGCGATGTCGTCGCAGACGTGGGCCACCACCGGTGGTTGGGCGTCAAGCGCCAGCAATGCATAGAAGCTGGCAACTCCCCAAGCGTCGGCCGGCGGCACGCCGAGCCGCTGACAAGCGTAATTGAGCCCGCCTGGGCTCACGTATCCGGCACGCGCCTGAAGCGCCTGAAGCGCGGGAAGGAGCAGGTTACGCTGGTCGCGAAGCTGGTGTCCACCGTGACCGACATGCCCTTCGAACCGGGATCTCTCGATACCACCCTCCCAGAGGGTTTCCGGCGGCCCGACCAGCGCGTCGACCGCGTCCCGTTCGTCCGCGGTCGGGCTGGCATTGGGGATGAGGTGCTGGTCCACTCAACTCTCCCGGGCGGCAGCGCCAACCGGCACAGCCGCGCGATGGTCATTGACGCGCTCGATTCGGATTGCCGCCGCCTTGAACTCGGCTGTGCCCGACTGCGGATCGGTCGCGTCGATCGTCAGAATATTGGTCGTGACGTCGTCCTGGAAGTGGAAGGTCATGAAGGCAAGGCCGGGCCGCAGTGTCGGGTCAAAGCGCACCGGCACGTCGATCCCGCCCCGCTTCGAAACCGCTCGCACGCATTCACCGTCTTCGACACCGAGCCTGCGCCCGTCGTCCGGGTGGATATCGAGCGTCTCGCCACGGCGAAGCGGCGACGCATAGCCGCCCGACTGGACGCCAGTGTTGAATGAGTCGAGCCGCCTGCCTGTCGTCAAGCGAATCGGGAATTCGTCAGAGAGTTCTTCGACCGGCGGCTCGTGCTGGGTGACGTGGAACGGCGCGAGCGGTCCCTCGACCGGATCGGCCCAGAGCCGCCCGTGGAGGAACGGGCTTCCCGGATGATCCTCGGTTGGACACGGCCAGTGCAGGCCATCCAGATCTCTCAGACGTTGATAGCTCATGCCGCCATGCCAGGAAGACAAGCCGCGCAGCTCGTCCCAGACGGCTTCAGCGGTGGGGTTGCCCCAATCACACTCAAGGTGGCGGGCGAGATCGCTGATGATCTGAATATCGTCTTTCGCCTCTCCCGGCGGGTCGAGTGCCTTGCGCACCCGCTGCACTCGCCGCTCGGAGCTGGTGACGGTCCCTTCCGACTCGCACCAGGAGGCCGCGGCCGGAAAGACGACGTCGGCGAAGTCGGCTGTGCGGGTTAGGAAGATATCCTGCACCACGACGTGCTCGAGGCCGGAGAGGAGCCGTTCGATGCGTTCGGTATCGGCCTCGGACTGCGCCGGATTCTCGCCGATCACGTAAACCGAAGTCATCTCGCCCGTTTCCATGGCGTCAAACATCTGAGACAGATGCTTACCCGGCTTCGACGGGAGCCGTTTCCCGTAGACTCGCTCAAACGGAGCGCGCTGGGCTGGATCCGCCACATCGGCGCCTCCGGGCAGCTTATTCGGCAGCGCACCCATGTCGCCGCCCCCCTGAACGTTATTCTGGCCGCGCAGCGGCACCAGACCGGAGCCGTAGCGCCCAACGTGACCGGTCAGCAACGCCAGGTTGATGAGCGAAAGGACGTTGTCGACCGCGTTGTGATGCTCCGTGATGCCGAGCGTCCAGCAAAGCTGAGCCCGGTCCGCGCGCGCATAGGTATGCGCCAGCGTCCGAATCGCGTCAGCCGGAACGCCGGTCACGCGCTCGGCGTACTCCAGCGTATAGGGCTCGACCGCCTCGCGATAGGCATCGAATCCCGCGGTCGACCGGTCAATGAACGCCTGGTTACACAGTCCGGCTGCGATGATCTCGCGCCCGACGGCGTTGGCCAGCGCCACGTCGGAGCCGACGTCGAGCCCGAGCCAGAGATCAGCCCACTGGGCCGACGAGGTCCGCCGTGGGTCGACCACGACGAGCTTTGCTCCGTTCCGGATTCCCTTCAGCACGTGGTGAAAGTAGATTGGGTGTGTCTCACGCGCATTCGAGCCCCAGAGAATAATGAGGTCGGTTTCCTCGACCTCTCGATAGGAACTCGTTCCGCCACCCGCTCCAAGTACTGCCGTCAGACCGACGACACTGGGAGCGTGTCAAGTGCGGTTACACGAGTCGATATTGTTGGTGCCGATTACCTGCCGCGCGAATTTCTGTGCAACGTAGTTAACCTCATTGGTCGCCTTCGAACAGGAGAAGATCCCGATCGTGTCAGGTCCCTTCTTATCGATGGCGGCCCGGAATCCGGCCGCGGCTCGAGCGAGCGCTTCATCCCAACTTGCAGGGCGTAAGACTCCGTTTTCCCGTACCAGGGGCTGCGTCAGACGCGTGTATTTCCTCGGCATCAGCGATCCTCCCCGCCGCGCGTTCTGACCTGCTCATCTCGTCGATTTTCGGTGCTACGTGCTCTCGGTGCAGCCAGCGCGGACATGCTGATTCTCATGCTGATTCTTAGCATAACGCCACGGATTGATGCGCGCAACGCGGGACGGCCCAGGACCAGACGCACGATCCAGCCACGGGAACTTGACAAAGCGGCGGATCGGGACCACAATGGGAGTCGTTGAATGAACGATCGTTCAATAGAAAGACGAATGCATGCCTCGAACGGTAGAACAGCTCGAAGAGATTCGCGAAGAGAGTCGTGCCAAGATCCTTCACGCGGCCCTCAGGCTGTTCGCGCGCTTCGGCTTCGAGCGCACCTCGATCCGCGCGATCTCGCGCGACGCCGGCGTCTCGCTCGGCCTGCTCTACAACTACTTCGACGGGAAAGACGATCTCCTGCGCGCCATCTTCGAGCGGTCGATGCGGGACGTGCAAGCGTCGTTTGCCGATGCCGATAATGCCGACGATCCAGCCCTCCGTCTAGAGCAGCTAATCCGGCGCAGTTTCGACATCTTGTCGGAGCGGCTCGAATTCTGGCGCCTCTTCTATAGTCTGCGCATGCAGCCCGCCGTGGTAGCCGGTCTCACTCGCGAGCTCGAAGACTGGATCCATGCCATTCGCCACACGCTCACCGAGCATCTTCGGGCGACCGGAGCAGACGATCCAGAGATCCTGGCCGAACTGCTCTTCGCCACCATCGACGGCGTAGCAGAGCACTACGCGCTCGATCCGGAGCACTATCCGCTCGACCAAGTCGTCGAACGATTCGTGTCACTCTACATCGGACCAACTCCGGAACAGGAAAGGAATTGT
The DNA here is from genome assembly GCA_963763185.1 of uncultured Chloroflexia bacterium. Lineage (GTDB taxonomy): Bacteria > Chloroflexota > Chloroflexia > Thermomicrobiales > Thermomicrobiaceae > CALAGB01. The sequence goes on from CAVXNZ010000007.1 coordinate 327,336, forward strand.
GACCGTGAATGACGCCCACGCGAATTGGTTGAACCGGTCCGAATATCCCTTCGCGGAACGCTTCATGACGTTAGACGCCGGTCGGATGCACTACGTTGACGAAGGAGACGGGCCGCCGGTCGTTATGGTGCATGGCACCCCGACCTGGTCGTTCCTTTACCGGCGTTGGATACGGCGCCTTTCGCCGGCCTATCGCTGCATCGCGCCGGATCATCTCGGCTTCGGACTCTCCGACAAGCGGCTGCATGACGACCTCCGGCCCGACGATCATGCGCGCAATCTTCATACGTTCATCGAGCGCCTCGGTCTGAAAGACATCGTGCTGGTCGTCCATGACTTCGGCGGCCCGATTGGACTCTCCTACGCGATCGCGCATCCGGAAAACGTTCGTGCGCTCGTGCTCTGCAACACCTGGATGTGGTCGCTCTCGGACGTGCCAGCGGTCGAACGGGCCAGCCGCCTGATGGGTGGCGCTCTTGGCAGGTTCCTGTACACGCGCTTGAACTTCTCACCGAGCGTGCTGCTCCCCATGGCGTGGGGTGATCGAGGCACGCTTTCCCGAGAAATTCGTCGTCACTATACCGGTGTCTTCCCGCGCTCCGCCGACCGCAGAGCACCCTGGATTCTGGCGCGTGAACTTATCGGCTCCAGCGACTGGTTCGACGCCCTGTGGCAGCGACGCGAGCGAATTGCGGGCAAACCGGCACTGCTTCTCTGGGGGATGAAGGATCCGACCTTCGGCATGCGGGAGCTGAATCGCTGGCGACAGGTCTTGGTCGACGCCCAGGTGATCGAGCTCTCAAACGTCGGCCACTTCGTACCAGACGAGGCGCCGGATGCCGCGGAAGACGTGCAATCATTCCTGGCTCGTCTTGAGGGACGACATCCATCTCCAACGGACGAAATCAACGAGCAACCAGCCGGTTCAAAGGCGGCGAAGCTCGTATCGTAGGTGTCGAAGAGACGCCCAACGACACGATGCCCGGATGAGTGGTGGCTATTGGGTCAGCAACAGCGCGATCACGATGATGATCATCAGCCCGAGCGGAATACCGACGACCCAGCCGGACTCTCGTAGTGCCTGAAAGGTCCAGCGTTTGGCGACCGCGACAGGTTCTGCTTCGGCACGCTCTCGGTCCTCAGAGTCTGCTCGGTAGACGAAATGTGGGCAGGATTCAAACGTCGCCGACAGGCAGTGCGACTGCGCTCGGGCGTGGGAGATCGGCGCGAACATCGGCATCGCACCGCAGACCGCCAATGGGCGCGGACCAGTCGACTGCATCCGGTAGTGGGGACAGGATGCATGCGCTTCCGTCACCGGTCCTCTGACCGACGCCGGAGCCGGCTTCTCGACGAGTCGCAGCGTCCGGGATGACGCTTCGCTATGCGCCATGCACGTTCGCTTTCCGAATTGAGAGCGCGTCGATCAGGTCGCGCCGCGCCGCCTCGAACTCGTCGTTGGTGACCAGGTCAACTTCATGCAACAAACCAAGCTGAATCAACTGGTGAACTTTACCGATCTCTTCCACAGCCAACACACGCCGTGACTGCCACTCCTCGTCGGTCAACAGATCGTCAGCATGGAGTGCCCGGTAGACGCGCAGCGAGTCGGCGACGTACATCAAGAGCGCGCGGTACTGCTGATTGCCAGATGCAAAGCCCGTGGTGCCGTTTCGATCTTCCGCGGGCAGCGAACCGCCCGTGCGAACGATCGCGCCGTTGCGGGTCCCAGACTCAACGTCGTGATGTGCCGACCCATTCGGCAGCATGGTCGACTCAACCGGCTCCGTCACGAACAGGGACGGCGGCTGCAGTTCCTCGATCTCGTCCGGAACCAGGTCGAAGAACGCCAGCCGATCTTCGGCATCATACTGTCGCACGCCTCGCATACGCAGGAACGTCAATACCTCACCGGCACTGGCGCGGTCATCTTCTGACTGGCTCGGAACGCGTATCTTCAAGCTAATGAAGACATCTCCATCTTTGAACGTCAGGAAGAGGACGGTTTCACCGGGACCATTGGGGGTCGACAACGTCGTCATCCCGAAAATGTCGCCATAGGGTAGTCGCAATACGACATCTTCATGACGCAGTTCGAGCAGGTCGGGCCAGCCGGTCAGATCCGAGACATAGTCGCCCGACGCTAAGCTGACCACGACTGAACTGGTCCAGACGGATTTGACATGACGGTCCCACCCATTCGCCGGAAACTGGCGCATGCGACTGAAACCCGGAACTGGCTGTTCCAGCCGCAGATCACCCACGCCCGCTTCTCTCAGTCCGGCGGCCAGGCTTCCCCGACCGAACGTCGACTGCAGCGGCCGTCGCTTGTCGATGCGAAGCCAGAACCGGCGACTCTGGCCAAGCGCGTCGACGTAGTCGACCGAGAGGACCGACGTCATGTGGGCTTCTCCACCCGCCTCGAGGCTCACGCGATTCACTGCACTGGTCGGTACCCCGAAGGAATCTCGATCGCTCACAATGCCGAGGACATTTCGCGTCAGGCGGATCTCTGCATCGCTAATGCCACCGTCACGATGCATGTAGCCCGGAAAGTTGCCACGCACCTCGCCACGCGCCTTCCAGATGACGCGATCGTGAGGAAGCTGAAACGGCTCGTCCCAGATGTAAACGTCCGTGGGATCGTTCGATGCAAGTGGATCGTGTTGCGCTTCTGCGTTCATGGCCGAGTCTTTCGCGGTGTAGAGCCGAATCGACAAGCCAGAGCGGACGAACGCAAGCATCTCAACTGAGCGCTGCACGCTACAAACGTCTAGACCTGGCTGTGCCCTTCAGTCATTATGACAGATCCGCCAGGTTTTGGAATCATGATCTTCCGTGGCCGCGGTCCCACAAGCGACATGCCGACTGCAGTACGACGCCCCCCAGTTCATTTCGGAGAAGCCGTCGCACTGAGAGCGATTAACGCTCCGGGCCGGATAGGTCACCAGCCAATCGTCCCCACTGGCGCACCATCCATTTTCCCGCCCGGCGCGGGACGGATCCTATACTACGGCATTGTTATGTGAAACCCAAGGAGTACGACCGGGAATTTTGGAGGTTGGGGGTGACGGAATCTCTGGACTGACGGATATGCGAGGAACATAGTCGGTCGTCGCCGACGGTCAACTTGAGCTAAGGGCCCGGCTGAGGAGACGAAGTCCATCATTCTACTTCGAATCGTAGTCCGGTAACGCGACCGCGATCACCTGGGTTGATTGGTCTTTGACGAATTAGTTCGGTAAATGGCGGCGTCCACCTGGGTTGAAAACCCAGGCTGAACAGGCGAAATCCATGAATGGATTGAGCTCTGGATGCTGGAAAACGCAGGACCGGCACAAACATTGACGAATAGAGCAGTCCAATCCCAGTCCTTTCAGTGGACTTCCGGGGCACCCGCTTGCGGGTCGTAGCCCCGGAATTTATTCCCGGGCGACCGTGGACAATGACCGGATTAACCCGTGAAACACGATATTGGATTGAGGCATTGCTACCGCATCGTTCCGTAGCGGCGGGCGTCCCTGCCCGCCTTCGTGCAGTGGCTGGGGTTATCCACGGAAGGGTGACGATAGCGCCATCCGAGATGCGTATCGGTCCTCGACGAAGGCGGCCACAGGTGCCGCCGCTACGGAACGGCGCGATGGTACTATTACCCGAGTAATTGCGAAAACCCACTTCAACCAAAGGCGAACGCGGACACGTTGCCTGGATAATTTCTCAACCGGTGTTTCACCGACCGACTCCCGCTACGTCCTCGCCGCCGCTTCGGCGCGTTTGCGGGCCTTAACACGCTCGTCCTGCGTCAGCAGCTGCTTGCGCAGTCGCAGGTTCTTCGGCGTCACCTCGAGAAGCTCATCATCAGCCAGGAAGTCGAGTGCCTGTTCCAAACTAAGAATGACCGCTGGCGTCAGTCGCACCATGATGTCCTCGGTGCTCGACCGCATGTTCGTCAGCTTCTTGGCGCGGCAGACGTTGACCGGCAGGTCGCCCTGGCGCGGGTGCTGCCCGACGATCATCCCCTCGTACACCTCGGTACCCGGCTCGATGAAGGTCATACCGCGTTCCTGGGAATTCGAAAGCCCGTGCGTCAAGGCCATACCGCTCTCGGTCGCGACCAGCGCCCCGGAGCGGTTCGAGTTGATCGGCCCCGCCCAGGGCTCGTAGCCGATGAACCGCGAGCCCATCGAGCCGTACCCTTTGGTGGCGGTCAGCAGGCTGTTCCGCAATCCGATCAATCCACGCGTCGGAATCGCGAACTCGATACGGACGTTGCCGTTACCATCATTGACCATGTCGAGCATCCGTGCCCGGCGGCTGCCCACCAGCTCGGTCACGGTGCCGATGAACTCTTCGTTGGTGTCGATGATCAGGTGCTCGACCGGCTCCATGACTTCGCCGTCGATCACCTCGGTGATAACCTCCGGCCGCGACACCTGGAATTCGTATCCCTCACGACGCATCGTCTCGATCAGGATCGAAAGGTGAAGTTCGCCACGCCCGGAAACTGCGAAGACGTCGGGCAGATCAGTCGTCTCGACCCGCAGCGACAGATTCGTCTCGAGCTCGCGGAAGAGCCGCTCACGCAATTGTCGCGAGGTCGAGAACTTCCCCTCGCGACCCGAGAGTGGCGACGTATTTACGCCAAAGGTCAGCTTGAGGGTCGGCTGCTCGATCTCCATGGCGGGCATAGCATCCGGCACGTCAGGATCGGTGAGCGTCCCTCCGATCTTGGCGTTACCGACTCCCGCGAGCGCCACAATGTCCCCAGCAGCGGCCTCCTGCACTTCTCGCTGGCCCAGCCCCTCGAACGTCGCCAGAAAACTGACTCGCGACGTCGTCTGCTCTTCGTCCGGCTCGAGGTGCGCCACGGTGTCCCCCGTATGGACACGCCCGCGCTGAATACGTCCGATTACAATGCGACCACGGTGCGAATCGTAGTCAAGCGACGCCACCAGCATCTGGAACGGCCCATCGACATCTCCGGACGGCGCCGGAATCACATTGACGATGGTGTCCATCAGTGGGCGCAGGTCCGGCGCGAGATCGTCCGGCGAAAATCCCGCTCGACCATCTCGCGCGATCGTATACAGGACTGGGAAATCGAGCTGGTCGGCATCGGTCGCCAGGTCGAGAAAGAGATCCTGCACGCGCGACACCACCTCGTCCGGGCGGGACGCTGGGCGATCGACCTTATTGACGACCACGATGGGGCGCAGACCCAGGGCCAGCGCTTGAGCCAGCACCGTGCGCGTCTGCGGCATCGGACCCTCGACGGCGTCGACTACCAGCAGGCAGCCGTCGGCCATGTTCAGCACGCGCTCGACCTCACCGCCGAAGTCAGCGTGGCCCGGGGTGTCGACGATGTTGATCTGAACGTCCCCATAGTGAATCGACGCGTTCTTGGCGAGGATGGTAATGCCCCGCTCGCGTTCAAGATCGTTGACGTCCAGGATCAGCTCACCGGCGGCGTCCGGATCGCGGAAGATATTGGATTGTTTGAGCATGCCGTCGACCAGGGTTGTTTTGCCGTGATCGACGTGGGCGATGATGGCGATATTTCGCAGATCCTGCCGCACGGTGTCTCCTTGATTTTAGTTCGGGGTCTCACAGTCACGCTGAGCGCAACATCTAAGTATACCAGGGCAGTCGACCGGTACGAACGCCAACGTCCGGGTGAGCGTCCAGACCCAGGCGGACAGCACCACCTACCAGTTCGCCTACACGCTGGACGCCAACCCGCGATCAGATGACCAGCGGCACGGTCCAGACCAGCTACACCTACGACCCCTTCGGCACTGCCTCCTCGACCGGAGCCACGAGCAGCAACACGCAGCAGTACACCGGTCGGGAGAACGACGGGATGCGAAGCGGGCCGGGGATCGCGCCCCAGCCCGACGAAAACGCGGAGAGACTGGTGTTCGCGCTACACCGTCACGAGCTTGCCCGGCTGCCAGGTTTCGATGTCGGCGATGACGTCGTCCAGCGGCTCGAGATCGGCCGGATCGCGCATCAGCGCCGCCGACGGCGGGAAGAGGGACATGATCTTCTCTCGGTCGAGATACCGCTCCACGATCTTGACCTGAATGTGCGCCGCGCCTTCGTAGATGCGTAGCACGGCCGAATCGCGGAAGATGCGCGAGACCGGCATCTCGTTGACGTAGCCCATGCCCCCATGAAGCAGCATGGCGTCACCAGCCGCCCAGATGGCGGTCTCGCTCGCGATGAGCTTCGCCAGAGAGGCCCAGACAAACGCCAGGTCGTTTTCCTGCTCTTCCTCGCGAGCCGCGCGATCCACGAGGTAGTTTGAGATGCCGATCTGGCGCTCCATGATCTTCAGATGGTTGGCGACGGGTTCATGCTCCTTGATTGGCTTGCCAAATTGCTCCCGCTCCGCGGCGTACTGGCGCGCGGTATCCAGCGCGCCCTGGGCGATCCCGGCTCCCTGGGCCGCGATCATGACGCGGCTGTGCTCCAGCGTCGCGTTGACGATCTCCCAGCCACAGTTCAATTCGCCGAGCATGGCGTCGTTCGGCACGAAGACGTCGTCGAAGAAGACCTCGCAGAGAGTCGAACCCGCCTGACCGAGCTTGTCATACGGCTTCGGACGCGAGAGCCCCGGCGTGTCGTCGCTCATCTCGACTAGGAAGACAGTGATGCCGCGTCCACGGCTCTCGGGCGTTCCCGTGCGCGTCGCGAGCACGATCAGTCCGGCGCGATCGGCATTGGTGATCCAGCGCTTTGAGCCCTTCAGGAGCCAACCATCGCGCGAATCGTCACGCCGGGCGGCCAGGCCAATGCCCTTTGCGTCCGAACCGTTTTTCGGCTCGCTCAGGCCGAAGCTGGCCAGCAGTTCGCCGGTCGCCATGCGTGGCAGATACTTCTGCTTCTGCTCATGCGTGCCGAACGTCCGGATCGGGTACTCGGTCAGGCTGTTCTGAACCAGGACCGAAAGGGCCAGTCCGGCGTGTCCCCGCGAAAGCTCTTCCAGCACCGCGATCTGCTGCGTCGGGCTCAGATCACTGCCGCCGTACTCTTCTGGAATGTCCATGCCGAGACAGCCCAGCTCGACGCACCGCCGCAGGAAATCACGTGGAACGGCATAGGGGTCACGCTCGGCCGCCTCGATAGCCTTCTGGAAGTCTGGGCTAGTGACGAACTGCCGGGTCATTTCACGAATTTCGTCGGACACCTCATACTCGCTTTCTGCGTCTCAAAGGCGCGTCCTCCGCGTCCACGTCGCTTGCCGGAGTCGCGGCAGTGGCCAATTTGCTCTTCTGATTGTATGGCCTCAGACAGGTATTGGCCTAGTCTCGCTTCACGCGGCCACCATCTCACACTGTTCGGGCTGCACGATCGGGACCGCGATATCAGTAGGCCATCACCGGAGGACGCGGCGCCCCTTCCGCGTTCTGACAGGCTGTACTACGATGCGACGATCGTGCACCACGTAAGACAGGGGAGGACGAACCAGATGACGTTCACGGTCATTGGTCAATGCAAGCGGACCGGGATGCTGGGGATCGGCACCGCGACGGCCGCGTTCGCGAGTCGGCGTGCGCGTGCCCTTCATCAAGGAACGGCTCGGGGCCGTGGCAATCATGGCGATTGCCGATGAGCGCCTCGGGCCAATCGCGCTGCGCCTGCTCGAACTGGGCTACAAAGCGCCCGGCGTGATCGAGCAGATGGCGATCGCCGATCCGTACGTCGAGTATCGCCAGCTGGGTGTGGTCGATGACGACGGTCACGGCGCGGCCCGCACCGGAGCGATGAACAAGGATTGGTCCGGCCATCGCATCGGCGATGGCTACGTCGTCCTGGGGAACTACTTGACAGGCGAGCGAGTAATCGACGCCATGGAGCGGGCCTTCCTGGCGGACCCAGACGAGGATCTGGAGGAACGACTGCTTCAGGCCGTCGAGGCCGGTCGCGATGCAGGGGGCCAGCACGGCGGTCAGCGTTCCGCCGCATTGCTCGTCTACGACCGGAAGAGCTTTTCGCGCGTTGACCTGCGGGTCGACATCCACGATGAACCGGTCGCTGAGCTGCGACGCATCTTTGATATCTACCGGCCCGCCATTCCTTACTACGATATGCGACAGGTCGACCCACGTGTGATGTCGCTCGACGACTGGCTGGCCGAGCATCCACGCAAGTCGTGATTCCAGGAGAGGAGACCCGAGTGCCGGTAGGCATCGACTTCAGCGACCCGGTTGTCCGCGCAAACCCCTATCCGATCTACGCTGAGCTCCGGGCCAAAAGCCCGGTCGTGTGGAACGGCCAAAGCTGGATTATCAGCCGTTACCAAGACATCATCGGCCTGCTGACCGACGACCGCGTCTCGTCGGCGCGGGCTGAATCGATCTTTCAGGTCCTGCCAGAGGACGTGCGCCAGGAGCTTCAGCCGCTCCGTCACATTCTCGGCAGCCGGATGCTCCTGACCGATGCGCCGACGCACACTCGACTACGAAATCTCGTCACCAAGGCCTTTTCGGCGCGCATGGTGCGCGAAAAGCGGCCGCGCATAGAGGAGATCTGTGACGGCTTCATCGACCGCGTCATCGAGTCGGGCGAGATGGACGTCATCCGCGATCTCGCCGTTCCAATGCCGAGTTGGGTCATTGCTGACATGTTGGGGGTTTCGCGCGAGGACCAGGCGAGCTTTACCCGCTGGAGCCGCGACCAGGTACGCGTCTACGACCGGCCTGGCACGGCCGGCGAACGAATCCCGATCATGCGTCAGGGGCAGGCGAGCATGCTGGAGATGAAGGCGTATCTCGAAGAGGTCATCGACGCGCGCCGCAAAGAGCCGCGAGACGACCTGATCACCATGCTCGTTCAGGCCGAGGAGCAGGGAGACCGGCTGTCGCAGGACGAGCTGATCATCATGATCATCGCCCTGCTGGTCGGCGGAAACAACTCGACGGCGCACCTCATCGGCAACGCCGTGCTGACGCTGGCGCGGCACCCGGAGGCGCTCAATCAACTGCGCGACAACCCCGATCAGATCGACACGGCGATCGAGGAGGTCATGCGCTTCGAGAGCCCGGTCCAGGCGACCAGCCGCGTGGCGCGGGACGCTATCGAGATCGACGGGCACACGATCGAACCGGGACAAGGGATCAGCCTCCTCTTCGGTTCGGCGAACCGGGACGAGTCGCAGTTTCCGGAGCCGGAGTGGTTCGACATTACGCGGAAACCGAACCGGCACCTCACGTTCGCGCACGGACCGCATTTCTGCCTGGGTGCGGCCATCGCGCGGGCCGAAGCGCAGATCGCGGTGCTGACGCTGATACAGCGCTGCGGCAATCTTGAATTGCTGAATGACGACGCTGACTGGCTCGAAGGCTTCTCGTTCAGGGGGCTGAAGTCGCTGCCGGTGCGCTTCACCGCTGCCTGACCCAAGTCGACGAGCGCGCATCTACTCGAAGGGTCGTTCGTTGAAGCCGGTGGGCACGGGACGTCGCCCACGAAATGGAGGAGATCCAAGGACGGATCAGCGGTGAGTATTCCGGCGTGTCGCCAGCGTTTTCGTTCATCAATTTTAGGTGCGTACAAACGCGACTGTTTGGTCGTTATTCACGTATCTATCACGTGAACAAATTGACACGCACAGGCCACACTGCTATGCTCTCCGCCGAAAACCTGGATATGGCAAATGATCATCTGGCAGCACGGGGACCTTAGACGCAAGATGATCGCCGCCGTAAGCCGACACAGGTGATGGGAAGGGAAAATTTATGTCATGCCGCACTGACGGGCGGGCGGGGAGCCCTATGCCCGATTCAGAGACGTCGATCCTACCCCAGCAATCTCGCTTCGGCTGGCACAGAGATACCGAACCAGTCGCGCCAAAACTGGTCGTTCAATCCCCAGCGCCGGCCCCTCAGTCACCGGCACCGGTCATCAAGCCAGCACCGGTCGCAAGCATTCGCAGAACCAACACGCCAGCGCATTTTGGTTGGCGGCCGGATTCCATAGCTCAGCAGGCGTCGGACCAGCCAGCATCATTGCGTCCGCTGCCGGATGCCCCGAAGCCGAGCATTACGCAGACCGGCGTCTTTGCGGCAATCACACCGGCGACTCCACGTGCCGAATGGGCGCCCAAGGACGAGAACGAATTCTGGTGGCCGGAAGGTTCGAGCCGGAACATCTCGTATATTGGCCCTACCCGCCGTGCTCCGCGCCAGAAGCCGTTCACGCGTACCGCTATGGTTGCAGCCACGGTTGCCGCCGTCGCGTCGTCCACGGTTCTCGTTCCCGCCGTTGCGGGCGCGACGTCACGCGACACGACGCAGGCGACCGGGCAGTTTCCGGTCGTGAGTGGGACGAGCCAGGCGGCGACGATGTCGAACGGCACCGCGACGTCCACCCCGGTCTACACTGGCGAGGGCGGAGCGCCGGGCATCAACTACACGGTCAAGGCGGGCGATACCCTGCATGACATCGCCGCCCAGTACGGTGTGTCGACAATGGAGATCATTCAGGCCAATGACCTGGCAAATCCTGATCTCATCTTCCCCGGCGACAGCATTAACATTCCAGCCGCGGGCGGCGCCAAAGACATCACGATCGAAGTCAAAGCGGGCGACACGATCAACAAACTGGCCGAGCAGTACGGCGTCGATCCGTCGTCGATCGTCAAGTACGCGTCGAATAACATCTCCAACGCAAATGTGATCGTGGTCGGTCAGAAACTGACGATCCCCGGCACGACGTCGGCTCCAGTGGCGCAGGACACGTCAAGCGCCGACACCAGTACCGCTGCCGCTGACGTGACCGTCGAGGTGAAGTCTGGTGACACGCTCGCCGATATCGCCGCGCGGTATGGCGTCAAGGCCTCGGCGATCGCGAGCTACGCGTCCAATAACATTTCAGATTCGAATCTGATCGTAGTTGGACAGAAGCTGACGGTTCCGGGCGCAACGGCGCAGCCACAAAATACGGTTCAGACGGCCGTTCCGGAATCCAGCAGCGAGCCGCAACAGGTCAGTACCGATCAGTCGCAGTCGAATGCTCAGGCGTCGACCGAGGCGGCTCCTGCCGCGACGCAACCGGCTCCAGCGGCAACTCAGCCACCTTCAACGCCAGAGCCGACTCCAGCACCGACGCAACCTCCGGCTCCGGCCCCAGCGGCGACGCAGGGCTTCGTCTGGCCGACCCAGGGAACCATCACCCAGGAGTTCGGGCCGACGAGTTTCGGCCTTGAGCCCGCCTACCAGGGCTACGCGCATTTCCACCAGGGGCTCGACATCGCCAACGCGATGTACACACCGATCAAGGCCGCCGAGGGAGGCACTGTTATCTTCTCGGGGTGGAGCAACTACGGCTACGGGTTCTGCGTGCAGATCGATCACGGGAACGGCCTCGTAACGCTCTACGGCCACATGGCGCAACAGCCGTCCGTGAGCGTCGGACAGCAGGTCGATACCGGGCAGGCCATCGGCAAAATGGGAAGCACCGGCGCGTCGACCGGCTCGCACCTACATTTCGCGGTGCAGAAGAACGGCGTCTGGGTCAACCCGTTGAACTACCTGCCGTAACACACGTCGCATAGTCCATTTTCGGGGGACATTGGAGAGGGCTCGTCGTCGAATATGGCGACGAGCCCTCTCGTGTTCACCGTCATCGGGTCAGTCGCCTCATCGGCTTGTCTCATCGATTCCTGACGGACGATGTTACAATGTACGAACGATACGACAATCGATCGCGCTGCGACTGTCTCCGTGCGTACTGTCAACGACGACGACGCCGAAACCGATTGAGCGACGACCGCCAACTATCATCGGTGTTCGAGTGAGAGATTGTCAGTATGTTGCTCGAACGAGCGGCACAACTCGAGGAACTTGCCGAACACCTGCGGCAGGCCGCCGCGGGCCGGGGAAGGCTCGTCCTCATCGGTGGCGAGGCCGGCGTCGGGAAATCGACCCTGGTCGACGAATTTTGTCTCCACGCCCAAGCAACAGCTCGCGCGTTGAAGGCCAGTTGCGATTCTCTCTCGACGCCGGGTCCGTTCGGACCGCTCCTCGACATTGCCCCAGCCCTCGGGATAGACCTGTCGCAAATGTTCATGCCGAACCAGCGCCGGGATGAGGTCTTTCACACCGTACTGACAGCCCTGTCGTCTCAAGCTGACCCCACCATCATTGTTGGGGAAGATGCGCACTGGTCTGACGAAGCCACACTTGACCTGCTCCGTTTTCTCAGCCGTCGCATCGACAATCTCGGCGTCCTCGTTCTCGTCACCTACCGGGACGACGAGCTAAGTCGGGACCATCCCTTGCGACGGCTGCTGGGCGACCTCGCGACTGCGTCGACGATCTTCCGCATGAACCTGTCGCCGCTCTCATTGGACGCGGTACGGACGCTTACACGCGAGTCTAGGCAAGATCCGAAAGAACTCTTCCATCGCACCGGCGGCAACCCCTTCTTCCTCAGCGAGGTTCTCGCGCTGCCGGAACAGGGGCTGCCACCGACGGTCAGCGATGCGGTCCTTGCCAGGGCGTCGCGTCTCTCACCGGATGGGCGCGCGGTTCTCGACGTCTCGGCGGTGATCGGCGCGACGATCGAGACCAACCTTCTCCTCTCCGTCGGGGGGCCCGTCATCGGAGAAGTCGAGGAGTGCATCGACATGGGGCTTCTCCGCCCAAACGGCGAGGAACTCGCGTTCCGCCACGAACTCGCGCGCGAAGCAGTGCTCTCGACGATATCAGCACCACGCCGGCGCTTACTTCATCGACGAATTCTCGATGTGATGCTCGAAGACCCGGTTATGTCGCATAACTACGCGCGTCTTGCTCATCATGCTGACGCGGGTGGCGCCGTTGACGCGGTTTGCCAATATGCCAGGGCCGCGGCCGAGCAGGCGATGATGGTTCACTCCTATCGGGAAGCAGCGGCCCAGTTCAGAAGGCTGCTACGCGCGATGGGGAGCGAGGCGGATTCCGAGCGCGCCCCAATCCTCGAGAACTACTCGTTCTCCTGCTACTTGAGTGCTCAGGGCAACGACGCCATCGCGGCGCGCCGAGAGGCGATCGAGATCTGGCAGCAGGCAGGAAACACGTTGAAAGTGGGAGACAATCTTCGCTGGCTCTCCCGCCTCCTCTGGTTTGAGGGGCACAGCGTTGAGGCGCAACGGGCCGGCCTCGACGCGCTTGAGGTACTGGAAGCGCTGCCACCTGGACCGGAATTGGCCCTGGCATACAGCAACATGTCACAGCTCGAAATGCTGCGCTGGAACATCGACGAAACCATCGTTTGGGGGGAGAAGGCCATTCGACTGGCCGAGCAGTTCGAACAGCACGAAACCATTGTCCACGCCATGATCAACGTCGGCACTGCCAGAGCGACGCGCAACGATCCCGAGTCGTGGAAGATGCTCAGACGTGGACATCAGATGGCGATGGAGGCCGGGATGGTCGATCACGCAGGACGGGCACTGGTCAACCTCGCCTGGTCCGAGATGTGGTTGTATCAATTCGACAATGCGCAACGTGACCTTGAAGAAGCACTGGCCTACGCGACCAAATTCGACCTGGATAACTACTTCTGGTACCTCCTTGCCGGCCGCGCTCATCTCAACTGCTGCCTCGGTCGCTGGGATGCGGCCCTCGAGGACGCAGGCCGGGTCCTGGCACTCCCATCGATCTCGGCACTGACGCGCATCGTCGCGTTGACGGTACGTGGCACCATAGTGGCCCGTCGCGGAGACGATGGGGCCAGTTCGATGCTCGATGAAGCACTTGAACTCGCCGAGCAGACTGGCGAACTCCAACGGCTGGGGCCGGTCCGCATCGCGCGGGCCGAAGCGGCATGGCTCGCGGGCGACAACGAGCGCTCGCTCCAGGAGGCGTCTTCGATTCGCGATCTCGCCGAGGAGTATGGAACGCCATGGGTGCGCGGCGCGGTTGTCCACGCCATTCGCCGGGCGGGAGGATTGTGTTCACCGGCCCTGGAGATTGCCGAACCGTACGCACTGATGATTGACGCGGAGTGGCGGCGGGCGGCGCGAGTGTGGGAGCGCATCGGCTGCCTCTATGAACGCGCGCTCGCTCTGCTGGAAAGCGACGACGAGGTTGATCTTCGGGAAGCGGCACTCATCTTCGCCTCGCTCGGCGCGCATCCAGCCGAACAGCGGGCCAAGCAGCGCCTGCGTGAGATCGGCGTTCGTCCGCACCAGCGGGGCCCGAACGTCGCGACACGCGCCAATCCTGCGGGTCTCACCCAGCGGGAGATCGACGTCCTCGAACTTCTCTCGGGCGGACTCACCAATGCCGAGATCGCCGAGAAGCTCTTTATCTCACCCAAGACCGTCGGCCATCACGTCTCGGCCATTCTCGCCAAACTGTCGGTCGGAACTCGCAGCGCCGCGGTGCGGCGAGCGGCGGAACTCGGTATCCCCAATCCACAAAAATAGGTCACGCGCACCTCAAACCTGGGGAACACGACCGATGTGACAGTTCCAGGAAACCTCTATCCTCGAATCATCGCAGGCACATCGAGCAAATCTCGAAAGGAGAGAGGTCATGGGAACAGTCACCGCCGCGGGCCTGGTCGCCGAAGCGAAGTCCCGTATTCAGAACCTGTCACCCGAGGGCGTCCGGTCGGAACTCGGACGAAATGGCACGACCTTGATCGACATTCGGGAGGCAAACGAACTTTCGGAGACCGGGGCAATCCCCGGCGCTGTACATGCGCCGCGTGGCATGCTCGAGTTCTACGCGGATCCAACCAGTCCCTATTACCGGGCGGAGTTCGACCCGGAGGGCCGCATCATCCTGACCTGTGCGTCGGGGGGTCGCTCAGCGCTGGCGGTCGTGACTCTGCAGCAGATGGGCTACCGCAATGTGGCGCACCTCGACGGCGGTCTCAAAGCCTGGAAAGAGCAGGGCTTCCCGGTTACGGAGAAATAGCAGACAGGTTCATCTGACGATTCAAGCGAGTGGCCCGCCAGTAGTCCGGCGGGCCGCGTCATGTCAAGCGGGAATATGCTCGCGAATGTACTCCGCCAGCATGTCGGCCAGGTTGTCGATATAGCCGCGCCCACGTTCCGCCGTGGCGGGGCGAGCGTCGCCGAGGATGCCGTTCTTGGTCAGGGCCGTCATTCCCCGCTCGAATATCGCGCGTGAGGCGGCTTCGTCGAAGTCACCCACGAACCCCTCTTCCGCCTTGTCCATCAGCACGAGGTCCGGCTGCTCGGCCAGAACCATCGACGTCTCAGTCTCTCCAGCGTGCGCGCCCGCCACCTGAGGCGTGATGCCGTCTTCGGCCGCTTTCTTGTTCATCACACCGATGAAGCTCATCAGGTCCGTGTAAGGGATGAAACGCGCCCCTTCGATCCGACCGCCCGTATCCTCGAAGAGTTCCTTCAACGGCCCGAAATTGCCGCCGTGGCTCGGCAAGATCACCACGTTCTCGAAACCATGCCGTGCCAGGCTAGCGACGTATTGCCGGACGACGTCCTTGAATGTCGCGGAGTCGAGCGTGATCGTGCCCGGGAACGCCATGTGATGCTCCGAGACGCCGAAGGGAATCGTCGGACCGACGATCACGTTGTCGAGTCGCGCGCCGACCGCATCGGCCAATACCGTGCCGAGCAGCGTGTCGGTCTGGAACGGCAGGTGCGGCCCGTGCTGCTCCATCGAGCCAGCCCCCGCGACAATCGTCCTGGTGCCACGTTCGAGCGCCTGCTTGACCTCCGGCCAGTGCATCTCGGCCAGCCGCCTGATCTCCGCCATGTGCGTCCATCCCTCCCTGTGAATCGAATCGATTACCGACCCATTCTCACACAGCCGGAGCGACGCGACGGCGCAGCAAGCGCGGTTGACATCTTCGACGTCTAGAGTGAGAGTGCCAGCAGGGCCCACCTCATGGGTGAGCCTGGAACGAGACTGGAGAGGGATACCTATGGAAGACGTCTACCAATACATCGACGATCATCGTGACGAATACCTGCGCGAGGTGCAGGAACTCTGCCGCCGGCCAAGTATCTCGGCGCAAAATATCGGTATTCAAGAGACGGCCGAGTACGTCAAACAGATGCTGGAGAAGATCGGCGCGAAGGCCGAAATCGTGCCGATCGAGGGCGGCAACCCCGTCGTCTATGGCGAGATCGGCTCCGGCAACCGCACGCTCAGCTTCTACAACCACTACGACGTGCAGCCGCCCGAACCGCTCGACCTGTGGGACGTTGAGCCATTTGCCGCCGAGATTGTCGATGGGAAGATCGTGGCGCGTGGTGTAGCCGACAATAAGGGCAACATCGCCTCGCGCATCTGTGCCATCGACGCCTATCAGAAGGTGCGCGGCTCGATCCCGCTCAAGGTCAAGTTTCTTATCGAAGGCGAGGAAGAGATTGGCAGCCCGCGCCTCGAGAAGTTCACCGAAGAGCATGCCGATCTGATTCAGGCCGACGGCAATATCTGGGAGAGCGGCAGCAAGGACGTCGAGGGACGCCCGCTCATCTCACTCGGCCTCAAGGGGATCTGCTACGTCGAACTGCGGGTCAGGTCGATCGCCCGCGATCTCCACTCATCGCTCGGCGCATCGGTACCGAACGCCGCATGGAGACTCAACTGGGCCCTCGCGACGCTCAAGGGACCGGACGAGCGCATTCGCATCCCCGGCTTCTACGACAAGGTCGTGGCGCCGACCGATCACGATCTCGACATCCTCTCGAAACTGCCGGACACCGAGCAAAACCGCAAGGGGCTCTATCAGATCGACCAGTTCGTCACTGGGCTCACCGGGCGCGATCTGCAGATCAAAGAGTATTTCCAGCCAACCTGCACCATCTGTGGCATCAGCTCCGGCTACACCGGCCCGGGTACCAAGACGGTCATGCCCGCCGAGGCGATGGCCAAGGTCGACTTCCGTCTGGTGATCGACCAGGATCCCTACGAGATCCGGGACTTGCTCCGCAAACACCTGGACGCCGAGGGCTTCTCTGACGTCGAGATCGAACTTCTCAGCGCCGAGCACCCGGCTCGCACGTCGACGGATTCCGCCATTGTCAAAGTCGTGGAAGCGGCGCACCGCGAAGTCGACGGTGAGGAGCCGGTCATCATCCCAACCAGCCTGGGAACCGGCCCGGCATACGTCATGGCCCACAAGTTCGGCATCCCGTTCGCGTCGTCCGGTGTCGGACACGCCGACTCGCGCGCGCACTCGCCAATGGAGAACATCTACGTCGAGGACTACTTTACGGGGATCAAGCGCATCGCGCGCATCATGGACGGTTTCGCCAAGACCTGATCCCGAATCGTCGAGCGCCATGTTACGAAAAGCGGTCAGTTCTAATCTCCAGGGCTGGCCGCTTCTGTTTCGACCTCAACGTTCACTGCTTCCTGAGCCGCCTGGCGACGATGCCAGAAGATCAGCCCCCAGCGCACCGAAAACCAGGAGACCGCGGCGACGGCTGTTCCGGCTACGACGTCGATAACGTAGTGCTCACCGAGGTAGACGAGCGTGAAGGCCATCGCCAGGATGTAGAGAACGCCGAGCACCGCGCCGACTCGGCCACGCGACATGTAGTAGTACGAGACCGCCGCGACTATGCCAATGTGAAGCGACGGCATGGCCGCCACGTCGTTCGCGCCGCCAACACTGTTTCCGGTATTGAAGATTCCAGGCACGATACTGTTCAACACGATCGGCACGAGACGGGGAAAGTCGGACATGAGACCACGGTTGGCGGCGATCCACGGCGGCGCGGTCGGAACAAGATAATTGATCAGCAACCCCGTGTAGAGCGTCGCGAGAATCGTAAGGGCGACGATCGGAAAGCCGCGCGAGCGAAACCACCAGAGGAGCACCACGGTCGCGGGAGGAATCACGAAGTAGGAGATGTACACAATCACCAGGACGTAGTCGAGCGCGTTGATATGGCTCGTCTGTCCGAGCCTGTTCTGCAGCCAGACGACCGGATCATGCCCATTGAAGAGCCAGTGATCTGCCTCCACCGGATAGCGATAACGGATCGGAATGCCAGTATTGTCGGCATATCCGCGCAGCCGGGCAAAGACAAAGAAGCCAACGACATACGCCAGCATGGTCCAGATTGATCGGCCCTTGAACATCTCTGGCGCGAGGCTCCTCACAGTGCAGCGCTATTCATCTCCGCTGCCGAAACGCAGAATGACTGCCGTCACCCGGCGACTTGAATCGGAGTGGTTTCCTGGAGGTGACCAACGAACTCATCTTGCATCGCGCGCAGGCGACTCTGATCGCGCACCAGGACGCGCATCTGCTCGAGATCGCCCTGTCCTATCAGCCGGACACGAAGCAGCAGGTTGACGTAGTCGTCCAGAATTTGGATCCCGGACTTAAGCATCAGCGGTGACGGATGAAGAGAGATGTTGATATCGGGACCGATCGAGACCGGAGTATCGTGCGCGCTCGACCGGAGCAGGCGGACCTGATCGCGCAATGACATGAGGTCGGCGGCCGAGGGCCAGCTATTCGGCAAGGTGGGATCGGGCCGCAGCGCCTCGCGGGTCAGCCGGTTCAATTCACGCGCGATCAGCACGTGACGCTCCTCCGGGCCTGTAGCACGTTCGATCTCGAAGAGTTGATAGAGATCGTGCGAGGTGATGGAGCCGCCGCGCTTGCCCCGACTATGACGGATCATGTGCAGCCGCCGCTGCGCCATCCAGAGACCGCCGACAACCATCATCGCCAGTCCGAGCCCAACTTCCAGCTGCCAGGAGAATCCGACGATCTTTATTTGCGCGGCCGTCAAGAGTGCCAGGGCCGTCAGCGCCATCGGAGCAAACGCACTCGACTGATCGATCCGGTAGTCCGTCCGCGGGTCGGTCAATCGGCTCGCGCGTAACACACGAGCGGACGATCGTCGCGACCGAATCATCCTCCAGACAACCCAGGCGACCAGTGCGAACGGCAGAGCGGGCAGGGCAAAGATGAAGGCGACAATTGCCACCGGCGCCATGAGCAGGACTCCGAGGAAAAGCATGATGATCTTGAGCATTCGGACACCTCTCTCAACCGGGCTGACCGCTTGACCGGTGAGAACAACTTCGCATGTGTCGAGCCGCCATCGGTCCAGATTTGATATCTGAGATGATACACGTGCAGGCCATCGACGAGGGATGATTTGATAGAGAGGTCGGCCACTGGCGATGTTCGACACCGTCCGGAAATTGAAGGGATCGCACGTCGACTGCATGCGCCAGCTTGTCACTGAACTCGAGGCCGAACTTCGGCAGTAGCGTGCACTAAAATGCCGACCTCTTGCGGGGGAAGGCGGGTAGCTGCGCGAGGGCTATTGTCCTTCCGTCGACCGCAACACCCGGATGGGCACTAGCAACGGTCAACGACAATTGGCAACTTCTTGATGGGACGCGACGCGAATCGGGAGCAGCGTGTCTGCTCCCGGACAACGCCAGTCCAGTTTCAGGCGCAACCGTACGGCAACCTGTTCTCGCTGGACCTCTACCCCTCGGTGCCGCTGGTTCCCGGGTAGCTCGGGTCGTGGAACCCGAGCATGCCCTTGGCATAGCGCAGCTCGCCGGTGTGACTCCACGAGTGGCTGATGGTGTGATGCAAGCGCTGCGCGCAGGTCGCGGGCCGGTCGGGCGCATTCGGCAGCGACGCGACTTCGCGATTCAGCTCGTCATCGCTGGCGCCGTTGAGGTAATCACGCGTCTCCTGTAGCAATTGGTGCTGGTAGTCGAGCAGCACATCGCGGCCGATGTTCAGGTCATCGACGTCGGCATCTGTGAAACCGGTCCCGATTCCGAGTCCACGCATCCCTTTCCCATCCGGACTGTAGCCAGCCTTTTCGGTGAAACCACCGCGATGCCAGGCGTCGCCCTGCGGTCCTCTGACCTTTGACAATCCAGTTCAAATCCAAATCCCAGACCCGGAGCAAGTGAAAATAGCTGAAGGCAACCGGGTTGAGCGACGGCCCGGGCCGCTTGTTGAACAGATCGTCCGGAAGCTCACCAACCTGCTGCTCGACGAAATTGGACATCGACTCGATCTGAGACAGGTAATCCGCTGCCATTGCCATACGTGTTATTCCCTCCCAAACGTCGAAGGCGAGCGTGCCTGCCCAGAACATCCAGGCCGACGGCGTTCGCGATCATTCAGATGATGTCACCCATGCTAGTCTCAGGCGAGCCGCCACTGCGGTCAAGAGACTGCTAGCATTGACACGTTCCTCATCGACCGCGTATAGAGGCGGCAGCGCATGGCGCGGCGCAGGCAGGTCTTCCGTCGCCACGGGTACAACGATCGCTTCGTTCGATTGAAAGGACAGTGCCGATGAGCGCTCCTCATTCGGAACTCGAGGAGATGACCCTGGCTGAGATGGCACAACGCATGGAGAGCGGCGAGACGACCTCCCGGTCGCTTGTTGAGGGGTATCTGGAGCGGATCGAGCAGATCGACCGGAGTGGTCCGACGCTGCGATCGATCATCGAGACGAATCCCGACGCGATCCAGATCGCGGAGGAGCTCGACCGTGAGCGCCGCGAACGTGGACCACGTGGACCGCTGCACGGCATCCCGATACTGGTCAAGGACAATATCGACACGGCCGATAAGATGATGACCACAGCCGGGTCGCTAGCACTTGAGGGATCCCATGCTCCACAAGATGCCACTGTCGCACAGAAACTGCGGCAGGCGGGCGCCGTGATCCTTGGCAAGGCGAACCTCAGCGAGTGGGCCAACTTCCGTTCGACGCACTCATCCAGCGGCTGGAGCGGTCGCGGCGGGCAGTGCCGGAATCCCTATGCCCTCGATCGTAGCCCTGGTGGATCGAGTTCCGGATCCGGTGCGGCAGTTTCGGCCAATCTGTCCGCGGCTGCGCTTGGCACCGAGACGGACGGGTCGATCATGAGTCCGTCAAATAACAATGGGCTTGCCGGCATCAAGCCGACCGTCGGGCTGACTAGCCGGGCCGGAGTGATTCCGATCTCACACAGCCAGGACACCATTGGGCCGATGGCTCGTTGCGTGGCGGACGCGGCTGCCGTCCTTGGTGCAATCACCGGTGTCGATCCACGTGACGCCGCGACCGCGGCCAGTGAAGGCCGCTTTCAGGCGGACTACCTCCAGTTCCTCGACGAGGGCGGTCTGCGCGGGGCCCGGATCGGCGTGATGCGCAAGGGCTTTTCGGGGTACAGCCCAGAGACGGATGCCATCATCGAGGAAGCCATCGCCGCCCTCAAGGAGCTGGGAGCGACGATCATCGATCCGGCCGACCTTCCGTCGCTCGACCAGCTCAAGAATCGCGACATCGAAGGCACAGTGCTCCACTACGAGTTCAAAGCCGATCTGAACGCGTATCTCGCGAGTCTCGGGCCAAACGCTCCAGTCAAGACGATGGAAGACGTGATTCGCTTCAACGAGGAGCACGCCGACCGGGAACTGAAGTATTTCGGACAGGAGCACCTGATCGAATCCCAGTCGAAGGGCCCGCTGACCGAACAGGAATACCTCGACGCACTGGCGGCGAATCGACGCATGTCGCGCGAAGAAGGTATCGACGCGGTCATGGAGCAGTATCACTTGGACGCATTGGTTGCCGCGACCGGCGCCCCCGCGTGGCTCATCGATCTGGTGAATGGCGATCACCATCTCGGCGCCAGTTCGTCGCCGCCCGCAAGGGCCGGGTATCCGATCGTCACGGTTCCGGCGGGATTTGCCTTCGGGCTACCAGTTGGCCTGAGCTTCATCGGGCGTGCTTTCAGCGAGCCGACGTTGATCCGATTGGCCTATGCCTTCGAGCACGGGACCAAGGTCCGTCGCGCGCCGCGCTTCCTGCCAACGCTGCCGCTTTGAGCCACCATTACGAGCAAAGTTTGGTGAGACTGATCGGGATTGACGGCTGCCGGGCCGGGTGGGTCATTGCATCGAGCGATGCCGAGCTCGGCCAAATCGAGTACGACATCATCAAGACGGATCAGATTCGAGATGTCTTCTTGCGAGCCGTGAATCAAGAAGCCACGGTCGCGATCGACATTCCGATCGGGCTGGCCGAGTCGGAACCGCGCGGCTGCGACCTGGCCGCGCGGGCGTTCCTCAAGCCGCCCCGCGGCAGCAGCGTCTTCCCGGCGCCGTGCCCGGCCACACTTGCCGCGAAGAATTACGAAGAGGCGAATCACCTGAATCGAGAAGCGAGTGGGCGCGGCCTCTCGCTTCAGGCATTCCACATCTTGCCGAAGCTCCGAGTGGTGGATAACGCAATCTCGCCAGCCAGCCAACAGTTCGTACGTGAGAGTCACCCGGAAGTCGTGTTCGCCCGCCTGTCAGGCCAGGATTGCGGACTCATCCAGCCGAAGCGGCGGTCCGAGGGCCGGCAGCGACGACACGCGTTGTTGGAACAGCGACTGGCGCCATTCGATGAGCGCGAGATCGTCTCGAAACGAGGCGGTCGATCCGTTCTCGCGCCGGACGACCTGCTCGACGCGCTCGCATGTCTTGTCGCCGCACAGAACGTTGCACACGGCGACGCCTGGATCTTCC
The DNA here is from genome assembly GCA_963763185.1 of uncultured Chloroflexia bacterium. Taxonomy (GTDB): domain Bacteria; phylum Chloroflexota; class Chloroflexia; order Thermomicrobiales; family Thermomicrobiaceae; genus CALAGB01. The sequence continues at coordinate 349,824 of CAVXNZ010000007.1, forward strand.
CTGATGGCCGAGTCGAACGCGACCGGCGGGGACTGCGCATGGAAATCGTCGCATAGGTCATATCTGGGAGAATCGCTCTGGAAATTCAACGTGACGTCGTGGTGATCGGAGGCGGTCAATCCGGGTTGGCAACCGGATACTATCTCCGGCGGACCGATCTGTCGTACGAGATCCTCGATGCCGAGCCAGGACCGGGTGGCGCCTGGCGGCATACCTGGCCATCGCTCAAACTCTTTTCCCCCGCTCGATGGAGTTCCTTGCCTGGATGGATCCTGCCGGGCGGCCCGGACCGCTACCCGTCGCGGGATGACTTTCTTCGCTACCTCGCCGCTTATGAAGATCGCTATCACCTGCCGGTCCGTCGTCCGGTGCGCGTCGCACAGGTGCGGCGTTCCTATGACCGGCTGCTCGTCGAGACCGCCGGAGACACCTGGGTGGCCCGAGCCGTGGTCAGTGCGACCGGAACCTGGGGAGCACCGTATATCCCGGACTATCCCGGGCGTGATCGCTTCACCGGGATCCAGCTTCACTCGGCCCATTACCCCGGCCCCGAGCAGTTCCGTGGGATGCGCGTCGCTATCGTTGGCGGTGCCAACTCCGGTGCCCAGATACTGGCTGAGGTCTCGCGAGTGTCCGAGACACTGTGGGTCACACGACGAGAGCCCGAGTTCTTGCCGGACGACGTCGACGGCCGAGACCTGTTCGAGTGGGCCACCGCGCGCTACCTGGCACACAAAGAAGGCCGTCGCGTGCCATCGAGCGTCCCCGCCGGAGGGTTGGGGGACGTCGTGATGGTCGAGCCGGTTCGCGAGGCCCGCGACCGCGGAGTCCTCTGGAGCGCCCGTCCATTCCAATCGCTGACTGCCACCGGCGCCGTTTGGTCGGATGGGAGCTCGCGCGAGTTGGACGCGATTATCTGGTGCACCGGATTTCGCCCCACGCTCGACCACCTACTACCACTCGGCGTCATCGAGCCGAACGACGTCGTCGAGATCGACGGCACGCGGTCCGTTCGTGAGCCGCTCCTCTGGCTCGTCGGCTATGGTGAATGGACCGGCTACGCGTCGGCGACCATCATCGGCGTCGGACGGACAGCACGCGCCACCGCAGAGCAGATCGCTGCTACCCTCGCCTGAGTGAGCGAGGACTCGACACGCGTACGCTCCGCCCGAAACGACGTGGCGAGTGAATTGCGTTTAGCCGCGAATAGGGATGGCCACATCGTCATCCTTGCCCAGGATGCATCACTCGATGCAGCGGAGCGGCTCTGGACGACCGTCAGCTGACCTCCTGAACGAGCCGTTCCGCGTCAATCCATCTGTTATTGAAAGGAAAACCGATGCGGATCGCGATGATCGCTCCCCTGATGGAGTCCGTTCCGCCAACCCTCTACGGAGGCACCGAACGTGTGGTGTCGGTCCTGACCGAAACATTGGTCCGACGCGGGCACGACGTTACGCTATTTGCCAGCGGAGATTCGGTTACCGGCGCCAACCTGGTTCCCTGCTGTCCAAGCGCGCTCCGGCAGGCGCAGAACCTTCACGATCACGTGACGTACGTCGTGGCCCAGCTGGGCGACGTCTATCGCCGGGCATCCGACTTCGACGTCATCCACAATCACAACGATTTCTACGCCTTCCCGTCTGCCCGGATCTCCGCCACGCCGACGGTGACCACGACGCACGGGCGCCTCGACATCCCCGACTATCAGCGTGTCTTTGGGTCATTCCAGGAGCATCCGCTCATCTCGATCAGTGACGCGCAACGAACACCGTTGCCAGCCGCCAACTGGATTCGCACCGTCTACAACGGCATCGACCTCGACAACTACCATTTCCGAGACAAGCCGGGAGACTACCTGGTCTTTCTGGGAAGAATCAGCCCCGAAAAGCGACCGGACCGGGCAATCGAAATCGCTCGCGACGTCGGCATGCGTCTGGTGATCGCGGCCAAGGTCGACGCGGTCGACCGGGACTACTTCGATCACGCGATCAAACGCCAGATCGAGAGCAGTTCGCTCATTGAGTTTGTGGGCGAAGTGAACGAGTCTGAGAAAGACGATCTGCTGGGCAACGCCTACGCGTATCTCTTTCCGATCGACTGGCCGGAACCGTTCGGGCTCACCATGGTCGAGGCGATGGCGACCGGCACACCGGTCATCGGTTCGCCGGTCGGTTCGGTCGAAGAGATCGTCGTCGACGGCCAGACTGGCTTCCTGCGCCGCGCTTTCCACGACATGGTCGAGGCCGTCGACCTGATCGGCAAGATCGACCGGCGGGCGTGCCGCACCCGAGCGGAGCAGTTCTTCTCGCCAGAGGCGATGGCGTCCGGTTACGAGTCGGCCTACCAGCAGGTCATCGAACTGGCAAACCCAGCCGCGCCGGCACCGCTAAGCTTTCCGGCCCCGCCTCTGGCGCGCAAGGCTCGGTAACGCGTTCGACCGGGGACGGCGAGCACGTCGCGAGTTTCAGCTAGGTCCCTACGTCGGCGACCTGCCCCAACTCCGGCGGAAACTGGCAACCGAGAGCCTCGACCAGCGTACGATTGCGGTGCAGCAGTCGTGAAAGTTCGAGGAATTCTCGTTCCTGCTCCTTCGACATGTGCCCGTCCTGGTGGTGTTGCCGCAAGGATTCAACCCGGCTCAAGAGGCGGTCCCACTGCCAGTGCCAGACGTCGCGAACCTCCGCTGGTTCGTCGGCGAGCATACTGACCAGAACCTGCAGCTGATTCGCTTCAAGTCGAATGCGGCGAAGATCGTTGTCGATGGTCGTCGGTCGTTGATACATCGGCAACTCCTGTGTGACGCACGCGATAACAGTTGATAACAATTGCTGTATGCCTATTCGATTCCATTAGGTTGACCCAGCTATCGCACGACAAGAGCCACCGGCGCGTCACCCAGGGAAGACCAACCTTAACGCCCAGCGTTCCGAGCCGCTAATGATCCGCGGTTACGGCTGGCGCGGCGGCGCTGACCGCGCCACCCTCGACGTTGAACCATGTTCCGCGAAAGAGGATGCCCTTCAGGCTGGTTACGCGGTCGGTTATCGGATCCGCCTTGAGGCCGTCGGCGGTCGCCCGAATGCCGAGCATGATCTGTGTCATTTGAACGATGCAGCCTGCGGCCCACGCCTGCGGAGAACAAGCAACCGGGTAATCGACGGGGAACGGGGTATGTTCCCGGTCGTAGCCGCAGAACAGCTCCGGTAGGCGATGCTGCGGAAACCAGTGCGTGGCGTCAATGAGCGCGTTGATCGTCCGCCGCGCAGCATCGAAATGTCCATACCGGTGCAGTCCCGCGATGATCAGCCCGTTATCGTGCGGCCAGACACTGCCGTTGTGGTAGCTGATCGGGCTGAACGAATTCATGGCCGTGGACATCGTCCGGATGCCCCATCCCGAGAACAGATCCGGGGACATCAGCCGCTCGGCGACCTTGGCGGCCTTGTCGGAATCAGGCAGCCCACTCCAGAGGAGGTGACCGGGATTCGACGTGATGCCGTCGACCTGGTTCTTGTTTCCATCGAGCGCCATGGCGAAGTAGCCTTCGTCAGGCATCCAGAACGTGTCCTCAACCTGCCTCTTGAGTTCGGCCGCCTTCTCTCGCTGCGTCAACGCGTCCTCAGTCCGATCAAGCGACTCGTAGACCCTGGCCATTGCCAGTCGCGCCGCGTAGACGTATCCCTGCGGCTCGACCAGGGCGATCGGACCCTCCGCCATGCGCCCATCGGCGAACCGCACACTGTCCCATGAATCCTTCCAGCCCTGATTTTGCAGCCCCTGGTTAGACCGCCGGGAGTACTCGATGAGTCCATCGCCGTCGAGGTCGCCATATCGATCGATCCACTCGAGGCAGCGCTCGGCCACTGGCATAAGATCGTCCCGAAGTACCGTATCATCCGTCCAGCACAGGTACTCGCCGAAAAGGATGAGCCAAAGAGGCGTCGAATCAACCGAGCCGTAGTAGCGAGAATGAGGAAGCAACTCCGAAAGGGCCAGTTCCCCAAACCGGATCTCGTGCGCGATCTTGCCAGGCTCGGAATCCCGAAACGGGTTGTTCTCGGTCGCTTGATAGGCAGCCAGGGTTCTGAGCGTACCTCGCGCGTGGCGCTGATTGAGCATTAGTGTTTGCAGGCTGGTGATGATCGAGTCGCGCCCGAAGATGGCGAGATACCAGGGCAATCCGGCCGCCGGGATCGGGTGACCGGAATTTAGGGCAATCTCCAGGGTTCCCAGGTCGCGGACCGAGCGCTCGTAGCTTCGCTCGAGGTCCTTGTCTTCAGTCCTGAGTTTTGGCGTGTGCTGAATCCACTCAATCACCGACTCATGACCTATATCCTCGGCAAGTGGCACCGGCTCGTGGGACTCCAGTGGCGGAACGGTCCACCGAACGTGTACCTCCGCGATCCAGCGTTGACGCGGTTCGAGTTCCAGCCGAAAGACAAACGAGCCGCCAGCCTGCTCATCCGGAGGGACGGAAAACTCCACACGGGTGAAGCGCTCGGATTCGCGAGCGGTGTCGATGAAGGTGATGCCGCCTTGGTCGTCAACCAGACGTGTATGAGCCTCCCGGACTCTTCCTTGAAATGACCTGACCTCGAAGATGTCGGCGAAATCGGCGTCGAACGTAAGCCGTAGCGGAAAGGAAACGCGGCGCTGACTACGGTTCGTGATGTCGATAATCTCGGTCATCCCGGTACGGCGAAGCCGTCGTTGCCGTACGAGTTCGATCTCGTGAGCCTCGACCTCTTTCGTGCCGACGTTGGTCAGGAAGATCTGGCTGCCGGCGAATCCGGCCGCGCCCGACCTGAGCAGGATCAGCCCGATTTCGCCCAGGCTCAGATCGAACCTGGAGAGAAAACGTGTATCGGCGGCGAATATGCCATGTTGTTCGTCCGGGTCGATGTTCCCCGTCGCGTCGGAGACGACAAACGTATTACCCGCCACCGCGGTCAATTCTTGAACGGACATCGTACGCGCTTCCCTCCCCTGTCCAGCGTCACGTCATCACGCGAGCCGCAATTTGAGGTCCGCAACAGGACACCCTGGCAAGCCCTGCCTGACTCGCACGTTCACCAGCGGCACCAAGTTGGCGTGATCGATATCATTGTATAACCTAACGATATTTTGGGAGACGAACTCCAGGAGAAGACAATGCGTCCGGTTGGGCGCATACTTGGTGGGAAGAGGAGGAATACATCCATGTCGAACGCACTGGAAGGTTTTCGTCGCAACAGGCCGGGGTCGCTCCTGAAGTTCGTGTTCAAGCTCCCGCCACTCCTTTACCACGGTCCGCTCGCGTGGTTGATGAGATCGCGCTGCGTCATGGTGCTGACCGCAACGGGACGGAAATCGGGCCTGTCACGCACAATCGGCGTCAGCTACATGCACCTCAACGGCAACTACATCTCCTTCTCCGGGTGGGGCGTCAGTTCGAACTGGTATCGCAACGTCGTCGCCAATCCCGAGGTGACCCTCAAGGTTGGCCGCAAAACGATTCATGCCACCGCGAACCCGGTGACGGACAGGGATCGCCGAATCGACCTGATGCTGCGGATGCGCGAGCAGTCGAAGCATTGTGGTCCACCGCAGTTCGTTCGCCCGCTCCTGCGGCTCACGCACGCGTTTGATTACGACAACGAGATCCAGATGGCCGTCGAGCATGCACACGAACTGCCCATCGTCGAGTTCGTACCCCACGATTAAGATGACGGGCAGATGCGCTCGTACGTTGCTCGCCGTTCGTCGCGTCTCCCACAACTGCGCGATCACTGCGGCGGGCCAGTGCGCGTTGAGATCCGCTAACGTCAAATCGATCAGTCCCACACGTGGACAGTGCACGTCGATCAGACTCTCTGTCGTGGAGACCCGTCAACCCGCACTGGCTTTGGCCCAAAAAGATTGACGTACTGCTGTAATACCGCGCGGTCCGTTGCCACACGCTTGCGACATCGGACAGTCTACGGTTGGGGCGTGGTAACGAAGGGTGGCTTCCATGCGTGCTTGGATCTGGCTTACGGTTGCGGGACTCGTTGTTGCCGTGACGGCATTTCTTGCCAGCATGTTCTTCAATGAGCCCGGCCGACGACGGCTGCTCCCTGTCTTGCGCCCGCTTCTCAAACACATCATTAATCCAGCGACGCTTCGGGCTGTGGAGCGTGGGACGTCGTCGTACGGAGTGGTGCACCATCGCGGCCGCCGTTCGGGCACCGCATACGAGACTCCGGTCGATGCTCGCCGCACATCCAGTGGCGTGCTCATCACGCTTCCCTATGGGTCCGGCACCGACTGGTGCCGAAACGTCCTTGCGGCGGGCGGATGCCGGCTCATGCTCGATGGAGAAGAACTGGCGATGACGGCGCCACAGGTCGTCGCCGCCGACATCGCCGAAGCGCAGGTGCCGTCCGATGTCGCCCGCCGCTGGCATCGCCAGGGACTTGTGCACTTCCTGGCGTTACGCGCTTCCAGCATCGACGCCTTGAATGGCGAGCAGATCCCAAACTGAATTGACGATCAAATCGAGGTAGTCGCCAAAGGCAGGTGGCCCTGGCCGGAGATTCCTCCACGCTGCCAGTCTCGCGATCAACATGCTGAGCTGAGCCGACCGCAGCTTCGCAGATGGCGCCGCTCCCGCATCGTCGACCCGCCCGCCAGCTTTTGACAGACGCGGCGAACCGTCCGACAATCCTCCGTGGGTTCCGCGAGCGCGTCGAGTCGCGACGTCGCCGGATGCCTCTTCTCACGTCTCTAACGGAGGGAGTTCGACAGCGTGGATGATAAGTTGCTCCAGTCGCTCGAATGGCGACTGATTGGGCCGCATCGCGCCGGTCGTGTGGTCACCGTCGCGGGTGACCCGAACGATCGCGGCACATTCTATTTCGGCGCGTGCGCCGGTGGCGTCTGGAAGACGACCAGCGGCGGTTCCTATTGGGAAAACGTCTCAGACGGCTTCTTCAAGACCTCGGCTATCGGGGCACTGGCCGTCGCCGATTCCGATCCAAACGTGATCTACGCCGGGACCGGCGAGGCTGCGCTACGCGGCAATATCTCGCATGGTGATGGCGTCTACAAGTCGACCGACGGCGGCGCGTCCTGGAAGAACGTCGGCCTGGCCGATACCCGGCACATCGGCCGGCTGGTCGTCGACCCGACCGATCCGGACATCGTCTTCGTCGCCGCGTTCGGGCACGCTTGGGGCAAGAATGAGGAGCGTGGAGTCTACCGGACCAAGGACGGCGGGAAGAACTGGGAAAAGGTCCTCTACAAGAGCGACCGGGCCGGCGCCGTCGACGTCTCGCTCGACCCATCGAACCCGCGCATCGTCTACGCGTCGATCTGGCAGGCGCAGCGCTACCCGCATACGCTCGACAGTGGGGGCGAGGATAGTGGCATCTGGCGCAGCCTCGACGGTGGCGACACCTGGGAAGACATCACGCGCAATTCTGGCCTACCCACTGGCATCCTGGGCAAATCAGGCGTCGCGGCGTCACCGGCCAAGGCTGGCCGCGTCTGGGCATTGATCGAAGCCGAGGATGGCGCCCTATTCCGCTCCGACGACTACGGCAAGACCTGGCAGCGAGTCAGCGATGATCCACAGCTGCGCAAACGCCCGTGGTATTACATGCACGTCTACGCCGATCCGCAGGACGAGAACGCCGTCTGGGTGCTCAATCTCAACTGCTGGAAGTCAACCGACGGAGGCAAGACCTTCGAGCAGATTCCGACACCACATGGCGACAACCACGGTCTCTGGATCGATCCAAACGACTCGACCCGGATCATCGAGAGCAATGACGGCGGCGCGTCGGTCAGCTACGACGGCGGCCTCACCTGGTCGTCAATCCTGAACCAGCCGACCGCGCAGTTCTATCACGTCGCCGCCGACGACGAGTTTCCCTACCACGTCTACGGCTCTCAGCAGGACAATTACGCGATGCGCCTGCCGAGCATCGGCAATGAAGGGGCGATCACCTGGGCCGATTATGTCGAGCCAGGTGGTGGTGAGAGCGGTTACATCGCCATCAGTCCCAAACCGCCCCACCGGGTCTTTGGCGGTGGCATTGGTACGGGTCCTGGGCACGGACGTCTGATCGCCTGGAATCCGGAAACCGGCCAGAAGCGCAACGTGACGGTCCATCCGGAGGTTCACGGTTTCGGCTCTGGCGCGATCAATCTAAAATACCGTTTCCAGTGGACCTTCCCGGTCGAGTTCTCACCGCACGACCCGAACGTGCTGCACATCACGTCGAACTACGTGCACCGCTCGACGGATGAGGGATCGAGCTGGGAGGTCATCAGCCCTGACCTGACTCGCAATGACCCGGCGACGCTTCAGTCCTCGGGCGGTCCGATCACGGCTGACAACAGCGGCGCCGAGATTTACGGCACGATCTTCGCCTTCGCCGAATCGAAGCACGAGAAGGGCGTCCTCTGGGCCGGAAGCGACGATGGCCTGGTCCATGTCTCACGTGACGACGGCAAGAACTGGAAGAACATCACCCCGCCAGGTTTGCCGGAGCGAGCCCAGGTCCTCATCATTGAACCGTCGCCGCACGACGCGGGCACAGCCTATGTCGCCGCGACGGCGTACAAGTCGGACAATCTGAAACCATATCTGTTCAAGACCAACGACTACGGCCAGTCGTGGGAACTGATCACCAACGGCATCCCGGCCGACGAGTTCACTCGGGTCATCCGTGAGGATCCGAACCGTCGTGGTCTCCTCTACGCCGGAACCGAGACCGGAATCTACGTCTCCTTCGATGACGGCAAGAATTGGCACCGGATGCAGAGTAATCTGCCGGTGGCGCCGATCTACGACTTGGTTGTCAAGGGCACCGATCTGCTAGCCGCGACACACGGTCGTGCCTTCTGGATCCTGGACGACCTGAGCCCGCTGCATCAGATGCAGGATCAGATCGCGGGCAAGCAGGCGCACCTCTTCACACCGCGTGATACCGTCCGTGCCCGCTGGTACGGTCGCGCCTACGGCGACAAGAGCGGCGATCGTATCGACTACATGATGGCTGGTCCGGTGACTGTCGCCTTGCGGGCACGCGAGACGCCGATGGGGACGAAGGAATTCGACTTCATCGATGCTGGGAAGAACCCGCCAGCCGGAGTGATCGTCCACTACTACCTGAAGGACAAGCCTGACGGAGAGGTCACGCTGCGCATCCTTGCCGCAGACGGCAACGAGATCAACGCCTTCTCCAGCGAAGGGGACGAGACACCACGCGTGCCAAAGGCCGCGGGTGCGAACCGCTTCGTCTGGGATTTCCGGGGCAAGGGCGCGACCAAGATCGAGGAGCCGGTTGCGAAGGATCGACGTTCGGCCTCGGCCGAAGCGGGACTCGGCCCAAAGGTCAATCCTGGCAAGTACACGGTCGAGTTGAAGGTCGGCGATGAGACGCAGACCGCGTCCTTCAACATCACGCGCGACCCGCGCCTGGTCGCCAGCGATCAGGAACTGGCCGCCCAGTACAAGATGAAATCAGGCATCCGCGATCGCGTCTCGCAGATCAACGAGATGGTGAACCGGATCAATCGCATCAACGCCCAGATTGACGGCTGGACCCAGCGCATCGAGGCGAGCGGCGGCAACGACGCGCTCAAGGGTGAGGCCGAAGGAATCAAGGAGAAACTGGAGCCGATCCTGGATGGCTTGATCCAGCGAAATCCGGACAATCCGCAGCCCGGCGGCGCCCGGCTCAAAGACAAGCTGATGACGCTCAGCACGATGATCGACGAGTCGGATGACGCGCCGACCCAGGGGGCGAACGAGGTCTTCGAGGATCTCGGCAAGCGGGTCGACGAGCAGAAGAAGAAGGTCGATCAGATCGTCTCGGATGATCTGACCGCCTTCAACAAAAAGGTCAGTGAATCGGGCATCAGTCCGGTCGTGGCGTAGGCCGGCGACGCACCCTCATCCCCAGCCCTTCTCCCGCCAAGCTGGAGAAGGGAGACATTACTCAATTCAGAGTAAATTCTCGCCCCTCTCCTGATCTCGGGAGAGGGGCCGGGGGTGAGGGCTGCCAGGGGTGAGGGTCACTCAAGAGGGCCGTCCATAACAGCCACTCATCTAGCTCCCCTGCTTGAAGAATTCTCCGAGCGTGTTGGCGCTGCAGGCGTTGTGCAGGCACTGCAGACCATATGCCTCTTCTATCGTGCGCAGCAGCGAGTAATGGCTATGCGGCATATCGGAGGTGAACCCCTCCGGTGTCTGTTTCGAGATGACGATCATCGGGACTTCACCGCCGCCTCCCTTGTTCCCCGAGCCTTCATCCCACGTGATGAAGATCACGCTGTTGCTGTTCTTCCAGGTCGGCGTGTCCAAGATGTGGCTCGGTAACCAGTCCTGCAGCCAGCTATCCCCCTCGCTCACCGAACAATCGTGCATGTCGTGACACATGTTGGGCACGATCAACTCGACCGTCGCCGCTGCCGGATCGAAGTGGCTGAAGTTCGAGATGTGGTCGATGCACCGTGTCGGATTGCTATTGACGTTGAGAAAGCTAACGGCTGGATTGTGCTTGCGCGTGTACGTCCCTTTCCCATCCGGGCCACCGGATGCGGTCGCGCCCTTGAAGCAGATCGTCTGTCCCTGCTTGTCCTGGAGGGGAATATTTTCGGCGTAGATCATCCAGTTCAGCCCGTTGGTTTCGAGCTGATCTCCGAGATGGATTCCCTGAACAAGATGGTTCCGATCATCGCGTACTCCCTGGGTCGAACCTGACCAGAACGCGAGATAGTTCGGCTGGGATGGATGCGACACCGCCGTGTAGCTGGTCGCCAGACCATACTGGCGGATCAGGTGGTTCAAATATGGGGCGCTCGAATCACCGACGATGGAATTCGCGCTCTTGTTCTCCATTACCATCACGTAGATGTGATCGAACGACGGCACTGAAGCGACATGAGTCGGGGTCGCGGAGGATGAAGCTGGCAACGGGTGATTGCGATCCGATCCAACGATGATCGCCGCCATGAATCCGAACACCACCGCGACGATAAGCACGAGCTTCCATCCAATTGCCATCGGCTAGGGCCTCATTTCCTGTCGTTTGAACCGTGAGTCTCCCACGCACGGCAGGGAGACCTGCCGTGACCTGATCGAGTTACCGGCCAGTCGCGCCGGTAGGTTGTTCCTGAGTCGACGCCAGCCCCGCACGATTCCGCAGCGTTGATGCCGCCAGCCTGGCGTCGGCTGTCGCGCGATTGAAACAGCAGGCGCGCATTCGGTCATGCGAATGTTGTCGACTGGGTACTAGGCTTGGATACGATGGAACCGGGTATCGAGCACCCCGCCTTCCAATTCGCCACGCAGCGACCAAATGCATTGGAGGAGCATGATGAAACGAGCACGTATGTTGGCCGCCTCCGGGATCGGCATGGCGATCGCGGCCCCGCTCACCGCGTCGGTCGTCGGTTGGCGCAGGTTCGGCCGCCAGATCGACCGCGAAATGGAGCAGTTGTCGAACAGCAATCGGGATACACGCGAGACCGTAACCGAGGAGATGCTCGCGAACCTTCCCGCGCCGGTCCAACGCTACCTGACGCACACCGGCGTTGTCGGCAAGCCCCAGGTTCAATCGGTCTACCTCGAGCAGGTAGGCACGATGCATCCTGACCCGGATGGTCCATGGATTCCATTGCGGGCGCGACAGTTCTACACCGTGCAACCGGCAGGATTTGTCTGGGACGGGAGTCTGTGCGCTGGGCCCGTTCCCATCGTGCGCGGTCGGGACCGCTACGACAACGGGCACGGCCACATGCTGATCAAGATCGGTTCGGTCATTCCAGTCGTCAATCTGACCGGCCCGGAAATCGACCAGGGCGCGATGATGCGCTACCTGAGCGAGATGATCTGGTTTCCCGCCGCGTTCTTGCGCGATAACATCTCGTTCGAGCCTATCGATGACAATTCCGCCAAGGTAACGTTGACCGACAGCGGCGCCAGTGTGAGTGCGACCATGTTCTTCGACGACAAAGGTCGGCTTATCACACTGAACGCGCAACGCTATCGCGCCGTCGGCAAGGAATTCGAGATGGGCAGTTGGGAAACGCCAGTCATCGCATACGGTGAGCACGAAGGGCTGCGCCTCCCGGTTCACGGACAGGCTATCTGGAAGCTGCCGGGCGGAGACTACACCTACATCGACGTCACGATTACCCGGGTGGTCTACAACGTGACGCCACCGTAGCGCACCAATTGGATCAGCCACGAGCAAACGTTGCGGGCGCGGCCACTGGCTCCGGGGAAGTCGTATTGGCCGCGAGCGGCAGGGCAAAGCTAAACGTCGCACCCTCGCCAGACTGACTGCTGACCGAAACCCGGCCGCCGTGCGCCTGAATGATCGACGCGACGATCGAGAGCCCGAGCCCCGTACCGCCGCGCTCACGCGTACGGGCCGTATCAACCCGGTAGAATCGATCGAAGATGCGCTCCAGGTCTACGGCCGAGATACCAGGTCCCGAATCCTTTACCGACACAACCGCCTCGGAGCCTTCACGCTCGATGGCGACATCGACCGGTTTCCCATGCTCAGTGTGTACGCGTGCGTTTGCCAGCAAATTATCGATTACCTGCTTCAGCCGGTCCGCGTCGCCAGTCACCATAACCGTGGCTGGAGCATCGAACGTGATCGGACGATCGGGCTCGACCACGCGCGCGTCGGATACCGCATTCTCGACGACCTTCACGAGGTTGACCGGTTCGCTCCGCAACGAACGTCCCTGGTCGAGCCGTGCCAGCAGCAGCAGATCCTCGACGAGTTTGCCCATGCGGGTGCTTTCTGACTCAATCCGCATCATCGTGCGCTCGAGCGTCGCGGGGTCGGACGCTGCGCCGCTGCGAAACAGTTCAGCATAACCACGGATCGACGTCAGCGGCGTACGCAGCTCGTGCGCGGCATCAGCGACAAACTGGCGCAGCCGCCGTTCGGAACGTTCCTTGACCTGAAACGACGTTTCGATCTGCGTCAGCATGTCGTTGAGCGCATGTCCCAATTTGCCAACCTCGTTGGACGTGGCCTCGTTATCGACGCGCTGCGAGAGATCGCCGCTTGCGATCAGTCCCGCGGTGTCGATCATGTTGTCGATCGGACGCAATCCATGCCAGACAACATACCAAACAACCAGCACGATACCAGCAAGGACCGCCACGCTCGTCATGAGGATCACGAGGATCAAGTTTCGCACCGTGCTATTGATGTCGTTGAGGGGTGCGGCAACGGCCAGATAGCCGCCGTCTGACCCCGATTGCACCAGGATACGGTAGGTGAGATCACTCGAACCGACTGCACCAACGGTGAAGTACTGGCTATGGTGTTCGCCGATGCTATTCAGCGGAATATGAGAGACGTCAGGAAGCGGATCCGGGGTATCGCCGAAACCGGACGGATCGGAGTGAATCACGTTCCCTTGTGAGTCCAGAATCAGCGTCGCGTTCGACCGTTGCGACGACGGGTAGGACTCGTCCCGTCCGTCACCAGAGGGAGAATGGCCTCCACGGTCTGACGCTTGCACCAGCGTCGCGTCCACGCGGTTGATCATGTTGGCCTTCGTCTGCGTGACCGTGACGATCCCGATGACCACGAAGGCCAGGGCGACCAGCAGACTGATAATGGCAACGAGCCGGGCCTTGATCGACATGGCGAACTAGTCCGGTGCCACGCGGAGCGAATAGCCAAACCCGCGCACCGTCTGAATGAGGCGTGGTTCCCGATCGTCGATCTTTTTACGCAGGTAGCTGATATAGGTCTCGACGACACTCACATCGCCAGCAAAATCGTACTGCCAGACGTGATCGAGGATCTGATACTTCGAGAGAACCCGGTCCGCGTTCATCATCAGATAGCGCAGCAAGCGAAACTCGGTTGGCGAGAGATGGACGACATCGCCACCGCGCGTCACCTGAAAGCGCTCCTCGTCGAGTTCCAGATCTGCGTAGCCGAGGCGGTTGCTCGGGCGCTCGGGCGCGTTGGAAGATCGCCGCAGCACGGCTCGAACGCGCGCGAGCAACTCTTCCAGGCTGAACGGCTTCACGACGTAGTCGTCGCCGCCGTAGGTGAATCCCCGCAACTTGTCGTCGTGATCGTCGCGGGCAGTCAGGAAGATGACCGGCACGCGGTCGCCGCCCGCACGCAGTCTACGACAGACCTCGAAACCGTCAAAGTCGGGCAGCATGACGTCCAGAACGATCAAGTCTGGAGCGAAGCTGGCGGCGGTGGTCAGCGCCTCACGCCCAGATGCGGCAGACTGGACTTCGAATTTGACGAACCTGAGTGCGGTTGAGAGCAGTTCAGTTATCGACGACTCGTCGTCAACGACCAGAATGCGCAAGCCTTGCAGGTCGAGATCGTCAGGAGAGGCGATCGTAGGTCGAGAGTTGGTCAACTGGATTTCCTTAATTCAGCATGCACGATGAATGACCTACGCCCAATTAAAACATCCGTTCCTGTGAGTTTCCTGAGAATCGACTGAGGGTATGCTGGATAGCCTCGCCACGCTCTTTACGTAGGTTCCGGTGGTTGAATGCGCTGAATCCGGCATCCCGGAGCCTCAGCCAAGGAATCTCTTCATGCGTCGAGCGGATGATCGCGACCGGGACTCAGAGATGCTTCGTCCACTCAAGATGTGACGGACAAAAAGCGCTGGATGGCATTCGCGTAGCCAGTCGCCATCAGATCCTGCACACGAGGATCCATGGCGGCCGTCGCTTCGGTCGGATTCGAGAGAAAGAGTGCCTCATTGAGCGCGCCCGGCATCTCAGTCGCCCGAAGTTGGCCGTCCACGCTGGGACCAAGCACGACGAGGTGATTGTAGGTAGCCGGAAGCACACCCAGGCTGTTGCCGTCGAGTCCGGTGTCGTCGATGACACCGAGATCTGGCGTCGTGTATCCTGCACCATGCATCGAGGCGATCACATCCTGCTGGATAAGCCTGGCGAAACGGAGGTTGGCAGAGCCAAACGTCCGGGTGGGATCGTAGTAGGTCGAGGTTCCGGATGCTGACGGATCATCGTTGGCATCCAGGTGAATGCTGAGGAAAACCTGCGCGTTGCTGGAATTCGCGAGGTCGATCCGCCGCTGAAGGTCGTTGAGCACGCCCTGTGGAGTCAGGGCCAGCCCGCCTTCAGTCAGATCGGAATCTTGCAACCCTGGCAGTTCGTCCGACGTTCGCGACAAGACCACCTCGAAACCGTTCGCGCGGAGCATCGCGGCGGTCCGCTGTGCCAGCGCCAGCGTTATCGTCTTCTCGTAGACAGGTTCGTCATTTGTCGACAGCCCGATTGCCCCTTCGTCGACTCCACCGTGGCCGGGATCAAGAAAAACGACCGGTTTCGGGGCAACCGGAGTAGGAGTCGCGTTCGGCGTGTCATTGGGTTCAGAGGTAGCCGTAATGATCCCTCCGCCGAACCCGTGATTTGCTGCCTGAGTCGGTTCTGGCGCAGGCTCTTGCGCGGAGGAGCCGGGCTTGCCACAGCCGGCAAGAAACGACGCCATCGCCAGCCCGCCGGTGCCGATAAGGGCGCGGCGGCTCAGTCTGATTCGAAGAGTCACCTCGCCCGGCATTCGGTACCCCACGCGATCGCGTCGATGATCCTGGCTGGCGGCAACCGTCCTCGTCAAGAGACCGGTCACCACTGTAACAAAGCCTACTGACCAAAGCTGGCAATTTGCTGAGAAATCAGAGCGGATTTCTCCTCGAATTTGTTGCGCGATACGCCAAACCCCAAGTGCGATTCGTCGAATTCTTTTCACCCGGCGTTCGCAATAGGTTCTGGGCTCAGACGCTCACGGCTGGCTCCTCGGTTTGAGGTTCCGCTGGAATGACCTCTCGCGTACGAAACTGACGACCGACGATCAGCTTGAACAGGACCGGAATGACCACCAGCGTGAGGAATGTCGACGTCAACAGACCACCGATCACCACTACCGCCAGGTCAGACGCGATGATCGCGCCGCCACCGCCGCTGAAGGCCAGCGGGATCAGTGCCAGAATCGTCGCCATTGCCGTCATCAGGATTGGGCGCAGGCGCGTCCGTCCTCCCTGGATCAGGGCCTCGTCCAGCGGCATACCGTGCCGTAGCAAGTCGAGCACCAGCTCGAGGAGCACGATGGCGTTGGTCACGACGATACCGATCAGCATCAGCACCCCGATCAACGCGGGCAGACCGAGCGTCTTGCCGGTCAGCGCCAGCGCCGCCAGCACACCCACAATCGCGAGGGGCAGGCTGAACAGGATGACGAATGGCGTCGACAGCGAGCCGAAGCTGGCCACCATCGCGATGTAGACCAGCAGCACCGCGGCGATGAGGGCGATACCCATGCTCTTGAAGGCGTCGCTCTGCTGCTGTCCGACACCACCGGCGCTGATGGTTACCCCTTCCGGAGCATTGTAGTCGCTGACGATCAGATTCACCTTCTGCGTGACAGCGCCGGTGTTGTCGGTCGTGATCGTGCCGCTAACGGTCGCGGCGCGGTCTCCATCGATCCGGACCACCTGGACCGGTCCGGTCCCCTGGTTAATCGTGGCGATCTGGTTTAACGGCACGGCCGTCGGGCCGACCGGAACCTGCCCAAGTGCGTCAACGCTGGTCGACGCTCCCGAAACCTGCTCGGTCAGCTGATACGGTCTGCCGTCGATTACGACGCTGCCCAGTGGCGTCGTCGTCAGAACCTGTCGCACCTGGCCGGCGATCTGCGCCGGAGTCGTTCCGGCGGCAATCGCCTTGTTTGCGTCGACGCTAACCACGATTTCCGGTTTGGCATTGACCACATCGTTCTTGACGTTTACGACGTTCTGGATCCCGGAAACTTGCTGGGTCAGGTCCTCTGCTACCTTGCTGACGGTGTCGTAATTGTTCCCCTGCACCGTCACCTGGACGCTATTGGTGTTCCCGCCGAATCCGGAAGATGCGTTCGAAACCGAGATATCGGCGTCTCCCGCGGCTTCCTTTAGTTTGGTGCGCAAGTCGGCCAGCGTCTGATTCATGTCGACGCTATTGTCGAACGTCGCCGTGATGTTCGCCGTATTGTTGCTGCTGCCGCTGAATGCGGCCTGCAAACCACTGCCGCCTATCTGCGTCTGCAGCAGCGTGACGGGCGCCGTTTTCTTGATCACATCCTCGAGCTTCGCCGCTTCGGATGCGGTCGCGTCGATCGACGTTCCGGCCGGCATCGTCACCTGAATGCTCGCGATCTTTTGGGAACCAGATGGCAAGAACGAGGTGCCGATGAACGGAAAGAGCGCGAACGATCCGACGAAAAGGACGGCGGCGATCGCCAGCGTCGTCTTGGGCCGTCGCAGTGCCCATGAGAGAGACGGTACATAGATTCGCTGCAGCAGTGGCGTCTGGACCGGCGCCGGGCGGAGTTTGTCCTTCCGGATCAGGTAGGACGCCAGCACCGGCACGACCGTCAGCGCGACGATCAACGACGCGAGAAGTGCGAAGGTCACGGTGAGCGCAAACGGCCGGAAGATGGCGCCGATGATCCCGCCGACGAAGCCGAGTGGTAGGAACACGGCGATGGTCGTGACGGTCGACGCGGTGATTGCCAGCGCGACCTCCCGCACGCCTTGCAAAGTCGCGGTGTGAGTATCCTCGCCGCGCTGAACGTGACGGAAGATGCTCTCGAGCACGACGATGGCGTCGTCGACCACGCGCCCCACAGCCACCGCCAGTCCGCCCAAGGTCATGATGTTCAGCGTGATGCCCTGTGACCAGAGGAGAATAAAGGCAACCAGCATCGACATGGGAATCGACACGGCAGTCACCGCCGTCGAGCGAACGCTCAACAGAAATCCGAAGATCACGATGACGGCAAACCCCGCACCAAGCAGAGCCTCGCGGACCAGATCGTTGATCGAATGCTGGATGTACTCCGACTGGTCCTGGATGACGACCGGAGTCACGTCGACACCAGAGGCGCTGAGCTGACTGGTAACAGCATCAATCTTGTCGCGTACCGCCGTCGCCGTATCGACCGTGTTGGCGCCTTGATTCATGTAGACGTCAATAGCGACGCTCGGCTCACCGTTGGTCCGGGTAATCCCTGAGGAGGATCCGGAGGTGATGTCGACGTTGGCCACGTCTGCCAGTGTGACGGGCTGCCCTTGTGAGCCAGTGGATGGCTTTGTCGAGCCAACGACCAGTCCACGAAGCTGATCGAGGGTCGTGACCTGGCTGAGCACCCGCACCGGCAGGGACGTCTGGCCAGTCTGCACCAGACCGCTCGCGGTGCTGATGTTGCTCCCCTGAATCACTCCAGCCACCTGCTGCGGCGTCACACCGGTTTGCGCCAGCTTAGTGGGATCGAGCGTGATCGATACCACATCATCCGCGCCCCCCGTTATCTCGACGCGACCAACACCGTCCAGACCGGACAGGGCGGTTTGAAAGCGCTGTTGCGCGATTTGCCGCAGCTGAGCCAGATCTCCCTTGGCGCCAGTCAGACCGAGCTGAACGATCGGAAACTGGTTGAAGTTAATGCGCTGAATGTTGGGCTGCGCCGCCCCCTGCGGCAGGGAGACCTGCCCAATCTGGGTCGAGAGGGCCTGGGCGGCGTCTTTGGTGTTTGTGCCGTAGTCGAATTCCGCCACCACGACGGATAGCCCCTCCGATGACGTCGTCTGCACGGTCTTTACGCCCGGAAGCGCTCTGACGGTCGACGAGATCGGCTGGGTAACCGCGGCGTCCACCGAGTCGGGGGAAGCACCCGGATAGCTGGTGATTACGGTCAGGACCGGGAAGTCGATGTTCGGTAACAGCTCTGTCTTGAGCTGGGTCACGCCAAAGATCCCCATCACCGCGATGAGGAGCGTGGCCAAGAGAACCACTGATCGCTTGCCGAGCGAGAAGGCGGCAATTCGATGCACCAGGTCGTTCCTATCCGTCGCCGCGATCCCATCAGGGCGTCGCGGAATCTTCGTCTCGGAACGAGCCGTGGTGCTTCCACGGCTCGTTCAAAGGACGTTCGTCAGCACCCGTCCGTGACGGGATTGGCGGTACTGGTCAGCCCGCTTCGACAACGCCGTCGCATTGTGCGTCGTGCGAGCACATCACGTCCGGAATCCGTTTCCGGTTTCCGACTCATGTTTGCCAGAGCGAAGTGGTACCCATTTCCAGAGAACACTCCCCCGATCCAAGCAGGGCGTGAGGTTTCGGATTACGAAGTTGCGATTTCGGATTGAGCGCTAAGCGATGCTCGCGCAGATTCGTCCTCGAGCCTGCTCGCCAGGGCTTTCAGTCCCTCAACCAGCGCGTTGAGATCTTCCAGCGCGATGTCATGAAGCGCGGCGCGAATCTGATCGCGCCCGCCCTCGCGAAGACTTCGGAGCACGTCCACCCCTTGCGGCGTCGCGCTAGCGAGAGTCCGGCGCCGGTCGGTTGGATCTTCCGTGCGCTGGGCAAATCCGACTCGAACGAGCTTGTCGACCAGATGGCTGGCGTTTGGGAGACTCACGCCGAGGACCTCGGCAACACGCCCAATAGAGCACCGCTCTTCATCGACCAGCGCGACAAGTGTCTTGAGCTGGGCCATGGTCAGGTCAAGCTCGGCCATCCCACCAAGCTGTCCATGCAAGGCACGCAGAATTCTCCGCTGGTACGCGAAGACGTTTTCGACAAGCTGTTCGGTTCGTTGATCCATTCTGGCTCCATTCGCGGGGCCAAGTATATCATTTACTTCGAATCTATCAACATGTTTCTTCTGATGAGATTATTTATGAGAATCGCGTGCATCACGCGTCCCGCGGTCCTTTGATCCGCGAATTCTTTTCTGTGCCGCGCTTCACTGCTACCATCGAGCGAGTGCGCGCTGTTCTCGACCATTCGATGACCCGAGCGCGCCAGAGAACGACGCACCAAAGAAAGCGAGTGAAAATGACCTCGACGACCAGCGGCAAGGGATGGGGCGGGCAGAGCGTTGTCGACAACCTGCGCCGAGTCCTCGTCTATCAACCGGTTCAGCCAGACGAGAACGTCTCCTGGGAAGAATTCGGGTACTTCAGGCCGATCGATCACGACGAGGCGCTGAGCGAGCATGCCGATTTCCGAAAGATCCTGACGGAAAACGGCGCGGAGGTGGTCGTTGCCGAAATCGGCGACGCGCGGCTGCAGGACGCGATCTTCCCATTCGACCCGGTCATCATCACGGACCAGGGCGCGATTCTGGGACGCATGGGCAAGGAGTTGCGTCGTCGCGAGGTCGACCTGATGCGTGAGACACTGAGTGACCTCGGCGTGCCCATTGTGGGTGAGATCCAGGCGCCGGGGACGTTCGAGGGGGGCGACTCCTTCTGGGTCGACGAGAAGACCTTCGCGGTCGGACGGGGTTACCGGACCAACTCCGAGGGCATCGATCAACTGAGGTCAATCCTCGAACCGATGGGCGTCGAGGTTATCACGGTCGACCTGCCACACTGGCACGGTCCGGACGAATGCCTGCATCTCCTCTCACTCATCAGCCTCCTCGATCACGATCTCGCGGTCGTCTACCTTCCGCTCCTCTCAGTCGAGTTCGTCAAGTTCCTGCACGCCCGGCAGATCCAGCTGATCGAGATTCCGGACGACGAATTCGCGACGCAAGGGTGCAACGTGCTGGCACTCGGACCGCGCAAGTGCCTGATGCTCGAGGAGAACGTCGAGTCGGTCCGTCGTCTGAGGGAGGCCGGCTGTGAGGTCCTCACCTATCGGGGCAAAGAGATCTCACACAACCGCTCCGGCGGCCCAACCTGCCTGACTCGTCCGCTGCTGCGCGGCAACGGTCAGGAGAACGCCTGATGACAGAGGGGGATCAAGCACGCGCCGACGCCGTCCTGCGGGCTGTCGACCAACGCCGCGACGAAATCGTCGCGCTGCTTCGTTCGCTCGTCGCCGTACCCTCCGTGACCGGAGACGAAGCGGAGGCTCAGAACGTCGTCGAAGCCGAGTTCCGACAACGCGACCTCGCAATTGACCGGTGGGAAGCGACGGAAGAGGAGATCACCCCCTACTTCGATCAGGTTGGCGAACAAGAGCACTACGAGGGACGACCGAACCTGGTTGGGGCGAGATCCGGCTCGGGCAACGGTCGATCGATCTTACTGAACTCCCATATCGATACGGTCGAGAACGGCGACCGCTCGCTCTGGAGCCACGATCCGCTGGCAGGCGAGGTCGTGGGCGACTTGCTCTACGGTCGGGGTTCCTGCGACATGAAGGGAGGATTGACCAGCTATCTCGGAGCTCTCGATGCGCTCGCTGCCGCCGGGGTGCGCCTGCGTGGCGATGTCAAGATCAACACCACGGTGGGGGAAGAGGACGGCGGACTTGGGGCCCTCTCAACCGTCTTGAGAGGACATCGCGCCGATGCCGTGCTGATCACCGAACCTACCCGCCTGGCGCTCGTACCCGCTCAAGGCGGCTCGCTCGTCTTCCGTCTAACAGTACCGGGGCTCGCGGCGCATGGCGCGATGCGCGACGAAGGCGTCTCGGCTATCGAGAAATTTATCCCATTGTTCCAGGATCTGCTGGCGTTCGAGCACGAGCGAAACCAGACACTGAGGCATCCGCTCTATGACGCGATCGAAAACAAGATCCCGATCAGTGTCGGCGTGCTGCGGAGCGGTGTCTGGCCCTCGACCGTGCCCGAAACACTCGTCGCCGAGGGCCGTGCCGGGCTGATGCCGGGCGAAGACGTCGCGAAGTTCCAGCGGGAGATGGTCGAACGCGTCCAGACCGCAGCGCAGCGCGATGACTGGTTGCGCGAACATCCGCCGAAGCTGGAGTGGTTCAGCGGCCAGTTCGCCCCCGCCGAGACCCCAGTCGACGCGCCGATCTCGCAAGCGATCATTCGCGCTCATCATCGAGTGACTGGCGCTGACCCGAAAATCGAGGGCGTCACCTACGGAGCCGATATGCGGCTCTTCACGAAATTCGGCGACATGCCGTGCGTGATGTACGGCGCGGGCGATGTCGCAGTCGCCCACCAGGTGAACGAGCACATCAGCATCGATGAACTCATGACGGCGATCAAGTCGATCGCCTGTTTACTGATGGACTGGTGTGGAGTCGAGGAGTAATCCGGGATTCCCGGACACGAGAGGAACGAGAGAGTCTATGACAATCGCGGAAAAGGCCGTCGGGGTAAAGGACTGGAAAATCGACGCATCGCATTCAACCTGCGAATTCACGGTGCGACACACGCTGGTCTCGACGATCAAGGGCGCGTTTCTGAAGGTGAGCGGCCAGATCCACTTCGATCCAGATGACGCGTCGAAGTCCTCGGTGAAGGCCGAGATCGACATGTCGAGCGTCGACACCCACAACCCGGGTCGTGATGACATGCTGCGCGGCGAAAACCAGTTTGATGTGGAGCATTACCCGACGGCGACCTTCGCCAGCCATCGCGTCGATCCGGTCGGCGTCAACCGCTTCGACGTCGTCGGCGAGATGACCTTCCGCGGAGTCACCAATCCAGTGACATTCGACACGACCTTCGAGGGAACCGCCGAGCAGATGAACGGTATCGTCCGGGCTGCCTTCGTCGCCCGCGCCACGATCAAGCGGACCGACTTCGGCCTGCCACTCGGCGGCATCATTCCGGCTGGCGTACCGTCGGTCCTCGACGAGATCAAGCTCGCCATGTTCCTGACGTGTCATCCGGTGGAGGAGTAGCGGCCCTCACCCCCGACCCCTCTCCACACCCGCAAGCGGGTACCCGCAGGAGAGGGGAGACGAAGTGGGGATCCCGTAGCTTGCCCCCTTCTCCTAGAATTGGGAGATGGTTCTCGCCCTCCGGTGGAGGGAGAGTTAGTGAGGGTGAAGGGCCGGGGATGAGGGTGGTCAATCCAACCCCTCCACTACGCGTGCGATGCGGTCGAGTGCTTCTTCGATGTTGGCGAGCGAGGCGGCGTAGGAGAGCCGTAGGTAGCCTTCGCCTGCCTTGCCGAAGGCGGTTCCAGCCAGGAGCGCCACGCCCCCCTCGCTCAACAGCCGGTTCGCCACTTCATCGGCGGGGCGACCAAGCTTGGTAATGTTCGGGAAGACGTAGAAGGCACCGGCAGGCTTCAGGCAGCTGATCCCCGGGATCTCGTTCAGCCCGTTGACGATCGCGTCGCGCCGCCGGCGAAATTCGGCCACCATCTCGTCGACCGCATCCTGCGGCCCGGTGAGCGCGGCGACTGCCGCCTTCTGAGAAAAAGCAGGTGTGCAGGAGTTGCAATTGATCACCAGTCGGGTCACCTGCTCGGCCAGCTCCTGCGGCATCACGCCGTAGCCAAGTCGCCAGCCGGTCATGGCGTAGGTCTTGGAGAATCCGTCCAGGATGATCGTGCGATCCAGCATACCCGGCAGCGCGACGATGCTCGAGGGCGAGCCGTCATAGATCATCCGCGTGTAGATCTCGTCGGAAAGGACCATGAAATCGTGCTTCACGGCAAGCTCGGCGAGCTTCTTCAGTTCGGGCTCGCCGATGATCCCGCCGGTCGGATTGTGCGGCGAGTTGATGATTACCAGCTTGGTCCGGTCTGAGACGAGCGATTCGAGCTCGGCCGCGTCGAAGCCGAACTCCTTCTCCTCCCGGAGGTGGAGCGGCACGGGCTTGGCGCCCGCGAAGTTGATAACCGACTCGTAGATCGGGAAGCCGGGGTCAGGGTAAATAACCTCGTCGCCTTGACCAACCAGTGCCAGAATCGTGAAGAACATGACCGGCTTGCCACCTGGCGTCACCACGACGCGCTCCGGGCCGGCATCGATCCCACGCGTCCGGCTGACATACTCGGCAATCGCCTGGCGCAATTCTGGAATGCCTGCCGCGGGCGTGTAATGCGTCTCGCCAGCGCGCAACGCCTCGATGCCCGCCTCGACAATGTGCTTCGGAGTATCGAAGTCGGGTTCGCCGATCTCCAGGTGGATCACGCTGCGGCCCTGCGCCTCGAGCGCCTTGGCGCGCACCAGCACGTCGAACGCGCTTTCGGTTCCAAGGCGGCTCATGCGTTCCGCCAATGCGATCCCACTCGATGGACTCGTACTCGCCATACTGGCCCTCTTCCCTCTACATCACTGGCCGCATCCGGTTGCGCACTGGCTGGAACAGATGCTCACACTCGTACATCGCGACTCGAGCACGTCAATCGTCCGGAATACCGGCCACAGTCTGATTCACGCGAAGGACTTCACGCATCATGATCATACGGTACTCACCAACAATCCTGCCGGGATGATCGCAAGAGATTGGCCAGGTTCAGCCGTGCGATACTGACATCAGAACGCGCCACGCGCGGAACAGGTGAAGGGAGCAACAATGTCCGAGAACTGGATTCAAGACGCAATTGACCCTGAGGAGGCCGCGTCGCTAACGGCGCATCTGGTCTCCTTTCGCAGCTACCCAGGGCAAGAAGGCAACGTGCAGCGAGCGATCGCAGCATGGCTTCGCGAGAACGGCATCGAGCCAGAGATGCAGCCAACCGAGGATGACCGCCCGAACGTGATCGCCTACGTCCGCAATGGTGACGGCCCGACGTTCATGCTCAACGGTCATGTCGACACGGTGCTGGCAGCGGAGGGCTGGGAATGCGATCCGTGGCAGGGCAAGCGAGACGGCAACCGGTTCTACGGACTCGGCGCGTGCGACATGAAGTCGGGCGTCGCGGCCGGAATGCTGGTCACGCGTGCGCTCCACCGGCAGCGCGACACGTGGCGCGGGACGCTGATCTTCACCTCCGTCGTCGATGAAGAGGCCTACTCTATTGGCGCTCAGGCGCTGGTCAAGATGGGGATGCACGCCGATGCCTGCGTCTGCCTCGAATCGGCCTTTGAGCACCCGGTCCTCGGCGCAGTCGGCAAGGTCCTGGTCAGAACGGATATCACCGGTAAGGCGGCCCACGGTTCCTGGCCGCAAGCCGGTATTAATGCGGCAGTGGAAGGCGCGAAGCTGGTCGCGCGACTCGACGAGATGCAGCTCGGCAAACACCCCAGGCTGACCGCGACGCAGTGCGTCCTTGGATTTCACTCCGGCAGCGATCAGTACGTCATTACGGTGCCAGAGAAGGCGCGCTTTACCATCAATCGCCACATCGTGCCGGGTGAGACCGGCGAGACCGTACTCGCGGAGATGAGCAGACTTGCCGATGACCTCCACTCCCCGGCTCGTTTCGAATTCTCGATCGATCCGCCCTACTATCCGCCGTGGGAGATCGCGCCCGATCATCCCTTCATTCAGCAATTTGCCAACGCATTCGAATCCGAGACCGGGAAGACGCCGTCGTACGGCTACTCCGCTGGTGTGGCGGACGCCAACTATTTCGCCGCGGACCTCGGCATTCCAACAATTCACTTCGGTCCGCACGGCGACCAGTATCATCAGGCAAACGAGTGGGTTGACGTTCCGTCGATCGCGGCAACTGGTCGCATCGTGCTGCGGCTCGCCCTTGACGCACTGTCGTAGATAGGCCACGTACGCCCAAACTGTACCGACTCTAGTACGGTTCACGAATTGCGTTGATTGCACAAAAGCTGAATACTCGTAGTGTGACCGGCTAGGTCGTTGCGCGGTCTTCAGAAGAGACGGAGAAACGCATGAAAAGGCGGAAGCCCGAGGGGTACCTCGGCGATCGAGCACTCCAACCCGAGACGCTGATGATGGGATACGGGTACAACCCAGAGTGGTCGGAAGGAGCGCTCAAACCGCCGATCTTCCAAACGTCGACGTTTGTTTTCGAAAAGTCCACGGATGGCAAGTCCTTCTTCTCGGCCGCCTATGGCTTGCGTGAGCAGGGCCCGAACGAGCAATTGGGACTGATCTACGGCCGCATCAACAATCCGAACCTGGAGATCCTCGAAGATCGTCTGACGGTTTGGGATGAGGCCGAGGCGGGAACGGTCTTCGCCAGCGGCATGGCTGCCATCACCACCACACTACTCACCTTTCTTCGCCCAGGCGACGTGCTGCTCCATAGCAATCCGCTGTACGGTGGCACCGATCACTTCATTCGCCACGTTCTCTCGGGGTTCGGCGTTACCCAGGTCGAATTCGGTGCTGGCGACAGCGTCGAGACCATCGAGCAGCGATTGTCGGCCCAGGGTGCGAGCGGCCGGCTTGCGATGATCTACATCGAGACACCCGGCAACCCGACCAATGCGCTGATCGACATTGCCATGTGCTCGGAACTGGCGGATCGCTACTCGACGCCGGAGCGCAGGGTCGTGCTGGCAGTCGACAACACATTTCTCGGACCGGTCTATCAGCATCCGATCAACCATGGCGCTGATCTGGTTCTCTATTCGGCAACAAAGTACATCGGAGGTCACAGCGATCTCCTGGCCGGGGCCTGCCTTGGATCGGACGATCTGATCAAACGCGTGCGAGCCATGCGCACGTTTCTGGGTACCATGGCCGACGCCTGGACCGGGTGGCTGATTCTGCGAAGCCTGGAGACCCTCAAGATTCGCATGGAGGCGCAGACGAAGGTGGCGGTGCAGGTCGCGAAATTCCTGTCCGAGCATCCCAAGATCGCCCGTGTCTACTACCTCGGCTTCCTCAATGAGGGAGATCCTGGCTACGACGTCTACCGCAAACAATGCCTCGGACCCGGTTCGATGATCTCGTTCGACATCAAAGGAGGCGAGGACGAAGCCTTCAAATTCCTCGACGCGCTGAAGATCGTCAAGCTGGCGGTCAGCCTTGGCGGAACCGAGTCTCTCGCCGAGCACCCATTCTCGATGACGCACTGCGACGTTGGCGCCGATGACAAGATCAGCTTCGGCATCAGCGAGTCACTGGTTCGCATGTCGGTTGGGATCGAAAACCCAGACGACCTCATCGCCGACCTGGATCAAGCACTCGCGTCCGTCTGATCCACAACCGCCCCGGGGCCACCCTCACCCCGACTGGAGTGCTCCCTTCTCCTGCTTGGCGGGAGAAGGTGGCGCCGCAGCGCCGGATGAGGGTGGCCCCGGGCCAACAAACACGGATGTTGGTCGCACACCCGCTGCTCCCTGGACCAAACGTCCCTCGTACCGTAGTACTCCCGACTCTCACGGACTGGCCAAAAAGTGCTGTACGGTGAATAGCACGAGGTCGGCGCCAGGTTGATGGCGAGCAAACCTCACTGGTCAGTCGGCTGCGCTTCTCCACGCGAGGGAGGAAGAGAGGGAGTCACCCCTATGCCAGAAAAGATTCACCAGTTCGTGGTGATCGGGGCCGGACCGTACGGACTAGCGGCCGCGAACCGTCTCCGAGAAGAAGGATTCGACGTCCACGTCTTTGGCGAGGCAATGAGCTTCTGGGAGCGCAACATGCCGCGTGGCATGTTCCTTCGTTCGTCGCGTGACGCATCGAACATCGGCGCACTGCGCGGTCCGCTCAGCCTCGACGCCTACGAGCAGGCCAAAGGCATCAAACTCGCCAGGCCGACACCGCT
Source organism: uncultured Chloroflexia bacterium (assembly GCA_963763185.1). Lineage (GTDB taxonomy): Bacteria > Chloroflexota > Chloroflexia > Thermomicrobiales > Thermomicrobiaceae > CALAGB01. The sequence goes on from CAVXNZ010000007.1 coordinate 377,232, forward strand.
GGCTGATTTCGTCGACTATGGGCGGTGGTTCCAGAAGCAAGCCATTCCCGATCTCGACACCAGCCAGGTCGTGCGCGTTAGTCCGACATCACACGGATTCGACGTGATGCTCGCGGACGGCGAAAAGGTTCAGGCGAGCCGTGTCATGGTTGCCACCGGACTCGATCGATTCACCCGGCGACCAGACGTCTTCAACCGCGTTTCGCCGCTGAAGGTCTCGCATGCGTCCGATCACGATGATCTGAGCGTCTTCTACGGTCAGAACGTCGCCGTCGTCGGTGGTGGCCAGAGCGCGCTGGAGTCCGCCGCGATCCTCAACGAGTCGAGTGCCGCCGTCGAGGTCATCGCGCGGCAACCCGAGATCCGCTGGCTGGCACGTAGCGCGCAGCTCCACAGCCTGCCACAGCGGGCGCAGCACCTGCTGTACGCCCCGACCGACGTTGGCCCGCCTGGTCTGAGCTGGGTCGTCGCCACCCCTGAGCTATTCCGACGATTGCCGAAGCGCTGGCATGACCCCGTTGCCTACCGCTCGATTCGCCCGGCCGGCGCAGGCTGGCTAGTGCCCCGACTCAAGGACGTGCCGCTCACGACTGGCACCGCCGTCGTCAGGGCGGGTGAATGCGGCGACACGGTGAAGCTCGACCTGAGCGACGGCAGCTCGCGTGAGGTGGACCATGTTATTCTTTGCACCGGCTATGCGATCAACGTCAAGTGCTACGAATTTCTCGACCGGCAGATCGTGTCTTCGGTCAAGCACCAGAACGGCTACCCGACGCTGAAGGACGGCTTTGAGTCGACCGTGCCGGGACTGCACTTCCTTGGCGCGGCGTCGGCAATTAGCTTCGGGCCCGTCATGCGCTTCGTCTCGGGAACGTGGTTCACGGCAAACGCCCTCGCCCGGCACATGAATTCGGGCGCTTGGGTTCGCCGATGAAACGTGTGGCGCTCCGACGACTGAACGCCCCGAACCACCCAGACGGCAACCCGGCGACATTTACCACCCGCACCGGTCATCACCCGTTGACGCCGTCGACCGGCGCCATCGTTATCGGCGGTGACTACCGTGCGCTCGGAGTCGTTCGGAGCCTTGGACGCCACGGGATTCCCGTCTGGGTTATGACCGACGAGCACCGCATATCGGCCAGCTCGCGATTTTGTAAGCGGTCCGTGGAATGGCCAGACGCTACTGACGAAGAGCGTGTTGCGTTCCTGATCGATCTCGCCATCGAGAATGGCCTGACTGGATGGGCGCTCATCCCATCCGGAGACGAGACCGCCGCGCTCATCTCGCGGCACTATCAGTCGCTGTCGCAGGTTTTCAGCTTGACCACACCAGCGTGGGATGTCTTCCGCTGGGCCTATGATAAGCACTATACGAATGAGATCGCCGACACCCTCGGCATCGCGCACCCGCGCACCTGGTATCCGGCAAACGACGACGAACTAGCGGCGCTGGACGTCGTCTTTCCAGCCATTCTGAAGCCAGCCTACAAGGTAACACTGAACAACTTCACCATCGCCAAGGCCTGGCAGGCGGACTTGCATCAGCAGCTCATCGAGCGCTATAAGGAAGCGGTCGCGCATGCCGGACCAGACGCGGTCATGGTGCAGGAGATTATCCCCGGCGGCGGTGAAACGCAGCTCTCTTACGCGGCACTCGCGCGGGATGGCCGGGTGGTCGCGTCCATTGCCGCACGGCGAACCCGCCAGTTTCCGATGGACTTCGGACGCGCCAGCACGTTTGTCGAGTCGATCATCGACGACGAAGTCGCCACCGAGGCGCGACGCCTTATCAAGGCCATGTCGTTCGATGGCTTGGTCGAGGTGGAATTCAAACGCGACCCGCGCGATCACCAGCTGAAACTCCTGGACGTGAACCCGCGCGTCTGGGGCTGGCACACGCTCGGACGCGGAGCGGGAGTCGACTTCCCATACCTCCTCTTCCGCCAGGCGTTCGGACTTCCAATCGAGGAAGTACACGGGAAGCCCGGGGTTCGCTGGGTCCGAGGACTTACCGACCTGCCGACGGTTCTAAAGGAAGTTCGCGCGCGCCGGATGGGACCAATCCAGTACCTGCGATCCGTCCGTCCACCAGCCGAATGGTCGGTCCTCTCCGTCAGTGATCCGGGGCCAGCCCTCTACGAGATTCCCGACACGCTCCGCGTTGCCTTCCGTCGTGAAAGGCATCAAACTGAGCCCGGTACTGCGTCTGTCGCTGGCAAGAACGCGCGGGGTCGTATCGAGACGACCGCTAAGACGTGAATATAGGTTCGATTTACCTCGGATGACGATGGGATGATGGTTCAGATGCGTCGCGAGATCCACGAGCGAGTGGCGAGCATCGGCGGGGGCACGGGCTCATTCACCATGCTCTCCGAGCTCAAGAAATATGTCTCGAATCTCTCCGCGATCGTCACCATGATGGACTCGGGCGGTTCGTCGCGGCGACTGATTGACGAATTCGGACAGCCGCTTCCGCTCGGCGACCTGCGACAGGCACTTGTGGCACTCTCCCGCTCACGCAAACTCTGGGGAGACATCTTCAGCTATCGCTTTCCCGACTCCGAGAATGGCAGCATTGGCGGTCATTCACTGGGAAACTTGATTCTGCATGCCTTGCTCGATCTGAACGACGACGACCTGATCGGCGCGCTCGACGACGCCGAGGAGATCCTGAACACGGCCGGACACGTCATCCCCGTGACGCTCGACGACGCAACGCTCTGTGCCGAATTGAGCGACGGCTCGGTCATCGAAGGGGAGTCGGCCATCGACCGCCCGCGCGGACGTAGCGTCTCGCCGATTTCACGCGTCTTCCTCGATAAACCCGCCTCAGCGACCGCTCGCGCGCGTAAGGCGCTGGAGCGCGCCGACCGTGTTCTGATCGGCCCGGGCGATCTCTATACGAGCGTCATCCCCTGTCTGCTCGTCGACGGAATAGCCGACGCGATTCGCGCCTGTGACGGTGAGATCGTCTACGTCTGCAACGTCATGACCAAACATGGCGAAACGGACGACTTCACGGCGTCCGACTTCGTACGGGAGATCCATTCGTACCTCGGGCGACGTGTCGACACCGTGATCGTCAATACCGGCAAATTCTCGCCGGTTCTGCTTGAGCGCTACGCCGAGGAAAAAGCATTCCCGGTCGAGCCGGATCTGGACACGCTCCGAACGCTGGTTCCGCGGCTGCTCGCCGCACCGGTCGCGACGACCGAACGCTTGATCCGCCACGACGCCGAACGCGTCATTCTCACGCTGTGGCCTGACCTGGTGGCCTGACAACGCTGACGAGCCACCAGTCGTCGCGTCGCCGAAAACATGACACTCCAGGCGACATCGCCTGGAGTGTCCGTCAAATCGCTGAATTGCGAGCGCGTCGTCGCGTCAGAGATTACGTGTTCGCGCCGAGCAGCATCACTGGCGCCGGCTGGCCAATGTTCAGGATCCAGCCACTGCTGGTGATCGACCCTGCGACCATGCGGTAGCCCCAGACATCACCGAAGTGGTAAATCAAGCTGCCAAAGACCACCGACGAACTGGACGATCCGACCACGTGGAGGTTCAGGTAGGCGGTCCCGCCGTCACCGTCTTGTGTCGCAGCCATGCGTGACGTGCGTCATGATGCCACGTCCCGAGAAGTTCATGACGATCGTGCCGGACGACAGCTGAGTTGATTCGACGTGTCCGTCGTGACCCACGACCCGATCGCTGCCAACCGTCCAGGTGCCGATCATCGTCCCGCCGCTGTAAGATGTCGAAGCTGAATCCGCTGGACAGGTCCGCCGGAGAACCGTCCGTTTGTGCCAGTGGCGCCGCGAACGACGAAGTGACGGCCGTAGCCATCAGCGCCATGACAATAAAGACCACCGAGACGAGCTTCATCCACCGTTTCATGGTTCGGTCCCTTCTCTGAGCACTTCTGCTCGGTCAGCACGCAACACGTCCTGCCCTCATGCGGCAATCTGCTCCGTGCCGTTCTGCGGCACCGGTGAATCGATGTGTTCGCGCCCTCCTTTCTTGACTCCGAACCGGCTGGTTCCGTTGGAGGATGCCGAGGATCATTCCGGTCGTGGCGATGTGTTTGACGATGGAGAGCCCCGGGCCAATCACTCGGCATCTTCACCATACCGATAGATTCCAGATGATTCGTCGGGGCAATTGCGCATTTCGCACGTGTGCATGTCGGCATCTACGCAGATTGCGCGGTAAACTCCTGTCGATACCACCACGCGACGGCCTCTGACCGTCTGTTGATTCCGAGCTTGCGGTACAGATTGGCGTTGTGACGCTCAACCGTGCGAATGCTGATGTACAGGGCCGAGGCGATATCGCGGTTGCTCCGGCCGAGCGAAATCAGCCGTAGAATCTCGCGCTCCCGGCGCGTAAGTCGATGTTCGGGCACGTGGCCTGGGTGAACTTCGCGTCGAATTGGGCTTGGAACGCTGTCGCCCTGTGAAGTGATGCGACGCGGGTCGGGTCCATTCTTGCCGCCGAAGCCAAACAGGTGTCGCCTCGACAGCCCGCAATCGACGTCCCGGTCCGCGAACAGGAGAGCAGGCTGCTCGTGCTCGGACGATTCGACCTGCGGGCCACAGACTGGCAATACCTGTATCGCTGGGGATACGACGAACCGCGCGTATTCCTCCCAGTTGCTGATTGTTCTGCGCAGATCCAAAACGCTCTCGGCATCGAGCAGCACGATCAGCTGAGTGCTGGCGTTCGCAACCTCGAATGCGCCGAGAATCGTCACTCCTGACGACAGAACGCCATTCAGGCAGCGCTGTCTCCAGGCATCTTCACCGCCAGCCACGCTCAATTGACCAATTGCCACGAACAACATGCGTTCCTCCAATCGACCACCGACCTCCGAGTCTGACGATTCGTGCGACGTTCCTCACGAAATCCGTTCGCGACACGGCAGTCGTCTGTGATTCCACCGTACGAGAAAGGACGAACTTGAACATCCGGAGAACTGCGGCATCGCGAGAATGGACACGTGATGCACAGCGTCGGCGACATTGCCGACGCTGTGCCAGATGAAGCGAGGAGGAGTACGTGAATTACCTATGGATCGGTGCGCACGGCAAGTGATCGGCGAGGTGGGATCGAGTGCAGGAGTTGATGAACGTCCAGGTGGCGAGGTTATCGAACGGATGAGGGGCGAACCATGCCAGACGTTGATGACCCGGGAAGACTCACGTCGTTGTCGGTTCGTACCCAGTCGGGACAGGACGACGCCCGTTTGCGGCATCCCTATCCCAATTAACAGGGAATAAAGAGCGGGTTAAGAGCCCCCGACTACTATCGCTGCATCGACGTTCTGTTCAGCGCAGCGAAAGGGGCGCGAATATGCCGAAACCCGGCACGACCAGCGAGCATCTTCCGGTTCCGAGAGGGATGGATTCCGCGCGGACGCTCCGCGGGGATCATGCCGGAGCGGACATTCCGGCTCTCCGCAACCCACTTACCAGTACTGAAATCAAGCCACCACAAGGAAACACTGCCTCGTATTCGACATTCCCCCAGCAGATCCGTGCGCCGGGTGCGACAGCAGGGATCCGTAATCCTACGCAGCAGACTCGTTCCGCCGCGTCTCAGGTTTACGTAGTCCGCACGATGTGCCGATCTGCCCACTCACCTAGAGTCAAGGTGTCAAGCGGTTCGGGCGATCGATGATGGAAGGCAAGCCAATCACGGTCACGTCGACGCCAACGGATATGGGGGTAACTGAAATGACGGATCGCACTCGAGTCGAACACTTCGGACGAATCACTGAGCAGGCCTCCAGGCTGCAATCTGACGCGCCCGAATTGTTCGACTACCTGCGACAGCGCGACGATCTCCTGCGCCGGATTCTCTTGCGTGTTCCTGATCCGGCCGATCCGGAAGGCAGCGCGAACTTCGATTTCCACAGTCGTGTTTGGCAGCCGCTGCGGCGCATCCCGCCCGGGTTGTCGGACCTGACCTGAGCGCAACGGCCAGTCGGGAAGCCACCTGGCCGGATTCTCCAGGGGCAACACTGAACGGGAGAAACATGATGACGAACGAGTCGAGCGGGTCACGTCCGCAGTCATGGCTATTGGTACTGCTGCTCTTCGGTGTCACGTCAGCGGTCGAATCGGCGGGTTTCGGCCACGTGATGGCATTCCTGCCGCTCTACCTCGGACACGTCGGGATGCCGGACGCCGACATTTCGCGCTGGGTCGGGCTGCTCACCGGCCTGCTCTTCGTACTCGGCTTGCCGCTGGTGCCGTTCTGGGGCGCCTGGGCCGACAAGTACAGCCGCAAACTGATCATCACGCGGAGTGCGCTGGTGGAGGCCGTGGTCTTCACCGGACTGGCCCTGAGCCGCAATCGCTGGGAGATCGCGGTCAGCCTGTTGCTGGTTGGCTTCCAGCTCGGCAATACCGGGGTCATGCTCTCGCTGCTGCGTGATGTGACGCCCGAGCGCCGTGTCGGATTCGCGATCTCGCTACTCGGAGCGATTGCCGCTGGTGGAACCGCGGCGGGTCCGGCAATCGGGGGGTGGCTTGTCGACAACACGTCACTGAGCCTGAGCGGGCTCTTTGCGGTTGACGCAATCTTGTCACTTGCCGCAGCGGCCATGCTGACGATCGGGCTACGCGACGTGCGAATCGGGCAAACGGTCACTGATTCCGTGACGACGCTCGCCCGGCGCGCGATCACCGGTGTCGTGACCACGCCGGTCACCCTGCGTCTGTTCGGGTCGTTCGTCCTCTTCTATCTCGGTTGGTTCATGGCGCGCCCGTACCTGCCGCTCTTCGTCGAGCGGGTCCATCCAAGCGAAACGGGGCTCGCCGCCGCCGTTGGCCTGGTGGTCGGTACTGCAGCCCTGCTTGGGTCGCTCGCGGCACCGCTTGCGGGTGCGCTCGGCGACCGGCTGGGATTCCGCCGGATGCAGGACTTCACGACCGTCGCGACGATTCTCTGCATTCTCGCAATTCCGGCGGCTCATTCAGTTCTGACGCTGGCCGTGACCGCGGCACTGCTCTTCGCCGCGACAAGCACCTACATGGCGCTCTTCTTTGCCCTGCTGGCGACGGTCGTGCCGGAGGCGCAGCGTTCAGCTACGCTCAACCTGGCAATGCTCCCGATCTACCTGGCTGGCATCGTCGGCCCGGCGCTCGGATCAGAAGTCGTGCGCGGGGGCCTTGGCTGGGTTGTTGTGACCGGCGCGGTCTTCGTCTTCGGGGCACTGGTACTCCAACGGCTGTTCCTCTCGACAATGCCACTGCCCGACGAACTCCCAGGCGTACCAGAGCCAGCAACCTAATCAGATCACTTCCTACCACCTGAGTCCGGGACCCGCGAGTCTTCTCCTCCTCGCGGGTCTCGGCTTTCTCGAAACCATGCGAAATTGCTAATTCTTCCGATGATTTACTCTAATTTTCGTACCATCTCGACTTTTTGCTCCGGATCATGCAAGATGGAGGCGATTTCCATTTACCCGTGTGGCAAACGGACAGGGAGGCGGGATTCCGCCTGGAAGGAACGTCCAGATGCCACAGTACATTGCACTCGTAAACTGGACCGATCAGGGAGCACAGAAAGCCGTCGAGAGCGTCGGCCGGGCCAAAGCGTTCGAAAACATGGCGACAGAGATGGGCTGCAAGGTGCACGGTCTCTTCTACACCATGGGGCAGTACGATCTGGCGATCCGGGTCGAAGCTCCTGACGTGGAGACGATATCAGCCTTGGTACTGAAGGTCGGACAACTTGGGAATGTCCGAAGCGTAACGATGCCCGCGTTCACCGAGGATGAGTTCGCCAGCATTGCCAAAAAGGTCACCGGTTAGTCAACCGGCAGATCACTGTTTGCCAGCGGGAGAAGGAAATCAACGAAACACTGGCACCACGCGGGTCCCCTCATTGTTGGGGACCCGCTTTCATGTCGTCCAGCAAACACGTGAAATGGTTATCAAGTTCGCCCCGTAACCCGCTTCAGGACCCGGCGGCATCACGATGCAGCGTAAGGAGCGGCGACACCATTTCAGACGGGCGACGGCCGAAGCCACATTCGGTCGCGATTCCGAAGTTCGATACTGCCCGTGAGGCCGCGGAGATCCGGCGTCGTGTTCCTTCGAGGCCATCGGTCATGTGCACCAACCCAAGGTACAGCTCAGTCTCAGGGTCCAGCTTGAGTTCGCTCAGCGGCGCATAGTAGGAAACATCATCTCGGCCTCGCGGCACTGGCAGGTGAATCCAGTTGATCGGTCGATTCACTCCGGCGCTGATCCCATTGGCCACCATCACCAGCTTGGCAGTGTCTTTGGGTTGGACAAAATGCTGGTGCCCGGCGTCCCCATAGCACAGGTGATAGCCAAGCTCGACATCTGGCGGAACTCGCGTTCCAAGGTCGACGAGCCGGTTGACGATCTCCTTCTCCGGATCCTGTAGGTGGCTCGGCATGACCCCCTCGAGAATCCCGAACTCGATCGCCGTATCCCACTGAATGGCCAGCTGATCGTGCGGAATCTCGGCGCAGATCTGCTCGAGCTCGGCAAGCATGCGACGCTCGTAGGCGGGTTCGACCGCCGCACGGTCTGCCTGATCGACAAACCCGGTAACGGGAGCAAGCGGGGTCGGCAGGCAGACCTGGAAGCGTGTGCCGTGGGGAATGGCACCCTCATCCTTGAGTCGCTTGAAGGTCGCGTACGATCCGAGCGCGGCATCGGCGTAGCCGAGGTTTACGAAATCGATGTCGTCCGCCGACTTGCCAGGGCGCAGCCGGTAGCGAAGCTGAATGCCGTACTCCTTATCGTTCTCGGTCGCCCGTTCGAGCGCCGGATTCTGCTCGAAGACGGCAGCCTGCCAGCCAATCCAGTTCGTGCGTACGCCGGTCTCACCGTCAGGCAGTCGTCGCACCCTGTCACCCAGGATCGAGCTCGCGGTCCGGAAGACCTCCTCCGCGTCCGCGAGTGGGATGCTGCCGACCAGAAGAACTGGCCGTTGTCGCAACGATGACATCATGGTTCTCCTTATCCACCGGTGGCAGCCAGGCACGCTGTCCGGTCCAATACGCTTGGGCTCAACACGATGATGGCGGCACAGCGGGAATTCGGTCGGTCGCACTACTCGAGCACCACCACATTACGCAGCGACTTGCCCGATTCCATATCCGTGATCGCGTCGTTGATTCGCGACAGTGGGTAACGCTGGCTGATCAGCTCATCCAGCTTGAGGCGACCTTCCTGGTAGAGCCCAACCAGTCGCGGCACGTCGACCGACAACCGGGTTGAGCCCATCGAGCTACCAAGAATCCTCCGGCCGGCACCCACGAAGCGGAAGACCGGGAGTGACAGGTTGGCGTCGATGTGCGGCATTCCGGCGATGACCACCGTTCCGCCACGGCGCGTCAGCCCGATCGCCTGCTCGCCGGCCGCCGTGCTGCCAACGGCCACGATGGCGTAGTCGACTCCCCGGCCATCCGTCAGTTCACGAACGCGTTCCGCGATCTCGGGATCGCGCGCGTTGATGCCGTGCGTCGCGCCGAAGGCACGCGCCGCGTCGAGCTTCTGATCGAGCAGGTCGATGGCAATGACCGGATTGGCCCCGGCGATAGCGGCGCCCTGCACCGCGTTCAGCCCGACGCCGCCCACGCCAATGACCGCCACCGTGCTTCCGGGCGTGACTCCGCCCGTGTTGACCGCCGCACCGAAACCGGTGATGACTCCACAAGCCAGCAGTGCGGCACGGTCCATTTGCAGATCCTCTGGGATGACGACCAGCTGCGATTGGTCCACCACAACCTGCTCGGCGAAGGCGGCCGTGCTGATTCCCTGAATAATGGAATCACCGCCGCGGGTATGGAGACGGGTCTCGCTGCGGAGCGCGAATGTCCCCTCACAGAGAAACGGCTCGCCGCGCTGGCAATAGAAGCAGTGACCGCAGGAGCGGAGGAGCGAAACGACAACGTGGTCGCCCGGCTTCACTCGCCCGACGTCCTCGCCGACCGCCTCAACCACACCCGCGGCTTCATGCCCGGCGACGACCGGGAGCAGTCCACCCCACTCGCCCCGGATCAGGTGAACATCGCTGTGGCAGATCGCAACCGCAGCGATCCGCACCCGAACCTCACCACGGTGTGGCGCATCCAGATCGATCTCCTCAAGCACCAGCGGCTGGCCGTGCTCATAGCAGACGGCAGCAAGCATAACGGTCTCCCTTCAACGCCTCTCGTCTCAATGCGGGTACGGGTAACACGTCGAACGGTAACGGCAAGCAAACGGTCGAATCATCATACTTGACCATGACCAGCCGTCAATCTAGGCTGGCGCCGGTCGTACACGAACCAATCGATTCGTTGAGGAGGCATCAATGGCCCGGTCCCATGCAATCCTGACCACCAATGTGACTGAGGCGTACCTCGGGTTTGCGCTCACGCACGATGTCCTCGACGCCGATGGCAGTGTGCTCGTGTCGAAGGGGACCCTGCTCGACCGCTCGGCAATCGAACGCCTGCGAACTGCCCCTCTCATCGAGATCCACTTGCTCGAAATCGAACACGGCGACCTCCATGAAGATGCCGGCGGGCAGCGTGTCGCGCGAGCGGTCGTGGGCGAGGGGTTACGAATCGAGGGACCCTCGCAGAGCCGCTACGATATCGTCGCGGACGCGACAGGGCTGGTGCGCGTCAGCCCAGCTTTGCTCGCGCAGGTCAATCACGTGCCGAACGTGACGGCCTACACCATGCTCGATCGCCAGCCGGTCCTCGCCGGAACGGTTGTCGCCAGCGTCAAGATCACTCCAGTGGCGATCGCGGAGGAGCGCATCGCCGAGGTCGAGCGGATCTGCCGCGGCGCAGACAGTGCGGTCATCTGGCTCCGGCCGTTCGAGCCCAAGACGGTTGGGGTACTGGCGCTCGACGACATCGGCCCCGGGAACCGCGCTCGCTTCAGCACGGCCATGGAGCGCAAGGTACGCTGGTACGGCTCGAACCTGCTCGAATTGCGCTACGTGCAGCCCAGTCCGGAAAGCGTCGCGAGCGCGTTCCGCGAGTTGCTCGACCAGGGCGCGGATCTCATCCTCACGGGTGGCGGCAACACCATCGACCCACTCGACCCCATCGAGAGCGCCCTGGAGACCATCGGTGCCCGGCTCGTCCACCGCGGTGCTCCGACGCGGGGCAGCATGTTCTGGCTGGCACAGGTTGGGAACGTGCCCATCATCAACCTCGCATCGTGCCGCATGTGGACCGGCAACGCGCTCGGCGATCTCATCTTGCCGATGGTCATGGCAGGCGAGAACGTGACCAGGGAGGACATCCTCGAAATCGGCTATGGCGGCCTGCCAGGAAGCGCGGTCAAGCTGCGATTCGCGCCGTACGATGGGTAATCAACGATTCCGACGCGGCCAACAATGAAATGAACGCGGCAAAATAGTGCAAAAAAGAACGGGATCGGCCTTCGAGCCGGTCCCGTTTGCGTCCAGGTGCGCACCTCAGTCGTAGGCGTGCGTTGGAATCTCAGGATGATGCGCGCCATCCCATGAGTAACCCCAGAAGTGCCAGCGGAACGACTCGACGAGGGACCGCATCGTCGCGGTGATGTTCTCAGGAATCGGCTGGCCGCTATCAGTGAACCACGGCTGGATCGGATCCGGCCCGCTGAACGACGTCGCATGCGTCGGCATGTCCGGTCCCGGCGGCACCGGCGGATTCCAATCCTGACCGTAGAAATGCCAGCGAAAGGCCTCCACCAACGACCTGAGCGTCGCCGTCGTCCGGGCCTGATCGAAGGTGTTTCCGGTCACCCACGGTGAGAGCGATTCTGCCGCTCCCTGGAACCCAACGTGGGTCGGGAGATCGGGATGATCCGCTCCATCCCACGACAGTCCGTAGAGGTGCCAGCGGAAGGCCTCCACCAGCGACCGCATCGTGGCATTGATCTGCCCGGCCTTCGGCGTGCCATTCGCGGTGAACCACTCGCCACTGGCGCCGTTCTGGGCAACGATGAAGTCCCATTGTGCCTTGAACGTATCACCCTCGGCATCCGTGGCCGTGGCGGTCAGCGTGTAGACGCCCGGCTCGAGATCACGTTCGGTGAAGGCGCTAATCAGATAACCCGCGGGCCCTCCCGTCTCTGGATTCAATTCCTCACCGTTGAGCTTGAATGAAAAGGTCTGAATATCAGAGTTGGCATATGCCACGACGGCAAGACGAACGTGCCCCGTGTCGATGGTCTCAAACGGAGCCGGTATCAGATTCTGGAATACCGGCTGCTGGTCGGAGGACCGCGGCGGAGTGGCATCCCCCTGATCGTTGAAAAGCTTCTGACCATTCAGCAGGATCGTCGCCGAGTCAACGCCGTCGAACTGCAGCACCGTCTGGCGAATCTGCTGGTCGACCCGCGGCTCATCGCAGACACCCCCCACCTGAAGTGAACCAGTGAGGTTGACCGTGGCGTGGCCGTTGTCCAGCGTAATGCTTTCGACCGACAGGTCGGATTGATACAACGCGTTGTACAGTCCCGACTGACCATCGAATTGTTCGTCCATCGAGAGGAGCTTATTCAGCGCATCAGTGATCTGCTGTTCGATACTGCCGCTCGTGTCGATCTGCACCGAAATCGGGAGCAGACTATCGCCACAGCCGATCTTCATACCGGATTGTCCGTTGTCGTCGAGCGCCACGAGGTAAATATTCACGTGCGGCGATCCCGCTGGCTCGAACTGGAAGCACGCGATGTTCGACATCGGCTGCGGAGTCTCTTGCGTCAGAATCTTGGCGAAGTACGCAATCCCAACGTCATGGGAACCGATGATGTTGGCCGTGTCCTTGGCGAAGAAATCACCGTTGCCATCAGAGTTCACCGTCGCGACTGACTGACCGTCTTGCGGCGTGGTGCAGGTTTGATCCGACATCCACCTGGCCGATGCAACCAGGACCTGAGTGTTCGGCGGAGCACCCGATCCGTGAATCATCACCAGGGTGCCGGATGGACCTGATTCGGGATTAATCGTCACGTGTAGATCGACGGTGTTATTGCCCTGAGCTTGCACTGGCGCGGCCATCGCCAGGGGAATCAGCAGGATGAGTCCGAGTATCGTGCGGTGGAACCATCGAGGCATGTAGTCCCCTTTCATGGATCGTCAGTTCGGCCATTGACGATATTGAGTTGTTGGGTACGAAAAGCTGAGCTTTGCGGTTCGTCGGTCTATTGCCAGTTCGAACGGACCAGTTCGTCGTCGTATCCTCCGCCACGCCCGACTCGATTGATCAACGGTTCGTACGGAGTACCGTCCAACCCCCGGTCATCGCCTTACCGGGCAACACGCGTTGAGAACGGACGGTCTTGCTCTTCGTTCAGCACGAGGCATTCCATTATTGACTGCTACAGAAGAAGGAGTAGATGAGGTATTCAACACAACAAGAAGAACATCTACTGAATTTAACGCAATCACAGAATTTTAGGTCACATATCGCCATTTGAGCCCCACGACTGTCCTGCTTCGCGCGGGCGTTGAACGTTTGTCATGTCCACGGGAGTGCGATCGTGGACCCGCCACGTCTGTCGACTCGAGCAGGAGCCGTCACACCGTCTCGGGAGCCGGAGCCAACGCCGACCGCAATTCGGTACACAGCTCATTCAGTGCTTGTGGCACAGCCCCGCAAAGATGGGGAAATGCGAAATAGCCGTGCGGCGTGCCCCCGTACTCGGTCACGCGGACATCGACACCGGCCGACCGCAGCACCTCGGCATAGCGCAGCCCGTCGTCGCGAATCGGGTCGTGCTCGGCCACCTGGATGAGCGCTGGAGGCAGCCCGGCATGGTTCCCGGCCAGGAGCGGCGATACATAGGCCTGCCGCGGGTCCTGACCTCCGAGATAATAACGAGCGTAGGTAACGCAATCAGCCTTGGTGAGAAAGGGCGCGTTCGCGTTTTCGTCGATCGAAGCGCTCGACAGGGTCAGGTCGGTCGCCGGATAGATCAACGCCTGGTAATCGATCGTTGGACCGGAGCGGTCCCGCGCCATGAGCGCGACGACCGCGGCCAAATTACCGCCCGCGCTGCTGCCCATGACCGCCAGGTGCGTCGCATCTGCTCTAAACTCCCCCGCGCGCGAGACGACATCAACGAGCGCCGCATAGCAGTCCTCTGGCGCTGCTGGCCAGCGATGCTGCGGAGCCCGGCGGTAGCCCACCGACACCACTACCCCGTCGACACCGGACGCAACGTGGCTGCAGAGCCAGTCACTTTGCTCGACCGACCCGGTTGTCCACCCGCCACCGTGAAAGTGGACGATGAGCGGCCGTGCACTGGCGGCGGCGCGAGTGGGCTGGTGGACGCGAATCGAGAGTCGATCGGATTCACCGTTCGCTTCTCCGTTTGAGACCGCCACATCACGCGCGATCCCGCCCAGCAACAGGTCGGACAGCCAATTGTGACCGATCTTCCTGTTCTGCCGCTTTTCGAGCTGTGCCGGCGACATGTTGGCCACCGATGTTTGGCGCCGGAGGAACCAGCCCAACACACGCATCCGTGGGTCAATTCTCGCCACGAAGCCCGCTCTCTTCCACCCACGTTCCGATTACCATGACTGCGCTACCGGTTGTCCGGTGCCACGCATCGGAAATCACGACATTGTTGACTTCCCGACGTCAGAGGATATCACCGCTCAGATTTCAAACATAGAGTATCGTGCCCGTTTTGATTGACCGCCCCGGCTGCCGCTCGACTATGATGGTCCACCAGTCGAAGACGATTCTGGGGAAGGAAGAAGTACCGGATGGCGCAACCGAATTTCACCGAACTTCATTACCTGGCCGAGTCTTCCGAGTGGCGCCCCGACCGCTACTACACCTACGACCTGTTGACCGAGATGCTGCGTGGCTGGGTTCGCGATTACCCCAACCTGGCGACGATGGAGCGTATCGGTCACAGCGGCGAAGGGCGCGATATCTGGGTCATGACATTGACCAATCGTTCAACCGGCTCTGACCTGGAGAAGCCCGGCTACTATATAGACGCGAATATCCACGCGGCGGAGGTCATGACATCGTCGGTCGCGTTGGCGACCATTCACTATCTCTTGACCAACTACGCCAGCGACCCCGAAGTCCGTCGCCTGGTCGATGAAACCGCGCTCTACGTCATCCCGCGCATTGCCGTCGACGGTGCTGAACAATTCCTGACCTCAACGGGCAACGTCCGCTCGGCCGACCGTCCATTTCCGCCCAACTTTCCGCACGCCGCGCTCGACGGACTCGAGCCAGCCGACCTCGATGGCGATGGGCTCATCGGATCAATGCGAGTCAAGGACCCGGCCGGGCCCTGGAAGATCTCGACGGCCGACAATCGCATCATGCTCAAGCGGGGACCAAACGAGTTCGGCGACGACTACTACTTCGTCCTCCCGGAAGGACTCATCCGCAAATGGGACGGCGGCAAGATCACGCTGGCGCAGTCGCCATCCGGGCTCGACTTCAATCGCAACTTCCCCATGGACTGGCGACCGGCCTGGGCCCAGACCGGCTCAGGGCCTCATCCACTGAGCGAGCCCGAGACTCAGGCGCTTGCGAGATTTCTGCTCGGCCATCGCAATATCCACGGCGCGCAACTGCATCACACGGCTGCCGGCTTAATTCTGCGAGCATCGGCCAACTACGCCGATGCGCAGATTCCGCCGCACGATCTGCGCGCCTTCCAGGCGATTGGCGCCATGGGCGAGGCGAGCATGGGCTTTCGCTGCGAGTCCCCGTTTCACACGAACCCGTACCAGCCGAACATCCCGTCGTACGGCGTCGAGAGCGACTGGCTCTACGACCAACTCGGCATCCTCTCTTTCATGACGGAGTTGTGGGGGTTGGCGCACCGGGCCGGCATCCCCAGCACGAATTACGTGCAGCTGGAGGAGCAACGGACCGAAGAGCACGACCTGATGATCCTGCGACTGCTCGACGAGCACGCGGGCGGGCGTGGCTTCACTCCATGGCGCCCGTTCGAGCATCCGCAACTTGGTGACGTGGAGCTTGGCGGGCTCGAGATCAAGTTCGGGCTGCTGAATCCGCCGGGATCGCTCCTGGAGGAAGAGATCGATCGCGCCGTTCCCTTCGCCATCGCGGCCATGGGGACCGCACCTCAGTTGCGGCTGATCGACAGCGGAGCCGAGCAGATCACGACAGGCGTCTACCGGATCTGGGCCAACTACCGCAATGACGGCTTCCTATCGACGTCCGGTAGCGAGCGCAACCGGACACCGGGGCCCGGACGGCCGCTTACGGCAAATCTGGTCCTCCCCAACGATTCTCAGCTCTTGCCGGGAAACCGTCCAGTAACCCAGGAACTGGAGCATCTGGCGGGCCGGGTCAGCCAACATACCAGCTTGCATATGTCGGGCGGCTATCCGAATCTGAGCCGCGGTCACGTCGAATGGCTCGTCGCCGCCGCGAACGGATCGACGTTCGCGATTACGATCGAGTCGGAAAAGGCGGGTGTCATCCGGACGACAGTCGTGACAGGTGAGAAGTCGTAGCTCGGAAGTACCTGATCGTCATGGCAGATTTCGCACCACAGCAGACCTCCTTCGCTCGGCCGTCCTGCCAGACGACACGGACAGGTTACAGACGCTGTCGCCGCCCATAAAATGAGTGAACTGTTCCAGCCAGCATCACTAGGAGGCAGATCATGACTGCAATCGACTCAGATTCGACGCGGGATGATGGGTCGGTTTCCAACGAAGAGTTTGCCGACGGCGCCGCATACGAGCCATACGTAGGACGCTGGAGCCGGATGGTTGCCCGTGGTTTCCTGGCGTGGCTGACCGTACCACCGGTCAAAGATTGGCTGGACATCGGGTGCGGCACAGGTGCCTTGAGCGCTTCGATCGCGGCCGATGCCAACCCACGCAGCGTGACCGGTATCGACCCGTCCCCCGGATTCGTGAACTACGCTCGAGCGCTCGTTTGTGATCCCATCGTCCGATTCGAGGTCGGAGACGCCCGTTCCCTCCCCTTTCCGGCAGGGAAATTCGACGCTGTTGTCGGCGGCCTGATGCTCAACTTCGTACCCAACCCCGCTGAAGCCGTTGCCGAGATGGTGCGGGTGGCAAAACGTGGGGGCGTGGTGGCGGCCTACGTGTGGGACTACGCCGACCAGATGCAGTTCATGCGCTATTTTTGGGATGCGGCGAGCGAACTCGATCCATCGGCAATTGAATTGGACGAGGGACGACGCTTCTCCTTCTGTCAGCCAGGACCGCTCGGCGCGCTCTTCAGCGACACCGGACTAAACGATGTGTCGACCCATGCCATCGACGTCCCCACCACGTTTACGGACTTCGATGACTTCTGGCTCCCGTTTCTCGGTGGTCAGGGACCGGCTCCCGGGTACCTAAAAAGGCTCGATCCAGAGGACCAGACGGCTCTCCAAGAGCGAATTCGCGCTAATCTGCCGACGCAGCCTGACGGCACGATCCACCTGATGGCGCGCGCCTGGGCGGTACGCGGGAGACGCTGAGGTAGGTTTGCAATGAGCGTCCTACTGCAGCGGCGGCAGATAACGTGTCGGCATACCACGGGCCTCGAATTCTTTGAAGAAGTGAACGAATCGTCGCCGCTCGTCGTAGGCCAGGTCAACCTGCGACAGCCTTTGCCGGTAGTCCGCCAGGAGCGTGGATTCCACCTGCGGCGGAAATCCGAGCGCCATGCCCGTGTTCATCGAGAGCCCCTCGAGAAACAGACAACGCGCAAAGATGAGCAATCCGGGCTTTGCAGATTTGCTGAGGTTGACGTCCACCAGACGTATGTCATCAGCCGTCCGCAGCAGATCCTGAAGCAAGATCGTGTCGTCGGGAAGCCCGGTTTCGATCACCTTGTAGAGAGAGGTAGTTGCCAACGCATGAGCGGTGAGCAACTCGTCTTCCATGGCGTTATCGGGACCAGGGGATACTCGATAACGCTGAACGGCTGACTCGCCGTTGCTGCGAATGTCGTGCAGCGCGAAATCGATCAGGATCGATAGGGCGGTCTCGGGCTCATTTCGCATGACGTTGCTCTGACCGATCTGGAGCATCTGCGCCGCGCGGTTCATCACCGATCGCGTCACGGTTTCACCCACTCGCACCATCAGGGCCTGGTCCACGGTCCGGTATTCGCGATAACGATCGGCGGTGTCCATGATCAGACCGTTTCCTCATTTCTACGAACTTCACCTGGCTAACCGTCGGTCCCGCCGCGTTGTTCGATGTCGGCCGTCATCGCCTGGGCGAAGGAACGCTGCATCCGCTCCAGCACCGGTTTCGCCATCGATTCCATCATTCCCGCCATAGGGCCGGTCGAGTCGATCCGTAGTCGCAGCGTCACGGAAGTTTCACTCTCGCCGATCTCTTCGGCGTCGAATCCGCCGGTGCCATTGACGGGGTCAGTCTCACTATGCAGGTCAAACGAGACGTGTCGCGGCTCGTCCCACTCGGCGATGTGGACCAGCATGCGCACAGTCCGCTTGAACGGGCCAAGCTTCACCTGCAGGGTCCAGCGCGAATCGGTTTCGTTGATCTGCTCGAACGATTCGTAACCGGGCATATTCGCGGCCCAGTTGCGCATGTTGCTCGTGTAGGACCAGACAGCTTCACGCGGAGCACGGACGACGAACGATTCCTGGGATTCAAGAGTCACTGAGCCTCCTCCGGATCTTGTCGTGGATGCCTCGCTCCGGGCGTATCACGGCGAAACGCCGCCGCCCGAACTACCAGTACGCCATTGCATCCTGGAAGAGCGCGCGCAGGTCGGATTCGTTCGCCGGACGCGGCGAGAGCTTCGTTACCCGGTGCTGTGGCAAGGTTCCCGCCACCAGTCCATCGATATCCTCTTCGTCGAATCCGATCGCACGCAGGCCACTCGGCATGCCAGTACGAAGCATGATATCGATCAAGGCGCCTGAAAGGACATCGCCGGCCTCGTCCTGACTGGCTGACGATACATCCACTCCCAGAAGACCGGCGGCGTACAGGTGCCGCTCTGGATTCGCCTGAGCCGTAAACCGGAAGACGGCTGGCGCGTTCAGGATCACCGACATGCCATGCGGCACCATCGGATGGTCACGCGGGTAGCCTTCCGGCACGTAGTCGCTCACCATGCCAGAGACGGGATACGACATACCATGCGGCAGGTGCACACCCGCGTTGCCGAACCCGATTCCCGCAAAGGCCGCCGCCAGCAGCATCTGACCGCGCGCCTTTTCGTCGTCCACGTCGTCGAGCGCCGGAATGAGATTCTCGGCTACTATCTGGATCGCCATCGACGACCAGATATCGCTGATCGGATTTGCGCCCTGGTAGGCGGGGCGCATCCGTGGGTGCTCCGGCGCCGGACGCTGGTTATACGGAAGCGCGGTCAGTGATTCGATTGCGTGGCTCAGCACATCGAGTGCTGAACAGGCCGCGACCATCTTCGGCAAGGTTCTGGTATTGGCTGGATCGATAATACCGAGAACCGGTCGCAGCGCGCGGTGGGCAATGCCGGTCTTCACGTGCATCTCGGTCAGATCGAAGATCGCCACGCCGGTTGTCTCGCTCCCCGTCCCAGCGGTGGTCGGGATGGCGATGAGCGGTTTGAGACGACCCGGCACTGGCTGGCCGCCACCGATTGGCGCGTTGACGTAGGTCAGAAAGTCGGCCGGATAGGTACTGTAGAGGTTCGCCGCCTTGGCGGTATCCATGCTCGAGCCACCGCCAACCGCGACGAACCCGTCGACGTTCTGGTCGTTGGCGAAGTCAATCGCTTCCTTGAACGAGACGTCGGTCGGCTCGACTCGCACCTGGTCGAACAGCACCGCCTCGATTCCCTCCGCCTTCAACGAATCGAGCACGATCGCGACGGTGTCGGTCTTGGCCACGCGCGGGTCGGTCACGACCATCACGCGCTTTGCGCCTTGCGCGGCCATGTCGAAGCCGATCTCCCTGGTCGCGCCCGATCCGTACTTGATGCTCGATGTGTCCATGGTGAAGATCGTCTCGGAAGCCATCGTCGTCTCCTTCAGCCACTACCCGGTAGATTCTAGAGTTGCATCGTCGCGTCACGCCGGACCAACTCGCCCGACCCGGGATGAGCAACCACCTCTTCATTCTCGAAGACGACCTGACCGCGTCGCATCGTGAGTCGTGGCCAGCCGGTCACGCTCCAGCCTTCATAGACCGAGTGATCCGCGGCGGACTTGAGCATCGACGCCTCGATGGTCCGGGTCCAGTTCGGATCAAACAACACGACGTCGGCCTCGCTCCCAACGGCAATCGTCCCCTTGCGAGGAAAGAGCCCGAAGAGCTTGGCCTCGTTCGTCGAGAGGACCTCGACCATGCGGTTGAGCGAGATGCGTCCCTTGAGCACGCCCTCGGAATGCAGCATCGGCAGCATCACCTGCAGGTTCTCAGCGCCGGGCCGGAGCTTGGCGATGGTGTGATCGGGCGCCAGCTTGGCCTCTTTCGACCAGGGCGCGTGATCGGTGCAAACCGTGTTGACGGTCCCCTGACGAAGTCCATCCCAGATCGCGTCGACATCCTGTTGCTCGCGCAGCGGCGGCTGTCCGACGTAAAGCTGACCTTGCTCCTCCTCGAAGCGTTCACGAGTCAGATGCAAATAGAAGGGTCGCGTCTCGACGTAGACGGGCACACCGCGTGATTGCGCTTCGGCGCAGACCTCCAGCGCGCGCTTGGACGAGAGATGGACCACGTAGACCGGCGCGCCGGTGAGCTCGGCAAAGGCGACCGCTCGCTGCGTCGCGACAACCTCGGAGATGACGGGCCGCGACTCAGGATAGTTCTTGAGCGAGAGCTTCCCTGCATCGACCAGCCGCTGAGTTGCCATGGTGAGGAGCGGGTAATCCTCGCAGTGGATCATGGTGAGCAGATTGTTCTCGCCCGCCAGCCGAGTTGCCTCAAGATAACCCTCGGCCTGTGAATCGAAGCGGGGCATCGACATGAAGTACTTGATCGTGTTGCAACCATGCTCGAGGAGCTGTGGGATCTGGGCCAGCGCGTCCGGCGTCGTCTCGCCGAAAACCGGATGAAGAAAGACGTCGGCCATCGCCTGCTCGCCCGCCAATTCGGCCTCGCGATTCAGCCCATCGAGCGGCATTTCTCCGGAACGCAGGAAGGTCATGTTGCCGACCGTCGTCACTCCACCGGCCAACGCGGCTGCCGTGCCACTGGTGAAGTCGTCCACCCAGCGATACTTGCGGCTTGCATCGTCGCCCGACTGCGTCAAGTGCACGTGGGCATCAATGACACCGGGCAGCACCAGCATCCCACTTGCGTCGATCTCCTTGGCCGCCTCGAAATCGCCGCCAATCTGCACGATCGTGTCCCCCGAGATGGCGATGTCTGCCACCATCTCAGCACTGCCAGTCACAATCCGCCCACCTCGAATGGCAATGTCAGCCTGCGCCATGGTCCCTCCCAATCGATTGTTACTGATTATGTTTCGTCATTGCGTCTCTGCGTCGAGTCGATGACGTGAGGTCGCTCAGATCACTCTAGGGCGCGCCGAGGCAACTCGTCAACAGACACGGACCACAGCGCAAATCCGGTTATGATGGGCAAAACGGGCGACGCAATCAGGGGAAAGGCAGGCAAACAGGTGACGACTCATACACTCGCACCAGTCGAAGGAGTGCTGCACGGTAGTTTCTCGCGTGACTTCCCGCCGGTGCTCACCATCGATTCCGGTGATCGCGTGATCTTCCGCACGCTCGACGTCGGATGGAACCTGGTGCCGCTGACCGAAGATCCGTCGACCCACCGCAAGTTCGAGCCGCGCGTTGAAGGACGCGATAGCGGTCACGCCGTCTGTGGACCGGTTGCCATTCGCGGCGCTTCACCCGGGATGACGCTCGAGATCGACATCATCGACATTCAGCCGGGCACCTGGGGATGGACGCGGGCCGGCGGATTCCCCAGCCCACTCAACACGCGACTGGGCATTCATGAGGGCGGACAAACGCTGGTCTGGACGATCGATCGCGAAGCCGGAACAGCGCGCAACCAACTGGGTGTCGAGGTGTCGATCGCCCCTTTCATGGGCGTGATGGGCATGCCGCCCGCCGAACCGGGCATTCACTCGACGGTGCCGCCCCGCGTGACGGGTGGCAACATCGACTGCAAAGAACTGCTGCCTGGCTCAAAGCTCTTCCTGCCCATCGCAGTCGAGGGAGGGCTCTTCTCGACCGGCGACGGCCATGCAGCTCAAGGTGACGGCGAGGTTTCGGGAACGGGCATCGAGTGCCCAATCGACCGGGTCGAACTTGGATTCACGCTGCGCCAGGACCTCAACCTGAAGACGCCGCGCGCGAATACTGACACGGGCTGGATTACCTTTGGATTTGATGAAGACCTGGACGAAGCCATGGCGCAAGCACTGGACGCCATGCTCGATCTGATGGGCGAGCAGTTCGGGCTCTCCCGCTCCGACGCCATCGGCGTCGCCAGCGCCGCGGTCGACCTCCACGTCACGCAGGTCGTCAATCGCACCCTCGGCGTGCACGCGATTCTCCCGCATGGTGCGGTACGCCGGCACGGTTGAACCCGACACTCATCACGCACCTGTCAATCGGCATAGCTCGCGCTCCCCCGTACGTTGTACCGAGAAAGGAGCGCGATATGCCTTGAGATGAGGAACGAACACACGGACACGACAACGAAGTGCTGCGACGAAACATCGAGCGTTCAAAGGAGATCACCGACGAGAAACGAAAGGCCTCGGCTGAAGCAGGCGGTCCCGAGCCAGGGCTCAAAGACGAACCGCGGCACGGCTCGGCGATTCCAGCCGACCAGGACAATGACCCGGCCGGCGGAACAACGGGCTCGGAGCAGAATCTAGGCGGAGGCTACAAGAGCGAGCCGTCGCACTGAGCCGGGCATCTCGAACACGATTCCCCAGAGGCCAGCGTTCGGCGCTGGCCTCTGGCGTCCTTGTGTCGCCGCGGGCCTGCTCTCCTACTTCGCTGGTGGGCGTTCTACGATTTAAGGGGATTTCCCACTTCGGTTCAGCATGACAGGCTTTTGTGGTTAGCTACCCGAGTCATCCTGAGTAGTGAACCACGGTGGATGTGTCACTCTCACGTCACCACCCCTGTCATTCTGAGCGTCGCGCGAAGAATCTCTCATGGCGCGACAGACCGAAAACGACGAAGAGATCCTTCGACTCCGCTGCGCTTCGCTCAGGATGACAAGAGTCACCGTTTTCCTCTATCTGTCATCCGGAACCGCGGTGTAGGATCTCTCATTCTGTATCCGCAGCATATCCATTCTTCAAAGTCTCGACACACCCGCTGCCACGAGACCGCGATTCCGTTCCCACCGTGCTGGCCCGATCGTCCACCATGCCGTATCCTGCTCGCAATTCATCGAGCGAATGACATTCACGACCTCATCCCGGGCCGCTCCAGCGATTAGTTGAACGGAGACGCGTATGCTGCTGCGAACAACACCGGACGGGACGCTGGCGATTGCCCAGACGACGCACGCGTGGGTCTCGGGACAGATGGCTCGGCTCTGGGGCAACGACCAGTTCGGGACAGTAGAGCCGCACGCAGCCGTCCTGCTCGCGGCGGAGCAGCACGACATCGGCTGGACAGCGTGGGAGCCTGAACCGACGCTCAATCCGGAGACCGGCAAACCTCACGGCTTTCTCGAACTGCCGCCAGAGCTGCACCTGAGCCGCATCTGGTCGCAGGCTGGACCGCTGGCGCTGCTGACCAACCGCTACGCGGCGATGCTCGTCTCGATGCATGGGAGCGGGCTGTACGATCGTTTTCGCGACGATCCGGAAGCAGCCGGAGGACTCGCGGTGAAGTTCCTCCACGAGCAAGATGCATTTCAGGCCAGGCTAATCGATAGCCTTTCCGCTGATCCGTTTTATGCGCCCCACGTCACCAGTGAAGCGATCACCCGCAACCGGCGGCTCATCGCCCTTTGGGATCGGCTGTCGCTCAATTTCTGTTGGGGTATGAACGACGCCATGACGATCGACAACGTGCCGATGGCGAACGGGATCGGATCTATCGTCGTTATGCCGGTAAAGGGCGAGCTCGATAGCATTACGATCGATCCATGGCCATTCTCCCGCTCCGAAATCGACCTGATCTTCGAAGGGCGCCTGCTTCAGGGACAGGCGAAAAGCCAGCCGGAACTCACCGATGCCCTGCAAGTGGCTCCCTGGCGGTCGATCGTGGTCAAGGCACGTCCCGCCGAGGCACCCTGACGTAGCGGGTGACACACGCTTGATACGTTCCGGCAAACCAGGCTATCGATTCTGTCGCACCATGCTCGCTACACTATTGGCGAATCGGCCGGTCGCCGGCTCGCCGGTTGGTTGACGTGGTCAAGATGCCGGAGACATGGAGCTTCCGATGAATGCGACACAAAACGGCGGTTCAGGCCGCCTGATCTTCGGCTCGATCCTCGTAGTTCTCGGCGTTCTGCTGCTGCTCGTACAGGTGCTGGATGTCGACATCTTCGTATGGACCTGGCCGTTCTTCGTCATCGTACCCGGCCTGGTGATGCTCTCGATCGCGGTTTCCCGCACAAGCGCACACCCGCTCGCGATTCCCGGCAGCATTGTCACGTCGACCGGCTTGCTCCTCTTCTTCCAGCAGGCATCCGACCTCTTCGCCACCTGGTCATATGCCTGGGCGCTTATCGCTCCGACATCGGTCGGGCTCGGTATCTGGCTGATGGGTCGGCTCGACGACGACTCCGCTCGACAGCGAGACGGCATTCATCTCATGGAGATTGGTCTCGCCCTCTTCGCGGCCGGATTCGTCTTCTTCGAGATGGTCCTGAACCTCAGCGGGCTACTCGACCGAACTGCGACGGCCGCGCTCGGTGGCGTGCTACTGATTGCTGGTGGCGCGCTCCTAATCCTCTGGAGCGTCAACCGAAATCGAGGCGGAACCGGCTCGCGGGTCTGAGACGAGAGGCGACGCGCGCGAGGAACGCCGCGCCGCCGGTTGAGCCGCTCAATCACCCATTGGGCGGCTCATGCGTCGCCGGTACGGGCAGAGCAACCGACCTCAACCCACACCGGCAGGCAATGTCGGAGCCATTCAAACAACCATCGCAATGCCCGCCTGCTACTTCAGTGGGCAGCCAGGCAGCGTCAGCAGCACCCAGCCACCGTTGGGCGCATGGTAGAACGTCCAGACCTTGGTCAGCGTCGACGGGGTCCCGCCGTTGCTGCTGACGTTGAAGTTCACAGTCACCTTGGCCGTGTTGTCGGTCGTCTCGACCGTGTGCCCCGCCAGCGTAACGGTCGATCCGTCCGGCACGCACGACATGATTCCACGCCACTGCTGGGTGCCGATCTGTCGCAGCAGGTCAATCGGCATGTACGTCCGCATACGGGCTTCGTTGCGCGTCTGCATCGCATTCCAGACTGCCGTGACCGCCTCGTCGATCGTGGCCGCGCCAGCCGGAGTCTCAACGGCGGTTGACGCGGCGGAACTCGCGACCGCAGCGGCGGTCGACGTTGTCGACGTGCCACTCGACGTGGTGGCACAGGCGATGACGAACGGTACGAGCAAGATCAGCAAAATCAACCGGTTCAAATGGGTTCTCATCCAGGCTCCTCAATTGTTGTTCTCCGAGTCAGCGGCGTTCTGGGCGGCCGAACGGCTCGTCCGGACACTGCCCGTTCAGCATACCCGGAACATTGTTACCGCGACATTAACCGGCTCGGTCTATCGAGCCTCAATGAGCACCGCGCATGGCAATTCCCGCGACAAACAACGACCACCATCGGGGTGGTCGTTGTCGTCTCTCTGTCGTTCACTACTGAAAAGAGCGGTCAGGCCGGCTCGTGCTCACGTCCGCTCGTAAGCGGTTCCTTCCCGCCGTACTGAAAGACGGATCCCGGACGCCATGGGGCGCCAAGCCACGAAAGCAGCCAGCGATCGATTCCCCAGTAACCGGCGACCTTCCACGCAAGAATCAGGAAGACCGACAAGCCGAACAACACCGGGTTGCTGCTGGCGCTTCCGGCGAGCTGGTACGAGAAGTTCATCAGCGTGCCGAAGAAGGCCGCGATGCCGACGAGCGCGCCGATGATCAGAGCGATCCCGACGACCGTCTCACCGATCGCGATGAAGGGTCCGAACCAGGTGTACCACTCATGGTTGAGCATGTAGCGGAGCGAGTCACGGTACCAGTTGTAGGTAATCGGTGGTCGACCGTTCTGCGGTACGGCAATCGCCGATGTCCAGTACCCCTTCAGCGCCGTGCCACCGTCCATCCAGGACGCCGCGCGAAGCTTGTCCTCGCCTGCCGCCAACCACTCACGTCCGACGAAAAAGCGAAGCGGCAGCCAGATGAGCGACACGTAGACGTTGCCCATCAGTAGCTTCCAGAATCGCGGATCGTCGACCTGTGCCGGATCCTCGATCGGGTCGGCCGCCGGGCTTCGACGGGCAGTCTTATCGGGCAATCGCTGCGCCTGGTAGTAGCCGGCCGCCAGGATTAGCAGGATGAACATATAGGTAAACGCCGCTGAATTGGTCCAGACCGTTCCATTCCACAAGTCGGCGTACAGACCATTCGCAAACGCCCAGGAAAGCAGCGCAAACAAGCCAGCGGAAAAGAGTGTCATGACGTAGGTCCATGCTCGAGTCATCAATAGATCAATTGTGTCGATCGCTGATGGAAGCGAGATGAGAAGAGAAATTGGCCTCTGTAAAAAAGAACGGAAATTCGTGTTTGATTGAAGATACTTGCGGATAGGCTCGGCCCTTCCCAACCAAAGAGCCGATGGAGTTTCACCTAAATCCGGCAAACCCCGTGCCAGGGACGAATGTACCGAAAATTCGTTTCACTGCCGCAAAGTGAGGTCGGGTGGCCAGCGTCTTGCAGGGTGTTAACCAGGTGCGAGTCACGCACTCAAATCGACCAACAACAACCCATCGCACGAACCGAAAGGACACATCTATGCCCACGACAATGAAGTCAATCGACGTCAATGTCCCAGTACGAGTCGCCTACAATCAGTGGACACAGTTCGAGTCATTTCCAAAATTCATGGACGGCGTCGACAAGGTGAAACAGCTGGACGACCAGCACCTGCACTGGTCGGCGTCAGTCGCCGGACAGAAGCAGGAGTGGGACGCCGAGATCGTCGAGCAGCTACCGGACAAGCGAGTTGCCTGGAAATCGACCTCCGGCGCCAAGAACTCCGGTGTGGTCACATTCCACCATCTCAGTGATTCGTCGTCGCGCGTCACCGTGCAGCTCGAGTATGAGCCAGACGGTGCTCTGCAGCAGGCAGCGGAAGCCTCGGGCATTATGGATCTTCAGCTCGATAACAGCCTGCAGCACTTCAAGACGTTTATCGAAGAGCGCGGAAAAGCGACCGGCTCATGGCGCGGTGAGATCGATGAGAATCGGGATCAGGCGTCGAGCTAGGCTCGTTTCCTGACACGCCTTGAACCAGTTTCCGCCCGGCCGGATATCCGGCCGGGCGGTTTCGTTGTTCTTCGACTGCGTGCGACGATTCCGCGCCAATCGAGCGTCGCCATGCGACAATATCGCTCACCAATCGCCCAGCTGCCTGGTTGTGAAGTCGACGTACCGCCACGAGTCGCGCGGATGAACATCAGCGGAAAGGGATGGGACAGCATGGTAGACGTTCGACAACCGGAACGAGACGCCACCCCACTCGTGCACGTTGCAGCGGGGGAGGACCGGTTCGGCGAGCATCGTGGGCTTGGCATCAGCGTCATCACGTTCAAAGTCACGCCGGCAGATGTACCGGACACGCTCATCATCGAGAACACCTTCGTCAACCCGGGTGGCCCGGCGCGGCACCTGCACCACTTTCAGGACGAGTGGTTCTATGCCGTTGAGGGAACGTTCGTCGTCGAGGTTGGCGACGACCGCTACACGTTGAATCCGGGCGACTCGCTCCTTGCGCCCCGCAAGATTCCGCATGTCTGGGCGCATATCGGAGACGGCACAGGCCGCATGCTGATCTCGTTCCTGCCAGCCGGAAAGATGGAGGCCTTCTTTCGTGAGGTCACGAAGGCGAATGCGATGCCTCCAGAGACACCAGACGTGTGGCGCGACCACGACATGGAGCTGATGGGTCCGCCTCTTGACGTGAAGGACCTCAGGCCAAATGCTGAATGATCGAGGACGCGGCATGATCAACCATCGAAGGGACACGTAATGAAGGTCGGTCTGTACATTCCGAACGGCGCTGGAGGCGACTTTCCTGGGTGGGACATCCGGAAAGCCTGGGATCGCACGCTCGAACTGGGAAAGCTCGCCGAGAAGCTCGGCTTCGAGTCGCTCTGGGTGCCGGACCACCTGCAGAACGTCCGCGTCAACAACGAACTACCGACGTTCGAGATCTTCCCGCACATGACGGCACTGGCGATGGTGACCGAGCGTGTCATGATTGCCTCCGGCGTCCTCTGCGCCGGATTCCGCAACCCAGCACTGCTCTACAAAATGATGGCGACGATCGACGTGGCGAGCAACGGACGGGCGGAGATTGCCATCGGGGCGGGCTGGAACGAATGGGAATGGCGAGGCTACGGATACGGATTCCCATCGGGTCGCGAGCGGTTGAGGTTGCTCGAAGAAGCGCTCGAAATCATCACGCGCATGCAGCAGCCTGGACGAACGACCTGGCATGGTGAGCATTTCCACGTCGAGGACGTGACCAGCGAGCCGCGAAGCATCCGGCAGCCGCGCATGCCGCTTATCGTCGGTGGAAACGGCCAGAAGGTGACCTGGCGGCTGGCCGCGAAATTCGCCGACGAACTCAACCTGGACGGCCCGACCATCGACCAGATCGAGGAGTGGATGCCGATCATCCGCCAGCGCTGCGAGGAGATCGACCGCGATCCCGCGACGCTCCCGGTCTCGACCCTGCTTCGCTGGCGCGGCGTCACAGGCCAGGAACGGGTTGAAGGACTCCAGCGGTTGGAGCGCATCGGCCTCTCACGCATTCTGACCGACCAGGTCGCGCTGATGGACTCCGACGAAGAGATGTACTCCTACGTAGAGGATTGCAAAGCGGCTGGAGTCGAGCTACTCGCCTAGCAGCGTACGCCTCGCGGCAAACCGGGCCCAACCCACCGTGCCGTCAGACACCCGCCAGGTGACGATCAGCCTCTGATCGTCACCCAGTACCTTCAAATGCCGAACTCTGCTCGACCATGATCCGCAACGTCATAATCCTGCCCTACTGATGTGTCACAAAGTACGGCCCGATTCCTGCCTGTAGTTCGTTGAGAACCTGGCCGCGTCGCCCGGCCCGTTGAGGTGGCCGGTGACGGAGTCCAATTCAAAGCGAAGATAGTGGGAGGAATCGCGTGCGTAGAAGAAGTGTTTTTGGAGCGCTCGGCTGTCTCGGAGTCGTGTCCCTCGCGGCCGTCGCGATCGTCGTCTGGGCCATCTTCGCGGCGCCAGTAGATACGCCGGTTGTCGGGAACCTGCGCTATCGCTGCACGCTCGTCGCGTCGAAAACCAGCGTGAGCGTAACGGTGAAGGGTCCCCTCTCCGGGCGGGAATGCAAGCGGCTCGAAACTCAGACAGACGTGTTGCCCGTGCACCTGGTCCCATCGGACACCGCACCGTCGGAGCCAGTTATCTGCACATTCACCTCCAGTCACACCACTGTGACGGTGAACGGACCATCACTGCTCAAGCTCGAACAGGATCGATTCTGCTCGCTGGTGAAACAGGTCGCGACCTCGTCACTCTCCAGCAACGCGCCTTAGAGTCCCTGACTGTCCGCGACGCGCCCGATGTCACGCTTCTGCAACCTCCGTCCCCCGCCTGTCACGTTTTGATTATCACACCGCGTTTAAGATCACTATCAGCGGCGGGGAACCCACTCGCCGAGAGATCTCGGCGCGGAGGACACCGCGCAAAGAAAGAATGAAAGCGAGGCGTGATAATGGCGACCTTGCACCAACCTCGAGGCACCGGTTCAACCAACGCCTTCCGATCCGTCCTGCGGATCCTGCTGGTCGGCTTCGGCTTCTTCCTCGTCGCCCACGGGATCATTCACCTGATGGGTTTCCTGGTCCAATGGAAACTGGCAACGATCGAAGGACTCGACTACCGCACTACGATTCTCGGCGGACACATCGACCTCGGAGCGAGCGGAATCAAGATCGAGGGGCTCCTCTGGCTTCCACCAATCGCCGGCTTCGTCCTCTCGGCACTCGGAATGGTCCTCGGCGCGCCCTGGTGGCGACGTGCCCTCCTCCTGACGACGGCCTTCTCGCTCGTCGTCTGCGCGCTCGGCTGGCCACAGGCCCGGGTTGGACTCTACGTGAACGTTGGAATCCTTGTAATCCTCGCGTTGCTCACGCTGCTCTATCACCCATCGCCGAAAGAGTCGGAGGTGTAACGTGACCACCGCCACGCCTGGACGTCGTACCGGCGCGGGTCCGGCGATCGGAAGCGCGGCCGCGTCCAGATTCTCTGCCCACACCGCGGCTGCCGCTCTGTCGCTCGTCGTCGCGCTTGGCGCCGTGATCGCCACATCAGCCGGACTCTTCTGGAATGGGCCCACGGGACCGAGCACATTCACGACGCTTCGGGGAGAGGTCGTCGATCTCTACGGTCACGGGCTCTATCGCCACGACAGTCTCTTCACCGGCGCCGGATACCGTGGCACGGACATCGTCACGCTGCTAATCGGCGTGCCACTGCTGCTCGCCGCCGTCGCTTGGTTTCGCCGTGGGTCATTGCGGGGGACGCTGCTCCTCTCCGGCATACTGACGTACATGCTCTACGTCTACGGGAGCATGTCTCTCGGAGCAGCCTTCAATGGGCTCTTCCCCCTCTACGTTGTCCTCTTCTCGTCGTCCCTCTTCGCGCTCGGGCTCACCTTGCGCGAAGTCGATCCGGACCGGCTCAAACGCGCATTCACCGCACGAGCGCCGCACCGCGCGACCGGCATCTTTCTGCTGGCGGCCGGAACGATCACAGCAGTTGTCTGGCTGATGCCGCTGGTTGGCGAGATGGTGAAGGGAAATCCGCCGAAACTGCTCGATAGCTACACGACCGTGGTGACTGACGCGCTGGACCTCGGAATCATCACGCCGCTGCTCTTCCTTTCCGGCGTGCTGATCCTCCGTCGGGTCACCTTGGGCTACCTCGTCGCGTTCCCGCTGATCGGGATCATCGTCGTGCTAGCGCCGTCGATCGTCGCAGCGACGATTAGCCAGCGCGCGGCCGGTGTCGATTTCACCCCCGGCGAGATGATCGGACCGATCTCCGGGTTCACGCTGCTCGGACTCGTCGCCGTCGGACTGCTATTCCGCTTGCTCCACTCGATCGACGAAACGGATGTGACGTAAGCGGGCCAGTCGCGCGCACAAGGAGCCTCATCATGGCCGATACACTGAATCCCGCACGACCACCCCGCGAACGCGAGCCCGTCGACTTCCACACGTTGCGGCTCGAGCGGGCGCGACTGCGCCACCACCTGGCCATTCCGTTCGTCCTGTCGAGCGGGCTTGTCGTGGTGACCACGATTGTCACGGCCATTGGGGTCTTCAATCCCGGCATCTTTCGCGATCCGGCGATGACGGCAGGCAATGCGCGGGGCACTGCTTTGGTGATGCTCGTGGTCGCCGTGCCACTCCTGGCCGGATCGCTCGTGCTCACTGCTCGTGGTTCGGCCCGCGCGGGCCTCGTCTGGATCGGGTCGCTCGGGTATCTGCTCTACAACTCGGTCCTGTTCTGCTTCGCCATGGCCTTCAACCGGCTCTTCCTGCTGAACGTCGCGATGTTCGCCCTGGCACTCTGGTCGGTGGTCGCGGTCATGACACGGGTCGATCCGAGCGTGCTGCGCGAACGGTTCCGCGAGACGACGCCGGTTCGACTCATCGCGGGGTATGTCATCGTCACGGCGCTCCTCACGTATCTTGCCTGGCTACGTGACATCGTTCCGGCGCTCGTCGACAACACCGTGCCGTCGAGCCTCGAACGGACGGTGATGCTGACGAACCCGATCGAGGTCATGGACCTGAGCATCAGCCTTCCGCTCATGATCCTGGCTGGCGTTTGGCTGTGGCAACGAAAGCCATGGGGATACCTGCTCTCCGGTGTATTGACCGTTATGTTCACCATGGAGACGCTCGGCATTGCGGTCGATCAGGTTTTCGGCCATCGCAACGATCCCGAACAGTCTCTGGCCGCCGTGCCATTGATGCTCGGGTTGACCGTGATCGGACTCTTTGTCAGCTACGTTTATCTGCGGAATGTGCGAGAAGACCCGGTGGAGTACCGGTCACAGAAGCGCTGACAGAGGCTCGCGCAGGTGGATTATTCGGGGCTGTGGCCCACCGGGACGGCCGGCCAGGCCGGAAGCGTGACCGTAAAGGTGCTGCCACTGCCGGCTGCGCTCTCGACCGAGATCGTTCCACCGTTCTGTTCGACCAGATGGTGGACGATATAGAGGCCCAGTCCCGTGCCGTCGACCGACTGGCGCAGCGACCCGAAGCGTGAAAACGGCTGCCAGAGACGACGCTGGTCCTCCGGCGATATGCCGATTCCCTCGTCGCGGACAGAGATCAGGATGTGATCGCCGAACCGTGCGATCCCAACCGTGACGATGCCACCATCTGGCGAAAACTTCAGCGCGTTCGAGAGCAGGTTACCTAAAATCTGATCGAGATGTTCTGGGTCACAGAAGGCGGCCACCTCCTCGTCGGCCTCGACCACAATCTGGTGGCGTTCACTGAACTCGATACCGAGTCTGGCGCGGTCGACCGAAGCTTGGGCGATCGACAGGATGTCGCAGACTTGCTGCTGTCCGGAGTCCTGCGTCTCACGAAGCGCGACAGCTTTCATCAGGTCGTCAGTGAGGTTCGACATGCGTGCGACCTGCCGTCGAAGCTCGCGCGTCAACGCCATGAGTCGTTCACGATCGAGGTCGGGTTTCTGGACCTGTCGTTCGAGAAGCTGGCTGAACCCGGCAATGGTCGTGAGCGGCGTTCGCAATTCATGAGCGGCCGTCGAAAGAAACGAGTCCCGCATGCGGTCGCGCGTGATCGACGATATCGTTGTGAGCAAGTCGGCACGCACCCAGATCGCGGTCGATTGATCGGACTCCCCGCCGGAAGGAATCTCACGACAGGTGACGACCGCGGCCACGACACGACCATCCGGCTCGCGAACTGGATCGGAACTGACGACAAGCTCGACGGCCGATCCATCGCTCTGCATCAGCTGCACCGAAGCGTCAGTCAACGCTGGCCCACCCGTCAGCGTGTCGTGAATAATTTGGCGATCAGGCTCACCGTCGATGAGCTGAAGGCGACGATCGACAAACGCGCTCGCGCTCGCGACCGCTGGCAACGGCTCGCCGAGGATACGCTCGATCTCGGAGTTCGCGGCCAACAACTGGCCCGTGGGAGCCGACACAATCATGGCGCCGACCGGGATCTGCTCTAGCAGAGAACGTAGTACTCCAGTGGTCAGATGACCGAAGTCGGCGGAGTCTGAAGCTCCGTCTGGCTTGTTCTGCTTCGCTGATCTCTCCTCAGCAGGTTCCACGCTCATCTCTAACTCATCGCCCTGCTCGCAGTGGCGCATCGAATCTCCGGTCTCCTGTGAGGCTCTCGCGACCCGAGATCTGGACGCGCTGAGACTGTCTGGTACGGCTAGTGCAGAGTCGCACAACGAGTGCCGCACGAAAAACGACGCGACGCCTCAGTTTTATTATAGGAGGTGACATGCCCCACATTACCGTAATCAACGACGACACGGCGTTTCTTCGGCTAATGCAGGACCTATTGGCTGAGGAGGGATACGACGTCACGCTGCACATCGAAGGCGCCAACGCACACGAAAAGGTTCGCGAGGCGATTCCGGATCTGGTCGTGCTGGACATTCGCTTGGAGCACCAGGAATCGGGCTGGCTCGTGCTCGACCTGATGAAGCTCGACCCGAAGACGAGCAATATCCCGGTCATCATCACATCAGCCGACCACACGGCCCTGCATGACAAGGAGGCCATGCTGCGTCGTCAGGGCTACCAGATCCTCGAAAAGCCGTTCGACCTCGATACGCTCCTCGAGATGATCGACAACAAGATCGGCCCGGCGGACGCGAAGTAGAGGCGCCGGGCGCCCATCCTCGATGCACAGCTGTTCGCGTGCCCCTCTTCGTGGCAAACACACATCACGTCCAAGCCGAAGCCTCCAGCGCGTCGATCGCGGAGACCGGCCCGGCTGCGCCTTGGCCGAGCTGCGTGAGGCTGGCAAGGATGGCGGGACATTGTCGCTGGTCTCCCCTTTCGGCGCGCGAATCAAGTTCGTGAATCGACACGATCCGACTCCTGGGACGTTCCGATCTCGCGTCGACTTCACGCCGCGCACCTATCGCGACGTGATCGAAGGCTATGAACGGCATCCCGAACGCAAGTTCGCGGACCGAGATGGGAAGCCCTGTCAACCGTCAACCGCCGGGGTGTTATTCGATCTCCCGATCAACGCGCAGTGGATCCGACTCATTGGCAAAGAGGCGAACGAGATCGAGCAGATCGATGCAGGTCTCTTTGAGAATGAAGACGAGCGGATGATCGTGTATGACGAAGGCGAATGGGAAGCAATTCGACGAGAAATCGTCAAGATCCCGACGAAGGAACTTCAGCGAATGACGGGATATTCGCGGAGCATGGTGAAGTACCTGAAGAGTGGGAAGCGGACTCCAAACGCCGAACGACGTTCATACTTTCGGTCACTTCTCGCCGCTCTGCGAGGTTGATAATCAAGCAACGTGCCATGCAGGGCTGCCTTTGATGCTTTGATCGTTATCTACGTCTTACACCAACGGTACACGGGTGCGAAGCGCCCGTGGTTGTGGCCTGCTGCACGGCTGGACCTGTCCAGCCATCTTATTTCCAAAATGTTGGCGCGACATTGAAACTTTTCTCACATGTGTTGTTGTTCAGGCGTCACAACCTATTGGTATGCTCGAAAGTGTTGCGGAGTGGTCGGTACCGGCCCGGATCCGTTAGGGGGATGGCACGACGGCGTTCCGGTGGACCATCCGAGATTGTCGAGCGCTGCTTGACTCGCCGGAGTGTTGGGGTCTTCGGCTCGATCCAGAGGAAAGCCCTGAGGGGAACAGATATTCGAATTGAGTTTCTTGTCCTGTCACCTCCCACCCTTTCACAGTTGGATAGTGGCGCGGCGGTCGACATCCTCCTCCCCACAGCTACAGCCCATGACAAACGTAATGTTGGGTTATCGGTAACGAGAGTGGCTGATGCCGCGTGATCGTCTCGTGGCTATTCCTCGTTCGAGGGTGATGCTCAATCAACGCTGAGGGGCCTTTCGGCGCTGGCTAAGTGACACATCGCCCTTGGGCGAGCCGAGCCCAATGACCCGCTGATACTGGGCAGGTCGAACCGTCTCGGGACACACCAGATCGTCTTGAGTACTGGACCAGGTTGTCGTCTGGTTGTCCCGCTCAACTGGGATGACCGGCAGGTGAGATCAGGGCCGCAAATCGGACAAAGAGAATGGTTCTAGAAAGAAGAACGCTATGGGGACCTACATCGTGGCAATCGCGTTCGTTATGGAAGCGGTATTCGCGGCCTATTCCATCGTCACACATAAGCATCACCCAAGAGTCAGAAGCGTGGTCTGGATCGGCGTGTTTGCCGCATTTGTGATCCTGACGCTACTACCGGTCATTGCATGGGGATCTCGCTGGTACACACTGGCGATGTTGCTCCTGCTCTGGGCAGTACTGGGTGCCTGGGGACTGAGCGGAGCGCGGATCGAAGCGGCATTCGGCGCTTACCGCACTAGCGCACAGGAGAACCACAAATCGCACCGGCGCATGATCTGGATTGGCACGCTGACCGCATTGGCGGTTGTCTCGCTCCTATCGGTGATCACGTGGCGCACCAGTTGGCAATGGATCGCGGTACTCTTGCTCGTCTGGTTGGCACTCGGCGCATGGGTGCTGAGCCGCGGCCGCGTGCAGCAGGAGAAATATTCGGCTAGACACAGCGTGGTGAGCGCCCTCAGTATGCTGCTTCTCATCGTCATCGCCGTCACTCCCGCCCTGATTTTCCCGCAGCATGCGCCGCTCAAGATGACTGGTCAATACCAGGTCGCGACTGCGCATGACACGTATACCGATGCAAACCGCCTTGAAACGTTCGCTGCAACCGGCGAGCACCGCGAGGTCAACGTTGAGTGCTGGTATCCGGAGCAGGTCACCGGGAAATACCCGCTGGTAGTGTTTTCACCCGGCTCGTTCGGGACGCGGACCAGCAACACGTCGACCTATCGGGAGTTGGCGAGCAACGGCTACGTCGTCTGCTCCATTGACCATCCCTATCACTCCTTCTTCACCGTCGATGCCAACGGCAGGCTCACGCTGATGAACTGGACGTTTATGAACGAGGCTATCGACGTCAACAGCGACAAGTACGGCGATGCGACGGAATTTGCGCTCACGAAGGAGTGGATGAGCGTTCGCACCGGCGACATCAACTTCGTCCTTGATACGATCCTCAAGCGGACCGCGGATCCGGACTCTGGCCGAGCCTATCAACTGATCGATACCCAGAAGATCGGCCTCATGGGCCACTCGCTCGGCGGCGCCGCCGTGGTGCAGGTCGCGCGAGACCGCAACGATATCGACGCGGTGATCAACCTGGATGCTGATCTGATCGGTGAGTACCGACTCAACGCGAGTGGCACGCCGGTGGTAAACCGCACCATCTACCCCGTTCCAATCCTGTCTATCTACTCCGACGATATGGTGAATCTGCTTGTTGGCATTGCGGATCCGAATAACGTCATCGCCGGCAAGTACATTGTCGCCACCGCCCCGCACGCGTACGAAGTCCACATCCCGGGCACGACGCACCTAAGCCTGACTGACCTGCCGCTCACCTCACCGTTTCTGATGTATGCGCTCAACAGGTCGGTCAACGTTGGCGGCGGGGATCACGCGGACAAAAACGCCATCATCAGGAGAATGAACAGCCTCACCTTGGCATTCTTCAATGAGCATCTGAAAGGACGTGGAACCTTCACCACCTCCGCATCGCCCTAGCGCTGTACTGACGTAGTGACCGCTCGTAGTCACGGGCGAAGACTGCTTTGAGGAGCATGAGGCACTTGTTCATGCCCTGTCCTGTCTGGAACGAATCGGCTTGATACCAGTCGGAGCGAGGACGTCGCAACTCAGCTCGTTAGCTCAAGATCACAAGAATTCATTCGCTCGCAAGCTGGCCGCCGATGCCAATCAGAGCGTTGGAATTCGGGCCCGCTTCACTAGGCCACGTCGAGTCGCTATGTAAAGGAGTTTGGGCAATGTGGAGCGATAAAAGGTGCGTGGGCGGTCCCGAGGCGTGGAGTTTGCCCTCATATCATCAGGACACGCGCGACCTATGCTAGCGAAGCACGCAGACGGCTCGCCGCGTCGCAGGCGTCTCGTCAATCAGGAGCCGGTTGCCATGCGGCCGTATTGGCGAGGGAAACGGTCGAGGACAGGTGGCCACAAGATACCGGGGGCGCGTCATAACCCCCCCCACCTTTGACGGCATCGAGGATGCGTTTCTATAATGACGAGGCTTTTGAAAGCAATCGCCAGGCGAAACAATCGCATCCAGCCCTCGCGACGGGGCTCGTTCCGTCTGTGGCGATGCTCCGCACCGAGGGGGTTTCTTGCGCCCACGACGGCGTGGCTCCGAAATCCAGTTCACCAGTCTCGAACGACGGGTCTACCGGCGCAATTTTGGCTTCGGCGTCGCCAACGGCGCCATGCTCATGCTGGGCGACACGCTGATTCATCCAAGTCTGGTGCTGGCGCTCTTCGTGAGCCAAATCAGTAGCTCAAACTTACTGGTCGGTCTTGTTCCCGCAATCAGCACCGGTGTCTGGTTCCTCCCACAGCTCATCGCCGCAGCGTTCGTCCAGGGACGCAACCGGCAAATACCCTTCGCCGTCGCCAGCACCATCATTCGCGCCCTGTCCGTGGCCACGCTCGGCACGATCGGATTCGTGGTTGGCGACAAGAACCCGCATACGCTGCTGGTGGCATTCTTCATCTGCTACACCATCTACAACCTGGCAGCCGGATTCGCCAACGTGCCGATGGTCGACGTCTCGGCGCGTATTATTCCCGCCAACCGGCGCGGGCTCTATTTCGGACAGCGCAGCTTCTGGGGCGGCGTGCTCGGCTTCATCGCGGGCTTCGTTATCCAGCGGATTCTCAGCGCTGGTGGTGCGTTCCCAGATAACTTCGCCGTCCTCTTCTTCGCATCCTTCTTTGTCCTCTCGCTCGGGGCCTATTCGGCGGCGATGATGGTCGAGCCGCGCGCATCGACTCTCAGACCCCGCGGCACCCTGCTCGGCCAGCTCCGTGACTCACCGCGCTTCTTGACCAATCCGGAGTTCCGCCACTTCCTGACCTTCCGGTCGTTCCTCTCGATGGCCGCCATCGCCGATCCGTTCTACGTCCTCTTCGCGCGGCAGGAGCTCGGCGCGCCGATCTCGGTCGTTGGGTTCTACATCGCCGCCATCGCCGTCTCGCAGTTCCTCTCGAATCTGTTCTGGAGTCCGCTGGCCGACCGCCGGGGGAACCGGTTGGTGCTGCAGCTCGCGGCGCTCTTGCGCATGACAATCCCGATCATCGCCCTCACGCTCCCCCCGCTCGTCCGTTGGGGACCAGTCGCCGACCGCATTCCGGGCGGCTCGCCGACCCTCTACTACTTCTTTGGGGTTGTCTTTGCGCTGTATGGGATCGCGCTCAGTGGGCAGAACCTGGCCAACATGACCTATGTTCTGGATATCGCGCCGGACGAAGACCGGGCGGCCTACGTCGGATTGGTCAATACGTTCTTGGGGGTTGTGGCCTTCGTGCCGGTCATCGGCGGAAAGCTGGTCGACTCCTTCGGATTCCAGTTCCTGTTCCTGGTCGCCTTCATGATCACCCTGGCCGGAGTTCTGGCGAGTGGTGCGCTGCACGAACCGCGCGTCAGCAGCTCGGTGAACCTCTTCTCACGCCAGATGATGATCCCGCGACCACGACGACTGCGCGGCGGCTAGGGATGCTGCAGTAAGGTTGGCAAGCAGCCCTCACCCCCGGCGGCCCTCATCCCCGGCAGCCCTCACCCGGCGCTGCGGCGCCACCCTCTCCCGCCAAGCGGGCGAGGGTTTTTCGTCTCCCTTCTCCTGCTTGGCGGGATGGTCCTCTCCTTCGAGTCGAGGGAGAGTCAGTGAGGGAGACAAGGGTCGGGGATGAGGGCTCCTGGGGATGAGGGTGGCCGCTCGACCTTCGATTACCACACCGCGCGCCGGTCGAGCTCGACGACGAATCCGGCGAGCGCCGCAGCAGCCAGAGCGACGGGCAACCCCTGGCTCGCCGCCTGAGCAACGTCGATGCCAAATCCGACCGCCAGAGCCAGAATAACCACGAGCGCCCCGATCCCCACCATTGCCGCCGCTTTGAGTGCCCCGGTACGCATTGCCACGCCCTTTCGAACATCTGTGCCGAACATATGTACGTACAGAATATAGAACGCCCGTTCGACTCTGTCAAGAGCGCGCGCCAAATTCGAACCAACGTCCTGGCCGTGACACGTCTCGTGTCTGTTAGAATTGGGCCATCGATCCGTGCCGAGGAGACACTAATGCACCCTTTCGACCGGCTTCGCGAAACCCGCCTATTACCGGTCATAGTCGGGCTCGCCATCGTGGCGTTCACGCTCTTTCTCATGCGGATCGCGAACATCCTCCCGCCGTTCATCTGGGCCGCCATCACGGCCTATATCCTGTTTCCGGTTGTTGCGCGGCTCGAGCGGCTACTGCGCGCGCCACGTATCGCTGTCATCGCGCTGGTCTACGTCACCCTGATCGCACTGCTCGTCATCCTCGGCATTCAGGTCGCACCGACGGCCGTCGACCAGATCCGTTCGCTCGCGTCGTCCCTCCCGCAATTGGTCACCAACGCCCGCGAGGCGCTGGTGCGCGAGCCGCAGCTCAAGATCGCCGGATTCGTCATCGACACGCGGCAGATCGACGCCCGCATCGATGTCCTGGCGCAACAGGTCGCCGAGCGGTTCGGTCGCGAGGCCGTGCCGCTGGTCCTGCAGACCTTCGAGCTGATCATCAAGATCCTGGTCTACCTGCTCGCGACGTTTTATTTCTTGCTTCACGGCGACGGACTAACACGCCGGCTGCACAGCCTGGCGCCGCCGCGACATCGCAAGACCGTCGATCGTGTCGTCGCGCAGGTCAATCACACCTTTGGCGCCTACATCCGCGCCCAAGTCATCCTCTTCGCGATCATGACGATATCGACACTGATCCTGCTCAGTGTCTTGCAGGTGCAGTACGCACTGGTCGTGGCCATTGCCACGGGCGTGCTGGAACTCGTTCCGATCATCGGGCCATGGGCGGCGGGTGCGATCGCGGTGCTGGTCGCCGTGTCACAGAACTCTGCTCCGTTCGGCTGGAGCCCGACACAACTGGCGATCGTAATCGGCATCTGCTATCTCGTGCTGCGCCTGGTCGAAGATCAGGTCGTCATCCCGCAGCTAATCGGTCGCATCGTGCGAGTTCACCCCTTGATGGTGATCTTCGGCGTGCTGACCGGCGCGGCGCTCGGCGGCGCGCTCGGGCTCGTGATTGCCGTTCCGGTGATGGCGGCCATCAAGATCATCAGCCTGGCGATCATTGAGGAGCTTCGCAATCCACCCGAGCGCCACGTCTTCGCACTCCGTGAGCGGGGCGCGCTGGCGACATTCGAGACGACGATCAACGAGCGCGAGCATGAGCGCGTCATCTTGCTGATCGCGCCAGGAGCTGTCAGCTGGGACGACCTCCAGACCGCACAACGGGTGGCTGCCCGGGCATTGTTGCTCGACATCCGGTTGCAGGTCGTCACGCCCGACCAAATCGCGTCGAGCATCGCGACAGCGGCGGGGATTGAGGTCATCACTCAGGATCGCCTCAGCGAAGACGCCGGGCTGCTGGCCGATTCGGCCCAATACGCGGCCAGCCTGGCGCCGGCCGACACCGTAGAGCCGCCGGATGCGCGTCCGGCATTCTCCCCCAGCGCCCGCGAACGCCCCGCTGACTGAGAAGCTGGCGGGCCTTCGCACACTCACCGGTCGTTGAATGAGGTTTGACGAATCATTCCGGTAGCCAGCCACGGCCGCCCGAGAATTGTGGTGTTTGACGAATCCAATCGGTTATTGGCCACGATCGCCCGGGAATAAATTCCAGGGCTACAAAAGCGAAGCCTGTTGATGGTCTTTGACGAATTAGTTCGGTAATCGGCCACGCTCGCCCGGCGAGTTATGCGTCATTAACGAATGAGATCGGTTATTGGCCACGATCGCCCGGGAATAAATTCCAGGGCTACCAAGACGAAGCCTGTTGATCGAGGTGCAGAAGTCAATCCGGCAATTGGCCGCGAGCGCCTGGGTTGAAAACCCAGGCTGACAAGCCGAAGTCCCTAAACGGACTAAGAACGGATTGCCGATTCGGCGACATGGACTCAGTCCCTTGAGTGGACTTCGTCTTTGTAGCCCCGGAATTTATTCCCGGGCGGACGTGGACGCATTACCGAATCAATTCGTCAAACCTCATAAACAGGCTGAGCGTCAGCCACCGATTCGGCAACGAATGGAGCCCTCCACAGCGATAAGCGCAACAATTTAGTCTGCTTCAGCAGACTTCGTCAGGCGAGCCTTGGGTTTCCAACCCAAGGTGGGCGCCACCGGCTACCGATCTCATTCGTCAATGACCATTACTCCCGGGCGATCGTGACTGGCCATGGTGATTCGTCACCTGCCTTTCGCCCTCGCATAAACGCAAAGAAGTCCGCCGGAATGGCGGACTTCTACACGTGCGGGTGCTTGGTCTAAAAGCCGAGCGGAATGCCCGGCATCGTCTGATGCGGTATGCCCCTACGGGCGGATGGAGTTACTCTGCGTCGTCGACCGGCGCTACTTGAACGGCGCGTCGTCGAGTCGGGTCGCGTGGATCCGGCTCTTCTTCATAGCTCACGCGCTGTCCTTCGAACAGCTGGTCAAATCCGTTTCCGGCCACCGCGGACCGGTGAAAAAAGAGGTCATTGCGACCGTTTGAACCGTCGGGAGACAAAAAGCCAAACCCGCGGTCATCTCGAAGTGTCTTGATCGTTCCCAACGCCATGCGCTGTCGTCCCTTCTGAACCCTGCACCCCGCCGAGTTCGGATGCGTTGTACGCACCCGCAGATTCATGTTCCGCGCTGATCGCGATAGGCGTCTCGCGATTCCACGGTTGTCCGAGACAACCGCACGAATTGCGCCGTGACATCACTACATGAAAAAGAGTGAAGAATCGCAGGCGAGCCGCGATGAACCTATGCCGAACAGGAGGACGGAGTCACGTCTGTCGTTATCCTAACATTTTAACCCGAACCTGCGTCATCACCAGGTCCGCTTCCGTGGTGGACGGAATCGTCACATGCGACGTCCGTCTCGACCAGCATCTCCCACAGCGCAAGAGAGATACCTCCACTTCACCAATCTAACCAGCCGCTGCCTCCGGTTTTCGCTCCGGCGTCATCCGGAGCGAGGCAATTACGCTGACCGACAGGATGGTCATGATGACGCCGAGCGACACAACGATCGGAATATGGTACAGATCGACGATCAGCATCTTGATGCCGACAAACCCCAGCACCGCGGCCAGTCCATACCGCAGCAGGTGGAATCGCTCGATCACTCCGGCGAGCACGAAGTAGAGAGAGCGCAGACCCAGGATCGCGAAGATGTTCGACGTGTAGACGATAAATGGGTCACGGGTAACTGCGAAGATCGCTGGGATCGAATCGAGCGCGAAGACGAGGTCGGCGCCTTCAATCAACAGGAGTGCAAGGAAGAGCGGTGTGATCCAGAGCCGCCCGTGTTCGCGTACTAGAAAGCGCGACCCGCGATACTCGTTCGTCACCGGAAACACGCGTTGAACCAGGCGCACCAGTCGATTCTCACTCGGATGAATCTCCGCCTCGTCGCGTCGCAGCATGCGGATCGCCGTTGCGACCAGGAACGCCCCGAAGACGTAGAGAATCCACTCGAATCGCTCGATAAGATAGGATCCGGTCGCGATCATCACGCCGCGCATCACGAGCGCGCCAATGACCCCGTAGAAGAGGACGCGATGCTGATAGGCGGCTGGGACCGCCAGCGCGCCGAAGATCATCACGAAGACGAAGATGTTGTCGACCGCGAGCGACTTTTCGATCAAATAGCCGCTGAAGAATGCCAGCGCGGGCTCACTCCCGGCATACAGGTAGATGGCGCCGTTGAACGCGAGCGCCAGCGCGATCCAAACACCGCTCCAGATCGCCGCCTCGCGTACCGATACCGCGTGCGCTTTACGTTGAAAGAGACCCAGGTCGAGCACCAGTAGGCCAACGACCCCGAGGTTGAAGAGCACCCAGAACCAGATCGTCACGTCCACAATAGCCTCCTCGAACAAACCGGCACGCCGCGCAACAAAAAAGCGAGCCACCCGGCACAACAGTGTCGTGATGGTCTCGCCTGAAGCTCGAAGCTTGCCGGTCAGCCGAGGGCTCGTCGAACCCTGTATTGACGACTGACCGTCCCGGCGCATGGCGCCAAGAGGCTACTCCCCATTTGTGGGCAAGTATACCCGATCCCGAGCAAACGGACATCTTCTTTGAAGGGCGCAGTTTGAAGAACAGGGCCAGCGACGGCGTCATATCTTTCTCCCGGTCTTAGTCCGGTAATTGGCCGCGTTCGCCGGGGAATGATGGGATTTGCCGAAATAGTTCGGTAGGTGGCCACGTCCACCTGGGTTGCAAACCCAGGCTGAGAAGCCGAAGTCCCTCAACGGACTAAGAACGCATTGCCGATTCGGCGACATGGACTCAGTCCCTTGAGTGGACTTTGTGTTCGTAGCCCGGGCGTTTACTCCCGGGCGGACGTGGACGCGTTACCGAATCAATTCGTCAAACCTCATAATTCC
The DNA here is from genome assembly GCA_963763185.1 of uncultured Chloroflexia bacterium. Taxonomy (GTDB): domain Bacteria; phylum Chloroflexota; class Chloroflexia; order Thermomicrobiales; family Thermomicrobiaceae; genus CALAGB01. The sequence goes on from CAVXNZ010000007.1 coordinate 421,215, forward strand.
CGGGCGACCGTGGACAATGACCGAACGAATTCGTCACAGACCATTCAACCCAGGTGGTCGCAGACGCGTTACCGGACAAGCTCGTGAACCACGATTTGACGCTCGTTATGCGGTCCACGCTCTACGTGTCTACATCCACGGTGCCTGGCAGCGGCGTGTCACCGCGGAGCAGGCGCAGGTCGGCCTCCACCATGCGTTCGACAAGCTGCTCGAAGGAGACCTGTGGCTCCCAGCCCAGTACCGCGCGTGCCTTGCTCGAATCGCCGACCAGCAGGTCGACTTCGGCCGGCCGAATGAAGCGGGGATCGACCTCGACATAGTTCTGCCAGTTGAGGTCGACCGCATCGAACGCCAGCTGGCAGAGCTTCTCGACCGAGTGCGTGCGTCCGGTCGCCACGACGAAGTCGTCCGGGTTGTCCTGCTGCAGCATGTGCCACATCGCCTGGACGTAGTCACCGGCATAGCCCCAGTCTCGCTGGGCATCGAGATTCCCCAGGCGCAGTTCCTTGTCGAGCCCGAGCTTGATGCGCGCGACGCCGTGCGCAACCTTGCGCGTCACGAACTCTATCCCACGTCGGGGTGATTCATGGTTGAACAGAATCCCCGAACAGGCAAAGAGATCGTAGCTCTCGCGATAGTTGACCGTGATCCAGTGGCCGTAGACCTTGCTGACCCCGTAGGGTGAGCGTGGGTAGAACGGCGTCGTCTCCCGCTGCGGGACTTCCTGCACCTTACCGAACATCTCGGACGAGCTCGCTTGATAGAAGCGCGCATCCGACTTGACCAGGCGAATGGCTTCGAGCACCCGTGTCACGCCCAGACCGGTGAACTCTCCCGTCAGCACCGGCTGCTGCCAGGAAGTCGGCACGAACGATTGAGCTGCCAGGTTGTAGACCTCGTCAGGCTGATAGCGCTTCATGAGATCAATCAGCGAGAGCATGTCGAGAAGATCACCCTGCACCAGATCTATCTTGTCCAGCAGGTGGGCAATGCGTCCGACGGTTTCGGTGCTTGTCCGTCGCTGCATGCCGACCACCCGGTATCCCTGCTGCAGCAGGAATTCCGCGAGGTAGGACCCGTCCTGTCCCGTGATTCCGGTAATCAGCGCCGTCTTCATGCCGCCTCACGCATTCTCACTGTCAATCCGATATCCATCAGCTTGCGCTCGTCCGCGACCCGCGGCCGCCAGTTGAAGAGTGTACTTAATCGACTCAAATGCACAATGTCTGGCAGATCGTGACGATCTGGACTTCGCTCGCGTCGCGGCGAGGGAAGTCGTAGTTTCGCGCATATCCCAGACTGTCCGCTCCGTATCGCATCGGTTCGCTCATCCGTTCCGTGATAGACTCCCGGAAACTCTATCGTGCTGCGTGCTCCGGATCGCGAGGTACACGTGAGGCCCATTCCTTTCTGGAAAATGAGCGGTGCCGGAAACGACTTTATCGTGATCGACGAGTCGGATTGCGTCGATTTCGACGCATCCTGGCTGGCCCGCATGGCCTGCACGCGCGCCATGTCGGTCGGGGCCGACGGGTTGATTCTCGTCACGCCGGTCGATTCGAGCCGGGTTCGGATACGTTTCTTCAATCCTGATGGGTCCGCTGCCGAGATGTGTGGCAACGGCAGCCGCTGTGCTGCTCGCTACGCGGCCGATCACGGATACGTCGACCCGGGTGGATTCCAGCTCCTCACCGATTCGGGTGATCTCGGCGTGCTCGCGGCTGACGGCATGTTCCAGGTCGTGATGCCGGTCGCGCGGAACCTCGAATTCGATTATCTGGAGATCGAGATGCTCGGCGCGCGGCACCCGGTGCACGCCGTTGAGATCGGTGTTCCACACGCGGTGGTCGTACTGCCCGATGTCGAGGTGCTGAGCGACGCAGAGCTCATTCGTCTTGGGCGGGAACTCCGCCATGACGCCCATTTCCCGAATGGCACCAACACGAACTTCGTGTCAATCCTGCCAGACGGATCTGTCCGCCAGCGTACCTACGAACGAGGCGTCGAGAACCTCACCAAGGCATGCGGCACCGGCTCCACCGCGACTTCAGTCGTCGTGACCGCGCGGTACGGGCTCGAATGGCCGGTCGCGCTTCAGGTCGACGGCGGCCGGCTGAGTGTCGATCAGCGAGACGGGCAACGCTGGCTCGCGGGCGATGCCCGTGTGATCGCTCGTGGCGAGATCGACCCGCAAGCGCTCCGCTGGTAACGATCACGACTCCAGACCGAGGAAACAGGGAATGGTCGATCGCCACAAGCCAAAAGTCTATACGGTCGAAGAAGCCCGCGAGATGATTCCTCGTCTCCGGCCAATGCTCAAGCAGATCCAGGAACTGCGGCGTGAGGTGACCACCCACACCGAAACCTTGAACCGGACCAGCCCGGAAATGCGCCAGAATGGTCACGCGCCAGAAGTAGCCCGCCTCGAGGGACGGATCTCGAACTGCCTCGACGCGATCAGGGAGCGACTGAACGAGATAAGCGCGCTCGACATCGAGGTCCGCGATCTCGATACCGGACTGGTCGATTTTCTGGGAATGCGGCACGGGCGCATCATCTACCTCTGCTGGAGCGTCGACGAACCGACGGTTGCCTACTGGCACGAGCTCAACTCCGGCTTCCGCGGGCGCCGTCCGCTCGACGAGTAACGACGATCCACGCAATTTTCACAACCGAACCAAACTCACGGTAGACTGAGATCCGGCGAAACCGGTGAAGTCATCGATCGTGCCGCCTGGGATGTCGTAAGCACAAGGAGTCGTTACGAGATGGCGCAAGTAACCAGAGAGACACTCCCCGAGAGCGAACGCTGGAACCTCGGATCCCTCTTTCCGAGCGTCGAGGCCTGGAACTCCGAACGCGAGGCATTGCAGGCAGAGCTGCCGAAGCTGGAAGCCCTGCGTGGATCGCTGGGCGAGGGCGCGGACGCTCTGCTGCACGGACTGACCGTCGCGGACGAAATCGATGAACGGCTCGACCGGCTCTTCGCCTATGCCATGTTGAAGCGGGATGAGAATACGCGCGACTCAGACGCGATTCAGCGCTACGAGCAGTCGATGAATCTGGCTGTGGCCCACGGTCGCGCGGCCTCCTGGATCGCACCAGAGCTTCTCGGGATTCCGGACGACACGCTGCTGGGATACATCGACGCTGAACCACGGCTCGAGCCGTTCCGGCGCTCAATCGAGCAGGTCATTCGCGAACGGCCGCACATCCGCTCGGCTGAAGTAGAAGAGGTGTTGGCTAACACGGGCGAGATGGCGCAGACGCCCGGTAACGTCTTTACCTTCCTCGACAACGCCGACTTCAATTTCGGCAAGATCACGGACTCGGACGGCAACGAGGTCAACGTCACCAAAGGGCGCTACTTCCGGTTCCTCGAATCGCGTGACCGGCGTGTCCGGCGCGACGCCTACGAGGCGATCCACCGCCCCTATCTCGACCATCGCAACTCGCTCGGCGCGCTCCTGACCGGCACGGTCCAGCGTGATGCGTTCTACGCGCGCGTCCGACACTACCCGACGACACTGAACGCGGCACTCGACCCGGAAGGGATCCCGACCGAGGTCTACACCAATCTGGTCGATACCATTCACCGCTATCTTCCCCTGCTGCACCGCTACGTCTCCCTCAAGAAGCGCGTGCTGGCGATCGACGATATGCACACCTACGATCTCTACGTGCCACTCGTCGAGATGCCAGACCAGAACTATGACTACGACCAGGGACGCGACCTCGTCGAATCCGCTTTGCAGATTCTCGGAGATGGCTACACGACACCCCTCGCCGAAGGACTGCGCTCGCGCTGGTCGGACGTCCATGAGACGCCTGGCAAGCGCTCCGGCGCCTACAGCCTCGGAGTCTACGGCGCGCATCCGTTCGTGTTACTCAACTGGAACGGCTCGCTCAACGACGTTTTCACCATCGCCCACGAATACGGCCACGCGATGCACTCCTGGTTCTCGTCGACGACGCAGCCGCACCCGACCTACCAGTACACCATCTTCGTCGCCGAGGTTGCCTCGACCTTCAACGAGCAGATCCTTACCGACCGGCTACTGAAAGAGACCGACGATCCGCGCGAGCGTGCCTACCTGATCAACGATGCCCTTGAATCGATTCGTACCACCATCTTCCGGCAGACCCAGTTCGCCGAGTTCGAGCTGCTGATCCACCGGATCGTCGAGAATGGCGAGGGACTCACGCCAGAGCGCCTGACCTCGGAGTACGCGAGGCTGGTCGGCGAGTACTACGGGCCGGACCTCGTCGTCGACGATCAGGTGTCGGTGGAGTGGAGCCGCATCCCCCACTTCTATCGTGCGTATTACGTCTATCAATACGCAACCGGTCTAATTGCCGCCATGGCGCTCGCCTCCCGGGTCCTTTCCGGTGATACTGACGCGCGAGACCGCTACCTCACCTTCCTGGGGTCTGGCTCGTCCAAGGACCCGCTCGATCTTCTGATCGATGCCGGGGTCGACCTGCGGACAGCCGAACCATATGAGGCGGCCTTCAAGACAATGGAGCAGTATCTGGACATTCTCGAGGAGGCGCTCGGGGATCTCTCCAGGTAGACAAGTCGACACGAACGATTGAGGGAGAATCAGGTTGATGGAGATGAGTACACGGTCGAATGACTTCGCGCTGCGGCTACGGCAGCAAGTGCTGCCACTCCGCTCTCAGGCCGATGTGCGCAACAGCTGGCTCAAGCAGCGCCTCGACACTCTGATTCCGGAGATCATGGAACGCGAAGGGCTCGATATGTGGATCGTTGCCTGCCGCGAATACAACGAAGATCCGGTAATTCTTTCGCTGCTTCCCCAGCCGGTCATGTCGGCACGCCGGCGTATGGTCCTGATCTTCAGCCGCAAGGAGGACGGCAGCGTCGAGCGACTGGTGGTTGGCAGGTACGGCCTCGGCACCTTCTACCAGGCGGCCTGGAATCCGGATGAGGAGACGCAAGAGGCGGCACTGCAGCGTTTGATACGGGAACGAAATCCACAAAGCATCGGCATCGACGTCGCGCCGGAATTCGCCTTCGGCGACGGCCTCTCGCATCACGAATACGAATGGCTCTCGGGCGCGCTCGGGGCGTCATTGATGGACCGGACCACCTCGGCCGAACGAATGGCGGTCGGCTGGCTCGAGCGACGGATCGAGCCCGAGTTCGCGGTCTACCCACAGCTCGTCGCGATCGGCCACCAGATCATCGCCGAGATGTATTCGCGCCGGGTCATCACGCCGGGCGTCACGACCACCGACGACGTCGAGTGGTGGATGCGCCAGACAATGCAGGACGCGGGGCTCCAGGCCTGGTTCCCGCCGACGCTCGATATCCAGGCGGCAGGCGAGCCCGCTGTTGGCCCTGGTGTATCCGGTTCGGGCCGCAAGACGATTCTCCCGGGCGACCTCCTCCACTGCGACATTGGCTTCATCTATCTTGGGTTGGCGACTGATCAGCAACAGCTTGCCTACGTCCTCAGACCAGGCGAAACCGACGTGCCGCAGGGCCTCAGGAACGGACTCGAAGCAGGCAACCGCTTTGGCGACATTCACCTTGAGGAGATGAAGGTGGGCCGATCCGGTAACGACGTGCTCCACGCCGTCCTGACCCGCGCCAAAGACGAGGGTATTAGGCCGTCCCTCTACACCCACGCGCTCGGGTTCCATGGACACGCGGCCGGCCCAACGATCGGCCTGTGGGATCAACAAGGTGGTGTGCCCGGTCGTGGCGACTATCCGGTGTTCGATAACACGGTCTATTCGATCGAATACAACGTGCGTGCCGAAGTGCCGGAGTGGGGCGGCCAGGACGTCGTCTTCGCGCGAGAAGAGGACGCCGCGCTCTCCAGCGGCAAGATGTGGTGGCTCGACGGACGCCAGGAGCAGTTCCACCTGATTTGACGCAACTGGCCAATTCCCAAAGACGACAACTGAGGCCAGTCCAAAGTAGGACCGGCCCCATCATCTGCTCCGTCACCGCAAGTTTTACGGCTTCACTTTGGTGATGCGGGTACCCCAGTTTCCAAGCGGTGCCCGCGTTCCGCCACAGGTTAGGCCGGAGTTCAAGTACTCTTCGAGCGTGCACGATTGTCCGATGTACTCCGAAGCCAGCCAGACGGTGTTGCCGTCAACGGCCGCGGCACCGTAGTCGCCCCACCGCGTCCGTGGCGGATAGCCAACAATCGCGCCATAACCAGTGAATCCATCGTCGGGGCCCAAACCCTCGGCCGCTACGTGCATGTCACCGACACCGATCTTGGCATCGATACTGACATAGCCCGCGCTTGGATAGTAGTCCTGACCGGATATGGTGAAGGCCATAACTCCACGTCCGCTGGTGGTGACGCCGATCGCTGGGAAGGTGACGTTGTTCCCGTCGACCGCGAAATATCCCTCCTTGGCGACGGTCGCCTTCGGCACACCACTTCCCGAGACCTGCGGTGAGATGATGTACCACGCGATACCCGCCTTGGTGACACCGTTGACCGTCACCGCGGTGTCGAGCGCGCCCCAGAGCTTACCCTGGGCGTACGTCGTGGTCAGAATGCGCGTATCACTGCTGTCGAAGGTTGGCAGCGTCGCGTCATGTAGTGGCTCGTTGAGGAAAAAGTATTGCCAGCACCCCGGCCCATACGGAGTATCCGCAGTCGTGTCGTTGATGCACTCTCCGAGCGGGAACGGCCCGGCCTTTTGATCCGACAGCGGAGGTAGAGCGTACTGGTTCACGGTGATGATGGTGTTACCCAGCTTCACCGACGGATTGGGCGAATTGAGCGACTTGGAGTTCGTCAGCGCCCAGACCGCCAACCGGTTATCGACGTAGTTCCCGTTGGCTTCTTCTGCCGCCGTCGAGCTCAGGAAGTACTCCGTGCCACCCTGTCCCACGGCGTAGTTGCCGTTGCCAGGTGACGTGGCCGGCCAGACGGTGAAACCGGGGTTCCCTGCAACCATTCCGGCCGTATCGATCTGGACAACCTTGACCGACGGTCCACCTCCCGCGAGCGCGGTCTTGGAGAACGCATAGATCTGCGCCCCATGGAATCCATCGTCGAAGAATGGGTACTCGTTGGTCGTGATGTAGAACCCGTACTTGTCCGCACCGATGTGCGGGAAGTCGCCAATGCACGGTCCGCCAGCACATTGATGATCTGGTGTTCCGTCGCTACCGTCATCCTGAACTGGAAGCCGGTAAATCGTCCAGGCTCCTGTGGGATCGGCCGTCTGACTCACCGCAATGTCGAGGTGGTTGGGGCCAAGGAAGGCTCCAGTTGCGGGGTCGACCTCCAGGGTCAGCACCACCTGATAGAAGCGCTGAGTATCAGTGTCGAAGAGGCAGCTCGGATCGGTTACGAACGGTCCTTCGAGACCGGTGTTGCGATCGAATTGTGCGGGATATCCGTAGAAGGTATTGAGATCGACCACTCCGGTAACCGGATTCCCAGACGTGTCAAACACCTGCAACACATCGTTGACCGATTCGAGCACGTAGCCGTTCCCGACGCAAAGCCCTTGATCGGGCGGTTCGACCGAGAACTGCTTGCCGCCATTCGCGACCCGTTGGTCGAGCATATTCAGGCCGTCAAACGAGACACTGATCTCCGGATTCGACTTGGCCTTGCGTGCGCTCGACGCAGGTGAACCGACGCCATTGCCATGTGACTGACTTCGGTTGACCGACGTTATCGGGTTGTTGAAGCCAGTGCCACCACCGGCGATGTCTTCACTTTCGAGACTGCCTGGAAACTCGGGGGCCTGAGTCGCCCCACTTCCAGCGGTCGCAGCGTGAAATTCACTGGTGCCGGACCGCGAGATGGCACGAATGGTCTGGTTCGTTCCCTGTTGAGCGGGAACCGGAGCAACGGAAAAGACATTCGCGAAAAGCGCGGCAATCGCGGCCCACATGAACACACGACGGTGTCTCATGATCCCTCCCCTGATGAAGCCCGTCGCCAGGCACCCGGCGACGTCAGACGATGACTCGCGAGACCGACCTCCCTCCTCCGGCCCACAACCGGAAAGGGCAACCATCCGCCACAGGCTCGTTATTCAGAATCGCGTCGGGTTCACAGCGATTGCGACGATGCTCAAACTTAAGAACACCGTCGACTTGGGCGACTATTCAACAATTTGACGGGGCACATGAATCGGCAATTGTTAGGGAAATTTGTTGCGCTAGAGTAGCAGAAAAGCGAGCTACCTACAAGGGGTGGCCACGGTAGAGACCCGGCACGGATGCAATTGCCAATCAACAATGTGAACGCTGTCGTCAGGCAGGAGAGGACTGGACCGCGGGATCACCGCTTGATGCCGATGTGGAGGGCCACCGTTCCAAGAGCGAAGAGTTGGTAGCGGACGTTGCGGAGGCCGCAATCGCGCATGATCCCAGCGAGCATATCGGCCGGGGGGAACGCGTTGACCGAGCGAGGCAGGTACCGATAGGCATCGAGGTCGCCGCTGATCAGCCCGCCGACGAGTGGCACGACGTGTTCGAAGTAGAGTCCGAACAGACGATTCATGACCGGTCGGCGCAGCGGCGTCATCTCCAGGATGACGACCCGGCCGCCAGGCAACACGATACGTGCCATCTCGCTGATGGCGCCGGCATAGTCCGGCATGTTGCGCAGGCCAAACGCGACCGTGACCGCGTCGAACGTCTCGTCGGCGAAGGGAAGGCGCATCGCGTTGCCGCGGGCCAAACGCACGCGCCGCTCGCCACGCGCGCTCAGTTTGTCGCCCGCTGCATGGAGCATATCGCCCGCCAGATCAACGCCCACTACCAGGGGAACGCCCTGATTAGCCAGTTCAATGGCAAGATCCCCGGTTCCCGTTGCCAGGTCGAGCACGCGATCGGCTCCGGCACCGATCGCGGCGCGCGCCGCCGCCCGTCGCCAGCGAACGTCCATGCCGCCGGTCATGATGCGGTTCATCGTGTCGTAGCGCCCGACGATCCGGTCGAACATCGACTCGATCTCGGCGGGCTGACGTAACGCGCCCGGACGTCCCTGCTTCTCCGCGCTTTCGGTCTCCGTCACATTCCTCCTCGAACCGGATCACGGGACCCGCAGATGGCCTGATCCGCAAGGCCGCCATCGGCTTGGTCACGAGAGAACTATGGCAGATTGAAGCGGTTCCGGCGACCGCGCCATCGCCAGCGCGTAATCGACGATCCGCCCCGGAATGTTCACCCCGGTTGTATCGATGCTATTGCGAAATTCCATCGTCGCGTTGACTTCATTGAGCAGCAATCCTGAGTCCGGGTCCTCAAACAGGTCGATCGCGAGCACGCCGCCGCCAACCGCGCGGGATGCCCTGGCGCAGATGTCAGCGATCTCGGGTGTCACCGGACAGTTCGACGCCTGGCCACCGCGCGCCGTGTTGGTAATCCAGTGATCCGACGACCGGTAGATCGCACAGATCGTCTCGCCGCCGACGACGAAGGCTCGGATATCTCGCCCATGCTTCGCCACATAGCGCTGAATGTAGTAGGTGCCGTGATGAAACGAACCGAGCGCGTGCTTGTGCTCCAGCAGCGCTTCGGCGGTTGACCGGCTGTTGACCTTGCCCAATAGGCGGCCCCAGGAGCCGATCGCGGGCTTGAGCACGACCGGATAGCCCATCTCCTCGATCGCTTCGAGCGCTGCTTCGGGCGTGAAGGCAATACGCAGCTCCGGTTGCGGCAGACCGGCCCGCCGGAACACGGCCGACGAGCGGAGCTTGTCATTGCACAGCGCGATGACCTCGGGCCGGTTGAGCGTCGGAACGCCCCAGGCATCGAGTATTGAAAGGAGGTGCAATGTGCGTTGCTGGCTGACGCCGCGACCAATCACGACGTCAAACGGCCAGTGATCCCCGGTCAGGTCGACGACGGCGTTGCGGTCGTCGATGCGTTCGATGTCGATGCCTCGACGCTCGAACTCCGCGAAGAGCAGCCGCTCTTCGGCCCTCAAGCGGTCGTGAATGATGCCAATTCGTGGTGTCTCGAACATTGATCCGTTCTCTTTCGCTCACTTCTCCCTACGAACACACGATTCCGGGCCACACCGGTATCCAGAGGACAACCGGCGGACCCGCAACGTTTGCTCGATTTGCGAGCGAGAACGGACGGTTTGAATCGAACGGGAGATGTGCTGAGAAGCGTGGCGTTCTCGAAAGTGTGGTGAATGCTCGACACGGTCATGACCGTCTCCCGTACGACGTTCGATTCCATTCCAACACCGGACAACGCCCGGCTGGACACCGGCCCGGGAAAACAAAAACCACTCGCCCCGGTCAGGGACGAGCGGTGTCATGCTCGTGGTACCACCCTTGTTCGTCGCGACCTCGCGGTACGCGACCTTTTCCCGTGCCGAACACTCTCCTGCACGGGGACCTGGTAACGGAGGTCAATCGTCGCCGCCTACTTGTTCGCGATACAAAGTCGCTACGTTCGGGGCAATGCTCCGGGGTCTTATTCTCCGGCGAATTTGGTTCCGCTTCTCAGCTTCCGCGGTTCTCTGTTCCAATTCGATCCGGGTACTCGTCCCCATCGTCGCGGTGACGATCTTCACTTGTCGTGACGCGATTTGTACCAAACTGTCCGGATCACGTCAATGCCTGGACCTCGATCTCAGTCGACCGGCGTCTCACCTTCTGGTTCGGTTCGGATCAAGCGTACCCAGCGATGCATGCGCTCAGGATGGACGATATCGTCCGGAGAGGCACCCCGTGTGGCAGGCGACCAGATGTCCTTCAACGTTTCGCGGAGCCATTGCCAGGCGTTGATCGAGTCACGATAGCCGTGCTCGGCCGCCCATCCCTCATATCCGGACTGCAGCTTGGGCTCGGCGCTGTGCCATGCGTTGCCCCGGAATTCGGGATCGATCGCCTTTTCGTAGACGTAGTGATAGCCGGCCTGCGCATGTTCCCAAGGTCGACCATGGCCGGCCGGATGGTCATCCGCTCGCTGCTCCCAGTGACCGCGTAACACGTCGCGCGCCTGTTCCCACCCGGGTCGCTCGGCACTCTCATGCCAGTCGAACTCTCCGCCGTAATCGGCCAGAACCCGCCGAGCTTCGTCCGATCTCCCCTCGGCGCTTACCGCGACCACAGCGTCAGCCGAGTCGAGCCGCGAGGCCATCGGATTTGCGTCATCCTCCGGCACACCGGTCAGCCCGATCAAGTGGGCCAGGTGCGCCACCGGATCCTGCTCCTCGCTCCGGACCATGACGCCTCCAGCCGAGGCATAGTCGTGGTCTCGGACAGCCACAACCAGGTCGTCCTCGTCGAATCCAAGCTCCAGCAGGTGATCTGCCGCTCGCTCGGCTTCTTGTCGCGACTCAAAGCCCGCGACGACCCAGTTCGTCACCCGTTCCATGGTGGACTCCTTTCGACGCCGATCATCCCGGATGCCCAGGCAACCCATCGTGCGTCTTGATTACTCACTGAAGAAATGCGGCAAAGGGCGTGCCGCGCGCATCCATTTTTCAGCCGGACAGGTGTCAGGAGTGCGACAACAGATCGAGTACGATTGGGGCAACGAATGCGATCATGCCCACGAGGATGTTGAGGAGATCAGATGCCGGCCCGAAGTAGAGATTTTCAACGGCGGCTCGACGCCGCAATCGACGACCCGAATCTCGCCACCGCGCTCCACCGGGCGCTCTCGACATTTCGTGATCGACGCGCGGTCGCGTTTGCTGACCTCGATTTCGAGGCGATGCGATCCGATATGCACCGTCGCAAAGCGGACGCGATAGCCCGCCTGCCGGAGCTGATCGAGCAATTCACGCAGCAGGCTGAAGCGATTGGCGCGGTCGTTCACCTCGCACGTACGCCGGAGGACGCCTGTCAGATCATCGGCGACCTGGCAGCCGAGCGCAAGGTCAAGCTGGCGGTCAAGAGCAAGTCGATGGCAACCGAGGAGATCCGGCTTAACGATCATCTCGAGTCGCGCAAGATCGAGACGGTCGAGACAGACCTCGGCGAGTGGATCCTGCAGCTCGCGGGCGAGCATCCGTCGCACTTGATCGCCCCTGCCATTCACAAGACCCGTGAAGAGGTCGCCCAGATCTTCTCGAAAAAGCTCAAGATCAAGAAGGTGCCGGACGACCCCAAGGAGATGGTCAAGATCGCGCGCGAGAGACTGCGCAAGTCCTTCATCAATGCGGGTATGGGTATCACCGGCGCAAACGTCGCGATCGCCGACACCGGCACGATCGGCATCGTCACCAACGAGGGGAATGCCGACCTCGTCTCGACGCTCCCACCGATTCATGTCGCTGTGCTGGGGATTGAGAAGATCGTGCCCACCATAGACGACGCGGTCGCCATGCTCAAACTCCTACCCCGCTCCGGCACCGCGCAAAAGATCACGAGTTATGTCTCCTTCATCACGGGGCCGAGTCGCACCTCCGACATCGAACTGGTTCCGGTAGTCGGGGTGCATGGGCCGAAAGAGATGCACATCGTCCTGCTCGATAACGGACGCCTCCAGGCCCGAGAGGACCCTGAACTGCTCGATACGCTCTACTGCATTCGCTGCGGCGCGTGCTCGAACGTCTGCCCGCCCTACCAGGTCGTCGGCGGCCACCTTTTCGGCTACATCTACACTGGACCAATCGGACTGCCGCTGACCGCGATTCACCACGGACTCGGCAATGCGGCCGATCCGCAGAGCCTCTGTGTCTCCTGTAATGCCTGCGCCATGGTCTGTCCGGCCGAGATCCCGATTCCGCAGCTCATCCTGAACGTTCGCGCTCGGGTGACCGAGGAATTCGGACTCCCTCGCGTCAAAGAGGAAGCCTTCGACCGCTGGACCAATCCCACCGAAGGGGATCGCTGGGTACGCCGGGCATCGCTGGCCGCGAAGCCGTTCACGGATCGGGACGGGTACATCGAGAAGATCCCGTTGCAGGGGAAGCTGACGAAAGACCGGCACCTGATCGCGCCGTCGCGTCGTCCGCTACGTGACGCGGTGAATCGGGTGATCAAACAGGGGCCAGGCTATCGCTTCGAAAGCCAGGCTGAGGGGCTCAAGGTCGCCTACTTCCCCGGCTGCCTCACCGACCGTGTCCTGCCGGAGATGGGCGCGGCGACCATCCGCGTGCTGCAAGCCTGCGGCTGCGAGGTGAGCTTCCCGAAGGCTCAGCACTGTTGCGGACTGGTGGCGCTGAACTCTGGTGATCGCGCGCACGGCCGGACGATGGCCGAGCAGACGATCGAAATGCTGGAAGGGGTTGAGGCCGACTGGATCGTAACCAACTCGACCAGCTGTTATGCCGCGATGGCGCAGGACTACCAGGCACTCTTCAGCGACTCGCCCAAATGGCGAGAGCGGGCCGCCAAGCAGGCTGAACGTCTGATCGACGTGACAACATTCCTCGATCAAGTTGCCGGACTGGAGAAGATATCCTGGGAGAGCGCCGGCCTGTCGGTCACGTACCACGACTCCTGCCAGTCACATAATGCGCTGGGGATTCGCGACGTGCCGCGCCGGATCATCACCGACGTGCTCGGCCTGGAATTGACCGAGATGCACGATTCGAGCGTCTGCTGCGGCTTCGGCGGTTCCTTTTCGACCGACTACCCCGCCGTCTCAGCCATCATCGCCGGACGCAAGCTGGACAACGCCACTAGCACCGCGGCAAACGTCATCGTCGCCGACAACCCCGGCTGCATCATGCAGCTCCGCGGCGCACTCCACGCAAGGCAGAGTCCGATGCGTGTGCTGCACTTAGTCGAGCTGATCGACGAACGGATGCAAGATCGGGCTGCGGAGAACACGCCGAGATAACGACCCGAAAACCAGGCAAAAAGAGGGAGACCGCTGCGCCGGGGGACGAGGCTGCGGTCTCAGTCAGGAAGGGATTGGTTTGATCCAGGACTAAAGTACTAGATCATCCATGCCAAAGGCATTTACGTCAACTCGAATCCTGTTACATCCTTGTGACAACTTCCGGGGTTTTCTCCAACAGACTTGTCTTAAACATCATCAATTCTTGTCTTCCAATGCCATCTCAGCGCGGATCGAGCCTCGTGGCCGCGGAAATTGGCTGAGATGGCATCCATTCTGCCTTCCTAAGCCGCGGGGCGCGGCACGGGTCACACCTCCGGCACTGAGCAACCCAGACATTCACGTGCGTGGCGCATATCGTGTCGATATTCGCCAAGCTCGAACCGGGGTGGGTCGCGCGTGAACCAATCGCCAGCCATTCGGACTCCATTGCGTCTGGAGGAATGTGAACAGCGCGAGCTTTGCCATCGTCATCGCGACGGGAGTCTTTCTTGGGATCGGACTGATCTCTCGAAAGCTGATTCAGAGCGGCATCACGCCACCGCTGATCGTGACAGCCGCGGGCGTGGTGACCGGGTACGGCTCGCAACAGTTCACGGACCTGCCATACCACATGCAGACCGGGCTGTTACTCTACACGACCCAACTGGCACTGTCCGTCGCCCTGATGGGTACCGCTCTCTCGCTTCCCAAGAATGACTTCTTCCGCCGGGGACCGAGACTGGCGATTCTCCTGAGCCTGGGCATGGTCGGCATGTGGCTGGCAAGTACGGCGATTATCTATGGCATCATCGGCGTTTCGTTCGTCACTGCTCTGCTCGGTGCCGCGACCGTGACGCCGACCGATCCAGTCCTCGCGAGGACCATATCGGAAGGCTCCCTCGCCGCACAAAACATCCCGAGCCGGATTAGAGACTTCCTGCTGGAGGAGTCCCAGCTCAACGACGGGCTCGCCTATCCCTTCGTGCTCTTTGCCTCGTCAATCCTGTTCGACCGAGATCTGTTCCATTACTGGACGCTCCACGTCGTCCTCTGGGCGGTAGTTGGGGGCGCGCTACTCGGCGCGGTGATCGGGTTCGTGTTCGGATACCTAGTAGGTGCGGCAAAACGACGCGACCTCATGGTACGGAGACATTACCTCAATATCACCGTCTTTCTCGCCGTCTTCGCGGTCATGCTCGGTGAACTGCTCAATATGGACGGAGTGCTCACGGTGGCCATAGCTGGGATCACCTATCGTTACATGCGAACTGACGAGGAGCGCGAAGAGGCACAGGCGATCCAGACTGAAGCCGACCTCTTCTTCACGTTACCGGTCTTCTTCATTCTTGGGCTCGTGCTCCCATGGCGTGCGTGGATCGATCTCGGCTGGAAAGGCGTCGCACTGGCCTTTGCCATCCTCCTGCTGCGACGAATCCCTGTCTTCCTGCTGATCTGGCGCCTGCTGCGCCCCGAGTTCAGGTCATGGCAGGAGGCGCTCTTTGCCGGATGGTTCGGGCCGATCGGCATTTCAACCCTCTTCTACGTGGTGTTCGCCGTTCAGCAGACCGCGTTGACGACTATCTGGCCCATCGTGACTATGGTCATTGTCCTGTCAATCGTGGCGCACGGCATCACCGCGGCACCGTTTACACGGGTCCTGGGAAGATGGGAATGGAGATCCGGCGACGGCGGGCCAGAACAAATGGGATCGGCAATGGCGCAATTCGACGAAGAGAACGAAGCAGCCTGATCTGCTGATGAAATGAGGCTGTGCTTCCGTGCCGTGAGTGGATGGATCTTGGTCGGCGGATCGGCGCGGTCGCCGCCGCCATTCTGGTGCTGCGACGGATACCGGTTGTACTCATCTTCTGGAGAGCCATGCGGCCGAAAATCAGCTCGTGGCGAGAGGCGCTCTTCGCGGGCTGGTTCGGTCCAATGGGAGTGTCGACCTTCTTCTACGCGGTCCTCGTCCTCGACATGACCAACGCCTCGATCGTCTGGCCAATCGTGACAGCGATCATTGCGTCGTCAGTCGTAGTGCATGGGTTAAGCGCATCACCCCTGACCAAGGCGTTCGGGCACTGGGAAGAGGACGAGGGCGGGATCGATCCCAAACCGCCGTCAACCAACCAACGAAAAGAGCTAGTCAGAAAGCTTCGGTCAACGTCCGTTAGACTGACGACGTTCGCGACGGGCCCAGGGGTCCGGGATCTGGTGCAAACGATGAGGCACTCGAGCCGAACCTGGCCCGTAGAATGACCCACGGGGCGAGGATGGTGAGGCGCGAGCGGCGGAGGGACGGCGTCTCTCGAATAACTGGCATTAGGTGCTTGAAGACCATGCCGCGGCCCTGCGGTAGGTCGATCTCCTTCAGCTCAGCGATGTTCGTCAGATCGCGCAGCGTATCGAGCTCGCTCCCGTCGAGTCCCCACGGCATGGGCGGCGGCCGGAAATCCGGATCGTTGACGAGCGTAACCTTCTGCGTTTGATTGCTGAACCAGCGCGGGACGGCATCGAACAACATGGTCGCCTCCGGAAAGGCAGCCGCACAGCGTTCGATCAGTTCGTGCACCTCAGCGCGCTGGAAGTACATCAGCAGCCCCTGTGCAGTAATCAGGACCGCATGTGTGGGGTCAACCCGGTCGATCCAGGCTTCGTCAAAGGCTGATCCGACGACGACACGCCGTCGAGGCGAATCGGGCAGGAGCGCCCGGCGAAGACGTGCCGTTTCCGAAAGCTCGACAGTGAGCCAGCGAACCTGCCCGTTGTCAACGCGCCAGGCCTGAGTCTCGAGCCCCTCCCCCAGTGAAACCACGGTGGCGTCGGGGTACGACGAGAGGTAATGCTGAACCTCCCGGTCGAACGCCAGGCATCGCAGCGCTTGCGCCTGTGCCTGGAGCGGATGTGCTCGACCAAAACGCTGCGCGAACGGATAGTCGAGGGATTTGAACAGGTCGACTCCGACTGGATCCGGCAGAATCGTGTCGGGACGGCTTGCCTCACTCACCCGGAAGTAGAGATTCCAGAGAAGCGTTTCCGGCACACCGGTAAGCTCGACCTGGATCCTCGGCTCAGTCGGACCAGAAAGAAGCTGAGACATTTCTACCTTCGATCTCGACCCCAACATGAATTCTTCGTCTTGGCATTATGATAACGCGATCGGCGTCAGCCAGCCCGCGAACGGTGGTCATACCGTTTTGGGGGAGAATCCCGACGGTCGAGTGTCCGGGAAGACGCGCAGTCAGGGGGCGACAGCGACGACGCGATACGCTATAAATGAGGTCGAAGGGAGAGCTTGAGCGAAAATGGATGAGTTCCTGATTATTGTCGTGGGGGTAGCCGTCTTTGCCATCATCTGGCTCTGGTACGGACTGGTGAACCAGAAGGCCCGTTTCGAAGGCATCGCCGCGGTTGGCTACGGGGCCGTCGCCGCCTCAATTGTGATGTCGATTATCTTCCTGGGCGTCGCAATCTACCGGTAGAGAACAGCCCTCACCCGCCTCGCAAGCTCGCCACCCTCTCCCGCACCCACTTCGTGGATACCCGGGGAGAGGGTGTGTGTGTTTCGCATTTAACCCGTTGTCTCAGAATGGGGAGAAGTTCTGGGGATGCGGGCCGACTACTCCACGACCTTCACCCACGCGTGGTTCTCGTCCAACACTGGCATCCCAACCGACTCGTAGAGCGCGGCGGATGGGACCACGCCGAGCTTGCTATTGACGAAGACATCGGTTGCTCCGAGATCTTTCAGACGCCGCATTCCCTCGTACATGACCGCCTGGGTCAGCCCCCGGCGCCGGTGCGTGCTATGGCATCCAACCGGCTCAAAAATGCCAATCCGGTTGCGTTCGTCGAACCAGACTAGGCAGTAGGCGGCGAAGGTGTCGTCCGGCGCCACGACGACCAGGTCGAGATCAGCCCGGTACGTCGGCAGCCCCATGACGGTGCGATGTTTCTCGACCGTCATTTTGGACGGAGCGAACGCATCCCGGTGCACCTCGACACGCCGTTCGAGGTCTTCCTCGCCAGCAACGTGTCGAATCGTATAGCCATCGGGCAGTTCCGCACTGCGAACGGAGTTGTCCAGCGACCGGTGCCGGAAGCACAGGACTTCGTCCGTCCGCTCCATGCCGCGCTCGCGAAAGAGCGCCACCCGGTGATGATCACGGTCAAACGACCAGCATTTGAGTATTGAGCGGCCCTCGGCATCCTTCGAACAGGCCAGCGGCGAAGCGGCGGCCCAGTCGAGCAGATCCGCCTCGAGCACACGATGTGCCGGGTGAACCAGGAGGTCTGCCTGCTCAGCCCCAGGC
The DNA here is from genome assembly GCA_963763185.1 of uncultured Chloroflexia bacterium. GTDB lineage: Bacteria > Chloroflexota > Chloroflexia > Thermomicrobiales > Thermomicrobiaceae > CALAGB01. Next base: position 439,284 of record CAVXNZ010000007.1, read on the forward strand.
CAGGCAATCCCAACAAGTTCATCGTCGTCGAACCACAGGTGTGCATCCCAGACTGACTCACCAGTTCCGGTCGTGCCGCGCCACCAGTCGAGATCACCTACGGTAACCCCAACCGTGGAATTGGCCGGCGGACCGGTGAGCGCGAATGACTGCGCCAGCAGATCGCGCATCTGCTCGTAGTCCGTCTCACCACCATATGGCCGGTGAGCGATCGCCATCAGCTGCCCTTTCCGTTGGCGGTCAGCTCCCAGCGCAATCGACGCCAGCCACCCTGCTTTGGAGAGACGATCGCGACCAGCCCAAAGAGCGTCGTAGCGACCAGGACGATCGCGCCACCCGAGGGCACGTCCAGGTAATAGGAGAGATAGAACCCGGCCAGCGCGGCAATCGCGCCGAAACCCGCTCCGAGCCACATCATGCGACCAAAGCGATCGGTGATCAGGTAGGCCGTCGCGCTCGGCGTCACCAGCATCGCCACGACCAGGACGATCCCAACCGCCTGTACCGACACGACGACGGTGATCGAGAGGAGGACCAGCAGCAGCATCTGGAGCAAGCCACCCGGCAGACCAGCGGCTTCGGCCACCACCGGATCGAAGCTGACGAACAGCAATTCCTTGTAGAAGGCGAGGATCACCGCCAGCACGCCGAGACCGAGCACGACAATGCCGATCAAGTCCGTCCGCGTGACCGCCAGGATATCGCCAAAGAGATAACTAAAGAGGTCAACCGTATAGCTCTTTATGCCAACGCTCATCAGCACGATACCCAGAGCAAAGATGCCACTGAAGAGAATGCCAATCGACGTGTCGGTTGAAACGCCGATCTTGCGATGCACCGTGCCGATCGCCAGCGCCGCCAGAATGGCCGCGACTAACGCTCCGATATAGAAGGCGAACCCGCCAAGAAAAGCCACAACGATCCCGGTGAAGGCGATGTGCGACAGCGCGTCACCGATGAACGCCAGACCTTTCAGCACCACGAACGTGCCGATAACAGCGCACAGGATCCCGACGAGGATGGCTGCGACCAGCCCCCGCTGCAGGAACCCGTAGCGCAATGGCTCGCTGAGCCAGCTAAGGACGTCTGCCATGAGCGGCGTCCTCCACCACGAATGTCCGGCCCCCGACCTCCAGGAGCAGGAGGTGAGAGTGGAACGTCTCGTTCAGCAACTGCTGGGTCAGGACTTCTGCCGGCGGGCCATAGGCGACGATCCGGCCGCTCAAAAGCAGCACTTGATCGAATCGCTGGGCTACGCAACTCAAATCGTGCGACGCCACCAGTGCGGTCGTCCCGGCCTGGCCCAGCCGCTCGATCAGTTCGAAGATCTGATGCTGGGTCACCGCGTCGACCCCGCTGACCGGCTCGTCGAGCAGCAAAATGCTCGGCTCTTGCGCCAGCGCGCGAGCAATGAAGACGCGCTGCCGCTGGCCTCCAGAAAGCTCGCCGATCTGGCTATCGCGATAGCCAAGCATGTCGACCAGTTCGAGCGCCTCGTCGACGACCTCGATATCCCGCTTGCCAGGACGCCGCAGCAGTCCCAAACGTGGGTACCGGCCCATCATGACCACGTCGCGCACGCGCACCGGAAACGACCAGTCGACGGTCTCGGTCTGAGGCACGTAGCCGATGATGTGGCCAGGTTTGCCACGCCGGCCCTCGATCAGCACCTCGCCCGACCAGGGCCGCTGCAGACCGAGAATGGTCTTGAACAGTGTCGATTTGCCGCCGCCGTTGGGACCAATGACCCCGACGAGTGAACCCTGCCGAACGCGCAGGTCGACACCCTCCAGCACCGGCTCATCGCGATAACCGGTCGTCAACCCACGCACCTCGATCGCCGGAGCGTCACCGACTACGGTATTGGGCGTCATTTGTTGGAGATGACTCTGGCTCATGACAATCCCTCCACCAGCGTGTTGATGTTCTGTCGCATCATCTCAATGTAGCCATCGCCACTGGGCGGGCTCGCGCTATAGAGCGTCAAGGTCGTCACGCCAGCCTCCTTCGCCAGGGAATCGGCGAGCTTCGGGTTGAACTGCGGCTCATTGAAGATCGCCTTGACGTGTTCCGTCTTGATCTGATCGACCAGGTCGGCAAGCTCTCTGGCGGATGGATCCCGGCCCGGGCTCTTCTCGATAACCCCAACGATCGTCAGTCCAAAATGCTGTCCAAAGTAGGGAAACGCGTCGTGGAACGTCACGATCTTGCGTTGATCGACCGGAATCTTGGCAATCTGTTCCTTCGCCCAGCTGTCGAACTGCTGGATCTGCTCAATATAACCCGTCGCGTTCGATTGATAGTCCGTGGCGTGGGCCGGATCTCGCTCACTCAGACCCGCCTGCATCTGTTCGACGTAGTGGATCGCGTCGGTCGGATCGAGCCAGAAGTGCGGGTTCCCCTCTTCCGTGCCCGAACCGGTCTGCACGATCGGCTTGAGTCCGTCGGACAGGGTATAAACCGGTGCGTTCGAACCACCGGCGGATTTGATCAGACCGTCGAGCCAGGTCTCTAAACCCGCTCCATTGACGAAGATGGCATTCGCGTCGGCGACCTCGCGTACGTCGCTGGGCGTCGGCTGATAGGAGTGCGGGTCGACCCCAGCTGGCACGATCGACGTGACCGATACGTGATCGCCGCCGACGGCCTGTGCCATCGACACGAAGACGGGCAATGACACCACCACCGGCACCCGCCCTACTTTTGGCGTTGCGGTCGTTCCAACTGACGCGGGGGGCTGCGTTCCGGCGCCACCGCCAGTGCCACAAGCCGACAGAAGGATCAAGGCGAGTGCGGCGACCGCTCCGAGCCGCCCGACGTTGAGTAGATTACGCATTCGTTCGATTGTTCTCCCGGCCGCGACACTGCGGCTTACTGATACTCCGTCTCACTTTATCAGAATTGTCAAGAGCCGGGAAGGAGCATGAAACGGGGCCACGAATGGGTTAGTCGGCTTCGACCTGGCAGCGCTCGCAGGTGCCGTAAAGCTCGAGCCAGTGGCTTTCGATGCGGAAGTGGGTACGGGAAGAGAGACCGTCCACCAGTTCGCTGACGTTGCAATCCTGGAACTCAACGACCGTGCCACACGAGGAACAGATGAGATGGTGCCGGTGACCGGGCCCGCCATTGACATAGCAATGCGAACCATCGGGACGGTGAACCCGGTCGAGCAAGCGCATGCCAACCAGGAGATCGAGGGTTCGGAATACCGTAGCGCGGCCGACGCCCGAGTCCAGCGCACGAAGTTCGTCGTAGAGTTCTTCCGCCGAAAATGGTTCGTCGCGACGGCAAACGGCCGACACAACGTCGCGACGCGGTTCGGTGATCCGGAAACCCGCATCCGCCAGGCGGCTTAGCATTCGTGCGTTCTCGTCCAAGACGGATCCCTTCATCGAGAGACAATTATACGTACCCGTCAAGATGCAGCGCCGCAACGCACGCATGTCAGATTGGCATCGAAGTTGCATTGACCACCGTGTGAACCAGCAGTTCAGGCTGGCACAACCTTCGAACACCTCCGAAAGGAGTCACATATGAGGATCGAGCTCGAAAAGCCCGTCATAAGCATCAATAACCAGCGCGTCGGTAGCGTCGACAGTCTGGTGGTCGATTACAACACCAAGGAGATCACCGGAATCATCGTCCGCTCGGGCGTCTTCTTCGAGGATGATCGCATCCTCCCGATCGAAACGATCGACCATGTCGAAGACGATGGAAAGGTAATCCTGAAGCTTTCGGACAAGGAAACCAAGAAGCAGCAGCAGTTCGTCGAGCGCGATTACACGCGCTGGAACCCCGAGAATCAGCCGTACCCGTACACCGACGAAGCCTGGGTGAATGCGGCGGGCGCGCCGTCGGTCTTCTGGGCATACGGCACCGAACCGCTCGGCTACACCAACGAAGCGCCCTATTTCGCCGAGGCTCCATCGAATCCGCCGGTTGACGAGGTCCAGTCCAACTTGCCCGAACAGTCCGTTCTGGTCAACGAGGGAACAGATGTCGTCGGCAGTGATGGTGAGAAGATCGGAACCGTCGATCAGGTGGCCTACACGCCTGATGGCGACATCGACGGCTTCGTGGTCAAGGCCGGATTCATTTTCCACAACGACGTGCGTATTCCGGGGAACTGGATTGAAGAAATTTCGGGCGACATCGTGACGTTGAACGTCACGTCCGATGAGGCCCAGTCCGCGCAGAACGGGTAGTCAATATCCCGAAACTCATTCCGCAGCGCATGACGGGAGCACGCGACGGTGCTCCCCTACGCTAGATGATCACGTATCCTATTGTGTAGGGGAGCACCTTGTGTGCTCCCGCTGGACTTTGTGCCTCACCTCGCCGGATTCTCCGGGCCGGTCCCCGCATACAGAACCTCGTGTATCCGTTCGACCGGCACAACACGTCCACTCTCCGCCTCGAAGATCGCGTCACACTGCGGGCAATACGAGAAATCAGCCAGGCGAACCAGGGCGCGGCGGTACGGCGACGGCCTGCGCCCCGGCGTGAAGGCGCGACGCAGGAGCGCGTACACACCAATCAGCCAGGCGATCAGCACGGCAGGCAGCAAGAGAATGCTCACCGAAACGAGCCAGACCAGGCCAAAGATCGCGGCGGGGATCGCGACCAACGCGAACAGGACTCCGATCACAATCCCGACGCCCTGCTGCAATACGCCCGCGATTCCACGGCGCGGTCGCTTGACCTGGCCGACCACGCGGCGTGAGATCCAGCCGCCGCCGAACGTCGATCGGCGCGCAGGCAGAGAACCCCACGACGGGATCCTCAGCCACCCATACTCGCTCGGTTGGAGCAGCGCGTCGTCTCTGATCGCGTCGACCAGCGGCACGACGGAGCGCGAATCATCACAAAGTGGACACTGAAGCATCTTCGCCTGATTTCGTTGGATAACAAACAACTCTTACTACCCAGTGTAGCACCGGCAACCGCAGGTTCTTTTGACGGTCGCCGCTCCACTGGCTGGGAGCGGCGACCACATCCTCACGTTCTCAGCGGCCCATCCCTTGACATGTCATGACATTATGAGTACCATCTCATTGTATTCGCGTATTCGAATGGAACTGAAAACAAATAATGATGACGCACGAGGAAGCACAACGAGAACGACATCTCTACCGGCTACAGGCCGAAATCTGTCAGACCCTCGCCGATCCAACCCGGCTCGAGATTGTGCACCTGCTCGCCAACGGGCCGTGTGCCGTCAAGGACCTGGTCGAGGCGACCGAACAGCGTCAGGCCAAGATCAGCCAACACCTGGCGATCATGCGCGGGCGCGGCATCGTCGAGGCTGAGCGCGTCGGCGTGGAGATGCACTATTCGCTGGCCGATTCCCGCATTCTGGATGCCTGTCGCGCCACGCGGCAGATGCTCTTTGACCAGTTAGCCCGGCAGGGCAACCTCGCCCGCCAACTCTTACCTGAAAGGACGGACTAACCGTGCCGATGTTCGAATACCGCTGCGAACGCTGCGGCGAACAGTTCGAGAAATTGGTGCGAAGCATCAGTTCACCACAGCCCGTAGCGTGTCCAAGCTGTGGGGCGACCGAGACACGGAAGCAGTTCTCGACCTTCGCTTCGGTCGGCACGCGGGGAGGAACGACGATCGCGTCGTCCTGTGCGCCCGGCGGCGGCTGACGAATCGCCTGATGGGAGCCGTGCGCTTCCAGTAGATTCTCTCGTGCTGTAATGCTGGCATAACGTTTGGAGATCAGAGAAGATGACGACCAAGGCAACCTACGGGTTCGGAGCGACGCTCGACACCACCTATGAAGACGCGATCGCGCGGGTCAAAGACGCCCTCAAGGCTGAGGGATTCGGAGTTCTGACCGAGATCGACGTGCGGAAGACGCTGCAGGAGAAGATCGGCGAGGAGATCGAGCCATATATCATCCTGGGCGCCTGCAATCCGAAACTCGCGTTCCGTGCGCTCGGCGCGGAAAGGGAAATCGGCCTGATGCTTCCCTGCAACGTGGTGGTGCGTGCCCAGGGGAATGAGACGCTAGTTGAGATCGCGGACCCCGAGGCCATGCTCGGCGTATCGTCAAATGCGGCGCTCAAGCCGGTTGCGGCGGAGGCGAAAGAGCGACTCAAGCGTGCGCTCGAGACGCTTGAGAAGCAAGGTTAGGAGATCGCTCGTGTATTTTGAGCAGATCGTTCGGCAGGACATTGGATGCGCCTCGTACGTCGTCGGTTCGACCGACGCGGGCGTGGCGGCGGTTGTCGACCCGCGGATCGACATGGTTGACGACATCCTCGAGATCGCCTCTCGCGAGGGATTGACCATCAAGTACATCATCGAGACACATAACCACGCTGACCATGTCTCGGGGCATCATCGCCTGAGCGAGCTGACCGGCGCGGAGATCGCGGTGTACAAGGATGGCGGGGCTGAGTACCAGCACCTGCCGCTGGAGGATGGTCAGGAACTCGAACTCGGCGAGGTGCGCCTACGCATCCTGCATACGCCCGGACACCGGCCCGAGCACATTGCCGTGGCCGCAATCGACTCGACCCGCGGTGACAAGCCGTGGCTGGTCCTGACCGGCGACTCGCTCTTCATCGGCGACGTTGCCCGTCCCGACCTGGCGGTCGATGGCAAAGACGGCGCAACCGCTCTCTTCAACAGCCTCCACGAGAAGCTGTTACAGCTACCCGAAGGAACGATGGTCTATCCGGGCCACGTCGCGGGATCCCTCTGTGGTCGCGTCAACAACCGCATGACTGGCACGACGATCGGATTCGAGCGTGTCTTCAACCCGGCGCTGACGATCACGGACCAGACCGAGTTTGTGCGCTACATGAACGAAAGTCTTCCGGAACGTCCGCCGAATATGGCGCGCATCGTCCGGCTCAATCAGGCGGACGAGGAGCTCGTGCAGGCCGAATTGCACCAGATCACGGCCAAAGACATCGCGAAGCACCAGGCCGACGGCGCCTTCTTGCTCGACGTCCGCTCGCCGGCTGACTTCGCTGCCGGGCACATTCCGGGCGCGATCAACGTCCATCTTGGTGGTGGTCAATTCCAGAACCGGGTTGGCCTCGTCTTCCCGCCGAACGCGCGCCTGGTGCTGGTCGCCGAGACCGATCGTGATGCGCGGCAGGCCGCCGAGGCGCTGCTGGTCATCGGCTTCATCAACATCGACGGCTACGTGACTGGCGGAATGCAGCGCTGGGAGCAGAGCGGCCTCGACTACGACTCGACCGGCGAGATCACCGTGCACGACCTGCAGACCCAGCTCAATTCCGGCAGCGGATTGACCGTGCTCGACGTGCGCGAAACCTCGGAGTGGATCGAGGGGCACATCGAATCGGCTGAGAACATCCCGTTCCACAAACTCCGCGCGTCGATCGACAGGCTTAATCGCGAAGGCCAGTACGCGCTGATCTGTGGGGGCGGTGTGCGCAGCATGATTGCCGCCAGCATCTTGCAGGCTGAAGGCTTCGAATCCATCTTCAACGTCGAGGGTGGCATGGATGCCTGGAACTCCTCACATCTTCCAACCGTACGTGAACAGGTCGCTGCGGGCGCAGCAGCCAACTAGCGCAAAGGAGCGCTCTCAGGTGGTTTTTCGTTCGATTTTCAACCGGCCGAAGGTCGCACAGATCAGCGCGGGTGATGCCCACCAGCGGCAGAACGTGGGCGCCGTCATCATCGACGTCCGCGAGCCGGACGAGTGGCGTTCCGGGCACATCCCCGGCGCGGTTCACATCCCACTCGGCCAGCTTGGAAAACACGTCGGCCGGTATGACCAAAATCAGGAGCTCATCATGGTCTGCCGGAGTGGGAACCGGAGCGCCGCCGCGGTGAACGCGCTCGCGCAGGCTGGTTACACAAAGGTGAGCAACCTCCATGGCGGCATGATCGCCTGGAACGTCCAGCGCCTCCCGGTCACGAGATAGTAGGCAATCGATGCTCGCCATCCTGCTCGGCGTCTTGATCGGACTTTCCCTTGGAATGATTGGTGGGGGCGGGTCAATCCTGACCGTCCCCATCCTCGTCTTCATCATGGGCCAAGACGCCCACATGGCTACTGCCACGTCGCTCGCGGTGGTGGGAGCGACATCAGCGGTTGGCGCCATCCCTCACTGGCGGGCCGGGCGCGTTCGCTTCCGGACCGCGATTCCCTTCGGAATCTTCGGCATTCTCGGCGCCTTCGCGGGAGCCTGGGCCAATCAGTTGCTGCCGGGAACGGTCATTCTCATCCTGTTCGGCGTTCTGATGTTGGTGGTCGCGGCGCGCATGTTCTTCTCCCCGAAAATCCCGGCGAAGATCGCTGCCAGTCGCGCCGTTCGCGACGACTGGCTGCCGATGATCGGTACCGGGCTGGGAGTCGGCGTCATGACGGGATTCTTCGGTGTCGGTGGCGGGTTCCTGATCGTTCCGGCGCTGGTCCTCATTCTGGGACTCAACATGCGGACGGCGGTGGGCACGTCGCTGGTCGTAATCGCCATCAACTCTATGTCGGGCCTCGCCGCGCATCTTCAGTACGGCACGCTCGATCTGGCAGTGGCCGGGCTCTTCACAATTGGCGGCGCGGTCGGCGCGTTGCTGGGAGCGTCATTCGCCGGGAAGCTCGACGAACAGCGTCTCCAGCGCGGTTTCGCGACCTTTGTCGCACTCCTCGGCGTCTGGATGGTCATCGGCAACCTTCCGATTCACAGCCTTGTAGCCTAGCACAACCCTCACACACGACCGCCGGGGCGACGCCGGTGTCGCCCTCCATCAATCCGGTGGGGAATCGTGAGACTCCAATAGCTCAACAACGAAGCCCGCCCTCATCCGGCCCTCAAGCAGCAGTCGCCACCGGCTTTCCTGGCGAATTGGGAGCCCTTTGAAAAGGCGGCGGACTAACCTATCAGGTGGACCAATCTGGGGGTCCGGTCAAGTTGGGGGCTGGTCATGTGAGACGTGTTGGAGCTCATGCGCAGGCAATCACCAGGGCGGTCCGCAGCCTGCCGAGAAAGCAGTCAGTCTGATTCTACAGAAAGAGATCCTCGCCTTAAGCTCAGAATGACAGGAATAGCGATTCTCGTGCATTTGTCATCCTGATCCGCAGTGATGGATCTCTCATCGCATATCCGGAGCACTCCGAGGAACATGGTTCACAAGTTAGTCCGGTGATAGATTGCGCTCGCCCGGGAATAACTTCCGGGGCTACAAATGCGAAGCCCACTGAAAGGGCAAAATTTAGATTTCGATAACCATAAGCAATTGTCCTTCTTTTACCTACTCCGACACCTGCAGTTCAATCCTCGGGTGCCCCGGGTAGCGGAGCCGCAAGCGGGTACCCGCGTAGTGGGTGTGGTCGGACTTCGTTTTTCAGTCTTGATCTCAGATCAGTGACTGTGACTATGAGCGTCCGTACCGGACGCGTGGTCGTGCTTTCAGCAGCCGGGTTCACCATCGTGGCCGCAGCACGCCTGTCGCAGCACGACCCGACGCCAGAGGTTACGCGTGAGCTTCGAGTACTTTTCACGTCGTGGCATCGGTTGGTCGAGGTTGGTAAAGAACTCGCTAAAGGTTCCGTGACGTGGCATGTGTAGCTCCAATACGTCATGACCAGCGACTGCAAGAACCGCGGATCCCGGCCGCTTGCCTTATAACAACTGGAGCCTAGCCCTTAAATTCCTCATTGGCCAGGGCGGGAACATTTCGCCGTCGACCCCCAACCTATCCGGTCACGTTCGCCCGCGTGTTCGAGTCGATCTGACCGTCGACATTTGGTCCGCATTAGCAACCCACGCCCAGATACTCCGGTAACACTCCAAATAACGCTCAAATAACGCCTCCTCTATATGATGGTTTCGTGGATTACGCTCGTCTGTGAAGCGAATGATGATCCTGCACTGCCTGATGAGTTTGCGCAAGAGCTTCCGGTGCTCGTCGTAGAAGCAGGACTGGCCTTGCGAGGAGGAGCGGTGTCGGAAATCAACGCACTCAGGAGCGTGTGAGAATCCAATTCGCATCACTTCCAGACATTCACAGAGTGATTGACCGAGACATGCATCGCTGACACCGCGACATCCGCGGGTTGGGGAACTACTCGACGACGGAATAGGAAGAAAGGACGTTCGCCATGGGTACTGGTTCACCTCAACGCTTGCCAGGATGGAACGTTATCGTCCCGATTGTGGTTGCGACGCTTCTGTTACTCGTCGTTGGTGATACCGGTCGAATGGCTGGTGCGTACGACATCCCCACAGCCACCACACTAACGCTGTCCCCGAAGACGTCAACCAATCCGGTTGAGACACAGCTTTGCCTCACAGCTACCGTGACGGACCAGAACGATCAGCCGATGGTCGGAGAACAAATCACATTTTCCCTTTCCGGTGAAAACGTGGGTCAGTTAGCCGCGTCCAGAGTCACTGACCCGAATGGTGAGGCGATAAACTGCTATACGGGCATCATGCCCGGCGTGGATACGATCACAGCCGTAGATGTAGGGTCCCTTATCGACACAGCTACGGCAGTTTGGACCAGCAACTACGCTCCGGTCGTTGAGGCTGGTGGCCCGTATGCCGGGACGGAGGGGTCGACGGTGACCCTCTCCGGAGCGATGGCTACCGACGGGGAAAGCGACACACTCAGTTACACGTGGTCATATACCGCCGGCACTGCCCCGACGGGAGCATCCTGTTCCTTCGATAACGATCAGGCGCTGCATCCCACCTTCACCTGCAATGACAACGGGTTTTTCATCGTCACACTCTCGGCCACTGATGGACACAACCCAGCGGTGACCGATAGTTCAGAGGTCGCAGTCCTGAACTCCACTCCAGAAGTGGGTCCGATCACGGCGACCCCAAGTCCCGCTGCCGTCAACTCTCCGATTAGCGCCAGCGCAACGTTTACGGATGCTGGGGTCAACGACGCCCACACGGCGACCTGGGATTGGGGTGACGGGACGACAAGCGACGGCGTGGTCACCGAAACAGCGGGATCAGGCTCGGTGAGCGGCAGCCACACATATGCCTCCGACGGCAACTACATCATCACGCTGAAATTGACCGACAAGGATGGCAGTTCAGGCACATCAACGTATTCGTCCGTGAACGTCAACGATGCGAATGGAGACGCCGTCTTCGGCACTGGTACGCTGATATCGGCCCCAGGAGCGCTCAAGTCCGATCCAAGGGCAAGCGGTCAAGCATCGTTCACCTTTTTCGCTAACCAGGGAACGAACGCCAGCGCGCGGGCGGGATATGTCGACTTCGAATTCGGGGCCGGGAACCTCTCATTCCGCCTCATCAACTTCCAGTCACTCGTTGTCGATCCCTCGGGCAACAGCGCGCAGATCACCGGGACCGGAACGATCAATGGCTCCGGCACCTACTCAATCGTGCTGTCATTGACGAGCGGCAAGCAGAACGCCGTCCGCATTCAGATCACCGATAGCGACAATGGCGGGTCAGAAGTGTATGACAGTGGCGAGCTTCAGAGCGTTCCGAGATCATCGATCAGCATCGTCCATCTCCAGTGATCGGATAGGTAGACTCATCTCCGCAAACGGGGGTTCAACTGGTGTCATCACACGAAGAAGGGGACCCTGACAGGTCCCCACTTCATTAACCGATGGCAGAGATCGCCAACCTATCCGGTTCGCTGTTCCTGGCGAAAGAGGCGTTCGTCAGCCACGCGCCGGCCCTTACCGCCCTGTCGGGCCGTCGATCTGGAAGGCGGACGGATCCGGCTTGAATGGCCGCAGCAGCCAGAGCGGGCGTCGCAAGTTGCCCGGTCCCGGCGCCGGACGCGTCATGTCCAGCCAGCGCCGAAAGGCTTCTCGCGAGCGCTTGGTATCGACCATGATGTCGCCGTACTTGTCGTTGGCTGACGCTCTCACCACCCGAACCCGCTGGTGCCAGGCGTGCGCGCCACTGATCGGGTCCGGCTGCACCGGGAACGTGAGATTCTGATGCACGCCCGCGTCGCTCCACCAGATTTTCTTCGAGTCCGGATCACTGCTCTTGAAGGGCTCAACACCCCGCGTCTGGCGCATCAAGTAGACGCCTGTCTCGCGTTCCTCGATCGACACCTTGGCCGACGACCAATTGTCGTTTGCGCCATTGTCGTCAAGGCGCCAGCGGCCAAGGTGGTGCGAGCAGGCGACCACGCCGGGGCGCAGACCTTCGGTCACCCAGACCTTGTCGACAAAGTAGCCGATCTCGGTCTCGACGCGGGCCAGGTCGCCGGTCTGCACGCCGATCCGCTTCGCATCGGACGGGTGCAGCCAGAGCGGATTTGAATGGCTGATCTCGTTGAGCCACTTGGCATTGCCGGAACGCGTGTGGATCAGCGTCGGAATGCGATAGTTCGGCAGCAAGGTCATCTCGCCCGCTTCACGGTCGATGACACTCGGCGCGACGTGACTGTCGATGTAGGTCGGGATGGCGTACTCCGGCCAGCCCCATTCGTAGAGCGTGCGCGAGAAGAATTCGAGCTTACCCGACGGCGTTGGCCAGCCACGGCAGGGCTTGCCATCAACCATTACACCCACCGGACGGCCATCCGGTCCCGGCGGATTCCCCGGCATCGGGGTGATCTCCGGGCTGTGCGGCTTTGCGGTCGGGCTCATGATGACCTGGCTCTCCGGATCGACGTTGGCCCCCTCCAGTTCAACCGCGGCGACTTCGTCGTCGAACTGCTTGAGCGCCTGCTTCTCGATCTCGAACGCTCCGTACTTCCGCATGTAGCCGAGCGGAGTGAGTCCCTCAGCGGCGGCGGCCTCGGGCAGACCCGGAATCGAGTTCTCGAAGATCCACTGGTAATACTCGTCGACGGTGATCTTCTCGCCAGGGCGGTACGGCGACTCGTAGAGCTTGCGAATACCGAGCGAGCCATCCGGATCGATCCTCCAGGAGAGCTCGATCCAGAACTCATTCTCTTCCCAGACCTCGCCTGGGTTCGCCTGGTAAGTGAAATCGACCTTCTTGCCGAGTCGCTCCATGGCCACACGCACGACCGGCTGGCGGAAGCCGACCCACTTGGCGGCGTGCGTCTCGTAGGAATGCGTGTCATGACGCTCAGCGCCGACGCCCATCGGCAGCACGTAGTCGGCCAACCAGGCGCTCTCGTTCCAGGTTGGCGTCAGCGCGGCGTGCATCTCAACGAGCGACTCGTCCCGCAGCACGTCCATCCAGGTGAAGCCGTCCGGATTGGTCCAGACCGGGTTGTAGACACGCGTGAAGTACATCGCCAGTTTGCCGCGCCCCTCTCGTAACAGGTGAGGAAGCAGGAAGCTCATTTCGTGGTGCGCCAGCGGGTACTCCTTCGGCCAGGAGACCTCGTTCCAGACCTTCTGCTTGGTGGGCTCGGCAAATGGGCGTGGCACGAACTTGTCCCAGACGTTCGGCGCGGTGCCGCCTTCGGTGCCGATACTCCCGGTCAGCACGTTCAGGAAGAAGAGCGTGCGCGGCACGGCCCAACCACCGAGGTGTCCAGCCGAGGCGGCGCGCCAGGTGTGCGTCGAGAGGGCCGCGCCGGCCTTCGCGATCTCGTGGCCGATCTCGATCACCATCGACGCGGGCACGCCGCACTCGGACTCGACGTACTCCGGCGTGTACTTGGCGTATTCACGCTTCAGGTCGGCAACGAAGTTGTCGAAGGTGACGTCGACGTCGGGATGCATCGTCCGCAGGTAATCTTCCCAGTTAGTCCATCGACGCACGAATTCGCGATCGAACAGGTCCTCCTGGATCAGGACGTTAGCTAGGCCCAGCAGCAGGGCAGCCTCGGTGCCGGGCGATGCTGGCAGCCAGTAGTCGGACATCGACGCCGTGTTCGACAGGCGGGGGTCGATAACCGCGATTTTGGCGCCCTTCGACTTGGCCTCGATGATTCGCTGGGCGTGCGGATTGAAATAGTGGCCGCTCTCCAGGTGTGCACTGACAAGCAGAATGAAGCGGGCGTTGGTGTAGTCGGGAGAGGGGCGATCGATCCCCATCCAGAAGGCATAGCCGGTACGCCCGCCGGACGAGCAGATGTTGGTGTGCGAGTTGTGGCCGTCAATGCCCCAGGATTGCAGCACGCGCTCCATGTAGCCGTCTTCGCCGGGTCGACCAACGTGGTACATCACCTCATTGGGACGACCCGATGTGAGCGAACCGCGAATCTTGGCGGCAATCGCGTCCAGCGCCTCATCCCAACTGACTCGCTCCCACTTGCCCGAGCCGCGCGCACCACTCCGTTTCATCGGGTAGAGGATGCGATCCGGATCGTTGATCTGCGTCAGCGTCGCCGGGCCCTTGGCGCAGTTGCGGCCGCGACTGCCCGGGTGGAAGGGGTTGCCCTCAAGCTTGCGGACCTGGAGCGTCTCTTTGTCGACGTAGGCCATCAGTCCGCAGGCCGACTCGCAGTTGAAGCAGGTCGTCGGCACCAGCATATAGTGGTGTTCGCGCTTCTCCGGCCAGGCACGCGGATCGAACTCGACCCAGTCGTCCCACTTCTCGGGCGGCGGATAGGATGAGAGCCCGCTGGTCTGCGCCGGTACGAATGGCTGCTCGACCTGCCGCTTCAACGGGAGCCGATGCGGGAGCCGCTACTGCGTCCTTGGGTTTGCTCGATACCATCGAAAAGTCCTCTTCCCGTCGATCAGCTCAATGGAACGTCTTGGCCGGCACTGACCCAGATCGTCTCGTACGACCAGAGTCCGGCGAGCGCGGCCCCGGCGCCGAACGCCGCGGGTACGATGATCGTGCTCGTCTCGATCGCGATCAGGGCGAAAACGATCGGCAGGACGATGCCAATCAGCACCACCGCGCCGAACAGGATCGTGCGGTAGGGACCATGCGCCAGCAGGTCGACCGTCTTGCTCACGTGTACGTTGGCATGCGGCATCCCAAGCTCGATCGCCAGGATCACACCGAAGGCGAAGACTCCGCCCGCCAACACGCCGGACAGCACGCGAAGATCGTGATTGCTGGCCCCCGCCGAGATGCCGATCAGCAGCAATGCCGCCGCCCCGGCTACGACCGACTGGGCAATCAAATGCGGCAGGAGCAGCGGACTCTGCCAGAAATCTCGTCCTTCCGCCTGGCGGAACAGAAACGCGGTGTAGCCCGCGGCCGCCAGCGCCAGCGGAATGCCGGCACCCATCATCGCGTCCTGACCGCCCTGAACTCCGAGGAGCGTCAGGAGCAGCCAGACGAAGGCCACGCCGCTAAAGACGAACAGAATGTAACCGCCCCAGACGAGCCAGGAGGTCGGGTTCGGAATAGCGAACAGGAACCAGAAGCGTTCCGGCCGCTTGAGGTCGATCACCAGCAAGAACGTCGTGATGCCGATGAAAACCAGGCCGACGATTGGCGCGGCAACGTCGAACGTGGCGTGATTCGAGGCCCAGCCCGCCAGAAGAAGAATTGCCGCGACCAGGACCGCTCCGGCGCCAATCGACTTGGTCCAGAGATACGTCGCGACCTTCCAGCCCCATGGCTTGGGATGATGCACGTCGTAGACGACGTCGGCCTCCGGTGGACTCCCCTTGGCGACGGTCGCCTGCACCGCCTGAGCGGGGCGACCATCCTCGCGAACCTGCGACCAGAGGAAACCGGTGGTGCGGCTTTGAACCTCCGGCACGAGGCTAGAGGCATCGCCGTCTACGTAGAAGAGCTTCGGTTTGGTCCCCTGCTCTGGCTTACGGGTGAGGACCGTCTCGGTCGCCAGGAGGTGGCTGATGTCGCTCGACGGGTCGTCCATGTCCCCGGCGATGATCGCCTTCTCGGGACAGACGACGACGCATGCGGGCAGGAGACCGATGTCGACCCGGTGTGCGCAGTAGTTGCACTTGGCGGCGGTGTTTTCGAACGGGTCGATGTAGAGGGCATCGTAGGGGCAGGCTTGCATGCAGGACTTGCAGCCGATGCAGCGCGAAGAATCGAAGTCGACGATGCCGTCCGCGCGCTTGTAGAGCGCCTTGGTCGGGCAGACCGTGACACAGGGCGCATCTTCGCAATGGTTACAGCGCAGCACCGTGAAATGCCGCCGCGCGTTGGGGAACTCCCCTTTTTCGGTGTATTTTACCCAGGTGCGGAAGACCCCGAGCGGCACCTGGTTTTCGGATTTGCAGGCCGTCGTACACGCATGACAACCGATGCACTTCCGGTTGTCGATGACGAAACCGTACCTCATCGAGTGATGCCCCCTGGCCCATTAATCGAGTGAGTCGCCAAAAGCAGACGCTATCAGACTTGCCGGGCAAAGTCCAGCCTGTTGTGGCGAGTTATCATGACATTCTTACAAATTGGCTGGCAACCTCGCCCCGACTATTCTGGCACATGCGATGAGTTATGTCGCACGCGTGTTAATACGGCTTCCCCGAAGAGAAACGACCGTCTAGAACGAACGACTGTCCAACGACCACCGTGCAAGACGGCGCCTTCACGCAACAACGCCAGACACCCACACGGTTGGCACGTTGCTGGCTATACAGAATCGCATCGCAACTGTGCTCAAGCCCTTTTTCGCCCTATCGTGATAAAGAGGTCTTATGAAATCTAGTCTGATCACTACACTCATGATCTTGCTCGCCAGCGTCACCGGAGTGAGCGCACCGGCCGCGGCATCGGCACCAACCGTCTGCGCCACGAAATGCCCGTTCAGCTCTATCCAGGAAGCCGTCGATTCCGCCAGTCCAGGCAGCGTCATCATCGTCAAGGCGGGAACCTATCACGGCGGCATCACGATTGAGAAAAGCCTGACACTCAACGGCGCAGGTACCGGATCCACGGTAATTCAGGGTGGCAATCCGGTGATCACTGTCGGTTCGGGCGTCGAGACACGCATGACCCACCTCACGATCACCGGTGGCGACGGAGATTTCGGTGGCGGAATTGCGAATAGCGGCGACCTGACTCTGGATCAGAGTGTCGTCACCGGAAACACCGCACGCGAGCAAGGTGGAGGCATCTTCAATAACGGATCGCTGGTGCTCCAGAACGTTACCGTCAACGGAAATCGTGCGGAGACGCCGTTCGGTTCGGGCGGCGGGATCAAGAACGACGGCTCGCTGACGATGCGCAACACGACCGTCACCGGCAATCATGCCCCGGCCGGTGGTGGGATCGACAATTCCGGAAGACTGACCGTGATGAATAGTCAGGTGACCGGCAATGGCGCGAACCTCGGCGGTGGTATCGCCAATTCAGGCCTCCTGTCGATTCGCAACAGCGCCATCAACGACAACACAGTGGACGGTGATCCGGCGGTCGACGGGGGCCTCGGCGGTGGCATCTACAACACTGGTACCGTCACCGTCGAACATAGCCAGATCAAGAAGAACACTGCCAGTGCCGATCCCTATGGCGTCAATGAGGAGACCGGGTTCGGCGGGGGAATATTCAACGAAAACGGCGGCGTAACGCTCGACCACGTGGTAGTCAGCCAAAATCAGGCCGACCGCGATGGTGGTGGGATCTACAACCATGGCGGCACGATCTCCTCGAACCACAGCCGTCTCCAGAACAACATCCCGAACGACTGTGTCGGTTGCTCGTAGGCAACCGACACAGTGTCACGGCGACTGGAAGCGCGCAAAGAGCATGGGGATCCCAGACTGCGCTGACGCCTCAACGGGTATAGCGTTCTCTTCGCGGAAACCTGCCTCTGGCGACGATTGAGCATGGGTCTGCCGGACTACTGAAACTTCGACCCTATGCGGTGAGGTTGTTGGTGATGGATGACAGCATCCGGGCGACGGAGCGAGCATCGTCGGCCATAAACCCATGGGCAACGACCGGCCCGGAAAACCCTGCGCGATGCAGGCAGCCTACAACGTGCCCGAAGTCAATTTCGCCATGACCTGGCGCGGTCACCACGCCATCGACTGTCCGGTCCTTGGCATGCGCCAGGACGATCCGGTCGGCCAGGAGTTCCACCGCCTCCTCGATGATCCGCGGCCATCGTGCTCGTGGCGCTCCCTCAACCAGGTTCGCTGGATCGAGCACGATTTTGAGCCGTGGGCTGCCGAGCGTGTCGATCAGGCGCCTGGCGTCACCTGCTGAACGAATCACATTGGCCGGCTCTGGTTCGATCGCCAATTCGATGTCGTGCGTCTCCGCGACGTGCAGCGCGTCGTGACATGCCTCGAGGAGGTCACGCCACGCCTCCGGCGAGAAGTTGTCCGGATGGTATCGCCACTGATCGTTCGGATCACGTGTCCCGGTACACAGCGTCAGCAGGGGTGTCCCCATCGCGGCCGCCTGCGCGGCGATGGCGTCTAAGCTGCGCAAGCCTCTCCGCCGCACAGCGGGATCAGGATGGATCATGTTGTAGGTCGCCGAAATGGCCTCGATAGAGATCCCCGCATGAGTAGCGGCATTCGCTACCGCCTCGGCGACAGAGAACGGGACGGCTTCGGGCAGCGATGTCAGGCCGGAACAGGACATGTTGTATTGCACGCTACAGAACCCAGCGTCGCGAGCGGCCCGCAGCACGATGCCGGGGCTCGTCCCGGGGAAGATCTTGGTGAAGACACCAATCCGCATCAGGGCCCTCCGGTCGCGTTCGCAAGCCGGACTGGTCTGACAGTGCGGACCGATTCGGCAATCGCGGCCAGGGCCTGAACCGAGGCCAGCCCGTCTTCGATGTCCGCACCCTGCATCGGCACACCATTCAGGATCGTGTCCGAAAAGCCTTCGAGCTGGCGGCGATAGAAGTGGCCGTCTGCCCCGAGCACGCGGGTGGTGCTTTCGGTCGCTTCGCGAAACACGTCGACCTCGCTCGTCTTGTAGAACCAGGGATTGAAGATCTTGCCGAGGACGCTCCCCTGTTCTCCGTAGATCTGGAAGCCCTCGTGCCAGTCCATCCGGACGGCGACCGTGAGATCCAGGTGTCCCAGCGCTCCACTCGCGAACGTGACGTCGACGAACCAGCAGTGGGCACCGAACCGCTCGGCAAGCCGGGCTTCGACTTCGAGGAGCGGTCCACCGAGATACCGCGCTAGGTCGACAAGGTGACTGCCATGCGCGAGGAGATAGTACTGACGGAGGTCAGCCTTCGGGTTGCCGGTTGGTCGCATAGCCGCGCTGCTTTTGACGAACGTGGGCTGCAAGGCGTCGGTCATCGCATAGCGATGGGTTGAGTCGGCGTACCACGCCTTGAACGCCAGCATCTCGCCCATCTCGTCATGGATGAACGCTTTTGCCGACTGGATGCCAGCATCGAAGCGTTTCATGTGGCCGACCTGGAACACCCGTCCCGAGGTGACGACCGCATCCCGTAGCCGGTCAACCCCCTCGACCGTGGTGCCGGCCGGCTTCTCGCAGAGCACGTGCTTGCCGGCCTCAAGTGCGGCGATTGAGGCCGGGACATGGAACGCATCCGACGTGGCAATGATGACCGCATCGACGGCGGGATCCGCCAGCATGTCTACGTAGTCGGTATAGGTGCGCGTGGGCTGGTAGATGCATGCCATTCGTTCCACCAGATCCACCGCGACGTCGCAGATCGCGTAAAGATCGGCGTTACGCGCCTTGACACAACTTTCGAGGTGAGCGGCCTGAGCGATCGGACCACACCCAAGGACACCGACCTGCAATCGACGTTCGTCCTGCGCCGTCATCGCGTTCCTTTCCGTTCGCAGCCGCGCCGGTCCGCATCATGGCCGGGCTGCCTCCGGACAACGGTATCGACGATTGAAAAGAACGAATACCTCTTCTTTCGCACCATGCCATTCTTCTCCTTCTCGCAGCACCAAATCGAGAAATCGTTGCGCCAGGGCTGTGCCGGTACGTTTTTGCGCATGACCCACAAGAATCCACTCGCCGGAAATCCGCCCCAACTGACCGCCCGACCAGTTTCGCTACGTCGTTGGCGGCCCGCGCGTCAGCCTGGTGTTCTCTCAGGTGTGTCTGCAGGATCGCTCTACCACTACAGGATTCCCTCCCAGTGTTGGCATAGCCTGCAGAATCTACTCGTTCAACGAGCCAGTCCTGCTGCTCAACAGCACGGTCCCCCACAACGTGGTCGGCCGGGACGGTGGTGGGATCTTCAATCAGGTCAAGCTCAGGGCCGTCCGAACCTCGATCACCGGAAACACGGAAGAACGCACCGGCGGAGGAATTTTCAAAGACGACGGCAACGTCACGCTGCGGCTCGGTCCGCTCACAAGCAACGTGTCCAATAGCTGTGTCAGCTGCTCATGATGTGTGGAGCGGCGTCGCTCGACCATGGCTGCTCTCCAGTCCGGCGTCGACGTCAGCGACCAACTTCCATTGCAGGCAGACCACTCGTCCGACGCAGAACGGATTAGCCCCTCAATGTGCTGTGAGTTCTCACGATAGCGCTGAATCGGCTTCCTTCCTCCAACCTCAAGCTGGGTTACTCGACCAACCGCCAGTGATCACATTCCGATTCTGTTACGACCTTGTGAGGTTCCAGCTACGAGAGTCACCATTCTGTCACATGTATCCCACGGAAATGCGTAAAATGGAGATAGGTGGCGCGTCCAGTTCGTGTTGAGAACGTGGACGAGTCAATTGGCTGCCGACCGATCTGCAATCTTTGCCCGGACGACCGAAATTCTGGAGGCGGCTGATGGCGGTCCTTCGACCAGGCAGTCGTTGCGCCCGTTCGGCGCGCGGCCTTCTCGTCGGCCGGGAGCGTGAGCAAGCGCTACTGCGCGAGCATTTGGCCGCTATGCTCGCCGGCCGTGGCAGTGTCATGCTTGTCAGCGGCGCGGCAGGCGTAGGCAAGACGACACTTGTATCCTGGCTTGCCGGCGAGGCTGAGAAGGCCGAAACTCTCGTGCTCTGGGGGCACGCCTACGACTTGAGTCTCACACCACCCTATGGTCCCTGGATCGAGATCGCCAGACACTATCAGGTAACCAAGCAGGTTCCTCCGTTGCCTCCGTTTCTGCGTGATGCCCAAGCGCTGGCCGCGCTCGGTAGCCAGCAGCGTCTCCTCGCCGAGGTCACCGAGTTCTTCATCTCCCTGGCGGAGACGCGACCGCTGGTGCTTATCGTTGAGGACCTGCACTGGGCTGACCAGACCAGCCTCGATCTGCTCCGGGTTCTGACGCGCGGAATTGTGGGAATCCCCTTGCTGGTGCTCGTCACATACCGCGACGATGAGCTGGCGCACAGCCACCCGCTGTCCCAGTTGCTACCGCTGCTGGTGCGAGAAGCGCGCGCTGAGCGACTCAGTCTACACGGGCTGGACGAAGACGCATTGCGCCGGCTGGTGTCCACCTGGTACGCACTCCCTTGCTCCGAAGAAGACCGGCTGGTGCGCTACTTACTCCAGCACGCCGAGGGGAACCCACTCTACACGGTAGAACTCCTGCATACTCTGGAGGAGCAGGCGATTCTCGAGCGAGGCGACGAGGCCTGGCAACTTGGCGATCTCACCGGGATACTGGTGCCAGCGTTGGTGCGCCAGGTGATCGAGCTCCGGCTTGGGCGGCTTGACGAAGAGACACGCCGACTGCTCCAAGTCGCGGCCGTGATTGGCCCCGAGGTTTCGCTCGATCGCTGGTCGACCGTCACCCGTGCCGATGCCGCGGCGATCGAGCGCGCGGTCGAGCAGGCGCTAGACAGTGGCCTTGTGATTGAGACTGCGCGTGGCGGGTTGCGTTTTAGTCATGCCATGGTGCGCGAAGCGCTCTACACCAGCGTGAACCCGACACGGCGGCGCATCTGGCACCGGCGGGTAGCCGAGACCCTGGCCGAGCGCAGCATTGCTGATCCCGATCTGGTCGCCCATCACTTTCACCAAGCAGGCGATCCCCGCGCTACGGAGTGGCTTATTCAGGCCGGCGAGCGCGCCGAACGGTCGTACGCTTGGCAAGTGGCAGTTCATCGGTATGATGCGGCGATTGAGCACTTAGGGGCAGACCGACAGCAACGTCGAACCTGCGCTGACCTCTTGGTTCGAATGGCTTATCTCGACCGATACGCAAGCCCCGAGCGTTCTATTTCCTACGTGCAGCAAGCCGCCAAATTAGCCCATGAGATCGGAGACGAGCAACTCTCGATACTGGGCAGCTTCTCTCGCGGCCACATGCATACATACCTCGGCGACATTCGGCTCGGACTTGACGAGATGGCACGCGCGCTTCAGAGAATCGACAGCAGTGGTGAGTTTACGGAGTTCGTTCCAGATGAGATGGTGGCGTCCCATCTCAGTCTGGAAAGCAGGTGGGGAACGTACATTCAGGTACTCGCCTGTATGGGCAGAGGACGAGAGTCATTACACTTGGCGGACGAGCACCACGAGCTCACGTCCAACGCGCGGCAGTTTGCTATGGGATGGTCGGGTCTGGGAATCGCGCACGGATTGTTGGGAGCCGTCCAAGAAGCGCACGAAGCCTTTGCGATTGCTTCGGCTACCTATGAGGAAACGAATCATCATTACATGATCGCGGCCAACGCCATGTTCAACCTCGTGTCGCTCACGTTGCCGTATCGAACCGACCGACTCGAAGAGCGGAGACGGCTCGCGTCGATGTCGGAGCCCGCCTGGACACATAGTGAAGAGTTAACGGGATCCGTGTCTTCAGCAGACGTGCCACAGATGGTGGAACTGCTCATCAGCGGCGCCTGGAAGCGAGCACGCGAGGCTGGCGAGGCGGCTCACCTTACGAATCACTCCTACTGGCGGCACCACGGTACTCGAGTGCTGGCGGTACTCGCTCACCGGCAGGGAGAGATCGGCCTGGCAAAAACACTGGTACACGAGCTGCACCCGGAGGGACCAGATACGGCCCCGGGTAACAGCGTCTTTCTGTGTGGAAATGAACTTCAGCGCCTCGCTGCCGAGATCGAACTTGACCAGACGAACCTTCCAACCGCCAAGGAATGGCTCGACGCGAACGACCGCTGGCTCGAGTGGAGCGCCGCGGTGCCTGGCCGAGCGCAGGGAAAGATCCTCCGGGCGCGATACCACCAACTGGCCGGTGACCAATCTGCCGCACGCCGTTATGCCAACAAAGCCCTCGCCCTGGCCACAAATCCTCGCCAGCCACTCGCCCTCATCGAAGCCCATCGTTTCCTGGGACAGCTGGATACCTCAGCCCGGCGCTTCTCTGACGCCGAGGGCCATCTTGCCGATTCACTTGCGATCGCTACCGCCTGCGCGGCCCCCTTCGAGCGCGCCCTCACCCTGATCGAATTGGCAATGCTGAGAGCCGCCCAGCGACACGACGTCGAGGCTCAGCGGTTACTGACTGAGGTGAGAGGCATCTGCGAGCCCCTTCAGGCCCAACCAGCTCTGGACCGTGTCGCAATCATTGAGGCCCGCCTCACCCCCAGGCACCCCGCCCACACGACTGGTCTCACCCAGCGGGAAGGCGAGGTGCTGCACCTGGTGGCCGAAGGACTGACCGATGGCGACATTGCCGACCGACTCTTCATCAGCCGTCGCACCGTTACCACGCATGTCACCAGCATTCTCAATAAGTTCGGCGTGACCTCCCGCGCCGCCGCCGTCGCGTACGCCGCTCGCCATGACCTCCTCCGCCCCTCGCCCCCTGCGCAAAGTACGTAGGCCTGTCACGTCCAAAACTGTTCAGCCGAATACGTAGGACATCGGATGTAGCTATTACCGCTCCGGACCATACTGCAATCATGAAGCATGTGCTCCGGTTCGCAACCGGACGAATGGAACGGAGCGATCGTCATGGCCACAATAAGACCGGTTCAACAACGCTTCCACTTTGGATGGATTGCCGCGGGCCTGATCGGGGTGCTGCTTGGAGTGCTGGTAATGGTCGGGGTCGGTGCCCTCCAGTCTCCATCAACGAGCTCCGACACCGCCGCTGTGCCGGCGCAAACCAACCCTGATCTCACTTTCGCCGGCCCTGGACTCCGCGACCAGCAAGCTGCCGAGCAACCGGCGAGCGGTGTCGACGGTGGGCTGGCGGGTGGGATCACCAGTGCGGACACTCCCAACGATGCGGCATTCCGCGCAGGCTTGGCGAAGTCCGCGGCGAGTGCCGAGTTGCCGTGGTCGGATGAGGAGATCTTCTCCCGCCAATCAGCCGCGCAGCAGGCCACTACGAGCGGCCTGTTACCCGACCTCGACGAGACGACCCGCTATCGCGAGCAGACACCAGCCGCGTCGCTGGCACCGAGCGATAGCGAGAATTCGGAACACCTCTTCTCGGCGGGTCAGGGAGAACGTTTCGTGCCACCGCCATACGAGAGTATTGTTAATCGGCCTCAATGACCGGGTATGCCTACTGTCGTCTAAAGGATGGTCGACCGGCGAAATTGACTCGCCGGCCGACCTGTTTGCGCCGCTCTGTCGCGCCATCCCGTTTCGTCGAGGTCTTCGATAATTATCCCTTCGTCGACGGCACAAACGGGCCGGTTCGCGACTGCTTGTGTTCAGCTGGCCTTGAACGGATGGGACCTCGTCGCCTCCCATCAGGGGAGACGTATGCGTTCACGTTGAAGGTAGCCAGCGTGGAGTCGGCTCAGGTGAGACCGGGCTGGGAAGAGATCAGCGCGTAGTTTCTGGAACGATCCCGCCGACGAGACAAACCCTCCTGAGGCTGGTTCGCATCATCTCGAGTCCGTGTAATGTCCCTATCCGGGGCCTCGGTCATCCCCATCACCCATCCGCCGGAAATCCGCCCCAGCTAACCGGCCGACCAGTTTCGCCACGTCGTTGGCGGCCTGCTTGCCCATGCCGCGAGCACAGGCGGCGGTATAGAACTGCAGCGCCAGCGTGGTGAGCGGCACCGGCGTGCCGAGATCTTCCCCCAGCGAGGCCGCCAGTCGAATGTCCTTACGCATCAATTCCAGCCGGAAGCCGGGCGGATTGTCGTCGCCGTGGATCATCTTGGGAACCGAATCGGACCAGATGACGGAGTTGCCGGAGCTGGACGAGACGACCTGGAAGAGCATATCGAGGTCAGCGCCCGCGTTGGCTGCGAGCGACAAGGCCTCGCCGACCATGACCATCATCGTACCCGTGAGCTGGTTGTTGATGATCTTGAAGAGTTTTCCATTGCCGACGCCGCCCACTCGGAAGACGTTCTTGCCGAGCACATCAAGCACCGGCTGAACCTGGTCGAGCACATCATCGTCACCGCCGGCCATGATCGTCAGCGTGCCCCGCTCCGCGCCCCAGGTGCCTCCGCTAACCGGCGCGTCGACCACCCGAATGTCGCGTTGCGCGGCCTCGCTCGCGACCCGCTGGATCATCATCGGCGTGGCCGTCGAGAAATCGATGATGATCGAGCCGGGTGACAGATATTCCAATACGCCTTCCGGGCCGAGGTAGACCTCGTTGAGTTCGGAGTCACCCGGGAGGCAGGTCAGGAAGAGGTCGGACTCTTCCGCCACAACGAGCGGAGTCGGCACGCCACGCGCTCCGGCCGCTTCCAATGCCCGCACAGCTTCCAGGCGGCGGCTACTGAAGACGAGCGGGTACTCCGCGCCGAGCAGGCGTTTAGCCATCGGGAGTCCCATGGCACCAACGCCGACGAACCCTATCCGCGGCTTTGTCACTCGTTGACTCCTCAGTCTCTCGTTCGGGCGGATTTCACTCGCGTCCGGTCTCGAAGACAGGGGTAAACCCCATGAGCTGGTTTGGCTGATTCGGCGATTCGCGTCGCAGCTCGAGTCGATATCGAACGCGGTCGGCGCGATAGGAGCGAATCTGGAAATAGATCGGATCGCGTGATTCAGTAAATGACGTCCGATTGATCACCAGTACCGGCGCGCCGTCTTCGACCTCCAGGTGCCGTGCCAGCTCGCTATGCGCTGTCGACGCTTCGATCACGAACGTGCCAGATACGACCGGAATGCCGTACTGCTGCTCGAGCTGATGGTAGATCGTCTCGGTTTCCAGCAAGTCGCGGTCGAGCAGCCGGCCGTAACGCAGTGGTAGATACGTGATATCGAAGGCGATCGGCACGTCGTCGGCGATGCGTAGACGATCCAGCCGGACGACTGGCATTTCGCTCGAGATGCCGAGGATGCCAGCGATCTCCTCGCCGACCGTCTCCTCACCCCAGTAGGTGACTCGCGAGGAGGACTGCAATCCAGACGCGGCCATGTCCTCGACGAAATCGGTGAGGTGAATCAGTTCGTGGTCGACCCGCTGGTTGGAGACGAAGGTGCCCTTGCCACGCTGCCGCCAGAGCAGACCCGCATCGACCAACTGGTCGAGGGCGGCGCGCACGGTGATGCGGCTGACGCCGTATTCCTCGCACAGAGCATCCTCCGACGGAAGGCGATCTCCCGGACGGAATTGCCCTGATGCGATCTGCTGGCGCAGCTTCGTCGCAAGCTGGTGATACAGGGGTGTTGACCCACTCTGAAGCTCGCTCACGCGGTCATCCTTTGGCTGAACTCACGGCATGCGTTCGCGCGGCTCAATGGTATCAACAACGCCAATCTCAGCGCATCGATGCCAGCACCTCGACGAAGCGATCGAGCTCCTCGTCGGTGTTGTAGTAATGGACCGATGCACGCACCAACTGATCGATACCCCGCGAGGCCATATCGAAGCGCGTCGAGAAGACGGTTGAGGTCGTAACGTTGATGCGGTGCTCGGCCAAACGCTCCATGATCGCCGCCGGGTCGACACCGTCCACGGTGAAGCTGACGATGCCGCACCGGACCTCACCCAAATCGCGAACCTCTGCACCTGGAATCGCGTTGATGCGCTGGCGCAATCCGGCCGCAAGCTGCTGAATCCGCTGCCAGCCTGCCTCGACGCCAATCTCGAGGGCATACTCCGCGGCCACACCCATACCGATCTTGCCTGCGATGTTCGACTCCCAATTCTCGAAACGCCGGGCGTCGGAGCGAATCTCGTAGCGGTCGGTGTCCACCCAGGTGGCCGCATGGTTGTCGAGAAACGGAGGTTCGAGCTGCTCGATGAGATCGCTTCGGACGTACAGAAAACCGACGCCACGCGGACCTCGCAGAAACTTACGACTCGTCGCCGAGAGCATGTCGCAGCCGATCGCGTGTACGTCAACCGGAAGCTGGCCGACCGACTGGCAAGCGTCCAGCAGGTAAAGCACGCCCGCGTCCTTCGCGACTTTGCCGACCGCTTCGACTGGCTGGACGAGTCCGCCGTTGGTTGGGATGTGGCTTATCGCGATCAACTTGACGCGATCGTCGATCATGTCGCGCAGCGCGTCGACCGAGATCTGGCCTGAGTCGTCGTTCGGTACGACCTCGACGACGGCCCCGGTCTTGGCCGCCACCTGATAGTAGCTGATGACATTGCTGGAATACTCCGCCATCGCGGTGAGAATGCGGTCGCCCGGCTGGAACGGGATGGCGTAGAAGACCATGTCGAACGCACGCGTGGCGTTCTCGACCACGGCGATCTCGTCCGGCTCGGCGCCGATCAGCCGGGACATCGCGTCGTAGGTTGCCTGGATCTTGTCCGCGGCCCGGTCAGCCGCCTCGTATCCGCCGATCATCGCTTCCAGCTGCAGGTGTCCAACCGTGGCGTCGAGAACGGGCCGCGGCATCAAAGCGGCGCCCGCGTTGTTGAAATGAATGACCTCGCTGCATCCTGGCGTCTCGTCACGCACGCGTTGCACGTCAATTCCGTCGACCATCTCACGCCCCTCTTGTAATCCCCGATTCTCGCTCTGATGATAGCCGAGGCTTGGTCTTTTGACGTCCCACTGCATTGGCGGTAGCATGGGCGGCGGTCCGAGTGGCGAACCAATACATAATCGCGAACGATCGCCAATGGAGGGTAGATGGAATTCAACTACGATCTGATCAAGCGCATCTGCGAAGCACCGGGCATCCCCGGACGCGAAGACGCGGTACGGCCCATCGTCATCGAGGCGCTGCAGCCGCTGGTGGACGACATCAGCGTCGACGCGCTTGGCAACGTCATCGCCCGCAAGAACGGCAAGGGCGGTCCGCGCGTGATGATCGCGGCGCATATGGACGAGATCGGATTCATCGTCCGCTCGATCGACGACAACGGCTTCATTCGACTGCAGAACGTCGGAGGGTTCGACGCGCGCGTCCTCCCCTCGCAACGGGTGCTGGTCCACACGCGTGAAGGTGACGTCTTGCGCGGCGCGCTGCAGCTGGCAACCAAGCCAACACACATCCTTTCGGCCGACGAGATCAAGCCACCAAAAGTGACTGATCTTTATGTCGACCTCGGTATGAAGGGAGACGACGTCAAGGCAAAGGTTGAAATCGGCGACATGGTGACCTTTGACCGCACGCTTGAGCGGGTCGGAGACACCGTGATGAGCAAGTCACTCGACGACCGGGCCAGCGTCTTCATCATGATCGAGGCGATCCGGGCGCTCGGTGATCATCAGGCCGAGATCGTCGCGGTTGCGACGACACAGGAGGAAGTTGGCCTTCGTGGCGCGCGAACAGCGGCGTTTGGTGTCGATCCCGACATCGGCGTGGCGCTCGATGTCACCATCGCCGGGGACATCCCCGGATTCGACGCGTCGGAGCGGGTGTCGAAGCTGGGTGACGGCGTCGCCATCAAGATCTTCGACTCGTCCCATATTCCAAACCACAAGCTGATTCGCCACTTTCGCGACGTCGCTGACAAAAACAACATCCCGTACCAGCTCGAGGTTCTCTCGCGTGGCGGAACCGACGCTGGGGCCATGCAGCTCTCGCGAGCCGGTATGCCGGTCATTACCATCTCGCTGCCGACGCGCTACTTGCACACCGTCAACGAGATGGCCAACGTCGAGGACATCCAGGGGGAAATCACACTCCTGACCCGCTATCTCGAAGATGCGCACAACGGCGACTACCGGCTCGGCTAAGCCGGAACCGCGTGACCAGCCATGACGATTCGATTCAGATTTCGTTATGTCTGGCCACGCACTCGTTCGTTGACAAAGGGGTACACTAGGATTACCAAGCAGCCGATCTCTGGTTATCCAGGGAGGTATTCAATGCTGGGGAGGGCTCTCCGGCTGCTGATCGCTTTTATCCTTGTCCTCTGCGGTACGGCCGGTAGCGCCATCGCTACGGCCGCAGCTTCAGGTTTGCCTTCGAGCTGGCACTTCACCGATGTCACCTTGTCAAACGAAACCCCGTCGCTCGGCGACGTCGAGTCGATCCGCTTTACGGTGGTCGACTCCGCTGGCGTGCCGGTCTGGTTCCTCGACGTTCGGGCGACGCTCATCGCACCGCAGAGTTCGACTTCGAGCGATAATCCTTCTCCCATTCTTTCAACTGTTGGACGCCCGCTTGATGCACCGGGACGCTACGAAGTCTCCATGGCGCTGAATCAGCCCGGCCAGTGGGTGATCCACATCGAAGCCAGCAATTCACTCGGCCAGGCCGAACTCTCGCAGACGGTCAGCGTCGATCCGAAACCGGATGGCAACGTCGTCGAGATTCGCAATCCGGTCTTCCTCCAGGCCGATTCCTGGGGAACGGTCTACCGGCTCGACCCGACAACCGGTAGCGTGGCGAGCTTCAGCGGCGGTAACGTCGTGAAAGCTGGTGATCGCTGGTGGATGACCGACAGCCAACTGGTGCCACTGGAAACCCCAAGTCCGCTCTATGGCGGTCGCTGGCAGTTGACGATCTCAGTCAAGGACGGTGTCACCGGGCAGCCTGTCAGCACAATTGACCTCGGCGCCATACGCGCCTCGGTCTTCATCGGGAGTACCGACCAACCCGCCGTCGCAACCGCCATCGCGCTGTCGCCCGACGGCAAGACGGTGTACATCTACTGGGCCCGGCAACTCGGTGACGGCTGGCTGGCCTGGATCGCGGCCGCCGATCCGGCCACGGGGGACGTGCTGCAGACGCGTATGCTGCAGGGATCAATCGTCGCCGATAGCACCTGGGCACGGGTCGACGTGTCGCCTAATGGCAACCAAGTGGTTGTCGCGGAGCAGGTCGTCCGAGAGACCTCGATCACTGGCTACCGGCTGACAACGCTGGATGCCACGTCACTCGAGACGGTGAAGCAATATCGCCGGTCCGTCGCACCGGATGATCCGTTGACCCATTGCCTGATCCCCTATCGTGGCCCGACTGGTCCGGTTCTGGGAGAGGGACCGCTCCGCTATAGCCTCTGCTCACCCACGGCTGGCTCGCAACAGGTCGCGCTGGTGACCTGGAATCCGCTCACTGGAACGGCAACCCATCAGGTCGACCTCAAGTCGATCGCCGCGTCGAACCCCCTCTACGTCGACGGCGTCTCGTCGCCGGATGGACAGCACTTCTATGCCGTGAACACCAATGCGCAGCAGGTCGCCGAGATCGACATGACGACCGGTAAGATCGAGCGCACGTCAGACTTCGCGCCTCCGGATCCACAATCGCCGGATCATTCGCCAATCGACCGCTTCATGAAGTGGCTGCTCGGCAGCGTTTCGTCGGACGCGCTGGCCGGAATCCTGATCCACCCGGGAGTCTCGATCGCGCCAGACGGCTCGTCCCTCTACCTCGTCGCACCACAGACATCGACCTCTGATTCGTCGGGAAACGGCGTCTGGGTCCTCGACACGTCATCGCTCCACGTCACCAACCACATCCTGACCGGCGAGACGGTCGCTGGGGTGGTTGTCACGCCTGACGGGCAACTTGCCGTCGTGCATGTGGGCAGCGACGGTCAGGCGGACGAGATCAGTATCGTCCGGCCGGATGGCCAGGCGATCATCTCGCTCGCGCTTCCTGATGGCGCTGCCTCCATTAGCGGCACGCACTGAGGTCGCACACCAGCGTTACATCGAAATTTGAACGCCTCGCCGGAGTGTATTGGATCCTTGGCAAGAGCAGAGATCATTCGGTGCGGTTCATTGTGACAATTATGGGGTCCAACGATCTCTGTCATCCGGGGTACAGCATGAAGATCCTCTCTGCCTCTGATCCCAATGAACACTCAGCACATTCGCCTCGTGGCCAGTCTCACAAGACCTCGTCCTTGAAAAGTCTCCAGCATCTCCATGTAACGAAACCGCCCGCTCCCGTGTTAACAGATACAGAGAGCACAAACGGTGCTTCTGGGCGTCCCACCGCCCGAACAACCCACAAAATCCCTATTCCCTCCCCCTTCCCTTGACGCCCCCGGTTCCCCGACCGGGGGCGATCTCCTCTCAAGACCGAACGAGCGCTTGGGCGGATGCCAAGATGCAGCGGCCAGTCAGCGCGGCGGAATGGCTATGCTAAGATGGCCGAGGCGTGCCCGCTCGCGGTACCTGCCGGGCGGCAAACGCGTCCCTGTGTTCTTGACATCTACAGCCAGGAGGGAGTCGATCCGTGGATACCATGGAAGAGATGACGAGTTATGAGCGCGTGATGGCAGCGGTCAACGGTGAGGAAGTCGACCGCCTTCCGGTCTGCTTCTGGCACCATTTCAGTCCAGAAGGCTCGGGCCGCAAAATGGCCGAAGCGACCTATCGTTTCTTCATCGAGAAGTTCGATCTCGACATCGTCAAGATCATGCCCGACATCGACTATCCCTTCCCCCGCCGCAGCATCACCGAGCCCAATCAGTGGCGGCTGCTTGAGCCGATCAACGAGGAACGGTCCCGATTCCTCACCCAGCGCGCAACGGCGATCCAGGCGATGCGCGAGATGGTCGGGTTCGATGTTCCGATCATCGTGACGGTCTACAATCCGATCTCCGAGGCCATGCACTTCGCGGAAACCCGCGAACTCTTCCTGCAGCATGCCGAGGAATACCCGTCCATTGTGCACGAGGCCATCGCGACGATCGCCGAGAATCTCCGCACCCACATCAAGGACTGTATCGACGCGGGCGCCGACGGCGTCTTTTTCGCGCTACAGGGCTGCACCAAGGCGATTATGTCACGTGAGAAGTATCTCGAATTCGGACGACCGTACGATTTGCTGGCGCTTCAGGGTAACCGGAACGGCTGGCTCAACGTCCTCCACGTCCACGGAGATAAGGATCTCTATTTCGAGGACGCGATCGATTACCCAGTTCAAGTGCTGAGCTGGAGCGACCGGTTGGCCGGACCAAGCCTGCGTGAGGCGCGCGCGATGACAAGCAAGTGCCTGATGGGCGGCTGGCACGAATTCGGCGCCCTCTCCAACGGCCCAGTCGATAAGATCCGCGAAGAGGCGGAGGACGCCATCAAGCAGACCGGCGGCCGCAAGTTCATCCTGGCCAACGGTTGCTCGGTGCCGGACGACACCGACGAACGCTGGCTGAACGCCGCTCGCGAGATCGCCGACGATCTGTCGCTGCCGGAGATAAGTAGCTGGTCGAGCGCAATTAGCAGAATTCGGAGCAGTCGTGCCCGGTCAGACGACCGGGCGATCGCTGTCTACGTCCGAGCATAGCTGCTCCACGATCGATGGAGACGCTGTGAGAGACGCAGATCGATGGCCGAAGTCAATCCACCCTCAGCGTCGTCGCCCTCGTCAAAGATCTCTTCTTCTCGGTCAAACTGAGCAACGAGATTCGCGCAGTTGGCTTTGCCCCGCAGGTTGTCAAGACGACCGAGGCGTTCGAAGAGGCAATCGTGTCGCCACATGTCGCGCTCGGGGTGGTTGACCTGGGCGGGCGCATCGAACGGGACACGCTCGCACAACTCTCCGCGTCGGCACAAACGGCAGGCGTGCCGGTCATCGCCTTTGGCCCCCACAAGAACGTCGATGCGTTTCGGGACGCACAGGCGGCCGGGTTCACGCGCGTGTTGAGCAACGGCGTCTTTCACGCTCAGACGGCCGAGATGATCCGCCGCTACGCTCGCGCGGATACCATCGAAGCGGATGACGGGTAACTGTCAGGAGCCGGGCGGCTTGCGATACTCGCCGAATGCATCCTGGTATTCCTCGGCCACTTCGAGCGCCACTTTGTGAACGTAGATACGTGTCGTTGTCGGCGACGCGTGGCCCAGAATCGTCTGCACGGTCGATTCGCGCACCCGACGCCGCACCATCTCAGTGGCCAGGCCGTGGCGGAATGAGTGCGGGGTAATCGGATTCTCGACGCCCGAGAGGTCGCACAATTCTCCGACGATGTGCTCCACTGTTCGCGGACTGATTGCTTTACCCGGATCGCCCACTTTGTCTCGCCCGCTGAAGACCGGCAGCGCGCCGATCTGCCGTCCGACGTCTCCCCTGGCCGACCAGTATGAGACCAGCGCCTCGGCCGTCTCCGAATCGAAATGGACCGTACGGCTCTTGCCACCCTTGGCACGGTAAACGTAGGCCGCACCGGTCTCCAGATCGACGTCTCGACGACGGATGCCGCACAACTCTGAAACGCGAACGCCTGTGCGATAGAGAAAGAGGATCATCGCTCGGATCTTCAGCCGCCTCAGCTCCCGCATCGTGTCCGTCTCGCGCTGCCCGTTCCGCACGAATTCGACAATCCGATCCAGGTCCCCGGTCCGCACGTCGGGTGGTGGCGCGGTGAAGCGCGGCATCATGGCCGAGATACGATTGCGCAGTTTCTCGGTCGAAAGCGATGGGTGCAGATCGTACGACGCTAAATAGGAGTAGAACTTCCGGATCGCCGCCAGGTTGGTCTGCGCCGTACGCATCTGCGAGACCTCTTCCGGCGAGCGGATGTCATCCGGGATCAGCGATGCGACGAAGTCGATGACGTGATCCTCACACAGTGCAGTAACCGGCGCTTCGGACGGCTGAAGACCAAACTCCGCTTCAAGATGCGCGACGAACTTGTCGAGCGCGATGCGATAGGTCTTCTTGCTCCTGGGCGAGAGCCGCAGATCATCGAAGAATTCCCGGATGGCACCGTTGATTGTCGGTCCGGCGGGTGAAGGTTCAGCGACCACTGCAGGTTCCAATGCTGAGACTGTACGTACACATCTTAGTATACGGCCGAGGAATTGGGCTGGCAAATCTTTGGTTCGACACGTGCGCTATACTTGATAGCACTCCTTTCGGTGGAATGCGCGTCTCCGTTTGGGATACGTGTGCATCGGAGAGAGCGTTCAACAGGTGGACTGTCCGGACGGACAGGTGAAGACCGGCCACGAGTGCATGATGGCTTGTGGTTGACGATGATGTAATCAACGCGGACCGTCTTCATCTCCTGGGTCCACGGATCAGTGAAAGGAGGACACGCACCGATGCAAATGCCACCTCGGATGCGTGTCAGCACCGCCACAATCGACCGGGCACGTGACGGCATCGCGGAATGCGGGCTAATGGTGGCCCTGTTCCTGGCGTACTACGTTACGCGTGGTGTGGCCGCTGGCAAAGAAGCGATCGCGTTCGGTCACGCGCGCGAGGTCATGCATATCGAGCAAAAGCTCGGACTCTTCCGCGAGATCGCGCTGCAGACCCAATTGCTGACCGAGCCCACCGTTGTGCGGCTTCTGAATTTCGTCTATGCCTACACCCATCTCGCCGTACTGATCATATTCGCGATCTGGGTCTACGCGTTCCATCAGAAGCGCTACAGCGAGATTCGCAACACGTTTCTAGCGATTCTGGGAACCGGACTCGCGATCTACATTCTGTTTCCGCTGGCGCCGCCGCGGTTCTTCCCGTACACCGGGTTTGTGGACACGCTGCAGATGTACAGCGGCATCAACTACGATCAGCAGAGTATCGCCATGCTCTACAACCCCTTCGCTGCCATGCCGAGCCTTCACGTCGGGTTCGCCCTATTTAGCGGCATCGGCATCATCAAGGTCGGACGACGGAAGATTCACTGGGTTGTGGGAATTGGCTACCCGCTGCTGATGGCTACGGCGGTCGTTGGAACGGCGAATCATTACATCCTCGACGTGATCGTCGGCTCGTTCATCACCATCATGGCCTACATCCTGGTACCGCGGCTTACCCGTCGCGTGAAGGCGCGCCGCCAGCAAGCGAAGAGTCTGGTGTCCAGCCCAGCAAGTTCGTAACGGCCGCGCACGGAGAGACTCAATCAGATCGAGACGAACGACCGGAACGCTGACCATACGGCGTTCCGGTTATTTGTTTGCCATACCAACCTGAGGACCGTTGTTTAAGATTGGAGGAGCCGTGACTCGCGAACGATCTGCTCTCCTCATTGTCGACGTCCAAAATGATTTCTGCCCCGGCGGCGCACTGGCTGTCGAGGAAGGCGACCAGGTCGTGCCGCTGCTGAATGACTACGCGGAATGCTTCCAAGCGCGAAATTTGCCCGTCTACGCCTCGCGCGACTGGCACCCGGTATCCACCAAGCACTTCAAGGAATTCGGCGGTCTCTGGCCACCACACTGCGTTCAGGAGACTTCTGGCGCTGCCTTTCACCCCAAACTTCGGACTCCGGACCAGCAGAACGTGATCACGACAGGGGATAGCAGTGACGACGAGGGGTATTCCGCATTCGAGGGTCACTTGCCCGGCGGCGAGACATTCGCGGATCGCCTGAAGCGGGACGGCGTGTCCCATCTCTACGTCGGCGGGCTGGCAACCGACTACTGTGTCCGCGCCAGTGCACTCGACGCGCGCAAGGCCGGATTACGAGTAACCTTGCTCATTGACGCGGTCCGCGCGGTTGAGGTGAATCCCGGAGACGCTGAACGCGCGATTCAGGAGATGCGCGACGCCGGGATCGACACGACAACGCTCGATACGCTGGAACTGGGCTAATTAGCAACCGGAACTGGCAGAAAGGGCTCCGCCCGGGGTTCGACCCGGTCTGCCAGGTCGCCGCGAGCAGCCAACGCACTTTCGACCGTGTCCCGCAGCTGTTCCAGGCGGACTGTTCGAGGGATCGTACCAACCGGCCAGTCAGCGCCAGTTGGCTGGCGCGTCATTGACGCAGGGCCGGACGTGGTGCAAAAGACGAACGGCGGATGATCGAGATCGAGCTGGAGCAGTTCCTCGAGCACCGCGAAGCCATCTCGGTCGTCGAGCAGCATGTTGAGCAGGACGATATCCGGCAACCACTGGTAAACCTGAAGCAGCAAATCCTCGCTGGACGCGACCGATTCGACGTCCGCGAATGGAGCCAGCGAGACCGTCGCTCGCCGGATAAAGGAGACATCGTCATCAACCACCAGCACCCGTGCAGACGGCACGTTTTTGTTCTCCCGAATCATTCTTGTCTAATTTCCCAACCCAAACTCCAACCCGGTTCGAAGACCTTCCCAGTGTACGTCCAGTCACAGTTGCCGGGTGAAGAGAAATCAGTCCGGGGTAGTAAAGGACGTTCTGCCCCGAATTTGAGGGAAAACTGGTTTGTGGGGTTTGTGCGGTGATTGCCAACCAGTCACGAAATACGAGACGCTCGTCATGGTAAGGCCGGCCTTGACGCCAACGACAAATGAGTGGAACTCGGAACGCGCACAGAGGAACCTGGGACCCCACCGAACGACCATTGGGACCAACGTACGTCGCCGGTCGGCCATCTCGAGACTTATGACGCTCTTTGCCCTCGCAATCGGCCTCGTGAGCGCTTCAGCGTGCGTGAGGCAAGGTACGAATGTCACAACTGCGACGCCGACGGTCTTCGAACGCCAACCAATTCCGACCCCAACCGATTTCCCAACCGGATCGGGACAGCCGTCTCCGCTACGTGACTCCCTGGCATTAGTCAGACAAACCGATAGCCATCAGATCACGGGCGCGGCCATGATCTACAGTAGCGACGGTTTCCTGGTCACCATCGACACCGCGCTCGGAAAGCGACCCACGATCGTGCTGCCGGACGGATCCTCTCGCTCCCCGATTCGAGTCGCCAGCGATCCGGTCACTGGTCTGATGCTACTCAAAGTCGCCGCCGACAGCCTTGCGCCCGTTCAGCTCACGAATGGACACGTCAAATCCGGCGATAACGTGTTCGCTGCCGGTTTCGACCAGTCCAACGCGCCCGGTCAGATCGGCGGCCAGGTCATCGCGTCCGGCCCCGCGTCGCCGTCAGACGCACCAGCCCTCATTCGAATCGATATGAGCGCTACGCCGGGATTCATCGGTGGCGTGCTGTCAAACCAGGCCGGTCAAGTCGTCGGCCTGACCAAGGCCGATCGTCAAGACGCCGGAACAAACCAGGTGGTGGCCATTCCAACTAATTATGTCATATCGTGGATTGATTCCTGGCGTGCCCAGAATGAGCAGGCGCTGGGAAATAGCGCGACCTGGCCGGAACTGGTTGCAGGACCAAGCGTCACACTGCGCTATCCCGCCGGGTGGTCAGTCGACAATCAGAATCGGGACGGTCGAACTTTCCAGGCCGAGATCACGCCCGGGGATCCGGACGTACCAGCCAAACTCTCCATCTCGATCCAGCCGTCCGATTTCCAGGGCGAGCCGCTCGCCTATGCCGAAAAGGAATTCGGAAACGAGAGCAACGCCACGATTTGGGGCAGCGTGATCTACGGCCAGATTCACGGTGTGCGCGTGCTGGTCAATCAGGAGGGCGCGCGCGTTGACGTCGTCTATCTCTTCGCGCGGGGACTGCGGATTGGGGTGAGCATGACGTCTGGATATTCGACCGGCAATACTGGACCACAGGAGCAGCGAATCACCGCTCTCTTCGACGGCGTGCTGCGGTCAATCACGCTTAGCCCGTCCGAGGGCACTCCGACATCCTGATCTGAACGTATGGACTACGAGCGGCCAGTCCAGCGACTTATCCGGATGCCCGACGGTTGTTCGGGTTCGATTCCGGCCGGTACTTCCCAGTCCCAGGCGTTGTCGAGGGTCAGCATTCCCCGGTTGCCCGAGAGCCCGATGCGGTCGACCTCGATGGTGGTCTCCTGCCGATCGATAGCCTCGGTCCCCGATCCGGCCGAGCGCAACAGCGATACGGCGATGGTCACCGGGCCCTCGGCGAGCGGCAAGCCCTTCAGCGTCGACCTGATGCGCCGGGTGTCCGTGCCGACTCCTTCGATGACCGGCAGAATGTCGGGAAGCGCGCTAGTCCGGCCGAAGAGGTGAATCCCCTGCCGGTCGTAGAGATCGAGCGCAATCAGCAGACCGCTCGCACGCTGGCCGGATGGCAGCCGCAGCAGGACCTCGATTCCCAGGTCGTCGCCGCTGAAGAAGCGCTCGACCACTCCTCCGACTTCATCGACCGAGCGTACGCGGAGAATCGATGCATCCACCGTCGTCTCTTCCAGCATGCGCTGGTAATGATCGACAACCTCGGACGTGGGGCCGATGTCGAGCATCTGGCCCCCTTCGAGCAGAACCGACCGGTCGCAGAAGGCGCGTACCTGCTCGGCGTTGTGCGAGACAAACAGAATCGTCGTCCCACCCTCTTTGAGCCGTTCGAGCGCCTCATACCCCTTTCGCTGGAAGGCTGCGTCACCAACCGCCAGCACCTCGTCGATCACCAGAATCTCTGGATCCATATGCACCGCGATGGCGAAGCCGAGACGCATGAACATGCCAGACGAATAGTGCTTGACGGGCGTGTTGATGAAGCGCTCCAGATCGGCGAAGCGCACGATCTGGTCAAAGCGCTCTTCCATCTCGCGCCTCGAGAATCCGTAGAGGCTGCCATTGAGAAAGACGTTGTCGCGCCCGGATAGCTCTGGGTGGAAACCTGCGCCGAGCTCGAGCATGGCGTGCACGCGCCCGTTGGTCACGATCTGTCCGGATGTCGGTTCCAACACCCGGGTCACCAGTTTCAGAAGCGTACTTTTGCCCGCGCCGTTGCGGCCCAGAATGCCGACCGCCTCGCCAGGACGGACCGAAAAGCTGACGTCGCGAAGCGCCCAGAACTCTTCACCATGTCCCCGCGGTCGGATCAGGCCGATGAACCAATCCTGGAACGACGTCCGCTGCTCGTTGCGCAGCACGAAACGTCGAGAGACGCCACGAAACTCGATGGCGCTATCGGTCGATCGAAACCTGCGCGCTGGACTACGCACTAAAGGTGCTCCCCGAGATCACGATTCAGCCAGTTGAAGAAAAAATAGGCAAGCACGAGCAGCACGAGCGATGTGGCTCCGGTTCTGGCCATAAAGAGCGGATCGGGCACCCCGCCATGGTAGAGGATCGTGCGATATTCCGCGACGATCGCCGCCATCGGATTGATGCGGTACATCCACGCCGTGAGGTTCGGAGCCACCGACTCGATCGGATAGAAGATCGGCGTCATGAAGAACCAGGCGGTCAGGCCCACCTCGACCAGCACAACCGTATCCCGGAAGTAGACATTCAACGGCGCCAGAAAGAGGATCACTGCGCTCAAAAAGATTGCCTGAACGGTCACGATGACTGGGATGTAGAAGATCCACGGGGTAAAGCCGACCCCGAAGATCGCCATGATCAAGAACAGGGCTGGCAACGACAGGATAAAATTAACCATCGTCGAGCACACGACCGAAACAGGCAGCAGTAGACGCGGGAAGTAGACCTTGCTGATCAGCGAGCGGTTCTCGATCAAGGTGGAGGTGCCGATCGTGACCGCGGTGGCTGCCCAGTTCCAGGGCAGCAGGGCCGCAAGCACGAAGACCGGGAAATTGGGAATGTTCTGGTTCAGAATCTGGGTGAAGACAAAGGTGAAGACCACCATCATCAGGAGCGGATTAAGCAACGACCAGAGGAACCCGAGCGCCGAGTTCTTGTAACGAACTTTGAGGTCTTTCGACACCAGATTGCGAATGAGCCCCCGGTATCGAACGGCTTCGAGAGCCTGGCTGGACACTGGTGGTTCCTCCCCCAAGACGTACGCTCCACCCGCTCGGGGAGTATTGTGCAGCGCCGGGTCTTCGTGCAACCTCACGACGTAGCGGGAGCGTACCGGCGCCGCGGGTCGCACAGGATCAGGATGAGGATGAGATGACCGGAATGCGGCAGCAGGCCCGTCGCGCATTCAGGCAGTCCCAAACATCGCGAGCCAGGACAGCGGCTACGCTTCTAGCATACGCCGGGATCGCGCTGCTCCTGATTGCACTGACCGCATGCAGTCAGACTACGACAATTGCCGGCGCTAGTCGCCCAACGCAGACTTCCACGCTGGTCCCTTCCCCTACTCCGACGACGGAGCAGCAGGCAGCGTCACTGACAGCGCTCGCGACAAGCACAGCCGAACCGGCGAATGCCGCAACGGCGACGTCGGTCCCAAGCGTGACGGGCACCGGGGCCGCCACGGTAACATCCACTGCGTCCGCGGCGGACCGGGCTTCCGCGAACGGCAAAGCGACGCCGGATGACTTCAACAGCCAGGTGGACAAGCTTCTCGCGGTGATCCCGGCTCACGTCGGAATCGCCGTGGCCAGGCCGGATGGATCGGTGATCTACGAGCGCGAAGCGGACGCCCTCTTCGAGTCGGCCAGTCTCTACAAGCTGGCGATCATGGCCGAGGTCTATCGCGAACGGGACGCGGGAGAGATTACGTTCGACGACCTGGTCACACTCTACCCCGGATTCTTCTACGAAGACGACAGCGTCTACGGCTATGAACCCAACGTCTACGATCAGATTCCGGTCGCTACGCTGCTGGACAATATGATTATGTTGAGCAGTAATGTGGCGGCGAACGCCCTGCTCTATCTCACGGGGACCGACCGTGTGAATCAGATGGCCGAGTCGATTGGCATGACCAACACGAAGATACTCTGGTATCCGACAACGAACGTCGCGCCGTCATACAAGCTCGTCACGTTCACGAGCACCGCCAGCACGGATACGTTCAGCACGAGTGTCGACGGCGCCTATAACGTGACAACGCCCTCCGACGTTACGATCTTCTTCGAGCGACTGCTCCAGGGGCAGGTCGTCAGTCCCGAGGCCAGCGACGCGATGCTCAACCTGCTGGCGGCCCAGGAGATCAACGACCGGCTTCCGGCGCTCCTGCCGGATGGCACGCGCGTGGCGCACAAGACCGGTGATCTCGACAATTCCGTCCATGATGCCGGGGTGATTTTCGGGCCGGCTGGGCCGGTAGTCGTTTCGGTCCTGAGCGACGACGTCGAGAATCGTGAAGCAGTCGTCGAGTTCATGCAGCAAATTGGGCGGTTGGCGTACGAGTTGCCATCAGACTGAATGAGACGTGGAACAAGGTTTGCATTTCTGTTTGTTGATGAGGATGATCGGAGCGGGCGAGTAAGGAGGTGAGATGCGTGGAGTACTCGGCCGCTTTTACGCCTTTGGCAAGGGAATGTTCCATGAGATCCGTCAGGACGACGTCAGCGGCCTGGCTGCCGAAGTAGCGTTCCGGCTCCTCTTCTCTCTCCCGGCGCTGGCGATCTTCTTCGCGGCGCTGTCAGCACAGGTCGCGCGGTACACCGGGGTGGACGTCTTTGCTTACCTTCAGACGCAGATCTCCTCGCCAGCCATTCCACCATCCGTCAACGGCAGTCTCGATCTGATCCTTCAAGCGGCAAAGAAGGGCGGTGAGCCCAGCGTTCTCTCAATCGGCATCTTGCTCAGTCTCTGGTCGGCGTCATCCGCCGTGGGCACGCTGATCAAGGCGTTCAACCGCGCCTACGACGTGCAGGAGACGCGAAATTTCGTCTGGCGGCGCGTCATGGCCCTGGCACTGACACTCGGTCTGAGCGTGCTGATGCTTGCGTCGTTCTTGCTGGTTCTGGTTGGGCAGCGCCTAGGTGCGGAACTTGCCAATTCTGTCGGGCTGGGAGCGCAGTTCAAACAGGCCTGGAACATCGGACGCTGGCCTGTGATCTTCATCCTCTTCATGGTCGCACTGGCGATTCTCTACTGGGCGGGCCCATCGCCGGATCTGCCACTGCGTTGGATCTCGCCGGGCGCCATCATCGCGACCTTCCTCTGGCTCGGCGCGAGCTGGGGATTCAGCCTCTACCTGCGTGTCGTTGACGTCGGCAACGCCTATGGCGTTCTCGGCGCCGTCGTCGTGCTCCTCTTCTTCCTCTGGATTTCGAGCATCGTGCTCATCGTCGGCGCGGAGACCAATGTCGTGGCAGACAAGATCTTTGGTCGACACGACCGGGAGAGCGAGATGCCGGAATCCGAGCCGTCGGTCCGGATCCAGGCCCGCCAGCACCACGAACCGACCAGCTAACAACTCGCAGATAGACCGGTGTAATGGGCAAACCGACCGCGCCCGTCCGGCATGGGACTATCACCGGTCACGAGCCAGGACTCCTCACCACAACCATCCCTGAGCGCGAACGCGGACATGCTGGAAGTCACGTCACCAAGCTCGAGGTCGTTATAGAGTGAAGGTGGATCTCTGGAACCCTGGGGGAGATTCCTGACTTCCGCCTCCCCGGCGCTCTCTGGTTCGCAGAAACATCACTCAGCAGTCGAGCAGAAGGAATATCGCTGAGCATGTACGCCTGTCATCCCGAGCGGAGCGAAGTCGCAGGATCTCCCGGTCGTGCTGTGGTTAGTCGGGCTCCGAGAGATTCTTCGGCTGAAGCTTAGGAATGGCAAACCGCACCAAGTCCTTGGTCCATAACAGGTTCACCATTATCCCCTCCCGGAGCTGACACAGGGTGATTCCATCACGTTCACGGTCACTCGTGGGACCGGAAATGAAACACCATCCCGGTCCCACGAATGCTCAACCTGCCGGGCATCACCGGTGAAGCCCGGACGAAGCTCGCACGTAATACACCGAGAACGAACGACTCACCTTTCGAAGCGGACAGCGAAACATTGTCCATTTTGTATTGTCCGTTATGTCATGTTTTCCACATTGCGCCTAAGCCGCGATGTCGTACCCCGCCTCATCGATTCCGGCTCGCAACGCGGAATCCGGAACCTGCTCTTCCGTCTCAACCGTCACCAATTTCGATTCCAGATTTACGTCGACCTTGTGCACACCATCGATCTTGTTCAGTTCTTCGGTGATGGCACGAACGCAATGCTCGCAACTGACATCGGGAACTCGGTATACATGTACTGACATTCGACCCTAACTTTCACGGTTACCATATGCATACCCCCTATGGGTATATCTGCCTCCATTATACGCCCTCCCCGCAACACCGCAACCGGTCTGCCGTGCCCTGCCCCCTGAACGTCCGGTCTCAATCTTGTTCCTGTCGAAGACCGGTACCGCTGGTTGCCGCCGTTCCGCTACGCTCATTGCGCCGTCGCTGTATGATTAGCATCGACCCAACAGATCCGACCAAGTCCACCGGGGTGGACCCCGGCGCTCGAGACCGGTCTGTCCGGCCTGACTCTTGCAAATAATGACGCGTGTATTGCTATGCGGGCCTGTCGACACCGTCGACGGCTAGCACGACGACCACGTGTCGGTTCATAACGGAGTGCTTACAAACCAATGATCATCTCACCTCGATTTTGGATCGCGAATCGCGTCACGCGAACGTCCGTCGATCTGCTCTTCAGGGTCACCAGCGCCAACGTTCTCACTTCTCAGGCACGACACCGCTTTCTCTACGGCGGCATCCATCCCAGCGCGCTAAAATCAACGCTCAAGCGCGTCAGAAACATCGGATCCTGGTCGACCTCCTGGACCAAGACCGCAGGCGACTATCTCGGGCTGTCGCGACACGCGGAGGCAACGGGAAATCATGCCGAAGCGGCCGATTACCAGGCCCGTGCCGCACTCTGCTACCACTACGCACAACTCTTCGAATTCGACGACGTCGAACGGCGTGAATCACTCTATGCCCAGGCCGCCCACA
Source organism: uncultured Chloroflexia bacterium (assembly GCA_963763185.1). Lineage (GTDB taxonomy): Bacteria > Chloroflexota > Chloroflexia > Thermomicrobiales > Thermomicrobiaceae > CALAGB01. The sequence continues at coordinate 482,731 of CAVXNZ010000007.1, forward strand.
ACTACCGGCAGGCCGCACCTAACCTGCGGCCCGGAGCCACTCACGTCGAGATTCCCTGGCGCGATATCACGCTGCCAGCGTATTTGCAGGTTCCACCAGACAGCAACGGACGACTCCCAGTGCTGGTCATTCTCAATGGCGCGAGCACGGTGAAGGAGGAAACGGTCGGCTGGAGTAACGAGTTCATCAATCAGGGCATCGCCACGCTCTCCCTCGATACACCGGGAAGTGGGGAAGCGTGGAGCCGAATGGCCGCTACTCCTGAACAGCTCGACATAGCTGATGCGTTGATCGAGTACGTCGAAGCCCATGATCGACTCGATCCCAACCGCATCGCATTACTTGGCATAAGTCTTCGCGGCGCATATGCCGTCCAGCTTGCCGCCGAACAGCCGCGTATCGCCGCCGCTATCTCGGTCACGGCCCCATTCAATCCGGCTCCGTACTTCAAACACCTCAACCAGATTGTGCAGAAGGAAATCGCCTACACGACCCATAACGACGATCCCGCCGACCTGCAATCCATGGTAGGGGCAATGGATCTCACCCACACAGCACCGCGTTTGAAGGCGCCGTTGCTAATTATCGGGGCCGGGAATGACCTGGTGGTGCCGCCCGAAGAGTCACAGAGACTCTACGACGCGGCTGGTGGGCCAAAGTACCTGCACCTGATTCCGACGGCGAATCACGTCGCCTTCTCACATTTGAGGGAATGGACACCGGTCGCGGCGGAGTGGGTAAAGAACGTCGTCGGCGCCAAGCCTCGCGCATTTCATTTTCAAAGCGCGACATAACGCATCCGCATGTAGTCGAGACTCGGGAGCACCCTGACGTTGGCTCCTGTCACAAGCCATGGCAGATAGAACTACGAATGGCTGTGACCGATCGATCACCAACCATCATTCCAATGAAATGACGACAAAAGAGCGCCCGGCGATGTTCGAACAATCGCCGGGCGCTCTCGATATTTCTGCTAAAACGTTGACGCCCGGCTACATGCCGCGTCCCTCGACGGGCGTAACTTGACCCGACTCGACGTCGAAGATATTGCGGTGCTGTCGCGAGAGATCGACGCCGAGCACATGCAATGAATAGCTCGGCGTGTCGCCAATCGTCTCGATCCGGTGAATATCGTTCGGCGGGAGGAGGGGATAGACGACGCCTCGCTCGTAGACGTTCTCGTCAATCACGCGCAAGTCGGCATGAGAAGGCTCGCTGCCGTCATCCAGTCGCTGGTAACGCGCCGTCTTTTGCGCACCGCCGCAGACTCCGATAAGCCCCCACGTGAGGTGATCGTGCACCGGAGTCGGCATTCCCGGGGCGAACTCCACCACGTAGACCTGCAGCGCGCCATCCGGCTGCGTGTGGTAGAGATAGCGGGGGCGGCCATTCTCCGGCTCTGCCCGGTAACGCTCGTCAAAAAGCCCGTCATCCCAGACGACTTTCTCGACCAGCGGCTTCAGCTCATCGACAACCCGCTGCCGATCACCGGCGGCGGACCCGACCACGCGCTTGGCGTCTTCCACAAACTGCGAGATCGTGTATTGCTCCGTCGTCGCCATCAAATACCTCCCTGGCTGCTGTCCGATACAGCCGACCTACCATCGCTCGCGGCCACGGTCGTCGGCTGCCGTCTCCGTTTGAGGAACGCGTGAACCGCGATAGTCTCATCATAGCCTATCAACCCGGGTGGACTCTCTCACTGCGCCGGAAGCAGCTCCAGCAAACGATCGATATCCTCGTCCGAATTGTAGAAGTAGGGTGAGACGCGCACACCGCGACCGCGCAGCGATACGGCAACCTTGTGCTGCTTCATGGTCTCAACCAGCTGCGCATCGCGATCCCGGTCACCACTGGTGAAGCTACAGATCTGCGAGCGATGCGCCGGGTCCAGATTCGACGTCACGCGATAGCCCATTTCGGCCACCTCGGTCAACAGCCGATCGGTCAGCTTCAGCGTGTGCTGCTCGATCTCCCGTGCGCCAATCGAGCGAACGAGATCAGCGGAGGCGTTAAAGGCCGCCATGGTGATCCAGTTGAGACCGCCGGTCTGATAACGCAGCGCACCGTCACGCCAGTCGAGCGCGTACTCGAGTTCCTCGAAACCGCTCTTGACGCTCAGCCGACCTGAGTAGGTGGGGTGAATCCGCTCGATCGCGCGCTCCGAGAAGTGCATGACACCTAGCCCGAACGCCGCCATCAGCCACTTGTAGCAATGCGCGGCGATGACGTCGATTCCGCTCTCCAGGATGTCGATGTCCAGCGGGCCGATCGACTGCGTGCCGTCGACGATCGAAATCACGTCGCGCTCGCGGCAAAGCGCCCCGATGGCGTTGAGATCGTTGCGAAAACCAGTCATGAACTCCACATGGCTGATCACCAACGCACGCGTGCGATCGTCTATCGCTTGGGCGATTTTGTCGACGCTGGTGAATCCGTCATCGTCTTTCTCGACATAACGTACCTCGACACCACGACGCTCGAGATTCAGGACCGGGTAGACGTTGGAAGGAAACTCGTCACGCGGAATCAGTACGTTGTCGCCCGGCTTCCAGTCGATCCCCTGGGTCGCCAGGCTGATCGCGTCGGCCAGGCTGCCGACAAACGCGACGAGATCGGCACGGCCTTTGACGAGCGCCGCGACGTTCTCACGGGCGATATCGATCGACGCGCCGCGTGCCTCGCTGTCCATCTCCTCAGGCGAAGAAAACCCATGCACCACCGCATCGACGGCGGCCGTGGTGCGCCGCGAGAACGGGCCAATCGCCGCATGATTCAGATAGGCCCAATCGTCCGTTACCGGGAACTCCGCCCTCAGGCTGCTCAGGTCAACCGCCATGCACCCGCCTCCTCTGCCAGTTCACGCTCCAGGATTTCGCGACATCATCGATTCATGTCGGCGTATGGTAACCCGAGGCGTGCCACCCTGTCGCGCAGGGCGGGAATGAGACTCGCGATTCCGAAGTTAGGCCAAAGTGAATGACAGGAGCGAGGCAAGAGAGGAAGCACATTTTGGAGAGCATTCAACTGCTCGGATTCGCCGGAAGCCTGCGTAAAGGCTCCTACAACCGCGCGCTGCTGCGCGCCGCAATCGCCGAAGCCCCAGACGGGGTGACGATCGAGACGACCGAGATCGGCGACATTCCGCTCTACAACGCCGATCAGGACACCGATACTCCGCCTGAACCAGTGCGCCGTTTCAGAGACCAGATCAGAGAAGCGGACGGCCTGCTGATCGCGACACCCGAATACAACTACTCGATTCCAGGCGGTCTCAAGAATGCAATCGATTGGGCTTCGCGACCGGCGACGAACAGCGCCCTGAAGCACAAGCCAATCGGCATCATGGGGACGGCCGGTGGCCGCTTCGGCAGCGTCCGTGCCCAATTGGCCCTGCGCCAGGTGTTTGTCTTCACGGAGTCATTCGTCATGCTCAAGCCGGAGATCGTCCTGCCCAACGAGACCCAGTTGTTCAACGAACAGCGCGAACTGGTCGACGACGACGTGCGCGCGCTCCTGACACAGTTCATGGAGGCCTTCGCCGCCTGGACCCGCCGCATGCGAGACGAAGTAAATCGCGACTGACGATCATCGTTCGGTGCCAAATATCCGGAGGTAGCACATGACTTCATCACAAACAACCTCGACTCGACCTTCGTTACCGGCTACGACCCACATAGGCCCGGTCCGGCTCCGGGTCGGCGATCTGGCACGATCGCTGGCCTTCTATCACGACATTCTGGGATACCACGTCGAATCAATCGACGACCACTCGGTCAGCCTGCTACCCAAGAGAGGGGAGCCTGCCAGTTTCCGGCTCGATGAAGTGCCCGGGGTCCAGCCGAAGCCCGGACGCATGGCCGGGCTGTATCATGCCGCGATCAGAGTGCCGGCGCGGCCGGACCTGGCGCGAACGATCAAGCGGCTGATCGATCACGAATGGAACGTACCGGGACTGGCCGATCACGGCGTCAGCGAGGCCTTCTACCTCAACGACGCGGACGACAACGGCCTTGAGATCTACACCGATCGACCACGGTCCGAGTGGCCCTTTCGGGACGGCACACTCGAGATGGTCGCCGATCCGATCGACCTGGAGTCGCTCTTCGCCACGCTCAAACAAGATGAGCCTGATGACGGTACGATGCCGTCCCGAAGTGACATCGGACACGTCCATCTTCAGGTCAGCGATCTGGCCGCCGCTGAGCATTTCTACGTGGACCTGCTCGGATTCGACGTGATGCAGCGCAGCTTTCGCGGCGCGCTCTTCGTCTCAGCGGGCGGTTATCACCATCATATCGGGCTCAATGTGTGGGCAGGGCGCGGCGTTCCGCCGGTCAGCGACGATGTCGCCGGGCTGATTGATTTCACCGTCCTGGTACCGGATCAAGAGACGCTGGAGGCCATCAGGCGGCGGCTGGACGATGAGGGAGCAGACGTCAGTTCGGTCGACTCACGTGACGATGCAGATGCGCTCCTGACGCACGACCCGGATGGCATTGGCGTGGTGCTTGAGGTCGAATCGCGGAACTGACCCGGCGCTGGATCAGGCGATCAGCGCGAGTTTTCCGGCATCCCAGGCGAGTGAGGCATAGATCTGGACCATCGCCGCCTGATTCAGCACGTCAACGTACCCAGGCTCGAAGAAGAAGAGAGTCTCCCGGCGCATCGTCTGGCGGATCTCGGCATCGTCCCAAATCAGATCGGCGTAGGACTGCATTGCCCGGCGATAGGCGGTGTTCGTCGTGTCGAACGTCGACAGCAGCAGAAGATTCCGGAAGAAGATCGCGTTGAAGGCAGGTCCGTGATTGACGATCCGGCTGTCGTTGGTGCAGCCATCCGCGCAACCGTAATGTGACAGTGCACTCTGGGCAATCGTTGTGGCTCGTTCGAAATAGACCGGATCGCCCGTGACCTCATAGAAAAGCGCGTTCGCGCCAATCATGGTGCCCTGGTTGTAGCTCCATTTGGTCGTCTCGGTCGTGCATTCACCACGCGCATTCACACCGATGTGATCCCAGTAGAGACCATCGCTGGAGTCGCGCAGAGTGCGATTTACCCACTCATACATGAGCTCAGCGCGATCGAGGTAATGACGTTGTCCGGTCACCTGGTAGAGGCGCAGGCCCAGCTTGATCGTCGGCGCGTTGCTGACGATGTTCCGGTCGTGATTCGTTTCCGTTCCGGTCTGAACTTTCCAGAAGACACCACCAGAGCCGCTCGCCCCCGAACAGACTGGGGAGTCGCTCCAGCTACTCCAGATGAACTCGAAAAGGCGTTCGGCCTGGACCAGCGCGCTGGGGTCCCCGGTCATGCGGAAGACACGCTCGAAATCGAGTGCCGCCCAGGCGTTGTCATCGTTGAATTTGTCGCCCCCGTTTCCGAACGGCGGACGGACCGACGAGTCATAGCCGGGCGGTGAAGCTCCAGCGTCCCAGTACGCCGAAATGCCTGTGCGGCGCGCGATCAGATCGCTTCCGTAGCGCTCGGAGAGGCCGAACATGTCGATCGTGGCCGCCATCGTCTGAGAGAACGGCCAGTGAAACGAGTAACGCTCACCCGTGAACCCATGCGGGTAGGTCGCCTGGACGAGGTGACTCGAGCCATCGTAGAAATAGTTCTGCAGTGCGTTGTACGCGCTTTCCGCGCGACTCCGGTTATCCGTCGCTCCGGTCCTTCCCACTGATGCCGGCTTCTTGGCCACAACTGGCGCTACTTGGATGCCAAGCACGATCACCAGCACCAGCGAGAACACCGCTGGTACCCGAACCCCCATGAACCCCTCACGTTCCCGTCTGCCGCGTCGCGCAACAATAACTTGACGGCAGGAGACCGCACCTTGCCCAGACCGGCCGATGACAGCGACAATTCAGAGTCGACCGCACCGGCTGTCGGCGTCACACATCGCGAACGAATGCGTTGTCGTGTGTTGGTCGATACGTAGCATAGTTCGTGAAATGACGCAAGCGAGTGGACGCCCTTCTCCCGCGAGCACCAGAAGGGCAGGGGATGAGGGCTACCAACAATGTCAGACACAACCCACCTACAGATCCGTCCAATGAAGCCGGACGACCGAGAATTCATCCTTTCGCTCGCGGCCCGTCTGGAGGAGGTCGGAGTGCCTCCCTGGCGTGACCCTGAGCGGATGCATGCCTTTCACCGGCACTACGCCGAAGCAACGGTAAACGCGGCCAAACCGGACGAAGCGGTCTTCCTCGCTGAATATGACGGAACACGGGCGGGCGTGGTTCACGTACTCGAGACCGAGAGTGGGCTAACCGGCGAGACGCAGGGCTATATTGCGACACTGGCCGTGTCGGACAAGGTCGCGGGACGGGGAATTGGCCGCAAACTCATGGAGGCGGCCGAGTCCTGGTGCCGCGAACGCGGCCTGAACATCATCGCTCTCGACGTCTTTGCCCAGAACGACGGCGCCCGGGACTTCTACGACCGGTTGGGATACGTCGACGAGACCCTCACCATGATCAAGATATTGACATAACTGCTCCGGCACACAATTTGGTACAGTGAGAAAAGGGAAAATGCGTCACGGCGCCACGAATATGGCGGGGAGATCCCTGAAATCGGCATGAGAAACGCGATGCTACCGGTCGAGGTACCTCGGTCGACGGCATTGAGCGTGCAAAGAAAAGATTGGAAGGAGAAAATCGGATGATCAACAAGGAGTACACCAAGACCCGTCGTTCCTGCCGGGTCACCTTCGAACTCCCGCCAGAGGTAAACGCGGAGAGCGCCAACCTTGTCGGCGAGTTCAACGAATGGGACAAAGATTCCAACAAGATGAAGCGTCGCGCGGATGGGGGATTCACCACCACAATCTCATTGAAGCCGGGCAATGAATACCGCTTCCGCTATCTGCTGGACGGCGAGCGCTGGGAAAACGACCACGCGGCCGACCGCTATGTGCCGAACGACCACGGGAGCGATGATTCCGTCGTCGTCGTCTGACGTGACCTCCCCGCGAAGTGCGCCCCGATCGGCCGGCCGGGCATCTATCAGCGTCGATAGCGGACCGGCACGCAGCATTCGCTGGAGCAACACCAAGATGATCTCCATCTGGAATCGCCGGGGCCGTTGCGGCTGCACGGTGTGTTAGGCTACCCCCCAAATGGGGAGTCTAACGCTGATTCGTCGTGCGTTGCGCAATGAGCTCTCGCACGGCGCTGGATGGAAAGAGGACAGAGGATGAGCGGAGCGCTCGACGGGATTCGCGTGCTCGATTTGTCGAGAGTTCTGGCCGGGCCGTACTGCACCATGATGCTCGGTGATCTCGGGGCCGAGATCATCAAGATCGAGCAACCTGGCGTAGGGGATGACACGCGGCGCTGGGGTCCGCCTTGGACCGGCGGAGAGAGCGCCTATTATCTCTGCGCCAACCGCAACAAGAAGAGCGTTACCCTCAACCTCAAAGACGAGCGCGCTCGCGACATCCTGCGCGGGCTGGCCCGGCAATGCGATATCGTGGTCGAGAATTTCAAGGTCGGCTCGCTCGACCGCATGGGTATCGGTTACGATGTCCTCTCAACCGAGAACCCGGGCCTGATCTGGTGCTCGATCACCGGCTACGGCCAGGACGGCCCCTACGCCCAACGCGCGGGCTACGACTTCGTGGCCCAAGGCGAGGGGGGCATCATGAGCGTCACCGGCGAAGTCGAAGGTGAGCCAATGAAAGTTGGCATCGCTGTAGTCGACATAACGACCGCTCTCTATGCCTCGAACGCTATCCTGGCCGCCCTGCATGCCCGTGATGTTACCGGAAAAGGACAGCGCATCGACGCATCGCTGCTGTCATCGGCCGTCGCCTGGCTGGCCAACGTCGGCAGCAGCTACCTCGTCTCGGGCGAGGAACCCAAGCGCTATGGCAACGCCCACGCGACCATCGTTCCGTATCAGACCTTCAAGGGCCGGGACCAGTGGTTCATCGTCGGCGTGGGGAACGACCGGCAGTTTGCCGCCCTCTGCAATCTGATGGGACACCCCGAGATCGCCAGCGACGAGCGCTTCACCACCAATCCGCGCCGCGTGGCCAATCGCGACGTGCTTATCCCGCTGCTCCAGGAGATATTCGAGACCGAGGACGCGGGAGTCTGGCTGGCGGGTATGACCGAGGCCGGGATCCCCTGTGGCCCGATCAACACGGTGGGGCAAGCGCTGGAGCATCCGCAGGTCCAGCATCGCGGTATGGTCGTCGAAGTTCCGCATCCAACCGCCGGAAGCGTCAAGGTCGTCGGGGCGCCGGTCATCATGTCGGAAACCCCGACCAGCGTCCGCAGCCATCCGCCGCTCCTCGGCGAGAACACGGATGAGGTCTTGCGTGACTACGCCGGACTCACGACGGAGCAGGTCGCCCAACTGCGCGACGAAGGGGTCGTTTAGGCGCGAACGCGTACGGAGCATCCCGTGCAACCGTCGATAAGCATGGAGATCACGTCGGTGATGTTCGATCGGGGAGAGTAAGCGCAAATCGTCCGGAATTTCCAGCCGCCTGAAGAACTCCATGAGGCTATGACACTGACGACGCCCTGGCGGTCGGCACAAACAGTGGCAACGTTCAACGTGAGAGTTGAGCGAGGGCGAGATCGAGCACGTCTTCTAGCGGTACGGTAAATGCCGCGCTGAACATCTCGTCGAACGCATCGGCTCCGAGCTCTAACCGCGCAAGTCCCTGCCATCGGTCGACATCTGCTCGATTCGCCGGCCAGATGCTCGCGCCAAGCGACTCGAGCGCCCCAGCTCCTGCACCGAACATCCTGGTGGCCTCCTGATACCGTCCCTGCGCTGACGCGACCGACGCCATTCCGAACAAACAGTCAACGATGCCACGGCGATCATTCGTCTGGGTGAACTCGCTGATCGCGTCCTGAAAATTCTCGCTTGCCTTCGCAAGATCGCCCGCCGCAAGCGCCACATACCCAAGATTGTGCTTGAGACTTGGAGTTCGAGTGGGAATCCCGAGTGACTGCCGCAATGCGAGGCTCTCTTCGTACATTGCACCAGCTTCGGCATGATTGCCCCTGGCGCGTGCGACGTCGCCCAGGTTGTTGAGCACTTGCGCGAGACTCCACGTATCGCCTGAACGCCGAGCCAAACGCACGCAGTTTTCAAGCTGAGCTATGGCGCTCGCTTGATCACCCCGGCGCAGCGCCGCGCGAGCCAGAATCTCGCTGAGCCGGATCAAATACCAGGTATCATTGAGATCCTCCGCGAGATTCGTCGCTTCCTCCACGGTACGCATCATCTCCGGCTCACCCGCGTCTTGCATGATCTGAAGCCTGGCAACGCTCGCAATTAATCGTGCGACCGGGTCGGCCTGGTGTGGCCGGTCACCCATCACCCGGCGTAAGAAGTGATCGGCGGAAGCAAGGTCACCTCTCAGGACTGACATCATTCCCAGAAAGGCGATCACCCGTGCCTGGAGCGCCGGGTACCGTCTCGAGTCTGGATGCTCCATCGCGCGTTCGAGCCAAGCACGCCCGTCGCTTGCGCGGCCCAGCGCGCCCCACGTCCAACAAAGCGCAACACAAATGCGCAGATTGATCTCGATGTCGTGCTGAAGTGACCAATTGAGCGCAGCACGGATGCTCGCGTCCGACCGCGTTACCCAACGAAACCAGAGGTGCTGATTCGGGCCATGGATGGCCCGGTGCGCCTGTTCGGCCCAGTCCGCGACGCGTCGTGCGTGTCGATCCTGGAGCGTGTTCGACTCGCCCCGTTGCGCCAGTCGCTCCACACCATAGGCACGCACCGCCTGGAGCAGGCGATAACTGGTCACAGCGTCGTCGGTCAACGGATCGGCGTGGACGAGGGATTTGTCGACGAGTCGCGAGAGGGGGTCAAACGCATTCGGCAGACCGTTGAAGGCACAGATCTCTTCGACGGTCTCCAGGTCGAAGTCACCAGGGAAAACAGACAGCCGATCAAAAAGAAGTTGCTCGTCGGCGTCCAGCAGCGCATAGCTCCACTCTATTGAAGCGCGAAGAGTCTGATGGCGCGGCAGGCGTCCCGTTCCACTCGAGTTGAGCAGGCGAAAACGGTCATCGAGTAACGAATCCATTTCGGCGGGAGATAGCGCCCGTGCCCGTGCCGCCACGAGTTCGATAGCCAGCGGAATGCCATCCAGCTTGCGACAGATTCGAGCAATGCTCGACGTATTTAGCGAGTTAAGTTCAAAGCTGGGCAACTGGGCGCTCGCCCGGTCGACAAAGAGTTGAACAGATTCAGCCCGACTCGTATGGTCCGCCTGGGTGACGGAATCCTCCTCAGGCAATGCCATCGACGGCACACGCCAGACGATCTCTCCGTCAATTCCAAGTGGCTCCCGGCTCGTTACAAGGACTCGAGTGCTGGCGCATTCGCGCAAAATCCGCCCAACGAGCTCCGCGCAGTCGCTTCTCAAGTGCTCGCAATTGTCGAGCAGCAGCAACATGTTCCGTGAGCGAAGCGTGTCAACGAGCGCATCTGTCAGGGTTCGATCCGGCACCTCGCGCGCTTCGACGATCATAGCCACCCGCCGAACAAGCGCTGACGGATCATCGAGCTCACCAAGCTCAGCGAGCCAAGCCCCGTCGACGAAGCGTTTCGCGACCTCGCGAGCAGCCGCGATTGCCAAGCGCGTTTTGCCGACACCTCCGGCACCGGTAAGCGTCAGAAGCTTGTACTCGGTGACGAGACGAGCTACTTCGTCCCGTTCGGCGACCCGTCCGACGAAACTCGTAAGATCCACCGGCAGGTTGTGGCGCGTGGCGGACACCTGCCTGAGAGGCGTCAAGTGGCCGGGATTCTGGAGAGGTTTTGCCGCACGGTCGTGCGCGAATCGTGACGGAGAACCGCGTCTCAAGGTGCGAGCGTCCGCGATCAGTTCACGGACCAAATCAGCGGAAACGGCCATCCCCGCGAGGGCACCCCGTCGATAGACTCGAAAGAGCCCACGCTCGGCGCAGAAGTTCACCAGTGTCTCGGTCGCGGCCGAATCCGGAGGATGATCACCCCGTTCCCATCGCTGCACCGTGCGACGACCGTATCCGAGATGTGCGGCCCAACCCTCCTGGGTTATACCGGCGCCCTCCCGCAAGCTCCGCAGAACGACATGCCACGGAGGAATGTCCGCTGGTCGTAGTACCAGTTCAGACTCGGGCTGGCGCAACATTGGCGCACTCCTGGCGCGTTTCGCTCAATCAGTAGACCTATCATAGCAAACGGACCAGAGCGCTCTGAGGACCGATCACTCGAAGTGATGGCAGCGACCCAGGACTCGCTGCCCTGTCGCACAACTGGACTACAACGGAGGCGATCGATGAACGAAAGGACGACCACCAGCACATCTGATGTCGTCAGGCGGCTGACCGACGCGACGAATCGACACGATCTCGGCGCACTAGCCGATTGTTTTCATCCGAATTACGACAGCACGTTCCCAGCGCATCCAGGACGAGCGTTCCGGGGACACGGACCGATGCGTCAGAACTGGTCACGGATCTTCACGGCGGTGCCCGACATCCAGTCCGCGCTGGTGAGAAGCGTATCGATACAGGGCACTTCCTGGGCCGAGTGGGAGTGGAGCGGAACACGACTTGACGGCAAGCCCTTCTTAATGCGCGGAGTCACGATTCAGGGCGTTACCGACGGGAAGATCGATTGGGTTCGTCTCTACATGGAGCCCGTCGAACGCACCGACGTCACTGTCGACGCCGCGATTGAACGCACGTTCGGAAGTCAGTAGACCCTGCGATGATGCACACGACCCCTGATGGGCAAACGGAGGGCGAACATGATCCTCATTGTCGGCGGGACCGGAAACCTCGGGCGGAAGGTCGTCAGTCTACTCACGGACCAAGGCTGCAAGGTTCGCGTGCTCACACGTGATCCGAACCGAAGTCCCGTTCTGGCTGGGACCGAAGTCGAGATGGTCACCGGGAACGTGCGTGACCGGCAATCGCTCGATCGAGCAATGGATGGGGTTGACACAGTGATCTCGGCCGTACATGGGTTCACCGGAAGTGGCGACGACAACCCCGAAACCGTCGACTTTCTCGGCAACCGAAACCTCATCAACGCCGCGAAAGTCCGAGACATCGGCCACTTCATTCTCATCTCGGTTCATGGTGCAACGACGGATCACACAATGGAGCTGTTCCGCATGAAGTTCCGTGCCGAACAGGAGCTTCGTGCAAGCGGAATCGAGTGGACCATCATTCGTCCCACGGCGTATATGGAGACCTGGGTATCTCTCATCGGCGCGCCGCTTGTCAGTGATGGTAGGACGCGCATTTTCGGCAGAGGACATAATCCGATCAATTTCGTGTCCGTGCATGATGTGGCTCGCGTGGTGGAGCAGGCCGTAGTCGATCGCTCTCTCCGTGGAGAGGTCATCGAGATTGGTGGACCCGAAAACCTGAGTATGCGACAGGTCGTCGACACGTTTGTCCGCGTGACCGGAAAGGAGGGGAGGGTAAGTAGCGTTCCGCTGCCCATGATGCGCGTCATGTCATTACTTTTGCGTCCCGTCAGTCGGACACTTGCGCGCCAGATTCAGGCCGGAATTGTCATGGATACAACCGATCAGACATTCGATGCACGTGACTTCGAACGCCGATTCCCTGCGCTGAAGCTCACCCGGTTGACCGACATGATTCGTTGGGACTACGGGGAACGAAGCTGAACCTGTTCCCGCTCAGCCGGCTTGCGCCGGTGCGATCGTACCAGCCAAGATTGTGCGCTGTTTAACGTCCGAATGGCCTGGCAGGTAGACCGCTGCCAGGCCTCGACCAGGTCTAATGTCGCCCCAGCCGCTCGGTCAGGCTGCGCCCACTCGGGGCTTTGCCGGTTCGTTCCGCTTCGTCGTCGAGCCGCATGAACTGGTATTGAACTACCCACTTGCGACGGTCACCCACTTCCCGCTCAGGGCTGCATCGAGACAGGCCTCGAGCACAGACTGGGTCGTAACTCCATCGTCGAACGTTGGAAGGTCGGCAATCGACGTCGTCTTGGCCCCGCGAATTGCTTCGACGAAGTTGGCGAGCAGGGCAACGCGTTCGGAGGTTGCCTGCTCCGGCACCTGAAGCTCTACAAGGGCACGGTCCGACGCTGTTGCCCCACAAAGCTCGTCAAACGATACTCGAATAGCCCCTGAGGTACCTTGAAGATCCACGACGACACCGAAGCTGTGATAGGGGATCGGAATACCACGTATGGTGGCGATCCCGCCGTGGGCAAACCGTGCGAGCACCAGGAAGCCGTCGTCTGCAGTGACATTGTCGACCGTCGTGCCATTGGCCAGGTCGATCGATCCCCGGCTGACGATTCTTTGAGCCGCTACCGCCGCGATCGGTCCGCCATACCACTGCAATAGGTCGATTTGATGCGGTCCGGCCGCCGACGCGAGCATGCCTCCCGATTTGGCATGATCGGTGTACCAGGAGGACTTGCTCTCGCTTCCGGCAGGCGAGCGAAGATAGGAGACCGGGTTGAAAAAGATCTGACTGTCGGCGACCGCGAGATTCCCAAGATAGCCTTCAGCGGCCAGCACTTTCGCGCGTCTGAAGGTTCGGGCGAACCGTGCCTGATGATTAACGGCGTGGACGATTCCTGCCGCGTGGGCCGCATCGCGCATGGTACGCGCCTCCGATCCCGTGGCGGCGAGCGGTTTCTCGCAGAGGACGTGAATACCTCGTTCGACGGCAGCCAGCGTCATCGGTGCGTGCAGGGCCGGCGGCGTCGCAATCACGACTGCGTCAATGTCCGCCTCCAGAAGGCGCCGGTAATCATCGGTCGCCAGAGCAACGCCATGTTTCGCGGCTACAGCTTCGGCGCGCGCTTGCTGCGCGGAGCAGACTCCTGCCACGACGACCCCTGGGATGCGCTCCAAATCTGCGACATGCTGCGCGCCGATTCCGGTGCCGATAACACCAACTCGGAGTTTCGTCATCAATTTTCGTCCTACCTAATGCTTCCCGAGAAACTCAGTCAGACTCCGGCCACTCGGGGCCTTGCCGGTTCGTTCCGCTTCGTCGTCGAGCCGTGCAAAGCCGTTCTGGACATAGCGGATGCCGAGCCAGCGGAGCGGCTCCGGCTCCCAATCCGGGGAATGATGATTGACCGTCGGTAGCTCGGTCAGGTCCGAGCGCGTTCCAGTGATGAGATCGGTCAGGACACGTCCGGAGAGATTGGCCGTCGCCACGCCCTGGCCCGTGTAGCCACGAGCGCTCGCCACGTTCGTCATCGGGTCGTACGACATGGTCGGCATCCAGTCGCGCGGCATCCCGAGTGGACCGCCCCAGGCGTGGGTGAAACGGACATCCTTGAGCATCGGGAACCAATCGATCGTCATCTCGCGCAGCATTGCGTGGGTTGGCTCGTGCCGGTCAAATTCATCGGCGATCTGCGAGTTGTAGTGATACGGCGCGCCGCGACCGCCAAAGACGATGCGACCATCGACCGTCTTGGAGAGATAGTCGACCGTGAAGCGGTTGGAAGAGATACACTCGCGGCTCTCCCAGCCGATCTCCGCCCAATCCCCGTCGCTGAGAGGCTCGGTCAACACGATCAGCGAGTAGACCGGGATGAGCTGGCGATCCAGCTTGGGCAGCTGTGACAGGTACGACTCGCCCGCCAGAACCAACACCCGCGCCCGCACGTCGCCGCGATCGGTGAAGAGTCTCGGCGCGGCTCCCTCCGCATAGTCAGTCACCTCGGTCTGCTCGTAGATCGTCACACCCATCTGCTCGACCAGGTTGGCGAGGCCCCGCGCAAGCTTGGCCGGGTGGACCACGCCGCAGTTCGGCGTGTACAGCGAACCAAGCGCACCGGCAACGTTGACCCTCTCCTGCGTCTGCTCCTTGTCCAGCATCGTGTATTCGCTGGCGATACCGAAGCGCCGGTAGGTCTCGTAGCTGCGCTCGATCGCAGGCAATTGATGCACGCCACGAGCGATCCGTAGCGCCCCCGACTTCTGGAAATCGCAGCTGATCTCTTCATCGGCGATCACCCGGGCAATTTCATCGACCGTGTCGACCATCGCTCTGTATTGAGCGACGGTGGCATCGGTCCCGAATCGCTCCGACATCAATCCGAACGAAAGCTGCAGGCCCGGCGTCACCCAGCCACCATTGCGGCCCGAAGCGCCGAACCCGGCGATCTCCTTCTCGACGATGGCGACATTGAGCGACGGATCTTGCTTCTTGAGATAGTAGGCGGTCCAGAGCCCCGTAAAGCCCGCCCCCAGTATCGCGACGTCGACGTCGATCGAGCCGTCGAGTGCTGGTCGGGGCGTCAGGTCATCCCCACACGACTCGAGCCAGTAGCTGAAGCGACGATAGTCCTTGCTCATGACGCGTGGCACTCCTCGTTAATTCGTCCCATCCCTGCCGGTTCATTGCAGATTAGTCCAACACGATACGCCTGTCTATCGCCCGGCTGACTCGAACTGTCGCGCTCTTGCCAACCAACAGGCAAACGAATACTGTGATTCGACCAGGATGGACGACAATTGACGACGCGCCGCGGAAAGGCGATTCAGGAGGTGGCATGGGCCAACGGACGTTTCAAGACCTGACGGTCATCGACTTCCATGCCCACTTTCGATTGCGACAGGATAGCGCCGTCGGTCGATCCGAACCGACCTACGAACCAGGCACTCCAGCCCATGAGGCCGCGGAGTATCGCAAGGCACAAGTTGCTCGCTATGCCGAGCAGTGGCGGTATGCGTGGGATTTTCCACAGCCGGAGACTGGCGATCGGACCTGGGAGGAGGAGGCCGATCTCTGGGTCGAGGAGCTAGACCGTTACGGCATCTCGCGGATTGGCTTCGTCACGGGTGGTGGCAACGACCGACTGGAGCAGGTCGTCCGGCGGCACCCGGACGACTTCATCGGGTTCGCTCATCACGAACCGTTCGGCCAGGACGCCGCTGTAGAGCTCGAGCGCGCAGTGTCGGACCTGGGTCTCAAGGGATACAAGCTGATCGCACCGACCCTTAGCAGGCGCATCGACGACCGCTCCACTTATCCGACCTGGGAGGTGGCCGCGAGGCATGGCATCCCGGTGCTAATTCACTTTGGCATGCTCGGCGGACCAGGCGGCATTGCCTTCAACGACAAGATCAACCCGGCCCTTCTGGAGCAGGTCGCGCGCGATTTCCCGACGGTCAACTTCGTCGTGCCCCACTTCGGCATTCAGTTCGTCAAGGAACTTCTCTTCCTCTGCTGGGCCTGCCCGAACGTCCACGTTGATACGTCGGGATCGAATCAGTGGGTGCGATGGATGTCCTATGAACTCACACTTGACGACCTCTTTCGAAAGTTCCTCGAGACCATTGGCCCCGAGCGGATCATCTTCGGCACCGACTCGAGCTGGTTTCCGAGAGGATTCTCGATTCGCTACCTTCAGGACCAGATTCGCATCTGCCGGTTCATGGGATTGAAGCACGACGACCTGCAGTCGATCTTCGGTGGCAATGCCGCGCGACTGCTGCACGTTTCGCTCTGAACGAGGTAACGAGATGAACTTGGATGCTGAACAATCTGCCACCTTCCCGGCGCCCATCTACGCCCGGCACATTCTCGAACCAGCCTTTGATTTTGCTCGGGCTGAACTGTTCGACGCGATGATGGCGACGAACAAAGCGCATGCCGTGATGCTGGTGGAGCAGGAGATTGTTGGCAGGCAGAATGGTGCGCGGCTCCTCGAGGGCATTCTCCAGGCGGCAGCGGCCGACGCTGAGAGCTATGGCTATGATCCGGCGATCGAGGATCTCTTCTTCGCGGTCGAACGGCGCATTATTGAGATCGCGGGACCGAATGCCGGGGGCAATCTGCAGATCGGTCGCTCGCGCAACGATCTCTCGGCCGCGCTCTGTCGTCTGGTCCTCCGCCAGCGTTTACTCAACCTGGCCGGTCTCCATTGTGGCCTCAGGGAACGCATCTCCACACTCGCAAGCCAGCATTTGAACACCACTATGCCCGGCGTGACGCATACGCAAGAAGCCCAGCCCACGACGTTGGCCCACTATCTCTTCGGGGTTCTCGGTCCACTCCAGCGTGATGCCCGACGACTTCGCCTGGCCTACCAGCACACCAACCAGTCCCCACTGGGAGTGGCGGCCTTCACCACCAGCAGTCTGCCGGTCAATCGCGATCGCGTGGCGAGTCTGCTCGGGTTCGACGGAATCGTCGAGAACGGCTACGACGCGGTCGGCGCGGCAGACTACATGCTCGACACCGTTGGCATGCTGCGCACTTGCTGCCTGAGTCTAGTCCGTTTCGTCAACGATCTCCTTATCTGGGGCCGTACCGACGTCGGGATCGTCCAGGTTGGGGGCGAGTTCATTCAGATCAGTTCGATCATGCCGCAGAAGCGCAATCCGGTGGTGCTAGAGCACATTCGCGCCCGCATTGGCTACGTGCTCGGCGACGCCGCGACCGTTGAGGCGATGGTCCATACTGCTGCCTTCGGCGACACGGTCGACGTCGAGGACGAGATATTCGTGCCCCTCTACCGCTGCTGTGATCACGCTGCGAGCGTCTTGTCGCTCCTGTCTGACGTTCTCGCGACGATTCAAGTCGACCGAGAACGACTTGCTGAGTCGGCGCGATCCGGGTTTGGCGCCAGCACCGAACTCGCCGAACGACTTACCATCGACGGCGGCCTTTCGTTCCGTGAAGCGCACGGTGTGGTTGCGTGGATCGTGCGAGACCTGGCGGCGGATGGCAAAGACTTACGAGCGCTGACCCCAGAGATGGTCGAAGTGATCGTCCATTCTCTGACCGATACGCGAGTCGCGCTTACCAAAGATATCCTGCACGCGGTGACCGACCCAGCCGAATTCGTGGCAAGGCGAACAACCCCTGGAGGACCAGCACCAGCCGCCGTCCAGAACGCACTCGACCGTGAGCGTGAGAGCCGAGAGACTGAGCAGCGCTGGGCCAGTCAGGAGCGATCACGACTCGAACAGGTAGCCAACACGCTTGACTACACATCGCGAAAGCTAGCCGAACGGTCACTCCGGTAGGACGGGCAATGCCAAGCCAATTCGAGGCTGAAATACGGGAACAACCGGTAACGCTGGCGCGCCTGCTCGAGACCGCCCAGTCTGATGTCGCCGCGATTGCGGAGCGGGTGAGAGCATTCGCCCCGGAATTCGTCATGATCGCGGCGCGTGGCACGTCCGACAACGCCGCGCGCTACGCCCAGTATCTCTTTGGCGCGCATAACGGCTTGCCGGTCGGGCTGGCAACGCCATCCCTCTTCACACTCTACCGATCTCCGCCGCGCCTGCCACGAGCGCTGGTCATCGGCATTAGCCAGTCTGGGCAATCGCCCGACATCGTGTCGGTCATTCGGGAGGCGCGCAGCCAGGGAGCGTTGACACTGGCGGTGACGAATGATCAGGCTTCGGACCTGGCTGAAGCAGCCGAACTCTGCCTGGAGCTCTACGCCGGAGAAGAACGTGCCGTCGCGGCATCCAAGACCTACACCAGCCAACTGGCAGCGCTTGCGATGGTCTCGGTCGCACTAACCGTTGACCGGCAACAGCGCGATGAACTCGCAACGCTGCCGGAAATCATCCGCCGGACGCTCGACCTGAACCGGGACATTGCTCCCAGAGTGACCGGCCTGGTCGGAGAAGAGCAGTTCGTTGTGATCGGCAGGGGCTTCAACTACGCTACCGCCTTCGAGCTCGCACTGAAGATCAAAGAGACCTCCTACGTCTCAGCCGAGGCCCATTCCTCTGCCGAATTTCTGCACGGGCCGGTCGCGGTAATCGACAACGGGTTTCCGGCGATCCTGGTCGCCCCTACCGGGCAGGTCTTCAGCGATGTCGCGGCGCTCGCGGATCTCCTCGCGGCACGAAACGCCACCTTGATCACCGTCTCCGACAACCCGGACCTTCTGTCGCGTGCGGACGTGTCATTGCCTCTCCCGGCCGGCGTGCCAGAGTGGATCTCGCCCATCGTAGCTATCGTGCCTGGCCAACTCCTGGCGCTCGCGCTGGCTCACGCCAAAGGGATCGATCCCGACTACCCTCGCGGCCTCAGCAAGGTGACGCGGACACGATAGCCATCGCGCAAGACGTGGATCGTGGATCGTTGTAGGGGAGCAGCTTGTCTGCTCCTGGCGTGGACGGACGACGAACGTTAAGCGGCATTCGCGAAGTTCGATTCAAACAGGTTGTCAATCATTCCACGGCGTTTCCCGGCGCTCTCAACCGGGAGCAGACAAGCTGCTCCCCTACGGCCTGACCATACGTTCGCGATGTGCCCCACACGCGCCCTCACTGCCCTCGCTCTTGACGGCGACCGCGACGCACCGTACGGTGCGAACGACGTAATCAGGGAGGAATCGGCATGCAATTTGGATTTAGCCTACCCACACGCGGACCGCTGACAACGCCGGAAAATCTGGCGACGCTGGTGGAACGAGCCGAGGAGTTCGGCTTCGACATCGTTTCGGTCAGCGACCATGTCGTCATTCCCCGCGCGATCGACTCACGCTATCCCTACAATGCCACCGGCGAATGGTCGGGCGACGCGTCCGGCGCCTGCCTGGAGCAGCTGTCGCTCCTCACCTTCGTCGCGGCTCGGACGCGTCGACTGAAACTCCTAACCTCGGTCATGGTCCTTCCACAGCGACCAGCCGTATTGACGGCCAAGATGCTGGCCTCGCTCGACGTCCTCTCAAACGGGCGTCTACTATTCGGAGTCGGCGCTGGTTGGATGCTGGAAGAGTTCGATGCACTCGGTGCTCCCTCATTCGACGAACGCGGCCGGGTCACCGACGAACACCTGCGTGCCATCAAGGAGCTCTGGACCAGCGATCAGCCTGCCTTCGACGGCCAGTACACCTCGTTTGCGAACATCGCCTTCGCCCCAAAGCCGGTGCAGCAGCCGCACCCGCCTATCTGGATTGGCGGCGAGAGCAACGCGGCACTCAAACGTGTAGCCCGGCTCGGTGACGGTTGGTATCCGATCGGCAGCAATCCGCGTCATCCGATGGAGACGGTCGAACAACTCTCGACCGCGATCGAGCGGCTTCGTGGCTACGCTGAGCAGGAGGCCCGTGACCCGGATGCGATCGACCTGGCCTACAGTGCCGGCTGGTACAACGACCAGGATCCGGTTACGTCGCCGTCAGGCGGGCGACGAACCTTCACCGGCACGCCGGAGGACGTGGCAGCGGATATTGACGCCTTTGCCAGTCTCGGCGTGCGACACCTGATGCTGGGACTCCAGGGCAACACCGTGGATGACATGCTCGCGCGCTTGGAGCGATTTGCGAATCAGGTTCGCCCGAAGCTCGCCCGGTAACGGCAGACACCGAGCGTACCGTTGAACGAATGCAATTTGGAGGTATGACTGATGGCCGACCCAAGAACTGCTCCGTATGGCTCGTGGCGCTCGCCGATCTCGTCCGATCTCGCGGCGTCAAGCTCGGTGCGACTGGGACAACTGGAAATCAACGGCACCGACGTCTACTGGCTCGAGGGACGCCCGAGCGAAGGCGGCCGCAATGCGCTGGTTCGTCGGACGCCCGACGGGACCATCTCGGACGTTACTCCACCAGACTTCAACGTGCGGACCACGGCGCACGAGTACGGCGGTGGCTCGTACTTCGTCCACGGATCGACGGTCTTCTTCTCCAGCTTTGCCGACCAGCAGCTCTATCGCCAGGATTCGGGCGACGATCCGATTGCGATCACCCCGCAGCCGAATATCGACTGGGAGTTCCGCTTCGCCGATGGCGACCCCGCGCGGGACGGCCGAACTGCCGTAGCCGTGCAGGAGCGACATTTTGAGGGGAAAGAGGCGCAGAACACCCTGGTACGATTGACACTCAACGGTACATCCGCGCCGCAGGTACTGGTCTCGGGCAACGACTTTTACGCCTTCCCGCGCCTGAGTCCGGACGGCAAGCGCCTCGCCTGGACGACGTGGAACCATCCGAACATGCCGTGGGACAGCGTCGAGCTGTGGGTCGCCGACCTGACCAGCGACGGCGTCGCCAACGCGCGCAAGGTGGCAGGGGGCGAAGGCGAATCGATCTTCCAGCCCGAGTGGAGCCCTTCCGGTGACCTCTACTTCATCTCCGACCGCACCAACTGGTGGAACATCTACCGTCTCGAAGGCGACCAGGCCGTTGCCGTCGCACCGATGGAGGCGGAATTCGGCGTGCCGCAGTGGGTTTTCGCCATCTCCCGGTACGACTTTCTGCCGAACGGCACGATTGCCTGCCTCTACTCCCAGAACGGGCTCGACTCACTCGGCCTCATCCGGTCGGGCAGCAACGAGGTCGAACCAGTCGATACCGGGCTGACGATCCTCGGGTCGCTTCACACGTCGGACGACGGCAAGATCTGGCTCATCGGCGGCAGCCCGACTGAATCCTCGATGATCGTGTCCGTCGATCTGACAAATGGGAACGTCGAGGTGGTCCACCGCAGCTCGACTCTCGAGATCGACCCGGGCTACATCTCGGCCGCTGAGCCGATCGAATTTCCGACCGAGGGCGGACTGACCGCCCACGCCCTCTACTACAAGCCCGTCAACAAGGACTTCAATGGTCCGTCCGGGGAAAAACCACCGCTAATCGTGATGAGCCATGGCGGTCCCACCGGCGCGACCGACTTCTCTGCTTGATATCGAGACCCAGTTCTGGACGAGTCGCGGACTCGCCGTGGTCGACGTCAACTACGGCGGCAGCACCGGCTACGGGCGCGAATACCGGGAGCGGCTGAAGGGGAACTGGGGCGTCGTCGATGTCGACGACTGCGCCAACGCCGCACGCTACCTGGCGCAGCGCGGGGACGTTGACGGGAACCGGCTGGCGATCCGGGGCGGCAGCGCGGGTGGCTTCACCACGCTCAACTCGGTCACCTTCACCGACGTCTATTCGGCTGGCGCGAGTTATTACGGGCTGGCCGACCTGCCTGCCTTCGTCAGCGAAACGCACAAATTCGAGTCGCGCTATCTCGACGGTCTGGTCGGGCCATATCCCGATGCCAAGGACGTCTACGAGGCACGCTCGGCCGCCTATCACACCGATCAGCTAAGCTGCCCGCTGGTCCTCTTCCAGGGGCTCGAAGACAAGGTCGTTCCGCCGCACCAGGCTGAACTCATGGTCGAGGCGCTGCAGCGCAAGGGTCTGCCCTATGCCTACGTTCCCTACGAAGGGGAGCAGCACGGCTTCCGTAAGGCCGAGAACATCAAGCACAGCCTGGATTCGGAGCTCTATTTCTACTCACGGATCTTCGGCTTCGACCTGGCCGACAAGATGGAGCCGATCAAGATCGAGAATCTGTAGAGTAACGGCCCTCACCCCCAGCCCCTCTCCCGAGATCGGGAGAGGGGAGACGAAGAAAAGATCGCGTATCTTGCTCCCTTCTCCTGCTCGGCGGGAGAAGGGCTGGGGATGAGGGTGGTTTCCTCGCCTACCGCCGTGCATCGTCCCGCGCCAGAATGCGATCGGCACAGCGCAGCGCCATGGCGCCGATGGTCGAGGTCGGGTTGACCGAGCCACCCGTCACGAAGGACGAGCCGTCGCAGATGTAGAGGTTCGGCACGTCCCAGGCCTGATGGTCGGCATCGGCGACTGACGTCTCCGGATCCGATCCCATGCGACAGGTGCCGAGCAGGTGCCAGGCCGGGTTCGGATCAGCCACGCCACTTGTGACCAACTCCAGCGCTCCGGCCGCATCGGCCAGCTCCTCCGCCCGCTCAACGCCAAACTCGATAATGCGCCGATCGTTCTCATGCAACTCCCACTCGATCGACACGCCCGGCAGCCCGCTCGAATCGACGTGCTCCGGTTCGAGCCGCACCCGGTTCGACCAGACTGGCAGGTCCTCGCTCTGCACGCTGAACCAGATCTCGTGATTGAAGAGTTTCGCGAACGCGTCCCGGTGCTCCTTACCCCACGGCAGTCCGAGCGCCGCGGGCGAGGCCGTCATGCCGCGGCCAATCTGAAAGGTAAAGCCGTTGACAAAGCCGCGCTCAACATCGGTGTCGTAGAACTCCTGGCTCAAGATCGGCGCGCCGTACGCTCCGGTGAAGCCGTCGATCGGCTCTGCGAAGATCATGGTGTTCTCCGCATAGGCGTGGTGCATCAGGTAGCGACCGACCATGCCCGAGCTATTGGCCATGCCGTTCGGAAAGCGGTTCGATTCCGACAGGAAGAGGATTCGTGGCGTGCCCAGTCCATTCGCGGCCAGCACCACGATCGAGGCACCCTGGTGCTGGCGTTGCCCGGTCCGTAGGTTGATGTACGTGGCGCCGTTGGCACGTCCGTGCTCGTCGACGGTGACCTGCTCGACCCGGGCGTTCGAACGCAATTCGACGCCGTTTTTCAGGGCGCGCGGCCAGTAAGTCCAGCTGACGGTCGCCAATGACCCGCGCGGGCAGCCATTGCGACACGCACCGCAGTGGACGCAAGCGGTGCGACCGTCATAGTCCTCGGTGATAATGGCGTTGTCCGCGGGCCACCAGTGCCAGCCGAGTCGCTCGAATGCCTCCGCGACGCGACGCCCGTGAATGCCACCGGGTAGAGGAAGAGTCTGGCGTGGCAAGCGCAATGGGTTCGCCGGATCGCCCGCAATCCCTGAGACACCCATGATCGAATCGTTCAGCTCGTAGTACGGCTCGAGATCCTCG
The DNA here is from genome assembly GCA_963763185.1 of uncultured Chloroflexia bacterium. Lineage (GTDB taxonomy): Bacteria > Chloroflexota > Chloroflexia > Thermomicrobiales > Thermomicrobiaceae > CALAGB01. Next base: position 506,391 of record CAVXNZ010000007.1, read on the forward strand.
TAGCTGATGGGCCAGTCGGCCGAACCTTCCTGTCCATGCTCGGTTCCCTTACGAAAATCGACCGGCTTGAGCCGCGGCCAGTGCGCGTTGTAGTGGACCGTACTGCCGCCGACGGCGTTGTAGAGCATCGGGTTCACCCGGGTGGAGGAGACCGGGTAGTCGGCCGCCGCCTGGCGCACCATCGGATTGCGTCCCCATCGTCGCTGCAGTTCGAACTCCCATTCGTTGCTGTAGTGTGGATGCTCCGCGGGCAGGACCCACGGTCCTTGCTCAAGGCAGACGACCTTCACGCCCGCTTCGCTGAGACGATAGGCGAGAGCCGCTCCGGCCGCGCCGGACCCGATCACCAGTACGTCCGTCGCCGCTGGTCCACTCATGACTGGCTCCCTTCGCCCGTCAGCTTCGAGGAATCAACACGCTTCACCTGCTCGGTCCGGATATACGAACCGCGTGGCGAGCGCGGCATCTGCAGCGGATCGGATACATCCCAGCGCTGCATCGCATCGACATAACCAATCGGCAATGGGGCGCCATGATAGGCGGGCGCCAGGTCCCGCTGAATTGCGCTGATCGTCTCCGAACGAGAGTAGTAGCCGTAGACCGCCAGGCTCCAGAGAGATTGAAATGCGCCCGGCTGATCCTGCTGCAGCCTGGTCAGTGCCTCGGTCATGTCCGGTGAGCCGTGCAGTCGACTCAGCAGCGCCTTGAGTCGCGCGGCATCCAGGCCCGGATAGAGCTGTCCGCTGTCATCCCTCTCAGGAACTCGCTGCATGATGAAGTCGTCAATTAGCCCAGTTTGGGACGGGGCCGGAAAACTACCAGACGGTGGCAGAAGCGCGTCAAGCGCCCGCTCGAGCGTCATGCGCTCTTGGGCGCTGAATGACCAGGTTGGACTCGCCATGCGATTCCTCCTCGACGTTGTGACGGGATTGGTTTGGCGAGTATAGCCTTCCATGGCGTTGGCCGGAAGTCGGGGAGTGCGGCCAGACGGGCGGCACGATTCAGTACTTGAGTCATGTGACATACAGGGGAAATCGACGCATCACTCGAATAGACTGGGTTTCGCGACGTGGATGCGCGACTGTCCGGTCGCTCGTGCCACTGTGTACACCCTTTCTCAAGAATCTCCACCATGGGTGTTCGGTTTTCGAGGATTTCTACCAGTCCGGGACAGGGGGCGTCCGTGATGAACCAGGACCAGGGTGGGGTCAAGCGGCCGACAATCAAGCCACTCAATATGCCTTCTGGCCCAGCTCCGGCCATCGAGTGGCAGGAGCCGCAAAACCAGTCGCAAACCCAGGCAACGCCGCCAGCCAAGGAACGCGGCGGCATCGATCGAGACATCCTGATGGCCGGCGCCGGGTGCGTGCTGATCCTTTTCGCGGGGCTACTCATCGCGGGTGTCTTCGCCCTGCGCGTCGTCAACAACCGGCAGTCTCCCGAGCCGCCAACAGTGCCAGCCGTGGCCGCGATGCCCACCGCGACCGAGACTCCGGTGCCGACGCGCACCCCGACGCCGACGCCGGTCTCGCCATACACGCCGCTGCCGACCTGGACTCCGATTGGCAACAAGCCCCAGATCTATGACTACCGTGGCTCCGATAAGGAGTATCGCGACGACGTCAACGGTTTGGGTGATTTTATGAAGCAGAGCGTCGTCGACGTAAATGATCTGCTCGCGAAGCCCGACCCGACGAACCAGAATTGGGCCTACAAGCTCCTGGCGCAGACGACGGTGTGGCAGGACTACTTCTCCGAAACGACGGCAATCATCCCGCCAGACAGGTATCAGGATTTCCATGAGAACCTGAAGAAGGCGCTGTCACACCTCAAGATCGCGGCGGACGACGTCAATTACGCACTCGAGTTTGAGGAGCCGGATCGGCTCGACCAGGCGAAATCCGAAATCGCGACCGGAGCGAAGATGCTCGACGACGCGCTCGCGAGCCTGCGTTCGTCGGCGTGATGCCCGTTGAAACGTGTTGTCCCGCTGACAAGAAGATTGGGCGAACACAAGGTTCGCCCGTACGTGCGTATTGCGGATTCGTGCGGCTAGTCCGCTGGCGACGCGACCTTCGCCTGCGCGGTACGGACGACGCCCGCCAACCGCTTGATCCCTTCGTCGATCTGCGGGATGCTGACCGCGCTATACGAGAGGCGCAGACTGCGCTCGCCGCCGCCATCGCCGTAGAAGGCCGGTCCCGGGATGTAGTCAACCCCGGCCGCCCGGCAATCGGGCAGGATGTCGGCCGCCTCGAGGCCCTCTGGCAAAGTCACCCACAGGAAGAAGCCGCCGTGTGGCCGAGTCCAGGCAACGCCCTCCGGCATCTCCCGATCGAGCGCAGACAGCATGTGCGAGCACTTCTCACTATAGACTTCGCGCAGTTCCTGAATATGCTCTTCCAGTTTGCCCGTCCGCAGGAACCAGTCGGCCAGCGCCGCCGAATAGCTGTTGCGCAGGCTGTCGACGCGTCCACGCGCCATGGTCGCGACCACATCGGCTGGGCCGACCATGTAGCCGAGACGCAGGCCCGCCGCGATCGTCTTCGAGAGCGTGCCGAAGAAGAACCCGTTGCCGGGCTTCACCAGACTGTAGATCGTCGGTTTCTTCTCGCCGCTGAACCGCAGGTCGTTGTAAGCGTCGTCCTCGACGACTAGCAGGTCACGCTCGTCGGCGACTTTCGCCAGTTCCTTGCGTCGCTCCAGGCTCAGCTCGACCCCAGCAGGATTCTGGAAGGTCGGGATGGTGTAGAGAAACTTCGGCCGGCGTCCTTCGGAGACTAGACGATCGAACGTCTCGGCGACCTTTGTCGGATCGATCCCGTCATCATCGACTGGAACACCAACCATCGTCGCCCCAGAGAGCCGGAACATCCCGGTCGCGCCCATCCAGGCTGGCGCGTCGATCATGATCACGTCACCCGGATCCAGCAGCATGTCGCTCAGCAACGATAAGCCGCCGCTACCGCCTGACGTCACCAGAATCTCGTTCGGTTTGGCCTGAATCCCCTGGTCCCGCGCGAGTTTTTCGGAGAGGGCTTCGTTGAGCTCATCACCGCGAATCGGGTCGGCGTAGCCAAGTGCATCAGCTCGCTTGTGCTCGGCCAGGTACTCGGCGGCGGACACCATCTCGTTCAGTGGCAAGCTGTCGACGTCAGGATCGCCATAGACGAACGAGATCATGTCGGGATTTGGCGTCCGTGACGGAGCCGACCGGCCCGCCGCCAGCTTTCCACGTCTCGACCAACGCTCCGCCCAACGATTGTCCATGCTCAACCAATCCTCTCGTGTCGCGCTTTTACCATTGCAGGTCCGGAGTCCGAATTCACGCCAGTATAGCGCACCTTGCCCGCGCGCCGAACCGGAATGGCACGTCGAATGCGTCAATCTACAGGGAGGATCGAAGCTTACAACGCATGTACGTACGGAGGAAACATGGCAAAACAGCTTGAAGGCAAACGTATCGCCGCGCTCTTCACCGACGGTGTCGAGCAGGTCGAGTTCACCAAACCGGCCGAGGCGCTGCGCAAAGCGGGCGCAACGGTCGTCGTCGTAGCACCGCATGGAGACAAGATCAAGGCGTGGAATCACACTGATTGGGGTGATCAGATCGATGTCGATGAGACGCTCGATTCGGCCGATCCGAACACGTTCGACGCGCTCCTCTTGCCCGGTGGTGTGATGAATCCGGACAAGCTCCGGCAGATTCCGGAGGCGGTCGACTTCGTCTCCAGCATGATCGCGAACGGCAAGCCGATCGCGGCGATCTGTCACGGTCCCTGGATGCTGGTCGAGACCGGCGTCACCCGTGGTCGAACGCTCACAAGCTGGCCGTCGCTCCAGACCGATATCCGCAACGCGGGCGGTCAATGGGTCGATGAAGAGGTCGTCTACGACGACGGCATCGTCACCAGCCGAAATCCGGACGACATTCCGGCGTTCAACCAGCGCATGCTCGATGTGTTTGCTCAAGGAGCGATCCAGCGACGTGAGACGGTTAAGTCAGATGAGGTCGTCAACGAGTACATCGCCGAATCATTCCCGGCGAGCGATTCGCCGTCGTGGACGCCTGGAACTTCAGGAACGCGCGAGAAATCGGACGAGTAACCGGCCGGTTCGAGCCCGGTCAGATCACCCGTAGCTCGCGCCACCGAAGCCAAACGATTATGGCTCCGGCACCGGTAAGCACGGCACCGGCGGCCACCGCCGCCGGTACGCCGATGCGATCCCCAAAGAACCCCATCGGCAGCGCGCCAATCGTCGAGAGTCCCCACGTCAACGTATAGACCCCCATAACCCGGCCGCGCATCTCATCCGTGAGGTGAAGGTGAAGCAGCGTGTTGTTGAGCGACATGAAGGCCGAGCCCAGGAATCCACAGAAGAAGAGCAGCACAACCGTGAGCAGTACCCACGAAGAAAAGGCGAACCCGATCACCACAAAGACGTAGATAAAGGTGCCGGCCAGCATGATTAAGCCCTGGCGCGGCAGCTTCACCGCTCCGGCCACCACCAGCGATCCGACCACCGCGCCGCTGCCCCCTGCCGAGAGAAGCAGCCCGAGTCCGTCGGCGCCGATCTTCAAGATGTCGCGGGCAAAAACCGGCAAGAGTTGCACGTACGGGAAGATCAAGAGAGACGGGATCGCCGCCAGCACGATCAATCCGGTCAGGACTGGGCTCTTGGCGACAAACGAGAGTCCTTCGCTGAGGTTGCGCCGCAAATCGAGCGTCCGCATGGTCGATCTGACCGATGGCAGCATCAGGGTGTTGATCAGCGCGGCAACCAAGAATGCGGTCTGGAGGTAGAGCGCCCCCGAAGCGCCCATTAGAGCGATGGCTGGTCCTCCAAGCGACGGGCCAAGGATGCGGGTCGAGTTTTGTCCAGCCGACATGACCGCGATCGCGTTCTGCAGGTGTTCCTTGCGGACGAACGCGGGCACCATCACCTGGCGGGTCGCATTGTTGATCGCTAGCGCGGAGCCGTTCAAAAAGGCTGCCAGGAGCAGGTGCCACGGCTGGACGTGACCGAGCGACACCAGAACTGCGAGTCCGAGCCCAATGAGCGCCGCGGACGCCTGGCAGATCAGCAGAATGGTGCGCCGATTGAAGCGGTCAATAATGACACCGGCAGGCAGCGAAATCAGAATGAAGGGAATACCCGATGCAAAACCGATCAGGCCAACGTAGCCCGCCGAATCGGTCAACGTCAGCATGACCCAGCCCAGCGTGATTTGAAGCATCCACTGGCCGATCTGGGTCAGAACAGTGCTGAACCAAAGCTGACGGTAGTCGCGATAGATCTTGAGCGACGACAGGAGCCCAAGTCGCTCCGGCGCTGCCTCGCTCACCGGGTCGACCGGCTGATCCTCGTGAGCGGCGACACCGGCCGCGGTCCGTTTCACCGAATCCCCCCTCGGATGGGCGCCACCAGCACGCCTTCGCCGGGGAACGCTACCACACCTTTGGGTTGGAGGCCGAGGTCAACGTTCGACTGGTTGGGTCGTCAGGACCTCCAGGTGTGCGATCGGGCATTCGAAACAGCGCATTGCGGTGCAGCCAGTCTGGTGCAAGTGAAGCAAACCTTGCTCGGCCCGAGCCGAGGTCACCGGAATCGGATGACCCGCACAGATCTGATCGACCATGCGATTGATCACAGCGTTGCCACGCCCGGCCGGCATCCGGCTCCACAGTTGCATCGCCTGGTCGACGAGATCGGTCTCACCAACGTTGTCGCCGTAGGCGAGGCCAAAAGGGACGAAGACGTTCACGATAATCTCGTGCGCGTGTGCCGCGCCAAGGTAGGGATTGTCGGCGGTCATCCAGCGACGCAGCGCGCTGTAGGCATCGGGATCGGAGAGTCGTGCGCACGTCTCCTCGATCAGCCCCTGCTCCAGCCGCGCGAGGAAGGCTGCCAGCGACAGCAGCCGCCGGATCGGGTGAGCGGCTGGCCGCACGCGCGCCAGGTTCCAGGTGGTTGGACTGACTTCAATCGAGCGCCACGCGGAACCGAGCTCGGACCAGGACTGCTCCACGGCATCTCGCTCGCCGGCATCAAATCCGGCAATCTCCTGCTCGCGCGGCGAGAGGGGAAGAAATCCGGCCACACCCAGCAACAATCCGGCGGCTCGTTCAAATCGCCGCGGACCTGGCACCCCAAGGAGTCGAGCATCGACGTGATCGAACGGCAGCCGCTCGGCCACCTGTCGCATCCCGTCCCGATTGCGACTGTAGCCCAGCGCGTCCAGCAGCAGCGCGTAGAGCGTCTGTCCGGCGGGCTCGATCGCGAGCCGTGCAGCCACAACATCGGTCTTCCGGCGCATTCGCTCGTCTCCGGACTGTTCCCAAACGGTGAAGACCGTATCAGGTGATGAACCCGACGCCACCGGGGCGCAGAACTCGAAGCCGATCGCGCCGAGCGGGCGAATCAGCGAATTGACGGCGAATTGGGCGAGATCACCGGGAAGACAGTTCGCCAGCACGAGGACCGGAACTGACGATCCATCGCTGCGCCGCACAGGTAGATTCAGGTCATCCTGCCAGACAACGTGCAGCACGACCGCGTCGTAAGCTGGATCGCGATCATGACCGTGGCCGTTCCAATCGGACGAGATCTTATGGATCTCGACGGCGCCGCTGGTCAGTCGGCCGTCGATCTCGAGGAAGGCATTGGAAAAGTCTGGCCCCAAGCCATGTGTCCAGACGCCGCGATAGACGACGCGCAGCGGGCGACCGTCCGTCAGCATCAGCGGCTCAGTCAGCCACTGGGCGTTCCAGATCTGTGACAGCGTCAACTCATCCGGGAGAGTTGATGTCATGAACTCCCTGCATCTCCACCACAGCGCTCTGCAATCGATTCAGTCGCATCTATGGCCGAATGACGCCGACCGTGTCTTCGATCTCGATCTCCGTTCCAAACGGGGCCGACACATCAATGATCCAGCGCAGGATCTCACCAGCAACATCGACATCAGCCAGCATTGGCCGGCCACGCTGGCTCATCGGTGTGCCGAATCCCAGGCTAACCGGATAGAGGCGAATCTCTTTGAGCGTTCCGCCGGTGAACTCGCAGACCGGCACGACGGTGCGATAGAAAGCCGTGTCAGTCGGGAAGCCGTACACCTCGCCTCCTGATCGAGCGAGCCCCCAGTCGCCCGGTGTCGCGTCGTCACCCAGCTTGTGGGACGAGTAGGCCGGCGCGGGAACACGCTGAACGGTCTCGTTTTCGAAAATGAAGTTCCCGAGGCTATAGAAGATCGGATTACCCTGGTAGATCTCAACGCCACGCAAGAAATGGGATCCATGACCGACGATGATGTCGCAACCGTTATCGATCGCCACGTGCGCGAACTCGGTGACGAAGTCCGGGGATCCGACTCGCGATCCACCGTGAAACTCGCCGTCGAACGCGCTCTCGTGAAAGTGCAGGCCGTAGACGACGAAGTCCGCTGACTTGCGCGCGCCACGAATCCAGGAGCTGATTCCGGCAATGTCTTCGGGGTTGCAGACGGTCTTGACGCCAAACCTGTCCGATTTGAGAAAGAGTTGTCCCATGAACTGGAGTTCGCGGTCGTCGTCGATGGTCTCCGCGGCATGAGGCTGAAATCGCCTGAACGCCTCCTGTTGCTCGTCTTGTTTCAGGCCGCGCCGTAGTCGCTTGAGCGCTTCGAAGTCCGCTTCCGGAACCAGATGGATCGTCTTGTTACGCAGGGCGTTTATCCCTGGCTTGCCGGGAAAGTCGGGTCGGCCCGGACCCGCGAATGACAATTCGGGAACATGATGCGTTGTCGAGGCGGACATGAACGCCACGCGGCCACGAGGCGTGTCCAAAAAGACCGGCGCTCGCGCCTCTCCAAGGTTGACGCCGGAACCTGCTTGCGGCAGTTCACAGCGCTTGCAGTTCTCCAGCGTCGCCAGCAGGCCTGCCTCGCCGTAATCCCAGGCATGATTCATGGCAGTCGAGACTGCGTCGATGCCAAGCCACTGCAGCTCGGCGAGGTTCGACGGGTGTGACACCTGAAACGAGGACATGCCGACGCTGCCGTAGGCCATCTCCCACTCGTGAAACACCTGCTCCAGATTGGCAAACGTGGCGTCGGCACTACGCAGCAGATCGACTAACTGCAGGAACGCCGGTTCGCGATAGGACGACATGCGCCGGTTGATCATGGCGTCGCCGGTGAGCGCGATGGTAATGTTGCCCAATTCCGCTTCGTACACCGCCACACCTCCGATGGATCATATCCGCGTCGAATGAGAGGTCCAACTACTCAGGCACCGTTACCCAACGAACAGCCGGAGTGTAGTGGTAGCTCGCAGCCGCCTGGTTCGATGTCGGGGGCTGCGCCGCGACAAGGTAATGGTCGCCAGGCTGGTCGAACGCCAGGCTCAACTCGCCGTCGGCACCGGTGAAGCCACGAAACGCCCGGTTAGTGCTGATCGCGATGCTCTCGACCGGCCTCCCATCATGTGTCACCCGAAACGCAGCTGGTTGACCCACCTTGACCGTCTCCGGCGCGTCCAGGTCGAGCTGCGAAAGCCGCGGCGCGACACTCCGTTCGGCCAGCTCCAGCAACCGGTGCAGTTCGTCGATGGGAGAAGGATGATCGTCGACTCGCAGGTCGATGAACGGGAAGACGCCGACGCGCGCGATCTTCAGCACGGCCGATTGCACCCCCTGCGCGTCACCGCCCGCCGCCTGACCCGCCCGGTAGGCGGCCATCAGCCGGTCGCGCAATTCACCGGACGTCGATTGAAACGCGCCAAGCGCGTCGTCGAGCACCTGCTCGCCGACGATCAGGTTGCCGAAGACGACCACGTTGTCGGCGACCTTGTGCCCGGCCCATGGCTTGGTCGTCCTGCCCGTCCAGGCAAAGCCGGCGCCCCGTGTATTCATCGCGACGACCTGCCGCTGGTCCCGGCCAGTGTCGGTGGCGAGCGCCGCTTCGACCGCGTCGCGCGGGGTTTGACCCTGGCGCAACAGGTCCATCACCATGGGGCCGAGGCTGGCGTTCGTATTGGCCTGCGACGCCACGGCGCCCGTCTCCGCCTCGACGTTCGGGACGCGGCTGCCGACCGCGAGCGCCCAGGTGCTAACGACCAGCCCGATGTCGCCATTTGTTGGGTCATAGCCCATGACCGAAAAGGTCATCCACACCCCAATCCGTTCGTGACTTTCCATCCACCAAAGGCAGACGCATCGTAACGGCAAGCCGAAGACGCGGCAAGCACATGCCCTCGACACAGCGCGCCAAGGAACCGACAATGTCGTCACCCGCTTCGCGATGTACGACACAGGATCGCCATTGTGCGAATCGTTCCCTCGGAGGGAGATCACCATGTCGGTCGCCCCAGATCGCGCCCTCAAGGTCGGACTCTTACTACCGATGTCCGAGGGTATGTTCAACGGCCGTACCGCGCACTGGAAGGATCTGCAATCGCTTGCAGCGACGGTCGAAGCTGCGGGCTTCGACTCGATGTGGCTTATCGACCATTTGCTCATTCCGGTTGGAAAGTGGATTGACAACGCGGAACCCGTTGGCGGATGGGAGTGCTGGTCCATTTTGTCGGCGCTCGCCGCCAAAACAAACCGTCTTCACCTCGGCACCTTTATGACATGCACGGCCTTTCGAAACCCGGCACTGCTCGCCAAAATGGCGGCGACGGTGAACGAGATCAGTGGAGGGAGACTGATCCTGGGACTTGGTGCGGGATCGGTCCAATCAGAATTTCCGATCTTCGGGTATCCGACAGACAACCCGGTGAGCCGCTTCGAGGAGGCGCTCCAGATCATCACGGGGCTCTTGCGAGAAGGTGAGGTCGACTTTGCCGGGCATTACTACACCGCTCGCGAATGCGAACTGCATCCCCGCACGCCAGATTTTCAGGGACCGCCGATCATGATCGGATCCCGACAGCCACGGATGGATCGCTTGGTAGCTCAGTATGCCGATAGCTGGAATGGATCCTGGCACAACCGGGCGGAGTTGTTGCGGCCCCGCATCGCGGCTATGCGCAAGGCGTGTGAAGCGGTTGGTCGAGACCTATCCACGCTGGAGTTGACGGCCGGTGTGATGATCGACTTGCCTCGGCCCGAACCGCAGCCAGATTGGCCGTGGGGACAAATCATCCGCACACCAGCGCAGCCGCTGACCGGATCCTCTGACGACCTCGTCAAAGAGCTTCTTGCGTACCGAACGTTGGGTATCCGCCACGTGCAATTGTGGCTCGATCCGCTCACGCCGGAGACCATCGAACGTTTCGCTCCCATCCTCGAGCAATTGGCGGATTAACAAGCGCGGGCAGACTCTAGTGCCCGCTCAGCGCTCGACGGTCTCACCAGCATCTTGCCGGGCGGCCCGCCAACCCCTAGCATTCTGCCGGTATCGTCGGCACCGGTCGCTCGAGCACTGGATGGTTAGGGGAACATTGGGAGTGGTATCGAACCTGGCGCGAGGGAATCCAGCTGTCGCTGACGGTATCGTCGGAGCGCTGCGATCCATCGTGCCGTATCGACGGCTCTGGTATTCCGGGCTCGGCTACTACAGCGCGTACTGGGTCGAAATCATCACCACCGGATGGGTAGCACTCGCCATGACCGGATCACCCTTTGACGTGGGACTGGTCGGGTTCTGTCGCACGCTGCCGATGCTGGTGCTCGGACTGGCCCTCGGCGCCGTCTCCGACCGTATCCGCCGGACGACCCTGATGCTCGCCGTCCAGTCAGCCGGTTTTGTCGTATCCGCGACGCTGGCGTTCCTCTTCCTGATCGACCACGGCAATCTGCTGCTCCTCTGCTTCGGCAGCGGCCTCATCGGGTGTGGCTGGGCCGCCGATTTCACTAGCCGGCGCGCCTTGATCTCGGAGATCAACCGGCCGGAACTCTCTGGCAACGCGATGTCGCTCGAAGCGATGTCGATGCAGGGGAGCAAAATCAGCGCGACCATCGTGGCCGGCGCCCTGCTGGCGGCAGGCGGAGCGACGCTGGCCTATGCAGCGCTGGCGGGCATCTACGCGTATGGTGTCCTGGCAATTCTCCGGGTACGACGGGTCTATCAAGAGGACGGAGCGGCGCACTCAACCGCAGTGCCGCTGATCCGGCTCATCCGAGAAGGCTTCAGCACGTCGGTTCGCATCCCGATAATTCAGGCACTCTTGCTCGTCACCGTGGTGATGAATCTGCTCGTCTTCCCCTATCAGCAGATCATCGCGGTCATCGCCAAGCAGATTCTGGACATTGGTCCGCAGCGTATGGGGATCCTGGCAGGAGCCGACGGCGTCGGCGCAATCGCGGTCGCGGGCACCCTCGTCTTCCTGGCACGTCCGGCCAAGGCGGGGCCGTTCTTCCTTGGCGGTGCGTTCTTCGGCACGATGGTAGTGGTCATCCTGGGCCTGTCGCGAATCTTTCCGCTGTCCCTCTGTCTGCAGGTGCTGGCTGGAGCGTTCTTCGGCGCCTTCAGTGCCATGCAGCCAGTGGTGATCATCAACACCGTCGAACCACAGTTCCGGGCGCGGGCGCTCGGCATGCTGGCCATGGCCATCGGCTGCACCCCGCTCGGCATCTTGCTGTCAGGAACGTTGAGCTCGACGATTGGCGCGACCGCGACCATCGTCGGGATGGGAGCACTGGCGCTGCTGCTTATCATCTCGATCACCGTGACAAACCGCTCGTTGATCCGCTCCAGTGTCGAGGCAGTCCTTGCGAAGGGAGTGGGGGATTGAGGCGGCGGCCCTCACCCCCAACCCCTCTCCCGTACGTACGGGAGAGGGGAGACATCGCTGGACATCTCATGTGACACCATGTGGGTCCCCCTTCTCCTGCTTGGCGGGAGAAGGGACGGGGATGAGGGTGCGGGTGAGAGCCACCATCCTCTAGAACATCCAGTGCCCGCCGTCGACCATGATTGTCTGGCCGACGATATAGCTCGCCTCGTCCGAGGCCACGAACGCAATCACGTCGGCAATCTCGCTCGCCTGGCCGAGTCGATGCGCCGCGATCGTCTCCATCTCCTTAGCCTGCTGCTCGGGGCTCCGTCGCGCCCAGTCGTCCGTTCCACGCTCCGTGAGGATGAATCCGGGCGAAACGGTGTTGCAGGTGATCCCGTGCGGAGCGAGATCGACCGCCAACTGCCGCATCATGCCCATGAGCCCGGCCTTGGCGGAGGCGTAGGGAATGACCCCAGTGCGGCTGTAGGAGCGTCCGGCGCCGGAACCGACCGAGATGATCCGGCCGCGCCCCTGCGCCTTCATGAGCGGCGCAACTACCTTGGCCAGGTAAAGGGGAGCGTGCAGGTTCAGCGCGATGACCCGGTGCCAGGCGTCGATGGTGAGTGCGTCGATGCCGCGTCCGGCGTCGAGCACACCACCGGCAACGTTGACCAGTATGTCGACCCGACCGTGCTTGCCCTGCACATCGTCGACCAGGCGTTGATCCCCTGCGGCGTCGGTTACGTCCAGGACGACGGCCTCACCGTCGATCTCCCGCATCACCGCGTCGAGCTTATCCCCCTCGATGTCGACACCGACAACATGGGCGCCACGCTCGGCCAGTTTACGCGCGGTCGCCGCGCCGATCCCCTGCGCGGCACCAGTCACGATCGCGATTCGATCCGTCAACTCCACCGACATTGATCTCTCCTTCTCTAGCGGCTCACGCTGTCGACGGTCTGCTGGGCGACCCGAGTCGCCTGTTTGAGACCGTAGACAACGCGATTGCGCTCCCGAACGAGACGTGTCTTCAGGTACTGGTAGCCGGACGAGTTTTCGTCCATGCTCGCAAGAAGAATGGCGGGCTGCAGCGCCGGAAGGGGCTGCGTTGGCACGGCCAGGTCGTGATCGAACATGCCGGTTCGGGTGTAATCGACCGGGATCAGCGCGCGGCCGATCTCCATCAATCCACGATTAATCGCGGCTACCTGCTCATCAGTTGCCGAGCTTCCACGAAGGTCGTCGATACGTCCATCGAGGTCATCGATCGCCTGGCGCAGCGATTCGATCTGCTCCAGCACCGCGCCGAGGTCGAAGTGATCGCCTGCCTTGTCGCGGATCCCGTTGGTCACGGCGGCGAGATCGTCGACCACCGCCGAGTAATGGAACGGCAGGATGCGAGCGGAGAGAAGACGATAGAGAATCAGGGTATAGATCGTGGCGTCCCGCTTCAGGAAGTCGGGATCGATCTTGTCGACGGTGTCCTCAGGCGTATGCCACCACCAGCCAAGGCCGCCTCCGGCCCCGGTGCCGCCACTGATCTGGTGATGCAGCGCCAGCAAGAGCGGGTCGGCATTCTCGGCGGGCTGTTCCGAGAGCGACATCAGCATGGCCGGGATGCCATGACCCCAGAAGGACTGGTCGCCAGCCCGGCCGTAGCGGCGGGGCGCCAGTTCCTGTCCGGCGATCTGCTCGATCGCGTCGCTGACGAAGTCTCGCACCTCCGACATGGTGTTGCCTTGCGAGAGGATGGTCGCGCCATTGCCGCCAACGGAGTCGACGTTAACGTGCGCGACGCAGTGGTCGTGCAGGTCATGCCAGAAATTGTCAGCGTACCAGGCCGACCCGGCATAGCGCGCATGTGAGTGCCCCGACCAGAAGGCGAGGCGCATTCCACGCCGCAGGGCATCGCGATGCTGAGCGAGGATGCGGGCAACTTCGAGCATGGTTGCGTTGGCGGTGCCGTTGTCCATCGCGCCGTAGTACCAGGAATCGACGTGCCCGCTGAACATCACAAAGAGGTCCGACTCCGGGCCATCTTTCGAGGCATTCAAATCGCCCGTAAGAAGTGGCAGTGTGCGCCAATCCTGATAGACATTGGTCTGGATGCGGACACGAACGGGACCTCGCGCGAGCGCCTCCTTGATGCGTGCACCCTCGGGACCGCGCACCGAAATCGATGGGGTCTTCGGCAGCAAGTGAGCTGTCTCGGGCGTCGGCGTTCCCCAGATGGGATCGAGCCCCCGCTCGTGCAAGCGCTCACCCGCAATCCAGATCGCGCCCGCCACACCCGCCTGCTCGATTAGCTGATTCGAGTTCGGCGAGATGATCCCGTCGACCAGGACGATCTTGCCGCGCAGATTCTGTCCCGTCAGGTTCTCGGCTGTTGCGCGTCCGACCGGGATCAGTTCTCCCCGGAGACCATTCTCCGGCGTTGATATCGCGAAGGCGTGGGTCGCACAGGGAACGAGACCGGAATCGGCGTCACTGAATATTTCGAGGGAGGCGGATTCCGGCCACGAGACGAGCGCCGGGTGCGCATAGCGCCGCGTTTCGAGTCCATATTCCTTTAGTTTTGCTTCGATCCAGTCGAAGGCTTTCGCCTCCTCGTCAGTACCCGAGAGTCGCTCCCATTGTGCGATCGACCGGGTTGAATTCATCAACTCGTCGGTCGATACCGATGCGATCAATGCTGATTCCAGGTCACGTTGTCGTTCCGCGGTCACGTCAGATTCCTCTCGCTCCAGTCTGCCAGTGTCCTCGTCGAAGTGTTGGTGGCGTCGACTGTGATGAACACGTCGCTCTTCGTCAGAAACCACGGCGCACCATGCGTGTCAAGCGTTCGCTGACGGCATGCCGCATCGCACTTGTTCGTCCTCCTTTGCTGCCACGACGTGGCATACTCAGTCGCGCGCACCGGTGACAACCAGGGGCAGATTGTCAGTTCCTACGGGGATTGCTACGCTTCAGCCCGACATAAAGTGCCGAATCGTGGTAGTTTTATATGCCACGAGGAAGAACTTACGCGTTCGATTGATGAGGATTGTCTGCACGCGATGGCCCGCCTGCCGAAATATGTTCCGCATTCCGAATACAGTGCCGCCATCGGGACGGTGCTGAGGGAATGGCGGGCGAGTCGAGGTAGGTCCAGGGCCATGACGGCCAGACAGAGCGGGCTTCCGCTCTCACGGTTGGCCATGATCGAACGCGGTGAAATCTATCCGGACGAGGCGACCATCGAAATGTTGGCCGCCTCGTTTGATTCGACGGCAAGCGCGTTCTGGGCTCGCGTCGTCACCGTCTTTCAAGAGCGACTGCAGCTCCAGGGGTTGCTCGAGGTTCTTGGCATCCCGCGCGAGAACTGGGGCGAGTTCGACGCGATCGACGCCACCGCGCGAGAGGACTTCATCCGAGCGCTCGAGGATCGCATGCCACCGCGCTCGGAACGACGCGTCCGGATCCAGGAAATTGAGGATCGGGTCGAAAACGACGGGGTGGAGTTTGCGGTCCCGCTCATCCTGGATGCGATCAACAAGCACGGACTCTCGCCGACCGATCACTTTCGCGCCTCGGTCGAACTGGAGGAGATGCCGGGAGACCGCTCCGTCTTTACCGACCGGCTGCCGATCAGCGCGGTTTCGGTTCCGATGGACCAGCTCTTCATGTTCCGCGCCAGCTACGGCATCGAGCCGCCGAATCCACTGCTGCTCAAGTGGTGGGCCGACGCGCGACGAACCGCCATGAATTTCAGCATGCAAGACAGTGTCTCTCGCACGATCGTCCCGCTCAGGCGACTCATCCGCTACATCCGAACCGGTGAACGTGGAGAGAGCTTCGCTCTCTCGCTTGAGGTGGTGACGGCGCACCTGGTCGCGTTCATTGAGCTGCTCCGAACGCAGCCTCATTTCGAGCTCGGACTGACGGAGCGGGAGCTGCCGCTGACGTATCGTATCAAGGGAGATCATCATGCTCTGGTCACGGTCTACGGCCGTGACCCAACCAATCAGGGGCCGCGGACCAGAGCCACGCTCCTCTTTTCACGCTCGCTGGTCGTCGCGCGATTCAACGAGCATTTTCGCGCCGTCGTGGGACGAGATACCGGACGAGCGTAAAGACGGGAAACACGTCGCGAACTGGTTGGAAGACATGCTCTCCGAAGTGGGGAAATCGGAGGGCAGATGAGTTTGCATTTTGGGGTTGACCGAGCCGCGATGAGGGGTCGGTGAAGGGGTAAGCCGGGGTATTCCATGGAACGACAGACGAGGCGCTTCCGCCGCGCGCGGGGCGACGGGCAACGTATTGGACCAGCGCTTCGAGCGCTGAGGCAACGCGAGGGACTCACACTCGACGAACTGGCCGAGCGATCGGGGTTGAGCCGGGCGCGCATCTCCCGCATCGAGCGAGGACGTGCCGAATTCTCACTCCAGGCGCTGATGCGGCTCTCGGCCGCCCTTGGCGTTGAGGTGACCTACTTCACCTCCTACCAGGACGCGGTTTCTCAGACCGAGCAGAAACTGCACGAGATGCTGACGTCGTTCGCCGTCGCGCCTGAGACGGCGTCGGCGTTGCTCGATCTCAGCTTCAACGCTCAGGGGGCGCTGCTCGATGGCTTGCGGCGAGTGTCGCAATCCAACGCCGAAAGCCCAATTCGCGAACAGGAGCTGGTGGACCGGATTCTGAAGCGCGGCGTCGCCGAGTCGATCCAGCCAATTCTCGCCGGAATTCCAAAATTCGGGATCGACATGGAGACCTTTTGCCGTGTCGTGACGCAGATGGAAGAGCATCGTGGCGAACGTCTGGTGATGTCCGACCGAATGCTGAGCGTGACGACCCCCAACGGAGGTCAGATCGACGGAGCGAGCATCTTTCGCTCGATATTCCAGGCGGAGCCCGGTAGCCCCGAAACCGTGAAATTCTGGGTGCAGACACTCCAGTCAGCCGTGACTGAAAGCGTCGCGCGAGACTGTTCACGGACGATCTATTCAATCGCCACCATTGAACGCTATATGCAATCCGGTCACTGGGGACGGGGCGTCGATCTGGACGAATCGATCGTTCGCCAGCATGTCAGCGACTTGATCCGGTCGATCCGAACCATGCCCAACTTCCACGTTGGCCTTGCCGACACGACCATCCCCTTCGGACTCCTGGTCAAGGGGAGCAACCAGGTTCTGGTGCACATTCGGCGCAACCCGAACACCCATTCCGAGAACGATCGCGGCGTCGCCCTTCGCTCGACGCGCCATGATGTTGCCGGCCAGTTCCGCAATTATTTCGAATCAATGTGGGCCGGCATCCCAACCGAGCTCAAGGACGATGACGCCGTTGCCAGTTGGCTCGAGCAGCGACTGGGCGCGATGTCGCCCTGATCCGG
Organism: uncultured Chloroflexia bacterium; assembly: GCA_963763185.1. Taxonomy (GTDB): domain Bacteria; phylum Chloroflexota; class Chloroflexia; order Thermomicrobiales; family Thermomicrobiaceae; genus CALAGB01. Next base: position 523,467 of record CAVXNZ010000007.1, read on the forward strand.
CCTACAGGTCCAGCCGTCCGGCCTGGTTATCGTGGGGATGCTCGGCAGCGTGCTGTGCCCAGTATTCGGCGATCTCCGCCCCGGTTGCGAACCAGACGTCCGGAAACCCGCGAATATAATCGACCAACTGCTGCAGCATCAGCATGCGGCCGGGGCGACCAATGAGCTGCGGGTGCATCGTCAGATTGAAGAGACCGCCGAAGCGATAGATTCCGCGAAATTCCTCGGTCCAGGCCTGGAAGGCGTTCGCGGCGGGCTGAATCGGCCGTGAGGGCCCGCTCGGGCGGAACAGGAAATACGGTGCGTCGTCCAGCACCCACTGTACCGGCAACTCGATGATGTTCGTCTCCTCGTGCGGCCAGGGGATGAAGTGACTCATCATGTTCGACGAGTATTTGAAGCCGTGCTCGTGCAGCAGGTTGATCGTGTTGTCCGAGAATTCCCACGCGGGCGAACGATATCCGACCGGGTCCTTCATGGTCACGGCCCGCAGCGCTTCAATACCTTTGTGCAGTACCTCTTCCTCTTCTTGACGAGAAAGGCTAGTCGGCTCTTCATGCAGATAGCCATGGTGGCCGATCTCGTGCCCTTTGGCGTGGATGACGCCGATCATGTCGTGGTGCGTCTCAGCTGTCCAACCAGGCACGAAGAAGGTGGCGTGAAGATCGTTCCTCTTCAACAGATCGAGAACCAGCGGAACGCCAACACGAGCACCGTAGGTGCCCATCGAGAGCAGACCAGGCTGGTCGAGTCTCGTCAGATCACCGGCCAGCCAGAGAGTCTCGGCGTCGACATCGAATGTCAGCATGACCGCGCATTGCGCACCGTCTTTCCAGCGTCCCATCGTTTCTCCTCTCTGGCGAGCAACGTCGAAACGGCCGCGTAGCATCGCGCCGAGTGTGTGTGACGTCCCAACATGATGACCATCGCGAGTTACACTCCACCGGATCGAACAGGCGCGAACGAGCGCCGCAGACCGTCGCGATCGAACATACTCCAAACATTTCAAGTTCTCAATATACCGTGCGCCACGGCACGGATTATGTGTAGTTATGGCGCAAGAGCGCTAGTCATAATCCGGCGAGATCGCTCCAGAGGACCGAGATGCCGTGGCACACGAGCCGATGTTTTGTCAGGACGAACCTGCGGCAGTCGCACACTGTTTGCGAACGCGCGAGTACCGGTCAGCCTTCTCCCGCCACGAGTCATCCATGAACAACAACAGGTCTTTGACGTCGAACGAAGTTCGCGCAACTGCGTGGCGGAGTCGAGTGACGGCGCCGACCGGGACGAAAGTACTACGACTCCGAGTCATAGATCCGGAACCGGGACCGAGAACGTACGTTTTGATAACACTAGGCTACCGGTTTACATAGTCAGTGGGCGACGCGGCCAATTCGGCCAGACTCGGCACATCACCAGCGTCGAGACACATGTCGAACAGTCCGTCGTCGCGGTCGATCGAAGTTCCAGCGAAGCTGGATTGGAAAACGACCGACGTCGTAGTCGGAAATGGCGTCCAGGCGCGGCCCGGTCGTCGATCGGACGATTGACCGGATCCGAATTGTCCTGAATCACGGGTAGTCCGCTGGTTCAGACACCTCAACCAAACACAAAAGATCGTGATGGATATTGGTCGGAGACGCTGGTCTCTTCGACCGCCCAGACAGGACGATGTTGGGCGGTTTGGGGGCGTTTAACTCCGGCATTTGTCGTACCTCTCGCCAGGTCATGCGCGCCGATGCGGGAGGCCACGTTCGCCAGGAGCACAGGCTGCAGCGAACTCCATCGTCGATTTCCGCCGGTCAAACCCGGCAACTGACCGGCGCCATGCAGTAAGGATCGGAAGCCATGGACTTGTTGGAACGCTTGGGAACATATCGAGCCGAAGAACAGAAGCTGGATTGGCAAGGTACCTTCGCCGACTATTTTGACCTCGTCACGAAAAATCCCAAGATCGCGCAGCTCTCGCACGCGCGGCTCTACAGCATGATTGTCAACAAGGGAACCGAGGAGACTGACACCGGGCAGACGGGCTACAAGTTCTTCGACGACGAGATCTTCGGGATCGACAAGTCGCTCGAACAGATTGTCGAGTACTTCCACTCCTCGGCCCAGCGTCTCGAGGTCCGCAAGCGCATTCTCCTGTTGATGGGCCCGGTGGGAGGCGGCAAGTCGACCATCGTCACCATGCTCAAGCGTGGGCTCGAGCGGTACACGCGCACCGAGGATGGAGCGGTCTACGCCATCCACGGCTGCCCGATGCACGAGGAGCCGCTACACCTCGTTCCAGAATCGATTCGCGACGAACTGACGCGCGAGTACGGGGTCTACATCGAGGGGGAGCTTTGCCCCTGGTGTCGCTATCAGCTGGAGCACCCGGAGCAGGGCGAGGCCCATCCCTGGAGCGAGCCCGGCAAACCATTCTCGGGGCGCCAGGAGGATGTTCCGGTCGAGCGCGTCGCCTTTTCCGAGAAGCATCGACTCGGAATCGGGACCTTCACGCCGTCCGACCCGAAGTCGCAGGACATCTCTGAACTGGTCGGCGGCATCGACCTCTCGACGATCGGCGAGGTCGGCACCGAGTCCGACCCGCGCGCCTATCGCTTCGACGGCGAGCTGAACATTGCCAACCGTGGCCTGGTCGAATTCATCGAGATGCTGAAGACCGACGAGCGCTTCCTCTATGTCTTACTGACGCTGTCGCAGGAGCAGAATATCAAGACCGGCCGGTTCTCGATGATCTACGCCGACGAGGTCGTCATCAGTCACACCAACGAGCACGAGTACAGCGCCTTCGTCGGCAACAAAAAGAGCGAAGCACTGCAAGACCGCATCATCCTGGTCAAGGTCCCCTACAACCTGCGCGTCAGTGATGAAGTGAAGATCTACCAGAAGCTCTTGAAGCAGAGCGCGATTCGGGACGTTCACATCGCTCCCGGCACGCTCGAGACGGCCGCGACCTTCGCCGTTCTCTCGCGGCTCGAGGAGAGCAAGAAGGCGGGCATGAGCCTGACCAAGAAGCTCAAGCTCTACGACGGTCAAGCGGTCGAGGGTTTCACCCCGAAAGACGTGAAAGAACTCCAGGACGAAGCGGTACGCGAGGGCATGGACGGCATCTCACCACGCTACGTCATTAACCGGCTCTCGAACGCCCTGGTGCGAGATGGTATCCGGTGTGTCAACGCGATCGACGCGCTCCGCTCGCTACGTGACGGACTCGAGCAGCACACCAGCATCGACCGTGATCAGTACGAGCACCTGTTGAACCTGGTGGCCGAAGCCCGGCACGAGTACGACGAGATGGCCAAGCGGGAAGTTCAGAAAGCCTTCGTCTACTCCTTCGAGGAGTCGGCACGCACGCTACTCAATAACTACCTCGACAACGTCGAGGCCTTCTGCAACAAGACGAAAGTCCACGACCCGATCACCGAAGAAGAGGTCGAACCAGACGAGAAGCTAATGCGCTCGATCGAGGAGCAGATCGGCGTCTCCGAGAACAGCAAACGGCAGTTCCGCGAGGAGATCTTGATACGCATCTCGTCGCTGGCGCGCCGCGGCCAGACCTTCGACTACACCTCGCACGATCGACTGCGTGAAGCGATCGAGAAGAAGCTCTTTGTCGACCTGCGAGACGTCGTGAAGATCACCACCTCGTCCAAGACGCCGGATGCCGATCAGCTGCGCCGCATCAACGAGGTGATCGATCGTCTCGTCGCCGAGCACGACTACTGTCCCGTCTGCGCCAACGAACTGCTGAAGTATGTCGGTTCGCTGCTCAATCGCTAGCCTGGGAACCGAAGAAGCAAGAGGTACATCCCACCATGTTCACCGTCTCACTCGAGAACCAGGACTGGTCCCTGCACCGCAAAGGCGCGATCGACCAGGCCCGACACAAGCGCAAAGTCAAGGAAGCCATTCGCGAGAACCTGGCGGACATCGTCAGCGAGCAGTCGATCATCACCAACGATGGTCGCAAGATCGTCAAAGTGCCGATTCGCACGCTCGACGAATACCGTTTCCGGTTCGACCCCAACGATCAGCAGCAGGTCGGACAAGGAGACGGGAAGTCACAGGTTGGCGATGTTCTGGAACGTTATGGACAAAAGGACGGACCGGGCAACGGTCCCCAGGCGGGTGACCAGCCCGGCGTCGACTATTACGAGGCCGAGATGACGATGGACGAGCTTTCCGGCATGATCTTCGAGGATCTCAGCCTGCCCAACCTCGAAGAGAAACGCTTGCAGGAGCTCGAGTCGCCAGCCGTTCGCTTCACAGACATCCGGAAGAGCGGACCCTTCTCGAACCTCGACAAGCGCCGCACGATCCGCGAGAACCTGAAGCGGAACGCCAAGCAAGGTGCACCAAGGTTCGGCAATCTGCAGAACGACGATCTCCGCTTCAAGACCTGGGAGCAGGATATCCGGCGTGAGTCGAACGCCGTCGTCATGGCCATGATGGACGTCTCAGGCTCGATGGGCACGTTCGAGAAGTACATCAGCCGGGCATTCTACTACTGGATGGTTCGGTTCCTACGAACGAAGTACGACAACGTCGAGATCGTCTTCATCGCCCACCATACAGAGGCGAAGGAGGTGACCGAAGAGGAGTTCTTCACGCGCGGTGAGAGTGGGGGCACCAAGGCCAGCTCGGCCTATCAGCTCGCGCTCACGCTGCTGCAGGAGCGCTACTCCCCGGCGAGCTGGAACATTTACCCGTTCCACTTCTCCGACGGCGACAACTGGCCTTCCGACAACGAACTCTGCCTGAACCTGACCAGTCAGCTGGTTGACCAGTGCAACCAGTTTGGCTACGGCGAGATCCGGCAGGGGCGGTACTCCTATCAGAGCACCCTGATGCACACCTTCGAACGCATCGACAATCCAAAGTTCGTCTCGGTCACGATCGGCGACAAGGCGGACGTCTATCCTGCCCTGCGTGGGTTCTTTGGAGCGGAGGTGAGCGCCCGTGCTTGATGTGAGTATGGAACGGTACGCGCAAGAGCTCGAGGCCGGAATCGAGCGGATCTGGGACGTGGCGCAGTCATTCGGGCTACAACCTTTCCCGACCCACTTCGAGATCGTGCCCGCCACCGTCATGTACGAGATCGGCTCGTACGGCATGCCGGGTCGCTTCTCGCACTGGACCCACGGCAAGGCCTACCAGGTCCAGAAAATGATGTACGACTATGGCCTCAGCAAGATCTACGAACTCGTGATCAACACCAACCCCTGCTACGCATTCCTGCTGGAAACCAATACGATCCTGCAGAACAAGCTGGTGGCGGCACACGTCCTGGCACACAGTGACTTTTTCGCCAACAACGCCTACTTCAAGAAGACCTCGCGGCGCATGGTCGACTCAATGGCGTTGAACGCCGAGCGCATTCGTCGCTACGAGTTCGAGCACGGCATTGACGAGGTCGAGAAGGCACTCGACGCGGTCCTCTCGATTCAGCAGCATGTCGATCCGTACGCCGTGAGAGCCGATGCCAGTCCCTCTGAGGAGGCGGTGGAGGCCGCCCGCGCGACGGAATACGAAGACCTCTTCAAGCTCGACGGCGTCGATCCCGAACAGGTCGAGCAGACGGACTCACGCGAGGGCCTGCACCCGAGCCGCCCACTCAGTGACATCCTGCTCTTCATCATCGAGCACTCGCCGCGTTTGAACGATTGGGAACGGGACGTCGTCTCGATCGTGCGCAATGAGATGCTCTATTTCTACCCGCAGATGCAGACCAAGGTGATCAACGAAGGCTGGGCCTCCTACTGGCATGCCCGCATCATGCGTGAGCTGGACTTGACCGAGGACGAATACGTCGAGTTCGCCCAGCTTCATTCGAGCATCCTCCAGCCGTCGCGGCGTCAGATGAACCCGTACCACGTCGGATTCCGCATCCTTGAAGACATCGAGCGTCGCGCCAATGACGCGGGCCAGGACGGCCGCGCCAAGCTGTTTGAGGTACGCGAGATCGAGAGTGACGTCTCGCTGATCCGGAACTACCTGACCGAGGATCTGGTCGTCGACATGGATCTCTTCCTCTACCAGCGCGTCGGTGATGAACTGGTCATCGTCGACAAGAGTTGGGAGGACGTGCGCCAACGGCTCGTAACCCAGATGTCGAACCACGGGATCCCGGTCATCTACGTCGAGGACGGGGACTACAACGGCAATCGCGAGCTCTACCTGCGGCACTCCTGGGACGGCCTGAAACTGGACCTGAACTACGCCAAGAAGACGATTGAATACATACACCAGCTCTGGGGTCGCAAAGTCTGGGTCGAGACCCGCAAGTCGGACGACGAGAAGCTTATCCTCTCGTACGATGCGAGGCAGGGCCACGAAATGCATGGCTGATCGACGCCACGAATGACCAATACCAATCCTCGAACATGAGTCGAGGTCGCTGCCGAGTCAAGAGCCAGCCCTACACGGGACTGGCTCTTCCCATTTCATCGCGTCCACGCAGAAGAACTCCCCGTGGCATCCTTGAGACAGGGTAGGGACGCCCGCTACCGAACATCGTGGAATCACGAGAACTTGCGATCAACCGAGCCAAAGCAGTAGCGGGATTCTTGCCTTTCTCGTTCCGCTGCCCCTGTGGGCCCGGCGCGGGATTCAGACGAACTTCGTGAAATGGCACAAGACGTGGCAAGCACCGGACAACGACGTCCCGACCAGCTGGATGCGGCCGTCCAACCGGCTTACCGGCTTCCAGCTGCGACCGTAATCAACAATCTCGCGAGTGATACCGAACAGGGCCTGAGCCAGGCAGAGGCCGAAAAACGCCTCGCTGACCACGGTACGAACGAGCTCGTGTCGGAACCAGGCGTTCCAGCCTGGCGACGCTTGCTCGCGCAGTTCGAGGAAGTCCTGGTCATCCTGCTTATCATCGCCGCCGGGGTCTCTCTGGGCGTCTGGGTCTACGAGCGTGACTCGTCACTCCCATACGAGGCGATCGTGATCTTCGCCATCGTGCTGCTCAACGGCATCCTCGGCTACCTGCAAGAGGCACGGGCCGAGCGTGCGGTCGCCGCGCTCCGAGCCATGACGGCTGCTTCAGCCAATGTGGTCCGCGACGGCACACGCCAGTCGATCCAGGCTTCGTACCTCGTTCCGGGCGACATCATCCTGGTCGAGGAGGGTGACGCGATTCCGGCCGACGCTCGCATGATCCAATCGACCTCACTGCACACCGTCGAGGCGTCGCTGACCGGCGAGAGCTTCCCGGTCGGCAAACGGGTCGAGCCCGTCGACCAGGAAGCCGGACTCGGCGACCAGTCGAACATGGTCTTCAGTGGCACAGCGGCGAGCTACGGTCGCGGCGTCGCGATCGTCACCGCGACCGGAATGCAGACCGAGATGGGGCGCATCGCCGGACTACTTCAGCAGACAGAGGTCGAGACAACTCCACTGCAGCAGGAGCTCGACCGCACTGGAAAGCGGCTCGGGATCGCCGTGATCGTCATCGCAGCGATCGTGGTCGGAACAATCCTGCTCACCGAGCCAGTGAACGACGTCGCCACGATCATCGACATCTTTATCTTCGGCGTCGCGCTGGCCGTCGCTGCGGTACCTGAAGGATTGCCCGCGATCGTGACGGCGGTGCTCGCCATCGGCGTGCAACGGATGGCCCGTCGCAACGCCATCGTTCGCAAGCTCCCCGCGGTCGAAACGCTCGGGTCGGCGACGATCATCGCATCGGACAAGACCGGAACGCTGACGCGCAACGAGATGACGGTACGCGTTCTGGTCACGGCAAGCGGGCGGATCGAATTGACCGGTTCGGGCTACGACCCATCGGGATCGCTCGAGATCGACGGACGGCCGCTTGAAGATGACCGGCTCAAGCATGAAGTTGAACGAGTGCTGCGCGCTTTCGAACGAGCGAATAACGCGGCGGTGCAGCCGGAAAATGGGAAGTGGACCGCGTTCGGCGACCCAACCGAGGCAGCACTGATCGTCGCGGCCCGAAAGGCGGGATTGACCGGCTCCCATCTGGATAGCCGGTTCAAACGCGTCCACGAGATTCCGTTTTCGTCAGAGCGGAAACGCATGACAACGATTGAGCGTGACGCGTCGCGACCAGACCGGCTGGTTGTCTTCTCCAAGGGCGCGCCGGACGTGCTGCTCGAGCGCTGCACCCACGAACTGGTGCATGACACGGCCGTGCCGTTGACTTCCGAACGACGCAACGAGATCCTCCGCCTGAACGCGGAACTCGCAAGCGAAGCCTACCGAACGCTCGGTGCCGCCTTTCGCAGTGTCCCAGTCGATGCTCGTACTCAGGAAATCGACGAGGAGGCAGAGCAGAACCTCGTCTTTGTGGGGCTCGCCGGAATGATCGATCCGCCGCGCGAGGAGGTCTTTCAGGCAGTCGAGCGGGCGCGAGTCGCGGGGATTCGCCCGATCATGATCACGGGCGATCACCCCGAGACCGCCGTCGCCATCGCGCGCGAGATCGGAATCGTCTCAAGCAAGTCAGCTGTAACAGGATCAGAGATCTCCGCTGCAAGCGACGACGCCATGGACCAAATTGTCGAACGCGAGGCAGTCTACGCGCGCGTCAATCCAGAGCACAAACTGCGTATCGTGCAGGCGCTGAAGCGGACTGGGCAGGTCGTGGCAATGACCGGTGACGGAGTCAACGACGCTCCAGCGCTCCGCACGGCCGACATCGGCATCGCCATGGGCATCACCGGCACCGACGTCTCCAAAGAAGCCGCCGACATGGTGCTGGCCGACGACAACTTCGCGTCGATCGTATCGGCCGTCGAGGAGGGGCGCGCGATATTCGACAACATCCAGAAGTTCCTGCGCTATCTCCTCTCGTCGAACGTCGGCGAGGTGCTGACGATGTTCTTCGGAGTCGTGCTGGCCGGCGTCATCGGTCTGGAATCAGTCAATGGAACGTTCGTGCTGCCGCTGCTTGCGACGCATATCCTCTGGATCAACCTGGTCACCGACGGGCCGCCCGCACTCGCGCTCGGCCTCGATCCGGCACAGGCCGGGCTGATGAACCAGCCACCTCGATCACCTGGCAGTAGCGTCATTTCGCGCGAGATGTGGGTGGGTATCGTCTTTGTCGGGCTAATCATGGCAGCGGGGACACTCCTGGTCCTCGACGCGGGCTTGCCGGGCGGACTGATCGACGGTTCGGGAACGCTGGCCTACGCGCGGACGCTGGCCTTCACCACGCTCGTGCTGTTCCAACTGTTCAATGTCTTCAATGCGCGCTCGGACGTGCAAAGCATGTTCGAAGGCCTGTTTCACAATCAGCTGGCTCTGGGGGTCGATCGCCCTCTCGCTCGCGGCTCACGTTCTGGTGATCTACGTTCCGGTGCTGCAGGAAGCCTTCGACACTGTTTCACTCAGCGCGACCGATTGGCTCCTCTGCTTCGGCGTGGCCAGTTCCGTCCTCTGGCTGCGGGAGTTGAGCAAGGTGCTCGCGAGGATGCGATTGCGAGGAGCGACGGCGAAATCAGCCTGATGCGGTCCTCATCCCTGATTCGCACGATAGCCTCCCTTCACCCGTTTGACGGGATGGTCCTTTCCCTCGTGTCGAGGGAGAGTCAGTGACGAAGAGAAGGGCTGGGGATGAGGGGCCCTCTGTTCACTTGAGCGCCCCGTCAAAGAACGCTGCCACGCGCTGAATGTACTCGTCTGGGTGCGCGGCATAGGCGCCGACGTGCCCGGCGCCGGGAGCGATCCAGGTTTCCCGCACGCTGGATCCGCCGGCTTGCTCGAGCAGTCGCTCCTGCGACATCGGCACGGTCTGGTCCGATTCGCCGTGGATCAGCATGACGCCACGTCCGTGCAGGTCACGGATCGAGTCGGCTGGATTCACCCGTGACAGGTTGACTCGTTCGACCCAATTCATGGCGAGCGCCAATCCGGGGCGAAGTGGATTCCGCGCCAGAAGCGGATCAGAATTGGCGTACGCTGAATCGGCCACCATCGCGGCGAAGTCGCGCGAATGATCCATTGCCATCAGCGCGCTCGCGCCACCGAGACTCCAGCCGATGACGCCGATCGACTCCGGGGCAAACCCTTGCTTCTCTGCATATCGGGCCGCGCCGATGACGTCCCACTGCTCTCTAATGCCGTAGGTGCTCTTTACATACGTCGACGTTCCGTGGCCACGCAAATCGAACAGGAGCACGTTGTACCCGCGACTCCAAAGTGGTTTGACGAGCGGCTCCATTTGCATGCGATTGGCATAGCGTCCATGAACCAAAATCAGGACTCGATGTGACGATGGGTTCGGCACGAACCATCCGCTGAGCATCACGCCGTCGTTCTTCGCAGAGGGGAAGGTCACGTCCTGGTAGGTCAGTCCATCGTTCGGCGGCACGATCGAAGACGTATCTTGCCGGGGAGTCGTCGTGTACTGGTTCGCCTTGTAGACCGCCAAACTCCCATACGCGATCGCCAGTAACCCAATGACGAGCCCAAGCGAGACGAGCAGGCCCCATGGGCGCCGGCCAGTCGCAACCCGTTCGGCTGGGTCAGTTTTCAATTCAACCATTCAATTTCCTCAGATCGTCGGCCGGCCGTTTTCATCCATTCCGAAGGGAACGCACGATTTAGACGACCGCCATCGCCCTGAGCACTGCGTGGGCGGCGTTGTGACCGGGCGCACCGGTGACCTCACCACCAGGATGCGTATCGGCACCGCAGAGGTAGAGGTTCTCGATCGGCGTGCGGTAGTCGCTCCAGCCAGGTAGCGGGCGCTGATCGAGCAGCTGCCCGGCGATCATGTCGATATGGCGAATATTACCGTCGGTCATGCCCACGCGTTGCTCGATATCGGCCGGAGTGAAGCAGACCCACTCTCGCATCACGTCGCGGATGTTCGGCGCGTATTGCTCCAGCGTGCCGATCAACATCTCGCCTGCCTGTCGCGCCAAGTCGTCGGTCCATTCCGCGCCGTTCGGCTTGACCGGGGCGTATTGCACCCAAATCGACATAACGTGACCACCGTTCGGGACCAGCGTCCGGTCGTAGACACTCGGGATCTGAACCGACATGACTGGCGAGTCGGTGATGCGGCCGTGGACCGCGTCGTCCCACGCCTTGCGATAGTAGTCGAGCGAAGGACAGATCTTGATTTGCGCCAGCATGCGCGGGTCGTACTCATCACCAAAGTAGGTCGAGAAGTCGGGCAGGTCGTCCAAGGCGGCGTGAAACTTGAAGTAGGCGGCGCGGGTCTGTAGTCGTTCCACCGCACGAACGAAATCGCCCGGCAGCGCGTCTCGCGGGACCATCCGCAGGAACGTCCGTTTGATATCGGCATTCGAGAGGACCCTGCGAGCAGGAATCTCTTCGCCGCTCTCAAGCTTCACCCCAGTGGCGCGGCCGCCATCGACCAGAATCTGCTCGACCGTGGCCCCGGTTCGTACCGTAACGCCCTTCGCCTCGACTGAGCGACGCATGGCCTTGGTGATCCCGCCCATTCCGCCGACCACAATGCCGTAGTTTTCGTCCTCCGTGAACTGCGAGATGGCCGGGTAGATGCCAGAGAACAGGCTGCCTGGCGCGTCCGGATCACCGGCGTCCCAGGCACTCGCCAGGGCGCCCTTTACCTCGTCCGACTCGAAGAACTCGTCGAGCAGACCGCTGGCGGTGCCAAAGAGCAAGCGCTCGAGCAGTGTCTCGTCCTCCGTCCCGGCGACGGCGGCGGTCATCTCGGCCAGTGTCGGAGGCGGAGTCAGGAACCAGCGGTGGTAGAGTCCAGCCAGCCGCTCGCGATAGGCGCGGTAGCGCGGGAGCGCCTCGGCGTCGTGAGCCGAGAATGGGCGCAGCTCCGCGGCCGACTCCTGGTCGTCGTCCCACGAGAGAATACGCCGTCCACTTGGGAAGGGCGTGAACGAGCCCGGGCTCAGGTGATGCACGTCGAATCCGTGCTCGCGCAGATCCATGTCGTCGATCACCTTGCCCTGCAACAGGTAGCAAATGTAGGAACAGGTCGGCACCGAGTAGCCGGGCCAGAGTTCTTCCGTGACGACCGCGCCACCGACGAAGTCGCGGCGCTCGAGCACCAGCACCTTCAGCCCGGCACTCGCCAGGTACCAGGAAGCGACCAGGCCGTTGTGCCCGCCGCCAATAACCACCGCATCCCATATGGCGTCGCTCATCGAGCCTCACCGCATCCAAGATTCCGTCTTGCACGTCGGGTCGCTCTTCATAGCTATCGCTCAAGCGGAAGAAGACGTCCGGGCGGCCCTGTCCGCCATCGACCGGGATGTTCGCGCCATTGATCCAACTGGCACGATCCGACAGGACAAAGGTGACAACGTTCGCGATCTCTTCGGGTGTGGCCAGTCGCCCCCACGGAAACTCGGATCGCTCGAATTCACCGAAGAGTTTAGGCTGCATGCCCTGAAAACGTTCCCAGCCACCACCCGGGAAGATGGTCGAGCCTGGACTGACGGTGTTGACCCGGATGCGATGTGGACCGAGTTCCCAGGCCAGCGAGCCAGAGAGGAAGATCTCGGCCGCCTTGGCGGTGCCGTACTGCGAACGCGGGCCCGGCTTCCAGCCGGAGATCGAGGCGATGATGACGACGCTGCCACCGCCACGGTCGAGCATATATGGCGCGGCCGAGCGAATCGAGCGAACTGAGTGAAACAGGTTCGTCTCGAATGTCTTGACCCAGTCTTCCGGCGTGAGAGACAGAAAAGTCTTGCCTGACATCCCGCCGACATTCGCGACCAGCAGATCGACGCCGCCGAGCGCCTCGGCGCTCTCCTTGACGAAGCGCTCCACTTCGCCCGGCTCGGTTACGTCGGCCGTGACGCCATGTGCCGCGACACCATGCTCCCGAATCTCCGCCACCACCCGCTCGACCCCCTCGGCGCCGCGTCCGCAAATCGCGACGTTACAACCTTCCGCGGCCAGCGCCAGCGCCGTCGAGCGGCCGATGCCGCGACTGCCGCCAGTGACAAGGCCAACCTTGCCCTTCAATCCGAGATCCATGCTCTCGCCTCCATAACCCATCGTTCGATCCTGGTCCGCCGATCATAGCACCGGTTTCGCCCGCCGGTCAGCTCGACGCTCCCGCTCATCCGCGTTGGCGGTTATGATCGTCCTATTCGAGCAGGACATGACTGAGGGAAGGCATGTGTAGACGATGACGGCCAACGATATCTGTTTCTTGACGGCGACCGAGATGGCGAAGAGGATCCGAGACAAGGAGACTCTCGGCGCGCGAGGTGATGAGCGCGCATCTGGAGCAGATCGCGCGGGTGAACCCGAAGGTGAACGCGATCGTCACCCAGATCCCGGACGAAGACGCCTTGAAACTGGCGGAGCAGGCCGACCGGGCCGTCGCGCGTGGCGACGACCTCGGGCCGATCCATGGGCTCCCGATCGCCCACAAAGATCTGGTCGCCACCAAGGGGATGCGAACGACCTTTGGATCTCCGATCTACAAAAACTTCGTGCCGGAGCACGACCATCTGATCGTCGAACGGCTCAAGCAGGGCGGCGCGCTCACCATCGGCAAGACCAACGTGCCCGAGTTCGGCGCGGGGTCGCAGACCTTCAACCCGGTCTTCGGCGCGACGCTCAACCCGTACGACACGAGCAAGACGTGCGGCGGCAGCAGTGGCGGCGCGGCGGTGGCGCTGGCTTGCGGGATGATCCCGATTGCTGATGGAAGCGACCTCGGCGGATCGCTGCGCAATCCCGGCAATTTCAACAACGTGGTCGGGTTGAGAGTTTCGGCTGGCCGGGTACCGAACTGGCCGTCGTCAAATCTCTGGTGGCCGTTGAGTGTGGTCGGCCCAATGGCGCGCACCGTCCAGGACGTGGCGCTGATGCTGAGCGCCATCGCCGGACCCGACCGTCGCTCGCCAATTTCAATCGAGCAGCCCGGCGACATGTTTCGCCGGTCGCTGGATCGCGACTTCACGGGTGTGCGCATTGCCTGGAGTCCGGACCTCGGCGGGCTGCCGGTCGATCCCCGTGTTACGACGGCACTCGAGAGTCAGCGAGGTGTCTTCAGCGACCTCGGATGTCATGTCGACGAGGCGACGCCCGATTTCACCGATGCCGAAGAGATCTTCCTCACCTTGCGCGCCTGGAACATGGCGTCCGGTCACGAGCAGGACCTCAAGCAGCACCGGGACCAGATCAAGGACACGGTGATCTGGAACACCGAAGAAGGATTCAAGCTGTCGGGGCTCGACGTGGCCCACGCCGAAGTGAAGCGGTCGGCCCTCTACGAGCGCGTGCGCGAATTCCTGGAGACCTACGAGTACCTGATCTGTCCGGTAAACCAGGTGCCGCCGTTCGACGTGAATACGCCATACCCGACCGAGATCAACGGTGTAAAGATGGACAACTACATCGCCTGGATGAAGTCGGCCTATTTCATCAGCGCGACGGGTCTGCCAGCCATGTCGGTGCCGTGCGGCTTTACGCCGGAGGGCCTGCCGGTCGGCGTCCAGATCGTGGGACGCCATCACGCCGAGTTCGAGGTTCTGCAATTGGGCCACGCCTTCGAACAGGCCACGAAGGTCGGCCAGCACCGCCCACCAGTGGTGGAGTAGCCAGCGAATGGACGGGTGGGCGTCGTTCCAATGGACACGGACCAGCCCATGATCAAGAACAACCGATGCGCGATCAACGGACAACCAGGATGGAGGCGCCACGTGAGCGAGAACGTCAACCTGAAACTGGGACTGATCCTGCCGGAAGGCGAGCGGGACATGAACGGCGAGACCGCTCGCTGGTCCGACTACGCGGCTATGGCGCAGACGGCCGAGAGTATGGGCTTTGATTCCCTCTGGTTTGTCGATCACCTGCTCTACCAAGAGGGGGCGACGGTCGACCCGCCACAGGGAGTCTGGGAATGCTGGTCGGTGCTCGCGGCGCTCGCCGCTGTCACCTCGCGCGTCGAACTGGCGCCGCTGGTGACCTGCACCGCCTATCGTAACCCGGCACTGCTGGCCAAGATTGCCGATACGATCGACGAGATCTCCGGTGGACGACTGATCCTCGCACTCGGCGCGGGCTGGCATGAGCCGGAATACCAGGCGTTCGGCTTCCCATTCGACCATCGCTACTCCCGCTTCAAGGAGGCACTGCAGATCATCCATGGTCTGCTGCGGGAAGGGCATGTCGACTTCGAGGGAACCTACTACTCGGCACGTGACTGCGAACTGCGGCCCCGTGGGCCGCGTGGCGACGACATCCCGCTGATGCTCGGCACAACCGGTGAGAAGATGCTGCGCCTGACGGCGGAATACGCCGACCAGTGGAATGCCTGGATTGCTGGATCGGATAGCTCACCCGAAGTCGTCCCACCACTCAATGCCGCGGTCGACGCCGCCTGCGAGGCGGGTGGTCGCGACCCCGCCTCACTGGAGCGGACTATCTCGGTCATGGTCGACGTGCGCGGCAACAGCGAGATCCCGGCCAGCATGGGCCGTGGAGAGGCAAAGCCAATCACGGGATCACCCGAGGAGATTGCGGCTTCACTGCGTCGCTTCGCCGAGCAGAACATCACTCATGTCCAGATGTACTTATTGCCGAACACCGTCGAGACGATCCGCGCGTTCGAGCCGGTGCTGAAGGAACTGGGCCGCGCGTAATACGCCCGATATCGCCACGAATACCGTAGGGGAGCACCTTGTGTGCTCCCGGCCTGACCCAATTTCGCGTCCGTGACAAACGCGGCAATGTTTTCACCGTAATCTCAATGTCATTGCGGATCATCGCTGATATCAACAATTTGATGCGCGTCACATTGCGGGAGGAGACAAGCTCCTCCCCTACATTGTGAGCCAGAATCAGTGCGGTCCGATGACCAATTGCCCTGCCTGGCTCACCAACCCCGCTGCGCCAGCGCGACCGCGCCGAGGCGCTTCAGTAGCACCTGATAGGGGGCCGCGTTCTCCGGGTGATACTCGAAGACCGCGCGTTCGAAGAACTGGGTCACAAACCCTGTCTGCGGGTCGACGAACTCTTCCGAGATCGGGAAGCCAAAGAGCGCGAGGCTCTCGCGGTAGGAAACGCCCGAATCACCGAATTCGAGCCCGTGCGTCATCCAGTAATCCTTGAAGCCGGAGCAGACCAGGTGCCGGGTGACTCCGAAGAACTGGCAATTCGCCGTGCTCTGAGTTCCGGCCGGTAGGGGCTGGAACGGCCGAGTCACGACCAGATTCCGCTGGGTCGCCTCCTCGGCGCCAAGACGTCCGAGCGATGTCTCGTACGGCGTTCCAGCGAGCTCGGGGTGATATTCGAAGCGCTGGCGCTCCAGGTACTGGACGATCATCATCTGATTCAGGTCTTTGTTCAGTTCCTGGTATTCCTCCGTCATCGGATACCCGAAGACCGCCAGGCCGCCGGATTGCTGCCAGAAGGTCTTGAACCCGAAACTGAGGTAATGGTTCGTCTCTGGAAAGTAGAGCCAGTTCGGGCTTGTCTTACCTGGATTTGGTCGCGGACCCGACGGGAGCACCTGCCAGAGATACGCGGCCTCTATGTCCTTCAACGATGCCACCATCAGATTCTGCTGGGTCGACGTCTGCCAGACCAACGCGCCGTTGTTGAGATCAGGCACTCCATTGGTCAGAGCGGTCGTCGGTGGCTTGAACCGGCTGTTGCTCTGCAGATCGTAGCCCTCCACCTCAGGTGGCGCGTCGACGCCGTTATGTGTCTGCCAAAAAATGTAGCGACCGTCGGTCGTCGGGAAGGCCGCGTCCCCTGCTACGAGCGTGCTGGCAAAGCTGTAGAGGTTGACCGCATACAGCTGGCCGTAGATCGGGTCGGTCACTCCGCCAACGGTGTAAACGAGCGTGTTATCACTCTCGGCCAGACCGATACCGGATCCGCCGATGGCGACGCCCGAACCGGCTATCGCCGAACCGCTGCCGCCGATTGTCGCCACGCGAACTTGCCACGGATAGGTGCGATTCGGGTTTACGGTCTGCTCCACCCAGGCGACCTTCGGGCCGCTGATGACCAGTGCCCCAATCGACCAGCCGTCCGGCACCGTCGCGACCGTGACCGGCTCGGCCATCGTGCTGATGTCGCGCGCCATCACCTCGTTCCCGGTTGCCCAGACGACCGTATGCCCAGACACGGCGCTGTGTGGAAATGCGGACCCGAGAGATGCAACAACGACTTCGTTACCGCCGTTGAGATCGCGCGCATGCAGTTCGTTGGTGTCGCCAACCACCATCCAGATCACGACGCTGCCGTCGATCTCTGGGTTGGTTTGATTTTCCGGCCCGGACGCGATCGCGAAGACCTTGCCATCAGACAGATGTGCTCCAAGGATGTCAGCGTTGATGGTTCCGGTTCCGGCCTCCTCCGCCCAGACGACGATGTCGCCATTTGTTTTCGGAAGTGAGACAAGCATTCCGGGAGTGGGTGGCGAGACCGCGGGCGTTCCCGCGGCAGCCGTGGCTGGCGCCGATACGCCTGCGACCAGCGCCAGCACACTCACCAGAAAGACCAAGCGTCGAAGTGGATCGAGCACCTTCCTCATCCTTTCAACGCGCCACGCGGCAACTCGAACCGGCGAACGTCGCCGGAGAGCGGGTGAGTCGCGTTCACCTTCCGTCATGGCGGCTCGGGACTGGGACCGCACCCGCGACATCGTCATAGCTCATCGTGAGTAAGAACCGTGTGTACGTAACGGCTCTGTCGTGCCAATTTCGTGATAATCGGGGTTCAGGCAGTGACGAGATAGCGCCTAAACCAGTCAATCGCGAGACGAATGACCGTCTCCATGGCTCCAGGTTCTTCGAAGAGGTGCGTGGCGTGAGGAACGATGGACAGACGACGCTCACCGGGAAGCGTGTCGTACGCCTGGGAATTGAGTGCAAGCACCTCGGTGTCCGCGCCGCCGACGATCAAGAGCGTTGGAGCATGGACGAATTGCAGCGTACGTCCGGCCAGATCCGGACGTCCGCCGCGAGAGACGACGGCACGCACCGCCTCGGGAAGCTCCGACGCCGCCATCAATGCGGCGCCCGCGCCGGTGCTCGCGCCGAAATAGCCGATCGCCAGCGAACCGACGACCGGCCGCGCCTGCAACCACGCAGTCGCAAGTTCCAGCCGCTCCGCCAAGAGTGGTATATCGAAGACGTTCGTGCGATCCGCCTCCTCTTCAGGCATTAACAGGTCGAAGAGGAGGGTCGCTATGCCGGTCTCGTTCAGCGCCCCGGCCACGGCGCGATTTCGTGGGCTCAGGCGGCTGCTGCCGCTCCCATGCGCGAAGACCACAATTCCCCTGGCGTCTTCAGGTACGTCGAGAAAGCATGGCAGCGCCACGCCGTCCGATTCGACGACGACCTCCTCTGACCTGACTTCACCGTTCGGGCGACGAGACCGGTCCTCAGCCATTCGTGATCTCCGTTCCGTAAAGGCTCGCGCAGTAGACAGGCACTACGTCAGGATTCAAGTTCGAGCACACAGTGGACGGCCACACCATTGCCATCCAGGCGACGCGACGTCGTTCCGGTCACACCCGAAATCTGGTTGAGGACGTCGTGCCGCTGTCGATCGAATGGCTCACCCCAGAGCGTGCCCCTGGCGCGAAGCACGTCGCCGTCTGTGACCAGGCTATCGAGTTCGAACTTCTGAAAACATTGACCTGTCTCGTTTTTGACCGCGAGAACTTCCGCCATCAAATTCGAAAAGAGGTTCTCGAAATCGTCCCCCTCTACCTCGAATCGCGACGTGTGCTCAGGTCGCACGGTACCGGGATCGACCATCAGCTCAATCAATTCCTGGACACCAGACTGTAACGCCTCCTCGGCAGTGTCGCCAGCGTCGAGTTCGACGTCATTCGCGTGTTCGACATAGTTGAAGGGCATCGACGGAACCTCCATGTGAATGCGGGGCAATATCACGCGTCGCATCGTTAGACCGACCAGCGCGGGTGCTGATACCGTCGCAGTTCTCGTGCAAGCCGTCACAGGGGAAAGTACTGGCCGGGCGCTGACGCGCGCCCGGCCAGTCGAAGGGGAGAAGGAACTGTCACTCGATTGGAAGCGATGGCTCCGGGAGCCAGGCCGGCTTACGCTGCTCGTCGCGAATATCCGGTTCGTGCTTCAGCTTGGCGATGAACTCATCCAATTGCCCGGCGAGTTCATCGAATGCCTCACGTATGGCCGTTGCCTGTCGCTCGGCAGTCGCGCTGGCCACCAGCGCATGGCTCAGTACGTGGAGCACGAGCTTCGCGGTGTAGGTGTCGCTGCGCAGGTGATAGTCGAAGGTGATATCGAGAAGCTTCAGGTCATCTTCGACATGTGCCAGTCGCTCGTCCAGCACGTGCGCCTCGCGCTCGACCGTCTCATGAACCGCGTTCGCGATATGCGAGCGACTGTGATAGCGGAATTTCATGTGCTGCCTCCGCCTTTGAACAACCTGATTCCCTCAGGAATCGATTCGAGTGCGCCGGTGAATCGGGACGAACGGGTGGTTGGAGAAACGACCCTGCACCCACCGGCGCCAGCGCGGCTTCCAGAGGCCCCTAGCGGCAACGTACCGCCTCCCTGGATTCCACATTTCGATGGTGCGACAGTCGCCGCGACAACAGTGTGCCGGTCATGACAGGGACGTAACAATTTCGTGTCGAGGAGTTGATAGACGGGTACGCGACCGGGCTCGTCGCGTCAGGACAATCAGGCTATTATTGCCATGAACTCTCAATCCTATAATCGACAACGACATGTAACTCGGATGCTGGGTGACACAAGATGGCGACACGATCGCCCGAACGTCGTTTGAGTGTGAGCAACCGAGAACCTCGTGGACCGGCGACCATACGCGGCGCGACAGTGAAAGGAACGAGGATTGGGATCGACCACTCAATCGTTGCGACCCCTCAGCGTTTCCGAGATTATTGACGAAACCTTTCAGCTCTATCGCCAGAAGTTCGTCCTGTTCGCCTCGATTTCGGCGGTGCTGACGATTCCCCTGGGCATTATCCAGATCCTTGAGCAAATCGCGATCAACCGGCAGACGACCACGAGCGGACTGCTATCGGTCGGGCTGATGACGCTGGTCATCACCGTTCTCCAGTTTCTGGTTCGCCTCGGGATCCTCTCAGCGATCATCTACGCCGCGTCTGAGCTTCGCCTTGGCCGCAACCCTGGCGTTCAGGAATCGTATACACAGGGGATGGATCACCTTCCTGCGATGATCAAAGTAACCTTGATGATCTCGATCATTCTGGTTCTCACCTCCATCACCATCATCGGCATCCCCGTCGCGATTTATCTCGGCGTCTGCTGGCTCCTTGCACTGCTCGTCTCGGTGGTCGAAGGGGAAGGGGGCTTCGCGTCCCTGAGCCGGAGTCGTGAACTGGTGAAGGACAACTGGTGGCGCGTGGTCGGCATCACGTTGCTGGTCAGCATGATCGTCTTCATCATCAATCTCGTCTTCTCGATCCCGAGCGCGGTAGCAGGTGCATCTGTGTTCCTTTCCCAGGGCACGACTTCACTCAGCACCAGTGCGACTGTTATCAGCACGCTGTTCAGCACGGCCGGCTCGATCGTCACCGGCCCCATCCTTTACATTGCCTGGCTTCTCCTCTACTACGACCTGCGAGCGCGAAAAGAGGGATTGGACCTCGAGATCATGGCCCGGCAAGCCGAAGTCGAGGCGCGAACCGCGTCGATGTATCAGTAACGTGGGGGCGGCGTGGCTGCCGGACCAGCACACGCACGGTCGTCGCGGCCACGGGTTGGCGGCCGGACTCGCGCTGTGGCTGATCGTGCTGCTCTGTCTCGTCCCACTGCAGGTCAGCGCAAGCGATGTCCTTGACCTGGCGGGCTATCGTCAGGTCATCCAGTCATCTCTCGACAGCCTTCGTACGGATCCTAATAACGCGGCGACAGTCGCCGGGAACCTGCGGGCGATCACGACCGTCCGGCTGCCGGACCAGACAACCATCCAGCCCGATCTGAGTGCGATTATCGATAACCTCTCCACCACACGCCCCAATGTCGTTACGGCAGAGGCGGCGCTCTCGGCGCTGTTGATCCAGCTCGATCGTGGTCAGAAGTCGTCAATGAGCGCGAGCCAGACGGATGCGGCAACGTCGAGCCTGCGGTCGATCTTGGCACGCAGAGAATTCCAGCCAGCGGTCAAATCACCCGTGCAGAACGCCACCGACTGGGTGAAGCTCCAGATTAGCCTGTTGCTTGCTCGAATACTCGAGCCGGTCATCAGATTCCTGATCGGGTTGGTGGGCAGCGCGCCGCTCTTCTGGACGATTGCAACTTCGATTGTCGGCGTGATCGTCGTCGCCGCCGCGATCGTCGGGCCGCTACGCGGCATCCGTCGTGGATTCGGGCCGGCCACCGCACGAATCACCGCCCCCTTCAACCGCCGTCGCGTCTCCGCAAGCGAACTTCGCCAGGAGGCGGAGTTGCTAGCGCGGAGCCATTCGTACCGGCTGGCAATCCGGACGCTCTACCTGGCCGCACTCGTCAGGCTCGACGAGCAGGGTGTCCTGACCTTCGAGCGCTCGCTGACAAACCGTGAGGTCCTTCGCGCCGCGCTCATGCGCGGCGGCGCCAGCCTATCTGGGCAACTCTCACCGCTTGTCGAACGATTCGATCAATACTGGTACGGTTCGGTGAACTGCACCGAAGCCGACTATCGTGAATTCGCGCGCCTGGCCATGTGGGCCTGGGAGGCGACATGACCGCCAGAATTGCCAGGGTTCGCGTCGGACCGCTGATCCTCGGGGGGCTGGTCGTACTCATGCTCGCGCTGGCGGCACTCGCGGCCGAGTCCAGCGGGTCGTCGCAAGTCGAGCCGCCATACCCCACCTACAACGTCCATTCTTCGAGCCCGGACGGCACACGTGCCTTCTCCCTCTGGCTTTCGGCTATGGGGTATCAGTCGCGGACGCTCGAATACCAGACGTTCCATCTCTCCGGCGAGGAGAAGATGCTCTTCATCCTGTTCCCCTCAGAAGATCCGTCGGGCGTCGAGGCGTCGACGATCGTCGACTGGGTCGAGCAGGGCGGAACGCTCGTCTTCGCGACTGGGCGCCCGTCGCCGTTTCTGCGTCAACTTGAGCTGTCGGTGATCCCGAATGGCGCCGGCAAAACCAGCATCGAAATGGTAGAACCGTCCCTTGCACAGCCTCCGGTTCCGCCCGAAACCGTTACGACCTACGGAACGCTGAAGCTGGGGAATCCCTCATGGATCCCGGTCCTCAACGATCAGTCGTCGAGCGACACGATCGGCGTTGTTCGCGCCGTCGGCCAGGGCCAGGTCTTCGCCTTCACCACTGGCGACATGTTCAGTAACCGTGGGCTGGCGCAGCCCGGAAATCGCAATCTGACGCTCAACATCCTGTCGCGCATTCCGCCCGGGAGTCCAGTCATCGTCGACGAATATCATCACGGCTTCACCGAACAGGGAACCTTCTCCTACCAGTTGCTACGCCAGCCGTGGGGATGGGCCATTCTCTACCTGGCTGTGGCGGTCTTCGCGTTCATCGCGCTGACCGGCCGGCGCTTCGGACACGTGGTCCGGCCAAATGCCCACGCGCTTCGCCGCGCGCGCTCGGAGTTCGCCACGACCTTGGCGTCGATGCTTCATCAGAATCGCCAGCGCGAATGGCTGCGCCGGCAATACCTCCAGCAGTTCAAGCGAGGGCTCGGCGCCAGGTTTCGCGTTCCAGCTTCGGTGTCGACCGCATCGTTTGTGGACGAATTGGCGCGGCGACGACCCGAAGCCTCTGCGCTCGCCACGCCGTTGGCCCGTTTGGAGGCTGAGCAGGTTCCGGACGAGGCGACGCTCGTTGCACTTCTTCGCGAAAGCGAGACTATTGCCGCGCGTCTCATGGAACCTCGCTTCGTCGAACAATCGAACAAGATCAAGGTGTGAACGGGAAAGACGACAACATGACAGAGACGAAAGTCGTACGTGATCGCGTCATTGACGAAGCCAAGCGGGCAGTCGTAGGGCAGGAGGAGACGATCGAACTCCTGCTCGTGGCGCTCCTCTGCGGCGGCCATGTCCTGATCGAGGGCGTTCCCGGGACTGCCAAGACGCTGATGGCCAAAACGTTATCGCTCCTGCTGCGGGCGGAGTTCACCCGGGTACAGTTCACGCCGGATCTCATGCCGTCCGACATCCTCGGCACCAGCGTCTTCGACCTGGCGACCAGCCGTTTCAACTTGAAGAAGGGTCCGATCTTCACCAATTTCCTGCTGGCTGACGAGATCAACCGCGCGCCCGCCAAGACGCAGGCCGCGCTATTGGAGGCAATGGAGGAGCGACAGGTGACGCTCGACGGCACGCGCTACGCTCTCCCGGTCCCCTTCATCACCGTCGCGACACAGAACCCGATCGAATATGAGGGGACCTATCCGCTGCCGGAGGCGCAGATCGACCGCTTCATCTTCAAGCTGCTGGTTGACTATGGGTCTGTCGAGGAAGAGCAGGAGATCCTGCAGCGCTACCATGCGGGGTTCGACGCCAAGACACTCGATGCTCTTGGACTCCAGCCCGTGCTCGAACCGGGTGACATCGCCCGGCTGAGATCCGAATGCCAGGCGGTCGCGGTCGATCCCGGTGTAATCGGCTACATCACCACCATCGTGCGCGAGACGCGCGTGTCACGAGATATTCGGCTTGGTGCCAGCCCGCGCGCCGCCATCGCACTGCTGCTTGGCAGCAAGGTGTTGGCCGCCCTTGACGGACGCGCCTACGTCCTGCCGGACGACGTCAAACGGCTGGTCCTGCCCGCGCTGCGACATCGCATCGTGCTGCGGCCGGAAGTCGAGCTTGAGGGAATGACGACCGACATGGTGCTGAACAACGTCCTGGCGGCGGTCGAGGTGCCGCGCTAGATGTCTGTCCTGCCGACGCCACGCCTGCTTGGCCTGCTCCTGCTGGCCGCCGTGCCGCTGGCACTCGGGTCGCTGACACACGTCTTCCTGGTCGTCACGATCGTCTACCTGCTGGCGCTGGCTGGACTGGTCATCGTCGACATCCGGCTCGGGCCGGCGCACGATGATCTCGACGTTTCACGACATCACGAGACGCGCCTCACGCTCGGCGAGCCGAATGAGGTGAACGCGATAATCCGCTGGACCAGCGCGAAGTATGGCGACGGGTCGGATCGCATGCTCCAGGTGCGGGACGAAACCCCGCCCGAGATTCCGGGTGAACAGCCGATTATGACCGGCGCGATCACGCCGGGAGGAGAATGGCGAGGAACCTACAACCTGACGCCGGTTCGCCGTGGCACCTATCAGTTCGGCGATCTGTGGCTCCGTGTCGAGACTCCGTTCAAGCTCGCTCTACGTCAGTTCGCCTATGAGCGGAAAGAACCGGCCCGCGTCTATCCCAACCTGCGTGCTATTCGCCAGTACGATCTACTGGCGCGACGCGGCAGACTCGCCGAGGTCGGCGTCCATCGCACGCGCTACCTCGGTCGCGGCAGCGAGTTCGAGCGCTTGCGCGACTACCAGCCGGATGACGAATACCGGCGCATCAACTGGAAGGCGACAGCGCGACGCCACGTGCCGGTCACCGTCGACTACGAGACCGAGCGCAGCCAGACCCTCCTACTCATGCTCGATACGGGTCGTCTGATGGGCGCGCCGGTCGGCGACCTAGACAAATTGGACCACGCCCTCAATTCGGCCCTGCTGCTTGGGTACGTCGCGTCGAAGGCAGGCGACCGGGTCGGTACGGTGGCGTTCGCTGACGACGTTCGCGCCTTCGTGCCGCCGGGGCGCGGCGATCGCCAATTCCATCTCCTGCTCGATGCCCTGCACGACCTTCGCGTCCAGCCGGTCGAATCGGATCTCCGGCGGACCGTGGCCTTTCTCGCGTCTCGTCACCAGCGACGCTCGCTGGTCATCTACTTTACCGACCTGGCAGCCGAGATCGACGCGACCAGCGTCGTCGCCAGTCTCGGGTTGCTCGCACGGCGTCATCTGGTCGTCTGCGTGAGCTTGTCCGACCCGGACTTGATCGCAATGAGTCAGCAGTTCCCAGAGGATTCGCGACAAGCATACGAGAAGGTCGTCGCGCGGCGCCTGCTGGACGAGCGTCGTCGCACGGTCGAACAACTGGAGCGGCTCGGCATCTCGACGATCGAGGGATCGCCAGAGAGCCTCTCTCCGGCGGTGATCAACCTCTATCTCGACGCCAAGGCACGGTCGCGGCTGTGATTGGCCGAATCTGGGATGTGGTTTTCTCCGGGGACGTCGATCTCCTGACCGGCATCACGTCCCGCCAGGAGCAGATAGCTATAGAGCAGGATCAGGGCGAGCAGGCCGATGCCAAACTTGGCCGGCTGTGGGATCCCGCTTGGCGAGACGAAACCCTCGAGCGTTCCAGCGAGCACGAGCAGCGGCACGCACCCGAACAGGAGCGGAACGGCTCGCGAGGCGGCGTTGGTCAGCGCGGCGCGGCGCGAGATCAACCCCGGGCTGAGCAAGGCGTGTCCCAATCGCAGACCGCAGCCGCCGGAGATGAAGATGACGGTCATCTCGATACCCCCGTGTGGCGACACGAAGCCGATCAAGGCCCCGCCGAGCCCATGTCGGATCGCCAGGCCGGTCGTCGCGCCGAGCAGCAACCCGTTTTCGACCAGCACCAGGACCGTGGCGAGCCCGAAGAGGACACCGCCACCAAAGGCCAGGACCGCGACACGGATGTTATTGGTCATAATAAACGAGGATTCCAGACCTCGATCGCCACGTGCGATCTCCATCCAGCTCTGACCCTGTTCGATCTTGTTGACCAGCTCACCCGCCGGCAGGATGACCCGGCCGACCGTCGGATCGGCAAGCGTCAGGCAGAGCGTCAGGGCAAAGGGGATCAGCAGGAGGGCAAAGGCCGTGAATGTGTATGCGCCAGCTTTCCGGAACGCCCGTGGGAAACCGTGCATGACAAAGAGCGTGATCGAACTCCACTCGCGAGACTCACGATGATAGACCAGCGGGTGCACCCGGCCGACCAGCTGCTCGAGGTAGTGCCGCACCCGGTCGTCCGGGAAATCGCGCCGCGCAATCGCCAGGTCCGAGGTGACCTGCCGGTAGAGGCGACCCAGCCGTTCGACATCATCCGCACCCAGATTGGCCTTACGACGCCCGCGCGTTCGCTGCAGCAGCGATTCCAATTCTTGCCAACGGTCGCGCCGCTGATTGACGAAGACGCGAGGATCTGAGGGACGAGACAATGGATTCACCACCACTTCAACTGACTGAACGCTACAGTTTCGAGACTCCGGAGCAGATCGATGTCTCCTACGTCGTAGCTGGGATCGGCTCGCGGTCTCTCGCTGCCATGGTCGACTCGGTGATCATTCTGGCCGCGATGTTCCTGATTCTGGTTCCCGGCACTCTCGGCGTCACGTTTGTCGTCGCGTTCTTTTCCGAACTGTCTGGCCATCATAACGCCGCCGACGGCGCGACTCCGTTCGTGCTCGCCGGAACCGGGTTTCTCAGCTTCTGCGTGATCGCGCTCTATTACACCCTGCTCGAGGCGTTCTGGCGCGGTCAGACGCTCGGCAAGCGCTGGCTCGGGATCCGCGTCATCCGCGAAGGCGGTTATCCGATCAGCTTCTCCACGTCGGTCGTGCGGAACGTCGTGCGGCTGATCGACTTCCTTCCCGTCTACTATATGATCGGCCTCACGGTGATGTTGATCGACCGAAAGTCCCGACGTTTGGGGGACCTGGCCGCCGGGACGCTCGTAGTCAAGGAGCAGAAGGGCGTTAAGCTGGAAACGCTCGACGCCGATACCCGCGTGCTCGCTCTGCCAGCCGAGTTCGCCGTTGACTACTCGCGTCCGCCGATTCGCGATGTCCGCCACATGTCGGCGGCCGACCGGCAGTTGCTGCGCGAGTACCTGCGGCGGCGGTCGACGCTTCCGCCGGAGACGGCCATCCGCCTTGGCCAGTCGCTGGCGCAGACGTTCGTCCTCAAGATCCGCTACGACTACGGCGACGAACCAGTCGATAGCTTCCTCTACCGGCTAGCCCAGCGCCTCGACGAGGAGTAGGGGCCTTGATTGGGGATGTTCGTCTCTCATGACGCCGTTTCCTCTGCACCGCTCAAACTGACCTCGTGCGCGGCTCGCCCGGCCTTCGCGCCCAGGACGCCCCGGCCGTGGCATTGTCGTAATGCCGGACAAAGGCGACCGCGAAGTCCACCACGCGTTCGACCCAGACCTTGCCAAGTTCAGCCGACGCTGGCGCAGAATCGCCACTCACGCCGTTCGGGAAAAGATCCTGGTAATCGAGAAAGACGGTGCCGCCGAGCGTCTGACCGGGAATTTCGATCAGGTTGTCCCGGCGCAAGGTGAACGGTCCTGAGCGATTCGGATCGCGACCGCCAGCGAGTTCAAGCCGTACGTCCTCCGGGAACATCGCCAGCATGGCAGACGTCTCCGGTTCGCCGCCATGACCATAGACGGCAACCGGGTCGTCGTACTGATCGCGCATCACCGCGTAACCGACGGTCCAGGGATAGACGTTGCCGATCAACAGGCCCTGAGCCGCCTTCAAATCGCGCGCGACCTGTTCGCAGGCAGGCTGATTTCCCCCATGGTTGTTGAAGAAGACGAAACGACGAAATCCCTGCTCGACAAGCGCCTCGCAGACATCGCGCACGGTCGCCGCCAGCGTCTCAGACCGAACTGAGATCGTTCCCGGAAAGCCACGATGAAGGGCGGAACAACCGTAGTTGACGGCGGGCAGGAGATAGCTGCCGGTCGCCTCGGCCGTTCGCCGAGCCACGAAATCGGCCACCATGTTGTCGGCATTGACCGGGAGATGCGGACCATGCTGCTCGACTGTGCCGATCGGCAGGAGCAGCACCGGATTGGCCGGCAAGATCTGCTCAATCTCCTTCCAGCTCAAGCGACCAAGGTCTACGGTCCGTGCGTTCATCAGTGTCGCTCCTTCTCAAACTATCCGCGCTCGACGAGTGTCCATGCGCGGCTGGATGACAATCGCTCGCTGCGACAGTTCACGCGACCCGCGATATAGTGACTCCAGGGACCCAGACCGAGGCGAACGATGCTACTTTTCGTCTCGTGGTACCCAGTCTATCCGCCAGCCACTGACAATGCGCGCCGCTGCGATCAACCGATGTTTCGTCACGCTGGAGTCATCGTTGAACGACGCGAAACTTCTCGTGAATCTGACCTTCGCGCTCGCGGTCGCCTCGGTCTGTGCCGCCGTTGCGATTCGGCTCGGCCAATCGGCCATGCTTGGATATATCCTCGGTGGCATTGCCATCGGCCCGTACACGCCCGGATTCGTCGGAGATCCGGCGACGGTCGACGCGCTCGCGAACATTGGCGTGGTCTTACTCCTCTTCTCAATCGGAGTCCAGGTCTCGGTTCGCGACATGCTGCGCAGCGGTACGATCGCCGGGATCGGCGGCGGCATACAGATACTCGCGACCATCGGGATTGGGTATCTGACTGGACGAGTGCTGGGTTGGAGCTGGTTGGAAGCCCTTTTTCTTGGCGCCGTCGTCTCCAACTCGTCGAGCACGGTGCTCAGTAAGATCATCGACGACCGGGGTGAAGGCGGCTCGCTGCATAGCACGATCGCGCTCGCCTGGTCGACCGTGCAGGATCTCAGCACGATCGTACTGGTGCTCGTGCTGACGAGCCTGGCGGGCAACTCCGAACGCATGGGCATGGACCTCGCCTTCGCCTTTGGACGCGCGTTGCTCTTTCTCGCCGTGGTGATCCCGGTTGGCCTCTTTCTGTTGCCACATCTTTTCGAACAGGTCGCCGCACTGAAGAGTCGCGAGTTGCTGGTCATCACCACCGCGGCGTTCGCGCTTGGCACCGCCTATCTGTCATCACGGTTCGGGCTCTCACTCGGATTGGGGGCGTTCGTAGCCGGGGTAGTCGTCAGTGAGTCCGATCTCTCCCATCAAATCGCTGGGGAGATCATGCCCTTACGCGACATCTTCGCGGCCCTGTTCTTTGTCTCGGTTGGAATGCTCATCGACCCCTTGTTCGTTGTTCGTCACTGGGAATGGGTGCTCGTAGTTCTCGCGATCATCGTGCTCGTGAAAGGGTTCATCAGCGCCGGGCTCGTGTCGCTCTTTGGACTTCCACCGCGGGTCGCGTTGCTGACCGGGGTTGCGCTTGCGCAATCGGCCGAGTTTTCATTCTTGCTGGCCCGCCTGGGTCTCGATCTCGACGCGGTGTCACGGTCCGTCTACGACACGTTGCTGGCCGGGTCCGTGGCGAGCATCTTGATCGCGCCATTCATGCACAGCGCGACACATCGCCTTGCGATTGGTCTGGACCGCGTTATACCGGCACGCACGCCCCGAACGAGCCCGATCACCGACACACCTGACGAGCGGCGAGGACACGCCGTCATCTGCGGCTATGGCCGCGTGGGGCAGGTCGTTGGAGAAGCACTACGACGTCGCCGCTTTCCAATAGTGGTCATCGAACAAAATCCACGGGTCGCGCGGCGATTGCATAAGGATGGAATTGCTGTTGTGATCGGATCCGCGGACAACCGGGTCGTGCTCGACGAGGCAGGTATTGCACGGGCTCGCGTGCTGGTCATCGCGGTTCCAGACGCAATGACAGCCCGGCGAGCCGTCGACTATGCACGCCGGGTAGCGCCAAGGCTCGATATCGTAGTGCGTACACATTCCATCTCCGAACGAGAAGCACTGGTTGAGATGGGCAGCAATGAGGCGGTCATCGGCGAGATGGAACTCGCACTCGAGATGACCCGCCACACATTGCACCGATTTGGCGTCGGAACACTTGAAACTCAGGCCGTGATTCAGGGCCTCCGCGACCGGCTGGGAACGCGGCGCACCGGCAAGCGCTAAATCAATCGTTGGCCATCGACTCGAACCGGCTCACGCGTTTGGCCGTACACTTCACGAGGCCAGGCTCGACCGGGTCATTGGCATGGCACTTTCCACGGTCGCGCTGTTCCCGGGGCTGGCCAACTTCAGCGGCTTGCTTAACGGGAGGAATTTCGGGTGCATTCGAAGTCACGTCTTCTGGTTTTGCTTGGATCGGCGTTGATGCTCGTGCTTGTAGGAACAGCCTGCTCCGGCTATGGCAACGTCGGAACGGTGAACAAGACGTTCGACGCGCGAGGCGCCCGGAGTGCCCAGGCACAATTTACGATTGACTCAGGGGAAATCAGCATAGAGGGCGGCGCCGACCCGCTGATGCAGGCCAGCTTCACCACCAATAACCGGCACACTCCCAAGGTCGACTACCAGGTCAACGACGGTGTCGGATCGATCACGGTCTCCCAGTCTTCGCAGTCATCCGGATTCAACGTCGGCCCCACCACCAATCACTGGGCGATCACGCTCAACGATGACCTGCCGCTCGGACTGAAGGTCAACAGCCGAAGCGCCAAGTCAACGCTGTCGCTCGATACACTCACCGTCCAGTCGCTCGACTACACGACCGACAGCGGCGCGGCGACGATCGGGTTGAGCGGCGTGCAGAATCAGCTCAGTGCCGTCTCGCTCCGCTCGGCGAGCGGCGATCTTCACCTGACCATGACGGGAGATTACCGCAATCCGGCCAATCTTGACGTCGATTCGTCGAGTGGTTCGGTCAACGCTGATCTCGGCGGCAAGTGGACCGGCAAGCTGAACGGCAAGTTCCTGTCCGACTCAGGCTCGATAACGATTACCGTGCCGAAGAACATCGGTGTTCGCGTAACCGTCTTGACCGACTCCGGCTATGTCGACGCTCAGGACATCAACAAACAGGGCCAAGGCGTCTACACGTTGAACCCAAACGAGCCCGTCATACTGAACCTATCCGTGATGACGAGCAGCGGGAACGTCACCCTGCGGACGTCAGGCTAGCTATAGCTGAGATCCGGATAGAAGTCAGCACTGCCACGCGATGACGAGAGTAGGTTCACCTGCACCACCAGAATCTCGGGTGAGCCGCCAGACGGGGGATCCTTGAGCCAGACCATCGTTCCCGTTTCGAACATCTGCAGCGCGGCGCCGGTCTCGTACTCGGGGGCGACCGCTTCGCCCAGTTTTGCCTGATCCGTGTAGACGTTATCCCAGACCCACTTGAAGGCGCCGGTGGGCTCGCTCACGGTCGCATCCCAGGCCGGCACATCGGCTGGCGCACGATAGCGCGCCGCCGTCCCGTTGATCACCGTGATCACCCAGTCGGACTGATCAACACCTCCTGCAGTCGTCTGCAACCAGATCATGTAGCCGTGTTCGAAGACCTGCACGCGTGCGTTAAGACCAACTTCGCTACCGACCGGACAGCCAACTTCACGCGCGATGGAGACGCTCGAGTTCCAGAGCAGGCCAAAGCCGCGAACAGGGATGTTGGCACACGATGGCGGTTTGATCGGCGTCGGCGTTGGGGTCGGCGCGGCCGGAACCGGTGTGGGTGTCGGCACGGCGGGCTGCGTCGGACGAGGCGCCGGAGCTGTTGGACCAGCGATGGAGGTCGGAGGGACCGGAGGGCTGGTCGGGTTGGGCGTGGGTGACGGCGCGACCGTCGGCGTCGGAACGTCGGCAACGGCAGTGGACGTGCTGGTGGGCACTGTTGGATCGGGTGAGGGGGTTGCCATGCTCGACGCGGTCGGCGATGCACTCGATGAACCACTCGGAGCCTGGCGAACCGAGATGCTGCAACCTCCAAGGAGTATGGCGGTCACGAGCCAGAGAACCAGCAGAGATGTTGAGCGCCTCACTGCGAACCACTCTCCGCACCGTCTGGCAGGATGACCGTGACGGTCGTCCCGGCGACCGGGTCACTCTCGATGCTGACCACACCGCCGTGCCAGTTGACGATCGAGCGCACCAACGCGAGTCCTAATCCGCTTCCGACCCGGCTACCGTGAATCCGTGCGCCGCGATAGCCCTTCTCGAAGACCAGCGGCAGGTCGGTCTCGCCGATGCCCGGGCCGTTGTCGCCGACCGACAGGCGGATCTGCCGCTGTGTCACGTCACGACGCAGGCTCAGCGTGACCCGTACGCCGTCACCTCCGTATTTCATGGCGTTGTCAATCAGATTCAGCAGCATCTGCTTGAGCGCGGGGCGATCACCCTCGATCACGAAGCGCCCGTCGTCCACCTCGAAGTCGAGTTCGCTTCGCTGCAGCGCGGCGCGATCCGAGAGATCGATCACTACTTCTTCGCAGAGCGCACGCAGGTTGACCGGCCGGCGCTCGAAGAGCGGATCGGGCGTCTCGAGACGCGCCATCAGGAGCGCCTGGTCGATCAGCGCGGTCAACCGTGTCGCCTCGTCATCCACCACCGCCCAGGCGCGCCTGGATTCAGCGGCGTCGGCAGTCCCGGAATCGGCGAAGCGGGAGGCATGGCCGCGAATGACCGACAGAGGCGTCTTCAGCTCGTGTGTCACCTGGCGCAGCAGCGATGTCGTGAAAGCGGACTCTTCCTGCAGCAGCGTCGCGTCCTCCAGCGTGATGACCGATTCTCGGCCCCGCGCGACCGGTAATTTGTGAACGCGCGCCACGACACGTCCTCCTGATCCGGTCGTCACCAACGCGCTGGCCGAGCCGTCATCCGGCCCACCGAGCCGGGACAATTCGGACGGGACCACCTTATTCTTCCCAACTCCCGGCCACAGCTCCTCGGCGCGCCGATTTGCGACCGCGATCAGCCCGTTCGGATTCGCGACCAGCACCCCGATTGGGAGGGCGTCGATCAATCTTCCGAACTCAGCCGTCGCCTTACGCGCTCGCAGATAACGCCAGGACCAGATCGTGTTGATCGCAACCGGCAGCCCAACCAGCAGCACGATCCCGAGCAGGATGATCGCACCCAACCAGAGTCCGTTGATGCGGATTGTGATCTCCCAGTCGGTCCAGAGCCAGCTCACGGCAATCGCCTCAACTCGCTACCCGGCTCGATCGAGCGGCTTGAAGCGGTAGCCGACGTTACGCATGCTCTGGATGTAGCCGGGGTCTTTGGGATCGCGCTCGAGCTTCTGGCGCAGCAAGTGAATGTACTTCTCGACCGCCTTGGTGTCTTCGTCTTCTCGATCGAAAACTTGCTCCAGGAGATCCGAACGGGAGATCCAGATTCCGGCGTTGAGATAGAGCCGCTCCAGCAGGGCGTACTCCAGTGGCTGGAGCCGGATCGTCTCCCAGCCCTCCGCTCGTTTGAGCGAGACATCTCGCGTAGTGAGGTTCAGGCGCAAGTAACTGTCGATGACCCGCTCCGGCGTATTCGGCAGTCTCAGCCGGACCCGCGAGAGAAGCGCTGGGACAGAGAACGGCTTCGTGACGTAGTCGTCGCCGCCCGCGCTAAAGCCCGACTCTTCCGAGACGAAGTCGTCCCGCACGGTCAGAAAGATGACCGGTGTACGAGGGAGGTCAGAAAGTTCCTCCCAGTGGCGTAGCTCGCGACAGACTTCAAACCCGCTCAGGCCAGGGAGCGTCACGTCGAGAATTAGCAGGTCAGGCCGCCACTCTTCGACCTGCCGCAGCGCGGATTCTCCATCCGGCGCGTCAAACACGTCATAGCCAGCCGCCTTCAGCGGATCAGCCAACGCTTCACGAATTCGAGGGTCGTCGTCAACAACCAGAATGCGCACGTATCGGGAACTCCACCGTTTTCGAAATGTCGATCAGCCCGACGTACTCAACATATTTAACGACTTCACGAACATCCCGTCGCAGTCTCGCGTCAGACAGTTCCCTGAGGGTTCCCGCTCGCGGAACTTTGGGGGAACGTCACTCCCCGACACTGTGCATGGCATCCGGACGCCGCGAAAGCCAACATACCGAACCGTCATTGGGAAGGGGAATAGGGATGATACAACGACGATTGCTGCTCTTCACCGGGCTGCTGATGATTCTCGCCTCGCTTGGGCCATTCGTGCAGACCGCGGCCGCTGACACGTCGCTCGATCCGTCGATGGTCGCGCTCTGGGAACGAACCGATCGCCCGGTCGCCAATAGCGACGTGAATCGCTCCTGGCTCTGGGGACCGCAAGCAAATCATATTCAGAAGGAGCCGTACAGCTACGCGCCGCTGCCGAACAACCAACGGTTGGTGGCGTACTTCGATAAGAGCCGGATGGAGATCAACGACCCGCCTGGCGACGCGAACAACATCTGGTACGTGACCAACGGTCGACTGGTCTACGAGATGATGACCGGCAAAGTTCAGGTTGGGCAGAACCCCGATCAGTTCACCACCTCGCTCCCCGCTAGCATCCCGGTAGCCGGTGATCCCGGAAGCTACATCACTCCGACCTACCAGACGCTCGGACGCCTCATGGCGGGTGCCAGCGACCAGACCGGGCAACTGGTGACGGCCACACTCGACAACGTTGGCACGGTGGGGCAGAACCTCTCGCCCGCCGTCAGTCTGTACTCCGCGTCGTTCGTCAGCTACCCGGGTCCAGGCGACACGAGAATTGGACACAACATCCCGGACGTCTTCTGGACGTACCTGACGCAGAAGATCTCACCGCTGGTTACGCCGGCCAATTGGGTCTTCGTCACCGGTTATCCGCTTACCGAGCCCTACTGGACACGAGCGCAGGTCGGCGGCACCGAGACCGACGTCCTGATGCAATGCTTCGAGCGCCGCTGTCTGACCTACACACCCGCGAACAACGACCCGTTCAAGGTCGAGATGGGAAACGTCGGACAGCACTACTACGCCTGGCGCTACGAGCACTACCGTGTCGAGTGCAGCACCACGCCAGTTCGCGGCTTCGGAGTCCTTTGGACCGAGAACGACAACGTGCGCAGCGAACTCGGCTGTCCCGAAAGCTATCAGGGCGGCGAGAAGGGGATCCAGACCGCGTACGAACGATTTCAGAATGGCACGATGATCTGGATCGACGCGCAGGACGTCTACAACCCGATCCACTCGGTGCTCGTCCTTTATGACGATGGCACGTTCGCTCGTTATGAGGACACCTGGTCCGAGGGTCAACCGGTCGACGATCCCGACATCGGGGTGCCGTCTGGTCTGTATCAGCCCGTACGTGGATTCGGCAAGGTCTGGCGCGAGGCACCTGACGTTCGCGACCGGCTTGGCTGGGCGCTCGAACCGGAGCAGGGATCAGCCGGAGCCTACCAGCGGTTCAATTACGGCACGATGATTCAGATCGATTCACAGGGGAAAATCTGGGTCTTCTACGGGGACCTCTACTGGCAGATGACTGGCACATGGGAGGTATACCCGAATCAGTTCAACGGGTAACGCCAGAACCGCAAACGCACGAGTCACGGCTGAGTGATCAGCCGTGGCTCGCCCCATGACATCTGTATGTGCGATGAATGCGTCGCCCGGTTTCAATCCGATAAGCTCTTCCGTTAATCAACTCATGGCGGCCACAGGTGCCGCCACTACGCATTGCACGGTCTTATTCTGGTTCTGTAGTGGCGGCACCTGTGGCCGCCTACGAGAGGTGACCGCGCCCGTGATCGAAACACGGATTGTCAACACGGGCGAATCGATACTCCGTCGATCCTGCCTGCCCTACGAACTCCTCAACTCCAGTCGCCCGACGCTCACGTTGACGTTGAAGGCGATAGACGGTCCACTGCCACTCATACGATAGTCACCGCCGGCGCGGCTCCAGTCTCCCTGAGCGGAGACGCTGGCCAACGCGCCTTTCATCTTCAGGGATGCAGAGGTTCCAGAGGGCACGTCGATCGTGACGCTGCCGACCGCTGCCGTGATGTCGACCTCGAGGTCGCGTTGCAGTTCGCCATCAAATGAAAGACGCAACTCTCCAGCGCCGCCCTTGAACGACATCTTCCCAGCATTGGCATTTGCCAGTCCGGCCAAGACACTGCGAGCCGCGCCGGCATTGAACGAAAGCTTGTCGATTGAGCGCGCGTTGAGTTGGCTGAAGCTAAGTGAGAAATCCGAGGCGCCCTGGTCGACGTTTAGCTCTGTCAGGGAGAGTCCGCCAAGCTCAATTTTCCCCTTGGCCGCGCCGATGCCGAGCTTCAGCGACATTGGGACGTTGCCAAGCTGGAGATTCCAGTCATTCTTGAAATGGTCACGGACCTTGACGAGATGACGGTGACTCTGGCCGATGTGGACTTTGTTCCCGCTGATCTTCACCTCGGGTTTGAGGGAGTCGTCGCTGATAGTCACAGTCCCCTGCACGATCTTGTCCCCAGCACCCGGACTCAGATCGAGCGTTCCGGCCCCCACCGTCAGCTCCAGGCGATACGGTCCCTCCGCATCGGGAACAGCAACGTCGATCGTTTCGGTTCTGGTCGATCCCATCTGCATCTCTCCGTTCGTAGCTCGATCGGCCATCTTTGCTCTATCGTAGCAGTGACGGAATCCATTCACACACGATGGTCACCTACCACGTTTGCCTCTGGAACGACGGACAGATGCGAAGACGAACCGCTGCTGGTGGGGCATCCAGCAGGGCGGACGTTGTCCGAAGCGGCCCACCGCTCCTCATACGGAGGATGGGCCGCTTCGAGCCGTTAGGGGCGATCGAGCACGCGGTAGACTTCGATATTCGGCCCATCCACGAACATGCTGCTCGACTGCGCCGTCGCTGCCTGGACGTCGGCGTTGCTCATCGCCTGCCGGAGAGATTCCTCGCTATCCCAAACCGTGACAGAGAAAACCTGTTCGCCGCCAGGCTGTCTCAGCCAGTACCCATTCTGGTAGCCCGGCTGACTCCGCAGGGCTGGAATCAGCCGCTCTCGGATGAACCGCTCGTCAGCGTTTGGATCGACACGCCCAGATACAACGTTCGCGATCATGTTGGGCTCCTTTCTTAGGAGGTCTCCGTCTCCACACGACCAGTTTTCGTGTGTGAGTTCAGCATGCGCCTAAACCGGTGCGCCCTCCACCGACGATCCGTACAACCACCCTGACAATCACCATGCGATGTCAATCGTCCGTCCCAAAGAAGTGATACGATGACGCGAGCCTGGGCAGACGAAGGAGCGCGATGTGGAGACGCAGGAACGTCCGGCGTTCGCGGACCTATTGCGAGCGTTCCGAGAGCGAACGGGAATGACACAAGAAGAACTCGCTGAGCGCGCTGAGCTGAGTGCCGATGCGGTCGGAATGCTCGAGCGTGGCGCACGTCGACGGCCGCAACGCCACACGTTGCGCGCGCTTGCGAACGCGCTGGGCCTCTCTCCAGAGGATCGCGATCAATTCGAGTCGGCCGCGCGCACGGCATCACAGCCCCGGTCTACTCATCCCACGAGGAGCCAGGGCTCCTCGCCAAGAACCGGATCACTGGTTGGGCGTGACGCCAACATAGCAACGCTGTCTAACCTGTTGATCGAGCCCACGGTCTCGTTGCTCACGTTGACGGGACCAGGGGGCGTCGGGAAAACCCGGCTAGCGATCGAGGTATTCGCGCGGCTGCGTGATCATTTCCCCGACGGAACGACGTTCATCCCCCTCGCCGCACTGCGCGAGCCGAACCTTCTGCAGACCACGATTGCCAGTGCACTCGGGATCAACGAACGTGCAGGGCAGCCACCACTGGAAGCCGTAAAAGACCGCCTGCGGACGAAACGGGCGCTCCTGCTGCTGGACAATTTCGAGCACCTGCTTGGGGCTGCCCCGGTGGTGGCCGAGATTCTGGCGGCGTGCCCGCGGCTGACCATTCTGGTTACGAGCCGCGCACCTCTTCGACTCAGTCGCGAACGCCAGTATCCGGTTGCACCGCTGGCCCTTCCCGCCGCCGCCGAGGAGGCAGCGACGGAAACATTGATGAGCACTCCGGCGGTCGCACTCTTCGTCCAGCGCGCTCAGGCAGGATCTCCCGGCTTCGCGTTGACAGATGAGAACGCTTCAACCATCGTCGAAATCTGCCAGCGGCTCGACGGTCTGCCGCTCGCGATCGAGCTTGGCGCGTCCTGGATCAAGCTCTTGCCGCCCGAGGCACTCCTCGCGCGCCTGAACCCAGCCCTTCCACTCTTGACGAGGGCCCCACTCGACGCACCGGAACGTCACCGCACTCTACGCGACACGATCGCATGGAGTTGCGACCTTCTTCCCAGCGACTGCCAGATCCTGTTTCGTCGTCTTTCGGTCTTTCCGGATGGCGGTACGTTGCCGACCCTCGACGCTGTGGCAGGTTCACCCTATGCGACGCTCGACAATCTCGCGACGCTGGTGGACGCCAGTCTGGTTCAGCCGCCTGCCACGACGTATTCGTCTGTACCGGCACTTGCCACAGAGCCGCGATTCCAAATGCTTGAGACGATTCGGGAATACGCGGACGAGTTGCTCGTCGCCCACGGCGAAGATGAGGAAATTCGACAACGTCATGCGGACTACTACCTGGCGTTGGTCGAAGAGGCGCAGTCACATCTCGTTGGTCCGGACGAAGCAAGCTGGCTTGCGCGGCTGGAAGTAGAGCACGGGAACCTGCGCGCGGCGGTGCGCTGGGCGCTCGACCGCAAGCGAGCCGGCGAAGCGACCCGTTTCGCGGCGGTCCTCTGGCGTTTTTGGGCGGTCAGGGGACACCTTAGCGAGGGCCGTGACTGGTTGGAGGAAATTCTGGCGCTCGGGCGAACATCGATTGCTCCCGACGACGCAACCGGGGATTCCCTGATCGATCCGCTTCGTTTCGCCATGCTCCTGCACGTGACCGCCAATCTCACGAGGGCCCTTGGGGACTACAGCGGCGCTCGATCGATGTACGAGGAATGTCTCGCGCTTCGACGCGAGCGGGACGATCGCCCCGGCATGGGCGCGGCGCTGCAAAATCTCGGCATTATTGCTCACGAATTGGGAGACAACGAGCAGGCCGTTCGCTACTACGACGAGGCGCTGCCATTCGCCCGGGAATTTGGCAATGCCTACGGTATCGCCATGGGGCTCGCCTGCCGAGGCGATGCGATCCGCGCGCTCGGGAATCCACAACAGGCGATGCATCACTGCGAAGAGAGCCTGGAGCTGTTCCAGCAGATCGGTCACTCCTGGGGGATCGCGCTCGCATCGGTGGGCCTTGCCGAGGCTGCGCGCGACTTGGGAGACGCCGAGCGCGCCGGACAGTGGTACCGGGAGAGCCTGACGCGCAGCAGCGAGATCGGCGAACAACGCGCCATTGCGGATTGTGTCGAACGGCTCGCCACGCTGGAGATTGCTTCGGCGGGCAGTTCGGAGGATCTGCGCAACCCAGTACGGCTGCTCGGTGCTGTTAGCGCACTACGCCAGAGATTGAACACACCACGTCCACCGACACACCAGGCCGGCTACCAGCAGGCAATCGTCGCCGCGCGACGCGCGCTTGGGGAATCGGTCTTCGCCAGTGTCTTTGCCGAGGGTGGGGATATGACACTGGAGGACACCGTCGAGCGTGCCCTCCAGCAATAGCGGCAAAAGCTGGATGTCCCAGACTGAAGCGCCTACGCGATCGTCTGACCGCCGTCGGCGACGAGAACCGTGCCAGTGACGAAGCTCGCGTCGTCACTCGCCAGGAAGAGAGCGCAGGCGGCCAGTTCGTCCGGCATGGCGTAGCGACGCAGCGGGATCCCCTTTATCGCGGCCTCGCGCGTCTCTGGGTTGGAGAGGATATCCTCGGTCAAGCGTGTCCGCACCAGCCCGGGAGCGATCGCGTTCACCCGGATCCCTTCCGGACCGTAGCTCACCGCCATCGAGCGTGCCAGTGAGATGAGCGCCCCTTTGGTCGCGGCATAGGCGTGGGTCGGGCGCCCGCTGGCGCCGATGAAGGCGCTGCTCGACGAGGTCAGGATGACCGAGCCACCGCCACGAGCCCGCAGGTGTGGCAGTGCGGCTCTGGTTAGTCCGTAGACGCCGCGGGTGTTCACGCCGAACGCCAGGTCCCAGCGCTCCGGCTCGATCGACTCGACCGTGCCACCGACTACAATCGTCCCGGCGGCGGCGTTGGCAAAAACGATGTCGAGCCCGCCGAACTGCCCTGTCGTCGCGTCGACCGCCCGGCGACTGGCTTCCAGGTCGGAGACATCGCAGGCGAAAAATCGAGCCTTGCCCGCGCCCGCGCTGAGCTCGTCCGCCAGCGCTTGACCGTCCTGTTCGTTCACGTCGAGAATCGCGACACGCGCCCCCTCGGCCACGAACCGTCGCGCCGTCGCGGCGCCAATCCCGGTCGCGGCGCCAGAGATCAGCGCGATCTTCCCATCCAATCTGCCCATGTCACTCCTCGTTTCGTCTCGCGTCAGCACCAACTCGTGCGTCCGTCGTGGCCAGGATATCATTGGCTCTGCGCGCCTGGTGCATGGACCTTCCGGGCTCGAGGCGACGTTTGAGGATGGATGATGATTCGGCTCTTGAACCTCTTTCAGCGCGTCGGACTGCTGCGTCCGACCCCGCCAGCACCGCAACCGGTGAGCCCGACCGCCGATGATGCCGAACGGGTCACCCGCCTTATTGTGGAGCGACTGAGTGAGGACGAGACGCTTCGCGGAGCGCTGACCGATGCCGGATTTGCGCCGGTCCTCGACTTCGTTTCGTCTCTCGTGCC
Source organism: uncultured Chloroflexia bacterium (assembly GCA_963763185.1). Lineage (GTDB taxonomy): Bacteria > Chloroflexota > Chloroflexia > Thermomicrobiales > Thermomicrobiaceae > CALAGB01. The sequence continues at coordinate 563,901 of CAVXNZ010000007.1, forward strand.
AGCCGCAGTCGAACGCGCCCAGCGGGTCTCGACGCCCGGGGTCGTCGAAGACACGGTCAGTCACGCGGCACGAATGCTGGCACGCGCGATCGCGGCGGCCGCCGAGTCGGGCGATACAACCGTCGTGGCCAATGCACTGGCATTGCCCATCGCCCCGGCTGACGCGATAGAACGTGCACGCTCCGTACTTCCGATGGCCCTGGCCGCCGGCACCAGCGTTGACGAACGAGCCAGAACAATCACCCAGGCGCTCTCCGGGGCCATCGAAGAGCCACGCGCATGAGACGCCGGAGGCTTTGGCTGGCCGCCATCATTGTCCTGGCGGTCGGGGCCATGTTGATCGCTGGCGTGGTCTTCGCGCCGAACACTCAATCGACGCCAACGCCGGGCACATCGAACGCGTTCTGGTACCAACTCTATTTCACGGATCCGCGTTACCCGGACATCCCCGCGAACCACACGGGCGGCATCGACACACATCTCGTCGATCTGATGGATCGCGCGACGACCAGCATTGACGTCGCCGACTACGATTTCGATCTGACTGATGTTGCCAATGCCATGGACCGGGCGAAGCAACGTGGTGTGCGCGTGCGCATGGTGACCGACACCGACACCCTTACCAACCCCAACAAGGCGGTGCAGAACGCGTTCGGCATCCTCAAGCAGGCAAATATCCCGATCGTTGATGACCAGCGCGAGGCGATCATGCACGACAAATTCACAGTCGTCGATGGTGAATGGGTCGAGACCGGTTCCTGGAACTACACGGACGGCGACACCTATCATCTGAACAACAACATGATCGTGATTCACTCGACGGACCTGGCGCAGAACTACACCAACGAATTCGAGAAGATGTTCGTGGCCAGGGACTTCGGAAAGGCAAAGACTCGTTCCAACCCGCACCCGGTCCTCAACATCAACGGTACCTCGGTTCAGAACTGCTTCTCGCCGGAGGTGAGTTGCGCCGATCTCGTGGTCCAGGCCGTCGACTCGGCCCAGAAGAGCATCGACTTCATGGCCTTCTCCTTCACCAGCGATCCGATCGGCAACGCGATGCTGGCCCGCGCCAAGCATGGCGTGACGGTGAGCGGTGTCTTCGAGACGACCGGATCTCAGACCGAGTACTCGGAATATGGCCAGTTGAAAAAGGCGGGGCTGGATGTCTACACCGACGGCAACCCGTGGTCGATGCACCATAAGGTGATCATCATCGACAATCACCTCGTGGTCTTCGGTTCCTACAATTTCAGCGAGAGCGCCGACTCGGCCAATGACGAGAACATGCTGATCGTCGACAACGTCGACCTGGCACACGCCTTTACGGAGGAGTTCCAGCGGGTGCTGGCGACCGCCAAGAACCCGCCATCGAGGTGATCCCTGTCAGTTCAGTGGACGAACAGAACCAGGATCGTCCCCGCACAGAGATAGGCGCCGTACGGGATGTAGTCACGACGCCCACGGACGCCGAGCAGCACCAGGACAAGCCCACCAACGGCCGCGAGCAGCATCCCCACAAAAAGCGCCGAAAGTATGGCGTGTACACCAGTCATGGTGCCGATCAACACCGCCAGCAAGATATCGCCGAAGCCCAGCGCCTGCTTGCGATAGATCAGAATCGCCAGCGCAAAGAAGAAGGCGAAGAGGAGTCCCGCACCGATTCCGGCTACACTGGCTGAGAGGAGCGCCCGCGGCGAACGCAACGTGGCCAACGCCAGCGCCAGGACGATCCCGGGAACGATCGTGACGGTGTAGATCAAGTGATGCTGCCAGTCGATCCGCAGGATCAGCAGCAGGAGCAGACTGAAAAGGGCCACGCCGATACCAAGCACCGTTACGCGATAGACGACGATCGACGAAACCGCCAGCACGGTGGCTGCGACCTCGGTGGCCCAGCGCTGCCGGTGATCACTCGCGCCGCATGTCGGGCAGGCCTTGGGCCATCCCGGGATCAACGCCCGCGACGACTGCAGGGCGGAGCAGTTTGGACAGAGTGGCGGGCCGATCGGATCGAGATCGGCCGGGAGACGAACCGAAGCCGAGTGAATCAGCGATCCGGCAAAGGCACCCAACACTCCAGCAAGTAGCACTGCCACAATTAGCATCGTAATGACTCCAAAGCAGTCAGCATCAAGACACCTGTCCGGTGAGAGGATCGACTGATACCTCCCGGACGATGTTGAGACTACCAGCACGCAAGTACGTTGGGTCTGGGACGGAGGTCACATTTGGGGCCAGGACGGGAGGATCAACCTGTCGCGGCGCGGGCGGTGGCAAGCATCAGGTCGAAAGGCGGCTCCTGTCCCGTCCAGAGCCGGAACGATTCGGCTCCCTGCGCCACCAGCATTTCGAGCCCGTCCAACGCCGGGTTTCCCCGCTTCGCCGCGAAGCGGAGCAGGGGCGTTTGCCGGTACGTCAGGTCGTAGACGAGTGCGGACGATGACAGGGAATCGAGCAACCGCTCATCGAGCGGAAGGGCATCGCCGTGCCAGCCGACCGAGGTGGCGTTGACCAACAGGTCGGCTTCGCGAAGCAGTTCCCCCAGGTCGTCTCCGAAACCCGCGGCGCTCACCGGTCCGTCCAGGTCTTGCGCAAGACCGCGAGCCCGCTCAAGTGTCCTGTTTGCCACAACGATGTGTGGGCATCCGGCCAATTGCAGACCAACCAGCACGCCGCGAGCGGCACCTCCCGCGCCGAGGACGACAGCCCGCATCTGGTCGAGATGAATTCCGCGCGCCCGCAAGGGATAGAGAAAACCGGCCACGTCAGTGTTGTCGCCCATCAGCCGGTCACCTCGTTTGACAATCGTATTTACCGCGCCGACCCGGCGGGCGAGATCACTGACGTCGTCGACCAGATCGAACGCGCGCTGCTTGTGCGGCACCGTGACATTGGCGCCGATCACGCGTGGCTCGCGAAGACTCGCGATCCGCTCTGGCATCTCGTCCGTGGGCGTCGGCCAGAGTTCGTAGCGCACGCCGAGCCGCAGCGCGTTGAAGGCCGCCTGCTGGAACACCGGAGACAGGCTGTGATCGACGGGATAGCCGATCAGCCCGGCGAGACGGGTCTTCATCGGACTGAACCGGGCAGTTTAATCGACGCCATTAAGGTTTCGAGCCGCCATACTTCTGAATGTTCTGCAGTTGCTCATCGTAGGTCTTCGCGAAGACGTGCGTTCCGCTACCGTCTCCCTTCGCGACGAAGTAGAGGTAGTCGGTCTGCGCGGGATTCAGCGCGGCCTGAATCGACGCCAGGCTCGGGTTGCAGATCGGCCCTGGCGGCAGACTCGGCGTCTGATAAGTGTTGTAGGGTGATTGGACGTTGAGATCGTTCGGTGTGATCTCGGGCCACCAGTCGCCGGTCTTACCCAGCGCGTACTGCACCGTCGGGTCGGCCTGCAGTGGCATGTTCTGTTTCAGCCGGTTGTAGTAGACCGATGCGATGATCGGACGCTCTTCCGACACGACGGCCTCGCGCTCAACGATAGAGGCGACGATCATCACTTGATAGAGGTTTAAGCCGAGGTCCTGGGCCTTGGCCTGCTCACTCTTCGGCACACGCTTCTCATAATCCTTCAGCAGTGTGTTGATAATATCGTCAGGGGTAGCATCGGCCCGGAACTGGTAGGTATCCGGGAAGAGAAACCCTTCGAGCGAGGTCGTGTTCGGACGACTGGCCAGGAAGTCGTAATTCCAGTCACCACTCTGAATCGCCTGCGTGAACTGATCGGTCGTCGTAAGCAAACCGTCCTGGACGAGCTGTTCGGCGTATTGCTCGGTGCGCCAGCCCTCCTGGAACCGGATGTTGATCACCTGGATATTGTCGGAGGTCGTCAGCGCGTCGATGATCTGGTTGACTGACATACCCTCTTTGAGGGTGAAGCGGCCGGCCTTGAGTTTGGAATCGGCATTGCTCAGGCGCATCTTCAGCTTGAAGTACGTGCTGGAGCGAATCAGCCCGGCATCTTGCAATCGCGTCGCGACGCTGTTGACACTCTCGCTGTCAGCGACGACGAACGTGACCTGCTGGCCTGACGACGCACTTGCGCTATCCAGATAGTGGAAAAGCGCTCGTTGCGAAACAAAGATGATGGCGAGACTGAGCACGACAATCGCAGCGACCTTGAGTGACTGGATCATCAACCTGAGCAAGCAATCCTCCTTAACCCGTCACTCGCGACCGCGCTCTATCGAGACGGGTACATGAACATATCAACTGTAACAACGCCCCAAGCCACAAACAAGAAACCGCTGATTGCGGTGATCGGCGCGACCTCTGTCGGCAAGACCGCCGCCGCCATCCGCCTCGCGCGCTCGGTGAACGGCGAGATCGTCTCGGCCGATTCGCGCTATCTCTACCGGGGCATGGATATCGGCACGGCGACGCCCGGCGAGGACGAGATGGAGGGCGTGCCGCACCACCTGATCAACCTGCTCGATTCAACCCAAGACTATTCGCTCACACTCTATTTACAGGACGCTCTCCGCGCGATCGGCGACGTGCACCGGCGTGGGCGAGTGCCGATCCTCGCTGGGGGCACCCCGCTCTACGTCAACGCCTTGCTCGAAGGCTGGCGTGTCCCCAACGTGCCGCCCGACCCTGAGTTCCGCTCAGTGATGGAGACAGTCGCACGGATTGAGGGTGCAGAGGTACTTCACGACCGCCTGCGGCAGGTCGATCCGCCGGCGGCCGAGCGCATTCCACCAAGCAATGTGCGCCGGGTGATCAGAGCATTGGAGGTTTATCACCACACTGGTCAGCGTATGAGCGAGATCGAGGGCAAATCGCCGCCCCCGTTTCGGACGTTGATTATTGGCTTGCGCCTGCCGCGTGAAGAACTTTATCGCCGCATCGACGCGCGCGTGGAGGATCAGATCGCGCACGGACTCGTCGCCGAGGTCCGTGGGCTGCTCGAAGCCGGAGTCCCCGCGGACGCTCCGTCGATGAGCGCCATCGGCTATCCGGAGATCGTCGACTACTTGAACGATCGACTGACGCTCGATCAGGCGATCGAGCGCATCAAGTTCCACACGCACCGCTACGCCCGGCATCAACTGACCTGGCTACGCCGAATGAACGACGTTAACTGGTTCGAACCGAGTGAGCCTGGCTGGTTCGAGCAAGCAGCCACACTGGCGCGATCGTTTCTGGACCAATGAAACCGCATTGATCATGTTGGCGTAGATTAAGACGTCGCGAGGTGCACACTCACCCCGGCACGTGAGGAGGAGAGTAGTGGGGCGGTCCAATGGGCCGCCCCACTACCCATTTGCGTCGATTTTCTCCGGAGTTGTGCGAAAAGTTCCGCCAAAGATCAGTGTCGACCACGCCGAGCGGTGACCGCTCGACGCGGTCATCACAGATCAGTTCCGGGCTTTGGCCATGCGCGTCACGGCCTCGGCCACGATGGCGGGCGAGGTCGCGAGGTTGAGTCGAACGTAGCCCGCTCCGGATTCACCAAAGGTGAGGCCGGAGTTGAACGCGACCTTGCCCTTCTCCAGGAAGACCTTGGCCGGATCGTCGCCCAGCCCCAGCGCCTGACAGTCGATCCAGGCCAGATAGGTGGCTTCCGGCATGATGTACTCCGTCTCCGGCAGGTGGGTCCGGAGCAGATCGGCCAGCAGGTGCCGGTTCTCGTCGATCCCGGCGATCGCGGCGTCGAGCCAATCACGAGCGTGGTTGAAGGCGGCCGTGTGGGCAATGATGGCGATGTGACCGCCGTGGCCGGCCCCGCGAAACGAGGGAGCCTCGAGATCCTGCGCGGCCTCGGAGCCGGGCACGACGATCGCGGCCTTGAAGCCAGCCAGGTTCCAGCCTTTGGAGGCCGACGCGACTGCGAAATCCTGGGCAGTATCGGCCACGCTCAAGTAGGGCGTGAATGTGGCCGTCGGCATGATCAGCGGCGAGTGAATCTCGTCGGAGATAACGCGCGCGCCGTACTGCCGGGACAGACGGGCGAGGGTCCCCAGTTCGTCGCCGCTGTGGACCGTCCCGGTTGGGTTATGCGGATTCGCCAGCAGCAGGATCGCGTTGCCGCCACCACCGGTCACCTCGCGGAAGGCGGCTTCCAGCGTCGCAGGATCGAGGCGAGACTCCGCGTCGAGCGGCGCCAGCACGATCGGCAGGCCGAGGGTCTTGGCCACTCCATAGAATGGCGGATAGACCGGCGGGGTCAACACGATCGACGTCTTGTCGTTGCTGACGGCGCGGACGATCTCGCGAATGCCGGACATAACATCTGGCACCGAGGCGGCCACGGCCGGATCGAACGACCATCCCCAGCGATCAGCGGCGAACGACGCCATCGCTTCGGGATAGCGCCGGTCCGACGGGTATCCGGTGTCGCCAAGGTCGAGTGCTTCCTTGACGGCGTTCGCAATCGGCGCGGCGATGACCGCGTCCATCTCGGCCACCCAGAGGGGCAGGACGTCTTCGGGGTAATAACGCCACTTGGCACTGGTCCGCCGCCGCAATTGATCCAGGCTCAGGTCGGCAAACGGATTGGCCACGGTCGTCTGATGCGCGCTCAATAGCTACTCCTTACCGAAATGTCAGTCCATACCGATAACACCTCGCTGCCCGTCGTTCTCCTCGGCGCGGGTGTCGTCAAGTTCTCAAGTGTCGCCGGAAAACGAGGTTGCGTCCAGAGGCTGCCGTACCTGTGTCTTTGGTCAGTGAAAATGTCACCCCATGAAAGAGACAGCGACGTTGACCACGACAGAACAGCAACCGCTGCTGGTGATCGGGAAGGTTGACCGTGGGGAAGTGACGGCGGCGCATGACTGGCACAGCGCACGACCATCCTGATGCGCGATTGGCCACCTCCTGTGGCCCTCCCGCGCCGATTCACGTATTCTGTCTGGGCCGGGTCCGTTGACGATCCGGTCGCGGAGAATCGGAACACGCTCGAATGGGAGGGATTGCATATGCAGACCGAGAATCGCCTCAAGGAACTTGGCATCACGATTCCAGACCTGCCGCAGCCCGCGGGCAACTACGTCCACTGGGTCAAGACCGGCAACCTGCTCTTCCTCTCTGGCAAGGGGCCGTACAACCAGGACGGCTCACGGCCGAAGACAGGGAAAGTCGGCAAAGACGTCACCACCGAGGAGGCCTACCAGCAGGCACGCTCGGTTGGCTTGACGTTGATCACGGTGATGAAGGATGCGGTCGGCGACCTGGACAAGGTCAAGCGGGTCGTCAAAGTGCTGGGCATGGTGAACTGTGCGCCAGACTTCGGCGAGCAGCCGAAGGTGATCAACGGCTGCTCGGACGTCTTCGTCGAAGTCTTTGGCGACCGTGGCCGCCACGCGCGTTCCGCGGTCGGCATGGGCGGTCTGCCGGGCGGAATCGCGGTCGAGATCGAAGTGATCGTCGAGATCGAGGATTAGCTCAGTTCGACCGGCTCACCCTTCTCGGCTGACTGCCGCACAGCAGCGACGAAGTCGAGGAAGGCGAGCTCTCGCTTGGGTTCGTGGATGTCGGTCACCTGGACGGCGGCATCCACGAAGCCCGGCGCCTCGTCCGGCCACCAGGCCACATCTTTCGTCACGCCACTCTTTCCCGTTATCTCGATGACTTGCCGGGATGGCTCGACCCGCAACACCGCTTCCGACCCGGTCGCCTCCATCAGGACCTGCGCCGGAGCCGGTGCACTCGAAGCTATGGACGCCGCGAACTCGATCGTCAACAGCAGGTCTTGCTTGCCGCGCGCCAGGATAAACCACGCGTCATCATTCGAACCAAACAAACTTGCCCGCGTCGTCTGCACGCGCGCGAGCGGCTCGTCGAACAGGTCGAAGACGAAGTGCAGCAGCGGCACGCCGACCGAATCGAACAGGTCGCCAGTTCCCTGCTTCACCCGGTGTGCCGCGAAGATCCCGTACGGTCTGCCTGGTTTTCCGGAACGCACATCGGCGCGGAATGCCTCCAGTGCCTCGAACCCGCGCAAAGGACTGACCTGCATCACGCGGCCACTCCCCAACGCCGCGCGAGCATCGTCTCCGGTCGACGTGAGTGGCAGCGTGGCTACGGGCAATCCGGACGACGTCGCTGACTGCAGTGTCGAGATCTGGTTGCTGCCGCTCGCCAGATTGATCACCATGCCAGTGCCGTCCGGGATCGACTGACCAGGCTCGACCGCGCCGGCGAAGCGGTACACCGGCGAATGCCGGATTGCCGACGAGACGTCGTCAGCCATTGCCCCACTACCGATCACCGCTATGGTTCGTGAACCACTCATTGTGCACCTCCCGGACGGCTGGCCGCCGGAAGCTCCACCTCGCGGCCCATCTTGCTCGATTCGACCGCCGCCACTGAAAGGGCCACGGCTTGACGCGCCTCCCACGCATCGAGGGGCACCGGCGTGTCGTCTCTGACCGCGGCGGCAAACTGCTGGAGCTCGTTGACGTAGGCTTCGTCGACGTGGATCAGCAGGGCAAAGTTGGTCGGGAATCCCATGCCATCCGGCGTCCAGACTTCGTAGGGGGACATTGGCGGATCGGTCGCCCGAATCATTCCGTCGGTGCCGAAGACCTCCATCATGTGGAAGTAGGGGTACCGGGCCGGAAGCTGGTTGACGACTTCTGCGGCACCGATCGAGCCATTCTTGAAGGTGATGGTATAGGTGATCATGTCGGGGACTTCGCCGTTCGGATCGAGAATCCGAGCTTCGGCATAGACCGAGGCACCGTCCTGTCCAGCGAACCAGCGAGCCAGGTCGGTCTCGTGGACGGCGTTGGTCAGCGCGGCGCCCTGGGTATATTGCGCCGAGGCGATCCACGGCTTGCCCTCTTCGGGCGTCCAGTAGCCCGACCAGCGATCCATCACGTTGTACATCGATGCGGCGCGGCGTTCGTTCTCACGGACGATGCGCACCTCGCCGATCTCGCCCCGCTCGATCGCGGCGCGAATGCGCTGGTAGCGGCGGGTGAAGCGACGGCTGTGACCGATCATCAGCTTCACGTTGTTGCGGCGAGCGGCGTCGATCATCGCGTCGGCCTCTTCGACCGTCGACGACATCGGCTTCTCACAGTGGATGTGCTTGCCTGCCTCGGCGGCCGCGACGACTTGCTCCCGGTGCAGGAACTCCGGCGTGCAGATGTCGACGAAGTCGATGTCTTTGCGAGCCAGCAGTTCCCGGTAGTCGGTGTACCAGCTCTCTGCCCCGTAATCTTTCGCCGCTTTTTCAGCCGTTTCGGCGCGGATATCGGCCACAGCGACCAGCTCGAGCTCATCATGCAGGTGAGCGATGGCTGGCAGGTGCGCGCTGTTGGCGATGGTCCCCGTGCCAATCAGGCCAACCCTGAGTTTGCGCATGCTTTTCTCCTCTCCCTCCAAACGGAGTTGGGTTCATCCTAACGCCGGGAGCCCTGATCGTAAATCGGGTTCGGTGTTCCTTCGCCGCCCAGAAACGAGCGAACTCCGCTGCGTGTTGCTCTATCGGGATCACTGTGTGAAGCTCGACGAGATTGGCAATAGGAGAGGAGCGAGTCATGAGCGGCACCTATCGCTTCGTGCAGGTCGACGTCTTCACGAACCGCATGTTCGGCGGTAACCCGCTCGCGGTCTTCCTCGACGGGAACGGGCTTAGCGACGAACAGATGCAATCCATCGCCAACGAGATGAACCTGTCGGAGACGACCTTCGTCTTGCCCGCCGAGTCACCCGACCACGCCGCGAAGGTCCGAATCTTCACGACGACGGCCGAACTGCCCTTCGCCGGACATCCGACGATCGGGACGGCCTGGGTTCTCGGAGACCAGGGAATGATCGATAAGACGTCAACCAGCATGGTACTGGCGCTCGGGATCGGCCCGATCACCGTCTCGGCCGAACGGAGACCTGGCGAATTGGAATTCGTCTGGATGGACCAGGGACCGGCGACCTTCGGCGAGGTCTTCGAGGATCGCGAGGCGATCGCGGCCGCGCTCGGCATCGACGTCGACGATCTCTTGCCAGACGCGCCAGTCCAGCCCGCCTCGACCGGATCGCCATTCCTCTATGTGCCACTGAAGAGCGCCGACATTGTTGATCGTGTCTCGCCGCGTCTCGAACTCTATCGCGCGTGCATCGCCCGGGTCGGCTGGGGTGTGCGCTCGGCCTTCATGTTCGCACCCGAGCCGAACCGGAATCGCGCCTACTCGCGCATGATCGGCGTCGGCAAGGGGATGCTGCGTGAGGATCCAGCGACCGGCAGCGCCAGCGGCCCGCTCGGCGCCTACCTGGTGAAGTACGGTCTGGTCCCCGGCGCGGCAGTGGTCGACATCGTCAGCGAGCAAGGGACGGCGATGGGCCGGCAGAGCTTCGTTCACATCCGGGTCGCGGCCGAAAGTGGCCAGCCGGGACGTATCCACGTTGGCGGTCAGGTGGTCCCGGTCTTCGAGGGAGAGTTGCGCCTCACAGAAGACTGATGCTGGGCCAAGACGGTAAAATTGAGGGGTGACTGAGACACCCGAAACGCCCAACACCAACCTCGATTCAAGCGAAATCCGAGCAATCCGGGACGATCTGCTCGCCTGGTACCGCGACAGCGCGCGCGATCTCCCATGGCGCCGGACGCGCGATCCGTATCGCATCCTCGTCTCGGAAGTCATGCTACAGCAGACCCAGGTCGACCGGGTCATCCCCAAATACCACGCGTTTCTCGAGGCATTCCCGAGACTCCAGGCGCTGGCCGGGGCACCGACCGCCGAAGTCATTCGCGCGTGGTCCGGCCTGGGCTACAACCGGCGCGCCGTGAACTTGCAGCGGACAGCGCAAGCAGTCGTCGAACGCTTCGACAGCGAGATGCCGCGCGACCTGGCTGATTTGCGCGACCTGCCCGGTATCGGCCCCTATACGGCGGGTGCCATCGCTTGCTTCGCCTTCGAACAGGACGTCGGGTTCTTCGACACCAACATCCGGCGCGTGCTCCACCGCGTTTTGCTCGGTCCTGAACTGCCGAAAGAACGGATCACGACGCGCGAGATGCAGTCGTTGGCCGACGAGCTAGTTCCGAACGGGCAGGGCTACCAGTGGAATCAGGCACTGATGGAGCTCGGCGCGGTTATCTGCACCGCCCGCAAGCCCGCATGCCTGGCCTGCCCGCTGCAGCACCACTGCACCGCCTTCCCTGAGATCCAGAGCGTGATCGCGGCGCTTCCCAAAGGCACCCGCAAGAAGAAGGAAGAGCCCTTCACCGGCTCGATGCGCTACTATCGGGGCCGCGTCATCGAAGCACTACGCGGGCTCGACGATGGCCAGTCGCTCGACCTGAGCGAACTCGGACCTCAGGTACGCGACGATTTCGGAGAGGAGCACGTCGTCTGGCTCCGTGACGTCGTCGAGGGGCTCAGCCGAGACGGACTGGCCCAGATCGCCGAGGAGAAGGCCGAATACGACGCCAGCGAGCCGGGATCGGTCAGGGTGCGGTTACCCTGACCTGATTGCATCGAGCGGAAGCCGGCTTCAGGAACCGGGCGTCCAGAACTCGACCAGGTTGCCGTCCGGATCGTAGAAGTAGTGCGAGATGGCGCTCATCCACTCTTGTGGCGTCGGACCATAGACCTCGACGCCGTGCGCCCTGACCCGCTCCAGCGCGACGGCAAGATCCGGCTCAGGCATCAGCAGCGCGAAATGCACCCGGCCCCAGCGCTCGCCCTCGGGATACGGTGAATACTCCTCGAAGAGCAGGCTTCCTTTGTGGACGGCCAGTCGCTGCGGCTCTCCCGGCTCGCCCATCCAGAACCACGCCCAATCCTCCTCGGCTGGCTTGACGGGAGTCAGGCCGACGACGTCGCGATAGAAGCAGGCCGACACGGCCACGTCGCTGACGATGAGAACGATCTCGGAGAGTCCTCTTGCGGGCATACTCAACCTCCTCAGGGTCAAACAATAGAGAAAGGGGACGCCTCGCGGCATCCCCTGCTGCTGATTCATCGAATACGCCGGCCTAGTCGTCGTCGGCTGGAGTCGCCTGCTCCTCCTTGGATCGCTTCTCCTTGGCAAGGGCCGCCACCTTGAGCGGCAGGCCGAAGAGGTTGATGAAGCCCTTGGCGTCGGCCTGGTTGTAGACCTCGTCCTCACCGAACGTGGCGAAGTCGTAGTTGTAGAGGCTGTTCGGCGACTGACGGCCGGTAACGATGCAGTTGCCCTTGTAGAGCTGGAGTCGCACCTCACCGGTCATCGGCTTCTGCGTCACGTCGACAAAGGCGTCCATTGCCTCGCGCAGCGGCGTGAACCAGAGGCCGTTGTAAATCAACTCGGCGTACTTCTGGGCGATGACGTCCTTGTAGTGCATCGTGTCGCGATCGAGCACGATCGACTCGAGTTCCTTGTGCGCGGTCGAGAGGATCGTCGCGCCCGGCTGCTCGTAGACGCCATGGTTCTTCATGCCGACGAGCCGGTTTTCGACCAGGTCGATACGGCCGATGCCGTTGTCGCCACCCACCTTGTTGAGCGTGAAGATCAGCTCGACCGGGTCGATTGGCAGCCCGTTCAGGCTAATCGGGTAACCCTCCTCGAAACCGATCGTGATCGAGGTCGGCTTGTCCGGCGCGTCAAGCGGGTGGACCGTCAGCTGGAACATGTCCTCGTTCGGCGTGATCCAGGGGTCTTCCAGTTCGCCGCCCTCATGGCTCAGGTGCCAGATGTTCTGGTCGCGGCTGTAGATGTTGGTCTTGGACTGCGTCACCGGAATGTCGTGCGAGTAGGCGTAGTCGAGCGCGTCCTCGCGGGAGCGGATATCCCACTCGCGCCACGGGGCGATGACTTTCAAATGCGGCGCCAGCGCCTGGTAGGTCAGCTCGAAGCGAACCTGGTCGTTCCCCTTGCCGGTGCAGCCATGCGCGACCGCGTCAGCGCCCTCTTGCAGAGCAATCTCGACCTGGTGCTTGGCCGTCACCGGCCGGGCGAAACTCGTGCCGAGCAGGTACTTGCGCTCGTAGAGCGCACCCGCCCGCAATACGGGGAAGGCGTATTCAGTAACGAGTTCCTTCTTCAGATCCTTGACATAAAGCTTAGACGCGCCACTGGCCAGCGCCTTAGCCTCGAGTCCTTCGAAGGAATCGCCCTGGCCGAGATCGGCGGTATAGGCGATGACTTCGCAGCCATAGTTCTCTTTAATCCAGGCAAGAATAACGGATGTATCAAGACCGCCGGAGTAGGCCAGGACAGCCTTTTTGATACCGGAATCGTTCGGCATGCTCGGGGAGCTCCTCTACACATATGCGCGCGTCACACGGCGCGCACCCAACACGCGACAGCTAGGGTCTGAAGTGGGGCCGGCGGCACCTGGCGCGTCCGGGCATACGGTAGAGCATGAGTGAGCATACCTCCATGACGGCGTTCGCCGCGAAACGTCCCGCAGAGGTTACTCGGGAGCGGGAGTGATGTCAAGGAAGAGCGAATGGTTGAACTGGTTAGCGGAACAAGGAAATTAATACGAATCAATTCTTCTCGCGAGATGACGTCAACCGGATAGTAGCGTGTAAACTTCATTGGGAGGACATACGTACGCTGAGGGGACCGGCATGTCACTTACCTCACTTGAAATCTGCTCAGGTGCTGGCGGTCAAGCGCTGGGTATCGAGCGTGCAGGATTCGAACATCTTGCCCTAGTCGAGATCGACGGTTGGGCCTGCAAGACCTTGAAGCAGAACCGTCCGAATTGGAATGTGCTCCAGCAAGACATTCGAGAGTTCTCTGGGACCCGGTACCGTGGAATCGACCTCCTCGCCGGTGGAGTGCCATGCCCGCCATTCTCAATCGCTGGTAAGCAACTTGGACATCTTGATGACCGAAATCTCTTCCCAGAAGCATTGAGGCTCGTGCAGGAAACCCGGCCGCGCGCCGTCATGTTCGAAAATGTCCGGGGGCTGCTCTCTCCTGCGTTCGCAAGCTACCGGGAACAGATCGACGGTGAATTGCGCGAGTGGGGATACGAACCTGAGTGGAGCCTGCTTAACGCCTCGGAGTTCGGGGTTCCTCAACTCCGCCCACGCGCAATTCTTGTGGCTCTGCGTGACGCTGACCAGGCATGGTTTCGCTGGCCAGCCGGTGACGGAGTATCGGTCCGGAGGGTTTCGGTGGGAGAGGCCCTCTACGATGTAATGGCGTCACGTGGCTGGCCGGGCGTCGATCAGTGGGCAAAAGGAGCAAATGACATTGCTCCAACGATCGTGGGCGGCTCGCGCAAGCATGGTGGGCCTGACCTGGGGCCGACTAGAGCCCGGAAAGCCTGGGCTGCACTCGGTGTAAATGGTGCGAGCCTTGCTGACGAACCTCCGGGCCCGGATTTCGAAGGCATGCCGAGGCTAACGGTCGGAATGGCCGCGATCATTCAAGGATTCCCGCGAGACTGGGAATTTGCCGGTAAGAAAACCCCAGCATACCGCCAAGTTGGAAATGCGTTCCCGCCACCAGTCGCTGAAGCTGTAGCTCGCGCGATCAAGGCGGCGATCCTCAGAGACGAGTCTGTTGAACCGTTGCCGCGCTCACGTCAACTCACTTTGCTTCAAGAGGTGGACTAGTGGTTTCAGCGAAGGACAAGCTCAGAGAATATCTCCTGAACCATGTCAGCGAGGTTCTCGATAGCGATACCTTGAGAGACGTCGCTGGAATCAGTGAATGGGCGAGGCGAATCCGCGAACTCCGTGACGAAGAGGGCTACAACATCCTAACGCACAACGACCGGTCAGATCTCAAGCCAGGAGAATACATCCTCACCGATATTACTCCAAGGCCAGCGTTTGCCCGAGCAGTGTCGAAGGAAACCCGGGCGTTCGTTCTTGAACGCAATGGTTTCACCTGTCAAATGTGCGGAGCAGTGGCCGGAGAACCGCATCCATATGATCCTTCCAAGAAGACGCGGCTCCACATCGGTCACATCATCGACAAGTCACACGGCGGGACCGATGAGCCTAACAATCTTCGAGCAGTCTGCTCTGTCTGCAACGAAGGAGCGGCCAATATCAGTCCGACGCGGCCCGAACTCGTGGTTCTCCTATCCCAGCTACGTCGAGCCCGGACCGAAGATCAAGTTGAGGCGCTGAAGTGGCTCGTTCGAAAATTCCCGCGACAGACGCATCAGCAACTCAACGAACTTGAGTCCGAATAGACTGTTGCAATGGGGTCGATCCCAGCACTCAACGAGACCGAACGCAAGCTTAGGCTCTTTTTTCGTCGCTGGTATCGCACCCATGGACGGTCGTTCCGCTGGCGGACTTCGGACACTACGCCGTTCGGAGTCGTCATTGCTGAGATGCTTCTCAGACAGACCCGTGCAGAGATGGTCGCTGACGTCTGGCCGTTATTTATGGATAGCTACCCGACTCCCGAGTCATGTCTATCCGCTCCGAAGGATGACTTGCTCGAAATGCTCGCTTGCCTCGGGCTTAAACGACAGCGTGTCGATGCAATTCAAACGCTTTCCCAGGCTCTCGTTGATCAGCATCACGGTAATGTGCCGAGAGTAATCTCCAGGCTTCTCGAGTTGCCTCATGTCGGGTTGTACACATCACACGCCGTAGCCTGCTTCGCCTTTGGTCAACGGGTCCCAATCGTCGATGCGAACATTCTTCGGGTCTTTTCACGTATTACTGGCACCGCGTTCACAAAAGATAACCGGCGAAATCCAGGCGCATGGGAAATTGCGGCACGCATTCTACCCAGTCGCAATGTTCGCGAGCACAATTACGGACTCCTGGATTTTTCCGCCCAAATCTGCAAGCCAATCGGTCCGGACCATGATCGCTGTGCTCTTAAAGCGATCTGCATCGAATTTCAGAAGAGCAAGACGGCAGATGACACGCTCGAAACATGATGGACCGGACCGAGCGGCGCCCTGGCCGATCCATACGGACAACATCATACCTCGATAGGATGTCGTTCCCGCATTGCCACCACCCCGCCCGTGTGACAGACTCGACCTCGAAGTCTGCGTACTTAGACGTTGAGCAAGGGAGCGGGAGATGGCGGAGCGAGCGGACGTCGTGATCATCGGCGGCGGGATCATGGGGACGAGCCTGGCCTTTGCCCTCACCAAGCTCGGCGTGCGCGATGTGACGCTGGTCGAGCGCGGCACGCTCGCCGCAGGCGCCAGCGGTCGCACTGGCGCTCTCCTGCGCCAGCACTACACCAACGTGCTCGAGGCGACGCTTGCCCACCTGAGCCTGCTCACCTACGCCAACTGGAACGAAGAAGTCGGCGGTGACTGTGGCTTCGTCAACACTGGCGGGATCGTGACGGTCACCACCAGTGGTGAGGACGAGGTCAACATCGAACGCATGCACCGCAACATCGCCATGCAGAACCGGGTCGGCATTCAGTCAGAAGTCGTCACCGCCGAGCAACTGCGCGAACTGCAGCCGTTCACCCGTGTGGACGACATTGCCGTGGCGGCCTACGAGCGCGATTCCGGCTACGTCGATGCGGTCGCAGCCACGCGAACCATGGCCGAAGCGGCGACGCGTGGAGGCGCAACGGTCCACGAGCAGCGAACCGTTACGGCGATTCGGGTCGAAGGCAATCGAATGGTGGGCGTCGAGACGAGTGACGGACCGATCGACGCGGAGACGGTCGTCTGCGCGGCGGGGGCCTGGTCGGTGCCGCTGCTGAAAGCGGTCGGCATCGAAGTTCCAGTCGAAGCGCAACGCGTGCAGGTCGCCATCCTGAACCGCCCGCTCGACATGCCCGAGAGCGGCACGATGACCTACGTCGACACGGCCGCCGGGTTTTTTTGCCGCAACTTCGGGCCAAACCGGACGCTGGCAGGCGTCGGCGGCGGCGAGTTCCACGACGTCGTCGACCCGTTCACCTACGATCACCGCATGGACCCCGGCTTCGACGACGCGGTCAGGGCCACACTGGCGAAGCGCATGCCCGCCATGGCACGCTCGACCACCCTCTACGGCTACGCCTGCCTCTACGACATGACGCCCGACCTGCACCCGATTCTCGGTCCGGCCGAGCGCATCGACGGACTGCACCTGATGCTCGGATTCTGCGGCGCGGGATTCAAGAAGGGTCCGGCTATGGGCCAGTGCATGGCAGAGCTGATCACCGCAGGGAAGGCGACGACGGTCGATCTCACGCCGTTCCGGTTTGGCCGCTACGCCGACGGAACCTGGCAGAACCCCTGGAGCGAAAACGAGTATCACCTCTCGTCCGATTTCGGCCACGGATTCTAGCGCTGGACCGGATCTCACCCCAGCCACACGCCGTCGCGCATGATGATGCGGTCCGGCAGTTCCTCGACGGTGCGCCAGTGCTGAACCCATTGTGGCGTCAGACGGATGAACACATACGGTTCGTCGGTCTCGCGCGCGTCGAAACCAGCCGCCTGGGCGTGAACCTCGGCCAGCACATTGTCCTCGCTGACCGGGAACACCTCGACTGGACCTTCGAGAATGACCGCATTCCGTGTCGGCCCCAGCGCCATCCTCGCGTTCCCGGCACGCCGGAGGTTGCGGGCGGTGCGACTCCGCTCGGGGGTCGCGACCGTCAATTGTTCCCCATCCCAATAATAGGAGAGCGGAATGAGATGAACCTCACCATCCGCGTTGGCCGACGCGACCCAGATATCCACCTCCGACGCGAGCAACGCCTTCGCGTCGATAACACGTTGCGCGACCGTTCGAACCTCCACAATTCCTCCTCGGCTTCAGCCTATCTTCGAGATCCAATCAATCGACGATTGACGCACGATGATTGTGACAGAGTGCTGCATTGGCGCTACCTGGCTGGCCGGTGGGCACCCTCAACTGGCGTCGTTCGTTGTAGCATGTGCGACCGGCGGCCGATTCACGACCTGTCTGCCATCCAGAGCGCCGCCGTGATGGACGAACGTTCGAAATGAATAGGAAGGTTACGGCGCATGCCGAGGATCCATCCCCGGATACGGCGCTTGTCGCTGTTCAGCCTCATCCTGATCTGCCTCACGCTCTTGCCATCCATTCCCGGCGCATTGGCGGATAATCTGCAGCCGAGTGGCGATGTGGCGTATCTCGACCGGCAGAACAATCTCTGGGTGAGTCAAGACAACGGGCAGAATGCACGGCAGATCACGACAACCGGCGGATTTCACGACATTGCCTGGTCGGCCGACGGAACGCGCATCGCGACGGTCGGACCACTCAATGGCGCGACCGGCGTCTACATTACCAGCCCGGAACCATCGTTTGGCCTCCGTGGTCTCTCGACCGGCGCGAATCCTCTCTGGTCGCCCGATAGCGCACGGCTCGCCGTGATCGACCGTGGGACGATCAAGGTCTACGACCGTGAGGGAACGCACATGCGTGACGCTGGCGTAGGGGCGGACGCCATCAAATGGTCGGGCAACGACCACGCGGTCGGCTACACGCAGATCGTCAGCAACCCGTATGGCACGAGGTGCCCGATCCGCCAGCTTGGCTGGTTCGACATCTTCTCCGGTCAGACGAAATCGGTCGCGCAAACGATCGGCAAGTTCGCCTGGGCGGGCGAGGGGAACCTGCTGATCTACGTCTCGGCGGCGGACGGCACGATCAAGAGCTACGACATCAACAGCGGAGCGACGCGCCAGCTCTCGACCCGCCTGGCAAATCCCTGCGGCGGCCCGTTCTTCACCACGACCGACGGCACGCGGTTGATCTTTCTCGACTACGGCACCGGCGGGCACGACCTGGTGGTGCTGAACGTCAACACGGCCAAGGCGAACGTCTTCGCCAACATTCCAATCGGCTACCCATCCGACACGCTGCCGGAGTCGTACCTGACCACCGATCCGAATGGGAACTTCGCCTACGCGGTACAGGCTGATCCGACGACCATCACCCGCATCGACTTGAACAGCGGCGCGCGCAGCACGATCCTCTCGAACGACAACCGGATGTTCCTCGGCTTCTCAGCCGATCACTCCCGGTTCGCGTTGATCGATGCTCCCTACGGCAAGCCAAGCACGATATCGATTCATGACGTGGCCACGGGGAACGACGCGATCATCAACAATGTCGGCTGGCTCTCGTTCCAGGCGTCGCAAATCACCTCCTCGGCCGAAATTGCTTGGGATCGCACCTGGGCGCGAGAAGACCAACCGGTCGCCAGCGGCGCGGCGCAGCGTACCTGGGTCTGGGGGCCGAGCGCCTTCGCGACGACGGTTGAGCCATACGACAACGGGCCGGATGGCGAACGCGCGGTGCGCTACTACGACAAGAGCCGCATGGAGATCACGGTACCCTATGGCGACCAGAGCACGCGCTGGTACGTCACGAACGGCCTGCTGGCAAATGAGCTGATCACTGGCCAGATGCAAGTGGGCGACAACCGCTTTGTGGACAAGGGATCGGCCACCATCCCGGTAGCCGGTGATCCGGACGACACCAGCGGGCCGACCTATGCCGCGCTCAAGGGCGTGCTGGGCGCCCCGGCCATACCGCCAGGCACCGAGATTCACACGACGATCGATCGGAGCGGCAACGTCGGCAATGGCGGGCCGGGCGGAGTGAAGGCAGCGCAACTGGTCAGCGAAACGAATCACACCGTGGCCGACGTCTTCTGGAACTACCTCAACAGCAGCGGCACCATCTGGAACGGCTCGGCCAACGTCAACGGTCAGTTATTCGATCCGACCTTCTTCGCGACCGGCTTTCCGATCACTGAAGCCTACTGGGCCAAAGTCAAAGTTGGCGGACAGGTCAAGGACGTGCTGGTGCAGTGCTTCCAGCGCCGCTGCCTGACCTACACCCCGTCGAACCCGAATGGATGGAAAGTGGAGATGGGCAACGTCGGGCGTCACTACTATCGCTGGCGGTATGGGGGGTAACGGCCCTCACCCCCTAACCCCTTCTCCCGCCGAGATCAGGAGAAGGAAATTTCTGCTCCCCTCTCCCGTACGTACGGGAGAGGGGTCGGGGGTAAGGGTTGTTCATGAGGGCCTCGAACTCCACCGTTGACACCCACCGTTGCACACTCCGGCCACGCCTAAGTAGAGTTCAACGCAATAGTTTTTTGCCATCATCATCCGGGACGGGATCCCCCGGCTGTGACTGGCCTTGAGGTGACGGGAGTCTACCTATGGCACAGAACGCGGCCGACCCACGGGATACCGCAAGTCCGGTGGCGGGCATGGGCCCGCTTCTCTTCATCGTCTTTATCATGGTCGCCAGTACCAGCACCCTTTGGCCGATCCTGACGCCATACGCCAAGGATCTCGGCGCGAGCGGCTTCGAACTGGGGCTGGTCGTAAGTTCGATCTACTTCACCAGACTGATATTGGGTCCAATCGTTGGACGCGTCGGTGACCGGCGCGGCTATCGCGGACTGCTGATCGCCGGAACCTTGCTCTACGTGCCGATCGGGCTGGCCTACGCGGGAGCCAATAACGTCTTCACATTGGCCGGAGCGCGAGCACTGCACGGGGTCGGTTCAGCCATCGTCCTGCCGATGGTCATGGCGGTGATGGGCCAGCATGCGCGGGGCAAGAGTGGTGCGGCCATGGCTCGCTACAATGCGGCTCAGTGGCTCGGCTATGCGCTCGGTCCGCTGGCCGGTGGATTGATCGTGCACCAGTGGGGCAACAACGGCGTCTTCTTCCTGCTGGCGCCGGCCGGTGTCGTCTCGGCCATCGCGGTCCTGCTACTCGACCGCCGCTATACCGATCCTCCGGCCCAGACGAAGGACCGCTCACTCGGCCGCATCCGGATCGAACGTCCCGCACGTGTGTTGCTGGCATTCAACTTCATCGTCGCGCCGACGAGCCTCATCGTCCTCTCCTTCTTCCCGCTGCTCGGTAATTCACGCGATTACGGATCGATCTTGATCGGCGCCCTGCTCTCGATCGCCAGCTTCGCCACCGCCGCTGTCCAGCCGCTTTGGGGCAACATCGCCGACCGGACCGGTATTCAGCCGCTACTCCTGTTCGGCGGCATCGGCACTCTGATTGGTCTGGTCATTCTGGCCAATTTCTCACCCCCCATTGTCGCGGCCGGAGCGACCCTCATCGCGGGCGTCTCGATCGCTGCTCTGGTGGCGGGCACGTCGACTTCGGCCGTCGATCTGGGCCACCAGCACGGCATGGGGACGTTCATCGGTATCTTCCAGTCAGCCGGGAGTCTCGGGCAGGCGCTCATGCCGCTGGCCTACGGCGTCCTGCTCGGCCAGATCGCCGTCTCGGGACTGCTCTCAGTCGTGGGCGGGCTGATCGCCGTCTCGTCGCTGGCTTACCTGGCGACGCTTACGCCGATATTTGGCCGGGCGAGGACAGGGGCAGAGTCGAGCCAGGGGTCGTAGAGGCCGAATAAGCCGATCAGGCTTCCATCGGCACGGCCGCGACGCGCCAGGTAGCAGTGGCCATCAAGAGTGGGGCTCGCTGGCTCTTACCGGCGAGCCCCACTCTTCAGCGAGCGAGAAATGATGGTAGGTGAGCACCACCCATCACCGAGCGTTACACCTCGACCTGTTCTGGCTCAGCAGGAATCGCACCCAGTTGACGCAGCATGCCGATGTCGTCGTTGTTGGCGCGATGCTCAATGAGCTTGCCGTCTTTGATCCGAAATAGGTGGAAGCCGGCCATCTCGACGTGATTCCCCGTCGGCGCGATCCCAAAGAATTCTCCCCGGTGGGTCCCACTCATGATCTGGCGATGGATCACCAGATCGCCCTCCG
Organism: uncultured Chloroflexia bacterium; assembly: GCA_963763185.1. Classification (GTDB taxonomy): domain Bacteria; phylum Chloroflexota; class Chloroflexia; order Thermomicrobiales; family Thermomicrobiaceae; genus CALAGB01. The sequence continues at coordinate 585,525 of CAVXNZ010000007.1, forward strand.
CGATCATCTCCTCGAAGCGCACGTGAATATCAGGAAATGCACGCCGGAAATACTCCACCTGAAGCTGCAGGCCCGCCCGGTCGGTCGGCCAGCCGGGCGGCTGTGTGTAGTCGACGTAATCGTCGTGAACAAGCTCTTCCAGGTTGTCGAAGTTCCCGCCCATCACCAACTCTTCGTACGTCCGCAGCACCAGGCGCTTGTTGTCATCCAACGACATCATGACCTCCTGTGTGTCTCGCGACAGCCGTTCCGGATAGGTGGTTGTCACGTTATCGCACGCCACGTTGATGCACCATGAAGAATTCACAGTTTCAGCGGCAGAAACTCAGAGATCAGCATCTATCGCACACCACAAGACATGCTATGATAGGTACTCTCACCAAGTTCGATTAAGGACGCGCTATGCAGCCGCGGATCTCGCAGGATCAAACGACGTTTGAAATCCTCTTGCGTCGCGCCAGGCGTCAGACCGGACTCACGCAGGAAGCGCTTGCCGAGCGTAGCGGGCTGAGTCCCCGTACGATCAGCGATATCGAACGGGGATTCTGTCATGTTCCGCGCAAGGGAACGCTCGACGTGCTGGCTGACGCGCTCAATCTTTCAGAAGAAGATCGTGCTACGTGGCTGGCGACGCGCAAGCGCCTGGCAGCAGAACGGGTTGAGCGCCGTAGCCCTCAGCAGTATCCCGACGCGCCCGGTCCATCCGCGCTGCCAAACTACATGTCAACATTTGTTGGCCGCGCCGATGAGACCCGAGCCTTGACCCAGCTTCTCCTTCGCGGCGAAATCCGCTTGCTGACGCTGACCGGAATCGGTGGCGTCGGCAAGACGCGATTGGCGCTTTCCGTCGCTCGAGCGCTGCAAGCTCAATATGACGATGGAGTCTTCTTCGTAGATCTCTCGCCCGTGACCGACCCACATCTCATGCTGACGGCAGTCGCTTCGACGCTCAACATCAGCCTGGCCGCCACCATGTCGATTGAATCCGCGCTGGCGGTTGAGCTACGGGACAAGAGGCTGTTACTCGTGCTCGACAATCTGGAGCAGATCCCCAACCTGAGCAATCAGTTGATCCGTCTCCTCGGCGAGTGTCCGTCACTCGATATCCTCGCGACCAGTCGGGTACCGCTCCACGTCTACGGCGAGCGCGAGTATCCCATCATGCCGCTGGCGGTTCCAGAACCGGAATCCTCGTCCGATTTGATCCAACTGCAGCGCATAGACGCGGTCTCGTTGTTCATGCAGCGTGCACGCGAGGTCCGGCCAGATTTCAAACTCACCCAAGATAACGCTTCCACGGTGATCGCGCTGTGCCAGAGGCTTGGCGGAATTCCGCTCATGATCGAGATTGCTGCAGCCCGTTCACGAACATTACCACTCGTTGAGATCAATGAACGACTCGAGCAGAGCCTGGCGCTGCTGACAAGCCGCGTGCAGGGCGTTCCCGAGCGCCAGCAGACGGTTCGCAACACTATTCAGTGGAGTTACGACCTGTTGACAGAGGCTGAGCAGCGGCTGTTTCGTGGGCTCGGGGTATTCGAGGGGGGCTGGTCACTCTCTGCCGCGACTGCCCTTGCCGAGAACGACGATGAGGATCAGCTGCTCGAGGCCCTGGGTTCTCTGGTCGAGCACAGTCTCGTTCAGCTATGGGAAAGAAAGAACGGTAGAGCCCGGTACTCAATGCTCGAACTTCTCCGCATCTATGCACTGGAGCAACTCGATCTCTGCGGCGAACTCGAGCGCGCCCGCGAACGCCATGCCCGTCAATTTCTTTGCCTGGCAGAACAGGCACAGCCTCATCTCCAGGATGAGAACCAGCGAGTCTGGATCGGGAAGCTCGAGCAGGAGCACGGCAACCTGCGAGCAGTCCTGCGCTGGGCCAAGGAGCGTTCGACCGGCGGTGATCGAGGGGCCATCCTGGTGGGTCTCCGCCTCGCGTCGGCTCTCTGGTGGTTCTGGTATATCCGCGGCTATCTGCGCGAGGGACACCGGCATCTTGAAGAGATAGTGGAGAGTGCGCGCCCGCTACTCTCAACATGTTCATCCGCGGACAACGATCGAGAACTGCTCGACGCGTTTGCCGACGTGCTCCTGGCGTATTCATCAGTTGCGTTCTGGATTTCCGACCACGACCTGTCGGTGAAGCTTCTTGACGAGAGCCTGACGTTCCAGCGAGCGCTTCAAAAGGACCAGAAGATAGCCAGAGTCATTCTATTCAAATCGTTCGTCCCCAACCGCACGGGAGATTTCGCCGCCGCCGAGGAGTTACTGAACGAGAGCATCAGGATGATGCGGGCACTTGGCGACCAGGCCGGCGTCGCGCTCGCGCTGCTCGGCTTCGGAGAGCTCGAGCTCAGACGCGGTGACTACGTGCATGGTGAAGAGCGGACAGCGGAGTGCCTCGCGCTCTACACGCAACTCGGCGATACACGATCGATCACGGCGGCCAAAGCCAACGCCGGAGCGCTCCGCCTGTGCCAGGGTGATCTCTGTCGCGCGGGTCAGCTGCTGCGTGAAAGCCTCGCGGAGCGTCGCCAGATCGGCGACCGGGGAGGGATCGCGTGGTCCCTGGAGTGGCTGGCCGCGCTGGCGCTTCGCGAATGCCATCGTTCGGAGGGAGCGATTCGGGCGGCTCGGCTGCTGGGTGCCGCCCGCCAGCTACGAGACATCACCGGATCGGCCATTGATCTGGCCGACCGTCCCCACTACGACCAGGTGCTTATGGACGCGCAGCGACTGCTCAGTAGCTCGTCGTTCATCGCGGCGTGGGAGGCGGGCAGGTCGATGTCGCTCGAGCAGATGATTGCCTACGGATTGGAGAGCGACGCTGGACGACGACCGGAGCCAACGACCACATCGATTCGCAGGTCGACCTCACCGCTGACCCGGCGCGAATGTGAAATCTTGCGCCTCGTAGCCGATGGACTGTCTGATTCAGAGATCGCCGCGACGCTCTTCATCAGTCATCGAACAGTAAGCACGCACGTGTCGCACATCCTCAACAAGCTTGACGCGAAGTCGCGCACTGCCGCCGCAACCGCGGCTCTGCGGTCGGGCGTTATTTGATCCCCGGGTAGTTCCGTAGCTTTACGTATTTACCACCTCACGCCGCGAAATACGTCGCTCTGCTGACGACCATCCAGGTCAGTCTGGCGCACGATGGCATTGTGCCCACGTGGGATCGGGCTCTCGACTCGATTCGAATAGCAATCGGAGGGATCAATGCGACTCGTAAGCAAGCTCCTGGTAGTTCTGGCGATCGTGCTCATACCCGCGAACGCATTTGCGGCCCCGAAACAATCAGGAACATGTTCCTCGATTGAGGGATTTTTCGTCGGCCAGGCAGTGCCGACTGCCGTCGGCTTCGATGTCTACATCGTGAGTCTCACGGGAGAACTCAGCGGTCAGCCGGCGGGAGACAAGATCACGACGGTCACCGTTCAACGAGTGACACCGGGGGGAACCACGCTCTTTACGGGCTCTCATCACATCGTGAGCGCCACACTCGGAGAACTCGTGACCGCTGATCGGGGCGAGATCCTTCCCAATGGGCGAATCCAGGACCTGATGAAAATTGTTGAAGGCGGGTCGGGGAACGTAATGGTCAGCGGCACCCTGGATCTCTCCACTGGGATCGCGGAAGTTGACTATTGGGGACAAGTTTGCACGAACTGATCCCGAATGAGTGCTGGACCCTGACTTGGGTTGAAGCACAACACGTCTGGCCAAAAGCGAGAGCACTTGTCGAACGGTTTCCGACGAGTGCTCTCCAAACGTCTGTCGATTTTCGCGTTCTTCCCATTTCGCGGTGCTTCTCGGGTTCGATCAATACTTGGTCTCAAACGTCTTTGCCATCGGCGGAGCCGTCTCGGCTGCCGTGCGAGCGGCGGCCTCAGCACGCCGGTATTGCGCAATCTCGTCAACCGGCGGAACCAACTCGGCACGTTGGAGCGTGGCTGGTTGGAACACGCGATAATTCTGCATCTCGTCGATCGGCGGAGGCATCGCCCCTTCACCGATTGCTAGAGGCGCCTGCTGAACGATGACCGCCGGGGCTGTGTGGTGAGTGCTCGTCAGATCGAGCCGCCCGGTCCCGAGCGCCAGGCTCATCGTGACAAGAATCCCGCATGCGGCTCCAGTGAGCCACAGGATGAACGACTCGCTCGAGAATTTGAACTGACGCGCGTTGATGGGCTTCATAGTGTTGCTCCCAACTCTCCATTCGAATGTGTCGAGTTCGTGATTCATCTCCCGGCCGGATCTGAAGAACGTGATGATCCGATGGTAGGCCAGCGGGCGGTGGCACACATGGGCGCTAGCACCTAGCCGGTTGCCGCGCCGGTACCTATTTCGGGAGGTAGGGCCGCATCGGTATTGGCACACCCAGGCAGCGGGAACGCCGAACTCGGATCAACGGGGGCGGGATGTGCGAGCGGTCATGGCGAATGCGTTCAGGAGGAATGGAGCCCATGCTCGACAGCAAAGGCAATCACCTGAGCCCGAGACGTGTAACCGAGCTTGCCGAGCATGTTGCTTACGTGATGCTCGACCGTCCGCTCGCTGATGAACAGTTCGCCAGCAATCTCGCGATTACTGAGACCCTGAGCAACCAGGCGTAGCACTTCACCCTCTCGGCGGGTAAGTCCAGCGGGAAAGGACGATGGTGATCGAGTTGACGACGGCATGGTTCGGGACAGATCATCGACGGTAGCCAGCGTCGGACGAGCGCCGAGCGGCTCACAGATGGAGCGAACGTCGTCCAGCAGTGTCCGCGCATTTTCGTGTCGCAGCTGAGCCACGCGCAGCTTGGCGAGTTCCAGCAGCGTCAGCGCGCGCTCGAACGGCGCAGCACACGCACTCGCTAGCTGGAGCGATTCATTGAGGTGCGTCTCCGCTTCGCTCAAATGCTGGGTGTCGCGCTTGACCTGGCCGAGAAACCGGTGGATGGCGATCAGCGCGAGTGGCTGGCGAGGCTCTTCCGCCCATGCAAATGCCTCGCGTGCCTTCTGCCGAGCCGACTCGGTGTCGCCACTCTGCCGGAAATAGTGTGCCCACAGTAACGCACAGTCGGCGCGTCGCATCTTCGCTCCCGCCCAGTCGAGCCAGTGGTCGTGCGTCTCGAGCCAGGCTCTTGCCTGTGTCAGATCATCTGCGTGCAACGAAAGGCGCACAGCCAGGCGCATCTCCTCCAGTGCAAGGAAATAGAGGTCGTCGCCCGGTTCTACACCGGGACCAGCAGGGAGGAAGGATTGGACCATCGACCAGGCGACGTCGAAATCCCCTTGCGCGAACGCGACGTTCCCGAGAGCAGACGATCCGACAGACCGAAATTGTTTCGGGTGAACCGTCTCGAGCAACACTGTCGCCATGTTCCGGAGCTCGACCCAGTTGCCCTCGATTGCCATGAGGGGCATGAGGGCATGGCGCGGCGGGAGATCCGCGATTGCAGTTCCAGCGCGCCGCGCGGCCTCTTCAGAATCAAGAGCGAGTTGGCGTCTTAAGGCGAGATTGTCGCCAAAATAGGGGAGTACCACCCGGCGCAGAACATCGGCCGACGACCAGCAGATCTGTGCGGGGTGCTGCGCGTTGCGGAAATGCTGTGTTGCCCTGCGGAACGCGTCAAGCGCTTCGGCTGGTTTCCCCAACGCGAGAAGCGCATCGCACATGCCCATGAGCGCGTCACCGAAGACCGCATCTTTTTGTTTGTCGAACTCAACCGCATCAGCAGGCTCGAGCGAAATTCGTGAGTACTGTTCGAGCGCTTCGCGAAATTGGCCCGAACTACTGAGCCATTCGACAAGGGTGCCACGATCGTTGTCCGGGCCGACGTCAAGTCTGAGTGAGATGGCTCGCGCGCGTTCAGCCGGTGGCAGCGAATCAAACACTTCGACCCCGTCCGCCATCATATCGAGACCCAAGCGAACACTCCCCACCCAACACTGCAACAGGCCACACTTCATGAGCGTGTACGCGGTGAGTAGGCGGTCTCCGAGCGCCGTGGCAATCCGGTGCGCCTCGTTCATGGCGTCCAGACTGCCCTGCGGGTCCGCGTAGCGGCGCAGCACGGCGACACGAGCGAGCAGCAATGCACGAGAGTTGGCGTCGGCGTTCGATGCTAACAGGTCCGACGCGGTCGCCAGCCGATCGGCTGCCGTCAACCACGAGTACGACCGCTCAGCACGGTCTCCAGCCTTGATCATCCAGTCAACGGCTCGTTCGTCGTCGGCCTCCTGAAGATGATAGGCGACGAAGTCGGGGTCTGGATCGGGCTGACTAAGAAGCACATCGGCGATCTGTCGATGCCAAACTCGACGGCGAACCGGTAGGACGCCGTCGTAGATCGTCTCCCGAATCACCGCATGGGTAAACCGAGCACCATGTTCAGCCGGATCGAGCAGGCGTGCTTCAATTGCCCGCTCCATGATGATCAGCAGATCCAACTCCGGAGCGCCGGTAACCGCGACCCAAAGGGTGAGTGGAACCTCCTGGCCGATGACCGCGGCCTCGGCCAATCGATCACGGGCGTCATCTCCAAGGCGCGCGAGCCTGCCCTCGATCACGTGCCGCAAGAGTGACGGAACCGTCACCTCGCCGAGGTCGTCAAGCAGCCAGCTACTGCCTTCTTGCCGCAGTGCTCCCCCCTCTTCGAGGGTACGCAGAAGCTCGATCGCGAAGAGCGGATTCCCCTCGGCCTGCGCTTCCAGGTAGGACTCGAGTCGCTTCTGGTCGGCGATCGTGAGTTCGTATCGGGCACGAATCAGCGCGCGCTGCCCCGTTTTGTCGAGCGGGCGCAGCTCAATGCGCTGGGCACCAGATTCACGTACCAGCAGGGGGAGTTGAATCGCTAGCGGGTGCTGGGGCGGGAGTTCGTCCGAGCGATGGGTGGCAACAATGAGAAGCCGGCCCTGCCGCGTTTGGCGTGCGAGGAATCGGAGGAAATCGATCGAGCCCGAGTCAGCCCAGTGGAGATCCTCCAGCACGAGAATCGTCGCCTTTCGCTCTGCAAGCTTGTGGAAGAACTGAGTCGACTGGTCAAACAGGGCGTGCTGGCTGCCAACACGTTCAAACGCCGCCGGATCAACGACGAACTCCGGCAGGGGTGGCCCATCATCATCCGGGTGATTGCCTCGTAACAGTTCGGACCAGGGCCCATAGGGCGGGGTGGCCGTGAGATCGTAGCAGCCACCGCGCAGTACCAGAGCGCCGCGCGCCTCCGCCTCGGTCGCCAGCCACTCGACCAGCGTCGTCTTGCCGATGCCGGCCTCGCCACTGACCAGCACCAGCGTGCCGTGTCCGGCCAGCATCTCGTCGAGCGCCTGGCGCAGGATCGCCTGCTCCCGTTCACGTCCGACGACGACGCGGTGACGCTGCCCGCCATGAGATGCGCCACTTGAAAAGCGGTCCATCTTCGACCTCTCGGAAACCTGGTGACTCGCCCGTACCTATTCGTGCATAAATCAGTGGTATCGCCAGTGTACTACGACAAACGACATCTGGGATCCGCCGCTGGTCAATGTCTGTAGTTTTCCGTCGACATTCCAGTTGGCTCCGTGGCTTTGACCACGCCGTCCAGCACGATGAAGCAGGTTCCGTCGGAATAGACGGTGCCCGTTGCGACCCCACCACCGGAAACTCCAGCAAAGGCTCCGGTTCCATGCGCGAACGACCAGAATCCGGTGAAACGGACTCCAAAATTCGGCCTGGGAACGCCTGATGCCCGGTAGGTACCGCAGATGGTATCCCCGTCGTATGACGTCATCGTGAATTCACCCTCTGCCGCGTTCCAGGATGGAAGGTCGGCGCGATGCCGGAGACTGACGATACCGTTGCCGAGCCGCGAACTGTGGCTCTGACCCCGAATCTCGACACACAAATGACCGTCTCGGGTCATGCTTGCCACGGCACATCCGGTCAGCTCCGCATGAAACAGCGACTGGTCAACGTCATCGTCAGTGCGCGGACTTACCAGATTGAGGATCTGCTCCTGTAATGGCTGAGTATCGAATTGCCGCATCGTCTGGCTCCTTTGTTGCTCTGATCTTCCGGCCGCGCCCGATCGTCTGGTCCTACTATCCAATCCTCCTCATATCGCTCGATCGAACTCCATATCACAATTTGACTCTAGTATTTGGACGGGATCTGAGCATCGTGTGAACTGCGCAATTCGGATCGGGCCGGACGTGGAAAGGCCATCGGTAGATCTACCGATGGCCAGTACGAATCGCTATAAACCCAATCTCAACACCGGTTTGGGAGGGTTCCGCTGAGGTTGGCGACGCCCGCAACCGCTCCGGCTACGCGGCGGGGGAGGAAATGCTGGATATGTGATTTGAGCGAATGCTTACCCAGTGATTGAACGCGTCGACCGCACGGCCGACCCCATCTTCCTGGCGAATCCGCTCGCCAAGGGTCGCGGCACACTGCCTCATCTCCGGCCGAGTCACCACGTTGCGAAGCGCCTCGGCTAAGCGCTCAACAGTCAGTGTGCCCCTTGGAATAGGACGTGGGCTGACGTGCAGGTTCCAGGCCCGTCTTGACCACAATGGTTGATCGGCGGCCGTCGGAACCGTGATCGACGGGATACCGGCCCGAAGTGCCGCTGCCATTGTTCCCATCCCACCATGATGGACAGCGGCGGCCATCTGAGGGAATAGCCAGTCGTGTGGCACGTCGTCCACAAAAAAGAATTCATCTGAGTTCTGACGCCGGGCGAGGCCGTGCCACCCAGTACTTAGCACGCCACGCTGTCCGACTTGAGTCAACGCCCGTATGACGATCTCCGTGGCCTGCACCGGATCGGTGCTCGGCATGCTACCGAATCCCACATAGACCGGTGGGGGACCCGCGTGAATAAAGTTGACGAGATCCTGATCGGGTTCCCAATCGGACGCGTGGTCGAGAAACCAGTAACCTGCCTGGCATATCCAGTCTCCCCAGTCAGGTGGCGGAGGGAAGACTGATGGACTGTACGCCACCAGCAGCAACTGCCGGTTCCGGTCGAGCAAACCGAACGGATCAGTCCAGTGAAGCGGAGGCAACTGGAGACAAGACGTACGTGCATGATTTGTGGGAGTTCGGATCATCAGCCAAACAGCCTGCCGTAGGATCTGATAGGTCCACAGGTTTACGTGTGCGTGGTTCAGCACGTGGGGCAGCCGGAAAGCTGGGTAGCGCGATGTAGGAACTTTGGGAACGTATGCGGTTCGCACCAGCGGGATTCCCAACTTCTCGGCAACGTGGAAGCCGACCGTCACGGCGATAGGGGAGGAGATGATTACCTCGGCATCGCGGCACGACTCGAGGGCATCGGTAACTGACTGCTCGAATTGCGGCAAAGAAACGCGCAGGAGCTCACGGAAGAAAGACCTCCCGGTCGCCTTGTTCGTACTATCGTGATTTCTACACCATTCGATCACGAGCGCGAGAGGATCTCCAGCAATGGGAGCAAACCCAAGTCCACGGGAGCGGACCAGTTCCTCGAAGATCCGATGCGTTGCCACCCGGACCGTGTGTCCAGAACGCTGAAGACCGATCCCCAGTGCGACAGAAGGTTGAACGTCGCCTCGTGTACCAACACTGATGATTGTGATATTCACAACGAACTGCCCTTGTCTCCCCATGCGAAACAGCTCACCCACTACGCGTTCCGCATGCCGGTACGAACAATTCCCTCAATTTCTCGACGCCGGAATACGTCCGAGCGAGATTCCCGCCCCTTCGATCTCGGACGCCACAGCGGTTCGATTAATAGAGCAGGAACCTGAGCGGTGCCTGAACAAGGGCTAAGGAATGGCTGAAGAGCAGAGGGACGTTGACAACGGAACGCGATAGATCGACAACGACTTCAGTGCATACGACCGTCGAAGCTCGCACGTGAGTAGTGCCGCGAGCGATCTGCCGACGACAATTTCGTTCCTCGACCACCGTTGAAGGAGACATGTATGATGTCGCTATTGCTCTGACTCTCTGAGAGGATTGTGAATGCACGCGAACGTGTCTCTGTGGAAGGTGAAGAACCCGGATTCGCTCGAGAAACTCTTGAGCAAGGCCGAATCCGAACTAATGCCTAAACTCCAGGACCAAAAAGGCTTCGTTCATTTTGAGATCGTGCTGGCCGATAAAGACACACTGATCCTGATTCACACATGGGAATCGAAAGAGGCGGCGGGCAAAGGGGTTCGACCGCTCGTCCCCTGGCTGCTCAAGAACGCCGCGACCAAACTGTCGCTGATCAGTCGTCATGGTGGCGATGTCCCGTTGTCGACGTTGACGGTTAGCTCCGAGACCGGTTCAAGCAGCGACAACTAATTGAGCCGGAATTCCTTCACGCGATTCGTCATGAGGTCGTTCCTCCGTCGATCACCAGCGAGTGTCCCGTGACGTATGCAGAAGCCTCTGAGCAAAGCCAGACAACCGCGTTCGCGATGTCTTGCGACGTTGCGAGGCGACCACTCGGAGTGAGCGTCGTGAGGTGCTCCTGGAGACCAGGGATGAGCGCGAACATGGTCTCTATCGGCGGCGTGTGAACCCACGACGGACAGATCGCGTTTACGCGGATGCCGAAAGGGGCTAGCTCCTGCGCCGCGGAACGCGTCAGCCCGAGTACGCCGTGCTTGGTCGCCGAATAGAGGGACGCGCGAGGCGCACCACGCATACCCGCAATCGACGCCGTATTCACGATCGAGCCGCTCTCCTGCTGCCGCATCCATTTGATCTCGTGCTTCATGCAGAGCCAGGTCCCTTTGAGGTTCACATTGACGACCGCATCCCACAGATCCTCGTCATATTCGTCGATCGGGATACCGCTGCTCATCATTCCCGCGTTGTTGTGCGCGTAATCGATACGCCCGTAGATACTCACGACCTGCTGCAGCAATGATTCGACCTGGTCCGAACACGAGATATCAACGTTGACGAAGGACGCCTCTCCACCCGCCCGGACGATCAGATCGACGGTCTCCTCGCCTCCGTCCGACTCGATGTCGGCTACCACGACGCGTGCTCCGGTCTGAGCAAAAGCGATGGCGGATGCGCGGCCAATTCCTGACGCAGCACCAGTGACGAGAGCGACGCGACCTTCAAATTGTGAACTGTGAGGAGGTGAGCCCGTCATCTTCGTCTCCTGTCGTTGTGGCTGGTTGACAAACGAGATGCTCGCTGTGGGTGAAGTCGAACAACAGTTTCTGTTACCGAGCTACGACGCACACTGCTCAGCGAATCCCGCAGGCGACGACGTCGCTAAAACTCAAATCCCCCAAGTCCTTCGAGTCACTCTGACGCAACGCGCAACTTCACGTTTTCATCCTGCAATCACATTGTACCGTCAGTCCGGTCACTCAATGCTTGGAATGACGCGATCGTTCGGAAGCGAGGAACGGAGCTGGGCATTCTGTTTGAAACCGGGCAATTCCGCGAATGCGTCAACCGCCGTGCTCAGACCCACACGATCCCAACCTGTCCACGTGTCGACTCGGCTCTTGTTCGAGGAAGATGGTTGGTGCGAGCGACTAGCGTATTCAGTATTCTTAGTGGCGTCGGGTCGCCCCGGCTCGTACACCATGCCCGTCATGCAATCGTTCATTTTCAGGCATACGGGCGTGCTGGAATTGCCACTGCACCTCTGCGCGGTACCGGACGAGAGGTCTGCCGATTTTACTCATCTGAGAACTGAGGGAATTGTATGTCCCGTACGAACCGCAAATTGAAGGTGGGGATTGTGCTGCCGACGGCGGGCGACGTGCTCACGGAAGAGACGAATCGCACAGCCGATCTGATTTCGATGGCGAGACGGGCAGAGGAACGCGGCTTCGATTCCGTCTGGCTTTCGGATCACTTTCTCCTCTATTTTCAGGGACCTGATGTGCCGCCGATCGGCAGCTGGGAGTGCTGGACGACAGCCGCCGCAATCGGCGCCGCGACCTCTCGCATCACGATCGGGACTCTCGTCAGCAGCACGAGCTTTCGCAATCCGGCAGTGCTCAGCTGGATGGTCAACACCGTCGAGGACATCACCGCCGGCCGGCTGATTCTTGGTCTCGGAGCAGGCGACGCGGAACGGGAGCACCAGGTCCTCGGCCTGCCGTTCGACAAACGGGTCGGACGGTTCGAAGAGGCCCTGCAAATCATCCACGGACTCCTTCACGCTGGAGAGAGTTCATTTACGGGCGAGCATTACCACACCGAGGACTGCACGCTACTTCCGCCAGGCCCACGACCTGACGGACCTCCCATCTTGATCGGCGCCCTGGCGCACTCACCGCGCATGTTACGGCTGACCGCGCAGTACGCGGACATGTGGAACGTGTCACTCGCATTTGATCACAGCAGAGCCGACAAGATCCCGCCACTTCGCGAGGCCGTCGACGAAGCCTGCCGCAAGGTGGGGCGCGATCCCGCGACGCTCGCACGCACCGCCTATGTTCTGGTCGATCTCACCAATTTTGGATGGTATCCAGACCGGCTTGCCCCGCTGACTGGTTCTCCCGAAGAACTCGCCGCCGCGTTTCAAGCGTTCGCCGACGAGGGCATCAGCCACCTGCAAGTCACGACGTATCCCACCACTATTGAAGCCATCGACGAACTTGCCGAAGTGCTCGAAGTGCTCGACAAGGCGTGACAGGTGGATACTGCGCTAATCGCATCTGGCTTCACGTTCACCACTGGCCTGCCCGCGGTCATCAGCACCGGTTTACGTGTTGGCAGCGTGCCGTCAAGAACTCACATCTCGACGTATTGACCGTCAAAACACTTGATTTCCTTTGCGACATAAACTAGAGTCCGTTGGTCAGCAGGCAAAGACGCCACTCGCGGGGTCGGGAATGCCTCGCTATGCGCGGCACATACTCACGCATTGTCCTTTTGTCACGGGATCGGCAGGAGCTACCATCCATGCGTTGGACATCACTTTTATCGTTGGCGGCCCTGGTCACGACCTCGACGACGAGTACCTCGACCCGGTCAGGCGCGACGCGACGGCGGCGGCCCGTACTGTCGTTGATCAAATTCACCTATCGTATTGCTCCAGGTCTTCGCCCCTGGGTTCAGCGGGTATTCATGGGCGGCGTCTACAACTACGTGACCAGCCATGCGCCCGACTCGATGACGTTCATGAATTACGGATATGTTCCGGCCGAGGGCACACCGAAGCTGGAACTCAAGCCCGACGATGAACGAAACCGTCTTGGCATCCAGCTCTACCACGCCGTCATAGCCGGGACCGATCTCACTGGCACGTATGTGCTCGAGGTCGGGTGCGGCCGTGGAGGCGGATCGCACTTCATGGCGAAGTACCTGAAGCCACAAGGCGTCGTCGGGGTCGACCTTGCGGCAAAGGCCGTTTCGTTCTGCGAGCGCCGGCATCACGCGCCCGGTCTCTCATTCAAGGTCGGCGACGCCGAGAACCTGCCGTTCGCACCATCGACCTTTGACGTCGTCGTCAATGTGGAATCCTCCCACGGCTATCCAAATGTCGATCGTTTCCTCTCCGAGGTGTCACGAGTTCTTCGGCCGGATGGCAGATTCTTGTTCGCCGATTTTCGACCGAGCGATCAGGTGGAATCCTTACGTCGGCAAATCCGTGAAGCAGGCTTTTCAATCAGTGCCGAGGAACAGATCAACACGGCGGTCGTCACGGCGCTAGACAGACAGAGCGACGAGATCAAGGCAATGATCGACGACTACATGCCGGGCCCGGTCAAAAGATTCCTGCCGACCTGCCTCGAAGGACTGCGCGACGCAAGTGCCATCCGTGGCAGCGACCAGTTCGAAAAGCTTTCGAGCGGTCAACTAGAATACGTTCGATTTGTCGCCACCAAGTCTGCTCCATCAACATGATTGATAGAGTGACGCGATAGCTCGGTCGACCTTGGCTTGGCTGAAGAATTGGCTGGTGCCAGTTGACGGGCCGTCGTTGGCATTCCAGGTTTTCTCACCACATTGATGTCCGACAACATTCGGTTGAGATGAGTTCAGAGTGAAGTACGAGAATCACACGGCGCTGATCACCGGAGCGTCGTCCGGCATTGGTGAAGGCTTTGCCCGCGAACTGGCGGGTCGCGGCATGTCGCTCCTCTTGACGGCTCTCCCGAGCGAACGAGAGCGGCTCGACGCCATCCGGGACGAGATCGTCGCGCGGGACGGCAGTCGTGTCGAGATCGTTGTGGCGGATCTCGGGGATCCGGATGGACCGGAACAACTTCAGGCAGCCGCCGACGCGCTCGGATTCGAACCCGATCTGCTGGTCAACAGCGCTGGCATCGGCGGCGGTGGAGTCTTCGCGAACCTGTCACTTGAACGGCAGACGGCCATGATCCGAATCAATGCCGAGGCGCTGGTGGCGCTCTGCGGACTCTACCTGCCCCGCATGGTTGCCCGTTCGAATGGCGCGATCATCAATCTCGCATCGACGTCTGCCTTCGAGCCGATGCCCTACATGGCGACCTATGCCGCGACGAAAGCCTTCGTCCTTCGCTTTAGCGAAGCCCTCTGGGCCGAGAATCACCGAACCGGCGTGCGAGTTGTCGCCGTCTGCCCGGCTCCGGTCATGACCCAGATGCAGCGGTCCTTCAACACCGAGACCGGGAATTCACGCCTGCGTAAGCAGGTGACGCGTCGCTACTTGACGGTCGAAGATGTCGTGGCCGCCGGGCTGAATGCCGTCGAGCACGACAAGCCGACCGTGGTCCTGCGACTCCCCGGTCTCAAGATTCTCTACTACCTGAGCGCGGCTGTCGGGGTCTTTTTGCCGCGTGCCCGTTGGCTGATGCTCACCGAGCGTATGATTCGCTGGTACGGAGAACGAAGCGCGACTGGCGCCGCCGCAAACGCAAGATCCGACGGCGGCGGACACGACTGATCAGACAAGAGGTGCCGGCGTTCGTCTGAGCGCCAGCTCAACAAACGTAGTGGGTAGGAATGCAATACCAGAATCGGAACGCGCTTGTTACCGGCGCGTCGTCGGGAATCGGCGCGGCCTTCGCGCGTGAGCTCGCGTCTCGCGGAATGAACCTGCTGCTGACGGCACTCCCGGCCGAACAGGAGTCGACTCGACGCTATTCGGGACGAGATCGTCGCGCGGCACGGCGTCCGCGTCGAGGTGGTCACCGCCGACCTTGCAGATCCGGACGGCCCGCGCGCGCTTCAGGCGAGAGCCGATGAACTGAAGTTCGAGCCAGACCTGCTGGTGAACAATGCTGGAATCGGCGGCGGTGGAGACTTCGCGTCCGCTCCGCTTAAGCGCGAGATTCTGATGATCCGGGTCAATGCCGAGGCGCTGGTGGCGCTCTGCGGCCTCTACCTGCCCCGCATGGTTGCTCGTTCAAATGGCGCGATCGTCAACGTCGCGTCGACCTCCGCCTTCGAGCCAATGCCCTACATGGCGACCTATGCCGCGACGAAAGCCTTCGTCCTTCGCTTCAGTGAAGCCCTCTGGGCCGAGAATCACCGGACCGGCGTGAAGGTCGTGGCGATCTGCCCCGGTCCCGTGGCAACCGAGTTTCACCAGAAGTCGGGGGAGACGGAGGAAGCGACCGGTGTGCGCAAGGGTGTGCGGCAGCGCTATCTGACGGTCGAGAGCGTCGTTCTGGCCGCGCTCGAAGGACTCGAGCAGGACAAGCCGACCGTGGTCAAACGCGTCTCTGGACTTGCTGTTCTCTACCACGCCGCGACCGCGATCGGGAAACTGGCGCCGAGAAAACGCCAGCTCATCACCGCCGAGCGCCTGAATCGCTGGTACTTCAACCAGAAGTAGCTACGCGGTCGGAGTCCCCAGCTTGACCATCGTCGTCGTCACGTCCCAGAGCTGACGCGCGAGCTGTTCATCATGGGACAGGGGCGATGAAGCCGATTCTTGCTCGTCGGTGAAGTACTTGCCGGTGACCGTCTCAACGTCCGGAGACGATGCCAGGTAGATGATCGTCTTCGCGCCCTCGTCCGGTCCTACCGACTGATCGCGATAGCGCCGGTGGACCAGCCACTGACCGATCTTCCCGGAAAATCCATGCTGCCCCAGCTTGGTCCAGACGAGTCCCGGATTCGCCGCGTTCGACGTCACACCGGTCCCTTCCAGACGCCGCGCCAGCTCGTAGGTGAAGAGGAGGAGCGCCAGCTTGGAGCGCGCGTAGGCCTTGAAGGAGCGGTAGCCTCGCTCGTAGCCGAGGTCGGTGAAATCGATATCGGCATTGGCGTGGGACACCGAGCAGACGTTAATCACTCTCGCGGGAGCGCTCGCCTTGAGCTCGTCCAGCAGCAGGTTGGTCAGCAGGAACGGACCGAGGTAATTGGTCGCAAGCGTCAGCTCGACTCCGTCCGGGCTGAGAGCTCGCTTGGGAGCAATCACGCCTGCGTTGTTGACCAGGACGTGCAGCGGCGTGTTCCGGTTCTTTATCTGCCGCGCCAGCTCGCGAACCTCATGCTGCGAGGACAGGTCTGCCAGGAGCCAGGAGACCGCCTGATTGCCGGTGCGCTGCTTGATCAGATCGGTCGTCGTGGCGCACTTCTCGGCATTGCGTCCAACCACGACGACCTCGGCGCCCATTGCCGCCAGCTTTTCCGCCGTGACCTGGCCCAGCCCAGCGGTTGCCCCAGTGACCACGCAGACCCGGCCAGCCATCGATTGACGATTCTCCATCGAGATCGCTCCTCTTCCCCTATGAACGCGCGTCTGGTTACGTCTCCGAAACACCCGCGGCGAACGTCACGCCTGATTCGTTTTCTCCGGCGACCCGAGCGCGCGAAGCTGTGAGAGATACAGCTCAGCAAAACGCTCTGCCGCGGCCTCGTTGAACAGGGCATGACGGTAGCTGAACGTCAGAAAGAGCGCGCCATTCAGCAGCGACGCCCCGATGAGCAAGCCGGTCGGCATCCCCGTCCCGCCAGAGACCCACAGTTCGGAGGCAGATCCGGCCGGTCCGAAATCGAGTCCTCGTGACCGGCCCAGGTAGGTGAAAAACGCGGTCGGTCGACCCCAGTGCTTCAGCACCGGCATCGCTGCCACAACCAGCGTCTGAGCCCAACCGGGGAGCGTCGGTACGACGTCGATGCCGCCATCCTTCAGCCATTGTGTCTGCTCGACCACGGCCGTCATTGTCGTCCGCTCGTCAACGAGCTGTTCGCGGCCCGCGATGAGCCGACCAGCCATCGACATATTGATCATCAGCTCGGTCGGGCGCAGGTGCACCAGGTGTCGCGGGTTGAATGGAACGGCAATGACCAGGTTGCAGTCTTCATCAGGTTTCCGCGCGTTCCACGCATCGATCGAGCGCAGGAACGCGCCGAGCAGCAGATCGTTCAATGTCGCGTCGGGGGCGTATCGACGCGGATCGAGGCCTCGCACCTCTTCCTCGCTCAGGGCGATATGTGTCAGGCCGCTGCTGGGCCGGTCGACCGAAGCTGGCTGTGGCCGGATCTTGGTCGCGATCGTTCGTCGTCGAGGCGGGCCGGGCGCGGGTTCGGGCGGATTGAGCTGGATGTCGTTCATCAGATAGCGCGAAGCGATCGGGTCTTTCGATGTCGCCGGATCGGACTGCCCCGCGTAGGCGCGGGCAATCGACTGCGTGAACCGGAGCCCCCCAGCGCCGTCGCTAATCGTGTGATTGATGCTGATCAGAAGAGTGTCCCCATCTGGACGGTGAACGATCAACAGATGAAACGCGGGAGCCTGGTGAATATCGAGATACGTACTGAAAAACACGTTGCGGATCGACCCGAGCTCTGCTCCGGTTTCGGCCAAGCCGACTCGAACGACACGCTCCATGTCGAATTCACCGAGGTCGACCAGTTCCCAGGCCATGCTCCGTCCACGGCCACCTGGCGCCAGCCTGGCGCGAGACATCGGGTGAGCATCACAGGCAGAGACGACCGCGTCACGCACGCGACTCTCGTCCAGACGGCCGGGCACGCGAAGCTCGACGTGCATGTTCGCCGGCTGTCGCGGGTCCTCGCGCTGGTGAAAGAAAAACTCGACGGTCGTGAGCGGAATCAGGCCAGTCTCCGTGATTGTCCCCGACACTCGATCGCTCCCTATTTCGCTCGTTAGAAGTCTCGGAAAACTTGCCCGAAACGTGACAAACTTCCGACCGGTTGCGGCAGCCTATCATACTTGGCTGTGCCGAACCGGTCACCCCACTCGTGGGGACCGCCCCGTATGGGGGAGTGAATTACCGTCAAGTTTGTGGTACAACGCTGCCGAAGCGTGGGGCACGTTGAATCGTCGTACCAAGTGGACAATCGCCGCGTGCATCGTCCGACGGCGGCCAGCGCGACTGAGCCGTGGCGCATATGTGTCCCGAAGCGGAGCCCACACGTGTGTCGTGCCAGGAACCGAGCGGGGATATTCAGGTTCTGGGACGCGCGATCATCAGCTAATTTCGGTTGAACGAGGGGGATTGGTTCATGCCGGGCACGGACATGGTCCGCGAACGTGACTCAGTCACGCGGCCGTACGTCTTCTGCATCGGATTAGGCCGTACCGGTACGACGAGCCTGACGCAGGCCCTGGGGATTCTGGGATATCACGCGAATCATCTTCCGATCGACGAGATCACCCAGCGTGAGATGTACGCCTACTTCGCGAACGATCTCCACACCATGTCCCCGCTTCACTTGTCGATTCTCGACGAGTACAACGCGCTCGCCGACACACCCGTCTGCTGTGTCTACCAGGGGCTCGACAAGGCCTATCCCGGCAGCAAGTTCATCCTAACGGTACGTGAGAAACAGGGCTGGCTTGCCTCTCAGGAACGGCTCCACGATCAAATCGTGATCCCGTTCTTCAGTCAGAATCGCGAGGCGCCCGATGTGCGGTTTCAGAACTTCCTGATCAAGACCCTGGTCACTCGCACGATCGGTGACGAAGCCGCCAGCATCTTCACCGAAGACTTCGAAATCGGGGCCTTTTACGACCGCGACGTCTTCTCGCGACTCTACGACGCGTACTACGAGCAGGTGCCGAAGTTTTTCGCTGGGCGCGAGGATCAGTTCCTCATGCTTAGGATTGTCGACGGCGAGGGCTGGGAGAAACTGGCACCGTTCCTCGGGGTCGACGCGCCAGACGAGCCGTTTCCGTTCGAGATGCGGCTCACCCGCAGCGAGCGCCGCGCCGGGGCCGACGAGCAGTCCGACAAGGAGAACGACCGGCAAATTCAGGCTGTGCGAACGTATCTCGACGCCTTTCATCAGCACGACCTGTCGACCTGCTTGGATTGCTTCGCCGAAGAAGCGGCCGTCAACTTCTTCGACAAACGGTACGAGGGACGACGCGGCATTGAGACGTGGCACCGGGACCGGTTCAAGGCGCAAATTCAGATCCTCAGCATGGAAGGTTTCGAGAGCGTCGACGACACGGTATCGGCAGATTTGATCATCGCGTCCAAGTTCAAGCGTATCTTCCCGGTTAAGGCGAGTGGTCGAGCGGTGATCCGGCTCGATCGGGACAAAATCAAAGAAATCGGCTTCGAGGGCGGACGATTGATTCGCTAGCGAGCACGCAGCACTCAACAGTTAGGCACGCGCACGAACAGAGGGGGACAATCGGTGTCAGCGGACAGCAGGGCGGAACGGGGAAACGACGGGTACAGGCCCAAGGTATTTGGGATCGGATTGAGCCGTACCGGGACGACCAGCTTGACCCATGCGCTCACGATCATGGACTACCGGACGAACCACTTTCCTCATGACGATGAGTTTCGCCGCGAAGTGACGGACTATCTTGAGCAGGGCGGCGATCGCCTCGAGCTATCCGTGCTGAATGAGTACGACGCGCTGACCGACTTGCCGATCTGCTGTATCTATGAGGGACTCGATCGAGCGTATCCCGGCAGTAAGTTCATTCTGACGGTCCGCGACAAGGAGACCTGGCTCGCGTCGGCCCAGCGACTCTGGGAGCAGGTCGGCGCGCCGATCATGCTCAACAGTCCGGAATCGGTCGAGGCGCAATTCGCGTCCTACGTCGGAAAGAAGCTCGAGGAACGAACGATCGGTCACGACATCAACGTTGGGAAAAGCGATGACGCCACGACGTTCGATCGTGACACTATGTCGCAATTTTTCGACGCGTACCACGCGGGCGTTCGTGAATATTTCAAAGACAAGCCTGGTCAACTCCTCGAGTTTCAAATCGTGAACGGCGAGGGATGGGAAAAGCTGGCGCCTTTCCTGAATGAACCGGTACCCAGCGAGCCGTTCCCGTTCGAGATGCGGTTGAAGCGTCGTGGAACCGGCGGAGAAAATGAGGAAGGTGGTGCGACCGCGGAGGATGTCGAGATCGTCCAGCGGTATGTCGACGCCTTCAGTCGCAAGGATCTCGAGTCGTGCCTTCAATTCTTCGCGGACGACGCTCTGGTCAAGTTCCTGGCCAAGCGATTCCAGGGCAAGAGCGCAATCGCCGAATGGCACCGCGAACGATTCGATGCAGATGCCAAGATTCTCGACGTGGGATCGATTGAGGCAATCGGCGACGCGGTCGTGGCCGAACTGACCGCCACCTCGAAACTGGTGAGGCGCTGGCGCGTAAACCTCGGTGGCCAGGCCGTGATCCGCATGGAAGATTCGAAGATCCAGGAGATGGGCTTCGAAGGTGTCCGGCTCATTCGCCAAGGCCGATTGAGCAGAGTCTTCAGGCGCGCCTGATCCGGATCTCGATTCGGGCCCACGGTTCTAGATTAGGCCATGCTCCGCGGCGAAACGGGTCGCCGCGGCCCGTGATCCGACGCCGATCTTGTTGTAAATCGACCGAAGGTGGGCGCTGACGGTGCGCGGGCTGAGAAAGAGTTGATCCGCGACTTCAGCGTCGGTCATCCCCTGAGCTACCAGGCGTAGCACCTCGATCTCGCGCACCGTGAGCCCTGCTGGATACACCGGCGCGGACTGCCGCTCCGCGCTCAGACGGCTGATGAGATGGTCGATGCGAACGGCGGTCGGGTGGGCACCGAGGGTTTCACAGATTTGGCGTGCCTCGTCAAGTAGGGCGAGACCGGCCGGGTTGTCGCCTCGCCCCGCATGAAGCCGGGCGAGTTCAATCAGCGTTCGTGCACGTTCAAACGGCGATCCAGACGCTTCCGCCAGAGCCAACGACTGATCGAGATGGTCAGTAGCCGGGGTAAACCGGCGCGCGTCGACGTCCACACGGCCGAGCATCCGGTGAATTGCGGCCAACGCCAGCGGCTGGCGGGGATCTGAGGCGTACTGGAGCGCTTGTTCCAACCGGGCACTCGCCGCGCCATTGTCACCCAATCGGAGGAAGTAGGTGGCCCAGCCGAGCTCGCCCTCGGCACGGCCGAGCACCGCGCCAGATCGGTCTAACCAGCGATCGTGCGCCTCAAGCCAGGTGCGAGCGTTGTCAAGTTCGTCACGCTCGACCGCGATCTCAGCGGCCAGTCGCACCAGCACGAGCTCTGAGAGAATGTAGGCGCTTCCAGGCTCGGTCGCGGGGCCGCGCGGCAGGACATTCTCGATGAGCCGAACCGCGAGATCATCGTCACCCTGGTAGTGCGCCAGCCGGGCGAGGCAACGACAGCCGACGATTTTGACCGTCGAATACTGCTCGTTGTTCGCGGCGAGGGCGATCGCCCGCGCGTCGCGCCACAAGCCTTCCTCCACCATGAGGTCCAACGAGACGTATCGTGGCGAAATACTGTCAGGTATCGCTCCGCTCGCCAGGCGAGCCGATTCCTCGCCAGCGGCCGCCAATCGTTCATGTCCTTCCCGATCTTCAGGGAAGTAAGGAATCCGAAGTGCTTCGAGTTCATTGGCACACACGATCGCCAGCATGGTGTGATGAGACAGTGCCTCGTAGATACGACGCGCTTCCTGAAATGACTGCCGAGCGAGATCTGGATGGCCAAGCGCCGCCTGTGCCAATCCGACTCCATAGTGGACACCGGCGAGAGTCGGACGATCGCTCGCCGGGCTCGACGTGTCGATCTTCCATTCATCGAGCACCCGACCGGCAAGCTCAATCAGTTCTGAAAAACGGCCGGCGGTTGCGAGCCAGGGGATGAGCCTGGCTTCAAGCAGGTGCGCGTCAATATGCGCGATCGAGGCCATCGTCGCCTGTTCCTGCTCGGGCAGCCCATGAAACTCGGTGACTGCCTGCTCCATCGTCGGCAGCCCGTTTCGCACATCAGACAAAAAACAACGAAGCGCGCCAATCGAAAAGAGCGCGTAGCCGGCAATCGCCGATTCACCAGCGTCCTGGGCGATACGTCGCGAATCCTGCAACAATGAGATCGCCTGAGCCGGATCCGTATACCGCCGGAGGTACGCGATGCGAAATCGCATCCAGGCACGATCACGTGCCGGGGCGCCTCGCGCGTCCAGAATGTGCATGGCTGTTTCGAACCGGTCTGCCGCCGTCATCCAGGCATAGGCGCGTTCGGCCCGTTCTCCAGCCTTGATGAGCCAGGAGAGTGCACGGTCGTCCTGCGCCTGTAGGTAATGAAACGCGACGGCGTCTGGATCGGAGCGCGCTCGCTGCTCCAGCACCTCGGCAGCGCGCCAGTGCCATGTCCGACGTCGTGGCACGATCGCTTCCTGATAGAGGGCCTGTCGCAACAATCCGTGGCGAAACCGGTATCCGCCCGTCGCGGTGACCTCTTCGATCAGATTGGCGTCGAGCCCCTGCTGGATCCCGAATATCAGCCGATCGCTCGTTGCCTCGCTCACCTGCTGCCAGATGTCGACCGGCACCTCGTCTCCGATCACGGCCGCGATCTGCAGTAATTCGCGGGTCCCCTCATCGAGCCGTCCGAGTCGCAGTTCAATGACCTGGAGCACGAACGCGGGAACACGCAACGCATCGGGATCGCCGAGTTCCCAGGTTCCATCGTCACGACGGATTAGGACTCCGTTCTCCTCCAACGTGCGTAGCAACTCATGGAGATAGAGTGGATTGCCTTCAGATCTCGTTGAGAGAAACTGCTCGAGCCGCTGCCGGTCGGAATCCCCGAGAACATAGAGCGACCGGACCAACTTCAGACTGTCTTCGGACGTCAATGACCGGAGTTCGTATCTCTCGGCCCCGGTCTCACGGACGATGAGCGGGATAGAACGGAACAGCGGGTCGTCGCGAGTGAGGTCATCTGACCGGTACGTCGCCACCAGCATGATTCGCTGCCGAGCGATATGGCGACCAACCGCGCGCAGCAGGCCGATCGTACCGGCATCCGCCCAGTGGAGATCTTCGAGGATCAGAATGAGCGGTCGCGCGTCGGCAACGGTCCTGAGAAATGCGGCGATCCGGTCGAAGAGCGCCTCCTGACTTCCGATCTCTTCCAGGGCCGATGGATCACTGAGAAATGCGGGCGGAGGGGGAACTGACTCCCTCGCAGCATAGTCGCGGACGATCTCAAGCCAGGGTCCATAGGGAGGCGTGCTCGTCAAGTCGTAGCAAGCGCTCCGGAGAACGAGGCTCCCCGCGGCCTCAGCTGACTGAGCAAACCAATCGACCAGGGTGGTCTTGCCCATGCCCGACTGTCCACTGATCAGAACGACCGAGCCGTGCCCAGCCAGTAGCGCGGCCAGACTCTGTCGAAGTCCGGCTTCTTCGCGTTCCCGGCCAACCATGACCGGCGGCATGGACGAACTGAATTCAGCTGATGTCGTCATGGAACAAACACCACCCAATCCGAGACCAGCGTAATCCGGCGGCGCCTGCACGTGATCTGTCGTTTGCTCCCGCGTTATTGCATGACGGTCATCTATTATCGCATGCCGTATGTCACAATCGTACATGATTGTGATCGTACCTGTTCCAACTTTACAGCATAAGCATAGACATTCCCGTCACGTATCGATGAGTAACATGACGGTTCTGTTACCTGCAATTTCATTGTTCGGATCGCGCGTCCGGGACGGTGTCAGTCTTCCTGCACGATAGCGTTGTCGCGTCCCGGGACGCCGTCGACCAAGATCTTGCGATACTGGTCGCGCAGCGGCGCCTTCATGAACTTACCCGTCGACGTACGCGGGATTTCATTCACGAAGAGGACCGAGTCCGGAATCCACCACTTGGCGAAGTGCGGCGTCAAGTAGTCGAGCAACTCCTGCTCGGTCGCCGACGCGCCCTCCTTGAGCACGACGATCGCAACGGGTCGTTCAAGCCATTTCGGATGCTCGACGGCGACGACCACCGCTTCAGCAACGGCCGGGTGTGCCATCAGCTGATTCTCGAGCGCGATCGAGCTGATCCACTCGCCACCCGACTTGATGACGTCCTTGGCTCGGTCCTGAATCTGGATATAGCCCAGCTGGTCGATGGACGCGATATCGCCCGTGCGGAACCAACCGTCGGCGGTGAACTGCGTGTCTCCCTCCGGGTTGTTGTAATAGCTCGAGGAGACCCAGGGACCGCGCACTTCGAGCTCGCCCATCGACTCGCCATCCCATGGCACGATTGCTTCACCAGCACGAATGCGCGCTTCGACCATCGGAGCCGGGCGGCCCTGCGTCGCGAGATAGCGCAGCTGCGTCTCTGCCGGGGCATTCTTGTGCTGGCTCGGCACGTAGGTGACGCTCCCCAGTGGCGTCATCTCGGTCATACCCCAGGCGTGGACGATCTGAATGTGATGCCGTTCCATGTATCCGCTGATCATCACGGCTGGCGCGGCCTGGCCTCCGACAACCATCCGCTTCAGCGCCGATAGGTCGAATTCATCGTGATGCTGGTCCAGGAAATGGAGGATGCCGAGCCAGATCGTCGGTACTCCGGCCGAGATGGTGACCTGCTCGCGGGCCATGAGTGAGACCAGGCTCGCCGGGTCGAGATGCGGTCCTGGGAAGACCTGCTTGGCGCCCGCCAACGCCGAAGAGAAGGGTAGCCCCCAGGCGTTGACGTGGAACATCGGCACCACCGGTAACACCGTATCCGCCTCGCGCAGCGCCAGCAGGTCGGCGTTGTTGCTTGCGAGAGAGTGCAGGACCATCGCCCGGTGCGAGTAGAGGGCTGCCTTGGGACGCCCCGTCGTGCCGGATGTGTAGCACATGAACGACGCCTGCTTCTCGTCGATCTCCGGTTCGACAAAATCCGCTGGGTCGGCGCTCGCCAGCAGATCCTCGTAGGAGCGGTAGCCGTCTGGAACCTGGCCGGTGTCTGCGATGACGATGATGTGATCGAGGTCGATGTTCGGGACGACCTTCTCGAACAGCGGCCAGAGCACGCCGTCGACCAGTACAACCTTGTCACCGGCGTGATTGATGATGTAGCTGATGTCGTTCGGATGCAGCCGGATGTTCACCGTGTGCAGCACGGCGCCAATCCCCGGGACGCCGAAATAGGCCTCGAGGTGCTGATGGTGGTTCAAGGCGAAGGTCGCCACGCGGTCACCCGGGCCGACGCCGAGTGACTTCAAGGCGACTCCGAGCTGCCTCGCCCGGCGAGCCATGTCACGGTAGCTATAGCGATGCAGGCTCTTGTCAGCGCCCTGGCTGACGATCTCGCGATCGCCATAGAGCGTCTCAGCCCGGCGCAGAATCGTCGTGAGCGTCAACGGATAGTCCATCATCAAGCCGTCCACCGTGGCCATCCTCATCTCTGGGCCAGGTCGGGTGATTGCCCAGACACTGGCGTATATAGCAATTTCGCGAACGATGCGGGAAACGCGCTGGCCATTTGGCAGCGTCGTCCCGTGTAGATCCGCCTGGTTGTCGATCTGCTTCACTATAACCAACGCATGGAGAAACGGCCAGGGACCCGAAGATGAGGCATTGTTAAGCGAATTTTGACTATCCGCCCCGTGCTCGCCTGCCAGTCGCGTTCAGCGGGCGAGCGCCGTGGTCGAACGAGGTGTCGTGATCTGGCCCAGCGTTTGATACGCGGCATCGACCAGCCGCTGTCGCCGAACCGGGTCGTGCTGCTGCTGATTCATCACATAGCCGAATGCCAGCTCATGCTCGGGGTCGGCGAAGCCAAGCGATCCGCCAGATCCCGGATGACCGAAAGCCGATCCTGATTTGATCCAGCTTCCCGACTTCATGAAGCCGGACGAGTACTGATAGGGCTTCTCAAGCACAAGGTCGTGGTCCGTCGACGAACTGATGGTGCCCATGAGATCCACCGTGGCGGGATTGACAAGGCGATATCCGTGCAGCGCTCCACCTGACGCCAGTGGGGCATAGAGAGTTGCGAGACCACGAGCGTTGGTGATGCCTCCCTGAGCTGGCAAACAGGCCCGGTGCGCCTGCGGCAGGTTGTACTCGTGACCTGGAACGAACCCGCCGCTGTGCCGCATCTGGAGCCCGGTAATCGAATTGGGATCCCGCCGCACCGTATGCAGGAAGGGATGATCGGTGATCCGGTACTGAGGCGCGACGCGCGTCTCTTCCGATACCGGAAGCCCGAACCAGAAATCGAGGCCGAGTGGTTCGGCGATCTCCTGCCGGAAGAATTCGTCGAATGGTCGCCCGTCAATCCGGCGAATGACTTCGCCAACCAGCCAACCGATGTTGAAGGAGTGGTAGCAGACTTCGGTTCCCGGGTTCCAGAACGGAATTTCACGAGCGAGCGCATCGACCATGTAGTCCCAGTCATAGAACGCGCCCAGCTTGAGTGGCTGGCGGAACGCGGGTAGACCGGCCTGATGCCGTAGCAGCATGCCGACGGTCGTTCGCTCCTTGCCCCGCTGACCGAACTCGGGCCAGTAGGTGGTGACCGGCGCGTCGAAATCGAGCAGCCCTCGGTCGAACAACAGATGGGCACAGAGCGCGACCGCCCCCTTGGAGCAGGAGAAGACGACCGTCAGCGTGTTTCTTGTCCACGGTCTACCACTCTCCGGATCGGCCACTCCTCCCCAGAGATCAACCACCGTCCTCCCATGGTGAATCAGACAGACGGCCGCGCCAACCTCGCCTGACTCGCTGAAGTTACGCGCGAATGCTTCTTCGACCAGAGAGAACTGTGGGTCGCAGATTCCGTGGATGTCCAATGCTCACACCAATCGCTCAGTACTGCTGGCTAGATCGTGAGGTGTTCAGCGGTGTCCTTCGACATGGCCGCCTCGATGAGAACCGTCTGGTACTGATCACGCAGAGCGGCCTTCATGAACTTTCCTGTTGACGTGCGCGGAATCTCGTCGACGAACAGGATGGCGTCTGGCAGCCACCACTTGGCGAAGTTCGGCGCGATGAACTCGAGCAATTCGTCCGGTGTAGCGCTCTGGCCGTCTTTCAGGACAACGACCGCGACGGGACGCTCGAGCCACTTGGGATGCACCGCCGCGATGACCGCCGCCTCAGCGACCGCCGGATGGGCCATCAGCGCACTTTCCAGCTCGATTGAGCTGATCCACTCGCCACCCGACTTCACCAGGTCTTTGGCACGATCCTTCAGCTCGATATAGCCCAGCGGATCGATCGTCGCGATGTCGCCCGTCCGAAGCCAGCCGTCTTCGGTGAATCTCTCAATGCTGTCTGGATCGTTGTAGTAACCCGATGCGATCCACGGCCCCCGCACTTCCAGCTCGCCCATCGACTCGCCGTCCCACGGGACCAGATCTTTTCCGGCTCGTATGCGCAGGTCGACGAGTGGAGCCGGACGACCTTGCTTCGCCAGATACCGTGTCTGAACCTCGACCGGAGCGTCTTCTTCCTCGCTCGGAACGTACGTGACTGAACCAATCGGAGCAGTTTCGGTCATGCCCCAGGCCTGAATCACATCAATGCCATATCGATCCTTGAACGCGCGGATCATCGACGCAGGCACCGCCTGGCCACCGACCACCGTTCTCGTCAGCGAGGACACATTGACGGTTTCCGCGTTCTGGTCAAGGTACTGGAGCAATCCCAACCAAATCGTCGGCACGCCAGCGGCGAGCGTGACACGCTCTCGCTCGACCAATGAGACCAGACTCGCTGCATCGAGGAATGGACCGGGGAACACGAGCTTGGAACCCGCCAGCGCACAGGCATAGGGTAAGCCCCAGGCATTAGCATGGAACATCGGCACGACCGGTAGAATGGAATCGCGCTCGCTCAGCGCCAGCACGTCGGCACTTGTCGCCGCGAGGGAATGCAGAACCATTGACCGTTGAGAGTAGACGACGCCCTTTGGTCGGCCAGTCGTGCCGGACGTATAGCACATCGCGGCTGCTTGCCGCTCATCGATCACGGGTTCAACGAAATCCGCCGGATCGGCCGCGGCGAGCAACGCCTCATAGGAGCGCATACCTTCGGGAACCTCGGCATCGTCGGTCATCACCACGACGTGCTCGACGGCTATCTGCGGCAGGACCTTCTCAAACAACGGGAGCAGCACGTCGTCGACGAGAACGACCCGGTCTCCCGCGTGATTGACGATGTAGGCGATGTCGTCCGGGTGCAAGCGAAGGTTGAGCGTGTGCAGGACGGCGCCGCCGGCCGGAATGCCAAAGTAGGCCTCCAGGTGGCGGTAGTGGTTCCAGGCGAAGGTCGCGACACGATCGCCCGGCTGGACGCCCAGACTCGAGAGGGCAACCGAGAGCTGCCGCGCCCGGCGCGCCATATCGGCGTAGGTGTAGCGGTGCAGGGTTCTGTCCGGCATCTGGCTGACGATCTCTCGTCCGCCAAATATCGTCTCCGCGCGGCGCAAAATGCTGTTGAGCGTCAGCTGGTAGTCCATAATCAGCGCGTCCATCGGCGACCCTTTCGATATGCCCGATTCGAACGAATACCCAGCCCGTGTCATCACGCGTCGTCAACGTTGACAACACCACCGGCGACGGTTGTGCCGTACCCGTTTGATTGCTCCCCAGCAACGCGGTATCGACATGTTCATTGTCTTGAAATGGGGTGGGTGACACATCGTGAGAACTACGTAATCGCACACGCCTTGAATCAGGCTCGTCGTGGTGCGCGACTACGTAGTTCTCACGGACGGAGAGAGACGGTGGCGAATCGGAGACGTCAGGCGAGATCGTGCTCGACGGCGAAACGGGTCGCCTCGGTACGCGATCGAACGCCGAGCTTGCCGTAGATCGACGTCAGGTGCGAACCGACGGTGCGCGGGCTGACGAAGAGTTCGTCGGCGACCTCGGCGTCGGTCATGCCGCGTGCGACCAACTTGAGCACCTCGACCTCACGTGCGGTCAGCCCAAGCGGGTACGATACACGGGACGTGGACGCATTGATCTTCTCTTCCAGTTCACGCACCTGATCGAGAAGAGGACGCGCTCCGAGTGACTCGCACGTGTCACGCGTCTTCTCCAGGAGAGCGCGAGACGCATCGAGATCCCCCGTGTCCGATTCCAGCCGCGCCAGCGCGAGCCAGGTCTGCGCGCGCTCGTAGACCGCGCCGCAGGCGTCGGCCAATTGAAGCGATGCTTCCAGGTGCTCCCGCGCCGCTACGACGTCACCGTGCTCACGCTCGCACTGGCCCAGAAAGCGGTGAGCGGCCAGCAATGCGAGTGGCTGTCGGGGCTCACTCGCCAGCGCCAATGAGCGTGTCGCGCGCGAGCAGGCCAGAGGCTGATCGCCACGCGCCCGCTCATACTTCGCCCAGAGCAGCTCACCCACGGCGCGACCCCGGACATTACCTGGCCAGTCGACCCAGCGATCGTGGCAATCGAGCCACGCATGCGCGTGCGAGAGATCCCGTTCGGTAAGCGCAATCTCGGCGGCAAGCACGACCATCTGGAGCGCGGTAAATACCTGTCCGTGACCCCGTTCCGTGTTCGGCCCATCCGGCAAGACCTCGTGAATCTCATTCATGGCCCGGTCCGTTTCACCACGGATGCACGCCATCTGAGCCAGGAAGACCCGCGCCTGGCTTCGCCATAGCGCGTCACCATGGGCCGAGCGAGCGTCGAGGAGGACCGGTTCGAGGCTGGACCAGTCGGTCCCGCGCAGTACACTGAGCGCCGCCTGCGCCACCGAGTAGACGCCACTCTCGGTGATGCCGCCCTCCTGCGCGCTCGCCAACGAGGCGGTCGCCTGCTCGGCCAGGTCTTCGAGCACACCCGGCTGGTCAGCCAGATAGGGGAGCGCCAGCGTCAGCATCTCCGCGTCGATGGTGAGGCCGCGTGCGAAGGGATTCCGGAAGAGGTCGAGCGCCCGGGAGAATGCCTGCCGCGAACGCTCGACGTCACCCTGCATAGCATAGGTGAAGCCCTGCGCGGTGTAGACGCTCGCGATGCCACCGACGGGGCGGTTATCGGGCAACACGATCGCCTCGTCATCCACGGGCGTGGTCTGCTCATGGAGAACCTCAGTCGACAGCGCCATAGCTTCGTCATAGCGCTCGACCGCAGCAAGCCAGACGATGCGCTTGCCGCGAAGCTCTTCCATGCCCCGCCGCAACGACTCTGGAGTCGGCTGTCCCTCGACCGGCTCAGGTGGGTGTTCGAGGATCCGATCGAACGCGCCGATCCCTTGCTTCATGAGATCGAGTCCACGTTCGAAGTCGCCATCCAGCCCATACTGGTGCCCGCGCTCAGTAATCGCGCATGCGGTCAGGAGATCATTCCCGGTGATTTCGCCGAGTCGCACGGCTTCGTCGAGATACGTGCGACTCGAGTCCGGGTCACGGAACCAGAGGACACGGCCCAGTCGATAGCAGATCCAGCCTCGCTCAGCCGCGCGAGCATCGTCTCCTTCCAGGAGCGCCAGGGCATCCTGGAAGCGGCTAACCGCGATACGCCAGGCGTAGAGCCGCTGGGCTCGGCGTCCAGCACGAATCAGCCACTCGACGGCGCGACGGTCACCAGCACGCTGAAAGTGGTCGGCCACCAGGCTCGGATCGGGCGACGGCAACTGGCTCATCATTTCGGCGACCGTGCGATGCCAGAGCCGTCGCTGGGGCAGAACCACCCCGTCGTAGAGCGCAGCCTGGATCACGGAGTGACCGAACCGCAGCCGGTCATGGGCTCCGCCATCGATCAGGATGTGATGCTCGATTGCTGGTCGCAGGCGATCGGCGAACTCCGACTCCGGAATACCAGACACACGGTGCCAGAGCTCAAGCGGGATCGTTTCACCAATGACGGCGCCATATTCGAGCAGGCGCCGGGTGACCGCATCCAGCTTCCGCAGTCGTGCGTCGACGACCTGGCGAACCAATGACGGCAACGGGGCCCTGTTCAGGTCTGCCAGAACCCACTGAGATCCCTCAGCCCGCAAAAGTCCTTCGTCTTCCAACGAGAGGAGTAGTTCGTCGATGAAGAACGGGTTTCCCTCGGACCGTCCCTGAAGGTAGATGAGCAGTCGCTCGATATCGTCACCCGAGAGGTGATAGCGCTCCTGGATCAATTCGCCCGTATCAACCCGGTCGAACCGCCCCAGTTTGACACGCATCGCGTTCGTTTCGCGGACGAGGGCGGGAACAAGCCGGTAGAGCGGGTGATCGGGCGACAGTTCCTCATCACGATAGGTCGCGACCAACAGAATCCGGTAATTCGTGACCTGGCGCCCGACGAAGCGCAGCAGCTCGAGACTCGGCTCGTCGGCCCACTGGAGGTCTTCGAGCACCAGGATGATCGGCCGGATCGGCTCCAGGGAGGTGTAGAAATGCCACGACTGGTTGAAGATCGATTCCTGACCAACCAGATCGTCGAGCGCGCGGCGATCATGGATGAACGCTGGCAGCTGCGGCCAGTCCTCGGCGGGCCGGTAGTCGTTCACAATCTCCATCCACGGACCGTAGGGAGGCGAGACCGAGAGATCGTAGCAATGACCGCCGAGAACGAGGACACCGTGCTGACGTGCCTCGCGACAGACAAAGTCGACCAGCGTCGTCTTGCCGATGCCAGCCTCGCCGCTGATCAACACGAGCCCGCCATGCCCGTCGATCATCCGGTGCACAAACGCGCCAAGCGCGGCTTCTTCACGCTCACGCCCGATCAGCTTCTGAGCGTGCCGCATATCGTCTGCTGGCGGAACCAGAGCGTCCACGCGAGTCCTCTCAAACCATTCGGCTCAAAGGTTTACGCGGTTATTCAGCTTTTGATGAATGAGCGAAGCGCACTCTATTGTAGCACGTGAATCTTAGCCAGGACCATACATGCGCCACTCGGCAATTTCACCGGATTTGCGATGATCCTTGCGCTTTATGCACTGGCCGAACCATACTAACGGACGCTATGCAGTACCTGTCGGTTGTCATCGTGAATCACAACACGGCGGGGCTCTTGATGCAGTGCCTGTCACGCGTGCTCGAGAGCCAGGTCGATGTCCCCACCGAGGTCTACGTCGTCGATAATGCTTCGACCGATCGCAGCCTCGCCCTTGTCACGGCAAGCTTCCCCAGCGTCAAAACGATCTCCTCTTCGCGCAACATTGGATTCGCGGGTGGAAACAACCTCGCGCTCACGGAGATCCTGAAGTGCGTGCCGCCTGACGGCAACCGGCGAGATCGCGCGGTGCTGCTGTTGAACTCCGACTGCTTTGTCGAGATCGACACGATGCAGAAGACGGTTGATTTTCTGGACCAAC
Organism: uncultured Chloroflexia bacterium; assembly: GCA_963763185.1. Taxonomy (GTDB): domain Bacteria; phylum Chloroflexota; class Chloroflexia; order Thermomicrobiales; family Thermomicrobiaceae; genus CALAGB01. The sequence goes on from CAVXNZ010000007.1 coordinate 617,916, forward strand.
ATCCGGCGGCGGGAGCGGTTGGCCCGAAGCTGGTGTTGCGTGATGGTGGGCTGGATCTCGCCTGCAGGCGGTCGTTCCCAACTCCGTCCAGCGCCTTGTACAAGCTGCTCGGTCTGGCGCGCCGGTTCCCGAACAGCCGCCGCTTTGCGCGCTACAACCTGACCTATCTCGACCCCAACGTCACGGCCGAGGTCGATTCGGTCACCGGTGCCTACATGCTGGTACGCCTGGCTGCAATTGACGATGCCGGTTTACTGGACGAGTCGTTTTTCATGTATGGAGAGGATCTCGACTGGGCCTACCGCATCAAAGAACGCGGCTGGAGGGTGTATTACTACCCAGATGCGCAAGCATTGCATTACAAGGGGGCCAGTAGCTCACGACGAAGCTACCGGCTCATCATCGAGTTCTACCGCGCGATGTACCTGTTTCATCGCAAGCATTACGCGCCCCAGACCTTCCCGCCGCTCAACTGGCTCATCGCGGCTGGAATCATTCTGCGCGCATGCGTGGCATTGGGGCTCAACCTGGCTCGCCCCGCGACTGGCAAGCGCGTTGCCTGACCGACCGAGCGCACCGCGCGAAGCAGAGCGAGGACGTCCAATTGGGTAGCGATCGCGACCTGGCGCGGAGCGGTGCCGCGTCAGGGCCTCGACAGCCCACCGCGGCCCTGACGAGCCATCCCTCGAGCCGGGTGAGATCATCTCGTTCGACGACCTCGAGCATATCCATGCCGCGGCCAGCCGATTCACCGGACCGGCTAGCCCGGGTGACCGCGGTAGCCGCGAGCCTTCCGGTTCCCGCCAAGACCGGGGGAGTCGTATCGAGTCGTTCCGGCCCGATGGAAACCATCGCGGGGACCGACGTACGTCCAGGTATTGAGCCGCGGCGGCGAATCAAGAGACTGATCGACGTCACGGTCAGCCTCACCGCCCTCTGCGCCTTTGCGCCGGTCATGGCCGTCCTGGCGTTGCTGGTCAAGCTCGAATCGCGCGGCCCAGCGCTCTTCGTGCAGCAGCGTGTTGGCAAGGACGGAGCGACCTTTAACCTGCTGAAATTCCGCACTATGAGGGTCGACGCCGAGTCCTGCACCGGTCCCGTCTTCGCCCGCCCGCACGATCCGCGCTGCACGCGCATCGGCCAGTTCATGCGGCGCCACTCGCTCGACGAGCTTCCCCAGTTCGTCAACGTGCTGCGGGGTGAGATGAGTTTGGTCGGTCCCCGGCCAGAACGGCCTTTCTTCGTCGAGCAGTTCAGCCAGACCGTGCCACGCTACCTGGAGCGACATCGTGAGATGGCCGGCATTACCGGCTGGGCACAGGTCAACGGACTACGCGGCGACACCTCCATCGAAGAGCGCGTGGCCTGCGACCTCTACTACGTCGAGCATTGGTCGCTCGCGCTCGATCTCGAAATCATGGCGCGCACCGCGCTCGAGATGGTGCGCGGCCACGATGCCGAGTGATGAATGTGAGACTCTTGACGTCCCGTTACTGGGCAAACGGATAGGTCTCGGGCGCCTCGCCTTGCTCCCAGCCCGCGGTGAGATCGAGCGGCTCGAGTGCTCGCGTTTGGTCGTAATGCAGGATCGCATCGAACTGGTCCGGCAAAGTTGCCAGGAAGTAGCGGCTAATACGCTCGGTCTCTGGCCGTTAGATCGCACCGATAGCCCGCTCCAGACGCTGCTCCCGCAACGCGGCAGCAACCTTGCCCTGCGTGCGGCTTCCGGATCGGCCCGGTCGACGTAGCCGATCACCTCGTCGATCGACATCTACATGCTATAGAGATCGAGCCCGTAGAGCCCAGGCAGCCGGCCCCCTCTGGGCAATCCTCCGTTGTATTTTTTCAGCCACTCGACGAATTCCGGCACCACGGTATTGCGCCGCATGCAGGTGGGAAAGCGGCCGACTGTTGAACGAGATCTTCGAGTGCGACAGACTGAACCATGGAAGCGCCCATCCTGCGAACCAATCATTGACATAAGAATCAACTCTGAAATGGTCGATCGCAGGGGACATCCCGGTGGGGAACCAGAGACGGTATGGTCATGTGGATTTCATTTGCATCGCACTAGCAGTTAGTTCAACAATGACATCTTTGTCATGCTTTTCACAATTACTGTCGCCACGCGGATTCTGGGCGCCCTGCGCGGATCCGGCCCACCGGCGCGGCAATTCGGACCGAATACTGGCATACCTGCTGCACTACTACGGGCAAGAGGATAGCCCCTCGATCCTCACACCCAGCCACCCAGATGGCTCGCCGCCATTTGGGACACCCGATACCACACTATCCTCCGTTGGATCAGTGGCCCGGCCATCACCTCACTTCCTAACCCGCCGGGCCACCGACCCATCCCTCACCCCTCGTCATCGACAACGTCAGATCCTCAGCGGGTGCCTCTGATCCGCTCAGACCGCGACACGCACCTCAGTCGTTTCCGTGGGGAAGCGCGCGCGCCACGCGGCGTATCCGCCATCCAGTGCCACGGCGTTGAAACCGTTTTCCCTGAGCTGTCGCGCCACACGGGCGCTGGTCGCTTCGTTTGGTCACGTACAGTAGGCAACGATCAAGCGCTCGCGATTCTCCTGCGTGTTTATCCACTCGGCGATCTCGCTGGGGACCACACGGATGCTTCCTGGAATCTGCCCTTCGTCGCTCAAGAACTGCGACCGCGTGCGCACGTCCAGCACCCGTGGTGGATTTGGGCCATTTAGCAGCTCGGCAAGCTCGGAGACGCTGATGCGTGGCACCGCGGTCTCGTCCGCTTCGCCGCGAAGAAGACCGGCAACCGTGGATTCCCGCTCCTCAGCCAGAGTCGCCTGCTCCACGCGCTTTTGATAGAGGATGGCGATCGGGGTCGCGGTGGCGCCGTGCGCCGCCACGGAGATCGTGACGACGATTCCGACCACCGCAAAGATGGCGATCCCGCCCGCATAGTCGCTCTGAACGACGAGGAGGGCCAGCAGCATCGAACCGAGCCCGCGCGGGCCAAACCAGCCGATCGTGCGGCGCGCGAACCCGCTTATCGCGGCCCGGCGCAAGACCAAACCGATAGCGACCGGCCGCGCGATGGCGATGACCAGGACGGCGAAGAGGACCGCGTGAAGGATTGAAATCGAGTAGTCCATCGAGGAGATGACGGCGCCGAACATGATGAAGGCCACGAACATGGCCATCTCGGCGTTGACCTCCCCGTATTCGATGAAGCAATCACAGAGTTCGAAGTTGAGCAGGGTAACCGTGATTCCGCCCGCATAGGCAGCCAGAAAGCCATCCCCTCCAACGGCGACGCCCGCGAGATAGCTGGCCAGCACCAATCCGATCCCGTAGAGCGCTTGATGTTCCTGCTCAATCGTGTAGCGCCGGGCAACCTGGCTCACCGCCCACCCACCCGCGGCCCCCACAAGTGCTCCGGCCAGCGGACCGATGAGCAGCAGTCGCGCAAGCAGATCGACCCAGGAGACGATCCCCGAGACATCAGAATTGGCGATGGCGATGAGGATCAGCAAAGTGGGCAAGATGACGATGTCATTCGTGCCGGCCTCGACGCCGAGTGTGCGGCGTATCGAGCGCGGAATGCGGATATCCCGCAGCACGTCGCGCAGGACGACCGGATCGGTCGAGGCGAGGATCGTTCCGGTCATGAGCGACGCGACGAGCGAGAAGTCCATCACAACGTAGGCGAAAATCGTTACCAGTAAGATCGTCAACACCGCGCCGGGGCCGAGCGTCAACGTTGGTAACAGCCAGTTCTCCCCCACCTCGTCGAGACGCAGCTTCACCGCATCGATGAAGAGAACGAGCGCCAGGGTAAGCGTGCCAACAACTTCAAGTGAGCGATCATGAGGCCCAAGGGTCAGGATACCCAGCCCTCGTTCGCCAAGCAGAATGCCGATGCCGAGAAAGATCATCGGGAACGAGATCGGAGCACGTTGAACCAGCCCTGACGCTAACGGCGCGACGATCAGGACGACCGCGAAGAGCGCGAATGCCGTTAGCAGGCTCGGCACTGGTTCTGGCTCCGCTTCCAGCGCGCAGGGTTCATGGCACCGTCACCCCGCTCGGTAGGCGAACGATTCTCAGACCACGAGTCAAGTCGTCGCGGCGCGGCTCGTACCAGGGCGGAAGCTTGATCGCCGTCGCCAGTTGCTCGACCGGTTCGTCGATGGCGAACCCGGGCGGGTCGGTGGCGATCTCGAACAAGATGCCTCCCGGCTCTTTGAAATAGATCGACTTGAAGTAGCTACGATCCCGCACCGGCGTCACGGAAAGCCCGACCTCGGTCAGCAGGTCTTTCCACTCCTGTTGCTCGGCCTCATCGCGCGTGCGCCAGGCAACGTGATGGACGGTTCCGGGCCCTTCGATGCCCGCCTCGGCGGGTGGATCGAGCCGGAGATCGATGTTCGAGCCCAGCGCCCCGGTCCCAGTGATGAATCGGCGCATTCCACTCTCTTCAGATGCGAGCTCGAAGCCGAGTTTCTCGGTCATGAGCGCGGTCGTGTCGTCCGGCTGTCGCGAATAGAGCGTCACGCCCGCGAAGCCGACAATAGCGTGCTCCCGCGGCACCGGTCCGTCGTGCCAGCTCTCGCCGGGCCGGACTGCGGTGCGGCTCACCAGTTCATTCACCAGGCCGTCCGGATCACGAAACGAGACGGCTTCCCCATCGAAGCGCTGGACCGGACCCTCGACATCGACCTGATGAGCCCTGAGACGATCGACCCAGTAGCCAGTTGCGCCCTCTGGAATCAGGAAGGAGGTCACGCCGATCTGGCCGGAGCCGATGCGTCCTGGCTTCACCTGTGGCCAGGGAAATGTCGTCAGGATTGTGCCCGGCGTCCCGACGTGATCACCGAAATAGAAGTGATAGGTCTGCGGTACGTCGAAATTGACGGTCACCTTCAGCGGTCGAAGTCCGAGGACACCGGTATAGAAGTCCATATCACGTTGCGGGTCACCGACGACCGACGTCACGTGATGGATCCCGGGAATCTTGAGCGTCATGTTCCGACCTCCAAGAGACTGCGCTGATTGAACGACGGTGTGGGGAAACCAATCGTAGTATGACAGATGGGGAGTTGATGGCGGGAGAACGGTCCACTGCTCCGGCAATTAGTACGAGATCCTCCGCTGCGGTTCGGTATGACATGAATAGGAGCGTGCTTATATTTGTCATCCGGAGTAGTGGGCCACAGGTATCATGGCGTGTCCGTACCCATGTCATCATGAACGGAGCGCAGCGGAGTCAAAGGATCTCTTCGTTCCCGACGCGTCTCCTGCGGACCAGAAAAGGGAGATCCTTCGGCTGAGGCCTCAGGATGACAACCCGAACGGCGTGCCTAACCGATGACAGATTCGCTGTGGTCGCGTAGTGCGCGGAGCGCAGCGAAGTCGACGGATCTCCTCGTCTTATGGCTGGTCGAGCTCTGAGAGATTCTTCGGCTGCGGCCTCAGATTGACAGGCGAGCGAAGGTTCTCGCAAGGTGGATCTGGTCGCATCACGTGGCTGCCGTCTAATCTCAGCCCGCGGCCATCCTGGTATGCTGTCTGGCGTGCGGATGTAACCGAGAAATGGACGAGCCATGCAGGTTTTCCTGACAACCGAGCGATTGCTGCTTCGCCCCTTCACCCCGGCCGATCTGGACAATCTGTGCGATCTCGACAGCGACCCCGCCGTCATGCGCTTCATCAACGGCGGCATCCCCACCCCCCGCGACGTCATCCGCGACCAGACGCTGCCGCGGTTCCTCCAACCCGACGAGCGGTTCGCGGGGTACGACTTCTGGGCGGCGATCGAGCGGTCCACCGGCGCGTTTCTCGGATGGTTTGAGTTCCGGCCACCGGAAGAAGGACCGACCGACGAGGTCGAGCTCGGCTACCGGCTGCGCCAAGAGGCGTGGGGTAAGGGGTACGGCACCGAAGGGTCGCGTGCCCTGATTCGCAAAGGGTTCACCGAGCTTGGTGTGAGGCGCGTCGTCGCCTCGACCTACCAGGACAATATCGGCTCCCAGCGGGTGATGCAGAAGTCGGGCATGACGCTCGTGCGGGCGTTCCGCATGACCCCTGCCGAACTCGAAGCCCATGGCCTCGATCCCGACATCGTCTGGGATGGTGACGATGTCGAGTACGCACTGGAGAAGGCAGACTGGGAGCGGCAAGAAGCGGCCGCTGCTGATCGGAAACAATCGCGAACGCCGTGAGGACCGAAAATGACGCAAGACCCGCCATACTCATTGGCATGGCGGGTCTCGCGGGGGGATTATGAGCCAGGGTTGATCGCGATCTCGACCGGATCGCCCGCTCGGATCAGCCGCAGGGTCAGGGGACGGTCTGGCCTGGCGTTGGCGAGTTCTTCGCGAACACGCAGCGGATGATGGACCGGATGCCCGCTCACTTCAAGCAGGATGTCACCGGGATAAAGACCCGCCGATTCAGCCAGGCTACCGGGATCGATGCCTGAGACCAGCAGCCCAACCTCGGCTTGGCTGGTCCACGCTGCCGGGATCCGCACCGGGGTCAATTCCAGACCGAGTACTGGTGCCTCGCCGCCAAGCCGAGCCAGAAAGGCACGGATGGTGTGCTCTGGAACTGAGAGGGCGGTACCAGGACCGGCGACCATCGCGTTGATCCCCACGACCGTGCCGTCGGCCGCCAGGAGCGGACCACCCGAGTTGCCGGGATGAAGGTGCAGGTCAGAGCGGATCATCGCGCGCGGATCCGATGGCGTCGGTAATCCGGAGACGATTCCGACCGTCACGGCATGTTCGACACCCAGCGGATGACCGATCGCCAGCACAATCTGACCAATGCGGAGCGCCGTCGAATCACCAATCGGCGCGGCGTCCGAGTTTTCGTCGATCCGCAGCGCCGCGATGTCGTTGTGCGGATCGCGGCCGATCACCTGTCCGGTCGTCTCACGGCCATCGGCAAAGACAAGTTTGGCGTGATCACCGCGCACGACGTGGTGATTCGTGATGACGATATCTGGCGTCCAGACGACCCCGGTACCGGAACCGCGACGCCCGTCCTGGACCGCGACGATCGACGGTCGGATACGCTCCGCGAGATCGCCGAGCCCGGCAGAGACGGAACCAACCGCGAGCTGACGTGTAGCTGTGACCATGATCCTATCGCTCCCCAATCGTGACCCGCGTCTCAGCCAACTGCCCGGCCCGGATAACACGCGCCGTCTGCTCGGTTGCGGCACTGCCGGGGCCCAGCACGTCCTGCAACGCCGTGATTTCAGCCATGGTCCGTCCGCCGAATTCGATCAGTGTGTCACCAAGCATGATGCCGCCCTGTTCCGCCGGGCTGTCGGCCTCGACGTTGACCACCAGCAGGCCAGTCTCCTGCTGCAACGTCAGCGACATTCGCAGGTTTTCCGGAATACGGACCGGCTGGGTAGCGATGCCAAGAAATCCGCGCTTGGTGCCACGGCCGCTTGAGAGCGCCTCGACCACACGCGAGAGGACGGCGTTCGGCACCGTCACGGCCAGCCCGCGCGCCAGGATCGAGGTGTTCATTCCGATGACCTCGCCCGCTGCGCTGAGGAGCGGTCCGCCCGAAAAGCCCGGATAGAGTGTGACATCGGAGCGTATCACGCCCTCGATCGCTCCTCCGCGCCAGGTTCGCCAGGTTCCGCCGACGGCACTGACGACGCCGAGTGACGCCATCGCCTGCCCATCGTGCGGATGGCCCAGTGCCAGGACAAGATGGCCGACCCTGGCCTCGCCGGAGCCAAGAGCTGCCGTCGGCAGATCCGACGCGTCCACCTTCAGCAATGCCACATCGGTTCCCTGATCGCGACCGACCAGCGTAGCTTTGAATTCCCGACCGTCCGCCAGTCCGACCGTGATGTCATCCTCCCGCTCGATCACGTGATCGGCGGTGACGATGAGCCCGTCCGCGCTCCAGATCATGCCGGTCGCGCTAGAGCGACGCCGAGCGCTGACTCGCGCGATCCAGGGCTGTGCCGACGCGACGACCGAGGCCAGACTGTCCGAAAGTTCGATGAGGAGATTGGCGCCGCTTCCGCCACTTTCCATGTGATGTCCTCCAGTTGTTGTGAATGTGGCGACGCCCGAACCTTCAGAATCCGCTGCCGTCACCACTCCGGTACATGTACGAGGATAGGGTCTCGGATCCCGAACAGCACCGCCCGTCCTGCTAGCGGCGAACCTCGACAAATGGCTAGGTGGGGTGGGGGGTCGGGATCGTCGCGCTTCAGCGTTCCATCGCTCTCTGCGGTCATGTACAGGTCTGAGCGCGGACGCAGGTATTTGTCGCCTTGTTCTGGGGAAACCATAGGACTATCGGAGTGTGGTGCGCTGAAGGACTGTCGACTATAGTGCACGCGTAGAATGGATGCAGTAAGTGGGCGGATCGTGGCTGATCTTTTGCGATGTCAAGATCGATGGGAGCGCGGAATCATTCTTGATGAGAACCAATGGATAAACCACATACTGCCGCACCACCCAGAATTGATCGGTCATGAGGCAGCGGTTCACCGCACGATAGAGACGCCCGATTGTGTCACAATTGACCGTGTGAACGTGGCGCGGGAGAACTTTTATCTTGCAGCAGTGGCGCCGCCACCATACAATCGAGCCTATCTCAAGGTTTGTATAGACTTCACGGCTGCAGTGGGGTTTGTGGTGACGGCCTTTTTTGTGAACCGGATCCACACGAAGGAGACGGTCAGATGGCCCTAGAGGAGTTCCCAGTCTTTACTTACCATCCCAGAATTCCTCCTCGTGAGAGCATTGATCCCCGGCAAATTACGGTTGCCTATGATCAGACGAGCGACACGTTGTTCGTGAATTTGCACGGCGAGAGCCGACCAGCGATCAGTGTGGAAATTGACGAAGATTTGTATGCTCGGGTTGACCCAGAGACTGAAATAGCCGTCGGTGTTCAAATCGACCACTACCTCACTCGTGCTGTTCATAGGGACCCTGAACTCTTGATATATGCGGTGTTCGCCGGTATTCCGGCAGCCTTGATTGAGCAAGCCTTCGCAGGGGTCGATCCTACGAAGCTGCAAGACAGCGCATTGGATTCAGTATACGCACTCCTCGGGGCAACATAGTCTTGCCGCTGCCTCTACGGTGCATCAAGTCACGACCCGTGTCTTGAAATCTTGCCTCAATTGCACATAATGTCTGCTACCTACGCTAGACCTAAAGCTGACTTGACTCCGGGGGCCAGATCCTACGCGAAACAACGCCCGCAGCCTGATTAGCGGATGATTCGGCAAGTTGAAACCGTAGAACATTTCGTTCGCAACTTTGCCGACGATGAGACTGTTGACAGCATTCGCGGTAATCATGGTGACTACGACTTTGAGCAAAATTGCTGACGCGATGTCTGTCGGCTGAGCTGCTGGTCCCCCAAACAAAAGCACGAAAAGCTGAAACAACGCTGCTGTGGCACTGCCGTGACCGAATGAACACGCCACCTCGTAGCAGGTGAACGCTCATTCGTTCTGCGCCATCTACCAACCGAGCATGGGTCGGTCCTCGTGTCGTTCCGAGCCACAGCGACAAATCCTCTGCCCCGGATCAAGTCACGCATTGGATTCCACCGCCCGATCAGAGCACGATCAACCCCAGGCGCGCGGCGCGAGCAAGCGCCTCGGCCCGGCTGGAGGCTTCGAGCTTGGAGAGGATCGATCCGACGTGGAACTTGACCGTGTGCTCGCTGATGCCAAGCTCGATCGCGATCGTCTTGTTCGGCAGGCCCTGGGCAATGAGTTGCAGGACCTCGCGTTCGCGCGGTGTTAGTGCTTCGTACTCGCCACCAGGTCCTGGTGGAGTCTCGACCGGTCCGCGCCGCTCGAGCAGGACCGGCATGGCGCGGCTGTCGATCGCGGTCAGCCCCGCGACCACCGAGCGGAGAGCAGCCCCGATCTCCTCCGCCGTGGCATCGGGCAGGAGATAACCCTGAATGCCCACGTCGATCGCTTCGGCAACCATCTCGATTGACGCGGCCATCAGCACGACTGGCGGCAGGATGCGGCTGCTCGAGAGAGGGTCCAACGCGTCGATCACCAGGTCGAAGTCGCCCCCCGCATCAAGCAGGATGACCTGCGGCGCAAGCCGTTCTATTTGCATGGCGAGATCGTCGATCCCATTCGCTTCACCGGCCACATCAAAGATCGGGTCGCTCCCCACCACGAAACGCAGCCCGGCGCGCACGGTTGGATAGGCTGCCACGACGAGAACACGAATCTGTTGCGGTGTCTCGATGGTCGTTACCAGCCTTTCAGAACGAACGACGCCGGCCCGTTGCGATGCCGCCCATTATAGCCATGGGGCTGGAATGCCACGGCTGGCATCGTGCAATGGAGATCATTTCTGAGTAGGGTAGGATGACATACGGACAGACGGTCCGAAAGGAGGCAATGGTTGGAGCATAGACGCACGTTCGTCTGGGGATTCGCGGCCACCATCGTGCTGACGTCGATTCTCCGGATCTCCCAGGCCGCGGGGTTGACCCGCATCGATCTCCCGCTGATGCTTGGCTCGATGCTGACCAAGCAGCGGGATCGCGCCAAGGTCTACGGGTTCGGCCTACACGTGCTGAATGGCTGGATCTTCGCCTACGTCTACGCGTCGGCATTCGAGAGCATCCGGCGTGCGACCTGGTGGATCGGGATGATTGTCGGCGCGATCCACGGGCTCTTCGTGCTCGCCGTCGGCATGCCGTCCCTGCCGGGTATTCACCCCCGCATGGCAACCGATTCGACCGGACCCGAACCGACGCGTGACCTCCAGCCGCCGGGGTTCCTGGCGTTGAACTACGGCCAGCAGACCGCAATCGTGACGATGATTGCGCATATGATCTATGGCGCGATCCTGGGGGCGTTCTACCCGGAACGGCGCTAGAACGGCGCCTGGACGGTATCGGCGTCCGACAGGGTCAGCGCGGCGTTGATCAGGCCAATGTGACTGAAGGCCTGTGGGAAGTTGCCGAGCATCATGCCCGAGTCGACATCGATCTCCTCGGAGAGGAGGCCCAGGTCATTGCAGTGCTCCAGCGCGGCCTGAAACAGTTCGTGCGCCTCGTCGCTACGGCCGATTCTGGCCAGCGCCTCGATGAGCCAGAAGGAGCAGATCACGAAGGCGCCCTCCTGACCGGGCAGGGCGTCTTCCGATAGATAGCGGTAGACCAGTTCGCCGCGGGCGAGCCGCCGCTGGATGGCGTCGACCGTACCGACGATGCGCGGGTCCTGCGCGTCAAGGAACGAGACCAGTGGCGCGACCAGAAGCGACGCATCGAGATCCCCGTTGGGCACGCTGGTAAAGGACCCGAGCCGCGCGTCAAAGCCGTTCGTCACCACCCAGTCGCGAATCGCGTCCCGTGTTCGCGCCACCTTCACGGTGTCGACCTTCAATCCATTGTTTCGCGCCAGTTCAAGCGTCCGCTCCATGCCGACAAAGGCCATGATCTTCGAATGGACATGGTGCTGCCGCGCGGACCGCTTCTCCCAGATGCCGTCATCGGGCTCGTCCCAGCGCTTCATGATGACGTCGGCCAGCCCTTTGACCAGCTTGCGGCCATCCACGTCAAACTCCCCACCGGAGCGGTGATAGAGGGTTAGCGCGTCGATGACCTCGCCGTATACGTCGAGCTGGAACTGGTTAATGGCAGCGTTACCGACGCGCACCGGCTTCGAGCCGCGGTAACCCTCGAGGTAGTCCAGTTCCTTCTCATTCGCCTGGGCTTGACCGTAGGTCGTGTAGAGGGTGCGAATCTCCGGGTGAGTCGTGCGCGTGGCATAGAGGAGCCAGTGGGCGAAAGCATGCGCCTCGGAGGTGTAGCCTAATTCGAGCAGAGCGCGCACCGTGAAGGCCGAATCACGTAGCCAGCAGTAGCGATAGTCCCAGTTGCGCGTCCCGCCCATCACCTCCGGCAGGGATGTCGTCGCGGCCGCGATGATCGCTCCGGATGGCGCGTAGGTGAGGAGCTTGAGCGCGAGCGCACTCCGTACCACCGTGTTGCGGTATGGTCCGCGATAGCTACAGACACGAGACCAGCCCAGCCAGAAATTCCGGGTCAACTCTTGAATCAGATCGAGTGAGTCGAGCCGCGGCAGCTCTGCTGGCGCCTCTTTGGAATAGGCGAGCGCCAGGTCGACCCGGCCCCCCTGTTCGACGTCGACCGTCGCGACCAGCACCCCGTCCTCTTTCACCTCCAGCGTCACGCTGCTCATCAGGTGGAGCGCTACCCCACCCCAGGAGATCATGTAGCAGCCATCCCACTGCGTTCGGATGTGTGGCGTGCGGCTACCGTACCCGGGGCGTAGCTTGACGCAGATTCGCATCCGCACGGTGCCAGAGATACCCTCGATCCGGCGCACGATCTCGCGCTCCGGAATCGGGAAGGTGTCCTTCTGGACCTCGGTGAGCGCGGGCATGAAATCGACCAGCCGGATCTTGCCCGTGTCGGTCGTGAAGGAGGTCGTCAGGATATTGGTGTCGCCGAGATAACTCCGGCTAACCTCATAGTCACCGTCCGGCTCAATCGAGAAATAGCCGCCGAGCTTGCTATCGAGCAGGCGCGCGAAGACGGCGTCGCCATCGAAGAGGGGGATGCACCACCAATCGATCGAACCGTTTCGAGAAACGAGCGCGACGCTTCGCGCGTCACCGATCACGCCGTAATCTGAAATCGGGAGAAAGTTTCCCGTCAGCTGCGACTTCTGCTTGGTGGGTTCGGCGACGGTCAAATTCCCCTCCTCTCGGTCCGCGAGGTCGACCGCGGACCGGACCATACGTGGTATTATCGCTTGCTCTATCTTCGATACACGAATCTGAGGGTTGCCACAATGGATCAATCGTCACGATATACGCTGTGGGACATGACCTGGCCAGAACTCGAGTCCGCAATACGGGAGATCGAGCTCGTGATCATACCGGTCGGCTCGATCGTCCAGCATGGTCCCAATAGTACGTTCGCGTCCGATTCTGTGCGCGCCTCCGAATTCTCACTGAGAATCGCGGAGCGCCTCCACCCTCGGGTTCTCGTGGCGCCGGTCATGCCGTTCGGTATCGCCCCCCAGCACATGAGCTTCACCGGCACGATCTCACTCTCCGCCGAAACGTTTATGAACATTCTGTTTGAAATCGTCGAGAGCCTGGCAGAGCACGGCTTCGACCGCTTTCTCTTTATCAATGCGCATTCCGGCAACCAGGACGCATTCGACTTTCTCCTGAACCGCATTCGAAACCGGCTCGACTTGAACGCTGCCTGGGTGTCGATCTCGGCACTGATCAACGACGCGCGCTCGACCATGCCTCCGGGAACCGATGAGGAACACGCGGGCGCACGAGAGATCAGCCAATTACTCTACATGGCGCCGTCGGTCGTGCGCATGGAAGCGCTTGCGCCAGCAGAGCCGCTCGAACCGGAGTTCCCGTTCTCGGCTCCAGAAGGACCAGTCCATACGTCGTACACCATGGACGAGGTGAGCGCGAATGGCGTCCTGGGAGATCCCGGGACCGCCTCAGCCGAACAGGGAGAGCGCATGATCGCCGCCGCGATCGACCGCATCTGCACGTTCATCGACGCGTTCACGGACGGTGCCTAGTCTCAGGTCGACCAACATGAGAGTCCTCTACGCCAAATGCAATATGCCACCTTCGCCATTCGGATCCGGCCGCAGGAGCGAGGATAGGTCCAGCCCATATGGGACGATATCGGACTTCTGGGGCATGTGGCATCCTCCGTCCGTCCTCTATCCTCGTCCCTGAATAGGATGTAGCCCCGCGGGGCTCTGGGGGCGATCGTGATTTCGCGTAGACAACATTTCCGGGTGAAGCTTTGGCGGCACCGCCTGTGGTAGGCCGGGCAGTCGACCCCAAAAGCGGGACCTGCGGCGGGCGAATTCTCGCCCGGTCGTACAACGCGACGGTCGCCGAACTGATCGATCGCATCACCGATCCGTTGATCGTGCTGAGCCCGGGCTGCGTGGTGACGTTCGTCAATGCAGCCGCCTCGAACCTGATCGCCGGTATTCTCGACGATGATACGCGCTCGATCATCGACAACAACATGACCAACCTCTTCGCCCCCGAGGTATCCGTCATCCTCTACGACATCGTCGAGCGCTGTCATTCGAGCCACTCGACGATTCAACGACGCTATTACTGGCCAAAACTCGGACGCTGGTACAGCGCCCACGCCTATCCGCTTGGAGATGGTGCCGCGCTGCGCCTCCACGACATCAGCGATCTCAAATTGGCTGAAGAGCGTCAACACGAAGCCGAGATCCGCTACCGGACGCTCGTCGAGCGGGTGCCGTCGATCATCTACATCGCGGCGGTCGATGAGCTTTCTTCGACGATCTACGTGAGCCCGCAGATCGAGACGCTCCTCGGTTACACCGCTGAGGAGTGGTTGGCCAATCCACGCTCCTGGCTCGATGCGCTTCACCCAGACGAGCGGGATCGCGTGATCGATGAGATCACGCCGCGATCGACCAACGCGGAGCTGCACAGCGAATACCGCCTCCGCCACCGGGACGGTCACTATGTCTGGGTGCGAGATCAGGCAACCCTCATCCTGGACGAGACAGAGAAACCGCTCCACTGGCAGGGATTCCTCCTCGACATCTCGGAGCAGAAGAAAGCCGAGGAGGAACTTATTGAGCTTGGCCAGAAGCACCGCCTGCTGGTCGATAATGCCAACGACTTCATCATTGCCTACGGACTCGACGGGAAGCTAACCTTCGTCAACCAGTTGTTCTTGCAACGTTTTGCCTATAGTGAAGACGAAGCTCTGCAGCTGTCCGTGTTCGACATCATTCATCCGGAGGACGTCGAACGGATTCGCGGCTATTTCGACGCTCGGCTGCGCGGCGAAGAGGTCCCCGGCTCGTATCAGCTTCGAACTATCGCTCGCGACGGCACGGTGGTCTACATCGAAGCCAACACCAGCCCGATTTTCAACGGGAATGGTGAGACGATCGGAATCCAGGCAATCGTCCGCGATGTCTCCGAACGACATCGCGCTGAGCAGCTCCTGGCCGAGAGCGAGCAACGCTACCGGTCGCTCTTTCATCACAATCCGGACGCGGTTTTCTCGCTCGACCCACGCGGCCGCTGCCTCGGCGCGAACAACGCGTGCGAGGACATCACTGGTTACTCGGTCGACGAGATCCTCTCGCGCCCTTGGGCGGGCTCCATCGTTCACGACGACCTGCGTGTGGCGCTACGGAACTTTGCGCGCTCGGTGCGCGGCGAATCGCAGACCTTCGAGATCAGCATCATCCGCAAATCAGGGCAGCGTGCGCGCTTGAGCGTTACGACCCTCCCGATTATGGTCGGCCAGCAGATCGTCGGAATCTATGGCATCGCGAAGGACGAGACCAATCGCCGCGCGCTGGAGGAGCAGCTGGCGCACCAGGCATTTCATGACTCGCTTACCCACCTGCCGAATCGGATGCTGTTCCTCGATCGTCTTCAGCACGCGCTGATACGAACCGAACGCAGCCATTCAACGCTGGCGGTCCTCTTCCTCGACCTCGACAACTTCAAGGTCATCAACGATAGCCTGGGACACGAGGTCGGTGATCAACTCCTGATCCACGTCGCCAATCGCCTGCGCGCGACCATGCGTTCGGGAGACACCGCGGCACGACTCGGCGGTGACGAGTTCATCCTGCTGCTCGAGGACATGCAGTCCGTTGCGGAGGCCGAACTGGTTGCCCAGCGCGTGCATGACATTCTCAAGGAGCCCTTCATCGTCCACGAGCGAGAGATCTTTGTGACGCCCAGCATTGGTATCGCCCTCAGCTCCTCGCCGGACGACCGGCCGGATGACCTGCTCCGCAACGCGGACGTCGCGATGTACCGGGCCAAGCGCAACGGCCGCGCCTGCTACGAGATCTTCGACCCGTCGATGCACGCGCTGGCCCTGCAACGACTCGAATTGGAACGTGATCTGCGCCAGGCCATCGAACGGGAAGAGTTCTTCACGCGCTATCAACCCAAGCTCGATCTTGCCACGGGCCGGATCGTCGAGATGGAGGCGCTGATTCGCTGGGAGCATCCCGATCGCGGCGTCATCCTTCCGGGCGATTTCATCCCCCTGGCGGAGGAGACGGGCCTCGTCGTTCCAATCGGACGATGGGTGCTCCTACAGGCCTGCCTGCAGATGCGAGATTGGTGCACCCGTTTTCCGCTCGATGCGCCAGAGGCCGTGAGCGTCAACCTGTCGGCCGTGCAGCTTCGCATGCCGAAGCTCGCGCAAGACATCGAGGCCGTCCTTGCCGAAACGGGGCTCGAACCATCACAACTCTGCCTGGAGATCACCGAGAGCGTTGTCATGGATAATGCCGATCAGGCGATGGAGACGCTCGCGCGACTCAAGGAGACCGGCGTCCGGCTGGCGATCGACGATTTCGGCACCGGCTACTCGTCCCTCTCCTACCTCAAGCGATTCCCGGTCGACACGCTAAAGATCGACCGCAGCTTCGTCTATGAGCTTGATGGCGCGGACGAGAACGCGGTCATCGTAGGCGTCACGATTCGCCTGGCCCACGCGCTGGGGATGCGTGTGGTGGCCGAAGGGGTCGAGACACAGGATCAGCTCGATCACCTGCGCGAGTTGGGATGCGACCTGGCGCAGGGCTATCACATTGCCCGGCCGCTGGCCGCGGAATTGATTACCGAACTGATCAGTCACGGCTTCCGAGGATGAGATCAACACCTCTCGATTTCCTAAAGTTGTCGACACCGGCGTCATAGCGTGTACAATCACGCCCACGACGTTTGCACTCGCTTTCACACCGATGAAGGGACGATCGTGAAATACCGGTCCGACCGCCAATTGAACGCGTTGACGACGCTCACAGGTTCGATCGCCCTGGCGCGTGTTCGTTCGTCTTCGGCAACTCTTCTCCCCACTCCCGACCCTAGTAACGGTTCTCAGTCCGCACCTTCTGGAATCCCGCGTTAGCACTCCCTGACGAATCGCGAGTCTCCAGGATGGACGGGCGCCGTGAGGCGCCACTTTCGCGTCTGAGAGCCATTCCACGCCATCATCGAAACGGATCGGAGAGCCTCTTCGTGGGCTCAGAGTGGGACGGAGAACAAGAACATGCAGGCAATGAGCAATTCAAGCAGCGGCAGCGCGCTCTGGAACCGGAGGATCGCCTTCATCGGCTGTGGCGTCATGGGCGAGGCGATCATGTCGAGCCTACTACGCGGCGAGCAGGTAACCACTGACCAGCTCATCGGCAGCGAACCGGTCGAGACACGTCGTCACGATCTCGCCGGGAAACTCGGCGTCCGAATCATCGACGATAACCAGGAGGCGGTACGAGGTGCCGACATCGTCCTGCTCACGGTCAAGCCGCAATCACTCAACGACGTCATGGCGGGACTGGTTGGCACGCTCGATGAGCGCCAGCTGGTCATATCGATCGTGCCCGGCGCGACGATCGAGCAGCTGAGTAGCGGACTGCGGCACCGCAGGGTTGTTCGCTCGATGCCGAACACCCCGGCCCAGATCGGGTACGGCGCCACGGTCTGGTTTGCTGGCCCGGCGGTCGACGACGAGGGAGAAGAGCTCGTCTCCGCCATTCTCAGCACCCTCGGCACCGCGGTCCGGGTGAACAGCGAGGACGCGGTCGACATGTCAACCGCGCTGAGCGGCACGGGCCCGGCGTACATCTTCCTGGTGATGGAGGCGCTGATCGACGCCGGGGTACACATGGGATTCCCGCGGCGCACCGCCGAGGAACTGGTACACCAGACGATGCTCGGCTCGGTCCTGTTCGCGCGTGAGTCGGGCAAGCATCCGGCCGAACTGCGCAATATGGTGACGACGCCGGGCGGCACCACGGCAGCCGCGATCTACGAGATGGAAAAAGGCGGGCTGCGCACGGTCATCGCCCGCTCGGTCTGGGCCGCCTACAAGCGCGCTCAGCAACTGGGTAAGGGAAGTCCGAACAGCGGCCCCGACGACGTCTAACGCGAGGACGAACACGAAAAGAGGACGGATTGGATAGCCGGAGATCCGATTGGTGGTTAGACGAGTACGTGCGAGCCGGAGAGGAACATCTCGATCCGGACTACGTCGCGACCTATGACCGGAAAGCAGGGACTGATCCGTCCGACGACGTGGCTTTGCTCCGCTCTCTCGGACTCGATACCGGCAGCACCGTCGTCGATTTCGGCGCCGGTACCGGAACGTTTGTCCTGGCCGTCGCGCCCTACTGCAAGAGGGTTGTCGCAATCGACGTCTCGCCGGCAATGCTGAAGACGCTCCAGACCAACGCCCGGCGGTCCGGTCACGACAATATCGAGGTCGTCCAGGCGGGCTTGCTCAGCTATGAGCACACTGGCGAGCCCGCCGACTTCGTCTACTCTCGCAATTCGCTGCACCATCTCCCCGACTTCTGGAAAGCGCTGGCACTCCGCAGAATGGCCGCGACCATGCGTCCAGGTGGAGTGCTGCGCCTCCACGACCTGATCTTCTCCTGCGACATCGACGAGGTCGAGTCGGTCGTCGAAGAGTGGCTCGCCGGAGCAGCTCCGACGCCCGACGTTGGCTGGACTCGCGAGGAATTGGCCACGCACCTGACGACGGAATTCAGTACCTTCAGCTGGCTGCTGAAACCGATGCTGACACGGGCGGGTTTCGAGATCCAGGATGTAAGCAGCCGTCCTCGACGGCCCTATGCCGCCTACACCTGCGTGAAACGCTCATGAACGGCTGGACACGGCTGATGGCAGGCTCGCTCGGGACGTTGGCCGTCGCGGCGGTATACGTCTCGCCGACGGTCGCCCGCATGTCGTCCGGACGCCGGATCTTCCCCGTTCTGACACGCATAGAGGGTGCTCAGGCAGTCGCGCTCACCTTCGATGACGGCCCGGACCGGACAACCGCCGCTGTCCTCAACACGCTGTCGAACTGGAACGCGACCGCCACCTTCTTCGTGCTCGGCGAGCAAGTGGAGCGTTCTCCTGGCCTCGTCGAGGAAATACTCGCAGCCGGTCATGAGATCGGCATCCACGGCCACACCCACCGGCACCACCTGCGACTCACGCCGGGACAGGTACGAGCGGATTTGCGCCGCGCGCGTGAGACCATCGAGAGCGTCACCGGGCGGCGAGCCACGCTATACCGGGCACCACATGGCATCTTCAGCCTCGCCTCCTGGCGCGAAGCGGATCGACTCGGATGGCACCGGGTTCTCTGGTCACGCGCGGGGGACGACTGGCGCTCCGACGCCACAC
Organism: uncultured Chloroflexia bacterium; assembly: GCA_963763185.1. Classification (GTDB taxonomy): domain Bacteria; phylum Chloroflexota; class Chloroflexia; order Thermomicrobiales; family Thermomicrobiaceae; genus CALAGB01. The sequence continues at coordinate 637,163 of CAVXNZ010000007.1, forward strand.
GCGACTCGATTGTCGCCCGGGTCGGTACGCCCGAAGCCGGGGACATCGTCCTGCTGCACGATAGCGATCGCTACAGCTCGCCCGGTTGCGCGGAGCAGACAATCGCCGCGCTGCCGCGAATTCTCGATGGGATTGGGGAACAGGGGCTGCCAGTTCGTTCAATCGGGAGCATGCTGGTCGCCAGCAGCGTCTGACAGCTCTGACGACGCCCTCTGTTTCTTGGCGTCGAGCCTGGCGATCTGCTGCTTCATCGTCTCGAGCCCAATCCAGACCTCGTTGGGCCAGAGGTTCTCACCGGTCTTGGCGGCGTGCTTCCAACCATTCGGGTGATAGAGCGCGATCATCCCGATCATGAAATAGCGCACGAGCTTGGCGTGGAAGGTGTGCGGCACAAGGTGCGTTTCCATGCCCAGACGCGACCCGGTCTCGGCGAAGAGGGTAATTCCGTACATCGCGCGCACCTGCCTCAGGTCGCCCCGGATCACGCGGTCTTCAAGCAAGTGAATATCTTGCGCGGCCAAGCGCAAGACCTTCCAGGGCGAGAATTGATCTGCCGCAATCATACGGGTGATGTAGGGGTTGTTAAAGTGGAGCACAAGGATCGGATCGCCCTTGCGCAGCCTGGTCCCGTCCTCCAGCACACGATCGTGACCCGAGTAGTGTGACACCGCAAACTTCAGGAAATGATCTGGCCCGATCTCCTGCACCTTCTCGCGCCAGTTGGTGTATTTCTCCCACCAAACCCAGACCGTCAGCGGACCCAACGCCTTCCCGCCGCCAGAGCGTCCGAGCCGTAGCAGATTCCAGGGAAAACGGTCGAACCAGCCGCGCTCGTCGTCCTCGTCTAATACCGCCATCGTCGTCCAATCCCTGCCTGCGCTGCCGCCCAACGGCTGAAGGTCACGACGAGGCCAAGACGGAGCGGAGCGGCATCGAGTCGTCGGGTGGAGGTGGCGATCCAGCTCTCGCTGAGATGGCAGACCTCGACTCCGCCGCGCTGGAGCCGGTTCAAGAACTCCTTGTCCTCGGCCACATGCAACTCCTCGTTGAACCCGTCGTGAGCGAGGAAGAGACGGCGCTCGCAGTAGAACATCTGGGCGCGGATGCGAAAGAGCACCTTGCCGAATTCGAGCAGGTCAAAGAAGGCGCGATTGAGCCGGTCGTCTCCGTCGGCAATGATCTTGATGCTCGCAGCCGGGCAGACGTGGTCGCGGGTCAGGATCGTCCGCGCGAGATCGGGCGCCATGCGCGAGTCGGCATCGAGAAAAAGGAGATAGCGACCGGAGGCGGTGCGGGCCCCGAGGTTCCGGGCGCGGGCGGTGCCCGGCCGCAATTCCGACGCAAGCTTCACGTCGAGCTCAGGATGTTCGTCCGCGAAGCGACGCACCACGTCGGCCGTGCCATCCACCGACGCATTATCGACCACGACTGCCTGGAGCCGGTCGAGTGGCCAGCATTGCCCGGCAACAGATTCGAGCGCGGCGCGAATATAGGCCTCTTCGTTGCGCGCCGGGATAACGACAGAGAGGTCGAATGCCGCGGTCTGATCCGTCATGATGGTCGCCACAGGTAGCTCGTCTCGAACATCTCCCCACACGTTCATAGCCGGCGCCTCGTCGACTCTCTCGTACCGGCGTGTGGTTCGGCAGAGACAGTCTAGATTTCGTGAATCGAAATCGCAAGGAGCTGTCCATGATCGGCATGGAGACAGAACGTGCGTGGGAAGATTGGAGGTTGGCTCTGGCAATCGTCGGGTCTTCCGTAGTGGCCGGACCTGTGCCGGCCTTCGTCGAGTGGGTACGGTCTCCTCAAATGGGAGTGATCGTCACATCCAACCCAATGCGAATACGATGTTCGATGATCGCAGCAAGGCCGGCGCAGGTCCGGCCACTACGTGTATCGCTCGCGAACCTAACGCTCACAACGGATCTCTTGTCGTGTGCGCGGAGCAGTGTGGCCTCTCGGCGAGAGGGTGCGCGGCGTCGTTACAGTCAGTGCTACGGATTCGATCGTTTCGTGGGAACGATCTTCAGCACCTGCTGGTTTGTGGCATCAGCCACGTAAAGAGAACCATCGAGTCCAACCGCCATGTCGACCGGTCGCGCGTATCCGGTCGAAAAATCGACCACGTCCGGCAGGCTGCCATCCGCCTTGGGCGCCAGGCTGACGATCTTGCCACTATCCCCTTCCGTCACCGCCGCGAGAACCGTCCCGTCCGGCAGGTTCGACCAGAGCCCGCTATCGACGATCAGCAAGTGATTGACCGTCAGTCCGGACGAGAATTGCGCGAGCGGGCCGTCCGGAGGACCAGCCGTGCCATTGTCGAGGAGCGAGAGACTGTACAGCGACGAGTTACCGCTCGGCCGCTGGTCGATCGCGTAGAGACGCCCGTTCTTGATCAAGATCGGTCCCGGCTTGGAGAGGGATTGTGTGGCCGTGCTGACGGCGCCGCTCTGAGAGATGGACGAGATAACCCGGCTCGATCCGGACGGCAACAACCGGCCGGTGACGTAGACGCTGCCGCTCGGGCTAACGGCCGGCGACCCGATGGAGCCAGCGGCTGGCTCGACCGCTTTGGTCACATAGACCTGCTCGTCGGCCTGACCATCACCGTTGGTGTCACGCAGCCGGACCACGCCGTCATCGACCGGTACGTAGACCGAATCCTGGTAGACGGCGATACCGCGCGGGTTCGGGAGATCCTCGGCAAAGATGATCGTCTTCCCTGCCGCCCCGCCACTGGTGGTCGAGCTGACTTTCAGGATCTGACCCTGCTCGGTCGCGATCCAGAGATTTCCGCTCGGCCCAATCGCGAGGCCGACGGGGGTCCCGAGGTGCTGCGCATAGACGCCCACCTGAAAACCATCCGGAACGGTCACGTTCAGGAGTGGCGTGGTGTTCCCAGCCATCGGCGTCGGCAGCTGCCGCGGCGCATCTTGACCGTAGCGCCAGCGATAGTAATGGCGACCGACGTTCGCGAGGGTGAATTGCTGATCGGTGGGCAACGACGGGGTATAGACCAGAATCCTTCGCTCGAATACTTGAACCAGCGAGGGGAGCGCTTCTCCACCGCGCCGGTAGGTTGTCCAATAGGGTTCACTGATCGGGTAACCGAGCGCCTCGATCCAGGTCATCTGACCGAACGCACGGCGATCGAAGTAGGTGGTGAAAACGTCTGGCAGGTTGTGTCCGGTCTGCGTAACGTATTGCGACACCCAGACCGGAGCCGGTGGCGCAGCATGCTTGATCGTGCCAACGGCATCAACCCAGGAATCGATCTCGGTGTGCTGCGGCGAGAGATCTGTCGCGCGCTGGCGCACGAGACCCGAGAGCCCGGCATAGGTCGCGACAGACGAGTTGGCGTCGCCGCTGTCGATGGCGATGGTTGGCGGGTCCTGATACTGGAGCAGCTTGGATCCGAGGCGAATCTGGCCAGTGGTTAGCTCTAGGGCCAGGAGTCCCTGTGTGACGTCGGTGCCGCCTGTCGCCGAGGGCGTCAGCTCCATGCGACCACGATCGAAGTACTGGACGACACGGCGGCCGTCGGGAGCATCCGCATAGGGTTCAGCACGCCAGAGGAGCGGCTCGCTGCCCCAGAGGTCGACGCTTCCAGCCGCGGCAGTCTGGGAGGCCCAGAGTTGCTCGAACAGCGGGTTCGCGAAGGCCGGTGTATCCGATTTTCTCACCGGCAAGAGGCTAACGGAGATCAGCACCGCGACGGCGAGGAGTAGAAGTTTTTTCACGAACGATCAGTCCGACAACTCTGCAATTCAAGACGGCCCGCGTAGGTTCTGCGCGCGTTTTCAGCCGAATTTCGCGCCAAGACCACGCCGGCGGACCGTGATCGATCATTCCACAAGTACAACGCAAGGTTGTCCTGCCGGTTCTGTCATTCGTCCAGATCAATGTTGACAGGATCCGGATCAGGACTTCTCGCAGACCGCGTACTGGTAGCGCCGATCGGACGAGATGCACACCGCACGCCACTCGGATCTGGCGATCAGGCTGGCAAACTCATCCAGCCGCAGCAGGGCAGGCGCGGCCGGTTCGCGGAAGCGAATCACAGCATCACGACCGATGCGCGAGAACCCCGCTGCCACCCAGAGCAGGTTGAGCGGAAGGTGAGCCAGGGGATGTGGACGGGGTTCGGCGATGAAACAGGTCCCGCCCGGCCGCAAGACTCGGTGAATCTCCTCGATGGCGCGCTCCGGCTCGGGCAGGATGGTGATCAGCCGGGAGGCGATCACGGCATCGACACTTTCGCTGGCACGGGAGATCGCCTGCGCGTCGCCCCATTCGAAGCGGCAGTTCGCGAGCCCTACCGAGTCCGCCCGCTGTTCCGCCAGGTCGAGCAAAGGGCGCGAGCGATCGATCCCGACCACGTCGAGCGCCGGGAAGCGCGCCGCCAGGGTCCGCGCATAGAAGCCAGGGCCGCAGCCCAGTTCGACGAGCGTCGCTCCAGCCGCCGGAGTTCCATCTGGCCAGAGCGACGTGACGATGCGGCTGGTATCGTCACGAAAGAGTCGCTCGCGCAAAACGGCGTAGAGCCCCGGGAAGGAGTCGAAGAGACTCGAGGCTTCCGGCACCTCTGAGCGGACGGCCTGTCGAATTGGCGCGCTCCGTTGAACCATCCCGCTAAACCTCCTGCCCGGATCGCATGGCAGAACTCCAGCGCGGCAGCGCGCTCAGTCGACGCCATGGCACCAGAGACAGAAGATATGAGAGAGCAACCAGACCAAGGGCGACCGCGCTGCCGCCGTAGACCACCCGCAGCGGCCAATGCGGCATGCCTGGCCACCACCACTGGAGATAGAGCAAGAGCGCGGTACCCGAGGCGTAGAGGGTCGCGAGCGACAGACGTCGACCCGCAAAGGGAAGGAACCCGAGCGCCAGCAGGGCGTACCAGGGATAGCTCGGCGTCGAGAGAACAAGCAACGTGAGATAGAGAACCAGCACCCGGCGCGGAATGTCGCGGTCAAGTTCGGCCGGTCGCCGCCAGATCCAGAGCGTCATCAGACCCATGACAAGCAGCAACGCCAGGTCGTAGAGATGCACCGCGTTGAGACGATGCTGGACCAGTGTCTCCGGAATCCGCCAGCCTAACCGGTGAGCCCATTCGCCAGTCCGATCGAGCAGGTAGAAGCGTCCTCCGGACGCGAAGCCCTCTTCCTTGACGTAACCAGGCAGGAATCCGGCGACACGTCGTCCGACGCTGAGGAAGGGGAGATAGGCGAGCACCGTCGCGCCGACAAACCCAGCCGCCGTCTTGAGATCCTGGCGCCAGCGTCCGGTCAAGAGCGCCGGGGCAGCGACGACCGCGTAGTACTTCACCAGCGCCGCGGCAGCGATGCCCGCTCCGGTCAAGACCGGACGCCGCGAGAGGCGGGCGTGCAGCGCCACGAGGATCAGCAGGACCGCGACGACGTCGAGGTGCCCGCTGCTGCCGATCTCGAAGATGGCCAGCGGATGCCAGGCGTAGAGGATCGCTCGCTCCGGGCGCGACCCGGTTCGCCGCAGTGCCAGGGCGATGAGCAGGATCGCGCCAGCGTCGACCAGGCTGAAGGCGACTCGAGTCCAGTCAATGCTGTCTGGATGCACCAGGTAAAGGCCAAGAAAGGTGAACTGCGCCACGGGCGGGTAGATGGTCGGCACCCAGCGCCGGTTCATGAAGGGATAGATCGCCTCATCTCGCAGTGAGGCGATCGCCTCATCCTGCGGGGCGTAGCGGTAGGGATTGATCCCATGGGACTGGACTTTGCCGTCCCAGACGTAGCGGTAGAGGTCGGATGACGCGTAGGGCGTGCCGGTGGTGAGGACCAGCCGCGCTCCCAGCGCCGCCAGCACGATGACCGGCAGCACCCAGCGCGCGGCTGGACGTCGCCACAGCACCCAGAGACTACCGAGCAGGAAGACGACAAACTGCACCGACTCGATCGCCACGAAGCGTTTCGGGTGCTTCACGAAATCGTGGGCATGCGGCAGGAACGCGGCGCTCGCAATCAGCCCAATCCCGAGCAGGAGCAGGACGCCAACGTCAATCAGGTTGCGTCGCGACGGTTGTCCGAAGGTGACACTCTGAACGCGTCCAAAGAGCCTCCGGGGCCAGATACGTGTCATCCCGAGAGCGCCGGTCATCGAGCGCGACTCGCGACCAGGGATTTTGCCTGCTGGACGATCCCGTTACGGCGCAGGCGCTCTTCGGCCGCCGTGAAATAATCGCGCACGTCACCCTGCTGGCGGACCCAATCGAGATAGCGCGCGATTCCGTCCTCGATCGAGACGCGCGCCCGCCAGCCGGTCGAGCGCATCAGGCTGCTGTCGGCCACCAACCGCCGGATCTCGCCCGGACGAAACTCACCCCGCAGCACCGGCTCGCACGTGACTCCCAGCTGGCCAGCGATCATCTGCGCCAAATCGATGACCGCGGTACCGACGCCACTTCCGACATTGACGGCTCGGCCATCGAGCATATCCGACGTGGCGGCGACTAGATTGGCGCGGGCCACGTCCTCGACAAAGCAGAAGTCCCGCTCCTGCTCACCGTCCTCATAGATGACCGGCGGCAGACCGTTGAGTAGGCGCGCGGCGAAGATGGCGATGACGCCGGTGTAGGGGTTGAAGAGGGACTGACGTGGGCCGTAGGTGCAGGCATAGCGGAGTGCGACCGCGGGAATGCCGGTCTGGTCGCTCCAACCGAGGACCAGGCGCTCCTGATCGAGCTTGGTGATGGCGTAGACCGTCCCGGACGAAAGGGGAGCCGACTCGGGCATCAGCGCGGGCGAGGTGGCCACGCCACAGACCGGGCAGGTCACCACGAATTCGCCGCGTGCCAGCTGTTGGAGTGGGCGAGTTCCCGGGAAGACACGCCCATGCTCGGAACAGAGCACCGCGCCTTCCGGATAGACCACCTGCGACGAGGCGACAACGACCTTCTCGACCGGCAGGCGCTCGTCACGAATGATCTCGAGCAGCCGCGCCGTGCCGAGACTGTTGACCTCCACGTACTTGGCGATCTCCGGCATGTAGCCACCGTAGGCCGCCAGGTGAAAGACGACATCGACTCCTTCCAGTGCCGAGCGGACCGCATCCCGGTCGCGGATATCGGCCTGCCGGAAGTCGGCCTCGCCCGGCACCCAGGCCGGACGGCCGAGCGGGTGGGTCTGCGGCTCGAGATTGTCGAGAATCCGCACCGACCATCCTTCGCGCAGCAGCAGGTCGACCAGGTGTGAGCCAATCAATCCTGCCCCGCCCGTGACGAGCGCCCTACGGTTTGTCATGCGTCTGCTCCCTGTTTCCGATCTTGCCTGTGGCCGGAGGCAAGCACGGGGGCTTGCCCCTACACATGGCGCTCACGTGATATGCACTGTGATCCGGTGAAAGCCCGAGGCGCCATCCGGCACGATGTCGTAGTGCTCTTTCGACTGCGTCGCGCCGGTGCCGTCGGTGGCGCGAACCCAGAGCCGGTAGTCGCCCGGCTGTTGCGGCGACCAGTCGAGTTGCCAGAGATGCCAGGTCAGGTCAGTACCGCGGGGGTCGAGTTGAGCCAGGTTCCAGCTCTGACCGTCGTCGAAGCTGACCTCGACCTTGCTGATGCCTCGATCGCCGGCGAAGGCGATGCCGCGCGTTCGCACCGGCAGCTCAGATGAACGACTCAGCGTCTGGTTGTCGAACGGAAAGTCGAAGCGGGACGCCGTCGCCGGGATAAAGGTCGGCCCCCACCCCTGGCTCTCGTAGTAGCCCTTGATCTCGTCGCCCACCGGCTCGATGCGTGTGACCCACTTGACGTTCTTCTCGCCGAAGCGGCCCGGAACGATGATCCGCACCGGGTAACCGTGGTGATGCGGCAGCGGCTGGCCGTTCATGCGGTAGGCAACCAGCGTCGTCGGCTCCAGCGCCTTGTCGAGCGGAATGGTGTCGGTGTACCCGTCGACGGCCCTGAGCAGGACGCGCTTGATGCCCGGTTTGAGCCCAGCGTTCATGAGCAGGTCCCGCATCGGCACGCCGGTCCAGCGCGCGTTGCTCATCAGGCCGTCGCCGACGCCGTTGCTGATGCACTCCAGTGTCGTGTCCTGGTCGATCGACGAGAGTGCGGTCAGGTCGTCGAAGTTGTAGGTGTGCGGCCGGTCAACCAGTCCGCCGATCTCGAGCCGCCAGAGAGACGGCTCGACCACCGGATCGATCAGGTTCTTGGTCACGGTGTAGAAGCGATCGGACGGGACGATGTAATCCGCGTCGGCGGCGTGATAGCGCGTACCGTCGTATGAGAAGGTCGCCCGGTTGTAGAGGGCGCGAATCAGCCCGGCGCCGGAGGCAGCCGCGACGACGCCAACGCCGCCGAGAAGTACGGCACGCCGCCCAACGCGTGGAGTGTCGTCAGTCTCCATGGCACTATCGATCGGGAACGGTCCCGCCAGTGCGTGGTAGCCGAGTACGAGTGTCACGCCATAGCTCACGTAGGAGAGGAGCGTTCCGGCCAGCGTCACGATGCGGGCTGGCGTGGGCGGCAGACCACGGTAGTTCGACTGCAGTACCGGCCAGAGCGCGATGATCGTTGCAAGCCAGATAGCGACGACGAGACCAGTGACGAGCAGGACGCCGCGACGGGTGAGCGACAACCGGCCAAGGCGAATCAGGCGCTGGCCCTTCCCCTCCCTGACAACCACCCCATAAAGGACGCCGATTAGCGCGCCAACCGCGAGCTGCCCGGCAATCGACGCCTTGATCGGGATCTGCTTGAGCTGATTCGGCCCGCCGTACTGAATGATCAGGTCGATGAAGTGACGCACGTCGAGGGTCGGCACGATGCGGTCGCCAAGCAGTTCGGCGGGCGGAGAGATGCCTGGCCCGAGGCGCAGCAGCGCCATCACGGCCGTCATTACCAGTCCGCCGACCAGGCCCGCCATCAGTCCGATGCCGACTCGTCGCATCCAAATTCCCAGGTTGCTCACGTCAGGGCCTCGCTTCCAGTTGCGACAAGATCGGCGGAGACACGCTCGCGCAGGAGCCCGAGGCTTCGCAGCGCCGCCCGCGTGGCAAGAAGATCGTCTGGCTGCTGTACAACGTCCCGGAGCCGGGCCAGATCGTCGAGGACATCGACGTCAAAGGTCGGCTCGACCAATCCAGTTGAGAAGCCGAGGTCCGACGCCCGGTCGATCAATCGCTCGAGCACGTCCGCGGTACTCATTGGGACTCCGTCCAGCACGGACGCGACGTCCGGCGACCGCATCCCGATCAGGTAGTAGCCGCCGTCAAGGACCGGACCGAGGACGAGATCTCGCTCGCTCAATAGGTCAAAGGCGTCCGCGACGACCGCGACCGGCAGTTGAGGCGAGTCAGATGCGATGAGGACGGTGCGCCGCTCGCCGCGTTCGGCCATGCCCGCAAACAGCGCCCGCTGTCGCGCCGACCAGTCGCCATCCGGCTGCGGTAGCACGACCGGAGATGACGGCAAGGTGGTCAGGCAGGGACGAATCTCGGGCCAGGCTCCGGGCGGAGTGACATACCAGCCGAGCTCGAACGGAGTGGCGCTGAAGCGCGTGGCCAGATCTGTCAGAAAGGCGCGATAGAGCCCGGCCGCCGCGTCGTGACCGATCTCGCGACCCAGTCGAGTCTTGGTGAAGCCGGGACGTGGCGCGCGTGCCGCGATAAAGAGACGGTCAGTCATCGCACCCGCTCCAGGCGGGCGGCATCGTGCCCCATCTCACGTGGCGACCAGCGGCTGTAGTGCAGGGTGGTCCGCAGGATCGAGCGCCCGGCCCGCAGGCTGCCTCGAACGGTGCCGCCGACCTTTGATTGCCCAATACGCCGGTGATAGCGGACCGGCACCTCGCGGTAGCGGTAGCCTGCTCGGGCAGCCTTGATCACCATCTCGGTCGACCAGCCATAGGTCAGCTCCTGCATATCGAGCCGGAGCAAGTCTCGCCGCCGGATGGCGCGGAACGGCCCCAGGTCGGTGACCTCGAGACCGTAGATGCGCCGGATCAGCCAGCAGATCAGCCGGTTACCAGCAAACTGCTGCGCGGTCATCGCTCCGGCCTCAACGGTGCCCAGCGTGCGGGAACCGACGACCAGATCCGCCTCGTTCCAGACCAACGGCTCGACGATGCGAACCAAGTCGGCTGGGTCGTCCGCCGCGTCGCCGTCCATCAGTACGACGACATCGGCATCGCTGGCTGCCAGGACGCCCGCCCGGCAGGCGGCGCCGTAACCGCGCCGATCTTCTCGCACGACGTGCGCGCCAGCGGCACGAGCGATCGAGCCCGTATCGTCCGTCGATCCGTTGTCGACCACGATCACACGTTGCAGAGGCACGGACGCTTGTGCCCGTAGACCGTGAACGACCCGCGCGATCGACTCGGCTTCATTGAGCGCGGGAACGACGACGACGATCCGCAGATCCGGGGGAACCTCGAGAGGCGGGGTTGTCTGGTGGTGTTCGAGGCCGGGAAGCATGGGGGGATAGCCCTTCACTCGTTCGTCGTCGCCGCAAGATTGCCCGCTGGCAATCCCGTACTCATGAAGGTAGCGAGCCGATCTTGCCCGGCCGTTACGGAGTTCTTACCGAAGTCTTACGCATGCGAATGGACGCCAGGTGGCGGATAGAACCTGGTATACTTACCTGATCTTAGGGGTGCGCGAGATAAGCGCTCGCGCATGTAGTACGCCAATGTACCCTCCCATCGCGGCGAGGGGTCGTCGAGCCGTACTAGCCAGCTCGACGGTTCCCTTAGTGACATATATCGCCGCGCATTCGAGAGGGTCTTTTTTCTTGTCTCTGAAACAAACTCAGCGTCCTTCGGATCAGGCGATTGCCGCCAGGTCGTTTACGGACCTGCCCATCAGCCGTGCGATGATCGACGCGCTATCAGGCATCGGCATTACCGAGCCGACGCCAATTCAGGCAACCACCCTGCCGCTGCTACTCAACGGTCGTGACGTCATCGGCCAGGCTCGCACGGGGTCGGGCAAGACGCTCGCCTTTCTGATCCCAGCCGTCGAACTGATCGACCCGGCGCAACGGGCGGTACAGGTTCTGATCCTGACACCAACCCGTGAGCTGTCGGTTCAGATCGACCAGGTGCTCAACGACATCAGCCAGAGTTCCATCCGCTCGACGCTCGTCTTCGGAGGACGCGCCGCCGGGCCACAGATCGCGGGGCTGCGACGCGGCTCACAGATCGTGATCGGTACGCCGGGCCGTGTGCTCGACCTGATCAACCGTGGTGAGCTGAAGCTGAACCAGGTCCGCTTCCTGGTACTCGATGAAGCGGATGAGATGCTCGACCGGGGTTTCGCCCCAGATGTCGAACGCATCCTGGCGCGCACGCCGCGCGAGCGCCAGACCGCCCTCTTCTCGGCCACCGTGCCGGAGTGGGTGAGCGACACCGCGGGCAAGCACCTGCGCCAGCCGGAGACTGTCGTGATCGACCGTCGCCCGGAAGACGCTCCGGCGATCGAGCACGTCGCCTACAACCTGCCGACTGACGACAAGATCACGCCGCTCCGTGAACTGCTCGACCTGCGTGGTGAGGGTTCAATCATCGTCTTCGGTCGCACCAAGCACGGCGTCAAGAAACTCGCACGCAACCTGGAACGAGACGGCTATCCGGTTGGCGCGCTGCAGGGGAACCTGTCGCAGAACGCGCGCGACCGGGTGATGCAGCAGTTCCGCGATGGCGACGTGCAGATTCTGGTCGCGACAAACGTCGCGGCGCGCGGGCTCGACATCACATCGGTCGATCAGGTGATCAACCTGGAGCTTCCGGAATCGCCGGAGTTGATGACTCACCGGGTCGGTCGTACCGGCCGCATGGGTCGCCAGGGACGCGCGATTACGCTCTTGTCTCCGACCGACATGGCCAAGTGGCGCATTCTCGATCGCTCGCTCGGCGGACGCATTCCACGCACCGCCTGGCGCGGGGCAGAGGCGGCGCTCAGCGATGACACGCCGCCAGCTGACCGGAAAACTCGCACCAGCGACGCGCCAGTGCGGACCACGAGCCGTCCGGAGCGAAGCCGACGCGTCTCGACGTCAACGGGGGACGGCACACTGATTGTCTGCTCATCGTGCGGCAAGCAGGACGAGGTCCCGTTCCAGCCCAATCCGAATCGCCCGGTGTACTGCTCCGATTGCCACCGGTCGCGCCGCAGCCCACGTCGCGCGGCTTGATCGCCTGAGACACAATTCAATTCGCGCCGCGCTGATCGATCAGCGCGGCGCGAATTCCTTATTGAGAGGTATTGGAACTTTATGGCAGTTGGCCGGTACGTCCGGCAGGGCATCCTGCTGGTCTTCGTCGTTGGACCGCTTATCGCCACCGTATACGCCATTGTGAGTCTCTGGAATCAGATGATCGGATGGCGAGAACTCTCGCTTTTCCTGGTCCTCTATTTCGCCACCGGGGTCGGCGTGACGTTCGGTTACCACCGGATGCTGACGCACCGTAGCTTTGAAACCGGACCCGTGGTCAGAGGAATCGCCCTGATTCTGGCGTCGATGGCGGTGCAAGGAAAGCGCGATCGACTGGGCCGCTAATCACCTGAAACACCACGCGTTCTCAGATGAGGAAGGCGACCCTCACTCGCCGCTCGAAGGATTCATCCATGCGCACGTTGGCTGGCTCTTCTCCGCTCCACCGGCCGAACGTGAGCGTTACGCCAAGCGACTGCTCAATGATCGTCTGACCGTCGCCATCGATCGCACGTTCTTGCTCTGGGTGGCGCTGGGATTGATCGATTCCCTACCTGATTGCGGGCTGGCAAGGACTCTTGTGGGGCGGATTCGTACGGATCGCGGTGGTGAACCATGTCACCTGGGCCGTCAATTCGATCTGCCACACCTTCGGAGACCGCCCGTTCGACATCAAGGATCAGAGCCGGAACAACTGGATCGTCGGGCTCCTGGCCTTTGGCGAGGGCTGGCATCACAACCACCACGCCTTCCCGGCCATGGCGTACCACGGCATGACCTGGCGTCAGTTCGATCTGACGACCGTGATCATCCGCACCCTGCGGCGCATCGGCCTGGTCTGGAACGTGAAAGCTCCGTCCGCCGCGCTCATCGAGCGACGCCGCCGAAAACCCGCAACAGAGGCAGCCATAGTCGCGGACTAGGATTTACCTGAGACCGTTACTAACCCGCGCTACGCTGAACAGTCAGTGTAACGCGGGTTTTTTCGTGCCTCACGAACGGTGATCGTGGTGTGAATGGAGCATACGCGGAATCGAGCCCCTTGGGCGGGCTTTGCCGGTCATACGAGGGCGGGCGATTTTCATTCACCACGAAACGGGATCGCTGGGCTCTCTCCAAGCGCTCTGTGTGCTGTCCCTTTGGGACAAAGATCAGACATCTCAGCCGCAGTCACCGATGTTCTGGTTGGGTCCATCTCGCAAGGGGACGTACTGGGTCGTCGCTTCTAGGATTTCCCGCCACCCATGCGAATCCCATCCCACTCGAGACATTCAAGCCCACTGGCCGTCCGTGCAGAAACGACGACGGCGCAGTTTCGGAGAGGGTGGCTGCGCACGAAGGCATGGTCCACATTTGCCAGAATGCGCGGCAGCATGTGCGTGAGCACGCTTCCGTGACTCACGATGAGGATGTCGCCACCCGCGTGGCTTTGTCCTGAAAGGACGCCATGCACAAAAGGCATGAATCGCTTCTCGACTTCGCGCAGGCTCTCGCCGCCGGGAATCCGATGATCGTGATTCCCGATTCGCCATTCGTGTTCTTGCTCAGCATGAAGCCGCCAGGCTTCGGAATCTCCGCGCCCTTCGATCTCACCGCAATACGGCTCGCCTAACGCTGCGTCGATGGTGATCTCGATGGCGAAGCAGCTCGCGACAATTTCAGCCGTCTCTCTCGCTCGCTGCAGCGGACTGGTGTAGATCGCTGTTATAGTGCCGAGGTCATGCAGCTTGTCGCGTAATTCCTCTGCCTGTTGCCGTCCCAGATCGGTGAGCGGGGCAACGTCAGATGTACGGTTCGCGATAACTGGCCGTACGTTTGCTTCGCTCTCGCCATGGCGCACGAAGAAGACTCTTGCTTTCAGCATGAGAACATTGACCTCAGCAATCCGTCCCGGGCCGCTCGCACATTCATCTGGCTCGGATTTCTTGGTGATCTTTGGCAAATTAGCTGAGTGATGACGGCCCAGGGTCGTGCCGTAGCGGCGAGTACCCACCGGGTGCTGCCCGCCCTGGTGCCATCAACGATTATCGTAGTCGGATCCGGTTCCTCGTGACGATTCGTCCTGGCCGATCGGGTGCTACCCTCTCGACGAAGGCGGCCACAGGTGCTGCCTCCGCGGACGATTTCTTGGGGACCGTCACAGATATCTAGGCGCCGAAAGCCGTCCCTGGCCCACCATACGCATGGCTTGCGGTTTGCGTGAGTACGGCAGAGATAGTTGCGAGATCGGCGCAATTCTCATCACATCGACCGAGCTAATTGCCGTCCGGAGCCCATTTTTGACCGACTTGCCGCCCTTAACAGATACTTAGCCTGTACTGTTGGACAGCGAAAGACTGTGCTCAGGTTTGATGCTATGCTCAGTGGTCATACCACATACTTGATACACCGGCCGATCAGACCGGGCCGATCGTTCGCACGCATATAAGCGTCTAGGTGGGTAGTAACAGGCATGGCGAGCAATCTTCGGCAGGTGGACATGGAGCGGGTAGCCGCGCAGGTACTGGCGAGCAGCGCGGCGATCACGACAACGTGGCAGTCCCTTGTCGATGAAGAGACCGGCTTGCCTGGCAACGAGGTCTTCACCGAACTCTGCGAACGATCGATTCTTGCATTTGCCGGTTTCATCCGTGGTGACGATTGCTCACAGGCGAGTCTGGGGCGTCTCTGGAGCTCGATTCAGCCCAGTCGTGGCATGGCCGGTGACTCGGTGGTGGCGATGAGCCTGTTCATCGAGGCGCTGCGAATCAACTTCCAGCAGACACCCGACATGCCAATTCCGATGGACGACGTCGTCCGCCAGGCAGGACGCTTTGTTCGGCTCATCACCAATTCGATTCTGGAGTCAATCGACGTACGCCCCGGAGACGATCGCTGGCAGAAGATCGCCGAGGAACTCGAGCGACAGCGCCGCCAGCGCCAGGCACGACTGAACGTCCTCACCGACATCTCCCGGGCCGTGAACACGTCCTCCAATCTCCCGGAACTCGTCACCGAAGTGCACCGTATCTGCTCCCGCGTTATCGACACCGACCACTTCATGATCTCCAGCTACGACGGTAAGTCGGGCAACATGGTGCCGCATCTCGTCTACTACGGGGGCGAGCGCCGGTCCGACCTGGAGAACCAGCCCCGCCAGGCTGGACTGGTGCGAATTGTCGCCGAGACGCAGCAGCCGCTCGCGGTCGTCGACTACGTGGCCGCCTGTAAAGAGCGTGGTGTCGAGCCGGACCCGATGTCGGACATTGGCGATCAGGTCTCGTTCCTGGCCGCGCCAATGGTGCAGAACGGCCAGACGGTCGGAGCGATCGCCCTCTTCTGCCCCTTGATGCCATTTGATGAAGAGGAAGTCGAGCTGGTGGCCGCCGTTGCGCGGCAGACCGCGGTCGCGCTGGAGAACAGCCGCCTGATCGAGGTCGAGCGGAAGCGAGTCGGCCAACTGGCGGCGCTCAACGAGTTCGCTCATCGCATCGTCGCGTTACATGACACCGGCGAGATCCTGCGCACCGCCGCCGATCTGGTTCACGAGTCGTTTGGCTACAGCTTCGTCGCCGTCTTTCTACGCGATCCCGCGTCCCCAACGCTCTCGTTGCGAGCGCACTCCCCTCAGCTCGAAGGATCTGTCCTGCACGAGCTTCGCATTCCAATCGGGCAGATGGGAATCGTCGGCGCGGTCGCCGCGACCGCCGAGGCGGCGATGGTGGGCGATGTCACGAAGGACCAGCGCTATTTCGTAACGCCGGAGACGGCAAGCACCCATTCCGAGCTGGCCGTGCCGATCATGCGTGATGGCGAGGTCGTCGGCGTTCTCGACGTCCAAAGCCCCGAGCACTATTCGTTCGATCACCACGACATGACGACCCTCGTGACGATTTCCGATCAGATATCGATCGCCCTCGAAAACGTCCGCTTGCTGGATGAAGAGCGTCACCGCAGCCGGGCGCTGGCCCTGATGCTGAGTACCACCCGGGCGGCGGGTTCTTCGCTTATTCTCGACGAGGTGCTCGAGCGCCTCGCCTCTGGTATTGCCGAAGCGGCCAGCGCGGCCGCCTGCACCATCTACCTCCTCGACGACGATTCGCGCGATTTCATTCCGGCCGTCTCGGTCGTCGACGACCGGCCACTCGGAGGCCCGGTTCCCTTCAGCGGCATCTCACTCCACATCGACCACAGCGCGGTCATCCGTCGCATGCTCGATATGCAGCAGCCGGTCGTCTGCTGCTGTCGGCGCGAGGCAGCGGACGCGGGTACGGCACTGCGTGAGGCGGTCGGCGATATGCCCGCGCTGATGGTGCCGCTGGTCGCGCGGGGACAGGTCCTTGGGATGTCGCTCGTCACGGGCAGCGACGAGCAGGGAATGTTCACCGAAGATCAGATCCGGCTGGCCCAGGGCGTGGCCGATTCCGCCGCCCTCGCCGTCGAGAACGCGAGCCTCTATGCACGGTCACAGGGATTGGCCGTCGCCGAAGAGCGGGGGCGCCTGGCGCAAGAGATTCACGACGGGCTGGCTCAGGGCCTTACCGCCATCTCGCTGCAGCTCGATCTGGCCGACGCCTATTTGCCCGCGAAGCCGGAGAAAGCGGCGGAGAAGGTGCAGCGTGCGCTAGAATTGACGCGAGCGAATCTGGAGGAAGCGCGACGATCGGTGCTCGATCTCCGTGCGGCCCGCCTGCAGGAGGTGGACCTGCCCGACGCGCTACGGCGGCTGGCGCAGCAGTTCGTCGACGAGAGTGGCATCGAGACCGAATTTGCCTCGGAGAGCCCGCGCGGGCGTCTCTCGGCACGAGTCGAGATGGGCCTGTTGCGAATTGCCGAAGAGGCGCTGGAGAACATTCGCCGCCATTCGGCCGCGGGCCAGGTCCGGATTACGCTGCAAGCGAACGACGACAACGTTACCCTATCGGTTGAAGACGACGGTGTCGGGTTCGATCCACAGATTGCGACACGCCAGTCGCAGCAGGGGAGCGGTTTCGGGCTGGTGGGGGTGCGCGAGCGAGCCCGGCTCCTCAAAGGCTCATTGAGTATTCAGAGCTCCCAGGGCCACGGGACACGGTTGTCGGTGACGGTTCCATTCGAAGCACGCCGGGCAGACAGCGAGACAGCAGCACGAGGGTAAGATGATCAGAATTCTCGTCGTCGACGACCATCCGGTCGTTCGCGAAGGCTTGGTAGCCATCCTCGATGCCCAGGACGACATGACGGTCGTGGGCGAGGCGAGTGACGGCGACCAGGCTATCGCAATTTTCAAAGCTGCCAAGCCTGACGTCGTATTGATGGACCTGGCCATGCCGGGAACCGACGGTGTCCAGGCGATCGAGGGTATGCGCGCCTTCGATTCAGACGCCCGTGTTGTGGTACTGACCGCCTACGACACCGACGAACGCATTCTCCGCGCGGTCGAGGCGGGCGCGCGTGGTTACCTCCTGAAAGGCGCGCCGCGCGACGACATTTTCCGCGCGGTCCGGGTCGTCAATTTGGGCGGGTCACTGCTCGAGCCAGCGGTGGCCGGCAAATTGCTCAATCGCGTGGGCGGCATCCTCAGGGGTGAAGGGGGCGAAGAGGAATTGACGCCCCGCGAGCAGGACGTGCTCAACCTGATGGCGCGTGGGTTCCGCAACAAGGAAATTGCCTACGAGCTCAACATCACCGAGCGGACGGTGAAGTTTCACGCCAACGCGATCTATCGTAAACTCGACGTTGGCGGGCGGACAGAAGCGGTGAGCAAAGCGTTGCAAAAGGGTATGGTCAAGACCTGATCGCAATGTAAGACTGTTCGTACATATTCGACTCGACTGCAATTCGCCATGGCCCGTATAATTGGGACGTGGCGTTTGTCATTTGCGTAGCGACAAGTCGCCCGCACGGATGTCGACCGGAATGGGACGAAACGCGAGACAGCGCAATGCGAATTTCTCGCCGAAGTTCTGATGGATATCCCACGATTTTGAGAGACCAACTATGATATGTGATGCGTAGCGCCGCGACGTGCGGTGACGCTCACGGGGAATACACAGCCCATCAGCATGATCCCCCCGTAGTTGACGAACAACTTGTTCAGCAGAGAGGAGACCCTGGCCGGCTATGAGTGAAGGCCAAAACTCGCGAAGAAATCGCGCGCTGCAACCGGATGAACTGGATCGACAGATTATCCGGCTCTTGCGTGCCGACGGACGGCGAAGCAACCGGGAAATCGCCCGGCGACTCAACGTTCCGGAAGCGACGGTACGATATCGAGTCCGGCGACTTATTGAGAGCGGTATTCTCAAGATCACCGCGTCCGTCGATCCGGAGCACCTGGGATACGCCCTCACGGCGATCATCAGTGTTCAGGTCGAGCCTGAGCGGATTAGTGAAGCGGCCATGGAAGTCTCGGGTATGCCCGAGGTCATGTGGTCAGCCATCACCGCGGGCGCGCACGATATCATGTTGATGGCTTCCTTTCGCAATCAGGATGAGATGTTCAATTTCCTGACGAATCGCCTGGCACGGATTCCGGGCACGCTTCGCACCGAAACCTCGGTCGCGCTGCGCGTGCTCAAGAAACAGCACGAGTGGGCGACGGACTTGACATCCAAGGTCGAAGAAGGTTCCGCCGAGCCGGTGCCGCTGGACTGAACCGTTCCCGATTCATAGCTACGTGAAAGGGCAGGTCGGTGGTCGACTACGATCTCGTCACGTTTGGAGAGACGATGATCCGGCTCTCCACTCCCACCGGGCACCGGATGGAGACCACGACCTCCCTTGACATCGGCATCGGCGGCGCCGAATCGAACGTCGCCGTTGCCCTGGCCCGGCTCGGTCGTCGCGTGGCCTGGACATCGCTCCTGCCGCGCAACCCGTTCGGTTTCCGCATCGCCTCCGAGCTCCGGCGCCATGGCGTTGACGACCAGCACATCAACTGGGTCGAACATGGGCGTGTCGGTGTCTATTACCTCGATATGGGCTCGCCACCACGGCCGACCCACGTGATCTACGATCGCGCCTCTTCAGCCATCGCCATGTGCGATGCCGCTGAAATCGATACCTCGCTCGTCACGCGAGCGCGGATGTTGCACCTTACCGGAATCACGCCCGCGCTGAGCGAATCCTGCGCCGAGGCGTCACGCCGGTTTGTCGAGCAGGCCAGCCGGCACGGGATACCGATCAGTTTCGACGTCAACTATCGCGCCCGGCTCTGGACGCCTGCGCAGGCAGCGGCGATGCTCGAGCCCTTCTGCAACGCGGCGACGATCCTCTTCTGTGGACGGAACGACGCGAAACTGCTCTGGGACATTGCCGGAGAGAATGAGGCAATCGTCCGCGAACTCTCCCGCCGCTTCGGTGCGGCCACCACGGTGCTAACTCTCGGCGACGAGGGAGCGATGGCCTTGACCCAGGACGGCGATCTCTATCACGAGGTTCCGGTTCCAGTGCAGGTCGTCGACAAGGTCGGCGCGGGCGACGCGCTGGCTGCCGGGTTCCTCCACGGCTATCTGGACGGCGATATCGCGAACGCGTTGCGGCTCGGGGTCACACTCGCGTCACTGAAGATGACGATTCATGGCGATCTGAGCGTCATCAACGCGCGCGAACTCAACGACTGGGCGAGCTCGGCCACGCACGCGATCCTGCGTTAGATTAGGTTGCCGAACAGTTGACGACCGTCCGAATGGACTGTAGGGGAGCACCTGGTGTGCTCCCGGCGTGGATTGCCAACGAACGCTCTCGAGAGCACACCAGGTGCTCCCCTACAACGATCCAACGTGGCGCAACCTTCGTGCAACGTTCGCTCGGCGGCGCGCGATCTTACGGCAGTTTCTGCGACTGGAAGCGCCCCTGATAGCTGGCGTGACCGACGCATTCCTCCAAGATGATCTGGCAGATTGACGTGCCGGGATGAATTGCCAGGGGCATCGGACCGGCATTGTTCATCTCCAGCACCTGCTTGGCGTCCCGGATTCCCGGCTGCATGAAGTTCGCCGTCACATGCACCATCAGCCCAATGCGCGCGAAACGGCTCCGCCCCTGGATCCAGCCACAGATGTCGTCCGGCAACGTGATCTGCTCCACCGTGACGCCGTGTATCGCGTGCCCCGGCAGGAGCAGGAAGTGATCGTCGACCTCGATGATATCTGTCACGTCCAGGTGATCGGCCTCGTCGGTGACGTGAAAGATGTTGTGGATCGGCTTGAAGACCCGGAACTGGTGATCCAGGTGCAGGTCGATTGAGGCCGGGCCGACACAGTCGGCGTCGAAGGGATCGATCACGATTTTGCCGGATTCGATCCATTTCAGGATCTCCGGTCGCGTCAGCACCGCCATGGCCTACGAATCGCCCTTCCGCATCTGGCCGCCGGTCATCAAGTCCGGCGGACCGATCAACCCGAGCGTCGACTCGACCCAGCTCCCCATAGTCAGGAGATGCTCATCCTCACCCCGGCGACCGATCAATTGAAGACCGACGGGGAGCCCGTTGCTCGACATCCCGGTCGGCAGTGAGATCGACGGTGTACCGAGCATGGTCCAGGGAGCCTGGAACGACGGATCACCCGTCGAGCCAGCCGCATGAGCCGGGGGCAGGATCGCCGCGGTCGGGAGGAGCCAGACATCGACACCGGAGATCAGCGAGTCGAGCTCGCGATAGATCTTTCTCCGCAGACGGCGCGCCTTGAGCACATAGGCTGCCGGGAGGAGTTGGGCCACGTCGACCTCGCGCGCCAGAATCGGCCCATAGGAATCCCGCTGCCTGGACAACTGCTCAGCATGAATCGCGGCCACCTCTGCCAGCATGATGACGCGATGCACCGACAGGATCAGATCGAGATCAACCGGCAGCCGGGCCTCGCGCACGTCAGCCCCGGCGGCGATAAGGCGCTCGGCGGCGGCGTGCATGTGCCCGCCGACTTCCGGCTCGGCTCGCTCGACGAAGTCCGTCAGCACGCCGATGCGCGGCCTCGTCACCGGCCGCTCGGATGCCGCTCGACCACGCAGCGAAGCGTAGACCAGTTCAGCGTCGGCGACCGTCCGCGTGATAAGACCCAGGTGATCGAGCGACCAGGCAAGTGGCAGCACGCCCGCGCGCGAAATCCAGCTGAAGCTTGGCTTGAACCCCACCGCTCCACAGTAGGCGGCTGGACGCAGCACCGAGCCGGCGGTCTGGGTGCCCAGGGCCAGCGGCAGCATACGCGCACCGACGGCCGCGCCTGAACCGGAGCTCGATCCGCCCGGTGTGTGCGTCAGGTCGTATGGGTTGTTCGTCGGCGCCGGATCGGAAAAGGCGAACTGGGTGGTGTGGGTCTTGCCGAGCGGAATCGCGCCGAGATCGCGCAGGCGGCCGACGATGGCGGCGTCGTCAGCCGCTATTCGATCCCGATAGGGTGCAAAGCCTGCTGAAGTCGGAAGTCCGTGGACGTCGATGATGTCTTTGACCCCAAACGGGAGACCATGAAGCGGCAGGTAATCTCCCCCCGCGGCCCGGGCGTCCAGATCGTCCGCCTGCTGGAGGGCCCGTTCACGATCGAGCAGTACCCAGGCCCGAACGTCGGATTCGAGCGCGTCGATACGGTCGAAACACGCGGAAACGACCTCGCGCGCGCTGACCTCACCCCGTTTGACGGCGGTAACAGTCTCGACAGCGGTCATGGAGGCGGAGTCAGGCATCGCTCGACTCCTCTTCGATGCCCGAGAGATCCGGCGGATCATCCGCGAACGAGACGGGTTCGGCGGCAATGCGAGCCAGCATCTCGGCGACATTGCCGAACCGCGCGTCGAGCCACTCGGCGTGCTCATCGCCATAGACCTCACGAGCCGTCGCACGCAAGATGCGTTCGATTTCCGTGGCGGACACGCGATCATTGAGTCGCATCTGGCACTCCAGTTCACAATCCAGACGATCGACGGGCGAGGTCAGTCTGGCTGAGGGAGGTTCGCGCGTCAAGCAATCTTGTCGATTCGACGGCGCAAAACGCGGGAATAATCAGAAGGGGGCCGTGGTATATTGAAAATGGAGGTCGGGAGTCAGCCTTCAGCGGATCATCTCTCCCCGATGGAGTGCGGCCAGTCGTGACACTCCGGACGCGGCCGCGTCCGTGGATAGTGACTCTGTTTGTAATTTCTAGGAGGATCAGTGTCAGAAGTTCGCATCGAAGTGACGCGCAACGGCTCCTATCACGTCACCGGACCGGTGACCGTCGTGGACCACAAGGGCAACGAGGTCGTTCTGGACGGTGAAGACATCTGGCTCTGCCGCTGCGGTCACTCCGCCACGAAGCCGTTCTGCGACGGATCGCATCGCCGCGTCGGCTTCAAGGGCGCGATTGCCGATTCAGTCGAGGTCCGTGAAAAGGCCGAGACGAGCGACGACTAGCGCCCGCGGGTGAGCCTGCTGGGCGGGCTGCCCGGTCCGATGTGCGCTGTTTCCGGGGCGGGCTCTCCGCCCCGAACGTCTGTAAGCAATCGAACCAATCAAAAGGAGGATGAATGCCGGCACCAGACGGATATGTGTTCGCCATGACAGCCGAAGATCTCGAGGATGGTGGAATCTACCCCTTCTCGGTCGACGAAGAAGATCGCATCGTCTGCGTTGTGGGAGACGATGTCTATGCCATGGACGGCATCTGCACGCACGAGTACGCCGAACTCTCCGACGGTGAGATCGAGGACGACACACTGTGGTGCCCGCTCCACTCGTCCGGCTTCAACGTGCGCACCGGGCAAGCGACCAACCTGCCAGCGGTGCTCCCGCTCACGACCTACGACGTCCTGATCCAGGACGACAGCGTCTACGTCTCGCGTGAGCCCAAGGAGCGAGGCTAAGGGATGACGGCGAGACCAACCTTTGTGATCGTCGGCGCCGGTCTCGCCGGGCACAGCGCCGCCATGACCTTGCGCCTGACCGGCTTCGACGGGCGACTGGTGCTGATCGGCGACGAGCCGGTCCGCCCCTACGAGCGTCCGCCGCTGTCGAAAGCGTTTCTCCAGGGCAAAAAGCCGAAAGACGAGCTCTTCTTCCAGCCTCAGGAGCAGTACGCAGAGCACCAGATCGAGCTCGAACTGGGCCACAGAGTGACGAGCATCGATCCGGGCAACCACACGCTCTCGCTCGACGACGGCAACTCGCTCCAGTTCGACAAGCTCGTACTTGCGACCGGGGCGAGCCCCATCCACCTGAGTGGACCGGGCTTCGATCTCCCGGGCGTTCACTATCTGCGCTCCATCCAGGACTCCGCCGCAATCGGGAATGCGCTTCGAGACGGAGGCCAACGGCTGCTGGTAATCGGCGCCGGGTTCATCGGCTCGGAGGTAGCGGCCAGTGCCCGGATGCTGGGCAACGAGGTGACCGTGGTCGATCTGCTCGAGGCGCCGATGATTGGCGCGCTCGGCGAGACGATCGGCAACCTCTTCGCCGACATTCACCGGCGGAACGGCGTCGACCTGCGCATGCAGAGCCGCGTCGTCGCCCTGCATGGCCAACAGCGAGTTGAAGAAGCCGAACTCGAAGACGGCAGCCGGATTCCCTGCGACCTCGTCGTGATCGGCGTCGGCGTACGACCAAACGTCAGCCTGGCACAAGATGCCGGGTTGGACGTGAAGAACGGCATCGTCGTCAACGAATTGTGCGAGACATCAGCCGCAGGAATCTACGCGGCTGGCGATGTGGCGAACTGGCCGCACCCCGATATCGGCGAGCGACTGCGCGTGGAGCACTACGACAACGCCGCCATGCAGGGTGCCGCCGCCGCACGTTCGATGCTCGGCCAGCGGGAAGCCTACGCGCCGCTACCGTATGTCTGGTCCGATCAGTATGACGTCAACCTGCAATACGTCGGATTCCCGACCGAGTGGCACGACATCGTGGTGCGCGGAGATCTGAGTGCGCCGGAAGCGACCGTCTTTTTCATGCGCGACGGCGCCGTGCATGCCGCCGCGACCATCAACCGGCCACGCGAGCTGCGCTCGGCGCGCCGCCTCTGCGAATCCCGCGCGGTGGTCGCCCCGGCCGTCCTCGCCGACCCTGAAACCGACCTGCGAGCGCTATCGCGACAGGTGAAGGGGTAGGGGGCGGCGTCAATCTGGCGTTGTCTGTTACCGGGAATCCGGTTCTCCATGAGATGGCTATTGTTTACCCGAAGTTGGAGAGCTGCCCCGCGTCCAGGAGACTGAACACCATGTGGGCACGACCTGCGGCGACCCCATAGGATGCGAGAGCGTCTCCAATAGGCAAGCACAAGTAGTCAATCTCAAAACCCGCCAACCGGCCCGGGCAAGACACAGATTTCGAGACGCGATTCTGAGACACGGTTCATGCGGGGAACGGGGTGTGTGGATTGTTCCTCGGGCGGCGTAAAGAAATGGGACGTTTTCGAGACACCACTTGAAGCGGCGGAGAACGCACCACCTTCGAAATGACTGCTTTTGGTCGGCCGCATGAGATACCATGCTGTCGTCGTGGTCGTATGGACCGTATATCTTACGAGGCTGACAGGGAGATGTCGCGCGCGATGGCACTCCACAGCGAACGCGGAGCAAATCGGTTGTTGGGGTATCCGGATGATGCCCGGCTCCTCATCATCAACGCCGATGACTTCGGGATGTGCCACGCGATCAATGCGGCCACGTTGCAGGCGCTGCGGGACGGGATCGCCTCCTCGACGACGCTCATGGTGCCCTGCCCCTGGGCGCCACACGCGCTGCAGCTGCTCACGGAGCATCCGGAGATCCCTTTCGGGGTGCATCTCACCCTGATTTGTGAACATCGCGCCTACCGGTGGGGGCCGCTCACCGCGAAGGATACCGTCCCGTCGTTGATTGATGAGACAGGGTACTTCCCTGGTCTCGACCGGCTGCCGGAATTAATCGCTCGGATCAAGCTAGACGAGGTGGAAGCCGAATTCCGGACACAGATCGAGGTCGTGCTGGCCGCGCACCTGCGTCCTACCCACCTGGATTGGCATTGTCTCGCCGACGGCGGCCGGGCCGATATCTTCGATCTCACTCTCCGGTTAGCGAGGGAATATGGTCTGGCGTTGCGTATCCACGAGCGGTCATCCGCTGAGCAGTGCCGGCGCGCGGGTTTCCCCACCGTCGATCATGACGTCCTGGACAGCTATTCCCTTGGTGCAACCGGCAAGGCGGCTCGGTACGCTCAACTGCTGCGCGAGCTACCGGCGGGGCTCAGCGAGTGGGCGGTCCACCCGAGTCTCGGCGATGCGGAGGCACAGGCCATGGAACCCGACAGCTGGCAGGTGCGGCGGTCGGACTTCGACTTCCTGATCTCCCCGGAGGCGCGGACTATTCTCACTGAGCAAGGGATTATCCTCGTGGGGTATCGCGCGGTTCAGCAGGTGTTGCCGCCCTGACGCGTCCACAATACAGCTGGCCGGTGCCGGTGGTCGCGTGCCGCCACCCGTATCCGCCCCGCCGCCATACCGCAGCAGCAGGTCGTTCAGCACAAAGGCAAGATTCCAGCAGGCGCCATCCAGGGCACAGGCCGCGATGGCAAAGACCGACTCCGAGAAGCCCCCGGCGACGACGCGCCAGTCCCCCGCGTTGGAGCCCACCGCGATGCGCCGGACCCCGTCGACCAATGGTCCCCGGCACCAGGAGAAGAACAGACAAGCCCGACCGAGTAGCACCGCAGCTCCCAGCACGGCACCCGAGACCGAGTTGCCACTGAGGTCCGTCCACGTCGTCGGATTGTTGGCCGTGTAGGCGTAAAGGTTGTAGCCCTGGGTGCCGGGGGCATTGGGTTGCACGGTGTCGGCCGAGAGGAAGCGACCCAGAGTCGGGTCTGTCAATTTACGGCCGTAAGTGCACCAGTGGTTTTCACCCAAGGTGCACCAGGGTTTTACGGCGAAGCTGCACCACCACGGTTCGGTGCGTGAGGCCCCCATCGTCGACTACGCGGTAACGGTCGGGATCTCCTCCTTTCGACTCAAACGGTAACTTGCTCCCGTAATGGTCACGACACTGGCCCGATCCGCCAGCCGGTCCAGCCCGGCGCTGGCCAGCAACGGATCCCCGAAGAGTTCCGGCCACTCGGACGGGGCGCGGTTGCTGGTGAGGATGATGCTGCTCCGTTCGTAGCGTCCGGCGATGACGTCGTAGAGATCCGCGGCACCCATGGGCGGCAACGGTTTCAGCCCAAAGTCGTCGATAACCAGCAACTGGGGCTTGAGGTAGCTGGCCAGCCGCCGTCCCTCACTGCCATCCGCCCGTCCCGCATGGATGTGGGTCAGCATCTGGTGCGCGCTGGTCAGCAGGATGTCGAACCCTTGCCGGGCGGCTTCATGGGCCAGCGCCTGGGCCAGATGACTCTTGCCGACTCCGGTCTGCCCACAGAGCAGGACGTTGCGGTGCTGGCGCACAAACTGGCAGGTCGCCAGATTGAAGATCTGCTGGCGGTTGATACTCGGGTTGAAGCCGAAGTCGAAGGACTCCAGGGTCTTGGTGGTGTTGATGCCGCTGCGGCGGATACGGAGTTCAAGCTGTTTGTGACTACGACGTTCCACTTCATCCTGGATGAGCCGAACCAGAAACTCCTCATAGGTCCACTGCTCACGAATGGCCTGCTCAGTACGCACGGCCAACGTGTCGAGGATGCCGGAGAGCCGCAGCCGTTTGAGGTGGGGTGCGAGGCTGATGGCACTCATCGGACACCACCCAACAGACTCGTCACGAACTCACTGGCCTGCCGCACGAAGGTGTAGCGGGGCAACTCCAGCGGCATCTCGGTGGTGGGAATCGGTGCCGTCTCGAGCCCCGCGGCCAGGATGCGTTTGACGGTGGGGTAGTCGGCCTCGCCGAAGTGCTGGGCTCGGGCGCAGGCCTGTTCCAGGCGGCCCGGGCTGTAGATGGCCGCCAGGCGCAGGATCCGACCGGCGCTGCGCAGACGATCTTCGGGACGATGTGCCAGCAACTGCTCCACCAGCGCGGTCGTGGCCGGGCCAATGGCGGTCGCCTGCTGGCGACATCCATCCCGCGAGAGGGTGATGCCCGCAACTTTGCCCGACGGCAGATGATCCAACTGGGTTTGCCGCACACCTGGCGCCGACGCGCGGTCATGCGTGGCTGCGAGCTCGTGGTCCTGCGTGTAAATCTCGACGGTGCGCGCGCCGACCCGGACCCAGACCGGCTGCCCGACCAGGCGGAAAGGGACCGAGTAGTAGGCCCCGTCGACGGTGACGTAGCAGTCGCGATAGACGGTGACCTGCTTCCAGCTGGCCGGGTCGTACGGAGTGCGAGGCAAGGGGAGGAGCGTGGCCTGCTCGACCTGCTCGAAGCGCGCCAGCGGCCGTTGCTTGGTCGTGCCATGAACCCGTTGTCCGGCGATCTCGCGACACCAGCGACGGAGCGCCGCGTTGAGTTCGTCGCTGCGCGTCGGCTCCCGACCGGCCAGGAAGTTCCGTTTGACGTAGTGGACGCCGCCCTGCTCGACCTTGCCTTTCAGGTGGGGCGAACGAGGCGGATTGGGATCGATGCGGAAACCATAGTGCTCGGCACACTCCCGGTACGCGCGCTGAATGACGGGATCGCCACCGAAACTGGCCCGGACCACCGCCGCTTTGAGGTTGTCAGGCACCAGGCGCTCCGGCACCCCGCCGAAGAACGTGAAGGCGTGGGCGTGGCACAGCAACCAGGTCTCGACCCGCTGGTCGAAGACGACTTCGGCGTAGCTGTGTCGGCTCCACGAGAGCACCATCACGAAGACCCAGCTCTTGCGGAGCTGGCCGGTGGCTGGGTCAAGGTGTCGTCCGGCATAGCCGAAGTCCACCTGGGCCTCGCTCCCCGGCGCCACTTCGATCCGCACCACGGGATCCGGGGTCTTGGGCTCAATGCGACGCACGAAGCGCCAGACGGCACTGTAGCTGATGGGGTGCCCGTGACGTTCCTCGAGACGTCCCCGAATCGCGGCCACTTCCATGCCGCGCTCCCGCATGGTCCTGATCTCCTCCGCATAGCGGGCAACGGACGAGGTCTGCTGGGGTGGGAGCGCTGGTGGCAACGTCTCCTGCAGGAGCCGCTGCAGGGTTGCCGGTGTGGGCAATTCCCCCGTCAGCAATTTCTGCTCGGTCGCCCACTGTCGGTAGCGCATGATGGTGCGGCGATTATGGCCGAGGAGCTCAGCAATCTGTCGATCGCTCTCCCCGGCCCGCAACAGTCGAATGAGTTCGCGAAGGTCCATAACGGCAATCCTCCTGGAGGCCATCGACGCCCCTCCTTCCACTCGGAGGGTACGCCCTTCCTCAGGAGCCTCGTGCGTTCGCGTGGTGCACCTTGCCCGTAAATCTCTGGTGCATCTTGGGCGAAAACGGCTGGTGCACCTTCGCCGTGAACTGGTGGTGCAGTATCAGCCATAAAGTGACGGGTCCAGTTGCCGTGCGCGGAGATCGACGAAGCCGGTGCTGGGATCGGCCTCGTGCTCCTGCAGAATGCTGACAATCTGCTCCTCCATGAACCGACTCTTCCGCATCTGGTCCTCCCTTTCCTGCTCGGAGGACTCTCATTATGGCTGGTCTAGTTTTCGGGCTCTCCCGCACTCTCGGTGCAGATGTTGCTGCGATGGATCGCCAAACGCCGTCCAAAGGAGCGATACGCCGATGTTGAGGCCGAGCGATGTCTGGTCCCACTCAGCTTCTGATTCCTCCCCAACTCCATGTCGATGTGCTGACCGTGACCGATCAGTACGATCACGATCTGCGCCCACACCACGTCCTCGACGGCCGCGGTGTCCGACCTGCTGGTCAGCCATCCCATCATCGGTCCACAGCCAGTATGTGCGGACGTCTGGCAGATGTCCCGTGGGGTGGCATTCCGGTGCGGCTGTGCGTCATCGGTGCGTCGATTCCGCTGCCAGAATCCACCTGCCCGCAACGCATCTTCGCCGAGCGCCTTGATGACATTGCCCACGCCTTCGCGCGGCGCACCGACCGACTTTCCGCGGCACTGGAACTGATTGGGTTCGCCCTCGGCGGCGAAGCTGGTGCCCGATTGGCCGACAACCTCGGGTTCGTTACCAGTCCCGATACGCTGTTGCGGGTGATTCGCTCCACACCAGATCCCACCGAATTCCCGCTCAGCGTCTGTGGCGTGGACGACTGGGCCTGGCGACGAGGACACCGCTACGGCACGATCCTGGTTGATCTCGAGCACCATCGGGTTGTGGATGTGCTGCCCAGACCGATCGGCGGACAGCTTCGCGGCTTGGCTCCGGGCGCACCCTGGCATTCGCGTCATCAGTCGCGATCGGGGTGAGGAATACACGGTCGGCGCTCAGACAGGGAGCTGCCTGCAGCCGATCCAGGTCGCGGACCGCTTCCACCTGGTCAAGAACCTCGGTGAGACGGTCGAGCGCGTGGTGAAGTCCCACGTTGGGTTGCTCCAAACGGTGCCGCTGCCGACCAGCGAACCGCTCATGGTGGCTCCACCGCGTCGGGATCGCGAGGCCGCGCGGGAGCGCACCAAGCAGAAGACCCGAGACCGCTTCGATCGCCTACAGTGCGTTGGCTGATGCTGGGATGAGTCAGCGCGCGATCGCCCGCACCACCGGATTGAGTCGGGGCACCGTCCGCTCGTATCTGGCACGCACGACTCCGCCAGAGCGTCCTCGGGTCACCCGTGGCGGCATCTTGACCCCATACATCGGCTATCTCGCTGGAGCGCTGGCGGCACGGCGAGCGCAATGCGATGCACCTCTGGCGGGAAATCGTGACCCTTGGCTATCCCGGGTCACACCGGAATGTGTCCCGTCTCACGACGTACCTGCGGCGTCAGGAGCACGATGGCGTTCGCTCACCGAAGCCCCACACCGCGGGACTGACGCCGCAACAGACGGTTCGACTGCTCTTGATGCATCCGGCCGATCGGAGTCCGCCCCAACAGGCGGCCGTCGTTCGCCTTCGGAGTCTCCACCCGGATATCCGCACGACCATGGATCTCGTGGAGACATTCCTCACGTTGGTGCGCCACCGCGATGCCGGGGCGGAATGCCGACTCATGGCCTGGATGCAGACGGCGGTCGACAGCGGGATTGCCGAGTTTCGCACGTTCGTGGACCGACTGTTCCAGGATCTGCCAGCGGTGGTCGCTGGACTCACGCTGCCGTGGAGTCAAGGACAGACCGAAGGACAGATCCTCCGTCTGAAGCTGATTCGCCGACAGATGTATGGGCGAGGGAACTTCGATCTCGTGCGAAAGCGAATACTGCACGCTGCCTGAACGAGGGAACCAAAGTCCCCCAGGTTCTCCCTTGCCGTCTATTCTGGTTGCACCAGTTTTCGGGGAGCACGTCACCTGAGAGCGCCTACGGACTGGTTAAGTACGTGATGGAGCACGGAAGATAGAAGAACCGAGTCGGGTTAACTAGAATATTCACTCCAACTGGTCAAATGCCGTTGAGATGCCAGAGCCGCACCGTACGGGCGACGCTCATGACGTAGGTGTACTTGTCCTTCGGCCTCAGGTCATGATTCCGTTGGCCGATGATCCGTCTTCCCGTAGTAGCCGAAATCCGACACCCAATATCGCATTGACGAACGCAGCGCGGGTCCATTTCCGGAACAACTTCACCGGCACATCATGGTACTCGGACATCACTGAAATCCATGCAAATGGATCGAGAGTGATCATTCAGACCTCACTCTACGGAGATGCTGGGGGCAAACCGTTCGCTCATCCGATTTGCTTCGTCGCTCGCGATCAGTCGGGCGGGTTTCTCTGTACGGGTTGAGGCTCTCTTCGCGCGCGTGTAGGTGTTGCGTTGTGTTGTTACTGGGGGGCTACCGCAAGGACAGGTTCAGTGGCATATGGGAAAGGGTTGCCCGTCGTGCCTCGGCTAGGCGGGGCTGTTTTTAAGGGTGCTGGTACCCCACATGACAGGTCAACAGTCCGCAAAGGCCGAGGAATGACACACGATTGTAACGTCACAAGACACTCCTCCTCTGGCTTTGTTATGGAGAGAGGCTGATATTAGATGCGGAAGAACGTCTATTGAAGGAGGTTCTTAATGCAGCCAGACAGGCAAAACAGCTGGGTCATAGGTGTCGGCCTAGGGATGATCGCCGGTGCAGCGCTCGGTCTCCTCGTGTACTTCCTCCTCTCTGTGAGCTTCGGGTGGTCCGTTGGGCCCGGCGTTGCGCTCGGCATAATCTTCGGTTTTGCATTCGGGCAACTTTACGGTCACCGAACCTAGTGAGAGCATCATCGATTCCGTACGCTTCCGATCTCCTGAGTGGATCATGGCCGATGCCATTATTCGACGACGCTTTGTCTGGGAGTTCAGGTGGTAAGTCCTTACCAAGTGAAACATCATTCATCACCTGAACGTGACTTACTCCCAACGCGCCGCCGATGGTGCGATAGGAATGGCCGGCGAGACGCAATCTCAAGAGCGCATAACGACACCTATGCGACTGGTATCGCCTTACGCACTAACGAAATGGGGAGCAAGGCACAATTGAGTCGCCAGACTGACCTGCTCAGCGAAGTATTTCAGACCTTCCCCTTTCACGAGTCACCACCGGATCGCTTTGAGTGATGATTGCTCGACCAGGCGAGGGCTCGGGCCGCGCGAGCTGCGCTCGGCGCGGCGCCTGTGCGAGGCTCGCGCGGTGGTCGCCCCGGCCGTCCTCGCCGACCCTGAAACCGACCTGCGAGCGCTATCCCGCAAGTTGAAGGGGTGACAAGCCAGAGCGTGCATCGGGAACCACCACCCAAACTGAACCTTTGCTGCCGAATCAGGTACCCAAGAGGCATGCAACCACGCACACGATTGCGGGTCCCAGCCCCTTCAGTAGGATGCGTACCATGTAGCGCGGCGGCTTATGGTCTTTGCCGAATGAGTTCGGTAAATGGTGGCGCCCACCTTGGGTTGAAAACCCAAGGCGAGTAAGACGAAATCCATGAATGAATCGAGTTCAAGATGCTGGAAAAGTCAGGAATCGCGCAAACACTGACGAATAGAGCAGTCTAAACCTAGTCCCTTCAGTGGACTTCGCCTTGGTAGCCCCGGACTTCAGTCCCGGGCGAGCGTGGGCAATTACCGATGCTAATCGGCAACGACCATTAGCTCGCCATACGACGAGTGATTTGCCGAACTCATTCGTCATAGACCATGAGAGCCGGTCGATGCGTTGGAGGCCTAACGGACCGGTGCAGCGCTCGTTTACCCAGGCTGGGTGTCGAGAAATTCCCGCATGGTCGTGAAGAACTCTTCCGGTTCCTCAATCCACGGGAAATGACCGCTGTGCTCGAAGATATGTAGTTGCGCTGACGGAATGTTATCGGCCAGCAGCTGCGCCTGAACAGGGGAGCAGATAAAGTCGTGCCGGCCAACCAACACGAGCGCTGGCACCTGAATCTCATGCAGGCGATCACGCACCGGGAATTGACCATCGCTTGCATTCGCCGCCCGAAACGCCGTCATCGCCGGTGGCGCCAATTTCACGCCCTCCATAAGAGGTGCCGCTTTGGTCACGTCGTGGAAGTAGAGCGGTGCGACACGCTGTAACCTTTCCCCGAATTGCTCGTCGGTCGATAGACCCCGATCTTCCCTGAATGCCGCGACCGCGTCCTGATACTCCGGCTGCATGGCACGCTGCGGGAGCGTCCGCCGGAGATCTTCGCCGGTCTCGGTCACTCCAACCTGGGCGTCTACGAGAATGAGATGCGTCAGCCGTGACGGAAAGCGAAGCGCGTAGTTAAGCGCGATATAGCCACCATGCGAATGCCCGGTGAGGGCCATGCGCTCGATCCCGAGGTCGGCACGCAGTCCCTCCAGATCATCGACAAATTGCCCGACGTTGATCGTGGCGGGCTCGACATCCCGCTGCGACCCACCACTCCCACGCGTGTCAACGAAGATGAGGCTGTGGTCATCCGCAAGCGAAAGGTATGTCTGCTCGTAGATGCCGGCACCAACGCCCCAGCCGGGCGGCTGAACGACCAGCGTCGGTCCGCTACCAACCACGCGATGGCGCAATCGGACACCATTAATTTCAGCAAATTCTGCGGCCGCCATATCGGGTCACGTCCTCTCGCAATCATCGTTTTGACTGGCGGCATCAAGATATCTGTTCCCGCATATGATCGCAAGAAAGACGCACCTATCCGTCGTACGGGATGACTGGCGAAACGTGTGATGAGCATTGAAGACGGCGTCCAGGTCAACTGGGCTGACGGCAGGACGGTTCTAGAAAACCTGCGCCTCACCCATCATTTCTGCCAGCCTGCCCTGATTTGGACTAGCCCGGCCGGGTCTACGGTCCCGGAATCTTGGTCAGCGTGCCGTTGGCGTAGCGGTAATACGTCCGGCCAGGGTACTCCCGCATCAGGATGCTATTCGCACTCCCCTGGTCGATGGCGTAGACGATATTCGTGTCGAGCGCGGGTGTGTTCTGACTGAAGAAGGGTGCGTAGTCGGTCCATTGCTCTTCACGGACGAAGACGATCGCGTTGCTGATGTGGGCCGCCCGCACCGTCCGCAGACCATCGGCATTGATGTTGTACCAGTCGGTGAACTCACGAAAGCGGGCCGGGGCGAAGGTGTTGAAATTCCAGATGACCATCCCGGCCACGACGATCAGCAGCAGTCCGGTCGTCAGCAGGCGGGGCGATGGGATCTTCGGCACGAGTCTCCGCACGGCCAGTCCCAGCAGATTGCCAAGCTCGAGAATGCCGCGCGAGCTAAGCAGCACCATCGCGCCGATCGCCTCGAAGTAGTAGCGCGGCCCATACATCTGACCGGGCGTCCAGTAGGCGATGTGCACCGCGACCAGGCTGATGATCACTCCGGCCAGCAGCAGATCCCAGACTTCCGGAACGAGGGCCGGACGCAGCGAGCGGACCGTCAAACCCGCCGCACGACGCAGGTAGACCGCCCGGCCCGACCGCCAGATTAGTCCGGCAATCGCCAGGCCGAAGCCGAGCGCCATCGGCACCACGCTCCAGCGTCCCGGCCAGCCGAAGAGATAGTGACTGAGCTGGTCGAGATCCAGTCGCATGTCGAAGAGGCCAGCGGCCAGCGTGTGACCGTTTCGACCGACACCAGGACCAAACCCGACCTTGTCGTAGGACCACCACAGTTCGTAGGCGAACTTGAAGGCGCTGCCGGTCGTCACGCGGTTGTACTGCAGTATGCCGACGACGAAGGGCACGAACGCGAGCGCCATCACACCATACTCGCGAAGTCGACGCCACTCCCTGACCAACTCGATGAGCGCCCAGATGGCGAACGGAATTCCGATGCCCACCGCCGTGAGTGGCCGCGAGATGAAGAGCATCCCGATCACCAACCCCGCCAGTACCGCGCGCCAGATCGAGCGATTGCGCCGGGTCGATTCGAACAGCAGGAGGAATGACATCGACCAGAAGAGCGTGACGGTATGCGACATGAACGAGCCGGACTGGAGCAGGAAGAACGGGGAGGCCACCAGCAGCGCCGCCGCCAGTACGCCGGTCGCGTCGTTGAAGAGCCGGCGCCCGGCGAGATAGACCAGCGCAACGTCGATCGCACCGATAATCGGGTTGAGCAGCCAGGGTTGACCGGAGAGGACGCCGATCGCCAGGACACTCGGATAGCCGGGCGGATACTTGCCGAACCAGTGACCGTCGCGGATGATCACAAACGGTATTTGAAAGAAGACTGGCTGACTTGGCGGGCGGGCCAGCAAGTGACCAGAGGCGATCGTCCTGGCCTGGAAGAGAAACGCGACGTCGTCCTCGACGTGGGGAAGCCGGTCGAACACATTGGTCGCGACCCAGGCCGACGCCATGAACGAGATCAGGCAGATCACCCCAACCAGCACGACGGGGCGCAGCAGCACCGTGAAACGGGATGCAGAGAGAGCGCTCCACCGGCTGACCGCTGGGGGCGCGCACTGTTCAATCTCACGGTTGGGGGCGATCAGCCCGTACTCACGATCTCCACTCACGCGCACAATGATACGATGCCGGTGACGGGACGACCGCCCTCGTACGTGACATAATTGTGCGCGACACGCAACGCCCGGCGCCGATCTCACGTGCTGACCCAACCAGAAGGCCACTGGTACACTCATCGGAGTCGCAACCGGCTCGAAAACGTTTGATTCTTCGCGCCAGGACACGGGCCAACCAGTTGCCACAGTCACGGCGCGGGGCGGAAGGTCTCCAATCGCGTGTTTGATTCCCGAGACGGCTCTGGACCTTCAGACTCCGAGATCGGCTCGGTGCCGCCACCGGAGACGAACGCTTCACCACAGCCGTCTGGCAACGGTCAGCGGCGCGTGCGCATCGACGCGGCGCAGATCAGACGAGAGAAGCAGCGCGCCACGCAGCAGGCGGTCGCGCCCGAGACGAAACCACCGCCCCGTCACCAGGGTCTGAGCGAGCAGGAGGCGTCCGCCAGGCGATCCCGCGGCGAGGGGAACATCGTCGAATTCGACACGAGCCGCTCCTACCGGGCCATCCTGCGCGAGAATGCCGTCTCCTTCATCAACATCCTCCTCTTCGCCATCTCGTTCACACTGATCGCACTCGGACTCTTCAGCGACGCGGTGATGACCGCTGGACTGGTGCTGTTCAACATCATCGCCGGTGTTTTCCAGGAAGCCCGCGCCAAGCATCAGCTCGATCGCATCGCCCTGGTCAACCGGCCGACCGCGTCGGTGGTTCGCGATGGGCAGGAACGCACGCTGAATCCCGCCGAACTGGTACGCGGTGATCTGGTCGTGATCCATTCCGGCGATCAGATCGTGGTCGATGGCGTCCTGGTCGACAGCACCCGGCTGGAGATGGACGAATCCCTCCTCACCGGCGAATCGGACCGGATGGAGAAACGGCCGGGCGACACCGTCCTGGCCGGAAGCTTCTGTATCAGCGGCAATGGAATCTACGAAGCCAGCCGCGTCGGCCGTGCGAGCATGGCACAGCAGATTACCGAAGGCGCGCGCGCTTTCCGGCAGGTGCGCACCCCTCTACAGCGCGACGTGCGCGTCATCATCCAGGCAACGGCGATTATCATCGTGCTGCTCAGTATTCTGGTCGCGAACAACTTCCGGCAGCTCTATCACACACTGCCGCTGATCGAGAGCGTGCGCGCGGCCGCGGTGATCGTGGCGGTCGTGCCGCAAGGGCTCTATTTGATGGTCGCCGTCACCTACGCCATGGCGGCGGTGCGCATGGCTGGGAAGGGCGCGCTCATCCAGCGCACCAACGCCGTCGAGTCGATGAGCCACATCGACGTTCTCTGCATGGACAAGACCGGAACGCTCACGACGAACCGCCTCGCGTTAGCCGAACTGCTGCCCTCCGGAGAGACGACCGAAGCCCGCCTGAAGGAACTGCTCGGGATCTACGCGGCCAGCACGAGCGACGGCAACCGGACGATCGAAGCGATCCGTACTGCCTGTGGCCAGGAGCCGCACGTGAATTCTGGCCAGGTTCCGTTCTCGTCGGAACGCAAATGGAGCGCATTGAGCTTCGACGATGAGCTCGATGGCAGTTACATTCTCGGGGCTCCCGAGATGATCCTGCCGCACCTGCAACCCGGCGCCGAGGTCGAGGAACAGCTCGCGAGTTGGACACACCAGGGATTGCGCGCGCTCCTCTTCGCCAAGGCACCGGCACAGGCACTCTCGAACTCGCGGCAAGAGAATCCCTCATTGCCCAACGGACTCCAGCTGCTCGGCGCTCTGAGCTTCCGAGACGAGCTAAGGCCGGAGGCACAGTCGACCATCCAGGGTTTCACCGCCCTCGGCATTGGCATGAAGATCATCTCCGGTGACAACCCTGAGACGGTTTCGGCACTCGCGCGACAGGCCGGGATCACCAATAGCGAGCGGTTCGTCTCGGGACTGCAGCTCGACGGGCTGAACGATCTCGAGTTCCGGCAGGTGGCGACGGATGCCACCGTCTTTGGCCGGGTCACGCCCCAGCAAAAGGAGCGGCTGATCCGCTCCCTGCGCGACCAGGGGCACTATGTCGCGATGATCGGCGACGGCGTCAACGACATCCTGGCGCTGAAGCAGTCGCAGCTGGCGATTGCCATGCGGAGTGGCAGTCAGGCGACGCGGAGCGTTGCCGACCTGGTGCTGTTAGAGGATTCGTACGCCGTGCTACCGCAGCTCTTCCGCGAAGGGCAGCGCATCCTGACCGGAATGCAGGACATTATTCGACTCTTCCTGGTCCGGACGCTGGCGGTGGCATTCATCGTCTTTGGAACGTCGGTCATTGGCGAGCAGTTCCCGATCATGCCGCAGCACAACGCCATCCTGGCGCTTCTGACGGTCGGCATCCCGACCTTCGCACTGGCGATGTGGGCCAAGCCAGGGACGCCGGTCAAGAGCCTGATCCGGCACTCAGCACCATTCGTGATCCCAGCTTCTCTGACCATCGCGCTGGTCGGTGTCGCCCTCTATGCCCTCTACGAGTCGCTGGCGAACGACGTGACATTAGCACGGACGGCGCTCACCACAAGCACGGTCTTCTGCGGAATCCTGCTGATCCCGTTCCTCGAGCCACCGACCGAAGCCTGGACCGGCGGCAACGACCTGAACGGCGACTGGCGTCCAACCATTCTGGCGGTGGTCATGGTTGTCCTGTATGGCGTCTTCATGTTCGTGCCGTTCATGCGGCACTTCTATCAACTCGAGACGCTCGGCGTGGCCGATCTGATCGTGATCACGCTGATGGTCGTCGGCTGGGCAACGGCGCTGCGCTTCATCTGGCGGCTCCAGCCGTTCGACCGCGGCGAAGTCCTCTGGCAGCGCATGCATACGCGATTCAGACGACGGAAGCTGTAGGAGGCGGCGGACAGCACGTTGGCCACCCTCATCCGGCGCTGCGGCGCCACCTTCTCCCGCGGAGCAGGAGAAGGGTGTCGAAAAATGGAAGCCGCGCACCTTTCAACCGCGTCTCCCTTCTCCCGTTCGAACGGGAGAAGGGCTGGGGATGAGGGCTTTTACGCATACGGGCCGTTACACCCCAACCACGAGCAGAATGAAGGAGATCACCCCGGCCGCCATGCAGTAGTAGGCGAACGGGTTCAATGCCTGAAATTCGCGCCGGTGGAAGTAGCGCATTAGAATGGCGACGCTCAGGAACGCCGCGACCCCCGCGAGGACCCCCGCGAACAGGACCATCCCGACGTTCGAACTCGATCCGTTCTTCATGAGCTTCGGCACTTCCAGCAGCCCGGCCGCGCCGATGATCGGCGTCGCCATCAGGAATGAGAAGCGCGCCGCTTCCTCGTGGCGCAGGCCCATCCAGAGACCGGCTACCATGGTCGATCCCGATCGAGAGATGCCGGGAATCAAGGCGGCGGACTGGCTGACACCGACGATGAGCGCCTCGACAAAACTCAGCTCGCTCGCAACCCGGTAACCCGCCTTCCGTCGCTGGCGTTCGCCGACAAAAAGCACGACACCGTTGATCGCCAGGAACGTCGCCGCGACGAGCGGTGCGCCGAAGAGTTTTTCCAGATAGTCCTTGAGGGCGAGGCCAATGAGTCCTGCTGGAATCGTCGCCACGACGACGAGCAGGAAGAGCTTCTGATTTCTTGCTCGCGACTCGACGGGTCCGCGCCCTACGAGTGAGCCGAGAATATCGAGCCAGTCACGCCCGAAGAAGATGAGCAGGGCGAGGGCCGTGCCCAAATGGAGCACCACCAGAAACGGGAGAAACGAGCTGGAGTTCTGATCGATATTCCAGTGCAGCAGCTTCGGAATGATGACGGAGTGACCAAGACTACTAACCGGAAAGAGTTCGGTAACACCCTGAAGAATCGCCAGCACGGCTGCCTGCAGCCAGGTCAACATTCCCAATCCTCCGCTTATACCGACAAACGGGCACAACGTCACTGGCGATGCTGGGTGCGATGCAACGGCGACAATCGTACCAACTCGGCAATCGCGTGCGAGCGGAAAGGTGAAGAAGATGTTTAATCTCGGTCAACTCGTCTGCAACCTCCGCTGGCCACAGGGGCGACCTGGTGCGTCTCAAGCCCCGGCGGTCGCGCCGCCATCGATCACATAACTGGTTCCAGTGGTAAAGCGTGACTGGTCGGACGCGAAATGCAGCGCGATGTCGGCGACTTCCTCGGGCTTGATGTAGCGCCCAAGGGGGATGCCGCTCTGGAGCGCCTGGTGCCCGGCGGACTCGTTCCCCTGGCCAATGGTGCGGTCGATACGCTCCGCCATCGGCGTCTGCACCATGCCCGGACAGATCGCGTTGACGCGGATTCCGTCTCCGGCGTAGTCGAGCGCCAGGCACTTGGTAGTACCAATCACCGCGTGCTTGCTCGTGATGTAGGCAATCCAGCCCGGCGCGCCGATCAGTCCGGCGATCGATGCCATGTTGATCACCGATCCATGACTCTTGCGCAGCAGCGGAAGAAGCGCACGCATACTCAGGTAGATGCTCTTGACGTTGATCGCCATGATGCGGTCCCATTGCGCTTCGGTCACGGTCTCAACCGTGCCGAGCACCTCGATCCCGGCATTGTTCACCAGAATATCGAGCCCGCCGAGTGATTCCTGGGCTCTCCGCGCGACCAGCTGCCAATCTTCTGCCTGTGAGACGTCTGCCCGCAGCGTCTGAACCGCGTCCCCGCGATCAAGCGACTGCGCGGCGTTGCGCAGGCCCTGCTCGTCAACGTCGGTGATCAGCAGTCTCGCTCCCTCGTCGAGAAACCGGCGCGCGACGGCGAAGCCGATTCCGGCGGCGCCACCGGTAATGATCGCGGTCTTGTTCTTGAGTGCTGGCATGGAGATCTCCTTTGAAGCGTGAGTCGAGACGAGCGTGAGGGTATTTGGACGTCAGGGCATCACTCGTCATCCTGAGCGATGGTTCTTCCCCTCCAGTGGAGGGGGAGTCAGTGGGGGAGATGGCAGCGGAGTCGAAGGATCTCCCCGTCGTCGATGCGCCTGCTGCAGGCAAGAACGGAGAGATCCTTCACTGCGGTTCAGGATGGCTGGGGGCCGCTTACGATGTCGGTTCTTTGGATCCTGGTCCACGCGGTGACTGCGCCTTGCGGGGAGCCGGTCGCTCCTCGGCCTTGTCCTGGCGCGTCGCGCCGGCGTCGGTCGCCGTCACCTCGTGCGCGGCGCCACGGCCCATGGTCGAGCGCTCTGTGACCGGCGCGCCGGCCATATCGTGCCGGAGCATACGGTCCAGGATCGCGTTCAGTTCAGAGCCCAACAGGAACACGATAGCGGTGACGTAGAGAAAGAAGAGAAAGACGATCAAACCACCAAATGCCCCGTAGGTGCTGCCCGGATTTGAGAGACTGAGATAGAGCTTGAACCCAAAGACCGAGGCAACCCACAAAAGCGTGGCGACAACGGCTCCAATGGACACGATCTTCCAGCGCTGCTTGACGGCGGGCCCATAGTAATAGAGAAGTCCGAGCAACACCATCACGAGCAGAATGGCAATTGGCCAGCGCAGGATGTTCCAGGTCGTATTGAACGTAGAACCGAACCCAACCTGATCGGCGATGAAGTTGCCAATCGCTTTCCCATAGACGAACAAGGCGAACGAGACGATGATGAAGATGATCATGGCGAGCGTCAAACCAAGAGCCACCAGACGCTTCTTAGCGAAGGAACGCCCCTCTTCGACATCCTGCATCCGATTAAAACCCTTGATGAATGAATTGATGGCGTTCGAACCGGACCAGAGCGAAAGAATTCCGGTAATCGCGACACCAAATGACGCCGCCCCGCCGCCGACCTTACCGATGGCGTTGTCGATAACGGAATTCAGGACTGGCTTCATCTCGCCAGGCGCGTGCTGATTCACCATTGAATGGAAGTTATCGACCACCGCAATGCCGGTGTAACGGTTCAACAGGGCCGTAACCATCACCGTCAGAATGATGAGCGGTGGAATGGCGAAGATCAGATGGTAGGCGATTTCAGCCGCCATCCCAGTGACGTCGTCATTCTTGAACTCATGATAAAACCGGAGCGCGAACCCCTTTACCGCCCCCTGATTCCCCTCGTTGTCACTCGCGTCTGGTTTTCCGAGCCCTCTCGCGGCCTCACTTGACATTGCATCCTCTCCCTCGGGTTCCGACAGGCCGTCTCATACGGATTCCACGAGCCCCTCGGTGCGACAAAGGATAGGCCAGGCCGCTGTCGCTTCCTCGCACACGCGATAGGGGTACCGTGCACGCGAGGAACAACCGTGCGGGATACGACCGATCCAATCGAACGAATAGTCGAAACTAGCTGAATATCTTGCGGCCGAGATAGATGCCAAGCACACCCACGATTACCAGTGCTCCGGTCGGATGCGCGCGCGTCCAGTCCTCAATCTTCTTCATCATGTCGCCACTGTTGGACTGGTGCAAGAAATCAGCGGCCTGGTCCATCTTGTTCGCGGCCATACCTGCCATCTGCTGCGTCCTCTGGCCTCCAGGCATCTCCTGGCTCTTCTGGCGCATCGTGTCGGCAGCCCGGCTCATGCTGTCAGCCGCGCGGTTCTTCTCCTCGTCGGCCTTCTTCTGCGCCTGGTCAGCCAGCTGCTGACCCTGCTGCTGAGCCTGATCCGTGACCTGCTCACCCTTCTTCTGGGCTTTGTGGACTGCCTGATGCGTCTTCTCCTGGGTCGACTGTTGCTGGTCGCCGAGTGGAGCCGATCCGTAGGCTCGAGCCGGATCGAACCGATTGCCGTTGCCATGTGTATGTTCTTGATCTGTCATGTAATAACCTCCGTCTGGCTTTGGGACGAGATGTTGGATGTAAAGTCTGTAAGGTGGGATCGCGCGGAGCGGACCCATTCACGACCTACGTGTATTTAGGGAGTCGCAACCGACGTGCCACACTGGCAAGCATTACGAATAATTCCAAGCGATCCTGGCTCGGACGTCATTTCTCGCGCAAACTGATGACACATCGGTTACGTGTTGATTGGATCAGGGAGATTTCGGTTACATGGTCGGACGCGGACCAGACAGACGACAACTCTGGCTCGTGGTGGCGCTTGCCATCTTGCTGTTCATTTTCTCCTGGTCGGTCGTCGCCATCGTCGATGGAGTGACGCATAACGGCGCGACGACACCCACCCCGCCGATCGAGCGAACCAGGGTGCCGTGAGCGATGAAATCGGCTCAGGCCGTGCGCTGCACCGGATAGCGGATGATGGTCTTCTGCTCCTTGGCCTGCGGCGAGGTCAGGTACTCCTCTTCATGCACACCGGTGATCTCGTATCCCGACTCCTCGATGAAGGCATGAAGCGCGGCCACGACCGGCTCCTCCTCGGTGTAGCTGCCGGTATGAACGACCTGAGCGACCGTGCCGTAGGACCAGCGCTCGACCTTCACGTCGAACCC
This sequence comes from uncultured Chloroflexia bacterium, assembly GCA_963763185.1. Taxonomy (GTDB): domain Bacteria; phylum Chloroflexota; class Chloroflexia; order Thermomicrobiales; family Thermomicrobiaceae; genus CALAGB01. Next base: position 679,642 of record CAVXNZ010000007.1, read on the forward strand.
GGGCGTCTCCCGCGGCACCGACTCGACGTCATCCGGTATGGGCAAGCCCCAGATGCCGAGCCATTCATCTTTGGCGAGCAGGTGAGCGTCCGGCCAGCGAGCGCGCAGCGGACCAACTTCGAAGTCGTGTCCCTCATTCTTGCGCGCGAACTTCAGCGTGTAGACCGCGCCATGGAGCGCCGCCAGCGCGTCCTGCTGCTGGTGCGGATCGCCACGCGTGTAGATCACCGCCATGCGCTGAGCTGGGAGCTCAACGATTTCGGGCCGTGCCTGACGCGCGCCACTCGTCATTGTCGCCACCTTTCCCGTCGACCAGACCAGACACTGCTAGACGCGCACCCCGCGACCGAAACGGCCCCGTTCGGCAACGCGCCTGGCCATCTTCCGGTACATCCGGCGCCGCATAAGGCTGCGGAACGTCAGGAGCGCGACGATCGCAATGAGTTGTCCGCCGAAGATAACGCGGTTGACGTCGACGGCGGGCATCCAGGTGACCTTGCCGTCCCTGATGACGTAGGCGCCAACGGGCGACGCGCTCAGGCCGAAGCCTCCGCCGCTTCCCTGGCCACCGCTGGCGTCCCCGCCAGACCCACCGCCACCACCGCCGGAAACCTTCGCCGCGGTAATGATCGTCACCCCGTCCTTCTCAAACGGCTCGCCGAAGACGCGTCGCGCCGACATCGCATCGCGTGCGTTGGTGATGAAATCGGGCATTTCCATGGCACTGGTCCTTTCAAGATGCGGATCAAGATGGTGACGTTGGCGACAGCACATTCGCGGCCAGCGTTAGCTGATCGCTTGCCCCAGACGACCGTAGACACAATTGCGTGCCAATGGCGCTGAGATTGCCATGAGAATCACAACAAGTTCATGACGAAGAGCTCTGTTACGATTAGGTTGATGGACCGGAGAAGATTCACGTGCGGCTGACCTACGAAAAGACCGAAAACGCCCTGAGGCTCACACTCGATGAAGAGTCAGGGGCGATCGATCGCCGGATCAACCTGACCGGCTACGTCGACATGGGGACCGGCGGGCGGATCGTCGGTGTGGAGACGCGCGAGCCGGAATCACTGGATCTCGCGCACGCGCTGCTCCCCTGGACGTCCAACCAAACGGCCGCGGAGTACGTCAGCGTCACGGGCGATTCCGCCTATATCGAACTGAGCGCGCCGGAAGAATCCGACATCCGTGAGCAGGTTCGAGCCGTCGAAGCATCGTTTATCGCCGAGATCGATGCGCACGGGCAGATCGTGGCCCTCAGCATTCCCCGGCACGGCGCCGGATACGAGATCTCGTACCCCAGCGGCAACCAGTGATGGCAACCTGAGCGGCCCGGTGGGCCGCGCAACTGGGTCTGCAAGACGGGGTGAGGGGCCGGTAACGTTTCACGAAGATCATGACGATCACCGACAGGCGGGGGAATTTGCCCTGACCAGCGCGGGCGGCGTTGATGGCGATGTGACCAATGAGACCGGGGCCAAGTCCTCGATCACCTGGGCTGAGGACCGAGGCTGGTCAGACGAAATCCATGGTCGAGGTGCGCGAGTTAGCTAGGTAACGCGTCTGCGATCACCTGGGTTGGGTGATGGTGAACTAATTGAGTGGGTAACGTCAACGACGTTCACCTGGGTTGAAAACCCAGGCTACGTAGACCAAGCCCCTGAACGGGCTGAGGATCTGTCCCTTACGCCGAACCCAATTCGGATACGGATCACCTACCGCGAGATAGCTCAGTCCATTCATGGACTTCGGCTTTTTAGCCCGGGTTTTCAACCCAGGTGCCTGTGGACGACCGCCGATCTCATTCGTCAAACCTCACCCCAGGTGCATGTGCCGAACAATCTTGTCAAATCTCATAAACCCCAGGCTGAGTAGACGAAGTCCATCAATGGACTGAGCGTTGAGGTCCGTTTCGGCCATCGACAGGATCTTCATTGACCGATTCCGCGAGCACGGTGGAGCCCCTTCAGTGGGCTTCGCATTTGTAGCCCCGGAATCTATTCCCGGGCGAACGCGGCCAATAACCGAGCTTGATCATCAACGATGGCGTACACAATGACGAATGTCACACAGGCTTGGTGTGGGTATCAGGCGTGACGAACTGGCTCCCTTGTCAACCGACCTGAACGCATCCAAGCGGCGGCCAGCACCCGGAGGGTAACCGCCGCCGCTTCGGTACGGCGCCAGCGTGAACTTGGATGGGCCGTTGATCCACTTCGTCGAATGAATCCGCGTGGCGCTCTCTAATCGTGGGCCGGCAGCGGGTTCAGCGTTCCCTCGGGCGACACAATCGCCGTGCAGTAAGCACAACGGCGCGCGGCGATCGGAATCTCGCTCAGGCACTCCGGGCACTTGCGTGTCGTCGGGTCCGGCGTAGCCGCCTTCTCACGCGATCGCTCGACAAAGGCGTTCAGCGGGACGACAACCAGGAAGAAGATCACCGCCGCGATGATCAGGAACGCGATCACGGCGTTGATAAAGTCACCATACAGGAACTGACTCTTGTTGATCGTAAAGCGCAGCGCGGAGAAATCCGGTTGCCCGCCCATCGCGGCGATGAGCGGCGTGATGATGTCTTTCACCAGCGCGGTAATCACCGCTCCGAAAGCGGCGCCAATGACGACGGCGATAGCCAGGTCAATGACGTTGCCGCGGAGAATGAACTCTTTGAACTCTCGTATCACGAAACGCTCTCCTTCCAGCTAGGGTCAGAACGTCTCGACGGCCCACTTCGCGTGGGCAGTCGAGGCTCCCAAACCACGTCCTTCGCGCGTACGGCCGATCACCCGCCGCGTCCGCCTGGCGGATTTCGATTGGTGACCGGGATTGACCCCATCATAACGGATGCGTCGCCACGTGGCTAGGGGCCGTGTTGTGGGATAGGAGCGTACGGATGCGGGAAACAGCCCTCACCCCAGCAGCCCTCACCCCGGAAGCCCTCATCCCCAGCCCTTCTCCCGACGATCAGGAGAAGGGAGACGAAGAAACATCCCATGCTTTGCTCCCCTCTCCCGATCTCGGGAGAGGGGTCGGGGGTGAGGGCCGTTCGGGCCGCTTCTACTCCAGCTCGGCCATTCTCGCGAAGACGTGTGCGGTCTGTTTGATGCCACGCACGAAGTCCTCGATGCGGATATGCTCGTTCGGCGCGTGCGCGCCAGAATCGGGATAGCCGATGCCGACATTCGCGATCGGCACGTTCAGCACGCGGACGAACGGATCCATCGGGCCCGATCCGCCACTCGTCGGGTGGACTTCGGCGGGCATGTCGTAGACGTCGAACCCGGCCTCGGAGACGAGCTCCACGAACGGATCCTCGGGATCGACCTTGGCGGCCGGATACGCGCCATGCTGGATGATCTCGATGTCGGTAAAGCCGTTGTCGTCCAGGTGCTTGCGCAGCTTGCGCATCAGGTCGGCCGGGTCCTGATCCGGCACGAGGCGGAAGTCGACCTTACACATCGCCTCGGCTGGCAGGACCGTTTTGGAGCCGGGACCCTGGTAGCCCGCGCCAAACCCGGCGATGGTGCAGGTCGGCTCAAAGACCTGCTGGCGACGCAGATCGACGCCAGTGACGCCCTTGAGGAAGTGCTCCATCCCAAAGCTGGTCTTCAGCCGCTCCTCGTCCGAGGGGAGCTTCTCCAGCAGCTCCATGTCCTTGGCCGTCGGTCCGCGCACGTCGTCGTACCAGCCTGGGATCAAGATGCGCTCGTTCTGGTCCTTGAACGTGTTGAGCGCCCAGACGAGCCGCCAGGCGGCGTTCGGAAAGATCGATCCACCCAGGCCGGAGTGGGCGTCGTGCGACAGCAGCTTGCAGCGCAGCTCGACGTAGAAGTCGCCGCGCATGCCGAGGAAGATCTGCGGCCGACCGTCGTAACCGACGCCACCGAACTCCCAGAGACAGCCATCGGACTTGAGCAGGTCGGCGTGCTGCTCGATGAAGGCGGGCATGCTGCCGGAGCCGATCTCTTCTTCACCCTCGATCAGGAACTTGACCGAGCAAGGCACCTCACCCAGAACGGCCTTCAGGGCGTCGATCGCACCCAGGCGGCAGATGATGTGGCCCTTGTCGTCGCCGACGCCGCGTCCATAGAGGTTGCCGTCACGCTCGGTCGCCTCGAACGGAGGCGAATCCCACAGGTCGAACGGCTCGGCCGGTTGCACGTCGTAGTGGTTGTAGCAGAGGACGGTCTTGGGGCTGCCGCCCTTGAGCTCGCCGTAGACCATCGGGAAGCCGTCGCTCGGCATGACGTTGGCCGACACGCCGTACTTCTCCAGCAGTTCGCGAGTCAGCTCGGCTGTCTCGGGCATGTTGGTCGCCTGCGCGCCGACGCTCGGCAGCGCCACCAGCCGCTTCAGATCGTCGATGTACTGCTGCACGTGCTCGTCGATATACCGGTCGACCTGCTCCAGTCGACTCTCGTCCATCATTCCTCCCGTCAATCACAAAGAAGCGCTCTTCGCGCTCACCGGCGATGGTAGACAGTCGGGAGAAAGAGGGCAAGTGGTCAGCCGCGCCTAGCCCGAAAGGGGCAATCCTGCTGATTTCGCTTGAACAACGACATGAGACAGATTAACATGACCGCGCGGCAGATCATCCATTCATCAGCACGACCCGCGCCGTGCGAGCCCCGGCGAAGCGAGCCGGGCGCCGCGCTGACTTGCTGCTCCGGCGGCGACAAACCGTGAACGAAGCATGAGGACGAGGATATTCAATGCCCCGATTGACCGAACAAGAGCAGCAGGAAGTCATTCGCTTTCTCGAAGCCGACAAGCCGCTGCCCGAGAAATACCGCTTCCTGCTTTTCGACGACAAGCGCGAAGTCGAGCTGGTCTGGAACGGCAAGACCAACGAGGTCAGCAACATCGTGCTGCCGTTTCAGGTGATCGAGCAGGTGGACGAGCCGCGCGCCGAGAAGTCACCAAACATCACAGATCCGACTGTTCGAGCTGGGCAGGCGCTTTATCGGTCGACTCGCGCGGGCGCCAGCTCAAGGGCTGGACCAACAAGCTGATCTGGGGCGACAACAAGCTGATCCTCTCGTCACTCAAGAACGGCCCGATGCGCGAGGAGATCGAGCGCCAGGGCGGCATCAAGCTCATCTACATCGACCCGCCCTTCGACGTCGGCGCCGACTTCTCGATGGACATCGAAATCGGCGACGAGACCTTCACCAAGAATCCGAACATCCTCGAAGAGATCGCCTATCGCGACACCTGGGGCAAAGGCGCCGATTCGTTCCTCGCCATGATCTACGAGCGCTTGGTCTTGATGCGCGATCTGCTGGCCGATGATGGCAGCATCTACGTGCATTGTGACTGGCGGGTTGAACAGCTATGTCAGATTAGTTCTGGATGAGATATTTGGCGCTGATCAACTTCGTGAACGAAATTATCTGGAGAGCGGACATACGGCACAAGTGACAGCAAGGGCGGACGCATGGGTCCGTCACAGATACCGATCACTGCTTTACTTCGCGAGAGTGACAAGTTCACGTGCGCAACTCCGTTTTCAGCGCATGTCCAACGACTATGAAATCAGCTATCTTTCGAATGATGACGACGATGGTCGGCGATACAGACTGACGACATGACTAGTCCAAGCCACGTGCGAACTTGATGTACGACTATCGAGGAGTACACCTCGGCCAAGAACGGATGGGCGAGTATGCCAGAGAAACGATGGAGGAGCTTGATCGCAGATGGCAAGCTGTATTTCCCTGAGAAGGCCAACGCTGATCTACGAAAAGATGTATTTCGATGAGTATGAGGGTCAGCCAGTGCAAAGACCTTTGGGCCGATATCTCACACTATGAGCAAGCATCGGAACTAGATTATCCAACTCAAAAGCCCGAAGCCCTTCTCGAACGTATCATCAAAGCATCTTCCAACGAAGGCGATCTCGTCGCCGACTTCTTCGTCGGTTCGGGCACCACGGCCGCCGTCGCCGAGAAGCTCGGCCGCAAGTGGATCGTCACCGATCTCGGCAAGTTCGCCATCCACACGACGCGCAAGCGCATGATCGGCGTGCAGCGCGAACTGAAGGCGGAAGGCAAGGACTACCGCGCGTTCGAGGTGCTGAACCTCGGCAGGTACGAGCGACAGCATTTCATTGGCGTGAACCCCAATCTGCGCGACGCCGAGAAGGAACAAGCAGCTCGAAGAGAAGGAAGCCGCCTTCGTCGACCTGATCCTGCGCGCCTATCGCGCGGAGCGAACCGACGGCTTCCGCACGTTCCAGGGGAAGCGAGCCGGGCGACTGGTCGCGGTCGGGCCGGTCAATCTGCCGGTGACGCGCCTGTTCGTCGAAGAGATCATCCTCGAATGCCGCCAGAAGCACATCACCCGCGTCGACATTCTCGGCTTCGAGTTCGAGATGGGGCTCTTCCCCAACGTGCTCGACGAAGCACGCTCCAAAGGCATCGACATCGCGCCCAAATACATCCCCGCCGAGGTCTTCGACAAGCGCGCCGTCGAGCGCAATCAGGTCGTCTTCCACGATGTCGCGGCCATCGAGGTCACCCCGCGCGTCAAGGGGAACACCGTCGCCGTGGCCCTCACCGATTTCTCGGTCTTCTACTCGCAGGACTCCATCGCCCACGCCGAAGAGACGCTAAAGAACAAGGCGAGCAAGATCGTGGTCGATCGTGGCCAGATCGTGAAGGTCAGCAAGGACGCCAAGGGGATCTTCAAGCAAGAACAGCTTACCCACTCCTGGACCGACTGGATCGACTACTGGGCGGTCGACTTCAACTTCGAGAACAAGCGCGAGATCGTGCGCATCAAGAGCGAGGCGACCGGCGAGTGGGAGGAATCCTGGACGGGAGAGTACATCTTCGAGAACGAGTGGCAGTCGTTCCGCACCAAGAAAGACCGCTCGATCGAACTGGAGAGTGTCTACCACGAATGCACGCCCGGCCGTCGCAAGATCGCGGTGAAAGTCGTCGACATCTTCGGCAACGACACCATGACCATAGTTGAGGTGAATGTATGAAAGCTGGACCCATTGTTGTCGGGCAATTGCTGCAGAATCGATACCGATACTGCGTGCCGATCTATCAACGACATTTCGTCTGGAATCGCGAGAAGCAGTGGGAGCCGTTCTGGAATGACATTCGAACCAAAGCCGTCGAACGGCTCGAAGGAAGGGAGCGACGCTTTTCTCACTTCATGGGTGCTATCGTGGTGGAGAGCCGGGGCGGATTCTCCGCTCGCCGGGTTCCCGCGTTCCAGGTTGTAGACGGTCAGCAACGCTTGACCGCCTTTCAATTATTCCTGGCTGCCGCGCGTGATTACGCACTGACCATTGGCTATACCGACGGGGCGGCCAGAATTGCGACCTACCTGCTCAATCAAAATCCCCAGCTAATGGAGGATCCTGAGGTCGAAATATTTAAGGTCTGGCCGACGCAGTATGACCGCGAACTCTTCATCGATATTGTTAATCTGGGCGGCCGGGAAGCGTTGCGAGAGAAGTACGCGGACTTTTTCTACAGGACGCAGGATCGAATCTACGATTACCGGACGACGCCAAGGCTCATAGCCGCGTATGGCTATTTCTACGATCAGATCAGGCACTCGGTCGAGACAGATGATCTTGACGACGAGTATTACGACGCACCCACTACCACCCAGGAGTTAAATTCGAGCAACGAACCCACTGGCGGCATTCCCAAGGAGATCAGATTCGACGCGGTTTGGCTGGCACTTGTTGAAGAATTCAAGGTCGTTGAGATAAATCTGGAAGAAGGTGACGACGCTCAGGTCATTTTCGAGACACTAAATGAGCGGGGTGAGCCATTACTGGCAGCCGATCTCGTCCGGAACAACATCTTCCAACGGGCGGACGCAGCCGGTGAGAGCGCAGAGAAGCTCTTCGAGGCCTACTGGAAACTCTTCGAGCATGAGTCCTGGATACACGAGGAGCGACAAGGACGTTACCGAAAGCCCCGAATTGAGTTCTTCTTGGCGAACTACATCTCAGGGAAGATCGCCAGCGAAGTGAACCTCACCAAGCTATTCAGCGAGTACAAAGCATTTGTCAAGTTCCAGCCATTCGACTCAATTACCGCCGAACTAAAAGAACTGAACCGGTTCGGCGCAATCTATATGGAACTTGTCAACCGTAGCGGGGCAAGTGCACTGGCGCAGTTCGGCCGTCGCCTGGCTCCATGGGACGTCACTACCGTTTTTCCGCTCGCACTACGGTTGTGGAACTCCAACGATCTCGACCTCGACGAAAAGGCCAGCTGCCTGAATTTCCTGATGAGCTTCGTCGTGCGCCGCGCGGTCTGTGGGCTGACCACGAAGAATTACAACAAGTTCTTCCTAACGGTGATCGGTTACTTGGATCGCCACGGATGGGCAGTGGATAACTTCGTCGATTACCTACTCGCTCAGAGATCGGATATCAACAAATTTCCTGGCGATGATGAGTTCCAGGCGAGATGGATCGAGAATCCGGTCTACTCGATGCTTCCAGTCGCACGAACACGCGCCATACTCGAGGAACTCGAGCGGGCAAAGCGCAATCGCTTCACCGAGACGACAACGCTTGTTGACCACCTGACGATCGAACACGTGATGCCGTCCGAGTGGGGCATGTACTGGCCGTTTGCCGATGGAACCGTGCCCACGTACGACGACGTCAACCAAGCCAGGTACTACTCGAAGGAAGACGAGACGCTCTTGGGACGAATAGTTCGTCGCGACCGTCTGAAGCACACCATCGGAAACCTCACGCTGCTGACACAGCCGCTCAACAGCTCGGTCAGCAATGGTTCGTTCGAAGCGAAGCGTGAGGCGCTGCGAGAGCACTCGGTACTGCTTCTGAACCACGAGATAACCAATCAGGATCACTGGGACGAAGATCAGATCGAGGCGCGCAGCCGAAATCTCTTCGAGCTGGCGAAGTCCTTATGGCCAGCGCCACAGCCGACCGACAATGGGGAGGTGCGCTGATGGCCTTACACCCGAAGTTTCCGGCATCACCGTACGCCATCCTCGACCCGAGCGTTCGCTGGTTCCCGGCAGATGAGGCCATGCGCGAGACGGGCATGGACAAACTCACGCCGCCGCTCGTTGCGCAGCTTCGGCGCAAGGTGAAAGAGTGGCGCGACGGCGGCTATGCCGGAGCCACGGACACGAGCCGGAGCCTGCTCAACTGGTGGTTTGGTACACGTCACCTGATGCCGCAATACGACGCTCCGATGACCGAATTTCAGTATTACTTCGCCCAGCGCGAGTCGGTCGAGACGATCATCTACCTGTGCGATGTCGTTGACGTGCAGGACAAGTACGACCTGATCCGCTTCGATAGCTCGGGCAATGTCTCCAGTGGCATGTTCGACGAGTCCTGGCGCCGCTTCGTGGTGAAGATGGCGACCGGCTCCGGCAAGACCAAGGTGCTGAGCCTCGTCCTGGCCTGGAGCTTCTTTCACAAGCTCTACGAGCCCGATTCGCAGCTCTCACGCAACTTCCTGGTGATCGCACCCAACATCATCGTGCTCGACCGCATCCGCAAGGACTTCGACGGCCTGCACATCTTCTTCCACGATCCGGTCATTCCCGACAACGGGGTCGACGGCCGCAACTGGCGCGACGATTTCCAACTGACGCTCCACGTTCAGGACGACGTACGCGTGACGCATCCCACCGGGAACATCTTCCTGACCAACATCCACCGCGTCTATGCAGGAGACGACATCCCGCCGTCGCCGGACGACGAGAACACCATGGATTACTTCTTCGGCCCGCGCCCGACCGGCGCCACGACCGATTCGTCGGTCGACCTCGGCATGATCGTGCGCGACATCGACGAGCTTGCGGTGCTGAATGACGAAGCCCATCACGTCCACGACAAGAGCCTGGCCTGGTTCAAGTCCATCGAAGACATCCACAACCGGCTAAAACACAAAGGGGCCAGCCTCTCGTTCCAGGTCGACGTGACCGCCACGCCGAAGCACAACAGCGGCGCCATCTTCGTGCAGACGATCGCGGACTACCCCCTGGTCGAAGCGATCGCGCAGAACGTGGTGAAGCATCCGGTTTTGCCGGACGCCGCCAGCCGCGCCAAGCTGGGCGAGCGACAGAGCGCCAAGTACACCGAGAAGTACGCCGATTACATTCATCTCGGCGTGGTCGAGTGGCGCAAGGCGTTTGAAGAGCACGCGAAGACGGGCAAGAAAGCCGTCCTTTTCATCATGACCGACGACACCAAGAACTGTGACGACGTCGCGGACTACCTGCGATCGATGTATCCCGAGTTCGAGCGCGACGACTCGGTGCTGGTCATTCACACCAAGCGGAACGGCGAGATTTCCGAAGCCGCGTCGGGCAAGAGCAAGGAAGAGCTCGACAAGCTACGCGAGCTCGCCAATTCGATCGACAACGTCGACAACCCCTACAAGGCAATCATCTCGGTCATGGTCCTCAAAGAGGGCTGGGACGTGCGGAATGTCACCACCATCGTCGGCCTGCGCGCCTACAACGCGCCCAAGCAACATCTTGCCGGAGCAGACACTCGGACGCGGCCTGCGCAAGATGTATCCAGGCGACGTGCAGGAAGAGGTCAGCGTGGTCGGCACCGATGCCTTCATGGATTTCGTGGAGTCGATTCAGGCTGAAGGCGTCACGCTGGAGCGCAAGCCGATGGGTGAGGGCACCCACGCGCCCGCGCAGTTGACCGTTGAAGTCGACAAGGAAAACGTCAACAAGGACATCGACGCGCTCGATATCGAGATTCCGGTCATGACACCGCGCATCTACCGTGAGTACAAGAATCTGAGCGACCTCGACCTGAGCCAGGAGACGTATGACCGCGTGCCGTATAGACAATTCTCCGCGGAGGAGCAGCGCGAGATCGTCTTTCGGGATGTGACGACGGGAGAGATCGACCACACGACCGTCCTGGACAACGGGGGCTTCGGCGATTACCGGAGCGTCGTAGGGTACTTCGCGCAGACGATCATGCGGGACCTCCGCCTCGTCAGCGGATACGACGTGCTCTACCCAAAGGTCAAGCAGTTCATCCAGAAGCGATCTGTTCGACCAGGCCATCGACCTTGAGAATCCGAACACGTTGCGAAACCTGTCGGAGTTGGCGGCGACCAAGACGGTAATCGAGACGTTCAAACGATCGATCAACGAATTGACGGTGCGAGACAAGGGCGATGCCGAGATCCGCGACACGATCAAGCTGCGGCAGACGCGGCCGTTCGTGGCCAAGGATCAGGCATACATCGCGCCAAAGAAGAGCGTCTTCAACAAGATCATCGGCGACAGCCACTTCGAGCTTGAGTTTGCGACATTCCTGGAGAGTTGCCCGGACGTCGTCGCCTACGCCAAGAACTTCCTGGCGGTGCACTTCAAGCTCGACTATGTGAACGCGGACGGCGATATCTCCGACTACTACCCCGACTTCTTCGTGAAGCTGTCGCCGAAGCACATGGTCATCGTCGAAACCAAGGGGCAGGAAGATCTGGACGTACCGCGGAAGATGGTGCGGCTCCGCCAGTGGTGTGAAGACATCAACCGTGTGCAGTCCGGCGACCGGTATGACTTCGTCTACGTCGACCAGGAGAGCTTCGAGAGCTATCGGCCCGGCAGCTTCAAGTCGCTTATGGACGGCTTCCGGGAGTATCGTGACTGACGCGTCGTCTGACACTCCGATTGGGTGCCCGGACCGTGGTGATATCATCGTCTTATCGAATTAATGAGAGGTGAGCACACCATGGCGCAGACATCGATAACAATTCACGTCGAACCGGGAAGCGATCTGGAACGCGCGCTCAACGAGGCAGGTGATGCGCCCATCGAACTCGAAAATCGCGGCACGCGATATCGTGTGACACGGGTGCCGAATGTCGTCAGTTCCGACGATATCTGGGCAGGCTACGAGCCCGCGCGAGCTCTCGAAGATCTCCGGTCTGCCGTTGGCGGTTGGTCTGGCCTGGTTGATGCAGAGACGTCTTAAGGCCTGTATCCGCGAGCGACGGCGACTCCGCTGCGCTGCGTTCAGTCGTGGGCCACAGAGTGTGTGACAGGTCTCCGAGACCGCCGAGTGATCCGGCTATTTGGTGAGAGATCCTTCGCGCGGCGCTCAGGATGACAGGGGTGCGTGCGGTTCCATCATTCCTCCCGTCAATCACAAAGAAGCGCTCTTCGCGCTCACCGGCGATGGTAGACAGTCGGGAGAAAGAGGGCAAGGGTTCAGCCCCTCACACTCTTGTTGCGCAGGTCCTCGAGCATCGGGCGAAGTTTGTACTTGCGTCGCTCCCGCTCGATCAGGTCGTCAAGATAGGCGAGCCATTCCGTGCGCCGGTCTTTGGGGTAGGCTGACCGGGCCAGATCCAGCCAGTGAACGGCCACCGCGTACGCGTCGGAACGGCCCGCGCTGATGATCTCCTCAGCCTCGCGCTTGGAGACCGTGATGACCCAGTCTGGCCGCTCGTTGACGGCCGCTTGCGCCACACGCTCGATCAATCGGTAGTCGTGCGACCGGTCGACCTTCGAGATGGCCTCGTCGATCATTCCCTCATGCAGAAAGATGTCGACGTGTCCAGCCAAGCCATACTGCGACGCTGTGCTCAGTTCCTTCAGCAGTGCCACACGGTGTTCCGGCCAGTCATCACCCGCAAGTTCTTGAACCTTCAAGAAATTCGGGAGATCGGTGCTCTCGCGCAACGCCACGATCGCGCCCTCCAGCGCCCGCTCTCGCTGGCCGACTTCACTCGCCTGGTCACGCAGCCACACCGCCAGACCCGTCCGGTTATCTGGCGGCCACGACTCCTCCACATCGGGCAACTTGATGCCCCACTCGGCCAGTGCCAGCGCCTCTTCTCGCTCTCCGTGGTCCCACAGCGCCTCGACGACGGTGAGAACCTCGTTGGCCCGTTGCACGTGTCCGCGCGCCCGCTCAACCGCATCATCCGTTCGACCAAGTCGCGCCAGCATCGCCGCGTACCGTGCGTGGTGGCGGCCGGCCCTTGCCAGGTTCAAGAATTCGGCGGTCTTCCCCTGGCGCTCGAGCACGTTGAGCCGGGCGTCGATCAGCTCTGGGAAGAAGACGCTGTCGAATTCGTCGTCATAGCTGACGTCGCCGACCGGTTCCCCGCGGAGCGCCGCCTGGATCAACGGGTGGTCCCAGCCCTGCTTGGCCGCCATGGCGGCCTCCCACAAGCTCTCGATACCATAGTCATAGAGTTCGTTTGACCACACATCCAGCCGATCCGCCCAGTCCTCGCGTTCTTCGGCGGATAGGTCAGCGGTCAGGACGGCCTCGGTCCAGGCTGCTCCGAGGCCAGCAAAAGGTGCGCTCGCCTCACCGTCCGAGTCGTCGAGGTACTCCCACCCCTGGAAGTACTCGCTGGTGATTGCATCGAGCACCGCGAGCGCCTCGCGGGCGCCGCCGCTCAGAATCAGTTGCCAGGCGTCCTCGACCAGTTCCGACACGCTGCTCGCGATCTCACCCATATGCCAATACGCGTCGGAGCGCCGCATGTGATCGAGTCCATGCACGATCGAATGGACTCGCACGCGATAGGCGCCGGTGTCGACCGGCGCGGGCTTGGTCCGGTCCGCGGATTGGTGCTGAAGAAGCGAGATTTCGCGATCGATGAGATCGGCCAGCGCGGGCTGCTTGCGGACAACCTGGAGCAGAAGGTCCTGCAACTGGTTGCGATCGAGCTGGCCGAGCAGATCCTCGAGCTTCGGGCGCTCCTCGATCGAGTCCGCCTGATCGAGGTAGGCCAACAGCGCGGCGACGATGTGCTTGCACCAGCTTCCAAGGCCAACGGGGCAGGTACAAGTCGCTTCAACGCTCGTTGGTAGGAACGTGACCGTGACCCGGTAGGGCGAGCTCTGGCTGCCGACAACTTCGGCCAGTAGGGAGTTGCCCTGCCGGACGAGGGACATAACGGCGCCACGCCGAAAATAATCTTCGCCGCGCCCAAATGACTCTGGATAGGTGTGCTGAAGAATGAGGGATTCGGTGAGTTCAGATGGTTCCATGGGGGGATCCTTTGCCGGAGCAATTGGGACGGAACTGTGGTTCTTCAACTCTGCGCCGTCTCGGCCCGTGGGTCAAGACAGGCAAGATCATCGAATTCCACCCAGTCCCCGAGAGCCGGTGAACCCATGGTCGAAAAATACTCGGGCGGGTCAATCAAAAACCATTGCAATGCCGGATGCGATCTTCTAGAGTGCCACTTGACGTGTGAAACGCAACAATTCTTGCTTAAGAGGATGTATTCCCTTGCCACGAAGAAACAGGCTCGTCGATCGCTATCGATCATGGCTCTACCCACTGCTGGAGTCACTGGAGCCGGAACGCGCGCACCATCTCGCGCTTCAGGCATTGCGACTCGGCGGGTCGCTCCCGGACGGTCTGGCAGTGCTGAGGCCGGACGCACGATCCGCGTCTGGCGGTCGAGCGGTTCAGTCTGCGATTCGCCAATCCTCTGGGTGTCGCGGCGGGATTCGATAAGGACGCGCAGGCCGTTCCGGGGCTCTTCAAACTGGGGTTCGCCGCGGTCGAAATCGGCACGGTGACGCCGCTGGCGCAACCGGGCAACGCGCCGCCGCGACTCTGGCGTTTCCCGGAAGAGGGCGCGCTCATCAACGCGCTCGGGTTCCCGAGCCAGGGGTCAGCGGCCGTGCGGCAGCACCTGGTCAAGCAAGGTCGCGAGGGCGTGATCGGCGTCAACCTGGGAAAGAATCGGAGCACCCCGACGGAGCAAGCGGCCGATGATTACGCCGCCGTCCTGGAAACGCTTTGGGACCTGGCCGACTACGTCACGATCAACGTCAGCTCGCCCAACACCCCAGGCCTGCGCGATCTGCAGCAGCGTGACGCCCTCGGCACAATCATTCGCGCGGTCAATGAGCAGAATCAGAAATCGGCGCGCCTCCACAACGGCCCGCCACGACCTGTGCTGGTCAAGATCGCGCCCGATCTCGACGACGCCGCGCTCGAGAACGTACTCGCGGGCATATCCGACGGTGGCGCCGACGGAATCATTGTCGCCAACACCAGCACCGATCACAGTCTGCTTGGCCGCGACATGGTCCATCTCCCGGGCGGACTGAGCGGACGGCCGATTCGCGCTCTTGCGACCGAGATGCTACGCAAGGTGTACCGGCAGGTCGGAGAATCACTCCCGATCGTCGGCGCTGGCGGGATCGAGAGCGCCGATGACGTCATCGAGCGCATGAAAGCGGGCGCGTCGCTGGTGCAGGTGTACACAGCGTTTGTCTATGGCGGTCCGGCGCTCCCGGGCGCGATCGTGCGCGGTCTGAGCGATTTCGTCGAGCGCGAAGGATTGAAATCGATCACAGAGATCATCGGAGTGGACGCACGGGCGGGGTCGTAGACGCAACGCGGGAGGAGCGCGTCTCCTCCCCTGCGAAATCTTGGCGCATGTTGTAAGAGAGCACCTTGTGTGCTCCCGGTCGTCGATTACCCGCCCTCGGCCACACCCCGCAACGCCGCCAGATGGTGCTCGTAATGCCCCGCGCCGTCCTGCTCGATGACCTCGTGGGCAGCACCATCCGGCGCGCATTGTTCGTCCGGCGCACCTTCCACCGTCGCCACCAGCGCCTCATGCGCGGCGCGTAGCTCGGCCAGCACGTCGCTGACTGGCCGGTCACGCCAGCGTGCACGCATGGTCTCATTGAACTCATTCAGATCCCAGGGATCGCGATCGATCACGCCCTCCGAGTTGGGAACATCTGCGCCGGAGAGTTTCCAGTTAGCGACGCGTTCCCAGAGCGCGATGTGCGCCAGGACGTCACGCACCCGCCAGCCATCCCCCAGATCGACATCAAAGCGGCCGTCGAGTTGCTCGACCACCGTCATCAGTTCAGTCCAGGCCGAGAGCATGCGCTCGAGCAGGTCATCTCGTGGCGTCATACCGTCGTTCGACTCCATCGCGACTCCGCTAGCTCGGCCGCTCTTCTTTGACAACCGTGTTCCGCAGCGTGCCGACACGCTCGATCTCGACCTCGACCACGTCGCCGACCTTCATCTGCGGCGGGTGCGCCGGAGTGCCGGTCATGATCACATCTCCCGGCTCCAGCGTCATCACACGGCTGATGAACTCGATCAGGTAAGGGATATCGAAGAGCAGTTTGTCGGTGCCCGACTGCTGCTTGACCTCGCCATTTAGACGCGTCGTCAGCAGCAGCGTGTCGCTGGCACTGATGCCGGTCGAGATCGCCGGGCCAATCGGGCTGAAGGTGTCGAAGCCCTTGGCCCGCACCCACTGGCCGTCCTTGAACTGGTAGTCTCGAGCGCTGACGTCGTTCGAGCAGGCATAGCCGAGGATGTAGTCGTCGACTCTGTCTGCTTTGACGAAATGTGCCCGCCGGCCGATCACGACCGCGAGTTCCCCTTCGCTATCGACGTGCTCGGGCCCGTCGGGATAGACGATCTGGGCATTGTGGCCAACAATCGAACTCGGAGGCTTGAGGAAGATGATCGGGTTTTCCGGCGGCTTCCAGCCAGGCGCGTCCTCGGTGACGTGATCCAGATAGTTCAGGCCGATCGCCACCAGTTTACTGGGCTGCACCGGAGCAAGCAGGGTGACGTCGTCGACCTTGCCGACCGCCGCGCCACGCGTCATGTCGCCGAACAGTTCTCCCTGGGCTTCGTAGACAACGTTATCTTCGAGCACGCCGAGCACGGCACCGCCGTCTCGCGCAAAGCGAACAATCTGCACGTACCACTCCTTATCCACCCCGGTTCGAAGCACGCACTGATCCGTACCGGAGAATGAAGGTATCATGAGTGCAATGGGACAGATAGTCAAGACTTGAACTGGCACAGTCGCGCATGAGAACCGGGGGCTTCAGATGCGGTTGGTGCGAAATTCCGCGCGGACGCCGTCGACTTCGTGAAGGATTCAAGGGGTTGCGGAAAACCCTTGGTATCGTTGAAGGTGAGACAGTAACGGGAATGAGCCAACCGGCGCGGCAGGCTCACGTTGCGAGTTTGACTGATCACAATGCCTGCGCAACCGCCTCACTGATGGGAGGGATCTATGAGAAGTACAGCGTTCGTAACGGTACTCCAGGACCTGGAAGGCCGGGCGCGTGACAACCACTGGCCGATCATCGGCCTACAGAAAGGGTCGGTGCTGGTCGACACGATCGAGGAGCACCACCCGAAGCGGATCCTGGAGATCGGCGCGCTGGTCGGCTATTCGTCGACGTTGATGGCGGCTCACCTGGAAGAGGATGGCAAGGTAACCAGCATCGAGATCGACGAGGACAATGCCGACATGGCGCGCGACGCGCACAAACGGGCTGGGGTCGACGACCTGTGCGAGGTGATCGTCGGCAAGGCGCTCGACGTCATCCCGACGCTCGAGGGCCCATTCGACATGATCTTCATCGACGCACGCAAGGAAGACTACCTGAGCTACCTGAAGGCGGCCGAACCGAAGCTGACGTCCGACGCCATCGTCATCGCGGACAACGTCAAGATGGCGTCCGACGACGTCGCCGACTACCTCGAATACGTCCGGAATTCAGGCAAGTATCGCAGCACCTATCGCGATTTCGGGAATGACGGGGTCGAGGTGTCGTTCCGCGTCGAGTAGCGAATTTAGCCAAGATCACGACTGATTCTTCATGGGCGAGGTTGAACTTCGCCCATTTTGTTTGCCAACCAAAGGCCAAGCATCGTTACACCCGAATCTCCGGCCGAAGGCCGAGAGTGAGCAGAGGCTCGATCTCGCGCAGCAGCGTGTCGATCTGGTGGTGATTCTCGGCGTCCAATACCGGCGCGCCGGGAACGCGCGTGTGCGACGAGGCGATGATTCCGCGTTTGACCAGGACTTCTTTGTAGATGGCGTAGGTGTAGAGTGCCTCGTAGTCGAGCATCGGCAGGAGCTGGGTATGCAGGCGCCGCGCGTCTGTCTCGTCTCCGCGTTCGAGTGCGTTCCAAACCAGCACGTGGGCATCAGCCACTTCCGCGGCTGGCATGGTTCCGCACGCCCCTCGCCGATACTCCTCCAGCAGGAACCGTCCGCCCATGCCGCCCATGATCCCCTTCAGGTCGTCTCCGGCCTGCTGACGCACGCGTGAGATCACCTGGGGTGCGTGCTCCGATTCCTCCTTGATGAAGGAGACTTCCGGAATCTCGCGGAGCATTCGGGTCAGAAGGTCGGGACTCATCGGCGTCCCGACCGGACCAAGATTGTTCTGGATCCAGACGGGCAGACCTCGCCCGGCTCGAGCGACGGCGGCGTAGAAATCGGGAATCTCGCTGGCGGGCGGATGCTTGACGTACGGCGGCATGGCGATCACGCCGTCGGCGCCAATCTGCGCCGCGTGCTGGGTGTAGAGGACCGACGCAGCAGTGCTGATGCCCGAGACACCGATGATCACTGGCACGCGACCGGCCGCCTGCTCGACCAGGATCTCCGCCACCAGCAATCGCTCGGTGTCGGTCAGCACAATCGCCTCGCTGGCGTTGACCGGCGCGACGATGCCGTGGGCGCCAGCCAGTACGCAGAACTCGACGGCGCGGCGCAGCGATTCCTCATCGAGGTGACCGTGATCGTCGAACGGCGTCGGCGGGATAGCGTAGACACCGCGGAACTGATTCTCACCGCTAGAAGCAGCCATTTCATCACCTTTCTCGCATGGCGCTATTTGTGATGTTGCGCGAAGAACTGCCAGAACGTATCGGTCGCGTTCAGGGCCGTCGACGGCGCGTCGAGCCCCAGCAGTCGTTCGATGAACGTGCGACTCTTCGAGCCCGGCCACTGGTGTCCCGCGCCGTCGATCGTGATCAGTTCGACCGTACGGCCATTGGCACAGCCGGCGGTGGACATCGTGATCGGGCCCGACGTCGTCTCCAACGGCTGATCGCACTGATCGATTGTGCGCCAGGTCGCGTTCAGGTCCGGAATCGCCGGGCCGTCGATGTGCGCCGTGCCGTTTCCACGACCGCCGTCATAGCGAATACGCGTGTCCGCCGTCCCGTGAATGTGGATCACCGACACCGGATCCGGCTGGCCGCACGGGCCTAGCTGCGTGGCCGAATCGGGACCGATCGCGGCGAAGATCGTGGTCCGGCAGGCGAGCGTATAGGCCATCATACCGCCGTTGCTGATGCCGGTGGCGTAGATGCGGGACTGGTCGACGGCGGCCTCTTGCTCGATCTGTTCAACCATCGCCCGGATAAAGGCGACGTCATCGATCCCTTGGCTCGCCGGTATGCCGCAACACCCGCCGCCGGTGTTCCAGGCGCGGCTGACGCCGTCGGGGTAGGCGACCAGGAAGTTCTGTCGATCCGCTTCGTCGTTCCAGCCGTAGCTCTTTTCGGCCTGCGAAGCACTACCGAAGCCACCATGGAGCATGACCACCAGTGGCGCGCTTCCGGTTAGGCCGGCCGGACGATACACGATATAGGTGCGTTGCCTTCCGTCGACCGTGATGGCGTGGGTCGACGAGCCGACCGGCAGGGGCGAAACGGTGGTGATGACGTTCCGCTGCTGGACGCGGTGACGCACCAGGACGACCCCGATCGCCAGCACCACGCAGAGCACGACGCAGCTCATCAGCGCCGCCGGGACTGCGATGAGCGCCCAGAGCCAGGGATTCCGCTTGCGTGGGGACTGATCGTTCTGTTTTTGCTGCATCGTCAACCCGGTAGCCAAGACTGGAGCTCAGGTCGCCAGCGTCGGGTACGCATTTGCCGCATTCGTTCGCGTTGGTTACAAGTATAGCGGCGTTATCTGGGCCGAGGTCGAAACCGCTTCACTTGGGCAAATGCGGCAAGTGACGGTGTCCAAAGCCGCCGGTGACGGTGATAATGGCTACCGGGCGACATCCGGACACATGGATTGTGGATGCGCGGACGCTCGAGAACGGAGAGGATACGATGAGTCGCAGCAAACTACGCGTGGCCGTTCTGGGAGCCGGGAACTGGGCCGAATCGGCGCACATCCCGGGCTGGCAGCGCGACCCTCGCGCTGAAGTCGTCGCCATCTGCGACGTCGAAAAAGACAAAGCCGAGGAGTTCGCTCGCGCGTTCAACATCCCGACCGCCTCCAACGACTGGCAGGCGATCGTCGGCCGGGAGGACGTCGACGTGATCGACGTGGTTACTCCTTCGCATACGCACTTCGAACTCTCGATGGCCGCGATCGAAGCCGGTAAGCACGTCCTCTGCGAGAAACCGGTCGCCTACGATTTCCGCGACACCATGAAAGCGGCCAACCTGGCCCGGAGCAAGGGACTCAAGACGAAGCTGGGCTTCACGTTCCGCTACAGCCCGGGGGTGCAATACGCCAAGTCGCTGATCGATGAGGGATTCACCGGCACGCCCTTCATCTTCAACGGCTACGAGCAGAACTCCCAGTGGCTCAAGCCGGAGACGCCACTGCGGCAGCTCGATCCGCACGCCGACCCGAACCGCATCCAGACCTCGTCGCTCGAGGGCTACGGCGCGCCAATCATCGACATCAGCCACTGGTGGGTCGGAGCCGACTACGCTCGCGTCATCGGAACGATGCGCAACTTCGTGCCGGAGCGATTGGTCCGCGGCATGGAGGGTCTGCAGCGCATCAACATCGACGACGGCGACATCTACCTGACCGAGTACACCAACGGAGCCATCGGCTCGATCCAGTCGAGTTTCGTGACGGTCGGCAACTATCCCGGGATCGAAGCGCGGCTCTACGGCAGCGACGGCGCGATCATCTGTCGCCTGGTCGAAGAGTTCGGCGTCGCCGAGACCATCAAGATCGCGACGCCGGACGATGTCGAGTTCAAGGAGATGGAGATTCCTCAGCGTTTCTACCCGGCCGGAGGCCATGCGCGCGAGTCGTGGCGCTCTCTCTTCTACGCGAACCTGATCAAGGACTTTATCGACGAGATCGAAGAGGGGGGCGAGCGCAACCAGGGGAACTTCGACGACGGCGCCTGGGTGCAGGAGGCGATAAACGCGGTCGAGCAATCATTCCACGAGCGGCGCTGGGTCGATCTGCCGTTGGAGCGCTGAGCCATGACCGACGCACCGCTCTTTACGCGCTGGCTCGACGACGTGCTGGCGGCCTACTATCGCTGGCACCCGGTTAACGCCACCTTCATCGGCGTGCACCAGCACGATCACGCACTGCCGGATCTCTCCGAGCAGGGACGTCGCAAGCGTCGCCTCCGAAGCCCGGTCGCTGCTGAATCGGCTCAATGCGCTCCCGGACGAGAAGCTCAGCACCGCCGAGCAGATGGACCGCCGTCTGGCGGCCGGGATGCTGGCGATCGAGGAATGGGAGCAGACCGGCGAGCAGATGTGGCGCGGCAACCCGTCGCTCGCCATTGGCGAAGCGGTCTTCGGCGTGATGAGCCTCTTCCTGCGGGAATACGCGCCGCTTGACGGACGCGTCGAAGCCGCCGTCGAGCGACTGAATGCCATCCCGGCCATGCTGGACCAGGCACAGGCCACGATCCAGCAAGCGCCGCCGGCCTGGACCGAGCGCGCTCTGCGCGAGTGTGACGGAACTCTCCTCTTTCTTGGCGACGGCATTGATCTGCTGATCGCCGAGCAAGAGATCACGAACCCGTCGCTGCGTACCACGTCTGACCGGGCGATCGACGCAGTCACGCGCTTCCGGACCTTCCTGCACGATGAATTGCAGGCTCGACCGCGGAAGCCGGTCGGCTGTGGTGAGACAGCGCTGGAGATGCTGGTCCGGAACGGGCATCAGATCGATCACGACCTGACACGCATCGAGGCGTTTGCCTGGGGAACGCTGAGGGAGACCGAAGAGCGGTTAGCCGAACTGGCATCGGAGATTGGCGTCCATGACTGGCAGACGGGACTGGCGCGGCTTTCGGACACACACCCGAGCCCTGGTAACTACGAGCAACGCTACACGGAGATCTGGAACGCGGCGCGCCAGGCGGCAATCGACCACGATCTGCTCACCTGGCCCGACTACCCGATCCGCTACGTTCCACGCTATCCCTGGACTCGCGCGCCGGCGCCATACTTGTATTTCCTGTTTTACCGCGCACCGGCCGCCTTCGATCGCGTGCCGATCGTCGACTACCTGATCGCCCCACTCGATCGCAGTGCGTCGCCGGAGGAGCAGGAGCGTTTCCTGCGAGCGAATAATGACAGCGTGATCAATCAGAATCACGTGGTGCATCATGGCGGCATCGGCCATCACGTTCAAAACTGGCACGTGCAACGAGCGGAGTCGCGCATCGGCCAGATCGCGGCGGTCGACTGTGCTTCGCGCATCGCCATGCTGTGTGGTGGGACGATGGCCGAGGGCTGGGCCTGCTACGCCAGTGAGCTGATGGAGGAGACCGGCTTCTACACACCGGTGGAACGACTGGCGCTGGCCCATACCCGGCTGCGTATGGCGGCGCGCGCCATTGTCGACGTCCGACTGCACACCGGTCAAATGACGCTGGAGGACGCGGCATTCTTCTACGGGGATCGCACCGCGATGTCGCCGGAGGCAGCGCGGTCCGAAGCGGTCAAGAACAGCATGTTCCCGGGTGCGGCGTTGATGTACTTAATGGGCACCGACCTGATCTGGCAATTGCGGCGCGACCGGACGAAGGCGGAAGGTGCGGATTTCAATCTGCGCCGCTTCCACGACACGTTCCTTGCGTACGGCGCGGTGCCGGTAAACCTGATCGCGGAGGCGATGAATAAGCCAGACGACTGACTGAAAAGAACACTACGGTAGGGAGAGATCTGCTATGCGGTTTGACGGCAAAATAGCGCTGATTACTGGTGGAAACTCCGGCATCGGCGAGGCGACGGCGGTTCGGCTCGCCAGCGAAGGGGCGAAGGTCGCCATCGTCGCCCGCGAACGCGAGAGAGGTGAGGCGCTGGCCGAACAAATCGGGCGCGACGGCGGTGAAGCGGCCTTCTTCGAGGCCGACATGCTGGAGCATGACGACATCAAACGCATGGTCGACCAGGTGATGGAGCGGTTCGGCCGGATCGACGTGTTGGTGAACAACGCCGGGATCATCAATTTCGGCTCCGTCGTCACCGCCGATATCGATGAGTGGGATACGCTGATGGCGACCAACGTCCGCAGCGTCTTTCTCGTCTCGCGCTACGTCCTGCCCCACATGATCGAAGGCGGCGGCGGCAGCGTCGTCAATCTGGGTTCCAATCTGAGCCTGGTCGGCACCCGTGGGGCGGCAGCTTACGCGACGTCCAAGGGCGCGATCGTGCAACTGACCCGCGCCATGGCACTCGATCACGTCGACGACAAGATCCGTGTGAATGCCGTCTGCCCCGGCACGATCGACACGCCGCTCGTGCAGCGCCAGCGGGTCGGCCGCACTGAAGAGCAACTGCGGCAATCGGACGAGCGGCTGAAGCAGCGGCACCCAATCGGCCGTATGGGCACGCCGGAAGAGGTAGCTAACGTCATCGCATTCCTGGCAAGCGACGAGGCCTCGTTCGTGACCGGGTCGTGCTACTCGGTCGACGGCGGCTACATCGCACAATAGCGGTTCGCGATTCCGGCGCGCAAAGTGAAATGGAGATCGACATGGCCATCTACATCATGCTCAGCACGTTGACCGACGAGGGCCGTAAGACGATCAATGACCGGCCGGAGCGCATCCTGGAGGTCAACCGCGAGATCGAGATGCTGGGCGCTCAGGTGATCGAGCAGTGGTCAGTGCTGGGCGCCTTCGACTTCGTCAACATTGTCGAGGCGCCGGATAACGAGACGATCATGCGGGTCTCGGTGATGCTCGGCTCGCGCGGCACGGTGCAGTTCCTGACCATGCCCGCGCTTCCGGTAGAAGCTTTTATCGGTGGGCTGAAGGGGGATTGAGCGCGCCGGACATGACTCCCCGGCGCAGGTTCGCTACGTCATGCCTTTGACGGTGGCTGAGGACCGCAAGTTGAAGTTGCCCAGGCCAAAGTAGTGATTCAGGAACGACGTGGAGATCGGCTGGAACGTGCGTGTCACCGTGACGGTGACCGTACAGTTTCCGCCGACGCTGGTGCAGTCACCGGTTGTCGAAACCGATACGTTGGAATCAGACGGCACGCCGTGCGTCATCACGGCAGCGGTGATCCCCGCGGTGTCACCTGGCAAGCGGGCGCCGTAGCGCGCCCCCTCGAAGGCGCCGTTGCGCATCTGGATGTAGTCGAAGAACGCTCGTCCCAGGTCGATGGTGCCGAGGAGCAACAGGAGCAAGACCGGCAACGCCAGCGCCAGTTCAACCAGACTCTGACCACGGCTACGTCTGCGACGGTCCGTCATTCCGACTCGCTTCAATTGTGCGGACGGTTCGTCATGTAGACTCACCGGTTGCTCCGTCCTGCCATGGGTATATCGTGTCAATCAATCGCGTCCGTGGCGTGCGCCCGCATCGTAAACGGCGAAATGCCGAGGAACTGCTGCGCCACCAGCGAGAAACTCATCGATACCGATACGGTGACGTCGTCTCCGGTCTTACACGAGCCAGTACAATTGATCGACACGTCGCTGGTGCTGAGACCGAGCCCCGTCGAATAGTTGACCACCCGCTGTTTGATGCCAGTGGTATCGGTCGGGGCCACCTGAGCGTAGCGCGCGCCCTCGCGCACCGAGTTCGTCAATTGAGAGTACATGTAGACCGCGCGACCGAGATCCACCGTGCCGAGCACAATCATCAGGAAGATAATGCTGACCAGCGCGAACTCGACTGTGGCCTGTCCGGCGCGAGCGAGCGGATGCCTGCACCGTCGAGCGGTGCCAATGTTGGTTTGCGCTGGAGATGTTGAGCCATCTTCGGTCTTCATCGTCTACTCAACTCCGCACATAGTCAGACCATCGGATACCATGGTACGGGCCAGTCCGTTCGATCGCATCGGCCCATAGTCAGGTTTATTGAGGTACTCCAGTCTGATCGTGCATGGGTCGCTTGTACCGGAGGTGAACTTGTCAGCCAAACACAATGACAGGAATCCAGACGTACCCGGCAATGAATGAAAGGTAGATAACCATGGCCGACGCTCGGCTCGAAGTTCTCTCCCAGGTGCTCATCGAGTACTCACTCGATGTCCAGCCCGGCCAGCTGGTGGCGATCACGGCCTCCTCACCGCTCGCGGCTCCGCTGATTCTCGAGGCCTATCGCCGGGTTCTGGCGCGAGGCGCTCATCCATTGGTTCAGGTCGGCATCCCTGGCCTGTCCGAAATCCTCTTCCGTAACGCTTCGGACGATCAGTTGCGCTACATCCGCCCGGACGAGCGCGTCATGCCCGAAATGGCCGATGCCGCGTTGAATATCATGAGCGACACCAATACCAAATCCCTCTCCGGCGTCGATCCATCGCGCCAGCTCATCCGACGCCAGGCGCGGACCGACCTGATGAAGACGTACTTGCAGCGATCCGCCGAAGGAAAACTTCGCTGGTGCCTGACGCTTTTCCCGACCGAAGCCTTCGCCCAGGATGCTGAGATGTCCCTGTCCGACTATGAGGATTTCGTCTACCGGGCTGGGCTCCTGTTCACCGACAACCCGGTTGAGGAGTGGCGCAAGATCTCGCGCGAGCAGCAACGGCTGGTCGATTGGCTCAAGGGCAAGAAGACGATCCATATCACCGCGCCGGATACCGATCTGAGGCTCGAGATCGACGGCCGCACGTTCGAGAACGCCGACGGCAAGTACAACTTCCCGGACGGCGAGATCTTTACCGGCCCTGTCGAGAACTCGGTCAACGGTCACGTCCGCTTCAGCTTTCCGTCCAGTGTCGACGGACGTGAGGT
The DNA here is from genome assembly GCA_963763185.1 of uncultured Chloroflexia bacterium. Classification (GTDB taxonomy): domain Bacteria; phylum Chloroflexota; class Chloroflexia; order Thermomicrobiales; family Thermomicrobiaceae; genus CALAGB01. The sequence goes on from CAVXNZ010000007.1 coordinate 705,390, forward strand.
GGAGGACATCCGTCTCTGGTTCGAGAACGGCAAAGTCGTCAAGGCGACCGCCGAAAAGAATCAGGAGTATCTGGAGCGAACGCTCGACACCGACGATGGTGCTCGCTACCTCGGCGAATTCGCCTTCGGCACCAACCGGGGCATCGACAAATTCACCGGCAATATCCTGTTCGACGAGAAGATCGGCGGCACGATGCACATGGCCGTCGGCTCCGGCTATCCCGAGACCGGCAGCAAGAACGAGTCGGCGGTCCACTGGGATATGATCTGCGATCTGCGGCGAGAGAGCGAAGTTCGCGTCGACGACCAGGTATTCATGAAGAACGGCAAGTTCACGGTCTAGCGAGACGTCGCGGCTGTGTGGCGACGTTGGGTCACCGGCGCCCGGCGAACTCGGCGAGGAACGTGCCGGAGCCGCCAACCGAATCGATCAGCGTGCCGTAGCAATCGAACGTCACGATCCGTATCTGGTCCGGTGTAATCATCGCGCGTGTCTCCTTCAAGAATGTGGCGATCCGTCTCGCCATGCGGTCCTCCTGCGCACGTGGCCTACCTGAAGGAGGATGGCTCGGTGGTGATTGGGCGAACTGTTCTGGCGGTATTCCACGATCATCCGGGTTGAAAACCCAGGCTGAGGAGCCGAAGTCCCTGAACGGCCTGAGTCCTAACGGTCAACCAATGGCGTGCAACCTACCGAGGGCGGTACATCACGCACGCGCTCGAGCGCCGCGTCGTTCCAAACAATGTGCTCGAAATAGTTGCGCTGCCAAACCGGAGCCCGTGGCGTCGCACGCATCCCATCAATCCGCCGGGTCGATGCCGCTTTGAATCCGGCGATAATCGAACCAAGCGATTGCGGCGGGCGCACCCGAACCGCGGGTGACAGAACCGGGCGCACAGCAGTGCGCCCGTTCTACGTGGTGCGCCCCGTCACTGCCACCGCCAACCACCGTATCCATCAGGATTATGATTCCATGCAAATGGTTCGGCATGACGACGTACGCATCAATCGCGACGTTGGATCGGATTATCGCCGTCCGCTCCCATTCAGCGGCCACGATCTCCCCCAACGTATTGAGCCGCACCTCGCCGTCTTTGACCTCACCAAATAGACCTTCCCGGCCATGGCAGACCAGCGTCACGAAGTAGACGCCTGGCGAGGTGCGGTCATATTCCTTTAGGCGGATAGACTGCCGGGCGTATACTTCGCCTCTGGAGCACCATGCGCGTGGAACGGACGTGGATGTCACCATCTTCAGCGATGCCGCGCACCCGCCAGCGGCCCTGGCGGCGGGTCGCGGGCTATCTCGCGGCCGTCTCGGTCGTGGCCGTGGCCACGCTGCTGCTCTTCCCCTTCCGCTCGCAACTGAATCCGTTGACCGACACGCTCCTCTTCCTGATCGTGGTGACGGCCATCTCGCTTGCGCGCCGGAACCGGGCCGAGCATCGTCGCCTCGCTGGTCGCCTTTCTCTGCATCGACTTTTTCTTCGTGCCGCCCTTCTACACGCTGATCATCGCGGAGACGGACCACGTCCTGACGCTGCTCGTCTTCCTCGGTGCCTCGGTGCTGGTCACGCAGATGGTGGTGCGCGTGCGTCGTCAGACGAACGACGCGCTGCGACGCGGCCAGCAGAACGCCACGCTCTACGACCTCAGCACCGCGCTCATCAGCCAGGGCGGGTTGGATGACACTCTGGCGGCCATCGTGGCTCGCGTTCACGACGTCTTCGCGCTCGACACCTCGGCCATTCTCCTCCAGACATACGGCCAGCTCGTCCCGCGCTCGGTCGCCGGGAGTGGCGCGCTCCTCGACCATGCGGAGATTCGCGAGCGCGGACAACTGGCGATGGGACGGCGCGAGCCCGAACGCGTCGAACTCGGTGGGCAGGAGATTCTGCTGGTGCCGATCGTCACCAGTCGCCAGCCGCTCGGTGTGCTGCTGCTGGCACGTCCTGCGGCATACCCGGCCTTCGACGTGGACGAGCGCCAGCTCTTCGCCACGTTCGCCAACCAGGCAGCCATCGCCATCGAGCGAAGCCTGCTAACCGAAGAGCGTACCCATGCCGAAGTGCTCCAGCGCTCCGACGAGCTGAAGTCGGCACTCCTCTCGGCCGTCTCGCACGACCTGCGGACACCGCTGGCCTCCATCAAGGCGTCGGTCACCAGTCTGCTGCAATCGGACATCGCACTAAGCCCGTCCGATCAGCGGGACCTGCTGGAGGCAATCGACGAGGAGTCGGACCGGCTCAACCGGCTGGTCGCCAACTTGCTCGATCTCTCGCGCATCGAGGCGGGCGCCCTGCAACCCGATCTGCAGTGGAACGATATGGCTGAAGTGATCTACGACGCGCTCGACCGCGAGGCATTCGCGCTGGACAATCACCCACTCGACCTTCAGATCGAGCCCGATCTGCCACCAGCCCGCTTCGACTACGTCGAGATCGTCCAGGTGCTCGTGAACCTGCTGCAGAACGCCGCGCGCTACGCTCCGCACGGCAGCCTCATCGCGGTGGTGGTCCGTCGGATCGGAGACGACATCGAGGTGGCCGTAAGCGACGAGGGGCCGGGCATCCCTCCTGGCGAAGAGGAGCGCGTCTTCGACAAGTTCTACCGGGTCGAGTCACCCCATCGACCACTCGGCTCCGGCATCGGGCTCGCGATCTGTCGTGGCTTCATCGAGGCGCATCACGGGCGGATCTGGGTCGAGCCAAACAACGGGGAAGGGTCGACCTTCCGCTTCCGGTTACCGGTTGGAGCCACAAGTGAAATCGCCACGCCGCTGCCGTTCGAGCAGGTGATATCGTGATGGGCGCACGCGTGCTGATCGTCGATGACGAGCCACAGATCCGCCGGGCGGTCACGACCGGCTTGCGCGCCAACGGGTTCGAAGCTGAGGCGGTGGACTCCGGTGAAGCCGCCGTCGACGCGGTCGCGATGCACCCACCGGACGTGATGGTGCTCGATCTCGGCCTGCCCGGCATCGACGGCATCGAGGTCATCCGGCGTATTCGCGAGTGGTCGCCAATCCCGATCATCGTCCTCTCGGTGCGCGATGCCGAGCGAGAGAAGGTACTGGCGCTCGATAGCGGCGCCGACGACTACCTCACCAAACCGTTCGGCATGGAGGAACTGGTGGCGCGGATCCGTGTGGCCCTGCGGCACGTGGCCGGTCAGGCGCGTTCTGAGCCGGTACTGGAGTTCGAAGGCCTGCGGATTGACCTGCATGCCCGACTCGTGACGCTCGACGGTGAGGACGTGCACCTGACGCCAACCGAGTACGATCTGCTACGCGAACTTGCGACCAATGCAGGCAAGGTCCTGACGCATCACATGCTCCTCAGCCGCGTCTGGGGACCAGCCTCAGCCGACTCCACGAACTATCTCCGCGTCTACGTCAATCAGCTTCGCCGCAAAATCGAGAAAAATCCTGCTCATCCGCACTTCATTACGACCGAGCCAGGCGTTGGCTACCGTTTTCGGGCGTAGGGACGAAAAAGTCTCTCGCGTTTGCTGGAGCAGCCGAAGAGATGATTCGTCTGTCATCTCTCGCTACGACTCGGAATCTCTCAATCCGAACCCCACAACCCCAGCTCTCGCGACGTCGCTTGTCCACACTGACGATTCGTCGCGATCTTAATACTTTACTGATGGTCAGGACGGGTTCCCTGACTCTTCCCTGATTGACGGTACGCCATCGTTATGGGATGCCCGTCGCACGCGGCGGGTGCCCCGACAATTCTGTGTGGATTGGGGTGGAGAGCAGCAAGAAGCCCGGTGGGAACGATGAACGCGAAGCGCGACGAGAAGTTACCCTCGCTAGATGTTGATGCGGTTCAGCATCCAGTAAACGACATGGCGCGCCCGGATGTTGAATGGCAGGAGGTCAAACAGGGGCGACACCCCGGAGACCGCTACGTCCGCATTGCCCGTAGTTCCAAATCCGCTCCAGTGGAGCAGCCAGTTGCCAGGGTCGTGGCAAGCGGAGAGATTGAGCGGCGGCGCCCGATCGTCGGAGCGCTACACAGGGTCCGGCGCACCCTCATTGGATCACCGATCCCGACCGAACGCGAGTCCCACGAACGCCTCACCAAGCTCAAGGCACTGGCCGTCTTCGCCTCGGACAACATCTCCTCCTCGGCGTATGCCACCGAAGAGATCATGCGGGTGCTCGTCCTCGCCGGACTCGCCGCGCTGAGTTGGACGCTGCCGCTCACCATCGTCATCATTCTGGTTCTGGCCGTGGTCGTTACCAGCTATCAGCAGACGATCCAGGCCTATCCCAGTGGCGGCGGCTCCTACATCGTCGCGAGCGATAATCTCGGCACGCTGCCTGGGCTGATCGCCGCGGCGGCGCTCTTGATCGACTATGTCTTAACGGTCGCCGTGAGCATCGCAGCGGGCGTTGCCGCCATCACGTCGATCTTTCCGAGCCTGTTCGATGTCCGTGTGGAGATCGCGGTCGCCGCGATCGCGCTGCTCGCTATCGGCAACTTGCGCGGCATCCGTGAGAGCGGTTCGATCTTCGCCGCGCCGACCTATCTCTATCTCGTCGCTATCTTCGGACTGCTCGCCTACGGTCTCTTCCGCTATGCAACGGGCACCCTCCCATCTTACACCGCACCCACATCCTGGCAGCAGGACTATGGGTTGCAGACGCTCACCCTGCTGCTGATCCTGCGCGCCTTTGCATCCGGATCGGTCGCCCTCACCGGCGTAGAGGCTGTCTCGAACGGCGTCCCCGCCTTCAAGCCGCCAGAACCGGTCAACGCCCGGGTGGTTCTAGTGATCATGGGCACGCTCTTCGGCAGCATCTTCCTGGGCATGAGCTTCCTGGTGACTCACATCGGCATCCTTCCTGATCCGACCGAGCACGAGACGGTCATCAACCAACTCGCGGTCTCCTTGGTTGGTCAGGGCAGTCCCTATCACTACTTGGTGCAATTCACGACCGCGCTGATCTTGCTGCTGGCCGCGAATACCGCGTTCGCCGATTTCCCGCGGCTTGCCAGCATACTCGGGAAGGATCGTTTCCTGCCGCGCCAGTTGCAGTATCGCGGCGATCGGCTGGCGTTCGACACCGGCATCATTTTTCTGGCGGGCGTGGCCATCGTCCTGATCGTCGCTTTCAGCGGCAGCGTCACCAACCTGATCCCGCTCTACACCGTCGGTGTCTTCGTCGCCTTCACGTTGAGCCAGAGCGGCATGATACGGCACTGGTGGCGCCTGCGTCGCCGCGATCAACGCTGGTGGGTTCGAGCGCTGTTCAACGGTGTTGGCGCGCTGGCGACCGGGGTCGTGGCGATTGTGGTCGGCATTGCCAAATTCCTGCTCGGTGCCTGGATCGTACTGTTGCTGATTCCGCTCTTTGTGACCGTCATGCTGATGATTCACCGGCACTATCTGACACTGGGGGAGGAACTCCGCGCGTCGCCCAAGGACCAGGTTCTTCCGGTTCACGTCTCGCCGCAGGTCGTCGTACCGATCAGCCGGCTGGAGCGCCCAGCAGTGGCCGCGTTGAACTTCGCACAGTCGATCTCGACCGACGTGACCGCGGTACACGTGGTTGAAGATCAAGAGGAGGCCGAGGCGTTCCGGCAGCGCTGGAACGAGTTCAACCTGAACGTGCCGCTGGTCATCGTCGAATCGCCCTACCGGCGCCTGCTCGGCTCGCTACTGGAGTACATCGACATGATCGACGCGGAGGATCCGCGCCGCCCGGTGACCGTGGTGCTGGCGGAGTTCGTGCCGCGGCACTGGTATGAAAACATGCTTCACAATCTCACAGCCTGGCGACTCAAGGCGCACCTCTTCATGCGCCGCAACACGATCACGATCGACGTGCCCTACCACGTCGGCGAGGGGTTCCACGCGGAGAAGGAAGACGAGAAAGCACGGTAGGGCGTTTTCAGTCGCGGCCGGAATTCAGGGCGTTTGCGAATCCCCTGCCTAGTAGGGGATTTCGCAGGTTTTCCGCTTCGAGGAGACGACGTGCACGTCAACGTAGTCGAGACGCGAAATGAGCCGGTCTCCGAACGAGCGGCCTGTTACGCGTTCAAGCCATGACGGATTGGGGCGGCCGATCACGACATCGGTCACGTTTTCCTCTTGAGCAATGCGGATAATCCCGGCAATGGGGTCAGGATCGACCACCAGCAGCACCTTCGCACCCAGGTCCTCTGCAAGGCGAATATTGTGCCGCAGCGCTCCTTGTTCGTGCTCCGGCAGTTCGTCAAGCTTTCGTGCGATGACAGTGGCTCCGAGCAGGTCCGCATGGATGCCGCGGGCGAGCCGCCAGGCATGACGGACGACAATCTCGGCGTCGGTGCGGTGATCGAAGCAGGCCAGCACGCGTTCGATCGTCGGCCATGGCCCGGCGACACGATCGCCCACCATGTAGTTTTCGAGCGCGGCTTCAACGCCTTCGGCGGTGCGTCGTAGCGCCAACTCACGCAGCGCGGTGAGGTTCGACTCACGAAAAAAGTTCTCCATCGCTTGCGCGGCTTGCGTCTTCGGGTACACCTTTCCGGCCGCAAGCCGCTCTCGCAGAAGTGCCGGCGGCAAATCGACCAGGATAACTTCCCCATCGTCGAGCACCCGGTCCGGCACCGTCTCACGCACCTTAATACCGGTGACGCCCTCAACCAGATCGTTAAGCCCTTCAAGGTGCTGCACGTTCATAGTGGAGAGAACTTCGATCCCGGCATCGCGCAAGACCTCGACGTCCTGGTAGCGCTTGGCGCGAGCAGATCCCGGTGCATTGGTGTGGGCCAGCTCGTCGACGAGCACGACCGCGGGCTGCCTGGCCAGGATCGCGTCGGTATCCATCTCTTCTAGCAGTACGCCGCGATATGGAACCCGGCGACGCGGGATTACCTCCAGGTCGCCGAGTTGTGCCTCCGTCTCATTCCGCCCATAGGTCTCGACCAGACCGATCACCACGTCGCGGCCCTCGTCCCGCAGTCGATGCCCTTCTTCCAGCATGGCGAACGTCTTACCGACGCCGGGCGCCGCGCCAAGAAAGATACGGAGGTGGCCTCGGGTAGATGCCTCGGGTTCCTCACGGCGCACGCGCTCAAGCATCTGCTCCGGCGTGGGGCGAGAATCGTCGGGCCGTTCCGGCCTATCCATTGACCTTGTCCCGGTCATTGCAGGAGTCGGTTCCCGGCACAGGGCTCTCCTGTTTTCGCTCGAGCCGTGCGAACACATCCTGATCCACGACCACCGCGTCTGGCCAGCGAGTATGGAGCCGCAAAATCGCCGCATGTGGATTCGGGTATGGTCGCAGCACGATCGCCGGGCGGCCGGGAACCAGTACTCGGGCCACATATCGTGTCAGCGTGCCGCTATCAAAGCTTGAAATGGTAGCGAGGATCACCTTCTTGTCCTGTTCGGTTCCCAATTCACTCTCTTCGTAGTCATTATTGTTCATCAGGATCCCTACTTCAGCGGCGCAAGCCGGTCCAGTGCGAGGTTCAACTCCAGAACGTTGACCCGCGGTTCCCCAAGGAACCACAGGGTGCGACCCGTGACGTGCTGCTTGATAAGCGCATTGACCTGGTCTTCCGACAGTCCACGAACACTGGCCACTCGGGACGCCTGGAAATAGGCGGCGTGAGGGCTGATGTCTGGGTCGAGACCACTGGCGCTCGCCACAACCAATTCCTCAGGTACGGGCGCATCGGACGGCAAGCCACTCGCCTGGCGAATTTCCGATGCCCGCGCCGCCGCCTGATCGTGCAGTTTCTGGCTGGTAGGCCCAAGATTTGTCCCGCTCGACGCACTGGCGTCGTAGCCATCGGCGCCAGCCGCCGAAGGTCGACCCCAGAAATAGGCTGGATTGGTGAAGTTCTGCCCGATCAACTCCGAGCCGATGATCTGTCCCTGTGCATTCTTGATGAGACTTCCGTTCGCCTGATGCGGGAAGAAGACCTGAGCAAGCCCAGTGATCGCGAATGGATAGGCGAGGCCGGTAATCACCGTGAAGACGATGAAGATGATGATTGCCGGACGCGCCTGTTGCAAGATTGAGCGAATCATGATGGTGATTCCTCTTCTAGGCCAGGCCGAGTGCTCGCACGAGCAGGTCGATGAGCTTGATCCCGACAAAGGGAACGACCACGCCACCGAGTCCGTAGATCAACAGATTGCGCCGGAGCATGTCGGCGGCGGGAATCGCTCGGTAGGCCACGCCTCGCATCGCGAGTGGGATCAGGCCAATGATCACCAGCGCGTTGAAGATGACCGCACTCAAAATGGCGCTCTGCGGAGAGCCAAGCCGCATGATGTTCAGGGCATTCAGTTCCGGATACGTCGCCGCGAACGCCGCCGGGATGATGGCGAAGTACTTGGCCACGTCGTTCGCCACCGAGAAGGTGGTGATCGCACCGCGCGTGATCAGGAGTTGCTTGCCGATGCGGACGACCTCGATCAATTTGGTCGGGTCCGAATCGAGATCGACCATATTGGCGGCGTCTTTGGCCGCGGCCGTGCCGGAGTTCATCGCCAGGCCAACGTCGGCTTGTGCCAGTGCAGGGGCGTCGTTGGTCCCGTCGCCACTCATGGCGACGAGGTGTCCCTGCTCCTGCTCCTGTTTGATGCGGGCAATCTTGTCTTCCGGTTTGGCCTCGGCTATGAAATCATCGACTCCCGCCTCTTCCGCGATCGTCGTCGCTGTAAGCGGATTGTCACCGGTGACCATGATCGTGCGGATGCCCATGCGCCGCAGTTCGTCAAAGCGCGCGCGCATGCCCGGCTTGACGGTGTCTTTCAGGTAGATTAAGCCGACCGGCTGCTTCTCTTCGACGATCGCCAGCGGCGTCCCTCCAGCCCGGGCGATGCGATCGACCTGCTGCTGGACCTCCGTCGAGATGGCCAGACCAGCCCAGTCGTAGACAGCGTCGACCGCGCCTTTGTGCCAGGACGATCCGTCCAGCGTGAGTCCGCTCATGCGCGTCTCTGCCCGAAACGGGATTACTTCCGCGCCATCCGGAACGGCTAACTCAGCGACCCGTCCGCCGGCCGGCGTTTTCTCGCCGAGCCGGGACGTCAGCGCGAGAATGCTCTTGCCTTCGGGCGTCTCGTCGCCGAGCGACGCCCAATGCGCGGCTTTTGTGGCGGTTTCCTCACTGGCCCCTTCGATCGGGACAATTTCGGCGGCAAGGCGGTTGCCATAGGTGATCGTGCCGGTCTTATCGAGCAGCAGAACATCTACGTCCCCGGATGCCTCAACCGCTCGGCCAGACATCGCCAGGACGTTGAATCGGGTCACCCGGTCCATGCCCGCGATGCCGATGGCCGAGAGGAGCGCGCCGATGGTGGTCGGCAGCAGACAGACGAGCAAGGCGACCAGAATGGTGGTGGAGATCGCACCACCAGCATAGATGGCGAACGGCTCGAGCGTCACCACCACAAGCACGAAGATGATGCTCAGCCCGGAGAGCAGAATGCTCAACGCGATCTCGTTGGGCGTCTTTTGTCGTGAAGCGCCCTCAACCAGTGCGATCATGCGATCGAGAAACGTCTGCCCCGGATCGGCCGTGATCCGGATCTTCAGCCAGTCCGATGTTACCTGCGTCCCGCCCGTGACTGTGCTGCGAATATCGGTGCCCGGCTCTTTGAGCACCGGCGCCGATTCACCCGTGATGGCAGCCTCGTTGACATACGCCACGCCACCGATGACGTCGCCGTCCGAGGGGATGATCTCACCCTCCCGGACCAGCACGATATTCCCCTTGCGGAGGTCGCTCGACGAGATCATCTCCTCGCGCCCATCGCTCAAGAGCCGGGCTGGCGTCTCCTTGCGCGTGGCCCGTAGCGTATCCGCCTGTGCTTTGCCGCGTGCTTCGGCCAGTGCCTCGGCAAAGTTAGCGAAGAGGACCGTGAACCAGAGCCACACCGTGATCTGGATCACGAATCCCAATTGATCACGGGGGCCAACCAGAATCTGCTTCACCGCGATGTACGTCGCGATCACGCTAATGATCTCGACGACAAACATCACCGGGCTTTTGATCATCCAACGTGGATCCAACTTGTAGACCGACTGCGTCAGTGCCGGCTGAAGGTATCGCCGCTGCCAGACGCTCCCGCCGGTTTTGCGCGAGGCCGAGATTCGCTTCATTTCATCGGTCTCGGGGTCACGCCTGGTTGGCGGCTCCAGCCCGCGTGTGGCATCTGCATCCCGCTCCGGCCGGGTATGAACCGGCCGCTTGCCATTGTCCGACGGGACACCATCATTCATTGAAAGAACCCTCCATGCTAGAAGAGCTTACCCACGTTGCCGAGGAAGTGCTCGGCTATTGGGCCAAGAGCCAATGCCGGGAAGAAGGTCAGGACACCGACAATCAGGATGACGCCGGTGAGCAGCACGATCCACATCGTGCCGGTCGTCGGGAACGTGCCGAGACTCGGCGCAACAGCCTGCTTGCGTGCCAGCGAGCCGGCGAGCGCCATTGCTGGGATGATGACCAGGAACCGGCCGATGAGCATTGCGATGCCCAGCGTCGTGTTGTAGGGGTTGGTGTTGCCGGTCAACCCGGCAAAGGCCGAACCATTATTGCCGGTCGTGGATGAAAACGCGTAAAGGATCTCGCTGAAGCCATGCGGTCCCGCATTGTTGAGTCCAGCCAGGCCCCACTGCGTGACCGAGGCCAGGGCTGTGAATCCGAGGATAGACGCAGGAAGGATGAGGATGGCCAGCGCGACCATCTTCATCTCGTACGACTGGATCTTCTTGCCCAGGTATTCCGGCGTACGCCCGACCATCAGCCCGGCCAGGAAGACGGCCAGCACGGCGAAGATGAGAATCCCGTAGAGCCCAGATCCGACTCCGCCGAAGATGATCTCCCCAAGCTGGATCATGACCATCGGCACCATTCCACCGATGGCAGTGAAGCTGTCATGCATCGAATTCACCGAGCCGTTCGACGCAGCAGTCGTCGCGACTGCCCAGAGAGAACTGGCGGCAGTGCCGAAGCGGGTCTCTTTTCCGCTCAGGTTCCCGAGCGATTGATCGATGTGCAGCCCGGCCAGCGCCGGAATGGCACGTGACTCGGCCCAGTAGCAGATCGCCACTCCTCCGAGGAAGATGACACTCATCACGGTGAAGAGCGTCCATCCCTGTCGCGTGTCGCGGACCATCTTGCCGAAGGTGTAGGTCAGCGCGGCGCCAAGCAGCAAAATCAGGCTGAGCTCGATCATGTTTGACAGCGGCGTCGGGTTCTCGAACGGGTGAGACGAGTTGGTATTGAAAAAGCCGCCGCCGTTGGTGCCAAGCTGCTTGATGGCGATCTGCGAGGCAGCTGGTCCCTGCGCGATCGTCTGCGTTCCACCCTGGAGTGTGACCGCGTGCGTGTAGGCAAGGAAGTTCTGCGGTACTCCTTGCCAGATCAGCACCAGGGCGATCACGATGCTCAATGGCAGCAGCAGGTAGAGCGTGCAGCGCGTGATATCGACCCAAAAGTTGCCGAGCGCGTTGGCGCGACGCCGTGCGAAGCCCCGGATCACCGCGATCGCGATGGCGATGCCGGCGGCGGCCGAGAGGAAGTTATGCACCGCCAGCGCCATCATCTGGGTCAGATAGCTCATAGTGGTCTCGCCACCATAGTTCTGCCAGTTGGTGTTCGAGGTGAAGCTCACCGCCGTGTTGAATGACAACGATGGACTCACACCGGGAAGTTGCTGCGGGTTCAACGGTAAATGCCCCTGCAGCCGCTCGATGGCATAGGTCGCAACCAGACCCACCAGGCTGAAGACCAGCACCGCGATGGTGTAGCCAACCCAGCCCTGCTCGCGCTCTGGATCAACTCCGGAGATGCGGTAGATGGCGCGCTCTACCGGCGCGACGACGGGCGTCAGCGGCGTCCACTCTCCTTCGAAGAAGCGCGCCATGTAGAGGCCCAAGCGGTTTAGTAAGCGCCAGCACAATCAGGAACATCACGATAATTTGCAGCCATCCGGTCAGGGTCATGCGCGTGCCTCCCGACGTGTGAAGGTGACCGTAACCAGCCCTTTGCTCAGCGTACAGCGCGGTTTTAGGCCGTAGCGTGACGCAAGCGCCCGGGCGAACTCGGCCACAGGGAGCACGCCTCTTCGCCCCCTTGGGCACGAAAAAACCAGATGGACGTGCGGAATCGCTCCAACCGGCACCGAGGTGATCATCCGACAGGCGGCCTCGAGTTGGGTCGGGTCAAGTCCGCTCCAGTCCACGTCATTCGACCGCTCGAGATCGTTGAGCAGGCGAACGGCAGCGCTCTTGTCGTCACCGAACTCTGAGAACACGTTCAAGCTATCGGAGAAACTCGAAAAGAACGCACGCACCATCAGAAATTCTCCGGGCGTAGCAGTACGAACAGGAGGTATCCCAGTACCGCTAAACTGATCAATCCCAGCATCCAATATCCGACACTCATCGGAGTTCCAATCTCACAGTCGCTCGCACGCGACGACGTACCCGGCCGAAAAGGCAAAGAACACCACGCCTATCACGGTGAAGAGCAGATCCCACATCGATCTCGATTCCTTCCGTCCCGCTCAGTCCGCCGCCGCTGTTGCCTCGTCCTCGACCAGACGCGTGAGCGCGTCGATCGGGAAGGGTTTGGTCAGCACGCCAAACGGCATCAGGTCGTTGACGCGATTCTGGGTTGGGCGGGCGGCACTCAGTACGATAACGCGTGGCTTCGCTCCCGGCTGGTCACGCAGCCAGCGCAGGACGTCCCATCCGGTCTCATCCGGCAGATTGATGTCGATGACGAGCACGCTTGGCATCGCGAGACGCAGGAGTTCCCTGGCTTCGGCGCCGAAACGTGCCTTACGGACCTCATGCCCGCGCCGCTCAAGGCTCAACGTCAGGATGGACTGAAGACGTTCGTCATCTTCCACGAGAACGACCTGCTTCGCTGTCAACAAGACACTCCCCACTGATCCAGACAAGCGCCGACGCGAACCGAAGAGCGTTGCGGCGGTTAATCTGCTTGATTCTAGGAGTCGCGGTGTAAACGAGGTGCAAATGTGAACGGCGCGAGGATCAAGATATCGTCAAGAACTGAGATCGGGAGGACTGACATCGTCGCGAAAGCGATAGCCAATTCCCGGCTCCGTCACGATGTGGCGGGGCTGGCTGGCATCTGTCTCGATCTTTTGGCGAAGCTGATTGATATAGACCCGCAGATAATGTGTCGATCCCATCGATGCGGGGCCCCATACCCGAGAGAGGAGCATCTGGTGGGTGAGAACTTTGCCGGCATTCGTGGCAAGTTCGCGGAGAAGCTCGAATTCCGTCGGGGTAAGATGAACTTCTTCTCCCACCAGCGTGACAAGGCGGCGCGGCAGGTCGATCACCAGATCCCCGAACTCGAGTACCGGTTCGTGGCGCTCGATTCGCGATGAGTGCCTGAGCGCCACACGAATCCGCGCTAACAATTCACCCATCGCGAACGGTTTCGTGAGATAGTCGTCCGCTCCGCTGTCCAGCCCGTCAACCTTGTCACATTCCCCATCGCGAACCGACAGAATGATAATTGGCACGGTCGACCAGGATCGTACTTCGCGGACGACCTCGACCCCGTTGATATCGGGCAATCCAAGATCCAGGATCACAACGTCAGGGGAATCAAGGGCGATCGCATCGAGGGCGGCCTCTCCGGAATCGGCCTGCTCCACCTCGAAGCCCTGTGACCGGAGTCCCGCGCGAATCGCCCGCCGGATCTGACGCTCATCGTCGACGACCAGAACTTTAACCGCCATTATTAGTTCACCATGGTTACGCGATTGCTCTCGGACGTCGAAGACGGCCGCGGCGCGATCGGCAAACTGACGTGAACCGTGAGCCCACGATCGGGATTTCGTTGTGCCCAGATCCGCCCCTGATGCGCATCGATGAACCCGCGACAGATTGCCAGACCAACGCCGGAGCCAATCGGTCGGTGGGGATTCTCCACGCGATAGAACTTGTCGAAGATGCGCTCTTCCTCACCAGGCGGGACGCCCACCCCTTCGTCGCGGACTGTCATCTCAATGAACTCGCCGCCGCGCGCGACCGTAATCCAGATGTTGCTGTCGTCAGGCGAGTACTTCGCCGCATTCTCGATGAGGTTGATCAGCACTTGCTCGATCTCGATGAAGTCGACAAACACGATGGGCAGATTGTCCTCGACCGCGACATTGATCGAGTGAAGCTCCGCGAATCCCTCGCAGCGCTCGACCGCCTTGTTGACGATCTCTGTCAGGTCATACCAGTCTCGCTCCGGCTTCAACACGCCTGCTTCAATTCGCGTGAGGTCAAGAATGTTCGTAACAAACTGGTTCAGCCGGTCGGCTTCCTCATCGATCGCCTCCAAGAGATCTCGCCTGTCCTCTTCGGTCCACCCGATATCCGCCTGGAGCAGGCTGGTGGCCGAGGCCTTGATCGATGCCAGCGGTGTCCGCAAGTCATGCGAGACGGCCGAAAGAAGCGCCGATTTCAATTCGTCGGAGCGCGCCAGGAGTTCGGCCCGGAGGTGCTCGTCGGCCAAGATGCTGCGCTCGACCGCCAGCGCCGCCTGATTGGCGAACGTCTCGAGCAGTTGCTGTTCGTCCTCGGTCAACACTCCGCGGCCGCCACGCCCGGCGATCAGCACGCCGATGGGCCGGGTCGTGGTGGCGATTGGAACGATGAGCGTATCTCTCCCGCGAAACCCCTGAGCGAAGTTCCAGAGCGCGCCGTGATCCAGCGAATGGGGAGGGACGACTTTGGCTCGCACGGCGCCAATCCCGGCGGTCTGGCGCTTCTGGAGTGACCAGCGTGCCAGGTTGAGCAGGTTCGTGCTGAGACGGTCGACAATCGGCGCCCCATCTTCGGCGCGTGTCGCGAACCGGCCGTCCTGCCAGAGCAGAATGGCACAGCTCTCTAGATGGAAGACCTGGCGTACTCTCCGGGCAATCGACAACAGCATTGCGTCGAGACTGAACTCATTGATCAGGGCGCTGCTCAGGCTGTAGAGGGTTGCCGTGTGCTGCGCACGCTGCAGCACTTCGAGTTGCTGAGCGCGGATTCGAACGATGAGCTGGGTCACGAGAATCGCGATACCGAGAAAAACAAAGAGCGTCAGCACGTGATCCGACCGCGCCACGGTGAAGGTGTAGTAGGGCGGGATGAAGAAGAAGTCGAAGCACAGAAATGCCAGGACAGAAGCCACGATGCTCGGTACGGTTCCCGTGAAGAGTGAGACGGTTGTCACGATAATGAGATAGAGCAGCGCGAGATTGAGCGCGTTGAGATGCGCGCGAAATGGAAAGAAGAGCGCCGTTCCAATGCCGATCGCGAGAACGACGATAGCGTAGGATCGCGCTGTAGTTCTGAACATTCGCGTTGCCATGGTGATCGTAAACTGCTCCGGCAAGTTCGTGGTACGTCGCGTGGCTGCGTTTCAGCCCTTGCATATGCCAATGTCTTCCGAGTCTAACAGTGAGAATTGAGCGGTTCCGGCGCTATTAGCGGATCTTGACAAGATCCTGATGGGTTCAGGACCGATTCTGACACAGCGCTTACGTCCCGGCTCCTACGATCAAGAGTGTGAGCGGAGATGCCCACTGACGGAGATCAGACTGTGGAGAGTCGTCATGCGCTTGCCGGAACATGAAGAAAATGGCGAAATTGTCAACACCGACGCCGAACGCGTCGTCTGCGATCTGGAAGCCATTGAGGCGGCTTGCCGCGCATTGGCAAACCAGCCCGGATCTGGCGGGCGAATTCAGATCTGCCTTCCTGCCAACGATGCGGATCGGCCGGACTTGCCGCTGGAGCGAATCGTCGAACGGTGGGGGGAAACGTTTGCCGTCACGACGGTTGTCGAGCGTCAAGGCGAGCTGAACGTCGTGTTAATAGCTCAGGGTGATGGAACTGAGAAATAACTCGGAGTGCGGAGCTTGACGTCTACGCCGCGATGAAGTCACGCACCTCGACGTGTACGCCCGACCGTACCGCCTGTTCAGCAATCGAGAGCAGTCGCACCGTGATGTCCTCATCGACGTATTCTTCGCCGCAGGTATCGCAAATCTGAGCGGGCACGCCTCTGAGCACCACCGTCGTTTGACCACGCACCAGCGTGACGGTCGTGTGCCCTGGCTGCGTGTCGCCATGCTTACAAATAATGCACTTCATGTCATTCGTCTCCGTCGAAAGTCACCGTCCCAGCGGGCCGGATCAGGTTCATATACCGTAATCACAATGGTCTTTTGAGCGGTGTTGTCGTCGGCAGCAACAACATGAATCGGTCGTCCCGTTGTCCAACCTAACACAAGTCGACTGGGAAATGGAACGTCTGTCGGATAGTCCTCTATTACCTCGCCAGCGGCCAAGACTCGCTTGACATCTGCGACACTTATTCCCCGCTCAAACATCCGTTTTATCGCATGCGTTCGAAAGACCAATCGATAACTGGGCACGATTTAGCGTTCCTTCATGTTCATGATCATAACTTCTCACGCCGCATACAAGAGTGTCCGGCTTCGCTCAATGGACTCGAGCAGGTAGGGGTTTCGCACCGCAGACCGGATCACGAGATCTACTGGGCGGCAGAAGAGGTCCTCGAGTTGAGCCAGAAGTCCGAAGTAGGCGTCTCCGTACTCTTCGACCAGCAGTTCATCAAACTCGACCAGAAAATCGAGATCGCTGCTGGATGCGTCGAAATCGTCACGGGTAGCAGAACCGAACAGTTCCAGGCGCTGAACGTGAAATCGGTGACAGAGACACGTCAATTCGTCGCTCTTGGCGGCGATGAGTGCGTCCATCAACTGTCTCCCTCCACCTGTCAAAAAACAGCAGTAGACCCCACGATGCGCT
The DNA here is from genome assembly GCA_963763185.1 of uncultured Chloroflexia bacterium. Classification (GTDB taxonomy): domain Bacteria; phylum Chloroflexota; class Chloroflexia; order Thermomicrobiales; family Thermomicrobiaceae; genus CALAGB01. The sequence continues at coordinate 722,210 of CAVXNZ010000007.1, forward strand.
CGGGGCCACTCCAGATCAATCGTCCACTTTAACCTCATTGTGGCGCGTCACCCGACGGGCGTCCATCCACACCACCACCTGGCCAACGGACAGAGGGCAAGCACGGGGGCTTGCCTCTACACATGACGACGAGCTATTCGTGTCTTAGAAGGTCGGCAAACCCGGTTCGTCCTCGAAGAGCCAGGAGATGTCGTTCTCGAAGAGAAGCGCCGTCATGCGGCTGCCGGAGGGCTTGGCGAAATAGAAGCCCTGGGCCAGATCGCAGTCGATATCGCGCAGCCAGCTTGCCTGCGCCGCCGTCTCGACACCCTCCGCCACCACCCGCAAACCGAGGGAGTGGGCCAGCGTAATAAGGGTCGAGACGATCACCGAGTTCTCCGACTCGCGCGAGAGACCGGCCATGAAGGAACGATCGATCTTCAGGACGTCGATCGGCAAACGCCGTAGATAGCGCAGCGACGACGATGACGCGCCGAAATCGTCAACCACGATCTTGACACCCAGGTCTTTCAGGTCCTGCAGGATGACCAGCGAACGATCGGGATCCTGCATCACGACGCGTTCGGAGATCTCCAGCGCTAACGTCCGCGGGTCGAGCTGCGTACGATCCAGCACCGACGAGACCTCCTCCAGCAGTCCTGGAGCGTAGAACTGGCGGCGCGACAGGTTGACGGAGACGAGGGGCGCCGGCTCGGCGAAGCGCCAGCGTCGCGCCTGGCGACAGGCCTCCTGCAGGACCCAGTTCCCGATGCGGTCCATCTGACCCGTCTCTTCCGCGAGTGGAATGAAATCGGCCGGATAGACCAGGCCATAGTCCGGGCGCTCCCAGCGGAGCAGCGCCTCGACGCCAACGATGACACCCGATTCGAGCAGCACCTTCGGCTGGTAATAGACCTGAAACTGTCCCAGGTCGAGCGCGACCTTAAGGTCTTCCTCGAGCCTGCGGCGCTCCTGCACGTCGCGGTTCATCGCGGCGTCGAAGATCTCAATGCGGTTTTTGCCGCCATGTTTGGCGCGGTACATCGCGACATCGGCGTTGTGGAGCAACTCTTCCGGCCGGTCAAGCGGTGAACTGCTGATGGCAATGCCGATGCTGGCGGTCACCGTCACCTCACGCTCGTCGAAGACGAACGGGGTTCCGAGCGCGCCCATAATGCGCTGAGCCACAAACGTCGCCTCGATCGGATCGTGCATGTCTTCAAGCAGGATCACGAACTCGTCGCCGCCCCAGCGTGCCGCCGTGTCGCTGGCACGCATCGAGGTTTCAAGTACGGCCGCCACCGAGATGAGCAGGTGGTCGCCCGCCGAGTGTCCAAAGGTGTCATTGACCTCTTTGAAGTTGTCCAGATCGAGGAAGAGGACCGCAATCGGCCGCCCAACACGCGCCGCACGGGCCAGCGCCTGCTCCAATCGATCGATCAACAGCACACGATTGGGTAGAGTCGTCAACGGATCCTGAAACGACTGCGCCACCACTTCCTCCCCTGTTTCCACCGGCTCGTCCTCACGCGATCGTTCTGGGCGGCGCTCCAGTGCCCCGACAATTCGTTCTAATCCGACCCAACCCGCCAGGCCGATCGCCGCCAGGATCCCAAGAATCGTGTCGCGCGAATCTCCCGGATCCCGGAAATAACGCCAGGCGACCATGCCGAGCGCGACCGAGGTCGCCACTACGACCACGATCATTGGACCGAAGAGCACCACCGTCATCGCAGCCGCGATACACACACTGGAGAGCATCACCACGACGATCGCGGCGATGATGAGAAGGCGATTCTGCGGTCGCGGATCGGAGCCAGGCGGCTCTGACGGCGTCGCCATTAGTCCCCGCTCTGTGCGGTTGTCCGGTCAGTCATTTCGTGTGGGCCGTTTCACTAGTCGCCAGCGAGCCGGTGGTCCTGGCGATTCATCGTTTGTCTGGAGTCGACACCGGCACGCGAAGCCACGATGCAAGCGGTCACACCGTGGCCGCGCGTCCGGCTGGGTGGCACTTCCCCGATTCCCCCTGCCCGCGAGTCACCGCCCTGGTGAAGGCTCCAAATCGGCGTGCCGGTTCAGGCCGTGTCACCCGGAAGGCGCTGCGTCCTGGCTTAGCCAGGGTGGGGTCATAGCCCCACGTATAGCTAGAATGTACTGGTCTCCTACCCGTACTACAACGGACCTCTGTCTTAGGAATGGAGGGACGTTAGTACTATGCGTGGGTGGAGCGGGCCACAAAAGACGCATCGCGATGCGTATTCTGGCCAAACGCGAGGATCATGACAATCTTTACTGCCGAGCCAACGGATCGCGCACTCGGAGGACTGCGCGACATAACGGGGTGTGAGAACGGGGAAATCGGGCTGGGGCAGGAGAGGGGAGACGAAACACCCCGCCCAATTCAGGGCGAGGGTGGCGAGCTTGCGAGCCGGATGAGAGCTGTCGAGAGAACTACGGTCCGACGCGGGCAGCCAGCATTCGCGTGCCAGATGGGCTCGAAACCTGGGCTTCTGTCTCTTCAGTGACGAGCAATCCGTCGAAACTGGAAAGCGCCTGCTGCATCGTGATGTAGAGCGTACCGCGACCCTGATTGTCGATCGGCAGCACACCCGCGTTGACGTGATCGGTACCACGGGTCATCCAGACGACATAGACGTGACCCGCCGGTGGCTTCGGCAGACCCTCAACCGCCAGCAGCGCGGCATTCTTGGTCGGGTTCACGATGAAGCCGCCCTGCGCGCCGGATGCGACGCCGGTTGTCTGAAGGTTGGTGACGAAGCCGTCAGGGCCGCTGACGACCTGTGCGATCGTCTGCTGGTTCTCCTTCAGCACGTTCAGCTCGGAGTCTTTTTTGTTGACCTGGTCCTGCATTTGAGAGCTATTCCAGGCGAGGAAGACCGCGAGTACCGCGGCGGAGATGGCGGCAATCCAGCCGAGCCGGGTCAAAATTGTCGTGACATTGGAGCGAGTAGCGGGTACGCCGGATAGCAACTCATCGACAGACTCGGATCGGACCTCCGCGAGCAGGGCACGCCGGGCACGGGCGGGCACTGGGAGCGGTTCGGCCAGTAGCGGCAGGAGACGAGCGACATCCCGCTCTGCCTCGACCAGCTCACGACAATCCGCGCAGGTCAGTAGGTGAACCTCGACCTGCTCGACCTCCTCGGGCTCGAGTGCACCGAGAACATATGGAGCCGCCAGTTCACCGATGTGGGGATCAGCATCCAGCATCAGTTACGCGCGCCTTCCTCCGTACCCAGGTAGTCCTTCAGCTTCTGCATCGCTAGCCGCATGCGAGTCTTGACCGTGCCGAGCGGCTCATTCAGGAGCGCCGAAATCTCGCGCTGCGTGAGGCCCTCGAAATAAGCCAATTCAATGACGCGCTGCTGCGGTTCTGGCAGTTGATCCATCGCCGCGCGAATGCGCAGGCGAAGCTCATCCAGTTCGGCTGCCTCTTCAACATCAGCGGACTCATCGACCTCACCCCGAAGGACATCAGTGATGTCGACCGCATCAGATCGCCGCGGACGCCGCTGCCGCTTGCGCAATTCATCAATCGCGCGGTTATGCGTGATACTCAGCAGCCAGCTTGCGAAGCTCCCCCTCGCCAGCTCGAAACGTCCCGCCTGTTGCCAGGCGCGCAGGAACGCTTCCTGGAGTATCTCCTCGGCAAGCAGGCCATCGCCGACGATCCGCACCGCAAAGGAGTAGACCGCACGCGAATAGCGCGTGTAGAGCTCTTCCAACGCGTCGACGTCTCCGTCAGCCATGCGCCGCACGAGCTCTGCATCGTCTGGTTGCCGAGGATCAGCGCCCATGCCAGCTACTAGTCAGGCAGCAGAGCCGGTTAAGCACGATCACTTTTATATACGCCTGTATCGTGTCAAGAGGATGCATTCCTCCCCTCACGATCCTTCACTTCACATCCCGCACTCAGAGTATACCCAACACGCAACGGTCTCCCGCCGCACTCCGGCAACGAATACCGCCACGTGTGCTAGGATTCTCCAGTTAGACTGGCGCTCGCACTGCCGCGCTCTCAGCCCACCAACCCCTTGCTGGCACGTTGCGAATTGGACGAACTGGAGTCACCGATGGTTGATCGGCGAAAACGCGTCTTTTCCGGCATTCAACCCACCGGGGGCATTCACCTCGGCAACTATCTCGGTGCCATCCGCAACTGGGTCAGCCAGCAAGATCTCTACGACAACATCTTCTGTATTGTCGATCTTCACGCAATGACCTTGCCGTATGACGCCAAGGGTCTGCGCGCGCGCAACCTCGAACTGGCAAGCATTCTGCTCGCCGCCGGGATCGACCCCAAGCGTTCGATCCTCTTTGTGCAGTCGGATGTGCGCGAACATACCGAACTCACCTGGGTCCTGACGACGATGGCGACCTTCGGCGAACTGAGCCGGATGACCCAATTCAAAGAGAAGTCGAAGGGGAGCGACCGGGTTGGCGCGGGCATCTTCGTCTATCCGACGCTCATGGCATCCGACATTCTCATGTACGACACCGATCTGGTGCCAGTTGGTGAGGATCAAAAGCAGCACATCGAGCTGACGCGCGACGTGGCGATTCGCTTCAACAACATCTTCGGCGAGGCGTTTGTCGTGCCAGAGCCGGATATCAAGCCGGTCGGGGCACGCATCATGTCGCTCGAAGATCCGACTAAGAAGATGAGCAAGAGCGATCCGAGCCCGGCCAGCCGCATTGAGCTGCATGATTCGCCGTCCGAGATCCGCAAGAAGATCCGGCGCGCTGTGACCGATTCCGGCGCGGAAGTCCGCTACGATGAAGAGAGCAAGCCCGCTATCTCGAATCTGCTGACGATCTACTCGCTCATGTCAGGACGATCGATTCCGGAGATCGAGGAGCAGTATACGGGCAAAGGCTACGGCGCGTTCAAGGGAGAACTCGCCGACCTGGTGGTCGAGCAGCTCGCCCCGCTGCAGCAGCGATTGCGCGAACTGACCGAAGCACCATCCGAGGTAGTGCGAATCCTGGGTGAGGGCGCGGCACAGGCTCGCGACATGGCCAGCGCCAAGATGGAACGGGTGCGCGAACTCACCGGAGTTGGACTGCCGAAGTTTTAGTCAGTCGCATTGAATGCGGAATGATTCTTGCCGTCCTCAGCGTTCGTATGGACAGGACGGCGGATTGAGAAGTGGGAGAGGAGCGCGCGCCTATGCCGGTTGATGCCGGGACGACAGCACCAATATTTACCTTGAAGGACGCGGCGGAAGAGCAGGAATACAATCTGTCCGACGCCCTCAAACAGGGCCCGGTCCTGATCGGGATCTACAAGTCGTCCTGCCAGGCGAGCAAGACGGCGTTCCCATTTCTCGAGAAGATCCATGAAGCCTATCCAAACGGCGAGATTTCCGTGTGGGGTGTGGCGCAGGATTCGCAGAACGTCACGCGGTCCTTTGCCCGGCGTACCGGTGTGTCATTCCCCATACTGGTCGACGACAACGACTACGAGGTCTCACGCGCCTACGACATCATGGCGACACCGACGATCTACCTCATCGATCGCTCCGGCACGATCGTCTGGCAGGCAATGGGCTTCCAGAAACCAGCCATGGATGAGTTGAGCGCCAAGGTCGGCGAACTGCTCGGGACGACGCCGCTCGACCTCACGTCCGGCACCGACGACGTGCCGTCCTGGGTCCCTGGCTGACCATCCAAGCACCTGTCCTAGGTACTAGGGCTCACCAACAATCGCACCTGACAGCGATCTCGACCCCGCGGCAGGTCTTGACGAATTCGAGCGCATGCGTTGCCATTCGGAGCGACTCCGCGCGGGGCCCGGACGCTCGCTCCGCGGCACAGAGTGACGGAGGGACGTGACATCGTGAACTGGAACGATATCCCGCGCGAAGAGGTTTACCCGGGCATCACGCGGCAGATCGTGCAGGGGGAACGGCAGACGCTGGTGCGCTACGTCTATCAGCCCGGCTCGGTCTTCCCGGTACATCAGCATCCGCAGGAGCAAATTACGGCCGTACTGAGCGGGACCATCGAGTTCGACGTCGACGGCCAGATCGCCACACTCGGGCCGGGCGACCTCGCGGTGATACCGGGAGACACGCCGCATGGAGCGCGTGTTGCCGGCAGCCACGTGGTCGAAACCTTCAACAATATGAGCCCCAGGCGCGACCTGTCGCCAGGGCCAGGCCAATGAGCGAGGAACGCGACGTAAGCTATCGATCGCAATTCGACCTGACGGGTAAGCGGGCGCTCGTCGTTGGCTGCGGCGGCATTGGGCTGGCTTGTGTTGAGGCGCTGGCCGAATTCGGCGCGTCAATCGTTGCGGCGGACCTGTCGCAGCAACTTGCCGAGCAGGCGGCGGAGTCCGCGCGTCGCTTTGACGACCGGGCCACCGCGACCTCCGTCGACGTCAGCGATCCCGATTCGGCTCGAGTGTGCGTCGCGGACGCCGCGGAGCATCTTGGCGGGCTCGACATCCTGGTCAACGCGGCGGGTATCAACATTCGTAAGCCCGCCCTGGAGTTCGATCCGTCCGAGTGGGCCCGTATTCTGTCGGTCAACCTCTCGGGCGTCTTTCACGTTACGCAAGCGGCTGGGCGGATCATGGTCGAACAGCGCTACGGCAAGGTCGTGACGATATCGTCGGTCTCCAGCCTGGTCGGCCACCCGAATCTCGCGCCCTACGGCGCGTCGAAAGGGGGCCTGGCCGTGCTCACCAAGACGCTGGCCGTCGAATGGGCGCCATACAACGTGACGGTCAACGCGGTCGGCCCGGCCTATACCGAGACGCCTCTGACGAGCCGCTATCTCCAGGAACCAGGGAAACGCGAGGAGATCGTGCGCGACATCCCGATGGGACGCCTGGCGACGCCGGAGGAATCGGCCACGGCGGTCCTCTTCTTCGCATCCGACGCCTCACGCTTCGTCACCGGCCAGACACTCTACGTCGACGGCGGCCGCACCGCCGACTGAGCGGGCGCGTGCTTGAATAGCAGCCTAAAGACAGCAATTCTTCGTTCCACATGGACACTCAGCCAAGGCAGCTTGCAGAAGCACGGTTCTTCAGCGGTACGTGTGTCGAAAGGGGCCAGGCCGGAACCACCTACCGGGTAATGATCTCCCGGTTGTACACTCACACTTGCACTCCACGGCCCAACGCGGAGATGCGGTAGTGCTTGTGGAAACTGCGGTAGAATAGTCGACGAGCGCACGTCGTCGTGGTCAGGGACCAAACGGGAAACTACTGATCTTCGACTTCAACTTCTCATGGTCCCACTACGCTGTCTACGTGCATCTTCGAAGTTGACTCCATTTTGTCTGAGTAAAACTCCTGGTCCTGGTTGCCGTGCGCACGGAGGATCTCGTGGAACTGGTATCTCGGATTGCTGGGCTGCCTGCGGCACGGACGGCGCTTATCGGGCGCGAGCGAGAACTCTCAGCTATTCGGGACATCTTGCGGACGCCAGAATATCGCCTGCTCACACTTACTGGGGTAGGTGGAAGCGGCAAGACGCGTCTTGCGCTGCAACTCGCCGCGGATCTCGCACGTGATTACGTAGAACGGACCTGGATCGTTGAGTTAGCGGCGGTCAATGATACTGAGATGCTCCCGATTGCCGTTGCCACGTCCGTTGGGCTACGTGATGGCATCTCTGTTGATCCGGTGACCGCGCTCTCCTCGTTCCTGAGTCCGAAACCAACTCTTCTCGTTCTTGACGACTGTGAACACATCATCCGCGCCTGTGCTGTTCTCGCTGACACCTTGCTCAAAGCCTGTCCAAACCTGCGTATCATCGCGACGAGCCGTGAGCCACTCCTGATCGCCGGAGAGCGACAATTCCGCGTGCCCCCACTCGAAACACCCGATCCCGCGGCAATGCCGCAGTTCAACGAGATTGCTGCATCACCGGCGGTTATCCTGTTTGTGCGTCGAGCGCAGGATGTGGTTCCGTCGTTTCGACTGACTCCGGAGAACGCACCGCTTGTCGCTCGCATCTGTGCCCGTCTCGGAGGCATACCACTCGCCCTGGAACTTGCGGCCGCGCAGGTTCACGTCCTCGGGCTAGAGCAGATCCTCCTCCGGCTGGATGACCGGTTTCGCGGCCTCAATATGGGCAGACGCGTGGCCCCAACCCGGCACCAGACACTCCGTGCAACGCTCGACTGGAGCGAAGCGCTGCTGTCGCCGGACGAGCGAGTGGCGTTTCGCCGGTTGGCAGTCTTCTCCGGTGAGTTTCACCTCGACATGGTAGAAGAAGTCTGTCCAGGTCCGGATCTTCCTTCTTCCAGTGTATTCATCGCCTTGACAGGACTGGTGAATAAGTCCCTTGTAGTGGCCACGAGTGGCGACAAGCTGGCATGGTATCGGCTGCTTGAGCCGGTGCGACAGTACGCGATGCTTCACCTCGAGGAGAGCGGAGAATTACCTGAAACACTGGCACGCCATGCGCACGCCTACCTCTCGATGGCTGAGCATACTGAAGGCGAACTCCACGGACCGGCTCAAGACGCCTGGCTTTCGGTACTCGAGCGCGAGCGCGGCAACCTGCGTTTTGCCCTGGAATGGATGAATCAGCAAGAAGACGCATCGCTGAGTCTGAGGCTTGCGACGGCGCTCGTCACATTTTGGGAGATTCACGGGCACTTCACGGAAGGATTGCGCTGGCTTCGTCAGGCTCTTGAGCGGGCATTGGAGGTCGATGATCCAGCTATTCGGACACGGGCACTTCGCGGTGCGGGCCGTCTTGCGTTCCTGATTACCGGTGATGATGAGCCGTACTATTACGAGGCGGAAGCCTTCCATCTCGAAAGCCTGGAACTCGCCCGGGCTGTCAATGCTCAGCACGAAATTGCCGCTGCCCTGGCGGAACTTGGCATGGTGTATCGCCTGCAGCGCGATCTCGATCGCTCCAAAGAGGTTCTCGCGCAGTCGCTCGACCTATTTCGCGCACTGAACGATCCACCCGGCATCGCGCTGGCGATGCTCAACCTTGGTTCCACGGTCGGGTATCTCGGGGACACATCTCGTGCGGCGAGCCTTATCGGGGAGAGTCTGGAACGCTTCCGCGCACTTGACGATTCCCACTCTATGGCCATAGCCCAGATCCTCTTGAGTCACGTCACGTTGAAATCTGGAGATTTGGAACGAGCTGGGCACCTGGCGATTGACGCAGTGACGACTCACTCACGCCTCGCCGATCGCTGGTTCGTGGTCTATGACCTGATGGCACTGGCAGAAGTACTTATCAACAAGGAATACAGCAAGGTTGCAGTCCAGGTATTCGGAGCAGCCGATGGAAAACGCGAGGCGTTAGGCAGCCCGGTAGGTGGAATGACGTTCAAAGCGCTCGTTGCACGAATCGACACGCTGCGACGGGAGGACTGGTTCCAGTCAGCCTGGGATGAGGGGCGCGCACTGGATCTCGACGAAACGCTGCAGATCGCTCGTAGCGCATTGGATACTCTGAGAACGGGCCGACAATCCGAACGGATCAAACAGTCAAGGTCAGCAACCCTCACGCGCCGCGAACTCCAGGTAGCACAGTTGTTGTCAAGCGGATATACCGACCGCCAGATTGCCAATGAACTCTTCGTATCGGTCGGGACCATCAGTAATCACGTCCACCATATCCTCCAGAAACTGGACCTTAGCTCCAGAGTTCAGATCGCGGGTTGGCTTGACCATTACAGCCATGGGGAAACCCCAGCGGATAGAACAGCACCAGATGCATAGGGTATTGAACCGTTCTTCTCGAAGCACATCTCTCTATACACACCGTACTGCATAGAGCGATCCCCTCAGCAAATAGAGAGCCCAAGTACGTGAGTTCGTGAACCTCCACACGAAGAACTGAATCCACACCCAGCGTCCCGCGACTCCTCACCACGAAAACGTGAAGCCGGCCTATGGAACCTGTAGATGGAACCGGCTTCGCCCCGCCCCATACTCGATACGTGCCTTTCATTGCGACGTTCATCGAACCAGATCGACCCCAACAGCACCCTCCCGATACTGATCGGGAGTTCTTTTTCGACTGTCAGGCAGGTCATGTACGCGACGATGTTCCGGGGTCATTTATCCGCGATTTCGCCATCCTGCGAGCGCATCGTGAGTGGGCGCGCACTCGCCCACGAATTGAGCTCGGTGGATGGATTTGTCGCCTTCATCGCGCTCGAGACCAGAGATGACGAGATCTTTGGTCTCTGTATCTGCGAGGACCCCGAGTCACTGGAGGAAGCACACAGCATCGCGACCGAGTGGCACCACGCTCACTCGTCGTGGGCCGAGGCCGAAATTCAGACACTCAGCAAGGGTCGGGTGATCGTGCAGTTCGGGCTATAGGCAGCGGACGGGCCAACAAGCCTGCGAGCCTGGTCCAGTTTCGGAGGGAGGGAGCATCTCAGACAGATCACTCATCAGATTGAGTGATGCGGTTGCGAAGAGATTCGTCCATATGCCGGTGCATGCAACTCATTTCGCATGCACGTCATGATGCAGGAGTATCGTATGCCGTCTCCAAACCAAGTCACCTTCTCAATTGCCCTCAATGGCGCTAGCCCAGTGGACGTCACGGTGCCGGATAGTTCGGTTCCGCTTCTGTACGTGCTCAGGAATCACTTCGGTCTGAAGGGCCCGAAATTTGGCTGCGGTTTTGGCCAATGCGGGGCGTGCTCGGTCATTTTATTCGGGGAAGCCGCCCGTTCGTGCCAGGCGACGATCGCCGCCATCCAGCAATTGATGACTCTATATGGCATTCCTCTGACTGCCCCAATCTCCGTAACGACGCTGGAGGGTATCGGCACGCCGGAGAATCCGCACCCACTTCAAAGCGCGTTTCTCGACCAGCAGGCCGGCCAGTGCGCCTACTGCGCCAATGCCATGATCATCGGCGCCCACGTCTGGTTGGAAGGACGAATTAACAACGGCAACACGGCCGTACCCACGGTCGACGAGGTTGAGGATTTCCTCTCGAACAGCGTGTACACCGATCCGCTGAACGGCGGTGCTCAAACCCCGACACCCTATCTCTGTCGATGTGGCGCGCACGTGCGCTTCGTCAGCGCGATCCAGGAAGCTGCGAAGGGAATGGCGTAAATGCTGGACAAGAAAATCAGCCGGCGGAGTCTCCTCACCAAATCGGGCGCGCTCGTTGTCGGGTTTAGTTTTGCCCCAGCAGTGGCGAACTTCTTGACCTCGGCCACGCCGGCGTTGGCCGGCACCACCACCAACGCAACCGATCAGGTCGACGCCTGGCTCGCGATCGACGCTAACGGGGGTGTCACGGTCTACTCTGGCAAGGTCGAACTGGGCACGGGCACGCAGACCGCCCTCAGCCAGATCGTGGCCGAGGAGCTTTACCTGGATTTCTCCCAAATCGTCGACTTCGTGCAAGGTGATACCTTGCTGACGCCCAACCAGGGCTATACGGCCGGAAGCCAGACGATCCAGGGCGAGGGTCCGCTGCTGCGGCAGGCCGCGGCAACAGCCTTCCAGCAGCTACTCACGTTGGCTTCGCAACAACTCGGAGTATCAACCTCACAATTGGTGGCGAAGGGCGGCTCTATCGGCATCGGCCCATCGATGACCAATGCCGTCACGTACGGGCAACTGATCGGCGGACAGCAGTTCAACCTCCCGGTGAACACCAACGTCACGGCCAAGAGCCCCAGCAGCTATACCGTCGTCGGGGAGAATGTTGACCGGGTCGATCTGCCCGGTAAGGTCTTCGGTCAGTTCAGCTACGTGCAAGACGTGGTCGTTCCCGGCATGCTCCACGGACGCGTACTGCGCCCAGCCGGACGAAATGCCACGCTAACGGTGAGTCCACACCTACCCAAGGGCCTGGCGGGGTCTCCGCAGCTTGTTGTGAACCGGAATTTCGTCGGCGTCGTCGCAACGGACGAATGGGCGGCAATACAGGCAGCGAGCCAGCTCGCAGTGAACTGGGACCTTGGCTCGGCGCTCGCAGCCACGGACGACGGTACGGCATCAACTCGGAATGGCTTGATTTCGGCACTCCAGGACCCAGCCAACATCTTCGACACCCGCCCGGTCGGCAGTCACGGTGATGTTCCCTCCGCTCTTGCCAGTTCCGGGACAACGCGGCAGGCGACCTACTTCACACCCTACCAGATGCACGCCGCCATCGGTCCATCCTGCGCCGTCGCCGATGTGCGCAGCGCACCCGACCCGGTCACGGGGATCCAGGCCACGATCTGGTCTGGCACGCAAGGCGTGACCCTCTTGCAGGGCGCAATCGCTCAATTACTGGGCCTACCCGCGCCCGCCGTGCACGTGATCTATGTGGAAGCGTCCGGCTGCTATGGCCACAACGGCGCGGACGATGCCGCCGCCGATGCGGCCCTGCTCTCCCAGGCCGTTGACGCTCCGGTGAGGGTGCAGTGGATGCGCCCAGACGAGCACGGCTGGGAGCCGCTCGGACCAGCGATGGTCCACGCGATGCAAGGCGGGCTGGACTCGCAGGGGAACGTGGTCGCCTGGGAACATACCCTTTGGACCCAGACTCACTCCACTCGCCCAGGTGGTCGGGCCGGAAACCTGCTCGCTGGACAGGAGCTTGGCTTCCCCCCGCAAGCAGAAAGTCCGACAGGTGGGAACCTTGGTGGCAGAAACAGCAAGGTAAACTACACGTTCCCGAACTACCTTGTCACCAATAATTCCGTTAGAAATTACACAACCAAGGCCCACGGCAAACTGACGCTGACAACCAATGTGTTCCCTCGTACCACGGCGCTTCGCACGCTGGGCGGCTTCTCGAACACGTTTGCCAACGAGTCGTTCATGGACGAGATGGCGCTGGCGGCGAACGCCGACCCGCTCGCATTTCGACAGCAATACCTATCGGATCCGCGGGGTCTTGCGGTGCTGAACGCAGCGGCGACGGCGGCCAACTGGCAGCCGATGCCATGGCCGACGGCGGCTGTACAACCACAATCTACGCCGCTCTTCGGGCGCGGGCTCGCGTATGTTCAATACGAGAACAGCCTCGCCTATGTGGCCACCTATGCCGAGGTGCTGGTGGACCCGACAACGGGCGCTGTGCAGGTTACGCGCGTGATCGTGGCGCACGACTGCGGCCTGGTCATCAATCCGGATGGGCTGACGAACCAGATCCAGGGCAATGTGATTCAGGCCACGAGCCGCACGTTGAAAGAAGAGGTTCTCTTCGACCAATATGGCGTCACCAGCAAGACGTGGGCCGGTGTTCCGATCAGCAACACCTGGAGCATCAAATATACGGACGGGCCCAGTTACTCGATCCTTCATTTCAACGAGGTACCGACGATCGACGTGGTACTACTCGACCAGCCCACCCAGCCTGCGTGGGGCGCTGGTGAGCCGGCATCGGAGCCGATGGCCGCCGCGATCGGCAACGCCATCTTTTTCGCCATCGGAGTGCGACTGCGCCAGCTGCCGTTCACGCCCGCGAATGTGCTGGCGGCATGGCAAGCAGCCTTGTAACGCACGAGTAAGGACCTCCGCGGATCGGGCTTCCCATCGGCCGCGTGAACAGGCCAAACGGAATGGACCGCGGGCAACAGAGGACGTGCAGACATGGTTGGGCGCCTTGAACACAGCCACCATGTCTGCACTTTCTGTCGTCCACAATTCATAACGATGGTGATCGTGCGCGACATCCCGATGGGACGCCTGGCGGCGCCGGAGGAATCGGCCGCGGCGGTCCTCTTCTTCGCATCCGACGCCTCACGCTTCGTCACCGGCCAGACACTCTACGTCGACGGTGGCCACACCGCCGACTGACCAGAATCGCGCATCTCACAATTCGGAGCAGGAACGGTTATAAATCACCTGAAGCCGCAAAACACCGGTGGGCTTTGTGACGGTGATCGGGAGGAAGAGTGCGGCAGGTGATGGTTAGTGCCGAACGTCAACGATTTCGTCTTGCGCTGACGCTCGTGCTGCTCATGCCGATCATGAGCATGCTCGCGGTCGGCAACCCGGCGGCTGCTGAGTCCGCCGCCGACTGGCCCATGTTCGGTCAGAACATCGAGAACACCGCCAGCTACCCGAATACCAGCATCGGTGTCGACAACGTGGGGTTGTTACGAACACGCTGGGTCTTCACCACAGGCAGCGACGTCTCGGCACGAGCCGCCGTGGTCGATGGGGTCGCCTATTTCCCCGACTGGGGCGGCAATCTCTACGCGGTCAATGCCGGCACTGGGGCGCTGATCTGGTCGAAGAACATCTCAACCGATTATCTGAGCGGCACGCCAGGTTCAACCGTCGTCTCACGCAGCAGCCCGGCCATCGACGTCGACACGGGTGTGCTGTACATCGGCACACGTGAAGGTGCCGACCTTCTGGCGATCCGGTCAAGCGATGGTTCACTCGTCTGGTCTCACAAGCTTGACGACCATCCGAAGGCAATCGATACCGGCTCACCCGTCGTGTACAACGGGGTGGTCTACGTTGGTGTTTCCTCGGGAGAGGAGTACGCGGCGAGCAAGCCTTCGTATCCCTGCTGCTCGTTTCGCGGGAGCGTGGTTGCCCTGGACGCTAGCAGCGGTCAGCAGATCTGGAAGACCTACACCGTGCCGGAGGGGTACTCCGGCGGAGCCGTCTGGAGCAGCACGATCGTGCCCGATTCGGCCGACGGACTCGTCTTTGCCACAACCGGGAACAATTACTCGACCCCAACCGATCCCAACTTCGTCACGTGCATCAATGACGGGGGAAGCGAACCCGATTGTCTCTCGCCCGACGATCACATCGATTCGATCATCGCGATGAAGATCGATGATGGATCGATCGCCTGGTCGCAGCGACTGGCCGACGCCGACGACTGGAACGCGGCCTGTAACGTCTCGGGGGCGAATTGCCCAACTCCGACCGGCCCGGACAATGACTTTGGCTCTGGCGTGAATCTGATCACCTACCAGTCAGCCACCGGACCGGTGACGATCCTTGGCGCCGGACAGAAGAGCGGCATCTACTCGGCCTTTGACCCCGCGACCGGCCGTGTCCTCTGGGCGACGCAGATCGGGCCGGACGGTGGCTTTGGCGGCATCATGTGGGGATCTGCCAGCGACGGCGAGCGCATCTACGTGGCCGAGGCAAATTCAAATCATCAAACGTACGCGCTGACACCATCGGGCAAGACGACGTCGAGTGGCTCATGGGTCGCACTCGACCCGGCGACAGGATCCATACTCTGGCAGACGGCCGACCCGAACGGTGCCTCCGATCAAGGTCCGCTGACCGTGGCCAACGGAGTCGTCTACGCCCCGTCGATGGCCGCGAAGACCAAACGAACGCCGAATATGTTCGCGCTCGACGCAGCAACCGGGAACGTGCTGTGGAGCTTCGCGTCGGGCGGTTCGGTCATTGCCGGAGCGGTCGTCGTCGACGACACAGTCTTCTGGGGCTCCGGCTACACCCACATTCCCACTCCTGGTAATGTCGGGAACACCAAGTTCTTTGCGTTCAGCGTCGGACAACCGGCATCCACTCCCTGGGCCGCTCTCTCGGCGATCGGCACTCACGATCCACTATTGATCGCGTCGATTCACACCACGCTGCCGCAGAGCGCACCGGCCGGGTTCCTCGTCTACCGCGATCGATCGGTGTCGCTCACGAACGTGAAACTCATCAGCCTGACGGTGGCCGGCATTCAGTCGATACTTCAGGGAACGGCCGACCTGCCAGACAGCACGCCGGTGCGCTTCACGCTCGATGCACGGGCCAGCTACCCGACACCCACCGTGCGTCTCCGGCTGAGCAACGGCTACGACTCGGGCGAGCAACATGTTGCATTGCTGCTCATCAGCCCCCATCCCTGACGGAATGGCTGAATCTCCGATCGACGTTATCAGCCCAAATGAATGCAAAAGGGGAAAACGAGACTCAGTCAGCTGGTTTGAGAACGAGGAGCCCGAGCCCGACGAGCGCGACGAGCCAGAGGACGGCCACGGCGACCAGAACCACGCTGAAGAGGAGTCCAGCAATCAGCAGAGCGCCAGTGCCCCCATAGAACGCTGACCAGTAGAGGCGTAAGCGGCGCTGTCGCGTTCGCTGCCGGCGACGGACCATGATCTCGGCGACCTCATCAATGTCGTCAGGGTCATCCAGTTACCTCAGGCGATCCAATGGAAGACCCGGCAGCGCAATTCGGCCAGCTGATGCTCTGCTTCCGCCATTGACATGCGGCTATCGCGAAGCCTCACCCTGAGGGTACGAATTTGCGTTTGCCTGATTCAGAGGATCGGATTCGATCCCGACCGCGACCACTGACTACAGGCCAACGGAGATAATGGTGGCGACCAGCCAGCGTATCGTCGTCGGAAGCAGGTAGCGACGCAGCGCTTCAGTCATTGCAATTCTTCGCCCAGCTTCTCCCTGTTCGCTCGGGCAAGGTCGCGGACCATGCCGATCATGATCTCGGCCGCCTGTGCATCCTCAAGCCCTTGCTCACGGACAAGTGAATGCCAGGTGGTAATGGCAATGGCGTGTCCGATGGCTGTCTCCACCAGATGAGCATCCTGGTCACCGTCGGCCCACGTGGTCGCCAGCCGAGATCCTAGCGCGCGCCAGTGATCATGGTACGGGGACATCATCTCGTCCAGAACAGGCATGTCGCGCGCATCACAGAGGGAGCGCATAATCATGCGCTCCGTGCGCCGGTGATAGTCGTAGATCTCCAGGAGAGCCGTCCGCAGCTGCAGCTCAGGATCGGCTATGTCCTGCCACGAATCCGGGCCGGGCAGCGGTTTCTCACTCAAGTAGTGCCGGGTACACGCGGTGAGGAGCGATCGCATGTCCGGAAAATGCCGGTAGACGGTCAGTCGTTCGACATTCGCCCGTTCGGCAATCGCACTGATGGGTGCGCCCACTCCCTGGCTTTCATGCACAGCCACCGCGGCTTCGACGATTCTCTGGTGAGTCTGTTGTTGGCGCTCGGCGCGCCGTTTGAGCTGAAGTTTCCGTGCCATTTTTCAAGTCACTAAACACATGTGCTCACTGAGTATTGACAAACTGAACGTGTACCGCTATTGTAACAGCACAGTCAGTGAACACAAGTGTTTATTTACCGAGGAGGACCCCTTGGCTATCTCGTGCGCGTTCGCGACCAGTCTCGATACCCCTGAGAACATCGTCCTTGCGGAGCAATTGGGCTATCACCGTGCCTGGTGCTATGACTCTTCCACTCTCAACTCAGATGTCTCGACTAGTCATGAACTCGGTTCAATAATCCGGTATAGGTTCAAACGAACCAATACGATATTTGGAGGTAAAGAGACTTTGATTACTTACAGCGAAGGACAAAAATAATGGCACGAATACTCAGGAAATCTATGCCGCTAATTCTCTCTCTATTGCTCGTCCTCGGAAACCTTGCTGTGCCCGTGGGTGGCGTATCGGCGGCAGGGACCACGTACTACGTTGGAACGCTCGTCGATGATGCGGGGATGAATACCGCGAACTGCGGCGTGCCAACAAACACCGACTGTACGTTGCGCGATGCCATCGCGGTCGCGACATCGGGCAGTGACACAATCCTGTTCAGACCCGGCCTGAGCGGCACGATCACCTTGTCCAACGGAACGCTCACGTTAGCGACCGGCGTCACGATTACGGGGCCGGGTGCGGACGTCCTGACCGTCAGCGGGAACAATGCGACACAGGTCTTCATCGTGGGTTGGGACTATGTTCAAGGGGGGGTAGCGAATCCCAATTTCAACATTAGCGGTTTGACGATCGCCAACGGCTCCGGTGTAGACGGCGGCGCCATGAACATCGGAGTCGTTGGCACAGTTACGATCGCGAACATGACATTCGCCGACAACACGGCCTCAGATTCTGGAGGGGCGATCTACAGTTATTACGGCGGAAGAGATTCTAGCACCGTGATGATATCGAAGAGTACGTTCAGCGGGAATACGTCGACAAACGGCGGCAGAGGGAATAATGCCGGTACCGCTGCCGGAGGTGGTGCAATCTACATGGCAGATTTCTCCTCCCTCCAGAGCGTCACAATCACCGACAGCACCTTCACGGGCAACCAGGCGGCGGGCATCTATGAAGAGGGTGGTGCCATTCAATCGTACGCTCAACTGAGCGTGGTCAACTCGACGATTACTGGCAACTCTGCAAACGGTGGTCCCGGCGGAATTTCCAACACCGGCGGAGGCGTCGCCAATCTCACGAACACGATCGTTGCCGGCAATTCTGGTGACTTCTCCGATCCAGACCTTGCTGGCAATTTCGGTGGCAGCAACAACCTGATCGGTGGGGGGAACTCCTACGCCACCTTCACTGGTGGCAATAATCTGATCGGTGTCCCGCCGTTGCTCGGCACGCTCGGCAACTACGGAGGGCCGACACAAACTATCCCACTGCTGCCCGGCTCGCCGGCCATTGGCGCCGGAACCACCGGAACGAATGTCTCTACCACCGACCAACGGGGCGTCTCCCGTGACGGACATGTTGACATCGGCGCGTTTCAGTCCCAGGGCTTCACCATAACCAAGATCAGCGGCGACAACCAGTCGACTCCGGCCTACGCCGCGTTCGCGCAGTCGCTCGTCGTTGCTGTTTCGAGTGCATATGGAGAACCGGTTCAAGATGGGATCGTCACGTTTACCGGTCCGACATCGGGTGCCGGAATTCAAGGAGGCCCGTTCGCTGACACGATTGCCGGGAATGGACAGGCGACCCAAGCGGTCACGGCGACTTCTCCTGGCTCGTACACCGTAAGTGCCAGCACGACTGGCGCCACACCGGTTGCCTTCACGCTCACTAATGAGGACACCGATCTCGCACTCGCCAACATACCCGCCGACATCACGATCAACAACAGCGCAGTACCGACTGTGGTCACGTACACTCTCCCGACCGCGGTGGACGAAGACGCGGATGCCACGGTAAGCTGCGATCCGCCGTCCGGCTCGATCTTCGCCGTCGGCGTCACGACCGTCACCTGCACCGCGGCAGACAGTGGCGATCTGAACAGCCCGGTGAGTGCCACCTTTACCGTGACCGTCGGTGACTTCGACCTTAGCCTCACCAACATACCGGCCGACATCACGGTCCCAGCAACGAGTGCATCTGGTTCGGTGGTCAGCTATACGCCACCCACCGCGGTGGACGAGGACGGGGATGCCACAGTGAGTTGCACTCCGGCGTCCGGCTCGACCTTCCCGCACGGCACGACCACTGTTACCTGTACCACAAGCGATGCCGACGACGCGAACAGCCCGGTGAGCGCATCGTTCACCGTGACGGTCACGGCAACCATCGCGATCACGACCTGCGACGAGACCACGTTGCAGGATGCGATTGCCAACGCCAAACGCGGAGACACGCTAACCTTCGAGTGCGGTGGGACAATTACCCTCATGTCACCAATCACGTTGAATACGGACCTGACCATTGATGGCAGCGGGCAGCAAGTGGTTATCAGTGGCGGTGGTACGTCAGGGGTATTCGTCAACAGAGCCAGTGTCGTACTGAACGATCTCACGATCGCGAACGGAAACGGTGGCATAAGCAACCAGGGCACGCTGACCATCACGGATTGCACCTTTAGCGACAATAGCGGCACTGATGGCGGGGCTATCTATAACTTCGGCTCACTTTCCGTTATCGGCTGCACCTTCAACGGCAACAGCGCCATCCACGGTGGGGCCATTTACGACGACGGCACGCTGACCGTCACCAATAGTACGTTCAGCGGCAATAGCGCCATCGACGGCGGGGCGATCTATGAATCTCTGTTATATCCGACCGTCACCAACAGCACGTTCAGCGGCAATAGCGCCACCAACGGAGGCGCCATCTTTGTCAACTCCGGCATTGTCTTTCTGAAGAACAGCATCGTCGCCAACTCGCCAACGGGCGGGAACTGTGGTTTCGGCCCCGCTGGCTTTGTCGCGAACCAGGGGGGCAACCTGGCGGACGACAGCAGCTGCAGCGTCCCCTCGGTCAGCACCGGCTCCCTCGTGCTCGGTTCCCTGACCAACAACGGTGGTCCTACGCAGACCATCGCCCTTGGCACGGGTAGCGTCGCGATCGACGCCACTGTATGTGATGCGTCAATCACGACCGACCAGCGTGGACTCCCACGCCCGGACAACGGTGCGACGACCTGCGATAGCGGGGCCTACGAGGTTCAGGACACCGCCACTTCGCAGACCACTATCCTGAGCACTGTCTCCGGGTCGGGGCAATTCGGCGGAACGGCCACCTTGACCGCAACGCTGACCGCGAACGACACCGGCGTAGCAGGTTTGACAATCGACTTTACGCTCAACGGCACGGCCGTCGGCTCGGCGACCACGGACAACAATGGCGTCGCGATCACTCTCGGGCGTCGACCTCGCGGCATCAGTGCCGGTTCCTATCCGGACGCCGTCGGCGCCAGCTTCGCCGCGGAACAACAATTACGCCGGATCCAGCGGCACCGGCACCCTGACGGTCGAGCCGCAGCGGCGAAGGCCGACCAGACGATTAGCTTCGACCTGTCCTCCTTGCCCGCCAAGACCTTTGGCGACCCCAGCTTCGACATCGGGCCGTACGCCAGCGCCTCCTCCGGTCTGTCGGTCAGCTTCAGTAGCCCTTCATCGGCCGTCTGCACGGTCTCCGGCAGCACGGTCACGCATCGTGGCGGCCGGCACCTGCACCATCAACGCTAATCAGGCCGGCAACAGCAGCTACAATCCGGCCCCACAGGTCCAGCAGTCCTTCCAAGTCGGCAAGGTCGATCAGACGATCTCCTTCACGTCAACGGCGCCGGCGAACGCGGTGTACGGAGACAGCTATACCCCAACCGCCAATGGCGGTGACTCGGGCAACCCCGTCACCTTCAGCGCCAGTGGTGCCTGCGTCTACGACAGTGGCACCGGCGTGGTGACCATGAACGCCACCGGCATCTGCACCATCAATGCCGATCAGGCCGGCAACGACACCTACAACGCAGCCGCACAAGTTCAGCGGTCCTTCAGTGTCGCCAAGGCCACGGCCAGCATCAGCCTCGACGCCTCGACACTGAACCCAACCTACGATGGCAACCCACATAGCGTCACCGCGACGACGACCCCCGATGGGCTCAGCTACAGCGTTAGCTACGACGGCAATGCGACCGCGCCGACCGATGCGGGCAGCTACGCGGTGGTGGCGAGCATCACCCAGATCCGAACTAACACGGGGAGCGTCTCCGGCACCCTGACGATCAACGCCGAAGCCGATCAGACGATCAGCTTCGATCTCACAGGGTTACCCGCCAAGAGCTTACGGTGATGGCCAGCTTCGACATCAGCGGCTACGCCAGCGCCACGTCCGGACTGCCCGATCGGCTTCAGCAGCGCCACGCCAAGCGTCTGCACGGTGTCGGGGAGCACGGTCACCCTCGTCGACCGCCGGAACCTGCACGATAAATGCCGATCAGGCCGGCAACGACAACGACAATGCGGCCACCCAGGTCCAGCAGTCCTTCACTGTCGCCAAGGCCAGCCTGAGCGTCAGCGCCAACGATCAATCCATGACCTACGGCGGGACGGTCCCGACCTTCGATGCGAACCTCACCGGTCTGGTCAACGGCGACACCTTCGCCAGTCTCGGTGGTAGCTGCACCGCCTCGGCCAATAGCAGCCCGGTCACCTCGGCCACTCCGGCCGGCACCTATCCCGGCGAGATCACCTGCTCCGGCGTGGATTCCACCAACTACACGGTCAGCTACACGGCTGGCACGCTCACGGTCAACCCAGCGGTGCTGAATGTGACGGCGGATGACCAGAGCGTGCAGTACAGCGATCCGCTCCCCGCCATGACCGCCACATATAGTGGCTTCGTCCTCGGTCAGGATCAGAGCGTGCTCAACGGCAGCCTGACCTGCACCACCGCGGCGGAGGTCAGCAGCAGCGGCCGGGTGCTCAGCCCCGCTGGGACCTACCGCATCGACTGCTCCGGTCTCTCGGCCGCAAACTACCAGGTCGTCTACCAGCCCGGCACCCTCACCGTGACGTTGGAGAACACGGTGGTCCGCCTCGCTCAGAACAATCCCCATGCCGTCGTCATCGAGACCTCGGGATCCAATAAGGGCGACGCCCCCGCCATGACCTTCACTGCCCGCATCACCGAGGTGTCCGATGGCTCCTATGGCGACATCGCGCAGGCCACCCCGGTCACGCTGACGCTCGATCCGGTCGGCAACGGGGGCAGCACCAGCGTCCCCTGCTCAGTCACCAAGGTGCAGCCCGCCACGAGCACGGACCCCGGCTTCGAACTGGTCAGTTGTGATGTGCCAGCCGGAGCCCCGATCAATGTCTACCAGGTGGCCCTCACCGTCGGTGGCACCTCGTACAAGGGGTCGGACACCAGCGTCCTCACGGTCTTCGATCCCACGGCAGGGGGCAGCAACGGCGCCGGAACCATTACCAACCCCGGCACCGGCTTGTCGGCCGATGTCTCCTACAGCGCCAGCTACCTCAAGCATGGGAATGTCCAGGGCAAGCTCCTCTACATCTCCCGAGACGCCCAGGGGAACGTGGTCCACATCCTCAAGGGGAATGTAATGAGCACCATGGCGATCGATGGCAATACGGCCAAGATCACCGGCAAGGCCACCCTGGACGGGGTAGGGAACTATCACTACATCATCACCGGAATCGACAACGGGACGAGTGGTGATCAGTACGGCCAGCAGGTGACCGATGGCAACGGCACGGTGGTGACTGACCTGTCCTTTGCGCTGGTCGATGTTGGCTACGGCAACATCTTCGTCGGTAAGTAGGACCCTCAGCGTATGGACAATGAGACCTCGCGGCGATTGCCGCGAGGTCTCACTTTGCTGCATGATCAGGTTTCGATGCGGGAAATTAGCGGCGGGTCGCTGGGTGATGAATCATGAGTCGTGATGATCTCAGGCGAGCCGCACCGCAGCCTACTCAGCCGGTCTCAAGAGCAGCAACCCCAGCGCGACGAGGAGGATCAGCCACAATGCGGCCACCGCGATCAGCACTATGCTGACGAGAAGCCCAGCAATCAGCAGAGCGCCGGTGCCGCCGTAAAATGCCGTCCAGTAGAGGCGTAGGCGACGTTGCCGCGTTCGTTCCCGGCGACGGACCATGATCTCGGCGACCTCATCAATGTCGTCAGGGTCATCAAGATAAGCAAGCCGTTCCAGCGGCAAGTGCCAGCGCCGCGCGACGACGCGTGCATGCGGGTGAATTGATGAATCAACGGACCTGACTGAGTCTCGCATGGATGAACCTACCGTCGTTCGCCTCTGTGGACACACAAAATCATACAGGTGGGAGCAGACCGAGCCGGGAATATACCACCAGTACGCAACCGGTTCTGTTCCAACGAATCGCTCAGCAATTTGCGGCCCACAGCGCATGCGGTTTCACTGTCCAGGTTCGGAATTGCGAACGATCGCACCTTTCCCCGCGTAACCTCCTGTCCATTTTCTCCAAAGTGCGTTAGAGTAACGCATCACCGACGTTGCATTGGCTCCACGAGTCGCGCATCCCGCCACTCTGGTGACGGTCGTTGGTTATGCCGTTCTATTGGAGGAGTTCCGGTGGCGCGGATCACTCGATTGGGCACGGCGATGCTCATAACATTGTCGATCTTTGCCGGTAGCGTCAGAGCGGATCCGGCGACGAACTGGCTGGCGAACCTCCAGCCAGACATCGGTGCCATGCTCTCCGGATGGAGCGGCGACTATGCCATCACCGTCACCGACCTTCAGACGGACCAGTCGATCTCGTTCAACGGCGACCGGCCGCAGACTGCCGCGTCGACGATCAAGATCTACATCGCGATCGCCGTCGCCCAGCAGATCGACGCCGGGCGGTTCTCACAAGCCGACGTCAACGATCTCATGGAGCCGATGATGGCCGTGAGCGACAACGAGGCCGCGTACGCACTGATTGAACTGCTCGGTAACGGGGACGTCGTCGCCGGGACACGAGCAGTTAACACCGTGGCGCAACAACTTGGGGCAACCGGCTCGGCGCTCGATAGCCCGCCCGACCACCCCGAGATCGACATCGGTATCGCGAATGACAACTTGCTGACATCAAACGACATGAACCTGATCCTGACCAGGCTATTCCATGGCCAGGTTCTGACGGCGACTTCAACGGCCTACGTGCTGCATCTCATGTCGCTGCCGGAGGACTGGGAGAACGGATCAGTCGGAGGTCCGCTTCCATCCGGTGTGAACTTCGCTCACAAGGCCGGCTGGATCGATGCTCCCGATAACACCTGGAATGACGCTGGGATCGTTTCGGTTAACCGAGAGGGAAAGACCCTCGCCTATGCCATCACCTATCTCGCAACCAACACGCCGGGTGAGGATGTGTCGTACGACCACGGCTACGAAGTATCGGGGGCAGTCTGGAATGCGTTCGACGTCGCCTATCCGGTCCGGCCCTACCGCTACTTTCCCGAAACGGGCCACAGCGTCGGCAACGGGTTTCTGAGCTACTGGCAGGAGAATGGAGGACTGGCGATCTTCGGATACCCACTGACGGACGAAATCAGCCGGAACGGCACGACGCTCCAGTACTTCGAGCGCGCGCGCTTCGAGTGGCATCCGGGGTCGAATCCGGCAAACTACGACGTTCTGCTGGGGCTGCTCGGTGATGAAGTCACGCCGACGCAGCGGGCCAGCGGGGCATCACCGTTCCAGCGAGCGACGGCTCGCGGCGCGCCAGGATGCAGCTACTTTGCGAGCACCGGCCACAATCTGTGCGGTGGGTTCTCGGCCTACTGGGCGGAGTTCGGTGGGCTCGCGATCTTCGGCTTGCCGATCAGCGAGGAGTACTCCGAGAGCGGGACCACCGTGCAGTACTTTGAACGAGCCCGCTTCGAGTGGCATCCGGGAATGGCGCCGGAACGCTACGACGTGCTCTTGGGGCGTCTTGGGGCGCAAGTGCTGCAGGCAGAGGGAGCCAAGTCCCCGACTGGCGCCCGGTAGTCCAGTGCATGGCAGAGCATAGGCTTGACGAACGGTCACGAATCAGCGGAAGATACCAGACGCAAACGTCACTGATCCATCCAAGGAGGGAAGATGGCAGCCACTACGACAATCGGACAAGCAATCCCGCGTATCGACTCGCCCCAGAAAGTCCGGGGGCAGACTCAGTTCACCGCCGATCTCAACCTGCCGGGCATGCTCCATGCCCGCCTGACGACGGCGTACCAGGCGCACGCGCGCATCAAGAGTATCGACACCAGCGCGGCGAAGGCCGTTCCGGGTGTGGTCGACGTCCTGACCGGCAAGGACCTGATTCCAGACGGACCAGAACCTTCGGAGCGGGCACGTGCCATGCTTGCGCGGGATAAGGTCGTCTACTACGGCCAGCCGGTTGCGGTGGTGCTCGCCGATAGCGAGGATGCCGCAATGGAAGCGGCTTCGCTCGTCACCATCGAGTATGAAACGCTCGGTGCCAACGTCGATCCCGTCGAGGCCATGAAGCGGAACGCACCCCCGATTCGCGAGACGGGCCAGGAGGGCGGCTCGGCCGAGGCGCAGGCCCATGCAACGGTCTCCGGCGGCCAGGAGATCGACACGTCCGATCTCGGACCAAACGTCACCAACGCGCTGGCGTTCAAGCGCGGCGACGTCGAGAAGGGCTTCGCCGAGGCGGACGTCATCGTCGAGCGCACCTACATCACGCCAGTTGTCCACCAGGGCTATATCGAGCCCCACGCGACCACGGCGGTGCCGGACCCGCTCGGCAATTTGACTATCTACACTGCCACCCAGGGGCAGTTCTACGCCCGCAACATGACCGCCGATACGCTCGGTCTGCCACAGAACAAGGTGATCGTTGTGCCGATGGAGGTCGGTGGCGGCTTTGGTGGCAAGACGGTCCTGCTCGAGCCACTGGCAGGCGCTCTAGCCCTCCGCACGCACCGGCCAGTGAAGATCGTCCTGACGCGCATGGAGGAGTTCCTGCTGGCGACACCGGCTCCGGGCTCGGTGATCACGTTAAAGACGGGCGCCACCAAGGACGGCCGGATCACCGCGGTGCAGGGCAAGGTTATCTTCGATTCCGGCTGCTACTCCGGCACGCCGGTTAACGTCGCGTTGATGGCGATGGGCGGGTACTACCGCTGCGATAACCTCGACCTGGTCGGCTACGAGGTGCTGACCAACAAACCGGGTGTCGGCGCGTATCGCGCTCCGGGCGCTCCACAAGCAACCTTCTCCATCGACCAGAACGTGGACGAGATGGCGATCAAGCTGGGTTGGGATCCGATCGAGTTCCGGCTGCATAGCTGCTCGGTCGAGGGCGACCCACAGCCAAACAACACCCCCTGGCCAGCCATCGGGCTGAAGCAGGTCCTCGAAGCGATGCGCGACAACCCGATGTGGAAAGAGCGCGGCAAAGAGGCGAACGTCGGCATCGGCGTGGCGGTTGGCGGCTGGCCCGGTGGCGTCGAGCCCTGCGCGGCCAACATGCGCGTCAACACCGACGGCACGCTTTCGCTGGCGCTCGGATCGGTCGACATCAGCGGAACCAATACCGTCATGGCGATGATCGCGGCTGAGGTCTTCGACGTCCCGGTCGACAAAGTGAAGATCGTCACCGGCAACACCGACAGCGCCCCATACACCGGCATGAGCGGTGGTAGCAAGATCACCTACACGCTCGGACCGGCTGTGCGCGCGGCCGCCGAGGATGCCAAGCAGCAAGTGCTGGCGATCGCGGCGACCGAATTGGAAGTCGCGCCGGAAGACCTGATGATGCGCAACGGCGAAATCGAGGTCAAGGGCGCGCCGGACAAAAAGATGTCGCTCGGCGACGTCGCGGCCCTGAGCATGACGTTCGGAGGGAAGTACGAGCCGGTCTACGGAAATGGCAAGTCGGCGGTGCAGGACCGCGCTCCGGGATTCTCGGCCCAGATGGTGAAAGCCTACGTCGATCCCGACTCGGGAGAGGTCGAACTGCGCAAACTGGTCGTCGCGCAGGACGTCGGCACGGCGCTCAACCCGGCACTCGTCGCCGGTCAGGTGATGGGCGGCGCGGCGCAGGGTATCGGCTGGGCGCTCCATGAGGGACTGGTCTACGACAGCAACGGCCAGCCGCTCAACCCGAGTCTGATGGACTACAGCCTGCCGCAGGCAGACCAGGTGCCGGAGTTCGAGGTCAAGCTGATCGAACTGGCCTCCAAGGCGGGCCCGTACGGCGCCAAGGGAGTCGGCGAGCCGCCGGTCATCCCGACGGCGGCGGCAGTCGCCAACGCCGTGGCAGCTGCCATCGGCGCCCGCGTCTCGACGCTGCCGATCACAAGCCAGCGGATTCAAGAGGCAATGGCGAAGAAGTAAGAGCCAACTTCATCCGACTTGCAAGCTCACGACCCTCTCCGAAGCAGGAGAGGGTCGTTCATTCCCGCGGTTTTCTTCCTCTCTTCATCGCGAACGTGTTGTGCTTTTCTAACCCCAGTTGCTCTATGATGCCCAGGACGCATCAGCCGAACGCTTTGCTCAACATTCAACTGCGGCGTGGTTTCCACATACGGGACTCACCGCGTGCCAGAGGCCGCGTTCGTTTTGAGGAAGTGCACATGGGTAAGGGGAAGAGATGAGTCGGCCAAACGTTGCGCGCTACCTCCTCATCGGCGTTCTTGTCGGTATGGGTCTGCTGATCTCAGATATCGCGACGGCAGCCAGCCCCTCGGCATCCGCTCAACCTTCAGGAGGAATCGAACAAGCGTCCACGTATCCGCCTACTGGCTCGATTCCGCCGCTTCCATCTGGAGATGTTGGAAGCGCGCACCAGTTCCACGGAACCGCACCGGACGACACCATCAATCGACTCAAAGAATTGAACGCCTCGTATCAGCAGGTGTTTGCGCCGGACGAACGCACGAGAGTCTCACCAACCACGGCGTTTCCAGCGTCGGCGATCTCCCTCGTTATTACCGGAAATGCAGACGCGAGCGTGGCACTCGGCTGCACCGGAACGATGATCGGAGCCGACGTGATCTTGACCGCCGCCCACTGTCTCTACAATCCCGAGATCGGTGGATGGGCAGCAATCGCCGTCGTCATTCCTGGGAAAGATGGTGATTTCGAACCTTTTGGATCAGTCGTGGCGAGCGACGCATGGATTCCCAGCGGATGGAGAACCAATTACGACCCGGCGTCGGACTGGGGTCTCCTGAAACTCTCCAGTTCGGTCGGCAACACCGTTGGATGGTTTCAAATCGGGGTACTGTCATCAAACACCTTGAACGAGCGTCAGTTTCAGCCGGTTATCAGCGGTTATCCAGGGGACAAACAGTTCGGTACTCAGTGGTCAGACACCAAAGAGTCGTTCCTCAAGGTCGACGATACCACGCTCTACACCGATATCGACGCGTACAAGGGTCAGAGCGGTTCCGCGGTCAGACGCCGCCGGGATAACCTGATTGTTGGGGTTCTCGATCGAGAGACCGCGGGTTGGAATGAAGCAACACGCATAGACGCTCAGTTCCTCAATACGATGCTCGCCGGATGTGCGGCGCTGCACTGCACGTTCTCGTACACCGTTGAGAATCCGACTGACAACCCACCGCCGACGAACCCGAGTGGCGTTCGTCCGGTGTTTGATTCATTTACTCCATCTCCATTCACCACGATCGAGCCCGGAACGGTGCATGTTGCCGCGGTAGCGCACTCCGACAGCCCAATTACCAACATGTATCTGACGGTGAACGGCCATGAATTCACCAGTAGCACCAATTCCATATCCGCTGACATCTCGCTCTCGCCCGGCACCTACATGATCGGCTCAATCGCGACTGATCAAGAGGGTGATTCATTCGCTGCTACATGGGACGTGACCGTTTCGAGTAACCAGGCGGACTCCGAGTGGTTCTACGCCAACGGTCAGCCCAACGCCGATCAAGTCAACGCCACCATGCGATCTCTGGTCGAAGCGTTTCGCTGGCATCTCTTTGGTCAATCCTGGGACGGGTCGAATCACTCGGATCTGCCAACCCACGCGTCGAACATCACGCAGGGGGCGCCAACAGGAAACTGGGTGAACGGCTCGACGTTCGACCAGGCTTCGACTGAGGCGACGCTCCGTTCACTGGTCGAGGCGTTTCGCTGGCACTTCTGGGGGATTAGCTGGGACGGTGGACCGCACTGTGACGTCCCAACCCATATCTCTAGCTGCAATTATCCCCAGCCCGCTCAGGGGATCGATCCGTGGTTCGCGCCTGACGGCAAACCGATTCCTGCCAACATCAATACCACGCTGCGAAGCTTGGTGGAAGCGTTCCGCTGGCACTTCTGGGGCTTCTCGTGGGACGGGGCGGACCACTCAGATTCACTACCAACGCACGGGTTGTAAGCGGCCCATGCCCGGCACCTGGTACACGCCGTGCAGGTGATTCCCTGCGCTGGTTCGCGCCGCGACCTCGCATTCACACATCGTCCACTCGACCTCGCCACTGAAAGGATGACCATGGCAGGTATTGCAATTCACGGGTTCGGCCGCATCGGGCGCTCGCTGCTCAAAGAGGCATTGAAGGAGAATCTCTGGGTCCCGGTCTCGATCTCCGACATTCGAGACGCGCAGGCGTTCGCCCAACTGTTCAAGGCCGACAGCAACTACGGTCTCTGGCCGGAGGAGGTCTCGGCGAGCGATGACACCATCTCCATCGGCGGGCGCGAGATCAAGTACATCAATACAAGCCAGTCACTGCCGGACTGGGCAGCGCTTGGCGTCGACCTGGTGATCGACTGCACCGGCCGCGCGACCGTGCGCTCCGGCGCTGAGGCGCATCTGAACCAGGGCGCGAAGCGGGTGCTGGTCAGCGCCGCTCCCAAGACGATGCAAGATGCCGATGCCGTCCTCCTGCCAGGCATCAACCTCGACGAGTTCAATCCGCAGCAGCACCACATCATCAGCATGGCAAGCTGCACGACGAACGCGCTGGCCGGCGTGGTGAAGGTCATGCGGGAGAATTTCGGGCTACAGCGCGCCTTCTTCTCGACGGTGCACGCCTACACCAACTCCCAGGCGCTGACCGATCAGCCAATGAAGGACATGCGCGATTCCTGGGCGGCAGCCGAGAACATCATTCCGTCCTCCTCCGGCGCGGCGCGGGCGCTCCAGTTCATCTGGCCCGACCTGAACGTCACCGGCAAGGCCTACCGGGTGCCGACGCGCACCGGCAGCATCGCCGAGCTCAACGCCGTGGTGGAGAAGAAGACATCGGCGGACGAGATCCGGAACGCCTTCCGCGAAGCCGCTGGCAAGGCACCATTGAAGGGTGTGATGGAGGTGCTTGAAGGGGAATGGGCATCCACCCGCATCGTCGGGGACACCCACACGTCGATCATCGACCTGCCGCTGGTCCAGGTGCTCGATGGATCATTGGCGTCAGTCGCGGCCTGGTACGACAACGAGATGGGCTACTCGGCGCAACTGGCCCACACGGCTCAGTACCTGACCAAGAATAGCTAAGCCTGTGTTCTCCAAATGAAAAGTCCCGGCCGCGTCGCTCCGAACGGTGACGCGGCCGGTTGCTGTCTCACCGGGCGAACAACAGGTTGTGTCATCCTGAGGCCGCAGCCGAAGGATCTCCCTTTTCTGGTCCGCAGGAGACGCGTCGGGAACGGAGTGATCCTTCGACTCCGCTGCGCTCCGCTCAGGATGACAAGTGAACGTACACTGCGAGAGTCACGGTGGGCCACCACTCAACTCTTGGAACCGTCCTGCTCCAGCGACAGCATGAAGATGTAGTCGACATCGGGCACGTCGACACCGTGCGATCCGAGTGCCGACAGGACCTGCGACCGGTGTTGGGCCGAGTGCATCCAAACCTGAATCAAGCCGTCACGGCGCGACAGCGCGAAGCCAAACCAGGGCACGACGAACTGGTCTTCCAGCCACGCTTCGTCCTGGTTAGCAAGCAGCGCGCGATACTCCTCGCCGAGTGCACGCGAGCGCTCTGCGAACCAGGCGGCATCGTGTTGCAGGTAATCCTTGCCGAGAGATTTTGGATCGCTCCCGCGGAGCATCAACAGGTAGATTTCTTCCACCTCGACCAGGTGTTTGAGTGTCTCGACGACTGAGCCATAGGTTCCTTTGGCCGCGTCGCTCAATTGACCCGGTGGGACCGCGGTACAGGCATCGAACACCCGGTCATTGGCCCAGGTGTTGTGGCGTGCCAGGCTAAGCAGTGTCCGCATAGATAATCTGTTCCTCCCGTGCTGTTCGTCGTGACGACGAACAGCGGCCCCACGATTCCGGTTCGCACATGATGTGCGTGTTCGTACATTTGTTCTATCATGGGCACCACCAGATGTCCATGGAGACGGGTTGTTCTTACCCTTGCTGCCGTGAGATGTGACGTATGATCTGCGCAACGGCTGCCCACGCACGACGAAAGGGGTAGACATGGCGCTCGAGCTGCACGTTCGCGGAGAGGTCGCCTACGGCCACCTCTCTGAATTCAATGAAGCTGTCGAGACCTGGCGTACATATCGTGCTGAACGTGGTTGGGCTGTGCCTCGCATCCTGCATGGTCTAGCCGGTCCGATGAATCTGGTCGTGATGACCTTCACCTACCCAGACGCGAACCGGCTTGAGGACGAGGAGCGACTTTCCGCGTCAGATCCGGTCTATGGTGAGATCGCGACACGACTCAGATTCCGCGAGCCGACGATCGAATACGAACTCTTCCGCGTCGCGGAATAGCGTGTGAAATCGGCACAGATCGTCAAAGAAGAATGGGACGTATCTAACGCGTATAGGAGGGACCGTGGCTGCCTACTTGATCTACGTGCGGCATACATTGCTCGACCCCGAGAAGTACCGGGAGTACATACAGAAGGTCGGGCCAGTCACGGCCCACTACGGCGGCGAAGTCGTCGCGGCCGCGGCAGCAACAGAAACCCTCGAAGGAGAACTGGAACTCCCGCCGGTCACGATGATCCACTTCCCGAGCATGGAACGATTGCGGGCCTGGTATGACTCGGAGGAGTACGCGCCGCTGAAGCAGCTCCGCCTCGAAAGCAGCAATGGTGACATGCTTTTCTTCGAGGGATCGAAGTGACCCCAGCGAGGCGCGGCCAATCTTGACGCGACCTCGAAAAGCCCGCATTGTTGCCCTGCCTATCGCGGCCGTCCCGGCGAAGACGTGCTCGCGGCACGACGTCGATGCGAACAGAGGAGAGATGAGATGTCGATCGGTGCTCAGCCACGTGTCCGGCTGGCGACCCTGCCAACGCCCCTACAAGAGGCGCCGCGTCTGCGCGAGGCCCTCGGCGGTCCAGACCGCTGCCCTCGCATCCTGATCAAGCGGGACGACCTGACCGGCCTGGCGTTTGGGGGGAACAAGGCGCGCAAGCTCGAATTCTTGGTCGCGGACGCCGCGTGGCAGCATTCAACCGTGCTGATCACCACGGGCGCGGTGCAATCAAACCATGCTCGGATGACGGCCGCCGCCGCACGGCTCGCCGGAATGCGATCCGCCCTCGTGCTCGGCTCGTCGACCGAGCAGCCCGAGGTCCAGGGCAATCTTTTGCTCGACCGCCTGCTCGACGCCGACATTCACCTGCTTCTCTCCGACGCGGGCAAGACCGCCGACGAGGCAATGGAGGAGGTCGCTGAGAAGCTTGAAGCTGACGGTGAACGGCCCTACATCATTCCGGGTGGCGGATCGAATGCGGTCGGCTCGCTCGGCTACGTCGCCGCCACGCTCGAGCTCGTCGGCCAGCTCTTCGAGATGGGCGAGGCGCCAAGACGCCTCTATTTCGCCAGTGGCTCGCGCGGCACACAGGCTGGCTTAGTTCTCGGCGCCAAACTGTATGGCGCGCCGTACGACGTGTATGGCGTTGCCGTGAGCCCTGGAACCGGCGAACGCTCGACGCGCGCCGCTGAGATCGTCCAGCGGGCCGCCGCTCTGCTGGGCAAGCCGGTCGACTTGACGGACCGCGACTTCATTCACGACGAGGCCTATGCTGGTACGGCGTACGGCGTCCCGACGGAGGGCTGCCTTGAGGCCATCTCCCTGCTGGCCCAGACCGAAGCGATCTTCCTCGACCCGGTCTACAGTGGGAAGGCCATGGCCGCCATGATCGATCACATTCGTCGCGGACAGTTTTCGCAGAGCGAGTCGGTCGTCTTCCTGCACACCGGAGGCACACCGGCGCTCTTTGCCCACGGCGAGCATCTGCTCTCGTTCACACGGCCGCGCGCGTCCGCGCACTGAACTGAATCAGCCAACGAGGAGGCACACACGATGTCGATCAGAGCAACCACGCCGGAGGTGCGATTGGCTCGGATGACCGGCCAGGACATCTCCGACGGCAAATTCGACAAGGCCATCCTGCCGGTCGGTGCGACTGAATACCACGGTCCACATCTGCCCTATGGCACCGACACAATCGGCGCCGAGGCGCTGGCGGAAGGGATCGCACGTGAGCTTGGCAACACGGTCGTGCTCCCGGCGCTCGACTACGGCGTAAGCTGGCATCACGTCGAATTTCCGTGGACGCTCTCGCTCCGCCCGGAGACCCTCTCGTTCATGATCCGCGACATCATCGAGTCGGCCATGCAGCACGACATCCACAAGTTCGCCATCCTGACGGCCCACGACGGCAATCCGCCAGCAGCCGAATCGGCGGCCCGCTCCCTCTACCAGGACCACGGTATCGAGATCGCCATGATCGGCGGCTGGCAAGGCGCCGCACGCCGGGCACTGGCGACAAACTGGGATATCGATCTGGATCATGCCGGTCAATCGGAGATGTCGCTCGTCCTCTACGGTGCGCCGGAGACCGCGCGACTCGACCTGGCGACGAACGAACCGAGCCAAAGGCTTGGCCACCCGGTCAGCATGGTCGGGAGCTTCCGGGGCACCGTGCCAAAGGGCTATTCCGGCAACGCCGCCGCGGGAAGTGCCGCGGAGGGTGAGGCGATCGTCAAGGCCATCGCCGGGCTCGTCGTCCCATTCCTGCGCGAACTCGACGCACACGACTGGAAGCGAGGCGGGTGGCTCAGCGGCATCGAACTGTGACGATCTCCTGAATGGAGCGATAAGAATCGAAGGGGAGAGAACCATGGCCAGCGACATCATCGTCCGCGCTCTCGAGCCAGCTGATTATCCGGCGCTCGCGGAGATTCACAACCAGCCCAAAGCAATCGCGGGCACGCTCGGGTTTCCGCTCCAGTCGGTCGCCGACAACGAGCAACGCTTTCGGCTCGACTTCTACAACCGCATGCTGGTCGCGGAGATTGACGGACGGGTTGTCGGCGACGCTGGCTTAAACATCAACCGCGGCCGTCGCGCGCATAGCGGTGGGATCGGCATGACCGTCCACGATGATTTCCAGGGCCGTGGCGTCGGAACGGCACTGATGCACCGGCTCATGGACCTCACCGACAACTGGTACAACCTGCTGCGCGTCGACCTGCAGGTCTACATCGACAATGAGCCCGCGGTCCGGCTCTACCAGCGGTTCGGCTTCGTCATCGAAGGGACGCTCCGCTCCTTCGCCTACCGGGCTGGCGAGTTCGTCGACGCCTACTACATGGCGCGACTGCGGAACTGTCCGCCGGTCGTCTTCGACGCGGCGCCGGTTGCCGAGCAGATTGCGATTGACGAAGCGGATTAGTTCACCATCGCTGGGAGACGCGGATAATTCGATCCGGTGCCGTGACCTCGATCGTTAGAAATGCCCAAAGAAGAAGACCCGGTCGATCACCATCGCGGCGAAGATCAGGCCGAGATAGTAGACCGAGTAGAAGAAGACGCTCTTGGCGATCTGCTTCTGATCGGCAGGGTGCCGCGTTAGTTGATACGTCTTGTAGAGGAAGAGCCCGCCCAGCACCATGGCCGATGCCAGGTAGAACAGCCCCATGATCCGCAGCGGGAAGAAGAAGAGCGTCGTGATGACCAGCATCACCGTGTAGAGAAAGATGTGCCGTCGCGTCTCCTCATCCCCATAGACCTCGGGGAACATCGGTACACTGGCCGCCGCGTAGTCGGACGACGTGAAGAGCGCCAGCGACCAGAAATGTGGCGGCGTCCAGTAGAAAACGACGGCAAAGAGCAAGATTGCCGGCAGACCGACGTTGCCAGTCACGGCCGCCCAGCCAACCATCGGGGGCAATGCCCCGGCCGCCCCACCAATGACGATGTTCTGCGGGGTCGAGCGCTTCAGATACTTGGTATAGACCACCACGTAGAAGATGTTCCCGGCGAGCGATAGCAGCGCCGCGAGCGGATTGACGAAGACCGCCAGGACATACACCGCCAGCACCGTCAGTGTCAGGCCGAAGACCGGCACGTGAACTTCGGGAATCCGCTTGCCTGGCAGCGGCCGCTTCTTCGTCCGCTTCATAATCGCGTCGATATCACGATCCATGTAGTGGTTCATCGCCGCCGCGCCACCGGAAGAGAGCGCGCCACCGATCAGTGTCCAGAAGATAATCCGCAGCGGTGGCAGCCCTGCCGCGGCGATCAACATGCCGCAGAAGGTGGTGATCAGGAGCAGAATCATCACGTTCGGCTTGGTCAGCGTCAGATAGTCGGAAAACGACTGGCGCAGCCGCACGCGCCACTCTTCGGCCTTGATGGCCGACGGCGCGTCCGCGACTGCCATGATCCGGTCGAGCGTAGCGATGCCAACAAGGAGACCCAAAACGATAGTCGCGACGCCAAGATGGGCCACGTCGAGGATCGGGTTCAGGTTGAACCAGATGCTCGCCGCGCCGACGAAGATCTGGGCAAAGGTGATCGTCGCCACGGAGACCGACAGCGCCAGCAACGTCTGAGAATCGGAGCGAACCCGGCGCGCCTGGACGACGACGACGAGGACCGCCAGGGTCGTAATCAGCGCCACCCAGCGGTGAATGATATGGATATCCGTGGCGGTGAAGCCGGTTGGAATCGCGCGGCCATCACAGAGCGGCCACTGGTTACAGGCGACCCCTGCGCCCGACGTAGCGATGTAGCCACCGGTCAGGATCAGCGCGAAGGCCGAGACTCCCGCGATCATCGACGTCCAGCCGAGACGGCTGAAATTGGGCGAGAACGCGCGTCCAGTCACTGACGCGATCCACGGAGCGAGTGAGGCAAGCGACACGACGATCAGCGTCCCGAGAAAGATCTGCGCCAATCCGAGGTGAGCAACCTCAATGCCGGGCGTCACGGACGTCACCGCGGTCACGGCACCAAGAACGACCTGCGCCACGACCAGGAGGAGACTGACGATCGATCCCCAGAAGAGAAGGGGCTTGCTCGTACGCCAATGCCAGACTTCGACGACGAGGGCAACCGCCAGCAGCGATACGAGAAGCGATAAAAGCCGGTGCGAGAAGTCGAAGACGGTCGACGTTCCGGTCGACGTCGGAACAAACTGCCCGTTGCAGAAGGGCCAATCCGAACCGCATCCGCTGCCGGACCCGGTCAATCGCACGACCGCGCCGGCCATCAACAGAAGATACCCGACGCCGAGCGTCGCGACCGAGAGTTTCTGAATTCGAGTCATCTCGCCATGTGTCCTACTCGAAGAACGCGCCCTGGAAACTGCGGACGGGAGGCAGGCATGACGATAGGGCAACCCTCCGTGTCCAACGTCTATCTTACTCAAGCGAGCGCCGCGACGCATTGATCCGCCGGATCACCCACGGGTCGCTACCCCACGTGGTGCGTCCTCGCGAGATTCCGAGAATCCCGGCGGATCAACGAAGTATCGGCAAGCGAGACTAGACTTTGACCTTCGCCATCAGGGCGTCGATCTGCGCCATGCGCTCTTTGTCCCGGTCGACAAGCGTCTGCATATACGCCCCCAGGGACATTTCACCACGAGGCGTCTTGTACGTCTTATTCCAGGTCTCGTCCGGCAACTCGCGCACCTGCGAGAGGATCGACTCACGAGCAGTGCCGAACTGCGACAGCAGCACACGTGGCGACGTGCCTGCGGCGATCTGCTGCTCGGAAAGGACGGCTGGTTCGTCGTCTCCAGTCGCTTCCCCGCCAAGAAGTAGCTGCTTGACCGCCTGCGAGACGTTGAGCTCGCGATTACGCAGGGCAAAGAGAATAGCGGGGACCGAGTCGGTCTTCCCCATGAGTTGTGCGGGCGCGACATCTTCGCCAAAATCGTAGCCGCGAATCTTCATGTTGAGCTCGCGGTACGTCGCGATGAGTTGGTCGATGATCGCCTGATCGGGCATCTACCCCTACCTCCTTGAAAATCTCACCTGCCGTTGACCATCATCGCCCCGGATGGACCATGCCGTGGGCGGCCGTCTGGCCAACACGACACGGCGCCCATCGACTCGCGATCTTATAAGCCACGAGTACCATAGCTTTGGCATTCCGGCAAGACCAGCGCCATCCAGCGGCTTACCCGGAATCCGGGTATAGCGTTCGCGAGGCTCTTCTATGGTACGATCTGGGACGGTCGATCGGCGAGCCGAATCGACCGCAATCGACTCTCGCAATACTCCAAGAAGGGTCATCGAGCGGTGGCAGTTCAGAATCGCACTCCCATGCGCTGTCCAATCTGCGGCAATGAACTGGTTGATGTGCGCGTGCGTGATATCGGCGGTGTCACGGCAGACCTCGTATGGCAGCTGCACGCTGGTCGTTGTCCTGAGCATGGTTGGTTTCAAGCCGAGTTCATCAGCAAGCCCCCGCGCGAGATCTTCCCGGTTAACCGGCCGGGCGGAACGGCGCGCCATCTCGTCGTGAATGGTGTCGACATTTACGCCTTCCCGACCATCTGGAACGCGATGGACACGCGCCAGAAGGTCGACCCGCTCGATCCCAAATACTGGGCGGTCGACTGGGGGCAGATCACCGTTGAAAACGACTCGACCCGAGGCTAACCTCTCCCAAATCCACCGCTCACATTGAGACTCCCATGCCGCGCTCACGAAACGTGGCGGCTTCCCCTCCCATGGCGGCTTGACGAACGACACCCGCTCCATAAGGATTGAGCCGCGCCTGACGGTGACATTTCTGCGTGCGTGGTCTGTCATGACGTTCGTGACGAGGTGAAAGGCAACACATCGATGCCAGAGCTACCCGAAGTCGAGGGGGCACGACGTGGAATCGCCGAACAACTGGTCGGCCGGAAAATCACCGGCTATCAGCTTTGGCTACCGAAGCTCATCGTCTCTGAACGTGGTCTGAGTCTTGACGACCTCAAGAACACCACACTCACCAGTGTCGAGCGGCACGGCAAGTACATGGTCCTGGCATTCGACGGGATGGACGCGATCGTCCACCTCAAATTAGCCGGACAACTGATCGGCCGGGGCGACGACATCCCCGGATTTGCCGCCGGACATCCAGTCCCGGCCTACGACGCACCCATGCCCCACAAGTCGACCCACCTGCGGCTCGATTTCGAGGGGGACGCCCACCTCTTCTTGACCGACATCCGCCATTTCGCGCGCGTCTGGTTGCTGCCGCACGAGGATCTGTCCGAGCATCTGGAGGGGCTGAAGCTGGGCCCCGATTTGCTTTCGGAGGCGTTCACCAGAAAATCCTTCGCCGAGCAGCTAGTGCGGCGCAAAGGCACCAAGATCAAACCCGCTCTACTCGACCAATCGGTCGTCGCTGGCATCGGCAACATCTACGCCGACGAGAGTCTCTGGCAGGCCAAGATCCACCCAGCACGCTTGACCGGCTCGCTGAGCAAGGCCGAAATCAAACGCCTCCATGACGGTATCGTCACGACCATGGAGCACGCGGTCCCGGTAGGTGGCGCCAGGATCCTGAACACCAAAGCGCAGCCGGAGGTCGGCGAGTTTCCGTTCGTGCACGGGCGCGAAGGATTGCCCTGCCCACGCTGTGGCACGACGATCATCAAGACCCGGGTCAACAATCGCGGCACCTATCTCTGCCCCAGGTGCCAGCCGGAGTAGCGGACCACGGTGACTTTGTCATCCTGAGTAGTCGACCACCGCGAATATGTCATCGGTCAGGCACTCCGTTCGGGTTGTCATCCTGGGCAGTCGACCACAGCGGGTTTGTCATTCTGAGCGCCGCGCGAAGAATCTCCTATCGGGCGACCAACCACAAGACGACGAAGAGATCCTTCGGCTGAGGCCTCAGGACGACAGCGAAACGGACGGCGTGACCGGCTACTCTTTTCGCCGGTACGGATGGGAAGCCGCAACCTCAGTTCACCGCGTTGTCTTCACTTTCGTCGACCCAGTCCCGTGTCACGAAGAGCCAGAAGGCAAGCCCGGCGTACTCTCGATAGCGCCGGAAGCGCTTCTCGATGTCGGCATCCTCAACCTGCTCCCGTCCGACTAAGCGAGCATAGGTCGGCCTCGTCCAGGAATCGAGAATCGGCCGTGAGTAGCGCCCCAACATCATCATGATGTGGGCGGTGGCGTAGGGTCCGACTCCTGGCAGGGACAGCAACGCCTTCGCCAGGTCGTCGTCGGGCATCTCCGTACGCGTCACACTGCCGAAGCCTTCCAGGTCGATTTCTCCCTCGACGACCATCGCCGCCAGGTTTTGCAGATAGTCACCACGATAGCCCGCCCGGGCGACGTCACGGTAGAAGTCCGGACTCGCCGTGGCCATCGCCTCCGGCGTTGGAAAGGCTCTCCCGGCCAATCCTTCGACGTCAACGTCGACAGCAGGCTCCCCGAGGGTCGCCACCAGGGCACGAACCATTCGCTCCGTCGCGCTCCAGGTGCAGTTGGTGGTGCAAACGGTCTTGACCACGTCCTCGAAGACGGTCTGGCTACGGACCATTCGCCCGGCTCCCGTCGCGACCCAGGAGAGTTGCTTGTCCTTCGTCGCGCGGCGATAGAAGCCGGAGAGATCCTCTTCCAGCCGCAGGACGTGACGAATCTGGTCGCGTATTTCGGACGCGATCTCGTCAGTCGGCGGATTCCCGCTGACAATGACCCGGGCAGAGTCCGGCCCATTCGGCTCGATCCTGACGGTGCGCGGCGACGACGATTTCAGACGCAGGGTCACCTCGAACCAGTCACCGGTGTCGGCAACCGTCATCGGCGGAAGCGACGCCAGACCGTGCGACAGGAAGGTTCGTCT
The DNA here is from genome assembly GCA_963763185.1 of uncultured Chloroflexia bacterium. Lineage (GTDB taxonomy): Bacteria > Chloroflexota > Chloroflexia > Thermomicrobiales > Thermomicrobiaceae > CALAGB01. The sequence goes on from CAVXNZ010000007.1 coordinate 762,213, forward strand.
CAGATCTACCGGCTCCCCACCCGGTCCATGCACGACCAGTTCGAGTTCGGTCACCAGACCACCCTCCGCCCGCATACGACCGACTAAATGTGGAAGCGCGACATCACCGCGTTGAGGCAGGCGCGCCACATCAGCATGAGGTCAAGCCCGTTCTCGACCGTGTAGACAAACGAGCGCTCGCCGATCCGTTCGGTGCCGGGGATCAGCGTGGCGACGTCGGCCTTCTGCTGATGATCGAGATCCACCTCGACCCGGCACGGATATCCCGGGTCGTACGGCTGGGACTCATGGATTCGCCGCACTGCCTCTTCCGCCGCAACGCGGATCAGATCGCGCGCCTTGGAGGGTTGAAGATGGATCGCCGACATGGTGCCGATGCCACGCTTAACCGCTACACCGACGACGCGAGAGCCCAGGAGTTCCTGCGTCTGTCGAACCGCGTGATCATCCCCCGTCACCATGATGACCGGCACGCCGAAGTGTCCGGCCGTCGCGGCGTTGAGACCGTATTCACCGACCGAGGTTCCATTCAACCGGACGTCCTGCACGAAGCCGGTATAGGTGTGCGCCAGGACACCGTTTGGCGTTCCCGCTTTGGCGTGGTAGCCGGTGTAGATGATGCCAGCCACGTCCGGCTCGTCGACCCCCTGCACCATGCTCAGCCGCTTGTGCGCGCCGTTGATCAGGAGCGCGTCCCGATGAAGCTCCTCCGGGAGAAGGTTCCGCATACCGTCGTGTGACTCGTTCACGATCACCTGGTCTGCTCCGGCCGCCAGCGCGCCTTCGATCGCGGCGTTGACCTCGCGCGTCATCGTCAGCCGCGCCCAGCTATATTCGGCCGCGCTCGATCCAACCGGACTGGCATGATCCGGCGGTTCAACGTGAATCCACTCGACGACACCGGTCGTGCCCTCCATGTCGGCTGAAATCACGATCTTCATCTCGTTACCTCCGCTATTTAATGCCTGGCGATCCCCGCTGGAGCGTTCTTCGCATTCGAGGCCGCGCCAAGAGACTATCGCACACCTGGCCCGATCTGGAAGCAGGAACGGGATAGACAATCCGAGAACCGGCCCGCGCCCTACCCGCACAACTCGCGTGGACACATTACACTCTAGGAAACGGAACTGAGCGGGAGGTGAAATGATGAGCCGGCCACGCGCGATTGTCTTCGACGCTTACGGAACCCTGCTAGACATCCAGAGCGTGCTCGAGGAAGCGAAACTGACGATTGGGCCCGCTGCCGGAGACGTGGTGGACCTGTGGCGCACGAAGCAACTCGAATACTCGTGGCTCCGCACGATGATGGGGACCTATGCCGACTTCGAGCAGATCAGCCGCGACGCGCTGACCTATGCATTGGCGGCCCACTCCGCCTCAATTGACGACCACGCACGCCAGCGATTGCTCGATTCTTGGTTCCGGCCACGGCCGTTCCCCGACGTGCCGCAGGTTCTCTCGACCCTCCAGCGGGCCGGGCTCAGGCTCGCCATCCTCTCGAATGGGAGCCGCGAGATGCTCGACCTGGCGCTCGAGCACAGTCATCTGACCGAAATGTTCGCCGAGATCATGAGCGTCGATGACGTCCGGCGCTTCAAGCCCGATCCGGCGGTCTACGCGCTGGCATGCGAGCGGCTGAACGTCGACCAGGCCGCGACCCTTTTTGTCTCGTCGAACGGATTCGACGTAGCCGGCGCCAAGGCGTTCGGGTTCATCGTCTGCTGGGTCAACCGTCACAAACGACCGATTGACGAGTTGGGCCAGCGGCCCGACCACGAGATCACTTCGATGCGCCAATTGCTGACGATCGTGGGGTGAGGGTTCGGCGGAAAGGAACCGTGTTTGCCGAGCGGCATTACCATCGAGAAATAACCCGGACAACCGAATTCACACCGGGAGTGGTGAAGAAATAAGAAGTCAGTCGCCTGCGGGCTCAGGATCTCTCAGTACGTTCCTGTGTAAACCATCGTCGGGGTGTGTTGGGATTCGTCGCCTGATCGTGGTTCGCGAGTTAATCCGGTAACGCGTCTGCGTTCACCTGGGTTTTCAACCCAGGCTGAAAAGACGAAACCCATGAATGGGTTGGGCCTCAGGTGATGGAGGGGTCGTGATTGGACAAGTTCTTGACGGATTGAGCAATCCAAACTCAGTCCCTTGAGTGGACTTCGCCTTGGTAGCCCCGGAATTTATTCCCGGGCGAGCGTGACTCACAACTGACCGACATCGTCACGGCCCATTATTCCCGGGCGAGCGTGGCCGATTACCGAAGTTCATCGTCAAACACCATCAGCAGACTTCGCCCTCCGGAGCGCGGGACCTGCGCCCGCCGTCTATCACCACACCCAAATTGTCTCGAAGAGTCACGCCGTCTGCGCGCGCTCCTTCTTCGCCAGCCGCGCCTGCACCTTCTCGCTGATCAATTCCCGCAACGCGTCCGACGCGATCCAGCGCGCCGCCTTTGAATCGATCCCCTGAATCTCACGAGCGAGATCGATCGCCAGCGCGTTCAATGCCGTGTTGCGCTTGCCGATATTCCGCAATGCCCAGTTGACCGCCTTCTTGACGAAGTTGCGCTCGTCGGTCGACGCCCCCACGATCAGCGGAAAACAGGCGACAAAGGCACTGTCGGAAGCACCCTTATCGTGCACCGAGAGACCCGCCAGCAGGGCAAAGGCCGCTCGGCGGACAAATTCCTCCTCGCGATCGCTCCACTCGGCCACCTTGGTGAAGGCGTGCGGCGTCTGATCGAACAGGTTGCCGCAGACCTGATCGCAGACGTCCCAGCTATCGAAATCCTTCACCCAGTCGTCCATCTGCTCCGGCGTCACCAGTGCGGGATCATCGATCATGCTCGCGAGTGTGCGCGCGTCATGAATGCCGGACCTCCAGAGCTCGAGCGCCAGCGCGTGGTCGGTGCCAATCTGCTTCGCGATTTCGCGGAGTTGTGGAATCGTGATACCCAGCGTGCCGTTCGGGTTGATACCGTAGCGCGCCATTCCCGCCACGTTATCGGCATTGGTTCGCGCGTGCAGTTCGCCAAGGACCTCATCGAGATTCATCACCCTGTCCCTCCGCAAGCGACGGCGAGTCAGCTTGTCACTGTTCTTGAGACGCCAGAATGTCCTCGGGAATATGCTGAAGCGGCGCGTCGGACTCGTAGACATCCTTCTTGAGGACGCAGATGAAGGGCAGGTTGCGGTAGAGCTCGCGATAGTCAAGTCCGTAGCCGACGACGAACTCGTTCGGGATGGTGAAGCCAACGTAGCCGACATCCAGCGGCACCAGGCGCCGCTCTTCCTTGTCGAGCAGAGCACAGACCCGCAGGCTGGCCGGATGGCGCTCGCGCAGGCTTCCGAGGACGACGTTCATGGACACGCCGGTATTCACGATATCCTCCACCAGCAGCACGTGCTGGTCGCGAACGTCCAGGTCGACATCCTTGCTGATCCGCACGCCCCCTTGCTCGACGTCGTGCGAGAGCTGGAGGTAGTCGATCACCAACGGACGGGTGATTGCCCGCGCCAGGTCGGCCAGGAAGAAGGTGATGCCCTTGAGGACGCCCACGAGCACAATCGACTGCCCGGCATAGTCGCGTGAGATCTCGCGGCCCAACTCGGACACGCGCTGTTGGATCTCGTTCGAACTAAGCAGAACGCGCTCGATCTGCTCCGGCTTGAGCGAGGTGATGTCGACAGCACCGTAGCCGAAACGGGAGAGAAGTTCGTGATAGTTCTTGCGATAGATCAGTACGACATTGACGTCGGGATAGAGCGCCTGCAGTTCGCGCATCTTGCGATTCTTGCGCGTCACCAGGCTCTGCTTCATCGTGGTCAATTCGACATAAAGATCCTGCTCCGGCAGGTAGAAATCGGGGGAGAACATCTCGACGATCCGGCCGTCCTTCCAGCGGAGTGGGAAGGAGGTCGGCTCGTATTGCCAGCGAATGCGGTAGAAGTCCAGAAAGGTGGCGAACTCCTGCTCGGCGGGGTGGGCGAAAGGGTGTGGATCGTTCGAAATCGGCCGGAACGCCGCCGAGTCGACGTCAGCCTGATCGTCGACCTCATGCTCGTCGCGCCGTTCAGCCATTCAGCCCCCTCAGCCTGAGCCCGGACAAACGCTATTCCGCCACCAGTGGCAGGCCATAGCGATTGCGCGCCTTGGTCGTTACCGTAATCATCGGAACGCCGTCGACCGGCTTGCGCGCGATGAAACCACGTCGCGCCTGCTCATTCACCCAGGCCTCGTCGAAGCCGTACCGCTCGGCCAGTTCGGCAAAGTACTCCGGCGAGATCGTCTCACCCGTTACGGCCTCAGCGTAGAGTTTCCGCCGCTGCTCTTCATCGCCGGTGCCGGGCGTCAGCACCAGCCGTTCGACCGGCTGACCGCCCTGTCGAAGGGAGTCGATGATCTCGGGGATATCCTTGACCGTGACGCCCGAGTAGATGATGCCGTCGGGATAGACGACGATGTTCGGGCCGATGTCGCACAGGTCGATCGAGTCGCAGGTGTTCACCAGGACATCGGTATCAAGACCCTCGCGCTTGAGCTGGATGCGCAGCACGCCCGCGACCCGCTGGGCGCCCTTCTGCATACAATGATTGGCCGTACAGACCATGACGTGTTTTCGATTCCAGTACATGTTTCAACCTTAATATGCGTTCGCAAGACGCGCAATCCGGCGTCTGAATTGAGTGTTGTGCGCCCACGGTGCAACTCTCGCCACCAAAACGTGGGACGGTTTCACTCTCAAGTATGCGAAATCGGGCAAGCTCGGGCAGGGAACGACCGTCAACAATCGGGAACAGGCGAGTTGAGAGGACCAGAAGTGATGGATCTGACGCCGACCAAACGTCTGAAACGGTCGACCCTCGCCGTCGCCGGTGTCGTCGTCCTCCTCGCCGCCTGCGGAGGACCATCGACATCCTCGAACGACCATGACCAGGCAATCGCCGCGGCCAAGCAGGTCTATCAGCAAGCCAATCAGAACGGTACCGACTTCAGCAGTGGCCCGTGCATTGCCGAGCAGTTACCGGATCTGCCGGACTGGTCGGTTGATGTGGCGCATGACCCGCGCGCACCGGTCGACAATCAGCCCGCCAATCAGTGTCAGGCCTACCGCCAGGGGAAGACACATCACTTCGTCGAACTCGACCCTGATGGGAATCTCATTCGCGCCCAATAGGTGAGCGAGCGTGCCGAACCGGAACGATTCTTGCATCAAGACCGGTAGATAACCGGATTGAAAAGGAGACAACGATGACGGACAGACGGCGCCACGAACAGATGTCTGAGGAGGACCTGCGACGCAAGCTGGCCAACGGCGAATTGAGCGACGGGGAATTTCAGGAGCAGATGCGTCGGCGGTCAGCCTCACGCGACCCGAAGGATCTGCCCGATTCGACCGATACCGTGAGCGTCGAGGGTTTTGGCTCAGGGCAGGGCATGGAACCAACGCAGACCGGCACCGGTCCGGAGCCGGAGATCCCGGACGAGCGCGGCTTTCCGCGAACAGGCGACGAAGAATGGCCCAAAGGCACGGAACCGTAGATCGACGTTCACGTCAATTGCGTGTCGACAGAGCGCGGCGGATCATCGCCGCGCTTTGGTGGCATTCGAGTCCCAATTGCCCTCATTCCACCCACAAGGATCGAATGAAACACGACGCCCAACGCCGGCCTACGAATACAATCAATGGGCCAAGCTCCACGCATCCGTCCATGTTGGCAAACAAAAACAATACGGATCTGCTATCCAAAACTGCTCATGAGGGAACGCATTTTCTGTTAGAGTGTCTGCAGAATGGTGAGAACAAAAGAATTTCAGGTACTCTTAGGTACGAATGACCAGCTTCGATACCGGATCGTGATCGATCAAGGTTTGGTCACCGATTTCACGATTCAATACGAATCGGTTGTTGACGGAGAGTTTCGGTCGGTTGCTCGGTATGATTTCGCCCACGGACGCTGCCATCTCGACCTCGTAATGAAAGACGGAACCCAAATCAAACAATGGTTCTCGTCTCAACTGACACCGGGAGATTGTTTGGATCGTGGTCATCAGGACCTGCGCGCCAACTGGAAAGAATACAAACGTCGATTATTAGGAAACCACTTATGAGCACTCACGATGACCAATTCATTTCAAAAAATATCGATCTGGGCTTCGACTTTGCACGGGATATCCTTGAGAAGCAATCTCTGCTGGAAGACATTCCAGATGGGGCCATGGTTGTGATCATTCCGGACGATGATCCTCAACTGGCCGAACGCAATCTCGAACTGGCCCTTAATGCCGTGCGGGCGGGCGCCGATGTCTATATCCGGCATGCCCGAAAACCCGCATCGGTTTAGATGCTGCCGCTCGCCTTCTGCTCCTCTTCATCCACATAGCCATCCACCGACACGCCCAGCCCGTCAGCCACCCGGTTGACATAGGCGAAGTAGGCGGTCACCAGATTGACATCCAGGATGTCCGCATCACTCAGCCCGGCCAAGCGCATCGGCGTCAGATCATCCTCGCTCATGGACCAGGGAGTCCCGGTCAGCTTGGCGGCATAGTCGAGGATGGCACGCTCGCGCGCGTTGAGCGGCGCCATCCGATAGTCGCGCCGTAGCTGCTCGACGAATCCAGTCCCATGTGAGCGCCGCGTCAGTCGCTCCAGACCGAGCGAGTGGTGCCGTATTCAGTACGCACAGCGGTTGATCGTCGAGACGACGACGCCGATCATCTCCCGCTCTGGCCGGCTCAACCCACCCGGCTCATGCATCAGCGTGTGGTACATGGCGGCGTGGTCGCGCAGGGTCGCCGGATGCAGGCTGTGGATCTTCATGATGTTGTCGACGACTCCGTGCCTCCGGTCCATCTCCTGCTCGTAGAGCTCCGCCAGTTCCCCTTCGGCGTCGTTCTTCGGGATCATGCGGATCCAGGCACCCGGATTATCTGCCATCGCCGCTACTTCCAGACTTGCTCGAAAACGCGCAGGAAATTCTCACCCAGGATCTTGCTGACATCTTCATCACTGTAGCCACGCGCCAGCAGCCGGTCGATCAGGTTGACCACCTGCGGGTACTGGTGAAAGTCGGTCAGCGCGCGACGCGGCGAGCGAACGTCCGCCGTGACATGTCTGCCGTACTCCTCGCTCACATTGGGATAGGCCGGATCGCCCCAGGGGTCGGATTCGTGTAGCGGATAGGTGCCGAGACTCATGTCGGTGCCGATGCCAATATGATCGGCCGAACCGGTCATCTGCACGACGTAGTCGATGTGGTCGATGAAGTCATCGATGCTCGGCTGGGCGTTCTGACCCGGCTTCATCACCAGCGGGCCCCACGGCGCCAGGCCGATCACGCCGCCCTTGGCGACACACGCTTTGATCTGATCGTCGTCGATGTTGCGCGGGTTCGGCACCACGCCATTCGGATTGGAGTGACTGAAGACGACCGGCTGGCCGCTTCGCTGGATAATGTCGAGGGTCGAATGTTTGCCGACATGGGTGCAGTCGAGCAGCAGGCCCACCCGGTTGGCCTCGCGAACCACCAGCTCACCGAAACGGGTGAGACCGCCGTCATCGTTATCGAGCGCACCGCCGCAGATGCGGTTCGATGCGTTGTAGGCGGGCAGCATCATACGCAAGCCGAGAAGATAAAAGGCTTCGATGCGGTGCAGTTTGCCGTCGATGAAGTCGCCGTCCTGGGCGGCCATGATGATGGCGGATTTCCCCTCGCGCTTGGCGCGCCGGATGTCGGTGGCAGTGCGGGCCAGGAGCAAATTTGGGTGCCTGCGCACGATCAGATGCCAGAACATCGCCTCCTCGAGCGCGGAGTCCAGCGAGGCGTGCGGCATCCAGGCAGTGGTGGCGTAGGCCGTCACCCCGTGGCGGTGCGCAATGTCGTAGTCGGCGTCCGGCCACGCCTGCATGCAGCCATCGATGAAGATGTATGGGTGATCTTTTTCCAGCATCGGCTGAAAGCCCTTGTTCTCGGCTGTGGTCGACATTGCTCATCCTCCCCTGTCGCCGGTCACTACACACGGTCGAGTGATGACGTTCCCTGTTTCAGGCATAGTACTCTAATCGGCCCACTCATCCAGGCACCCGTCGACGCATGCCGGACCTATCCGGTGGGTTGCGAACTCGGACGTTCGTGCTCGCGTGATTCCGAAACGAGTTCAATGTGTGCCCTGGAACAAAGTGACGATCAGTTTGACAAGATCGGCAACCTGTTTTGTCATAGGTTGACAGAATCGACAAACTGAACGATCATGATGGTACCAGCAGTACCATAGCGGATTGATCGCGCCACATGTCCAGTTCCATGCCACACTGGTCACCAGGCCAGCTTCCACAGCCACGTACGCGACTGATTGGACGCGAGCACGACGTTGATGTCGTCGTCGCGCTCCTTCGCCGTGATACGACGTCACTGCTTACGATCACAGGCCCGGGCGGTGTCGGCAAGACGCGCGTCGCGGTGGCAGCCGCACACCGAATGCGGGCGCGATGCCGCGACGGGGTCTACTTCGTCTCGTTGGACTCGGTTCGACATGCAAGTCTGGTGTTGCCCGTCATTGCACAGGTACTCGGCATTCGCGGGATCCGTGAACGATCCTGGTTCGAGATGCTTGCGTCGCACCTGCATGACAAATGCATGCTGCTCGTGCTGGACAACGTCGAACAAGTCTCCGACATCGGCCCGTCCGTCGTGAAACTTCTCGAATACTGCCCCGGCGTAAAGGTCTTGGCGACGAGCAGGACGCGGCTGCGACTTACCGGCGAGCAGCAATATTCTCTCCATCCGCTCCCGGTTCCCGACGGACATGTCGATCGCACACCTGAATCGGTCACGGACTACCCGTCGGTTGAGCTCTATGTGGAGCGAACTCGGGCGATCAATCCGGAGTTCGCTGTCGAGGCGGAAACCGCCCCAGCAATTGCACAGATCTGTACTCGGCTGGACGGCTTGCCGCTTGCCATTGAACTCGCGGCGGCCCGCAGCAAGATGCTGACCCCTCAATCTATGCTGGAGCGCCTGGAGCAACCGCTCGGCCTCCTCGTCGCCGGAGCTCGTGACTTGCCGGAACGGCAGCAGACGATACGCAACACGGGCGCCTGGAGCTACGGATTGCTCAATTCAGCGGAGCAACAATTGCTCCGGCGGCTGGGTGTCTTCACGGGCGGCTGGACGCTCGAAGCGGCCGAAGCGGTTTGTCGTGACGTGGGACCTGAAGATGCGACAATCCTCGACGCGATGAACACGCTGCTCGATCACCATCTCGTAATCGAGAAAAGTCGGGCAGCCCAGAAGCGCTTTGCCATGCTCGACGTCGTGGGCGAGTTCGCGGTTGAGCAACTCGATGCAACTCACGAACTCGATCGTCTTCGTAGAGCGCACGTGGAGTACTTCCTGAGATTTGCCGAACATGCCGAGGCCGAATTGGTCGGGCCCGAATCTGGCGCGTGGCTTGACCAACTCGAGATGGAGATCGGCAATCTTCGCGCCGCCCTCGAGTGGTGTGAACGGCAGGAGGAGGCCGTCGAACTGGGCCTGCAGCTGGCCGCCTCATTGTGGCTCTTCTGGGACATTCGAGGACATTTGTTCGAAGGACGCCAGTGGCTCTCCGGTTTACTGAAGAAGGCAGCGAGCGACACGTGCGCGAGCGCGAAAGCATTGTTCGCCGCTGGCTACCTCGCCACCCGCCAGGGTGATTCCGCCTGCGCCCGGCCATTTCTGGCGCAGGCCCTCGAGGCGTTCACCGCGCTCGAGGACATCTCCGGAATGGCTCGCACGCAAGGGATGCTCGGCGCATTGGCCTCCTTCGAAGGGGATCTCGACTGCGCTCGCGGGCTGCTCGAGCAATCACTGCAACTCTTCCGGCGGACCGACGATGTCCTCAGCGTGGCACGGACGCTCCTCGATCTTGGCGATATATTCCGCATTCAGGGCGAGTATGGCCGAGCACGGCAACACCAGCAGGAAAGCCTCAACATCTTTCGCGAACTCGGCTTTCGCCGTGGAGCAGGCTGGGCGCTCGCGAACCTCGGAAACACGGCCAAGTCCGAAGGGGATCTGGACCTCGCCGAGGATCTCTGGCACGAGAGCCGGTCAATCTTCAGCGAGATCGGAGACAAACGGGGACTCTCGCGACCGGTGCTCTACCTTGCCAGCCTGGCGCGTATTCGCGGAGATCGCCAATTGTCCGAACGGCTCATGCTCGAGAGCCTCGATCTCTTGCGATCCATCAACGATCGCTGGCGGTTGCCCGTCTGGCTCTATGACGCCGCTCTCTACGCCACGAGTTACGGAGCGGACGCGACTGCCGTCAAGCTGATCTCGGCGGCGTACGCCTCGCACGAGTATTTCACCAGATTGCTCGATCCCGCGGAACGGCGTGAAGGAGACCGAGCACTTGAGCTCGCTCGGGGAAAACTGGGCGAGCGTGCGTATGTGAATGCGTCGACTCGTGGCCGGCAGATGACGCTCGACAGCGCCATCGATGTTGCGACGGAGGTTATTCGGTCCGGCTCCTCGCATCCAGACACGGAGCTGCGGATTTTGCTACTCGACACGTTCGAACTGGCAGTCGCCGATCGCTCGATCACCAACGAAGACTGGAGACTACGCAAAGCGGGCAGCCTAATCAAGATCCTGTCGCTCACGCCGGAGCACCAGATGCACCGAGATCAACTGATTGAATTCCTCTGGCCGGATCTGCCACTCGATTCTGCCGTCAATAATTTCCATCAGGCACTCCACGTCGCGCGCCGCAATCTCACGTCGTTGCTGCCAGACGTCGATACTGCCCAGGTACTTCGTTTGAAGCAGCAGATCCTGTCGCTGGCTCCTCCGGGTGGCCTCTGGATCGACGTGGACAGCTTCGAGCAGTCCGCGGCACGCGCGATGACATCGAAGAATCCGGCTGACTACGATTCCGCGATCCGGGCCTTTACCGGTTCACTGTTGCCTCAGGACCGCTACGAGGACTGGGCGATCGGCCCTCGACGACGGCTTGATGAGATCGCCGTTCGGGTGCTGTGCGAACGCGCTGTTCAACATGAATCGGCCGGAAGTCTGGCGGAAGCCGTCGAACTACTTCATCGCGCGGTGGAGATCGATCCCCTCGTCGAGCACGCCCACCGTCGACTGATGTCCCTGTATCACCGGTTGGGACAGCGTCGCGAGGCACTCCGACAGTTCCACGTGCTGAAAGACTCCCTCAGGTCTGAACTCGGTATCGAGCCGAGCGATCCCTCCATGCATCTGTACGCCTCGATCTCGTCTGCCGAGTTTCCACAATCGCCCGCGGTCTAACGTTCACATCACGAGCACCTCAACAGTCGCTGAGCGCGTCGAGAGATCACGACACGCGTTGGATCGCTCGATGTGCGCATCGAGGATTCTGATGATTGCTAAGAACTGCGACTAAGAGACCGCTAAGTCCCCCTCCCTAACCTGAGAAGTGAATCAGGACCGTTCGCGAGTAGTTCGGAGGTGAGCCCGTGCCCAGTCATGGCAGCCATAGAGGTCGTTTCACATCCGCGGATCATAAGAGGGAGGGACATAGGCCAATGAGCAATAAGATACAGCGACTCGCGCGACTTGTTCTACCGGTTGTGCTTCTGAGTAGCCTGCTGTTTGTCATGGTCATGCCGGCATCGGCGGCAGGACCGGTCATCCACGTCCACGCGGGGCAGTCGATCCAGTCAGCGATTGACGGTGCGCCGGACGGCGCCAAGATCATCGTCCACTCAGGGACGTATGCCGAAATGGTTACCGTCTCCAAGCCGCTGCAACTCCTGGCGGCCGGCCAGGTGACGATCGACGCAACCGATCAAGCCAACGGCGTCAAGATCGCTGACGTTGACGGATCGAACTCACGAGTACTGCTGAAGGGTTTCACGGTCGAGAACGCAAAGTTCTCTGGTGTGGTGATCTATAACTCCGCATACGTGTTGCTATCCAACAACACGATCCAGAACAACGATCAGGCGCTCGTGCTTCCAACCGATGAAACGGTGCCACCGAGTTGTCCGGGGCTGGAAGACTTTCCGCTCCTGTCCTTCGACTGTGGCGAGGGTGTGAACCTCAATGGAGCCTCGTATACGATGCTGTTCCACAACGTCGTTCAGGGCAACTTCGGGGGCGTCCTCCTCAGCGACGAACTCGGACCGACTCACCACAATGTTCTAAGCCACAATCAGGTGATAAACAACCGTGAAGAATGCGGCATTACCCTGGCTTCACACCCCGGCTATGGAACCACCCTGGAATCACTCTTCACTGGCGTTGGGCTACTCCCGGGCAACGGCATCCACGACAATCTCATCATCAAGAACATTTCAAATGGAAATGGCGGCGCGGGGATCGGCGTCTTCGCCGCGACACCGGGAACTGCGAACTACAACAACACGGTGATCGCGAACGACGTCAATGACAACGGCATGCCGGGCATCACCGTGCATAGCCATACACCCGATCAAAACGTCAACGGCAACCGTTTCCTGAATAATCGACTGAGCGGAAATGGCTGGGGCGGAGACGAGGACATTGGTCTCGTACCAAGCCTGATCGGCATCGAGATCTTCGCAAACGGCGACGAGGGCGCCGCGCCCATCACCGGTACCGTCGCCTCCGGCAACCGGATCGAGAATGAAGAGATCGGTGTATGGGTCGGGGCAAACGTTTCCGTCGCGAGTATCCACGTCAACGGCAACTGGCTCGGTGGAACCACGATCGGCGTGCAAAACCTGGGCACCGACACGCTCGACGCCACCTTGAACCACTGGGGCTGCCCAGCGGGGCCGGCATCACCGGATTGCGCGAGCGTGGTTGGGCCGGTGAACTTCACTCCCTGGATTCCGTGACGATCGTGTTGACGAGCGGAGATGCGGTTACGCGTCTCCGCTACGCCGTTCGCGTGTCCAGCGCCGCTTGTACCCAGCACCAACGTCGCGACGAAGCGTCAACAGTCATTGGCTCTCGGGAGACGAACATCCACTTCATGAGTAGGATTGGAGAACACCATGGCAACTCTTTCCGGTTCGATGCAGACGCCGCGTACGAGCATCGTCAGGGTTGGCGCAATAGCGGCGATCCTGTTTGCCGCCGGTCTGGCTGCGGTCGTGATTGGGTACACCACGATGTCCAGCGTTTCTGAGATTACGGACGAAGCGACGGCGACCCAATTCCTCAACGATGTCGCTCCGCACAAAGATCTGATGGTGTTCGTCGTCTGGATGGAGGGGCTCACGGCCCTGCTGCTGGTGCCCTTCGCCATTGGCATTCATGAAGGGCTCCGTCGCTGGAATTCGGACCTGATGAGGGTCGCGGAAGTAGCGTTCGCCGGCACCGCGGTCCTGCTGGCGATTGCCGTAAGCCTCGATGCCGCGCTCGCGAGCTACGTCGTTCCGACGTGGTCTGGGACAAGCGATGCGGCCGTGCAGGCACGCTTGACTTCTATAGCACCCGTGTTCTCAGCGGCAGGTAACGCTATGTCCAGCATGAGCAACTTCACGGTTGGCATTGGCCTGCTGGCGTCGAGTATCACAATGCTCCAGGCGAACAGGAGATGGTGGCAGGTCCTGGGCTGGATCGGGATCGTCGGCGGCATCGCCTCCGTGCTCGCGACGTTCATCGTGCTGTCGTCGGCGTTCGAGATCGCCGCTGGTGTCGGTGGAGCTGTCGTTTTCATCTGGCTGATCGGAACCTGTGTGGGACTGTGGCAAATGACGACCTCACCCGCGACTGCCGAGATGACGGCCACTGAAGCAACTGCGATGAACGCGGGTTAGGGCGCGAACCGAATAAGAGAACGCTGTTCGGCGCTGAGCGGGTGCTCAGCGATTACGAAGCAGGGGTCCGTGCGCGAAGACTGACTCGACGCCGAGCCAGAGGACGCTAACGTCACATCTCCGAGGCCCGCACTCAGATCCTGGTGGATCCTCGTGGTGATTCCACTCGGCGTCGATTTCGCCATCAATTCGTTTGCCATGAAACTGCAGGTAATCGGACCGTGTCTCTTGATCGGGTGGACGAGAGGGCTGGCCTGTCAACCACAAGCGCGTCTACCGGCTGTATTGGGACGAAGGGCTGATGCTCCGGACCAAACGCCGCAACAAACGGGTTAGCCTGCTACAGGTGACGCCCGCTCCGGCCACTCGAACCAACGAGCGCTGGAGCATGGCTTTCCTGGCCGACACGCTGGTCCATGGCCGATCCTTCAAAGCCTGTACGTTCGTCGATAACGTGAGCCGGGTGCGTCCCGGAATCAAAGCCGATTTCTCGATCTGGGGGGCCGGTCAAGGATCTTCCGAGTAGATGCTTTGACGAAACACGAGCAAGACGAGTCGCCAGCAAATGCAGTGGACACGAGCACCTGATTCAAGGCGAGCGTCGCCGCGCGTGGAGCGCTCTCTGCGCCGCTGCCTCGAGTGAAGTCTGTCCCGCGACTAGCCACGCATTACGCCGCAGAAGCGGCAACGCATCGCTCTCCTGATAGCCTGCAAAGGCCCGCCATCGTGACCCATGAGTACGTACATAGCCCGGAATTCCTAATTCTGTTTTACGCCGGGCTATGTACATGATCATGCGATATCCATACGATGTGGCCACAGTCCAACACATCCAGATATTCGCCGTCCGGCCAACCACACCAGCGTTTCGACGCAAGCTGAAGGAAGGTGTTCCCATGGCAATCACGGCGTTGCAGCTGCCCGTTGACATACCGTGGAAACGTCAGTGCGTTAGCGAAGACATGATCGACACCCAGGTGTGCGATCGGAAGTTCCCGTTTCGCTGGCGATCGTCGTTGGCGGTGTTTTCCTATGAGCCGCCGGAAGACACTCAGACCTACGAAGGGATGACCGTCTCGTACCTCAAGGTTGTTTGCACGGTCACAGGGTATCAGCCGGACCCAGAAGAAGTCGGAATCAAGAATCGGAAGGTCCATTCGTCCTGGAGCGATCCGATTGTCATCGACAATTACACGGACGTCGTCAACAAATACTATGGATGCTACGGCGCCATCGTTCAGGTTGCGATCGCACCGAGCGGAGCGGTCGGCCACGGCAGGTTCGACATCGCTTCGTCGCCGTATTTTGCCGACTTCGAGCCAAAGAAACGCGAGCTCTACGAACTGGTTTCCGAAACTGGCGAGATGATGTCCCGCTCTCTCGAGGACGTCAACGTTCGAAAAGGCGCCACCACCACCGACTCCCACGAGGTCCTCGATATTTTCGGCGGTGCCAGTATGCAGGGTTCGTACGCCGGCACCGGAGGCGGCGCCAGTATCACAGGACAGTGGGGGACCAAAGACGTCAATCAGACTGAATACACGAACATCCGAACCTCGGATCAAGCCCGGGAGATGAGGGAAACCTTCTCTCATACCACGCAGCTCACGCAGATGTACCACCAACTCGACAGCTATCACGTCGGCACGAACCGGGCCGTTTTCTTTCTGGTCCCGCGTCCGCACATCGTTCAGTCCGACCTGACCTTTGTCAACGGCCCTCGGCTACTCGAAGGAATCCAGGAGTTCTTCCTCGTCGTCATGCGACCACACGATACTGACGAACCATGCGTTGAAGCTTGGCTCGAGACCGCTCATATCGCCAGCGTGCCGAAATTCACGTATGACACCAGTAGCGCCGTATTGACCCTGCATGTCGAGAAGCACGCGGAGGACACCAGCGGCAGCTTCGGTGACGACTCGAACACAACGTACGCCGAGAACTCCGAGATCTATACGCCTCCCGACGGTTGGGAGGTCGATATCGACCGCGATGGTGGCTACAAGATCGAATCGACCAGCGGCGATCGAATTGAGGCCGCGACGGTTACGAGTGTGTCTCGCGACCACGTCACCGCGTACGGCAAGGTGAGCGCCTGGTTTGAAGACCGTACCTGGCCGGAATCGAACGTCTCACATAACGGCGTGCTGGATATGGTCGTCACGGTGTATATCCGCAAGAAGGAGCCGACCGTGGCGGGGTATACCCAGCGTCTGTTCATCACGGGACGAGGGGTCTGCTGCTGCGACGCCGGCCTCATCAGACCTGGGGACTGGGTGCTGTGGGAAAAAGTGCTTGGCGCTCAAGGTGTGAGAACCACCATCGGACGCGAGGCGGTTATCCCGGTGAAGGACGCAAACCAGATGAGAAACACCATTGCGCACGAGCTCCGACAGAGCCTCAACGACGCCGATCGGTACCCGTCTGGCGTGGTGAGCTTTGCCGAAAGTCAGGTGGTGGGCTCGGTGCTTGGACAGCTCGTACGAAACCCCGATCACCCGGACAATCTGACGGTCGGTGACCTCGCCCATGTCCCGGATGACATCCGAAAGAAGGTGGTCTCGGTGAGTCCGACGGTGTCACGCGGCCGCCTCCTCACCACGCCGATCCCCGAGCTTGCCGACCGCTTCGGGTTGAGCGACGAGGAAGTCGTCACCCTGCGCAGAGCGGCAGTAGGAATCGAGGGTCCCGAGCCGGAACAAGGCCAGCGTTACCAACCCGCCCTGGCCGTACCGGACGTCACTGGTCAACAAATTGACGATGCGCGCCGGCTGCTGCAACGAGCGGGATTCAACGTCGCCAACGTCGAAGTGGTCGATAGCGAACTCCGACGCGATTCCGTTATCGGCCAGTATCCACGCCCAGGACTGGTGTCGGGAGCCCGGCCAGCCCTTGACCTGGTAGTGGCATCCGGCCAATCAGTGACGCTTCCGCAAGTTGTGGGGCAATCGCTCCAGGACGCGCGGCAGGCACTGTCGGCCGCTGGTCTCACGCGGCAACCGACGGTCATTCGTCATGCTGGCAGCGGCCGAAACGAGGGCGAAGTGCTCCAGATGACGCCAGTGGCAGGTACGGCGGTGACTCCGGGGGCCGAAGTGGTCCTCATTGTCGCGGCACGAGCGGCAAACCCGAACAACGACACAACCCCTCGCTAGAGAAGCACCCCGGTTCAGGGCGTGCGCGGTCTTAGGTGACTTTCGGTCAGGAACTCGAGATGGCTGGACCATACGTTTACACACAAACGAATGGCACCCTCGACATGACGTTTGAAGGTCGGCACATTGTCTTGAACCCGGGTGATGAGACGGAGCTTCCTGACGCGTGTACCGCGGTGCGATTCGTCAATGCGGTTCACGACGCCGGCCAGGGCGTGAACGATCGGACGCCAGAGGGCCTGGAGGCACTGCAGGAGCAGTGCACCGCCTCAGGCGGTGGGCCGGGCGGTGCACCCGGCCCGCTCTCTCCACCAGACACGCCGCCAGCCACGACCGATCCGTCCGCGACTGACGGTGGGCCGCCGGCAGACGGACAACCCGAGACCTCCCAGACACTTGGAGCACCAGACCCGGCGCCCCAGGGCGTTACCACGGGATCGCAACGTGATCCGGGCACCTCGGACGGTCGGCCGCTCGCCCAGCAGTACTACGACGCGCAGGATCCCATGAGCGACTATGACGTCGCATCACAGTTGCTCGCCTCCGGCACACCCCCGGACAATCTCGGCGACGCGATGCAGCAGGTGATCCACAACGACCCACCCGACGGCAACCCTCATCCGGATTTCGGAACGGGCAACAAACCCGACGCGGATACGGTTTCGGATCCAGTCGAGATCTTCTCGGGTGAGTTCACCATAACGGTAACGGACGTGGACATCGTATCGCGCGGTTTCAACTTGCGCTTCATCCGCCGTTATCGGAGCGGGCCGGTCTATTTCGGCCCCTGGGGCTACAACTGGGATCACAACTACAACGTCTATCTGCGCGAGCTCACCGGCGGAAGAGCCGCGGTGTGGACTGGAGAGCTTCGGGAAGATGTCTACACTCCCCGTCCCGCCGGGGGCTTCGACGCGCCGTCTGGCGGGCGAGAAATGCTCGAGTTTCAGGCCGCCACGGGTCTCCAGCCCGACCGCTATGTGCTGACGAACCCCGCCGGTTTGCGTCGGGTGTTTTCTCGTCCGGACGGGTATCCGTTTCCGGACCGAATCCCGCTCGTGCGGGTTGAAGATCCACATGGAAACGCGCACGAACTGACATACGATCCAGAGGGGCGGCCGGCTACCGTGCAAGATTCGGTCGGCCGAGAAATCGTTCTGGAGTATGGTGACTGCGGGCTGCTGGAACGCGTTCGTGACCACAACGGCCGTGTCTGGCAGTACTATCACGATCAGGATATCGAGCATCTCATCGCGGTGATCAGCCCGGCGACAGACCAATTTCCAGACGGGGTCGTGACGACGTACGAATACGGCGATCGTTTCAGGGAACACCCGGCGCTTCGCCACAATCTCACGCGCGTCATCGATCCTGACGACCGCGAGATCGTCGAGAACGTCTATGGCGACGATCCCACGTCCGATGACTTCGCCCGTGTCGTCCGTCAGGAAATTGGCGGCTATACAACACTCTTCACCGCTACCCGGCTTCAGTTTGTGCCACGCACACCAGACGCGATCAATGTTCCGGCACTACGAGTCGAAGTCGATGATCCTGGAACCCTGTATGTTTACACCTTCAACTATCGCGGTGACTTGCTCGACGAACGGGTTCGCCTGGCGTCTGACGGCAGTTACCGCCTGTTGGCGCACACCTACCGCTATGACGAAGCCGGAAATATGACCGAACGCTACGAGCCGAACGGGTTCGGCGCGCTCATGCAGTACGATTCCGCGGCCGACGACCCCCGCGCTCGCAGCAACCTGCTGCGTCTGGAACTCGTGGCTCCGCCCACAGCTCCCGCTCCTTCGCGGATCGTGCAGCGCTTCACCTACGAACCGCAGTTCCACCGCGTGAAAACCAGCCGTGACGAGTTTGGGCACCAAACGACCTGGATCTATGACTATGAAGAAGCCGTTGGCAACTCCGGTGATGTGATTCGCATCGAGTATCCGAATGCGACGCTGGCCGATGGGACGATCCAGCCGCGTCATGAGCATTTCGCGTACAACGCGTTTGGCCAAATGACCGAACATCGCACCGGCGCGGGACACCTCCATCGCTTCGAATACATCGGAACTGGTGGGATGGACGAAGGCTATATCCGCTCAATTACGCGCGACGTTGGCGGCGCTGCGGTCACCCAACAGTTCGAATACAACGGTTGGGGCCGGCAGATTGCGTTTGTGGATGGTCGCGGAAACCGCATTGAAAACGACATCGATAACCTGGACTACCTGACTGCCGTGCGAAAGCCTGTGATCGGCGGCGATGCGGCGGAGACCCGCTATTTCTACTTTCCCAGCGGGCGCGTCAAACGGGAAGAACGGCCCCGCGGCACGTACTCCGACGCGGTCATCTCCGACGCGTATATTGCCCACGAGTATGATTACGACGCGTTCGGCACGCTTTGCCGCGCTCGGTACGCCGTTAACTCCGCACAGCCCATCGAGTACCGGTATGAGCGAGACAGCCACGGCAACGTCCGTTCCATTCGCGATCCCCTCGGGCGGCAGACCGTAATCTCCTATGACGAGCGTGCCAAGGCAATCGCACAAACAGTGGCTTACGGGCTGACCGAACAAGCGACGTGGCGTTACCGCTACGATGCCAACGGAAATCAGCGTGCGGTTGTCGATCCGGCTGGCCATCGTATCGATTACGACTACGACGCGTGGGATCGACTGAGTCTAATGACACTGCATGGCAGCCCAGACGCGGAACGGACCCGGATCTCGTTCACAGTGAACGGATTCGACAAAGTGGAGCGGATCAAGATCGACGGGCTTCGGTCGCCAGGAGTAGTCGACACCCTCTTCGACGCGTCCACGAGTTACGATGAACGGGCACGTCCAGTCACACGGCAGCTCGGTCAGCGCTCGACCACCTATCTCTACGATGCAGACGAGCGCGTGGTGCAACAAACCGATCAGCGCGGCGCTGTGACGTCCTTCCAATACAACGGCATCGATCGCGTCACCATGGCTGCCGATGCGCTCGGGAACGAGGAACATTTCGCGTTCGACGCCTCCGGGAACATCGTCTCAGTTGAGCGCCGGGAGCAAACGCCGGCGGGGCCGCCCGAGATCTTCACGACAACCATCAGCTACGATGCCCGCAACAGACCAGTCGGCGTGACCGATCCACTTGGTCGCGCGACGTCCGTGGAGTTCGACGCGCGTGACCTTCGCGTCGCCGAAACCGATCCCATCGGGCGCGAAACCATCAGAAGTTATGGAATCCGGGGAGAACTCACCGCCGTACGCCGCAATCTGTCACCGACGGTCATGGCGGCTCACTCCATGATGTACGACCCCGGAGGACGGCTTGTGGAATACCGGGATCCCGAAGGACACGTCACGACGTATGCGTTTGACGCACGAGATCGGCGAATAGCAATCGTCTATCCGAACCTTCAGGCGCACCACTTCACCTACGGATCGAGGATTCAACCGGAATCCGAGATAAGTCCGGGAGGAACACGCCGCAATTACACCTACCGGGCCGATGGAGCTTTGTCCCGAATTGACTTCACTGTCGCGCCGGGGGTTGCCGCAACCTCGCCACTGGAGATATTTGCCGATGGGCTTCGTCGTCCTGTTCATCTCGAGCAGGGCGCTGAGGTGGTTGATCGTGTGTATGACGCTTTGCGCATGATCTCGGAATCCACGTCGGCAGGGACGATCTTGATCGATTACAACGACCTAACCGGTGTGGCGACACTCACCTATCCTGACCACCGGGTTGACCAGATCAAGACCGATCTTCTCAGCCGGATCAACGAGCTTGAGCTCCAGACTGTCGGGACAGGGACGCTAACGGGTGGGCTGGCGAGCGGGGATCAGCTGGCCTCTTACACGTACCGGGGACCGTCCCGGGTCTCCGGGCGTGACCTATGGAACGGGGGCGTGACCCGGCTCGATTATGACGGTGCGGCTCGCCTCACCGGAATTGAGCACCTCGACAGCACGGCGAGCCGCCTGCTCGCGTTGAGATACGTCTACGATGCAGCGGATCGACGACGCGTTATCTGGGCAAATCCATCTCCGCTGAGCGCGGATCGAATCTCGTATGACTCACTGGATCGCCTCGCTTCGGTTGGCCATGAACTCGCGCTGGCCGAGCCAGGCACCGGCCTGACTCAGAGCGCTGCAGACACCCTCATCGCCGCCGCCGGCGCCGCGTCGCCCACGCGGACTGAAACATATGTCACGAATCTGGCGGATGCCCGGACAAGTGACGTGGTCGACGACGGTACGGGAGCGGTGACGCACGATTATGTGCTCGACACCAACTACGAAATCCAAACCCTTCAGACCTCCGGCCCCCCGCCGGCGGTGATTCCCTTTGCGTATGACGGCGACGGCCGGCTCTTTCGCGACGAGCACTATCAGTACACCTACGACGCGATGGGGCATCTGGTCGAGGCACGCGATCTGACGACCACGGCGGTCATGCTCGCTCAGGAGTTCGATCCGGCGGGACGCGTCGTCCGTAGAACCGAGAACGGCGTCGTGACTTCTCGTGCCCACTTCCATCGACGCGTATACCAGGAGAACGACGCGGGTGGTATTCCGATTCGTCAATACACATACGGACCCGGCGTCGACGAACTGCTCGGCGTGCACGATGGTCACAACAGCCTCCCGTTACAGGATGCGATTCAGTCCGTTCTCGCCTTTGCGGACGACGCAGGTGCAATCACCGAGCGCTATCGTTACGATGCCTTTGGCAACGTGACACTCTTCGCCCCAGATGGCGTCACTCAACGTCCATCATCGACAGTCGGAATGACCCCGGTATTTGGCGGTCACCCGCTGATGAACCTGGGCCTCTACGACAACCGGGCGCGCGCATACGACCCAGTAACCGGTCGATTCCTTCAGCCTGATCCGTTTGACTATGTCGATAGCCCCGATCGATATGGGTACACGCATCAAGACCCGGTCAACTGGATCGATCCCGACGGCGATGTCGCGCTGTTGGTTGGACTGGCCGTCGCCGCAGGCGTCGGATTGGTGATGGGTCTGGGCACGAATGCTGTTCGTCAGGGTATTCAGATTCACGAAGGATCTCGCGAAGAATTCAGTTGGGGCGATTTCCTCTTTTCAGGTGCAACGGGCGCCGTGCTCGGACCGACACTGTTTGTCGCGCCCGAGCTTGCCATCCCTCTTGCGGGGATGGGAGTTGCCAGCGCGGCTGACCAATACGCGCAAGGAAATTGGGAAACGGGGTCATTTGACCTCGCCCTTGCCGTCCTGCCATTTGGCTCCCGAAATGTGCGCTCCGCAACATTTGGGAGAGGCACGGTATTTTCTCCAACGCGTGGGCTTGGTCCAATCGAGGGGTTCAGCACTCGCTGGGGACGCATCGGGACGTTGGGACGCGAGTTCCTGAACCCAACGGAGGGGATCACTCGCGCGACGCACGTCACGACCGACCAAAATCTGCAATCAATCCAGTCCAGTAACACGATCAATCCGTCTCGCGGTGGAACCGGATTGGGACGAATCATCGACGGGTCACGCGAAGGGAGCTGGCACGCGCCGTGGAAGGCGTCGCAGCTTCGTCTGTGGAGCCGATCGATGACCGGTCTCCCCTTCCGAAAGCCCTACGTTGAATTTGATGTTTCACCCGGAGAACTGTCACGCCCGGGTGGCATCAAGCTACTCTTCTCGCGCTACCAACGGCAGATCGCCGGACCGATCGATCTCACCGGGCGCAATCCGACGTTTGGCACGTTACCGGCCGAACCACCGGGACCGAGCCTGATCGATTTCGCTCCGTGGATGCATTTGCCACTTCCCGGTGACCCATTCGCATGGAACCAACGGCCGCTTGCGTCCGACGGGCTGGGTCAACCAAGAAGGGATAAGTAGGAACTGGCATGGCTCTGCAGGTGCGAAGGCTCATCTGGCCGGACGGGTTGTGCCATTGGGAACGACCGCTGATCGACGACGTGCTTCGCGGTGGGTCGCTTCCGTTCCACCCAATCATATCGTTCGGCACTCGGCTCCGTCTTTCGAACGAGAGTGTGCTCGCGCACTGGTGGCCCGTCGTGGCGCCACTGCTCGAGCACGTTTGGAACCGGCACCTACGTGATCGTTCAGCAACCAGTGACGAGTTGACAGCAGCGCTGCTGGACGCCGATGCGCGGCTCGCTGCGTATCTGAACGCCGGGCCCGATCCGTCCCGGTGCGGGCCGACCGCTGGAGACGTTCCGGAATCCGTGGCCCATGAATTCGTCGTCGCCATGTACGCTGCGGGAGCTCTCAGCTGCGCGCAAAGTATGGCCGCGGTGCTGTCATATCTGCGGTCAGACGGCGGTCAGCTCATGGTCAAGCGTCAGTTTGGGCGGCATACGGGAGCATCCGATCATTCGCCAATTGATGCGCGCTATCTTCGGGAAGGACACACCAGCTCCATCATTGCGCTAAACGCCGTGGGCGACCGCGGGCGGGGGACGGCGCTGCCGGGTATTGTGCTTAACGTCGTTCGAGATACGACCGATGCTCGTAAGGACCTCCTGGCGATGGCAGATCAACTAGCGTACTGGTCGGCGCGGGATGCGTCGAGTGTCGCCGCGGTTCACGATTTCGGCCAGGTCTTAATCACCTCGTTTGGGCGGCGCATTCCGGTGGATGTGATTGCCGTGGAGCACGTCTCGGATGGTCGAGAGCTCCACGTGGTTCCGAACGACGATGACGCTGGACGTGGCTTGCTGGTTGCTGTCGATCGCTTCGATCACGGGCGGGCAGGGCTGCCACACGTTGTGGCCAAAGACATGTCCAGGACTTCTTCGGACAGATTCTGGTCGAATGTCGTCTCGATCAGAACAAGTGTGGCGCAGATCGACTGGCAACGCGGGTCGATGACTGCCCCACAGTTCGAGCTGAATGAAGGTGATGTCGTCGCGGCTGGATCGGGCGAGCATCAGAAAGTCGTACTGGTAGGAACCGACTCGAGTCCCTGGCGCGGTCCGATCGGGGCCTGGCCGTATGAGGTCGCGCTGTCTTCTGCGCGGGACAGCCGCAGCGATCGTGGCGGCAGGATATTCTGGGGCAATCCCGAGCTCGCGCTACGAGCGCTGGGCGTGGGATTGAATCGGCGCTGTTCAGAGGGCGAAAGTCGCGGACGACTAATCTCCATGCTTGAGGCAGCGCTTTCGATCGATCTCGGTCAGGTCACGAGAGCAGTCAGCCAAGCGGATATCGAATCCCAACCTGAGCTCGCGGAGCGCGTGCGAATTGGCATCCGAGCGTTCCTCGATACTCAATCCCCGACCGCCGCCTGACCCGTTTCCGTCATCCGGAACGACGGGAGACGTCGTCCAAGACACCCGCACGGTCGGGGCTACGCGGGTGTCCTCGTGACCGAGTCATCTTCAACGTGAATCAGAACGCCAATCCGTATCCATCCCTACGCGGATCGGCTCCGGCCGAGAAGGCGCCACTCTCCGGATCGATCAAGATGCCCTGGCCGCCACCGACCATCGGCGTCCAGTTGTCGACCACCTTTACCTCATGGCCACGCCGGCGTAGCTCATCCAGCACCTCGGCCGGCACGCGTCCCTCGACGACCAACTCAGTGCCGTTGCCCGTCCGGAAACGTGGCGCTTCGATGGCCGCCTGGATGGCGTACTCGAAGTCGATCACGTTCATCATCATCTGCGGTGTGGTCTGCATGATGCCGAAGGAACCCGGGGTGCCGACCATCAGGAAGAGCTTGCCGTCCTTCCAGATCTGCGACGGCGCCAGGCACATCTCGACCTTCTTGTGCGGCGCGATGACGTTCGGGCTCTCCGGATCGAGGTCGAACCAGTGGGCGAAATTGTTGAGCGCAAGGCCGGTGTTACCAAAGACGACCTGCGAGCCGAACGGTGCGCCGAGGGTCTGGGTGCAAGCGACGGCGTTGCCCGCCTCATCGGCCGCCACGAAGTGCGTCGTGCTCTCCTTGGCGACGCTCTCCATGCTCCCCGGCAGCACTTCATTCTCGTGCTTGGTCGAGGTGTAGCGCTCTCCGCCGCTGTAACCCGCCTGCTTCGAGTCGATCAACGCACGCCGGGCGTCCGCATACTCCTTTGAGAGCAGGAAATCGATCGGTGAGGCGGGATTCGGAGCGTAGGTGGTGCGGTCGGCGACGGCCAGCTTGATGGCCTCGGCCAGGGTGTGGATGTACTCGGCCGAATTCTGACCCATGTCCGCCATGTCGTAGCCCTCGACCAGATTCAGCGTCTCGAGATACTGCATACCGCTGCACGGGAGGGGCGGGCAGTAGACTGTATAGTCCCGGTAGGTGGTCAAGATGGGCTCGTCCCAGGTCGGCTCGTAGCTGGCCAGGTCCTCGGCCGTGAGCAAACCGCCGTGCGCCTGCGAGAAATCGGTGATCGCTTTGGCAATCTCGCCGCGGTAGAACGCGTCAATGCCACCCTCGACGATCGTCCGGAACGTTCGCGCCAGGTCCGGCTGCTTCAGGATCGCGCCTGGCTTCGGCGTGTCGCCATCGTGCATGTAGGTGCGAACCGAGGTCTCCCACTCCAGCAAGCGAGGCCGCATGAAGCTCATGAACTGGTAGTTCTTGAGCGTGACCGGATAGCCACCTTCGGCCAGTTCGATTGCCGGCGCGAAGACGGTGGCACGGTCCATCGTGCCGTAGCGCTCCAGCGCCATCAGCCAACCCGCCAGCGAGCCGGGCACCAGCGGCGAGCGGATGCCGTAGTCCTTCGACTCCTCTTTCTCGAACTTATCGGGAGTCGCCGCGGCGGGCGCCCGGCCGATGAAATCGAGGACCACGGGCTTGCTGGCTCCGGCTGGTTTGATGACCATGTAGCCGACTCCGGCTGCGCCGGACATGAAGGGCTCGACCACGTTCAGCGCGGCGGCCGTCGCGACGATCGCATCGATGGCATTTCCGCCCTGGCGCAGCATGCGCAGTCCGGCCTCTGACGCCAGCGGATGCGCCGAAGCGACCGCTCCACGGCGACCACCGACGTAGGGTCGATGCATTTCACCCAGATTCGCCCAAACCACATGGTCCCCCTTCATGTTTTTGACGCTCGAGATGGCGATTCTGGCCACTATAGCGAGATTGGGGAGCGTCGTCTATGGAGGGGCTCACACCAGCAGCGCGACGGATCCACGGCCCACGTCGTGTGTGCCGGACCCGCCAACATGGCGCTGCCCGAGGTCGGGCCGACGACGGAGATTTCGTGCGCCACGACCGCCTGGAACGTGACCTACGGGACTTCTGACGACCCAGTCGGCTCAGGTTGGCGACGCAATGCGATATTGCTGCAGCATCTGCATGTAATTCGCACGTACAACCGCCATCGGATCCTGAAGATTTTGTTGACTCATAGAGCCACGGATCTCGCTGAGTGATGTGATCCCGCGAGCGGCGAGCAACTCGGACAGACCATCGACCAGGGTGCGAAGGTGGGCCGGGCCGTGCCGGAGGAGCGACGACGTTGTCATCACCGTGTCCGCGCCAGCGAGGAGATACTTGAACACGTCATCTGCCGATTCGACGCCGGTCGTCGCAGCCAGCGATGCCTCAACGTTACCGTAGAGGATTGAGATCCAGAGGAGCGGCAGGCGCATCTCGAGCGGCGTGCTGAGTTCGAGGTCCATCGAGACTCGAAGCTTGACGATGTCGATGTCAGGCTGATAGAAGCGATTGAACAGCACCAACGCATCCGCGCCAGAATCAGCAAGCGTACGCGCCATGGCTCCAGGAGAACTGAAATACGGTCCAATCTTGACCGCCACTGGGATGGTCACTGATCCTTTCACCAGACGCAGGATGTCGAGATATTGTCGCTCAACATCACTACCAGTCATCGACAGGTCAACCGGGATGAAGTAGATATTGAGCTCAATGGCATCAGCCCCGGCTTGCTCCAGACCGCGTGCATAGTCAATCCAGCCTTCAGTCGTGATGCAGTTCAGGCTGGCAATAACCGGAATCTCCACCGCTTCCTTCGCGCGCCGCACGATGTCGAGGTACCGCTCGGGCCCAAAACCGTAGCCAGCGCTGGTTGGGAAGTACGTCTGAGCCTCGGCGAACCCGCTCGCCGCCACCTCAGTCGAGAGTTCGAATGCCTGGCGCTCGGCGATGATTTGCTCCTCGAATATCGAAGGCAGCACGACCGCACCGGCGCCATACTCCTCGAGCCTGCGGAGAATATCGATGTGGCTGTTGAGCGGGGACGCCGAAGCAATCAGCGGGCTCCTGAGGCGGAGCCCCATATAATTAGTCGTCAGATCCATCGGTTTCTCCTGAAGAGAGATTCGATCCAGCGGCGGTCTTCTCGAGCGCGGCCGGATGAAAGGTCTCACCGCCCCGGCTCGCGAGTTCTTCGTACTCACGGTATTTCTCATCCACCACCTGCTGCGCCTGAACCAGGAGCATCTCGGCCGCTTGTGGATCCGTGTTGGCGAGTGAACGATAGCGCAGTTCTTTGTACGCGTAGTCCTTAAACGGGATGGTTGGGCGTGGCGAGTCGAGCCGGAATGGCCGCTCACCGATCGCACGCATGGCCGGATCGAAGCGGAAGAGTGGCCAGTAGCCGCTCGCCGCCGCCAGGTCCTGCTGCTGCATTCCGTAACGAAGGTCAAAACCGTGGGCAATGCAGTGACTGTACGCGATGATGAGCGAAGGTCCAGGGTAGGCTTCCGCTTCGCGAAACGCGAGCAATGTCTGCTGGGGGTTCGCCCCCATCGCGATCTGCGCAACGTAGACATTGCCGTACGCAATGGCCTGCAGCGCGAGGTCCTTGCGCGCCACCCGCTTGCCAGCGGAGGCGAACTTGGCGACCGCGCCTAATGGCGTCGCCTTGGAGGATTGGCCACCCGTGTTGGAGTAGACCTCGGTATCCATCACCAGGATGTTGACATCGCGATCACAGGCGAGCACGTGATCGAGACCTCCGTAGCCGATGTCGTACGCCCAGCCGTCTCCGCCCACGATCCAGATGCTGCGCCGAACGAGATGGTCGACGACCGAGAGGAGTTCCCGTGCCTCCTCCGTTTCGATCGTTTCGAGTCGCTTCTTGAGTTGCTCGACGCGCGTGCGCTGGGCCCGAAGCTCGGATTCACGTTCCTGCGGTGCACTGAGGATCTCGTTCGCCAACTCCTCGCCCACCTGCGGCGCCAGTCGCTGGAGCTGGGTTCTGGCTTGCTCCAGATGCATGTCGGCCGCAAGCCGGAAGCCGAGTCCGAACTCGGCGTTGTCTTCGAACAGGGAGTTCGACCAGGCCGGGCCACGGCCAGCCGCGTCGGTCGTCCAGGGGGTGACTGGCAGGTTTCCGCCGTAGATTGACGAGCAGCCGGTCGCATTCGCGATCTGCAGCCGGTCACCGAATAACTGCGATAGAAGCTTCAGATACGGCGTCTCGCCACAACCCGCGCACGCACCCGAGAACTCGAAAAGGGGCTGCAGGAACTGGACACCACGCACATTCGCAAAGTCAACATGCGTGCGATCGTTGGTCGACAGCTGCTCGAAGTAGGCAATCTGCGTTCGTTCCGCATCGATGTGGGGGGGCTTCTCAGCAAGATTGATAGCCCGTTTTCCCGGCTTGACGGAACTATAGGCGGGGCAGACCTCGACGCAGATACCGCAGCCCGTGCAATCCTCGAGATAGACCTCGAGCGTATACCGCACGTCAGGATTGCCGCGCGTGTTGATCGGGGCCGATTTGAATTCAGCCGGAGCGTCATCGAGCGCGGATTGATTGAAATACTTGGCCCGAATCACACTGTGCGGGCAGGCAAACGCACACTGGCCACACTGGATGCAGATATCCGGATCCCACACCGCCACGAGGTCCGACACATTCCGCTTTTCGAATGCGGCGGTTCCAGATGGAAACGTCCCGTCGACGGGGAGCTGACTGACGCGGAGCTCGTCACCGAGCCCGAGCATCATGGGTGCGGTAACCTCGCGCACGAACGCCGGCGCGTTGGAAGGAACGATTGGCGGGCGGTCAAACGTACTCGTAACACCAGCCGGAACCGGCACTTCGTGAAGATGCGCCAGCGCCTGGTCAACAGCTGCGAAGTTCTGACGCACGACGGCGGCACCCTTGGCGCCGTAGGTTTTCTCGATCGCCTGCTTAATCCTTCGAATAGCTTCATCGCGCGGCAATACGTCGGAAATGGCGAAGAAACAGGTCTGGAGCACCGTGTTGATGCGGCCACCCAGGCCAGCCTCTCGGGCGACCTTGGTCGCATCGATAACGAAGAATCGCAGGCGCTTCTCCAGAATCTGGGTCTGGAGTGAACGTGGCAGATGGTCCCAGACCGTGTCAGGACCATACGGCGTGTTCAACAGAAACGTTCCGCCCGCAGCCGCCAGTCGGAGCACATCGCTCCGGTCGAGCAGACTCGCCTGATGACAGGCAACGAAGGTCGCCGATTCGATCAAGTAGGGCGCCTGGATGGGCCGGTGTCCAAACCGGAGATGCGAGACCGTCTCAGCGCCGGACTTGTGCGAGTCATAGACGAAATAGCCCTGCGCGTACATCGCCGCATCCTCAGCGATGATCTTGGCGCTGTTCTTGTTGGCGCCGACGGTACCGTCCGACCCGAGTCCATAGAACACCGCGCGTACGGTGTCGTCCGGTTCAATCGAGAACGTTGGATCGACCGGCAGGCTGGTATGCGAAACGTCGTCGTCGATACCGACCGTGAAACCGTTGTGCGGGTCAGACTTCTTGAGTTCATCGAACACCGCTTTGGCCTGCGCCGGGTTGAAGTTCTTTAACCCCAGTCCATAGCGGCCGCCAATCACGCGCGGCATGCGTGCGCGACGTCCAGACGCAACGGCCTGGGCCAGGCTCGTGACGACGTCCAGATACAGTGGTTCGCCCGGCGCCCCCGGTTCCTTGGTCCGATCCAGCACCGCCACCGCGCGGCATGACTCGGGAATGGCGGCCAGAAAGTGTTCAGCCGAAAACGGCCGGTAGAGGCGGACCTGCACCACCCCGACCCGCTCCCCATTCGCCTGAAGAACCGACGCGGTTTCCCGAACAGTCTCAACTCCGGATCCCATGAGGACGACAACGCGGTCAGCATCGGGAGGGCCGCTGTACTCGAACAGATGATACGGACGGCCTGTGAGACCGGCGAAACGGTCCATTGCTCTCTGTACGATCTCTGGGGTTGCCAGGTAGTACGGGTTGGCCGTCTCGCGCGCCTGAAAGAATGTGTCGGTGTTGTGGGCAGTGCCACGAATGAAGGCGTGGTCTGGACTGAGCGCGCGAGCGCGATGAGCGCGGATGAGATCCCGGTCAATCATCGTCCGGATCTGCTCGTCCGAGAGCAGCGTGAGCGTGTTGAGCTCGTGTGATGTCCGAAAACCGTCGAAGAAATGCAGGAATGGTATGCGCGATTCGAGGGTCGCTGCCTGGGCGATCAACGCAGCATCGTGCGCCTCTTGCACGGAACCAGACGCCAGAAGCGCAAAGCCGGTGGAGCGGGCCGCCATTACGTCCGAGTGATCGCCAAAGATCGAAAGCGCCTGGGTTGCCACCACGCGGGCCGCCACATGAAAGACAGTCGCGGTCAACTCGCCCGCGATTTTGAACATATTCGGGAGCATGAGCATGAGCCCCTGGGAAGCGGTGAAGGTCGTGGTTAGTGCGCCGGACTGGAGTGCCCCGTGCACCGTACCTGATGCTCCGCCCTCGCTCTGCATCTCCTGCACAACCGGGACGCTCCCCCAGACATTGGTAAGCCCGTGCGCGGACCACACGTCGGCCAGTTCTGCCATGGGTGACGATGGCGTGATTGGGTAAATGGCGCACACTTCATTGACGCGGTAGGCAACATGAGCCACGGCCGCATTGCCGTCCATAGTGGTTGTCGCCTCGTCCTGGTGTTTCTGCGTGTCGATCTGCACGGATTATCTCCTCAGCGCGTAGCCGGTTCCGGGATCATTTCGATGGCGTGGCAGGGACAGAGATCGAAACAGACCGCGCAGCCCGTACAGCGATCAACGATGATACGGTAGCGTCGTCCTGGGCCCAGTTTCTCAATTGCCTGCTCAGGACAAGCGGCGTAACACTGATCACACTCGAAGCAGTTGCCGCACGACAAGCAGCGCCGAGCCTCGTACATCGCGGCCGTCTGGCTGAGACCCGCCATCACCTCGGCGAACCCAGTTTTGCGCTCGTTCGGGGACAGGGTTGGTTGCGCTTGACGCTCGGCATCGCTGTAGACCGGAAGATGCAGCATATCGAAGGTCACCGCTGGGTGCTTCGGTACCGCGTGTGCATTCTGGCCGCGCAACCATTGATCGACTGCTCGGGCCGCTCGTTTCCCATGACCGACCGCTGTCGTGACGGTGCGCTCGCTCGGAACCATGTCGCCACCAGCGAAGATCCCCGGGTGGCCTGTCATAAAGTTGGGGCCGACCGTCAGGGTCCCGTCTGGGGCGAGTTCGACGCCCGGCACCTGCCGGAGAAAGCCGCTGTCGGTCTCTTGCCCGAGCGCGAGCACGATCGCGTCCGCGCTGAGTTGTTCATACTGCCCGGTCGGCACGGGCCGTCCCTGGTCGTCGAGGTCCATGCGCTCGACCGTGAGTTCAGGTCCGACGATCTCCTTGATCGTCGTCAGCCACTTGATCTTGACGCCCTCTTCGAGCGCCTCATCGGCTTCGAATTCGTGTGCCGACATGTGGGCGCGATCACGACGGTAGACGATGAGCGCTTCATCGGCCCCCAGTCGTTTCGCGGTGCGTGCCGCGTCCATTGCCGTGTTGCCACCTCCATAGACGACCACTCGGCGCCCGAGCAGTGGAGCTTCGCCCTCGCCTACGTCACGGAGAAGCGAGACAGCATCGAGCACCCGCCCTGCGTCGCGCGCGGGAATGTCCACATGCTTGGCAACACCGGCGCCGATCGCGACAAATACCGCGTCGAACGCGCCCTGCTCCTTCTCGTCGAGAAGGTCCTCGACACGATGGTTGAGCACGATCTTGACACCCATGGCCTCGATCCGTGCGATCTCACGCAATAATTCGGCACGTGGCAGACGATAGGCTGGGATACCGAAGTGGAGCATGCCGCCAGGCAACGGGCCGGCCTCATGGATCTCGACCGTGTGGCCAAGCCGCGCGAGGTGGTAGGCAGCCGACAACCCGCTCGGACCAGCGCCGACGATCAGCACGCGCTTGCCGCTTGGCGGCGCATCGATCTTGAACGGCCAGTTCTGCTCGTCGGCGCGGTCGCCCAAAAATCGCTCGACCGCGTGGATGCTGACCTCTTCATCGAGCTCCCGGCGGTTACAGGCCGTTTCACATGGGTGATAGCAGACGCGCCCATGCACCGCCGGCATCGGATTGTCCTGCACCAGCGTCTCCCACGCCTCGCGGTATCGCCCGTCCTGGGCGAGCGCCAGCCAGGCCTGGATATTCTCTCCTGCGGGACAAGCCTGGTTGCAGGGTGGCAGAAGATCAACGTAGACCGGACGCCGTTCACGGACCGGTCCTGTGCCGGGCTGCGCGACCAGGTCAACCATCGGCGTCAGGTTGGAGAGCCGCATACGGTTCATATTCAGTGTTCCTCTACGTACAAACAACCGTGGAACGTCAGGGACGCGGCATCCGGAGGGAGTGTCACCGACGGCCGAGAGTTGCCCGTTCCGGCTCCTGGCGGCATCGTACCGACCCGGTTGCGATCACAGGCGGACTGCCGGGCTGCAGGGCCGCGTCGATCCGCGACTCTACCTACCGTAGCACTGAGGAAACGAGCAATCCGCACCAGGCCCGTTACACGACGGCGTACGCCGTTACAAATGCATAAAGATTCCCCTAGATCAGCGTCCAACCTGCTATCTTCGCGGCCGATGAGGTGTCAACGTCGTTAACGCTGGCTTCAGAGACCAGCGAATAGGCCGACGCGACCACGCCGCGACGCTTCCAGCGCAGGGTCGATACGTTTCACCTGGAGCGGCAGGTCACACCACCAGGCTGCCGACGGCGATGACGCCGAAGCCAAGGATGACGGTGCCGGAGAGGCGATTGACCCACTGCATCACGCGCGGGTTGAAGCGGGAGCGGACCAGGCTGACTCCGGTGCTCAAGATGAGCCACCAGAGCGCCGAGCCACAGAAGACGCCGAGCACCAGCAGCGCCGCCGAGCCATAGCCCGCGTCGTGCGTTCCGGCCCAGCCGAGCCCGGCGAAAATGGCGACGAATGAGAGGATCGTCGCCGGATTGGTCAGCGTCAGACCCAGCGTCGAGAGGTAGTTGCCGAGTAGCTGTCGGCGCTGAGCCGTTTTGGCTGCCTGCGTGGCGGGTGGGGCGAGCAGCGTGCGCACCCCGAGGTACGCGAGAAACAGCCCGCCGATGAGTCGCAGCGGCGTCTGCTGGTGGACCAGCAGGCTAGAGATGGCCGTCAGCCCGAAGGCGGCAACCGCACCGTACGTCGCGTCGGCGGTCGCCGCACCGAGTCCCGAAAGGAAGCCGGTGAGTCGACCATCGGTCAGCGTGCGGCGAATACAGAGGACGCCAATCGGCCCGACCGGCGCGGCAATCGAGAAACCGAGGATCATACCCCTGACAAAGAGACCAGCGTCCAAGCGACCTCCACTGACGGCGTGTGCTTGATGTAGTGGAAAAACCGGTACCGACGTCCGGTAACGCCAGCGTTGTGACGCGGGATCAAGCCGCCGCGCTAACGTTTACGAAGCCTGCTCAAGGTCATTGACGAATTCGTTCAGTGATCGGCCACGCTCGCCCGGGACTAAAGTCCGGGGCTACCAAGACGAAGCCTGTTGAAACAGGCTGAGCCTTGACTACCGATTCGGCAGAAAATGGAGCCTTCGACAGCAATAGGCGCAACAACTCAGTCTGCTTATGGTCATTAACGATCAATTCCGGTAACGCGTCTGCGATCACCTGGGTTGAAAACCCAAGGCTGCGACCCGCAAGCGGGTACCCCGGAAATCCATAAATGGATTGAACTTCAAGTGCCGGAAAGGTCATTGGACATGCAAATTGTAACGAAAAGAACAGTCCAAACCGAGTCCCTTTAGTGGACTTCGTTTTGGTAGCCCGGCGAGTTTACTCCCGGGCGATCTTGGACAATGACCGAACCAATTCGTCAACCAGCTTCAGCAGACTTCGCCTTGTGAAGCGCGGTGGCTTTAGCCCCGCGTCAAATCGATCGCGTTTTTGTCGATGCTAACGCCTATCGCCGGACAAGGCAGGAACGGCATCGGATACGTGTGCGTGACGAAACCATCAATTCAGACCTAGCCCGTTCAGGGGCTTCGGCTGTTAGCCTGGGTTTTCAACCCAGGTGGACCGAGATGCGCTGCCGAATCAATTCGTCAACCACCATCCAACCAAGGTGATCGTGACCAATCACGATCCTGGATTCCTCCGGCAGAAGGCGGGCACAGGTCCCGCCTCGACGAAACATCTGACGTCATCCGCGAATGACCGGCGTACCGTCAATTATTTGCGATAAAGCTGGCCGATTGCACGTCCGGGCCCTCGTCGTTCGGCAGGGCCGAGTGCCAGTGCCAGTCGCCGGGTTCGGACATCAGCAGGCTGCCGCCGGAGGTGATCGCCCAAATGGTGTTATCCGGCGCAAGCTGGAAGAGCTCGACCATGTCCTCCATCGGCGTCTCGATGCCGTTGCTGGCCGATTCCCAGGTATCGCCGCCGTCCGACGAAACGTCGATACGCCCCTCGCGCCCGACGTGTGGCGCCGGACCCGCCAGCAACAGGTTCTTGTGGGTCGGTGGGATGATCGTGGCGCGGGTGTAGTCGGTCAGCAGCTTCGTCCAGGTCTTGCCGCCGTCACGCGAGCGGCCGACGCCGCCGAGCTTCGGCGAGTTCTCGTCCCGCTTCTCGTTCTTCAGTCCGGCATAGCCGAGCGAGGCGTAGAGGAGATTGCCGTCATCGGGATGTCCGCCAATGTGGTGGATGTCATGATCCGGCGGCACCTCGATGTAGCTCCAGGTCGCGCCGCCATCGTAGCTGTTCAGCAGTCCGCCGACCTCGACCGACGCGAGCAGGCGCGAACCGCTGCCGGGCGGCGAGTAGAAATTGCGGATCGCTCCGGCTCGTGGCGAATAGGGCAGGTACCAGTCCTCGTATCCGGGCAATTCGTGAATACCCTTCAACTCACTCCAGGAACGGCCCTCATCGTTGCTGCGGAAGAGACGACCCGGCTCGGTGCCGCACATGAGGACGCCGGACTGTGTCGGATCCGGCGCGATACAGCGCAGCGCCGTCGCGCTTAGTCCCTCGCTCGACGGCTGCCACGTCTTGCCGCCGTCCTCGCTACGGAAGATGCCATCACCGTAGGTTCCGGCCAGGATCGTGTCGTTTCCATTGTTCGAACGCCAGGCATGGATCGCCCAGACGCGTTGGCCGTCGAGCCCGAGCGACTCGAGCCGCCCATCGTTCAGTCGATAGACCCCATCACGGGCGCCGATATAAGTGACGTAGCTCGCCATGCTCTGCTCCTTGCCGATTGCGGGACACGATAGACCGATTGTACGTGAGACGGCCCCGTTCTGATACAGCTCACGTCTCTCCTGGCATCCCTGCTGCACGTCACTCACCGAGAGCGCTCGTCGCGCAGACGACTGCACGCGGGCTATGTGGAGATGGAGGACAGGACCGTGGCGCCACTGACGAGCCGTCATCTGAGGATCGGCTGGCCCAAATCGTTCGACCCACTCGTGCCGGTCAAGGCGCTGCTGAGCCAGAGCCTGGGGAAGAACCGTGCGCCGAACGTACGCGTCACGCCGATCACCCGCTACGCCAAAGCCGCGGGGAAACCGGCGACCCGGCCCCTTGGCCCGCTCGAACCGCTCAGGATCCCGCTGTATACGGCGGCGCTGGCCGGGGGAGCGATCGCGGCGATCGCCGGGCATGGCCGGAAACATGACTGGCGCACTGCGTTCATCTCCGGACTCGTCAGCGGTACCTACTCGACCCTGATCATCACCCTCGGCGCGCCGGTGATCGGACGCGACGCCGCAGTCGACTGGATGGAGCTTGCGCCGGTCTGGTTCGGCGCGGGAACGATCAAAACGCGCCCGACACTCCCGGCGATGGCCGCCGGAATCGTGGTTCACGCCAGCGCGGACATCGCCTGGGCCACGATTCTGTTCGGCGCCTGGGGCAACTGTATCCTGCGCCATTCGCCCTTCTGGCTCGTCGCCATCACGCCACCCTGGGCGGTCGTCACGTCGATGATCGAGTACTACGGCATCCTGCCCTGGCTGCAGCCGCTGGTGACGCGTCAGGTTCCCTATTGGACGGCACTGTCGGTCCACGTCCTCTCCGGTATGGCCTACAGTCTCTACCCGGTCGTCGAGCACCTGGCTGGTTTCCAGCCGGTTCCCCCGGCACACTGGAAGCTGGCAACGATCGGCGCCGTGACAACAGCCGGGTCACTGGCGAGCATTGGCGGTCTCTTCCTGCTTGCAGCGGAGTGGACACTCGCCCACGTGGCCACTTCTGAGCGAGCGTGGCCGCGAGTTCGACCGCAGCTTCCTCTACCGTATGACCGGGCATCACGTACAAGGGGTGAAGCTGGCGAAGCTGGCTGTCGAGAAAGTACGGGACGAGGATCTCGCGGTCGTTGCCCGGCTCGAAGTGGCGCAGCAGGAGGCGGACATCAAGGTGATGCGTGCCTGGTGGCGCGGCTGGTTCGGCGGGGAAATTCCGCCTCTCTCCGACGAGGATTACGCCTCAATGGTCGGGATGCCTCATCCGACAGCGATCGCCGAACTGGCCAAACTGGAGGGAGACGACTTCGAGCGCCGCTTCATTCAACTGATGGTGCCGCATCATCACGGCGCGATTATCATGGCCAACAACGCGGTGTCACAGGCGGGAGACCCCAGGATGCGTACGCTCAGCGACTCGATCCGGCATTCCCAGCAGAGTCAGGTCGAGCGGATGCTCGCCGAACCGAACGCACCAGAAGAGACCCTCTCGGCACACGACCTCTACCAGGCAACTACCCCAAACAGCAGACAGTAGGATCACTGGCGCTCGGACACGCACACTGAGACAATGCGCGCACGTCAGCCAATTGCCAGGTGTTCCGGAGCGAGCAGGGGAGGGAACGGTGTCCGAGCGACGAGCGATCAAGGGGCTGGGCGAGATCGCCCTGCGGGTTAACGACCTCGATACGATGCAGGAGTTCTACGAACGAGTCGTCGGGCTCGAGGTGATGCGCCGGTTCCCCGATTACGTCTTTTTTCGCATCGCGGACGGCATCGCCGGGCACACCCAGGTGCTGGCGCTCTTCGACCGTTCGGCTCGGCCCGATTACCGGGGACTCGATCCGGCGCGCACGACCGTCGACCATATCGCCTTCGAAATCGCGCTGGAGGATTACCAGGCCGAACTGGAGCGAATTAAGGGACTCGGCGTCGACGTCATCACCAAGACACACGCCTGGACGCAGTGGCGCGCCATCTTCGTCAAGGACCCGGAAGGGAACACCGTGGAACTCGTCTGCTACGATCCGAGCGTGGACCCGGAGTAGGTCAGCGTTCGATCCGGTTCAGCAGATCATCGAGGATCCCCTCAAGATGCACCACACGTCGTGGATCGACCGGCGGTGGCACGTCTTTATTGAAACGCTGACCGATCTCCGACAGGAAATAAGCACAATGAACCGCCGTGTAGAGGGCGAGCAGGTGTCGCTGTGACTGATGGAGGCCAAGCTCGTCAGCCCAGAATTCGACATACTCGTCGTCAAAGCCTGCCGAGCGCATCGCCATATTCGTCAGCGCCAGCACCCAGAGCGGGTCGCCGAAACAGAGGCTGTCAACATCCACGATACCGGTGAGTGCGCCATGGTCGATCAGCACGTTCTTGGTCGTGGTGTCATGCAGAAACGGGAGCGGCTCGATGACGTCGAGCATGGACTCAAAACGCTCGAGCAGTGCCTGCACCCGGTCGACCGGCTCCTCGGTGATCACTCCCGCGTCGCGAATGTTCGCTCGCGCCCGGTCCAGGCTCTCCAGCAGAACGTCAATCCAGGCCGGCTTGAGCGTCGGATCGTCGTACGAGGTGGCGTAGCCAAAGCCCGGTCCGGCCGGGAGCGTCGAAACCGCCCGCTGCATCGCAACGACGCACCGCGCGATCTGCCGCTTCTGGCCCGAGGCCAATCGCAGATAACAGTCTCCAAGATCGACACCCGGCAAACGCTCCAGGAGCATCACCGGGGCCCCGAAACGGTCCCCGCGAACGTCGGCGTAGAGGAGCCTGGGGAGCGGGACGCCGAGCTTGACGAGCCGCGGATGCCAGTAGACCGCACCAGCGAACTCATCCCGCTGTTCGGCCCTCGTCAGGCGGACGACCAGATGCTCGCCGTCCGCTAGCGTGGCGTCGAAGACGAAGTGGGCCAGCCCGTTCGGGAAACGGCGCACGTCGCGCACCGGCTGGCCGGCGATAT
This sequence comes from uncultured Chloroflexia bacterium, assembly GCA_963763185.1. Taxonomy (GTDB): domain Bacteria; phylum Chloroflexota; class Chloroflexia; order Thermomicrobiales; family Thermomicrobiaceae; genus CALAGB01. Next base: position 800,593 of record CAVXNZ010000007.1, read on the forward strand.
CGGCCAGAATGCGAGTCGCGTCCGCGGCGGTCGGGTCAGGCATGCTTCGCGTTCCCCCCGCGCTGTACGGCGCCCTCGCCCCCGATCACGCCTCGGCACGGTGCATGAAGTCGCGCACGAGCGGCAGGTAGGTCTCCGGTTCCTCCAGATGCGCGCAGTGGCCGCTCTGCTCGAAGACGTGCATCTCCGATCCCGCTATGCCGCGGTGCAGCGTCTCGGCACAGGAAGGACTGATCTCATCGTAGCGCCCGACCGTGATCAGTGTCGGTACGGTTATCTCACCGAGTCGCGCGGTCCGGTCCCAATCCTTGAGGTTCCCAATCACGGTGAACTCATTCGGCCCATTCATCGTCAGATAGACCCGGTTGCCGTCGAGATTGTTACCGGTCCGCTCCATCGCATCCGGCCACGGTTTCAGACGACAAACGTGCCGCTCATAGAATTCGAGCATGGCCCGCTGGTACTCCGGGCTGTCATAGACGCCGTCCCGGTTACCCGCTTGCAGTGCGTCACGCATGTCGGCTGGAAGCTGGTCGATCCACTGGTTGGCGGCGCGCACGAATTCGGCGGTGCTGGCCGAGGTGCTGGCAAGCGTCAGACTAACGATGCCATGCGGCTTGCTCAGCATGTATTCGATCGACAGCCAACCACCCCAAGACTGCCCGAGCAGGTGCACGCGCTCCAATCCCAGTGCCTCTCGAACCTGGTCGACTTCACGCACGAAGCGGTCGATGCGCCAGAGGGAGGTGTCGTCAGGCTTGTCGGAGAGCCCGCAACCAAGCTGGTCGTAGAAGACAACCGGCCGTTCGTCGCCGAGGGCTTCGAACGATTCGAGATAGTCATGCCCGGCTCCGGGACCGCCATGCAGCGTCAGCAAAGGGATGCCCGGGCCGCCGCCCACCACTCGATACCAGACCTCGCCGCCGGTCACGGAAATTCGTCCTTCGCGGGTTTCGAGCGCCGTCATGGTCAGCCTCCTCGTGCAAACACCACGCCCATCCAGCAGGCACCTCTTGTCTTATGCCAGGTGGGCGGCGATAGTGCAATCGGGAACGTGCTCACGATCGAACAGGAAGGGGTAGCCATGATCTCAGGCATCGATCATCTCGTGATTCTGGTCAAGAAACTCGATGACGCGATCCAGACTTACCAGCAACTCGGCTTTCAGGTCGCTCGCGGCGGAGAACACCCGGGTGGAACCCACAATGCCCTCGTCGGCTTCAACAACGGGACGTATCTCGAATTGATCGCCTTCCAGCGGCCGGAAGAGCCGAGCGACCATCGCTGGCACTCCTACCTCCCGCTCGGCGGTGGGCTGGTCGACTTCGCGCTCGGTGCATCAAACGTCGAGGAGGAACTCGGGCGACTGCACCAGGCAGGGCTCGACTACCGCGGTCCGATGCCCGGCGCCCGAAAGCGGCCTGACGGCCAGGAGATCGCCTGGCGCATGGCCTGGCCACCGGAGGACCGAACGGGAGACCTCCCTTTCCTGATTGACGACATTACGCCACGCGACCTGCGCGTCCCCTCTGGAGACGCGGCGAAGCACGCAAACGGGGTAACGGGCGTTCAGAAGCTCGTCATCGCCGTGCGAGATCTGGATGAGGCGACGGAGCAGTTCGCCGCGATCACGGGGTCACAGCCGTCCGAGCGGGCCAGCGACAACGAACTCCAGGCCGAGACCTGCTCCCTCGAGGCGGGCAAGCAGACCCTGGTGCTGGCGTACCCGACATCGCCCGGTAGCCCGGTCGCAAAGCGCATTCAGCAGATGGGGGACGGTCCGTTCCAGGCGGTCTTCGGCGTTTCGGGAGCCGAGGTTCCAACCATCACGCCGGAGCAGGCCGAAGGCGCGCGGATCGTGTTTGTGGCGAACCGGTGATGCGTTCCGAGAGTAGGGGCAACCCCCATGGTTGCCCACGTCCGAAAGCCGTTCTTCCGGACGCATTTCGCCGTTCACGTGGACACCGGGGACTACGTCCCCGAGGGCAACCACGGGGGGTTGCCCCTACAACGCTGGCTCTGCCTCGAACAGCGGGTTCGTGAGCCGATCCAGAATCCGGCGCAGCGCATCACCGCTCAGTCCGAGCAGGCGCTTCAGGGCGCGCGCGTCGAAGCGCTGTCCTTCGGTGGTGACGTAGACGGCGTAGCCCTCGCCGGCGCGGCAGACGACGACCTTGCCCTCCAGACCGTGCAGGCCGAGTTCCGCACTCACCTCACGCGCATCGTCATAGCTCAGCACCGCTTTGTGCTGGTACAGACGGTAGGGGACGCCAGACGCGGCCAGGATGCGGTGAAACCCGGCGTGCACATCATCGCGACTGGCAGGCATCGACAGAGACCTTCCATTCAGGACAGACAGCGGTCGGGCGACGGATATCCGCGCCCGACCAACACGGTCTCTCGGGTTTTTTGGATGGCGCTAGGCGTCGCTGACGTTGTGCACGTCGAGTGCATCGCGCAAGCCATCACCCATCAGGTTCAGACTGAGGACGGTAAAACCGATGGCGATACCGGGGAAGACCGCCAGCCACCAGGCCTGGTGGATGAAGTTGTGACTGTCATTGAGCGCCTGGCCCCAGGTCGGCGTGGTCGGGTTGACGCCCAGGCCGAGGAAGGTCAGCCCCGTCTCAGCCAGAATGCCAAATCCGACGGTGAGGGTCAGTTGGACGATGATTGGCGCCGCGGTGTTCGGCAGCAGATGGCGCAACATGATACGCCAGTCCCGGACCCCGATCGAGCGGGCTGCCAGGGTGAAGTCGGCCTCGCGCAGGCGAAGGATTTCACCACGCACAATTCGCGAGAAGGCGACCATGTTGCCGACCGCGATGGCCAGGATGACGTTCTTCATCCCCGCGCCATAGATCGCAACCAGGCCCATGGCCAGCACGATCGCTGGGAACGCCCAGATCAAGTCGACCAGCCGCATGATCAAGTTGTCGATCCAGCCCAGGTAGTAACCAGCGATGATACCAAGCGTGACACCGACGAGCATCGATAGTAGCGCGCCGATGATGCCGACGGTGAAGGACACCCGTGTCCCGAGAATGACCCGGCTAAACAGATCGTGCCCGAACGAGTCAGTCCCCATCGGGTGAGCAAGGCTTGGCGCTTGAAGGATCTCGAAGCTCACGTCGTCTGGGCCATACGGTGCGAGCAACGGACCAGCAATGGCAACGAACGCCAGCACGATGACGAAGATCAGCCCGAGGAAGGCCTTCTTCTCAGCCCTGATCCTGCGCGCGAACCGGCTTCCCTGCGCGAGACGCTGTCCCTCACCTAATCCCTCGAATGGCTCCTCGAACGGCGTCTGCACGACGGCCTTGGCGGCCATGGGTTCTAAGGAGTTGTGGTCATCCATAGCGAATCCTCGGATCAAGGAACGTATACAGAATATCGACCGCAAGGTTTGCCAGTACGAAGAAGAGCGTAATGACCAGGATCACGCCCTGCACGATGGGATAGTCCTTGGCGAAGATGGAGTTGACGAGTAACCGGCCGATGCCACTGATGGCAAAGACCGTCTCGGTGATGACCAGGCCACCAAGGAGACCGGCAAGCGAGAGGCCAGCAACGGTTGTGACGGGAATCATGGCGTTACGCAACGCGTGCGACATAATCACCTGTCGTTCTCGCAAGCCCTTCGCCCGTGCAGTACGGACATAATCGCTTCCCAACACCTCGAGGAGTCCAGCGCGCACGAAGCGCATCAAGATGGCAACCTCACCCACGCCGGCAGCGAGGGCGGGGAGGATCAGATGCTTGAGCCACGGCCAGATTCCTTCTGAAGGTGGGACATAGCCGACCGAGGGGAACCAGCGGAACTGCACTGCAAAAATGAGGATGAAGACGATACCGAACCAGAACGGCGGCAGACTGATTCCGATGAACGTCGTGGAACTTGCAAGGAAGTCGAAGACACTCCCTCGCCTGAGCGCGGCCAGTATTCCCAGAGGCACCGAGACCACCACGCCGAAGATGAAAGCCAGGATCGTGATCGACAGCGTCTTCGGGAATGCTTTGACGATATCGTGCGACACCGACTGCCGCGTATCGATTGATCTGCCCATATCGCCATGCAACACGCCGCCCATCCACTCAACATATTGCTCGTAGATTGGCTTATCCAGACCGAGATTATGGCGCAATTGCGCCGCGGCCTCCGGCGTGTATTCGATTCCCAGGATGTTCGCCACCGGATCGCCGGGAACCAGCCGCAACATGAAGAAAACGATCGTCGCACAGCCCCAAATGATAAACAGTGCGTAGATCAGTCGCCGGATGATGTACTGGGTCATGAGGCTTCCCCTTGTGCCAGGATCCGAGCCGGAGAAGCGGACAGGCCCTGATCAGGCGCGCCGTCCACTCCTCCAACTCAGACCGGTGCCTGTTACTTATCTAGCCAGACAGTCTCGAACTCGAGAATCTCTGGGATTTGGCGCAGGCCCTTCACGTACTTTTGGTAACCCGGCAGGAAGAAGGCATGGTAGAGGAAACCGAACGCGGCCTCCTTACGCGCCAGGTCCTGCAAGTCCTGGAAGTCCTTGGCACGCTTCGCCTGATCGGTGATCGCGCGCTCGTCGTCAAGCAGCTTCTTTGCTTCGGGCCGGTTCCACTTGCCAGTGTTCCAGGGGCCGTCCGGATAGAAGAAGTTATAGTCGTTGTCATCCGGATCGGCGTCAACGACACTCCCCTGGATGGCCATGTCGTAGTCGCCATTTTGCCAACGGTTGTTGAAGTCGGCCGCCTGCAGCAAGTCGAGCTGGGCATCAACCCCGATTTGCAGCAGCTGGTTGCGAACCTCATCCTCATTACGGTGACTGCTGGCGCCTGCGATCAGGATCGGCTTGGCCTTGGTGAGACCCGATGACTCCGCCAGCTGCTTGGCTGCCGCCTGGTCGAACTTCTGGGGATTCTCTTTGAGGTCGGCCTCGGTCTGGGCAGCCCAACCAAACGCCGGGGCGATCGCTCCAACACTTGGCTCGGCCTGACCGAACAGCGCGGTCTTGATGAACTTATCCCGGTCGACACCCTTGGCAACCGCCATCCGTGCGTCCTGATTGTCGAACGGCGGTCGAGCCGTGTTGAACTGGATCGCGATCCAGTTGGTGCCGTGGATCTGGTCGACCTGAACCTGATCGTTCCCCTGGAGCTGGCTATAGCCCTGCGGAGGAACTTCGTTCATGAAGTCGATGTCACCCGCCGCCAACGCGTTCACCTGGCTGGCCGGATCCGGAATGAACTTGACCACGATCTTGTCGAGCAACGGGCGCCCGGCGTAGTACCCGTCAAACGCTTCCATGGTGAAGCCCGACTTTGCATCCATCGTGTCCGCAACCACCGAGAACGGCCCGTGGCAAACCGGCTTGAGCAGAAACTCGTCGTCACCCATCTTCTCCACGGCTGCTTTGGAGACCGGCGTGAGCGCTCGGCCTGGTCCTCGGCTGCAGGTCGTCGCCAGGAACGGCGCGAACGGCGCGCTGAACGTGAGGGTGAAGGTCGTGTCGTCCGGCGCGTCCGCTTTGGTGATCGACTTGAGCTTGTTGGCGTGTGGCGACGCCAGCTTCGGTTCCAAGGTGCGATTGTAGGTGTAGACAAAGTCCTGCGCGGTCAGCGGATTTCCGTCGCTGAACTTCAGTCCGCTACGGATGTGGAACGTGTAGTTGAGCCCGTCATCCGAAATCTCCCACTTCTCAGCGAGATCCGGCATGACATTCAGCTTCTCGTCGAATTGCACCAGCGCAGAAGCGATGTTGGTGAGCAGCTCACCCGCGACACGACCGGTACTGATGCGAGCAGGATCAAGCTGCAACAGCTGCTCGACGTTGTACCCAAGCGTGAGAGTCCCGCCTTTTTTCCCCTGAGCAGCCTGCGTGGCGGTCGCTGCCTGTGTAGCGGTCGCGGCGCTGGTCGACGCTGGAGAGCCAGCCGCCGATGTCGCCGTCGATGCGGCAGAAGTCGCGGTTGAACCGCCACTACTGCTCGCCGTCGTTGGCGCGGTCGTCGCCGCTGGCGTGTTACTACTTGAACCACCACAAGCTGCCAGCAAACCCGCCACGCCAGTGGCCGCGGCGGCCCCCAGCACTTTGCGTCGACTGACGAACGCACCCATTAACGAATTGCCCTGAACCGGTTCCATCCCGCTGCTCCTCCTCTACGGCGCACGTTGCGGCTCACCGATCACGATTATCGATCCATCGATCCGCGCTGCTCTCCTCCTCGCGGAGCAGCCAACGGTCTCCTGTCACCGAACAGATAGGTAAGACCACTGTAACCATGAACGCGGTGGCTGTCAATCATCGAACCGAACGGAGAAGCAACTATGATGGCGAAATCGGGAGAAAACGGCAAGGGAATGGCGAGCGCCAGGGCCCGCCGTCCGTACGCTGCGCTGTTCCAGCCCCAATTAGCCGCCCGCGGAGGCTCCGGCAACGCTCCGCTCTCGCTCCACCGCGAGGAGCGTTCGCTTGCGTTGCTCGCCCCAGCGATATCCGCCAGGCTCGCCGTTTGCTCGCACAACACGGTGGCAGGGTACGATGAGCGCCACCGGGTTCGCCGCACAGGCACGGGCGACCGCGCGCGCCGCCCCAGGCTGATCGAGCGAGCATGCCACGTCCGCATAGGATCGCGTCTCGCCCAGGGGGATTGTTCGCAGAAAGGACCAGACGCGCCGCTCGAACACCGTTGCGCGCACGTCCAACGGGAGATCGGGCTGGAGGGGTTGCCCATTGGCGACAGCGACGACGGAATCAGCCCAGCTCGAGTCGGCGAACGTCCCCGGCTTGAGGGATGCCGCCGGGTACTCGTCCCGCAGCGCGGCCTCCAGCTCATCATCCGTGTCGCCCACACAGACGGCACAGATACCGCGCGACGTCGCGCCGACGAGCAAGCGACCGAGGGCGCAATCGACGATGGTGTACGTGATCTCGAGGTCCGCTCCGCGTCGTCCGTAGACACCGGGTGTCATCCCAAGACGACTGCTGGCCCCTTCGTAGAGACGGCTGCTCGACCCGAATCCGGCGTCGTACATCGCGGTTGTAACGTCGGAGCCGTCTCGAAGATGTGCCTTCAGCTGTTCAAGGCGCCGTTCCTGGATGTACTGGCGGGGCGTCAAGCCAGTCAAGCGCTTGAAGGTTCGCTGTACATGGTACGGGCTGAGGCCGCAGGCTTCTCCGAGCATCGCGAGCGTAATTGGCTCGTCGAGATGCTCGCGGACATAGTCATCAATGCGCTGGATCAGGTTCTTCTCACGCGGCATCTCGGTCGGGCGGCACCGTCGACAGGGACGAAATCCGGCGGCTTCAGCTCGGGCGCAGTCGTCGAAGAAACGAACCTGATCCCGGCGTGGACGCCGTGAGGGGCAGCTCGGGCGGCAGTAGATGCCGGTGGAGCGAACCGCGTAGACAAATTCACCGTCGTACCGGGCGTCGCGTTGCTCGGTAGCACGCCAGCGGTCGGCGTCGTCACGCAGTTCGGGATAGATGGAGGTCTGGTCGGTTCGGGTCATGTCCATGTCCTCTCGGCAGGCTCCGCTGTTCATTGACATGATGATAGAAGCGTCAACCAGAGCATACTATCCGGATCTTGCGTTCAAACTGGAGATGGGATGGACGAGGTGACCTCGTAAGGCAGGAGCTGTGATATCAGGCGCTCGCGGCGTGGGATGAATCCTGCCGGCCGAAGATTCGATCGAGAACCGAACCGGGCTGATACTGCTTGCCCGGACGCCGCCGCTGGTACCCTGCGTCGAGAACCTGCTTGATGTCGTCCGCACGGAGAACCCATTGCAGCCCGCCGATTGCGGGCCGCCCCGACGTGTCGAGTTTCAGGTTTCCACCGACAACGACGATGTCATTGAACTCGGCGATGGTGACGGCATCCACGCCGTGGCGGTCGAGCGACGCACCAATCGCGCGCATGAAGTCCTCATAGCCAGAGGGAAACAGCGGTGAAGTCGACGTTTTCCGCTCCCCATCGCCGCGATTGCGATATGCCCCCGTAATGAAGTGGGGGAAATCGCGGTCCGGAAACTCGAGCGCGTCCGCGTTGCGGCCGCGATCGGACAGTGCTCTCACCAGGAAGCCACCGTCAACCTCGAAGATCGACGCCAGCCGGTGGTGGTTCAGATCGAGCTGACGGCCGATAACTCGCAGACGGTTCTGATAGGTCAGCTCGAGCAATTCTCTCGGCATGTCCTCGGGAATCACATGCGTCGGTGTGATCTCTGCCAGCTTCACTTCTGTTTGCGAGAAGCGCTGCACGATCTTGACGACCGTATCGTAGAGCAGCCCATCTTTGGGAATGTAGTCGCTGACGCCCGCGCGGAATGCCGCGACCGCGACCCGCTCGGACCTGGCCCCCGACATCATATAGATCGGCATCTCCGGACGCCGCTGACGCAGCAGCACGGTGAGGTCGACACCATTCATACCAGGCAGGTCGTAGTCGAGCAGGCACAGGCCGAACGAATCGCGGGTCACCCATTCGAGCGCATCCTCGGCTCGCTCGGCGACCTGCGGACGCGGTATCTGGTGACTTTCGAGCCTGCGGATGATACGGGAGGCGATCTGTGGATCATCCTCGACCAGCAACGTAGTGACGTATGCCATCGCGCATCTCCTCCGTCACGATCCTATCGACGTTGGCCGGCCAGTCACAGAGTTCGAAAAAACGTGTTTGGCGTCATTCAGTCCGACCGCCTCGGACGTACGTACACGTCTCTGTGCCTACGTTCATGATCATACGCAGCTATCGACCGGAGGTCATGGATTCTCGCTGGTACTTTCTCACCAATTCAGCCTCAATATGGGAGGACAGTCTCCATGAAACGGCATTACCGGCCGCCGGAGGGAGCGGGGTAGAGTGAGAAATGGGTATGCACCGCCAACCAGCGCCCGTCCCTTCGCTCGAGGATGATCGTCGCCCGACCAGGCCGGTCGTACCAGGCGCCATCCCGCTGGCCCTCCGAATCCCAGGGCACGGCGACCCAGGCCTGATCGCCCGAGACTCCGGCGTGCAGATCGTCGAGCCGGAACGTAAAGCCCCGCGTGACGCTCCAGATATTCATCCACTGGCCCGGAACGAGATTCTCCAGTCCATCCAGCATTCCGGCAAAGGTGCCGAATCCGACGACGTCCGGGGCGAACATCGTCTTCCCCCGATCGTAGTCGACGTCACGTACCGCCGCGGAAAACTCTTCCATCCAGGTCCGGATCTCACGCATCGTAGCAGTCTCGTTCATCTCGCCTCCTGACAACGTCCGCGTCACCTCATACAATCCGGGCGCTATCGTGCCACGCAATTCGCCGGAGCGAAATCCGTACATCTTTTCAGGTGAATGCATACGCCCGCTGGTACACTCACGCTATCCAACGAACCATCCCGCTCGACCGGTTTTCCCAGCACTCACAACGAGGATCTCATGCACCAGGCAAGCACGGATACCCCGCCAAGCCATCCTTCAACCGGGCCGACGAGGCTCGTCCGTAGTACCACTGAGATTGGAGACGTTTGTGACAGACACTGCGGCAGCAAATCATCGAACGGCCAGCACTCGCGCCGTGATCGACCGGTTCAACGAGGTCTTCAACCGGCACGATGTCGACGGCATCATGGCAGCCATGACCGAAGATTGCATCTTCGAGAACACGTCTCCCGCTCCGGACGGTACACGCTACGAGGGAGTAGACGCCGTTCGCGCCTTTTGGGAAGCGTTCTTCCGCGGCTCTCCGCACGCACACTTCACGTTTGAGGACCAGTTCGTCACTGAGGACCGGGCAACCGTGGCATGGATCTACACCTGGCACGACGACGCTGGGCAGCCGGGACACGTCCGCGGGGTCGATCTATTTCGGGTCCGTGACGGCAAGGTCTCCGAGAAGCTGTCCTACGTCAAAGGCTAGGAATGCGGAGCACGGTCCACGGAAGACTCTCAGGCGAATTCACGCTGACCTCACGCAGCTAGACGATGGTGCCGACCGGAAGCGCGTGAGCGGTCATCAACCCCGCGGCATCGGAGCAGAGCCAGACAACGGTATCGGCGATCTCTTCCGGGGAGCCAAACCGGCCGAGCAGCGTACCGGCCCGCTCGCTCTCTTTGCGATCCGGCTCGGTCGCAAAAAGCCGGTCGAGCAGGTCTGTATCGACATAACCAGGACAAACCGCGTTCACGCGAATCCCCTGTCGGGCGTAGGCGAGGGCGACCGATTTCGTCAGTCCGACGACGGCGTGCTTGCTGGCGGAGTAGGCGGGCAACGCCGGGCTTCCTTTAAGCCCAGCCGAGGACGCGGTATTGACGATCGCGCCGCCGCCCTGCCGCAGCATCTGTGCGATCTCGGCCTTGAGGCAGAGCCAGACGCCCTTGACGTTGACGTCAAAGACGCGGTCGAAATTATCGTCGGACGACTCCACGATCGGCGCAATCTCTCCCAGGATGCCCGCGTTGTTATGGGCGCAGTCGAGCCTACCGAAGCGAGAGACCGCCTCGTGAACCAGCATGTCGACGTCGTTGGGGTCGGTCACGTCGGCCCGAACGAAGAGCGCCTCCCCCCCGGCGCCGGTGATCTGCTTCGCCGTCTCTTCGCCTCCGGCCGCGTCCAGGTCGGCCACGACGACCCGCGCCCCAGCGGCGGCAAACGCCAGCGCCGAAGCGCGTCCAATCCCGGCGGCAGCACCGGTGACCAGCGCGATTTTTCCGGACAGCACTTCGCTCATCACTCCACCCCTCAGACTCGATACGGATCCCGGATATCGCGGCTCATCATAGCAGCCCGAACGGAGAAAACGTCCCATCGTGATAGACTTAACGATGCGCGAGGAGGCGCGGAAGCGGCCCGCTGAAGATGCCGTGGGGCCTCGAGGAGTACCATGCCAGTCACGAGAGACACCATTCGAGACCGGGTTGGCCTGGAGCGCAAGCTGTCGATCGACAGCTACAACGTCGATCCGAACCGGGCGCATATCCGGATCATCGATCACGACGTCTGCCTGCAGTGTGAGCGCCAGCAGTGCATCAACTGCTGCCCGGCCGCCTGCTATGCGCCGCAGCCCGACGGACGCGTCCTCTTCTCTTATGAGGGCTGTGTTGAGTGTGGCACCTGCCGCATCGTCTGCTGTGAGTTCGACAACGTCGAGTGGACCTATCCACGCGGCGGCTACGGCATCCAGTACCGCTATGGTTAGCGGTAGCGGGGCGGCTTGAGCCGATTCGCTCCACATGCAAACCCTGTTGATGGTGGTTCGCCAGTTACTTCGGTACCCGGATGTGCGATCCCTGCGTTGCAAACCCAGGCTGAAAAACACGAAATCCATGATCTTGGTACAGAACATAAACCGGTACCCGCATGTCCGATCACGCGGGGCTCAAGCCGCCGCGCTCCCTATTTACGAAAGCCTGCTCAAGCAGGCTGAGCTCTAACTATTCGTCCGATGGTTGACACTGGTGCAGACGGTTCGGAAACAGTACCTACTCCGTTTATCGCGGTGCAGTTCTAAATCCGGAGCGCGACCGCGTTCACCTGGGTTGAAAACCCAGGCTGAGCAGACGAAATCCGACCCGCAAGCGGGTGCCCCGGGATTGGGCTTGACGTGCCGGACCAGTCAGCAGGAGGACAACGAGTAACGGAAATGGCAGCCCTAGCCCAGTCCCTTCAGTGGACTTCGTCTTGGTAGCCCCGGAATTTATTCCCGGGCGATCGTGGATGAGTTACCTGGCTAACTCGCGTACCTCGATCATGAATTGAGCCGTATGTGCCGAAACAGGAGAGAAGGTACAACGCTCTCTGTATAAGGCAATCAAAGCCCAGCCCCTTCAGTGGGCTTCGCGTCTGTAGCCCGCGGCTTTAGCCCAGGGCGACCGTGGCGAATTACCGGATTTTGAACTGCACCTCGATCAACGAGCTTCGCCATATGTAGCGAGTCGGCTTGAGCCCCGCGTCACATTGGCGGCGCCACCGGACTAACCCGCGAACCACGATCATTCACCATTCCTACAACTCGTCACCGCACCGAGCCGCGCCGTGGCCGTACCCGGCGAATGACCGCATGATCGGCGATACACGCCTTCAGCAGTGCGTCAGGATCGCGCTCGGTGACGTTCAGGTATTGGCGGCCGATGGTGGCGAGCAGATCGACCACTGCTCGCTCGAGCATGGCCGACCGCAGTTCGACCGGCACCTGCCCCTCGTCTTCCGACGCTTGCGTTCCTCGCGCCAATTGCAGCAGGAACGGAAGCCTCAGCACAAGGTCGGCGTCCGGATCGGCATTCCGAAAATAATAGATGACGGGATATTGCTCCAGGTCACTCTGTACCGCGGCAATATCGAGCGCGATATCACGGAGCGTCAATGCCATCGTATCGTCATCCCACTCCCGCAGCGGATGGGTATCGTGGGCGGCGCTTTGAATCAGCGCAACCTGCTGAGCCAGAACACGTCGCCGCGAGAGCGCAGGAGCGGTCGAGAGAAACCAGCTGATCCCCGCCGTCAAGAGTCCGAAGCCGACAAACGCCTCGAGGACCACCACAAAACGCAGGACGCCGCCGATCGGCACGATGTCTCCAAAACCCAGCGTCGCGAGCACGACGAACGATAGGTAGAGGGACGACAGAAAGTTGTTCGCGCTCGTGCGATTGAGATCGAGCCCGAAGTTGACCAGAAAATCATTGCGCAAGAATGGCCAGTAGATCAGCGCCCAGCCCAGACCAATCATGAGCGCCCAGAGCGTCACGACGCTGAGGAACGTGAGCGGGCCTGCCAGTTCGCGGGCCAACGGAGACCGGCGCGCGAACGGCCGGGAGAGCCGCCAGACCGTGCCGACCAGGAGAACGTTCAGACGCCCGCGCATCGACGGCGTGAAAAGCGTCAGAACAATATCAACAATGACGAGCCCGATGATTACGCAACCGGCAGCGACCGACAGCCAGATCACCATGGTCCGCACCTCGTCTCGAACCACGGTGCGCGCGCATTCGGCCCAGAGCCGACGCTACGAACGCGCATCCGGGATGTGCAAAAGCACGTGGCGTTCCCATGAAATGCGAAAGGACTGTGTCAGAGCTTGACGGGCTACCGGCGCCCGGACGAAGACTCCATCGCCTGAGGTTAATCGCCAGTCGCGGCGTGGACGGCGCCTGCTAGTTCGGTCTGGTAGCCGGACGGTAGGTCGAGTGCCGCGGCACCAGCCAGGATCGGCCGGGTATAGGCTGTCGTGGGGCGAAACGGAGCGCCCGGATTGGGCATGACGTAGGTCGCCGCCGAGATTTCTCCGCCATCAACTGTCGTAACGGTGAACGGAACACGCTCGTAGTAGCCGCGATCGACGCCCGAAATGCGGTCGAGTTCGTCGAATTCCTCGTCGCTCAGGTCATAGACCAGGCCGTAGATCTCGTGACCGGCGTCCTCGTGGAGATTACAGCCACCGCCAAGCTGGTCCTCACCATAGTGATCGAAGACGACGCGATAGCCCGTAAGTCGCGCGACGACTGTCGGCTCCGCATGTGGGCAAAACCGCTTCATCTCGGCGGTATCGAGCAAGGTGCAATAGGCGAAGTAGCGGGGCATCGACCTCTCCCGTCAGTTTTGGCGTCGCAACCAGATGTGGCGCTACTCTAAAGCAGCGCCACGGGAGGTGCAATTGCGTTGATGCGGGACTAGCGCCGCTTGCTACGACCGGAACGGCGCGGAGTCAGGTCAGGCGTCGTGGCTGGCGTGACGGGTGCTGGTGACTTGGGCGCCTTCCGGCCAGTCTGCTCGGCATCACTCCCGGCGCCGTCCGCCGCGCTTCGCTGCTCGTCGACTTTCTGAACCTGGCCTTGGATCTGCCGGTTCAGCATGCCGAAGAAACCCTTCGGCTCGCCAGCCTGGGCCCGGCGCGCGGCGCGCTTCTCGGGCGCCTCGTAACCCAGACGACGGTGCTCCGGCAGGTCCGGCAGGAAGGGCATCCAGTCGAGCATCGAGCCCCAGCCGGTGATGAACCACTGCTGCACGGCGCTGTAGATGGCCGACACGACCCAGTAGATGACCGGTCCAGAGGCGAACTGCCAACCAAAGACCACCACCATCAGCGGCATAAAAGTCATCATGCTGTTCATCATCTGCTGCTGTGGATCGGCGGCCTTGCCCTGATGCGCTGGCCGCGCCATCTTGGTCTGGATGAACTGGAAAACGCCCGCCAGGATCGGCAGAACGTGGTACGGGTCGGCAGTGGCCAGACTCGGCAGCCAGAGGAATCCATTCCCCCAGACGCCGGTACCAGCCTGCGAGAGGTGGCGAATCGCGAAATAGAGGCCAAAGAAGATCGGCATCTGCAAGACCATCGGCAGACAGCCGGAGGCCGGATTGACCCCATGCTCCTGGTAGAGCTTCATCGTCTCGGCGGAGAGCTTCTGCCGGTCCTTGCCGTACTTCTTCTGCAGGTCCTTGATCTTCGGCTGCAACTCCTGCATCGACGACATTGAGCGGACCGATTTGATCGTCAGCGGCAGCAGGACCGTCTTGAACAGGATGGTGAAGACGATGACCGCCAGCCCGGCGCTGCCGATGTTGTCGGCCAGGTGACCGAGGCCCCATTGAATTAGATCGACGAACTGGCTCCAGACGGGCATGAACGTTTCCTCTACTCACCCAGGATCGGTCTCAGCGGCGATGACTTCGAGCGAGACCTGCTCACTCGAACAGGTTCGCGCCGGGCTCCCGGCGCCATGGACCGAACGATCCACCAGAAGACCCCAAATGATACGCCCCATGCGCAAATCCTGCATATCGTTAATACGTAGGGGTGCGGTGAGGTCAAACGGGCTACGTTAGAGAGGAATGTCCAGCTCCCAGCTCCCAGCTGGCTGGTCCGTTCCTGACATTGCCTCAGCCTCGACGCGGAGCGTCAGCGGGCCGTCTGCTATCTCGATTTCCAGATTGTCGCGCGTGGTGAACCAGAGGGAGTCCGTGTTAAAGGAAAGGTCATAGTTAGACAGGGTCCAGTCCTGAGTGTTCGGATCGACCAGCATGCGAACGCGCGGTCGAACGCGCAGGGCGCGAGGATTCAGCTCCGCGTTTTCGCCGACGCCACGCATGCGGCCACGAATCATGATGCCGTGCTCATACAGCTCGATCGAAAGAATGGTGACGGCGATATCATCCGTGACCCGCGTTTGGTTTACAGCAATGACGCGCCGCACGTCGCCGAGCGCCGGTTCATGGCCAACACCGGCGCGCACGGCCTGGTTCTCCTGACCTTGAGGAGGCAGCGGCGCCGGATCGAACTGCTGCTCGATATCTGTCGGCTCGCCACCCTCGCGGATGGCCTGCAGCACGGCCTGCCGCACCCGCTCCTGACGCACGCCCATGCTCTCAAGAACCCCGGCAGCGATCCCTTCGCCCTCACGGATCAATCCAAGGAGGAGATGCTCAGTTCCAATATAGTGATGATTGAGTCTTCGAGCCTCGTCGACCGCCAGTTCGATGACCTTCTTGGCGCGCGGCGTCAGGCCGATCTCACCTCCCGGACTCGACGCACCCCGGCCAATGATGTACTCGATCGCCTGACGAACACGAGGAAGATCGACGTCCATGCTGGCCAGCACGCGCGCCCCAACGCCGTCGCCTTCACGCACCAGACCAAGAAGAATGTGTTCGGTACCGATGTAATTGTGGTTGAAGCGGCGCGCCTCCTGCTGGGCATAGGTCAGGACCTTACGCGCCCGCTCGGTGAACTGCTCGAATTTGTCTGCCATGGCATGACTCCTTGATTTGGCATCGCCGCGTCACCGCTGGTTGGGAAGAAAACTGCCTCGAAGAGATCGTTAGGCAAGCGTTCCACGGTCGAACGCGACAGGGGACATGAATTCGATATGCCGGCATACAGGTGCATGTTTCACATCCTAGCACTGAGTCTCTGATACAAATGAGTTGTTTGTGCGTTCGCCGAGATCTGGAAGACCGGATCGGATCCGTCTCCCGGGTTGTCTCTCGCGCTCATTCGGCATCGAATGGAGATTGACGACGAACGATCGCGGGTAGCGACGAGCGTGCGAGGCAAGTGATGGTTGACATCTTGATTCGGCAAAGAATCCGCGTCCGTCCGGGCTGATGGTCGTTGCCGAATAACATCGGTCATTGTCCACGATCGCCCGGGAATAAATTCCGGGGCTACCAAGGCGAAGTCCACTCAAGGGACTGCGCCGAAGTCACCGAGTCAGCAACAACACAATCACTGAATTGCAAACATCGCGAGCAGATTTAGTCCCGTCAGTGGACTTCGGTTTTGAAGCGCGGCGGCTTGAGCCCCACGTGAGCGGGCACGAATATACCGGATTAATTCGTCAATGACCATTCAACCGAGGTGATCGCACACACGTTACCGCACTAATTCGTCAAGCCCCATTACTCCCGGGCGAACGTGGCGACCTACCGCCTTATCCCGCGAACCACGATCGCGGACTTCGGCTCCGTGAACGGACGGCGTCCTCGGTGCCAATTCGTTGGCGATCTCACTTGACACGAAATCGTAATGCCGCCACCGGGGAAAGCGGTTGTCCGGCTGGTTCGCCGGTCGAATACTGATCGACATGTGCTATTCGCGTGTCTGATCTGGGCTGGCGAGGAGATTGAATCGTGTTGGAATCGGAGATGACCGCTGAACGTGTTTCGCCGTTCAGCCAGCGGCCTGTGCTTGTCTTCTGGGAGACGACCAAGGCGTGCCTGCTGGCGTGCCAGCACTGCCGGGCTCATGCCCAGCGCGAGCCGCTTCCTGCCGAGTTGACGACGGCTGAAGCGGAACAATTGCTGTCGGACGTGGCAGCCTTCGGGCGCCCGGCGCCTGTGATGGTCTTTACCGGTGGCGATCTGCTCATGCGCCGCGACATCTTTCATCTCCTCGACGTCGCCCGCACGTTGGGCATTCGTGTCGCCGTTTCTCCGAGCGCGACGGTGCTGGCCGACGATACCGCGATGCGGCGCTTCAAGGACCTTGACGTCCATAGCCTCTCGCTCAGTCTCGACGGACCGGAAGCGATTCACGACCGGATTCGCGGCATTCCCGGCACCTACCGCAGTACGGTCACGGCGCTTCGAACGGCGCAGTCAGCGGGTCTGACCGCGCAGATCAACACGGTCGTCATGCGCAGCACGGTCGATCATCTACCCGAGGTGGTGTCGCTCCTAATTCGCGAGCACGTCCACGTCTGGGAGGTCTTCTTCCTGATCGCGACCGGCCGGGCGCTGGCCAGCGAGTACCTCTCTCCACAAGAGTGGGCCGACGTCGCCGACTTCCTGCTCGACGTCACCGGCTACGGCCTGCTGGTGCGCGCGATCGAAGGGCCGTTCGTGCGCCGGGCGCTGCTCGAACGACAAGAGGGGATCCGGCAACCGGGCGCGCTGTATCGCCGTCTTCGTGAATCGCTCGAACGCCTCGAAGGAGCGTCGGTTCGCGAGCCACAGATGACGCGCGTTGGCACGCTCGATGGCGACGGTATCGTCTTCGTGACCCACGACGGCTGGATTACTCCAGGCGGCTTCCTGCCGGTCAGTCTCGGTCACGTTCGGCGCGACAAGATCACCGACGTCTACCGCACGCACCCGTTGCTGGTCGACATCCGCCGGCGGCATTTCGACGGCCCCTGCGGCACCTGCGAATTCAACGACGTGTGCGGCGGATCACGAGCGCGTAGCTTCGCAAACGACGGCAACCCGCTCGGCAGCGACCCGGCGTGTCCAATGGTGGCACTCGGGTACGGGCGATGACACTGGTAGGGGCAAGCCCCCGTGCTTGCCCTCGGCTGTAGGCCGTATGAACCTTCATACAAGCCGTGCCTCGCACGAAGGGCAGACGCAGTCTGCCCCTACAAGACCTCTTCAGCCTTGTCGCGGAAACAGCACCGGCGATTCACCTGGAATGCGCATCCCTGGTGATGCCGAGTACCACTGCTGGAGATCGGCCGGACCAGGCTGCTCGAGACCAAGGCTCCAGCGGAGGTCGGCCATCTTGGCGGGCATGGCCGGCGTCAGAAACGCAGACGCGATGCGCAGCCCGGCCACCAGATTCCCCAGAACGGCATTCGAGGTCCGCGCCGCGAGCCGGATCGCGCGCCAGTTCCCAGGGACGCGTCTCGTCGACGTAGCGATTGAGCGACTGCACCAGGTGCATGATCTCGGTCAGCGCCAGGTTGGTACGTAGATCGTCGATCAATGGCGCGACTCGCCCCAACAGCGAGAGAGCTTCCTTCGCGAGTGGCGCACCCGGCTCGGCCGCCGGAATGACGCCGTCGCGATAGCGCAGCAGCATGGCGCGCACGCGATTGACCAGGTTGCCGAGCGTATTCGCCAGGTCGGCGCTGTAGCGTTCGGCCAGACCGGCTTCTGAGACCGCGCCATCCTGACCGTAGGGAAACTCGCGCAGCAGGTAATAGCGCACGGCGTCGACTCCGAAGCGATCGGCCAGCATGAACGGATCGATCACGTTGCCGAGCGACTTGCTCATCTTGCGTCCGTCGGGCCCGAGCAGGAAGCCGCCGACCAGCAGGCGCCGGTAGAGGGGCACACCAAACGCCAGCAGCATCGACGGCCAGAAGACGGCGTGCGGCTTGAGGATGTCCTTGCCGATCAGGTGATGCGTGGTGGGCCAGTAGTCGCGGAATTCCTCACCGTCTGGATAGCCGAGCGCCGAGACATAGTTCAGCAGTGCGTCGAACCAGACGTAGGTCACCTGCTCCGGGTCCCACGGGATCGGCACGCCCCACGGAACCCGCTCGCGTGGGCGCGAGATCGAGAGATCGCCGATCGGCTCGTTGAGCATCGAGACAGCTCTCGTTCCGGTAGCGCTCGGGAGAGATCAGAGCGGGATCGGCCAGGATGCGCTCGCGGAGCTTGATCACGATAGCGCTCCATGCGGAAGAACCAGTTCCCCTCGCGGCGTCGCTCGGGCGGCACACCGTGATCGGGACAGTGGCCGTCGACCAGCTCCTTCTCGGTCAAGAAACGCTCGCAGCCAACGCAATACAGCCCCTCGTACTCGGCGAAGTAGACGTCGCCGCCTGCCCGCACTCGCTCCAGCGCCTGGACGACGACCTCCTTATGCCGCGAGTCGGTGGTGCGCATGAAGACGTCAAATGAGATGTCGAACGTACTCCAGGCATCGAGGAACAGTCCGGAGATCTGGTCGACAAACTCCTGTGGCGACTCGTCCCGGTCTCGTGCGGCGCGGTAGATCTTCTCGCCATGCTCGTCGAGACCGGTCAAGAACATCGTCTCGTCACCAATGAGCCGGTGAAAACCCGCCAGGAAATCGGCCACCACGGTGGTGTAGGTGGTGCCGATGTGCGGCCGGGCGTTGGCGTAATAGATGGGAGTGGTGACGTAGAAATGATTGGACATCGGGCGGTACCTCCGCGCGAAAAGCACAACGCCCTCCGTCTCAAGGGACGAGGGGCGCGCTCGTGGTACCACCCTGGTTTGCCGGAGCCTTGCGACTCCAGCCTCCGACCGGCGAGGTATGCTCGTCGGTCCGGCCCGGTAACGCGGGCAACGGCGCAGCCTGGGCCGAAGCATCGGTGCGCGGCTCCGAGGTCATGTCGGGGGAATCCGGGACTGCGTCGCAGCGACCCGCAGCTCTCTGCTCCCGTGTGCATCCACCCTACCGGTCCTCATCACAGCCTGTGCAGTATTGAACATATTCTAACCACAAGAGGGACCGGTCGACACGGGCAGAGTGCTTAAAGCCGGCTGCGCCCGATCTCAAAATGGAGTACCTGACATAACGCCAATGCAACCCCCGGGGAACCTTTTGGTGGTGAGATCGGGGCGAAGGGCGGGCATCAACGGCGAGCCTGCCAACGGGAGAACATGTAGGGAGTGGGGTAATGCGACGAATGCAGGCTGATGCTCGGCGATCGTTCTGGTGGTGATCGGGCTGGTAGCGGCACGATCGGAGCCAGGCCGGGGCGACAAGCGATCCGACGCTGATCGCCAAAGCTGGCTTTGGCCCTCCGGACGCCCAGCCTCGAACCGACGGAAAGACGGTCGTCTGGCAGGAACTGGAGAATGGACAGACGGGCTACATCCGCGACATCAAGGCGGCCGACCTGGCGACGCGGCAAGTCAAGACGATCGCATCCTTTCCGATGGGAGACGGCGTACAAGAGCGGCCGGATGTCAGCGGCGAGGTGATCGTCTGGTCGCAAGCAGGGGAACATCGTCGGGTACGATCAGTCGAACCGGCCAAGCAGATCGACATCGCCTCGACCGATGCGACCGAGACCGCGCCGTCGATCAGCGAGCACTGGGTCGTCTGGCTTAGCCACAGCGGCGACCACTGGGCCATCATGGCGCGTGACCTCTCCACCATGAGCGACCCGGTTATGCTGGCGGAACGAACCGTCACCACGCCGTCTGGGCCGTACCCGTCGCCCCTCTTTCGCATGGGCGCGCCGCTGATCAGTGGCCCGCGCGTCGTCTGGCTTGAATCGACCATGTACGACACGCGTCGTCCAGCAGACCTACGACTGGCAATTCCTGACCTGCCAGGTCGATGACTGCACGCCGCAGGCCGTTGCCGAAGGGCACGACACGCCTGGCTCAGATCTTCCCGCCTACAGCGACCTCTACGGCTACCTCGTCGTCTACGCGAACCAGTCACAGATCATCGCACTCGATCTGGCCCATAACACCCGAACCGTGCTTGCTTCGGGACCGGGTTCGTTCGGCTCTGCCACCACCGACGGCCGCTACGTCTACTGGTCGCACAACCAGCTCGGCGATCCGAACGCGCGCTGCGCCTGCTCCGACCTCTGGGGCTACGATCTGAAGACCGGCAGCCGGTTCGCGGTCATCACCGATAATGGCGTCAATCTCATGCCGTATGCACGGGGCGGCGTGCTGGTCTGGTCGCACGGCACGGGCGCTCCGGAGATCCATGCAACACCGGTGAACGCGACGCTTCCGACCGTGTCACAGCCGAACCCCGGTACCACCAGCAACGACTGGTTCTACTTCAGCGAGACTCAACACTACCTCAGCTTCGGCTTCAAGGACTTCTGGGTGCAGTCGGGTGGGGTGCCGGTCTTCGGCTTCCCGCTAACTGAGGAATTCTCAGAACTCAACCCGGACACGAGTCAGATGCTCACCGTCCAGTATCTCGAGCGCCAGCGCTTTGAATATCATCCGGAGCATGCCGGGACGCCGTATGAGGTGGAGTTGGGACGCCTCGGCATCGAGGATGCACGGCGCCGCGGACTAATGGGAACTGGTAGCGAAGCCTTCCTGCCAAGTACCGACCACATCAACGGCTGCGACTTTGCCGGTGCGACCCAGCACAATCTCTGTGGCGACTTCCTCGCCTACTGGCACAGCCACGGCCTGAACTTCGGCGATGCGGGCTACTCCGATCGCGAGTCGCTGGCGCTCTTCGGCTATCCGATCAGCGAGGCCTACGTCGACTCCGCAAACCGGACTGATGACCCAGTACTTCGAGCGGGCCGTCTTCGAATACCACCCGGAGAATCAGGTTCCGTACAAAGTGCTCCTGCGACGGCTCGGCGCGGAGCAGTTGTCGGTAAGGGGATGGTAGTCGACGTGAGATCGCATGTCACGTGGGCGATGACCAGCGTCGCCCGCACGGACGGCCGGATGGGCGCGTCAGGTCTCGGCCTGACGACGCTCATCCAGCCTCCGCAGTGACGGGACAAAAAACATGGCGATTGCCGCGACTTGCACCGCGATGGCGAGCACGATAACGGTTGGCTGGAAGCCCAGACCAGCGATGGCAAATCCACCGAGGACGATCCCAATTGGAGAGACAAGCTGCGCGATGGCCGAGTAGCTGGCGAAGACACGTCCTCGCATCGCGACCGGAATTCGTTCATGACGAATCGTCACCATCAATGGATTGAGCGGTCCGGTAATGAAGCCCATGATCGCCAGAACGACGAGCAAGATTGGGAACGGCGGGTGAATCGCAAGAACCCAGTAAAAGCCGGGGCTCAGGAAATAGGCCGTGAACCATATCGCCCGGCGTGAGACACGATGTCCCACCGCGCCATAGAGTGCCACACCCGCCAGCGCGCCAACCGCAAAGCCGCTCGCCATCAGCCCGAGCCCGGTCGCGCTATTGAGCTCACGTTTGGCGAAGACCGGCAACGCGACGGCGAAGATCGGTGCCTCAAGTCCGTTGAAGAGTCCGAGCGTGATCGCCATGTCGCGCAACAGCGCGTCATGCAGCAGATACCGGATACCTTCGGACAGCTGGCTCCGGTAGCCAGGTCGCTCAGACACCTCAGATTGCTTCTCGAATCCCGGAACGAAGAACCAGACGAAGACCGCTGAAGCAGCGAACGTGGCGGCATCGCCCCAGAGCACCGTGCTCGCGCCCAACCAGGCGATCAAGAGTCCGGCGAGTGGAGGACCCAGCAGCAGCGCGAGATGCTGAATCGATTCGAAGGACGCATTGACCCGCTCAATGCGCGTGCCGGCCAGGCTGGCCAGCTCCGGCAGCATCGAACGACGCGCGGTGATGCCGGGAATCGCCAGCATCGAGCCCAGGAAGACGAGCGCCATCAGGACTGGAAAGGGCAATCCCACCGTGTAGTAGAGCGTGGGAACCAGACCCAGGCCGATGCCGCTCACGACGTCCGCAACGACACTCGAACGCCGGTAGCCTAGACGGTCGACGACGGTGCCACCAAAGATGCCGACCAGGAAGCCCGGCACCGCGACAGAGAACCCGGTCAACCCGGTCCGTGCGGCGCTCCCCGTCGTGACAAGCACGAACCAGGGGAGAGCAATCAACGTCAGCGTGCTGCCGATCTCGGAGACGGTGTTGGCTGCCAGCAAGGCGATGAGCGGAAGACGGCTGCGGCGAGGTGCTTCGGTGGTTGTGGCCATGCGTGCCCTCTCTCGAATCAGACGAGTGAAGCACAACAAGATAGCCGGTCGATATCAATCGATCCGGCGTGGTCCGCTCGTCTGAATTCAGTAACCGCAATCCTCCGCGCGTGACACGTCCCGTAGCACGTGAATCTCTGGTTCCTTGTGCCAGTTTGGCGGATCATAGCAACCGGATCAGTCACCGGCAAGCTGTAGCGACGCCGGTTGATCGACCCGGACGGATCACCTCACAGGAGTTTGAACAGGTAGACGCAGACCTCCGACTCGGTGCCGCGTTGGCCGTCCAGCGTCTCGTAGTCCCAGTGGACGATGAACTCGCCTCCATCCCACTCTCGATAGCCGAGTCGTTCGTAAAGGCGACGCGCCTCGGGGTTATCGGTGCTGCCGACGGCCAGTCCAATCCGTTTGGCGCCTCGCTCGCGGGCGATCTGCTGCGCCGCTTCGACCATACGGGTCGCAGCCCCACGCCGCCGAAAGGCCGTGAGCGTTGCGCCCGCCTCGAGACAGGGTGTGTCACACGGGTAGCGTCCGGTCGGGTCGTCCGCCGGGCCATCCCAGCGCAACAGGAAGTGTCCGACCGGCAGATCCCCATGCCAGGCGATCAGATAGACGCCGTCGCCTCGCCGCTGCACGTCGTAGCGGCTGAGGTGGTAGTTCAACGCGTTATGCGGCTCGAACGTCTGGCGCAGCAGGTCCAGGTCCGACTCTTCGGCGGGCCGGATGTCGATGTCGAGCGGTGCATGCGAGTGATTCATGGCAGGCACTGTAGCATGAGGGCGAAAGGGGGTGTCCCGCGCGTTTGGGAGGTCAGTAGTCGGTCACGCCCGCCCGGGTTGAATCGTCGTTGATGAATGAGTTCGGTCGCCCACCGCGATCGTCCGACGATAATGGGTTTGCCGAATCAATGCGGTCGATCGCCTCGGGCGCTTATGGGGTGTGACGAAGGAGTTCCGTCGTCCATCACGACCGCCCGGAGTAAACATCCCGGGCTACCTACAGCGAAGCCCACTGAAGGGGCTGATCGGTTGGGTTGGGTGGCATGAATGCCGCCCCGACATACAAATGCGGTGTGCAGGCGGGGCGCCATTGATGTCTCCCGCGCAGAAGACAACGCCATCACCGAACTCTTTCATCGATGACCATACACAGACCGCGTTGCTGTGGGGGTTGTGGTCGGGTCCACCGGTCGCTGCCGATCCAATACCTAAATCCAGTCCCTTGAGTGGACTTCGGCTTCGTAGCCCGGTGAGTTTACTCCCGGGCGCACGCGGCCAATAGCCGGATTTATTCGTCAATGACCATTACTCCGGGCTGGACACGGATTGATTACCGAAGTCAATCGTCAAAGGCCGTAGAACCGAGGCTGACAAGATGAAATCCATGGATGGATTGAGCACAATTCGGCAATAGTGCGGCGCGGCAACCGACGAGAACGTGAACGCGGGCCCACGTCTCGTGGAATCCTCACATTATGCTTAGCCCGTTCAGGGGCTTCGTCTTCTCAGCCCAGGACCTTTCAGTCCTGAGCACGTGGGGATCGAGCATACGCAGATTTCGCGGGCGAACTGATGGTACAGCGTGTGCCCCGCG
This sequence comes from uncultured Chloroflexia bacterium, assembly GCA_963763185.1. GTDB lineage: Bacteria > Chloroflexota > Chloroflexia > Thermomicrobiales > Thermomicrobiaceae > CALAGB01. Next base: position 825,051 of record CAVXNZ010000007.1, read on the forward strand.
AACTCTGGCATGTTTATGTGGAAGGATGCCCGGCGCTGGCCGACGCGCTTGGGCGATCCTTTCGCGGTACGCTAGAGCGGGCGGGCCTCGACCTTCAGTGGCCCACCGAGAAACAGATCGGGCGGCTTGGCTTCAACGAACCGAGCGCTCGCGACAACGAAGCGTCAGGAGAGAACCATGGTAATTCCGACCGTCATCGAGTCGACCAATCGTGGCGAACGCGCCTATGACATCTACTCACGCCTGCTGCGCGACCGCATCATCTTTCTCGGCACACCCGTGAACGATCAGGTCGCCAACGCGATCATCGCTCAGATGATGTTTCTCGACTACGAAAATCCGGAGCAAGATATCCGGCTCTACATCAACAGCCCCGGCGGCTCCGTTTACGACGGCCTGTCGATCTACGACACGATGCAGATGGTCCGCTGCGATGTCGCCACGTACTGCATTGGCCTGGCGGCCAGCATGGCGGCCGTGCTTCTCGCCTCCGGAACCAAGGGAAAACGTTTCGCGCTGCCAAACTCGCGCGTGCTGATCCACCAGGGCTCGGCCGGGTTCCAGGGGTCGGTGCCGGACGTCGAGGTGGTCGCTCGCGAGACGCTCCGCATGACCACGCAGCTGACCGAAATCATGGCCATGCATACCGGGCAGTCATTCGAGCGCATCATGCACGATACCGAGCGCGACTACTTCATGTCCTCACAGGAGGCGAAGGAGTACGGCATCGTCGACTACATTCTGGAAGCGAACAAGACGAACCTGCCGTCTGGCGCGGGCCGCGACAACCTGCCGCTGCTCTAACAGACTGGCGGTACACAACCAAACGAGGGAAAGGGGAGCCGATGTCGACGCCGGTGTCGCAACGACTGTTTCGGTTTGGGGTGCAGATCAACCGCGCCGATTCGGCGAACGACTGGAACGCGAAGGCGCGCAAGGCCGAGGCGCTCGGCTACGATGTGTTGACGATCGCCGATCACTTTGGCGACCGCTTCGCCTATGCACCAGCCCTCGCCATGGCGGCCGCCGCGACGTCGACGATTCGCCTCGGCACCCTCGTCCTCCAGAACCCGTTCCGGCATCCGGCGCTGCAGGCCATGGAGGCCGCCACGCTCGACGTCCTCTCCGACGGACGCTTCGAACTGGGCCTGGGCGCGGGCGGCTCGCTGATGAGCGACTTCGAGCAGACCGGCATTCGCTTCGACCCACCAGGAATCCGCGCCGGTGAACTGGAGGAGAGCGTTCACGTCATCAAGTCGCTGCTCGGCGGCGAGAGATTGACGTTCAACGGCACGCACTATCAGTTCACCGATTTCGAACTCTTCCCCAAGACCGTGCAGTCGCACCTGCCGCTGCTGATTGGGGCCGGTGGCCCGCGCATGCTGCGCCTCGCCGCGCGCGAGGCGGACATCGTCAGCGTCCTGCCTCTGATGCGCCCACGCGGCGGCGAATTTCACCTGGAGGAGTCGACCGCCGCAGGGTTCAAACGCAAGGTGGAGCTGTTGCGCGATACGGCCGGTCCGCGCTTCGAACAGATCGAGATCCACATGCTGGTGCAGCGCTTTCTGGTCACCGACGACGCACGGAGCGAATCCGAGCGCTTCGCCGAACGCTGGGAGATGTCGACCAAGGAAGCAATCAACTCCCCCTACGCACTGATCGGTTCGATCGATCAGATCGTCGAGAAGATCGAGCGACAGCGCGACGAGCTCGGCCTGAGCTACTACGTCATCTTCGAACCCGACATCGACAACTTCGCACCGGTGATCGAGCGCCTGAAGGGGAAGTAGCAGCCCTCATCCGACGCTGCGGCGCCACCTTCTCCCGCTCGGGCGGGAGAAGGGCTGGGGATGAGGGTGGGACGCGTCACCCCCACGTTGACAACCACTTCCCCACCCTCTACTATCTCACCTAAGTATTTTAGGTATACGAACAGTGTAACGAGGAGCGGGATGCCTGCGGCCTACGACAAGCAGCGTGGAAGTGCCGAGATCCTGGTGATGGCGCTCCTGCGCGAGCGGACCATGTACGGCTACGAGATCATTCGCGAACTGGCCGAGCGGAGCGAGGGCTTCTTTGCCATGGAAGAGGGGCACCTCTATCCGATTCTGCATCGTCTGGAGCGGCGCGGCTGGGCGGCGACCGAATGGCGCGAAGTCGAGGGCCGTCGTCGCCGCTACTACGCGCTGACGCAGGACGGATTGAAGGCGCTGAATGCCTCGGCCAGCGAATGGCAGACGTTCATGCGCTGGTTCGGACGGATCCTCTCGGGAGAAGGAGATAGAGCCCATGCCGAAGCCTGAGCAGCCGAACCTCGACACGTTCCTCGCGGCCGTGCGGCGGCAGTTGACCGGACTCGATTTCGCCGAGCAGCGGGAGATCCTCGAGGAACTCTCGACGCACCTGCAGGACGCGGTCGCGCTCCGAGAGACTGAAGGGCTGGATCCTGACGAAGCACATGCACGCGCGATCGCGTCGATGGGCGATCCGGAATCGGTTGGTCGTCGCCTGCGAGCAGAGCACCTGTCCCGTCGCCTATCCGTGCGCGATTCAGTTCTCGCCCTGCTACCGCTGCTGGTAATCGTCTGGGCGTTCAGCCATGCGTCCTATATCGGCATGGTGCGACAGGCAGGCGCCGGACCGAATAACAGTGTGGACGTCATCTTCGGGAATCTCTTGCCGGTCCTGGCGATCGCAGCGCTCGGCCTGTGGCGCACCCGTCAGGTCTGGTCGGCGACATTGCTCGGCGGAGCAGGCGTGTTCGGGCTGCTGGGCGCCAGCCGCGTGCTCGGTGTCACCAGCCACTCAGGAGTGAGCCTGGTCGGCTTCGCGCTGGCTGGACTGATGGTGGTGCCGCTTGCGTTCGGCTTCACGCTCCGCTGGGGCAATCTGCACGCCTCATTGGCCATTCTCAGCGGCGTCATGAGCTACGGACTGCTCGCCTGGTTTACGCCGGATTTGCTCTGGCCGTCGATACTGCTGGCGGTGCTACCGGTCATTGGCATCGCGGCAGTTTGCCTAACGCCACGACGCTGGCAGATTCCCGTCACTTGGGCCGCATTGGTGGCAGAGTGCTGCTGATCGTCCTCTACCCGCTCCTCTACAATCACTCCAGCGCGTCGAGCGGGCGCGTCTACGACCCGGTCATGTTCTCTCACTTCACGCACATGTTCTCGCCGCCGACTGGCCGGGAGTGGAGTTCTGCTTCTGGCGGTCCAGGGGACCACGCAGCTGCGGGCTCAGGGCCGATTTGAGCGGCTGAACCGGTTGGTGAGCTGAGGGGAGCAGTCCTAACCCCCAGCCCTTCTCCCGTTCGAACGGGAGAAGGTGGCGCCACAGCGCCGGATGAGGGCCGCTCCCGCTCTAGCCCATCTCTGGCGCTGGGAGGGGATGCGTCACCGAGCGGGCCATGGCCACCGTCGCGGCGATCAGGATCAGGACCCCCGCGCCGACCGCGATCTGCGCGTTGAAGGCTTCGGCGAGCGCGCCGCCGAGCAGCCCCCCGAGCGACGGCCCGCCAATAACCGCCATGGTGTAGAGACTCATTACCCTGCCACGAAGCTTGCCCGGCGTGGCGAACTGGAGCATGGTGCCGATCGCCGCGCCAAACGCTGTGCTGGCCAACCCGGCCACGATCAACAGCGCCAGTCCCGCAAGATAGGGCGGGACGAGCGCGAAGAGGAAGAGGGACAGGCAGTAGACCAGATTCGCGACGACGACGAGGCGCCCTTTGTGCTTGATGTCACCCAACGCGGCCACGCCGAACGCGCCCACCAGCGCTCCGGCTCCCGGTGCTGCCAGCAGCAGCCCGTAGCCGCGTGGCCCGGTATGCCAGAGATCGCGGGCAAAGATCGGTAGCAGGGTCGAGTAAGAGCGGGCCAGCAGGCCGGTCGCCAGGGTCAGTCCGAGCAGCGCCAGCACGCCACGGTGCGCCGCGGCGTAGCGTACACCCCCAATGAGCCGCTCCAGCGCCGATTCGACCCCGCTCTCTTTTCGCGTCCGGATGTCTTTCAAAGAGTAGATGGCGATCACGACGGCCAGCGTGGTGATGCCGTTGATGGCAAAGAGCCAGGCCGCTCCAAACGCTCCCAGCAGGACACCACCGAGCCCGGGGCCGATCAGCAGCGCGCCGGTCCAGACGGCCGACATCAGCGCGGTCGCGTTCATCAGGTCTTCCGGCGGGACGAGTCCGGGCAGGAGGGCCTGGCGAGCCGGATTGTCGAAGGCCAGCATCGTTCCGCCGAGGACTGCCCCGGCATACAGCATCCAGACGTGCAGGTGGCCGGAAGCGATCACGCCCGCCATGATAAGCGGCACAACGAGTTCTTCCGCCTGGGTGAACTTCAGCACCGTGATGCGATCGAACCGGTCGGCCACGGCGCCGCCGATCATCGGCAAGGTAATCATCGGAATCCCGAAACAGAGACTCATGAGTCCGAGGGCGAGCGGCGAGTCGGTCAACTGCAGGATGAGCCAGAACTCGGCGATCATCTGCACCTGCGCGCCGACGTTAGAGAAGATCAACCCAAACCACAGGATGCGGAAATTCCGCGAGTGCAGCGCGGCGAAACGGCGTTTGGGCAGCGCGGATCGAGCCGAAATGTCATCCTGCGAGATGGGCTTGGCCGCCTCGGTCGTCATGCTTGTCGCTTCCTAAATCGCAGTCAGCCGGGTCGGTCGGCTCGCGCATGTTCCAGGTCGCCGCGTTCGTTGAAAAGCGACCGGAATCGTGCCGATCATCCTACCTGTTGTTTCGACCCGATGCACGTGACGGTCACGGCGTGAAGTTGGCCGGAGTACCGCTAGCCGGGAAGACGAAGCCCAGGCTCTTGCCGCTCTCGGCGTCGAGCGAGAGGTAGAGGTGATCGTGGACGCAGGAGGTCGCATTGTCGCTCGTGCAATCCAGAGCCAGCGCGGCGTGGGTAAACTCCAGCACCCAGATGATCATGGTTGAGTAAATGTCACTAAGATCGTCGCGGATCCCCTGCTGCCGGAGCCACGCAATCCAATCAGCACCCTTGAGCGCACGCACATCGATGATGGTCGGAGGCGCCCCGTCCTTGCCGGGCACCAGCTTGAACCCGGCCGCCATTGCGTCCTCACGCGTCGGCAACTTCGCGCTCGTGGGGATCTGAAAGGACATGGCGTAGGGCGTGCCCTGTGCTTTGGGAGCGGACGTTCCTATGGCGACCACGATGCCTCGCATGACCGAAACCGCGATCGAGGCCGTCACGTCCGGATACCAGCAGATCGTCTGGTCGATACCGGGTGGCGGCGCTGGGCAGGGTGTCGAGTCGTGACCGTCCTGGTCGACGTCGACCAGCCAGACCAGATTCGCCGGATCGTCGCGGGATCTGGCTGGAACATACTTACCCGTCGAGAGCCGCCCCGGGGCAGGGACCATCAAGCGCACCTGGATCACCTGAGGATCAAGCGAGTTCAGAGTCTCCCGCGCCGTTTCGAGCGCGATCGTGCTGGCCTCATCCGCCGTCTTGACGACGGCCGTCTTCGGCACGATGGCATTGTCAGATGTAGAGCCAGTGGTGATCGGGCTTCGCAGCGAGACGCTACAACCGAGGCACGAAAGGACGGCCACCGACAGGAGCAACCAGCGTGCTGCGGTCTTCTGGCTTTTGGATAGACGGCTCGGCAATTGGTCCACGCCCACTCCGAGGCAAAACCCACGGCTCTTCAGGCAACGCCAGTTGATGATAATTGAGGAATCGAGCGGGGAACGGTATTCCCCCATACGCGGGGCTGATCGTCTCCAACGAACTAACCCAGTAGCGCATCCACGCTCGCTCGAGAACAATGACGTCTGTCGAACTCGACCAATACCGCACCGGCGTTCACCTGGGTTGAAAACCCAGGCTCAAAAGGCGAAGTCCATGAATGGACTGGACTTTGACACCGATAGGTGCCAGTTGCGGGCAAAGAGTCGCGCGATATGAGAAGAATCTTAACCCGTTTATGGTCGTTGCCGATTAGCATCGGTAATTGCCCACGATCGCCCGGGAATAAATTCCCGGGCGATCGTGGATCGATGACCGAACCAAGTCGTCAAACCTCCTAAACCCCGCATCGCAACAATCAGCGTGCCCTATCATCTCGCCATCGACCACGAGGGGTGGCGAGGCGTGCAACGCCCACGGCCACCTCCTGGAATGAGTCAATTTGGTCGCTGGACCACATGTATGACTACAATAGTCTCGCAATCACACCGAGTCAAACGTGACATCTGGGATGGATTCGTCGATGGGGTGACCAGCCAGACAGGACATCGAAGCAACCGCTTCCGCCGGGAATTTCGGCAGGCCGCCGTGGTAATCGTTCTACTCCTCTTTGTCGGCGGCATCTTCGTCGCCCGATCGTTGATACCGAGTCGTGATTCACAGCAAGGCGCGATCGGGCAGACCTCGAAGACCGGCGAGATCGCCTTCGCCAGTGACCAGAGCGGCGTGTTTCAGATCTATACCGTGAACGCCGACGGGAGCGGTCTCCGACAACTGACGCACAGTGACAAGCCAGACTTAGACCCAGTCTGGTCACCAGATGGACGCCGGATTGCCTACACTCAGGCCGAGTACACCATTCCGCCGGGGGTCCCGATTCCGCCCGGAGCAAGCCCTCTCATGTCGGTCTATATCATGAACGCCGATGGATCGAACGCGCGCGATCTGACACCAACGCCCGCGAAGGTGAGCTTTCGGACGCTGAGCTGGTCGCCGGATAGCAAACACCTGGCGGTCGACTGTCCTTTGAACGGGAATGATATTGGCAGCAACCAGATCTGCGTGCTGAACGTCGACGAGCCGGGCATGCGGCGCATCGGGCCACCCGGTATCTTGATGAGCAGTCCATCCTGGTCGCCGAACGGGCGCTGGATCGCGGCCATCGGCAGTGAGTCGACGTTCACGCCGTACGAGCTCTATCTGCTCTCTCCTGACGGCAACGATTCGCACAGGCTCTCGAACGATGTCGCGTCGCCGCTCGGATTCGCCTGGTCGCCTGACGGCAGCCGGATCGCCATCGTCCAGGGTCGACCTGCGGGAAGTACGAACTACGGGAAGATCACGGTCGTCAACATCGACGGATCGGGTCAGCACGACCTGAACGTCGGTGATGTCTTTTCAAACGACCTCGCCTGGTCACCAGATGGGTCTCGCATCCTATTCCGGGCGGCGATTTCCGGGACGGCGCAGGCAGGCGTCGATGTCGTCAACGCTGACGGGACCGGCTTGCGCGAGATCGTACCCAAGGAGGTTGGCGTCATTTCGGTCTCCTGGTCCCAGGACGGCCAGGCAGTCGCCTACACCCGCAATACTCGCGACGAGACGTCGGCCACGCCAGGCGGTAATTACTACACCGGCATGGAACTGGATGTCGTCCGGCTCGACGGCTCCGCACCGAGAACGATCTTCAGTCAACGTGTTGATGTTGATCAATACGGGCTTGACGGCTCACCGCCCGCCTGGCGGCCGGTGGTCTCTGAGAGACCGCAGCCGACCCCAACAGCAGTGGCAACCGCCTCACCCGCTGGCCTTCCCGGCATCGCGCCGTGGCCTGCCGCGACCGCCGATCCGGATGGACTCTCGTTAGCGCTCTCAAAAACGACAGTCAAGCCAGGAGACGTCATCACGCGGACTATCGCCGGAGCAGACCGACATCCTGACGTGATCACATCCGATACGCTCTTCCTCGAAAAGCAGATCGACGGTCAGTGGCGCTGGATCTATTTCCTGGATCTCGCGCCGCCATCCGGAACACCCGGCAATTACGTGCCAGGCCCAGACACTGCCATCTCCGCGGTCGGGCTGCTCCCGCAGCCATTTATCTTCCAGATCCCGAACGTGCCGCCGGGCACCTACCGCCTGCGACAGGACGCGACGTATGGCTCGGACACGGGCCCAGCCACGCAGGTCACGCTCTACGCTACGATCACGGTGGTGCAGGAACAACGATAACGCCAATGCCGTGATGCGGAGCTGATGGTGATTGATGAATTAATTCGGTAGCCAGTTATGGTCGCCTGGCAGTGATGAGGTTTGACGAATTGATTCGGTAATGCGTCCACGTCCGCCCGGGAGTAAACGCCCGGGCTACGAACACGAAGTCCACTGAAGGGACTGAGTCCATGTCGCCGAATCGGCAATGCAATTCTTACGTCCGTTGAGGGACTTCGGCTTCTCAGTCTGGGTTTGCAACCCCGGTGGACGTGGCCAGCTACCGAACTATTTCGGCAAAGACCATGATTACCGCCCTACAGAGGAGAATCCACGGTCTAAATATCTGCGATATTGTCAATGGTGGGTTAAAGATTGCCGGAGGAACAACGAAACTCAGTCCCTTTAGTGGACTTCGCGATGCGTAGCGCGGCGGCTTTAGCCCCGCGTGAACAGGCGTTAATGGACTAAACTGATTCGTCAAAGACCGGTTTGCCAGGCGCACGCGGAGCAGACACGAGACGCGTCAGTCAATCACCGAACTCGACCATTGTCCTCCGCCCCACCGTCAAATTGGCGGCATCTCCTCGGAGCCGAATCGGCGCCGTAGCAGGGCATGCATCGTCAAAACGCCAAAGAGGGCGTAAATCCCGTCCATTGGGCCGGGGTGGGAATTACCCGTTATCAACCAGTGAATCAGGGCTACGACCGCCGGTGGCACCAGATAAACCAGGACGAATGAAGCGAGCATGAAGAGAAACGGACGCACGACGCAACCTCACCTTCGTATCGATCTTACGTCCATTGTACACCGGTTCGATCGGAGTTCTCGTTACGGATTCGCCGCGGCTGCGTCCTTGATCGCCTGAACCAGGTCCTGCGTCGCGACCGGCGTGGCGTTTGGCATCGAGGCCAGCGCGAGTCCGTCGGACTCCAGATGGTAGGTCATACCGAACGACCAGGCCGACCCCGCCGGAGTCCAGTAGGGAACGTGCACGGTCGTACCCATGTACGGACCGTTGGTTACTCCTATGAGCAGATGGTCACCCATGTACAGGTGTTGAGAAGGATCATTGATCTCGATCGAGTCCTTGCCGACTTTGCCGCCGAACGCGGCCAATACGATGGTGCCGGATGAGGTGTCGATCCCATACCGGTTGAGTAAGGGCGGCTCATCGAGCTTGACCACGACTGGCGTGATGATGAAGTAGGTGTTCCCAAGGTCCGTCTGCATGATGCCTGGTGGACGTCGACCGTCGGGAGTCGACCACTGAGCCGGGAGAACTTCGGTGATTGTGCCGACTACATACATCCCAAACCAGGATGCGTATTCCTCGACAGTTGGTGGTGCGGCGAAATCGGCGTTGATACCAAGGCTGAAACCTGCATTGGGATCCCGCGTCGGCTGCGGCGCAGGAGTTGGAGGTTCGGGCCACTTCGTCGCGAGCGGGAGGACGGGCGTCAGATCGAACTCGTTGGGGTCGTAGGTTGGACTGGCGACCGAGCTCACCGGGACGACAGGCGTTGATGCGACCGATCCGCAGGCACCCAGCATAAGCACAGCTGCCGTGCAAACACCGGCAGTACGAGCCACGCTCATCAGAGGTCCCTTGATTCTCTGCATTAGTCCCTCGACTCGCGGTTTACGCTCGGTCGGCTAAGATGTTCCCGATGGAGAAAAATTGGACAGAGCCTCGGTCTGCCTGATCGAAGCATTGCCACAGCATCGGTAAACTCCATCTATCATCATCTACGTATACGAAATCCCAACAGATTCACCCCTTGACGTATAGAACAGGTAAGGGGGTCGAATGTGGACGAGCGCGAGGCGATCGCCCGGCTGCGACTGGACGACATCGGCGGCCTGGAGATCCTGGTCCAGCTCTATCAGACCGAGGCGATGCGGATCGCCTATCTGATCACGCGCGATCGGGCGCTGGCCGAGGACGTGGTGCAGAGCGCCTTCGTGCGGGTCTACGAGCGGATCGAGCAGTTCGACCCGGAGCGCCCGTTCGCCCCCTGGTTCTTCCGCATCGTCAGCAACGACGCCGTCCGTGCCGCCCAGCGCTCGTCGCGACTCGTCCCGCCCGATGCCGGGTATCTCGACCGGCTCGAAGACGATGCGCCCGGACCCGAGGAGATCCTGGCGACGTTGGAGCAGTTCGACTCGGTCACCGACGCCCTGCAATTCCTGCCGCCCGCCCAGCGTGCCGTCATCGTGCTGCGCTACTACGCCGGGCTGACCGACCGTGAGGTGGCGGACCGCCTGCAGAGCTCGCCCGGCACGATCCGCTGGCGACTGCACGCCGCGCGCAAGCGCCTGCGCCAGATCCTGCATCTCTCCGATCTTCCGAGCGTCAATGCCACCGTCGAACCCAGGGAGCGCCAAGGATGAACGCCAAGCAGCTCAGCCGCGAGCTTCGCCGCATCGCCCGCCGGGAAGTGCCCGATGGCGAGACCAATCTCTGGCCGTCGATTCGCAGCCGCGTCTCACCAGCGACGCCAGGAATGCGCTCGCTGCGCAGCGGCTCCGAAGGTTCAGGCCACCGTGCCGAGGTCTCGTCGGTCTACGTCTGGAGCACCGACGAGCGCCGCGGCCGGATGGGGAACGGATCGCGCCTGGTGGCCGCGAGCCTGGCGGTGGTGCTGGTGGTGACGGTCATGGCTGTGGTGCTAAGCAATCGCGGAGGGAACAGCCGCGACAACCTGCCAATCGCGGCAGTCGGCTCTCCAACGAGTGAGACAGCGCCGACCGTCGCGGCGACTCCGACCGGATTCGGCCAGAGCGCGACGCACATCACCACCTGGCCGAGCGATGGCAAGCTATCCGTTCCGGTCGCGACGACGGCGGGAATCAGCGACAAGGCCTACGTCACCCTGCAGATCATGCCGACCGAAGACATCCGGCTCACCGCTTTCAGCGACAACGCAGACGATGTCCTCAACTGGCACGTCGTGTCGCGGAGCTGCGATGCCGTGGCATCGACGAGCGAGCAGAACCTGGAGAGCCGGGACATCGTCCCATCCTTCCTCAGTTCCGGTTGGCCGGAACTGATCCCGGCCGAGAAGACGCACCAGCCGCTGTCGGTCGTCGCCTATGCCCAGCGCGACGGACTACCGGTCGCCTGCGCCTCAGTTCCGGCCGTACCCGAGCACTTCATCGCCAGTTTCGATGCCGCGCCCTACGTGCCGCGTACCTGCCCCGTAACGCTGCCGGCTGCAACCGCTCTTCAAGCCCCGGAGCGATTCGACCGTACCGTCCAGCCCGATCTACGGCGATTTCTGGTACGGCACGAACGCTCTCTACACCGGGCTGCCGCTCGACGGCGTCTGGGCGGGGTCGATGAAGGTCTTCTGGTGGTCGAGGAACTACGGTTGGGCGGCCGAGCCAATTCCGGCATTAACCGTCACGGGCGAACGGCTCGACGGCGCCGCTCCGGCCCTTACGGTCGATCAAGCAACGAACGGAGCGGGCGGCATGCTGACCGGTATCAGCTTCCCGACGACCGGTTGCTGGCGGATCAGCGGGACCTATCAGAGTCAAACACTCAGCTTCGTCGTCTGGGTCAACGACCTCTCGTCGGTGCAGTTCAGCCAGGCGCCGGGGCCAATGCCAGCCACTACCGCGACACCGGGCGCCGATGGACTGACTCATACCGACCAGCAGTGCCGTCCCAACTCGTTCGGACCGTCGAGCGCCAGCCCATCCGACGTCAACGTCGAGTTCCGGGGTACGGCGTCTTCCGGCCAGTTCTGGGCGATGCTCTACCAGCCAATGCCGATCTACGCCAAACAGAACGTCCAGTTCGCCTGGAAGCTCGAGAGTGCGGACACATTCACCGTTACGTTCGAGGACAGCGCAGGGAACCAGATCGGTCCCACCGCGTACACGGCGGGACCCCTCACCTCGTCGAACTGGCCGCGACCGGGAACGGAGTGGCACACCGGCGTCGTCTTCCCGCACTCGGGTTGCTGGCATGCACATGCACAGGCCGGAGATGTCACCGGCGACATGTGGTTCGAGGTCTTCTCGACGACGGTGACGCCGTCATCGACACCAACACCGGCTGCCAGTACGCGCATCGAACTGCTCGGTGACATCAAGCAGCCCGAAATGAAGATTGACCGTCAGTAATTACGAGTTATAGTGAAATGGGATGTAAAATCGCTGAGCGATGACATCGTCGAAAGCTGTCAGGTTCGAGAATAAGAAAGCCGCGTGCCATGCTGGGGAACACGAATCGCTGGGCCGTCCCGTTCTATCGTGAACGGAGGGCCAGACATTGGCGTTTCGGCTCCCTGGCACTCCTGGGCGCGGTCGTGATGCTATTCAGCTCGTGCGGCGGCACAACCGGCACCAGCACGCTGCCTCCGGCCACGGTTGCGTCCGCGACGCCAAACGTCACAACCACGCAAGCGACGCCCGGAACGCCGGTCAGCGCGGCCGGTCTGCCCATGACCGTCACAGCCAACGGCGTCGACGTCACGCTCGGGTTCATCGACACGACCGATACGGCGACCGCGTTCAGCTTCAGCGTGAAACTCCCGCCCGATCAGGTGGGTGCGCAGACAACGGGCAGCGTCGGTCCGCCGGACGTGCATGACATTCAGATCGACGGAATGCCGCCAACCAACAAGCAGCCGTCTGGAACGCAGCGGAACGCGCAACCCGGCGAGACCGAGGTGCCATTTTCGGTGGAGTATCAGGCCCCCTTCCCAGCGGATCAGACCGTCACGCTGACGATCGCACGCCTCTCGCTGCCAAAAAAGACGGTGACGGGCCCCTGGGTCTTCCAGGTCACGCGGCAGATGGTGGCGCAGGAACCGCAGCCGACTCCGGCCGGTCCGGTCAACCGCTTCATGCACCTGTCGGTCACCGAAGCGCAGAAGCTGGTCGATTTCCCGATTATCGAACCCAATCCACTGCCGGGCACGCTGTGGCGCCCGGAATTTAGCGTCTTCGGCTACTCCGTTGGCGACAGCGGTTCGGCGCTAGCGAACTACGTGATGCTCAACTACGTGCCGAATCCGCCCGTGACTGACGGAGTCTGGCTGGTCGAGACGTCGAACCAAGACGCGGTTCCAACTGTCTCGAACGGAACCTATTCGATGATCCTGCCCTCGCCGACATCCAATGGAAAACCGACGACCGGAACGATCGATGATGGTTCGCTCACGACGCTGGACGTCGACGGTGTCAGCGTGACGACGTTCACGCTTTCGCGCGCCGAGGCACGACAGGTCTATTACTCCTGGACGCACGCTGGCGTGGGCTACTGGATCCGTTACACCGCCGACACGGCGAATCATGGGAACGCATCTCCGTCCCCGCAGGCAGCCATCACCGACGACGACCTGCGACAGATGGTCACCTCGATCATCGATCAGACCGCCGGAACTGCTTCGTCGCAGGCGAGCCCGACAAACGCATCGACCGCCGGCGCGCTGCCAACACCCGATCAGTCAGGTCGTATTCTCGGCATTACTTTCGCGCAGGCGCAGCAGTTGACGCCCTTCTCGATCTTCATGCCGACCTACATTCCACCGTCACTCAAATACGGCGGTGTGGATGTCAAAATTCCGATCGTCGCGCCGAAGGGCGTGCCGAAAGACACACCAACCCAGGCCAACCTGGGCTTTGATCCGTCTGGAAGCCAGGGTTTTCTCGTCACCATCATGGAGACGCAGCTGGACCTCAACCCCAACAACGTCGGGGGCGCTGAAGTGCCCGTCACCAACGCTGCTGGCACACCCACGGTAATGCCAGCCGATGGCGTGGTATCAACCCTGACGATCGACGGCACTTCAGTCACCCGGCACGACGTGGCAAACCAGGACGGAAAGATCTTCTCCGTCTACTTCTGGAAACAGGGCAAAACGACCATGATGCTGAGCGCGATCCTCGATTACCCAGCCAGCCAGCAGGACATCGAGCAGATGATCGCGTCGATGATCGCACAGGGAAGTTGATTGGCGGATTGGTTTCCATTGACGCTCGTTAGCGATGGTTGAAGGTGCGATGAGGCGGCTGTTCAGGCTCGGCATCAAAAATATGTGGTTTGGTCTGGCGTTCACGCTGCTGGCGGTGGCCGGCGCGGTCGTCTACACGTGGCGGGCCGGTCCGCTCTTCGGCCAGCTCAATGCCGCTGCGCTGGCGTTCACGATCCTGGTCATCGGGATTATGGGTGTGGCGGGTCTGGTCTCGTTCTTCCGGACGCCGAATCCCTACACGCGCACCTACGCCCTCTACAATCTTGAAGACGTTCCGGACGTTCTCCGTCAGCAGCTCGATAGCGGCGGCTCCGGCTGGCTCTGGCAGATCACGCCGATGGCAATCGCGGCAGTCGTATGCTTGCCGTTTTTCGCGTAGCGGTTCACTGTTGAGCGGCTGAAGGTGGTGGATTGGGTGAAGCAATCACCTGGGTTGAATGGTGGTTGACGAATTGATTCGGTACATTCGTGTCCGTTCACGCGGGGCTAAAGCCACCGCGCTACGTTTTGCGAAGTCCACTAAAGGGACTAAACCTATTCGCGAAGTTTGCCATCCAATGATTGCGTTGTTGCTGAATTGATAAACTCGCCTCAGTTCCTTTAGTGGACTTCGGTGAATGTAGCCCGGTGAGTTTACTCCCGGGCGAACGTGGCCAACTACCGAATCAACTCGTCACATACCATCGGTCGGGCGTGATCAGCCCGCGCCACTTGTTGCGGAACGAGCGCCGCGAACGTCGTCCAACTTTGTTCACGTGTAACGATCGGTCAATCCTCCCGTTGTTGCTGATAAGGGGGGAGTCAGATGCGCGAGGATCCGCTACTCGAACGAGCGCAACGTGGCGACGAAGACGCCCTCGACGAACTCTTTCGTCGAGAATGGCGGCCCGTCTTCGGGCTGGCCTACGCCGCGCTCCGCGATCGCAGTGACGCCCAGGACGTGACGCAGGAAGCCTTTCTGCGCGCGCTCCGGCATCTGGACCAGTTTCAGCAGCGCGGTATCCCCTTTCGTGCTTATCTCAAGACCATCGCCCGCAATCTGATTCGCGATCGCTGGCGTTGCCCCGTTTCAGCCTCAGTGTCGCTGCATCAGGTGGACCTGATCGGTGACGACGATCTGGGAGATTCCGTAATCGCGATCGATGAATTGACCTACCTGCGTGATGTGCTCGCCCAATTGCCGCCTGACTACCAGGCCGTTATACGACTGAGAATCCTGGAGGAACGGCCGACCGACGAGGTCGCCAGGCTCATGCGGCGAAGCCCCGGAGCCGTGCGCGTACTCCAACATCGCGCCATCGCTGCCCTGCGTTCCGAATTCGACAAGGAGTCCCGACCATGACGGCTCACATCGACGAGCTGGATCACCTGATCGACGCCCTGAACGCCGGCGACGCATCGCCGGTGGGCTGCGACAGACGGATCCGGAGATGGCTGGGCTGGTTGATGCCGTAGTCCGGATTCGTCAGCTTCAGCATGCCGATCTGGCCGGAAGAGAACTGGCCGGGACAAGCGGTCGGCTACCTGGCGCGAGAGCTACGATCGTGAGACCAAAGACCAGCCACGACGCGCGAAGATCGTCGAGCCAATCGGGATCTACAGGCGGATGGAAGGTCAGCCAACGGCCGGTCTGAATCCATGCTGCCGCTCGTGAGACGCCCCGGTGCGGTCGCGACGACGCCAGGTCGCACGCCAGATGGCGCAGATGGCCGCGGCCATCCTGGCACTGGTTCTGGTGGCCGGTATGCTCACCGTGCTGTTTGAGAACCAGACCGCGCACCAGAGTCAGACCGGTGCCTCGACGCCGATCAACCTGCCTGACACGCTCATCGGGACCTCGTTCGATCGGTCATCGACCACGTCGACCCTCTGGGCCTACGTCCCGGGCGGCGAGCGCATTTCAGCCGGTACTCGAGGACGGCAGTTTTCCGGTCATCGCTCCAGACGGCCGGCAGCTCGTCAGCGGCTCAGTTACGCGGGATGGCAATACGGTTCACGTCGCCGTCGTCGCGCTGGACAGCACCTCCCTGAAGCAACAGTGGCAGACCGAGGTGGCCAGCTTCCCAGCCTCTATGCTTACCCAGAGCAACCTGTCGTCCGCTGGAACCAGCATCGCGGTGACCGACAGGCGCATCTACGTCATTCCCGGATACTGGAACACCCACGAACCGATCACCGTCGTTGGCCTCGATCGCGCCAGCGGGAACGAGGTCTCGCGCTGGTCGATCCCGCGCGAGGGGAAGAACGCCGCCAGCAGTGTCTTTATCTACGCCTCGCCAGACGGGTCGACCCTCTATCTGCTCGACCTGACCATTGACGCATCGGGCGCGCAGACGACGCCACCCGTCTATCTGCGCGTCCGCGCCTCGGACGGGCACGTCGAGAACCGGCACGAACTGACGGCACCGGACGGCGAGCGCTACTTCCCAACCGGCCGCATCGCGCCCGACGGTCACACGCTCTACACGGTCGGCGCCTGGATGCCGACCAGTGGAGGCGGCCTCGCCATGCAGTTCTTCGATCTCGACACCGGCACATTGCTGCCGTCGCTGGAGCTGCCATTCCAGAGTGCCGATGGACTTGTCGATCACGAGGAGGCGGTCTCGCCCGACGGTCGCAGCCTCTACGTACTGTCGCCGACGACCGGCGAGGTGGCGATCGTCGACGTGGAGTCTCGCTCAATCAAGCAGGTGGTCCCGATCAAGGGACTGACGGCGTCGGGTCCATCGCTGCTGGCGCGAATCATCGGCACCCTGCGCGGGCTGGTCGTGCAGCAGGCGGCCGCCAAGTTCTATTTCTCCGGCGACATGCAGCTCTCACCGGACGGCACGCGACTCTACGCTCTCGGCTTGAAAGGCAGTGGCTATGAGGCTATGCCAGCCGGTGTCATCGCCATCGACACAACAAACTGGCAGGTCGTCGATCGCTGGTTACCGGATACGCAGATCAACTTCCTGCAGCTCGGCGGCGACGGCTCTACCCTCTACGTTCAGACATCCGACAGTTCCGGGCGTATGCAACTCACCACGCTCGATACGCGCACCGGTGTCGCCAACCCGGTCGACACGGACGTGCCTGGCTACGTCTCATCCCTGCGCCAGATCTATCTCCAACGCTACGGCAAGCTGCCGGGAACGAGCATTGGCGTCTCGGCACCAAGCACACCGCTGGCTCAACTCGATGTTTCGGTCGATCGGAGCAGCATCCTTGCCGGAGATTCGGTGACGATCGACGCCCGCTTCGTCGATCCGCGCTCCGGACAGTTGGTCGAACAAGCACAGAAGGACGTCCAATTCGATCCTCCGACTCAGGTGAACGCGACCTTCTATCATGGGCAGATCGGCACCGACGACGTCGTCATCCCGCTTCAGCAGGTCGGCTACGGACACTATCGTGGCAACGCCGTGCTAAAGGACCCTAAGGTCTGGTCAATCAGGGTCGACGCCACGCGGGCCAATGCGCCGGGGAGCCGTGCCACCTTGACCAACGCGATCACGGTGCAAGCTGCCTTCCCGGGCACCGATGGTCGTCGTTACGTGCTCAAGCTGACGACCGATCCCGCACAACCGCCGACCGGCAAGGAGACGACCGTGCGGGTCGCCTTCGTAGATGCGGAGCAGGGCACGCCATTGCCCGACAGCGTCGATCTCACTGACGGAGCGCCTACGCCGATCGACGCCGCCTTCTTCCTCGGTATGGGTGACCCCGGTCAGGCGAGCGCGATGACCTCGCTGACACTTCACCCGGCCAGGCATGGACGCTACGAAGGCACGGTCACGTTTAAAAAGGCTGGTAGCTGGTCTATCCAGATCAATAGCCGTGCGGGAAACCAGGCGATCCCTATCCCGGCGGGCACGCTCCAGGTTAAGACGCCATAATGGGTCAGAATCATAGAATTGATGAATACGACGATCCGGTAACTGGGACGAGGTGAAATGCGGTATGCGGCGGCTGATCAAGATCTTGCTTAAGAACACGTGGTTTGGGCTTGCATATACCCCGCTTGCAGTGGCTAGCGCGGTCGTCTACACCTGGCTGGCCGGTCCGCTCTGGGGCCAGCTCAATGTCGCCGCGCTGGCGTTCACGATCCTGGTCATCGGAATCATGGGCGTAGCGGGCCTGGTCTCGTTCTTCCGGACGCCCAATCCCTACACGCGCACCTACGCCCTCTACAATCTTGAAGACGTTCCGGACGTACTCCGTCAGCAGCTCGATAGCGGCGGCTCTGGCTGGCTGTGGCAGATCGCGCCAATGACCCTGGTGGCCGTGGTATTGTTGCCGTTCTTTGCGTGACAGTTCACTATTGATCGGCCGCAGGTGGTGGATTGGGTGAAGAGGGGTGACAACCACCTGGGTTGAATGGTGGTTGACGAATTGATTCGGTACATTCGTGTCCGTTCACGCGGGGCTAAAGCCACCGCGCTACGTTTTGCGAAGTCCACTAAAGGGACTAAACCTATTCGCGATGTTTGCCATCCAAGGATTATGTTGTTGCTGAATTGATAAACTAGTCTCAGTCCCTTTAGTGGACTTCGGCGAATGTAGCCCGGTGAGTTTACTCCCGGGCGAACGTGACGGACCACCGGATTTAATCGTCAATGACCTTTAGCCCCGTGTGAACGCGACAAATTCTCGGGCCAATTCGTCTACCACCATGCTTCCCGGGTAAACGTAGCCGAGCTAGCAACTCAGCCGCCTTCGCAATGGCGCCCGTGGTGTAAGCGATTCGCACGATCTTTGGCACCAATCTCGTTCCACGTCGTCCAATTTCGCTGAACTGTAAGGATGAACGATGACCATTGACCCGGCGCCGGGGAGGCGCGTCTCTCCAGGAGAAGTCGACACCGCACGCACAACACTGCGCCGAATCCGCGAGCAGGTCGAGCGGGTCATCGTCGGCAAGGGCGCGGTGATCGACCGGCTGCTGATCGCGCTGCTGGCCGAGGGCCACGTCCTGATCGAGGACGTGCCGGGCACCGGCAAGACCAAGCTGGCACGCTCGCTCGCGCTGGCGCTCGGTGGCACGTTTCATCGTGTCCAGTTCACGCCCGATCTGCTGCCGTCCGACATCACCGGCTCGCTGATCTACGAGCAGCAGCACGGACGCTTCACCTTCCACCCCGGGCCGGTCTTCGCCAACATCGTCCTGGCCGACGAGCTGAATCGCGCCGGACCGCGCACCCAGGCGGCGCTGCTCGAGTCAATGGAGGAGCGGCAGGTCTCGGTCGAACGCACGACGTACCCACTGCCGCGCCCCTTCCTGGTCGTCGCCACCCAGAATCCGGTCGAGCTGGCCGGAACCTTTCCGCTGCCCGAAGCCCAGCTCGATCGCTTCTTCCTCAGCACGGCCGTCGGCTATCCCGGAGAACGACGACGAACTGGCGATGCTCCAGCGCTTCCGCCAGCACGACCCGGTGTCGGACGTGGCGGCGGTCACGAGTCCTGAGGAGGTCGAGCGCCTGATCGGCACCGTCCGTCGCATTCACGTCGGCGAAGCGGTCGACCGCTACCTGCTGGCGATCGTGCGCGACGACGCGGGAGACGGAGACGATCGAGCTGGGCGCCAGTCCACGCGCCGCACTGGCACTGGCACGCGCCGCACAGGCAGCAGCGCTGCTCGACGGCCGCGACTTCGTCATGCCGGACGACGTGCGGGATCTCGCGGTGCCGGTCCTGAGCCACCGGATTATCCTGGCCTCCCGCATCGAGTTGCTCGGCAAGACCAAGACGGAAGTGCTGGCAGACCTCGTTGGCGCCGTGCCAGTACCGGTCGAGGAGGATCTGATCTTGCCGGAGGAGCCGGTCACGCATGATTGAGCCCGGCTCGCTCGCTGACCAGGAGCGCGGGCGCGACGTCGGGCTCTGGTTCGGCATCACCGTCGTGGGCACCATCGTGGCGCTGGCGGCCGGGCAGGTGCTGCTGGCACTACTGGTCGCCACCCCCGCGCTGGCGCTCGGCGCGGCACTCGATCTGGCAGCGGTACGGGCTGCGCCGGGTCCATTTCGAACGCAGGCTGGAGCCGTCCCGCGCCTTTCCGGACGACGAGGTCGAACTCTCGCTGATCTTCGAGAACCGCAAGCCGCTGCCGCTTCCCTGGGTCAACCTAAGCGACGGCTTTCCGATTGGGCCCAACTACGGCGAGCTGGAACTGGAGCCCACCAAGGATTCGGACCGCCAGCGCTTCAACGGACTCGTCTCGGCCTGGCCCTACGAGCGGGTCGAGCAGCGCTGTCGCTTCACCTGTCTGCGGCGCGGCGTCTATCGCTTTGGCCCAGCCACCCTCTCGACCGGCGACCCGTTCGGCTTCGCCATGCGGCAAATCGACATCGCCATCACCGACGATCTCCTGGTCTACCCACGCGTGTTGCCGGTGACGCACTTCGGGCTGCCGGCCGCCCAGCCCTTCGGCGAGTCGCCGCCGTCGCGCCCGGTGCCGGACGATCCGCTCCGCTTTCTCGGCACGCGGCCGTATGTGCCGGGCGATCCTCCCCAGTCGATCCACTGGCGTGCGTCGGCCCGCACCGACCGGCTGCAATCCAAGACCTACGAGCGGGGAGCGACCGCCTCGCTGGCGATCTTTCTCGACCTGGTCGGCGACGTCATTCCAGACGACGAGGTCGATCGCGCCAACCGGGAGTGGGCCATCTCGGCCGCCGCGTCACTCGCGGCCTTCGGGCTGGACGGCGAGCGGGAGGTGGGGCTGGTCTCGAACGCGCCTCTGCTGGGCGGAGCGCGCTTCGTCCGCGTGACGCCGAGCCGCCAGCGCGTGCAGCTGATGCGCTTGCTCGAACTGCTGGCCCAGCTGATCCCGTATGCGATTCGGCCGATCGGCCCGATGCTGCTGGATGAAGCACGCCGTCTCTCCTGGGGTGCGACCCTCAGCGTCATCTCGGTTGCGCCGTCAGAGGCGCTGATTCAGACGCTCTGGCGCCTGCAGCGCTCCGGCTTCGGTGTGAGCTTGCTCGTTGTCGGTGAGGCGACGGTCGACGTGCCGTTCGGCTCCGGCTTGACGGTCCGCTATTGGAAACCCGAGGAGCTAAGTGCGCAGCCTGCCGCGCTTCAGCTGGTCTGACCTGCTGCTTCCGGGGCTGATTGCCCTGGGAGAGACAGCCGCTGTCGCCCTCTGGCTACCGCTGATCGCCGGTGCAATCGACCATGGGACGGTCGTGCCCCAGCCCGCGGGACTGTTCGTCATCGGGCTAGCGGCGTTCTGGCTGGCGCCAGGAAGCGCGGAGACGCGCCTGCTCACCCGGCGCACGACCGTTGGCGTCTGGTTCGTGCTGGTCGTGGGCTGGCTCGTGCTATCGGCCGGGATCCCGCTCCATCTCGCGACGGTCGTCGACGGTTGGGTCGTGCTCGTCCTCGGTGCGGTCGCCTGGCTACGCGGCTCGTCCCTCGCGAGCGCGACCGACCTCGCCTCGCCCGACCGGGCGCATCGGCTTCTCGGCAACGGGGTGCTGTCAATCGGGTCGGCGCTCCTGCTGAGTCTGGTCTGGAACAGCCCCGAGAGCGTCACCGTGCAGCATGCGGCCTGGTGGGCGGCGCCGATGCTGGTCCTGAGCGGGTTGATCCTATCGGCGCTCGGCGTCTCCAGCGTGGTCGAGGGGCGGCTCGGCAACTCCGTCGCGCGGCAGCGAGCCAGCGCGACCGGTCTCGCCGCCGGTCTCTTCCTGCTGGCAGCCTTTGTCGTGCTTCTGGCCAGCGGCAACGCCAACTGGGTAATCAGCGGTTTGCATGCCGTGGTGACGGCAATCAGGTTCGCCGCCTTTTGGGCCATCGCCGGGGTTGCCTATGCGTTCTTCTACCTGATCACCGGCATCCTCTGGGTCTTCGGCATCAAGATCACCTTCCCCAAGCTTCCGTTCCATCTCTTCCCCCGGCAGCCACCTCAGAAGGAGCAGCAGCACTCTCTGCCTCTCTGGGAAGAGGCGCTCTTCATCGCGGCAGCCACGTTCCTGATTAGCCTGCTGATCCGCTGGTACATGCCGAAAGTGCTGACCCTACTCCGACGCCGTCGCCAGCGAGCCGGGGTGCAGGTGGTGCGCAGCGCGATTCGCTCCGACGGCTCGCTCCTGGCGGACGTGCGTGATCTCGTTTCCGGATTGGGATTCGGTCGACGCCACGCGAACCGGGTCGACCTGCGTGCGCCGCCGGTCAGCGTGCGCGATGCCTACCGCAAATTGCTCGTTCTGGCAGCACAGGAGGGACAGCGGCTCACGCCGACCGAATCACCGCGCGACTTCTCTACCCGGCTCGGTCTCGCCTGGGTTGAACTGTCCGGCGCGGTGGACGACCTGACCGGACGCTACGTGGCCGAACGCTACGGCGAGACGTCGACCGAGGAGGATCTGGCAGTCGCGATCCAGGCCTGGCAGCAGATTCACGAGGGGCTCACCCCGAACACGTGACCAGATCAACATGGATGACACCAGAACGGGGAGGCAATGTGCCTCCCCGTCGTCGATTAGCCGCGTAAGAACGTCCTACGGTTCCGACGGCTCCAATCCAATGTTGTTCTCGACATTGTCAAAGGAGTTCCCAAACATCCGGAGATTGTTCACTCCCTTGGTCGCGATACCGATGCTCTCGTTGGTGAATTGATTCCCAACGATCGTCGTGCCGATCAGAATCGCTGCGGGTGATTCAGCGCCGACGATGAGCCCGATACCCGGGTGCGCGGAATCATTGCTTCCCAGATCGTTGAACAGCACATTGGTCGTATTGACGAAATCCCCAAGCGAGTTGCTGTGGACGACCACATCCGCAAAATCGTTTCCCCACGATGTATTGCTCACGACGGCATTATACCGTACAGTCGTGAACGGAACATCGGCCGCGATCACGATACCCGCCGGATTGTTGATCACCGTGTTGTTCGCCACGAGGTTGCCGCTGACACCGGCGCCCGGGTTGTAGGCTGCTACCACAATGCCACAGCCATTGGTGTTATTTTCGACATCGTTCCCAATCACTTTGTTGCTATTGCCCGGTGATTTCGTACCGCGGTTTGGCGTTCCTGTTTGGATCACACCGTCGTCGAGCACCGCGATGCCGCCCCCACCGTTGTTCGTGACGATGTTGTCGCGGATGATGCCGTTCGACACGCCGCTGAACTGAATCGCTTTCGTCTCCGCGAATAGGTTGCTCTCGCCGCCAGCGGCATTATTCGTGACCGTGCTGTTCTGGACGACGATATTGTAGGTGTCCTGAGCGATAATTGCGTGGTAGTTCGCACCGCTGATCGTCGCCCCGTCGACAGTGACGTCGTGCGCGTCAGGGCCAATATAAACACCGACGTCACAGCCGGTGGCATCGATCGGCCCGGTGACGGTCTGGGCACTCGTAGGTACGACGACTGCGGTTAGTCCGCTCGATCCCGCGTCGACGCACACCGGCGCCGCCAACGCTGCCCCGCCAAAACCTACCCCAACGAGCGCGAACTGCCCAAGCCCGATCAGGACCCCCAACAGGGTCATCGCTAACCTACGCATACTTCAGACTCCTCAATACTAGGAATTCGAGACAAATTCGAGCTCAATCGTTCCCCAACCCCTCCATTTCATCGAGACCATCAAACGTACGGCCATGCCAGCCCTGCTGAGGCAGGCACGGACGTTCCGTTGAACGAATCTCCCGGATAATCGCGCATAGAACTTCTACTAAATTATTCCCTGACCGCATGACCGTCAAGTACCTGTCAGGTCGGTAATCTCCACGTCATCACAGATTGCGTACCGGATCGATCACACCTTCAGGTCAACCGAGAGTTCCGGCAGCAGGCCGACCGTGCGGAGCAGTGCGGCGAGATCCCAGAGATGGAATCCCTCGACGACCTGGCCACGCTCGATCCGCAGCAGCGAGACGCCACGTACTTCGCAGAAGCGACCGGTTGGCGGGATGTGCAGCAGCGGGCCTCGATGGGTCCCGGTCGCGACCCAGAAGAGGGCGACGCGATCGTCCTGGGAGACGGTCGCGGTGGCGCTGAGAGACAGGTCCGGGAAGCCCTCACGATAGCGGGTCACGGAACGGCGGACTGCGTCGCGGCCATGCTGCGTGCCGGATTCGGCGACATCGACACCGGTGTAGTCCTCGGCGTAGAGATCCAGAATCTGCTCGAAGTTACCACCGTTCCAGGCGGCGACAAGCGCATCCGCGACCTGGAGGTTCGTCATCATGGATATCCACCTCTGCGAGAACGAGTACGTCGCACGGTTCCAGCATGACACCGGGCGATGTTCGCTCTCCAGATCAAGACCTGTTCAGTTGATGCTCAGTTTTGACGGACCTGTCATGCGCTCACGCGACGACCGGGGCGCTCAGTTCAGGGCTCGATCCACGCAACTCACGCTGCCAGAGGAGTTCCGTCACCGCCGCCATTCCGGCGCTCAGGTGACGCCGGTACGTACTGAACGGAAGATCGAGCAGTTCCGCCGCCTGATCCTGGGTCGGCGCAGGCTGGACATACGTATGGTGCAGCGCCCGCTGCAGTTTGGCCTGGCGCGGCGTTGCCCCGAGCTCCTTAATCGCTTCGCGCAGGATCTGTCGCAGTGAGGCGATACGCTCCGGTGTTCCGGCTGTATTCCCCACGTGATCGACGATCAGCCGGGAGCGGAGGAGCGGGTTCGCCGCCAGTGCGGTGGGCTGACCCAGCGAGCGAAGGGCATCGCGCACGGCACGTTCGAAATCCGGACGGCTCAGCACGACGACGGAGACCGCCGGAGCCGGAGGCGTGGGCTCCGACACCTCCGTCTCTCGCTCGGCCAGCACATCGAGCCAGGTCATCGGTGGAGTAACGCGCCAGTCGTGGACGAAGACCCCGTATCGGTGCCCATCGGTCTCGAACTCCGCCTCTGCCAGGAGTGGCAAATCAACGTGAGTGAACATCGGCGACCAGAATTCAGGCTCGGCAACAGCGAAGAAACTGAAGGCAAGGCCCGGCGTCGTCAGGTAATGCTGGGCCGCGCGGCCAAAGACCAAGCTCTGGATGGACGAGACTGACTGGTAGCCGTCACGCGCCACCCAGAAGCGGAAGTAGCTTGCCAGTTCACCGGGCCGCAGCGCCGCCTGCCGTTCCAGAAAATCCCAGGCACGTGCCGTGGCCGGGTCGGCGGCACGGTGGTCTGGGTCGGCTGATTCCAACGCCACGCGCACCAGCACCCCGTTCGGTTCGCCCTCCGGATCGCGGTAGACGACGACGCCCTCTGGCTGGCGCTCCGCCCAGAAGCGAAACCAGCGGACCGACTCCAGACCCTCGTGCTCCCGCAGCATTGCCTCGATTGCCGGAAGATCGTCCGCTCTGAGCCCATCCGGCATCGTCGTTCCGGTCTCCTGCCATTCGAGATAAGGCCGCATCAGCGGATTATCGCGATGCAGGAAAACGTAGTCGAAGAGAACCCGCTGCTGTTCCAGTCCACGCGTCTGACCGAGTCGGCTGGCGTAGTAGTGGCGGGCTCGCCGGTGAAGTTCGGAGAACCATTCCGGATTGCGCCAGCGGAGATCGACACCAAGCGCGTCGCGCACCAGATCGTGGGGGAAGAGCCCGAGTGGTCCCGACTCGATGAAGGAGAGCCCGCGCAGCCACTCGAAGAGGTCGTGCGCGTCATCAACACCCAGCACCTCGGCCAGCAGCCCTTCGGTGGTCAAGCGGACCAGGGCGCAGGTTTCGAGCGCCGCACGGTGAGCCGGACCGGGCACCTTCTGCACCAGTTGCTCGAGCAGCATCTTCACCATGTCGGGCGTCTCTTCAGCACGGAAGACGAAGCCGGGACGCTGGGCGAAGACCTCGGCGACGAGTGAGAGGGCCAGCGGATGACCGTGGGTGAAGTCGAGTACGGCCCCCTGCTGGCTGGCCGGGATCTCCCGCAAGCTGAGGTAGGCGCGGCCTTCGTCCGGATTGAGGTTGCGGAGCGGCAGCGGTCGCACCAGGTCCTGCCAGCCGGGATCGATACGCCATGCGGGTGCCGGTGCGTGACGGCTGGCCAGCACGATCAGAACCTGGTCAGAAAGCTGGGGCAGGAACTCCTCGCGAATCCAGGAGTCGAGCGGAGTCAGAAGCTCATAGGTGTCGACCAGGATCACCTGACGTCCGGAGGTCTGGCTGAGAACCCGGA
Organism: uncultured Chloroflexia bacterium; assembly: GCA_963763185.1. Taxonomy (GTDB): domain Bacteria; phylum Chloroflexota; class Chloroflexia; order Thermomicrobiales; family Thermomicrobiaceae; genus CALAGB01. Next base: position 851,096 of record CAVXNZ010000007.1, read on the forward strand.
GCGCGAGCTCCTCGGTCTCCAGCGCACGCTGCAAGGCACCCAGGAAGGCTTCCGGATGCGGCTCGACCGATCGGGCGTCGAGCGAAGCGACCGGCACGCCGATCTCCGCACAGCAGCTTCGATATTGGCCCAGCAGTGACGTCTTGCCGATTCCACCCGGGCCATAAAGATAGAGAACACAGAACGGCAGCTCTTGCGCCGTCACGGCCTGCTGGAAAACGACAAGCTCATCGCCGCGTCCCACGAAACGACGCTGGCGAGCGGTGCTCAAACGGTCCCCGAATCGTGACGTCATGGGGGCCTCCGCTTTCGGTTTTGGTGAGACGATCCGCTTGCCTTAAGTTAACTCTCGATTCTGATAATGACAAGTATCCGTTCGCATCGTTGCCGAAGTGAGCAAAGACTGAGCAGATTTTGACCTGGAGTGTGGTGCATCACGTGGATACGCTGAAGATGTCGAGACATTGGGCAACAAACGGAACGGGGGTACGCATGTCGAGCGTCGAGAACAAAGACATCGCGCGGCGCTTCTACGAAGAGGTTTGTAACCAGCGCAAGTTTGACCTTGTGGATCAGTTCGTGGCCGAGAACTACCAGCATCACAATCCGAGTCTTCCGCTGGAGATGCAGAAGGGACGCGCCAACTTCGCGGCGATTCTGGGGATGTTCTTCAGCGCGTTTCCCGACCTGCAGGGGACTATCGACCTGCTGATCGGCGAAGACGAAAAGGTCGTCACACGGGCGACCTGATGGGGCTTCCGCCGTCGGGCCGACCGGTCGATTTCAGCGTGATCGAGATCTATCGCCTGGAGGATGGAAAGTTCGTCGAGGGATGGGCCGCGCTCGACATGATGGGCCTGATGCAGCAGATCGGCGCGATTCCAGCCCCGCAGCAGGCACCCGCGTAGCGGCAGCTATTGAAGAACCTGGGCCGGATACGGATTCGGACGTTCGATGCGCGGAACGAGCGCAACGTCGAGATTAGGGAGACTGCACAATGCCGATTATCGCCCATGTGGTGCTCCGGGGAGTGACGAAAGAGCAATTCAACCGGGTTCGGGACGAGGCGGCCTATCTCGAGCGGACGCCCGAGGGCGGTCTGACGCACGTCACCTGGTGGGAAGGAGACGACTGCCACAACCTCGACGCCTGGGAGAGTGAGGACGCCTTCAACACCTTCGGTGCCAATCGCCTCGGTCCGGCCATGGCCCGGGCCGGGGTCGATGCCAAACCCGAGGTGACCTTCCACGCCGCGTACGAGGTCTACGCACCCAAGATCCTTCGCCTGACAAGCTAGATCCGCGACACGCGCCGCCCCCCTCGCCATCGAGCGGGGCGGCGACGTTCACCGGCAGCTTCGCCTGTTCGCTGCTCTTCTCAATGAGACGGGCAATGATTTGGTACCAATATCGTCACCCCACACACCGAATTCACAGGTGACATTCATTTTGGCCTGGTATCACTCATCCGGTCGTCAGACTCGTTGTGTCCTGACGCCCTCGAGCGTGTGATCATGACGGCTGCGGCGAGCGCCGTTATGATTCGAAATCGTTCGTCGGCGAGATGTCCGGTGTATGAGTTCCGGATGCTGGTCAACCGGCACGGGTGCGCACGTTGCGACGTGGGATACGGCCAGCCGTGAGCCGGCGGCGAATATGATGGGATGACGTATTGAGGCGGACCGTGATCCGGCGAGTGTGGAGGAGAATGCGTGCTATCCGGCATTGAAAATACGGCGATCGACATCGTTCGCTCGATGTTCGACGCCCTGAGTTGGTTCGGCATCTTTCTCGCCATGACCATCGAGAGCGCCGGAATCCCCCTGCCAAGCGAGGTCATCATGCCGCTGGCGGGCTGGCTCTTCGTCTCGGACCGCAATCTTGGTTGGACCGGCATCATCGCGGCCAGTGCCGTCGGGGCCGCGGGCAACCTCGCCGGATCGACCATCGCCTATCTCATCGGGATGTGGGGTGGACGGCCGGTGATCGAACGCTGGGGCCGCTGGGTGCTGATCACCCGTGAGGACCTGGACCGGGCCGAACTCTGGTTTCACCGGCGCGGCGCGGTCACCACCTTTGTCGGGCGCCTGCTGCCCGTCGTGCGTACCTTCATCTCGTTTCCCGCCGGTATCGCCCGCATGCCCTTTGCCCAGTTCGCCCTCTACACGTTCATCGGCGCCTTCCTCTGGTGTATCCCGCTCACCTTCGCCGGCGAATACTGGGGCCCCAAGTGGGAGGAATTCCGCAACCGTGCCAAGTACGTCGACCAGGTGATCGCTCTTCTCCTTGTCCTGCTGGTCGTCTGGTACATCTGGCACAAGTACCGTGCGCTCCACGGTGAGGCGGCCGACGAGGGGCCAGCTGACTGAGGGCCGAAGGGGACCCTAGCTGGCCAGGTGATGCTCCCGCAGGAATTCGATCACTAGTCGATTGAACTCGTCCGGTACCTCCATGTTGAGCAGGTGCGCTACGTCTGGCAGGACGACTTTCCGTGCGCCGGGGATAGTGCGGGCGAGGAGATCCGCCTGATCCTGCACCGAGGGGATGTCACCGCTACCGATGATGACCAGGGTCGGCACGTGAATCTCGTCGAGGCGACGATAGGCGGGCGGATCAAGGTGCTCCGGCTGGCGACCACCCTCACGCGTCCGCAGCAGAACATCGGTGTAGAGTGTGCGGACACGATCGCGGATGGCGGGGTCGACCACGTCAATATCACGGTTCGGACCGTCGACCCAGATGTGGATCATCTGGTCGATGGCCTGGGTGTAGTCGTTCGCGGTGAAGGCCTGAACCGCCGGTGCGAAGAGCTCCTGGTCCTGGGGAGTCTGCGGGTAGCCGCCGATCCCCGCGGCCGCCGCGATCAGTGCATCGACCATCTCCGGATAGGTCAGGACGAAATCGAGCGCCACGGCGCCGCCAAGGGAGGTGCCCAGGAATGCGGCGTGTTCGATACCGAGATGACCGAGAAGGTCATGCAACGCCTTGTGATGCGTATATGGCGCATCTGGCCAGCTCGAGCGGCCAAAACCGTGTAGATCGTAGCGCAGCACCTGGCAATGGTGCGCCAGGATGTTGAATTGTGGATCGAACATCCGGGAATCGGCGAGGCCTGTGTGAATAAGTATCAGCGTCGGCCCGTCACCGGCTAGCTCGTACCGGATATTCCCGCCACACGCCCGAAAAAATCCAGATCTCACATCCACCGTGTCGCTCATGCCATCCCTCCAGTTCGCATCACTCCCCGCGCCGCGCGTCAGTGATTCATCCGCGATATTCGAACCATCGACGAGCGTGATTTCAGTCCGTGAGCGGCTGTCTCGATTGATTTGTGCAAGCTGCACAAGAAATCGGCCTGGATCGCGACCAAATGCACCTATGAATGGGACCGGACATCGTCCACAATTCCAAACGGTGATCGTGGATTTGTGCGCGAGCGCCGACTGGTGGGTCGCGGGCGGCAACGGACCGAGAGGAGTTTACATGAGCGCTGAGCTGCGCGAGTTTCTGGAGATCCCGTACGACGAACTGGAAGAGCTGAACCTGGCGGCCAAGGCCGACCGGCAGGCACGCAAGGATCCCGGCAAGATTCAGGAAGAGCGACTGAGGTACCTCGAGAACGAGAAGCGTATCAAAGCGGTCACCGTCTGCTTCTCGGACCTCGAAGGTCGCGTTCACATGCTGGACTACGACAAGAAGTTCCTGCTGAAGTCGGCCGACAACCTGACCTTCGATGGTTCGTCGGTGCGTGGCTTCACTCGCCAGCAGGAATCCGACCTGCGGCTGTCGATCGACTGGTCGGCCTTCTACTGGCTGCCGTCCGACATTTTCGCTCCGGGCAAGGTGCTCGTCTTCGGCGAGGTGCTGGAGCGCGACGGCACACCTTATCGCTCCGACATGCGCGCCAAGCTCAAGACCTACGTCACCGAGCTGTTTGAGAAGCACGGCCAGACCTGCTTCATCGCGAACGAGATCGAGGGCATCCTCTTCAAGGGGCGGCACGCTGAGCAGGTCTACGTTGAAACGGGATCATTCGACCAACTGAGCACCAGCGGCTACTATCACTCGCTGCCGGCCGATCCGCTGCGGCAGTTCATCGACACCGCCGCCGAAGTGCAGCGTGCCATGGGTTTCCAGAACGAGAAAGACCACCCGGAGGTCGCGCCCGCGCAGTTCGAGCTGAACTACTCCTACGTCGAGGCGCTCATCGCCGCCGACCAGGTGATGCTCTACAAGCTGATTTGTCGCCAGGTGGCGGACCGGTTCGGCATGACGGCAAGCTTCCTGCCCAAGCCGATCACCGGCGTCAACGGCAACGGCATGCACACCAACATGTCCCTGGCGAAGGGTGAGAATGGTGAGACGAATATCTTCTGGGATCGCGGGAGCGAGGAAAACCTCTCGTCCCTTGCCTGGAATTTCGTCGAGCGCATCCTCTCGAGCGCGCAGGACCTCTGCCTGATCCTGAACCCGAGCGTGAACGCCTACCGGCGGCTGGACCCACACTTCGAAGCGCCGAATCAGGTCATCGCGTCACCGATCGACCGCGGCGCGATGGTCCGCATTCCGATCGGCAACGAGCGCTCGGCCCGTGTCGAGGTCCGTTCGATCTCGCCCGACGCCAACCCGTACATGGTCCTCTATTCGCTGCTGCGGACTGGTCTCGAGGGACCGGTGAAGGAGAACATTCGCCAGCAGGAGGAGATCCTGCCGGACAACATCTACGACGCGATTCACAATTTCTGCCAGAGTGGCTTCACCGCGAAGCTGCTTGGCTCCGAGGTGCGCGATCGCTTCGCCGAGCTGAAGCACAACGCGGCGGTCCGCTGCCCGCGCCTGCTCGGCACCTACATCAAGCCCGGCGAGATCCAGTTCCACCATGAGGTGACCAACCAGTATCTGTGGAACCAGTTTTAGCGGCCCTCACCCGGCTCGCAAGCTCGCCACCCTCTCCCGATCTCGGGAGAGGGTTTTTTCGTCTCCCTTCTCCCGTTTGACGGGATGGTCCTCTCCCTCTGGTAGAGGGAGAGTCAGTGAGGGAGAGAAGGGATGGGGATGAGGGTGAACCCCCACACCCGAGCGAAGAGCAACTTCATGGCGCCGCGATGTCATCACGCAGCACTAATGTCGTTATCGTGTCACGGAGCCATAGCTCGTACTCATCGAAACGCCAACCGCTTTGTTTCACTAGCGAGTCACACACTTCGTCGGTAGCAATCGCGCAGACCATGTCGATGGCCCGGCCCGGCGTAAGGTCCTCCTTGAGCATCCCCTGCTCGACAATGCGTTCGATGATGCGGGAGACCGCGTCGCGTCGCCGCTGAAGTCCGACATCAACCGTCTCGGCCAGCATCGACTCAGATGCCGCGCCCGCATGCAGACTCTCGATGATATCGCCACATCGCTCGGAGAACTGACGGCGTAGTGGGGATCTGTCGGTCGTCGACGAGCTGGTTGCGCAGGATATTGCGAACCATACGGCACTGCCGGGGAGTCCACCGGGGCGTGAATCGGTAAAGCACACCATCCGCTGGATCCACAACGCGTTCAGTGATGTGCGCTATGAGCCACAGGACGTCTTCTCTGCCGGAAATCGCGTCGTCGTGCGATCACTCATGTCGGGTACTCATACCGGTGAATTCATGGGCCACCCGGCCACTGGCAAGCGGTTCACCTACCAGCAGATCCACATTTTTCGCGTCAATGACGGCAAGGTCGCCGAACACTGGGCGAATCGGGATGATGTCGGGCTATTCCAGCAACTCGGATTGCACTGATCCTCACGCGGCGAATCCTTGAACTCATTGGGAAAACGTCCGTTTGACCAGTTGAACCAAGACCAACTGAACAGGTTGACAATCCTCGCTGAGTCGGTACATTGTGGAAACGTCGTGAGTCACAACACACGACGCCCAGCTAAACGTGTTCGGTAATGGGAAGGGAGGGGCTCGTAACCGGCGCGTCGCACGCGCCTCTCGTATTGATCCTCTGGATCACAGGTCACCGATATCGCGCGACTTCAGTGAAGAAACAGGGGAAAGGGGAGACATACATGCGACGACTGGCGGCGATTCTGATATCGCTGTTCTTGATGCTTACTTCGGTCTCGGCTGTCGCCGCGGATGCCATGTCGGCATCACAGCCCGCGCAGCCGCAGGATGGGTGCACCTACTACAGCGAGACACAGCACAATCTCTGTGCGGGATTCCGGGCGTATTGGGAAAAGTATGGAGGCCTCGCGGTCTTCGGTTATCCCATCACTGAAGAGTACGTCGACAACGGCATGACGGTGCAGTACTTCGAGCGCGCGCGCTTCGAGTGGCACCCTGGTGAGTGGCCGGAGCGTTGGGACGTGATGCTCGGACTGCTGGGAAACACGTATGCCAGCAACCTGGGCCTGATGGGCACCGCGCCGTTCACGCACCATGACAATACGAGCGGCTGCGCCACGTATTCCGGCACGGGTTCGACCGGCTGCGTCTACTTCGCGGCCACGGGCCACTCGGTCTCCGGCAAGTTCCTCGACTACTGGAACATGCATGGCGGGCTGGCGATCTTCGGCTACCCGATCAGTGACCAGTACACCGAAAACGGCCACACGGTCCAGTACTTCGAGCGGCAGCGCTTCGAGCTCCATCCGGAGTTCGCGGGCACGCCATATGAGGTGCTGCTCGGCCGGCTCGGCGCCAAGATCCTCAACGGCGCCTCACTCGAGGTGGTCGCCGCAGGTCTCAATAACCCGCGCGGCGTAACGGTTGCCAGCGACGGAACGATTTACATCGCCGAAGCTGGCGCGGGCGGCACCGGACAATGCTTTGAGGATCCTGAAGGTGGCACTTCCTGCTTTGGTACCAGTGGTGTGATCGCGAAAGTAGTCAATGGACAGGCCACCGACTATGTGACCGGCCTGCCATCTACCGCAGACGATCAGGGTATGTTCGCGAGCGGACCAGCCGATGTCTCGGCCAACGACGGCTCGCTCGTCGCGGTGATTCAGGGAATCGGTACACCTGAGGATAATGCGCAGTTTGGCGACGGTGGAAAACTCCTTGGACACCTGATCAAGATCACGGGCCCGAATCAGTACACCGACATCGCCGATCTCGCAGCGTACGAGGCGGCGAACAACCCGGACGGCGCCCAGATCGATAGCGACCCGTACTCGGTGCTCGATCTCGGCGACAAGTACATTGTGGCTGATGCAGCCGCCAACGACCTCCTGCAGGTCGACGCGGACGGAACCATCACCACGCTGGCGGTCTTCCCGCCGCAGATGGTCGACGCTCCACCCGAACTCGGCATGCCGGAGGGTAGCCAGATTCCGTCGGAGTCGGTGCCGACCTCGGTCGCGCTGGGTCCCGACGGTGCCTACTACGTGGGTGAACTGACCGGATTCCCATTCCCGACTGGAGGAGCGCGCGTCTGGCGCGTTGTTCCTGGTGAGGATCCGACGGTCTACGCCGACGGCTTCACCAACATCATCTCGCTCACGTTCGATTCCTTCGGGAACCTGTACGTCCTGGAGATCACCAAACACGGCCTCCTGGCGGCAGAGAGCGCTGGGCCCGACGATATCGAAGCCGTCACCGGTGCGCTGATCCAGGTCCATCCGGATGGATCAAAGGCACAGATTGCCAGCGATGGTCTGGTGACGCCGGGCGGCGTCGCGATCGACCAGGCAGGCAACATCTACGTGACGAACTTTAGCGTCTTCTCCGGCCCTGGTGCACTGGTGCGCGTGGACTACTAGCGCACCAACACAGGCTGGATCAACGGCGCCCCCTCCAAGCGGAGGGGGCGTTTTCTTGTGTCTGTGCACGGTCAATACGACAGCGTCCTCCCCCTCGTAATCATGTTCTGACGTCAGGTCGCCACATATCTGTTACCTCAAAGGACTATCTGTCGCATCTTTGTAATTTGATCCTCCTAGACTGAAACAGGGTGTTGTCGCAAAGGGGGATCCAGGTGACGCTCACAATCTCACCATGTCTGGAACTGCCGCTATCGACTGCAATCGTCGATCTCAGCTCACACACCGAGCAGCGCGGAGAGCGGTCGCCACCACGCGTTGGCAGGGAATCCTTGCACCGTTGGCTCGAAACGCACGATCGCCCGCGACTCGCGTGACGATCCACCCGGCAGCGACAGGAAAGTCGCTCCGCCGGGCGCTCTGGAAAGTGAGCAGCTCAATGAAAGGGAATGCCCGAACTCCATCGACCGTACGGTCGCCGGTTCCTCGCGTGGTCCGCTTCGGGGCCACCCTGGCCATGCTGGCATTTCTACTCGTCCCCGTCCTGACGCAAGCGGCGGCGACGCCTAACGCAATCGTCGGCCTGGTTCGGATCGCGCCAACCAGCCAGACACACGTCGTTGGCACACAAGCGCAGTTCACCGTCTGGGTAAGCACGGCCATCGGCATTCCACTCGCGAATGCCTCGGTCGTACTCGAGGTTACCGGCGCCAACAATCTCACGACGACCGCGGTCACGACCAACAGCCTCGGGATGGCTATGGTCAGCTATACCGGAACGCATGCCGGTGATGACAACGTGGTCGCCACGGCGACGAGTGGCTCCTCGAGTAATGGTTCGAACCAGGCCACGGTGCACTGGAACCCGGCGGCGGGCTTCAGCCTGAGCGTGTCGCCGGTTACCAAGACGCTCGAGGTCAACAACGATGTCACGATCACAGCGACGCTGAAGGACGGCGCCGGGAATCCAATACAGGACAAGATCGTCCAGTTCAAGGTGACCGGAGCGAACCCTGTCGGAAACACGGATAAGACGACCGATGCCACCGGCCAGGCGACCTTCACCTATACCGGCAACGTCGCCGGCGATGATACGGTCTTCGCCTTCTACGACATCAACGGTGATCACGACCAGGACGCTGGCGAGCCTGGCGCCTCGGCGAACATCACCTGGATCGCCTACACCCTGACGCTGTCGACCTCCGGCGCCACGGCCGCGGTGAACTCGACGCAGAGCATTACCGCGACGCTGAAAGACACGGAAGGGAATGCGATCAGCGGGATCGCCGTGCTCTTCACGGTGACCGGCGTCAATCCGACGACCGGGACCAAGACGACGGACGGCAATGGGCAGGCAATCTTCACCTATACCGGCACGCACGCCGGTGTTGACACCATCAAGGCATGGGCCGACGTCAATAAGGACAGCACGCAGAACAACAACGATCCGAACGCGACGACGACCATCACCTGGTCAACCTCGTCGCTGACGCTGTCCCCGGTCAACCCAACCGCGCCCATCGGCTCCAGCCAGACCATCACGGCGACGGTGAAGGGTGCCAATAACGCGGTCCTGGCGAATGTCACGGTCCGCTTCAAAGTAACCGGCGTCAACCCGACGACCGGCAGCAAGACGACCGACAACAACGGCCAGGCGGCGTTTAGCTACACCGGAACCCACGTGGGAGTCGATACGGTGACGGTGTATGCCGACATCGATAACGACAACGCGCAGGACAACGGTGAGCCCGGTGCCAGCACGACCGTCACCTGGACCGGCGCGAATTTGACGCTGTCGCCGGTCAACGTCAGCGCACCAGTCACCACGTCACAGACCTTCACCGCCACGGTCAAGAACTCAGCGGGCACCGCGCTCAGCAATGTGAAGGTCCGCTTTGTCGTCACGGGGGCGAATCCCAACACGGGTAGCGCCACGACGGACGCCAACGGCAAAGCCAGCTACAGCTATACGAGCAATCACGCGGGCACCGACACCGTGCTGGCATACGCCGACTTCGATAACGACGGAGTTCAAGACGCGACTGATCCCGGTGCCAGCACCACGGTAACCTGGACGGCGGCGTCGCTGATCCTGAGCCTGTCAAACGCGACGGCCCAGGTTGGCACGACCCAGACGGTAACCGCGACGCTGAAGAACGCCAACAGCCAGGCGATCTCCGGCATCAAGATCTACTTCTCGGTCATGGGCGCGAATCCGACCGCGGTCAACGCGGTGACGAACGCCAGCGGCCAGGCGAGCTTCAGCTACACCGGCACGAAGGCCGGGACCGATACCATTCACGCCTACGCCGATCTCGATTCGGATGGCGTGCAGGATGGCGTCGATCCGGCCAGTAACGTGACCCTGAACTGGACCACGACGCCCGCACCACCAGCGGTCAGACCGAGCAGTCCCGCCTCGCCGAAGGCTGGCTGCACCTTCTTCCCGCAGACACAGCACAACCTCTGCGCGGGCTTCTCGGCCTACTGGAACCAGTTCGGCGGGTTAGCCATCTACGGCTATCCGATCACGGAAGAGTTCCAGGAGAACGGAATGACCGTGCAGTACTTCGAGCGCGCGCGCTTCGAGTGGCACCCCGGCGCCTGGCCGGAGCGCTACGACGTACTGCTCGGCTTGCTGGGCAACCAGCTCACGGCCGGACGAACCGGCACGGCATTCCAGCACACCGCCGCGAGTAGCGGCAACGACTGCGCCTACTTCGCGGTAACCGGCCACAATGTCTGCGGCCCGTTCCGCGCGTACTGGAACGACTTCGGCGGACTGGCCATCTTCGGCTATCCGATCAGCGAGCCGTTCACCGAAAACGGTGTTACCGTGCAGTACTTCGAGCGGTCACGCTTTGAACTGCATCCGAACGCCTGGCCGGAGCGCCATAACGTGCTCCTTGGCCGCGTCGGCGCGGAAGCGCTCGCGATGACGCCGTACTAGTATCGAGAACCTGGCTGGGATCGGCACCGGTCCTGGCCGGACAACGAGAACGGTCCCGGGGAGTACCCGGGGCCGTTCTCGTTTCGATTCCCATCCGTTCCCCGCACACATATCCTCACATGCCCTTGACAACCGCGCGGTTGGGCCCTAGAGTATTCACAGATGATATTCATCGACGAAAGGACGTAGCGAATTCCCAGGAAGTATCGCATGACCAAACGCGCCGCGGACGTCGACGCAACCCGTCGGAAGATCGTGGCAGCGGCAAAAGAACTCCACGAGCACGAGGGTGTCCTCGTCACGAGTTTCGAGGCGATCGCGACGCAGGCCGGAGTGGCACAGGGAACGGTGTATCGCCATTTCCCCTCTCTGGATGAGCTCGTACCTGCCTGTGCACGCACTATTCACGTTCTGCGACCGATTGATCCGGAGCGAGCCAGTGATGCCGTGCCGCGTTTACCGCATCCCTCGCAACGGCTCGAATGGCTCGTACGCGGAACCTGCGAGTGCTACGGCCGAGATGGGGGCTGGATTCACGCGGCACGACGCGAGGAAGACCTTGTCCCCGCACTGGGAGAGGTCGGGCGGATCCAGCGCGAGAGCCTTCGCGTTCTTGTCCGGGCCGCGCTGGCAGATTCTGAGGCGAGCCCGAACCTGGTTTCGATCATCACTGCCCTTATCGATTTCCCGTTCTGGAAGTCGCTACGAGACGAGGGACTGAACGAGGCGACGGCAACCGAGCAGATTCTCGAGCTGGTCCGCGATCAGCTGGACAAGGAGCGAATCGATTAGGAGGCGGCGAAAGCAGCGTGACAGATGGCTCCGTTGAGCCGTGTGCTGAACTGACCAGGGATTGGGTTATGAACGCAGCAGGTCGACCGGCGGTCAAGCGTCGTTGACGAAAGAGAGAGTGGAGTTGCAGACGAAGAGCCGCGCCACGGTGTTGGCGCAAGACGAAGGCAAGGCGATCTGGTTCGCCAACGCACTGATGCTGATCAAGGCGGACACCGAGACAACCGAGGGTCGCTTCACATTCATCGATCAACGCGTACCGGGTGGCTACGCCGTTCCGCGCCACGTTCACCACGCCGAAGACGAAGCGTGGTATCTGCTGGAAGGCGACGCGACGTTCTATTGCGGTGACGACAGCTTCACAGCTGGATCCGGAAGCTGGGTATTCCTACCCAGGGACATTCCGCACACGTTCAAGGTTGGTCCCGACGGAGCGCGCATGATCACGATCACTGCGCCGTCCGGATTTGCCGACTTCGTCGAGGAGTGTGGTGAACCGGCCCCTGAGTTAGCCATTCCACCCCAGGGCCCAATCGATGTCCATCGTTTGGCCACGATCGCCGCCAAGTACGAAGTCGAGATTCTGGGACCGCCGCCGGACTAAGCGAGCGCAGCAACACGAACGGCCCTGGGAATGATCTCAGGGCCGTTCCCCCTTGAGCTCAGCCAGCGCCCGCTCGATCTCGGTGACCGAACGACGAAAGAGTCCGGTCGCGAGACTAACCCGCACCACGCCCATCTCGGCCAGCGCTTGGAGCGACGGTCCGTCCGGTCGAAGCCAGATGTTGACCGGCGCCCGCACCTCTCGCACGAACGTCATGATCGTGTCCGCGTCGGTCAGACCGATGGGGTAGAGGCAATCGGCACCCGCCTCGAGATAGGCTCGTCCCCGTTCGATCGCCTCGGCGAGTCGCGTCTCAAGGGAACCGGTTCCACGAAGAAACAGATCGATCCGGGCGTTGATCACGACCGGCACTCCGGCGTCGTCGCTGGCCTGGCGAATGGCCTTCAGACGCTCGGCTTGCCGCGCCACCGGCACCAGACCGTCGGGACCGTGATGGTCGGTGTCCTCGAAATTGCAACCGACCGCGCCTGCTTCTAGCAAACGGGCGACGAGTTCGCCGGCGCTCAATTGGTACCCAGCCTCGATGTCGGCAGTGACCGGCACAGAAACCGCGCGGGCCACACGACCGACCGCGCCGAACGCGGCATCAACCGGCATCGAGTCGCTATCCTCGAAACCGAGGCTCTCCGCGACCGCGGCACTGGAGGTCGCGACGACCGGAAACCCGGCCGCTTCGACGGCGCGTGCCGACACCACATCCCAGGCATTCGGCAGCACGAGCGGAGATGATCCATTGTGGAGAGAGCGGAGAGTCTCAGCCTTCTGTGCAAGATCAGAATTCATCAAGGTACTCCTCAGTCTTCCTGGCATGGTGACGACGGACCGTGATAGTCGCAGTGTAGATGAAGGACGGCCAAAGTGGAGCACCAGTAACCGCTCAATAGAAGGGCATCGGCAGGACCACATGAGATGGTCGCCGGTTTCATATCGCGCGCATCGCTATGGCAGACTGTGCCGTACGAGTCGCGGCACGTCGTGGATCATGGGGAGATTTCGTGATCACATCCGACGACATTGCGTCACTTGTTCAGCGGGCCGAAACACGACTTCGCGAGGAAATCGGCTCACGAATCCGGCTGAGCGCTCCGCGGGTCGTGTCCAGGCGAGAACGCAGTCTGGTCGTGCGCTGCGACGCGTCAGGCTGGGGTGAGACCACTTCGATCATCATCAAACGCAACCTGGGGGATGACCAGCGCGGCTTCACCGATTGGGCGAGTCTCGCGTTCCTGTCGTCGTTCGAAGATTCCCGCGCGTTCGCGCCGCGGTTCTACGCAGGTGACCCGGACGAGCGCTTCTTCATCATGGAAGATCTCGGCCTGCCGCTCAGCCTGGAGGACCTGTTCGCGACTGGAGACACAGGAGCCATTGGGAGCGCGCTGCAGAGACTGGGTGCATCCATGGCGCGGATGACCGCGTCGACGGCGGGAATGGAGACCCACTACAAGCGGATGAGAGCGACCCTTCCAGGGTTCGGGAACCTCGATCGCCGGCACGAAGCCGATCGCTGGCTAGAGGCGCGGGAAAAGGTTGTGCAGTGGGCAGACTTGCTTGGCGTTCAGACGCCACAAGGCTTCGACGCGAGTTCCGAACACGTCGCCGCCACGTATGCGGAGCCGGGGCCGTGGCTAGCCTTCTCGCACGGTGATCCGGCGCCGTCGAATAACCACGTTGCGCCGGAGCGGGTGTGTCTCATCGATTATGAGTACGCCGGGTACCGGCACGCGCTCTACGATGTCACGGGCTGGGACTCGCTCTGTCCCTTGCCGCCACGCCTCCTCGCTGAACTGGAAGGCGCGTTCAGGCGCACACTGGGGGCGAACCCGTCCACGGACGCTCCGGTCGACGACGAAACGTATCGTGAGGCCTGGGAGACCATGTGCGCTTATCGCACGCTGGCGATCATCTCCTGGATGTCACCCGATCTGCTGGAGCAGGACAACATCTGGGTGGACAACTGGACGCGGCGGAGTGCGCTGCTCTCAGCCGTCTCCCGGCTGAGCAAAGTAGGATCTGGAGAGTCGCCCCTCCAGCCGCTGGCGGAACTCGGCAATCGCCTATTCGCAGGGCTGCATGCACGGTGGCCGGAACTCGGCGACGGCGCGCCAAACCTGATCGGCGACCGGGAAGATGCCCCATGAGTGCTGTGAGGTTCGACGACACAGATGAGTGTTGCATCCGCGCCCGGCAGTAATGATGAACTACGTCGGACGGTATTCGTCGTCGCGCGGGGCTCAAGGTCTGTGACGACTTCGTTCGGTCATTGTCCACGATCGCCCGGGAATAAATTCCGGGGCTACCTTTGGCGAAGTCCACTCAAGGGACTGGGTTTTAACCACGGATTCGTAAACGGTACCATCGTTCAATCGAGAGTATCCGAGGCGTTAGTCCCTTGAGTGGACTTCGCTTTTGAAGCCCGGGATCTTTAGTCCCGGGTGACCGTCGATGATTCCCCAACTACATCGTCAAACCACAGTGCTTCCGGACGATCGCGCCCGGATTGCGATATCTATCCGTCAACCACCAGGACGCTCACCCCCGGCCGAAGCGTGCACGTAACGCGTTCCAGTCCTGTCGGGCACGCGAGACGTCCTCGTCGTTACTCTGCTCGGCATAGCGAGCCGCGAGGTAGCGCAACGTCAGGTCGTCGAGCGGCTCACCGGCAGTCGACCAGGCAACCCGCAGCCGGTTCAGATAATCGCTGGCCGACTCGTTCGCGACACGGCCCTGCCCCTGCTGATCCGCCAGAACCAGCAGGTGGCGATAGGCATCGCGCACGTCAGCTGGCTCCGCGTTAAGATCGAAGACGTTCTTCCGGCCGAATCCCGACCGGCGCCCACCGAGACCCTGCAGAAAGGAGCGCAGCTGATTCATCGCCAGGTCGCTCGACCAGACGCTCTCGTGAATCTCGTCAACGCCCTCGTCCTCCTGGGCGGCCCGGAAGCGGCGCATCGAGCGCAGGATCAGCCAGAAGACGACGCCGACGACGGCGGCCAGCAGCAACAGCTCCAGCGCCACCGTCACGAAATGAGGCAGCGCGGCGTTCGCGTTCTGCGTTACGTCCTTGACGCTCCCCGCCTGCTGCTGCGCCTGCGGAGGCTGCGGTATCTGATTCCCGGCGAGCAGCCTGGCCAGCCAGAAGAAGGGCCACAGCAACAGGAAGAAGACGTAGGCGACGACATAGATAACGGCATAGAGGACCACGCCAATTACGTGCTCGAGTGCGCGCAGAGGGCCAGTTACCTGCGACCAAAAATGACGCCCGGCCAGTCCGGCGACGGCGACCGCCAGCAGAATCAAGCCGAGTGTCACGCCGCTGGCCGTACCCAGCCCGACCCGGACCGGATCGGCCCCGGACTTGATCTCGGCACGCGCGGTTCTGGCCTGCGACGCCCCGGCCGCGAGCAGG
Organism: uncultured Chloroflexia bacterium; assembly: GCA_963763185.1. Classification (GTDB taxonomy): domain Bacteria; phylum Chloroflexota; class Chloroflexia; order Thermomicrobiales; family Thermomicrobiaceae; genus CALAGB01. Next base: position 866,618 of record CAVXNZ010000007.1, read on the forward strand.
CTCGCCACCAGCATCAAGGGAAAGGCGACGGCCGCCGAATCGCCAACCCGGGTCTGCGTGACTCCACCGAGCGCCCAGGAGAGGATCAGCGCCGCTCCCGCCGCCAGCACGCCGCGCCAGATCAACCGCCGCGCGAACTCTGGCGTGAAGGGCTTCGGATCGGACGCGATCGAGATGGCATGCCACCAGGCGACGGCCCCGGCGATCACCATCACGACGACGGCCGCATCGAACGCAACCAGCCGGTCCAGAAAGTGCCAGGGCGCGCTGACGGTGTAGCCGAAGCTGGCGCCAAACCAGATGATCATGAGCACCAGCCAGGTGCCGACGCTCATCGCGCGGGCCGCGCTAAGATCCCAGCCGCCGGTCACGAAGTAGCGAGCCCCCCAGTAGGAGAATAGGCCCACAAAGGCCAATCCAAGTGGCGAAGGGATCGCCGCGGAAGGATGACCGCCCAACCCGGCGAGCACGTAAAGCCAGGGCGCCACCATCGCCGCTTCGGCGATGACGACCAGCAGCGTCAGGATAAGGTCAAGCCAGTTGGAACGCAGCTGTTGGATCATCAGCGTGTTCTCTCTTGAATTCATAGACGGCCAGCCCCGGGCGACTCGGCAGATCTAGGACCTGTTTGCCAAAACTCAACAGTGTGATGGCATGACCCGAGCGGAAGAGCCGGGCCAGGGTCTCCTCCAGCCCCTTGGTCACGTTGCCGGTCACGACGACGATCGTCGCGCCCCAGGGGAGGTGTCGCGACTCGGCGCCGATCAGGTTCTCGATGCGGTTGCCGGTGTGCGGGATGAGCTGAGCCAGCGCCTCCAGAATACGGCGCAGCTGATCCGGATGGCGGCTGGGTGGAATCCGCACCGTGTGCTCGCCACCGTGCAGTGGAGCATTGACATAAAGTCCGACCTGGCGACGCTCGTCGATCCCCTGGGCCGCGAGGGACGCAGCGGCCGAGATGGCCAGCTCCAGCAGATCGGAATCGAGCCCTTCCCAAAAATGCTCGAACGTGTTGACGTCGAGAAAGAGGGCCACCACCGGGGTCGCGCTTGGTTCGAACTGCTTGGATTGCAGGTCACCGGTGCGGGCCGAGGCGCGCCAGTGGATCCGGCGCGGCACGTCACCTGGCGCATAGGGCCGCACGCCGCTGAAGCGCATCGGGTCCTCCATCAGCGCCCGTACCGGCTTATCGTCACCAAAGGGCTGTTTGGCGGGCAGGCCAAACTCGGTCACCGGCCGCACGCGCGGATAGATGACCAGGTAGTCGGCCTCCTCGAACTCACGCCGCGACGAGGCGAACCCGAAGATATCGCCCGTACTGAGGTGGGCCGGGCCGAAGCGGTGGCGACCACGGCGTGTGGCGGTCACGCGATAGCGCCGCCGCACCCGCTCGTAGGGCCGAATCGAGAAGATGGTGCGGAATATGCCGACCTTCGGAAGCGACGAGAGATCAAGATCCAGCCCCGGGTAGGCCAGCTCGTTGGGGAACTCGTCCTCCACCTCGAGCCAGGGGAGGGGGAGCAGTTTGGCATTCTCGAGCGTGATCTCGAGCGTGACCTCCTCGCCCGGAAAAGCGCGAAGCTGCGAGAAGGAGCGGCTATAGCGTAACTGCCGCAAGCCATAGTGTCGCCAGACGAGAGCCGTGCCGAGCGCGAGTGTTACCGCGAAGGCGAGCAGCGCGAGGAGCGGTTGCCGGATAATCAGGGCCAGGAGCGTGACTGCCGCCGCGCTGAGGCACCACTGCTTCAGGCGCGCGCCACTTCCTCCTTTGAGGAGCCATCCACTCCCTTCCACGTCAGGACTCGCTCTCGACCGTCTCGACCGGAACGGGAATCTTCGCGATCAGGTCGCGCAGGATGTCGTTCTTGGTACGTCCACGCAGCTCGACACGCGCCGCCGGGATGATGCGATGCGCGAGTACCGGGAGGGCCATCGAGCGCACATCATCTGGTATGGCGAAGGCACGGCCATTCATGGCGGCCAGGGCCTGTGCGCCACGTGCGAGCGCCAGAGCCGAGCGGGGACTGGCGCCCAGTTCGATCTCCTCATGCTCTCGCGTGCCGCGCACGATGTCGAGCAGGTAGTCCTCGACCGCCTCACCGACGTAGATCTGCTGCACTGTCTGAATCATGCGCGCCACTTCCTGCGGCTGCACCGCGGGTTCGAGGTCGCCGAGCGGATCCTGGCCGCGAAAACGCTGCAGCATAGCTCGCTCGTCCTCCCGTTCGGGGTAGCCGACGTCAGTACTTAGGAAGAAGCGATCAAGCTGAGCTTCCGGCAGCGGAAAGGTCCCTTCCAGCTCAACTGGATTCTGGGTCGCGATGACCAGGAAGGGACGCGGCAGAGGATGGGTCTCACGCTCGACCGAAACCTGGCGCTCCTCCATGGCTTCCAGCAGCGAGGACTGCGTACGTGGACCTGCGCGGTTGATCTCGTCAGCTAGGACGACGTTGGCGAAGACCGGACCGGGGTGAAACTCGAACTCGCCGGAACGCTGGCTAAAGACAAGTGAACCGCTGACGTCGGAGGGTAGCAGGTCGGGTGTGAACTGAATGCGGTGAAAAGAGCCACCGAGAGCCTGACTTATCGAGCGGGCGAGCTTGGTCTTGCCGATGCCTGGCACGTCCTCGATCAGGATATGGCCTTCGGCCAGCAACGCCACCAGTAGCCGGTCGACGATCCCTCGCTTTCCGACGATGACTCGCTCGACCTGCACGCGAATTCGATCGACCGCTTCTTGCACTGTCTTGACGGCCGACGGGTCGAGCCGTTCGCCGAGCCGTGACTCCGTTGACATCATCATCCTCCCGAATAGCCAGTCAGTTTCGCGGCGCCGGAACCATCGTCCCATACGTGTCAGATCTGGTCCGATCTGCCTTCGTGAAAGTGTCGCACAGGGGAGCAAGTGACGCATGGGCGAGGGTGGAGTCGCACAGGTCGTCAAATGACTCGTGAATCAGGAAGCCGTATCCATTGAGGGCACGCACGTGTTAACCAGAGTAGAAGGTGTGAGCAGACGAACGGACGCATCATGAGATACAGTGGCATAGAATCTGCGTTTCGCGGTATACTGACTCGATTGGATCGGTCAGCAAAGTGGGATTGCCACTCGTCGTCCAGCAGCATTTCGGTCGGTTAACGGCTTACGGGGGTACCGCAAGTCGGCTTCGCCGTTCTTGACACAACCCCCCAACATATGCTATACTACCAAAGTTTCGGGCCGGATTCGGGGGAACGCTGGCCGGAAGCCGACATGACAATCTATGGACAGAGTTTGGAATCTAGGAGTCACATGACGGAGCGAGCGATCCGGGATACGTACGAGCTGGAAAGGCTTGCCAAAGAAGCTGAAGTGGATAACGTGATCGATGAGTCGGCAGACTTGCTCGATCAGGCCACCAGCGACGCGGTATACCGCTATTTCCGGGACGTCGGCGGTCACCGGCTCCTGACCCACAACGAAGAGATCGAATACTCCCGGGCGGTCCGTGCCGGTCTCGAGGTGCGCAAGCAGCTTGAGGAAGGCGTGGAAGAAACGCCCGAGATGCGGCTCGTACTCGAGCGTGCGAAGGTCTCGCGGGAGAAGCTGATTCGGCACAACTTGCGGCTGGTCGTTTCGATCGCCAAGAAGTACCGGGCCAGCGGACTGCCGCTGATCGACCTGATTCAGGAAGGCAACATCGGTCTGATGACCGCCGTCGAGCGTTACGATCCAGAGCTCGGCTACCGGTTCAGCACCTATGCAACTTTCTGGATTCGACAGGCGATCGGCCGCGCGGTCGCGAACCTGAGCCGCACGATTCGTGTACCTGTACACATGCATGATCTGATCTCCAAGGTTCGTCGCACCGAGGCGCAGCTCGAGCAGACGCTCGGCCGTCCCGCGACCGACCAGGAGCTGGCTGAGACGCTGGAACTCGATGTCGAGCGCATCGAGCAGGCTCGATCGGCCATCCCGCGGACGTCGTCCCTCGACAAGCCAATTGGCGAGGACGGCGAGAGCACGATTGGTGACCTGCTTCCCGACCCGCAAAGTGACGAGGTCGTGGATCAGGCGGTCACCAGCGCGATTCGCGATCAGATCCGGCGTAGCCTCGAGCACCTCACCGAGCGTGAGCGGGGCGTGCTGATCTTGCGATTCGGTCTCGGTGGGCAGCAGCCACAGACCCTGGCGGAGATCGCCGAGCACTACGGCATCAGCCGTGAGCGTGTCCGGCAGATCGAGAAGGAAGCACTAAGCAAGCTGCGCAAGTCGGATCTTATCCAGCTTGCCAACGCGGCCTAACCCACCGTATCTCACAGAAACCCAAAACCCCGGCGAATAATCGCCGGGGTTTTTGTGTGTCAAGACTTCCGAGTCATCCTCATCGAACGGAGCGGAGGACGCCTCTGTCCGCCTTCTACCGAGCAACACAGGGCCAGCCTATCCGTAGCGGAGGGCGCCCCTGCCCTCCTATCAACAGTCCGGCGGCGTCATCCTCCGCGTTTTCCCCGATTGATCGAGGCACACCCGTTAGCCCGGTAATTTGGTCATCCTCACCCCGGTTCGAACAAGACCAGCGAGCGGGACACCCGGGACCGCACGGCACGCTCCGAAAGGACTCGCGAGGGGGCGCGAATTCAAGCCACCGCGCGACATTTTTCACGAAGCCTGCTCATGGAGCTGGCGAATACGTTCGGCCGTGCCTCCATGTTCGGCGGGGATCGTTGTTGCCGGGCGACGGGATAATGGGGCTTTGGCGAATACGTCGGTCGTCCATCCACGTTCGCCCGGGGGGCATGGTGGGTGGCGAATACGTTCGGTCGTCAGTCACGATTGCCCGGAGAGGTATGGTGGGTGACGAATACGTTCGGCCGTCGATCCCCGTTCGCCCGGGAGTAAACATCCCGGGCTACATACGACGAAGTCCACTGAAGGGACTGAGTTCCTCGGCGCTGAACCGGCAGCGACATAGATAGTTGTTCGAGAACACGGTAATGATCACTCTGCCCATCGTGGTTCGCACCCGAGCGCTATCAACAAACCAACATGCGAGGGTCGATAGCGCCATTGAAGGAATCGCGCTGGATTGCTTCCGCACGCAAGGCTCAGCCCCTTCAGTGGGCTTCGGGTTTGTAGCCCGGCGAGTTTACTCCCGGGCGAACGGGGCGTGGTGCCGGACGAACCCGTGAACCTCGATCACGCACATCGCCTTCTCAGCCTGAGTTGCAAATCCAGGTGTACACGGACGAACCAACTCTTGGATCCGTCAGCTGGGCCCGTGCCGACATTCCCACCCCAGCAACCAGCTACGGCACGATGTTGATGTTGCCGTGGAAGACATTCTCGGGGTCGTATTTCCGCTTGATGGCACTCAGGCGTTCGAAGTTGCGCCCATAGGCGGAGCGCGCCAGCAGATCGTTCTCTTCACCAAATCCCGCGAAATTGACGTAGGCGCTGGCATCGGTCAGCTCGCGCATCTCGGCCCAGCTCTGTCGTACCCAGGAGACGATACGGTCGCTGTCTGCCGGGTCCTGCCAGGAGGCGTCGATGCTCAGGTTGAAGGTCGCGCCGCGATTGGCGTAGGCCGTTGCCTCTTCGGGAACGCGCCCCATCGCGCCGTCCAGCGACCGCACGCCGACCAGCGTCTGCGGTGTCGGCCGATTCGCGCAGATCGCGGCGAGCCGCTCGATGAACGTGTCGTCAATCCGACTGCCAGAGATCGACTTCCAATAGTAGAGTTGGCCGTCCGGAAAAGCAGCATCGAGCGCGCTCTGCACCGCGACATATGGCTGGCGGCCGCTCAGGTCGGCCACCGGCGTGCCGAACTCGCCGACCGGCTTCAGCACGCGTTCAGCCTCATCCGCTGGCCCCGCGTAGACGCCAAAGGCAATCGCGACCGGAGCCCAGTGCATCTCGGGCGGCACGGGCGGCAGCGGCGGCATGCCAGTGATGGCCAGGTCGCAGGTCACCTCGTCCGGCGCCTGGGCCATGTAGTCACGCCACGCCCCCACGACTCCGGCAACCTGATCAACCGGATAGACGACGATGGCCGCGTAGATCTCAGGACCGAGCAGGTGAAGCTGGAATTCGAACGACGTGACGACGCCAAAGTTGCCGCCGCCGCCCCGAATCGCCCAGAACAGATCGGCGTTCTCGGTCTCACTGGCGGTGAGCACCCGACCATCGGCCGTGACAACTTCAGCCGAGACCAGGTTGTCGCACGCCAGTCCCCACTTGCGCCGTAAGAAACCCATGCCGCCGCCGAGCGTGAACCCGGCCACGCCGGTGCGCGACATCATGCCGCCCGGTGTTGCCAGGCCATGCAGCTGGGTCTCGCGATCGAGATCGCCCCAGTCGGCTCCCGGCTGAACGCGGGCCGTGCGCGCGTGCGTATCGACCGAGATCCCTTTGAGTCGCGACAGATCGATGACGAGTCCACCGTCATTGAGTGCGTGACCGGCGACGTTGTGGCCGCCGCCACGCACGGCAATTGGGAGGCCCATCTGGCGTGCCGCGTTAACCGCGGCAACGACATCGGCCGTGCCGCTACAGCGCGCGATAAGCGCGGGACGCTTGTCGATCATGCCGTTCCAGATCTTGCGCGCCTCGTCATAGCGCGGGTCGTTCGCGCCGATCAAATCACCGCGCAAGGTGCTCTGAATCTGGGCAATCGTCCCGTCGTCGATGGTACGACCATCTGCCGATGTGACAGTCATGATGTGACTCCAATCGTGCTTTGCAGCGGACCACGGAGATCATGTCACTGACGCCAGGAGCCTATGCGCCCGTGTCATCCCGAGTAGCGGACCACAGGAGAGATGACACCGAACGTGCCCGGTCATCCTGAGCGGAGCGCAGCGGAGTCGAAGGATCTCCTCGTCGTCTTGTGCCTGGCCGGGCAATAAGAGATTCTTCGCGCGACGCTCAGAATGACAAATCCACGGTGGTCTACTACTCAGAATGACGTGGCTACGATGATACCCCTGCCGGTTGCGACCCCCTGTGGCCGACTACTGAAGACTAGGTTCGATACTTCAACCATAGTGTCGGGACGTGCGGAGCACATGACGAGATGTACTGAATTTGAGAGCCGAGTTTCGAGAAATCACTCAGTACATTGACGGGGTGGGGGGATCAGATAATGCCGCGTTCGATCGCCAGGCGTGTCGCGGCGGTGCGCGTGGAGACGTCAAGCTTGAGGTAGATCGAGCGAAGATGTGAGCTGACGGTACGGCGGCTCAGACTGAGCCGCCGGGCGACCTCGATGTCAGTCAAGCCTTCGGCCACCAGTCGCAGCACCTCGATCTCGCGGGTGCTGAGTCCGGCGGGCGCCGCATTGGAGCCTGATCGTGGAGACAACAACGCATCGACATAGTCGCCGAACGTCTTCGCCATGGCTCGATCGCTGAGATGGTCGAGCATGAACCCTGCGTGCTCATGGCACTCGTCGGCCGCCCGCTGGGCGAGGTCGGTTTGACCACACTGTTGGCAGACATGGTGCAACTCGGCGCAGACACGCACGCGCTCAGGGCGCTCGCCGAATTGGGTCAGCCAGTCACGCGCCGCAACGAGCTCCTGTGCCGCCTCTTCCAGCCGGTCGAGTTGGCGGAGTGCCCGCCCGCGCAGCAGCGAAAGTTCCGGCACGACGCCACCGTCAGTGTTTGGGAGGGCGGCGAGCGTGGTGTCGACCAGGTCCAGGGCCGACGCAGCGTCATCCCGCGCGAGCGCCAGAGACGCCCGCGCCGCATGCAGATGCGCTCCATGGAGCGTTCCCGGCGGATCATCCAGCGTGTCGAGCAGACGTTCCGCCATGTCGAGATTAGCCTGGTCAATCAACACTCGCGCCAGAGATGGAACCGAGAGCCGCACAAAGAAGAGTGAGCCGATCGAACGCGCGATCTCCAAACCTCGCTCGTGTGCCTCTCGCGCGCCGTCGAGATCGCGGATCTGATGCCGTGCCAGCCCAACATTCCACCAGTTCGCCGCCGACCACTCCTGGTGCCCGATCGTGCCGGACAGGGCCAGCGCGTCGTCAAGCAGGCGGAAACATGTATCGACGTCTCCAGCAAGGAGGTGGAGACGCGCGAGGTTGTGCAGCCCGAATACCTCGCCCGGCCGCCACTCGATCTCGCGGGCGAGCGACAGGCCACGGCGCACCTGGGAGAACGCGGGGTCTGGAGGGCGCGCGGCGACCACCGGGAAGTCAACCAGGGACAGCGCGTTAGAGGTGCAGGATGACGAAGCCAGCAGTAGGCGATCGCCAAGCTGATCGAATAGCCGTAGCGCGGTATCCCAGTGTTCCTGTGCCTGGTACCCGTCGCCGTTCGCCCACCAGGTCATCGCCAACAGGTCATGCGTCTGAGCCAGATTGCGCAGATCTCCAAGCGATTCGAGAATGCCAAGCGCCTCCTGGTGGAGTTCCAGGGCACTGTCGAGCCGGAGTACGTTGAAGTACCAGTTTCCGAGCCGGTTCAGGCTGACGGCCAGCGTCGCGGCATCCGCGGAGGAGCGGGCCAGATCCAGCGCTTGACGGTAGTACGACCCGGACTGCCCGTAGTCGGACGGAGCCCAGGCCGCTCCGAGGTCGAGCAGCGTCTGCCATTCCAGTTGCCAGTTGCCGGCCGCCCGGGCCAGACTCAGCGCGACCTCGGCATCGGCCAAGGCCGAGTTGAGATCACCCAGCGTCTCATAGGCGCGCCCACGTTCCAGATAGGCGTGGATACGCTCGAGGTCACTCAGGCGCTCGGCTGAGGCGAGTGCCGCCGTGAACCGCTCGATCGCAACACGCGGCGCAAATTGCTGACGGGCCCGTTCTCCAGCACGCAAGAGCCAGGCGGTGAGGCGCGGATCTCCCGCTCGTTCAAGGTGATGCGCCACTCGATCCGGATGTGGGTCTTCCTGCGTCGCCAGCAGGTCAGCGACTCGGCGATGCAGTTCACGTCGTCGGGTCAAGACGATACCGTCGTAGATGGCTTCCCGGGCCAGTTCATGGCTGAATCGATAATGATCCGGCGGACGGGCATGAAGGAGCCGGGCATTGACGACCTGCTCAATCACGGAGGAAAGGGCTGGCAGGTCAATTTGCGACAGGGCGGTCCAGAGACCCAGCGGCACGTCGTAGCCAATCACCGACGCAATTTCGAGGAGACGACGAGCTTCTCCACCCAGCCGTTCCACGCGCGTCTCGATCACCTGACGCACCAGGTCAGGCACCGGCGCGCTCGACAGATCCTCGAGACGCCAGCGGCCGGATCCCTCGGCGCTCAGCAAGCCCTCTTCTTCCAGGCTGCGCAACAGCTCCGTCAGAAAGAACGGATTCCCCTCGGCGTGCTGTTGTAGGTAGGTCACGAGTCGCTCGCGGTCGACGTCCGACAGCGCATACCTGGCCGCGACAAGTGCGTTGTGCGCGCCGGTATCCAGCCGGTGAAGGTCGATGCGCACTCCGCCTGCCTCCCGCACCAGGAGCGGTACGAGCCGGTAGAGCGGGTGGCGGCGGTCCAGCTCGTCGACACGCCAGGTCGCGATCAGAAGGACGCGCGACTGGCGAACGTTCCTGGCGATCTCACGCAGCAGATCAAGGCTGGATGGGTCGGCCCAGTGAAGATCCTCAAGGATGAGGAGAAGTGGCACCTGCCTCGATAGCTCATCCAGCATGGACCAGAGTTGACTGAAGAGGGCGGACTGGCTCTCGGCCTCGCCCCAGTCCGTGGGCAGAACCGGCATACCTGGCGCCGGACGGTAGCTGCTGAGAGCATCGAGCCAGGCACCATAGGGCGGGGTCGTTGTGAGGTCGTAGCAGCCCCCGGTCAGGACAAGAAGATCGCGCGACCTGGCCTGGACAGCCAGATCCTCGACCAGTGTGGTCTTGCCGATACCCGCCTCTCCGCTGACCAGCATCAGCGAGCCGGTCCCTTGCTCCACCGCGTCGAGCATCTGAAGGAGCAACACACGTTCACGCCCACGCCCAACGAGCGGGGGGGTCGACACAACACTGGGTTGATCACGGGGTACGAACATCGCGATCCCAGATAATAGGTGTCGGGAACTGACTCCACGAATTGCGGAAAAAATCGACTCAATTTGAGTATAGCACCGGCTTCATGCATGCCGATTCTGCATGCCAGATCAAGCCGGGAAATCTCTTCACATCGCGTAGGAGCGATGAGAGATGGTCGAACTGAAGAAGAGAGGAGCACGGGGCCAGGCGTGCGCCTCGACCCCGTGCGATGTGGCTAAGCGTTACTCTCCCTGGCCAGCCGAGAAGCCAGGCTGGCCATCGAAGGTGTAGAGGTTCTCAGTCTTGATCACCTCCATGCCGCCGGACGTCAGGCTCTGCAACAGTCCGATCACGTCCTGCTGCGACACGCTGCCGCTGTTCCCTTTGAAGCGACAGCGCCAGTGATCGGTGCAGAAGGTCTCCGGCAGGCCATCCGGCCAGACCTTGGCACCGCGGTTGGTGATCATCGAGATCTTTAGCTCATCGGTCGAGAGATCGGTCAGGATCGACCCGAGCTTGTCCGGGTTTCGCTCGTTCCAAAAGAGGAAGGCATCCACGCCGACCAGCTCACGATTGACCTGGGCCGCCTCTTTTCCGTTCGATGCGGTAGTTACCGGCCGAGAGCCAGACTTGTACTCAGCGGGCTTCAGTGTGGCTGGCGATTGCCCCAGCCGCTCGATCACGGCGTCGACGAACTCGCGCGTGCCAACCTTCTGCTTGCTGATTCCCTCGGTGTAGATGTCGTAGGTGTGAATGCCGTCTTCAATGGTCTTGAGCCAGGCGTTGTGCACGTTGGTTGCCACCTCGGTCTGGCCGATGTGAACCAGCATCATCACCGAAGCGAGCAGAAGCCCGGACGGGTTGGCCAGGTTCTGACCAGCACGGCGCGGGGCCGAGCCATGAATGGCCTCGAACATCGCCTCGGTCTCGCCGATATTGGCCGACCCAGCCAGACCGACCGAGCCCGCGATCTGAGCCGCGACGTCGGACAGGATGTCGCCGTAGAGGTTCGGCATGACGATCACATCGAACGCTTCCGGCGTGTCGGCCAGCTTGGCGGCACCGATGTCGACGATCCAGTGCTCGTTCTCGATATCGGGGTATTCGGCGGCAATCTCATCGAAGACCTTGTGGAAGAGGCCATCGGTGAACTTCATGATGTTGTCTTTGGTGAAACAGGTGACCTTGCGGCGGTTGTTGGCCCGCGCGTACTCGAAGGCATAGCGAACGATCCGCTCGGTTCCTGGGCGCGTGATTAGCTTGAGGCACTGGTAGACCTCGGGCGTCTGCCGGTGCTCGATGCCCCCGTAGACGTCCTCCTCATTCTCCCGCACGATCACCACGTTCATCTTCGGATGCTTGGTCTGGACGAACGGGTAGTAGGAGACGGCCGGGCGAACGTTGGCGAAGAGGCCAAGCCCTTTGCGAATGGTGACGTTCAGGCTCTTGAAGCCTCCTCCCTGCGGCGTCGTGATCGGGGCCTTGAGGAAGACCTTGGTGCGACGAATCGAATCCCACGAATCCGGTGTGATGCCAGCTGAGTGACCCTGCTTGTAGACCGATTCGCCGATCGAGATGGTCTCGATCTCCAGTTGGGCGCCAGCCGCTTCGAGAATGCGAAGCGTCGCCTCCATGATCTCTGGCCCGATCCCATCGCCGTAGGCGACCGTAATGGGTGTTTTGGCTCCCGTCTTTGAGGCGGAACCGTTCTGATCCGAACGCGCGAGCGTCATCAACGACCTCCATGCTCTGATAACCGCGGCGGCAACGTTGCCGCAAGAATGCCGACATGATTATCACGAAAGAGACTTCGTATTCCAAGGGCAATGCGAGATTTGTCAGGATTCGGAGGGCTGCGCTGGATCTCCGAGGAGGTCGAGGAGGTCTCGGATGGCACGCCCATGCTGAGCTGGATGTCGCATTGGCAGATCGGGGTTAATGTCATAGCGATTGTTGCGGCCGTCGCGGAAGCGACTGATATAGCCTTCCTCTTCCAGGTCGTCGAGGATGCGCTGCACCGCTCGCTCAGTAACACCTACCGTCGCGGCGATCTCCCGGGCGGTGAGCCGGTTGTTGTAGGAGATACAGAGCAGCACCTGAGCGTGGTTGGTTAAGAAGGTCCAGTGGGCCATTCACCCATTTCCCCAGTCTGTGAGATCGAATCCATCGATCACCCCGCACCAGACAGCGCCGCCCGAATAGCGGCGCAGAGCGTCTACGTGATGTCAATGCGAGTATGGCATAGATGAACGAGTTGCGTTGAGATGAACCCATTCGGCCATCACGTATGGATGGTCAGGCTCGACATCGCCAGATCGCGGTAGAAGACGAGATCGTCTATTTCGGCGCCGCCGCCAGGAGATCAAGGCCGCCGTAGCTCAGCCCTTTGAACGGACGCCCCAGCCCCAGGCGCGTGAACGGGCTCTCGGCCGGAATCTCGATGCTCGCTCTCGCCAGACCAAGGTGGCTTCGCGCCTTCCCAACGAAAAAGCGTGACGCGCCATTCAGGGTACCGAAGGCGGGCAGCGGCATGGGAAACGGCACACCCGAGCGAGCCGGCTTGTACTGGATGGTGACGAGCGAGGTCCCGTCCTGCCGAACGCTGATCCGCCGGCCGCCCTCACCGTCGTCCACCGTGAAATCCGCCATCTCTTTGGGCAGGTTCCAGACTTCGCGCCCACCTGCCATCGAGGCACGGTCATCGACGTAGATGTGTGAAACCCAGAAACCGAGTCGTCCAGCTCCCCAGACCAGCGCCGGAAGGACGATCAGCTCGTGGTATTCGAGCACAGACCCGGCCCCGTAATTGGCGATGTAGACGCAGCCGAGCGTATGTCGAGGACTGACACGCAGCACGCGCAAGCCCGGCGGCACGAGCGGCCGAACGGCGTCGATGTTCACCAGGTGCAAGGTTTGAAAAGCCCACCCCCGCAGACGCCAGGGAGCGGCTGGATACGCCGGAGCCGAGGAGTCCGCGACGTGGGTCGACGAGATACTGCTCATCGCTCATCACTTCCGACAGAGACGCCCGATTGGGCCTGGTATCCGCTCAGGCGAATATACCGCCCACCACGCACGGCACGCCAGCGGATCTGGCTCCCGTCAGTTCTCTTCGTCGTGATGGTGATGATCGTGACCGTGGACATGGGAGTGCGCCGTCTCGCCGTGATAGTGCAGGTGCTCGTGCACCAGATTCGTCCGCACCAGCAGGTCGCTGTCCGCCAGGATCTCGTCCGCGTTGCCGGAGGCGACTGGCCGGCGCTCCTGATCGCCGAAGACGATCACGCGCGTCGCGAGCTGTGGCACGATCTCGAGCTGATGTGTGGTGAGAATCACGGTCTTCCCGAGATCACGCAGTCCGGCGATGACCTCGACCAGCACCGCGCTGCTGCGCGGGTCGAGGCTGGCCGTCGGCTCATCGAGCAGGATGACGTCCGGCTCCATCGAGAGGACCGTAGCGATGGCCACCCGCTTCTTCTCGCCGCCACTGAGCTCATACGGCGCCCGATCGGCCAGGTGCGTCACGTTCATCTGCTCCAGGGCCACGCCGACGCGCGTGCGAACTTCATCGTCGCTCCAACCCATCTGAAGCGGGCCGAAGGCCACGTCGTCATAGACCGTCGGGCTGAAAAGCTGGACGTCCGGATCCTGAAACACGAGCCCGACCCGGCGGTGCAGTTCCTGTGCGCGGGCTGGATCGTCCGCGACATCTGTAATGTCCTGCTCAAAGGCCTCGATGCGGCCGCTCGTCGGGCGATAGAGTCCGTCGAGCATCTTCAGCAGCGTCGACTTGCCGCAACCATTGGCGCCGAGAATGACCAGCTGCTCGCCTTCAGTAACCTCCAGATTGACGTTCGAGAGGGCCTCGTGTCGCCCCTGATAGCTGAACGAGACGTCATCGAGACGAAAAACCGCGGTCGTCGTTGTCATGACCATGCAAGCCCCATATCAAGCAGCAACGCGGAGGCCAGAATTACCGCCGAAACGGCGACGAAAAGCCAGTCCTCATCGCGCATCGCGAAGTTCGTGATCGTTCGCACATCACCGGTGAATCCGCGCGCGACCATCGCCATATAGACGTCATTGCTCGTCTTAAAGCTCTTACCGAGCAGCGTGCCCATGCTGGAGCCGATCCAGCGCCGCCGCTCCCGCTCGCTCGACTCGCCGACCGTGCGACTGGCACGAGCCAGGAAGAGGTTCTCCAGTGACTTGAGCAGCAGGAAGATGTACCGGTAGGTCATCCCCAGCACGACGATGAAGACTTCCGGCACGCGGAAGACGCGCATCGCCTTGAGCAGGTCCGACCAGCGGGTCGTCACGACGAGCAGAGCGGCGAGTGTAACCGATGCCGCAACCCGGGTGACGAAGATGACGAAGCTCATCAACGAGTTATTCGTGATCGCCAGGTGAACCGGCCCGATGTGGGCGATGTCAACAAGCGGCTTCCCCCCGATGAAGAGGAGGGCCGGAAGGGCAACGATCCCCGCGAACATCGGAATGCCGATCAGGATGCGCTTGAACATGAGCGAGGGCGGCAGCTTCGAGAGTAGGCCCAGCACCGCGGCGGCGACGTAGAGGATCAGGATGACCTCGATGCTCCGCGCCAGGCCAACAACCATGACCGCGGCGACGAAGATGCCAACTTTCGCACGCGGATCGGCTCGCTGCAGCACACCGTCGCGCCGGGCGAACTCCTCGGTATAGACCGAGCGCTCGATTGTCTCGGTGACGCCGTTGATCGTCTTGGCGACGAAGTCCTTGCGGCGGCGAGACTGTGATTTCGGCTGCGCGACTGAAGTTGACACGCTACCCTCCCTGTGCCGGAGCACCGGCCTGGGCCTCGGTTCGGCGCTTGGCCAGAATCTTCAAACCGAACGCCACCACGAAGATCATTCCCACACCGACCACCGCCGACAGGATGTAGGCAAACGCCAGCTGCACGAAGGAGGCGCTATTCGAGACCCACGGCAGAGAGTAGCCCGTAAACGGCGCCTTCCAGAGGGATTGCATGCTGTTGAGGCCGGACGGCACGTAGCCAACGCGATCGGCCACTTCCGACGATCCCCACTCGCCCCAGGCTGATCCGCTCGCCAGCAAGCCGAGCGGCACGGCGACGATCATCAACACGAACGCCGCCACGGTGAGCCCGACTTTCGAGCGCCGACCGCCCGCCGCTGGCGCCGGGGACGTCGATCGTTGTGTCAGCAAGCCGGGCTGAACACGCTGGACGTAGGCGACCCCAAAGACGGTCGCGACCACCTCGGCGATACCGGCAATGGTCAGGTGCGGAATCATGACGGCCGGAAGGGCGACACTGAGCGGGTAAGGCGCATAGAGCGCCCGACCCGCCTCCGACCAGAAGATCGGCTGAATACCGAGCTCGGTGCCGACCAGCAGCCCGGCCACGTTAATCCCGATGTACGCGCCGATCGCCGCCCCGATGAGCCGTCGCCGCGAGAGCGGATCGGAGTTCCGGCTGATCAGCCAGTAGACGCCGTAACCGGCCAGCGGCAGCATGATCGCCATGTTGAAGCAGTTGGCGCCGATCGCGGTGATGCCGCCATCGCCGAAGAAGAGCGCCTGGATGATCAGCGCCACCGAGACCGAGACGATCGCGGCCCAGGGACCCATCACGATGGCGGCCAGCGTGCCGCCGACGGCGTGCGCAGTCGTGCCACCAGGCACCGGGATATTGAACATCATGATGGTGAAGCTGAAGGCCGAGAAGAGGGCCAGCAATGGCACGGTCTGGCCGCTGAGCAGCCGCTTCAGCTTGCGACTGGCCGTGTACCAGAAGGGCATCGCGGCCCCATAGAAGGCAACCGCGGTGGCTGGGCTGATATATCCGTCGGGTATATGCACCGGTCTCCCCTTTGGTTCGATGTAAGTGGAATGCTCCGGGTCTCTCCAGAGCCGGTTTGTCGTTACCGTGGCGATCAACGTCTCAAGCAATCGCCACCGGCCGGTCGCACGCGCCCGTTCCACAGCATGTGACACGTGGACGACGCCAATGTGTATAACGCGAGGGATTGCTCTTGCTATTCCTTGCAACTGCGAGCAGTCGCGCTGGTATCATTATAGAGAGCCCGTATTCGACCAACAATGCCGAAAACCTTAATCCCGGGAGATGAGATGACGAGTGACATCGACGAGCTGCAAGACGTGTTGCGTCGTTCAGGTCAACGGCTCACTCCCCAGCGTATGATGGTCCTCTCGGCGCTGGCCCAGCAAGGCGGCCACGTCACGGCAGAGACGCTGCTTGAGCGAGTTCGGCCCGACTATCCCTACATCAACCTGTCGACCATCTATCGCACCCTCGACATGCTAGTCGAGTTGGGATTGGTCGCTGAGACCGACCTCGGCAGCGGCGTGCGCCAGTTCGAACTGCTCGGCTCCCACCCGCACCACCACCTGGTCTGCCAGCGCTGCGGCACGACCATCGAGGTCGGCGACGAGGTGCTGCAGCCGCTACGCGATCGCCTCCAAACCCTCTACGACTTCGAGCCGCGCATGGATCACTTCGCCATCTTCGGCATCTGCGCCCACTGCCGCGAGGTTGGGGCGGAGGCCACGACACACCACGAGCAAGCGCCCCGGCCAAACCATCATTGACATAACCATTTCACGTGCGGCAGCGAGTTCACGTTCGCCCAGGAGTAAGCTCGCCGGGCTACATGAAACAGAGTCCGCTAAAGGGACTGGGTCTTGATTGCCAAATCAGGAATCAGAGAGACACATGTATGTTCAGATAGTAACGACTCCCAGCCCCTTCAGTGGGCTTCGGATTTCGTAGCCCGGGATCTTTAGTCCCGGGCGAGTGTGCGCAAGTATCGATCTCTTTCGTTGAATTTTTTATTGCCGTGCGACAGTGGGCACACGATCGAAGTTGATCGGCAAACGCCCTTCCACATCCCGCCTGGCAGTGAACGTGCGGGCATTGCATGATGGAGGAAACTCGAACGGCGCCGTTTGCGTCGTTGTAATCCTCCTCACTATAAGGAGTCATGATTTGACCGTTCGTTTTGGCTGTTTCGTGCCACAGGGCTGGCGCATGGATCTCGCCGAGATCAAAGACCCGGTTGAGCAATTCGAGGCAATGACCAACGTCGCCAAGGCGGCAGATGCCGGGCCTTGGGACTCGATCTGGGTCTACGACCATTTGCACACCGTCCCGAACCCCACCATGGAGACGACGTTCGAGTGCTGGACCATCACCTCGACCCTGGTGCGCGACACGTCGCGCGTCAACGTCGGGCAGATGGTGACCTGCAACGGCTATCGTCAGCCGTCACTCATGGCCAAGATGGCGTCGACGGTTGATGTCGCCAGTCACGGCCGTCTCTACTTCGGCTACGGAGCAGGGTGGTACGAGCACGAGTGGGACGCCTACGGCTTCGGCTCCGGCTTTCCGGAACTGAAGCAACGCATGGGCATGTTCCGCGAGGGCGTCGAGATCATCTACCGCATGTGGACCGAAGAGAAGCCCGAGTTCCACGGCAAGTACTACACGATCGACGGACCGATCAATCAGCCCAAGGGCGTTCAGCAGCCGCATATCCCGCTCTGGATCGGCGGCTCAGGCGAGCAGGTGACGCTCAAACTCGTCGCGCGCTTCGGTGATGCCAGCAATTTCGGCGGTACGCCGGAGAACGTGCGCCACAAGCTCGACGTGCTCAAGCGTCACTGCGACAACGTCGGGCGCAACTACGACGAGATCACCAAATCGAGCAACATGTTCGTCCACTTTGTCGATCAAGGGGCCGATCCGGAGAAGGCGACCGAACGAGCTCGCAAGGCATCGGGACAGTCCTACGAAGAGTTTGCTCGCAGCTCATTCGTCGGCACACCGCAGCAGTTGACCGATCGCATCGCCGGGCTGCTCGACGCCGGTATCGACTACATGATCATCAACTTCCCGCTGATCGCCTACGATCACGAACCGATGCACCGGTTTGAATCGGACGTGATGCCGCAGTTCACGTAGGGCACGCCGCTTCACCGGTAGGGCGACGCATGCGTCGCCCGTACGGGCCATCAAGAAACAGGGCAGGGCTCAGAACGGCCAGAGGTTGACCTGCTGGGTCCAGACGTGGGCAGGTTGCCGCAGGACCTGGATGATCGCCTCAGCGACATTCTCCGGCATGAGGTATTTCTTGTCGCTCGCGCGCTTCTCGTCCAGGCTCCGTGGCCCGAATTCGGTCAGAATGCTGCCGGGGAGGATCGTGGTGCACTTGATGCCGTCGGCGCCAACCTCCTCGGCCAGCGACTCCATGAATCCAATGACCGCGAATTTGGAGGCTGAGTAGGCCGCGAGATTCGCGTAGCCCCGCCTTCCGGCGCCAGAGGAGATGGCGATGATATGCCCGCCGCCGCGTTGCCTCATGGACGAAATCGCGGCGCGGCTGCAGAGGAACAAGCCGGTCACGTTCGTCTCCATCGTTGCGCGCCAGTCGTCAAAAGAGTAGTCACTGACCAGGCCATAAAGACCAACACCGGCGCAATTGACGAGGATGTCAATGCCGCCGGTGGCCTCACGCACGCGGTCGAAGACAACCTCGACCGCCTCTTCATCACTGATGTCGGATGGGAGCACAATTGCCCGGCCGCCAAGCTCTTCGACTTCAGCGGCAACCTCGTTGAGGGGCTCGGGAGTTCGCCCACAGAGCGCGGTGACGGTTCCGAGCGTCGCCAGCCCCAGGCTCACGGCACGCCCGACCCCGCTTCCGGCTCCCGTAATGAGCGCGACCTTATCGCGTAGGTCAGTCATGGTACCGGTCAATCACGTCTACCGAGTCTCGGGATCAATGCTCCGTGTACTCGCCCTCGTTTCCGCTCTGATTCGTCAGATAGGCCGCGACGATCACGATGATGAACATCAATCCCATGGCCAGGTAGATCGCCACGGTTATCCAGCGACAGGTACGACTCGCCGACGGCGACGATGCCTGCCGCGACCACGATCGCGACGCCGATCGGAATGGCGATCGACTGACGCCAGATCGACTTGCCCAGGAAGTCGGTCTCGGTCTGCCGCTCGGCCAAGCGCGAGAGGTAGGCCGCGACGACGACGATGATGAACATCAACCCCATGGCGAGGTAGATCGCGGCGGTGCCCAGCGCGAGGTAGGCCTCACCGATCCCGACAATACAGGCCGCAACCACGATCGCCACCGCGATCGGAATGGTAACGGACTGTTCCCAGATCTTATTCACACCCGATACCCCTTCAATGATCGACTGTACCGGTGCCAGTCATGAGATCAGTCGCGACTCAGCAGAGCGACTCATGATCCCTCGGACCCCGATTATGACTGAGCGCGCCCCAGTCGGCAACCACCGGAGGCGGATAACCAGCGGAATCGGCACATCATGGCGCGGCAATCGTTCCCAGGCGCTCCTCACCCTCGACCATTCGCTCGAGAAATCCAAGCCAGCGGCTTTGTGATTCAACGAGTTCATCCCGAACCAGACCAGGGTGCGCGCTGACTTCAGCCACGGCCCCAAAGAAGCATCCGCCGGGGAAGGCGCAACACTCGACATAAGCGAGAACCGCTTCGCAAGCCGCAAGCAAACGACTGTCACGCGCCCCGTCGGAGAGGGCAGGTTCGGTGACCTCATGGACTGAAGATCTCGCGTGCCGTATCGACCTGGTAGGCTGGAGATCCTTCTCGAAGCGGAAATGGGCGTAGAGACCGCTCTGTACTCAATCCGAATCTCGTCTGCCAGTCCACCCGGTCGACAGACCTTCCAGCCCTTCGACCGGTGCCATGTTGGCGGACTCATGAAGAACGGTCCGGGCGGTCACGTCACGAATTTGACAATAACGTGAGTCAATCTTTACGATAGGAGCAACCGGTTTCCACTTCAAGTCAAACATGCTGTGTTCGACGCAGGAAAGAGGGGCCGTCATGTGTCGCCATCGGATCGGACTCATTCTCACGCTGGTCGTCGGGATCATGGTGTTGCTGGTTCCGTCGGCCGCAGCCGATCAGGTCTATCACTCAGAGCACGTTCCGCTGTTGCCCGTTACCAGTGCGCCCCTAAGAAGCGGCTTCGTCGAGAACATCCACGCCAACGGGCCTCGCGTCTTCGCGCGTGAGATCTACCAGCTTAACGGTGCTGAGCCGAATACCGAATACTTCGTGAGTCTCAACTTCTTCGGCACCTCCGACTGTTCTGGTCCACTTATTCAGCCGGTACCAGCCATCGGAACGACATTCGAGGAAGTCTCCTTCACCACAAACGCGGCTGGAAATGGGACATCGTCTTCCGTGATCACACCCGACCTCATCGACGCGCTGGATGCGCATGGCGTCACACTGAACGTCAAATGGTTTATCTCAACGGGTGGCTACTCTGATGCTGGAGGAACGGTCCAATACGAATCCACGTGCGCTACGCCGACACTCGACTGACCATGTGCGACGTGACGACGACAAGGTGGTGCCCGCGTGACCCGCGCGCTCCTCCAGACGAAAATTCGGATTCCGCCGCTCACCCAGCCGATCGTCGATCGCGCCCGCCTGACCGGTATGCTCGAGCGCGCGATCGATCGGATCAAGCTGGTGACCGTCTCGGCGCCGGCGGGTTATGGCAAAACGACGCTACTGGCCGATTGGGCACGGGCAAGCCAGTGGCCGGTCGCCTGGCTCTCGCTCGGCAAAGATGACGATGACTTCGAGTTTCTCTTCCGTGCACTGGTCTCGGCATGGGAGCAGGTTCAGCCTGACGTTGCGAACAGTGGGCTCGGCCTACTGGCCGGTGCCGCTACGCCTGATCATGATGCGCTCCTGACCGCCTTCATCAATGAAGGATTGAGCCTGCCAGGGCACACGGTCTTCGTCCTCGACGACTATCAGCACATCCACCACCCGTCGATTCACGACGCGCTCGCGAACCTTCTCGACCATGTACCGCCCACCCTGCACTTCGTCGTCGCCAGTCGTGGCGAGCCGCCGCTGCCACTGGCCCGCTACCGGGCCCGGCAGGAACTACTTGAGATCGGCCCGGATGTGCTTCAGTTCCTGCCGGAGGAGAGTGATGACCTGCTCAACGGTCTGCTTCGGCTCGACCTCGCCGCCGGCGAAATCACACAGCTTCAGAATCAGACCGAAGGCTGGATCACTGCGTTGCACCTGGCCGCACTGACGTTGCGAAATCGGCCGAATGCTGCCAGTCGCTTCAGAGTGACCGGCCAGCAGCGCCACATCGCCGACTACCTGGCGCAGGAAGTTCTTGCGGGGCTTACCTCAGACGTACGGCAGTTCCTGCTTCAGACGAGCATTCTCGACGAGCTGAGTGCCGACCTCTGTAACGTCGTCACAGGGCGGGATGACGGACAGGAGATGCTTGAGCAGCTGGAGCGCGACGGTCTCTTCCTGACACCGCTCGATGATCGACGCGAGTGGTATCGCTATCATCCGCTCTTCGCCAGCTACGTCCAGCAGATGAACACGCGAAGCGTGGCGACCGGCGATTCCTTCATGCTCCATCGAAGAGCCGGAAATTGGTATCTCGATCATGACCTCCCCGAACCGGCATTCCGGCATATCCTCGCCGCGCAGGACGCGGAGTTGATGATCGAGCTCTTCGAACAATACGCCTACGCCAAGATTTCAAGTGGAGAGGTTCGAACCGTTCAACGCTGGTTCGACGCTCTTCCATCGGAATGGCTCGAGCAGCAGCCCGACTTCGGCTTCTACCGTATGATGTTGCTCCTGATCACCGGGTCATTCGACACGTTGCTTCGACATCTGGAAGAGCTCGAGCAACGCCTGGCACGGCAGGGCGAGGATGCGCCCGCCCGGCGGGGCCGCTTGATTGCGCTCCGCTGCTACCTGGCGTGCTTTACGAACGATCTTCCCGGCGCTCAGCAGTACGCCGACCAGGCACTAAAGCTGCTTCCAGACGATGATTTCAACTTTCGGCCTGGAATCTTCGGCGCCCTCGGAGACACCTTCCGCCGGAATGGTCACTGGGACGACGCCTACTCCTCGTATCTGAAGATCATCAAGTTCGTGAACGCCAGGCCGGTTCAATCACAGTCGGTTCACCTATTTGGCGCGCTGGCTGATCTCAACCTCCGTCAGGGACGTCTGCGAGAAGCCGCGCAGAACTGGAACCAGGCGCTCGGCTATATTGAGCAGCCAGAGAATCGAGGCCGGTTTCCACTCCCGTTGATCGGCTGGGTCGACGTTCGCATGGCCGAGATCCTCTACGAATGGGACGAACTGGGCGAAGCCCGTCGCTTTCTCCGGCGTGGACAGGATCGCGCCGAACTGGGTGGCGACGTGCGGACGCTGATTGCTACCCATCTGATCGCCGCCCGTCTGAAGTTAGCCGAGTGCGCCATCGAGGCGTGCGCCGACTCGTTGGCTCGCGCCCGCCCTCTTGCCGAGCGCGCCGCATTCGCCGAGTGGAACGTCCAGCTCGATCGACTTCAGGTCGAGATCTGGCTCGCGCGCAACCAACGCGAGACTGCCCGGCACTGGGCTGACGACATTCAGCGCTCCTCAAGACTTCTCGACGGTCCTGAAGCGGCGATAGAACAGCTGACCATCGCCCGCGTCCTCGCGACCGATCGGGAGAAGACGGCTCTGGATCGCGCAATGTGGCTTCTTGAACGCGTGCTGGAAACGACGACTGAAGACGGACGGATGGGCATCCAGATCGAGGCCCATGCGGTTCAGGCAATGGTCCACCAGCAGCGCGGCGATGCAGTCAACGCGATCAGGTCACTGGAACGAGCGCTGCGCCTGGCGGAACCGGAAGGGTTCGTGCGTCTCTTCGTCGACCTCGGGCGTCCCTTGGGATTGTTACTGCAGGAGGCGCGATCACGCGGGATCATGCCGGAGTACGTAGGAGCGACTTGTGCACGCCTGTGGAACGGGCGACGCGACTGCGGCTGTGCCCCACGCTCCACTGCCGGAACCCCTGACCGAGCGTGAGCACGAGATCGTCCGGCTGCTGGCGGTCGGCCTGACCAACGCCGAAATCGCTAGCCAGCTCTACATCTCAGTAGAGACGGTCAAGAAACACGCCGGAAACATCTATGCCAAGCTGGGCGTGCGCAACCGCACCGAAGCCGTGTCGCGTGCGCGTGCATTCGACTTGCTCAACTGATCCGACCCTCTTCGACCGTCGCACAAATACCCCATCAGATTACCCCGTTCGAGGCATGACGTACTCCTCCAGCCAATCTAATCTGGACACAGGACACGACGAAACCAATACAGAATGGGAGGCAACACATGTCTGAGCAGAACAAGACCCTCGTGCGCCGCGGTGTGGACGAGATCTGGAATCAAGGACACTTCGCCGTCGCCGACGAGATGGTTGCCAGCGACTTCGTCGTTCACGCGACCGCGCTTAACGGCGAAATCAAAGGACGCGAGGGCATCATCCAGTACTTCGCCGCGCTACGATCCGCGTTTCCGGACCTGACGTTCACCATCGAGGATCACATCGCGGAGGGTGACCGAGTCGTCACGCGCTGGTCCGCGCAAGGCACGCATCTCGGCGAGTTCCAGGGCATGCCGGCATCCGGCAAACAGATCCGCGTGACCGGCACCGACGTTGACCGGATCGAGAACGGCAAGATTGCCGAGTGCTGGATGAACTTCGATGAACTCGGACTACTGCAACAGTTGGGCGTGATCGATCTCACCCGCATGGCAGCTCAGCCCGGTTAGGTCACCTGAACGCGCCCAGCCGACCCGGCCCCGTATGACACCAGTCCCGCCAACCAGGAGGTCGCCATGACACGGACTATAGACGCGCGAACGACCAGTGCAGTACGAAGCAACAACGGAAGTACGCCCGCGAATGATAACGGCTCAGAGCGCATCGACACCGTCGTGATCGGTGGCGGCCAGGCGGGACTGGCGACGGGATACCATCTGGCCCAGCATCATCAGGAGTTCGTGATTCTCGACGCCAATCAGCGCATCGGCGAAAGCTGGCGCCAGCGCTGGGACTCGCTACGCTTACTTGCTCCTGCCCGTTTTTCGAGCTTGCCGGGAATGCCGTTCCCGGCACCGCCCTACTCATTTCCGACGAAGGATGAGATGGCGAACTATCTTCAAAGCTACGCGGAAAAGATGAAGCTGCCGGTCAGAACGGGTATCAGCGTACACCGCGTCACGCGTGACGGCGACGAGTTCCTGATAGAGACTGACCAGCAGGGCTTCCGGGCGTCTCAAGTGGTAATCGCAACGGGCGCCTACCAAAACCCAAAGATACCCACGTTCGCGTCGGAGCTTGATCCGAAGATTCGCCAGATCCACTCGAGCGAGTACCGCAACCCGGCTCAACTCCAGGAGGGAGCTGTCCTGGTCGTAGGTGCCAGTAACTCTGGCGCGGAGATTGCCCACGAAGTGGCTCGTGAACATCGAACCTGGCTGTCGGGACGATACACCGGGAAACTGCCATTCGATACGCACAGCCGAGTAGCCCACCTGCTGATCCCCGTGATGTGGTTCATGTTCAACCACGTGCTGACTGTCAGAACGCCGCTGGGCCGGAAAGTGCGACCCCGCGTTCTCTCCCATGGGATGCCGCTCGAGGTGGTCGGACCGGAAGAGCTGGCCGCGGCCGGTGTCGATTGGGTCCATGATCGAACTGTCGGCGCGCGTGACGGCTTGCCGCTCCTGGCCGACGGGCGCGTGCTCGACGTCGTGAATGTCGTCTGGTGCACCGGTTTTCGGCCCGACTTCAGTTGGATAAAGGCGCAGGTGCTCGACACGGACGGCTGGCCACGGCAGCAGCGGGGCGTCGTGCCGGATGTGCCGGGTCTCTATTTCGTAGGTTTGCCATTCCTCTATGCCGCGGCCTCGCACCTGATCGGCGGCGTCGGGCGGGACGCGAAGTACATTGCGCAGCATATCTCGGTGCGGGCTCTCGCCCGCACCGCACGTTGAACCCGCTGGTCCACCGCCCCGGCCGACGCCGGCGGACTCGGGGCAGGTTCGCGGCAACCGTATTCACGCATATCACAAGCTCATGACGATTTCATAATCCAAATTGATGGGGGTATTGATGTCGAACGTGCATTCAGGTAAGGTGTGCTGTAAGCAAAACAACACGTCAGCCCGGAATCGGTGGATCATGGAGCCAACGTTGCCTCGCGCGATGTATTCCTGTCCGCGGCATATTTCGGGAGTGCAAGAGAGGGAGATCAATGGCCTGGTCACTTGAGGGTACCTATTTCGAGAACTGCAACTGCGATGCGATTTGTCCCTGCACCTGGTCTGGTCTCAGCGAGCCATCAACCCACGATCGCTGTAAAGTCGTGCTCAATTATCACGTCGATCATGGGACGATCGATGGCGTTGACGTGAGCGGTCTCACCTTCGCGATCGTCGCCGATACGCCACCGGTCATGATCGACGGAAACTGGCGCGTCGGGGTTCTGCTGGACGACAAAGCCACCGCACAGCAGGCGGAGCGTCTCGGAGCCGTCATCAGCGGGCAGAAGGGCGGACCTCCAGCCATGTTGCATCCCCTGATCAGCGAGATGCTGGGGGTCGAATCGATGCCCGTGACCTACAGCGAGAATGGTGGCCGGCATCGCGTGCAGTGGGGAGATGCGGTCTCAATGGAGATCGAGGACTTCCACGCGGGTCCAATTCAGGAGCCCGTGAAACTGAACAACGTCTTCCATCCATCTAATACAACGCTCACAGTCGGAAAGTCGGTGGGAACCCAGGTGTCGGTCTTCGGGATCGAATTCGGCCAGACTGGCACAAGCGGAGCGTCGTCTCCCTATACCTGGAGCGGCGAGTGAGCCGTCAGGTTCTCACGCTTCGAGACAACCTGCTTCCGGCGACGGCGATTCTCGTCGTCGCGGCGGCGGCGTGGCTCGGGACTGTGGTGTGGGCTCAGAACATGGGGGTCATGCCAGGAACCATGGGCATGACCCTGACGTTGTTCGTGGTCATGTGGGCGCTCATGATGGCGGCCATGATGCTTCCGTCTGCGATGCCCATGATCACCCTCTACACGCGAACGATTCAGACGCAACGTTCACGACGGATGGCGATGTTCGGATCAGGCTATGTGCTCGCCTGGGCACTCTCCGGTATCCCCGCGTTCGGCATCGCCTGGCTGGCCGGGCGCGTGGCGTCGGATTATCCGGACTTGGCAACCGGCGCGTCAGTGGTCATCTTCGCAAGCGCCGGTATCTACCAACTCACGTCGATCAAGTATCGCTGTCTGCAGCACTGCCGCTCGCCGCTGGCCCATCTGCTCCACTACGGGAACTATCGCGGCCGATTCCGCGATCTCCGAGCAGGAGCCCATCACGGAATGTTCTGCCTGGCCTGCTGCTGGGCACTGATGGCACTCATGGCGGCGTTTGGCGTGATGAACCTGGTGGCCATGGTTGCACTCGCTGCAGTGATCGCTGTCGAAAAGCAGTGGGTTCATGGAAACGGCTTTGCCAAGGTGGTCGGACTCGCGTCCTTCAGCCTTGCGATTCTGGTGATCTTCTATCCTGGACTCGCGCCCGGTCTTCATGCCAGCTCGATGAACGCGATGACCTCAATGTAATCCTCACCGGCGCGCCCAATGCGCCGGTTCGCCCATACACGTCAACGTCGCCGTCAGTTGCTGAGTGCCCTGGACCGGCTCATGAGCTACTGCTTCCACATCAGCCTTAGCGAGATCAGACGGTTCGCCTGCCCCCGGCGTGACACGATAACGCTTCGGTCGTTCTTCATTTCACTGGTCGGTTCTCGACCCCGGCGGAGAAGAACAGAACGCGGATCGTCGGGAACACTCCTCGTGGTGTCTCCGATTGTCGATCAGAGGTCGCTGGTGCCTTGGATCCCGGCCGGATACTGCTCGGACTCCGCCAGACGAATCAATCCATTGCGGAGATCGCTACATCCGGCCGCTTCAAGTTGTTGCAGCCATTCCGACTCGATCTCGTTCAACACCGTCAGCGCGACCCGCATCAGTTCACGTCCTCGAGGCGTCAAACAGACGAGACGGGCACGCCGGTCAGCCGGATCCGGTTGTCGCGTCACATAGCCGCGCGATTCTAACCCGCTGACCAACTCGCTCATCGACTGATGCGTCAACTGGGCGCGCGCCGCCAGTTCGGTGAGACGCGTGCCAGACGGATCAATGTTCTCGAACACCTTGCTGTCGGATGGTCGAACATCTTGATATCCGGCAGCGGTAACCCGTTCGATGAGATCCTCGACCATGTGATGCGTCGCCTGAAGCAGCAGCGTCACCAGCGTGACCCGCCGCCCGTCTGTCGATTCCGCCATTATCCGACTCGTTTCGCCTCGCAACTTTACAACTCCGCAGGATACCTGCATACTATACGCAGGACACCTGCATTATAGCAACGAGAAGGAGCACTCGATGCCCCTGACTCTTTCCGATCCTCTTCGTCACGCCGAACGACTCTATGCGTCGCGGGAAGCGGTAATCTGTGGTGAGACGAGGCTCTCATTTGCCGAGATGGCGCTGCGCTGCCGGAAACTGGCGAGCGGGCTCATTCGCCTGGGAGTGGCTCCGGGCGATCGCGTTGCCGTCCTGATGCAGAACTGTCACCGCTATCTGGAGATCTACACCGCCGTCCCCGCCATCGGAGCGATCATCGTTCCGCTCAATACGCGTCACTCGTACGCCGAGCAGACCGTGATGTTGAACGATTGCTTGCCGGAGCTCCTCATCGCCGATGAAACCAACGCGGATATCGCCCGCCGTCTGGCGCGGAATGGCGTGGATCTCTTGCTGGCGCCCCACGACTACGAAGAACTGATCGCCGGCAGCACGCCGTCCGACCTCGCGGTTCCGATCGATGAAGAATCCCCGGCAGCTCTTTTCTATACCGGTGGCACGACCGGCTCGCCTAAAGGCGCGGTGCTCAGCCATCGCAACCTCGTCACGAACGCGTTCAGCATGACCATAGGGGCAGGCTACAACGAGGACGATCGGTTCCTTCATGTCGCCCCGATGTTTCATCTTGCCGACGGTTCGTCGATCTACGCCCTCACCTGGCGCGGGGCCTGCCACGTCATCCAGCCTCGTTTCGATCCCGCGAGCCTGGTGCAGACGATCGAGCGGGAGCGAGTCACGTGTTCCATCATGGTACCGACCATGATCAACGCGCTCGTCAACCACCCAGCGTCGAAGACGACTGACATCACCTCGCTCCGGCTGATCCTGCATGGAGGCGGGCCGATGACAACCAGTCTGCTGCGGCGAGCCGTGGCGACGCTGAGATGCTCCTTCACCCAAGCGTACGGACTCACCGAAGGAAGCTCGCACATTGCCCTGCTGCCGCGCGAAGAGCTACTGCTCGACGACCGGCGAATTCGCTCCGCCGGGCGCGCCGTGATGGGTGTCGAGATCGAAGCGCGCCGTCCCGATGGATCGGTCTGTGATCCCGGCGAGATCGGTGAGATAGCCGTGCGTGGTCCGAACATGACGCGCGGCTACTGGAACCGGCCGGATGAGACGGCGGCGGCGATCCGGAACGGCTGGTTCCACACCGGCGACCTTGGCTACCTTGACGAGCATGGCTACGTCTATCTGGTCGACCGGGTAAAAGACATGGTCATTTCCGGAGGGGAGAACATCTACTGCATCGAGGTTGAGGAGACCTTGAGCGCTCATCCATCGCTCCAGGTCGCCGCCGTTATTGGCGTCGACGATCCGGTCTGGGGCGAGCGGGTACATGCCGTCGTCGTCCCTCGACCTGGTCAGCAGGTCGACGCTGAAGCGTTGCGCGCGTTCTGCCGCGAGCGAATCGCCGCGTACAAGTGTCCCCGAACAATCGAGGTGGTCGACGCCTTGCCCCTCTCAGGTGCCGGCAAGGTGCTCAAACGGGTGCTGCGTGACCGCTACAAGGAGCAGACGCAACCAGAGATGAACTGAAATGCCGAACAGGAATGGACTGGAACGCTTTTCCCTGCATGGCCGGAGTGCGCTGGTGACCGGAGCCTCACGGGGCATCGGGGCCGGAATCGCGCTCGCGCTGGCCGAGGCTGGGGCCGATGTCGCGTTGTTGGCCCGATCCGCCGGCGCGCTGGACGAGATCGCCCAGCGTATTCAAGCGTCGGGGCGACGAACGGTCGCGCTTCCGTGCGATGTGCTCAACGATTCGGCCGTGCAGGAGAGTGTCGGGCACGCCTGGACGACACTGGGGAAGATCGACATCCTCGTCAACGCGGCGGGAGGCCCGCTGTTCCAGTCCGCCGTTACCGACATCCAGGAGCCCGGCTGGCAGCGCGTGATCGATCTCAATCTCACCAGTGTGCTGCGTGTCAGTCAGGCGGTGGGACAGCGCATGCTCAAAGAGCGTAGCGGGACGATCATCAACATCGCCTCACTGCTGCCGACGCGCGCCTGGCCCGCCGTCGCGGCCTACAGCGCCGCCAAGTCAGCGGTCCTGTCCCTGACGCAGTCGATGGCGGTGGAGTGGGGCGCCTACGGCGTGCGGGTCAATGCGCTGTGCCCCGGTTGGATCCGGACATCGCTCAATCAGCCCTATCTGGCGAACGCGGATCTCGCCGCAACCTCGATCGAAGGCACGCCACTCGGACGCTGGGGCGAGGTTGAGGACGTGGCCGGAACCGTCATCTGGCTGGCGTCGGATGCCTCCAGCTATGTGACCGGCGCGCTCATTCCGATCGACGGCGGGCTTAACGTCGGCCTTCCGCAAGACTGGCTCGACGCGATGCGTCTGGGCTAAACCGCACTGGACAAGAGACGACACCGCGCTCACAGACGAGAGAGTGGCGTCAGACATTGGAGGAAGAACATGCGCTACCGTCTACTTCTCGCCTTTGGCCTTGCTCTAGCGGCCATCGTGTTCGTGACGGCCCAGGCGCTTGGCGGCACCTATCTCAACACCATCGAACCCACCGCCACGCTCCAGGGACGGCGCCTTGACGCGACCATTATCTATGGCTGCACGGAGTCACAGCTCGTTACCCTCAGAGTGACGGCGACGCAGCGAAACGTCGGCGCCGTCGCCCAGGGCTGGACGACCACGACCTGCGGTCCGGACGTGGAGCATATCCCGGTGAAGCTGACGACCTTGGGTCCCAACCAGTTCATCCTATCCGCCGACGCGACTCCGGATCAGACGGTCGAAGTTTGTGCGCTGGGGATCACGTCGATTAGGGGGAAGGTCGATGATAGCCACCAGTGGTGCAAGGACGTGACATTGGTGAGCGCTCCATGACGGGTTGATCCCGCCCAGCTCGACGCGGAACGTCCGGTCATGAGAACCCGAAAGGAGCGTTTGTGCGTGAACCTCGCGACGTGATCGATCAGATGGAACTCCACCCGGAACTTTCGCCCGGACGCGACGAGCGATTCACCGGCTATGGTGTCATGGCATCACCGTTCGATTCGGGCCACCTGCTCGCGATGCGCCGTTTCCCAGCCACCTCGGTCGGCCCTGGGTATACCTCGATCTGGTATTGGCATGCCGATGGACGGTGGACCTTCTATAGCAACGCTTCGAGCCGGGCCGAGATTGACGGCGTCATTCATGATCGTCTCAGACCGCTCCCCAGGCCGATTCGTCTCGGCGATTTCTGGTTACCCCAGACGGGGCTGTTCGCTATTGGCCGGGCGTACTTCGAGCCGTTTGATCCACAGCGACACCTGGCGGCAGCCACCATGTCCAGCCAATTCCATATCCGTTGAGCGTTCATCATGTGACGAGAGGAGCGCACCATGAACGATCGTCTGAATTCCCGCCCGATTCAGCAATCGAGAGTCGAGGATCTACCGGTCACTGGTGATGGAAGCGGTCTGCGCGCGGACGATCTGTTTCATCAGGAAGAGGTCGTGTCGGCGAATCGGAATCGCGGCATCCCGCTGGAGGCCATTCGCTATCCGATCACGCCGACCGGTCTCCACTATCTGATCGTCCACTTCGATCTCCCGGAGGTTGCACCGGCGGATTGGCACCTCTCGGTGAGCGGGCTTGTCGACGCACCAGTACGCCTGACGCTCGACGATCTACGACGCCGTCCAGCCGTGACTATGCCAGTGACCATGGAGTGCGCCGGAAACGGTCGCGCGCTCCTCTCGCCTCGCTCCACCACCCAACCCTGGTTTACCGAGGGAGTCAGCACCGCCGAGTGGACCGGCACACCGCTGCGAGGCGTGCTGAGCGAGGCGGGCCTGAGGGACGAGGCGACGGAGGTGATCTTCACCGGGCTCGACTGGGGCGTGCAGGGAGGTGAGGTCCAGCCCTACCAGCGCAGCCTGTCGCGAGACGAAGCCATGCGGGATGACACGCTGCTGGTGTACGGAATGAACGGCGAGCCCCTACCGCCGCAGCACGGTTTTCCCTTGCGGCTCGTGGTTCCCGACTGGTACGGCATGGCCAGCGTCAAGTGGCTGGCGTCGATCGAAGCTGCCGCCGAGCCATTCACCGGATACCAGATGATGAATTCCTACCGCTATTCACAGGACGCCGACGATACGGGTGATCCGGTAACACTGAAGCGTCCCAGAGCGCTGGTCGTACCGCCCGGCATTCCCGATTTCAGCAGCCGCCTGCGTATCGTCAACGCCGGACAGGTTCCGCTACGCGGTCGCGCCTGGTCTGGCCGGGCCGGAATCACGCGGGTCGAGGTCAGCATCGACGGCGCTGTGTGGCATGAAGCTGAGCTGGAGAGGCCGGTTTCCGAGGTTGCCTGGCGTGGGTGGAGCTTTGACTGGGATGCCAGGCCGGGGCGACACCGCATCTTGGTCCGCGCGACCGACGAGACTGGCGAGACGCAGCCGAACGAGCCGTTCTGGACGTATCAGGGGATGGGGAACAACGCGGTTCACCCGGTCGACGTGCTGGTGCTCTGATCAATTCAAGGCTCAGGACAATCCATCGCTAATCGGGTCCGCGGTCAACAACGCCTCCGACGTTCGCCTCAGGCCGACCACGGGCAGACTCGCCTGGGTGACTGCAGGCTACCCCAGACGGGTCATCGCCACGGGTCGAGTGGATTTCGACCTGTTCAATCCGCGACGACACCTGGCCGACGCGGTTCGCCGGAAGCGTTGGCGACGTGGGCTCCGCCATTCGACGGCAGAACGTAACGCGTACCGGAACACGAAGAAATCGTGTCCCGGCCTCGCTATTCAGCATCGTCAGTCGTCCAGTTCGTAATCGAGAGTGAACGGAGCCGGTACTCCGTGCTCGCCCTCCCAGAAGTAGCCACCTTCACCACGCAAACCAGTCAGCCCGCCGCTACCCGACCCTGGCACCACGAACCAGCTAATTCGGATACTCCCGTCCGCGTAGATCCCCTGTTGCTGCAACACGAAGGTTCCTTCACGATCACCGATGCGTCCGTCGACCCTCTCCAGACCTACAAAGCGAGATTCGTCGTCACTTGTATAGACCAGGAGATACTCGACGTGGCTTTCGCCCTGAATATCCCCAGTGAAAACGCTCGTTGCGCTGACGCGCGCCATTTTCAATCCGGCCTGCTCCTCGATCGTCTGTTCGTCCCAACTGGTGGTCTCAATTGCCCCCGCCGCGTATCCGGTCATGTCGATCGTTTCCCTTCTGATCGCTGAGTCACGAACTCACTCGCCTCCTGATCGTTACGCTCATAGTGTATGCGGAGAACCTGCCAGAACATGTCAGGAATATGTGCGACAATGGCGGCATGAGAGCCAGTCGCCTGTTGTCACTCCTCATGCTGCTGCAGACGCGGGGTCGCATGACCGCCGAGGAATTGGCGCGCGAGCTCGAGGTCTCGATTCGTACGATCTACCGCGATGTCGAGTCGCTCAGTGCGGCTGGCGTGCCGGTCTATGGAGATCGCGGCCCCGCCGGGGGCTATCAGTTGCTCGACGGCTACCGCACCCGCCTCACTGGCCTGACGCCGGACGAGGCGGATTCGCTCTTTCTCGTGGGAATGCCAGGCCCGGCAGCCGAGCTTGGCCTGGGAACTGTCCTCGCGACCGCCCAGCTCAAGCTGCTGGCGGCGCTGCCGCCGGAGTTGCGTTCGCGTGCCGGCCGCATCAGCGAGCGCTTTCACCTCGACGCCCCGAGCTGGTTTCGCGAAGGCGAGCGCATCGCATATCTGGCGACCATAGCCGACTCGGTCTGGAACCAGCGACGACTGCACGTGCGCTACGAGCGCTGGCGTGGCGAGGTCGAGCGCACGCTCGATCCGTTGGGGCTGGTTCTCAAGGCGGGCAACTGGTATCTGGTAGCGAAAACCTCGGGCCAGCTGCGCACCTACCGCGCCTCCCGCATCCTCGAATTGCAGGTACTCGACGAACGCTTTGATCGACCTGCTGATTTCGATCTGGCTTCGTTCTGGGAACGCTGGAGTGAGCAGTTTCAGCAGCGGCTGTATCGCTACGAAGTGAGCTTGCGCCTCTCGCCACGTGGCTTCGAATTGCTGCCCCATTTGTTCAACCAGGTTGCTGCCCGTGCCGCGGCCGAGAATGCCGGCCCACCCGATATCGACGGATGGCGCCTGGTGACACTGCCAGTCGAATCGCTGGAGTATGGCCACATCGACCTGCTTCGGCTGGGTGCCGAAGCGGAAGTGCTTGACCCACCCGAAGTGCGCCAGCGAATGGAGCAGACCGCGCTGGGCTTGACCGGGCTCTATGGTGATGCCCTCACTCGTTGCAGTTGAAGCCGCGGGCGAGGCGTGATCTGCGTGCTTCCACGAAGACAACGCCGCAATCTCACTGCTCAATGGACGATGCCAACCAACCAGGTGGCTAGCCGAGCGAAAAAAGGACCACCCAGACCGGCGAGATGATGATTTTGCCGCTTCTTCCGAGGGGGCCGCGAGCTGCGTGCGAACTTGCCCAGGCGATCCTGCTCAGCTTCTCGCAGAAAATCTTCCTGCCGCGCCTGGGCCATGCTGGCCATTGGATCCATGTTGTTCCACATTATGGTCCTGCTTTCTGACCCGATCAGATCCTGATCGGCATATTCACGATGAACGAGCCTCCGGCGGCGTTCCACCGGAGGCGCTGCTGTCTCAACCCACTTCAACCGTTGGGCGAATGTTCTGGTTCGAGTGGAATAGGTTGGTTGGGTCATACGCATTCTTGACGGCGACCAGACGCTCATACACGGCGTCGCCGTAGGCCGCGCGAACCCGGTCGATTCCCTCGTCACCGAGGTAGTTGACGTACGTGCCACTGGTGTAGGGCGCGATCGCGCGATGAACGCCGCGTGCCCAGGCGATATGCGCGTCGGAATCGGACGGATCTGCCCAGCGCGAGATGATCGCGAGGTTGAAGTCGACGTCACGCTGCACAAAGGCAGTCTGATCCCTGTTGACGCGCTTAACCGCTCCCCCAAACTGCTCGAGAAGCAGCGCCGAGAGGGGCGACGTGATCGCAGCATGCTGGTCGACCAGGATGTCGATAACGTCGTCTTCAAGACGTTCGACGAAGTCAGAGCGCCAGTAGACCTGCAATCCCTTGGGGAACGCTTCATCCAGCATCGATTGCAGCGCTACATAGGGCATCGGAGCGACCATATCAGCCACCGGCGGGCCAAAGGCTCGCAGCGGGGCCAGTACCTTCTCCCCGTCTTCGATCGGACCGTTGTAACAGACGAGGAACGCGAGAATCGGCACTCCGTCTGGTGAGGTCATCAGGCTGGTGAAGACGGTCAGTTCGTCCGGAGCGTCCTTGGTGAAGGCGCGCATGAAGTGGAGGCCTTCCTTCGCGCGCTCGGCCGGATGAACCAACATGCCGCCGAGAACCGTGGAGACCGGATGGAGCTGGTACTCGAACGAGGTGACGACGCCAAAGTTTCCGCCTCCGCCGCGCACTCCCCAGAACAGGTCCGGGTACGCGTTGGCGTTAGCCATACGGACTCGACCATCCGCCGTGACGATCTCGACTGAGCGGAGGTTGTCGCAGGCCATGCCATACGACCGCATCAGCCAGCCGAGCCCCCCGCCGAGCGTCAACCCTGCGATACCGGTCGTGGAGACCGCTCCGCCCGTGGTTGCGAGTCCATGCTCCGCGGTCGCCGTGTCGAAGTCTCCCCAGGTCGCGCCACCCTGTGCCCGGGCGATCCGTGATATCGGGTCGACGCTGACTTGACGCATGGCCGACAGGTCGATCACGAGCCCGTTCTCGACCATCGCACTACCGGCGGCGTTGTGTCCGCCGCCCCGAACAGCGAGCTGAAGGCCGTTGTCCCGAGCGAAGTTGACCGCGACCACGACGTCAGTCACATTGATGCAGCGCGCAATAGCGGCCGGACGTTTATCGATCATGCCGTTCCACAGGGCTCGCGCTTCGTTGTATTCAGCGTCTCCTGATCTGATCAACCGCCCTCGCATATTGGCCTGCAAGGTATCGAATCTCGACATCTGTTGACTCCTTCTCTCAGCACTCGCCGCGTCCATCGCGGTCGTTCATGCTGTGTACAAGCTTCAGCTTGGGCTACCGGCCTACCCGCAACATCGTGAGGATCACCTAGGCACCCTACTTAAATGAGGCCCGTCAGGCCGCTGATGGGAGTGATGGGCTCAGGTGAGTGGGAACAACATGCTTTGACATCGAATGAGGCCCGTCGGGATATCCCGGGGCCTCTGTCGTCGGCTGGCTCTCTCTGTGTTACCGGCACGTCCGGCCGGCCCTGATCACTCCGACAACGTACTCGTTCGGCGTCGCGGTTGACCGAATCAGACTGGCGGTGAAGATTTCTCCGCTCGGAGGCGGGGCTGGCTGGGCCCTCGGCCTGATGCCAGCCTTCCCCGCATGTGTACGTGTATCCGTAACCTGTCTTGGTCAGAGGTTGATAGTGGATTGATCTAGGTCCCGGGGTTATACGCGGCAGCCGGAACAACCGAGAAGTGAAGTGCGAAGCCAAGGTCGATTTTTACGGCGTGTCCGTTCGCTACCGCTGCGTCCACTTCCGCTCGAGTCGTGAGGTGCGTGATCGCGTGATCGGTTACTGCCTTCGGCGTGAAGAGTACTTCGATCACCTCGCGGGCAACCTGGAAATCTCCGGGCGTGCCGGGAGCGGTCACCAGGTGATCGTGCCCAGGCACGGCCGATGGATCAGTACCATAGACATCCGGCTGATTTGACGTCGCGACATTCGCGACGGGACCATCATGGTCTGGGCAGTTGCCGGGCACCCCCTGGCAATTGAATGGAACGTCGAAGCTGGTATTCGGCGGATATTCGACCAGAAAGAGTGGCGCGACCGCTCCCGCATTCGCGACCTTGGGAGGCGATGCCTTCACCGGAGTAAGCAGGAAGATCAGGCTTCCGTCAGCGGCGTTGTAGGCAGGCTCGACTGCTGTTTGACCGTGGACAACTTCACCTGAAGGATATGTGTCCGCGAGGCCCGTCGTTCCGGCGAGACCAATAGAAAGTAACCCCACGAGAGCCAGGATTGGCCCGGTAATCTTCAATCTCATGTTGCTTCCATTCTCCTATAGAGAGACCTGGCGCTCCGTCGAAACGCTTTCCGCCACGTTGCGTGCGCCGGAGGCGTGGACGATAGACGCTGGTAAATTGTTGCTCGGCGCGCAGTCGACTTGACGCGCGATCTGGTTCGTTACGTGTGACCAGGATCAACCGCCCATCGGGCCTCCTTCACTCATCGTCCGCTCACCCACCGCAAGCGGACCCAACACCAGAGTGAGCGTTTCGCGAACGTGCGCCATCGTGAAGATCACCTAGACGCACTACCTAAGTGAGGAGGCGCTGCTGTGACCGACATACAAATGGGAAGTGTCTGAGATGAGAAAGAGTCGCATTCCAACGCGCAGTGCGCGTCCGCGCTGCGTTCGGCAACTCGGGGCCGTGAGCCGTTCGAGCCTCACTCGAGACGACCGTCGCGAGCGGCATTCTGGAGATCACGTAAGCGTTCAACTTCGTTGGCGAAGGAGTCCGGTGCGTGACCGGCATGAGCATGAACCAGTGAATTAGAAGAGGTGGTGATCCAGCGCGATGCGCGCCGCGGCGGTGCGCGATGAGACGTTGAGCCGTGAGTAGATTGAGGTGAGATGCGCTCCCACCGTGCGCGGGCTCACGAACAGCCGCTCGGCAACTTCCTGGTCGGTCAGCCCTTCAGCCACGAGGCGTAGAACGTCAAGCTCACGCGCGGTGAGACCAAAACGTGTCGCCCGCTGCGCCTTGAACGCAGCGGCAAGCTCGGTGCTTCGCGGCACGAGACCAGACATTCCAATCTCGTCGACGACATCCGCAGCCTGTTTGATGATTTCGAGTGCTTCTCTCCGGCTCCTGGCGGATCCGCGCCGTAGCGCGACTTCTGCCGACGCGACCAGCGCCCGTGCGACGTATGGTCGCATGCCAAGATGTTCAGCCAGCGCCAATGCCTCGGCCAGGTGTTGCTCCGCGACGTCCAGTTCCTCGAGCTCCAGAGCCAGCTGTCCGAGCGTCAGCGCGACCGGTCCGTGAACGACCCCCAGGATGCCGACCGATGCAATCCGGCTGGCGTATGGCGAGAGGAGTTCGACAATACGCCGCGCACGTGGCTGATCGTGAAATTCGATAGCCGCTTCGGCCAACGGGATCATCACGCCGTACCAGTACGCATCGAATGGAACGATCGCGAAGTCGTCTGCAACGAGGCCATCATATGCTCTGCGAGCGGCCGGCCAATCCTTGCGTGCCAACGCGAGCCACATCCGGTGAGCCATTGTTGCGACTCCCCAAAGGATGGAGGGCCCGGGCAGGACAATCTCCTCGGTAAGCTGATCCAGCCGTCCAGTATCTCGTGCGAGCACAAACGATTGAAGCTGATGCTGGCGCGCCGCGCTACTTTGCCACTGGTCTCGCGCGCGCTCAACGAGCGGTTGCGCGCCAACGTAATCTCCGGTCAGCAGCGCCAGCATGCCGCTATAGGCTGTTTCGCGCAGCGCGACGTATGGCAGCTGGATACGTTTGTTAAGGTGGCGCACGACCGCCAACGACTGCTGCGCCCCCTCCAGATCGGCCGCCTCAACACAATCCAGGGTGAGCGAGACATAGCCCCAGGCCGTCACGACTGGATCGCTGGTCTGTTGCGCAAACGCGACGAGTTGTTCAGAAATTGCCCGGCGCTCCTGCAAGTTGTCGGGACGCCAAGCACTATAATGCCGGGCCCAGAGTGCGAATCCGTGCAAAGCCGCATCGTTCAGATGGGTTGCGGCGAGGACGGCTTCGTCAGCAAGATCTCGTGCGCGAGCGAGATTTTCAGTCGAGCGATTCCAAAGGTCGACGGCGAGTCGGCTCAGGACACGGACACGCAGCGGGCTCGGCTCCTGGGGCAGGGCGGTCAGTGCGCGCTCCAGC
This sequence comes from uncultured Chloroflexia bacterium, assembly GCA_963763185.1. GTDB lineage: Bacteria > Chloroflexota > Chloroflexia > Thermomicrobiales > Thermomicrobiaceae > CALAGB01. The sequence continues at coordinate 904,885 of CAVXNZ010000007.1, forward strand.
AGTTCCTGTTGCTCGTCGCCGAACGCCGTGACGATGTTCAGCCCCGCAAATCCGACTGCTGCCTGCGCCATGGCGACAGCATCGCCATGAACCTCGGCGAGGCCGAACGCTTCCAACAAGCACTCGCGGGCCGCTGGAACGTCACCGGATCCGGGCCCGGATCGAACTCGCGCGTCTCCGAGCGCCAGCAAGAGCGCCCCACGCCTGGTCGTGTCGCCCGGGTTGCTCCGTGTAAGAGCGTCGAGCGCGTGAACGTAGTGAGACGCAGCCGCCTCCCAGGCGAAGAGCGACATCGCGTGATGCCCGGCGTGCTCGGCATACGTCAACGTCTTGGCGGGGTCACCAAACGGAGCCGCCTGAACATAATGGTACGCCAATTGTTCCCACGGCGGCTCACGGTCTTCTCGTGACTCCAGCGCCGCGCCGACCGAAAGATGCAGCCGAATCCGCTCAGAGGCGGCCAAATCCTGGTACAGCGTCTGCTGCACGAGCGCATGACTGAACCGGAAGCTCGCCGGTTCGTCAGTCGGGATGATGAGCTGCGCTCGAGCAGCCTCATCGAGCAAGTCCAGTACGTGCAGCGCGGACATACCGGCGACTTCCTCGATCACGTTAACATCCAGATTTCGACCAACGACCGATGCAACCTCAAGCATGCGACGACATTCGGGTGAGAGACGTTCCAGCCGGCGCTGAATCGCTTCGCGAACGCTCTCCGGAACCTGTAGCGGCATACTGGGAAATTCTGGCTGGCCAAGCGAACTCTCTTCGGCGAGCATGCGAATGACTTCGGTGACGAAGAAGGGGTTACCGTCAGTCTCTTCGAAGATCACGTCCACCAGCGAGTCGGATTGCGGAGCCGCGGCGACTAAGGTCATGAAGTGCCTGATCTGTTCTTTCGTGAATCCACGGATCGGCAGGCGAATGCAATGCGACTCGCGCGACAGATCACTCATGATCGACGCCACGGGGTGCCGCGGACTCAGTTCGGCAGCCCGGTACGTGGCGATGATGAGCACGCGCGTGTTCCGGGCGTCGATCGCGAGGAAGCGCAGGAGCTGCAGCGAAGGGATATCCGCCCAGTGAACGTCATCAAGCACGATGACCAACGGCTGAATGCTCGCCGTTGCCTGCACAATCGCGCTGGTCGCGATCAACGTCTGATAGAGCTGTGCTTCAGGCTCGAACGAGAGCGGTGGATCTGAGTCCCGTGCCAGGTCTCGCAACTCTGGCACGAACTGGCTGAGGAGGACTCTCTGGGACGACGTGAGTTGAAACTCAGTATCCGGGGACTGGGCCTGGAGGCACACCCGCAGAATTTGGGTCCAGGGCCAATAGGCCGGGGCACCCTCCCATTCGTGACAGCTCCCCCAGGCCACCAGCGCGCCGCGAGCCCGGGCGAGCGCCGCAATCTCTTCCGCCATGCGGGTTTTTCCGATGCCGGGTGCACCAGACACGAGCACGATTTGCCCAGCGCCGTCGATCACGAGGTTCAACGAGTCTTCAGCCGCCCGAATCAACGCCTCACGGCCCACGAATGGCAGGTGTGCGGGGCCGAGTGTCCAGGGCTGCTCGGGTAGCGATGATGGGCTATCCACGACGGCGACCTCGACGTTATCTGTGATGTCCGCGGACAACATTCATCCGGACGGTATCCTCGCATGATGACGGAAATCAGGCCCTTCGTCAATCGCCTGACAGCCGCTATACTCGACCGAACACCGGCGTTCATAACACCCCCGCACCTTGCTAGCCGAATCGCGCAGACGTCGAGGAAAAGGGGCGTCGTGAACAGACTTTCCGCGCTTCCAGCATTACGATTTCTCCCACCAGGGACGAACCCCGACGCGGCCAGACTGATCTCGGCACGTGCGATCCGCTCCTTCGGCGACGGATTCATCAGTGTGCTGCTGCCGCTCTATCTGTCGGAACTCGGCTTTTCCGGACTCCGCATCGGCGCGATCACCACGGCCACCCTGCTCGGCTCGGCGGCGCTAACGCTCCTGGTCGGCATGCTCGCCTATCGCCTCAGCCGCCGGAATCTGTTGCTGAGCGCCGGACTGCTGATGATCGCCACCGGGCTCGCGTTCGCCGTCGTTCACCAGTTCTGGCCGTTGCTCCTGATCGCCTTCGTCGGCACGCTCAATCCCTCGTCGGGCGACGTGAGCGTGTTCCTGCCGTTGGAGCAGTCAGTCCTACCGCAGACCGTCAACGACCAACAGCGCACGGCGATCTTCGCGCGCTATGGTCTGGCCGCGTCGCTGGTGGCGGCGTGTGGAGCGCTCGTCGCCGGACTTCCTGAACTGATTGCCAACCGGACGTCACTGAGTTTCACCGGAGCAGTGCAGGGGATGTTCGTGCTCTACGCGCTCCTGGCACTCATCGCGTTGAGCATCTACCGGCGGCTCTCGCCGGCGATCGAGCCGAGCACCGAAGTCCCGCAGGCGCCATTGCGTGAATCAAAGCGCATCGTCTACACGCTGGCGGCGCTCTTCAGCCTGGATTCCTTCGGCGGTGGTTTCGTGGTTCAGGCGATGCTGGCGCTCTGGCTCTTCAATCGGTTCGATTTGTCGGTGGCGACGGCGGGCACGATCTTCTTCTGGACCGGCGTCCTCTCGGCCTTCTCGTACCTCGTGGCGGAATGGCTGTCGCGGCACATCGGACTGATCAAGACGATGGTCTTCAGTCACCTGCCCGCGAACATCTTCCTGGTACTGGTCCCCTTCATGCCGAACCTGACCCTGGCGGTCGCGCTGCTTTTGCTGCGCAGCATGCTGTCGCAGATGGACGTGCCGACGCGCAACTCCTATGTCATGGCCGTCGTCACGCCAGCCGAGCGCCCAGCCGCGGCGAGCGTCACCTCGGTTCCACGCAGTTTGGCCAGCGCCAGCAGCCCGCTCCTGTCCGGCTATCTGCTCGGCCTCACCACCTTCGGCTGGCCGCTGGTGATCGGCGGCGTGCTGAAGGGGATCTACGATCTCACGCTGCTCGGCATGTTCGCCAAAGTGCGGCCACCAGAGGAAACGGGAGATGTGCTGGTGAACGCCCCTGCCCCTGCTATGCCTGCCAAGCATGGGGAATCGCCATAAACGTCGAACAACGACGATAGCGCCGCAGGGCAAAGCTGACCGTAAAGGTGATCATTCGCAAGCATTGTCGTTGTCGGCTATTGGCGGTGCGCCAGCCAAATTCACCGGTCACCGAGCCGCGAGATTTCACGTAGCACGTAAGTACTAGAAGACCTGGCCCAGAAATACTGGCGCAGGACAGTTGTGCTGCGACGGATCAACCCTCATAGTAGGAGCATCGGTATCTTATCAGCCATTTCCACAGCTGTGCTGGCCATTAACTCTGCGGGTAGAAACCCACTGGTGCTTGTCAACCGCTATCGTCGTGCGGGGCAAGTCTTGGAGCAGTACAGACGGGTGATTGCGCGGTCGTTCCGGTCCCCAGAAGGGATCTGGCATCAACTGACCGCCTGCGAGCAAGCCGCGATCAGAACCAAACAAGCCTTGGTCTGAAGCACACGCGACCGCCGGCTGCGGTCACGACAGGGGCTCTTTGTGCCCAGGCCCTGGCTTGGCCGCGATGGACGGATCAATCATCGAGACGAGTCCGTATCTGGTCGTGGCCGTATGTCTGATGCGCATTGACGCTGGCGGTTTTCCGGATCGAGTCAGTCTGTTATGCGACCAACGCATTTAGAGAAGTAGGGGGCTCAAGGACGTTCGCGGCTTGCGTGAGATCAGCAGACCCTGTGCGGTCTCACCTGTCACACATGAACCAAGTCTATGCACGTCTGATTTGCCGTAAGCAGACCTTCCGCGCCCGGCGGCCGCGCTGAATCTTCAACGCCGACCTCCGTACCCGAGTCCGAGCCCGTCCGCGAGGACACTTGCTGTGGTACGGGGCCCAAGGGAGGGAAACGATTATGCGACGATTGACGAGCGTCTTCGGTGCGTTCACCATGTTGTTTTCGTTGCTGATACTCATCCAACCGGGTCCAGCGGCGGCCAGCCCAGATGTCCCCGTCGGGCTCGGCGGCAATGAACCACACACAGCCGTTGTCAACCCGCTTAACCCACAGAACGTTGTGGTCTCTCAAGGTAGCCGTCTCCGAATATCAACCGACTTCGGCGCCACGTTCCCCGTTCAGGCAAATGCGACCACACCTCCTCCGGTCGGGGACGTTGCGAGCTACAGCGCGTGCGGAGACAGCAGCCTCGCCTTCGACTCTCAGGGACGGCTTTTCTGGTCGTACCTTTACTGCGGCTACGATAACGCGATGCCAGACCCGAACAGAGTCGATATCTCAATCTTCGTGCAGCAGGTCAACCCAACGACCGGGGCGCTCATCGGATCGGCCATCGATCTCACCCCCGGAGATCATTCAGACGATAAGGCCTGGATCGCCGCGGATGCCAACCCAACGAGCCCGTTTCACGACAACCTCTACGTCGTCTGGACGCGACTCGGCGGTTCGCAAATCATGTTCGTGCGCTCCACCAATCAGAACGTAAGCTGGTCAGCGCCTCAGGCCGTCTCGGCAGGAGGGGAGGGCTTCGTCTGGCCACCTCACGTGAACGTGGCACCGAACGGTGACATCTACGTCGCCTATCATGCCAATACATGCGACAACACAACCGGTCCTGTCTACGTACTCCGAGACAGTTCCGGCGGTGTAAATCTCTCGAACGGCACGGCCGTTCAAAAGAGCTCGTTCCAGGCCGCAGTGACCTGTAACGTTCAGACCGATCCTGGAACCATCGCAGGAACCCAGTTCTGGATGCAGGGAGCCGCACAATCCTACGTTCTCCCGGATCCCAATCGCCCAGGCAACATCTACGTTGTCGCGAACGATGACCCGGAAGATGACTTCACGACGGGTGATCCGGGCGACGTCGTACTCGCGCGTTCAACAGACTACGGTAACAACTGGTCTGTTTCGACGGTGAGTCATGCACCGTTTGGCACGCTGCAGGTGTTCCCGACCGGCGCCATCGATCAGAGTGGCAACCTGATCGTGATGTGGTACGACACGCGCAACGGGGCCACCAACAGTAGCGGCCATTTCCTCCTGGACATCTACGCCAGCGTAAGCCGCGACGGCGGACTGAGCTTCAGCAACGACTTCCGCGTGAGTGATCAGAGCTTCGATCCGGACGCCGGCGCGCCCTGCCGGTTTGAGTGTGATCCGGGCGACGCTGGACCACAGACGCTTCGCATTGGCGAGTACAACGGTATCGCCGCGGCCGATGGGGTGGCCTACCTCGCGTTCACCGGAAACTCGTTCAGCGGAGCGACGCCAGTTGGCCAGCGAATCTTGTTCGACGTTGTCTCGATAACTGGTGTCTTCCCCGACCGTTTCGAGCCGAACAACGCCATCCAGCCAGGGGTCGCGACCGATCTCGGGGTGGCGGCCAGCTATAGCGAGCCGGGATTAACCATCCATAGCGACACTGATGAGGACTTCTTCAAAGTGACCGCGCTGGCGACAGGCAAAATGACCTTCCAGATCGGACTCAACGGTCGGGTCGCCGATCTCGATATCGAGGCTCGCGACAAGAACAATGTGGTGGCGGGCTCGAGCGGCAATCCGCTGTCTCCGGATACCAATAACATCGAGCAGGTCGTCATCCCCGTTGTCGCGGGTCAACCCTACTACCTGCGAGTCTTCGACCGTCCAGGACAGATCCCGCCGTTCAATACGTACAATCTGTCTATCGTCAACACTCCCGCGCCGGCGCCATTCGGGTTAGCCCTGACGACGGCCTCGGACAGTGGACGAAACCAGAGCGACCGGGTGACCAACGTTGCGAATCCGACGATCCAGCTTCGAGTCGATAGCGGGCCACTGACTGGGCTGGTCTTCTCGCCTGGTTCAAATCCCGCGACCGACACGCCGGGTTACAAAATCGCAGTCTTCGACAACGGTAATCTGGTCGGCTACGCGACGCCGGACGGCAGCCCCGGAATGTTCAGCTTCACGTTCCCGGGTGGAACACCACTCACCGAAGGAGCGAACTTCCTGACGGCGCGCGTCGTCATCACTGATCCACTCAGTGGCGGAGTACACGAAGTCGGACAGGGCAGTGAATCGGACTCGCTGCTGGTCACGTTGGACACACTTGCACCTGCCACGGCAGCAGCACCTGATCTTCTGGCCTCCAGTGACACCGGCGGTATCAACGTTGATAACGTCACGACCATCACCACCCCGACCTTCGCGGGAACGGCCGAGCCCAACTCACTGGTGCGCGTTTACGCAGACCATGGAGTCGGCCCGGCACTGGTCGGGCAGGGATTCGCAAGCGCGGGTCTCGGCCATTATCAGATCACCGTCGGCGCGTTGGCGGACGCGGTCTACAACATAACGGTCACGCAAGAGGATCTGGCGGGCAACGTGAGTGACGCTTCGCCGGCCCTGAACGTGACAATCGCCAACCAGATGTTGTATCTGCCTGGTGGAACGGCAAATCCAGCTTCAAGCGAGATCACGGTTGATCTGGCCGCGGGAACGGTAACGGGTTACACAGGCATCGCGGGCACCGGCAACGTGGTCGGAATCCAGGGGATTCCCGTCGTGAGCCTGGACCTCAACGGCAACGCGCTGTCGATTGATGGCACCACAACCGACGATTCGCTGGCCTTCACGCCGACCGGGCCGAATTCCGGCATCGTCACCCGTGGTGGCTCCGCTCAAGTGATCGCCTTTACCAACGCCGGCGACACTTTCGCAATCGATCCTCTGAGCGGTAACGACACGGTGTCAGTCGTTGGTACCGCGAGTGACGACACCGTCACCGCAGTGGTTGACGTAACGTCTACGGTCCAGGTGGGAACGTGGCAAACGGTCAGCGTTCCCACGGCGAACGTCGAGAAGCTCGCCATCACGACGGGCCAAGGTGTGGATACCGTCGACGTGACTGCGTTCGACACGGTAAACGCCTACCTCTTGGTGGACGGTGGTGACCCAACGTCCATCAAGAAATACTCGGACGTGCTCAACGTGCAGGCCGGGTCGGAACACCCGCAGATCCAGAACGCGCCAGGTGGCCCCGTTCCGGACAGCGGTACGGTCTTCGTCAACTATTCGCATGGTACGAACAACAGTACCCGCATCGACTATGTGAATGTGGAGAAGGTCACCAAGAGTCACTAGGACGTGTGTCTCGCCCGGCTAAGCCGGGCGAGACCTCGAATCTCAGTCTTGTCGGGGAGCATCTCAGCGTGAGGTGCTCCTTCAGTGCTCAAACCTCCACCACCGTTCCGACACTGCAGAAGGAGAACTTGTCGCCGAACTCCCGCGCCAGGCGCGCCGTATGGTCATGCGGCCGGCTCGAGCTGCTCGACGTCGACGGTCGGCTGCCAGCGCACGCTGCCCCAGACGGCAAGGAGTACGGCAGGGGTCAGCAGACTGATGACCGGTAGCAACGCCTCGGCCGAAAATCCAGCCAGGATGAGGCCGCCGAGAATGCCTCCAAGCGCCGAACCTGCCCGTTGAGTCGTGGTCGACAGACTGAGAACGGTGCCGCGTGCCGCTGGAAGGCTGTCTTGCAGCAGGACGTTCATCGCCACCGCGGCAAACGCGCCCGCGATACCGAAGAAACCGGAGTAGAGGAAGATGGCGAGCGCTAGATTACCCAATGCGAGACTGAAGCCGAGAGCGACGACCAGCTGGACGACGGTGCATAGCACGAAGACGCGCCGGGCCGATGTGCGCTGTATAGCCTGCGGTGCCAGGTTGCTGCCCACGAAGTAACACAGACCGCCGAACATGAACACCCAGCCGTACTCGCTCAGTGACATATCGAACAGCCCGATCCAGATCGAGACGCTGTAGATCAGCGGCACGGTCCAGATGATGTTGCGCACCAGGCTGGCGAGGAGGAGATACGTCGTTTCGCGATGATGGAGTACCTGCCGGTAGCGCGAGAGATAGTCGGCGAGCAACGACTGCCGCACCGTGAGATCCCGGTGAGGAAGAACTGAGACACCAATCACGATCATGATCACCGGAACGAGCAGCGACGCGACGGACCATCGCCAGCCAGCGAACGACGCCAGATGCGTCAGGATCGGCAAGCCGATGATACCCGAAACCCCGGTTGCCGACACGAGAATGCCGACACAACGATTGCGCTTGTCGAGATTGGGGAACGCGTCGCTCGCGGCCGCCATGGTGCAACTGGCCACAAAAGCCGCCCCAAAGCCGGCGACGGCGCGTGCCGCAAGCAAGGCAGGAAACGACCAAGCCATTGCCGAGAGGACCGTACCGGCGGCCACGACCGCGAGACCCAGTCGCAACACCTGCTTGCGTTGGTAGCGATCCATCAAAGGCGCAGCAAGCAGACCGATCATCCCAGCCGTCAACGCATACGCGGTCGACAGTTGCCCAGCGGTCGACTCGGACACATGGAACTCATTGGCGACCAGTTTCAAGAACGGCGTTAACAGATAGAGATTGAGAATGCCGGTGAACGTGCTGAGCGAGAGAACAAGCACGATGGCGGCTTCTCGTCGCGTGTAGGTTCTCATCTGCGATCCTTCCGATCGTCTGCGGCCGAGGAAGAACCGCGTCCTTACGGCTTTGTGCCCATGACGCCAGCTCCGGCCACGCCGAGGAAGAAGTGCTCCGTCTGCTCACACGAGCGCAGCATCTGTTGCCATTCGGCATGTTCGTCGGCCGTGATCGCCCCGGCCGCGAAGGCCTCATCGCCGAGTGCGACCAGATCGCAGACCTGGTTGGCAACGGTGTAATCGGTGAAGACCACAAAGATGGGCATCGCCACCCGAACGTCGCGCAGCCCTGCTCGGTGAAACTGACCGTAAAGCTGGCTGCCGGAGTGGCGCCCATGATGGGTATCGAGCATGTGGTTGCGAATCTTACGGAGGAGCGGACGGTTAGGCACGTCAACCACCAGCGTCTCCCAGTCCGGATCCCCCACGGATATCACACCGCCGGACCGGGTGACCCGGCGAATCTCATGCAGCGCGGCCAGCGGTTCCAGCAGATGCTGGAAGACGCGGTCGGCGCGCACAGCGTCGAAGGAGTCATCCGGGAACGGCAGTCGATAGACATCGCCCTGATGGAACTCGACCGAATTGGGTTGTCCGCGACGGCGTGCCTCGTCAATCATCGTCGTGCTCGAATCCAGCCCGACCGCGCGACCCGCCGGCCCAACCAGTTTGGCGATCAGTCGCACGTCGTCGCCCGTGCCACACCCGACGTCAAGCACCCGGTCGCCGGGTGCGAGTCCCAGCAACTCGATCGATTCACGCTTGTAGTCGGAGGCATTTGCCACCACATCGAGGTAACGCACACGCGCCTGCGGGTCGTCCGAGCCATCCACGTCGCTGAATTTGGTGCCGTTGACCGCTTGCATCTTGACCTTGCTCGCCATCTTGTCTGACCTCCTGTCGTGGTGTGCCGCGTTCCGTCTCGTTGCCGCGAGACGAGGTGCGCGTTTTCGAGCCAACGAGGCGCGGGCACATCCCGCATGACACGCCCAGCGGCTTCGTCATGAACTCACGTCGGATCGTTCGATAGTTCCACTGTAGAAGGTCAGGCTCGCGAGCACATCCGCAAAATGACGGGGATCACCTGAACGAAGATTGAGGAAGATCGCGGCAAGGCTGCAGGAAATTACGTAGGCAGCGGGTCGGAGTACTGGAGACGGCGGCGATGCGCTGGGTGCGCTTTGCAGCGGGTCAGGGTCAGATCAGGTCATGTTCCACGGCAAAGCGAGCGGCCGCTGTGCGGGAGTTGACGGCGAGCTTCCCATAGATGGCGTTGAGATGGCTGCCGATCGTGCGGGGCGAAAGAGAGAGGCGTCTCGGCGACCTCGGTGTCGCTCATCCCGTGAGCGACCAGTCCCAGTACCTCCAGCTTCCCGCTTGCGTGAGTCCGGCTGGAAGGATCGCGCGTGTTCGCCGGAGAGTTCGGCAAGCTTCCCTTCAAGCACGGCGACACGTTCTAGCGTTGGTTTCGCACTGGAGCGGCACACAAACGGCTCGTACCTCGTCCAGCAGATCGCACGGCCTCGCCCGATCGCTCCTGTGCTGCGCGAATTCGGCGAATGACAAGCAGCGTCAGCGCACGGTCGAACGGCGCCTGGACACGGCATCCGCCAATCGAGCGGGATTCCTGCAGGTGCTGATCTCCGCCTCGTCGAAGCCTTCATCCCGAGCAGTCGAGATCGCCGAGGAACCGATGGATCGCGATAAGCGCCAGTGGCTGTCGTGGATTGCTCGCGAGAGAAAGGGCATGCTCGGCCGACTGCCGCGCCTGGCGCAGGATCTCCAGCTTCACGAAATGGTAGTCGGCCCAGGCGAGCGCGCCGTCAGCCTGTCCAAGCACGACGCCAGACCATTCCAGCCAGCGGTCGTGGGCTTCCAGCCAGGATCGCACATTCTCCAGATCACCCTGGTCGAGCGCGATGCCGGCGGCGAGGCGCTGAAGCGCCTGTGCGGTCACGAAGCCGCAGTTCCCCGGCTCGGTCGACGGACCATCCGGAAACACGCTTGTCACCGACATCATCGCGGCAATCGCGTTCCCCTGGTAGCGTTCCAGTTCCCCAAGGACGGCGGCGGCCAAATCGCGATACCAACCAAAGCTGTGGGCATCACGACAGGCCTCGGCGCGGGCACGGGCACTGGCCCAATCTCCCTCGATCAACTGCACGGGAAAGTCGGGAACGACGTCGGCCAGCGCCGAGGGACCCATGCCCTGTGCCTGTGTCGTAGCTTGTCTCGCCCGTTCACGCAGGTACCGTCGCCGACCGAGTTGGTCTGTCTTGAATGGGAGCGTCACCAGGTAGAGCTCCCCTGAAGTGATCACGGTAACGATGAATGGAAGCGCCGACGTCTGAAAATAGCGTGCGCCGAGTCGAAAAAGAGCTGGGCGTCACCGACGCGCCCAAGCATCGAATAGAGCTGCGCGAGCCCTAAACATACGTTGCCAGCCTGATAGTCGGGTCCAAATGGAGCGTCGGGCAGCGGATTGATCTCACCGGGGTGGTTCACGTTGCCGGTTGCCGCGAAGAATGCGCTGCGCAAAGGCTCGGCGACGTCCAACGCTTTGGCGAGCCGCCCCACGATCGCCCAGGCAAAGATGAGCACGCTCCGCCGTGCAGCCAATCTGTTATGAAAGTAGCGCAGTCCAATGGCGCGGAGGTCGGCGTCGGTACGGTCCAACGTTCCAGGATGCTCCGCTTCAATCAGATCGCAGGAGAGGACCGCTCGATCGATTTCTTCCATGCCCTCACGGACCCGCCCAATCATGCAATAGACGAAGCCATGCTCGGCTCGTGCAAGCTGTTCGATGACACGATCACCCGCCTGTTCGGCTGCTACGATCGCGGCATCAAGCCAGCTGAGCGCGGTTTCTGGATCGGAGTACCGCCGCAACGTCGCGATCTCGAGCAAGAGAGCGTGCCGTGGAAGGATCTCGACGGACATCTGATCCTGGCAGCGGAAGACTGCCTCTAGGCGTTCCGCGGCATTGCGCCAGGCATACGCCCGTTCCGCTCGTTTGGAGGCCTGATGCCACCACGCAATCGCGCGCTGATCGCCCGCCTGTTCGAAATGATAGGCGATCAGATCGGGATCCGGTTGCGGCATCGACTCGAGCGCGTCACCAATCTGGCGATGAATCAGACGCCGTCGGACCACCACGATACCGTCATACAGCGCTTCACGAATGAGCGCGTGACGAAAGTGGATTGCCCCGTCGATGACTCACGTAGCACGTGCGCGTCGAGTGACTTGCTCTAGATCGCGGTCGTAAGGGACCGATCATCGACTTCGCTGACCCGCTGCCAGAGATCGAGCGGCACGTCCTGCCCGATGACCGCCGCGACCTGCAGAATTCGTCTCGTCTCGTCACTCAGTCTGCGATAGTCGCCGCTCGATTACCTGGAGGAGGAGCGCGGGAAGACGCACCTGTTCGAGGTCACCGAGTGACCAGCGCTCGCCTTGCTGTGCCAGCACGCGCTCGTCTTCCAGTGTGCGCAGGAGTTCCTCCGCCATAGAGGGGGTTGCCTGCCGCATGGATCGGCCAGAAACTGTTCCAGCCGTGCCTGGTCATTCGCGTCAAGCGTGTAATGCTGGCGAATCAAGGCGCGCTGGCCTCCGGCATTGAGCGGTCGCACGACGAGTCGTTTGGCGTTGGTTTCGCGGACGAGGAGCGGCAGAAACGTATAGAGCACGTGCTTGCGATGCAACTCGTCGGTCCGGTAGCTGGCGACGAGCAGAATCCGCCGGCTGACGATCTGGCGGGCGAAAAACCGCAGGAAGTCGAGCGACGCTTGGTCGGCCCAGTGGAGATCGTCGAGGATCAGCACCAGTGGGCACGTTGCCGCAATTTCCTGAAAGTATGTCGCGACGGCTGAGAAGAGTGCGTCCTGACTGCCAACTCTGGCGAGCGCCCCGGCATCGCCGATAAAAGGAGGGAGTTGGGGGAAGCCTTCGCCGAGCCTACGGCACTGCCGCAAAATCTCCAACCAGGGACCGTAGGGTGGCGTAGACGTCAGATCGTAGGCATGTCCCCAGAAGACGAGCAGGTTGTCTGACTCAACGTGCCGCGACAGGTCATCGAGCAGCGACGTTTTGCCGATACCCGCGTCGCCGCTGACCAGCACCAGTGAGCCATTCCCAGCCAGCATGACATCCAGAGCCTGGCGTAGCATCGCCTGGTCACGCTTTCGACCGACCAACGGCCGGCGTGTTCCCTGGTGGGGCCGATCCGAGAGGTACATCGCAAACGATCTCTCAACGTGATCCCGTGCCGAAATGAGCACACTGTCAATTCGCTAATTCGCTCTCAGTATAGCAGTGACTCTGGGCGACTCGTCGTTTGGATTACCCACACGCGATGGCTCGCGAGCACCCCGGCAGAACACGACCCGGAAGTCTTACACCTCCACCACCGTCCCGACACTGCAGAAGAAGAACTTGTCGCCAAACTCCCGCGCCAGGCGCGCGGCGACCTTCTGGCCGGTGCAGTGCGAGACGCCGATGCGCGCGATATCGAACTCGTGTAGCGCCGCGATGGTCTCGTCGACTTGTTGCTGGGTCACTGGGCCAAGATGGGTGCCACCCATGATGGTGTGGATCCGGCTCTTGCCAGTCTGCTCGACCGCGAAGTTGAGGATGTTGATCAAGCCCGCATGCGAGCAGCCAAGAACGATGAAGAGGCCGTCTGGCGTGTCGAACACGATGGTCTGGTCGTCTCGCACCGGATCGACCACAATCTGCCCCTGTTCGTCGTAGTGCTTCATCGACAGGTCGCCAATCTCGTACTCCGTCCTGCGGGGCACTTCACCGGTCATGAACATACTGGGCGCGATCTCCCGCCAGCCGGTCTCCAGACGAAACTCCGACCCGGCTGTCTCCAACGCGGTCCGGGTATGCGGCACGCCGATGAAGCTACGCTCGCCCTTGTTTTCAAGAAAGCTGTCCTTGAAGAGATCCGGGTGAGCATGGACCGGAACCTGCTGGCGGCCCGGCTGCTGGCGGAGCGTCTCAACGGCGCCGAGCAATCCGCCGGTGTGATCGATATGGTGGTGGCTGATCAGCACGGCGTTCGCTTCACGGAGTGGGATACCAAAGTGGGCCGCGTTCCGATGCAGCGTGTTGCCCTGGCCGGTATCGAAGAGAAAGGGACCCGATGGCGTCTCGAGCCAGACCGACCAGCCATGCTCGGCGACCGCACCCGCATTCCCGAAGACCGAGTTCTCAACCAGAACGGTCGCTTTGATTGGCATCGATGGACCACCCTTTCAGATGAGATTGTTGCTGGAACTATCCTCCATGCTAGCACCTTGTCACCCGGGTTATGGTCGTTGACGAAACGATTCTTGCCACTGCCTCTCGTCGCCCAAGATCAGGGGGCTTGACGAAATCGTTCGGTAACGCCGGCATGGTCGCCTAGGGTTGAAACCGGCCAGCATGCAGGCATCCTGCTGAAACGCCGACGTCCATAATCGTGTTTGAATCACTAATCCGGTAACGATGCTGCTGTGACGCGGGGCTCAAGCCGCCGCGCTACGCTCAACGAAGCCTGTTGATGGTCTTTGCCGAAATAGTTCGGTAGTTGGCCACGTCCACCTGGATTGAAAATCCAGGCTGACAAGCCGAAGTCCCTAAACGGACTGAGAACGCATTGCCGATTCGGCGACATGGACTCAGTCCCTTGAGTGGACTTCGTCTTGGTAGCCCGGGCGTTTACCCCCGGGCGGACGTGGACGCATTACCGAATCAATTCGTCAAACCTCATCATTGCCAGGCGACCATAACTGGCTACCGAATTAATTCATCAATCACCATAAACAGGCTAAGCCTTTGAGACTTGAGCGATAGATCACCACGAGATTTGGTGCATTCTGGAGCAAATTCAGTCCCTTCAGTGGACTTCGCTTTGGTAGCCCGGCCAATTTATTGCCGGGCGAACGCGGCAAATTCCCAACTATTTCGTCAAAGTCCATAACTCGCCGCGCTACGCTCAACGAAACCTGTTGATAGGGTTTTGACGAACTAACCCGGTGTTGAATGGCCCAGAGGGAACCCGCCGCCTCGACGAAAGAACCGCGTCTGCCGACGACCAGTTGACTTCCCCAAACACTCATCATCCATGTCCGGGTCGACGCTCGATCCCCAGCAAACTCTAAGCTGACCCACAGGGATCTCACCGGTCGCGATGTTTCTATAGAGACAAGAACGATTGCGACTTTGCATGGACATTGAGCACAGGGAAGACGAGATATTCGATGACGACACCAAATCGACCACCGTTTCCGGATTGGTACCAGGAGGACCGGGCGGTGCCGCCGCACATCGGGCCCACCCAGCGCGATATGCTGGCGCGACGCGTCAAGTCCGTACGCAAGCTCTTGATCGGCATCAGCTTCATTGGTGTCGCGACCTTCACCACCCTGGCCACGCAGCACACGAACACGTCCGCGACGACTGCCTCGAGCCAGGGCGCAACCACGGCGCTGGTGCAGACCGGCACGACCGGCTCATCGAGCACATCTGCTGACACGGGCACGTCGTCGAACTCCGCCACGCTGTCGGCACCCACAGTATCGGCTCCGACAACGACGACGAGTGGAGCCACGACACCCAGCACATCGACGAGCGTAACTCAGTCGACGACATCGCAGAGCACTTCCGGCTTCCGAACGAAAACCGCGTCGTCGTAGCCCGAACGTGAGCCCACGGCTTGACAGGAGCGGTCCGCAGGCCGGATAACAGCGGAATCAACGTTATCCGGCCGTTCATATCTCTGAGGTGGCGACATGGACCGCGACCATTCACGCTCGTCCCGCGGGAGCGCCGATGTCCGCTAACGACCCGCCCGCCAGAGTCGACGCGTCATTGATTGAAGACGCCGCGGCCGGAGCCGGGCGTCCGCTTTCACCCCGTGGCTCGGCGCTGGAGGTCTTTCTGGTCACCCTCCGGCTCGGGCTGACCTCCTTCGGCGGACCGATCGCGCATCTTGGTTACTTCCGTGAGGAATACGTTCGCAAGCGCCAGTGGATCGACGAGCAGACCTACGGCGACCTGATCGGGCTCTGCCAGTTCCTGCCTGGCCCGGCCAGCAGCCAGGTCGGCATCTCGGTCGGCATCGCCCGCGCGGGCCTGCCGGGCGCTTTTGCCGCCTGGCTCGGCTTTACCTTGCCCTCGGCGCTGGCGCTGATCGCCTTTGGCTACGGTGTGCAGCACATGACCTCGACCGAAGTAGGCTGGATTCATGGACTGCTTGTTGTCGCAGTGGCGGTGGTAGCGCAGGCGGTGCTTGGCATGGCGCGCCGCTTCTGCCCCGATCGCAAGCGCCAGACGCTGGCAATCGGGGCGACGCTCGTGATGCTTGCATGGACGACTGGTCTGGCGCAGATCCTGGTGATCGCCAGTGCTGGGCTAATTGGCTGGCGACTGATACCGGCAGGCGCGGGCACGCCAGGAGCGCCCCTGCGGGTGGCGATCAGTCGCCGCCTCGGCATCGCCAGCCTAGCGACCTTCACCGTGCTCCTTGGCGGACTCTGGCTGCTGCAATCCACGACCAAGAGCTACGCCATCGCTCTGGTCGCCAGCTTCTATCGGGTCGGTGCGCTCGTCTTCGGCGGCGGCCACGTCGTGCTGCCGCTGCTGCAGTCGGCCGTGGTCGACCCGGGCTGGGTCAACGCCCAGCAGTTCGTCTCGGGCTATGGTGCGGCACAGGCGATCCCCGGCCCGCTCTTCACCTTCTCGGCTTATCTCGGTACGGTCGCGGAGCCGTCGCCGCACGGCTGGGTCGGCGGACTGCTGGCGCTCGGGGCAATCTTCCTGCCGTCTTTCCTGCTGGTTGTCGGCATCCTGCCCCTCTGGGATCAGGTACGGTCGCATCCGAGCTTCCAGTCGGCCCTACAGGGGATCAACGCAGCGGTGGTCGGACTGCTCCTCGCGGCGCTCTACACGCCGGTCTGGACCAGTGCGATTCGTAGGCCGTCCGATTTCGGACTTGCGGTGGCAGCCTTCGGTCTGCTGGCCTTCTGGGAGCTGCCCTCCTGGGCCGTCGTCATCTTCGGGGCACTCGGCGGCGCGATCATGGCGGCGATTCGGTGAGGGGTAATCAGCCCGCACAAAGCTCGATATGCGCGCCGAGGCCCTGGAACTTCTCGAAGATCTGCTCGTAACCCCGCTCGACGTAGCGCACGCCTCGGATACACGACGTTCCTTCGGCCAGTGCCGCCGCGATCAGATAGCTGAATCCGGCCCGCAGATCCGGAATCGTGATGTCGGCTGCGTGCAATCGAGTCGGCCCCTTGATCACACAGCTATGCGCGAAGTCGCGGCTCTTGAAGCGGCAGGGCTTTTCGCCGAGACACTGACGGTAGAGCTGAATCTCGGCTCCCATCTGAACGAGCGTCTCGGTATAGCCAAAGCGATTCTCATAGACCGTCTCGTGCACGACCGAGAGTCCCTCGACCTGGGTCATCAGCATGACGAACGGCTGCTGCCAGTCGGTCATGAAGCCGGGATGGACGTCGGTCTCGAGCGCGATCGGGCTGAGCGGACGATCGGGATGGAAGAAGCGGATGCCCTCCGGGCGAAACTCGACTCCGGCCCCGACCTGTCGTAGCTTGTTCAAGAATGTGAGCATCGTCGCCTGCTCGGCTCCTTCGACTAGCACGTCGCCGCCCGTGATGATCCCGGCTATGGCGAAGGATGCCGCCTCGTTTCGATCGTTGATCACCGTATGCTCGGCTCCGTGGAGCCGGTCGACCCCTTCAATGACGAGGGTGCGGTCGGTATCGACGAAGATGATCGCCCCCATCTTCTGCAGGAGCATCACCTGGTCGATCACCTCCGGCTCGACGGCGGCGTTCTTGATGAGGGTTGTGCCGCGCGCCAACACGGCCGTGAGTAATGCATTCTCGGTGGCACCAACACTCGGGTAGGGAAGCTCGATCACCGTTCCGTGCAGCTGGTTGGCGCTTGCGTAATAGCGACCATCTTCGAAGGTGATCGTCGCACCGAGCTGCTCGAGGGCATGGACGTGGAAATCGACGGGGCGCCTCCCGATGGCATCGCCGCCCAGCATCGGCACCACCGCCCGGCCATAGCGATGGAGCAGCGGTCCGACCAACAGGATCGGGATGCGATTGAGACCGCTAAAACTGAGGGGTACCTCGGCGGTTGTCACGCCGGGCGTTCGAAGCGTAAGCGTTCCATGCTGGCTGTCATCCCATTGGGCGTCGAGGCCGACACTGCCACAGAGATCGAGCGTCACGTCCGTATCACCGATATGCGGAACGTTATGCAGGATGACCGGCTCGTCAGTGAGCATGCTGGCGACAATCTGCTTGGTGGCGGCATTCTTGGCCCCGCTGACGCGTACCCGCCCCCTGAGCGGCTTCCCGCCCTCGAT
This sequence comes from uncultured Chloroflexia bacterium, assembly GCA_963763185.1. GTDB lineage: Bacteria > Chloroflexota > Chloroflexia > Thermomicrobiales > Thermomicrobiaceae > CALAGB01. Next base: position 922,796 of record CAVXNZ010000007.1, read on the forward strand.
CTCGTAATAATGGTCATCCATGCGCAATCCCCCGGCAACGTCGATACTGCTGTGCTCCACGAACTGGCACAGACTCTACAGGGCCGGGGAGCTGATTGCCACGCGGAGAACGACCAGGTTGAGGTTTCAATCGCGTCTAGCTGTGCGCCCGTGGTCCGTCGATCGGCCACTTCGAGCCGTCGAGCATTGCCTCGTCGACGTAGCACCAGCCCCACTCCTCGTCAGGTTCGAAGGACTTGATGATCGGGTGGTCTGTCGCGTGAAAGTGCTTGGTCGCATGCTTGTTCTTCGAGTCGTCGCAGCAGCCGACGTGGCCGCAGATCATGCAGACGCGCAGGTGGACCCAGGAGTCCCCCATCTCGAGACACTCCTTACAGCCGTCGGCGCTTGGCGTTACCTCATTGATCTGGTCGAGATGCTGGTCAGCCATGTGCACGATCTCCCTTCGATGGATGTCGTTCCAACGATTCGCGGTTCCACTGTGCGAGATCGGCCGCGACGTCATAGGTCGACTGAAAGAATGCCAATAGCGCTGCATCCGGATCGTCCGACTGCCGAACCGCCTCGTAGGGGAGAATGAACTCACCAAGCTGAGGGTCGTACACCGTCGCTGTCGGATGGACCGTCGCTTCGTGAAATCCGGTTGGTTCAGGATAAATGTAACTGTAGAAGGCTGGCTCGCCAAGCGTGACACCACCCATGGTGATATTGCCCGGCCAGAACCCGCACGCAATGTTCTCCTGATCTTCCGCCAGCTTCATGAAGCGGGGCCCTCCCTGCGGTATCGGAGCCGGTCGGCCAGAGAATCGTGTCTGGTTCAGATCGAACGAGCCCCAGAAGAACTGTGATGGGCTGCTCTTGCCGACAAACGTCGAGCGGTACTGCTGGAGCACCCGTTCGGTATTGAGCATGACCCGCCACCAGCGCTGGACGTATTCGGGGTCATAGGCCGCGTGAAGCTCATCCTGATCGAAGGGGATCGCGCCCGGAATCTCGACCGGCTGTGGGTTGATCGACACCGAGATCTCGTGCATCCAGAGCGCCGCCATCACCTCACGATAGAAGCTGGCAACCGAGCGCGGTGAGAGGGGCAGCCGCGTGCGCCGCCCGTCGCTCAGTGAGATGATCAGTGAATGCTCGACGAAGTCGAACTCCAGGCTGAAGATGATGCCGGAATACGGAATGTTTCCAGTGGTCAAGCCGCGCGGCGTCATCTGAAAAGCGATCTGCCACCATTCATTGAGAAACGGGCGCAGTTCGAGCGCGATCTTGCCCACGATCTGCGTCCAGAGATGCAGGGTGTCGCACGTCTCGGCCCAGGCATCAAACGGAAGCTCGGGCCATTCCTGCGCCTTCTGGTCTGCTGGCGGATGCTGCGCTGTCATGAGATCCTCCGAATTCAAATGTCACTTGGTGCCGGAACACATTATTGCGCTTCATGCGGCATTTCGCTGCCACGTACCGGTGGGTGAATCGCAGGTGGTACATTTCCAATCGCGGCAGCTTGAATTCAACCGCGCCACTTGACCGCCGAGCGGCACGCGCTGAGGAATCACCGGTAATGGCAAACCAGATCGATCTCCAGCGACTGCGCGCGACGCTGCGGCTCCTCTTCAACGGGGAGCAGGCGGACGCACTCGCGGCGCGGCTCGATGCGCACGCGGAGAACCCGGTCGAGGCTCTCGTGCCGGTGACGCGTGCCGCCCGGCTCAGCTACACCACGGCCCGCTGGATCCCGCCGATGCGCGGGGCGACGAAGCCAAGTGAAGCTCCGCTCCATCCTCGACTAGGACTCCCCGCCGTTCCCGCGCTGATGCTGGCCCTTCATCTTGGTCTGGATCTCGATGTGGACGTGCTCGCCCACCTGTTCGGGCAGAATGCGAGTGAGGCTGGCAGCCTCCTCGAGCGGGCACGCTCAGCCGTCGATTCCACCCACGTCGCGCCACACCCGGACTACGTCAACGGAATCGGGCGCTATCGCGATCCGAGCAGCGACCGCCTGGAGCACTTCAACCTCCTGCAGCATCTCGAAAGCTGCGGTCGCTGCCAGCTTGCGCTGGAGCATGCGCGCTCGACCGACGAGGAGATCCTGGTCGCGGTCGACCGTGCCGAGCATGACCTGCCCGCCGTCGCAGCGGTCATCCCGGACAGGCGGACTGTCTGGCTGGGACCGGCGCTCTTGTGGGGCGGGATCGCCATCGGGGTTCTGTTGCTCGTCGCCATTGGCATCGCGGGCTCGCGGCGATTCCTCTCCGGCAGGCAGACACCGGTGCCGCTCCTGGCATCCAGTGAATCTATGGCTCAGGCCAGTGGCTGGCTGCTCGAATGGTCGCGGAGTGGAAACGTCGAGGCGATTAATCTGAGAAACGGCATCCACCGCCTGCTCATCCGTGGAGACGCGTCGAACACGTCGACCGTCGCGCTCTCGCCCGACCAGCAGCACATTGCCGAGATGAGCTACAACGCTTCCCAGATCGCCTCGACGCTGCGGGTCTACTCAATCGAGGGCACCAAGCAGCACGAGTGGACCGGACTGGAGACGTCCGGCCAATATGAGATGGACGGCTGGCTGAACGGCACCGACGTCCTTGTCAGCTTCTTTCCATCGCGGAAATCGGATGAAGACGCCAACGCGTACCACGCCCGTCTCCTCAAGGAAGCGACACTGATCGCCTTTAACGTCGAGACCGGAGAACAGCACGTCCTCTTGCAGGAGCGGGCGGACGTCGCCTACGCATCGCCGGATGGGCAACACGTCGCGGTGGAGCGGATCGCCGACGACGGCACGATCACGCTCGAACTGCGGCCAGTTGACGGCGATCATCTGGGTGATCCGGTCGCGTCAGTCGATCACGCGACGCTCGGCCGGACTGGCTCACCGATCCTCTGGACTCCCGACAGTCAGCGGATGATCTTCTGGGCACGGGCCAATCCGGCGCCGGATACGAACGAGACGCCGATCAACGTGATGACGCTCGACGGCAAGGTCACGCCAATCTACCAGGCGCCCGCCAACGCTTTTGGCAGCCTGCTGCGCGTCTCGCCCGATGGCCAGCACATCATCTATGCGGAGGGCGTGACCGGTACGACAAGTGCTCCCTGGTCGTACTGGAGCATCTCAATTGGCGGGGGAGAGCCAGTGAAGCTGCTGGACGGCGGCGACATCGCGAAGGTCGACGCGGGGCGAACCTGGTCGGATGTCGTCTTCGTTGGCGCACCGGCCGACGCCCACCTCGCGCTGACCAGCATTCAGCCCTTCTACCTGCCGAATCCACAGCAGGGAAGCATCCAGACCGGCGTCACCTCCTATGCGACGCTCACCGTCGACACAACGGGACACCCGCTCGCCCCGCTGCTCGACCAGTTCACGCCGGACAATCTGCTCGCCTGGCTGCCGGAGAGCGCGCTGACGGCGACCTCGCCTGAGGATGCCGGAAACGGCGGAACGTTCCGGTTAGAGCAGCAGCCACTCGGCATCCCCTCACCATTGACGGCCGACAGCCAGGTCAGTCCCGATGGCACGAAGGTGCTGGTCTACGACTCGCAGTATCAGTTCTCCATGGCCGTCGCGCTCGACAACACGAAAAACACGCCCCAGCTCGCGGGCGCGCCAAATGACCCCAGCTGGCTCCCGGACAGCAGCGGGGTTATCGGGGTCCAGCATCACGGACAGAGCGGCGGCACGACCAGCCGCATCGCCATCTACGGCGATATCGGCTTCGGTAACCAGGCGTTGACCGATTTCGACCCGGCCCAGCTCGGGAACAGTACCTCGGCCAGCTATCGCTACCCGATGCTGTCGCCAAACGGGTTGCGCTACAGCTTCTTCGTGGTCGACGGCAGCTCGGTCGCGCTCTGGGCGGGCAGCTACGGCGTCCCGGCCCGGGCGATCAGCCGCTGGAACCTGCCAGCCCATCCGAACGTCGACCTGAACCTGGTCGCCACCTGGGCCGGCAACGACACCCTGCTCTTTACCGAACCGAACGACTGGGAAAAGGGATTCCCGCGCCAGGTCAAGCTCATGCGGGTGACCGTCGGCGACAGTGGCGTGGCGGGACTGAACTCGCTCATCGAATGGAAGGCGCGCGGCGGCGAGAAGGGCGTGCTGGTGCGGGATCTCCGTATGTCTCCCGACGGTGCGCACCTCGCGATTCGCTTGCGCCGCCTTACCGGCACCAATCTCACCACCGACCGCTTCGACTCGATTTCCATCGTCAGCAGTAGCGACGTGAACGACCAGATCGAGGCCGCCCGCGGTGTGGCCGGGGAGGGAATGAACTGGTCGCCCGATGGATCGCAGTTGGCCGCCTTTGCCGGTGGTCAGTTGGAGATCAGCTTGGCTGTTGGTAAGCGGGTGCAGACGCTCGATACCGGCAACGTCAACTACGCCTACCCGGTATGGGTGCACCCCAACGAGATCTGGCTACAGGCCGTCGCATCGGGGGACAAGACGTTGAACTTCACTTCGCGGGCCACGCGATAACCATTCTTGACGAATCAACGAGCGTTCGGGCCACGAAACACTGCTATAGAGGAGGGCCTTGTCTCTTCTCTCAGCCGAGGCCGGCAAGAGTGGCAGGTGTTCACGTTCGCCTGGGTTGTTTGGTCGTTGACGAATGAGTTCAGCAGCGCGTCCACCGTCGCCCGGGACTAAAGTCCGGGGCTACCAAGGCGAAGTCCACTCAAGGGACTGAGCCGAAGTCACCGAGTCAGCAACAACACAATCACGGAATGGCAACCATCGCGAAAAGATTTAGTCTCTTCAGTGGACTTCGGTTTGGTAGCGCGGCGGCTTGAGCCCCGCGTGAGCGGGCACGAATTTACCGAACTAATTCGTCAAAAACCATAAACAGGCTTCGCTGAGGGGAGCGGGGCGGCTTGGACAGGGGGTGATCCGGTCCTATTCATCCACGGCGGTTCCGGTGATCTCCGAACCTGGGAGGACCTGCTACCCGTTTTCGGAGGGGCCTATCGGGCCATCGCCGTAAGCTGTCGTGGCTATTACCCAAATGAGCCGCTCCGGGAAGACGAGGTGCTGACCCTCGATGCGCATGTGGAGGACCTGATCGGGTTCGTTCGTGCCCTGGAACTCGGGCCGGTGCATCTCGTCGGCCATTCGTCGCCAGGAGGATTTGGCAGCCTCCTGTTCGCTCAGCGGGAGCCAGAACTCATCCGTTCACTCGTGCTGGCGGAACCTCCCGCATTTCCGCTTCTGGGCGTCAACATTCCTCCTAAACCACCCCAGGTACTGAGATTGTTTGTCCGTCATCCGCGTGTCGCGGCTGGATTCGTGAAATTCGGCGCGACGGCAGTGATGCCGGCCATGAAAGCATTCGAGCGTGGGGACGACGAACAAGGCTTGCGACTCTTTGTGACGGGCAATCTTGGGGCAGCAGCCCTGGCCGAGGTGCCACCAGCGACACTCGAGGCGAGATTCCAACAGGGTCTCGAAAACATTCGTCCACTGAAGGCCCAGATCAGAGCAGGCTTTCCATCTATTACCGCGGAAGATGTGCGAAAGATCCATGTGCCCACATTGCTGGTATCGGGCGAGCAAAGTAACGTTGTCCTCCGTGGTGTGACGGATCGGCTGGAAAGGCTGCTCCCGAACGTCGCAAGGCTCGACATCCCGAACGCGTCGCACAATATGTTCGATACCGATCCACAAACGTTTTGCCGTGGCGTCATGGCGTTCTTCGAGACGCATTGATACCAGCTCTGATTCACGATCCGAGTCGCGATCTTCTGGCCGCGGTTCGCATCCCCCTGAGCAGGTAACACACTGCTACAATGCAGGTATCGTTTGTCCGCGAAAGCCAGCGTTCCCGCCGCAGTCCCGAGCAAAGGGGGCCGCCATGGATTCAGCTAACCGCCCGGCTCACCCACCCGCACCGGTCGATTTCGACGCCGTGATCATCGGCGCGGGGATGTCCGGGCTCTACATGCTCCACCTGCTGCGTGGGCTCGGCTTCAGCGCGCGTATCTATGAGACCGGCAGCGACGTCGGCGGCACCTGGTATTGGAACCGCTACCCCGGCGCACGCTGCGACATCGAGAGCATGGAATACTCCTACTCGTTCTCGGACGAACTGCAGCAGGAGTGGCACTGGACCGAGCGCTACGCTGCCCAACCGGAGATCCTGCGCTACGTCAATCACGTGGCCGACCGCTTCGACCTGCGGCGCGACATCCAGTTCAACACGCGCGTCACCTCCGCGCACTATGACGAGACGAGCAATCGCTGGTTGATCGTTACCGATCGGGAAGAGCGCGTTTCGGCCCGCTACTGCATCGCCGCCGTGGGGTGTCTCTCGGCGGCCCAGGTGCCGAAGATCCCAGGACTCGATGCGTTCCAAGGTCGCTGGTATCACACCGGGCACTGGCCGCACGAGGAGGTCGATTTCACCGGCCAACGCGTGGGCATCATCGGCACCGGCTCGTCCGGCATCCAGTCGATCCCGGTCATCGCCCAGCAGGCGGCGCATCTCTACGTCTTCCAGCGCACGCCGAACTTCGCCGTCCCATCGCGCAACCGTCCGCTTGATCCAGACGAAGAGTGCCGCATTAAAGAAGCTATGCCGAACTGCGGCAGTCGGAACGAGAATCTCGTGGAGGCTATATCGTCGAGCGGGGCGAGCAATCGGCGCTCGAGGTATCGGCCGAGGAGCGAGAGCGGGAGTTCGCCAAACGCTGGGAACGGGGCGGTTTCGGCTTCACCTCGTCGTTCAGCGATATCGGGGTCGATCAGACCGCGAACGACACCGCGGCCGAGTTCGTTCGCGCTCGCATTCGCGAGATCGTCCACGACCCTGAAGTGGCCGAGCTGCTCTGCCCGAGGGATCATCCGATCGGCACCAAGCGGCTGCCGCTCGATACCGATTACTACGAGACCTATAATCGGGAGAACGTGACGCTGGTCGACATCCGCTCCGCACCGATCGAGTGCATCGCGCCCAACGGGATCCGCACCCGCGACAGCGAATATGCGCTAGACGCCATTGTCTTCGCCACCGGCTTCGACGCAATGACCGGCCCACTCTTACGGATCGACATTCGCGGTCGTGGCGGCTGTGCGCTGAAAGAGAAGTGGGCGGCGGGACCGCGCACCTATCTGGGCATCGCCTCGGCCGGGTTCCCGAACCTCTTCATGATCACCGGCCCCGGAAGTCCGTCGGTCCTCAGCAACATGATGGTCTCGATCGAGCAGCATGTGGCGTGGACGGCCGACTGCCTGAAGTACTTGCGCAAGCAGGGACTCGCGTGCATCGAAGCCGACCTCGACGCCGAGGATGCCTGGGTCGAGCACGTCAACGAGGAAGCCTTCAAGACGCTCCACCCGCGGGCCAACTCCTGGTACATGGGCGCCAACATCCCCGGCAAGCCGCGCATCTTCATGCCCTATATTGGTGGCGTCGGCAGGTATCGCCAGACCTGCGACGAGGTCGCGGCCAAGGGCTATGAAGGGTTCAGGCTTGGCGCGATAGAGCCAGCGTAATCGCCGGGCTCAGACGCCTCAACCCCTCTCCGATTCTCGTTCAGACCCAGATTGCCACATTCTCGCCCCTGCCACTGTCGCATTCCGGTTCGAACAACTCCCATGCAGTTGGCGAGTGAACCGTGCTTGCCTGTCATGGAACTGCAACGCGGATCTGCCCCCTGACACGACTTCGAGATTGATCACCGACCAGACTTCAGCTTGTGGGGGTCCATCGCTGGCGACCAGGATCAGTTGGTTCAACGAGGCTCGCTCGCTCGGAGTACAGCGCGTCGGACAGCTGGCGAAAGGAGATCTGCATGCAGGTCAAGCCCAGGATGGCGACGGAGATCCCGGCGTCCATTACCACTCCCGATCAGGTCGAGACGCGCCTGGGCACGCTCAGGTTCTTCGACGGCCTCCCTGACGAGGCAACCGTCCGGACCGTCTATGACAATCTCGACTTCCAGCGAGCTGTGCAGGTGTTTCTCATTGCAATGCCTGCCGCGCCACACCACAGCTTGCGCTCGGGCTTTCGCACGTTCGGCCCCGACAACCAGACCGTGCTCATCACCGAGTCGCTGCTGGATTCCCGCACGCTGCTGCACGGTGGCAACAGCGAGACCATCTACAACTTCGCCTGGCTCGACACGCACGACGGCCCGATGGTCATTGAGGTGCCACCGCACATGCTGGGTATCGTCAACGACTTCTGGGGCCGCTTCGTCGGCGATCTCGGCAACGCTGGCCCGGACAAGGGCCTCGGCGGCAAGTACCTGCTTCTCCCGCCGGACTATACGGGCGTCGTGCCCGATGGCTACTTCGTCCTTCGCTCGCGCACCTATGGGAACTTGCTACTCCTGCGCGGCTTCATCGTCGATGGCGACCTGCGACCCGCGGTGGAGAACACGAAAGCCCACTACCGCGCCTATGCGCTGGCCCAGGCGTCCGACCCGCCCACGACGACCTTCGTCAACATCTCCGGCGCGGCGTTCAATGTCATCCACCCGAGCGACGCCACCTTCTACGACGCGATCGCAGAGGTCGTTCACGAGGAGCCGTTGGAAGCCGTCGATCCCGAGACGCGCGGTCTGCTGGCCTCGATTGGCATCCAGAAGGGCAAGCCGTTCGCGCCGGACGCGCGCATGCAGCGCATCCTGACCGAGGCGGCGGCGGTTGGCAACGCCACCGCGCGCACTCTGGCCTTCAGCACCCGCAACCTGGACGCCTACTTCTATGCGGACAGCGCCTGGCAGACGGCCTGGATCGGCGATTATCGGTTCTCGCCCGGCGGCGTACTCAACCTCGACGCACGCACGTTCCTGTTCTATATCGGCTGGGGCATTAGCCCTTCGATGACGCTCCAGATGGTCGGCGCTGGCTCGCAATACGCCATCGCCTACCGCGACGCAAACGGCCGCTACCTCAACGGCGGGAAGTCCTACCGGCTGCATCTGCCCGCGGGCATCCCGGCCAAGGACTTCTGGTCGGTGCTGGTCTACGACTCCCAGACACGCTCGATGCTCCAGACCGACCAGCAGTTTCCCAGCGTCAGCAGTCAGAAGGCGGACCTCGTCACCAACCCGGATGGCTCCGTGGATGTCTACTTCGGCCCCACACCACCAGTCTTCCATGAAGCCAACTGGGTGCAGACCATTCCAGATAAGGGCTACTACGTCGGCTTTCGGCTCTATGGTCCGCTGGAGCCGTGGTTCGACCAGACCTGGCGGCCAGGAGAGATCGAGCTGATCTCTTGAACCGAAGGCTGATGACGAAGAGTCGGAGCGCATACCCGCGGTTCTGATTCGTCATTGGCGGTCAATCGGGTACCAGAAAGAAGATCTGAGATGCAAGTGAAACCGAAGATGGCGACGGAGATCCCGGCGTCCATCACGACCCCCGACCAGGTCGAGACGCGTCTGGGTACGCTCAGGTTCTTCGACGGCCTCCCCGACGAGGCGACCGTCCGGACCGTCTACGACAACCTCGACTTCCAGCGCGCCGTTCAGGCGTTCCTGACCGCGCTGCCCGCGGCATCGGTCTCCGCGATGCGTGCAGGGCTTCGTACCTTCGGCCCGGATAACCAGACGGTGCTCATCACCGAGTCGCTGATGGACTCGCACACGCTGATGCTCACCGCCAACACCGAGACCATTTATAGCTTCGCCTGGCTCGATACCAAAGACAGTCCGGTGGTCATTGAGGTGCCGCCACGATCCCTCGGATTCATCGACGACTTCTGGCAGCGCTACGTCGCGGACATGGGCAATGCGGGTCCGGATAAGGGGCAGGGTGGCAAATACCTGCTGCTACCGCCAGATTACTCAGACGACGTGCCCGAGGGTTATTTCATCGTACGCTCGCGCACGTGTGGAAACTTCATCGCCGTGCGCGCGTTCATTGAGAACGGTGATACCCGCGCAGCAGTCGAGCACGTAAAGAACCATTTACGCATCTATCCGCTGAACAACGTAGCAAACTCAACCCAAACAACCTTCGTCAACATTACGGGCAAGGCGTTCAACACCATACACGCCACCGATGTCTCCTTCTGGGATGAGGTCGTTCCCGTCGTGCAGGAGGAACCGCTCGAGGCCACGGATCCCGAGACGCGCGGTCTGCTGGCCTCGATTGGCATCCAGAAGGGCAAGCCGTTCGCGCCGGACGCGCGGATGCGGCGCATCCTCGCCGAGGCAGCGGCCGTCGGCAACGCAACCGCGCGGGCCCTCGTCTTCAGCAATCGCGACCAGGATGCCTACTACTACCCCGATAGCGCATGGCAGATGGTTTGGATTGGAGGCGACTATCGATTCTCGCCCGGCGGTGTGTTGAACCTCGACTCGCGGTCCCTGTTCTTCTACATCGGCTTCGGTATCACTCCAGCCATGGCTGCAAAGATGGTCGGCATCGGCTCGCAATACGCCGTGGCATACCGTGACTCCGACGGCCACTACCTCAACGGCGGGAAGTCCTACCGGCTGCATCTGCCCGCAGGCATCCCGGCCAAGGACTTCTGGTCGGTGCTGGTCTACGACTCCCAGACACGCTCGATGCTGCAGACCGACCAGCAGTTCCCCAGCGTCAGCAGCCAGAAGGAGAACGTCATCACCAACCCAGATGGCTCCGTGGATGTCTACTTCGGGCCGACACCACCGGTCGACCATGAGGCCAACTGGGTGCAGACCATTCCAGATAAGGGCTGGATAGCTGCCCTGCGGCTCTACGGTCCGCTCGAGCCATGGTTCGACAAGACCTGGCGGCCAGGGGAGATCGAACTGATCGCGTGAACTTGACGGCGGCTGGCGCGGTAATCGATTGCGGTTGTCGCGCGAGCCGTAGCGGACAGATTGGGAGAGTCTGATGCTCCAGGAGAAAAGCGGGATGGCAGCCACCATCTCCGCATCCATTACAACCGACGAGCACGAGGCATTCGAGATCGGTGTCGAGGCCTATCTGTACTTCTATCCGCTTGTGACGATGGACGTCACGCGGCGACAAATGACCAATCTAGACCTGGGCGTGAGGCCCGGCTTCGGCCCGATGAATAGATTCTCGCACATGCGCGCCTTCCCCGAGGCCACCGCACGCTGGGTAGTCCGCCCGAATTTCGACACGCTCTACTCCATCGCCTGGCTCGACCTGACGACCGGGCCGATGATCGTCTCTGTGCCGGACACCGGCGGGCGCTACTACCTGTTGCAGATGATGGACATGTGGACCGATGTCTTCGCCGTTCCCGGATGGCGCACCAGCGGCACCAGGCCGGGTCACTTCGGCGTGGTGCCGCCCGGCTGGCAGGGGCAACCCCCGCGCGACGTGGAGAAGATCGTGGCGCCCACGCCCTACGTCTGGATCGCTGGCCGAACCCAAACCAACGGTCGAGCCGACTACGAGGCCGTCCACCGGATCCAGGACGGCTATATCCTGACGCCACTCTCGCGGTGGGGCCACGAGCCTACACTGACTCCGTTCACTCCAGACCCGACAGTAGACATGCAGACCGAGCCGCTGCGACAGGTAAACAGCATGTCCGCGGCCGAATTCTTCCGTTACGCAGCCGAACTGATGAAACTGCACGCACCACATCTCACCGACTGGTCGATCTTGACACGGATGCGACGAATCGGCATCGAGCCCGGACAGAGCTTCGTCTTCGAACAGTTACCGGCCGCAATCCAGCATACGCTCGTGGCCGCTACCACAGAGGGACTGAAGAAGATGTCGGCCAGGATCTCGACGATGGGCCGCGGCGTCAACGGCTGGTCGATGATGACCGACGCGATTGGCGTTTACGGCGATTCCTACCTGAAACGGGCCTGCGTCGCGATGATCGGTCTCGGTGCGAATCAGCCGGAGGATGCGGTCTATCCGCTCAACTTGGCCGACGCGGACGGCACGCCCCTCAACGGTGACCGTGACTACGTACTCCACTTCGATAACGGTGAACTGCCGCCAGTTGATGGCTTCTGGTCCGTCACTGTATACGACGGGGAAGGCTTTGTGGTAGCCAATCCGCTCGACCGGTACGCCCTCGGCGACCGCGACGACCTGACCTACAACGCCGACGGCTCGCTCGACCTGTACTTGCAGCACGACTCGCCGAGCGCTGACCTGGTGTCCAACTGGCTGCCAGCTCCGCGCGGCCCGCTCGGTGTCACGATGCGCCTCTATGCGCCGAAAAGGGAAGTCCTCGACGGCTCCTGGAATCCGCCCGCAGTCAGACGCGCGCGTTGAACGCAGCTTGTGTTCTGGCGTTCAGTCGTTGCCGCAACAGCCGTTCACGGAATGACGTGACAGAAAGAGGTTCTGAGATGCAAGTGAAACCGAAGATGGCGACGGAGATCCCGGCGTCCATCACGACCCCCGACCAGGTCGAGACGCGTCTGGGCACGCTCAGGTTCTTCGATGGCCTCCCCGACGAGGCGACCGTCCGGACCGTCTACGACAACCTCGACTTCCAGCGCGGGGTCGAGGCGTTCCTCACGACGATTCCAGCGGCCTCAGCCTATGCGATGCGCACGGGGATTCGCACCTTCGGTCCGGATAACCAGACGGTGCTCATTTCAGAGTCGCTGGTGGACGCTCGCTCGCTCTTTCTCACGGGCAACACCGAGACCGTCTACGCCGTCACATGGTTTGACACCAAAGACGGTCCGGTGGTCATCGAGATGCCGCCGAAGGTACTCGGTGTGATTGACAGTTTCTGGTTCCACTACGTTACCGATGTCGGCAACGTGGGACCTGATCAGGGCAAGGGTGGCAAGTATCTGCTCCTCCCACCAGACTACCGTGACATTGTGCCCGAGGGCTACTACGTCCTCCGCTCACACACCTACGGCAACTGGATGTTCTTCCGCGGCTTCATCGAGAACGGTGACCTGCGCCCGGCGATCGAGAATATCAAAGCCAACTTCCGCGTGTATCCGCTGGAGCGAGCTGCGGATCCGCCCGAGATGACCTTCGTCAATATCTCGGGAGCCGATTTCAACACGATCCACGCCAACGACGTGACCTTCTTCGAAGAGGTCGCGGCGGTCGTGCACGAGGAGCCACTCGAAGCAGTCGATCCCGAGACACGTGGTCTGCTCGCGTCCATTGGAATCCAGAAGGGCAAGCCGTTCGATCCCGATGTCCGCATGGAGCGTATCCTCGCCGAGGCGGCGGCCGTCGGCAACGCCACCGCGCGGGCCATCGCCTTCAATACCCGCGACAAGGGCGCCTACTACTATCCGAACAGCGCCTGGAAGATGTGGTGGATCGGCAACGCCTACGACTTCTCACCAGACGGTGTTCTGAACCTCGATGCGCGGGTCCAATACTTCTACGTGGCAACCGGAAGCAGTCCGGTGTGGACGACAAAGATGGTCGGCAAGTCCTCGCAGTACGCCTTCGCCACGCAGGACGCCGAGGGCCATTATCTCGATGGTGGCAAGAGCTACCGGCTACATCTGCCGCCGCACGTCCCGGTGAACAACTTCTGGTCGCTCGTGGTCTACGATCCGCAGACGCGCTCGATGCTGCAGACCGACCAGCAGTACCCGAGTACGAGTAGCCAGAACGAAGATCTCGTCGTCAATCCGGACACGTCGGTGGATATCTACTTCGGCCCCACGCCGCCACCGGACAACGAGGCCAACTGGGTGCAGACGGTTCCTAGCAAGGGATGGTGGGTTCTCCTGCGCCTCTACGGTCCACTTGAACCGTGGTTCAACCAGACCTGGCGGCCAGGGGAGATCGAATTGATCAAGTGAATCGAGTGTACGGCTCGCTCGCGAGCCGTACACATCGCTTCACCTGATCGTTAGCCAGCGGTGCGACGGAACGGAATAGTCCGCCGTCGCACCACGAACCGTTCAGGCGGGAGCGGGCGATGAAGACCGAGATCAACGAGCTAACCACGACTATCGAGCAGTCCAGGCGTGAGGTTGGCAAAAAGGGACCGGATCTGAACACCCAGATGGCCTGGCTGCGTACCCAGTTGGCTGTCGAGCGCACCCTCATGGCCTGGAACCGGACCTCCCTGTCACTGATCGGTTTCGGGTTTACCATCTACCAGTTCCTGAAGAAGGTACAGGAAGCCACAAGTGATTCACCGGTCATGCGAACAGAGTCTCCTCGCAACTTTGGCCTAGCTTTCATCGTGGTCGGCACGCTCGGTACCTTGATCGCTCTCTGGCAACACCACCTGTACACGAGATACCTCAAGACGCCGGGGTTCAAGGACATCGCGATCGCGGAGGGGATGCCCCATGCGTCGCTGCCGCTTGCCATCACGGTGTTCCTGGCCGTGATCGGCATCGCGACAATTGGCTGGATTATGTTGGGAGGGTAGCTATGCTGAAGCGAGAACGGGCAACAGGGCAACCAAACGATGCGGCGGTCGAGACACCGATCTATCTGGTGGCGATCGCCTACGACGACGAATTCAAGGCGGACGAGGCACGCATCCTGGTACGACGCGCGCAGCATGAGGGCATCTCGAATGTCCTGGAAACCGCGGTGGTGGTGCATGAACGGGACGGTAAGAAACGGCTCACTCAGGACGTTGATCTCGAAGGCAAGCGCCGCATGCAGGGGCACTGGCTGGGTATCGCGGCCGCGCTGGTGACCGGTGTTCAACCGCTGATCTTCGTGGGCACAGCTGCAGGAGAGATCATCGGCCGCCTGACCGATTCGGGAATACGCACCAGCGACCTCCGGCAGATCGGACGCGTGTTGACACCGGGGACCTCGGCACTGTTCGTACTGGCCCACGAGGCGGTTCCGCGGGGCGCACTCGCCAACCGGCTACTGCCGTTGGGTGGCCACGTGATCCGCGCCACCCTCTCGCCGGAGACCACCGAGGAACTCGACCGGCTTCTGCAAGAACAGGTATGAGCGTATCCAGGCTGCCGGGGGAGACACAACGATCAGCGCGCTTCTATCGTTCCTCCGGCAAGCCGCGCATCTTCATGCCCTATATCTGGCAGTGAGCCCGTTCGCATTCTGGCCGTCCGCACCCGTGCGCAAGCGGTCAGACGATCCGATATTTGATGTGCGTGACGCCGGGCGCGTCGACGGCGCGCACCTGCTCGAGCTTCAACGCACCATGCACGAGGCCTTCGAACAGGCGGGCGCCGCCGCCGAGAATGACCGGGGCGACCGAGATATCGACCTCCTCGACCAAGTTCGCGGCCAGGTACTGGTTAACCACAGATGCCCCACCAGCCAGCCAGACGTCGCGTCCCTGGGCCGCGTCTTTGGCCCGCGCCAGAGCTGACTCGATGCCGTCGGTGACAAAGTGGAAGGTCGTTCCACCCTGCATCTCGAGCGGTTCACGCGGGTAATTTGTGAGCACGAATACCGGATGGTGGTAGGGCGGGTCATCGCCCCACCAGCCACGCCAGGCATCCTCTGGCCACTCGCCGCGGATTGGCCCGAACATGTTGCGGCCCATGATGGTGGCGCCGATGTTCGCCTGACGCTCCTGGAGAACGGCCGAGCTGGCATTGGTTTCCCCTCCCGACTCGCCATGCGATTCCCGGAACACCTTTAAGGGAAAGACCCATTGGTGGAGCTCCTGCCCGCCAACGCCGAGAGGATTGCCCTCGTCCTGATTCGGGCCGGCGACGTACCCGTCGAGCGACATCGTGATACCGAGTCTGAGCTTGCACATCTTGTCTCCAATCAATCTATCGTGTGAACCACGTCACCGGTTGCGTACCCGGTAACGCAGATGCGTGACCCGATCGCCCTGGACGATCTCAGGATCCTCCAGCAGCGGGAGTGAGCCGTCGTAGTTGCCGAAATAGCGGACGCCAGCGCCGAGGACGACTGGCACCAGATCCACCGAGACCTCGTCGACCAGTCCGGCGGCGAACGCCTGTCCACCAACGTTGCCAGCCGCGACCAACACGTAGCCGTCACCCGCAAAGGCCCTGGCCCGAGCGACAGCGCTCGCCACGCCATCCGTGACGAAGGTGAAGGGCGCGTCCGAAAAGGGCCAATCGGTCGGGGCGGCATGCGTGACCACGAACATGGCCTCACCGACGGGCGGACGGCCATTCCAGCCATTGGCCAGATCGAACAGATGACGACCGACCACCATCGCCCTGGTGCGACTCCAAATCGCCCGCATATAGTCGGCGCTGGCCTGCGATACGTGGAAGACGTGCCGCGGATCGGCGCCGGTGGTAAGCGCCACGTCGCCGTTGGCAAACCACTCGAAGAGCGCGTCGACGTTGTCCGACGGATCGGCGATGTAGCCGTCCAGCGACATGGTCGACACCATGATCACCGTTCCCATTCCACGCTCCCCTCGGTTGAGATGATCTCGTAGCCGCGACGGTCCACTATCCCTAGTCGATCAGGTCCGCTCCGTTTCGACATGCCGACGAGAGCGCCTTGAGCTGGCACCGAACGGGACAGGGCGTAGCGCGATGCGCCAAGGAGTGATGGTCGCGGTCGTGCCAACTCGAAGAGCCGATGGCATGGTCCTCTTACAGCCCGGCCGATCAGGTCGAGGATCAGGCGCGCAAGTAGCAGG
This sequence comes from uncultured Chloroflexia bacterium, assembly GCA_963763185.1. Taxonomy (GTDB): domain Bacteria; phylum Chloroflexota; class Chloroflexia; order Thermomicrobiales; family Thermomicrobiaceae; genus CALAGB01. The sequence continues at coordinate 939,295 of CAVXNZ010000007.1, forward strand.
GCGGTGTATCCCTGGACGTCACGCCCCGGCGCGAGCTCGACAAAGTCCGCTCCGACGATGCGTCCCTTCGCCGCCACACCACGCAGCAGATCCGACGTCTCAACATAATCAAGTCCGCCAAATGCCGGTGAGTTGACGCCCGGTGCGATGCCGGGGTCGAGGGCGTCAGCGTCAAAGGTATCGGTCTACCCCTTTCTCTGGCTCGCCATTATCGCGCGCTCACCTGCGAGCGGATACGCGGAGCGTGAATCCTATCGCTCCGCGACCGGTTGATCCGGCAGGAGAGGCAATGGTCAGTAATGACGGCTATGGCCGGGCCGTGTCATCATGACTGCCGGACGCCGGTGCGCGTACAGTTCACTGTGAACGACCGGCGCCGCCGCCGCGAGAGGAGACCCCAAAGTGGGATCATCGAACCCGCACGTCGATCGGCGCATCGCGGTCAGTATCATGCCGCAACTCTCAGTTCGGCGTGGCCGCGAAGCCGTCGAGTTCTACGAGGAAGCCTTCGGCGCGGTGGAGGTCTACCGCGTCAACGGGACCGATGAGCATCCGGAGGTCGTCTCGCAGTTACGAATCGGCGATGCGAGCTTCTGGGTCGCCGACGAGGCGCCGGACTACGGCAACTACAGTCCCGAAACCGTCGGCGGCAGCACGGTGCGGATGCTGCTGATCGTCGACGACCCGGCCGCGGTCGTCGCGCGGGCCGTCGCCTCAGGCGCGACCGAAGTGGCCCCGGTCAGCCAGGAGCATGGCTGGCTCATGGGCCGCATCGCCGACCCTTACGGCCACCACTGGGAAATCGGCAAGCCGCTTGGGGAGTGGCCGCCAAGGCATGGGTGAACGATCGGCAGCGGAGGAGAAACAGGACCCGTCTCCGGCATGACGCAGAGCGAGTGCACTCGTGACAAATTCGATACAGGCGCCGTGCGCCGCGCCGCGGTGCGCACGAACGGGTGATCACGGCGGAATGAGCGTTTGGGCTGAGATGGGAGCGTGATCTACGAACTCCGGCGCGCCAGCCTGACCGCGACGCCATTGGGCCGTACGTGCTGCTTGCAGGTACGGCCCAATGGCGTCGCGCCTGAGGCCGACGGTGGCAGCGAGGAGCGCGAATGCTCCAACGCTACTAACCAGGGCGAGAATCACGCGTGATTTCATCGTCACAGCGTTGTCTGCCTTCCAAGCTGGGCATGCGCTACCATACTCCGCAGTCCCGCCGAAATCCGTATGGCAGCTCACGCTCCGTAGTCCTTTGTTTTAGGGTACTCCGCCCACGAAAGCTGAGATGCTGAACGATCGCTCGCGGAGTACTGGAGATCACGACCAAACGACAGCTCGGTCCTGATTGCTCCACCTCACGTGCGCACGTCATGCTTGCCACGGTGCGGGGTTCCGTGGGCGACCTGTGCACCGCTCGCGCCGATTGTGGACGGTGGTATGCTGACCTGATGGACGATCCGCGCCATGAACACCGTAGCCGAGCATCCCGAAGATTTTGATGGATAACCGCGAGACGACAAGCCGGTTCTGGAACGCTCCATGAATCAACTGATCCCTCTCCTCATCATCACGCTCGCGATGGTGCCACTCCTGGTGTTTTGGGCCTGGATGTTCCGCGAGATGCTGAACAATGCCTACTTGACGCCCTCCGCGAAGAACTATTGGACGATGATGTTCGTCTTCTTTAATGTCCTCACCGCCGTGTACTACTACAGCAGTGTGTACCGCGACAGCCAGCGATGAGGGCGTCCCACCTGCCGGGCTATGGAGGGACGGAATCAGGGACGGGGGGCTGTGGGAATCACGAGAGATCGATTCGAACCGATGAGTGTTGGGACCAGATCATGACAGGTGACACAAACAGCGGCGACATCCTCGACCTCAGCTGGCAGGTGGACTCTATCGCTGTGCCTGGTACGATCGTCAAACCGCCTGGTGCTGGACCGTTTCCCGCAGTGGTCATGGTCGCGGGGAGCGGCCCAACCGATCGGGATTGGACCTCGCCGCTGCTTCCCGGACCGAACGGCTCCGCACGGCTGCTGGCGCAGGCACTGGCCCGAGCAGGCTTCGTCTCCATACGCTACGACAAACGAGCATCCGGATCTCATCCACCCGAATACTGGCCCACGCTGGTGGGCAAGCTGAGCATGCAGAGCCACGTCGACGAGTTCGCCGGAGCGGTTCGCACCCTGGCGAATCAGTCGTTCGTCCGGCGCGACCAGATCTTCGGACTGGGCAACAGCGAGGGAACGCTGCACGTCCTTCATTACCAGACTCAGCACCCCGCCGTCTCGCTCGCTGGACTCGTCCTCATCGCGCCGCCGGGTCGCCCTGTTGGCGAGGTTGCCCGATCACAGCTGGCGCCGCAGGCCGCGGCCCTGCCCAATGGTGATGCGCTGCTGGCGCTCTATGACGCGGCGATTGAACGATTTGTGGCAGGAGAGCCGGCCGCTCCGGATCCCGCGCTACCTCAAGATCTTCAGACGATGTTGCACGGTATGGAGAACCCGGTCAACCTACCCCTTGCTCGTGAGCTCTGGACTGCCGAAGCAGCGACTCCCCTGCGTCAGGTTGACGTGCCGGTCCTGGTCGTCATTGGCAAGAAGGATCTGCAGGTCGATTGGCAGGCCGACGGCGAACCACTCCAGCGAGCGGCCCACGGAAAATCAAACGTGACATTCCTGTTCCCGGAGAGCGCCAATCACGTGCTCAAATATGAACCGATGCCGCGCTCGGAATTGACCTTGCCAGAGGTAATGCCACGCTACAATGCGGCGGACGCTGAGTTGGATCCAGAAGCCCTGGCCGGCATCGTGGGTTGGCTCGCGACGCATCGACACGGCTAACGTGCGGCGCACGCGGGTTGCCTGCCTCAGTCGGCGCGAAAGCCTTACACATCTACCGAGATACGGCTCATCGGTCGCATCGCCGACCCCTATGGCCACCATTGGGAAATCGGCAAGCCGCTGGAAGAGTGGCCGCCGGTGTGAGCCGAAACGGCCAGTATCTCTGTAGGATCCACCCGCCTACGGCAGGATCTCGACGTACCCGTCCGTTCCGTTCACGCGGATCCGCTGCCCGTCCCGGATCAGCTTGGTGGCGTGTTCCACCCCCACCACGGCCGGCAAACCGTACTCGCGCGCGATCACCGCACCGTGGGTCATCAGGCCACCCACCTCCGTTACCAGTCCCTTGATCGTGACGAACAGGGGCGTCCAGCTCGGGTCCGTGTGGGTGGTGACCAGGATATCGCCCGCTTCGAGATCGGCCTGCGCCATCTCCAGCACGACGCGCGCCCGCCCCTCGATCGCCCCAGAGGAAACCGCCAGGCCGACCAGCGCGCCGTCGGGCAGATCGTCGCGCCGGTACGACCCGGCGACGACCTCGCCATCCGACGTGAGCACTCGGGGCGGCGTAAGGGCTGCATACGACCTGAATGCCTCCGTGCGCTGGCGGATGAGCTGGTCGTCCACCTGCCTGGTGCGCACGACGTCCTGGAGCTCCTGAAACGTGAGGTAGAAGATGTCTTCCTTATCCTGGAGCACCTGAGCCTGCACCAGGCGCTCGGCCTCTTCCAGCAAGGCCTGCTTGTAGACAAAGTAGCGGCTGATCATGCCGTACTTCGGATACTCCCGGTACCCGGCGAAGGTCCAGACCCGGTCGATCATCTGCTCTGTCTCTTCGGCCTTGCGCTCTTCATCCGGCAACGCGCGTAAGCGCTCCAGGAGCTCCTTTGCCTTCGCCCGAGCCTCCTGCCGCCCCTGTTCAAAGCGCCGTTTGGCGGCTCCTCGCTCGAAATTCTTGATGTTACTGAGAAGGATCGGCACGAGCGTGCTGGGGCGTTCGGCCCAACGCGGCCTGGTGATGTCGATCTCACCGACGCAGCGCATGCCGTACGTGTCGAGGTAGGCGAGGATGGCGTCTCGCGCTCCCCGCCCGCCCTCGAGCGTCAACATCTCGTCCAGGAAATCGTCGTCCTCGACCTGCTCCAGAAACGCCACCACGTCCGCGTGCGGGCGAATCACGTCCGCGACGTCGAGCAGATCAAGTCCCATCTCCGAGGTGACGTTGTTGGGAACGGACAGCGTCAGCGTGTCGGCCGCGTTCTTCTCGCCCAGCCACGCCTGCAGCTGATCGTTGAGCCACCAGGTGGCCTCCATCCCCGCCATGATCGCCTGATGGCTCTGGGGATCGAACAGGATGCGCCTCAGTTCCTGGATGTCCGTGAAGATGAAGTCGAGCAGCTCTGGCCCGGACTTCGTGCGAATATCACCCTTCAATGCGGCGATGGAGGCCTGGCTTCGCTCGATCAGACCGGCGACGATGGCCGGATCGGTCTCGATTTGAGCGGGCGTCGAGCCCACTGGAGGCGGTCCGGAGCCCTCGTCTGGGAGCGACGGGATGAAGTCGCCGCGTTCGAGGATGGTCAGCAGCGCGTCACCGATCAGCGGATCCCCTTTCCCCAGAACCGCCAGCAAGCCCGCGCGTCTCGCCGGCGAACCCAGGCCCTGGGTAACGTCGACGAACAGCCTGCCGCCGGCCTCGAACATGGGTCTTCCGGCAGTCAGCTGCCACATCGAGATTCCCAGGGGCTTCATCGGGTCGGTCATCATCTGTCCATGACCGACCGAGACGTAGACGTGGTTCTCCTGGTCATCGACCTCCGGGATCGGGAAGAGCGTGGTGATCGGACGGCTCTGGAGGATCTGGAAGTCGTCTTCGACTTCACACCATTCGATATCCTGCGGGCGGCCGAAGTGCGCTTCGATCCGCCGGCCAAGCGACGCGAGCCGCACGACCTGCGTATCCGTCAGCGCGGGCTGCTTCTGTCGCGCTGGGTCGATCGCCTGTTCCTGCGTTCCGCCTGCTGGCGAGGCGTACATGGCAAGCCGCTTGGTGGCGATTGCCCGGTCGACGATCTCGCCGTCGCGCACCTTGTAGACATCCGCCTTCATGTGACCCGAGACCAGAGCTTCGCCGAGGCCGAAGACGGCTTCCACGGAGGCGACCTTCCGGTTGGATGTGACGGGATCGGCCGTGAACAGGATGCCGGACGCCCGCGGGAAGATCATCCGCTGCACGACGACGGCCATCTGGACTTTCCGGTGATCGAAGCCGTTCCGCAGACGGTAGGTCACGGCCCGTTCGGTGAAGAGCGACGCCCAGCAGCGGCTGATGTGCTGGAGGATCGCCGCCGGCCCCACGACGTTCAGATAGGTGTCCTGCTGGCCCGCGAAGGAGGTCGACGGCAGATCCTCCGCCGTCGCGCTGGACCGGACGGCGTAGGCGTCGTCCTCGCCGAGCCGGGCGACGTGGCGGGTAATTGCCTCCGCCAGATCGCCGGGGATGGCGACGCCTTCGATGATATGGCGGATCTCCGCGCTCAGCGCGCGAATCGCCTCCTGGTCGTCGGGCTGCAGGCGCGACAGCCGGTCGAGCCGATCTTCGATCGACGGCGCGTCCACCATGATGCGCTGGAAGGCGTCAGCCGTCACACAAAAGCCAGCCGGCACGTGGATGCCGTCGATCCGCGAAAGTTCCCCGAGGTGCGCGCCTTTGCCGCCAACGAGCGCGATCTGCGCCTGGTTGATCTCCTGGAAATTCAACACGTAGTCGCCCATCCGCTCCCTCTCTTATTCACGTTCGAGCGACGTACCGGTATCCGCGCGCGAGAAATCGGTCGACGGCACATCAGGCCGACCAAACTCTAACGACCTGGACGTCCATAAATTCCCTGGGGAGAAGATCGTCGTCGCGCACCTCGTGCTGGTCACGGCACGCAGTGGATCGACGATATCAGTCAGACGCTGGGCGTATCGCGGGCGATTCAGGCTCGTTGAGTTATGCCGGCGCAGGGGATGTTGGTTCGTTTCCGTGTGAGGAACGCGGTCCGTATGGTGGCACGTTCGCGAGCCGCTGCAGCGACATTGGCGAAGACAGCGACCGGCGATTCGCTGTCCCGACAACCAGTACCTAGCTCTGCGCCACAATCTCGTAGATCTCTGACGCCTCTAACTGGACTCCCGCTTGCTGCAGGCGTCCCACCACGCTGCTGATGGCCGAACGGTCAAACTGCGCATGTTCGCGCGTATCCCAGAGCGAGACGGTGACGGCATGACCTGTATCGACGTCTGAAGCAACATAAGCATGCTGAAGTCCGGGGAGCTGTTTGATGGCCGCGACGACATCCTGACTGAGGCTTTCGATCTGTGCCTGCGACATTGTCCCAGGGGCCACGTGCGACCGTGCGATTCGAAGAAACATGTGCTGCCTCCCTGCATGATATGACGCGTTCCAGAATATCGCCGGTCTCTCTACTTTAGCAGAGACGCGCACCCGCGGAGGGGGTGGTCCGCCTCACGGAAAACAGGTCGTCAATGGGGTCGACCTTGCCGGTACTGATTTCCCAAGGAGGCGAAAGATCGATCCAAGACAGGAAGGCCGAGCGGCGCGAACGATACGGTTAGCACTATTCGTATAGCACAGGGCCAGCCGATTCCGTTCCATCAGGGCAGGTGCTCGTGGCACCGGACGTGACACGGTCGGCATATGCCTGCCGCAATTCACGGTGGGCGGTCACGTTCTCCAGGAACGACCGACGGCGCGTGCGATCCATGATCCCGTCCGCGTAATCAAGCAGTCGGCGATGAGCTTCCTGCAAGACGCCAACCGCGCGGGGATCTTCGAGCGCATCGAGAACGCGGTAGCAGGTCAGGTAGACCGCGAAGGGTTGATCACCTCCGCCGCCCTCGTCAGGTTCTGCCAGAGCCGCCAGAATCGTTTCAACCTGCGACTGTGCCTCGGGCCAGGCGCACTGTGCCAGGGATATCTGAGCGAGGCCAGCGCGCGCCGCTATCGCCTCAGCCGCGCTGTCAAGTTCGCAAAGCGCGATCGCCTGCTGATACGCATGCGTCGCGTCGGCCAGCCGGTTCATACCGGCTTGAATCTGGCCCACGATGACCAGGGCATCGGCCTGGTCCACCCGGCACCCCACGGCTTCAGCGGCGGTCACCGCGCGCTCGGCAGAGACGAGCGCCTGGTCCGCATCGCCCACGCGGTCGTGACGAAGAGCGAGCGCGGCCCACCCCCAATTGTCGACGAACGGAACATCAATGAGTTCAACGACGTGAAGAAACCGGTCAAGACATTCCTGTGCTCCGACGTCGTCGCCCAGGTAAGAATGCAGACGGCCGAGGTACGCCAGTGCCACCGCCTCCCCTAACCGGTCACCGATCTCCTGGCACAACGTGAGCGACCGCTCGACCAGTTCGCGAGCCAGCTCCGGGTCTCCCTGAAGGCGCGCCACGTCGCCAAGTTCCAGTTGAGTCGTCGCTTCCCCCCAGCGATAGGCCAGCCGTCGCGCGAGACACAACGCCTGCTCATGGTACGCACGAGACGATGCGTACTCATGCGCCGATCGAGCAGCATTCCCCAGGTTCGCAAGGCAGTGCATCTCGCCAAGAAGATCACCACGCTGCCGGCAAATGTCGAGGCTCCGGCGAAAAAGCCGCACGGCACGCGTATGTTCGCTTTGGCGAGTGGCGATCGCGCCCAGCCAGAGATGAACGAGGTACTCGACGAGATGCAACGAATCGATGGCGCTGTCGCCAGACAACGCACACTGAGCGGCCGTGAGCGCGGCCTCGAGGCAATGTTGTGACTCCACATACTGTGCCTTTTGGGCCAATGCCTGGCCTTTGCAGAGGCAGCCGAAGGCTTCACCTTCTCTTCCCCCACTAGCCTGCCCGAGCGCAATGGCCCGTTCGGCAACGGGTATCGCCGATTCATAGTCGCCTTGAGCAATCAGCGCCGCCGCTTGGATCGCTCGCAGTTTGCTCGCGACGCACTGGCAGCTTCGAGCGTCCACACCGCGATGCGCGTCGTCCGGTTCAACGTGCGTGTCCAGTCGATCAGCGGCAACCTGCATGAGCTGTTCAAGGCCGTTGTTCTGGCCGTCTAGCGAACTGAATCGCCACAGACCGATCGCGCTCCGGTCCAATTCCGTCAACCGGTCATGGAGAACAGCCGACAACCACGCCTGCTTGATGTTGTTGATGTCGACTCGTATCTGCTCAGCCGGCTGTTGCGGATTGTCGCCGTCCAGCGCCGCCTGCCGTTGGGCCACGAATGCCAGGTAATAGGTGCTATGGCGTGTCTCCACCTCAGCACGTTCGTCAGGCGCCGAATCGAGCTGCTCCGCGCCAAACTGCCGTAACAGTTCGTGAATCTGGTAGCGTCCTCCTCGATGGTAGAGTAACGACTTGTGTGCCAGCCGCATGAGGGCGCGCAGTGACGCGCCTGCCACCGTCTGCGCGGCCTCGCGCGTAAACCCACCCCGGAACACCGAGAGCCGGCTGAATACCTGCCGCTCCGACGCGGCAAGCGCCCTCCACGACCGCTCGAATACGGCCCGCAGACTGCGGTGTCGCCCGGGCGTGTCTCGCCAGTCCGACGACAAGAAGTCGATGCTGCGTTCAATCTCCCGGGCGATTTCGTCGAACGGCAGCATGTCGGCCCACGCCGCCGCCAGCTCGAGGCCCAGCGGCATGCCCTCAACGAGTTCGCAGATACGCGTTACGGCAGGGAGATTTTCGGCTCGCATCACGAAATCCGGCTGAACGCGACGCACGGACTGGGCGAAAAGACGAATGGCAGAAGCCGGCATCGCGTCCGGACTATCCGATTCGCCATAGTCCATCCCCTGCACCACATACACGTATTCGCCAGGCAGGTTCAGGCGTTCGCGCGAGGTTGCGACAAGTTGCAGGCCAGGCGCCGCTTCCAGCAACGAGATGACCATTCCGACGCCATCGAGCAGGTGATCGAAATTGTCGAGCACAACAAGTGCTTGCTTATCCTGCAACGCGGACGGCAACATCTTCTGGCCGTCGCCGTCCAGCGTTAGTCCCATAGCCGTAGCGATGCGGACGCGATCATATCGGGCCTGGCGAGCGGTGCGAGCGAGACGAAGAAGGCACCGTCCGGATACCGGCTGAGGCGCTGGTACGCCGTTTCCAGCGCGAGGCGAGTCTTGCCCATGCCGCCCGCGCCGACGAGCGTAAGCAACCGTACACCTGGGTCATCCAGGAGCGCGTTGATATCCGCCAGCTCGCGCTCGCGGCCGATGAACGGTGTAAGCTGCGCCGGAAGGTTGTGTACGGGCGTCCGGGTTCGCGACAACTGCGGCGCCAGAGCGTCGTCGCGGATGTGCTCGTAGAGGGTCCTGGTCTCGGCGTCGGGCTCGATGCCCAACTCGCGCGAGAGAACACGCTGGCACGTCTCGTACTGATCGACCGCCGCGGCTCGCTCGCCCTGCAGGGCGAGGGCACGCATCATTTGGCGATGAGCGTCCTCGCGCCACGGCTCGAGCGCGAGCTGGCGCATCGCACTCTGGCGCATCGCCTCATAGTCCCCGACCGACTCATAATGATTCGTCAATGTGCGCAGCGCCTCCAGCACTTGCCGGTGGAACTGCTCGCGCCGAACGATGATCCACTCTTCAATCAGCTGGCTGCTGCTGGGGTATATGCCTTCCAGGAACTCGCCACGATAGAGCGAGCACGCCTGTTCCAGACGCTCAATGCAGACCCTGCGGTGTGCAAGGTCCCCGTGGGCGTCATCCACGCAGTCAGCGATGAGCCGCGCGAAGCGCGTGCTGTCCAGGTCTACGCCGTCAGGATGGACCTCGAGCGTCTGGCGGGTGACCGACAGCGCGCGAACGGCGACTGGCTCGGGGAGCCCAGTCCGCAGGCGCGCGAGCGTCTGGCGCAGATTGGTGAAGGCGGCGGATTGCGGCTGGTCGGGCCACAACAGCGTTGCCAGGAACTCGCGGCGATGTGACCGGCCGGACTCAACTGCGAGATAGGCGAGGAGCACGCGAGCGGCATCTGTGGCAAAGCTCACTCGCTGACCGTCATAGACTGCCTCGAACGGCCCCAGCAGGGACAGCACGAGGGGCTTACATTCTCTTGACGCGCTGGGTGGATTCATCATGACAGCCGTTCGCGAACACCTCGTCTGTGCCGCGCTGGCCGCGGTCAGTCCCAAGGAAGGAGTCTTCCGATGTTTCCCCAAGCGTGCCGCCAGTATAGCAGGTTATGTGCGATTGAAGGCCGTACGGGTTGTCACGCTGCTGTCACGGTCCTGTCACGCACTCCCTACTACGGTAGCTGCATCGTTGTCGGTTTGACGCCCGCTAAGGCGTCACCCTGTAGAAGAGGAGTCAGCCATGATCATCTTGACCGTGAAATTGAAGAGCGCTCTTTCATACGAAGCTGCGGTCGCCGCTTCGGAGGAGCGGCTCCCCGAGTACCGCTCACTGCCGGGACTGATCCAGAAGTATTACGCATATGACAAAGAAACGGGCGAATTCACAGGCGTCCTCATCTGGGAATCCGAAGAAGCCCTGCGGGCGTTTCGAGCGTCTGAACTCTCGCAGACGGTTGGCAGCTTCTATCAGGTGACCGAACCACCGCACATCCAGCGCTTCGATGTCTTCACGGTGCTTCGCCCGGTAGAATCCGCGACACCCGTTTCGTAGCGAAGAGATCGGCCATGAGTGGTATCGACCACTATCAGCCTGAGTACCATGCCTTCCTGTTGCGCCTCTGGCGCGATAACGCCCGGCAGGATTGGCACGCCTCGCTGCAACGCACAGAGACCGGGCAACGCTTTCAGTTCGGGACGCTCGACGAGCTGTTCGTCTTTCTCGACGCGCATCTCGGGGCTGACGATGCGACACGGTGGCCGAACCCTCGGCCACCATAGCCGGACCCGTCTCACTACGCTGGAATTCAGCCGTCTTGCGTGGAACGTCCACTTGAATGGAGGACCGTCATGGCAACGCTCTTGATTCAGGGCTCCTAAACTCCAGAGGCCTGGACAGCCCTGAGAAAGGCCGCGGACACGTGATATCGCCCGCCAGTCGCGGGTTAGGCCAGGCGGTAACTCGACACCACGCGTGATCTCGTGAGGATTTCCATTCAGCGACTGGAGACGACTATGGGACAAAACGGAGACAACATTCGACGGTTATACGAGGGCTTCGCAAAGGGTGACGTTCCATCCGTCCTGGGTGCGATGGACGACCAGATAGCCTGGAACGAGGCGGACAACGCTGGCTGGTCGGACGGAAATCCCTATATTGGACCGAACACCGTGCTCGAGCGCATTTTTATGCGCAAGGGGACGGAGATCGAGGCCCTCACCGTAACACCTATCAACTTCATTGATGGTGGTGATACGGTCGCTGTTGAGGGACGCTATACCGGAACGGTGAAGGCCACCGGGAAACCGCTCGATGCGCAGTTCGTCCACGTCTGGGAAATGAAGAACGGCAAAGCCGTTCGACACCAGCAGTACACGGACTCCAAACAGTGGTCGGAGGCTTTCGAATCCTGATCCGTCTTGAGCGTGTCACACCGGCAGTCGCGAGTGTGACACGTACGCGATATCACACGTACCCGAACGCCGGGGGAAAGACGATCACGACGACGGCCGCCCACACCGCATAGACCGGCAGGTAATTCGTCTGCCACCGCTCCAGGACCGCGAACGGTCCGCGTCCTCGCAGGAAGCGGACGTAGAGCACGGCGGACCAGGCCAGGTTGACCAGCAGAATTGCGTTCTCACCCAGAGCCGCCACGCGATTCGGGGTGAAGCCGAACTCGCTGATCCGGGCAGCAATGGACCAGAGCGCGACCGCATCGACCAGGAGCGCGCTCGCGACCAGCACCACCTGAACGACGTCGAAGATGCTGGGCGGCGACCCGGGATCTCGGGCGGAGACGGAGTAGAGCAGCAGGCCAAGGACCAGCGCGAGAAGCAGGTCGAAGGCGATGAGCACGTCGCGCTCGACAGTGATGCCGTTTCCGGTCCAGAGCATAGCCCCGAGAAAGGTGACGAGCACGGCGGCAAACAGCGGGGTGAAGATCAACGTCAGCACGGGAGCCATGTTCTCGATCACGCTCTGCTTGGCCTCCACCAGCCACGAGGCAACCAGGATGGCCCCGACCGCGCCACACGGCAGCAACCATGACTGGAAGAAGGTCTCCGCGTTGATGCCGATAGCCTCGAACATCATCAGCATGAACGCCGTGAGCACGCCACCGCCAAGGGCGATCAGCACATAGTAGATCGCGAACTCGCCCGAGAATCGGATGAAGTCCATGCGGCCCGCGACCTGTCTCCAGCGTCCACCGGCATAACAGATACCCACCACTAGCCAGAGGACGAGCGGCAAATGGAGCGCCGTGAGCACCTCGGCGGAACCATTCGTTGCGAAGGGATAGACGTTGGCGAATACAGCCGCTGCGACGAAGGCGACGACCAGCCAGCGCAGCGTAGCAGCGCCAAGGCGCCGTTTCCAGGCAAAGTAGGCGGTCAGGATGGGCAGCACGAAGAGACTCAGATTACGCGCATAGAATCCGGTGTCCTGGTCCAATTGCATCCCAAAGAGCGCCGGAATCTTGATGGCGACGGCCGCCACAATCGCGAAACCGACCGCGACGAAGGCATCCCGCTGAGCCCGCGCTCGCGGCTCTCCAGATTGCGACGGGACAACGACCAGTTGCTTCCAGAGACGATCCGAGTGCTCGAGCGCGAACTCCCGCGAGAGCGCGTCGAGATTGCCCATGCGCTTCACCGCTACCAGAAACGCCTCATCGGTGTCGAGCCCCGCGTCGACAAGGACGTCGACCTGCTCGCGCAGATGGTCTTCCAGTTCCACGACGTCGACCGAATGAATTGCCTGCCGGCGGCGGAGAAAGCTCCGCCACTGGCCAATCTGCTCCTCGAGCGATACTCCGTGATCTGGAGCTCGCATCATCAAGCCCCCCGTGGCTGTGGAGTGGCCGGCATGCTGGCCGGAACGGAGAGAGCCTGCCAGACGCCCCGCAGCGTCGCGTCCACCGCCTGCCATTGCCTGCGTTCTTCCACAAGCTGAGCCCGACCCTGCGCGGTGATCCGGTAGTACTTGCGCCGCCGGCCACTCTGCGCGACTTCCCAACGCGCCTCGACGTAGCCGAGCCGCTCGAGCCGGTGAAGAACGGGGTAGAGCATCCCGTCCGTCCACACCAGGCGGCCTCCGGACAATTCCCGAACGCGCCGGAGAATCGCGTAGCCGTAACTGTCCTCTTCGGCCAGGATCGCCAGGACGATCGGCGTCGAGGAAGCGGCAATCAGATCTTTGTTGATCTCCATCAAGCTCTCCATGGTTCCTCGCGGCACTCACGAATGCACCCGGGTACGTGGCAGCATTATACATGGCACCACTAGGCATACAAGGAGGAGCGACACCGGACCGGACGATAACCGTTAACGGAAACAGACGGCGCACGAACGTAGGAAATCACCAGTTTTATTGGACATAAACATTCGAACCTGTCTTTCGGTAGGTCCATGCAATGAGTAAAATGATCCTAAAGCCGATCTGAACCACTCGCCGTCCGCCCCGGGTAGGGAAGGACGTCGATCGCGTGGCCCGTGACGGCAACGTAGCGCCCGCAAGGTTGTGCCCGGAGGAACCGATGGGTCCAGATTCTGAACACTTTCAACCGCAGAACAAGCACGTCTTCGTGGTCAATGGATCGGTCGTCGTGCTGGATCTGATCCGAGAACTGCTGCAATCCGAGTACTACAACGTGACCACCACCAACTACGTTCCGCGAACCTGGAACCAGGTGGCGGCGCTCCAGCCCGACCTCCTCATGGTTGACCTGGTGGTTGGGCAGCAAGCCGGTTGGGATCTCCTGGAACACGTGCAGCAGGAGGCAACGACGCAGAATATCCCCGTGATTGTCTTCTCAACGGATCCGAACCTGCTCGAACGTGCCGAGCAAATGCAAGAGCGTTTCGGCGGCCAGGCGTATCTGGCCAAGCCATTTGACATCGAGGAATTACTGAACCTGGTTCAGAGCCTGATCGGTCCTGCCTTTGGCGACCAGTATAGGTACGTGCCGTCCGATCTCGCGCGGGTTCGGCAGCCGGCTCCAACCGTCGAAGCGCCCTGATTCTTGTCAGACGCCTGCCGCTGATCAGAAGGCGGACGAGCCGACCATATCCGGTCAATCCGACGACATCCCGAGCCGCGCATCACGCTGATGACTGTGTCAGGCAAGCCGTGATCCGTGCCGACACAGAGCTCCGGTCGTGTCGCCTCTCGTACGACACGTGCCAGACAGAAAAATCAGCGGTGGCGCGCTGGATTCAGCCTGCCAACAACGAGTCCCTCGACCTGTCTTTTTGTCTGTAGACCGGCGCATCAATCCGTGGCTCAGATTGTGCCTTATGGGCACAGAAGGATGATGGATTCGCAAGCATCCACACAGCGCGGGACAGGCTGATGGCGATACCCCAGACGACAAACCAGCAGCAACCTACTTGGCTTGCGCTGACCGCGTCATCGTCGCCGGCTCACGGATCGTCGCGCGACTCCGTTCACCTCTTTACAGAATCACCACCGTTGCGGCATTGAGCGATGGATTGAAAGAAGAGGGTTGAACCGTGACTGTACAAACATCGACACTTTTTATCGTGGAAGATGACCCGGTGATGCGTTCGTTGCTGGTTGAACTCTTTATCGACAGTGGCTATGGTGTGCAGAGCGCGGGGAACGATGAGCCGGTCACGGGGCTCATTCGCGAGTCCCGGCCGGACGTGATCCTGATGGATTTTCGCGACTCGATTGACGACCGGTGCGCCGCCGTGGCAGCACTCAAGCAGGATCCGGACACCGGCCATATCCCAATCGTCGCTCTCTCGGACTGGCACGAACTCCAGTTCGGCCCGGCCGGCCCCTACCTCGACCACGTCGTCGAGAAGCCCTATCACCCGATGGTGCTGCTGAACCAGGTGAAGCGAACCTGCGAAGCACAGGAGCCCCGGAAGCCGCTGCCGCGCATAGACGAGAAATATCCGCCGCCGTTGATGCCGGTCGAGCCGCCGATCGCCGCCACGGAGTAGGCGTGAACCGCACAGGTCTGGTCCAACATCCGTCGCTCATCGCCCCAAGGATGCGTCACGTTCGAACGCGTCGATGAGCGACGGCCTTCTTCCCTCGATTTCGCCTCAGATGCTTCTTCTACATCCCATACCTTCGTCTCCGGCACAGTTGCCGCGGCCGTTCTTCGCACGTACCATTGCGTACGTACGAACCTTTTCGCTTGAGACAGCGTTCACGTGAGGAATCAACGATCGGAGTAACGAGTGAGCAACACCACCTACATCGCATTGCTGCGCGGTATCAACGTCGGCGGCCACAACGTCAAGATGGAGCACCTGCGCGGACTGTTCGAGGAGATGGGGCTGGCCAATGTCCGCTCGTACATCCAGAGCGGCAACGTCTTCTTCGACACGCCGGAGCAGGACGCGCGCGAACTCCGTTCGACCATCGAGCAGCACCTTCAATCGTCCCTCGGCTACGGGGTGCCCACCTGCCTGCGAACCCTCAACCAGCTGGAGCAGGTGCTGGCCCACGACCCGTTCCGTGAGATCGAGCTGACCGAAGACACGCGCCTGTCGGTCACCTTCCTGGCCGAGCCGGTCGACAAGTGTTTGCCGGTCCCCTACCAAACGAAGGACGGCGCCTACGAGGTGGTCGGACAGACGCCTGCCGAGGTCTTTGTCGTCTGGCGCCTGCAGAACGGACGTCCGGGCAACTCCTATGGTCAGATCGAGAAGGAGTTGGGCGTGCCGGGAACGGTCCGCTTCTGGCACACGTCGCAGAAGATCCTGGACGCGGCCAAGGCGCCGCCGAAGACGAAAGGGCGGAAGCGGGCCTGATGGTCTTCGCTGGTTAACCTCGGTAACGCATCCGCGCTCACCTGGGTTCAAAACCCAGGCTGAAAAGACGAAGCCCCTGAACGGGCTAAACTCCCGGGGCCCGCGTGGGTCTATCCTTCGCCCGTCGATAACCGAGCGGGGAGAATTTTAGCCTGCTTGAGCAGGCTTCGCCGTATTGAGCGCGGTGGCTTCAGCCCCGCGTGATGGTGGCCGATTTTCCGCAGCCAATGGGGTCAAAACCACCAGCACCATCCCTCACTGATCCCTGAGATTCGCATCCAGAAACGCGATCGTTCGCGTCCAGGCATCGGCCTGGGCATTGGCTGACTGTTTGGGGTTGCCGCCGTAGGCAAACACGATCTTGCTCACCGGATGTAAACCCTTGTTCACCGTCGTCGGCCACCACGGCTGCCCGACACTGTGGCCGGTTCCCTCGCAGGCGATGTGCTCATCCGGGTACGGGTGCAGGTGCTCGGCTAGCCGCTCCATCACCATGTCGCTATAGACCGACGACGGCCACATGGCGTCCTCTTTGCCGGAGATCGCCAGCACTGGACCGTTGATCCGCTCGACCGGAATCGCCGCCTGCCTGACGCGCTCTCGATCCTCCAGCGATTTCAGATAGATCGGCGTCAGTGCATAGCCCTCGTCTCCCACCGCGTTGTAGTCCGGCAGGCTACCCGGACGTGACGGCACGAACGGGATTCCCTCGCCCTGGTAGGTC
Organism: uncultured Chloroflexia bacterium; assembly: GCA_963763185.1. Lineage (GTDB taxonomy): Bacteria > Chloroflexota > Chloroflexia > Thermomicrobiales > Thermomicrobiaceae > CALAGB01. The sequence goes on from CAVXNZ010000007.1 coordinate 955,802, forward strand.
CAGGACGGCTGGAGGTGACCGTCCTCTCCGCCGATGCCACCGTAGACGACGGCGCTCGGCACGCGCGCCACGACTGCCTTGAACTGTGGGTAGCGCGAGGCGAGCAGCAGGCAGAGCTCGCCGCCACGAGAGGTTCCGCCGACCGCCAGCCGGTTCGCATCGACTTCCGGCCGTGCCTCCAGCCAGGCAATGGCCCGCTCGAAGTACTCCAGCGGAATGCGGATCAGGTTCTCCGGCAGATCGCCAGCCCGGAAGTAAGCGAGGGCCAGCGCCGCGTAGCCGCGTGAGGCATGGAGCGCCGCCTGCGCCTCCGAGAGCCCGCCGCCCGAGCCGCTCAGCAGCACGATCGCCGGGTGCGGTCCAGCGCCGGACGGTGTGAAGAAGACGCCATAGAGGCCATCGTCGCGAACGTCGGTCCGCGTGACACCTGGCGCCGCGACCAGGCGTGTGTGACGCCCGCTTGCGATTACCTGGCCGTTCTGCTCGGCACTCAGCTCGATGGTGTCGGGTGAGATCCCGGACTTACGCACCTCGTGCGGATCTGCTCCGGTCGGCGTCATCGACCAGAGAAAGCCCATCGCTTCGACGCCTTCGTAGGATCCGGATTCCGGCGCCCGGGTCGAGAGGTTGACCGCGCCGTTTGCATCGGCCGTGAAACTTGCCGACGACTCCCACGCGCCGTCCAACTCGTCGGTCAGACGCGCTCGTATCGTGACGTTCGCCCCTGGCTCCAGGCCAGTCAGGCGAACCTGAACGACCTCATCTGCCAGCGAGACGACCGGCAGGCGCTCAAAGCGCACCACTCCATCCATGTCAGACTCCTCTCCGATCGGAACAGTGGCCTAGTCGACCAGCGGCAGTACCTCGTTGATGAGACGGTCGAGCTGGCCAAACTGATCCCAGGCCGAGATGCGCAGGGTGACTTCGTCGAACCCGACATCGCGCATAGTGCGCAGCCGTTCGGCACACTGCTCCGGCGAGCCGGTTGCCACCCAGCCATTGATGAAGTCGAGCGAGTAGTCCTCGGTGTAGTAGATGTCGAGGAATTTCTTCGATTCCTCGAGCGCCGCTTGCTTGTCCTCGTTGATGTTGATGTTGTGGTAGAGATGCGTCTCGATACTCTTGGGGTCGCGCCCCTTCTTCTCGGCGTCCTGACGGATGTAATTGATACGCCAGCGCAGGTCCTCCGGATCGTAGAGGGAGGTCTGCCAGCCGTCGGCATGATTGACCACGCGGCGCAGTGTGCGCTCGATCAGTTCGCGGGAACCGGGATAGCCGAAGCCCTCGCGACCGGCGTTGTTGGCGATCCAGATCGGCGGGCGCGGCTTCGCGGCCGGTTTGGGATCGATGCTGATGTTTTCGCAGTCGTAGTGCTCGCCGTGGAACGTGACGTTGTCTTCTGTCCAGAGGAGCTTCATCAGCTGGATCCACTCGATCAGGCGCTTGACGCGGTCCTTCGGCTGCAGACCGTAGAGCTCGCCCTCGATGCGTCCGCCCTCCTGCGGCACGATGCCGGTGCAGGTGACCAGCACGCTGCGGCCCTCGGCCAGCAGGTCGAGACTGGCCCACTGATAGGCGAGTAGCACCGGGTCGCGCAGCGGAAAGCTGGCCATGCAGGCTGGACCGAGCCGGACGTTCTTGGTGCGTGCGGCGATGCCTGAGAGGAGCGTGATCGATTCCATACGCGGCTTGCCGAGCAGGCTGTCGCCAACCCAGACCGACTGGAATTTGCCGGATTGATCGGCGATCTCCGACATGCGGAGCATCTGCTCCGGCGTCGTTACGCCAAAGAGCACACCGCGATTGGGCAATGTCAGGCCAATTTTCATCGGGACTTCCTCCATTCACATGGCTCACATGGCGCCGGTGGGGATCGATGACGCGACATAAGTCCGGCAGCACGAGTTGGTCCTGTCTTATCCTCAGGTCCATGATCGCGCTTAAGGGGTGGGGTGGGAAGGGGCGATACGGGGCTCGATAGTCGACCGCTGTGGTACGGTGCGTATCGCATCAGGCAATGGCTGGGACGATCCGCACCGGTGCAACCGGCCAGTCGCGCAACCGGCCAGATCACATGGGAAGGCAGAATCATCAGGTGGCGACACAGGTTATCGTGCTGAACGGCGGATCCAGTTCCGGCAAGACCGGGGTCGCCCGGTGTTTGAAGGCGATCCTGCCGCGGCCCTGGATCAGCCTGGGCATCGACGACCTCCTCCAGGCGCTTCCGCCATCGTTGATGGGTGGAGGAACCGGCATTGAATTCGGGCCGCAGGGCGGGATCACGCTCGGCGAGGGTTTTCGCGAGATCGAATCCGCCTGGATGACCGGAATCGCCGCCATGGCACGAGCCGGAGCGCGCGTCATCATCGATGACGTGTTCCTCGACGGTCGTGGCTCCCAAGAGCGCATGCGGCCACACCTGGAGGGTCTCGAGGTGCTCTGGGTGGGAGTGCGCTGCGACTCCGAGATTGCGGTCGGCCGCGAGATCGCCCGGGGCGACCGGATGATCGGCATGGCGGCCAACCAGGCGGAGATGGTGCACGAAGCCGTCGTCTACGATATCGAGGTCGACACCAGCCGCACCGAAGCGATCGACTGCGCCCGTGTCATCGCGGCGAGGGTAGTCTGATGCTCCATGGGTGTTACGAGACGGACGGATCGAAGCAGACGAACTCCACCCGGTTCCCCTCGGGGTCGTTGACATACAGCGAACGCCACTGCACCCAGGCATGCGTGGTCGTGTCGACGCTCAACCCTAGCCCTTGCAGCCGTTCCAACTCCGACGGGAAATCCTCCAGCGCGATGCCAAAGGCAATGTGGTCGACCGTCGTGTTCCCGGCGTCGATGCCCTGGTAATCCGGCTCTGAAGTGCGGTCGAACAACGCAAGGATCTGGGTGTGCCCGGCGATGCCTTCGGCGATGCGGAAGAAGGCGGAATTCGGAAAACGGCGCATCAACTCCAGCCCAATGACGCGCTCGTAGAAGTCCTGCATCTGGTCGAGGTTCTCGACACGAAAGGCGATCTCGCCCAGTCCCTGAATCGGTCGTCGCCCGGACATCGTACTCCTCCTTGCATGGCAGCCCCTGTTGTTACTGGCTGCTCGGTTCGGCTCTTCATGTCATGAGCCGATTGTCTCAATGTGAGATGCCGGGCGACAGGGAAGAAGTTCGTATTTTTTTGTGGAGTGGTGGGGGAGTGGACGGTCGGTGCGGCACAAAATGAGCCCGGCGACGCAGCTATCTCATCCCGTAGACTGATCGTTTTCTTTTGTCATGATGATTGCTCAATATACAGCCTTGGGTCGACGCTTGAGACGATCTCGATTCGCGATCCCTCGCGGAGATTACGATCGAACACGATCAGATTGTCCCCAAGTAACGAGGCAGACGGCACCAACATCGCTTCCATTCCCCGCTCAAGAGCTGCTTTCCCGAGTTCCTGTGGAACGTGATAGTCGATGTCGTGAAAGAAGGCTTCCGCAGACACCCCAATTCGCTCAAGATCTCGACAGTCAATGACTCTTCCAAGATCAAGCCACAACTCCGTAATCCGCCTGTTCTTGACGCGCGCGAGAAGTTGGGGATTGAGATGGCGAATCATCTCGGCCAATGCAACATCCCGCTGGAGCGCGAGATAAAGAACTGCCCAGGTTTGCTTCGCAGGAAATTGATCGAGTCCTCGATTGAATCGTCCAGAGACCTTGAGGGAGCCAGCGGAATCAACCGGCGAATACTTCCGGTCATGAATGCGCCAAGCTCTACCACTCCAAGGCGTTACCACGCGGGCGGCGACGATCGCTGCGGCGTTCCAATCGCTCATCGGCATGGCAAAAGGAGCACGTCAGCCGGGCTAAATGAATACGCCGGCATCGAGCGCGTCGAGTGCGGCCTCGATCATGTCGAAGCGTCCGACTTTGGCCGCTTCAACCGGTTTCAGACCGCGCAGGTAGCGGTTCTCGCTGTGCATCCAAGTCTTGATCGCTTCTCGCGAGTCGAATGTCTGTCGCAGGCGCTCGTCGAGCTCAATCAACGTTGCGAGTCGCTGGCGGGCATCGCGCTGGGGGTAGGTTTCACCAGCCCGCCAACGCTCCACCGAGCGGGCCGTAACCTCCAGCGCGCTGGCAAGTGTATCTGTCTCCAGCCCGAGGTCACGCTCCAGTTGTTCAATGGCCTGGCTGGCCGAAATGTTCAGTGCGGTCATCGCTCCGACCTCCGTGAGTTGCGCTGGAAATCCTCGTCGGGCACGATCATATCACATTCTGACGGCAGAATGTGACGTCAGAACTATCGAGCGGCATGAAACCATCGCGCCCCGCATCACACGTCGCTGCCGATCAAGATATCCAGAAACGCGCGAGGCGACACGATATCGAGCTGCCGGTACGTGCCGATTCTCAGCAGCTTCGCGTCACCAGTGACCAGATACTCTGCTCGACCAGAAATTGCCGTCGACAGGATCAGATCATCTTCAGGATGGGTTGCAACACCTTTAACTCGTTCCACGATTGGGGTAACTAGCCCCTCGCCGCGGAGCAATGCGAGGACCGCACGAATTCGTTCGGCGGGAAGCCGCTGTTGGAAGTACGGTTTGCCAAGTGTTCGAGTAAGTTCATCAATGACATGCTCAGACAACAGTAACTCGAAGTACTCATAGGTCCAGAGCAACAGGATATTCCCAGGCGTGCTCGTCCGATCGAGGATGGCTGACACGAGAACATTCGTGTCAAGTACGGCGCGGATCAACTCGCCGATGAGTTCGAATCACCGGACGCCCGGCGCTCTGCCCGAACTTCGGCAATCGCCTTCGCGATCTGCTTCTCAAGCTCCTCGGATGGCACGTCATCGAATGCCGCCCACGTCTCTTCCAGCACCTTAAAGCGCGCTCGGCGTTGAGATTCAAAGCGCTCCAATCGATCGAGATCATCAGTCGAGACGAGTGCGGCCACGGGAATGCCGCTCTTTTCGACGATTATGCGCTTGCGGCCCTTGAAGACATCATTAAGCAATTCACTCCAATGCTGACGCGCCTCTGAAGCCTTGACCGTCTGCGTGGTTGAGTTTTCTTCCGTATTCATTTGCGAAGCCTTTTGATTCATCGCCCACAATCAACGAATGATAGCACGACATTGTACAGAACTGTACGCAAACGTACAAGACATTCACTGGCGCATCGCGTGGCCCCCGCTCATCCGGCGAGTGCCGTCTCACCCGTCCGCCCGCTCCAGGAACGCGAGCACGCGCTCAGTCAACAGCGCGGTTGCGGCGGGGTCGAAGGATGGCAGCGAGCTATCGGCGAAGTAGTGCTGGTCGCCGGGGTAGAGGAAGAGCTCGGCGTCGTCTGCTTCTTCGACGAGCGCCCGGGCGGCCTCGATGTCCCCTTCCCCCACGAAGATCGGGTCGGCGTCCATGCCGTGGATCTGTACTGGCACGCCCTCCGGCCAGGAAGGGCTGAACTCCGAGACCGGCACGCAGGAGTAGAAGAGGAGCGCGCCGCGTGCTCCGGGACGCGTCTGGGCCAGCAGTTGCGCGACGACTACGCCAAACGAGAATCCGGCGTAGACCAGATCAGTGGGCAACTCATCCGCCACCCGCACGCCACGATTGAGCAGTTCACGAAATCCCTGTTCCTGTACGTAGTGCATCCCTTCGTCGATGCTGCCGAAGGTGTGACCGTCGAACAGATCGGGTGTGTGGACGGTGTGCCCCGCAGCGCGCAGTTCATCGGCAAAAGCAACCACTCCTGATGTCAATCCTTGTGCGTGGTGAAACAGGACCACCTCGGCCATCGTCGAATCTCCTCATCCGCGCAACGTGTGCGTGATGCTCGCGATCTGCCTCACGTGGGGCCGTTCGTGGCGAGCCAGCCAGGTTGCATACCTCCGGACGGTCCGCTCCAGCGGCGCGCCCGCCCCGGTTATCGTCGCCGAACGCGACCAGGCTTCCGGCGACAACGATGTCAGCACGGTCAGCAGCTCGGCGCGCTGCGTGGTGAACGCCTCAAACGAAGGCGCGAACTCCAGCTCGGGATAGTCGGTCCGCTTGATCCAGGTGCGCGGATTGATCGCTCGAATCGTCGGATGATCCTCGGCCAGGATCGTCGCGATGGAGCCGCCCCACATGTCGGCGCACGCGCGGAGATGGGCCAGCACGTCGGTGGCGGACCACTCGTCCGGGCTGGAGCGCTTACGCAACTGGGCGGGGTTCAGGCCGTCAGTCAACTCAGCGATTCGCCGCGGCGTCTCCTCCAGAATGGCCAGGATCTGGTCGATGGTGATTGGCTTGTCGGGCATGCGCATCACCCTTTCAGATCGAGCGAACCATAACGCGAGACTCCGACCACCTATCCCCGGTCCAGCAACTCAACCACGCGGCCGAATTGCTCGATCGTCTCGGCGCTGGCGACCGGGTTGAGGACGACAACGGTGTGCGTTACGCCCACATCGGCAAACTCGTGCAGCTTCGCCGCGATCTCCTCATAGGTGCCGCTGATCGCCTTGTCGTCATCGACCGGCTTCCCATTCTCTGGCAGGTGCACCGTGGTGCCCGCCGTCAATTCGAGCGTTGCCGGGTCGCGCCCAACTTCTTCACAGGCGGCACGCATCTGATTCCAGCGCTCGGTGACCGCGGAGGCGTCGTTGTGCCAGACGGTATTCAAGGCATCGGCATACTTCGCGGTAATACGGAGCATGCGCGGTCCCTTCGCCCCGATCCAGATGCGCGGTCCGGTCGCGGAGGGTCCACGCGGGCGCAGCACAGTGTCGTTCGCGTCGTAGTAGTCGCCGTGAAAGTCGACGGACCCCTCGCGCAGCAGGGGCGCGATGATGCTCACGGCCTCTTCGAAGCGTGAGGCGAGGTGATCGAACTCATAGCCGAAAGTGGTGTACTCCGGCTCGTGCCAGCCAGCGCCGAGGCCCAGGACGAACCGGCCGCCCGACATCTCATCAAGGGCGTCCGCCATCTTGGCCAGCAGCGCCGGATTGCGGAACGAGGTGCAGGCCACCAGCGGACCGACGGTGATACGCGACGTGAGCGTGACGATGCCACTGAGGAAAGGTCATCGCCTCCCAGCAGCCGTTTTCGTCTCGCTCGGGAAAGCGATAGATGAGGTGATCCGCGAGCCAGAAGGAGTCGAGGCCGATCGCCTCGGCGGTCAGGGCCATCGCTTTGAAATCCTCGAAGCGCGGCGTGCGCCCGTTCAAGGAACCTTCCGCCATCGAGGGAATCACGCCGATCTTCATTCGCCGGCCGGGTCCAGCTTCCGTCATGTCTGCCTCCACGTACACGTCAGTTCAAGAGAGGCATGGTAGCAGACATCCGCGAAGATGTGACGCTTTCCCAGGGTCGGTGGGCCTCGCGCATGGGTCGATCACGGCGCGGTCAGTTCGCGCCGTCAGCGAATCGAGAGCGAGGGCTGGTTGTTCAGGCGCTCGATGTCGAAACCCGCGACGCGCTTGTAATCGTCGGCGATTTGCGCCAGTTCCAGTTGGCTCACGACGTCAGAGAGGTTCGTGAACCCGTCCGGAGCGCGCTCCTCGACGAGATCCTGACAACGATGCGGACCGGCTCGCCGGTTCGACTGCACGACCGCGGCAGTTGCCGGTCGGCGCTGGGCATCATACGCGTCAATCGCGGCTTCGATGGTCGGTTGCAGTGCCAGTTCCCGCGCCAGCACACGCGCATCGATGATCGCCTGGGACGCCCCGTTTCCGCCGACCGGGTGCATTGGATGAGCGGCGTCGCCCAGCAGGGTTACGCGGCCAAAGTCCCAGGTAGGGAGGGGATCCCGGTCGACCATCGGGTACTGGTAGATCGCCTCCGCGCCACGGATCAGATCGGGGATGCTCAGAAAATCGAAGTCGAACGACGCGAACGCATCCAGCACCTCCTGCCGGTCGGCACTGTAGGTCCAGTCCTGCACAGGCATCGGACGGCTGCCGTCCAGCTTGAGCGTCGCCACCCAGTTGATGAGGGATTCTCCCCGATCCTCGTGCGTCTTCGAGATCGGGTAGACCACAGCCCGCTGGCGGCTCGACCCAGCGTTGACCATACTGCGACCGGAAAGATAGGGTTTACCGATCGTCATCCCGCGCCACATGGTGACGCCATTCCATCGCGGCGGACCTTCGTCTGGAAAGAACGTATGGCGGACACGTGAGTGAATGCCGTCACATGCGGCGAGCAGGTCCGCCGTAATTCGGGACACCTCCTGTTCGGTCCTGCGATCGATGAATTCACCCCTGACACCATGTTCGTCCTGTTCGAACCGGGCGAGATGATGCCCGGTGTGGACGCGTTCGGGGCCGAGACGTTCTCGCACTGCCCGGTGCAGCACGCCGAGCAACTCACCTCGATGAATCGAGATCTGCGGCCAGCGATATCCACTCGCCACCCCAAGCGGCTCGGTCTTGATCCCCTGACCATGCTTCGAGTAGTAGGCGTACTCCGCCGTGGGGATCCCCGTCGCGAGCAAGTCGTCGAGGAGTCCGAGCTCGGACAGCTCACGCACCGAGTGGGGCAGCAGGTTGATCCCGACGCCCAGCTCCCTGATCGCCGGGGCTGATTCGTAGATATCGACATCGGTCATGCCGGCCGCCTCGAGTGACAAGGCGAGTGCCATCCCTCCGATACCGCCGCCGATGATTGCAACCCGCATCTGCACGCCCCTTTCACGCGTAGCGCGCATTGTGACGCAGGATGAGCCGCTCTTCAAGCAGGTTTTCGATAGAGTGTATCGGATTACGGGACGAGCTACCGGAACGAGGTCACCAGTAACACGACACGACCGGCGACCGTGATCGTGCTGGCGACAGACCGTCCGCCCGTGACGTTGGCGATACTTTCCCTGTCACCATCCTTACTTCGCGGTCTATACGCTGTTGACTAGAGGCGAGTCGCCTACATCTCTCCGTAGATACCGGGTAGCCCATGGTTACCGAGAATCAGGGAAATCTCGCCGCCGTGGTGAATCTCGTGCTCCAGCACGTGCCAGATGATCCACTTGCGGCTGAAGTTGCCAAACATCTCACGCTCCTCCTCGCTCATGGCGTCCGGCGGACCGAACACCGTGGGCAGGTCGTCCGCCGTCCAGGTGCTGAGCGCGCGTTCGATCATCTGCCAGGTCGAGGCCAGGCCAGTGACGAGCGACGACGAATCCTGTGCGGGCACCTCCACCGGATCGGCCGGGTCCCAGTGGGCGATTGGCGCCAGCGCGGGATCGCCCTCGCCCATCCACATCTGGAACCACCAGACACGATTGGCGACGATGTGCTGCGCCAGCTGACCGATCGTCCAGCCATCCGGGCCGGACGAGTACGCCAGCTGCTCCCCCGAGAGGGGTGCCAGCATCTCGCTCAGCATTCCCTGATAGGTACCCCAACCACCGTAGTAGGTCGTGAGCGATGTCTGATCGGGCATGATTCTTTGCTCCTTCTCGATCTCGAAATTCTCCATGCCAACGTGCGAGCCAACAGACCATTCGTCATTTGAACAGCATCATCCTGGCGGACAAGTGAACTCGCCGCTACAACATGGTCGAACAGAGTGTGCCGGTTTCGACACGAGGGGATACGAGGACCGGGAAACTGGAACGATGAGATTGACGAATGAGTTCGGTGATGGGTCACGTTCGCCCGGGAGTAAATGAGGTTTGACGAATGAGTTCGGTGGTCGGTCACGTTCGCCCGGGACTAAAGATCCCGGGCTACATAAAGCGAAGCCCACTGAAGGGGATGGGTTTGGGGACTGGATCGGACGCGAACGGTGCAACCGAGCGCACATCACGCAGACTCTCAGTCCGCTTATGGTCTGTGACGAATGAGTTCGGTACATGTTGGCGCCCACCTTGGGTTGAAAACCCGAGGCGAGAAAGATGAAATCCGACCCGCAAGCGGGTACCCCGGGATTGAGTTCCAGATGCTGGCACCGGAAGGAACGGCGAACACATTGACGAATAGAGCATCCCAAGCCCAGTCCCTTGAGTGGACTTCGCCTTGGTAGCCCCGGAATTTATTCCCGGGCGATCGTGGCCGACTACCGAAGTTCATCGTCAAACACCATCAGCAGACTTCGCCCTATGGAGCGCGGTGGCTTTAGCCCCGCGTGCCTGGGCGTGACGGACCGACGTAGTTCATCAACCACCATAATCGCCGGGTAAGCGTGACCGACCACCGAATTGATTCGTCGAGGTCCATAATGCTGGCTGGCAACCCGGCTACATGCGCGACAGGGACCTGCCAGCCAGTTTTGCGTGCTTGATCTGTCGCTATGCCGCGTTCTCGGCCCGAAGCTGACTCTTCACCAGCCAGGTCGCGAACTTCTCCCGTTTCTCATCCTGGGTCAGTTTCTCGTCCAGAATCTCATTGAAGTTGGGGTCGTTCGCCGGCGGCACGAAGAAGGTGTCGTAGCGCTTGAGCAGCTTGGCGATCTCCGCCGCGGCCCGTGGCGGGGTCTGGCGATAGCGATCAAAGATCAGGTACATGCGCGCGTTGCCGTTGGATGGTTCGGTGCGTAGCTGCCGGAGCGGCGAATCCGCCGGTGGCTCCTGAGTGGTGACGTAGAACATCATGCGACGACTGAACTCGGGGTTGACCTCGAGCTGAACGGCGTAGGGGCCCGGCAGCGCGTGCGCCGGCACGTTAAAGGTCACGATGGCGCCCTCTGGCCCCTCGTTGACCTCGAACGGCAGCAGGCTGTATCCGTCGCCACCATGTGGCAGACCCCAGAACAGGCGACCGTCAGCCAGCGCCTTGGCGTGCACGCCATAGACCGTAATCGCCAGCGAAATGCCCGGCCCGCCAAAGATGCGCGATAGGCTCATCTCTTCTTGGGTGTCGTGCTCGGCCGATGCGTGCGCGTCGTGCGGACCGCCATTAGCGATCGGCTGCGAATTGGCATCGTTCGACGATGAACCCCTCATCTGCTCGTCGTGGTCACGCATCAGCCCCTCCTCAGTTTCCGAATCAGCGCCCAAAGGCGCTCTCCATTGTACGATCTCACTCTATATCGGGCCAGCGGGCACGATTTCACCCACCAGGAAATGCCAGTCATCATTAATAATACGCGTCAACGCGTGCCGGGTCGCGCCCGTCCCACAATCGAGACAGCGACGGCCCCGCAGATAGTAGTCCAGTCGCCACATGGATGGAAGGGGACGTGCGGAGCCAGCGCGGGTATTCCGTGCCGTGACGTTCGCGCGGCAGCGTGTCTCTACGACCAGCGCACGGATACCAATGCGGTAAGCGGTAAAATGTGCGACGCATACCGGCCACGCCCGGGACCGAGAGGAATACCTCGGCCGCGTGAGAAGGGTCCGCGCGATGATCAACCTGCACGGGTCGATTCTGGGCAACATCACCGTTCGCACGGTGGTGGTCTACGTCGCGCTGCTGTTCGGGCTGCGACTGGCCGGCAAGCGCGAACTGGGCCAGATGAGCCCCTTCGACCTGGTCGTCATCCTCCTGATCGCTAACGCTGTGCAGAACGCTATGGTCGGACCCGACACCTCGCTCACCGGTGGGCTCGTCGCCGCGGCGGCCCTGTTGGGTCTCAACTGGGTGGTCGGGCGACTGCGGCTACGTTATGGCTGGTTCGAGCGAGAGATCCGGGGCCGCGAATCGCTCCTGGTCAACGACGGCCACTTCATTGAAGCGCATCTACGGCGTGAGGGAATTGGTGAGGACGACGTCTACATGGCCATGCGCGAGCACGGGGTCGACCAACTCGCGCAGGTAAAGGCGGCCATCCTCGAGGTGGACGGCACGATCAGCATCATCCCGGAGCAGGCGGCCGTGCATCGCACCCGGCGACGAGCACGCGGCCGCAAACTGGTGGGGTGAGACGAGCTCGACCCGGAGAATCGAGCGTGACCCCCGGGCCCGTCCTCAGGGGTCACGTCGGCAAGCAGCCGGACGGTTCGGCGTTCGAACCCTACGACGACCGCGCCAACATAAGAGCGCCCGCGATCAACGGCCAGAGTACGAAGAATACAATCGGGAGGAAGATCGGACTCAGTAGCAAGAGAACGGCGAACACGAACCCAACGTAGGCGAACCAGCGGGCGTAGAGACCGGTGGCGAGTGCTCCCGCTGAGGTCACGGCAATGAAGAGGGCAGCGCAGAGCATCCCCGGAATCAGCAGTAAACCAAACGCAAGCTGTTCGAATTGAATGCCGAACTCGGGATTGGGTGCATTTGCACCACCGAAGGTGACACTGCCGGAAACCGACACAAACGTGATCGCGAAGACGAACAGGAGAATCACGGTCAGGAGTCCGGTGGCTCCCGCCGCCATGCTTCGAAGGCCGAGCATGCCGCCCTCCGCGTGTCGCAGGCGCTGTACGATGCCCATGACGAACCAGAGGAACGCAAAAGCCGCCAGGACTATCAGATAGCCCCCGATGATCTGTTGCATGCGGTTCCCGCTGTCGGCGTAGTAGTTGGCCCACTCTTGCGGTTTTGAGGTGTCCGGCGTCTCAGGGCCGATAAACCACCCGACAATCAGCAGAACGGTGAACAGGATTCCCCCGGCAGGGGACCATCGCTCCCAGATCGACCAGCTGGCAGCGTATCCCTTCGCCTGCGACATCGATCCGCTGCCGGCCATTGGTGCTGTCGTCATCAGAAACTCCTTCTCTTCAATCCGGCGACGAGATCAGGGCCGGTTGAACGAGACATCTCAGCCGCGCTCAACATCGCCGGACGACGTACCCCACAGTTCCCCACTTCTGTCCGTATAGCCAGGACGGCCGCGCCATCATCCACACGGACACATGATTCGTCACATCGGACCTCTCCTGTTCCTCTATCCCTGGTCTATCCACGGATCTTGCCGATTCCCGTCTGAACAATCTGGAACTGCTCGCGCATGACTACGGGAAGTCGCGGATAGCCAGCACTGGCGCTACTGGATCGTGAAGTCACCATAACAAGCGAGCGTTAGTTCAGCGTTAGTTGACACCGGGGAGGCGTTTTCCGCGGAGTGCCGTGGAAAACCGGGTGAGCGCTGGAGGACTGACGAGGCGGGTTAGCGCGCACATGCGGTTTCGAAGGGCGTTTCTGTCCGTCAACCACAACCAGGGGTTGACAAAGCGAATCATAATGGCTAATATACGAATGTCATTCGTTTTATGGCCATCGTGATTCGTATTTGGAGGCTCGACATGACGACCGCAGTTCTTTCGAACACCGCTACGCGCACCAACCGGGCGCGAACGACGCAGTATCTCACGGTTCCAGGCGGGCAGATCGCCTACGACGTCGCCGGTTCCGGCCCCGCCGTCCTCTGTGTCCCGTCGATCGGCGACGTGCGTGCCGAATACCGCTTTCTCCGCCCACAGCTGGTCGAGGCGGGCTACACCGCGGTGACGATGGACCTGCGGGGCCATGGTGAGTCGAGCACCGGGTTCGATGACTATTCCACGGAGGCGATCGGACGCGACATCATCGCCCTGGCGCGGCACCTGAACGCCGGGCCGGTCACGGTGGTCGGCACCTCGAAGGCGGGTGGCTCGGCGGTCTGGGCGGCGGCCGAAGCGCCAGACGTCATCGGGCGCGTGGTGTTGATCTCGCCCTTTGTCCGCAGCCACGGCAACGACGCCATGATGCGCCGCATGATGAAGATCCTGCTGGCCCGTCCCTGGGGCGCCGCCCTCTGGACGATGTACTTCCCGAACTTCTATCCAACTCGCAAGCCGGACGATTTCGACACCTACCGGGCCGAGCTCAAGGCCAATCTGCACGAGCCGGGACGACTCCAGGCGCTGCGCGCCATGGTCGAAAGCTCCGGCGACGTGTCGGATGTCCTGAGCAATGTGACGGCCCCGTCGCTGGTGGTCATGGGAAGCAAGGACCCCGACTTCAACAATCCGGCCGACGAAGGCAAGTGGATCGCGGGCGAGGTCGGTGGAACATCACTCACGATCCAGGGTGCCGGGCACTACCCGCACGCCGAGATGCCTGCGGAGGTCGGACCAGCGATCGTCCGCTTCCTGAACGACACGAGCGTGGCGCATGCCGCGTAGGGGGCTGACGACCGCGCGTGTGGTTGATGCAGCGGCGACGCTGGCCGACGCCGAGGGGTTGGAGAACCTGACCCTGCAGCAGCTCGCGAAGAATCTCGGCGTCCGGCCGTCCTCACTCTTCAACCACATCGCCGGATTGCCCGACCTGCGGCGACAGCTTCAGATCCGGGGGTTGCGAGAGATGGGTGCCAAGGTCGCCCGGGCCTGCGTTGGCCGGGCAGGGGATGACGCGGTGATCGCCGCCGCGAATGCAACCCGTGAATACGCCCACGAGCACCCCGGCGTCTACCGGACCACCCAGCCAGCGGTGCAGGAAGAGAACAACCCGGAGCTGGAAGAGGCCGCGTCGCAGTTCGTCAGCATCTTTTTCGACATCGTGCGCTACTACGGGTTTGAAGGGATTGAAGCCGTTCATGCGGTGCGCGCGCTCTTCGCCACGATTCACGGATTCATCATGCTGGAGCAGGCTGGCCACTTCGGTATGCCGATCGGAATCGACGAGAGCTACGACTGGCTCATCGCGCACTACGTGGCATCGCTCCACGTACATCGTCCAGACAGCACCAGCGGCCAGCGAGTGAAGTAATTCAGCTGCAGAGACAGCAGAGAGAGGGAAATCCAATGACCGCACAGGCAACTTCACGAACCACACGTTCCCTGACGACCGACAGGGCCGAAGTCCGATCGACGAGCAGCACCCGTTCGCGTCTCGGAGCGATCTCGCTCGCGATCTCGGGCATCCTGTTCGTCCTCTACCCGGCGATTCGTCCCTTCTCGAGCGAAAAGGGTCTCGACGGTGCGGCGGCGTTCGGATCGAGCCATTGGATCGTGGCGCACATGCTGGCGATGGTCGGATTCACCCTGCTGGCGCTGGGGCTGGTCGGCTGGCATAGCTCGCTGCAACGAAGTGAAGTCGAAGGCAGCGCCTTCCGCGCCTTCGTCGTGACACTGGCCGGTATTGGCCTGACGCTCCCCTTCTACGGCGGCGAGGCCTACGGCCTGCACGCCATCGGCCAGGAAGCGCTCAAGCGGGGCGACGGCTCACTGATCGAGATGTCGACCGTAGTTCGCGGTGGTGCCGGGCTGATGATGTTCCTGGTTGGACTCCTGGTGCTGGCGGTTGGCGCGATCATGATCGCCCGGGTGATCTGGACGTCGCGCGAGCGCATGAAGTGGATCGGTATCCCGTTCGGCGTCGCGTTCGCCCTCTACATCCCGCAGTTCTTCGGCACGCAACCGCTACGGGTAGCCCACGGACTCCTCGTCGCCCTCGGCTGCGCCCTCATCGCCGCCAGCATGTGGCGGCAGGACGAGCCGGAAGCAATGGCCTCTACACGGCACTGATCAGCCACAGTCTGCCGGACGGCCTTAGCCGATTGTGAGGGCCGTCCGGACCTCAATCAAAGAACCCCGAACGATCCGCTGAACGAACAGAATCGAGTTCCTCATGCTCTGGTCCTGGTTGCACATCATCATCGCCTACGCTGTCTATATCTTCGTCGCACTGGGCTCATCAGTCGTCATCGCGAAAATCGCCGGCGACCTGCGCGAGATGTCCACGCGCAACTCTCCCCGGGTTCTCCTTTTGGGACTGGGCGCGAATCTGCTGATCATGGCGATCGTGCTCGCCCTACTCGTCTTGATGGACGGCAAATCGATCAGTGCGCTCGGACTGGGATTCAGCAGCGTGGACGCGCTCGCCGCATTCGCTGGCCTGGGTGCCACGTTCATGCTAGCGCTGGGGTTCGTCGGCCTGCTACGCGTCTCCGGCCACCTCGAGTCAGTTGCATTAGTCTCGCCGATCACCTCCAGCCACGACGGCGGGCTGCTCCTGGGTATGGGACTGATCGCCGCTGTCGCGCTGCAGGAAGAGGTGCTGAATCGAGGCTACGTCACACTCAACCTGCTTTCGTACAGCACGCTCGCGATCGTGCTGATCTCAACCACCATCTTCACGCTGATCCATTTCCTGACGAACCGCGCCAGCCTCTATCAGATCGTGAGCTGGGTGGTGGGTGGCCTGATTCTGATCTTTTCCTATTTGCTGAGCGGCTCGCTCTGGGTGCCGATCATCCTGCATTTCGCGACTGACACTGCCAACGTGCTGATCTTCAACATCACTGGTGAGCACGCCGCCGTCGTCACCTCGCCGCAACTGACCGTCGGACAGCGGGCCGCCTTCCGTATCATCTACGGAGTGGTGATCCCGGGCATCCTCTTCGCCATCTACGGCACGACGTTCGCGCTGGGGTAGTGAACGGAATTCCGTAGTGTAATCACCATTCCAGTGATACAATGCGCAGCATCAAGGCGCGAAACTAACTCTTTTTCCAATCACTATCCGATATCTCGCGTGAATCGAGCTTCTGTCGATAATCGGTTCGCGCCTTCGTGGATCCTACATCGAGCGCTGTGATTTTCCAGCGTATTCGCGGGTTTCACCATGAACGGGAGGGGTCGAGTTATGGACATACCGGTGAGGGCCAGCAGGCAGTCGTCCGAACCGCAGGACGCCGTTCTTCTCGAGACGCGCATCGTGGCCGTCATTCTCGTGCCAATCCTGGCATTCGCGTTTCTGGGCCTCTATCTTCGTCCAGGCGACACGGTGCGATATTTCGCGTGGGCGTTTCGCCCGCCGATCACTCCGATGATCGTGGGAGCAGGCTACATCGCGGGAGCCTACTACTTCACGCGCATGATCTTTTCACGGCAGTGGCATCAACTGGGGCGCAGCCTGCCGGCCGTGTCCGTCTTCGCGCTCATCATGGCCATCGCGACGATCCTCCATTGGAGCCAGTTTAATCACGATCAGCTCGCCTTTCGGCTCTGGGTCTTTCTCTACGCGGTCACGCCGCCGCTGGTTTTCGTGCTCTGGCTCCGCAACCGCAAACAGGACCCAGGAACCGCAGATCCGGACGACCAACAGGTACCCTCGGTGATCCGGCTCGGCCTCGGGATCGTCGGAATTGGCGCGCTCATTGTCGCGGCCGTCCTGCTCGTCGCGCCAGGATTCGCCACCGACGTGTGGCCATGGCTCCTCTATCCGTTGTCGGCTCGCGTTCTTTCCGGCTGGTTCGCGCTGGCCGGGACCGCATCGGTTCTGCTGGCTGGAGACTCCCGTTGGAGCGCCTGGCGCATCTCGTTCCAGGCGACTTTTCTCTGGGCGGTGCTGGTCGCGATCGCGACCGTGCGCGACTGGTCCGACTTTCATACCGGACAAATCGGAACCTGGGTGTTCGTGGTGGCGGTTTCGACCTGGATGCTCAGCTTCGCTGGACTCTATGTGTGGATGGAGCGAAGCCCTATCACCGGAGAGACCATCATCCAACAGACCTGACCTCGAAAGACGCGCATCATCATAGTTGCTATCGCCCGAGCCGGATGAGGACGCCAATGTACGACTCGGCCTCTATCGCACAGTTCTACGATGAGTACGGAGAGCGAGAATGGACGCGCCTCGAGTCGACCCCGGCGGATCGCGTGAGCTTTCACATCCATCAATGGTATCTCCGCCAATACGTTCGACCCTGGCGATCGCGTGCTGGAGATCGGCGCTGGTCCCGGCCGTTTCACCATTGAGCTGGCGCGACTTGGAGCACGCGTCACCGTCGGTGACATCTCCTCACGGCAGCTTGCCCTCAATCGGGCCAAAGTTGCCGAAGCCGGGGCTGAGGATGCAGTGACGGAGCGGCTTGTGCTCGACGTCGTCGATGTCTCACGCTTCCCGGACGAGCACTTCGACGCCGTGATCTGCTATGGCGGGCCGATCAGCTACGTATTCGATCGCGCTGATGAAGCTATCGGCGAGATGCTGCGGGTGACGAAGAGCGGCAGGCACGTACTGCTGAGTGTGATGTCTCTACTCGGTGCCGCGCGACGCTTTCTGCCCGGTGTGCTGGAGATCGTCGATCAGTTCGGCATCGACGTGGCGAACCGGGTCAACTCCAGTGGAGATCTCGTCGATATCCCGGGTCACCAGCATGCTTGTCACATGTATCGTTGGAGTGACCTGTCTGCGCTGCTGGCGGATCATTCCTGCACGGTGGTTGCCGCCTCGGCCGCCAACTTCCTCTCGCCCCAGCACGAGGACGTGATCGCCACCCTCATCGATGATCCGGTCCTCTGGGAAGCTTTTCTTGCCTGGGAGCTCGACTTCTGACGTGAGCCGGGGGCGCTTGACGGAGGTACGCACATTCTCGCCGTGCTCCAGCGACCGAATGAAGACCAGCCGGCCGACCGCAGATGATCGGAATGCTCAACTAACCGCCTAACCCGCGACCGTGTAGAGACCCGAGCCACGCACCCGTTCCACGTATCCGATATGCCTGTGTCATACTGGCGACGATCACACCGAGCAACGCGAATCCATGGGGAGGAAGCAGACGTGAGTACATCCGCCCGCTCGGCGGACCAGGCCGCGACGGGTGACTCATTCATTCTGACCGCGTTGATTGTCACGATGATCGTCAACCAGACCGGCGTGGTCATCATCAGCCCACTGGTTGTCGATATCGGCGCCTCGTTCGGCGTGTCAGAATCGCTCGCTGGTCAGCTTCGAACCGTGGCGGCGCTCTCGTCGGCCATACTGGCGCCCTACATCGGCGTGCTGTCGGAACGAACCGGGCGAAAGCCGATCCTGCTGGCGGGACTCGGCATTATCGGCGTGACTGGATTTGCCAGCGCGCTCGCGCCAACGTTCTGGGTTCTCATGCTGGTGCAGTTCATGACCGGAATTGGTGTGGCCTGTCTCCTCTCGATGGGCATGGCCGCGGTAGGGGACTATTTCGCACCCGGGAGACGCTCCTGGGCTATGGGTATCGTCAATATCGGCCAACCCCTGGCCTGGATCATCGGGCTGCCGCTGATTGGCCTGCTCGCCGATAGCTTTAGCTGGCGCTGGAGCTTTTTCGGGGTACCGTTTCTCTTCAGCATTGTCGGGCTGCTCTTCGTGCTGCGGCTTCCAAAACCGGAGCCGTCGAGCGCGACCGGCGAACGACCGGATCCGCGACAGGCGCTGCGCGAAATCTTGTCGGACCGCTCGGCGACCGCCTGGGTCCTCACCGAACTCTGTGCCTACACCGGCTGGGCGGGAACCTTGACCTTTCTCGGCGTCTTCTATATCGATCGCTTCGACCTCAGCGCCGGAACCGCGAGCCCTCTCCTGTCACTCTCGGCCCTCGGCTTCGTGGGCGGCAGTTTAGGCGCCCACCGAATCGCCGATCGGGTCGGGCAGCGCCGGGTCATTCTGGCGACGGCCGTCCTCTCCGCATGTTTCCTCATTGGCTCGATGGTCTTCTCGTGGCCGATGGCGCTCACGGTTGCGCTGCTCGTGCTCTTCGGACTATCCCAGGGAACACGCGGGGCCACCTCGAACACGCTCGGGCTCCAGCAGTCGTCGCAATACCGGGGAGCGATGATGGCCCTGCGTGCATCGGTGGCGCAGCTCGGCTACGTCTTCGGTGGTTTGATCGGCGGCCTGGTCCTCGTACATGGCGGGATGCCGGTTCTGTCCGTGGTCTTCGGGATCTTAATCTCGGCGGCCGGGTTGCTCTTATGGCTGTTGGTCGACGAGCGTGCGGTAGGCCAGGACGCTTGACGAACAGGCGTCTCCTCGACGATTGGGGAAGCGGAAGGTGGACGATTGATCAGCATCGCCACCTTCCGCTTCTGACGTCTGCCTCGCGTTGAGGATGACGTTTACGGCTGCGCGATGAACCAGACGCCGCCGACACCCTGGCCGTAGGTGTCTTCGGGATCGGTGTCCTTGATGTAGGTGTAGAGCGGCTTGCCGTTGTAGGCGACCATCTGGCTGCCGTCGTCCCGCGTGACGAGACTAAGCGTTCCAGTGACGCTATCCGGAGCCGTCGGCGTGCCGTTCGCCATGAGTGGCGGCCAGTTCACGGCACACTGGTCGTTACAGACGCTCTTGCCGTCGGCGTCTTTGTTGAAGAAGTAGAGCGTGAATCCCTTGGAGTCGGTCAAGATCTTGCCGTACTTCGGATCATCACGCACCAGAATCGTCGTGCTGCCGGAGACCGGCGTGCCTTCTTCGGCCGCTGGCGATGCCATTGGGGTCGCCGCTTCGGTGGCGGTGGCAACGCTGGCGGTTGTCGCCGTCGGCGCGGTCGTGCTGGCGGCAGTTGGCGTTGTGGCGGATCCCGCGCCCGAGGTCGTCGGGGCGGACGTACTGGTGCTGCCAGACGAGCCACAGGCGGATAACCCAAACGCGAGGATCATGACGACGGCGACGACTGGGAGACGACGACCGTTGCTGAATGTTCCCATCATTACCCCAAACCTCTGCTTCCTTCTCGGAATCATCGTCGTGCTGTGCACGACACTGCGACAGCCACACGGACAGATCATCTGTGCGGAGCACACGCGTGTTGTTCTCGTAGTGGGACCGGTCCCACCACGCGCGTCGTCCTTCGAAGGTGTCTTAACTACGGATGGGGGTGGTGAATTGGTTTGGAAAGAATGACGCTACAATATGCCAGATGCCCTATCCGACGTCCACGCAAGCGATGTCGAACCGATTTTCCCCATCTCGGCGGGTCGCCGTCGTTGCAGAGGAGACGTCTGTGATCGAGATCTCTCCAGATGAGGTGCCGTTCTCATTCCGACACCTCTTCCGGTCCTCGGGCCATACCTTCCGGCGTTGCTTCGCGGTGCTCGATGGAAAATCCGGTGGGACGATCCTCACCGACTATCCGGAATCCCCAACCTGGGTGGCGGTGCATGAACTCTCCAGCGACGGCTCGCTCTTCCTGGCTGGTTTGCTGAACCGTGACACCGTCGCAAGTATCCTCGAGCGCCTGCGGCGCGAGCGGACGGTCACGATTGCGTGGAGAGAAGATAACCGCTGGGACGCGCTACTACCCGGCAACGCTTCTCGCAAGGGCGTCGACGTCGAGTTCGAGGATCGATCCGGCGTCAACCTCGAAGCACTCATCGATCCACCAGACGGGCTGATGCTGGCGCGCATCGACCACGAGATCGAACCGCACTGCATCTGGACACCCTGGATGTTCGTTGACGGCGAAAAGGCCGTCGAACGCGGAATCGGCTACTGCCTGCTGGATGACGACCGGGTGGTGAGCGAGGCATATGCCGGGCCTGAAGTCGACGGAGTGCTGGAGATGGCCGTGATTACTGAACCAGCCTATCAACGTCGTGGGCTCGGCAGGATCGTCTCCGCCCGCACCGTTCTCGAGTGCGAGCAGCTCGGCTACCAGACATGGTGGAACACCTCGCTCGAGAATGTTGGCTCGGCGGCCATCGCCCGCTCGCTCGGCTATCGCACCGAACGCCACTACCGCACCCTGGCGTGGGACAGACCATCGGGTGGTGAGATGCGGTGACGTCAGCCAATCACCCCTTACCCACTGCCTTCTGTGGATACGCGTCGCGGGTGGGGGATTCGACGCGCGGGCGAACTCCGTACATGAGCCAGGGCCGGGCATCGCGTAGCGCGGCCGGACTCCCGACCAGGGTCAGGGTGTCGCCCAGCTCGAGGCGGGTATCGCCATGCGGCACGATGACCTCACCGGCTCGGCGCAGGCCGATCACCAGGGCGTTGCCGGGCAAGCGCACGTCGCGCAGTGGCCGGCCATCCAGCGACGGGTTGATCAACGGAATGTCGAGCAGTTCGACATCGTCGCCCCGCTCGCTCATCATGCTAAAGGCCGACGGGAAGTAGAGGGCACCCTCCAGCCCCAGCGCCGTCGCCATCACCGGCTGCACCACTCGCACGCCGAGCGCATGCAGAGCACGGACCTGTTCCGGATCATCAGCGCGAGCGATCAGATCTGGCACCCCGAATTGCTCCTTGGCCAGACGGCAGACGTCCAGCACCACGTCGCTGGCGTTGGAGACGGCGACCAGGGCGCGAGCCGTGGCCGCCCCGGCCTCCTCCAGTACCTGCACATCGGACGGCTTGCCGATCACCGCCCGGAATCCGTCCGTCTTCAGACGCGACAACTGATCGGGGTGATGCCCGAGGAAGGTGACAGACTCGCCGTTGGCACGCACACGCTCGCCCAGGAGCATCGCCAGCTGCTCGGTGCCCAGCACGATGACACCCTCCCGTTTGGTCTCCGCCGCGGGCGGCAGCACCATCGAGAAGAGAAGCGGCGAGAGCGTGCTGGTGACGATTGCGACCAGGATGATCGCGGCATTGACCGCGGGCGAGATGATCTCCAGATCGAGCGCGATGGCCGCCGCGGCGATGATTAGCGACAGCCGGGACGACAGGAGGAAGCTCGCGGCCGCCGTCTCGCGCCAGGAGAAGAGGCTCCGCAGCGGCACGTTGGCCAGCAACTTCACCCCATAGGCCGCCACGATCATGAGCGGCACGAGAAGCAGCCCGCGCGGCGACTCCAGCAGCGCACTGACGTCGAAATCCGCACCGACCATGACAAAGAAGATCGGGATAAAGAAGCCGTAGCCGATGGCGTCGAGCTTTCCGCGCAGCGGCGAGTCGTGGCCGCGGCTCGAGAGACTGACGACCGCGCCCGCCAGGAATGCTCCGAGAATGACCTCCACGCCAAGCCGATCCGCCAGCACGACCCAGGCGACCATCAGCGCGAAGGCGCCGCGCACCTGGATCTGCGCCGTGGCATGCGAGAGTTCGTCCATCACCCGCGTGAGGAATGGCAGCCGGCGCGCCCACTGACCGATCTTGGCGGAGGCGGCAAACGCCACGATCAGCAAGATGAAGAGGAACAGGTCGGGCCCGATTCCACGGCTGATCACCGCGATCACCACACTGAGCAGCAGGAGGGTCGCGAAGTCGCTGATGACGGCCGAGACGAGCACCGTCTGACCGTACGCACTGAGCGTGAGATTGCGCTCCTTGAGAACCGGAACCACAATCCCGAGCGAGGTCGTGCTGAGGATCAGCCCCATCAAGATCGGGCTGCGGGTCAGTCCGCCCGCCGCCATGCCATAGCCGATCCCAATCGCGACCAGAACCGTGACGCCGAAACCGAGCGAGGCCAGCGGCACCGGCCGCTGCCAGCGCGGTCGGCGCGCGCCCTCCTCCCGCCCGGCGAAGAGGGTGCGAAAGTCGACCTCGAGTCCCGAGAGAAACATCAGGAAGACGAAACCGAACTCGGCGAGGAACTCGGTCGGTTCGGTCGCGTGGATCAGGTTCAGACCGCTCTTGCCGATGACGATACCGGCAAGGATCTCGCCGACCACAATCGGCAGACGCGCGCGTTCGAACCGGCTGAGGACAACCGGAACGACAGCGGCGATGAGGGTAATCAGGAGCAGAGGGACAAACGGTGAACTGGAATGCACTAGATTCTCCCGGCCTTCCGCAGGCGCCATAACCAGATGTCGTGATGGAATCGCCTGGGCGTCGTGGCGGATCGGTCGGATTTCGCTCCGGTAGTATACCAGCCGTCCCCCTAGCACACTTCTTCGTCTCTGCCGCGTTCGTATAGTGCGCGCCGGGCTGTCTGGCGGGCGCGAGAACGACTCAGATGTGAGGAGAGAGCGATGCACATGGACGACGCCGGGGCAAGCTGGTTGCCCTCCAGCAACTTCGACGCAGGCCGCGACGGCGAAGCGATCGACCTGATCATCCTCCACACGACCGAAGGGAGCTACGACAGCGCACTGAGCTGGCTGCGGGGCAAAGCTGGAGGGTCGAGCAACCGGTCCAGCAGCAGTCACTATCTGATCTCGTCCGACGGAAGCCAGGTCGCTCAGATGGTGCGAGAGGTGGACACGGCCTGGGCCGCCGGGAACCTGTTGTTCAACCGTCGCGCGATCAACATCGAGCAAGAGGGATATGCCGAGCAGGGTGGCTTCTCTGATGGACTCTATAGCGCAACTGGACACCTGGTCAGTCGCATCGCGGCGCGCCACGGCATTCCGCTGGACCGGGCGCACGTGATTGGCCACATGGACGTGCCCGATCCAGACCACCCGGCACTGCGGGGAGGCGCGAGCCACCATGACGATCCGGGCCCGCACTTCGATTTCGCCTGGCTGCTGGCGATCGCCATGACCACAACGGAGTCCAGCTCACCCTGCCGTTTCTTTCCACAGACTGGACATAACGTCTGCCATGGGTTTCGCGCCTTCTGGGAGAGCCACGGCGAGGCGGCGCTGATGACGTTCGGCTATCCGCTAAGCGAGGAGTTCACCAATGCTTCGGGTGTCGTGGTGCAGTACTTCGAACGGGCGCGCTTCGAGTGGCATCCGGGCTCGGGACAGAATCCGTGGAACGTCCTCCTTGGACGTGTGGGAGACGAGGCCGCCGAACGCGACCGGGACGAAAATACCAGTGCGTTCGTCCCACGACCGGCACCTTGACCGGGCCTATACTGGGAACAAATCCCACCTTCACGTCGTACAAACTCTGCTCGACCGGCACCGGCATTCCTATTTCGAATCCCAAAGGAGGAGATGACGATGGAAGGCACGCCAACAGGCGCCGCAGATAAGCGTGTCGACCTGGTCTTCGAAGGTGGCGGCGTCAAAGGTATCGGCCTGGTTGGCGCCGTCTCTGTCCTGGAGGAACGAGGTTACCAGCCGTGGAATGTCGCCGGGACATCGGCCGGAGCGATTGTCGCGACGCTCGTCGCGGCGGGCTACCAGGCCGCCGAACTCAAGGAATTGATGCTCAATCTGAACTTCAACGACTTCAAGGATCCAACCTGGCAAAATCGCATACCACTCGTCGGCGGGGTCGCGAGCGTGCTGATGACCAAAGGACTCTACACAGGGGAGTACTTCTACCAACTGATGCGCCAACTCCTGGCGGACAAAGGCGTGCGCACCTTCGCGGACCTGCGCCATCCGGACGCGAACGGCGACCCGCGCTATCGCTACAAGGCGCAGGTGATCGCCTCCGACATCACCGGCCGCGAACTGCTGGTGTTACCGCGCGACGCGAACAAGCTGGGGATCAACCCCGACAACCTGATCGTCGCCGAAGCGGTACGCATGAGCATGAGCATCCCGGTCTTCTTCGTGCCAGTCCAGGTGAAAAACCCAGGCACCGGACGCGAGCACGTCATCGTGGACGGTGGCATGCTCTCGAATTTTCCGGTGTGGCTGTTCGATTCGGAGGGCGTGCCCGCCTGGCCCACGTTCGGGCTCAAATTGGTGGAGCCCGATCCCAAGACGTCACTCGCCCAGCGACTGCCGCCCGAAGCTCGAGAGACCGGGGGCATTCACGGCATCGTCGACTACGCCAGGAGCCTGGTCGGCACGATGACCGAGTTTTACGATCGGCTATACCTTGAAAAGGACTCGTTCGTACGCACTATTACGATCTCCACGCTGGGTGTACGTACGACTGAGTTCGACCTCTCACGTGAGCGTGCGATGCAGCTCTACGACGCCGGTCGCGCTGCCGCCGAAGATTTCCTGAGCAGCTGGAACTTCGCCGGGTACATTGAGGAGTTCCGCAACGGCGCGGAGCAGTCACGCCGGCAAGAGGTCGCTAGCGAGATCAATCAGCCAAGCTGAACCGGTGTCAGCGAGGACTGGCACAGAGGCTGCTCCAACGGTGAATGAAACCTGCTCGTCGTTCCACGGCGTTCACGCTGGGAGCAGGATCATGCGGATTGACGAAATCGTTTGGTACCGCAGCTACGATCGCCCGGGAATAATGGGGTTTGACGATTTACTTCGGTAATCGGCTACGATCGCCCGGGAATAAATTCCGGGGCTACAAATACGAAGTCCACTGAAGGGACTAAGCTCTACCTGCTCGATACGTCAATACGAGCGCGGAACTCGCAATTCCTAACATGTAGAGCCCAATCCCGGGGCACCCGCTTGGGGGTCGGATTTCGTCTTTTCAACCCAGGTGAGCTTGGCCGGTACCGATCTATTCCGTCAATCTTCATCAGCCTGACGATTTGTTCGCCGGCCCGGAGCAGCCGAGCCCCAGATTCAAGTAGATCGCTTTGAACACCACGTTGACCAATACGGCACATCTCTACCATGCGGCCATCGACTGGCTCGAATCGACCGATCCCGGATTGACGCGATTGCGGAACGCGATCCGCGTCTTCCTACTGGTCGGCTCGGTACTGGGCCTGGAACTGGTCTATTCCCACACCATCGGCATCAACCAGGTCGCGCCAATGGTGCTCGGCGCCAGCCTGGCGATGGTCAGCACCACGACACTGACCAACCCGAAGACCACGACCAAGATCATGACGATCGGCATGATGCCGCTGGCGACCGCGACCGGGCTGATCGCGGGCGGCATGCTGGCGGGATACCCACTCTTCGGATTGATCGGGTTCGTTGCGATCACCTTTCTCGCCGTCTGGATCCAGCACTTCGGCTCGCGGTACTTCGCGCACGGCTTTCTGGCCTGGTCGGCCTACTTCTACGCACTGCTACTTCAGCTTGCGTCGAACCTCATCCCGCTCCTGATTCTCTCCTCGGTCGTCGCGGGTGGTTGGGTGATCGTCATCGCGCTCACAATGATGCGCGCACGACCGAGGCTCGATGTCGAACGTACGCTGAAGGCTTTCCAGGCGCGCGTACGGAACGTAGCCGACGCAGGACTCTGTGTGCTGCGCGGTGATGAGGAGCGCCCTGAATCGAAGCTCTTCCTCGAGCTACGCCGTCTGAACCAGGCTGCTCTGTTGATCGACGCCCGGCTCGGGACCGACGGCGCCGTTCCAGCCGGACTGGACCCGCGTGACATTCGCGGACAGCTCGTCGATGCGGAATTGACCGCCAATGCGCTGGTCGACGCGATTCTGGAGTTGAACGATCGCCGGGAGCAACTGGCCGACGACGATCTCCCGCCTGTGCGCCAGGCGCTCGACCAACTCGCGCGACCGTGGTCAGGCAGCCCCACAGTGAGACCGGAGGTCAACGGCGCGCATGACCTGATGCGAGTGGTCGATCTCGCGCAGCGATTACACCGCCAAGTCAGTGAGCTTGACCAGCTTCCCGCGCGGCTTGAGACGGCCTCTGGCTCCGGGAACGGGCGGGAGAGACGTCAGTTCAAGCCAGTGGTGCAGCTGGCAGCGGGGCGATTGCCGCGCAGCACCCCAATGGCCAAGAAGGCGGCGAAAGAGCAATCACGCCACTGGATCAAACCCCTGGCCAGGTTGGATCTGGTGACGCGACAGGCGATCCAGGTTGGCATCGCGGCGGGGTTGGCGCTCGCGGCCGGCTACGCGATCTCGTCGACCCGCTATTACTGGTCGCTCCTGGCCGCCTATGTCGCCTTCACGCACGCGGGCACCTCGGACGAAGCCGCTGGCAGAGCCGTAGGGCGAGCGGTCGGCACGCTGATCGGGCTTGGTGGCGCCGTCGTCGTCGTCATGGCGACCGCCGATCACTCCCACGTCGCCGTCCTGGCAATTCTCATCGGCATGGCGCTCGCCTTCTACGTCCAGCCGATCTCGTACGGCGTTCGCGTCTTCTTCATCACGCTGGTCGTCGCCGAGCTCTTCGACACCATTCACATTTACTCGCTCGAGCTGATGGTCCTGCGCACGGAACTGACCGCCGTTGGTGCCGCGATCGGCCTGGTTATCTCGCTCGCGGTTCTGCCGACGAACTCCGCCGACACCAACCATGTCGCGCGACGCGAGCTACTCGGCTCGATCGCCACACTGTTGAACGGAGCGGCCGAACGGCTCACCGGGTCAGGAGGGCAGCAAGATGAGCTGGCCGGCGCCCGTCAGGTCGAGTCGAATCTCCAGCAGATGACCCAGATCATGCGGCCGATCTCGCGAATGCTGATCTTCAGTGAGAATCATGATTTCGTTCGTCAGCAACTCGCCTGGTACACGGCCGCGGCCATGCACGCACAGGGCATCGCCGAGGCGGTAAGCGAGCATAGCGTTCCGCGCGGTCATCAACTCGCGCAGGCGTGCCGTCAGTTAGCAAGCGTGGCTCAAGAACTGGCGAATGAGTGCTCGTTGCACTCGGATGACCGCATCGAGGGGCAATTGGAGAAGATACGCGCGACGCTGGCGTCAACCCCGGACGTAAACGGCGAAGCCTTTGATCACGCCCGTCGCCTGGCGGGAACGCTTGGCCGCCTGGCCCGGTCGGGGAAGACGCAGGGGCACATCCCAAATTTCGGGCACAACTTCTCGGCTGCCGTTCATCGACAGACTGGAGACTGACACGACTGAGGAGCGACCAGTGGCCGCTCCTGTTCCAGTCAGTATCGAATTGTGCCGGGCGCTGGGATCAGTACATCCCGTTCCACCAGGCCATCGACTTCCAGGCCAGTGTCTGGTGCTCAAAGCGCTCCCGCTCCAATTGCCGTCGCATCTTCTGTCGCGCATAGGCTCGCTCGGCCTCACCCGTCTTGACCGGTCGTTCCGCCCGGTCGAGCACCGCGAAGACCACCACTCGCTGCCGTCCCAACGCCATCTCCATTGTGAGAACTCCTCTGGCGAACATTCGTTCGATCACTGCCTTTAAGACACGTCGCCAGTGCGTGTGTGAAAGGAATTCGAGACATCTTCAGCGAATTGGGCGGGGCAATTTTCCGCGTCAGAATGCGGGTTTTCGGGTTGCATCGTCCAATGGGCGGGAGGCGGTCTCGGATTCGTCGGTATCGGTACGGTGCGAGGCTTACGCGACCCACTCCAGCGCTAACTCTCCACCGAGGAATGCGTGGAGACGCTCGACTTCGGCATCGAGCTGGTCGCGGGTCCATCCGGGGAGTGGGCCAAATGGCTCGATCGCGACGCGCAACCTTCGACCCTTGCGTTCATGCTTCCAGACGCCAACGATGCGACCGTTGACCAGCACGACCGGAGAGATCCAGCCCTGCGGACGGTAGACCCGGGCACGGTGAGCCAGGTCGATCACGGCCTCGCCGTCACGTGAGGCGGCCGCGACCCAGGGATCGAAGGCCGGCAGGAGCCGGGCTACATTTAGGCTTCGAGCAGACTGGATGTCATCGACATCGCGCGCCAGCACCGAGAAGGAATCGCCGTCGATCTCGATCGCGGCGACCTCGTCGCCGAGCGACGCCAGCATGCGTCGTCCACGCGCCGGACCGTAGCCGCCCCACCAGAGGGCGAGGTCCTCAGCGCGAGCGGGTGCGTAGGCGGCAAGATAGCGGCACGTCACCTCGCGCAGCGCCTCGCCGGGTTCCGGCCGCTTCAGTTCATGCCCGAGCCAGCGGGCCGGGGTGCTGAAGCGGGCCAGTTTGCCCTCACCCTCCGCGAAGAGGAGCAGGCCGCGAAACGCACCTGGTTTGAGATAAGAGCCCCAGCTAAAGCGAACATATTCGGCCAATATCGCATCGCCGGTCCCTTGTTCGATCGCCTGCGCCAGTTCTTCACGGGTCAGATCGCGACCGTCCAACGCGCGCGCGACCGCATCGATCAGCGCGTCGATCTCCGGGTGATTGGTCATGCCGCGATCGGTGTAGGTCGAGAAGGCGGCGACCCAGAGCCCGAGCTCGTCTGAGGGCAGCAAATGCAGTGTTCCGCGCATCGCCCAGAGTTTGACCAGCGTCCGCTGCCGCCAGAGCGCCGATGCCACCGCATCCCGCGCCTGCTCGTCAACACGAGCCCAGAGGCTCAGTTCAGCCGAGGACATGAGCTGAGCGTGCAGACCGCAGATGTCAGACGTCACCCGGAGCAGGTCCTCCGGCGTCGCTCGTTCGACCAGATGATGACGTTGCATACGCCAGGCGAACGCCTGCTCCCAGGTTAGCCGCGCGACTGGACCTGCTTCCGTCGTCATGCGCCGGGATTGCGCGCCAGGAAGAAGTTCATGCCGCGCTCGTGATCCTCGAACAGATGGTTGGCCGAGCCGACGATGACCGCCCCGGCGGGATAACCCTCCAGCCAGGAGTAGCGGCCTTCCTCGAAGAGCTCTTCGTCCGATAGCTGCATCAGCGCGGTTTCCAGCCGGTCAAGCGTTTCGCGCGATTCGCGCAGCACCTCACCGACCGAGCGATCCCGTGACTTCTCGTAAAACTCGTCGTTGATCCGGTCGACGTTTTCTTCCGTCGACTCGTCGAGGTCGCTACTCCATGGTGGCGTCGGCTCGGTCCCATTGACGGCCGCCTCCATGCGCGCGACCGACCACCAGCGCCAGCCATTCAAGTGCGCGATTACGTCCTTCAGCGACCAGTGACCGGCGACTCCCGGCAGCTCCATGCGGCTCGGACCCGCCTCGGCCACCAGCCGTTCGGTGTCGGCGCGCATGCGCCAGATGATCGCCTGCAATTGCTCCTTCGAAGTGATCGGCCCAGACTCCGGTTCGCCAGTCGGTTGCGCGTTCACGTGGTGCTCCTTTCGTCGTGCGGTGGCGAGATGCCGCCATAATAGCCGGATCGCGCGCCAAAGCGAACTGCGAGGCTGACGAGCGCTGCGTACCATCTTGAGACGACCACGCCGATTTCTTATACTTGTGTCAACAGAATGAATGTCCGGGAGCGCCGCGTCTCCCTTATCAACACGGCTATGGGGGGGACTGCCGCATTGGCAGTCCCCTTTTTGTGTACCTGAAAACCGCCCAGCTTCTGGAAATTCATGACAACGGGGGTCGGATGTCAGACGTCACTATTGCCATCATCGTCTTTGTGGCGACCTACATGGTCATCATCAGCGAGCGGCTCGACCGGACGGTGGTCGCGCTGGCCGGCGCCGCACTCATGATCGCCTTCGGCGTGCTCGACCAGGCAGGCGCCGTCGAGGCGATCGATTTCAACACCCTTGCCTTGCTGATCGGCATGATGATCATCGTCGGTGTGCTGCGCGAGACTGGGGTCTTCCGCTACGCCGGTTGGCGCGCCGCCAGAATGGTCAACGGGAATCCCTGGCGCTTGCTGGTGGCTTTCGTGCTGATAACCGCGTTCAGTTCGGCGTTTCTCGACAACGTGACCACGATCCTACTCATGGTGCCGGTCACGATGGCGATCTGCAGCGATCTTGGGTTGAACGTGCGCCCTTTCTTGATCGGCGAGATCATCGCCAGCAACGTCGGCGGTACGGCGACGCTGATTGGCGACCCGCCGAATATCCTGATCGGCAGCGCGACCGGCCTCGATTTCGTTGATTTCCTGACGAACCTCGGTCCGCTCGTACTCGGCCTGCTTCCAGTGACGATCGCGGCGCTCTGGCTCGTCTACGGGCGCCGTGGCGCACTCGGGACACTGGCGCCCGAGACAACGGCAATTCTCGACGAGTCTCATCAGCATCGCCACATCACCGACGAGCGATTGCTGCGTCACTCGGGCACGGTGCTGATCCTCACCATCGCCGGCTTCGTCCTCCACGGGCTGCTCCACCTGGAAGCAGGTTCCATCGCGATGTTCGGCGCGATCACGCTTCTGCTGATCAGCAAGGTCGACCCACATAAGGTGCTGGCACAGGTCGAATGGCCGACGATCTTCTTTTTCGTGGGACTCTTCATCCTTGTTGGCGGCATCGAGGAGATCGGCCTGCTCGACACCATCGCCCGCGAAACGGTGGAACTGACTTCGGGCAACCTGGTCCTGACCGCGCTGCTTCTGCTCTGGCTCGCGGCGATCATCTCAGCCATCGTCGACAACATCCCGGCGGTGGCGACGATGATCCCGCTGACGTCCTCGATGGCGCGGATCCTCTTCCCCGAATTCGCGGGGCTCGACGAAGCAGCGCTGGCCCTGCGCCCGGAGGTCGCCCCGCTCTGGTGGTCACTGGCGGTGGGCGCCTGCCTCGGCGGCAATGGCTCACTCGTGGGCGCGTCAGCCAATGTGGTGGCGGTTGGGATGGCCGAATCTCGCGGCACACGCATCGGCTTCTGGGGCTTCACGCGCGTCGGGCTCCCCTTCACCCTGGTGACGCATGTCGTTGCCAGCGTCTACATCTACGTACGGTACCTGGCGTAAGGGACTGGCGGCACGGGGAAGTGGCGGCACGTATGAATGTCGGTGTGGTCGATGAGACCCGCTTGACAGGGAGTTCGCAAAATGCGAACATTTAGGTGCGATCCCATGATTCCCATCAAGAGAGGACTGGAAGCGTCAGGTGCAGGTCGTGGGGAGGAAGGCCCTTTCGGACTTTGGACGAAGACATGCCGACGCAATGAAGGCGCTCAGCACATGGGAGAGAATCGTATCTGGCTCTACGTGGATACAACCGACCGACGTGACCGCCACGATCAACTCAGCGGATCATGTCGGGAAATGGACTGTTTTCAATATTGCGGGAAACAACTACCGGCTCATCACACAAATCGACTATACGCGAGCACGAATCTACGTTCGTCAAGTGTTGACACACGCCGAGTACGATAGAGACAAGTGGAAACAGAGCTAGGGATTGAATCGTGACTGAGACAACTCTGTCCACCCTGGTCATCGACGACGATTACATGAACCGTGTCCGGGCCTACCCATTGCACACGATTCGGGATGATGCGGATCTCGATAAGGCCGTCACGGTCATGCACAGTCTGCTGGATAAATCAGATCCGACGCCCGGGGAAAAGGAGTATCTGGCCGTACTGGGCTCGCTCGTTGAAGAGTACGAGCGCGAACATATTGCCTTACCACAGGTAACAGCCGTGGAAGCCCTGCACTATTTGATGGAGGAAAACGGGCTCTCTCAGAGCGATGTTGTACCACTCTTTGGAGGCAACCGATCAGTCACATCTGAAGTATTGAGTGGAAAGCGCGGGTTCGCACTGAGCCACATTCGCCGTCTCGCGGCGCATTTCAACGTTCATGCGGATGTATTCATAGACGACACTGAGGGCTGACGGGAGTATCTGCGAGCGAGGGATACCACTCACCTTTGCTTCGGGCCAATTGACGTTTGACGAATCAGATTGGTGAACAGCCTCGCGCGACCGCGGCGTGGGTCCGCGCCGGCAGGCCGAGACGGCTGCCCTGCATTGCTGCCGCGGTCGTGCGCCTTCTGAAGAGCACGTGGAGCCGGAGTCCCTGCGACTCCACCGAGTTTTGTCACACCTTTTGCCGACTTCTCCTCCTTCTCCAATTGCATCTCCCACGTCACGCGCGTAGACTAGGGCACTTTCGCGCGACGGGATCGGATAAGCGGGGAAATCCGGACAGTCTATGGGTTCCTGGCGACGCACCCTCTACGCGTTGTGGCTCGCGCAGACGCTGACCATCATCGGTTTCAGCATGCGCTCGCCCTTTCTCCCGTATTACGTGGCGCAGCTTGGTGCGTCTCGCTTCGACCAGCAGGCACTCTGGGCCGGCGTGATCAGCGCCAGCGGAGCGGGGCTGATGGCCTTCACCGCTCCGATCTGGGGCATGGTCTCCGATCGCTATGGACGCAAGCCGATGGTGATGCGCGCCATGGTCGGCGGCTGGATCACCATCTCACTGATGGGTCTGGCGACGAGCCCGTGGCACCTGCTCGGTCTACGACTGGTCGAAGGAGCGCTCACCGGCACGACGACCGCCTCGACCGCGCTGGTGGCCGTGACGGTGCCGAAGGAGCGGCTCGGGTTTGGTCTTGGCCTGATCCAAACCGGCATCTTCTCCGGCTCGGCCATCGGCCCGCTCCTTGGAGGTGTCGTGGCCGACCAGATCGGCTACCGAGCCACCTTCGCTGTCGCCGGATCACTCCTGCTGATCTCTGCGTTGCTCGTCATGACGCTCGTCCAGGAGGACTTCCACCGTCCGGAACCGGTCTCGGAGGCTGAGGCCGCCACACAGCAGAAGATGACGGCTCTGCTCCTCGGACGAGCGATGCTGGCCATGACCGTGGTGATGGTCTTCCTGCGCATCTCGAGCAGCGCGGTGCAGCCGGTCCTGCCACTCTTCGTCGAAAAGCTCGGGAATGGCCAGGCGGCAACGCTCTCCGGACTGACAATCGGCGTCGTCGGAATGACCAGCGCCATCTCCTCGGTCCTGCTCGGGCGGCTAGCCGACCGCAAGGGACCGCGCATGATCCTGATTGTCTCGGCGCTGCTTGCCGGGCTTTTCTACTTACCACAGGCAGCCGCCCAGTCAGTCACGCAGCTGATCATCTTCGGCGCACTCTTCGGTATCGCGGCCGGGGGTGTCCTGCCAACCGCCAATGCGGTCGTGGCCAACCTCACCCCGCCCGAGCGACGCGGCGCGGTCTTCGGCTTCACCGCCAGCGCGACGTCGCTCGGTGCGTTTATCGGCCCGTTGGCAGGCTCGGCACTGACGGCGACAGTCAGCATCCGCGCCACCTTCATCGCCACCGGCCTGCTGCTCATCATCGCGGCCGCCTGGGTCTGGTTTGCCGTGCCCCGCCAGGAACCCGAACCATCACTCGAAGCCGGAACGCCACCTCTACGAGCTGGCTGAGGCATCTCTGAGCCGGAGCACCTCCTCGTTCCGGTACGCCCATCTTCGACGCGGTACTATAGAAACCAGGCTACGTTCACGATCAGGCCGCGCGTCGGCTCGTCGACCCAGCGGACGGGGGAAGACAGATGACACGAGAACCGGCAATCCTCGCGCTCGACCAGGGAACGAGCAGTTCACGCGCCGTCCTCTTCGGACACGACGGCCAGGTCGTCGCCCAGGAATCGCGCGAGTTCCGCCAGATCTACCCGCGTCCGGGTTGGGTCGAGCACGATCCAGAGACGATCTGGGATTCTCAGATCGACGCGGCGCGCGCGTTGCTCCAGCGGGCGATCGCCGCGCAGCACGAGATCGTGGCCATCGGACTGACCAATCAACGCGAGACGACGCTCGTCTGGGAACGGGAGACTGGCAAGCCAGTCCACAACGCCATCGTCTGGCAGGACCGGCGCACAGCAGGCATCTGCGACGACCTGCGGAATCGCGATGCCGAAGAATCGATTCACCAAAAAACCGGCCTGGTGCTCGATCCCTATTTCTCCGGCACCAAGCTCAAGTGGCTGCTCGATACCGTACCGGGCTTGCGCGATCGGGCTTCACGCGGTGAGGTCCTTTTTGGCACGGTCGACAGCTACCTGATCTACCGTCTGACCGGCGGCCGCATCCACATGACCGACTACTCCAATGCCTCGCGTACGCTCCTGTTTAACATCAACACGCTCGAGTGGGACGACGAGATCCTGGCCGAACTGGATATCCCGCGCCAGATGCTGCCGGAGGTGCGCCAGTCGAGCGCCGAGTACGGGCATGTCGACGCGAGCGTTCTCGGGCTCGACATACCGATCGCCGGGGTGGCGGGAGATCAGCAGGCGGCGACGTTCGGCCAGACCTGCTATTCACCCGGCATGGCGAAGCAGACGTACGGCACCGGCAGTTTCATGCTGATGAACATCGGCGACACGCCGGTCACGTCGAATACCGGGCTACTGACGACCATCGCCTGGAGCGTGGATGGCGCCGTCACCTACGCACTGGAGGGCGCCATCTTCGTCACTGGCGCGGCCGTGCAGTGGCTACGGGATGGGTTAGGCATCATCGACAACGCGGCCGAGAGTGATGTGCTGGCGGCGTCGGTCGAATCGACTGGCGGCGTCTACCTCGTGCCGGCCTTTGCCGGGTTGGGCGCACCCTACTGGGATCCGTACGCACGCGGCACGATCGTCGGAATGACGCGCGGCACAGGCCGGGCCGAGATCGTGCGAGCGACACTGGAGTCGGTTGCCTACCAGACGCGGGATGTGCTCGAGGTGATGCAGCAGGAGACCGGCATCGACTTGAAGGAGTTGCGCGTCGATGGTGGCATGGTTGGGAACGAATTCCTGATGCAGTTTCAGGCCGACATCATCGGCAAGCCAGTTGAGCGGCCGCTGGTTCCCGAGACGACCGCCCTCGGTGCGGCCTATTTGGCGGGACTGGCCGTCGGCTTCTGGAGCAGCAAAGAGGAGATCGCCCGCAACTGGAAACTCGATCGCCGCTACGAGCCGACGATGATGCCGGACAGCCGCGAGGCCCTCTACCAGGATTGGAAGCGGGCGGTCGATCGTTCCCGCTACTGGGCAGTGCCGGGCGGTGAAACGAGATGAGGCATACCAACGCGGTTTCGGCCCTCACCCCCGGCCCCTCTCCCGACGATCAGGAGAGGGGAGAACATACTCGAGGCCGCGCGTTGTCCCCGAAACGTCTCCCCTCGCCAAGAATTGGGAGAGGGACTGGGGTGAGGGCCATTTGACTAACCACCCAGGTGGACCGTTATGACATATCAGACACAACGGAGCCAGACTCTTCGTGACATCGAGCAAATGAAGTTCGACGTCATCGTCATCGGCGCCGGGATTAATGGGGCGGGGATCGCTCGTGACGCCGCGACGCGCGGGCTCAACGTGCTCCTGCTCGATAAAGGCGATATCGGCGGCGGGACGACGTCCTATTCGACCCGGCTGATTCACGGCGGGCTGCGCTACCTCGAGCACGCCGAGATCGGCCTGGTGCGCGAGTCGCTGCGTGAGCGCGAGCGACTACTGCGCATTTCACCGCATCTGGTACAACCGCTCCGCTTCTTGATTCCCGTCTATGCCGGGGCGCGGCGTGGCCCTCAGTTGATTCGCCTGGGGATGCTCACATACGACGTCCTCTCGTTCGACAAGAGCCTTCCCTGGCATCAGATGCTCAATCCGCGCCAGACGCTCGAACTCGAGCCGGGCCTCAACCCCGACGGCCTGCGCGGTGGCGCGTATTACACCGACGCCCAGATCACCTTTCCAGAGCGGCTCACGCTGGAGAACGCCCTGGCCGCGCTCGACCGCGGCGCCACCGTCCTCACCTACATGAAGGTCGACGATCTGCTGATCAGCGATAACCGGGTCGAGGGCGTCAAACTGACTGATCTCATCGACGGCGGCACCTACACGGTCCGCGCACCACTGACGATCAACGTCGCCGGTCCTTGGGTCGACGAGGTGTTGGGGGAGACCAGCGAGAAGCGCATGATCGGCGGCACCAAAGGCTCGCACATCGTGGTCGGGCAGTTCAAAGGGGCGCCGCACTCCGCGCTCTACGTCGAGGCGGGCCAGGACGGCCGTCCATACTTCATCGTCCCCTGGAACGGACAGTACCTGATCGGCACGACCGATATCCGCTACGAGGGTAACCTCGACGCCGTCGTCCCATCCGACGACGAGATTCGCTATTTGATCGACGAGACGAACCGGGCTATCCCGGAGGCCAATCTGTCACGAGAAGATGTGCGCTTCGCCTACGCCGGGATTCGGCCGCTCCCGTGGAGCGACGACGTCAGCGCATCCGGCATCACCCGCCGGCACATCATTCACGACCACGCCCCACAGATCGAGAATCTCGTCTCAATCATCGGCGGCAAGATCACCACGTATCGCAACCTGGCCGAGGAGACCGTCGACCTGATCTACCGCAAACTCGGTCGGGTCTCGCCCCGCTGCACCACCGGACAGATGCCTCTGCCGGGCGCGGTCGGAGTCGACTGGCCAGCTTTTGCCAGCACGTTCCGCGAGACCTCCGGACTCGATCCGGCGGTGGCCGACCGATTGCTTTACCTCTATGGGATCTTTGCCTGGACCATCGTCGACATCGGCCGGACGACCCGTGAACTGCTCGAACCGTTCGACGACGTCACTGGGGCGCTAAGTGCGGAGGTCCTCTATGTGTTGGACCGTGAGATGGCCCTGACGCTCCAGGACGTGCTCCTCCGGCGAACCATGGTCGGTCTCGGCCCAAGCGCAGGGCTGCCGGCCGTTGAGCGCGTCGCCAGGATCGCGGTCGACTACGCTGGATGGGATCCGGAGCGGGCAGCACACGAGGTCGAGAAATATCGTACGTACGTGCACGAATACGGATCATTACGAGTCGAGATTCCGGCGAAGCCATAGCCGTCCGGCGTGCGGTCGTGTTTAATGGTCTTTTAGGATTTGTGGCATCTCGCGCCGCAGCCAGCTATGGCAGCGCCGCGGCCTATGGACGAGCGGTCGGACTTCTCTCTATCACGCACCTACCGCCGCGGTGAGGAATGTACATGGTTTTCGGCATGACGCTCTCGATGCCAGCCATCTGGATTGGGAGTTACCTGGCGGGCTCGATTCCGGCTGGGCTCGTCTTCTCGCACCTCCTGCGCGGCATCGACGTGCGGCACAAGGGGAGCGGCAATATTGGGAGCGCCAACGTCTTCCGCGTAGCTGGGCCGGGTCCGGCAGCCGCAACCCTCGCCTTTGACTGCTTCAAGGGTTTCGTACCGATCTTCATCGCCCAGCAGATTGGATTGCCACTCTGGGCGCTGCTCCTGGCGGGAGTGGCCGCCGTTGTTGGACATAACTGGTCGATCTTCCTCCGTGGACGCGGCGGGAAGGGGATCGCGACCTCGGTCGGCGTCGTCGCGGGAATCGCGCCAATTGTGGCGCTCGTCGCCCTGATGATCTGGATCGTCGTCATCCTGGGCAGCCGCTACGCCTCACTCGCTTCGCTGTTGATGATGGTATCGGTGCCGATCCTGCTGGAAGTGCTCGGCTACGGTCACCCGTACCTGCTCTTCGGCGGAAGTCTCGTCGCGCTGGCTGTCTATCGTCACCGGGCGAATATTGGGCGTCTCATCAGTGGCACCGAGCTGAAGATCTCGCTCAGTGCGGCCGGCCGTGGCGGCTGAGCCGACAACCCCCTTCCGCATCCTCGTCTACGGCGCGGGTGCGGTCGGCTCCTTTTTCGCGGCGCGGCTGGCCCTCAACGGCCAGCCAGTGACTCTCCTGAGTCGACCAGCGATCCGCCGTGCGATTCACGAACAGGGCCTCCAACTCGCTACTCCTGACGGAACCTCGACCACTCGCCTACCGGTCATCACCAGCATCGACCAGCTTGACACCCCGCCCGACATCGTGCTTCTGGCGGTCAAGGCCTACAGTGTCGATGAGACAATCGCAGACCTGGAACGACTGGCGGAACAGGGTGCTACCCTGGTCACCATCCAGAATGGCATCGGCACCGAGGAGCGGCTCATTGAGCGGCCGAGTCTGCAGCGGCTGATCTCCGCATCGCTGACGATCAGTGTTGGATCGGAGGGCCCGAACCGGGTGCGGCAAGAGACGAGCAATGGTGGCATCGCCCTGGCACCCGTAGCGGACCCAGCCGGACGTCGCGAGGGGATCCAGCACGTGTTGACGGCGGCCGGGATTCCGGCCGTGCTCATGCCTGATTATCAACAGATGAAGTGGTCGAAGCTCCTCTTGAACATCCTGGCCAACGCAACGTCCGCCATCCTGGCCATCGACCCGGGCGCGATCTTCGCCGACCCAGCTCTGTTCCGGCTTGAACAGCGTGCCTTCATCGAAGCCCTGGCGGTGATGGCGGCCAGCGGGCTGAGCCCGGTCGAACTGCCCGGATTCAACGTTCCGCTCCTGGTCTACGCCATGCGCCTACCTGCGTGGCTCAGCCGGCGTGTGGTCGGTCCGCGCGTCGCGGGTGGACGGGGCGACAAACGACCATCCCTCTGGCTCGATGTCGAGGGGGGCAGGGGAACGACCGAAATCGCCTGGCTGAATGGCGCAGTCGCCGACCGCGGCGAAGCTCTGGGGATCCCAACCCCCGTCAACCGGACGCTGGCCCGGCTCATCGAGGAGATCACCGACGACCCAACCCGGCGGCACGAACTCGCCGGTCATCCACGGCGCCTGCTGGAGACCGTCGCCGCCGCATCGTGACATGCAGCGACAAAGAAGCGCCCCGATCCCACGAATTGACACGAATTCGTAACGACCGCACCCTGTTTCGTCGACGCCGTTGCAAGGGGTTGCCCTGTATCCTCAACTCTATTATGGAGATTCCGTTCGGTGCCACCGCCGCCACCGGGCGGATGAGGAGTTGAGGACATGGCTTTGGCGGAGCAATCATTCCAGTCCGACAATCTGACCAACCAGTCCAAAGCGGCAGGCATGCCGTCACGCCCGCGCGTCGTCATACCGCTCGATGGGTCGCCGCTGTCAGAACGGGCGATTGACGTCGGGGAGGCACTGGCGCGGATTCTGGATGGGACGGTCGAACTGGTACATGTGGTCGACCCGAGCGACGGAACGGACGCGCATCGCCACGCCGAAGATTACCTGTCGCGAATCACCGAGAGGCGCGGCAACGCAATCCCCGTATCCTGGCGTGTCCTGGTCGGAAACCCGGTCGAGCAACTCCTCGAGACTCTCCAGCACGCGCCACGCACCATCGTCGCCATGTCGACACACGGCCGTAGCGGCCTCCAACGCTTTCTCTTTGGCAGTGTTGCCGACAAGGTGATCCGCGGCGTCTCGATTCCCGTCGCCGTGGTACGGGACACCAGGGAATCCACTCCATCGATCAGCAACCTGCTCGTCCCTCTCGATGGGTCCGACCACGCTGCTTCCGCGCTGCCACTCGCGATGTCGCTGACTGGCGTCGAACGTTCCTTGAGCATTGTCCGGGTCGTCGACATGTCGCACGCGCACGAGAATCTGGCGATCAAGTACGGCTCGATCTGGAGTGATTCCGATCTCCTGAACGATATTGCGGTCGACGCCGAACGGGAAGCGCGCGCCAGCCAGGAGGAGACCGCCGTACGACTGCGAGCGGCCGGATACCATGTCTCGTGGGAGGTGCGCGTCGGCCACCCGAGTGATGAGATCATCCGAGCGGCCGAGACGACCGGCACCGACCTGATCGTCATGGCGACGCATGGACTGGGCGGAGTCCGCCGCTGGGCCTTCGGCAGCGTCACCGACCAGGTAATCCACCAGAGTCACGTGCCCGTACTGGTCATTCCGCCACATTGCGAATGGGCCAGCTCGTTCCCCGCGCCAGCCCCTAGAGCGAACTGCAGAATGGTTGACCACCGTACCAATGGACTGTAGGGGAGCAGCTTGTCTGCTCCCGCGACGTCAGGTGGCGCATCACTCCGGGAGCAGACAAGCTGCTCCCCTACAGGAGTCACGACCGCGTCAATCATTCCGCAAGGTGCTCTAGAGCATCTTGCGGAGGCGTTGACGGTGTGTCACGGTAGGCATGGGGGACATCGGAGGGAAGCCGATGCGTGCCTACTCGTGTCACTTTATGGCTGATACTGCACCACCAGTTGACGGCGAAGGTGCACCAGCCGTTTTCGCCCAAGATGCACCAGAGATTTACGGGCAAGGTGCACCACGCGAACGCACGAGGCTCCTGAGGAAGGGCGTACCCTCCGAGGTGAAGGAGGGGCGTCGATGGCCTACAGGAGGATTGCCGTTATGGACCTTCGCGAACTCATTCGACTGTTGCGGGCCGGGGAGAGCGATCGACGCATCGCCGAACTCCTCGGCCATAATCGCCGCACCATCATGCGCTACCGACAGTGGGCGACCGAGCAGGGATTGCTGACGGGGGAGTTGCCCACGCCGGCAACCTTGCAGCGGCTCCTGCAGGAGACGTTGCCACCAGCGCTCCCACCCCAGCAAACCTCATCAGTCGCCCGCTATGCGGAGGAGATCAGGACCATGCGGGAGCGCGGCATGGAAGTGGCCGCGATTCGGGGACGTCTCGAGGAACGTCACGGGCACCCCATCAGCTACAGTGCCGTCTGGCGCTTCGTGCGTCGCATTGAGCCCAAGATACCGGATCCCGTGGTGCGGATCGAGGTCGCGCCGGGGAGCGAGGCTCAGGTGGATTTCGGCTACGCCGGACGACACTTCGACCCAGCCACCGGCCAGCTCCGCAAGAGCTGGGTCTTCGTGATGGTGCTCTCGTGGAGCCGGCACAGCTACGCCGAAGTCGTCTTCGACCAGCGGGTCGAGACCTGGTTGCTGTGCCACGCCCACGCCTTCACGTTCTTCGGCGGGGTGCCGGAGCGCCTGGTGCCTGACAACCTCAAAGCGGCGGTGGTCCGGGCCAGTTTCGGTGGCGATCCCGTCATTCAGCGCGCGTACCGGGAGTGTGCCGAGCTCTATGGTTTCCGCATCGATCCCAATCCGCCTCGTTCGCCCCACCTGAAAGGCAAGGTCGAGCAGGGCGGCGTCCACTACGTCAAACGGAACTTCCTGGCCGGTCGGGAGCCGACGCGCAGCGACGAACTCAACGCGGCGCTCCGTCGCTGGTGTCGCGAGATCGCCGGACAACGGGTTCATGGCACGACCAAGCAACGGCCGCTGGCGCGCTTCGAGCAGGTCGAGCAGGCCACGCTCCTCCCCTTGCCTCGCACTCCGTACGACCCGGCCAGCTGGAAGCAGGTCACCGTCTATCGCGACTGCTACGTCACCGTCGACGGGGCCTACTACTCGGTCCCTTTCCGCCTGGTCGGGCAGCCGGTCTGGGTCCGGGTCGGCGCGCGCACCGTCGAGATTTACACGCAGGACCACGAGCTCGCAGCCACGCATGACCGCGCGTCGGCGCCAGGTGTGCGGCAAACCCAGTTGGATCATCTGCCGTCGGGCAAAGTTGCGGGCATCACCCTCTCGCGGGAGGGCTGTCGCCAGCAGGCGACCGCCATTGGCCCGGCCACGACCGCGCTGGTGGAGCAGTTGCTGGCACATCGTCCCGAAGATCGTCTGCGCAGCGCCGGTCGGATCCTGCGCCTGGCGGCCATCTACAGCCCGGGCCGCCTGGAACAGGCCTGCGCCCGAGCCCAGCACTTCGGCGAGGCCGACTACCCCACCGTCAAACGCATCCTGGCCGCGGGGCTCGAGACGGCACCGATTCCCACCACCGAGATGCCGCTGGAGTTGCCCCGCTACACCTTCGTGCGGCAGGCCAGTGAGTTCGTGACGAGTCTGTTGGGTGGTGTCCGATGAGTGCCATCAGCCTCGCACCCCACCTCAAACGGCTGCGGCTCTCCGGCATCCTCGACACGTTGGCCGTGCGTACTGAGCAGGCCATTCGT
This sequence comes from uncultured Chloroflexia bacterium, assembly GCA_963763185.1. Classification (GTDB taxonomy): domain Bacteria; phylum Chloroflexota; class Chloroflexia; order Thermomicrobiales; family Thermomicrobiaceae; genus CALAGB01. The sequence goes on from CAVXNZ010000007.1 coordinate 998,528, forward strand.
GAGCAGTGGACCTATGAGGAGTTTCTGGTTCGGCTCATCCAGGATGAAGTGGAACGTCGTAGTCACAAACAGCTTGAACTCCGTATCCGCCGCAGCGGCATCAACACCACCAAGACCCTGGAGTCCTTCGACTTCGGCTTCAACCCGAGTATCAACCGCCAGCAGATCTTCAATCTGGCGACCTGCCAGTTTGTGCGCCAGCACCGCAACGTCCTGCTCTGTGGGCAGACCGGAGTCGGCAAGAGTCATCTGGCCCAGGCGCTGGCCCACGAAGCCGCCCGGCAAGGGTTCGACATCCTGCTGACCAGCGCGCACCAGATGCTGACCCACATCCATGCGGGACGGGCGGATGGCAGTGAGGGACGGCGGCTGGCCAGCTACCTCAAGCCCCAGTTGCTGGTTATCGACGACTTTGGGCTGAAACCGTTGCCGCCCATGGGTGCCGCGGATCTCTACGACGTCATCGCCGGACGCTACGAACGGAGCAGCATCATCCTCACCAGCAACCGCGCCCCGTCCGAGTGGCCGGAACTCTTCGGGGATCCGTTGCTGGCCAGCGCCGGGCTGGACCGGCTGGCGGATCGGGCCAGTGTCGTGACCATTACGGGAGCAAGTTACCGTTTGAGTCGAAAGGAGGAGATCCCGACCGTTACCGCGTAGTCGACGATGGGGGCCTCACGCACCGAACCGTGGTGGTGCAGCTTCGCCGTAAAACCCTGGTGCACCTTGGGTGAAAACCACTGGTGCACTTACGGCCGTAAATTGACAACTCAGTCGATCTGCGGGAGCATGTGGTGGCGGCTGTCCAGGCAGGGCGCCGCCGGGTGGAGGTCGCCGAGGTGTTCGGCATCTCGCTGCGGACGGTGGAGCGCTATCTGCAGCGCCAGCACCGGACGGGAGATCTGCGGCCGACGCCGGTGCCCGGTCGACGCCGGGAGATCCCCGTGGAGCAGGAGGCGCAGCTCACCGCCCAGCTGCGCGCCCAGCCCAGCGCCACGCTGGATCGGCACGTGGAGCTGTGGGCCGAGCTCACGGGGGTACGTGTCAGTCCCACCACGATGTATCGCGCCATCAGACGCCTCGGCTGGACCTGGAAAAAAAAGCGGTGGTGGCCACCGAGCGGGACGAGGACGCCCGAGCGGCGTGGCGGGAGGCCATGAACCAGCACGATCCTCGCCAGTTCGTCTTTGTGGATGAATCGAGTGCCAACACCACGCTCACCCCCCGCTATGGTCGTGCCCCGACGCGGGAGCGGGCGTCCGGCTCGGCCCCGCGGAACTATCGCCACAACACGACGCTGGTGGCGGCCCTCACGCCCGATGGGCTCCAGGCGCCGATGGTGCTGGACGGGGCGATGAACAGCGACGCCTTCGCCGCCTATGTCCGGCACGTGCTGGTGCCGCAGCTTCGGCCGGGCCAGATCGTGATCCTCGACAATCTGAGCGTCCACACGCGGGCTGACATCCGCCAGCAGATCGAAGCCGCCAGCTGCCAACTCATCTTCTTGCCGGCCTACTCACCGGACTTCAATCCGATTGAACAGGCCTTCAGCAAGCTCAAAACCTGGTTACGCCGCGCCGAGGCCCGCACCCACGAGGCCCTCGACGACGCCATCGCCACGGCCCTGGCGACGATCACCACCGCCGATGCCCGTGGCTGGTTCCACCACTGCCACTACGATCTCGACCGACAAGCCCTATGAAGAATGCTCTAACCCTACTGATAGATGACCACGTCGGGTTGCGGATCAAGCTGATCGACCTCTGACGGGGTCATAAGCGGCTCATCCTGCTTGTAAAAGAGCTTGAACCCGCCATGCTCGATGCCGTCCGCCTTGACGAACTGCTCGTAGTTGGCCGACTTCAGCTCCGGTCCGCCAAATCCGTCCTGATCGACGACGGTATCGACGTTCGGCTGATCTTTCAGATTCTCTTTGTTGAGGATCATGTCCGGCAGGAACTGGTGGATGACCAGGATCTTGTTCGGCAGGTGATTCTCCTCGACCAGTTTCTGCAGCAGGTCCTCAGCCGTATTGATTTCCGAGACGTCCAGGCTGCCGATCACCACGCCCGGTGGTTCGCCCGGCGGCGGCACGAACTCCGGATCGAGCGCCAGGTGTACCCGCGGATTCTTCAGATACGGCTCGACGTGCGGGAACTCCTTGGCGACGCTGCTCGAGCCCATCTGAATGTCGAGGAAGAGGAGCAGGTCGTACTTCTCGGCGATCCCGATCCATTCCTTCACCGTGTCGTCCGACATGCGGGCCAGGTAGGTTCCATCGGCGGTCTGATTGGCCTGCGCCACGGCATAAATCAGGTGGATCGCCGGAGCGACACCCCGGAAGCCATTGACGTCGTCATACTCCTTCGCCTGCGCCATCAGTTTCTGCACAAGCGTGTCCGGATCGTACTCACCCACGATGCCCATCTGGGGCACGCCTGGGAAACCGTAGAAGGCGATTACCTGGCAATTCTGGAAGAGCGATCCCTTCCCCGCCGGGCTCAGCACCATCTGCGGCTCAGACGGAGTTGGCGTAGCCGCGGGCGTCTCTTCCGGTGTCCCCCCCTCCGGCGTCGCGGCGCCCGGGGTTCCACTCAGGGCTGTCGCCTCGGGTGACACCGTGGGATTCGGCGTGGGAGTAGCCATCACTGGGCGCGGCTGATAGCAGCGGGCCAGCGGCGGAGGTGGCGGCGTGGGGGTTGGAGTTGGACTCGGCGTAGGCGTCGCCGTCGGACTCGGCAACGGTGACGGCGTGTCCTTCGAGGTCGGCTGCTTCGTCGCTGCGTGCGCCGAGCTGGCTTTCGAAGTGCCGGCGACCGCGACTGACTCGGTCGATGTTCCGGTCGCAGCGGGATCGCTCGCCGACGACCCGCGGCCACGTTCCATGCGAACGATGATCCCGGCGCCAATGACGAGTAAGAGGAGCGTTACGTGAATCGTCGTCTTACGGTAACCGAATCTCAACCATCCCCCAAACGTGTCAGCCTCTTGCGGCGGAGCGCCCGGGCACAACCCGTGGCGCGTACGAAGCCCGCCGCCATGTCAATCCACCATCCCGATCCCGAACCAGAGGGAAATCGGCATTACCTGCCGGGTCAGTGGCCTACCATGCAGCCACCAGTCTCCGGCAACGAGGCTGTTACACCTGTACCGAATCAACCGGGAATACGACGAAAAAAGCCGTCCGACCATCCTGCACGGTCGGTGCCAACGATCAGTGTGATCCCCAATGTAGATCGCTCACTTGCCCCGGCCAGGCAGCAGGCGTTTCGGTACCTTGCAAACCATCGTATAGGCCGGGTCGAACACATTGCCCACGTCGTACTCGACCGCCTGTCCAAGAAACGTGCTCGCCGCACGGAAATCCAGTCCGTAATCCTGACCGAGCCAGCGGAGCATCTCGGTCGTCGCATGCTGCAGCGCTTGATCGAGCGGGCGCGCGTTTCCAACAGTGAAGATTTCGTCCTCGTTCTCGCCCCGGGGCCAGCCGATGGTCCAGCCCTTCCGCAGGTCGACCGTGAATTGAACGTCACAGGAGATCTCGACTCCGGTACCGACGATCTCACCATCTCCCTGAACCGCATGGCCATCCCCGAGATGAAAGAGTCCTCCCGGCGCGAAGACCGGGAAGTAGACCGTCACGCCTTCGTGGAAGCCACGATAGTCCATGTTGCCGCCATGCTCAGCCGACGTCGCGGTCGAGATGGCCTGTCCCTCGAGAGGGCCAACGCCGAAGCAGCCGATCATCGGCGCCACCGGAAGTCGCAGCTCACTCAGCAACCCAGCACTATCAGATGGCTTGACGATCCCACTCTCCAGATCGACATCCCAGAAGATGACGTTGTCTTGGGGGAGCTGCCGCACGAACTCCGGATCGACGACATTCGCCGAGACGACGCTGCGGGAGTACCCCTGCGGCCGATTCGGCGTCAGCCGGTCGATATGCACCACGAGCGTATCGCCAGGCTCGGCTCCTTCAATAAAGAACGGGCCCGTCTGCGGATTCCCGCTCGGCGTCACACGCTCCCCCGAGGCGTCCCGTCCTCCGGCGTCGACGGTTGTCGTCACCACGGTATCCCCAGGAGCGATACGAAGAACCGGCTCATGCCAGCCAATCGTCGTAAAAAAGTCGGTCGGACGAAAGTGATGTGTTGCCACGTCGTTCCCTTCTCAGATCACGGGCGTCGTTCGATCCGGGTATCGAGACCCGGACCGGGCACCACACTATAGACGAACGGGCAGGGGAAGGCACGGTCGCGGACTGGGACCGGATCATGACATAAGAAACATCGAACTTACCGTCAGATTTGGATTCGAGAGAGCGATCCGACCGGTGCCAGAGGGCCGCTGAGCGTTACTTGGCGGACGACCGCCGTGGTGTGGGCATCAGGCCGCGACGACGACCATGCACCGTTAGGTAGACGAACGCGCTCTCGGGGAAGCTCCGGATGGCTCGCTCCGCCCCCTTCGGAATGAGGAGACCCTGGCCAGCCGCGACATCGAACGTCTCACTGTCGATCTCCACCTCACCCCGCCCCGCAACGCCGATTACCAGCACGTCGACCTCCCGGTTTACATGCGCGGCAACGCCGGCTCCATCCGCGAAGCGGACCAGATTCAGATCGAGGTCCTGGGTCTCACGACTCAAGACGGCACCACTCCCGGCCGTTCCGGCAGAGGTGAAATCGAGTAGTTCGGGTCGATTGCCGGGCTGACTCATGACATCACCACCTAATCTCCATTCGCTCCGGATTCTTCATCGCGCCCCGGTCGACGCAGCCACTCTTGCGTCACGACGACACGAACCGTGACCGGTCGCCCGACGAGATCCCCGAGCACGCGCGCGACGTCCTCGCGCAGACGTGACTCGATCCGGCGCCGGGCAAAGTCGTTCGGCGCTCCAATAATCAGGGCTCCATCAGAATCGATGCCGACGAGCGCCGCCGGGCGCAGCCAGGTCTCCAGAGTCGCCGGGGTGAGCCGGGTTCCGAGGCGCTCCAGCGCGCTGGTCCAGACCTGCTGGTTCGTCAGGCCACCGGCGAGCGTGAAGCTCGGGGTTGGAGTGGGACGGTTGGCATCCGCAAAGGAGATGACGTTGGATGGATCCGAACGCTGACCGGGTGATGACGCCTCGTCCGGCACGTCGTCAGGCCCCGCTGGAATGAACTCGATGCGCACCGAACGCCGCATCGCTTCCGCTAGCTTGCGCGACACCAGCTCGTAATACTCGCCGGACAGTCGCTCGGCCGCCTCGGCCGTCGCCGTTCGCACCGTCACGGTCCCTGCGTCGTAATCGACGATTTCGCTCCGCTCAAAGAGCCGTTCCATCTCCTCCACGTCAAGGACGCCAGACAGTCGCTTCAACGCGCGTTCCCAGACATCACGTCCAGGCCGGCCGCCTGGCAACTGCACATCGCTCGCGCCTACCACCGTCACCCCTTTCGGCGTTTCTGCTGGCGCGCTGTCCGTCCGAACTCGATCACGTTCACGGCTCCAACGGTTGAGAATCTCTTTGACACGCTTCGGTGCCACGAACCGGCTGCCGCTGCCGACTGCTTCGCGGATCGCCGAGATGACCCACTCAGCCCCAGTCTGACCAGTTCCCTGTGCGTCCGCTTCGAATCGCGTTTCAAGCTCCGCCAGGAGCTGGATCTCGAGTGGGGTGGCATCGCGATTGTTGGCGGCCTCGAAGCAGGCAACCACCGCGTCCGACGCATTCGGCAGTGGACCGGCTCCGTCATCCCGTGACGGGAGTCCACGGTCAGAAGTCTCAGTTGTTGTAGTCGTTGTAAGAGACTGTTCGTAATACGTTGTGTTGCCCGGAGCAACATCGGTTTGTTCCCCTCTGTTCCTCTCGTCAGCAATGGTTGGCCCTTTGGGCACATCACCACTGTTGCTCTTATCAGCAGCGACGCTTGAACCTCTGTTGGTGGGTTCAACACCGGCACCCGAACCAGTGTTGGCGCGATCAACAGAGGTGTTTGCATCCTCGTCTCGGCCGTTCATCCTGACGGAATCGACCGAGCGCTCTCCGTCGTCTTCCTGTCGAGTTCCGTTATTGGATGACGTATTGGATGGTTTGTTCGTGCTCTTGGAACGATTGGCGTGCCCTGCCTTAGTGCGCGCCGAGGCCCGCGCTTCCTCTTTAAGTGCCCGCTCCGCGAGCTGCTGCCAGCACGGGTCCTGTTGCAGCACGGGCAGCATCTGATGCCAGACGTTGTCACCGTCGATCGGGGAGAAGCGCGGCGAGAAGATGCGGCGGATATAGCGGTAGACAGCACGGTCTTTGGCAGCCAGCTGGACGACGGCAAGGACATCCTCGGTGCGGAGGTTGTAGCCGTCCTCGTGGTCACGTACGCGATAGAGGTTGTGCGGCACCTTCCAGCGGCGACCGCGCTCGTCGATGCGGAGCACCATCTCCTTGCGGATCTCGATCAGTCCAAGGGTGACCAGGATCTTGTTGATGGTGATCAGTTCGGCGCGGTCCTCTCCATAGAAGTCCGCCTCCGACTGTTGGCTCGGGAAGGCATAGCCGTGATGAGGTGACTCCTCGCGGCGGTCGGTCCAGACGGTGTAGGAGTTGAGCAGCCCAACCCCCTTAAGTCCGACCAGCGGAGCGTACTGGGTGATGATCGTGTTCCAGTGCCAGAACCAGCCGCGGCGCCTGGCGTCCTCGCCGCTGCGCTCCGCTTCCTGGCCCTGCTGCTGACCGACCGGATTGGATCCGTCGTTCGGCACCGCCGATCTCCCCACCGCGCAATCCCAGGCGTCGTCCCGCTCACCGGCGTTTCCGGTGTCCGTCCCTGCTGGACTCCCCTCGAATGCACTCTAGCATAAGCCACGTGTTAACTCAACGGATTCATGCGCTTGCTTGGAAGATCGCAACGAGTGTACCAGAGACGTCTGCGTGGCGATTCGCGTGACACATAGCATGTTACGTGACTGCTCAAGCCGAGCGTCAATCGTCACGCACGTGTGGAATGTCCTGGTGGATCGTCCCGCTGATAGCGCTCCTCTTGCGTCCCCGCAAGACCCGCTCTCCGCCGCCGCTGCCCCGTTTGGGAGCTCGAGAACCGAAGTACCCAACGGAGGTCCTGCTTGCCACCGGGCTGGGAATGTGGCCGCAGACGTTCGTCCGTGTGTGTCCCGGTACCTACATGGCGCGATGGATGGCACTTGACGATTATGCGATTGCGTGATCACCAGGTGATATATGCTTGACGGTATCGGACCAGCGTGGGACACTTGAGGTGTTGGTTTGGCTGTTCGGACGATGGGATCTGGCATGGATGACGTGATGCTTCCTTATCGCAGTGACTGGCGCTCGCTTGCCACCCTGCTCGATCTCCTCAAAGGGAAGACGCTTGACCGCTCGAGCCTCGAGGCGAGGATGGGCGCGGGAGAGTCGTTCCGCGAGACGTTGAACGCGGCGGAGCAGCTGCGTCTGGTGCGGCGAGACGACGCCGGGGAGATCGAGTTGACGAATAGCGGCCGACGACTCGCCTATGCATCAAACGAACGAGAGCGCCAGCATGAGCTGACGGCTGCCATGTTGTCGTACGAGCCGTATGGTGTGCCATTGGAGCGCGCCCTCGCCGAAGAGATGTCGGTGGTCGATGGCCCCTGGGTGGAACGCGTCTGGCAGGTCGATATGCGTCTGGGGCAGCCGCGCAATCGGGTGGAGGAGGCGCGTACTTTCTTCTTTCGCCTGGCAGACGACGCCGGACTCGGTACCTACCACCGGGGCGTGCGCGGTCAGCCGACCCGGCTTGACTTGAGCGACGACGTCACCCAGCGCCTGGATCAAGCCACCCGGACCGACGAGACGCCGGGCGAGCCTCAGCCTGCCGTGGCGACGACCCCGATCCCACCGCAATGGCGAACGCAGGTCGCGGCTCCGGTCGCCACGCTCTCCCTCACGGTCGACATGAGCGACTGGGATATTGACAAGATTGAAGCACTCCTGCGCCTGGTCGGGATCGTCGACGAGAGCCTGTCGACGGACGGTGGCGACCGGGAATAGAGGCGGGCTCGCTGTCTGCCGTTGGAAGTCGGCCGCGCTGATCACGGTCCGCAAGTCGCCGGGACGGGCCACGAATGCGTCGCAGACGGTTTTGGTCTCTCGGTGTCCACCTGGGTTGATGGTGGTTGACGACTTACTTCGGTATCGCTCTCGCGTTCGCCCGGGCGTTTACTCCCGGGCGAACGTGGACGCATTACTGAGCTAATTCGTCAATCCTCATAATTCCGGGGCTACGACCCGCAAGAGGGTCGGATTTCGTCTGCTTAGCCTGGGTTTTATGGTCGTTGCCGATTAGCATCGGTCATTGCCCACGATCGCCCGGGACTAAAGTCCGGGGCTACCAAACCGAAGTCCACTGAAGGGACTCAATCTTTTCGCGATGTTTGCAATTCAGTGATTGTGCTGTTGCTGAATCGGTGACTTCGGCTCAGTCCCTTGAGTGGACTTTGCAGGAACGTAGCGCGGCGGCTTGAGCCCCGCGTGAGCGAGCACGAATATACCGAATTTGTTCGTCAAATCCCATTAGCGCCGGCGGGCATGGCCGACGAGCGAAGGTATTCGTCGAACACCAATATTGTCGGCCGCGCTCGGGGCTACCGGTCGGCGCGATCTACGAGATGCACGCATAGAACGAACACATCATTCACCCTCGTTCCGAGACACACTGTGCGATCCGCGATTTCTGTGGAGCGCGTCGATGATCTGATTCGCGTCCGGTTCGCGGGATGCGCGTCAACGCTCGCCAGCCTCCACGGCGCGCCGCATCTTCATCCCCCATGTCCGCATTGCTCCTCCCTTGAATTGAAGATTCCTCCTGACGCGGGGTCCGAAAGGAGCGTGTACACTTCTCTGAACCGGTCGTTTCTGCGGAAGCAACCAGCATCTTCACCGGAGTGACCGACGAACGGGAACACACTATGACAGCCTCTGACCCGAGATTGACCCGACTGGCCCGCTGGCTGGCGGTCGCCGCGACCGTAGGGATGCTCGTCGTACTGATGATGGGCGCAACGGTCACCAACACCGGCTCGCAGGCCGGTTGCGGTAAGTCGTGGCCTCTCTGTAACGGCAAGTTCATCCCGAGCATGGCCGTCTCTACCTTGATCGAGTTCAGCCATCGCTTCGTCACCAGCATCGAGACGGTCCTGATCCTCGCGCTGGGCACGGTCGCCCTCATCGGCTGGCGGCAGCGCAAAGAGGTCAAGATCCTGGTGCCGGTGATGGTCTTCATGCTCTTCTTGCAGGCGGGGCTGGGGGCCTGGGCTGTGATGCGTCCACAGAGTCCAGAAGCACTGGCGTCCCACTTCGGCGTCTCGCTGACCGCCTTTGCCAGTGTCCTGCTAATGGCCGCGTTCATCTTCGAGCATGACGGCTACGAGGCGATGCGTGACCGGCCGGTGTCTCGGGCCAGTTACCGGCGATTCGCGTTCGGGGTGATCGGCTACATCTACCTGCTGGTGTATCTCGGCGCCTATGTGCGTCACAGCAACGCCAGCATGGCCTGTCTCGACTGGCCGCTCTGCAACGGCCAGGTCTTCCCAGGGTTCTCGGGTCCGGTCGGCGTGGCGTTTGGCCATCGCCTGGCGGCACTGGTCGGCGCGGTCCTTATTGGAGGTCTGGTCTACTGGTCGTCGCGACTGCGCGATTCACGCCCCGATCTCTACTGGGCCAGTGTCACCGCGCTGGGGCTGGTGCTGCTGCAGTCGCTGAGTGGTGCCGCGGTGGTCTGGAGCCGTCTCGAGGTCTTCTCGACGCTGGCGCACGCGGGCATCGTGACGCTCCTCTTCGGCAGTCTGAGCTACATCTGCTACCACGTGCTGCCGCTGCCGCACCCGGCGACGACGGACGCCGAAACCGCGCCGCGCGTCGGGGCAGTGCCGGTCGGCACGCCGGTTGAGCGCTAAGCAACGAGCGTACTGCCACACGTCGGCGTTCGTCGTTATGTGTCGTCCTTATGCCGCTCGATGAAGTCAGTGAGCACCGCGACAAAGATGGCTGGTTCGAGTTGCGGACGGAGGTGATTGCACCCTGGCAGCACCGCGAGCTCGGCGTTCGGCAGCCAGCGGTAGAGATTCAGGGCGTCCTCAAGTGGACTCTCTTTGTCATGGTCTGCGTGAATGACGATAGCCTGTGTGGTGATCCTCGTCACCTGCTCTTCGTTGAATCCCGGGTATTCCAGCCACATAGTAAGCGCCTGCCGCGACACGCGTCGCCATTGTTCCGCGTCGGCTGTGTGCCGATCGCGTAGGCGAGCGACGTATGCAGGGTTCTCTCGTTCGAGCTCGTTGAAGTCAATGTTTCCTTGCTGATCGGCGTGGAAGATCCGTCGTAAGTTTGCCTGCGCAGCGCCGCTTTGATAATCAGTCATCGCCCCGCCCACAATGAGGCCACGTGTGAGGTGAGGGTAGTGGACGCCGAACTCCACAGCTACTACGCCACCGTCGCTGTAACCACCGACGAACGGACGGTCGAGGTCGAGCGCCTCGACGAGCGCTGCCGTGTCGTCGGTGATGAGCCGGTAGCTGAGCTCGTCAGAGGGATTCGTCGAGAGACCATGGCTTCGAGTGTCGAAGGTGATGACCCGGAAGTGCGTCGCGAGGAGTGGAACAGCCGCATTCCACATGCGCAAGTTCTGAGTTCCGCCATGGATCAGCACCACCGGCACGCCGTCGCCGTGCTCCTCAACGTAGAGACTGACGCCATTGACCTCGATGTGTCGACCAGATGTTCCGGTCGCGGTCATTTGCCAACCCTCCCATCACGCGTCGAATTAATCGAGTGAATTGGCAGATTGTACTCGCGTAGTGGTGTCTCGTCTATACCAGGAGCCCAGCTCACGTCAGCACCGCTGAAAACCGAGGCGAGCGCTCAGGTCAATCGATCATCGATGTCTTGTCTGCTCCGCATTCACCAGATGCGGCGGAGTGCGCTCGATCGCGGCGGCGAAGTGGGGCAGGCTACGCTCGATCATATCCTCAGACGCGGTCAGCGAGATGCGGAAGTGACCCGGGAACTCGAACATCGGGCCGGGGAGCACGAAGGTGCCGAGACTCTCCAGATAGTGCACGAATTCCCAGTCATCTGACCACGGCGTCTTGGGAAAGACGTAGAAGGTTCCTTGCGGAGCCATGACGTCGTAGCCCATCTCACGCAGTGCTGACACCATGCGATCGCGCTTGCGCTCGTAGACCACCATGTCGATGCACAGCTTCTCCAGCTCTGGAAGGGCTCGCTGCAGCGTGGCGCCGGGGAACAGCCAGCCGTTCGTTACCTGACTGATGAAGATCGCTTGCCGCAGTGCTTCACGGTTCGGCATGGAAGGCGGCATCGCCAGGTAGCCGATGCGCTCGCCCGGCGCAAGCAAAGTCTTGCCGTAGGAATAGGCCATCAGCGACGCCGGGTAGTACTCCAGCGGTGTATGGAACGTCTCGCCGCTGAAGACGATGCGGTTGTATGCCTCGTCGGAGAGGAGATAGATCGTGCGCCCGTTCCGTCGTGAGGCTTCGTCAAGCAACGTCGCCAGTCGCTCCAGCGTCTCGGGCGAGTAGATCTTGCCGGTCGGGTTGCACGGGGTATTGACGATGATCATGCGGGTGCGCGGCGTGATGGCCGCCTCGATCGCCGGTATGTCGAGATCGTAGGTCTCGCGGTTGACCTCGATCGGGACCGGAACTCCGCCCGCGTTCGCCGTCATCGCGCCATAGGCGAACCAGGGTGGCCGGGGATAGATGACCTCGTCGCCGGGGTCGACGACCGCTTCGATCGCGGTGAAGAGCGCCCCGCCCCCGGCGGTTGTCATCGCGATATCCTCTGCCTCGAACGGGATACCGAAGCGCTCGCGCAATGATGCGGCCACGGCCTCCACGGCGTACGGTTCACTGTTCTTGTAGGCGAACCAGAGCGGATCCTGCGGGATGACCGCCTGCCGGAGTGCCGCGACATAGGCCGGCATCTGCATCTCGTGCGGATTGCCAAAGGTGAGGTCGTTGATCGACGGATCACCTATGCGTTGCTGATAGGTGGAACGCGAACGATGTGACAAGAACGGTGCAAATTCGGCCGAGAGTGCGTCGATGCGTTGCGCGACTGGCTGATTCATCTGTCAGACTCCCTCTTCGCACAGCTGGCTGATGCCGGTTTTGCATTGTCGCAACGTCTCAGCGCCTGCTCGATCGACCTGGGGCGGAACGAGCGCTTCCGGGTCGGCTGGATGGGGGATGCGGTAGAGGGCACGGCGGATCGACCGGTCCCGCTCGTCTAGCGCGGCGAAGAGTTCCGGATAGAGCGCGCGGACCTTGCGCGCCTGCTCGGCGATGATCCGCCGGTCGATCGTCTCCACGGTCACGACGGCGATTGACTGATCCATCGATCGTCTCCCTTCCGGTGCATTCTGCCCGGCGCGAGTCACTTCCGGGCTGATCTTTGATGGATCCACCTTGTCACGAACGGGGTGCCGGAACATCGTGCAGATAACGTAGATTCATACAGCGGAGATACGTAGATTTCGGGTTCGGTTGGTTAGGGAAGCATGTTGCGTAGTCGTGGCGCCGGCGCGAGTCCAAGGTCAGACGAGCCCGTGCTCGACCGCGAAGCGGGTGGCTGCGGCGCGCGAGTTGACGTTGGAGTTTGCCGTAGATCGAGGTAAGGTGCGTGTTGACGGTGCGGCGGGAGAGATAGAGCCGCTCGGCTACCTCAGCGTCGGAGAGCCCTTCCGCCACCAGGCGGAGCACGTCGACCTCGCGGGCGGTGAGGCCGGCTGGGTAACGTCTCCGGTCGTGTTCGTCGGCGAGTCTCAAGCCTGACTCGAGCGCGTCGATGCGGGCCAGGGTCGGCCGGGCCTCGAGCGGCTGGCAGATCTCGCGCGCCTCGGCCAGCAGTGTGCGGGCCTCGTCTGGCCGTCCTTCGGCCGCGCGTCAACTCGGCAAGAGCGAGCAAGGTCAGCGCGCTGCTCGAACGGGGCCCGGCAGGCGTCGGCCAGCGCCAATGCCTCATCAAGATGCTCCTGGGCGCTGTCGTAGGCGCCGCCTCCGTGTCCAGCTCGCCGAGCATGCGGTGAGCCGCCAGCAGGGCCAGGGGCTGCCGGGGCTCGGAGGCCAGCGTCAGCGCGTGGTTGGCCCGCTCGCGTGCCGCGGCGGGATCCCCGGCAATGCGGTGGTAGCGTGCCCAGAGGCAGTGACCGATGGCAGTCAGCGGGATGTTGCCGCTCCAGGCCATCCAACGATCGTGGCATTCCAGCCAGGCGCACGCCGTGGTAAGGTCACCGGCATCCAGCGCAATCTCGATGGCGGGGTGCATGCAGTAGACCGATGTTTCGAATGTCATGCGTCCAGGCCGCGACGCTGGGCCATCCGGGAATACGAGCGTCAGCCGTGCCAGCGCCTCGTCCGGCTCACCCTGGTGGCGCGAGAGGTTCATCCAGGGCGCAGCCGTTATGAGAAGGACCAGCGGTCGGCTGCCTCCTCAACGACGCGGCGCGTGTCGTCCCAGCGGCCGTCAAGTAGGAGCAGCCAGACGATTCCGACCTCGTCCGGCATGTCCTGGCTGAACGTTTGCTCGGCCTTGGCCAGCCGGACGGCCGCGACTGTTTCGTCCGCCACCGACTTGGCGCAGCGCGATCCGGTCGGGCCAATAGACCAGGACCAGATCGCGCAACTTGAGCCACATCACGACTGCCGCCCAGTCCGAGACCCTGTCGCGGCGGTGCGCGGCTGAGGAGACGATCGTAGTAGGTGAGCGCGTCATCCGGTCGTCCAAGCGCCTGAAAACACGCCAGGAGAGCGTTGTCGATGCCCTGCTCAGCGGCGACCGACAGCTTGGGATGCCCCGCGCGGACCCGCTCGATGTCGGCGAGTGCCTCGCGGTACTGTCCCGATTGTGCGAGGAATCCGATGACCACGCATGTCACCTCTGGGCCGCTCGGATCGTGCGGCGCACCGGATGCGCCATAGATGAACCCGAAGAGCCGCTCCCGCTCGCCGGGCGGCAGGGCCTGGATGCAATCTCGCGCATTCCCGAGCATCTCCCCGACCGGAGCAGACCAGTTCGTTTCGATGAACGCTCGGTACCACTCGACCAGCGCGACCAGTGCGGCATCATTCGACTGCTCCGCAATGCTCATCGCTTCATCGAGCATGCCCATGCACTCATCGACCTGGGCGTTGAGTTCTCCCAAACCCGCCAGCGCGGCCAACAGCCAGCCGCGTAGGCCGCTGGCACGGTCGTGCTGCTCGTCCAGCGCCAGGGCTGTTTCAAGCCGTTCGACCGCGGTCGCTACTGCGTAGGTCATCCGGGCGCGCCGGGCGGACTCCAAGAGCCAGGCCACAGCCCGCACGTCACCGGCCTGCTGGAAGTGGTAGGCGACGGCGTCAGGGACCGCCTTCGGCCGGGCGACCAGCGTCTCGGCAACCGTCCGGTGCCAGGCTCTCCGCCGCACGGCGATCACTTCGTCATAGAGTGCTTCACGCAGGAGTGCGTGGTGGAAGCGGTAGCTTGACCGGGACGGCATCTCTTCGATCAGGTGTGCCTGTAGCCCTTGTTCGACCGCGAGTGCCAGCGTGTCGTCGCTTGCCTCGCTGACCTGCTGCCAGAGGTCGAGCGGAACGTCCTGGCCAATGATCGCGGCCACCTGCAGCAGTTCGCGCGTCGTCTGTCCCAGCCGGGAGAGGCGGCGTTCGATCACCTGCCGTAGCAGCGGAGGTACGCGCAGGTGCTCCAGATCACCGAGTTGCCAGCCGTCGTCCACTGCGACCAGGATCTCGTCTTCTTCCAGCGAGCGTAGCAGCTCTCCGGCATAGAGCGGGTTTCCCTCGGCGTGCGCTTCCAGGTAGTCCTCGAGCCGGCGCTGAGCGTCGTCTTCCAACTGATACCGGCACTGAATGAGCGCGCGATGCCCGTCCCGGTCGAACGGCCGGAGCTTCAGCCGCGCCGCATCTGCCTCTCGGACGATTAGGGGAAGCAGGGTAGTGAGCGGGTGCTGCCGGTGGAGTTCATCGGAGCGGTAGGTCGCGACGAGTAGGATGGGATATCCGGTGATCTGGCGCGCGAAGATCCGCAGGAAGTCGAGCGAGCCCTGGTCGGCCCAGTGCATGTCGTCGAGTGCCAGCAGGAGCGGACGCATCTCCGCCAGCTGCAGGAAGAACCTGGAGATCTCGGCGAAGAGCGTGCTCTGATTACCCACCTTTGTCAGTGCGGCGGCATCGTCGACGAAGCCGGGCAACGGAGGCGCGTCAGCGAGACCGGCACACTGGTGCAAGATCTCGAGCCAGGGACCGTAGGGTGGGGTGACCGAGAGGTCGTAGGCGCGGCCCCAGAGAATGCTCATACCGTGTTCTTGGGCGTCGACTGCGAGGTCCTGGACCAGCGTCGTCTTGCCGATGCCCGCTTCGCCGCTGACCAGGACAACACTGCCCTGTCCGGCAATCGCTGCTTCCCGATGCTGCCGCAGGATCGCCTGCTCGTGCGTCCGACCGATCAGCAAACGACCCCGATCGAGGCGTGCGCGTTTCGAGTGGTTCACCACGATCGTTCTCCACTGCGTACCGCGGACCAGAGATGCCCATTGTGTTAATTGTGTGCGTTGCGCGTGGAGTTCAGTATAGCAGCACGGATGTCGTCCTCGAGCGCGACGGACAGAGGAGAAGGAGGACATCCGCGCGAGTGCTCTCGTGGTTGAGTGATCGAGATTAGCCCTCAACCAGATTCAATTGCCAGGAGACGCCGAAGCGGTCGCTGCACCAGGCGAAGCGCGTGCTGAAGGGGTAGGCGTCGAGCGGCATCATGACCTGACCGCCGTCCGAAAGCTTTGCGAAGGCCGCGTCGAGGTCATCCGCCGACTCGAAGTCGACAAAGATGGAGAAGGACGGCGTGAAGCCGAAGTCGTGTACCGGTGGACTATCAATGCAGCGAAAGCGCTGCGCGCCGAGGCGGAAGGTCGCGAGCATGACGGTCGGCTCTGCCCCCGGCTCGCCCGGTGGATTGTGCTCGATCGATTCGATCTCGCTGTCGGGGAAGACCGACGTGTAGAACTGCATCGCTTCCTCGGCCTGGCCCGTAAACATCAAAAACGGCGTAAAGTTCGTCGCCATCCGCGATCTCCTCTCAGTGTGGCAGACACCAGGCGGAGCCCGTGTCGGAACTCTGCTCGGCATAGGATGGCAGATTGACGAGGATATTGCAACATTACGGTTGCCTTATCGAGTTTCTGGTGTGCCCGTATGGTCAACGATGCGCTCAACGCGCAGCTCCGGTCTCAGTAGTCGACCGCGGGATCATGACCGTGTCCACACGCTTGTCATCCTGAGTACTCGACCACAGAGGATTTGTCAGTCTGCGGTCGCCCCTCTTGTCATTCTGAGTGTCGCGCGAAGAATCTCTCATGGCGCGACCAGGCACAAGACGACGGGGAGATCCTTCGGCTGCGGCCTCAGGATGACATGGGTACGTTCGGTGCCATAATCGGTGTGGTCGACTACTGAGCCGAGCGCAGCGGATGGTTCTCGCTCCGGGGTACCTGCGTGCGGGTCCGGGAGAGCGTTCGTGAGAGGGTGTGAAGGATCTCCTCGTCGGTCCGTTGTTGATCGCGCACGGAGAGATTCTTCACGGTGGTTCAGAATGACAAGCCGTACCAAGTACTTGGTCGATGAAATATTCCCCATGGTCGGCTACCGAGCGCCGCGCGAAGGATCTCTCATCCAATCGCAGGAGCACACTGCGGTCTCGGAGACGCGACACCTGTCCTGTGGTCGCCTACTCAGGATGACGAACGACGGCTATGCCATTCCGGTCGCCCGCGTACTTTTCAGTCGAGCGAGCGCATAGTAGCATGCTGAGTAGCGCGACAATTGTTCTCAATAACGGATTCCGATTTTGCGGCATCAGGTGACATGTAGATCGCTGATCCGCATGCATTATTGGTTCAGGCGGACGAGATGACGGCTGTTCCCCGAGGCGGTCCCTATATCTGGGTGACCTGGCTCGCGAATGTCATGTCCGGGAACGTGAGTTGCCAGTGGCAGTACTGGTTTCTGGCGCATCATGCGCTGAAGGACCGTCAGCCATCGACATTCGACTCGGTCGGCTGGCAGGTGGGCCATACTCGATTGCTTACGGAGGTCAAGCAGGAATTGTTCGATGCCGGCCTGCGACCCCGGACCGAAGTCGGCGTCGCGTTCAAGCTTCCCGGTCTGGATGCCGCCATCTCGGGCAAGATCGACTGTGTCGTCGAGGACGAGTCGGGTCTCATGCTCTACGACTGTAAGACCGGCAAGCCACGTGACAGTCACCAGGTCCAGTTGATGGCGTATATGTTCGGCTTTTCGACCTATCCCCAGTATCGCGGCATCCGAATTCGCGGCACCCTCGTCTATCGTGATCAGCGGGTCGAGATTCCACACCTGCCTGAAGAATTTCCAGACGACCTGGCGTTCTTTGTCCGGCTCCTCGCGCGGGATGAGCCGCTGGTGCGCGACCCAGGACGTGACTGCGAGTTCTGCAACATCACCGCTTTTGACTGTCCGGATCGTCCATGAGGTCGGCTCTTTCGAACATCATCACGCTTAGCCGAACCTCGGCAGGTCCTCCGGGGCGCGGTATCGTTGCTCACCGTCTGCGTAGCCGGGCATTCCACTCCACATAGAGCGGTTCGACGTCGACCGATTTCTTCATCTCATAGTAGAAGGACTTGTAGGTGATCGGCACGGCTCCGGCGCGGACCATCCGCTGGATGGCGGCCTCCGGGTCGGGGTCGGAACTGAAGATTCCGTCGACCATCAGGAAGACCTGGAACCCCATGTCGAGCAGCCCGAGGACCGACTGCAGCACGCAGACGTCGGTCTCGGCTCCGGCCACGATGAGTTCGCGTGTCTCGATGTTCTGCAGCGCGGTGCGAATCTGCTTGTCATCGCAGCAGTTGTAGGCGTGCTTCACCAGGCGCTGGCCGTTCTCCGGAAAAACGTGCTCCAGCCGCTCGGGCAGCCAGCCTTTTGACTCCACTGGATGCTCGAACGTCGCGATGGTCGGCATGTTGAAGGTCTCGGCCAACAGCAGCAGGTGCTCGATCCGAACCACAACCGGCTCGCGTGGGCCGTACATGCTGGCCCAGAAGGCTGGCTGGGCATCGATCAGGAGGAGCCCCAGGCTATCGGTGTCGACGAAGAGTTGTCGTGGGGATTCCTGGCTCAACGTTCCACTCTCCCAAGTTCGCTCAATAAGCGATAACGAACATCCTCCCTTACCGTACCAAACCACGCCGCGTCGTCAAACAGGTATCGACGCGCCCCTCAGTGGCTGAAGGTATAGCGGTTGAGGAAGAGGAAGCCATCGGTGTCGAGTCCCTGCCCGGCCAGTACCCTGCCATCGACGTCGAGGAGCGCGACAGAGAGGTCAGCCGCCGTGCCGGCGGCGGGCGCCGCGAAGGTCACCAGGCGCAGCAGGTCGTAGGGTTGGTCGAGCAGGTCGCCAGGGAGCGAGACGTCGACGATCTGGGTTTGTCCTGGTCCTTCCAGGGGCCGCAGTCGCACGCGCACGGTATGCGCTTTTCCGTCCTTCGGAAGCTGCCAGGCCAGCACGACCGAGATCTGACCCGTGCTGCTGGCGGTAAGTTGATGACCGAGGAAGCGCGTACCGTCGGAGAAGGTGCTGGTCGGAATCGAGAGGGGCAAGCGTTCCCTGGCGCGTTCGTCCAGCCGGTAGACCTGGTAAGACTTCGCCGCCAATGCCGGACAACCTGTCCTGCCCGAGAATCTGCAGCAGAGGATCGGCGACCGGCGTGCTGTCAGGGACGATCACGTAGCCTGGTGTCTCGAGCGGGATCGGGAGCATCTCTCCACCGTCGAAATCGAAGCGCTGGTGCATGCCGGCTTGTCTGTCTGGCCCCAGATACTGCCGCACATCGTCATTGCCACTCACGCTGTAGAGGACCGGGTCGCTGCCGGGGAGTTTGTCGATCGACGTGAGCGATGTGCTGACGCCTGCCGAGAAGGCCGCGGCGGTCCGCGGGGAACCGGCCCAATCGGCGAAATAGCGCCAGCCCGACCAGGCTGCGTTGCCCGCCAGCATCAGGGCTATCAGGCCGGCCGCGACGGTCCGGTAGCGCGGCGTTGGCGCCAGCTGGGTTAGGGTGCGCATACCGGCGACCGGCAGGGCGACCAGAAGCGGCAGAACGGTCAAGAGTCTTCCCGGGTGGACCGGCGTTATGGCCGCTGCCGGGATGAGCAGGATCAGTCCCCAGAGCAGCGCGGTGGCGACGAGACGGTCATGGAGTCCCCGGAACACGACCGCCAGTCCGGCGACGGCCCAGGGGAGGATGAATCCACTCAGCAGCGCCGTGGCAGGCAGGTTGAGCCCGAGCGATGCCTGGAGTGGCCAGCCGATGCGGGCGAGGGCGACGCCATAGTTGCGCACGGCCTCGCGCCAGGTCGCGACCGTCGATCCGTCGAGCCCGGGCGTCGCCGTCCAGAAGGCGAGGAGGCGAGGAGAATCAATCGCCTGGTGGACGAACGGCCCGGCGACGATGAGGCAGGCCAGGATCGCCAGCAGCCAGCCGACGATCTCGGTATGGCGCAGCGCGATGCCATGCTCGGTCGCGGCCGAGATGAGCGCCACCACCAGTAGCAGGGGCGCGATGCGCAGGGCGGGATCGGAGACGAACCCAAGCCCGGCCGCCAGTCCGGCTCCGCCGTACCAAACAAGCGCGTTCGACCGGTAGCCCCTGGCCACCGCTTCGGTGGCGCACCAGAGCATCAGCGAGAGGGCGAACGCACCAGCGATCGGGCTGAGCGCCAACCGGCTGAAGAGAACGAACCAGAAGGACCCGGCCAGGATCACGGCGCCCACAACCCCCCAGACCGACCCGAAGACACGCCTGAGCCAGAGCGACGTGAAGAGGAGCGTGCCCAGACCCGCCAGTGCCGCACCGAGTCGCGCGCTGAAGATGTCGAAGCCGAACGGCCGCCCCGCCAGGGCGATCAGCCCGGCCAGGAGTGCCGAGCGCGATCCCGGATGCGCCAGCACGGCGCCGCCGTGCCCGCTCGCGTCGCGCGCCAGCAGGCCGTTGGCGGCTTCGGCGTTGAGAAAGCCGAGTGGCAGGGAAGTGAGTCGAACGATCAGGGCCAGCGCCCGCCAGCAGCAGGACCAACCCCAGCCCTACCGGGAAGACGAGGGGTGTTGCGTCGGTCAGTTTCGGTCGACGAAAGTGTACGTTCACAGTTCGGGATTCTACTGCATCGATGTTAGCGGGGTGTGACACGGGGTAGCCCGGTGATGAGCGTCCATCCTGGGAAGAAATCCCAACGATCCCATGATTCCCGTCTCTATCGCCTGGGATCGCGGCGTCGCTAGGGTAGAGGTGTTGGCGGAACGTTCGGGATTGTTCGATTGGAGACGGGACATGACACGGGAACGACTGATCGGCGTGTTCACGGCGTTGGTGGCGGTCGCGCTGGCGATCTACGCGGTCTACGGCGATTCCGGGGCGCCGCAGAATCAGAAAGACTCGCTCTGGAAGGTTGATCGTGCCATTCCTGCTGGTGGCGACTGGTGTCGTCTTTGGCGCCGTGCTGCCCTGGGCGATGAAACGGTCGCCGGAGAAGACGGGACTGATCGTCAGCATCATCGGATTCCTCTCCCTGGCGGCGTTCTGGAGCGGATTGCCGATCGTGCTCGGCAGTGCCGGAGCGACGCTCGGTAGCGTGGGCCGGGAGCGTGCGGCTGCCAAGCAGGGGATGGCGAAGGCTGCGCTGGCGGTGGGAATCGTCGTGGCCGTGCTGTCGATTGCGGTGACCGTGGTCGGCAACCTGAGCCTTGGGAAGTAGGCGGTCGACTGACGATGGTCGCGGCTCAGGGCTGATCAGCCAGGGGCCCCGGCCATCGTCATAATCCTGTCTGCTACACTGGGCCGCATCAGCCGCCTGATTCGACGCGTCTATGGTCACGAGGAGCCAGGATGGACTCAGCTTTATCGCCCGGAACCGCGCTGTCCGACCGGTCCCAGGGCCGGTCGACCGTGTTGAGCGGGCGAATACTCATTGCTATTCGCACGGCATGGCTGCTGATCACCGCGACCGCGGTCGGCGTCTTCCTGGCCAGCCTGCCAGCCTTCTACCGGAGCACGCGCGATTTTACCGGGGCGCACCAGCATGCAGCTGACGCTCTACGCGTCGGGCTCGCCCAGATCAACTTCCCGATCCCCTGGTACGCGGCCGTGAACGTCGTGACGGACACCGTGCTGGTCGCGGTCTTTGTCGCCGTTGGCGCGGTCCTCTTCTGGCGCAAGTCGGATGATCCGGCGACCCTCTTCTTCTCCCTGACGCTGGTCACCTTTGGCGTTATCTGGCCGAACACGCTTGACGATCTGGTTCGGGTCACCCGGTCTTCGACGTTCCGGACAAGGCACTGAACGCATTCGGATTTGCCTCGTTCTTCATGCTCTTCTACATCTTCCCGGATGGCCGCTTCGTCCCCCGCTGGACGAAGCCTCTGGCCGTCGCCTGGCTGCTCGTCGAGACGCTGATCAGCTTCAACGTGCGGCCACCGGTTGGGGATAGTCCGCTCGTGGTCGTGGTGGTTACGGTGGTCATGGCGGTCTTCCCGGTCACCATGCTCTATGCTCAGATCCATCGCTACCGGAACGAGTCGACGCCGACCCAGCGGCAGCAGATCAAGTGGGTCAGCTACAGCCTGGTGGCGGCGCTCGTTACCTTTATCGTCGTCGGACTCGCCGGCGCGCTTCCGGTCTTCAACCGTCCCGGATCGGCGGTTGCGCTCTACGATCTCGGCAGCGGAGCCCTCTATGGCTTCGTCTTCATGCTGGTTCCGATCGCCATCGGTTTCGCCGTGCTGCGCCACCGGCTGTGGGATATCGACCCGATCGTCAATCACACGCTGGTCTACGGAGCGCTGACCTTCTGCATCGTGGGCCTCTACGTGGTCGTCGTTGCCGAACTGGGCATCCTCTTCAGCACCGGGCAGAACCTGTTTTTCTCTCTGGTGGCGACCGGCCTGATCGCGGTCATGTTCCAGCCACTGCGTCTCTGGCTCCAGCAGCAGGTGAATCGCGTCATGTATGGCGAGCGGGATGATCCGTATGCGGTGCTCAGTCAGCTTGGCCAGCGGTTGGAGGGAACGCTGGCGCCGGAGACCGTGCTTCCGACTATTGTCCAGAGCGTGGCCGAGGCGCTGAAGTTGCCCTACGCCGCTATCGCGCTGCGGCAGGCAGAAGAACTGACGTGCTGGCGGCGGAGAGCGGCACGCTCAACCCGGGACGCATCGACAGCCTGCTACGCATTCCGCTTGCGTACCAGCAGGAGGTGGTCGGAGAGATTCGCCTCGCTCCGCGCGCCAGCGGTGAGCCATTTTCGACGGCGGACATGCGTCTGCTTGACGGTCTGGCCCGGCAGGCGGGCGTGGCTATTCGTGCCGTGGGTCTGACGCGGGAACTGCAGCAGGCGCGCGAGCGTCTGGTGAGCGCGCGTGAGGAGGAGCGGCGACGACTGCGCCGTGACCTGCACGACGGACTCGGCTCGCAGTTGGTCGGCTTGAACATGCAACTGGGCATCGCGCGTGGGATGGTCCGCAGCGATCCGGCCGAGGCCGAGGCGAAACTTCAGGCGCTGCGCGGCGAGTTACGCGACGCGATCGGTAGTGTGCGCGAGATCGCCCACAATTTGCGGCCACCGGTTCTCGACGATCTTGGCCTGCGCTCCGCGCTTCAGGCACGGGTTCGCCAGCACGGTTCATCGGCATTGTCGATTGAACTCGATCTGCCGGAGGATTTGCCGGTCCTTTCGGCGGCGGTGGAGGTCGCGATTTACCGGATCACGGAGGAGGCGTTGACCAACGTCGTGCGGCATGCTCGTGCCACGTATTGCCGCGTTCGCCTGGACGCTGCACAGGACATAATGCTGTCGATTCAGGATGATGGAGTCGGACTGCCGGATCACTATCAGCCAGGAGTAGGGCTCCTCTCGATTCGAGAGCGGGCCCAGGAGTTGGGGGGCACGTGCCACTTCGAACGCCTGGACGGGGATGGGACGCGCATTATCGTACGGTTGCCCCGGATGGTGACGACGGATGACTGATTCACTGCGTATTCTGATTGCGGACGACCACCCGCTGGTACGAACTGGTCTGAGCACAATCCTATCGGGCGTGCCAGGATTTGAGGTCGTCGGCTTGGCGACGACCGGCCAGGAGGCGATCGACCAGGCATCGTCGCTGCGGCCCGATGTGGTCGTGATGGATCTGCAGATGCCGGACGTCAGCGGCGTAACGGCCACGCGCGAGATCCTCGCCGCGAACCCCGAGATCCGTATTCTGGTGGTGACCCTTTTCGCCGACGAGGATTCGGTCTTGCTCGCCCTCAGGGCCGGTGCCCGAGGCTACGTGCTGAAGGATGCCGACGAGACGGAGCTGATCGATGCGGTTCGGGCGGTCTCGCGCGGGACTGGCATCTTCAGTCCGGCGATCACCAATCAATTGCTCAACAGCGTCGGTGGTGAGCGCGCCTCAAAGGAAGACGCTCTCTTCCCGAACCTGACCGAGCGGGAGCGTGAGATCCTCGATCTGCTGGCGTCGGGCCGCTCGAACGGCCACATCGCTCGCCAGCTCGATCTCAGTCCCAAGACCGTCGCCAACTACACCTCGACCATCTTCGCCAAGCTCCAGGTGAGCGACCGGGCCGAGGCGATCATCCGCGCGCGTGAGGCGGGATTGGGGCGTGGTGGCGGGGGATGACGATAGGCTTTGGTGGTTGGCTACGCTCGCCCGGGAATAGTGAGGGATGACGATATCGTCGGATACTGCGTCCGCGGTCGCCCGGGGAGTAGTGAGAGTTTGACGATAGGCTTTGGTGGTTGGCTACGCTCGCCCGGGAGTGAATGGTGGTTGACGATATCGTCGGATACTGCGTCCACGTTCGCCCGGGAGTAAACTCGCCGGGCTACATACGTCGAAGTCCACTGAAGGGACTGTACAGAGGAGACGGTCGTGCCGTGGTCGCGCTTGTTCTATCACCTCGTCTGGTCGACGGCGGATCGTCAGCCGATTATCGATCAGGCGCGTGAGTCGATTGTCCACCACCATCTGCGCCAGGTGGCCGAACGCCATGGCATCATCGTCCACGCCATTGGCGGTATCGAAGATCACGTCCATCTGGCGGTCACCATCCCGCCGACTCTAGCCGTCGCTACCGCCATCCAACGCATTAAGGGTGGAAGCTCACGAGCCATCAACGAGGAGTTCGGTCAGGACTTTCGCTGGCAGGCGGAATATGGCGTTGATACCTTCTCGAAAAGGCATCTTCGGAATGTCGTGGCGTACATCACGCAGCAAAGGCAGCATCACACCGATGGAACCCTCTGGTCTGCGGTCGAACCGCACCGCGACGAGTCAGACGATCCGTAAGCTCACGACCGTCTCCTCTGTACAGTCCCTTCAGTGGACTTCGACGTATGTAGCCCGGCGAGTTTACTCCCGGGCGAACGTGGACGCAGTATCCGACGATATCGTCAACCACCATCACTCCCGGGCGAGCGTAGCAACCACCAAAGCCTATCGTCAAACTCTCACTACTCCCCGGGCGACGGGACGCAGTATCCGACGATATCGTCAACCACCATCACTCCCGGGCGAACGTGGACGCGACCGACGATATCGTCTCCCTCGCTACTCGCCGG
Source organism: uncultured Chloroflexia bacterium (assembly GCA_963763185.1). GTDB lineage: Bacteria > Chloroflexota > Chloroflexia > Thermomicrobiales > Thermomicrobiaceae > CALAGB01. The sequence goes on from CAVXNZ010000007.1 coordinate 1,023,221, forward strand.
GCGAACGTGGCCACAGACCGAGTAATTGCCAACACCAAAGCAAATCGTCATACCTCATTACTCCCCATCGAACGTCGACACAGTACCGATCGGTGTCGTCAATCACCATTCAACCCGGCGACCGCGTCAACGCCGTCCCCCCTACCACGCCATCACACCCGGCTCGCCCAACCCGTTGTCACCATTCGATGCGACAAGTTGGTAGACGGGGATGCGCACGGCATTGCTCTGGTAGGTCTGGTTGTTGTTATCGATGACGAAGACGCTCAGTTCGGCGAGCTCGACCCCGAGGTCGTCCAGGTCTGCAACGACGTCACGAAAGTGGAGTGGCGAGGGCTGATCTCGACTTTCCTGGCGGCGGTGCAGGTCGAATTCTATAGACCCTCCAGGATCGAGGCGCTCGTCGACCTGACTGCTCATTTCAATGCGCTCTTTGAGTTCGCCTTGGGTTTTGCGGTTCAGGTCTGCTGAGTAGACGTTGAGGATGAGCTTCTGAATTGACGCAGTGCGGCGCGACCGGTTGATGACTGTGACAGTGAAGCGGTCGTCAGGCTCGGCCGTGTCGAGCGTCACGTCCCGCGTGTAGCGATGCCGTCTACGCCAGAAGAACCAGCCGTAACGAAGCGACCAGAAGAGCGCCAAATATGTCGACGATGAGATACATGGCATGTTCATGGCGGTCCAAGAATTGAACAAAGCTATGGATCATCGTCGGCTCCGTGCCTCGTTGGAGCTATTCACCTGCGAAATAGATCACGTCATGCAGTCTATCAGTGAATCGTCGAATATGGGCGATCGGCAAAACAGCGCGTATTCACCAGTTCGTGAGGCTGACACAGATTCTCGATCCGTCCTCTGATTGAGCGCCCTGTCACTCGGATCGTTTGCCTCGTGCTACACTCCCGGTAATGGTGCTGACTGATCCCGATCACCTGCGTTGTGCCTCACCGATCTGCTACCTGGAGTGCCTTTGGATCGACCCTCGAATATCGTCATTCGCAACTACGGCCAGTTCTTCGATGTACAGACCCCCGCTGGCATGCTCCGCTGTACCGCGCGAGCGACCATCAAGCGGGAGCGGCGTGGCACCTCGCCGGTCGCGGTCGGTGACCGGGTGGTGGTAACGCCGACCATCCCCGGTGAGGGGGTGATCGAGTCGGTCGCACCGCGGGTGCGATCCCTCTCGCGGCTGGCACGTGGAACCGAGGCGATGGAGCAGGTGATTCTGGCCAATCCCGACCAAATGATCGCGGTCTTCGCCGTGGCGCATCCCGCGCCGCACCCGCGCATGCTCGATCGGTTTCTGATCATCGCGGAAGCGCACGGCATTCCAGCCGCCGTCTGCGCCAACAAGATCGATCTCGACCCGACAGGTGAGCTGCGGCACGCCTTCGATCCGTACCGCAAGGCTGGCTATCCGGTGTTCGAGACGAGCGTGCGCGAGAATCTTGGGATGGATGACTTGCGCCAGCACCTGCGGAAAAAGATCACCGCGTTCTCGGGGCCGTCGGGTGTCGGCAAGTCGAGCCTGATCAATTCACTGGTGCCGGAGTTGAACGAGCGGGTCGGCGAGATCAGTTCGGCCACCGGCAAAGGGCGGCACACGACCACTGCCACAATACTTCTGCCGCTCGACGACGAGACCTATATCGCCGACACTCCGGGCATGCGCGCGCTCGCCTTCTGGGGAGTCGACTTCGAGCAGCTCGACCACTATTTTCCGGAATTCCGACCCTATCTCGACACGTGCTACTATGACGACTGTACGCACATCGACGAGCCGGGTTGCGCCGTACTGGCGGCGCTGGAGGCGGGTGCGATCGATCCGGGCCGCTACGAGAGCTATCGTGGACTGCGCTCGACCGAGGGTGAAGAAGACTAGCAGGCTCACTCATCGCAACGTGATGAGAGAAAGGCTGTGACGGCATGGCGGATGAGATTCAGGGGATACGTGAAGGACTGAAGCAGATTTTGGCGGATCAACACGAGACGATGCGCTCGATCCTCGACGGGCTCGATAGCGACGGCCTGAACTGGTCACCCGGCCCCGAGATGAACTCCATCGCGGTCCTCTTTACCCATCTCCTCGGCGCCGAGAATTCGATGACGGCGACTATTGCTCAGGAGTCGTTCGAGCGAGATCGCGACGCCGAATTCCGGGTGACGGTCGACGACGTAGACACCATGCGCAAACTCGTCGATGACGTCGAGGCGCGTATCGGACCCCGCATCGACAAGCTGACGCTGGCCGCGCTGGCTGAGATGCACTCGCCGCCGGGCGACCGGCTGAACCGGGTCCATCTCGGTAGCTGGTGGATCTTCCATGCCGTCGAGCACAACCGGGAGCACATCGGCCAGGCCCTGCTGACCAAGCAGCTCTACGAGCAGCGGTAGGGGTAGCCGAGCATCCTTCACAAATACACGGCTTGAGGGAGCAGAGTCACGAAAGGGCTTTGCTCTTTGTGTTGGCTGTGCAGCGCTCAGATGTTGTCCAGTCCGGTCCGGATCACCGTCTGGATGATGGTCAGCGCTTCGAGCGCTGCTGTCACTTCGGTCTGAGTAGCTCGAAATGTCGGCTCATAGCGACTCAGGAATGCCCAATCTTGAAGCTGCTTGTATTCGGCGGACACGAGCCGGAGTAGTGGGTCATTGCTTACACGACTGGAGCGCTGTATGTGGTTTCTCGGTGCGAAACGTTGTGTTTCCCACAGGTAGGCATTGACATAGTGAACGGCACTGTAAAAGGCTGACACGATGGCCCACGTGCAATCGGCGCGATCCTCGGTGGAGTGCTGTTCAAGTCTTTCCGAAAAGGAACGATTCGTATGCGCCAACTCCAGGTGTTCGCTAGTGCGCTGATCCACGTGCTATCGCTCGAAAAGGAGCTTCACATCTGGATCGTCAACAGGAACGATCCATTCGAGATGAAATGGATCAAAGTGGCGGGGATTCACCAGGTGGAATTCGATGAAGGTGTTCGGAAACGCTCGATCCAATTCCGCGGCGAGTCGGTAGATTTGCCGCTCGCGATTCACGTCAATCGGCGCTGTCACGAACCACAATTCAGCAACATCATTGAATTTTCGCCCATACAATCGATGGGCTGAAGGATCCTGTTTCACCTTTTCGACGAACTCAAGTCCGATTTTCTCAATGTTGGCAGGTCTGGTTGCGGTCATCGGGTTGTCTTCCCTTTCTCGGCCCCCTAATGCTACGAACTGATGATCTAGCGCGCAAGACGTTTGCCTGTATGCGTGCGAAATAAGGACGCCAAGTTGACCGGCGGATATAGCCCTTTGCCCTATTCAAAATTGGATGGTTCCAATTGGCACTTGATGGTTCGATTAAGATCGAGTTTATGGGGCGAAAGCATCGAACGGAATATCGGGCCGTGCCCGGACGCTGAGGGGGAGCGCTGAATGGATTCTCCGCGAGATAGTCTACGAGTCGAACTTTCGGCCGCGCTGGTCGCGATCATCGGCGTGATGATGGCCGTCATCTTCGTCACCACGCGATTTACCGAAGATCCCGATCGGACCGGGTGGCTACATCCACCTGGGTGACACGGCCATCTACTTCACCAGCTTCATCTTTGGTCCGGTGGTGGCGGGCATCGCCGGCGCGTTTGGCACCTCGCTTCTCCGATCTCTCGTCGGGCTACGCCAACTACGCGGCCGGGCACCTTCATCATCCACGGACTGCAGGGTGTGGTGGCCGGTCTGATCGCCTGGCGTGGCGGGCTGAACCGCATGATCATGGGCGGCGTCGCGGGCGCGATCGTTCTGGTGGTTGGCTACTTCATCTACGACGCCGCGATTCTTCAGCTTGGCCTCGGCACCGCCTGGACCGACGCGGGACTTAACCTGTTCCAGGTCGCCAGTGGCGCCGTAATCGGTATCCCGCTGGCGTTCGCAGTGCGGCGTGCTTACCCGCCGATCAACAACTGGAGCTACCGGCGCACCTGGCGCGAGGAGCCCTACAACCAGACCGGCAATTAGCGTCACCCGAGCACGCACGTAAACCCGGCGGAATTCACCGCCGGGTTTGTTGTGTCACCCGATTTCGTTGTCATAGCTCCGGTCGTTCGGGTAGGCTCCCTGAGATGAGATATGGTCCGGGATTCGGCCCGAACGGAGAACCCCCGTTGGCAGACGCGCGCGACGACAATGCCAGCCTGATCACGATTCGCAACTTCACCTATCGCTATCCTCCGGTGACGGACGGCGAAGCGCCGGTCACCGCGCTCGACGGGATCAACCTCGATGTCGCGGCAGGCGAGTTCCTGGGGATTACCGGCACGACCGCCAGCGGTAAGAGCACCCTCTGCCTGGCGCTGAACGGCCTGGTGCCGCATGCGACGGGTGGGATCATCAGTGGCGACGTCGTCGTCGATGGCTGGAACACCAAGCAGGTGAAGGTGCCGCGCATGGCGACGCGCATCGGACTCGTCTTTCAGGACCCGGAGAGCAATCTGGTCGGCCTGAGTGTCGAGGACGAGGTCGCCTTTGGCCCGGAGAACCTGGGTGTCCCGGCGGTCGAGATCGCCGAACGGGTCGAGTGGGCGCTACGGATCGTCGGGATGGCAGCGGCACGTCACCGGTCGGCGAATCAGCTTTCGGGTGGCCAGAAGCAGCGCGTAGCGATTGCGGCGGTGCTGGCGATGCGGCCCGACGTGCTGGTACTGGATGAGCCAGCCGCGCAGCTCGATCCGGTCGGCAAGCTTGAGGTAGCGGCGGCCATCGAAGCGCTGCGACGTGAGCAAGGGCGGCGACTGACCGTGGTGATGGTCGAGCAAGACGCCGAGCTGCTGGCCCAGTTCGCCGACCGGATCCTCGTGCTCGATGCCGGGCGGATCGTAGCCGAGGGAACACCCCGCGAGGTCTTTACACGGGTGCAGGAACTGGAGACCTGGGGAGTGGCCGTGCCGCAGATCTCTGAGCTGGCCGACCGTCTCAACCGGCGTCTGGATGCCCATTTCACCTTCCTCAGCACCGGGGAAGCCAGCCAGGCGCTTCGCCCATTCCTTCAGAACTCCAGCGATGACTGATCAAACTCCTTTGGTCGAGGTCCGGGATGTCGCCTTCAGCTACGACGGCGCGACGCCCGCCCTGCGCGGGGTGAGCTTGACCGTGTCTTCTGGTGAATTCATTGCCCTGGCTGGTGCCAATGGTTCCGGCAAGACCACCCTGGCCAAGCATTTCAACGGACTGCTACGCCCGGATAGCGGTGAGGTGCGGGTGGCGGGAAGGGATGCGCGCGGGCGCTCGATTGGCGAACTGGCGCAGACGGTCGGCTACGTCTTCCAGAATCCGGATCACCAGATCTTCCTGCCGAGCGTGGCGGAGGAGGTCGCGTTCGGACCGCGCAACCTGGGCGTTCGGGGACATGAACTGGATGAGCGAGTCGATGCGGCGCTGGCGCTCTTCGACCTGAGGTGTGAGCGCCAACGCCACCCGACGCTGCTGGGACGAGGCGTGCGGCGACGAGTCGCGCTCGCGGCCGTCTACGCCATGCGGCCCAAGGTGCTGGTGCTCGACGAGCCGACCGGCGGACTCGACCGGCGCGCGTCCGAGGGCCTGATGGAGACGCTGCGCGGGCTGGTCGACGACGGGCACGCGGTGGTGCTGATCACGCACGATATGCGGCTGGTGGGTGAGCATGCGCGGCGTCTGGTCGTGCTGAATGAGGGTCGGGTGCTGGCGGACGGACCGACCTCCGAGGTGATGCGGGAATTCGACCTGCTCGAGCGCGCCGGTATCCGGCCACCACCGGTCGCGCGCCTATCGGCCGATCTGGCGGACGCCGGGATGCCGTTTGCGCTGAACGTCGACGACTTCGCGAGCCAGTTCGTGCGGCGAGCGACGGAGCGATCGCCGGATACGGACGGGACGCCATGAGTGCGACCTTTGACATCTATGAGCCGGGATCGTCCTGGCTGCACCGGGTCGACCCGCGCGTAAAGATCGCCTTTGTGGCGTTCACCACGGTCCTGCTGCTGATCTGGTTCAACTTGCCTCTCTTCGTGCTGCTGCTCATCCTGACGCACGTCGCCCTGCTGCAGGCGGGTGTCGGCTGGAACCGGCTTGGCGCCATCTGGCGGGCACTGATCCCGTTTCTGGTGCTGATCTTCATTCTCTGGCCGATCTTCGCTCGGCAGGGGACGCCGGTGCTGATTCACTGGGGACCGCTGCTAATCACGGGACAGAGCATTATCGGTGGGGCGGCGACGGCGGCGCGCTTCGCGGCGATCTCCTTCACCTTCATCGTCTGGCTGGCGACGACCGATCAGCGGGCCCTGGTGCGCTCCTTCGTCCGGCTGGGGCTACCCTATTCACTCGGCATGTCACTGACCATCGGGCTGCGCTTCATCCCCACCTTCGCGGCGCTGTTCCAATCGGTCTCGGAAGCGCAGCAGTCGCGTGGACTGGTGCTGGAGGGGCGTGGGATCGGACGGGCGCGTGCGATGATCCCGATTCTGGTGGCGTCGCTGGTGACGGCGCTGCGCATGAGCGAGCAGTTGAGCTGGACGCTGGAGGCGCGTGCGTTCGGTGCGCCGGTGAAGCGGACAACCCTTCACGACCTGGAGATGCATTCCTTCGACTGGGCCATCTTCGTCACGCTGCTGGTGGGTTTCGTCCTGCTCCTGGCGGTCACCTTCTGGTTCGGATTCGGGCGGCAACTCATCACGTTATCCTAGTACGTTCGCGTGTACGTACATGTGAACCGGCCGTCTCACCGGTAACACGTTCGCTTGCATTAGCAACGCATGAGCCGTCTGAAACGTTATTGGCGTGTAGCGCAACGTCGACAGAGGCGCGGCCCGCCCAGATACGCAGATGAGGAATAGGGTGATGGATGCATTCGCCGAGCGGCTGGAAGCGGCGCAGGCTGGCACGCATGCGGTCGTCGATCTCGACCGCTACGCCACGAACGTGCAGGCTATGCGAGCGCACATCGGCGAGCGGGTTCAGCTCATGGCGGTGGTGAAGGCCAACGCCTATGGTCACGGCATCATCCCCTGTGCCCGTGCGGCGATCGAAGCCGGAGCGACCTGGCTGGCCGTCGCGCGCGTCGAGGAGGGCCTGCACCTGCGGGCGAAGGGGATCGCGGCGCCGGTCCTGGTGATCGGCCCCCCCAATCCGCGTTTGCTGCGGCGGGGCATTGAGCAAGGAATCGCGCTGGCCGCCGGAACCAGCGAGATCCTGGATCAGATCGCCGACGCCGCTGCCGCCGCGGGCCGCCGGGCAGCCATCCATCTGAAGGTCGAAACCGGCCTGCATCGTTACGGTATCGAACGTGGCTGGGTAGCGATGCTGGCTCAACGGGTGCTCGACGACCCAAACCTCGACCTGGAAGGCATCTACACCCATTTCGCCACGGCCGATGAACTCGAGGATGGCTTTCTCGATGTGCAGGTCGGCCGCTTCGAGGAGACCTGGCGCGAATTACGGCTGGCGGGCGCCAGGCTTCCATTCGTGCATGCGGCCAATAGCGCCGCCGCCCTGCGACGGGTGATCCCGCACCTGGAAGAAACGTCGACGCCGGTCGTCCGTGCCGGGTATGCCCTCTTTGGGCTGTCGCCGTCCGGCGAGGTGCCAGTCACCCAGGAGTTCCGGCCGATTTTGACGCTGAAGAGTCACGTGGCACGAGTCTTCACACTGCCTGAGGGGGAGGGCGTCTCCTACGGCCGGACGTTCATGGCCGAGCGGCCGGTCTGCTGCGCCACGCTGCCGGTCGGCTATGGCGACGGGCTCTTCCGCATGCTCTCGAACCAGGGCTGGGCGCTGGTGCGAGGTGTTCGCTGCCCGATTCGCGGTCGGGTCGCTATGGATCAGACGGTCATCGAAGTCGAGGGGGTTCCGAACGTCGCGATCGGTGATGAGGCGATCCTGATCGGCGAGGACGACGGTTCAATGACGGTCGACGACATTGCGCGGCTCTGCGGCACTATCGGCTACGAGATCGTCACCGCCCTGTCAGAACGGCTGCCGCGCGTCTTCATTCGCCATGGCCGTCCAGTCGCGGTCAGCGACCTGCGCGGGCTGGTCGAGTTCGAGCCAGCCTCCTGACGAGCGCCCGGTCTTCCGGATTCCTCACTCCCGAACGGAACAGATTGCGTTATGCCCCAATCGATTGGGCCTTCTTGCGCTGTTCCGCAGCCTGCCGCATGATAGCCCCGTTCTCATTGCTGGCCGTCTCATCGAGATGCAGTTCTTTAATCCGGTGATTGGTCGCCACTGTGACGCGGGGCTGAAGCCGCCGCGCTACACAAGGCGAAGTCTGCTGAAGCAGACTGGATTTTTGCGATTGTTTCTGCCGAAAGGACCAGTTGCTCCCGATTCGGCAGTCGACGCTCAGCCTGCTTGAGCAGGCTTCGCAAACGGTAGCCCGCGGCTTTGGCCCAGGGCGAACGTGGCCAATGAGCGGATTAACCGGTGCACCTCGATTAGACGGCAGGATAGTCACGTTCCCTGATGGGAGGGGCGACATGCCTGGTCTCGATACCGGCAATACCGGTTTCATGCTGCTGTGTACCAGCCTGGTGATGCTCATGACACCGGGACTGGCCTTTTTCTACGGCGGTCTCGTGGGACGTAAGAACGTCCTTGCGATCATGATGCAGAGCTTCGTCTCGATGGGCTGGACGACGATCATCTGGTTCGCTGTCGGCTATTCGCTCTGTTTCTCGGGCGATGTCGGCGGGATCATTGGCAACCTCGATCACGCATTCCTGCGCGGCGTCTCGCTAACCACGCCGTCGCCGAACGACTCGATCCCGCTCCTGGTCTTCTTCGCCTATCAGATGATGTTCGCCATCATTACTCCGGCACTGATCACCGGCGCCTTCGCCAACCGGGTCACCTTCAAGGCGTACATGATCTTCCTGACGGCCTGGCTCCTCTTCGTCTATTTCCCCTTTGTCCACATGATCTGGGGCGGGGGTCTGCTTCAGGACTGGGGCGTGCTCGACTTCGCCGGTGGCATCGTGGTGCATAACATCGCCGGTATCGCGGCGCTCGCGTCGATCCTCTATGTTGGGCGGCGCCGGGTGCTCGATCCGGGTCCGCACAGCATTCCACTGGTCGCGCTCGGCACCGGACTCCTCTGGTTCGGCTGGTACGGCTTCAATGCCGGGAGCGAGTTCCGGGTCGATTCGGTCACGGCCGTTGCCTTCGTCAACACCGACCTGGCCGCCTCGTTCGCGGCCGTCAGCTGGCTGATCGTCGGCTGGGTCTTCGAGCAGAAGCCGAAGTTTCTGGGCTTGCTGACCGGAGCCGTCGCGGGGCTGGCGACCGTCACGCCTGCCGCTGGCTATGTGTCGCCAACCTCGGCTGCCATCATCGGCATCGCCGCCGGTCTGGTCTGCTACGGCGCGGTGGCACTTAAGAATCGGCTGCGCTGGGACGACGCGCTGGATGTCTGGGGCGTCCATGGCGTCGGCGGATTTCTGGGAATCATCCTGCTGGGTGCCTTCGCCACGACCGCCTTCAACGCGAACGGCACCGATGGACTGTTTGCCGGGAATCCGGCGTTCTTCTTCAAACAGTGCGCGGCGGTGCTCATCTCGACCGCCTGGGCGTTCGTCTTTACCTACGGCATGCTCTGGCTGATCAATCACGTCACACCCGTTCGCGTGCTCGATGCCGAGGAAGACCTGGGTCTCGACGAGGCATTACACGGCGAGACCGCCTATCTGGAGCAGCCGCTGCTGCCCTCAATATAGTACGTACGCACTCTCGTGTAGGGGAGCACCTCGTGTGCTCCCGTGTTACAACAACCAAACGCTGTGTTTGAGGCGCGTAGATTTCCCTATTATCATCGTCTCACGGAATCCAGAAGCGAATCGAAGAATTACCCCAACCATTCGTGCCTGTGACGCCGGAGGAGATCACCCAGAGGGTACCCGCCTCCGCTACAAAAACATGCGTACGTACGCTCTATAAGAATTCGATCACTGACCAATCCCCAGAGAGGATGACCTCATGATCTCCCAATCTGATCCCACGCGCGGTATCGATCTGTTGATCGTCGGTGGCGGTACGGCCGGGAGCGCGCTGGCCGGGATCGTCGCGCGTGAGACCGATCTTCGCGTCCTGCTGCTCGAGGCCGGGCCGGACTACGGTCCGCATAGCGCCGGTCGCTGGCCGTCAGAGCTGCTCGATGCGCGGCGTTTCGGCCTGACTCACGACTGGAGTTATGCCGGTCGTCTCCAGCCGCACCACGCGAATTCGCGCCCGTTCGAGCGTGGCCGGGTGCTTGGTGGTTCGTCGTCGCACAACGGCTGCATCGTACGGCTCGGCCACCGGCGCGATTACGATCGTTGGGCTGAACTGGGCAACGACGGTTGGGATTGGGAGTCGGTCAGCCCAGCCTTTGATCGGGCCGTGAAGGCGATGCGGGTGCGCCAGCCGGACACTGCCGAGGCGACCCCCTTCCAGGCAGCCGTCATCGCGTCGTCGGTCGCGGCGGGCATCCCGGAAGTCGACGATCTGAACGATCCGGATGAAGTGTCCGGAGTCGGCCTGGCGCCAGTCAATATTCAGGACGGCATTCGCTGGAACGCCGCGTTCGGCTACCTCGATCCGGTACGCGAGCGGGCAAACCTGGAGATCATCGGCAACGCGCTGATCGATCGCGTCGAGATCGATCGCGGCCGGGCAGTGGCGGTCGAGGCGATCATCGACGGGCTGCGGATGCGCATTCCCGCCGAGCGCATCGTGCTGGCGGGCGGCGCCTACGGTTCACCGGCCATTCTGCTCCGCTCCGGCGTTGGCGATCCGGACGAGTTGGCACAGTTCGACGTCGAGCTGGTCCACGACCTGCCGGGCGTCGGCAAGCGGCTGACCGACCACGTGACGATCCCACTTCAGTACTGGGGCAATTCGGCGCTCGATGAGCAGATGGATGCCTTCGAAGGGACCGGCTGGCTACCGGACGAGCAGGCGCTGGCCAAAGCCCGTAGCAGCCATTGCGACGAGGCATTCGACCTGCACGTCTATTCGCTCAGTCGCCGGGATGCCGAGCAAGGTCGATGGTTCTATCACATCGCCGCGGCCTTGATGACACCTCGCTCGTACGGCTCCGTACGTCTGACATCGCGCGATCCGGAGGCGACGCTCAGCATCGATCACGGCTACCTGAGCGATCCGGAGGGGTACGACCTGACGATCCTCACCGACGGACTCGACCTTGTTCAGCAGATCGTCGCCCAATCGCCGCTGGCCGACCTGCTCATGGCCGAGCGCCGGTCCCGCACCTCGCACATCTCGCATGAGGACGCGCCCGAGTTCATCCGCCGCTACGTCGGCATCGACTACCACCCAGCCTGCACCTGCCGTATGGGACCGGCGAGCGATCCCGAAGCCGTGGTCGACGCAAGCGGCAAGGTCCATGGACTGGAAAACCTCTACGTCTGCGACGCCTCGATCTTCCCAACCCTGATGCGCGCCAACACCAACCTCCCCGCCGCCATGGTGGCCGAGAAACTGGCCCGCGTGATTGGGGGGATGGGGTAGCGGAGCGGCTGCGGGCGATTTGTTGCTGGGTTAGGCTCGCTGGTTGCGTTTATAGCGTTTATCGGGTACGATGCAGTTCAGCGATTGAGGACGAAGGCCGAAAGAAGGCGAGCATCATGAACAGCATCGAAATCGAACGTGAACCTGTGGTCGCGCATGACGACGAACGCGATGTGTTAGAGAGAATCGAAGACCTTTACGAGCAGGAACCTGCATCGACGATCAAGTTCATCACTCCGTCGGAAGAAGAGGTCATCGAGATCCCTGATTCGGTGATGCGGGTGGTCCGAAGTGTGGTGCATTTGATGGCCAGGGGTGAAGCCGTGTCGGTGGTTCCGGTACACCGGGAACTGACGACGCAGCAGGCCGCTGATCTCCTCAACGTCTCGCGACAGTATCTCGTCCGTCTACTCGAACGTGGTGAAATCCCGTTTACCAAGACGGGAACGCACCGGCGTATCAAGTTCGGCGATCTTATAGAGTACAAACGACATCGGGATGAGCATCGTCGGTCCAAGCTCGACGAACTTACCAGACTCAACGAGGAACTCGGCTTTTATCAATGACCTGACGAGGTGTGATGCCCTCCTTTGGTGCAATTCTTGACGCCTGCGTACTCATCCCGTTGCCACTATGCGATACGCTGCTTCGTGCCGCTGAAAAGGGGATGTATCGAGTCCAGTGGAGTGAGGACATTCTCTCCGAAGTGCAGCGAAACCTCATCCAACAACTCAACGTCCCTCCAGAGAAAGCGCGGCGGCGAGTGCAATTGATGCGCGAAGCCTTCGAGGAGGCACACGTCGAAGGGTATGAACGCATCATTCCGAGCTTGACAAATCATGCAAAGGACCGTCACGTTCTGGCAGCCGCGATCGTATCGGGTTCGCAGGTAATTGTTACTTCAAACCTCCAGCACTTCCCTGAGGCATCACTCGAATCCCATGGAGTTGAGGCGCAATCGCCTGACGAGTTTCTGACGAATCTATTCGATCTCTACCCAAACGACATGGTGCAGATTCTACGAGACCAAGTCAGCGCGCTTCACAATCCTAAAACGACCATCGATGAGGTGATTCTTTCGATTTCGAGAGACGCGCCAGCCTTTGCGGAATTGGTGCAGGCTCGAATCAGCAGCGAGTAACCCTCACCCTTCTGGTTCGCTAGCAACCCCCTCCATCCTTAGACGATACAATCGATGGGTGGCGTCCAATTGGGTCGACGTGGCCGGTCATTGTTGTTGGCGTCGCATCCTGGAGCCTGTTCATGATCGAAGCTACCGCACTATCCCGGCATTTTGGTCAGTTCGTCGCCGTCGACGATCTCACGTTGCGCGTGCCGGACGGCTCGATCCTGGCGCTGCTCGGCCCGAACGGCGCGGGGAAGACGACCACCGTCCGCATGCTGGCCGGGTTGCTCAATCCGACCTCTGGCAGCGCGACGGTCGCCGGGTTTGACGTGCGGAGCGACCCCGCGGCGGTGCGTTCGAGGGTTGGTCTGGTCACCGACGTGCCGGGCATCTATCCGCAGATGACCCTGCCGGATTACCTCGACTTCTTCGGCCAGATCTACGGCCTGGAGTCCGGTGTTCGTCGTGGCCGCATCGCCGAGTTGATCGAGTTCTTCGACCTGACCGACCACCAGCGCGAGCGCATGGTCGGCTTCTCCAAGGGGATGAAGCAGAAGGTGGCGCTGGCGCGGGCACTGCTGCACGAACCGGTCGCGCTCTTTCTGGACGAGCCGACATCCGGACTCGATCCCCTGGCCGCGCGGGCGGTGCGCGATCTGATCACCGGACTGAAGAACGCGCGGCGCACGATCATCCTCTGTACCCACGATCTGAGTGAGGCCGAGCGTTTGGCCGACGAAATCGCGATCATCCGGCGCGGTCAGCTCGTCTCGTATGGCTCACCGGCCGAATTACGGGCGAACGCTTCACCTGACACGTTGGTGCGCATCGAACTGGCGGAGTCGCTCCCGGGAGGACTTGCGGCGGTCGAACGGATCCCTGAGTTCCTGGCGCCCGCCTCCTTCCGTAAGGGCGAAGAGGAGTTGATCGTCTATCGCACTCCCTCGCCGAAGGAGACGAACCCCGCGGTCATCGCGGCGCTCGTCGCACTCGGTGGGCAAGTCGTATCGGTGTCGCTCGAGACTCGCACGCTAGAGGAGGTCTACGCGGCGATGGTTGGTGATGAGCGAACGTCGACGACGGACGCAGTGCCGCTGTCCGTGCCTTCGGCGCTGGTGGGAGGCGAACAGGGATGAACCTGGAGACCGTCGAGCGCCAACAGCACCCGGCGTCCGTGCCGCGCCCGCCGTCCGGTCTGCGCGTTCTGCTGCTGATCGCCCGGCGCGCCGCGCTCGAGTCCCTGCGCGACCGCATGACGCTCATATTGAGCCTCTTCTTCGCCCTCGTATTGCCGCTTGTGCTGGTGCTGAGCACGATCGTACCGCTGGTCAATCACGAACCGAACGCCGATCGCCAGTCGACGGTGGCGAGCATCGTGGCGATCTACCTGTTGATCATCGGACTCATGCCCTCGACCGCGTCGGTCGGCATCGCCTGCGGCCAGTTCGCCGGCGAGAAGGAGCAGGGGAACTTGACTCCGCTGCTGGCCTCTCCCGCTTCGAACCTGGCGATCTTCGGCGGTAAGGTGCTTGGCTCGATCACCCCGGCCACCCTCTTCGCCGTTGTCGCTGAGCTGACATACGTGACAAGCACGATGCTGTTTGCCGGAACCCGAACCATCCGGCTTCTCGCGCCGGGTTTGTCGATCGCGCTGCTGGCAATGGTCCCCGCGACAGCCCTGTTCGCGGCGACAGTCGCCAGCCTGATCTCGTCACGCGTGCGGACGTTCAACACGGCGCAGCAGGTGAGCGGACTGGCACTGGTGCCGCTGTGGGGCATCGTCATCGGCCTCGGCTATAAGCTGCAGGACTGGGGCACGCCAGCGGTGATCGCCGTGGTAGCGGGCATCTTCGCGGTGGACGTGGCCCTGGCGGTCATCGCGGCCACCACCTGGCGGCGCGAGGAAGTCCTGGCCAAGTTGTAGTCCGATTGGCATCGATCGCCCGTCACGAAATTGCTACAGTACTACCCCCGAAGTTGACGGTAATTCGCTTGTCCGTACCGTATACTTCGCCGCATCACGCGCGACACGTTCGTACAGCACAACAGAAAAAACGGTGAGGCCAAGATCCGGCGTTTGTCTGCTCAGCGTAGATTGGACTGAGTAGGTTGTGGGTGGCGGTCGATCCAAAGGGGACGCACGAACCGGGTGCTGCCAGGTACCTGGTGCATTGGATTGGATCGGCAGGGACAGGGAGTCTGTCAGCATGCGCCGGAAGGCTTTTGTTGGTGTGTTTCTCGTCGCGATTCTGGTCTTCACCTCGGTCATGGTGGCGGGATCCCCGGTTCCCGTGGCCCGAGCTGGAAACGCAGCTCACTGGAGCGCTGAGTGGCGCACTCGGCGGGTCGATCTCGGCGCACCGGGCGGAGGCCGCCTCTGGCATGCCGCGGCGCTACCACGGCATGACGATCTACCATAACCTCGTCTATGGTCACGCCGATGGGCAGAACCTGCTGCTCGACGCCTACATTCCGGACGGCGGACCGCATCCCGCGGTGGTCGTGATCCATGGCGGCGGCTGGGCGCATGGGAAGAAGGAAGAGCTGAACTTCGAGGGAGCCCATCTCTCGGAGGCCGGGTTCGCCGCGTTCGTGATCGACTATCGCATGGCACCCCCCGGCGGGCATTGGCACGCGCCGATCGCGCTGGAGGACACGCGCACGGCAGTGATCTGGGTTCGGGCGCACGCCGGAGAATACGGGGTCGATCCGCTGCGAGTCGCCGCCTTGGGCAACAGTGCTGGCGGAAACCTGGCCATGATGCTCGGCACCACCGGAACGGCGGGTCACGACCGGGTCGACGCCGTTGTCGAGTACTCTGGCCAGTCCGAGCTCTTGACGCTCTCGACACCGCACACGATTCACGCCGCAACCAACTACCTCGGCTGCACGTCGTCCGAGTGCTCCGATGCCTGGCGCGCTAATTCGCCCGTCGAGCACGCCGACAGCCAGACCGTGCCGATGCTCCTGGTAAATAGTACGCACGAACTGATGCCGCTGGACCAGGCAACCGGCATGGCGGTGAAGCTGCAAGAACTCGGTCTGCCTCACGAGTTGATCGTGCTGCAGGGCGACAAGCACGCCAGCGAGTTCGCCAACGACGTCTGGCCGCAAACCCTGGCGTTCCTGCATCAATATCTCGGAAGCTGAGGCCATCCGCTCATCACTGAGGAGCGGATCGTCAGTCTCCCACGGTCGATTCGGCCAGCATCGTCTGCTGGGCGTCGACTGAACCAAGGCTCTTCAACCAACGAATCTTCTCCGCGACCGCCAACGGCAAGTCGATGCCCCTCAGCACGTCTCGCGTACCGACTCGCGCGGGAATGACCGTTGCGTGAGTCCACTTGGGTGCGAACGGGTCGATCGTGCCTGAGTTAAGGAGATGACGTGCGCCAGGTATTCATTCAAGTTCCACAGGGAAACGGCGAGCAGGTGCTGCAATCGGCGCAGGAGTGTCGCGGAACGAACCTGAGCATGACCGAAGCGCACGGTACCAGCGGCGACTCGCTCGACCTGGTGGTTGCCTATCTCCCGAACACCAACGTTGGGCCGTTTCTCAGCTCGATCCAGTCAATCGAGAATATGCACGCCTCGATCGTGCCGTCCGGCGTGCTGACGCTGAAACCGCCCGCGTCGGAAGTGGCGCAGCAGGCGATCGACGTCACACCTCGCAGCGCGATGGAGATCCTGATTGCCGGGCTGCAATCGATCGGCTCCTGGCAGGGGTTTCTGGGCTACGCCACCGCGGCGGGAGTAGTCGTCTGGCTCGGACTGCTCCTCAACAGCAGCTTCCTGCTGGTGGCGGCCATGCTGATCGCTCCGTTCGGGGGCCCAGCCATGAACACCGCCATCGCGACGGCCCGCGGCGACCTCTCGCTCCTCTGGCACACCATCCTGCGCTATGTCGCGGCACTGAGCGTCACCATCGTCACGGCGGGAATTCTCTCGATCATCTTCGGCCAATCAGCAGTCACCCAGTCGATGGCGAGCACCGCCAACATCTCGGCGACCGCGGTCCTGCTGCCGTTAGCCGCTGGAGCGGCGGGTGCGCTGAGCCTGTCGCAGTCGCAGAATAGCAGCCTGGTCTCGGGCGCGGCGATCGGCATTCTGGTGGCGGCCGCGCTCGCACCGCCGGCCGCGTTGATCGGCATGGCGACCGTGATGGGCCGCTGGGAACTGGTACTGAGCGGCGGCTTCTTGCTGTTGCTGCAACTGGTTGGCATCAACCTCTCGGGCGCGGTCGTCTTCCGCCTGTTCGGATTGAGCCCTCCGGCCCACGCTACAATCGAGGCAGCCCCTGGGTGGTCTGGCTTTCCCTGGCCGTCACGATCGCCGGCCTGGCTGGGCTGATGCTGCTCCAGTTCGGCACGACGTCGCCGACCCTGCAGCGGACGACGGTGGAGACGCGGGTGCGGTCTACGGTACTGGATACCATCAAGCAAGATGGCAGCGTCGAGGCCGCCTCGACCATGGTCAACTTCACGCGGGCGGACATCCAGAATCAGAACACGCTGCTGATCCAGGTCTACGCCCAGCGCAAACCAGGCACGACGGCATCCGACCAGACGCTCAAAACCCGCATCACGGATCAAGTCCAACGCGTCGTTATGGCCCACGAGAAGAACGTCACGCCACTGGTCGATGTGACGATCCTGTCGCCGCCGTCGGGAGGGCCGTGAGTGGTAGGACGGCCGGCGGAACCCGGGAATTATCTTGGTACAGAACATAAACCGGTAACCGCATGTCCGCTCACGCGGGGCTCAAGCCGCCGCGCTACACAGGGCGAAGTCTGCTGAAGCAGACTGGGGCTTTACTATTTGCTCAGTTGCGAGCGTTTCTTGCCGCCGATTCGGCTTCAGAGCTTAGCCCGTTTGTCGTAGTTCACCGGCTAATTCGGCAACCGGCCGCGATCGCCCGGGAATAAATTCCGGGGCTACATAGGCGAAGCCCGACCCGCAAGCGGGTACCCCGAGGGGCTGGGTCGTGTTTGCGAAATAGGTCAACATGAGTTCCGTCGCTGCCGGTTCCGGACAGAGCCGCTCAGTCCATTCATGGACTTCGACCTTGTCAGCCTGGGTTTTCAACCCAGGGCGAGCTTGCCCGGTGGGCGGACGCATAACCAATTGGTGTCGCTTAAACCGCGCCCCAACCGGGCGAACCCCCTCACTCCGCTCTCAGCACCTCGACCACATTAGTACCGGCCGCGCGCCAGGCGGGTAGCGCGCTCGCCAGCGCCGTCAGCATGCTCTTCGTCGCGCGATCCATCGGTTGATATGTGAAGAACGAGCGAACGTGCCGAGCGCGGTCGCGGAACGGTGCGAGCCTTCAACACTACCAGTGTAGATCCGCGACCACGCCCGCGGAGAGCGTACGTGCATCGGCGCAAAAGAGGCGTGCCAATTCGCGACGCGACGTTACGTGATCGTGACAGGTCAGGGCAGGATCGGTAATGCGTCTACGGTTGCCCGACGAGTTATGGTCGTTGCCGATTAGCATCGGTAATCGGCCATGCTCGCCCGGGACTCAAGTCCGGGGCTACCAAGGCGAAGTCCACTCAAGGGACTCGGTTTGGACTGCTCTCTTCGTCAACGTTGAGCAATTTCTGACTGTTTCGCCATCACGAGCTCAATCCCGGGGTACCCGCTTGCGGGTCGGATTTCGTCTTTCTCGCCTTGGGTTTTCAACCCTGGGTGGGCGCCACCATTTACCGATGCTAATCGGCAACGACCTTGATTCCCATGCGAACCTGCCCGATGACTGGAGCTAATCGCTAAATCCAATACTTACCGGACAAACGATCTGCCTCGAGGGAGATACGATCCGCTGGAGATTTCCGCGAGGTGATCGAGGTCGGTACAACCGACTTCACGTGTGTCGATACTGCGGCGCTCGTCACCACGTTGCGCAGCCTACTTCAGCGACTGTAGCTCCATCTGGCCGATTCGCTTCGGGTCGGCGACCAGGTCGATCGCGACGATCTTCTCGTCCGCGAATGTGAACCGGAAGACGACTTTCGGAGTCTTGCCGGCCCACCAGATCATTCCAGGCACTCCATCGACATGGGCGAGCCGCGCGGCTTTGGCTCGGCCGTTGAACGTCTCGGCGACTGACTGAGCACCGCGCGTCTCGGCCGCTGACCCGATCGTGCTGCCAGTCGCCGCAGCCATCGTGACCGCGGTTTCGTCGGCTCGCAGTACGACGTTTGGATCGAGCAGGCGCAGCAGTGTTGCAAAATCGCCGCCGCGTGACGCGGTCAGAAAGGCGTCGACGATAGCCCGCTGTCGCATGCGATCCGGCTCGCCCGTAGCGGAAGCACCCTGCACGCGCCGTCTTGCGCGGCTGGCAAGCTGGCGGGACGCGGCCGGGGAGCGGTCGACAATCGGCGCAATCTCGTCGAACGGCACGGCGAAAAGATCGTGCAGCACGAAGGCCACGCGCTCGGCTGGGGAGAGTGTCTCCAACACCACCAGCAAGGCGAGCCCGATCGAGTCGGCCAGCAGCACTTCGCGCTCCGGGTCACCGGTGGAGCCCCTCCGGCCAGCTGGCTCGGGCACATGTTCGCCCAGCACTTCCTCTCGTCGCGTCGTGCGCGAGCGGAGCATGTCAAGGCAGACGCGCGCCACGACCGTCGTCAGCCAGCCGGTCAGGTTCTCGATGTCGCTGGTGTCGCTGCGGTCGAGCCGGAGCCAGGTCTCCTGCACGGCGTCCTCGGCCTCGACCGGTGAGCCGAGCACGCGCAGTGCGACCGCCTTCAGGTGGGCTCGATCTGCCTCGAAACGCTCCGCGAGCCATTCGTGCTGGTCCATTCGTCACATCCCTCCGTCGTGATCCGTCATTATAGTGACGAACAGATGCCGTCCGATGTGACGGAAACACGAGAAGGAGTATCTGATGAATCGAGGAATCGGCTCGATCCTCTATCCGGTGAAGGACGTGGATGCGGCCAAGGCGCTGTTTACCCGCCTGTTCGGCGTCGATCCCCACGCTGACGCGCCCTACTACGTCGGCTTCCAGGTTGACGGGAAGGAGATCGGGCTCGTTCCGAACGGAGACCAGCAAGGTCTGACCGGGCCGACCGTTTATTACGCCGTGGACGACATCGCGGAGACGATCCAGACATTGCAGAGCGGTGGGGCTCAGGTGCAGCAGGAGCCGCGGGACGTCGGCGGTGGCCGCCTGGTCGCGCTGGTGACGGACGCCGACGGCAACGCGATCGGCCTGCTACAAGACCCGTCGTAACGTTCAGTCTCGATACAGAAATGTGACCGCGTGGCCAGGACCGTTCTCCGTCATCGTCTGGCCACGCGGTCATGGTGAGGAGGAGGGGATTACGTCAGGGCGAAGAACTCGTAGTAAACGCCTCCCGGGATCAGCGAGCCTATCCCGACTGTGACGACCTGCTGCAGCCAAGCATATTGTGGCGCGCCGGTCTCGAAGTAGGGCGTGACGGCGAAGTAATAATCGTCGTGCGGGATGTCCTCCCCCTGTATCCACCTTGGGAGGTTGTCCGGTACGTTGGTGAGATAGCCCCGGTAGTTGATGTAGATGAAGGCGCCGTCGTCTGTCTCGATCGTGCCTCGGACATCGACCGAGCCGACCCCGTCAGGCCGAACGAGTAGCCAGTCGCCCGACATTGCGGGTTGAATTGTCCCGTTGAGACGCGGACCTTGAACCGAGCCACTGACCACCGGAACGATGAGTCGCTGTCCCGCCGGTGTGTCGCCCACCTGGGTGGGCTGACCAAGCTGCGCAGATAGTGAGCAGAGATATTCCATATTCGGCGCGGACGGCTGAACTGCCTGCGTGCTCATGGCACACTCCCTCCATCGCGAATTGCTTTTTTCCGGTACGCCCAGCCTAGCGGTATGGAGTCTTCGGAACATCCGTAGATCTACCCATTTCGGGACGACGGGGCATGAGATTCGGTTGATGCATCGCATGAGGGAGAAGGGGATGAGGCAGGGACGCGACTTTGCAAACCCGCGGCCGGGAAATCGGGTTCGCACGGAGAGATCCTTCGCGCTCCGCTCAGTAGTCGAGCACAGGGGCTACGAAGAGATCCTTCGCGCAACGCTCAGTACGCGACCACCGTGATGATGGCCGTGTAGCTATCCCGGTCACTCTGAACCGCCCCTTGTCATCCTGAGGCCGCAGCCGAAGGATCTCTTATCCCTGCCCGTGTGCCGGTGCGTCACGGACGAAGAGATTCTTCGACTCCGCTCCGCTCCGCTCAGAATGACAAATGTACGTGTTGTGCTATTTCTGTCATTCTGAACCACATTGAACGATCTCTCCGTGTCTGACCAACCACGGAACGACGACGAGATCCTTCGACTCCGCTGCCATCTCCCCACTGACTCCCCCTCCACTGGAGGGGAAGAACCATCGCTCAGGATGACATATGTACGAGGTATGTGTTTCCTGTCATTCTGAGCCGCAGCGAAGAATCTCTTCCGATGGTCCCAGATCAGCGATCGTGGGTTGGAGTTCCCGACGGTACGGAGTCCGCAGTTCGTTCCCCTTCATCCTAATTCCGCGGCGATCGCCGTAAACGCGCGCAGGGTGAGGTCGGCCAGCATGTCGTCCAACGCCGCGGGGCGGGATGACAGCTTGGCGATAACGACCCGCGCCACCGGATCAAGCCACAGATGCTGGCCGTAGATGCCGGTGCCGTAGAACGTACCGTGCTCGTCATTGGTGATCCACCAGCAATTGCGATAGGCGCCGCCGGAGGCGCGATGGGCGTTTTCCGGGTTGCGCGCGAAGGCCTCCGCATCGCCGCTAAATTGTGTGTCGTCGATCCATGCGCCCGGAACGATCTGCTGACCATTGGCGAAACCATCTTGCAGCACCATCTGGCCGAAACGGGCCAGGTCGCGGACCGTGGTGCAGATGCCACCGCTGGGCGACGGCTGGTCGAAGCGGTCGACGGTGATCAGCGCATCGTGCTCGCAGCCGAGCCGAGCCCAGATCTCGCGTGAGAGCAACTCGGCGAAGGTTAGGCCCGACACGCGTGAGAGGACCCAGCCGAGGACGTCGGTCGTCAGCGAGCAGTACTGGAAGACGCGACCGTGCGCGGCATCTTTCCGGATCGTGGCGGCGAACTGGTAGAGTCCGTCCACGTCGCCCGGCAGCGGCGGACGCCAGGCGGCCGCGCGATCCTGCCGGTGCATCTCGCTGGAAGGATCGTCGTAGTCCTCGGAGTAGACGACCGAGACGAGCATGTCGAGCGCGTTGCATACGGTCGCGTCGGCGTAGCCGCTGTCACCGAGTTCGGGTATGTAGTCGCCGATGGGACGCTCGGGGTCCAGTCGCCCGTCGCTGATCAGGATCCCGGCTAGCATGCCGGTAAGCGACTTGGAAACCGACTGGAAGATATGCGGCGTGCCGTCGGTCATCCCATTGAAGTAGCGCTCGTAGACGATGGCGCCGTCGTGCAGCACGACGAAGCCGTCGGTGTAGGTTTCGGCCAGCATCTCGTGGAGCGTGACGGGGCTGCCGTCACCCCGCTCGAACTGCAGCGTGCTCAGGTCGAGTGGCCGGCGTTCCAGCACGGCGATCGGCCCAGCGCCACGGCTGATTTGAGCGGTCGGGATGAGATGACTGACATGCTGGTAGGCCCAGCGATTCCAGGGTCCTTCCTGCCAGTTATCGAGGGTGAGACCGACGGGACGCGTGACTGCCATAGTTCACATCTCCAGGCGATGAAACCGGTTCCGGAGCTCGGTGCCGAACAGCATAACCCGCATCCGAACCACGCGCATCTACCCGCTCCGCCAACTGGACCGCCGGAATTGCCGCAAAGCGGCCCTGTCGTCCCACCAGCATACGGCAGTATCCTGGGGAACAGGTGTTCGCCCGTTCGTGGTCCATTGATGACCAGTAGAAGGGACGCGTGGCAATCATGGTGGATGAAGGCGTCAAAACTGACCAGCGATCGACCAGGATCGGCAAGCAATTCTTCATGCTCCTCTCAGCCGCCGGTCCGAATCGGGACCTGAGCAAAGGGACGCGCGAGCAAGCATTCTGGGACGACCACGCCGCATTTATCGACGGGCTGGTCGAGGATGGCTTCATCACGCTGGGCGGTCCGCTGGATGACGAGGCCGGTGCCGTGCTGGTCGTGCGCGCCGCCAGCGAGGATGCCGTGCGCGAGACGATGCGCCACGACCCGTGGTACCGGAACGGCATCCTGACACTGGAATCGGTCAAGCGCTGGACAGTCTTCATTGACGAGTGTGAGTGAGCGGAAGTTGGGCTTGCTGACCACGGAAGGCTAACGCGAATCGTGGTCGTTGATGAATGACAGCGGTAATCAGACTGTGCTCACCTGGGTTGAAAACCCAGGCTGAGAAGCCGAAGTCCCTAAACGGACTGAGTTTTCAGGTAGAACCGGGCACGTTCAGTCCCTTCAGTGGACTTCGCCTTTGTGGCCCCGGAATTTATTCCCGGGCGAACGCAGTCAACCACCGAACTAATTGTTCAAACACCATTATTCCGCGGCGGACGTGGCTGGCCACCGACTTAATTCGCTTCAATCGCGTGATCCCAGACGAGCGTGCCAGTGTCGCGAACTATTTCGTCAACCACCCTCATTCCTGCGCAGCGACGCTTGACCCTGTCGGATAGTTTCACTATGGGTCCTGAGTGCCGTCAGGACCGTCTGCGTGTCGACCACGGTCGCGAATTCACCGTCCAGGTTCGCCAGTGAGACGGCGTGAACCAGGTCGGCATCGAAGACTTGGCCGTCCGGTCCGGTCATGGCGTGCGTGCCGGTCGCATCGGAGACGACATAAACCCTGAAGCCAAGATCTCCCGCGGTGCGAGCCGTTGATTCGACGCAGTGGTTGGTGACGAAGCCCACGATGATCACCGTGTCGATTCCGGCGTCTCGGAGTCGTGCTTCGAGGCCGGTACCGGCGAAGGCGCTGTGGGTCTCTTTCTCGATGAGCGGTTCGCCCGGCAGCGGCTGGGCGTAGGGCTGAATTGCGTTGCCCGGTTGCGAGGGGTGGAAGGCGGAATCGATCGAGCGCGCGTCGTCCTTGACGTGATAGAGCGGCAGGTGTGCCCCACGCCAGGCCGCCAGCAGTCGCGCGATGTTCTCATCGGCCTGCGGATTGTTGCGCCGCCCCTTCTCGGGCCGGTTGATCGCGATCTGGACGTCGACCACCAGCAGCGCCGTGTTTTCCGATAATCCCATGTCACGCTCCTTGTTACACTCGAGGGCGGCCGCGCCGCGAATCGAGCATAGCATTGGGCTTGCGCCCGGAATAGGGTGGAATCGAGGCCATAATCGCGCCATGTCACCACTCCAATCCAACCGGTCACGATCAGCGAAACCACACGCTTCTTGCGAGAGCGTTACCGGTCGGGCGTGCGCGGCGTCAGGCCGATCGGCGAGGGCGCCTGGTCGCAGGCGTTTGCGTTCGTGACTGTGAGGCCGCGTGAGGGCGAGGTGCGCTGCCGAATTTTCTCGGAGATTCGCTGCGTCTGCCCGGCACTAAAGATGCCGGGCTACAAGGACGAAGTCCACTAAAGGGACTAAAACCTGACTGCGAAATTGGCCAACTCTGTCCCGCTCTTGCGATGAATTCGGCGCTCAAGGCTCACTTCTTTCATGGACATTGTTGACTGATCCGTGAGTCTTCACCCCGAGATCGGGGTGCTCGACCACCCGACTATGTCATCGACGACCATACGCAGGTTGATGTTCGATCCTCTGCGAAATTCATGATGGAGATTCAGCAGGTTCGCCTGTGAAATTCCAGCCCCTTCAGTGGGCTTCGCTTTTGTAGCCTGGGATCTTTAGTCTCAGGTGAATGTTGACGTCTGGCATCGCCTGACCTCCGGTCTTCGTTCGTTGCTGCCGTTTGTCCCGCGGTTGCTGCCTTACCGCTGTGCTCTGGAGCATGCCTCCTGGAAGTTTGTGACACTTATCACAATATGTGTAGCAGGAGGTGTACGTTGCGTCAAGCGTGAGACCTCGTACTGCGGGTCGCGCGTTCATTCGCCGGAGTTGACCTACCCCTCGCCCTCCTCCGGATACGTCTCGCGCAGGTATTGGGTGACGTCGATCTCGCTGGGAGAGTGGCCGTAGCGCGTCAAGGCCATGGCGACCTCGCTGCGGTGCTGGGTGCCGTGATTGACCACGTGGACCATCAGCGGCCAGAGACGTCGTCGCCGGAGCGCTCCGGCATCGCCAGACCAGCTAATGATCTGATCCGGACTGTTTTCACCTTTTGGCGTCAGGCCGTCGACAAACTCGCTCAGGTCCGCCGCAACGTCATTCCACATGGCACGGATCGCGGCCACGTCGGGGAAATCGGCCGGGTCGAGCTCGTAGGGCGACCAGTCGAGGTCGATTCCTTCACCGCGCCAGATCATCAGCCAGGTCGCCTCCGCCTCCATGGTGTGCACCAGCGTGGCGTGGACGCTTCCGTAGCTGCCGCCCTCGGGAGCGTGTAACTGCTCCGGCGTTAGCCTGGCGGTGTGGTCCAGGATCCGCTGGTTGGCCCAATGGTTGTAGTTGTAGAGAAATTTCAGGTCTTCAGGACGCATGGGCAAACCCCTCCGTCGTCGATTTCGTCGAATGGCGGTAGGATAGCATCTCACTCCACGGCTGCATGCGCTCATTCCGTTCAGATCTCGATTCGCGCTCGTGCAGACGAGATTGACAACATGGAGCCGATTCTGGTGATCGATCGCTGACCGGGCGGAGGTGCAGCAATGGCAGCAGCGGCAGCAGTAGGGGTATCTGCTCAACGTCGAGTCCCGATCTACGCGCTCCTCTCGGCGAATATCATCTCATCGACGGGGAACGCGCTCACCATGGTCGCGGTCCCCTGGTTCGTGCTCGTGACGACGGGGAGCGCCGCCAGAGCCGGTGTCACTGGAGCCATCAGTGTCCTGCCGGTCGTCATCGCCGGGGTGATGGGTGGCGCGCTGGTCGACCGGATCGGGTTCAAGCAGTCCAGCGTCCTCTCCGACCTGCTCAGTATGGTAGCGATCGCGCTGATCCCGCTCCTCTTTCACACCGCCGGGCTCGCCTTCTGGGAACTGCTCGTCCTGCTCTTCTTCGCCAGGCTCCTCAGTTCTCCCGGGAGCACCGGACGCCGCAGCCTCGTGCCGGAGTTAGCCGGAATGGCGGATATGCCGTTGGAGCGTGCAAACTCGATCCTCGGCGCTGCCAGTAGCCTGTCCTTCCTGATAGGCCCATTGCTTGCCGGAGTTCTGATCGCCGCCATGGGCGCCAGCAATGTCCTCTTCATCGACGCGGCCACGTTCGGAGTCTCGGCGGCACTCGTTGCGGTGCTCGTGCCAGCGAAGGTGATGGCACACGCGCCGGCCAACGAGCAGGGATCCTACTTCGAAGACCTGCGTGAGGGTTTCAGCTACCTGCGTCAGAATCAGCTCATCCTGATCGTCGCGGTGGTCGGTACCGTGGTGAATTTTCTGATGGTTCCCTTCGCGTCGATCGTGCTGCCGGTCTACGCCAAGCAGGTCTTCGGCAGTGCCGTCCAGCTTGGGCTCATTCTGGGCGCGGTGTCGGTTGGCGAACTGGCCGGAACGCTCGCCTATGGGGTCATTGCGCGGAAGATACCACGCCGGGTCACCTTCATCGGTGCCTTTCTGATCGCCGGTGCGATGGGGATGTCGATGGCGGCGCTGCCTGGCTTGCTGGTTCTGATGGTGCTGCTGGCGGTCGTCGGGTTGGCCTCCGGCCCGCTCAACGTTCTGGTTCAGACGGTCATTCAGGAACGGGTCGCGCAGGCGTTTCTCGGGCGCGTCATAGGCCTCTTCGGTGCGTTCGTGAACGCAGCTGCGCCGCTCGGACTCCTCGTGGTCGGCATCCTGGTGCAGTTCGCCGGGTTGCGGCTGACCATCCTGCTGGAGACCGGAGCACTCTTCGTCACCGGGCTTGGGCTGCTGGCGCTACCCGCGCTGCGCAATATGGAGTAGTGGACGATGGACTTCGCCAGATTCGACCAGCGGGGCTACCGCGTGACCGATGTCCGCGGCGGCTACGGAGAGTGGGTGTCGACCTACGAGCAGACGGTCGAGGACGCGATGGACATCGCGCTGCTCGACGTGCTGACGACGCCCCGCTGGGAGTCGGTGCAGGCCGCGGCCGATCTCGGCTGCGGCACCGGCCGGACTGGTGAATGGCTTCGGCGACATGGCGTCGACCTGATCGATGGTGTCGACCTCACGCCTGAGATGCTGGAGCGTGCGCATGGACGCGACCTCTACCGGCACCTGGTCGAGGCCGATGTGACGGATACCGGACTCGAGACCGCTGCCTACGATCTGCTCACGGTCTGCCTGGTCGACGAGCACCTGCCCGACCTCGGACCGCTCTACCGCGAAGCGGTCCGCCTGGCGGCGCCGGGCGCGTTGCTGGTGCTGATTGCCTTTCACCCGCACTTCATCATGGCGTCCGGCATGCCGACCCACTACACCAACGCGGCGGGCGAGCCAGTCGCGATCGAGACCCACGTCCACCCAATCAGCGAGCACGTCACAATCGGGCTGGAGCAGGGATGGACGCTGGCCGAAATGCGGGAACAGCTCATCGACGACCGCTGGGTCGCGCTGAAGCCGAAGTGGGAGCGCTTCCGTGGCCACCCGATCGCGGCGGCCTTCGTCTGGCGCGCACCTCGCTAACAATCATGCAACCAAACAGTTGCATTTATCTCCAAAACGAATTACACTACGGTCACTTGGTTGGGTGTTCGCCACTGGAGGGTACATATGACCGTATCGACCGACCGTATCGAGAAGCAGATCGTCCTGCACGCGCCCCGTTCGCGGGTCTGGCGTGCGCTCAGCGACGCACAGGAATTTGGTGAATGGTTCGGCATGGCGATGGAGGGTCCGTTCACGCCAGGAACGACCGTTCGTGCCCGGATTACCACGCCCGGCTACGAACATCTATCGGCGGAGTTCTTCATCGAGCGAGTCGAGCCGGAAACCCTGCTGTCCTATCGCTGGCATCCCTACGCGATCGATCCAGAGCACGACTACTCGCAGGAGCCGACGACGCTGGTCGAGTTTCACCTGGCCGACGTTGCTGAGGGCGTTGAACTGACCGTCATCGAATCGGGGTTCGATCAGGTCCCGCTGGAGCGACGAGCCGAGGCGTTCCGCATGAACGAGGGCGGCTGGACGGCGCAAATCGAGAATATCGCGAAGTATGTCTCGTCCTGAGCGACAATCTGAGGAGATGGCCGGCGCCGCGACGATCTTTGCGGCGCTCGGCGACCCGACGCGCCTGGCGCTGGTCGACCGGCTCAGCACCGACGGTCCGCTCTCGATCACGCGCCTCACCACGGTGTCGGACATCTCCCGGCAGGCGATTACCAAGCACCTGCACGTCCTGGCGAGTGCACATTTGGTGCGTGATATCCGGCGTGGTCGCGAGCACCTGTGGGAGCTCGATCCGCACCAGCTCGGGGAAGCGCGGCGCTCGCTGGACCAGATCTCCCGTCAGTGGGACGAGGCACTGGGACGGTTGAAGCGGTTCGTGGAGGAGTGAGATGGCCCTCATCCCCTAACCCCTTCTCCCAATATTAGGAGAAGGGGGAACGAACGCTGACGCTGGTCGTTCGTCTCCCCTCTCCCGTACGTACGGGAGAGGGGTCGGGGGTGAGGGCTGCTCATGAGGGGTGGCCCCGCCTCACTCCCCAATTTCCAACCCCAGCGGCGTCGGCAGTCCGTCGATGCTGTGGGCGTTGTTGTCGGCCCGGTAGGTCTCGAGACCGTCTTCCCCTTTGGCGTTCGCCCAGCGCATCATCGTGTCACGCTGTCCCGCGTAGTCGTAGAGCGGCACGCCGTAGCCGCACGAGGTCTGCACGCGCGTGACATCGACGGTCACGATCTGTCGCACGCCCGGATAGTCCCCGAAGAGGGCGCGGAGATCTGCCCACTCCTCGCTTCCCGGCAAGATGACGCTGCCGTTTCCAAACAGCCGGAGAATTCTGGGCGGGCCGGTAAAGGCGCAGAACATCAGCGTGATCCGGCCATTCTCGAGCAGATGGGCGGACGTTTCGTTCCCGCTGCCGGTCAGATCGAGGTAGGCCACGCGCTGGGGCGAGAGGATTCGCAGCGAGTCGAGTCCCTTCGGCGAGACGTTGACATGACCCTCCGCGCTGAGCGGCGCGCTGGCGACAAAGAACATCTGCTGTACCTCGATAAACGTCCGCAGACGCTCGGTGATCTCATCGTAGAGCTCGGCCATGAATCCTCCGATAGGCGGTAGCGTGCGGATTTCCAACTGCGAACACATCATACGTGGTCGAAGGGCATTGGCCGAGGCGTTCTGACCGTTCGGCCCTCGGCCAGCGGCAGGCCATGCTCGCTCCGGCCTTCGCCAACCTCACGACGTGTACGTGCATTTCTGCTAGAATTTGTCCGTCATGAACAGATGACCAGTGCGCGCCGGATTTCCCCTCTCCGTCTCTTCCGCTCCCCGTGTTCGTGTCTGGCAATTGTGCGATACATACGAACGGGAGCACCATGCCGAGGGGTAAGAAGAACGGAAACGAGAACACGGCCAACCTCGGCTGCGAGGCCCAGCTCTGGGCGGCGACCGATGCGCTGCGCAACAACATGGACGCCGCCGAGTACAAGCACGTGGTCCTCGGCCTGAACTTCCTCAAGTACATCTCCGACGCCTTCCAGGAGACCCGCGACAGACTGGAGGCGGAGCGGGACCAGGGAGCCGTATGAGCGACTGGCGACAGGACATCGAGGACTCTGTCGATGCATTCCTGACGGTGGCCGAATTGGCTGGCGATCCCATCGCTCGGGCGGAGATCGAAGTCGATTTTCGTGCCGCGCCGCATCGTCCCGGCAGTCTTCCGAAAGGAAAGATGGCGATCTACGGCTTCTGGGGAGATGGCGCGTGGCTAAAGATCGGCAAGGCCGGCGCGAAATCCGGGGCGCGATATACGAGCCACCATTACGCACCGGGCAGATCGTTGAGCTCGTTGGCGAAATCGCTGGTGGCCGACCCACACATGCGAACGGTTGAGGGTTTTGATCCGCAATCGCCGGGGGACTGGCTTCGCCAGCACACGAACCGCGTGAACATTCTGCTGCCAGCAACGAGGCGTCCAGAGCTGCTGTCGTTGCTCGAAGCGTTTCTGCATCTGCGATTGAGACCGAGGTACGAGGGGTAAGCGTTGACGGGCTATGACACAGGTCGGCTCCGTCGCCGATCGATCCGGCTGAAGGCATTCGACTACACGCGTGCCGGGTTGTACTTCGTGACAATCTGCATACAAGACCGTGCCCGGCTACTGGGTCAGGTTATGGGCGACGAGATGTGCCTCAGCGACGCCGGTCGGATGGTCCAGGCGGTCTGGGATGAATTGCCGGATGTTTACCCGGGTGTTGCCGTAGACGAGTTTGTCGTGATGCCCAATCACGTTCACGGCATCATCGAATTGGTTGAGCGCGACTCCGATGCCGAACAGATTGCGCCTGGCAGGGGCGATCGAGGGCGGCCACAGGGGGCCGCCCCTACCGGAGAATCGGGTTTGTCATCCCCGTCGGTAGGGGCAGGCCCCTGTGCCTGCCCTGGTACAGCCGATCAGACCATCCTCTCGTTGCCGGACGTCGTGCATCGGTTCAAGTCGTTGACGACGAAACGATACGCAGACGGCGTGCGGCAATCGGGTTGGACCCCGTTCAACGGGCGGCTCTGGCAACGAAACTATTACGAACATATCGTTCGGAACGATGTGTCGCTCGAACGCCTGCGCAGCTACATCCTCGCCAATCCCTCTCAATGGCCATTTGACGAGGAAAATCCCGCGAGGTCGTTCGATGGCTAGATTTACCGAATCGATCGTCGAGGAAGCCGCGGTCGCCTCTTCCGAGTATCGGACCCATTTCGCCGGTGCGTCGTGGGTGGGAGAGAAGAGCCGCTACCATTCCACATCACGTATCAGTGACAACCCGATCGTAGACTCCGCACGCTGTCACTGCCTCGTTACCCCCTGCACCACGAGGACCCGAAGCACCCGCTACGTCGGCAACTACGCAACCCAGCCCGCTGATGGTGGCACATTCGTGATCCCCTGCCATGCTTGTCCAATAAATCACGCGGTCTGACGCTCCTACGCCTCACAACGCGCAACACCGGGAGACGCGCCGAACCCGCCTCAAATCCGTAACGGTTCTCCACGGCCTTGCGAGGGATATCACAAATCGTCACGTTCCTGTAACGGCATCCGGGTGTTTGGCAACACGTACGTTACGGGCTAGGGCCTATCATCACACACGTGATCGAGAGATCGAAATTAGGACGGACGGATAGATGGCAAGGCAATTCGAAGAGACGGGAAGGATGGTCAGACCGGGTCAGGTAGTTACATTGCTCCGCTCGCTTGCGGACGACGAGGCAGGAGCTTCCGACAAGATATTTCGATTCGATGTCCGCGGCGGGTGGTATTCGGTGGCCCCGCGTCAGGAAACCAAAGAGATTCCGGCGTCCGGCACCATCTCACTCGCGATCTACAACGAACTGAAGCTCAGCCAGTACGTAGTCGAAGACGCTGAGCACAGCACGCAATATGAGCGGCAGTTTTCGCTCACCGATCGTGGTCGACATTTCGCACGTCGTCGACCGAACTAAGGAGGAACCTTAGATGACTCGTAATCGTGTGTATCTGATGACAGGTATCTCGGTTGGCCTGTTCGCGTTCCTAACCTGGGCCTTCGCGGATGGCCTGTTCAACACGAACTATTGGGACTCGTCGGTTTGGACCGACTCGGCAATCTTCACCTACGTGTTCATGGGCATCATCGTTCTGATGGGTGTCTTGCAGGCGCAGCGACTGCCCCAGAACGGCGTCGAGATCGATCGCGGTTCGGTGACCGACACCGAAGGTCAGAAGGAAGACCCGCACTTCTGGCGCCTGATCATGGGCAATGCCTACTACGCGATCCTGTGGGTTCCGATTCGCTTCTTCGTTGGTCGTGACTGGCTGGCCGCTGGCGAGCACAAGGTCCGCGGAACTGGCTGGATGGACGGTGGCGCGTCGCTGCAAGGTTTCTGGAAGGGCGCAGTTGCGATTCCGGATACGGGTTCACCGCGAATCACCTACGGCTGGTATCGCGAGTTCCTGACCTACATGCTGAACCATGAGTGGTACACCTGGTTCGCCAAGCTGATCGCAGTCGGTGAAGTTCTGGTTGGCATCGGTCTGATCGTCGGCGCCCTGGTTGGCATCGCGGCCTTCTTCGGCACGGTGATGAACTTCAGCTTCATGATGGCTGGCTCGGCGAGCTCCAACCCGGTTCTGTTCGGACTCGCGGTCTTCCTGGTCCTTGGCTGGAAGGTCGCTGGATACCTGGGCATCGACCACTACCTGCTCCCGGCGCTGGGCGCCCCCTGGAAGGCTGGTCAGTTGTTCGGTGGCGAGGGCATCCGCGAGCAAGGCACGGCAACCGGCAAGGCCAAGACAGCGTAGCCGGTCGAATCCTTCGACAACCCGGACCCGCGGCTCAACGACGAGCCGCGGGTCTCTTTGTGTGTCTGGCAGCCAGCCTTGGCGCGACGCCAATCTCGAATCAGAGACGCGGGAATCCAACCATCAGTCGCTGGAGATCATCCACCGGTCGCGCTGACTGCGACCGAAGGCCGCTCCCACAGGCAGCGAGCGCCGTGTCGTTGTACGATTTCACAGACACGCTCCGCCTCGCTATGCGCCATGACCACTACCAGGATCTCGTTGGGTTGCAGCGGGATCTCGTACCGGTGCTCGGCGTCTTCAATATGCATGATCTCAGCCCCGAGCCCAGTCATTGAACCGAGATAGGCTCCCCAGAGGGCGCCGCCCGTTCCGCCAATCAGGAGTGCGCCGCCCAAGCCGAGCGCGCCCAGACCGGGAATGACGAGGGCGGTCAGCGCCATACCCGCCAGCGTGCCGATCGGTATTCCGGCAACCATGCCAGCCGAGACGCTTCCCCACGTTTCTCGATCGCTCTTATCAATCAGGTGATGGTGCTCTGGGTCCGGCACCATCACGCCAAGATCGTCGTGCTGGAACCCCATCTCCCGTAATTCAGCGAGTGCCGCTTCCGCGCCCTCCCGGTTGCTAAAAATGGCAGGCACGACCCCTTTGAGTGTTTCAACTTTCGATGCAGCAGTCATCGTCATTCATCCTTCCAGGCTTGCCAAGCTCTCTCGCTGTGCGCCCGTACTCGTTCGCGCCGATCGTCCGGCGTGGCGCACATCGACATCTCATCTCCCACAGTAGGTCGCTGTCGTTACGACACCGATGACAAATCCCCGCCGCGTATGTCAATCTCATGACATGGCAGCGATGAAGGCGGGCAGAGTCGAGCAGCCGTTCGCACGTCTCGCCGTGTGCCAGTCGAATATTCGTGCGACATTCATCACCGTGTGGAACTGCTGAACGCATCCGGAGTGCTCGCGATGAACCCGTCCATGCCGGCCGACACGGCCGTCGCGTTGTACCGGGCGATAACGGAACTCGGCATCGATCTCTGGATCGACGGTGGCTGGGGTGTCGACGCGCTCCTCGGCGAGCAGACCCGCGAGCACGCCGACCTCGACGTGGTGATCCAGCAGCGCGACGTGCCCCAGCTGCGTGCCTGGCTCGAGGCGCGGGGCTTCCGCGATGTCGAGCGAGACGACACCAGTCCCTGGAACTTCGTGTTAGGATGCGACGATGGGCACGAGATCGATATCCACGCCATCGTTTTCGATGCGGAGGGGAACGGAATCTACGGACCGCCCGAGCGGGGCGTGATGTATCCGGCCGCCGCCCTCACCGGGAACGGCACCATCGCCGGGACGCCAGTGACGTGCATCTCCCCGGAATGGCTCGTGACATTTCACACTGGATACGAACTCAGTGAGAGCGATTTCCACGACGTCGACCTGCTCTGTCGCCGTTTCGGCGTCGACTATCCAGAGGAATACACCTGGTTGCAACAGCGGGAGTGATCTTTGCGTCAATCAGAGGGGTCATCCAATCGGTTGCCACGCGTGATGGTTGGGGCGGGCTCGGCCTGATCCGCGAGTAACCGCACCGAGCTGTCAGTAACGAATTCCCAGCGTTGGAGCGACGATCGTTGTAGGAGGGGATACGATGACGATGACTGGTTCAGCCACGGTCGAGACATTGCGCGCGTTGTTGGATGCCTTCAACCGGCATGATCTCGACGCGGTGATGTCCTTTTTTGACGACGACTGCGTGCTGGAAATGCCACGTGGCCCCGAGCCGTGGGGCCAACGCTACTCGGGCACGGATGCCGTCCGTGCCGGCCTCGCGACACGCTTCGCGGGGCTGCCCGACGCGCATTGGGGCGACGATCGCCATTGGGTCAGCGGGAATTTTGGCGTATCGGAGTGGACGTTGACGGGAACGACGGCTGACGGGCGTAGCCTTCGGGTTCGTGGCACCGACCACTTCGAATTTCGCGGAGACAAGCTCGTGCGTAAGGACTCCTACTGGAAGATCGTTGATCTCTAGCTTCAGGGTTCCATGGACCGCAGACGTATCGCGTGCGCCTCGCAATCAGAACTTCTGAGACCCGGCCGAGCCAAGATTCATAGTCGAGTCACCAAAACTGGCTTTGGGGATAAAGGGTGAGGCCGGAAATGTCGTCGTAATCATGAACGTTGCGCGTCACGAGCGTGAGTCCGTGCTCGATTGAAATCGCAGCAGTAAGCAGATCAAGGGCACGAGCCCTGACGCGCTTGCCGTCACGACGCAGTTGATCACGCAGCAGCGCACAGGTGCGAGCCGTCGTGGGAGAGAACGGCAAGATTGGAGTCGCTTCCATGAATGCAGCGAACTTCGCCTCAGCCGACGGTCGATCAGGACTGCGCAGAATGCCTTCGTAAATCTCCATGTAGCTAATGACACTCACCGCGATCCCAGCTGGCGCTAGCCGCTCAACGAGCTGAGTGGCCGCGGGTAATTCGGCAAAGTGATCGATGAGGATGTCGCTGTCGAGGAGATAGGCCATACGTTAGGCCGGGCGACCTGTACTGTCCTGGGCACGTTCCTCAGCCAAATCCCGCTTGAGCTGCTCGATATCGACCCCTCGGAGGGCACCGGCACTCGCGCCCACAGCACGGAGCACCTTCGCCGGATCATACCCAGCCCAGAAATCGTGCTCGTCGGCGAGCTCGATCTGCGGCGTCTCGACGCCCTCGCTTATGCGTGTGATGCGAAAGCGATCCCCACGTCGCTCGAGCTCCACGGGAACATCTCCAGTCTCGTCGAGCAGTCGATCGAGTTCACTCCCGGGCTCCACGCGGATTGTCTTTGGTGTTGTCATGATTGAATACTCACTTTTTATAGAGGCAATTCTTACGTGCCGTGTGTGGACTGATCTCCTCACCCTCAGCTGAGACTGGACATCAAGTATGCCGCACGAGTCCTAAACGGCACCAGCTCGGATAGCTCCGACTGCTTGCACTAACTGACGCAAGAGACCGTCCTGAAACGGAATGCACCTACACGGATGCCGGCAGACCGGAGCGACCAGCTATCCGCTGACCGACACCCTGGGCTCGATGCGTGGGGTCACTGATAGTTCCGGCACCCTCACCGGCAGCACCGACTACGACGCGTTCGGGGCCGTCCGCGCGCAGAGCGGGTCATCACTCTCCCTGGGCTACACCGGCCAGCTGACCGATCCCAACACCGGCTTCGTCGATCTCCGCGCACGGGAGCTCGATCCGACGCTGGGCCGTTTCCTCTCGGCGGACACGGTGCAGCCCAACGCCCCCGGCACCCAGGGCTACAACCTGTACGCCTACACGGCCAACAACCCGACGACGTGGGTCGATCCCACCGGCCACGAAGCCTACAATCCAGCCGTTCCAAATCTGTACATGGTAGTGCAGGCCGCCCTGCAAATCGCCTATGACTCAGCGGCGGCGCTTACCGCGTCGATCTGTGGTATCCGCACTTGCACCCTTGGTGGTGCCCTGCTCGTCTTCGACGTCGGGGTGCTGGTCTGCTTCCTTGATCTTGGCAGTGCCTGTTGGACGCAGGCGGTGTATACCGCAGGGCTGTTTGCCCACTATGGCTCGGCGGCGATGGCCGGAGCCTGGACGGGCGGCGTCGCCGCGACGCGGGATGCGATCCAGACCTTCCCGGACCTGACCACCGTCAACCAACCGTCAACCGACCCAGCGCCGAGACCGCTTGAGGTCCCTGTACTGCCCGACTTGGGAAGCGGAGATGATTCGAACTGCCGAGTCGGGGCCACCAACGCGAAAGCGATCCTAGAGCGCGGGCTGAATCCTGGGTTGGAGACAAAGATTCGAGAACAGCACGGCCCGCCGGAGACCAAAGCAGATGGCAAAGGCCATTTTAATGAGGTCACCATGAATCAACTTCGCGCTCTGCTCATTGCAGCGTTGAGCGGCGGCGTTGCACAACGCAATTTCAGCGGGGAGTCTGAATGCCAGCTCACGGCTCAGTTTGACTTCAATATCGGACGTGCGTTGACTCCGCCCGCAGGGAGAGGGTGGCGTTATGTTAATTCTCAAACAATAATGATCAAATACAACACGAGCGGCTGGATCAGCACCGCCTACCCGTTCCCGAACAATCAGATGTTGGGTCCGTTTAGCCTGTGGTAGTTGACGGAAGCAACGGATGGAGAAAGCAGCTATCAATGACGTTTCTGATTTCGTGGGATGTGACAACAGACGGGTGGGAGTACGCAGCCGCCATTGCGGAAGAGGAGGGGCCGAAAAGTGACTACGACCGGCACAAAATGCCCTTGTACCACATGCTGGTTGGCGCGGTACAGTTCCAGTACAACGGTCACCTGCTCTTCCCACCCGAGCTCATACTGGAGTTGAGGGAACAGGGGCGGACCATTGCGATGGAGCAGGGCGATCCTTGGTATCCGCTCGCGGATGTGACGCAAATTACGGGCTGGGGGCTATCGATCGTCGACCTCGCGTATCGATTGGTCACCATTCGAAACGAATTGTGTTTCGGCGATGCAAGTCAAGAGGCCCGCTATCAGGAGGAAGACGGAGCGACCCGCATCGATTTCAGGCGATCAGACGAAATGATTCACATCACATCAGGCTTTGATATTGAGCTTTCGGTACCTTTGTCGGAATTCTGTGTCGGGGTGCGCGATTTCCTGGCCGACTTCTCCACCGCGGTCTTCCGACGGTTGCCGGAGCTCCAGGAGTGGGAAACCTTCGTACGGTTTCGGCAATTCCTCCGGCCGGGCAACACAGCGGAATAACTCACCGATTCGGTTACGTGACTTACGTACTGCCCAGTGCAGCGCGCCCGAGTTCCCAGGCCTATATGTGGCTGAGCCGCACTACCTCTCGGCCGGAAGTTGTTGCCGCTGCCGTCAGTTGCCACGTTGAGCAAGCATGGGCGGCAGCGAGACTGTGGCTCTGAGGAGAAGGTTCGATGTTCCTCGCCGCAGGTGTCTCACAAACCTCCGTTTCTTGAATTCTCCGGAGCCGTCTTCGAGTCATCGTTCTCGCCAACGGCGACCGAACGCGAGAATGCCCGCTGAGATACGGTTTTCGACTACTTTTCGTCGAAGTTTCGAAGGTCTCAATATCGCGTCTCAAATCACCGTTTCGATATCAGACGCTGGTGCTGACTTTTGAGGCGGCGCCCGCCCATTCCGCTGTATCCGCACATGCCACGTGAGCCAGGCTGACACCTCACGCGCCGGCGCTGGCCTCGCCGAGCCGGGTCGCCAGGTGCTCGTGAAAGGCGACGACCCGTTCTTGCTGCACCAGGAAGAGCATGCGGTCGCCCGCTTCGAGCAGCGTATCGCCATGTGGGATGACGGTCTCCTCACCTCGCTCGACGGCGATCACCAGCACGTCGCGTGGCAGGTCGAGGGTCTTGAGCTGCACGCCGACAAAGGGACTAGTTGGGTCGACTGGTACCTCGACCAGCTGCGTGCCGCGCAGGTCGCTCGGCTTGACCGGGCGCCGGTGCTCGCTCTCCATGCGCTCGAGCATGGCCTGGCTGTAGGCGCGACTGATGTCGTTGCGTCTTAACATCCCCAGCATGCGCTTCGGATTGGTGCGCCGTACCACCGGAAGCTGCTGGACATCGCGCACATTCATGCGCTTCATTGCCTGTGAGAGAGTCTCGTCCGGAAAGACCGTGACCACCGGTCGAGTGGCGATGCCGCTCAGCGGTAGCCCCGGCTTGTTTTCCATCATCGCGGTATTGACGTCGCCAATCGTAGCCAGTCCCGTGAGCTCGCCCGCCTTATTGATGAGCGCCAGTGCGTGCTCGCGGCTCTGGCCCAGCAGCTCGCTCGCCTCCGCCACGCTGTGATCGCGTGAGATGACCGGCACCGACGTGGTCATCGCCTCGAAGACCTTGATCGAGCGCAGCAGGTCGACTTCGCCACCAGCCAGCAGGTCAATCCCCTGGCGGCGCAGCTTGAGCGTGTAGATCGTCTCCTTGCTGAGCGCTTCCGAGACCAGTGTGGCGATCACGACCGCGCCCATCAGCGGCAGGATGATCTTGTAGTCGCCGGTGAGCTCGAACAGGATGATGACGGCGGTGATCGGCGCGTGCGCGGCTGCGGCGAAGACCGCCGCCATGCCGACCAGTCCGTAGGCTCCGGCTGGCGCGGTCGAATTCGGCAGGAGCGTATGGATGACCGATCCGAAGCTGGTGCCGAGCATCGCGCCGACGAACAAGGAGGGCGCGAAGACGCCACCCGAGCCACCGGAACCGATCGTCAGTGAAACCGCCAGCACCTTGGCGAGGATCAGGATCGAGAGGAGTCCAAAGACGTATTCGCCATGCAGCGCCTTCTCCATGGCCGGGTAGCCGACGCCGAAGATCTGTGGCAGGCCCAATCCCAGCAGCCCGACCATCAGTCCGCCTGGCACCGGCTTCAGGTATTCCTTCATGCGTATGTCGTCGAAGCGGTCTTCGAACCAGTAGAGGGTGCGGGTGAAGCCAAAGCCGACGACGGCCGCGATGGCCGCGAGCAGGGCGTAAAGGGGTAACTCGCTGACGCTCACCAGTTCGTAGCTCGGCACCGGGAAGGCCGCGACGTTGCCGAAGGCGGCCCGGCCGATGACGGAGGCCGTCAGGCTGGACAGCACGACGATGCCAAAGGCACGCGTGGTGAACTCGCCCAGGATGATCTCGAGCGCGAAGAAGACCCCGGCGATGGGCGCGTTGAAGGTGGCCGCGATGCCACCTGCCGCGCCGCATGCAACCAGCGTACGCACGCGGTCGTCCGACATACGAAGCAGCTGGCCGAAGGTCGAGCCGAGCGCCGAGCCGATCTGGACGATCGGTCCTTCGCGGCCGACCGATCCGCCCGATCCGATGCACAGGGCCGAGGCCAGCGACTTCACGACCGCGACCACGGGCCGGATCCGCCCGCCACGCAGCGCGACAGCCTGCATCACTTCCGGTACGCCGTGTCCCTTGGCTTCACGGGCAAAGAAGTAGATCAGCGGGCCGAAGATTAGACCGCCGAGCGCTGGGATGAAGATCACGGCGGCCGAGCCGAAGACCGTAGCCAGTGCCGGTTCGACCACGTCGAAGAAGACGTATTCAAAAAACTGGATCAGATAGCGGAAGAGGACGGCGCCGACTCCCGCGCCGATGCCGACGGCGATACCGCTGGCGACCAGCACCTGGGTCTCACTTGGATTGAGCCGCTGCAAGAGCGCAATTGCCGGGTTGGCGCGTCGCGCTTGCCCCGCTTCATCGGCCACCACTGGCCGCGTGGCCGGCTCCGGTCGTCCCATCGGCTCGTCTCGCAACGGCTGTTCGGCTGGTGATCCGTCCATGCGTGCTATCGACAATCCTTTGTTGCGGTCGGCCCCTGTTTCACCGGACGGAGATGTCGCGTCGTGGAAGATAGGTCCGGCACGGGCGTTCTCTCAGGAAGAGCCCGGACGATCTACTCGGCTGGCGGATGCAATGGAGTGTGTCGGTCTCGCGCTCCTCTATCGTCCCTAATGCCGCGCCATTTGTAAAGTCGGGGAGAATCCGGGGCGCGGACGTCGACGAATCGCACGCCTGACTATTGACAGTGCTTTCGTATCCCCCTATTCTGAGGACTAGACTGATCGGTCTAGTGAACAATGGCGCATTCACCTAGGAGACGCAAACATGCACGTGCCGATGGACCAGGTGGACGTCAGAATGGAGATCCCGGGCGCGACCGTGCGTCAACGGCTCGATTTCGGCGACGCGAACGGCTACGGCAAGATCAGCGCGGAGTACTTCACGCTCTCGGCCGGAGTCGATACCACGCCCTTGTTTCAGGGGTTGGAGCGCAACCTCTGCCAGTGCCCGCACTGGGGCTTTGTTCTGCGAGGCCAGATCACCACCACAGACGCGGAGGGTGGCACAGAGACGGTTCGCGCGCATGACCTCTTCTACTGGCCGCCCGGCCACAACGTGCGGGTCGACGACGACGCGGAGATCGTCATGTTCAGCCCGCAGCACGAGCACACGCACGTCATCAACCATATGAAGGAGATGGCCGGGGCCTAGCCCGATTGAATTTCAGGAACAGCGCATGGCTGGTGGATCAGGACGCCAGCCATGCCTGACCCGCCGGTCTGCAGGGCAGTATGATTCGTTCGCGCGGAGTGACCGCGCATTGCGGAAAGGCGGTACGTCATCCCTCTCCACTCTTCTGGAGTGGCGGCGGCATTGCGA
Organism: uncultured Chloroflexia bacterium; assembly: GCA_963763185.1. Classification (GTDB taxonomy): domain Bacteria; phylum Chloroflexota; class Chloroflexia; order Thermomicrobiales; family Thermomicrobiaceae; genus CALAGB01. Next base: position 1,063,561 of record CAVXNZ010000007.1, read on the forward strand.
GCATCTATGATCCATTCGACCAAACAGCGACTGCTCGATACCGGTCTGGCTATGCTCCTCGAACATGGCTACAACGACCTGGGCCTTCAGGCACTGCTCGAGACCACGCATATCCCCAAGGGATCGTTCTATCACCACTTCAAGGACAAAGAGGATTTCGCGCTGCAGGTCGTCGACCAGTACATGCAGGCGGTCCACGCGACCCTTGACGTCTGCCTGAACGATCCGACCCGTCCGCCGCTCGATCGCGTACGCCTCTTCTTCGAGACGACCGAGCAGAGCTACCGGGAACAGGGCTACATGGGCTGCCTGCTGGGTGGCCTCGGCCAGGAATTGTCGGGTGTGAGCGAGGTCTTCCGGAGCAGGGTCGAGGAGTGCATCTCCCAGATTGCCGGGCGCTTGGCCACCTGCCTGGAGGAGGCGCGCCAGCAGGGGGATATCCCGGCCGACGCGAACGCCCGGCATCTCGCCGACCTGCTCGTCAACTGCTGGGAAGGCGCCGCGCTGCGCAGCCGTCTGCGACGCGAACCAGAGCCCCTGAACGCCATGCTCGACTTCTACTTCGGCCTGATCGCGGTGAAGTAGGGACATGGTCGCGTGAGCAGGGAACGGCGGCACCACCCCTATCATGGTGCACGAGTTTGTCCGGTACGGCGTTGGCGAGCACCTGGTCATTTTTCGTGATCGCAACTGCTCACAATTCGTGATCCCCAACACTGAATTCGGTACTGCGTCGGCGAGACCTGGGTTGAAAACCCAGGCTGACCAGACGAAGTCCATGAATGGACTGAGCGGCTCTGCCTGAAACCGGCAGCGCTAGAACTCATGTTGACCTATTTCGCAAACAAGACTCAGCCCCTCGGGGTACCCGCTTGCGGGTCGGGCTTCGCGTCTGTAGCCCCGGAATTTATTCCCGGGCGATCGTCGCCAATCACCAGATTAGCCGGGGAACTACGATAAACGGGCTAAGCTCTGAAGCCGGATCGGCGGCAAAAGATGCTCGTAACCGGGCAAGTAGTAAAGGCTCAGCCTGCTTGAGCAGGCTTCGCAATTGGGAGCGCGGTGGCTTGAGCCCGGCGTCCCCTCGCGAGCTCGATTGATCCTTCACGCTCAGGTTCGAGGCACCCCGGATACCCACGTCGCGGGTGTAGTCGGATGCCGTGTGTTCACCCTGGGTTTGCGACTCGGGCGGACGGCCGACGCACTACCCGAGTAAGGAGTGCAACGCGATGTGGGTGGCTCTCGTCGAGCCGTAAAGATCGACGAGAGCCGCTTACCACGCGACTAATAGTGTGGCGGCAGGACCGCGGTGCTGGTGATGCCGTGAACCACCGCGGCGATGTGCATCGCGATATGTCCGGCAAAAGCCGTGATGGGATTCCCGCTCAGGATATACGCGACGCTCAGCAGGGTGTTCCCGACGAGCGGCTCGCGCATGTCGGCCCCGCGGAACTCGGCGTAGCCCGCGTGATACATCGCCGTGACGAGCAGGCTGGCCAGCAGCGCCACCACACCGGTGAGTACCTTGCCGCGCAGGGTACGGGTGTGGCCTAGCTCGGCGGATGCCTGCCACAGAGCGTAGACCGGAATCACGTTGAGCAACACCGCGTCGGCCGCGCCGTAGACGACGCCGAACCAGACGATCTGCCAGACGAACGTGAGGCCATGCTCACGAGGCGAGGCATCCTGCGTGGCGATGACGCTGAAGGCGACGACCGTGGCGATGACCACGCCGAGAATGACGCCCGCCCGCCAGTGTCGCAGCAGAACTTCCCCCAGCTTGACTTCGGTCCAACGAACATAGGCTCCGGCGAGGAGCGAGACGGCAATGACATCGGCCAGAACCCACCAGGAGCGCGAGAGTTCGAGCAGGCTGGTGAAGATCTCGGTCATGGCAAAGCCGAGGACGCCCGCGCCGACGATCCACATGAGTTGACTTTCCCAGTGATGGACCTGTGTAACGGGGCGATACGTGCGTGGAACGGTGGCCATGTTCTGACCTCCTTGTAGCGAAAACGTGGTCTCCTACCATCATCTTCTCGCCAGAACAATGAACCAGGCGTTACGACTTTCGTGAAATTGATAACAAATTTGTGACAGGAGGCCTTCCGCAGAGCCTCGCTCCGCGTGCGTCATATCCCAGTAGCTGAAAAGGGACTACGTCCGGTCCAGAGCGGCGAAGGCCTGGGCGATGAAGACCTTGAGCCCGGCGCGCATGGAATGGAGGGTGTCGTCGTCGAGTCCCCATGCCGGCATGCCCACGATGGGCCGGAGCGTCGCGCAGAGATCCCAGTAGGGGAGATCGGTCGTGTTGATGGGGTTTAACGTGAGGTAGTGGCCCGTGAATTGTTCCGTGGCGTCCGGACCGAAGAAGAGGAGCATCTCGAGCCGGGTATTTGCCAGGTCGGCGAGTGGATCGCCGATGCCGGCGTCCTCCCAGTCGATAATCCCGGTGAGGCGGCCGTCGAGCCAGAGCGTGTTGCCGGGCCAGAAGTCGCCATGAAGCAAGACCGGACGGTTGCGCATCGGGAGAGGCCAGACCGTGCTCAGCATTGCGCGAATGCGCCCTTCCTCCAGGTCGTCGTCGAGGGTCTCGGGCGCGTCGGCCAGCCTGCGGGAGCAGCGCTCGGCCTGATCAGGCAGGAACGAGAAATTCTGTTCACCACGGTCGATCACATGAATTCGCGCGAGTTGCGTCGCGAGTTCCTGGGCAACCTGTTCGGCTGGTACACCGGAGGTGCCGGAGACGCCCTCGACGAATTCGACCACGATGCTCGGTGAGCCCAGGATATCGCGGCTGGCATCGACATAAATCGGCGCTGGAACGGGGAGTCCTTCGTCGTGCAGCGTCTGGAGCAGCGCGAATTCGTGCTCCGCGACGTGCGGGTTCTGCGACAGGTCGACCGCGCCGTACTGCCGGACCACGAATCGCTCCAAGCGGCCATCCGACGGTTCGAATTCGAGCGCGGTGACACGCGCCGAGACGCCCCCGGTCAGTTCCCAGGTGTGCAGCAGCCGAGCGGTGGGATTAATCTGGGCGAGCAGGCGTTCAAATTGGCGATTTATCGACGGCATTGCTTCCTCTCGGCCAGGCGAATTTAGGATCAGACGGAGCTATCCTGCGTTGCATGCTCCCCCACGAACTCACCCCCCGCTGGAGGGGAAGACCCATGGGAGTCGCCCTCGGGAGACATGTCCGGTCTCCGAGACATCGGGTGCCCTGATCCTCTCGGAGGGTGCCACCAGACACCAAACGCTTGTGTCCTTGCCGCACCTCTCTTTATATAGAGACCACGATCCTCGCCGTCAATTGCCCGCAACACGAAAATTGGCCGGTGCGGCGCCTGTTGGCAACACACTCCGGCCAGCGGCAAGGAAACGCGATCGGTTATTCGGACGGCGGCAGGATCTCGATGCCGTATTTCGCGGCGACCGCCAGCATCGCCGGGATGTCGGGCGGCGCGACTGGTGCGTCGACCGGAGTGCCCACCTCCATGAAGAAGTTCTCGTGAATGCCGCCCGGTGTCACCAGGATCAGCATGCGGGCATCCTCGCTGCCGGAGTTGGTGAAGCCGTGGACCGTCTCGCGCGGCACGAAGGCATAGCCACCCGGGCCGAGTTCAATAACTTCGTCATTCACCTGGAATGTGTAGGTGCCCGACAGAACGAAGAAGGTCTCGTCCTCATAATGCTGCAGGTGGGGCGGCGTGCCTCCGCCTGGCACCGTGAGGGTCTCGAAGAGGAAGTAGGCGCCGCCCGTCTGCGCGGCCGTGGCCTTGAACGTGACCAGGTCGCTGATTACTCGTACGGTCTTGCCTTCGCCGGCCTCCACCACTCGTGGATCGAGTCGCGTCGCGGTCGTATCCATGAATCGTCTCCTTTTTGGTGTTTTCCCCGGTCCCGCGCCGGAACCGTTCATGTCACCAGTCTGCCGGTTTGCGGGCGCTTGCTCGACCCACGGAACCGCCACAGCCTGTCCACACTTCACCCACACTCGCAATGGCCGATGGCATACTAGTGATCCCGGTAGTGTCGGAACCGCGCGGGAGCAAGTGGGAAGATGACTGCACAGACGGCGTCGTTCGGGGACATGCTGCGTCGCCTGCGGGAGGCTGCTGGTCTGACGCAGGAAGAGCTCGGGGAGCGAGCGGCGATGAGCGCCAAGGCCATCGGCGCGCTGGAGCGTGGCGAGCGTCGTCGTCCCTATCCGGCCACGTTGCGTCAGCTGAGTGCCGCTCTTGGGCTGGACGATGCTGGCCGTCAGACCCTGTTCGAGGCTGCTCGGCCCACCACTGACGAGCACCCGCCCGCATCATCGTTCGCGACATCCGCACAAGCCACGCTCCCGAGTTATCTCACGCCGCTGGTCGGACGCGACCAGGAGATTGCCGTTGCTATGGGGCTACTGAATCGACCCGGTGTCCGGCTGCTGACGCTGACTGGGCCGGGCGGGATTGGCAAGACGCGGCTGGCCGTGGAGCTGGCTCGGGAAGCGCGCAAGAGTTTCCCGGAGGGCGTCTTCTTTGTCGACCTGTCGCCGTTGTCGGAGGCCGCACAGGTTCCTATGGCTATCGCGCTGATGGTCGGAGCACGGGAGACCTCGCGGCACAACGCGCTGGAGAGTGCCGTCGCTGCGCTGCGCGACCGGAACGTACTCCTCGTGCTCGACAACTGCGAGCATCTGCTCGATGCCGCCGGAAGCCTGGTCGAGTTACTGGCAGCCTGCCCATCGCTCACGATGATCGCGACCAGCCGGGCCCGGCTCCGGGTGCGAGGTGAGCAGGAGTATCGCGTTCCACCGCTGGATCTGCCTCGCTCTGGTGCGCGGGAGGTGACGGAGCTGGGCGATTCCGCCGCTATCGCCCTCTTCGTGGAGCGGACCCGATCGGTGCAGCCCGACTTCGCGCTGACTCCGGACAACGCCGACTGGGTGCGGCGCATCTGCGAGCGCCTGGATGGGTTACCCCTGGCGATCGAGCTTGCGACGGCGCGATTCGCGGTCCTATCCCTGCCCGCGATGCTGGAACGACTCGAAGGCGGCCTGCAATTGCTTTCGTCCGGTCCGCGCGATCTGCCGGAGCGCCAGCGGACGATGCGCGATGCCATCGCCTGGAGCGCGGACTTGCTGGGCGAGGCAGAGCGCGTCACCTTCCGCAGGCTGGCGGTCTTCATCGACGGCTGCACGCTGGACGCCGCCGAGGCGGTTTGTTCAACAGGTGACGACGGTGATGCGGTTCTGGAACACGTCTCGACGTTGCTCGAAAGCAGTCTCCTCTCTCGCCAAACGGTTGACGGCGACGAGCCGCGCATCGCGATGCTGGGAACGATCCGTGCCTATGCCCTGGAGCAGTTGAGCGCCAGTAGCGACCATCCGGTTATTGCCCGGCGTCACGCCGAGTACTTCCACGACCTCGCGCTTGAGGCTGCTCCGCACCTGACCAGGGCTGAGCAGGTCGGCTGGCTAAGTCGACTGCGTAACGACGACCACAACCTGCGGGCGGCGATCCGCTTTCTGTTGGCGTCGGGGGACGTGGAGAGTGCCATTGGCATGACCTGGGCACTCTGGCGCTACTGGTGGCTGGCGCGACGGCAACGTGAGGCGCGCCGGTGGATGGAGGAGGCGCTCGTGGCCGAGGGGGCCGCTGCATCGCTCTCGACGGAGCGACGAGCCCAGGCGCTGCTGGTGATCGGGAGTATGGCGTGGTCCGAAGGCGACGGCCCCGTGGCGGTCGAGTCGCTGCGAAAGGCTCATGATCTCTTGTCCGACTCGAACGACCGGACGGGTCAGGCGGTCGCCGCGATGATGCTCGGCCTGTCCCTCTTGCTGGTCGACCAGGAACGGCTCGACGAACCGGAACGGTACATGGTCGAGAGTCGCCAGCTATTCATCGAGGCCGGCGCGGAATGGGGGGCCGCCTTCACGGTCGGCTACCTGGGGCTGATTCCCCTGCTGCGAGGCGAACTCGACCGCGCGGCCGAGCACTTCGAGGTGAGCCTGGCGGCGGCTCGCGGTCCGAGCGGCGACCGGGTCCCGGCGCACCAGGCGCTCTATAACCTGGGACTGATCGCGCAACTGCGTGGGCGGCACGATCTGGCCGAGGCGCGGTTCATCGAGGGTCTGCACCTGGCCTATGAGCTGGGTGATCTCGTGAACTCGGGCTATTTCCTTAAAGGGCTTGGGCAGACGGAGAGCATGCGGGGCCACATGGAGATGGCGACCCGCCTGCTCGGCGCGGCAGAGGCCGCGCTCGAGGCAACCGGCTCGCCCCCGCATCGCTATCTCTGGAACCGGAATCTGGACGAGCAGGTGGTCTCCGCGGCCCGAGCGGCGTTGGGCGAACAGGGCTTCGCGGCAGCCTGGTCGCGCGGGCGCTCGCTGGGCCTCGACCGGGCTATCCCGGAGGCGCTCTCCATCCGTCAGTAGCCGGGCCACAACCTTACCGGCACCGCTAGCGAAAAGCGTGTATCATTCACCGCCCAAAATTCTTTCCCCGGCACGATGACCTTGAGAGGAGGCACGCGTTGGCGAGCGAGATTGCGATCGGCTTCGACTTCGGCACCTCGAACTCGGCGATCGCCGTCGCCGGGCCGGAGAGTGCCCAACCCAGATTACTCCGGCTCGATACCGCGCGTCCCGATTCGAGCCTCGTGCCGACCACGCTCTATTTCCGGCCGGATGGCTCCCTGCATATCGGCCACGACGCCATCCAGACCTTCGCCAGCCTGGAGGCCGGCCGGACGATCGTCCGTGAGCGGCAGCAGGTGACGCACGAGATCGACACGGTCTTTGGGCGTGAGATGGTGGTCGCCGAGATCGAGGTCAACCAGACCGGTCGCTTCTTCCAGTCACTGAAGCGCTCACTCGGCGATGCCAGCTTCAAGGGGACCGACGTCTTTGGCCAGTTTTCTTCGCTGGAGGACCTGATCACCGCCTTTGCCCTGGAAATGCGGCTGCGCGCGGAGCGGGAACTCGACCGCCCGGTCACGCGGGCGCTAGTTGGGCGTCCGGTCCACTGGTCGCGGAGCGAGGCGGGAGACGATCTGGCGCGGGAGCGCATGGAGACGGCGCTGCGGCAGGCAGGCTTCGAGGCGTTCGACTTCATGCCGGAGCCGATCGCCGCCGGGTTGCGCCTGGCCACTTCACTGGATGAGCCGCGCACGGTGCTGGTCTTCGACTTCGGCGGCGGCACGCTCGACGTCACCGTGATGCGCATTGGCGGGAGGGCGCGAGAGGTTCTCTCGACGTCGGGCGTGCCGGTTGGCGGCGACCTGCTCGATGAGGACGTGATGGACCGGCGCCTCCTGCGCCACTTTGGCGAGCACCTTCGCTGGGGCCCACAGCAGCTGCCGATGCCGCAGCACATCCTGGATACCGTGCGCCGCTGGTACACCATTCCCGAACTCAACGATCCGGGCACGCTCCGCTTCCTGCGCGATCTGGAACGAGAGCGCAAGCACGAGACCCGCCGTCAGGCACGCGCGCTCCTCTCGCTGGCACGCGGTAACCACGGCTGGCCCCTCTTCCGTGAGATTGAGCGAGCCAAGATCAGCCTGTCGGACCGGGACGACGAGCGCATTCGCTACGCCGCTGATCAGATCGCGATCGACGAACCCCTCACTCGACGGGAGTTCGAAGGGCTCATCGAGATACGAGTGCGCCAGGCGCAGGCGTGTATCGACGAAGCGCTCGCGGCCGCCAATCTGACGCCGGAGGATGTCGACGGCGTGATGCACACCGGCGGATCCTCCCTGATTCCCCGTTTTCGCCGCATGCTGGCCGAGACCTTCGGGCTCGAGAAGCTGCTCGACCAGGATGCCTTTACCTCGGTCGCTTCAGGCCTGGCCCTGGCTGCCCGCGACGATGTGAGTGCCGTCGCTTGAGCCCCGGCCGTATCGAATGTAGATATCTCGCGTCGTCAAATTGATACGCAGTTGTTCCACACATCCACGAAACGTCACCCCTTTGCAACGTCAAGATCACTAGCGTAAGACGTAGAGCGTCGCCCTGTGGCGAACGACGGGTGTCATGCTGGAAGGAGTTCGTCCATGAGATCACTCGTCATCTACGACACGCAGTTTGGAAATACCGAGAAGCTCGCTCACGCGATCGTCGCACGCCTGGAGTCGTATGGCCGCACGCGTGTGGTGGCGGTCGCCGATGCCGCTGACGTCAGCCTGGAGAACGTCGACCTGCTGGTGATCGGCGGACCGACGCAGGGGCACCGCGCGCGCAAGCCGCTACGGGATTGGGTCGACGCGCTCGATCCGGAGGATCTCAAAGGGCTCGCGATCGCGGCGTTCGATACGCGTCTCTCCTGGCCGATGATCTTCTCCGGCTCGGCGGCACACACGATCGCCAATATCCTCCAACGTCATAATGCGCGGTTGGCACTGCCGCCTGAGAGCTTTATCGTGAAGGAGAGCGAGGGGCCGCTGGCCGACGCTGAACTGGAGCGTGTGGCCGAGTGGGCCGAGATGCTGGCGGCGAAAGTCGAGCCCTCCCTGCTGGTACACACCCACTGAGCCTGAGGGGCAGGTCGGGTCAATCCGGATCGCACGCGTTGGATAGAGCGACTGCATCTGAACGCGCTTCAATGAAAGGAGGCGCCGATGGCAACCATCACTCGCTCGCGACCAAGGCTGGACGTCAGAGCAAAGCCCGATCCCAGCTGGCGAACGCTCTACTTCACCGGTGGAGTCGCAGCGCTGCTGGCAAGCCTGTGCTACATCGCAGCGATGGTCGCGACCTTTGCCGTGCCGGAGGCTCCAACATCCGGCGGCGCGGCGACGCTGACGTACATCGCCGATCACCGGGCCGTCTATATCGCGCAGCAGATCCTCTGGCTGGTGCCGAGCATCCTGCTGATGGTGACATTTCTGTCCCTCTGGCCGGTGCTGAAGGATCTCGATAAGAGCGTCGGCGCGATCGCTGTGACTTTGAGCATCATCTCCTGGGGCGTGACCCTGGCCTACCCGGCGACTGGTGGCGGCGCGCCCGCGCTGGTCTATTTGAGCGATCAGTACACGATGGCTGGATCGGATGCCGAGCGCGCCTCCTTTGCCAGTGCTGCCGAGGGGTTCATCGCACAGAATTACGTCTCGACCCTGATGGGCGTGCTGGAGACCGCCGGCATTCTGATCGTCTCGCTGGTCATGCTCAAAGGCGTCTTCCCGCGCTGGGTGGCGTATCTTGGTATCGCGACCGGCGCGGTCGGGATCGTCAGCGAAGCGCTCAAACCGCTGTTGGAGATGGGCTACATCGTCTACGGGCTGCTGGTGATGGTCTGGATCATCGCCATCGGTTGGGAGATGATCGGCCTGGGGCGTGAATCAGATTCAAGCACGGCGTAGGTTCACCCACGGAACCGTCACGGGAATGATCCGGATAAGGTTCCGTGGGGCACGGGAATACGGAAGGAATCAGAATGTGGTGGCACGATCTACTCTGGGGACTCTGGAACGGGCTGACCGCCTGGATTGTTTTGATCGTTCACGTCTTCGGTGCCTGGGAGCAATATCCGTTCTATAACGTGGCTCGCTCTGGTAACTGGTACGACCTGGGTTTTGTCCTCGGCGCCGCCTCACCGCTCCTGTGGCCGTTCGGCGCTCGTAGCCGGAGGCACGCCTGAAGCCGTTCTTTGGTGAAAATATTGTACGTACATGCGTACGGACTATTACTTCTGGCACAGAGGTCAACTTCGGACTAATTGTACGTACACCCGCTCAGGTGGATGTCCAGGTCGGCGATGCGATCAAGAACGGAGCGAGATGTCCGCCTCGCGTCGTTCAGCAGCCGGCCACCGTGAAACCGTCATCCAGAGTAGTCGACCACATGGATCATGGCCGTGTCCGTACCCTGGTCATCCTGAGCGGAGCGCAGCGGAGTCGAAGGATCTCTTCGTGCTCGACATGCCGGCCCTTGACACGGCGAGAGATCCTTCGGCTGCGGCCTCAGGATGACTCAGGAACGAGGATGCCAAGTCGATGGCAAAACTCGGGTTTTTGACTATTCTCGATGAGGGCAGCGACGGCAGCCAGCCATCCTATCCGGTATCAGCCTATCGGCGCATCGAGAAACTGAGTGACGGTCGGCACCAGTAGTGGGGCCGTGATGACGTTGTAGTGCGTCGCGCCGGGCAGTATTGCCATCTGATTCTTGGGTCGGTTGGCGCCGTCCAGTCCGGCATCGCGCTGCCCGCCACCGAGCAGGCCAAAGAATTCGACCATGTGTTGCGGTTTGATCGCGTCGGCATCGGCGAAAACGATTAGCGTCGGATGCGTGATGGCCGCCACATCCGAGGACCAGTCATAATTCCGGCACTGAAGCTCACCAAGTTTCGTGAACAGAACCGCCCAGTCGACATCTGGAAATACCTGAGCCAGCGGAGACTGCTTCATCCCTTCGGCGGCGGCTGGCCCCAGTTGGGAGAATCCCTCGATGACCTCGGGATACCAGCCATTCTGGCTGAACGGTGCGGATATCAGGACGAGCTTGCGGACTCGTGCGGGATGCCGGATGACGATCTGCAGGGCGACTGCTCCGCCGAGTGAGTAGCCCACGACATCTGCTGATTCGACCCCAAGGTGCTCCATCAGCCCGGCCACATCGTCGGCCATCGTTTCAGTACGCAACGGGCGATCGATGTCTGCGGTCCGCCCGTGACCCTGCAATTCGACGGCGATGACCTGGCGGGTACGCGCTAGCTCGGGTAGGGTGGGCCCGAACATCGGCAGTCCAACCACGCCACCGTGGATCAGGATCAGTGGCTCACCTTCACCGTGAATCTCGTAGTACATCCTCAAGCCATTGACCTCGGCGTAACCAGTTTGTAGGGTGCTCTCTTCCAAAGTAGTCGTCCCTTCCACTTCACGGGCTCCGATGAGGTCTGGTTGAACAGACTTCCGCGACTTCGTTCTATCGAGTAGTCGAACGCCACGCATGGAAATCGACCATGGATTGACGGTGGGATGACAGGATACGAACATGAGGCGGTGAACGTAAAGCTGGATAGCGGCGAGGTGACCGCCCGGCTCGACGCACACGCGTGACTATCGATCTCGTGAGACGAATTCCAAAACAGAGTGGAGCAACAAATGCCCTTCGATCGATCGCACCGGCTCGAACTGCTGCGCCAGCAAGCGGGAAGCTACGTCGACGTGGCGCTGGAGAACATCACGCGCGAGTACCCACATTTTCCCTTCTTTATTGCGACGTCGCCGGAGTCCTACCAGGTTCACCGCGTCTACCACCCCGCCTTCTACGGTAGCTTCGACTGGCATTCCTGCGTCGAGATGCACTGGGTGATCGCCCGGCTGCTGCGTCTCTTTCCGGACGACGTGCCCAACGATACAGCGCGCGCAACGCTCGATTCGCTCCTGACCGCCGAGAACCTGGCAATCGAGGCCGAGTTTTTCAGCCATCCGAGCCACCGCTCGCTCGAGCGGCCCTATGGCTCCGGTTGGCTCCTGACGCTGCATCACGAACTGGCGGCCTGGGACGACCCGGACGCCCAGCGCTGGGCGACGAATCTCGAACCGCTGGTCGAGGTGCTGGTCGACAACTTGACCGGTTGGCTACGGATTCTGACCTATCCTCATCGCACAGGCGTGCATCCCAACACGGCCTTCTCACTCTCGCGCTGCTACGACACCGCGCTGCGACGCGCCGAACAGGGGGACGACGCGCTGCTCACGACGATCCGCGAAGTCGCGTTGCGCTGGTTCCAGGACGACGTCGACTACCCGGCGCGCTACGAGCCCTCCGGCGCCGACTTCCTCTCGCCCGCCCTGACCGAAGCCGAGCTGATGTCAGCGCACTGCTGCGACCGACCAGAATTCTCAGATTGGCTAAGCCGGTTCCTGCCGGGTCTCGCCGAGAGCCAGCCCACGCAGCTCTTCGAGCCCGCGTTCGTGGCCGACTCGACCGACGGGCACATCGGGCACCTGTATGGACTCAACCTGAGCCGCGCCTGGGCCTTCATCCAACTGGCCGACCGATCGCCGGAGGACGATCCCCGCGTCGCACCGCTCGTATCCGCAGCCGAGCGCCATGCAGCAGCGGCGCTGCCACACGTCACCGGCAGCGACTACACGATCGAGCACTGGCTCGCAGCGTATGCGACGTTGTTGCTGGGCTGAGCAGATCACACGGTGGTTCAGGTAGGGGCGGACTGCTGTCCGCCCGAGAGGAAGGAACCAGCAACCGCGCTGGGCGGACTGCTGCCCGCCCCTACACGATCCGTTCAACGTTGGATATTTCCCGTAGGCGATGCCTTGTGTCCTCCCGCGTTTGCCCTAGGGCGACGTTCAGAATGACTGACGTATCCGGCCTCTGGCCGGAGGGCAAGCACGGGGGCTTGCCCCTACAGAATCTCTCTCGTTCTCGGCGCAACATTTCTGCAAGTTCCCCCGCGTCTACTCAACTCGAATCCCAAAACGATCTCTTAACACCTCCGCGATCTCATCGTCGCTGCCAAGCACGCGTTCCTCACGGCCGCTCGGTTCGCTTATGATCAGGCGATTGCCGCTGAGCGTCACGCGGCCGGTCGGGGTTGCCAGGGTGCAGACGGTGTTGCGGGTGAAGTGCGATTCCGGCGATGTCTGGTGGAAGCCGCACATATCCGCGAACTCATCGATCTCATGCGGTTGAAGTGAGAAGGCGTACTGCGGCCGCCAGTCTTCTCGCGGCTTGTGCTCCCACAGAACGAGGACCGACTCCCGCTGCTCGAGACGATACCGGCGGTTTTCCTGGTGTTGTTCGGGAACATCGAGACGGAGCGGTTCGAGAAACAGGTCGCCGAAGCCCACATCGGCCAGCCACGGCTCCGTCAGGTCGACCCGCAGCAGCAGATGATCGAATTCCGGCCCAAACTCGCCGTCGCCGCGGTGTACGCGTGCCGATAGCAGCGTCACGTCAAATCCCAGCTGTCGCAGGAGTTCGCCGAAGGCGCCATTCAGCTCGTAGCAGAAGCCGCCACGATGCTGCTCGACGATCTTGCGATAGATCTGATCGCGTTCGAGGACGACTGGTCGATTTAGGTGGATATCGAGATTCTCGAACGGCACCGTCGTCAGATGCGCCCGGTGCAGCGCCCGCAAAGTCTCGGCGGACGGCTGCAGCGGACCTTCATAGCCAATGCGTTCGAGATAGTGGCTCACATCGAAGCAGTCGTCCACGGCGCTTCCCCAGTCTTACGGCGAATTGCAGAACCACGCCGGGCGGACTGATCGCGGTGCACTCCTTAATCCGGTAATTGCCCACGCTCGCCCGGGAATAAATTCCAGGGCTACCAAAGCGAAGTCCACTAAAGGGACTGAGTTTTCGTTGCTCAATCAGTCAATCATTGGGCTTCCCTTGACTGGTTCGGCACGTGCAGTTCAATCCATTTATGGATTTCGTCTACTTAGCCTGGGTTGAAAACCCAGGTGCTCGCAGTCGCGTTGCCGGACTAACCGGTGCACGTCGATCAATCCGCCCCTACAAACCTACCGCTAGCCGCTCAACCGCTAGAAGTACGACCCAATGTTATGAAGGATCGACTCGCCGCCGTCGACCACCACGATCGAGCCGACCGCGAATGACGCGTCGTCGCTGGCGAGCCAGAGCGCCGCGCCGGCCATCTCCTCCGGCTGCGCCTGGCGTCCAATCGGCTGCATGGCCGCCTTCGCCTCGCGGGCCGCGTGAGCCTTCTCCGCGTCTTCCGGACTCATGCGAGCTCGTCGCCCACCGAGATCGGTATCGACATAACCGGGGCAAATGCAGTTGACCCGGATGTTCTCGTGCGAGTAATCGACCGCGAGCTGCTTGGTGAGCATGATGACGCCACCCTTGCTGGCCGAGTAGGGGGCGACCTTCGGCGCGGCGATAATGCCGTAGACCGACGAGACGTTGATGAGTGCGCCGCCGCCCTGCTTGCGCAGGTGGGGAATGGCGAACTTGCAGCCGTAGAACGGACCGGCCAGGTTGACCGCCAGGGTGCGATTGAAGTCCTCAACCGTGATGTCTTCGGCTGGTTTGCCGCCGCCGCCGACCCCGGCGTTGTTGACCACGATGTCGAGACGTCCGCCTTCGGACGCCGCACGGTCGATGGTCGTCTTCACCTGATCCGGATCGGAGACGTCGCACTGCGCGAAGGCCGCCTTGCCGCCTGCCTCCTGGATCAGCTTCACGGTCTCTTCGCCACCTGTCGTGTTGACGTCGGCCACGAAGACGTGTGCGCCCTCCTGGGCGAAACGCCGCGCGATGGCGCGGCCGATGCCTGAGGCGGATCCGGTCACGACCGCGACCTTACCCGCCAGTTTTCCGTCTGCCATGTCAGTACCTCCTCGATACAGAATCCGTCGATTGCCTGTCCGTGTGGGCGCACCGGTGGTTACCAGTCGTACCTGTGAAACCGGGCGGACCAGGCGACACCGACCTCTATCATAAGGCCCGTGGACAGAATCGGGATGGTTGTCCGGGAGATATCGGTTCAGCCGAGGCCGGTGCGGACGATCTCGTCTTTCATCATCTGGACAAACGTGAGGGCGGCGGTCGGCAGGGGGTCGCCGTGGGCGTGGCGAACGAGCGCCAGTTCGCGGGCTAGTCCGGCGACGTCGCTGACCGGTAGCGTGATGAGACGCCCGTCGCTCAGATCCTGAGCGATGAGCGTCTCCGGCAGAAACCCAGCGCCGACGTTTCGTAGCATCAGCTGGCGCATCAGGCCATAGGGCAGCTCATGCTCGTCCCAGCGCGCGGCCCGAGGTCGGGGCGATGCGGGCGTCGTCGGACGTGCCCCAGACGGTCTCATGATAGGGCTGGCCGTGTTCGATCAGCTCCTCGAGGGTCAACGAGCGCCGTCGTGCGAGCGGATGTTTGGGCGAGGCGACCGCCACCAGCGGCTCGCGGAAGCGGGCCAGTACCTCGACCTCGACGGTCCCGGTCAGATAGCTCCAGGTAACCAGTCCGAGACGGACGATGCCGTCGGCCAGCTCCTGCAGGATCTGCGGGGTGTGCCCGGTGCGGACCGAGAGTCGCACCCGCGGATTCGCGGCACGATAGCGTGCGACGACCGGCACCAGCAGCCCATCGGCAATCGAATCGACCGCGCCAACCGTGACGCGCCCGTGCTGTCCGGTCTGGGCTCCCTGTGCCGCGTCGATCCCCTCGGCCAGCACGGCCAGCGCCCGGCGCGCATAGGGCAGGAAGTTCTCACCGGCTTCGGTCAGCGTTACCCGGCGACCACCCCGGATGAAGAGGGGCACGCCGAGCTCGGTTTCCAGCGCCCGGATGCGACCACTCACCGCCGCCTGCGAGATATCCAGCACCTGCGCGGCCCGGTTGAAACTCCCCTCGCGCACGATGCGCTCGAAGGTGATGAGCTGTTGCTGATCCATGGACACCTCTTATAAGAAAATCCGATCGAAACCTTCAGTGAAAACGGATTGGATTGTACCTCTGGCGAGCGTAAGCTGGACGGGAGAGAATGCATTCAGCTTTCCCGCGACTGTTTTGACGTGGACCGATCGCGAAACCCGGCAGTCGCGGAGTCGCCGTACGGTGCATAAAGGAGCGTGAACAATGGCAGAGACCGCGGACGTCGTCGTTATCGGAGCGGGCGCGAATGGAGTCAGCACGGCCTATCACCTCTCGCAGATGGGGGCCGGGAAAGTCGTCGTGGTCGAGCGCTGGCATCTGGGCGCCGGTGCGACCGGCAAGTCGGGTGCGCTCGTGCGTACTCACTACACCAACGAACACGAGATGCGCCTGGCGCTGGAGAGCTTCAAGTACTTCGTCAACTGGGACGACATGATCGGCGGCGACTGCGGCTTCAAGCGCATCGGCCTGATGACCTTCGCCCGGCCCGAGTACACCGAGCACCTGGAGGCCAACGTCGCGGCCCAGCGTGAGCTTGGCGTCGATGCCCGGCTCATCTCGCCGGACGAGGCGCTGGAGCTCGATCCGTCCCTCTACGTCGGTGACGTCGATGCCGTCGCCTACGAGCCGGGGGCGGGGTTCGTCGATCCGAACGCAACGATCTACGGCTTCGCGCGGCGCGCGATGGAGGCGGGAGTCGAGTTCAAGTTCGACACCCAGGCATTGAAGGTGCTGACCGACGGAAACCGGATCACCGGCGTCGAGACCTCGGACGGGACGATCGAGGCACCGGTCGTCGTGATCACCGCGGGCGCCTGGACCAATCAGCTGCTCGGCCCGCTCGACATCGATCTCGGACTGTCGCCGGTCCTGGCGCGGGTGACGCTCTTCCGCTGGGCGTTCGATCGTGCCGAGAGCCACATGACCTACATCGATCACTTCAACGACACCTGGGTGCGGCCGGTCGACGGCAACTGCACGCTGATCGGCGCTGAGAGTGGCGTCCGCGTCCATAAGGATCCCGAGTACTACTCGGAGGCGGTCGAGCAGGACTACATCGAGCTCTGCCGCGAGAAACTGGTCAACCGCTTCCCGGTCATGAAGCACAGCACGGTGCGCGGCAACTGGGCCGGCATTCTGATGATGAGTCCCGATGCCCGGCCGATCATCGACAAGATGCCGCAGTACGAGGGGCTCTTCTGCATGACCGGCGACAGCGGCACGTCCTTCAAGACGAGTCCGGCCATCGGCAAGTGCCTGGCCGAGTGGATTGTTGACGGCAAATCGAAGACCGTCGACCTGACGCCGTTCCGCTCGACGCGCTTTGCCGAGGGGAAGCCGTGGCTGGACGACACACACTACGGCGACAACCGCGCGAGTATTTCGCGGTAGGGGGATGTCGGTTTTAGAGCGTAGTGGCCGGACCTGTGCCGGCCAGCGGCCAAAGGCCGTCATGAGCCGCCGATCGTCGACGCTCGCCCGGGAAGAATGGTGTTTGACGATCAGGTCCGGTTGCGGGCTACGGACGCCCGGGAATAAATTCCGGGGCTACAAAGCCGAAGTCCACTGAAGGGACTGAGATCTGACGCTCATCGGCACCTGAAACCCAGCCCGTTCAGGGGCTTCGTCTGTTCAGCCTGGGTTTTCAACCCAGGTGCGCGCGGACAGCAGGTGCATGTGGACGTCAAGTATGCATCGACGCATCTGTGCGCTAGGGCCTGGACGAAGCAACGACGATCGTCGCCCGCTCGACCCAACACGCCTCCCGATATGGAAGGGACGCCATGCTCGATTTCAGCCAATACGACTATCTCACCTTCGATTGCTACGGCACGCTCATCGACTGGGAACGCGGCATTGTCGCGGCACTCAAGCCGGTCCTGGCGCGGCACGACGTCGAACTGAGCGACGATGTCATCCTGGAACGATTCGGCGCGCTCGAATCGGCCGCCGAGAAGCCGCCCTATTCGCCGTACCGTGAGGTGCTGGCGACGGTGCTGGACGGCTTTGGCGAGGCGTATGGATTCACGCCGTCTGCGGAGGAACGGGCGACATTCGGGGCATCCGTCGGCGACTGGCCGGCATTCCCGGACAGCCCGGAGGCACTCCGTACGCTGGGCAGCCGCTTCAAGCTCGTGATTCTCTCCAACGTCGACGACGATCTCTTCGCGTTGTCGGCGAAGCGGCTTGGGGTCGAGTTCGCCGACGTCATTACGGCCCAGCAGGCCGGCGGCTACAAGCCCGACACGCGCAACTTTCGTGTGATGCTGGAGCGCCTGGGCAACCGGCCGGAACGCGTGCTGCATGTGGCGCAAAGCTTGTTTCATGACATCGCGCCAGCCAAATCGATCGGCTTGACAACGGTCTGGGTCAACCGTCGGCACGACCGGTCCGGCTTCGGCGCGACGCCACCGGCCGAGGCGACGCCGGATCTCGAGGTGCCAGACCTAATGACCCTGGCCAATCTGGCGGTGGAGTGACGCCCGATCGATCGTGCCGCTCGTACCATCGGAGGCATACTGCGCAGAGAACTTCTCCGTACGTTCGCATCTCTATAGTGTACGTACACAAGGATTGAATCAATTGATTACGATTGAGCAGCAAGGGAGTCGCGTATGAGCAAGCAGGAGCAGCCAGCGGAGGGCAGCTGGGGTCTCGACACGCGCCTGGTACATGAGCATCAGGAGCCCGACCCGCAGACCGGGGCGATCATCCCGCCGATTCATCCGAGTTCGACCTTCGTCCGGCACGGACTCGATGACAACGCGCACTTCCGCTACTCGCGCCAGGCAAATCCCACCCGCGAGAAGCTGGAGGAGATCCTGACCTCGCTGGAGCATGGCGCCGCGTGTGCGACCTTCGCCTCCGGTATGGCCGCGATCTACGCCGTGCTGCAGCTGCTCTCCGGTGGCGATCATGCCGTCGTCGGCTACGACTGCTACCTCACCACGTACGACATCTTCGCCAACGACCTGACCCGCTTCGGCATCACCGCCGACTTCGTCGACCTGCGTGATATTGAGGCAGTGCAGCGGGCCATCCGCCCGAACACGCGTATGATCTGGATCGAGACACCGACCAACCCGCTGCTCGACATCGTGGACCTGAGCGCGATGGCCGAGATTGGGCGCGCAACGGGCGCGCTGACGGTGGTCGACAACACCTTCGCCTCGCCCTATTGCCAGACACCGATCGACTGGGGCATCGACCTGGTCGTCCATAGCACGACCAAGTACCTCGGTGGCCACAGCGATCTGGTCGGCGGCGCGGTCATCTCCCGCACGCCGGAGCTGGGTGCGCGCATCGTCGACCGGCAATACAACCTTGGCGCCGTGCCGAGCCCGTTTGACTGCTGGCTGCTGATTCGCGGCATCCGTACGCTTGGAGTGCGCATGCGGCAGCACATGAACAACGCCCAGGCGATCGCCGAGTGGCTGACCGGCCATCCCAAGGTGGAGTCGGTCCTCTATCCCGGCCTGCCAGGACACCCCGGACATGAGCTGGCCTGCCGCCAGATGACCGGTGGCTTCAGCGGCATGGTCTCCTTTGCGGTGAAGGGTGGGTCGGAGGCGGCAGCCAAAGTGTCGGCCGGCACGAAGCTCTTCATGTTCGCGACCAGCCTGGGCGGCGTCGAGTCGCTGATCTTCCCGCCGACCGCCTGGCTCGAGACCGCGCCCGAGCTCATGGAGCAGATTCCCGGTTCGCCCTGGGCGCAGCACCCGGGCTTGCTGCGGCTGTCGGTCGGCATCGAATCGACCAAGGACCTGATCGCCGACCTGGACCAGGCCCTGTCGACCATCTGACATTGAGCGACAGACATGAAAGCGCCGAGCCGGGGAGTTCCAGTCCCGGCTCGGCGTTGTGGGGTAAGGTGGTGCCCGTCATGTTGCTACCAGGCATGTCCTGGTACGAAGATCGGATAGAAGTCGATCTGACCAGGTTGTTCCGCGGCGTTCACATCCCGCTGACCCGCCAGGTCCGACTCGCGCTGGATGTTCTGCGTCGACGTGCTGACCTGGCTCTTGGTCGCCGCGTCGTTCGGCGTGTCGGCACTCTCCAGGCCGCCGAGACGACCACCGACCAGCGTATTTTGTCCTTCGAGCCACTGACCGCGGTAGAAGACTTCCTCATCTGCTCGCGGGAGGTCGGAGTCCCCCGCAGCCGTCGACAGCCCGGCCCGGGTCAGGCCAGCGTGAAGGTTGTCGTCCGCGATCATGTTCGCGCTCGGCGCGGCGCTGTCGATCAGCGTAGCCCCGTCAACGTCACCCGGAACAATGAAGTTCGCGCTGGTTGTCGCCCCGACCTGCGCCGCGGTCCCGGGTCCACGGTCAGTCGCGACCGACGCCGGACCCGGGGCCACTTGCTGGCGGGTTGCGGCATCAACCGCCGTGTCGGAACTGTTGATGCCGCCGAGTCGCCCGCCCACCACACCGTCCGAAGCACCAGTCGACGAGACGATGATGACGGGATTCGCGGCCTGACGCTTCAGGGGATGGACGAGGCTGATACCGGCCATGAGCGCCACGCCACAGAGAATCCCGGCGAGTAGCAGAACGACTGAGTTTGTGTCGATCCGACGCTGTGCCGATCGTATCGTTGCCATGATGGATCTCCCTTCCTGTGTAATCGCTCCCCGAATCTATCCTGCGTTTCGATATCTCTTCCGGGTCTAGCGCTCCGACGTACCGATCGCCAGTGTTGGCGACTGGTTCGCCCGGGCGTGCTCCGCCGAGATGTGCTGTGCCAGTGTCATCAGTGTTCGAGCCATTGCCGCCCGGATCGGATGATGCGGCTCAAGCTTCGGCATCATGGCGTCACGGTGGAGCTTGGCTTCCTTGCGCTCGTTCTCAATCCGAACCATGTCGAATTCAGTCCATCCGTACATGTGCTGCTCCCTTCGATCTATCGATCGAGTTGATGTCGCCTAACCTGGTGTCGTGGCGACGTCGGTGGTGTCCACTGCGTGGTCTCTCGCGGCCGGTCGCCGGAAGGGGATAATGGCCGCGAAGAAGTTTGCCCCGGATCGTCGCCAGGACGGCTGAGCAACCGGCCGAGCCTGTCGCGCCAGGTCCGCTCCGATGCGATCGCGCCGCACTTCCGCACGGGCTTCGCGTCGCTTCTGGTCGGCCTGGTATTCCAACGCGAAGATGTTCTCTGACATGTGTGCGCCCCTTTCGCTACGCCGATCAAAACCTCGATGATGCGATAGTAGGGGGTCGCTCTTTATGTCTTCTGCGGACGGTGTTAATGGGGATTGAAAAGTGGATGAAACTTTTCAGATGCGGGGAAACAGAAATAGAGACGGAGCTCCATCGCTCCGTCCCTCGGATCGTAATCGTGACGGTTGGGTGGACTGGCTTTTACAAGGGGTTGGTCAGGTTTGGATCGATCCAATACGTCCTGCCACCGATGAGCTGACCGTCGGCCCATACCTTCAGTTCGATCTTTGAATCAAATCCATAGGCGGCGATCTCGGCCCTCTTGAATGCTTTGCCCGCTTCGAGGCTGAACGAAACATCGCGTGGCATTTCGCCTGGCTTATGAGGATCGAGATCAAATGATCGGTCGCTTTCTGACATCGAAACCTCCCAGTCCTTTGCGAAAAAGCGCGGAACGCTCGATTCAATTTCGACGTGGACCTTCGTACTGAACGGATTCGTGATCGATAACGAGTGACCGTGGAGAGCCTGACAGAGCATCTCCTTGCCGCCGCCGCCCGGGACAATCCAGACATCGCGCAAGGCGATATTGTTATCGAACGGGACGAGTTGTCCGAGTGGAGTCGGCCCGCTGGCGCATGGTATTTGGGAATGGAGATCGACGTTGCTCGGGTCACCCGGTGCCTCGACGGTGGCGAGTAACGCTTCGTGCTTGCCGGCGACCGGCGTCCATGGAAACGGACCAGCGACGGCGCTCTCCTCCAGCGGGGATTGGTTTGGAAAGCGTAATCGACTTCGGATGCATCGTATTCGTCGTGAGATCCGCGGGCCACGTCAAACCCGCTTCCGATGCAAGACGATAGGCGCTCACCTCGACGTTTGTCGCTAATTGCGACCCTCGATTGTGGACACGAACGTATAAGTAATTCGGTTTCCCCGGCTCCGGAATCTCATGCACATACTCAGTGTCGCCATCCTGATGGCGGCGATTCCAGATATCCCGTGAATTCCAGAAACAGTCCTTGAATTGGTACTCGCCTTTGCGTCCGTCATCGATGTAGACGTCGACGGCCGGTGTACCTTCGCCCAGCGTGTTCATGTGCCCATTGCTGGGGACAAGTCCCTGTTTCTCGAAGGCCCAGGAGATGACTTTTCGCAGGGTTCCGCCCGGACGCCCCACGAATTTCGGTAGTCCAAGGTCAGCGTGTACCAGGTAACTCGCAAAAATGTCCGGTGAGTCGATGGGTGTGATGCTGTTCGGTGGGAGTGCGCCAACCGCGCCGACGATCAGTGTCAACAGCAAATCTGCCGCCTGGCGACGCCTTAAGAGCTGTGTTTTCGGATCATCATGCGTGGCATCGCCCCCCGCTGCACGGTACGCACGGAAGAGTGTGGTCGTCAATACTTGTTCGCTTTGATAGTTCTGGTCAAGCTTGTTTCCGCTCCATCCCCAGCCCTCCTCGATGGAGCGATCATGCCGGCGCATTTCGGAGTTTGAGAGTCCTAAAGTGAAGGATATCCACGGGAATGTCGCGCAACGATCGTCGCCTGTGAGCTGCGAAGGTGGGTCGCAATGGATTGCCGCGAGACTGTCACCAACGCTGTGGGCGAGGTTGCCCAGATTTGGAGAACCTATTGATTCGTAGAGTAAGGCGTGTCCCATTTCATGCAAGACCGCGCGCTTATCGGTGGCGAGCGACAGAAAGTGGATGTAATCAATCTGAGCAAAGATGAAGCCTTGCACGCCATTCCCGGCGGCGTTTCCGATGGTCATTGCGTTGCTGCAATCGGCATATTGACAGTCGGGTCCAATTGACGCCCAGGGATCGACACCCACCGGTTTGGCGGAATTCGTGAAGGTGAATCCAAATCTCTGGAACATCCGAAACGCATCGTCGCAGTGATAGTAGGCGCTGACGACCGAGAATTGCTTTGCCTCGGCGCGGGGCGAGTAGTTGAGTCGTTTGGGCGCAGCGGGGCCCCCGAGCGCAACGAGGACAGGACCACCACTGATGTCTTCAATCTCAACGTAGTCACCGGTCAGAGATGGGAAGGTGCTCTTCACCCCCGGCAAGGTGACATCGTCGATGCACTTGTCCAGCGTCACGTAACTTGCCCCTGGTGTGATGGTTGTGTCTCCTGAGAGCGTCACTGGATCGAACTTGAATACCCTGCCATCGAGACCGGAGACAAACGCGCGCAGATACAGAATGGCACCCGTCTCGACCTCAACGAACGCGCGCCAATTCAAGCTGCCCCAACGCGGCAACGGGAGAGTGAACAGGACTTCCGTAACGACATAGTGTTCTCCGTGACGGATCGTTACCGGCACATCGCCTAAACGTAGCGTTGGAGGAGTCTGTCGAATCCCGTCCTCGATCGAGAAGATGTGATCATCCCCGCGGTTTGCGTAGCGAGCAGCGTGATCGTATTGGTAGATCCACAGGCGAGCACCGTTGATTTTCAGCACGTTTCTGCTGGTGTTCACCGCAAGTGTTGGGTTCCTATTGACATATTTTCCGAGTAGGCTGGGAAATGAATAATCGATCCCTTCGGGCATGTACCAACGGTTTGGGCTGTCCAGCTGTGGGTTTGCATCGTGGTGTATTGTGCTGTGCGACATGGTGACGCGCCGTGGAGTTGAATTATTCTGGACGACAATGGAGATGCCGGCCTGCCACACTGGCACACCGAAGTGCGTCTGGACGTACGAGATGGTCCTGGTATTCTGGAAAGATTTCTCGTTTCCAAATCGCAGTTCTGGACCTAATGATCGGTCCATCGAGTCCGTTTTAGGTTCGTCGTCCAGCAAGAGTCTGAAACTGGTTATACCGAATTCACTTTGCCGGTCATTTACGTAATCCTTGGCCAGTTCTCGCGCACCTTGCGGTCGCCCGCTCCGGTCGACAGGCTCTAGAAAATGTGTGAAATGCCGGTCTGGTGCGTCCGATGTCATGTTACGACGGTCCATTGAGAATTCTCCTTTTCGTGCGGGCATCGACGTTGATCGAGAAAGAGCAACGAGAGCCACCTGGGCTCGAGGGCGACCAATCGGAATCCGCTGTCCCATACGTGCCGCGATAATGCTGTGAGCGGTCCGTCGTCGCCCTTCTCAAGAAGACCAGCGCATCAACCAGGTTAAATGAGTTGTGTAATTTAGTCTCACATTACGATGTACATAAGTAGTTTGTCTACCCGTGGCTACGACGATCGTAATGTGCCTTCGAATCCACATCGTGTAACGGGTGGAGTAATGTCCGACTCAATGGATGGACCAGGTCATCATGCGTGTCTCTGAATTGAGACCGTTCCAGACCGCTTCCACTTCCGATTCGTTCGAAGATCCTTGTTTCGGCATCGCTCGATCTCATATCTTCCGGCGATTAGGCTCGCTGTTGAAGGCGCAGATCAAGGCTCTACCTCAGGAACCTGCGACCAACTCGAACGCCATTGAGGATGGCACGAGAAGCGAGGGGATGTCGGTGTTCGACAGCCTGAGATAGAAGTAGCCGATCCCCGCATGGCCAAGGAAAAGGCCGGGCTCATCCATGCCGAAGAAATCAGCTGTCCCTTCACCGTCCGAAGCTACTGCTTGCCCCTCGCCAGCGACGGATCGCACCAATCGCTTCAGAGAAGGCTTCTGCCTGGGCAGCGACTCAGCCGCCCATAGGAGGATGTCGGCATTGCCAGGAAGCCCATGACAGAATGACCACGGCTTCTCGGACATCGACAGGTTTTGTTCCAACCAGGTGCTCGTTGCCTCAATACCGGTGCAGGCTTCATCGAGATAGACGCTATCGCCGAGAATCTTCCACGCCGCGAGCCGAGAAATCGAGATACCGCCCGAGCCGTGACACCAGACGCTCGCGGTGAATGCGCCCGGACCGAAACGGGACCCTTCGACGGGATAGCGCAAATCGAGCCAGTTTTGCCGCTTCGGATGAAAGTGGCGGTGTTCGAAACGAAAAGCGCCCTCGGCTGCTTGCTGGTAGCGCTCGTCTTGCGTGGCCATGAAGAGATCCAGCAAGGCAAAGGCGATGCCCGCCGCCCCATGCGCGAAGCCGGTCATCGCGCGCTTGCCCGATGGAGTTTGAACCGGCCACCAGGCCGCCGAGCCGCGACGCTTTGCGTTCGATAGCAACAGATCCCCGAAGGCGATCGCATTTTCCAGACATCGCTCATCGTCGAGAAGCCGCCACAGCGAAAGGAACGCGAGCGTCGCACCCGCCGCGCCCGATAGGAGATCCACCTGCGGAGTCTCGGGCTCACCTGAGAATCGGTCGATAAGCTGGCTTGGGACGTCCCGTGCGAGGACACCATCGTCGACGAGTCGCCCAACACGAGCTACGGACGCGATAACGCCCGGCCAGCCGGTATAGAATCCGATATGTCCCTGCTCAAAGAGTTCTTCGACTTTCGCGATCGAGCAATCGATCGCACCACGGGCAACGGTTCGATACTCGTCTTCTCCTGTCTCAGCATAGAGCTGAGCGAGGAAGAGCGCGATGCCGGCTGTTCCAGAGTAGACATCCGGACCAATGACACCATAAACCGGCTGGCGGTCGAGTGCGTGGCCATCTGAGAGCGACATTCGCGGACCAAGCCAGGTGCACCGGCCATCGTGCCAGATCGCGTGATTGGCGAGCCGATCCCCGATCATCCTGGCAATTTGGCGGTAGGTCTCCGTCTGCTCAGGATCATCGGCCACGGTGCCGAATTCCCCGCTCGGCTGCTCAGGTGGTCGATTACCGTTGGCAGTTGCAGGCTGTGTGGGATTGAGATGGAGGATCTCATCGTAGTCGTCGGCTGTGCCCGGATTGAGGTAGGGGCGTGAGAGATCCAGTCCGCTTCGCTGAAATTCACGTTCGACCCAATCGAGCCGGTCGGACGGCCCAGTAACGCCGTGTTCCGCGGCGTCGACGAGCGCTTCAGCCAGCAAGCGGCAGCGATGCAGCCCGAAGCTCTCCCCATTTTGGGGATCTTCAGCGAGTGCCAGCCCTGGTGCGAGACGCTTGGTAAGCGCGGGAGTGCCTGGATGAAGTTCACGACCTACGTCCTGGTAGACCTGCTCGAGCAGGTGCGACGCGCGGGGGAGTTCGCGCTTGGCGATATAGAGCACCCCGGCATCGTTCCGCACATAAAGGCGCGGGTTGTTCAGCACCTTGATCTGAAACGGGATGCACTCCGCGTTGAGCCGCGATGTGACCGACCCGATCAGCGACTTGGCACCGATGGCGGATATATTCCAGTAAAGCCGGGTCAGAATGTCGGTAGGTGACGGTCGAAACGGCTCGTCGCTCTGTGCCAAATAGAAGCCGGGCAATTGCTTCAGGAACTCCTTGGGCATGAGAACGGCGATCGTCTCACTCGCCGGTTCCGATGCTTCCCGGATACTCCGGCTGTGCTCTGGTGGCACGAAAACCGTCAGGCCATCGTGGCGGGCCCACGTACCGGTTGTTGTGCGCTCGACGACAGTCCAGTCTCCCTGCCAGCTTCCGCGCCCACGGTTTGCCTCTGAGAGCGAGCGGACAAAGTCACGCTCCTCAGCAACCGCAACGATGTTCAGGTCATGATCCGCCGGAACGGCGGTGCCGTGCTGGTAGAACTGCTGGTACAGCCGAAACTGAACCTGGCTCAGCAGGAGACGGCGGCGAGTCTCCTGATCGATGCGTTGAAGAGCATCTCTTGGCGGCGCGGGTGACCACGCTCCAAACCACCGATGACGGTCCGGCACGGAAACTCGAAGCGCGCGTGTCACCGACTCGATTTGCTCCTGATATATGCTCGTTGTTCTGGCGCTCATACCGGCAACCCAAGCAGTGACGTTGCAGCGGAGAGTGGCCGCTCCAGCATATTGTGTGCAACTTGCAGCCGGATCACCGAGGTTGCGCTCAACATCGCGCTGTGCTGGTCGGCTTCGATGGCGAACTGAACGAGCCGAGCTGCCGCGTATCGGACCGTCCGTTCGAGCGCAACGACACGATCGCGTCTCCCTCGCGAGTAGCCGTCCCAAAAGTGCCGCATGGCCGGCCGCAGACGCTCGAGTGGCATGCTGGCCGCAGATGCCTGTGATTGGGGCGAGGAGTCAACGCCCGGGATCGATGCAATCCACGTGTCGAGGTACTGGCTGAGAAACGAGGCCGCGTCCCAGAGTGGGTCTCCCAGTTGTACCGACTCCCAGTCGATAAGCTGTACCTGGAACCCGCGTTTGCCATCTGAATTGGGGGCCAACACGACGTTGTCCCACTTCAGGTCTCCATGGATGACGTGTGACGACCGCCAGGTACTCCGCAGGTCATCAAATCCTCGGCATAGGCCGGGCGTTTCCTGAACGATCTTGATGATGTCCAGGCCGCTTCCGCTCATGTCTTCGAACATGCGGATGTCAGGACGATGTATCGTGAGAACACCTGGCGGGCCGCGGTCTACGATCACATTGTTGATGAGATCTGTGGTGTCAGGATGCCATCGGTGCAGCCGTCGCAAGACCGTTCCGACCTGACGAGCGATGCCCGAGGCGCAGCGTCCGGTGCGGAGATGGTGCTCGGCGAGGCTGTGAGTTCCTGCGGCGAGGTTGAAGACGAGAATCCGATCACCGGCATTCCAGTCTCGCACCTGGGGCAGGTGCTGTTTAAGCACGCGGTCTTCAAGACCGGTTGCTGTAGTCATCAGAAATTCGGCTTCGCGCCGCACCGTCTCGCCCCGTTCCGCCCCGATACCCTTCTTGACGAGATAGTCGTGATGGCCCGTTGTCTGTACGCGAAGGTTCAGGTTACGACGAGACATGTTGATGACCTCGGCGTCACCATCGACGATCGCCCGCGCATTGAGCACTTGACGCTCGAGCAGATAGGGGATAACGAGCCGTTCGGTCAGCCGGTTGTCCCTGGCGATCCGATCGTGAGCGGGACAGGTCCCGTCGTTCGACTCCATGTGGTTCCGTGCTGATACTGTCAAGGACAAGCACTGATCCACGACCCACAGTCCCTAGCCCATGACCCACAGTCTCTGGCCCAGGAACCAGAGCGAGCGGTTTGCCCAAATGCCATCCCGTTTGGCCCGAACGTCGGGTTCGAGGAGGCTCCGCTCCCTCCAAGGTGTCGCAGTGCAATTGATCCGGCCAGGAACTCGGCCGGCATATTCTCGGTCCTGCTTGAGACGTACTTGATGTCAGAATCAGGCTTGATTAACAAGATGACATGTGGAGATTCATCACCAGACAGGCTCACTTCAACTTCGATAAACTCATTCCACACCTCGATATATTCGTCACGCTGAAGAGTGAGATAGAGTCGTGTACGTGATTTGTTCTCGCTCCTGCCCTTATAACCATGGAATTGGGTAGACTTTGTCACCAATGTATCGCGTTGTTCGGCTGGAAGTTTCGGGTGCTTAGCTTCTACTGCTTTGTCGATAAGGTCTTCTACGGTGTTTTCGCCTGGCATGTGCACCTCCTACTGTGAGCGATACAGGGCGCGGTCGAAAAGCAAGTTCCGCTACGGGGAGCGACACATTGCCACAGCCGCCTGAAGGTCCGCAGCAAGGCGGCCTAACCGTTGCAGTCCGATCTGGCCGCACACGTGAACCACTTCGGAGACCAATTGCTGAGTCACGGTGTTCTGCCCCGCTTGTTTCGACATCACGACCACGCGGGCCCAATTTGTATGGGCTTCATAGACAGGGGCTCGTGTTTGTCGTTCGGCGTGCAACGCCTGGTCGAAGTAGGTCAATGCGTCATCCCAACGCCCGAGGGTCGTCGACAGGCGACCGAGGTAATGCGACACCGGCCCAAGAAATGCCACGCGATTGCCTGGAAACACGAACAGTTCCTTGTGAGGTCGAAGAAGATCAAAGAGGACGGCTGCATGATTCGCGTCATTAAGAGTTCCACAGGTATCGGCAAGTAACGCGAGCGATGCCAACCAGAAACTGTCCCGCGGGATGGGGTTGTTCGGATCAAGCAACTCCACTATGAGTTGTGACGCTTGTGCACTTTCGCCACGGTCGGCGTGGAGAACCGCGAGCAGACATTGCCAGAACGCTTCTTCTGGATGGCTGTCAGCTTCAGCTCTGAGCATGGTCTCGACTTCATCGAGTCGATCTTGTTCTCTACGAACAAAGAACAACTGCATGAGGTAGGTCAGACGCGAGACTTCCGGTGCCGATCGCTGTCCGAGGTCGCGAGCACGTTCCATGAGCTGTTCGGATTCGTCGAGGTCTCCTCGCATGAACGCCCGCATCGCACGCTTCGACATGGCTGACCAGATGTTGAGCGGTAGCTGGTAGGTCGTGGCGAGATGCTCGTAACTGTCCAACTCGCGGTCAGCCTCTGCAACCTGGCCCTTGACGAGGAATTCACCGAATCGCTGCGCGCGGACGGATAGTTCGAGCCGGGGATCGTGTGTTGCGGCTGCGATGTCGAGCAATTCTTGAGTGATGGCGAGGCGCTCATCGACATCTTCGTAGGTCCAGAGAACGTCGTGGGCCGCCAGGAGTGCCTCGGCAAGGAGAGCCGGCGTTCCAATGCGTCTCGCCATTGACACCGCGTCTTCCGCCAGCCGCTCTTGCTGCCTGGTGCGATCCGCTGACTCGGTTTCCGTCTTGTCAAAGACGAGCGCGAGCGCTAATGCGCTCATGACCTGGACTTGCAGGGCGTCGTGTTCCGGCGGAAGTTGCTGGAGTGCCTCTTCCAATAGCGCAATTTCTTCGGCCGCACGCCATTCAACGTAGTCGGTTGAGACGTTGACCATCTCGAGTGCGGCCAGTGCTAGCCGCTCTGGATCAACGATGGCGCGGGCGATATCGACGCAGCGCAGGTGGTTGGATCGAGCGTCTTTGGATTCGCCGGAGGCCAGCTGAGCGTGGGCGAGTTCGAGGAGAACATCGAAAAGCGCTGACTGCTGCTCGGGCATGAATCGCTCGATGAGCTCAGCGGCCCGCTTGAACTGGTCGACCGCTTCGGAGTAGGCCAGCCGGGCCATCAACTGCTCTCCGGCTAACCGGAGGTATTTGACCGCGCGCTCCGCCTCTCCGGCTGAAGCGGCTAGGTTGAAGTGATGTGCCATCTCGGCGTACGGCGGGTCGGGCCGGCTGACCGAGAGCTGTTCCAGAACCTCTCCTACGCGCGCGTGCATCCGCGCCCGTCGCGCGCCGATCAGTCCTTCATACAGCGTCTGTTGCGTCAGGACATGTGTGAACCGGAAGCTGTCCGGGGCGTCCTTATCCTCTGCAATCACGCCCAGCGTGACCGCTTCCTCGAGATATTGCAGCAGGTCGTCCTCCGATGTGCTGTTCACACCAGCCAGCACGTCGAACCCGAACTCGCTGCCAATCACCGCGGCAGCAGTCAAGACCTGGCGGGCCTGATCAGAGAGCTGGGCGAGCCGGAGCGTGATGGCTTCGCGTACGCCCACCGGGACGGCCGTTGCCCATTGGCGTGAATCCTCCGGCTGCTCTCCGCGAGCCAGGAGATGGACGACCTCGCGCGTGAAGAAGGGATTGCCGTTGGTGCGCTGGTAGATGGTCTCTACCAGTCGCTCCGGCAGCGGCCGGC
Source organism: uncultured Chloroflexia bacterium (assembly GCA_963763185.1). GTDB lineage: Bacteria > Chloroflexota > Chloroflexia > Thermomicrobiales > Thermomicrobiaceae > CALAGB01. The sequence continues at coordinate 1,093,628 of CAVXNZ010000007.1, forward strand.
CAGCGATGAACGCGCCGAATTGGGCCACGTCGATCAGTTCGAGCCCGCGGACATGCAGGCGCCTGGCTGACGATGAGCGGTTGACCCGTTCCAGCGTTCGGACCGTCGGCAAGCTCATCCCGGCTTCGACCTCACGATAGGTCCCCAGCAGCATGATGCGGCGAGAGGCGACTTCATCCGCCAGAAACTCGAGCATCAAGAGGGACGAGTTGTCCGCCCAGTGGAGATCGTCCAGGATCAGAACCAGTGGGACGCGCTGCGAGAGGCGCCCGAGGAAACTCGTCAGGCTGTCGAAGAACCGGAACCGTGCCTGGTCCCAGTCGAGCTCTGGCGGCACAGGTATGTCCGGTAGCATGGTGCGAATGTGCGGGACGACCTGGGCAATCGGTCCGGCGCCGGGTCCGAGATCTTCGTGCAAGTCCTCGGCAGAGGTGTAGCTGTCGCGCAGGCTTTGCCGCACGATCTGAAACCAGGGCCAGAAGGCCGGCGAACCTTCAGTCTCGTGACAGCGAGCCCAGAGGACGGTCGCGCCGCACATGGTTGCGTAATGCGCGAACTCCTCGGCGAGGCGTGTCTTACCGATTCCTGGTTCGCCGCCCAGCAGGACGATCTGTCCCTGGCCCTTTCTGAGCCCGTCGAAAGCCTGCTGCAAGTTCTCGACCTCGTCTCGGCGGTCGAAGAGCCCAGCTTGCCTGGCGAGATCCATCAGGGTGATGCGACTGGCTCCGGCCATCTCGTTCGTGACGGATGGTTGCGGCGGCGGGAGCGGTCTCGTGGTGCTCTTCGGGACGGAGGCAGCATCCCCGGAGTTGATCCGCTCGTAGAGTTCGGTGACTTCGTCCGTTGGTTCGGCGTCGAGTTCCTCACGCAGGGTGTCACTGAGCTGTTGGTAGAGCCGGATCGCCTGATCGCGGCGGCCACTGGCGGCGTGCAGACGCATCAGCGCTGCGTAGGCCGCTTCGTTAAGCGGGTCAGTCGCGATGAGCGTGCGCAGTGTCTCGATCGCTTCGCTTGACGAACCGTTTGCCTCCTGCAGTTGAGCGGTCGTGAGCAGGAGTTCGAGATACATCTCGCGCAGGAGTTCGCGCGCGTTCTGCGTCCAGCTCTCGTAGAGATCCTCGGGGAGCAGGTCCCCCGCGTAGAGATCCAGTGCGTCGGCGCAACGTTGGAGATCCGGCGCGCTGCGACTGCGTTGGACCGCGTCCTGGAACGCCTCGACATCGACCCACACGCCGTCGTCGCACTCCAGCGAGAGGATCTGCCGCTGGAGACGCAGCATCGACTGGGCCGAGCGGGCAGCGCGATCTGGTTCGAGCGCTCGCCGGGCGGCGTGCAGCGCCTGGTGGAAGCTGCTCAGCGCCGAATCTGGATCGACTTCCGGCCAGAGCGTGTCGATCAGTTGATCGCGGTGCAGGCGATGACCGGGCGTCAGTGCCAGCAGCTTGACCAGGTGCGTTGCCTTGCGCAGGCGCCAGGCATCCGCGTCAACCTGCCGGTCCCCAGTTGACACCAGAAAGCGTCCGAGGAGTTGAATCCTCAGGGGCGACGACGAAGCATCCCCGTACGGCGTCATGCTCGTCGGAATCTCGTCCCCAGCGTCGTCCATCTCGCCTCCGGGCAACTTTAGATCCCAAAAGGGCGGCTCGGTCTCGAGAGCAGGATGGAAACGTCGTGATCTGGCAATGTGTAGTCAAGTTTGCTACGCATTCACCAATGTACGCTCACCGTCCGGTCGTGTCAATTACGACCTGAGCCTTCACCGCTCCACAGTCGTCCATGAATCTGTCGCGCGATCCGCCGTTTGCGCTGCAAAGGTGGTACGCTCGCAGCCGGTTCTGGCGGGTATTGCCAATTGGGATGAGTTGGGGCTGTTGGGGGCGTCGGTGAACGTGCGGGGTATGCCTGAGCAAAACGGGCGATACGAGAGGGTGCGCCGGTGAACCCCTTTCGCTCGGTCCCGTTTCGCTGGCTCTGGTTCTCAAGCGGGCTCGCCACCGGTGCGCAACTGATGGAGCGAACCACGACCGCCTGGCTGGTGCTGCAGCTGGGTGGCGGCGCGTTAGCGGTCGGGCTGGTCTTCGCCGCCCGTTCCCTGCCCAGCCTCCTGTTCGGCCTGGCTTCCGGCACGGTTGCGGACCGGGTCGATCGCAGGCGGCAGCTTCTCACGGTCACCTGCTGCGGTCTGGTGCTCATGACGTTCACCGGTTGGATTGTCGGGACGGGCAGCATCCAGGTCTGGCAGGTGATCTGCATCGCGTTCGTGGCGGGCATTATCCAGATGAGCGACATCCCGGCCCGGCAGGCGTTGGTGCTCGACACCACTTCGCGCAGTGATGCTACGACCGCGATGACGCTCAACGCGCTGGCATCGCGCGGCTTCGGCGCGGTTGGCGCCATCAGCGCCGGTGCACTCATCCCCTGGATCGGCGTCGGCCACTGTTATTTCGTCATTGCGTCGGCCTATGCCATCGAGCTCGTTCCCCTCCTGGCACTGCGTGTCCCGCGCGGGGCGCAGACGGCTATCATTCACCCGCCGTTCCGTCGCGCCTTGCGAGACGCACTGAACCTCATCGTGAGCCTCCCGGCCGTGCGCATGCTGACCATCTCCGGCATTGCCGCCGAGGTTCTCGCCTTTTCGCACTCGAGTGCGCTTCCTGTCTTTTCACGCGACGTTCTCATGGCCGGCCCCGAAGGACTGGGAACGTTGAACGCGGCACTCTCGATCGGTGGGACCCTCTCGCTGCTTCTCCTGCTCGCGTTCCGACGTCTACCACGCCAGCCGCTGCTGGGCGCCATCTTCGTCGCCTTTGGCGCCTCGCTGGTCATCCTCTCGATGACGCGCAGTGTCGCACTCGCCTCCGCCGTGCTGGTCCTCACCGGCATCTGCGCCGCCGGGTTCGACGTGCTGCAGCAGACGCTCCTCCAACTGGCGGTACCTGACGAGCAGCGGGGCCGCGCCGCCGGGATCTGGGTGGTCGGACTCGGGTCGGCGCCCGCGGGGTTCTTGGAGGTGGGCCTGCTGGTCAGCGCGGTCGGCGCTCCCGTCACCTTGCTCATCAACGGCGGCCTGACGATGATCTCGGCCGCCACGTTGCTGGTGCGCGCCCCGAGCTATCGCTGGCGATTGCGCCCCGGGACCGATGCCAGCTAATCTGATGTGATGGAATCCCGTCAATGAGTAAGGAGCGTGTCATGTCCGACGAACTTCATGACAGTGGGATGGCAACCCGGCGCAAGGTGCTCGGCGACGAGTATGTCGACGCGGCGCTGGCCAACGCCGACGACTTCAGCCGCGATCTACAGCGCATGATCACCGAGTTCGCCTGGGGCGGGGTCTGGAGCCGCGAGGGACTGAGCCTGAAGCAGCGCAGCCTGAACAACCTCTGTATGCTCGCGGCGCTCAATCGGCCGCACGAGCTGGAGATCCACCTTCGTGGCGCGTTGAACAACGGCTGCACGCCAGACGAGATTCGTGAGACGCTGCTACAGGTGGCAATCTACGCCGGATTCCCGGCCGCGGTCGATGCCTTCCGAGTTGCCCGGCGTGTGCTGTCGGAGGCGGGTGCGATCTGACGCGCGGGCAGGTTTCCCTGCTGACCGCCGACGGCAATAACGCTCTTTGACGAATTCATTCCGGAGGGTGTCGACGATCGCCCGGGAGACGTGGTGGTTGACGAATGAGTTCAGCAGCGCGTCCACCGTCGCCCGGCAATAATGGTCGTTGCCGAATTAGCGTCGGTTGTTGGCCACGTCCACCTGGGTTGCAAACCCAGGCTGAGAAGCCGAAGTCCCTAAACGGACTAAGAACGGATTGCCGATTCGGCGACATGGACTCAGTCCCTTGAGTGGACTTCGTGTTCGTAGCCCGGGCGTTTACTCCCGGGCGGACGTGGACGCATTACCGAATCAATTCGTCAAACCTCATTAGCCCCGCGTGAACGGGCACGAATATACCGAATTAATTCGTCAAATCCCATAACTCGCTGGGCGGGCATGACCGACGGTTCGAAGGTATTCGTCAATGACAATGAGCCCCGCGTGACGGCGGGTCCTGTACTTCACCCAGCCGCGCGGTCGTAGGTCTCGCGGAATGGAGGGTTACGTCGCTTTGACAGCTGGGTGATGGGCCGCGAGATCGTCACCATCGCGCTGATTGGCGATGGTCGGGTCAGGCGTGTATTTCGGCGCGACCGAATCGAGTAAACGCCTGAACTACCTCGGCTCCGGCATCTTGGCCGGGTCGCCGCCGCAGACCAGGTAGAGCGCGTTGTACATGTGCCACTGGCGGCGGATCGATTCGCGATCGTCGTAGCCGCCCGCCTGCGCCATCAGCTTGAAGCCGTTGGCGAGCGAGTTTAGACCGCGCGATTCGGGCGTCAGATCCTTGTTGGGCGTATCGGCGCCGCGCACGATCTTCGCGACACCTTCCAGTCCCGGATCTCTCCGGCCCGTATTTCGCGAGGATGGCGTCGAAGGCGCACTTGTCGTCATGATGGCCCATCTCGACATCCGGCACGTCGAAGGGAATGGCGTCTTCGCGTTCGGCAACCGCCATCACTTGATCACGCGGGACGTAGAAGATCTCGGCGTCGGGATCGATGAACCCCAGGATGAGCCAGGAGCTCGAGACGCGATCGACGCGCACCTGTTCGCGGGTAACCCATTTCATCGGCGTGCTCTTCCTTCTCTTCTTTTCACGGAATGCATCCCCAGCCGGGCTGACGCCATGCTGACGATGCCGGTAGGGCGCAGCATAACCCGGGTCTGGTAATCTGTCGCGAGGCGGTCACGCGCCTTGACTGATGTCTGATCTACACATCGCACGATTAGAGGAGGACCTCACTCGATGACGTCTACCGAATCACCAATTCAGGTCGTGCAGCATCCCTTTGCCTTCCGGCTGCTGCAGGTCAAACGCACGACCTGGCTGACGCCCCACATGGTGCGCGTCACCCTGACCGGCGACGCACTGCCGGGCTTTCGCTCCGACGCGGCCGACGACGGCATCCGACTCTACTTCCCGCCCGACCCGACCAACGCCTCCTGGCTTCCGTCGGTCGAGGACGGCAAGGTCGTCTGGCCGGACGATGAGAGCAAGCTGCCGAGCCGCGAGTACAGCGGGCGGCGCTACGACGCGGAGTCCAACGAGCTCGACATCGACTTCGTGGTGCACGGCGAGGGACCGGCCTCGACCTGGGCGGCCAATGCCAAGCCGGGTCACTTCCTCGGCATCAGTGGCCCGCGCCGCTCCCGTGTCATGGCCGGCAACGTCGACTGGTACCTGCTCGTCGGCGACGAGGCGGGCATTCCGGCCATCTCACGACGGCTCGAGGGGCTCGCGGCGGGAACGCCAGCGGTCGCCGTGCTCGAGGTGGCGAATGCCGATGAGCAATTGCCAATCGAGTCGGCGGCCGACCTGAACCTGATCTGGGTCTACCGGGATGATACCGATCCGAACCGCGATGATCTGCTGGCGGAGAAGGTTCGTGGGCTCGAGCTTCCGGAGGGCGATGTTTTCGCCTGGGCGGCTGGTGAGGCGGGCGAGATGCGCAATGTGCGCCGTCTCTTGATCAACGAGCTGAATATCCCGGTCGGCCGGATGCGCGTCACTGGCTACTGGAAGCGCGCGACCTCCAACTTCGATCATCACACGCCGCTGGACTGACTGAGCCGCGTTCGATCGGGGTGACAAGCTACGTCTGGGAAGTGAGGGCAGCGAGATGTGGACGATCGAGCAACTCGTAGATGTTCCGAGCGTTGGGTTTCCGGTCTGGTCGCCGGATGGGGATGCGGTTGCCTATCTGGATGACCGTGGAGGCAGCGGTTGGCACTTGTGGTGTTGCGACCTGCCGAATGGCGAGCGACGGCAACTCTCCGAGCCATCAGTGATGGCCGCGCGACCTGCCTGGTCGCGGGATGGACGTCACCTGGCGGTGGTGCGGAGTAACGACCAGGGCGGCTCCGACATCTGGCTCGTTCCGGCCGACGGTTCGGGATCCGAGCGGCGTCTGGCCGGCGGCGCCTGGGAGACTCGCTCACCCTCCTTCTCACCAGACGGCTCGTTGCTCGCCTTTATCAGCGGCGAGTCGGGCGCGCTCGACGTCTGGGTCGTTTCAGTCGAGGGGAATACTCCACGCCAGCTGACAACCCAGACCAATCCGCTGGACGAGCCGCGCTGGACGCCGCGGTGGTCTCCCGACGGCAACTGGATCGCGTACGTCTCGTCGCGCTCCGGTGAGCGCAACAACGACGACATCTGGGTCGTCTCGGTCGATGGCCGCATGCAGCGGCAACTTACGACAGGGCTGATGGTCAACACCGACGCCGCCTGGTCGCCGGATGGATCCGCCATCGCGCTGGTCGCCAACACGGTCACGGAGCACTGGTACGGCGACGACGCCGACTGCTGGCGCGTACCGTTCGCCCCGGGGCCGATGGAGCGATTGACTCCCGGTGGCGGGCTCTCCTGGCGGCTGGAGGGGGCAGGCATGACCTGGTCGCCGGATGGCGGCGCGATCTATGGCCTGTCGCTGCACAATGGCAACAAGAACGTGACGGCGATCCCCGCGAACGGTGGAGTTCGCACGGCGGTGACGAATCTCGACGGCTCGGTGACCGACTACGCCATCTCGCCGGATGGCCAGACACTTGCCTTCGTGCTCGCGACGCAGACCAGCCCGCCCGACCTCTTCGTGGTCCCGCTCGTCGGTGGCCGGCCGCGGCGTTTGACCGATTGCGATCGCGCGATCGAGACGCCCCTCTTACCACCCGAGCGCGTTCCCTATCGCTCCTTCGACGGCCTCTACTGCGATGCCTATCTCTATCTGCCGCCCGAATTCGACGCGGCCAAGCGGTATCCTGGACTCATCCAGGTTCACGGTGGCGGCACCAACGCCTACGGCAACGGCTGGCATCCAGTCGAGCAGTGGTTCAGTCAGCAGGGGTACGTCGTGATGGCCATCGAGTACCGTGGTTCGAGCGGCTACGGACGCGAATTCGCCGGGCTCTCTTACGGGGATTGGGGCGGTGGCCAGACCCAGGATACGGTCGCGGCGGGAGAGTGGCTGGCCGCGCAGCCGTACATCTCGCAGGTCGGGATCTATGGCGGTAGCTATGGCGGCTATATGACGTTGCACGGTATCGTCGCGGCTCCCGACCTGTTCGCGGCAGCAGTCGACATGTACGGCAACACGAACAAAGTGACGGCTCACCAGTATTGCGACCGGGTTGGCCGCGTCTTCGTGGCGCGCGATTACTGGGGCCGCTATCCGGCTGAGATCCCGGAGTTGATGGATCGCGGCTCGACGTATCACAGCCTCCATAAGATCAAGACCCCGCTCCTGATCATGCATGGGGCTGAAGACAAGCGCGTCCCGCCGGAGGAATCGGAGCAGGTCGCGGCCGAGATGAAAAAGAATGGCCAGCCACACGAGTATGTCGTCTATCCCGGAGAAGGCCACGGCTTCCGCACGCGCGAGCACCGAATCGACTGCTATCGCCGGATGCTCGGCTGGTTTCAGCAGTACCTTGCCGGTTGAATCCACAGGAGGATTGAGTCATGTCGCAATCACCTTCGCTGCCCAAAGAGATCGACCTCCTCATCGTCGGTGGGGGTACTTCAGGTGCCGCACTGGCCGGGATCGTCGCGCGCGATACCGATCTCAACGTTGTCTTGCTGGAGGCCGGCCCGGACTATGGCCCGCTGTCGGACGACCGCTGGCCGGAGGAACTGCTCGACGCTCGGAAGTCTCCTGGTAGCCACGACTGGGGCTACAGCGGATTCGCCCATCCGTCGCATGAGCGCGTGACGACCTTCGATCGCGCCCGTGTCATTGGCGGCTGCTCGTCGCACAACGGCTGTGTCGCGCTGCTCGGTCACCGGCGTGACTACGACCATTGGGCCGAACTCGGCAATCAGGGTTGGAGCTGGCCGGAGGTCGCACCCGCTTTCGCACGCGCCAAGCAGGCGCTGCGCGTGCGCACGCCGGACGACGCCGAATTGACGCCCTATCAGGCTGCCTTTGTGTCCGGATCTGAAGCGAGCGGCATTCCGCGCGTCGTCGACCTGAATGATCCGGATGACACCTCCGGTGTGTCGCCGTCGCCCGCGAACATCTTCGACGGCATCCGCTGGAACACGGCCCTGGCCTATCTCGATTCAGTGCGGGCGCGTCCAAATCTGACGATCGTCCCGAATACGACGGTCGATCGCGTCGAGGTGCTCGCAGGGCGCGCCGTCGCGGTGGAAGCCATTATCGACGGCTCGCCGGTACGCATTCCCGCCGGACGTATCGTTCTCTCGGCGGGCGCCTACGGTTCACCCTCCATCCTGCTTCGCTCTGGCATCGGTAATCCGGATGAGTTGACACCACTCGACATCGAGCCGGTGCATGCTCTGCCCGGAGTCGGCCGCGCGCTGGCAGACCACCCGGCGGTACAGCTCTCATTCCGGAGTGACGCGCTCGACCAGGAGATGCGCGCGTTCGGGGAGTCACATTGGCTGCCAGACGAGCAGGCGCTGGCCAAGACGCGCAGTAGCATCTGTCGAGAGGCGTTCGACCTGCACCTCTACTCGGTGAGCGGTTGGAATCAAAGCGCGAATGCCTGGAACTACAACGTCTTCATCTCGTCGGTCACACCGCAGTCTGCCGGAGCCGTCAAGCTGGCCTCGCGCGATCCGAACGCAATCGCGCTTCTCGATCACGGCTTCTTGACTGACGTCGAGGGGGAGGACGCGACGGTGCTCGCCGATGGCGTCGAACTCGCGCTCCAGATCGTCGCGGCCTCGCCATGGGCCGGCGCGCTCGGTGTCGATGCGCGGCTTGGCACCGCCAATCCCTCGCGCGCTGCTATCGCGGACTTCGTCACGCGTAATGTTGGTATCTACTGGCATCCGGCCTGTAGCTGTCGTATGGGTCCGGAGAGCGATCAAGGTGCGGTCGTCGATGCGCAGGGCAAGGTGCATGGGCTGGAGGGACTCTACGTCTGTGACGCCTCGATCTTCCCGGTCATCATGCGCGCCAACACCAACCTGCCCGCCGCCATGCTGTCCGAGCACCTGGCTGGAACAATCGGGAGGCTGAGATAGGGTTCCGTTCATGAGTCACGAAATTCATGAGCCCGAGCCGGACGAGGGTCAGGAGTTCCAGACGATCATCGGCCAAGATCCGTGGTTGGAGGAGTTTGCTCGTAACCCCTACGATCCGGTCAGTTCGGCGCGGGCCACCGGTCGCCTGACCGGGCTCGCCGCCAGGCACATCTACCGTAACGGCTGGATGCGCGTCGCCGCCTTCCTGGTTGGTCTGACGCTGGTCGGCGGCATCGTCGCGACGGTCGCGGCCGCGATTTTCTCCGGGACGGAAATGAGTGTGATCAATGGCGCGAGTCTCCTGGTGACGCTCCCCTTCGTCGTTGTTGGGATCCGGCTCATTGCGCATGCGGTGAGCCGGTAGCGGCGACTTCACGACCTTCCGACTTTCCCCGGAGAACCGCTCGGAACATCCCCGTGACGAGCCTCGTCCTGGTTCCTGACGAATCTAAATTCATGTGCTACTGTCGATCATGCTGGACTTCCCCGGCGGGTTCTCGTGGTGTCACGAAATCCGCGAGGGTCGGTCCGGGTCCGATGGTCTTGCCGCGTTCATGAATGATTGATTGGGGGCAATGCAGCGAACGGGGCGTGGTGTGGTCTCGCCGCAGAATGTAGAGGCACATCACAGGTATTCGCTGGAAAGGGGATTCCATGACGCGCTATCTCCGGTTAGCCGGGGCAACGATACTAATCGTCGTCTTACTGGGAGCACTGCAGATCAATTGGCACGGAAGATCGGCAAGCGCCGACAGCGCCGGTCTTACGTTCGACAGTCTCACGCCCGCACCGTATTCGACGGTGGCGCCCGGGCCTGTCCTGATTGGGGCACACGCCAACGGCGATGCCGCCCTGACGACGGTCACGCTCTCGCTTGACGGCAGCCAGATCGAACAGATCGGCAGCCAGACTGACACGTTCCTGGCCATTTCGCAGCAACGTGTGTTGTCCGCGGGCACACACACGGCGACGGTGGTCGCCACGGACGCGGACGGCAACACGTTCCAGGCACAGTGGGACTTCATCGTGTCGAGTAATGCGAGTGAGGGGGAGTGGTTCACGGCCGCGGGACAGCCCAAAGCCGACCAGATCAACGCCACCATGCGGAGTTTGGTCGAAGCCTTCCGCTGGCATCTCTACGGCCTCTCCTGGGACGGCTCACCCCATCCGGATCTGCCGACCCACGTCGGCTTCCAGGGGACCGGTGCTCCCCTCACGCCCTGGGTGAACGGCACCACCTTCGACCAAGCCAACACTCAGGCGACGTTGCGCAGTCTGGTGGAAGCCTTCCGCTGGCACTTCTGGGGCATCTCCTGGGATGGCGCCGATCATCCCGACGTCCCGACGCATGCCTCCACGGTCCTGCCACCGCAGAGCATCGACCCCTGGTTCACCGCGGCGGGCCAGCCGATCCCGGACAACATCACCGCCACGCTGCGCTCCTTGGTCGAGTCGTTCCGCTGGCACTTCTGGGGCTATTCCTGGGATGGCAACCAGCACCCGGACATCCCCACCCATGCGAGCTTCAACGATGGCGGCACGCCGACTCCAACGACGACGCCGACACAGACTCAGACGCCAACCTCAACGGCGACTCCGACCGTCACTCCTCCGTCTGAGGGCTCGTCGATCTTCTCGTCGAAGCTGGACAAGCTCGATGGGCTCAGCACCTGGGGCGACGGCACCGGCGCCCTTACGACTGAGGGCTACAAGCTGAAGCTGCTGCCGGGTCAGGAGGGTGGCGCGACGGTGAACTCCTTCAACGTCGGGGACGCGTCGTACAGTGTCAACGTGCGCAAGCTCGATGACGTGGGCGACTCGGCGGGTTGTCTCCTGCTGCGCGCTCCGCAGTCGAACCACACCGGAGACCTGTACGCGTTCTGCCTGCTCTTCACCAACGACGAAGTCGTTGATGCGAGCGCGTTCCTCGCGACCCGGGCGTCCGATGGATCGATCGTGCTCAGTGAAGACATCTTCGACTACACCTTCGACCTTTTCGGCTCGGGGCTTGACGCCTTGCGACCGCACACGATCAAGGTCGTTGCCGAAGGCGATCAGCTCTGGTTCTACGTCGACGACGGATATCTGGGAACCGTGACCAGCGACGGTCCGACCAGTGGCACGGTCGGCTTCTGGGCCTACAACGTCGATGACGTGGTCGAGCAGTCGTTCGAGTTCAGCTACCTGTCAGTCCATGGACTGGCGCCGTAGCGGCAACATCGCAATCGCCGCTGGCTCGCGGTAAGCCGCCAGTCACGACAGTCTGATGACAAAGGGGTTGGTCGAGCTGGCCGATCCCTTTGTCTTGTCACGGGGCGTTGGAGGATTCCACCGATGACGCGTCCTCGTTTTTCCTGGGTTGAATGCTGGTGGACGAATGAGTTCGGCATCGCATCTCCGTCCACCTGGGTTGAAAACCCAGGCTGATCAGGCGAAATCCATGAATGGATTGAGATCGGAGCTCAGCCCGTTTCAACGGGCTTCGCAACGTGTAGCGCGGCGGCTTCAGCCCCGCGTGAAGACATACGATTCTGCCTCAATGTCCGCAATTCTTGACCCTTTGTCGTGGATTCCGTACACTCGCCGTGGAGGTGCGTCATGGGACGACGAGTGACGGCGGACGATCTCGAAAGTCACGTACGCGGAAAACGAATCGCGGCCGGGTTGAGCCAGGCCGATCTGGCCCAGCATGCTGGGCTGACTCGCCAGGCGGTCAGCGCGATCGAGGCCGGGCAGTACGTGCCAAATACCGTGGTTGCGCTCAAGCTGTCCCAAGCACTGGGTTGTCCCGTCGAGGAACTCTTCACCCTGCCGGGAGGTCCGAACCGGATCGAGGCGGACGTTATTGGAGCTTTGCCCAGTTCATCTCCTTCACGTGTGCAGCTCTCGCGGGTCGGTTCACGTTTCCTCGCCCGGCCGCTGACCGGTGTCGCCGGCACGGTCACCACGGCGGACGGCCTGATCGTCGATCCATCAGGTTCACCGGTGAAGACGAGCGTCGATCTGCTGGTCGACCAGCGTGTCATCGAGAATACGGCCGTTGTCGCTGGATGCGATCCCTCGCTTGCTCTTGTCGGCGCCCACCTGATGCGACGCTATCCGAGCTACCGGCTGCACTGGGTCCAGGGCGGCAGCCTGTCGGCACTGAGAGCACTGGCGCGGGGCGAGGTTCATGCTGCTGGAACCCACCTGCGCGATCCCGAAACCGGCGAGGAAAACATCCCGTATGTCCGCCGAGAGCTGGCAGGACGGCGTGTTACCGTCGTCACCCTGTCGCGCTGGCAGCAGGGGTTGATCGTCGCGCGGGGCAACCCCAAAGGCATTCGCGAGGTGGCCGACCTGCTTCGCCCAGACGTGACCATCGTCAACCGCGAGCCCGGCTCTGGTGGCCGGACGCTCCTCGATGCGCGTCTCATCGCCGCGGGCGGGCTACCGGAGAGCGTCAACGGCTATGGGCGCGAGCTGGCATCGCACATGGCCGTGGCCGAAGCCATCGCGGCCGGGCACGCTGACGTTGGTCCGGGCATCGAGGCGGCGGCGCGGGCTTTCGGGCTCGATTTCATTCCCCTGCAAGAGGAGCGCTACGACCTCGTCATCCCGGTTGAGCAGCTCGAAACGGCGCCGATTCAAGCGCTACTCGAGGTGGCGTCGACGCGCAGCTGCCGCGACGAGGTCGAGGCGCTGGGCGGGTACGACAGCTCGGTCGTTGGGACGGTTGTAACGGAGATCACGGCATGAATCGACTTCTGGCCATGGCCAGCCTGGCCTCTATCCTCATGCTGCTGGTTGCCTGCGGCAATTCATCGAGTGCGCAGGGAGGTACGGCTGCGAGTGGCACGACGACGACTGCAGCCACGGAGCTGGCGCCGAAGATTACCGGGAACCTGACGATCTTCGCAGCGGCTTCTCTGACGGAGGCGTTCACCGAGATCAAGTCCGACATCGAGTCGGCCAACCCAGGGACGAGCATCACGCTGAACTTCGCCGGGTCGTCGGCCTTGCGTACCCAGATCCTACAGGGTGCTCAGCCGGACGTCTTCGCCTCGGCCGATGAAAAGAACATGAATCCGGTGGTGCAGTCGGGGGACATCGTGGGTGATACCACGATCTTTGCCGAGAACCGCTTGGTCGTCCTGATCCCGAAAGACAATCCCGGCCACATTGAAAGTCTGAAGGACCTGGCGAATCCGGATTTGAAGATCGTCCTGGCGCAGGAGCAGGTTCCCGTCGGCAACTATGCGCGCCAGGTGCTCGACAAGCTGAGCGCCGACCCGGCCTACGGCTCCGATTTCAAGGACAAAGTCCTGGCGAACCTGGCCTCGAACGAACTGAACGTCAAGGACGTGGTCGCGAAAGTCCAGCTTGGCGAGGCCGACGCCGGTATCGTCTACAAGACCGACGCCTCCTCGGCCGATCCGTCGAAGGTGATGACGATCGATATTCCGGATCAGTTCAACATCGTGGCCCAGTATCCGATTGGCGTCGTCAAAGGTGGACCGAATCAGGATGGCGCGAAGGCCTTCATCGACTATCTACGGTCGCCTGCTGGACAGTCCGTATTGAGCAAGTATGGGTTCGAACATGCGCCCGCGAGCTAGTCGATGAGCGATTCGTTGCTCGAACCAGTCGCGCTCCGTGAGGGGCAAGCCGCAAATCCGGTTGGCCAACGAGCGCGCATTTCGGTGCCGTGGCTGGCTGGCGGGCTGCTGCTCCTCTTCCTGACACTGCCGGTCGTGGCCCTGATCTGGGAGGCTAGCCGCTCCTCCGGATTCTGGTCGGCCCTGGGTCAGCCGCTGGTGGTCGATGCGCTCAAACTGACCGGCGTCACCAGCGTCGTGAGTCTCGGGTTTGCCCTGCTGCTCGGCACGCCGCTCGCCTGGCTCCTGGCCCGCCGGTCGTTCCCAGGGCGACACGTTATCGAGATCCTGATCGATCTCCCGCTGGTTCTCCCTCCGGTCGTGGCGGGTGTCGCCTTGCTGATGGCCTTTGGCCGTCAGGGGCTACTTGGCCATCAGTTGCACGTACTCGGGATCACGCTCCCCTTCAGCACCGCTGCCGTGGTGATGGCTCAGCTTTTCGTCTCGGTCCCCTTCTATGTGCGCGGCGCGCTCCTCGGCTTTCGGCTCGTGCCGCGCGACATCGAAGAAGCGGCCGAGATCGACGGCGCGACGACCTGGCAGACCTTCCAGCACATCACGTTGCCAATCGCGTTGCCAGGGATCGCTTCCGGCGCGGTTCTCTGCTGGGCGCGAGCGGTATCTGAGTTCGGCGCGACCTTGATGTTCGCCGGAAACATCTCGGGACGGACCCAGACGATGCCACTTGCGATCATGACCGCCATGGAGACCAATCTGAACTCCGCACTGGCCCTGGCGGTGCTGCTGGTCGTCGCGGCCGCGCTGGTGTTGGTCGTCTCGCGATTCTTCACCGCCGAGCGGTTAGAGGGGTAGAGCCGGGAATACTGGTCCTGACCTTGCAGGTTTTCTCTTGTAGAACTGAATTCACTGAAAGAGGGGAGATCTCTTGAGCGAGCAGGACCATCATCTCGAGACGGCCCAGAAATTCCGCGAACTCTACGACTCGGCGCACGCGCCCGGCGTGCTCGACGCCAAGACCAAGGAACTGATTCACATCGCTGTTGCGCTGGCGCAGCACTGCGAGCCCTGAGCAGTTGGACACTTCGCGGTCGCGAAGCGCATGGGTATCTCGGACGAAGAGATCACCGAGGCGATCCAGGTCGCCGAATCGGTTGGCGCCGGGGTCATCTGGGCCATGGCCAACCGGGCCAAGAAAGCCAGCGAGGATCACTGGCGCTGGTGGGACAAGGATGCCGTCGAGCGGGTGCTCGGCGGGGAGTAACGGGGAATGGCCCTCACCCCCGACCCCTCTCCCGTACGTACGGGAGAGGGGAGACGATATTGGAGCAGTACGCGGCTTCGCCAATGGTCCCCCTTCTCCTGCTTTGGCGGGATGGTCCTCTCCCTCGAGTCGAGGGAGAGTTAGTGAGGGAGACAAGGGCTGGGAATGAGGGCCGCTCGTGAGGGCTGCCACTCACCTCATCCCGCCCCCGCTGGCTCCTGATCTTCTTGTTCATGCCACAGGGCGCGCATCTCGGCGGACGTCTCGAGCAAGTCGATGAGCTTCCCTTCGGCTTCGACGCGCCCCTCTTTGAGCAAGACGATGTGATCGGCGCGCAAAAGCGCCACTCTTCGATGGGAGACCGCCAGGCAGGTCCGGTCGCGGTTACTGAGCAGGCGATCCCACAGCGAGCGCTCGGTCTCGACATCCAGTGCACTGGAGAGATCGTCGATCATCAACAGATCCGCACCGCGTATCAGCATCCGCGCGGCGGCCGTGCGCTGCACCTGTCCGCCCGAGAGCCTGACCCCTCGTGTCCCGATTGGGGTCATGAGCCCATCTTCGAGCGTTGCGACATCCTGCTCCAGAACGGCGATATGGATAGCGGCTGAAAGCGCAGTTGGGTCGTCGGGCAGGCCGAGCAGGATGTTCTCTTTGAGGGTGTCGCTGAACAGGCGCGGCACCTGGGCCGTGTAGGCGGCGCGGGGTGGCACGAAGAAGTCAGCCGGACCGGTTACGACTGCGCCGTTCCAGCGGATCTCGCCGGACTGTGCCGGAAGCAGCCCGAGCAGCGTCCGGAGCAAGGTGGTCTTGCCCGCGCCGACGCGACCCGTGATCACGGTCAATCCGCCCCGCCGCAGGAAGAGAGACACGTCTTCGATCCCCTGATCCGATTCGGGATAGCGGTAGGTCAGCCCGCTCACGTCGAGCTGTTGAAGTCGATCGCCGCCGGAAGGCAAAGGCGGATCCGGCAGCGGAGGCAGTCGGTCTTTCAAGTAGAGTGGCGTCGGGGCCACCACCGCGTTCAGAGATTGCCCTCTGAGCAGTGCTTTCATCCTGGTAAACGCGACCCCGGTCTGGTGATAGTGAGCCAGGAACTGGCCGAGACCGTCGGCGAACTCGGCGATGAATCCCAGGTAGAAGACGAACAGGACGAAATCGCCGACCGTCATGCTACCAGCACGCAGGTCGCCCGCGGCCAGGAGCATGATCAGGCCGACGCCGATACTGACGGTATTGGAGGTGACGGCGTTGAGTGCCTGGGTCATCACGCGGTCGGTCAACATCGCCGAGCGTCGCTGGTCGTTGAGCTGCCGGAAATGCGCGACGATTCGCTCTTCGGCTCCCGCGGCTTGCAGTGCCGGCACCGCCGCCAGAATGTCACCGATGGCGCCGGTTACCCGGCTCGTCGCCTGGCTGCTGGCTTCACGGTAGCGGCCCAGGGCCCGGCTGGCCTGGCGCGCGATGGCGACGATGGCCAGCAGCGGGACGAAGATGACCAGCGTGACGCGGGCGTTGACATACAACAGGATGACGAACGCGCCGATCGCGAAGAGTCCCGTTCCCACGACGTCGGTCGACCAGTCCAGGTTGTCCTCGGCCTCGTGCGCATCGTCGCGAAACCGGCTGATCGTCTCACCGATCGAGAAGGGAAGCGCCTCAGCACCCGGGTGGTTCAGGATGTTTCTCAGCAGGTTGCGGCGTAGCTGACCGCTCATCACGAAGCGCATGACGGTCTCGACATACCCCCCGGCGAGGAAGAGTCCGGCACGAGCGAGCGAGATAGCCGTGAAGAGCAGGATCAACCCGGTCGTTCCCAGCCGCAGGCTACTGTTCCCGGTGAGTGAATCAAAGAACGCGCGCGCGATAAGCCCCGGCAGCAGCGGCATCGTCGCCAGGATCGTCCAGAGCAGCAGGTGCGAAAGGTAGAGCCTCGGCCTCGTGCGGGCCATCTGCGCCAGATAGCGCCAGGCTGGCAGTTGCGTCATGATGTCACCTCCACCGTCATGCGCAGTAGTTCGGCAAAGCGGGAGTCCGGGTCGTCGGCCAGCGCCTGCCGCGGTCCGTATTCGCGCACCTTCCCATCTTCGAGCACGAGAAGGTCATCGGCGAAGGCGATGGTAGAGAGGCGGTGCGCGACGATGATGCCAGTCCGGCCCTCGAGCAGGCGCGCCATGGCCGTGTGGACCAGTCGCTCAGTCGCGGGATCGAGACGCGACGACGCCTCGTCCAGGATGACGACATCCGGATCGCGCAGGAAGACGCGTGCGCATGCCAGCACCTGTGCCTGACCGGCCGAGAGTCCCACGCCGCCGCGCCCGATCAGGGTGTCCAGCCCCGCGGGCAGTTCCGTCAGCCAGGACGCCAGCCCGAGGTCGTCGAGTATCTGCCGGATGCGGTGATCCGACACCGCAATGTCGAAGAGGGTCAGGTTGTCGCGCAGGCTGGCATCGAAGAGGTGAATCTCCTGGGTTACCAGGCCGATGCGCGCGCGAACGGCCTCCAGTCGAACGGATCGGACGTCGACGCCCCCCAGACGAACCACGCCCGACTGCGGGTCATGGAAGCGCGGCAGGAGACGGGTCAGCGTCGTCTTGCCCGAGCCGGTGCGCCCGACTACGCCGAGGACGCGTCCTGGCTCCAGCCGCAGGCTGATGTCGTGCAGGACCGGAGCGCTCTCGTCGTAGCCGAAGGTGACGTGATCCAGATCCACCGAGAGCCTGCCGCCCGGCAATTCCGGGACGTCGCCGTCGACGATGCTCGGCTTGATCGCCAGGAGCGCTTCGATGCGCCGGATGCTGGCGTCCGCCTGCTGCAGGTCCTGTACCTCGTTGCGGATCTGGTCGGTCGGCTGTCGCAGTACCGCAGTGTACTGGAAGATCAGGTAGACCGTGCCGATGGTCAGCGCGCCGGAGCGGTAGAGCGTGGCGCTCAGCGCGAAGGCGACCGCGGTGCCGATGGCGAAGAGACCCTGACTCGTCGAGATCAGGGCGTAGCCGAACATCTCGGCCTTCAGATATGCGGAGAGCCAGGGGCGCATCAGCTGAGCGCAGCGTCGCAGCACGAAGGCACCCGCCCCACTCGAGCGGATGTCTTCGAGTCCCGCCAGGTACTCCCCGAGGAAGCCGTAGAAACTGGCACTCGCCTGGCGTTCCGCTGCCCAGTATGGGACCCCCGCGGACCGGATTCGCACCATTACCAGTAACGCCAGCAGGACAATAGAGCCGAGCCCGAGGCCGATCCGCCAGTCGACCGCGAACAGAAGACCGATCACCGCCAGGATCAAGAGCCCGTTGCCGATCACGTAGACCACGAAGCGGGAGAAGAAGCGAGCGAGTGTGGAGACGTCACCGTCGACGCGTTCGATCAGTTCGCCCGGGGTGCGCGCGTTGTGAAACGACGCATCCAGCCGCAGCAGGTGCGCCAGTAGGTCGGCGCGAAGCGCGTTCGTCGCGGCCCAGCTCACGTTCTCGGCGACGTAGGTCTCAACCACCGCAAGCACCTGCCCCAACAGCGCGACGCCCGTGGTCAGCAACGCCAGCAGAATGAGCGGACGCAGGGAACTGCCGGAGGTCGCCCGGTCGATGAAGCGGCTTGTCAGGAGCGGCGCGACGACCTGCGCGGCGATGACCGCCACGAGAATGGTGGCGAGGATCGCCATGCGAGGGAGTTCAGGACGCAGGTAGCGCCGAAGAAGTCGTGCGTAGCGCCCGGAGGCTTTCACGCGCGGTGGCGAGTGCCGCCCATTGGGTTCGATCATCGGCTACAGCCTCGCCACGTCAGCGAGATAGGCGCCGCGGTTGAGCGGATCGGGACCGGAACGTGTCCGGCACGGAGGATCGCCGTCGACCGGGACGTGCCCGGCGAACGTCGAGATCCAGCTTCCGTCGCCTCGGGTCAGTCCGGGGAGTTGTTGTTCGATACCGCGCAATTCGACCGTCGGGATCTGACAGATGATGCGGTAGGCGCCGCTATCACGAAACGCGTTCTTGATCGTCGCCCGCGCGTTCACCAGTGCACCACAGACCGGGCCGAACGTATCCTCCGGAATCTCGACGTCCAGCTCCTCGACCGGCTCACAGACTTGAGTGCCTGCTTGCTCGAGCGCCCGCATCAGCACGAGCGGGGTCAGCTTGCGGAAATCTCCGGCGGCGGAAAGTGGGTTCATGCCGACCTGCGTCAGCGTCACTTCACAGTCGCTCACCTCCCAGCCGTGAAGCCCCTGCGCCAGTGTTTCGTGGACCGTCTCCTCGATCGCCCGGTAGAAGGCCAGCGGCAGCGAGCCGAGCTGTCTCACGTATCCAACTCCACTCAACGGCTCGGCGGGCTCGATACGGAACCCGAGTGTCGCTTCGAAGGGGTTGTCCGGATCGCTAATCTCCTCGAAGGCCTCACCGGAGCCGATCAGGCGTTCGATGCAGATCGTCTGGCTGGGTCCGAAGTGGACGGCCACCCCATACTCACGTACCAGCGTCTCGGTGAGGACTTCCTTCTGCACCTCCCCGAAGAGCCGGACCGAGATCTCGCCCGATGCATTGCGCTGGCGCAGTGAGATGAGCGGATCTTGCTGGGCCAGCTGTTCCAGCGCCGTGCGGAGGTGCGTGATCTGAGCCATGTCGACCGGGCGGATGACGCTCTCGATGGCCGGTGCTGGAAATGTGCGATCGGCCTGGGAAACGGGCGCGCATTGGCCAAGCCAGTCGCCGATGCGCGCGTCCTTGAGCCCGTGCAGCACCGCGATTTCCCCGGCGGATACGGTCTCCGTTGTTAGGACCGCGCCCTGCGCGAAGCGCTCGACGCCAGTGATGCGTTCCTCGACCTGCTCGATCTCGCCGAGCACGTCGCGTCGCTGCAGCGTCACGCGCTGCCGGACCGAGAGGTTCCCGCTGAAGAGCCGCAGGTAGACGAGCTTCTCGCCAGACGGCTGCCGGGTGATCTTGAAGATCGTGCCGGTTACGGGCACATCCGCATCCTGGTGTGCGACCGGGAGCCAGGCCTCGATGCCGCTCAGAACCTCCGGCACTCCGGCGCCAGTGATGGCCGACCCAAAGAGGACCGGAACGATGCGTCCGTCCGCGATCTGTGTGCGAAGCTCGCCGTCCAGGAAGTCAACGCCCGGTTCTCCGTCCGTCCGCTCGAACTCATTGATGACCTGCTCGCTCGTCTCGGCCAGCAGGTCGACGAGGGTTGCGCGCCACGCCGGATCGGCGCGGTCGTGCGCGATGACGTGCGCCGCGCGGTCGCCCAACCCGGCCGCCTGGTTGAGGGCGACGGCACGCAGGTTCAGCTTGCGGCGGATCTCGTCGAGCACAGCCTCAGACCGCGCGCCGAGGCGATCGATCTTATTGACGAAGATCAGTAGTGGGAGACCGGCCGCGCGAATCGCACGTGCCAGGCGCCGCGTCTGCGGTTGGACGCCTTCCACGGCCGAGACGACCAGCACCACGGCGTCGAGTACCCGCAGCGAACGCTCGACTTCGGCAATGAAGTCGCTGTGGCCGGGAGTGTCGATCACGTTGACCTTGCGTGTGTTCAGCTGGAACGAGACGACGGCAGACTTGATGGTGATGCCGCGTGAACGTTCCAATTCCAGGGTGTCGGTCTGCGTCGTGCCTTTGTCGACGCTGCCGATCGCCCGGATGACTCCGGTTTCGAAGAGGATTCGCTCGGTTAGGGTCGTCTTCCCAGCATCAACATGTGCCAGGATCCCGATGTTGATAATCGACATGCAGCACTCTCTCGTTGAAGAACAGTCCGTTGGTAGCGCTCTTCAACGTTTGCCGCATGGGATTCTCCTCTTACGTCACGCGAATCATCGAAACCAAATGGTCCACAGCAGGATACGTGTCATGATCGGGCAGTATCCGGTGTGTGGACGTTGAACGGATTCTAGCAGGAGTAGTCGCACCAGCGCCAGCCAACAGCGCTTATGATGGACAGGATGTCCGAGCAAGAGATGTAGGAGAGATCCATGACAGACGCGAACAGAGAGATCACCGCGGCTCGCGCGTTTCACGACGCGACCAAGTATGTCCTGGTACGGAACGAGTCGGGTGAAGAAGACTCGCTGATGGGGACGCCCCCGAATCTGGAAGATCCGATCTGGCAGGAGGACTGGTCGCTCGAGCCGTTCGCCTTCAAGATCTACGAAACACTCGAGCCGATCCCGCTGCCGCGCGATTTTGCTCCGTCTGCCATTCCCGCGCTAGAGGCGATCGCACGTACCGGCACGGAACCCGAGGGTGAGCGCGTTCCGACAATCAACGACGTCGCACGTATCGCTCTCCTCTCGAATGGCCTGCTCAACCGGCAGGCAACATCGCGGAGTGGGCGCACCATCGAGTTTCGAACCGCGGGTGGCACTGGCGCCCGCTATCACCTGGAGCTCTACTTCGCCTGCGCCGACCTGCCGGGTCTCGATGCCGGTCTCTACCACTACGCCGCGCACGACCACTCGCTGCGAAAACTGCGCGCTGGCGATTTCCGCCAGGTGCTGGTCGAGGCGAGCGGTGATGATCCTGCCATCGCACAGGCTCCGCTGGTCGTTGTCATGACGAGCACGTTCTGGCGCAATGCCTGGCGCTACAAGGGCCGCGCCTACCGTCACACCTTCTGGGACGCAGGGACGACCATGGCGAATCTCCTCTCGGTAGCGGCATCGATCGAGCTGCCGACGCGAATCGTCCTGGGCTACGCCGATGGCGCCGTGAACGATCTGCTCGGCGTCGACGGCCAGCGCGAGGCGACGATCGCCCTCTGCGCGGTGGGCCGCACTGAACGGCCTGCGCCCACGTCGCCAGCGCTCGAGCCGCTCGACTATCCGGTGCGGGCCATCTCGCCGCGAGAGGTCGAGTTCCCGGTCATCGGCATGCTGCACCAGGCGTCGATGCTTCCCTCCGGTGCCGGAGCGGCCGCCTGGCGTGCCGAGCCGCTGCGCCGGACTCCCGCCACGCCCGCGGGACCCGCTACCGCACTTCAGCCGCTCGCGACCAACGACCTGCCGGAGATTCGCATCGAGGAGGTTATCTTCAAACGGCGCTCGACACGGAACTACGACACCGATGTCGAGATTCCGTTCGACGCCTTCTCCACCCTGCTCGATCGCTCGTCACGCGGCTTCGCGGCCGACTGTCTCGCTTCGGACGCGCTGCCGCTGCACGAGAATTACCTGATCGTCAACGGTGTGGCGGGAATCGAACCGGGTGTCTACCGGCATCACCCGCGACGTGGCGAAGTCGAGCAGATTCGCACCGGCAATTTCCGGCAGAAGGCGCAATGGCTCGCGGTCGACCAGGAGTACGCCGGTCACGCCCACGTCAATTCCTATTACCTGACCAGGCTCGATCCGGTCCTGGAGCGCTACGGCAACCGGGGCTACCGGCTAGCACAGCTCGAGCCCGCCATCTACGCCGGGAAACTGCACCTCGGCACGCACATGCTCGGACTCGGCGCCGTCGGCTCAACTTCGCTCGACGATGAGGTCGTCGACTTCTTCTCACCGCCAGCCGAGGGCAGCAGCTACATGTTCGTCGTCGTCTTCGGCAAGCGGAGAAGGGGGAAGAGGTAGGGGGATGTGAGGGGGTGGCGTGGACCACCCTCATCCCCAGCCCTTCTCCCGCGAGCAGGAGAAGGGAGTTGTTGTACGTTGATCGGATTGTGGTCATGACGAGACGCTTTCGGGATGTCGACGCCAGTACGAGTGAAGCTGCACGCTTACATCGTAAGCAGCCAACGCCCACAGAAGAGATCCTCTGGCAGGCGCTCCGTGGGCGTCAATTGGCAGGGCTCAAATTTAGACGACAGCAACCCCTTAGTCAGTTCATCGTCGACTTTCTTTGTGCCGAACGACATCTGATCGTCGAGGTCGACGGAGCGATCCATGAGGATCAGATTGAATATGACGTTGAGCGCACCGCCTACCTCAACAGCCTCGGCTATCAGGTGATCCGCTTCACCAATGAGCAAGTCATCAACGATCTGGATTTTGTCCTGCAAGCTATCCGGGTAGCCGCCACGCCAGGCTAACGCGAACTGACTCCCTTCTCCTGCTTGGCGGGAGAAGGGCTGGGGATGAGGGTGGTCAACCGCCTCCCCCCGCCTTCATCCCGCGTGCCGGAAGCCCGCTTCGGACATGGTCAGGGGCGTGCCTTCGCGCAAGACCTTGGCTTCGATCACTTCGCCGATGACGACGACGGAGTCGCCGGTCTCGATCTCGCCGGTGACGTCACACGCGACATAACTGAGTGCGTCGTCGAGGACCGGCAGACCGGTTTCGCTGGAGTGGTGGGGGATATCGGCCAGCTTGTCGCCCGCGTGACGGTGCTTCTTGCCGAAGTGCCCGGCCAGATCGCGCTGGCCTGATTCGAGCACGTTGATCAGAAAACGGCCGCTGGAGCGGATAATCGGCAGCGAGTGGGAATCGGCCTCGACCGAGACCATTACGAGCGGGGGGTCGAACGAGGCCTGACTCAGCCAGTTGGCGGTGAAGGCGCCGCGCTCCTCGCCGTCCACGGTGGTCACCACGTACATGGCGTACGTGAACATACGCAGCGCCGCGCGCTTGGCGTCGGGGTCGAGGTGGGGGCGTTCTCCGGACATGGCAACCTCCCCGTGATGCGGTGTGAGCGGACTACAATTCGCGTACGCGATCCTTGAGCCAGCCGATGGCGATCTCATCGCGGCAGTAGCAGGTGACGGGCCCGGAAAGTTCGCCCCGGATCAATCCGGCCTCCCGCAGGACCTTCAAGTGCTGCGACAGGGTCGACTGGGCGATCGGCAACTCATCGCCAATCGGACCGCACTGGCACTCGCCGCGCTCGGCCAGGATCTGGAGAATGCGGTAGCGGACCGGATTGGCTACCGCGCGCAGCATGTCGACGATTCGCTCGTCGGTCTTGGTTGGCATGGCTATGGTCTTCATTGCTCGTTCTCCTTATCGATGTTGATCGTATTTTTCCGAAATCGTGTGGTCGCTGTCAACTTCATTGGACGGCGGCTGGAGGAAGATGTGATGCCGGCCGAGCCAGATGAACGGGAGCGCGCGTTTATCGATGCCGGGCGGGTGGCGCACCTCGCGACCGTCTCCGAATCGGGCGAGCCGCAGGTGGTACCGGTCTGCTACGCATACGACGGTGAGCGCCTCTTCGTTGTCATCGATGAGAAGCCCAAACGGCGAGACCGGAAGCTCAAGCGGGTGCGCAATATTGAGGAGACCGGACGGGTATCGCTGGTCATCGACCGCTACGACGACCGGGACTGGTCGCGGCTCGCCTGGGTCATGATCCGGGGTACGGCCGTGATGCTCGGTCCGGAGGATCCGGCGCATGGGGCGATCGTCGAGCGGCTGCGGCAACGTTACGACCAATACCGGGAGATGGCGCTCGAGGGCGCTCCGGTCATCGCGATCACGCCAGAGCGCGTCACGAGCTGGGGTGCCCTCGACAATTAGAGGACTGCGGTTAGCCTTGTCGAACCGCGGCCTGCTGGAGAAGCACCTGGATGAGGTCGAGGAAGCCGGGCGAGTGATCGAACGCTGTCAGCATGGCGGCCGCCTCGCTCCGGTGCTGTGTGCCGTGATTGGCCACGTGCACCATCATCTGCCACAACGTGAACGTAACGGTCTGCCCGGTCCAGGGAAGCGTCGAGTTGTACTCCCGTGTCAGATCGTCTTCGGTCAGGCCATCGATGAACGCCGAGGTCTTTCGCTGCACATCGTTCCAGAACGCACGGACCGTATCGAAGTCGGGGTAGTCGGCTGGGTCGGGCCAGCTTGTCATTGACTCGTCGGCCGTCATACTGCCATTCCACCAGGACACCCAGTTTCGTTGCGTCGAGACCAGGTGAAGCAGTGTCTCGCGAACCGATCCATGGCCGGCCGTGCCAGGCGCGTTGAGCTGCTCTGGTCTTAGGTTCGCGGCGGTGTCGAAGATGCGTTCGGTTGCCCAACGATCGTAGTCATACAAAGTTCGAATCAACTCTAGCGTCACGTTTCCAATCCCTTTCACGTCCGCTTTGCTTGCCAGGTTGCCGGCTGGCGCTATTCCGTTGATGATCCCCAGTCTATCTGGTATTCCTGCCGGAACTGGTCAGGAATTGACGGGTCACACTACGTGTCGGTTCGCTGAATCCGGCTACCAGCGATCACGGTCCAGCGCGGCGATGACCTCGGCCCGGTCCCATTGCCAGGCCGTCGTCTCCCAGTCGTCCGGCGACGTCGTATCCGGTAGCCACCCGGGCAGCGTGAGACGCACGTGACGGGCGATCGCGACGATATTTGGCTCGTAGAGTGCGCGTAGCGCCGAGAGCTGGCTCGCCGCACCCTCGCCGGGCCGGAGCTGGAAGCCGTACTCACTCAGAAGGAGACGGGCTTCCTCCTGCACCTGGGGTGGGAGTCGATCGGCAAGAACCGGTGCTGGCGGCACGTTAAGAATCTGCGCCAGATCGCCGACCGTATGCCGCGCGATGGCGAACGTCAGGCGTGCCTGTTGCGTGGGGAAGGGTCCTTCCTCGTCCTCGATGCCGACGAGCAGCAGCGCACAGGTATCGAGCACCAGCGTCAGCGTGGCCAGCCACGATTGTCGTTCGTGCTGCGAGCGGAAATAGGACAGGATTGGGTACGAGAGGTGACTCTCGAGAAGGTCGGCCGTCCAGCGCTCCCAGTCGCGCAGGTAGCTGTCGAGCATCCCCCGGCAGTCCGGCCCCTGGAGTCGTCTCAGCAGCTCCACGGCGCTTGGTGGCGACCCGGCTCGCGCGTCAAGCAGGGTGATCTCCGTCTCTCGATCGCCGAAGCGGCTGATGATCGGCGGAATGTAGCCAATGATCAGGGCCAGGAAGCTGAAGCCGACTCCGGCCTCCACCACCATGATGATGCGACCGGTCGTCGTCGTCGGTGTGACGTCGCCCAGGCCAAGGGTGAAGTAGGTGGTGCCGCTGACGTAGACCGCCGAGCCGAAGGTGGTTCCGTGGCCAGCTAGCGTCGTTGCGCGGACGCCCCAGATGACCATCGCGAATCCGAAGATAAGCATCGCCGCCCAGATGGCAATGAGGATCAGCAGCATCAATGGTCCGAAGACAGCAAGAATGCGGTCTCGAATGGTCACGCCCTCCCGGTCTCCTTCGCCACGAAACCAGTAGGTGGCGCGGGTCCAGATCCACCACATTCCGCGGATGGCAATTCGAGTAAGGCGCAGCCGGGCGGTAACGCGGCGGGGCATGATGATGGCTTCGAACGCGTCGACCAGCGTGATCATGATGATGATGATGCCGACGATCAGGATCGCGATGTGCACGTTCAGCCTCGTTCTCTCAACCGGTTCGTCTGATCATGTTCAGGTTGTGTGCGATTCGGGGCATTGACTGGCCGCCATTGTATGAAAGTCGCCTGGGAACTGGGAGCCGGTCGCGATTCGCGACCGGCTCCCAGTTCCATTTTGCCGATGTACGAGTGCGGCAACGGAGCCGCTGAGGGGCTAGTTGTCCGTGGAGACCTTGGGGATTGGCGAGATACGCAGCAACCGTACCCGCTGATCCCCGCTGTCGTAACCGTTGCTCAGTTCGAGCCGGATCGTCGGATTGGCGAAGTTGGAATGGCCGTTCAGGCGGAAGGTTACGTCCGAACCATCGCCGAGCGTCGCTGTACCGTAGATCGTCGCGTCAAGGCCGGACACGATGATGCTCATTACCCGGACGTTCGAGAGGCTGACCGTGCCATCCGAGTATGAGAGGAAGCCCGACGCGCGGCTGCTGAACCAACCGGTCTTGACATAGACCAGCGTGCTCAAGCTGCCGCTGCTGTAGGCGATGAAGGAGGAACGTGCCGTCGAATCCGGCGCCAGAACGGTGAAGCTGGTCGACCCGGTGCCGGTGTTTCCGGCGTTGTCGGTTGCGGTCGCCGTCTGCGAGAAGGTGATGCCGTACCCGAACGAGAAGGCTGGGCCGGTAATCGGATCGCAGTTGGACGTGGTGGCGACGCCCGAGAGGTTATCGGTTGCCGTGCAGCCGATGTCCACCGTCTGATCGAACGTGTACGTCCCCTGATTGCCGGGATACGAGATGACCGGCGCAGTATGGTCGATCTTCAGCGCCGGACTACTCTGCGCCGTCGTGGTGTTGCCCGCCTGGTCCCGCGCGGTGCCGCTGACCGTCACGCTCGAACCCTCGGTCGTCACCACCTGATCGGCTGGACACGAGGCGACCGGCGAGACGTTCGGCGTGCAGGTCCAGTGAATGGTCGGTGGCGTCTTGTACCAGCCGTTGTCGCCGTCCGGTCCGGCTGTCGGCGCGCCTGAGATGCTCGGACCATCCAGGGCGATCTGGACGTGAACGGTATGGCTCACCTCGGTGTTGTCCGCTTTGTCGACACTCCAGAAGACGACCGCGTGATCGCCGTTTGTGTTGATCGTGAACGGAGTCGTGTAGGGTGTCGTTCCTCCCGCATCAATCGTGTAGTAGGTCGCGGCGAGGCCGGATCCACCCGCATCGAAGGCGTTCAACGTCACCGTGACGGACGGTTTGGTCCAGGTGCCGAACGTGTAGACCGAATTGTCGGCGTTCTTTCCACTGGCGGAGGTGGACGGTTTGGTGAAGTCGATATTGACCGGTGGCGAACTGGTCGCAACGGCGGTATGACCGACGTTATCGGTGGCCGTGCCGTTGACCGTCAGATTGGTTCCTTGCCCAGTGAACTGATGGTCGGATGAGCAACTTGCCACTCCCGAGTAGGTGTCGGCGCAGGTGAAGTGGATGGTGACGGGCCCGTTGTACCAGTTGTTTCCGTTCGGGCTCGTTGTCGGACTCCCACTAATGGTCGGGTTCGAGGTATCGATCTGCACGTGTACCTGGTGCTGCGTCTCGGTGTGGGACGCGAAGTCGGTGCTCCAGTACGTGACCGTATGGTCACCCTCAGCCACGATCGTGAACGGCCCGGCGTATATGTTCTGACCTCCACCATCAATCTTGTAGAGGGTCTGGTTCACACCCGTTCCGGCATCGGTCGCTGCCAGGGTGACGATGACGGATTGGTTGGTCCAGGTGCCGAACGTGTAGCTGGCAGTGTTGGCTTTCTTGGCGGAGACGGTCGTCGACGGCGGGTTGAGGTCGATCGTTAGCGAGAAGGTTTCGCTGTCGGTGGCGAAGAAGCCGTTGCTGGCCATCACCGTGATCGAGAAGGTTCCCTCGACGGTCGGTGTGCCCGAGAGAACGCCACTCGTCGAGTTGAGCGACAGACCATTTGGCAGTGGCCCACTGATGACCGAGAAGGTCGGAGTCGGTGATCCGGTGGCCGTGAACGTGTGGGTGTAGAAGCCGGTCGCCAGGCTGGACGGAGCACTGCTGGTGATACTGGCGTCCGAACCAAATTGACTGTAGGTGTTACTGCCCCAGCACGTGGCCGCTCCATTGGTCTGCACGCCACAGGTGGCGACGTATCCCGCGGAGACCGAGATGAACGAGCCACTCGGAGCCGTGGATTCGTTGTTCCCGTTTGATCCCCAGCAGACGGCCGCGCCGCTCGTACTACGGATGGCGCAGGCGTGGAAACCACCTGCGCTGAGCTGTTTGAAGCTGCCGGACGTCGGGATGTTGTCCATCTCGTGCTGGGTCGACTGGCCCCAGCAGGTAATCGTTCCATCCGTCTTGATGCCACAGGTGTGGTAGTAGCCCGCGCTGATTTCGGTGAACGTGCCGCTGGGCTTGTCGGTCACCTCGTTGTCGGAGTCTCGTCCCCAGCAGGTCAGCGTGCCATCGGACTTGATGGCGCAGGCGTGATAGGCACCGGCCGTGACCTGCACGAACGTGCCGTTGGGCTTGTCGGTGATTTGGTTGTAGTCGTCGTCTGCCCCAGCAGCTGATTGAGCCACTGGTGGCAAGGGCACACGAGAATTCATACCCGGCGCTGACCTGGGTGTACGTGCCGCCGGGAGGTGAGGTCTGACCGTCGGAGCTCGTGCCCCAACAGGCTAAGGTGCCGTCGGTCTTGATGGCGCAGGTGTGGAATCCCCCCGAGCTCACCTGGTAGAACGTTCCCGAGTTTGGCGCCGCTTGCCCGTTCGGGGTGGTTCCCCAACAGGCGATGGTGCTGTCGGGCCGGATGCCGCAGGTGTGAAACGAACCAAGACTCAGCTGTGGAGGGCCAAGAGTGCTGAACGGGACCGTGTGCTGCTGTGCCGAGTCATCACCCCAGCAGACGGCAACGCCGCTTCTCTGAATACCGCAGTTGTCCGCCACTCCCGCCGTAACCTGGGTGAATCTCACATCGGGCGGTTCGCCCTTGCCATTGCTCGTATCTCCCCAACACTCCGTGAAGCCATCGATGTGCAACGCACAGACACTCACGTCAGTCATTTCCACCTGAATGAAGGTGCCGTGGACAGCGGTGGAGGGGATGTTCGAGATGATCGCATAGCCGCCATTCTGGGGGGAAGTATTGTCTCCCCAGCAGGCAATCGTGCCGTCGGTTTTCACGCCGCACGTGTCTTTGACCCCCGCGCTGATCTGAAGAAAGGTGCCTCCAGCAGGGGTCGCCTGCCCAAAGTCGTTATTTCCCCAACACTGAACCGTGTTGTCGGTTTTGATCGCGCACGCATGTCCGGAACCGACCGTGACCTCGAGAAAGTTTCCACCCGGGGTGCTGGTCTGGCCGTCGTCGTTATTTCCCCAACACTGAACCGTGCGATCGGATTTGATGGCGCACGTGTCCAGAGCGCCGGCGCTGACCTGGATGAACGTTCCCGCCGGGGCCGTCGCCTGTCCAGCGCCGTTCGCGCCCCAGCATTTGACCGTTCCGTCCGACTTGATGGCGCAGGTATGGTACGAGCCCGCGCTGATCTGCGTGAAGGTGCCAGTCGGAATGTTGTTCTGCTGTCCAGTCGCGTTGCTCCCCCAACAGGCAATCGTGCCGTCGGTACGTATGCCGCAGATGTGCGCGAAACCGGCGGAAATGCTCGTCATCTGGCCATCGGCGATGCTGGGTGTCGCGACCGTGACGCCCGGCACGGACCCGAACATCGCGAGCACCATCACGATCGCCGTGATCAGGTTGATCCCTCGACGGCGTCGGCGCTGTGAAGTCATGCTCTGGTCCATCGCGCTGCGCTCCTTACTTCGTTGTCGTTGTCGGTCAGCGGCGACGGTTCACCGGCGCCAAGGGATCAAGGTTGAGACTGTGATATCGAGCGGACAATAACACGTGCACGTACAGCACGCAACACCCGTTTGCACCGCGAAATGACGACTTTCGCGGGTCCAACGGGGTTGAGCCAGCGCTCAATTCGGTGTACCGGTGCGTGCCCGTAAGCCGTGATCTATTGATTCGGAAACGTCGGTAACGGCGTGACTCGGGCAATGAGCGCGCGCTGCTCCCCAGAATCGTAGCCGTTACTCAAGCGCAGCCGGACAATCCGCTGCGGGTAATCGGCTCGCACCTCCAGCGTGAAGCCAACCGGCGAGCCGTCGGTGAGCACCGCCGTCCCGAGGATGGTCGCGTTCAGGCCGATCGCGTTGAGACCCAGGATCGTCACGTTGGTGAGCCCAACCGAGCCACCAGTCCAGCTCAGGAAGCCAACTGGCGCGCCACCCACCAGCCTGCCGGTGGAGACCCAGGCCGCTACGCGCGTCGGATACCTGCTGAAGAGGGTCACCGATACGCCAGGCGTCGGCTTCATCACCTCGAAGGCGCCGATATCACAGCCGTCACCCTGTTGTGCTCGTGCCACCTGACGCTGATCGGTGCTGGCGCCCACCGCACAGCTTCCATTCAGAGACCGGGATCGCATCGATGGCGATACTGTTTGGCATCGGCGGAATGGTCAGCGTCGGTCCACTATTGTTCCCAAGCGTGCCAATGCGCAGGTCGCTCGGGTCGACACTGTTGCGCGAACCTGTGGCGGAGAGCCCACAGCTGTCATCGGACGCCAGGTTGTAGCCGAGATCGGTCACGGACTTGTTGCAGTCGAAGGTCGTGTTTCCGGCCAGGATTGACGCAGGTCAGCGAGAGCGCTCCGAAGCTGACGACGCCCACGTCGTTGTCGGTGATTGTGCTGCTGGTGACGATAACCTGGTTACTGATGAGGCCGTTGGTACCGTTTCCGGTCACCGTACTGTTCGTCACTGTGAGCGAGATTGAACTCGTGGCGCCGTTCTGTTTGTTATCGAAGATCGTGCTGTTGCTGACGGTCACTGGCGACGAGGAGGCAACACCAGCGATCTCGGTGCCGGTAATGGTGCTGTTTGCCACGGCGACGTTCGCGGGCGTGGCAAATAGCACCGGAGTGATCGCATACTGGGCGTACGCGAGCGTTGCATAATCGACGGACAGACTGGCATTAACGCCGACGCTGAAGAGGGCAAACGCACCGCGGGCGCTCGGCGTTCCGCCGGTCAGCGTGAGTCCGTCCCCCTTGATCGTGACGTTTGCATCGCTCTGCACGGTGATCGTGCTGTTGGCGGTCATGTTGCAATACGGCGCGAGAAACGTGACGGTGCCGGTGCCGCTGATGGCCTCGACGTCGCTCTTGAACTGGCTGAAGAGGGGACAGGTGGTGTAACTGGTGTCAGCGAGCGCCACGGTAGGGACGAGGGCGGCAGCGGCCGTCGCCAGAACGATCGCCATCGTAAGAACGAGCGAGCCGAATCTCCGGCCGACGATTTGCATGTCCCACCCCCACCCAATCCGCGTTTCGGTTGTCGTCCATTGGAACCACACCGGGTTGACCATAGCATGCGCACGTACAGGCCGCAACGGGGTCTGCCGATCACGCAGGCGGTCCACCGGAAACGTCTCCAACCACCACCACACCGTGTGTACGTACACGCAACCACCTTTTGGGTCTCGGGTGTGAATGGCCCGAAATCCGGAATGCATATTGCGGCCAGGTTAATGGTGGATGTGATCCTTCCCCGACTCCATACGACCGGCATGCACCCGGCCGGGGTGAGCGATCGCTTCCGTTCAATCACGATTATCGCGACGCACACGACGCACACGAACAAAGGAGCATCAATGGATACACGATCATTCCTGAGCGAGACTCGGCAGCGCATGAGTTCGGACATCCCGATTTCGCCAGAGGAGGCGAGTCGCGCGGTGTTCCAGGTGCTGCATGAGCGGATCGAACCCGGTCAGGCTGGCCACATCGAGTCCCACCTGCCGCAGGACCTCAAGTCCGATTGGAAGCTGGATGCGATCAGTTTCCTGCGCGACGAGCGCGCCTGGACGCGCGACGACTTCCTGGAAGCCGTGCAGCATCGGGCCAGTCAGCTTTCGATCGACCAGGCGGCCACGGTCACCAGCGCGGTCTTCGGTGCCTTGAAGCGAGCCCTGCCCGAAGGAGACGTGCGGGACACCGCGGCCGAACTCCCGCGCGGCCTGCGTGACATGTGGCTGAGCGCCTAAACGCGGAACCCGTTGTGAAAGATCACCCCCAGCCGGAGCGCTCTGGCTGGGGGTTTTTGCGCGCGGTGGTGGAATGTGGAGCTTCGTCTATGGGCTCATCCGGACGAAGAGAGCGGTCTGGCCGCCTGAATCATAGCCGTTACTCAGATGCAGGCGGATCGTCGACCCCGGCGTGCTCTGACTCACGGCGAGGCTGAACGAAACTGGCGTGCCGTCGGTAAGCTGCGCGTTGCCGTAGAGCGTTGCCTGTCCGGTTTCGACGGTGAGACTGGCGAGCCTGGCGTGTGTGAGACGAACGGAGCCGTCGTCGTAGGCGAAGAAGCCGGACGGCCGCGTTCCGGACCGACTCATGCGGACGAAGGCGATCAGCTTTGTGCCGCTGAAGTTAAACGCGGTCAGGCTGGCGCCCGCCGTGGAATCTGGGGGATTGACCGTAAACTGTGCACTTCCCTCTCCGACATTCCCTGCCTTATCGGTCGCGGTCGCACTGATGGTGTTGGTGCCAAACAAGAATGACGAGGCTGGTGCGGAGGTGCTGGTGCAGGTAGATGAGTCGACGCCGGAAAGTTCGTCCGCTGCCGAGCACGTGATGTTGACGGTATCGGAGAGCGCATAGCTTCCCTGGTTGCCAGTGTAGCTGACGGTTGGCGCTGTCAGGTCGACATTGACCGGAGGATCACTGATGACGGTAGCATGGTTTCCGACATTATCAGAGGCGATGTCTGAAACGGTCAGGCCCGTGCCTTCGGACAATATCGTCTGATCGTGGGGACAGTAGGCGACTCCGGAGAGCGGGTCGCTACAGGCAAAGTGAATGGTCACCGGCGCGTTGTACCAGCCGTTTCCGTTCGGGTCAGTCGTCGGACCTCCGGACGCATCGGGCGCGGTCTGGTCGATCCGAACATTGACGGTCTGTCGCGATTCGTGGTTGCCCGCGATGTCGGTGCTACCGAACTCGAAGGTGTGATCGCCGTCGGACGAGATCGTGATCGGCCCGGTGTACGGGCCCTTCGTATACGACGGTTGACCGGTGTCGAGGTGGTAATCGGTCGATGCAACTCCGGCCCCACCGGGATCCGCGGCGAACAGTGAGACCGTCACGGCCTGGTTGGTCCAGTCGCCGAAGGTGTAGGCGGTGGTATCGGCGTTGGTGGCGCTGGCCTCGGTCGTCGGTGGTGATGTGTCGTTCACTGGAACGAGCGTCCAGGTGTCGCTACTCGCGATGCCGTTAGATCCGCCGAAGACGACGAGCTGCGCCGTGGCGGGATCGAAGGACATCGCCGCGCCATATGACGGCGGGGTAAGCAGCGCATTGTTGATCAGTTGCCAGCCGCTACCGGTCCACGCCCAGGTATCCTGAACGTTGTTGGTGCCATCGAACCCTCCGAAGATGATGAGCTTTCCAATCGCCGGGTCGAACGCCATGTTGGCATTGAAGCGACCACTGGGACTGCGACCAGAGGTGAGCTGAGTCCAGCTTGAACCATCCCACGTCCAGGTATCGCCAAGGGCAACGTTTCCATCGAATCCACCAAAGAGAATGAGCTGGGCGGTGGCGGGATCGTAGGCCATGCTCGCGGAGTTCCGTGCTGGGGGGCTGGTGGTTGGAGAGAGCAGTGTCCAATCAGAGCCATTCCAGGTCCAGGTCTGTAACAGTCCGCTGGCAAAGAGGACGAGTTGTCCCGTAGCTGGGTCGTAGGCCATAACCGTATCTTCGGATGCTAGCGGGCTACTGGTCGTTGAGATCTGAGTCCAGCTGGAGCCATCCCATTCAAAGGTCTTTTTGTAGGTTTGATTGCTGAATCCACTCACGCGCAGCATCTGGCCCGTAGCCGGGTCGTAGGCCATGTTCGAATGGCCGGCGGGTGGATTGTAAGGATCAGGACTGTCCGTCGAGAGCTGGTTCCAGTTCGACCCACTCCAGCCCCACGTACCCAGCTGAGTGCCATTCGAATTGCTGCCGTAGAGGAGGAGTTGTGCGGTCTGCGGGTCATAGGCCATGGTCGCGCCGGCCTGCGTAGATAGACCGCTGCCATTCACGTCCTGCCAGACGTTCGCGTTTGCGGGAATCGCGTAGCTCCACGTGTCGGTGTAATTGGTTCCGCCGAAGAGCACCATCTGCCCGGTTGCGGGATCATACGCCATGCTCGGTAAATACCTGCCAGAAGGCCCGTTCACGGTGAGCTGAATCCAATTGGCTCCGTCCCAGGTCCAGGTGTCGTCGAAGGGGGCGATGTTCCCGGTCTGTGGAACCCAGCCGCCAAAGAGGAGAAGTTGCCCGGTCGCCTCGCTGAACGCCATCTTGGCAGATCGTCTGGCCGCCGGGCCACTGGTGCTTACCTGATCCCAACTCGACCCGTTCCAGGACCATGTGTCTCCGAGGTTCGTGCCGTCGAATCCCCCAAAGAGAAGGATCTGATGCGACGCCGGATCATAGGCCATGCTCGAGTCTGCTCGGACGGGACCGCTGCTGTCCATTTCCGTCCAGCGTGTTCCATTCCAGGCCCAGGTGTCTCCGAATTGACCGATGGAATCTCTGCCACCGAAGAGGAGCAATTGTTGGGTTGCTGGGTCATATGTCATTCCGGAATTCGCACGCGAAGCCGGTCCCGATGTGCTGGCCTGACTCCAGTTGGTCCCGTCCCACACCCACGTGTCGCCAAGGTAATCGGTCCCTTTCCCGCCGAACAGGATAAGTTGCCCGGTCGCGGGGTCATAGGCCATGCTCGCGTTGGTCCGGACGCTCGGGCTCGTACTCGGCGTGAGTTTGT
The DNA here is from genome assembly GCA_963763185.1 of uncultured Chloroflexia bacterium. Classification (GTDB taxonomy): domain Bacteria; phylum Chloroflexota; class Chloroflexia; order Thermomicrobiales; family Thermomicrobiaceae; genus CALAGB01. Next base: position 1,128,735 of record CAVXNZ010000007.1, read on the forward strand.
GCCAGTTCGCACCGTCCCACTGCCACGTCTCGTTGGAGTTACCGCCACTACCGTTTCCTCCAAACAAGAGCATTTGTCCAGTGGCTTCGTCGAACGCCATGGTCGTACCGGTGGATGCAGCCGGACCCGAGGTGCTGACTTGATTCCAGACGGGCTGAAGATCGGCCGCGACGACCTGAGAGACTCCCACTGGGCCAACGAGGGAGAGCAGCAGGCTGGTGAGCAGGCCAATGGCGCTGCGCAGCCGAATGGCGCGATCGGTGCACCGGCGTGTGTGGCTGTTCGTCACGATTTGATTGACCTTTCCGGTAACCAGTGCGCCTTCCATGGCTCGGCGCTCAGCCCGCCGTCCCCGCGTTCAGGGTAGGCGATGACGCTTGTTCCGGCGAATAGTCAAATTGTCCTGATGCGACAAGGAGTGAAGTGACTGGAGACCGTTGTTGAGGGATGTTTCGTCAGGATGGATCAGTCAGTGCGAGGCCCGAGATCCAGGCACGAGCGGCGTCAAGATCGCCCGTGGTCAGTGCGTGACCGCCCGGTTGCCAGACGAGGTCAACCTCGGCGCCGAGCCCGCGTAGTAGCTCGACGAGCCGCTCCGACTCCGCAACGGGAATTAGTTCGTCGCGACGTGCCGCGCCGGCCAGCACGCGGATCCCGGTCAAATCGGGAGCGAGGTCGGGCTCCAGCGGGACCATGGGCCTGAAGAGGACGGCCGCGGAGAGTACTCCGGGATGCAGCAGCATCAGGCTGCCTGCGATGTTCGCGCCGTTGGAGTAGCCAACGGCGATCACGCGCTCGGGATCGAAGCGATAGTGCTGTGCTGAAGCCGCGACAAAGGTGGCCAATGCATCTGTCTGTGCGATCAGGTCCGCGCGATCAAACACGCCTTCGGCCAGGCGGCGGAAGAATCTCGGCATGCCGCGTTCGAGGACGCGGCCGCGCGGGCTGAGCATATTCGCGTCAGTCAGGAGTGCTTTCCCGACCTCGAGCAGATCCGTCTCGTCTCCACCGGTACCATGAAGCAGCAGCAGCGTCGGAGTGCTCCCAACGTCGCGTGCGGGGACGAAGCGGTGCACGAACGCGAGGTCTGCGCTGGCTTGTTCCGGAGTCGAATCGCTGCTACCCGGTAGGCGCACGGGCGGAAGCCTCCGTTCAATCTCGGCTCTTTGAGGTTCGAGCCAGGCTGGCAGCTTGAGCTGCGTACCAAGCTGATCGACCGGTTCGTCGACGGTGAACCCCGGAGGGTCGGTCGCGATCTCGAACAGGACCCCGCCCGGCTCCCGGAAGTAGATCGAGTGGAAGTACTGGCGGTCGAGCACCGGCGTAACGGATTGTCCGGCCTGTTCCAACCGCTCCCGCCAGTCATGCTGCTCCGCGTCATTCGCCGCGCGCCAGGCGAGGTGATGGACGGTTCCGGCCGACACCTCGCCCGACCAGAAGCCGGTCGCCGCCCGCACGTCCAGAAAATGCCCCGGCACGTCTTCACCTGTCGTGAAACGGACGCGCCCGTCTTCTTCACTCAATTGCTGGAAACCGAGGGTTTCGGTCAGCAGTTTCAGACTCGGCTCCAGCGCTTCCACCCAGATAGTTGAGCTATGGACGCCACGGATCGCGTGCTCTTCGGGAATCTTCCCGTCTTCCCATGGGACTACCGCCGGCGGGGCGGCCTGCGTCACCAGCTCGATCGTCAGCCCATCCGGATCCTTCAGGGTGAGGACCTGGTCGTCAAAGCGTCTCTCGGGCCCTTTGTGTTGAATGCCGTGTTCGACCAGGCGCTGCAGCCAGTAGCCGAGCGCGGTTCTGGGGATCGCGAGGGCAATCGCGACACTCTGCCCCACACCCTCGCGGCCGCGACGCGCTCCCGGCCAGGCGAAGAAGGTGAGAATCGTCCCGGGGCTGCCGATGCCGTCACCGTAGTAGAGGTGATAGGAGCCGGGATCGTCGAAGTTGACCGTCCGTTTAACGAGCCGCAAGCCAAGCACCCCGCTATAGAAATCGATGTTGGGCTGGGGGTCGCTGGCGATGGCGGTGGCGTGATGGAGTCCGCGAATGTGGGTCTCCATGCTGGCAGCTACCTCGGGACCTTTCCCCACGCAGAACGGAGCATGGCAACCATCAGGCTCATCTAGCGCAGTACGTGGTTGGCGGTATAGAGGCCGAGTACGAGCATGATCAGCCCCGAGACCGCGCTGGCGATGCCACGGGTGCGCACCTGGAACATCATGATGATGCCGTAGACCGCGATCATCGCTGCCGCCGCGGTCGATAGGCCGATCATCACGGGGCGTCCCGCGTCGGCGAATGGACTGTGGCGCACTGCCATGGCGCTGGCAAAGAGCGCGAACAGCGCACCGACGCCGATGGCCGGTGGCACCCAGGCCGGTCGCGTTGATCGTTGGACTCGGGATACTTCGCTCACCATGTTCTCCTTCTCAAGTTGCGTCAAGACTGCCGCACGTGATCGCACGATGTATGCGGTCGCTACTTCTTGATGGCCGGCACGAAGACGTTATCCTGCACCGGACCCTGCGGTGTCCAGCGCTCACCCTTGAAGGCGACCACTGGCTGGAGCAGGTAGCTGCTATCGTCGGCACGCGTCAGCAGGTAGGACATCTCGACCGACGAGACCATCATGCTCAGGTCGGTTGAATCACTCTCCGGCAACATCGAGTACCATTCGCCGCTCTTCATGGCGTCGAGTGCTTCCTGACTCGTGCGCATCGGAACGTCGGCCGATTCACCGAGCGAGAGCCAGAATCCCTGTGCAAACTGGATCGAGCCGTCCGGTCCGACACCGACGGTCGCCCCAAGGCCTGGTGGGATCGCCGTTGCCGGGAGGTTGTCCGGCGTAAAGGTGACAACAGCCTGTCCGTCGCTCTCTCGTACCGATTCCTTATACGTGATCGACGCCAGGTCGAAACCGATCTCCCGCAGCCAGTCTTTGGCCGTCGTCACGGGGTCGGTCGTCGCGCGTGCGGCGGGAGGGGTCGGCTCACTTGTGCCGCGCGCATAGCGGAAGAAGGCGTCGTGCTGATTCCAGTGAATTGCCTGGAACCCGGTCTGATCGACGACCACAAACACGTTTGGACCCTCGTTGGGAGCCGGTTCAATTTGACCGTTGATCCCAGTCCGGGCTACCAGGGTCTGCAAGAATTCCTCGCTCGAGTCTGGCCCGGTCAAGAGCCAGGTCGGCGCGGTCTGTGGCAGATTGGGCAGCGATGCCGACATCTCCACTCCTGGGGTCGGCTGCGACTCTGGAGTTCCGCTTGGGGGTCCGCCCGCGCCGAGACCGAGCGGTACTGATACGACGTGCTCGGCGTCGACCGGCGGAAAGACCTGCGTGTTTTTCACGGTCTCAGGCGTCTCGGACGAGCCGGGCGGAGCGGTCGTTTTGGGCACGCTCAGCGCGCTGACGACCGTCTCACGTGCCGGTGGTTCGGGGCTATCCCCCATGAGCGTGTTTGTTCCGAAGATCACCGCCATGAGGAGGATGGCTGCCAGCGCCCCCGCCGCCACGCCGAAGCGCCAGTCGTAGAAAAACCGGCGTCCGCGTCGCGACGAGATGTCCACAGGCTCCCGAGGGCCAATCAGCTGCTGCTTCAGCCGGTCACGGAATTCGGGGTCGGGCAGGTCGTCTGGAAGCCCCTGGTCGAGTCGCCCGGCCAGGTTGAACAGATCGGCGGTCTCATTGTCCAGCGTGCTGGCGATCTGTGCCGCTGGCGCGCCGCTCTCCAATTGGCCGAGTGCCTGCTCCAGGCGGTCGATCGCCTGTTCTTCCTTATATGACATGGTCAGTCTTCTCGAGCGTGGCTCGTAATGAGAGCATCGCCCGGTGTAATAGCTGCTTGACAGCGCCTTCGCTTCGACCCATTACCTCGCCGATCTCTCGTGCCTTAAGTCCGTGTGAAAAGCGCAGCACGATGACGCGCTGTTGATCCAGTGGCAGGGTTCGCACGGCGGCAAGCAGATCGTCATCACCGCGCGCCGCGACGATCGCCGCCGGGTCGCTGTCCGCTTCGCCGTCGTCCGCCACCCAGGTCGACACGTCCTCGACGACGATTTCCCGGTTTGACGATCGGCCCCGGCGAACAATGAGGTTTCCGGCAATACGGTAGAGCCAGGCACCAAAGGGGACGCCACGCCACTCGTAGTTCGGCAGCGCCGCCAGAGCCTGCTGGAACGTCTGCGCCGTGACGTCCTCGGCTTCGGCGTGATTCCCGACACGACGATATGCGTAACGGTAGATCCGATCCACATAGTGTTCATACAGGGGGCCGAAGTCCGCCGGATCCTTCTGTGCCGCCGCGATCAACGCGGCTTCGTCGAGAGACCCGGCATCTTCGGCATGCTCCATTATCATGGCGCCTATTGTTGCCCGTCAGCGCCCGGGAGTCCAACTTTCCGGCCTCTCCTGTTAAGACAATGTGGAGAGGGGTCAGATGGTTACGCGGCGCTGCCCGGTGGAGGGTCTGGGGGAATCGGAACCAGAATCACCGGACGGGTGAGCCTCCCGATGAGCCGCGAGGCGACGCTGCCGGTCCAGAGCCCTTCAACGCCCGCGCGGCCGTGAGTGCTCATCACGACCAAATCGGCATTCACGTGCTCCACACCCGCGAGGAGCTCCTCGACCACATCCCCGCGACGAACCTCCTGCGTCATCGGAACGGAAGAGGGAATCTCCGCGCGGAGCGCACTGAGCGCGGTGTTGGCCTCTTCCCCCTCGATATCGAGGAGCGCCGCCGTGGCGGACGGCGAAAAGGTTGCGGCCCCACTCGAGCTCGGGATCGTGCTCACCGTCGGGACGACGCGCACGAGGTGCAGCGCGGCGACGGAAGCAACCGCGAGCATCACGGCCACCGGCAGCGCGTGATGCGCCTGGGGAGTGCCGTCAAGTGGCACGACGATGCGCTTGAATCCGCCGCTCGGTACTTCCCCGGTCTCGGGCCGTACGAGTAGCACCGGGACGGTCGTTTGCCGCAGCGCTTGCTGGGCGATGCTGCCGAACAGGAATCCGCGCAGTCCACCAGATCCGTGCGTCGCCAGTGCGATCAGGTCGACGTGGAGTTCGGCCACATGCTCGGCGATGCTCCGCGGCACGTTATGCTCTTTGTTCTCGTGCACGTGAAGCTCGGTCGGCACGCTTCCCTCCTGGTAGCGGTCGCCGACCTCCCGCAGGTAGCGATGAGCCTGTTCGGTGTCGCCGATGTGCGGTTCGCCGTGTACCGTCTGTGGCGCGTTGTGCTCCATCACGTGGAGCAACGTAATGGTCGCACCGCAGCGCTCGGCCACTGCATAGGCCGCGGGCAGGACAGATTCCGCCAGGCTGGAGCCATCGAGCGGAACGAGAATGCGTGTGAACGGCTCCATTTAGATTCCGCCTCCCGCGAATGTCTGGAAGAGGAGATAGAAGTTGAGCGCGACGATGAGCCCGGCGACGACCCAGGCTGCATTGGTTGTCATACGCCGGTTGACCAGCGTTCCCATGATATCGGAATTCCGGGTGAAGAGGACGAGCGGAATCAAGGCGAACGGAATGCCGAAGCTCAGGATCACCTGGCTGATGACCAGCGTGCGGGTCGGATCGAGCCCGATAGCGATCACGATCAATGCCGGCACCATGGTGATACCACGCCGCAGCCAGATGGGGATGTGCCAGTGCAGGAACCCCTGCATGATCACCTGCCCCGCCATCGTACCGACCGCGGAGGAAGAGAGTCCTGATGCCAGGAGCGAGATGGCGAAGACTTGACTCGACACGCCTCCGAGCAGCGGCTTGAGCGTGCGGTGCGCCTCCTCGATGGAGGCAATGTCGATCAATCCCTGCGCGTGAAACGTCGATGCGGCCATGATCAGCATCGCCGCGTTGACTGCCCCCGCAATCCCCATGGCGATCGCCACATCGATGACCTCGAAGCGGAAGATACGCCGGGCCTGGTCCGGATTTCGTGGCACGATGCGTCCCTGCGTCAGCGAAGAGTGCAGGAAGATTACGTGGGGCATGACGGTCGCGCCCAGGATGCCCACGGCCAGCAGCACACTTTCTGAGCCGGAGAACTGCGGCACCACGGCATGAAAGCCGATCTGTCCCCAGTCTGGCGACCCGATGAAGGTCTCGATGAGATAGCTGCCGGCGATGATCCCGACCAGGACGGTGATGACCGCCTCCAACGGCCGAAAGCCGTATCGTTCGAGGCCGAGGATCAGGAATGTGGCGACACCGGTCAGTAATCCGGCGACAAAGAGCGGGATATGGAAAAGCAGATTGAACCCGAGTGCCGCGCCGAGGAATTCAGCCAGGTCGGTCGCGATCGCCACGCCTTCGGAGAGGACCCACATCGCGTAGACAACGGGCGTGGGGAAGCGGTCGCGGCAGATCTCGGCCAGGTTGCGTCCGGTCGCGATTCCCAGTTTGGCCGAGAGACTCTGAATCAGCATCGCCATCAGGTTGCTGGCGACGATGACCCAGATCAGCATGTAGCCGAATTGGGCGCCTCCCTGAATGTTGGTGGCGAAATTGCCTGGATCAACGTAGGCGACGCTGGCGACAAAGGCTGGCCCGAGAAAGGGCCAGAGGCGGCGAAACCAGGGGAGGTGCTCATTGAAGAGCGCATTCGATGCGTTGTCGGCGGCGCGGACATCAGCCGCGGACGGAGCCGGTTTCGTTTTCGATTCTTCCATACGCCGTTCGAACTCCCAATCGTAACTCAATCTCGATAGATGGCTCATTCAAAAATTAGGCTGGGCTAATACTAACAATGACAGGGGATCCTGTAAACAGGGAGTGCGATTGTTCGCGGTCCTACGTCACCACGACGGCGGTGATGTTCGATCGACGATCACCTGGGAATGATGGTCATTGACGAATTAATTCGGTATATTCGTGCCCGTTCACGCGGGGCTAAAGCCGCCGCGCTACAAAACCGAAGTCCACTGAAGGGACTAAATCTTTTCGCGATGTTTGCAATTCAGTGATTGTGTTGTTGCTGAATCGGTGACTTCGGCCCAGTCCGTTTAGGGACTTCGCCTTCTCAGCCTGGGTTTTCAACCCAGGTGGGCGTGACTGACTACCGGTCTATTTCGTCCGCCACCAGTCAACCCATTTCGGCTAAGCAATCTCATCCATGCGCAGAGAACACCTCCGCCGCTCACCACAATGGTGGCGGATTCTCGATTGTGCCGGGCAGGAGCCGTTCAACGATGACGACGTCCTTCCAGACGCCATCGAGCTGGGCATGCTTCTCGTAGGTGCCGACCTCGCGGAAGCCGACACGCTGACAGAGGGTCCGGCTGGCCATATTCTCGGGAAAGATGCGTGAGACCAGCTTCCAGAGCCCGACCGCCTCGCAGACCGGGATGAACGTCTCCATCAGGATGCGTCCGACCCCATGGCCCCGATAATCCTCATGGACGTAGACTGAGAACTCGGCGATGCCGCGATAGCACTGACGAGAGCGGTAGTGGTCGGCCGAGACCCAGCCAGCCACGCGGTCGTTCCCGGTGTCGACCGCGACCAGGCAGGGATGGTGCTCGTCGTGTGCTTCGAGCCAGCGCTCACGTTCCTCGACCGACCGCTCCTCGGTCTCGAAGGTCGCGATCCGTTGTCGAATACCCTGGTTGTAGATCTCGGCGATAGCAGCGGCATCCCGCTTCTCCGCTGGACGCACGATAAAGGTCAATCGCTCGCTGGTCGATTCCGGCACTCGTCCGCTCCTCACGTTCGTCTCTGCCGCCCGGACAGACTCTTCTCGGGTCGCCAGTATCCCATGATCCTGGGTTACCGCGAAGGTTAGATGCCATGGACAGGAATTCTGGAGGGGTGGAGGGGTTATTCTGAGACAATGGGCGTGCGTGAGCGAAAAATACTCTTTGGATGCGACGGAGGAAGAGCACGATGTCTGAAACGCCAGGGCCATGGCGCGTTGTCTTGATGACTGATGCCGGTGGGCAGATCGCCGGTGGAGTGCAGCAGATACTTGGGGGTATGGGACACAAGATCGTTGGCATCGTCACCTCTCCCGGACCGGCTGGTCGGGGTCTGGGCCGCTATCTGGAGGTGGTCGCGGCCGCTCCGCCGAACGTTGACGTGATCGTCTCGAATCATCCCAAGCGCTGGGCGACCATGCTTGCTCCGCTCAAGCCGGACATCATCATGTCGATGATCTTCCCCTGGATCATTCCCGACGACGTGATCGCGCTGCCGCGTCTGGCCGCGATCAACGTGCATGGCGGGCTGCTGCCGCGTGGGCGTGGCCCCAACGCGTTCGGCTGGGCATTTCGCAATGGCGACCCAGAAGTCGGGCTGACCGTCCACTATCTCGATTCCGGACTCGACACCGGTTCGTTGCTGGCCCAGGCGGCCACCCCGGTGGGTGACGACGATGACATGGAGACACTCTTTCCGCATATCGCTTCCCTGCTGCCCGGTGTGCTTGCACGCGCCTTCCAACGCATCGCCGCTGGAGATCCCGGCGACGTTCAGGATGAGTCGCTCGCGACCTATTCAGGGATATTCGAAGAGGATTACCGGGCGATCGACTGGTCGCGTTCGGCCCGGGACGTGCACAACCAGGTGCGCGCGTGGATGGCGGGTTTGCGCGGCATGGTCCCTGGGGCGACTGGCACGATCGACGGAGAAGCACAGCGCATCCTGAAGACCCAGCTTGTCAGCGAGAATGGCGGCGACGTCGCACCGGGCACGGTGGTAGCATGCGATGAGGATGGTGTCACTATCCAGTGCGGCGCCGGCCGGGTGAAGGTGCTGGTGTCCGAGCCGGTGGAGGGGTGAGTGTCGGGCACGGGGTTGCGCATCCAATCGTCAAAACGACACACCCGCCCGAGTTACCTCGAGCGGGTGATCTGCGCACCGACGCTTATCTAATTGTCCGTCCAGACGACGCTGGAATCGGGTGTCTGCCACCTGTGCTGGGGTCCGTGGCGGCCGTTTGCCTGATCTCACGGATCGTCTTTTGTCCTCCAGCGCCGTCCTTCACTGGCACTGTTATAGCCCCAGTGGCGTAGCAAATCCGTTACAGCGAAGGGTGTCGTGTGACGAAACCGTGACGGTGTGGTTGGAGGAGTGAAGTGGTACTCGCGCGGTATCCGGCGACGAGATTCTTCGCGATGGCGCAGTAGCGGAATGCGGGTGAGGTTTCGACTCTCCGAGACAGCGAAGTGCTCCAGGTACGAAATGAGAGATCCTTCGCGCGGCGCTCAGGATGACAAATGAGCGCGAATTCTTATTCCTGTCATCCTGAACCGCAGTGAAGGATCTCTCCGTGCGCGACTGATCACAGTACGACGGGAGATGCATCGCCGCGCTCACGATGACAGGAGTACGCACGCCGGCAGTACGGTAGCCGGCTGTGTTGAATGACAGGTAATGATCCGCGCTAGTTGCTGCCGCGGTTGCGGGTACGCTCCAGGTAGTCCATCGACTCCCGGTAGTGCTTGCTGTCCATCAGCCCGCTCTCGAAGTAGTAGGTCAGCATCGTCTTGAGGCGGAGGATCGGCATGACTCGGTAGCCATGCTGGTGCAAGCGCTCGATCCCGCCCTGCTCGCGGTCGATCAGGACGATCGCATCGCGCACCAGAAGGCCCCGCTTTTCGAGCGTCCAGGCCGTGCTGAGGATGCTGGTGCCGCCAGTCATGAGATCGTCGATGATCAGTACGGTCTGTCCCGGGATGACGCGCCCTTCGATCTCGGGTTTGTCACCATCGGGCCGCACGTAGATCAGCGGGGTGTCGCTTGCCAGCGAGTAGGCAGTCGCCAGGTGAAGTCCGCCCATCGGAACGCCAGCCACCGCGCCGAAGCTTTCGAGCCGCGGCCGGCGCCGGACCTGGTCGGCCTGGATCTCGCGGTCGATCAGCCGTGCGATACTTCGAAGAACCGACGGGTTGCTGATGAGCACTCGCGGATTGATGTAGATCGGCGAGCGGCCAGCGGTCGGTCCCAGGCTGAAATCACCGAACTCGATGCCGCCAAGATCGAAAAGGGCTTGCGCCAAATTAAGGTTCGAATCGCTCCCGAAGAGCACGGTTCGCGTGTCCTTTTCTTGAGTGATCGTACATCGTGCCTTGCGGCTCACTATTCGTGACAAGATACCATATTTGTAACGGCACGGCTCGCCCGGTGAGGCGTTTCCAACGGATTGCGTGAATCAACCAGTGAACTACCGTCAGGCGATTGCCTACATTATCGAACGCTCTGGTTACGACCGGGGTTTTGTCTCGAACCCATTCGACGCTGAGACCGTCGGTCTGCGGCGTACGGCGTGGCTGCTCGACGCGCTCGGGAACCCGGAGCGCACCGTGCCAGCGGTGCACGTGGCCGGCACCAAGGGGAAGGGATCGACCGCCGCGTTTCTCGACTCGATTCTCCGCGCCAGCGGCCGCCGGGTTGGTCTCTACACCTCCCCACATCTGCATACCTTCCGCGAGCGTATACAGATACATGGAGCCCCAATTGGTGAGGATCTCTTTGCCGAGCTGACGACCGAGATCGCGCCGCTCAATGCCCGTCTGGCGGCCGAACACCCCGACTGGGGCGAGGCGACTGCCTTCGAGGTCGCCACCGTCCTTGCCTTTCTGGCCTTCGCTCGTTCGAGCGTTGACGTGTCGGTGATCGAGGTCGGTCTTGGCGGCAGGCTCGATGCGACCAACGTGCTGGACCCGGAGGTCTCGGTGATCACATCGATCAGCTATGACCACACCAGCATCCTGGGCGATACGCTGACCGAGATCGCCGCCGAAAAAGGAGGCATCATCAAGGCCGGCCGGCCGGTCGTCTCGGCTCCGCAGCAGCCGGAAGCGCGCGAGACGCTGGAGCGGATCGCCGCCGAGCGAGGGAGCCAGTTGCTCATTGGCGAGCGGGACTGGCGCGCCAGTGGCGGATCGGACAGTTTCCAGGTGCGCGGACCATGGGGTGACTATACGAGCCTGCACTCCGCGCTAACAGGCCGCCATCAGGTCGAGAATGCCGCGACGGCCATTGCCGCCAGTTGGGTTCTCGGGCAGCGTGGCATCCAGACCAATGAGGATGCGCTGCGTCGTGGACTCGCCACGGTGAAGTGGCCTGGGCGCTTCGAGATTATTCGGACCAGACCGGTGGTGATCGTCGACGGCGCGCACAACGTTGATTCGTTCGAGCGCCTGGCCGAGACCCTGCGGGACGAATATCCGCATCGGCGCATCACGCTGATCGCTGGAATTGCGGCGGACAAGGACGTCGAGCAGATGATGCGGGTGATGGCTCCCGTGAGCGAGCGGATCATCGCGACTGCATCGCGTCACCCACGGGCGGCTAAACCAGAGCGAATCGTCGAGGCAATCGCCGCGCTCGATGGTCCGAAGCCGGACGTCGATACGGCGGAAGACGTCGCCGGGGCCTTGCGCAAAGCGCTCGAGTCAGCCGATGATCAGGACGTGATCTGTGCCTCCGGGTCGCTCTACGTGGTGGCCGAGGCACGTGAGGCACTGGAGCTGGGCCGTTCGGACGAGTTCGAGCGGGAACTGCTCTATCGATAGCCAGGAGACGACATGCCGGGAGGTTGGGCTGATGGATTTCGGGAGCGGATTTCGGGAGCGAACGATAGCGGCGAACGGGATTCAGCACCGAGTCGTCACCGGTACCGACGAGCAGAAGCCACCGCTGCTGATGCTTCACGGCATCTACGATCGCGCGGAGGTCTGGATCCCGGTGGCGGATAACCTGGCGCAGGATTACTGGTTGATCATGCCCGATCTCCGCGGCCATCATCAGAGTGATTGGCCAGACGAGGGCTACCAGCTTTCCGACTACGCCGCCGACGCGACTGGCCTGTTAGACGCACTGGAGATTGACAAGCCTGCCGTGTTGGGACACTCACTGGGCGCCCGGATCACGATGCATCTGGCGGGAGAGCATCCCGACCGGGTACGTGCCGTGGTGCTGGAGGATCCGCCGTCCGAACGGAGCGAGGACACGCGTACCTGGCTGGGGGCGCTCCTCAGCGCGAAGCGTGGGACACCAGAACAGACCTATATCGCCGTCGCGGGCATGCACCCCGATCGTGACGAGGAGGACTGGAGGCGCGAGGCCGACTGGTTGCGCGCCACTGCGGACGGCCCGTTTCTTGCATTGTCAGACGTCCCAGAGGGGGATTTTCCGAGCTTTGTGACGGCCATCGACCGAATTTCCTGTCCCATCCTGCTCATGCAGGCCGATCCAAGACGAGGTGCTGCCCTCTCGACCGCGGCCGCGCGAAAGGCGGCGACGCACGAGAATTGCCGTCTCGTGACCTTTCCGGGTAGCGGTCACACGATTCATCGCGACAGCACAGAGAAGTTTATCGATGCGGTAGGGCTTTTCCTGCGTGAGCAGTAGAAGATAATTTTGTAACGTTTCAGGTCGAGGCTGTCATGGAATGGTTCATGAATTGTCAGGGAGGCGTCATATACTTGGGACTACCAGACAGGTGCACGATCGACGCAAGATTGATAGGCTGGTGGCGGGTCGACGTGACTGAGGATCGAGAATTGGAAGGGAAGCACGGGTTGCAGCGCGGCAACGAGACATTTCAGCAGCGAGACGACGGCCGGCGTTCTTTTGACATAGTTGGAAGCCGCGTCGCGCTCGGGCCGCTCCGGCGCGACCTTCTCCCCGTCTACCGTCGCTGGCGAGACGGCTTTGTCGCCCTGCGCGCGATGTCTGGCGATGCCTGGACGGCGGTGCTCGATGAGGATGGCCCATGGTATGACGACCTGGTCATGACCGACGAGCACGCCTGGTTCACCATCTACGAGCTGAAGACACTGCGCCCAATTGGCATTACCGGCCTGATCGACATCGACCAGAATGACCGTTCGGCAGAGTTCTTCCTGCATATTGGCGAAGTCGCCAGCCAGGCACGTGGCCTCGGAACCGAGGCAGGACGCCTGATGCTCGACTACGCGTTCATCGCGCTCGAGCTCGAGACGCTCTTCCTGATGACCTACGAATTCAATCTGTCAGAGATTCGCTCGTTCGAGCGGGTCGGCTTCAAGGAGTTCGGTCGTCAGCGTCAGGCGCACCTGAAGGGCGGTCGCCTTTGGGACGTCATCTATCTTGAAGTGCAGGCAAACGAGATCCCCGGCCTCGGCCGCCGGGTCGATAGCTCGATGCAGCAGCACTTCCATTGACGTAACGGCAGAGTTGGACACGGACACGGCCCGCCTTCCGGCGGGCCGTTGGTTGTTTTGGCGTCCTACACCGCTCTCGGGAGGACCGCACCCAGCGGGTACCTAATTCCTTTACGAAGCGTGCGTACGGCCTCAGTTACGCCGCAATTCGCTCTAGCTCAACGACATATCCGACACGATCGGGTAGGTGAACCCGTTGAACTTCAGCCCGCTGACGTTCGAGCGTAGTGCCCAGACCGAGTACTGGTCGATCAACGGCACGCCCGGCGCGATGTCCATGAGCTTCGTCACCAGGTCGACATAGAGTTGCTTGCGCTTGTCGGCATCGGTCTCCTGCCGCCCGTCCTCGAGCATCTTGTCGATGTCGGGGTCGTTCAGGCGCGACCAGTTAAAGTTCGCCCCGATGTACTTCGAGTTGAACAGGCTGTAGAGCGCGTCGTATTCACCGATGCGCAAGAAGATCGTTGTCGCGTGCGTCGCGCCGCTGTAATTGTCCTCATAGAACGGCGGGCGCGCCTGTGCCTTGATCTCGACATCGATTCCGGCCTGGCGTAGCTGCCCCTGGATGAACTCTGATGTCGGGTCCGCTCCTCCGCCGTAGTCGATCGTGTTCAGGATGATCTTGAGCTGCTGACCATCCTTCTCACGGATGCCGCCAGAACCCTCGGTCCAGCCCGCGGCGTCCAGGGTCTGCTTGGCTTTGTCCAAGTCGAACGGGTATTTCGACTTGAGATCGGGGGTCGGGAGCAGCGCCTGGGCGAGGAACCCCACGGCAGGTTCCCCAAGGCCCTTGAAGAGCGTATTGACCATCGCCTCTTTATCAACGGCGTAGGCGATCGCTTTGCGAACCTCGACGTCGTCGGTCGGTGCCTTCTGTGTGTTGATCAGCATCGTCAGCGGCACGCCCACCCACGATGCCGACTGCACCTTCACGTCTTTCGAACCGTTGAACCGGTCGACATCCTGCGCGGTGATCGGCGTCGCGACCTGTGCTTCACCCGTTTCGACGGTCGTCGAGCGCGTGCCAGCCTCGGGCACGAACTGCCAGGTGATCGAATCGAGGAAGCCCGGTCCGTCATGGTCCGCCCAGGGAAGCTTGCGCTTGTAGTCGTCCCAGCGCTTCATGGTGGCGTGATCCTTGGCCACGTACTCGGTGAACTGGTACGGACCGGACGTGATCGGGCTTGTCGCCACGTCGTTCCCCTGCTTCTGGGTTCCATCTGGTGAGAGGAAGACCAGAAAGGGGCTGGCGGCATAGCTCACGAACGGAGCGAAGGGCGCCTCGAAGTTGATCTTCGCGGTGAACTCGTCGACGACGTCCGTGCTGGTATAGCCCGAGAGCGAGCTCAGCGCGGCTCCGGCCTTGAAGTTCGGATCGACGATGCGGTCCAGGTTCCACTTGACGGCGTCGGCATTGAATGGCGTGCCGTCCTGGAAGGTCACGTCCTGATTGAGCTTGAAGGTGACCGAGGTGCCGTCCGCGGCGGCCTCGTATGACGCTGCCAGCCAGGGCACGAGTTCGCGCTTATCGTTGAGATAAAGCAGGCTCTCGCTAGCCGAACTGGTCATGGTGAAGGTGATGGCAGACGGCGAGGCATGTGGATCGAGCGTGGGTGGCTCCTGATCGACGGCGATTGCTACCGTGCCGCCCATCTTCGCGGCCGTGGTCGGAGTTGCTGCCGTCGTGGCCGACGGAGATCCGGACGCTCCACCAGAGGATGTGCTGCTTGTTGCCGTCGAGCCGCCACCAGTCGCCGAACTCGCGGTCGGTGTCTCGTTCTTGCTCGGTCGAGCTCTGTGACGAACAGGCGGCCAGGAGCGTTGCTCCACCCAGCCCCATCAGCCGCAGCATGGCCCTTCGGTGCAGTCGATAGGTGGACGGACGATCAACGAGATCGTTCACGTGGTCGGAGCGTAGACTCATACTTCCCCCTCTGCAAACGCGCCGCCGTAACCAAACCGGTAAACCAACTGCCGCTCCTCCGGACAGTTGGAACGCGAGTTCGATTCGGTCACGAACGATTGCGCCAAATCAGAACATCGGCCGTTATCAGGGCGATCCATAGGTTCGCGTGCGCGGCGGGATCACTGATATACGGCTGATATCTCCAAGAATTGGGAAAACTGATCGCAGACTAACGGGGCAAACCGTATTTGTCAAGAGTGGAGATTGTCATATTCTCACGTATTGCAATCCGCGTTGCCCGGAATCCTGTCATTGGCCCGAACCTCTCTCCTGAGCCTGATTTGCCCAGTAGCATCGAGTCAATATCACGGCACGAATCGCGATGGACGGTACGCTGCCGTGTTGGCCCGTGGACGTATGCGGTTGCGTTTTCTCGTGCGGGGAATCGGGAAGAATCGAGTTAGGCCCGACCGGCTACGGACGCGTTCGCCTGAACCGGCTCATCGGTGAAGTTCCCATCTTTCCTGCCATCCAGGTGTCGAGCCAGTCGTGGTCGGTGCCACCCCGGTTGGTTAGCTCGTAGAACTCGACCGGTCCCTTGATCGCCTCGGCGAGCGGCGCAAGCCAGTCCCGTCCGCTGGTCGATCCCTCGCCGCCCAGACTCAGCAGTGTGGTGGCCTTCACGGTGCGGGCATGATTCAGCGGGTTGAAATAGCTCGCCGTGTGGGCCACGGCGTCCCGTTTGTCCGGATTGGCGCGGAGGTAGTCGTTGATCTCCTCGAGCGGGTAGGCGCCGGTGCGTCCGGCTGCCTCGAGCATGCGATAGAACATCAACCCGGCGATCTGCGCGAGCGCGAACTTCGGACGTCGCGCGGCCGTGATCAGGGCCAGGTCGTCGCCGACGATGCCGACGCGAGTCCGGTCGACCTCGGTGCGGCTCTGCAAGAACTCGGCACCGCGCAGGCAATCGGCCACGATGCCGCGGTAGATAGAGGTGTCGGGACGGTCGATGCCGAGTGTCAACAAGCCCGGATACTCCGCCGCGAAGGGTTCGTCGGCCAGGCGCTGTCCGCGATGCATCAGCGTCAGGCAGACGTAACGCTGGCGGTCGTTGTAATCGGGCACGTGATTGACGCTGCCGTAGCGCGGTGTGATGTAGATGGCCGGGAATGGGCCTTCGCCCTGCGGCACAGAGTAGTAGCCGAAGATGCGGTACGGACCGATGCTCGTCAGTCGCAGCGCGTAGACGGTGCAGAACTCGGTCGAGTGCCGCGGTAGCGGCTCGAGTTCTGGCCGGGCTGGGTAGCGGGCAAGTTCGTCGTCGAGCGCGGCCCAGTAGGCGCCGAAATCGACCGGTCTGCTCAGAATGGCCGACATCACGCTCTCCCTTACCCGACCGTCAGGTCGGCATGCTCGCGGGTCGTTGTCGGCTGCAGGTGCACGGCCAAAAAGGCTTCGACCATGGGCATTGCCCAGACGGCTCCAGCATCATGGGCGCAGTGCTCGAACGGGTGCAGTTCCTTCGGGCAACGCATCGCCTCGACCAGCGCGAAACCGGTCTCGGGCGGGCAGACGTCGTCCTCCAGCCCGATGTAGACGAACATCGGCGCCTCGATCATCGGCGCGAAGTTGATCCCGTCGAAGTAGGCAAGTGTCTCGCGCACCAGCGCTTCGCGATCCGGATGCTGACGTAGGTACTCGTTGATCTCCTCGTAGGGGTAGGAGTGGGTCAGCGCGGCCGCGTCCATAAAGCCACAGAGATAGGGTGCTCCCGCCGCTCCGCACGTAATCGCATCGCGTCGTAGTGCCGCCGTGGTGATCGTCAGCGCGCCACCCTGGCTGCTGCCATGCACGCCAATCCGGCTGCCGTCGACTTCAGGCCGCGACTGGAGGAAGTCGACGGCGCGAGCCGCATCGACATAAAACCCACGATACGCATAGGTACTCCGGTCGATGATATTGTGGACCAGCAGGCCAGGATACCCCGGATTGAAGTGGCGGTTGGAGCGAAGCTTACCGCGCGGCGCCACGCCGACCGTGGCGTAGCCCATTCGTGCCCAGGATTTGGGCAGCGTCGGCTCTGAGATGTAACCGGGTACGATCAGCAGGCCGGGATAGGGGGGCGGGAGATAGGACTCCGTCGGCCGGGCATACCAACCGGCGACGCGCAGCCCGTCCAGGCTGTCGTACTGGATCTCGTAGACGTCAACTTCGGCGGTCGAGCGGAGCGGCACATGCTCTAGCGACGGGTTGAGCGGGATCGCGGCTGCCTCAGCCATAATGCCGTCCCAGAACTGCTCGAAATCGGGCGGCCGTTCCAGCGTCACCTGATAGTCCTGCGGCGGTTTGCGCGCGATCATGCTGTGCCCCCTCGTAGTGCCGGTCGGTGATCCGGTTAAATCTCGCCGAATCGGCTGAATGATGGCCCTGGTCAGGTGAGCCCGGCGGCTTCGAGTATTCCTTTAACGCGCGAGAGTGCGTCGATATGTTCGTCGACCGTCGTGAACCCCATCCCCATCGTATTGACGAAAAGATGCGTACCGCCAAGCTCGCGCCAGCGTTCAGCATAGCCCACCCACTCGGTTTCTGGGATGTCGTTGATGGAGAGCGGCGCTTCGATGCCGATCTCATCCATCGAGCGTCCGGCGCTGTGCATCTGCTGGCGTAGCCGCTCGACCATGGCACGGGCTTGATCGTCGGGCGGACGCGTCGTCAGCCAGCCGTCCCCGAGTTGCGCGACTCGTTGGAACGTCGCGTCCACGTGTCCCCCGATCCAGATTGGTATGGGACGCCGCACTGGAAGGGGACTGATTCCGGCGTTCTCGACGTGATGCCATTCCCCGTGAAACGTCACGATCTGCGACGTCCAGAGTTGCTTCATCAGCGCGATCTGTTCGGCACAGCGGCGGCCGCGCGTCTGGTAGTCCATCCCGAGGGCGGCGAATTCCTCGGGTACCCAGCCGACACCGACCCCGAGCCTGAGCCGGCCCCGACTCAGGAAATCGACCTCGGCTGCCTGCTTGGCGACGAGCACGGCCTGCCGTTGCGGAAGCACCAGCACTCCGGTGGCCAGCTCAATTCGCTCGGTGACCGCGGCAAGATAGCCGAAGAGGACGAGCGGTTCGTGAAACGGCGAAGAGGAATCGAGCGCACCGACGCTGGACTGGTTCGGCTGCGCGAAACCGAGGACGTGTTCGAGCGCCAGGATGTGGTGATATCCCAGTATCTCGGCGCCGCGGGCAAAGCGACCGATCGGTTCCAGGTCGCGACCGATCTCCAGTGACGGGAAGGTGGCCCCGAGGTACACGGTTGCTCCTCCAATTTTCGGGAGTTTCCAGGCTGAGCACTGGTCAATCTCACACCGGTTCTGCTGACGAGGAAAACGTATCATATCATGGCCGCTTGGAATGGCCGGTTCACAAGTTCATTTTGGGCGTGTTCCAGAAGTAGCGGCTCACGGAACGTGACAGGAGGAGAGACGGTGAACGAACCGGAATCGACTGACGCGCAGCGGTCGACGGCCGAGCCAGTGGTGAACATCGTTGGGGATCGGGTGGCGCTCGGGCCGCCCTGGGGATGCGAATGGCCCGTCAAGAGGCGGGCCGTCGTTCGTAATCGTCCGGTCCGAAGACTCTGACCGCGGTTTCCGGAATTACGCAAACTCACGAATGAAACGGCTCATTGGATGAGTACCGAACTTGCCTGCGGTCCAGGCATCAAGCAGTCATGGTCTGTGCCACCCTGATTTGTGAGTTCGTAGTACTCAACTGGTCCGGCGATGGCATCGGTCAGTGGCTTGAGCCAATCTTTTCCAGAGGTCGAGCCGTCACTACCGACGGGGAAGAGCGTGGTGGCGGTGACGCGGTCGCGTGATAGAGCGGATCGAAGTAGGCGACGGTCTGGGCGACACATCCCGCCTTCTCGGGGTGGGCGCGCAGGTACTCGTTGACTTCCTCGAGCGGATAACCACTGGTGCGCCCAGCGGCTTCCAGTCATCCGGTAGAACATGAGGCCGGCAGCTTGCACCAGCGCGAACTGTGGACGTCGCGCGGCGGCGATCAAGGCCAGATCGTCACCGAGGATCGCGACCGCGATCTGGTCGACTTCCGGCCGGCAAAGTAAAAACTCGGCGCCGCGGATGCAGTCGGCCGCGATGACGCGGTAGACGTAGCGTCTTGGGTCGTCGATCCCCTGCGTGAGCAAACCAGGATAGGCGGCGGCGAAGGGCTGATCGGCCAGGCGCTGACCGCGATGCATCAGCGTCAGGCAGACGTAGCGCTGCCGGTCGTTGTAATCCGGCACGTGATTGACGCTGCCATACTTTGGCGTGTTGAACATGCGCCGGGAACGGTCCGTCGCCATGCGGCACGGAGTAGTAGCCGAAGATGCGATAGGGTCCGATGCTGGTCAGCTTCAGGCCGTAGACGGTGCAGAAGTCGGTCGAATGCCAGCGGCATCGGCTCTAGCTGACGGGCGTCGCCTCGTAGCGCGCCAATTCCTGATCGAGCGCATCCCAGTACTCGTTGAAATTTGTTGGTTTTCTCCCATTGCAGACCTCTCGTCCTCCCTTATCCAACCGTCGGTTCGGCATGCTCCGCGTGGTCGCTGGGCGCAGGTGCTTGGCCAGGAACGCCTCAACCTTGGGCATGACCCAGTACCGCCCGGCGTCATGGGCGCAATGCTCGTACGGATGAAGCTCGTTTGGGCAGCTCATGGCCTCGACGAGCGCATAGCCGGTTTCGGGCGGGAACGACGTCGTCCTCGAGGCCGATGTAGACGAACATCGGGCGCCTTGATCTTCGGGGCGAAGTTGATCCCGTCGAAATAGTCGAGCGTTTCACGCACCATCGGCTCGTGGTCCGGATGCAGGCGCAGGTACTCGTTGATCTCCTCGTACGGGATAGGAGTGGGTGAGCGCGGCGCAGTCCATGAAGCCGCAGAGGTAGGGCGCGCCGGCCGCGCCGCAGGTGATGACGTCGCTGCGCAGCGCCGAGGTGGTGATGGTCAACGCGCCACCCTGGCTGCTGCCGTGCACGCCGATGCGACTGCCATCGACTTCGGGCCGCGACAGAAGGAAGTCGACCGCGCGGCCGCGTCGACGTAGAAGCCGCGGTAGGAGTACGTGTTCTTGTCGATGATGTTGTTGACCAAAAGACCGGGATAACCGGGGTTGAAGTGGCGGTTCGAGCGTAGCTTTCCGCGCGGCGCCACACCGACGGTGGCATAGCCCATCTTGGCCCAGGATTTCGGCAGGGTTGGCTCGGAGACGTAACCCGGCACGATCAGCAGGCCGGGATAGGGCGGAGCGATGTACGACTCCTTCGGCCGGGCGTACCAGCCGGCGATCCGCACGTGATCCAGACTGTCGTAGTGGATCTCGTAGACGTCGACCTCGTCGTTCGAGCGCATCGGGATGTGCTCCATCGATGGGTTGAGCGGGATCTCATTGACTTCAGCCATGATATCGGCCCAGAAGCTGATCGAAATCGGCTGGCCGTTCGAGCGTGACCTGATACTCATGCGCTGGCTTCCGCTGTGCCATGTCTTTCTCCCTTAACGCGTTTCCTTAATCCTATGGAACGACCGCTGACCTCGTTCGGATGCGCGGTCAGCCGCTTGAGCATCGAGGCTCGTACCACCTCGGCGACGATCTCCTCCTCACCGGTTTGCATGGTATGACAATGAATGATGACGCTGTTCGGCTTGGCGCTCGGGCCGTTCGGCTCGAACAGGAAGACGCGCGGATCACCGTGCTCGAGCGAGGCGATCAGCTCGCGTGGCGTTGATGCCGCTGCCGACATCGAACGTGATCTCGACGCGCGGTGTGAGATGCTCGCGACCGTCGTGGAGCAAGCGTAACCCCGACTCCGGGCACGCTTTGCAGGCGCTCGATCATGTATTCCGCCTGGCCGCGCCAGTGGGCCATCTCCGCCTCATGATCTCGCTCCAGATAGAGCTGGATAGCGACCATCAGCCCGACGATATCCTCTTTGGCTGCCTTGGCTGGGCGGCCGATGCTGTGATTCGGGCTGCCATTGGCGCGCGGCCGCGGTGATGAGATCGGCTCGCCCGGCGAGGATGCCGGAGGATTGCGGACCATGCAGACCCTTGCCGCCACTGAAGATGACCAGATCGGCGCCTTCGGCGATGTAGCGGGTCAGGTTGCTATTCGGAGGGAGCATGGCGGCGGCGTCGACCATGACCGGCACCCCGTGTCGGTGGGCGATCTCACAGGTCTGCGTCAACGGCAGCGCGCCCCGGCTCGCCCAGGGTGACTCGACGTAAAGCACCAGCGCTGTCCGCTCGCTGAATGCTGCCTCGAACTGGTAGGGAGATGGTGGAGTGGCCATAGCCGACCTCGACCATCGTGGCCCCAGCCGCTCGGACGCTATGGTCGTAGCCGTTGCGGTGAGCGCGATGAACGATTGCTTCGCTCTTGAGGCCAGTGGTGTCCGGAAGCTGCTCGATCTTGATCGGATCGCCTCCGGTGATGCAGGCGGCGGTCCCTACCAGCAGCGCGGCCGCGGCCCCACCGGTAACCATGCCAGCCTCGGCTCCGGTTGCCCTGGCGATGAGCTCACTGGCTTTGTCCTGCAGTTCGTCGAGGACGACGTAGGCAGTCGACGCCTCGCGCATCGCCTCCAGAACCTCCGGCTCCATGATCGAGCCGCCGAGGCGTGTGTGCGAGCCGCGCGCGTTGATCAGGGTTCTGAGTCCCAATCTTATCGTAGATGTTACTCATGCCAGTGTTTACTCCTACCTAATGCTGACGAGGTCTAGGTCTTCTGTTGGTCGCTGACGGTGACGAGATCACGTCCCTGTCGTTTTCGCAGAGACCAACGACGTTCCGGTCTCCCTCATCGACGGAGATGCGGGTCGAGGGCATCGCGCAATCCATCGCCGATGAAATTGATCGACAAGACAGCCAGCGCGATCATCACGCCTGGCGGAATCCAGAGCCAAAGCATGGACTCAAGGACCGTCAGTGACTGAGCATCGGTCAACATGTTGCCCCAACTCGCCGTCGGAGGCGGGACTCCCAATCCGAGGAAGCTCAACCCGGCCTCGAGCAAGATCGCATTTGCGATCCCGAAGGTCGCCGCGACGATGATGGGCGCCAACGCGTTCGGCAGCAGGTGACGTGTGACGATGCGCCATCCCGGAGCACCAATCGCCCGGGAGGCTGTCACGAACTCCCGTTCTCTGAGAGACAACAGATCTCCACGCAGCAGCCGGGCAATTGGGGGCCAACCCAAGAGCCCGATCGCTAACATGACGTTGTAGATGCTTGGTCCCAGCACGGCCACCATCGTGATGATGATGATCAATGATGGGAACGATAGAAAGACGTCGGCCAGGCGCATGACCAGCCCATCCACCCAGCCCCCGAAGTATCCGGCGAGCGCGCCGAGCGTCATACCGATTGCGGTGTAGATGGATACCGCGACGAGTCCAACCGAGAGGGAAACTCGACCGGCATACAGCAGGCGGCTGAAGACGTCGCGTCCGGCGGCGTCAGTGCCGAGGACATGCACCCGGCTTGGTGGTTTGCGGTAGCTACTGAGGTCGACTTTATATGGGTTCTTGCGGGCGATGACGGGCGCGCCGATCGCTCCGACGACGAGTAGCAGTAACACGACCAGCCCGACCACCGCCATGCGGTGACGCCGAAAACGTTGCCACAGTGAGGGGCTCTGGCGAATCCGATTGTCGCTCAGTTGCCCGAGTCCCTCTGGGACCCAGCCGACGTCTTGAGTGATCTCACTCGTTGGGTTCTCGCTTCGCTCCACGTGATGCGTCCTTACGAGTATTTGATGCGCGGGTCGATGAACGCGTACAGCACGTCTGCCAGCAAGTTGCTTATCAGAATCAGGACAGCGGCTACCAGGTTGATTGCCATGATGATGGGATAATCACGGCTACGTACGGCTTCGATTGCCAACGTTCCCATTCCCGGCCAGGCGAACACGGCTTCGATGATGACCGTGCCACCGAGCAGCTTGGGAAGATCGAGAGCGATGACGGTTACCAGTGGGATCAAGGCGTTCCGAAGGCCGTGGCGGTAGAGCACGAAGAGCTCCGCAACGCCTTTCGCCCGCGCGGTGCGCATGTAGTCCTGGCGGACGGTCTCCAGCATGCTTGACCTCGTGTAGCGGATGAGCGGCGCCGCATGCGATAGACCGAGCACCAGAGCCGGCAAGCACCAGATGCTTGAGCGAGTCTCCGAACGAGGGAGATTGACCGATCGTGCTCATACCTGCGGCCGGCAACCATCGCAACTTAACCGAGAAGATGTAGATCGCCGCCAACGCCAAAAAGAAGGCAGGGATCGACACGGCGGTGAACCCGAACACCGTCGAGATGTAGTCGGTTAATGAGTACTGCTTGACCGCCGAGACCACCCCCAGTGGGATAGCGACGAGCAACGAGATGAACTCGACGGTCAGCATCAGTTTCGTCGTCGGCCAGATCCGCTCTCGAATCTTGCCTGTCACTGAAAGTCGATCGTTGTAGGAAAAGCCAAGGTTGCCTTGCGCGACCTGTTTGAGCCAGAGACCGTAACGAACCGGCAAAGGCGCGTTCAGTCCCAACTGCTCCCTTTGCTGTGCGACCCAATCAGGCCCGAGCGAGGCGATCTGTTCCGGATCGATCATGGCCGAGATCGGGTCTCCGGGCGCCAGGTTGATGATCAGATAGGTGACCATCGTGATTCCTATTAGCACCGGAATGCTGATCACGATCCTTCGCAGAATGTAACGTCCCATCTGGCTCCTCGGCTCTCCCTCCAGATATTCCTAGCTCTTCACGGACCAGGTCTCAGCGTTCCACAGTTTGTTGTCGAGGTAGCTCGGAGGGTACGAACCCCTGAACGTTATTGCTCACCCCGTAGGAAGAGTTCGGCGAATAGAGAAAGATCCATGGGAGTTCGTCGTTCAGAATTTTGGCAATCTGCGTGTAGAGTGCCTTGCGGTCGTCTGGATTGCTAACACCCTGCGCCTGAGCGTAGAGCTTGTCGATGTCTGGGTTGGCGTAATGGCCGTAGTTTCCGCCGTTCGGTGTCCACGTTGTCGAAATCATGTAGGTGCCCGACACGCCAGGATCCGCGCGGAAGACACCGCCTCCGGTCGTGCGCAGAGTCGAAATCTGTCGCCTGAATCGTGCGACGGTTGGCCTCGGCTGCATCGACCTGATCGATATTCACTTTGAGTCCGACATCGCTCCACTGATTCTGGATGATCTGCATGGCAGTGTCCCGCTCCTTTGTTCCGGGCACGTGCACCATGTCGAGCGTGCGGCTGCTATCCCAGCCGGCATCCTTCAGGAGTTGTTTCGCCGTGTCGGGATTGAACTTGTACTCGTTGAGTCCCTCGGGAACGCCCATCCACGCGGGACCGAAGATTGGAGAGTTCGTGATCTCGCCCTGCCCGTTGTAGATCTGCTTCAAGAATGCCCTCGCGGTCGATTGCATACATCATCGCCTGGCGTATGCGCTTGTCCTTCAGAGTAATCCCTTTGCACATTCACCGCGAGGAAGTCCATGCTCGGGCTAGCCACGCTCATCAACTGAGCATTTGACAGAGTCTTGACCTTGTCCGTGTCCTGCACTGCCAGCGTCATGATGTCGATCTTGCCGGTTTGAAGCTGCGCCAGTGCGACATCGGAGGTCAGGATCTGCAGGAAGATGCTGTCGAGCGCCGGCGGATCACCCCAGTACGTGTCATTGCGCGCGAGCTCCAGATACTGGTCCGTTTGGTACTTCACGAACTTGAACGCACCCGCTGTCACGGTCGGTGCCAGGGCAAAGGAATGCTTCTGGAGTTGGTCGGGGGCGACGTCCTTGAGCACGTGCTCGGGCATGATCCCCAGGCCCGAAAAGTTGCAGAGGTTGACGAGAAACGCGGCGTCGGGATTGGTCAGGTTGACTGGTGACGGTTTGATCGTCCGGCGTGACGATGCCGGTAACGCTATCGGCTTTCTGATCGCTGAAATCGGCGGCTCCTTCAACCTTGGAGAGTCGACCACGCCAGTAGCTGCCACTCCGCTTGTCGATCGCACTCTGCAGCGTGAATCGAACATCGCTGGAGGTGAGCGGCGTACCGTCGCTGAATTTGACATTGCTGCGGAGATTGAACGTGTACGACTTCGCGTCGGGAGCCGCTTCGATCTTCTCTGCCATGTCCGGAATCGGCTCGAGTTTGTCGTTCATCTTGACGAGCGAGCCGAACATCAGCCGCTCAACCTGCTGCTCGTTGCCGGACGTAGAAAAGATGGGCATCAGCGTGATCGGAGAGCGCCACAATACGTGGACCTGGCCCCCCTTGGCCGCGGCTGCCGCGGTGCTTGCGCTCGTTGCCGTTGGGCTTTGCGTCGACGTTGCGGCTCGTGGATGCCGCCGTCGTTGAAGACGCGGAGGTCGCCGTGCTGGCTCCGGAGCCGCTTGTCGACGATGTCGCAGCGGTAGTTGGCGTCGAATTGCTACTGCCACCACAGGCTGCCAAGAGCGCCACCGCAGCCGACGATCCGACCCCGACCCCAACCATCTGAACGAATCCGCGACGACTCATGCTGCGACCTGAAATGCGTTGACGTGTGTCTTCGCTACTCTCGTGATTGGTCATCCCTACTCCTCTTTGGAAACGGACTACACCTGCAAAGCAACAGGCTGAGCGTCTTCTTTTCCGATGCTCACACCTCGTCCGTCGAACACCGCTATCTGACGGCAATCACCTCATTTTTCACTTCCTTCTTTCAGGGAGCTGATCTGGACAAAAAGTTGACCCCTTGTCGATGAGGTAGTAAGCCCGGATTGTTCGTCCCTGATGGGTTGAAATGAGTACTGGTGAATCATGATGGGATGATGGCTGGAAGTTGGAGAGTGCACTGGTTGTCGGAGGGTGTCGCGAGCCACCGTAGCATGCATCTTTTGGCCACTTCCTAGATTCCGGAGATTCAACGAAGAAGCGCTCGTCATCAAATCTCTTGGACTGGCAGGCTCACAAGCGAAGAAGGAACGTAATAGAAATAGAGCTAGTCGCCAACTCAACAATCAGCAGATCTTTGGCAAGAGTCATTTCTATCAACATCTAGCAAGAAGACTTCGAAGTTTCGAATCAAACCTGAGATGAACATATCGAAAAGACACTTCTTGTCGATACTACGTTCAGCGTATGACGGTAGTTTGTTGCGACATGATTTGATGTGTGGCGACAGTATAGAGACAAGGGGTTGGATGTGTCAAGGTTAACATTTAGGTGATGGGCATCAAGTTGCCATAACAAAAGTGCAGCACGGTGGTGTGACGCGAACACTACTATACGACCGCCAGAGTACGGTGTCGCAGGGGCAAGAGCGGCGCGCTACCGGATCAAACGCGTAGTCATGGGAAGGATGAACAATGGAGAAGGTGAAAGCGGCAGCAAGTCCAGATCGTGAACATGGTCGGAGATCAGGTGGCGCTGGGGCCGCTACGGCGTGACCTGCTCGAGACCTATCACCGCTGGTTCAACGACTTCAACACGCTGCGCACGACCGGCGCAATCCCACTGCCGCTCACGATGGAGAACCAGATTGCGCAGTTCAACGGTCTTGCGACGAGTGACCAGGATCCGGACGGGGCGTCGTTCACCATCTATCGAACGAGCGATATGACCGCGATCGGCACCTGTCGCCTGCTCGACATTACCCATCGCAATCGCTCGGCCGAGTTCGTCATCTTCATTGGGGAGCCTGAAGAGCGCGGCAAGGGCTACGGCACGGAGGCAACCAGGTTGATGCTCGACTACGCCTTCACCGCGCTCGGCCTCAACAACCTGATGCTCAAGGTGTACGAGTTCAACCTGGCTGGTCAGCATGCCTACCGGAAAGCCGGCTTCAAAGAGATTGGCCGGCGGCGCCAAGCGCAGTTCATGGGCGGCAAGCGGTGGGACATCATCTACATGGATTGCCTGGCCAACGAACTCGAGAGCCCCGTGCTGGGGAAAGTCTTCGTGCCGGACGAGGTGCGAGGGTAGGGTTGTCCGGCGGTCTGTGCGATTGTCTGGTGGTGCAAGTTTGACGGTGATCCATTATGGGGCGATTCAGTAACGTGAATTCAGTCCAGTATCGTAGTTCACCGGCTAATCCGGTCATTGGCTACGATCGCCCGGGATAAATATTGCCGGGCGAACAGGGATGATGGGGGTGACGATTTCGTTCGGTCGTCAGTGACGATCGCCCTGACGATAACGGGTTTGCCGAATCAATTCGGTCGTGCAACCACGATCGCCCGGGAGTAATGGAGGTGTGGCGAACGAGGTTGGTCATCAGTCACGATCGCCCGGGAGTAAACATCCCGGGCTACGTACGGCGAAGTCCACTGAAGGGACTAAATCTTTTCGCGATGTTTGCAATTCAGCGATAGTGTTGTTGCTGAATCAGTGACTCAGGTTCAGTCCCTTCAGTGGACTTCGCTTTTGTAGCGCGGCGGCTAACGCTTGGTGCATATTGGGTGCGACGTGACCGCTTGACACAAAGGGGTCCAGGGAGGATACCGGAAGTGCTGATCCCTTTCGCGCGAAAGGAGCTTCCGATGCTCGACCTGGACACCTTTGTGACCGCATTGTATGTCGCGGTCGACACGATTGACCAGACGCTGCCGCCGACGGTGCACGGTCCGGCCGCAGGTCTGTGCCGCAGCGAGGTCCTGACGCTGGCCATCGTCGGTCAATGGGCCCAGTTTCCCAGTGAACGTGCCTTCTGGCGATTCGCCCAGGACCACCTGCGTCCCGCCTTTCCGCAGCTCCCCAGTCGTCCGCAGTTCAACCGGCTGCTGCGCCAGCACCACGACGCGTTGGCCGAGGTGGCCCTGGCGCTCGCCGTCCCGCTCCAACCGGCGCCGAGCAGCTACGAGATCCTCGACGGCACCGGGATTCCCGTGCGCAATGCGCGCCGCCGGGGCCGCGGCTGGCTGGCAGGCGTCGCGGATGTGGGTCGCTGCACCCGGCTCGGCTGGTATACGGGGTTCCGCCTCCTGGTCGCGTGCGACCCGCGGGGGCTGATCACCGGCTTCGGCTTCGGCCCAGCGTCCAGCAATGATCGCCATCTGGCTGACACGTTCTTGGCCCTGCGCCAGCACCCCCAGGCCGAGCTGGCAAGCATCGGTCAGCCCATCAGCGGCGAGTATCTGGCCGATACCGGCTTCGCTGGCCGGACCTGGATCGAGCATTGGTCCACCGACTACGGGGCCATCGTCTGGGCCTCGCCGCAGCGGGACAGCCGTGAGCGCTGGCCCAAGGTCGTTCGCCGCCAAGTCGCCGCCTGGCGCCAGATCATTGAGACGGTCCAGGATCGCCTGCTGACCCCCTTCCGGCTGGCCTCCGAACGGCCGCATGCCCTCGATGGCTTCCAGGCGCGGCTGGCGGCCAAGGTCGCGCTGCACAACTTCTGCTGCGGCCTCAATCACCTGTTGGCCCGTCCGCTCCTGGCGATCGCGGATCTGATCGATTGGTAAATGACGCACCAAGCGTTTTAGCCCCGCGTGAGCGGGCACGAATTTACCAAATCAAATCGTCTACCCCATTATCGCCGACCACGATCGTGATGAACGAACGACCGAAATCGCCACCCACCATGCCTCCCGGGCGCACGTGGTTGCACGACCGAACGCAGGCGTCAAACCTCATTACTCCCGGACGTGGACGATTACCGGCGCAAATCGGCAAGCCTCATGATGGCCGGATATGCGCCGACGCACGTCAGACGATGGAACCACCGGGCAAGGCATTCGAGCAGTGCCGTGAAAAGAGAGCCTGGTCTCTCGTGAAAGCTGATGACCTGCCTTCGCTGACAGAATATGCATTCAATTCGTGCCTGTTCGACACATCCGCGTTATCTTACCGGGCTAATCTGAACCTGGGATCGATTCGTTACCCCGGCCAATCGGTTCCGTAATGACCTTTCCCACCCGTTTCCCTAATTGGTTGGCCCGCCCTCCTGCCCCCAAGGGGGCGGGCTGTGTCCGCGACTGATGTGCTTGATACACATGCCGTTTACATTTGAGGCATAGGCTGAGATCAGAATCGGTCCGACGCCCCCCGAGTCGACCCGAATTCAGCAGAAGCCCTTCCCTTCTATCCTCCTCAACGCAGTGGCCCGCCATCCCCGATCGTTCAGGCGGGCCACTCGTATGTGGTGCGCTATTCAGTCGGCCTGAGATGCCTAGATGATGCCGAGCTCCCGGCCGGATTCAGCGATCACGTCGAGCGCCTTCTCGAGTTGCTCGTGCGTATGTGCCGCGCTGATCATGGTGCGCAACCGCGCCTGCCCCTTTGCCACGGTCGGGAAGCCGATGCCCTGGGCAAAGACGCCCCGCTCGAACAGCTTGTCGGAGAGGGCCATCGCATGGGGCGCCTCGCCGACGATGACTGGCGTGATCGGCGTCTCGCTGTGCCCGGTGTTGAATCCGAGGTCGGTCAGTTTCTCCTTGAAGAAGCGCGTGTTCTCCCAGAGCCGGTCGATGATCTCCGGCTCGGTCTCGAGCACGTCGATGGCGGCGATGCAGCTGGCGACGACTCCCGGCGGTTGGGATGTGCTGAAGAGGAACGGCCGGGCCATGTGGATCAGGTAATCGCGCAGGATCTGATCGCCCGCGACGTAGCCGCCAACCGCGCCGATTGCCTTGGACAGCGTGCCGATCTGAATCTGCACCCGGCCGTCGAGCCCGAAGTGATTGACCGTGCCTCGACCGTTCTTACCCAGCACCCCGGAGGCGTGGGCGTCGTCGATCATCACGATCGCGCCGTAGCGCTCGGCCAGGTTGACGATGTCGGGCATCGGCGCGATATCACCGTCCATGCTGAAGACACCGTCGGTGACGACCAACCTCACCCGGGCGTCCTGGCTCTCCTTCAGCACCTGCTCCAGCCCGTCCATGTCCTTGTGTGGGTAGATCTTGCGCGGGGCGCGGCTGAGCCGGATGCCGTCGATGATGCTGGCGTGATTGAGCTGATCCGAGATGATGACATCTTCTTCTTTTAGCAGCGATTGCAGCACGCCGACGTTGGCGGTGAAGCCGGATTGGAAGGTCAGCGACGCCTCGGTGTGCTTGAAGGCTGCCAGTCGTCGCTCTAGTTCTTCGTGCAGGTTCATTGTCCCGGCGATGGTGCGGACTGCGCCCGACCCGACCCCGTACCACTGCGTCGCCTTGACCGACGCCTCGACGAGCTTCGGATGCGTCGTCAGCCCGAGATAGTTGTTGGACGAGAGGTTGATCACCTCCTTGCCGTCAACCGTGAAGACCGGCTTGTTGGCGCTGCCGATGACGCGCAGCGGACGGTAGAGGCCCTGCTCCTTGAGCTGATCGATATCGCTCTGCAGGAAGCTCATGCCAGTGCCTGTCTGTGCCATCTCAGACTCCTTTCACTCGTTTGGGGTCGGGTAGAGGATGACCTTGGCGGCCTCCCCGTGTAGCAGGAGGTCCATCCCTTTCTCGAAATCCTCCAGCGGCATGTGGTGCGTGATCAGCGGCGAGACGTCGACCAGACTCTTGCCCAGCAGCGTGCTGGTGCGATACCAGGTGTCGAACATCTTGCGGCCGAAGATGCCATGCACCTCAGCCCCTTTCAGGACCAGCAGTTGGCTGAAGTCGAACTCGAATGGATCGGAGGGGAGTCCCAGCATCGAGATACGCCCGCCGACTCGCAGCGCGCCGAATGCCTGGCGGATTCCCTGCGGCGCACCGGACATCTCAAGCGCGACGTCGGCTCCCACTCCGTCAGATTCACGCATGATCACCTCGACCGGGTCCTCTTCCCGCGCGTCGATCACCCTGGTCGCGCCCATTTTGCGCGCCAGGTTGAGCCGGTAGTCGTGAATGTCGACGGCCCAGATCGGCGCGGCGCCGGATGCTTTGGCGATGCCGATGGCGAAGAGCCCGATCGGTCCGCATCCCATGATCAGAGCCGATCGCGCGGCGATCTCGCCGGAGAGGGCGGTGTGGACGGCGTTGCCGAACGGCTCCTGAATGGCGGCGATATCGACCGGCATATCGGGTGGGTTGACCCAGGCGTTCTGGGCCGGAATGGCGATGTACTCGGCGAAGCAGCCAGGACGCGTGACGCCGACGAGGCCCATGTTGATGCAGATGTGCTGCTGACCGGTGCGACAGAGGTGGCAGTAGCCGCAGCCGACGTGTGTCTCGCCCGAAACGAAGTCACCGACCTTGACGCCCGTGACGTCGCGCCCGACCTCGACGACCTCTCCACAGTATTCGTGTCCGAAGACCATCGGCGTCTCGCCGAAATTCTCCTCGGCCCACTGGTCCCAACGGAAGATGTGCAGGTCGGTGCCGCACATCGATGTTGCCTTGACGCGAATCAGAACGTCGTGGTCTCCCGGAGTTGGGACCGGGACTTCGCGCAGTTCCGCGCCGGGCGCTCTGGCCGGCTTGACCACCGCGCGCATCGTCTTTCCCATGGGTGTTCCCTTCGTGTTGTTGACGGACCTACGATGCCCGTCATCCAACGTCAGCGTACTACGTTCCCGGCAAAATGGGGATGTACGTCAGGATTGTTGCGGTCGATGCCGAACGTAGAACCGCACGCGGTAGGCCAGGGAAGAGAGAGGCTGTGACTTCGATCTACCGTTTGGGGATTTGCAGGAGTCAACTCAGATTGGGCGATTGATCTCTAGCCGATCATCAGGGCTCGCGTCGAACAACTCCATCAAAGCGGTCGTAATCCCTGTCGTAACTGTAGACTACTGGATCGTCCTCGAATTGTGTCAGAGCAACGATCAGTGCGTCGGTAAAATCGAGACGAGCGTGACGACCATAGAGCGCGAGTCCATCGAGAACAGCCTGGCGGTTGTGAATTCTGATCCCGCGCAGCGATATGAGAGCGATCAGCATCGAGGCGATCTCGTCCTTGGCAAGCCGGTACAACCGGGGCGAGTGCAATACGTGAGCCGCGTCGGCAACGACGGTAAGTGGTAGGTCAACAACTTCTTCACCGCTACCGACACGTTCAAAAAGCGCTTGGCAATTTGCTTGTTTTTCGGGATCGTCACCAGTCAGGAACCGAATGACCACGTCCGTATCAACGATTCGCAAGCTCAACGCCGAAATTCCTCTTCAAGGGCATCTTCGCGCGCAATCTCAAGCATTTCGTCCATGTCCATGTGCCGATCGAGTTTTCCAGCGGCTCCCGCCAAGGAAGCAACGTTCGGATACTTCGGCACCTTCACCGTGACTTTTCCAGAGTCCTCGATCACGAATGAGACCTTGTCGCCCGTGTGTACGCCAAGATGCTTTCGAACTTCTATGGGTAACGTTATCTGACCTTTGCTCGTAATCGTGGACTGTGTCTCCTTCATTACCGCCTCCAACTCAAGGACTCGCCACGTATGTAAGGAGATTGTATCATCTCCTTACGCGCGAATCGGGATGTCGGTCTCACTAACTGCTCGTGTCGTGAAGCAACCTGGATAGGGGTCGTGCCATCGGTAGAGAGCGAGAGGACATGTCTCCTCCTAAACCCAAACACCTCCAACCTCAATACGGCGCGCAGTTTGCCGACGAGAGCATCGTCGCAGCCTACCGTTTTCGACCGCCGTATCCGGACGAGGTGTTTGACACCCTAGATGAGTTGCTTGGCGAGCGGCCGCGGGTGGTGCTCGATGCGGGCTGCGGCAGTGGAGACCTGGCGATTCCGCTGGCGGACATCGTCGAGCGGGTCGACGCAGTCGATCCCTCGGCGGCGATGCTGGCGGCCGCGCGAAGTCGACCTGGCGCCGATAGCCCCCGCCTGCGTTGGATTCACGCGTCGCTGGAAGATGTAAAGCTCTCGCCACCCTACGGACTGATTTTGGCCGGAGAGAGCCTGCACTGGATGGACTGGCCTGTGGTGCTGCCTCGCATGAGTGACGCGTTGGCTCCGGGGGCCTGTCTGGCGATCGTGGGACGCACCGAAGGAGCGAATCCCTGGTGGCCGGAGCTGCTCCAGATTATCAACGTGTATTCGACCAATCGCGACTACCAGCCTTATGATCTGATTCAGGAATTGCAGGGGCGTGAGTTATTCCGCGTGGTTGGTCGACGACGAACGTCAGTTGTGGCAGTCGGGCAGACCGTCGCCGACTACATCGAGTCGATCCACTCCCGTAACGGGTTCTCACGCGATCGCATGACTGCGCAAGCTGCCCGTGACTTCGATACCGCTGCCGCCGGCCTGCTGGCAGGCTATGCGCGGGACGGCCAGTTGAACTTCGAGGTCGTCGGGTCGGTCGTTTGGGGGGAGCCGAGTCCGAACGGATGAGGGGGGCAGGAAATCTCTGGCGTGAGATCGACCGGGTGCCTGTGCTGGAACGAGCGATGAAAAACGCCGTCAAGCAATCGCTTGACGGCGTCACCGATGTCGGCAATCCGCGTGGTCAGGCTGTGAGTTCGGCAAGCTCCGGATCCGGCTGCCGCAGCTCATCGACTCGCTGCTGGGCAGATTCGTAGGCTGTGATGACGCGTTTGAACTCGGGGTGGTTCTCGCGCAATTCCTCAATCGTCGTGCAGTCCCGATCCTGGTCCCAGGCTTTATCGAGTCGCTTGGTTGCCTCGGCCAGCCACTCCTCGGCCTGCTCCAAACGCTGCAGGCGGGTCAATTCGCTCATCGCCCATTTGTGCGCGGCACTCGCCAGTTTCTGTGCTTTCCAGTGCTCACCCTCGACGCGGGCCTTCTTGGCCTCAGTGATGAGTTCACGATAGTGACGTGCGCTGGGTGTGTTTGACCACTCTGGACGCGAGAAGGCTGCCAAAAAGTCCAACTGCAACTCCTTTGCATCAATGGCTTCTTCCTTTAATTATACAACCCAGCGCAAGGTGACTGACAGGCACGTCCGTTTAGGCGAAACTTAGTGCCGAGGCGGCAGGAAGTCCGGCGGATCCTTTGCGCATATCGGAGTGAATTGATGGGGGCGCTACCAGGCATTGCCCAACTGGAGCATGGCCAGCGCAATCGTCGTCGCGTTCGCCATGACGGCGATCGCGCCGGATCTGACGGCAGCCATCAGTTCGTCAAACGTAAGCAGTTCGATCGTGACCGATTCGAGGTCACCGCTGTCCGGCTCCGCGACCTGGCGCGCATCCCGGGCCAAAAAGAGGTGCCCTCGGCCACCCCCGCGATTGCCGTCGTTGGTGAACGATCCGAGCGGCTCCCAGCGATTCGCCACGAATCCGGTCTCTTCACGCAGTTCACGCCTGACCGCGTCGTCCGGACTTTCTCCCTGCTCGATATACCCGGCGGGCAGGCTCAGGCAGACACGTCGCGGGCCGTGCTTGTAGCCGCGTTCGGTCACCACCCTATTCTCCATCGTGATCGCCACGACCACCACGTAGTCGCGCATCTCGATGCCGAGAAACCCGTCCACTTCGCGGCCGTCTGGGAGCAGCACGTCCTCCCGCCAGACGCGCAGCCAGGGGCTGGCATCGAGCGTCAGCTGGCGACGGAGGATTTCCCACTCTTCCCTCGATGCATTGTTACGGTGATGGCTGGTCATCAAGTCCCCGTTCCAAATCAACGTGGCCCGTTGCGTTCGAATGCCGCGAGCTTAGTGGCTGGATAGCCGTTTTGTCATTGCCTGTCTCGTACACCGCTGGCAAATTTGCATGGTTCAATCTGCGTGGCGGGTGCGGCGACGATATGCTCGACCCGTTCGTCGCCTGGAGTGCCGCGCATGGGTGGAAGGAGCACATGAATTCACCAATAACCCTGGTGATCGACCTGATCGGAACCGCGGTCTTTGCGCTCAGTGGTGGGTTACTGGCCGTACGCCGAAATTTCGACGTCGTCGGCATTCTGGTTCTCTCGGTTGCAGCCGGATTGGGCGGCGGAATGCTCAGAGACGTCCTGCTCGGTGACACGCCGCCCGCGGCGCTCCGCAATGAGGCGTACCTGATTACCGCACTGGTCGCCGCACTGATCGCGTTCTTCTTCTCTCCGCGAGTCGCGCAACTGCGCCGGAGCATGCTCCTTCTAGACGCCGTCGGACTGGGATTCTTCGCCGTATCCGGCACGCTCCGATCGCTCTCGGCGGGACTCGGACCGCTGCCAGCCGTTCTGCTCGGCGTCGTCACTGGTGCTGGTGGTGGCGTCATTCGTGATCTGCTTGCACTTGAGATACCGGTCGCGCTCCGACGCGATGTCTACGCGCTCGCGGCGTTTGTTGGTGCCGTCGCGTTCGTCGGTGTCGACCGCGTATCATCGCAGGTCATCGCAGCCGTGGTAGGGATCACGCTGACCGTCGCGCTACGCCTGCTCTCGATGCGGTTTGGCTGGCAAGCTCCGCGTCCCCGGTCGCGTCACGTGCTCGATATCGCGGCTGCTGAGAAGACCAGGATCCGATCTGAGGATGAGCGTCCGCCTGATTGAACCGAAGCTGAGCGTAACTTCGAACGACATCCGGTGTATTGAGGGTAACGTGAAGGTGTCATGCGAAACCCTGTTTCGTTCCTTTCAAGGCATCCCGTCAAGTCTCGGAGTAGAGGCGACGAAAAAGCCAGGAACATGGGTGAAAGAGGAGATCAT
Source organism: uncultured Chloroflexia bacterium (assembly GCA_963763185.1). Classification (GTDB taxonomy): domain Bacteria; phylum Chloroflexota; class Chloroflexia; order Thermomicrobiales; family Thermomicrobiaceae; genus CALAGB01. The sequence goes on from CAVXNZ010000007.1 coordinate 1,164,345, forward strand.
GGACTGCCGTAGTGGACGGTTCGCTCCGTACTTCCGTCTCGTTTCCATCCTTACATTGCTCGCCGCGTTCGCGCTTCCAGTCATCCAGACACAGCCAGTCTCGGCGGCCAGTGCGCAGACCATCTCACGCATCTCGACCTCGGAGAAGGTCATCCTCTTGACGATCGATACCGACGGCATTCGTGGCTACGCGCCCGGGATCCTCGACACGCTGGAGTCGAAAGGCGTGCGCGTCTCCTGGGGTGTAACGGGTGACTTCGCCTCTGGCAATGGGGACCTGGTCAAACGCATGGCCCGGGATGGCGATACGCTGATGAACCACTCCTGGGATCATCCGGACTTCACGAAGATCTCCAGTGCTCAGCGCGCCTCGGAGCTGCAACGAACCGACACCCTGATCCGGCAGTTGACCGGCGTCTCGACCAAGCCCTTCTTCCGCCCGCCGTATGGGGCCTTTGACAGCTCGGTGCTGGCCGACCTCGGCGCCAACGGCTATCTCTACAACGTCTTCTGGTCGATCGATCCGCAGGGATGGCGCGGAAAATCGGCATCCGAGATCACTTCGATCATTCTCACTCAGGCCAATCCAGGTGCGATTGTGCTGATGCATTCGACCGATGCCGGGGATGCCGGAGCGCTGGCGAGCGTGATCGATCAGTTACGCGCTCGCGGCTATCGCTTCGCGACCATTGATGATTACTTCGGTGTTCAGACACCTCCACCTCCGCCTCCGCCACCACCGACGACGATCTTCTTCCCGCAGACGGGGCATTCGATCAGTCACGGATTCCTGCGCTACTGGCAAACATTCGGCGGCCTGCCAGTCTTCGGCTACCCGATCACCGAGGAGTACACCGACGCGCAGACTGGTCTGGTGACCCAGTATTTCGAGCGTGCCCGCTTCGAGTGGCATCCGGGTGAGTTCCCGAGCCACTTCGACGTGGAACTCGGCTTGCTCGGCAACGAACTGGTACGGCAGCAGCAGCTTCTGACCACACCGCCCTTCCAGCGGGTCGAGGGCAGCAGCAACGCCAACTGCACCTACTATCCACAGACCGGCCACTGGCTGTGCTTCGGTTTCCGAGACTATTGGAAGAGCCACGGCGGGCTGGCCATCTTCGGCTACCCGATCAGTGAGGAATTCACCGATCTCCAGACCGGCTTGACGGTCCAGTATTTCGAGCGACAGCGCTTCGAATATCATCCGGAGAACCCTCCCGCCTGGCGCGTCGAGGGTGGCCTGCTGGGGAGTCAGTTGCTGCCTGAGACAGAGCGGTGAGGACACGCGTGCCGGATCAGGGTAACCCAGCGAGAGCGCCCGCAAACTCGTACGACTCGATGTTAAGATTGGCTCGAGGAGGAGTGGTGCCGCGAAAGATTCGGGAACTGAAGGCAGACCTGCGTCGAGCCGGATTTCAGAGTGGGGCAGGTCGTGGTAAAGGGAGTCACAGCTATTGGATGCACCCACTCCTTGAAGCGACGATCACGTTATCCGGCCACGATGGAGATGACGCGAAACCGTATCAAGAGAAGGCAGTTCAACGCGCAATCTCTCTGGCTGAGCGAAGGCAGGATGGATAAAGCAAATGAGCAACTCGGCCGAACACCTGCACTACTCAATGGTCATTCAGTGGTCCGAAGAAGATCAGGCATACATCGTCACTGTGCCCGAGCTGCCTGGCTGCATGACACACGGCGCGACCTATGAAGAAGCAGTTGAACACGGACAAGAGGCGATCGAGGGGTGGCTGGACGCCAACCGTGCCTGGGGTCGGCCAATTCCACCTCCGCGGGTCTATGCCACGCCTTGATTTCTCGTCCGGGTCCGCCAACCTTGATCGTTTCAAGTGCAAACGTCCATACCGGGACGCTGCCAACGATGCGAACCGCTCGCTCCACTCCTAGACCGGGCACTTGCTGTGCTTCGGTTTCCCGATCAGTGAGGAATTCACCGATCCCCAGACCGGCTTGACGGTCCAGTATTTCGAGCGACAGCGCTTCGAATATCATCCGGAGAACTCGCCCGCCTGGCGCGTCGAGGGTGGCCTGCTGGGGAGTCAACTCGCCCCGCCGCATTCATAGATTGTTGGCGTGGGAGGAATGAGCTCTCACGCCAAAAAATGGGCATGAAATATGACGCTGCTTCCTGGGCGAATTGGCCGCATTAGTGGTTGACACGGAACCGGCACATGGAATCGCGTTCTGTCGCATGAGCATCATTCCTCATGCGCACAGTAGAGATAGTGGGGCGACCTGGAAGGAGTGATCTATATTCACGCCGTCATCCACTGGACCGTTCGTCTAACGAGATCTTACTCTCGGCTACGTCGTCATACTCGTTGTCGCGGTTCTTCTGGTTGGCGCTTCAATCGCGGGACTCGTCTTTGGCTCAGGGCACCTGTACGGCGATGACCCGACCATCGTTCGCTGGTTTCGCGGCTGGAATGCCGCGAACCTCATCGTTGGCTTGCCGGTGTTGTTCGGCTCGCTGCTTGATTCCAAGCATGCACTTACGCATCATAATGATGTCCGTAAACTCCACAAGTAGGTCAAAGAGAATCGCTGGCGAAGTCCAGTGATAATGTATTCGCATGCGTGCTAACAGCCTCGTATCGCCTCCCTTGATCGGGTCAAGCACCCAGCACCAGGTAGCTGCGTCATGGTCGTCTCCCCAGAGCAGCCACCGGTTGGGGTCAAAGGACTTTACGTGCTGGCCTTGCTGGCCGTCAGGTGACATGGGAACCACATCCCCTACCGCTAGCTTCTGAAATTCCGGCACAATACGGTCTACGCTGGGGTGACCGAGGTTGTCGAGCCAATCGTAGCTGTACCAGCCGGCGCGTGTCACGCCCATCTGTACGAGCCAGGGCCAGATCTCCTCCGGCCGCGCACGGACGGTTACCGCACGGGTCGCGTTGAATGTCGGATGCGTTACCACGTTGTCGCCAGGCATGGCACGCGCTACCTCGTCATCCGTGGCTCCCCACCGGAGTTGCCAGGGACGAACGTAACGAACGTACACTCCGAGGGAGATGGCGAGCATGACGGCCACCCCGGCACCGATTCTCGTGAAGATCATAGGTTCTCCTCTACTGCCGAACGCGCTCGGGCACGTCTGTGTTGTGCGGCGGGTGGTTGACGGGCCCTGCTATTAGTGCCTCATGCGACGTGTTCGGATTGACACTGCCACTTTAAACCGTATGACCCTGAGCACTGCGGTGGGACGTGACAATCGGCTGGCGGGCGTGTCAACAGTATGCAAATTGGCGCGGCGCCGGTGTACGCATCAACCGCGGCCACGCTGGTTCGTGCCAATTCAGACTCATCCGGCTCGGCAGCGGCGTTCTCGAACAGTGCCTACTCCTGATACCTGCGCATAAGCGGGCGCTTGGCGAAGTCGACGATCAGGAGATATGTGCCGATGGCCAGCAGCAGAAAGAGGAAAAAGCCAAGTGGCAGGGCTGTGAAGCCGAGCGGATGCGCCAGCGGGGAGAACGGGAGCAGGATCGCCACGAGAAGGATCGTTCCGATCGTTATCGTCAGCGGCCGGCTGGGTCGGCTACGCAGCGGATTCCCCATGGTGCGGATGACGAAGAGGACGAGCGTCTGGGTCACCAGCGATTCGACGAACCAGCCGGTGTGAAATAGTGCCTCGGAGGCGTGAAAGACCTTCAACATCACGACGAAGGTCAGGATGTCAAAGACCGACGAGATCGGACCGATGAAGATCATGAAGTTGCGGATCAGTCCGATATCCCAGCGGCGAGGCTTGCGGATGAATTCCGGGCCGACGGTGTCGGTCGGGATGGTGATCTGCGCCAGGTCGTAGAGGAAATTGTTCAGCAGGATCTGCGTCGGGAGCATCGGGAGGAACGGCAGGAAGAGGGACGCGCCGGCCATGCTGAACATATTGCCGAAGTTCGAGCTCGTTCCCATCAGCAAGTACTTGGTCACGTTACCGAAAGCCTTGCGCCCTTCGAGAATGCCGTTATGCAGCACGTGCAAGCTACTCTCGAGCAAGATAATCGATGCCGCGTCTTTGGCGATGTCGGACGCGTTGACAACCGATATCCCGACGTCTGCTGTGCGTAGCGACGGCGCATCGTTGATACCGTCTCCGATATAGCCGACGACATGGCCACGCTGCTTCAGCGCGCGGATGATGCGGTCCTTCTGCGCCGGTGACACTCGGGCGAAGATCGACGTCTTTTCGGCGACGTGCTCGAGTGCCCGGTCATCGATCTTCTCGAGATCGCTTCCGAGTAGCACGCTCGACGAGTCAAGCCCGACCCCCTGGCAGACATGACGCGCGACGCGCTCATTGTCGCCGGTCAGCACTTTGACCTGCACGCCGTCGTTGGCAAGCTCCTGAAGGGCAACCGCGGCGTCGGCGAGTGGTGGATCCTCAAAGGAGAGGAAGCCGGCGAAGACCAGATCTCGCTCATCGCTCGCATCATAGGCAGTCTGCGTGGGAACTTCCCGGTAGGCAACGCCCAGTACCCGCTCTCCGCGCTCGCTCAGTTCTTCGTACGTGGCTCGAATTTGAGTTGAGAGCGCCACATCAATCGACCTCGTCGACTCTGCCAACTCAGCACTCGTGCAGCATTCCAGCATGGCCTCCGGCGCCCCTTTCGTGACCAACAGTCGTGCTGCGGCGGCGGACTGTACCACGACTGAGAGGCGCCGGCGTTCGAAATCGAACGGGATCTCGTCCACTTTCGTGTAGGCCTCGACAGAGGTTTCCATGGGCCGCTCGAGGATGGCGGCGTCCAGCGGACTCTCGATGCCGCTCTCGAAATGGCTGTTGAGGTAGCCGAGCAGAAACGGTCGCTCCGACGCCGCGCCGAGCGGATCGAGCGCCGCATGGAACGACATCACACCGCTGGTGAGGGTGCCGGTCTTGTCACTACACAGGATGTCAATGCTGCCGAAGTTCTGGATTGCCTCCAGATGCTTGACGATGACTTTCTGCCTGCCCATACGAATCGCGCCCTGGCTCAGCGTCACCGTCGTGATCATCGGCAGGAACTCGGGTGTCAGCCCGACGGCCAGCGCCAGCGCAAAGAGGAATGACTCGAAGGGATCCCGATGCCGTGCCAGGTTCAACATCAGGACAACCAGCACTAGAAAGAAGACGGTCCGCATGATCAGGAAGCCGAAACTGCGCAGACCGCGATCGAACTCGGTCCGCGGCGGACGCCGCGCCAGCCGGGCGGCGATGTCACCGAATGCGGTGGACGGTCCCGTAGCCGTGATTTCGGCAACCGCAGTGCCGCTGACCACCGACGTTCCGACGAAGACGTAGTTTGGGGAATCCGGCGAGATTGGAGCGTTATCCGAGGGCGGTTCGACCGACTTCTCGACCGGGAGCGACTCACCGGTGAGGGCGGCCTGCTGCACGTGGAGGTCACGCTCTTCGAGCAGGCGCGCATCGGCCGGGATCAGATCGCCGGCTTCGAGGTGGATGACGTCACCCGGTACCAGTTCCCGCGGATTGAGGTCGACCCAGCTTCCGTCCCGCAGCACGCGGGCTGTTGGCGCGACGACGCCCCGCAGTCGCTCGGCTGCCCGCTGCGAGCGAAAGGACTGGATGAAATTGAGGACGACGCTGAAGAGAACGATCGTCGCGATGATGACGGCGTTGATCGGCTCACCGAGAAAGGCGGAAGCGACGCTGGCCATCAGCAGGATGCTCACCAGTGGATTGGCAAAGAGGGAGAGGAATTCCAGGAACGGGCCGGCGCGGCGCACGGTGGCCGCCTCGTTCGGTCCGACCGTCTGGCGTCGCTCCTCAGCCGCGCCGGTGGTCAGTCCCATGTAGGATTGAGCATTGTCGGTCGCGACCCCAGCGAACCTCACCAATGGCATCCCTTGTCTCGCCATTAGGAGTGCAAATGCATCGACCCCGCGTCAACTCGGGGTACAGCATGAGTTCCAAGAATACGCCACGTCACGCGGCTCGGTATCCGCATCATCTCACGTCGAGACTCATTCAGAGGGAATTGCTTGGAGTGACGAGGCAAGACGGGATCAGTCGGAAGGTGGTCTGGGCAGGACCAACGATTTGCGTGCGAGAGATAAAGTGCATGTGCAACGTTTCTTCGAGTGAGAATGGATCGGTCTCGCCTGGTGTGCAGTCGATGAGCAGGTGCGGACTTCCGGACTGCTCAAACAACTCGTCGTCCACATAGTAGAGGCACCCGTCGATCTCGCCGAGGAGGAGATCATTTGGGCCGATCATGAAGTCGCCATCCTGGAAGCACATCGGGGAACTGCCGTCGCAGCAGCCCCCCGATTGCACGAACATGAGCGGACCGAAGCGGGCCTTCAACTTCTCAATCAGATCTATCGCATGCGTTGTCGCGGCGACGACTGACTCGGGTCCGCTCATGCCCTTACCCCCCGTCTACGAAACGAAGCCTAGCGGCTTCAGATCGTAGGTGACCAGCGTAGTCCTGGTCCCTCTGCGGCATCCAGGATCCGCCGATGATTTTCCCTGCCGGCGCCGGAGGTCTTGTGATCTCCGAAGGCCCCGTGGGCGGGTTACCGGTGATCGCAACGTGTTTGGACGCGCCCTGTTAATGCAGTTGGCTCGTCCGATGTCCGGCCCGACCTTATGAAGATCGGTATCGAACACAGGCCTCACGTTACGCCCGTTGACGTTACGGTCGTGTTGAAGAAACCAAAGAACATGTGACAAAGTCGTGACAACGGGCCGAACGCCGGTCGTCGCGTTGAATCCCACACGAAATCGTTCCGGACTTCAGCATTTTTTCAGATACGTTTTAGATGGCGCTCAGGACGCTGTGGGATGATGAACTGGAATCAGAGGAGTTAGGTTAGACCGTGAAACGCCGACAGGAAACGTCTGAGGAGGACACGGTCAGCGCGAACCTTCCTGGCGCGCTCCGGAACCTCATGCCACCAATTCGTCATCGCGCCGTTTACAGGCTTCCAAGGCCCCGACGCCCTCTCGCGCTGCTGATGCTCCTCGTGCTTCTCGTCGTTCCGCTATCGGCGTGCACCCTTTCGCCGTCCAACGGCACCACTTCACCGTCGAGTACACTGCAGCCGGCGTCGCGTGCAACAGCGACGCCCGCACCCTCGACCGGCTTGGCGGTTACCCCCAGCGCCGTCTCGACGCCGGCGGCCACAAGTTCGATAGGGACCAGTTCCCCGACGGCGCAGTCATCGAACCCCACACCGAGTGTTGCGACATCATCAGCCACTCCGTCATCGACACCTTCGTCACCGGCGACGCCAACCGCTGACGTTATCGCCGCGGTCAAGCAGGTCATTCAGAAAGCGAACCAGGAGGAAGAGCAGGCGCTGGCTGGCAACGATCCAACAGTGATGCAGGACACGGCGACGGCGGACTACTACAACCAGCTCATTCAGGACGTGCAGTCCCTCTCATCCAACGGGATCAGTGCGATTCACCTTTCAAAGCTCGAATGGGGTCCGATCACGTCGCAGGATTCCTCAACAGTGATTGCGACGACCTACGAGACCTGGGACACGACGCTGGGGGGCCAGGGAACGCTGCAACAGACCGACACCAATGTCTACACGCTGGTTCTGCAGAACGGCACCTGGAAGATCCAGACCGACGAGCACCCCGACAGTACCCCGCCTCAGACGGCGATTGGATCGTCCGGTACCGACGGCAACCCGGGAGCGACAACCACACCAGCCGATGGTTCGAACGCGTCGGAGAACTGGGCGGGCTATGCCGCGACGGGGGGAACCTTTACCTCCGTCTCCGGTAGCTGGATCGTGCCGACGGTGACCGCGAGTGCGAGCCGGGCCGCCGACGCGACCTGGGTCGGTATTGGCGGGATCAATTCGACCGATCTGATCCAGGCGGGGACGGAAGCGATCGTCGAGAACGGCGACATCACCTACGCCGCGTGGGTCGAGACCCTGCCGCAGGCTTCCAAGGAAGTCCCGTTGACGGTCCACCCTGGAGACAAGGTCAGCGTCTCGCTCGAGCAACAGTCGACAGGAACCTGGCTCATCGTGATCCAGGATGTGACATCGGGTGAGTCGTACAAGAAAGCCGTCTCCTATCAGTCGTCCCTGTCGTCGGCGGAGTGGATCGAAGAGGCTCCGACCAGTGGGGGACGGTTCCTGATGCCGATCGACGAGTTCGGCTCGATCACCTTCTCCAACGCCACCGCCACTGAGAACGGGCAGACGCGGACGCTGGCAAAGACGGGCGCGCAGCCGATCACCATGCAGTACACACGCACGCAGGCGCTGGTCACGACCTCGTCGGTTGGTTCGGACGGCGCGAGCTTCACCGTCACGCGGACCGACGTGCCGGCTCCGACGACCATGCCGCGCGGGCGCCGCTACCGCGGATAGGACTCCATTCTGCTGAACGCGCGCGGTGGCCACTGAGCGCGTTCGACTGCTCCGTGATCGACCAGAGTTCCGGCGTTCCTCGCGATCTCACGCGCATCATCGTGGCGCTGCACGGTGAGATGCCCTATTCTGGTCAGGACTGAGGCAGATCAACGATTGTGCATCTGTTCTGGTCCGACCCAGAGGGGAACCGTCATGACCGGCAATGGTATTCGGATCGGAAAGCTCTTCGGCATCGAGATCCGCGTCGATTGGAGCTGGATCTTCATCCTCCTCCTGGTTACCTGGGACCTGGAGTACGAGCTTCCTTCGTTCAACCCGCAGTGGAGCACCGGTTTCACGTGGTTTCTGGCCGTCATTGGCGCGCTCTTGTTCTTTGGCTCGGTCCTCCTCCACGAATTGGCCCATTCCATCGTGGCGAAAGCCAAGGGGCTCGAGGTTTCGAACATCACCCTGTTCTTGTTTGGCGGAGTCTCGAACATCCAACGTGAGCCAAGGTCCGCGCGCGACGAATTTCAGATCACCATCGTTGGGCCGCTCACGAGCATCATGCTCGGCGTCATCTTCTACGTCATCGCGAGCGCGTCGTACCATCAGATTTTGCATCCAATCCGTGGCTTCACCGGCGTATCGGCCACGTCGGCCGTTTCGATCTGGCTTGGCTACATCAACATTATTCTCGGAATCTTCAATCTCATCCCGGCGTTTCCGATGGACGGGGGACGTATTCTCCGCTCCATCATCTGGGCGACGACAGGCAACCTGCGGGTCGCGACCCGCTGGGCATCCTGGGTCGGCCAGGGGATTGGCTGGATCTTCGTAGTCGGCGGTATCTTTGTGTCCCTCGGCGGTTCCGTTCCGTTCTTCGGCACCGGCTTCATCGGCGGCTTGTGGTTGATCTTCATCGGCTGGTTCCTCCGGAGCGCCGCCCAGTCCAGCTATCAACAACTGGTCGTCCATGACCTGTTGGAGGGTGTTCGGGTTCGGGCATTGATGAAGTCCGACCCGACGTGGGTGCAGCCCGCGACAACGATCGGGACACTGGTCCATGACTTCATGATGCAGAGTGGCGAGAGCGCGTTCGCGGTCATTCGCCTGGGCGAATTCGTTGGCCTGGTCACACTGGAGGATGTGCGCAAGGTGCCGCGTGACCAGTGGGAGCAGACCACGGTCGAGTCGGTTATGACGCCGCGCGAGCAGCTGGAGAGTGTGTCCGCGGATGACGATGCCAGTGAGGCATTCGAGAAACTGGCGCGGCGTCAGGTGAATCAGGTTCCGGTCGTCGAGAATAATGATCTGATCGGAATGCTCCGAGTCCAGGATGTGATGCGCTGGCTCCAGCTGCATAAGGAAACGGCCAGAGGGTAATTGACCACGTCCAGTCGAAGTCGGGCGCAATCGCGCGCCGTGAGGTCACAGGGAGGCCGTGCGCGTGAACGATGCTGCGGGCCACGACACATTCAGTCGAAAACGTCGAGCGCTCGTTCGCTCGGGCTACGATCGCATGGCCGAGCACTACCTCGCGAGCAAGGAACCGCTGGACGCCCATGCGCGAGTGCTGCTCGAGCGGATGATCTCGGATGTCTCGAGTGCCGGACGCGTCCTTGATCTTGGCTGCGGCGCGGGCGTGCCGGTGACGCAGTGGCTGGCCCAACGGCGCAACGTCGTCGGCGTCGATCTCTCGATGCGGCAGCTCGAGCTCGCTCGCGAGTACGTGCCTGCGGCGCGGCTAATCCAGGCGGACATGTCCGAGATAGCGTTCCGGCCCAATTCGTTTGGGGCGGTGGTCGCCATGTATGCGATTATTCACGTGCCGCGTGAAGAGCACCGATCGCTGCTGACCCGCATCTATCGCTGGCTTCAGCCGGGCGGGTGCTTTCTGGCGACCTGGCCAATGAACGACTGGGAGGGCGAGGAAGCCGACTGGTCCGGCTGGGGCGCGTCGATGTGGTGGAGTCACTTCGGTCGCGAAGAGAACCTGGCCATGATCGAATCGACCGGCTTTGAACTCGAAGCGATCGAGGACCGCCACGGCGCAGAGCACTGGTGCTGGGTGCTGGCGCGCAAGCCGGTCTAATGCCGGGACTATTCGACGGAGGGGGATCAGGTGGATCAGCCAATCATCAATATCGAGGGTGATCTGGTCGCGCTCGGGCCGCTCCGGCGCGACGAGATCGCGACCTACCAGCGCTGGATCAACCAGTTCGAGACAGTGCGTAGTCTTGCGGTGCCACCGGTTCCGATGACGCTTGAAGCCGAGACTGACTGGTACGAGTCCATGGCTACCTCGACCTCGATCATCATCTTCACTATCTTCGAGCGTGGCACGATGCTGCCGGTCGGGAACGTGAGTCTTGGCAACATCGACTACCGCAACGGAACAACTGACTTCGGCATCATGATCGGCGAGCCAAGCGCGCGAGGCAAAGGCTACGGCACCGAGGCGACAAGGCTCATGCTCGACTACGCGTTCACCGCGCTTGGTCTTCACAACGTCCTGCTCACCGTCTATGAGTTCAACTACGCGGCACAGCGCGTATACGCGAAGGCCGGATTCCGCGTCATGGGACGCCGCCGCAAGAGCAAGTACATGGGTGGGCGATTCTGGGACGAGATCTACATGGATTGCCTGGCCAGCGAGTTCGAGAGTCCGGTGTTGGCCAAGGTCTTCGCGCCGGACGAACCGCAGCGATAACGGTGCGTCCGGCTACCTCTATCCCGTCGCTTGTCTGGACGTTCCGTGGAGATGCGCCAGCCGCTCGTCGTATTCATCGGCGCTGATCTCGCCACGGGCGAAGCGCTCGGCCAGGATCGCCCTGGCCTGGTCGAGGTCGGCGTGCATCGGGTGATCTGACGAAGCGGTGAGCGGCGGGCGATGAACCATACGCCCACGAAGAGCGCCGCCAGGGCGACCATCCAGAACCCAAAGAAGAAGAGCGGTCCCCAGGGCCACCAACCGCCGTGGTGCGCCCAGGGCGAACCGGGATCAACAGCGAGGATCTGAGCGTAAGACATCTGTTCCTACCATTCTGTTTCAGGCCATGTAGACGATGAAAGTCCGGCTTCAGGCGACGTCGCGCCGGGCGATGATCAGCGCACTGCCGCCCGCGAACAGGACAACGTAGCCCACGATGATGAGCAGCGCCTGCCACTCGCTGACAAATGGACCGGTGAAGAATCCCGGGCCGTCGTTTCCGCCGGTGCTCCCGGTTTGAAGCGGGGCGATCAGTGAATACCCGTTGGTGCGCAGGAACGCCAATCGGAGACGTCATGCAGCAACCGGATTGTGGACCCGAACCCCGTCACCAGCCCTTCCACCACCAGTCCGTAGACGATTCCCAGCCCCATCGCCAGCGCGATCCCGCGTGATAGTGTGGCGAGCAACACGCCAAAGAATCCCCAGAGCGTCAGGATGAGCCAGCCTGCCGCGAATGCTTCGATGAAATCGAGAACTGGGGGCCAGTTCACGGACGCGCTCTCTCGATTCGCGATAAACAGACTGGCGATGGCGCCGATCAGGAAGACGGAGATGGTGTAGACCGACAACGTGATTGCCAACGCGATGACTTTCGAGAGGACGGCTCGGACACGATCCGATCGTTGCATGAAGGTCGTCTTGAAGGTTCCCCAACTGTATTCGCTTCCGAACTGGAGAACTCCGAGAATCAGAGCGAACATCCCGAAGTAGAACGGGAATCCAGCCAGGATACTGGAGACCAGACTTCGTGGCAGGAGTGCCTGCAGATCCGCCGCGGAACGTTGGGTCGCCGCCGTGTCGAGGTAGGTGACGTACGGGAAGACGTAGGTGAAGACCACGCTCATGATCATGGATACGGCCAGAAGCACCCAGGTCGCGGTGCGCTTCCACAGTACCAGCAGGTCGGCGCGCAGATGACTACTCATGGTTGGCGTCCTTTCCCTGGACAAGTTTGATGAAGATTTCTTCGAGTGAGGCGACCGCCGGTGCGATCTCGTGCACCTCTACCCCTGCACAGACCAATCGACGATTAATCGCCGACGCGTGGCCGACATCGGTCGCGACGAGCAGCGCCCCATCGCTCTCGGATACGGACCCAACCTCCGGCAGTGAGCAGACAATCTCCCGGGCTGCTTGGACCGGCGTGGCTCGGATCCGCAGGCGTGGCTCCCCGCGAAGGTCGGCGACGGAGCCCTCGGCCACAAGTTCGCCCTGGCGGATCACGCCAACGCGGTCACAGATCTGCTCGACTTCCGACATCAGGTGGCTCGATAGGAGGACGGTTCGCTGCCCCTGGCCCAGGTTCCGGACCAGCCCGCGCATGTCTGCGATCCCTGCCGGGTCGAGTCCGTTGGTCGGTTCATCGAGAATCAGAAGCTCGGGGTCCTTTAATAGAGCCGAGGCAAGCGCCAGTCGCTGCTTCATCCCCATTGAATAGGTACGGAAGGCATCGGTTGCTCTGGAAGCGAGATCGACCTGCTCGAGCAACGGTCCGATGCGTGATTCCGGGATCGAGGCGTAACGTGCCATCACGCGCAGGTTGTCTCGCCCGGAGAGGTAGGGGTAGAAGGATGGTTCCTCGATCATCGCTCCGAGACGACGCACGGAGCTGGGTGTACCAGCCGGGCTGCCCAGCACGCTGATCGATCCATTCGACGGGCGCACCAGTCCGGCGATCATGCGTAGCGTGGTTGTCTTGCCCGCGCCATTCGGCCCGACGAAACCGTAGACCTCGCCGCGTCGAACCCGCAGCCTCAGGTCACTGACGGCAACCGCCCCGTTGCCATAGTGTTTGCTGACCCGCTCGGTCTCGATGACGTGGTAGTCGTCCATCACGAGTCCTTTCATTGCATGCTCCTGTTCGTTCCACCCGGTCACGGACTTCCACGCCGCGACTCGTTACCCTTCGAGGGTAGTCGTCGTTCGTCACGATTCAGGGATCGGAACAGTCACAGAGTGATCACAACCGGGGCACAGTCCGCGCATCTGCCGCCAATTTCGCGTGCGTGCCAGACTCAGATCAGGACATACTTGGTGCGGATGCCCGAGAGGAGGCCGCAGCATGGAGACGCGCACGGTACTCGTGGTCGATGACGATCAATCGATCGTCGACTTGATGCGCGATTTTCTTGAGGCTGATGGATTTCATGTCGTCGGTGCGCACGACGCGGAACAGGCATGGGCGGTACTCGAAGACGGTCAGGTCGACTGCGTCCTTCTCGACATCATGATGCCGGGGGAGAGCGGGTTCGATCTCTGCCGCCGGGTTCGGAGTACCAGTGACGTGCCGATCCTGTTCTTGAGTGCTCGAGGAGACGACATCGACAAGATTCGCGGTCTCGGGCTCGGTGGCGATGACTACGTTGTCAAATCCGCGACTCCGGCCGAGGTGGTGGCGCGAGTCAAGGCGGCGCTGCGCCGCTATCCGGCCGGCGTACGCCACGATGCCGGGCACGTCATCGGCCCACTGAAACTTGACCTGCTCGCACGCGAGGTGCGTGTCAACGATGAACCGGTGCAGCTCACGCCGAGAGAATTCGATCTCCTCACGCTCTTCGCCGAACACCCGCGCCAGGTATTTACCTACGATCAGCTCCTGGAGCGCTTCTGGGAAGGAGTCGGCGATCGCCATACGATCACGGTCACGATTGCCCGCATCCGTGACAAGATCGAGCGCGATGCATCACAGCCATCCCTGATCGTAAACGTCTGGGGCGTTGGATACCGCTTTGAAGCGGGGAGAGCCAGTCAGGCGGACGGAGCACTCTGATGCGCACGTTAACGTTGCGCCGCTGGCTTGTCCTGTCGCTCGTTTCGATCTTCATCGTTCCGGTGGTCTTGTTCAATGTCACCGCGCTACTCGTGGGTGGGGCTGGCTGGTGGACGGTTGTGAACCGGCCGGTTGATCAACAGGCGCTCGATCAGGCAACGTCTGAAATCGGTGCGAATGTGGCATTGTGGAGCGATTCTGCGTGGCGCCGGTCGACCGCGGCAAAGTTGAGTGCGTTGGACATTGCCGCCGAACTGCGTGATTCATCCGGGAAACTCGTTGGAGATCTCGGCAGCGTTCCATCTGGTCAGCACAACCGTGGACCCTGGTGGAATGCTGCGACGGGACCAGTTCGTGTCGTGCAACTCCGCGACGCCGGAGGGGAGCCGCTCGGCACGATCGATCTCTTCGATACCTCTAGCGCGTCACATCAGCCCTTCCTGGCCGGCGTGATCGCGGCGTTCGGCGGACTGCTGCTGGCGTTGGTCGGTACCGGTTGGTTGCTCGGCCACTACGTCGTTCGGCCGTTGGAGTCGGCCAGTCAGGCCGCCCATCGGATCGCGGGCGGCGACCTCGACTTCTCGGTCCCGAAATCCCGCGTCAGTGAAGTGGACGAGGTGAGCGACGCGTTTCAGACCATGAAGCAGGGGCTCCATGCGTCGATCTCACGGCAGGCGGAACTCGAAGAGGAACGCCGGTTCTTCGTCGGCGCGATCGCGCACGACCTGCGGACGCCCCTCTTCTCGCTGCGTGGCTATCTTCAGGGACTGGAAAACGGTATCGTGCGCACGCCGGAACGCGTCGCCCAGTACGTCGCCGTGTGCCAGCAGAAGGCCGATCAGATCGAACGCCTTGTCGCCGACCTCTCGGCCTACACGCGCGTGGAGTACCTGGAGCAGACACTGCGTTTCGCGCCGGTCGAGATCGACGCGCTCGTCGAACGGGCCGTGGAAGGGATGAAGCTGCGACTGCTGTCGAAAGATCTCAAGCTCGCGGTTGAAGGATCGACCGGTGGGATGGTGGTACGCGGAGACGCCGATCTGCTGGAGCGAGCGATTGGGAACCTGCTCGATAACGCCATTCGCCACTCGCCGGACGGAGAAACGATCCGGATCGAGCGGCACGTCGCGAGCGATCGAATCGAGTTCTCGATCGTCGACAACGGACCGGGAATTGCCCCTGGCGATCTGGCACGCCTGTTTGACCCGTTCTTCCGGGCCGATGTCTCGCGCAACACCGAAACCGGGGGTGTCGGGTTGGGTTTGACGATCGCACGGCGGATCATTCGCGCCCATGGAGGTGACCTGACCGCCGGGAACGGCACGGATGGCGGTGCCATCTTCCGCACCTGGCTGCCGATTTCGTAGGTCGATGTCACGGTAGAATAGACGGTTTGGCCGGGCGGGCGTGAACGGAAACGCGGAAGGGACGAGACGACGGTGGCGGACGAGAGGACAGCGGAAAAATCAGCCATCGAACGCGAGGCGGAGTTGCAGGCGGCGACGATCGGCAAGGTCGCGAAGCTGAATGGTCCAGTGCACCTGGTTGACTACGATCCCGAGTGGCCGCGACTCTTCGCGCGGGAGGCCGCGAAAATCCGCGCCGTGCTCGGCGAGCGGGCCTTGACGATCGAGCACGTCGGATCGACGTCGGTGCCGGGTCTCGCGGCCAAGCCTCGCATCGACATCCTCCTCGCCGTCGCCGATACGTCAGATGAGGCGACCTACGTGCCCGCACTCGAAGCCGCCGGATACGTGTTGCGCATCCGTGAACCGGAGTGGTACCAGCACCGCCTACTAAACTCCCCGGAACTCGAATTGAATTTGCACGTCCTCCCGGCTGGCTGCATCGAGATCGAGCGCATGCTCGGCTTTCGCGATCACCTGCGCCGGAACGAAGCCGATCGCCAGCTTTACGAACGTACCAAGCGTGAGCTGGCTCAGCGCCACTGGACCTACATGCAGGACTACGCCGATGCCAAATCGGAGGTCGTCGAGGAGATCATTGCGCGGGCGGTGGCGAATAATTAGCCCTGCCGCAGTGCCGGAACAGCGTAGCGCGTCACCAGCTGCGCCGCCTGTTGTCTTGATTGATGCGCGACCTCGGCAAACATCGTTTCCATCTGCGCCTGTTCTAGCGCCGTGCGTTTGATGTTTTCCACCGGATCCCGCGGTCCAAGCATCTGCTTCGAACGTGCGTATTGATCAGAGACCGATTTCATCGCCTTGCCCATGGCCTCGAGCCCGGCATCACGGTCATTGAAGTAATCCGACCCGACAACCAGGAAGCTCGGTGCGAAGTGGAGCCGCACCATGGCGGCGGGCATCTCGCGCCGCTCGTCTCGCGGCGGATCCTCGGGCGCAAGCATCACGGTCTCGTACACCTCGATGTCGAGAATGAATCCACCTGGATGAGCCACCGGATCGAGCGTGCCGACGGTCACGTTGGCAAACCCGATGAATGGTGAATCCGGGTTGTGGATGTCCAGCTCGAAGTCGATATTGACCTTCGCCGCGACCGGGCCATCGTGGACGTTCAGAAATAGCCGTCGTTGGCCCGGCACCTTGCCGGTATTCTCGTAGAGTTGTTCGTCGTGCGCGCTGAGTGGGCCGGTCTGCAGTACGTCATAGACTCCGGCAGTGTCACTCTGCAGGTCGACGGGCACCGACTCCGAGGGGAATATGGGCTGGTCTTCCCCCGGGATCGTCTGTGCTGAGTATTCGGCAAGGACGGTGCTGACGTTGATTGGCGAGTCGCCGGGCGCGACCGCCGAACTCTTGCCGACCGTAAACGTGAGCCGGTAGCCAAGCTGGGTTTTGGAATAGTCCATTCGGCGGGCCATCGGTATGCGGAATGACTTGGTGATGTACTGATACCAGCGCTTGGCAGGGTATTTCTTTCCCGGCTGACCGGCAAACTGGCCGATCACCCCGAGGTCGACTTCCTCGTCCGTCTCGTCCGACCAGACCAACGTCGTTGCGACACCGGTGATGTCGGCGCGGGCGAACGTCGTGTCCGCCACGCTGACGAACTCCGATGGTGACGGCGGGCCAATCAGCGCATAGACGGAATCACGTAGCTCCCTCAGCCGGTTGATGCCACAATGGTCCCGCACCGACCTCAGCAGCGACGCGCGGTAGGCGTATGCAGCGGTGACGACCTGATCGTAGTTTTCCAGTGTCCAGTAGCCCAAAGCGGGGGCAAGTCCACTGGCGGACTCGCTGACAAAGTGCATGTTGAACCCGTCGTTCCACAGCGGGTCAAACGCGGCGATGCCACTGACCGGATCAATCGCCCCAATAGGAAGGCCCGGTCGCTCGATCGCGGACCAGCCAGCCCATGGGTGGTGGATCCGGTGTCCGCCGGAGATGTCGGGCTCAGGATCCAATGGTCCGACCACGTTCGTTATCAGGAGCGATTTCTCCCACTTGTCGATGAAGGCGGTCAGGCCGCTTGCGATATCGCGGAAGTAAAGGCGATCGTAGGCGGTCGAGCGAAAACCGGCTTCAAGTGCGGCGAGTCCAGAGATGAGGACTCCGATTGCCTCGATGAGCACGTCCAGATAGTAGCCTGCATCCCAGATGGTCGAGCCGAGATCGAGGAAGTTGCCGTTCGAGACCGGCTGTCCTCCCGTCGTCTGCATCCACAACGGAAAGGCGTAGTCGGACCAGTGGTTGGGTAGTTCATTTTCATAGACGACAGCGGATGGGCGGCCGCCATACGTGGTACGCACAAATGGGATGTCTCCCATTCTCAGGGCGAGCATTGGCCGGATGGCCTCTTCCATCATGTGGTGTATGCTGGTCGCTAGGGAGTCGAGGTTGGACTGCGTGCGGGACAGGGCGAGGTTGTGGATGTCCGTCTTTGTCCGCTGCACTGCGGAGCGCCAGTCGACGGCGAGTTTGTATTCGTTCTTCTTCTCGGTGTTCTCGAGGTAGGAGTAGATCGTCTGCACCTGTTCGGCAATCTGCTGTTGCAGTTTGGCCGCGGCGTCGTCTTCTTCCAGCACGCCTGCCAGTGTCAGAAGGTCCTTGACCGTTGATACTGCACCGATGATCCAGGTAACGGTGCTCGCGATCTTTCCAATCGTGTCGATGAACTTCTCGATGCGTTTGATCTCGTCGGGAGAGAACTTCAGGTATTTCAGAACTCCCGCGAGGACACCCGGTTCGTCCTGCTTATTCGCCGGCTTGTCGAGGAGGTGTAGTCCTTGCGCGCCGAGCAGTGCTGGTTGTGGCGTGGTTTCAGCGACTGACAATTCTGGTGCGGCCGATTTCGCGATGGTTACCTCGGTAGCCAATCGGGATATCCAATATGGTGTAGAAACAGGCACTGGTCTTTTCATCGTTGACCCCTTTACGTGATGGCAGCACGAGCAGCTCGATCGTGACGACGGTGGTTTCCGGGATCAGTGGCCTGGTCGGTTGCAACCGCTCAACCGCAGCGAAGCTGCGAACGCATCAGTTGCGGATTATATGGCGGATCCTCAACCGAAAGGGTGTAGAACAGCGTGATCGTTTGGGTCGAACGATCGAACCGCGTCCAGCGTGGCACGACGTACGGCGCATATGGGACAGTCTCTCCTCCTCTGCTCTCGTCCGCTCGCGGCAGGTGCACGAACTGCTTTCCGGGCTGAAGGTTGCCGGCGTCTGCATGCATGGAGGCGTTCACGCCATCAAAAATGACGACCGGGTCGGACCAGGGGCCCCAGGGAAATTTCGCGGTGCGGACCACCGCCTGGAGGGTCTGCGGGGCAGGTTGCACGTGGGTCATTGTCCAGCGGCGCAGCCGAGGCTGCCAGGTGACCGAGAGCTCCGCAACGGGACCCGGATCCGGGACATCGAGTAGCTTCGTCGGCTCCTGTCCAGCCGGGATCGTCGGCCCGGCGGCCCATCTCCCTGGTGCGTCGGCTTTGTAATAGCGCCAGGTCGATGGATGCGGAGGTGGTTCACCGGGAGTCAGCGGTGCCCACGCAAGATAGACGTTGCTCTCCTGGTACAGACTCGTCCCAAAAAGCAACAGACCGTCGCCGGTGCTGGCCGGTAGGCCCGGCCAATCCACGTTGCGCACCACCGTCGGCGATACGTGAATGAGCCATTTCACGGCTGGAGCATTGGCTCCGTCATCCAGCGTGGACGCGACCTTGTAGAGTCCCAGCATATTCTCGTTCGGGTCGTTGTTTGGCTCCTTCGATACGGTCAGATAGGAGGTCTGCATCTTCCCGTTGATATTGTCGCGCGCGATGAAGAGGTATTGACGCCCGCTATAGCCAAATCCACCGGTCGGCACCTCGAAGTTGCCGAGGGGTGACTGCCCCTCGATGATCAGCCTGCGGAAATAGCCTTCCTCATTCAGCAGCCAGTGGAGCTTCGGGCCATCTGGTTCGGGACTGCTGGCCGTCCAGGCGATTGGGTCGCCGTCGGCGCTGCTGTGGCGGCCACCCTTGCAATCTCCAAAGAAGAGGTAGAGGCGACCGCGATGTTCGACCGGAATACCGAGGTCGGTACCGTAGAGCGCGATTTGGTCTGTGTTGAACGGATGTGGCCGCCCGCCGGGATCACTGTCGCCGGTTAGCTGGCAGATTCGCGCGGTGCTGTCGGGCACGAATTGCAGCGGCTCGTCGCCTGTCCCAACCCTGGCCACGGCGCTTGGCTCGGAAACGAGGTGCTTGATGCGCTGTCGCACGCGAATGAACCAGCCCGGCTCAAGCGGAGGCACCGGTACTCCCGAGACTTCCCTCGTCACGGGAGCGGAGTTCAGGATCGTTCCGATCAACGACGGTGGGAAGGCCGGGTCGTCTACCTGTTCGACATCGACCATGGCTCCGGGCACGAGATTCTTGATCAGGATCAGCCCACCACAGTCGTCAACGAGTTCGCCGAGTACTGGGGTTGGCAGTCGTTCTGGAACCGGCAGAACGTGTGCCTGCCGGTGATTGATCTCACTGAATTCGCCGCACTGAACTGTTTCCAGATAGAGGTCGTCGCCGGCAACTGGCGGGATCTGCAGCATCACGTCGACAGTCTCGTCGCCGTTGCCAATTCCGTGGGGCCCGAGGGACCAACCTGTTTGTCGTGACATGACGCGAACCCTGGTTCCGTCACTCAATCCTTGAACTCCGACTGCTGCGGCGCCCTCATACACGGGCGCGACGATCCAGGGCTGATCGGGCGAACCGGTCGCGGTCAGTTGGATAAAGGTCGTCTCGCTCCAGGGACCGTTCGCGCAGAGCGCCTGCCGCACGCCGAGGCGCGTCGAGTTTCCGAGCGGGGGGAGGTTGAACGAGTGAGGTGGCTCCCCGGCATCGCATACGTGAAACGGCGCAGCCTGGTTGTCCAAGAAAAACTGAATGTGCGCGCCCGTGATCACACCGGCGAGGTCGACTTGAGCGTCTCCGGCGCAGACTGGATACGGGAAACCCGGACCGGGCGGAGGACCATCGTCCACACGATATTCCGCCGGATCGCTGCGCACTTCACAGTGCTCGAACTGCTGTTGCACCGTAAGGTGATCGTGGCGGTCAAGCTCACGTCCGAGCCAGAAGATTCCCGTTGTTGAGCCGAAGCAGAATTGATCGACCTGACCGCTCTGGTCCAGCGTGATCTCCGAACCCGGTAAAGGATGCAAGGTCAGCGCTCGTTGGCAGGGGAAAAGTGGGACCTCAATTGAGGGTGCGTCGATCTTGTGCTGCTCGTTGCCCCACTCCAGTGGTGCTGGTAGCGAGATCGGCGGACCAGTCAGGCCACATGCCGATTGGGAGACGTGCAATGGCTCTGACGGTGAGAGTGATGACACGTTGATGGCGACGGCCGCCCAATCGGAGACAACCGTAATCGGCGGATCGTTTCCCTGTTGCAGGCGCACCGTCGCACCCGGCACGATGCCCTCGAGCCAGAGGCAGGTGCCGCATTTGAGCAGTGGAGTGCGAGAGAAGATCTGGCCAAGCATGGCGGTTGTTGGCACTGGTGCTACCAGTGCCGCTGCTGCCTTTGGGGTCGCCGGACTGCTGTCTCCATCACGCTCTTGTCGTGCGGTGATCCAGCGTCCGGGCGTGAGGGTGACGGCTGGATCGAGCGGGATGAACGCATCAGGGCGGTCTGCGGTGCCCTTCCCGACCTCACGTCCATCCTCATAGAGGCGAACGGTCGCCCCTGTGAGCGCGTTGCTGACGCGCAGCTTTCGTGAGCACGGACTCACCGGCCATTGAACGACGGGAGCGCTCAGCATCCTGTTCTCCTCTGCATCACATGGCGTCGGTGACCACCAGTCGAGAACATCTCGGACGCGTCGTTGATGGATGAATGAGTACGGCGCCCGACGTGTCTGGCTACCTCATCCAGGAGGAAAACGAAAACTGCTTCGAGTGGACGACATTGGTCAGGGAACCTAATTTCCAATACACCAGATCATCGTCCGCCGGAAGGTACGTTCGTACCGTCGTGAGCAACGAGCTCGCTCGCGGGCCGTCGGCTTGTCGAGCGACTCGCCGTTTCCAGCGCTTACTCCCCCGCGAACGAGAGCCCCCGCTCGGCCAGGGCTTCGCGCAATTGGCGCACTGACTTCGGCCCGAAGCCGTGGAGCCCTTTCAGATCCGACACGCGTATTCCCGTCAGCTGTTCCAAATGCGTGTACCCTGCGCCCATGAGTGCCCGGATTGCTGGCGCGGCGAGTTTGATCTCCTCGAATGAGGTCTGCCCGCTCGATGACATCTGACTATCCCTTGGCTCGCGTCATTGCGCGTGTTATTCCGGCAATTGGCCAGGTTCGCCCGGGAGTAAACTCGCCGGGCTACCAAGACGAAGCCCACTGAAGGGGCTAAGCTCAGATTACGAAATCAGTCAATGCGAACTCTCTTGGTATCCGTTTCGGCGAGCAAATCTCAATCCCGGGCACTCGCTTGCGGGTCGGGCTTCGGCTCTTCAGTCTGGGTTTTCAACCCAGGTGTGCGTAATCGTCGTGACGAATCACTTGGTCGACCGCCGCACAACCTGTCCCACCTGTCCAGGCAACGGAACGACGAAACGGGCTCGCACCGTAACAAGCCCGTCACACATCTCTGCCAATCGTGCCTTAGCTGGCCGGGCTGTACTTCTTGATGAAGCCGAGGATCCGATTCCAGGCGTCGGCGCAAGCGTCTTTGTGCTCTTCGTAACGTCGATCGAAGAAGCTATGCGGCGCGCCTTCGTAGGTCTTGAATTCGTGCGGTTTGCCGGCCTTGGTCAGCGCCTGGTCGAACTCGTCGACCGCGCTCTGGGGGATGCCCTGATCGGCACCGCCGAAGAGCCCGAGGAGCGGAGCGGTGTACTCGTCGACCCGGTCGACCGGCGCGGGCGTGCCGTCACGCGTCGGTCCGGTCGGTCGCCCGTAGAAGCCGATCGCGCCCGAGATGCCATGTCCGTTGGCGGCCTGGTGCCAGGAGTTGCTGCCGCCGAAGCAGAAGCCAACGGTGAAGATCGCCTTGACGTTGCCACCCTGGTCTGACTTCAGGTAGTCAATCGCGGCGGCAGTATCCTGGCTTATCTTGTCTGCTTTGGTCTGAGCGACGTGGGTCTGCCAATCGAAGTCGTCACCACGAGCCTCACCGCGGCCAACCCCAGCCGTACGGCCGAAATAGTCGATCGCGACGGTGTCATAGCCGTTCTCGGCAAAACGCTCGGCCAATTCCTCGTAATAGTGATGCAGGCCGCGAATATCGGGCAGGATCACCACGCCGACACCCGTCGGGTTGGCGGCGCGGGCCGCGAAGGCGGCGAACTCGGTGCCGTCGGCTGCTTTGAGCGTCAGGACATGGGTGTCGAGCGCTCCACCTTTTATCGGAGCAATCGGTGGACGCGCGCCAGAATCAAAGCACATAGGGCTCTCCCTTTCTTCCTTGCGGATGGAAACGGTCGACTGACCGCGAGCGACCGTCATAGACAAGAACGCCAACGCCGGGATCGTATGCCCACACGGCGATCCTGCGATCGATTCGAATCACGGTGCCAATTCGATCGTAGCGCGGTTCGTGCACAGGCACAAGCGACCCGCGACGTACCGTGTTTGCGTCAAATTTCATCATTGCTGAATTGCGATGAGAGCAATAATCGGCAATCAAGTTGCCGTCATTGACAATGGATCACGGCCGTTAGATGATGTGGTTCAACAACATCGCGTGTTGGCGGAGCATTTGATCTCTGACCTGTTCAACGCGATGTGAATGGAGGACCTACAATGGTTCGCATGTTTGTTCGGCATACTGTCGCGGACTATGACGCATGGCGCACTGAATATGATGCCTTCGAGGACACGCGGCAGTCGGCTGGTGTTACGGGAACCGGCGTCTATCGCAACGCCATGGACCGCAACGAGGTCACGGCCTATCACGATTTTGACTCGCTAGAGGCGGCACAGGCGCTTGCGGGATCCAACGATTTGCGTGAAGCAATGGGCCGGGCCGGGGTGGTTGGCGCGCCGCAGGTTTGGTTCACCGAGCAGGTCTAACCTCTGAAGCATCTGAATCACCGACCGTCTCAACCTGATATGCACCATGAGAGAGAGCCACTCGGGCTCTCTCTCATGGTTTTTCACTCCCCATCAAGACCAGGATCAGGCGGTCGCGTATTGGCGGGACCCCACGTAGGTCGCTCGGGCCGCCGTGACCAGACTGCGGGTGCAGACCATCGCGAGCGCCATCAGCACGAAGGCGGTGCGCCAGGCATCGGCGCCGGTGATCAAGTGCTGGATCGAGAAGTCGCGGATCTGGTCCGGCCAGGCGTGATCCGCACCCCAGGCGAAGAGCATGCGAGCCGCGATTACGGCGGTCCAGACGCTGACGTACCCGATGCCCGCGTGAGTCAGAATCTTGCCGTCCTGGGTTCGGCGTACGTCGACCAGCGTGGCGGCCAGCAGTCCAAAGGCGATCCCGGCAGCGACTCCGACGACGTCGAGCTTGACGTCGTTCCCGATCGTCGGCAGGCCGGGGAGGAAATAGCTGCCCGCGGCAACGACGAGGCCGAACGGGAGGATGAGCTTCCGTGGGTTCCAATCGCGTGTTCCAACTTGCGTCAGGATCATCAGTGCCAGGATTGCGAGATTCAGCGTGATATCGAGCGTGCTCACCGGTTGTTCCTCTCTCTTTTCACCACAACAACACGCACAAGTGACTGCTTAGCTGGCTGCCGCTGCCGGGCGAACCGTGCTCCGGCGCAGTAGGTAGATCCCGTAGATCAAGAGCAGCGTGTCCTGCACGACCATCAGGCCGATCTTGGCGCCAAGGGGCAGGTTGGTGAGCTGCAGCGTGAAATCGGTCAGGAAGTGCAGCGCGATCAGCGGCCAGATTGTGTTCGTGCGTAGCCGCAACACTGAATAACCCACGCCGAAACAGAAGACGCCGATTGCCTGTGAGAAGACGATCATCGGGTTGTCGCGGAAGAGAATGTTCTGCAGGTGCATCAGACCAAAGAGCAGGGATGAGACGACGATCGCCCGGCTGGTGCCACTCGGCAGGAAGATCCGCAGCAGGACACCACGGAAGAGCGTCTCTTCGAACAGGGCGGTGGCGACGTAGCCGCCGACCATCAGCGCCAGCATCGCGGCGCTCTCACCATGCACCCCGCCGAACAGCGGAAGGAGGGCCAGCACCGCCGGGAAGACCAGCAGCCGCAGGTGAGCCCACTCGGCCGTCTTGGTGAAACCGATCTCGCGGGCCCAGGCGCCGCGTGTCAGGGCGACCGCCCAGCCGATCGCGATGGCAATGGTGATCACGCCACTCTGCACGTAGCCCGAGACGTCCGGCATCGCGAGGTGGAACGCGCCCGCCGACGCACCGATGATGGCCAGATGCCCGGCCACGAGCCCCGCTGCCGCAGTGGCCCGGTGCTGCTCTATCCAGGACCAGACTCCGTCTTGCTGGTCCAGTGGAAGCGACATGTTTGCGGTTGTCATTCTGAACTCCTCTCGAACCTTCAGCCGTCCCGATGCATCCATTCTCGGATTCCGGGGGTTTCGCTACATCGGGCGTCTGACTCAGCGACGGATTGGCTAAAGGACGAAGAGGATCTCTGACAAATGACGTAGACAGGGAGTCGAAGATTGCGCGAGCCCGCTGAATACGCTTTCCAGCGGGCTCGTCTGAGTCGTGGGGGTTGTCGTGGAGGACAATCGAATCCCGGCGATTAGTTGGTGAGGCGCACCGTTACGAGGCCTTTGTCACCAGGCTTCCAGCCGTGCGACCCGGTCCATTCATCGAGGCCGTCGGGCTGAACCTGATAGTTCTCGAGGAGCACCCCTTCGTGACAGTTCGCGCCGCAATGCCGGACAAAGAACGCCGCGGTAGTCACGACGTAGAAGGAATTGCCGGATGGGGCGGGATTGTTCGTCGCGATGGGAAGGATCAGAACGCAACCGTCCGTCGACGCATCCCCGGGCTGGCACCCGTTGATGCCGTTCACGCGCGTTCGGGTCGGTCCTGCCTTGACGCCCGTTAGCGAATCGAACCAACCGGGGACTGATTGATTGGCGTTTGCGTTGGGGTCTGCCAGACCCTTGAAGCTGTTGCTCTTCCGGCCACAGTCGGCAACTTGCGGGCCGTGCAAGATGAACGTCTGCCCGTAGGCGGCCTGGTTGATGGTGGAGGTTGAGCTACCGCCTCCACCACCAGTCGATGTACCGGTCGCTGCCGTTGGTTTCGTCGGCACCGGGTTCGAGCACGGTCCCAGGTCGGTGTTCGTATCGTCGACATACGTGCAGGTGTAGATCTGCGTTGTCGCGCCATTCATCGCATTGCCGGCGACGACTGTAGAGACATCGGTGTCAGCAGATGTCGACGGATTGGATGCGCTCCACAGGGTCAGGGCATGTGCTCCGGCGAGGGCGGCCGCGTCCGCCGCATTCTGAACCGATCGTCGCTCGGCAAACGTATAGCCACGGTCGATCGTTAGGCCGACCATGCCAGCCAATACCGCCGCGAATATTGCGACCATGATGATGATCTGTCCGCGTGATGCGCAGCTCCGATTGAAGAATGTGCGAAAACGCACGGTCACAATGCCCAACCTCCACGTACTGAACTGTCCGTACTCACGTGGTATGGCCCATTTCTCATCACGGCATGAGCGTTTCGTCCTCAATACCGGTGACATTTGTCTGGTACGTTTTGGTTACCGCTGGTGTCAGAAATGACTGCCCGCACATGGCGCGATTCGCTTGCGACTGCTCGATCCGTTGTTTGACAATGGTGTCCGAGGAGGAGAGATGGACGACGCTCAGCGCGATCTGAATCCAGCAACGCTCGCGACGATCTGTCGCCAGGCTTTTCCGGAACTTGATTCATCATCAGTTGCAGATTTCCGCCGTATCAGCGATGGATGGGAGTGCGACGTCTATCGCGTCGATCTCCAGGGCGTGCGGGATGGCCTGCCGGTCCGTCGTGACCTGATTCTCAGGGTCTATCTCGGGAACGGCGCGGTTCCGAAGTCACGTCACGAGTTCCAGATCATGCGGACACTGCATCAAGCGGGCTATCCGGTGCCGCGGGTCGACGCGCTGTTGGCGGAGGACTCGCCGATTGGTCAGCCGCTGGTGCTGATGGAGCGAGTCGATGGACTGGTTCTGGGCCCGGCGATGATCACCGCGTCGGACGACCGCGAACGGGAGCGCTACTTCGATCTCTTCTGCCGTCTGCTCGCCGATCTGCACGCGCTCGACTGGCAACCGTTCGTCTCGCAGCCCGAGCAGTATCGCCCCGGAGACGCGCCTTCGCGCTGGGTTACTGGTATGCGTAACTTGCTCGCTCCCATGAACGCGACCGAGTTCGACGAGGCGCTCGACTGGCTGGATGAGCGCGCGTTGTTGGTTGACTCCCGGCGGTTGTCTCTCGTTCACTGGGACTTCCACCCCTGGAACGTACTCTTACGTTCGAATGGCGATCCCGCCGTGATCGATTGGACTACCTCCGAGGTGACCGATCCGCGGTTCGACGTTGCCTGGACGCTGCTGCTGGTGCAGGCGACGCGCGGTCAGATGATGCGTGATGCGGTGCTGGCGCGGTACGAACGTTATGCTGGGTCGCCGGTCGCCGATTTGGCCTTTTTCCAGGCCGCGGCCAGCCTGCGGCGGGTGGCATCGATCGTCATCTCGCTGGAGGCTGGGAGTGAGGTCTTCGGGATGCGCGCTGGGGCTGAGGAGCAGATGCTTGCGGATCTGACGCACCTGGCCACGGCGTACGACCAGCTCCAGTCGATCACCGGCCTCCGTATTGCCTCCGCCGAGAGGGTTCTGTCGTCGCGGAGCGAGTGAAGAAGGGCGGACTCGGTGCCATTTTGCGATCACGCTCGCGGGCTTCATGCCGTCATGGCCGGGAATGGCAATCCCTACGACGTGCTGACGGAGTCGCGTTTAGCGATCTTGCGTGCGCTGCACGGCGTCGCGACACTCGACGAGTTGGACGTCGCGACCGGGATCGAGCGTGCGCGGCTCATTGCCGAACTTGAGCCTCTGTGTGAAGCCAGTCTGGTCGTGCGGATCGAAGCGGGCTTCCGTCCAGCCTTCCTCATCGCGACCCGAGAAGAGACCGATCGCGTCGACAATCATGCCGCGGAGGTTGGTCAGCGACTTGCCGCGCACGTGTCCAGCCACTGGGCCGAGATCGAACGCGCCTACCAGCAGTTGCAGGTGAGCCGTCAGTTCTCCCTGGCGGAACTGTCCTTTGTTCTGGTTGGCGACCGAATTCTGGATGTCGGTCTGCTCGACGCCCTGTCCAGCGAGACGAGGCTGATGCCGCCCGCGCCGCCACGGCCGAGTCCGTCGGACCCGGCCGCGCGCTACTACATGTGGATGATCGAGGGTCGTCACGATCAGCTTGGCCGTTACGGCCAGCGCGTAACCGGGCTCGGCGCGGAAGGCTGGTCGCTGCTTACGTTCGGCCAGTACACGATCGATGACGAGTTGAACGTCGCGCGATCTGACCTCGAACACCGGGTGTGTGACGATCTCGCCGAGCGTTCCGACCGAACGCCACAGGATGCGGGATCGGCGTTCCACCTGCCGGTCGTCGATCTCGACGACGCCACCGCGTGGTGGTCTTTCGTGCGGGAGTTCGCCACTGATCTGACCCGTGTCTACACGAGCGCGGAGTCATCGCTGCGCGATCTGTACGCCTCGCTGGCCGCCAGCGGAGATCCGTCCGACCGGTTCGGTGAGTTCTTCTGCTGGTACGACCATCTCGCGTACGCTCATGCCATCGACGCGCTGGCGCACCGGGGACTGCTCAACATCCCACCTGATCGATTTGTCGCGGCGCTCTGGCGGGAGATTCCGCAGGCGACGCGGTTTTGATGGGCGAGAGATGGTGGATCTCACCCAGGTTTCAATCCACTCTTTTGCAACTCAACTCTCTACTTTGACTTCGCGACGCTAACGAGTTGTTTTCCGTTGACCGGCACCCCGGTCGTTGAGGTCTGTCGCAAGCTCGGGATCGCCGAGCAGACCTTCTACCGTTGGAAGCGAAAATTCGCCGGGATGGGGATCGCCGAGTTGCGGCGACTGCGCGAGGTCGAGGACGAGAACCGGCGCTTGAAGCAACTGGTGGCCGACCTCACGTTGGACAAGCAGATGCTGCAGGAGGCCCTGCGAAAAAACTGGTGAAGCCGGCCCAGAAGCGTGCCGTGGTGCAGTTCTTTCGGGTCGGCTATCGCGTGAGTGAACGACGCGCCTGTCAGGTGGTGGGGATCGCCCGCTCGAGCTATCGCTATCGCACTCAGGCACGGGACCAAGCACCCTTGCGGCGACGCCTCCGTGAGTTGGCGGCAGTACGCGTCCGGTACGGCTATCGGCGGCTCCACGTGCTGTTACGACGGGAGGGGTGGCCGGTCAACCATAAACGGGTGTATCGGCTCTATCGGGAGGAAGGGCTGATGATCCGGACGAAACGCCGCAAGAAGCGGGTCAGCTTGCCACGGGTGACACCCGCTCCGGCGACCCGACCCAACGAGCGTTGGAGCATGGACTTCCTGGCCGACACGCTGGTCCACGGACGGGCGTTCAAGGTCTGGACGTTCGTGGATAACGTGAGCCGGGTGAGCCCCGGAATCAAGGTGGATTTCTCGATCAAGGGGGGCGACGTGGTGGCCTTCTTGGAGCAGCTCAAAACGACATCCGGACTCCCAGAACGACTGGCGGTCGATAACGGTCCGGAGTTCATCTCCAAGGCCCTGGACGCCTGGGCCTACCAGAACAAGGTCACCTTGGAGTTTTCGCGTCCGGGTAAGCCAACCGACAACGCCTTCGTCGAATCATTCAACGGACATTTCCGGGAAGAGTGTTTAGATCAGCACTGGTTCGAAAGCCTTGCCGAGGCGCAGGAGGTGATCGAAGCCTGGCGAGTGGAGTACAACGAAGAGCGCCCTCATCGGGCCCTCAAGCAGCAGTCGCCAGCGGCTTTCCTGGCGAATTGGGAGCCCTTTGAAAAGGCGGCGGACTAACCTATCAGGTGGACCAATCTGGGGGTCCGGTCAAGAAGGCGGCGGACTAACCCATCAGGTGGACCAATCTGGGGGTCCGGTCATTGTTCAATTATGCAATCGAGTGCCCCGTATTAGACACCTGCCAATGAGTGCTCGGGATCGTTCACCAACAGTGCATCTTCGGTCAGGATATTTCCACCTCGTAGGTCAAAAGTTAGATCCAGAGCTTGCGCTGAAGGCAGAAATACTTCTATTGCACGACCAATAGCAGACTGCATATCCTCAGTCTGCACGGTAACTCGAGCTCCAAAAGTTAGATCCCGCACGTTTAGAAACGTCACCGGGTTCATCACGTCAGATCGGCTTTCAAGAATCGAAAGCAGGTCGTCAATTGCATCTGCAAAGTTATCGACTGGCTTCTTTAGCATGGCCTCTATTGAGACTGACCACGTTGTCATGTCAGCGGCCTTTCCATTGGAACCCGTATCGACGCATCTGTGCGATGGCATTCCGTAAACTGCGCCAATCCGAAGGAGTTCCTGGCAACGTCACAATGTTTTCTCCGTCTGGAGCATAGCAACGCCAATGCCCCTTTTTAGCACGCTCAACACGCCAACCCTGGTTTTGTGCGGCGTCGAGCAACTCCCTAACCTCATCTGCCATGCCACCAACGTAATGACTTACTGTTTCCGGTGACATGCATCCTACACTAAAACAGATAAAGCCTGATAGCCCACCAGTACAAAACCGACACTGAGACAAATCCAATGTAGTGGCCAGACCTGTGCCGGCCAGCGAGGCGACAACCGCGGAATTCCGCTGCGGTACGAACGGTGTTCGTTGGCCATTGGCGGGCAGAGGCGCCCGCCGCTACGAAGGAATAGCGTAGCCCCGGCAGCCGCGTGTTTTCTCAACGACCCTCGTCTTTATCGACAGAGATCCGCGTCGATACGAACCTGGCTGTGTCCACGACGGTGGAGAGGATCAGGTCGGCATTGATCCCCTTGTCCAGGAAGGCGGTGGCGCCGGCCTCGAGTGCGGCTTTCCGCCATTGCGCGGCCGCGCTAAGGATGAGGATGCCCCGGTGACCGCTCTCGGCGAGCAATCTGATGGCGTCGATACCGTCCGTCGCATCAGGCAGCAGCAAGTCGAGCACGATCACACTCGGCGCGTGCGTCCGCGCCAGCGAGATCAGCTCGCCTGCAGAACTGGCTTCGCCAACGACGGTGAGGGTGGCGTTTGTCTCGAGTAGCGCCCGGAGCGCTTGCCGGACTCGCCGGTCTGCCTCGGCGATCAGCACTCCCGCACGTTCCTGACTGGTTCGCCACGTCGTCACATTGTCCATGAGGTTCCCCGCCAGCGTTGCCGCTTGTGCGCCCACACATCGTTCACTCCCAGTAGAGCACGTGGGGTAGCGGGGACTCCAGCCGTGTTTGACGTACGCGGAGACAGGACAAATGACGTAGAAAGGCTAGTCTTGCGATCCGGACACGAGCCCTTCACGCACCGCGAAGAGGGCGGCCTGGGTGCGCGACGCCAGTTCGAGCTTGCTGAGAATGTTACTGACGTGCGTGCGAGCCGTCCGTTCCGTGATGCCGAGTTCGAGCGCGATCTCTTTGTTGGACTGGCCCTCAGCCACCAGACGGAGGACGTCCCGCTCGCGCTCGGTCAGCTCGTCGAGCGGATTGGCCCGTTTCGGTGCGCGCAGCGAGCGCATCAAGCGGGCAGCGACCGCGGGATCAAGATGCATTTCGCCCTGATGGGCCGCGCGCACGGCAGCGGCGACTTCGTCCGCTTCAGCGTCTTTGAGGAGGTAACCGGTTGCTCCCGCCTCCAGCGCCGCCTGGACCTTCTCTTCTTCGATGAAGCTGGTCAGCGCCACCACCTCGACCAGCGGGAACTCGCCTTTGATCGCGGCCGTGGCGGCGATACCATCCATCACCGGCATCAGCAGGTCCATCAGCACCACGTCGACCGGCGTTCCCGCCTGATCGAGCCGTCGCACCTGCTCCAACGCCTGCTGGCCGTTGCTGGCCTCACCGGCGATCTCCATGTCGGTCATCAGCGCCATATAGGCCCGAATGCCGCGACGCACGACCGCGTGATCGTCGACGATCAGGAGACGAAGCTTGCCGTCGCCGGGAGTTGATTCAACAGTGCCACTGCTCGACATCATGGGTCCTTTCGATCGACGTCGCCCGGTCGTGGTGCGAGCGAAAAGCGGATGCGAATCGTGGTACCGGTTCCCGGCGAACTCCGGACGTTCAGGGTCGCGCCGATGGCAGCGGCCCGATCAGCCATCGTGGTCAGCCCAAGATGGCCGGGGCGAGGTTGAGAGAGGTCGAATCCAGTTCCCTCGTCGCCGATCTCGAGGAGCATCGTTCCCACCTCGTCGACGTCCGTTCGTACCCAGGCGCGCTCGGTCTCGGCATGCTTGACGATGTTATGCAGTGCCTCGAGCACGATGCGGTAGAGGTGCTCCTCCACTCGCGCCGTCAGCGGAAGCCGTTCCTCCGGCATCTCGAGGTCGATCGCGATGGCCTCACGCGCGCTGAGCGCCGCCGCCTGCTTGCGGATTGCCCGGGCGAGGCCCTCTTCCGCGAGCGCGTCCGGCCGCAGTTCGAAGATCAGCGCGCGCATCTCGGCCAACGCTCCCTGGGTTAGTTCGCGTACGTCGGCGATGCTGCGGCCGAGAGGGCTCTCTGAGTCGAGTCCGGTCTGGGCGAAGGCCAGCTGCGCGGCGCGCGCATGGAGTGTCGTCGAGAAGAGCGCCTGCGTGACGGAATCGTGAAGCTCGCGGGCCAGACGCTGCCGCTCCTCCAGCGCCGCCGCTGCCTGGGCACGCTCGACCAGTCGCGCGTTGGTAATGGCGACCGCTGCCTGATTGGCGATGGCCATCGCGAGGCGCGCGTGATGCGGCGTATATCGTCCCGGCTCTTTGTGAGACAGGCTGATCATGCCGATCGTCCTATCCTGATAGACCAGGGGAATGCGCATCCAGGAGTGGCTATAGCTGAATCGGCCCCCGACTGCTTGCCGGTAGCTGATCGCGGCGGGGCTCTGGTCTTCGTCGTCCTGCACGTCGGCCACGATGGCCGGCTGGGGCGGAGCATCGACCCAGGGGACCTGCGCGCGAGGGATGCGCAGCCCGCTGGCGATCGGATAGCCCTCCGGCGCCCGGTCCGCCACCATCGCGAGCCCGCTGTCGTCCAGCAGCCAGATTGAAG
The DNA here is from genome assembly GCA_963763185.1 of uncultured Chloroflexia bacterium. Lineage (GTDB taxonomy): Bacteria > Chloroflexota > Chloroflexia > Thermomicrobiales > Thermomicrobiaceae > CALAGB01. The sequence continues at coordinate 1,197,126 of CAVXNZ010000007.1, forward strand.
CGCCGGAATATCCCGCGACGCGGTTGAGCTGGGTCAGAATCAGGTCGAGCAGCGGCGGGAGCTCGAGTTCCGACGCGATCAGACGCGACACCTCCAGCAGCGTCTCCAGCTCACGCGTCTGGTCTTCTGGCCGCACGCCGTTGGAGCGAGACACGTGCTCCGGATTTCTGTTGTGTGGTCCGGTTGAGTCATCCGGTTGCGACGACGGATTCCGCATGGTGGGTCAGAGCCTGTTCAGTGATGCGCGGCTGTCATTTAACGACGTGACCCGGTGCGTCCAGTCAATGGTCGCGCGATTCACCGAACTGAGACGAACCCCGGGCACCTGAAGCCTCGAATTGAAGCACCGAATTTTATCGCATGGCTGGACGAATGGAAGAAACGGCAAGGGCAGAGCTCCCCGAAGCTCCGCCCTTAAGGTGTGGTGATGATGCTGAAATATGCGATCGAAATGCGTGCCCGGCGCGGTCAGCCTTGATTGGTCCGCCCGATCCGCAACATGGTGTCATTCACATTGCCGGTCCCGAACCGTACCTGATGCTGCTCCAGCACGTAGGTGAACATGCCACTGTCGTATTGCCAGTGCCGCTGCCCGGGATGCGGCTTGATCCAGCCCGACTCGTCAACCGGGCCATTCTTCCCGGTGTAGGCGAATACTGAGTCGCGCGAGTCGAACACACCAATGATCATGCAGCTCTGGTGATTCAGCCGGTAGAGAATCCAAACACCGTCCCGGTCGTCTTCGGCCTCCGTGCACTCGACCTCGCCGGGCGTGAACGACAACATTTCCTGTCCCTTCCCTCTCGCATCGCATGCTCGCGGTGAATGTTCCCAACGAGCCAGACCGTATTGTGCGTTTGAAGGCGTGACAGATGTGTCCCCTTTTCGAAACATTGGGTTACAGAAACGTTGCAGCCTGTCGCCAGGCGATTACGGTACCCAGGTCGTGCTGATCACCGCGTCGTCGGCGTAGATCACGCTACTGGTCGGATTGATGTCGTCCGTGTAGTTGGCAAGACTCCACTGTTGATTGTCGTGAGTCGTCGTCTGGATCCCGTTCAGGTCGAAAAGCTTCACGCCGTCCTGCCAGACTGTGATCTGTCCCGACGATTCCGTCGAGCGCCGGAAATAGGTTTCGATGTGGACCCAGCGTCCGGCGGGCAGGTCGACCTGTGCTTCGGGCGCATAAGACCGGCTGTGCATTGCGTCCCAGAGGTAGAAGTACATGTTGCCATCGGCGCGATTGCCGACGTTGAGTACCCACATGGGGTCGACCTGGCCACTGCTCGACTTGCTCTTGAACTGGAGCACGTTCCACCATTGACCGGGCATGTAGTTGCGCGGGAAGTAGTACCAGACGCTGTAGTAGGCGCTCGCCGGGAGTGCGTTCCCGTTCGGGTCGTTCCAGCGGAAAATGCGCGCGGCCTGGGTCGTGCCGTTCGCGCCGGTGATCGTCATCTTCAGCGCCGATGATCCGGAATGGGCCACGTCGTGGCTGACCGAGACCGATCCGGTGCCCGAATTGAAGACGGCCTCGCCGTACTGGCCAACGGTCCACTGATTCAGATTGCCGCTTTCGGTATCGGCCGACCAGATCACGTCCGCCGCGGCAGGCGTGTCGGTCGCGGGCGAAGGGGTTGGCGCCGGCGTGGGCGTGTCTACGGCCTCACGTTTGGTGAACTGAATTTGGTCGACATAAACCGGAGGTTGTGGTTTACCGCTCCACTCGTGCAGTACGACGTGCCCGATGGCCTCGTTCGCCGCGCCAAGATCGCCGAGCGGAATCGTGTAGGTTGTCCAACGGAAGATGACCGGCTGTCCGCCGTACCGGTCGAGCGAGATCGGTTCGGCAAGCTTGTGTCCATCGAGGCCGCGCAGGTAGATTGCGAACTGCTGGTTTGGCCGCGACGCGCGCAAGGCGAACGTCAACTCGCCGTAGTCTCGGCCATCGATGCCCGAATCGCTCCGAAGATCGAGTCCGGCCCAGGCGCCGGTGGCCTGATAGCTGATGGAGTCGCGACCGCTGTACGGCGCGCGGGTGTAGTTGTAGCTGACGGTCGCATCCCATGACTGGTCGTACCAGCCAGGGGCGAGCGAGTCGCCATAGACCACGAGGGCATTGTCCGACCCAGAAGTGCGAATCGGCCAGTTCCAGAGCCCCCGCGCAGTGGTTCCTGGTACTGCGGCGAGCAGTATAGAGAGAACGCCGATGACGGTGAACCAGCGCCATTGATGCTGACGGCGCATGACAATTGCCCTTCCCACACTCCCTAGACACAACGACGCGGACTCTGGCGAATCGGCCGGAATCCGCGCGTCACTGTGCTCGTTCGTTCGTTTCGGTAGCCGGGCTAACTGGCAAGAGTTCCCTGGCTTTGCGTCCCCGCCTCACGACGGGTTTGCCGTTATCGGTCGATCCGCGTGGCGTATTTGCTTGTCGTGCGTATTCTCCGAGTTGACTCTCAGGCATCACAGAGCCCAACGGTCGCGAGTCGTCGTGCCAGGGGTCATGGGCCGGATTGGGAGTATTGGGCCTGTCCCATTCCACGAGGACGCTTTGCCGCCGGTCGTTACATGCCTATGCGAGAATCGCGGTGGCAGTCACGCCGCGTGGCTGAATAACGAGGAGCCGGAGGGGATTCATGAGCGATATCGTGGAAGCCGCAAACGATGAACCGGTCGTCGTCATCGCCGGGGAAAGGGTCGCGCTCGGCCCCCTGCGAGCCGATCTACTTCCACGCTATCGTCATTGGATGAACGACATCGAGACGTTACTTGGCTACGATATGCCGCGCCCGCTCACCGACGACGCCGTCGCGGATGTGCTCAACCGGATGAGCCGGAACGAGCGCTGCATCCTCTTTACCCTCTATGAGCGCGCGACGATGACCCCGATTGGCCATACCGGGTTGCTCAACGTCGATCGCGATCACCGGAACGGCGAGTTCGATCTCTTCATCGGCGATCCTACCAGTCGCGGCAAAGGCTATGGCTCCGAGGCCACCCGGCTGGTTCTCGAGTACGCCTTCCGGCGGATCGGGCTGGAGAGCGTCTATCTCAAGGTGCTGGAATTCAACACGGCGGGAATCCGTGCCTATGAGAAGGCGGGCTTCCACGAGGCGGGGCGGTTGCGCCATCACTGGTTCGTTGATGGTCGGTTCTGGGACATGGTGCATATGGATTGCCTCGCGCAGGAGTTTCGCGCGGCGAATCCGAATCTGTTCGGGTCGGCTTGAGCAGACAGGACACTCAAGGTTGGGCAGAAAAGTACGACGCTCTTAATCGAGTCCGACATGCAACTGGAAGTACAACATGAAAACACGTCTCACCATCATCCCCCGTAAGGGCCAGGTCGCGATAGCAAGCGAGATTCATCGCGCCTTGCATCTCGGGGAAGGGGATTCGGGAGATCCGTAGCTACGATCGGGATTTTGACCGTGTGCACGAGATCGAGCGTCAGGAGCCATGAGTAGAATCGCTGGTGAGTCCGCTCGCGGTTCCTGTCGCGAATTCGACTGATCAAGGTATCCGAGCCTTCTCAGAGCAGCCGCACGGGCTCGCGAAGGTGTGGCAGCGCGAATAGTGCGACGATCGCGCCATAGGCGAAGCAGAACGGCTGCAGCCCGTGCGGCGCAATCCAGCCAAGCAGGATAACCTCCACAACGATCCAGCCCATCAGGATCGCGCCCGCCACGGCCGATAGCATCATTCCCCAGGGCTGGTAGCGCCAGAGACCGAATGCCGCCAGCAGCTGGCTGCCACCAACGACGCCTGCCAGGATGACCCCCGGAATCAGGAAACTTCCGAACGGGGTGCCATCCAGGATGCTGGGCTTCATCTGAAGCACGGTTCCCGCCTGACCTGTCGCCAGGATGACGCCACAGGCGACGGCCATCACGCCCATGAAGAGCTCGAGACTAATCAATGTCACCCGGTCCGCCACGTATGTCCTCATTATGGCCTCGCTCACTTGTCAAACTACCGGTTACCTGCTGGGTGCCCCTTGTCGGAGCACGACGTTGGCTATCGCGAATTCGAGAAAACCGATCAGGAAGTAGAGCAGCTGAAGGCCGAACATCACGGCGTCGTCGGAGCCGACGATGATCAGCTCGCCGATGATCCAGCCCATGAGGAAGCTGCCTGCGAGTGCCGCCGCATAGAGGAACCTTGTGTCACGACGGTAGGTCGCGATGACGGCGAAGAGCTGGCTGCCGCCGACGACCAGCGCCAGGATGGCACCCGGAACCGCATAGCTGGAGAAGATCGTGCCGACGAGCCACTCGGACGGAAGGTCGATCGATCCCGCAATCAGGGCGATGCCACCGGCGATCGCGCTCAGCGTCCCGAAGACAAGGAGCGCGATGAGGGCAGTCTCTTCAAAACGCCGTGCGACCATCCTGCACCTCCGTCCCATCACTGACGGGGAACCCGATGCTCCCAGTCCTGTCCTGTGATAGCCTGATCTCCATCGCGAACACGCAACGATCGAGCTACCGGCGTAACAGTTTCGTAGCAGGGAGCGATGGCGATCATGGGGGATGGGCGAATTAATCGGCCCGCAGCCAGGGTGATAGTCGTAAATCAGCGGCGGGAACTTCTCCTCTTTCACGTGAGCGATAATCGAGGCGATGGCAGCAATCGGGAGGCTTGGTTTACCGTCGGCGGTGGGGTGGAAGAACGCGAGACCTTCGCCGAGTGTGCCGCACGGGAGCTTTGGGAGGAAATCGGCCTGCGGATGCCGGTCGGCGAGCTCGGGCCGATCGTCGCCGTGCGTTCAGGTGCGTTGCGATTTCGGGGGCAGGATTTCTGGTCCGACGAAGCCATTTTCTTCGTCAATGTTCCTGAGTGGACCGTCGACAACTCTGGATTCACCGACCTGGAGCGATCACAGGGGATCGTACATCGGTGGTGGCCGTTAGACGAGCTGAGCGCGACCGATGCGATTGTCTATCCGCTGCCACACGAGCTGGTCACGCTGGCGACGCGCATCCTCGACTCGGGTCTGCCGTCGGAGCCAATTGAATTGTCGTGGGAGTAGCGGATTATCGAGCGAAGCGATCTTTCGGTGTGCGACCCACGACGAAACGACAACGAGCGGAAGCGTGGTCCACGATGACGGTGACCGACGATGCATGCACGGGGAGATCCTTCGACTCCGCTGCGCTCCGCTCTGATGAAAATAATCGTAGAGGTTCCCGAACGTACGCGCCTGTGGCATTTTCATGCGCGGTGGCGCGCCACCGGCGACATGACGACTCAGGATGACCAGGGTACGTACCGGGCGATGATTACCGTGGTGTGCTACGCAGGATGACAGGGATGCGGACACGGTCATAATCCCCGTGGTCGACTCCCGAGCGCCGCGCTAAGGATCTCTCACTGCGTTGTATTACCGCAAATGAACCAGGACAGCGTGCCCGCTTTTCGGCATCGCTTGTCGTCACCCCACCACTCGCATCACCGCCCAGATTCCCAGCGCCGCGATCACCAACCAGATGGCAACAATGATCGCGCCCGCGACCCAGTTGACCGGCTTGCCGGATGCGCTCGCGTTCCTGGCGATCTCCCGGTGTTCCGCCAGCACCTCGGCTGGGATCAGCCTGCGTGCGATCAGTATGAAGACCGGGACCAGGAGCAGGTCGTCCAGGTAACCGATGACCGGGATGAAGTCGGGGATGAGGTCGATCGGGCTGAAGAGATAGCCGAGCGCGCAGGCGGCGAAGACCTTGGCGTACCAGGGGACGCGCGGATCGCGATAGGCCAGGTAGAGGGCGTGCCCCTCCTGCTTGAGCTGTCGTGCCTGTGCTTTCCAATGTGAGAGGAGACTCATTGTCCTGGAGCCACGTGGTGAATGGTCAGTCCGGTTCTCCCGCGTGCCAGATCTCCCAACCCTCCTTGAAGCCGTAGTAGACGATGACGAGTCCGGCCAGCGGGTCGGCCCACCACCAGCCAAAGGCCGCGTTCAGGACCAGCCCGACCAGCACCGCGCCCGCCAGGTAGGCGTCGATCACGGTCACATGCGATTCGGTCATCAGCACCTGGTTGCCCAGCTTCCGGCCGGTGACTCGCTTGCCGTAGGCTAGTGAGAGCATGGCGATGAAGGTGGCAGCCAGCCAGATGATGCCGCTGGTCGACGTGCCTGGATGGCCCGCTTGGATCAGCGTGTAGGCGATCTGTCCCAGGATGTAGGCGGCCAGCGCGAAGAAGGCGATGCCGATCAGGCGCAGCGCCCGGTGCTCTCGTTGCTCGTTGACGCCCTTGAGCTGCCAGACCACCACGACCGAGGCGAAGATCTCGATCAGGGAGTCCAGTCCGAACCCGGCGAGCGCCACCGACCCCGCCGCGATCGCGGAGAGGATCACGATGACCGAGCCAACGACATTCCAGCCCAGGGTGGCATATTCGAGCTGCAATCCGCGCCTGATGAGCAAAGTCTCGTTTGGCACCTTGCTTTTTGATCCAGACGCCAACCACTCATCCTTTCAACGAGTCACGGCGCGACGCTCGCGCCAGTCAAGTAACCTCGGGCTGAATTCGTGTGATGACGCAATTGACCCAATGACGAGGCTATGGAATGATCGTCAATTCGGTTGTTTTCGGCAAGGGAGCGATGATGAGCGATGACACCACGAACGCGATAGATTCGGGCTTCAACCGGGAGGTGCGACAACTCTGGGAACAGAAGGCAGCCTTCTGGGACGAGCAGTATGGGGAAGGAAACGAGTTTCACAAGACCCTGATCGAGCCATCTGTCAAAGTCCTACTCGGCTTGCAGCCGAACGAACTGGTGCTCGACGTCGGAACCGGGAACGGCGCCTTCGCTCGATGGATGGCGGCGCGTGGCGCGCGGGTTGTGGCGTTTGATTTCAGTTCCGTCTTCATCGAGCGAGCCAAACACCGCACGGTCGAGAATGCCGAGCGCATCGAATACCTGACGCTCGACGCGACCGACGAGACTCAATTACTGGCGCTCGGACTGAATCGCTTCGACGCCGCGGTGTCGAACATGGTCCTGATGGACATGTCGTCGATCGATACGCTCGCCACCTGCTTGACGAAGCTGCTGAGACCGGGCGGGCGCTTCGTCTTCAGCATCGCGCATCCCTGCTTCAACTCGAACGACGTCGACATCTTCGCCGAGGCCGGAAACGATCGGGAAGGTCGAATCGTCGTCAACCGGGGCGTGCGGGTACGTGGCTACCTGGACATCCCACCGGGCAGAGGGGCCGGAATGCCGGGCGAACCGAATCCGCATTACTACTTTCATCGTCCGCTACACGAACTCTTCGCCCCGTTCTTCCGGGCTGGATTCGCGATCGATGGTCTGGAGGAGCGGGCTTTCGAGGGGGGACGTGAGGGGCTCTCCTGGGGGAGTGTCGGGCAGATTCCACCCGTGATGACGGCGCGGATGATCGTCGTGAGGTAGGGAAATGGATCGTGGTCAACCCACTTCCGTTTTCGGATGAATGAAGATCTCGTGGCCGTAGACCGTTTCCCGGTTGGACATCCATTGATCAAGGGCGGAGAAAGCGATGCGTTGCTCGGCTGGATCGGTGACTTCGATACGGTCCGGATCGCGAGATACTTTCCACAGGCTGGTCTCGTTGTTGTGGCTGATGATGGTGGTGCACTCTCGACAATGAAAATGGTAGCTCTTGCGCATCGGCTGCGCGATCCAATCTGTGTGCCGGCACGAGTCTGTCGACAATCGGGACGCTCCTTCACCGTAACGAGCTGACCTGTGCGGCGTAACTCTCAGAGAGTTCGCGTGATTCGTGCCAGCAGCAGTAGTCCAATTCGCTCCCAAGCGGTTTAATATTTGTTGAAAGAGTCTCGTAAGCCGGTTCGTTGTCCAGATGGCCTGTCGAACGCCCCGTCTTCATGCGGAGTTGGGTGGTGGCCAACCGAGCGATTCTCCGCTCTCGGCGCGGCGTGGAGTGATCGTTGGATGTTGCCAACGCGTTGGACACGCGAGATCCGTGCTCGTTCCACCGCCAAGCAGATGTCTGGACAAGTCTATTGCATAGGTACATTCTGCCGGAAACCGGACAGCAGGCAGAAACAGCCTGAGAGAGGCAAGCAATCTCGCATGAGCGTCAAGCAGAGGCGGAGCGCGACCGCCGAGCCCGAATCGACCAGCAGGTTGGAAGCGCTCGCCCGGAAGCGCTTCGGTCAAGAGTTTCCGGTTTTCCGGCTCAGCACCGAGCTGATGGCCGGACTGACGACCTTCATGGTTGCCGCCTACATTCTCTTCGTGAACCCGAGCATCCTCACCGCGCCGGATGTGCCGGACAAGCTGACCGTGTCGGCGGTCACCACTGCCACTGCTCTGGTGGCCGGCGTGATGACGATCGTCATGGGCCTGGCAACTAACCGGGCCTACCTGATCGCACCTGGCATGGGCCTCAACGCGATCGTCGCCTTTCAGTTGATGGGCGCGATGGGGCTGACGGCGTCGCAGGCGATGGGCGTGATCGTCGCCGAGGGCATCGTCATCACCATCCTGGTGCTGGCGGGCGTGCGCAAGTACGTGATGACGGCCATACCGGTCGAGTTGAAACGGGCCATATCGGTCGGCATCGGACTCTTCATTCTCTTTATTGGACTGGTCAAGGGCGGGCTGGTAGTGGCCGATCCCGCGACGTTGGTGCGTATGGGCGACCTGCACGGCGCGCCGGTTCTCGTCACCGTCGTCGGGCTCTTCCTGACGATCGCCCTGCTCGCGCTCAACGTGCGTGGCGCGCTCCTCTGGGGCATCATCGGCGGCACGATCTTCTCGATCATCGCGAAATCAATCAGCGGGACCACCCAGTTCGCTCCTGGAGTCGCTGAAGTGCCGACAAAGTGGGTGGCCGCACCCGACTTCAGCCGGATCGGTCACTTCTCGTTCGGCTTCTTCTCCGAGCTCGGTGTGCTGACCGCCGTGCTGGCCATCCTGGCGATCATGATGGCCGACTTCTTCGACACGATGGGCACGCTGATCGGCGTTGGCAGCCAGGCGGGCTATCTGAACGAGAAGGGTGAATTACCCCAGGCGCAGCGGGCGCTGCTGGTCGATTCCCTCTCGGCGGTCGCGGGCGGGGTCGCCAGTTCCTCCTCGGCAACCACCTACGTCGAGTCGGCAGCGGGGGTCGGCGTTGGCGGTCGCAGCGGCCTGGTCTCGATCGTCGCCGGACTCCTCTTCCTCCTGTCGATGCCCTTCTGGCCACTGGTGAACGTCGTGCCGGAGCAGGCGACGGCCCCTGCGCTGATCATCGTCGGATGGATGATGATGGGCGTATTGAGCGAGCGGGACTACGTCACGCCGGACGGCACGGTCGTCTCGACGCGCGGCATCGACTTCAGCAACATCGAGGAGGGTCTGCCGGTCGTCGCGACCATGGTGCTGATGCCCCTGACCTACAACATCACCAACGGCATCGGCGCGGGCTTCGTTATGTGGACGGCAATCAAACTCTTCCGGGGTAAAGTGCGCGAGATTCATCCGGTGATGTACCTGATCAGCGCCGCCTTCGTGGTCTATTTCATCCGCACCTACCTCGGTGTGAACGTGTAGACCGAGACGGTACACTCGAGAATCGAATGCAACGGGACGGCCATGACGCGTAAGCCAAGGTGAGGACGATGACCAGGCATCAGTTCGCCGGAGTCCTCTGGGGCGTCAGCGGCGGGCTCATCGGATTCGGGCTTATTGCTCTCTGGTCGATCGGGTTCTTTGTCCTTCTCGTTGGCATCGGGCTCGGCATCTACCTCGTGGGGCGGTTCGGGTTCGACGATTTCTGGGCGGCCGTCACCGGGTTCGGGATCGTTCCCGCCAGCGTGCTTCTCTACGACATTCGCTCCGCATCCCCCTCATGCGGTGCTGCGTCGTCGATCGGCCCCGATCAGACCGGATCGATCAGTTGCAGCACGGTCCCCAACTCTTACGTCGTCATGGCCGCCGTCTTTGGCTGCATCGCGCTCCTCGGCATAGCTTCATATGTGCTGAAGCAGCGGCGTCAAACGTGAGGAAGCCGCGCAGGGCAGCCTCTGATGAATAGCTACGGACGTTGGGCTGGCCACGATCGCCCGGTAATCACGGGTAGTGACGATTGACTCGGTACGTTCGTGTCCATTCACGCGGGGCTAAAGCCGCCGCGCTACGTAGTGCGAAGTCCACTAAAGGGACTGAATTTCTCGCCCCGTTCGCGATCTCGCGGTTATCTCACCGCCGAATCGGCAGTGCAGTCTTAGTCCCTTTAGTGGACTTCGTCTTATGTAGCCCGGCAATTTATTGCCGGGCGAACGTCGACGAATGCCGAAGCTCTTCGTCAATCCTCGTTACTTCCGCGCGGACGTGGACGCGCCACCGCTGTGTCATCAACCACCACACCTCCCAGGGCGTAAGATCGACCTGTAACAGACGACCTTTCAAGGTTGACAGAAATGCTCCTGGACGATACTATTAAGCGGTACGTAGTACGCAAAACGAAATAGCGTTGAACAACTCAAAACAGAAAGGACCGCAATGCCCGCGAAAATCAGTGACTTGGGGCGTTTCTCCGAGCCCGCACTACTCATCCTGTCGAGCCTGGCTGGAGGACCGAAGCATGGCTACGCCATCATGATGGATGTGCAGGAGTTCAGTGGCACAAAGCTCGAACCCGGCACGCTCTACGGCGCGCTGACGAGGCTTGAACAGCGCGGCTGGATCGAGTCGCTGCCCGCTGAAGACCGGCGCCGTCCGTACCGCCTGACTGCACCGGGCGCAGCGATGCTCCGCCAGCAACTCGAAAGCATTGGTGAAGTCGTCCGAGCCGGTGAGCAGCGCCTCGCCGCGTTTAGCGCCTGACGGCCATGCATATCACGACTTTACTGCGTTGCTATCCGTCGGCCTGGCGCGAGCGCTACGAGACAGAGATGACCGACATTCTCGACCAGCATGACGTCACCTTCATGACCTGGTTCGATCTGCTGCGGGGCGCGCTCGACGCCCGGCTGGACCCCGCCTTTGTTGTGAATCGAGGACCGATGACCGAGAGACTTCGCCGTTCGGAAATTGCCATCTTCTGCAGCTTTGTCGCCTTCGTGGTGACAGGGGTCGGTTTCCAGAAGATGACCGAAGGGGTCGACAAGGCCGGGATCATGCGGGCCCATGCGGCCGTCGGGGCTGGCTACTACCTCGTGATCGCCGGAGCCGTCATCGCTGCACTCGCGGTTGCCACCGGCGCTCTGCCAGTCGCGCTCGCCGTGCTGCGAGAGGCGTTCGCCGGGCGTCGTCGCGACCTACTCGGGCTGCTGGCCGTTCCCATTGTCCTCGGCCTGGCGTTCGTGGGGTGGGCGGTCGCTCTCGCGCAGTCGGACTTGACCATTGCGTCGACCGGCGTTCGTGGCCTGATTATCTATGCCATGGTCGCCGCGGCGCTGAGCGCGGGCGCGGTCTCGCTGGCGGTGTCGCGAGCTGGATTGGCCGAAGATGACATCCGCTTCGCCCGGCTTCCGGCGCTGGCGGCCACCCTCGGCATGCTCTTGAGCCTGGCCGGTGTGCTCCTCTGGGGTCTGAGCCTGCGGTCGTCAGTGCCCTCTGCCTTCGCGCTGAATGGCGGTGAGATGCGCAGCTACGCCTATTTCACCTGGCTGCGAGTCGTGGTCGTCATGGGCGTGGCAACTCTGGTGGCGCTGGCGGCGCTCTGGCGCATGGTCGGGCCTGGTAACGAGAGACGAACGCCAAACCTCTCGTAGACTCGCCATCAAGGAATTCCGATCGAGCCGCTTCACGTACCGAAGCGGCTCTTGTCGTGTGGCTCGAATCCGGAAACGGTCTGCTAGACTGAACAGCCGGACGTGTGGTGACCGGTGAACAGGATGGACGGAGCGTCAATGGCCAAGCTGACCAAACTCGTGATCTCGTTCGAACTCGAGCCCGAGTATGTCGATCAGGTGCGCCGCACCTATCCCGATCTCGAGGTGGTCGTCTGTCGCGATCGGGCGCAGCTGCCCGAGGCGATGCAGGGCGCGCAGGCGCTGGTCGGCTGGGGCCTGACGCCAGAACTCATGCGCCAATCGCCGGACCTGCGCTGGCTCTACGTCACCGGCGCCGGGGTCGACGGCGTCCTCTTTCCAGAGCTGATCGAGAGCGACATCATTGTGACGAACAACAGCGGGGTGCATGCGCCGCACATGGCCGAGTACCTGCTGGGGATGATGCTCGCCTTTGTCCGCGGCTTGCCGGAACTGATGCGGGCGCAGATGCGCCACGAGTGGCGCGGCCGCGATGGGCTGACCGTCTACGAGCTTGGCCGTCAGACCCTAGGGGTGGTCGGACTGGGCGACATCGGCCAGGCGCTGGCCTGGCGGGCCAAGGCGCTCGGGATGCGCGTCGTCGGCTCGAAGCGGCATCCGGAGGGAGACATGCCGCGCGGCGTCGATCATCTCTACGGTCCCGGCGATCTGCACGCATTGCTGGCCGAATCGGACCACGTCGCCATCACCCTGCCGCTGACACCAGAGACCCAGGGGCTCTTCGGTTCAGCCGAGTTCAACGCCATGAAGTCGACCGCCTTCATCTACAACATTGGCCGCGGACCGATCATCCACAACGACGCGCTGCTCGACGCGCTCCGCTCCGGCTCGATCGCCGGTGCTGGGCTCGACGTAACCGATCCCGAGCCGCTGCCGGCCGATTCGCCCCTGTGGGACATGGAGAACGTGTTCATCACGGCGCACACATCAGGACGCGGCCCGTTCTACTGGGAGCGCGGGATCGAACTCTTCATCGAGAATATCGGCCGGTATATGCGCGACGAGCCGATGCGAAACGTCGTCGACAAACGGGCGGGGTATTAGGGGCGGCTGGCCCGTCATCGGTAGGGGCAATCCCCCGTGATTGCCCTCCGGCCGCAGGCCGGTAAGATTCGTGATTGGCCACGATCGCGCAATCTCGTGAGGGTCGACGCATGTGTCGCCTCGCGGGAACGGCTGTGCACCTGGGTGATCGTGGTTGCCGAAATATTCCGGTAACGCGTTTGCGATCACCTGGATTTATGGTGGTTGATGAATTAATTCGGTAGCCAGTTATGGTCGCCTGGCAATAATGAGGTTTGACGAATTAACTCGGTAATGCGTCCACGTCCGCCCGGGAGTAAACGCCCGGGCTACGAACACGAAGTCCACTCAAGGGACTGAGTCCATGTCGTCGAACCGGCAATGCATTCTTAGTCCGTTTAGGGACTTCGGCTTCTCAGCCTGGGTTTGCAACCCAGGTGGAGCCGGTGAGATTCGTGATTCGCAGCGGTCGCTGCATACGCGCCCGCCTGGGTTTTCAACCCAGGCTGACAAGACGAAGCCCCTGAACGGGCTGAGTCTTGCTCGGATGGCTGCATGGCATCGCACATACGATTAGCGCCTCCGAGGTTTCGTTCTATTCTCCCTTGCACACTCGTGCGATCTGTGCAAAATCGCCATAAGGCCAGAATGGTCATTCCAACGGGGTACAAGGGGGGAGTCGCGGCGTGTCTGCGTCGGTTGTCAATGAGGTCAAGCGTCACCTACGAAATCTCAGGAGCCTGAACGTCGCGCGCGAGCTCTTCTCCGACCTCAACTACGACCCGGTCAACCTGGAGCCGCTCGACCGCCGCAATTGGCCCGATTCGATTCGCGACCATGTGGCGCACGACCCCTCGATCATCGCTCGCAGCGGTGACTTCCTGGTGATTTACAGCCGCCTGAACTCGAACCAGCTCGAGCGCGTCAAAGAGCGCGAAGTCGTCACACGCCTAACGCGCGACTATCCATTCGCCCTGTATCTCTTTTCCGACCAGGATGAGTCCGAATGGCGCTTCATCAATGTGAAGTACGAGCAGGACCAGGCCCGGCGACGGGTGCTGCGGCGCTTCACCGTTGGTGAAGATGAGCGGACTGCCGACCGGTTGCGGACCGTCAGCGAGCAGCTCAGCCACATCGCGATCGGCGACGGCGAGATCGACCGCCTGACGCCGCTGGAGATCCAGCACCGGCAGGACCGGGCCTTCGACGTCGAGTCCGTTACCAAGGACTTCTACCAGAAGTATCACGATGTATTCGACGCGGTCGAAAAGAGCATCACGGGCTTCGATGCGGACCCCGACCGCAAGCGTCTCTTCACCCAACGGCTCTTCAACCGGCTGATGTTCATCGCCTTCGTACAGAAGAAGGGCTGGTTGAAGCTTCCGGACCAGCAGGGGACGGATTACCTGAGCGCGCTCTGGAAGAGCTACGAGCGGGGGCGGAATCCGGAGCACAGCCCGAATTTCTATAACGACCGCCTGAAACTCCTCTTCTTCGCCGGGCTGAACGCGCCGCACACGTCGGGTGACGGTCTCACCACCATTCGACCGGGCGGCGTCATCCAGTCGATCATCGGCGACGTGCCGTACCTCAATGGCGGTCTGTTCGAGGAGGATGAGGAGGACAAGAATCCGGCTATTCAGCTCCCGGACGCAGGAATTCGGCGTATCCTGACCGACCTGTTTGACCGCTTCAACTTCACCATTGACGAGAGTACTCCGCTCGACATCGAGGTGGCCGTCGACCCGGAGATGCTCGGCAAGGTGTTCGAGGAGCTCGTCACTGGCCGTCACGAGTCGGGCAGCTATTACACGCCGAAGCCGATCGTCTCCTTCATGTGTCACGAGGCGCTCAAGGGCTATCTGGGCTCGAAGCTGCCGCAGGAGCAGGAAGCGGATATCGCTCGCTTCGTCGACGAGTACGATCCCTCCGGCATTCACAATCCGGAAGCGACGCTCGATGCCCTGCGCACGGTCACCGCCTGCGACCCGGCCTGCGGCAGCGGCGCCTACCTGCTAGGCCTGCTCCAGGAATTGATCGAGCTGCGCTCGGCCCTCTTCAACGCCCGCAACGTCGATCCGGTGACCAACTACCAGCGCAAGCTGGAGATCATCCAGAGCAACCTCTACGGCGTCGACATCGACCAATTCGCGGTGAATATCGCGCGCCTCCGGCTCTGGCTCTCGCTGGCCGTTGATTACACAGGCGATCGACCTGAGCCGCTCCCCAACCTCGACTTCAAGATCGAGGTCGGCGACAGCGTCCTGGGTCCGGCACCAGCGAGCCGGAAAGTCGACGTGACATACGGCGCTCTATCAGCCGAAAGCTCTCGCTCGGTTCTCGTCCGTGAATACGTCGAACTGAAGTCACAGTTCCTGAATGCGCACTCAGGAATCAAGCGCACGTTGCAGCACCAAATCGAGGAGAAACGGCGGCAGATTGCGATCTGGTCTCACGGCGGAGCCGAAATTCACGGGTTCGACTGGGAAGTTGAGTTTGCCGAGGTGATGTCGGATGGCGGCTTCGACATTGTCCTCGCCAATCCGCCGTACGTGAGGGTGCACAGGCTTTCAGCCGAAACGAAGGAAATGCTCTGGAAGCGTTACAGCGTTTTCAAGGCGAAAGCAGACCTTTACTCGTGTTTCATTCAGCGGGGTATTGAACTACTCAGTCCCAGCGGCTTCATCTGTTTTATTTGTTCGGACGGTTGGCAGAGGCTTGACAGCTACGACGAACTCCGAAAATACATATTGGATATGACCGAACCACGCGAACTCGTGGACTTGCGCTACGACGTTTTTGAACAGGCAACTGTAAAGGTTTCCATCTTCGTCTTTTCAAGATCCTCGGAGACAACATCCCCATCAGATGGCGACCAGTTCGTCAAGTTGTCTGTTGCCTATTCAAACGAGGACGTGGGCTCACTTTCGGTCACACAGATTCCATTGAGCGCGTTCAGATCAGCATACAAACAGATATTTGATACGTCGTGGACTGAAGACTCGTATCGCATTGCTAACCAGATACGAAACGCTGGAAAACCGCTCGGGCAGAATCTGACAGTTGACTTTGGACTGAAAACGGGCGACGACGATAGGTTCATTTCCACGGTGAAACGAGCCAGCACCATAAACCGCTCCTTCGCGGAGAGAACATCTCTCGATACT